>NZ_CP150234.1:0-4800000 GCF_037974275.1 Paenibacillus sp. FSL R5-0519
GTTGCCGGGGTCAGTACGCCCCCCAGGGCACAGGGGGCGAAGACCTTGCAGTCAGCGGCGTGGATATGGGCCGGATCGGCCGAGATGGCGCCGCTGAACTGCACAAGGGCACGTTGTACACGATCCGGTACAACGTCTGCCACAATGAGCCGTGCCCCGGCTGCATGCAGGTAACGGCACAGGGCATACCCGACCTTGCCCAGTCCCTGGACGGCAACGGGAATGCCCTGCAAAGATGCAATGCCTTGCTGGCGCAGCGAGGTCACAATGCCGATGTGTACGCCGTAGGCGGTCATCTCGGCAGTGAAGTCATTCTGCGCTCCAAGCGAACCAGTGGTGTCCGTCACATGTGCGGTCTCCATTCGGATCTGGTCCATGTCTGTCGCCGTGGTACCCAGATCAAGGCCGGTCACGTACCGCCCGTGCAGCCGTTCCAGACAACGACCCAGTGCGCGAAAGCGCTGCGCCCGCCTGGATACGTCTGTATCCGGGCTCCCATCTATATGATGCGACACTTCCTGAGCAACGATTCTCCCTTCAGAGGCAAGGCTCTCTTGTTGCTCTATCTTCAGATCTCCAGCGACATGCTCAACGCTTTGAGATTCACAACTAACCTCATCCGGTTTTGCATTCCTTGCAAAAGAACCATCCCATATGACCACCTTCCCGCCGCCATAGGGCAGTCCAGAGATTGCATTTTTGTACGTCATGCCTTTGGCAAGCTTCACGGCGTCTCGAACAGCCTCTTCCTCGGACGTATACGTCCAGTAGCGGCATCCACCCAGTGCAGGACCAAGGGCTGTACTATGAATCGCAATGACTGCCCTCAACCCACTAACTGCATCATGGCAAAAATTGAGTTCCTCCATGCCTTCCCGTTCCATCTCCTGCCATAGCTGCATGCCGGTACCTCCTTTTTGTTTTGCCTCATCCATCCTGATTCTGACCCGGTATCCTGTGCAATTATGCTCGATTTTATGATGATACAGCATATTCACAGTCACCAGTTTTCGCCCCTGGGACCTTCGCCCGGGTTGATAATCGGTATAAACGGTTCTATAATGGCAGTTCCGGCATGACGAAGAGCAGAAAATGCCTACGAATTGACATTCAACCGTTTAGAATAAGGGTATAACGTCCAATGATGGAGATAGAGCGAACGTACAGGAAGTATGGATAAAACGAAATCGTCAAGTATACGCAGCAAAGGGCCGATTCACTTGTGAAGGCCGGGAAAGAGGGATTACGATTGTTTAAAATATTGGTATTTATCTTTTTGATCCAGATTGTGTACGTATCGGCTTATACACTCCGGATGATTCTGACGCTCAAAGGACAGAAATATATCGCTGCACTGATCAGCATGGGTGAGATTGTGATCTATGTGCTCGGCCTGAATCTGGTGCTTAAATATCTGACCCAACCTTCTGCCTTAATCGTGTACGCGGTGGGTTACGGACTTGGTGTGTTGCTCGGGGCCTGGATTGAAGAAAAGATTGCACTCGGTTACGTTACCGTTAAAGTCATCTGTAACCAAATGGGCGGCAACGTCGCGAATGCCCTGCGGGATAAAGGGTACGGCGTTACTGCATGGGTGGGCAGCGGACGTGACGGGGATCGGCTCGTGATGGAGATTCTGGCGAAACGAAAAAACCAGAAACTGCTCTATCAAACGATTCTCGATCTGGACCCCAAAGCATTTGTCATTACCGTAGAGCCCAAACAGTTCCATGGCGGCTTCTGGACACGTTCCATCAAAAAGTAAAATCGAGCAGGTCTGCAGCAGATGCAGTCCTGCTTTTTTGTTTTCAATTTATCCGACATCATCTTACTGCCGCGATATATCCCTAAAACTTTACTTCCCAAGTTAACTCTGTACGATTCAAGGTTGCTTACAGTACAAATCCTTGCCACATCGGCAGTTCCTCCTACATGTGAGACAGGGATTATTGTTGTAATCACTCTCAACACTTACATTGAGGACATGTCCTTCGTAACATGGCTTGGCAGCGATGGACGAATGTAATCATCATATTTCGGGAGGAATGAATTCTATGAAAACTACAATTCGAAGCTGGTGCAGCGCCGCCTTGGCTCTAACCTTGGGGCTAACATTATTGTCCGGACCGGCAAGTGTGCAGGCAGCGGGCAACGCGGACTACAATCTTACAGGTTTCTCCCAAGGCAACGCGGGCGGCGGCATCGTCAGCGAATCGAACACAGCCACGTATAAGAAAGTGTATAATGCGACTGATCTGGCATTGGCTCTGAAAAAGAACTCCGGTGTCAAAGTCGTTGAGATCATGAACGATCTGAATCTGGGATGGAATGAAATTCCGAGTGCAGCGCAGACTTCGCCGTTTGCCAAGCATAATGATGCGTTGACGCATCCTGTATTAAAGCAGACGGGTGTCAGTAAAATTACAGTGGACGGTTTCAATGGACTCACCATTTTCTCCGCCAATGGTTCCAAAATCAAACACGCTGCGATCAGCGTGAAGCGAAGCTCCAACGTTATCATCCGCAACCTGGAATTCGATGAGTTATGGGAATGGGATGAATCGACCAAAGGCGATTATGACAAGAACGACTGGGATTATATCACCCTGGAGGAGAACAGCAACGTATGGATTGATCACTGCACATTCAATAAAGCCTATGACGGACTCATCGATTCGAAAAAAGGAACCAGCGGCGTGACCATCTCCTGGTCCCTCTTCAAAGGGGATGACGGCAGCTCGAACAGCTGGGTTACCCAGCAGATTAACGAGTTGGAAGCGAATAAGGCTTCCTATCCGATGTACAACTACCTGCGCAGCAGTGCTGTAGGTCTCAGCAAAGCCGATATTATTGCCATCTCTGGACCGCAAAAGAAAGGACATCTGGTCGGTTCCACCAGCCTGGAGTCGGCTAATGCCAATCTGTCCATGACGCTGCACCATAATCTCTACAAAGACATTCAAGACCGGATGCCACGCCTGCGTGGAGGCAACGCACATGCGTATAACATCGTGATGGATGCAACAGGGGCACGTGCCGCTAAAGCCAAAATTACAACGGCAATGGCAACAGCGATTGCGTCCAAAGGTTATAAGTTTGATATTATTGGCAATGGGGCTATCTCTACGGAAAGCGGAGCTGTATTGGTGGAGAAATCGGTCATCAAGGACGTGCTGTATCCTGTTCGTAACAATCAGACCGATCCGGCAGACCCGACCTATACCGGCAAAATCAGAGTGACCGATACGATGTATTCTTTGGATGGAAG
The DNA here is from genome assembly GCF_037974275.1 of Paenibacillus sp. FSL R5-0519. NCBI lineage: Bacteria > Bacillati > Bacillota > Bacilli > Caryophanales > Paenibacillaceae > Paenibacillus > Paenibacillus sp. FSL R5-0519. The sequence continues at coordinate 3,269 of NZ_CP150234.1, forward strand.
CTCCTTCCGAGGCAGCAGTGATACATCTGGCAGTCCACTGGCACCAGTCCCGGCCGTGGTGAAATCATTCTCCTGGAATGGCTTCTCGACACTTCCTTACAGCTATACCACGGATGATCCATCTACGCTGAATGCACGCCTCACAGCATCCAATGGGGCGGGTTCGGGTAAACTGACTTGGTCCAAGGACAATTGGTTGAAGACGAGTTATTAGGCGATGATGTGATGTAATTCTGAGGACAAAGCGAGGGGTATCAGGGTATCCTGCTGCTGGTTCATTCTTCAAACAAGAAAAGAGTACTCCTGCAGCTGCGATAGCCGGGAGTACTCTTTATTGTATAAATTAGCTCTATAAACAGTTATTAACACAAGTTCGTCTTGTAATTATACTTACTGGTAAATATAATAAATGAATGGAAATGATAACTAGTCAATTATAAACAAAAATGAGCAAGTAATATGAGTTTCGATATAAGGATGGTGAAGCAGCTTGGATGTATGGATATACTCCGCACTGACTCTTGTTTATTTGATACTTGTTATTCGGATGTTAGTCGTTTTAACCCAGAGGAAGCAATGGCTCATATATTCCAGTTTTCAGCTATTCGTAGCGTTTAGCTTGGCGTATGATAATGGAATTATTGCTGTAGGTAACTTGATAGGAGAAGGGGAATTGTTAACCGTTCTTAGTAGCCTTCGATTTTGGCTACATGCTTTCGCTACGCCAACCCTTATTCTTGTTGGCTACCATATCTTGCGAAGCTCGGGTGCGAAGTTTGCAGATAGTAGTATAACGAAAGTGATCGCCTGGCTGCTTACACTGGGTCTGGTTATTTACCAGATTACAGCCTTTACTTTATCCGAGGTTAAAAATCTCACTGCTATAGAAGAGTACGGAGTACTGCGATATATGGCAGAAGGTCATGGAGGTCCGCCGATGATGGTTATCATCGTGGGCATTGTACTCTTGTTTGTTAGCTTGATTGTGCTTTTCAAACATAAATGGGTATGGCTGTTTATTGGGACTGCTTTATTGTTTGCAGGGCAGCTAATCTCCCTGCCCGTGAAGAGTGGGGCTTTAACCAATGTGTATGAGCTGATTCTCATTCTCTCGATTTGGAGAACGACTACATTTTTGATGGATTCAACCGATCGTCGTCGTTATTAAGCCCCGGAGCATCAGAAAAGACTGGCCAATAAGATAGAGGCCAGTCATCTGTGTTCGTTTTTTAAATTCTATTATTCAGCTATCGATGGTATCTGATGAGGCAGACGCAGCACTCACCGAGTCGCGATAGATGATATTACCTTTCACATGAACACGGCCGAAACTGCGGTTCGGGTTGTCGACCTTTTTGAGCATCGACTGGACTGCCGTGCGCGCCATCTGTTCCACATCCACTTCGACAGTTGTCAGCTTGGGATCGGAGAGCATGGCATAGATATCATTATCAAAACCAACAACAGAGCATTGGCCAGGCACCTGAATATCCATCGAATTCAGTTTTTGAACCAGCAGATGGGCGACCTGATCACAGTTGCATACAAAGGCCGTTGGCAACTGCTCAGGCAGATCGATCTCAATAAACGTACCCCGTTCATCCCGATCATTCAGAATTAGATTTGGATTCATCGGCAACCGATGTTCCAGCAAGGATTTGTAATACCCGAGGAATCGGTCCTGGATGCTGCTCGTGGAATACAGGTTCCCTACATAAGCAATGTTACGGTGGCCCTGCTGAACCAAATAGTTCGTCAGCTCATAGGCAGCGTAGAAGTTATCGGTAACGACGGAATCAATGTCCGAATGTTCATCATAGAAGTCGAGAAACATTTTGGGAACTTCCATTGATCGCACCAGTTCAATATACTCTTTGCTGATCTGCCCGAGCACGATAAAACCATCGACTTTGTTGTCGCTGTACAGCTTGGGCAGCGTTAATTCTTCCTCATCCTCCACATTCAGAATGTGCAGAATGCCGTAGTAGCCCTGTTCCTCCAGATGTTTGGTGATGCGCTGGAACACGCGTACATAGAACGACTGCGTAGGTCCGGTAAAACGCTCCGGGATAATTACGCCAATATTATGGGTTAAGCCTTCCTTCATCGAACGGGCAGCGGCATTATACCGATAGCCCATTTCAACAGCAAGCACTTTAATTTTTTCTTTTAATTCGCCACTCACGCCATCTTTATCATTCAACGCTTTCGAGACGGTCACACTGCTGACCCCGAGCCTGTCGGCGATATCCCGCATGGTGATATTGTTCTTCAGTATGGTCGCCTCCTTCAAGCCGGTATAGGCACAATGTGCTGTCACTATGATGAGTGCTTTCCTCCAACATAATAACAATCCATATCAGTATACATCGTTACCCACTTGGAATAAAGCCATTCTGGCTGTTGCTTCGCTAATTTTCAGCACATTGCAGGTTTCCCTGAGAGGACGCTCTACCGATGTTACGTTAATTGTTTCTGTAAAAGCTTCTCATTCTGTTCAATCAGCTGACCCCGCTGGCTGGCACAGTCCAGGGAACGATATGGATCGGCCGGTGTGTTGAACGTATAATCAACCAGTTTCTCCAGAGTGGTAGTTGCCACATGACAGCGGGTATCACTGGATGCGTAATAGATAAAGACTTCTTGCTTCTCATTGACTACGGCACCGTTGCAGAAAATAACATTGGACACATCGCCTACACGCTCGTCGTCATAAGGGGCAATGAAGTGGCCGCCCGGCTTGGCAATCATACGCGTCGGATCATTCAGATCCGTTGCGAAAGTGTATAACACATAGCGCAGTCCTGCTGCGGTGTTCCGAACCCCGTGAGCAATGTGAATCCAGCCACGATCCGTCTTGAGCGGAGCAGGGCCTTGACCGTTTTTGACTTCGTAAACCGTATGATACTGCCGTTCATCAATAACCGTCTCTTCATGAATGACCGGGTTCAGGATGTCTTCACACAGACCGAAGGCGATACCGCCGCCGCTGCCAGTCGAGATGAATCCGTCCTGTGGACGGGTGTAGAAGGCATACTTTCCATCCACGAATTCCGGGTGCAATACGACATTGCGCTGTTGAGGGGAATTCGTTGTGATGTTGGGCAACCGTTCCCAGCTTGTGAGATCTCGTGTCCGAACCAGTCCTGCCTGTGCCACTGCGCTGGATGTATCAAATGCAGGAGCCTCCGGATCTTTGCGTTCCGAACAATAGATGCCGTAGATCCAGCCATCTTCATGTTGAACGAGACGCATATCATACTGATTGGTTTCCTCCGCATCGATATCATCCCAGACCAGTGGTTTACCCGTGAAACGGAACCCGTCAATTCCATTGTCACTCTCCGCAAGCGCAAAGATCGATTTACGATCCAATCCTTCCGTACGAATGACCATGATGTATTTGCCATTGAAATAGATGGCTCCCGGATTCAGCGTTGCGTTAATGCCCAGGCGTTCCATAAAATGCGGGTTCGTCGTCTCATCCAGATCGAATCTCCAATGCAGCGGTACATGATGGCGAGTGATGACCGGATATTGATACCGATCATATACGCCATTGTAGAAGGAAGAGTTGATCTCATTGGGGCGGGCAAGCAACTGCTCCTGTTTCTCCAGTAACTCCTTGTATTTCGGGTGTATCATTCTGATCCCATCCTCTCGATTAGTTCAATACAGAATCTGCTGTTGTGATACGGGCATTTCCACGGTCCGGCAATCTCGCTCTGATCAGGTGTTCCGTTTCCGTCCACCGACCAGTACCATTCTCCACCAGCGCGCTGATCAATGATGTTCTCCTTCGTGTAGTTCCACAGCCGTTCCACTCTCTCCAGAAACAGTGGATCACCTGTGCGCTGGTACGCGTTATAGAAACCGACCATCGCCTCCGCCTGAACCCACCAGATTCGATTTTCATCGATATGTTCACCTTCTTGTTCATTGAGCAGGGAGCCATCGGCATTCACAGCCACATTGGAGATGTTATAGGCAATATCGGTAACCATTGCCGCATACTCCGGATGTTGCTCCATCCCCAGAACCTTTAGTGCTTCGTCGATCAGCCAGCTGGCTTCAATGTCATGTCCGAATGAGCGCAGGTCAATGATGGATTCCCACTGTTTGTTGAAAAATACCCCGAGAAACGTGGTGTCTTGGTCATACACCCGTTCATATAGAATGCCGAGCAGGCGTTCCAGTGCCGCCTTCACCTGTTGATCCGGCCACACGCGATAGAGTGTGGTGTAGGCCTCTAACACATGGATATGCGTATTCATGGTGTAATCCGCAATCACCCCGTTTTCGCTCAGCATTTCATTGGGCTGTTCCTTCCAAGTACGATCAAATTGTTCCTTGTATGCAGGTCGTTCGGCATCCAGACCTTTATCCTCAATGAGAGCAAAAAGCGTTTTCGCAAGTTCCAATGCAGAAATATCCCCGGTCGCACGATAGTACTCACTGAGGGAATACACGCCGAAGGATTGCGTATACACATGTTTGCTCGTGTCCAGCGCTTTCCCTGTGTAATCCACCATCCAGTACATCCCGCCATGTTCGGTATCCATCACATGATCTGCGAGAAAACGATAGGCATGTTCCGCGTGCTCGCGCCATATCTCGTTTCTGGTAACCCGATACGCCGCTGCAAAAGACCAGAGTTGCCGTGCCGTGGCGATCCCGCCTTTCGGGGCCTGTGGATTCACCTGAAGATCATTGCCCACCCAACCGTAGAACCCACCGTGAGTTGTATCTTTTAGGTTGGACCAGAAGGGTAAAATCTGCTTCTCCCAATGCCCCTTGATCTCAGATTGGAGTTGGGCTGTTGTTGTATTCATAAGTGAGCGCTCCTTCAACGTGTTACATAAATCTTAAAATATAAATGGAATAAAGAATATTTACACTGGACACTCCGATGACAGAATAACCTTCCGATCGCTGTTATCCCCAGATTTTTTGATTGATTCCTTGTTATAAGGAGAAAATCCGGGGATAAAGGCGAACGCTCCGCTTCTTCAGGTTCTTTCTGTCCTCTCCGTTTCGTGTAAATGTTTAATCTATTTATATAATTAAGTTAACGATAACTTTATTAAATAATATTAGTGCGCTGAAAAACAGATGTCAACGAAATACCTCGCAATTTTTATTGTTAGGTTATAAATAAATGAATTGACACGTAAGCGTTACCATAATAGAATTCATTTTGTAACCTTAACGATAACTTAATTAAATTAAGAGAGGGGTCGAAACAATTGAAAAAAAACAAAGGTTGGATGATGTTGCTGACGATGCTGCTCATCACTTCACTACTTGCTGCATGTTCATCTGGAGGTGGATCTTCGCAAGCAGGGGAGGAGATCAGCACAGATCCGGCAGATATCAAAGGTGAAATCACTGTTCTGACGCAACGGACAGATATTGTGGATACCGTGTTCAAAGACTACGCGGCGGAGTTCAATAAGGAATACCCGGATGTCAAAGTAAACTTCCAGGCACTGGCCGACTATGAAGGACAAGTGAAGATCCGTATGAGCACCAAGGATTATGGTGACGTATTGATGATCCCAACCAGCGTTCCGATCGCGGATATTCCGGACTTCTTCGAGCCGCTCGGCACTTATGATGAATTGAAAGACAAATACACGGCCATTGAAGAACGTATGGTAGACGGTCAAGTGTATGGTATACCAACCGTTATTACGTTCTCAGGAATCATCTATAACAAACAGGTATTCAAGGATGCCGGTATCAATGAAGTGCCTAAAACGCCTGAGCAATTCCAGGCAGCGCTCCAATTGGTGAAAGACAACACCGATGCAATTCCTTTGTATACCAACTATGCATCCGGCTGGGCACTTACTCAATGGGAAGCGGATCTGCCAACCGTTGCAGGTAGCGTAGATTATGTGAACGTGGACCAACCGAACACAGATGATAACTTTGTGCCTGGTCAGCCGCACTATGAACTGTACAAAGTGCTCTATGATGCAGCCAAGAATGGTCTGATTGAGAAAGATCCAACGACAACCGACTGGGAAAGCTCCAAAGCGGATCTTGCCAAAGGCAAAATTGCCACAATGGCACTTGGCTCTTGGGCCATCACACAGATTCAAGGGATGACAGATACGCCGGACGACATTGGATTCTTGCCTTTCCCAACCAATGCAAGTGATGTTGTGGTACCACTCTCCGCAGACTATAACATCGGGATGAACGTGAACAGCGAGAACAAACCTGCTGCCAAAGCCTGGATTGACTGGTTCCTGGCGAAGTCAAACTACGCGGTTGAACAGGGCGGCGGTATGGACGCAGACAAAAGCGCGGAATTGCCACCGATTTTGGATCAATATAAAGATGTGAAATTCTCCACGCTTACCCCTGCCAAAGAAGGTCAGGAAGGTCTCGTTGATAAGATCGATAACGAAGGTGAAATTGGCCTCTGGCAGCCAGACTTCAAGAAACGCATTATCGAAGCGGGTATCGGTAACCGCAAGGAATCATATGACGACATCATGAAGGATCTGAACGATAAGTGGGTAAAAGCACGAGCAGAACTCACGAAATAATTGGATTAACGTAAATGGATCAGATGGTGAACAGACTGCGGGACACATGGGGAAATCCATGTTGGAGGGGGCAATTGGGTTCTGAAGTTAAGATGTCGGATGCCCTCCCCCGACAGTTGTTCGGCCCAATTTTCCTGGACGGGAATCTTTCGATATATAGGCGGGAGAACCGCTTGGAGGTGTGGAGAGCATGAAGTACTTAAAGGTTTCGAATTGGGGTTACTCAGCGCAACGCATATTTATCATCTGTGCCTTCTCAATTATTCCGCTGGCGTTGCTGTTCACGTTTGCATACTTACCTGTCATCAACATGTTCAAATACAGTTTCACCGATTGGAATGGATACAGTAAAAGGTTCGATTATGTTGGCTTTGAGAACTATACGCGCATATTTAGTGATCCCGAATACTTCAAAGTATTTATTGTCAGTTTGTACTACTTCGCAGCTACGTTTGTGCAGATGGGCTTGGCGCTCTACTTTGCCACCATTCTGAGTTTCAAAGTCCGAGGCAAAAACTTCTTCAAAGGCATATTGTTCTTCCCTTATTTGCTGAATGGGGTAGCCATCGGTTTTATCTTCCTCTTTTTCTTTAAACCGGACGGCACACTCGATATGCTCATGCATGCTGTAGGGCTTGGACAATACACGCAGCTTTGGCTCGGTAATCCGAATATCATCAATGTGTCCCTTGCTGGCGCATCGGTATGGAGATACATGGGCTTCAATTTTATTATCTTCCTGGGTGCAATCTCCTCCATCCCGAAGGATGTATATGAAGCTTCGGATATTGACGGCGCCAATCGCTGGCAGCAATTCCGCCATATCATTCTGCCGAGTATTACGCGCATCCTGCAGCTTAACCTGATCTTGGCCATTAGCGGCGCAATTAGTGCGTTCGATATTCCATATATCATGACCGATGGTTCCAACGGCAGTATGACATTTGTCATCCAAACGGTTCATTTGGCGTTTAAATACGGCAAGCTGGGACTGGCATCCGCCATGGCTGTGGTGCTGCTCTTAATCGTTATTCTCGTTACGCTTGTGCAGCGCGTCACCATGAAAGGGGAGGAATGAACGTGACACAATTTAGATACACCCTTGCGAGTGTGGTTAAATATGCTTCCCTGGTTCTGGCCGCGTTTATCGCCTTATTACCCATTGTGGTCATCCTGTTTGCATCTCTCAAAACGAATGCGGAATATGCTACCAGTAGCCCGCTTGCCCCACCAGCCAACTGGCTGAACTTTGCGAACTATACGAAGGCATTTGTGGATGGCAACATGCTGGTCGGTTTCAAAAATACAATTATTATCCTGATCATTTCCATCATAGGTGCAACCTTAACAGGTTCCATGATTGCGTATGTGCTGGATCGTTTCAAATTCAAAGGCAAAAAGATCATGGTCGCGGCATTCCTGCTCGCTACCCTGATCCCTAGTGTTACAACGCAGGTTGCCACATTCCAGATCATCAACGCGCTCGACCTGTTCAACACACGTTGGGCGGCTATCGTCATGTACCTGGGTACAGATATCATCGCGGTGTATATCTTCCTGCAATTTCTGGGCTCCATCTCAAGTGCACTCGATGAATCCGCCATGCTGGACGGTGCCTCGTACTTCACGATCTACTGGAAAATCATTTTGCCACTGCTGAAACCGGCCATTGTAACGGTCATTATTGTGAAGGGCGTGAATATCTATAACGACTTCTACACACCGTTTCTGTACATGCCGAAGACCGATCTACAGGTCATATCCACCGCCTTGTTCAAATTCAAGGGACCTTTCGGATCGCAGTGGGAGGTCATCAGTGCCGGCATCATGATCGCCATTATACCAACGATGATCATCTTCCTGCTGTTACAGAAGTACATCTATAACGGCTTCGCACAAGGCTCTGTTAAATAAATGAAACAACGAAAGGTTTTATGAAATGCAATGAGAATGCACAAGAACGAAGAGGACAGAAAAAAGCTGGAGAAACGGAGTGATCGCTAAAAGCTTTCTGAAAGAAAGCTCACTTCGTAAGCATATGCTATAACCGGATTTGTCCCTTTCATAAGGGGATCAAAAAAATCAGGGAATAACGGAGATCGGAAGGTTGTTCTGTCATCAAAGTGGCCTAGTGTAAGTTTAAATGTTCATTTCATAAAGCCTAACCGAAGGGAGAAATGAAAAATGTCAGTTGCTGAAACGAAAAACGTACACATTGTTGGGGATGCTTTGCCGAATATGCCGTGGGAAGCTAAACCTGAGGGAGTAGAAGGACCGGTATGGAGACACTCGGCTAATCCGGTCGTGCCGCGTAACCCGGTGAAGGGCGTTGCCCGTATTTTCAACAGCGCCGTTGTTCCGTATGAAGGGAAATTCATCGGCGTATTCCGTGCTGAAACGGTGAATGGTCGCCCGCACCTGCACATGGGAGCGAGTGAGGACGGTCTGGAGTGGACGATTGAAGAGGAACGCATTGCCTTTGTCGATGAAAATGGCGATCCGTTTATGCCGAACTATGCCTATGATCCGCGTCTGGTCAAAGTGGAGGATACATATTACATCATCTGGTGTACGGACTTCTACGGCGCTGCATTGGGATTGGCGAAGACGGATGACTTCAAAACATTTGTCCGTCTTGAAAATCCGATGCTGCCGTTCAACCGGAATGGTGTGTTGTTCCCGCGCAAAATTAACGATAACTATGTCATGCTGTCCAGACCAAGCGATAGTGGACATACCCCGTTCGGGGACATCTTCCTGAGTGAAAGCCCGGATCTCGTGTACTGGGGCAAACATCGTCATGTCATGAGCAAAGGCGGTCAAGGCTGGTGGCAATCGGTCAAAATTGGCGGCGGGCCTGCTCCAATCGAAACGTCCGAAGGCTGGCTGATGTTCTACCATGGCGTAACTGGAACGTGCAACGGTTTCGTCTATAGCATGGGTGCGGTCATTCTGGATCTGGATGAGCCGTCCAAAGTGAAATATCGTTCCTCCAACTTTGTGCTGACCCCGGAGAAATGGTACGAGGAGCAGGGATTCGTCGATAACGTCATCTTCCCGTGTGCAACACTGCATGATGCCGAGACTGGACGTATCGCCATCTATTACGGTGCTGCCGACACCTATGTCGGTGTGGCTTACACAACCATCGAAGAAATCGTGAACTATGTGATTGAGACGGATGAAGTTATTGCCGGAGACCACGAAGAGGGCAAGCTGTAGTTTAAGTGAAAGTGCAGAACCAATCTGAAGAAGCGAAGTGGAAGTGTATATATTCGACTGTTTTTTAAATGGAGTGAATGGAACACAGGGGAGTAATGCACATGGAATATATCAAAGGATTTACATTTGGCTGGATGAGTGGCAGGGGAGAATTCCGCAAGCCGGAAGCGAAGGAGTCCTTGCGACTGATGGCTGAACGTACAGGCAGTTCACATGTGATTTTTGCATTGGCGGCACATCAGGATCATCCGCAGGCGGTAGAGGTCAAGTATCGGGGTGAACATCTGGTGGAGGATGATGAACTGGCGGACATGATGCGATATGCCCGTACACTCGGGCTGCGTGTCATTCTGAAACCAACCGTCAACTGCACCGATGGCACATGGCGTGCACACATTAACTTTTTTGATATCGATGTGCCTTGTGAACCGAAGTGGAAAGATTGGTTCCGCAGCTACACGGCATTTCAGAAGCATTATGCAGCCATTGCAGAGCAGGAAAAGTGTGAAATGTTCATTGTAGGCTGTGAGATGGTGCAATCCGAGCGTCGGGATCAGGAGTGGCGCGAGGTGATTGCTGATGTGCGTGAAGTGTACACTGGACTGGTGTCATACAACACGGACAAATATCAGGAAGATCATGTGAAATGGTGGGATGCTGTGGACGTGATCTCTTCCAGTGGTTATTATCCGATCGGAGATTGGGAGGCACAGCTGGATCGTATTGAGGAGGCGGTTGCTCCCTATGGTAAACCCTTTTTCTTTGCGGAAGCTGGTTGTCCTAGCCGCAGCGGATCAGCTCATGTACCGAACGATTGGGGACTTGCAGGTGAGGTCAGCGCGGAGGAACAGGAGCGATTCTATGAAGCCATGTTCCGGCATGTCAGTCAGCGTGACTGGGTACGTGGATTCGGTCTTTGGGATTGGAGCGCACATCTGCATGACGAGAAGGATGCACTAACCGATGATGGATATGGAGTTTACGGTAAGCCAGCGGAGAAGGTCATTCGTCGGTTCTATGAGGGCATCACAGTAGAAGTTTGACAAAAAAACAAGAAGACGTATGTGAAGATGAATCTTTATTGATATATCTGAATATGTACTTCCGTGATTTCCATGCTGTGAGCAAGGAATAGCAGAGTGTGGTGGAGCTTATTTTTCCAGTTGTAACTCTCATTCAGGTCAAGAAGCCTTTCCTCCCATAGGAAAGGTTTTTTGGCTATTTTAGTAACAACACATACCATGTCGAATTTTGTTGACAAAAGCAGGGCTCGTGCCTATTCTTAATGGATGAATATGATAATCATTATCATAAAATAGAGAAAAGGGGTTCAACATCCATGTCTGTTCAACATCGCAAATCTTCGGCCCTCACGCTGGCAACTATGCTCTTGTTGTTATTCGTTATTGTGGGTTGCAGCAATACAGGAAGTGGAGATGAATCCTCATCTGCTGCTTCGGATCAAACATCTACGAAGTCGATTACGATGTCGTGGCCGCGTGATATCGGTACAATGAATCCGCATACGTACAATCCTTCGCAATTATTTGCCCAATCCATGCTCTATGAGCCACTCATCAGTTACCAGAAGGACGGAAAACTGGAACCTGCGCTGGCAGAATCATGGACCATCTCCGATGACGGCAAAGTATATACATTCAAGCTTCGCCAAGGTGTGAAATTCTCAGATGGTACGCCATTTAATGCTGAGATTGTGAAAAAGAACTTTGATGCTGTAATGAAAAATAAAGATACACATAGCTGGCTGGGCATTGTAGGCGTGCTCGACAAGACAGAAGTTGTGGACGACCAGACTTTCCGACTGACACTTACAGAGCCATATTATCCTGTTCTTCAGGATTTGTCGGTGGTTCGTCCTTTCCGTTTCCTGGGTGAAGCTGGATTCCCGGATAACGGAGATACTTCCCAAGGCATTAAAGAGCCAGTTGGAACGGGCCCGTGGATGCTGGCTGATTACAAGCAGGACGAATATGCGGTGTTCAAACGCAACCCGAATTATTGGGGAACAGCACCGAAGGTAGAACAGATTACGGTCAAAATCATTCCTGACGGTGAAACCCGTGTCCTTGCATTTGAAAAAGGCGATCTCGACCTGATCTACGGGGAAGGAGTGATCAGTCTGGATGCATTCCAACAGCTTCGTGACAACGATGAATATGTGACGCAATTGTCTGATCCGGTGGGCACACGCAGTCTGCTGCTGAACTCTTCCAATCCAAAGCTGTCCGATGTCAGAGTACGGATGGCGCTCCAGCAAGGGTTTAACAAAAAGGCAATGGTGGAAGGCGTGACTTCCGGATTGGAAGAACCAGCCGATACCGTATTGTCCAAAAACTATCCATACACCAATGTAGACCTGGAACCGATCACGTATGACGTGGAAAAATCCAAAGCGTTACTGGATGAAGCGGGCTGGAAGCTGCCTGCAGGTGGTACGGTTCGTGAAAAAGACGGTCAGCAGCTTGATTTCGAAATGATTTTTGACAAAACGGACCCGATTCAGAAAGCGATGGCGGAGACCATTCAGGCGGAATGGAGCGAGCTTGGGGTTAAAGTAAATCTCACTGGACTGGAACTGACAGTGCAGATCAAACGTCTGAAAGCCAATGACTTCGACCTGTATTTCTGGTACAACTATGGCGCTCCGTATGATCCCCATTCCTTCATTAACGTTGTGGCGAGCCCTGGATTCGGGATTTCTGAGACCCTGAGTGCGTTGCCGATGAAAAAGGAACTGGACGATCAAGTGCATGCAGCACTTTCATCTACAGACGAGACGAAACGCCAGGAGTTATATGGCTCTATCCTGAAGACACTTCAGGAGCAATCGGCGATCGTACCGATCTCTTATATTAAGAAAACGGCTGTATATCAGAAGAAAATTTCCAACTTTATTTTCCCGGCAAACCGTGACGAGAATCCGTTTGTGGGCATTGAATTGGGCAACCAATAATTTGTATAAGTTCAACTAAAGAATGTTTACACGTGCCACTCCGATGACAGAATAACCTTCCGATCGCTGTTATCCCCAGATTTTTTTGATTCCCTTTCTAAAGGGAAAATCCGGTGATAAAGGCGAACGCTACGCTTCTTCAGGTTTTTTCTGTCCTCTCCGTTCTCGTGTAAAAAAATTAGTTGAACTTATATAGTGATTTCAAGAGTAATAAGCTCATGTAGCTTGAGAACAGGGAGGAATGTTCAGTGATCGGTTATATTGGTAAACGAATGATCGCGATCATTCCTATCGTTTTTATCGCTACACTTGTGACCTTTGCGCTTATTCATATCTCACCGGTTGATCCGGCCGAGGCTTATCTGACAGCCGCTCATATCTATCCAACACCGGAGCTGCTTGCGCAAAAACGGCATGAATTCGGTCTGGATCAGCCCTTGTTAACCCAATATGCACATACGATTCAGAAGATTGCCAAGCTCGACTTTGGCACCTCGTATCTAACCAACAAACCCGTATGGGATGAAGTGAAACTAAGGCTTCCGGCTACGGCTGAACTGGCCTTTTGGAGTATATTGTTATCGGCCCTGGTGAGTATTCCTTTGGGAGTTCTGGCGGCGGTGTACAAGAATAGCTGGATTGACATGGTCAGCCGGGCAATTTCCTATTTTGGAGCATCTATCCCACAATTCTGGCTCGGTTACCTGCTGATCTTCTTTTTCTCGGTGAAGCTGGACTGGCTGCCTGTGGAAGGACGTGGATCGTGGGAGAATCTGGTTCTGCCTACGATTACACTCTCCTTGATTCTTATTGCGATCTACACCCGATTACTGCGTTCCAGTGTACTGGAGCAATTGCAGGAGACATATGTACAGTATGCGAGAACACGCGGGATTCGCGAACGAGTCATTATGCTGAAACATGTCCTGAAGATCGCTATATCGCCCCTTATTACGGGGATGGGGATGAGTATGGGCAAGCTGCTGACAGGCACCATTATTGTGGAGCAGGTATTTTCCTGGCCGGGGTTTGGGCGTTATTTTGTGGATGCGATATTTAACCGGGATATTCCCGTAATACAATGTTATGTCTTCCTGGCGGCATGCCTGTTCATCGTATGCAATCTGCTCGTTGATCTGGTGCAGCTCGTTATGGACCCACGGATTTCAGCGAAAGGACGGGCAGAACATTGATAAACAAATGGCGTGCGGTATTTAAAGGACAGAGAGCCATCCGGATCTGCTCGGTGATTATATTGCTTTTCTTCGTGATTGCCATACTTGCTCCGTGGATTGCTCCTCATGATCCTGTGAAGGTGAATCTGTTGCAGAAGCTGGCGAGTCCATCGCTGGAGCATTGGCTGGGAACAGATCATCTGGGACGCGATAATCTCACCAGGCTGATGTATGGCGCGCGGGTATCCCTCGGATTTGCCACCCTGATCTTTCTGTCTTCTTTGCTCATAGGTGTCATTGTAGGTTCAATCTCCGGTTACCTTGGTGGCTGGGTGGACAGTCTGTTGATGCGCTTGTGTGAAGGCATTATGGCGTTTCCGAATCTGGTGCTGGTGCTGGGTATTGTAGGGATTTTTGGTCCAGGTCTGATGCAGGTGCTTCTAGCGCTCATGATGGTGCAGTGGGTGTATTATGCACGCATCTGCCGGAATATGGTCGTAAGTCTGAAGGAACGGAATTTTATCGCCGCGGCCCGGATTAGCGGCTCTTCTTCGTGGACGATTATTCGCAAACATATCATTCCCAACGTACAGCGTCCGATCGTTGTGATGGGCACGTTGGAGATGGGCTGGGCGATTATGGATATATCCGCTCTGTCCTTCTTGGGACTCGGTATTCAACCACCGAATGCAGAGTGGGGAGCCATGATTCATGAAGGAACGGGTTACATTCGCAGTCATCCGGAGCTGATGATCTACCCGGGTGCATTGATTCTGCTGGTCGTCATTACATTCAACATCTTGGGAGAAGCGTTATCCGAGCGTTATGGCATTGCAAAAAGGTAGTGGTTCAGAACTGAAGGTATATGGGGGGAACGTAACGGTGGATGATGCAGCGAAAGTACTCGAAGTTCGAGGTCTGCAAGTGAATCTTAGAACAGCGGAGGGTTCCGTCCCGTTACTTGCGCCCATTGATTTCGAATTGAAAAAAGGGCGTGTCTTCGGTCTGGTTGGCGAGAGTGGCAGCGGCAAGACCGTTACGTGTAACGCACTGCTCCACCTGCTTGATCCGCGCAGGATGGAGGTGTCGGGCAGCATCCGTCTGAATGGACGGGAGCTCGGTTCGTTGTCAGGTGAGGAGATGCGACGCATCCGTGGCAAGGACATCGGATTTATTATGCAGAATCCGATGAATGCTTTTACACCCGTATATACGATTGGATCTCAATTCATTGAAACTTTGCGTACGCATACGGGAATGTCCAAAGCAGCGGCCCGAGAGCGGGCGATTGCAGCCTTGGCAGATATGAACTTACCCGAACCGGCCAAGCTGATGAAGCGATATCCATTCCAACTGAGTGGCGGTATGTTGCAGCGGGTGATGATCGCCATATCGATGTGTCTGCGACCCGCCCTGGTGATTGCCGATGAACCAACAACGGCGCTGGATGTTGTGAATCAGTTGAAGGTGCTTCAGGAATTGGATCGGCTGCGTACAGAATATGGCACATCCATCTTGCTTATCTCCCACGATCTGGGCGTGATCTCACAAATGGCAGATGAAGTTGCGGTCATGCAGCAGGGACGAATTGTGGAGCAGGCGGATGTGTACCAACTGTTCGATCACCCACAGCATGAGTATACCCAGATGTTGTTAAATGCCAGACCCAGTATGTCTTTGGGACGATAGTGATTACAGGTGAGCTGAATCGTTCAGTGAGTGTATGTGTAAAGCGAGCGGGTATGAACTGTATTTTGAGTGGGTAGGCGTAGGGATGGAATGGACATGGTGATGTGTAATTTCTTCTTCGGAGATTGCTTCTGCCAAGTACAAGAGAGGAGAATGACCTGATGCTTCAGGTACGTGAAGTAAGCCATAGCTATGGCAAACGCAATTGGCTGGATCGTTCGGGAGCGCGTCCTCCTGTGCTGGCAGACATTTCACTTACGATTGAAAAGGGTGTTTGTCTGGGACTGTTGGGTACGAGCGGGGCAGGTAAAAGCACCTTGGGCAAAATCATTCTTGGTCTGGAGAAGCCCAGCCAGGGTCAGGTTTTATTTCAAGGACAGGATATCTATCGATCCAGCAAATCCGTGCTCAAGGGATTACGACGTGATCTGCAAGTCGTGTTCCAGGACTGTTATTCGGCTGTGAATCCGCTCATGACTGCCGCGCAGATCATCGGTGAGCCGCTGGATAATTACGAGCGTTTGTCGGCAAAAGAACAACTTCGTTTGGTTGGACAACTGCTTGAGCAGGTCGGACTTACACCAGAGAATGGGAGCAAGCTTCCGCACCAATTCAGCGGTGGGCAATTACAGCGTGTCAACATCGCACGAGCCATCGCACTCAAGCCGAAGTTAATCGTACTGGACGAATCGATCAGCAGCCTGGATATGGTGCACCAGACGCAAATCCTATCTTTACTGGCAGAGCTAAGAGCGTCCTACGGGTTGTCGTACCTCTTTATCACGCATGATATTCGGGCCGCCATGACCATCTGTGACCGCATTGCGGTAATGGATCAGGGTAGGATTGTCTATAGCGGTGATGCCGGGGATTCGGTCATGCAGTCTGAGCATCCGGCTGTGCGGCAGCTGGTATCGTCCATTTTACCTGAGCATCCCTCGGGTCGTATTTCGTTTAAACCTTAGTGAAGTTATTCCGGTGCAAACCTCCCAAAACCTGCGAAAGCACATACAGATGGGGAGTATAACGCTTCTACGATTCGTTAAACCGCAGACTTGTCGGAAATGGAGCTATTAACGTGTGTAAGATTCGTTAGACCATAATGAAAATGAATGCTAAAAGGGTTGTCCCCTACGCCTTGAACAAGACGTAGGGGACAACCCTTTTTTGTACCTGGGAATAGGCACATTTCCTGCTTTCTGATATAAGTTAAACTACAATTACACTTCCGCCACTCGGAGTACAGGACTACCTTTGAATTACACGTATCCCCAGATTTTTGATTTAACTTACAAGGTGAACATCTGGAAAGAAACCTATACTTCCGATGAGGATTCCTTGCAGAAATCTTTTACCCCATCTTCCGCCCAAGTAGCTCAATCTTATCCAGCCAATTCTTTCTCTGTTCATCGGACTTCTTACCGACTTGATCTACAGTTGTTATCCGCATAGGTTTGATGCCGGTGAGTCCAAATGTGGAGATTTTCATCATCTTGTGTGCTGGCTCACCCTGGAACCATTTGAAGTACCAGCTCGGACCATCCATGGTGGTGATCATGCGAGCGGTGCGGCCTTTGAGCAGTTGATCCGGGAAAGGTTTTCCTTTTTGATACTTGAAGGCATAACCTGGCATAAAGATCCGGTCGACGAAACCTTTCAGCAGGGCAGGCGGTCCTCCCCACCAAATCGGGAATACCCATACGAGATGCTCGGCCCACTTGATTGCTTCTTGAGCTTGTAGCAAATCCGGTTCGAGTGGAAGTTTATTACGATATCCTCCCTCCAGATTCATATTGAACGCCAGCTCGTTCAGGGTGATCATGCGAACCTCGGCACCTGCCTGCACAGCGCCTTTACGATAAGCTTCGGCAATTGCGCCATTGTAACTTGGGGAAACGGGGTTGCCTTGGATGATTAATATTTTCTTCATGATAACGACACGTCCTGACTATTTTAGTTAATGAACACTAACCTCATGTGCAAAAAGAAAAGGTCACGTATGACCCGGTAATCCATCGGTATATCCTGATGATATGTTGAAGACAGACTCTATTTTTATATCGTGCAGCTCTGAACCTTTTTTGGTGTTCGGCGAGGTCAGGATGGTTGCGCCTCTCCAGTTCTACTCCTGGGGTACCTGCCCCAACATCAATGAGAGTCGGTGAACGGTTTCCCCGGTGTAAGGTACCAACAACTCTGGCAATTCACCTTGCATACTCGAGACGGCCATACGTGTAATCGCACCGATCACCATAACGGCTGTGAGCCGTGAATCCTGCTGAGGCAGTTCGCCCCGCATCATTCCCTGATCGATCAGATCCATTAACGCATCCAATGGCTGACGGTAGTCCTCACTGCTGCCGGCTTCAATGAATATCTCATGATTCTGTGAGATCAACAGCAGTCCGTAGGGATCTTCATCGTGTAGTTGAAGAACCTCGGTAATCAGTTGCTTGAAGCGTTTCAACACGGGACCTTCCTGTCGAACATACCCGTCAATCAGTGAAGTATAGTCCGCGCAGTATTGAGTGAAGGCTTCCAGGGCAACGGCATCTTTGTTTTTAAAATGTTTGTAGATCGCCGCATCGGTTACTCCGGCGGCGTCACCGATCTCTTTGACGGATATGCCGTCAACGCCTTTGGTTGCAAACAAGCGCATCGCCGCTTGTAAAATATCTTTCTTTTTACTATCCACATGAGGTTTGTTCTTCATAATCGTATAGTAAGTGATTACTAACTAAAATGCAACAAGCAATTTTGAAACTCTAAATGGAGACACGGAATAAGCGCTTACGAACAAAGCTTGCAGGCTTGAGAGAGGCAACGTATGATGAATAGAAATCAATATCGGAGCAGCAGGAAGAACGAAACGGATGGTGGATTGCGTGAAAGAAAAGATGGATGCATACAGCTGGGTGACACCCGAAGGAATGCTGAATGATCACTATATAACAAGCCGCGAACAGTTGTATCAAGGAATGAACGGACGATATGTGGAGCGATTCACTGTTCCTACTGGTGGAAGTTATATTTTTAAACCACTGACGAATCCTGCACAGCATGGACGGGAACGATGGATGTACGAGCGTGTAATGTCAGGCCTGCCACCGATTTATCCGCAGCTCATTGCAGCGTCGGACCTTACCATTGCACCGGCACAGAGCTGGATGATCTATGAGGATCTGGGGCAGCTGGTGCATGATTCGCAAGAAGTGACAATGCTGAACACAGCGGTGCATATGGCAATGTGGCATGCGTTGCCTGTTACGGAATGGAGCGAGTTGCCTCGCGTGGGCCAGAAACCGTCTATTCGCACCATGTTGGATGAGTTGCAGATGCACATACAATCTGTGGATGACCTGTTGTCTACGCTGGATATGCGGTTGTCTTCATCGGATTGGGACAAGATCACAATGTTGATCCTCACGGCAGAAGAAGAGCTTCCTACCGTTCTGTGTCACGGAGACCTGCATCCCGGGAACCTGGCGGAAGTTGACGGTAGGCTGGTCGTCTTGGACTGGGAGCATGCCCATCTGAATACGCCGCTGTGGGACATGTACCATCTAGTTGATCTCTCGCATCCGCTGTTTCCCAGAACGGTTACGCCTGCTTTGCGAGAGCGGGTCATAGACATTTATTTGGACAAACTAGAGAGCCTGGGCGTACAGATTGAACGGGATTCTTTGGCAGCATGGTACAACGCCTATGCTATTGTATTTTCGCTCTGGATGCTGCGTTTGATTGATGGTGACCTGAGAAGTGAAGAATGTGTATGGCCGAAGGAACAGCTGAATAACCAGTGGCTTGAGACGACAGCGACGCTGGAACAGTGCATGAAGCAGATGCGTGAGGAATAGAAATGAGGGGTGAGAAGCTTGCGTAAAGTCGGACTTGTTATGCGTAAAATTCAATTCACAGAAGCACAGGGGCCGCGCGTATTTGCGGATCGGCTGAAGAAGATCGGCCTGGAGCTGGGCGTGGAGATTGTGTTCATCTCGCCGGAGCGTCATGTCAGCGGATACGACTGGTTGCCAGGATATGAGCATGAGAAAGGTGACCTGGTGAACTACGATATCGTGCTGGACCAGATTTATAGCCAAAATATAGAGCATGTGATCTACACGGTATCCGGGTTTACGTTTTTGAAGATGTTCCTACCCAAGAGTGTATTGTTCCCGCACAGTTTCCCCGATCCCGCGCTGACGGGATATGAGATGATGAAGCCATTCTATACGATGGTGGACAAAGCAATTGTGCAGACCGAGTTTTTGAAAACGGAACTGGGTCGCAACTTCGGCGTACATGACGTGAACGTCATCCCGATTGGCTTTAGCGAAGAGCTGGCGAATCGGCACTATGACCCGAGCCAGGTTGTGCATAATCGGGTGCTCTGGATTGGTAGGGATGAAGCGAATCGTCGACCGGATCTGGTGCTGGAATATGCGCGGCAGAACCCGGATAAGGAAGTGTACATGGTGTTCGGCGGTGTTCGCTATAAGGAAACCATGAAGAAGTACGACATTCCTGCCAATGTGAAGCTGAAGTTCGCGCTCACACAGGATGAGATATTTACGTTGATGAATTCCGCTAAGGTCTATTGGAACTGTTCCGCCTTTGATACGTTTGCAATGCCGCTGACCGAAGCGATGGCGATGGGCAAAATGGTTGTGAAGCCGGAGCACGCTTGCTACGGTCACATTCGATCCACGCATGCCTTTGCAGGCAACGAGGACAACTGGTTTGAACTGGTGAACATGGCTGCCGCAGCGCCGCGCAGTGTGTCGGAAGACAATCGGGAGTATGCTTTTGGTGCTTTTTCGCGCACGAAGATGAAAGAAGGGTACCAGAACTTTTTCTCCGATTGGTTGAAATAACGTAATGTCTGTAACAAAGGCTTGATCCATCCAGCAACAGGAGGGGAACCTTATGGAAGTACTGATCTTATGGACATTGGGAATGTGGGCGGTGCAGCTGCTGATTGAATGGTTGATCTACCGTTTACAAGGACGGCGAATGACATGGGTTCAGTATATATTGCCATGTGTAGCCTTGCTTGGCGGTGCCGTTGTAATTATGATCAGCATTGATATGGGCGGGTGGAACGGTATCGGATATGCCCTACTCGGCGTATCACTGGGTACGGCAGGAATGTTAACACTCATTACGGTGGCGATCAGGGATGTGGTGCTTCGGCGACGGGGCGGGAACTAATCAGAGCAGTAACTGCCTGTACAATGAAGGTGAATTGGGCGATGGGCTGGTTGCAGGAATGCATCCGTCTGTGATATATTGACATTAATTATGACAAGGGAGGTGAAGACAGGTGAATCACGAGATGCTTAACAACCGTATTAGCCAGCTGCCGATTGCTATGGCTGGCATTGTTCATACTTTTCTGACCAACGGGAGAAGTCTGTCCAATTTTGAATATACGGAAGTTAACATGTGCGAGAAGATGCCTGCCTTGACCTCATTCGGACGATAAGCGATATTGCTTGAATTCTGAAGGGCCGCGGAGCTAACCTCCTGCGGCTCTTTTTGTGTTGCGGTCAGGATCTTCCAACTATAGGAGGAACCTTATTATGATAATGATTAGCGCGCAACAACTGACTCAATACCACGGAGCACATCTGGTGCTGGACGGCATTACGTTTGAAATTATGGAGGGCGACAAGGTCGCTCTGATCGGCCGCAACGGAAGCGGCAAAACAACACTTATGCGCCTGATGGCAAGACTGAACAAGCCGGATGAAGGGCAATTGATGATCAAAAAAGATACACGAATCGGTTACGTGGCACAAGTTCCAGAAGGACTGGATGACCATACCGTTCTGGATGTGCTGAGCCTTGGATTCAAGGAGCTTATGATATGTCGCACGCAAATGAAGGAAATGGAGCAACAAATGTCGGATCCGGCATGTGCAGGAGACCCTAATCAATTGGAGCGCCTGTTGAAACGTTATGCAGCGCTGCAAGACCAGTTTGAGCGTGAGGGTGGATACGAAATGGATGCCCGGATCGATCAGGTGGCCGACGGTCTGGATATCGCCAAGGCACATTATGATTGGCGCTTTGGTTCGCTGTCCGGTGGGGAGCAGACTCGGGTCGTGCTGGCTTCACAGCTAATCGTCAGACCCGATCTGTTATTGCTGGATGAGCCAACGAACCATCTTGATCTGGAGCGGGTCGAGTGGCTTGAGGGATTTTTACGAGAATACCCGGGCACCATTGTCCTGATCTCGCATGATCGCTACTTTCTGGATCGGGTGGTGAATCGAACGCTGGAGCTGGAGGATGGAGAAGCGGAAACGGCAGCGGGTGGCTATACGGAATATATGAAAGTGAAAGAACAACGGCTGTTGCAGCAATTCGAGGAGTTCAAGGAGCAGCAGAAGGTTATCAAGAAAATGAAAGAAACGATCCGCCAACTTGAGGAATGGGGTGGTGTGGGCGGCAATGAAAAGTTCTTCAGACGGGCCGCTTCCATGCGCAAGGCGCTGGAGCGGATGGAACAGGTGAAACGTCCTGTACTGGAGCGCCGCAATGCCGAGTTCGATGTGCGTCCTACGGATCGAACGGGTAAACGGGTAGCGGTATTGGAACAGGTCGAGAAGAGCTATGGCGAGCGTGCAATTCTGCGCGGGATCTCGGGTCTGCTGGAATATGGCGATAAAATTGCACTTATTGGCCGCAATGGTTCCGGCAAGACGACCTTGTTCAAGCTGTTACTTGGAGACGAGCAACCTGATGCGGGCAAGCTGGAGTGGGGAGCGCGTGTGGATGTGGGATATCTGGCTCAACAGGAGGAACCTGCGAATCCCAAGTTGAACGTACTTGAATACTTCCGTCTCGAAGCGGGCGTGGAGGAAGGAGAGGCTCGCGGGATTCTGGCTCGATATCTATTCTATGGCGCGGATGTATTCCGCTCGGTGGGACAGTTATCCGGCGGGGAATGGACGCGCTTGCGTTTGGCTCTGCTGGTGCAACGCAAACCCAATGTACTGCTGCTTGATGAGCCGACCAATCATCTGGATATCGCATCCAGAGAAGCGCTGGAAGAATCGTTGGTTGATTTTGAAGGAACCGTACTTGCCATCTCGCATGATCGGTACTTCGTCAATCGCCTCGCTTCTCGTGTGTGGGAACTGGAAAACGGGCAGATGACCGCTTATCTGGGAGACTATGAGGCGTATCGTGAGAAGAAGCTTGATTTGCAAGCTCGAGCGGCGGCGAAAACTCAGGCTACAGCAGGAGTGGGAGTTTCTTCTCGTGGGAACGCCAAGTCAGAGATGAAGTCAGGTATGGCGACAGCGTCGAGCGGGACTGTCCGATCAGGGAAAAGGGCAGAAGCAACCTCGCCAATGAATGGCTCCACCGTTGCGGCTACTGATGGAAGTGGCGACAACGAAGTTTCCAAAGGATCACGCAAGGGGTTGACCCCCTCGGCAGCAGCTTCATCGAATCATAGAAATGGCAATGGCAACCAACCGTCTGCGGAGAAATTGGAACAGACGTTGGCTCGTCTTGAGGCACAGATTCAGGTGTTGGATCAACAGCTGGAAACGGTGCAGAACAATCCGCTTGAACTGGAACAAATCTGGAATGATCGTGAGCAATTGTCCGCTGAATATAATGATGTATTGGCTCAGTGGGCTGAGTTATAAGTCCGAAACGCATGAGCATAAGGTTGAACAAACGAGGTCGGGGAATCTTCTCCGGCCTTTTTGACACGGAGTTGAGACATACCAAACGCTGAATCTGCGTGTTTTTTCAAGCTTTGTTGATCCAAGAACGTGGCGACAACCTGTTCTTATTTTTACATGTCATGGGGAATAGTGTAACTTTTTACCTCCCCATGCGTTAAATACGTTTGTATGAATTGAAACGGCTCACCTAAGAGCTCGCAAAAAGGGAGGTTATCGGTATCTATTATTCATTGACGTATCGGAGTTGGTCGGATGATCGACAGGCGGAGACAGGGGTGCTGGAACAGATTTCAGTCACGCGGGATGAACTGTTCATGCGCAAACTGGTGGACGCCACTTTGGTGAAAAACAAACTCTGGGCGCATCTGTCCAATGAATGCGAAGATGGGCGGGAACATGCGGTATACGTGACGGCGTATGACCAACAGATGCCGGACGAGTACGGTGCAGCCATTGCGGATGCTGCCCTAGCGATGTGCAAAATGTCTTCCATGTACAGCGCAGAGTATATGTTGTGGAATGGAAGTTCATTTCAGGAGTTGGAACTGACAGCGTCGTCCACTTATACGATGGAGCTTGCCGAGCAGCTGCTTGACCATTACATGGTTCGCAGTGGCAAGACGTATGAGTTCCTGTATTCCGTGCTGGATGCGGATCGCAAGAAAGTGTTGTTTTATATGAAAGAGGTGGATCTGTGATGAGTGAGCAAGAGCGGGGGCAAGCATCCAAGCCTGGATCAAAAGCGAAGCTGGTTGCTTTCTCCCTGATGCTGGCGGTTCCTGCTGTGTTATCCGGTTGCGGTAGCAACAATGATGAATGTGATCCGGAGTATGATACCGGATGTGAATATGATTCCAGCAGCGGGCACTATTACTATGGCGGGTCGTCGTATCGAAGCAATAAGGACAGCAACAGCTCCTACAGCAAATCCAAGTCCAAATCAAGCGGCTTCGGCAGTTTCTTCCGCAGTTCGGGAGGATAACCGGATGAGGCAAGTGGTTCAATTGCCGTTAAGTCATGAAGAGGTATTTCAGGGTGAAGCGGGACAACAGATTCCATATCATCGAATGTACGGAAAGCAATATTGTGTGCCTGCATTGACGGTCTATTCTCCCTCGGAGGTAGAAGAGCTGCGTACTGCAGCAGAGGCGGTAGACGGCATTTACTGTAAAGTGATGCGATTTATCCAACAATATATGCCGGATTCTTTCTTGGAGCATCAGTTAGGTATTCATCCTGGGCTTATTCCGGCGGCACGTATGGAGATGGTGACTGGAGGCATTACTCGCCAGGACTGGATTATTGGAGAAGCGGGGCCAAAGTGTATTGAAAATAACACGGACACCCCTACGGGTATACCGGAGGCTGCTGCTTTGGAACATATTCTTGTGGGTCTTGCTGAGGATACCACGCTAGCAGCGCCATCTGCCGAGATGGATGAACGTATTCGAGAATGTTTCAGAATGTGGCTGGAATTCTATGCAGCGCAGGGGTTACAGGGCCCCGTGACGTTCACTTCTTTTGGGGAACATGTTGAAGATCGAACGAATACCGAGTACCTGATGAAGCGTTGCCGGGAAGCGGGATACGAAGCCTGTTATGCCCCGTTGGAGGAACTGGAGATTGTTCCGGGAGAGGCGCTTTACCATAAAGGTCGGGAGATTAATCTGCTCTACCGCCTCTATCCACTGGAGTATCTAGTTGGTGATCGAGATGAGACAACCGGTGTGGACATTGGCGCTGCGCTGCTTGATCTTGTACGGGAGGGACGATTGGGCCTGATGAATCCTGTTCAGCATGTGCTCATGCAGAGCAAAGGTTTCATGGCGGCGATCTGGTCGCTCTACGAGCGTAATGAGCAAACCCCGGAATATTGCGGGTTTACCCTCTTTGATGATACAGAGATGGATGTCATCTCCCGATATCTGCTGCCAACTTATTTTTCGGCTGAACCCTTCGAGCTGAACGCCATGCCATATGTATCCAAAAGCTATTGGGGGCGCGAAGGCAGAGGAACTCTTTTGCTGGATGGGAATGCAGTACAACAGAATTTGGACCATCAGAGGCTTACGGAGCTGGAGGAAAAGTCGGCTTCTCCTCTAACCGTGAGAGCGGCAGATCCACTCCAAGAAGACGAGGATGAAGAAATTGCAGCCTACTACAATAACCAGCCCAAAATCTATCAGAAACTGGTCCCGATGGAGCAGGTCGTGATCGAGACAGAAGATGGCGCGTACAGCGGTTATCTGCTTACAGGGGTATTTGTGATCGGTGGGCGTTTGGCTGGGTTGTTACCCAGGGTCGGAGAGAAAGTAACCGGTGATATGGCCTATTATTGCGCGGCTGCGGTTCGTGAACGGATGAATGATGAGGAGGAGAAGGAATGGAGAACTTAGGATTGAACTTGCTGAATGTTGTGTTGGGTATAGGCATTTTGCTGGTGGTATTGGTATGTGGATATTTCGCTTTTAGCAAATTGACCCGGTATAACGATAGTGAAGAGATCGCGAAAGGAAACGAAGCGGCAGGCATGTACATGGGCAGCAAATTGCTTGGACTGTGTATTATTGTGGGCATGGTATCTTACTCGACGCATTCGTGGTTGGATATGCTGCTGTGGTCGGCGTTTGGAATTATTTTGCTGTGCCTGGTCTATATTATATTTGACTTTCTCACGCCCAAAATGCGAGTTTGCGACGAAATTGCACGAGGAAATATGGCGGTAGCGCAGCTGCTGCGTTCGATTATCATCGGCGTTTCCATCGTCATCGGTACATTTTTGATGTAAAATATACCTAGAGATAAACGATAATTTAGAATGAATATAGTGTTTGCACATAAACGAAGAGGACAGAAAAAATCTGGAGAAGCGAAGCGTTCGCCTGAAAGCTTCCTGAAAGGAAGCTGCATCGTAAGCATAAGCTATCATCGGATTTTTACCTTTGAGAAGGTATACAAAAAATCCGAGGGTAACAGCGATCATAAGATTGTTCTGTACGCAGCGTTATTAAGTGTAATGTGTTATTTTTGTTCTAAATGAAAATCAAACGGAAGAAGGGGCGCGGCATCATGAGAAAAGTCATCATCGATACAGATACAGCAGGAGACGATACGATTGCGATCCTGACGGCATTGCATCACTTTCAGGTGGAAGGCATCACCATTACGGGCGGTAACGTACAATTCGACCAAGAGGTTGAAAATGCCCTGTACACGGTACAGGTTGCTGGACATGGCGGAAAGGTGCCTGTGTATAAAGGATGCGAGCGACCGCTAATGGCTTACGGTAAAGCTCAGCACCGTACAGTGGAAGACGTGCATGGCGATGACGGCATGGGCGGCGCGCATTTCCCGAAGGCGGAGCAGCGTCCTGAGAGCGGGCATGCGGTTGATTTTATCATTGAGAAGGTGCATGCACATCCAGGTGAAATTGAACTGCTGGCAATTGCCCCGCTGACCAATATTGCCATGGCGATTCAGAAAGACCCAACGATTATTCCGGAGATTGCTCACCTGTACATCATGGGCGGAACGAATAATGCACTGGGCAATATCACACCGGCGGCGGAGTATAACTTCTACGTAGACCCGGAAGCTGCAAAAATTGTACTGCATGCGGGCATTCCGATCACAATGGTTGGATGGGAGATGTGTACGCAATATTCAGTGATGGACGATGACGATCATGCAGAGATTGCGGCTTTGGGGACATCGGGTGCTGATTTCTTCACCGCAATCAACAAAGTGGTTATGCAGTTCAACAAGTCGGTACATAAACTCAATGGCACCACTCATCCCGATACGTTGCTGATGGCTGTTGCGGCAGATGAATCCATCATGACCAAGTCAGGTCAGTATTATGTGGATGTCGAAGCGGCAGGAGAGCTGACACGCGGATACAGTGTGGTTGATATTAACGGACGTTTTGGCAAAGAGCCGAATGTACGTGTCTGTGAAGCCATTGATCGACCAAAATTCAAATCCATGCTGCTCGATGTTCTCTCGACGATCCAATAAACGCAGTAATTAATCTGCAGGAAAAACAAAAAAATCCGTACCTTTCCCAGGTACGGATTTTTTATTGCCCATTTTTGGAATAACTACTTCACCTGTCGTAGTAAGTTGTGCTATACTTCAACTACTACGACAGGTGAAGTAACGAGGAGGAGTATTTTTTGTGATCAGCAGTGACGTTATACGTGGCTACAATGATACGCTGATCCTCTACATGCTGCTCGAAGGGGAGTCGTACGGCTACGAGATTTCCAAGAACATCAGACAGCTGACAGAGGAAAAGTACGTCATGAAGGAAACGACATTATACTCGGCCTTCACCCGATTGGAGAAGAACGGTTATATTCAATCGTTTTACCTGGATGAGAATAGTTTGGGGAAGCGTCGTACCTATTACCGGATTACGCCGCCCGGCCTCGACTACTACAGAGAAAAGTGTGAGGAATGGAAGGTTACGCAGGAGGTTGTTAATCTATTTATCAGGGAGTTGTGACGGAACATGGAGACAATTATGGTGTATCTGGAGAACATGTTTGTTGGTCTGCCGAAGACACCCGAGGTGGAACATCTGAAGCAGGAGCTCCTTTCGGGGATGGAAGATAAGTACCTGGAATTGAAGCGAGAAGGCAAGTCGGAGAATGAAGCCATCGGCATTGTGATCTCGGAATTTGGTAACATCGAGGAGTTAACAGCCGAACTCGGTATTCAGCCAATCAGTCCGGAAGAGACAGTACCTGTGTTAACGGAAGAAGAGATTTACACATATACCACTGCGAAGAGAAATGCCGGATTTTGGATTGGACTGGGTGTTTTATTGTGCGCGTCAGGTGTGGCATTTCTAATCTTCATGGATGCCTTATTTGAGAACTATGCCATTTCAGCTGCAAACCGTTCGGTGGAAACGGGCGCTGTACTAGGCCTGATCGGCATGTTCGTATTGATTGCCATTGCGGTAAGCATGTTCATATACAGCGGTATGAAGCTGGAACGCTTCAATTATATGGAGAAGGGCTTCCAGCTTCCTTATACACTTAAAATGAGTATTCAGCATAGTCGGGAAAGCTTCGCTCTGACTTATCGTATAGCCATCATTACGGGTGTCTGCCTGTGCATTCTGTCTCCTGTGTTTATTTTCGGAGCCTCTTCTATCAATGATAACTACGCCTCTTATGGTGTTTCTGCCTTTATGGTCATGGCTGGGGTAGGAGTATTCCTGTTTGTATATTACGGTAATATTCAGGGGGCTTACACAAACTTGCTGGAGAAGCACCAGTTGACGGTAGAGAAGAAGCAGGAGGTCAAGGTTGTGAGAGCCGTGGAAGCGATTGTATGGCCGCTGGCGACAGCCATCTTTTTGTTCACAGGCTTTGTATATCAACGGTGGGATATCAATTGGGCCATATTTCCGATTACCGGTATTCTCTCCGGCAGCTTTAGCAATGTGTACCATATTATGAAAAGCAAAAATCCGTCCTGAGCATGTTGCTTTGGATAGTAAAGCCCACCTGATCTACTATATAGATCAGGTGGGCTTTTTACACGTTTAATCTACCCTTGCTGCAACAAAAACGAGCGAATTCCTGTCGTGACCAGATCATGGTCTTCCTCATCAGGCAGACCCGATACTGTAATGGTGCCGACCTGTCCCTCATTTTCCAGAATCAGCGGGAAAGCGCCACCAGCCAGTACATAGTCCGATGAAGGCAGATTGAAGTTGTGCTCAAGGGTCTGGTTCTCGTTTCTCAAACGCAGGGCGGTATGCCAAGAACTGGATGAAAAATGATTCACCACGTTGTTTTTACGTCGAATCCAGTCCTCGTTGTCGGGATGAGTACCTTCCATCGCATGCAAAAAGAGACGATGTCCCTTCAGGGTAATGTCGATGGTCACGGCCTGGGAACGACGTTTCGCTTCTTCAACCAGATGCAGGCCAAGGTTAAGCGCCGTTTCAGAACCAAATGTGCCAAATACCAATTCTATTTCTTCCTGTTTCATTTCCTTTAATTTTTCGATCATGGTGAGGTTCAAATTACAGGCATCCCCTTTACATATATGGTTGATGTCTACATTCGACATGAATGGGGACAGTACCTTCCAAGTGCGACTGGACCATGTTACTGGACGCTATATGTGTGGCTGGAGATGGCTCATTTGGAGACCGTACATCAGCTGTGTTAAAGTGAAGGTAACCTAATATACAAAACTCTTAAAGTTAAAATAAGTTAGCGCTCAGTAGGCAGGAGGAGAAGCACGATGCTGTTTTATTTGGTAGCACTGCTGGTGACTTTGGTGGATCAGGGAACCAAGATTGCAGTGAGGATGTATATGGAAGTTGGCGATGTCATGAGACTGGGTGACTCGGGCATGCAGTTACAGCATTATGAGAACAGTGGAATGGCAGGCAGCATGTTTCAGGGAAATGCACGTCTGTTTGGTGTGATTGCTGTTCTGTTCATAGCGGGCATGCTGTATTACCGGAGTAAAGGTGAGATTCGTGGTTTCTGGATGCAAGCTGGCGCGGGTTTTATGGTTGGCGGGGCTTTAGGAAATGCAATCGATCGATTTATCTATGCGCGGGTAACGGATTTCCTCGTGTTTCCGTCAGGACGCGGCATTTTGAATCTGGCTGATGTCGCAATTAACATCGGTGTGGTCATGATCATCATTGGCATGTTGATTCGTGCATATCAGAGTTATCGAGCCAAGCGTTTACGCAATGCCTTGCCAAAAGCTGAGCGTTCGTGACACACGGATAAAAGCTTTATAGTGGGTGAATATAGCTTAATAAATAAGGGACATTGGAGATTATCCAGTGTCCTTTTTGTTATGCCAATTTTGGCCCATGGGAAGAAATGCCTTGATTCATTTTTACCGAAACCGTTTTAGAAATAATAAAGACCTGTATAGTCAACGCTCATAGTATGAGTGGATGGAAGGATTAACCAAATGGTTATTTCACCATCTGAATGGGTAAATTCTTACGTATATAAAGTGAAACTAAGATATACACGAACACGGAGAGTGCAGAACCAATCTGAAGAAGCGAAGCGTGCGTGTTTATCACCGGATTTTCCCTTTGAGAAGGGAATCGAAAAAATCTGGGGATAACAACGATCGGAAGATGGTACTGCAATCGGAGTGGCACCGTGTAAATCATATTAGTTTAATTTATAAAGCTGAGGGAGGTACAACATGAGAACAACGCTTACCAAGGCTCTCGGGACAATGTTGCTATGCGGAATGATGGCTGTACTTCTATCTTCCTGTACCAGTGGGGATAGTGCAAATGGTAAAGTGCAGATTGAATTTTTCCAGAACAAGCCTGAAGCCAAAACAACCTTTGACGAATTGATCAAGTCGTTTAATGCCGAGCATGACGATATTCAGGTGACCCAGGTGAATCCGCCAGATGCGGAGACCGTATTGAAGACACGTGTTGTCAAAAATGATATCCCGGACATTATGGCCATGGGTGCAACGGATACGTATTCCATTTTGGCCCAGAGTGATATTTTCACCAATCTGACGGACAGTTCACTGCTCAAGACGATTGATCCGAACTACATACAAATGCTGAAGGATCTCACAGGCATGGACGAAGTGACAGGTATTCCTTACGCAACCAATGCAAACGGCATCATGTACAACAAAACGCTGTTTAAGGAAATGGGATTGGACGTACCCAAAACGTGGAATGAACTTATCGCGACTGCCCAAAAGATTAAGGATGCGGGCGAAATTCCATTTTACTTCACATACAAGGATGACTGGCAGACAAGCCTCCCGTTCAATGCACTTGCCTCCAACCTGGTCGGCATTGATTTCTATCAGGAGCGTCGGGATAACAAGGTAACGTTTAAGGAGTCATACCGAGAGGTTGCTGAGAAACAGCTGGAGCTTATGAAGTACGGCCACGGCGATAACTTTGGTAAGGCCTATTCAGATGGTAACCGTGCCTTCGCAAATGGTGAAGCTTTCATGTACATCCAGGGAACCTGGGCCATCTCGGAGATTCGCAAAGCGAACCCGAATGTAGACATCGGTTTCTTCCCATTCCCAACAGGCAACGATGCAAGCAAGATCAAACTGGTGAACGGGATCGACTCCCTGTTTACCATTGCGGCAGACACGCCTAATCGCGAACAGGCAGAGACGTTTATTGCATTTCTGTTAGAGCCTGAAAATATCGGAAGATACATTGACGAACAGACGTTGTTCTCTGCGGTCGAAGATGTGAAGCAGGATGATCCTGCCGTGCAGGAACTGATGCCTTATATCGAGCAGGGCAAGGTTATTGACTTCCCCGATCACTATATTCCGGCTGCGGTGCAGCTGAATTCCATCGTACAGTCCTTTTTGCAGAACCAAAACATCGATAACTATCTAGATACACTCGACAAAGAATGGGACAAGGTTGCCAATCGGCGCTAAGCCTTGTCTAAAGGAGGATGGAACATGAACAAACGTATCGCACCTTATTACTGGATGACGGTTCCGGCGGTAGTATTGTTCTTCGTATTTATGACACTGCCGGCCCTTCAGGGCATCTATTATTCATTTACGAATTATAACGGATTCGGGAAAGAGTATGATTTTGTTGGCTTCAAAAACTATTTCAATCTGTTCCAGGATGACAATGTAGGTAACGCCTACTGGTTTACATTCAAATTCGCGATCGTGGTGACGATCCTGACCAATATCCTGAGCCTGCTCATTGCACTCGGGCTGAATGCCAAGATCAAGTTCCGTAACTTTTTCCGCGGCATCTATTTCCTGCCCAATATTCTGAGTGTATTGATCGTAGGTTACATATTTAACTACCTGTTCTCCAATGTATTCCCGATCTGGGGACAAAATCTGGGCATCAACGCGCTCTCCACGAACATACTCGGTAGCGAGAGTCTGGCTTGGATTGGTATCGTTATTGTTGCCGTATGGCAATCCGTGGCCCTGAATACGATTCTGTATTTGGCTGGTCTGCAAACGATACCAACGACACTGTACGAGGCATCCAACCTCGATGGTGCAGGCAAATGGCGTGAATTCTGGAGCATTACATTCCCGCTTATTGCTCCCTTCTTCACTATTAATATGGTGTTGGCGATGAAAAACTCGCTGATGGTCTTTGACCAAATCGTAGCCTTGACCAACGGTGGTCCCGGACGGGCGACGCAGTCCATCTCCCATCTGATCTACACCGGAGGATTCGAAGGCGGCGAATATGCATATCAATCTGCGAACTCGGTTATTTATTTCATCGTTATTGCAGTGATTTCAATTCTGCAAATCCGGTTCCTGCAAAGAAGGGAGATGGATCTGTAATGAGAAGCCGTACACGAATCAATTGGCTCGTTATGCTGCTCGTTGTACTGGGCACGCTGTTTATCCTGTTCCCCTTGTATATGACCGTTACGATTGCTTTGAAAAATCCGGAACAGATGGCCCAATCGGTCTTTGCCATTCCGACAACGCTTCACTGGGAGAATTTCGCGAGAGCTATCGACATGACGAACTTCTTCCAATCGTTCCGTAACAGTGCGATCGTTACCGCCTCCACCGTGCTTTTGACATTGCTCAGTAACTCCATGGTGGCCTATGCCATTGCACGGAATATGGAGAAGCGCAAGTTTTTCAAAGGACTCTATTATTACTTTGTCAGTGCGATGTTCATCCCGTTCCCGATCATCATGCTGCCGATTGTTAAGCTGACCGCATCGCTGGAGATGACAAATCTGGTAGGTCTGATCCTGCTGCACACGGTCTACGGTCTGGCATTCAACGTCTTTGTGTATGTGGGATATATCCGGTCCATTCCGGTAGCGCTGGAGGAAGCGGCTTTTGTGGATGGGGCGACAACCTGGGGCACGTTCTGGAAAATTATTTTCCCGCTCATGGCACCGATCAGTGCCACGGTTGGTATTCTGACCTGTCTGTCCACGTACAACGACTTCCTGTTGCCACTCATTATTATCAGTGATCCAGGACAGTACACATTGCCGCTGGTACAGTATGTATTCCAAGGTCAGTTTAATACCGAGTTTAACCTTGCGTTTGCATCCTACTTGCTCGCGTTGCTGCCAATGATTATCATCTACCTGTTTGCACAGAAGTGGATCATCAACGGGGTTACACAGGGGTCTGTAAAATAACCGAAGATGTGCTAAAGAAAAGAATATGTGTGAAGGGATATGACCAAAGAGAGGTGGACTTTACAAGTCCCCTTTCTTTTTTTGCTCCTTGTCATTTGACGTTTGGGAACGCGCGGGAGGATTGATTAACCTGTAAATCTATGCTATTTTTTAGTCGTTAGTTTAATCGGTAAACAAAGATAGTGAGAAGAAGATTGAGGTTCAATTTTGCAAGCGCTTTAACTATATTAATTGAACTAAACATTTGCACGAGAACGGAGAGGGCAGAAATAACCTGAAAAAGCGGAGCTGAAAGCTTTCTGAAAGAAAGCTGCATCGGAAGCATATGCTTCGCCTTTATCCCCGGATTTTCCCCTTTAAAAAGGGAATCAAAAAATCTGGGGATAACAGCGATTGGAAGGTTATTCTGTCATCGTAGTGGCTAGTGTAAATATTCTTTCGTTCATTTTATATAGGGGAACTGAATACGTAGATAAATCCGGCATCGTTTGTACCCAGTCTTCAAGAGCACGGGCGTAAGGTGGTGGGTTCTTTTACATGCCAAAAAGAGAGGAGAATGGGGAAGTTGCACGGGAGAAAAGGACATTTTAACTCACTTCGCAATCAGATCTTCATTGGTTTTGTTATGGTGATGCTTGTTGTTCTGCTGCTCGCAGGCATATCGGCCTATGATCGGGTAGCTGCTCTGCTGAAAAGCAATGCAGAGAAACATATTCATCAAACCGCCGTCCAAGCCAGCGGCAGATTGGATGCACTCATTGCACAAGTGAATTCATTGACTGCCCAGGTGGCGGATGATGCATATGTGCAGCGTCTGCTCAGCGATGAGAAACAAGGCAACCCGGCCACCTTTAATCAGCGCCAAGCCCTGTTGCAGATTGCAGGCAGTTATCAGTCTTTCATCAATGGTGCGCAAAGTATGGAGATATACACTACGGGTTATAACCGCATCTTTCCGATGGATGACCGATCGCTCGATCTCAGAGTTGAGCGCAACTGGATCAATCTGGCGGATGAAGGAAAAGGCAGGCTGGTATGGGCAGGCGCTGACCCTGAAGATCCGGGTGTGCTGCTGGCTATTCGGCGGATTAACCTGCTGGATCATTCTTTCGAACATGGAGGTTATGTGGTGGTACGGATGCAACGCAGTTTTTTTCAACTCAATGATTCGAATGGGTCAGATGGTTCGCAGGACTCTATCATGCTCTTGGATGGTGCAGGCGAAGTGGTGACTTCCGATCTGGAGATTAATCTTGATCCAAAAGCCATATTGGATAGCGGATCTGTCGTCCAGAACGGGGAGGAATCCTATATCGTCGTTCGGCAAAAATCGGAGTTAACGGGATGGACACTTGCTGTCCTGACCCCGCTAGGGGAGACAACGGAAGGTGTATCCATTTTAAGGACGGCGCTGCTCGTTTCGGGAATGATCGGTGTTGTTCTGTTCCTTATCATGTCCTTTTTCCTGTCCACGATGATTACACGTCCACTCATACGCCTGATGCGGGCCATGCGCAGTGCACAGCCGGGAGCAATGAGGCCCAATCTAATGGTCAGCTCTACGATGGAGATCAATGAACTTAACGACGTGTATAACCAGATGGTCTACAGGCAGAACGAATTGACCCGTGTGGTGCATGAGAAGGAAGTCATGCAGTCCCGGGCCGAGCTGAAGGCGCTGCAGTCTCAGATTAATCCCCATTTTCTATTCAACACGCTGGAGGCATTTTATTGGTCCCTTGAGGAAAAGGGAGACGAGGAGATGGCACGTATGGTTGTGGCGATGTCCCGATTATTCCGCTACACGATCTCCAGTTCGCAGCAGGATGAATGGGTTACGATTGCCGACGAGCTGGAACACGCAGAGCGGTATCTTCGAATTATGCAGATGCGGTTGGGAGATCGAATGCAATGGGAAATTGAGCTCAGCGATGCGGTGCGTAAGGTCCCCATTCCCAAACTGCTTATACAGCCCTTGGTGGAAAATGCGATTCTCCACGGCATTGAAAGTAAACTGGGACCGGGAAAGATAAGCATCCATGTGGATGCTTCGACCGAGAGAGACCTGGTTCGTATTGAGGTTAGAGATGATGGCCCGGGTATGGATGAATCACGTATTGAATCTGTCATTTATGCTTTAGATGGTGGTCCCGCTGTATCCAAGAAAGGGACAGGTGTAGGGCTAATCAATGTACATCAGCGACTGAAGCTTTACTTTGGCGGCCAACTTGGTGAACGTTGCAAGCTCTCCATAACTAGTCAGGTTGGGGAAGGGACCGTCATTTGCTTTGAGATTCCCAAAGGGACGGAGGGTGAATATGATTCATGACAAAACGATTCTTATCGTCGATGATGAACCGCGTACAAGAGAGGGTATTCGCAAGACACTGGAAGGATGGTCGGCAGGACGAAATCACATCCTGACCGCGGAGAGTGGCACCCAGGCCGTGGAGTGTCTCAGGAAACAGCCAGCAGATCTATTAATCACGGACATTCGCATGCCAGAATTCTCCGGCTTGTCCCTCATTGAAGCCATTCAGCATTTTGCAAACAAACCTGTCGTCCTGATTATGTCGGGACATGCCGATTTTCAATACGCTCAGCAGGCCATTAAGCTGGGTGTCGTGGAGTATATGTTGAAACCCATAGATAAGGAACAGTTGCTGCAGACCGTCGAAAAGGCCTTGAAGTTTAGCGAACAACAGCGACGTATTCAAACGATGCAGGAACTGGTGGACCCCAAGTTGCTGGATGTTAAGGAGCGTGGGGAACAGAGACTCAATAGCCAGATCAGTGAAGCATTGGCCTATGTGGATACGCATCTGGGGGAACATGTGACCATGCGTGAAATTGCTGATTTACTGCATCTCAACTCCAGTTACTTTAGCGTATTGTTTAAGGAACAGATCGGCATCAATTTTAGTGAATACCTCACCCGGAAACGCATTCAGCGGGCAAAGGAGCTGCTTGTGCAGACGACCCTGCCGATCTCGGAAATTGCCGAACAGGTGGGGTATCAGACGGATAAGTATTTTATCACGGTATTTAAAAGTCTGGAGGGGCTTAGTCCAAGCAAATATCGGCATTCCCTATCTGAATAAAATAACAAATAACCTCAAAAAAGTGGAGTTTTTCCAAATTACTCTGGTCTTATGGGGGAGATAGACCCATGCTACAATTTGGTTAAAGCGGTTACATTAACCGAAAAAACCAAGGGGGTTGGGATAATGAGCAAAAAGACGATGGCCATACTTCTGTCATGGACGCTGGTTCTCGCCGTAATTTTATCCGGATGTAACAGTTCAAGTTCGGATCAAGAGGGTGAAACGGGCAGCAGCGGCACAGATGGGAAAGTAACCCTCAAATTCATGCACCTCTGGCCGGCAGGCAGTTCTGCACAGCAAAATAAATTGGTCAACGATATCATCAAGCAGTATCAGACGGATCATCCGAATGTGACCATCAAGCAGGAAGTGCTGGAGAATGAACAATACAAGAATAAATTAAAAATTCTGTCTGCATCCAATGAACTTCCCGATGTGGGTGTAACTTGGGCTGCCGGGTTTCTGGAGCCTTATGTAAAGGGCAATCTGTTTGCGCCGTTGGATGATGTGCTTAGCGGCTCGCTTAGCGACAAGTTCATAGCCGGAACAACAGAAGCCTATGCGATAGATGGCAAAACATATGCCCTGCCCATTGAGTTGAATATCTCCCCCATTTATTATAACAAAGCCATTTTTGCGAAATATAACTTGCAGCCGCCAGCAACGTACGATGAATTCCTGAGTGTGCTGAAGACACTGACAGAGAACGGTGAAGTGCCGATCGCACTGGGCAATAAAGACCGCTGGACCGGATCGCTCTGGTATATGTATCTGGCGAATCGGTTAGGTGGAGATGCACTGGAAAAGGCGATCAATGGCTCCGGCAAGTTCGATGATCCTGCGCTGACTCAAGCTGCTGCCGAGGTACAAAAGCTGGTGGATATGAATGCCTTCAACAAAGGCTTCAACGGGTTGTCCAACGATGAGGGCAAATCCGAATTCATGAACGAAAAGGCTGCCATGTACCTGATGGGCACCTGGGAGCTGCCGAACTTCACGACCAACCCGGATATCCCGCAGGAATTCAAGGACAAGATCGGATTTTTCAAATTCCCAACGATGGAAGGCGGCAAGAGCGACATTAACAGCTGGGTCGGTGGTCCAGGGGTAGGACTGTTCGCGGCTCAGAACTCCAAAGTGAAGGAAGAAGCACAGAAGTTCGTGCAATACTTTGTGGAAAAATGGGGTGAGAGTTCGGTGACTGAAGCAGGTGTTATCCCGGCAACCAAAGTGGATACGGCGACAGTACAGCTGCCACAGCTCTACATCGACCTGCTGAATGAATTGAATCAGGCCAGCAGTCTCACACTCTTTGCAGACGTGCAGATGAAACCGGCAGCCGCTCAGGCACATCTGGACATGATTCAGGCGTTGTTTGGCAAAGCAGTGACACCGGAGGACTTTGTGAAGAATCATCAGGCTGCGATTGATAAAGGCAATTGACGTACACGTGCTTGAACGCTTGAAGGGAGGATAATGTGATGGACAAAGTCATGTCCAACCGTCTCGTTGCTGCGTTGTACGTGCTACCTGCACTGCTTCTGCTGCTGATCTTGGTTTACATCCCGATTGTGCTCACCGGGTATTATGGGTTGATGCAATGGGACGGGATCGGTGCAATGACCTTTATCGGATTGGATAATTACGCCAGACTGCTTCAGGACGGAACATTCTGGCAGAGTGCGAATCATACTTTTTTGCTTGCTTTGTTCTCCGCGCTGAGTCTGATCGGTTATCTGATGATTGCTTTGGTGCTGTCAGGCAAGATTAAGGGCGCCAACCTGTTCCGTAAAATATATTTGATCCCGATGCTGCTGTCTTCGGTCGCGATCGCCCAGTTATGGCTGAAGATCTACCATCCCAGCAATGGTGTGCTGAACACCTTTCTGGAAGCAATCGGCTTCAGCAATCCGCCAGCTTGGCTGGCGGAGCCATCTCTGGTGCTATATGCACTGTTCGTACCGATTCTGTGGCAGTATGCAGGCTTCTATATTTTGATCTATTATGCGGCCCTCAAAAACATTCCGGAATCTCTGGTGGAAGCAGCCCGGATTGATGGGGCAAGTCCTTGGCAGATCGCTTTTCGAATCAAGCTGCCGCTTATTACTGAAGTCATCAAGGTGACCGTAGTACTGGCTGTGGTAGGCTCACTCAAGTATTTCGATCTTATCTACGTGATGACTGATGGCGGACCGAATGGCTCCAGCGAAGTGATGGCCTCCTATATGTATCGTCAGGCGTTCCGTAGCTTCGACTTTGGTTACGGCAGTGCTGTAGGTTTCTTCCTGCTCTTGATCTGTCTGCTGGTTACCTGGCTGCTTCGCAAAGCGACGGCATCCAAAGATACGATCCAGTATTCCTGACGAAATGAAAGGAGGTCCATCCCGGTGAAGACGGATACGGCCGTAAGATTGCCAACTTACCCGGGGACAGGCCGAGGCTCGGCATGGTTAAGGAGATTCGGATATGTTCTGCTGTATTTCCTCTTGTCCCTGGTCGCTCTGCTGCAAATTTTACCCCTGGTATGGCTGCTGTTATTCTCGCTTAAAAATAATCAGGAAGTATTCGACATGGCGCCTTTTTCCCTTCCTGCTACTCCGCGTTGGGAAAACTATGTCAAAGTATGGACAGAGGGAAATATCAGCTTATATTTCTTCAACAGTGTATGGATTACGGTAGTCTCGGTGGTGTTCACCGTGCTGTTTGCCAGTCTCGTGACCTTTGCCATTACACGTATGCGCTGGAAGGGTCGTTCGCTGGTTTTGGGACTATTCATGGTGGGGTTGATGATCCCTGTGCACTCCACGTTGATCCCGCTGTTCAGCTTGTTCCTGAAGCTTCATCTAACCGATCATCCGTTATCAGTCATCTTGTCTTACATTGCCTTTAATATGCCAATTACCATTATGATTCTACTCGGATTCTACTACGCGCTTCCTCGGGAAGTGGAAGAGGCCGCTGTGATGGATGGTTGCTCCGTGCATCGGATTTTCTTTCGGATTATCTTGCCGATGACAGCTTCGGTTATCTCCACAACGGCAATCATCAACATGATCTATAACTGGAATGAGTTCATCTTTGTGAATACGTTCATCAGTACGGATTCATACAAGACCCTGACCGTGGGGGTACAGAACTTTATCGGTCAATATACAACGGATTGGGGAGCCATTGGTGCCACGCTGATGATTAGCATTATGCCGATCCTGATTGCTTTTCTCATCCTGAGTAATCGAATTGTAGAGGGAATTGCTGCGGGTTCAGTTAAAGGTTAAAAGGTTGAACGTCGAAGGTCCTTTCATCACTTGCTTAAAAGCGAGTGGGGAGGGGCCTTTTTTGTCTTCTAAAACCTTGGATAGTCGTACGGAAAAAGGACTAGATGAAAACGCTGAAAATACCTATTTATGGAATTGCAAAAAACTTTCAACTATTTTCGCAAAACTACTGCATTTTCAAACTACCTGTGCTAACATACCCTAAGAATTAAAGCCCACATGGGAAAGGTGAGAAAATGACAGCAATATCCTCAACCAAAGAGTCCCTTCGTTCTGATGCCAAGGATCTGAATCTGATTCGACTAACATGGCCTATTTTCCTGGAACTCTTCTTATTTATGTTGATGGGGAGCGTGGATACGCTCATGCTCAGCTCGGTATCCGATAATGCGGTCTCCGGCGTTGGAGCAGCCAATCAGATTATTTCTATCGCTATCCTTGTACTGGAAGTCATTGGACATGGTGCTGCAATTGTAGTGGCACAATATATCGGATCGAAAAAGCTAAGTGAAGCAGCACAAGTGACAGGTAATGCGATTACGCTGAATCTTATTGTGGGGCTGGTCCTGAGCGGAATCTTCCTTCTGTTCGGAGGACATTTGTTATCACTCTTGAATATTCAAGGCGAAATTTATGATTTTGCCCGTTCGTATATAAATATCGTCGGTGGCGGGATCTTCCTCCAGGCACTCATTAATGCACTGGCTGCGACGATCCGTACACATGGTTATACCAAAGAAACGATGTACGTCGCTGTATTCATGAACGTGATTCACGTTGTTGGTAACTATGCATTGATCTTCGGTCACTTCGGCCTGCCGAAGCTTGGCGTGGAAGGTGCAGCCATCTCCACAGTAGGAAGTCGGTTTATCTGCCTGCTGATCTTCTTCTGGTTGTTGTATCGTGTAAGCGAGGTGCGGGTGGATTTCGAATACTACATTAAATTGTCCAAACATTTTATTGGCAAAATTCTGCGGATCGGCATTCCGTCTGCGATGGAGTCCATGGTATATCATTCTTGCCAGCTCGTGTTCACCCTGTATGTGACCTATCTGGGCGCAGAAGCTATGGCAACCAAGCAGTATGCGGGCAATATCTCCAGCTATATCTACTTGTTCAGCATGGCGATTGGTATGGGGACATCAATCATTGTAGGCCGGCTTGTCGGTGCGCGCCGCAAAGACGATGCGTACAAACGTGTTTTTGACAGTGTAAAATGGGCCCTCCTGGCCACGGTTATCATTGATGTCATCATCATTTTTTTCCGTGTGCCGCTGATGAGCATATTTACGGATAATCCGGAAATTATCAAGCTGGGTGCTCAAGTGATTCTGCTCAGTCTTTTACTCGAAACCGGACGTACCTGCAATATTGTGATCATTGGTTCCCTGCGTGCGGCAGGGGATGCGAAGTTCCCGGTATATATGGGTCTGATCTCCATGGTCTGCATGAGTCTGCCACTGGGGTATCTGCTCATATTCCAGCTTCATCTGGGGCTCGCTGGTGTATGGCTTGCCATTGCGGCGGATGAGTGGACCCGTGCAGTCATTATGTTCTTCCGCTGGAAGAGCAGAGCTTGGGAGAAACATGAACTGGTGGAGCATGATGACGAAGAGGTTGGCGCACAGCCGGTACCGGCTGTCTGACGAAGAATATGATGTGCGGATAAATAAAAGGAGAGTCAATGACGGAAAGGATTCAATCCGTGATTGGCTCTTTTTTTGCGTTTTCGGCAGATGGCAACTGAAGTGAGGATAGCAAAAATGATCAAAACGGTACATACATCATTCACGTATAGTAAGGATATGGAAGGGGGATTTACCACAGTTGAGCCGTTACCGTGCAATGATTCAGCAAAGTTTGTTCTATATTGAAACCTATCTGCATGAGGAGATCGGGTTGGAAGAAGTGGCGTCCGAGGCGTTGTTGTCGCCGTATCACTACCACCGGATTTTCCGTAATGAAGTGGGTATGACTGTGGTGGATTATATCCGAAACCGCCGGATGAGTCTGGCGTCCACAGCCCTGCGATCCACAGATGCAGGCATTTTGGATATTTCCCTGGCGTGTGGATTTGAAAGTCAGGAAGCCTTCACTCGTGCATTTCGCAAATGTTATGGCATGCCACCAGGACGTTTCCGCAAATTGTTCGATCTGAAATTATTCGAAGGAAGAACCAGAGGAGGAGAAGTACAGATGAGTCAGACGTCAACGATTACAGGCTGGATGTTAACCGGAAGTCATCCGCAAAATTATGAGATGGGCATTGATCCTGCCGAAGTGCATCAGGGTAAAGCTTCAGGTTATTTGAAGGCAGTTACACCGATGGAGCCTAATGAATTCGCAACGATGATGCAGCAGTTCAGAGCGGACAAGTATGTAGGCAAGCGGATGAAATTATCGGGATTCGTGAGGACCGAGCGTGTGG
This sequence comes from Paenibacillus sp. FSL R5-0519, assembly GCF_037974275.1. Lineage (NCBI taxonomy): Bacteria > Bacillati > Bacillota > Bacilli > Caryophanales > Paenibacillaceae > Paenibacillus > Paenibacillus sp. FSL R5-0519. Next base: position 45,565 of record NZ_CP150234.1, read on the forward strand.
AGGCGTTCTGCGGATTATGGATGCGTGTGGATAATAACGTTCATGATGTGCTCCAATTTGATAACATGCATGATCGGCCAATTACGGGTACACAGCCCTGGAACCAGTACAGTATTGTGCTTGATGTGCCGGAGGGCAGCGCGGTCATTTCGTTCGGGGTGATTTTGAACGGTAAAGGTAAAGTGTGGGTCGATAGTTTCCGCTTCGAAGAGGTTGATATGAACACGCCGCTGACACATATGGAGACAGAGTATGAGATGTCGGACGAGCCGCTGAATCTGTCATTTGAGGAGTAAAGTTGTAAACCACTATTTCATAAGAAAGCGTTCAGCACGCCCATGAAGGTGTACGAGTGTGTCGAACGCTTTTTTTATGAAGATAAACAAGTTTATAAAAGGACTCCTAGTTTCTTGGTAGAATATAACCTTACTGGTTCTGTACTAGCTGTTGTAGTCGTTCCGCCATTGAGGGGAGATGCAATCTATGAAAACAAAACTGTTAGAGATATTACTAGCTGTTGTTTTGGGCTTTTTTACAGGTGTTTTATTAAGTGGAGGTGGAGTGGATATAAGTGAAAGTGGTATTCATATTTTACTTGGCTGTATTTTATGGATTCTTATACTGAACTATCTACATTCTTCCAAGAATAAAAGTGAATGATGGAACCTTTTTTTATTGTGTAAGCAGAAGTGTATATTGTTATTTAAAATTCAATAACTAAATCTATAGACCAAGGGCTGATCCAATCACGGGTTGGCTCTTTTTGTTGACTTTGGGGTATAAAGAAAGTAAAGCCAAGACTAAGCTGAGAGGATATGCACCTGTCATACAAATTGCAACTCATCCATAGCCAATTAACATAGACCTTGCTAACATAAACCCATAAACTAACCCATGACATAGATAAAGAGGATGAATCCCATGAATAAAAAAGTACTCGTGGTAGATGACGAATCAAGTATCGTCAGTGCCATTGCTTACGCGCTGCGGCGCGAAGGATATGAAGTTGAGACTGCGAGTGACGGCGAAGAGGCCTTAATGAAGGTCGCATCGTTTCACCCACAGGTCATGATTCTGGACGTCATGATGCCCAGGCTCGATGGATACGGCGTATGCCGCAGGCTGGAGGACCGGGAGGATATCGGCATTATTTTGCTGACCGTCAAAAATGATATCGTGGATAAGATCGTTGGCCTGGAAATGGGCGCCGATGATTACATGACCAAACCATTCGAGATCCGAGAATTGCTTGCAAGGGTGAAAGCGCTCATGCGTCGTGTCGAGAAAAGCAGTCCACCACCTGACGATTCGAAGAATCAGGCCATCGTGAATGGCACACTGCGTATTCATGTTGCTCACCGCACGGTGACTGTGAATGAGGAGAAGCTGGATCTGACACCGAAAGAGTTTGATCTGCTGACCATTCTCATGTCTAATCCTGAGCGGGTGTACACACGAGACGATCTGCTGGATCGGGTATGGGGCATGGAATATGCGGGTGGGACACGGACCGTGGACATTCATATCCAGCGTTTGCGCAAAAAAATCGGAGATACGGATCAGCAAAAATTGCAGACGGTATACGGGATTGGCTACAAAGCATCTGCACCTGAATCAGGCGGGGCCATATGAGAGTCAGCATCAAGCTGAAGTTCAGTGTTTTTCTGGCAGCCTTGCTAATCCTGACCGTAGTTGTGCTTAGTTCACTGGTCCTGCGCGGTATTGAACGCAATCAGCAGTCACAGATTGAAGGTATTCTATCGCAGCAGACACGGCTGGTGAACCTGAATGTACGACAGTCCTACTACACCGAGTCGGTTCATCTCGATCAGGACGTTTTTTTACAGCGAAATGGCCGCAGGCTGGCACAGGAACTGGCCAACTCTACCGGATTGCCAATTGCACTCTATAACATGACAGGCCAGCAGGTGGGAGCATCCTTCGCCTCCGGCGAGAGTGAACTCGTACAGGAAACGTTGGACTATGCGCTGCAAAATAAAATTGCTTATCATGAGCAGGGCGAGACCCTGCTCTATGCCGCACCACTGGATGGCCCGGACGGACAGATGGGCGCGGTATGGATACAATATCCTGTCCAGAGCTACCATGAATTCTATACTCGCATCTTTCAATTGTTCTTATGGGCAGGAATTACCGTGGTTGCACTGAGCTTCATATTAGGTTATCTGTTCTACAATCGGTTTGCCGTTGCGATTACCCGGCTGAAGAGGTCCGCAGATTCCATTCGGGAAGGGAACTACATTACGGAGTCTCCCTTAAGGCGTAAGGATGAATTGGGCGAGTTGGGGCAAGGCATCTATTATATGAGTACATCCATTCAGCAAAATATCACAGCCATGCATGCGGAGCAGCAGAAGCTGCAACTGGCGATAGAGAAGCTTCAGGCGCTGGAACAGCAGCAGAAACAATATATCGGTAACATCAGCCATGAGTTTAAGACACCGCTAACGTCGATCAAAGCTTATGTGGAGCTGCTCGACATGTATAAGGATGATCCGCAACTGCTTGATGATGCGACGAGTAACATTGGTAAAGAAACGGAGCGGCTATACGAGATGGTGGAGAAAGTACTGCATTTATCTGCTCTGGAGAAGTATGACTTCGAGAACCAGGCCGAAGATGTAGAGGTCAGTGCTCTGCTGGAGGATGCCTGTGGTCGGATGCGTGGAAAAGCGGAGAAGTTTGCGCTGAACATGGAACTGGATCTGGAACCGGCGGTGATCCGCAGTGATCGGGAGAGTCTGATGCATATTTTCATCAACATGCTGGATAATGCCATCAAATATAACGTTCCGGATGGTGTGATCCGGGTGAAGAGCGAATTACAGATACAGGAGCGTCAAGCGGTCATTCGCATCTATAATTCAGGTACGCCGATTCCGGCAGAGGCGCAGGAGAAGATTTTTGAACCCTTTTACACGGTGAACAAAGACAGGGCCAGAAAAACTGGCGGAACCGGGCTCGGATTATCTCTCGTGAAGCAATTTGTTGAAAAGCAAGGCGGTACAATCACCTTACTTCCAAGCAGTACGAGCGATTCTCAGAATGGGGAAGGCGTGACGTTCCAACTCATTTTCCCTTTGGCTGATGCAAGTTTACAAGTTCGAAACAAGTCTGAATAACTTTGGAAGTATGCCGTGTGTATGCTTGGTCTATAGCAAGAGAAACCAGGGGGGAACATGATGAATTGGAAACAAGCAGCATTGGGGACGTTTGGGGCCATTGCCCTGTTAACAACAGCAGCATGCGGGGGAACAACAGAGCCGGGGAGCAATGCACAAGGCGGTAAAACAGGCACCGATATTACGGTGAAAGATAATACCAACACGTCTGTGTACCAGAGCTTCAAGTTGGAGAAAATTGATAAATTGCCCAATATGCGCGGAATTGCATGGCTAAGTGACGACTGGATTGTATCCGACAAGGAGAATAAGTCCTTGAAACCCGTTACTGTTGAAGGTGAGGAAAGATACCCGCATAACTTATATATGTATGATCTAACCAAAGGTACAGACACGCCGCTCAAGGAAAGTGAAGTTAGCCTGGGTGCACCGCTGGTGTCACCGGATGGTCAGTACCTGTTCTATCGGGAGCCGGAGGAAAGTACGGGTAAAGGTTACATTCTGAATCTGCATAGCGGGGAGACAACCCCCGCCGGTAAGGAGGATGGCTTCATCCAAGAGGGTGCATGGCTGGATAATGAACATGTCGTTTTTCCCAATATGAAGGGTGATCTGATCTCGGCAAGTGTGGATGGAACAACGAAGGTGCTGGTGGAGACAGGCAATTTCAATGTACGGAGTATCAAAGTGTCAGGCAATATGCTCTATTATATTACGGGCGAAGACGGCCAGTTGAATGCATACGACGTGAAGACGGGTGACGTGAAACAGGTGCTGAAAAGTGTGGAGTGGGTCATCCCTTCCAATGATGGAACAAGGCTTGCGATTGTGAAAAGAACGGCGGATACCAAACGGGCGCTGGTGCTTACCGATCTGGAAGGTAATGAGAAGGCCACTCTCGCCAGAGGCACGCAGATCTTCGGCACCAGCTGGTCGGGTGATGATTCCAAGATTGCGTATACGATCAATTCCGAGAATGATAATGAGAAAGGGCTGTTCGTCTCCAACACGGAGTCGGCTGAGCAGTTCCAGATCTCGGCGGATATGGACAACGCCTCTGACCCGCTTGCCTGGAGTCCGGAAGGAAATAAGATCCTGTTATCGCAGGCGGTATTGGAGAATGAGTCGTATCACTTTGTGACCTCGGTTATTACGATCTCGGAATAGGATGATTGTTGCGGACAGATATGTTCCATATCTTTCATCCCTTTCTATACATTTATATTGACTAAGCTATTCCGCTTCCGATAAACTAGAATGCAGGAATATAAGTCGAATGTCAGACAGCAGTTCGAGACGAAGTTTCGGGCGGCTGTTTCTTTTCTTTTTACAAGTAAGGGTGCAACGTAGTCGTCTTGCCGGATGATCCGGCTCATAACAACATGGAATAGGAACAGGTGATATACATGTGTAACAGCGCGTATCGCGTGCTTTTATATTATAAGTTCGTGAAGATTGAAGACCCCGAGACGTTTACACAAGAGCATTTGCAATACTGCAAGGACCTCGGTGTGAAAGGACGTATCCTGATCGCATCCGAAGGCATTAACGGCACGGTATCCGGAACGCCGGAACAGACGGAACAGTATATGAAAGACATGCATGCGAACCCGCTGTTCAGCGATATGGTGTTCAAGATTGATGATGTGGAAGAACATGCATTCAAAAAAATCTTTGTTCGTCACAAAGCAGAGCTGGTTACGTTCCGCGTAGACGAAGATCTGGATCCAAATGTGATTAGTGGCAAACGCCTCTCACCGAAAGAATTCCATGAGCATCTGCAACGGGATGATGTCATCGTTATCGATGGTCGCAATGATTACGAATACGAAATCGGCCATTTCCGCGGCGCCATCCGTCCAGATGTTGAGTCGTTCCGCGAGTTCCCGGAGTGGATTCGCGAGAACCTGGGTGACATGAAAGATAAAACGATTATTACCTACTGCACCGGTGGTATTCGCTGCGAGAAGCTGACTGGATTCATGATTAATGAAGGATTCCAGGACGTTGCTCAATTAGACGGCGGTATTGTCACGTATGGTAAAGATCCAGAAGTTCAAGGCCATCTATTCGATGGTAAATGTTACGTGTTTGACGAGCGAATCTCTGTACCGATTAACCGGACAGAAGAGGATATTGTCATTGCCAGCTGTTATCACTGTGGAACGACACATGACCGATATATTAATTGTCCAACCTGCAACCTGCAGCACGTAAGCTGCGAGGATTGCGAAGAGACGCATAACCGCTTTTGCTCGGATGCCTGCCGGGAGGCAGCACCGGTACACGCATAAGCAGGAGAGCAGGTGCTGATCGTGAAGCGCGAAGAGGAACGAACGACGCGTGAACGGATTTTGTTCATGCTGAAGCAGCAAGGTACATTGACCGCGAGGGAAATGACAGCTGATCTGGGTCTGACCGGCATGGCCATTCGCCGTCATCTGACAGCACTGGAGCAGGACGGCTGGATCGAAGTTCGGGAGGCCCGGGCTACGGCTGGACGTCCATCCTCGGTGTACCAATTGACGGTACGCGGGGACAGCTTTTTCCCAAAATCATATTCGTCCCTTACGCTGGAACTGCTTGAAGAATTGTCTGACTCAGCCGGGAGCGGTGTGGTGGATGCATTGTTCGAGAGTCGCCGGGACAAGCTGCTCCGCAGCGGATTGCCACAGATGGAAGGCCAGGATCTGGCCGGACGAGTGGAGGAACTCGCGCGAATTCAGAATGCCAACGGATATATGGCGGATGCGTCCAGAGAAGAAGATGGAACCTACGTCATTACGGAAATGAACTGCCCGATTGTGCAAGTTGCGAGTGTATACAAGCAGGCTTGTCGCTGTGAACTGGAATTGTTCCGCTCGCTGCTTCAAGCGGAGGTGGAGCGTACCGAATGTTACGCCGATGGCGGCAAAAGGTGCAAGTATGAGATTCGCGAAGCGTCGGGGAACTGACTGGTTTATACAAAGAGATTGTTTCGATTCGTCGAAATAGTCTCTTTTTTTGGATAAGAATGACGTAAAAACGTTATTTTTGTAGTGAGATACGTGATATAATCTGAGATAACACCAGATTCTTATACATAACTCTATGTTAGATGGGAGGCGTTAATGATGCACGAACCCGAACCGGCTTTGAAAAAAGCCATGAGTGTATTGGAGTTTCTGAGCCAGGATGAGCAAGCACGTCAACGATATATCGACCGTCAGAAATTTCTATGGGACGAAGCTTCCATGATTGAGGGCGCACGAGAAGAGGGTCTCAAGAAAGGTGAAGCTGAGAGCAAGCGGAAAATTGCATTGAATATGCTCACCTTGGGTCTTGATCAAGAGACCATTGTCAAAGCGACGGGACTAACCTCTGCTGAGCTAAAAGCAATTCAAGAAGAAAAATAAGCTATCTATATGAGGCTGCTCGCATAACATGTGGGTTGCCTTTTTTGATCTTATGTAATATTTCCTATCACAATCAACCGATGAGAGTAAATTGGAAGCGGTTCAACCATTGACGTATATCGGGACGCCCCTTAATATTAGGGGAACAATAAAACACTAACACGGTTCATGGACTTCAGTCGCATGACAAAAGTCTATATTTGTCTGCTTTTGTCGATCAAAGCAACAATGCGTTGAAGCGTTTGTTTTGTCCCACCCTATCGTGTCAATGGAATCTCGATAAGGGTAACCACATTTTATAAGATGGAGAGGGGTTCTCACACATGAAAAAGAAATTTTGGATGTCACTGATGATGGCTGCTTCAATGATCGTTGCGGCAGGTTGCGGAAATAACAGCGGTACAGGCTCGGAATCCGAAGGATCTGGGAGTACAACAGGTGGAGGCAGCGAGGAAAAATCATACCAGATTGCCATCTCCCAGATTGTTGAACATCCATCCCTGGATGCTACACGCGAAGGTTTCATCGCAGCCCTGAAGGATGCGGGTATTGAAGAGAACAAGAACCTCAAAATCGATTACAATAACGCGCAAGGTGATTCGACGAACAACCTGTCCATTGCACAGAAAATTTCGGGTGACTCCAAAAATGATCTCGTACTCGGAATCGCAACACCATCGGCGCTGGCTCTGGCTCAGCAAGTGAAGGACAAGCCATTGCTGTTCGCGGCGGTAACAGACCCACTGGGTGCCAAACTGGTAACTGATATGGACAAGCCGGGCGGCAATGTTACAGGTGCATCCGATACGAACCCGGAGGCTATCGTACAATTGGCTGATTTTATTGCCAAAAATCTGCCGGATGTAAAAACGGTAGGCTTGGTCATTAACGAAGGTGAACCGAATGCAGTGGTTATGGCAGATAACGCAGAAAAAGCGCTGGCAACCCATAATATCAAGCTGGTGAAAGCACCAGTTACGAATACATCTGAAGTTAAACAGGCAACGGATTCTCTGGTTGGCAAAGTAGATGCCTTCTACATTACGCTTGATAACTCTGTCGTAAGTGCGGTGGATACGATCATCCAAACGGCGAACAGCAATAAAATTCCGTTCTTCTCCAGTGACCGGGATACGGTTGAAAAAGGAGCTTTCGCAACGGTAGGCTTCAAATATTATGACCATGGATATCAGGTGGGTGAGATGGCTGCGGACATTCTGAAGAATGGTACGAATCCTGGTGATATGAAAGTCACCGTTCCAGACAAGCTGGATCTGATCCTGAACCTGAAAGCAGCGGAAGCCCAAGGCATCACGGTTACGGATGAGATGAAGGCGGAAGTAAAAGACCAAGAAAACAATATTATTCAATAATCTGACCGGAGTATAATCCGGCAGTAAGGATGCTAGGCGAACGTGCAACGGGTTCGCCTCATTCTTTTCGATAGACAGGGAGGAAGTAACGTGAGTATAAGCTGGAATTCAATTGAAGGAGCAATCGAGCTGGGACTTTTATATGCACTGATGGCTCTTGGTGTGTATATTACGTTCCGCATACTCGATTTTCCTGACCTTACCGTAGACGGAAGTTTTACAACAGGAGGCGCAATCGCGGCGGTGATGATCTCCAATGACTTCTCTCCTTGGCTTGCCTGTTTGGCGGCAATGGCTGGCGGCATGGTGGCCGGGGCTTGTACAGGTCTGCTTCATACCAAAGGCAAGATTAACGGGTTGTTATCCGGGATCTTGATGATGATCGCGCTCTACTCCATTAATATGCGTATTCTTGGCGCACCGAATAAATCTATTATGGGTATGGATAATCCATTCTCAGGTGAGCATGTCATGGTGCTTATTATTATCGTGGTACTCGTGTTTAAAATCATGCTCGATCTGTTCATGAAAACAGATGTTGGACTGGCGCTCCGTGCCACAGGGGATAACAAACGCATGATTCGCAGCTTTGGTGCAAATACGGATGTAACGACGATTGTAGGTGTCAGCTTATCCAATGGATTGGTAGCTCTGTCTGGGGCATTTATTGCCCAGCAATCCGGTTTTGCGGACATCACAATGGGTATCGGTATGATCGTCATTGGACTGGCTTCCGTCATCATTGGTGAAGCCATCCTTGGTGCAAGAACGGTGTTTTGGGCTACACTTGCAGCAATCGTTGGTTCAGTTATTTACCGGATTGTGGTTGCACTTGCCCTACAGGTCGAATGGTTTGATACATCTGATCTGAAGTTGATTACCGCGGTGATCGTCATCATTGCCCTTGTATTCCCAACGATGCAGCGTTCCATGAAGCAGCGGAGTCTGGCTCGCAAACGAACAGAAGAGTTGATGCGATCCGGGGGTCAACAGGCGAAGGGAGGTATGTGAGCATGCTGGAGATTACGCAAGTAACCAAGCTGTTCAACCCAGGCACAACGGACGAGAAGACTGCGCTCGTTGGTGTGAATCTGACGATGAATCCGGGAGATTTTGTGACGGTCATTGGCAGTAACGGAGCAGGTAAATCGACGTTGATGAACATCATTTCGGGTGTGATGAAGCCGGATATGGGTGATGTGCTAATCAATGATCGTTCCATCAAAAACCTGCCAGAGCATAAACGCAGCAGCTGGATTGGCCGGGTGTTTCAGGACCCGATGGCAGGAACAGCACCACATATGTCCATTGAAGAAAATATGGCGATGGCATACAAGCGTGGCAAAGGACGTGGATTGGGCTTCGGCGTTACCCGTGCCAGACGTGAGATTTTTAACACGCAACTGGAGAAGCTGGGAATCGGACTGGAGAAGCGGCCTAACGCGAAGGTAGGTCTCTTGTCAGGCGGGGAGCGGCAGGCACTCAGCCTGTTGATGGCTACATTTACCCAGCCGCAGATTCTGCTGCTTGATGAGCATACGGCAGCTCTTGACCCCTCGCGTGCCGAACTGATCACGGAACTGACGGAGACACTTGTGCGTGAGATGAGACTTACCACACTGATGGTGACGCACAATATGGAACAGGCCATCCGTCTGGGCAATCGTTTAATCATGATGGATAAAGGCCGCATTATTCTGGATGTCAGCGAAGAGCGCAAGCGTACGTTGACCGTGCCAGAGTTGCTTGGTGAATTCGAGCGGATTAGCGGGAAAAAAATGGCGGATGACCGGGTCGTACTCGGTTAAAACAAGGAAATAACTTGTCCCCAAATAACTATTTCGTACGATAACACGCTCTTTATTACAGAAACCTTTTGCGTTCTCGCAAAGGGTTTTTGTGGTATGTTGAAAATACGATGAGAAGAATATATAGGAGGAACCAGGCATGTCTTTACAATTGGATGAAGGGACATACACCGTAACCCGGCGTATGGATTCCATTCGCCTGCTGGCGAAGGAATTTGCGCTTTTTCATTTTTTATATGAGAACAAGGATAAAGTCTTCACGCGCAGCCAACTGTTGGACCGGGTATGGCCGCTGGAGTATCCGGTTGAACGCACGGTGGATGATCATATCTACCGCCTGCGCAAGAAATTAAAACGTTGGGATGAGATTAGTCTGGATACGGTACGGGGATACGGATATCGGCTTACGGTGCAAGAAAACAAGTCCGTTCTGCCCGCCAGTCCTTCTGCTCAGGACCCTGAAATGCAGGAAGTCATTCACGGATTACTTCGTAAATATCACTTGTTTGGGCAGGGAAATGCCATACAGACCCTGGTTCAACAGCAGGAAGCGCTTGGCATTCAGATTGAGCCGTACTATCAGTTGTATATCCATTTTATACAGGGCGATCTGGAATGGCTAATTACAACAAAGGAAATTTCTTTTGAAGAGCGTTTATACTGGTTACTTATTTTTGTTCATTCGCTAATTGAACCATCAGAAAGCTTACCCTTATATGAGCAAGCATTGAATTCATCGGCATTATCTGCGGAATTGCTTCGAGAACTCCGCATTTTGAACATCATTGAACTCTATGCAGAGGTAGGTCAATACGAGCGTGCTCGGATGCAACTGGAGGAGACGTATCGTCTGATAGAGACGGACGAGCTCAAGAATTTCAGACTGCCGGTAACCCTTGCAGCGTTATACGTGGAACTGTGGGGTGGTAGCGGTGAAGCTGTTGAGGCTCAAATGGCAGTGCTGCGCGCAGGATTGAAGGATGCCCCCTATCTGCGGGAGATCGGACGTTTTCAGGTGATGGAAGGTATATGGTTGCTTCGACAAGGGCGAGTGCGTGAAGCGGAACTTAGGATGGATGACGGACTGGACGTGTTGAAAATGTCGCTGAATGTGCCGCTATATCTGAATGCTGCATATCAGATCCTCCTGTTCATGGAACAACATCGAATTGAAGGCAGACTGCGCAGGAAATATCGTCAAGTGTACGCAGAGATTGGTAAAAATTATGGTGTTCCCACCTATAAACAACGAATTGTAGATGAAATACGTAAATTTTTATCCCCTATCTCCCCATCCTCTGATCTTCCTCTGATATAACTCTCTTATGATTACAGTCAAGTAACACACAGACCACACACGGCTGTAATCAAGGGAGGAAGTACACGTATGACCGTCATTTCAAATGAACCCACATCCAATGAATCCACCGAACCCTCCGCTTCATCTGCGGAATCCTCCAGAAGTTTATGGACCAATCTCCGGTTTGTCCGCATGTTTATTGCCTATTCGCTGGCTACGTTTGGAGACTGGTTTGATGCACTCGCCATTCAGGTCATGGTGGCCTACCGATGGGGCGCCGATCCGTTGATTATCGCCCTTATTCCTGTATGTATGGCCGTACCGGGCATAGTGCTGGGCTCTTTTGCAGGTGCACTGGCTGATCGGCTGCACAAAGTGAAAATCATGCTCCTGTGTGATGTAATCACGGTGGGATTAACCATTGCAATTTTATTTGCACCAAGTCCGCTGTGGTTGCTTCCACTGCTTGCCCTGCGGGCCATGATGGGAGTGTTCCATGTTCCCGCCCAGCAGGCGCTAACCCGCCAGGTGGTGGCAGAGGAGCATCTGTTTCAGGCATCGTCCCTAAATGGTTTTGTGAACCAGTGCTCGAAAGTGGCGGGACCGCTGCTGGGTGCAGTCATTTTGGCCTTCTTTTCACCACAGATCTGTATATTAGTCAATGCTTGTACCCGCCTGTTGTCGGGCGCAGTGTTATGGCCCTTGCGACGGTTGATGGAGAAGCCGGAGCCTGTTGAACCAGACGGAAGTACGGCTGATGCAAGGGATATCCCCGAATCGTTGTTTACCCAGTGGCAGCAAGGCTGGCGTTTTATACAGAGCAGTCGCCCCGTACTGAGCACGATGCTGTTCGGCTGTTTTGGACTCATGGCTATCCTGATGATCGATTATCAATTTACGACTCTGTTTCGGGAGATCAAGCCGGGGAATGAATCGCTGTTAGGTTGGTTGGGTTCATCGGGAGGTGTCGGAGCCATAGTCATCATTTTGCTGTTAAATCGTTTGCCGAGAATTGGGTATGGGTGGGGGCTAGGTGGAGGATATCTGTTCATCGGGGCTGGAATTGCTGCATTAGGGTGGATTGGCCCACAAACACCTGAAATTTGGGTCTTAATGTGGGGGTTATGCATTGGGGTAGGCAATGGGCTCTTTATGGTAACACTGAATTATTTGTTGCAAAAGGAAACCCCTCCTGCCTATGTAGGACGCGTCTTCGGCATTCAAAATTCACTATCCAGTGTTGTACTTGTTGTAGCTCCACTTGCAGGCGGAGCGCTCATTCGAGTTGCAGGACCGAGTCCCACCTTTCAATATATTGGTCTCGCTACGCTGGTGATTGGGCTTGCCGGAATACTGCTACAGCGCATCCTATGGGAAGGGAAGCAGCCTCTCCTATCGGAAGCGAAAGAGACCATTCCGCAGGAATCGATCTGACTGCTTTCTCGGGTCAACATGTTAAACATTCATTGTATCTACAATAAAACGAACAGCCGCTTCCGTTTTCATCCGAAGGCGGTTGTTTGCACGTTGTACTTGTTGTGCATCGTTGAGCAAATCAGACTTCCCACCAAGTGAAATAAGCAGTAGAGGCCAGCAGTCCACCAACCGAAAGTGATCCGCTGAACGAGAGGTTAATGGCTTGACCTGGAGGAACCACATAACGGCCAAATTCATTGGATTGGAAAGGCCCCGCTTGAAGGGGCATCGCCATCAATGAGGTCGCTCCTGAAGGCGCAGAAGAAGAGAATCGTACGATGGCTGCGCTGGTATTGCTGCTGGAAAGATTGCTGTTGACCGCCGTGAGTGTACTGGGAGAGCTTAGCGTTCCGTTTGCGGTCAGACTCATGGAACCGCTGAAGGATGACAACAGATTCAGTGCCACTGTGATTCCACCGGAGAGCCGTGATACATACAGGGTTCTCCCACTCCCAGCCGGATTAGCTAATTGAACGGTGGCAATCACCGTTCCTCCCAGTAACCCCAGTGTGGTGGAGTTGGTGGAACCTGCATTGTACAGATTGCCGGTACTGCCAGCACTATTCTCGGGAGGAGCAACAATGCCGGGAGAGATATACGTGTTCGTATTGGACGTATAGACAGGCAGATTTAATGGATTAAATACATTATTGTTCGGCACAGTGTGCACCTCCTTTTATCAGCATCATGCTTAGAATTCCCACCAGAAGAGATTAATGGCTGCAGTCTGACTGCCAGTTCCCAAACTAATGGATAGTGATTGTCCCGGTGGAACAAGAATAGAACCGTTTAAATCCAAGAAATACATTCCCGCAGTGAGAGGTATGCTGAGCAAACTTGTGAAAGTCCCCCCAAGCGTGCCGGTATTTTGCCTTGTAGTAACGATGCTGGTGTTGGCATTGCCAAGCAACGTATTGACGGGTGTAGGTGTACTTCCTGCCGTCACCGTGCCCCCGGAATATACGGCCAGTGTAGCTGCCGCCGTTGTCCCTCCCGAAAGGCTGGCAATTCGTACTGTTCTGCCACTCCCACTTGCATTCAGGATTTGAAGAAGGAGGTTTTGGCTGGAAGGGATCGATGTATTATTGGTCGTCAGGGCAAAAAAACTGCCTGCCGCAGCCGCACCTGCATCTGCTGAAGCCTCAATACCCGGGGCTGCATAAGTGTTGGTCAGTTGAGTGAATAGGGGCCCATTAGACTGGTTGAATACATTAGAGTTTGTCATCTTGTCCCCCCCTCTGAATAGATGAAACTGGTCTCGCGATACGATTTGTTTCGCATGTCCTCATTACTTGCATTGTATGTAACAACAGGAGAAAGCGTTTGGGAAAGGACTGCTAATTCCAAAATAACGGCAGATGCCGTGCCCGTATATCCAATCCGGGCATACGATGCGTAAGCACATTTTTTAAGGGGAAATCGAGATGAGTCGAACAGCGAAGCGAAGCATGAAGAGAACGAAGCAACCAACCAAATATGCAAGCCGTCGCCGCTCACGTCATTCCTGCCGCGCTAAATTGCTGAAACCCCCTTGTTCCCGGATTACTCGTCCCCGGTTCAAGCAGGGTACTTCCTCACGTACGAAACTCCCTGGTGCTATTCATTGTTTTACAGAGCATACGTATGTCGGAGCCGAAACCAGCAGCAGCATGAATTCCCTCCCGGCACAAGACACCTCATCACTCAGCATGTACACCTATGGCGTTGTGAATCGTGGGAAACATCCGGCTCTGGTACAGATCCAGATCAGCCCCAATGCCTTGGACTATGCTGTGGACAGCCAGGAGGTGGTCGCGGGAGGACAGACCAAAGCGCTGGTACCTTTGCGATTCTTGCATTATACCCGGCTTGCAATTCGATCCGTTGAACCGGATCAACCGACCCGGCTTGATGTTTACTTTCAAGCGCAGCGTATGCCGTAAGGGAGTAGGATTACACAGATTTGACCAGGGAGGAGGACGAGGCACATGCCTAACTTTACGACGTTTAATACGAATCCGGATAATCTGAGGACGTTGATTTTTGGCCAGGATAGTACAGGCACAGCCCAGCCTGTCAGAACCGATACAAGCGGGAATGTGGTTGGCATTATTTTGGACGGGACCATTAGTAACATCTCAGGTCTGACTACCGTTACCATTAACGCAGGAACCATTACCAACATTCTGAACGGAACCATTACGAGTGTACTTGGAGCGACCATCACGGCAGGTACGATTAACAGTGTGCTGGGAGCCACTGTAACCGCAGGTACATTAACGAATTTGCTCAATGGTACAATCACAAGTGTGTTGGGAGCGACGATCACGGCAGGAACGATTACGAGTGTGCTTGGAGCGACTGTAACTGCGGGAACATTGACGAACCTGCTAAATGGTACAATCACAAGTGTACTGGGAGCAACGATTACGGCAGGAACGATTACGAGTGTGCTCGGAGCGACTGTAACTGCAGGGACACTCACCAACTTGCTTGATGGTACACTTACCAGTGTGCTCGGAGCCACGGTGACAGCGGGAACGCTGACAAACTTGCTGAATGGTACAATCACAAGTGTACTAGGAGCGACGATTACGGCCGGGACAATCACGAGTGTGCTCGGAGCGACTGTAACCGCCGGAACATTGACGAACCTGCTAAATGGTACAATCACAAGTGTACTAGGAGCAACGATTACGGCCGGAACCATTACCAGCGTGCTTGGGGCAACCGTAACAGCAGGGACACTCACCAACTTGCTGAATGGTACAATCACAAGTGTACTGGGAGCAACGATCACGGCTGGAACAATCACGAGCGTGCTTGGAGCGACGATTACAGCGGGGACCATTACAGGTATACTCGGAGCAACGATCACCGCAGGAACACTAACGAACTTATTGAACGGAACGATCACAAGTGTGCTCGGAGCAACGATCACCGCAGGAACGCTTACGAACTTATTGAATGGAACCATTACAAGTGTCCTTGGTGCAACCGTAACTGCAGGTACGTTGACGAACTTGCTAAATGGTACGATTACGAGCGTGCTCGGAGCAACGATTACGGCAGGGACGCTCAGCAGTGTGACGTCCATTTCACAAAAGAGTTTTCAGGAGTCACAGATCATAAGCACACCTACAGCAAACACCTTCACCGCGCTTCCAGCGGTTACGACCAGTGTATTTGGCACGTATTCTTTCTTTGTATATAACCGGGGGCCGGGTATAAACCGGGTGGATGCTCTGGTTGAGATCAGTGCCAACGGAACGAACTGGTACACGGATGTGACCACTGTGACTGGCATTTTGTCCGGATCAGTGGACGTACTCGTACCACAGCGTTTTCTCAAATACACACGTCTTTCCTACCGCTCCAGCCTCATTGGTGCACCAAGCACGATTGATGTGTTCTTCAATGGACAAGGCACATAACCCACTTATATTTCATATAGGTACATGGAGTTCCTTTGGTGGACTTCATGTACTTTTTTTGTATTGGAGGTGGTTGCATTTGAAGAACCGTTTACTTGGAATCCATATGATTGTTCAAAATGAAGAACATCACCTGCCCCGCTGTCTCGACAGTTTGAAGCCTTTCGGCATGGAATGTTTTATCACGGATACGGGTTCCTCTGACCGCACACCCGAGATCGGCAAAACATACGGAGCAACGGTGTTACACGCCGACTGGCAAGATGACTTTGCCCAAGCACGAAATATCAGTCTGCCTCTGGCAGGTACAGAATGGGTCCTGTGTCTGGATGCCGATGAGTACGTCAGCCAGGGATTGGAAGAACTGCTGAAATATTTGCCCAAAGTCCATAGAAGCATTTCAAGATTACGAATTACCATAGAGAATCGATACGGTGATGGGGCGGAAGAGCGGGTAATCTGCCAACCAGTGAGACTATTTCGTGCTCATCAGGGATATCAATATGTGGGACGCGTCCATGAGCAGTTGGTACGCAGTAGCTCATGCAGATTTGGCCAGGATGGGGCCGCTGATATGAATGACAGCAGGATCGCTACACAGGATGAAGAACATTTATTGATGGAGTCGGAACCACTTGCGCCGTTATGTCTGATTCATGATGGATATCTGGCCTCCACAATTGCGAAGGAACATAAACCAAGACGTAATTTAAAGCTGATTGAACGGGAGCTCGCAGATGAGCCTGCACAGCCTTTTCACCTGTACAATCTGGGAGTAACGTATTGCCAGCTTGGTCAGATCGAACAGGCAATTGAAGCGTTCCGTGAATCATTACGTCTCACAGAGCTGCATGCGCCGTATCGTCCTACACTGGTTAGAGATTATGCTAAGACCCTTGTAGGAACGGAACGTTATGACGAGGCACATGCAATTCTGGCTGTGGAAAGACAGCGTTATCCAGCCTATGCCGATCTGCACCTGTTGTATGGGGAGACGTTGGAGCAACAAGGTTTGGAGGAACGTGCATACGAATCCTACGTCCGAGCAACCGAATGTCTGGAGGAACTGCAAGGTAATGAACAGAGTAATGGAGGCGGCGCATTAGACTCGCCATATGTAACGGAAGCAGGTTCCGACAGCTACAGAGCTTATTCCGCGATGGCAAGACTTGCACAGAAACGAGGATTTCTAAAGGAGTCTGCACATCTGTATGAATTGGCATTGGACAGCATGTTTGCGTATGCCCCGGCGTGGGCTGGGTTGGCAGATGTATTGCAGCAATCCGGAGAAACAGATGAGAGCATAACAGAAACATTACTCGCCAGATGCATGGGAATTGAGGAGCCGAGTCAAGGCAAATCGATTGGTGGTGAAATGCCTCATTCATATGCAGTGATGCATGAGGATCATCTGGTGCAAGTGATTTATGTTCTGGCAGGCTGCGGAGCATATGAGCAGGCATTGAAAATGCTGGATACAGATGCGCGTACTGCTCGTATCCATATAGCGGAACGTATACATTGGATGTTGTGTGCGAATAAGATATCCGAAGCACTGCAATTGGCGGAAGAGCACTGGGGCACGGAATGTGTGAGTGAATTCAACATGCCGGCTGAGCACAGAATGGATTGGGCACTGGCTTGTTGGGCTAATGGATTACGATTAAGCGATACATTCCTCGCAACCTCGCATCCACAGGAAAAAAACATTTGGAAGGTCATGGATCGAGTATTAACTCAGCTGTCCAAAGAGCCGCGAAGCGTTGTACCAGTGCCACAAGAACAGAAGCTTATGCAATGGGGTTCGCAGGCAGAGATAATCGCAGAGAAGGTTGTAGAGCAGGCGTTATATACGGGACAGCTTACACTTGCCGAGCAACTGCATAAGCTGCGGGCAATGATGGTGAGGGAGTATTGGGGAACTGCTGTAACTTTACGGAGGGAGTTTGCAAGTCTGTTATATCGTCAGGGCTATACTATAGCAGCCGCGAACATCCTAATTCAGTGTATGACCGAGAATGAACTCGATGCCGAAGGATTATTCTTGCTGGGTGAAACGCTGTATGCCAAAGGATACGATGAACAGGCGTTGTCTCTGTTCGAACAGGCACTGGAGCGGGAACCTGCTCACCGACAAGCCCGGGCTGGAGCAGCTGTATGTTACATGCGATTGGCCTTGAAGGCGATTCGGCAGGAGTTGGTTCGTTCCCCGTCTGCCGAGATGCTCATTGCACAGCATGCTGCGTTGGAACAAAGATTACGTACGGCCGAGGGCATTCCCTGGCGTACGATTTTCCATGCGAAGGAAAGGAGGAATCAGCTTGCGAGCGGAACGAATTTCCTTATGCATGATCGTGAAGGATGAGGAAGATTTACTGCCTCATTGTCTTGCCAGTGTCCAGGGAGCGGTGGATGAAATGATCGTAGTGGACACCGGTTCGTCGGATCGTAGCGCAGAGATTGCGCGTCAGCATGGCGCAGTAGTGGTGCCCTTTGAGTGGTGCGATGATTTTGCCGCAGCACGGAATGCTGGCCTGGAGCAGGCTTCCGGCGACTGGATTCTTTTCCTTGATGCGGACGAGACGCTCGATAGAGCTGCGCGGGAGCAGATCAGAAGCTGGACGGCGGTCAGCGGATGTGACGGATTGTTTTTAAACATTCATAACTATACAGGTACAGGTCAGCAGGGGGCTACTGTGAATCCGGTGTTGCGTCTCTTCCGCAATGCTCCGGGTCATCGGTTTGAAGGTCGAATTCATGAGCAGATTGCGGCGGCGATCTGTCGGGTTAACCCTGAAGCTGCATTTCATGTAACGGACATGATCATCCATCATTATGGGTATCAGACGGCAATTGTGGAGCGCAAAGATAAGGTGAACCGCAATGTTCGGCTGTTGGAACAGGCAGTGGAAGAAGAACCGGATCAGCCGTTCCATCACTATAATCTGGGGGTCGAGTATCTGCGTGTAGGGGAAGCGGAGCGGGCATTGGAGACGTTTGGTGTGGCTCGGATGGGGATTGATCCTGCGGTGACCAGTTACGCGCATCTGCTGTTCAAATATGAAGTTCGTTGTCTCCAGCATCTGAATCGCTGGCAGGAGGCCTTGGATCGCATTGGTGCTGCGCTTGAACTCTTCCCAGAGTACACGGATCTCATGCACCATCGCGGGGTATGTGCAGACGCATTAGGGGATACAGATCGGGCAGAGTATGCGCTACGTGAAGCTATTCGCATGGGTCCGCCTCCACCCATATACCATACGGAAGAAGGCATCGGAACCTATCAGACGTGGTATACGTTAGGGCGATTACTGGAAGGAAGGGCCGATCTGGAGGGTGCAGTGGATGCATACGTGGAAGCGGTGCGCGCCAAATCCAGTCTGCTGCCGCCACTCTATCGGATATTCCGTATTATGCGAGTCTCCGGGCAGGAACATCAGATTCCAGAGCTGGTGAGGGAGCGGTTTGCACTCAGTTCGGAAGAGGCTATACACAAAATATTGGGCATTCTGGAGCAATCCCGTTGTTATGATGCGGCTCTGCAATTATTACCTGGTGTGTCGTCACATCCCAACGGAGAAATGAGGGAGCGTTTATCCGTAGCGGAGGCGATGCTCCAAATCCAGCAAGGCAGATGGAACAAGGCGCGTCTGAAACTGGAACCTGTGAGGCGCAAGAAAGGGTTGCTCGCCGCCTCATCTGCCCGATGGCTCGAACGTTTGGAGTGGATCGAGGGGAAGGAAGTTAGTGGAGATGATCCATTAACGTTATGGTTGAAGCTTAGTTCGCAAATGGGTGAAGCAGTAACTAACCATGAAGAAATTGCTGTACAGACAGGGCGAACGTTGGGTCTGAGAGCGACAACGAAGAAGGACATGGACTCCAGTATGGACGGAACAGTTGCAGGAGCAGAGTATGATGGCTGGCAGGCCCTTGGACTGATGATGGAAGGGTGTGTACAGTCAGGACGATGGAAAGAGCTGCATAGCCTGATTCAGATGTGCCAACAGCAATTGTCCGGAGAAGGGGTATCGTCAGAAGAGAGCGCTCCCGTAGGAGAGAAGGAGAAAGAGGAAGGCAAGAGAAGCGAGAAAGAGATGGGTAGGGGAAAAGGGGAAGAAAAGGGGCCATTCCCTGGATCTTTGGATACGCTGATGGGAACCAGTCGGCTGGTGAAAGGATTGGTCAGCGCTGCGGATCATCATCTGGAGGTATTCGCACAGCCTGCAGATGGACAGCGGCATCGTTGTTGGCCTGTCGTTCAGCATATCCGGCTGGAGTTACCGGGAGCGGACGGGTTTGAGAGCTGAGAGGGATCAGGTAGGTGAGGGATGGTGGCGAATGTGGAGTCGGAGATTAGCTTGTGCATGATCGTGAAGGATGAAGCGAGGTCACTCCAGCGGTGCTTGAATGCAGTCAGGGATGTTGTGGATGAGATCATCGTAGTGGACACAGGCTCGGTAGACGATACACCTGAAATTGCACGTCTCCATGGTGCCGTTGTCATCCACGCGGAATGGAAGGGTGACTTCAGTAAAGTCCGTAATCTGTCGCTGGCCGCAGCTACGAAACCGTGGATTCTGGTGCTTGATGCAGATGAGGTATGGGTACAGACCCCGCAGATGAAGGCAGAACTCGTGCAGTTGTTATCGGCAAGCAGAGACGATGTATGGGGATATTGGATACAGGTCACGAGTCTGCTGGGTGTGTCCGGTGAAGAGCGCGTGACGGATGCGGTATGCCGATTGTTCCGTAATGATTCCCGAATTGCTTTTCAGGGCAGAATTCACGAAGAGATTGCTTCTTCGATCATGGCACTCGCTCCGCAAGGCGTACTTCATTCAGGACTTGAGGTCATGCATTACGGATATCTGGAGCAGGTGATTAATGCCAAAAATAAAGGTGCACGCAACATGCAGTTGATCCGTTCCGCGTTGAATCAGGAGGGAAATCAACCGGAGCTGTTATATGCTCTGGCTGCCGAATGGTTTCAGCAAGCGAAGTATGATGAAGCACTATGTTTATTACAGCCATTATTGGCGCAGCTTATGCCGGATTGTGGATATCACTCGGATCTGGTGCTGAAAACAGCTTACGCCTGGCGAGAGATTGGCAGCCCGGAACGGGCGCTTGCTGTGGTGGAAGCGTGGGCGCCGGTGTATGAGGATTTTCCGGATTTGTTGGAGCTTGGTGCTGTACTTGAACTGGATCAAGGGAGAGAGGACGTGGCCTTGGACTGGTTAAAACAGGCTAAAATGGCTGCTTCCACAGCCAGCAGATATACATCCGTCTCTGGTGCTGGAACCTACCGCAGCCTGACGCTGGAAGGAATGGCATATGAGCGGGCTGGCCGCTGGGCAGAGGCAGAAGCGGCATACATGGCGGCGCTGGACGTGCAACCCGGCGGCCTGCCTGCATGGCAGCGGCTGTTGTTGCTGGCCGCTGCCACTGGGCGGCCACACGCAATCGCAGGCGTAGCCGCCCGGGTAAGCTTGCCGCCTTCGGCATGGCAAGCACTGATCGCGGCCGCGCTGGCTGCGCATCGGCCGGAGTGGCTGCTGCGCCATGCGGCGGCGCTTGCGGGCCCACTGCGGGCACAGCCGCTGGCCGCCGGGCTTGCGCTCGCCCAGCTGGGCGAGGACGCTGCCGCTCGGGCGGCTTTGCAGCCCTGGGCGGTGCATGCGCAGCACGGGCCAGAGGCGGCCCTGGCGCTGTGGGCGCTAGGCCACAAGCAGCCCGGCAGGCGCAACGCCCGAGCGGCGGCTCGCCAGCGGGCTGCGCTGCCCGCAGCGGCCCACGCCGCCGAGGCGATGCTGCAGCGCGAGGCCAGGGCTCGCAGCAGCGGCATGGCGTCTAGCCCGCCCGGCGATGCAACGCCCAGCGGCTCTGCCGCGCCTGCGGCTGGCGTGCTCGCAGCGGCGCAAGCGCTCGCCGGCATGGGCGCCTGGGCCGCATGGCTGCGCCTGCTGCAAGCCCTGCCGCCCCGCGGCGCGCTGGCGTTGCTCGCAGCGCTTCCGCCTGCGGCACGCTGCGGGTTGCTGCGCGCACCCGCGGGCGTCCGCGAAGGGCTGCTTGCGCTATGCGGCACGCCTGACGGCGCGCAGCAGCCCCGCGCGGACGCGGTGCCCACCCCGGAGCACGTCGCTCACGCACTCCTTGCGGGCACGCTCGCGCTGCTCGCCGGGCGGCAGAACCTGGCACGTGAATGGGCCGAATCGGCCCAACTCACCGCGCGGCAATCTGCCGCCACAGGTCGCCCGGCGACGACCATTCCGCCGGGCCTGCACACCCTGCTGCGCCTGACAGCACCCGGCGCAGCCTCTGCCGATGCGTATACCAACCAGTGCAACATGTTACTGGTACACCTATAATTCATCTTATCACTTATCACTTATCACTTATCACTTATCACTTATCACTTATCACTTATCACTTATCACTTATCACTTATCACTTATCACTTATCACTTATCACTTATCACTTATCTTTATCGTTATCTCTTATCTGTTATCTAACATCTAAGCATCTAACTTCTAATTTTAATTTCTAATCCACAGTCCCTAAATCCCAGTCCCATCCCCCAATCTGTAACCCCGATCTTTTTCTCAATCCATCTCCGATTGAAAGTGCAAAAGCAACGGAGCTACCGGTCTTCGGAGCATTCCCCGAACCGTGCATGGTTCCGTTGCCAATAGATCGGTGCCTTAACCTTTGCATATCACCGCTCGAAAACAGCGAATCGGCGCGCCGTACATGTCAGACCAGATCGCATCGTCCGGCTCTTCCACATTCAGCTTATCCTTAATGTTTAGTCCGGTAACGGCCATGATTGTTTCCAGCAGATCAGGGCGCATCTCGGGTACATCGAAGGTAGCAATCAGCTGTCCGTTTGGCTTCAGCACGCGGGCGAACTCACGAAACGCTCGCAGCATTGTGCCCGTATCCAGATGCTCCAGAACAGAGATACAGAACACCCGATCAAATTTACCCGACTCGTACGGAAGCTGGGCCAGATTGGCCTTTGCACGGTGCAATCGGAAGAGCGTGGATTCCGGCAGATCCTGAGCGGCCAGCTCGCCAAAATCAGAAGCGATATCCAGTCGTATCGCCTCTTCAGACAAAATGCGTTCATCCCAATCACAGGCGTGAACCTCGCGGCAGTGTTCGGCAAGCCAGAATTTGAACGGATGGGAGATGCCGCAGGCTGCATCAAGGACCACATCGTCTGAACGTGCAAACCGCCGGGCCCATTCATATTCGTAGGGACGGCTCCACCATGCCGGATGCAGGGGGAAGACCAATGTGTCCGTTTTAGGGTCACTTTGCCTAATGTATCTTGATTCCATGAATTCCGTTGCCTTGGGCGTATCCATCATCCCCGAATTCCCTCCTTTAATCCTGTCTCTGCCAAAAAAGATTCCAACACCGTGCTCCACCGGCTCCGCCACTTGGCGAGATCATAGGACAGTGCAGTCTCGCGCGCATAGATTCCCAGTCGTTCTCTCTCGGCCCGATCCTGTACGAGACGAACCAGGGCGGCGGTTAGTTCCTGCTCGCCGGGAGGTACCAAAAGCCCGTTAAAACCATCCTGAATCAGATCATTCAGTCCGCCAACATTGGAGGCAATTACCGGAAGTCCACAGCTCATCGCTTCCAGACAGGCATAGGAGGTACCTTCCGAGAACACGGTTGGAATTACGGCGATATCTGCCTGATGGTAGGCCTCCCGAATATCCCGAAAATCATACGTGCGCTGGTTAATTCGCTCCGCATGTGGATGGGTACGATGCCAATAACGAAAGGCTCTCCCGACCGTACTGCCTTCAACCAGCTCCCCGGCAAATTCAATCTCCAGATCCGGAAAAGCCCCCAGCAGCTTATCTGCTGCCAGCATCATTGGAATAATGCCCCGTTCCATGCTGATGCGACGCGGATATATAATGCGAATTGGGCGGGGAGAGGTCAAGCGGACATCCATAGTTTTCTGTTCAATCTGTTCCTGAGTCAGACCATTAACCTGATATTCAGCATCTGCTGATATTACAATATCCGCAGCCCAATCCGTTGAATTCAGGTGGTTACGAGCAACCGTAGACGATCCTCCGACTACCTCGGCTTTTTCCAGCTTTGATAACTCCAAATGGTGACCTACCGCTCCCTTCTCATCTCGTTCTTGATCGCTATCTGTATCCCCACCTCCATCTCCGTTAGCCTTCCCAATGTATGCTCCATCACCACTCGTTCCAGCTTTGCCCTTTACAGCATGCATCCCTGATATAACCGCTCCAGCATTCTCCTCATGACTCGCCAGATCAGTCTTCCATGCGGCCAGCCATTCGTCTTCCTGTTTCTGCTCGAAGGTTCGCGTTGGCGGGGCAGGTGTGAAATAGGAGGTATCCACTGCATTAGGAATCAGGACGACCTGCCTTGGATCGGTATAGGTGCACGCAGCCCGGCAAAAGGTCTGGAAATGGGAATCCACAGATACAATGCGTACGAGTCCATCCAGAGCCAGTTGAATATGTTCCGCCACTTGTTGTTTGGTCTCCAGAGGCAGTCCGGGGCGATCCCAGTTAATGCCATGACAGATGCCAAGACTGCCCGGCTTGTAGGTGATGGGCTGCCACAGACAGCTGGCATAGATCACGGGGCCTCGCGCCGCGGCTGCCATCCGCTCAAAGGCTTCCGGTACATTATCCATGTCGTACGAATAACCGAATACATCAATCTGCTCCGTCCGAGTCTGGAATGCTTCAAAATAAGACAGTTGATGAACCTCGGGAATATGTCCAAGTCCGCGGATGACACTGCACAGATCCAGGATATAACGCTCCAGCCCACCACCGAATACCCGACCAAATTCCCGGTTATACCCGTCGGTGAAGCTATGCGTCAGAATACTCACCACGCCCATCTCACGGACCCTCCTTCCAGGGAATCAGCCGAGGTTCCGGATCAAGAATCGACTCGTAGTGTGCAAGATTGCCCCACTCACCGCCAGGATCAATGCGCTTGTAACGCAAATATTTACGCACCCGGTCCTCCAGGCTGCCTGCCCAGCCGAGATGCTGAACCTTCAGTTCGGTGCTCACCCCAGGCAATACGGTGCAGGACAAGGGAAGACGGGGAACATGATGATTCTGTTGCGGATAAAAATAAGGATATCCAGGCATATACCGTACAAGTGAAGCGGTATGCCGCTTGTGCAGACACCAGAGATCATCTTCCCGGTAATGGGTCCGGCCACCCCACATATCATAGAAACGGAAGGCAAACCAGTCTGCATATTCCTGATTAATCAGCGTGCGTATGGCTTTCTTGGCCTCTGAGCTGTACAGCTCATCCGCATCAACCGATAGCAACCAGTCGGGACGTGTTCCCGCTGCCGCTTGCCATAAGGTGTTGCGAAGTCGCCATTCCTCGGCGAACAGCGGTTTCTCCAATACCTCCAGGCGGACCACCTTCGGATAGGCTTTGCATAGCTCCGGGGTTCCGTCTGTGCTGGCATCGTCTACAATCACGATCTCATCCACGAACTCACTCAGATCATGCAATACTTCTTCAAGGTATCGGCCGCGTTCATTGCGAACCTGGAGCATGGCGGTCAGCTTGTTGCCTTTGCTTTTGCGAACTCGACGGATGGAGAAGGGCTCTTTGAATGCACTCGTTTCCTCTTGTGATACAGCAGCATCCTGTTCACCCTGACCTTGTTCACCGCCCCAGTGATGCACCTGGCTTCGGATGTTCTGCGCTGGCTGTGCATGATTCGGCGGTTGATCGCCATTTCCCAATGCGTCTGTATGTGTCCGATCGACTGTTTCCGTTGGCGTGTAAGTGGTTTCGGGTCGGATATTCCTGTGCACCATTGGCCCATTCAACTGTTGTCTACGCTTCTTCGGGTCCAGCATCACGGCACCTCCCCAAGCAATTGCTGTACGGCATGATCCAACAACTCCAGCTCGACGATCCGGGCGAGCGCATCTTCATCCTCCAGTGCCGTTTCGAGAAAATGTCTGACTGCCCCGTGTCTTTCCCCTCGCAGAGCCAGTGCACTTCCGGATAATAGCTGATAGTCCCGGCGACTGGCATCATCCTGAATATCGACTGCATGCACCAGAGCCAGTGCCTCTTCCGCGCGACCTGTCTCCTGATATATGCGGAATTTCCAATGTCTCGCGGTTTCTCCGCCAAGTTCATCCAGGATGCGCAGCGCGGTTCCGTAATCATCGTTAATACGCAGCAATTCCGCTCGTACAAGTTGATCTTCTCCCGCCTCCAACCAGCGACATAACTGTTCATAATGATGTCGTTCCTGTTCGTCGGCTGCACTAATTCCGTACACCAGCAAGGCGTCCTCCAACTGCCCGGCCCGGGCATGGATGGCAGACAGGAAGCGATAGTGAGAGATCACACAATCACTTCGACCATTCAGGACCGCTTGGGTGAATGCCTCTTGTAATGATTGGATGGCCCGAGAATCTTCAAGCAAGTACTCATAGGCTGCTAGTAAAAAGGATATGGTCTCATGCGCCCCTGCTTTGGCTCGAAGCTGGCGATAGAAATCAGCACGTACACTGCATTGAAGCAAGGTAACGCTATCCGGAGTGCCTGACAGGATCTGCCGCAGCGCATGAAGGAAGAACAGTTCGTAGTCCCGGAGAGGGACTTCGAGATTATCCTTTTGCACCGTACCCACTTGTGAAGGATCTTCGCCTCCCAGCCAGATGGCGCGTACGCCTTGGAATAACAGCTTCATATATCGTGTTTCGGAGGATGTACCTACCAGATCAGCGATACCCACCAGTTTGGAAATACTGCTCTCCCACAGGGGAGAAGAGGCTTCGTCTCCGACAGGCTCAGGGAGCAGGACAATACATAGCTCTGGTTCCAGCGAAGCTGCAGCCATGAGCCAGTAGGGATGAGTAACCACTGCCATGGTGCGGGGTTCCATCAATAGCTGCTTGGCTTCAGGTAAGGAGATTACAGTGATCACTGCAGGTACATCCTCTGTTTGCGTCAGACTGCTGACATAGTAGACCTCGCCCTCAATCGACAGCAGTGCAGCAATATCGGGATAGGGAAAGGATGACCAGCCTCCTTTGCGAGGGAAGAGAACGTAACGGACAGGGGGCTGTTCTGCGACAGCTGCACGGGCCTTATCCGAACTGGCTTCGGAGTCTTCACTTGGTAACGGCGCAGGTTTTTCCATGAATCTTTCACCTCACCTTGACTGTAATAAGGAGCGTCCTTCACTATGCATGTGCTTCATGCTTCCACTTCATATGTAAAGCCCTCACGGCACTTCGCATGATATGCCTGAGACTAACATATGGGCATTCCGTCCCAAACATGAGTATCTTCCATGAATAGATGAAGTAGGCAAGCCATGATAGAGCTTCCCTAAGCACCAATCCTCTAATTTCGGCTTCACTACACCTTCTTGATATTGTAAAAAAGATATTTGAATTCGCATTACAATAGGCTGATTTTTATCTTTTGTGTGACCAGGATCACTTTTTTTTGCTCTAAACACGGAGATTGTGATAATTCTCACATGTATAAAATAGGGAATCTGGCACAATACGTTCATCAACGTATTTGGCGGACAGACAGCGAAGGTGCAGCTTCAATGCCAAATACGCATACTGCGAAGTGAACAGAAAGAAGGGGTAACAGTATGGATCCGATTATGTTATCGCGTATCCAATATGCGCTTACAACGATTTTCCATTTCTTTTTTGTCCCGCTATCCATCGGTCTTGTACTGTTGGTTGCGATCATGGAGACGTTGTACGTTGTTAAGGGGAAGGAAATCTACAAAACGATGGCCAAGTTCTGGGGCAAGCTGTTCCTGATTAACTTTGCCGTCGGGGTTGTCACAGGTATTCTGCAAGAATTCCAGTTCGGCATGAACTGGTCCGAGTACTCCCGGTTTGTGGGGGACGTGTTTGGTGCACCACTGGCTGTTGAAGCGTTACTCGCGTTTTTCATGGAGTCTACATTTATTGGGTTGTGGATATTCGGATGGGATCGTTTGTCCAAAAAAGTGCATCTGGCCTGCATCTGGCTGGTGTTTGTCGGCACATTCCTGTCCGCGTTGTGGATTCTGGCAGCCAATTCATTTATGCAGCATCCTGTCGGGTTTGAGATCAACAACGGCCGAGCCGAGATGAATGATTTCCTGGCACTGATCACAAATGGTCAGCTTCTCGTTGAGTTCCCGCATACGATTTTTGGGGCATTGATGACAGGTGCCTTCGTTGTCACCGGGATCAGTGCTTACAAATTGATGAAGAAGCAGGATGTGGAGATCTTCCGCAAATCGTTTAATATTGCGATCATCATTGGACTCGTTTCTTCATTGGGTGTAGCTTTCTCCGGGCATTTCCAGGCGCAATATCTGGTGGAGACACAGCCGATGAAGATGGCAGCCAGTGAAGGCACATGGACGACGACAGAAGATCCGGCACCATGGACGGTTGTTGCTTTTATCGATCCAGACAAACAGGAGAATACCGGTGAGATCAAAATCCCTGGATTGCTCAGTTACCTGTCCTACAGCAAGTTCTCCGGCAGTGTCACAGGCATGAAGGAGCTTCAAGCCGAGTATGAGCAGACGTATGGACCGGGGAATTACATCCCGCCGGTACGAACAACGTTCTGGAGTTTCCGCATTATGATCGCAGCGGGTGGTCTGATGATTGTCCTGGCGTTATACGGAACGTTCCTGGCCATGCGCAAGAAGCTGGAGATTGCAGGACAGTGGTTCATGCGTCTGATGGTATTTGCTATTTCTCTGCCATTTATCGCTAATACATCTGGTTGGATCATGACCGAGGTTGGCAGGCAGCCGTGGACGGTGTTTGGCTATATGACGACCGAAGCCGGTGTCTCACCGAACGTATCCGCAGGAATGATTTTGTTCTCAACCATCGCTTTTACCGCCGCGTATACGGTTCTCGGAATCGTGATGGTATACCTGTTCGTACGTGAGATCAAGGCAGGACCATATGCGGTCGAGAAGCCAGAAGATCACGATGAATCGGCCGATCCGTTCGGCGTGGATGGAGGTTATTCCGTTGTCACTAAGTGAGTTGTGGTTTTTGCTGATTGCCGTATTGTTTGTGGGATTCTTCTTTTTGGAAGGTTTTGATTTTGGTGTGGGGATGTCCACAGGTATTATCGCCAAAACGGACCGTGAACGCCGGACCCTGATCAATTCGATTGGTCCCTTCTGGGATGGTAACGAAGTATGGCTGATTACAGCAGGGGGTGCCATGTTTGCTGCCTTCCCGCACTGGTATGCCACGATGTTCAGTGGTTTCTACCTGCCGCTTGTGGTCGTATTACTCGCCTTGATTGGTCGCGGGGTTGCCTTCGAATTCCGCAGTAAAATGAAACAGCAGCGCTGGCGCAAAACATGGGATATCATCATTGTGGTATCCAGCGCGCTCCTGCCTTTCCTGTTCGGCGTAGTCTTTGCCACGTTCATGAAGGGTTTGCCCATTGATGGGGAGATGCAGTTGCGCGCAGGATTCTTGGATATCGTTAATCCGTACACTGTAATTGGTGGCTTGAGCGTAACGCTGCTGTGTCTGGTTCATGGATTGCTGTTTGCCTCACTACGAACAGTCGGGGAACTCAGAGAGCGTGCCTTGAATACAGCGCAAAAATTGATGTTGCCGCTGGCCGCGCTGCTTGCCGTGTATGCAATATTGACGTATTTCATGACCGATGTGTTCGCCGTTCGCGGCTGGGCACTGTGGATCATGGTTGTACTTGGTGCAGTTGCACTTGCGCTTGCGGCATACTTCGTTCGTCAGAAGCGTGAAGGCTGGGCTTTTGGTATGACAGGTGCTGTGATTGCAATTGCTTTTGCTTCGGTATTTATCGGACTGTTCCCAAGAGTGATGATGAGTTCCTTTGGAGCGGCATATGACCTGACCGTATACAATGCGGCATCTGGTGCGTATTCCTTGAAAGTCATGACGATTGTAGCTTGTACATTGCTGCCATTTGTTCTTGGGTATCAGATCTGGAGTTATTATATCTTCCGCAAACGTCTGAACGAGCAGCACCACCTGGAGTACTGATATGGGACGGGGGCTGATGAAGCTGCCGGGCATCCGGCCTGTACTCGCGCTGGCATCAGCGCTGGTACTGTTGCAGGCGATGACGATCATTATGCAAGCCAAATGGCTGGCACAGGCCATCACGGCATTGTTTGAAGGTTCATCCGTAACAGAGCAGTACCCGGTACTGCTGCTGTTCCTGGCTGCTTTTGCCGCCCGCTACGCCTTATCCTTCTGGTTACAACTGGTTACATCGCGATATGCGGAGAAGACAGGGACCGATCTGCGCAGACAGATGGTGGAGCAGTGGTTCAGGCTTGGACCGCGTTATGCCAAGACCGAGGGCACAGGCCATCTGGTTACACTGGCACGAGAGGGGACAGCCCAATACAAGACGTATCTGGAACTGTTCATTCCGCGCATGCTGGGCATAGGATGCACACCCATCGTCATTATGCTGTATGTGTTCAAGCTGGATATGATGTCCGGGGTTATTCTGATGCTGACACTCCCGATCCTGATCGTGTTCATGATTCTGATTGGCCTCGCAGCTCAGCGTAAGATAGACGGACAATTCAGATCCTACAAAGCGCTCGCGAACCATTTTGTCGATACCCTGCGTGGGCTGGAGACGCTAAAAACATTGGGACAGAGCAAAACACATGAAGGCTCCATTCGGCGGGTCAGTCAGCGGTATCGGAAGGCGACGATGTCCACCCTTCGCATGGCTTTTCTTTCTTCATTTGCACTCGACTTCTTCACCATGCTGTCCGTTGCTTCCGTGGCGGTTGGTCTGGGATTACGTCTGACGGAGGGACATATGCTGCTCGGCCCTGCGCTGACAGTACTGATTCTGGCACCCGAATATTTCCTGCCTGTACGTATGCTCGGCGCTGATTATCACGCCACATTGGATGGTAAGGAAGCCGGAGCGGCCATTAATCAGGTGATTGAACGGGGGAAAGCCGCTGAACAGAAACAGAAAGAAACCTATGCAAATGTTGTTGCGCATGCGGTTACGGCAGAGGACGAGGCTGGATATGTATCATCATTATCTTCGGGTAAAAGGAAAGTCGGCAATTCGACCATACGCGTCGTGTTGAACGATAGATCGGCTGAGGGGCTTCTTAATCTTGATCATGATTCTACTACTCCTGAGCTTGTTTCTTCTTCCTCGGTTTTCTCTTGGAATGAGAATAGCAGATTGGCACTAACGGATGTGCAGGTACGGCATGATGATGAAGGTCCTTATTCGTTAAAGGATGTTACCTTCCAGATCACAGGTCTTGGCAAAATCGGTATTATCGGCGCCAGCGGAGCAGGCAAGTCCACGTTAATTGATGTATTGGCTGGATTTCAGCTGCCTACTTCAGGCCAAGTATTAGCCAACGGTCAGCCTGTGACACCGGATATGCTTGAATCCTGGCGAAGACAGACAGCAGCGATCCCGCAGCATCCGTATATCTTTAGTGGAAGTTTGGCCGATAACGTTCGATTCTACATACCGGAGGCTTCGGATGCAGAAGTAGCCAAGGCAGTTAGCGCTGCCGGATTAACCAAGTTACTGTCCTCATTATCCGGTGGGCTGAATGAGCCTATTGGGGCTGGCGGCAGACAGCTCAGTGGTGGGCAGGAGCAACGGGTGGCACTGGCAAGAGCTTTGCTGAGCAAACGGAACATCCTGCTGCTCGATGAACCGACAGCACATCTGGATGTGGAAACAGAGTATGAACTGAAACAGACGATGCTGCCGCTGTTCGAAGGCAAACTTGTATTTTTGGCTACCCATCGTCTGCACTGGATGCCACATATGGATCGGATTATTGTTATGGATGGCGGCACGGTGGCAGAGACAGGAACACATCAGGAACTGCTCGCAAAGCAAGGTGTATATTATCAGATGATTCAGGCCCAGATGGAGGCGATATAAAATGAAGTCCGGATATGAACATATGGAGACCGTCCGTAACGGCAAAGAAAAAAATAGCTGGATTGCTCCGTATGTGGCACAGTACCGTTGGAGATTCATTGCAGTCATTGCGCTGGGCACTTGTGCTGCACTGTGTGCGGTACTGCTGCTGTTTACCTCCGGATTTTTGATCTCCAAATCTGCACTGCGTCCTGAAAATATTCTGATGGTATATGTGCCTATTGTTGGGGTACGTGCATTTGGGATATTCCGCGCCGTCTTTCGATATATCGAACGACTGGCAGGACATGATGCCGTACTGCGCGTGTTGGCCGATCAACGGGTGAAGTTATATCGCATTCTGGAGCCACAGGCCCTGTTCCTGCGCTCTCGTATGCAGACCGGAGATGTGCTTGGAGCACTCGCCGATGATGTGGAGCGGCTGCAGGATATCTATCTGCGTACCGTTTTTCCCGCTGTTACAGCGCTTGTGATGTACGGTGGGGCTGTGATTGCTTTTGGCAGTGTGGATCTGGGATTTGCGGTGTGGATGGGCTTGTATATGTTATTCCTTGTTGCCGTGCTACCTGCGATTTCCCTGAAAGTGACGTGGAAATGGCGTGTGCGGCTAAAAAAAGAAAACAGCAGGTTGTATACCCGTCTGACTGACGGTGTGCTTGGACTGGGAGATTGGCTTGCAAGTGGACGAGCAACCGAATTTGTTCAGCAGCAGGAAGAGGCGGAAGAACAGGTCGACACGGTTCGTCGCAAGTTGCGGCGCTGGACACGCTGGCGCGATCTGATGGCCCAGTGTGTCATTGGCCTGATGGTCATATCCGTGACGTTATGGACTGGGAACGCCGCTTCTGGCGGGCAATTACCTGCCGTGATGATTGCTGCTTTTGTACTGGTATTATTTCCGCTTACGGAATCACTTCTGCCAGTAGGGGATGCTGTGGAGCATCTTCCACAGTACCAGGAATCACTGGACCGTTTGAAACAGCTGGAAGGGAAATCGGATCTTCAGGGGCAGACGGGAGTGGATGGTGTTGGCGGAACGGGCGACTCGGACAGACGAATTCGTCTGCGCATTCCGCCCAAACTAAGAGCAGACATCGAGATTAATCGCGTAAGTTACCGTTATGCAGCGGGTGATTCCTACGCCGTACATGATGTATCCCTTCATTTGCCGCAAGGCAAACGATTAGCTATCCTTGGGCGAAGCGGTGGCGGCAAGTCTACCTTGTTGAAGCTCATTCAGGGTGCCTTGCTTCCGTCTGCGGGGAACATTCTGATCAATAATGCACCTGTGCAGACGCTGGATGAGAGTGTGCCTGATGTCATCGCAGTGCTGAATCAGAGCCCACACCTGTTCGATACCACGGTAGCCAATAATTTACGGATTGGTCGTGCACATGCAACGGATGAGGAGATTCGTCAGGTGGCCGCTCAAGTCGGTTTATCCGGTCTGATCGAATCTTTGCCGCAGGGATATGATACACCGATGCTGGAGACGGGTCTGCGTTTCTCAGGTGGGGAAAGACAACGAATTGCACTTGCCCGGGTACTGCTCCGGGAGACACCTGTTGTGATATTCGATGAACCAACCGTGGGGCTTGATCCCGTGACGGAACGTGAACTGATGCGCACCATTCTGGACAGCTTGCAAGGCAAAACGATGATCTGGGTCACCCATCACCTGATTGGTGCGGAACAGATGGACGAACTTATTTTTATGGAAAATGGACAGATTGCCATGCAGGGTTCTCACGAACAACTGCTGGCTGGGGAAGAGCGATACCGCCGTCTCATTGAACTTGATCGGCCGGGATGGACAGGGCGGCAGCAACATGAACAACCGTTGCCGCCGGCGGCTTCGAGATAAGTGTGAGCCAGTGAGCGCGAATCAGATAAACATAACAAAGAGACGAGCCAAGAAATCTTGGACTCGTCTCTTTTTCTAGCATATGACCGCGTTGTTGCGGATACTTACATCTCTACCAACATCAATATGATGGAGGAAAGGCACAGACAAGTGCTGACGAGATAGAGCACAGCAACCACCTGTTTGTGATTCAATCCGGCACGCAGCAGTCGATAATGGGCTTGACTCGCATCGGCCTGGTAGATTGCTTTACCTTGAATGAAGCGTTTGATCACGACAAAGATGTTATCGAAGATTGGTACACCGAGCGCCAAAATTGGAATGAAGATGGACAACATGGTCGCTTGTTTGAATGCACCATCCAGAGCGATAACCGCCAGAATGAAGCCGAGGAACGTAGCACCTGCATCACCCATAAACACTTTGGCAGGAGCTTTGTTGTACTTCAGATAACCTATTGTCACACCAACCAGAGTGATCGACATGAGTGCGGAGTCACTTTGTCCTTTGGCCAGGGCCACGATGAACAAGGTAATCGCCGAGATGGCCGATAATCCACCAGCCAGTCCGTCCATGCCGTCCGAGAAGTTGATGACGGTTGTCACTCCAAAGATCCAGAGGATCGTGAGAATAAATTGCAGCCAGATCGGGAGCATAACATATTCCGCGTTGAAGGGATTCACGAATCCGGTGAACGCAATGCCAGAAGCAAATACGAGCACTGCTGCAGAGACTTGTACGAGCATCTTGGGCAGGGCAGGAAAATCTTTGCCTTTAGTTTTGTACCAGTCGTCGACGGTACCAATCGTTAGCAGAAGCATACCACCAGCGACCAGAGCCGCCGTTTCCCAAGTGATTTCTTTGGTCAGAGCAATGTATGTCAGGAAAAATCCAGTAAATATCGCGTAACTCGCCGTGAGCGGGATCGGTTGCCTGTGCAGCTTACGCTCCACATCCTCCCGAGGCTTGTCCACAAAATCGAGCCGGTGAGCCAGTCGACCAAGCGGCGGAATAAGCAGAACCACGACAGCAAAAGACACTATAAAAGCCAGTATGTATACCATAAACTCGCTTGTTTCACTCCCATCTACCAATTTCTCCTTATTATACGAGTTAAACAGGAAATCTGTCGATGTCATTATTGTAACCAGACGTACGAAAAAAGGTGAGCCAAAGTTCAGATTTTATCGCATTTGAGGAAGATAGGAGCCGAAATATTTTTTTACGGTTTCTGCATGATATCCATCATCACCTTGCCAGGTTGCTGCAAAGATGAAATCACCCGAACCACCCTTGCCTTTTCGCGGGTTATCTCCAGGAACCAATATTCCAGCTGCCGCCCAGATTTCCAGCAGGGCATCCCGCTCCTGTTTGCTGGAAGGCAAGATATCTTTCCACTTTTTCTCCAGTGAACGTGCACTGTCCTTGGGGTCTTCCGTCTGAGCTGCTTCAAGCAGCTTTACGAGGATATCTTGGTCTTCAGGGGTTACTTCATAGCTTGTATCGTTGTCCTTACGCAGTAATTCCAAATCCATAAGGCAATAGAGAAGCCAGCCATGACGCACGCCGCCCCACTTGATCCGTTCAAAGTTCAGGACGTTTAAATCGACGTTGGAATATTCCTTATCTGACTGCAAACGCAGGTAATTACAATCCCCGCAGGCACTGGTGTTAAGGTGAAGGGCAGGGCGTTCCGCATAGGTATGCAGAGGCATGTTCGATGTTAAAGCCCAGCTGGATAATGCGCTGCGCAGGTAAACTTTTTTGGTGGACAGACTATGTAGAAAGGCCGAGATCACCCGTTCCTTGAACGAGTCATCCTGATGCATGTCGTATAGACGCTGGACAATCTCGTCATGCGTAATCGTGAGTGGGTCGAACATAACGCCTTTGCTTTTGGCATACTCAAATTCATCCCCGGAGAACGGGATAGAAGCTGTTTTCCAGCCGCCACCTCCCCAGAATGTGCTCAGCAGTATCTTTGCCGCTTTTTTGTCCATATAGTTAGCCTCCTTTATGGATATACCATCATGATAAATGTGGTTCTTCAATCGATCCCAGACCTGCTTACTTTAATGTGCGTATTCCTCGCTTGTACTCAGAATCATCTCGACGAGGCCTGGAAAACGTGTGTTTAGTTCTTCCTTTCGCAGGGAATAAAAGTGCTGTTTACCTTCAATGCGTGGCTGGATCAAGCCAGCTTCACGTAAAATTTTGATGTGATGGGACAATGTGGATTTGGAAATATGGTCTACTTCGAAGGCGGAACAGTTTTTCTCGCCAGAGCTGGCCAGACAGTGTGCAATTTTCATACGGATCGGATCACCGAGTGCATTGCAGACCGTGGTCAGTTTCAGTTCCGAAGCCATTGGTATCGTTGGAGTTCTCATATCTATGACGTTAGCATATTCGGCTTTTTCTTTCAATGTTTGAAAAATATCGAACTATAGAAGTTGAACCGCTACCGTTACACTTATTTACTTCCGATTGCAGTACCATCTTTCGATCGCTCTTATCCCCAGATTTTCTTTATCCCCTTGGTCCAAGGGAAAAATCCGGTGATAGCGTATGCTTCCGATGTAGCTTTCTTTCAGAAAGCTTTCAAGCGCACGCTTCGCTTCTTCAGATTGGTTTTGCACTCTCCGTCTTACTGCAAAAGTTGGTCTCAACTTATTATTTCTTGCGGGCAGTATAGGAAGTGTGTTACATTTATTTTCAGTTAGTTCGAAAATATTCGAACTG
Source organism: Paenibacillus sp. FSL R5-0519 (assembly GCF_037974275.1). Taxonomy (NCBI): domain Bacteria; kingdom Bacillati; phylum Bacillota; class Bacilli; order Caryophanales; family Paenibacillaceae; genus Paenibacillus; species Paenibacillus sp. FSL R5-0519. The sequence goes on from NZ_CP150234.1 coordinate 82,082, forward strand.
AAAGATTGGAAATCGGATTTTTATTCTAGGAGGAATATATATGAGTACTACAAATACCACTACAATGTTGAACAACTACTTCCGTTTATTTGATGCTTCACGTACAGAAGAGCGCGCCATGGAAGATCTGTTGTCCCTGTTTACACCGGACGCAGAAATTGTACTTAACGGTACCAGTCGAACAGGGTTCGATGGTTTTATGAAAGCTTTCTACGAGTACAATAAGGACGTAAAACATATGTGGGACGCGTGGGTGCAGCAACCTGACGGCAGCTACCAAACCAACTGGGCGGTATGCGGACAAGCAGCAGACGGCACGGTATATGCCAAAGCAGGCATTGATATCGCGCGTGTAAATGATGCGGGGCAGATTGTGTATCTGGAGAATGTTCAGGCCGATCAGAATGCATTCAGCAAGTATAATCAGTAATAGCGCAGTATAATTTAAGTAATAATAAAATGGTTTGGAAATGAAGCTCAACAGTCTCTCAGACTGTGGGGCTTTTTTTCGTTGGCCTATTTAACTCATTTGAGAGACCCTGATGAGGAAGAGGGTTTCATCATGCTATTAGCCACAATTTCTACAGGGAAATGGATACAAAAAAACTTTACATGAAGATATGTACATGAAAATTTGCAGATGAAAAAGACCCTCCCGCATGTTCTAAACATGGCGGGACGGTCATTATGAACGTGCGTAAGACGTAGTCGATATAGCCGTAGATTATTTTGAGCCAATGCAGCTTAGGAGATGGTAATTCACTGCATGATGACGATGGTCTGTCAATTCTAACGAACCTGAGACGCGCTATTGACCGAAATTTGGTATAAGTCAGATTCTAACGAATCGAAGAGACGTTATTATCAGGGAATTCGGACTGTGGGGCTGCTGACCGCTGCTAAAATCGGATATAAGGTGGCTCAGATTCGTTAGATGTTGAAAACACGTCATAAACCTCAAATAAGACGTCTACGATTCGTTAGCTATTCCGTGCCATGCCACGCCTTCCCTATCCCTGCATCGTCTTGTTCTGAAAAGCAGCGATATCCGCATACTCTTCTTCGAATTTGCGGGAGATGCGGATGAAGATCGGCAGCAGTTCCCGGTAGACACGGACACTGTCCGGGTCCGGCTGGTGTCGGTGCGTTGATCCGATCATGCCGGAGACGGCACTCAGGGAATCAATGCGCCCAAGGGCATACAAGCCCAGTACGGTTGCGCCGAGGCAGGAGCTTTCGATACTTTCGGGGATGATGACATCCTGATCGAAAATATCGGCCATCATCTGTCGCCACAACTCGGAGCGGGCGAAGCCGCCTGTCGCCTGGATTTTTTTCGGACGACCGATCTTTTCTTCAATCGCTAACATAACCGTATACAGGTTGAACAATACACCTTCGAGCGCGGCGCGAATCATATGTTCTTTCTTATGATGCAGGGTCAGGCCAAAGAACGAGCCGCGTGCGTTCGGATTCCAGAGCGGAGCCCGCTCACCCGTCATGTAAGGATGGAACAAGAGCCCTTCCGAACCCGGAGGTACATTTTCCGCAACACGAGTGAGCACTTCATACGGATCAATGCCAAGTCGTTTCGCGGTCTCTACCTCGGAAGCCGCAAACTCGTCCCGTATCCAGCGGAAAATAACACCGCCGTTGTTCACGGGTCCGCCAATCACCCATGCATCCTCTGTGAGTGCATAACAGAAGAAGCGTCCTTTCGGATCGGTCACCGGTTTATCCACGACGGTACGAATCGCTCCACTGGTACCAATAGTCACGGCCACGACCCCTGGATCAATGGCGTTAACGCCCAGATTGGACAGTACGCCATCACTGGCCCCGATAACAAACGGTGTGGTGAAAGCAATGCCCATCTCCTTGGCGTACTCCGGATGCAAACCATGTTTGAGCACATGTGTGGTCGGTACCAATCGAGACAGGTGCTCCGGCGTAATGCCCGCCACATGCAGCGCTTCTGCATCCCAGTCGAGTTTTTCCAGATTCATGAGTCCGGTGGCGGAGGCCATGGAGTGGTCGATGACGTATTCAGAAAATAATTTATAGAAAACATATTCTTTCATCGATATGAATTTGTGCGTCTGCTGGAACAGTTCCGGTTGATCCCGAGTGAGCCACATGATTTTGGTGAGTGGGGACATCGGATGAATCGGTGTCCCTGTTCTCAGATAGATTTCGTGACCATTCATCTCCGATTTGAGTACTTCAGTCCACTCGGCACTGCGATTATCTGCCCATGTCATGGCCCGCATCAGCGGTGTACCGTGTTGATCGACAGGCAGAATGCTGTGCATGGCCGAACTGAAGGATACAAACAGGATGTCTTCTGGCTTAACTCCCGCCTTGGAGGTGGCCTGTTTAACCGATGTAATGACTGCTTTGAAAATATCTTCCGCATCCTGCTCTGCAATCGCAGGTGTGGGGGTGTGCAGCGGATAATCGGCACTACCTTGAGCCACAATGGTGCCGTTCTGCTCGAACAAGACGGCCTTGGTGGAGGTTGTGCCGATATCTACGCCGATCATATAGGGTGAAGAAGCCATTTTGTCATCCCTCTTTCTTAAATATATAAGTGAAAGAATGCTGTTACACGTTCACACTTCGGGTACAGAAAGCCTTCCGCTCGCGTAAATACGAAGCATATGCTTTCGAAGTAGCTTTCCTCTAGAAAGCTTTTAATTCCATTTCTTCAGGCCCTTTCTGTCCCCTTCGCGCACGTGGCGCTATTCATCCAACTTATATGGCATCTGTTATTTCAACTATAGATAAGAATATCAGACTTGAGGGATGGATCAAAATTGGAACAGATTACGTCGATCTCGATTACACCAGCCTTAATCCTTCACCGCTCCTGCGGCAATATCCGAAATGAACTGGCGGCTGATGAACAGGAACATGACAATCAGCGGAATGACGGCAAGCAACGTACCTGCGATCACCATCGCGTAGTCGGTGTTATACAGCCCGTTTAATTGAGACAACGCAATCTGCAACGTGTATTTACGCTCATCCGTCAGGACAATCAAAGGCCACAGATAATCGTTCCATACGCCAATAAAGGTAAACGCGCCGAGGAAAGCAAAGGCAGGTCGCAGAATCGGCAGCGCCACGTTCCAATAGAGCCGGAAGAAATTACAGCCGTCGATGCGTCCTGCATCGAGCAGATCATTCGGAATCGACTCCGTAGCATATTGGCGAATCCAGAAGATGCCGAAGGCGTTAACCATGCCCGGAATAATGAGGGCTTTGAAGGAACCGACCCAGCCAAAGGTAGCCATGAGCACGAAGGAGGGCACCAGTGACAGCTGGGAAGGTACCATCATGGTCGCAAGCAGCAAGATGAAAAGCCACTTTTTGCCGGGAAATTCAAACTTCGCAAACGCAAACCCCGCCAGTGAGTCAAAAAACAGTACCAGAATGGTCACGAGGCCCGACACAAACAACGTATTCAGAAAGGCGCCCCAGAAATCTATCTGCTGTAACACCCGCGTAATATTATTCCACAATTCGCCCCCGAACCAGAGCTGCGGTGGGAACTTGTAGATATCGGACGTTGTCCGGGTAGACATTACAATCAGCCAATAGAACGGGAACATGGATATGAGCATGCCCCCGATAAGACCGGTATACAACACCAGCGATTTGAGGTGTTTGGTCGCCATGTGCGCTCCCCCTTATCACATCAGGATGATTTGCCTTGAACAAGCTTCCAGTTCACAATCGAGAACAGGGCGATAATGAGGAACATGCCCCAACCAACGGCAGCGCCATAGCCGAAGTAATTGTTAATGAAGGATTCACGGTAGAGGTAGAGTACAATCGTCATGCCTGCTGCACCTGCGCCACCATCATTGCCGACCAATACTTGCGGTTCGGTGAACAGCTGCATACCGCCAATGGTTGACGTAATGACCGTAAACAGGATGACAGGGCGCAGCATCGGAATTGTAATTCGGAAAAAGGACTGTATGGCTGATGCGCCGTCAATCTTGGCTGCTTCGTATAATGTCTGCGGGATACTCTGTAATCCGGCCAGATAGATGACCGCGTTATATCCGGTCCAGCGCCAGACGACCATGGAGGAGATGGCAACTTTGATGCCCCATGGTGCATTCAGCCACTCTACAACCGGTAGCCCGACCGATTGCAACAGATAATTGAGAAAACCATAATTGTTAGCAAATAAAGCACCAAAGATAATGGCTACCGCTACGATGGACGTGACGTTTGGCAGGAAATAACCGACTCGAAATAAGGTACGGAACTTCACAAATGGTGCATGCAGCAGAAAGGCAATAATCAATGCGAAGAAGAGCATCGGAATCGTCGAATAGATCCAGATCATGAAGGTGTTGCCCACGGCTTGCCAGAACTCGGCATCAGTCAGCATGTATTTGAAGTTGTTGAAACCGTTGTACGTCATGACACCGATGCCATCCCATTTATGAAAAGCCAGATAGAGTGAGAACCCGATGGGGAACAGCCCAAATACCGCAAACAGAATATAAAACGGCGATATCGCAACATAGAGTGCGCGATGCTCCCACATTCTCGCCCATAGTGATTTCTGCCGATCCAGATCAGGTCTGGTATTGCCAGGATCGGGCGTAAGACGAGGTTCAGTTACAGCCATATGAATTCCTCCTTTGCGGATAACAAGACCACATAAAACCAGGACCAGTAATCAGGATAACGCTGTATTTTATACTCACCGCTGCAATTCCCGCTCAACGCGGTGTACCGTATCCGTCCAGACCTGCTGTGGATCGGCATTTTGCTTTGCGACATCATTCAGCCGCCGGGTGATAATATTGTGTACGGATGGGTATCGTTCGCCAAAGAAAGCATCCGGTACATCCTGTGCCGATTCGGCAAATACAGGCCCTGTCGCCTGTCCACCGAAGAAAGGTTCTTTTTCTTTCATGGCAGAATCATCAAACACACCCGGTGCAGAGGGGAAAAGGTTCAATGTCTGATATTGCTCCAGTTGATTTTCGGGACTTTGCAGCCAGCGAATCAGTTCAAAGGCTTCCTGAGGATGTTCACTCGACTTCAGGATAGACAGGAATGATCCTCCGTTGTTGCCATCCCCTCCCGGAGCCCGAGCTACCCGCCACTTTCCGGATGTATCCGGTGCAGCTTCCTGAAGAACTTGTTTCATCCAGACAGCACCCACGAACGAGGCGACTTCACCGTTATTCATCGCTGCGTTCCAGCCCGGAGTCCAGCCATCTGCATTGGCAAGCAAGCCTTTCTCTTTAAAGGCAACGGCCGTATCCCAGCTCTTGCGCACAGTAGGGGAATCCATACCGATAAAGGACCCATCCGGGCGGAAATAACGTTCGGCAGCCTGTGATAAGACTTGATTGTAAACGGTTGCAATATTGTCGGTCAGAAATACCTTGCCTCCGAATTTTTCCTTGATCTTCTCTCCGGCAGCAGCATAGGCCTCCCAGCTGTTGATCTGACGTGTAACGTCTTCAGGATCAGATGGCAATCCGGCCTCCTTGAACAGATCTTCCCGGTAGAAGAGGGCTGTCGGTCCCGTATCCATGGGGAAACCGATCATCTGTCCATTTGGCGTCACGCCTTGCTTCCATTTCCACGGCAGATATTGGTCTTCAATATCTCCTGCACCAAGATCATACAGATTATAGAAACGGTCCTCACTGGGGAATAGCTCCATGATCCAGTCGTTCAGTGCAACAATGTCTGGCTCACCTGAGCGTGCAGCGAGTGTTGTTTTGAGTTTTGCCTTGAAATCACCGCCGATTTTCTGAGCTGTCAGTTCAATATTGGGGAACTTTTCTTTAGCCCTGGCAATCAACTTATCATCGATGGAACGATTCCAGTACCATAATGTAAGCGCTACCTTTTTGTTGTTCGCTGAATCGTCCTGTCCGGGCCAGATGGAGCATCCGCTTATGAGCAGGACGCAGACCATCAGTATGGCTGTCCAGCATGTTCTTTTCCGGCGGATCATGTGTATTACCCCCTCATCGTTAAGTTCGAGGCATGAAGTGCTTTGTACTACAACATTAGTGTATGAGCAGTTTATTAAGTCATACCCAATATTCCTGAAATGAAACACATATTTGTGTCCATTGCGTAACATAAATTGGGTAGTTACTTTAAAAATAAAAGTTACTTGACACAATATAATTTTTATTCTAAACTAACTTACATAAAGTAACTAATGATGATGAGAATAATATAGATACGTACTATATAACATCCGAGTGATCCATTTTCGCTCTGGATGCGAATCAATCAACAGACAGTGGCCTAAACAGGAGGAACGACAATGATCAATTCACATATTATTCAACTGCTTGCCCCCAAAATTCAGACTTTTCCGAGTGGAAAAGAGTTTATATACCTGGTGGGACCGATCAAGCTTCCGGTTAACCTGGATGGGGAGACCAAGACATTTCAGTGGTATAGCTGGATGAAATCGGACAAAGCGATGGAGAGCGGCGAGTTAATTGAATCTCTCGCTGCTGCTGAACTGGCAGAGCGCCAACAATCCAGTGTTCTGGTATATGGTGATTTTGCCGAAGTGCAAGAAGCATTAATTCGGATGCACAGCATCTGCCATACAGGCGATATCTTTGGCAGCAAACGCTGTGATTGCGGTTTTCAGTTGGAGCAGTCCATGAAGATGATTGCCGCTCACGGAGCGGGTGCGCTGTTCTATCTTGCGAACCATGAAGGACGTGGTATCGGTCTGTTCAGCAAAGCGATGGCGTACATTTTGCAAGAAGAGGGTCTGGATACGGTAGATGCGAACTTGCAGCTTGGATTCACGGACGACGCTCGTAATTATGACGATGCGATTGCTGTGTTACGTGCGCTTCGTTCCGCACCCGTTACATTGATCACCAACAATCCACGGAAGCTGGCTGCCTTGCAGGAAGCGGGATTGAATGTTGGCGGACGTGTCCCACTCTGGGGCGATCGCTCTGCGTTCAACGAGAAATATCTGCAGACCAAAGTGAACCGTTCCGGTCACTTGGCAGAAAATGATGGCTGGGCTGGGGCAGAGACGCTGCTTCCGCATGCACAGGCCTAATGATGATTCATTAAAGGGCACGATTAACTAGGTAGCCGTTGTTGTACTCTCCATTAAGGAGAAATACTGCAACGGCTTTTTGGTGCGATCTTGATAACCGGCAAGCAACCAAATTTCCTGATTTACGGAATGGCTTGCCGTTCTCACTGGACGGATTATACAATATAGGCATCTGATGAATGCGGGAGGAACTAAGGTGCCATTTGAGGGACAACGTATATTGCCAGCTGCGAAGAGCATGAAGCAGTTCGAAGCGATGATTGAAGGCCCTTATACCTATGGGGTGATGCTGGAAACCCATATTGCACAGCTTCAGAGTGTGATGGACGAGGCGAAGCGTTATGACAAGAAAATACTTTTGCATGCAGATCTGGTACAGGGATTGAAGAATGATGAGTATGCGGCAGAGTATCTGTGTCAGCACATTCGTCCGGCAGGACTGATCTCTACACGGGCAAGTGTTATTCAGAAGGCGAAGCAAAAGGGCATTACAGCGATTCAACGTATTTTTCTGCTGGATACCCATGCATTGGAGAAAAGTTATCTCTTGCTGGCCAAAACTCAACCGGATTATATTGAAGTATTACCTGGTGTCATTCCGCATATTATTGCGGAAGTGTCTGTGCGTACCGGTATCCCTATTATTGCAGGGGGATTGATTCGATCACCGGAAGAGGTTGAACTTGCGCTTGGTGTTGGGGCTACGGCAGTGACCACATCCAATGCAGATCTGATTCGACACTTTGAGAAATCGCTTACACCCTAAAAAGAACCCACAACAGGAGGTTATCTGTATGGAAAAGTATATATTGGCTCTGGATCAGGGAACGACAAGCTCCCGAGCTATTCTGTTTAATCGGGGCGGAGAGATCGTGCACATTGCACAGCAGGAATTCCCCCAGTATTTCCCCAAGCCGGGCTGGGTGGAGCAGAATGCCAACGAAATCTGGAGTTCCATTCTTGCCGTGATGGCCTCATGTCTGGCTGAGAGCGGCATCAAACCGGCTCAGATTGCCGGAATTGGAATTACGAATCAGCGGGAGACGGTTGTGGTATGGGACAAAGTAACAGGCAGACCCATCTATAATGCAGTGGTATGGCAGTCCAGACAGACTGCAGACATCTGTGAAGAATTGAAGATGCAAGGTCTAGGAGACCTTTTCCGCCGCAAAACAGGATTGCTGATTGATCCTTATTTCTCGGGAACGAAGGTCAAATGGATCCTGGATCATGTCCCTGGCGCCCGGGAGCGGGCAGAGAAGGGGGAATTACTGTTTGGCACGATTGATAGCTGGCTGATCTGGAAACTGAGCGGGGGGACACATGTCACGGATATATCCAATGCCTCACGTACCCTGATCTATAACATCTATGATCTGCAATGGGATGACGAATTGTTGGAGATCCTCGACATCCCTAAGGCGATGCTGCCAGAGGTACGAGGTTCATCCGAGGTGTATGCACACACGACAGACTATCATTTCTTCGGGCATCGGATTCCGATTGCGGGAGCGGCAGGAGATCAACAGGCAGCGATGTTTGGTCAGGGCTGTTACACCAAAGGTAGCATGAAAAATACATATGGTACCGGTTGTTTCATGCTTATGAATACCGGAGAGAACCCGGTACAATCCGATCACGGACTGATTACAACCATTGCCTGGGGGATGAATGGCAAGGTTGAATATGCGCTCGAAGGCAGCATTTTTGTTGCAGGTTCAGCGGTTCAGTGGTTGCGTGACGGATTAAGAATGCTTCGCTCTTCCAAAGATAGTGAGGATTACGCCTCACGTGTACTTTCAACAGACGGCGTTTATATGGTCCCTGCATTTGTGGGACTGGGCAGTCCGTATTGGGATAGTGAGGTTAAGGGTGCGGTGTTTGGCTTGACCCGAGGCACGACAAAGGAACACTTTATCCGCGCTACGCTTGAGGCGTTGGCGTATCAGACCAAAGATGTACTGGAGGCCATGGAATCCGACTCGGGTATCTCCGTACATGCTTTGCGTGTGGATGGGGGAGCGGCTGCCAATGATTTTCTCATGCAGTTCCAGAGTGATATTCTGGGCATTCCTGTCGAACGACCAACGGTGAATGAAACGACGGCATTGGGTGCGGCTTATCTGGCAGGATTGGCGGTTGGATATTGGACGAGTGCGGATGAATTGACCGATCATGAAAATACGGAGCGTGTCTTCCATCCTGTTATGGGTGAGCAACAACGGACAGAACTGTATGCAGGCTGGAAGCGAGCAGTGAATGCAGCGATGGCTTTTAAATAAGCATTTTTCATAAATCCCCTGAGCGTCTTCCAATCAGCAAAAAATAGATCGAAATGTAAAAAAAAAAAATGAATATTCCTTGGTGTGGGTATTTGTACTTTTTAACTAAACATATGTTATAAATGATATTTACTGGTGGAAAATGATGCATGATTTACAGGGTTATTCTTCCTGGAGAAGCCAAAACATATAACCACTATAAGGAAAAAAACAAGATTAGTGGATTCATTTGAAATTCCATCCTTTGGCAGAACAACTTTTTGAATTTTTTTTGAATAATGTGTCATTTCAGGACTTCACGCCGTGAAAAATCTGTGATAGGATAAAGGCACAAGTTAAAAAATGATGTCTGGAGATCGGGAGGGACCACGTGCCGCTCAGCAATTGCTGAGCGAATGACGTGGTCCTTTTTTTGTTTTTTTACGGAAACATGAAGGAAATCAATGGGAGGTTTAGGAATGACAGAAACGTTCTCTTCAGCACACCGGACCGAATATTTGCGAGGCATGGCGAATGCACATTTTGACATATTGATTATTGGCGGTGGGATTACAGGCGCAGGGATAGCATTGGATGCAGTTTCACGCGGATTGAAGACAGCACTTGTAGAAATGCAGGATTTTGCAGCGGGTACATCCAGTCGTTCGACCAAACTTGTCCATGGCGGATTGCGATATTTGAAACAATATGAAGTGAAGATGGTTGCTGAGGTAGGACGGGAGCGGGCTGTCGTTTATGAGAATGGGCCACATGTGACCACACCGGAACCGATGTTGTTACCGATCTACACGGCAGGTACGTTCGGCCGATTCAGCACATCCATTGGTCTGATGGTGTATGATCGGCTCGCTGGGGTGAAGCGCAGTGAACGGCGCCAAATGTTGAATGCTGGAGCGGTGTCAGATTGTGAACCTTTATTGCGCAAACAGGGGCTGTTGGGTGGTGGACTCTATGTGGAGTACCGGACTGACGATGCCCGCCTCACCATTGAAGTGTTGAAAGAAGCTGTTAAACGCGGGGCACAGGCAGTGAACTATGTCAAGGCGACGGGTTTTCTGAAGGAGGATGGCCAAATTACAGGTATTCAGGCCATCGATCAGATCAATGGACAGACGTATACGCTGAAAGCAAGCAAGGTGATCAACGCTTCCGGCCCATGGGTGGACGGTCTGCGGGAATTGGATGGTTCGCGCCAGGGGAAAACGCTGCAGATGACCAAAGGCATTCATCTGGTCTTTGATGGTGAACGATTCCCATTGAGGCAGGCAGTTTATTTTGATACACCAGATAGTCGAATGGTGTTTGCTGTCCCACGTGATGGCAAAACCTATGTCGGAACAACCGACACCGTATATCAGGACGATCCTGCACACCCGCAAATCTCCGAATCGGATCGAGATTATGTAATTGATGCAATCAATGGCATGTTTCCAGATGTACACATTGGTATCGAAGACGTGGAATCCGGATGGGCGGGTGTGCGTCCACTTATTCATGAGGAAGGCAAGAATCCTTCCGAAATCTCACGTAAAGATGAAGTCTGGGTCTCTGATTCCAATCTGATTACGATTGCCGGGGGCAAATTGACCGGATACCGTAAAATGGCCGAGATGGTCATTGATCTGGTCGCACGCCAGATGGAGCAGGAGAGCGGACATAACATAGGCCCATGCGTGACGAAGAAGATGCCCATCTCCGGCGGTGACGTAGGCGGTTCGGCTGGATTCGTATCGTACGCGGAGCGCAAGATCAAGGATGGTGTCGCCTTAGGGCTATCTCGACCTGCTGCAGAGCGGCTGGTTCGGACGTATGGTTCCAATGTGAAGGCACTGTATGAGCGAATGCCTGATCCCCGTACCAAGGCTGAACTTCATGGCATGCCACAGGAGCTACTGCTGATGTTACAATATGCGATTGATGAAGAGATGGCTGTAACCCCTTCTGACTTTTTGGTACGAAGAACAGGAGATATATTTTTCCGTATTGATGAGGTCCGTCGCTATAAGACAGTGGTTGTCTCTTATATGGCGGGGCGTTTGAACTGGTCGGAAGAGCAAGCGATTAAGCATACACAGGAACTGGATCAGCTGTTGCTGGAAGCATCCGGCAAAATCTGAGGCAGGATTTCAAGGTCGCGAGTCGAATGGAACATGTAAGCGTGTAACATAGAGAGGGGATTACATCCATGACATTACAGATCGGAATCATTGGAACAGGCTGGTTCAGTAAGGTGCACGCGGATATTCTCGCACGAATGGAAGGTGTTCGTGTCGCGAGTGTCTGTGGAACAACGTTGGAAAAGGCAGAGGCCATGGCCTCCGTCTATGATGCTGTTGGTTACGGGGAACTTGAACATATGCTGGATGGTGAGAAGTTGGATGCGGTATATATCTGTGTGCCTCCGATGTCTCACGGATCGATAGAGTCAGAATTAATCCGCCGCGGTATTCCATTCCTGGTGGAGAAACCATTGAGCACCGGAATGGACGTGCCACGTCAGGTGTTGGATCAGGTGCAGGAGAGCGGATTGTTAACCTCTGTCGGATACCATTTTCGTTATCAGGAGGCTGCTCAAGTACTGCAACAAGCGATGAAAGAACAGACTGTTGGCATGGCTCTTGGCCGCTGGATGGGCGGAATGCCAGGGGTTGCCTGGTGGCGGCGTCAGGATGGTTCGGGAGGACAATTCGTAGAGCAGACTACACATATTGTAGACTTGCTTCGGTATTGTGCAGGAGAAGTTACAGAGGTATATGCTGTAGCAGCACAGCGAAGCATGCATGAGAAACATGAAAATGTCAGCGTTGCTGATGTGGCGAATGTGACGCTCAAGCTGGAAAGTGGAGCGATTGCAAGCATCGCCAATACCTGTCTGTTGCCAGACGGAGAGGGCGGCGCAGGACTCCAATTCTACACGGATGCAGGTGTGTGGGACTGGACACCGGAACGTTTGCTTCTGCCAAGTGCCGCAACACATGCGATGGCAGGACTGGAGATTTCGGCAGGACCTAATCCATACGAGCGTGAGAATGAAGCGTTCATTCATGCCCTGCGTACCGGGGACCGTTCACGAATCCTGTCCGATTATGCGGATGCCTGCCGTACACAGGAGATTACGACGGCGGCGTTGGCATCGGCTGATTCCGGTCTGCCTGTCAAGCTTCAGCCTTTGAAGCATCTCTCTCATTAATAAAAGTTGAACGTAATATAAATACGCCTGAATCGGAAACTGATCGGTAGATCAGCCTGATTCAGGCGTATTTGCGTCGAGCGGACATGAATGGATCGGCATTCAAATTACTCCGATTTCTGCTGTTTCAACCAGTCGGAAGACCAGCTGTAGATCTGATCAATGACAGGTTCAATGGCTCTGCCTTTGGGTGTTAATTCATACTCTACACGAGGAGGAATCTCCGGAAACATGTGCCGGGTTACAATACCTTCCGTCTCCATTTCCTTCAATCTCTCCGATAAAAGTCGTCCACTGATCGCCATCTCTGCTTCAAGCTCCGTAAACCGTTTGGGTCCGGACAACAGTTGGTACATGATTAACAGTACCCATTTCTTGCCTATAATGTCTATGGCCTGAGTGATCATACAGGGACTTGGTGCTTTTACTTTTCTCAGCTTCAACGTATTCACCTCGATTCATGATCATTTTCTTTACAGTTGTATATGAAAGGACATGGTTTCTGCCGCTCTTGGAATGGTAGGTCATTCACGTTTATGAGGGTTACTACTAAATATACTGTAACATACCTTTTGTATGTATTATACATCATATGGTGAGAAATTACTTGAAGAAATTATATTATTATTATATACTAACTTCATAAAAGTAAGTTGGTGATAAATAATACGTATAATATGAACGCGTACTATTTTGAAAATGGAACTAGGCTGAACGGTTGAAAACAGAGTCCCTTTGGGAACTTTTACATAGATTTTTTTACAATGTACAGCAAAAATATTCATTACATAGTAGGAACAACTAATTTGTCACAGGAGGATCTACATATGAACAAAATTTTGGGTTATATTTTTCTGGTTGTGCTTGCGGGTGTGTTCGTCATGACGGGGTTTAATAAAATTACTGGAGCAGACATGATGGTTCAGACATTCGAGAGTTTCTCTTATCCAACATGGACCATGTATCTGCTCGGCGCTGCGGAGTTGCTTAGTGCAGTCGGACTGCTGATTCCACGGACTCGTATCCTGGCTTCAGGCATACTGACATTCATTCTGATTGGAGCCGTGGGAAGCCATCTGATCTATGCACAATATGCTGCGGTTCCATTCCCGGCTGTGTTGTTGGTAGCTAACATTATTGTCCTGATTGTGGGCATGCGCAGATTGGAAGCGGAAGAAGAAGGCCAGATGGATGCGATTCAGGCATAATTGAGAGACAGCAAGAAGATGACCACTGCCAATAAGCGGTGGTCATCTTTTTATGTAAGACTTCGTTTGGCACGTGTGATAATTCGCAGTGTATGTTTGGTATCGGACTGCTGAATCCAAGTGTCACAGACCTGCCGGACCCACTCGGGATTTGTTTTGCCGGCATCGTTCAGCCAGTTGCTTACCGAATCCTGTACATACTTATGAGCATCGGATTTCACCGCTTCAAGCAAGGGAAGGGCCATAGCCGGGTTTTCTTTTAACTCCGGAATATGTTTGGCCCATACCCCACGAGGTCTGATGCATTCTATGGCAAACCGACGGATCAGTGGGTCAGGGTCAACGCTCCATGGGATCAAATCGTGCAAAGCTGACGATAATTCGGCAGAGATGGACTCCCGTACAGCCATCCAGGCAATTTCTCGTACACCAAAATGCTGATCTGCGGCAAAGGGGCGAATACGCTCCAACTTTTCAGTCAGGTTGAGCCGGGAATCCAACCCAATGATATAAGCCGCCCAGCAGCGAATACTGTCTGAACGATGTTCTGCAATGGAACGAAAGAGATTGGTATGTTCATTCATGGGGAGGCGATTCAACAGATTAAGCCATTGCATAGCTATGGCCGGAATGATTTTCATAATCCGCTGCTCATTCATCTGTTTTAACTGCTCCATAATTTCTATCGTTTCAGCATGCATTCCCCATTCATGGGTAACTTTCTGAAAAAGAGAAATATGATCTACTGCCAGCCATTCGGTCAGATTGACCGACTCAATATGTCCTGCTTGTAGCCCATTGCGGATATGCTCCGGGATTTCCGCAGCTTTACGGGCGCCTTTGCGAAGAAGAACGTCCTCAGGGATAAACAGATCTGACTTAGCATCCAACGGTATACGCCTCCTTGGTTGTATAGACTCATGCGTTATACAATACAACTTACCGGAGAACAGGGATGTAAGGCATCTTACAATTGTGCAGTGATTTTTCGAAGGGTAGCGATTTCGTCACGATGAAGGGAGACTGATTTGAATCCGGTACGAATACGGCCTGCTCTTGCTAACTCTTGCATGGCGACGGTGACCGATTCCCGTGTGACTCCAGCCATCCAGGCAATCTCCTGGTGGGTAAGCGCGAGTTGAATCTTGCAGAACTCATCTTCTTCGATGCATCCCATCTGTTCAGCCAGCCGGTAGAGATTATGTATCACCTTTTCGTGCAGGTTACCGAGTGCAAGCGTCTGTGTCAACTCGCTCATTCGTTTGATCCGCTCACTTAATATGTTCATCAGTCTCATCATAAATTCCGGATGTTCAATCAGAAACTGTTCAAAACGCGGTTTGTTCATCAGGCAAATATCACATTCCTCCATCGTTTCGATATAAACGGCACGTGTTCCGAGTGAGATTCCATTCATTTCTCCAAACACGTTACCTTCCGTCAACATATCAAGCGTGAACTGCTTGCCCTCCGGGTTTAATGTATATAAACGAACCTTTCCCCGTTTTACAAAATAGAAACCTTCCGTAAATGTATCCGGTGTCTGGATCTGACTGTCTTTAGGTAAGGTCGTGATAGAAGTCATCCCATCCATTTCAATCAGGTCGGCCTCGGACAAGGAGGACAGCAGGTCGAATTGTGATAAATACAGAATTTTATCCATAGCATTCCTTCCCATAACATTATGAAAATAAAAAAAGAAGAACCCACGAAAAACAACGGGTTCTCTTGCAGCGGGACTTCCGGCATCGGAAGGTCTTCTGACTATAAATGATCGAATGCCATTTTAATTATAGTAACTTTTTTAATTGAGAGACGCGTCCTTGGCTGATGCCAAGCTTTTCCGCAATTTGCTGTTGAGCCAAACCAGGATTCTGTTCAACAATTTCTTTCATCTGTTGCAGCATGCGTGCCGTTTTCGGCCGCAAATCCGGATATTCTTGGTTGTCAGCTGTGGTCCCTTCTTCCCTAGCGGGAGATGAGACAGGGGCGGATTTGGAAGCAGGACGCTCCACGGGTGCAGGAGCCTGTTTGTTCTGAGGTACGAACCAGTCGGGAGAGTCATCCGGGTGTTTTAATTGAATTGCACAAGTCCGGCAGATGAATTGTTCTTTGAAATACATTTCCGTATCTACATCACCGCAAAAAATACATAATGTTGATTTGTACTTTCGTAAAATCAACTCTTTCCCTTCAATGAAAAATTCAAGCGGATCGCCGATATGGATTTCCATTGTATCCCGCATTTCTTTGGGAAGGACAATTCGTCCAAGACGGTCCAGAGATCTCTTCATTCCGGTTCTTTTCATCGCATCTCCTCCGCAATATTCACAATTAAAACCTGTCCTTATTGTAAGGAAGAAAGGGCTTTAATACAACAATAATATTTCAAAAAAGTGGGATAATTCCATCTATTATGGGAAAATAAGTTTGGAAAGGATGGGTGCAACGGCTAAAGTGAATAATGCGGCGAGCACCATGGAGATGCTGGAGATGGTACCGGTCAGGGAACTCAGTTCAAACGCCTTGGATGTTCCTGTGCCATGGGCACCGGTTCCAAACAGTGTGCCTCGTGCAATTTCCCCATCGATGCGCAGCATTTTAACAATAGAAGGCCCCATAATCACCCCGAGCAGGCCGGTCATAATAACGAAAACAGCTGTCACCGCAGGAATGCCACCGATTGTAGCAGAGACGTTCATGGCAATTGGGGTGGTGATAGAACGTGGGATCAGGCTATGGATCAGTCCTGAATCCAGTTGCAGCCATTTGGCAAGCAGGGCAGAAGATAGCACGGCAACCACCGATCCGGTCATGACACTGAAGACAATCTCGGAGATATGTTTTTTGAGTACATGGAAAAAAGTATAAAGCGGTACGGCAAAAGCCACGGTGGCCGGTTGAAGCAACAGACTCAGCCATTTGCCACCACTGCTATACGTGGTATAATCCGTTCCGGTTGCGAGCAATACGCCAACGACAAGAAGCGGCGTAATGAGCAATGGAGACAGATACACTTTTGGCAGATTACGATACATTCGTTTGGCTACCGCATAGATCCCGACGGTTAACAACAGGCAGAGGAATCCAATCATCCAGTGTGACGCTCCTTTCGTTTCGCAATTCGTGTAGCAACGAGTCCTGTGCAGGACATGACCAGGAAAGTGCTAAGTAGTACGATGAATAAAATCTGTAATCCGTCATGCTCCAACATGGGCATATAGTTCATGATGCCAACGGCTGACGGGATGAAAAATAATAGTAGTTCTCCGAGCAGCCATGCAGCTCCAACTTCAATCCAGCGCAGCTTTACGACACGAGTCTGAAGCAGAATGAATAGCACGACCATACCGAGGATCGAACCGGGTACAGGAAGATGGAGAGTACGGGCCAGCAGGTCCATAAGCAGTGAAAAAACCATTAATAGCGCAACCTGCGCAATACCAAGGCCCCATTTTTTCACTTTAATCCCTCCTTGTATCATCAACGTAATCGTTTAAGTTGTTATGAAAATGTTTCACTTGATATCATAAATTTTACATGGCATTCTTTCATGAGTAAAATGCATATTAAGAATGTTTACTATTCCATTTGTCTATGAGAGGTGGAGATCAACGGATGGATATCCGCCATTTGCAATATTTTCTGGAAGTTGCCCGACAACAAAGCTTCACCAAAGCCGCTGAAGTGCTGTACATCACCCAGCCTACCATCAGCAAGACGGTCAAGAGTCTTGAAGAGGAATTGGGGATCACGCTACTGGACCGTTATGGCAAAAAGGTGGAATTAACCGATGCAGGCCATGTGTTTTTCCGACAGGCGCTTGAGATTGAAAAATCATTCCGCAATCTGTCATCCGAACTGGACGACTTGATGAATCTGAAGAAAGGTCACCTGCGGATTGGCCTGCCGCCGATGGTGGGGTCCAGCTTTTTCCCCATGATCATTGGTGAATTCCACAAAGCCTACCCGCAGGTGACCATTCAGCTATTTGAGGATGGGGCCAAAAAAGTAGAGGCCGATGTGATTAGCGGTGCACTGGATATTGGCGTTGCCGTTCTACCAACCGTGGACGAACTGTTGGATCATTTTGTTTTTGTGAAAGAGAAATTGAATCTGCTTGTGCACCCTTCACATCCACTTGCGGGTAAAGATTCGGTTGCGCTGCATGAACTCGAAAACGACGCCTTTGTGTTGTTTCGGGAGGATTTTGCATTGCATGATCGGATTATTGTGGCCTGCCAGCATGCGGGGTTCCAGCCCAGAGTGGTGTATGAGAGCTCTCAGTGGGATCTGCTCAGCGCAATGGTTGCCGCCAATCTGGGTGTAGCCTTACTGCCGGAAACGATCTGTCGTGAGGTGGACCACATGCGCGTGCGCATTATACCCGTGGTGGAACCGGTGATTCCTTGGCAGCTCGGCATGATCTGGCGGAAGGACCGTTATCTGTCTTTTGCCACGAGAGAGTGGATCGGATTCACACAGTCGATGCTGGGTGAGTAAGGGAAGCGATCGGAAGGTATTCTGTCGTTGTAGTGCCCAGTGTAAATACTCTTTTGTTGAATCAGGATCGTTGTTACAATGGAAGCATAATGATGGTGGAGGTGTACGAACATGAAACTGCGGGTATCCGCTGTACAATACCAATTGCACACAATTAGCTCGTTTGAGCAGTTCGCCGCACAGGCTGAGCATTATATACGGACAGCGAGTGAATACGGGACCGAATTTGTGCTGTTCCCGGAGTTTTTCACAACGCAATTAATGTCCATTGGAGACGAACAAGGTAATGCATTGACCATTGAGGATCTGCCGAACTTTACGGGGCAATATGAACAACTGTTCACGTCACTTTCTGCCAAGTACGGTATGCACGTCATCGGGGGAACCCACGTCATTCGCCGTGAGGGAAAGCTGTATAATACAGCTCACCTGTTCTACCCGGATGGTCGCATCGCGCGCCAGGACAAGATTCATATAACGCCAACTGAAGTGCAGGAATGGAATATGGCTCCCGGAGATGGACTTGAGGTGTTCGACACCGATAAAGGCCGTATTGCCATGCTGACCTGTTACGATATTGAATTCCCGGAAATTGTGCGCATGGCCAAAGCCAAGGGCGCAGACGTGATCTTCTGTCCTTCCTGTACGGACGATCGTCATGGATTCTACCGTGTGCGTTATACGAGTCATGCCCGCGCGGTGGAGAATCAGGTGTATGTTGTGTTAACTGGAACGGTGGGTAACTTGCCGACGATTGACTTCATGCGTGCCAACTATGGACAAGCTGCAATCATTACGCCGAATGATATCCCGTTCCCGCCACGTGGCATTCTGGCCGAGGGTGAGATTAACAACGATATGATTGTGACCGCTGATCTTGATCTGGACTTGTTATATGAAGTGCGGGAACGTGGATCGGTAACGACCTGGCGTGACCGCCGTACTGATCTGTATACCGATTGGGAGTAGGCAATTCCATTTATTAATGAATAAGACATCGGAACATGTATCAGAATTCATTTGTCAGTGGAAAGGGGCGATCCGGCAACATGTATACGAAAGAAATGCTGATCACCGACCCGGAGCGGAAGGGTAAAAGGGTAAAAGCAGTCGTCCGCAATTATGTTGCAGCCGACTATGAGGAACTCATTCGCATTCAGACGGAAAGTTTCCCTCCTCCTTATCCGGAAGAGCTGCTCTGGAGTCACGAGCAGCTCAACAGTCATGTGCAGCATTACCCGGAAGGGGCCATCTGCATTGAAGTGGATGGAGCATTGGCCGGATCGATGACCTCGCTGCGGATGCAGTGGGACCCTACACATCCAGCGAGTCATACCTGGGCCGAAGTCACGGATGACGGCTATATTCGTAACCATCAACGGGATGGCAACACGCTGTATATAGTTGATCTCTGCGTTCGTCCGAAGTACCGCAAGTGGGGACTGGCTCAGTTGATGATGCAGGCGATGTACCACCTGGTGATTGCACAGGGGATGGATCGGTTACTGGGTGCAGGCAGAATGCCAGGTTATCATCTGGTTGCAGACCAACTGTCTGCACAGGAATATCTGGATCAAGTGGCTGCGGGTGAGAAGCGTGACCCGGTGATATCGTTCCTGCTTCGCTGTGGCCGCATGCCCGTAGGCGTAACCGCAGACTATCTGGACGATGAAGAGTCCTGCAATTATGCTGCCTTAATGGAGTGGCGAAATCCATTTCGATAAGATTTGCTCACCATTACAGATCAAACCCAATTTTGAACGAGTTATATACACGAATGATTAAACTATACATTCATATCGAGGAGGCATTTATCCATGGAATTCACGCGTATTACATCCATTAACGATCCATTGTTTGCCCAAATGCACAAGCTGATGCAGGAGATCTTCCCAAGGGAAGAAGTGCTGGACTTCCTGCTCTGGGCAGAGCCATTGGAAGATCCAGGTATTCGGGTATTCGTGGCTGTGCATGAAGGACAGGTGGTTGGCGCGACAGAGTACCGTTATTACGAGGATTGGAACGTGGCTATGACGGACTTTACGATTATTGGGCGTGAAGGTCTGGGCATCGGCAGTTTCCTGGCGAATCACCGCAAGCGTGATCTGCAGAAGCTCGCGGCAGCCAACGGGAAGGAATTGTTCGGCATGTTTGCCGAAATCTATAACCCTTATCTGAGTCAGGATCACGAATTTGGCGGCATCAAGCCGATGGACCCGTATGTACGCCGCGAAGTATTGTCGCATCTGGGATACCAGCGTTTGGACTTCCCGTATGTTCATCCATCTTGGCAAGGTGACGGCGAAGCGGTTGGCGGATTAGATCTGTGCTTCATGCCAGGTGATGAGTCGCTCAGTGAATTGCCATCCAGCCTGGTGGCTGATTTCCTGAATCGGTATTATGCGGTGCTACCGAACAAACCACAGGAGTGGCTTGCCATGGTAGAGCAATTGACTGCTCGTAAGTCGGTTGCGCTGTTGCCATTGTAATCCGTTGAAAGACCCGAGCCTGGACTAACAGGGTTCGGGTCTTTTTGGTGTATTTTTCAGAACGAAGGAGATCCTCTTTTTATTTGTGTGGGATATGTTACCATTAATATGGAAGATATATGTTTATTTTCATTTTTATTTAAGGAGGGGATTAGATGAGAAAAAGCAGAACTTTGTTCATATCGATGTTCGCTTTGTTTTTAACAGCCTGCACTTCAAGTGACGATGCTTCACTACCAGATGTACAGCAGAGGGAACGCAAGGATGCCATAGATATCGAACAAGTTCAGAAGGAAAACGAACTGCTGAAGGAGCAGGTGCGGAACAACCAGAAGGAAAAAGATGAAAAAAAAGCAAAAGAGCAGGAAGAAGTAGAAAGTTTAAGAGAAACGCTGAATATTACGTTTAAACTGATGGCAGCGATGCAATCTAAAGATTATGCATATCTTGAATCGGTGTCTTCTCCGAACATAGAAATATCGCAGCAGAGCAATATCATTATTTCGAAACGGGATCAGGGAGATTACGAAGTACCTTTTCTGCAAAACGTTAGCCTGAATAATCTGGAGTATCGCGGATTTAATCCGCTGGATTCAGATCGGGTCATTTTACATATGGCTACTGTATGGTCTGATGGAAACGGTGCATTGGATCTCTATTTCATTCGTTCCGAGGAAGGCAACTGGCTCTTTGATGGGCTGCTCACGAATGGATAGGCTACTAGTTTGTTTCAGCAAAAAATAGCGACCCTTCTCTACATGATTAAGAGGAAGGTCGCCGCATGATGAGTTCGAGTGAAAGATAATTATTGTGTAGTCTTTCGATCCGGAAGCTGGCTCAAATAACTGTTGGACAAGTGTGCAAGATCCAATGCTCGATCATACTGTTCCTTGGTTATAAACCGTGAAGAAGAAACCTCATTGTTACTGGATGTAACTATTGCTGGAGGTACCTTGCCCGCCGAAATCTGCGGCGTCTCTTCCAAAGAAACATCCATCTGCTGTTGCCCGGCATCCTGTCTGCCCGCATCAGCCAGAGAATAATGCGTTCCATCCCCGTATCCTTTCGCCGGAATGAAGAGAGAAGCATCGTTTAGAACCGACCCGGAAGGAAGGTAATATCGTTCGGGCAGAAGATTCCCGCCTTCACGCAGCAAATCCTGTCCGAGGTGTAATTGGTCCTCCAATGATACGCCGGTGAGTCCCGCAATCGTTGGCAGAATGTCCACCTGACCTCCGATCTGTTCCAGCTGCACACCCGGGGTTACGCCAGGGGCCGAGATCATGAGCGGAATATTAATCATATCTGCTGATGTGTACTCCCGACCATACAACTCTTTCATGATGACTCTGTCTTGCTTATCCAGTGAATAGATGGGAAGACCCAGGTGATCCCCATACAGGACGAGCAGGCTGTTTTCCCATAATCCCCGTTCCTTCAGTCCAGCAATCAACTGTCCAATCGCCTGATCGGCATAGTGCTGCGATATCAGATAATCGCCGGGCAACGTATCCTTGTAACGCTCAGGCAGCGTCAGCTTCACCTTATTTTCGGGCAAAGTGTACGGGTGGTGGGCTGACATGGAGATGATATGGGCATAGAAGGGATCACCGGAAGACTGCATGGACTCCAGCTTATCCAGTGTTTTGGAATACAGTACTTCATCCGAGGCCGAGAAGGCGATAGAATCCTGTGTGCCGAAATAATCAATATCATAATACTGGTTGAATCCAAGTGCCTTGTATAACTGGTCCCGATTCCAGAATCGGACATCATTTGTATGGAATGTGGCTGTCTGATATCCGTTCGCCGCCATTAGCTTGGGTAGACTCGGCAGAGCCTTATCTGCATATACAGTCGTTGCTGCCCCGTTTGGTGGGGTGTAGAACGAAGTATTCACAACGAATTCGGCATCGGATGTATTTCCCTGACCCACCTGCTGATAAAAGTTCGGAAAATACAGGCTCTGTCTAGCCAATTCATTCAGGTTGGGCGTGATCTCCTGTCCATCCACCTCTAATCCAATCAGAAAGTTCTGAAACGATTCCATCTGGAGCATGATCACGTTGCGTCCGCTCGCTGCACCCTGCTTCACAATCGCAGGAAGTGGAGTCGTTTGCTTCAGTTGGTCGATGGCAGCCTGATCAATGTGAGCAACGGGCACAAGTTCATCAGGTCGATCCAGGATGGTATATGCCTCGTAACCGAGGATGCCCATCTGTTCTGCTTGTGTAAGCTCACTCATGCTGGCCCGATTGGGGTAGATGTTAAGCATGCACAGGATCAAGGAGAGGGTCAGAATGACCGAAGCAATCCGTCTTCTGGCGCGTCGTTCAAGCGGAATGCGATTCGGGCGTTCTGTACTCCCGAGCTTGATCCGACGACGAACGAGTATCCCCCCAATGATCAGAACGTCTGCAAAAATAAACAAATAATAGGGGTCAAGCAAAGAGAACATGCTGCTCTTGACCGAAGTCACCTGATTCACCTGTGCCAGCGCGTGATAGTTAACGATTACACCGTAATATTTGTAGTACATGATGGCTGCAAAGAAAATGCCTGAGAGCAGCAAATTCATGGCAAGGTACATCCACATCCGCCGCTTGGCAGCAAACCACTCAATCAGACAGAAGCCGATCCAGATGAGCGGCAATTCGGTCAGTAGAGGTTTCCAGACAGGGATGTCATCGAAGATAACAATCCAGGCCAGTGAGCTTTTGATCATCATGATGATGGTAAAGAATATAAAAGGTCCGCTTAGAAATCGGGTGAGTGAACTGCGTGACAAGGTACCGCCTTCCCTTCCGAAGTTTCATTTAACAAGTATTATCCTATCTCAGCATGGCTGTGTCAAAAATGAAAGCCTTCAAAATGGACGGCAAAAAACCTCTTCCACGCAGGAAGAGGTGTGAAAAAAACGTGGGTTACCGCGATAAAAACCAGATACGACCCATTCTGTTATTCGATCGTGTACGTTGTGACATAAGAAGGTCTGGGGAACATGGTGGGCTTCTGTGCAGTCAGCCCTTCGCTTGTACTGCGGTTTCGGTGAGCGTGGCTATAGGCTTGAGATTCCTGCCAGCCTTTGAAATGTTCTTCGGATTGCCAAAGTGTGAGTACAACATACGTATCATCCTTGAGAGGACGAAGCACACGAATACCGACAAAACCAGGCTCATCTTCTACCTTGCGGGCACGGTTCTTGAATCGTTCTTCAAAATCATTACGGCCATCCTCTGTGACAGGGATATTGTTGAGAACAGCGTAACCTCCGCCAGTCCAGGAGCCTGCGGCATCGAAAGCTTCATATGCGGCTACTTTATCATCAGACTCGATATTCATCAGGCGTTCTGCGGATTCAATCGCCAGACGCACATGCTCTTCGCTTCGCAAAGTGAGATGCGGGTACGCAGCAAGTGCATCCGGAATCGGTGAAGGAACCAAATAGATATACATAGAAGCTGCCTCCTCATTAAGTACATTCTATCTCAAGATAGCATATGGAATTCAGTGAGTCCAATCGGTGGATCAACTGGTTTGAGCACGTCTTTTCATGATAAAGTATAATCACTACAAACAGAACGGGTGATCGTATGACAACAACAATTCGGATATCGGTTAGACCTTTGGTGGAGTATGTGTACCGCAGTGGCAGCATACGTCCAGGGTTCCGGACCAATGCCTCGATGCAGGAGGGGACTCGAATCCACCAACGGGTACAGAAGGAGTATACCGAAGAGGATCTGAAAGAGATTGTGCTCGAAACTGAGATTCAACACGGGGATCTGACCTATGTGGTGGAAGGGCGCTGTGATGGCCTGATTCGGTTGGAGGGTCAATTGACGGTGGATGAGATCAAATCAACTGCGGGCAATCTGGATGATCTGGGAGAGGGCCTTCCAGTGCACTGGGCACAGGCCATGATGTATGCCTATATGTACGCTGTTCAGCATGATGAACCACGCATGCAAGTGCAGTTGACGTATGTGCATTCGGTAACCCATGAAGAAAGACGGTTTCGCCGAATGGCAGAAAGGCAGGAACTGGAGCAGTTTGCGGCAGAAGTGATTGCCGGTTATGCGCCATATGCAGAGATGATTGCTGCATATGAAGAAAAGCGTGATATCAGTGTGCGAGAGCTGCCGTTTCCTTTTCGCAAATACCGGGAGGGGCAGCGGAAGTTGGCGGGAGCCGTATACAAGACGATCCGTGAGGGTCAGGGATTGATGGCCAAAGCACCAACAGGTATTGGTAAAACCATGTCCGTGCTGTTCCCCACGGTCAAAGCGATTGGTGAAGGCGAAGCGATCCGATTGTTCTATCTGACTGCGAGGACAACGACACGGGTGGCGGCAGAAGAAGCTTTTGCCCGGATGCAATCGGAAGGATTGAAGATGCATGTGATCAGTCTGACCGCGAAGGACAAGATCTGTTTTAAGGAAGAGGAAGCTTGTGATACGGGGCAATGTGGCATGTGCGAAGGATATTATGACCGTATTAACGGGGCCGTGCTGGACATGCTGGAACATGAGACGTTGATGACACGTCCGGTCATCGAGCAGTATGCGCGCAAACATCGGGTGTGTCCGTTTGAGTTTTCACTGGATGCGGCATATGCAGCCGATGCGGTGATCTGCGATTATAACTATATTTTTGATCCGCGGATCTCTCTGAAAAGAATGTTGGAAGAGCAGAAACGCAAGACGGTATTACTGGTGGACGAGGCACATAATCTGGTCGATCGTGGGCGAACGATGTTTTCCGCGGAGCTGGAGAAGGCAGTGTTCCTGGATGTGAAAAGGGAGTTCCAGTCGCTGGACAGCAGTGTGCCTGCTGCCAAAGCCATTGTTGACTACACCGGGGGCATTGATAAGTATCTGATTACCCTTCGCCAAAATGGTGGAGATGAGGGGAAAATCATTCAACAGGAGGCACCGGAGGAACTAATTGAACGGCTGGAGCCTTTTGTCATGGTTGCGGAGCAGTGTCTTGTTGAAGGTGGCTCGGGGAATGCCGAGACGGATCAGTTGCTGCTGGATGCCTACTTCACGGCACAGAATTTTCTGCGTATTGCCAAGCTGTATGATGAACGTTTTATTACGTATGCAGAGTGTGTGCGAAGTGAAGTGCGAGTGAAGTTATTCTGTCTCGATCCTTCGGTGTTGCTTCGTCAGACGGCCAAAGGCTTCCGCTCCCTCATTCATTTCTCGGCAACCTTGTCACCTCTTCGCTATTATCGGGATATGCTGGGTGCAGAGGAAGAAGATTATACGTTGCAGATTCCCTCACCCTTTCAGCGTGAACAGCTGGATGTGAGACTCATGCCCTTATCTGTTCGTTATAAAGACCGGGAACAATCCCGGCGACCCATTGCGGAGATGCTGCAACAGCTCGTAAGCGAATGGCCGCGCAGCAATTTAATGGTCTTCTTCCCTTCCTATCCTTATATGCGGGAGATATATGAAACCTATGCACAGCTTCCAAGTGAAGCGGATACGGTCATACAAAAGCAAGGCATGAACGAGCTGGAACGGGAGCAGTTTTTGGATGGATTTCAGCCGAATCCTGAACGAACACGACTGGTGTTTGCCGTTATGGGTGGTGTATTCTCGGAGGGTGTTGATCTGCCGGGAGACCGCTTGAATGGCGTTGTGGTGGTAGGTGCGGGGCTGCCGCAGATCGGTTTGGAGAACAACGTATTACGTGATTATTATGATCGGACAGGACGCAATGGATTTAATTACGCTTATATTTTCCCGGGGATGAACAAGGTGCTGCAGGCGGGTGGACGGCTGATTCGAACGGAAGAAGACAAGGGCGTGTTGGTGTTAGTCGACGATCGTTTTATCCAAGAACCGTACCGTTCCCTGCTGCCCGAGGAGTGGCGGGACTATAAACGAATCTGATATTGCATCTTCAGAGCAGTTCCAATGGAATCAGGCAAATGCGGAACCAAGGAGTTTAACATTTTTTTTCAGATTTCTTCCCTTTACATGATTGAAAGGTAGGGTGAAAGGGTTATAACTTGGTTAGCAACGAACGAACAACGGCGATTACCCTATCCGTTCCGCGGTCCGCTTCGAAAGCAATCAAGGAGGTCGGTTATAATGAAGAGAAATCATACCATGATGCAGTTTTTTGAGTGGCACCTGGCTGCAGACGGAGATCATTGGAAGCGACTGGCTGAAATGGCCCCGGAACTGAAAGCCAAAGGCATTGACTCGGTATGGGTACCACCCGTAACCAAGGCAGTGTCAGCAGAAGATACAGGTTATGGTGTATATGATCTGTACGATCTTGGCGAATTTGATCAAAAGGGTGCCGTGCGAACCAAATATGGCACCAAGCAGGAACTGGTGGAGGCCATTGCCGAGTGTCAGAAGAACGGAATTGCCGTCTATGTGGATCTGGTCATGAATCACAAGGCCGGAGCAGATGAGACGGAAGTCTTTAAAGTGATTGAGGTTGATCCCAATGATCGGACGAAGGAAATTTCTGAGCCGTTTGAAATTGAAGGCTGGACCAAATTCACATTTCCGGGTCGCGGCGATCAATACTCCTCCTTTAAGTGGAGCTCCGAACATTTCAACGGTACGGACTATGATGCCAAGGGAGAACGGAGCGGTGTATTCCGCATCGCAGGTGAGAACAAGAACTGGAATCAGAATGTCGATGATGAGTTTGGTAACTACGATTATCTGATGTTCGCCAACATAGATTATAACCATCCGGATGTGCGACGCGAGATGATCGATTGGGGGAAATGGCTGATTGACACCCTCCAGTGCGGTGGGTTCCGGCTGGATGCCATTAAGCATATCAACCACGAATTCATCAAGGAGTTCGCAGCAGAGATGATCCGTAAGCGCGGTCAGGATTTCTACATCGTAGGTGAGTTCTGGAACTCGAATCTGGATGCATGTCGTGAATTCCTTGATACGGTTGACTACCAGATCGACCTGTTCGATGTGTCACTTCACTACAAATTACATGAGGCTTCGCTTGCAGGCAGAGACTTTGATCTCTCCAAAATTTTTGATGACACCTTGGTCCAGACCCATCCTACCCATGCGGTAACCTTTGTAGATAACCATGACTCCCAACCCCATGAAGCATTGGAATCCTGGATTGGAGACTGGTTTAAGCCGAGTGCCTATGCGTTGACACTATTACGACGTGATGGATATCCGGTTGTATTTTACGGGGATTATTATGGTATTGGTGGTCCTGAACCTGTGGATGGCAAAAAAGAGATTCTGGACATTCTGCTGTCTGCCCGTTGCAATAAGGCATATGGTGAGCAGGAAGATTACTTCGATCACGCCAATACCATTGGCTGGGTGCGTCGCGGCGTAGAGGAAATCGAAGATTCCGGTTGTGCGGTGGTCATCTCCAACGGGGATGACGGTGAGAAGAGAATGTTCATCGGAGAGCATCGTGCTGGTGAAGTCTGGGTGGATCTGACAAACAGTTGTGAGGATCAGATTACCATCGAGGAAGACGGCTGGGCCACCTTCCATGTATGTGGTGGAGGCGTCTCGGTATGGGCCCTGCCTGAACAGAATGAGGACTGCGCTGACGCTGAGTAACGGCGTATATCAGGCAATATAAAAGAAAAGAAAAGAAAAGATGCACCGATGGATGATATGAATATGGTGTATAGATAGATCGTTAACCACCTGAGCAGGAGATAGCACTCC
This sequence comes from Paenibacillus sp. FSL R5-0519, assembly GCF_037974275.1. Lineage (NCBI taxonomy): Bacteria > Bacillati > Bacillota > Bacilli > Caryophanales > Paenibacillaceae > Paenibacillus > Paenibacillus sp. FSL R5-0519. The sequence goes on from NZ_CP150234.1 coordinate 110,544, forward strand.
TATGTTCAGGTGGTTTTCTGCATTTTTCTATGGATGACTAAGACTCCAACTCAACAGAAACTCCTAAAGAACTCAGCCCACTTTATTTGCACCGAATTAGGCTTATTGTAATTCTAACGAATCTCAGTAACCTTATTTCTGCCAAAAGTGATTTTAATAGCGCCAATTGGAGCAATATCAACGGATTAAAGCGTATGAGATTCGTTAGAATACTGATACCTCGGATTTTGACTAATTAGGACCTCTCAGATTCGTTAGCTTAACTTGGGTTAACGCTCTCACCATAGGCAAACGGATCAAAGGAACCTGAGTAGACGCTGCCCATGTGTTGGATCTCCGTTTACCTACTCCAACTCAAATGATTCCAGCGTACCAACCATCCGCAGATCATGCTCGCGGTTGAACTGTTCCCGTTTGTCCGCATCCGCGTACTCGTCATGATAATGCATTAGTACGGTTTTCTGTCTCACTTCGGCTGGCAGTTGCTCCAGTTCCTTCAATGAGGTATGAGATTTGATCACCAGATCATGCATATGACATTCATGGAAAATCAGCTGCACGTCAGCGGCAACTTGCTCCACCCGTTCCTGATCGAGTGTACTGTCTGCACTGTAATAGAAGTAAGGCTTGGCGATTAACCCATTGCTGACCATACCGGGAACATGCTGTGTCCGAAATGTCTCAAACGTCACACCGCCCAGTTCGAATGTGCCTCCATCTTGCAGGGGAACAACATCGTAGTAATCACTAATGGTACGTTCACCATCCGTTGTGTAGCGCATGCCGGGGGATAGTATATTCCAGAGCGGATCTACCAATTGTTCGTGGATGAAAAGACGAGGTTTACGGTCGCCCACAATTTGGGCGTAATAACCCAACATCTGTACACCGTTAATATGATCCTCATGCAGGTGGGTAATAAAGACGTTGTGAATATCGGTCATGGGGAATCCATACTCTTTGAGAGCTTTGGCATTTGATTCCGGAAAATCAATGACCAGATGCGTGTCTTCGAATTCAGCCAACATACTATTGTGGTGCTGCTCCACGCTGAACATATCTCCTGTGCCGAGAAAAGTAATTTTCATTCAAATTCATCTCCTTGTGTGATCTTCAGATCAGCATCCTTGCGTTAAATCCAGTATACCTTGTTCCCGAATATATGCCTAAATCAACCTTTTTTGATAACGCTATCATTTTATATTGAACTTTGATGGCAAACAGTGTAGCGTAAAGATGGGAAGTGAACCCATATGAACGTAAACTCACCTAAAGGGAGCGTGCGAGGCGAATGAAATCTTTTCTGGATGAACAATTTTTGCTGCATAATGAAACGGCGGTCAAGTTGTATGAGGATTATGCCAAAGACATGCCGATTATTGACTATCATTGCCACCTCAGTCCTCAGGAGATCTACGAGAACAAAACCTTTGGCAATCTTACGGAGGCCTGGTTATACGGTGATCACTATAAGTGGCGGCTCATGCGCGCTAACGGAATTGAAGAGCAATATGTAACTGGCGGCGAAGGCGTGACCGATTACGATCGTTTCCTGGCTTATGCGAAAACAGTACCCATGATGATCGGTAATCCGCTGTACGCCTGGTCTCATCTGGAATTACAACGATATTTTGGTGTCTATGAAGTATTGAATGAGACAAGTGCACCTGCCATCTGGGAAAAAGTAAATGCCAAACTGCACAGTGACGGATTCGGTGCACGTGATCTGATTACCAAATCCAATGTCACTGTTGTATGCACAACCGATGATCCTACCGATTCGCTGGAGTATCATCTGAAGATTCAGGAGATCGAAGGCTTTGATACGGCGGTATTGCCTTCTTTCCGCCCAGATAAAGGACTGGAATTGAACCGGGATACATTCACCGAATGGGTGGGCAAGTTGTCACAAGCCTCCGGCACAGCGATTTCCGATTATGAATCCTTCCTTGCTGCATTGGAGTCCCGGGTGGAATTCTTCCATTCTGTTGGCGGTCGAGTCTCGGACCATGCACTCGATTATGTTCCTTACGGCGTGGCTACTCGCGAAGAGGCGGCTGCGATCTTTGCAAAGGCGCTTGCAGGTCAGAAGGTAACTCGTGAGGAAGAGGACAAGTATAAGACGGTCACATTAACGTTCCTCGGCAAACTGTATGCAGAGCGGGGCTGGGTGATGCAGTTCCATATTAATGCAGCTCGGAATAATAACACACGAATGTTTGCCAAACTTGGGCCGGATACCGGTTATGATGCCGTGAATGATACACCGCTGTCATCAGCAATGATTGGATTGCTCGATGCGTTAGAGCAGCAGCAGGCATTACCCAAAACGATTCTGTATTCCTTAAATCCAAGAGACAACGAAGTCCTTGCAGCGATCATCGGCAGTTTCCAGGGTGGTGGTATTCCGGGCAAAATCCAGCTTGGTGCAGCATGGTGGTTCAATGATACGAAGGACGGCATGCTGGCCCAGATGAAAGCACTGGCGAATGTGGGTCTGCTGAGCCGATTTGTCGGCATGTTGACTGATTCACGCAGCTTCCTGTCGTACACCCGGCATGAATATTTCCGCCGTCTGGTCTGCAATCTCATTGGTGAATGGGCTGAACAGGGCGAGGCACCGCAGGATATGGAGCTGCTTGGTCAGATCGTACAGGGCATCGCCTACAACAATGCAAAAGAATATTTCCCTTTTGCCTCCGTGCTTAAAACGGTCTCTGCTTCAAAGTCATGATAGGTGATGCGTGATGCTCAACAAGTTCATCTAATTTTGCAATAAGAGAGGCTACCTTGTTTCTTTCGTTCCATAAGTATAACAATGCTCCCATTTCGTACACCGGGTATTCATCTACCGGAGTATTGGATGGGAGCTTTTTTTTGAGTTTCCTTCCTGATATTGCGCACAATAACTATAGCCAGCTCCATTGAGGGCAAAATGCCAAAGCCAATAACGAAGAGGTTATAAGCGTTTAGTATGGGATAATCTTGGTTATTTTTAGTTGTTTGACTTTCGCTTCCTCTGATAATATACTTAGTAAACCTAATTAATTGCATATCTATTTAATTGTGATGCTATTTAATAGATGTCCTATGATGTTGGATGTCTATGGAATGATAAAGAAAGAAGGAGGAATCCATTATGACGGATATTGATCCGGTCGCTCAGAAGCTTTTATACTCCATCATGCAGTTTAATAAAGGCAAGTGGAGGCAACATAAACCTCATGGTCGCAATCACAATGAAATTATGGTGCTGGCTTGTTTGCTGCATGGTACGCATCCAGGAGAACGTCTGGACTGGCGGGATAATCCGCCAGATTTTGAGAGAGAACTGAATGAGAGTCGCCCAGGACTTAAAGTATCGGAAATCAGTGCGTTACTGCGGGTGAAATCACCAACAATAACCCCGGTTATTCGTGGGCTTGAGGATGAAGGGCTTGTCGAACGGACCATGGACCCGACGGATCGCCGTGCTGTGCGTATCACCATTACAGAGGCAGGGCGGAACATTATTCGGGCGGCACATGAGGAGCGCATGCAAACGTTCAACCAGCTCGTCGAGCATTTGGGTGAGGAAGAGAGCATTCAATTGACGGAGTTGTTGACCAAGGTTTATACCTTTTTTGATACAGTGGTTTTCCAACAGACGGAGACGTCCACACAAGGAGATGATACGCCATGATGAAACTGTTTCGCATGCTGAAGCCTTATCGAATACCGATTATCTTCATTCTGGTATTGGTGCTGTTTCAGTCGCTTGCCGAATTGTACCTGCCTACGTTAATGGCGGATATCGTGAATTTCGGCATCATTAAGGGAGATGTCCCTTATATTTGGCAGATTGGTGGATGGATGTTGGTCATCGCGATTGGTGGAACAGCGTGTTCGGTGATCGCCAGTTACCTCTCCTCCCGCACGGCAGGTGGATTTGCCAAACAACTTCGCAGCAGAGTATTCCGTCATGTGGAGAACTTCTCGCTCCAGGAGTTCGATAAGATGGGTACGGCTTCCCTGATTACGCGTACGACGAATGACATTACGCAGGTACAGAACGTACTTACGATGATGCTGCGCATGATGATTATGGCTCCATTGATGTGTATCGGTGGTATCTTCATGGCGGTCTCACAGGACGCCAAATTATCTACGATCTTCCTGGTCGTGCTGCCTGTACTGGGCGGAGCCATTGCGCTGATTGGTTCCAAGGGTTTACCTTTGTTCAAAACCATTCAGAAAAAGCTGGATCGACTCAACCTGGTGCTGCGTGAGCAGTTAACAGGGATTCGCGTCGTTCGTTCCTTTAACCGTGGTGAGCATGAGCGCGTGCGCTTTAACGGGGCCAACACGGAACTGAGAGATTCTTCGATTAAAGTTAATGTGCTCATGGCGACCATTATGCCTGTTATGATGCTGGTTATGAACTTTTCGATGATTGCCATTCTTTATTTTGGTGGAATGCGGATCGACAGCGGCAATATGAACATCGGTGCATTGATTGCCTTCATTCAATATGCCATGCAAATCATGTTCTCACTGATTATGGTTTCCATGATCTTTGTCATGATTCCAAGAGCTTCAGCATCAGCAGAACGGATTAACGAAGTACTTGATATGCAGCCGGATCTTAGCAATCCCGAGCAGCCTCGTAGCATGAAATCCATGCAGGGGATGATTGAGTTTGACCATGTAACTTTCCGTTATCCGGGCGCAGAGAATCCAGCGTTGTCCGATATATCCTTCACAGCTCGTTCAGGTGAGACAACAGCCATTATTGGGGGTACGGGTTCCGGGAAATCGACATTGCTCAGTCTTATTCCACGATTCTATGATGTGACTGAAGGCAGCGTTCGGGTCAATGGTACGGATGTGCGGGAACTTCGGCAGGAAGATTTGCGTGCCAAAATTGGCTTTGTGCCACAAAAGGCAGTCCTCTTTACGGGTACAATTACGGAGAATATCCGTCACGGGAAAGACGATGCCACAATGGATGAAGTTGTTCATGCGGCTCGTACGGCTCAGGCAGAGAACTTCATTACCGAGATGAAAGATGGATATGACAGCCTAATTGCACAAGGGGGTAACAACGTGTCTGGTGGACAAAAGCAACGTCTGTCCATCGCTCGCGCACTTGTTCGCCGTCCGGAAGTCTATATCTTTGATGACAGTTTCTCTGCCCTCGATTTCAAAACGGATGCTAAACTTCGTGCTGCGCTGAAGTCCGAAACGACAGAAGCGGCTGTGCTGATTGTTGCCCAGCGCGTAAGTACAGTAATGGATGCCGATCGCATTCTGGTTATGGATGAGGGACGAATTGTCGGTTCAGGAACACATAAAGAGCTGCTGGAGCACAATGAAGTATATCGCGAAATTGTATCCTCCCAGCTGACTGAGGAGGAGATCGCATGAGTGATCATACAGAAAAACATAAAGCACCCCGTGCCTCTCGCGGACCGGGACCCGGTCCGGGTATGGGCATGCGACCTCCCGCTGAGAAAGCAAAAGATTTCAAAGGCACACTGCGGCGTTTGATTCGTTATCTCCAGCCCCACAGCTCTCGTCTACTTGGGGTGCTTGTTGCAGCCATTCTGAGTACCGTATTCAGTATCATCAGTCCTAAGATCATGGCCGAAGGTACGGATATTCTTAGTGAAGGCGCCATTGCCATCCTACAGGGTGTGCAGGGAGCCGGGATTGATTTTCCTGCATTGATGAAAGTATTATACCTGCTTGGCGGGCTCTATCTGTTCAGTGCTGCATTCATGTATATTCAGCAATACCTGATGGCTGGTGTAGCCCAGCGTGTTGTCTATGACATGCGTGAGCAGATCAGTGCGAAGGTTGGACGCCTTCCTTTGAAATATTTCGACTCCCGCACGACTGGGGAGACACTGAGCCGTGCTACGAATGACGTGGACAATATCAGTAATACCCTTCAGCAAAGTTTGGCACAGTTCATTACGTCCATCGTAACGATTGTAGGGGTAATCATCATGATGATGACGATTAGTCCATGGATGACCTTGATCACGATTTTGACGCTGCCACTCAGTGTGGTGGTTGTTATGCTGGTCGCTTCCCGTTCGCAAAAACACTTTGCAGGCCAACAGAAGTCCCTCGGGGAACTGAATGGTCATGTCGAAGAGATGTATACGGGACACAAGGTTGTCAAAGCATTTGGACGTGAAGAACAATCGGTACAGCAATTCGAGAAGGTCAATGAAGAGTTGTATGAATCCGGTTGGAAGGCCCAGTTTATCTCCGGTATTATTATGCCGCTCATGAGTTTTGTCGGTAACCTGGGTTATGTACTGATCTGTGTGGTTGGTGGGATTTTCGTTACACGCGGATCTATCTCCATCGGGGATATTCTGGCTTTCACGCAGTACTCCCGTCAATTCACACAACCGATTAACCAGATTGCCAATATCTCTAATATCATTCAATCGACGATTGCATCGGCAGAACGGGTATTTGAGTTGCTGGATGAAGAGGAAGAAGTTCCGGAGTCCAAACAACCCGTGCAATTACAGCAGCCTAGAGGCGCGGTTGCGTTCCAAGGTGTTAATTTTGGATATAAAGAAAATGAACTGCTCATTCATAACATGAACATTGATGTAAAACCGGGACAGACCGTAGCCATTGTTGGACCAACGGGAGCCGGTAAAACGACCCTCATCAATCTGTTAATGCGTTTCTACGAAATTCAGGATGGTCGGATTACGATTGACGGTGCCGACATTAAGGACATGGAGCGTGGCAAGCTGCGCAGTCTGTTCGGTATGGTGCTTCAGGATACCTGGTTGTTCAACGGAACGATTCGGGACAACATCGCTTATGGTCGAGAAGGTTCAACGGAAGAGGATGTCATCAAGGCAGCCGTTGCGGCACATGCGGATCACTTTATTCGTACACTGCCTGATGGATATGACACGGTGCTGAATGAAGAGGCGTCGAACATCTCTCAAGGGCAGAAACAGTTGCTGACCATTGCAAGAGCAATTCTGGCGAATCCGGCCATCCTCATTCTGGATGAAGCGACAAGTAGCGTGGATACACGGACCGAAGTATTTATCCAGAAAGCAATGAATGATCTGATGAAAGATCGCACAAGCTTTGTCATTGCACACCGGTTGTCCACCATTCGCGGCGCCGATCTGATCCTAGTGATGGATCATGGTAACGTGATTGAACAGGGCAATCATGATGAGTTAATGGCGAGTCAAGGATTCTACGCCGATCTGTACAATAGTCAGTTTGCGGAGCAACAACCGCAGGCGATCTGATGAAAATGTAAATAACAAGGATAGCCGGGAGTCCCTATTAGGGGTTCCCGGCTATTTATCGTGATCCAGAGGAGTGACATTAGGATATGGATCGTTTTAGTTACTGATCCTTAGATTCCTTCGCAGGATCATCAGTGATGTTGCTAGAGATCGACCTCGCTTCTATCTTCATGTCGTCAGTGTTAGCTTCCTCCAGCGTAGACGGAGCGGGTTCACCCGGGATTAATTCGCGTTGCTCAATCATGCGTTTGACGACTTCATAACAGTCATCGACATGTTTGTTACCCACATAACGCATGGCTGTGAAGCTGAGTGCGGCAGCCAATCCCTGTCCTGCAAAGGGTACAAATTTGGCGACGGATTTGGTAGCTACGCGTACGCCGACTCTTTTCAGAACCTGTACAACCAGCTCTTTCGTCACCATACGTCCGATGACTTTGCTTCCGATGGACATGACGAATCCATAGATCATGGATTTGGTCTCGGGGTCCATGCCGTCCAGCTGTTTTTGTGATAATCCGAATTTATTGTTAATGGCAGGCAACAGCTGCATCAGCATTCCCACATCAGCCAGTACGTCTGTACCGGGCAGCGGAACGAGTGTTGTACCGGCAGATGCGGTAGCTCTTTTGCGAACCATGGTACGGCATTCCTTGCGAACTTGCTCCAATTGTTCCAATGTTGCCGGAATCATAGGGAATCCCTCCATTCGTATATGGTATAGATATAACCGTTTTGAATCGTTTTGAATGGGTTCTCACCAGCAAAATTTGCAGTCTTATGACATAAGGTGCGAAGAAACCCTTTTTCTCATGCATACATCTGGTTAACCAAGGAAATGGTTTGTAAGATCAACGATTTATCTAAATAGTTGAATTTATATAGCTATTACGAATGAATGAGGATTAGGATGCATACCGGATGGGGTAACCTATTCTGGATCATGATAAGTGCATAGCGCAGAGCTTGTTTACGGCTTCAACCTTTATGGGTAAAGGTTAACAAGCATTGGAATGGAGGAAAAGAAGGATGGAGTTTAACAAAGCATTGTTAATTCATCATCATCATTCAGGTAAGGCCAATCGTGAGAATACAGTGGGTCTCGTGGCTGGTGTGCTGGCTCCCGCTGTCCATGAACTCGTCATTGTGCGTACCGATGGACCGGGCGAAGGAGAGAAGTTGTGTCGTGATCGCGGTGAACAATTCGATGTGGTGTTTATCCTGGGTGGGGATGGCACGGTGCATGAATGCGTGAATGGACTGGCTGATCTGCAGCATCCTCCGTTGATTGGCATATTGCCTGGAGGCACCTGTAATGACTTTGCGCGTTCGCTCGGCATTTCACCCGATGCAAAGACTGCTGCACAAGAAATGCTCGCAGGTCGGGTAGTATCTATTGATGTTGGACGAGCCAATGATCGGGTGTTCACGAACTTTTTTGGTATTGGCTTGATCAGTGATGCATCGCAGAATATTAACGAGAACCTGAAAGGCACGCTGGGTAAGCTCAGTTATTTCATCAGCACGTTGCAGACGATTAGTCATACGGAGCCGTTTCGTTATCAATTGGAGGCAGATGGGAAAGAGATGGAAGGGGAAGCGGTGATGATCTACGCAGCCAACGGCCGTTTTCTGGGGACGAATGCCCTGCCTTTTGCACCGGATGCATTGCAGGATGGGGAACTGGACGTACTCATTATTCATGAGACAGGCATCCCGCTGCTGCGAGAGATCCTGTCACATAAGCCCGAGGGAGATTGGCAACCCCAGAGTGAGAGCATTTCATACTTCAAGGCATCTACGCTAAAAGTGAACACAGATACGCCGATGTCAGCTGACACGGATGGCGAATTGTATATGAAGACACCCGCCGAGCTATCGGTGCTGATGGGTCATCTGAAGTTTCTAACCGGGGAGGTGTACTAACTCCCTGGTTTTTTGGCTTGATTTTGGCCGAACGGAAACCTAATTATTACCTGCCTGATCTTTCATATGATGTTGCCTGAACTCATCCTCCAGCATGCTCATCTGAATGGCATCATGATATTGGTGATTATAGAACAAGACATCCCGCTTCACACCTTCGTGCTGGAATCCGAGTTTCTCATACGTGCGGATAGCTCTCTCGTTGAAGGCGTAGACTTCAAGCTCGATTCGATGCAGGTTACAGATACCGAAGCCGTAGTCCAGCATAAGCAGTAACGCCTCGCTGCCATAGCCTTTTCCTTGATGCTCCGCCTGATCGATGGCCACACGAATATGTGCACTGCGATTCTTGGCATGCATGTCCATCAGGACGACATCTCCGATGATCTGGTCATTTTCCTGTAAAGCAATAAGTAGCATGAGTCTGGAGTCATCCTGTGCTGCGTTTTCAACATAACGTTCAACCTGAGCGCGTGTGAAACTATTCTGTGTTCCCGTCAGCCTGCGCATCTCAGCGTCAAACAGACCGGGGAAGTAAGCATCCACATCCGTAATCTCGAAAGGACGCAGGTATATGCGCCTTGTTTCCAGCAGACGGGGGATGCGTGGGGATGATTTTGAATGTGACATAAGTTGTTCCTCCTATCATGATCTTTCGTTCCGCTTAACCGCTCCATCCAGAAACAGGGCAACAAGTTCCCGTGCGAGTTCCTTAATGCTGCCGCCATTCATGTTGCGCACATCTTCGCGGTTCGCGAGCATGAGCAGTGACGTAAATGCATGGGCAAGCAGCATGGGATTGGCGACCCGCAAATAACCGTTATCCATCTCCTGCTGGAAGTGGGTCCCAAGCACTTCAAAGATACGAACCTCGGCTTCTCGAATCTGGCTAAGCTGCTCCGTATTCAGATGCTTCTCGGCTTCTCGCATCATGGTCTCGGTTTCAATATGGGAGTGTTGCATCTTCGCTTCTGCAACCTTGATCAGCCGCTCTTGTAGTGTGCCAGGTTCATCCAAGCGGAGTGAAGTCTGCTGCATACTCATTGCCATCATGCGTGTAATGGCAACGGTGAACAGATCGGCTTTGCTGGTGAAGTGATAATAGATCGATGCTTTGGTTACATTACATATTGAAGCAATCTGTTGAAGAGAGACGGGTTCATACCCATATTCCATAAACAGACGTGAAGCTGTCATCAATATGTTGGTTTGTACAGATGCTTGATCGGCACCCGTTTTGGGTCTGCCCGGAGACCGGGGAATGTTTGTTTTTTTGCTCATAATCACTGACCTCTTTACGTATTTAATTGCTAGTTTAGCAAGTTCACAAATTAGGCATTGCAAAATTAACCTTCCGGTATATATAATTAAGTCGATTATACTATGACCCGTGGTTCATTACTACATCATCACATAAATAGGGCTTCATAGAAACAGAATAGGGAGATGAAGAGACAATGCAGGAAGGTTCGGGTTATGGTCGCTGGGTTGCTGGCAAACGAAGCAAATGGATTACACTGTTGGTATGGATCATTATCGCCGTTGTGCTTGGCATGGTATGGCCTGCTGTAGGTGATCGTGAAACTAATAACGCGCAGGATCTGAGTGAGTCCAAACCATCGGTTCAGGCAGCTGCACTTGCCGAGAAGGAATTCCCTGGTGGTGAAGGATTGCCTGCGCTGATCGTATGGCGTCAAGCCGGCGGTTTGACGGATGAGCAGATTGAGAACATTCAGGCATTAACGGAACGACTGGATCAAGATCCGGTAGAACAACAACAGTCTGTTGTGCCACTCTATCAATTGCCTCCACAGGCATTGAAAGGCCAGCTTTCGGAAGACGGAAGTACCTTGGTTATGCCACTTTTCTTCAATGAAGGTGCCGATTCGGAACAATTGAAGGAAGGTATTGAAGCACTTGAGCAAAAAACACAAGACATCTTCGGGGCGAACCCGTTCGATGTAGCTATAGATGATGCCAATACACTGATTGCCCGTGTAACAGGGCCAGTAGGGATATCCATTGACGCGAGCGGATTGTTCTCCTCCGCCGATGTTTCCTTGTTGATCGCTACGGTTGTACTGGTATTGGTGCTGCTGCTATTGATCTATCGCTCACCTGTACTCGCGATTATCCCAATTATTGCGGTTGGATTCGCGTATATGGTGACCAGTCCGATTCTCGGATTCATGGCGGATCAAGGCTGGATTACGGTGGACGCACAGTCCATCTCGATCATGACTGTATTGTTATTTGGAGCAGGAACGGATTACTGCCTGTTTATGATCTCCAGATACCGCCAGATTCTCTATCATGAGCCGGACAAAAAGAAAGCCATTTTCCAGGCCATTACCGGATCTTCCGGCGCTATTGCCATGAGTGGATTCACGGTCGTTGCAGCACTGCTGGTGCTATTGCTGGCTGAATATGGGGCATATCATCGTTTTGCCGTACCATTCAGTCTGTCCATCTTTATTATGTTTATAGCAAGTCTGACACTGGTTCCGGCACTTCTCGCGATCTTCGGCCGGGGTTCATTCTACCCGTTTGTACCGCGTACTCATGAGATGGAAGTGGAACGTGCCAAGAAAAAAGGCAAACCGGCTCCTGCTCCACGCAAAGTAAAGGAAAGCTGGATTGGCCGTACGGTGGTCACTAAACCTTGGGCCGTGCTTGCAATTACCGTGGTACTGCTGGGAGGACTGGCAGCATTCTCAACTCAGGTTAAATTCACATATGATCTGTTGTCTTCGTTCCCGGAGGATGTACCTTCCCGCGAAGGTTTCACGGTCATTGGTGAACAGTTCTCCCAAGGCGAGCTGGCTCCAGTGAAAGTGATTGTAGATTCAGGTGGCAAAGAAACCGATCTGAAGCAGCGTCTCGAATCACTGGACTACATTAGCAAAGTAGGCGATGCCCAACAGGGTGCCGAGAACGCCAACATTACCGCCTTTGATGTGGAATTCGATCTGAATCCGTACTCCATGGAGGCGATGCAGCATATTCCGGATCTGCGGGCTACTGCGGAACAGGCGCTTCAAGATGCCGGTGTAACCAATGCGGACAGTCAGGTCTGGATTGATGGTCAGACAGCAGAGCAGTATGACATTGAAGTGGCTGGAGAACGGGATGCCAAGATCATTATTCCGGTGGTCATCGGCATGATTACACTATTGCTGCTATTATACTTGCGTTCTGTTGTAGCTACGGCGTATCTGATTGCAACGGTTGTTCTGTCGTATTTCTCTGCTCTGGGGCTGGGTTGGATCATCATTCACTATGGCCTTGGCGCAGATGCTATCCAAGGCGCGATTCCGCTGTATTCCTTCGTATTCCTGGTGGCATTGGGTGAAGACTACAACATCTTCATGATCTCCAGCATCTGGCAGAAACGCAAAACGATGCCGCTTCGTCAAGCCATTAAGGAAGGTGTCGGTGAGACGAGCTCCGTTATTACCTCTGCCGGTCTGATTTTGGCAGGAACTTTTGCGGTACTTGCTACATTGCCAATTCAGGTGTTGGTACAGTTTGGTATTATAACGGCTGTTGGTGTGTTGTTGGATACATTCCTGGTACGTCCGTTCATGGTTCCGGCAATCACCACATTGCTGGGCAAATGGGCCTTCTGGCCAGGCAAGTATGTACCGATTGCCGAGAAGAATGAAGAGAAACAGAACCAGTCCGTGTAATGCATGGATGGGTAGTATGGGCAGCGGGGCTTCGAGCCAGCTGTCCATTTCTTTTGGCATAACAATGGCATGGAATTGAGTTGAACGGGTCTGCTCCTGAGATGGAATGGTGGAACTGTAAAATATCCGCAGGATGAGGCATGATCCTTGTTTTCTTTGCGTAGGGAAGGTTTACGTAGACAAGGGTTATGGGACATAATAGAGGAAGCGTCGGCTTAGGGCAGACGGATGAATCAACATCAATGGGACAACCAGGGGAAGGATGAAAGCAAGCATGACGAACCAACTTAATGTGTATTTTAACCATGACGGCGGCGTGGATGACCTCGTATCGCTGTTCATGCTTCTGCAAATGGACAATGTACATGTAACCGGTGTATCGGTTATTCCGGCAGACGGATATCTGGAGCCAGCAACAGATGCCAGCCGTAAAATTATCGATCGTTTCGGTACATATTCCGTAGAGGTATCCAAATCCAACTCCAGAGGGAAAAATCCATTTCCTGCGGCGTGGAGACTGCATTCCTTCTATGTAGATGCACTTCCTGTACTGAACGAGTCCGGCAAAATGGAAGCACCACTCTCTGCTATTCCGGCACACCAGCATCTGATTGAGAAAGTGCGTAACACCGAAGGCAAAACATTGCTCCTGTTCACAGGACCACTGACAGACCTTGCGCGTGCACTGGACGAAGCACCAGACATTGAAGAGAAAATCGACAAGCTGGTATGGATGGGTGGCACATTCGAGCGTGGTAACGTGGAAGAGCCTGAGCATGACGGCACAGCGGAATGGAACGTTTTCTGGGACCCGGAAGCGGCTTACCGTGTATGGCAGAGCGGCATCCAGATCGATCTGGTTGCACTCGAAAGCACGAACAAAGTACCTCTGACTCCAGCCGTTCGTAACCGTTGGGCAGCAGAGCGTCGCTTCGAAGGCGTGGACTTCCTGGGGAACTGTTACGCGGGTTGTCCGCCACTGGTGTACAGTGAGACGAATTCCACATATTATCTGTGGGATGTGCTGACAACGGCTTCCGTTGGACGCGAGGACATCGTGAAGAAGAAAACGGTCAACTGTATTGTCATCCCGGATGGTCCTAGCCAAGGCCGCACGGTGGAGCAAGCAGACGGACGTCCAGTACAACTGGTGTATGATACCGATCCGGAAGCGTTCTTTACGTACATGACGGATTTGGGTAAAAAAGCTGCTCCGCAGCGCTACTAATTCAGGCAGCCTTAGAGCTCGCCATCCTTAAAGGTACAACAAAAATAAAGCCGCAGGCAGTGTCTGGAAATGGGGTTGACCCCATAATCCCGTCCCTGCCGTGCGGCTTTTTGTTGTGTGCTGATTTTATAGATTGAACTAATTATTTTACACGAGAACGTAGAGGGCAGAAATAACCTGAAGAAGCGTAGCGTTCGCCTTTATCCTCAGATTTTCACCATTGTAAAATTGAATCAAAAAATCTGAGGATAACAGCGATCGGAAGGTTGTTCTGTCATCGAAGTGGCAAGTGTGAATATTCTTTAGTTCAATCTATATAGCATTCTAAGCTGCCCGTTATATTTTAAATCGACTAATCAACCCGTTTAGCTCACTGGACAGTAACCGCAGAGATTCTGCGGATGCACGCATCTCATCCATGGATTGCAGCTGGCTTCCGGTAGCGTGTGACACCTGTTGGATACTGGAAGAGGATTCCCGCGAGATATGCTCCATATCCTCCACGGAAGCGGACACTTCCTCGGCGCTGGCAGACAGCTGCTCGGATGCTGCGGATACTTCGTGCAGACGTTCATTCATCGTCTCAATTCCGGTATGAATGGATGTGAACGAACGACCTGCTTCCTGTACAACAGCGAGACCGGACTGTACGGCAGATGTGCTTGCTGACATATGTTCTGACAACAGGGAAGTCTGACGTGTCATCTCGGCGATCAGTTCGGTGACATGCTGGGACGATTGCTCTGATTCCCCCGCAAGCTTGCGAACCTCTGAGGCAACCACTGCAAACCCGCTGCCATACTCTCCTGCACGAGCCGCTTCAATACTCGCATTAAGGGCGAGCAGATTGGTCTGTGAAGCGATACCCTTCATTAGATGTGCAACAGACTCAATTTTATCAGAGTACTGCTCTAGCTGAGAGGTGGAGGCCACCATCTGCACATTCGCTTGATGAATTTTGTCCATGCTGTCTATTGCCGTGTTGATGTTGGCTTGACCTTGCACCGCGTTATTGGTCGTTTCCTGCGAGACATCCGCGACCATAGAAGAAGAGTTCGCAATATGCTGCATGCTGCGTGTAATTTCTTCCATGGCTACCGTAACTTCGCCTGCACGTGCCACCTGTTCAGCAGCTCCACTGGCTGTATGATTGGTATGCTCGGCAATACGCTGACTAGCTTCGGCAGTTGCCTGCGAATGTTTTGATACACCTTCCGCAGCCTGTAGCAGAGAATCAGAGCTTTGACGGATGCCCGTCATGACATCCCGAGTACCTGTGACCAGATGTTTGAACTCGGAAGCGAGCTGTCCCACCTCGTCCTTGCGACTAAGTTCAACGTTGACGGTCAGGTCGCCTTTTCCTACCTGGGTAATTAACTTCTTCAACTTCACCAATGGTCGGGTCAAGTAATGGGCGAATCCATACACCAGCAAGACACTGAGCAGCACAATAGCCAAGGCTGTCCAGATCATGGTCATGCGGTTGCGGGACATCAGTTCATAGACCGCAGTGGAGTCCAGATCCGCACCGACCAGCCCCAGTACTTTCCCGTCAGCCCCATGGATCGGCACATACGCAGTAATGGTAGCGCCATATTCATCCTGTGTGAGTTCGCCCCGAATAGGTTCATTCTTTTCAAAAGCTTGCAGCATTCCTTCATAATGGTTCTCTTCCGCGGAACCGTAAGGGGAGAAGTCATCTTCTGCTACATCGGCAGCAGCCCCATCCACAACATAGAAATATGTATTTGTTCCATTTTCTTCGCGTGTACCAAGGGTATACAGATACTTGAGCCCATTGGCCTCGCGCAGTTGACTGAGCTGCTCACGTAATGTGCCATAATACGCTGTCTCTTCCTGTCCGGTACTGAGTGGTGCATACAGAGAAGTGTCAATTAGTGCAGCTGCCCGTTCTGCCACAGCCTGTGCCTGCATCCCCATGGATTGCTCGACCAGTTGCGCCGATGAACGGTACATCGTAATGCCAAGAACCGCACCCGCGGCCAGCATCAGACAGGAAAAAAATAAAAAGATCCGCATAAACAAACTGTTCATTGGTAAAAGTGTCCCCCTTGATCTGTTGGATGAATCGTCTCTTTGTCTCTTTAGATGGTGTTTGTCGCTTTTTTGGTTCGTATGTATTGTATATCAAATATACAGTTTTCTACTTGAAATATCGGCATCCGGGCGATAAAGAATTAGCCCCCAAGTCAATTTTGATCCGGGAGCTAATTACGTTTTAATATTATATTGACCAAGTACATTATTGGTACAAGCTTCATGGTTACGACTTGATGCCTTCACATGACTGAGTGATTACGCCATTACATTGTTCCGCCGCCCTGGCGAACAGAGGCAGGAATCTTTTCCGGTCCCTGATTAATATATTTATTGATAAAAGTACCCACCTTGGCATCGTCGAATTGGTCGAGTTTCATCGTTTTGGTCCATGCGGTCACCACGACTTCACTGCCTTCGGGAATATCCTTGTTGGGCACGGCCAGTATACCTGCCCCGGCTTCGCGGAATTTGGCGAGGTATTTCAGATGCTCCTTCAAGTCCTCGCTTGCATTCTCACGATAATAGATGATGATATCCCCATGCTCCAGATTGTGCACCAGATAATTATAGCCCGGGAAGTCGGTGTAAAATCCAAACTTGATATCATGCGGATTATGCGGCCCGGATGTTGGAATTGTCATCTCATACTGAATGGGGTCCTCCGTATGGTCAGCCCCATAATATTTATCGTCCGTCACGTCGATTGTCGCGTTGGATTCCAGATCGGCTACATTATATGTTTTACCTGCTCCTTGCATGAAGAACAGGCCAAACGTAATAATCGACACAGCCATCATTACATGTGCAGACAGCCGAAGGGATCGACTTTTTTTCTGAATGTCCGCCCGTTCTTTCTTTTTCATGTGGCCCAGAATTTTGCCCTGTGTACGTGATGCCCAGATATAGGCGGCGATGGAGAACAGTAACACAATTACACCAACGATGAGCCACAGGTAGGATGTACCTGCCTCATGCTCCATTTGCATATGATTCATATTGGTCATGTCCATAGAGAGTCCCTCTGCTTTCTTTGTAAAATGAGTGAATTTAACACTACATAATGTAGTGTTGATAACAACGATGAATCCTTTCATTACGTAACGGGGAGTTGCTGGATTGGTTTATTACGTCAATAAGAACATACCTGTTGCACTACACATTATAGTGTATGATACGTGCACAGTGCAATGCTGCCTTGGAAAACAAAAAAAGGCGCTCCCCACGTGAGAAGGGAGCGCCTCAATACAATTTTACGGATAACGGGGATAATGTTTACAGACGACCAAACGGCGACAGCATCAATCCGATCAGTCCCATAATAACCTCACCCAACAATCGATACAGAATAAAGAATACGACCACATTGGCGATGAGTACGCTGTACATACTGTCGATGGCTGCTTTGGTACGATTCAGTGGATAGTGGAATAGCACCGAGTTCAGAGCGACAAATATGATGATGTACGAGATCACAAGCAAGGCGATCGCGATGGAATACGAGATGATAATAAACAGATTCGCCAGAACAAGGGATACGACAGCAGGAACAAGCAATGTACCGAACTGGGCAACCAGTGTTTTGGGACGGAAGGTTATTTTTTCAATTTTCAGAATAGCGTACATCAGTGCAATTGAGGCAATCAGGATAATGACGGTGAACAATAGTGGCCTTACAAATCCACCAATGAACAAGCCGTCCATGCCTATGCGACTAAAGGTAATTAAGAAGTATGTAGAAGATAGGACTGCAATCAGCGCCATCGTTAGCCATCCGTTTAGTGAATGCTGGTCGCCAACGGTTTTCATCGTCTGATAAGGACGAGCTAATACACTGAGGAAATAGGATAGATACTGTTTGCTTACTTCTTTGGCTTGCTGAACTTTCTCATTCTGCACAATATTATTCCACTGATTGGAGCTGTTGTCTCCTGCAGAAGCATGATCATTGGTGCCTGTTGATTCTGTTGTCTGTTGTTTCTGAGTAGAGACGGATGTTGTGTTCGGTCGAACGGGTGCCTCGGAAGATGTGTTCTGCGTACTGGACCAGCGAGTATATTCAGGTTCTGAAGCAGCAGCAGATTCCGGGTTCTTTACAAGAGAGGGTGAAGAGTTAGTTTGCGTTAGATTAGATCCGCACCTCTCGCAAAACTGGGCATCTCCATTTTCGTGGTTACATACTGGACATTGCATGGGTTAAGCCTCCAATTTCTAGAAAATAAAAACATGTTAACATTGTGTCTCATTTTAACGGTTGTTGACGAAGTTTGTCTATGTTTCGCAGGAATTAATACCCTTTTAAGGAAAGTTGAAACGAAGACTCGAACAAGGTGTATTAAAACGTAGTTTGGAAGTAACAATAGTATAGGACTTACATGCGGGCATATTAATGTAAATTTACTGCGGTTTAAGACGAATTGTTTTTGGAGGCAAATATCTTATCGTTCGCTTCTGTGTGTGATTTACATGTTATGTATATCTTTTGGGTTGCTCATTTCGGAAGATTTATGTATAATCAATCGTGTTAACACGTCGAATGTACGGTAGTAAGAGATGTGGGTGAGTTCATGGAACTACTGGACAGCAATGAGAGCAAGAAGAAGATGTGCCAGTATTATAACGAAATCTCGAAGGAACTGTTCGGATTTGGCACCACTCTCCTGAGAGTGACCATTGACCAGAACATTGTGACCTTCTACGCGAAGCACCGACGTTCACCGCGCTCTGACGCCCTGGAAGGGGAGGCCCCCGGCTTAAAGCTGGAAGTGGACTTCCGCATGTCTGTCTTATATAAGAAGAAATTCCGGGAGAAGCTCGAGCAACACATGGGTTTGCCAATTGAAGCTATATTGCGGGATTATGATGCGTCCACTCAGTGGGCGATTACGAATGTGATTCTGGAACAGGCCTAGGATGGATCGGCAGGATAGATTCTTGTTGAAGCATACGAAGGTTATGGCCCGGATTCATGATCAGGTTCCGTACAATTTCATATGATGGCGTCTGTCTTCGGATTGATTCTGAAGCAGAAACCGATGATGTACCGGCAGCGGGTGTCGCTTTCCTTTGTTTACGAAGAAAAGTGTTCTTGTTTATACAAGAATGCTTTTCTTTTTGTTTTTTAAGTCGAACTATACACACTCAACTAACGTAATTTACACGGGCACTCGATGACAGAACAACCTTCCGATCGCTGTTATCCCCAGATTTTTTGATCCTTTAATAAAGGTGAAATCCGGTGATAAAGGCGCACGCTTCGCTTCTTCAGGTTATTTCTGTCCTCTTCGTTAGGTGTAAATGCTTAGCAGAGCATGTAAGCTAGTTCAACTTAATGGTTGGGTTGTTAAATCACATATATCAGGGGGAATCAGGATCATGATGAAAAAGTGGATTAGCGGTTTGGCAGCAGTGGCAATGACATCAGTATTACTTGCAGGTTGTGGCAGCACAGAGGATGCAGCAGGTGGATCAGGCAGTGGGGGAACAGCAGCTACCAAATTGGTTATCTCCACTTGGGGCTTCTCCGAAGATTTCTTCAATGAATCGGTATTTGGTCCCTTTGAAAAAGAACATAATGTAGACATCGTACTGGAAGTCGGCAATAACGCTGAGCGCCTGAACAAAATCCGTCAAGGTACATCAAATGTCGATGTCATCTACCTGTCGGACTACTATGCACAACAAGGTATCGATGAAGGTCTGTTTGAAAAAATCGACCGCTCCAAAATTCCAAATGTAAATGACATTTATGATATTGCCAAAGCCCCGCTTGGTGAAGATTATGGCCCGGCTTACACAGTTGGACAGCTCGGAATCGCTTATAACCCGGACCTCGTTTCCAAAGAATTGACTTCATGGAGTGACCTGTGGGACCCGGCGTTTGAGGGTAATCTGACTATCCCGAATATTACGGCAACAGCAGGCCCGATGGTTGTGGATGCAGCTTCTCGTGTAGCTGGTAATGATACGTTTAATGAAGATGCAGCATTTGCTGAACTGAAAAAACTGAGCGGCAATGTGGTGAAATTCTATAGCCAAACGTCCGAGTTCGTGAACATGTTCTCCCAGGAGGAGATTGCAGGCGGACCGATCATGGAAATGTATTTCAAAGATCTGAAAGCAGCCGTACCTAATGCGAAGTTTGTTACACCGAGCGAAGGTGCATATGCCGTGATGAACACGATCAATGTCGTGAAGGGCAGCAAAAATAAAGAACTGGCTGAAGAATTCATTAACTGGCAGCTTAGCCAAGATGTACAAGCAAAATCTGCTAAAGCTAAAGTTGACTCTCCGGTTAATACCAAGGTTGAACTGACTGCTGAAGAAGCAGAAGGTGTAACATACGGTGCTGACGTTGTTGAGAAACTGAACAAGCTGGATATGGAATTCGTCAATCAACAGGTTAAAGGCTGGACAGATCGTTGGAACCGCGAGATTGCACAATAAAAAAGTTACCTTTGATCGATATGTTGAACTTATATTTTTTGCAGCAAGCAACCAATCACCGTATAGGAGTTGAGAACGGATGAATGAAACGCTGAATCGCATCATTATGGATGTGGACACGGGGATTGACGATGCACTGGCAATTTTGCTGGCGGTCAAAAGCCGGAAGCTGGACATTCTCGGTATCACCACAGTCTGTGGGAACGTATCACTCCAGCAGGCAACAGAGAATACGTGCAAAATCCTTGAATTTGCGGGTGCACCTGAAATTCCGGTGATTGCTGGAGCGGCAGGACCCCTTACTCGCAAGTCGCATTATGAACACCGGGTACATGGGCAGGACGGATTGGGCGGTGCGCTGCCTGATCCGGCGGTGTCCAAGCAAGCCGAGGAAGGTTTTGCGCCGGACTTTATCGTGGAGCAAGCCAAGTTATATCCAGGCGAACTGACATTGATCATGACTGCTCCATTAACCAATCTGGCACTCGCGCTGATGAAGTGTCCTGAATTGCCTTCTTTATTGAAGGAAGTCATCTTCATGGGTGGCGTGGTTCGCGGACATGGCAACATTACGCCGACAGCCGAGTACAACACATACGCTGATCCAGAGGCGGCACGCATCGTATTGCACGCGGGCATCGAGAAGCTTACGCAAGTCGGACTGGATGTGACGCGTCAAACGTTACTGAATGAGGCAACGATTGAGCGTCTCACCGATCCTGCACTGCGTGCGTACGTTGCTCAGAGCACGGAGATTTACATCAACCGGTATGAACAAATGAACGGCGTAAGGGCTTGTGCCCTGCATGATCCACTGGCCGTGGGCGTAGCCCTTGCCCCCGAACTCGTTGGGCGCAAGTCATATTACGTGGATGTCGAAACCGCCAGCCGTCTGTGCGATGGCCAAATGGTATGCGACTTCCAAAACCGTTTGGGTGAGCAGCCCAACACCCTCGTCTGCGAAACCGTAGACGCAGAAGCGTTCCTTGAACTATTTATCAACGCGTTAAACGCGTAGTTATGATCTTTACGGCATTGGCGTTCAATTTGAAAATTAATCCTTACGTATTGCGCTGGTAGTGTAGGGGACGAAATCGATTCTTAAGAAGCGAAGCGTTCGCCTAAAAGCTTTCTGAAAGAAAGCTACTTCGGAAGCATACACTATCCTTGGATTTTTCCTTCTATTAAGAAAGAGATCAAGAAAATCCAAGGATAACAGCGATCGTAAGAACGATTCGTAACCGGAACGGCTGATGCAATGAACGTGGATATTTTTTGAAATGTGCGCCAGTGAAACGTGTGAATAAAACCATTTTACAAGTCAGGAGTATGGCGATGAAAAAATCAGTAATCTACTGGCTATTGCTGCCGGGGTTCGTGTTTTTGGCGGCATTTATGATCATTCCGATTGTCCTGACGATCGGATCGACGTTTTTCCAAGAAAACTCCTTCACGTTTGAAGGATACATGCATTTTTTCAGAGACCCATACTTTTTGAAAATACTGCTTACGACGCTGCAAGTCAGCGTGGTCACCACCATCGTCTGTGTGGTGCTCGGATTCCCGACAGCTTATTATATTTCGCAGAAAGCGCCGCGTCGCAAAGGTATTTTGCTGGCACTGGCGATCTTTCCGCTGCTGACCAGCCCGGTCGTGCGCTCGTTTAGCTGGATGATCATCCTTGGACGCAAAGGGCTGATCAACAACACCCTTGTTGGTCTGGGGATCGTGGACAAGCCATTGGATATTCTGTACACGCCAGCAGCGATGATGATCGGTCTGACGCATCTGTTCCTGCCACTGATGATTATCTCTCTGGTGGGTGTGCTGGAGAACATTGACGGTGATCTGCTCAAGGCAGCGCAAAGTCTCGGCGCATCGCGCATTACGGCATTCCGCCGGGTTGTATTCCCGCTGGCTGTGCCAGGACTTGTGATCGGAGCCGTGCTTGTCTTTGTCGGAAGCCTGACGGCGTATACCACACCTGCCCTCCTTGGAGGCAAGCAGCGTGTGATTGCTACGTTCCTGTATCAGAACGCCATGACTCTCAACGACTGGTATCTGGCCTCGGTTGTTGCCGCGATTATGATTGTAATTACATTTGTCGTGGTCGGTGTCATGAACAAAATGGCCAAAACTTTAAATCCGAAGGGGTAGACATATGCGGGAGAAACATATCGGGCTGGGCCTGTTCAGTCTGCTGGTCTTTATCTTTCTGCTGGGCCCGCTTCTGATCATATCGATCACTTCGTTTGAACCGGGAACGGTACTCAAATTTCCGCCGGAAGGGTTCTCCTTCCGCTGGTATGAGAATATTTTCAACACAGGCGGTTTCCTCCGCACGTTCCAGACGTCCATCATCATTTCCTTGCTGGGGAACCTGTTGGCACTGGTGCTTGGAGTTCCGGCTGCGTATGCACTAAGTCGTTACGATTTCAAAGGCAAGTCCGTGCTGAACGCACTGTTCCTGTCCCCGGTACTGATCCCGGGAATCGTGCTTGGTTTTACATTGATGAAATATCTGATCGTAATCTACCATCTGCCGATGTACCTTGGACTATTGATTGGTCATACGATTATCATGCTTCCATTCATCATTCGGGTTATCGCGTCGAGTCTGTCGAGCTTTGACTTCGCCGTGGAAGAAGCTGCGCTGAGTCTTGGGGCGGGACGGGTGAGAACGTTCTTCACAATCGTGCTTCCCAACATCCGCTCAGGCATTATCGCTGCAGTGTTGATTGCCTTCCTGGAATCGTTCAACAACGTGGACATCTCGGTATTCATGACCGGACCAGGGGTAAGTACATTGCCAATTCAGATGCTGACGTATGTGGAGAATTACTTTGACCCAACGATTGCAGCGATTTCCATGCTATTGATGGTACTAACCGGACTTTTAATGTTCGTGATCGAACGGATCATGGGCGGATTTTCATACTTTACTAAACGTTAATTGGAGGCGCAGAACGCTATGGCATTGCTGACATTAGACCACGTATCCGTGGCATACGATAAGCAGACAATCCTGAAGGATTTTCAGTTGGAGCTGGAAAAAGGTAAACTGCTCTCCCTGCTCGGACCGAGCGGTTGCGGCAAAACAACTACGCTGCGCCTCATCGCCGGATTTCTGGAAGCATCACAGGGCAAGTTTATGTTTGGCGGCAAGGATTATACGAAGGTTCCGGCGAACAAGCGCAACTTCGGATTTGTATTTCAGAGTTATGCATTATTCCCGCATCTGTCTGTCTATGACAACGTGGCCTTTGGCTTGCGGATGCGTAAAGTGAAAGACAAGGATATCTCTTCCCGTGTGATGCGAATCCTGGAAGTGGTTAACTTGAACGGATTTGAGAAACGTTTTCCACAAGAACTGTCTGGTGGACAGCGTCAGCGTGTGGCCATTGCTCGCGCATTGGTTATTGAGCCTGACCTGCTCTTGTTCGACGAACCGCTCAGTAACCTGGATGCCAATCTGCGCCTGAACATGCGGGTCGAGATTCGCCGGATTCAGCAAGAGCTGGGCATTACAACGTTGTATGTCTCTCATGACCAGGAAGAGTGTTTCTCGATCTCGGATCAGGTAGCCATCATGAACAAAGGTGTGGTCGAGCAGCTCGACCGCCCGGAAACGATTTTCAAATATCCGGCAACGGAGTTTGTCGCACGATTCATCGGATTCCATAACTTTATTGAATTCGCGGATCGCAGCGATGCAGGTGAAGTCATCACATTACATGCGGGTGGACGCACATTTACAGCAATGGCGCATCCTGGAACAGCACTTCCCGGTGCCCGTAAAGGCGCGATTCGCCCGGATGATCTGATCGTAAGTGGTGATACCTCTGCGGATGTGGTGAACGCTTTGCCGGGCATTATCAAAGTCAGCACGTATCTGGGACGCAGCTATCAGTATGTAGTTGAGACGGAACTGGGTGACTTTACAGCCAATCAGGAGATGGAGACACCGTACCTTAGCGGGCAGCGTGTTAGCCTGATCTTCCCACAGGACAAGCTTGTACTGGTAGAGTAGCGATGAATGTATGGAATAGCTTGAAGAAATAAGAGCAGCAAAGAAAGCAACTCATGCGATGATTCCGGATGATGGCGGTGGTGCGCAGTCATGTGCAGCACAGCAGATTAAAGTGCAGGTTCATTGTCCGGTTCGGATCGCAGTGAAATGCTTGTGAAGAAGGAGATTATGCCCCATGCGTGCAGATCAACTGATTGTGAATGTACATGTGTATAACAGTTATTATAAACGATTTGAAATGAACAACGTCGCTGCTGTATTGGACGGCAGATTCCTATATGTTGGACCCGGTGGACCGGAGATGATTCAGGCAGACGAAGTCATTGATGCACGAGGAAGATACATGATTCCAGGTTTGATCGATATCCATCTGCATATCGAAAGTACGATGGTGACACCGGAAACCTTTTCCCATGGTCTGATTGGCTGCGGGGTAACGTCCATTGTTGCAGAACCACATGAGATGGCGAATGTGTTCGGGCTTGAAGGAGTTCAGGAGATGATGGCTGCGAGTCGGGAGACGACGGTGGACATGTTCTATGCGATCCCAAGCTCCGTTCCGGCAACCCCGATGGAGACGACAGGTGGTTCGATTGAAATCGAAGATATGGACGTGCTGCTCGCCACTGGCGAGATTATCTGTCTGGGTGAGATCATGAACTATGTCGATGTCATCCGTGATCCGGAGTGCAAGACGAACCAGATTTTACAGCATATCCGCAAAAACTATCCTGATCTCGTGATCGAAGGTCATACACCGAAACTGCTTGGACTCGATCTGCATCGACTGATCTACGCAGGTATTGATTCCGATCATACCCATCAGAGCATTGAGGGATTACAGGCACGGATTGCCGCAGGTATGTTTATTGAAATACAGGAGAAATCGATGACGCCTGAAGTCATGGAGTATCTGATTCAACATGATGTGGCACAGCACTTCTGCTTCGTCACAGATGATGTGATGCCGGATTCACTGGTGGAGCGTGGTCATCTGGATCATATCGTACGCAAGGCCATTCAGATGGGGATGCGTCCGGAAGATGCGATCTACGCAGCAACGTCTACCCCTGCTTCCCGTATGAAAATGACCGATCGCGGCAGCATTGCGCCAGGTAAAGTGGCCGATTATGTGTTGGTGTCCAACTTGTATGATCTCTCCATTGATCAGGTGTACAAAAATGGCCGCAAAGCTTATGACGATTACGAACCGTATAAGCAGGAACGGATCATCGGGCAATTCCCACCTCACTTCTATAAGAGTGTGCAGTTAGAGAAACTGGGGGCAGCAGATTTTGCTATTCAGTTGTCCGACCCGAAAGTCAGTGGATCAGGTGTTGATCTCGCTGGTGAAGGTGAGTACCAATGCCGTGTCATGATGGTGAAGGATGGTTCTACTTTTGTGGAAGAACATATTGCACCGGTTCAGTCTTCGAATGGCGAATTGCGCTGGGAAGAGAGCGGATATGCGCAGATCGCGACCTTTGAACGTTATGGTGTGAACGGCAATCGAGCACATGGCCTGATCGGTGGAGACACCATCAAACGCGGCGCCATTGCAACGACATATTCACATGACAATCACAACCTGCTGGTTGTAGGACGTAATCGTGAAGATATGATATTCGCAGCTAACAACGTAATTTCGAGCCAGGGTGGCTTCTGCGTGGTGGAAGATGGCAAGGTGCTGTCCCATCTGGAACTTCCCGTAGGTGGCATTCTGACGGAAGAACCACTCGCAGTGGTATCCCATCAAGTGAAGGAACTACGTACAGCCATGTTGTCTCTTGGTTACGTGCATTACAACCCGATCATGTCGATCAGCACTCACTCTCTCGCGGTAAGTCCAGCTCTGAAGATCACGGACCATGGCCTGATTGATGTAAATGCAGGTAAGGTTGTATCGTTGATTGTTTAAGTGGGATAGACACATCTGGTAGTATTCTTCCGATGATTGATTAGATTATTCGTTGTTATATCGTTGGTGTGTTCTATAAGAAAAAGAAGCCCCGGTTCACTCAAGTGAACCGGGGCTTCTTTTTGGCAAATTCATATACGTATTATTATGTTCTTGTAATTATAGTTAATACGAACCCTGTTTATATTAATTTCTCTGGATTTTTCACCTTAATGGAGACCACTTCTCCGCAATCCAAACAAACGGTATATACTCTTTCTGAACCAATCGACAATTTCTTATCCAATGGACGAAGATTGATGAAGTCGGATGCCTGTACGAAAGACGTGCCTCCACAATCGGTGCATTTTTCTATTGTAGTACTCATATGTTCATTCCACCTTTTAATCATTTTGGATGTGTTCCTTAATAAATTATATTCCAGTAACTGGGATGTAGCAATTATTGATTGTCCACGTTTACCAAATCCATTTTGGACGAGGCATAGGATTACATATATAGTAAGAAGAGAATGTTTGGACTCAAAGCAGGAGGATAGAAAACGATTATGAATGAAATAAATCATGCTAAAACCATATTTTTTGACGTGGATGATACCTTATATGATCATTTACAGCCGCTTCGCGGGGCGCTGCAGGACGTTCTCGGCTTGCCGGATGACTTCCCTTATGCTGAGGCATATCACCGTTTTCGTTATTACAGTGACTGGCTGTCTGCACAAGAAGATCTGTCTGCTGTACCGGAGCCGGATGCGGTGGAGCGAATGCGCCGTCGGAGGTTTGAGCTGACGATGGAGGAGTTTGGACTCGCCCTACAACCGGGTCAGGCTGAAGAACTGCAAGCTCAGTATCTGAGCAGACAGTTTGAGATTGTGCCTTTTGAAGGAGCATACGAGTTGATTAGAAGGCTTCAGACAGAAGGCCATACCGTTGGACTAATCACCAATGGAGAAGGAGAGCATCAGCGGCGCAAGCTTGAAGCACTGGATGTGCTCAGTCTCGTGGACGAGCATCTGATCTTCATTTCTGGTACGACTGGTTATGCGAAACCGGATCGCAGATTGTTTGAATATGTGAGTAAGCAGTCCGGGACAGATGCCCGTTCCAGCTATTACATCGGAGACTCGTGGCGTAATGATGTGGTAGGTGCAGTGGATGCAGGCTGGAAGGTTATCTGGTTCAATCATCGGGAGGCGCTGCCAGAATCAGATCATCAGCCTCATTTTGTAGCATCGAGCTATGAAGAGATCAGTCGTATTCTGACTTTCGAGGTTGTCCGAGTTTAAGGAGATATTTGTTGAAAGGAGCAGTCCTGTTACCGTTTTAGGTGCAGGTCTGCTTTTTAGTGTTTAAAGAAGGACGCCATTTATTACGCAAAACCTCTATTAATACCTTCTATTAATACCTTCTATAAAGGCATTAATAATGAGATGTCTAACTCTTCGCTTTCAATTACAATGGCTATGAGTCCAGCTTCTGTTTTGGTTTCGTGCCATTCATGTTTATCCCAGAGTACGGCTTCCCCACAATGTACTTTGATATATTCATTTGCTTCGCCTCTAACCCAACCTTCTCCACTTACGATCAAAAGCAGTTGAGGAACCACAGCTTGGTGATAACCGACTACTCCACCCTCAGGCAAGTGCATACATCCGATATGAGCTGTTTTGTCGGTCTGCGTAATACGTGACATGACGAAATTGGAATCAAATTGGGTAATCTTTTTCCCTGACTCTTGTTTAAATTGAAATATCCTCATGTTTACCTCCGCAATCGTGACTAAGTTAACTTCCTACAAGGGCAACGTTCCTTATGATGGTATCATCCTAATCCAAAAAAATATGGAAACCCAATCAGATGAGTCTATCATAGCTCCAATCCTTGAGGAATAGTTTGTTTACAACTCTCATTTCGTTAACGCCTGTGCCGTTGATTCTATGAAGTTGTACTTCATGGAATCTTCATTCACAAGACAGTGCAAAAGCCTTCCCAAACTATAAATGCAGTGTTATAATTAAAACAAGATTTAGATTAAGTCTAAATTAAAACGATGAATCAAAGCAGCGCCATAACAATCATTTACATTCTATTTTTATATTCGAGAGGGGATAAATTCCATGAGCACAATCCAAACTAGAAACAACACTTTTGCTAACAATGCCACAGCATTTCAAGATGTCCTGAACCGTCAGATCGCAGGTTGGTCCGTACTGTACACGAAACTGCATAACTTCCACTGGTATGTCCAAGGACCTCATTTTTTCACACTGCATGCCAAATTTGAAGAACTGTACAACCTGGCTACGGCGAACATGGACGAAATTGCAGAACGTTTGCTTGCCATTGGTGGACGTCCGGTGGCTACGATGGCTGAACAGCTGCGTCTGTCTCCAATTGAAGAGGTACAAGGCCAATTGTCTGCTGAGCGTATGGTAGAGTCGGTGGTTGCTGATCTGCGTACAATGGTAGAAGTGATTCATCAAGGCATTCACGAAGCGGGAGAAGCAGAAGATAACGCAACGGAAGATATGTTAATTGGATTCACCGCTGCGCTGGATAAAGAGGTCTGGATGTTAAACGCATTTCTGGGCAAATAAGCAAGGTTACCCTTCATCCTGACAACGATATGTAGAGTCCGTGAACAAAGTGCCCGTTCGCTTACAAATCCAGTGCGCTTGCCGTATAATGATGGCATCCAAGATGTACAGAATGGTGGAATGAATGATGCGGTCAGACCTGGAACAATTGCAGGAAGAAGCTGAACGGTTTATATATACATGTTATGAAGAGCTGGGCCATTCGCGTGAAGACGCGCAGGCCCGGCTTGTTGCGGTTATGAGCGAGATCGAAGCAACGGGTACCTATGTGCATACCTCAGAAGAATTGGAGCAGGGTTGCAAAATGGCCTGGCGGAACAGTAATCGCTGCATCGGGCGGCTGTTCTGGGACAAACTTCGGATTGTGGATGCCCGTCATGCTGTTACGGCAGGAACGGCAGCGGATGCGGTGTTGAATCATATCCACATGGCATCCAACGGAGGCAAAGTGATTCCGATGATTACGATCCTTCCACCGGATGGGCCGAATGGAGCTCCGGTACGTGTCTGGAATCATCAGCTTATTCGATATGCAGGATATGAGACGGAGCAAGGCATTATTGGAGATTCTGCTTCGGTGGAACTGACCAAGGCGGCGATGTCACTTGGCTGGCAAGGAGCAGGCACCTCATATGATGTGTTACCACTCATTATTCAGGCACAAGGACAAGCGCCAGAGTGGTATGTTATACCTGAAGAAGAGATTGTGGAAGTGATGATCGAGCACCCGGAGCAGAAGGAGATTGCTGAGCTGGGTATGCGTTGGTATGGTGTGCCGATGATCGCCGATATGCGTCTGGAGATTGGCGGTATATCCTACCCGGCAGCGCCTTTTAATGGTTGGTATATGGGTACCGAGATTGGCGCCCGTAATCTGGCGGACACGTTCCGGTATAACAAATTGCCTGCGGTGGCGGCAGCATTTGGATTGAATACGTCAAGTGAAACGACATTGTGGAAGGACCGGGCTTTGGTGGAACTGAATGTGGCTGTGCTGCATTCGTTTAAGAAAGCAGGCGTGAGCATTGTCGATCACCACACGGCGGCAGCGCAATTTGCGCTCTTTGAACAGCGGGAAGAGAAGGCTGGGCGTAAGCTGACCGGGGATTGGGTGTGGCTGATCCCGCCAGTGTCCCCGGCGACAACGCATATTTTTCACAGCTCCTATCGCAATGAGATTGTGAAGCCGAACTTTTTCCATCAGGATCAGGCGTATACGCTGAAAGATGGCGTGGCATCTGCCGCAGAACTGCGAAGCAGTGAGCAGCAGAATGCACAGGTAGAGCATCCCGAGCCACAGGCCGGAGATGCGCCAATGAAATGCCCGTTTGCACATTAAATTGTGCAGACGGGTTATTTTTTGTGATCCTTTTTTATCAAATAAAGGGCTATAAAATAGGAAAAAACGAAGAGGATTCTTTCTCTATATGGAAATATATAACACGCCTATAATGAGGTCATGGCTTCACATAAGGGAGGGAACAACAATCCATGGGTTACATTGAAACGTTGCGAGGAATGGTTGGCAATGCTCCTGTTATTCTGGTGAGACCGAGTATACTGATCTTGAATAAGACGGGTGAGATACTATTGGTTCGACATCTGGATGACACTTGGGGAGTACCGGGTGGATTTATGGAGCTCGGCGAATCGGTGGAAGAGTCTGCAATACGAGAGGTCAGAGAAGAGATTGGGATAGAGATTAAGAAACTTCATCTGTATGGCGTCTTCTCAGGAAAAGAGTTATATACGAAATTAAGAAACGGGCATGAATACTACAATGTGGTCATTGGTTATGTTTGCACGGAGTATGAGGGAGAATTGAAGCCAGATGGGGTGGAAGTTCTTGAAGCAAAGTTTTACAAACCAACCGAATTACCTGACAGGACTGACCCTTACTTAAAAAGCAAAATCCAAGAAAATGCAGTGCACATCGCAACATTATTGGGAAAATAATGTTGCCAATAAAGGGATGACCTCCGTCATATTCATGACTTGTGGGACGTCTCCCTTTTGCGTTTACACCCGTCTTGTCTTGTACCGACTGCGCATTACACCCTGAACTGCAATAGCAACAGCAATCAGCACCAGATTGAAAACAAACACGGAGTACAGTGAGCCAACCTCCATCAGCAGGGCTGCAACCAGTGGGGATACGATGGAGCCGATCTCAGCCGCAGAGACAATTTTGCCTATGACGGAGCTTCGACTCTCATCGGGGATATGATCACCGACATGGGCAAAGAACGAGTCCATGTAACATGCCCCGCCAACCCCGCCAATCAGCATGCCAACGTAGACCCATAGATGGGATGACGTGCTTAGAAATACAGCAACTTCGATACCAATCAGGAACATGCCGAGCATACATAGCAACAGACGATCCCCCATCCGGTCAGAGAGATAACCAACAAAGGGTGCAGCGGCAAGCGTAGAAATCCCGGATACAGTGAAAGCGAGACTGGTTGCAAAGGGGTCCCAATGCATGATGTGAGCTGCATACAGTGCGAAGTAGGTGAGAAACACCGCATAAGCGCTCATCTCCAGAAAATGTACCGTACCATAGCCGAGAAGCTGTTGAAGCTGGCTAAGCTCTGTAGTTGGGCTAATCGTTATTGAGTCGGGAGCTTGATTGGATTGGGAGATACCCGTACCTTGCGTATGCAGTGCATCGGATGTTGATGAAGGTAAAGGAGGTGTCGTTGTTGTCTTCATTCCCATCGCAGCGACCACAGCCATCAGACAACATAACGTAACAAGCAGAAAAGGAACTAACAGAGGCCAGTGCAGCGCGAGCCAGCCACTAATAACCGGACCGAGCACCATTCCGCCACCCTCACTGCTGCTGATATATCCATTATACAGGCCGCGGTTGTCTGCATTGCCTCCATCTCCGATGATGGAACGCACGACTACTGTAAGCCCGGTGGAAGCCAGCCCTTGCAGCAGTCGGAGCAGGCCGAACAACACCGCAGCAGTAGACACCGCAAAGCCACCCATGCAGACAGCGAGCAGTAACAGCATGAGGATGAGAGCACGTTTACCCCCGAGTTTTTTATAAATTGCCGCAGCAGGAATGCCACCAATCACTTTCCCCACATAGAAAAGCGCAAAAATAACCCCCATCATCCAGCCAGACAGGCCAAATTCCTCAATAAACAAAGGAAACAGGGGCAGGATCATGAACCCGCCCATCTGACTAAGGAAACAAATCGTTATCAGCAAAGGCAGATTACGACGAATATCCAAGAGCCAAGACTCCTTTCACATATAAAATGGAATCCCAAACGTGCTTCATATCCTAAAGGAATGCGTAGATATCGACATATACCCGTAATGTATGCAGAATTTTTGAGAATAAGAAGAAAATGACACGCGGCGTTTACATCAAAACCATTGCGGTTATACCTGAATCATATATAATAGATGGGTTATCTATAAGGATGCATGAACGAAAGTGTACAGAATGAAGAGGTACCTCAAGTATAAGGGGGCGATGTGAAGCATGTCAGAACAACAACCGATTATCCGCTTTGAAGCGGTGACTCAGCAATACGATCAGGATGAAGCCGTATTGAAGGCAGTCAGCTTTGAGATTGAGCGGGGTAAATTTTATACGCTTCTCGGCCCATCGGGCTGCGGGAAAACAACGATATTGCGGCTGATTGCCGGTTTTGCGGAGCCGACACAGGGCAGTATTTATTTTAACGGTGCGCTTATCAACAAGGTGCCTGCCCACCAGCGGCAGGTGAATACCGTATTTCAGGATTACGCGTTATTTCCTCATCTGAATGTATTTGAGAACGTGGCTTTTGGTTTGCGGATCAAAAAGATGAAAACAGCTGAAATTCGCAGCAAAGTGTTGGAAGCCCTCAAGTTCGTCAATCTGTCCGGTTATGAGAACCGTGAAATTGGTGAAATGTCTGGCGGACAACGGCAGCGTGTCGCGATTGCACGCGCAATTGTAAACGAGCCTGAAATCCTGTTATTGGACGAGCCTTTGTCTGCACTCGATCTGAAGCTGCGGACCGAGATGCAGTATGAATTGCGGGAGCTGCAACAGCGACTGGGTATTACGTTTATCTTTGTTACGCATGATCAGGAAGAGGCCTTGGCGATGTCGGATGAGATCTTTGTCCTGAATGGCGGCGTCATTCAACAGAGCGGTACACCGAACGATATCTATGATGAGCCGATTAACCGTTTTGTAGCGGACTTTATTGGGGAATCGAATATTGTATCGGGCAGAATGAAGCAGGACTTTGTGGTGGAATTCGCTGGTGCACAGCACGAGTGTGTCGATCAGGGTCTCCAGCCGGACGAGCCGGTAGAGATTGTCATTCGCCCAGAGGATCTGGAGATTACAACCGAAGAACTGGGCAAGCTGAAGGTCAATGTGGACTCCCAGTTATTCCGCGGGGTGCATTACGAGATATCCACATATGATGATGCGGGCAATGAGTGGCTTGTGCATTCAACGAAGAAAGCTGTTGTAGGCGCACGGATTGGACTCTATTTTGATCCGGAAGCTGTACACGTCATGCGCTTTAACGAGACTGAGGAAGAGTTCGACAAACGACTCGAAGCTTATCAAGAGGCCGCTCATGCAGACTAAGGCCAGCACACGCAATGCGTATCTGATTCCATATGTATTATGGATGGTGTTGTTCGTTGTGGCGCCGGTTCTGCTGGTCATCTATTATTCGTTCTTCGATGTGGAGGGTAACTTCACGTTTGGCAACTACGCCCGGTTCTTCACGCCGGTGTACTTGCAGATGACGCTCAGTTCGTTCTGGTATGCATTTCTGATTACGGCGTTCTCGCTGCTGATCTCGTATCCAACGGCGTATATGCTGACCCGGACGAAGCACAAGCAGCTGTGGTTGCTGCTGATCATTCTGCCAAGCTGGATCAATCTTTTGTTAAAAGCGTACGCCTTCATCGGCCTGTTTGGAACGTATGGTCTGACCAACTCCCTGCTTGAAGTGGTGGGTATTGGCACACAGCAGATTTTGTTCACCGACTTCAGTTTTATTTTTGTCTCGGTGTACATCTTCATTCCATTCATGATTCTGCCAATCTTCAATGCGCTGGAAGAGATGAACCCATCGTTGATCTACGCGGCGCGTGATCTGGGGGCCTCATCGTGGCTGACGTTCCGCCGGGTGATCTTTCCGCTGACGATTAGCGGTGTGAAATCAGGTTGTCAGGCTGTATTTATTCCTGCGCTGTCCCTGTTCATGATTACCCGCCTGATTGCGGGAAACCGTGTAATTACGCTGGGAACAGCGATTGAACAGCATTTTCTCGTCACTCAGGACTGGGGGATGGGATCAACGATTGCCGTCTTTTTGATTATTGCGATGGCGATTATTATGTTCCTGACCGGATCAGGCAAGAAGGAGGTGCGTAATGGGAAGAAACGGAAAGCTGTCTAACGTCTATCTGGCCGTTGTATTCGCCATTCTGTACGCACCGATTGCGTATCTGATCTTCTATTCCTTCAACAGCGGCGGTCATATGCGCAGCTTCGAAGGATTCACGCTTGAATGGTACAGGGAGGTGTTCGCCGATACACGGCTGCTCATCATTGTGCTGAATACATTTATCATTGCACTCCTGTCATCGGCGATCTCAACAATCCTTGGTGTAGCAGGAGCACTGGCGATCTACCATGTGCGTCGCAAACGGACGAAGAATACGTTGCTGTCACTCAACAACGTGCTGATCGTGAGTCCCGATGTCATCATTGGTGCGTCATTCCTGATTCTGTTCACCATGATTGGCATCAAACTGGGCTTCACTTCGGTCCTGCTATCTCATATCGCATTCAGTGTACCTATTGTCGTGATCATGGTCCTGCCAAAGCTGCAGGAGATGAGCCCAACATTGATGGATGCGGCACGCGATCTGGGTGCAGGATCATGGCAGATTCTGACGCGTGTGGTGCTGCCATACGTGAAACCAGGTATTTTTGCCGGATTCTTCATGGCCTTGACGTACTCACTTGATGATTTTGCAGTAACATTCTTTGTCACGGGTAATGGATACTCCACACTCTCGGTAGAGATATACTCCAGAGCAAGGCAGGGCGTATCGTTGTCCATCAATGCGTTGTCTACCCTGTTATTCCTGCTCACGGTGCTGCTGGTGGTTGGATATTACTTCATTAACCGCCGTGCAACACGGATACCACCTGGAGGAAAGGGGCTGCGACCATGAAGCAACTGGTACGGACATTTGCGCTTGTTTTTGTGGCCGCCTTTGCTCTTATGATCCTGGCTTCGTATCTGAACAAGAGTCAGGGATATTCTGGCGGCAACACACTGACCATCTATAACTGGGGCGATTATATCGATCCTGATCTGCTCAAGGAGTTTGAGGACGAGACAGGCATTAAAGTCATCTATCAGACGTTTGACTCCAATGAAGCGATGCTGACCAAGATTGAGCAGGGCGGTACTACGTTTGATGTGGCGATTCCTTCTGAATATGCGATTAGCAAAATGAAAGAAGAAGACTTGCTCGTGCCACTCGATCATAGCAAATTAACCAACCTGGACAACATTGATCCACGATTCATGGACTTGTCCTTTGATGAAGGCAACAAGTACTCCATTCCGTATTTCTGGGGCACGGTAGGGATTGTATACAATCCTGAACTGGTGGACGGGTTGACGTTTGATAGCTGGAATGACCTGTGGGACCCGCGTTTGAAAAATCAAATCCTGCTCCTTGATGGCGCACGCGAAGTCATTGGCATGGGATTGAACAGTCTCGGGTATTCCCTGAACGATACCAACGAAGACCATTTGCAGGAAGCGCTGAAGAAGCTGTCTACATTGACGCCGAACGTCAGAGCAATTGTGGGTGACGAGATCAAGATGCTGCTTGCGAACGAGGAAGCGGCAGTTGGACTTGTATGGTCCGGGGATGCGTCGGAGATTATGGATGAGAATGACAAACTGGATTACATGGTTCCGGAAGAAGGCTCGAACCTCTGGTTTGATAACATGGTTATTCCAAAGACGGCGAGTAATATTGAAGGGGCACACCAGTTTATCAACTTCATGCTGGACCCGGATCATGCCGCTCGTAATGCGGAATACGTAGGTTACTCCACGCCGAACGCCGAGGCACTGAAGTTACTGCCAGAGGACATCTCCGAGGATGAACGTTTCTATCCAGACGAGACACTGACAGGCAAGCTGGAGGTCTACGATAATCTGGGTAAAAAAATGCTCTCGCATTATAATGACCTGTTCCTGGAGTTTAAAATGCATAGTAAATAACCGCGAATAGCGTGTGCACAGTTCGTTAGATCCTCAAAAAAAGACAAAAAGGGTAGCTGCTCGTCATTTCACTTGAATGACGAGCAGCTACCCTTTTTATATTACCTACTTCAGAGCAAAAGCGCAGGTTATGTTTTTTTGTGCACACGTTAACGGAGGGGACAGAACAAACGAAGGAAGCGGAGCGTTCGCCTTTATCCCCGGATTTTCCCATTGCTAGATGGGAAAATCCGGGGATAACAGCGATCCGAAGTTGTTCTGTCACCGCAGTGATCAAGTGGAAACGAATAATGGGTTACATGCGCTTTTTGCGACCCACCATGATCCATGCCCCACCCATAATCAGCACAATCGCCACGAACGGCTGGATAAAGCTCAAGCTGCTCAGCATCGTGCCAATCGACATTACGGCGAAGAACAACAGGGAGATAACCGTTAGAATGTTGATGGGGATCAGCAACCATTTATTCCGACCACCGAACCAGTAGAGCTCAAACAAACCCACAGCTACAGCCAGAATGAAGCCCGGCCACATCGTACCCCAGTTGTTAAACAGCATCGCGATCTGACAGACAATACCGACAGTGAGCAACAATCCACCGGGAACCAGCAGTCCAACCCCTCTGCCAATCATGGAGAAGTAGAGCCAGTGGAAGAACAGTCCTAGTGGAATCACGAATAACGTGGGCCAGAAGGTCGCAAAGATCGTACCCGGACCGAGTGAACCTCCCTGGTTCAGAATCAGGTACACGCCCAGCAAAATGAGAACAGGCGCAAGGATCGTACGTTTAGCCATAATATCTCTCCTTCTCAATACAAGATCAATTTCCGAACGGTCGTATGTAGATCAATTACTTTCGTTACTCACAGCATACCATGAAGTGGAAATGTCTATCCTCCGTCTTTGGAGTTAAAATGAACCTAGACCAAAGTCTAGGTATGAAATAGGCTTTTCATCAATACACGCATGGCATCCTATAAGCTGTACCTATAAGATGTACGTAATCGGTTTACTGCGGTGCAGGCTGCACATGCTGCTTCAGGTCTGCGCGGTATTGCCCAGGCGTCTGACCAGTCCACCTTTTGAAGGCACTCTGAAATGCGCTTTGTTCCGAAAAATGCAGGGCATAGGCAATATCCCCCAACGAATAGGTTCCTTTCTGCAAATAACGCAGTGCCAGTTCCATGCGTACCTGAACGGAAATCTCGTTATACGTTGTATTTTCTTCACGTAATCGGCTTTGTAGTGTGCGAATACTCACGCTCAGATGCTCAGCGGTGTGTTGTAATGTGGGAAAGAAGGTTGGAAGGCTCTCCATCATCCACCGACTTACTTTGCCGGAGAAGGGTTGAGATGAGTGCAGCGTATCCTTGCTTTCCTGAGCCATGGTTTCAAAGACCCTCAGCATTCTTGCATCTGAATATAATACCGGCTGCTCCAGAATATCTTTATGCATCCGCAGGACTGTACGGGTATCCCCGAATTGAGGCACTATTCCGAACATGCCAACATAAGGAGATAGATCGCCTGAAACAGCGGGTGCTTGATGACTAAACCGGACCTCTTTCAATTCCACCCGGCGATTCGCCAGTTTGCTAATCAAATACACTATAGAGACGGCCATATCCTCCACGCAATGACGGGACATCTGCTTCTCCAATTTCTGCAAAGACAATTGGAGGATCAAATCCTCTCCACTTACGTCCCAACTCAGATTGAATCCGCTATATAGAATGATGTTATATCGTTGATAAGCAGCGAGTGCATCTCCGATCTTCTTGGAATGCATCATGACGTAACCGGGAAGTCCCAGATCCGCGAAGTCCAGCAGCTGTCCCTGGTTCAATCCAAAATACAGATCATTGGAATATTGGGCAGCATACTGCATAATACGTTCCAATTCTTCAACCGAAATTCGGGCTTCTGGATTCTGCATCATAGCAGGATCTAAGCCAGCGTGCTCGAAAAACGCATTAGATTCGTACCCTTTGTTCACCAGTGTCTTCATAATTGGATACAACATGGAAATGGACACACCGTGATTGTGGTTAATCATGCTCCCCCCTTTTGCGCAAATCAGCAATGTTTTGGCGTCGTTGATCATTTGTTTATGTATAACATCACTTTATGCTTGTGATATGCCTGCTTCTTCGGCCTTCATAAACATAATTATACAGGAGGAACAGATGTATGAAATCAAATATTCTGGTGATTAATGGCCACCCTGATCCGCAAAGTTACTGCAAAGCACTAACGGAAGCCTATATAAAAGGAGTCCGGAGATCAGGTAGCTCAGTGGAGCTGGTGGATTTGAGCCACATTCAGTTCAATCTCAATCTTCAGCACGGGTACCGTCAGCGGACGGAGCTGGAACCTGACTTGGTGAAAGCTCAGGAATGGATCCGATGGGCGGATCATTTGGTGTTTGTCTATCCGACGTGGTGGGGAACGATGCCCGCTATTCTGAAAGGGTTTATTGATCGGGTGTTTTTGCCCGACTTCGCGATGAAATATCGGGACAACTCGCCGCTGTGGGACAAATTGTTGAAAGGGAAATCCGCGCATATCATCGTGACCATGGATACGCCCCGCTGGTACAATCGATTCATCTACAGACATGCAGGCCATCGGGTTATGAAAACAAATATTCTTCAATTCTGTGGCGTATCCCCCGTACGTGTGACCGAGATTAGTCCA
Organism: Paenibacillus sp. FSL R5-0519; assembly: GCF_037974275.1. Taxonomy (NCBI): domain Bacteria; kingdom Bacillati; phylum Bacillota; class Bacilli; order Caryophanales; family Paenibacillaceae; genus Paenibacillus; species Paenibacillus sp. FSL R5-0519. The sequence continues at coordinate 149,708 of NZ_CP150234.1, forward strand.
ATCAAGAACTCCACCGAAGTGTTTCGTCAGAAATGGCTGGATAAATTGATGGAAATGGGGGTGAAGCAGGGGGGAGGAAATAAACCCCTATGACGGCCAGTCAGTGCTTTCCAACCAACGAGTTTAGCGCAGCCATTCAGCAGCCATGTAGTTAGCTTTAGCTATATCACATCGTTAGCTACGTGAAGAAGCCCACTCTGCGAAGAGTGGGCCTTATCTCATTTATTGAAGAGGGTAATTCCTCACTTCACCACATCCGAATGTTTCTTGCCCCAGCTGTTCACGCCGTCATCCTCAATGATGGAGATGGCTGCATCTGCGATGTCGGGGTTCGTCATCAGTTTCTCCTGAATCCGGAACTTGATGTCATCCGCATCCGCCAGGCTGAGTCCTTTGGTTAACTCAATGAGACCTTCCACATGATAATAACGGCCTTCCTGAATGATCCGCATCATCTGAATATCGGCAACATGTGTATCTGCCAGAATGGTCTGGGATACTTTGTCCTCAATATCCTGCGGAGCCGCAACACCAATTAATCCGATCATATTATCGTAACCGACACGGAAGGCTACAGCGATCATCAGACATCCAATAATCGTTGTCACAATGCCATCGAGCAATGCAAAATTGGTCAAGGCAATAACCACGACAGAGATTAACGCGAGCGTGGCACCCAGTACAGCGACAACATCTTCGTAGAATACGAGACGGGTTGGTGGCGCAGCACGGCCTACGTTTTTGATGGCAGCAGGGACCAGGGCCAATCCGGCGGCTTTGGGTGCACGTGCTTCTTTTAAGATTTCCTTCATGGCTTTGATCAGAATGGCCCCATCGATCAGAATGTTCAAGACGAGCACACCGATGTTAATCCAGAGCCCTCCGGAATGGCCGGCAGGATGCTGCAACAGATGGATACCTTCATGGATCGTTTCATACGCCATAATGGTAACAACAATAACGGCGATCATGCAGAAAATGTTGATGACCCGTCCGAATCCGGTCGGGAAGCGGCGTGTAGGTTTTTTCTCAGACAACACACTTCCGACAAAGACAAAACCTTGGTTAATGGCATCGGCCAATGAATGCATCGCCGAAGCGAACATGGCGCCACTGCCACTGAATAGGAAGGCTCCCCCTTTGCACACAGCAAGAACCGCATTTCCTGCCATCGCTACGGCGGAGGATGTGTTTCCTTTTTTGACGAGAGACATAAAGCTCTCAGACTTCGGTTGTTCAGCCACTTCGTATGTTCCTCCCAGATCAATGTAATGTGTAGAAAAGGTAGTCCTCATCTACATAGGTTGTGCATTTCCACTAAATGTTATTATAACCGCTTTGACATATCCCAGCATTATGCAAAAAAGGTCATATCATCATATAGGGTTTTAGTACTCAATGGCCTCCAAGGCACGTAGATTCCGATTGGACTGTTCCAACAATTCCGTAAATGTCCCAGCCACGTAATATACAAAATCCGGATCATGTATGTACATAATAATCTGCCCGTACGAACCTTCTTCTGTCGGATCAAAGTCGAACATCAGATACAGTGATCCACCGCCGAGCATGCCAAACGTAACCCATTTTTTCTGAAAAAGGTAGGGTTTGATTCGGGGATCAAGTTCTCCGATCTCTTCTTCGGTAAAATAATCATCCATGCGGTTCTCCACCAGCGTGGATTGCCCCTTTTGAATCCTTTCCAAGGACATTAGATAAAATGGCTCAGTTTCCCGTCCTTCCTCAAGGCTTGGATACAAGACGTGAAAGCCATAACCGCTTCCATTTTTACGTTTATAAAACGCACGAAAATCAGCAGGTAAACGAATGCCATGTTCATGCTCGAATGCGTCAAGTTGCTCATCCGTCACACCTTCAAACTGGTGATATGCCTCCAGAAGCTCTCGGTTTTCCTCATCTTGTACCTTCTCCTCCAGCAACACATCCAGTTCATCCATCAATTCATATATACGCTGTTCTGGCATCCAATTCCCCTCCGTATGAGCTATTCAGATAATATGGCGAGTGTTATGCGAGCAAACTCTGCCTGATTTCACCTCATATTATAGTTATAAGCCGCAAAAGCACACAAGAAACCGGAGTCCTTGCTTACATACTACAATGGTCTCATTATTCTAAGGCGGTTGTTGTCGCTCTTAACAACAAATAAAGCGTGAGTCACAGAGGCAATCCCTGTAACCCACGCTTATTATTTATCTACTATATAAATGAAACTAATCTTTTACACGAAAACGTAGAGGACAGAAATAACCTGAAGAAGCGAAGTGTTCGCCTAAAAGCTTTCTGCAAGAAAGCTACATCGGAAGCATAAGCTTATCACCAGATTTTCACCTTTATATAAAGTAAATAAAAAAATCTGGGGATAACAGCGATCAGAAGGTTGTTCTGTCATCGGAGTAGCGAGTGTAAATACTTTAGTTCGTTTTATAAAGTCCTCTTTAATCAAACTTCCAACAGGACAAGCTCAGATTGCCATACTGATAGGCTTTGAACAGGAGCGATGCCCGCTTATTTTGATGACCTGCACCCATGGCGAGCAGTAGTGGTACAAAATGCTCCGGGGTAGGCACGGCCGCTTGAGCTGAAGGTGCCAGTTTATCATAGGAGAAGAGAGACTCCGTATCCCAACTCACCAGCTTGTCATGCAGCCAGTTGTCGAATTCGGATGCCCACGGGTCAACGCCGTTACTTTCCCAGTTCAATCGCCGCAGATTATGAACGGTCCCGCCGCTGCCAATAACGAGAATGTCTTGCTCACGCAACGAAGCGAGTGCCTGTCCGACCTGATATTGCTGCTCACCTGTCAGATAGCGATTCACAGACAAGGCAATTACGGGAATATCCGCATCCGGGTAGAGCAGGCGTAGAACGACCCAAGCGCCATGATCCAGGCCCCGGACATCATCCGTCTGTACTGGAATCCCGGCTTCTTGCAATAACCGCTCTACTTCGGCAGTGGTCTCTGCCTGTCCTTGAGCCGGGTACTTGATCTGATACAGCTCGGGCTGGAAACCGCCAAAATCATAAATGGTCTCATAGTTGGCTACTGAGGATACAAGCTGAGTTGTGGATTCCCAGTGAGCAGAGAACAATACGATTGCTTTGGGTTTTGGCAGTTCCTGTCCAAGTTTCTGCAAAAATTCGGTGTACGCATTCTCCTCCAGTGCCAGTGATGGGGCACCGTGAGCAATAAACAGGGATGGCATCATTATGAATTCAGTCCTTTCGGGTCTTCGGAAGTCACATTTGCATCTATCCGGAGCCATTGTTGGAATTGTTGATATAGATCGGGTTTCACTTGATGCCCACCGTTGTAAGGTACATACGTGACGTGATGGGTATGTTGACGGAAGAAATTGGCGTTGTCTTCGCCCAGTTGCAGCGGGAATAGATGATCCTGATCTCCATGGGAGATAAACACAGACAGTTCCGTATCGGGTTGCAGCTTGTACTCGTCTTTCACAAATTGCGGGATGTATCCGCTCATCGCTACAATGCCTTTGATCCCATCCCCCATCACCAGCGATAGGGTCATTGCCATAATGGCACCCTGACTGAATCCGGCGATGTAACGCCGCTTGGGATCAATCGCATATTTGCCGGACAGATCCACAATCAACTGTTGCAGTCCCAGCACGGAGGCATCATACAATTCACGGATGGGATTGCCGATGCTTTTGATCTGAAAATAAGCATAACCACTACCCTGAACGATTGGCCCACGGATGGCGACGATAATAAAATCAGATTGCATAGGCTCCATCAAACGAAGCATATCTTGCTCATCTGATCCCATGCCATGTAAGGCGAAAATCACAGGATAACGTTGATCTGGATTGTAATGAGATGGTAATCGGACTTCATGTATATAAGGAGAATTCATTGAAAACACCACCTGATGAGGATTGAGTTACATATATTGTTCTGATGTTGCATGATTAAGTTCACTGATATGAAATAAATATTCTTATTTATGAACAAAATCTATCATGGTTTCATTGTAGGGTCAATACTTTTTTTGTATGATGAATATATGTTGTTTATAAGAAACCTTGAATGGCTCTAAAAGAAGTGTCGCTGTGCAACCGAATTATATTTGTTGAGTCACACGCCGAATAAATAACCTGAAGAAGATCATTAGAAGGGGAGGAACGCATGATGGATATTGGCTTGGCTATTCGTACGATCCGCAAGCAGAAACAGATTACGATCATGCAGATGTGCGAGGGCACGGGGTTGTCCAAAGGTTTTATCAGCAACGTGGAAAATAACAAAACGTCACCTTCCATTGCTACGCTTGAAAGTATTGCGGATTATCTGGAAGTGCCACTTCCCTACTTGCTGTTGACACCGGAGCAGCGGATGAACGTGGTACGCAAAAACGAACGCAAGGAAACGACGGCCGGTAGTGGACAGATCAAAGTGCAGCACCTTACCGCCAAAGGCGCCATGCGCATGTCCATTGTAGAATTGCCGCCAGGCGCATCGACAGGGGTTAGCAAACATGCGGGGGAAGAAAGCCATCTGGTGTTGCAGGGCAAGATTCGGGCGGAGCAATGTGAAGATGTGGAAGTTCTTGAAGTGGGGGATTCGTTTACCTGGAATGCGATTGTGCCCCATGAAGTGACCAATATCGGTGATGTGCCTGCTGTGGTGCTCATTGCGGTGTCCAAGGAATTAGGTTTGGATCATTTGTAGAATGCAAAAAGGACGACTCCCTAGTCATGAACATGCGAACATGCATACATGTACAATGGAGACGTCCTTTTTCATATTTCTAACGAACTGGGAAGGTCAGAAACACGCTATCTATTGCGGATTCGTTGTCCAGATCCCTGCTGCTTTAACGAAGACACGATCGGACAGCTTGAGCGTTGCGAGTGCAAGTTCAGCTACATCTTCCGCTTGCATCATGCGGTCTTCGTCGCCAATTTTCAGTCCGGCATTGGACGCAAGCTCCGTATTAACTGTGCTTGGTGTCAATGCGGTTACACGAATGTTGGACTTGCGCACTTCCTGCATCAGAGATTCGGTCATGCCGAGTAGAGCGAACTTGGATGCACAGTATGCCGAACCTGTAGCGAACCCACGCTCACCTGCAGTGGAAGCAATATTGATGATACTACCGCTACTTTCCTTGATCATGCTTGGAAGGACGGAACGAGTGACGTAATATGTACCCATAACGTTCACATGCAGAATGCGTTCCCACTCTTCGGGGTCCATTTCCAGCAATGTACCGAAGCTTCCGATGCCTGCATTATTGATCAGGATGTCCACCGCTCCGAGTTCCATCTCGATGGCTGCCACAGCGGCTTCCGCCTGTGTGCGGTCTGAGATATCTGCCACAGCACTGGTTACTTTCACACCGAATTCTTGACTAAGAGACTGCTGCAGAGCCTGAAGGTCTGAAGCGGTACGTGCAATAAGGCCTAGGTGCACACCTTCTTTGGCAAGTGCTTCAGCAATGGCGCGACCGATACCTTTACCGGCACCTGTGATGATAGCTGTTTTATTTTTAAGTTCCATTGTGGATAATTCCTCCTTAGAATTGGACTGGCATTTGATTATACTATATTACCCACAGTTCGGAAATTTGCTTCATCACTATTTGGTAATCTCAATGCTGCCAGAAGAGGTACGGGCTTTGATCACTTCCCGGCTCACCATTGGCGATTCAGGTACATCTACATCTCCGGAAGTAGCCTTAGCATCATAGATTCCTTCAAAATCAGGTGCAGCCTGGATGAAAATATCGCCTGATGTTCCAGATGCACTAATCGGTGCGGAATGGGATTGTTCAATATGAATGCTACCTGAAGTGAATTGAACATCGGCTGCACCGTTTAACTCAGTGATCTCAATATCTCCTGATTGAATCTTACTATTTACATGACCAGCTACCTGATCAGCAGTGAAGCTCCCGGAGGTCTGTTTTACGGTCATGTCTCCATTAATCATGGAAGCGTTAATGTTACCCGAAGTTAGAGAAAGTTCAATCTTGGGTGCGTTGATGTTTTCCAGACGTATGGAACCTGAGGTATTATTCAGCTTAAGCTGATTGGCACTCAGACCCGTTAGATCCCAGTCACTTGAAGAGGAATCCAGCTTAACCTCATTTAACTGGTGTCCTTCAGGCAGGGCCACGGTTATTGTGGAGTCTTGATCATTCCAATATAGGGTGAAAAATTGCAATCGTTCACGTTCTGTCTGAGACAGTTGGAATGTGCCGTTGGATAAAGTGGCCTGTTCGAAGCTTCTGACTACGGCAGGGTCCCATTTGCCATCCACTTCAATATAACCATTGGAATCCGGATCCGGGCTTACAACAAATTCAATATCTGCACTGAAATTAGCATTCATCATAATGTTCTGCAATTCATCCGCTTTGAAATCCCATCGTTTAGAATAATGCTCCCGTTCATCACCGAACTGAACGCCATAGATGGATGTTCCGAGCAAACCTATTCCGATACAGATCACGGCGAGCGCAAGCCATTTCTTGGTACTCATGCGGAAACATCTCCTTTCATCGTGTTTTTATTCCATTGAATGTATTGAAGAGTAGTGTTTTTGAAGGCTCTAAAAACGTACTTCGATGCGATGGCAAAACAAATGCCGACACCGAATGCGCCAATTGCAACGAAGATTTCCGGTTTCTCAAGTTGGCCCAGAAAGACGAAGTCCACAACGGCTGCCACAGGAGCCAATACCAGTAAGGACAGGCTGGCAAGTGTAAGCCATACTGACCATAGCGTGAGACCGATTGGAATGCCAAGCATCAGATTCAGGAATAACAGGCCAACGGCTGTGAAGAAGTTACGAGTGGCTCTGGCACTGTTTCTGGGGGACCGCATTTCGCGATACGTCGGTGCATAGAACGCATCTGTACCCGGCGTATACATGTCATAACGCTCACCGAGTGCTTCCTTGGCGATCTCTTCTGGCTGTCCCAGCTCCCGAGCTATCTCTTCTTCCAGTCTGCCTTCTCGTAGTCCAAGCTCGAAATGTTGATCATAATCTGCGAGCAATTCAGCCCGTTCCTGCGGTTCCATCGGCCGTAGATGAATTTCCATGGCCAGCATAAATTGTTGTCTATTCATTATGAGTTCCTTCCTCAATCAGATTTGAGACATTGCGCACAAATTCATTCCACTCCGTCGTCAGTGCCGTCATATAGTCGCGACCTGTATCGGACAGTCGGTAATACTTACGCGGCGGTCCTTCGCTTGATTCTTGCAGATAGGTGGTGCAGTAACCGTCATTTACAAGCCGGCGAAGCAAGGGATACAGTGCACCCTCAGCAACTTCGATATGTTTGGAGACCGCCTGAGCCAGTTCGTAGCCATACCGATCCCGGCGGTTAATTAATACCAGGACGCACAGCTCCAATACTCCCTTTTTGAACTGGATGTTCACATTCACACAGGTTCCTCCTTAATAGCCTCATTTATCGCTAGTGTTTATTATTCAGTAGTGGTGGGTTCATCATAGCATTCAGTACTGTTTAATGCAAGGTAGTGATTTTAAAATAGTTCCGTTTCATGAAATATCGTTAATTTGTTCGTATGATGTTGATGCTCAAGCCGAAGCTGCTTGTTTAGCTATAATTCAGCATAAGCAAAAACCGGATCGGTTGCTTCCGTCTGGAGGCGGATTCCGATCCGGTCTGTGAGATGAACTTTTGTATCTGTGACTTATCGATTAATCTCTACACGTTAATCCTGTGCGTCCAGAACTTTAAGATCTTCCACAGCAGGGCCCTCAATTACATGACCTGCATAATTGAAGCGGGAACCATGGCATGGGCAATCCCATGAACGCTCGCCTTTGTTCCATTCGACTTCACACCCCAAGTGAGTGCAGGTGGTATCCACCAGGAACAGCTTGCCACTGGTGTCCTTGTAGGCGCCAGCCCGTTTACCATTATGACGAACGACAGCTCCTTCATCTTCGCCAATATCGCTAACGCTTTTGTGCACAATACCCACTTTGCCAGAGATCAATTCCTTGGCGACATTCATATTTTCCACAATAAAGTGCTTCATGCCAGGGTCAGCTTTGAATCTTGCCGGATCGAATACAGCGGCATGAGGATTGTCCCGTCCGGTGATGCGATCTGCGAGAAGATGCCCGGCCATTGTACCCGTCGTCATTCCCCATTTGGCAAAACCGGTCGCCACGTAGACATGTTCATGTCTTCCCGTAATCGGTCCGATGTAAGGCACCTTGTCAATGGAGATTAGATCCTGGGCTGACCAGCGATATGTAATGTTGCGAATGCCAAATGTCTCCGCCGCGAACTGCTCGAGGCGTTCATAATGACCGAAGGTACAGATGCCTTGTCCGGTTTTATGATTTTCACCACCGAAGAGGATAAGTTCCTTTCCGTCATGTAAGACGGTACGCAGGGAACGGTAAGGTGTATCGTCCGAAATGTACATGCCGCCACCATAGGATTTCTCCGGCTCAACTAATACGGCGTAGGATCGTTCGGCGTGTAACCGTGTGAAATAAAATCCGGGATCATAGACGGGAAAATGAGAAGCCACGACAACATGTTCCGCTGTTACAGATGGGCCATCACCATAGGTCCGCACATGCAGTGAAGCATCTTCCTCTACATCCGTAACTGTCGTATGCTCGTAGATCTGTACCCCTTGCTTCACAGCAGAATCCAGCAAGTAGTGCAGATAGGCCAGCGGATCAAAGCGTGCCTGACCCGGCATGCGAATACCTGCCCTGGCGGGAACTGGAATAGGGAGCGGGTCTACCCACTCACCAGGGATATTTAGTTTGCCATAGGCGGTCAGCTCGATCTCCAGTTTTTTGATATTTTCCTCTGATTGAATATAGACGTAGGCATCTTCCTCTGCCCATTGGCAATCAATCTGTTTTTCCTTCACCAGACTGCGCATCCATTTGGCGGCTTCGGCATTGCCTTCGTAATACATCCGGGCCTGTTCTTGTCCGAAGTGATGCATAATCTCATCAAATATGACGCCGTGCTGTGCAGATACCTTGGCCGTGGTATGACCGGTCGTGCCATCCAACACTTTTCCAGCCTCCAGTACGACTACACGCATACCCGTCTGAGCCAGCAGATAAGCGGTAGTAATTCCAGCAATACCGGCACCAATAATCGCTACATCGGCGGTGATATCTTCGGTCAGTTTAGGATAGGCATTGAATTTATGCGTAGCACGCCACAGTGATTCGGGGACGGGCGGCAGACCCGTCTTGGGATGCTGATTGTCGCTCATTAGTCTTCCTCCTTATTTATCTTCATTCGGTTGATTCGCATATCGTTCAGTGCACATCGTTGTACTCTTAATCATGATTGCCAGACTATGCCAGGAAAAAACGGTGCGGTTCAGATTTTGCAGAGGAGATGTTCACAATTTCCTGCGCAGAACCTCTGTTTTTTTTGTTAAACATGCTATATGATAGGATTACCGAAACCGTTTTAGGTTTTGGGAGGAGATAGAACTATATACACGGAAACGTTGATTATAAAAGGGTTAATCTATCCATTTAAAGAACGAATTCATCCGAATTTACCCTCGTTTTTATTAATGTATGTATTCGCTATCATTTTGAATTTAGCGAGTTTTGAGAAACGTCCTAACTATCGATAACCAAAGGAGATTCACTATGACCACCAACCAAACGAAATATCCGTTTCAAGATACAGCACTAGACTTGGATTCCCGCGTGAAAGATCTTGTATCCCGCTTGACTGAAGATGAAAAAATCGAATCCATGCTGCAATATCAGCCAGCAGTAGATCGCTTGGGTGTACCTGCCTACAAACACGGAACAGAGGCAGCCCACGGCTTGGCCTGGCTTGGAGAAGCAACATCCTTCCCCCAACCGGTGGGGCTGGCATGCACATGGGATGCGGATCTGATGAAGGAGATTGGCTCCGTTCTCGGAGATGAGGCACGTGTGTTTTATAAACGCAATCCGGCAGTGAACGGTCTTACACTGTGGGCACCTACTGTGGATATGGAACGTGACCCGCGCTGGGGACGGAATGAAGAGGCGTATGGGGAAGATCCGGAACTGACAGCGGAGCTGACGACAGCATTGGTCAAAGGAATTCAGGGCGACCATCCGAAGTACTACAAAGCGGTAGCTACGTTGAAGCATTTTCTTGCGAATAATAACGAAGTGGATCGTGGAAGTGGTTCATCCAGCATTGATCCGCGCAACATGCGTGAGTATTATCTGAAAGCATTTGAGAAGCCGTTCAAAGAAGGCGGTGCACAGTCCATGATGACTGCGTACAACTCCATTAATGGTACGCCAGCATTGTTGCATCCTTTTGTAAACGAGATTGTCAAAGGCGAATGGGGCATGGATGGTTTCATTGTCAGTGATGCAGGCGACGTAATGGGCATCAAGAACGATCATCAATACTATGATTCCCACACACCGGGTACGGTAGAGTCCGTAAAGGCAGGAATTGATAGCATCACCGATGATGCTGAGCTGTCCAAACAGGCACTGCGTGAAGGGTTGGAACAAGGCACACTCACGATGGATGACATCGACAAGGCGTTGTTTAATACGTTCCGTGTGCGTTTCCGTCTGGGCGAGTTCGATCCGGAAGAAGGTAATCCATACGCTGCTATTGGTGAAGAGTCCATGATGACGGAGAAAGCAAAAGAACTGTCGCTTCGAGCTGCGAGAGAACAAGTGGTATTACTCAAAAACGACAAAGGCACACTGCCGCTGGACAAAACGAAGGCAGGTAAAGTGGCTGTGATTGGTCAATTGGGCGGAACCGTCTATCGTGACTGGTATGCAGGCACCATGCCGTATAATGCAACCCCGCTTGAAGCAATCCGTGGCAAAGTAGGCAGCGATAACGTGGCTTTCAAGGATGGAAATGATCGCATTACGTTAACTTCCGTAGCCAATGGGAAGAAGATTGGACTGGCGGATGGTGAGAAATCACCTGTTATTGCATCGGGAGAAGCGGAGACGTTCATGGTGTCCGACTGGGGCTTCGGAAGTTATACTTTGCAGGCCGAAAGCAACGGCAAATATTTAACGACTGATGAAGAGACCGTAACGGCTTCCGCTGATGAAGTGTATGGCTGGTTCGTGAAGGAAGTATTCCACCTGTTGGCACAAGAGGATGGCAGTGTAGGTCTCACCACATGGAATGGAAAAACGGTGACTGCACCTAATGGTGGAAACGACGCATTGGCAGTGTCAGAAGAACTGAAGACTTTCGGGGCCACAGAAACATTCAAGCAGGATGTGGTTGTGAACGGAATTGAGGAAGCGGTAGCAGCTGCCAAGGCTGCGGAAACGGCGATTGTCTTTGTTGGTAATAATCCGCTTGTAAACGGGAAAGAAGAGATTGACCGTCCAAGTCTGGATCTCGCCGAATCCCAGCAACGTCTGGTTGAGGCGATCTATGCCGCGAACCCGAACACGGTAGTCGTTATCGTGGGCAGTTATCCGTTCACGTCCAATTGGGTTCAGGAGAACATCCCTGCGGTATTGTACACTTCACACGCAGGACAGGAACTAGGTAACGCAGTAGCTGACGTATTGTATGGCGACTACGCGCCGGCCGGCCGTCTGAACATGACCTGGGTACAATCGGCAGATCAACTGACCGACATCAAGGATTACGATATCATTCAATCCGGTCGGACATATCAATATTTTGAAGGCAATGTATTGTATCCGTTTGGACATGGTCTGACGTATGCAACGTTTAAATACAGCGATTTGGAACTTAGCCCGGCTCAAGTGGGCACAGAGGGCAACGTAACGGTAACCGTCGATGTGACCAATACCAGTTCAATCGCCAGTGACGAGGTTGTACAGTTGTACGTTCGTGCAGGCAAATCCCGGGTGAAACGTCCACTCAAAACGTTAAAAGGATTCCGTCGTCTTCCTATCGAAGCGGGAGCTACAGTTAAAGTCAGCTTTACCTTGCCTGTTCAGGAACTGGCAATCTGGGATGTGACTCGTAATCGATATGTCGTGGAAAGTGGAACTTACTCCATTATGGTTGCCAAGTCATCCTCCGATGTTCAGCTGGTTGCAGACCTGACGGTAGAAGGAGAGACGATCCCTGCCCGTAATCTGGGTGTGGCTACTCGTGCTGAGAATTATGATGCTTATCTGGGTGTTGACCTGGATGAGAGCAAAGAGGGCGGAAGTGCTGTCCGTGTAGTTGGAGAGCAAGGATGGATTGCCTTCAAAGATGCCGATCTGGGTAGTGGAGCAGCAGCCATTGAAGCGCGTGTATCCGCAGAACAAGCAGGTGCGGTGTTGGAAGTGCGACTCGGTTCACCGGACGGTACGCTCGCAGGACGTGTGGAACTGGCACAAGGTGAGGCCCAGCAGTGGTCTACCGTGAAGGCAGAACTCGCGGGTGTATCAGGTGCGCAGGATGTATACATTGTGCTGTCGGCAGGTGTACGTATCAGTCACTTCGAGATTCATTAAGTTAAATAACTCATGAAAAAGCCTCCGAATGCATTCGGAGGCTTTTGTTTGTTGTTTTCTGTGGAGCGTATTTTTTATCTTCATCAAACGTATTTTTATTTTCCGTCAAACGTAATCATTTTTTGCACAAATTGTTTCAATTGTTTGTTGGTTTCGTTCAGCTGCTCAATTGTGCTCATGAAATTGTTTACGAGTTCAGCCTGCTCTTGGGAGCTTGCCGTGATCTCACCCAGTTCATTCTCCATGCCTTGAATGGATTGCCGGACCGAGAGAAGAGAATCTTCAATCCGGGCCGTTGCTTCCTTGGTGTCCACAGACAGTTTGCGAATTTCTTTGGCAACAACGCCAAAACCTGCACCTGCTTCACCTACACGAGCCGCTTCAATGGCTGCATTTAAGCCGAGCAGATTCGTCTGTTCGGAGATTTCACGAATGAAACTGGCGACCTGAGTTACATTTCCTGATTTCTGTACGGCTTGTTTGGAGTTGTTCCGGATCTCTTCGGTTGTGGCACTGAGTTCCTCGGAGTGTGCAGCTACATGCTGAACACTGTCAATTAATTGGTTGGTCAGATTTTCGGTAACATCCATGAGTTGTTGCAGCTGATCCTGGTCATCCATACTGTAGAGCAGATTAAACAGGGCGATGACTTCACCTTGTTCATTTTTAATGGGAATAAAAGCTACATCAAAAGGAACACCGAATAAATCTTTAGGATAGTGATCGAATCGTTTGACTGTACCGCCGTTGAGATCAGCAAAATTTCGATTTACATCTAATAGAGGGTCGCCGGGTTGATAATTCAGTTGCTTTAATGATTCTCCTGCTGAGAAATATAAGAATTTTTCATGATCAATAACGGAGAGGGTTACATCCTGACGAATCGTATCTCGAAAGAAAGGCATACATGTAATTAAAGCTTGAACAATATCCATATAAAAGATGATTCCTCCCTGGTTACCTTATGTAAACGGTTAAATTTTAAATACTAAATTAATAACTACCTATATAATATATCGTCATGCAATAGAGAAGAAAATAGAGAGAATGGATAAATCCTATTTCTTTAAGGCAGATCTCTATACGCCAAAAAGACACGAGTCCGCTGGGGGACGCATGTCTTGATAATTGGGGAGTGGGGAATACAATCAATGTTTAGAGCATACTGAGCTGCATCGTAACGATGGTCTGAGTGGCTAGTGTTGCGCTGACATCAATCAAACGCTGATTCCGACTGCCGCGGAAGGGCAGGGACACATCACGCTCTGCTTCAACGTATCGCCCGTCGATAATAACGTCGCATAGTCGGGCAAGCTCTGCTCTCGCAGGGTCAGTAACAAGCTCTTCATATTCGAATCCCGTGTAGGCCCATACCGTCAGATCAGGACGTGCAGTGCGGAGCTGCTGAACCCAGGACGTACATGCTGCTGCCGAGAAAAAGGGATCACCACCACACAACGTCACGCCATCGAGCAACGGATGGTTCGTCACTTCATGCAGAATCTGCTGCTGCCGCTCCTCTGTAAAAGGCTCACCCGCTCGAAAGCTCCACGAATCCGGACTGAAGCAGCCCGGACAGGCGTGGCGGCAACCACTGATGAACAACACCGCACGCAGGCCGGTCCCCTCATTCACCGATTCCGGGATGTATCCATATAGATTCATCGGTGTTTCACCCGATCCCGTACTTCGGCCTGCTTTGCAGCATTGAAGCGTACTTTGTAATCTCCGGTCAGATAGCCGGTTACACGGCGTAACCGCTGGAAGTGTACATGGTTCTCATGGGCTTCGCAGCCTGGGCATACATCCCCGATAACACCTTCATAACCGCATTCAGGGCAGCGATCAATCGGATGATTAATGGAAAAATACCCGATATCCTGCGCCAGTGCATATTGCACGATTCGAAGGAAAGCTGTGGTGTTGGCTCGAACGTTCCCGTCAAGCTCCACATAGGAGATTGCCCCCGCATTACACAACGTATGGAACGGGGCCTCCAGTTCAATCTTCCGATAAGCTGGAAGAGTGTGGTATACGGGGATATGGAATGAATTCGTATAATACTCCCGATCATTAACCCCAGGAATAAGCCCATATCGCGCTCTGTCGATCTTCGTGAATTTGCCGGATAACCCTTCAGCAGGTGTAGCAAACAGGGTGATATTCAAGTTATGCTGCTCGCTCATCCGGTCACAGAATTCTCTCATCGTCCGAATAATGTTCAGTGCTTCACGATGCACATGAGGGTCTTGTCCATGATGACGTCCGTACAGAGCTGTCATACATTCCGCGAGACCGATAAAACCCAGAGATAACGTTCCATGCTTTAATAGATCGGCAACGGGCTCGTCCGGAGCAAGTTGTTCTCCACCTTCCCACACACCCTCTCGCATCATGAAGTCCGATGCCTTGGCAGGCTGTGCTGTCTGAATGCGGTAGCGATGCAGCAGGCCAGAAGCGGCATTATGCATCACGGATTCCAGTGCAGTGTAGAATCCCGCCCGATCGGCAACGGCTCTGTTGCCCTGGCAGATGCCAAACCGGATGCCGAGCTTGACCAGGTTGATGGTATTAAAAGACAGATTACCTTTACCACTTTGACGATTACGACCAAACCGGTCAGCCAGAGTACGTGTGCGGCATCCCATGGTTGCAATGATCGTATCCGGATCTTCCGGATGATAGAAAGGCAGATTGAACGAGGCATCCACATTGACAAAATTAGGATACATCCGCCGGGATGAACACGTGACCGCAAGGCGGAACAGATCATAGTTTGGCTCGCCATGAGCCTGATTGACCCCTTGTTTACATTGGAAAATATGTTGAGGGAATACGGGAGTTTCCCCGTTGCCCAGGCCGCGAATCGTTGCTTCGAGCAATGAACGTGATACCAACCGTCCTTCCGCAGAAGTACATAATCCATAATTCAGTGATGTGAATGGAATCTGTCCACCAGCCCGACTGCTCATCGTATTCAGGTTATGGATCAGCGATTCGGCAGCTTGTCCTGTCTCCAGTTCAGTCTCTTCATAGGCGAAGTCATATGCGCGTGGGCACTGATTCTTCGCTCCCATACTGTCCAGATGAAGTTGTTCATCTTCAATCAGAGCATTCTCACCAAAAAGTCGTTGTCCTTTGCGATAATGTTTGCGAAACGATCGCTGCACATAGGGAGCCAGATCCCAATCAATCTTATTGGCCGATACGCCGCCATACTGACTGTTCTGCTGGGATTGGAAGATGATTGCAACCAGAGCCATCGCAGACATGATCGTCTGAGGTGTGCGAACCGATCCGTTGCCTGTATTGAAACCCCCAGCAAGAAGACGGTCAAACGGGATAAAGATGCAGTTAGTTGTGCCAAGTGCATACTGATCCAGATCGTGTACATACAGATCCCCGTTCTCCACAGCTTGAGCAAGCTCTTTCGGCAACACATGACGCAGAGCATGCCACTTGGCGGTCTCCGAACCGAGCCTGCTCATCTTGCCGCTGAAGGAGTCCCCGTTCAGATTCGCATTTTCCCTCAGCGTATCGGCATCTTCAGCGCCAATAATTCGTCTTCCCAGGTCGGATAATAGATCGGATGCCGGTGGAGTGGCATACTCAAGCAAGTTCATGTAAGGTTCCTCCTAAAATGATGTGATGATCATTTAATTTGCGTTAAATACTATATGTAGATTTGTATTATCCATTTATAAACTATATGTGGTTTTTTGGGTGTGATAATCGTCACACAACTTAATGGACAAAATGGACTTTCCTTTAATTACTGCGGATAAAGGTTCCCAAAGTCTGAGTAGAAGCGTATAATTTCTAGTTATTCTGCATGTAAAATATCCGAAGTTGGACAAGATGAAATTTGAACCATTTGAAAAGGAAATTTGCAGTATATTTACGGTTGTTACATCATTAGTTCAAGACTGCTTTTGTCCAAAAAAGGGGCGATTGGCAGGGAGTATGATTCTCTTTTACTTCTACGGTGTTAATCATATAAGTATAGATTGTGACAGATATTCGGATCATTGATGAACCCTTGTACGTGATTAAACATTCTGATATACAGATTTGAAAGTGCAGCTGAGACAAGAGGGGTGAATCATGGGGACGGCAGAAGGCATTACGAGAGGCTTCTATGAAGACATAAAGGAAGCTGCGGCCCATATCGTGGACGTGTTAAGCGGGATATTGAAGGTCAATACCATCTTCGTTGCCACGAATGATGGGGTGACGAATGTCATTTTGGAGGCCTTTAACCGTACGGAAGAATTGATTGTTAAAGGCAGTGAGCTTTCATTTAACGAATCATATTGCAGTCTGGTGTTAAGAGACAAAGGTAGCGTTCTTACCATTCAGAATACATGTGAACATCCAATGACAAGCTCCATGGACGTCACGAGTGGGCTTGGGAGTCGTTTCTTCGTGGGTGTACCTATCATACGAAGATCTGGCGAAACATTTGGAACGATATGTCTAATGGACAATGCTGGTTATGTGATCAGTGAAACGGATATGAAGACGCTGAACGCGATGGCTGTCTTTCTGGGATATGTTGTGGATCTGGAGAGCACGCTGCATGTTCAGGAGCGAAAGTTGAGTGATTCGGAACGATTGCAAGAGCAGCTCCAGGCAGAGAAAGAACGAGCCGAATCGGAGGCCATGACCAAAGCACAGATGCTCAAACTGATGAGTCACGAGATTCGTAATCCGTTGAACGGCATTCTGGGGTTGACGGATCTAATGCGTACTCCGGATATGTCTGAAGAGCAATCGGAATATGTAAATATGATCGAGACGAGTGGCAACATACTACTCTCGCTCCTGAATAATATGATGAGCTTCAATATTAATGAGGCAGGCAAAACGGTTATCCATGATGATCCGTTTGATCTGGTCGGCACCATTGAAAATACCGTCTATCTCTATGCCGGAATGGCATCGGGCAAGAATATTGATCTGGGATTGAATCTTGATTTGAATGTATCGCAAGTATTTGTTGGTGATGAGATCAAGATCGGACAATTGCTTGCACATGTCATTCAATATGCTCTGGATTCAACACGTGAAGGCTCAGTTCTGATCACGGCCGTGGTGAACGGCGAAGAGACGGAGGATATGGGTACACTTGCGCTCAAGGTGAAATACACGGGTCAGATGGTATCCGATAAGAAGCTGCGTACATTGAACGGCCAAGATGAAAATTTGGATATCCAAAAACTGATTGGAAGCAATCTGGGTTTGGCGGTAAGCCAAAATCTTGCCATTCTCATGCATGGCCGTATTCAGGTGAGTAGTGCGGGAGAGAATGAGACGGAATTCCATATTGCCCTTCCCTTACGCAGATACTGGGAGTTACCTCAACTTGCAAGTATTCAGCAGCGGTTAAAAGGGAAAAAGGTGCTGCTCGCCAAGGACCCGGATATATTGCAAGGCGTTTCTTCCCTGATGCGCAGATGGGAGATGGCTGTGCATATGACCTCGGGTTCGAGTGTAGCACATGAGTGGATCAAGGAGGGCTTCAAGCCGGATGTAGCCGTTGTGGATATGGGACTTCAAGAGGGCGGCGCGGTTGATTTCGTACATGAAATGAAACAGCGGCTGGAGAACCTGCCCGTCATTGTTCTGGTTCCATATGGTATGCACATTGACCCGCACGAAGCGGAAACCTTTGATGCTGTTCTGACGAAACCGGTCAGACAAGCTGATTTGTTGAATGCATTGAGTATTACGCTGCCCTAAACGGGCAGACGGATGGAAAGTTATCTCAGTTGGCGCACCTGCTGCAGGTGCGCTTCTTTGTTTTTTCCTTTGCATTTATCCAATTTCTGCGGCCAAAGCCCTTTTCATCCGAGCTGGTTACGTTACAATAGAAGGTGTACTTCATCTTTATAACCAATAGAGGAGGATATGCAATCAATGGATTATCGCAGATTGGGTGGAAGCGGACTGAAAGTAAGCGAGATCAGCCTTGGAAGCTGGCTGACGTACGGAGGGTATGTGGAACGTGAAAATGCGGTGAAATCAATTGAGACTGCATTCGATGAAGGCATTAACTTTTTTGATACAGCCAATGTATACGAACGGGGTGCAGCAGAAGAACTGCTGGGACAGACGCTCAAAGCGTATTCTCGTGACTCCTACGTGCTTGCAACAAAAGTATTTGGCAAAATGGGGGATGGTCCGAATGACCAGGGGCTGTCTCGTAAACATATTAAGGAACAATGTGAAGCCAGCTTGAAGCGCCTAGGCGTTGAATATGTGGATATCTATTACTGCCATCGCTATCATACCGAGACACCAATTGAAGAAACACTCCGCGCGCTTGATGATCTGGTACGTCAGGGCAAAGTGCTGTATGTTGGTGTCAGTCAGTGGACTGCGGCTCAGATGGAAGCTGCCTTGGGTACAGCAGATCGCTTGCTCTTGGATCATATCGTGGTGAACCAGCCCGTATACAATATGTTTGATCGTTATATTGAAAATGAGATTATTCCGCTAGGTGAGCGTAAGGGTATCGGACAAGTCGTATACTCCCCGCTTGCTCAAGGTCTATTGACCGGGAAATACACTTCCGTATCAGATATCCCCGAGAACAGTCGTGCGGCTAAGCTAGGATGGGACGAAGGCAAGATCAACGCGGATCGCATCGGGAAAGTTCGCCAATTGATTGAAGTGGCGGACAAGCTGGACCTGAAGGTTGGGCAACTGGCCTTGGCCTGGATTCTGCGCCAGAACAATGTATCCAGTGCACTTGTAGGGGCGAGTCGTCCCGAGCAGGTAAAAGAAAATGCGGCTGCTTCTGGCGTGAAGCTGGATGCTACCATTATTGAGGAAATTGAAGGGATACTTTCCTGATTCGAGTCAGATATTGGGCTGGGATGATATGTAGTGAGATATAAAGCAAGGGATGTCCTGTACGCCTGATTGGGCGTGCGGGACATCCCTTTTTCAATTGGAGCCGTCAGCTTTCCAGTGTAAGAGGCAAGGACCTTAAAGGTAAGACACATACACGGTTACGTCCTGTATTCTTGGCTTCGTATAGTGCACGGTCTGCCTGTTCGAAGAAGTCGTCATCGTCTTGCTCCACACAATGATCCGGATACACGGCTACGCCTATGGAGATGGTTAGACGTGTGGTGTGTCCGTCAGGCAGGGCAAAATGATATTTCTCTACTGCCTGCCGGATAGATTCGGCGATAGCCATGGCCTGCCGTTGTCCGCAGTCGAGCAAGAGTATAGCGAATTCTTCACCACCGTTTCTTGACACGATATCGGCGGAACGTGCGTGTTCCACAAGAAGTTGTCCGAGTTGCTTCAGAACGGCATCTCCAGCGGAATGACCAAAGGTATCGTTTACCTTTTTGAATCGGTCAATATCCATGGCAAGCAAGGACAGCTTTTGTTGGTAATCCCGCGCATGTTGAAGTTCCGATAGAAGTGACTTTTCGAACTGTCGCCGATTGCTAAGGTTGGTAAGATGATCGGTAGATGCTCTTCTCTCCAATAGAAATAACATTTCATTGGATTTATTGATGAATTCTGCGATGAAATAGATGAATATTCCACCGATGAAGGAAATGGTCATTTGTAACGGATATACCTTCATTAATGAATTCATGCTGTCTGTATTCAACATAAGGATGATAAAGATTAACGTTATGCCGAGCAGATTCATCGTAATAATTTTGGTCAGTCTGGACCAGGAAGCATAGGCGAAGTATACACCGGACAACCCGATTAGAGTCATGACAAATCCTGCATCTATGGCAGAGGATGACAAGCCAAACATCAGAATACGAAGGATCGAGAGCACAAGTCCCGTAACGACCGAAGCCAGTCCTCCCAGATATACAGCTGCGGTAACGATCGCCAGATGCCGTAGATCTACAATCGTACTCTCGTTCAGAGGGAAGGAATAATTCATGAGTACTGTGCCATATATGCCGAATAATAAGCCGCCGATCAACTGAACACGTAACGAGGGAAAAGGCAATCGGATACTATAGAACTTTGCAATGATCCCGGATACATACATAAACGTAATCATGACACAGATATTAATGAAAAAAGTGCTAAACAACCGACATTCCCCCTTTTTACGCACATCCCTACATTTTATCTGAAAAGCGGTGTCGTAGCGAACCATATTATCCCAAATATATGAGGGGATTGCTGGGAAAGGTGTTTTATTTGCATTGTCAGGATGTTGGCGTACATATTGACTTCGATATACAATAAGATTTATACTTAATCTAAATCAAAATGTAATCTTAGTATTTTGGGAAGACCATCCTAAGTAGAAGATCAGTGTCTGATTTCATATAAAATGCATCAATATAAAGGAGAAATGGTTGTGAGAACTTTAAATCTGACGATACAACGGCAAGCGGTATATGATGTGGTGCGTCATTCGGAGGATCACCCGACAGCTGCTGATGTTATGAATCGACTAGTGGAACAAGGTTATAATCTGGCCTATGGTACGGTGTATAATTCTCTACGTTATCTGACGGACAAAGAATTGATACGAGAGCTTAAACTCGGAGAGACAGCAAGCCGTTACGATGCCCGGATGGACGATCATCAGCACATTATGTGTGAAGTGTGCGGCAAAGTGGACGAGGTGATGACAGAGGTTCCTCCACAATGGATGAAACAGGTAGCTGAAGAAACCGGATATGCAATCGATCATGCTCATGTGGTCTTTGGAGGTGTCTGCGGGGAATGCAGAAACAAACGGATCAAGTAAAAATAAAAGTTCCTGGCCGCCGCTTACCACTTAGGGTTAAACCTGCCTTGTCCGATGCAGCACCTCTTGTGGACAATTGTCCTGTTACACGACGGGTTATTCTGATAAGCCCGATGCCAGGGCAAGTTCATGAACTGGTAAAGGCCTTAACGGATAGCTGTTTCGATGTACTGGTCTTTCATCGATGGGAACCGGATCTGCATGAGCGTCTTGTCTTCGATCTGTTGATCTATGATCTGTCTGTTGCCGGAACGATCGATGCATTTGCCGGCATTAGCAGTCGATTGAATCGTGAGGCTGAGCATACAACCCCTTGTCTCTATCTGGTCGGTGAGAAGATGATCGGCAGCGCGAGTGGACCGATGCTTCAGGAGGAATTGCTGGTGTGGCCTGCACGCCCGCAGGAAGCTCTCTACCGGGTGCAGCGTATGATTGGCAACAGTCCCGCTCTGCCCAAACGTGGCTTTTTGCCTGAGGAAGGGCAGCGTGTCGGCTTCAAAGATCTGTGGCTTGATCGTGAACGGATGAGTGTGCAGCGTGATAATAACCGGATCCATCTAACCAAGACCGAATATGATCTGTTACTCAAGCTGATTGATGCCAAAGGTGCAGTCATTTCCCGTGAGGAGATGCTCAGCGATATCTGGGAAACAGACTTTACAGGTGGAAGTAATGTGGTTGATGTTCATATCAAAAGCTTGCGCAAAAAATTGGGCGATAACGCGTCTTCGCCGCAATATATCGTAACGGTAAGAGGAGTGGGCTACCGCCTGGCGGATTAGTCCGCTTTTTTTTATTGCCATGATTATCGTTCAGATCATGCTTATTGAAAATATGTTCATGGTTCATTCATGAAGTGTTGAGGAACCTCATCTTAATCTCATGTGAACCTCATGCAAGAGCAGCGTAGGACATGTTAGAATCAATTTAACAGTTAGATCAAGTCTAAATGTATATTTATATCGAAGCCGAATATGATTTTAGTAGTAGATATATAGCAGCCGTGAGATCCATTAGAGGAGGACGACAGGATGACAGAACGTATGACAACGAATCAGGGAGCACCTGTAGGTGATAACCAGAATTCCCGCACAGCAGGCAGAAGAGGGCCTACACTGCTTGAAGACTATCATCTCATTGAGAAAATTGCCCACTTTGACCGTGAACGTATTCCTGAAAGAGTCGTACATGCAAGAGGTGCCGGGGCTCATGGTGTATTCACGCTGGAGCAGAGTATGAAGGCTTATACAACAGCGGATTTCCTGCAAGATCCGGGTACGCAGACGGATGTGCTGGTTCGTTTTTCGACCGTTATTCACGGTACGGGATCACCAGAGACTGCACGAGATCCACGTGGATTTGCCGTCAAATTCTACACACGGGAAGGCAACTATGATATCGTAGGCAACCATCTGCCCGTTTTCTTCATTCGTGATGCCATGAAGTTCCCGGACATGGTGCATTCCTTGAAGCCGGCTCCAGATACAAACATTCAAGAACCAGCTCGTTATTGGGATTTTATGACCCTCTCACCGGAATCAACACATATGATGACATGGTTGTTCTCAGATCTGGGCACACCGGCCAGTTATCGGGAGATGGATGGTTTCGGTGTACACGCGTTCAAATGGATTAATGCCCAGGGGCAGGTCCATTATGTGAAATACAAGTGGGAATCTGCACAAGGGGTTCGGGGATTCTCTCGTCAGGAAGCTGCCGAGGTACAAGGACAGGACTTTAATCATGCTACCCGTGACCTGCATGAACATATCAAGAACGGGCAATACCCGCAGTGGAAGTTACAGGTTCAGCTCTTAAAGCCGGAGCAGATGGATGATTTTGCTTTTGATCCACTCGACCCAACCAAAACATGGCCTGAAGATGTACTGCCATTCCATACGGTAGGGACCATGACACTGAATCGGAATCCGCAAAACTTCTTCGCTGAAGTGGAACAGGCGGCCTTTTCTCCTAGTTCGCTTGTCCCTGGAATTGAACCTTCCGAAGATAAATTGCTGCAAGGGCGCCTATTCTCCTATCCAGATACACAGCGGCACCGGCTTGGACCGAACTATCTGCAGATCCCAGTGAATTGCCCATACGCACCTGTTCGTAATCACCAGCGTGATGGACTCATGAATGTGAATCAGGACCCATCTCCGGTGAACTATGAACCGAACAGTTCCGGAAACAGCCCGCAGGAAGATCCGGCATACCGGGACAGTCAGGTTCCATTACAAGGGCATGTTACACGCGAGAAAATCGAGAAAACGGATGATTACACGCAAGCAGGAGAGCTTTTCCGTTCATTTACTCCAGTAGAGCAGCAGCACTTGCTGGATAATCTGATCAATGATCTTAAGGGAGTGTCAGTCGATATTCAAATGCGTGCTTTATGCCACTTCTTCCGTGCGGATGGACAGCTAGGCGGACGTCTGGCTCATGGACTTGGTGTGGATATATCTGCACATATGCCTTCACAGGATGGAAAATAAAGTACAGTTTGACCATGTTCTACAACATCTTACGGACTGATATTCGGTGAAGACCGGGCAAACCGTGAACGTGCGGAATTTCCCGGTCTTTCGCTTTTTTTTTGCTGAAATGGAAAACAAATTTACAAATCATTTACATAAAATAGCTGACATAGAGGTTGACTTCTCATTGGATGGCACTACAATGGGTAGTGTGAGGGGTGTCAGAACATGAGAATACACAATTTTAAAGTGGGTGAGCGTGGGCTCAACCGATTTTTCGGTCCGCTGGAGGCCAAGATCATGGACATTTTATGGGCTCGTCCAGGCAGCAGCATCCGTGAAGTGCAGACCGCACTTGAACAAGACAAAGACGTCAATTTTAATACAGTCATGACAGTAATGAACCGGCTCGTGGACAAGGGACTTCTCGGAAAGTCACAAAAGGGCAGAACATCTTTGTACCAACCGGTACAGAGCAAGGAGGAGTTTATGAACGACCAATCCAAGGAACTGTCGCATGAGTTGGTGGATGAATTCGGAGCATTGGCATTGAATCATATGCTGGATGCGCTGGACGAAGCAGATGAAGGTCTGATTGAACGCCTAGAACAGAAGATCAAGCAATGGAAAAAGGATAGCGATTAAGATGTGGAAGACCCGCTCGAAACTTTTGTTTACCGTCGGGTTTGGCATTCCGCTACTCGTGTTCATGCAGATGTTCATGTACGCGATGTACAAAATCTTTGGCTGGGATATCCCGTTTAATCTGCTCTGGCTCTGCAATCATTGGATGAGTCGACTGGGTTGGTTATCCGTTGGACATTTCCTGCTGGCACTGGTCTTGTTGACCTTTGCAGGAACAGGCTGGTTGCTAACGGTACGTATGATGAAAACACGGGCAGCAATCCACAAGCTTCGCTCCATGGAGATTCGGGCGTTATCCCGTGAGTTGGAGTCCACATATCATGATCTAGGACAGCCAAGTTTCATTGTGGTGGACAAGCTTTCACCCGTCGCATTTACCATTGGTTTATGGAGACCCTATATTGTACTTTCCACTGGGCTATTGGACATGCTTGATGCAGAAGAGGAAGTAGCGGTTGTCTATCATGAAGTGCACCATCTGTGGCACCGTGATCCTCTGAAGACGACGTTACTGTCGGTATTTGCAATCATGATGCCGTATATTCCTGTTTTAAAGCACACTTCAAAGCAATACCATATCGTTAGAGAAATTCTGGCAGACAATGAGGCCATTGAGCGCACAGGCAATGTGGCAGGTATTGGCAGTGCTTTGCTCAAGCTGCTACGTGCTTGTCCTGAACCTTGGGGAGCAAAAGAACTGACCGTACAATCCTCATTTGCGGATACGTCGGTGAATGTCCGAATTTCACGTCTGCTGGACCCGGAACAGGACGTGACGCTGAGATTGCCACGTTATGCTGTTCTGATGTCGGCTACTGTTTTCCTATTGCTGTCTATCTTGTTTGTTTGGTCCATCGGATAGATTAAGTTGGCTAAATGTGAGGTCGAATATAACGAGAAAGGAAGATGAAACAAACATGAATAATAAAAGTGTAGAGATTGGTCTGCTGTTCTCCAGGATTATGATTGGTTTGGTTTTTGTACTGCATGGTTGGAGTAAATTCGAAGGTGGAATTAGCGGTACGGTAGGATTTTTCGAAAGTATTGGTATCCCCGGATTTCTTGCATCCGTTGTTGCCATTATTGAGTTGGTAGGTGGTGCAGCGATGATTCTGGGTCTCGGAACACGTGTGTTTGCCGCCCTGTTTGTTATCGTGATGGTTGGCGTTCTCTTTACAGCCAAAATGGGTCAGCCGTTCCTGAGTGGTACCGAGTTAGATTACCTGCTACTGGCGGGTTCCCTGACACTGCTCTTCACAGGAAGCCGTTTTCTGGCTGTGGATTATCTTTTCTCAAGACAAGGGAACGCTCGTCAGAATATGAGTGCTTGACGCGACTAACGATTGCTTAAAAAAATAACGAAGTGCAGGATTAGTCCTGTAACGAGGTTCTTTATTGGCCAGGCCGGTTCGGGAGTTGTATTTGCGAACCGGGCTGATCAGTAGAGAACTTTTTTAGTTTGGACGACATGCCTGTGGTTTGTTACAATGAGAATAAGTATGCTACTAAGAAAAAATAAGGAGGATGCATTTTATGATTAACGTCATTCCATCCGATGCCCGCTCCAGCTTTGATCGAGGCTGGCTCCGAGGCAGTCACAGCTTTTCTTTCGGAGAATACCAAGACCCGGAGAATACGGCATTTGGACCGATGCGGGTAGCGAACGATGATGTAATTGCACCTGGTCGCGGCTTTGGAGCTCACCCACATAGTGATATGGAGATTGTGTCCATTGTACTCAGAGGCAAGCTACGACATGAAGATAATCTGGGCAATGTCGCCGTTACAGGTTTTGGCGGTATTCAGCGAATGTCAGCAGGCAGTGGCATGATTCATACCGAGCATAATGCATCCGATACCGAAGAAGTACGTCTGCTTCAGCTCTGGTTCATGCCGCATACGAAAGGGTTGCAACCTTCATATGAGACCACATCTTTTGATCCAGCGGCACTGGCGGGAGCACTCGTGCCGATTGTATCCCCGGATGGAGGACCAAGAGTTGCGACTATTCATCAGGATATGACGATCTATCTTGGCCGATTGGCCAAAGACGAGACGTTAACCTTCAATCAGGATTCGGGCCGTCGGATGTACCTTTTCTCCATCGAAGGCAAGCTGGGATTGGATGGAGAGTACCTGTTGAACGAAGGCGATACAGCTCGTGTGGAACAGCGAAATTCAATAGAATTGCAAGGAAACGAAGATACGTTCTATATGATGATTGATTTGCCGTAGATGGCTGATGAAATGAACTCCAAGATGAAGGAGGATATATACGTATGGCGCAACAGGAATGGTTTATGGTCAAGCATGCGGTGACCGGGCGAGGACTGGCGAATAGCAAAACAGATTCACTGTCCTATCGTTTCCAACAGGAGGGTACAGGCTTCTTATTTACCGTGACGGGTCTGGACGAGCAGATTGTGGAACAGATTATGGAGCTTAGACAGGAACTGAACGTATTTCGTTTCGTCCAGCGCAAGGAGCAACCCCTTTTGAAGCACTGGTACTACGTAGAAGGTGAGCGAGTTGCGTACGACAGGGAGAGCCACACACTAAGCATCTATGCGAAATCGGAGATTCGTTATGTGCCTGAAGATTATTTTGCGGATTAACTTTAAAATAGCTTGATTAGGATCTGGAATAGATAAGAAGGTCTCTGTTAAATACAGAGGCCTTTTTGCTGTCCGGATAGAGAAAATTCTTCGTAATTTTGCAAAAAAGACCACATAATTCACGACTGTCTGGCACAAGCTACCTTGTATAAAAAAACAAGAACGGAGGGGCGGCATATGACGGACAAAACATCTGGGAAAGACAAGTCCCGACAACCGGGACGAGCTTCAGAAGAGAAAAAACATATCCCTTTGGGACTGCCGTCCCCGCCTTTTCTACGGCAGCCGATTAGTGCAGTACATGAAACTCAGATTCAAGCGGTAAAGGAGATCTTCTCCGATTGCTCGGATGTGGTTTTTCGCAACGTCATGATTACACCGGAAGTGAAAGGGCTTCTGGTCTATATTGAAGGCATTGTTAACTCGGCTGATATCCAAGAGCATATGCTGCGTCCAATTATTCGAGGGCTGGTGCAGCAGCGTACAGATGAACCGGATGTTCCACTGGATGATACACGTGTTGAGCTGACACAGGTGAAGCGAGTGGATACCTGGGCTGCTGCGGCAGAAGGGGTGCTGGCATCCTCTGCCCTTCTGGTGGTCGGTGGAAGTCGCGAAGCCTGGATGTTCAATGTCAAAGGTGGCGTCAGACGTGGTGTGGAGGAACCGCAGACAGAATCCGTGATTCGGGGACCACGGGAGGGATTTACCGAAACACTCCGTGTGAATACGGCTTTACTGCGGTTTAAGCTGAAAACTCCCTCGCTCAAGATGGTGAGTATGACACTTGGCACCGAGACCAAGACCGATATCGTTCTGACCTATCTGGACGATGTTGCTGATCCGAAGTTGATCCGCGACGTGAAGAAACGTCTGGAAAAAATAAAGATCGATGGCATTCTGGAGACGGGTTATATCGAGGAACTGATCGAAGACCACCCGTATTCTCCTTTCCCGCAGATGCACTATTCTGAGCGCCCGGATACGGTAGCAGGCAACCTGTTGGAAGGGCGCTTTGCCATTCTGGTAGACGGTACGCCCTTCGCGTTAATTGCTCCAGTCACGATCTGGCAGATGCTTCAGGCCAGTGAGGACTACTATGAACGATTCTTCATCAGTAATCTGGTACGCTGGATTCGCTTTTTATTCGTAGCCATTGCTCTATTTCTACCAGCGCTGTACATCGCTATTACGACATTTCATCAGGACATGCTGCCAACCACATTGATACTGAGTATTGCCGGGGCACGGGAAGCTATACCTTTTCCGGCACTGGTTGAAGCTCTCATCATGGAGTTGTCGTTCGAGGCCCTCCGTGAAGCGGGGGTCAGGTTACCAAAAACAGTCGGTCAGGCAGTCAGTATTCTCGGTGCGCTCGTGATTGGGCAAGCCGCAGTTCAGGCAGGGATTGTGTCCGCACCGATGGTTATTATCGTATCCATGACAGGTATAGCTTCCTTTACAATTCCGCGGTTTAACTTTGCGATCACCGTGCGTCTATTGCGATTTCCGATCATGTTGCTGGCGGGTATGCTCGGATTGTATGGCATTGTCATTGGCTTGGTTCTGATCTCGGTGCATCTGACACAAATGACTTCGTTTGGTGTACCTTATCTGTCAGGTCTTAGCCCGTACAGTAAGACGGATACCAAGGATATTCTTATTCGTGTGCCGTGGTGGAAAATGATCAACCGTCCTTCTACTGTTCAAGATAACCAGAAACGGATGAAAGAGAAGATCAATGGTTCTCCGGAAGCTGAGGAAGGATGGTGAACACATGTTTCTTATTCGTAAATTCCGCACTGTGTTGATGTTACTGCTATTTACCATTTTCATAGCAGGCTGTTGGGATCGGAAGGAAATTAATGATATCGCTTTTGTGATTGGCATAGCTGTTGATAAGGAACAGGACAATTACAGATCCAGTCTCCAAATTGCCCTGCCTGGACAATCCGGTACTACCGGGAGTTCTGGTGGTGGCGGGGGGACAAGTGGGGATAAATCTTGGTTCATATTGTCCAATACCGCGAAGACACTGAGGGGTACATCTCTGGAGGGGCAAAAGGCACTGTCACGTACAATATATTACGCCCATCGTCGAACCCTGTTAATCGGTGAGGAATTAGCAAAATCGGGAGTCGCCCCTATGCTGGATCTGTTGACACGTTACCCGCTTAACCGTTTCTCGGCGTTACCGGTGGTGACAAGAGGAGAAGCATATAAGGTTATGGACACGGATGCACCCATAGAAAAATTCCCATCTGAGATGGTTCGGGAATTATGTTTTTTGAATATGCGTAATCCTCGTTCACTCAAGACGTTCATCGATGCCATTCTTAGTGAAGGCATAGATCCATTTTTACCCATAGCTTCAATTGTTGACACGGTGCCGAAGAACTGGAAAGACACCAAAACAAATATCAAGCTGGATGGGTTGGCCATTTTTAAAAAAGACAAGTTGGTAGGTATGATTGACAAGGCACCTGCTGATGCGCTCATTCTGGCCATGGGCGAGGCAAATGCACCAGAGGTTATGGTCAAGGCTCCCCACGGAAAAGGAGATATGTTCGTCAAGTTGAATGAAAATAACTCTTCGCTGCATCCACATATCGAGGATGACAAGATAACCGTGAACATTGAACTATATGCCAAGGGAGTTCTTGTGGATAACGAATCCAACTATGGTGACCGACGCGAGAATGAGATTATAAATTTAAATGAAGCGATCCACCATAAAATAAAATTGGACATCGAGGAAGGTATACGATTGGTTCAGGAGCAATATCATGCCGATATTCTCGGAATCGGCCGATCCATCCATCAACATCTACCAGCCGAATGGGACAAAATCAAGGATCGATGGGATGATATTTATCCTAAAGTTGAGATCAGCGTTACCCCTCATGTCATTATTGAGAATGTAGGGGTGATCAATAAACCGATCGGTGTCATGGAGGGGGAGGTCATACATGATTAAACCGCTTTTGTTCACATACCTGGGAATGGTTATTGTCGTGATTGTGATGGACTTCAGACATCTGAAGCAGGCGGCAGTCATTAATCGCTGGATATCCTATGGGCTGATCTTAACTGGAATAGGAATATGGTTCTATGTAACGCATTTAAGCAAAACTTTTTTTGTGGCGGTATGGATCAGTCATGTCATCCAGCGATTATTGCCTTTACCCTAGATGGGTTCAGAAAGATTCTGAGTCGAGCTTACATGATGGAAAGGAGGTAGGGTATGAATCAAAGTGTGACTTATCGACAGATCGTGCTGCTTATACTGCTGCTCAGTATTTCAGGTACGTTAATACAGCCCCATGCTCAGGCTATTTACTACGCGGAACAACATGCATACCTTTCATATCTGCCTGTGGCTGTAGTGATGATTGCATCGATGTGGATGATAAGCCGGGTACAGCGGAGGTTTCCGAATCAGGATCTATTTGAGGCGCTTACTGACCGGTTCCCGTTTATGGGAAGGCTCGCAGGCGTAATGTACATTTTGTTTTTTTTCTTCATATTCGCAAGAGATATCCGATTGATTGGTGATTATGTAAGCATAACTTTATTAGAGACGACACCGATTTCCATCGTTGTATTGTCACTTATGATCATGGCAGTATTTATTGTCAGAGGTGGACTCGGTTCGTTAATCGGTATGGCGGAGCTGTACGTTACTCTGTTTCTCTTAAACTCGATAATTGTTCCTTTCATGCTTATCCAGCAGATCAATATGGACAATCTGATGCCTTATTTTCACGTGGATGTCGCAGGAGTAGGCAAGGGAAGCTGGTACATATTTTCATTTTACGGAGAGATGATCGCATTACCTTTTGTCGTCAAGGGCAGTGACTTTCGCTTCAAACCTGTGCTATGGGGCATTATCATCTCGGGATTGCTGATGATGCTGATTCTAGTGGAAACCATTACGTCGATAGGTGTACCTATTGCGTCCAGGCTGGTATACCCTTCTTATGAGCTGGCAAGGCAGTTGCAAATAAGTGATTTCCTTGATCGGTTTGACCTGGCGCTGGCAGCGGCGACCCTGCCTACCATGATTACCAAAATTGCATTTGATCTGTACTTTGTCTGTTGGGGACTGAAGCGAATGATTCCGAATGTATCGGGAAAGGTCATGACTGGCCCTGTGGCGCTGGTAGGGTTCGTATGTGCCTTTTGGTTCTTCAAGAATGCAATTCAGCTTAACCGATTTACTCGTGAATGGACATGGATTGCCATTGTTTTTGAAGTGCTTTTTCCCATTGTGCTGTTTCTTTTCCTTCGTCCTCGCAAAAAGGATAAAAAAGAATCTACCCAACAGAGATCGGGAAACCAGTCCAAGAAAGAGAAGCATGAGCAGGGGCAAGGCTCCTCTGATTCGGAGAAGAATGGAGAGAGAAAAAGGCAGGATTCTCATGGTGGAGAACTCCAGCCTTCCTGATATATTCCATCAAAAATCGTTATAGATGAAATGGGCAAAAAGAGGGTAAGCGCAGTTTCCCTCCGCAGAAGTACCCTGTATACTGTAGTCAGACTGATGAACATTCGGCTGGACTAACGGGGGGAACATGAATGGCTCAACATTTGGCAGGTGTACGTGTAGCATTGACAGGACCGCGAAAATCGAAAGAAATGTCCATACTGGTTGAAAAAATGGGCGGTATTCCGCTTGTGCGACCGGCACAGGGAACGGTATTTCTGGATGATCGAAATATCAGGGACGGGCTGGTATCCTGGATCTCAGACCCGCCAGACTGGGCGGTGTTAACGACGGGTATGGGATTGGATGCATTGTTTGAAATGGCTGAGGATATGGAAATCGCGGGACAATTTTTGGATGTATTATCGGAATCCTCCATTGCAGCGAGGGGATACAAGACGGTGAATGCGCTCAAGAAGCGCAGATTAACGCCCCTGGTACGGGATGATGACGGTAGTACGGACGGGCTCATTCGAGAATTCGCCCCGCATGATCTCGCAGGGAAAAAGGTCATATTACAGCTTCATGGGGAGACAGCTCCCAAACTCGTTGCATGGTTGGAAGAACAAGGTGCAATCGTCAGACAAGTGCTTCCTTACCGCCATGTTCCGCCGGAAGAGGCAGAGCTTGAACAGCTGTTGAATGAGATTCTAAAGTTTGAGGTAGATGCTGTTGCGTTCACAAGTGGACCGCAGGTCCGATTCCTGACGCAATATGCGGCCTCCCAGGACAAGCTTGAGCCGCTGCTTGCCGCTTTCAGACAAGGCGTAATTCCTGCATCCGTAGGTAAAGTTACAGCAAACTCCATGCGTGAAGAAGGCATTGAGGCGCTGGTCATTCCGGAGGAAGAGAAGATGGGTGCACTCATCGTTGAACTTGGACGTTACTTTGCCGCAGGGCGTGCGGACAAGGTTGGCGGTCAGCAATAAAGGTTGAGTCGTTAACAGAAACGAACTCAATGCAAGGGTTGTTGGATGGTTATAACGAATGGGATATGCATAGGTTATTCCGGGTTCTGATCCGATTTTTGGATCAGGACTTTTTTCTGTTTTGTCTCAAAATAGAAGAATGGATAAGTATCATAAGCATGGACATTATTTCCTGCACGGTGTTATTATGAAAACAATATTGAATGAAAACAAGCAAGGTGCTCTTGCGTGCAGCAAGAGGTAACAGGGAATCGGGTGAAAGTCCCGAGCGGTCCCGCCACTGTAATGGTGAAGCCCTTTTTGATCCAAGTCACTCGGAAAACCGGGGAAGACAGAAAAGGAAGCTGATGATCCAAAGCCAGGAGACCTACCTTGCATGTGTCACCAAACCCTTCGCGGAAAGGAGTGGTGTACGAAGAATCAGGAATTGGGCGAACAATCGGTTCGCCCGGCTGGCCCCTCCAGGCCACATAGTCACAGGACTACCCTTCGGGAGTCTGGGGCTGTGTTCTTGAGTGTACGTACATGCGTATCCCATCCGTTACAAGGATGGGATTTTTTTGTTTTTTTAGATAAATGCACATCCTTGCAATACCTACCCTGTGTCGGGAAATTGCAGGTAGAGGAATAGATTAGTTGGATCATAACGGGTGATGTAAGAGCCTTGTTCGATAGTCTGAGTAAACAGAGCTGACGAGTTGAACATGCAGTACAGCGGGGTAGAAGGTCGGCATAGCCGTCCTTTTTCACTGTTTAGATCAGTACGACAAGTGTGATGAAGGAGGAGAAATCATGCAAGATCAAGGCAAGCTGCTGATTATCGGGTTCGGCCCGGGAGCAATGGAACATATCACCAAGCGGGCACTCGAAGCACTTCAAGAGAGTGAGGTAATTATCGGATACAACACGTATGTGGATCTTATTCGCCCTCTGTTGAACGGACAAGCGATTGTGCGTACAGGCATGACGGAGGAAGTAAGCCGTGCACAAGAAGCGGTTCGACAGGCGGAGATGGGCAAAATTGTTGCCGTAATTTCCAGCGGTGACGCAGGTGTGTATGGTATGGCTGGACTGGTGTACGAGGTGCTGATGGAGCAAGGTTGGAAGCCGGATACGGGTGTTGCCGTCGAGGTTATTCCGGGCGTATCGGCCATTCAGTCCTGTGCATCACTGCTGGGTGCCCCTGTCATGCATGATGCATGTACGATCAGCCTTAGTGATCACCTTACGCCGTGGGAGACCATTATTCGCCGGGTCGAAGCGGCAGCGTCCGCTGATTTTGTCATTGCCCTGTACAATCCACGCAGTGGACGGCGCACACGCCAGATCGTGGAGACACAGGAAATGATCCTGCGTTATCGTGACCCACAGACCCCCGTAGGTCTGGTAAAAAGTGCATACCGTGAGCGTCAGGACGTTGTCATGACCACACTGGAGGATATGCTGAATCATGATATCGGCATGCTGACGACCGTGATTATCGGCAACTCCTCGACCATGATGTACGAAGGACTCATGGTCACCCCCCGCGGGTATCAGCGGAAATATACGCTGAACACCGCGGAACAGTCGCTCAGACCTCATGAGCGGCTACGCACGGAAGCCGAGCCATGGTCGCTCGGCGCAAGGGAAGCCCGCGCTGCCGCCTCCGGCGAGGCAGCGGGCGAGAGCGCGGCCAGCGCTGCATCGGCCGCGCAGCCACAGGCGGAGCCAGCCCTGCGCGGCGCAAGCGCCGGAGCGGGCACGGCTCCGCAAGGGCAGCCGCCCGCTGGCGCAGGGGCAGCTGCCACTATGCCTGCGGCAAGCCCGGCGAGCAGCGCTGGCACCGCCGTGCTTGCCGGCGAGCGACCTGCGCCCGTTGCGGCAGAGGCCGCTCCGGGCCGAGCCGTGTCAGCGCCACGCGCCAGCGCAGCTGCGCTGGCCGCCGAGGCGCTGACACGGCTCGCGGCAGGCGGCGCACTCGCGGGCGAATCGGCGAGCCGCTGGCTGGATGCAGCAGCGCCGAGCCGAGAAGCAAGTGCAACGCAGGCTGCGACCGCAACGGCGGTACGCACCGCGCCCGAGCCTGGGCGTAAGGCGCCGCTGTTCGAAGTCGGCGTGTCGCCCGGCGTGGGCAACAAAAAATTCACCGCAGCCCAGATGGCGCTGCTGGCGCAGTGTGCAAGTGAAGACGGCGAACTGGAGTACACGCCGGAGCACCAGATTATTCTGAGAGTGCCGACATTTGAACCGGACTCGCTGGTTGAAGAGCTGCGTGCAGCGAATTTTATCGTTGTACCGATTGGTGATGTCATCAAGGTGAAGGCCTGTGACTTCTGCAATATGGAGAAGGACGATGCTGTCCCGATGGCTAACCATTTGCAGGCTGTGATTGGCGGACTGGGTGCACCCAAAGAAACGAGTGTGGCGCTGAATGGCTGCGGTATGGCATGTTACGGGGCAGTACTGGAGGATATCGGCATCGTGTATCGCAAAGGTGCATATGACTTATTCCTCGGCGGCAAGAAATTTGGCCGCAATGCTCACCCTGCCCAGCCCGTAGCGGAGGGAATTCCGGGTGATCAGATTGGTGGCATTGTGGAACGTATTGTGGCAGATTACAAGGAAAAGGGCCATCCGAATGAGCGATTCCACAAGTTCTTCAAACGAGTTGGTGTAATTCAGGGCTTCCGCCATGTCGATGCACCGGTCACTGTGGAAGTAAACCCGATATGTGGTGACTAATTCCATACTTAATTCCTTACTAAATTTCTAAATAAGTCTTGAGTAAGCATTAATTAAGTCCCTGCCTGCACGACTTCTTTCGTGGAGACATGAGGGTGCAGCTTGTCAGGACCTATCTAATATTTTGCAATATTCGCTGGATTTCAGCTGACATAGATGGATTGATTTTTACGAGTAATGCAGTGAATGGATGGAATGACTGGTTTGGCGCAGTTTTATCCGGATGACCTGGAGTGCTGAATGAATATGAAAAGTCTGATCTGCGGGTCAGACGGGGGAGGAATAACGAAAGATGGATGCAATATTGTTGGTGGGACACGGGAGCCGTGATCCCGAGGGGAACCGGGAACTGAAGGAGTTTGCACATGAGGTAGCAGCGAAGGCACCTGAGAATACGTTGGTGGAGACTTGTTTTCTGGAGTTAACGAGACCAAGTATTGCTGATGGGGTTACCGCTTGTGTGGACCGAGGTGCAACACGTGTTGTGTTGGTGCCGATCATTCTGTTTGCTGCCGGTCATGCCAAGATTGATATTCCTAATGCGATTGACCGCGCCAAGGCACGTTATCCGCAGGTAGAGTTCGTATATGGACGTCCCATCGGTGTTCACGAGAAAGTCGTGCAAATTATGCAGACCCGTCTGCAAGAGGCAAAACCTGTACTTGTCGCATCCCAAGGCGGTACAGCGGTAGCAGCTCCACCTGCTCCGGTGACGGATGAAGAGACTGCCGTCCTGGTGCTTGGACGGGGAAGCAGTGACCCGGATGCCAACAGTGACTTTTTCAAAATGACCCGGATGTTATGGGAGAAACTGCCGTACAAGTGGACGGAAAGCAGCTTTATCGGCGTGACGCAGCCCTCATTCCCGGATGGATTGGAGCGCTGTCTCTTGCTGGGCGCGAAGAAAATCATCATCATGCCTTATTTCCTGTTCACAGGTGTACTGATCAAGCGCATTGATGAAATGACAGCGGAATTTGCAGCGGCACATCCAGACATTCAGGTTGAGGTTGGCGGATACTTTGGCTTCCACCCGAAGCTGGTTGAACTGGTACTGGAGCGAGCCCATGAGGGGTTATACGGACGTGTAACTGCTAACTGTGACAACTGCCAATTCAGACTGGAAGCGGCCAAACACCATCATCACCATCATGATCACGACCATGGGCATGACCACGATCATCACCATGATCATGACCACGACCATCATCACGACCACGATCATGGACATGAGCACAGTCACGACCACCATCATGAACACAGCCATGCGCACAACCATGATCATAAGGACCATGATCACTCGCATCATCATGATGATCATGACCACCAGCATGTACATGCACATGATGACCATCCACATAAGCATGACCACGGTCAGGATCATAAGCATACAGCCATCAATCGTCAAGCGTCACTCGATTATCATCATGATCACGATGAAGAGTTGCATCATACGCATCACGAGCAAGAAATCCATCGGAACAACCAGGATAATGCAGAAGGAATCGCACAAGAAGAGGCTTCTCCCGATCAGTCACAGGTTGCAGCAACTTCGGAGCAGGTGAATCGTCCATGATCTTCATGTTGTGTGGTACGAGTGATGCCAGGGAACTCGCTCTACAGATTCAGCAGCAAGGTGCAGACGTGCTGACTTCTGTCGTAACGGACAGTGCTGCACATAGCCTGACAGAGGCCGGATTACCTGTTCGGACAGGCCGTTTGACCGTGGAAGCCATGGTGGAACTTGTGCGTGAAAAAGGTAGCCGCGCCATTGTGGATGCAAGTCATCCGTTTGCCGAAGAAGCACATGCCAATGCGATGGAAGCAGCGAAACAGGCGGGCATTCCATATATTCGCTATGAGCGCACAGGTCTGGCTTACGATGATCACGCATTGCTGCATGTTGTGTCTTCCTACGATGAAGCTGCACTCAAGGCCAAAGAATTGAAGGGCTCGGTCATGCTGACGACAGGTAGCAAAACGTTACAGATTTTCACCAAGCACCTGCTCGGTGATCCAGATATTCGTCTCGTTGCCCGCATGCTTCCACGTCTCGATAATATGGAGAAATGCGGTGAGCTTGGCGTTGAACAGCGCAATATTATTGCGATGCAGGGACCTTTTTCCCGTGAAATGAATGAAGCCTTGTACAAGCACTATGCGACGACGGTAATGGTGACCAAGGAGAGCGGCAAGACCGGAGCGGTGGATGAGAAAATCCAATCTGCACTGGAGCTGGGCATTCATGTCGTATTGATTTCACGCCCTGAAGCTGAATTTGGAACGGTGTTTGATCATTTTGAAGGTGTACTGGATGAGTTGAAGCGTGTATTGGTGCAGTAGGGCACCCCAATAGTTTTAATTTGAATAATGAATTTTTGAATGACACAACGAGTAGAAGGAGTGGAATGCACATGGATTTCAAAACGGAATTTAAACCGTTGACCGTACAGCCACAGGAGATTGAGGGAAAAAGCTTTGAGATGATTACGGAGGAACTGGGTGAGCATCCTTTCACGGCTGAGCAATACCCAGTGGTACAGCGTGTCATTCACGCCTCGGCTGACTTCGAACTGGGCCGGAGCATGGTGTTCCACCCGGATGCCATTCAAGCAGGAATTGCAGCACTTCGCGCCGGTCAATCCGTCATTGCTGATGTACAGATGATTCAGGCTGGTGTAAGCAAGGATCGCATTCGCGGTTTTGGCGGAGACGTGCATGTACATATTTCCGATCCGGATGTGATGGAGGAAGCCAAGCGCTTGAACACCACTCGCGCAATTATCTCAACACGTAAAGCGAATCAATTATACGAAGGCGGAATCTACGCCATTGGTAACGCACCAACAGCACTGCTGGAACTGATCCGTCTGGTCAAAGAAGGCGAAGCCAAACCTGGCCTGATCATCGGCATGCCCGTCGGCTTCGTATCCGCAGCAGAATCCAAAGACGAGCTGCGCAAACTCGACATCCCGTTTATCACCAACATCGGCCGCAAAGGCGGAAGCACCATCGTCGTAGCCGCCCTGAACGCCATCTCCCTGATGGCTGTTAAAGCGTAGTCGTTTTAAGTAATTTTAAGTAACGACCAAAGGTGAATAGAGGCAATCGTCACGCAAACAAACGAGCGATACAAACTTTAACGAATTCTAGCGAACGTAATGAGCTTTAACGAACCTTAACGAACCTTCTTAACGGATTATAGGAAACTTTAGAAAACTTAACGTCTTTAAACGAACTTTAACGGACTTTAACGAACCTCACAAACCTTATATTCCGGTTTATCACCCGTTTCATATTTTAACGAACCTGAGTAACGCTATTCCGGTAAAACACGCCAAAAAGTGGTGAAAACAACGTCCTTCTAGTGAAATAACTTCACTACGATTCGTTACAATTTTCGTTTGTGGAATAATGCCCAAATAGCGTCCCCTCGATTCGTTAAAAATGTAGATTTCATCAAAAGGCATCCACTCATGACGCATTACTGAAACAGTTTGCACGGGTAAGCACGGTTCACCGTCATAAGGTAATCAACCTCAAGTATCACCAACTAGCAAAAAGAACAGCACACGCTCAAGCGAAAAACTTCGTAACTACATTCCATGCGAAGTCCTACTGGCGTGGAATGATCAGTTACCACAAAATAACCTCAGGGCAATGTTTAGCCCAAGAGGTTGCACTATGCACTGTGCCAGGTGGATGCAGAAGCAGGTAGCAGCGAAGGGGACAACCGCGATCATGAAAATGATCCGGCCCCGGAGCGGTCCACCAAAGATAGAAGTCTACACAAACACAAAACCCCGTAACTACATTCCATGCCAAGTCCTACTGGCGTGGAATGATCAGTTACCCAAAATAACCTCAGGGCAATGTTTAGCCCAAGAGGTTGCACTATGCACTTTACCAGAAGGATACAGACGCAGGTAGGAGTTAGGGGACACCGCGATCATAAAAATTACTCAGCCCCGGAGCGGTCCACCCAAGGTAGAAGTCTACACAAGCAAAAAAACCACGTAACTACATTCCATGCCAAGTCCTACTGGCATGGAATGATCAGTTACCCAAAATAACCCTCAGGGCAATGTTTAGCCCAAGAGGTGGCATTATGCACTGTGCCAGGTGAATGCAGGAGCAGGCAGCAGCGAAGGGGACGGAATCGATTCTGAAGAAGCGGAGCGGTCGCCTTTGTCTCCGGATTTCTCCCTTTAAAAAAGGGGAATCAAAGAAATCTGGAGACAACAGCGATCATAAGAACGATCCGTACCCGTAGCGGTCACCCAAGCGCCAAAAGCCATCACCCATGCACGCAGCGTAATGCAATCTAGCTAACTAAAGGACGGGAGGTTCAAAACCCATGATAGGCGGCAATACACCAGATCCCGATAAACCCATGCGTTCCGGTTTCACCACAGGTGCGTGTGCCACAGCCGTTGCCAAAGGAGCGACGCAGCTCCTGTTAACGGGTGTTATTCCGGCACAGGCTGTGGTTTCATTGCCCGCGGGCTTTGACCACTCGTTCGAACTGATCGAGCAGGAACTGACCAATGGCGTAGCAACCTGTGCCACCATCAAGGACGCCGGGGATGACCCCGATGCCACACACCGGGCGAAGATCATCGCACATGTGTCGTGGCGGGACGAGCCGGGCATGGAGCTGGATGGGGGCATCGGCGTAGGCCGGGTCACGAAGCCTGGACTGCCCGTGCCTGTAGGCGAAGCGGCAATCAATCCCGTTCCGCGCCGTATGATTACCGAAGCCGTCACCCAGGTGCTCGCCGAACACGGCACAGCCAGAGGCGTGCGGGTTGTGATCAGCGTGCCGGATGGCGAAGAGATGGCCAAGAAGACACTGAATTCCCGGCTCGGTATTCTGGGCGGCATCTCCATTTTAGGTACACGCGGCGTGGTTGTTCCGTTCTCCACCTCTGCTTACAGAGCCAGTGTGGTGCAGGCAATCTCGGTTGCTCAGGCATCCGGATGTGAACATATTGTGCTGACAACAGGCGGCAGTAGTGAGAAATACGCCATGAAGATGATGCCGGAACTGCCGGAGGAAGCTTTTATCCAGATGGGCGACTTTGTCGGCTTTGCGATCAAACACGGTAAACGGTTGGGCATGAAACGCATTACGCTGGTTGGGATGCCGGGCAAATTTGCCAAAGTGGCCCAAGGCGTCATGATGGTGCACTCCAAGAGTGCGCCGGTGGATTTTGGATTTCTTGCGTCCGTGGCCCGCGAGACTGGAGCCGGAGATGAACTGGCGCAAGCGATCGAGGAAGCCAACACGGCGACTCAGGTGGCAGATATGATGACCGAAGCCGGGTACTTGCCCTATTTTGAAAAGTTATGTACGTACGCCTGTCGGCACTGTCTTGAACATGCCGGGGGCGGCGTGACGGTGGAAGTGGTATTGGTAACAATGAAAGGAATGGAACTGGGGAGGGCGGAAATCAGTGAACTCGAAGACAGCAACTGGAGCAAAGAATCGTAAAATCCGCATTATTGGCGTGGGTGAAGAAGGCGCGGCAGGATTGACAACGGATAGCCTGAATCTCATTCAGGAAGCAGATGTACTCGTTGGCGGAGAGCGCCAGCTGGAGTATTTCCCTGCATTTGCAGGTGAACGGTTAGCGATTAAGAGCGGTTTAAGCGATCTCGTTGTGAAAATAAAAGCGTTACAGG
The DNA here is from genome assembly GCF_037974275.1 of Paenibacillus sp. FSL R5-0519. Lineage (NCBI taxonomy): Bacteria > Bacillati > Bacillota > Bacilli > Caryophanales > Paenibacillaceae > Paenibacillus > Paenibacillus sp. FSL R5-0519. The sequence continues at coordinate 190,519 of NZ_CP150234.1, forward strand.
CCACACACAACGTCGTTGTGCTTGCCTCGGGTGACCCGCTGTTCTACGGCATCGCCGGGTATTTAGCGCGCCAAATCGGCCCGGATCAACTGGAGATCCGGCCTAATCTCAGTTCGCTGCAGCTGGCATTTGCCCAGCTTGGCGAGAGCTGGCACGATGCCGTGCTCGAAAGCGTGCACGGACGCCCGCTTAAAGGCCTCGCACAGCGCATCGATGGCAAAGCCAAAATTGCGCTGCTCACGGATGAGCACAACAGCCCCGCTGCGATCGGGGCTTATCTGCAACAGTTCGGCATGACCGAGTATGATGCCTACGTTGCCGAGAACCTGGGCGGGGCAGACGAACGCGCCCGCCATTACACCTTGGGCGAGCTGGCAGCAGCAGAATGCAGCCCGCTGAACGTCGTGATTTTGCTGCGCCGCAAGGATACACCTGCGCCGCGCAAAGGCTTCGGGTTTGCAGATGAGGAATTCCATCAGCGCAAACCCGAAAAAGGCCTCATCACCAAGCGTGAAGTCCGCGCGTTCAGCTTGTCCGAGCTGAAACTGGGCGAGGACAGCATCGTGTGGGATATCGGCGCAGGTTCAGGCTCGGTGGCGGTGGAGTGCACGCGGCTGGCGCCGCGGGGTCAGGTCTTCGCCATCGAAAAGAACGAAGGTGACCTCGTGAACATCGAGGCCAACCGTTTCAAATTCCGGACCGATTTCACCGTCCTTCATGCCAAAGCACCAGCGGGGCTGGACGAACTACCGGATCCGGATGCGGTGTTCATTGGCGGCAGCGGCGGCGAACTCGGCCAGCTGATCGCCCTGTGTGCGTCCCGGCTGCGCCCGGAGGGACGCCTCGTAGTGAATGCAGCGACCATCGAGACGCTGCATGACAGCATGAAGGCGATGCGCGAAGCAGGCATGGACGCCTCCGTGACGTTACTTCAGACGGCGCGCAGCAAGCCGATCCTGAACATGACGCGTTTTGACGGATTGAATCCGATTTACGTAATCACAGGACAATATATCGCAGCAGAAGAGGCGGAAACGGCGAACGGAGCAGAGTAGTCTGGCATGGAACGAAGAAGGGGGAGAGCAGCATTAGCACAACAACTGCAAGCACAACAGGAAACACAGCGTGGGGAAGCACTTCCGCAGAACCATTGGAACATAAATTGTCCGATCACAAAGCCATCGGTACACTGTATGGCGTCGGTGTTGGGCCGGGAGACCCGGAGCTGATTACCGTGAAAGCATATCGGATGATCCGGGAATGTCCCGTGGTCGCTTATCCAAAGAAACGTAAAGGCGGTAAATCGTACGCCCACGAGATCGTGGAACTGTATGTGAACCCGGAAGAAAAAGAGATGCTTGGCCTGATTTTTCCGATGACGAAGGACCCGGTTGTGCTTGAACGCGAATGGGGCAAGACGGTTGAAGCATGCTGGGGCGCGCTCAAGGAAGGCAAGGATGTTGCTTTTGTAACCGAAGGAGATCCGAACCTGTACAGCACATTTATTCATCTGGCCCGGCTGATGCGAGAGCTGCATCCTGAAGTGCCGATTAGTTCAATTCCTGGCATCTCATCTGTGTTGGGTGCTGCGGCTGCACTGGATATTCATCTGGCAGACGGAGATGAGCAGGTGGGCATTATTCCGGCTACAGCGGATAAAGAAGCGATGCGACAGGCGATTGAGCATCACGATACGATTGTATTTATCAAAGTGGCGAAGGTGCTTGATCCGATGCTGGAACTGCTGGAGGAGATGGGACTCGGCGGCAAAGCTTCGGTTGTTACCAAAGTCACTTCTCCATATGAACTCGTCTGGCGTGATGCCCGTGAACTGAAAGGGCAGGAGCTGGAATATCTAAGCCTGATGGTGGTGAGCAAATGAAGACATTGGAAGCAAAAGTTTATATCGTAGGCGCAGGCCCGGGTGACCCGGAACTGATTACGGTGAAAGGTTCCAACATTTTGAGAAGTGCGGATCTGGTGCTGTATACGGATTCTCTTGTGAATGACGAACTGATCGCAACCGCGAAGCCCGAAGCAGAAGTGCTGCAAAGCTCTGGTATGGATCTGGAGCGTCAGGTTGAGCTGATGTGTGAAGCCACTCGTGCGGGTCGCAGTGTAGCTCGTGTTCACACGGGTGACCCGGCGATGTACGGCGCAATTTTGGAACAAATGGTTCTGCTGAAACAGCAGGGCGTGGAATATGAGATCATTCCGGGTGTGAGTTCGGTCTTTGCTTCGGCCGCTGCGTTAGGAGCTGAATTGACTGTACCGGAACTCACACAGACCGTTATTCTGACACGTGCAGAAGGCCGTACTCCTGTGCCTGAACGGGAGAAACTGCGTGATCTGGCATCCCATCACTGTACGGTGGCGCTCTTCCTGAGTGCAACTTTGGCGAAAAAAGTCGTGGTTGAATTCCTCGCCGCAGGCTGGAGCGAAGATACACCTGTGGCAGTCGTGCAGCGGGCAACATGGCCTGATCAAAAGATTGTACGGACCACGCTTGCCAACCTGGCAGCGGATCTGCGTGCCGCAGGCATTACAATGCATGCGATGATTCTGGCAGGCTGGGCGCTTGACCCGGATCTCGTGAACCGGGATGCCCACCGTTCCAAGCTGTACGATAAATCCTTCACCCATGGTTATCGCAAGGGAGTGAAGTCTGGTGAGTAATCCGTTTGCAGCTGTTGCCATCACGAAGCATGGTGTGGAGATGGTGCGTAATCTGGCAGGACAGTTCCAGGGTACAGACGTGTATTATATGAGCAAGTTTGCTCGTGGCGATGAGGAACAGTTGGGTTATGAGTTGTTCGAAGGCTCGGTGAAGCTGATTTTGCCTGACCTGTTCAAACGATATAATGGCATCATTCTGTTTATCTCACTGGGTGCGGTTGTGCGGATGATCGCTCCGATCCTGGTGGACAAAAAAGTTGATCCTGCCGTCCTGGTCATTGATGACCGCGGCGAAAATGTCATCAGCGTGCTCTCGGGTCACCTCGGCGGTGCAAATGAGTTAACTCGTCAGGTCGCGGAGGTACTCGGCGCACGTGCCGTCATCACGACAGCTTCAGACGTGCAAGGCACCATTCCGGTGGACATGTTTGGCCGGGAATTGGGCTGGATCGTAGACAGCTTCGACAAGGCAACCCCTGTCAGTGCGGCTGTTGTGAATGAAGAACCTGTCGCTCTCATTCAGGAGACGGGGGAGCGGAACTGGTGGAGATATAACAAACCCGTGCCGGATCATATCCGTGTCTTCAGCAGTCTGGAGGAAACGGAATCCTTCCCCTTCAATGCTGCGCTGCTCGTTAGTGACCGTCTGCTTTCGGCAGAAGAAGAGCAACGTTTTCTTACCAATGGTGTATTGTATCGTCCGAAAAGCCTCGTGCTCGGCATGGGCTGTAATCGCGGCACATCTGTCGAGGAGTTGGAGCAGGAAGTCCTTGCTACCTTGGAAGAGTTATCCCTTTCCGCGAAGAGTGTGCGCAACATTGCCACGATTGATCTGAAAAAAGATGAAGAAGGCCTATTGGGGCTCTGCACCAAATATGGCTGGGAACTCGTAACCTACACCCCTGAGGAACTGAATACAGTGAAGCTCGCTAATCCATCCGAGACGGTATTCAAATATACGGGAGCATATGGCGTAAGTGAACCTGCGGCGTTGCTTTCCTCCGGAGCGGATCATTGGCTGCTGGAGAAGAAAAAGAGCGGTAATCTGACGATCTCCGTTGCACGCATTTTATTTAAGTAGAGATATGCATGAAGTGAATCTACTTTACACCATAGCACTGCGATGACAGAATACCCTTCCGATCGCTGTTATCCCCGAATTTTTTTGATTCCCTTTCAAAGGGTAAAATCCGGTGATAAGCGTATGCTTCCGATGTAGCTTTCTTCAGAAAGCTTTTAGGCGAAGCGTATGCTTACGAAGCAGCTTTCTTTCAGAAAGCTTTTGGCTCCGCTTCTTCAGGTTATTTCTGTCCTCTCCGTTATTGTGTAAACATTCATTTCATGAATACAAATTGTGCATTAACTTTGACCGCATCGGTGTATGATGCGGTTTTGTTTAGATTATAGAATTTATACGTTTTCAGCGGAGCTGAAGGATTCGATAATCGCAAGAAAAGCAGCAACTAAAACACGAATGTACATCCTTGATAGTGCTTCGATCAGAAGCTTTTGTTATATCGAAGAAAAGGTGGAAATGACAATGACCATTGCAGATCGTAACGCCAGACCCCGACTGATCATTGCAGGCACCGGAAGTGGTGCAGGAAAAACAACAGTAACCTTAGGGCTGATGAGAGCACTCGCCCAGCGTGGTTTGAGTGTACAAGGGTTCAAATGCGGCCCGGACTATATTGATCCGACCTATCATACTGCCGTTACGGGCAGACCGTCACGTAATCTGGATGCATGGATGACCTCGCCTGAGTATGTGAGGGATACGTTCCAGAAGGCATCAGCCGGACATGATATTTCCATTATCGAGGGCGTTATGGGCCTCTACGACGGCAAAGATCCGCTCAGCAATACAGGTTCGACTGCAGAGATTGCTCTGGTGACACAGACCCCTGTGATCCTGGTTGTGGACGTACGCAGCATGGCTCGCAGTGCGGCGGCAATTGTACTCGGTTTTCAACAGTTGGAGCCTGAATTAAATATCGCCGGAGTGATCGTCAACCGGTGTGGAAGTGCGGGGCATTATACCATTGTGAAAAAAGCCATTGAGCAGATGTGTGGCATTCCGGTGGTTGGCTGGCTGAAGCGGGACGAAGACATGTCCATCCCGGAGAGACATCTGGGACTTGTGCCTGCCATTGAACGTGGTGAACTGGAGCCATTATTCCAACGTGCTGCTGATGTGCTGATGGAAGGCACCGATCTGGATCTTCTGCTGGAACTGGCGGCAAGCGCACCGCCGTTAAGTGCAGAAGAAACGAGTCCTGCCACCACTGACCACACGGATTCAGATCATGCTGAATCAGGCTCGGATTCCGATGCACATTCGGATGCAGTGATCCACGTTAATAATCGACATGTATCATATGAGGTACAGCCTGTTATAGCCGTTGCGCGCGATGCAGCATTTAATTTCTATTATCCTGATAATCTGGAATTACTCGAAGCAGCCGGGGCCAGATTGCAATATTTCAGTCCACTCGCTGGTGAAGATATTCCAACGGATGTGGACGGCATCTATTTGGGGGGTGGATTCCCTGAGGAATTTGCAGCAGAGATTGCCGGTAACCAAGGGTTCCTGGATGGACTTCGACAGGCGGCACAGTCCAACATGCCTTTATTTGCCGAGTGTGGCGGCTATATGGTACTTGGGGAAACGTTGACCAACCGTGAGGGAATTCGTTTTGATATGGCGGGTATTATCCCTGCACAGGTACAGATGCAGAAGAAGCGAGCTGCGCTTGGCTATCGTGAAGCGAGTAGCGTTCAGGATTCCTTTTTACTGAAAAAGGGTGAGGTACTTCGGGGTCATGAATTCCATTATTCCACGATGAGCTATCGTGATGAAGAAACGATTCCTTATGCCTATGAGACCAAGGGGTTACGTGGTTTGAAGCAAGAGGGATATGCCGCTGGCAACATCGTGGCGGGGTATACGCACGTTCATCTGGGCTCTTACCCGGCAGCCGCACGAAGATGGGTGGAGCATTGTCAGGCTTATCGGAAGGAGCGATATATTCAGGAGTGAAAGCAACGGTTAGACAGTTCAAAACGATGGATGAATTCAATAAGCAAAATGGCTCTAATCTGATTTTTATCTCATGAGTCTTTGGTCGTGAAGTTGGCGATCCCATTTCCGAATTAAAGGTTTTCAGATGAATATGTGGAATGAGTTAAAGACAGAATCATTATGCGAGGGAGGGACATCAGGATGAGAACTGTATGTGTAACCGGAGCTGCTCGGGGATTGGGGCTCGCTTTGACGGCACAGATGCTGAAGAGAGGATATCTCGTGTATGCGGCAGGTCTGGACGTGGAAGATTCCGAGGGAATTCGCATGCTTGCAGACGGATATCCTGACCATCTGCGCGCCATCGAATTGGATATTGCGGATGACCTGTCGGTGGCTCTGTTCACGGAGACATTGAAGCTGGATACGAATCATTTGGATATGCTGATCAACAATGCGGCTATACTAGGAAGTATTACGGATCATATCCGCGGGCCGATGAATATGGCGGAGATGGCTGAAGTATTTAATGTGAATACCTTAGGTACACTGCGCGTGACTCATTCCCTGTTACCCCTCCTTCTTCAAGGACAGGTCAAACTGATTGTAGATATCTCTTCCGAGGCTGGAAGTATAGAGCAATGCAGTCGGGATGGATGGTTTGCCTATTGTATGTCCAAAGCTGCTTTGAACATGCAGGCCCGTCTCGTGCACAATGGTCTGAAGGATGAAGGTGGACAAGTGATGCTTGTACATCCTGGTTGGGTACAGAGTTATATGCGGGGTGAACTGGATGCTTCTGCGGATCTCACGCCCGAGCAATCTGCACAGCATATCGCTGTACTTATCGACCGCCATGAACAATTTAAAGGAGATCAGCCCGCATATGTGGACTACAAGGGAGAGAAACTCCCCTGGTAGTTGGTTTTTATACAGTGAGGTGAATAAGAAAGGAGATTGATTGAATGGATCAACGTAAAAAAGCATTGCTACTAGGCGATTATACACATCCGGACTGGCACCCGCTTCAGGGCGTGGATGCGGAGATTAGCCGAATTTTCCATGATACGATGACTGTGCAGTGCAGTGAGAACCGGAATATGCTGCTGCAAGAAAATATAACCGGGTTTGATGTGTGTATCTCCTACATGGACGATTGGAAGGGGAAAGTCTCTCCACAGCAGACAGCAGGTTTGTTGTCCTATGTGAGTAATGGGGGTGGACTGGTCATTATACATAACGGCATTTCGCTCCAAAATCGTTATGAACTCAAACAGATGATCGGTGCCAAGTTCCTGCATCATCCGGCTTATGCACCACTTGAATTCACGGTAACGGGAGAAAGCCATCCCGTGACGGAGGGGATCTCGAATTTCACAATGGAAGAAGAACCGTATCAGTTCGAGTTTGGTTCTTTTGCCGAAACTAAAATATTGCTGGAATATCAATCCGAAGATGGACCGAAGCCTGCGGTTTGGGCTCATCGATATGGTGTTGGACGTATTGTTTATCTTATGCCGGGTCACCATGTACCGTCTTTTGCACACGAAACGTACCGCAAGTTACTTCTGCAAGCAGGCAAATGGGCTGCACGTTACGTCTGATCGGACGGACATTTTTGCATGCGGAGTAGAAGGGGTATAATATAGAGATCAACGAAGAGGAGGATGACAAAAATGAGCGATTTGTTCAAAAAGGCGATCTCGTTAGGGCTTGGACTTACTGTCGTAAGCAAAGAAAAAATTGAGAAAACCGTGGATGATTTGGTCAAGCGCGGGGAACTTGCGCCCGGTGAATCCAAAGCTTTGGTTGAACGCCTGATGGAACGGGGCGATGAAGAGCAAGGCCAGTTCAAGAGAGTGATTCAGGAACAGGTCAAGCGCGTGCTTCAGGAAGCGGGTGTGGCATCCGAAAGCGATGTAGCCAGTCTGGAACAGCGTGTTGCCGTTCTGGAGAAAAAACTTGCCGAACTGGGCCACTCACCACAGCTTCAACCTGATGAATCCCCGGCTCCACTTGAAGTTCCTCCTCCTCTCAAAGGAAACGAGATCGAGTAGATGGCCGTGCGAATCAAACATGTCGGCAGATACCGTGAAATTGCCATGGCGCTGGTGCGTCATGGCTTCGGTTATATGGTCGAGGAGCTGGGGCTGTTCCAGTTGCTGGCTCTGCCCAGACGGTGGATGTCGCGTGAAGCACATACCACCAAAACGCTGAGTGAACGCATCAGACTTGTGCTGCAGGAGCTGGGGCCAGCTTTCGTCAAGCTGGGGCAACTCGCAAGCACAAGGGCAGATCTATTGCCTGAGTCTGTCATTCGCGAGCTGGTGAAGTTGCAGGATCAGGTCCCGCCGTTCTCTTCCGAGACGGCACGGGGTATTTTGGAACAGGAATTGGATACACCGCTGGAGGAGATCTTTTCCCGGTTCGAGGATACCCCTGTAGCTGCAGCCAGCATTGGCCAGGTGCATCTGGGCAAACTTCGAAGCGGTGAATCGGTAGCCATCAAGATTCAGCGGCCAGGTATATCGCGTATTGTGCAGCGTGACCTGGATATTTTGCGTGAGCTGACAGCCATGGCAGAGAAGCGCTGGGACTGGGTGAAGCAATATCAGATCCCACAGATGGTAGAAGAGTATGCTCAGGCACTGATGGCTGAGCTGGATTATACGGTCGAAGGCCGGAATACGGAAAAGATTGCACAGCAATACCAACAGGACAACAAGGTCAAAATCCCGACAATTTACTGGGATCAGACATCGTCCCGTGTGCTTACGATGGAGTATATCGAAGGCATCAAACTCAATGATCGTGAAGAACTGGTCAGACGCGGCCATGATCTGAATAACATTGCTGAGCGGCTGGTGGACTCCTTATTGAATCAGATCTTTATTCATGGTTTCTTTCACGCTGACCCACATCCGGGCAATCTGATGGTATTGAAGGATGGGCGCCTTGCCTTTATCGACTTTGGCATGGTGGGCAGTCTGAGCGATGAGATGAAACAGCAGCTTGCCTCGCTTATCATCGGGTTAATGCGCAAAGATACGGACAGCATGATCCGTGCCATTGAGAAGCTTGGCATGATGCCAGATGACATGGATCTGCGCGGTCTTCATGTGGATTTGGACAAGTTGCGTACCAAATATTACGATATTCCCTTTTCCAAGATCAGTGTGGGTCAGGCGTTGAATGATCTGTTCGCCGTAGCTCAGAGGCACCGGGTCGTGATGCCTGCCGATATTCTCCTGCTTGGTAAATCGTTGCTGACGATGGAAGGTGTGATCGAACATCTCGATCCTTCCTTGAGCATTGTGGATATGGCCGAGCCCTTTGGGCGGAAGCTGATTAAGGAACGTTTTAGCGCAGGAAGAATCAAGAATCGGTTGTTCCGCAGTGCGGCTGATATGGCCGAGAGCGTCATTGGTCTGCCAGGGCAGTTAAGACAGTTATCATCCATTATTAGCAAAGGCAAGCTGAGGTTGGAGATCAGTGTCCCTGAACTGGATGCCCTCATGCGCAGAATGGACCAGATTAGTAATCGGCTGTCGTTTAGTATCGTATTACTTGCCTTCTGTATCATTATGGTCGGCTTGATTATCGGTTCGTCGATCAGTCATCAGTCCACGATGCTATGGGATATTCCGGTCATTGAGATTGGTTTCCTGGTGGCGATTCTGATGGTGGCTTTCCTGCTCTATTCGATATTCAAATCAGGAAGATTCTAACATAGTATCGCGAGAATACCCGTAAAGAGACCTTCTTCAAAGGATCTTTGCGGGTTATTTTTCGTGAATAGAGGATGGATGAGTATATCACAGAAATATTAAGATAATAGGAGATAAGGTTTTATTTTTAAGGCTTAACTGTATTAGTACATATTCATCCCAGTGACTATAATAATAGGTCAGTAGAATAACGGACCCGGTTTTTCTGAGAGAGGGAAACCCATGGGCATCTGGAGCAGACCAGGATGTCACACAAGGAAGATAACTGATCGTTGTAACGGAACAGAAGCAAAACACTGGAACGGAAAACAGACATGATGATTCATCCAACTATCCATACGATAGGGGTGGTGAATGAGCATGTAACTTAGATGCATAGGCAATTGTGCGGAGAAGATTCCGCTATTTTGTGCTGTCTCACACACTTTTATTAATTGCTGAGTGTATTGATCAGTGATGAATGCTTCCGTTACTCTTCAGTAAGATTGTCCATTATGAGGAATACACGTAGGAGGAACGGCAAGAACATATGAATACTTTAAAACAACAATGGTTTGGCAACATTCGCGGAGACGTGCTGGCAGGCATTACGGTAGCACTGGCGTTAATTCCGGAAGCCATTGCTTTCTCCATCATTGCAGGAGTCGATCCCATGGTCGGGCTGTACGCTTCGATTACCATTGCGATTGTGATCTCGATTGCAGGTGGAAGACCCGGCATGATCTCGGCGGCAACGGGTGCAATGGCGGTACTGATGGTTGGACTCGTCAAGGATTATGGTGTGGAATATCTTTTTGCAGCTACGATACTGACGGGTATTATTCAGTTTATTTTAGGCATATTTAAGGTTGGGCGATTTATAACATTTGTGCCTCATTCAGTATTAACCGGATTCGTGAATGCACTGGCGATCCTGATCTTTATGGCGCAGTTAACTCACTTCACGGGAGCGAACTGGATTATGTATGCGATGGTGGCGGGCACGCTGGCAATCATTTATATTTTGCCACGTTTTTTCAAAGCTGCTCCATCTCCTCTGATTGCAATCATCGTGATGACGATTATTACGGTGGTATTTCATCTGGATGTAAGTAAAGTAGGGGACATGGGAAATCTCACAAGTACCCTGCCGATGTTCCACTTGCCGAATATTGCATGGACTTGGGATACGCTGATGATTCTGCTGCCTTATTCATTTACCATGGCACTGGTTGGGCTGCTGGAATCCCTGCTGACCGCAACCATCGTGGATGAGATGACTGAGACCAAGAGCAGCAAGAACCGCGAGGTGCGTGGTCAGGGTATTGCGAACTTTGTGAACGGTTTGTTCGGCGGCATGGGCGGCTGTGCGATGATTGGGCAGTCGGTCATTAATGTGAAATCTGGTGGACGTGGGAGATTATCCACGTTTACTGCGGGTGCGTTTCTCGCAATCCTGTTGCTGCTATTTAGCGGTGTGGTGAAGCAGGTACCGATGGGGGCACTCGTCGGTGTAATGTTTATGGTGTGTATCGGAACATTCGACTGGAGTTCCGTCAAAAATATTGCTCGCGTGCCGCGCGCAGAAGCCTTTGTCATGATCGTGACCGTGGCGATTGTGGTCTATACCCACGATCTGTCGATTGGGGTCATGGTCGGCGTTGTGCTCAGTGTGCTGCATTTTGGCTGGAAACAGACCAAGATTCGCGTACAGGCGGGCCAGGAACAAGGGCAGAAGGTGTACCGGGTTCACGGACCGTTCTTCTTCGGATCTTCGACCCGCTTTGTGGATGAGTTTGATGCAGAGGCTGACCCGAAGGAGATCACGATTGATTTCGGAGGTTCCCATATCTGGGATAATACCGCGGTTGTGGCCATTGGCAAAGTGAAGTTTAAATACGCGAAGCTGGGCAAAACCGTGCACCTGCGTGGGTTAAACGAGGAAAGCTCCCGTATCCTTGAACGGAGTGGGTTTGCCACAGCTGGCGGGCACGGTTCGTAACTTTGGTTGGAACGAAGTACAGCGAATAGATAACATAAAAAGATGATTTATAATCAGCGGCGCACTTTTTCCGGAAATCGGGGAGAGGGCATCGCTGTTTTTTTTGAGCCTGAGGCATGCTAGGTTCATATCCACAGATCAGCAACCTGAAGGCAGACTTAGAGTCTCTTGCTACCCGACTCAAACTCACTTGGTCGATACAAGTCACACTGATCTTAGGATTTTGTGCTACAAGTTAGGGGTGTAACGCTGTATCCCCTTTTGTTTTGCTTGACTAACGTGTAAACTACAGGGTATGGAGAAGAAGAGCAACGAGTGGATTGCTTTTTAAAAAATTCATTTCATAATCATGATTGAACTAAGGAAAACTAGTCTTAATGGCAGATACTGATACTGAAGTCATTATGAAATGGACTTATCTAAATGAATATACAGAGGTGTAACGATTGGCAAACTTTGAACAACTGGGCATTCGCCCGGAATGGTGCGAGATCCTGAAACATCAGGGCATCGCCGTGCCGACTCCGGTACAGGAGCGTTCGATTCCGGTACTGCTGGGTGGACGCGATATTATCGCCGAGGCACAGACAGGTACAGGGAAAACGTTGGCTTTTTTGCTGCCGATTATTCAGAAAATTAATGTATCTGACCGTTCGCCGCAAGCGTTGATTATCGCGCCTACGCGTGAGCTTGCGCTGCAAATTACGGAAGAAGCGAAGAAGCTCACGGCAAACGACGATAAACTGCACGTGCTTGCCGTATACGGCGGGCAGGATGTGGACAAGCAACTGCGTAAATTGCAGAACGGCACCCAGATCGTTATCGGTACACCGGGTCGTCTCCTGGATCACCTGCGCCGGGGCACGTTGAAGCTGAATAATGTCAAAAAACTGGTGCTGGATGAAGCCGACCAAATGCTGCACATGGGCTTCCTGGACGATGTGGAGACGATTCTTAGCGAGCTGCCACACAAACGTCAGACGATGCTGTTCTCCGCAACGATGCCAAAGGGTATTCGCCACCTTGCGAAGACTTATATGAAAGATCCGGAAGATGTAAAAGTATCCTCGCAATCGGTAATCCCGATCAAACAAATTCGCCAGCAGGTGCTGGAATGTACGGATCGCGGCAAGCTTGAAGCACTTCGCGGCATGATTGATACGTATCGCCCATACTTGGCTATTATTTTCTGCCGGACCAAGCGTCGTGCATCCAAGCTGAACCAAGATCTGCGTGAAGCAGGTTATGCAAGTGATGAACTTCATGGAGATCTGTCCCAATCCAAGCGTGAGAACGTCATGAAAGCATTCCGCGATGCCAAACTGCAAGTGCTGGTTGCTACAGACGTAGCTGCACGTGGACTTGATGTTGAAGGTGTAACGCATGTCTTTAACTACGATATGCCGCATGATGCGGAAAGTTATATCCACCGGATTGGTCGTACGGGCCGTGCAGGCGGTACAGGTCTTGCTGTAACGTTTGCAACAGAGCACGACAGACCTGAACTTGCACGTATTGAACAAGGGATCGACCAGAAGCTGTCCCGTATTCAGTGGACGAGCGAAGGTCCAATTGCATCAACAGGAGCAGCTAGACGTTCCATCAACAGTCAGGGGGATGACGAACGAGGCGGACGCTCTTCCGGAACAGGCAGCGCACGTCGCGGTGCAGGCCGTAACGATCGCAGAGATGGCGGACGTGGGGGCCGTGGTTCCCGCGGTGGCGAAGGTGGACGCAGTGGTGGTCGTAGCGGTGGCCGCAGTGGCGACGAGCGCAGTGCAGGCCGTGGCTCTGCGCGTATCAGCGACAGCAGTCGAGGCGCAGCAAGCCAAGGTGGCCGCAGCAGTAGCCGCGGTGCGAGCCAAGGCGGACGCAGTGCGGGCCGCAGTGGCGATGAGCGCAGCAGCGGCTGGGCTGGCCGTAGTGCTGACAAGCGCACCTCCGGGCGCAGCAGCGAAGGCTCTCGCCGTCCGGAATCCGCAGGACGCGGACCGGCGAAGGGCGACCGTCGCGATTCTCGTCGCGGACGGTAAAGCCTTGTCGCAAGCGGCGATATAGCCGCATTTGCGCAGACAATATGCCATGCCACAGCGTTTGGCATGGCATATATGAGAGGGTTCGGGTGTAGATGCACCGAACCCTCAGATCAAGGGTCGCGACGGAACCACGTCGCGGCCCTTTTTTTCTTAGAAGAGCACATTAACCTCTTTTTAAATACCTCTAGACATCAATTGGTCATACCTTTTCCTGACTCAAATGGATGGTACAACCGATATGTATACGGGTATAAAGAAGAAATGGAAACAATTATAAACTTATATATAAAGGAAGGGGCATAGGAGGTATTCATGAGGAAATATGTATTGGTTCAGGAGCAGCGTAGAATCGAGCCATTTTACCGAATATTTATGCGAATTATGATCGGAATGGCGATGCTGGTTGCGCTGGTCATGGTTGCTGGGCCCATGTATTTGATTTCACAATTAATGACAGGGTGGATATGGTTCACTGGAGGCCTTATTCCACTGGGAGGATGGTTTTTCTATGCCATGGTCCGTCATATTCGTCACTTATCTTGGAGAGATCACCATCTGGATCGTACGGAGATGGATGACCATGAGATTCGTTATGTGAGATGGTATCCAGATAGGCTCAATCCTGAGGAGAATCGGTTTGGGCGATTAGCTATCCAACATGTATATTACGGGCGTTATCTAATAAAGGAAGCACACTTTTATCAGCGAGCAGAATTTAAAGAGCCTGTACGTACAATACAGATGTGGCCCGAAATCCATATCGTGTACAGACAGGGGCTGGAGAATAGAGTGTGTACCATACGTTTTTATGAAGATGCTGAGGCACAAACTTGGTTGGACCAACTTGAGACACAGGGGGTTGAATTGATATTTACACGTTACTCGACTGAGAAAATGGCTCCCGAAGTTGAGATTCGGAATGCTTTGGAGAATGATGAAGGTCAGAAGGCGGCATCCTGGAGCAGTCTGGCAGAAGAATCTTATGAATCCTATCGGAAGCAGACCATTCAGCAAATTCCATCTGTTAGTAACAGGGAGGAGAATAGCCTAGAGAAGGAAAAGAGAAGGGCTGTGAAGAAACATGTCAAGGCTTTTCGAAGTATAGGCTGGGCATGGATAGTATTTGTATTTCAATGGGGCATTTCATTTCTTCTGGTGGAGCAAGCCAAGCAGGGGCGCATTGACCCAGACGCTATGTTCATACCGATTGTTGTGTTTACAGGTTTGGGACTGTTGTTTGGGTGTATGACCAAAATATTTGTATGGAAACATGTGATCATTTACTCGGTGTTCTTCTTTGTCCAAGCCATTACAATAAGTCTGGTTCTGTATGAAGTCGAGGATACCAGTCCTGGTGCTCGAATGTTGAATTCATTGGGAACCTCTGGCTTCATTGGAATTCTATTAGTTTGTGTTCCCATGTTAGTCTATCAATTGCGACGCGCTGCATTCGAGAGATTACGCAAAAGGCACAACCATAATCGCAGATAGGGTAAAGCTATAGCATGTGTCATCAAGGAGGTCAGCATGTCTACATATGACAATCCACATAACAATAAACAGGAACTGATCACAGAACCATGGGCGATAAGATCATCAGTGAGAATAAAGCTTTCGACCCGAAGGATCATCGGATTCGTCATGACCGTTGTACCTTTGGTACTGATTGTCGTCGATTTCTCAATACTGTCATGGTTTCTTCTTGGTCTGATCCCAATAGGATCGGTAATGTTCTACCGTTCAAGGCGAACTTTAAATAAGGAAAATTGGCGTGCAAGTCATCCGTCATATACGAGCTTGAATCAACATGAAGTAAGCTACAGCCAGTGGGACTCCCGTACCCAAGATATTGAAGAAAATCGTTTCAATAAATCCCGTATTGAACGTGTGTACTACGGAAGACATGATGTGAAGGACATCCATTTATATCTCGAAAAAGATTCAGAGGAAGTGTTTGCTCTACCTGTAATCCACTTTATTTACGATCAGAATATGAAGCGCAGAGCACACAGTGTTTCCTTTTTGTATGAAAAGGATGCGGAACGATGGATGGAGCTATTATCTTCGATGGAGGTCCCGTTGATTTTTACAAGTGAGATTACAACGGATACGATGTCGGAAGCAGAGATGCTGGACAAACTCCTGAATGATAGGGGTCAGCAAAAATTTGTCTTCCATAGGGGTGTAGACGATAGCTTCTACAATTATTTGGAGAGCGTGAACGATGAGTTTAACCAAGCATATGAGAATGGAACGCTGGCTCCAGAAGAGGAAGAAGAATTTTTACGTAGAGTCCGGGAGCATAAGGAAAAGGAACGTAATTCTTCAGCCTTGTTAAGTGTCGGTCCAGGTTGGTTTATATTTGTACTTCAGTGGGGAGCAGCGTACTATATGGGATTGAAGGCTATGCAGGGAGAGATTGATGCAGAGCACTGGTTAACACCAAGTATTGTTGTTATGGGTTTAAGTATGTTATTTTATCTTCTTGTTCGAAGGCTTCTCTGGCCTCAGATTTTAATTTATATGATCGGTTCCTTTATCAATCTGATGATTGCAAGTTCAGTACTTGAAGGTCTGAATTCTAGCGAAGTTGCAGCTGAAATGTATGCTTCTTTGTATTCGAGTGTAATACTATGCTCGGTGCTGTTGTGGATTCCTTATGTACTCATCTATCCCTTCAAGCTAGGCAAGAGAGAACGTGGCATAAGATACGAACGTGATTAATATTTTATTCTGACAAAAGAGTACCTTGCCCTTGGAGAAGGATAAGGTACTCTTTTGTATTAGTGTCAGCTTCACACCTATTATCTATTGATGCATAACTACTATCTTTTTGAAAATGCAGGGTTCCACAACTACTTCATCGTCAATATATAAAGGTGACTTTTACACAAAAAGACCTTTGTATCAGGAAAGGACATCTGCGTATTGATCCCGATATTTCTCGTTATACACTCGGCCCACCGACTCCGCCAGTCCTCCGCGTGCTTTGCTCGGATAGCGTTCAATCGTGTGATAAAGTCTCATGAATCGATCTTTGGGCATAAAGCGAGCGTAGCGGGTAATAAGACTAGGGAATAACTCAATATATTTACTCTTGCGCACGGCAGCAGCAGCTACGGCTGTAAGAATCTGAATTCCATTGTGGAGCTGTAAAATGTTCACTTCATAGGTTGCGATATAACGAATCGTGTCTTCCCGGATCAATTCCGGCTTAAGCCGTGCAATCTCACCGATATATTCAGCCAGCAGCCGCTCGAAGCTGCGTAGCAGCAAGGGCTTGAGCTGCAGATCCATATCACTGCGCAGGACAAAGGATTGTAACAGCGCAACCTGTTGCAGTCGAATCCGGTCATTGTAGACGAGTGAGCCGATCTCGCGAAGCATCTCATAGGCTAGTGCTTCATCCTGCTTGCGGGCTTCGGCGACCAGAGCCCAGTTGCGGTTGATGCCCTGACGGATGAGCTCCTCATCCTGTTGCAACATGCGCTTCAACTCGCGCTGCTGCTCTACTTCGAACGAACGATTCTGCATGAAGATCAGCAATGCCAGAAGCAATAGGGAAACGCTGGCCGCCGCCATGGTCTGATCTATGGTTTCACCAAAATAGGTGGCCGCTGCACCGAACATTAGGGTAATGAACAGGTCGCGTGCAATTCGACGTTTCACACGGGAAGTCGCTTTCGCCTGAACGGAAATCAGGGTACCCCTGCCGCAGGCTGTGCACTCATCTTCCCACAGGCAGGTATACTGTCCGCAACGTGTGCAGACTTGCAACTTTTCATAGGCATAGGTCGTTCGATGAAATGGTCTTATGGATACGACTAGTTTAGTACTCATGCTCAATCACGCTCACCATTCAAAATAGTGTAGAGGGTACGATCCGTGTCTTCGCGTGAGACCGGTTTCCGCCGATGAAGCTGGAGTGCAATTACCTTTATGATGACAAAAAGAAACAATATGGCGAGGCATCCGTATGTAACCATAATCCGTTCCCTTCTATGGCTTGGTGAACAAGCGCTGTTATATTGCAGTTTGCTGGCAATAACTATATCATATTTCCATAGTTGGTACTTTTGTGCCAGTTCAAGGCATGAAATCGTCGATTTTTGTCAGTCATTACAAAACTGTAACTCAAGATAGGGGTGCTTTTCAGAATTTATTAGTAGACTGTTAAGATTTCCTTAAGGCTTGACGCCTATAATAAACTATTCCCATTTTAATCTCAAACGTGAAGGAGTACACCCAATGCTGCGGACACGCAAAATACGCTGGCTGAGCGGAACGATGGTTCTGCTGGCCATTCTAACGCTACTGCTACCTCAGGCGTTGCTGCCACACGCTGCAGCGGCTCAGGCACAGACGAGCGGAATCGATGCGGTACTTGTAGCCGATGTAAGTAATTCAATGAATACAAGTGACCGTGACAAGATCAGTAATGAAGCCATGAAAATGTTTATTGATATGCTGCCCGTCCAAGGGGACAAGGTAGGGATTGTCGCTTATACCGATCAGGTGGAGCGGGAAAAGGCAATGCTTACGATTCAGTCCGATGCGGACAAGAGCAGCCTGAAGGATTTTATTGATCAGCTCGGCCGGGGGCCATATACCGATGTTTCAGTGGGTGTCGCCGAAGCCATGAACATACTGAATCATGGTGCAGACCCATCTCACTCGCCAATGATCGTGCTGCTGGCGGATGGCAACAATGATTTTAACAAAACCAAAGGCCGTACACAGGCACAATCCGACGCTGATCTGGCGAAATCCGTGAAGGAAGCACAGGATCAAGGTATCCCGGTGTATACAATAGGACTGAACGCGGATGGCAAGTTGAACAAGGATGCACTCGCAGACCTCGCGAAGCAGACCGGAGGCAAGTCATTCATTACCGATACGCCGGATGATCTGCCACAGATTCTGAGTGAGATCTTCGCCGATCATGCCAAACTCAATGTGGTGAAGCTGCCCTCTGTAACAGGAAACGGCAGTTATCAGGAAGTTACCGTGAACGTGCCAAATGACAGTGTGCTGGAAGCAAACATCTCGATTATGTCCTCGAAGCCGGTGGAAGTGCAATTGACTGACCCTTCCGGACAAGCCGTGGACCTGAACTCGGATGCAGCCAAGCTCTCGACATCGAAGAGTTATTCGCTCGTGAAGCTTTTGAAACCCCAAGAGGGAGACTGGAAACTTCGGGTAAAAGGGGCTCCGAAAGACAGCATCGATATCAACCTGTTGTTCAACTATGATCTTCAGCTCGTTGTGGACCCGATTAAGACCAAGTCCTATACCAAAGGGGACAAGGTTGATCTTGCTGCCAAACTGGAGAATGGCGGTCAGCCGCTTCAGGATAATGATCTGTATGCAGATATGAAGGCCACGCTGGTTGTGAAAGATGTCGATACAGGCAAAAGTGAAGAACAACCGCTGGAAAACACAGGATCTGGTTTTGCCGGAACATTTGAAGTACCGGACAATCATAACTATGAATTGGTCATCCGTGCGGAAGAAGACAGCTTCTACCGTGAAAGTGCGCCAATCATGATTAACGCAGGCGGAGCAACCGGAAGCGGTGCTCAACCGACCACGCCAGGCGGTGAACAGGACAAGCCGTTCCCTTGGTTACCTGTCATACTAGGTGTTGTAGCCCTGATTGTGGTCGGTGTGGGTGTCTGGTTCCTGATGGGTTGGCTGAAACGCAAAAACCGGGGCTTTGTCGGTCAGATGATCGTTGAGATTCGTGATGAGAACACGGGCGACAAGTCATATCCACAATATAAAAAGCTGGTATCCTTCCGGGGCCGATTCCATCTGCATCAGTTGTTGCAACTGGACCCTGAGCTGAAGGAAACCGAAAAATATGTATTTACGCCCAGCAATGGGGATCGAATTATCATCCGTAACACCGCAGGCGGTACGCTGGAGAAATCCGGTCGTGCAGTCGATGCAAGCTCAGGCGTTGAACTGAAGAACGGTGACCGACTGAGCATCCCGCTGCAACAGGCGGACAAGACCATTTTAATTGAGTATTTAGTTTAAAAGGAATGCCAATAAAATTTGGGACCAACTGTTTACACGAGAACGCAGAGGACAGAAATAACGTGAAGAAGCGGAAGCGTTCGCCTAAAAGCTTTCTGAAAGAAAGCTACATCGGGAGCATACGCTATCCCCGGATTTTCACTTTGTAAAAGTGAATTGAAAAAATCTGGGGATAACAGCGATCGGAATGTTATTCTGTCATCGGAGTGGCAAGTGTAATGGAGTTGTAGTTCCAACTTTGTTAATCGAAGGAGGACAACGAATGAAACCGATTGTTAGAGAACATATTCAGCAACTGGATGTATCACTTGGCGGAGGTATTGTCAGTGAGAAGATCAGAGTTGATACCATTGATAACCCCATTCTGATTATCGGTCTGGGAGGAACGGGAATTGATGCACTGCTGCGACTGAAATATCAGATCAACCGTCGTTTCAAGCTGCCGCAGGACCCGGTATCCAAGAAAAAAATGGACAAGCCGGACAATGTGGAATTTCTGGCTTTTGAAACAAATGAACAGGATCGCGCCAAAAAATATAAAGGAATCGGACTTGATCCGATCAATGAATTCGTCTTGCTGTCCAATGCCGAGATTGGCGGACTGCTACAGAACCGCAGCGTGCTGGAGCCGTACATTACGGACTGGCTGTCTCCCGAACTGAGCATCACGGACGGCATGAATGGCGCCGCAGGTGTGCGTCAGGCTGGACGTCTACTGTTGTTCACGAAGATTAATCAGGTCGTGCAGGCCATCGACAAAAAGATCAAAACCTTGTCCGTAGGCACCAACAAAAAACTGATGGTGTTCCTGCTGACAGGTCTGTCCGGCGGTACAGGCAGCGGATGTTTCCTCGATATTTCCTATATCGTGCGCGGTATTATCGAACGGGATCACGGCTCTGCCGGGATTGACCGCGTGAATACGCTGGGATATCTATTCACGCCAGACGTGAATCTGTCCAATAAAAGCTTGAGCGAACACACGCGTGAATACATTCGCAAGAACGGATATGCAGCGCTCAAAGAGCTGGATTACTGGATGAACGTGGATAGCCGTGGGGAGCGATTTACACAGAAGTACGGCAATATTTTAACCGTCAACTCACCACTGCCGCCATTTAACCTGTGTCATCTGATCTCTGCGACCAATACCGAAGGCAAATTGCTAGAGAACGCGTACGACTATTGCATGAACGTCACGGCCGAGAACATTACCAACTTCATGGCAAGTGAGGAGAAGCAGTCGGGTGAGGAGTTTGCGATCCATGACTATATCAGCAACATTCGCACCAACATTGCACAGATGAACAAGGTATACCCGGCTAACTATGATTACAACATCATCGGTGCATCTTCGGCTGTACTGCCAATTGAAGAGATGACCACGTATCTGGCGTATCGCATGTTCGATAAAATGAACACCATGTTCTCCAAAGCGCCGAACCAGGAGGATACCGAGAAGTTTGCCCGCAAGCTGGGCATTGATCTCGAAAGTGTGGTCAAGTCCTTTGAAGCGCGCGTGCCAGAGCCGCTGCCTGGTTATCAGAACAGCGAGCGTTTATCCTATGGCAACGTGGTGAAATCACAGGTTGTAAATATGGACACCGAACTGGAACAGAACTTCCTGGCGCGTGCCCGTGAAGAATATATCAAGGCGAAGAAACAGCTGCCGGGCGAGATTGCGGGTCAGTTCACCGAACAGATCCGGCGTATGTTTTTGCATCCCGAACAAGGTCCGTTCTATGTATCTCGTCTCATTTATACGGAAAAAGGTTTCTGTGTGCTGAAGATGATTCAGTCGTACATCGAAACCCTGCGAGAGAATGCCTTCCGCATTCCGCGTGATATTGAAGCGGCTCAGGAGCAGTCCGAAGAGAAACTGGGCGATGCGAAGAGTGCTTTTGTCTCCAAAGAGAAGAAAAAGAATGCTTATATTGAAGCAAAAATTCATGAGTACTGGCTGCACGCCGACGTGGAACGCAACGATCAGATGATCGAGTTCTATGAAGATCTGTATGAGTTGCTAAATCAGGAAAACAGCCGCATTTATAACGTATTTACCGAGACGCTGAACGCCCTTAGCTCGATATTCGCGAAGAATGGCGACCTGCTGACACGCGGCGAGGAACAATCCGATCACAAAGGCAACAAGACATACTACTGGAACGTCGTAAGTGTACCGGATATCGTCAGTGTGGTGGACGGTCTGTTGGATAAGCGTGATACAGATGATCTGATCCGCGACTTCTCCCGTGAATTGCTGGAAAACTCCAGCCAGTGGGTGAAAGAGAACGAGATTGATATCGTCAGCTCCATCTCCGACTTCCTGAGTGAGAAATTCGGTGATCTGATTACCCGTTCCATGGAAGATTTCCTCGTGATCAAATATGGTCAGGATGAGTCGGTCGAGAAATTCGTGGAACGTTTCATTGCTGGCAAGCTGGATGATGAGGCCGTTCCGGTGTTCAATCTGAGCAACAGTACAGGCAGTCTGCATTTCCCTTCATGGGGATTTGTATCCGTACCGGCACAGGCGCCAGGTATTCTGAAAGGGATTCGCAATTATCAGAACAATGCGGTAGGCAAATCTCATTTTACCGTGAAGGAAAGTGAAGTGCGTAACCGGATCTTCTGGCTGAATACGCGCAACGGGGTACCACTCTTTGTGTATACACCGCTCAAGGTATATGAGGAAAGTTATGAACGTACCATTTTGGACAAAGAAGGCATTGGTCGTCACTTGGTGCAAACGGAGAAAAACAACTGGACCTATCTGCCGTCTCCGATTCCGGAGAAATCATGGGGAGATGTGTACGAGAACGCCCGCGTGAAGCAGTATAACGCCCGTGTACGTAACGAGTTTGACCAGGCGCTCGGATACAACATTGTGACAGCCAAATCCATTGATGAGAATACAAGCAACCGGTATGCGATTGTGACAACAGAAGCATTTGACTTATCCGCCAAACTGGGAGCCTACGACATGCGTCTGACGTCCACCACGCCGAACCTCGGCGAAGTGAAGCGGGCCGTGATGGAGCTGAAACGTCTGCAATCCGAAGGGTTGCCGCGTGTAGGGGTTAAGGATATTTTCGGCAGTATTAATGAAGATATGGCCAAAGAAAACCTGGTACGCTCCCCGCAGCTGATCGCACGTGTGCGTGAGGAACTGGCAAAGATGAATGCCATCTCGGCCAAAGTTGCCGAACTCGAAGGCATTCTGGCCCAGTACCAGGACGAAGAGCAGTGGTACGACCGTTTTATCGAAGCACTCTATACAGACACCATCGTCAAAAAAGGTGCGCTCTACGTCTACGACCGTGACCCGGAAGAAGACGCTTGGGAGCCGTTCGCAAACCTGATGAAGAGCCGTAACTTTGCCGAGTATGAAGTGTTTGGTAACTTCCGCGGTCTGGCGGAGAAGGATCGCAGTACATTGCTGCGTAAAGCCTCCCGCCGTGATAACGATCTGACAGCCTCTGAGGATATCACTCCATTGCTGACAAAGCTGGATGATCTGGCTGCGCTGTTCATGGAATCACGTGATCGTCTCGAATATGAGCGGGTAGAACTGGCTAACGGAGAAGACATCTATCAGTTCTACAGAACGATGTCGTCCAAGCTGAACGACATTCGCAGAAGGCTGAAGTAAGGGTGGCGGCCGGGATGGAGTTCAATTCGAACAATACCCTGAAGCGTGATCTGGAGAAGTATGCAGCGCAGTATGCAATAGAGCAGGAGCGTCAAGGCAGCCTGGGTGATGGACGCAGCAGTATCCATTACCCGGCGCTGTTCCTGTTTGTGGGTGATCTGGTTGCACCTGCTGTGTCTGCCGTGCAGGAGATCAATCGGCTGAAATGGGATAACGGAGACGGTGTGGTCTACATTCAGATCGGGACAGACGATCAAGAAACGGGTTCGGGTGAACCGAGGAAGGGTGGCTCGTCCGATGATGGCCAGGTGACTCTTCACCGCTTGCCTCTGTCCGCTGGGCAGATAGAGCGACCGTCCAAAACACGGCGTAAGGATGTACATCGCAGTTTCCACGAATCGGATCAGGCGCTCTTTGACCTGAATCGTACGCTTCGGCGGGTTAGTAACCGAATTGCCGAATATGGACGGTTATACTCGTCATTTGATCGGATTTACGTTACGGTGGTAACCAGAGCGGATGATCCGTTGAATGTATTGTTGCCAGAGCTCACCAAGCTGACGGAGATCATTTTGTCCCAAGCCTTCAAGTCGGTGCAGACAGATCTGCATGTATTGGTCAGCGAGATGGAACAGGTGGATTCCTTCGGGTATGCCAGCGCAGTAGGTCTTGCTTTTCTGCGTGAACTGGATTATATGCAGTCTTTGGACTACACATTCAGCGGCAATCTGCTGGTGACGGAGGATGGGATCTCCATTCCGGTTACACATCACGCGTCACCGTTGTATGATCTGGTATATCTGTTGTCTGACAAAAATGAGCGTGGAACTGGCGTTCCCGGTGGCTGGATTGAAAATGCCGAGATCATCTGCCGGATCTGCCTGTTGAAGAACAGGAAGCAGGATGCGAATCACTCGGGTACCGTTTCGAGCACGGGAGCGAACACGTACAACAATACATCCTTCAAAAACAATATTCGCACCACCTCTGATCAGCATGGTTATGCAAGTGCGGGTTTTGCCGAGATCAGGCGGCCAAACAAGCCGATAGCACTGGCGGTTTTATATCACATGTATCGGTACCTGCTCGCACGCATGCGGCAGGAGCCGGATTGGAGCATCAAGGACAAGCTTGCTTTCTTCGGACTGGACGCGGCATCGGTAGAACGCAAAGTCGAAGGCCTGCTGCCGGGTGAAGATCTGGTTAGTGGCATGAGTGGCATCATGACGCATAACGTCAGTTTCTCCGATCTGAAGCCGCTCTCGCTTCGTGAAGCGGAGAAAGCGCTGTTCGGACAAGGCGCTGAAGCGTACTTCCGTGATAACGTCGTCCGGCTTGTTGAAGAGCGTGTGCGCGAGCGCAGTTCTGGCGGCTCTCTTCGCCGTCAGGCCGAACAATCCCGCGCGGAGCATCCAGAGGTTGGGTACTTCCAATGGGCAGCCTGGAGTGAAAATGAGCCTGGCAGTGTACGTGAAGCGCTGCTCGGACTGATTCGGGATAAATCGATGCAGCTTGAATCGGCACGTGCACTGTTAGAGCAACGTCAGCAAGAACGGGTGGAAGATCAGTCGTTCAAACGAGCGTTGTTCCGTGATAAACAGAATGTACGTAATCTGATTGACTGCATGCTGGAGCGAGTATATGTACCGAAGGTAGAATTACTGCGACTGGAAAATGAATTACATTTGCTGCGCATCTACGATACGGAGATGGAAGAGCTTCACCGTTATAGTCGCCACGTCACAGCAGCACTTGAAGCGCTGGAACGCACACTGCGCGAGACAGCTGCCCAAAGCATCGCCGCTGCGGATGAATACATCGGCCAGAACGTGATGGAGTATTACGGCAAAGTGACGGAAGAACTAATCATCGACCTGGAAGCCAAGCGCGGACGGGATGTATGGTTCGAGGATCGTTACATGGGAGATATGAACCGGCTTGCAACAGAAGGTGATGATCGTCTGCTGAAACGTCTGATGGAGGTATGTCACTCGTTGCTGCTTACGGCCGAGCCGTTGCGATTGCCATTTGAAGAAGAACTGTTGCAACGGGCCAATGTAACGATTGCCTACGGAGATAAAGACGTATTAACCCGGGATGATCTGTTCCGCAGGTTGTACCACACGCTGGAGGATCAGGCGGTCGTTCGGGTACGGGTATTCGATTATACGCAGGAACATCGGTATGAAGAGAAGTATTTCTTTGGTGATCATCATAGTGCTTTCATGAACTACGCGGCGCATGCCGAAGAGACGTCACGCATCTACAAGCTGGGTGTGGTGTACGAAGAACGCAGCAGTGGTGTGGAGAAGCTGAATCTGATGGGAGGTTTCCATCTGGAGGATCTCATGGTGTATCGGAACGGCAAAGTATATTATGAGTCGTACACGGAGAATGGATATGAACTTCACCCCGCAGGGCTGGTGGAGAAGTTGTCACCCATCCGTTAAAACGTCTGGCGGTGTCATGACACCCTGCTACAATGTTGTATTAACTCAGCCTGTTTAGGGCTGGTATGGAAAGGATGCATTTAGACATGCAGCGAAAAATCAATCTTCTCCTGGTCCTGTTCAGCCTGATTGGCGGGGCAGTGGGCTTTGCGGCAGGAGAAATCATGCTGCGTCAATGGCTTGGGGAGATGCCACGTCTGTTGCTGATGGGCTTATACTTTGGCGTACTGGCGCTCAGTGTAGGATTGTTCTGTTTGATCGCAGAGATGATCTCGCCCAAGTTGAATGGCGCTTCATGGAAGCTCCGGTATCTGGGACTGTCGTGGAAATTGCTTGTTCCGGCAACGCTGGCTCTGTTGTTTGTTGTTGGACTCGCGCTGCAATTGCTGTATCAGATCAATCCGGGCGGTGTGAAGCAAGTGAAGGACATCGTACTGATGATCGATAACTCGGGCAGCATGAGCGAGACAGATCCGGATAACGGACGCTTTGAAGCAGCCAAGACACTGATCAGCCAAATGGAGAGTGACAAACAGGTAGCGGTCATTACGTTTGATGACCAGCCGCAGTTGTTACAGCCGTTTATTGCGTTGGATAGTGACGCGGCCAAGAATGAGGTTTATGGCAAAATCGATGGCATTGTCACGACTTCGGGCGGTACCAATTTTGATGCCGTGCTGCGGGAAGGCATGGAACAGATTCAGGGCAAGCAGGACCCGAAACGCGGTACGGTTGTCATCTTGTTATCCGATGGCTTCAGTGAAGCGGACACGGCCGATATTTTGTCCCAATATGCGAGTGAACAGATATCGATCAATACGGTCGGCCTCAGCCTGGTGGACCCATCAGGAACGGACCTGCTGCGTAATATTGCCCAGCAAACAGGTGGCATGTATTATGATGTACCGGATTCCGGTGGTCTGAATCTGGCATTCCAGCAGATCTACGATACGATTGATGAACGGACGCTGGTGACGGAGCGTACAGGCATGATGGAGCATAGCGTTTATCTGGCGATTTTCCGTGTGGCAGCCTTGCTGCTGATTGGAGTAGCACTGGGTGTATCCCTCGGACTCGTATTCGATAATCGTCATCTCGCGCTCAGCTTTGGTATTGGCGGTGCGGTGTCGGGTCTCTTGGCAGGACTGCTGTTGGAATGGGGACTCGACGGTTCGAACGTGGGGGATACTTTCGTGCGACTTGGTGCGATGCTCATCTTATCTGGCGTATTGACCCTCTTCTCCTGGATTGTTCCGATCAAGGAGAACACGCCGCGGAAGAGCAGGGGACGCCGTGAAGCTGGCGGCGGAACTTCTTCAGCTGAAGGATTCGGTCAGAGAGCAAGAGATTCACGCAGCAAAGGATTCTAACGTCGGGAGGTCAATGGAAATGCGATTTACGGATGCTGACCCTTCGACACCCTTGATTCGAAAACTGACACTTGCGGTGGACGAAGGGCGTTGTACACTTCGCTGGCTCTGGCCGGAACGGGTTGAAGCTGTGTATGTGGAACGGCTGGAGCTGGATATGATGAGCGATGATCGTACCGGGGAAGAGCCTGCACAGGGCAAGCTGAAGCTGTACACAAGAGAGGAATATAAGTCGAGCAACGGTTACACGGATCGGATCACGGGTTTTGGTGCCATCAAGTACACAGTGTATGTGTGTCAGATGCAGGAAGACGGGCCTGTGCTGATCCGTCAACGAGATGAAGACAATATGGTGATTGCAAGCGCTGGGAAGGCGGACATCCGCTTCTCCATTCGCTACAAGAGCGGTTTTTTTCAGAAACGAAAAAGTGTATTGATCACCGTCACAGCGGAGGTGCCTGTTCCGAAGGAAGCCCTCTGTTATGTTCGCAAGCAGGGCGGGGTGCCGCTGAATAAGGAAGATGGTACGGTGTATCCTTTTGTGAGTGATTTTGCTCCCGGAAGAAATGAGATGCCGCCCGTTGAAGTCGCCAAGGATGATTATGTGCGATTATTCTTCACGGACGGACCGAAGTATGGAGCCGCCTATCGGCTTATATCAGACTAGATCGTTGGACTAGCGATTGGAAGGTTAATCTGTCATCGTAGTGGGAGTGTAAAACATCTTAGTCTGACTGATCAGGGAGGGGAGTGGCTATGAGCTTTTTTAGTCGGTTTTTGAAGAGACAACAGCCGGAGGAACGCCCGCTATTTTACGATATTGTCTGTCCTTATTGTTTCAGCAAGTTTTCACCGGAAGAGGTAGTGTTCCGCGCCGCCCATCACCGCGATGATGATGAGGACTACGCACTCGGGGAAGATGCGAAGTTGAATCGGTATCGCGAACGATTCGGACTCGACACGGTATTTGATATGGAGGCCGTATTGGCTCCGCATGATGTACCGGAGGAACATCGGATTTATTCCGATAATATCGTGATGGGTCTGAACGATCGGTACGGTGTCGTTACACGTCGCCGTTTGTGCCCGCAGTGTCATAACGAGCTACCTGTTACGGCAGGTAAAGCACCCAGCAATATCATTTCCATTATCGGTGCATCCCAAGTGGGAAAATCCGTCTACATGACTTCATTAATTCATACATTGCAGCATTATACAGCGGATCATTTTGACGCGGCTTGCATGCCTCTGAATGCGGAGATCAGCCGCCGGTTCCGTGCGGATTATGAAGAACCGTTGTTCGAACGGGGCGATCTGCTGGATTCCACGCAGAAGGAGAAGCTGCAGGAGCCGTTTATCTTCCAATTTGTATTCAAGGACGAAGATAAGGCACCGCTGACCCTGGTGTTCTTTGACGTTGCGGGTGAAGGTATGGTGGAGCAGGATTATCTCGGACTTCACGGGCAGCACATCAAGAATTCGGCAGGTATCCTGTTCATGGTGGACCCGCTTCAGATTCGTTCGATTCGGGACAAAATCCGCATTAACCTCGGCAACGAGCCGGGCGAGTGGACTCCGCGATATGATGAGCCGCGTGACGTGGTGCTCACGATGTTTGGAGATTTTATCGCGTATCAGGACAAAGCCAAGACGAATATTCCAACAGCCGTGGTACTCACGAAAAGCGACATGCTGCATTCCCTCAAGGATGAAGAGGGGGATTATATCAAATCTAACAGTAACGTCTTTCGCAACATGGTGCACCGCGATTATTTCGACTTAACTGAGTTCGAGAATATCGACGGAGAGATCCGCCGTTTTATCGAGAAGGTGGATCGTCCGTTCAAGGGCACGATGGATGTGTACTTCAAGGATACAGCCTATTTCGCCGTATCTGCGCTGGGCAGCAATCCGGTGGATATGAAATTGCAGGGTGTGGTTAGCCCGATCCGCGTGGATGAACCTTTCCTGTGGCTGTTGTACAAGCTGAAGTACATTGAGGGGAGAGTGGGATGATGCGTTCTTCCGTAACCCCGCCCATTGAACAACAGTTGTATACCCGAGAGCGGCGCGGGGTGTTTCGCACAACAGAGGGGTTTGATACGATTGCGGCATCGCCGGGACTGGACCCTTCTTTTATCAAAAAAGTGCTTCACCCCTACTGTGTCTATGACGCTCCAGCAGAGCTAACAGGCCGTAGCGAGAAGGACGAGACGAAGTTTCCGGCCTCCATTCATCTGCTTCATCTGGAGAGTGGAGAGACGATCCTTGGGCAAAATGTGTACCAGTCTGCGGATTTCACGGGGCTGCGCAGTGCCTTTTTTGCTCATAACTACGTCTTGTCTCCCGAGCGCTCGGAAGAGCAGATGAAGCAAGGCGGCTGGCTGGATGCCATGTTCGCCACGTCCTATGACATCGAACAAGGTACAGTACTGCCTACGCTTGCTGAATTGCCTACATCACTTGGAAGTGGACAGGGCGCGGCAAGAGATGCAGCTGCTGGACAAGAAGGATGGGCTCAGCCTGGTGCCAGTCTGAGTGCAGATTTATCGCCAAACCAGATGCTGAACGCCTTGAAGATGAACGAAGTGCTGTTCAAGCGACTGCTTTACGCGGTAATGCAGTCTGTAGCGACACGCAGAAAAGTATACATTGCACTGGACCTTCCCGCAGAAGAAGTGACCGCAGGGGCCAAAGGATTGCTGCGTTTGCTGTACACAGCGTTACCATACGCATTCCGGCGGCAGTTGGGATTCATGACGTTTGCCAAGGAGCCGCAGGCCAAGAAGGGCATCCATATCCAATTTGTAGAGCGGGGGACGTTACGTCCCAAAGACCGAAATACGGAGAAGGACTTCACCTTTGATATGGTATCCGGCAGAGTGACGCATGCGGATGCATCTGTGGCGAAGTTACCTTATGCGGAATTCGCCTGGGCCTTATTGCAGGAACCCGGTGCTGCGGATGCGTTCTACACATTTGCAGACGAGATGTTGTCTGGCATGGAACCTGGACGGGAGCTTTCCATCGAAGCCTATGGCGAACTCGCGGTGTTCTACGGTCTTGAACAAGGCAGGGAAGATCTATACTTGGATAACAAAAGTCATGTCCTGAGTGGTTTGTTGACCTATCTGAAGCCGGAAGGTGGAACACGGCAGCGTTCGCGTCTGAACGAACTGTTCCTGACCTTGCTCAGCCGGGAACTGGACAGCGTGAAGCGTGAGAACGTACCCGAAGAAGCGGTTGCTGCTTGCATTGGAGAATACTTCCGTGTTGCCGCGCCTGTGGTGCAATCCTGGATAGTGGACTATTTCATATACGGTGTCAATAATGCCCGAGCCCAGAAGCGTATGCGTGCGGTGCAGGAATTGTATGCTGTGTTGGATCGGGATACCCATCTGAATCGGGCTTTCTTTGATAAAGTGCTGGCCAATGAATCGCTCACCAAGTTATTGTTCGATCCTTATCTGGACAATCAGCTGAAACGCACCGAATCGGCAGGGAACGTCGTCGAAGTGATCCGAAGATGGGTTACAGCTCATCCGTCTGCGATTCATTACAACTACTTGCTGGAGCGGACAACCAGTGAGCTGCGTGAACGGTTATGTTCTGCACCGAGTCCGGTGCAATCCGCGAATGAAGCACTCCAGCGCGTTAGCATACTGGATCAGGTACCAGCTGAAGGTATGTATGATAAAGGTATTACGGCACGGATTGGTCAGTCTGAATCTACAGCCCGCCCTAATCGAAAAGGAGCACCTCTGTCTGTCAGTCAAGATCCGGCATATCAGGAGGAGTTAACCCGCCTGGCAGACAAGCTTGCTTATGTCATTAACCTGTTTATGATTCAGGATTTGGATCTGGAACGGGTTAACCGTGAGCAGCTACTCAGCATCGATATATTGCAACATGGCAATGAGGTTCGGGATTGGGCAGCACGTCAGGGCGCTGATGTATCTGCTCGAACGAACATGATGCTGGCTGCGAGAGCGTGGCTTAGTGGCGAGGGAAATGAAGATGAGGCATTGGAGGCACTTTCCCTCCCGGAACGCAATGATCTTCAACGCTGGACACGTCGCTGGCTTGCTGTGGAGCTCCAAGCGCATCCGGGGATCGCGGCCTATGAAGCGTTGCCGATGGCTTTTTATCGGGGAGGAAGCGGTAGCAACCGACTGGATTATCCTGGCCTGATTGAGTTCGTCCGCACCAATGCAAGTCGGGTTGAAGGGCTGTATCCATTTTTCGAATGGTCAGGAGATCAACGTATGTTTGTTCGGGGTTCCAATACGCATAAAGGATATGCGGATGCCCTTGTGGCCTATTTCAAGGCCCATGACCGTGAAGCTTTCAAGTCGAAGTCGGCTTTCAAACCGTATTATGCGAGAGCGAACAAGGCAATGAAGCCAGTCTATGACCGTGCCAAGACAGAATTGTCATCCACATTGATGAGGATGCTAACAGGCAAAAGGAAGAATCTGTTTGGATTGCTCCTCTTGATCCTGGTTCTGGGTATTGCTGGCGGTACATATGCATGGATGAAAGATTCTGTAGAGCCGCCAGCGGCATCTCCCCCATCTACCCAGGAGCCTGCCATACCGGCTGAACCCGAGGTACAACTCGCGGAGCAGATTGCTTATATAATTCCTCCCAGTGAACAGGAGGGTACCCAATCACCTGCTCAACTGGTGATCCGTTTCAGAAACGATACGGAAAGCACGGAGTTTGAGCAAGGCAAACTCCAATTGACAATGAAAGATGGCAGTACCCAGGAGCTGGATACCTCAGGCAAGTGGGAAAGCTTTAATCGAAATGAAGAGCCGGATACCCAAGAGCCTTCTGATGGTAGTTCAGGAAGTACTTCCGAAGGAAGCACGGATGGGTCGTCAGCGGGAACCGCTGGGAACAACGAGCAGGCGGAGGATGGCGATCAGCAGGCAGACCCATCAACATCGGGTGATAACACTTCAGATCCTGCTAATGATACAACAACGGATACAGGGACGAATGCATCGTCTAATACTGCGAGTGGAGGCACGGATCAAGGCACCGATGCAGATCAAGCTACTACAGGTTCGACATCACCTGACACATCCGTATCCAATGAAGAGGATGCGACCAGTCCTGCACAGATGTCTATTGGGGATGCAGATCGTCTCTATCCGTATGGATTGCAGATTGATCTTCCAGCAGATCTTGATACTGAGAGTATTGCCAGTGTGCAGAGTACGCTGGGCGGGATGACCGTCATCCAATTGATGCCGCAGCCGAAGCTGTAAGTTATTTTATTTGGCCCTGTTGCATAGATTCATTGAGTACCTTTTGATCAAATATTGAAATATGCTGACTTCATATCTTAGTAAATGAGTGTATGTGGGATGACCTTGAACTTTAGATTTCAAGGTCATCTTTTTTTATCCGCACCCCAGATGCAGCAATCGCACGACAAAAAAATGATACATTCACAATTCGGACACAAAATCAATGATTCAAGTGCCTGGGAGATAAGCAGAAGTGATGAAATGCGCGTGATGAATGAGAAAAGCTCTCATATGTAAACGTAACGTACCACTACAATTTGCTTAAAAAGATCCAAATTAAGCTTGGATCAAGCAGAAGATTTGCATTTTCATGTTGACAAATGATAATGATTATCAGTATCTTTAGTGTAGAAGATATTTGCGTCGGAAATACACAGAATTATAATTTCGTTTTCGTTGTCATAGCCGGATTACATAATCGGGATAAATGAGAGAGGGATGATCGCATGTTTCGTCTGGAGACGACCAAGCTGGATATCGCTTATGAGGAAAGACTAATTGTAGAGGATCTGAATATTCAGATTCCCCAAGGAAAAATTACAGCACTTGTTGGAGCCAATGGATCAGGGAAGTCAACCATCCTGAAAACGATGGCACGTATTATGTCACCAAAAGCAGGTAATGTATTACTCGACGGGAAGTCCATCCATAAACAATCCACGCGTGAAGTTGCCAAGCAACTTGCGATTTTGCCACAGAATCCAACCGCTCCTGAAGGACTTACCGTTACTGAACTGGTATCGTATGGTCGATTTCCTTATCAAAAAGGATTTGGCTCCATGCGGGCGGAAGACAAACGCATGATTGAATGGGCGATTGAAGTGACAGGTATGACAGAATTCCACGATCGTCCGATTGATCAACTGTCCGGTGGACAGCGCCAGCGTGCCTGGATTGCCATGGCACTTGCTCAAGAGACGGATATCCTGTTCCTGGACGAGCCAACAACGTTCCTGGATATGGCTCACCAGCTTGAAGTACTGCAACTGCTTGAGCAGCTGAATGCCACAGCTAACCGTACCATTGTTATGGTTGTACATGACTTGAATCATGCTTCCCGTTATGCACATCACATGATTGGTATCAAAAATGGTAAAGCCATTGCTCAGGGTTCACCTGTGGAAGTCATGAACTCGGATGTGCTTCGTGAAGTATTCAACATTGAAGCAGATATCGTGATTGATCCGCGTTCCGGTGTACCACTCTGCTTGCCCTACGCACTTGCAGGCGAACGCCAGCAACCGAAACAACCGGAGCAGATGGTTATGAACAGTGCAATGGTTCATGCTGGAGGACGGGCAGAACAGCGCGTTCAAGCGTTAGGAAGTTAACAAATGGGCCATATGTGGTCCTTACATTATAGAATGAAGCCGCTGTGCGCTATCGCAGGCGGCTCTTTTGCATTCATGGGGAATTTGCAACGCATGGGAGCGAAGGGGAACGTGCAGACCCGGAATTTGGTAATCACATCGGATCAGGTTTATAATAATAAGACAGGCTGTATGTTCATTGGTTATACTAACGTGCTCGGAGCAGCCCAAACCAACACTTGTCATGGGAGGAATCAGTCATGTCCGTATATTCATATCAGGCGGTAACCACCGCGAACCAGGAAGTCTCACTGGATCTGTATCAAGGTAAGGTATTGGTCATTGCCAATACAGCTAGCAAGTGTGGACTTACTCCGCAATACGGTGAATTGCAAAAACTCTATGATCGTTATCGCGATCAGGGTCTCGTTGTACTGGGGTTCCCTTGTAACCAGTTTGGAGGGCAGGAGCCAGGTACAAGTGAGGAAGCCGAGTCATTTTGCCAGATTAACTATGGTGTGAATTTCCCGGTGTTTGCCAAGGTAGATGTGAATGGTGAGGACACACATCCCCTGTTCCAATACCTGAAGGAGCAACAACCTGGCGCAGGTGAAACAAGCGACATACAATGGAACTTTACCAAGTTCCTTGTTAACCGTGAAGGTGAAGTGGTCGGTCGTGTTGAACCGAAAGAATCTCCGGAGACAATGATCGCAGATATTGAGAAATTGCTCGGTTAAACCATGATTGTTTGAGAAGCCTGTCCTTGCATGTGCAAGGGCGGGCTTCTTTGATTATTTATATCCATACTGTGTCGATACAGGGATCGCGGAAGCCATTGCATAGCATAAACCGACCCGAATCCGGGGAGAATGAAATCAATACAATGAAGGGAAGAAAGGCTTAAAGACAGGGAATGACCTCCTTCGACAAGTTTTTTTTGCTCAACCTATTGCAATGTGAAAAAGATCACATTATAATGAGTGTATAAAGTGAAATAAATCACATACACAGTCTCGAACAAGAAGTGAAATATTTCACAACCATAATAACGTTATATTCAAACTCATTTATATATTTCGAGGAGGAACTTTTAATGAAAATCGCAGTTATCGGATGTACACACGCAGGAACCGCAGCCATCGTAAATACCGCCAAATTGTACCCGGATGCTACCATCACCGTGTATGAGCGCAATGACAACATCTCCTTCCTATCTTGTGGCATTGCGCTCTACGTAGGTGGAGTTGTGAAAGATCCTGACGGCTTGTTTTATTCTTCGCCTAATCAGTTGGCAGAGCTTGGTGTTGAGACCAAGATGCTTCATGAAGTTACAACAGTTGATGCCAAAGGTCATACCCTTCAGGCTAAAAACCTGCAAACCGGGGAAGAATTTGAAGATACGTTTGACAAACTGATCGTGACCACTGGTTCATGGCCTGTCGTTCCGAAGCTTGAAGGCATTGAGATGGACAACATTTTACTTTGCAAAAACTACAATCATTCCAACACAATTATTGAAAAAGCCAAAGATGCAAAACGTGTTACCGTTGTAGGTGCCGGATATATCGGCGTTGAATTGGTGGAAGCTTTCCAGATGAATGGCAAGGAAGTTACCCTGATCGACAGTGTGGACCGGATTTTGAACAAATACCTGGATCCTGAGTTCACAGATGCAATTGAAGATACGCTGACTGGGCGTGGCATCAAGCTCGCTCTTGGTCAAACGGTACAGAAGTTTACTGGAGAGAATGGCAAAGTGACCAAGGTGATTACGTCCAAAGGAGAGTTCGAAACCGATCTGGTTATTCTGTGCATTGGTTTCCGCCCAAATACCGAGCTGCTCAAAGGCCAAGTGGATATGCTGCCAAACGGCGCAATCATCGTGGATAAATATATGCAAACCAGTCAAAAAGACGTCTTCGCTGCGGGTGACAGCTGCGCCATTCATTACAACCCGACAGGCAAAGCATCTTACATTCCACTCGCGACTAACGCTGTGCGGATGGGTACACTCGTAGCCCGTAACCTGGTTCGTCCTACG
This sequence comes from Paenibacillus sp. FSL R5-0519, assembly GCF_037974275.1. Taxonomy (NCBI): domain Bacteria; kingdom Bacillati; phylum Bacillota; class Bacilli; order Caryophanales; family Paenibacillaceae; genus Paenibacillus; species Paenibacillus sp. FSL R5-0519. Next base: position 226,148 of record NZ_CP150234.1, read on the forward strand.
ACACCGTATATGGGTACACAAGGAACATCGGGTATTAAAATTTATGAGCAAAATATCGCGGGTACGGGGATGACGGAAACGTCTGCTGCTGACGAAGGTCTGATTGTGGAGTCGGTAGTATTGGAAGACAGCTATCGTCCGGAGTTCATGCCAACGGCGGAGAAACTGTTGCTCAAAGTGGTATATGAGCAGGCTACTCGACGGATCGTTGGAGCACAGGTGATGTCCCAGGTTGATCTGACCCAATCGATTAATACAATCTCGGTCTGCATCCAAAACAACATGACCGTAGATGAGCTGGCCTTTATCGACTTCTTCTTCCAGCCACACTACAACAAACCGTGGAACTTCCTGAACACGGCGGGTCTGCAAGCACTGCCACCGGTAGATGTAAAAGCACCAGCAATGGTGTAAGGAAGAAGTAATGGTTATTACCGAATATGAAAAAAGACACACAAACAAAAGGCTGGCGAGTGATTCGCCAGCCTTTTGTTTAATTGATATTTCTAATACGTTTAGGATTATAGGATCAATGATTATTTTTCATTCTTCGAACCTATAGATTTTATAGCTCATTGGTATTTTCAGCAGATGTTCCCCAAGCTTGTCCGCTCATGAGGTCTCCACCTGCTCGATAGGAGACCTCATACTGTCCACCTCTAACGCCTTGAGGGAAATCGGTATAGCTTCTCCAATCCAAAGTGCCTCCAGCAGGAACGGAATCTTCAATATAATATTTGTCAGAAGAGATGTGTTTCATTGTTACTGTGATTGTTTTTGTTCCTGTGTTCTTGACAAAGATTTTAACATGTCCATAGCCTGCCTGAACATTAAATTTCGAGAGGGCATTAGTACCACCCAAAACCGTATTAAAAAGCGGGTCTATTGCCATTGGCGTAATGATTTGGTCAGGTTCTTCTACAGTAATCGGAGTTACGGGTTGATTAACGTTTGGAATTCTGTCCGTTTTTTGATCGAATGAAGCAGAGACGGCAGATACGGATGCGGCCAGTGACAAGGATAAGATGGATAATAAAAGAGCTTTTTTCATTTAGGGTACATCTCCTTATGTATAATGTAAATACACTATTATACTATAAATATATAAAAAAATCAATATATTACCAATATAATTCCTTTATATTCAATAAAAAATATTATTTACATTACTTATTGGAGAAAAGGATAATTACTACATCTTTAGGCTGAATATTTTGGATATTACGTCTGCATCAGCAGAGTGGAGAGTGTTGAGAGGTTAAAGAAACGGCATCAGTTTCAAGTAGGTGAAAGTTATAGATCATTTATCTCAAAAACTGACGATCAATCTCCAGCTTTTTGATGTGAATGAAGTTGCAGTTTGATATTTTGAGTACACATTTTATAGCTTATTATTGTTCTCAGCAGATGTTCCCCAAACTTGTCCGCTTATGTTGTCTCCCCCAGCACGATAGGAGACCTCAAAATTTCCGCCTCTAACGCCCTGGGGGTAATCGTTATAGCTTCCCCAATCCAAAGTGCCACCGGCAGGAATGGAATCTTCAATATATACTTTGCCAGAAGAGTGTTTCATGGTGGCGGTCATTGTTGATTTTTCAGTATTGTTGACCAAGATATTCATATGGCTATAGCCACCCCGAACATAAAAATCGGTTTTAATAGCTTGACCAGCTAACCCCGTATTAAAATTGGAGAAGTATTGTATGGAACCGAAGTTGCCGGTTGAGCAATGTTTGGAATACCATCCGTCTTTAGATCGAATGAAGCAGCTGCGGCAGATACGGATGCGGCCTGTAGCTCATTATTATTTTTAGCAGATATCCCCCAAGCTTCTCCACTCATGTTGTTTCCACTAGCACGATAAGTTATCGTGTATTTGCCGCTCTTAACTCCTTGTGGAGTATCTGTGAAGCTCCTCCAATCCAGAGTATCACCGGGAGCTATATATTTACTAATGTATTCTTCTCTTGAATCATTATGTACCATTACTGCTCTAATTGTATGTTGCCCAGAGTTGTTAATATAGACTTTGACGTGACTAAATCCTCCTGCGACATTTAAATTAGTGGACACAGTCTTCAGTCTTCCCACCCAAAGCATTCTCAAAAAGAGGGTCGGTTTTTTGATCGGATGAAGCAGAGGCGGCAGATACGGATACGGCTAGTAATAAGGACAAAATTGATAATAAAAATACTTTTTCATATATAGTAGATCTCCTTATCTGTATTGGACATACATAGTAATTGTAACATAAATGTACAAAAAATAAATATTTCTCCATTTAAATCTCTTATTTTATATCAAAAATTCAACCATGAAGAGTTCACCTCCATACTTTGTGATAAAAGTAACAAACCTGCCGATATCTTCACGTTACAATGAACTTATCAACAAAACCCATGAAATGAATTTGTTCATGAACAATGAAGGAGAGGATGAATGATATGGCAGCAAAAACACCTCTTGAGGTTGCACAATATACGGCGCAAACAGGCATGAAGAAGGCTCAATATCCGGTGTCTTCTGTATTGGTGCTTAGTTTCCTGGCAGGGGCTTTTATTGCGCTGGGTTTTCTGCTGGATATCCGGGTGATTGCATCTGCGCCGGCAGAGTGGGGGAGTCTGGTCAATCTGATTGGAGCAGCAGTGTTCCCGGTAGGATTAATCTTGGTACTCATAGGTGGTGGAGAGCTGCTGACAGGTAATATGATGGCAGTTCCACTCGCGACGATTGCACGTAAACTGTCGTTAGGCAGCATGGTGAAAAATCTAACATTAGTGACGATTGGTAACTTTGTTGGAGCTTTGTTTGTCGCGTACGCGTTTGGACATGTGCTTGGTCTGACTGGAGAGGGTGTATATCTGGCTAAAGTGGTGGATATGGCTGGTCACAAGTTGCATGACGGATTCCTGCAGGCTTTTATCTCCGGTATCGGCTGTAACTGGCTGGTCGCGTTGGCCGTGTGGCTATCTTATGCTTCGGATACGATGAGTGGCAAGGTACTGGGCATTTGGTTTCCAACGATGGCGTTTGTGGCTATTGGATTCCAGCACGTTGTGGCCAATATGTTCCTCATTCCGGCGGCAATCTTCGAAGGGCATTATTCGTGGGGACAATATGTGATGAATTTCATTCCGGTATGGCTTGGAAATCTGACTGGAGGTGCTCTGTTTGTAGCTGCAGCCTATTGGGTGGTGTACCTGCGCCAAGCTGAGCCTAAAGTGAAACCAGAGGTAGCGACGTCAATTGAACCTGTGGAGACGGAGGCTAGAGTGATGTTGAGCAAGCAGGCGTAGCGGAATAACATTACAATGCACGACCGATACTCGTGCTTCATATCACTTAGAAGTGAAGAAGATTCTGATCTTGCTCCGTTTCATGGCAAAGATGCTGTGATGGAGCAGGTCGGAGTCTTTTTTGTGGTGTCTTTGTTCGATTTTAACGCAAAATAAATTCGCCATGAAAAGGTTCGGGGGAACGAAACCTGTTCATGGCGAATTTCGGGAGTGGTCCATGATATGGCATGAGGAGGAAGTGGGGAAACACTAGCCTAATGCCTTGTTTTTAATTTACCCCTGAATTCTGAAGTTGAATCAATTGGCATAACATTTTTTTAAAAATATTTTGAATCCGCTATAGCGGTGAATATGAAGCAAAAAATACTGTTCTCTTTACGTGATAACCTCGAAGAAGATATGATATAGGGATAGCTTTTGAAGAGGGGGAGCCATACGATGATCGATCAGGAGAATGGGGTATTTGCAGCGGTATGCCCGCTCGATTGTCCAGACACTTGTGGTCTGTTACTACATAAAGAGAACGGTAAAATTGTGAAGGTGGCAGGCAATCCGGACCATCCGATAACCAAGGGTGCCATTTGTAATAAAGTTAGAAATATGACGGAGCGGGTGTATCACCCCGAGCGTCTACAATATCCGATGAGACGTGTTGGCGCAAAGGGTGAAGGCAAGTTCGAACGAATCAGTTGGGATGAAGCAATCAGGGAGATTACGACCAAGTTCACTGCATTGTCCGAGACCTACGGATCGGAGAGCATCCTGCCCTACAGCTTTTACGGTAACATGGGCATTCTCGGCGTAGACGGCATGGATCGACGTTTCTTCAATGCACTAGGTGCAAGTGTGCTGGAGCAGACGATCTGTAATGCGGCCGGAAATACGGGCTGGAAATATACGATGGGCGCTAACCATGGAACGGTGCCGGAAGATACGGAGCATGCGGATCTCATCCTGGTGTGGGGCGGCAATATCGTCAGTACAAATATGCACCAGGTCGTTTTGGCGGAGAAAGCCCGCAAGAAGGGCGCCCAGATCGTCGTAATCGACGTTCATCGCAATCGTACCGCTCAATGGGGCGACTGGTTTATTCCGCTGTACCCGGGCACAGACAGCGCACTGGCGCTGGGATTGATGCATGTGCTGTTTGAACGGGGACTGACGGATGAAGCATTTATGCAAAAGTATACAGTAGGACACGAGGCACTACGTGATCATGTCCGCAGTTACACCCCTGAACGCGTTGCGCGCATTACTGGTGTACCGGAGGAGACCATTGTGAAGCTGGCTGAACGGTATGGCAACGCAAAGGCAGCCCATATTCACATCGGCAATGGCCTCCAGCACCATGATAATGGGGGCATGAACGTGCGCAGCGTAGCTTGTCTGCCTGCCATTACAGGGCAATGGCTGAAGCAAGGCGGCGGTGCCGTGCGTACCAACAGCTACGCGAGCACGAATAGCGACGCGCTGGAACGTCCGGAACTGCGGCAGAATCCGGAGCCGCGAGTGGTGAACATGAACCGGATTGGTGAAGCGCTGCTGGAAGCGGAGCAGCCGATCCGGGCCATGATGGTCTACTGCAGCAACCCACTGGTGGTGGCACCGGATACCGAACGAGTGGAGCGAGGTTTTGCAAGGGAAGATCTGTTCACGGTTGTGCATGATCTGTTCATGACGGATACGGCAAAATATGCAGATATCTTGTTGCCGGCCACCTCTTCATTTGAAGCGACGGATCTGTATGCCTCCTATTGGCATCAGTATGTTCATCTGCAAGAGCCGGTGATTGCACCGATTGGGGAGAGCAAGAGCAATGTGGAGTTATTTTCCCTGCTTGGGCAGGCCATGGGGTACGATCCAGCCATCTTCGGAGAAACGCCGGAACAGATGATCAAGGACGCACTCCAGGATACAGGTAATCCTTACATGAATGGAGTTACGTTAGAAGGACTGAAGGAACACCGATTCGTGAAGCTGGATATGACACCACATGCTGCATTTCTGGATCAGCTGCCTACGCCTTCAGGCAAAATCGAGTTGTATTCGGAGACAATGGAACAGCGAGGGCTTCCGCCGCTCCCTACCTATAGCGCTCTGATTGAAGGATATGATGGGGAGAATCCGGCTGGACCTGCCGATACGTATCCGCTGATGTTCCTATCACCGCCGAACCATAATTTTCTGAACTCTACCTTTGGCAATTCAGCCAAACATCAGCGTTTGGAAAAGATGCCTCTATTGCAAATGCACCCTGAGGATGCTAACCGCAGAAACGTGGAGGATGGAGATGCAGTGATCGTATGGAATGATCGTGGGCGTATCGAACTTACCGCCAAAGTAAGTGAAGCCATGCTGCCGGGAACCGTCATCAGCCAAGGCTTATGGTGGGATGGTGAAGGCAAGAAGCAACGGGCAAATTCGCTGACGTCCAATCGGTTGTCGGACATGGGTAACGGGGCTACATTCTTCTCGGCCACTGTCGAAGTGAAGCGTCAATGAGTGTGCTTGCAGCGCGATTTTTTTGAGGTAAGATGAAAAAAGGACAGGATGTAGCAGGATATAAAGAGCAATACATGTAACACTTCCAAAGGCCTTCGCTCTGGCTGGTTATGCCGTCAGGGCAAAGGTTTTTTTGGTATGGGAACACGTTTTGTAGCGTATTAAGGAGAATGAACTAGAGATGATGAGATGGCTGGATACCTATCCAAAAGAAGTGAGAGTTTTTTTGCTGGCAAGTCTGGTTAACGCAACCGGTAGTGCCTTGATGTGGCCGCTCACCACCATGTATGTGTTTGATGAGCTAGGACGAACGATGGCTAACGCGGGTTTTGTAATCCTTATTCAATCCCTAGGTGGCATCTTCGGACAATTGCTTGGAGGATCACTGTACCATCGGGTGGGCGTGAAGAAGCTGATTATTGGATCACTGGCGCTGAATGCGTTAGGTTTGTTTGCGTTGCCCTGGATTAGCGCGTACTGGGTTATATTTATATGTGCCATGGGCTGGATCGGTCTGTTCAGTTCATTGTCGCTGCCAGCAATTCAGGCTTTTATCGGCTTCCGGTTTGCGGAGCGACGCGGTGAATTATTCAATATTATCTATGTAGCGAACAATATCGGGGTGGCGATTGGTACGGCGCTGAGTGGTTTTCTGGCTGACTTTTCCTATCACCTCAGCTTTGTACTGAACGGAGTGACTTCAGCCGGATTTGCGCTGTTCTTCTGGTATTATCTGTCGCGGGTTGAACCGGATCAGGGGGAAGTACATCTGACGAAACGCAAAACCGTCCCCGATGGGCCGGGCGTCTGGGCATTGCTGGGCAATACCCGGTTATATCTGTTTATGAGCTTGGGCGTGCTGTTCCTGTTATTCGGCAATTCCATCTGGAACACAGGTGTGTCACCGTACATCATCTCTGAGGGGATGGAAAAAAGAATGTACGGTCTGCTCTGGACCCTGAACGGGGTGCTGATCTTTGTAGGCCAACCTTTCACCAGTTGGGTGAAACGGACCATGGCCCGTACCTCAACGGCCCAGATGACCGCAAGTGCGGTGTTCTATGGCATGGCCTACATTGTCATGATTACCATGTACAGCTATCCGGGCATGGTGCTCGCCATGGTACTTGCCACATTTGGAGAGATGCTGATTTCTCCCGCAACCCCTGCGTTTATCTCGGAGCACGCGGGCAGGGCGGCCCCTTTTTACATCGGGATATCGGGTGGAATCGGCGCGGTTGGCCGGGTTATCGGCCCATATGCGATGGGGGTCATGTATGACAAGCAAGGACTTATTCCTGTCGCGTGGCTGGCAACGGGCACAGCGGCAATTGCGGTAATGGGTTTTGTGCTGCATGCGGTGTTGAACCGTAATCGTGAAGTGAAGGAGTATGGGATGGATACGTAACAGATCCAATCGGGTTGAACAGGATGCGGAAGAACGGGTTGAAGTGGACGGTAAATCCACTTTAATCTGTCTGCTCATCCGTAAACTACGGTTGACAAAAAAATGTATATACGGTATAATTTACATATTAAATTATACCGTATATAATAAGATTCTCCTGGCCAGGGAGAATCTTATTTTTGTTTGTACGGGAGGAATAAGTATGAAGCAAAATGAATCCAGTATCACATCATTGATTTCGACCTTTGGCCGAGCCTATCATTGCCAACATGATACACCTCTTATTTTCAATGATTTTATCGCTAGTGCCCTTATCACTCCTCAAGAGTTTTCAGATATTAGCAATAACATGGTTAAAGGCATTCATTTTTTCAACCCGGATATGGCTCACCAGCTCAAAGACGACCCGGAAAAGGTTCTAAAATGGATAACCCAGATACAATTATCTCCAATAACTCTGGCTCGAGCCGCTTACTGTGAGCATGTACTTTTGCATGAAGTGACGTTGGGATTGAAGCAGGTAGTCATTCTTGGCGCCGGAATGGATACGTTTGCTTGGAGGCATCCGGAATTGGAGGACACGCTGGATATCATTGAAGTGGATTATCCGGCTACACAGCAATTCAAGAAGGAGCGGCTGAAGCAGGCGAAGCTGACTATTCCGGATAATCTTCACTTCGTACCCATGGATTTTACGCGAGAGCTTTCAGATGACAGCTTGACTCTTGAAGGTTTGGAGAAACGAAAGACGTTGGCCAGTCTCTTGGGGGTTTCGTATTATTTGCCCAAAAATGATCTATTTAACGTGTTTCGTCATGTGTTTGCGAACCTGTCATCTGGAAGCTCTATAGTTCTGGATTATGCAGATGAACGCCTTTTTGAGGAAAAAGGGAGATTTAATCGGGTTGAAAATATGGTTAAATTGGCTGCAATGGGTGGTGAGCTCATGCAATCCGGCTATGCATATGTGGAGATGGAGGCCATGCTTGATGAAGCAGGGCTGCTTATTTATGAGCATCTCACTCCGGAGGCGATTCAGGAACAGTTTTTCCAAGATCGAATTGATCATCTAAGTGCATTTGAAACAATACATTTCATTCACGCAGTAAAAAAATAAATCGATCCGGCAAGTATGGTCACCAATATAGCCCGTATTTGCATAGTAGATGCTAACCTTCACCCTATAGCGGGGTGAGGGTTGTTTTGTCTTTACAGGGACCAGCTCCAATAGCCGGCTAGTGAATAATTTTCACGATGAGATGAGACAGGACTGTTCAGAAATCAGACTTGTTATCGTTCAATTCCATGTCATTCCATGCGCTCCCCTCTATTTGTGCATAATGCTCATATAATAGAATGGATCTGGCTAAAGGCAGGAGGCTGCATACGATGTACAAGGTTTTGTTGGTCGATGATGAATTTATGATCTCGGACGGGATCGCTAGTGTTGTGAACTGGTCGCGATTAGGAACAGAGCTGATCGGCATTGCTCAAGATGGATTGGAAGCGCTTGCTATAATCGATCGGCAGCGCCCGGATATCATCATCTCGGACATTCGCATGCCGGGAATGGATGGGTTACAGCTGGTTGAAGCTGTGGCAGAGAAGTATCAGCATATTTCATTTATCATGCTCACGGGTTTTACGGAGTTTGAATATGCGAAGACCGCCATGCAGTATGGGGTGAAGCATTATTTGCTCAAGCCCTGTAGTGAAGAACATCTCGTCGATGCTATTAGTGAATTGGTCAGTGAGAAGCAGGAGTTGACCGATCAGGAGTGTTTTGTGCAGTCTATCCAATATAATCTGGAGCGTGTACTGCCGCATGCCAAGGAATATTTCCTGAAAGAACTGGTGACCAACAGAACCTATGGGGTCAAGGAATGGAAGTATTTCGAGGAATTATTCGATGTACAGTTTCAGGATCAGCGTGTGCGATTGCTGTTGGTAGAGATTGAGGGGGATCATGAGTACTTGCATTTGTTCGCGGTCAAGAACATTGCCGAGGATATTTTTCACAATCCGATCTTAAGTACCACGGTTGGAGGTCATGTGTTATTGATGATGGAGGACAAGTTGTCTGAAACACAGTTGTTCCGTAATATCGATGAGATTCGCACCACATTTACCCGATATTATCATGATGATCTTACGATTGCCCTGAGCGAACCAGGAGATCTTCCACAGGCGCGGCAATTGTACATGCAGACGCTGGTTTACCTCAATTACCGTTTTTACCTTGGTGAGGGCAGTCTTATTATGGAGCGGGATGTCTACTCCCCCGGGGAGCGTACTCTTCCCGAATTCGAATATGATCCAGAGCGGATGGCTACTGCGATGAAGGCTGGACACTGGCAGGAAGTCGGAACAGAGCTAAACCGGATGTTTCAGATGCTTGCCAGCTTGCGATACGATATTTCTCAAACGAAGTCCTATCTTATTCAAATATTTATGGAAATGATTCGACTCAGCGGCTCTGCCGAGATGAAAAGGTATATGGATCAGCTGCCAGGTATGATTGAATCCAGCACCCTGCACTCTTTTCAACAGTTTCTGCTTGCCGTTGCCAAGGAAATCACGCTGCGCCGCTACGAACAGCACCGCTCCAGACAGTCGCAGATGGTGGGCAGTGTGAAGCAGATCGTGGAGAAGCGTTACAGGGACGAAACTCTGACGCTCCAATCCATCGCCGGAGAAATATACATGAATCCAGACTACATTGGCAAAATGTTCAAAAAAGAAACCGGTGAGAAATTTACGAACTATGTGTTAGGCTACCGCATTCGCAAAGCGTTGGAGCTTCTGGAGCAGGACGGGACCTGCACGGTATCCTCGCTTGCCGAACAGACGGGCTTTGGTGCCAACTGGCCTTATTTTAGCAAAATGTTCAAGAAATACACGGGCTTCTCCCCTTCCGAGTATAAAAAAGTACCCTAGACAGCGATGCTGTCGCTTCTACATAACGTCCTGTATATCCGAATCCACATGCGACTCACATCTGATTTATGATTACGCCCTGTGTGCCAGTCAACGGCAGCAGGGTCTTTTTTTGTCGGACGGAACTCGGTTTTGAACATGCATTTAACGGAAATGAGCATGGGAAGAAAAGCCGCTCGATTCTATCATTAGAAGTGTCAAGTGAATGAATGAACATCGAGAGTGGAGGTTGAGTGGATGGAGCTGAATCGAAGCCGGGGGATTGAACCTGGGCGTTTGAAGCCAGCTGGCAAATGGAGTTCGGTGAAAAAGGAGCTTGTACGCAACAGATACGTATATCTGATGCTCGTTCCTGTTGTAGCCTATTATCTGATTTTCAGCTATGGACCGATGTACGGGCTGCTGATGGCATTTCAGGAATCCTACAGCCCGATCAAAGGAATCTTGGCAGGCGAATGGGTCGGATTTGACAATTTCACGATGTTTTTCGAAAGTTATTATTTCTGGCGACTGATTAAGAACACGCTGATTTTGAGTTTTTACAGCATTGTGTTTGGTTTTCCAGCTCCGATTATCCTGGCCCTGTTACTGAACGAAGTTCGTAAAAAGTGGTTCAGAAGCACGGTGCAGACGATCAGTTACATGCCGCACTTCATCTCGGTTGTCGTTGTGGTTGGAATGTTGAAAACGTTCTCATCTCTGGATGGCGGACTGTTCAATGTCATTCGTGACTTTTTCGATCTGCAGCCAATCATGTTCCTGGCGGAGAAGGATATGTTCCGTCCGATGTACATTTTGTCCAACATATGGCAGGGGGCAGGGTGGGCCTCAATTATCTTTTTGGCAGCACTTAGTGGCATTGATCCACAGTTGTATGAGGCTTCCAAAATTGACGGTGCAGGCCGCTGGAGACAGCTGTTACATATTACACTGCCGGGCATCATGCCAACGATTGTGATCATGTTAATTCTGCGCATGGGGGCAGTCATGAATGCGGATTTTCAGAAAATATTGCTGATGCAAACGGCACCGACCTATGAGACATCCGATGTCATCTCCACCTTTGTTTATCGATCCGGAATTTTGGAGGGGAACTATACGTATTCAACAGCCATCGGGCTATTCAACGGTGTCATTAATTTCGCGCTGCTCATCATCGCAAATGCGATCAGCAGAAAGCTTAACTCAACCAGTCTCTGGTAATTGGAAGGTGAAGCGATGAAACAGTCTATAGGGGAACGAGTTTTTGATGTATTCAATACACTGCTGCTCTTGGTCATCATGATTTTATGCTTCTACCCGATGCTGTACGTGTTCAATTCTTCCATCAGTGATCCGGATCAGATGCTGCGTTCCCGGTCACTGATGCTCATTCCTGAAGGTTTCCAGCTGGGAGCGTACAAGTCGGTATTTCAGGATACTCGCATCTATACGGGATATATGAACACCTTGTTCTATGTTGTGGTGGGTACAGCCATCAATCTGCTCATGACTTCGCTGGCAGCCTACGGGTTATCACGCAGTGATCTGATGGGCAGAAAAACGTTGATGAAATTAATTACGTTCACGATGTTTTTTGGCGGGGGTATGATCCCGACTTTTCTGCTGATTCAGAATCTGGGCATGGTGGATACCCGTTTTGCGCTTATTATTCCGGGTGCCATCAGTACATTCTATTTTCTCATTATGAAAACAAACTTTGAGGGCATTCCGATCAGTCTGATCGAATCTGCGAAGCTTGATGGTGCCAATGACTTTCTGATTTTGTTCCGAATCGTACTGCCTTTGTCAAAGCCAATCCTGGCGGTCATGATGCTGTATTATGCAGTTGACCATTGGAATGATTATGTCGGGCCAATGCTCTATCTACGCAGTCAGGAGTTATATCCGATTCAGATTATTATGCGTGATATTCTGATCAGCAGCAGTACGGAGGCCATGGGTGCTGGCGCCGATACCGGCTTCGCCATTGGAGAGAACATCAAATATGCGACCATTATTATCTCCACGCTGCCGATTATGCTGGTATATCCGTTCATCCAACGTTATTTTGTTCAGGGCGCTCTAATCGGTGCTGTGAAACAATAAAAAATGTATCCTATGGAGGCGAATTGTGTGAAAAAAAGAATGGGGTCCATCCTGTTGTCATCATTACTTACCATGTCTTTGCTGGCGGGCTGTACGGGGGATAATGAACCAGGTAAAGCAGAGCCAGCAGAAGGAACAGAACCTGCGGTTCAGGCGTTGACCGAGATACCGCTGCCGATTACAAGTGAGCCATTTACCATTGACTACTGGCGCGCCAATGACGCCAAACTAACGGCTTCCTTGAACAACTTTGGCGATATGGCCGCTTACAAGGAAAAAGAGAAGTTGACGGGCATCCAAGTGAAGTTCACACATCCTCCGCTTGGACAACAACGTGACCAATTCAATCTGTTGATCTCCACAAAAGAGCTGCCGGACGTTATTTATTATAACTGGGCCGATGCGGTTGGCGGACCGGAAAAAATGATCAAGGACGGCCGGATCATCCGATTGAATGAATTGATCGACAGTTATGCACCGAACTTGAAGCGGATCATTGAATCCGATCCGGATGTGAAGAAGCAGATTGCACTCGACGATGGAACGATCTATATGTTCCCACTGCTGAAGCTGGATGCGTTGAAACTGAATGCCACTTCCGGTTTGATTATGCGCCAGGACTGGCTCGATAAACTGAATCTCAAGGTACCTACCAACATCGATGAGTGGTATACGGTACTCAAGGCATTCAAGGAACAGGACCCTAACGGCAATGGCAAGCCAGATGAGCTGCCATTCACCGGAAACTGGGGACCGGGCAATCTGACCAAGCTCCATGATTTTGCGGCGGCCTTTGGTGTCATTGGTGGCTTCCAGTTGAATGGAGACAAGGTGGAGTTCGGACCAATTCAGCCGGGCTACCGTGATTTCCTGGAGACCATGGCCAAGTGGTACAAGGAAGGGCTGATTGATCCCGAGATCATGACCAATGACGGCAAAGCGTTCGACTATAAGGTCACCAGCAATCTGGCAGGCGCATATCAGGGCGGTGTATTCAGTGGTATGGGGAAATACTTCAATCTGATGAGAGATACCGATCCGAACTTTAACCTAACCGGTGTACCGTGGCCCGTATCTGCGGATGGAACTTCGTATGCTACCTTTAATCTGGAGAATAAGGTCCTAAGTTATGGTGAGGCTATTACGGCTTCTGCAGACGAAGATAAATTGAAATATATTGTGCAGTGGATGGACTACAACTATAGCGAAGAGGGTAGTGATCTGTTCAACTTTGGTATCGAAAATGACAGTTATGTTCGGGAAGGAGAAGGTGTGAAATTCACAGATACCATCATTGATAATGCAAACGGTCTGACGTATGATCAGGCATTGGCTTCCTATGCCTTATCCATTATGGACGGTCCAATCAATCAGGATAGCCGTTACCTGGATGCCTTATTATTTGACGACGGACAGCGTGCAGCGAATGCGGAATGGATGAAAGCAAGCTCGGCCTTAACACTCCCACCAATTCGCTTGTCCACAGAAGAGGTAACCACAAGTACGTCCATCATGAGCCAGGTGAATACGTATTTGAATGAGACGATGACAGCCATCATTAGCGGACAGAAACCAATCACTGAATTTGACAAGATGACCGAAACCATCAAGAGCATGGACATTGAGCGGGCGATTGAGGTTCATCAGGCGGCCTATGACCGATATCAGTCCAAATAAATCGTGAGACATCGAGCGCTAAAACTTTGGGAAAACCTTCCTGTATGTGATATACCTAGTAGTATCACGTGGTTCAAAGGAGCGCTTTGGTCATGACAGCCTACCGCAAACTCAGCATCAAAATGAAAATGTTTCTGATGATCATGGTCATGATGGCGTTTATCATCATCCTGGCGTTTGGTTCCTTGTGCTATACGTATTCGGTGTATGACAAACAGCTGTTTGATAAGTCGTCTCGTCTTCTGAACCTTTCCTCGTCTACAGTGGATGTTGAACTTCAAAAGTTGGAAGCGTTATCATTAAACATGATCTCTGATACACAGATTCAGAGGGCCTTGAAGTCTTTGCTGGATGATGATAGCGCATATTCAAGCTTTATTGAACGGAAGAAGATCACAGATCGGCTATGGGAGCATATTAGTGGGGCTGCACGATATGTGCAGTCCGTTCATCTGATTGATTCCAGGGGAAGAGTGAATAAATATGGCGAAACACTAACCGTATCTCCTGAAAAATATGATCGGATGATTGAGGCGGCGGAGCAGGCTAATGGTGCAGTACGCTGGCTGTACCCGGATGACGATGACCCGATGCTGGTTATGGTGCGTCAGGTGCGAGCCTACGAACCGATGACCCTGGAACCGGTAGGCATACTGTTTCTGCGTATTAATATTGAGCGACTCGTTGAGGAGTATGCGGGCATGGATAGCCGGGACAGTGACATTATTTTAAAAGCAGGCAGTGAGGTGGTCTATCCTTATCGCCAGCTTCCAGATGCGGTGTCCGCAGGACTGAATCCTCTTCCAGGCAGTGGAGGATATGAGGTCAAAAATCTGGATGGGAGGGAGATATTCCTTTCCCAGAAAAAATCCGCCTATACCGGCTGGGTTTATTATAATATGGCCTCTTATGATGAGATTTTTGAACGTATCATATGGTTGAAAAATAGTCTCATTGTCGTATATATTATCGCCATTCTGGTTGTCCTCGCGCTTGGTATGGTGTTCGCACGCAGTCTGACAAGGCCGATCAGGCAGCTCATCAGTCAGATGAAGGAGGTTCAGTATGGGGATCTGGAGAATATGGATGCCAATCTGTCCATTCCAACACACCAGCACATGGATGAACTGGGGTTATTACAGCGTACGTATCGAATGATGATTACACATATCAATACATTGATCAAAGAAAATTATGCAAGCCAGCTGGTCATTAAAGAAACGGAGTTTAAGGCGCTTCAGGCGCAGATCAATCCACACTTTCTGTATAATGCGCTGGATTCAATCCATTGGCTCGCCAAAAAGAATAGGCAGGAGCAAATCTCCAGTATGGTGCTGTCACTCGGGTATTTACTGCGCTCCTCCATCAGCTTCAGGCAAAATATCAT
Source organism: Paenibacillus sp. FSL R5-0519 (assembly GCF_037974275.1). Classification (NCBI taxonomy): domain Bacteria; kingdom Bacillati; phylum Bacillota; class Bacilli; order Caryophanales; family Paenibacillaceae; genus Paenibacillus; species Paenibacillus sp. FSL R5-0519. The sequence continues at coordinate 241,443 of NZ_CP150234.1, forward strand.
CACCCTTGCCGAAGAGCTGGAGATCGTCAGCCATTATATCACCATTCAGACCTACCGTTTTCGGCAGCGGCTGGATTTTCGCTTGGATGTGCCCGCTCCTTATCTGGAATGTGCCATTCCCAAGTTAACCCTACAGCCATTACTGGAGAATGCCATTCAATACGGATTGGAACCACAGGTTGGATCATGTCTGATTCGAGTGTGTGCCGAGATTTCAGGTGGCAAGCTGGCCCTGATCGTGGAGGATCACGGTCCCGGTATGGAACCCGAATATGTGGAACAAGTGCTGCGTGGCGAAGTGAAGACCAGAGGAACAGGTATTGGTTTGCTGAATATCAGGGAGCGGGTACGTCTGGCTTTTGGCGAAGAATATGATGTTCTGCTGGAGAGCAGGCCGGGGCTTGGAACGAGAGTAACGGTGCTGCTGCCACCCCCATCACCAGGTAAGGAGGATAGGCCATGAGAAGATTATTGCGATCCATAGGCATGATCTGTCTTCTGCTGACTCTTCCTGGCTGTGTGAGCCAACTGGATCAAAGGCCAGGCATGATCGTTGACGAAGAGCCGATAACGCTGCGAATCGCTTGGTGGGGTGGGGAGTTTCGCAACAATGCAACGATCGCCGTTATCGATCTGTATGAGAAGTTGAACCCACATGTAAACATTGAATACGATTATAGCAGTTTCAACGAATACTGGAGAAAACTTGCCCCACATGCAGCAGGCAATGCGTTGCCCGACATTATCCAGATGGACATCTCCTATCTGTCCCAGTACAGCTCGTTGCAACTGTTGGAGGATATGACGCCGTACATGCAGAGCGGGCTGATTGACACGACAGATATTGAGAAGGAACAGCTGGAGAGTGGTAGTCTGAATGGCAAAACCTATGGTCTCAGTTTGGGGGTTAACGCCATGCTCAGCATCTATGATCCGGAAGTGTTGAAGGCCAATGATATTGAATTGCCAACGGATACGTGGACATGGGCGGATTTTGACCGTATGGGCGAGCAATTGCTGGGGAAAGGCATTTATTTGGGAACTTATTTCACGCCGGAACAGTTTTTTGCGTATTACTTGAGACAGTATGGTTCCAAGCTGTACGCCGAGGATGGCAGAAGGTTGGGTTATGAGGATGATGGATTGTTTATTGATTACTTTGGCAGGATGCAGCAGCTCGCGGAGAAGAAACTTATTTTTGCACCGGATATCTGGACATCCGACATTGGCCAACCCGACAACGACCCGTTTTATCTGGGAGAGGCTTTGTTTAGCTGGGGGTATTCCAACCAATTTATCAGCACCACTCAGCGTTATGGCAAACCCTTAACGATATCCCCGATGCCTGGGCCAAACAGCCAGGATGGGTTGTTTTTGAAGCCTGGCATGTTTTTCTCCATCGCGGGCAATTCCAGACATAAGGAGGAGGCGGCCAAGTTCATCAGCTTCTTTGTGAATGATTTGGATGCCAATCTGTTGCTGAAAGGAGAGCGGGGTGTGCCTGTCTCATCCCGTGTTAAAGAGCGGATGAAGCTGGTGGTTGAACCAGAGCTGGCGCAGGTGTTTGATTATATTGATTGGGTTGCCGATCACAGCAGCCAGATGGACCCGCCTGATCCTGTAGGTGCACCCGAGGTCACTGCGGTGCTGCGGGAGTTGTATGATCTGCTGTTGTTTGGCAAAATTACACCTGAGCAGGCGGCGAAAATTTTCCGTGAGCGGGCAAACGCAATTCTGGGTGGAAAGTGATAAAAATGGATTAGATCATATATGTATTTAATAGACTTGGAGCTGTTGTCGTTCACAAGCTCAACCTTCATTCTACTCGGATGAGGGTTTTTGTTATGGTATGGTGTAGATTTCCTCTAGTATAATAAAAATGGGTAGTGTCCTATCTGTAGATTAGATAGATTCTATCCATATATTAATGGATGAGGAGTGTCAGGATATGTCCATACATCAGATAGGTCACAAGGTGTCTTTTGCAGATATACATACGAAATTGCCTCAGAAAAGTTGGATGTACACTCAGAATGAAGCGCACAACGGTGAATTTGAAGCCGAGGAAGTATGGTTACATTCTGGCGATCTTCATATCAGTGAACTGTTGTTGGATGAAGGACCTTTTTTGATCTTGGTTGACGGAAATCTGACAGTGGATCGTTATATTGGAAATACAAGTTCCGACGCGGCCAGTTCCAATCTGGTTGTACTTGGGAATCTCATAACGCCCTATATGATCGTGGGTGGGCAGGAAATATATATTACAGGTAATCTCTATGTGGAGGATATGTTCTGGGGGGATTATAATCATGGAGAATTGACAGTGAGAGGGAATGTAGAAGGTGGATTGCTGGTAAGTACCGAGCAATATAAGATTCAGGTTCAAGGACAGCGTAATGTGAAGCGTCAACTAGAAGAATGGGAGGATCTCGGACCATGGCGGGGCTCTGACATGTTGACGTTACTGGTTCCTGAATGTGTGATTGATGAAGATACAGAGCCGTTTCCTTGGCGAGAAGAAATGTTAAGGAGGCTGCAGCAAGGACAACCTGTAATCAACCGAAAGTACATTCATGCTGAACAATCAGAGCCAGATGTGCCGGATTGGTTCGAAGATCATCGGGTTACCGCTGAGAACATAGAGCGTCTTACTCATCCATCTTTGTTGCCTGTAAGAGAGGAGGATGAGTTACTGAACAGCTATGAATTTTGGTTGGACGAGCAATTTTGCCGAGTATCGGTCTATGGAGATGAGCATACGGAGGGGTATTTCCGCAGTCTGTATTTTCAGGATGACCACAATTGTGCATTGTTGCTTAAGATGGAGCCATCAGATCAAGGTTCCAACTCTCCTGATAAACATATCGTACAGCAGGGTAAACCTGTCTGGATGATCTCAGGGGCATATCGTTATCTGCACAATGAGAATTCGGAATGGAACGTATTCTCGGAGAACTCACCTGCTGATATTCAGCAGTTAAGCGAGCAAGGATGGAGCACCTTGTTGCAGTCTGTATCGAATGTTCAGTATGCCCGTTCCTTAATTTCGCAACAACTGATCCATGATTTATTAGCACTGCCTGTCGTGGAGCCATATGACGATTATTATGATGATGATCGGCACGGACTGTGGATTGGAGAGTTATATTTTGCATTTCGACAAGCAGGTCAGATGTCTAATGGTGTTCCCCAGCCAGCCATGCTACGTATTGGAAGAGAGTATGTGGATGCTCAAGGGGAGACGCAGGTGGAGAAATACTATTATACCCTGCACCAACATGCAGACGGCTCGGAAAGTGTGTTGATCGAATACTCGGCTCAGAATAACGAGGATGAGGAAGAAGAACCGTTGTTGCTTGAAATTCATTATATTGGCGGCTCTCAGTTACTGCATGCCGTTCAATTGCTGGAACGGGGACGCAAAGTGCTCATTCAAGCGAATGAGGATCTACTGAATGGGGAGCCACCGTACGCTGCTGAATCATTTGCGAAGCGATTCTGGAAATCCAAAGGATACCTGAAATAAATAAAACAACCTTCACCTCTAGTTCTGAGGGGAGGTTGTTTTGTCGTTGCATTTAGCCAAACTGGGCTTGATGCAGTCGACTGTACGAGCCTTTACGTGCGAGTAGTTCTTCATGACTGCCTTGTTCGGCTACGCTGCCGTTCTCCACCACCACGATGCGGTCGGCGTGTCTAATGGTCGCCAGTCGATGCGCAATGACCAAAGTCGTACGTCCCTGAGCCAGTTCGGACAAGGCCAGTTGAATGGCAGCTTCCGTTTCAGTATCGAGTGCGGAAGTGGCTTCATCCAGAATGAGGATTGGCGGGTTCTTCAGGATCATTCTTGCGATGGACAACCGTTGTTTCTGTCCGCCGGAAAGTTTTACGCCACGTTCACCGATCATGGTATCCAGTCCATCTGGCTGCGATTGTACCAGCTCTTCCAATTGGGCCCGGCGAATGGCTTGCCAGATTTCTTCATCGGAAGCATTCAGTTTGCCGTATGCAATATTTTCACGAATGGTTCCGTCAAACAGGAAAATATCCTGCTGCACAATCCCGATATGGGAACGCAGTGATTCCAGCGTCATGTCCTTCACGGGAATGCCATCGATAGAGATATGCCCCTCATCTACATCGTAGAAACGCGGGATTAGACTACATAACGTCGTTTTGCCCCCGCCCGAAGGTCCAACCAGAGCCACTGTCTGACCTGCCTGAACATTAAGGTTGACCTCAGACAACGTGGGTTTATGTTCTCCATAAGAAAAGGTGACGTTATGAAAGGTAATATCGCCTTTCACATCCGAAATTGTTTTTGCCTGAGGTGTATCTTCTACATCCGGTACAGCTTCAAGCAGCTCCAGATAACGTCTGAAACCGGCGATGCCTTTGGGATACGTCTCAATGACGGAGTTAATCTTCTCGATTGGTCCGAGGAATACATTGGATAACATTACAAAAGCGATGAACTCCCCGTAAGTCATACTTCCTTGGATGACAAACCAGGTTCCACATACCAGTACAAACAGGGATACAAATTTCATCAGAATGAAGCTAAGTGAAGAGTTCCAGGCCATAATGCGGTAGGTAATTAGCTTGGTGAGTCTGAAACGTTCGTTGTTCTCAACGAAACGGCCTACTTCATGCTTTTCATTGGCAAAAGCCTGTACCACACGGATGCCGCTCACATTGTTCTCTACCCGTGCATTATAATCGGCGATATCTGCAAACATGCGCTTGAACGCTTTGGACATTTTGCGACTGAAATACAGTGACAGGTAGATCATCAGCGGCACAATGATAAACGTCATCACAGCGAGCTGCCAGTTGATCCCCAGCATAATACCGAAAGCCCCTGCGAGTGTCATGAAGGCAATGAATAAGTCCTCAGGTCCGTGATGCGCGATCTCACCAATATCCATCAGATCGTTGGTCATACGGGAGACCAGATGCCCGGTCTTATTGTTGTCGAAGAAGCGGAAGGACTGCTTCTGTACACGTGTGAACAGTTCTCTACGCATATCGGATTCGATGTTAATACCGAGCTTATGGCCCCAATAGGTGACGGCATAATGGAAAAAGGAACTGAGCAGGTAGATGCCGAGCAACCCGACACATGCCGCCAAGATCATGGACCAATTGCCAGCCGGAAGCAGTTGATCAACTACCCGGTTAACGGCAAGTGGAAAGGCCAGCTCGAGCAGCGCGGCGGCGATGGCACAGGAGAAGTCTAATATAAAGAGCCTTTTGTAAGGACGATAATAAGACATGAAACGGCGAAGCATATGTAAGTCCTCCTCATTCTCAATATGACATAAATGCCCGAGCAGGCTGATTAGGGCGTGTCTCAAAACTCGCTAAAGTGCATCTTTTACCGCCTTTTCGCCCCCTGCTGCGTCACTTTCCCTTGACGTGCCCCGGCACGCCTGCGGAAAACTTTCTTGCTTGGAACGAAAATTCGGCAAAATCTGCTTCCTTCGGAGTTTTCAGACGCGCCCTAGCCTATCCGGACACCTGTATTCATGCTTATGTTATTTGCGATTTTGCTCCGCACGTTCTACGATCATATCGGCGAATTCTTCAGCCTGACCTTGACTTGCAATCGGGTCGAAGTACCAATAACGGTCTTCCAGCAATTCGTACACCTGATTGTTTTTCACAGCCGGCAGGGATTTCCAGATGGAGTCGCCTTGGTAATTTTTATTGTTCTCTCCGACGGTCAAGAAGATATGATCCCCTGCATAATCACCAACAACTTCACGCGAAATCTCTTTCCATTGGGTGTCACCCATCAGTTCTTTTTTGGTGATCTCGAGTGGGGCAAGTTGCAAAGCGCGGTAGACCGCTTGTCCTCCTCGACCAAAATTGTCTCCATATCCATAATAACTCTTGTCGGATACTTCAAGGATGGAGAAGGTTTCCTCCGGTTTAATGACTGTTTTCACTTTAGCGCGAGCGGCTTCAATCCGTTCATCGTACGTTTTCAGCCAAGCTTCGGCTGCTTCGGATTTGTTCATCAGCTCTCCGAATCCCCGGATTTCGTCATGTACATTGGTGAATGTACCATACGGAATGACCACGGTAGGTGCGATTTTTTGATAACTCTCAATTTCACTGGCCTGGTCAGAGTAGGTAATGATCAGATCCGGGTTCAAGGCAATAACCTTCTCCATGGATACCGCCGCCCGATCACCAATACTCTCTATGCCCGCCACTTGATCCGCATAGAACGGGTTTTCCAAATAATATTGAACAGCACCAACGGGTTTCACACCCAGTGCAAGCAGATCACTTACGTACATATCCGTAACGATCCGTTTCGGTTCAGCCGGGATCTCAACATCCCCGCTTAATGACTTGTAGATGCGTGTAGCATTTGAATTATCCGAGCCGGACGACGTGTCCGTGTTCGTCTCGGAAGAGGCTGTCGTCGATTCTGTTCCTGCTGCCGATGTCTGTTCAGTGGCAGTCGAACCTGTTCCGCTGCTGCAAGCAGCCAGAACCATAATGATGGCGAGCATAAACAGCAAGCCGGAAAAGCGTTTTTTTGCAGCAAACATATTCTTGTTCCCCCTATGTATAATCAATAATGATTATTATTCTCATTAATAACATAGAGGAAGATGTGATATTTGTACATGGACAACTATGATCACTATCGCATGGACAATTATGATGTGAAGTGACGCATGATATGCTGCAACTGCTCCATAACGGACAAGGGATCAAATCCGTAGAACATGTCGGCATCAATCTCGTATACATGTCCTTCACGAACGGCGGAGAGGGTACCCCAAGATTCCTGATTCAGCAGATTATCCAGCATTTCTCGTTCGCTCGTTTCCTCAGGATAGGCGACAAACATGTGATCTGCTGCATACAAGTGAATTTCCGACAACGGAACATGAACGTACCCCGTGAGTAACTGCCCATCCTGCTCCATTCGTGAGGGTGGGGTGAAACCAAGTGAGTGATACAGCACATGGGAAGCTCTGCCCCAGCCATGACCATAGATATATGCGCCATCCTCTCCAATCAAAAATATGCAAACGGCTGATCCACGTGTTCCTTCCATCCTTTGATCCAACACATGATTGGCCTCTTGCTCAAGTTGATGATATCGATCTAACAACGTCTGGGCATTGGACTCAAGCCCGGTGATTCTGCCCAAATGAAGAAGCTGCTCCTGCCAATCAAGTTCCTCAAAGGGCATCAGAATGGTCGGTGCGATCAGACGTAGTTCATCAGAAGCGGGATGTGGTGCATAGCCGATAATGACATCAGGATGAGCATTCGCAATCAGCTCCGGATGTTTAATCAGCTCATATTCGGAATGCTGTTCAAATTGTTCATGACCATCATGCCCCTGTTCACCCCGTTTTTCTTCCATCCAGCTGGCTACGGCACCCATGTGGGGAGTGTGGCCCAGTGCCAGAAGTGAGGCCGTATAGTTGTAAGTCAAAGATACAATTTTCTTGGGCATTTTCCGGTAGTGAGTTGGTGCCGAGCCAACCATCTGTTTGAATTTGCGGCTCAGATAGAACGTGTCCCTGTAGCCTGTTAATTGTGCAATTTCCTGCAGCGTAGGATTCGCGAACAACAGATGCTCCTGAGCCATCCTGATTCTGAGACGAGTGACATATTCAACAAAAGTAAGACCTGTATGATTCTTGAACTCTCGTGAGAAATGCTCGGGACTCACATTTGCATCTCGTGCCAATTGTTCGCGGGTCAGCGGTTGTGTATACATCTGATGGATATGTCTGAGCACGTTATCGAGCCAGAAGTGATCTGCATGCGCAGAATGGGCGACATGATCTTGCAAGATGTCCAGTAACTCATAGAAAAGCATATGTGGCCTGAAGGGACTGGAATCATCTCCTTTCGAACAGGCTTGAACCAGCTCCACTGCCTTGTCAGTGAGATTGCGACCCACAATGGGTACTGGTAACCCAAAAGGCCAGAACAGTTGTTCATTTTCAGTGAAATCAAAAGCAATAGCAATGCCCTGTATTGGCGACAGAGAGCCGCGCTTGTTCTCGTGCTGAAGCAGGTTTCCGGCTTGCCGAACAACTGCACAGCCTGCATTTAATGTCAGTTTTCCCTCTGCACTAATTATCCTGGCCTGACCCGCAGTAATGACGTATAGTACATGAAGTGTGTTCCACATTTCGTCTATACGGGAGAATGCCTCGCGGTCGTGAAGCTGCACCAGATGGCACAGCTTGAACAGGGCAACGGGAACGGACTGAATCTTCTGCAAGGAAATGGGGCGGGACAGCGATTTTTTATGATACGTGGGCTTGGAAATATTCATTAGATAACTGTCTCCTTACATAAGTCAGCAGGGGCATTATTCGTCTCATGCCCTTTGTATACTGGCGTAATTCTCGGATCTCGACTATTATGCAGTATATACTATAAATGAAGTGACGTGGATGGACAGATTGGACAATTCAACTTTTTCTGTGAAAAATAGATAAAGTGGTTGAAATCGCTATCAACACCGACTATAATGAAAATGTCGAAACGTTTCAATCTGGCGTTTACTGCCAGTTTCATTGTGTTAGGCACAAACTGTTCATAGGGCGCCAGATTGAAAGACGTGTCATGACCATCACTAATGGCACGAACTGGAACGAGACACATTCAACCGTGGTGCCGTAAGGTTGGAGACAAGGATTTTTTTTGAGAACACCTCGAAACGTTTCGATTGACATCCATAGCTATGATATGTATAAAGATTAATAAACGATAATACAGGATTTAGTGGTTGTTCTGACCATGTATCGTATAAAATGTAGATAACCTTGAATTTGTTTTAGTTTAGAAGGAGCGAACGTGGAATGGCAACGATTAAGGATGTGGCAAAGCTGGCAGGTGTAGCACTCTCGACTGCTTCCTATGCGCTGAGCGGGGATAGCAAGGTTAGTGCCAAGACCAAGGCTAAGGTGCTTGAGGCAGCACGAGAACTGAATTACCGCAAGAACGGCTTTGCCATGGACCTGAAGCGGAGCCGGACGAACACGATCGCTTTGATCCTGACCGATCTGTCGGGCCCGTATTACTCGGAGTTGATCCGTAGTGTACAGGATGTAGCTCTCACGAACGGGTATGACCTGATTGCGTGCAGTTCCATGGGTGGACGGGATTCAACGGCAGTGAGATTTTTGCGTGAAAAAAGAGTAGACGGAGCCATCATCCTGGCGCATAACATCCATGATGATATTCTGGTGGAATCTGCCGGACAGCGCTTTCCGATCATTGTGATGGATCGTCAACTGTCGAGTGACCATTTGGTCAACGTACTGGTGGATGGAGAGCAAGGCGGTTATCTTGCCACGCACCATCTGATCCAGGCTGGACATCAGAAGATTGCTTATATCAGTGGCCCATCCAACTCGTATGACAACGCGCTCCGTTACCAAGGGTATCTGCGAGCGATGCGGGAAGCGGGACTTGAAGAAAAGTCCAAATGGCGTCTGAACGGCAACTTTGTGCGTGAGGGTGGATACAGTGCAACCAAGATGATGATGATGCAGGGCGACCTTCCCTCAGCGGTATTTTACGGTAACGATGAGATGGCCATTGGCGGCCTGAAAGCCTTGGAAGAGCGTGGTATATCGGTGCCGGATGACATTTCCGTGATCGGTTTTGATGATATTCAGTTGTCGGAATATGTTCGTCCACCGCTGACAACGATACGCCAGCCGAAGCATGAAGCCGGGTCGCTCGCCGGACATCTGTTATTCCAGATGCTCAATGGCGAAGCGGTTGACCCTTCATATACGTTAACGATTAATCTGATCGAGCGCAGCTCTGTACGTTCGATTTAGGCCGAGTCTGACAACCAAGGAAATGCCTGCATGCTGAAGTGAAAGTTCAATGATGGGGTTATCGTCCGGACGGGCTGTAAAAGGCCGGTTTGAAGAGGCCCCTATTCTTTTTCAGATTTATCGAAACGTTTCGATTCTATACTAATTCAAGGAGTGAACCCTATGACAACGATGATTAATGAACCGATCCGGTTGAATGCCGGGGAGTTATCCTTTACCTTTTTGAACAGTGGCGACCTATACCAGGCTACATCTGGTACAACAATGTTAAACCAGTTGCTCAGCAACCAGATTGATGGATCTCTGAACAACCTGTACCTGCGTGTACACGATGGAGAGAACATCAGCTCGTTCCCGTTGCTCGGTGTACGTTCGAATAGCAAAGTAATTACAAGCAAAGCACAGTCCAACAACCAGTTGATCTGGGAGGGCACAGTCCAGCCGAAAGGCAGTGAACAGGGTATCGGCTATCAGGTCGTATTTACGGCTACACCACAAGGTGTTTGGTTCTGGGATGTGAAGCTCACAGGACAACAACACAACGTAGACGTGGTATATGGACAGGATGTGGGTCTTGCTGATCCAGGGGCGGTACGCAGCAATGAAGCTTATCTGTCACAATACATTGACCATACGGTGTTCCAAGATGAAGCGAAAGGTTATGTGGTATGTTCCCGTCAAAACCAGCCTCAGGGCGGTGCATTTCCGTATATGCAACAAGGTTCCCTGACGAAAGCAGTCGGTTATTCCACAGATGGATTCCAATTCTTCGGTCTGTCGTACAAGGAAACGAATCAACCAGAGAGCTTGAATCGCCCAACCTTGGCGAATGAGACGTATCAGTATGAATTTGCCTATACCGCATTGCAATCGGAACTGCTGAATCTGAACGGAGAGGCTCAGGTGGTCTTCTATGGACTGGCGAAGCCTAATCATGCCGAAGGAATCTCTGCACTGGAATTCGGGGATGAAGTTACAGCAGCTTGGAATGAAGTACAGGCTCTCACTGTGGAAAATGGCGACGTGTTGGAACAGGTGAAACTGTCCTCCTTCCTGGGTGAACCTCTGGTAACGCTTGATCTGACGCAAGATGAGATTCATGATCTGTTCCCTGATCGTCATCAGGAAGAGCGTAGCGGTGAGGAATTGTTATCTTTCTTCACAGGCAGCTATGAGCATATCGTACTGAAAGCAAAAGAATTGCTTGTGGAGCGTCCACACGGTCACATTCTGATGAGTGGTGGCAACGTGCAACTTGGGGCACAGGTTATTACAACAACATCGTATATGTACGGTATTTTCAACTCACAGCTCGTTATTGGGAACACCAATTTTAATAAAATGATCAGTAATGCCCGCAATGCCTTGAACGTGCCGAAGACGGCTGGACAACGCATCTATGTGGAAATGGACGGACAATATCGCCTGCTGACAATGCCATCCCTGTTCGAGATTGGCTTCAACTATGCACGCTGGATCTACAAAACCGAATCCGACACGATCATCGTGACCAATTACACAGGGGCACATACGACAGAAGTAAGCATGAACGTGCGCTCCACAAGTGGCAAGGCCTACCGTTACCTCGTAACGAACCAGATTACGATGAATGTCAATGAATACGAGTATCCGCTGCATATGACGCAGGATGGCGATACTTTGGTCTTCAAAGCGGACCCACAAGCGATTAGTGCGGGAACGTATCCGGATCTGCAATACCGTATGTTGGTGGATGGTGCGACTGTAAATGTGGGTGACGAAACGCTGCTGGCAAGTGGTATCCGCAGTGGTTCCGCATCGCTCGTTACACTTAGTCTGGAAGCGAGTGCTGAATGGACGCTGAAGGTACAAGGGGTATTGGAAGGTCAAGCGGATAGCGGAGCGGCAGCAGGTTCAAGTCTGACGTTTGAAGAGGAAGTGCAGGCATATCGCGAGTTCTTCGCAGGTGTGATGAACGGGTTCCGTTTGTCCCGTGGAGAAGGTCAGCGTGCAGAGGATCTGTTCAAAGTAAACGCGCTGGCTTGGTGGTACACCCACAACATGCTGGTTCATTACTCCGTGCCTCACGGTTTGGAACAATATGGCGGCGCGGCTTGGGGTACACGGGATGTGTGCCAAGGTCCGGTAGAGTACTTTATGGCAACGCAAAAATATGAGCAAGTTCGCGATATCATCAAAATGGTTTATACTCACCAATACGAAGATGATGGCAACTGGCCGCAATGGTTCATGTTTGATAAATACTTTGCCATTCAACAGGAAGAGAGCCATGGCGACATCATCGTATGGCCGCTGAAAGTGCTGGCGGATTACCTGACAGCGACTCGCGATTATGCAATTCTGGATGAGAAAGTACCTTATACCGTTAAACATAGCTTCGGCTTCACGGAAGAGACGGCAACGGTACTGGATCACGCGAAAAAAGAGATCGAATATATCCGTTCACACTTCCTGCACGATACGTTCCTGTCTTCCTACGGAGATGGAGACTGGGATGATACGCTCCAACCAGCCAATGCACAGCTGAAGCAATACATGGTGAGCAGTTGGACGGTGGCATTGACGTATCAGTCCGTGAATGTGCTCTCGCAAGCGCTGAAATTCAAGGATGCAGACTTTGCGAAGGAGCTTGACGTACTCGCACAAGGCATTCGTGAGGACTTTAACCGTTACATGCTGGGCACAGATGTGATTCCAGGCTTTGTGTACATGGAAGAAGCCGACCAAGCGAAGCTGATGCTTCATCCAACGGACACAGAGACAGGCATTCAATATCGCCTGTTGCCAATGACGCGCAGCATGATCGGTGAATTGCTGAATGCAGAGCAAGCAGAATCGCATTATGCATTGATCCGTGAACAGTTCCTGTGCCCGGATGGCGTGCGTCTAATGAATCGTCCGGCTCAATATGCTGGCGGCGTAAGCACACACTTCAAACGTGCAGAGCAAGCATCCAACTTCGGACGTGAGATTGGTTTGCAATATGTGCACGCCCATATCCGTTACGTGGAAGCGATGGCGAAGCTCGGCAAGACAGATCAGGTGTGGAATGGTCTCGCGATGATCAACCCGGTGGGTATCGGCGAGGTTGTGCCTAACGCGGAGATTCGCCAGGCGAACTCGTACTTCAGTAGTTCAGACGGCAAGTTCAATACACGTTACGAGGCACAGGAACATTTTGACCAGCTTCGTAAAGGGACTGTACAGGTGAAAGGCGGATGGAGAATCTACTCCAGCGGCCCTGGAATCTACATGAACCAACTGATCTCCAACGCGCTTGGCATTCGTCAAGAGGGCGGCGATCTGGTCATTGACCCGGTATTGCCAGCTGAGCTGAACGGCATGCAATTCGAATTCGAGTATGCGGGTGAGCCAGTGACGTTCATCTATCACTTGAATGAAGGTGCGGTGAGCCGTGTAACGGTGAATGGCAAGGACATTCGCACTGAGCGTACAGCGAACCGTTACCGTCAGGGCGGGGTTAGCATCTCACTGGATGAGTTTAGACAGGCACGTAGTGCAACTGAGCGCACGGTTGTTGATATTTATATGTAATTTCATAGCATGATGTACATCAAGGTCATCCTCCTTTCTTCAAGGCGGGATGGCCTTTTTGGCATATACTCATGATCGGTCACCGCAGCGGAACGGCCAACAACGTGTGCAACAGCTCATTATGCCGCACATGCTTCGTTACGTACCCCTGTTGCTCCAGCCAGCCGCATAGCTCACCCAGCAGAGGGAAGTGACGCTCGCGCAAGGCACGCAGCTGTTCTTCATGTCCTGATAACTCAGCTTCACGGACATACGCTTCGCGGTGAGCAGCATCAACAAACATCAGATCCGTTAGACCGATACGTCCGCGCGGGGTTAGAACTCGCTGCATCTCCTGTAAGGCCAGTAGTTGCTGATCTGGACTCAGATGATGGAAGGCGAAGCTGGATACGACAAAGTCAAAGGATTGATCCACAAACGGCAAGGCCAGAAAATTACCAAGTTTCACATGCATCTCCGGATATTTGGTACGACATCTGCGAAGCATCTCCCGGGACTGGTCGATTGCAGTCATGTCAGCGCCGTTTTGTAGCAGTATCCCAGCCAAATTACCCGTACCTGTACCAATATCGAGTCCTTTCTCACCAAGGGCGGGAGAGATCCAATGAGCTGTCTGTTCGAGCGCTTCGTCATAGTTGTGATACAGATAAAAGGAAGACTGTACCTTATCATTGGAATCGCTCGGCGTGGAATGATCTGCATGATAGTGTAGATGTGGAACTTCATGCTCATCGCTTATAGGCGAGGCGTTGTCCGAATGATGCTTGGCCTTTGAGCTTTTTAGTTGTTGTCCAGCAGTGACTCTGCTTTCTGCCTGCACTCGCTGATCATGGAGGGCTGCCTGTGTGTCATAATTCCACCGATCATGCCAGTTCTGCCGTGCTTCGCGCAGACGACGGGCACTGTCCGCTAGGTCGTGCAGATGGCTGACATCCAGCGGTCCTTCCTGACGATTCAGGTCAATCATGCGCTGGGTGGTATCCATCATACGTTTGAGCTCAATCCACTGGGCATACATGACAGCCTGTTGCAGCTCCAAATATTCTTCCAGCCGCTGCTGGTTCCCTTGATCGATCTCTCCGAGCGCGTGTGTAATATCCTGTAACGACATGCCAATCTCACGCAGCGCAGCAATGGTTTGAAGCCGCCAGATATCATTCTCAGTGTATGTGCGATACCTGTTACTGGACTGTTTGGCGGGTAGAATTAATCCTTTTTCTTCATAAAAGCGAATAGCTCTCGAAGATATACCAAGCCTGCTTGCTGCTTCTTTGATGTTCATCATGCATCCCCTCCTTATCGAATCAGTATAAACTATGACGTTACGGCAAGGTTAAGTGTTTATTTCATTTTTTGAATGGTAAAGATCAGATTTCGTTCATCATGGAGTGGAATTTTAGTCAAAGCTGAGGCTATGCTACAATATATAGAGCGAATATATGTAAATAGTGAAGCAAACGAACAACGTATTCCTACGTTTCTTATCAGTATTAACTTCCCCGACGTTGTAACGTACAGCGTTGTCGACTATAGCACGAAAGGTTGAATCATTATGCTTACCAGCCATACATTTACGATTCGTCCATCCGAGATTAAAGATGCAGCCCAGCTAATGGAATTGGACACCCTGGTATGGGACAAATACACCTCTCCTGCACCGATGCAATGGCGCTCCAGACAGCATTACCTTCAGCATTGTCCGCCAGGCAGCCAATTGATTGCGGTGCAGGGAGAGCGGGTATGTGGTTATGTGGGCTTTCAGCCAGCCACAGGTATGCCGGTCAATCGTCATGTCTACGAGATTCATATTGCAGTTCATCCCCATGATCGGCGTTGTGGCATTGCTACAGCTTTGATGGATGCCATCAAGCAGCATGCGGCCCAACAAGGCGTTCGTAAGCTCAGGCTGCGTGTACTCTCCAGCAATCCGGGAGCGATTACGTTTTATACCCAGTGTGGATTTGTGACGGAAGGCAGGTTGGTGTCCGAGTTTTATATCGGCGGCAAGTATGTGGATGATATTCTAATGGGTTATTTTATCCAGACAAAATAGAAATGTAGATGAGGAGGAGGAACAACGATGGACATGGGACTTCAAGGTAAAAAAGCATTGGTGCTGGCTTCCAGCCGCGGGCTGGGCAAAGCGGTAGCCGCTCAATTGGCGGCAGAAGGTGCTGACGTCATGCTTGCCAGCCGGAGTGAAGAAAAGCTCGCAGCTGTGAAGCAGGAGCTTCTGGCGCTTGGTGGCGGCGGACGTGTGGAATATTGTGCAACGGATGTGACACGCAAGGAAGATGTTGAGGCTCTGATTAACAAGACAGCGGAGTTGTTTGGGCAGATTGATATTCTGGTGAACAATTCGGGTGGCCCACCGTCGGGTTCATTCGAGTCACTGACCGATGAGGATTGGGAACGTGCATTTGAATTAAATGTACTCAGTTATGTAAGGCTGATTCGTGGTGCACTTCCTTATATGAAAGAACGCGGAGGACACATTGTGAATATCGCTTCAACTTCCGTGAAGCAACCCATTCCGGGGCTGGTGCTGTCCAACACGTTCCGTACCGGCGTTTTTGGATTGGCGAAGACGTTATCCCAAGAGCTGGCTCCATACGGAATTTTGATCAACACGGTGGCGCCAGGACGTATTGCCACAGACCGCATTCGTGAGCTGGACGCTGCACGGGCAGAGCAGAACGGAGTCAGTGAGGATGAAGTCTCGGAACAGTTCCAAAAGGAGATTCCACTCGGCCGTTATGGTCAACCAGAGGAGTTTGCCAAAGCGGTGGTGTTCCTGTTATCCGGGGCCAATACGTACATCACCGGAACCTCATTGATCGTGGATGGTGGTATGGTCCGAGCCCTCTAAGGGAGAAGTTTGATCAACAGATTCAAAGTGATGTGGAAATGGATTGCGATATCCAAACAAAGCCCCTCCGTAATGTCCACTTGTTGTGGAGAAGGAGGGGCTTTATCTTGATTCATGCATTAAACCGGGCGTATAAACAAGCCTGTGCTTGTCTAACGTTCTGGGCCTAATCCTTTGTTAAGATAAGTCTTTGATGCTGTCATTAGGTGACTTGTCGACTTTGCTGGAATTCGGATTCGGCACTGTCTTGGCCTCGCCGTCTGGTCTTGCTCCATGATCATGGATGTGACCTGCTGGACCTTCTGGCTGTTTACCATTGACGAGGTCAGTAACTCGTTGAGTAATGTCTGCCTCGCGCTCATCGAATTGGCTTTGTGTGATCTTGCCGTCGGTTAACTGTTGTTGCAGTTCTGCTTTCTGGGCAGTAACAAGTGTATCAATAACCGTCTGCACGTCCACGTTCTTGGTGGCGGCAATCTCGGCAATCGTGCTGCCTGCTTCACGGGCTTCCTTCAGTTCTTCCGTTGTAACCCCGAGGATGGAGGTGAGTTCCTTGGCATAACGTTCTGCTCCGGGTCCACCAAATCCACCCCGACCACGCCCACCTGCCCCAACTTCCTTCTTATTACCGTTTACCAGGTCAGTCACACGTTGTGTAATTGTAGCTGCACGCTCATCGTATTGGGTTTGTGTGATTTTGCCATCGGTCAACTGCTGCTGGAGTTCTGTTTTCTCCGCTGTGACCAGTTGATCAATGACGGTCTGCACATCTACATTTTGGGTTGTTGCAATCTGGGCAATGGTGCTGCCTGACCTGTGCGCTTCTTTCAGCTCATCGGCAGACACGCCAAGCACGGAGGTAAGTTCGTCCGAATAGCGCTCCAGCCCGGGCCCCAAACCTCTAACCCCGTCTTCTGGTTTTATTTTATGTGAATTTATTGTAGGAGCGTTGTCCGTCTGGCCTGAAGGGTTTGCTGCCGGATCTGCATTAGCTACTGAATGTGCAAACATGCCTCCACCGAGTGCAATCGTCATAGCCATTGCGCTGGTAACCACTACTGTTCTTGATGTTTTGGCTCTCTTCATCCTGGATCATCCTTCTTTCTTCTGTAGGTTGGTATGGGTATTCACCCACAACTTATATTAGAGAGCAAGAATGAAGGGAGGCTGAGAGGAACCTTAATTGTCAGTAAAAAATGGTTCAATAACCAAGAATGCCCCTCACCCGTGTTTGAAATTCTCACAGGAAAGGGGCATACGGTTAATCTTATTTAGATCTTAATTCAATTATGTAAACGAAATTAACGCAAAAGTTCCCATTCATGTTGAAGCATGCCGTATACTGCATGGTTCACGTAACCTTTAGGCAGCTTCTCTGCCTGACGAATGACACCTTCGAGAACGAATCCGAGTCTTTCCGGGATGGCGCGGCTCCGTTTGTTGTTCGTTGCCGAGCGAATCTCGACGCGATTCAGATCCAGTGTGACCAATGCATAATCAACCAGAACGCGACAAGCGCTTGTCATCAAGCCCTGACCCTCAAAGCCTTTGCCAAGCCAATATCCGATGCTCACCGAGCGGTTGGTCCAGTTAATTTCGTGGAATCCGATGATACCGGCAAGATCACCTTTTAACCACACGCCGGCAGTAAATCCACCATTTTCAGCACCTTGTTTTAATGCGTTAGTAATGAAGTTTGAGGTGTGTTCCACTTCCGTCACATGATCTACCCACGGTAACCAATGTCTCAGTTGATCCCGTGAACGATCCGTGAGTTCGAACAGCGGTTTGGTGTGTTCCATGGCCAGCGGCCGGAGTTCGGTATATTCATCCAATGAATAGGTAAACATGAATGCAACCTTCTTTCTTTATAAATTAGTGAATTAACGGGAGGTCTTGGGCAACTTTTGCTCCAGTGCAAACAGGTCTTCTTCCATCGAGGCCATGCGCTGATTAACGGTTGTACGTGCGTCACCGATTGCCTGATTATATATGTAGGGAGCGAGCTGTGTCATGAACAGGTCGAGGACACCCCAAGCGGCCAGATCACCCAGTTCTTCGCCACGTTCCTCTTCGAAATACGACTGGATGGTGCGAATGGCTTCATCCTGCTGTTCTTTGGTCAGTTTAAGCGAATTCAATGGAATGGGAAACCCTCCCTTTAATTTGTTTTTAGAGGTTGTTCAAAAAGTCCGCTTTTGATTACGATTCATGCCTAGCGGCATCATCAGCATCGAAGTTGAAATTCAGCCGAATAAGCATAAGCTTACGAAGTATGTTTCCTTCGGAAACATTGTAGTTGCTCACGTAGTTTTCCTACGCTCCGCTACTCCATTTCTAGCTTCATTCCACCTTCTCGGTACTGAAAACCAGACTTTTTGAACACGAACTTTTACTATCATGCTACATGATTCGAGCGAACCCGTCAAAATGGTTTTGGGCCTATTTATGCACAGCTGTACCTGACTTTGGTGCCTTCTTTATTGAACTCCTCCCCCGTTAAAGGTATATTTAAATGAAACGCGTTGCAATTACTGAAAGTTCCAATCAATTCATGAAAGGTTTGATACCTGTGGACAATCGTACAACCCCACCTAACTTTATCAAAAATATTATTACCGAAGATCTCCGGTCAGGGAAAGTCCAGGAAGTTATTACCCGTTTTCCTCCGGAACCGAACGGTTATCTGCATATCGGCCATGCCAAGGCGATCTGGATTAACTTTACGCTGGGCGGCGAATTTGGCGGCAAAACGAACTTGCGCTTTGATGACACGAACCCGGTCAAGGAAGATGTAGAGTACGTTCAATCGATTCAGGAAGATGTGAAATGGCTCGGATACGAGTGGAACGAGAAACGTTTTGCCTCGGATTATTTTGATGAGATGTACAACCGTGCGGTCTTGTTAATTAAAAAAGGTAAAGCCTACATCGACGACCAAAGCGCCGACGAAATTCGTCAAATGCGCGGAACGCTGACGGAGCCGGGCAAGAACAGCCCGTACCGTGATCGTTCGGTGGAAGAGAATCTCGACCTGTTCACTCGTATGCGTGCAGGCGAATTCCAGAACGGGGAGAAAGTGCTGCGTGCCAAGATCGATATGTCTGCACCGAATATCAACCTGCGCGATCCGGTGATCTACCGGATTTCACATGCACATCATCATAACACGGGCGACAAATGGTGCATCTATCCGATGTACGCTTTCGCTCACCCGCTCGAAGATGCCATTGAAGGTGTAACACACTCCCTCTGCTCCCTGGAGTTCGAGGACCAACGCCCATTCTACGATTGGGTTATTGCAGAATGTGAGATGGAGAGCCAACCGCGTCAATATGAATTTGGTCGCCTGAACCTGTCCCAGATGGTGACCAGCAAGCGTAAGCTGAAGCTGCTCGTGGACGAAGGCCATGTGGATGGTTGGGATGATCCTCGTATGCCGACAATTTCGGGTCTGCGCCGCCGGGGATATACGCCGGAAGCCATTCGTGATTTTGTATTCGAAACAGGCATTTCCAAGAGCCAAGGGGTCATCGACCTGCAGACGCTGGAGCACTTTGTACGTGAAGACCTGAAACTGAAAGCTCCACGCACGATGGCTGTCCTGCACCCGCTCAAAGTGGTTATCACCAACTACCCGGAAGGGCAAGTGGAATGGCTTGAGGCAGAGAACAATGTGGAGAACCCGGAGATGGGTAATCGCCAAATTCCGTTCTCTCGTGAGATTTATATCGAACAAGACGATTTCATGGAAAATCCGCCGAATAAATACTTCCGTTTGTTCCCTGGCAACGAAGTTCGTCTGAAACATGCATACTTTATCAAATGTAACGATGTAATCAAGGATGCAGAAGGCAATGTGACTGAGATTCATTGTACCTATGATGTAGAGACGAAGAGCGGTAGTGGCTTTACTGGCCGTAAAGTTAAAGGTACAATCCACTGGGTAGAAGCGACTCAAGCGGTACCTGCTGAATTCCGTCTGTATGAGCCTTTGATCCTGGATGAAGCACCAGAAGCTGAGGTTGAAGTAGCTGTAGCTGGGGCTGAAACGGAGGTTGTGGAAGAGCAACCGGAGAAAACGTTCCTGGATCAACTGAACCCGAACTCTCTTGAGGTTGTTCACGGGTATGTGGAACAAGAGATGAAGGAAGCGAACGCTCAGGACAAGTTCCAATTCTTCCGTCACGGTTATTTCAGCGTAGATCCGAAACATTCCGAGCCAGGACGTCCGGTATTTAACCGGGTCGTATCTCTGAAAAGCTCATTCCAACTGCCGAAGGCATAAGGCCGATGAATCAGCTTAAGCTCTGTTCATCGGAGTGCTGGCAAGCAGACAAATGATATGTTAAAGCAAGGGCATCCTTCGTCATGGTCATGGCGAAGGATGCCCTTTATTGTTTTTCTGGATCTAGCCAGGTCCAGTTTTAGACGTAGTAATAAAATTTTGCATGAACATGAACATGAGCTGAAGCATACATGTGCGCATGTGAAAAAAATCTAACGAACCGAGGACATGCTATTTAAGTGTATTTCGGCATTCCAGCAACGTAACGAATCGTAGACACCTTATTTCCTCGTTTATCCTGACTTTTCGAGATTTTTAGTGTCTTTTATGCGATATAAGGTGGCTGAGATTCCTTAGCTTTTGAATTACCTAGAATTGCTGCAAATAAGGAGTCTAAGGTTCGTTAGGTGCAACAAACCTTAGACTCCTTTCTCTTACTACTACTATCCATAATCTTTTGTTTGAATGTTGGAACGTTAATTTACACGATAACGGAGAGGACAGAAGAAAGCTGGAGAAGCGGAGCGGTCGCCTTTATCCCCGGATTTTACCCTTTGAAAAGGGAATCAAAAAAATCCGGGGATAACAGTGATCGAAAGATTCTTCTGTCATCGTAGTGCTCTAGTGTAACTCTATCTCTCAACTTTTTCTAACAAAAGATTATCTCTCCTCATCCATATTGCCCATCTCCGTCAACACAACCGGCTGATAGCCGTTACGTCGATTCGATAACCACATGATGCTAAATCCAACAGCGCCAATGAGCGAGAAGAATACACCAATGCTATACATGATTTCCGCACCGAAGCTTTGGAACAACCAGCCACCGAACAGACCCGCAATAACGCCCGAGAGACCGCCCCAGGCCATCGTATACACCGCTTGACCGGAGGAACGATAAGGTCTTGGAATGAACAGCATGGTCAGCTGTGTGCCCACATAGAAGTACCCACCGAACGTAATGGAGTGCATCAGCTGAATGAATACAATCTCCATCGGGTTGTTAGCCAGTGCCATGAGCTGCCAGCGCAGTGCAAACAGCAGACTGATCAGGATGAGAGAGGCCAGGAGCATGCTCATTTTGCGTTTGAGCAAGCGGTCGAGCAGCAGGAATACACCGACTTCGAGAATGGATGAGGTGAAGATGGCCCAGCCGACCATCTGTTTGTCGCCACCCATCTCTACAATATATAAGGACATAAATGTACTGTTCATGGCATTGGGTACCGAGACCAGTACACCAAGACCGATAAATGTCATAAAATACGGATTGAACATGACTTTGCCAAACCGCCGAAAAGTCACCACGGGTGTATCGGAAGCAATAGGCTGTCTGGGCAGGAACACGGATAACACGAAGGCGACAGTAATCATGCACGCAAAGATAATCGATACACTGCCGATACCAAAACGGTCAATGAGCGGGCCGGCTGCAACGGCAGTCAGTGCCCAACCGAGTGAACCCCAGAGCCGGAATGATCCAAACTTCTGGGTTGTGCCATCGATATATCCGAGAATCAGGCTATTGGTTTGAGCAAATAATGGGCTTTGAAAAAAATAAAAAAAGATCATGGCTACATAGATCCATGTATAACTTGGCGCATAGAATACACCTTGGGCGAGCACAAATGTGCCTCCCATCATAATCATCAGAATGATACGAATGTTGCGAGATTTATCGCTCCAGAATCCCCAGAACGGGTTGGCGAACAAGGATACAAAGGGTCCAATCGCCATCAGACTGCCAATCTCCAGTTTGGTCATGCCAATCTCTTGCAGATACAGCTGCAGGAATCCCGCGAAGATGGAGATGGCTCCATATATGAAAAAGTTATATAGTTTCAGAGAAACCAATGAGGGATTGCCTCTTGAAGGTACAGGTCTGTCCAATTAAGCCATTCCTTTCAAATGCATATTGTTCAATGTATCATTTGTTGAAAGGGGATTCAATCTATAGAAAATGTTGATCCATTGATAGAACAAGCTCACATCGTTACAGGAGGGAGCAAGACATCATGAACACAAGGGAATGGACAGGCATCATATTGGCAGGAGGTTTATCCAGCCGCATGGGGACCAACAAGGCCATGCTGGAACTGAACGGTTCCGTTGTACTGCAACATGTCACAAATGCCATGAGACCCGCAGTATCCCGTATCATCGTGGCTGCCGGACCCAATGTGACAACCTACGGTGCAATGGGCTACGACTGCGTCCAGGATCACTATCCGGGGAAGGGACCACTCTCGGGTCTTCACGCGGCCTTGGAGGCTTCCGATACAGACTGGAATCTGGTATGCGCCTGTGACATGCCGCTTCTGAAAACGTCTTTTTTTGATGGACTAAAAAAACTGGTCGAATCGCATAACTCTTATTCTGCTATCGTTCCACGCGTGGATGGACATGTCCACCCTCTTGCAGGGGCTTACCACAAGCGAGTGCTCCCTGCTCTGGAGCAGCGTCTGAACCAGGATCATCTTCGAGTTATGCGATGGCTTGAAGAGATCGGTTGCCGCTATGTGGAATTGGAAGAGCTTGAGAGCGCAGGTGTCCATCAAGTAGCGATGCAAATGAGTAATATGAATACGCCGGAAGAGTATGAGCGTATACGCAATCAAGATTCCGGACATGAATCAGATCTATAGGATACAGGATCAGCTGATTCATCTGCATGATGGTTGCGGTATTGAAGCGGGCTCTGGCCTGTCCAACGTTTGAATTGTCTGCTGAAATGGGACAGATGGGTATAGCCGAGCTTCCACGCAATTTCCCCGAGCGACAGCTCAGGCTGCTCGATCAGTACCTTGGCCTCCTGCAACTTCAAGCTGGACAGGTAAGCCCTGGGTGATCGCCCGTACACCTTGCGAAAGACCTGTAGACCATATCCCGGGCTGATGCCAAACGAGGATATAATCTGCTCTACTTTGACCGTGGATACACTGCTTTCCTTGGTTCGAAGCTGGGCATGGAATGCCTGCTTGATTGCCTCCGCTATAGCTCCCGCATAATGCATGGCTGTTGGAGCTGGTGCATGTGAAGCAGCAACGGAAGTTGTGGATTCCGTTTCATTGTCAGCGGCTTGGGACAACAGGGCGAACAGTTCAAACATGCGGGCCTGCATGATCATTTTGTCCGTGGACGTGTAGGCTTCGGATACGTTAATCATGCCCATCCAACTCTCCAGCACAACGCGCATTTTCCGATTAACGGCCGTACCTGCTGCATAGATTTGGCTATGCTGTGACATTAGCTTCAGGGTAAAGACCGGATCATCCACATTAAAGTGAGCGCTAAAATAAGTCATGCCTTCCGTTGATACACATTGATTCGTATGTTTGAACCCGGGAGGAATGAGAAGAATGGAACCTTCCTCCACGGTATAGGTATAACCATGAATCACACTCTCCTGAGTACCTTGGATGATCAACATAATTTCAAAACCCGGATGTGATTCCTCCGGCATCGCCCATCCATGGGGTACTTGTTGGCTGTGCGCACCATAGAATTTGATGTTGGAGTCGATAATAGGCAGCCAGTGGGCCAGCGTATGGTGAGGCATTTCTCGGAGCTGTGATCGGATATCCATAACATTCACCTCGGAAAAGGGTAAAAATAACTCGCCTTATACAATCGGCACCCTTAGTATACTTCATTATAATCAGTTTAACGCGAGCATGGATAATCCATGGAACATATCAGCGTTTGAAGAGGTTACTGAACAATCCAAGTTCTTCAACCGATAATAATGTAAACGCTACCATTATGGCTTGGAATATGTCAACTCTTGCACACGTCAAGATCATTATATTTCCCACTTAAAAAGGAGATTAAATCATGGACAAATTATTATATGGTGTGGCCTACTATGATGAATATATGCCTTACGAAAGATTGGACAAGGACATTCAGATGATGAAGGATGCAGGGATCAACGTGGTCCGCATTGCAGAATCAACCTGGAGCACCCATGAACCGCAGAATGGCGTATTTGACTTCTCTTCCGTAGACCGTGTGCTGGACGCCATGCATGAAGCGGGGATTCAGGTCATCGTTGGAACACCAACATATGCTGTTCCAACGTGGATGGTCAAGGAACATCCGGACGTGCTGGCTACCACCGCACAGGGACCTGGTAAATATGGTGCAAGACAGATCATGGATATTACACACCCAACCTATCTATTCTATGCCGAGCGGATCATCCGTAAGTTGATATCAAGGGTAAGCACACATCCAGCAGTCATCGGTTATCAGACGGATAACGAGACGAAACATTACAATACGGCCGGAGATAATGTACAATTGCAATTCGTCAAATATATGCGGAACAAGTTCAGCTCTCTGAATGAGCTTAACAAGGAATTTGGTCTCGATTACTGGAGCAATCGGATCAATAGCTGGGAGGACTTCCCGTCCGTGGTAGGAACGATTAATGGCAGTCTGGGCGCTGAATTTGCCAAGTTCCAGCGGCAGCTGGTAACCAACTTTTTGGCTTGGCAAGTGGGGATCGTGAATGAATACAAACAGGAAGGACAGTTTGTTACCCAGAACTTTGACTTCGATTGGCGTGGATATTCCTACGGCATTCAAGGGGATGTGGATCATTTTGCCGCATCGCAACCTTTTGACATCACCAGTGTGGATATCTACCATCCTTCCCAGGATGATCTGACAGGCATTGAGATTTCATTCGGCGGGGATGTGGCTCGTTCCACCAAACAATCCAATTATCTGGTACTGGAGACCGAAGCGCAGGCATTCTGGCATTGGGTTCCCTATCCGGGACAACTTCGGTTGCAGGCATTCAGTCATCTGGCATCCGGAGCGAACATGGTCGCCTACTGGCACTGGCATTCGTTGCATAATTCGTTCGAGACGTATTGGAAAGGATTGCTCAGTCATGACTTTGAACCGAATCCGGTGTACAACGAAGCGAAGACCATTGGCAGGGATTTTGCCCGTCTGAGTCCAAAGCTCGTGAATTTGAAGAAAAAGAATCGGGTGGCTGTGCTGTTCAGCAATGAGGCGCTGACATCAATCAAGTGGTTTGGGTTTAACTTCACCAGTGACAAGAATTATAATGATGTGGTGCGCTGGATGTACGATGAATTATATAAAATGAATATTGGCTGTGACCTGATCGACCCGTCTGTTGAGAATTATGCGGGATATGATGTGCTCGTTGTACCTGCTCTGTATGCTGCATCGGATGCGTTGCTGGAAAAATTGAATCAATTCGTAGAGGATGGCGGACATATCGTCTACTCGTTCAAGAGCGGCTTTGCAAATGAGCATATCAAGGTACGCTCTAGCCGCCAGCCTGGCCTAATCAGTGATGCATGCGGAATCAGCTATAACCTTTTTGTAGAGCCAAAACATGTTTCGCTGCGGGATGATCCATTTGGGGTTGGTGAAGAGCAGAATCAGATCCACACCTGGATGGAATTAATTACACCGACAACGGCTGAAGTACTCGCTTGGTATGATCATCCACATTGGGGTGAATATGCGGCAATTACCCAGAATGCCTATGGAAAAGGCAAAGCAACCTATGTCGGCTGTTACACCAGTTCTGCTGTGATCCGTAAGGTACTGGAGCGTGTCATGAAGGAAGCGGGTGTATGGAGAGCTGAGCAGGAACTGGCTTTTCCAATCATTGTGAAGACAGGTGTGAACGATCAGGGAAGTACGATTCGCTACTATTTCAATTATGCGGATGAGGCAACATCCTTCATGAATGCCTATGGGGAAGGAACCGAACTTCTGGAAGGAATTCCGATTGCTGCGGGAGAGAAGATCGAACTTGAACCATGGGGCATACGGATTATCGAACAATAATAGGAAATAATAGAGTAGGCAAGGGATGTTGAACTATAAATTTGCACAAAAACGGAGATGACAGAAATAACCTAACGAAGCGAAGCGTGCGCCTTTATCCCCGGATTTTCCCTTTTCAAAAAGGGAATCAGAAAAAATCTGGGGATAACAGCGATCGAAGGTTGTTCTGTCATTGAAGTGTTCGTGTAAATAGCATTAGTTGTAACATTGCCAAACGAATATCAAGACCAAAGCGCCCTCGGCTTCCATGCTGGGGCGTTTGTCTATTTTAGCTCAGGAGTGGATGCGCTGTGTTTACTGAATGTTATCGGAAGCTGACAGATCCTTTCAAACGCAGCATTCGTAATAAATTGATTCTTACCATGACGCTGCTGGCTGTTCTACCCGTCATTGCCATGACCGCTATGGCAGCTGAGAATACCCGCTCTTCCATGGAAGAGGAGATTATGGAGACCAACCGGGCCAATATGAATTGGGCCTCCATCTATCTGGGTGAACAGTTCGCTCGCATGAACAATATTATCTATTCGATTCAGATCAGTGACGAATTGCATCAGTATCTGGCGTTGAATCAGGAAGCGCCGGCAGCCAGCCGATTCGACGAACAGAAGGCCATGTTCAATATGCTGAACAGTGTATATTATTCCGCTGGCAATTATGTGTTTGGCGTTGAGCTGTATCTGAAGGAACTGGACACCCTGTTCACCTTCAACTCCATGGATTCTCGCATCAAATCGGTATCGGAAATACCGGAAGGGTATCATGAGCTTTTTGCACAACATAAAGATTTTACAATTATCAATGATCCGGACGATCCGCAAAAGTTTCACATGACTCGCAGCATGAATCGCTTCGAGGATCAGGCACAGATCGGCGCGATCAGTCTGGAGGTCAAGTGGGCTGAGTTCAATCAGACCCTGGAGCTGCTGGATAGCAGGGGGGATTATGCAGTATACATCGCCGATAGTGCGGGCAGCCCGGTCTATCAGCCGAATCAAGACATCCAGCCGTCCGCTGAAGCATTGGAACAATTGGCAGGCGCCAAAGAAAGTTCCGGTTTCATCCGTACAGCCAAGGAATACGTATTCTATCATTCCATCGACCCGTCAGGACTGCGTGTGATCAAAATTGTACCTGCCCATGTGATTAACGAGAGTGCCTTGGAAACGATGAAATACGGACTGGTTGTAGGTGGCCTGGCAACCGTCATTTCTGTGGGAATAGCTGCGCTCGTGGCCTGGCGTACATCGAAGCCCATTGTCAGACTGGCGAATTCCATGAAGGGTATCCAGTTAATCAAGGACAGAGAAGTGGTACGAAGCGGCCGGGTGGATGAAATTGGTCTGTTAGAGAAAAATCTGCATGGCATGTCAAACCGTATCCGGGAACACATTCGGGACAACTACCTGATGAATCTGGAGAAGCAGACGGCGGAGCTCAAAGCACTGCAATCCCAGATCCATCCGCATTTCCTGCAAAATACGTTGCAGATGATTGGCGGCATGGTCTACTCGCAAAAACCGGCAGACAGTTATAAAGTCATTCGAGCCTTGAGCGAGATGTTTCGTTATATTGTGCGAGCGCCGGATGGACTTGTCCCTTTACAGTCTGAACTCGATCAGTTGGAACATTATATGCTCATTCAGAAGCAGCGTTTTGGCGGCAAGCTTGAATATACACTGGAGATTACCGGAGAACTTCGGGAGTGTTATATTCCCAAGTTGTCTTTGCAACCCATTGTGGAGAATGCATTTTTGCATGGTCTGGAGAAGAAACCGGGGGAGTGGAAGCTGTGCATTGAGGTCGTCTGTGAACCTAAAGAGGTAACGATTCGAATTCGTGATAACGGTGTGGGGATGGATGCTGAGAAACTAACGGAGATGCAGTCCAGACTGGAGCGGCTTACCCGGCAGGCAGATCGGGTGTGGAGTTCAGGTACAAGTATTGGACTGGTCAATGCGGCCTCACGAATTATAATGCATTTTGGACCTGAATATGGGATGAGCGTGGAAAGTGAATACGGACAGGGGACGAGCGTTACGGTACGAATCCCCTGCAATACAGGAGGCGAAGCCTTGTGAACGAGGAACTGTACAGAGTGCTGCTGGTGGACGATGAACCGTGGAACCGGGATATTTTACGCAACCTGGGAGATTGGAATGAACTCGGCATGACCGTTGCAGGTGAGGCAGAAGACGGTGAGCAGGCCATACAACTGGTCAAGCAACATCAGCCTCACATTATCATTACGGACATGCGCATGCCCGGCACAGACGGTGTGGAGCTGCTACAGACGCTGAGCGGACAGTACCCACAGATCAAGGTGATCGTGGTGAGCGGGTATGATGACTTCAATTATGCCAAACATGCGATCCGCCATCGGGCTGCGGATTATCTGCTCAAACCGGTGAATCCGGATGAACTGAATGGTGTACTAGCCAAATGTGCCAAAGAATTGGAAAAGGTTCAATCTGCGCCGGAATCATGGGAAGCGTATCCGCCTTCCTTTGCTGGTGATTTTTCTTTGTTTCAACAGCAGGCTCGTTTGCGGTTTAATGACCTGAACATTCAAAGTCTGCGGGAATGGTTCCAGCAACTGCAGCAGAAGCTGGAACGAAGCGAGATTAACAGACCCCGGCAGCTTGGACGAGTAGCCTATGAACTACAGGCTTTGCTGGATGAACTCTGTGTCTCCAATGGATTGTACGAGCGGGGTGAAGCAACGGTGTTACCTCCTTCAACAGCGCTGGCTTCCATAGAATCCACAATTGCCTGGATATCCGCCCCATACTACCAGGCTCTGGAGCAACTCATTGCGCAGCGCAAATTCAAGAACAAGCTGAACCTGGAGGAAGTGAAGCAATACATGGAGCAGCACTGTATGGAGATGATTACACTGGAGCAGCTCGCCCAGATCTTTTTTGTCAGCAAGGAATACCTTAGCAAGGTATTCAAGAAAGAGTATGAGGTGAATGTGACCGATTATGTCGTCCAGTTACGCATGACACGAGCGAAGGAATGGGTGATGGATGATCAGATTCCGTTCAAACATATTGCCGAGATGGCGGGGTATGAGGATGTGTCCTACTTCTATCGGGTATTCAAGAAACATTTTGGAGTTTCACCGGGGGAGATGCGCAAGGGACTATCGCGTATGTCAGGCAATTCAGGCAGTGGCACGCAATGAGCCGTTCAAGAAAGTCCTTTGGGCTGGATTAAGGTTTAAAATAATCCAATACACAAGTCTAATTTTGTCCAATGAAGCGCTTTCATTTTCTGATATATAATGAGCCTATGAAAGACAAACCAGTCACACACCGGGAGGTCATAAGAGATGAAAGTATGGAAAAGCGTAGCAAGTGCGGTACTGGTCAGTGTTCTGCTCGCAGGTTGCGGTTCCAATGCAGGAACGGACAATGGGCAGGAAGAATCGGCATCAGGCAGCACGGTGTCCCTCAAAGTATTCGTTGCACAACCTCGGCTGAAAGAACACTACGATAAATATATAGAACAGTTCAAAGTCAAGGAGAAAGCAGAGAAAAACATTGAGGTGAACGTGCAACTGGAGATGCCGCCAGCAGACAATGCACCTCAGATTCTGAAGACACGTCTTGCCTCCAATGATGCACCGGATGTGTTCGCCCTGCATGCAGTCAATGAGATTCCACCGTTCAGCAAAGCTGGTTATCTGGAAGATCTGTCGGATCAACCTTTTGTCGACAAATTACTGGATTCGGTGAAACCTTCCGTAACCAATGCGGAGGGCAAAGTCGTAGCTGTACCATTGGAAACGTTATCATGGGGCTATCTGTACAACAAGGATATCTTCGAAGAGCAAGGGCTGGAAGTACCAACAACGTTAACAGAAATGAAGGCGGTCGTGGAGAAACTGAAAGCAGCCAACATCACACCGTTTGAACTGTCCTACAAAGAATCCTGGATTCCGCAATTATTCCTGCCACTCACTGTGGGGGCTTTAACACAGTCGGAGCACAAAGACTTCATCGACAATATGA
Organism: Paenibacillus sp. FSL R5-0519; assembly: GCF_037974275.1. NCBI lineage: Bacteria > Bacillati > Bacillota > Bacilli > Caryophanales > Paenibacillaceae > Paenibacillus > Paenibacillus sp. FSL R5-0519. The sequence goes on from NZ_CP150234.1 coordinate 271,854, forward strand.
ATCAGGATCAAGGCTCCTTCTCGGATATGAAAGCATTGTTCGATGTCTTCGATCTGGTCAATGCGAATGGAACGGACAAAGCGCTGGAAGTCGGCGGAGATGATGGTTCAGCAGCCTTCGCTTCAGGAAGCGCAGCGATGTGGATTCAGGGACCATGGTTTGCCGAGACAATTCTGAAATCCAACCCGGACCTGAACTTTGGTGTGGCACCGATGCCGATCAATGATAACCCGGATGATACTAAAATCAATCTGAGCACGTCCACTTCACTGGCAGTATCGTCATCCAGCAAGAATAAAGAAGTGGCACTCGATTTCGTGAACTACATTCTCGATGACAAGGATTCAAGTGCCTTCTATGAAGCACTCAAGTTTAATCCGGTTGCCAAGATCCATGACTTCAAGAGCTTCCCATGGGTAGACGATGCCCTGAAATATGTGAATGAAGGCAAAGCCTATCAGGACCCTTCTATCCCTCAAGCAGTTAAAGATGAATCAGGCAAAGCGTTACAAGGCTACTACTCCGGGCAATTAAATCAACAGCAGGTTATCGATGCGCTCGACAAAGCGTGGAAATCCTACAACAAAGTCAACAAGTAAGGAGCTGCGAGGCCCAAGCAGATGAAACGGCTGGCAGAACGTTCTTCGTTCCCCCGTTTACAATCGATTATCCGCTTCGAGTGAAAAGGGGAGAACCTATGGCTACGAATGTGTTCAAGAAGTATCTGTCACTGCTCGCGTTCACTGCGCCTGCCTTTGTCATCTATGCGATTTTCCTGCTGTATCCCACGTTTAGTGGCATGTTCTATAGTCTGACGGATTGGAACGGACTTAATCGGGATTACAGCTTTATCGGTCTGGGCAACTTCGTGGAATTGTTCAAAGAAGATCCGGACTTTCTGAACTCCCTGTGGTTCACGATGAAATATGTAATATTTATGCTCATTCTGCAAAATGGAATTGCCTTGCTGCTCGCCGTGTTGATCGAATCACGGACGCGCAGCAAAGGGCTGTTCCGGACCTTGTTCTTCATGCCTAACATGATCAGTACGATCATTAGTGCCTTCATGTGGACATTCATCTTCTCTCAGGTGCTGCCACAGCTCGCACAGAAACTGGCCATTTCGTTCCTGGACCAGCAATGGCTGGGAGATCCGAAGTTTTCATTTTACTCCATTCTGATCGTATCGCTCTGGAACGGTGTGGGGTATATGATGATCATCTATCTGGCCGCACTTCAAGGTGTGCCAAAAAGTCTCAAGGAAGCGGCGGTTATTGATGGAGCCAATGCATTCCAGGTACTGCGCAATGTAGTGTTGCCAATGATTACTCATGCCGTGACCATCTGTTTCTTCCTGACGCTGAACGGAGCATTTAAAGTGTTCGAAGTGGTCTATGGACTGACGGGTGGTGGACCGGGCCGGGCGACGCAGGTTATCACGATGAACATCTATGAAGAAGCGTTCTCCAATAACTTCAGGTACGGCTATGCGAGTGCCAAATCGGTTGTGCTGTTCATCATCGTACTCATCTTCACACTCATCCAGATCACCGTCATGAAGAAGAAAGAGGTGGAAGCATGAGGATGCAACGACTGAACAGTTATCTGATTCGCCTGCTGCTGATCTTGGGATCTCTCGTGGCCATGCTGCCGATCTACATGGCGGTAGTGAACTCTTTTAAAACACAAGGAGAGATGTTCCAATCCTTTATCGCACTGCCGACGACGCTGCACTGGGAGAATTATTCGGACGCATTTAACAAAATCAATCTGTTGGGCAGTTCGATGAACTCGGCGATTGTATCCTTTCTGGGGATCGGTGGTATCGTCTTCTGTGCCTCATTGGCTGGATACAAGCTGTCACGTACCTCTGGTCGACTGAGCAATCTGATCTTCTTCCTGTTTGTGGCATCCATGCTGGTGCCGTTCCATTCGATCATGATTCCGCTGACACGGGTAGCCAAAGGCATGGGTGTACAGGGAAGCACGTACGGATTGGCCTTAATCTATATCGGGCTTGGTGTGAACATGGCCATCTTCCTCTATCACGGGTTTGTGAAGTCCATTCCGCGGGAATTGGAGGAATCGGCTCAGATTGATGGATGTAACGAGTTCCAGACATTCTTCCAGATTATCTTCCCGCTCTTGCTTCCCATCACAGTCACCATCGCGATTCTGGACTTCCTGTGGATCTGGAATGACTTCTTGTTGCCACTGCTCATGTTGACTGATGTGAATCGGTATACGCTGATTCTGTCCACGAACATGTTGTTTGGCGAATATAACAAGGAATGGCCTTTGATTCTGTCATCCTTGGTTCTGACTGCGATTCCGGTTATTCTGATCTATGCTTTCTTCCAGAAGTTCATCATGGAGGGCATTGCAGAGGGTGCTGTAAAAGGGTAAGCGATAGCAGAATGATACGATGGAATCCCGGAGCGCCGCTGGTATCGACCCGCTTTTGGTATTCGACCAAATTTATGAAACCTACGCGAATAGCCTTGACCTAAAGGACATGCTCCTTTCAGGTCAAGGCTATTTTTTGGTTGTGAAGTATGGAATCCGTATTTGAAGTCATGAGCCAGAATTCACGAGCTTGTGGACAGCTTCTACGAGGCATTGTAGTCCACGCTCCATCTCATCAGGGGAAGCATAAGCGTAAGACAGCCGAATGTGACTCGGATCCAGCCGGTCATATAGGTAGCCCGGGTGGATAAGCACATCCTGCTCCAGACAGGTATGGAATAATTGGCGGATGGATAGAGGGGACACAGTGAATTGCAGCCAGATATAAAAGCCGCCAGCGGGTATGTTCCATTTCGCCATGCCGTGAAAGTGACGTTGCAACAGATCCAGCATGAAGTCTCTGCGTCTGCGTAGCTCAGGGCGAAGGCACTCCATGTGTTCTGCATGGTGCCCTTCGGCAAACCACAGGGCAGCGGCTTCCTGCGCGAGTGAACTGGTACCGTAGTCGGTCTGCATCTTGATATCCGCGAGCCGGCGTATGACCGGCTCTGGCCCAACCAGCCATCCGAGGCGCAAGCCGGGACTGACTGCCTTCGACAAGGTGCCCATATGCAGCACCCGTCCTTCCTGGTCACGTGCCTTCAGTGATGGCGGAGGTGGGTTGTCCAGCCACAGATCACTGTAGGCCGCATCCTCCAGAATGGAGATGCCTAATGTTCGAGCGGTGGCCATCAGTTCATCCCGGCGGGGATCACTCATCACAGAGCCCGTGGGATTGTGAAAGCTCGGGATCGTATAGAGAAGCGAGATGTGGTCTTGATCTTTGACATGCTGCGAGGCATCCTCCAGGCGTGCAATGTGCAGTCCTTCATCGTCCATCGGGATCCCGCTCATCTTCAATCCTGCCGATTGAAAGGCATGAATGGAATAGAGGTACGACGGTTTTTCCAGCAGCACCGCTGATCCGCGAGGGAGCAGTCCAACCGAGATCAAGTGCAGTGCCTGAAGAGACCCGGATACGATCAGTATGGAATCTGGAGAGGCCTGAATGCCCGTTGTCTGCAAATGGACGGATATGGCTTTACGAAGCTCCAGGCTTCCCTGAGGTTCCAGGTAGTTCAGTGTGCGAGAACGTTGGGACAGGTCATACAGGATGTCGTTAAAAGCATCCTGAGGCATCAGCTCCGGGGCAAGCTCTCCTGTACCAAGACGTATGATGCCAGGCCGAAATTCTGCCTGATTAATCTGCTGGATCTCAGGCAGGTTGGGATAGTACCATCCCTCCTCAATGGCTTCATTCCAGTTGGGCATCGCTCTGTGAGCCATGCCATGCCAACCGGAGCCGGAAATATAAGTTCCCCCGCCATGTCTGCCTTCAAGCAGACCCGCGGCGGCCAGATTATCAAGGGCAGTGACCAATGTACTGCGGTTTACCCCCATGGACTCAGCCCATATTCGCTGTGAGGGGAGACGGTATCCTGCGGACCATTCACCTGTTGTGATTTTCTGGCGGATATAGCCTTCAATCTGGCGATATAAGGGCAAGTCTAGAGAAGGATTCGGCTTCCATCCCATGTTTAGTCGAGAATCAGAACGTTCCATGACAGGCAGAATCACCTCTGTTTGTCTTTTTAACCAACACTATAACATTTGGTTGGGTCTGATGCCATCCAAGTGGTTGGTTACGTCAGTCATTATCTGCCCTACGATGGAATACAGAGATAAGGGGGAAGAACGATGGAGGTTGTTATTCACGCAGTGATTCTGGCGTTTGGGCTGATTTTGCCACTGGGTGTGCAGAATGTATTTATTTTTAACCAGGGCATGAGCCAGAGACGTTATATACATGCGCTGCCTGCTGTAATAACCGCAGGGGTCAGTGATACGTTGTTGATCGGGGCAGCCGTTGGAGGAGTGTCGCTTATTCTGTTGCAATGGCCAGTGCTGGCGAATGTGTTATATGCAGCAGGAAGTTTGTTTTTGCTGTATATGGCATGGAGTATCTGGAGGTCATCCGAATCTGTGCAAGGTTCGCAGACGGTCATGTCAGCGGGACGACAGATTGTGTTCGCTACATCCGTATCTCTACTCAATCCCCATGCGCTGCTGGATACAGTTGCCGTGATTGGCACCAGTTCACTTCAGTATGAGGGCGTGGAGCGCATTTATTTTGCCCTGACAGCCGCAGTTGTATCTTGGATATGGTTTCTGGGACTTGCAGGTGCGGGTAGGGTGATTGGGAGAACGGATCGTACTGGACGCATCAGTCTGATGTTTAATCGATTGTCCGCTGTGGTCATGGTCGGGCTGGCCGTTATGATGCTGTGGAAACTCATCTATGCATAGAAGGATGATGTGGCTTATTTTGTTTGGAATTAGAAAACTCCCCGTGACGTTAATCACATGGGGAGTTTTATGTAGGTGCTGAGTTTGGTTATCAATAGATGCCTGCTGACCTGGTTATTGATATGAAACATGCAGTGCTTGATAACGCTTCGGTGTTGCGTCTTTTATATATGGTTAATCATTTAAGTAAGGGTCATCGTTTCGAATTTATTCTGCCTTCAGCAGCATGGATTCAATAAACACTTTCAGGTCACGGCTTACGCTATTCAACTGATCAATGACCTCGCTGAACTCGGTTACCATCACAGCCTGTTGGTTGCTAGACTGTGAGATGGAAGTGATCTCCTGCTCCATTTGCTGGATGGAATGCTGGACATCCTTCAAGGAACGTTCGATATTTACCGTGGCTTCTTTGGTACCTGTAGAAAGTTTGCGCACTTCAGATGCAACGACGCTGAATCCGGCACCGGCTTCGCCTGCTCGGGCTGCTTCGATAGCCGCGTTCAGACCGAGTAGATTGGTCTGCTCTGAGATTTCACGAATGAATGCGGCGACTTTGTTAACCTCGCCTGAGTTCTGCACTGCCATACGCGTATTGTCCAAAATCTGTGTAGATGAGGCCGTCAATTGTTCGGATTGAGCGGCTACCGTCTGTACCATATCCGTCAGTCTGCCGCTGATCCCGCCGATTAATTCAGTGAAATACTCCAGTTTCTCCTCATTCTGAAGAGAGAAACCAATGGCAAGTGTGCCCACAATATTTCCTTGTTCATCCCGAAGTGGGGTGGCCGCCGAGTTGATTGATGTGCCATAGAATTTTGCATCAATTCGGTTCGCTGAAGTTTCCCCATGTATAAGTGCCCGGCGGAGTGTAGGGTCATCGAGAGAAACGGGGTCTCCGGCCTTGATGCCCAGATCGAGTTCGTTGCTGGGAACATAATACCAGAACTTCTCCGTATCAGTTACTGCAATCATGATATCGTGTTCTTTGAGCATAATTTTAAAATACGGACTCGCTGCAACGAGTGCTTCAACAATGTTCAATAAGGTTCAGCTCCTATAGTGTATGTGTGCATATTATCTAGATGTATTTATATACATCGTCAGAATTATCGCAATCTTGAAGACCCAACAAGGGCAATAACATATATTAATTAAATTTTTAATAAATGAAACAGGAGAATGGATCATTTTCAGAAATTTATGAAAACATGACAAAAAAGCAGGCGAGAACAATCAAGTTCTCCTCTGCTTTATTATCCGCCAATCTGGGACATGCGTCGTACAGTCGGCGTATGAGATTGCATTTTTTGTTCCAAAGCCAGAGCCATTTCATGATTCTTCGGTTTCGTACCCAGCGCTTTGAGGAAGAGTGCCGCCATGGCATCCGGATCATCCACGAAACGGCGAACATTATACTCATCCGACCAGTACAGACAGGCTTTGATATGTCCGTCAGCGGTCAACCGAAGTCGGTTGCAATTATCACAGAAGTGATCGCTCACGGGATGAATCAATCCGAATGTGCCTTCGGAGCCCACAATTTTCATATTGCGTGATGGGCCATTGCCCGCAGGGCCTGTTGTATTTTCTACCGTCCAGCCTGCTTCAGCGCATACATCTGTCACGGCTTCCAGCGGCAAATAAGATTTGCGCCATGAATCCGAAGCGTGTCCAATCGGCATATATTCAATAAAACGCACATGAAGAGGTTGATCCATCGTCATTGCAATGAAATCCTTGATCTCATCATCGTTGATACCCTTCATCAGCACGACATTTAGCTTAATCGGAGCAAGGCCAGCGGCAGTTGCAGCTTCAATACCTTTCAGTACCTTGTTCACATCCCCGCCCCGGGTAATCATGGAGAAACGATCAGCGCGTAGGGAATCCAGACTGATGTTAATCCGGTTCAATCCAGCGTCCTTCAATGCTTGAGCTTGCTTATCCAGTAGAAGAGCGTTGGTCGTCAGTGCAATATCGTCAATACCGTCAATCGCTGAGATCATGCCGACGAGCTTATGCAGATCCTTGCGCACCAGCGGTTCGCCCCCGGTGAGCCGAACTTTACGCATGCCCATCGGAGCGAGCACCTTCAGTACCTGTGCGATCTCTTCGTAGCTCATAATCTCATCATGTGGAGCAAACTCCATGCCCTCCGCAGGCATGCAATACACACAGCGTAAATTACAGCGGTCCGTAACAGAAATACGGATGTAGTCATGTATTCGGCCAAATGAATCCTGAAGCAATTCCATGCAGACCACCCTTTCATCGGTTCAGATTGGAAATCTTCTAGAGGTTGTTCAAAAAGCCCGCTTTTGATTACGGAGGATGCCTACAGGCATCATCAGCATCGAATATGGAATTCAGCCGAAATCTCCGTTGCTCACGTAGCTCCATCTACGCTCCGCTACTCCATTTCTAGCTTCATCCCATCTTCTTGGTACTGAAAACCGGTCTTTTTGAACACGCACTTCTATTATAAATGATACGACAATTTCAAAAGGAACAGTTGCATCAAATTCTAGCTATTTCTCCAATCCGCGTCAACGATAACGTCAGATGACAGCATTTTTGGCGGGGTGATTCAGATGGAATTGCCCCACGAGTTGTTGCAGGAAGACGGTAATAGCTTCCACATTATGCGAAGAATGCTGAACCTGTAACATATCACGAATCAGCTCCATCATCTCGGCTTCTACCTCAGCGGAAGTCGCCCGATTTTGATGGCTGATTGCAGCGATATTTTCCATCAGCATGACCACTTGATCTACGACTTGTGTGCGCTCAGGTTCTTCAGCGGTAGCATTTTTCAGAAGTTGCGAAGCGGCCTGAACAAGTGTCGTTCCTTCAGCAAGTACCTGATCACCCTCAGTGATTAATTGGGACGCAGCTCCTGCTGCTGTTGAGATTCGGTCCAGAATCTGATGAATATTTTCAGTAGAAGAACGGGATAAATCAGCCAGCTTACGAATTTCCCCTGCCACGACCGAGAAGCCCTGGCCATGTTCGCCCACGCGTGCAGCTTCAATGGTAGCATTCAGAGCCAGCAGATTGGTCTGAGCTGAAATTTCGTCAATGACAGCCAGTGCGCGGTAAATCTCTTTCATCGTATCCATAAAGGACAAGATCGTACGGTTGGTATCGGATACCGCTCCCGAGATTTGTGTCATTTTATCACCGATTCGTTCCACTTCCTGCTGGGCCACGCCGATCTGTTCGGTTGCAGAGGTCTCCAGTTGTTGCAGCGTTATGCGCATGTGATCGGCAGCAATTCTGGCCTGATCCAGATCTTCCAGTTGGGTGCGAATGGCCTGAATCATCGAACCAAGCTTGTGGTTCACACGCTCAGTCGTGCCCTGGGTTGTCTCTGTTGAAGTTCGCATCTGATACTGGTTGTCCATAACGTCTACGGTGGCAAGTTGTACCTTCAGCATAATGCCTTCCAGAGAGTCAATCATGTTGTTGATCCACTTCGCCAGTTCACCCGATTCGTCTTGGGCAAAAGAAGACGTGTCCAGGCGCTGGGTCAGATCCCCCCTGCCTTCCGCATTAATTCGAATAAAACGGCTGATGCGCCGCAAGTCTTCATGAACCCGTCGATATTGGCTGCGATGCAGCTGTAATGCAGTGAAAAATCCGAATAAAATATTAAAAGCCGCCATTGCTGCTGCACTCCACCCACTACCAGTGAGGGCATAGACGAGCGCGGCTCCTGCAACACCTGACAAGATTGTGAAGAAACTGTGCTGTTTGAACTGGCGCCAGCCGATGCTTCGTATCCGATACACTTCCTCCAGATCCCCTTCACACATCATGCCCCAGCGATCGGGACAGTGAGGTAGCTGGAAGGTGATCCCTTTACCGATCACAGAAATATGGCGATAATCCGAATAGCCGGGAAAGGCAACAAACAGATTGGAACCATTCTGAATGGTGTTAGCTACACCGGGGTGCAGTTCTCCGGTCGACGGATCAGTGAACATGAGTTCCAGCTCGGTATGTTCCTTAACGGAAACAATACCCCAATCGGTGGTGACACCATCTTTCAGATTTTCCCCATGCGTAAACGTACGGTCTTCGAAGCGACTTCGGGATAAGGCGGTGCCGGGTTGCAGATGGGGCCGTAATATCGACTCAGCCATAAAGAGATAGTTGTCACCCGAATCGGGATAGATGTGGCCTGATTCCCGTTGAATCAGGTCACCGAGGACATCCCCGGGAACACGGCTGCATAATGAACCAACATATCGACCTTCCTGTAGAATGGGGTTGATAAACAGCAAGGTAACATCATCGTGAAAAGCGGACGAGCGTGGACCAATATCCAGCGTCAGTGGATCGGAATAAGGCCCATACAAGCATTTTCTGCCATGACGATCTGCCCTGGAGTATTTCAATCCTGGTCCAATCAATGCTTCGTGATCTTCATACTTCTGTCCAACGTGTTTCTTATATGTAGAGAATACCACCTGATTCTGTTCGTTCAGCATGAATAGCTCCGTACTGTCAACGGCTCGATTATAACTGGATTGAAACCATGCATCTAGTTTGCTTCGTTGCTGTGAACCTTGTAATACATCCTGTAATTGGACCGACTGTAACTGTTGGAGCAATCGATCCAGGTGGTTCCATTGTTCATCTGCCCAGTCCATCATAAGCTGCCGTCTCGTTTCGGCAATTCCCTCAAAAATCTGTTCCACATCTTCCTTCATATGTGCGTTCAACCGATACGATCGCCACAGCGGCAATCCTTTTCTCCATCCCAGCCAATCAAACATCATGACCACCCCGATTTCTGGATTTGAAAGCTTCGTTCTACTGATCTTTGGATAGACCTATATATGTGGTTTTCAAAGTGATATATGACAAAGGAAGCCAGCCTGCGTGGGGATTGATCCGGAATAGTGATACCGCCTTCATTATTCAGGAGCTTTGACTCACGTGGAGGTGGAAGTCCTTGTACGTCTATTCAATCTTTATACAAGAAAATGACCAAGAATACGAGGGCATATGTCATATTTTCCGAATATTTATTCAATAAATACAAATGATCGTGCGTTTGTTGTTAAGTGAAATGTATGTTAGCAGTATACAAAGAAAACTCACATGGATATATCTGAGAATACATCTCATTTTACATTGTGTAACATGAACAGGCCCATACTCAATACACACTGTATAATGTAATCCCCGCCCGAAGCGATATAGTATTATCTAACAAGCAAACCTGTTACGTTCGTGTATATAAACCTCCCATTCAGCCTTGTGTGCAATGAAAATAACTTCCACAAAGGAGAATGCCCATGTCCTCCGCACCCTCAGCTACAGTCCCTGAAGCCTGCCATATTGATGTAGATCATGTGTCCGTTGTTTTTGGCACAGGTACACAACAAGTCACTGCTTTGTCGGATGTTACATTCCGGATCCAGTCCAATGAGTTTGTCTCGCTGCTTGGCCCTTCCGGCTGTGGCAAGTCTACCTTGCTCCGGTTAGTGGGTGATCTGCTTCAGCCCACCTCAGGCACCGTTCGCATTGCAGGTCAGGAGCCTGAGCGGGCTCGACTACAGAGACAGTTCGGTATCGTCTTCCAGACACCCGCCTTGTTCGATTGGCGCACCGTTCGTCACAATGTGGAATTGCCTTTGGAACTGCTCGGCACCCGCCGGAAGGAGTGTCGCCGCATTAGCAGTGAACTGCTTGAAATGGTAGGACTAACCCGCTTCGCCGACCATTATCCGTGGCAGCTCAGTGGAGGCATGCAGCAACGTGTATCCATTGCACGTGCCCTTGCGCTTGATCCGCCACTGCTGCTGATGGATGAACCATTCTCCGCCTTGGATGAATTCACGAAAGAAAAGCTTCAATTGGAGCTGCTTGAGATCAAGCGCTCAACAGGCAAGACCTTCCTCTTTGTCACACACAGCATCCCTGAAGCCGTATTTCTGTCCGACCGAATCATTGTACTCTCGGCACATCCAGGGCAAGTGCATTCCATTCATTCGGTTAATCTGCCTTCTGAACGCCATAGCGAACTGAGAGAAACGGATGCTTTCTACCACATGATCACAACCATTCGCAATTGCTTCTACGAGGAGCGTGATGAATCTCATGTCCCTGCGGTTCTTTAAACCAGGATATCGATCCTGGGTCGTCATCTGGATTATGGCCGTATTGGTGCTGTGGGAGGGAATCGCCTGGATGCTCCAACTATTACTGTCACCCCAGCAGGCGGCGTCTCGCCTTCCTTATCTGCATGATGTGCTTGCAGCCTTGTTTCGTTACTCAGGTACGCTGGCAGAGCAGGGGGCGGTCACGTTTGGCAATGCGGCCATTGGTTTTGCAGGGGGAACGCTGCTGGGCCTGGGTCTGGCTCTACTCATGAGCGGGGCTGTATGGCTGGAGCGCACGTTATCGCCATATGTAGTCTCCTCACAGATGGTTCCGGTTATTGGTCTCGCACCAATTGTGTACGGCATCATTCACAACGCGGAATGGGCCCGAATGGTTATGGCGGCGTACGTAACTTTCTTCCCGATCATCATCCATACGTTGAAAGGATTAAAAAGTGCAGCGCCAGAGCATCTGGAACTGATGCGTTCCTGTGGAGCTTCATTGACTGCACGATATATCAAATGTCTGCTGCCCTCAGCACTGCCGGGATTATTTTCAGGTATGAAAATAGCCGCTCCGCTGGCGGTGACCTCCTCTATCGTTGTGGAATTGATGGGTGCCCCTGACGGACTCGGTGTCCTGATGGTTAGTTCGTTATATTACGGCCATGCCCAAGTGGGCATGTTCTGGGCCACCATCATGCTTAGCATTGGCATTGGGTTGATCTCGTATCTGGTCATCAGTCTGGCCGAACGTTGGCTAACCCCCTGGCAGCCTGAATTCAGGACCAAAGGAGGCGATGCCACATGAGTGAAGGTAGGGTAATGCAGCGGAAACGTGATGAAGGTGTGGCAATTGCTGCTGCAACCGGAACTGCTACGCCCCTCGCAGGTTCACAGATGACATCTGCTCCGGGATCGGAAATTCATGGACAACAGGGACAAGCCGAAAAGGCCAGCTCGGGCACTGGCGTTCGCGGGCACTCGATTGTACTGAGCATGCTTCCTTGGGGTGCAGGTGTGATGTTTCTCGCTCTCTGGCAGCTCAGGTTGTTTCACTGGATATTCTCGCTGGAAAGCTACCAACTTCCTGTACCTTCCGCGATTGCGACATCCATTCAGGAAAATGCCAATATGCTCTTTCGTTATGCGATGTACAGCGGAACCGAAATGCTGGGAGGTTTCTTGCTCGGCTCACTGCTCGGCGCTCTGGCAGCAGCAGGTGCATCGTTCTTTCCAACAAGCGGCAAGGCGGCGGTTACGGTTCTGTCGGCACTGAACGCTGTTCCGATCGTGGCTCTTGCCCCGATTATGAACAATTGGTTCGGTGACGGGATCTGGTCGCGTATTGCAGTCATCACCGTCATTACGATGGCGGCTATGGCGGTCAGCCTGTTTAAGGGACTGACCTCCATTCAGCCGCAGTATAGTGATCTGCTGAGTGGCCTCGCCGCAAGCAGGATGCAGTTTTTTTGGAAGCTGAGACTGCCTCATGCCATACCTTCCCTCTTTGCGGGTCTGAAGATTAACATGTCGACGAGTATTATCGGGGCCATTGTGGGTGAATTTTTCATCGCCTCCCAGGGGCTGGGGTACTTGCTCTCGGATCAGATTCGATTGGCGAACATGCCCTTGGCCTGGTCCTGCATTGTCATCGCTGCCGCGCTCGGTATTGTGTTGTATGAAGCGGTTGTCCTGGCAGAAAAGCGACTCATTCCGTGGAATCGTGCACGCACAGATCCATAACGTACATCAGGATAGCAACCATAGATTGATAGAGCTGGTGAAGTAGAGCTTCACACTACCTAATTGAAAAATCGTATATAAACAGGGGGTTGTTCTGTCCATGTACAAAACGTTGAAGTTGGGTCTGTTGGTCATGGTTATGTTGGTGGTTACGTTGCTGAGCGCATGTTCTACGAAGTCCGAGCCGGCTACTGAGCCTGTTGCTGCAAGTTCAGGAGGGGCGGGCGAAGCAGACCAACCCTTAACCAAAGTGAAAATTCAACTGAAGTGGGTACCGCAGGCACAATTTGCCGGGATCTATGCAGCGAAGGAAAAAGGTTTTTTCGCAGATGAAGGCATTGATGCCGAGATTATTCCAGGTGGGCCGGATATCGTGATTGAGCAGCAGGTGGTCAATGGCGCGGCCGATGTGGGGATCACGGGGGTAGACAGTCTGCTGGTCAGCCGGGATAACGGTCTGCCGCTCGTCTCGCTCGCCCAGATCTCACAGAAGAGCAGTTATCGCTTGATTGCCAAGAAGTCCCTGGGTATCACCGATCCCGCTCAGATGAAAGGCAAGAAGGTCAGTACCTGGTTCGGCAGTCAGCAGTTTCAGGTTCTCGCGTTTATGGAGAAGAACGGCCTGGATCCAAAGAAAGACATTGAACTGGTGAAGCAGGGGTTCACGATGGATCAGTTTTTCAACGATCAGGTAGATGTGGCGACGGCAACGATCTATAACGAATACCACGTGGTGCTGGAAAGTGGAACGAAAGAGTCGGATCTGGATGTGTTCAACATTGAAGATGCCGGTGTTGGCATGCTGGAGGATACGCTGATTGCCAAGAAAGATTGGGTAGACAGTAATCGTGAGCTGGCGGTTAAAGTGACTCGTGCCATTCTGAAAGGCTGGAATTATGCCATCGACAATCAGGAGGAGACGGTGGATATCGTGATGAGTAATGTGACGGAGGGCAGCACCACCCGTGAACATCAGGTCACGATGCTTGAAGAGATTGCAAAGCTGATTCGGCCAGAAGGATTTACGGAGCAGCAAGTCGGCAGTTTTGTAGATGAATCATTTACCCGAACTGCGGATATTGCGCTGAATTATGGCTTAATCAAAAAAGCCGCCAACCTGGATGAAGCACTGGAGAAGAGCATCTATGAAGAAGCGGTGAAATAAACGTGTGGAGGAGGATGACGAATGAGTTCTGTGGATCAGCAGCCTCAGCCGCTTGGCGGTACGAAGGAAGAATGGCTGGAGAAGGATCGCAAATACGTATGGCATCACATCTCACCTCATAACGATCATCCGATGATTGCGGTAAGTGGGGAGGGCAGCTGGATCACCGATCAGGATGGTACACGTTATCTGGATGCGATGTCTGGACTTTGGTGTGTGAATGTGGGGCATGGCCGTGAGGAGATTGCGAGGAGTGCCTACGAACAGATGAAAGCCCTCGCTTATGTACCGATGACGCAGAGTCACGAACCGGCGATTTTACTGGCAGAGAAGCTGAATGACTGGTTGGAGGGGGAGTATCGAATCTTCTTCTCCAACTCGGGTTCAGATGCGAATGAGGTGGCTTTCAAAATAGCCCGCCAGTACCACCATCAGAATGGTGAGCCTACTCGGCACAAATTCATCTCCCGTCACCGTGCCTATCACGGCAACTCCATGGGCGCACTGGGTGCGACCGGGCAAGCCGCCCGCAAGATCAAATATGAACCGCTCGGCGTAGGTTTCTCTCATGTTCCACCACCGTATTGTTACCGCTGCCCGTTTGGGCGAAACAAGGATGGATGCGGACTCGAGTGTGCATCCATCTATGAAGAGGTGATTCGTTGGGAAGGTCCTGAGACGGTTGCCGCAGTGATTATGGAGCCGGTGATCACTGGAGGTGGCATGATTGTTCCTCCGCCGGATTATATGCGCACCGTGCAAGAGATCTGTCAGCGCTATGGCGTGCTACTCATTGTCGATGAGGTCATCTGTGGTTTTGGCCGCTCGGGGCAGAAGTTTGGTCATCAGAACTATGGTATACAGCCAGATATGGTGACAATGGCCAAAGGCATGACCAGTGCGTATTCACCGCTATCCGCAACGGCGGTGCGAGCCGATCTGTATGACACGTTCCGGGAAACCGGAACAGATGCGCATTTTCGTCATGTAAATACATTTGGTGGGAATCCGGTGTCCTGTCGGGTAGCGCTGGCGAATCTGGAAATTCTGGAACGAGAGAATCTGGTCAGCCGGGCGGAGGAAATGGGATACCTGCTTCGTGAGAAACTGGAACCATTGCTGGAGCTGTCCATTGTGGGGGATATCCGTTCATTCGGATTCGCCTGTGGGGTGGAATTGATTGAAGCAGACGGGTCTCCTGCGGAAGCGGATAAAGTAATGAAGGTGCTCGCCAGTTGTAAGCGGGATGGCATTCTGATCGGCAAGAACGGAGATACCGTGCCAGGGTTTGCGAATATTTTGACGATCTCCCCGCCGTTTGTCACCACGGAGGAAGAACTGGACCTGATTGCAGGAAGTTTGCTCGCTGCGTTGCGAAGTCTGGATGCGAGTTAGTAACTGGATATGGATGAGAACACACATGGACGACAAGTACGACAGAAGTGTTGGCAAGCAAAATTAAGCAAAATAAAGTGTTTCAACACATGACGTGATAACAATGCGCAAGGAGGTGAGGGACGATGCAGACCACAACAGGCAAACTCATCAATCAGCTTCGGTTGAATGAGCGAATTGAGCAGTTGTCACGTATTGGCCGAATAGCGGACACGGGCGTCTGTCGACTTGCCCTAACCCCGGAAGATATGGACGGCATCATACAGGTTCGCCTGTGGATGGAAAAGGCCGGTCTGACGACGCGACTTGACCCCTTCGGCAATCTGATTGGTCGTCTGGAAGGTGTGGATCAGGCACTGCCGATTCTCATGATTGGTTCCCACATCGACTCACAGCCATATGGTGGTCGATATGATGGAGCGATTGGTGTGCTCGGTGCACTCGAAGCGGTGCAATGCCTGATCGAAAATGGCATTCAGCCCCGTATGCCGATTGAGATGATTGCTTTTTGCGATGAAGAGGGTTCCCGTTTTAACAAAGGCCTGTTCGGCTCACGAGGTATAACCGGTCAGTTGGAAGAAGGCGAACTGGAGAGGCAGGATAAAAACGGTGTGACCCGCCGGGAGGCGCTAGAAGCCTTCGGCTGTTCTCCTTCGGATTTTGAAGAAGCGATCTATCCGCCAGGTTCCATTGGCAGTTATCTGGAGCTGCACATTGAGCAGGGGCCAGTGCTGGCATCGCTGAATGCTCCGATAGGTCTGGTGACCGGCATCTCGGGTCCGCTGTGGCTTACGGTTACGATGAAAGGGATGGCGGGTCATGCCGGCTCCGTTCCGATGGCAATGCGGCATGATGCTTTGGCAGGCAGCGCCAAAGTCATTTCTGCTTTTGACGATATGGTGAGAGAAGACCCGGAAGCTCCAACTGTAGGTACGGTGGGAAGTCTGAGGGTTTTTCCAGATTCGCGGAATATCATCCCGGAGGAAGTCAGCTTCACAGTGGATTTGCGAGACATGGAGATGGAGCGCAGGAACCGGCTTGAAGCCCGATTGATGAACATTTTGGATGACGTGAGTTCCCGATATGGTCTAACGTACTCGCTGACCGAGGATACGAACAGTGAGCCAAGGTATTGTGCAGAGTCAATCCAATCGGTGATTCGTTCATCTGCGGAAGAGGTCGGGGTTACTTTGCCAGAACTGATGAGTGGTCCGTTCCATGATGCGTTGGCCCTTTCGCGTGTGTGTGATTATGGCATGATCTTTGTCCGCAGCAAGGACGGCATCAGTCATCATCCCAGCGAATATTCCTCTCCGGAGGATATTGGACTCGGCACGGAAGTGCTGTATCGAACCATTCGAAGGATGTGCGGTGGAGTGAACCAACCTACCATTTTACCTAAGGAGGCGTTGTGACGATATGGGCAAAATCAGCATCGGATTAATCCAGGCATCACATGAGATTGAAGGTTCGGCTCCCGTTGAAGTTCACAAAGAGGCTGCGGTTCAGAAGCACATCACGTTGGTCCGTGAAGCGGCTGCAAAAGGGGCCAAGATCATTGGATTGCAGGAAGTATTTTATGGGCCGTACTTTTGTACAGAGCAAAATCCCAAATGGTATGCATCCGCTGAACCCGTGCCGGAAGGGCCCACGACCAAGCTGTTTCAGGAGTTGGCGAAGGAGCTTGCGGTGGTGATTATTTTGCCGGTGTACGAGGTGGAGGGCATTGCTTCGTATTACAATACGGCAGCCGTTATTGATGCAGATGGTACGTATCTGGGCAAATACCGCAAACATCATATCCCGCATGTGGAAGCAGGTGAGGGTACGAATGGATTCTGGGAAAAGTATTACTTCAAACCAGGCAACCTCGGGTATCCGGTATTCGATACAGCTTACGCCAGAGTTGGCGTGTACATTTGTTATGACCGACATTTTCCTGAAGGGGCACGATTGCTTGGGCTGGCAGGGGCAGAGATTGTGTTTAACCCGTCCGCTACGGTTGCAGGTACATCGGAATATCTGTGGAAACTGGAACAACCCGCTCATGCGGTAGCTAATGGCTATTATGTGGCAGCCATCAACCGGGTCGGCGTGGAAGCGCCGTGGAATATGGGTGAATTTTATGGGCAGTCGTACTTGGTCGATCCACGAGGCAGAATGGTTGCCATCGGCAGCAGGGATCAGGATGAGGTCGTCATTGGCGAGATGGATACGGAGATGATTCGTGAGGTACGTAATGTATGGCAGTTCTACCGTGATCGCAGACCGGAAACGTACGAACATCTGGTTAGTCTGTAGGAAGCGGCACACGTGATCGGTAAGTGATTCTGTCAGCGGGGTGGAACGTGTAATGCACGCAAGTTTGTTTGAGTTTGAGATAGCGTAGATCATTCTCCAGGAGGTGCACGACATTTGATGAACAGCTCAGGAACAACGTTATCCGATTATGGGTGGGAAAGTCGTTTTGCCGAGATGAAACCCGCCATGACAGGTAAGGAAGCGATGGAGGAATCGAACCGCTGTCTGTACTGTTACGATGCACCTTGTATCAAGGCCTGTCCAACCGACATTAATATCCCTTCTTTTATTAGCAAAATATCAACAGGGCACCTGAAAGGATCGGCCCGCACCATCATGGATGCGAATCCGGTTGGAGCCAGCTGCGCACGCGTGTGCCCCACAGAAGAGTTGTGTGAAGGCGCATGTGTGCTGAACGAATCGTCGAAGCCGATTCGTATTGGTGACTTGCAGCGTTACGCCACCGACTGGGCGCGGGCGAAGAATGAGCCGTTATTCCAGGCGGCACCTGCCAATGGGAGGACCGTCGCTGTAGTGGGAGCGGGGCCAGCGGGACTGTCGGCCGCACGTGAACTGGGGCGCGCAGGGTATGAGGTGACGATCTATGAAGCCAAACCCAAAGGCGGTGGGCTAAACACGTACGGCATCGTATCCTTCCGTCTGCCCGAATCAGTTGCGTTATGGGAAGTGGAGCAGGTGGAAGCGCTGGGTGTGCAGATCCGTTACGAGGTGCGCATTGGTGTAGATATTCCTGCTACGCAGTTGCTGGAGCAGCATGAAGCGGTCATTCTGGCTTGCGGCATGGGATCGGTGCCCATGCTGGGCATTGAAGGAGAGACACTGGAAGGTGTCTATGATGCGATTGAACTGGTGGAGTCTACGAAGCAGGGTGTTCCGCCGGCACTGAATGGTCTGAAGGTCGCCGTGATTGGCGCGGGCAATACGGCGGTAGATGCAGCGACCTGTTCGGTGCGTCTGGGTGCCGAGCGGGTGCAGATGTTATATCGGCGCGGGGAAAGCCAGATGACGGCGTATGCGTTTGAATATACGTTTGCCAAGCAGGAGGGTGTGGAGTTCCGCTGGTTTAC
This sequence comes from Paenibacillus sp. FSL R5-0519, assembly GCF_037974275.1. Lineage (NCBI taxonomy): Bacteria > Bacillati > Bacillota > Bacilli > Caryophanales > Paenibacillaceae > Paenibacillus > Paenibacillus sp. FSL R5-0519. Next base: position 290,477 of record NZ_CP150234.1, read on the forward strand.
GATGCCGCAGCGTATTATTGGAGACGAGAACGGTCGGGTTCAGGCTGTGGAATGTGTGAAAATGGAACTGATTACTCCGCCTGGAGGTGGGCGTGCATTGCCTGTGCCAGTGGAAGGGTCGGAGTTCATGATTGAATGTGATACGGTCATTCGGGCGATTGGACAGCATCGTTTATTACCATTAATCGAAGCGTTTGAGCTGCGTCACCAGTGGGGTGTCGTCGAGATTGAGCCGCATACGTACCGTACCTCGAATCCTCAGATCTATGCGGCAGGAGATGTTATTTTTGGTCAGGGCCAGGGTGAGGCGATGGTTGTCTCGGCTGCACAGCAAGGTAAGCTGGCTGCTGCCGCAGTGATGAAGGCATTGCCTGGGCAGGTGGAGGAGACGGCGTGAGTGGTGCATCGAACCCTCGCATCCTCGTGTCCCTGACGCGCTAACGTAACGAACCCTATACACCTTATCGTGGCAATTATGGAGGATTGAAAAATTTAACGAATCTCACACGTCTTATGTTGACAAAAAATCGTTGAAATGAAGCAGAAATGAGCTGTTACAGCACTATAAGATTTCTACGATTCGTTAGATTTTGAAATTGCTGCATATGAGTCGAATAAGAGCTGTATAGTTCGTTAGAATTTAGTTGCGTGCTATCTAGAATCTATTACTATGCAGAGATCCTGAGCACGACCAAATATCCATTACAACGGTATACATTGAACTAAACATTTACACGAAACGGAGAGGACAGAAAGGACCTGAAGAAACGAAGTGCTCGCCTTTATTCCCGGATCTTCCCTTTAGAAAAGGAATCAAAAAAATCTGGGAATAACAGCGATCGGAAGGTTGTTCTGTCATCGGAGTGTTCAGTGTAACTAATAAGGTCAAACACCAAGGAGGGATCGTTATGGCTGACTTATCCATTAATCTGGCAGGTATTCGATCACCCAATCCATTCTGGTTGGCTTCTGCACCACCGACCAATACGGGGTATCAGGTTCAGCGTGCGTTCGAAGCGGGCTGGGGCGGCGCGGTGTGGAAGACACTGGGTGAGCCGATTATCAATACATCCTCGCGTTTCGCGGCGGTCCATTTTGGCGGACAACGGGTGGCGGGGTTCAACAATATTGAATTGATATCCGATCGTCCGCTGGAAGTGAATCTGAGGGAGATTGCCGAGACCAAGAAACGCTTCCCGGATCGCGCAGTTGTCGCTTCACTGATGGTGGAACCTACGCGGGAGAAGTGGCATGAGATTGTAAAGAAGGTGGAAGCCGTCGGCGTCGACGGTCTGGAACTGAACTTTGGCTGCCCGCATGGCATGGCTGAACGTGGTATGGGAGCCGCCTCTGGTCAGCAACCTGACCTGGTCGAACTACAGACGATGTGGGTGAAGGAAGTAGCGACCACACCGGTGATTGTGAAGCTCACGCCGAATATCACGGATATTACGGCAACCGCCAAGGCAGCTGTCCGCGGCGGCGCAGATGCAATCTCCCTGATCAATACGATTAACTCCCTGGCAGGTGTGGATCTGGATACGTGGAATACCGTACCGCATGTGGGCGGCAAAGGAGCTCATGGTGGATACTGTGGCCCAGCCGTGAAGCCCATCGCACTGAACATGGTTGCCGAGTGCGCACGTAATCCGGAGGTGGGTGTGCCAATCTCGGGGATTGGTGGCATATCCGACTGGCGGGATACCGCAGAGTTTCTGCTCATGGGCGCTACAGGGGTGCAGGTATGTACCGCAGCGATGCATCATGGATTCCGCATTGTGGAGGACATGATTGATGGACTGAATGACTATCTGGATGAGAAGGGTCTGAGCAGTGTAGCGGAGTTGGTAGGCCAGACGGTTCCGCGTTACTCGGATTGGGGCAATCTCGATCTGAACTACAAAGTCGTTGCTCGCATCAACCGCGATGTCTGCATTAATTGCAACAAATGCCATATTGCTTGTGAGGACACTTCGCACCAGTGTATTGATATGTTGACCGACCCATCCGGTTCCTATCTGGAAGTGGTGGAGGAGGATTGTGTAGGCTGTAATCTGTGTTCGATCGTGTGCCCGGTGGATGGGGCGATTGAGATGGTAGAACTTGTGCCAGAGCAGGAAACAGTAACCTGGAATGAACGTCAGTCGGCGATTGCCATGCTGCAATCGGTCAGAGATCAATCAACCAAGGAGGCGATATCATGAGTACCCGCAAATTGATTCGTAATGGTGTGTTGGTCACAGCGTCAGATACCTTTGAAGCAGATATTTTGATCGAAAAGGGGAAAATCACACAGATTGGCATCGGGCTTACCCCGGATGAACATATGGAAGTTGTGGACGCTTCAGGCTGTTACGTTATTCCGGGCGGTATTGACCCGCATACACATCTGGATATGCCATTCGGTGGAACAGTAACGGCGGATGATTTTGCGACGGGAACAACAGCGGCAGCCTTTGGCGGTACAACGACGATCATTGATTTCTGCTTGACACAAAAAGGCCGTCCATTGATCGAATCCCTCCAGGAATGGCATGCCAAAGCCGAGGGTAAAGCCGCCATTGACTACGGTTTCCATCTCATGATCGGGGAGATGAATGATCAGGTGTTGGGGGAGTTACCGCAGATCATTGAAGAAGAGGGTGTGTCATCCTTCAAGGTGTTCATGGCGTACAAAAACCAGTTCCAGGCCGACGACGGAATTCTCTTCCAGACGTTGCAAAAGGCAAAAGAGTACGGCGCACTCGTCATGGTGCATGCCGAGAACGGGGATGTTATTGACCTGCTGGTTCGACAAGCACTCGCCGAAGGGCGCACGGAGCCAATTCATCATGCGCTGACTCGTCCATCCATGCTGGAGGGAGAAGCGACAGGCCGAGCCGCCCGGTTGGCTGCACTTGCGGATTCACAGCTGTATGTGGTGCATGTGACCTGTGCGGAGGCCGTGGAGCAGATCGCGCGTATGCGTGAATTGGGTTACCGAATCTGGGGGGAGACCTGTCCTCAGTATTTGACGCTGGATCAGTCGATCATGGATCAACCGGACTTTGAGGGTGCAAAGTATGTCTGGTCACCACCGCTGCGGGAAGCAGCACATCAGGAAGTGTTATGGAACGCGCTGAAAAGTGGCCAACTGCAAACCATTGGCTCCGATCATTGCTCGTTTAACTTCAAAGGGCAGAAGGACCTGGGCAAGGATGATTTCAGCAAAATTCCGAACGGGGGGCCTGTCATCGAAGATCGCCTCAGCATTCTGTATTCGGAAGGTGTCGTCAAGGGGCGGATTACACTCAATCAATGGGTCGATCTATGCTCGACAAGAGCGAGCAAGTTATTTGGATTATTTCCGCAGAAAGGCACGCTTGCAGTAGGGACAGATGCGGATATCGTTATTTTTGACCCCTCTGTAAACAGGGTGATCTCGGCAAATACACATCATATGAATGTCGATTACAGTGCATTTGAAGGCATGCAGGTACAGGGGTGTCCGGTGACGGTGTTGTGCCGCGGGGAATATGTCATTCGAGATCGGCAATATGCCGGAACAGCAGGAGCAGGCCAGTATGTGAAGCGCAATAAATATGATGCAGGTGCACCCATACCGATGAAACAGCCTGTAGCGGCAGTGAATGGAGGGATGAACTGATGTCGGATCATGATGTTTTTGAGACTGAGAGGATTGCCATTGAGCGAATGGTTGCGCAGGGGTATCGGATCTATGCGGTACGGGAACATCTGGAGGGTGCTCATATCATATGGGAGCACCCGAATCTTCCGGAAGAGAAACAAGAGCAATACGTGGGCACGGCGTCTGGACGGAAATGGTTCAGTCATATCCTGATTCGCCAGCTTCAGGAGCAGCGGGGAGCTGGGATTGCTTAGAACAGATCAACCTAAGGGGCCATGAACATACTCATAAGCATAGATCGCGAGCTCGATCGCAACTCGTTTCTCGGGGAGGATAAAATCTTCGCCCAGAAGCGCTTCGATTTTGTCCAAACGGTGATAGAGTGTCTGTCTGACAATATAAAGAGCGGTAGCCGTCTCTTGCTTGGAGCAGCATAATACGAAATATTGCTTGAGTGTGCGCAGTAATTGGCCTCCTTTCTCCATATCGTAACGGATAAGAGGACCCAGATATTCTTCAATGAAATCTTCCAGATTACCGCTCTGCTTCATGTTGGCAATGATGCGATAACAATGAAGATTACTGTAAAAGGGCTGCTGCATCTCGCCGATGTCCTTCTGAATCCGCAGTGTCTCTTTTGCGGATTCCAGGCTTTCCTTTAGACGGGAGAGATTCGCGCAGCTATGACCGATAGCGAACAGACCTGAGAAGAGACGATGGGTCTGTTCCTGCTCGTGCTGCTGCAATTGTTCAATGCAGCGCCAGAGACTGCTTTTGCGCTGAGATCCAGGTAGTGGGTCGAGAATGATAAGAATGATCTGGTGGTTCAGAACGGTGCTGTAGAGGGTGAAGTTCTCCCGGGCGAACACGGAACGGGCGACGATGTTGCGTTGGATTAATATCTTCTGGAGTCTGAGACTGTCTGTGTATGCGGGGTTGCTGTCGAATAGGATGATGTTCGCTTTGCTCGTTGCAAGAAGGGGATTGACCGTGGAGACATATTCATGGATTTCCTTCGTGGAGTGATGTCCGTTAAGCCAGTCAATGACCCACATATCTTCTTTGTAGCGACGTTTCTCTTCCATGTATTTGGTTCGCATCCAGTCTTGGGCAATCGCTGCCGCACAACGTTCCAGTGCCTGAATGACGAATTCATCCGAGGGATTAATGGGTATATTTAAATCGTGCTCCGGCAGTTTTTGGTGCATCAGCACAAGGTCGGCAAAGGTGTAGTCCAACGCCTGAACAGGCAGATAGAATAGATGGCAAGTGTTCCTGGTTAGTGGGGCTTCCTTCGAAATATCTACTTGATCCGATCGTCCTCGCTGCAAAAACCAATCCTGCCGCCGAGTCTCCAGCTGCTCTGGCGAGCAATAGGGAACGCTACTTGCTTCCCCTTCAAGTGGGTATAACGCCACGGCACATCCGGTTGTTCGTGATAGTAATCGAAGTAAGGGTTGTACGCCATCTCCATTCAGAAGAAGTTGGTTAAACGAGGTGGTGAGATTATCGAGTTCGGCGATCATCCGCTGATGACTGCGAATCAGGGTGAAATGCAGGTCTTGTGTAATATCAATATAACGGACTTGTTCGTGGAACCAGATCAACGGGAAATCCGCTGCGACTGCAATTTCCTTCATGGCACCGAGCTGTGACTTGGTGTGATCCCCCAGTTCCATGCAGAGTCCGGCAGCCCCACGTGCAATTAACTGACGCAGGAAAGACAGACCTTGCTGTTCACCTTCCTGCCAGCCAATGCCTGTCGTCAGCACCAATTCCCCGCCATTGAGCAAGTCTCCTACCTCAGGCACTTCCATAATATGAACCCAGCGAACATACCGCTCCAGCGCACGATCACTGGCCAGAACCTCTGCCTTGCGAAACACGGGACGTTTTAACATGTCTCTGACTTGAATATGAAGCGTTGTCTCCCCCACACAACCACCGTCCTTCCCCAATACATGTGATCTATCTGGAGCTGGAATCCGTTAACTTGCATAATTAATCCATATTATAAGTCGATTTACAGGAGATGGGCTGAAATCTCACGTTCATTTGTTTTAAATGACAAATGGGTCTCTTCTTTTTGTAATTTTGATTAAAATGAATTATTTCTATGTCAGTTTATATCTCCTGTACATTTACATCATAAAAAACCCCTTAGCATTACATCGGAATTCAATCATTCCAATATGCGCTAAGGGGCAAGAGGTTAGAACGTATAGTCTGTATCTAAGTTGTACTCGAACCGCTACATGAGCACGATCAACTATTTCTTAATCTTCGATTCTTTTCTTTTTGAATTTCATCAGGAACTCATACACAATCGGTACGATAACCAGCGTAAGCAGCGTGGAGCTGATCAGACCGCCGATTACGGTAATTCCGAGTCCTTTCGAGATGATCCCCGCACTTTCTTCGAGACCTGTAACCAATGGCAACAGGGCGCCGATGGTTGCGAGAGCGGTCATCAGAATTGGACGCAGACGTGTTGCACCGGCTTCCAGCAAGGCTTCACGGGTAGGCATACCCTCTTTTTCCTTGTGAATAACACGGTCGATCAACACGATGGCGTTGGTGACCACGATCCCGATAAGCATCAGTCCACCCATCATGGCGGAGACGTCAAGTGTACCCCCAGCGATGAACAGACCTACCATAATACCAATCACCGTAAATGGCAGGGAGAACAGGATGGCGAATGGTGCCAAACCGCCGCCGAACGTTACAACAAGCACGAAGTATACAATGGCGATGGCTGCCAACATGGCGAGACCAAGCTGAGTAAAGGTATCATTAATCTGTTCGGTTGTACCGCCGAACTTCACTTCAACGCCGTCAGGCAGATCCAACTTGTCGATCTCAGCCTGTAAGCTATTTGAAGCCTTCGTTACATCCGAAGCCAGGATGTTGGCTGTCACTTGTACAACCACCTTACCATCAATTTGCATGATGGAGTTCGGGGAGGTGCCTTCTTCCACTTTGGCAACATCTTTGATCGGTACTTGGATGCCAAGCGGTGAAGTGACGGTTTCATCCTCAATCTCTTGAATGCTGTTAAATGTTTTATCGTCTGTCTCTACATATACTTTATACGTTTTGTTATCAATATCAACTTCCGTGAGCACAGGGCGTTCCCGTACCGGGCTCAATGCCATGGCCAGTTGGCCAGCAGTCAGGCCCAAGGAACTTAGTTTCTCCTGATCTGCCACGAGCGTATATTGCCCGTAGGTGTCAGCGAGTGTGGTGTCTGCTTTTTCAAAATTTTCCGTATCCGCTTCAACCAGTTTCAGAATTTCGTCCGATACAGGTTTGAGCTGCTCTACATTATCGCCATAGATGGATAGGCTCAGGCCACTGCCACCCAGACCGCCGGACATGTCGAGCTCATTCCAGGTTCCTACGGTAACTTCTTTCTTCAATCCTTCGACAAGCTGTTCCTTCACTTTGGTGAAGTCTTTTGTATCTTTGTTATATTCAATATAGAAGAGAGCCGAGTTGGAGCTGCCGCCACCCATACTGCTCAGTGGATTGCTTCCACCGATGGAATATTGCATTTTCTCCAGACCCGGTTGTTTCAGCAACCACTTCTCGGCAACAAGTGCTTCTTTTTCTACATCTTCACGCAAAGCTCCGGTTTGCGGGTTGTACGTAATCGTCACATATTTATCCTGTTGTTCCGGCAAGAAGCTTGCACCGATGAATGGATACAGGAACAAACTGCCGACCAGCAGGATCACTGCAATACTGACCGTAATGAGTTTGTGTGACAGGGTCCAGTTCAGCAGGCGTTTGTAACCTTCCGCCATTTTGCCTGGTTTTTCTTCGTGATTCTGCTTGTTCTTCAGCCCTTTACGGAACAGGGAATGCGCAAGCATCGGCACGATGGTAATGGCAACGATCAGGGAGGCCAGCAAGGCAAATACCATGGTCAATGCAAATGGCAGGAATAGCTCACCAACCATACCGCTTACCAATGCCAGTGGCAGGAATACCGCAATCGTTACGATCGTGGAAGAAAGAATGGGAATGAACATCTCGCGCGTTGCTTCGCGGACCAGTTCACGGCCTTTCAGTCTCTCTCCTTTGAGTGTTAATCTGCGGTAGATGTTCTCGATAACAACGATGGAGTCATCGACAACCCGTCCGATGGCAACTGTCATGGCACCCAGTGTCATCATGTTCAAGGTAATATCCATGATATTGAGCGCAGTCAATGCCATGAGCAAGGAGAGCGGGATCGAGATAATGGAGATAATGGTTGAACGAATATTACGCAGGAACAGCAAGATGATCAGGATGGCAAACAAAGCACCGAAAACAGCTTTGCCCAGCATCGTGTTCACCGAGTCCTGGATCGGTTTACCTTGGTCGAGAAGTACAGTCAGGTCTGCGTTTTTGAACTGCTTCTGCAATTCTTCCGCTTTGTCTTTGACTGCATTCACGACATCAACCGTGTTGGCATCGTTGGATTTTACAACGGAAATACCGATGGATTCCTTGCCGTCTGTCCGGGAAATGGATTCCGCTTGACCGATGACTTCGATCTTGGCAATTTCACTTAGCTTTACAGTTGGAATACCAGGAGCATTGGCAGCGCCTGAAGGACTACCTACACTGGCGTTACCGCCAGCAGCTTGGCCTGCGGCAGGGTCTGTTCCTTGTGCAGAGCCAGGAGCTGTACCTTGAGCTGCATCACCAGCCGCGGAGCCTTCACCTGTTGGTGCTCCAGAGCCTTGTGGAGCTGCGCTTGAGCCATTGCCTGCAGAAGCGCCGGCACCGCCGGGTACGACTGGAATGGCAAGGTTTTTCAGATCATCGATGTCGACGATGTTGCCATCTACGACAACGGCTTTCTGGGATTTATCAAGTTCGAACAGTCCCAGGGGCACACGAATGGACGAACCTTGAACGATGCCGTTTACCGTGTCTTCCGTTAGGCCAAGCTCGGCCATTTTGGCTTGATCGAACTTCAATTGAACTTCTTTTACATATTGACCTGACACCTGAACCTGAGCTACACCTTCAATGTCTTCGAGTGCAGGCTGAATATCCGATTCAACCAGTCGTGTCAATTGTTCCAGGTCACCACCGTCCTTGTCGGACAGGCTTAGAGATACAACAGGGAACGAGTTAATGCTGAACTTGGAAATGGTCGGCTTCTGTACGCTGTCAGGCAGTTGTACTTCATTCAGTGCCTCACGGACGGTTGCCGTTGCATTGGTCAAATCTGTTCCATAATCGAATTCGAGTGTGATAGATGCTGCATTCTCCATGGACGTGGAGGTAACCGTCTTAACGCCATCAACATTCCGCAGCTTTACTTCCAGCGGCTTCGTGACATCTTCAACAATTCCCTCCGGTGCAGCCCCCGGATCAATGGCAGTGACATTCAGAAACGGTACGTTGATGTTCGGAATGGTCTCTTGCTTCATCGTCAATCCGCTGTACAAACCTGCGAATGAGATGATGATTGTCAGAATCCAGATCGCAAACTTGTTGTTCAGTGAAAAATTAATAATACCTTTCATACGATGGTTTCTTCTCCTCTCTGTTTCTCCTGTTTATGTGTGTGACGAGTCAGCAGGGATGAACCGGCTATACATGGCATCCAAAATATGCTGAAGCTCGGAATGCAAGGGTTGAATGGCAGTTACGTTCTCCAGATTGTGCATCATGCCCAGAATAATGGCGCGTCGCGGCGTGAATTCCATCATCTCCTGTCTGAGAATGGCAATGGTTTCAAGTACATCATTCTTCGGTTGCCCTGCGGGCAAATCGGAGGCGGCGACATCCTGCATTTGTTTGATGATATGGATAGGATGTCGCATCACCGTTGAATCTGGATGGGCCTCGGTAATCCAGGCAGGCCATTCCTCCAACGGAATCAAAGGCTCAGGTCGTTGGTTAAGGAATCCATGTGCGGCATAATCCATCATTTGCAGCAAGTTTGTTGCCATTTTGGTAACGGTGAGAGAAGGCATCTCTGTAAACCAGATTTTGACGTAGGAGAGGAACAGTCCGTGTGTCAACAAAATAAGATCAATTGTATATGGTTCAATCTCCGGTCCATACTGCTCTTCCAGCTTATCCTTGAACCAATGTAAGGTACGGATCTCCAGATCTCTTTGCTGTGGATGGCACTGTTCCTTGCGTTGCTGTTCATCATCCATCATCATGCTTCGCAATTGTACCCGCAAAAATTCCTTGAATTCGGCGACATGAATGAGCAGAGTTTCAATCTGCTTGTGCAGGCGTTCTCGCGGGGAGAGGCTGGTTTCATGCTCAATCTGCGTCATCTCGTCCATCAGCGTGTACATGCAGTACTCCAGCGTACTGGCTTCCAGTTCCTCTTTGGATTTGAACATGATATAAAGGCTGCCTTTGGACATCCCGCATAGTTCAGCAATCTCTTGCATGGATGTTGCAGCACTGCCTTTGGATGAAAATAGCTTGAGTGCTGTAGTAATGATGAGTTTTTTCTTCTCATTCATCTCATGTATAGGGTTCATTAACGATACATTCACCTCATCAGGGAACTTGTGAGTTCTTGAATTGACTTTAAGGTCAAACCAAGTATAAACGATCTGGTTAAAGGAATTCAAATGGGAGTAAATTGGAAAATTAATATGGAGGAAAGAGGATGATCAAAGGGAAAAAGAACAACATGTAACAAGGTGTAGCCTGTATGTACGATTGAGTGTTGCTATCAAGAACGTTTAAGTTAGGCTCCTCCAGTGAAGGCGTACAAGGCGAGTATAATAATGGCGACTAGCGCGATGAGATAGAAGATAGCCATGCCGATCAGCAGGGCATACCCAGTATAAGAGCCAAAGCGTGCCAATAATTTTTTCAACATTACACCCTCCTTTCTTACGTAGCAGTGTATAGGGAGGTTCCCTATTTATATCATATCCCAAAAAAGACGACTTCCTGATCGAAGTCGCCTTTTTTATTTTACAGAATTTAATAGATAACCTAATGGAAGCTAAGAAGTACACGATAACGGAGATTGCAGAACCAACTTGAAGAAACGGAGTGTTCCCCTAAAAGCTTTCTGTAAGAAAGCTACTCCGGAAGCATATGCTATCACCGGATTTATCTCTTTTCAAAGGAAGTCAAAGATATCTGGGGATAACAGCGATAGGAAAGTAATACTGCAATCGGAGTTATAAAGTGTAATTCAGTTGTTCCGTTACGTGATCAGTTTCAAACCAACAGCGGCCACCAAAATCATTGCAATAAACAGGATGCGCTTCGCTTCTTTTCGTTCACCGAACAGGAACATGCCTGTTAACGTGCTGCCTACCGTCCCGATCCCGGTCCAGACCGCATACGCTGTGCCCATGGGAATGGACGTCATGGCGTAAGATAACAGCGAGAAGCTAAACACAAACGATACCAGCATCAGTACGATATAAGGCCAGCCTTTGCGAGTAGAAGCACCATTAATACCGATCACGCCAAAAATTTCACATATGCCTGCACCTACAATTGCCATCCAAGCCATTATACTGCACCTCCTTTGGCTTCTTGCTGATCCGTAACCAGTTTCAGTCCGATTACGCCGCAGAGCAACAATCCAATGAGCAATACTTTGGCCAAGCGGAACGGTTCGCCGAACAGGACCATTTCCGTAAGGACGGTACCTGCTGTACCAATTCCCGTAAAGACGGCGTACACCGTACCGACAGGCAGTCTTTTGGAAGCAGCAATGATCAGTCCAAAGCTGATCACGATGGCAATTCCCGTCAAAGTCCACTCCCAGGCATTCGAGGCATGTTTCAGCCCGCTTACCCAGACAATCTCAATAATTCCACCGATAAATACATATAACCAGTTGCGGTTCATGATGTTGAATCTCCTTCCGGCACAACGTGTTGTGCCTCTTCGTTCAGATGATGAATACCATGCCAAAAGACAGGCCAAGATGCCTCTAATCGTCTCTTATACCGACGGGAACTTCCATAGATGATCTCTACGGTAATACCGTCGAGAAACGTCATGAATGCAATGGCAGCCTGTTCCGCGGGAATGGCCGGAATATCTCCATGACGCATTGCCCGTTGCAGCAGACGAGTTAGTGCGCGTTCCATGCCGTCGATAAACGGATACACTTGATCCATCACTTCGCTATAAAGAGAAAGTGGTGGATAAAAACAATTACGCAACATTAATCGAGCCGAAGCATGGGCATTATATTCTTGTTCGAACCAGATCAGCAAACCCTTCAGCCTCTGCTCCAATGGCAGATCCTCATGATCACGGAAATATTCGAGTGTGTGCCGTGTTACTTCGTGAAAAGCAAACGCCAGGGTGTGCAAAAACAAATCATCCTTGCAGCTGAAATGTGCATATATGGACGGTTTTTTAATCCCGACTTCATCAGCTATAGCTCGTAGTGAAGCCCCCTCATAGCCATCTCTGGCAAAATGGAACAGGGCTGCATCCCGAATGGATTGTGCAGTCATCAGATCACCTTCCTAACGGTCGTTAGGTAATTATATTTTCACACTTCATATTACCTGTCAAGATGAAAATATCCGCCTGCACACGAGAGTACAGGCGGATATCAGGTATGAATGGATGTGGTTCTTGTCTAAAAGGTCGTAAGACCCAGAATCAGCTGTAACTTATAAAGGATACCTTTCAAGAACGTGGTCTTCTCCTGAAACTCATCCAGGTCCAACGTGAACTCGGCATCATCATTATTCCAGATACGCTCAAAATAATTCGCAATATCGCGCGTGAACTTATTGTCTGGAGGTGCAGCAACCCATAGATCATTCTCCAGATTGTAGTCATTCATATTTCGGGGTGTGAAGTTGGTTGAACCGCCAAGCACGATATGATCTCCGCTTGCCTTGGCAATGTATATCATCTTGGTGTGGTACTGCTCCTTGGTCGTGTTATACCAGCGGATCTGTATTTTACCGTTGGATTTATCATGCAATTCGGCGGCGACAGGCCGATTTGGAATGCCGATTTTTTCCTGACCAAAGGCATTCTCATTAGGATCAAGTACAAGCCGGATGTCGGTTCCTCGTTTTTCGGCTTCCAACAGGGCTTTCAATACTTTCGGAGAGGCCACATAGAACATGCCCATCCATATGGTATCACCTTTGCCAGCCTGATTGATTTCATGGAGAACAGCGTCATTCACTTTGCCCTCAGTTAAATAGCGTATTCGCAAATCTCCCGTGTTTGTATTCGTGGAAGGAGCTGTGTAGGCAGGAACCTGACCACCGCCCGAGATATCAAGTACAGCTTGCTCTGATTGTAGAATATCCCCTATGACTGGACCTGTTACTTCAAATGCAATGTTCGAGTGGTAAGCACTCGCATCATGGATATTGCCGGAAGAGACAATCGCCGTCTTTTCACTAACAACAACTTTGCGGTGGTTCGCCTTCACATTGAGCAGCTTGAGATAGGAACGCACAGTGACATCCGGACCATCTGTGGCCATCAGGTTCTTGATCCAGCCATCCCCCGATTGGCCAAACCACTGGAAGAAGGTTCGCCAGACCGCAGAGTATACCGGAGTTGAATCACGCAAAGGGTCCACATCCGTAATGACCACATGAATGCCTGCTTGTTTCATTTGTTCCAGCAACGGATTCGGTGCTGAGTTGTAGTTGGTATTTACTTCATCTGTAATAAACCAGATGTCCATATCAGGATGCTGATTTTTTTTGGCGACCAGAGCTTCGGTAAATTCAGTACTTACGGGAGGAAAGTTCTGTCCCTTGTGTTGATAATTATTGAACAGGAACATATCGACCAGGACAAACTGTTCTGCTTCCTCCACAATCTGCATCATGCGCTGAAAGATCTGCTGTTCATGCTGCATCTGTCCGTCGGAGGAAGGATAGGTCAGGTCATGCAGGAATTCGACTTGATCCACATGATACTCCGGGCTTTCGTAGGAAATCCCCGGTGGCAATGGTTTATAGGTCTGATAGAGCATGACGGCGATGAGCCATAGGACCAATAGGGCGATCCCTGTTCGTATGTATGGAAATTTGCCGCGTGAAGACTTGCGGTCGGATGTATGGCGGCGTAATGAGACCAACGGTGGACTCCCCCTTCTGTACGTGCTGACTTCTATTACCACACGAATGATAACGTTGACGCAGGATAACCCGGTAGAATTATAGTACATATAGCAAATTGGCAGGATGTAATCGACAGGTGTCTGAGCGTTGTGTATAATGAGTGTATTATTTTTGTAGAATGTTAGGGTTTTCATATGCCTGACAAGGACGGGGAACCAAGGATATAACCTGTGAAATCTGGACATTAGGAAAGAAAGTGGGTAATAAGGTGTATTCCATCAAACAAGTCGCAGCCATGCTCGGTATCCCGACGGTAACGCTCCGGGCTTGGGAGAATCGGTATAGTGCGGTCACCCCTGAGCGGACGGAATCGGGTTATCGAATGTATACCGAAGAGAATGTTGAGGATCTGCGCTGGTTGAAAGAACAGGTAGAGCTGCATCAGACTAATATCTCGGAAGCGGTACGGATGTTGAAAGTAAACAAATTAAACCCACCCGAGGCAGCTGCGCCTATTCCCATCATGGCTCCGGTGCCTTCAATGGAAGAAGCATACGAACGTATGGCAGATCAGATCTATGACTCGCTCTACAACTTTCAGGGTGAACGTGCCAATGGTTTGATTGATTTTGGTTTCACCATGTACGGGTACGATTCGATGTTCTATCATGTGCTGGTTCCCATACTGGTTCGGGTTGGAGATGCATGGGAGCAAGGCAGGGCTTCGGTGGCTCAGGAACACTTCATGACTCAGCTGATTTCACAGCGGTTTTATCAGTTTTTCCATCTGTTCCCGATCTATCCGCATCTGCCCAAAGTTCTGGCGTTGTGTCCAGAAGGGGAGCATCATCAGGTTGGGTTGCTGCTGTTCTCTCTCTTTATGCGTAAAAATGGAGCCGAAGTACTGTATCTCGGTGCGAACACGCCTGAAGAAGGCATTTTCCCGATTATCCGGGAGCAAAAGATCAAGTTGGTCTGCCTTTCGATCACAAGTCCGGGGCTGCTTGAACGGTGCGATCAACTTATAGAGCGGATTAAAAATGAATTTCCACATATTCGCTTCGTACTTGGTGGGAAAGGCTATGAGCGTGCAGAACATGCTCGTTACCCGCAATGGATCATGCCAGAGGATTCAGCAGATTGGCAGTCATGGATAGAACGTGAGTATCTCACAGAGCAACCGCCTGGTGCGAGGTTTGGACAGGCAAATAATTAAGTATGATCTTAAATGACAATGAATAAGCTAGGGTATACAGGACATCCTTTGACGAAAGTGATCAAAGGATGTTTTTTGCGTTTTTGGATGGAGTGTCTTGGTAATTTGACCGATGGGTCATTTTTTGGTTTACAAGGTCGTATAATATTTGTATTATATTTGTATAATGTTTTTGCTGGTTACCGCTTAAAGTGTTCTTGGGCGGTTTAATAATAGGTTAGGGGCTAGAGAACTATAGGAATTCCCTACATAGAGAGGTGAGTGGCATGATACCGAATCAACAACGCAAACGTGCAGCTGTGATTGGCGCGGGTCCGGGTGGACTTGCAGCAGCGATGTTATTGTCCGGTCAGGGGTACGAAGTAGATGTATATGAGAAACAGCCAGTCATCGGGGGGCGTTCTGCCAGATTGGAACTGGGTGAATATCGATTCGACCGGGGCGCAACATTTTTGATGATGCCTCAGTTGATTGAAGAGATGTTCGACGTGGTGGGTCGCAAGTTATCCGATTATGTGGATATGAAAGAGTTAACCCCACTGTACGCACTGAACTTTGGTGACAAGGTGTTCACACCTTCTCGTAATCGGGAAGATACAGCTGCGCAGATTAAGGAATTGTTCCCGGGCAATGAAGACCATTACCTTCGGTTCATGCAAGAAGAAGAAGTGAAGTTTGGCAAAGTGATGCCTTTGCTCCGCCGTCCTTTTGGCAAGCTTACGGACTATTTGCGTAAAGATGCGGTATCAGCTCTACCCAAGCTTGATGTCCACAATACAGTCTATGGAATCTTGTCCCGCTATTTTACAGACGAGCGTCTACGCTGGGCATTCACATTCCAATCCAAATACCTTGGTATGTCTGCCTGGGATTGTCCGGGTACATTTACCATACTATCGTTCATCGAGCATCACTATGGATTGTTCCACCCGATTGGCGGTGTGAATCGGATCTTCCAGGCCATGGCTGATGTCGTGGAAGAATACGGAGGACGGATACATACTTCCACCCCGGTGAAACAGGTCATCGTTCGCAAGGGTCGTGCAGAAGGTGTGTTGCTTGAGAACGGTGAACGCATTGAAGCGGACCATGTGGTTGTGAACGCCGACTTTGCACATGCGGTGAACCATTTGTTCGAACCGGGCGTACTTAAGAAATATACCCCGGAGAAAATGAAACGCAAAAAGTACTCCTGCTCTACAGCGATGCTGTATCTGGGTGTGGATGGTGAAGTGGACCTGCCGCATCACTCGATCTATTTTCCAGAGGACTACCGGTTGAACGTTGATGAGATTACGAAGCACAAAATGTTGTCAGCCGATCCATCTCTATATATTCATAACCCTTCCAGACTTGATTCGACACTGGCACCGGAAGGAAAATCCGCTTTATATGTTCTGATGCCTACGCCTAACCTTACCGCAGACATCGATTGGGAAGCAGAACGTGAGAATGTGCAGGAGGCCATGATGAAGCGCATGGAAGGCATTCCTGAGCTGGCAGACATTCGCAGCAGGATTGAAGAATGTATGCTGTTCACGCCGCTCGACTGGGAGAATGAACTGGATGTGTACCGCGGAGCAACGTTCAACATGGCGCATAATCTGGGTCAGATGATGTACCTGCGTCCCCATAACCAGTTTGAAGAATTGAAAAGTGTATGGTTGGTAGGCGGAGGAACACATCCGGGCAGCGGTTTGCCAACGATCTTTGAATCGGCTCGAATCAGCGTGAGACTGATCCAGGAAGAGGACGCGCGCACGCGCTCCAAGCCATCCTCTTATGTGAAGACGGCAGAAGCCGGAGGGCATTCATGAAGCGGGCCGCCATTGTAGGGGCAGGGATTGGCGGACTTACTTCTGCGTTGTTGTTGAACCGTCAGGGATGGGATGTTACCGTGTATGAACGGGGTTCGCGCGTTGGCGGACGCATTGGTTATGAGCAGGAAGGAGAGTACCGGATCGATCAGGGGCCGACCATCGTGCTTCTGCCGGAGATGTTACTTGGCATCTTGGAAGAAGCCGGCGTAGATCGTTCGAAGATTGAGTTGCTTCGCTGTGATCCCCTATATAGAGTGCATTATCACAGTGGTCGTGTCATGACCAAGATGACGTCACGTGAGGAGCAGACGGCGGAGATTGAACGTTTGTTCCCGGGAGAGAGCCCAGGATTCACACGGTTTATGAAAGACATGGACACGTTGTTTCCGGCAGGCCGGGCAGCGTTTCTGGAACGGGCTTTTCCGCGCAAAAGGGATTTCTTCACACCATCTCTCATGTCACTCATGGGAAGATTACGTGCACACAAAAGTGTCCGGAAAGCGGTGGGCGATTATTTTCAGCATGAGGAATTGCTTGATGCTTACTCGCTACAAAGTCTATACATCGGTGGTTCGCCGTTCGGGACGCCAGGCATCTACTCCCTGCTTCCCTATGCAGAGCATGAATATGGCATCTGGATGGTGAAGGGCGGGTATGCGGCATTACCGGCTATTCTGGAACAGGAACTGATCTCACGTGGTGGACGTGTTGTACTGAATACGGAAGTTAAAGGGCTCACGATTAAAAATGGTGTATGTGAAGGTATAGAAACGGCAACAGGCGCAGAAAATGTGGATGCAGTTATCTACAATGGTGATTTCCCCCATCTATCAGGTTTGCTTGGTCAATCTTCAGAGGTAGGGCGGAAAAGAAAGCCGTATCGTCCCTCTTCCGGATGTGTATTGCTCTATGTGGGCGTGGATAAAACCTGGGAAGATACAACGACGCACCAGTTCTTCCTGCCACCAAGTCTGGAAGGCAGTTTACAGGAAGTGTTCAATCAGCGACGCATTCCGGCAAAGTCCTCATTTTACGTATTTAATCCGGTCGTATTGGATGAGACGGCAGCGCCTTCAGGACAGAGTGTATTGTATTTCCTCATTCCCGTACCCGATGCCGAAGGTGTCGACTGGGAGCAGGAGAGCGAGGCGTTGGCAGAACGTGTACTGGAAGAAGCGGAGCAACGTGGATTCCCGGGACTTCGTGCAGCGATCAAGTGGAAAAAGGTGCGCACACCCGCTGACGCAGAGCGAGACGGGCTCTATGGGGGCGGAAGCTTCGGGATTGCGCCAGTGTTGTTCCAGTCCGGTGTATACCGACCGCAACCCAAACCATTCCCGAATATCAAGGGATTATATGCCGCAGGGGCATCTGTACATCCTGGAGGCGGAGTGCCGATTGTGATGCAGAGTGCACGTATGGCCGTCAATCAACTCACGAAGGAGATGGGAACATGAATGAAGCGATTTTGAGCAGGTGTGAAGAGTTGATGCAAAAGGGCTCTTCCTCTTTTTATCAGGCCTTTAGAGGACTGCCAAGTCCGCGTCGGGAAGCGGTATATGTCATTTATGCCTTCTGTCGCATGATAGATGACAGTGTGGATGAACCGGAACAATCGGCCTATACGATTCATGAGATCCATGATTTATTTGATCGACTGGACGAAGCGGAAGGACACTTTATCTGGCCGGCACTGAGATGGTTGTTTAGCAGTTTCCCTCATCTGGATAAGGGGCCATTCTTCCGTCAGATGGAAGGGCAGCTCACCGATCTTAAAGTAACGCATTATGCAACGATGCAGGAACTGGAGCATTATTGTTATCTGGTGGCTGGAACCGTAGGCGAGATGTTGTTGCCTGTATTGCGGGATGATAATGGCGCGGAAGTAGCCGTAAACGGGATTGCTTTGGGTAAAGGAATGCAGATCGTTAACATTATTCGTGATGTGGGTGAAGATCGGGCCAGAGTGCGCCGGTATGTTCCGCTGGAGATCATGGAGAAGCATGGTTACTCGGAGCAGGACTTTGAAGACGGGATCGTGGACGAACGCTTTGTTGCCATTATTCATGAGTTAAAAGCGGCAGCATTGAACTGGTTCCGTATTGGCATGGATCGATTGGATACTTATCCGACGGAAAGTGCGTTTTCGATTGAGCTGGCAGCAGCCTTTTACTCCACCATTCTACACGCGGTTGAACGCAACGACTATGACGTATATACCAAACGGGCATATGTTAGTGATGAATTGAAACTGGAGATGCTGGGTGCGATTGTGAAACGTTACCCGATGCTGGCCTATCAAGCCTCCCGAACGGCGGTATCCTGATGATCCAGTGGCTTTACTGGGCTTGGTATGCCATTGGAGCAGCCTTGATGTTGACGATCGGCGTGCCCGATGTGTTGTCTTTTTCCAATGGTTTATTTCTAATTTTCTATGCGTTGTATGTGTTGGATCTGATCTATCAGGGGCGTAATCGGACAGGTCTGTCCGACCAGTCAGTCATCTGGCTGAAACCCGGATTATGGATAGCCTCTGTGATCATCTGGCTAGGAGGTATGGGCGTGGAGTGGGTAGGGGTTCATACCCATTGGCCTTTTGGTGAGTATGCCTACTCTGACTTCTTCGGGATTCATCTGTTCAGTGTACCTGTTACGCTGGGTTTTGCCTGGATCGCAGTGGTGGGTAACTCCGCGCTGTTAAGTGGTGGCGGTTCAACCTGGACTGGCAAACTGCTTCGAGCAGTGAAGACCGGGTTCTGGGCAATTGTCCTCGATCTGGTACTCGACCCTGTTGCACATGCGAGAGGATTTTGGGAGTGGCAGGCTCCGGGTGGATTCTACGGTGTTCCGTGGACCAATTACATAAGCTGGTTTATCATGGGTGCATTCCTGTCCCTCTTCCTTCCGGCCATGCCAAATGACCGTAGCTCATTGCTGCGCGCGAAATGGTTGTATCAGCTATTTATTCTTCTGTTCGGCCTACTTGCTCTCAAGGAAGGGATTACAGGCAGCTTTATCATCGCCATTGCTGGTGTGCTTCTTGCCGAAGGGAGCTGGCTATATGATTCGCGCCGTAAAATCAAAACCGTTTAATCGTATGTTTGCCTTATACAATCATTATTATCTGCTGCGTCGGCGCTTCCGCTCCTTCACTCTCTCGGGGTCCCTCGACCCGCAGGTGGATCTCAGGGACAACTCCCCGATCAATCCTAATCGCCCTGTGATCTACTTCATGAACCACAGCTCCTGGTGGGATGGTCTGCTGCTCTATCATGCGGCCAGGCAGACATCGCGAGGAGATCATTATGTGATGATGGAGGAGCAGCAGCTTCAGCAATATGCTTTTTTTCGTAAATTGGGTGCGTATTCGATCAATAAGGAGAGTGCGTCCGGTATTCGGACCTCTCTACAGTACACCAGTGAACTGCTAGATTCGGGCAAAAGGGTCTGGATTTTTCCGCAAGGAGAAATATTACATCAGGAGGCTAGACCGATTCGGTTCCGTCCAGGCATCGGGTTGTTGCTTCGTCGCTCTCCGAATGCCATCGCCGTACCGGTAACCTTGTGTCATGGGATGGTCCAGCATGATTTACCCGAAATATCGATGCAGGCGGGGCCTCCTGTAATGGAAGACTGGAAGACATGGAAGAGTGAAGAGATTGCCTCCAGACTCGGCCATGTGCTGGAACAGCAGTTAGACGATCATAGATCAGAGCTTATACGGATGGGGCAGGGAAGTTTGCCAGATGCGCTTCCGCTGATTCGTCATGTACGTTCGACAAGTGAAAAATACGATGCCACGCGAAAGCGGGTGAACCGTTAGGATGAATGCATCTGAAATCTTCTGGATTGTGCTTACATGCATATTGGGCATACAGTTGCTGTTCGCTCTATGGAACGTCTCCTGTCTGCCCAAAGTACGTTCATTCCGGGCAGACAAGATACAACCACCAGACCTGCTGGTCTCGGTGCTGATTCCGGCCAGAAATGAAAGACTACATATCGAAGGATGTCTGGAAAGTGTGCTCGCGAGTGATACGTCGGGATTCCGGATGGAAGTATTGGTGCTGGATGATCGCTCTGAAGATGAGACAGCGGCCATGGTACAAGCGATTGCGGGTCGAGATGCACGTGTGCGTCTGCTGCATGGCGTCGATCTTCCCGAGGGCTGGATGGGGAAATCCCATGCGTGTCACAGGCTGGTTCAGGAGGCCAAGGGAGAATGGTTTATGTTTGTGGATGCGGATGTGCGTCTGGAGCCAAGTGCCATTCGGCAGACTCTTGCGGCAGGGTGTGAGCAGAGCGGGGGGCTGGTAACCGGTTTTCCGTATCAGGTAACGAAGACGTGGATGGAGAAGCTTGTCGTACCGATGATGGTCTTTACCATCATCAGTCATCTGCCCATTTTCATGATCCGCAGATCATCCAGTCCGATGTTTGTGGCCGCTACGGGGGCTTTTTTGCTGATTCATCGCTCCAGTTACGAAGCATCCGGCGGTCATGCTGCCATTCAGGCGCATCTGGTGGATGACATGAGTCTTGCCAAAGCAGTCAAGCGTGCGGGTCATCCGGTGATGCTGACAGACGTGCATGACGTAACAGATACCCGCATGTATCAGAACGGGGCAGAAGTATGGAACGGATATAAGAAAAATATGTACGAAGGTATGGGACGCAAAGACGTACTGCTGCTTGGTACGATGTTGATCTATACACTGATGTATATATTGCCTCCGCTTGGCCTGATTATCGGACTCATAACGGGAAGTACGATGTCCATTCTGTATGGATTGTTAGGCACATTATTGGGTATGGCTGTGAAAAGAGTAGCGGATCATGCTGGCGGACAACCTTGGTGGCTTGCCCTTCTGCAACCGGTCAGCATGGCCTGTGTCATTGCCATCGGACTTGCTTCCTGGCAGGCAGGCCGCTCCGGCAAGGGGTATGTATGGAAAGGTAGGCGGTACAGTTGAGAGGTAACGTCATTATTATCGGTGCAGGATTCGGAGGTCTATCGTGTGCGATAAGACTGGCTTCACAAGGTGTGCAGGTGACCATTCTGGAACGGCAACAACACGTAGGTGGCAAGCTGCAGCAGATTGAGCGGGATGGGTATCATTTTGACCGAGGACCGAGCACGATCACGATGCCATCCACCTTTCGTTCAGTGTTTGATTACGCGGGTGTAGCAATGGAAGATTACGTACAGCTATATGAGTTAGAGCCGCGCACGCGTAATGTATTCGCAGATGGCACAGTGGTAGATTTGTCAGGTGATCGCGGGTGGATGAAGGAGCAGATCGCGGCGTACAGTCCGGAGGATGCGGCTCGTTATGATGCATTTATGGATGAGTCTGCTGCACTGTATGCGGAAGCCAATCGTCATTTTCTCGGTAAGTTGCTGCTATCTCCTTCTGACAAATACAATCTTCAGATGCTGCGCAGTCTGCTCCGCGTGCGGCCAACAGTGAAGCTGGATAAACTGCTGCGTTCGTATTTCCAACATCCGCATACGCTGGCTATGTTCGGACGGTACGCAACCTATGTGGGATCATCGCCGTATCAGTCGCCTTCCATCTTTGCCATGATGGGTCATGTGGAAGCAGAGGTGGGCATCTACGGGGTCAAAGGTGGAACCTATCAGTTAATCGAAGGAATGACTCGTCTGGCACAGGAAAAAGGTGTACAAATCATTACCGGTATAGAGGTCCGGCAGATTGTTGTCCGGAATGGCAAAGTGGCAGGCGTGGATACGGATCAAGGCTTCCGCGAAGCCGATCAGGTGGTTGCCAATGGAGATGTGCTTAGTGTGAACCGACTGCTGCTCGCACCGGAGCACCGGAAAGAGATGAGTGATTCCCGCATAAGGAAGTATGAACCATCCATTTCGGGATTTGTAACGCTGGCAGGTGTGAGAAGACAATATGATGCATTGCTGCACCATACCGTCTTCTTCCCGGAGCGGTATGAACCAGAGTTCGACCATATTTTCCGTGACCGTAAAATGCCAGACGATCCCACGATCTACATCTGTTATTCCGGTTATTCGGAAGCAGGTATGGCCCCGGAGGGAGCAAGTAACCTGTTCATTCTGGTTAATGCCCCCTACTTGTCGGATTCATGGAATTGGGAGCAGCAGACGGAACGTTACGGAGCGTTTGTGCTGGAACGATTGGCGGCACGAGGAATTACCGGGTTGAACCAATCTGATGTGCTGATCCGATACACGCCGCGAGATATCGAACGGGATACGTTGGCGCATCAAGGATCGATCTACGGCATCTCCTCCAACTCGGTGAAGCAGACCTTCATGCGACCAGGCAACCGAAGCAAAGATGTCCAAGGACTCTGGTACGTCGGCGGAACTACGCATCCAGGCGGCGGAACCCCGATTGTGACCTTATCCGGGCAGCTTGTTGGTGAGCAGCTGGCATCGGAAATCTTGAGATAAGAAGGCATAAAAGATAGTGGTGCTCCGAGATTTAAGTGAGACATTTGGTGTCGGGGCATCCTTTCCATAGCTGGATTGGAACGTTATACTGGATAGAGTTATGCTGCAATGCTTATTTAGATGAATGTTTTTGTCTTTTGCATAAGACATCTATACATAGTAGCAAGGAACGGGCAGGTTATCCTGTCGATCCGCACGATTCTCACATAGGAGGTCTCATCATGAATGAACAAGAGCGAGCCGGCGAACGGCTGCTTCCCGAAGTGGCTACGGGAGAACGGAAGCTGGAACACGTGCGCCTCTGTCTTGAGGAGAATGTGGCAGGAGAAGGGGTAACCAGCGGTATGGAGCGGTATGCTTTTCGTCATCACCCATTGCCGGAGCTGGATTTTGAAGAGGTGCATCTGGAGACTTCGTTTATTGGCAAAAAAGTACGTACACCCTTGCTCATCAGTTCGATGACGGGTGGAAGCAAAACAACGGGCGCTATCAATGAGCGCCTCGCCCGAGTAGCTAACGCCAGAGGCTGGGCGCTCGGCGTAGGTTCGATCCGGGCTGCCGTGGAACAGCCGGAACTGGCAAGTACCTTTGATGTGCGGCGCTGGGCACCGGACATCCCGGTCATTGCCAACCTGGGTGCGGTCCAGCTAAACTATGGCTTCACCACAGCCGACTTCCAGCGTGCCGTAGATATTGCCGGTGCGGACATGCTTGTGCTTCACTTGAACACGTTGCAGGAAGTCTTCCAGCCGGAAGGTAATACCAACTTCAGCGGATTATTTCAGCGGATTGAGAACTTGTGTCGTGAGTTAGACGTGCCTGTTGGCGTAAAAGAAGTAGGTTTTGGCATCGATGGCGTGACGGCTCAACGCCTATATGCAGCGGGTGTGGCATTTATCGATGTGGCTGGTGCAGGCGGTACAAGCTGGGTACAGGTAGAGAAGTACCGCAACAATAACCCTGTACGCCGGGCGGCAGCTGAAGCTTTTGCCGACTGGGGCATTCCGACAGCGGAGTGCATTCAGGAAGTGCGTGCGCTGAATTCTACTGGTGCCCTGATTGGCAGCGGTGGACTGCACACTGGCGTGGATGCAGCCAAAGCCCTTGCGCTCGGCGCGGATCTGGCTGGTTTTGGCCGATCTCTGCTCGAATCCGCAGTCGCTTCCGACGATGCGCTGAATGAGCGGTTGGAACAGGTCGAGTTTGAACTGCGTACCGTCATGTTTGGCATTGGCGCAGGGCGGATTGAGGATTTGAAGCAGACAACACGTCTGGTGGAACGGCATTAACATAAAGATTTGAATTATGAAAAGGTGTAATGTTTCATCTTAAATAAGGAACACTAGATATGGGTCGAAGGCGGCGATATTGCCACATGGATCAGTAGTGTAAAAGGATATGCTGCAGCAGCTACTAATGCAGAAGGAGTAAGAATGAATATTAATTATATCAATTTCTTGCCTCTTAAAACTGTGAATATTACTGAGGAAAGTGATATCAAAATTAATTTTGACACTAGCATGATTATGGTTGAGGGATACGCGACTGTTAAGTTAACTGGCGGTTGGTCGAATGCTGATGTATTCTTTGATTGGGAACATTATTTCTAATTCTAGTACAAGTATTATATATTCGGCGTGTGGCGACAGCTACACGCCTTTTGCTTAAAAACTATATTTTTGTAAGGAGTCATTTGATATGATTGAAAAAACTCTTTTTAAAATAGATAGTGGTGGTCTCAATACCTTGTATAGTGATCCAGAGCATGAAGAAGTATTGAAGCAAGAGGTTTATTCTATTCAAGAAAACATGATAGTAGTTAGAAAAATTTTAGATAGTGGAGTGGCATTTAACGAAATTGTATTCGAAAAGCAGGATTTAAAAGAAGTTATTCTGTCGAATGTGGATATTCAGTTTGCCTTGTTCCAATTCTATATGATCTATCAGGGTGAACTTCAAGCGGGGACCAACCAACCTAAGTATGTAGGAGAACTACACTATCCAGAGTTAGAAGGTCAATTAAATGAAAAACTGGTCATGAAGCTACTTACGCTTTTCGACTCTTTACGAGTTGCATACAAAAACGGGAAGGTTCATATTCAGATTACTTTATCAAATCCAGATTCGATGAAGAAAGTATACGATGGCTATCATACGTTGTATACGGAGGGGCGCTTAAATCCATTTATTTTGTTCTTTTTAAGTAGGGTAAAAGGGCAAGCATTGATTCACACTCCTTATGTCACTTACCAGTATAGGCCGAATACATCAGAAATCTGTGATTTAGAAGTTACTCAACAAGAAATGAAATTTATTGAATTTGTTCAGCTACAACTAGCCTTAGCTCCTTATTTTATATGTTATTGTGTGGGTTGGGGGGAAGAAGAGGTCATGGATAGTACAGAGATGAAGAAGCTGGCTAAGTATTTTCCGAATGTCTTTTTTCTTTCGACAACAGATGTCTTTCTGTCTCAGATGCTTATAATCAGCAAATAATAATAAAATGCTAACTAGCCGAGCGTAATATTGTTCGGCTTTTTTAACGTGATAAAAGATATGTTTTTTAAATAAAAGTAAATTATTTACAAGTAAAATATTGATATTAAATTCAAAAATATAGTATTATTTTATTGACCATTGCTTAATTTCGCTTGGAAAGGTGGTGTACCTTTGAACTCAGTAGCCACAATACGTGATCATTTAGCAGACTACTTAAAAACGAACCATATGACACTCAATCAATTCTCTGAGATATCGGGAATCAACTCAGGGACGTTGAGTGGTACGCTGAACGGGCTGCGTACCATTGGCATGCAGCAGTTGGATCGACTAACTGCCGGGATGGGTTTAACAGAGGGTTACTTCTATGAATTATACATACATGAGTGTTTTGTACATACAAGCCCGGATTGGCGAAGACTGGGGCCTTTTTTATACCGTTGTGCCGAACTCGGTAAGGTCGATTATATGGAAGAAGCCGTTAATCTAATTATGGATAATCTTTCCTATGCACCGCTTTTGTTCGAGTTGGCTGAACAGTTATATCGTGAAGGGAAGTTAGAAGCGGCCAAGCCCTTGTATGTATGTGTAGCCGAGGGTGAGAAAATGCAACATTCTGAACGGTTGGCTCTAAGTCAGTATCGTTTGTTCACAATCGGGCTTTCCAAGGATCAGTTGAGCAATCTTACACTTGCTACGCAGTTTGAGTTTTTTGTAGATCGACTTGACGAGCCTTATCAGTTGGATGGATTAAACGATTTGATTAATGTGTATGCTTCGTTGCGTCGATGGGATAAGGTGAAGAATCTTGCTGACAAGTTAAAATTAAAAGCAATGATCCATTATGAATTAGGGGTAACATCTGAAGAGCCCGAGGCTAAACCCAAAAAGCAGATTGTTTTTTACGTTTTGTACGCATATTTAGCGCTTGGAGAAGCTTGTTTCTACTATGAAGAATATGAAAAGGCACTTCGATATGTCTCTTTGTACACCGATTATAGCTGGGTAAATAATCCGAGCGACGAGGAAAATGTTGTTATTCGTCAGTTCGAAGAATGGGCAGAAGGCAACCGTTATCTATATGAATTAATGTCAGGTAAGACAGAGGTTATCCCAAGTTATATGAACTACATCTCTGAGAGAGAGAACGAAATCTTTCCTGCTTTATGTGCAATTGTTAATGCGGCAAATCGGTTTGATATCAACATTGATTCAGTTCTTGAAGCATATGACGCGTATTTTATGTACCAAGAACAGAGTAGCCGTATTGGAAAAATCAGCGAGCAATATACGAATGATCAATATGGTACTTTGCTTGTGGGCTTAGGTACATACTATTTAAAACATCAAGATTATAACAGAGGATTTGAGTTGATTCTTAACGGTTTGGATTTTGTAATTAAAATTAAGAATAAAGATAGCATGCTAGAGTGTATAAAAATATTTGAAGAGTTTCGGTATTTTGCAGTTGAAGAAGCTAAACTACGATACAAAAAAATGATTCGGGAGGTTTGATGACGAATGAAGATGAAATTGGCAGTATTGATAGTTACATGCAGTATCGCAGTAGGCGTAGTTGCTCCTATAACTCAACCCATCCCCGTTGAAAAAGACCGTCCGGTAATCATGACAACTAATGGCCATGGCATGGGAAGTTAACCAGCGTTTCTGAATTTAATATGACCTGCTCCCTCAAGTAGAATGGTGAATTGTCTACTTTGAAGGGAGCTTTTTCGTGTTGGAGTTCGCCTGATTTCCTACTAATTAGCAGAATGGACTAGAATGTTACAACAGGGAGGGGTGAATATGGATTGTGGTGAGCTCAAGTTGAAGATCGAAGCAGCGAGACAAAAGCTCTATCAACTCAAGGTGGACTATGGAAATCTGCTTCATCCTCATGTTATACAGCAATCTATGGTCCTGGATGATCTAATTAATCAATACAATCAGGTTAGAATAAAAAAGCCGATTGAATAATTCAATCGACTTTGGGCGAGAAACTTTGGCGGGTCGCTCGCCCCTATATTTTAACATAAGTCCACAGAGCGAAGAATCGTTATTACATACATTCCTCTTTCACGGTGACATTCTCATTGGTTACAGTAACGTAGGAGTTACCAGACAAATATTCCGTATAACCGCAAACCGTTTTATTATAGGTTTTTCCGCGGCTGTCCGTAAACGTTAAGAAGACTGCGCCCTCCCCGGAAAGTTTCAGCTGCGGGGCGAATTTCACGTTTGATCCGCTGGAAACATCCTTATCGAATATGTAGGTGGAGCCACTCTCGTTGGTGTTATACGATTCGCCTTGAACGAGGCTAGCCTGAATATCGATGAGATTATAGTCGGACTGATTGTGGATTGTGATTCTCAAGTGACGATAGGGATCGACTGCATTCAGCAAGCTCTTAAAGGCGATGATACCTATGACGAGTACGATGGCGGACAAGATAATGATTTTCTTTTTTGAGAATCGGCGATGTGTGTACAATATAATCCACTCCTTTCCTATGAGGTATAAACGATGGGAAGAGATCGAAAGTTATAGAAAATATGGTTAAACACGGTTAAACACGAAAATCAAAGTTTGAATTGTCAGAATAACTTCATGCGCCAAGACGGAGAACAGGATACAATAGGGTACTAGCAGTGCAAATAGGACTGAACAAGGATCCTACATAATAAAGATCACTCAACATAAGGAGGGGAATAAGTTGAAACTTTCTCCAATGAATCAGGAAGATTATGCGAGTTTTCGCATTCGATCGATTAAGGATTTTGCACAGGAAAAAGTAGAAGCGGGCACGGATTGAAATACATCAATACGCGACAATAACCCATCACGGCCATCGTCGCATTCCGTTTGGATTACGTGGCTTGAAATCCTTCCCCCATAAAAATCATGTTTTTTACTTCATTCCCATACTGAAACAGATGTTTGTCTCCATCACTGTCGGTTGCTTGAACTAAACAAATTGCAACCGGCACGTTCAATAGGCTAAACCTAGTATAGGGTCGCAGTATCCGTAAATAGGATACTGCGGCCCTATACTATTCCAGGATCGCAATTCCGGTACGAATCGAAAATACCAAGTAGCTCCGGTTAGGCCAGTCCGCGAGGCCGTTCGCAGAACCCCGTTTCAAATTTCCTTAACCTCCAGTTTTTTGGTTTCTGTAATTTTCACATCTTTACTATTTCCATTATCCATAATCGAAAATTCAGCAACCGCCGAGACATAGTAAGTGCCTGATTTCTTGATCTTATAAGTGTAACCCTCCGAAATATTGTTTTTACCGTTTAAAATAAAAGCACTTCC
Source organism: Paenibacillus sp. FSL R5-0519 (assembly GCF_037974275.1). NCBI lineage: Bacteria > Bacillati > Bacillota > Bacilli > Caryophanales > Paenibacillaceae > Paenibacillus > Paenibacillus sp. FSL R5-0519. The sequence goes on from NZ_CP150234.1 coordinate 319,466, forward strand.
TCCATCTTTAACAGAATAAGAATTGATCTGATTCCCACTCGAATCCTTAATTACATAAGTAAATAGCCGCGTTCTACTTAAAATTTCCAAATTGGATAGGCTTTCATTTTTCAAACTAGCTTTAATTGAAAATTCCTCATTGGCCTTAACTTTTTGTGGTAGAGAAAGGGTAACCACAAAAGGATTTTTTTTACTTTCCATTGTGGAAGTACCTCCTTCTACACTCGATGCGGAAGATTGATTTGTGATTTGAAATGAATAACTAAAAAGGATAAAAAGAGCAAGAATCCCTAAGTAATATTTTTTCAAAATGATGATCCACCTCCTCCCTCTCCTATTTAGACGGTAAAAGGAGTTTTTTGTTTCAATAAAATTCAAATTTTTTCCAAAAGAAGAGTTACAATTGGGTTTTATTTACATTATAACGAATATATTATTCAAAAAAAGGATGAAAGGAATGAGGATGATGAAAACAAAAAGATTTCTAGGGTCACTTTTTGCCAGTGCTTTGCTTGCCAGTTCTCTGCTCACCAGTTCCAGTATTAGCGCCGCCGAAGACATGGGGAATTATCAATGGACTACTATTAAAGGAACCCTTTCAGAGATTGCAGAAATAACGCAAAAAAACAAATTGAACGAGGTCCCTTACCCCTTTCAATTGGAAAGCCAATTCCAAAAGATAAACAATAGTGCTTTACTAGATAATTATGCGGAAAAGCAAAGAGTAAAGAAAGATTTCCCTGCGATCTCAAAACGCATTAATGAGACCCCTGACAAATACGCGGGCCATTACTACAATGCTGACAAAGGAACCGTAGTCATCCAAATTACAGAAGACTCCGAATCCTTAAAGAAATCGACACTTTCCTCTGTCCAAAATGATGACAAAGTAGAATTTGAGGTGAAAAAGTTCTCTTGGGCAGATATTGAAAACGCAAAGGAAGAAATTATAAAAAGCGTTAAGCCCGGTACTGTTCGTGCACTTATTCCCGATGTAAAAAACAACAAACTTATCATCGCATTTGATGAAGAGACAATGAAAGATAAGATGACGGTTTCATCTCTCGTATCGCATTCTGACTTGCTGGAGTTCACCACGCTCCCCGCGTCAGCTCTCAAGGTCGAAACAGATAATACTCATTATGGTTCTGAGTTTCCTATGGGGGCTAAGTTAGGCGGAGACTACAGAAACGAAGGAAACACTACAAGGTATTCAGTATGTACAGCCGGATATTTTGCTACAAATGCAAGCAATAAAGAAGTAGTGGTCACCTCCGGTCATTGTCAGGACAAAGCAAGAACAAATACAGATTGGTATCAGCCTACACGGGATACCTCTACCATTGGCAAATTTACGTTTAGGACTGAATCTGCTGGTGACGGTTCAAATAAGGCTGCAGATGCTGGATATATTACGTTTAATTCAAATTATAGCGGCCGGGCAAGAGTCCCCTATCCCTCAGCCTCAAATATGGCCATGATCACAGGTGTGTATACTGCCGATACACCTGGAGATACCGTTTATCACAGAGGTGCAAATTCGGGTGGTATGACATCAGGCGCCATAGCGTATTCAAATGTTGATATATACTGGGGCAGTGGGGGTTATGGGTATAATCGAGCTGAAGTCTTGGCTACCGGATATACCTCACAGGGTGGAGACAGTGGTGGTCCTATCCTAACGAACTATGCTTATAATAATGCTCTTACAGGTTGGACTTTTGATCTGGCAGGAACGCATACTGGTAGCCTAACTCTTGACAGCACACAAAGCTCAATCCCTCCAGGTACTTACAAAGTGTACGAACCGCTTTGGACCACATATACTGATCTGCACCTTACGGGAATCCAAGTTCTTCAACCATAACTTGGATTAGCAGAAGCAACGATCGTAGCAACATACGTGCCTGTTGCGACGTTTGTGTTTTTATGGCCAAGGCTGGTACAACTCTCCTTCAGACGGATTTTCGCACAATAACTCGAACAAATTTCGCGCAACGGTCACGTGGTTGTTCGAGTTTTCTTATTCCTCCATGTACGGATTGAGGGATGGAGGAAGAGAAACCTTGGAGTGTCGCTCGCCTATATACTATACATAATTTGTGATGCGCAGTAGATATTTTACATTATTTTACATAAATTCTTCTTTCATGGTTACATTGTGACGGTGACATATGAATTGCTGGATAAGGACTGGGTGTACTCACAGACCGTCCGGTTATACATTTTGCCTTGGCTGTCCGTGAATTCCAGGTAGACAGCTCCTTCGCCGGATAGTTGAAGCTGCGGAGCAAATTCTACTTTTTTACCATTGGGGACATTCTGTCTCCATACATATAACGTTCCATCATCTACGTTGTTCATGGAGTTTTCTCACCGAAATAAACCAGCCTTTACATCAACAACCTCAAATCAGATTGGTTGTTAATGGTGATTCGGAGGGGAGCGAAACGATTTTCTCTTTGAAATGGGACGGCGTGTATGCATAGGACAATTTCTCCTTTCTTTCTAGATCATTATCGAAAGACGGTTCGGCAGCACAGTGGGAGTGGTCCAGTGTATACTCATTTGTTCAACCTATACAGATATAAACGTAACGAGAGAGTCCAAAGTTGAGTGTGATTTTATTTTCTTATAGTGCCACATACACACCTGATTAAAACAGAGTATAATACGATGAAGTTCAAATAACTTTATACATAGAGACTCAAGCGTGTGAGGGGAGCAACATCATATGGAATTGGTACCAATGAATCAGGAAGATTATGCGAGTTTCCGCATTCGATCGATTAAGGATTTTGCACAGGAAAAAGTAGAAGCAGGGACTTGGGAGGAGGAAGAGGCGCAGCAACTGGCGGAGGAATCTTATGAACGTTATCTGCCAGAAGGCTTGAACACACCCGGAGCGTATCTCTACAATCTGGTGCATCCTGTGGACGGCAATGTGGGGTATATCTGGTTTAACATCACGGATAATCGCCGTGGGAAGGATGCTTTTTTGCTAGACATTGTGGTTGAAGAAGCACACCGCGGTAAAGGGTATGGAACAGAGACGATGCAGGCGCTGGAACAGACGGCCTTGAGTCTTGGCGTGGATCGCATTGGTTTGCATGTGTTTGGACATAATGTGCGGGCGAGCAGCCTGTATCGCAAGATGGGATATGAGGTAACGGATCTGACGATGTACAAGGAAATCAAAGGTTAAACCAATAGCGGATGGGACGCTGGTCGAATTGGCGAAGTTCCTTGATGCCTTGAGGTTTGTCATATATAATGTATAGGATTATCCATACCGAACAAGTAATCAATGAGGAGTTGTCATATACATGGCTTTGAAAGCTGGAATCGTAGGTTTGCCTAACGTTGGTAAATCTACATTGTTTAATGCAATTACACAAGCAGGTGCCGAATCGGCAAACTATCCGTTCTGTACGATTGACCCTAACGTGGGGATCGTTGAAGTACCCGATGAGCGTTTGGACAAACTGACAGAACTTGTTGTACCTAAGAAAACAGTTCCAACGGCGTTTGAGTTTGTAGATATCGCTGGTCTTGTTCGCGGTGCGAGCAAAGGCGAAGGTCTGGGTAACAAGTTCCTTGCCCACATTCGTGAAGTAGATGCAATCGTACACGTGGTACGTTGCTTTGTAGATGAGAACATCACACACGTTGATGGTAAAATTGACCCGGTGAGCGACATCCAGACGATCAATCTGGAGCTGATCCTGGCCGATATCGAGAGTGTTGAGAAGAAAATCGATCGCTCCAAGAAAAACATGAAGGGCGGCAACAAGACTGCCTCTCAAGAAGTAGAAGTATTGGAGAGAGTGAAGGCTGTTCTGTACGATGACAAGCCGGCACGCAGCATGGAACTTACCGATGATGAGCTTCTGATCATACGTGATCTGCACTTGCTTACCCTGAAGCCTGTTCTGTACGCAGCCAATGTAGCTGAGGACGAAATCGGCGACGTGGCGAACAATGCTTACGTGCAAAAAGTAAGAGAATTTGCAGCTGCTGAAAACGCAGAAGTGGTGCCGATCAGTGCGAAGGTTGAAGAAGAGATCTCTGAGCTGGAAGGCGAAGATAAACAAATGTTCCTGGAAGAACTCGGTATCGAGGATTCCGGTCTGAACCTGTTGATCAAAGCGGCTTACAAATTGCTCGGTCTGTACACATACTTCACAGCAGGTGTACAGGAAGTTCGTGCATGGACAATCCGTAAAGGTACAAAAGCGCCTGGCGCAGCGGGTGTCATTCACACCGACTTCGAACGCGGATTCATCCGTGCAGAAGTTGTTTCCTACGACGATCTGGTTGCAGCGGGTTCCATGAACGGTGCCAAAGAGCGTGGACAACTTCGTCTTGAAGGTAAAGAGTACGTTGTAAATGACGGCGACGTTATGCACTTCCGTTTCAACGTATAAGTTGTTACTCGTTTATATGTAGATTAATAACAAGACCCTACGATCTTCTTGTGAAGTTCGTGGGGTCTTTGACTTAGAGTTTTGCAGTGGGGTTAATAGCCTTATGCAGTGCGTGGAAAGTAGCGCGGAACAAGAAAAACCACCGGGATTAGGTTGGTCGCCTTGCAATCCGGTGGTTTTTCATTCGTTTGATTGAAATTCGCCGTGGTCGCCCATCGGCCTTTGTTAGAGAAGTCACGATGTTAGCGCATCGTGGCTTTTGTTTATTTTACATTTCGGAACAACATCGAACAACAATTTCAGTTTGTATTTTGCAGCACAAAAATTAGTTCTTCCGGGTGCGGAACAGTTACTATTCAGAACCATAAGAATATGCTATAATTAAGAGTCGTATACCACGTTAAAATTCGCGCTGTAACAGATGAGCTGAAGCGGGTTTCATACAGGGTACACGATTTCTTGATATCACTTTAAAAGTAAAGGATTTGATGACGTTGTAGCGATGTTATACGTCGATCATACATGAATGTGAATACATGCTGCGGTCAGGGGATTCATTGAGAATCCTGTGCGTTGTGGAATATAGATTATAGATGTAATGAATGTTGAATTGAAATCATTATTGAAAATGTAATGTGCTTGGACAAAATAATGCGTGAGGTGACTATACATGTTGGATAAATTACAGGCGTTAGCCGACCGTTATGACAAATTGAGCGAGCTTTTGTGTGACCCGGATGTGGCAAGTGACAACAAAAAGTTGCGGGAATACTCCAAAGAACAATCCGATCTGCAACCGACTTATGAAGCGTACAATGAATACAAACAGGTAAGTCAGGATCTCGAAGCTGCGAAGGAAATGCAGGGGGAGAAACTGGATGATGAGATGCGTGAAATGGTCAAAATGGAAATTGACGAACTGAGCACTCGCCAGAAGGAACTGGACGAATTGATTCGTGTGCTTATGTTGCCAAAAGATCCGAATGACGACAAAAACGTTATTGTTGAGATTCGCGGAGCAGCTGGTGGAGATGAAGCTGCGTTGTTTGCAGCAGATCTGTATCGGATGTACACACGTTATGCAGATGCACAAGGCTGGCGTGTAGAGCTGATGGACGTTAACACAAATGATCTCGGTGGATTCAAAGAGGTTGTTTTCTTGATCAACGGACGCGGCGCATACAGCAAAATGAAATACGAAAGCGGCGCACACCGTGTGCAGCGTATTCCAACAACCGAATCAGGCGGACGTATTCATACGTCAACTTCAACTGTTGCCGTTATGCCTGAAGCCGAAGATTTTGATATCGAAATTCATGACAAAGACATCCGTGTGGATACGTTCTGTTCCAGTGGTGCCGGTGGACAATCGGTTAATACGACGAAATCCGCAGTACGGGTAACGCACGTTCCAACGGGAATCGTGGCGACATGTCAGGATGGAAAATCACAGAACTCCAACAAGGAAAAAGCGTTGCAGGTTCTGCGTACACGTATCTTCGATATGAAACGTATGGAAGAGGAAGCGAAGATCTCTGTTGAGCGGAAGAGCAAAGTGGGAACGGGCGACCGCAGTGAGCGGATTCGTACGTACAACTTCCCGCAAAGCCGTGTGACGGATCACCGCATAGGCCTGACCATGCACAAGCTGGATCAGGTGATGAACGGAGAGATTGAAGATATTTTGTCTGCACTGACCATTGCTCAGCAGACTGAGATGATGGATAGAGGAGAATAATCTGTGACCCGCGCGCAGTTTGTCATGACGCCGGAACAGAGCTGTCGGGAAGCCTTCGTGGAGGCTTCCTCTTTTTTGGAGAAGTGCGGCGTGTACGAGCCGCAAAACAATGCCCGGCTGCTGCTGGAACATGTACTCGGCGTTTATGGCGCCGCGTACTATATGATGCAGCCGGAGCCTTTTCCCAGCGAGCATCGCAGCCGCTGGGAGGACGCCGTCACGCGCAAGGCTGCGGGTGAGCCGGCGCAATACATTATCGGCAGCCAGGAATTCTATGGGCTGCCGTTCGAGGTCACGCCGGCCGTGCTGATTCCGCGGCCGGAGACCGAGCTGCTGGTCGAGGCTGTGCTGCGCGAAGCCGACCGCGTGTTTCCTGACGGCGCTCCGCTCGCCGTCGATATTGGCACGGGCAGTGGTGCCATCGCGGTGACGATGGCTTCACTACGCCCGCGTTGGCAGGTAGGCGCCGGAGATCTCTCGGCGGCTGCCCTGCAAGTGGCCGCGCGGAACGCGGCTGCGAACGGCGTGCAGATCGACTTCCGTGAAGGCGATCTGCTGGCTCCGTTCGCGGGGGCACGGGTGGACATCCTGGTGTCCAACCCGCCATATATCCCGGCGGCAGATATCGCCGGGTTGCAGCAAGAGGTGCGCGATCATGAGCCGCGCATGGCACTGGATGGCGGTCCGGACGGGCTTGCACCGTACCGCACTATGCTGGAGCAGCTGGCGCTGCTGCCTGCGCCGCCGCAGATTATTGGTTTTGAGCTGGGCCAGGGGCAGGCTCGCGACATCGCGGCTCTGCTTGAATCGGCGGGACATTGGCCGGAAATAATCATTGTAACGGACCTTGCCGGAATCGAGCGGCATGTCCTGGGTGTTCGTACTTCGGAACAGGTGACGAAAATGTAAGATTCCGCGGGTTTTCTTTTTACCGTGAAATCCTCTACAATGAGATATACCGAAGATTTCTGAATGCTTGGGGGAACATAATTACATGCTGCACAAATTTAAAAAGATAGACTATTCTATCGTGTTTATACTTGTTATTCTGATGGTTATCAGTATTTTGTCGATTTACAGTACAACGTTTGGTCGTCCAAAGCTGGAGGGACTCCCGAAAAGTGCAGTGATCTTTTATATTTTGGGGTTCATCGTCTTTTTTGGAATGTCGATGATCAACTATAAATTCATAATCAAAAACTATTTATATATCTATGGCGTGGGTATGCTGCTGCTTATTTTCGTAATGTTCTTTGGTAAAGAGTATTATGGTGCCAAAGGTTGGCTGTCCATCTTCGGGGTCAGTTTGCAACCTGCTGAGTTGTTCAAGCTATGTCTGATTGTGTTTTTATCGGCCTTTTTGGCCCGAAAGAAGAATCGACCGCTCTATTTCGGACGTGATGTTATTCCGATCTCACTCTGCGTCCTGCCGCCATTACTACTCGTATTGCTTCAAAATGACTTGGGAAATGCGTTAAGTTATGTTGTCATTCTTGTGGGCCTGTTATGGATCGGCAACATTAAATTTACGCATGCCCTCATTGGTTTTATTATTGCTGTGGCTACTTTTATCGGTGGTACTCAGGCATATATTCATTATCATGATGAGATTGTTAAATTTCTGAATGACATTGGACGTTCGCACTGGGCGGATCGTTTTGATCCCTGGCTTGTACCCGAGCTGACCTCAAGAGATGTACTCTGGCAGACGTACAACGCAAAGCTTGCCATTGGTTCTGGCGGTATTACGGGCAAAGGATACATGGAGGGGACGACGATTCAGTCGAATCGGGTGCCGCTGGCCTACGCTGACTCCATCTTTGTTCAGATTGGTGAGGAGTTCGGGTTCATCGGTGCCTCGGTATTGCTTCTCCTGTACTTTATCCTGATTCACAGGCTGGTGCTGATTGCACTGGAGTGTAAGGATCGTGCTGGACCATATCTAATTGTGGGTATTATAGCGATGCTGCTCTACCAGATCTTTGTTAATATTGGCCCATTCATTGGTCTGATGCCATTGACAGGGATTACGCTGCCGTTTATCAGTTCGGGTGGTACCTCCATTATGCTCAACATGATCAGTATGGGGATTGTGATGAGTATCAAGGTTCATACGGAAGAGAACGAGGATATTCTCGGCTCTGCGGAACAACCGAGTATTACCGATCTGGTGAGGAAATTGCTGAGACGTAAGCCAACCCAGCAGGAGCAGTAACGTTCTCGAATCGAGAAATCTGGGGATAACAGTGATTGGAAGGTTATTCTGTCATGGTAGTGTCTGTGTAAATAATCTTTAGTTCAGCTTATATAGAACAATAGAACCCTGAAACAGATCAGCCCTTTTCACCTGGGGAGGAATGTTTTGGGGTTTTTATTGTTTTAACGGTGTGCGACAGAGGATTGAAAGATTTATTTGAATGATTTCCTAATCACCAGTCACCCTGAAGTGATCCGGATTTCCTTTTTATCATCCAATTATATACAATGGTAATATTGAGTTCAATTGGAAATGATAGAGTGATAGATTCGGGGGATGGACGAAGTCATGGTGAGAATGTTGAAAAAGATGGACGGTGTGATTCTCTTCGTCATGCTGTTGCTCATGATTATTAGTGTATTTGCGATATACAGCGGAACGCAGACAGATGCCAACCTGGCGAATCACCATGTCAAAACAATGTATTTCTATGTGGCTGGGTTCATTGCGGTGCTTGTAATCGGGCTTGTGAATTACAAGTTATACGTGAAATATGCGTTTTATTTGTATGGGTTGGGGATTATACTGCTGATTCTGGCTAATGTTCTGGGCAGTTCGATCAATAATGCCAACGGCTGGCTGAAGCTGGGCGACAATTTTTCTTTTCAACCGGCAGAGCTGTTCAAGATGATTCTGATTCTGTTCCTCGCCCATTTAATTGTGAAGAGACAACGAGGAACGCTGAAATTTTGGAGAGATATTGTGCCGATTGGTTGCTGGGCATTTATTCCGTTTGCCCTGGTTATGGCTCAGAATGATTTGGGAAATGCGTTGGGGTATGTGGTGATTCTGGCTGCGGTATTCTGGATCGGGAATATGAGGCTGAAGCACGCTTTGATTGCGCTGGCGATTGTGGGAGTGGCGTTCTTTGGTTTTGTTAAAGCCTATACGTTCTACCATGATGAAGTATTTACTTTTCTTGAAAAGGTAAAACGGGAGCATTGGGCCGAGCGAATTGATCCTTGGCTTGTACCGGAAAAAGCTACCTCCAAAGCTTCCTGGCATACGAAAAATGCGGGTTTAGCTATTGGTTCAGGGGGCATCATTGGCAAAGGTTATTTGCAAGGAACATCCGTTCAGAGTGGACGAGTTCCCTATACGTATTCTGATTCCATTTTTGTCGTGATCGCAGAGGAGTTTGGCTTTGTCGGTGCATCCGTACTGATTCTGCTGTACTTTATTCTGATCCACCGGATGGTGCTGATTGCTCTGGCATGTAGAGATCGCGCGGGACCCGTCATCATTGTAGGTATTATCGGAATGTTGTTGTATCAGGTATTTGAGAACGTGGGGGCTTTCCTCGGACTGATGCCACTCACAGGTATTACATTACCGTTCATCAGTTACGGCGGCACCTCCTTGCTCATTAATATGGCTTGTATCGGTGTAGTCATGAGCATTAAGTTGTATGGACAAGAAGAGGAAGATGAACTTCTCATAGGGGAGCAGCAACCTCGGTTGTCGGAACGTTTATGGAATATGCTCAAGAAAGAGAAAAGTGTTATGTAACGGTTGAGTTGGTGTAGTGAAAAGCATAGAGGTGGAGCGTCTAACGTAATCGTTTGTAGGAATGAAGAGGCTGATTTGCCCTGTAACCAGGTGCAGATCAGCCTTTTTAACATGATGGGTGAGAAATTATGAATGAGAGAATCGATTTAGTAGATTTATTGCAAATGCTAGGTTTACTTCCGGTTCTCCCGGGCATACTGATAGACATGAGAGAGTTGCAGGTCGCGTGATCAGAGAGCCGAGGGGGAGAATGGAATGAGCAGACGAATTGTAAAACAAATTGGACTTATTATTGTATGTCTTATGATGATGATCATGATGTGGGAAGGTCAGAAAACGGATGCAGCTGTGGCCGCCACAGCCATTCCTGAACAATCCATTCGCTTGCGTATTCTGGCAAACTCGGATGCACCGGGAGATCAATTGGTGAAACGCGAGATTCGGGATGCTGTCGTTGCTCAGATGGGTGAGTGGGTAGCCGAACTGGAGAATCCGCAAAGTCTGGATGAAGCACGCCATGTCATTCGTGAGCATTTGTCCGAGATTGAAAATAGAGTAGGAGAAGAACTGGCCAGTCGCGGTTTGAAGTATGAGTATCAGGTGGAATTGGGTTCGGTTCCGTTCCCAACCAAGCTATATGGAGGCACCGTGTATCCTGCTGGAGATTATGAAGCGGTTCGGATTACATTAGGCGAAGGCAAAGGTCAGAACTGGTGGTGTGTGTTGTTCCCGCCGCTGTGTTTCATTGATGCAGGGACCGGGGATGCACTGGCGAAACCTTCAACTGTATCGGCCGCAGCTGAACCTGGAGATGCAGAGGCATCTGTGCAGGGAGATACACCGGAGGCGAGATTCTTTCTGTGGGATATGGCTGTAAAACTATGGAGTTGGGTCACTGGATTCTTCGCATAACAACGAATTTATACTATACATAAGGGTGGCTTCAATTCAGGGAGCTGCCCTTTTGATATGAATGGGTAGCGAAAGTACAGTGAGACTCCTGCGTGGAGCGAAGTATGAAGGGCATCCGAGGCGGGACAGGTATGTTATAATTACTTATATTGAACATGGAGTATGAAGCGAAGTGAACAAGGATGTGTATGGAGTTTAAAGTGTATTTCTCACGTGCACAAGTAACCTATTATGATGTTTAGGAATGATGGATATATGAATAGAGAGAATGAACAAGTGCAATCCACCTCAGAAATGGGAAATGACATGGAGGTTCATGACAAGGGAACTCCAGCAGAGATGGTCACAGTCAATTGGGATGTGCGCGTTTTATTAAGCAATGAGAATGATCATGGATTGGGTAATATTGAATTAGCGGATGTGAAAAAGGGGAGCGCCCATCAAAGGGCGCTCGCCGACATGCAGGCTGCCGCAGCCTGTCTTCGTCAAGGTCAGACGGTGGCCTTTCCGACCGAAACGGTCTACGGCCTGGGTGCGGATGCGCGTAGCACGGCAGCCGTGGAGGCTGTATTTGTCGCCAAAGGCCGACCTTCCGACAATCCACTGATTGTGCATATCGCGCACCGTGACCAGTTGGACACTCTGGTCACGGAAGTGAACGAGACAGCGGAAGCGCTGATGGCGGCCTTCTGGCCGGGACCGCTGACGCTGGTGCTGCCGGTTAGGCCGGGAGCGGTGTCCACGCGTGTCACCGCCGGTCTGGATACGGTGGCCGTGCGCATGCCGGACCATCCGGTGGCCTTGCAGTTGATCGCGGCGGCGGCATGCCCTGTGGCTGCGCCAAGCGCCAACCGCTCCGGGCGGCCAAGTCCGACACTCGCGTCTCATGTGCGCGAGGATCTGGATGGCCGCATCGGCGGCATCGTGGACGGCGGCCCCACCGGGGTGGGCGTCGAGTCCACGGTGGTGCAGGTCGGTGACGACGGTATCGTCACCATCCTGCGCCCTGGCGGCATTACGGCGGAACAGCTGTCCGCCGTTGCCGCCCGTGTCGCCACGGACCCCGCGCTACTCGCGGAGGGGGCCGTTGGCGTGGGAAGCCCGGCGCCGCGCTCGCCGGGCATGAAGTACACGCACTACGCACCCGCAGGGGCGCTGTGCGTGGTGGAGGGGCCGCCCGCAGCGGTGGCGGCCTGGACCAGCGCCGCCCTCGCAGAGGCGGCGCAGCGCGGAGAGCGCACCGCCGTGCTGGCGTTCGCCGAGCACGCGGAGCAGTACCGCGCCGATGCCGTGTTCTCGCTGGGTGACGCCAGCGAGCTGGAGGAAGCAGCGCGCCGGCTATACGCCGCGCTGCGCAGCTGCGATGAGCAAGGCGCCACATATATTGTGGCTGAAGCCTGCTCACGCGAAGGGCTGGGAGCAGCCGTCATGAATCGGCTGCTCAAGGCGGCGGGTAACCAACTCATCCAAGTTGGCGACCCACAGCCCTCCTAACCTCTCCTGATCATACAGTCAGGAGACTTACTTAACTTCTTTTCCAAAACAATCAATGCACCACCATATCCACTTGCACGTCAATCTAGCTTTATGCACCCTCGGATATCGAGTAGATTCATCGCCGTTACTTTTCATCGGTCATGTTTAGGTCCTTGTCCGCATATCGTGTACAAGAACCTTTACGTGACTTGGGGGTATGGGGATGTGGGATGTGTCTGCCCATGTAGGGCAGTTGGTAACCATTTTGATCATGGCTGTTGCGCTGGGCCTCGATGCGTTCTCGCTCGGAATCGGAATAGGCATGAAGGGCATCCGGCTGAGGGATGTATTGCGAATCAGTACAGTAACGGCGCTATTTCATATCATCATGCCGCTCATCGGCATGTATATGGGCAAATACGTCAGCTCGCTGCTCGGTGACATTACGACGTATGCAGCAGGTGGATTACTTGTTCTGCTGGGTGGTCATATGATCCTGAATGCATTCCGTGAAGGCGATACCAAGTTGGTGGACCACCGTTCCCTGCTCGGCGTTATACTGTTTTCCCTCAGCGTAAGTGTGGATTCGTTCTCCGTTGGCGTTTCCTTAGGGATGTTTAGCAGTGATCTGATCTTAACCGTACTTGCCTTTGGCGTGTGTGGCGGGGTGATGTCGGTGATGGGTCTGCTATTAGGCCGTCGGGTGAGTCAGAATCTCGGGGATTATGGTGAGGCCATTGGTGGCGCAATCTTGCTTGCGTTTGGACTTTTGTTTATATTTTAAAATAAAACTTGAGATATCCTATCATTCGCATCATATGTAAAATGGGGAGGCTAACACAATGAAACATATTTTATTCGTATGTACAGGAAATACGTGCCGCAGCCCCATGGCAGAGGGGCTTTTGAGAAAACTGGCATCGGAGCGCGGCATTCAGGTGGAGGTTCGTTCCGCAGGTGTGGCAGCAACGTCGGGTATGCCGATCTCTCGTCATGCGGAAGCTGTTTTGAGAGATCATAACGTTGAAGGTCCGCCTCATTCCACACAGCTTAGCTCTAACCTGGTAGGTTGGGCCGATCTGGTTCTTACATTAACACGGAGTCATAAGCAGCATGTCATGCAGGTATTTCCCGACTCCATCCACAAAACCTATACATTGAAAGAGTATGTGGAAGACGACGAGCAGGTATTAAGAGATGTTCAGGAATTGGACAGCCTGTTTGCAACGCTGGAGATGAAACGTGCCCTTGGTCAAGAGATCCTGGCATCGGAGCGTGAGCGAGCCATCGAGATCAGACAACGAATTCCAAGTTTCGACATCTCTGACCCGTTTGGGGGAAGTCGTGATGATTACAATATCGCTGCGGCTGAGATTCGGACGGCATTGGACCGGCTTTTGGATAAGCTGGGATAATTCTGATCCTGCGGGGCAGGTTATAGAAACAGGACATGTGATGTAAATTAACCGTTGATTTTAGACGCGGGTTGTTTTATGATGAAGGGGAAAACAGGGATCCGGTGTAACTGGCGACGAAGTGGGCATAACCACGATGGAGCACCGGAACAAACGGCCGGTCGCCTGGGCAAAAGAGCAATTCTGCGTTACCCGCAGACTGCTCTTTTTTTCGTCTTTCATCTGATTATTCGCTATAATAGTACCTGAGATGCCGTGCAAGAATACGAAGGACAGCCAAGAGACAGCGCGCATGATTTTATCGGGAGGCGATGATAGGATGACTATAGAGTTAGATTCAGAACAACCCGGATTGCAGGAACAGACCGCATCCATTCTGCATGAACTGGCGCTTGCCGGACAGCTTGGGCCTGGACAGATCGTTGTGATCGGTACAAGCACAAGTGAAGTCGCAGGTGCGCGGATTGGTACGAGTGGTGCCATTGAAGTGGCGCAGCAGCTTCTTGCGGGTATACGCGAGGTGCAGGAGGAATTCGGTTTCGACACGGTATTCCAATGTTGTGAGCATCTGAACCGTGCGCTGGTAATGGAACGTTCTGTACTCACTCGTCTTGGATTGACTGAGGTTGGTGCAGTACCCGTGCCCAAGGCCGGAGGTTCAATGGCATCCGCAGCATATCGTTCGCTGACCGATCCATGCCTGGCTGAACATGTGCAGGCCCATGCGGGACTGGACATTGGGGAGACGATGATTGGCATGCATCTCCGGCATGTAGCCGTACCTTTTCGTACAGCGCTCCGCTATGTTGGAGATGCGCGTGTGACTACAGCGTTGACTCGTCCAAAGTTAATTGGCGGCGAACGCGCGGTGTATCGTATGGAAGAACAACCAGATTCAACATTTTGTGACTAACATATAAAGCGAGACTAATTGGGTTACACTCCTGACTTTGATTGCATCACCATCTTCCGATCGCTGTTATCCCCAGATTTTTTAATTCCCTATTTAAAAGGGGAAATTCGGTGATAGCCTATGCTTCCGGAGTAGCTTTCTAAAGAAAGCTTTTAGGCGACCACTTCGTTTCTTCAGATTGGTGTTGCACTCGCCGTTTTCGTGTAAACATTAGTTTCACTTTATAACTTCACTTATAACTGGGAGGAATTTAATCATGGAACAATTGCGCAAGAATGACCCGGCAGTACTGGAAGCGATGAATCTTGAACTGAAACGTCAACAGAACAACATCGAACTGATTGCATCCGAGAACATCGTAAGTGAAGCAGTAATCGAAGCATTGGGATCTGTTCTGACCAACAAGTACGCTGAAGGATATCCAGGCAAACGTTACTATGGCGGTTGTGAGCATGTGGACGTCGTTGAAGACATCGCACGTGATCGTGCCAAAGAATTGTTCGGAGCAGAACACGTGAATGTTCAACCACACTCCGGCGCACAAGCGAACATGGCAGTTTATCTTGCAGCATTGAAACCTGGTGATACTGTACTCGGTATGAACCTTGCCCATGGTGGACACCTCACACACGGTAGCCCGGTGAACGCATCCGGTTTGCTGTACAACTTTGTAGCATACGGCGTACAGGAAGATACATTCCTGATTGATTATGATGAAGTACGCAAAGCGGCTTTCAAACACCGCCCTCGTCTGATCGTTGCAGGTGCAAGTGCATATCCACGTACCATTGATTTTGAAAAGCTGGCTTCCATCGCCAATGATGTAGGCGCTTTGTTCATGGTGGACATGGCTCACATCGCAGGACTGGTTGCTGCTGGTTTGCATCCAAACCCGGTTCCACATGCGCATTTCGTAACAACAACAACACACAAAACGCTGCGTGGACCTCGTGGTGGTATGATTCTGTGCCGCAAAGCGTGGGCAGCAGCGATTGATAAAGCGGTATTCCCAGGTTCCCAAGGTGGCCCTCTGATGCACGTGATTGCTTCCAAAGCGGTAGCATTCGGAGAAGCTTTGCAACCTTCGTTCAAAACATATGCACAGAATGTCGTGAAAAACGCACAGGTTCTGGCTGAAACACTGATCGCTGAAGGATTGAATATCGTATCCGGTGGTACAGATAACCACTTGATGCTGATCGACACACGCAGTGTGAACATCACTGGTAAGGAAGCTGAGCATGTGCTTGATTCCATCGGTATTACCGTGAACAAAAATGCAATTCCATTCGACCCTACAAGCCCGTTTGTAACGAGTGGTATTCGAATTGGTACACCTGCTGCAACTTCCCGTGGCATGAACGAAGAAGCGATGGTTGCCATTGGTAAGATCATTGCCAAAACGTTGAAAAATCCTAAAGATACAGCGAAGCTGGATGAAGCACGTGCAGAAGTAACTGCACTGACAGACCAATTCCCGCTCTATACCGACCTTAAATACTAAAAAACTTTGCTCATGGTGTTTGTATTTGAGTTTCTCTAAAATGGAATACAAAATAACGAAGCAGACAGAATGAGGCCGTAGAAGCGAAGCGCTCGCCTAAAAGCTTTCTGAAAGAAAGCTGCATCGGAAGCATAGGCTATCCCCTGATTTTCTCCTTTTATAGGAGATCACAAAAATCAGGGGATAACAGCGATCGAAGGAGCATTCTGGTGGTGGAGTGCAATTGTATTTAGCATTTTCCTTATCTCAATGACATAACAGCATGAGCAAAACAGGACCGGATGGATCATTTTCCGGTCCTGTTTTTTATAGGATTCGGTATTCTGTAATGATTGGGTGCCCTTTGATGGTGTAATTCGTTGTTGGTGATGATATAATATACAGGATTTATCGAGCCCATGAATGGTGGCTAGGTATATTTGGAAATGCTGAACATGAAGAACTTACCGGAGGGACAAATTAGATGGGAAAATTAGTAATATGTGATCACCCTTTGATTCAACACAAACTGACGTTTATACGCGACATGCGTACGAATACGAAAGATTTTCGTGAATTGGTGGATGAAGTGGCAACGTTGATGGCTTATGAGATTACAAGAGATGTTGAACTGGAAACGATTGATGTACAGACACCTGTAGCTGCAACACAAGGTAAAGTCATCTCTGGACGCATGCTCGGACTGGTGCCGATTCTGCGTGCAGGACTCGGAATGCTAGATGGCGTTGTGAAATTGTTGCCAGCCGCAAAAGTTGGACATGTTGGTCTGTTCCGTGATCCGGAAACACTGCAACCGGTAGAATACTACACCAAACTGCCTACAGACGTGACAGAGCGTCAATTGATCGTAATTGATCCAATGCTTGCAACTGGCGGTTCGGCGATTGCAGCTATTGACGTGCTCAAAAAACGTGGCTGTACCCAAATCAAAATGATGAACCTGGTGGCAGCACCGGAAGGCGTAAAAGCGGTACAGGATGCACATCCCGATGTGGACATCTATGTTGCAGCCTTGGACGACCGTCTGGATGATCATGGTTATATCGTTCCAGGACTTGGAGATGCAGGAGACCGTCTATACGGCACTAAATAAGCATATCTATTGCTTGTAATCGGAACTTATAGAAAAGGGGCTTTGCTCGAATGTCCAAGAAAATTAAAGTCATGACGATCTTCGGGGTGCGTCCGGAAGCCATCAAGATGGCTCCGCTTATTTTGGAATTGCAAAAACACCCTGAGTCTATTGAATCTATTGTTTGCGTAACTGCGCAGCATCGCCAGATGTTGGATCAGGTACTTGAAGTTTTCGACATTCATCCCGATTATGATCTGGATGTAATGAAAGACCGCCAGACATTGAATGAGATTACAATTCGTGTCCTTGGCGGTCTGGAGCCAGTGTTAGCCGAAGCTAAACCGGATATTGTACTGGTTCACGGAGATACTTTGACTACTTTTGTGGCGAGTTACGCAGCATTCCTGCAACAGATTCAGGTAGGACATGTGGAAGCAGGACTTCGGACGTGGAACAAGCTGTCTCCATATCCCGAAGAGATGAACCGTCAGCTGACGGGCGTACTGGCTGATCTACACTTTGCGCCTACAGACTGGTCTTCTTCCAATCTTGCCAAAGAAAATAAATCAGAGTCTAGTACGTACGTCACAGGCAACACGGTAACAGATGTGTTTCAATATACAGTACGGGAGGACTACACACACCCGGTACTTGATTGGGCCCAAGGCAAACGCCTTGTGCTGATGACAGCTCATCGCCGTGAATCTCAAGGCGAGCCTCACCGCAACATTTTCCAGGCCGTCAAACGGATTGCCGACGAATTTGAAGATATTGCCATCGTGTACCCGGTGCATCCAAGTCCTGCTGTGAAGGAGCCGGCTCACGCGATTTTGGGGAATCATCCCCGTATTCAATTAATTGATCCACTAGACGTGGTGGATTTGCATAACTTTTACCCGCATACTCACTTGATTTTGACCGATTCAGGCGGTTTGCAGGAAGAAGCACCTTCGTTTGGTGTGCCTGTGCTCGTATTGCGCGATACGACAGAGCGC
This sequence comes from Paenibacillus sp. FSL R5-0519, assembly GCF_037974275.1. Classification (NCBI taxonomy): domain Bacteria; kingdom Bacillati; phylum Bacillota; class Bacilli; order Caryophanales; family Paenibacillaceae; genus Paenibacillus; species Paenibacillus sp. FSL R5-0519. The sequence goes on from NZ_CP150234.1 coordinate 337,687, forward strand.
CCGGAAGGTATTGAAGCTGGAACGCTGGAACTGGTAGGTACCGAAGAGGAACGTGTGTATGAACGGACCAAAGCTCTGCTTACAGACAAAAACCTGTATGCAAGCATGAGCCAGGCTGCCAATCCATACGGTGATGGACATGCTTCGGAAAGAATTGTCAATGCGATTCTGCACCATTTTGGTGTAAATAGTGAGCGTCCGGAATCATTTCACAGAAAATTCAAAAAATAATACAATTTTTCTGATGGATTTATAAAGGGCATAGCATACAGTTAAACTGTACGGTTTACGCGGGTTTATGGGCTTTGAGGGTCTGTATTCCCGTCGTTTTCCCCTTTAAAACGCTAAAATCATTCAATTGACAAAGGCTCTCATCATTCAGTAAAATTAACTGGGATTGCAAGGGTGGCGTGGAAAATGGCCGATTCGAACAAACCAAATTCATCCCGTAACCATGACGATAATGTATGGAAAGCGATGGGGCTCGTGACAGCTTTTGGGATCGAGATTGCCATTCTCGCTGTTGCCGGATATTACGCTGGCTCCTGGTTGGACAAGACCATTGGAGGTAACGGAATATGGATCGCCGTAAGCGTTCTCTTTTTTCTTGCGGCAGGCGGTGTAAGCATCTACTTTATCGCGAAAAAATTCATGGGGGAAAGTGATGAGTGAACTAACCAGATACCGCAGATCGATGACTGTTTTCATCATGTACTTTCTTATGATTTGTTTTCTCGCAGCGGCCTTTATGCCACGTGTGGAGACAATTGCTTTGGGACTAGCCCTGGGTACAGGAATTAGCTGGATCAATGCATTTTACTTGGGCTACAAAGTAAGGAAAATGTCTGATGATGCGGCAGAAGGTAACTTGAAGCGTGTGAACCTGGGATTTTTGACAAGAGCGGCACTCGCTGTGCTCGGTATATTCATATCGATGCGCTTTCCGCAGTACTTCAATACATATGCGGTTGCAGGCGGTCTCGTCATTGCACAATTTTCCTTACTGATTATAGGGATTGTCCATTCCCGCAGAGCAGAATGAAGTTAAGGGCTGCAGCTTTCAAGTCGAGAAAGGGGTGAGAAAAATATGCATGAAGCTCCAATTATTATGCTTGGCGGATTTCGACTGGATCTATCGGTTGTGTTGATGCTGGTCGTTACAGGTGCCCTTGTTTTTATTTTTGCTGTACTGGCCACACGAAGATTATCCGTTGAAAACCCCGGCAAGCTGCAAAATTTTATGGAGTGGGCAGTAGAATTCGTCCGCAATCTGATTTCCAGTACAATGGATATGAAGAAAGGTAAACATTTTATCTCTCTCGCTCTTTCCATGATTATGTTCATTTTTGTAGGAAACATGCTCGGACTTCCGTTCCAAGCGGTAACTGCAGTGGACAGCGCAGAACATGCGCAAGTGTTCGGTAAACCGATTGTTACAGCGGTGGAAGCGTTTGAAGAAGCGCATGCCAAGGATCCTGAAGCACACCCACACGTTGAACTGGCTTGGTGGAAATCACCGACAGCCGACTTGTCTGTAACAATGGGACTCGCTCTCGTAGCGTTCCTTGTATCTCATGGACTGGGATTGTTCCGCAACACCAAAGGATATCTCCAGCATTACCTTAAGCCATTCGCCTTGTTCTTGCCAATCAACTTGATTGAGACGGCATCCAAGCTGTTGACACACGGTATGCGTCTATTCGCGAATATCTTCGCGGGTGAGGTACTGATCGCAACGATCCTGAAACTGACCACATTCAAAGTGTTTGGTGCTATCGCAGCAATTCCGCTATTAATGGTGTGGCAAGGCTTCAGTATCTTTATCGGCGCGATCCAGGCATTTGTGTTTGTTATCTTGATGATGGTGTACATTTCACAGAGCATCGAGACGCACGACGAGCATTAAGTTTCAAGCCCTACGAAGAATTCTTCACCAGGCTGAACAATAAAAAATTCGATTTATCATTTTAAGGAGGATATACAAATGGGAGCAATGGCATTAATCGCAGCAGCAATTGTTGCAGGACTGGGCGCGTTTGGCGCAGGTATTGGTAACGGTATGGTAATCAGCAAAACGGTGGAAGGTATTGCCCGTCAACCGGAAGCAAAATCCACTCTTCAAACAACAATGTTTATCGGTGTAGGTTTGATCGAGGTATTGCCGATCATCGGTGTGGTACTCGCGTTCATGTTCTACGGTATGGCTTAATTAAATTTTAAAGGTTTGGCGGGGAAGGCCATAGCCATCCGCGCCTTCTTTTTAGGTAATGTCCGTTCTAACGGATGACGTTTCAAGGATACCTCCAGGAAGGAGTGAACAGATTGAGTTTCATATGGGAAAATACGCTTCTTGCGATTGTTGCATTTGCAATTTTATACTGGCTGCTTAGCCGTTATGCCTTCGGGCCTTTGTTCTCCATTATGGAAAAACGTCGTGAACTCGTGATGACGCAGATGAATGAGGCTGCACAGACTCGGGAACAGGCCATTGCCTATGTGGAGGAACAAAAACAAGCTCTTGAGCAAGCACGTAAAGATGCTTACGACATCATTGAACAGTCCAAACAAACGGGTGGCAAACAAGCTGAATCGATTTTGGCTGATGCGAAAGCTGAAGCTAATCGTCTGAAAGACGATGCAGTACGCGAAATCGAGAGCGAGAAGAACAAAGCAGTCGCAGCACTTCGCAGCGAACTGGGTACAGCTTCCGTTCAGATTGCATCCAAGTTGATCAAAAAAGAAGTTGAGAACGGTCCTGCACAAGAAGAGCTTGTGAACCAATACCTCAATGAGGTAGGAGGCCGACAATGAGCCGCGATACGATTGTTGCCAAGCGTTATGCGAAAGCATTGTTCGAAGTTGCTCTTCAGCAACAGCAGGTGCTTGAGGTTGAACAGGAATTGGTTGCAGTAGTCAGTGCATTGACCGGAGATGCAGATATCGAGAAATTTATCGTATCCCCTAATATCTCTGATGAGGCCAAGCAGAACGTGATTCACTCAAGTCTTGATGGCAAGGTATCCGATTCAGTCCTTCGTACAGTCTTGTTGTTGATTGAACGCGGACGCGTTGAATTGCTGGGAGACTTACTGAATGATTATCGGAAGATCCAAGGTGAGTCGCTGGGCATCGCTGATGCACGTGTCTACTCGACTTATGCTTTGAATGATGAAGAAAAAGAAGCGGTAGCCCGTGAATTCGGTGGCCGTGTGAATAAAAAGATTCGTATCGAGAATATTGTTGATCCGACTCTGCTGGGCGGATTGAAAGTCGCCATTGGCGATACGATCTATGACGGCAGCTTGGCTGGCAAGCTCGAACGTCTTGAGCAGTCTTTTAACAGACGAGTACAGTAGATTGGGGTGAGGACACTTGAGTATCAAACCAGAAGAAATCAGTACATTAATTAAGAGCCAAATCGAACAATACAAGACCGATATCGATGTAGTCGAAGTCGGAACGGTAATCGAGGTTGGTGATGGTATCGCTCGTGTTTACGGACTTGAGAACGTCATGTCCAACGAGTTGGTTGAATTCCCAAGCGGTGTTATGGGACTCGCCATGAACGTGGAAGAAAGCAATGTCGGTGTCGTTATCCTGGGACCTTACTACGATATTCGTGAAGGTGACCAAGTGAAACGTACGGGCCAAATCATGCAAGTGCCTGTAGGCGAAGCATTGATTGGACGCGTTGTGAACCCGCTCGGTATTCCAGTGGATGGCAAAGGGCCAATCGCTACAACGGAATTCCGTCCGGTTGAAGGTAAAGCACCAGGCGTAATGGATCGTAAATCGGTTCATGAGCCGATGCAAACAGGGATCAAAGCCATTGATGCCATGGTTCCAATCGGCCGTGGACAACGTGAGTTGATCATCGGTGACCGTCAAACAGGTAAAACATCCATCGCAATTGATGCGATCCTGAACCAAAAAGGTAGCGGCATGAAGTGTATCTATGTGGCTATTGGTCAGAAACAGTCTACGGTTGCTCAAGTTGTGGAAACCCTTCGTCGTAAAGGCGCAATGGAGTACACGATTGTTGTAACTGCAGCAGCTTCCGATCCATCACCACTCTTGTACATCGCACCGTATTCCGGTTGTTCGATGGGTGAGTACTTCATGTACAAAGGCGAGCACGTTCTGGTCATCTATGATGACTTGACCAAACAAGCCTCTGCATACCGTGAGCTTTCCTTGTTGCTTCGTCGTCCACCGGGCCGTGAGGCTTATCCGGGTGACGTCTTCTATCTGCACTCCCGTTTGCTGGAGCGTGCTGCGAAGCTGAATGATGAACTTGGTGGTGGTTCTTTAACCGCACTGCCGTTCATTGAAACACAAGCTTCCGACGTATCTGCATACATCCCAACGAACGTAATCTCCATCACGGACGGACAAATCTTCCTGGAAGCTGACTTGTTCAATGCTGGACAACGCCCGGCGATCAACGTAGGTATTTCCGTATCCCGTGTCGGTGGTTCTGCTCAGATCAAAGCGATGAAAAAGGTTGCAGGTTCCCTGCGTCTCGACCTCGCTCAATATCGTGAGCTTCAAGCGTTCTCCCAGTTCGGTTCCGATCTGGATAAAGCGACTCAGGCCCGCCTGAATCGTGGTGCGCGCATGATGGAAATCCTGAAGCAAGGTGTTAACCAGCCTCTGCCTGTAGAACAACAGGTTGTCAGCTTGTACACTGCGGTTAAAGGATTCCTGGATGAGATTCCAACAGGTGATGTTACTCGTTTCGAGCGTGAGTTCCTTGCGTTCATGGAGAGCAGCCATCCGGAGATTCTTGCATCCATCCGTGATACTAAAGAATTGACTGCAGACAACGAAAATGCACTGAAAGGTGCAATCGAGAAGTTCAGAAAGAGCTTTGCTGTCTCTGTCTAAATAAATGATTGCAGGTGCGGAGTTGTCTAACCGATTCCGCATGTCTGCATGTAATACGTTGACTCTGTCAAAACAGGGTTGTGCTTACGATGTAGTTTTGACTTTGTCAAAACTAGTGAATGCTTACGAAGTAACTTTGGCTCTGCCAAAGTTTTGAGGTGGTGAAATCATGGCAAAAGGCATGCGCGAAATTAAGCGGCAAATTAAAAGCGTACAAAGCACCAAGCAGATCACCAAAGCAATGGAGATGGTAGCTGCTGCAAAACTGCGTAAAGCGCAGGAAAAAGCGGAAGCAGCCCGTCCTTATTCGGAGAAACTGAAAGAAGTTGTAGCGAGTATTGCATCTAGCACGCAAGGCATACAGCATCCGATGCTAGAGAGCCGTCCGGTCAAAAAGACAGCTTATCTGATCATTACATCGGACCGTGGTCTTGCGGGTGGATACAATGCGAACGTTTTGCGTCAGGTTAATCAGACGCTCAAAGAGCGCCACAACTCCCAGGATGACTACGAATTGTTCGTCATTGGACGTAAGGGACGCGACTACTTCAGACGTCGTGAAATGGCGATGGCATCCACAACAACGGATCTGTCGGATTCGCCTTCATTTGCAGATATCAAATCCATCGCACACGAAGCTGTTCATGGGTTTGAACTGGCTGAATTTGATGAATTGTACATTTGTTATAACCGCTTTGTGAATGCGTTGACCCAGATTCCTACGGTAGAAAAACTTCTTCCAATGGAAACACCTGAGGTAACTGCTGCGGAAGGACCAACGGCAAGCTACGAATACGAGCCGTCTGCTGAAGCTGTACTTGAAGTTTTGCTTCCGCGTTATGCGGAAACGCTGATCTATGGTGCACTTCTGAACGGTAAGGCGAGTGAGCTGGGTGCGAAAATGACGGCAATGGGTAATGCAACCAAAAATGCATCCAAACTCATTAATGACTTGTCATTGACATACAACCGTGCCCGCCAAGCGGCGATTACGCAGGAGATTACGGAAATTGTGGCAGGTGCCAACGCAGCACAAGGCTAACCGTTTTTTTATTAATGAAGGCTTGCAGAGCAAAGATAAACGAACGGTACATTATTTTTGCAAAAGTAGCAGGCTTGTAGGAGGGGAACGTTAAGATGAACAAAGGACGCGTTGTGAGCATCATGGGTCCGGTTGTTGACGTCGAGTTTGATCGCGGCGGTCTGCCGGAAATCCTCAATGCCATTACGATCACTACAGTAAGTGAGAGCGGCGTTAGTGTAAACCTTACACTCGAAGCTTCGAAACATCTGGGTGACAACCGAGTACGTTGTATTGCGATGTCCTCCACGGATGGACTTGTTCGTGGTATGGAAGCTTTAGATACAGGAGCACCAATCTCTGTACCTGTCGGTGAAGCAACACTGGGTCGTGTATTTAACGTACTCGGCGAAGCAATTGATACTGGCGGTGCCGTAGCTGCTGAGCACAAGAACCCGATTCACCGTTCAGCACCTGCATTTGATGAACTGACTACCCAAGCAGAGATGCTGGAGACAGGAATCAAAGTTATCGACTTGCTTGCTCCTTACGCTAAAGGTGGTAAGATCGGTCTCTTCGGCGGTGCCGGTGTAGGTAAGACGGTAACCATTCAGGAATTGATCAACAACATCGCACAAGAACACGGTGGTATCTCCGTATTCGCGGGTGTTGGTGAGCGTACACGTGAAGGTAATGACTTGTATCACGAGATGAGTGATTCCGGCGTTATCAACAAAACAGCAATGGTCTTCGGACAAATGAACGAGCCTCCAGGCGCACGTCTTCGTGTAGCCCTCACAGGTCTGACCATGGCGGAATACTTCCGTGATGAAGAAGGCCGTGACGTGTTGCTCTTTATCGATAATATCTTCCGTTTCACCCAGGCGGGTTCAGAAGTATCTGCCTTGCTTGGACGTATGCCTTCCGCAGTAGGTTACCAACCTACGCTGGCAACAGAAATGGGTCAACTGCAAGAACGTATCACATCAACGAAAAAAGGTTCTGTAACATCCATCCAGGCCATCTACGTGCCTGCGGATGACTACACTGACCCGGCTCCTGCAACGACGTTTGCTCACTTGGATGCAACGACGAATCTGGAGCGTAAAATTTCCGAGATGGGTATCTACCCTGCGGTAGATCCACTGGCTTCCAGCTCCCGGATCTTGTCCCCTGAAGTTGTAGGTGAAGAACACTACAGCGTAGCTCAAGGCGTTAAACGTATCTTGGCGCGTTACAATGAATTGCAAGATATCATTGCGATCTTGGGTATGGATGAGTTGAGTGAGGAAGACAGAGCGCTTGTATACCGTGCTCGTAAAATCCAACGTTTCTTGTCCCAGCCTTTCCACGTTGCTGAAGCATTTAACGGTATTCCGGGTAAATACGTTCCGGTTAAAGAAACGGTGCGCAGCTTTAAAGAGATTCTCGAAGGTAAGTATGATGATCTTCCGGAAGCAGCTTTCCTCTTTGTTGGTACAATTGAAGAGGCAGTGGAGAAAGCCAAAACACTGGTTTAGTCTGAATCCAGGATTGTCCTTATGTGGGCTATCCTTCGGATAGTTTCAGGAGGGATGGAATTGAGCACCTTTTTGTTGGAGATTGTAACACCTGAGCGTCTGGTGTATTCAGAACAAGTGGATAGCATCACGGCTCGTGGTATTGAAGGGGAACTGGGCATTCTGCCTGGTCATATTCCTATGGTTACACCTTTGCAGATTGCACCAATCTATATTCGTAACGGAAAAGAAAATAAACAAGTTGCTATCGGTGGCGGGTTTATCGAAGTACGTAAAGATAAGGTTGTTGTACTCGCAGAGAGTGCTGAATTCCCGGAAAACATTGATGTGGACCGTGCGCGTGCGGCGAAAGAGCGGGCAGAACGTCGGCTTGCAAGCCAAAGCAATCAGGATCACTTTGATCACCGTCGTGCAGAGATTGCGCTGCAAAAAGCGGTTAACCGGATTAACGTTTTTGGCAAATAAACGATTCTTGGAAGCCCGGCGGCTTAGTCTGCCGGGCTTTTTTGAGTTTGTCTGATAGAATTGTTTTATCGAATATATCAAAATCGCTGACCACAATATCTCATCATATCCCTTCAGTAAACAGAAGTATTTTAAGCAAAATATTCACCGATGATGAGGAATTGCATAGAATATAGGACTAAAGTAGTGGGTGTATTTACCACGAAGAGAACCATTTTTTTCATGAGAAAATTAAAATTATTTCCGAGGAAATGACAGAATCGATATCGAAATAGCGCTCTTTTATGTCGTTTTAGTCACAAAATCCCGGCAATTTAAAATTAAAATATTTGAGAAGTGGAAATCAATGTAATTGACAATGTATGATGAAAGAGCCTATATTCCATAGAGTCAGCAGAAGCAGGAAGCTGCGTAGTAGATTCCATAGTCTTGCACAGCCGGATTGTTGCTGCTCGTTCTTTGGGTATCAGGAGATTCCTGCCTGGCAGGAGTAAATCTGACAGTGCGCTCAGTATGTTGTGCTCAAGACATTCCAGTATACTAACAAGTTATGGGTGCCGGGCATATGATATGCTGATCGCTGCAACAAATGTGGAGGTAAAGAATATATGGATACTGATCTGACGAATCAGGTGAATCAGGCGTTAAGCACCAATGGCTTGGTCTCAATCATCGTCTCCCTTTTATGTATTGCGTTGTCTTGGTGGGCTTTGCAGAATCTCAAACTGGATTTAATCATCAGACAACCACGAGGTGCTCAGGGAAGACTGCTACATTTGTTGCTCGCCATCATTCTGGGGCATGCCGTTGCTGGCTTTGTCATTGACTACTTGTCATGGACTCAAATGTTGCGTAATTTGTTTTAATGTTGAGATGGTTGGTTAATCATCTGTTAGGCCCTTGAAGGAGCTCATTGTCGAATAACATCGATTAATTGTGTTAACAATTAGAGTATGAGTTGTCGGTAAAGAAATTAAGAAAAAAATGTGACGTAAAATTGGATGAATTTGAGATGTTTTATGTAAAAATGCTTGTATCGTACAATTCAACAATGTTATGATGGAAGTTAGGGAATTCACAATTGTTCACTTATTTTGTAGTTATAAACGGGGTATCCGGTTCATGCCGGCTAATAACCATCCCACTCTGTCTGTTCTGATGCTCTGCTGGCTTGTAAGACACTCATTTTACATGCTGAATAGCAAGAAGCACGGCACATGGTATCATTGATATGGATTATAAAAACCAATTCTTTTCTGAACAGACATCTGTGGCAATATGCCAGAATATGTCGAAATTCCACACACAGCAACAGTCCTTTCTACACACAGTGGGGCTTACGTATTCCGGAATGAAGAAAAGGGAATAAAAGCGCGGAGGGAACCATGATGAGCAAATTTATCGTCCGCGGTGGCAAAAGGTTGACCGGAAGTGTCAAAGTTAGCGGCGCTAAAAATTCTGTTCTTCCGATCATCGCTGCCTCTCTCTTAGGGGAAGAAGGACAAAGCGTTATTATTGACGCACCTCCTCTAGACGATGTGATGACGATTAACAAGGTGTTGGAATCGCTGGGAGCGGGAGTTACATACCGGGACGAAGTGATTACCGTAAATGCGGAGAAGCTTACTTCCTGTGAAGCCCCGTACGAATGGGTAAGTAAAATGCGGGCGTCTTTCCTGGTCATGGGACCTCTGTTGACTCGAATGGGTCATACAAGAATCTCACTTCCTGGTGGATGTGCCATCGGTACACGGCCTATTGATCAGCATTTGAAAGGTTTTGAAGCCATGGGCGCAGAGATCAGCTTGGGCCAGGGTTATATCGAAGCTCGTAGCCAAGGACGGTTACGTGGCGCGAAAATTTATCTGGATGTGGCTTCCGTAGGTGCCACTCAAAATATTATGATGGCTGCAACATTGGCCGAAGGCGTAACTGTTCTGGAGAATGCTGCCAAAGAACCTGAGATTGTGGATCTTGCCAACTTCCTGAATGGAATGGGTGCCATTGTACGTGGTGCTGGTACTGGAGTGATCCGCATTGAAGGTGTGGAGAAACTCACAGGCGTTACACACACAGTCATTCCGGATCGGGTAGAAGCGGGTACGTATATGGCTGCTGCTGCAATTTCTGGTGGTGACGTGTACATTGAAGGTGCAATCTCTGATCATTTAGGCTCCGTTATCGCGAAGCTTGAAGAGATGGGTGTAACCATCCAACCGGATGAGAATGGCGTGCGTGTAATCGCAGATCGCCCTCTTAAGGCTGTAGATGTGAAAACATTACCATACCCAGGATTCCCAACAGATATGCAATCCCAGATGATGGCACTCTTGCTCGCATCTGAAGGAACAAGTGTTGTGACAGAGACTGTTTTTGAAAACCGATTCATGCATGTGGATGAGTTCCAATTGATGAATGCGGAGATCAAAGTTGAAGGACGTTCGTCCATCATCACAGGTAATGCCAAACTGAAGGGTGCCAAAGTAACGGCTACCGATTTGCGTGCGGGTGCCGCACTCATTATTGCAGGTCTTGTTGCTGAAGGTACAACGGAAGTTGGCGGTGTTCATCACATCGACCGTGGTTATGTACATCTGGCTGAGAAGCTTAACGGACTTGGCGCTGACATCTATCGGATCTCGGTTGATGAGCCTAAGTTGGAAGCAACCAAAGCTCCTAGTGAAAAAGTGGAGAAAGAAGTACCGATGTTTAAGGTGCAACCAACTTTGGCTTAACACTGGGTTTAGTAAAAATATGGTCCCTCTATGATGAACGACACGCTTGTGTGTTTTATGAATGTGATGGAACTGTATATTGTAAAAAAATGATAAAGCTAAGCCATCTGGCTTGGCTTTTTTTGTGTTTACTTTTAACAAGATGATGAGGAATTTGATACCTGATTCTATTAATAGCTGGTCCTAATTTATATAATGTACATCGTATTCTGTTCCAAGTCTGAACAAAATGAAAGAGCGTCTATTTTAAGAATTTGGTTTAAGGATAAACGCCTATTTATGGCGACAGATCAGCATTTGTAAGAGATACGCGGCAAAATAAAGCAGGTGAGTGAATGGAAGGAAAAGGGCCTCGTTTCTCTTAAATCAGGTTCTATCAGATCGAGCTAGGTCATAACCTAAACTATGGATTTGATCAACACGACCGGCACATGACCGGCCATAGACAACGGAGGGTTATCGTCGAATGAAAGAAGCTCGTGTACAGGTAAAGGTACCGCTTGTCCCCCGTCCAGGTGTGCAAGAGCCGGAGGAGAATGCCGTTTCTGGAGTGGAGAAAGACAAGCCTGCTCCATTAAATCTGAGGACTGTTCCATCACAGCCTGCAAGATTATCAACTCCAGAACGGGTGTCGACAGATGAACTGAACCGGCAGGCAACCGAGCAAATTCATATACCTGTCATTGAGCTGGACCAATTTCGCCGTGTGAAGCGTCGCCGAATGTGGACATTCGCGCGAAAACCCCGATGGGGACGCAACGCTACACGATGGCAACCTGCTGCCGCTGTATCTGCCTTATTGGCAATGGCTTTGCTGATTCCGGTCATTCTGGTATGGCCACGGACAACCGAATCACCCAAGCCGATCCCTGCTCCAACAGATGCCAGCAGTACAAAAACTCCAGCTCCTGTGCCAGCAGTTCCTGTTACCTATCCAGAACCCCAGGTACGCGTATACCTGTCTGCAACGGGCACAACGATGAATCTGCCGCTGGAAGACTATGTTACGGGGGTTGTGGCTGCTGAGATGCCGGCGGCATTCAGGCTGGAGGCGTTAAAGGCACAGGCGATAGCGGCTCGCACGTTTATCGTGCGAAGACTTGCTGCAAGTGATACAAGCGGTGTTCCATCGGGTGCGGCGGATGTGACGGATACGGTCAGCCATCAGGTGTTTATTCCGCCAGATCAGGTAAAAGCAGATTGGACTCGCCTAGGGAAGGCGAAGGAATGGGAGAAGCTGCAACAGGCTGTGCGCGAAAGTCGAGATACGGTGATGACATATCAGGGCAAGGCGATCACCGCATCCTTTTTTTCCACAAGTAATGGGTATACCGAGAATGCGGAGGATGTGTGGGGTAACGCTGTACCGTATCTGCAAAGTGTGGACAGTCCATGGGACAAAACCCTTGCCCCAGGCTACAAACAGACCGTTACCATGAAGCGTAACGAGATTCTGCAGAAACTGAACTTGGATGCGATTCCGGTTACCACCCAGAAGAGTGGGTCGTGGATGGAGGTATTGTCTACAACCAAAGGACATCGGATTAAGGAAATGCAAATCGCAGGTGAAACATTCAGCGGCCCAGAGGTTCGCAAGCTGCTCGGATTAAGATCCAGCCAGTTCAGTTGGAAGACCACAGGTGATGAGGTCCAGATTACAACGTATGGATACGGGCATGGTGTTGGCATGAGCCAATGGGGAGCAAATGGCATGGCGCAGGAGGGACACACGGCCACCCAGATTCTCAAGCACTACTATACTGGCATCTCATTCGGACAGGCATCCAAGATGCTTGCATCGAAGTAGGAGAACCCAGGCGCTTTAAACTATATTATCCAGCCACATCCTATATCATTTCGCTCTCACCGATAAATGCACTTTATAGAAGGATCGGCCTCTACAGCCAATCCAGACCAGTCTACCAACACCCATTCCGGAGGTTTTAAGACTTGGCTATATATGCGGAGAGTGCTAGCGTATGCAGAGCGCAGGGGGCAGAAAAGACCTGTAGAAGCAAAGCGTCCGCCTTTACTACCGGATTTCACCTTTGAAGAAGGTGATAGAAGAAATCTGGTAGTAACCAGCGGTCGAAAGGTTTTCTGGCCCCGAAGCGGTGCACGAACTAACACTTATGTCCAATATATATATATAGCACTCTCTGAAACCTCCGTGAAAATAATTAGAGTCGCGCGTGTATAAAAGAGTTGCACCCGGTAACACTTGTTACTGAGGTGATCAAGATGAATGAACAAAACAAAAAAACAGTCCAAGAAGAAACTCCTAAAACAACTCAAGGAGTACCGGCTAGCCAGCCCTCTTCATGGAAAAGAGCAATGTCCAAACGCTGGGTCTTCCCGGCAGCCTACATCGCAGCAGCAGGCATTATACTAACCTTAGTGTGGGTCTATCAGGGAACAGGCGACAAAGCTATGAACCCGGACACTGCTAGCGGGGTAGTAGAAACAGGTGCATCGGCGGGTACAGAAGGAACAGCAGCAGGCGGAGAAGAAGAAAGTGTGGAAGTTGTTGCCAAGTCGGAGAATTTTGTATGGCCGGTAGCGGTACCGTCCGAAATTTCGGTAGTAAAACCTTTCTATGATAGCGAAGCTTCAACCGAGGAACATGAAGCGGCAATGGTGCAGTACAATGATACATTCATCCCGAACACGGGTGTGGATCTGGCACGTGGGGATAACAAAACGTTTGAAGTCAAAGCAGCGCTTGCCGGTAAAGTTACCCGCGTTGAGCAAAATCCGCTCACAGGTCAGGTTGTGGAAATCACACACAGTGATAACCTGAAAACGGTATACCAAAGCTTGGCAGACGTCAAAGTGAAACAGGACGACGAAGTGAAACAGGGAGATGCGATTGCATCTGCTGGTGTCAATGAATTGGGTAAAACGCTTGGCAACCACCTTCACTTTGAAGTGTACGAAGATGGACAGCCGGTTAACCCGCAAGGATATCTTCCGGAAAAATAAATGATTTTTACCGCAGCAACATGATGGGCAGAGGGTTCAACCTCTGCTCTTTTTGTGCTTTTCAGAAAATAATGGGACCTTCGAAGCTTGTCACACCTCTAAACCGCGAATATATAGGCATGCTCCTCATATAATGTACCAAACTATCCACACAGTAGGGAGGCGGGAGCGTGCACGATTACATCAAGGAACGGACCATCAAAATTGGTCGCTGCATTGTTGAGACGAGGAATACGGTCCGTACCATAGCCAAAGAATTCGGCGTGTCAAAGAGTACTGTGCATAAGGATCTGACGGAGCGTCTGCCGGAAATCAACCCTGATCTTGCAGATCAGGTAAAACACATTTTGGAGTATCACAAGTCCATCCGCCATTTGCGGGGCGGGGAAGCGACCAAAATTAAATACAAAAAAACGAGTGGCAAGAAACGCGAGGTGTTGGCTTCCGCCAAATCGTAGGCATCTTCTTTAAGACGTAGGTCAAAAAGCTCACACATGCATTGAATCCCTCCCCTGAAGTATGATATGTTAAAAGCTGGTACAGGATCGAATTATGACATCTTATCAGCCCGATTTTTACATATATATGTTGCACTTTGTCGAACGAGCGGTGACGTGATAAGGGACTCTTTTTCACAGGATACGCTGACCAAATAATATCACTTTGGGGGCTCTTTTATGTTTAGCAAGGATATCGGTATTGATCTTGGCACGGCCAACGTGCTTATTCACGTGAAAGGAAGTGGGGTTGTCCTCGATGAACCTTCCGTCGTGACCATTGAAAGAGATACGAAGCGTGTCCTTGCTGTTGGGGAAGAAGCGCGTCGTATGGTGGGGCGTACTCCAGGTAACATTGTTGCCATTAGACCGCTGCGTGACGGCGTTATTGCGGACTTCGAGATTACGGAAGCGATGCTCAGACATTTCATTAATCGTGTGGGTGCAAGAAGCTGGTACAGCCACCCTCGAATTCTGATCTGTGCACCAACGAACATTACTTCTGTGGAACAGAAGGCCATCCGCGAGGCGGCAGAACGCAGCGGTGCCAAAGAAGTGTTTCTGGAAGAAGAGCCGAAAGCGGCAGCGATCGGTGCGGGAATGGATATTTTTCAGCCGAGCGGCAATATGGTCGTGGATATCGGCGGCGGTACGACTGACGTTGCAGTCCTGTCTATGGGCGACGTGGTCACCGCCTCTTCTATTAAGGTCGCAGGGGACAAGTTCGACGAAGCTATTATCAAGTTTATCAAAGCCAAATACAAGCTTATGATCGGTGAACGGACCGCGGAAGATATCAAAATTGCGATTGGTTCCGTACATCCGGGTGGACGTCAAACGGAGATGGATATTCGCGGACGCGATATGGTATCCGGTCTGCCTGTTACCGTAACGGTATCGGGAAATGAAGTACAGGAAGCACTCTGGGATTCTGTGCAATCCATCATCGTGGCAGCAAAGTCGGTATTGGAACGTACACCGCCTGAATTGTCAGCGGACATTATCGATCGTGGTGTTGTATTGACAGGTGGAGGTGCATTGCTGAACGGACTGGACGAGCTTTTATCCAATGAATTGCATGTACCGGTATGGGTTGCGGAAGATCCAATGCACTGTGTCGTGAAGGGGACAGGCATTATGCTTAATAATTTGGATCAGGTGGTTAAGAAAAAGTTCTAATCTGCCGATATAAAAAGCAAAGGTTCGCCATGCTCGGAAAGCAGAACGGACAAGCAGCCAACCTGCGATGCAGTGCAAGCGCTTGAGGAGAGGGGTTAATACATGTTAAGAGGTCTGTACACCGCTACTGCGGGAATGATTACGCAACAACGCCGCCATGACACAGCAACACAAAATATCGTAAATATGAACACCACGGGATACAAACAAGTGAACAGCGTAAGCCGTTCCTTCCCGGAAATGCTCATTACCTTGGTAGGCGGAGATGCAAATCTCCCGACAAAGCGGCTGGGCAAGCTGAACACGGGGGTGTTCGCGGAAGAGAGTTTGTCCATGAATTTGCAGGGGACCATTATGGAGACGGGGCAGAAAAATGATTTTTCCATTTCATCCAATATGACGGTCAACGATCCGCAGACTGGACAACCTGTCCCGTTTGACGCATCAGGCAAATTTGTACGGGCCGATGGCACGGTAACTTATCAGCCTCAGGCGTATTTTACAGTTCAGGATGCAGAAGGTAACACCGGATATACACGCGATGGTCACTTCGAGATTACAGGAACGGGACAATTGCTGAGCTCAACAGGTTCACAAGTGTTGGATAATAATGGACAACCTATAGTGTTGACAGGTTCCGTAGAGCAATTTAAAGTGGATGAGCAAGGCCGTTTGGTGGATGCAGCAACCGGTGCACCGACAGGGGTTACTCTCGGCATCAGTGTCATTGACCAGCCGAATCAACTGGTTCGTCAAGGTGATGGCAATTTCAGTCTGAGTGATCAAAATGGGGCAACGGCCCGGATGATGGCTGCCGGTGATAATGTGCAGATCCGTCAAGGTTACCTGGAAGGCTCCAATGTTGATGCTTCACAGGCAACGGTTGACATGAACGCTGCATACCGTGCGTATGAAGCGAACCAGAAGGTCGTACAATTCTACGACCGCAGTCTGGATAAAGCCGTCAATGAAGTCGGCCGTGTATAACGCCGACGTTTAAATATAACCGCGCAGCGGAGAGCCAAACGCCCTTTGCGCAGCCGAAGAGCCAAGACGCAGCCGAGCCTATGCGAGGATTGCGTAAAAGTACCTGAGCGCAGCAACGGTCTCGACAGTCCTTTGCGAAGCAAAGCAGGGAAGAGACCACGCAAGCGCAAGACCTAGACGCAACCGAGCTTATGCGAGGAATGCGTGGCAGTACCTGAGCGAAGCGACGGTCCCGACAGTCCTTTGCGAAGCAAAGCAGGGAGAGGCCACGCGGAGCTACCACGCTGCATAAAGAGCGTGCCGGGTTATGATTCAGCCATGTGAAACTATGGCGAGAATCATAACCCGGCAGTCGCGGCGAACACACACCACCGTCACTTAGCAAGATCGTACCCCACTTACCTAATCCGCCTGTTTCGGGAGTCCAGAGGGCAGCGCCATCTGGGGCCCTCCCTACTAGGGAGGGTTTGGGAGGGTGGACAGGACACAAGGGAGGGTAAACCACCGATGAATAATTCGATGATTAGTGCCAAGGTTTCCATGACTGCCATACAGCAACGACTGGATGTCATTGCCGATAATATTGCCAACGTGAATACGGCAGGCTATAAGAGCAAGCAAGCGGCATTCGAGGATGTGCTGACCCGGGTGCAACAACAACCGGACAAATACAAACTGGATGGACGCTCCACACCGATGGGATATAACCTCGGTTTTGGTGCTCGTTTGGCGGATGTAACGAAGGATATGTCTCAAGGCCCCTTGAACGAGACCGGCCTTCCGACTGATCTGGCCATTGAAGGAAATGCCATGTTTGCAGTTGAAGCGAACGGGGAGAAAATGTGGACTCGTCAGGGTGCATTTCATTTTGTACCGGATACAAGACCAAAAGCTAATCCAAATGCACCAGATATGATGGTGATGGTTAATGGTGAAGGCCACTTTGCTCTGGATCGTCAAGGTAATCGCATTACGGCACCGAATAATAGCAAAGTTGCTTTTGATGAAAATGGCAACCTGTTAATCCGTCGTGGTAATGAGGCGAACGCAATCATTGGGGCACAACTACAAGTGGTAGACATTGAACGCCCTGAAGGTCTGGTACAATATGCGGATAACCTGTTCGGCCTGGATGCGGGATTAACCGAGGATGATGTATTTGGCGCGAATGCAGCTACACGTCAAGCAGCTGCATTAATCCGTCCAGGATTTCTGGAGCAATCCAATGTGGATATGACACAGGAGATGACTCTGCTTATGCAAGGACAGCGGACATATCAACTGGCGGCCAAGGCGCTAACTTCAAGTGATTCCATGTTGGGTCTCGCCAACAATATGAGAGCATAAAAGGTGAATGTGATGACAGAAACACAGCAGCAGAACAGTAAGCCAGAGAAAAAGGAAGTCAAGAAGAAGAAGAGTGGATGGCGCATCGCTAGATGGTTCCTGGTTCCGGCCCTGCTTGTTCTTGCCCTCGCTGGCGGAATGGTAGCTGGATATGTGGTACTGGGCAAACAGGATATTGGTTCCGTATGGCAATGGAGTACATGGGAACATGTATATAATCTAGTGTTCGCTCCATAATGTAACGAGTTAAGCGAAAACTCCTGCGCAGGCAGGAGTTTTCTTTTTGACGTTGAAAACAGTATAATGATGGATGACGTTTGACGTCAAAAGAGGCCTCCCCTGCGAAAGACATTCGTCATCGCGAAGAGAGACCCCTTATCTTAACCTTCACTACTGCAGTCATGAAGGATATAACTAGTGTTAACCGAAAATATGCTTTCCATACAACAATTTAAATTAAAACATTTTATATGAGCATCGATTTGATCATAAAGGTTTTCCGTGTCCGCACCGAAGTAAGTGGAGGGAACGGAATCGTTCGAAAGAAGCGAAGCATTCGCCTTTGTTTCCTAATGTTATCCATCTGAGATATAGTTCAGAAACATCAGGAAACAACAGCGATCGAAAGAACGATCCGTAACCGTAACGGTCATCTATGCGCACATGAGAATTTTATGATGAAGAACGCTCATATAAACATCCCGAGAGGAGATTACACTGTGCTCGATATCAAACAGATTCAAGAAATCATCCCGCACCGTCCCCCGTTTTTGCTGGTGGACAAGATTCTAGAGATTGAGGATGGCAAACGTGCCGTTGGTCTGAAGAACGTAACCATTAACGAACCATTCTTCATTGGTCATTTTCCAGAGTATCCGGTAATGCCGGGTGTACTGATTACTGAAGCGCTGGCTCAAGTTGGTGCAGTAGCCATTCTGAATATGGAAGGCAATAAAGGCAAAATTGGCTTTTTGGCGGGACTGGACAACTTCCGATTCCGTGGACAAGTCGTGCCCGGAGATACGTTGATCCTGGAAGTGGAGATTACACGTTTGAAGGGTTCCATTGGTAAAGGTAAAGCAACTGCCCGAGTGGACGATAAAGTAGTCGCTGAAGGCGAGATTATGTTTGCACTGTCTGACCCAAGCTGATTACATACGTGAGCATTGACATCATTTCGGAACATAGACGGGCCGAATGATGCAAGATGCTGAAGTAACTCAGCACACCTGAATTTATATAGACGGAAGGGGTTTATTGGAATGGAACAGTTAAGCACAGCAGCAGCAGAGACGTTGCAGCAATGGTTGGAGGATGCTTCGATTGATGAAGCAACGAAACAAGAGCTTCGTGACTTGCAGGATCAGCCGAAAGAGCTGGAGGAACGTTTTTACAGAAATCTGGAGTTTGGTACAGGAGGATTGCGCGGGGTCATTGGTGCAGGAAGCAACCGGATGAACCGTTACACTGTAGGTCGGGCGACGCAAGGATTTGCGCGTTATTTGCTTGAGCAGCATGGTGACCAAGAAGGCAAACCTTCTGTGGTCATTGCTCATGATTCCCGTCATTTCTCACCTGAATTCACATTGGATGCTGCGCTTGTACTGGCTGGAAACGGCATTGTAGCCAAGCTGTTCCCATCCCTGCGTTCAACTCCAGAGTTGTCATTTGCAGTGCGTAATCAGAAGGCTACTGGCGGAATCGTTGTAACAGCGAGCCATAACCCACCGGAATACAACGGATACAAGGTCTACAATCATGAGGGCGGTCAATTGGTACCGGATGAAGCGGAAAAAGTTATTCAGTACATCCAAGAAGTGCCTTCCCTTGCTGACGTGAAGAAGCTGACCCAAGAAGAGGCAGAAGCGCAGGGGCTCTTGATCTGGTTGGGTGAAGACCAAGACCAAGCATTCGTGGATACCGTAGCAAGCCGCAGTCTGAGCCGCGAACTGATCCAATCGGGCATTGGTCGTGATTTCAAAATCGTATACACACCGCTGCACGGCACAGGCAACATCCCTGTACGTCGTGTGCTGGAGCAGATCGGATTCGAGCAAGTGCACATTGTAGCGGAACAGGAACAGCCGGATGCTGAGTTCTCTACCGTGAAATCTCCTAACCCGGAAGAACGCGAAGCGTTTACGCTTGCGATGAAGCTGGGAGAATCCGTGGGCGCTGACATTCTGATCGGTACAGATCCGGATGCAGACCGTATGGGTGCTGTCGTGAAAGACAACGATGGCAAATATTTCGTCTTGTCTGGTAACCAGTCTGGTGCCATTATGGTACATTACCTGCTGAGTCGCCTGCAAGAGACCGGAACACTGCCAAGCAACGGTGCGGTTGTCAAAACGATCGTAACAAGTGAGATGGGTGCTGTTATTGCTAAACATTACGGTGCTGAAGTGATGAACACACTGACAGGCTTCAAATATATTGGTGAAAAAATGAACCAGTTCGAAGCAACAGGCAGTCATACATTCTTGTTCGGATATGAAGAGAGTTATGGCTACCTTTCAGGCAACTATGCCCGTGACAAGGATGCTGTCCTTGCCTCGATGCTGATTGCTGAAGCTGCTGCGTATTATAAGAGTCAAGGCAAGACCCTCTATGATGTCTTGCAAGAACTATACAACCAATTCGGATATTTCCTGGAGAAGCTGGAGTCCCGTACGCTGAAAGGCAAAGACGGCGTAGCTCAGATTCAAGCCAAAATGACGGACTGGCGTTCCAATCCGCCACAAGAAGTAGCGGGAATTGCGGTACAAGATGTACTGGACTACTCCCTTGGTCTGGACGGTCTTCCGAAGGAGAACGTACTGAAGTTCATTTTGGCAGACGGTTCATGGTTCTGCTTGCGCCCTTCGGGAACAGAGCCGAAGATCAAAGTATACTTCGCCGTGCGTGGAGAGAATTTGGAAGATGCGGAAAGCCGGATCGAGCGTCTGGTGACTACCGTGATGTCGCGTGTAGACGCACAATAATACGAATGCAACAATGAGCAAGAACATGAGAAGGCCTCTCCGCACCGTAAGGTTGGTTGGCGGAGGGGTTTTTCTTTGAAATAATATACAGATGGATCTATATAAATTGAACTGAACATTTACACGAGAACGTAGAGGGCAGAAATAACCTGAAGAAGTGGAACGTTCGCCTTGATCACCAGATTTTCACCTTTATTAAAAGTAAATCAACAAAATCGGGGGTTAACAGCGATCGGAAGGTTGTTCTGTCATCGAAGTGGCAAGTGTAAATATTGCTTTAGTTCAATCTATATAGCATATAAGAAGGCTTGTTGACACAAGCTGTTTGTAACCTATTGTATGAATGTTAAATGAACGAATTACTTGAGCTGAACGTGCATTTGGTTCCAACACTTGAGGAGGTACATGTAGTGCGTCAAAAATGGCTTTATTGGAATAACGCTTCTCGGAAGTGGTTGTGGCTCGTCGTTATTATCGGTCTCGTTGCGTCCATCCCTGTAATCAGTGATCGGGTGCAGACAGAATCTTCTGCCAAAAAGGTAGAACTTGTTTTCAACTATCGGGGGCTGCTGGATATCTCCGCGTATCAGGCACATCCGCAAGATTTCATGAATGAACAATTGACTCGTCTGAAAGACGCAGGCGTAACAACAATGGCTGTGTTCGAAAGTACATTGGACGAGCTTAGAAAGACACGCCGACTGATGGTGTATAACGGCCAGGATCTCGCGAACCTGACCAAAGATGTGATCCCTTCTAACGCAAATTATACGTATGTGTTATTTACATCGGAGGAAAATGCACAGACGTATACCCCTATTATTGAACAAACGTTCGCTGATCGGCAGATTCCAGTGCAACCATGGGAATATGAAGGTCGTAGCGGCTTAATATTGCAGACTCCTCCGGAGAATGCCAACATGCAGCCTTTGCAGCCCGATCCGGTTGCCGTGAAGATGCTGCGTGATAAAGGTTTTTACATTTTGCCGCGGATCTCGGACAGTGTGCCCTACAGCCAGGAATCGATGGAGCGCTTGCTTACCTTCTTCGAAGAGAATGGCGTAAAGCGCATCTTGTTTGATGGTGATGCTGTGAAAGGGTACAATGATAATGCAGAGATGAGAAGTCTTGATCAATTTGCACAGTTGCTGAACAAGCACAATATTGGTCTTGCAGCCATTGAGAACTTGAAGAAACCGCAGTCTGGATTCCAGACCCTTGCTTATAAAACGGATTACAACGTTACGCGTCTGTACTCGCTTAGTGATGGCGATGCCAATCTGGACGTAGACACGATCGCTGACCGTTTTGTACTGGCAACCAAAGACCGCAACATTCGTATGCTTTATATGAATGCATCGCCAAGTCGGAATACAGCCAAGGCCATGATTACAGATCCAATTGAGAATCTGATCAACAGCCTGGGTGAGCCGGGTCATGCGATAGAACGTATGGCGAAACATGGCTTCGAACTCGGACAAGCTGAAGCATTCACAGTGAAGGATTCGTCGATTCAACGTTATGCCAAGCTGGTTGCTCTTGTTGGTGCAATTGCGATGATTGCACTTATGGTTTCTTATTTTATCCCACTACTGACCTTGATCGCGTTTGTGGTTGCTTTGGTGGGCAGTGCAGGATTGTTCCTCTTGAAACCAACGCTGCTGGAGCAAGGAATAGCCTTGCTTGTGGCCATAGCGGCGCCGACCATAGCGATGGTGCTGGCCGTTCGTACCGTGAACTATCAGCAACAGCGTCAACCTGACGCATCTGCGAGTCGTCGTTTGAAGCAGACGATAGTTTTATATGTAAGAACGTCAATTATTTCGTTCCTGGCCGTACCTTTTGTCATCGCGTTGCTTAACAGCATTACGTACAGTCTGGTAATTAACCAGTTCCGCGGCGTAAGTCTGTTGCACTTTGCACCAATGGCGCTGGTAGCGATCTACATTGTGTTTTATCGTGGTTCGGGTTCGTTCTCTATCAAGAAAATCAAAGAAATGCTTCGTATGCCAATTAATGTTTTAATGGTTGTTTTGGCACTCGTTGCTGCCGTTGTTGGTTACTATTACTTGAGCCGTACAGGCAACTCGGGATCAGTAACACCATTCGAGATGTTCCTGCGTACTACGTTGGAAGATACGTTCGGTGTACGTCCGAGATTCAAAGAATTTATGCTGGGACACCCGCTATTTATCGTTGGCGTGTTCGCCGCTTTAAAATATCGTAAAGTCATCTTTGTGCTCATTATTGCAGCGATTGGACAGTTGTCCATGGTGGATACGTTCGCGCATATCCATACGCCGGCTGTATTGTCACTCATTCGTGGAGTGATGGGATTGGGACTTGGCTTAATCTTCGGTATCATTGCTGTGGGTGTGTGGCAAGTAGCGGAAGGATGTTGGAAAAAATGGTCACCACTTCTCAAAAGTTAGTCATCTCGGGGTATTACGGATTCCACAATAGCGGAGACGAGGCAGTGCTAAAGTCGATTTTGACAGCGCTGGAAGAGGAAAGTCAGAGGTCAAACGTTACGATTGAACCGATTGTTCTCTCGGGTGATCCCGAATGGACCACCTCCATGTACGGTGTACGCTCCGTGCAACGTATGAAATTGAAGGAAGTCCGTGAAGCGCTCAAGGAAAGTGACGGGTTAATCAGTGGCGGAGGAAGTCTATTGCAGGATGCCACTGGACTGAAGTCCATTCCTTATTATCTGGGTGTGATCAAGCTGGCTCAGATGTTGAAAAAACCAACGTTCATCTATGCTCAGGGGATTGGCCCTGTGAATCGTAAGATTTTTAATCCGATGATCAAATCAGTCTTTAAGGGCTGCACCTATGTATCCGTTCGGGATGAACAATCTGCAGACTACCTGCGTGGGCTCGGGCTACAGTGGAATCAGATCCATGTCGTACCCGACCCGGTAATGGGCTTGCCATTACCTGAAGCAAAAATTGACAGTGGCACAGGTGCTGTCTCAGCAGATGCAGCTACTCAAGCTAATCGAGTGGAAACTACATCTGGAGCACACACCAAGCTTCCTGTGATCGGCATATCGGTACGGTTCTGGGAGTCGGATCGTAAAGAGCTAACGGCTATTGCGGCAGGATTGAAAAAGTTGTGCTCCAAAAGAGCTGTGCACTTGCGTTTTCTGCCATTCCATTTGCCAGTTGATGAACAGGCTTCACGATTCCTTATGGAAATGCTCGGTGATGTGACCAGTAAAGGTAGTGAGATTAGCATCACACCGGATATGACCGATCCTCAGCTTATGCTGGAGGAAGTCAGCAAGTGTGATCTCGTCATCGGTATGCGTCTGCACAGTCTGATCTATGCAGCATCGCAGTATGTGCCTCCGGTGGGCATCTCGTACGATCCGAAAATAGATCAATTTCTGCTTCGTCTGGATAGTGAACCAGCAGGCAATACGGATACACTCGATGGCGACAAACTCGCCAAAACTGTCGTTGGGCTGCTGGATCAACGTTCACAGTGGCTGAAGGAACATGAAGAAGGTATCACCCAACTCAAGCAGGAAGCCAGAGTACCTGCACAGCACATTATTAACTATTTAGGCCGCAAAGGATGAGATAAAGATGAGTCAGACCGGATCAATACCTACCGTTTCGATCTACGGCATTCCTTTTTCCAAACTGACAATGAAAGAAACGGTAAAGGTTCTCCAGGAAGCTGTGCTGTCCAAGCAGACACCCCATCAAGTCATTACAGCCAACCCAATTATGGTGATGGCCGCATTGGAAGATCCCGCAATCATGGAAGTCATGCAATCTGCGGAATTGATTGTTCCGGATGGAACTGGTGTCGTATGGGCTGCCAACTATTGTGGAGATCCTGTAGCTGAGCGAGTGCCGGGATTTGAGCTTTTACATGAATTGCTGCGTGTTGGAGAAAACTATCGATGGGGCGTATATCTGCTGGGTTCCACCCCTGAGGTGATTCAAGAAACGGCAGTTCGGTTACAACAGCAGTATCCGGCGATTCGAATTGTGGGTTATCGCGACGGTTATTTTGGTCCGGCTGAGGATGAACAGGTCATCGCTGCCATACGTGAAGCGACACCTGATCTGTTGTTTGTAGCACGTGGGGCCGACACACAGGAACCGTGGATTCACAAGCACAAAGACGCACTACAGGTTCCCGTAACCATGGGCGTCGGCGGCAGTTTTGATGTAATTTCGGGTAAAACCAAACGTGCGCCTATGCTGTTCCAAAAGTTAAGATTGGAGTGGTTCTATCGCTTGTTGCGTGAACCAAGCCGGGCTGGCCGGATGCTTGCGCTTCCGAAATTCGCTGTTAAGGTGATGCGGGACAAAGAAAACGTGACGAAAGTCCCTTAAAAACAGGTAATTGCGAGATAAATGCGTGTTTTTGCTAGAAATTGAGGATGGCTTTTCGGGTGTGATGAGCGTATAATTCATTCCGGATTACATGTGTGCCACTCAAATGAAACTTTAAGTTGCACGTTGCCACTTCGATGTCAGAATAACCTTTTGATCGCTGTTATCTCTGGATTTCTTTTATCCACCTTTACAAGGTTGAAATCCCGCGATAAAGGCGAACGCTTCGCTTCTACAGGTTATTTCTGCCCTCTCCGTTCTGGTGCAAATGGCATTTCATCAAAAGTGACTAACAATAATTTTTTATATATAAAAAGAGATCAGGGGATTTATAATTTCGTACAGGTATTATAATTGGGGGTCGAATGTTCAAATGGTAGCGATCTTTATCATTGGATTTATCGTGTCAATGGGACTGGCTCTTGCCCTGACACCACTTGTCAAAAAGTTCGCAGTCCGCATTGGCGCAATGGATACGCCGAATGCACGTAAAGTACACACACGGATCATGCCACGTCTTGGTGGTCTGGGGATATTCCTGGCCTTTATTATTACAGTTGCTGCATTGCTTCCGTTTGTATCGGCATGGTTCACGACTCGTGATATGAGTTTTGTCAGCGCGTTTCTGATTGGTGGAACCATTATCGTACTGATCGGAGCACTCGATGATCGGTTTGAGCTGTCGGCCAAAGTGAAGTTGCTCGGTCAGATCGTTGCTGCTTCTGTCGTTGTATTCGGGTTTAACATTCGCGTAGATTTCGTTAACATTCCTTTTCAGGATTCCTATTCTTCACTCGAGGCTTGGGTATCCATTCCGCTGACAATCTTATGGATCGTTGGTGTAACCAATGCGATTAACCTGATTGATGGTCTGGATGGTCTGGCAGCCGGTGTATCTGGTATTGCCATTGGTACCATTGCCGTGATGTCCTTCCTGATGGGTAACATGATGATTGCCTTGATGTGTCTTGTATTGCTGGGTAGCATTATCGGATTCCTGTTCTTCAACTTCCACCCGGCCAAGATCTTCATGGGGGATACCGGGTCACTGTTCCTTGGTTTCTCTCTGGCGATGTTATCCATGCTCGGATTCAAACAAATTGCTGTCGTGTCCTTCATTACACCGCTGATCATCATCGGTGTGCCGCTCTCGGATACATTCTTCGCGATCATTCGTCGTGCGGTACAACGGAAGCCGATCTTCTCACCGGATAAAGGTCACCTGCATCACTGCTTGCGTGAACTTGGATTCAGTCACCGTCAGACGGTATTGATCATTTATGGAATTGCCGCATTCTTCGGAGTTCTGGCAATTATCCAATCATCCGCTGCCATGTTCGAAGCGAACTGGGTAACGTTTGTGGTTATCTGTATCATGATGTTCTTCCTCCAGGTGGGAGCAGAAGTCATCGGACTTGTTAGCAAAACGAGAAGACCGGTTATTAATTTCCTGATGCGCATGCGTGTTAAGATGAGCCCGGAGACTCGTTCGAAATCATAAATAGATAAATGTAATGGTTATAGCTATTCTTGAATATTATTCCAGACCCAACCTTATCCCTTGTGGATAAGGTTTTTTGTTTATTTTGAGCTTTTTACTAAATAATTGGAACCTTTTGCCGATATATAAAGGTAACTGACTTAAAAAGAGGAGAGATGATATTTAATGCAACAAAAGAAACGGCCGTTGGTCTGGATCATGTTGGCCACCATGGTGTTTTCATTGTTCCCACAAGGTTTGTTCAGTGCGTCCGTTGCGTCCGCTGCAGATGCATTTTCAACGTATTTCACACCATCCGATCGCACGATCCGAGAAAGCTCAAGACTTTCGCTAATCTATGATTCTACTAAGACGGATAATTCCAATTTCCTCTCTAGAGAACTTGTGTATAAAAGCCCTACTTCCTCGTTAGATATTACAGGTACATTTGCCAAGGTTAACGGTAGCAGTTTAAAGGTAAGAGTCGAGCAACTGAAGCTTGTTGAAGAGGGGAATCTACGTACATGGGTTCCAGATGAGACACGTTCAGTAACTACGGCAATTACGGATAGTGGCAGCAACCGATTTACAGCTAGTAATGTAGCTTTATTTTCAGGCTTTAATAAAATAACGTTTATAGGGACACAAGGTAATAGTTCGGTAGAGAGTTCGGATACATTCTATGTAATGTATGATCCGGCTCCTTATATCGAAAACTTCGTACTCTACACAGATCGTACCGTCCTAGGGGGTGGAGTAGCATACAACTTGAATGAGGGCACAGAGACAGTTGTTGATACAGAACGTGTCGATTTTCAAGGTACGGTTAAAAATGCAACTCAAGTCTCAATTTCAGTTAATGGAGGAGAGCCCATTGACCCGCCTGTAACGAGCGATGGCAGTTTCTTTGCATCTCAGATAAAGCTATTATCGGGTAAAAATATTCTCAAGTTCAAGATTGAGGGTCAACCAAATGGGATAGAAACGGAGCGTATTGTTTATTACTTTGATAAAACCAAGCCTTTCGTAGATCTCAAAGTGACAATTGGTGATGAAACTAAATCAGTAATAAGCAAAACGGAGCCAGCAACCTTTACTAGCGCAAATCAAACCAAAGGTAAATTATCGGGTCAGATCCTGGTTCCTTATGTGGAAGGTAGTGGGAAATTTGCAGATGAGGGTACCATAAACATCCAAGGTGATATTGACAAATACAATATTATAGTAGGAGATCAAGATGAGAAGTTGATTACAGGCCCAGATGGGAAGTCGGTCAAGTATCGAATGGTAAGCTTTACATCTAATGAGGAGTTTGATCTGATCCCTAGTGCCAATGACAGTGCAAAAGCTGCCAAGGATCAGACACTTGTAGTCAAAGTAACCCAAGGTGCGTTTAGTGCGCAATATACAGCCGGTTATGTGTATTCATCAGGTGCACAAGATATTACCAACCTGTATTACTTACCTAACTATAAAGAAGGATCGCCTGTTGATTCCAAAAGACCGCTGAATGGTGCAACATTGCAAGAAGATAAATTGTACATTCTTGTAGAGTCAGGAAGCACGCTCAATAAGATCCCAGCTCCAACTTTGAAAGGTGTATATTTGCCATCAGGACTTAAACCAGTTGATCTTAAACTAATTACTGGTACAGTAACGGGGTTAGAAGATAACGAGCAGATTTATGAAATCACTGACCTTGCAAGTGGTAAGCAGCAACTACGTTTCTCTTTCAGTGATAATCCCGAACCCGATCTGGCTAAGGTTGTCGAGGTTACATACGCGACAATTAGCTCTATTTATGTAAGTAGTATACAGACTGGAGAAACGTATACATTTGATTCATCCACTGGAGATAAGTTCCTGAACGTAGAAGGGGAACTGCTTGGTTTTAAGAACCTAAATGAATTGAAGGCAGAAATGCTTGTCAATGGCCAATTGGTTGCAACAACTGTAGACAGCTTAGTGAATGATACTACACTGGTAGTTCCAGCAGGTTCTACAAAGGTTCCGGTGATTGCTTTTCCGAAACAAGAAAAATTTAAGTTTAGTTTACCAATCAAAAAAAATGGTCCGATTTATTACGGAGAGAACACCATTGATATTCGTGCGGTTGTTGACGATGCAGGTGGAAGACCGAAAACCATAACTTCGGTTCTGAAAATTAATGTAGTAGATTCATATAACTCAACGATTGCATCTTTTATGCCAACACGGATTCCTACAAGTAGAGAATTGTTTGATAATGAATCGGTTACAAACTACACGGAAGAGAAATTAAGTAGGATCTTTGCGGTGACTCCTGATTTCATTCTAAAAGATGGGAAATATGTAACCAGTGAAAAAGAATTTGACCTTGTGTTCAAAGGAAACGGGGCTCAAAATATTAATTTGAGCTATGGGTCAAAAGTGATTTTTAGTAAGACAGTCGACAACAAAAATGTATTGGATAGTAAAGATAACGGTGCTACAGTTGGGGATATAACAGGCTCGGACTTTGCAGGTAATGAGGATTCGTTCATTGGACGGGTTCGTGGATTGAAGTTCGATGCGCCGGGGACTCAAGTGTATACACTTGAGTTAATTAATAGTACAGGTGCTCGATCGACACAACGTATAGAGGTTGTACGTGAGCCTGCTCCATATCGGATCTTAGCCCCACAACCGACAGTAGGGGATCAGATCGTTGTTAACAAAAACTATATACGTTTCGATATTGAAGCGGAAGGTGCAACTCAAGTTCTGATTGGGAAAGAACCTGCTGAGAAACGTACAGATTATAACAATCGATTTGTCCTGGATTATGTAGGATTGAAGCCAGACAAAGACAATAAGATCAAAATTGAGATTACCCGTCCGGGTGGAACGATTACTGACACAGTCTCAGTCTACTACACCAGTGCAGTGACAACGGGTTCGCAGTATATGGCACCTAAAGTGGCGAATAAGTATACAGCTTTAAATAAAAACATATCACTTTCCTTCCCGAAGGGAACCGTATTGCAATCACAGAATGCTATTGGTATCACAAAGTTCTATCCAAACAATAAAATCTTGTTTGGTATTGCAGAGCCCAGAAAAGGGATTGTAGAGAAAATTAATGATTACGGATATGATACGGAAATTGGAGGAGAGAACAAACCGAAAATTGAGATTCCAATTTCTGTATCAAGTAATTTCTCATCCGCTTCGGATACAGGTGACTTTATGTTGATCTCGGATATTTATTGGATTAACGGAGGGATAGGTGAGTTAGGCAATAGAAATGATAGTAGCTACAGATCCGCGACGAATGGGGTTACACCTTATAGTATGGATGGAATCTTCACTACGTTTGCAGCTGAGCGCATTCTTACGCCATCTAACCGTGGTACATTAGTTTTAAACTACGATCCATCTATTGTTGATGATGTAGGTTCCACAATTACGGTGTTCCGTCTTTCTGACAAAACACGGGCAGGTACATGGGTACCTATTGGCGGTAAAGTAGACACGAAAAAGCATACAATTACTGTTCCGTTTGATGAGTTTGGATATTATAAAGTAATGAAACAAAGTAGAAGTTATGCGGATATTACGAACCATCCTTGGGCAAGAAACTTCCTTAATGCGATGTATGCAAAAGGACTTATGAAGCCGTTAAAGAGTAATTCGTTTGGAGCGGATGATCGCGTAACACGTGGTGAATTTGCAACATTATTGGTAAAAGGAATGGATATTCCAATTACAACTCCAACGCAACAAACGTTTAGTGATGTAGGAAAAGGTACGGGAGCAGAGATTTGGAACTATGAAGCTATTGAAACTGCAGCACGTGTAGGAATCATTACGGGACGCAGTGATGGCTTCTTCCAGCCGCAGTTACCAATATCAAGAGAAGATGCAGCTGTAATGATTGCACGTGCGATGAACGCCAAACTGGCAGCGAATGATAGCAAGTTGTCTTCAGCACTAGGCAAGTCGTTCCTGGATTCAACTTCAATTGAGTATTATGCTCGTCCAGCTGTACAAGCTGTAACTAAGGCTAAGATCATGGATGGTAGTCCTGTAAATGTAGCAGGATCTAAGAAATCGCAATTCCAATTCAATCCAAAAGGGAACATGACTCGCGCGGAAGCGGCGAAGATTGCTGTGGAATTGCTCAAAAAGAGCACAGGTCTATTCCCTAAAACCTTGAGTTAATTCATTTGATTCATCGATGCAATTTAGGAAGGACCTGTCCCTTACTCTAAAGGGGCAGGTCCTTTTCATGGCTGTCAATGAATTGACATAGAGTACTTTTATAATAGAAGAAACAGAATTTTTACCAATAACTATTTTTGTAATTTGCTAGAGTTTAAGATACAATAACGGTAAATACACAATGATCTAGAGGGTGAAGTTAGCTAATGAAACCGATTTATTCGAAAGCCCAGCTGGGCTACATGAAGGCAAAGACACAGTTTGAGAAGCAGGCAGTCATTCTGGAGAAAAAGTTGGAAGATACACGCAAGACTCAGGAGATCTCTCAGGAAGTTATGGAAGGGCTTGTACAGTCCACTGGCTTCCATGATGCGTATAACAATCTGGTTCTGGCTGAGAATGAGTTGATTGAATGGTCTCACACAACGATGAAGCATGAGAAAACGTACCGTGAGAACAGACAACCAATTGACGATATGTATCTGAGATTGAACAGTGATCCAAACATGCGTGCTCAAATCATTGAACTTGCGATGAAGATTAAATAACTTATATTTCCAGAACTGCAGCAAAAGCATCCCAATAGGGGTGCTTTTTTATTTTATTTTTTGTGAATTTTGTCGCTTCATGGGCTGAAGTTGCGGGTATAAATAAACGTTGGTAGCACAGACAAACCAGAGATCACCATTCCAGATATACTGCTGTATCAACGGTTTGAAAAGGTTTTGAATGGCTTCAATACCCGCACTGTACCTATACATAAAAAAAATCAAAACTTTTTTTGTGCAATCCGCAACTTTTTGAAATCTACTGCGTTTAAAGTGTAGAGTCGAAAACATTGGGCCTGTTACCAAGAATGACCTCGTGAAGAATCTTGTCTATTTTTTAGAAAAAATTGCTTTACGCCACGAGAGACCCATTGTATAATACGTAAGGTAGGATTAGGAAACTAGTCTATTTACGTGTGATTCTGCTTTACAAACTAGTTTACAAGTTTCTGTGATATGCTCACAGACATCATTTATATTAACTTGCTCACAACTCTGGAAAGGGGGTGCAACAATATATGAGGAATACGAGCGACCCTATTAAAAAAGAAAATTCAAATGTTATGAACGCCCAAGGAGGAGAAAAAAAGGTTATGAAGAAAATTTTATCCGTAGCATTGTCTACAGCAATGGCATTCTCAATGTTTGCATCTGTAGCATTCGGTGACACAGCAGTTTCCCCGCAACAACAGTTTGATGCATTGAAAGCAAAAGGTATCTTCAACGGTTATCCGGATGGTACAGCAGGTCTTGACAAAGACATGACTCGCGCTGAGTTTGCAAAAGTTATCACTAAATTGCTGGGTCTGAAAGAGATCACTGGAACTCTTTCTTACACTGACAAAAACTACACAGCTAAAAACTGGGCTGTACCTTACATCGAAGCAGTAACTGCTGCTGGTATCATGGAAGGTAAAAACGTTGAGAAGAAAATCTTCGACTTCAACGGTAAAGTGACTGTGTCCGAGATGGCTACAATCCTGACTCGTGCATTGGATCTTGAAATCCCAGCTGAAACAAACAACACTGCTCCAGCTTGGGCTAAAGGTTATGTTCAAGCAGCAATCAACGCTGGTTTGGTTGATGCAAACACTAACTTCACAGCTAACGCTTCCCGTGAATTGCTTGTAGGCGCTGCTTACGCAATTGACGAAGCACAAAGCTTGAAAGTTACTAAATATGAAGTAAGTGAAGGCGGTAAAGTCGTTACTTTCACAATCAGTGACGGCGAAACTGTAAAAGTTACTTTGGATAAAGCTCTTGAAGCTAACAAAGAAACTGAAGTGAAATTTACTTACAAAGAAAAATCTTTCACTGAAAAAGTTACTTATGTTGTAGAAGCTGCAACTAAAGTACAATCTGCTTCTTCTGTTAACCTGAAAGAAGTTGACGTTGCTTTTGACGGTAAAGTAGACAAAGCTACTGCAACTGACAAAGCTAACTACAGTGTTGATAACAACTCCCGCAAAGTTAAGTCTGCAACTTTGTTGGAAGATGGTAAAACAGTTCGTCTCTTGTTGGATACAACTTCTGCAGGTGCATTCACACAAGGCACTACTTATAAAGTAGTTGTTAAAAACGTGAAGTCATCTACAGGTACAGTAGTACCACAAGGTGAGGTTTCCTTCACATCTGCTGACAATGTACTCCCTACAGTAACTGAAGTTAAAGCTCTGGGAACTAAAGCGATTAAAGTGACTTTCTCTGAGCCAGTTAAAGCTCCAACAAGCAGCAACTTCCAATTGGATGATAAAGCATATGTTGGTTCAGTAACTCTGGGTGCTAATGAAAGAGAAGTTATTCTTCGTGATTTCACAGGAACAATCTCTGAAGGTGCTCACAAGCTTACAACTTCTTTAGTTGAAGATTTTGCAGGTTTGAAATCTTTGTCTGCAACAACTGACTTTACTGTAGCTGTTGATACAGAAGGCCCTAAAGTAACTGAGATCGCAGCAACATTGGAGAAAGTAACTGTAACTTTCGACGAAGAGATCGATCCGAACTCTGTTACTAATGATAGCTTCTACTGGAAAAATGGTGACAGCAAGAAGACTGGTAAAGTAACTCAATTGTCTTCCAATGTATTTGAAGTTGTATTTGATTCCGGTAACCGTCTTCCAGGTTACGAGTCCACTTTGTTCGTAGAAGTGAAAGACTACTCCGGTAATGCTAATGCTACTAAAGAACATAAAGTAACTGCTTCTGTTGATCTTGTTCAACCTAAAGTAGTTGAAGCAACTTATGGTTCTAAATATGCAGATAAATTGACTGTTCGTTTTGACAAAGCAGTAGATGCTAACGATATCAAATACTACTCTGTTAAAAAAGACGGAAATGCTGTCCCAATCAAAGCTGTTCAACCAGTTGGCAATGATAACAAAGAGTTCAATGTTGAATTCTTCAGTAAATTGTCTGGTACGTACAATTTGAAAGTATCTGATGTAAAAGATAGAACTGCTCTTTCTAACACATTGGTAACTTACGAAGGTACATTCTTGGCGAGTGACAGTGCTGCTCCAAGATTGACAGGTTACGGTGTAGATGTTAAAGGTGGATCTGATCGTAAAATCGCTTTGACATTCGATAGAGAAGTTGATCTTACAGCTCTTAATAACCGTGCTAATTACTACATCTCTTTCCAAAAAAATAACTCTACTCAAGTACAAAACATCTCTCTTCCAAGTGATGCTACTGTAAATGTAGTGGATAGCGGTAAATCTGTTGTAGTTATTCTTCCGCAATACATTGAAGGAACTGAAGTTACTTTCAATGGTGGTTCTGTTAAAGGAATTAAAATTGCCGGATTGAAATCCAAAACAGGTCAAGCAACTGATTGGGTTGAAGCTAACACATTGAATGAAGTTGCGTTGACAGCTAATACTGCAACTCTTAAAGATGCTAGAACAATCGAAGTTGAGTTCAACAAAGCTATCGCTAATGCTTCTGCTGGTGACTTCATCGTATCGGGAACAGTAATCAACTCTGTATCCGTTAGCGGAAACAAAGTAACTTTGAAAACAAATTCCGATGTTACATCTTCTAACAGAGTTAGCACTGTAAGCAATAATGGAATTCAAACTTATGCAGGCAACAAAATTGGTTCTGTAGAAGTTACTCCAAACGGCAATGTTGCACCAAAAGTTGATGAAAGTGGAGTAGGTTTTAACTCAAACAAAGAATTGTATCAACAAGACAGAACAGTTAAAATTCCATTCACAACTGCTTTGGAAGCAACTAATGCTAATGGTGTAGCAAGTAACCTTACTGTTAGACGCGCTGATAAAGCAGAAAATGAAATTCTATCAGCTGCTAAAGGTGAATATACTGCAAAAATCTCTGCAGATGGTAAATCTGTTGAAGTGAAGTTTGCAGATGAGAACAACGATAACAATCCTTATATTGTTAAAGTTAACAAAAATGCAACATTCATTCACTTGGCAGGTGACGCTACGAAATTTGCAAGCGAGTCTTCTGACTACAGAACAACTACTAATGTATCTACACCTACTGGTGTAACTACATCTGCAACTACTACTGTTGATGGAGCTGTTGCATACCCAGGTGAAGCGCAAGTACTTGAAGTTGAAGTGACTGGTGTTCCAGCTAATGGTAACTTGCAATTGGCTTTCAATGATGGAGTGACTGCTATTTCTAAAACTGTTCCTGTTTTGGCTACTGACAGTTTGGAAACAGTAACAGATAACATTGTAACGGCTATTGGTACTGATTTGAATACAGATTACACTATTGCAAGTGATAACAATGTTATTACTTTGACTTCTAATGCTGTGGGAGCTAAGGCAACTAGCATCCTGTTGAATGGCGCTGGAGTTAAAGGCGAAGTTAAAACTGTAATTGAAGGTAAAGACCAAGTTACAGCTAAAGCTCAAGAAGTTACGCTTAAAGTTACTAAAGGCGCTTCTGCTGCTGGTAAGAACACAATCACTTTCAATGATGGTACATTAACTAGAACATTTACAATTACGGTAACTGGTAATGAAACTGATGTTCAAGTAGCTGGATTAATCAGAGCTGCTATCACTGGAAAACTGCCGGGTTATACTGTTGCTGCTGGTACAACTGCTGATGTTGTAATCACTGCAAATACCCCTGCTGTTAACAAAAACATCTCCATCACAACTTCTGTTAATTAATAACAGTGAGTTGTAGAAAAGCTTACCCTAATGGGTAAGCTTTTTTCTTTTTTACAACAACATCGTAACTTCCTTTCCCTCTTAAACGTTTATACTATAAAGCAACAAGCAACTTATGGGAGGTTTGGAAGTGAATCATAAAAAGGTCATAACGACTTTGATAACTAGTATGTTATTCATCAGTTCAAGTGGAGGTTTAGTAGCTACTGCTGCAAATACACCAGCTAACTCAGGTAAACCTGCTACAAATAACAGCGCAACAACAAAGAAGCAACAGACTACACCTACGAATAAAGTTGTACATACCCTGGCTAAGGTGCCTGCGGTCAAAGTAACTGCGCGGAGTACCGTGAATTTAACGGACGTCAATATTTTGTCTCAAGACGATGGGAATACGGTGACGTATACACTGACGTATAAAAATAATGACAGCACACCGATGATGATGCTCGATTATTGGAGCAAAGTGAAAACAAAAGGCGGAACAAGCTTCTCTCCGAAACTGATCGCTAAGGATCAGGAGAAAAAGACGGTCTCACCGGGTTCTACGGTGGATCTCACATACGTTATGAAGGTTGGACGTGAAGTGAAATTAAGTGATCTGAACTTCCTGATTGTGAAATGGGATTTCAGTAAACCAAATTATGAAAGCACATTGGGGAAATTCAATGTTCCCGCATCATATAGCATCACTACACCTGTAGGCAAAACAAAGACGGTTCGTTTGAGTGACTCAGCCGTCAAGGTTAAAGTCTCTGGTATTAAAGTGTATCCGGGTGAGAATAAGAAGCAATACGTCAAAGTTGGCGTAAACCTGAATAATATCAGTTACAAGCTGTTGGATAATCCAAACATTAAGTGGATTCTACGTACACCAGGTGGTACGAATTATCCGTTGACTCCGGATAAGGATAGTACAGGTGTCAGTATTCAGGCACAGGCCAACAAAACGTTAAATTTAGTGGCTTCATTGCCTACAACGTTGAAACTGGAAAAGTCAGAATTATTGCTAGTGGAAGAACAAGGTGAAGAGAAGACCGCTCTGCCAGTTGCAGCACTACAGCTTCCTGAAGCTAGCCAAACCAATGTAAACGTAGCAGCAAATCAACCGAACATTATCTCGATTGATGGACAACCTGTATCGACTCTTCTGGAATCTGCTCGTGTCCGTGGTGAGGATGGAGAGTTCGATCTAACGATGCAGTGGGTCATTAAGAACCAAGGGAAAAAAGAAGTTAAGGTTCCTAAATACGCATTAGAGATCCGTACAGAAGATGGTACTTCCTATCCGATCGAGACGAAAGCGCTAGATGATCTGAAGCTGAAGCCAGGTGCGACCAAGACGATCAAGCTGATCACTACGATTCAAGGAGATGGGGATACCAGCAAGATCAAATTATATGCCATGACACCTACAACCAAAGATGAGAGCAAAGAAGGGGAAACGTCTGGTGGAGGCACGAGCGGTTTTGAGTTCTCCTATCCGGTTGGCATCTATGCTATTCCTGAATCCGTAACAAGTGGAGATGGACTCACAACGGAAACGGTAATTAAAAATAGTAAAGGTACATTCGGTGTATCTGTAGGTTCCTTGCAACGGCTCCCATGGACAGACAGTGATATTATTGCTGCCAAGGTCACCATCCGTAATGCATCAGCCAAAACGGTCCAATTGCCTGAGCTGGAAGCGATGTTCACGATTGATTCTGCTAGAATTGATGGAGATACGAAGCTGATTAGCGCGCAAGGCGGCAAGTTGCTCGGTTCGGGGATGGTGATGGAAGCTTATCTCCTGACGAAGATTCCATCTGAACTCAACATGAGCCGTCTGGAATTGACGTTGCTGGAGAAAGTAAGTGAGGAAGAAAAGAATGATTGGATTACTCTTAGCACGTCTGGGTTAATTCAGCCCCTCTCTTATGTAGGCGAAGGGAAGACTTATACCCAAGGAACTTCTGATAAAGAAACAGAGCTGGGCATACGCAGAACGTATGTGTATCCGGGATCTTCGTCCGATATTGTATATACCGAATTCGAGATGACGAATAAGTCTCTGCGTCAGAGTGGCCTTGCGAAGTTGGTAGGATACTACAAAACAGCAGATGGTCAATATTACAAAGCAACAGCCAAGCAGGCAAACCGTGTACCAGGACCAGGTCAGAAGAGCATCGTGACGTTCTGGGCTAAAGTACCGAAGAGTGTTAACACATTATCTGATATGCGTCTGATTGTAGGTGAAGGGGTTGCTGACAACAAGTTTGTCACGGGTGAAGGCGAGGCGACGGCTTATGTTAATGCCATGTCATTCGAGGTGCAACCGAAATCATTATCTGTTCTATCATCTCTGAATGATATAGACCTGTATCCGTTCAAATTCTCGGGCAGCAATATTAAAGCTTACCTTACAGGTGGAACGGCAGTACAGATTGAGATGATCTACTCCTTAACACAGGAGGAAGCTGTGGATAGTGGAGAGTATGGACACAAGCTTGTTCTATCTCTAACTGATGGGTCAGGTAAAGTGTTTGATAAAGAGATCACACCAGGAACCGATCTGAAGACAGGCATTAACCAGACGCTCAACTGGAGTATTGATGATACGGTATTTGATAAAATACGTGGTGGCTCATATCGCGTAGCCTTGTATGATGTGTTCGAGGGACAACGCCTACGCCTTGCAGAACAAGGTTATAGTTACGATGTGTCCAAACTGCCTAAAGAAGAACCGATCTTTCCGGAGTTCCCGGAAGAGGGTTCTAATAATCCCAATAATAATCGGTAATTTGTACGAAAATTTAAGATATTTTAAAGCTAAGACCTCGCTTCCACATCTGCGGAAGTGAGGTTTTGCTTGTCGCATGTCTATTTATTCTCTATAGTTAAAGTTAATAGATTACCAGAGGAGGAAAATGATTCACATGAAACCTTACATGAAAGTATCCCTCGCTGCGCTCGCCATTGGTGTTGGCGTGTGGGTTGGGTCGGTATACAGCAATACAGCCATTGGAGCAGGCACAAGCCAACCAGGAACAGCAGATGATCCGGTTGTAACGAAGAGTTATGTAGATCAGCAGATCCAACAGGCTTTGGGCGGTAAAATTCCGACTGGAAACGGTAGTACCAGTACGGGAACAGACAACAATGTAGGAAATGGTAACAATACCGGCTCCACGGGAACCGGGAACTCGGGTAGCACAGGTGGAGACACTTCACTTCCTCCACTGGTCTCAGGCGCTTCTGAAGCCGTTGAGATCGTAACCGTGAAGCCGGGTCAACAGCTGATCGGCAAGTCTGGCGCGGAGTTCATTGTACGTAGCGGTAAAGCTGTGATCGTCAGTGAAGGTACGAATGGTGTAGCGGATCTGACGGACGGGATTGACCTGACGAATGGACAGGCAGCGCCGACCAATCACCTGCTCTCTTTTCCAAGGGATGGACGGGGGATCACGGTATTGGAAGGAAACAAATATAGCCTAACCGTAATGGTTCGTGGTGGATATACTTTGAAATAGGTTTTGCTAATGATAAAGGAATTATTCATTATTCATACATTTCATTTGCTCAGATTACCCAGTTCTAACAAACATTAATACGGCTAGCCAGCCTTGTTCCTGCTCACTCTATAACTGTTGACAACCAATTTAACGGAGGTGCAGGAACTATGGCTAGAAGCAATCGCAAAGTGGTACCCGAAAGTCGTCAAATGCTGGATCAGATGAAGTATGAGATTGCTGCAGAATTTGGTCTCAATGTGGGGTATGGTGGCAGAGGATTGGCTGGTGCGGATACAGAATTTGGATCTGAACTGGGTGAAGTGAGTGATCATTCTTATGGGCAATACAAAGGGTGGGGACATCTGACTTCACGCGAGAATGGATCGGTTGGTGGAGAGATCACCAAGAGGCTAATTCGTCAGGCAGAGCAGCACTTATAGGGCATTTTCCTTACCCCATTTCGTTTGACACGTCTTGACAAATACGTTAAGATGGCATTTGAGGTATGCAACCTTTTCCACTAGGGAAAGGTTGATTTTCGTTTGAGGCAATTACCTGAAAAATCCTTATCTTCGTAACTGCGGACCCAGGGTCCTTATTCCATGTTGGAAAGCTTCGAGGGTACAGTGAACGAATCGCTGTCATGTTTTGTTCGGGCAATCGCCATACTACTAGTTATGGGAGGTTGAAACTTCATGTCTGTTAAAGGCCGGCATCTATTTACATCGGAGTCTGTAACTGAAGGACATCCGGATAAAATCTGCGATCAGATCTCAGACGCCGTATTGGACGCGTTTCTTGCAAACGACCCCAATGCTCGCGTAGCTTGCGAAGTTTCCGTAGCCACAGGCTTAGTGCTTGTCATCGGTGAAATCAGTTCAGCTTCTGAATACGTGGACATTCCGTCCATCGTTCGTAATACAATTAAGGATATTGGCTATACACGTGCCAAGTTCGGTTTTGATTATAACACTTGTGCAGTTCTGACTTCTCTGAATGAGCAGTCCGCTGATATTGCCCAAGGTGTTAACGCAGCGCTTGAGAATCGTGACCCGGAACAAGTCGCTCGTGAAACAGAAAACATTGGTGCAGGTGACCAAGGTCTGATGTTCGGTTTTGCAACGAACGAAACACCTGAACTCATGCCTTTGCCAATCGCATTGTCCCACCGGATCGCACGCCGTCTGGCGGAAGTGCGTAAGAACGGTACGTTGGAATATCTTCGTCCGGATGGCAAAACGCAAGTAACGATTGAATACGACGGTGACAAGCCGGTACGTGTGGATACAATCGTTGTGTCTACTCAGCACGCTGAAGAGACTACACTTGCGCAGATCCAAAAAGACATCAAAGAACATGTCATCTTGCCTGTTGTTCCAGCGGAATTGCTGGATGAGCAGACTAAATATTTCATCAACCCAACAGGACGTTTCGTTATTGGCGGACCTCAGGGAGATGCAGGCCTTACGGGACGTAAGATCATCGTAGATACCTACGGCGGTTATGCACGTCACGGCGGTGGTGCGTTCTCTGGTAAAGATCCGACAAAAGTAGACCGTTCCGCAGCCTATGCGGCTCGTTACGTAGCGAAAAACCTTGTAGCTGCAGGACTTGCAGACAAAGTGGAAATCCAGCTCGCATATGCGATTGGTGTAGCCAACCCGGTATCGATTAACGTGGATACATACGGAACTGGCAAAGTCAGCGAAGAGAAATTGGTTGAGCTTGTGCGCAACAACTTTGATCTTCGTCCGGCTGGCATCATCCGTATGCTGGATCTGCGTCGCCCAATCTACAAACAAACCGCTGCCTACGGTCACTTCGGCCGTACAGACCTGGATGTACCTTGGGAGCAAGTGGACAAAGTAGACCTTTTGAAAGCTCAAGCAGGTCTGTAATTAGCTAACGGCATGTGGATCATTCTATGAGGCCCTTGGTTCCGATAAGGAATTAAGGGTTTTTTTGTGTTTCTATCATTTTATGGAATATATCCCCAAATAACTAAATGAAATCCCTTCTCTAACCGAAATACATAATGAGGTCTGTACATCAGACAAGAGAAGAAATTCAGATAAGGGGGAAGATCAGTGAAATTGAAGAGAATTGCCAGAAAAGGCATACTTGGACTCTTGATCGTCATGCTAACGGCTCAAGGCTGGCTTACGGGTTGGAGTGGAGTCGAGCGGGAAGCATATGCGGCATACGCATTAAGTGCAAATGGAATAACGAATACTGTTCCTGCTGTGAAAGGAACGAATGTGGATAGTTTAGTACCATTCGTTATTGATTTTGATAAACCTGTTCAGAAGGCAACCGGTACACAAAGTTCAATCTTGATTAAGCGTTTGGATGACAATACAACGATAGGTTCGGTGCTGGTATCCAGTGACCAAGTCGTGATTGATCCCACACCACCGATTACAGACCCTACGACACCCGATGCTGGGGACAACACACCTGTACCAGCTACTGGCCTACGAGTGATGATTACACTGGGCAAGACTCTACCGGGAGCAACATACTACGTAGAGATAGATAATAAATCATTTGTTTACGCAGACAATACTCCATTTCCAGGACTGACTAACAAAGAGTGGACCTTCAGTGCTCTGGGGCTAGGCTCAACTTCTCTTGTGAGTAGAGTTCCTGATAACGCAGCAATGGTATCCCTTTCAACTAAGGTAGTAATGACGTTCGATAAGCCGGTAACCGCAGGTAGAGGTAATCTCATTATTTATCAGGGAAGAGTTGGTGGTACTGTATTTGAGCAGATTCCAGTAAACGCAGGAACACCTCGAATTACAGGTTTTGGAACCAATACGATTACGATCGTTCCCACGAATAACTGGAACAACAACACTACATATTACATCGTAATGCCAGAAGGTTTTTTGAAGGATAGTAATGAGAATGATATCAGTGCAATTAGTGGGAATGTTTGGGGATTCAATGTCATATCCGATCCGACGTCCCTTATGGTATCTACTGTATCTCCCGCAAACGGTACTACCAATGCACCATTAACGGGAAATTTAACAGTTACATTCAACAAGGAACTTGATCCGAATTACATTCAGAATGTAACGCTCAAAAAATCAAATGGAGCAATTGTTTCATCTAAGACAGTCATAAATAGTTCAAACAATAGACAATTGCTGATTACACCTACCAACGCATTGGATAGCAACACAAATTACGTGGTAGACATCCCAGCCAATGCGTTTCGTGATAAAGCAGGAAATACATTTACAGGTCTTAATGGGTCTACATCATGGGCATTTAAAACATTAAGTGCAGATACAACTGCACCTGTGTTGAAAAATGCTAAGATGCATAGCAATAACACCATTCGCCTGACGTATGATGAGTGGCTGTACAGCACTAATTCGCTGAGTAGTACTTATGCTGTAACTGTAAATGGTGAAAAGAGGAATGTCAGCTCCACTTATATTTCAGGTGACAGTGTATATGTTGTCTTGGATACAGGTGTAGCTGTAGGACAAGTTGTACGGATTTCATATACACCGGGTACTACAGGTAATCGTCTTACAGATCAGTCCTCCAATGCTGCGGCTGCTTTTGGCGCACGAGATGTGGAGAACGGTTTAGATTCTGTTATGTCCAAGCCGCGAGAAGGTAACGTGTATTACAGTACAATGACGTTGTACTATCCTGAGACGGTATATATCACTTCAAGTGATGCAGCAAGACAGTTCAGCGTAACTGCGGATCAGTCGGCTGTAGGCATCAATAGCATATCGATCAATGGCAGCTCAGTCGTGACATTGAACCTCAGTCGGTCCATTACGGATGGTGAAGTCGTGCGGGTCGCATACACGCCAGGTTCATGGCCTGTTAAAGATACACGTGGACAGGCTCTTGCTGGATTTAGCGGCTTCTATGTCCGCAATTCCATCGATACCAAACCACCTGAGTTCAAGAGTGCTGAGGTGAGTGGTAACAAGTTATGGGTGCGTTACAATGAACCACTGAACACGACAAATAAACCGCTCAACAGCCAATATTCTGTTCTGGTTGATGGCAAGCCAGTCTTCGTTAATGATTCCGAGATCGAAAATGATCTGGTCACGTTAACGCTGGCTTCAGCGGTAAAGGATACACAAAATATATCGCTATCATATGTACCCGGAGCATTGCGATTAACGGATCTGA
This sequence comes from Paenibacillus sp. FSL R5-0519, assembly GCF_037974275.1. Lineage (NCBI taxonomy): Bacteria > Bacillati > Bacillota > Bacilli > Caryophanales > Paenibacillaceae > Paenibacillus > Paenibacillus sp. FSL R5-0519. Next base: position 380,680 of record NZ_CP150234.1, read on the forward strand.
ACAATAATCCAGCAGGATATCTCAATCTGACTCCAGTAACGTACACATATGGGAATGGCAAAATCCTGTCGGCTACGCTTCAAGGAGACACGGTTCAGATTAATTTCCGTGATTCAATCCAGTCCCAGGCTGCACTAACAGCATCTCAGTTCAATGTAGTGATTGGTAATTCAACGACAACCGTATTGTCTGCTTCAGCTTCTGGCTCTGTGGTGACGTTGAAAGTGGATACTTCAACAGTAGCATCGACAGCTACTCCGACGGGAACGGTGAGTTATGTACCTGGGGCGGTGCCGTTACGTGATGCGTCGAATGTCACTGTAGCGGCATTTGGACCACTTACGTTGCAACAGACGAATAATAGTTCGAACAATAATCAGTCAGGAAACCGTCCTTCCTGGTTGTCGGAATTGGATGCGTCGAGCTATGGTCAGTCTTTACTTGTCATGAATAATACTACGGCTTCTGCTGTAACTGCGATGTCTCACTATAATCGGCCGACTCGTCAATTCAACGTGGATGCAACCAAGTTGATTCAGTCCTTTGAATACGCTGGAGCAAACGGGAAATTGACTCAGCCGGTGGTATTTGAGATTCCGGACAGTGAATCGGCTGCATATGTTGGATTACCATTGAATGCACTGACTCAGATTGCTGCAAGTTATCGTACAGGCACTATTGGTGTGAAATATGGCGATCTTCTCTGGACGGTGCCATTGTCTAATTTAGATATGGCGGCTATGAGTCGGAGTGTAGGAACGTCAAACACAAGTATAACGACAGGAGCAGCAGTTCCATCCTTATACGTTCAGTTAGAGACGGTGCCTGTGTCTTCATCGGGGACGATGGAAGGCTTGATTGCAGGTGCAGGAGCACAGAAGCTTGGCAACTATACGGACGTATATTTGTATGCCGGTAACGGAACAAGCGATCAACGTGTGGATCAGAATGTCAAAAGCCAACTGGCCATGCAATTGGCTAGCAATACCCCAAGTGTAACATCCGGATTTACGTATATCGATCCAGTTACGTTTAGGCTATCGAATGTACCTAGTTCCTTTAAAAATACGACAGGTGGTGTAGTTGTTCGAGGACAGCTGAATGGTAATCAATCAGTAGTCCCTGTTAACAACATCGTTAGTTATCCGGATACAGCCTCACACTGGGCTAGTGAGGTCATTAAGGAGCTCTCTGCCAAATGGATAATTAACACACCGGGTGGTTCCTTTTACCGACCGAATGAGAACATAACACGTGCGGAATTTGCTGAATTGGTCGCTAGAGGTCTAGGACTGAATGGAGAACCTACTGCAGCAAGTCGTTTCCAAGATGTTCGTAGTGGTAGCGTGACAAGTGCCTATATCGGTGCTGCAGCTGAAGCGGGAATCATTACGGGAAATACCGATGGTACCTTTAAGCCGGATCGCCCCATTACGCGTGAACAGATGGCACTTATGATGGTACGTGCAATGAACTACGGTGGTAAAACAGTCTCTCTTCAATCTTCGGCTGCTACCACTCTATCCAAGTTCAAGGACAGCAATAAGATTCAGTCCAAGGATTCTGTTGCCAAAGCGGTGCAAGAGGGAATCATTCAAGGCATGACAGCGAGAACATTCGAGCCACAAGGGAACGCGACTCGCGCTCAGGCAGCAGTGATGTTGAAACGGGTACTGGATAAGTTAGGATATCTGTAATAGTAATTAGCTCTTTATCTTAGTGAAGCGAAATCGATCAGGGGAATAAGTTCAACTGGTTGGTTTCGCTTTTTTATATTATAAAGTCATAAATTTCATGGATAGAGGGTGTAAATTTGCTTAAAAAAATGCTAGTAATTTTCCTCGTTCTGGGGTTGATATCCATACCATCACTGGCTTATGCTCAAAATAATAAAGAATCCATACAACTGTACGTTAATGAAAAGCCTACTGACATTAAACTGATGACAAAATCAGGGACGGTGTATATTCCATTTCGAGAGTTTATTCAACTAATGGGGTACCAAGCGGAGTACTCAGTGGTAGATCGAGAGATCTCAGTTAAGATCGGGAAATCAAAATTTATCTTTCTACCGGACGATGGTTACATCAGTGGATCGGGAGATTACTACGAATTACAAAGGCCAGGTATTCAGATTGATGGAAAATTCTTTTTACCTATCCGTTATGCCGCCTGGTTAACCAAGCACTCGGTTAAATATGATCAAAAGTCGAATACGGCGTGGATGGTGCAGTATGGGTATGGTCAAGAGAAAGAGATACTTGATTTGATAACAACATATGATAGAGCTTTCACTGTAAAACTACTTGCTCTAGATCATATGCAGAGATCCTATCTGACGGATAGTAAGATTACACTCCCAGAGAGCGAAATTCCGGATCGAATTTACAGTATCGATATAACAAGCATTACATATGAGTCTGCGAACCAGGCATTATTGTATGTTACATATATCCATAATAATCAGGTAATGGACGACCAACATGAGATCGTGTTCCGAATTAAGAAGGAAAATAATTTGTGGAAAATTCTTCAGTCGGAATATCTGTCCAGTTATACCAGTCTCCCAGAAGATATTGATACATCTGCTGATAATATAAAGGAGAATTTTAAAGAAAAGCAACAAAGCATATTGTCAGATCTGAGGACATATTATGAAGCCTTGAATCAGGAAGATTATGAATTAACATATAAATATACTTCGCCATATAAGATTCAGCAAAGAAATTCAGATGCTCTTGCTGACTGGATGACTTGGGAGAAAAGTAAAAAGGCTTCTTTCGAGTATGAAGATGCTACGCACCATATGTCCAACGAACGTGTCGTGTTTCTTGGGGAGAAGCAAGCCGTTGTTCATGCTACGTTGCAATGGAGTAGCATTTCAGAGAATGGAGAGCAGCATAGTTCTGAGTATAATGCACTCCTCTATCTTGATTATGCCAATGGGCACTGGAATTATAGTGATGAATTTAACATTGATGCTAACTACGAGGAAACCAATAGAGAGCTTCCCGAAATTTTTTTTCCAGAATTAGAATAGGATTCAACATAAATCATTGTTCAGGTAGAACCCAGGTGTGCAGATAATGCTGCGCCTGGGTTCTTTTTTGCCAAGAATATCCTCAAAGTTAGCTATGGGCGTAACTTTTTCCACTAAAAGCAGTCTATTAATAGAAGAGTATACTAGGGATCTCGCGATCAGCTGCCTACTTGGCAGTGTTGGGATGTCTAAGATTGATATACAAGATGGGAGAGACGTTTCAGACATGCTGGGGAAACATGGGAAACAGCTGGAAGACGTTAAGAGCAGTAAGGTGAAGAAATGGGCAATTGTGACGCTGGCGGGTGTGATCTGGATTGCACCGGTGATGAGTGCAGGTGGGCAGATGTGGTCAGGTACTTCGTGGCAATCGGTGGCCGCAGCGGCATCTACGAATACAAGCAAATTGAGTGAAGAAATTCTGACTTCGGGTGCGAAGCTCATGAAATACAGATATACAACAACACGTTCCGGTTCCAAGGTCAACGTACTGGCAGATGTAATTCAGGTGGATCTACAGAACCCTTATGTGAAGCTGGATGTGATGACAGGCAAGGGCGGTAATCTGAACAGTAAACAGAGCACAGGTGCCATGGCTAAGGAAAATGGTGCAGTAGCTGCTGTGAATGGCGATTACTTCAATGTATCCGGGGAGCTCGCGCCCATTGGTGGACAGGTCTCCGATGGCGTACTGGTCTCCACACCTTCCGAACTGTCAGGCATGTATGCCCTCACGGTGACCAAGGATGGCAAGCCGATGATCGACGAATATTCTTTTGACGGAACCGTGAAGGCACAGGATGGTTCAACCTTTGCTTTGCGTGGGATAAATAAAGAGGATTATACGGTAGAGTCGGGTTCGGTGAAATATAGTCATGCCAACTCGATGTATATTTATACACCGGCATGGACATCCACTAAACGTCCGAATGACCCTTCCACAACACCGACAGAGGTTCTCGTGCAGAACGGAGTCATTACCCAAATCTCGGATAAAAAAGCATTAAACATGACGGTGCCGCAGGATGGGTACATTTTGCGTGCGCATGGAACAGCAGCGACATGGATCATGAGCCATCTCTCTGTTGGGCAAACCTTGGATGCGGATTACAAGCTGAAAGCCAAAACAACCGGACAATCGGTTGATCCAAGTAATCTGGAAATGATGATTGGTGGTCATACCATTTTGGTGAACGGTGGTAAGGCAGCTTCCTTCTCCCGGGATATCGCAGCGTCCGGCATTGGTGGTATTCGTGCAAGAACGGCAGTAGGCTACTCTCAAGATGGTCGGTATGTCTACATCATTGCAGCGGAGAAAAACAGTAACAGCAGCGGGATGTCGCTGACGGAACTGCAATCCTTTATGACCAGTGTGGGTGTCTGGAAAGGCATGAACCTGGACGGAGGCGGCTCCACAACGATGGTAACCCGTCCGCTAGGTGAGCAAACTGCTGGTCTGACGTTCAACACAGAGTATGGTACCGAGCAACGTCAGGTTGTAAACACGCTGGGGGTGTTCTCTACGGCTCCTGCAGGTAAACTGAAGGGCTTTGCCGTGAGTGGCAGCCAAACGTTGCTGGTGGGACAAGAGGGCAAGTACACAGCCAAAGGATATGACACATACTACAACCCGATCGCAACAGGCGATATCAGCATGTCCTGGAAGTCCAGCAACAACAGTATCGTGAGTGTTAGCAACGGAACGATCAAAGGGGTGAAGCCAGGTACAGCAACGCTGACAGCAACGAGCAATGGAGCTTCATCCTCCATTAAAGTATCGGTACTGGGTGGAAGTGAATTGGCTTCCCTGACAGCAGGATCGGGTCTCGGTTCGCTCAAAGCAGGCACAACGATGTCCATTCCTGTAACGGCAACAACGAAGAGCGGACAAAGTGTGACGGTTCCGGCAGACTCGCTGACATGGGAATTTATCGGATTCAAAGGTAAAGTTACTGCTGACCAATTAACCGTATCTTCCGTCAATTCTGGTGCACAAGTGGGATATGCGATTGGTCGTTATGATGGTTATAGCACAGTCGTAGTACTCTCGGCTTCTGCCAGCGAAACGATCTGGGAGAATTTCGAGAACGTGAATTATCCGATCAACTTCACGACGAACGCAGCGGGTGTGACTGGTTCAGCAACCGTTACTGCAGGAACTGGTGAAAAAGCTGGCTCCAATGTGCTGCAACTCGATTATGATATGACTGCTGGAACAGGCAAAATGTATGCTTATGCACAACTGAACGGTTCCACAGGTAAAGAGGTATCTGCAGCAGCTACATCAATGTCCATGGATGTTTTGGGAGATAAGAGCCTGAACTGGCTGCGTGCCGAATTCACGGATGCCAATGGCAAAACGGTATATGCCGATCTCGCCAAGGCGATTGACTGGAACGGGTGGAAGAAGCTGAGTGTGGACCTGAACGGACTGAACATTGCCTATCCGGCGAACCTGAAGCGGGTCTATGTGGTGAACGTGGAAGAAGGTCAGGATGAGCGTGCGAAATCAGGTACGGTTGCTTTTGACAACATCGCATTCACGATGCCTTCCAAGTCCAGTGAAGTTGGATTGCCTACGGGTACAGCTTCGCTTGTGCTTGGACAGAAATCGATGACGGTGAATGGAACGAAAAAAGCCATTGATGCAGCACCGGTCCTGAAAAATGGTACCACGTATGTGCCAATCAAACATGTTTTGGACGCTTTTGGTGGTCAGGCAAGCTGGGATAGCAAAAATCAGCGGATCACGGTATTACGTGGTGGCAAGCTGATTGATCTGGTTGTAGGGCAGAAAGAATTCATTCTGAATGGTAAAAGACAGAGCGCAACTGTTGCACCATACGTAACGGGTGGTAGGACTTTAGTCCCGTTAAGACTCGTTTCCGAGCAACTTGGTCTGACTGTAAAATGGGAACAGAAAACGAAGACCGTTACCATCTCATCGTGATATGGTATGATATATACCGGAAACGATAGAAATGGAGTCGAACAAACGTGGATTTACAAGCCGATGCCATAGACCGCGTCATTAAAAACGCCATACAAGTCATGGAAAACAGCAAATATCAAATGTTCGAAATTATGGACGCAACTCGTGATGAGCTGAAAACACTCAACGAGGAGTTAAAGTCGGTACTGAAGGAGACGGCGGAAACGATCGAGAAAGTAGATCAATTGGAGCTGAACTACCGCCGTTCCCGGATCCGGCTGACTGAGGTTAGCCGCGACTTTGTCCGTTATTCCGAGCATGATATCAAGCAGGCGTACGAGAAAGCAACACAGCTGCAGCTGGATCTGATGATTTATCGTGAGAAGGAAATGTATCTGAAGGCTCGTCGGGATGATCTGCAGAAGCGTGCCAAAAATGTGGAAGCTTCTGTAGAGCGTGCCGAGACCATCGGTTCGCAGATGGGTGTTGTACTCGAATACTTGTCAGGTGAACTGGGTCAAGTGACCCGGATCATCGAATCTGCCAAGAATCGACAAATGATTGGTTTGAAAATAATTTTGGCCCAGGAAGAAGAGCGGAAACGTATTGCTCGTGAGATTCATGACGGGCCTGCGCAGATGCTTGCCAATCTAGTGCTTAGGACGGAAATTGTAGAAAGAATGCTCATTAAGCAGGATTTTAAGATGGTCCAGGCCGAAATAGTAGATTTGAAAGGCCAGGTTCGTTCCAGTCTTGAAGAAATGAGAAAAGTTATTTTCAATCTGCGTCCTATGGCACTGGATGATCTGGGACTGATTCCAACGCTTCGGAAGTACGTGCAGGATTTTGAGGTAAAAACGAAAATCCGGTCGCTTTTTGAAACAAGAGGTAAGGAACACCGTTTATCTTCTGCGATGGAGGCTGCGATCTACCGCCTTGTGCAGGAAGGTCTGTCGAATGCTGCAAAGCATGCTTATCCCACTTATGTTGTAGTGGAAATTACATACCAGGCTCAGCTCGTCAAAATTGTCGTTCAGGACAATGGGCTTGGGTTCAAACCGGAGCTTCTTGCGAAGAAAAGCAAGGATCATACCCACTTCGGTCTGATTGGGATGAGAGAACGGGTTGAACTGTTAGAAGGAAGAATAGAGATTGAATCCGGAGAAAATCAAGGAACCAAAATAGTGATTCATATCCCGACAAACGTGGATAAGGGAAAGGAGTAGCAGGATGATGGAAAACCGTGATACTGGTAAAGCATCGATTAAAGTTCTTTTGGCTGATGATCATCAGCTGTTCCGTGAGGGACTGAAACGCATTTTAAATATGGAGGACGACATTGAGGTCATCGGCGAATGCGGCGATGGTATTCAAGTGCTCGAATTCTGCAATCAGGATAAACCTGATATCGTATTGATGGATATCAACATGCCGATTGAAAATGGGGTAGAAGCAACGGAGAAATTGCGTGAGCTGTTCCCTGATGTCAAAGTAATTATCTTGTCCATTCATGATGATGAAAGTTATGTATTTGAGACGCTTCGTAAAGGGGCTAACGGATACTTGCTGAAGGATATGGAGGCTGAGTCTCTGATCAATGCGATTCGTTCCGTGCATGAAGGACATGCGTTCATTCATCCGAAAGTAACAGGCAAACTGATCATGCAGCTGCGTCGTATGACGTATCTTAATGAAACAGGGGCAATGAGTGAAGGAGCTTCGAAGGAAGCAGGCGTTAAATTTGTCGCTGGCGACAATAACCCGCTCACACGTCGTGAGGCTGAAGTGCTTCGCTTGATGGCAGAAGGTAAGAGCAATAAAATGATTGGTGAATTCTTGTTCATCAGTGAAAAAACAGTAAAAAACCATGTCAGCAGTATTCTGCAGAAGATGGAAGTGGACGACCGTACACAAGCTGTTATCAATTCGATCAAATATGGTTGGGTTACGCTCTAATACCTTATGTTTTTCGTAAAGCAGTATTCTTACGGTAAGTCAGTCCATTGGTTGATTCAACCTTGACGAAGTATAGATTGGTGTTCACTCGCGCCCTTTCCAGAATGTTGGATTGGTCTGCGGGTTAATGGACTTTATCACTGCAAATGAGCAAAGCGTAAGGTTATGCGGAACATATGTTCAAGCTTAGGCGTGAATGAATGACCTGGCCTGTCTTTCTTCGTCCGGTGTCGATCAGCGTGGAATATGAGTGATAGGAAAGCAAGTGTAACCCTTCAGGAAGTACGGCATATACTGTTGTATACAGGGATGTTCGCCATGGGTGAACATGACCTTCCGAGGAGGTGCAGTTGCCATGGTTGCTCATCTGACTATGATTCTGCTCATATACTTCCTGGCGGCAATGGCCGTTCATGCCATGCACCAGCGCCATCTTTCCCGTCCGGAATCTGAAGGATTCGAGCAGATCCTGCTCATCCCTTCCAATCAGGCAGGGCGGATCGAAGGCATTGTAAGAGCACTTTGCCGGGAATTGTTATACCGTGGAAAGAGCTTCAGATTGACCGTTGTTGCCGATCGTACAGAGGCGGAAACAATTACGATTATTGAAAAGCTTATGCAAAGGCAAGGCATGGAGACATCGTATCTGTCTGCTGTCCCTGCTGATATTGAACGGGTAGCACAGACCGATCACAGTTTTCGACTGATTGATTTGCGTGAGTCAGAGCAATAAATCATCTTGTGAACGGGAAATGGGATTGGCATTTCGCAGATCTACAGTGAAAAGATTACAGCAGAAGCTGTAGTCTTTTTTTGTAATTGTAGCCAAGTCTGCTTTTAAATTAAAAATGGGTTTTTATGCAATCTATGGTTATTGACTGGGTTCTGGCGACGTACTGATCATGGAAATAAGATTTTCGAAGTCAGAACTCTTAATTTAAAAGTATAGACGATCAAGATTGGAAAAAGTTTCGCAATTTTAAAGAAAGATTCTGGTTATTAGAAGAATTGGTGTGAGTGAACTAGAGTGAAGAGATTAGGCTATAAGATGAAAGGCAGACTCTTCCATTATATTGACCTATGGTATATTAAACCATATAATTACTTAAAATGGATGTTGTGCGTGAGAGAAGTGTGTTTCTGGAAGGGGGTATCTTCTTGAGTATATTGGATAAGACGATCCGAACAGAATTTTTACATTACATAGAGGAAAACAAAATCCTTCTTTATCATTTTGCAGAGAGATCAGGCATTAACTCTGGAACGCTAAGTAGAGTGATTAATGGTTCACAGCCTATATCGGTAAAAATCCTGGATATTATGACAGAATACATGGGATTGGAAGATGGGTACTTTTATGAACAGTATGTGAGTGAGTTGTTTGATGATTCTACGATGAACTGGCGACGACTGCGTCCGTTTATCATTCGCTGCGCTGAGCTTGGGAAATACAATTGTATTGAACGAACTGTAGATTTAATGATGGAGAATCCTGCTTATATCCAACAATTGTTTGACTGTGCCGAATCATTAAACGCCAAAGGGAGCGCGGAAGCTGCACTAATTATATATCGTAAAGTGTGTGAAGGGGAGCGGTACCAACATGCCGAACGATTGGCGATCTGCCAGTATCGAATATTCAAGCTCTCGATTAACCATGATCAGCAGAATAATCTGGAATGTGCTGTGCAATTCGATCCTTTTGTCGCTCGTCTTAACGAGTTGGAGCAACTGGATGCGCTGAAGGATCTGATGAATCTATATCTCTCATTGCGTCGTTGGGACAAAGCGGAGCAACTGGCTACACGAATGGGTAAACTGGCTAGGGTACAATATAAAATCAAACATCAACGGATACAAGGGGGGAAGAGTTATCAAGAGCCTTCCAAAGCGTTGTTTGGTTATATATTATATTCTAGTTTGATTAAAGGAGCCATTGCAGAAGAACAGAATGATTATCATCAGGCACTACACTATGTCTCAGGTTACGAAAATCAGGATTGGATTATTGAGAAAGATCCTGTGGCTGAGCTTACAAAGAAACAGTTTCGAGAGTGGGCAGCAGCCAATAGATATCTCTATCAGATTTTAGCGGGTAAAATAGATGTTTTGGATGAGTATGTGGAGTATTTATCAGCGAGAGAAAACGAGATTCTGCGTGGAATGTTCAAGCTCATTAAAGCAGCTAATACGCATAATATGAACATAGACTATGTATTGGAACGCTTTAAGATGAAGATATCATCTCATATGTTCATACAGGATAGGGTAGGTTCCTATACCGACCAGATCATTGATGATCGCTTTGCAATTTTTTTGATGGATGTAGGAGATTATTATCTAAACTCAGACCGGGCCCGGGTTGGGATTCAATTCCTACTGGATAGTTTGGCAATCTCAGCTAAAATTAACAACGATGCTTGTATGGTGAGAGTGTTCTGTACATTTGATTCCATTCGGCATTTAGCAACAAACGAAGAACTTCATAGGTACACTACATTGCTGAAGGAGGTCCGGAAAACGAGATGAAGATAAAATCTGTAATCATTACTACAATAATCATGTTCATGATGCTGTTCGTGGTCCCACTTAATACGTCTTCTTATACTGATGGTAAAGAGGATATTCAAACTGAGATTCCAATAATTGTGACAACGCAATCGCATGGAGAAGGCGGCTGGTAGATACTCTATAGTGACGGTAATCTATGAGAAGATGGCCACATTTCATTTTCTTATAGGTTTTTTTGTATATCTGACATGAATCTTGGTTTTTACATAAAGGTTTACACTATTTCATAGAGGTGAGGATGCTATGAAATACGTTGTCAACAATCAGGAAAGCGACTTGGAACGTGAACGTGAAAGTTTACACGCGTTGGTTGCGACTTATGGTTTACAACATCCAATCGTAATTAAGCAATCCGAAATTTTGGATGAGTTGATTAATCGATATAATCGAATGTTTCACAGGCATCTCCAAACTAAGTAGTACATAACCGGTTCCTGGATATTTCAGTCCAACATGATTGAAGTAAACGTACATCGTAGAAAACATGCAAGAGCCCGGTTAATAGTTAATAGGTGGCTAAGAAAGTGGTGTATGAGGAGAATGATCTAATGAGACAGCATTACAAAAAGAAAATGATGTTTTTGATAACAGTGATCTTGGTATTGAGTCTTACCTCAAGCAAAGTAATTGCAGAAGAATATAAAGAAGATGAAGAAGTCCCTGATATATATGGTACGAAACCTGAAACGACGTTTACTTTTGAAGTGAACGGTCAGATTTTACAACCTGGCGAGTCGATCTATATTGAGACAGCTCCTGATCAGCAACCTGTTATTCGAGTTGGTAAATAAGATGTTTCTGAGTGGCAGAGTTTGTAGAGTAATGATTAGATTTATATAGTAATAAGTAGATTGATCATAAGAAGATGGAATATGGACATGAAGCACATGCGCCGGCGAATAGCCGGGTTGGCATGTGCTTTTTTGCGTTCGGATTAAATTACGATGGGGGAGAAGCGTAAATGAAGGTTGCCTTATATGTGTGCCGTGTAGGAGAAGGATGGGACATGGTGTTATCAATCGATATTCGTGTGGATGTGACTTGGTGGCTAGAGGGAGCAAGTGGGCGACAGGTGCTGCGCTGGTTGCTGTTAGGTCAGGCGTTGCCGTTAAGTCAGGCCTCCTGGTTGGTTGAACATTTTGAGATGGAACGAGGTATGGATCAGTGGGGCCAGCGCCAGTGGCAGAGTTATCTTGCACGGAAGCTGGATGTGTATGAACTGGCCTCGGGGGAAGTTGAGGCGAGAAAAGGTGTAGCGGTCAAAGCAGGGAGTGTCGCTGTGCGTCGTGTTCAGGTAGGCGGGATGCCAGAGGCATATCCCGCCGGGCAGTGGGCTCAGCTGGAGCGGGACGTGGCCCTGCTAGCTGAGCGGATCAGCGGCCGCCAATTACTGGCGGCCGAGGCGGAGGCGTTGCTGGCGGATACCGCCCAGCCGCCAAGGGAGTGGCGCGCGGCTTCGCAGCTCGCGCGCTTGCACGGGCGGCTGAGTATCACAGCCGCCCTCCAAGGGCCTGCCACGCGCCGTCGGCACGCGTGGCTTGGACACGCGCGGAGCGCGCCCCGCTGCCACCGTTGTGGCAGCGAAGCCAGGCAGCGCGTGCCCTGCGCTGCCTGCGGCCTGGCGGCGTGCGCCTACTGCGAGGCTTGCCTCGCGCTAGGGCGCAGCCGTGCTTGTGCGCTGCTGCTACGCAGTGCAGCGCAAGGGGCCGTGCCACGACGCGGCGAAGCACCGCGTGGCACGGCCTTGGCCCACAACGGCGGCGGGCTTGCCCGGTGGGGGCTTAGCGCAGCGCAGAGCGCGGCGGCAGCCGCGGCGCTTGCGTTTTTGGCCCGGCCGACCGCAGGGGATGGGCCGGGGCGGTTCTTGCTGTGGGCCGTGACCGGGGCCGGCAAGACCGAGATGATTTTCCCCCTGCTCCAACATACATTGGATCGTGGTGGACGAGCGCTGGTCGCTACCCCTCGAAGGGATGTGGTGCTGGAACTGGCTCCGCGTCTGGCGAAGGCTTTTCCTGATACCTCGCTCGCTACCCTTTACGGAGGCAGTGACGAACGTTGGAAAGATGCTCAGCTCACGCTCGCGACCACACATCAACTGATGCGTTTTTATCATGGATTTGATCTCGTGATCATCGATGAACTGGATGCTTTTCCGTATCACAACGATCCCATGCTCGCTCACGCGGCGGCATCTTCCTGTAAACCGGATGGGAATTTTGTATATTTGTCTGCCACACCACCAGCTCGGCTACAGAGGGAAGCAGCACAGGGGAAACTCACTCATGCCAAAGTCCCGGTACGTTTCCACCGTCATCCTTTGCCCGTGCCAAAATTGATTAAGATGGTTACCGTTGCTGAGTGCATTAAGAAACGAACCCTTCCTTCTACCTTGAAGACTAACATCCAAATTTCATTGAAGCGTGACGCCCAGGTATTTGTGTTTGTGACACGTATTGCCCAGATTGAGGCGTTTGTGAACTTGATGCGCCGTACCTTTCCCGGAATACATATTGAAGGAACTTCATCTCAGGACCCTGATCGCGCCAGCAAAGTTACAGCCTTTCGTGAACGCACGATTCGTCTGCTCGTAACGACAACGATTCTGGAGCGTGGCGTGACCATTCCGCGGAGCGATGTCTTTATATTGGATGCAGACAATGGACTCTTTGATGAAGCTTCGCTGGTTCAGATGGCGGGCAGAGCAGGGCGTTCCAAGGACGACCCGGCGGGTAGAGTGGTTTTTGCATCGTCTCGTCGGACACGTTCCCAGGTAAAGGCCGTTGCCCAGATACGGAAAATGAACACTATCGCTCGTCGCAAAGGCTACCTGCATCCGCCGAATCAATCATAATGCCACCAGCCCATATATGAATACATATCCATATTTCAGAATACACACAGCTCATATATCCATACTTCCCTTTAGATTCCCAAGACTGGAGGTTCACTAATCCATGTTCAACTGGCTCAGCACCATCACCGATCAAGTGCAGCATCTTACCCAACGCCTCCATCACCTGCTCGCCCCACCTGGAGCGACTTGTCTGACATGTGGCACTCGCGCGCTTCTGTCTTCAACTTATCCGGGTATATGCCCACGTTGTGTGAAGCAGATTCCATGGATTCGTTCCATTCGCTGTCTGCGTTGTGGTCGGGGCGTAGGATGCCCGGACTGTTCTCGTCCACACATGCAAAACCGTTCTTTTATCCTTAACCGCAGCGCCGTCCAGTACAACCCACTTATGAAAGAATGGATAGGTATGTACAAATTCAGAGGCCACGAAAGATACGCGCCGCTCTTAACCGCGCTGCTGATTCAAGCCTTTCAAGCGATGAGCGAGGAACACATTTCTGCTTTGGCAAAAGAACCCCCAGCACCAGTGGCTCATCCCGCCACACCTGCTCAACCAACGAAGCCGCAATGGCGGCCTGACGCGGTCACCTATGTTCCGGTGAGCGGCGAGCGTCTGGCCGAGCGCGGCTTCAATCAGGCGGAGCGGCTGGCTGCGGGGCTTGCCACCGCTTGCCGCCTGCCCATCGTTGATCTGTTGCAGCGCCAGATCAACACCACCAAACAAAGCTTCAAATCACGTGGCGAGCGTATCGAAACGATGAAGAACGCTTTTTCCATCAACCCGGATGGCATGCATTTAATTGAAGAACTATACAGCAAATCTTATCAGCCAACACATATAGGCAAGTCACATACCGAACCCATGCAGATCCTGCTGATCGATGATATATACACAACAGGCAGTACCTTGGATGCTTGTGGCGGGGTTATTTTAAATGCTGGTCATTCCATGGGGATTCCGATTGAGATTTACACGTTGACACTGGCAAGATCGTAATCGGCAAATCAGTATCTTGAGCTACTGTTTAATATTCTTCAAGTCTCTCTGTATACACAACCTACTCTTTACCTTCTAGTAGATAGGAAAATGTGTTCTCTTATTAATAATTTCATAAATACGAATTCCTCTTTTCGTATTTATACCGTTTGAAATATAGTTGTTTGGTGAAATCGTAAATGAAAGTGTAATAAGAAATTTTTTACATGTAAAAAAGAGGATTTCGTTTTCTCGTGCAGAATAGATAGTTTTGCCGTTCACCACAGGTGACAGCAAGGGTGTGGCACAACATATCTTTTGAAGGGGAGAACAAAAGTGGTCGCAGGAAAAAGAAAAAACGGATTTTACTTATGGACTGTCCGTCTACTAGTATTCATGCTGGTATTCGGACAGTTTGGTGTGTATGGGGGAAACCGGGCAGATGCCGCAACGAGTAATAGAATTATCGCATCCAGTAATGATTATCGCTTTGTATTATCAGAACAGAATGGGAATCTGATGGTGAATCAGAAACAGGTTGATCTGGGCTGGACGAGATCATACAGCATTTCATCAACAGGATATTCATTCTCAAGAAGCCAGTCTATCAGGGGAACTCTCGAAGATATGACCAATGTAACATTTGGTAAATATACTTCTACCTATACTGGGCGAGTGACTAACGCATTTATCGTTGACTTTTCCGAGGTTTGGGAATATTACAGTACCATGGAATATAGACAATCAGGTATGAATGTAGGTGTTTGGAACAATTCCAGAGTAGATGAATTTGGAATGGAAACCCCCAGATATGTACAAAGTTATGAAGCCTCTCAACTTAGTTTGGTGATCAGTGCGGATACAGGTGCTGTGGTAGATTTTGTATCTAACCTTAATCCATATTACACACGTAAGGCAGAATCATTCAGTTTTGAAAAAGAGCCGGGAACAAAGGAGCCAATTACTACAGTTCCTGCTATACCTACTGGACTGGTAGCTACTGCGAATGATGCGACAATCAACCTTAACTGGTCAGCTGCACAACAAGCGGTTCAGTATGAGATTGAAGAAAATGGTGTAACTAAAGGTCCATTCTATGGTCTGGACTATACAAGTAGCCCTTATAGAAATAATACGAACTATACTTACAGAGTACGTGGTGTTAATCAAAGAGGTGCAGGTGAGTGGAGTGATACATACTCGCTGAGAACTTTGCTAGAAAAACCGATCTTATCCGTAAAAGGTGAAGAAGGGAAGAATACATTAAATTGGAAATCTGTTGAATTTGCAGATCGATATCAATTGCGAATTGACGGAGGAGAACCAATTGAATTGGGCAATGTGAACTCATATGAGCATGAAGATTTGGCGGCCAATTCAACACATACCTATGTGCTGAAAGCTTTCTCAACTGACAATGAGAGTTCATGGAGTAAACCACTAAGTCAATTGACAGTACCTAACCGTGCAGATGGTTTGAAAATCACAGATGCTACATTGAATAAATTGTCTGTATCCTGGACTGCTGTTAAGGGAGCCACTGGATATGATCTGGAGATCAATGGGGCGGTTGTTGCGGTAACAGGAACAACATACAACAAGACTGGACTTGCAGCCAATACAGAATATACCTTCAGAATCAGATCTAAAAATGCTGGTGGGTCAGGAAGTTGGAGTGATCCAGTAACGGGCACCACTCAATTGAGCACACCTGTAGTTCAGTCTAATGCCACGGCGGAGGAAGTTGTGCTTGCGTGGGCTCCAATTGAAGGTGCATCTTCGTATGAAATTGAAGCAGATGGAGTTGTTTCTTCAGGTTTAGAAGATCCAATCTTTAACCACACCAATCTGACACCAGGCACAGCGCATAAATATCGTGTGCGGGCAATCAATGAGACGAATACGAGTGCTTGGACATCAGTAGTAACGCAAAATACCTTGCCTGGCTCTGTCAGTGGATTGAATGTGAGTGCAGTCACCAATGCAGCCATTACGGTAAAATGGAATGCGGTTACCGGTGCCACAGGCTACGATCTGGAAATTGACGGCACCCCGATTTCTTTGACAGCTACAAGTTATACAAAGAGTGGACTCGCCGGAAACACGGAGCACACTTTCCGTATTCGTTCGAAGAACGTTGCAGGTGCAGGAGCCTGGAGCGAAATAGTAACAGGTCGTACACAATTTAATTTGCCTGTATTGAAGGCATCCTCTGAGGAAACAGCAATCACATTGACGTGGACATCCATACCAGATGCTACTGCATATGAAGTTGAAGCAGATGGTGTAATTGTTGCGAATGTAAGTGAATCAAACTACACACACGAAAATATATTACCAGGTACTTCTCATAAATATCGTGTTCGTGTAGCTACTGACAATAACACAAGTGCTTGGACAGCTGTCCTTACACAGAGTACATTGCCTGCAATAGTATCAGGTCTCAATATAGCATCCACAACGAATACTGCAATTTCCTTGAAATGGAGTGCAGTGACCGGTAGCTCTGCATATGACTTGGAGATTGATGGAGTGGTAGTTCCAGTTACTGGTTTAACATATACGAAGAGTGGTCTTGCAGCGAATACAGACCATACATTCCGTATACGTTCCAAAAATACGGCAGGTGTGGGTGTGTGGAGTGACGTGGTAAGTGGTACGACTCAACTTAATACGCCTGTTCTGAAAGCATCTTCCCAAGAAGATGCAATTACAGTAACTTGGGCAGATGTTACTGATGCAACCAAATATGAAGTGGAGGCAGATGGTATTGTCGTAGCTACGGTTACGACGCCAGTCTATACGCACGAAAGTTTGACTCCAGGAACAACGCATAAGTATCGTGTAAGAGCCCTGACGGAGATGAACGTTAGCCCGTGGACTGTACTTCTCACTCAGAATACTTTACCGGGTTCAGTCACAGGGTTGAGTGTAACCTCGGCAACCAATGTCGCTATCGCTCTTAAATGGAATGCTGTAACTGGAGCAACGGGTTACGACTTGGAGATTGATGGCACGGTAGTAGCTGTAAGTGGATTAACCTACAACAAGACAGGTCTTGCAGCCAATACGAATCATACGTTCCGCGTTCGCTCTAAAAATACGGCAGGTGCCGGAGCGTGGAGTGATCTCATTGATGGTACGACATTGTTGAATACCCCTGTTTTAAAAGCTTCCTCGGAAGAGACTGAGATTACATTGACATGGGCAGATGTATCAGATGCGATCAAGTATGAGATTGAAGCAGATGGATCAACTATCGCAACAGTTGATGAGCCAAAATATGTGCATTCAGGTCTCCAGCCAGGAACAGCGCATAAGTATCGTGTAAGAGCACTGACAGATACAAACAATGGCGCATGGACTGCTGTTTTAAATCAAAATACACTACCAGGTTCAGTAACAGGGTTGGGCATTACCTCTGTAACGAACACAACAATGGGTTTGAAATGGAATGCTGTAACCGGAGCAACAGGTTATGATCTTGAAATTGATGGCACGGTAGTAGCCGCTACTGGATTAACATACAACAAGACCGGACTTGCGGCTAATACGGATCATACGTTCCGCGTTCGCTCCAAAAATGCGGCAGGTGCTGGGACTTGGAGTGACGGGGTAAGTGGCACAACGTTATTGAATACCCCTGTTCTAAAAGCTTCCTCGGAAGAAACAGCGATTACATTGACATGGGCAGATGTAACAGATGCAACCAAGTATGAGATTGAAGCAGATGGAGTCGTTACTGGAACAATTAGCGAACCGAAATATGTGCACACTAGCTTGCTTCCAGGAACGGCGCATAAATATCGTGTACGTGCACTGACGGACTCTAATACAGGTGCCTGGACTGCGGTGCTGACGCAAAGTACGATACCTGCATCAGTTACTGGTTTAAGTATTAGTTCTGTTACCAATGTAGCCATTTCCTTGAAATGGACGGCAGTAACGGGAGCAACAGGATATGATCTTGAGATCGATGGTACAGTTGTACCAGTAACAGGAGTAGCTTATACGAAGAGTGGTCTTGTGACAAATACGGATCACACGTTCCGTATTCGTTCTAAAAATACAGCAGGTGCAGGTATATGGAGTGAGATTGTAGATGGCACAACTTTACTGAACACACCTGTTCTGAAGGCTTCTTCTGAGGAACAAGCGGTTACCTTGACATGGCCTGAAGTTAAAGATGCAACCAAATATGAGATTGAAGCGGATGGAGTCGTAGTGGGTATTGTTACGGAGCCTACTTATACTCACAATAATCTCATAGCTGGAACGGCGCATAAATACCGCGTACGCGCTCTAACCGGAACCAATGTTGGAGCCTGGACTGCGGTCTTGACACAAAATACGTTGCCTGGTTCTGTTACCGGGTTAACGGTAACAAGTATAACGAACACAGCTGCTGCTCTGAAGTGGAACGCAGTCTCAGGAGCGACGGGATATGACCTTGAAATTGATGGCACGGTGGTACCTGTTAGTGGAGTGGTTTACACCAAAACGGGATTTATCGCCAATACGGATCATACATTCCGTGTTCGTTCCAAAAATACTGCTGGGGCTGGAGCTTGGGGAGATGTAACAAATGTTACAACTCAGTTAAACACACCTGCTCTGAAAGCAACATCAGAGGAAACCGCTATTACTTTGAATTGGCTTGATATCAAAGATGCAACCAATTATGAGATTGAGGCAGATGGAGCAATTGTCTCTACAGTAATTGATCCCTCATATGTTCATAGTGATTTGCTTGCAGGAACATCGCACACCTATCGTGTGCGTGCATTAACGGATAAGAACAGTAGTGCTTGGTCTACAGTCTTGACTCAAAGCACTATACCAGGCAGTGTGACCGGATTGAGTATGAATTCTGCAACAACAGTAACCATTGCTATGAAGTGGAATGCGGTTACGGGAGCAACAGGATACGATCTTGAGATCGATGGTAAAATCGTTGCTGTGTCGGCTCTGGCTTATACCAAAACAGCACTTCTGGCCAATACAGATCATACCTTCCGCATTCGTGCCAAAAATGCTGCTGGCATTGGTAGCTGGAGTGAGGTCGTAACCGCTTCGACTCAATTAAATGTACCAACAACGCTGAAAGCTGTACCTGAAGAAACCGCAGTTACGCTGACATGGAATGAAGTTGCGGGTGCAACGAAATATGAGATTGAGGCCGATGGCACAGTGGTTGCAACAGTAAGTGATGCCTTGTATATCCACAATGGACTACTTGGTGGGACGGCGCATAAGTACCGTATACGTGCCCTGACTGAAACTAATGCGAGTACCTGGACAGCAATACTGTCCCAAACTACGTTGCCTGCCAGTGTCTCAGGTTTAAGTATTAACTCTGCAACCACAGCGGCGATCGCGCTGAGATGGACTGCTGCAACTGGAGCTACAGGGTATGATCTGGAGATTGATGGTACAGTAGTTGTCGTGAGTGGAGTTGCTTATACGAAGAGCGGACTTGCCCCAAATACGGAGCATACCTTCCGAATTCGTGCTAAAAATGCTTCTGGTGCAGGAGCTTGGAGTGAGATGATAACGGGAATGACTCAATTAACTACACCCGTGCTGAAGGGGACTTCCGATAGAACAAACGTTATTTTGACA
Source organism: Paenibacillus sp. FSL R5-0519 (assembly GCF_037974275.1). NCBI lineage: Bacteria > Bacillati > Bacillota > Bacilli > Caryophanales > Paenibacillaceae > Paenibacillus > Paenibacillus sp. FSL R5-0519. The sequence goes on from NZ_CP150234.1 coordinate 400,631, forward strand.
TGGGGTGCGGTTATGGGGGCTTCGTTTTACGAAATTGAAGCCGAAGGGCAAATTGTGGCGACGGTCAGTGATGCAACATTTACTCATTCTGACTTGTTACCGTCCAGTTTGCATAAATATCGCATTCGCGCATTCAACGATCAGAACACAAGCATCTGGTCTTCTGTAATAAGTATTAGAACATTGAATTAGGAATATAAAATTGGGGAGCAGGGTTGCGTATATGTGCATCCCGCGCCCCTCTTTTGTTTTGCAAATAGACTATGGATTCATCAGAGAAAATAAGGTAATGTATAGTTATTATCTATTCGGAAATGGAAGTTTGAGAGGGGCGTTTTAGCGATGAATCTGGGTAATTGTCCTCGCTGTGGTAAATTATATGCGTTGAATTTTCGAGATGTATGCTCGAATTGTATTAAGGAAATGGAACAGGAATATCAGATCTGTGTAGAGTATTTGCGCGAAAACAAAGGCACCAATATACAGGAACTATCTGATGCAACAGAAGTTTCGATCAAAACCATTACCAAGTTCATCCGTGAGGGACGGATTTCCATCGAAAATGCCCCGAATATGATGTATCCTTGTGAAGTATGCGGAACATTGATTCGGGAAGGTCACATGTGTGACTCTTGTCGTAATCGTCTAACGAAAGACTTGGCTAGTGCAGCTCGTGATGTAGGTCAGAAGGATAACGGCAATATAGGCGGACGAACCTACAATGCTCTCGACAAACTACGCGATTAATAGGAGCGAGGGCTCAAATACATGTTTTGCTATAACAAATGTTTTGAAACGTACCGATAAACTTATTAAAGATTATCGGTTTTTTTTATTATCCTAATCATTTCGATAACATAAAGATAAAGTAAGAAAAACGTATATCAATGTAAAATTCTAACGTGGAAGGAAGTGCATTTTAAATGAAAATCAATGAACCGAGTAGAATTGGCGCCATCAATTCATACCAGAGGAACGTTGAATCCAATCAGCAGGCTGATGCCAAGAAGAGCCGCCGTAAGGACGAAGTATCCATTTCTCCGGAGGCGATGAAGATGCTTGAGGAACAAGGGCGTACACAAGATGCAGGACGCATTCAGCGGATACAGGAACTGAAAGAACAGGTCAGTTCGGGAACGTATCAGGTAGACAGTAGCAAGCTTGCTGACAAGCTGCTGCCGTATTTTAAGTCTTTTGATAAGGAATAGGTGATCACGTAATGGCAGCACTGGACAGATTAATTGCAGTTTTGCAGCAAATGGAACAAAGTCACCGCGATATGCTAGCACTCAGCGAGGTCAAGAGACAGGTCATTGTCAAAAACGATGTGGATGAACTCATTGCCGTTCTGAACAAAGAATCCCGTTTCATGAAACAACAGGAGCCATTGGAGATTGAACGGCAGAGCGCAGTTCACGAATTGCTTCAGGAGCGTGGGATCAAGTCCATGCTGAACCTGAACATTACGGAGATCTCGAAGCTGATTTTTGATCCGGCTGACAAACTGCGATTACTTGAAGTCCAGAAGAAGCTGGCGGGAACACTGCATGAATTAAAGGAAATCAATCAACTGAATCAAAAGCTGATCGAGCAATCGTTGATGTTTATTGATCTTTCAATGGACATCTTTGCTTCTCGGCCAGAACAGGATGCCACATATCAGCATCCTGCTGATAAGAACGGCAATCCAGGGCGAATCGGTCTGTTTGACACGCGTGCCTGATTAATTAGGGGGAAACCAGGTGACATCTACATTTCATTCAATCGAAACGGCTAAACGCAGTTTGTTCACACAGACGACAGCTCTTAGCACAACAGGCCATAACGTAGCCAATGCCAACACGGAAGGCTATTCACGCCAAAAAGTAAACATGCAGGCTTCCATTCCAATGGAGCCGTTCGCTTTTTTGCATAGCACAACACCGGGACAGCTCGGTACAGGGGTAGAGTTCGACTCCATTACCCGTGTGCGCGAGAAATTTCTGGATGACCAGTATCGTAATGAAAACACCAACTTCGGGAGTTGGTCTATTCAACGAGATACACTTGAGAAACTTGAAGCTATTGTGAATGAACCATCGGATACCGGATTTCGGACTGTTATGGATAACTTCTACAAATCATGGTCTGATCTGAGCAAGAATCCTGAGGATGTTACGGCACGCCGGATTGTCAAGGAAACCACACTCGCTCTTACGGATGCGATGAATCAGATTAGCCGCCAATTAGATGCGCTTAGTCAGGATTTGGACAGTAATATTGCTGTGAAAAGTAATGAGATCCAGGGTTACCTGGGTAACATTGCGAACCTCAATAGTGCCATCGTGAAAATTGAGTCTCTTGGCGACAATGCCAACGATTTACGTGACCAAAGGGATTTAATGACGGACAAGCTGTCCAAAATCATGAATGTTACCGTAACTGATTCCCCGCAAGGATATGCTATCCAGATGAATGGACAGGCACTCGTTACCGGCGGGGCAGTACAAGTCGCGGTAGATCCTGCTTTTCTGAATGATGCATATACTGCTGGTACACTCACCAATGGTGAAGTTCATGGCATGATTAAGTCGAGAGACACGTTGGTAAGTGATTATAAGAAACAAATGGATGACCTGGCTAATACACTCGCGAATGGTGATATTGAAATCACACTTCCAGCAGGATCGGTTATCCCTGCAACGAATGCTTTAGGACTTGCAGGGGGAGCATTAGCAACAGACACGAAGGTAACCGTAAAGGGACTCAATGGTCTGCATCAGTTGGGGTATACGATGGATGGTACAACCACCCCAGGTCTACCTTTCTTCACAGCAGCGGGTGGTGGGACATCCATTACAGCTGGTAATATCTCGTTAAATGCAGAAATTTTAGCTGATCCGAATAAAATTGCTACTTCTTTGCGTACTACAGATGCGTCCGGCACAGAGACCGTAATCAAAGGTAATAATACTCTTGCCATCTTGCTCGCCAATCTGAAAGATACACCAATGAAGTCTGCCGACGGCATGCGTAATGCAGCTATTGGCGCACAGTTTAGTGCCATTGTTGGACAGCTGGGGGTGCAATCTCAGGAAGCCGCACGTCAGACATCCAACTCGGAATTTCTGGTGGAGCAAGTGGAGACACGTCGCCAATCCGTGAGCGGAGTATCATTGGATGAAGAGATGTCCAATATGATCAAGTTCCAGCATGCCTATAACGCTTCTGCTCGATTTATGACGACATATGATGAATTACTTGATAAATTAATTAACTCTACTGGGACAGTAGGCAGATAATAGAAGGGAGTGACATAACAGACCATGAGAATAACGAATAACATGCTTAGTTCACAGCTACTGTTGAACCTGAACCGGAATGCACAGCAGATGAACAATACTCAGACCCAACTGGCAACAGGCCGTAAAATTAACAAACCTTCAGATGATCCGGTAGGGATCACATACTCCCTTCGTTATCGTGCAGAGTTATCCTCCAATGAGCAGTATCAGAAAAACGTAGACAGTGCTATTTCTTGGTTGGAATTCAATGATACCGTTATGAATCAAGCTGGGAACGTTGTTCAACGCCTACGTGAACTGGTAGTTCAGGGATCGACAGGCACTAATCCTCAATCTGCACTAGACAGCATTAACGAGGAAGTAAAACAGTTGAATGAACAACTAATTGATGTATCTAATAGTAAACTGAACGGCAAGTATATCTTCAACGGTGAAACCTATGACGTAAAACCTTATGAATTTCCTACCAATCCAGATGGGTCCTTTGATACCTCTAATGCTGCATCTATTGTAACGGACAAGGGTAAAATTAACTTTATTGTTGGTGAGAGTGTACAGTTACCCATCAATGTGAATGGGAATGAGGTATTTGGTACTGGAATGGAAGAGGATAATCTATTCGTAACGGTTAATAACATTATGAAGGCTCTAACAGAAGGTGATACAGAGGCGTTATCCAAGCAACTGGATAATATAGATACCCGAATGAACAAAATGCTAGCAATACGTTCGGAGCTTGGGGCAAAAACCAATCGTGTTGATCTGATGATGGGGCGTCTCGATGACCTTAATATCAATCTGACAGATCTGCAAGCCAAAGTCGAGGATGCGGACTATGCAGAATTGGCGATGAAATCCAAAATTCAGGAAAACATCTACAATGCTTCTTTATCTGCAGGTGCCAAAATTATCTCTCCTTCTCTGGTAGACTTCCTGAGATAAAAAGGAGGACTTAACTAGTGAACACTCTTTCTGTTGTCCAGATTCGAACAACGCCGTCCATTCTCAATATGGATGCTGATCCTGGTCAGTACTCTATTCGTCAGCCTAAGGCAGAAGTACAGTTAAACACCAGACCTGCCAAGCTAACGGTAGAGAGTCATCCTATCACTCTTCGTGTAGATCAAAGTAAGGCTTTCTCGGCTTACAATGGCGGGAATATGATCGATATGAACGCACGAATATATTCGGGAATACAACAACAATTTCTTCAAAACATGGCTGAACGCGTTCAACAGGGGAATCAATTGGCAGCGATCCATAAGTCAGGTAATACGATTGCCAATATAGTGGGCATGGACTGGAAACCACAGCCATTCCCTGAAACGCGTACGCCGGCTTCATTTGATAATGTTGAGACACGTGTTGATACAAGGCCACCGGATATTAACTTTCAACCCGCCGTTTCTGAAATGAACGTTATTGTTAACAAACCCGAGATTGAATATCAACGGGGCAAGCTTGATATTTATGTGAAACAGTATGCGTCAGTTCAATATACTCCACCTGACATAGATATCGGGTTGTAAGTTATAATGTAGAGCTATAGACGGTCTCGATATGCAGCCATCTATGGCTCTTTTTGTATAAATCTTCGCCAAGGAGGCGTTTACCATTCATATTCATACAAGCATGTGGGGAGAACTAGAGGTCAAAGAGGAAGATCTGTATCAATTTCCCAAAGGGTTACCCGGATTTGAAGAAGAGACGGAGTACGCGTTAATTCCGTGGGAAGATACACCGTTCAGTTATTTACAATCAGTAGAAGAACCTGGCTTATCATTCTTGTTGGTTAGTCCATTTATGTTTGTACCTGATTATAGTTTTGAATTGGGTGAGGTGGATAAGGAAGAGTTAGGGATTGAAGAGCAGGTGTTGGTTTTCTCTCTGGTAACTATTCATTCCGACACCAATAAATCTACCATGAATTTACTGGCTCCGGTTGTACTCAATCCAGAGAAACGTCTGGGAAAACAAGTGGTACTCCATCATTCCAGCTATGAGACACGTCATCTCATCTGGGCCGAAGATGAAGCAAACTCAGTGAAGGGTGGAGTCTGATATGCTGGTATTATCACGAAAAAAGGGTGAATCCATTGTTATTCAGGATCATATTGAGGTGACCGTACTTGCTGTAGAAGGAGATACCGTGCGAATTGGTATTTCTGCACCTAAGCATATAGATATTTTTCGGCAGGAGATTTACGCGTCCATTCAGGATGCAAATCGGGAGTCTGCTACACCTCTCGCAGCCAATATTGAAGCGTTTATGGAACGTTTAAGAAAAATGGAAAATAAAAAAGATTAAAAAATATTCCAATTTGCTATAAACAGTTGCTCACCTTCCGTCGATATATAATTTAGACGCTGCTTCGGCAGGGCGGCCGACCTTAATGTCGCGGCGTTTACCACATGGATGTGGAACTAATTTATTTTCAGGGAGGAAATACTCTAATGATTATCAACCATAATATCGCGGCATTGAACACACACCGTCAACTGTCTGCAAACACTGCTAACACTAACAAAAATATCGAAAAATTGTCTTCTGGTCTTCGTATCAACCGTGCTGGTGACGATGCTGCAGGTCTGGCAATTTCCGAAAAAATGCGCGGTCAAATCCGTGGTTTGGACCAAGCTTCCCGTAACGCTCAAGATGGTATCTCTTTGATCCAAACAGCTGAGGGTGCTTTGAACGAAACTCACTCCATCCTGCAACGTCAACGCGAGATTGCTAACCAATCTGCTAACGGAACCAACACGGATTCAGATCGTCAAGCTCTGCAAGACGAAATGAACCAACTGACTTCTGAAATCAACCGTATCGGTAACACTACTGAGTTCAATACTCAGAAATTGTTGCAAGGTGATGGCAAACAAAACTTGGCCGGACTTGGCTTAGATATTGCTACTGTTTCTACTAATACAGCTGGAACTAGCGCAACTTCTAAAGAAGTTAAGTTTACGGCTGACTTAGGTGCTACACTGGCAGATGGAGAATCACTTACTCTTAACCTTAATGGAACTGATTTGAAAGTTAATTTTGCAGACGCTGGTGGTACAGCAGTAGCCGGGGATACATCCTATAACGTAAACAATGTTGAGGCAACTGTTGATCTGGGTGATGCAGTAAATACTTCTTCTGACTCCGCAGTAACAAAAGCAACTGCTTCCGCATTACAAAAGTTAATTGATAACGATGATAATCTCAAAGGTAACTTTAAAGTGTCAGAGAATAACGGTACTATCACAATTGAAGCCCTCAAAGAAGGTGCTTTCTCTGGAGCTAAAGGTAATGTGTCTCTCACTTCAAGTACACCTGCTCAGGTGACTTTACAAGCTAACACTGGTGCTAACGGAGCTCTAGCAGCATATACATCAGGTGTTGCAGTAGTAGGCACAAACACTAATGCTACAGCAGCAAGTACTTCAATTGATCTAGGTTCTCTAGACTTCACAGATTTGTCTAAATTGGTTGATAAAGGCCTTACAATCAATGGAAAACAAATTGAGTTTTACAATGCCGATAAAGGCACTTACAAAGGCGATGCTATTGGTATTGATATCAGTGATATTACCAATGAATCTTCACTGGTTGATGCTATTGTCACACAGGCTAAAATTGAAGGTGTCACTCTAGGCAAAGAAGCAGTAACTAATAATCTTGTTGTAACATCTAATGAAAAAGGAAAAGATAGTGCAGTTAAAGTAACAGATGGTGGAGTGCAAGAAGCTTTCAAAACTTCTTTCCAAATCGGTGCAAATACAGGACAATCCATGAGTTTGGAAATTACTGATATGCGTTCGAAAGCTCTTGGTATCACTGGTAAAGCTGGCGATGCTGGTTTCACTAAAGAGAACACTGTTACTGACGGTACTAACGACCTTAAAGGTGAAGCTGCTCTGAACATCTCCACTAAAGAAGGCGCAGCTGCTGCAATCGCAGTTCTGGATAAAGCGACTGCTAGTGTATCCAGCGAACGTTCTAAACTGGGTGCTGTTCAAAACCGTCTGGAGCACACAATCAACAACTTGGGAACAGCTTCTGAGAACCTGACAGCTGCTGAATCCCGTATCCGTGACGTTGATATGGCGAAAGAAATGATGCAACAAACGAAAAACAACATCTTGGCTCAAGCAGCTCAAGCAATGTTGGCACAAGCAAACCAACAGCCGCAAGGCGTTCTGCAATTGCTTCGTTAATTTTATCAGGCTCTGCACTCAACCTTGGATCTTTGATCCAAGGTTTTTTTATTTGATTTTACATATTTCCTAAAGCTGGGGACTTGCTTGACCGATATATAATATAAATGCGAACAAGTTGGAGGTCGTTGAAGGGTGAATATTCAATTTTCTTTATCTGCCTCATCCGTAACAAACACTGCTACTGAGGTGAGTCACCCTGGAGGCGCTTCTCAAGCGGTAACCGACACAGCAAACATCAGGACAGCGAAGGAAGCTTATGCCAAAGAAAAACAAGGTGTACACTTATCTGTAGGGGAAGAACTGCTGATCCGCAACATTGATCGAGCGGTGAAAGCCTTGCAAGGTCCAGAAACGACATTAGATATTAGTATTCACGAGAAGACACATGATATTATGGTCAAAGTTTTAAATAAGGAAACTGGGGAATTGCTCCGTGAGATACCACCGGAGAAAACGTTAGATTTAGTAGCCAAGATGATGGAAATTGCGGGTATTTTAATTGACGAAAAAATATAGATTACGGGGGTGGCGAAATGGTTACACGTATTAATGGATTTTCCGGTATGGATATTGAAAGTATGGTTAAAAGTATGATGGCGACAAAACGTGTGCCTTTGGACAAACTCAATCAGGAAAAGCAACTGTTGCAGTGGCAGCGGGAAAGTTACCGTGAATTAAGCAGTAAATTATATGACTTTAGATCCAATAAGTTAATAACAAAATATGGTAATTCCACAGCACTGAATGCAAATAAAGCAACTGTTACGGGTAATACTGATGCTGTCAAAGCAGAAGCGTCCGCATCCGCTAACGGAGTTGAAATGAAGGTAAGTGTTACTCAGTTAGCTAAAAGTGCAACAGTAGCTACCTCAGGTTTGGGACAAGGAGTAAGCGGATCTACATCATTAGCAGCATTGGAAGGTGTAGACTTGTCCAAAATGGGTTCAGCGGACATGGCTAAGTATCTTCAAAAGGGATTTGATATCAAGATTAATGGTGTAAGCTTTACCGATAAAGATGGGAAGTCTTTATTCAACGGTATGACCTCCATCTCTACATTGGTATCTACCATTAACTCCAATGCTCAGGCAAATGCAATTGCAAGTTATGATGAGATTACAGGTAAGTTATCAATAGCCTCCAAAACAGGAGGTCTGGATAGTAAAGTGACAGTAGAAACCCCTACTGGTGGCAATTCCTTGTTAGCCCTCTTTTCTAAAAAAACGGTGATTGAAACGAATGGCGCAGGTACGGGAGTGACCGATGATAAGACATTGGCTGATCTATATAAACTGAGTGGTGGTAAGGATCCAGAACCAGGTTCCCCTGCGAAGACGTACAGTTTTGTATTGAATGGAAAGACGTTTAGTTTCAACGAAACGGATAAAATATCAGATGTAGTAGACAAGATAAAATCTGGTGATGCCAAGGCAACAGCGAATTTTGCAGATGGGAAATTAACGATTACTGCTCAGTCCGGTGAGGAATTGAAAATGAGCGGTGGATCGCATGAATTTTTGAATTTGTTTAAGGGAATTAAATCTTATGAGGATATGGCAGGTCAGCTCACGACTACTGCAGGTCATGATGCGATAGTAACTGTGAATGATGAGCCTTTGAAAGATATCAAGAGTAATACGTTTTCTCTGAATGGTGTGCAAATAACTTTGATGGATGTTACCACAAAGAATGGAGTGGATACTCCGGCTATTATCAAGAACCAAAGTGATCCAGATAAAGCGCTGGAATCCATTAAAGGTTTCATTGAAGATTACAATAGCTTGATTAAAGCTCTTAACTCAAAGGTAGAAGAAACAAAATATCGTGATTTTAAACCGTTAACAGACGAGCAAAAGAAAGAACTAAAAGAATCCGAGATTGATACTTGGACTGAGAAAGCAAAAAGTGGCTTGCTAAAAAATGATGATATCATCAAATCGGTGTTGTCTGAAATGCGTCAAGTCATTACAGATAAACTTGGTCCTTTAAGTGCTCTTGGGATTACAACCGGCAGCTATTCTGAGAATGGTAAGTTGGTGATTGAGAACGAGACAAAACTTAAAAATATGATCAGTTCCAATCCACAAATGGCATTGGATCTGTTCCAAGGACCATCCAATGCTCCAAATGAAGGTTTGTTTGATAAATTGGCAGATAAGGTATCTAATGCAATTGAGAAAGTATACCAGCGTGCAGGTACGAACAGATACACAACTGATATTACTAGTGCGTTCAGAGATGAAAACATCATGGGTCGCAAAATGAAGGATTATAACAATCGAATTCTAATGATGCAAACGAACTTGCAAAAAACCGAAAACAGATACTATAAACAATTTGCTGCAATGGAAGCGGCAATGAACAAGATGCAAACACAGTCGTCCAGTCTCTTTTCCAGTTTAGGACAATCTTAATATAAAGGGTGAGACTTTTGATTACATCTCCTTATGATAAATACCGTCAATCCTCAGTTCAGACTTCGAATCCGGCGCAATTGGTCATTATGTTGTATGATGGAGCAATTCGTTTTGTAAAGACAGCTATTGATGGATTGACCCAGAAGGATAATGAGAAGACAAGTCTGAATTTGGGGAAAGCCCAGACCATAATTAGTGAATTGATGAGCACCTTGGACCGTTCTTATGATATTTCCAAGAGTCTACATTCATTATATGAATATACAAATTATCTGCTTGTGGAGGCAAACATTCGCAAAGATGTGACCAAAGCTGAAGAAGCAGTAGGCTATTTAACGGATCTTCGTGAAACGTGGCTACAAGCTTCTAAGATTGCTGCAGGTCAGGAAGCGCCACCTGTTACTACTGAAAGTGCTCATGGATAAATCGTCATATCTGACTCAGTTACAGCAGCTGACGAGTAATATCATGGACGTGTTATATGAAACCGAGTATGAGCAACTCGAAGCTTTTGTTGAAGAGCGCCAAGTGATTATTAATGGACTTGTGGAGCAGTTTTCTCTCCAGCCCGCAAGTGTAACTGAGAAGATAGAGATCGAACAGCTCTTGGGCAACGACAACGAAATTGTAGCACGTATGAATGTTCTGAGATTAGAAGCCCAGGATTGGTTGCATAAACGAGGACAAGCGAAAACACAACGAAATGCTTATGAGTCAGGTTATACGCCAGATAGTTTTTTGATGGACAAAAAGAAATAAGAACTTAATAAGAAGCCTTCATGCGTAGAAAATGAATGCATAATTACACGGTTACCCATAAGTCCAGACACTTGATAAAAGGTGTGCGGTCTATGGGTACTTTTTTTGTATTTTGTATGCTAGAGTAAGAACTCGGGGAATAAATCATGAGCAAGAGTTAATTCACGAAAGAAGACTTGAACAGATATTAAAGGGGGGCATAAGTCCCCTTAAGAGGCAATTCTTCAGTCGCTGAAAAAGTGCCTCTTAATATGAAACGTCAAAAAACGAGCCTTTAGAATCACTTCTAAGGCTCGTTTTGCGTCCTGGAAATCGTATGATCCCCTAAAGTTTTGATGTTTCACAAAGCGTTAGTTTTCAATAGAGTTGTTTAATACAGGAATCATCTATTGTCCGCTTATTAAATGAGCATTACACTTTTTCAAACGTCTTAGAAATGGATTCTAAATAAGTTAAAGCCTCTACTTTTTATAAAGATTAATATGTTATTTCAATGAAAACTTCAGCAATATCCCTTACGCCTTCTTGTACGACTCCAACTGAACCAACAGCCTCACCAGGGATTGTGGGTGGTAATTTTAAAGCTCTTACTAGACCTGAATTTGTAACGCTGAAATAGGGCCCGCCTTCGCTATATTGGCTAGGATAGTATTTGTAATTACGACCGTATGGCAGTTGATAGGTTTCACCAACTTTAAGTTTTACTTGATAAGTAAGCATTTGAATCGTGACATCTGCTTTTGCTACGGGTTTAATTGTTGCATCTGATGCAGATGCAATGCCAGTGCTTAGTGAGAGCAATAGAAGTGCAGATGCAGTAAGTAGTACTTTTTTAGAATTAAACAAATTGAACATCTCCTTGGAATATATTTACTATCGTTCTAAATATATCACAAATAAATATTTATTTATTAAATACTTGTTATAAATCCAAATTGTTACATATTGTATCTGTTATCATATGTACTAATAAGATATCAGACGACTATAGCTATACATAATGTGGATGTTGCTGGTCTACTTTCGCGTTATAATTTTCTGTAAATGCACCTTGTTCTCTATTCATGCCGTTCGTTGTATCCCAGCTTTTCACCATGTTCAGAGGCAATTACATTGTATTTCAATCATCGCTTATAATCCGCTTTAGTTCTTTACATCGATGAGTCTCGCAATTTTCGTTGTTGTGTTGCTTGGTATGTAACAGAAAAAAACATTCTAAAAGATGCTCTGCTCAGAGGTTACTCCTATAAGTTGCTACATAAGTTTGATTACATTTGCTATAGTTGTAGCTACAGTTAGATTGTTATTTGCGCGATGTAATATATATTTTATGTTACCCTATTAGCGTTGCGTTTGTTAATCTTACTTGTATATCAGGTCACATCCGTACTTTAACAACTGATATATTCAAGATACCCCACCATTCAACACAATCCCCAATTAATCTACAAAAAATTCCAAGAAAACATTTACTTTACCAATTGACAATGGATAACTTTGGATGGTATTATCTGAATTGTGGGCAGAGGTTAAGGCCGAAAGCTTCACTTCATTTGATGACGAAGGGAATGTTAGTGCATGCAAGGTAAAGTAAAATGGTTCAACGCAGAAAAAGGTTACGGTTTCATTGAGACTGAAGATGGCGGCGACGTATTCGTACATTTCTCCGCAATTCAATCCGAAGGATTCAAAACTTTGGAAGAAGGTCAATCCGTAGAATTCGACATCGTCGAAGGCGCGCGTGGACCGCAAGCAGCTAACGTAATCAAATTATAATCATCCGGACAATCCGACCTACATATATGGTTAGATGGTTACCAAATTGAATTATCGCTAGCATCAGACTCCGGTATGTTCCGGGGTCTTTTTTTGTTTCAATAGATTCGAGATTAAGATCATTCCGGGAACAGTATTTTTGTGAGTTTAATAGATTAAAGCAGTAGATCCAAGAGATCGAGTGAAGTTCATTTTACATATTAGATTGAGGTGGCTCAAAAACGGTTAATTACATCATCAAGCGCCTAATAATTCATACCAACTAAATATTCGATTATGGCTGAATATGATGAAATATCGCGAAATATGGCGTTATGCCTATGTTGGCAGATGTGGCTTCAACAGATGTCATTATTCGGTCACCGGGAGTTTTTACATGGCGCTTACATTCGTGTTATAATGAAGTGGCAAAGGAAAAAGGAGGAGTGCCCTATGAATTTAAGTATTCGAGGTCAACAAATCGAGGTTACTGATGCTTTGAAGGATTATGTCGACAAAAAGTTGAGTAGACTCGAGAAGTATTTCGATGCACCCCTTAACTCTGACGGTGCTGTTACATTGAGCACGACGAGAGGTTTGCATACGGTAGAGGTGACGATCCCTTTGAAAGGCATTGTGCTCCGCGCTGAGGATGAGAGCGACGATATGTACGCATCCATTGACTCCGTGGTGGACAAGCTGGAACGTCAGATCCGCAAACACAAAACAAAAATTAACCGTAAGTTCCGCCAGGAAGGCAGCCTGAAAACACTCTTCGTTGAAGATCCAACAGGTACTGTAGCTACAGCTGAACTGGATGCGGACACGGATGAAGATGATTTGGAAGTTGTACGTACGAAACGCTTTATGCTGAAACCAATGGACGTGGAAGAGGCCATCCTCCAAATGAACATGGTTGGTCACAATTTCTTCGTATTCTCCAACATTGACAGTGAAGAAGTTAGCGTGGTTTATAAACGGAACGATGGTAAGTACGGATTGATCGAACAAGGTTAATTTAAACGTACAGGATCATCAGATCGGAATTGAATAAGAATATCTGAATTTAAATAATGAACAGGAACTGCTTCCTGGATTAGACTTAACAAGAGCTTCCATCCCTTAGGGGATGGGGCTCTTTTGTGCGTAGAGGCACTGGGAAATGATGTGTGGAAATAAAATGGTGAAACTATTCCTTATGATGCTGCGTCTAATAGATAGTATGAAGAATCAATAATCGGTACAATTTAACCACCAGATTCCGATGGGTACGAAAATATTCGTACACCTAATATCGAGAACTTAATTTTGAGATTATCATCCAAATTTACCATCAAAATTCGCTGACAGGACCGTCTGCCTTGTAAAATAAAACATGACAATTGAACGCTTCCGCTAACGACTATGATTTTTTGCACTTAAACTCCATTTGATATGTCTCAGAAGTTCAAAGAAGTGTGCCGTGGCGTGTTGCGGCGGCCCTTACAAACTGTTACAATTTATGCAAAGAGAATCATTGTCCTGATGAGGAATTGTCAACGAATGATCGCTAATCATAATCAATGACAGGCACAGCACCATGAACATGATTCGCAAGGCTCGGGCTTCGGCTAGATTTTTAATAACCGAATCCGTTTGAATACGGAATCAGCTTCATGAGGAACCCTTGGCAAGCCTGGAGTTGATTCATCTATATTACTTTTTATATTGTTTGTCACCCCCGGGCAAGTGGATGCAACATCCATCCGATGGTGTCGCGTGGCGGCAACAGGGGGTCTATTCTGTTTTGCACGAAAGGGGTATACCATGCTAGGACTTGTCAAAAAGATCTTCGGCGACATGAATGAACGTGATGTTAAACGTCTGATGAAGACGGTCGATGTGATCAATAAACTGGAACCACAATTTCAGGCGTTGTCTGATGAACAACTGAAAGGTAAAACGGAGGAATACCGTGCTCGTATCGAAAAGGGAGAAACAACAGATGAGCTTCTTCCAGAGGCATTTGCAACCGTACGTGAGGCATCACGCCGTGTACTGGGCAAACGTCACTACGATGTACAGATGCTGGGCGGGATCGCGCTGCATGAAGGCCGTATTTCCGAGATGAAAACGGGTGAAGGTAAAACGCTGGTAGGAACACTTCCGGTATATCTGAACGCGTTGATGTCCAAAGGTGTTCACGTGGTTACGGTCAATGACTATCTGGCACAGCGGGATAGCCAGGAAATGGGACAAATTTACGAATTCATGGGCATGACGGTAGGGGTTAACCTGAGCGGTATGGACCATGCTTTGAAACAGCATGCATATGCATGTGATATTACGTACGGAACGAACAATGAGTTTGGTTTTGACTATCTGCGTGACAACATGGTTCTGTACAAAGAGCAAATGGTCCAACGTCCATTGTTCTTCTGTATTATTGATGAAGTTGACTCCATCCTGGTCGATGAGGCGCGTACGCCGCTCATTATCTCTGGACAAGCTCAGAAATCGACAGATCTGTACTATGCAGCTGACCGTTTTGTGAAGCGTCTGGTGCCAGAAGAAGACTTTACGGTAGACATCAAGGTGAAATCCGTAGCGTTGACTGAGGCGGGCGTGGCCAAAGCAGAGAAAGCATTTGGTATCGAGAACTTGTATGATCATGCCAACGTTACCCTCAACCATCACATTGTACAGGGCTTGAAAGCCAACGTAATTATGCGTCGTGACGTAGATTATGTGGTCAGCGATGAAGAAGTTATGATCGTCGATGAATTCACAGGTCGTCTGATGTCTGGACGTCGTTACAGTGATGGATTGCACCAGGCGATTGAAGCCAAAGAAGGCATTGAAGTACAAAACGAGAGCATGACGCTTGCTACGATTACCTTCCAGAACTATTTCCGGATGTACCGTAAACTTGCGGGTATGACGGGTACAGCGAAAACCGAGGAAGAAGAGTTCAAAAAAATCTACGGTCTCGAAGTACTGCAGATTCCAACTAACCGTCCGAACAAACGGGATGACATGGCAGATGTCGTGTACAAGAGCATCGATGGCAAGTTCAAAGCGGTTGTGGAAGAGATCGTGGAACGCCACAGCAAGAACCAGCCGGTACTGGTAGGTACAGTATCCATCGAGAACTCGGAACGCCTGTCTGACATGCTTAAGCGCCGTGGTGTAAAACACCAGGTACTGAACGCCAAGTACCACGCGGAAGAAGCAGAGATCATCTCAGGAGCAGGCCAAGCGGGAGCAGTAACGATTGCTACCAACATGGCAGGACGGGGTACAGATATTATCTTGGGTGAAGGTGTAGCTGAAGTAGGCGGCCTTCATATCATCGGTACAGAGCGTCACGAATCACGCCGGATTGATAATCAGCTTCGTGGTCGTGCAGGACGTCAAGGTGACCCGGGTTCAACACAATTCTACCTGTCACTGGGTGATGAATTGATGAGACGTTTCGGTGCAGACAATGTACTGAACATGATGGAGCGTCTTGGTTTTGAAGAAGACCAACCGATCGAGAGCCGGATGATTACCCGTGCAGTAGAATCGGCGCAGAAGCGTGTTGAAGGTAACAACTTTGACGTGCGTAAAGTCGTTCTTCAATACGATGATGTCATGAACCAACAACGTGAAATTATCTATAAACAGCGCCGCGAGGTACTGGAGTCCGAAAATATCAAACAGATCGTTATGGATATGATCAAACCTTCCATTGAACGTATCGTTGAAGCACATTGTAGTGACGATATTCCGGAAAACTGGGAGCTGCAGGAAGTTGCCGATTACATGAACAGCAAATTGCTGGATGATGGTTCGGTAACGAAAGATGATCTGTGGGGCAAGGAAGCAGAAGAGATCATCGAGTACCTGTTCACGAAAGTTCAGAACAAATACAATGCACGTGAAGAGCGAATTGGCGAAGAGATGGTTCGTGAGTTCGAGAAAGTGGTTGTGCTGCGTGCAGTAGACAGCAAGTGGATGGATCATATTGATGCAATGGATCAATTGCGTCAAGGTATCCACCTTCGCGCCTATGGCGGTACAGATCCACTGCGTGAGTACCAGTTCGAAGGCTTCGAGATGTTCCATCAGATGATCGCTTCAATTCAAGAAGAAGTAGCGACTTATGTGATGAGAGCACAGATCGAGAGCAATCAGGAGCGTCAAGCGGTTGTTGAGGAAAGTCAGATCTCGACAAGCGGTGAACCTGCTGAGAAACGTCCAGTGAAGGTTTCTGACCAAATCGGACGTAACGATCCATGCCCATGCGGTAGTGGCAAGAAGTTCAAACACTGCCACGGTCAAGAGTAGAGCGATCGGAAGATGCTACAGTAATCGGAGTAACAGGTGTAACATTAACTAGATCAACTTATATAGCATGACATGAACGGCTCCTCGCAGCCGGGTATTCCATAGGATGAAGTGAAGGATGCAAAACCAACGAATGGTGCATAGTTATAATCATATGACCATGAACATGGAGAAGAGATATACTGAAATAACAGTTGTCTCAACACCAGCTGGCGCGCATCTGATACTTGAACTGGAGGAATACCCTGGATGCGGGGAGCTTATCTTAATGAAAAGAGGAATTGCACATGATCGATCCAAATGTGAAGCATGACCTGCGTGAAATAGGCAAGAAACTAACAAACCTTAGGGGGTCTCTTTGACTTAGATCTGAAGCAAGAGATGATCGGCAACTTCGAAGTGAAGATGTCCGCTCCGGATTTCTGGGACGATAGTGACAAAGCGCAATCCATCATCGCTGAGCTAAACGCGGTGAAGGGATCGGTCGATCAATACACCAAACTCCAACAGGACTATGATGATGCAGTGATGATGATCGAGCTCGCGGATGAAGAAGGCGACGAAGACCTCGCTACCGAGATTGGTAACAGTATTACCGCCATCGTGAATAAGGTCGCAGAGTTCGAACTTCAGCTTCTCCTGAATCAGCCATACGACAAGATGAATGCGATTCTGGAGCTTCACCCGGGTGCGGGTGGCACTGAGTCACAGGATTGGGGGCAGATGCTGCTCCGGATGTACACGCGTTGGTCCGAGAAGCGTGGCTTCAAGGTTGAGGTACTGGATTATCTGCCAGGTGATGAGGCTGGGATCAAGAGTGTTACGTTGTCGATCAAGGGACATAACGCTTATGGTTATCTAAAAGCCGAGAAGGGTGTACACCGACTGGTGCGGATCTCTCCTTTTGACTCATCGGGCCGTAGACATACGTCCTTCGTATCCTGTGATGTGGTACCGGAGATTGATGACACGGTTGAAGTCGACATCCGTACAGAGGATCTCAAGATTGATACGTACCGGGCAAGTGGCGCGGGTGGACAGCATATCAATACCACCGACTCTGCCGTACGGATTACTCACCTTCCAACAGGTGTAGTTGTAACGTGTCAGAATGAACGTTCACAGATCAAGAACCGTGAGAGAGCGATGACGATGCTTCGTTCGAAATTGTATGAACGTAAAATTGAAGAGCAAAAACAACAACTGGATGAAATCCGAGGAGATCAGTCGGATATTTCATGGGGTAGCCAGATTCGCTCCTATGTGTTCCATCCCTATAGTATGGTAAAGGATCACCGTACAAGTGTAGAGACAGGAAACACAGGAGCAGTAATGGACGGCGACCTCGATGCATTCATCGATGGTTATTTGCGTAGCCAGATTAAAGTAGAAACCGATTAATAGAAGTTCCTGTATGGACCCATACGTCTAGGCGTATGCTGGTGTATACAGGAGCTTTTTTTTGAATCATTTTATAAGATATAGAGAACATGAACGAACAACTGATCAGTCACAACAAAGGAGAGCACGAGAACATGCAACAACGATCACAATTTCATAATCAACGCAAAAAGAGGTTAACCAGCCTCATCCCCCTCAATGGGCCATGGAGAAACGTCGTGGATACGTTATCCATTATTGTAGGTTCGTTTTTAATTGCAGTGGCCTTTAATTTGTTTTTATTACCGAATCAGATCGCTTCAGGCGGGGTGTCTGGTTTATCGATCCTGGGCAAGGAATGGCTTAATTGGGAGCCGGCTTATACGCAGTGGGCAATTAATATACCACTTCTGATTGCAGGATTTCTGCTCATTGGTAAGCAGTATGGAATTCGCTCAGTCCTCGGCAGTATCGTCCTGCCGCTGTTAGTTTATCTGACGAAGGATTGGGCCATTCCAACAACAAATCCGTTGCTTGGTTCACTGTATGGCGGTATTGGCGTGGGTCTGGGGATCGGCATTGTATACCGCGGTCGAGGATCAACAGGGGGCATGAGCATTCTGGCCAGAATCGTGCAGAAATATAGTGGGCTGAGTTACTCAATCTGTGTGGTGATTATGGATGCTACCGTTATTATTATGGCTGCATTTGTATTGTCATTAGAGCAATCTCTCTATGCACTGATTGGATTGTATGTTACGGGGAAAGTGATCGATGCCGTTGAGATGGGGCTGGGTTTCTCCAAGGTGGCTTATATTATCTCCAACCAGACTGAAGCGATTAGCAAAGTGATTTTGGATGATCTGGATCGCGGTTTGACGAAGCTTGAAGCTAAAGGTGGTTACACCGATGATCAGCGAACCGTCCTGATGGTGGTGGTTGGGCAAAATGAGGTGCCAAGGCTCAAAACGTTGATCCGGTCCGTAGACCCGGGGGCTTTTGTTATTATCAGTAACGCGCACGAAGTGCTCGGCGAAGGTTTTAAGCGGGGAGAGCATGTGTGAACGGGTGTGAAAAATAGGGAGCGAGCCGTGTAGGACTCATACGTTTGGAAATAAAAATTCAAAAAAAGCAGGTACATTCTTCTCTGCAATGTCAGAGAGGGAGTACCTGCTTTTCTACTATTAAAAGTTTCAACTTAACATTTACATGATAACGGAGAGGACAGAAATGTCCTGAAGAAGTGGAACGTTCGCCTGAAAGCTTTCTGAAAGAGAGCTACTTCGGGAGGATGTTCTGTCATCGGAGTGTTATCACTACAGAATCGGAGACAGCAGACGTGAAATCGCTTCTTTGAAACGAATAATCAGACTGCGTTTCTGGTACTCCTCGAGTGTCATCTCGCGCGATACATGCAGGTCGTGCTCAAAGGTTTGTACAAGTGCTGTTGCAATCGTTTCATCGTACATAAAGGCATTGACCTCAAAGTTCAACCGGAAACTGCGGTAGTCAATATTGGCGGTTCCCACGGATGCAACCAAACTGTCAATGATAAGTGTTTTGGCATGAATGAAGCCATTGTCATATATAAATACCTTGGCGCCAACCTTCAACAACTCGCCAATATAAGATAACGTTGCCCAATAGACGAAAGCATGGTCTGGTTTATTCGGGATCATAATGCGAACATCGATACCGGACAGACACGCGAGACGAATCGCTTCGAATACGCTGGCATCCGGGATAAAATAAGGCGTTTGGATCATAATCGAATGTTTGGCACCATTAATCATCTTGAGATAACTGTTCTTGATATGCTCAGTCTCTGCATCCGGTCCACTGGAGACAATCTGCATGGCCGTGTTGCCCGTACCCTCGATATGAGGGAAATGTGCCGGAACATAAGGGGTATCGTGTTGCTTGGACGCTTCATTCCAATCCAGAAGGAAACGGGTCTGCAATGCATGAACGGCATTCCCCTGAATACGCAGATGTGTGTCACGCCAGTAACCGAATTTTGAGTTCAAGCCGAGATACTCATCTCCAACATTAAATCCGCCCGTGTACCCCAGGTTACCATCAATGATGACAATCTTACGGTGATTACGATAGTTCATACGCAAGTTGATCAGACTGAATTTGGACGGGAAAAAGACCTCAACCAGTCCGCCTGCTTCGCGCAATTCTTTGAAAAAGCGTTTGGATACCCGCCGCGAGCCGAGCGCATCATACAGCAAACGAACTTTGATGCCTTCCCGCGCTTTACGGATGAGTGCATCCCGAATTCTTTTGCCCAGACGGTCACCTCTATAAATGTAGTATTGCACGTGCACGTGATCCTTGGCCGCTTCGATGTCATCCAAGAGCCGCTGGAACTTGTCTGTTCCGTCCGTAATGATCTCAACCGCGTTATCCTCGGTCAGCAGGGCACCGTTCTGCTTCAGGTTCATATAGATCATGTCCTGGCTACTCTCGGTTGCCTGGTTGCGGAAGGGGGTGCGGTTATCGTGCAACTGTGCGAGCTGGGCTTCAATGCGTTCCTCGAGCCCGAGCTTCTTGCGTTCTTTCCACTGGAAAAGCCGATATCGGGTCAGATTCTGACCGGTTAAAAGATAAAGTACAAACCCAAACACCGGAATAAAGTTCAAGACAAGCAGCCAAGCCCATGAAGCACTAGCATCCTTCCGTTCGAAGAAAACAACGGCTGCCGCAAAAATAATATTCAGGCCCAGGAGTACAATAAGTAAAATGGATTCGATATGCACTATAGTCCCCCACGTCTCATAATGACCATCATGAATCTATTCATATGTCCTTGATTAGCAGGTTTGTTATGAATGAGACCCTGATTGTAATGTTTCCTACTAATACGTATTTTAACAGAAGTATACCTGTTCGTCCCGGATGTTAAAAAAGATATGTTCGGATTGGGTGGAAATCCATGTGAAATTGATGATAGAGTGTTGTATTTATATAACCAGAGTCGTATAATAATACACAAATATGCATATAAGCGACGGAATTGCTGTGTTCGAGCCTCATTCATGCAAGGACATAGCACAAGTAGCGCATACATCGAGATTGGGGGAGCGAGAGTGAATAACAAATTAAAAGTAGCAATCGTCGGTTCCACCGGCTACGGCGGGGTGGAGCTGATTCGTTTTTTCCAGAACCATCCGCAGGTTGAAATCACATCGGTGATCTCATCATCGAGCAGTGGTGAATCCATCGCAGATGGATTTCCGCATTTGACGGACGTGATTCACAGGCCACTTGACGGCGTAGATCCGGCTGAGATTGCGAGTCGTGCGGATCTGGTATTCACAGCGACCCCGTCCGGCGTAAGTGCGAAGCTCGTACCAAGTTTGCTGGCAGCAGGGCTTAAGGTCATTGATCTGTCTGGCGATTTCAGACTCAAGGATGGAACGGTGTATGAAGAGTGGTACAAACATCCGGCGCCTTCATCTGATTTGCTGGAACAAGCGGTGTACGGCATGGCTGAGGTGTACGGTGATAAGGTGAAGGGACAGAATTTCATATCTAACCCAGGCTGTTATCCAACGGCTACACTTCTTGGACTGATTCCTGCAGTAGAGGCAGGCTGGATTGATCCTTCTACTATTATTATAGATGCCAAATCAGGCGTATCCGGAGCAGGACGCGGAACAAGTCTGACGAACCATTATGCAGAGATGAATGAGAATTTCAAAGCCTATAAGCTCAACAAACACCAACATATTCCCGAGATTGAACAAGTGCTTGGTGATATAACGGGAACCCCAGTTACGGTTACCTTCACCACACATCTGGTGCCAATGACACGTGGAATCATGAGTACGATGTATGCAACACTCGTTGGGGAACACAGCGACCGGGAGATCGTGGATTTGTATCGCAAATATTATGAGAACAGACCTTTCGTACGTGTACGTGAACCGGGCATCTGGCCTTCTACCAAAGAAGTGTACGGATCCAACTATTGTGATATCGGATTTGCGGTGGATCCTCGCACAGGGCGTTTGACGATTATTTCGGTCATCGACAACCTGGTGAAGGGTGCATCCGGGCAAGCGATTCAAAATATGAACCTGATGATGGGATGGGAGGAGAACCTCGGGCTGAACATGACACCGGTATATCCATAAGTTTGGAATTCAGAAGGCACTGGAATATTCAAAGTTAAAGTAAGAGTGCATTCTTGGAGTGAACTTAGGGAGATCGGATCAGGTTAAGCAGGCGGATCATCGGCATATAGCTGAACGCATACGGGGGATATGATATGGGAACGAATGTGGAGCAACAGAGTTTTACCGTGATTGAGAACGGAACAATTGTAACCCCTGGGGGATTCACTGCTGGTGGACTTCACTGCGGATTGAAAAAAACTTCTCGTAATGACATCGGAGCAATCCGATGTGATGTACCGGCTACAGCTGCTGCTGTGTATACTACGAACGTGTTTCAGGCCGCGCCACTCAAAGTAACGCGCGAAAGCTTGAACAACGGACGACTCCAGGCTGTTATCGTTAACAGCGGTAACGCTAATGCATGCACAGGGCAACAAGGGGAAGAAGATGCATATGCGATGCGCTCGGCTGCTGCGCGTGAGTTGGGTGTGGCAGAAGAGGACGTGGCGGTGGCTTCCACAGGTGTCATTGGGGAATTGCTCAAAATGGATGCCGTGCATTCAGGCATTACCGGCCTTCCGGCGCATATGGGCAAGGAGCCGAATGAGGCGGAACAATTTTCACAAGCGATTCTGACAACGGATTTGGTGAAAAAGGAAGCTTGCGTCTCCGTTCTGGTTAACGGCAAGACGGTTACGATTGCGGGTGCCGCCAAAGGCTCGGGAATGATTCATCCGAATATGGCGACAATGCTTGCTTTCATGACCTCTGACGCGGTCATTGGTGCAGAGTCGTTGCAGCGCCTGCTGCGCCAGGCAACGAATCATACATTCAACATGATTACCGTTGATGGGGATACAAGTACAAACGACATGCTGGTAGCCATGTCCAGTGGATATGCAGGCAATGAAGAGCTGACCACAGAGCATCCGGATTGGGACGCTTTTGCAGCCGGATTCACCTATGTATGCCAAGTGCTGGCCAAAGCCATTGCTCGCGATGGTGAAGGAGCGACCAAACTGGTCGAGGTAGAAGTTACAGGAGCAGTAAGTGATGAATCCGCGCAAGCGATTGCCAAAACCGTTATCGGGTCCAGTCTGGTGAAATCCGCTATGTTCGGCGCTGATGCCAATTGGGGACGGATTATTGCAGCCGTAGGACGTGCAGGACAACCAGTGAACCCGGATACGGTAAATATTCGTTTGGGAGAGATCTTGGTACTCGAACAGTCCCGTCCAGTCGTTTTCGACGAAGAAGCAGCATTGGCGTATTTGCAGACCGATACAGTGCGCATCGTGGTGGATCTGCACCACGGCGAAGGAATAGCAACAGCCTGGGGCTGTGACCTGACGTATGACTACGTCCGAATTAACGCAGCATACCGCACGTAATAAGTTTTCAGCCCAAAAAAATTATAAACAGCTATCTTCTATTGTGAAGCTGGTTTGAACTATTTCAAAAATCATCAATAGAAATTTAAACTTGTTATTTGATGCATGATATATCGCAATAGTAATGGAGAAGACGGAATTGATTCTGTAGAAGCGGAGCGGTCGCCTTTGTCTCCAAGTTTCCCCCTATAATAGGGATAATTCAGGAAATCTGGGAGACAACAGCGATCGAAAGAACAATCCGAATTCGGAATGGACTCCTACGAGCCAATGTGATCTTTTAAAGGTGTTGAATTTTATTGAATGTGATTTTTACTAAGAAAGGAGCTTGCCCTCATGAATTCAACAATGCCAAACAACAGTACCGCAACGGAAGCGAGCACAGAGAAACAGATGTTTGTCATGAAATGTGGAGGCAGCACACTGGCGGCATTGCCAGAGTCCTTCTTTGCGGATCTGCGTGATTTGCAGTCTCAGGGCACACAGCCGGTAATCGTGCATGGTGGAGGCCCTGCAATTTCGGATAACCTGGCGAAGCTTGGTATCGAAACCGAATTCGTTAATGGCCTGCGCAAAACAACTGAACCTGTGCTGGACGTAGTGGAGATGGTGCTTGCGGGCAGTATCAACAAACAGATCGTGCGCCTGATCCAACGTGTGGGCGGTCGTGCACTAGGCTTGTCCGGCGTGGACGGTGGCCTGATCCAGGCTAAACCTGTTACAAACCACGCAGAGATCGGTTGGGTTGGCGATGTCACGGGTGTGAATGCAGAGATTATCCAAGGCATCGTGAACATGGGATACATGCCGGTTATCGCGCCAGTTGGTGTGGATGCCACCGGACAACGCTACAACATCAATGCAGACACAGCTGCGGGTGCTGTGGCGTCTCATCTTGGCGTAAGCCGGATGATTGTCGTAACCGACGTTCCTGGCATCATGAAGAACGTAGGCGGCGAGAAAAAAGTACTGCCATCTGTCTCTGTACAGGAGATCGAGGATATGATCCAAACCGGAGAAATCTATGGTGGCATGATTCCCAAAGTGCGTGCAGCTATCGCATGTATTCATGGTCAAGTACGTGAGGTCATCATCGTAGACGGAAGCGAACCCCAGATCCTAAGCCGAGTGCTCGGCGGAGAAATTATCGGAACAAAAATTATCCGTATGCAATAATTATTCTCAGTGCGCTAGGGTCTTCATTGTCTGATAATAAATAAAAAATATGTGCACGGCTTTTTTATATAAGAAATCTAATATTACACACACAATAACGGGGTGCAGAACCAATCTGAAGAATAAAAATGCATAACGGAGAGGACAGAAATAACCTGAAGAAGCGAAGCGTGCGCCTTTATCCCCGGATTTTCCCCTTTAGGGGGCAATGAAAAAAATCCGGGGATAACAGCGATCGAAAGGTTGTTCTGTCATCGAAGTGGAGTATGCGTACGTTCACAAGATGGTTCTGCAATCGGAGTGGTCTAGTGTAAATTATAGCTCTTATATGATTGCCGTTGCACCAACCAATAGGAGTGATATGGTCATGGCAAAAGGCAACGAACAGCCAGGTTCTGGCACAGCGGTAGCGGGCGCAGCAGCAACAGGTGCAGCGGCACCGACGGAAAGCTCGCTTTTTCAAACGTATGCGCGTTATCCAATCAGTCTGGTCAAAGGTAAAGGCAGCTGGTTATGGGATGACCAGGGCAACCGTTATCTCGATTTCATGTGCGGACTTGCTGTAACCAGCCTGGGCCATGCACCAGAGAAAGTCGGCGCCAAGCTGAAAGCTCAAATCGATGAGCTGTGGCATGTGTCCAACCTGTTCCAAATTCCGGGCCAGGAGAAAGCAGCAGCATTGTTGACAGCCAATACATGCGCTGATGCCGTGTTCTTCTGTAACAGTGGTGCCGAAGCGAACGAAGCGGCAATCAAAGTAGCCCGCCGGTATCACCAGAAGGTGAAAGGAACAGATCGCTATGAAGTGATTACCTTCGCCCAGTCCTTCCACGGACGGACACTTGCAACATTGACAGCAACCGGACAGGATAAGGTGAAAGAAGGATTTTTGCCATTGCCAGCCGGATTTGTAACCGTACCTTTGCATGACATCCCTGCACTTGAAGCGGCAATTGGACCTAAGACGGCAGCAATTATGCTGGAGATGGTTCAGGCCGAGGGTGGTGTATATCCGGTTGAGCCGGAATTCGTCAAGCATGTACGAAAACTGTGTGACGAGCACGGATTGTTACTCATTGTGGATGAAGTGCAGACTGGAATGGGACGTACTGGTAAATTGTTTGCACACGAACATTATGGTATTGAGCCAGACGTGTTCACCGTTGCCAAAGGTATCGGTAGTGGCTTCCCTGTAGGTGCGATGCTGGGTAAAGGTTTCCTGCGGGATGCGTTCACGCCAGGTAGCCATGCGACCACCTTTGGTGGAACACCACTTGCTTCATCCGTTGTGATTGCGACCATCGAAACGATGCTGGAAGATCGTTTGCCAGAGCGTGCAGCGGAGATGGGTGAATACCTGATGAGCTCCCTGCGGAATCGCTTGGCAGGCAATTCCTTTGTGAAGGAAGTACGTGGCATGGGATTGCTCGTTGGTATTGAATGTGCTGAGCCGGTAGGTGATATTGTACTTGCTGGGCAAAAACGCGGTATTTTGTTTGTCTCTGCAGGACCAAATGTGATTCGTTTGCTTCCGAACCTGTATGTGAGCAAAGAAGAGATCGACGAGGCCGTATCGCTGGTAGGCACATTGATTGAAGAGCACGTAGCGGCGAAAGCCTAATATAAAAATGAGAACCTTTCTGTCTCGGGGCCATTACCGGCCTCGAAGCAGAATGAGATGATGAATCCCTGTAGCCGCGTGGTGAACTTGCGGAAGGCGGCAATGATTACACAACTTGAGAGCACTCAGACATCGTGTCAACGTTGCTCTCTCTTCTGCCCATGCGGGTGCAGGGAACCGGAAATAAGGAGGACATTATAGATGACAGCACAACAGACGGAAAAGATTCAGAAGATTGATCTGAGAGGCCGGGATTTTATCGAATTCACGGACTACACGGCAGAGGAGATTCGTTATCTGCTTGATCTCGCGATCGAGATTAAAGGCAAGCAAAAAAGCGGTGTACCGTTTCAACCGTTGAAAGGCAAAACGATCGGCCTTATTTTTGAAAAATCATCCACACGTACACGTGTATCCTTTGAAGTGGGCATGTTCCAATTGGGCGGACACGCGCTCTTCCTGAGCAAAAATGATATCCAACTGGGTCGCGGGGAAACCACACATGATACAGCCAAAGTATTGTCCCGCTACCTGGACGGCATCATGATCCGTACCTTTGGACACCATAATGTAACTGAACTGGCAGAGCATGCTGATGTTCCGGTCATTAACGGCCTGAGCGATGCAGCGCATCCTTGTCAGGTACTGGCCGACTTCCAAACGGTGTTGGAGCATAAAGGCAAGCTTGCAGGTCTGAAAATGGCTTACATCGGAGATGGCAACAACATGGCACACTCCCTGATGCTCGGTGCAGCGAAGATGGGTATGCATGTTGCTGTCGCAACACCAGAAGGCTATGAGCCCGATAGTGCAGTTGTGGAGCAGGCGCGTATTATCGCACAGGAGAGCGGCTCTGAAGTGACTGTGACCTACAGTGCACAAGAAGCAGCGAAAGATGCAGATATCGTGTATACGGATGTGTGGGCAAGCATGGGCTTTGAAGAAGAGCAGAAGATTCGGGAGCAGGCATTTGCAGCATATCAAGTAGACGAGGAACTGATGAAAGGTGCGAAGCCGGACTACATGTTCTTGCACTGTCTGCCAGCACACCGCGGCGAAGAAGTGAGTGCCGGTGTAATTGACGGACCGAACTCCCTGATCTTTGATCAGGCGGAGAATCGCTTGCATGCACAGAAAGCATTAATGGCTGCGTTAATGAGCGAATAGATGTTGTTTGCCTTTATGGGTTGATTTTAGGCGCAGATTTCGCGATGATAGATTCATCTATAATGTACTTTAAAAAGTTAGTTAAACAAGAAGCTCGTAGGATTCAGTGTATGAAGGCTCTGTTTAACTTAACTGATCTTGGGGAGGACCACTGAACATGGCTAAGGAAAAAATTGTACTCGCGTATTCAGGCGGGTTGGACACATCTGTAATTTTGAAATGGTTGAAAGAAACATATGATGCAGAGATTATCGCTTTCACAGCGGATATCGGACAAAAGGATGAACTGGATGGTTTGGAGGAAAAAGCACTGGCAACAGGCGCTTCCAAAGTATACATTGACGATCTGCGTGATGAATTCGCCAAAGATTTCATCTATCCTATGTTCCAGGCAGGTGCCCTCTATGAAGGACAATACCTGCTCGGCACAAGTATCGCCCGTCCACTGATCGCTAAACGCATGGTGGATATTGCTCGTGCAGAAGGTGCTACAGCCATCGCTCACGGCGCTACAGGTAAAGGAAATGACCAAGTTCGCTTTGAGTTGAACGCGGCCGCGCTGACACCAGACATTAACGTCATTGCACCTTGGCGTTTGGAAGAATTCCGTAACCAGTTCCCGGGACGTGCCGAGATGATCGCGTATGCTGAGAAACATGGTATTCCGGTAACCGCATCTGCGGCTAAACCGTATTCTACAGACCGTAACCTGCTGCATATCAGCTATGAGAGCGGTGTGCTCGAAGATCCTTGGTTCGATCCAAGTGCGGACGAGAACAAAGACATGTTCCTGCTAAGCAGTGCACCTGAAGATGCACCAGATCAAGCAGAATATGTTGAACTGGAGTTCGAACAAGGCGACTGTGTGGCATTGAACGGTGAGCGCTTGAGCCCGCTGCAAGTGATGGAGCAACTGAACGAGCTTGGTGGCAAACATGGTATTGGCCGTGTAGATATGGTTGAGAACCGCTTTGTGGGTATGAAGAGCCGTGGCGTGTACGAAACACCAGGTGGAACAATCTTGTTCACCGCACATCGCAAAATGGAATCCATCACGATGGACCGTGAAGTGATGAACCTGCGTGACAGCCTGATCACACGTTACAGCACCCTGGTATACAACGGTTTCTGGTTTGCACCAGAGCGTCTTGCATTGCAAGCGCTGGTAACTGAGAGCCAGAAGAACGTAACAGGTACGGTTCGTGTGAAACTGTACAAAGGCAACATCATCGGCGCAGGTGTGAAAAGTCCTGTCAGCCTCTACAATCCGGACATCGCAACGATGGAAGCTGATCCAACGCAAGCTTACGATCAAGGGGATGCAACAGGCTTTATCCGCTTGAACGCACTGCGTTTGAAAGTAAACTCCGGTGTGGAGCAAAACAAAAACTAAGTTCACCTGCATACTAGAGCGACATTAATATAATTGACAAGGCAGGCCGTTCTTGCACATCTGGCAGGAGCGGCTTTGTCCATGAGCGAAAGGGGAGTACTCACTGTGAGCAAGCTGTGGGGAGGACGTTTTACGAAACAAACCAATCATTTGGTTGAGGAATATACGGCATCAATCAATTTTGACAAAGCTTTGGCTGAGGAAGATATTCAAGGAAGTCTGGCCCATGTAACGATGCTGGGCAAATGCGGCATTCTGCCTGCGGAAGATGTGGAAACGATCAAAGAAGGATTGATCACCGTTCTGCACAAAATCCGTGCAGGCGAAGTGGAATTCTCCGTATCGGACGAAGATATTCACATGAACATTGAGAAAAACCTGATCGATACGATTGGCCCTGTAGGCGGTAAATTACATACAGGCCGTAGCCGGAACGACCAGGTTGCAACGGATATGCACCTATACCTGCGCGAGCGCGTGGTTGGTTTTGTAGGTATGCTGCATTCCTTGCAGGAAGCACTGATTGGACAAGCCAAAGATAACCTCGATACCATC
Organism: Paenibacillus sp. FSL R5-0519; assembly: GCF_037974275.1. Lineage (NCBI taxonomy): Bacteria > Bacillati > Bacillota > Bacilli > Caryophanales > Paenibacillaceae > Paenibacillus > Paenibacillus sp. FSL R5-0519. The sequence goes on from NZ_CP150234.1 coordinate 430,173, forward strand.
GTACCGGGTTATACGCATCTTCAGCGGGCACAGCCGATTCTGTTCGCCCATCACCTGATGGCGTATGTCTCCATGTTCCAACGTGATGCGGAGCGTCTGATGGACAGCTACAAACGCATTAACATCCTGCCACTGGGTGCAGGTGCGCTCGCGGGCACAACATTCCCGATTGACCGTCATTTTGTGGCGGAACAACTGGGCTTCGACGGCGTGTATGAGAACAGTCTGGACGCAGTAAGCGACCGTGACTTCATCGTTGAGTTCCTGGCAACAGCTTCGCTGATCATGACTCACTTGTCCCGTCTGAGTGAAGAGCTGGTGCTGTGGAGCAGCACAGAGTTTGGATTCGTTGAACTGGACGATGCTTTCTGCACAGGCAGCAGCATTATGCCTCAGAAGAAAAACCCGGACGTTCCTGAACTGGTTCGTGGTAAAACAGGACGTGTGTACGGCAACCTGATTGGTTTGCTGACCGTACTGAAATCTCTTCCACTGGCATACAACAAAGATATGCAGGAAGACAAAGAAGGCATGTTCGATACGGTAGCAACGCTGGAAGGTGCACTTCAACTGTTTGCTCCGATGATCGCAACAATGACCGTGAACAAGGATCGCATGCGTCAAGCGGTCAACCAGGATTTCTCAAACGCTACGGATATTGCGGACTTCCTCGTAGGCGAAGGCTTGCCTTTCCGTCAGGCGCATGAAGTGATTGGTAAAACGGTGCTGTACTGCATCCAGAACAGCAAGTATTTGCTGGATCTGACGATCGATGAATTCAAGCAGTTCTCACCACTGTTCGATGACCGGATCTATGATGTACTTCAACCGGAAGCTGTAGTGAACGCTCGTAACGTATACGGTGGAACAGCTTCGGGTCAAGTTGCCGAAGCCATCGCACGCAGTGAGAAGGTACTGGAGATTACCGAGCAATGGATTACGAACCGCGGTTAATATCACGGTTACTATAGGTATTTGTACAGATACGACAGGACAATAAAGAAGCAGGCCAGAGAACTTTGTTCTCCATGGCCTGCTTTTTTGTGTTTTACAGCGATATGATGTGGATCATTCCAGCTCCATTGCAATGGAAGGTTGTTGCCATCTGAATGCCAGTCTTCATTGTCTGCAGCGGTTATTGATGCTCTACTAATCGCGCTTGGGCAAAGGCAACCATTTCAATACATCCTGGATCTTGGCATCCCAGTAGCCCCATTCATGTTCACCAGGCCCTTCCTCGTACGTCAATTCGAAGTTTGTTTGTTCGCAGGCTTGACGGAACGTTTGATTATCCTCATACAGGAAATCTTCCGTTCCGCAACATTGGTAGAGCAAAGGTCGTGGGCTTTCGCCAGATTGATTTTCTTTTAACAGATGGATCAGATCGTTCTCTGTACCTGTCACATCGGGTCCGAAAATCCGCTGTAACTCCGTTTGTTGTAAGGCTGAGGATGCGTTTCTATCCATATGTGCAGACATATCGAGAGCTCCAGACAAACTGGCAGCTGCCGCATACTGCTCTGGTTTACGAAGAGCCAGCTTGAACGCTCCATAACCACCCATGGATAATCCAGCAACGAAGTTATCCTCACGCTTTGGTGACAGAGGGAAGAAAGAACGAGCGAGTGAGGGCAGTTCTTCGCTGATAAACGTCCAGTATTTTCCGCCTTCGACCATATCTGTATAGAAACTGCGATGTACCTGTGGCATAACAACGGCGATTCCCAGGTTCGCTACATAACGTTCAATCGATGTGCGGCGCAGCCAGATGGAATCATCATCCGATAGACCGTGTAACAGGTACAGGGTTGGATGAAGTCCTTTGCCTGTTACATTCTCCATACCGATCTGATTGTGGGTTTGTTGCGGCAGAATGACATGCATGCTGGTACTCAGCCCAAGTGTATCGGAGTAAAAATCACATTTAATAAGTGCCATGAGTATAAGAAACCCCTTTCATAAGTTCGTTAACCACGTGTTTTTGACTTGAGAGGATGAGCCGGGATTGCTCCCTATTAGCTTTTAAGTATCCATATTTAACAGGTTATACGCATTGCTGGTGCAATGCAATAACAAGATGCACATTAAGAAATTATGCAGAAGTATCTCTAACTTGTAAGGTTTCAACAGGCTAAGCCAGATGAGTGGCATGGAGGGAAGATCAACCTCGTTACGACGTTGTTTACAACGTAACAATGTTATGTTACACTGATTTTACTATAAAGGGGGACCATATATGACGGATGATTTGATCTCCAAAAAAGAACTGCTGGACCTGACGGGAATCTCCTACGGCCAGTTATACCGCTGGAAGCGGAAAAATCTCATTCCGGAAGAATGGTTTATTCGGAAGTCGTCCTATACCGGACAAGAGACCTTTTTTCCCAAACAGCAGATATTACTTCGCATTGACAAGATACTCAATATGAAAGACGGATTGTCGCTGGATGAGCTGGCAGACGTGTTCTCGCCCACGTTGGGTGACGTGGAGATGTCGGCACAACATCTGTTAGAGCGAAACATTGTTTCACAAATATCGCTGAATCTGTTGAAAGAGGCAGGTCGGGAACAACCGCTGTATGCTTTGGAGCAGATTATGATGCTCTACGTCCTTGATAAGTTGTTAATGAGCGGAGACATCACAAGGCAAGAGGGTGCATTGCTCATTGATGTGATGTCCGAACATTATTATCGTTTCACAGGCAAACCGAGCGAACTCGTGCTTATTCGTAAGATGGGTGTTCCTTCATTCATGCTGGTTACAGCAGGAACGGAGTTCTATTTTGACAATGGTGTGAAGGTGGTTCTTAGGCAGTCCATGGGAACATTTATGGAAGAATTAAAACTCAAATTGGGATAAGGAGAGGATCATCTATGGTAGAACGAAATAAGCGGAATGATTTGAATGTGGCGGGCATGAGTCAAACGGCAGGCGGGGAGTTTCACCGTGTATCGATTGATGGCATGGCTAAAGTGAACGGCAACCTGGACTGCACCTCTATGGAAGTGAATGGAACATTGAAGATGCACGGCGCTTTGAATTCCGAGAGTGCAACGATTAACGGCATGTGTACATTGAACGGTCCTTTGACCAGTTCCCGTGTTCGTGTGGATGGCATGACGACGATTAACGGAGATCTCCATAGCCCTGAGCTTGAAGTGAACGGAAAGTGCACCGTACGCGGAAGAGTGGATGGGGAACGCATTCATATTGGCGGTGTGATCGATGTAGAAGGTGATGTGCAATGCGAGTCCCTGAATGTACAGGGCAATATTAAGATCAGTGGTTTTCTGAATGCGGGAACAGTAGAGATCAGGCTGCATACCTCTTCTTCGGCTAAAGAGATTGGCGGAGAGCGTATCGATATTCGTCGCAAGGAACAACAGAATGGATTTTGGAAAAGTATTGGCCTGGGCGGGACCCCGTCATTTAAAACATCCTTAATTGAGGGCGATGAGATTGTGCTGGAAGATACCGAAGCTGATATTGTGCGGGGAAGCAACATTCATATCGGTCGTGGCTGTAATATCAGGCTGGTCGAGTACTCAGGTGAACTTGAGGTGGATCCGGATGCCAAGGTGGGCAGCAGTCAGCGGATTTAAAGTTTGATTAGGAGAGAACGGGAGGGATAGGCATGAATAATAATCATGGGCGTTCAATGGACAAAAAATCGGATATCAGCATCATGGGTGACGGCAGTTCTGCAGGTGGCGTGTACGGCAAGGTCAAGGTTGTAGGGGACGCATCCTTCAACGACAATCTATCTTGTAATCAATTCAAATGTACGGGTACATCGGTTGTATACGGATCGCTTGAGTCCACAGATATTAAAATCACGGGAACCCTTACTCTGACAGAGCGATCGGCCAGAAACGAAGGTGAGGATGGCATCCAGGCTTCTGGCCTGCACGCCAAAGCTGAGCAGATCAAAGTGGTCGGTGAGCTTCATCTGTCCGGGGATTGTCAGGCGGAAAATATCAAGCTGAACGGACGGTTGACGATAGCGGGGATGCTTAGTGCTGAACATATGACACTCAAAATCATGGGTCCATCCGAGGTCAAGGAAATGGGCGGTTCCATCATCTCCGTGAAGAGTGGCCGGTTGAATGACTTGTTCACGGGCAATAAGTCAATTCTTAAGGCACAGATTATCGAAGGTGACGATATTGAATTAGAAAATACCGAGGCCGAAATTGTGCGTGGCGATAAAATAAAAATCGGTCCTGGCTGCCGGATCGGTAAAGTGGAATACCGTTCATCTCTGCAAATTCATCCGCAATCGGAAGTTTTGCTGCAAAGCAATCGGTCCTTGGACTGATTAACGAAAACTTCTTTTCGGATATACTAATGCAGTCATATGAATAGAGCGTGAATGGAGAGATTGAGTACAATGGTTGCACGTAAAAACAGTATTGGATTGGTGCTGGCAGGGTTACTGCTCAGCATACTAATGGCTTCGATGGATAATACCATCGTGGCAACAGCTATGGGGGATATTGTCGGGAAGCTGGGTGGGCTCGACAAGTTCGTCTGGGTTACCTCCGCGTACATGGTGGCTGAGATGGCGGGGATGCCAATCTTCGGTAAGTTATCCGATATGTATGGACGGAAGAAGTTTTTTGTCTTTGGTATTATTGTATTTATGCTTGGCTCAGCACTGTGCGGAACGGCAACGTCTATTGTGGAATTGACGATGTACAGAGCAATTCAGGGTATTGGTGCAGGTGCTCTGGTACCGATTGCCTTTACGATCATGTTTGATGTCGTAGCACCAGAATCTCGTGGTAAATTGGGTGGACTGTTTGGAGCGGTCTTCGGTTTGTCCAGTGTATTTGGACCACTGCTGGGTGCTTACATTACTCAGTATGCGACATGGGAATGGGTATTCTATATCAATCTGCCGCTCGGCTTGATTGCATTTGTGTTTATTGCCTTCTTCTACAAGGAGTCTCATCAGCATCAATCCCAACAGATCGACTGGCTGGGTGCTGTAACGCTGATTGGCGCTGTCGTGTGCCTGATCTTTGGTCTGGAATTGGGCGGCAAGACGTTTGCCTGGGGTTCGTGGCAGATTCTTGGCTTGTTTGCCGGATTTGTAGCACTAGCGCTGCTGTTCCTGTTTGCAGAAACAAGAGCGAAGGAACCTATCATCTCTTTCGGCATGTTCCGCAACCGGGTCTACTGGTCCAGTAACGTTATCGGGATGTTCAGTGGCGCGGCGTTCATTACAGCATCCGTGTACATTCCGATCTTCATACAGGGCGTACTCGGTGGTAAAGCGACCAACTCCGGTCTCGTACTTTTACCGATGATGCTGGGGTCCGTTGTGACGGCATCCCTTGGCGGGGTGCTCATGACCAAAATCAAATATCGGAATATCATGATTCCTACGTTGGCCTTACTTGTCATTGGACTCGGATTGCTGACTACGTTGGATGAGAGTTCTTCCCTGTGGACGATACGTATTTACATGGTGATGGTTGGTCTGGGTGTCGGGGCTTCGTTCTCGGTACTCAGCAATGCAGCCATGAACGCATTTGAACCGCGAAGACGCGGAGCAGCAAGCTCCACGCTTAACTTTTTGCGGTCCCTCGGCATGACGATGGGTATTACGATCTTTGGTATCGTGCAGAGCCAGGTATTTACGCGTAAAATGAATGATGCTCTCGCAGGAGCAGCTGCGGAGACAGGTGGTGCTTCCGCGGGTGGTATGCCTCAGGGAATGGATCTGACCGATCCACATGCGTTGCTCTCACCAGAACTCAGACAGGCGATTCCGCCTCAGGTGCTGGATAGCATCACACATGCCCTATCTTCTTCCATCGTGCAGTTGTTTGCTTGGGCCGTGATTCCGGCTGCACTCGCGTTGGTTGCTTCTTTCTTCATGGGAAAAGAGAAGATGGTCGTAGGCGAAGAGCAAGGCGAATACACAGGCGGTCACTAGACCGTAATGCAGTAAACCGTAAGTTACGGTAGTAAAGCTAATCTTAGCTTGGTAAAACTCGAATAACTTTTCTTGAAAATGTAGAGACACACTTCTCGCTTATCCTCAAAAGGGACGTGAAGTGTGTCTTTTTGTTTTCGTGTGATCAGATTATGCTTATCCATGAATTACGGCAGGACCTTGTTTGTACCATTCCGTGATCTGTAAGTTGTCGGTTGCTTTGAGAAAAATTATGGCCGTTTCGTATCGCTGATTCCATCTTCAACCACAGAAGGTTCTTGTGGATCTGGCAGGCTGCTATGACCTGAGCGGGCAATCAGACGATTCTGAGCTTTGTACGTATCTCGTGTAATCGTTTTGGATTCGACCACTTTGCCGTCCAGCCTCTTGGTTCTTACCGTCTCGACAATATAACCAGGCTGTCCGTCTTGTAGCACCTGCTGAGCGCCATCAGGCAGTACCGCACTGGACACATATTTCACCGGAACACTTAATGTTTCAATGGTGCGAGATTCAAGTGCATAGCTGACATTCTCCGGGAATGTGCCGAAAAATTTTACGATCAATTGGTGGTTCTTCACTTCTGCATGAATGAGTAAGGATTTTCCTGTGTTGTTTTTGAAGCGAAAGTTAATGGCTCCGGAGGCAAAGGTGGCATCCAGTCCTTTCGGCAAATATTTGACCGGCAGGGAGTGGTTGCGACGCTCAATAATATCAAGACCCGTCAATAGCGCTGCATTATACACCGTACTTGATACCTGGCAGATTCCCCCGCCAATGCCGGGGGTTAGTCTTCCATTGACAATGACCGGGGCCTCACGAAACCCATAATCCTTCTCCGCTTTACGGATGACCTTCTCATAATCGAATGTGGCATTCGGTGGCAGAATCATGCCGTTAATCGCTTCCGCCGCTGCGCTGACATTATGTATCCGGCCTTCACTACTATTGCCCAGACCTGTGGAGAACTGGATGATCTTTCGGTCAATGCCTTCCTGGCGTAGTGAGTCAAGGGTTACTTCAGGCTTCAGCGTATACAGTGGTACCTGGATCAGCAATGGGGTGGGTTTCTCATCCGCGCTCAGTACACTGAAATCCCTGTGAAGCTTTGCCTGAATGAGACTTGCGAGCGTTTCCCAATCAATCCGGCGGACACCCTTTTCCGGGATATACTGCACTTTGTCACTTGCGGTAATGCGCCGAACAGCGTTCGCAGGTGTACCGAAGGTTTCTTTTTCCCAAGCAGGGCTTAGATGTTCTTTAAGTGGTTCTAAGTTATAACTCATATGAAGGGAGAACTCTTTTGGAAAATGATAACGTGCATATGCCCGTTCCCACAGGTTACCTTCCTCCAGCTGCTGTATGGCGGATTCCACGCTTTTAACGTTGTAGCTCACCCCCACCTGATCTGCGGTATACGTCATCGTCTGGGGATCGGGTTCAGCCACTTCAAAGGTGACAGGCCAGTCCTCCAACTTTTGGATCTGTTCGTTCAATTCATGCAATACGTTCTTACGATTGCCTTCCACCAGCATGCCGCCAACATACACATTCTTGGGCAGCGCAGGCTGGTTCACATACATATACAGCAGTCCATATGACGCGGAGCCGATCAAGAGGATGGAGAATAGAACAATGACCGTTAAATGTATTTTTTTCATAACCGTACGCTCCTTTATACTTCTGTTGTTCCCGATTTTGTAACACTTTCTATATATATGATCCATTGCAGGAAAACTTTCGGGTACTCAATAGGTAACAAATTTGTTACAATAAACTTCATATGAATCCATGCTTCACCATCGAAACAGGAACGAAGTGGATTTTTTCCTGATGAAATTCAGGTCTTTTTAAAGGAAATGCCGGGATTGTGTCGAAATGATAATGGCTAACTATGCGAGCAGGAAGTGATGATGTGATAGAAATGCAGGACGTGTGGAAGACCTACGCCAATGGGACCCACGCATTACAAGGGGTGTCGGTGAAGATCGACCGCAATGAATTTGTCTATATCGTCGGTCCGTCCGGCGCAGGCAAATCGACATTTATGAAATTGATGTACAGAGAAGAAGTTCCGACAAAAGGACAAATATCCATTAACGGATTTAATATTGGTAAGTTGAAGCCAAGAAAGATTCCTTATGTGCGCCGCAACATCGGTGTTGTGTTCCAAGACTTCCGTCTGTTGCCGAGAATGACGGCTTTTGAGAATGTGGCATTTGCCATGGAAGTCATTGAGGCGCCTAAGCGGCACATCAAGAAACGGGTCATGGAAGTACTCGACTTGGTGGGACTGCGCAGCAAAGCGAATCGTGAACCTTCTCAGCTCTCAGGCGGGGAACAGCAACGTATTGCCATTGCACGGGCTATCGTCAATAACCCATCGGTTATTATCGCGGATGAGCCTACAGGTAACCTCGATCCGGAGACGTCGTGGGGCATTATGCAGTTGCTGGATGAGATTAATTTCCGGGGAACAACCATTGTTATGGCAACCCACAACAAAGATATCGTGAATACGATGCGTAAACGGGTTATCGCCATTGAACGTGGACAGATTGTACGGGATCAGATGAGAGGGGAATACGGTTATGAATTTTAGTACTCTCTTGCGCCATCTGCGGGAGGGATTCAAAAACGTATTCCGCAACGGCTGGATGTCTGTGGCCTCCATCATGTCCATCATTGTATCGCTATTGATTCTTGGTGTGTTTATGCTGCTGGTGCTTAATGTGAACTCCATGGCGAATCAAGTGGATAGTCAGGTGGAGATCAGCACGTTTCTCGAACTGAATGTGGACGAGAACCTGCGTAACACATTGGAACAAGAAATCAGCGCGATGCCTGAAGTAAGTGAGATTCGTTTTGTTTCCAAGGAAGAAGGACTCAAGGAGTTCCGTGATCGTCTTGGAGAGAGTGCAGATAACGTGCTTAGCGGTTTCGATGTGGACAACAACCCACTGCCGGAGACCATTGAAGTTGAGGTTATTGAACCGGAAACCGTCACTTTTGTGGCGCAAAAAATCGAAGCTTTGAACGAAAAACACCCGGAGAAGCCAATCATGAAAGTGAATTACGGCAAGGAAACGGTGGAAGTGTTGTTCAAATTTACGAAGCTTGTTCGTAACATCGGATTTATTTTTGTTGGGGGACTGGGTCTCATGTCCATGTTCCTGATCTCGAATACGATTCGCGTAACGATTCTGGCCCGTCGCCGGGAGATTGGTATTATGAAGCTGGTTGGTGCAACCAACACCTTTATCCGTTGGCCTTTCTTTATTGAAGGTGCACTCATTGGATTTATTGGCTCTGTGATTACGGTTGCGGTACTGTTCGTCGGATACAGCCAGTTGATGTCCACGATTGGTCAGGATGTCTTCATGCAGATGCTTAACTTGATTCCGCTCAGCGAAATCTGGCTGCTGTTTGGAACCCTGTTGATCGGACTCGGTGTGCTGGTAGGTATTTTGGGAAGTACATTGTCCATTCGAAAATCACTTAACGTTTAAATTTTGTTTTGAAACGATCAAATTGCAGAATATGTCGAAAAGAATGACAAAGCAGGTTCATTAATGGACGCTGTTTGACGATATGTAGGAAAGACGGAGTCTTTAAGATGGAAGAAAGCAAAGAACATGCTGTTCACCACCTGTGCAGGTTGCTTTCTTGTGAAATCATAGGATGGGGGATCATCATTTTGAAAAAAACTGCTTCGCTGCTGGCCTTAACGTTATTGGCCAGTCTGACGCTTCAACCTTCTGACGGATATGCCAAGAGCAGCATCAGCGATATTGACCAACAGATTCAGCAACTGGAGAGCAAGGCAGCTTCTGCCAAGCAGGAGCAAAAAAAAGCGGCTTCCAACAAAAAGGAAGCGCAGCATTACAAGAACAAAACCAACGCTTATCTGAAGGTTGTCATGGAACAGATTAATATCGTTAGTGATGAACTGGCTAGCGTATCCTTGCAAATCGAGAACACGGAGGAAGATCTCCGTACAACGAAGAAAGATCTGCAAGCGGCAGAAGAACGCATCGTTGCAAGGGAGAAATTGTTGGAGTCACGTGTACGCCTGATGTATACAGACGGTGCTGTATCCTATCTGGATGTATTGTTGTCCTCCACCAGCTTCACTGACTTTCTGACCCGTGCGGATTCACTCAAAACGATCGTGGATCAGGATCAGCATCTGCTGGATGAGCACAAAGCGGACAAGCAACTTGTCGTGGACAAAAAGGCAGAATTGGATGTGCAATATGCGGAAGCCAAGAGCCTGTATGCACAGAAGAAACAGCGCAAGTCCCAATTGAATGAAAAAGAAGCGGAAAAGCAAGTGCTTCTCGCTTCATATGATGCTAAAATCGAAGAGTCAGAAGAGTTGACACAAGAGCAGGAAGACGTATTGATGCAGATTGCCAGCAAACGTTCGGCCCTTCTTCAAGAGAAAAATAAATTGCGTGAACAGCAAGCAGCCGCAGCGGCCAAAGCCAAAGCAGCAGCTGCTGCCCGGGCGAAAGCTGCCGCCAAGGCACCAACCAGAGTCAGCGCGGATAGCAGCAGTGAGGTTACCTATTCATCCGGTAATGGTATCTTCTCAAAACCGGTATCTGGAGGACGTATTTCTTCTGGATTCGGTCCCCGTACCCATCCAATTACGGGTGTAGTGGGTAAGATGCATGCCGGTGTCGATTTTGCTGTTCCTCAAGGAACTTCAGTTCACGCGGCCTCTGGCGGAATCGTGATCATGGCTGAATGGTATAGCGGTTATGGTTATACCGTTATTGTGGACCATGGCGGTGGTCTTTGGACGTTATATGGTCACTTGCGCGAAGGTGGATTTAAAGTCAGCAAGGGAGACACTGTAAGCAAAGGTGATACCATTGCTGAGTCAGGTAATACAGGAAACTCCACGGGACCTCACTTGCACTTTGAAGTAAGAGATAACGGTACCGCGGTAAATCCGATGAACTATTTGTAATTATTGCTCCATTGACCGAATGGAAAAAACATATTCCGTACAAGCTAGACATATACTAAGCTGGCATGTTCAGGGAATGGGTCCAAGCAACAATGGAATCGGACACGCTTTAAAACGAAAGGCGGTGACAAACGGATGATGAAAAAAAGATCGGCGCTACTGCTTGTCATTTTGGGTCTTCTGGGTGGTAGTTTGCTAACCCTGGTACTAATGACTTACCCAGGAATAGCGAACCAGACCACAGCTGGCGAGGGTTTGCTAGCCAGTGTAACCGGCAGTACACAGCAGAAGAACGATTTGAAGAAGATTGAAACCGCGATGGATTTGATCTCAAGCAACTATTATAAAGACGTGGATCAGACCAAATTGATTGACGGTGCGATCAACGGCATGATGGAATCCCTTGGTGATCCGTACTCCAACTATATGGGGCAGGAAACGGCTGCTCAGTTTGAAGAGTCGATCGAAGGTTCATTTACCGGTATTGGCGCAGAGGTATCCTCACAGGATGGAAATGTCGTTGTTGTTTCCCCAATCAAAGGATCACCTGCCGAAAAAGCGGGTATTCGTGCCAAAGACATGATTATGTCAGTGAACGGCGAATCCCTGCAAGGGTTGGAACTGAACAAGGCTGTCAACAAAATCAGAGGTCCCAAGGGCAGTGAAGCTAAGGTACAGGTCAAACGTGCCGGATCTACCGAACTGATTGAGTTTGTTATTGTGCGGGATGACATTGATCTGGAGACCGTATATGCTCACATGGAGGATGGCGGAATTGGCGTCATTGCCATTACTCAATTCTCTTTGAATACAGGCGATCGCTTCAAGGAAGAGTTGGCGAAGCTTGAGAAGCAGAACATGAAAGGTCTGGTCATCGACGTACGGAATGACCCAGGCGGTGTATTGCAAGTCGTGATTGATATTGCTGAACAGTTTGTTCCTAAAGGCAAGGTTATTGTGCAAGTCGAAGACAAGAACGGCAAAAAGGAACAAAGCAAATCCAATGGATCAGCCAAAGCTTATCCAGTCACAGTCCTGATGAACAAAGGCAGTGCCAGTGCGTCGGAGATTTTGGCCGGTGCATTACAACAGTCAGCAGGTGCGAAGTTGATTGGTGAAAATTCCTTTGGTAAAGGAACCGTGCAGACGAGTTATGACAAGCAAATGGGTGACGGCAGCTTGCTGAAGATTACCATTGCTAAATGGCTCACGCCGAACGGGGACTGGATTCATGAAAAAGGAATCAAACCGGATATTGCGGTAGACCAGCCGGATTATTTCTCGGTGGCACCGATTAATAAAGAGAAGTTACCACTGAAATATGACAGCAATAGCACGGATGTGAAAAGTGCGCAGACGATGCTGAGAGGACTCGATTTCAAACCGGATCGTGTGGATGGATACTACGACCAGAAGACGGAAGAAGCGGTCAAGGCATTCCAGAAGCAAAAAGGCATTCAGGCCACAGGCCAGATTGACGAGAAAACCGCTGAATCACTGGAAGCGGCTCTGATTGAACGTATTGCCAATCCTCAATATGATGCACAGCTGAAACGCGCGATCGAAAATGTCTCAAAGGATATTTCGTCCGCTGTGTCGAAGCCATAAAGAAGGCTGATTTTCAGCCTTCTTTTTTTCTGAACCGGCTGAAAGAGAGGGGTGAAGAACCACGATGGAATGGGTATGGCCGTGGTTAACTACATTAGGCGAAGCAGTGTTGCAGTTGTTTATTCAACCGTTTTATTATATTGCGGTGATCCTGATTGCGCTCATCTATCATCGTCAATTACTGCAGGAGCGTAAATTGTTTCATGTTCGTTTGCAAAGCTCAATTACACAGACGATTCGTGCCGTACTGGGAGGCATACTCATTGGTACCATCGTCTCGATTGTATCCCTATTCCTCGGTGCACATCTTACACTGGGAAGCCTGATATGCATATGGGCTGCAACGTTAATTCTATCCTTGTTTCGTATCCGGTATCTGTGTTTTGCCTACGCGGCCGGGTTACTGGGTGTGCTGCAATTTGGTTTGAATCTGGCTTCAGGCTGGCAACCCTCAGGTTGGATAGGCAGTATAACGGAAACGTTACGTACCTTGGATATGCCTGCACTGCTTGTTCTGGCGGCCCTTCTACATATGGGTGAAGCCCTGTTGGTACGCATGCAGGGAGTATCCATGGCATCACCGCTTCTCTTCGAGGGAAAACGCGGGAAACTGGTTGGTGGATATCAACTGCAGCAGTTCTGGGCCATTCCCCTACTGATTCTTGTCCCAGTCACAGGAGGTGGCGCTGAGCTGGCATGGAATCCACTGATGAATGCAGGTCATAGTTATATGCTGGTTGCCTTGCCAATTATGCTCGGATTTGGTGAGATAACGCAGAGTATGCTTCCGGGACAAAAGGTGCAGATATCATCCAAGCGATTGATGATGTATGGAGCAACTTTGCTCGTGTTCAGTTTACTTGCTGCATGGTGGTCTCCACTCATGGTGGTTGCTGCGCTGATTGCATTTATTGGACATGAATTTCTGATATGGTACAGTGCATTTGAAGAGCAAAACCGCAGTCCGGTATTTGTCCATCCGCAGCATGGGTTGAAGGTATTGGCTGTTATACCGGAGAGTCCTGCTGCAGATTTGGGGATTGAAGCAGGAGAGACATTGTACAAGGTGAATGGCAAGTTGGTTCATTCACCGGAAGAGTTGCATCGCGCCCTGCGGATGAACCCGGCTTTTTGCAAGCTAGAGGTACGAAATCACCAGGGAGAAAGCAAATTCATGCAGCGAGCAATATATGAAGGGGAACATCATCAGCTTGGGGTCATTATGGCACCTGACAATCACGAGGTCTGGGCGATTCGGTTGCGTCCACTGACGCTGTTCCATATCATCAACCTCAAGTTGCTTGCCCGTCTGAAAAAACCACACAGGGACGAAGCTCCCTTGGCATTACCGCCAGCTCCTGTGGCCAGTGATAAAGGGTCCGTGGAGATGTAACTAGCATACGTGATGAAGTATGTTGCATACATCAAGCAATGAAAAAGGTATTTCCGAGCGCCGTCATAGGCAAGGGAAATACCTTTTTGTTATTTTTTCAACATAAAGATGGCGATCTGGGTCCGATCACGCAAGTTCAGCTTGCCCAGAATATCGGTGACGTAGTTCTTGACCGTGCCTTCACTGAGGAACAGTTTGGCGGCAATTTCCTTGTTGGATAGCCCCTCCGATATGGCCTCGGCAACCGCCAGCTCCATACGGGTCAGTCCATAGGCTTCGATTGGGTGATGAGTCTGGGAAGTTGGAGAAGGACGAAGAAGGCCTGTTAGCTTGCGGGCAATATCCGGATGGATTAACATATCGCCGTTATGTACGGTCTTGATGCCTTGAATAATCCGTTCAGGCGGCACATTTTTAAGCAAATAACCGCTTGCTCCATTCTGTAATGCCTGAATGATATACTCATCGTCGTCAAACGTAGTCAGCATGAGCACCTGAATTTCAGGAAAATGTGCCTTGATCAGCCCAGTACCTTCGACTCCGTCGCATTCGGGCATCCGAATGTCCATCAAGACCACGTCCGCAGGTGTCCCCGCTTCAAGTAATTTCAACGCTTCCTGTCCATTTGAGGCTGTGCCTGTAACGCAAATGCCGGAGTCCAGTTCAAGCAACACTTTAAGGCTTTCGCGGATGAAGTAGTCATCATCGGCGAGAAGCAGCCGAATAAGTGGGTGCTGGGCTGAATCCTTTTTGTTGTTCACATCATTCCGTTCGGACATGAGCACATTCACTTCCTTTTTTCAGAGTAGATCCATCTGGTTCGTTATTGGAATGCGTGTAATCACGGTATACGGATAAGCTGATTGAATCTCCAAGGTTCCTCCCACCATTTGTGTACGTAGACACATGCTTTCCTGTCCTATGCCACTTGTCTTAGACGAATGCGGATTAATTTTGCCATCATTACTTACGCTCATACAGATTTCCTGATCCGCGAATACCAACTCCAATGTGATAGAAGAGGCATTTCCGTGCCGTAGTGCATTCGTTACGGCTTCTTTGGCATTTTTGTATAAAACGATTTGTATGCTGGGGTACAGCACATGGGATGCGCCTTGAACTTCAAAATGTGTCTTCACCCCGGTATCTCTGCCCACTTCCTCAAGAAGACGATCCAGTGCATAGGCATTGGAACCATAGGAATCCGGTCGCAGTTTGTGAAGTGTACTTCGCATATCATCCATACTGGTGGCCAATTGATCACGAATCTGTCTCACCAATTCCGTTCCTTTTTCCCGATCTCGGGGGAGAGTCATCAGAGCGGCTTCCGACATCATTTTGGTGCGAATCAGCCGATGTCCGATATCATCATGAAGCTGTCTGGAGATACGTGTGCGTTCCTCTGCCTGAGCTACTCCTTCAAGTTGCTTTGTAAATAACAGGAGCTGTGCACGTGCTTCTTGAAGCTCGTAATGTTTACTGCGGAGCTCGTCATAGACTTGTTCCAGTTGTCCGCGGCTGCTCGCTGTTCTTGATCCCTGCCAGGAGAGAGCCGCTGTGATGAGCAGAAGCAGGTTGCCAAGGACCATCGTTGTTGCCTCTGCGGAGAATAATGTGGTGGTGATTGTATTTAGTGTGGTTAACCCTGGCTGCGTTACCTGTGGCACAGAATAATACCATCCCAAAGCGACATTGCTTGCGGCAAGCTGAATGGCAAACATCAACCATCTCCGGTTTCCCTCGAGTCTGTATATATACACGTAGAGCACGGATAGAGAGAGGAATAGCAGGATGGGTCCATACGAAGCAATCAGCCAACAGCTCCAGAGTATTTCGGCCAGAAGCAACAGCCACTGCTGTGTACTTGCACGAGTGAAATCTTTCCACACGGAGAGTCCAAGCGCGATAATGATATACAGGGTGTAGACAGCTTCGTTTTCCAAGGGCAGCATCAACATGTACAGCACGGCTGGAACGATAATTAATCCATATTGCAGAAACCGCATCGGCATAGGGTTGTGACATCCTTTATATAAAAAGTGGAGTAGAAAATCTCTCGGTAATGCGCCCTTGATTATACCATAAGCAGCATTCGAAGCAGGAGATGACTTAAGTCACCTTCGATTCATGACTTTTTGTACCTTCGTTACAGATTGCGATCCGTTACAATACAAATATGAAATCCAGCGGCAGATGCCGAGACGGAAGAGGGGCGTATAAGGGATGGATATACTTGAAGTGAATCATGTAGTGAAACGATACGGCAGTAAGTTGTCCGTGGATCATTTGAACCTGAGTGTTGGCAAAGGCGAAATTTTCGGATTGCTCGGTCCCAACGGAGCAGGCAAAAGTACCACCATCAGCATGATAGCCGGGCTCCTGAACATGGATCAGGGGGAGATCAGATTAGATGGGATATCGGTTAAGGAGCAGCCACTTGAGGTAAAGCGCAAAATTGGACTGGTTCCGCAGGATCTGGCTTTGTACGAAACCATGACGGCTGCCGAGAATGTAACCTTTTTCGCCCGCCTGTATGGATTACGTGGCAAATTGCTTAAGGAAAGAGTGCAGGAGTCCCTTGAATTTGTAGGGTTACAGGATAAAGCAAAGGATGCTCCCTCGACCTTCTCCGGCGGTATGAAACGCAGGTTAAACATCGCATGTGCGATTACACATCGCCCGGATCTCATTATTATGGATGAACCGACAGTAGGCATTGATCCACAATCGCGGAATCATATCCTTGAATCGGTACGCACACTCAACAAGATGGGTTCAACGATTATATATACAAGTCATTACATGGAGGAAGTGGCGGCGATTAGTCACCGGGTTGCGATTATGGATCAAGGGCGAATCATTGCCTGTGGCACGGAAGCAGAGCTGAGAGAACGGGTGGCATCGGAGGAAAAAGTAGTGCTCTCCACTTCTGGTATCGGTCCGGGCGTCGTGGAAGAATTGAAACTTCACCCTCGCGTGCGATCGGTAGACGTTCTAGAGAATACACTGACCATAACGCTGCCTTCAGCACAGCAGGATCTCCAGGATCTGCTCTTCATTTGCAGCAAACATGAAATATCCATTCAGTCGCTCAAGGTCGAAGAGCCGGACCTGGAAACGTTGTTCCTCAATCTGACCGGGCGTACGCTGCGGGACTAGGGGGAGCAAGAGATGAATATATGGCATATTTGCATCTTTGAATTGAGGCGTATTCTTAAGATTCGATCTGTGGTGTTGAACCTGTTCATTCTGCCGTTGTTACTGATTTTTATATTGGGCACGGCCCTTTCCAGTACGATGGGGACGGCGGATGATGTTATTCCAGATAGTGTACGTGTGGGAATTATCCATTTGAGTACTGAATCTGGTGGAGGATCAGATACGCTTAATGAAGCGTTGGATACATTCGTTCATTCCCCAGCGGTAGCTGAGATGGTCAAAGTGCAGGACTTCAAGACAGAAGAAGAGGCTGTCCATTCGCTGCGTACCGGTAAGCTGGACTTTGCTGTAATGATTCCTTCGGATTTTGAGCAGAACGTGATGATGGGGAAAGAGGCCAGGTTACAGTGGATACGAGGGAAGGATAATACGCTCAACACCTTGGGTGAAACTTTGTTCACACGATTTACGGATGAATGGAACCGACAGATGGCGATGACCAAAGTGCTTGGTCCGGAAGCAATTGCTGCCATGGCCTCTTCTTCGGAGTCTGGTGCGGCGAGTTCAACCTCCATTGCTGTGGTTAATCCCGGAAAAACAGACACAGCCTACAGCGCTTCTCAATACTATGCCGCATCCATGCTGGCCATGTTTATGTTGTACTCGGGTATGACAACAAGTACCAGCCTTTTTGGAGAGCGGGATAACCGAACATTGATTCGCCTTCAGGCTGCGCCGATTGGTAACGGAGTTATTTTCGCTGGCAAAATTGCAGGCAATAGTCTGCTCGCTTTCTTGCAAGCAACTACGATTATCCTTATGACGTATTGGTTCTACGGTGTGGATTGGGGAACGCATCCCTGGTATATTGTGCTGACTTGTGTAGGAATCACATTGGCGTCCATGACCCTTGGCGTGATCGTGGCATTGATATGCAAAACCACGGCATCGGCCAGCGCAACCATCCAAGGTATCATCATTGCCATGACATTTATTAGTGGCGGGTTTAGACCCATTCCGATTGATTTTGTACAACGGCTTAGCGAATTCACGGTTAACCACTGGGCGCTCCAGAGTTTTCTGAGAATGATGCTGGATGCACCAGTAGGCGAGATTGTATATAGCATTCTGATGCTGGGCGTGGTATGTGCTGTATTACTGTTGATTTCAGGATTAATCTATAGAAAGGCAGGATACCGATATGAATAGTCTACACATCGCCTGGTTGATGATTAGACGTACACTTGGTCGTAAAATGGGCTTTATTACGTTCCTGCTTCTGCCTTGCCTGGTGGTTACAGGGGCGGTTGCCCTTTTTGGAAACGAGCAGAGTGCACGTACTGTTATTCCCTATGTCAATGAAGATGGAGGGGCAGCAGGTGCGTGGATGATTCAAGAACTTGCTGCCAAAGAGGAGTATCTGCTCAAGCCGATGACCAACGAAGCAGAAGTGAAGGAAGCCATCGCTCAGCAAAAAGGAACTTCTGGCATCATTATTCCGAAGCGGTATACGGAAGATCTCTTACAAGGCAAGTCAACCGAAATTCAACTGGTGGAGCTGCGGATAAGCGAAGCTTCCTACACACTGCGATCAGCTGTTGAAGGTTTGACGAGCGGATTGCAACAGTCTGCTTCAGCTGTTATCGTGGCGGCAGGTCCTGTCTCAAGGGAGACTGATAAACTATCGAGTATACAGAAGCGGTTTGAACAGCTTTTACAGGAGATAGGAAAGCATCAGGTTGCTGGTGAAGTCACCGCTCTGCAGATCTATCCCAAGCCAGGCCTGAACAATGTGACTGGATTTACAATCATGTTTATGATGGGGCTGCTGACCAGTGCAGTGGCTGTGATCATGGAAGATCGCAGGAAACGTACGATGGCGAGAGTATATACGGCACCCGTTCGTGCATATGAGATTGCGCTTGGCAATTTCCTGGGCAGCTTTGTCATTGGTATGATTCAGATTGTAATCGTTTTGGGAGTCAGCAGGTGGCTGATTCATTATGATGCTGGTATTCCTATTGGCATTCATTTCCTGATCTTGGCAGCATTCATGTTGGTCTCCATAGGGCTCGCAAGTACCGTGGCAGGATTAATCCGTAATCCCAAAAATGCGAATATGCTGAATTCACTTGTCATTATGCCTACCTGCATGATAGGTGGTTGTTTCTGGCCCATCTCGTTCATGCCTGATTATATGCAAAAGCTTGCCAACTTTGTTCCGCAGAAATGGGCGATTCAGGCGGTGGAGACAATCTCGGCTGGCGGTACGTTATCAGATATTACACTGCCATTATTAATTTTGTTTGGCATGGCTGCCATTTTGCTGACTGTAGGCTCTGCTATTCTGCGTCCTAGCCAGCCAGGAGTAGAGGCATAGGCATAGGATGTAGTAGATCAAGATCAAGACGAGTTTTGGAGAGCTAATGTCAACCGAAAAAGATATCAAACAAAAAGCACGTTCTGCCTGAACTTGATTCAGCAGAACGTGTCTTTTCTTTTAAATAAGAATGAAGATTGAAGAATGTTAATGATGCATTAAACGAGATATAGATGATTAAGGTTGGAGTTGACGCAAGACAGTGATTTCGACCCGACGGTTCTTTTGTCTTCCCGCCGCTGTGGTGTTGTCACCCGTTGGGCGAGTATCCGCATATCCGGCATACTGGAATCCGTCCGGGTTAAGTTTCTCTGTATCCAGAAAAAAGCGTAATACAGACAGTGCGCGTTCCCCGGAAAGCTGCCAGTTATCGGTATAGGCCGAGTTTGCTCCGACAGGAACGTTATCGGTATGACCCTCAATGCTGACAACGGTATTTAGATCCCGGAACAGGCTGGCAAGCTTACTGAGCGTTGGTGCTGCACCGTCCTTTAGAGCGGCCTGTCCCTGATCAAACAGGAAGCGGTCACTAAGTGTAATGGATAGGCCCTGTGGCTTGTCCGCAACAAAAATCTGATTTTCCAGTTTATTATCCTCGATATATTGGGTAATCACATTGAACAGATTTTGCAATTCCTGCTCCTGTGATCTGAATTGTTCTTCCCGTTCTGTGAGGGGCTTGTCATCATCATCTGGCGTTGCTGTCCCGGAATCGGAAGGGTTTCCTTCACCTTTTGAAGAATCTTCCCCTTGAATTCCGGATGGTGGAGTCTCTGTAATCGTCTGTCCGGGTTTCTCGCCGAGTCCTTCACCAAGTTCAAGGATCGAGTCGGACGCATTGAATGTATTTTGTAACGACTGAGTAACGACGTCATATTTACCGGAATCCAGATTGCTCATGGCGTACATGATGACAAAAAAGATCAGAAGCAAGGTTATGAGATCGGCATAAGTAATCATCCAGCGATCCCGATGATCAACTGTTTCACGTTTTCCGCGCCGTTTACTGCGCCGACTCATCCAATCCCTCCTTTGCTAGGGGGCGTATAGGCTGACGATGCGTAAGGGTGAAAGACTCCAGTCTTTTGCGTACAAGCTGGGGATTCTCACCGTTCTGAATGGCAAGTACACCTTCGAGAAGCATTTCCATGGTCTGCACTTCGTCAGCACCTCTGGATTTGATTTTGGAGGCAATGGGCAAAAAGATAAGATTGGCACTGGCGACCCCATACAGGGTTGCGGTAAAGGCAACAGCAATAGCAGGTCCGAGTCCGGTGGGATCGGTCAAACTGCCAAGGACCTGAATAAGTCCCATCACGGTTCCGATGATCCCCATGGTTGGGGCATAACCACCAGCAGATTCGAAAATTTTGGCGTAGCCCTCATGTTTTTGTTCAATAGAGTCAATCTCCATCTCAAGGATCTGGCGAACCACATCCTGATCCGTACCATCGACAACCATCTGAATACCGTCTTGCAAAAATGGATGCGGATGATCCATAACCTTGCGTTCCAATGCAAGCACACCTGAGCGGCGTGCGATCGAAGACATCTCGACCAATTCTTCAACCCACAAGCCTGAATCATTATTGTGACGTCCAAAAGCCATACGCAGGGCAGCTGGAATCGTACGAAGACGATGTGCTGGGAAACTGGCAACCACAGCAGCAATCGTTCCACCGAATACAATTAAAGCAGCCGTTTTTTGCAGGAGACCAGACAACTGACCACCTTCCCACAAAAAACCGCTAATGACTGCGGCAATTCCGGCAATAATACCGATAAGTGTCGCAATATCCATAAATTAACCCACTCCTATCTTCATTTCACGTTTGCATCACTAAAACGAACGAGGTATAATTAAAAGGGAACAAATATTCCTATTACTATAAGTTTTCCCATATGAAAATTCGGGGAACTTCGACAATATATAGTGACTATTATTTTAGACGATAGGGTGAGATACGGCAATGAGCGATATTATAATGAGCGACAAAACGTTCGAAATCGAGTCAGAGTTTTCTCCCCAAGGTGATCAACCTGCTGCCATTAAGGAATTGGTGAAGGGTGTTCAGGAGGGGAAGAGATACCAGACACTGCTGGGTGCAACCGGTACGGGTAAGACGTTTACGATAGCCCAGACGATAGCCCAATTGCAACGTCCGACGCTGATTATTGCACACAACAAGACGTTGGCAGCGCAGCTTGCAAGTGAGTTCAAAGACTTTTTTCCTAATAACATGGTTGAGTATTTTGTCAGTTATTACGATTATTTTCAGCCAGAAGCATATATCCCGTCCTCCGATACGTATATCGAGAAGGATTCAAGTATTAATGAAGAGATCGACAAACTGCGGCATGCAGCGACAAGTTCGTTGTTTGAGCGTAGGGACGTCATCATTGTAGCGAGTGTTTCTTGCATCTATGGTTTGGGTTCACCGCACTCGTATTCAAGCATGTTGCTGTCACTTCGGGTAGGCATGGAGAAACCTCGCAATCAGATTTTGTCCCGTCTGGTAGAGATCCAGTATCAGCGGAACGATATTAACTTTGTACGGGGTACGTTCCGTGTTCGTGGGGATGTTGTTGAGATTTTCCCTGCTTCCAAGGGTGAACATGCAATTCGTGTTGAATTGTTTGGTGATGAGATCGAGAAAATTACGGAGATTGATGTGTTGACCGGAGAACTGATTGGCGAACGTGAACATATTGCCATCTTCCCGGCGTCTCACTTCGTAACGCAAGAAGAGACGATGAAGGTTGCACTGGTGAACATTGAGCGTGAACTGGAGGAACGTCTTGAAGTGTTGCGTGAGCAGGGGAAATTGCTGGAGGCTCAGCGACTGGAGCAGCGCACACGGTATGATATCGAGATGATGAAGGAAGTCGGATTCTGTTCGGGGATTGAGAACTATTCCGGTCCATTGACTTTCCGTGAACGTGGCGATACTCCATATACATTGATGGACTATTTCCCGGATGACATGTTGATCGTGGTCGATGAGTCTCACGTGACTCTGCCACAGATCCGTGCGATGTACAATGGTGACCAAGCGCGGAAGACGGTATTGGTTGAACATGGTTTCCGCCTGCCGTCAGCGCTGGATAATCGTCCGCTCAAATTCGAAGAGTTTGAAGGCAAAATGGATCAGATTATCTATGTATCAGCAACACCGGGCCCGTATGAGATTGAACATACCGATACGATGGTGCAACAGATTATTCGTCCAACCGGATTGCTTGATCCAATTATTGAACTGCGTCCAACCAAGGGGCAGATTGATGATTTGATCGGTGAGATTAATGACCGAATTGCCAAAGACGAGCGTGTATTGATTACCACATTGACGAAGAAGATGTCCGAGGATCTGACGGATTATCTGAAGGAAGTTGGAATCAAGGTTCGTTATCTGCACTCCGAGATCAAGACGTTGGAACGGATGGCGATTTTACGTGATTTAAGGTTGGGCGTTTTCCATGTCCTAATTGGTATCAACTTGCTCCGGGAAGGTCTCGATCTGCCTGAAGTATCCCTCGTAGCTATACTGGATGCCGATAAGGAAGGATTCCTGCGTTCCGAACGCTCACTGATCCAAACGATTGGCCGTGCAGCACGGAACAGCGAGGGTCGCGTTATTCTATACGGTGACAAAGTGACGGATTCGATGGATAAAGCGATAAAGGAAACAGAACGTCGTCGTGCAATCCAGATCGAGTACAACGAGAAGCATGGAATCACACCACAGACGATTCGCAAAAAAGTGCGTGATGTGATTGAGGCAACCAAAGTTGCCGAATCCAAGAAAGACTATCTCACCGGTGCTGCCGAGAAGATGTCGAAGAAAGACCGTCAGGCGCTTATTCAGCGCCTAGAGGTAGAGATGAAAGATGCAGCCAAAAACCTGCAGTTTGAGCGTGCTGCCGAGCTTCGTGATGCGTTGCTGGAACTTCGCGCTGAATAAGATACAGCTCATTCATATGCTCCAATAAAGATGGAACTGTAACAAGAGAACGGCCAATTGGCCGTTCTCTTGTTGAGTAAGGAAATCGTTGATATGTACCGGTAATAAGAGATGTTGAAATCTTGAATTCGGGTCTATACTGATAGAAATGTTGAAATTGGTTAAAAGGTTTATAGGAAAGCAATTGGGAGTCGTGTCCCCTGGGAGCCGAGCCGAAGGCAATGGCGACCTGCCGCGAACGTGGCAAAGCGGAGAGCGTCCCGCTCTTGACCTTGGAGCCGAGCCGAAGGCAATGGCGACCTGCCGCGAACGTGGCAAAGCGGAGAGCGTCCCGCCCTTGACCTTGGAGCCGAGCCGAAGGCAATGGCGACCCGTCGCGACCAAGGCGAAGCCGAGAGCGTCCCGTTCTTGACCTTGGAGCCGAGCCGAAGGCAATGGCGACTTGCCGCGACCAAGGCGAAGCCGAGAGCGTCCCGCCCTTGACCTTGGAGCCGAGCCGAAGGCAATGGCGACCTGTCGCGACCAAGGCGAAGCCGAGAGCGTCCCGTTCTTGACCTTGGAGCCGAGCCGAAGGCAATGGCGACCTGTCGCGACCAAGGCGAAGCCGAGAGCGTCCCGCCCTTGACCTTGGAGCCGAGCCGAAGGCAATGGCGACCTGTCGCGAACGTGGCGAAGCTGAGAGCGCCATCTCGCAGTAGAGCGGTCCCATAAAGGTTCCGGCAATAGGCCGGAATCTTATGGGAAACCGCGGGCACACGACAACCCTTCACATAGCAAGACCCGACCCCTCACCGCTGCACCGCTTGTTTCGGGTGTCCAGAGGGCTGCGCCCTCTGGGGCCCTCCCTTGGAAGGGAGGGTTTGGGAGGGATCGAAAAGCCTTTATAAAGGTTTGGATTAACACACTGAGAGGATGAATACTATTGGCGAGCGATAACATTGTCATTAAAGGCGCACGAGCGCATAACCTGAAAAATATCGACATTACCATCCCGCGTGACCGCTTTGTTGTATTGACCGGCCTGAGTGGCTCAGGCAAGTCCTCGCTGGCTTTTGACACCATATACGCAGAAGGACAGCGACGGTATGTCGAATCATTGTCAGCTTACGCACGGCAGTTTCTCGGACAGATGGAGAAACCGGATGTGGATTCCATCGAAGGATTATCACCTGCCATTTCAATAGATCAGAAAACAACAAGTCGTAACCCGCGTTCCACGGTTGGAACTGTGACGGAAATTTATGATTACCTGCGTCTGTTATTTGCACGTGTGGGTCATCCACATTGTCCAGACCACGGCGTAGAGATCAGTTCCCAGACCGTAGAACAAATGGTTGACCGTATCATGCAATATCCAGAGCGTACTCGGTTGCAGATTTTGGCACCCATTATTTCGGGCCGTAAGGGTGAGCACAAAAGTGTATTTGCTGATGTGTCCAAGCAGGGTTTTGTCCGTGTACGGGTGAACGGGGAATTGCGTGACCTGTCAGAAGATATTCAATTGGAGAAAAACAAAAAGCATACGATTGAAGTCGTTGTTGACCGGATCGTTGTTAAAGATGATGTACAGGCGCGTCTGGCCGACTCTATTGAAACAGCTCTTAATTTGTCCGGTGGACAACTCCTGGTGGACATTATGGGCGAAGAAGAGCTGCGCTTCAGTTCCAACTTTGCCTGCCCGGTGTGTGGATTCAGTATTGAAGAGCTTGCACCACGGATGTTCTCATTTAACAGTCCCTTCGGCGCTTGCCCGGATTGTGATGGGTTAGGTGTCAAAATGATTGTTGACCCTGATCTGCTCGTACCGGATCGCAGCAAGACGATTGAAGACGGTGCTTTTGATGCCTGGACAGGTGGCACATCTACTTATTATCCGCAGTTTTTGAAGTCGGTATGTGAGCACTTTAACATTCCGCAAAATGTACCTGTCGAAGATCTACCCGCTGAGCAGATGAACAAGTTGCTGCAGGGTACGGGTTCGGAGAAAATCCGTTTCCGATATGAGAACGATTTTGGACAACGGAAGGAAGCACTGGTTACCTTTGAAGGTATCGTGAACAATCTGGAGCGTCGTTACCGTGATACAGCATCGGAAGGTATCCGTGAATTTATTGAGGGTTACATGAGTGCGAAGCCTTGTGGTACGTGTAAAGGTCAGCGTCTGAAACGCGAGAGCCTTGCAGTTACAATCAATGATCACAACATGGCCTATGTGACTAGTTTGTCCATTGGTGAAGCTGGCCGATTCTTCGAAACATTGGATTTGACGGAGAAGGAGCGGACGATTGCCAAGCTTATTTTAAAAGAAATCAACAGCCGTCTCGGCTTCCTGGTGAATGTTGGTCTGGATTACCTTACACTGAGTCGTGCTGCCGGAACCTTGTCTGGTGGAGAAGCCCAGCGGATCAGACTGGCTACACAGATTGGCTCCAGCCTGATGGGTGTACTGTATATTCTGGATGAGCCGAGTATCGGTCTGCATCAACGGGATAATGACCGTCTGATCTCAACGCTTGCACATATGCGCGACATTGGTAACACGTTGATCGTGGTTGAACACGATGAGGATACGATGATGGCTGCCGACTATATTATTGATATTGGCCCTGGTGCAGGTATCCACGGAGGTACCATCATGTCACAGGGGACACCGGAGGAGATCATGAACGATGAGAACTCCTTAACCGGTCAATATCTGAGTGGACGCAAATTCATTCCGATTCGTACGGAACGTAGAAGTGTAGGAGACCGTTGGTTGGAAGTACGTGGAGCCAAAGAAAATAACCTCAAGAATCTGAATGTGAAGATTCCAGTGGGTGTATTTACTGCGGTGACGGGTGTGTCCGGCTCAGGTAAATCAACATTGATCAATGAGATCCTATACAAAACGCTGGCACGTGATCTGAACCGTGCTCGGGTACGTCCGGGTCAGCATAAAGAAATTCGTGGTCTGGAACATATCGATAAAGTCATCGATATTGACCAGTCTCCAATCGGGCGGACCCCACGTTCCAACCCGGCTACGTATACAGGCGTCTTTG
Source organism: Paenibacillus sp. FSL R5-0519 (assembly GCF_037974275.1). Lineage (NCBI taxonomy): Bacteria > Bacillati > Bacillota > Bacilli > Caryophanales > Paenibacillaceae > Paenibacillus > Paenibacillus sp. FSL R5-0519. The sequence goes on from NZ_CP150234.1 coordinate 456,639, forward strand.
ATGATATCCGAGATCTGTTTGCTCAGACGAACGAAGCCAAGGTACGTGGATACAAGAAAGGCCGATTCAGCTTTAATATCAAAGGTGGACGTTGCGAAGCCTGCCGTGGAGACGGTATTATCAAAATCGAGATGCACTTCTTGCCGGACGTTTATGTGCCTTGTGAAGTCTGCAAAGGAAAACGATACAATCGGGAAACGCTTGAAGTGAAATATAAAAACAGAAATATTTCCGATGTGCTGGAAATGACGGTGGAAGATGCAACCCAATTCTTCGAGAACATTCCGAAGATCCATCGTAAAATGCAGACTCTGATGGATGTGGGCCTCGGTTATATCAACCTGGGACAACCTGCAACGACCTTGTCTGGTGGTGAAGCCCAGCGGGTGAAGCTCGCTTCTGAGCTGTATCGGCGCAGTACAGGGAAAACCATCTACATCCTCGATGAACCGACGACCGGTTTGCATGTCGATGATATCGACCGTTTGCTCAACGTATTGCACCGTCTCGTTGATTCAGGTGAATCAGTCTTGGTGATTGAGCATAACCTGGATGTAATCAAAACAGCAGACTATGTTGTTGATCTGGGTCCGGAAGGCGGTAGCGGTGGAGGAACCATTGTTGCAACGGGAACCCCTGAGGACATCATCAAAGTGGAAGCTTCGTATACGGGCAAGTACTTGAAGCCAGTTCTGGAACGGGATACCGAGCGGAGCAAAGCACTGCAATTGGTGGACTAAGATTCTCTAACCAGTAGTTAGAACCATATGAATGACAGTATTGGCCCTTCTTTCCGAAATGGTTGAGACGTTGGATTACGATCTAACGTGCTCTGCTTCCGGGAAGAAGGGCTTTTTAAGTTTGAATGAGGCACAGTTTTTAGTCGGTCTAAGGTTATTGCCTGAAAGTGTTTACATATGCATTATGACGAGCATTACAGGAATATTCGGCCAATTTGGATTTTTTTCATTTTTATGGATGATAGGGCTTGCATTACAAGCAGGGTACAGATAACATAGAGGAAGATATTAGGGTATGCGTTAGCTGTTCAACTATGGTAAGGAGGTCTGTCTATCCATGCTGTTTGCAGAAGCTGCCACGGCGAGTACATCGAATTTTAATGCATTTGATATTTTTGTCATCTTATTTACGATCCTGATTTTCATTGGAGTCGTTCGGCTTCTTCGGGCACCGAAGAAGAATCTGTTTGCGATCGGATTTGCAGTAGTCAGTCTGCTTGTATTTTTGATGACGGATTATGCGATGATAACCGGTTGGTTTGCTCAGTAGAAAGGCCACTGAAGTGAATGGAATATAAGCCAATAATTCATGTTCAAAAAGGTCGGTACTGATGATGCCACTAGGCATGATTCGTAATCAAAAGCGGACTTTTTGAACAACCTCTAAAAGAGGTATGAAGGAACACTTTCCAGGGGAGACATGGAGGGTGTTTTTTTCGTTTATATCGAGCGATTGAACATGATTCTATCTTCTCTACTAAAATAGGACTTAAAACAATTGTATATCCAGATTTTGTATGATACATTGAAGGATACCGGAATTGCAGATGAGAGAAAGAGAAAATAGATTCAGCGATGAATCCGATGTCGAGTCGCGCAAGAAGGATGTATAGAGAGGGTCAGGTGAGAATATGAGCGTGTTGGGTAAAAAGGGAATAGCCATACTGATGGCTGCTGTACTCTCGATTAGTGTAGCGGCAACGGCCGGTGCAGCTGAATCCAAAGCGGCGATGCAAGCGAAAGTGGTAGACGGTCAAGTCTATGTGAACACCAAGGATCTGCTCAAGGCAGTTGGTGGAAGTGGACAATATGATGCCAAATCTGGAACGTACACGTACAAGGGAAGTGAAGCCATTCCCAAAGTGATCGAAAAGTTATCTCCTTCGGTCGTAGGCATTATTGGGAAATCTACCGAAGTGCAGGACGGTGCCTCATCAGACAACCGTTATAATCTTGCACATGGTACAGGTGTCATTATCCGGTCCAACGGATGGATCGTAACGAATGCCCACGTGGTCGATGGATTAACGAATCCGGTGGTCGTAACGACGGATGGCAATACATACAAAATTACGAAAACATACAGTGATGCACTCAGTGATCTGGCGCTAATCAAAATCAATGCCAAATCACTCCAACCGGCGAGCTTCGCCAAAGCTTCACAAACCTCTGTTGGTGAAACGGTGATTGCCTTAGGTACGCCAATTTCCTTTTCTTTGCGTAACTCGGCAACGGTAGGGGTCATTAGCGGCTTGAACCGTGGTGTTGAGGCGACCTATCGGTTAATTCAGACCGACACGGCCATTAACCCAGGAAATAGTGGAGGACCGCTGATCAACCTGAAGGGTGAAGTGGTGGGTATCAATTCCATGAAATTCTCTGCCGTTGGTGTAGAGAGTTTGGGATTTTCGATTCCGGTGGATACCGTTCAATATATCATCGATCAGTTTTTTAAATATGGCAAAATAAAACGTGCAAGTCTGGGACTACAGCTGGAAGAAAGCTGGTCTGCGATTGTGGGCCTTCCTACAGATGATCCATTAACAATTACAGGCGTACTGTCTCCTGAAGCGAAGAAAGCCAAAATCAAAGAGGGAGACTTCATCTATAGTGTGGCAGGTACACGTGTCTCCTCTGTAGTAGATATCAATGAGCTGCTCAAAACGTATCTGCCTGGGCAAAAGGTAAAGCTATTGATGCAATCGGATGGCGATATCGTCACCCGCACGTTGGTACTTGCTGATCGCGCAGACATCGTAGACGAGGAAGATGAAGCGTTCCTTGCAGATGAAGAACAATAAAGCCCGGCGATCAGCCCGGATGGAGAGAGGACGAAAGAACGGAATGAAAAAGTCATGGATACGTGTGCTAAGCACAGGTGTATTAACCGGGATGCTGACCATTGGAGCGGCATTACCTGTATGGGCATCTGATCTGACGACAAGTGAATTACGGGTCAAAGCGGGCAGCACGAGCGCTTATATTAACGGTGATAAGCAGGCCATAGCCAAACCTTACAAGTTCAAGGGTGTTACGATGGTGCCTGTCGGTGTGTTCAAGAAAGCTTTTGGCAGTGAAATCCGGCTGGAGAAAAATGATATTGTCAAAATCAAGGAAGGTCCGCACACGGTTACCCTAACGATTGGCAATTCAATTGCCTGGGTAGATGGTGTAAAGCATGAGATGGGTGCCGCTCCGAAGATGGTGAATGGCGTACTTATGGTTCCACTTCGTCCGGTTGCCGCCGGGATTGGAGCAACGCTGGCTCCGAACAGTTCCGGAGAAATGGTGATTCGTCTGTTGCAAACCGATGATTCGGTAGACGATGAGGACGGCCTCCATCCGGATGAAGGCAAAACCAGAATTGGCAACAGCTTTTACGGCTGGTCCATTAACTATCCGGCAGACCTTATGGTTTTCCAGACCGGTGAGCAGGAGCGCATGATGACTTTTGGCGCTGCGGACAACAGTTATTATCTTGAGGTGTACGTCAGCGATCAGGACGTGGCTCTGGATGCGGATGATTTGTTGCAGCAACTCGTGCAGGAGGCCAAACAATCGGGAGATACGGTGCTGGATCGTGAAGCGGTGTCGAAAGGCAAAACGCCTTATGCACGCATTATCGTGAAAGATGTAGATGGCATGTTGTGGGAGATGCGTCAGTATCTGAGCGAAGGTCGTCAATATGATGTGTACCTCGCGGATTACGAAGCCCTGAATTACAAGGATCTGGGAAAACGCGCTGCGCTGCTTAATTCATTCCAACCAACTTTTGCAGAATCGGATCGAACGATCAAGGATCTGTCCACCGTAGATAACGGCATGCGCTCCGCATGGAATGATGACTATGGTATTGAATTGAAGATTCCTGCGGGCTGGTCGATCGACAACAATCAGATGATCTATGAAGCCAAGGATGGTGCATACCTGCAATGGCGTGTCACATCGGCGAAGGCAGGTACAACGGTCAAAGACTGGAGCGGCCAACTGGATAAGTGGATGCGCGAGACATTTACACCAGAGAGTTATGAGCCAATTGGCTCATATACGATGGATATCTCGGGAGAGACTGCCGAGGTGAATGAATTCCGTTATAACTTTGGCGGCGGCTGGCAGACCGAGTTCGATGTTCTTTTGCAGAAGAATGGGTATCGATATTATGCAGAGTATACGTTCCCTGAAGAGCAAAATGCAGATCGGGCATGGTTTGAACGGATTATGAAGAGTGTCGAGATTGATTTTGATACGGTTGCCGATAATTTCGGTCAGCTGGATGAAGATCCGTATTTGACAGACAAAACGAAGACACTTACACGTACGTCCAAACGTTATAAATACAGTGTGGATATCCCCCGTTACTGGACGCCTTACAGTGATCGATTCGAGTATTCACCTGTGGTATACACCTTCACGGGCGGAGAATTCTCCATTGCGGCGAGCGAAGACAAGTCGATCGAGATGACAGTTAGTCAACTGAGAGAAGCTTACGCTGAAGCCACCAAAACGCGAGAAAACTTTCAGCTGCTTCGCAGTGAGGAACTGACGTTTGCGGGTGTGCCTGCATTTTCCTTCACGTATCATGAGCTGGACAAAGGCGTGCCATATGCGGGTCGCCAGATCGTGTTTGAAAAGGACGGAACGACCTATACGATCACAAGTGGCCTGAATGATGCCAACAAGACAGAAGTTCAGGCGGCAGCCTTGGAAAAAGCAGTGAACTCATTTACTTTTATTAAATAATATTGATGCATGCCGGAGGGTCAGTGACCTTCCGGCTTATTTGTTTCCTTTATAAGATAAATTAAATATTTACACTGGGACGAAGAGTGCAGAACCGATCTGAAGAAGCGAAGCGTGCGCGTTTATCACCAGATTTTTTCCTTTAGAAAAGGAAATAAAAAAAATCTGGGGGTAACAGCGATCGGAAGATGGTACTGCAATCGGAGTGCCTAGTGTAAATCTTAATGGAAATGAAAATGGTAAACGGTTTTTTCAGGAAAACGTAGAAGAGTCGGTGCAGAAGTGGTACACTATACTAGTTCAGGAGTTATGACTGCTGATCTGGTAAATATGAATGACTGTAAGCTTGGAGTTCAGGCAATACAGACATAATAGATAGATATAGTAAATACCGTGACAATGCAGGTGTACCCGATAAGGTGCAGTCTCAAGCTTAGTATGTTCAGGCGCTTAAGGATATAGGGATGAAATCCGGCGGATAGCCGGCTATGGGGAGGATCTACATGAAAACAGCAACAATACGAAGAGAAGACGTTGAACTTCTGGCACCTGCTGGTGACTGGGATTGTATGCGTTCGGCGGTAGCCAATGGCGCAGATGCAATTTTCTTCGGAGTCGAAAAGTTTAATGCACGGGCACGGGCGAACAATTTCCGCATGGACGAGCTGCCGGAGATTATGGCGTTTTTGCACAGTTATGGCGTAAAAGGTTTTTTGACCTTTAATATATTGATTTTTGAAAATGAATTGACGGATGCCAAAGAACTGATTGATGCATGTGTCGATGCAGGTGTAGACGCTGTAATTGTTCAGGATTTGGGTCTGGTGAAGATGATCCGCGAGATCTCGCCGGATTTCCCGATTCACGGTTCAACACAGATGACGATTACGTCACCGGAAGCGGTCGAGTTTACGAAGCCGTTTGATATGGAACGTGTCGTTCTGGGACGGGAGAACAACCTGAAGCAGATTCAGAAAATCGGTGAACAGGCGAAGCTTCCAATGGAAGTATTCGTTCACGGTGCATTGTGTGTATCCTACTCTGGGCAATGTCTGACTTCCGAAATGTGGGGAGGACGTTCGGCGAACCGCGGGGAGTGCGCACAAGCTTGTCGTCTTCCATACGACCTAATGGTGGATGGAGTGCACAAGCCGATGGGTGATGTAGCCTATCTGTTGTCTCCGAAGGATCTGGCAGCGATTGATCTGATGCCGGAACTGATCGAAGCAGGAGTAACTTCTTTCAAAATTGAAGGACGTCTCAAAACGCCGGAATACGTAGCAAACGTGGTAAGCAAATATCGTAAAGCGATTGACCGTTATTTTGATGGAGATAACACACCGCCAAGCAAGGAAGAAGTTCGCGAATTGCAGCAAAGCTTCTCCCGTGGATTCACGCATGGATTCCTCAGCGGTACAAACAACAAAGAACTAGTGGATGGAACGTTCCCGAAAAGCCGTGGTGTCTACCTTGGTCGTGTAGATCAAGTGTTGCGTGATGGTGTGGTCCTGAAGCTGGATGCACCCGTGAAACGTGGAGACGGGATTGTATTTGACGCTGGAGACCCAACGAAGAAGGAAGAAGGCGGACGGGTATACGATGTACGTCGCAAAGGCGTAAAACTCGAAGGCGAAGCCGAAGAGGGCTGGATCGTTGACGTTGTGCCAGGTCGCAGTGACGTGGATCTGCGCCGCGTGAAAGTTGGCGACAAAGTCTGGAAAACGAATGACCCGGCGCTGGACAAACGTCTGCGTCAAAGCTTTGAGACCGAGAAACCGTTCCGTGTATTCCCCGTAAAGGTGAAGGTCATCGGCAGCCCAGGCCAGCCGCTTAGCACCTGGTGGACAGACGTGCAGAAAGGTACGACCGTTCGGATTGATTCTGAGATGGAACTGGACATTGCACAGAAGCGTCCAATGACGCATGAGTTGCTCGAAGAGCAGTTCGGTCGTCTGGGAGGCACCGTGTTCCAGTTGGAAGGAATGGACGTCAACTTGCACGGTGATGTCATCATCCCGATGCGCGAGTTGAATAACATTCGCCGTCAGGCGGTAGAACAACTTGCGGGCGAACGTCCTAAACCACCTGTCTACGTGAAACGGGCGGTTGATGTGTACGGCGATTCGGTTAAACCGGCATCGCCAGCCGCTCGCGGTCAAGCCGAGTTGACCGCGCTCTGTCGTAGCCTGCCACAAGTGGAGGCAGCGATTGAAGCGGGCATCGGCATGATCTATGCCGACTTCGAGTTCATCAAGCAGTTCCCGGCAGCCGTGGAAGCTGTGCATGCCGCTGGTCGCAAGATCGCGCTGGCAACACCGCGTATTCACATGCCTGGGGAGAACGGATATCATAACAATATCTTGCGTCTGAAGCCGGATGCAGTATTGGTACGTAATACAGGCGCACTGTACTTCTACCTGCGTCACCGGATGGAAAATCCGGATGCGAAGCACCCGGAACTGATCGGCGACTTCTCATTGAACATCGCCAATCACAAAGCCGTTGAATTGTTCCTGGAAGCCGGATGTGACTGGATTACCCCATCCTATGACCTGAACATTCAACAAATGGTTGATTTGCTGGGCCACTCCCGTACAAGTCAGACTGAAGTGGTTATCCATCAGCATCTGCCGATGTTCCACACCGAGCACTGTGTGTACTGTACGTTTATGAGTGAAGGAACGGACTTCACGAACTGTGGACGTCCTTGTGAGGAACAGCGTGCATCCCTGCAAGATCGAATTGGTATGTCCCACCCGGTACGTGTGGATGAAGGCTGCCGTAATACGGTATACAATGCAGTGGAGCAGTCAGGTGCCGAGTATCTGACCAACTTTATGGATCTGGGTGTATCGCGTTACCGTGTGGAATTCCTGGAAGAGACACCGGAGCAGGTACGTGAAGTTATTGATCTGTACAACCGTGCACTGCGCGGCGAGATCAGTGGTACACAAGTGTGGAAAACACTCAAAGCAACGAACCAACTGGGCGTTACACGTGGTCAATTGGTGAAATAATTAGATTGTATGGTACATCAACATTTACAAGCAAGCATTAAGCAACCCCAAACTCTGCTTTACGGAGCTCTTGGGGTTTTTTTACATCATGACACAGGAGGCGAAGAAGCGTGGCGCCATTCACAATTATGGATATCAAATTGCTGTGCGGGGTCACGGCATTCAAGCGCGGAGAAGATTATAACCAATCTGGCAGGGTGACCAATCTGGTGGTCAGTAAGGATCAGCTTCATTATGAAGCACAGGTACGTGGATCGGAGCGCTATCAGGTGACGGTGGATATAGATGGAACGGGTGAGGTTGTGGCAGGCTGCAGTTGTCCGGGGGATGGCAGGCATTATGACTATTGCAAACATGTAGCTGCTGTCCTGTTGGCTATTCACGAATGGGGTGAGCAGGAGGAGCGTAATGCCACGATTGCCTTTGGGAAGCCTCCTCAACCTCCTACAGGCCAAGGAGCCAATACCAGTTCTATCTTAGGTTCCAAGTCCAAGGTCGGGACGCTAGTCGAAGAGAGCGTGTGGGAGCGCCCACAGTCTGCTTCACAACGAGAGCAACTGAATGATGCTCCAGAGCGTCCTCCGGTTCATTTTGCCCAAGCAGGTCGGCCAAGCTCAGCTTCGGGGTGGGGTCGTTCGGCGGATAAACCTTCTTACCGTACGGCGGATCAGATTCTGTCCATGTTTGCCAAGGATCGGAGACCGTTGCATGGAAATGACCGTAAATACACTGCTCCTGTCAACCGATCCTCCCTGCGGGAAGAGTTGCAGGTACAGTTTATATGCAAGCTGATACAGGTTCATAAGGGCGGAGGGAAACTCGCTCTTGAACTGAAAGTGGGTAACAAACGTCTGTATGTGGTGCAGAAAGTGAAGCAATTCCTGAACTGTATCGAGAAAGGCGAACCGATGTCATTCACCAAGTTGTTCCACTATGATCCATTGATGCATGTTTTCAATCCCCAGGATCAGGCCATTCTCACGATGCTTATTCGAATGAGACAGAGTGAAGAAGCATATCGCCAATCCATTTCCGGTTATCTGGGAGCTTCCGATGGACGTGATATATTGATTGCTCCACTCGTATGGAAGCCGCTGCTGGAATTGCTGCTACAGGCTGACAGTCGGATGGAGGGGACAGGATTTGCCAATGGACCACTCACACTTGGTGAAGGTGTATTGCCTTTGTTTTACCGGATTGCCCAGGGAACGAATGAAGGGTATCAGCTTGAGATTTCCGGACTGCGTGAGCTGATTCTTCTCCCTGCTTATGATGCTGCTGTGGTGGAAGGACAGTTGCACATGTTGGAGCCGATGCAGATGCGAAGTCTGGAGGACTTGAGTGCGGCACTCACCTCATATGGGATCAAGGAAAGCATCGATATTTCGACCCAGCAGGTGGATGAATTTGTGCAGCATGTTGTGCCTGAACTGCGTACGCTTGGACATCTGTCCATTGATTCGCAGGTGCGTGAACAGATCGCGGAACCGGAACTCTCACCGAAGCTGTATATCGACTTCTATCGTGAACGTATTACAGCACGTCTGGAATTCGACTATGAAGTCATGGTAATTAATCCGCTGGCAGAGTACTTGATCGATGAAGAAGAGAAAAAAGTTATTTTGGTGCGTGATCGATACAAAGAGCGGAATCTGATTGAACGGCTTGATCGTTCCTTTCTCGAAAGGGATGGTAGTGTCTGGGCAAGTGAACGGGAAGATGCCATCTATGATGTCATGTATCATCTGTTGCCTGAACTTGAGAAACAGGTAGAAATCTATATGCCAAACGCCGTGAAAGCGATGGTGCAATCCTATCCAACACCGCCAAAAGTGCGAGCAGATTTGGGGAGAGGATTGGACTGGCTGGAGATTTCATTTGAGATGGAAGGTGTGGACGAGCAGGAACTTCAGGAACTTATGCGCCGCATTGTCGAAAAGAAACCGTATTTCCGCCTCAAGAGCGGTGTCTTTCTCTCGCTTGAAAATGAAGGTGCAGACAGCTTCGCTCACATGGCCGATTCACTGGGACTGGGAGCAGATGACATCAAGAGCAGCCATATCCGGCTGCCAGCTGTTCGGGCGTTGCAATTGCCAGGCAGGGATGAGGTTTCTGGTCATGTGAAGTGGGGAGGCTCCCTGAAACGTTTCCTTGATGATCTGCGAGATCCCGAACGGATGGATTTTGCATTGCCGGGATCTCTGACCCCCATCCTGCGGGATTATCAGAACAGTGGATACCAGTGGCTGCGTACCCTCGCTTATTATCGGTTTGGCGGCATTCTCGCGGATGATATGGGACTTGGCAAAACGTTGCAAAGCATCGCCTATATCACAGCGGTACTTCAAGAGAAGCCCCAGTACAACATTGACCATACGGGTAGTGATAAGTACCGGGAGAGCGGATCATTATGGGGCGGTGACACGTTGGGCACTGCCGACACTGATCCCGAAACGGGACTGCCTTTGGATAAGGTGGCTTCAGAGAATACGGATGGTTCATGGTCCACGATGCAGCAGGATGGATTGACGATCCGAACGAAGGTCATTCATCCTCCGGTACTTGTCGTGGCGCCTGCTTCGCTGACCTATAACTGGGCTAATGAGTTTGCGAGGTTTGCCCCGCATCTGAACGTCCTGATCGCAGCCGGGCAGAAAGAAGAACGAGCCAATATGCTTTCAGGCATGGATGAGGCAGATGTGATTGTGACATCGTATCCTCTGTTGCGTCGGGATCTGGACACTTACCTGGGCCGAACCTTCCATACGCTCATTCTGGATGAAGCTCAGGCAATCAAAAATGCTTCTTCCCAGACCGCGCAGGCAGTGAAACAGATTCAGGCACCGCGCCGCTTTGCACTCACAGGTACACCTGTGGAGAACTCGCTGGATGAATTGTGGTCCATTTTTGAAGCGGTATTCCCAGGGTTGTTTCCAAGCTACAGAAGATTTCGCGACCTTCCTCCGGAACGGATCTCGCGGATGGTGCGTCCGTTTATTCTGCGCCGCCTGAAGAAGGATGTGCTGGAAGAATTGCCTGATCGAATTGAAACGGTACAGCGGTCGGAGCTCACGGTTGAACAGAAGAAACTGTATGCCGCATACCTCTCCCAGCTTCAGGATGAAGCGTCGAAGGATATGGAGGATAACGGATTCCAGAAGAATCGTATCAAAATTCTGGCTGGTATCACGCGTTTGCGTCAGTTGTGTTGTCACCCGGCCCTCTTTGTCGAAGGCTATCAAGGCGATTCCGGGAAAATGGAACAGTTGCTAGAAACGGTCGAAGACTGTTTGGCAGCAGGCAAACGCATTCTCATCTTTTCCCAGTTTGCGAGCATGTTGAACCTGATTCGTCAGACGCTCGCGGCACAGGGAAGGAATCTGTTCTACCTCGATGGTCAAACCCCTGCGCAGAGCCGGGTCGAGATGTGCCACAGATTTAACGAGGGTGAAGCTGAACTGTTCTTAATCTCTCTGAAAGCTGGCGGTACCGGACTAAACTTAACAGGGGCAGATACCGTTATATTATATGATCTGTGGTGGAATCCCGCGGTGGAAGAACAGGCAATTGGCCGTGCTCATCGCATGGGACAGAAACAGGTGGTGCAAGTCATCCGCTTGATTACCGAAGGTACGATTGAAGAGAAAATTCTAGAACTCCAGCAGCGGAAGAAGGATTTAATTGCCGAAGTGATCGAACCGGGAGACGGGGGCTCAACGACCTTATCCGAACAGGATATCCGTGAATTGTTGATGGTATAATGAAGTCCAAGCATCGTAGCAATAAGAATCATTAAATATATTAAACTATACAAGATGGACTAATGATTTACAGGAGAAACGTAGAGGACAGAAAAAAACTGGAGAAGCGGAGCGCTCCCCTTTATCACCAGATTTTCACTTTTGTAAAAGTGAATTAAAAAATCAGGGGATAACAGCGATCGGAAGGTTGTTCTGTCATCGGAGTGGTAAGTGTAAATATGCTTTAGTTCACTTGTTTAGCAAAAGGAGTGGGTTCGTGTGCGTATTCGCAAAGCGATTATTCCAGCCGCAGGGCTGGGTACCCGGTTTCTGCCTGCCACCAAGGCGATGCCTAAGGAAATGCTGCCCATCGTGGACAAGCCAACGATCCAGTACATTATTGAAGAAGCCGTAGCTTCAGGTATTGAAGATATCATTATTGTGACGGGTAAAGGGAAACGGGCTATTGAAGATCACTTCGACTATTCTTTTGAGCTGGAACAGAATCTGGCGGACAAACAGAAGTGGGACTTGCTTAACGAAGTTCGCAAACCCTCCGAGATGGCAGATATCCATTATATCCGTCAAAAGGAACCGAAGGGACTTGGTCACGCCATCTGGTGCGCCCGCAAGTTTATCGGCAATGAGCCTTTTGCCGTCCTGTTAGGGGACGACATTGTGGAAGCCGACCATCCCTGCCTGAAGCAGATGATCGATGTCTACGATGAACTGCAATCTCCGATTGTTGGTGTACAGCCTGTGGATTGGAGCGAGGTATCTCGCTACGGGATTGTAGATGGGGAGTTGCTGACCCCTACCGATGATCGTGTCTTTCGTGCCCGCCGCTTAATTGAGAAACCGAAGACCGAGGATTCGCCTTCAAACCTGGCCATTATGGGACGTTATATTCTTACGCCAGATATTTTTGAAATACTAGGTCAACAATCTGCTGGCGTTGGGGGCGAAATTCAGCTCACGGATGCCTTGTCCCGATTGAATGAACAGCGGCAGATTATCGCGTATCATTTTGATGGACTGCGTCATGATGTTGGCGAGAAGCTGGGCTTTATCGAAACATCGATTCACTACGCATTGCAGCGCCCGGATCTGCGGAAAGATCTTTTGAAGTATTTGGAACAGGTTGTAAAGGGTCAATAATTGGTTACTGCATGTCCTTGAAGTCCAGCCGAAGAATGATATCGCGGCTGGGCTTTAATTTATTTTCTGGAAGGGTAAATATGAGGATTATGCAGGCTAATGAACAAACACTTACCTGACACTTTACATATACATAGTCAATATGAAGAAATGATGTCAACAGCAAAACGGAGGGATGTCATGAAGGTACTTCCGCTGTTTATGGATGGTGCTGTCATCTTGGAACCCAAGGTTTATGGTGATCACCGTGGATATTTTATGGAGAGTTATAATGAGCAGGTTCTTCATGAACAGGGGATACAGCACGTCTTTATTCAGGACAATCAATCCTTGTCGGCTGAAGCAGGTGTTGTGCGTGGGCTTCATTACCAGCTTCACCCCAAAGCACAGACTAAATTGGTGAGGGTTATATCAGGGGCTATATATGATGTGATCGTGGATGTCCGCACTTCATCCCCTACCTTTGGTCAATGGAAAAGTGTCATTCTAAGTGAGTATAACCAGCGGCAGCTGCTTGTTCCTCAAGGATTTGCTCATGGATTCTGTACCTTGGTGCCTCATTGCCAGGTAACTTATAAGGTAGACGCCTATTATTCTCCTGAACATGACCGTGGAATTCTGTGGAACGATCCGGCACTCGCCATTGATTGGCCTGTGACGAAACCTATATTATCGGAGAAGGATCAGAAGCATCCTTTACTGAAAGATGCTGAACTGAATTTCGACTAATTAATCAGACTATTCAGATACTTCTGTATCTGGAGGCAGAGGGAGAGTGACAGCATGAAACTACTGGTTACGGGTGGGGCCGGATTTATCGGCAGCAACTTTGTGCTATATATGCTTCGTGAACATCCGAGTTATGAGATTATCAATGTGGATGCATTAACGTATGCGGGGAACTTGGAGAACTTGCATACGGTAGAGTCCAATCCCCGATATACCTTCATCCAAGCAGATATTGCAGATATACAGCAGATGGAAACTGTTTTTTCCCAAGGCATTGATGTGGTAGTGAATTTCGCTGCCGAGTCTCATGTGGATCGAAGTATTCTATCCCCGGATATCTTTGTACGTACCAATGTGATGGGTACTCAGGTTCTGCTGGATGCGGCAAAGAAATATCAAGTCACCAAATTTGTTCAGGTATCGACGGATGAGGTATATGGATCACTAGGTCCGACGGGTTTATTTACTGAAAATACACCTTTGATGCCAAACAGTCCTTACTCTGCAAGTAAAGCTGGCGGGGACCTGCTTGTAAGAGCCTATCATGAAACCTTTGGACTTCCCGTAAATATTACACGTTGCTCCAATAACTATGGGCCTTTTCAATTCCCGGAGAAACTGATTCCGCTGATTATATCCCGGGCATTGAATGATGAAGCCATCCCGGTATATGGTGACGGGCTCAATATTCGTGACTGGCTTTATGTCGAGGATCACTGTAGCGCGATTGATCTGGTAATTCATAATGGACAATCTGGAGAAGTGTACAACATTGGTGGTAATAATGAACGTACTAATATATACATTGTGGAGAGCGTATTGGAGCAACTGGGTAAGCCAGCGAGTTTGATACAATATGTACAAGATCGGTTGGGACATGACCGACGTTACGGTATAGATCCTACCAAGATACGTACAGAGCTTGGCTGGCAACCCGCCCACAATTTTGAGACAGGGATCAAGGAGACTATTCAATGGTATCTGAAGCATCAAGACTGGTGGACGAGAATTCAATCAGGCACATATCAGGACTATGTTCAGCTTCAGTACGGTAAACGGATGGGTGATTCATCCAAATGAACTATAGAGTTATGGTGACTGGCGCAGCCGGACAGCTGGGTTATGATGTGGTGGAGACCTTTGAAGCAGAGGGTCATCAGGTATTGGCCTGTGACAAGAAGCAGATGGATATTACCGATCAACAGCAGTGTACAGATATAATTACAACGTTCCGCCCGCACATCATTATTCACTGCGCTGCTTATACGGCTGTCGATCAGGCTGAGGCAGATGAGGATACAGCATTCGCAATCAATGCATCAGGTACTAGAAATATTGCAGTTGCCGCCCAGAGTGTGAAAGCAAAGCTGGTATATATCAGCACCGATTATGTATTCGATGGGAGCGGGAGTACACCATACCGGGAGTACGATGTAACGAATCCACAGAGTGTTTATGGCAAGTCGAAGCTTGCCGGGGAACGGCTGGTTCAAAGTTTGTGTACGCAATGGTTTATCATTCGAACATCATGGGTGTTTGGCGTGCATGGCAGTAATTTTGTCAAAACCATGCTGGAACTTATGGTGAAGCGTCCACAACTTCAAGTGGTTCATGACCAACAAGGTTCACCTACCTATACGGTGGATCTTGCCCGATTCATTCATACCCTTTCTACGAGCAGAAAATATGGTATCTACCATGCTTCAAATTCAGGAACGTGCACATGGTACGAGTTTGCAGAGGCAATAAAAGAAGAAGCCAATAAGCAGAATGGATTCAAGCCAACGGCCGAACTTACGCCATGCACAACCGTTCAGTTTCCGCGTCCTGCCCCTCGTCCTGCATACTCGGTCATGGATCATTTGGCGATTCGAACGAACGGTCTGCAACCTCTGAGACACTGGCGTGAGGCGCTGATTGCATTTTTGAATGAGTTGAGTGTACAGCAAAAGGACTGAGCATGTTGATAGTCCGAGATTTATCTAAAATATATCCTCTATTTAACAGCCGCCTTCAAGCGGCTATTTTGTTTTACATCTCCTCAATTCGGGTAGTTAGCTAACAAAAAGATACTGAGGATGTGAATGTGATATGAAACGCATTGCCGCCGTGTTAATACTACTGATCGTTACCGTGGGCACACTCTTTTTCGCCTATGAAAGCGAGAGTGAGGAACAACGGGACGGATTTACCGCTTATAGATTAATCGCCCATGCGATGGGCAGCATTCGTGATCAACCATATACCAACGCATATGAAGCGATGATCGCCAATTACGAGAAAGGCACACGTGTTTTTGAGATCGACTTTATGCTGACCTCGGATCGCAAAGCCGTAGCCAGACATGAGTGGACCGCTAATATGAGTAAAATGCTAGGACAGGACCAAGAGCTTCCCGAGGAAAAACAAGCCGGGGCGCTGACACATGATGAGTTCATGAATACGCCTATTCTGGGTATGTACCAACCCATGGATGCCGACGGCATTATAGATGTACTGGCTAAATACCCGGATATGTATATCGTAACCGATACCAAGGAACAGAAGGATGAAGATATACAGCAGGTGTTAAGATCCCTCGTGGATGCTGCCAAAGAACATGATCCCTCCGTGCTTGATCGCGTGGTTGTACAGATCTACAACGAACCCATGCTTGAAACGGTGAAAGAAGTCTATGCATTCCCTTCCATTATCTATACGTTATACGCCACACAGGATACAGAAGATCAGGTTGTTGATTTTGTGCAAAAAAATGATATTGATGCCGTGACCATGCCGGAGTATAAAGTAAACCAGAATTTCGTCGCCAAGCTTAATAGTGCAGGCTCAGTTACTTACGTGCATACCATAAATGACACTGAACAGGTGGCTAACTATGAGAAGTGGGGCGTGTATGGGGTGTACTCGGACGTGCTGACGGAGCAGGAACTGGATGAGATGAATACACGGTTTGCCTGGAAACCGTAAAATGTCGTAATTACAATCATTACAAAATCCAAATCACAGGCTTTTCCATACCAGAACAGGGAAATGTCTGTGATTTTCTGTTCCCCTTTTTATACGAACATTGACACTCACTGTCTGCTGACTTAGACTTAGTTTACAAGCTTTCTAGGATGCAGAAGAACCTCTGGAGGAATGTTCGTTGATAGACATGATTAAGCAGTGGAGACATGTATTTAAGCTTGACCCGGACCGGGAGATTACGGACGAAGAACTTGATCAGGTCTGCATGTCGGGGACCGATGCAATTATCGTCGGTGGATCTTCAGGAATTACTTATGATAACACGGTAGACCTGATGTCCCGTGTGCGTCGCTATGAGCTGCCCTGTGTGCTTGAAGTATCGGATCTGGAGGCTGTTGTTCCCGGGTTTGACGGATATCTGATCCCGATGGTCCTGAATGCAACGGACAGCAAATGGATGATTGGGCACCACCAGAAGGCTATAGAGCGTTACGGCTATCTGATCCCATGGGATCTGCTGATTGCCGAGGGTTATATTGTGCTTAATGCAAACTCCACGGTAGCACGGTTGACGGGTGCGGATACGGATCTGACGACAGGAGCTGCGGTGGCATATGCCCAGGCTGCGGAACGTCTGCTCCATCTTCCTATTGTATACATGGAGTACAGCGGAACGTTCGGAGATATGGAGCTTGTTGGTGAGACACACAGACAGTTGGAGCGGGCACACCTCATCTACGGCGGCGGAATTGATGAGCCGGAGAAAGCCGCGCAAGCTGCTCAGGTGGCGGATACCATCGTTGTAGGTAACATCGTGTATAGTGATTTGAACAAAGCGCTTGAAACGGTGTTTGCCGTAAAAGGTACCGATGAAACGGTTTAGTTTACCATTCCCCCATTTTCCCCTTATGATCTGTTAAAATAGAACTTTGCCCTTACTAATTTTAAGAAGTTATATGAGCGTAATGTCGTTTACACGAGTAGGAAATTCGTATAAAGGAACTATATTTACACAAAAACGAAGTTTTCTCTTTTTTTACTACTCTTAAATATAAGCTAAACTAATTTTTACACGAGAACGCAGAGGACAGAAAAAAGCTGGAGAAGCGGAGCGTTCGCCTTTATTACCGGATTTTCACCTCTTACCAACAATTCGTATATAGGCTATGTTTACACGGAAACGGAGAGTGCAGGAGCAATCTGAAGAAACGAAGTGTTCGTATTTATCGCCGGATTTTCCCTTTAATAAAGGGAATCAAAAAATCTGGGGATAACGACGATCGGAAGATGCTGCTGTAATCGAAGTCCAAGTGTAATGGATAGATCACTTATACAAGACCAACCAACGAAAGGAGCATGCATGCATGCAACCTGTAAATATACATGATGCCGTTGCACGGCTTAACACCCCTCAACGGCAAGCCGTCGAGGCGACGGATGGCCCGCTGCTGATTATGGCCGGAGCGGGCTCCGGCAAAACAAGGGTGCTGACACACCGGATTGCCTACCTCATTGCAACACGGAAAGCACCCCCGTGGGGCATTTTAGCGATTACCTTTACGAATAAAGCCGCCCGTGAGATGCAGGACCGGGTTTCCCAACTGGTTGGTGGCTCCCAAGGCCGCGATATTTGGGTATCCACGTTCCACTCCATGTGCGTGCGTATTTTGCGCCGAGATATTGAACGTATTGGCTTTACATCCAACTTCAGTATTCTGGACTCATCGGACCAATTATCTGTTATTCGCAGCTGTATGAAAGACCAGAATATCGATACGAAGAAATTCGAACCCAAAGCAGTTCAATCGATGATGAGCACGGCCAAGAATGAACTGATCAGTCCGGAGCAATATGAGAAGCAGGCAGGAGACTATTTCGAGGGTATTGTAGCCAAAATATATAAGATGTATCAGAAAAGGTTAAGAGCCAACAACTCACTCGATTTCGATGATCTTATTATGCAGACGATTCAACTGTTCAAGGAAGTACCGGAAGTCCTCGACTTTTATCAAAAGAAATTCCAGTACATCCATGTCGACGAGTATCAGGATACGAACCGTGCACAGTACATGCTGTGCCGCATGCTTGCTGACAGTCACCACCGCATCTGTGTTGTAGGGGATAGTGACCAGTCGATCTATCGCTGGCGCGGGGCCGATATCAGCAATATCCTGAACTTTGAGAAAGACTACCCAGAAGCAAATACGATTTTGCTGGAACAGAACTATCGTTCTACGTCCAATATCCTGAATGCAGCGAATGAAGTGATCGGCCTTAATACAGGGCGTAAACCGAAGAAACTGTGGACGGACAAAGAGGGTGGTTCGAAGATCAAGGTGTACCGTGCGGATTCCGAACATGATGAGGGGTATTTTGTAACCTCCGAGATTAGTAAAAATGTGAAGAACGGCAAATCCTATCAGAACCATGCCATTTTATACCGTACCAACGCCCAGTCCCGGGTTATAGAGGAAATTCTGATCAAGTCTGATATTCCGTATCAGATTGTCGGCGGCATCAAGTTCTATGATCGCAAAGAGATCAAGGACATTCTGGCGTATCTGCGCCTGTTATCCAATCCCGACGATGATATCAGTCTTACCCGGATCATTAATGTACCGAAGCGTAGCATCGGGGATACAACGGTAGCGAAGCTCGCGGCTGCGGCAGGAGAGCGTGGAATTTCCATTTTCCGAGTACTTCAGGTCGTGGATGATCTTGGTTTTGCTGGACGTACGCGTAATGCATTGGTGGAGTTCTATGACATGATCGCTGCTCTGCATCAGATGGTAGAATATCTGTCTGTAACTGAATTGACCGAGAAGATCCTGGAGATGAGCCAATATCGTCTTGAGATGCAAAATGAAAATACACTCGAATCTCGTGCACGGCTCGAGAACATTGATGAGTTCCTGTCCGTAACCATGGAATTTGAGAAAAATAATGAAGACAAAACGCTCGTATCATTCCTCACCGATCTTGCATTGATTGCGGACATCGACAGCATGAACGATGATGAAGAGGATCAGAGCGATGCGGTTACCCTGATGACCATGCACAGTGCCAAAGGTCTGGAGTTCCCGGTTGTCTTCATCGTGGGTATGGAAGAAGGAGTCTTCCCGCATAGCCGTGCCTTTATGGATAATGAAGAGCTGGAGGAAGAACGCCGACTTGCTTATGTAGGGATTACTCGTGCAGAAGAGCAACTTTTCCTGTCTTGTGCCCAGATGCGTACCTTGTTTGGACGCACCACCGCAAATCCACCTTCCCGCTTCCTGGACGAAATTCCGGATGAGCTGAAGGAAGACACTTCCATGGCTCGTGATCGTTACCGCCGTGGCAGTAGCGGAGGCGGCTCATATGGTGGACGGGGACTAGGTTCCAGTGGAGGAAGTAACTTCGGTGGTGGTACCAAGCTCTTTGATCATCAAAGCAAGAGCGGTTCATCTGCTACCTCATCCACGCCAACTTCGCGTGTGACTACAAGTACTTCCCGCCCGACATACTCTACGCCATCATCTGCTTCCAAGCCGGCAGCTTCGAATGGTGAAGCAGGGTTTAAGGCAGGAGACAAAGTGCAACATGGCAAATGGGGGACAGGCACAATCGTTGCAGTCAAAGGAACAGGGAATGACACCGAACTGCAGATTGCATTCCCGGCTCCGGTTGGCGTGAAACGTTTGCTTGCCGGTTTTGCCCCGATTACCAAAGTAGAATAAGAACGAAACTTCCTTTTGCACGATTAGCGAGAGAACAGAAATAACTTTTCTAAGGAAAACTGCATCCGCACGTTAACGGAGAGAACAGAAATAACTTGAAGAAGCAAGACGTTCGCCTTTATCCCTGGATTTCTACCTTTTAAGATGAATTAAAAGAAATCTGGGGATAACAGCGATCGGAAAGTTATTCTGTTATCGGAGTTCACGCGCAAGAGGAGTGTTCGTTCTACATATATAGATCAAATTAACGGAGGGATGGCCCTGTATGGACCCGATGCACCGGATGGAGCAACTCGTTACCGAGCTGAACCAGCATAATTATCAGTACTACACGATGGATCAGCCACAGATTAGCGACAAGGAGTATGATCTTCTGTACGATGAACTGGTTACGCTGGAACAGGAAAGCGGCATGGTTCTGCCTGATTCTCCAACACAGCGTGTGGGCGGCGAACTGCTCAAAGGGTTTACCCCACATCGCCATTTATCTGCATTATGGAGTCTGGATAAAGCGCAGAATATTGAGCAGCTACGCAGCTGGAATACCCGTGTACTGAAACTGATTAATGACTATAACAGTAAAAATCCTGACACGCCTTTACCAGAACCAGGTTACGTCATTGAGTTGAAATTTGACGGATTGACGCTGAACCTGACGTACACCAACGGTGAGTTGGTGCAAGCCTCCACACGAGGGAACGGTACTGTAGGCGAAGGTATTTTGGCTCAAGTAAGAACGATCAGATCGGTCCCGCTCAAAATTCCTTACACAAGCGGCACGATTGAAGTACAGGGTGAAGGTATCATGAACCTGTCTGTCCTGGAGCGATACAACGAGACAGCGGCAGAACCGCTCAAGAATGCGCGGAATGCAGCAGCGGGAGCACTGCGTAACCTGAATCCAAAGGCGACGGCTGAGCGTAGACTGAATGCTTATTTCTATAACGTAGGTTATTCGGATGACATTCAGTTCGCCAATCATGAGCAGATGATGGACTTCTTGCGTGAGAACCGCTTCAAAGTTAATCCATCCATCACGTACTTCCACGAATTTGATGATGTCATGGAACAATTGGCTGCGATTCAGGAGAACCGGGGTCAGTTGGACTATCTGATCGATGGAGCGGTAATCAAAATTACGGACATGCGCACCCGTGAGGTATTGGGTTATACCGATAAATTCCCTCGCTGGGCGGTAGCATATAAATTCGAGGCGGAAGAGACTACGACGGTTCTTAATGCTGTGGTATGGAATGTGGGCCGTACTGGCAAAGTAACTCCGCTGGCACGCGTAGAACCGGTTGAACTTGCCGGGGTAACGGTACAGAACTGTACCCTGAACAATGTTGGCGATATTGAGCGCAAAAATCTGAAGTTTGCTCTGGGCACTCGGGTCTTTATTCGCCGCTCCAATGATGTCATTCCAGAAATTTTGGGTAAAGTGACTGAGGAAAGTGATGGCGAGGAGATCGTCTTCCCTGAGCAGTGCCCAGCATGTGGATTCCCGCTCGAGCAACGTGGAGCGCACCTGTTCTGTAACAACAGACTGGCATGTAAACCACAGACGGTGGCGCGTATTTCCCATTTTGCTTCCCGTGATGCCATGGATATTGAGACATTCAGTGAGAAAACAGCGATTCAGCTGTACGATGAATTGAATGTGCGTGAGCCTGCTGACCTGTATACGTTACAGTTTGATGATCTGGTGAAGCTGGAACGGTTTGGCGAAAAGAAAGCGAACAACCTTCTTGCTGCGCTAGAGCTCAGTAAGGATCGTGATCTGGCTTCGTTCCTATACTCACTGGGTATACCGAACACAGGTAAATCTACCACGCGTATGCTTGCGGATCATTACCGAGATCTGCACGCCATTATGAATGCAACTGTAGAAGAATTGGTTGAACTACCTGACGTTGGTGGTATTGTGGCGGAGAGTATCGTAACTTTCTTTGCAGATCCGTTTACACAGGCTGCGATTGAGAAGATGCTCAACTTGGGTGTGAAAGCCCAGGCACCTGAGGTGTCAGAAGTTGTTGTTGTGGAAGATTCCTTCTTCAGTGGTAAAACGGTCGTCCTGACCGGAACGCTCCACCAATTGACGCGGGAAGAGGCGACGCAAAGACTGGAAGCGCTCGGAGCGAAGGTGACTGGCAGTGTATCGAAAAAGACAGATCTGGTTATTGCCGGAGAGAAGGCAGGTAGTAAACTAACCAAAGCCCATGATCTCGGTATTCCAACGATTGAGGATGAGGACGAACTTGTACGCCTTTTGAACCCACAGGGTTAGAGGATAAACGAACAAAAGAGTTTCTAAAGAAAGCCCCCGAAGACACGGATACGTGATCGGGGGCTTTTGCTGTTTATTGAATTATTTGATACAACGAATGAACGCTCATCAATCTTATCTAATCATGATCCACTCAAATTGTTAGGGATGCGCTGAGATGCGCCTGTAAGCCATGCATCCTTGTCATATCCTCGCTCTTCCCAGTAACCAATATGTTCACTGTCGATGAGTTCAATGCGATTCAACCATTTTACTGATTTGTATGCATACATTTGAGGGATGACGAGCCGTACCGGACCGCCAAGATCGGCTGGGATGGGTTTGCCATCATGCATGACAGCCACCATAATATCCTCCATTTGTGCTTGATCCATTGTAATCGCATCTGTATACACACCATCACCGGAATAAAACTTCACACTATGAGCCTCGGGTTTGACCCCGGCTTGCTTCAAAAGCTGTGCAAGTGAAATCCCTTCCCAGGTATTTTTATACACAGACCATCCTGTTACACAGTGGAAATCACTAACCTGTACGGTACGCGCGAGCTTCACGAACTGTTCCCAATTCCAGACCTGTGCCCTTTCAACCAATCCATCAATACGGAAAGACCAGTTAGCATTGGAGAAGGACGGTATGGGCGTAACCGTATATACGCGGAAATGACCTTCAGCTCCGCCTCCAATGGGAGGTGAAGATGCAGACAGCGGTTGTGGCAAAGGAACCATACGGTTAGGATCGTTCTCCAGCATACTGTCGATACTGTTATCAATTTTGAGATTGCGTCCTACCCAGGATATAAAAGTAGGTCCGAGTGTGACGGCAAGACCAACCCCCACGGCAGAACGGATGAAAGCTCGGCGTGTATACACAGGTTGAGGTCGCTGCTCTGGTTTGAGAGAATCTCTCTCGGGATTACGATCAAACTGGGAAGAAGATATAGCAGCCGGAGTTTCTTTTTCATCTAATATTGAATCAGCTGCATTTTGAGCTCGTGTTGAAGTTGTAGTGGTTTTAACCGCACGACGTGCAGGGTCCTTTAACCATTTGGTCCGAGTTATTGAGTGATAGATAATATAAGGTAAGCCCACCCAAGTCAGCAGGTCATGGATCAAGAGTGCAGCATTCGACCATCGGGGTCCAGCCAGCTTGAACTGCCATAATACTATACCTGAGAGTAGCCATCCTACCAGCAGCGCAAGAACAAAGACGGTGTTCGCCCTTTGCCAAGGTCTATTACGAAGCTGTTTCCAGTGCTTTCCGGCCAAAATCAAGTAATATACGACGGGTGCCAGCATAGCTAGCCCAACGATGATATGCAGCCATTTTAACCATACACGCCCGATTCCAAGGATCTCACGCCAAAAGCCTCCAACTAACATAAGACCTGATATAGCAAGGATTACAACAATCCAGGCATTCCAAGCATGGATCGAAACCAACTTTTTGCCGTAACCTTTGCGTCTATTCTTCAGCCATTGTTTCAAGTGTGATCACCCCATATAGATTTAGTAATGAGTTTATTCAGAAATTGGTTATGTAATAGCCAGTTGTGAATGGAGTACGATATCTGAGTTAAAAGTTCGTATGAAACAGCTAACGTATGTTCATGAATTAACCACACCACATGAAGTGTTACATTTAATTGCTTATCCCATCCCTATATCTATATACCTTATTATAGAGTTTTTGGATCACTTTCTTCAAACCAACAGGAGGGCAAGGGTGTTATACCGATCGGGGCTCTAGCTAATCTTTATTTAGATCCTTATTATTCATGGTTATAGAAGTATACAATGTATATAGAAATGATCGTTTCATTGATATAGAGAGCAGCCTTTGTAAGGTTTTCATCTTTGTTTCAGATATTGTGTTAATGTGTCGCATATAGGTTGGAAGCAAGGTGCCGTTTAAGAAGATTTTATGATAATAGATGGTTGATAAAAAATGCTTGCTAAATAAATCATGACATGATATATTATTTCTTGTCGCTTCAAACGAATGATTATCATAATCACTTGAAAGGTGACAAAAACAAAGTGTTGACAGTAAATTAGTTAACATGATACGATAAGATTCCTGTCCGGTTGACAAACATCAACAAAAACGGACATACAAGTTCCTTGAAAACTGAACAAATGGATAGTAACTTTTGATTCACAATGAATCGTCAGATTCAAAATGAGCTTATCGCTCTTTTCAATACCCCGATGAGTTTCACAGCGTTAACCACGCTGACGAAATTCATCTTCATTGGAGAGTTTGATCCTGGCTCAGGACGAACGCTGGCGGCATGCCTAATACATGCAAGTCGAGCGGAGTTGATAAGAAGCTTGCTTCTTTGAGACTTAGCGGCGGACGGGTGAGTAACACGTAGGCAACCTGCCCTCAAGTTTGGGACAACTACCGGAAACGGTAGCTAATACCGAATAGTTGTTTTCTTCGCCTGAAGGAAACTGGAAAGACGGAGCAATCTGTCACTTGGGGATGGGCCTGCGGCGCATTAGCTAGTTGGTGGGGTAACGGCTCACCAAGGCGACGATGCGTAGCCGACCTGAGAGGGTGATCGGCCACACTGGGACTGAGACACGGCCCAGACTCCTACGGGAGGCAGCAGTAGGGAATCTTCCGCAATGGGCGAAAGCCTGACGGAGCAATGCCGCGTGAGTGATGAAGGTTTTCGGATCGTAAAGCTCTGTTGCCAGGGAAGAACGCTTGGGAGAGTAACTGCTCTCAAGGTGACGGTACCTGAGAAGAAAGCCCCGGCTAACTACGTGCCAGCAGCCGCGGTAATACGTAGGGGGCAAGCGTTGTCCGGAATTATTGGGCGTAAAGCGCGCGCAGGCGGTCATTTAAGTCTGGTGTTTAATCCCGGGGCTCAACCCCGGATCGCACTGGAAACTGGGTGACTTGAGTGCAGAAGAGGAGAGTGGAATTCCACGTGTAGCGGTGAAATGCGTAGATATGTGGAGGAACACCAGTGGCGAAGGCGACTCTCTGGGCTGTAACTGACGCTGAGGCGCGAAAGCGTGGGGAGCAAACAGGATTAGATACCCTGGTAGTCCACGCCGTAAACGATGAGTGCTAGGTGTTAGGGGTTTCGATACCCTTGGTGCCGAAGTTAACACATTAAGCACTCCGCCTGGGGAGTACGGTCGCAAGACTGAAACTCAAAGGAATTGACGGGGACCCGCACAAGCAGTGGAGTATGTGGTTTAATTCGAAGCAACGCGAAGAACCTTACCAGGTCTTGACATCCCTCTGATCGGTACAGAGATGTATCTTTCCTTCGGGACAGAGGAGACAGGTGGTGCATGGTTGTCGTCAGCTCGTGTCGTGAGATGTTGGGTTAAGTCCCGCAACGAGCGCAACCCTTGATCTTAGTTGCCAGCATTTCGGATGGGCACTCTAAGGTGACTGCCGGTGACAAACCGGAGGAAGGTGGGGATGACGTCAAATCATCATGCCCCTTATGACCTGGGCTACACACGTACTACAATGGCCGGTACAACGGGCTGTGAAGCCGCGAGGTGGAACGAATCCTAAAAAGCCGGTCTCAGTTCGGATTGCAGGCTGCAACTCGCCTGCATGAAGTCGGAATTGCTAGTAATCGCGGATCAGCATGCCGCGGTGAATACGTTCCCGGGTCTTGTACACACCGCCCGTCACACCACGAGAGTTTATAACACCCGAAGTCGGTGGGGTAACCGCAAGGAGCCAGCCGCCGAAGGTGGGATAGATGATTGGGGTGAAGTCGTAACAAGGTAGCCGTATCGGAAGGTGCGGCTGGATCACCTCCTTTCTATGGAGAATCGTTTCCCGAGTGGAAACATTCAAATATGCAGGTTCTTAGAACCTGCAACAGCAACACAGTTACTTATCCATTTGTTCAGTTTTGATGGAATTTGAGGGGCCATAGCTCAGCTGGGAGAGCGCCTGCCTTGCAAGCAGGAGGTCAGCGGTTCGATCCCGCTTGGCTCCACCAAACAATTTCATCTATTTGGCTTGTTCTTTGAAAACTAGATATCGAAACGAAAGTAAAATGCGAATTAGAACATTCCTTTTTAGCTGAACTTGTGTATAACAAGTTTCAATAAAAACGGTAGTTAATTGCTGTTGCGATGGTATCGAGTGGGAGCGACTTTTGGCTTTGGACGCAGTCCAAAACAAGGGAAGCGAGCGATCGAAACCGGAGCAATTTGGTTAAGCTACTAAGAGCACACGGAGGATGCCTAGGCGCTAGGAGCCGATGAAGGACGTGGCGAACAACGAAACTGCCTCGGGGAGCTGTAAGCAAGCTTTGATCCGGGGGTGTCCGAATGGGGAAACCCAGCTGGGGTAATTTCCAGTTACTCACAACTGAATACATAGGTTGTGTAGAGGCATACCAGGGGAACTGAAACATCTAAGTACCCTGAGGAAGAGAAAACAATAGTGATTCCGTCAGTAGCGGCGAGCGAACGCGGAGAAGCCCAAACCAGAGAGCTTGCTCTTTGGGGTTGTGGGACGTCTCACATGGAGTTACAAAGGAACCGGTTAAGCGAAGAGGTCTGGAAAGGCCCGCCAAAGAAGGTAAAAGCCCTGTAATTGAAAGTCTGTTCCCTCCGAGACGGATCCCGAGTAGTGCGGGGCACGTGAAACCCCGTATGAATCCGGCAGGACCATCTGCCAAGGCTAAATACTTCCTAGCGACCGATAGTGAAGCAGTACCGTGAGGGAAAGGTGAAAAGCACCCCGGAAGGGGAGTGAAATAGAACCTGAAACCGTGTGCTTACAAAAAGTCAGAGCCCGTTTTAGGGGTGATGGCGTGCCTTTTGTAGAATGAACCGGCGAGTTACGTTCCCGTGCAAGGTTAAGGTGAAGAGCCGGAGCCGCAGCGAAAGCGAGTCTGAATAGGGCGACATAGTACGTGGACGTAGACCCGAAACCGGGTGATCTACCCCTGTCCAGGGTGAAGGTGCGGTAACACGCACTGGAGGCCCGAACCCACGCACGTTGAAAAGTGCGGGGATGAGGTGGGGGTAGCGGAGAAATTCCAATCGAACTCGGAGATAGCTGGTTCTCCCCGAAATAGCTTTAGGGCTAGCCTCGGAAAACAGAGTCGTGGAGGTAGAGCACTGATTGGGTGCGGGGCCCGCAAGGGTTACCAAGCTCAGTCAAACTCCGAATGCCATAGACTTACTTCCGGGAGTCAGACAGTGAGTGCTAAGATCCATTGTCAAAAGGGAAACAGCCCAGACCATCAGCTAAGGTCCCCAAGTGTGTGTTAAGTGGGAAAGGATGTGGAGTTGCACAGACAACCAGGATGTTGGCTTAGAAGCAGCCACCATTGAAAGAGTGCGTAATAGCTCACTGGTCGAGTGACTCTGCGCCGAAAATGTAACGGGGCTAAACACACCACCGAAGCTATGGCTTGATGCTTGCATCAGGGGTAGGGGAGCGTTGTATAAGGGTTGAAGGTGTACCGTAAGGAGCGCTGGACATTATACAAGTGAGAATGCCGGTATGAGTAACGAAAAGATCAGTGAGAATCTGATCCGCCGAAAGCCTAAGGGTTCCTGAGGAAGGCTCGTCCGCTCAGGGTAAGTCGGGACCTAAGGCGAGGCCGAAAGGCGTAGTCGAAGGACAACAGGTCGAAATTCCTGTACCACCGTAAGCCGTTATGAGCAATGGGGGGACGCAGTAGGGTAGTGACGCGGACTGATGGATGTCCGTCTAAGCAGTGAGGCTGATGTGTAGGCAAATCCGCACATCATAAGGCTGAGCTGTGATGGGGAGCGAAAATTATAGTAGCGAAGGTCATGATCTCACACTGCCAAGAAAAGCCTCTAGCCAGGTGAAGGTGCCCGTACCGCAAACCGACACAGGTAGGCGAGAAGAGTATTCTAAGGCGCGCGGAAGAACTCTCGTTAAGGAACTCGGCAAAATGACCCCGTAACTTCGGGAGAAGGGGTGCCCCGGTAGTGTGAATAGCACGAGGGGGCCGCAGTGAAAAGGCCCAAGCGACTGTTTAGCAAAAACACAGGTCTGTGCGAAGCCGTAAGGCGAAGTATACGGGCTGACGCCTGCCCGGTGCTGGAAGGTTAAGGGGAGTGGTTAGGAGCAATCCGAAGCTGTGAACCGAAGCCCCAGTAAACGGCGGCCGTAACTATAACGGTCCTAAGGTAGCGAAATTCCTTGTCAGGTAAATTCTGACCCGCACGAATGGCGTAACGACTTGGGCGCTGTCTCAACGAGAGATCCGGTGAAATTTTAATACCTGTGAAGATGCAGGTTACCCGCGACAAGACGGAAAGACCCCATGGAGCTTTACTGCAGCTTGATATTGAATTTGGGTACGATCTGTACAGGATAGGTGGGAGCCTTTGAAGCGTGAGCGCCAGCTTGCGTGGAGGCAACGTTGGGATACCACCCTGATCGTATCTAGGTTCTAACCTGGTACCGTAATCCGGTGCGGGGACAGTGTCAGGTGGGCAGTTTGACTGGGGCGGTCGCCTCCTAAAGAGTAACGGAGGCGCCCAAAGGTTCCCTCAGAATGGTTGGAAATCATTCGAAGAGTGCAAAGGCATAAGGGAGCTTGACTGCGAGACCTACAAGTCGAGCAGGGACGAAAGTCGGGCTTAGTGATCCGGTGGTACCGCATGGAAGGGCCATCGCTCAACGGATAAAAGCTACCCTGGGGATAACAGGCTTATCTCCCCCAAGAGTCCACATCGACGGGGAGGTTTGGCACCTCGATGTCGGCTCATCGCATCCTGGGGCTGAAGTAGGTCCCAAGGGTTGGGCTGTTCGCCCATTAAAGCGGTACGCGAGCTGGGTTCAGAACGTCGTGAGACAGTTCGGTCCCTATCTGTCGTGGGCGTAGGAAATTTGAGAGGAGCTGTCCTTAGTACGAGAGGACCGGGATGGACGTACCGCTGGTGTACCAGTTGTTCCGCCAGGAGCACCGCTGGGTAGCTATGTACGGACGGGATAAACGCTGAAAGCATCTAAGCGTGAAGCCCCCCTCAAGATGAGATTTCCCAGTATGTAAGACCCCTTGAAGACGACGAGGTAGATAGGCTGGGGGTGGAAGTGCAGCAATGCATGGAGCTGACCAGTACTAATCGGTCGAGGGCTTATCCAATAGCAGGTTGTAATTCGCATGTTTCGTTTCGAATCTAGTTTTCAGAGAATGATCTCTGAAATGAAAATTGGTACATCACAGAACGTGTGTATGATTTTCAGTTCCATAACTGATTTCAAGAAGCTTTGCTTCGACAAATCGCGTTTGGTGGCGATGGCGGAGGGGTTCCACACGTACCCATCCCGAACACGACCGTTAAGCCCTCTAGCGCCGATGGTACTTGGACCGCAGGGTCCTGGGAGAGTAGGACGCCGCCAAGCGAAGAACCACTGCCGATGTTATTCGGTGGTGGTTTTTATTTGTTTATTTTAAGGGATGCGCAAGCATCTCTTATTTGACTTTATAGGAATCCTCTGACACACTCAAAGAGGTACATATATCAGATATCAGGCCATCATGGATTGATAACAACTCTAGTGAATGGGGTGTAGGACGACATGGAAATTCAAAAATTGACGGTAGATGATTTTGAACCGGCGATGGCACTCTCCGAATACGCTTTTCAAGTAGTAATGAGTGAAGAACAAAAAGAAAAACGGCTGAGTCAATTTTCGTCACAGGATATATGGGGTGTATATGAGGATGGCCAGTTAGGAGCCAAACTTCACATTATTCCTTTTCAAACCTATATTCATGGTAGATCGTTCGAGATGGGCGGTATTGCGGGTGTAGCCACCTGGCCAGAATATAGACGCAAAGGCTGGGTAGCGGGTCTGCTCAAGCATGCGTTGGAGGAAATGAATCGTAACAAACAAAGTATATCGTTCTTGCATCCATTCTCTTTTGGTTTCTATCGAAAGTATGGATGGGAGACATATGTGGAATTTAAACGGTATAAAGTGCCAACTGCTCATTTGCCTTCGAAAAAAGCGACACCTGGAACAATTCGGCGTGGGGATCCGGGCCTCAGTGTATTAAAGGAAGTATACAGTGCTTATGCTGAACGCTATAACGGAACGCTGGTACGGGACGATGCAAGGTGGGAGAATTCAGTTCTTGTTAATGGAAGCAGCCAAAAGGCTGTATATTACGATGAAGCTAATGCAGCACAAGGTTATCTTTTATATGAGGTTAAGGAAAATAAGTTTACCATTAAAGAGATTATCTATCTAAATGAAGAGGCTCGGCAAGGACTATGGACCTTTATTGCTAACCATGATTCCATGATCCAGGAAGTTACGTTACAGGCACCTGCCAGTGATACGCTTGCTTTCCAGTTGGATAATCCACGGATTCAGCAGGAGATCGTACCTTATTTTATGGCGCGTATCGTTAGTGTGGAGCAGTTTATATCTCAATATCCATTTGCAAGTCAGGACTCACCAGTTCAGATTGTTCTACAGGTAGAGGATTCCCACGCTTCGTGGAATGAAGGAGTATGGCAATTGAACGTAGCAATGAATGGAACAGCATCCATATGGAAAACTTCGGAGCCAGTTACTGAGGATCAGACTATTAAGGTAGATATTCAAGCCCTTACTGCGGTGCTGATGGGATATCGCAGACCAACGGAAATGGCAGGAATGGGAAGAATTCACGGACCGAACTCAGCAATCAAGGCTTTGGAACAAGCGATTCCTGAACGGGAAACCTATTTACTCGATTTCTTCTGATGACTACTTCCACTACTCGATTTAACTGGATTAGCTTATATACAAATAAGGCGTAATTGAAAGACAAATGGACTTCTCCAGCAGTTTTGGAGAGGTTTTTTTGTGTCTGGGGAATATTTCGTGTAAAATCGTAAAAAATGAATAGTGCCCCCACTTGGCAAACCCACAAAATATGCTATAATGTATATAAAGTCAAAGAAAGTCAAAGTCAACTAAAGGTTTAATACTTAAGTAGCTTTCTTTCTACAATCTGATGCATGATCGCCACTATACGTGATTCATCTCATCGGAGGATCAAGGGAATATTAAAGGACCTTCGTGCTTCCTTCGCTCTCCTGTTGACTCCTGTGGAAGCAAGATTCGCTGTTTCCTGGATTGGTTAAATGGGTAGAGAAGGTGTACTCTGTGGGGGCGTGTGGGTCCTTATTGACTTAACGTTTCAGACAGTGGAGGATGATTGGATGCGTAATATCTCTGATATTATCGAACGATATCTGAAGAGTATTTTGCATGAAAGTCCCGAAGGAATGGTTGAAATTCAGCGTAATGATCTGGCAGATCAATTCTCATGTGTACCTTCCCAGATCAATTATGTCATCAGCACACGTTTTACACTCGAGAAGGGATACCTGGTAGAGAGTAAACGCGGCGGTGGTGGTTATGTTCGCATACAGCGCATTGAATTACCAGCCCAATCAGCTCTGCATAACCATTTGCACCATAGTATTGGTGATGAGATCGGGCAGACAGCTGCCGAAGGTTTGATTTATCAATTGGAAGAAGCACGTTTCTTGAGCAAGCGTGAAGCTGGTTTGATGCGAGCTGCTGTATCTAGAGAGGTTATATTGGTCAAACTTCCTTACCGGGATCAAATTCGTGCCAGAATGTTAAAGGCGATGCTAATATCTTTGCTCGGTAAATGAAAACTATCGGGGTCAAAGGAGGTACATCATTATGCTGTGCCAAGAATGCAATAAACGTCCGGCGACACTGCATTTTACGAAGATCGTAAATGGAGAGAAGACGGAATTCCATATTTGTGAGTCATGTGCCCGTGAAAAAGGGGAAATGATTCCTGGAACAGCAGGTGGATTTTCCATTCACAACTTGTTGTCCGGGTTACTTGATTTTGATCCAGCAGGCAAAAGTGGATCGGCAGGAACACCACCTGCAAAGGCACTTCAGTGTGAAGAGTGCGGTATGACGTACGCACAATTCAGCAAGATAGGCCGATTTGGCTGCAGTTCATGTTATAAATATTTTGACAGCCGTCTGGACCCTTTGTTCAAGCGGGTTCATGGTAGTACGTCCCATGTAGGTAAAGTACCTGCACGAGCTGGTGGTCGCATCAAGGTGAAACGTCAAATTGCTGATTTGAAGCGTGAGCTCCAAGAGAGCATCGCCCAAGAGGAATTTGAAGAGGCGGCTCAGATCCGTGACCAGATTCGAGAACTTGAAAAAGGAATAGCTCAGGAGTAAAGTTTGTCATGAGTAGGAGGGATGCGTAATGCCTAATCTGCGCTTTACAGAGAAGGCGCTCAGCGACTGGATGCGCAGTGATGCGGCTGATTCCGAAATTGTCATTAGCAGCCGTGTCCGGATTGCGCGCAACCTTCAGCATGTTCCGTTTCCGATGCTGGCTTCCAATGAGCAATCGGAAGAGGTGCTGAATAAGCTGAGCGAAGTACTTCAATACGATGACGTTCATGCCTTTGGGGATTTTCATACTTTGGATCTAATCGATATTGACGAACTCGACAAACGGGTGCTGGTGGAGAAGCATCTCATCAGTCCAAGTCTTGCGAATGAATCCAGACATGGTGCGGTTATTCTCAGTGAGGATGAGTCTGTCAGTATTATGATTAATGAAGAGGATCATCTTCGTATCCAGTGCCTCTATCCGGGGTTCCAGGTGAAAGAAGCCTGGGAGAAAGCTTCCGCAATAGATGATGCTTTTGAAGCGCACGTGGATTATGCTTTTGATGATCGCAGAGGATACTTAACCAGTTGTCCTACGAATGTAGGTACAGGTGTCAGAGCATCTGTCATGATGCACCTGCCTGCCCTGGTGATGACGCAGCAGATTGGCCGTATTTTAACCGCAGTTTCCCAAGTGGGATTGACTGTAAGAGGCATATACGGTGAAGGCAGCGAAGCTATGGGTAACCTGTTCCAGATCTCGAATCAGATTACACTGGGACAGACCGAACAGGAAGTCATCGAGAACCTGCATGGTGTTGTGTTACAGATGATTGGTCATGAACGTACTGCCAGAGAACGGTTAATTACCGACTCCAGACTTCGAATTACGGATCGTGTCATGCGTTCTTACGGCATATTGTCCCATGCAGCTATTGTTGATTCCAAGGAAGCAGCACAGCGCTTATCGGATGTACGCCTCGGCGTGGATCTCGGCTTGTTGGATGGACTGTCGATCACGGTCATGAATGAGTTGAATGTGATGACACAGCCGGGATTTTTGCAGAAAACATATGGGGAAGATATGCGTACAGATGAGCGTGACATCTATCGAGCTCAGTTGATTCGTGATACGATCAATGCAGCGAAGCAGTCCTAGCTTAGCCTGGTATTGTATTGAATTATGGTTTCATGCCGCATTGCGGCTTTTATATAATAAGGCATGTACGATGCCGAATGACTTTATTCGCAGCACGGCTGCAAACAAAAATGATATGAAGAATACGACGGGTATGTTTTGAAACCCCTCGTTTTATCCAAAACCATGGAGGTGCAGGAGATATGATGTTTGGAAGATTTACGGAACGGGCCCAAAAGGTGCTCGCACTCGCGCAGGAAGAAGCTGTCCGTCTCGGTCATAATAACATCGGTACTGAGCATATTTTGCTCGGCCTCATTCGTGAAGGCGAAGGCATCGCAGCCAAAGCACTGATCGGCCTGGGACTCGGATTGGAAAAAATTCAGGATGAAGTAGAAACGCTGATTGGCCGTGGCCAAGAGCAGCCTACCAACATTGCATATACGCCACGTGCGAAAAAAGTAATTGAGTTGTCTATGGATGAAGCTCGTAAATTGGGCCATACCTATGTAGGCACAGAGCATATCCTGCTCGGATTGATTCGTGAAGGCGAGGGTGTTGCAGCGCGTGTGCTCAATAACCTGGGTATCAGCCTGAACAAAGCACGTCAACAAGTGTTACAGCTGCTTGGCAGCAGTGAAGCTGTATCCAGCCATAATGGAACACCTGCCAATGTTAGCACACCAACGCTGGACAGTCTGGCACGTGACCTCACGGCATACGCCAGAGAGAATAACCTTGACCCGGTTATTGGACGTAGCAAAGAAATTGAACGTGTCATCCAGGTGCTCAGCCGTCGTACGAAGAACAACCCGGTATTGATCGGTGAGCCAGGTGTAGGTAAAACAGCGATTGCTGAAGGCCTTGCACAAAAAATCATTGCCAATGAGATTCCCGAAACATTGCGCGACAAACGCGTAATGACCCTGGATATGGGTTCAGTAGTTGCTGGAACCAAATATCGTGGTGAGTTCGAAGATCGTCTGAAAAAAATCATGGATGAGATTCGCCAAGCAGGTAACATTGTCCTGTTTATCGACGAATTGCATACCTTGATTGGCGCAGGCGGAGCTGAAGGTGCCATCGATGCTTCTAACATTTTGAAACCGGCTCTGGCCCGTGGAGAATTGCAATGTATCGGTGCGACAACACTGGATGAATATCGCAAATACATCGAGAAGGATGCAGCGCTTGAGCGTCGTTTCCAACCGATTACGGTAGATCAGCCTTCTCCGGAAGAAGCGATTCAGATCTTGCACGGCTTGCGTGACCGTTATGAGGCGCATCACCGCGTGAAAATTACGGACGAAGCGATTGTGCAGGCGGTTAAGCTGTCTGACCGTTACATCACAGACCGTTTCCTGCCAGACAAAGCGATTGACCTGATTGACGAGGCGGGTTCCAAAGTAAGATTGAACTCTTACACGATCCCACCAAACCTGAAACAACTGGAGAGCCGTCTGGAAGATATCCGCAAGGAAAAAGACGCTGCAGTTCAAAGTCAGGAGTTCGAAAAAGCAGCCGCTCTACGTGATACGGAACAAAAAATCCGTGAAGAGCTGGATGTAACGAAGAACCAATGGAAAGAAAAACAAGGTCGCACGGATTCCGAAGTAACACCTGAGGATATCGCACAAGTGGTAGCCAACTGGACAGGAATTCCGGTCAACAAGCTGAAAGAAGAAGAGACACAGCGCCTGATGAATCTGGAATCCATTCTGCATGAACGTGTCATCGGCCAGGATGAGGCTGTGAAGTCGGTCAGTCGTGCGGTTCGTCGTGCGCGTGCAGGACTTAAAGATCCAAAACGTCCGATGGGTTCATTTATCTTCCTCGGTCCTACAGGGGTCGGTAAAACAGAACTTGCTCGTGCTCTGGCTGAAGCGATGTTTGGTGATGAAAATGCAGTAATCCGTATTGATATGTCCGAGTATGGTGAGAAGCATTCGACTTCCCGACTCGTCGGTGCGCCTCCAGGATATGTTGGATATGAAGAAGGTGGCCAGCTGACAGAGAAAGTTCGTCGCAAACCATATTCCGTTGTCCTGCTCGATGAAATCGAGAAAGCACATCCGGAAGTATTCAATATCTTGCTGCAAGTGCTTGAGGATGGTCGTCTGACCGATTCCAAAGGTCGCGTTGTTGACTTCCGGAATACACTGATTATCCTGACATCCAACGTGGGTGCTGAAGCGATCAAACGTAACTCGACACTTGGTTTCACAGCAGTTGTGGATGCAGGTGCGGATTATGATAACATGAAGGGTAAAGTCATGGATGAGCTGAAGAAATCCTTCCGTCCAGAGTTCCTTAACCGGATTGATGAAATTATCGTATTCCACTCTCTGGAACAGAAACACATTGCAGAGATTGTTACGCTCATGAGTGAGGAGCTTCGCAAACGGCTGCGTGAATATGAGGTTGACTTCGAACTTACCGACAATGCCAAGGAATTCCTTGCCAAAGCAGGCTTCGATCCAGCCTACGGTGCGCGTCCGCTTCGTCGGGCAATCCAGAAGCATATCGAGGACAAATTGTCTGAAGAGTTGCTTACAGGCAACGTAACCAAAGGGGATTCACTACTCATTGACGAAGAGAACGGTGCACTGTCAGTAACGAAAAAAGACGTGATTGTTCCTTCTAACGAGGAAATCGAAACCAAATAATATGTAACAAGCTATGGAGAATGAACTCAAGCTTGTATTGATTGTTAATCCTTCTCGGCTTCGGCCGGGGAGGATTTTTTGCATTTTGGACAGAAGACGGACATGATTATGTCAGGAACATGTGTAAAGTTTGCGATAATCCTTTACGAAAAATCTCAAACAATGGTAAACTTTTAGTGACCCTGCACGTCAGGGAGTTTGGGCAAAATTCGTCGAATAATGCAAAATGATGTTATAAAACTAAATTATAGGAGTGCTGAAGTGGCCAAAGTTAAAACCAAGTTTCAATGTACGGAATGCGGCTATGAAGCCCCCAAGTGGTACGGGAAGTGTCCGGGTTGTCAGTCATGGAATTCAATGGTGGAAGAAACAGAGACGGTGGTCAAAACACAAGGGAGAAATTCTCCTCTGTTTGACAGTAAAGATAAACCGCTTCCTATCATAGATATAGATAGCGGTCAGGAACCGCGTGTACAGACTGGAATCGGCGAGTTGAACCGGGTATTGGGTGGCGGAATCGTTCCAGGTTCACTCGTTCTGGTGGGTGGAGACCCAGGTATCGGTAAATCAACGTTGATGTTGCAGACGTCCCATGCTTTGACGCATTCGGGTCTACGTGTGTTATATGTTTCCGGTGAGGAATCAGTCAAGCAAACCAAATTGCGGGCGGATCGTCTCGGGGCACTCTCTGCCGAGTTGTATGTGCTGTGTGAAACCAATATGGAACGTGTAGAGGAAGCGGTGGATCAGATCCAGCCGCATTTTCTTGTCATCGACTCCATTCAGACGGTGTATCTTCCCGAAGTTACCAGTGCGCCGGGTAGTGTAGCCCAGGTAAGGGAATGTACGTCTAGGTTCATGCGGATTGCCAAAGGCAGAGGCATTGCAACGGTTCTTGTGGGGCATGTTACCAAAGAAGGTGCCATTGCCGGTCCACGTATGTTAGAACATATGGTGGATTGTGTGCTTTATTTTGAAGGAGAACGGCATCATACGTATCGACTGTTGCGTGCGGTGAAGAACCGTTTTGGTTCAACCAATGAGATTGGCATTTTTGAGATGGGCGAGGATGGACTTCGTGAGGTGGGCAACCCGTCAGAACTCTTTTTGTCGGAGCGCCCACTGGGTGTAGCGGGTTCTACGGTAGTTGCCAGCATGGAGGGCACACGTCCTTTGCTCGTGGAATTGCAGGCTTTGATCTCGACCACCCATTTCCCTTCTCCCCGCCGTATGGCAACAGGAGTAGACTTGCATCGATTAAATCTGATCATTGCCGTGCTGGAGAAACGGATGGGTATGTTTTTACAAACCCAGGATGCATATCTTAACGTGGCTGGTGGAGTAAGGCTGGATGAGCCCGCGGTAGATTTGGCGGTTGCGGTCAGCATTGCCTCCAGTTTGAGAGATGTACCGACCAAGCCAGATGACGTCATCTTTGGCGAGATTGGTCTCACAGGTGAAGTTCGAGCCGTATCACGAGCCGAACAACGAGTGAAGGAAGCCGCGAAGCTGGGCTTCAAGCGTGTAATTTTACCAGAAAAAAGCTTAAAGGGCTGGAAACATCCTCGCGGGATACAACTGATCGGTGTGAATACCGTGGCAGATGCACTAGCGGTTGCTTTAGATTAGGGGGCATAACAAGATGAAAGATTCGAGCCAACTGGATAATATGAATGAATTATTAAGGCTGATCGCACCAGGTACACCTTTCCGCGAAGGTCTGGAAAATGTGCTGCGCGCCAAGACGGGCGCACTGCTTGTTGTAGGATACAGCCCTGAAGTCATGGAAGTGGTGGATGGGGGATTCTCAATTAACTGTGACTTCTCCCCCAACTATCTGTACGAACTCGCTAAGATGGATGGAGCCATCATTCTTAGCGAAGATTTGAAGCGTATTCTTTACGCCAATACCCAGTTAATTCCCGATTCCTCGATCTCTTCATCAGAGACGGGCATTCGTCACCGGACGGCGGAGCGTGTAGCGAAGCAAACGGGTAAATTGGTCGTATCCATATCACAGCGCCGGAATATCATTACCTTGTATCAGGGAACACTTCGTTATTCCCTCAAGGAAATCGGGGTTATTTTGACCAAAGCGAATCAAGCGATTCAAACCCTGGAGAAATACAAAGCTGTATTAACACAGTCCCTTACGAATCTGAGTGCCTCTGAGTTTGAGGAACTGGTGACGATTCCCGAAGTGGTTAATGTGATTCAGCGTACCGAGATGGTGATGCGGATCAAAACGGAAATCAAACGATACATTCATGAACTCGGGAATGAGGGACGACTCATTTCCATGCAAATGGAAGAGCTTGTGGGTACAACGGAAGAAGAAGCCTGGTTGTTGTATAAAGACTATGCCCGTGACGACAGTGATGACAAAATCCGTGAAATTATCGTGGGACTGAAAAGATTGTCGGACGATGAATTACTGGATGCACACCATATTGTGCGTCTGCTCGGTTATCCTTCATCAGCGGCCACGTCAGAGGATTCGGTTGCACCTCGCGGATTCCGGGTATTAAATAAGATCCCCCGTCTGCCCAATGTCATTATCCATAACCTGGTGGATCAATTTGAACAACTACCTCATGTTATTATGGCTACAATTGAAGAACTGGACGAAGTGGACGGTATTGGTGAAGTTCGAGCCCGGACCATTAAGGAAGGCCTCAAACGTTTGCAGGAGCAGATGTTTATCGACAGACAGATGTAAGGGTTTGCCTATATAAAGGCTTGAAATGGATGAGGTGAAACAACGATGCTAACCAGATTCATTCCGAATCTCTTTACCCTGGGTAATCTGTTTCTTGGAATGATGGCAATTTTGCTTGCGATTGATGGAAATTACAGTTTGGCTGCCATTATGGTCATTGTAGCGATGCTGCTGGATGGTCTGGATGGCCGAGTGGCACGTGCACTCAATGCCCAGAGCGAATTCGGCAAGGAACTTGATTCCTTGTCTGACATGGTTTCCTTTGGTGCAGCACCAGCCCTGATCATATTTATGGTGTCGTTTCAAGATTCGATGCCGATCCTCGCCTGGATTGCAACAGCGGCTTTTCCGATCTGTGGGGCGATTCGTCTTGCCCGGTTTAATGTTCGTCCGGGGATCCCTGGGTACTTCACAGGTTTGCCGATTCCGGCAGCCGGCGGAGTGCTGGCCACATTGTCCTTGTTTAACAAGGATATCGGTCCCATCAGCATGATGATTGCTACATTGCTGTTATCGTATCTGATGGTCAGTTCGCTTAAATATCCCAATTTCAAAAAGGTCGGGCTGCCACGCAAGGCAATCTGGATTGCCCCATGGGTTGTGTTATTTGCCATAGCCGTAGCCGTGATTTTCCCGGAGCAACTATCCAAATTGATCTTTATTCCGCTCGTGTTATACGCCTTTTATGGAATGAAGCATAACCTGCGAACAGCGGCCTCGCGTAGTCGGGCGAAAAAGCGCAAGGATGAGAAATCCTCCCGTCCTTCCGATCGTTAAGTAACCTTGGTGACAGACACTAGACAAAAAAAGCACGTACTCTCCTGCATTGGAGAATGCGTGCTTTTTGTTTATTCAGATCTATTTACGGTAAAAGAAACCCTTGCGAACGACATACATATCTTCTTACGACAGATTAAACATCCCTAACGTTGAACACTTCTGTGATTCGTGATTTACGACCTCTTCCATGTTAATGTCCAGCAGATTGCAGAGAGCCGACATGTAGAACAGGTTCCGCCCTAGTTCAGAGCTGATGACCTCTCGGCAATTCTCACACAATTCACCTTCCACATGCGTTTCCAGCAGGCCCTTGGTTTGAGCGATATCGCTCTCCGGGGCATATTTCTGCTTGGTGGCGTGCAGCTCGATGCAGCCGCATTCGGTAATGGCTTTGGACACGGCACGGTTAACAGACGCTCCGGCTTGTCCCGTTTTGGACAGTACATCAATCAGGCTGCGATGACGCAGCAACAGTTCAGAAACTTGATCCTGGAAAGCCTGTAAACTTAGCGTACTCATTTTTGCCACTCACCTCGGGATATGAATTGAATTCATTATATGCCAATAATTTACCTACTTTCAACTGACGATTGCAACATTTCCAAAAAGTTCTTCCGGAAGGGATTAGCAAATTAGGAATTGGATCATACTGGATATCAAGATCAAGATACATTGAAGGAGGTGCAGGGACTAATGTGGAAAAAAGGCATTTTAACTTTTACAGGATTGTGCGGTGCATGGTTCGGCTACACGGCATATCATCTGGCAGGAAAATCGGTCCCATGGATGGCGGAATGGATTCAGTCCGCAGGATTACTGGGAGCTGGTATATCAACGCTGCTGGGAGCTGTAATGTTTATGGCTGTATGTAATATTGGTGGAACATTGATGGCAGACAGACTGCATAGTGGAATCGAATCATTGGCAAAAGTACCTATGAATGAACTGGCTGCAGGTGCCGCAGGTACCGTTGCTGGCTTGCTGGTGGCTTTGTTGTTATACCCTGTTGTGGGATGGATGGGAACGGCAGGAGAAGTGCTGCAAGTGGCGCTGACGGTGATTGGTGCTTATTCCGGCTACACCCTTGCCATGGCGAAGAAAGACGATCTGGGGGCATTCTGGATGTCTGGGCGATGGGGTCATCCCGAGGTGGACGAGGATAGACGGATGGAAGAACATAAAATTCTGGATACCAGTGTCATTATTGATGGGCGTATCGCTGATATATGCAAAACCGGATTTATTGAAGGCACGATCGTCATTCCGGAATTCGTTCTGGAGGAGCTGCAGCATATTGCCGATTCATCGGATCTGCTCAAGCGGAACAGAGGACGGCGAGGACTGGACATTTTGAACAAAATCCAGAAGGAACTTGATGTAAAAGTCCTGATCTACGAAGGGGATTTCGAGGAAATCTCCGAGGTGGACAGCAAACTG
Source organism: Paenibacillus sp. FSL R5-0519 (assembly GCF_037974275.1). Classification (NCBI taxonomy): domain Bacteria; kingdom Bacillati; phylum Bacillota; class Bacilli; order Caryophanales; family Paenibacillaceae; genus Paenibacillus; species Paenibacillus sp. FSL R5-0519. The sequence continues at coordinate 497,914 of NZ_CP150234.1, forward strand.
GTTAAACTGGCTAAAGTGCTTCAGGGCAAAGTGGTCACCAATGACTTTAATCTGAACAAAGTGTGCGAACTCCAGGGTGTGTCTGTGCTGAACATTAATGATCTCGCCAATGCCGTTAAGCCAGTTGTTCTGCCAGGTGAGGAGATCATGGTGCAGATCATCAAGGATGGCAAGGAGCATGGTCAAGGTGTAGCCTATCTGGATGATGGTACAATGATCGTTGTGGAGGGCGGACGCGAGTATATTGGCATGATGATGGAAGTGCTCGTGACCAGTGTGCTGCAGACTTCAGCGGGACGAATGATTTTTGCCAAGCCGAAACTGTTGGAAAAAGCCCAATAAAGCGGTATGATGGGTAGTGTATCGTTGAATGATATTGTGTATCTTTGAACGATAAACTGACAGACAAGGCAGGGATTGCGGCATGGATAAAGGGTGGGGCGTTGTCATTGTGGCAGCAGGTCGCGGAACCCGTATGGGGACGACCGAGAGCAAACAGTTTCTGTTGCTGCAGGACAAGCCCGTTTTCATACATACGCTTGAGGTATTTGCTGCGCTGGACGAGATCCGCGAGATGGTGCTGGTCACAGGAGCTGCAGATGTTGAACGCTGCCAGGATTGGGTAAAAAAATACCAACTGGATTCACGTGTCCATGTTATCCCCGGAGGGAAAGAGAGACAACATTCTGTCCATAAAGGCCTTGAGGCACTTGGGACGGATTGGGTTCTCGTTCACGACGGGGTACGTCCTTTTGTGAACCATGAGCAGATCAAAGGATGCATGGCGGCTGCCATAGCCGGTGGTGGAGCAGCTGTACTGGCGGTTCCCGTGAAGGATACGATCAAACAAGTGAATGCGGAGGGAGTCGTTACGGCGACACCAGATCGCAGCAGTCTGTGGAGCATTCAAACCCCGCAGGCTTTTCGTCTTTCTTCCCTGCTCTCCGCCTACGAATCAGCCGAGCAGGACGGATTTCTGGGAACAGATGATGCCATGCTGGCTGAACGGCAGGGAATGTCGGTCAAGGTTGTGGAAGGTAATTATACCAATATCAAATTAACAACGCCGGAAGATTTGCAATACGCCGCGTTTTTGCTGGGGGGAGAGAAGAAGCGATGATACGTGTAGGACAGGGATTTGATGTACATCAGCTGGTAGAGGGACGCCCATGTATTATTGGCGGAGTAACGATTCCTTATGAAAAAGGACTGCTGGGTCACTCGGACGCAGACGTGCTGTTGCACGCGATTAGTGATGCCATTTTGGGTGCGCTGGCACTTGGGGATATCGGCAAGCACTTCCCGGATACCGATCCGGAATTCAAGGATGCCGACAGCCTGAAATTGCTGGAGCATGTATGGCAGCTTGTGAAGGATCGCGGATATCGGTTAGGGAATATCGATTCTACGATTATTGCCCAGAAGCCGAAGATGGCTCCTTACATCCCGCAGATGGCTGAGGTTATTGCCAAGGCACTGGAAGCGGATGTGACACTGGTGAATGTGAAAGCAACAACGACAGAGCAACTGGGATTCCCGGGACGGGGAGAGGGCATTGCCGCTCAATCCGTTGTTTGCCTGGTTCGTGTGTGATATCATCAATTAATTCATGACGGAGGGGATCATATGAGCACGGAAATTCGTGTGCGTTACGCGCCGAGCCCAACAGGACATCTGCATATCGGGAATGCCCGTACGGCGCTGTTTAACTATCTATATGCCAAACATAATAACGGTAAATTCATTATTCGTATTGAAGATACGGACGTAAAACGGAATATTGCCGGTGGTGAGGAAAGCCAGCTGAAATACCTGAAATGGCTCGGAATCGAGTGGGATGAAAGTATTGATGTGGGCGGAGAATACGGACCATACCGTCAAACGGAACGTCTGGACCTCTATCGTAAATATACACAGGAATTGCTGGATAAAGGTCTGGCTTACCCTTGCTTCTGCACGGAAGAGGAATTGGAGCAAGAGCGTGAGGAGCAGTCAGCACGTGGAGAAACACCGCGTTATTCAGGCAAACACCGTGATCTGACTCCAGAGCAGATTAGTGCATTTGAAGCGGAAGGCCGCGTAGCGAGTATTCGTTTCCGTGTGCCCGAAGAGCGCGTATATACGTTTGATGACATGGTTAAAGGTACAATTTCATTCAACAGCAAGGAATCCGGCGACTTTGTCATTGTGAAAAAAGACGGCATTCCCACGTACAACTATGCTGTTGCTGTGGATGATCACTTGATGAAGATCTCCCACGTTCTGCGTGGGGAAGATCACATCTCAAACACGCCGCGTCAACTGATGATCTATGAAGCGCTGGGCTGGGAGCCACCGCAATTCGGTCATATGACGCTGATCGTGAATGAAAATCACAAGAAGCTGAGTAAACGGGATGAGTCCGTAATTCAGTTTATTGAGCAATATGATCAGCTCGGCTATTTGCCTGAAGCGATGTTTAACTTCATTTCCCTGCTCGGCTGGTCGCCGGAAGGGGAGGAAGAGATTTTCTCGCAAGAGCAACTGATCTCCATTTTTGATACGAAACGTCTGTCCAAGAGCCCGGCGGTATTTGATACGCACAAGCTGGCTCACTTGAACAACCACTATATCAAACATGCTGACCCGGAACGGATTGCTGAAATGGCCATTCCGCACCTACAAAAAGCAGGACGTCTTCCTGGGGATCTATCCGCGGAGCAAAAAGAGTGGGCGCATACCCTCGTACATCTCTATCAGGAACAGATGAATGCCGCATCCGATATCGTAGAATTGTCGGAAGTGTTCTTCCGTTCAGAGATTGAGCTAGAAACTGAAGGTGCCTCAGTTCTCGCTGAAGAGCAAGTGCCGACCGTGCTGAAGGCATTTGCTGATAAAGTGCAGACAAGTGAAGAGTTCACGCCAAGCAAAATGGCTGCATTAATCAAGGAAGTACAGAAAGAAACCGGCTTTAAGGGCAAACAGCTCTTTATGCCAATTCGTGTAGCCTTGACTGGGCAGACGCATGGACGGGATCTGAATCAAACGATCGTGCTTCTGGGTCGTGATACGGTGATCGAACGATTGCTCGCACAAGTAAAATAAGATTATCCGAGGGGCATTCCGTTTAATCGGAATCTGCACACCGTCTGTTCAGGTATGGATTACGTAGGAGGCTGTTGTCAGTCTGAGGCCTTTTCGCTATAATAACAACACAACGAATAATTTATATGATTTATCTAATAGAACAGCAAAGATCGGGAGGAGTAGACTGACCCGGGCAGATTCAGAGAGGATGGTCCCGCAGCAAAGAATGATTTCTTTGACTGCGGTGGCTGTGAACCATCCACTGTCCATCAGTCGAAATGCACCCGTGAGCTGCACAGCCGAATCCAGCCCCGCCTTTGTCGATCATGACATGGGAAAACGTTAGGATAGGTTGTGACGATTGGTTTCCGTTACCAAACCGCTTGAGGGCTCATTCTATTTAAGAATGGACCGAGCAGAGTGGGACCGCGATAAACGCCTCTGCAGCTAAATGCTGCAGGGGCGTTTTTTGTTTAGGCGAGTGTGCAGTACACTACCAAAGGAACGCGCCGTCCGGTAAGCCGGAGGACGGGAACCTGAACAAGAGGGGAACGAGCATGTTCAAGAAGATCAGATCAGATATCCAGGCGGTGTTTGAAAACGATCCGGCGGCCCGAGGTTGGTTTGAAGTGGTACTAACCTACTCAGGGCTGCATGCGATATGGGCACACCGGATGGCTCATTTTTTATACAAGCGAAGATGGTTCTCGGTGGCCAGGTTCATTTCGCAGGTTAGCCGTTTTATGACAGGGATTGAGATACATCCTGGAGCTACGATCGGGAATCGGTTGTTTATTGACCATGGAATGGGCGTCGTTATTGGAGAAACATGTGAGATTGGCGATGATGTTGTTATCTATCAGGGGGTTACGCTTGGCGGAACAGGGAAAGAAAAAGGAAAGAGACATCCGACCATTGGTAATAATGTGGTTATCTCATCTGGAGCAAAGGTGCTGGGTTCATTTAGCGTGGGGGATCAAAGCAACATTGGGGCGAACTCTGTTGTGCTTAAGGAGGTCCCTTCCAATAGTACCGTGGTAGGTATACCGGGCAGAATTGTTAAACAGGATGGCCGACGGGTAGACCGCCTCAGTCAACAATTGCCCGATCCGGTCGTTGACTCCTTGCGTGGTATGCAAAAAGAACTTGAACGATTGCAGGAAGAAGTACGTACACTGCAGAATGCCCGTGCAAATGAGACTGTGCATGATACGTGATACAATAAATAAAGGCAGTATAGGATGAAAGGATAAGTGACCATGACGCTTCAGATTTATAATACGATGAGTCGTACAAAAGAAGAATTTGTTCCCCAAGAGCCAGGGAAAGTAAAAATGTATGTCTGCGGACCAACGGTATATGACTATATTCATATTGGAAATGCACGCCCGGTTATCTTTTTCGACACGGTTCGTGGATACCTGGAACAGACAGGACATGATGTAAACTATGTGGTGAACTTCACGGATGTGGACGATAAGCTAATTCGCAAGGCAGAACAACTTGGAACAGACGTTCCTCACGTCGCGGAGAAGTTTATTGCAGCCTATTATGAAGACCTTGAGGGATTGGGTATTCCCAAGGCAAGCAGCAACCCGAGAGTAACGGAAAACATGCCGCTCATTATTGATTTTATCCGTGAGTTGGTTGAAAAAGGTTTCGCATACGAAAATGGCGGTGACGTCTATTACCGTACAGGCAAATTCAGCGAGTATGGTAAGCTATCGAAGCAAAATTTACAGGAGCTGCAATTTGGAATCCGTGTAGGTGTGGACGAGCGCAAAGAGCATCCCGAAGATTTCGTGCTCTGGAAGGCTGCCAAACCAGGTGAGATCTATTGGTCCAGTCCTTGGGGCGATGGTCGACCAGGTTGGCATATTGAGTGCTCCGCCATGGCTAGGGAGTACCTTGGGGACACACTGGACATTCACGGAGGTGGACAGGATCTGCAGTTCCCGCACCATGAGTGCGAATGCGCCCAATCCGAGGTGTTAACAGGTAAACCACTTGCGAACTACTGGATGCATAATGGATTCATCCGGATTGATAACGAGAAGATGTCGAAATCACTCGGTAACGGTGTTCTTGTTAAAGATTTGCGGAATCAATATAAACGCGAAGCGATTCGTTACTTTATGTTGTCTACCCACTATCGTAACCCGTTGAATTTCACGGATGATACGATGGAGCAGGCACAGAATAGTGTGGACCGGATTGCGAATGCTGTAGGTAACCTGAACCATCGTCTGAGCGCGGTAACCGTAGATCAGGATATCACAGCAGCGTTTGCGGCAAGACTCGACCAAATCCGTCAGCAATATCATGAGAAAATGCAGGATGATTTCAATACTCCTGATGCGATCACTGCTATGTTTGAGTGGGCAGGGGAAGCCAATCAACTGTTACAGCAGGAAGTCGTCAATGCGGCAGACATACGTGCGCTCCTTGAATTGTTCAGTGAATTGAATGCTGTGCTTCGCATCTATACAGATGGAGAGCCAGAACTTCTGGATGAGGAAGTGGAACATCTGATTGAAGAACGTGTAGAAGCGCGCAAATCCAAAAACTGGGCAAGAGCGGATGAAATTCGTGATGAGTTGTCTGCACGGGGCATTCTGCTTGAGGATACGGCGCAGGGTATGAGATGGCGGCGCAAATGAGCGAAGGACATCCAAATACACCAAAACAACAGGAGCAGGTCACAGAGGGAGGCTGGTTCCCGTACCCTCCTTCCAGACCTGCGAGGTTGATTCCACCTATTGCACTGGCCTATATTGGTGATGCGGTATATGAGGTGGCTGTTCGTCAATATCTGTTGTCGAAGCCCAACATGCGTCCCAATCATCTGCACCGTAGTGCGACCGGGCTGGTATCAGCGAAGGCACAGAGCCGCATACTTACAACGATTGAGGCTGAACTGACAGAGGAAGAACGCGATATTGTCCGGCAAGGGCGGAATGCCAAGTCGGGTAGTGTACCCAAAAATGCCGATGTGTTGGAGTACAGACATGCCACGGCTTTTGAATGTCTCATTGGTTACCTCTACAGCAGTGGTCATCATGATCGCATGATTGAACTGATCGGGCTTGGCATTGAGCACGCGGAATAACAATCGCCAGCGCCGACAAAAAAATAGAAATTTCAACAAAACAACGCATTACAGAGAGGATCGAACAACGATGGAAGAAGAATGGATTGCCGGTAAACACTCCGTAACGGAGGCGCTGCGTTCAGGCCGGACCATTAATAAAATATGGATTGCCGATACAGCACAGAAACATCTGACTCAACCTATTATCTCGGAAGCCAAAAAACTAGGTATTGTCATTCAACACGTGGACAAGCGTAAGCTGGATCAAACGGTACCAGGCATTCAGCATCAGGGGGTAGTTGCACAAGCTGCACCTTACGCTTATGTGGAGGTAGAAGACATTCTTGCCGCAGCGAAAGCAAAGAATGAGCATCCTTTCCTGATTCTACTGGATGAGATCGAAGATCCTCATAACCTGGGGTCGATTTTGCGGACAGCAGACTGCACGGGTGCACATGGTGTTATCGTACCCAAACGTCGCTCGGCAGCAGTAACAGCAACGGTATCCAAAACGTCAGCAGGCGCAGTGGAGTACGTGCCCGTGGCTCGTGTAAGTAATCTTGGTCAGACCATTGATCGCCTCAAAGAGGAAGGTGTATGGGTTGTAGGGACAGATGTCACAGCTCATGAAGGTGTCTTTGGTAATGGAGTCTTTACTGGCCCTGTTGCACTGGTAATCGGGAATGAAAACAAGGGAATGGGACGACTTATTCGTGAGAAATGCGACGTACTGATCAAATTACCGATGCAAGGTCAGATTAACTCCTTGAATGCTTCCGTGGCAGCGGGTGTTGTCATGTATGAAGTGCTCCGCTCGCGTCAAGCGCAGGAATAGAAGGTATGGCTGATTCCCGTGATGTGCTTCTTGTAGACGGGTACAACATGATTGGCGACTGGCCGGAGTTAACCAAACTGGCGGAAAGTGGACTCGAAGAGGCACGCAACAGGCTGCTCTTTCGTCTTGCTGACTATCAGGCTTTCTCCGGCCGGCGAGTCATTGTTGTGTTTGACGCCTACCTCGTGCCTGGACTCGGTAAATCCTTTACACAGAGCAAAGTGCAGATCTATTTTACAAAGGAAAAAGAGACGGCAGACGAATGCATTGAGAGACTCGTTCGGGAACTAAGCATGCGAAGACGCCAAATCTATGTGGCTACGAGCGATATGGTAGAGCAACATGTCATTTTCGGACAGGGAGCGCTACGCGTATCTGCAAGGGAACTGCTCATTGAAGTTGAGCAGAACGAAAAAGAATTAAAAAAACGACTGGAAGAAGATCAGGCGAAGACCACGCGTAACACACTCGGGGGCAAGTTGAGTCCGGATGTATTGAAAGAGTTTGAGCGGTGGCGCCGGGAATAACAGTTCGTTTTTACAAAAATTAGAATATTGAAACTCTTGACATTTATGTTATTGATGTTCTTTTTTAGGCAGAGCGTGGTTGACGGTGTGAGGTACCATCATATATACTGATCCTATATTTCATAGAGTAGAGTAACGGGGTACCTTGCGTTGCAGCCGGAGGGATTGTCTGTGAGTGTCGACCTCAAAGATATCATGTTATCTAAGTATGATTACCAAAGTGACGAAGACATTGTCGAAGCTTTCCGTGAAGGCGAAAGCGAAGCGTTAGAGTTTTTGATTAACAAGTATCGTAACTTTGTACGCGCCAAGGCTAGATCTTATTTTCTGATTGGGGCAGACCGGGAAGATATTATTCAAGAAGGAATGATTGGCCTCTATAAATCCATTCGAGATTTTAAAGGGGACAAGCTGGCTTCATTCAAGGCTTTTGCTGAACTGTGTATTACAAGACAGATTATCACGGCGATTAAGACAGCAACACGTCAGAAGCATATTCCGCTTAATTCTTATGTATCTCTGGACAAACCCATTTATGACGAAGAGTCTGATCGTACGTTACTCGATGTGATTTGTGGAACCCAGGTCAGTGATCCGGAAGAATTAATCATCAATCAGGAAGAGTTTGTGGGCCTGGAAGATAAAATGTCCGAGATTCTAAGTGATCTGGAGCGTAAAGTATTGATGTTGTATCTGGACGGGAGATCTTATCAAGAGATTGCAGTAGATTTGGACAGACATGTGAAGTCCATTGATAATGCACTTCAGCGCGTCAAGCGCAAACTTGAAAAGTACCTGGAAGTTCGAGATAATTGAACACATGTTGTCGTTGATGGAAAAGGCTCGGTGTTTGAGTCTTTTTTTACTGTCTCAAGTTTATAAAATCAAAGAATGTTTATACTAGTAATCGCTCGGTCCGTATAGGAGAAGAGAAAAACAGAGATGCGAAACGAATGTACGTTGTACGGAAGTAATACCCAATGAATGAAAGGCTATTCTTTCATTGACATGGTTATACCCTTGTGATAAAGTGTTTTAGGTAGGCCTAAATTTATGGCTTTTTTTCAGGATCAATTTAGAGACTCTGCTTGAATGTGGAAGTCTTCGGGAGGTGTACATCATGCGGGTAATTATTACTTTGGCTTGTACTAACTGCAAACAAAGAAATTACACTACGACAAAAAACAAGCGTAATCACCCCGACCGCATGGAGATGAAGAAATTTTGCAAGTTTTGTAACGAGCAGACTTCTCATCGCGAAACCAGATAGTTTTTGGAGGTGTCGGCGTGAAACGAAGTTTCAAATCTCTGATTTCCTTTTTCTCAGAAAGCTGGGCTGAACTTAAAAAAGTTCGCTGGCCTAATCGTAAAGAGCTGACCAACTACACATTGATCGTACTTGGTACTGTTGTGGTTATGACGCTGTTTTTTTGGGTCATTGACATTGGCATCTCCTTTGTGATCGAAGCGATTATTTAAGAAGGGTTCCGGTGGCTTGATATGGAAAAAAGATGGTACGTCGTTCATACCTATTCAGGGTATGAGAACAAGGTCAAGGCCAATTTGGAAAAACGCGTCGAGTCTATGGGCATGGAAGACAAGATATTCCGCGTTCTTGTTCCTATGGAAGAAGAAGTGGTAAACAAGGACGGTAAGAAAAAAACCGTTATGCGTAAAGTTTACCCGGGTTATGTCTTGGTGGAAATGGTACAGACGGATGATTCTTGGTATGTTGTTCGCAACACACCAGGTGTTACAGGATTTGTCGGTTCGACAGGTTCTGGGTCCAAACCAACTGCTTTGTTGCCTGAAGAAGTGGAACAAATTCTGAAGCACATGGGCATGGTTGAACCTAAGCCGAAAATTGAGTTCGATATTAAGGAATCAGTGCGTATTAAAGTCGGTCCTTTTGCGAATTTCGTAGGCTCCGTGGAAGAAATTTTGGTAGACAAAAGCAAGTTGAAAGTGCACGTGAACATGTTTGGACGGGAAACACCGCTTGAGTTGGAATATACGCAAGTGGAGAAGATATAGTTTCTTCAAGTTTCTTGTGGGAGGGCTGCAAGGCCCGTTAACCACTATTTTGCAAGGAGGTGTCAATCATGGCAAAAAAGGTAATCAAAATGGTAAAACTGCAGATTCCAGCAGGTAAAGCAAATCCAGCGCCACCAGTAGGTCCAGCTTTGGGTCAAGCAGGTGTCAACATCATGGCATTCTGTAAAGAATTCAACGCTCGTACAGCTGATCAAGCAGGATTGATTATTCCAGTTGAAATTTCTGTATTCGAGGACCGTTCCTTTACTTTCATTACTAAAACTCCACCAGCAGCAGTTCTGTTGAAAGTGGCAGCTAAAGTTGAAAAAGGATCCGGAGAACCGAACAAGAAAAAAGTTGCTACTGTTAAACGTGATGCGGTTCGTCAAATCGCAGAAACAAAAATGCCTGACCTGAATGCAGCAGACGTTGAGTCCGCTATGCGTATGGTCGAAGGTACTGCCCGCAGCATGGGTATCACCATCGAAGACTAATTTTCATAAGAAACATGGCTTCGTAAAACCGGTCGATTCGCGACCGGTTGATGTGGGAGGTATATCCGCTAACACCACAAAGGAGGAATAAAACATGGCTAAACACGGTAAAAAATACCTGGAAGCTGCTAAGCTGATTGACAGCGAAGCAACTTACGAGCCTTCAGAAGCTGTAGAGCTTGTGAAAAAGGCAGCTACTGCAAAATTCGATGAAACAATCGAAGCGGCAGTTCGTTTGGGTGTAGACCCTCGTAAGCAAGACCAGGCTGTACGTGGTGTTGTTGTCTTGCCACACGGCACAGGTAAAACACAACGCGTATTGGTATTTGCAAAAGGTGACAAAGCGAAAGAAGCGGAAGCGGCTGGCGCGGACTATGTTGGTGATGCAGACATGATCAACAAAATCCAACAAGGCTGGTTCGAATTCGACGTCTGCGTAGCGACACCAGATATGATGAGTGAAGTAGGTAAATTGGGCCGACTGCTCGGCGGTAAAGGTCTGATGCCTAACCCTAAAGCCGGAACGGTAACTTTCGATGTAACTAAGGCTGTTCAAGAAATTAAAGCCGGTAAAATCGAATATCGTCTGGATCGTGCAGGTCAAATTCATGCACCGATTGGTAAAGCTTCTTTCTCTTCTGAGCAACTTAATGAGAACTTCAAAGCTCTCATGGAAGCTCTGAATCGTGCTAAACCAGCGGCAGCAAAAGGTGTTTATCTGAAGAATGTTAGTCTTTCTTCCACGATGGGCCCTGGAGCACGCGTGAACGCAGCAGCTTTTAGATAATATCTCTTGACAGGCTTGTCCTGTTTTTGATAAGATATAAAAGTTGTGAGTCCGAGTGACTGACCGTTGACATTTGAATATGCTTGCCGTAGACAGTAGGTGCCATTAGGCTTAATTTCCTGCCGAGGTGTGATTATAGAACTTAGAACGATGCAAATCGATGATGAGTATATATCAAGCCTTCGTGATTCTACGGAGGCTTTTCTTAATGGGATAAATTTGACCAGGAGGTGTACAGATTGGCAAACGCAAAAGTGATTCAAGCAAAACAAGAGTCCGTTGATGCAGTAACAGCAAAATTGCGCGAGAGCGTTACAACTGTTGTTGTTGACTATCGCGGATTGAACGTTGCCCAAGTAACTGAGTTGCGTAAGCAACTTCGTGAAGCAGGGATCGAATTCCAAGTGCTGAAAAACTCGTTGCTTCGCCGTGCAGCTGCAGCAGCAGAACTGACAGAACTCGATAGTGTTCTTACAGGTCCTACTGCAATTGCATTCAGCGCAGACGACGTTGTGGCTCCCGCTAAAATTCTGAACGACTTCGCGAAAAAGAACGATGCACTGGAATTGAAAGGTGCTATCGTAGAAGGTCGCGTAATCGGAGTACAAGAAGTTAAGGCGTTGGCAGAACTGCCATCCCGCGATGGACTCCTTTCCATGCTCCTCAGCGTGCTTCAAGCGCCAGTGCGCAACTTCGCGCTTGCGGTTAAAGCAGTTGCAGAAAAAGAAGAGCAAGGCGCGTAAGCAACTTGATCTAAACGCTGCTTAGGCGGCAAATGAATTAAAAAAATAATATTATATATGGAGGTTCACTCATGAGTAAAGAGCAAATCTTGGAAGCAATCAAAGGCATGACTGTACTGGAATTGAACGATCTTGTTAAAGCAATCGAAGAAGAATTCGGCGTAACTGCTGCAGCTCCAGTAGCTGCTGCAGGTGCGGGCGCTGCTTCTGCTGAAGCTGAGCAATCCGAGTTCGACGTAATCTTGACTAACGCTGGTGCTTCCAAAATCAACGTTATCAAAGCAGTTCGCGAAATCACAGGTCTTGGCCTGAAAGAAGCAAAAGAACTGGTTGACAACGCTCCAAAAGCACTGAAAGAAAAAGTTGCTAAAGAAGAAGCAGAAGCGGTTAAAGCTAAGCTTGAAGAAGCTGGCGCTACAATCGAAGTTAAATAATTTAGCTTTTATAAGCTAGATGAACAAAACAACAAACCCCTTGACTTATATCAAGGGGTTTGTTGCTGTAATTGTAAATGGAAAGTGAGTGAGGGCATGTCCAATCATTATTATTCGGACAAACCGCAAGTAGCGCATGATCGCAGAGCAACTGAAGCGGTTCTTCGCGGATTCAGTCTGCGATTCGTGACGGACGCCGGTGTGTTTTCCAAAAACGGAATCGATTATGGCAGCAGAGTATTGATTGATGCGATAGAGTTGCCATCAGGGGCTCATGTTCTCGATGTGGGTTGTGGATATGGACCGATGGGTCTTACAGCAGCCAAACTTGTACCGGACGGACATGTCACCATGATCGATATCAACGAGAGAGCCGTTGAACTTTCCAGGGAAAATGCAAAAGCGAATGGGATTAACAATGTTACCGTATTGCAAAGTAATCTACTGGCTGAAGTAAAAAAGCAAGATTTTGACGTTATCTTAACCAATCCGCCTATACGGGCTGGGAAAGAGACGGTTCATACTATTTTCGAACAGGCACATCGTCATCTGAAGGTAGGTGGTTCGTTGTGGATTGTCATTCAGAAGAAACAAGGGGCTCCATCAGCAAAAGCGAAGTTGGAATCTTTGTTTGGAAGAGTGGAAGAAGTGACGAAGGATAAAGGCTACCGGATTTTCAAAGCGATGAAATCGGAAGAGGATTCTACTAAAAGCTGAATCCGAGTTTGTAAAGTAAGCAGGGGATCATTTTTTTTGCAATAGGACTATTGACTTGAAATTCAGGTCGTGGTATTATTGTAAAATGTCAGTATTAAGATGCCCTACTTGGCTTTAGCTAACTAAAAATGTCAACCTTTTTTTACGCCGAACGGGCTTATTATGCCTACGTTTGGCGTATAATATGTACATTTTGGGCAAACTGGGGATAAGAATGTTTTGGAAAGACATCCGCCGATCAAAGTTGCTCTTTTTTCGAACGACATTTCGAGTAAGGGCTTTTCTTTATTTGTGGATGCATTGCTTTGCTCTGTATGTGTACCATTATAAGGTTACAAACAGAGGTTCGCAACGAAATTTTTAAAGTGAGTAGACATTGAGGGGTGAGTTTAAGTTGGCAGGACATCTTGTTCAATATGGTCGACGCACTCGGCGCAGTTATGCACGAATTAACGAGATACTCGAAGTTCCTAACCTGATTGAAATCCAACAAAAATCATATGATTGGTTTTTGGAGGAAGGGTTGCGCGAAATGTTCCAGGATATCTCGCCGATCCAGGATTTCACAGGCAACTTGATTTTGGAATTTATCGATTACAGTCTCGGTGAACCGAAGTATACAGTAGACGACGCGAAAGAGCGTGACGTTACTTATGCAGCACCGCTTCGGGTCAAAGTCCGGCTCATTAATAAGGAAACCGGCGAAGTCAAAGAGCAGGAAGTATTCATGGGAGATTTCCCGCTGATGACCAACACGGGCACATTTATTATTAATGGTGCGGAACGGGTTATTGTCAGCCAGTTGGTTCGCTCTCCTAGCGTTTACTTCAGTACCAAAGTAGATAAAAACGCCAAAAAAACGTATACCGCTACAGTTATTCCTAACCGCGGCGCTTGGCTCGAACTGGAGATGGACGCGAAGGATGTTGTTTACGTCCGGATCGACCGTACACGTAAAATACCGGTTACGGTTCTCCTGCGTTCACTTGGTTTTGGCACAGATGCTGAGATTCTGGATCTGCTCGGTAATGACGAATATATCCGCAACACACTGGACAAAGACAACACGGATTCCACGGAGAAAGCACTCATTGAGATCTACGAGCGTCTTCGTCCGGGCGAGCCACCAACATTGGATAATGCGAAAAGCTTGCTCGTAGCACGTTTCTTTGATCCAAAACGTTATGACCTTGCTAATGTAGGTCGTTACAAAATGAATAAAAAACTTCACATCAAAAACCGTTTGTTTAACCAACGCTTGGCTGAATCACTTGTTGACGCTGAAACAGGTGAAATCATTGCTGAAGCAGGCCAAATGGTTGATCGTCGTTTGTTGGATGAAATCATGCCATATCTGGAGAAGAGCGTTGGATTCCGCACGTATCACGTGGGTAACGGCGTTTTGGATGCCAATGATATCCCTATGCAAACGATTGATGTATTCTCACCAACTGAAGATGGCAAAGTGGTCAAACTGATTGCCAATGCAAACATTGACAAGTCCGTTAAAAACGTGACTCCGGCGGATATCATTTCGTCCATCAGTTATTTCCTTAACCTTCTGCAGGGAATTGGTAGCACGGATGATATCGATCATCTGGGTAACCGTCGTTTGCGTTCAGTGGGTGAACTCCTGCAGAACCAGTTCCGTATCGGTTTGTCCCGTATGGAGCGTGTGGTTCGTGAGAGAATGTCCATTCAGGATGCCAACGTCATTACACCACAGGCATTGATCAACATACGTCCTGTTATTGCATCCATTAAAGAGTTCTTTGGTAGCTCTCAATTGTCACAGTTTATGGATCAAACGAACCCGTTGGGTGAGTTGACACATAAACGTCGTTTGTCCGCACTCGGACCCGGTGGTTTGACGCGTGAGCGCGCAGGTATGGAAGTACGTGACGTCCATCCATCCCACTATGGCCGTATGTGTCCAATCGAGACTCCAGAGGGACCAAACATCGGTTTGATCAACTCCTTGTCAACGTTCGCCCGTGTGAATGAATATGGCTTCATTGAAGCTCCATATCGTTGGGTTGATCCGAAGACAGGTATTGTGACCGAGCAAATTGATTACCTGACAGCGGACGAAGAGGACAACTATGTCATCGCACAAGCGAATGCGAAGTTGAACGAAGACGGTACATTTGAAGAAGAAGCGATCATTGTACGTTACAACAAACAGTCGGATAACATCCTTACGATGCCGAGTGAGCGAGTTGACTACATGGACGTATCTCCTAAACAGGTTGTATCCGTCGCTACAGCGCTTATCCCGTTCCTTGAGAACGATGACTCCAACCGTGCACTCATGGGATCTAACATGCAGCGGCAGGCGGTTCCACTCTTGATTCCTAAAGCACCACTTGTAGGAACAGGTATGGAGCACAAAGCTGCAAAAGACTCTGGTGTATGTATTGTCTCCGATTATGACGGAATTATTGAACGTTCTTCTGCGAACGAGATTTGGCTCCGGCGTGTTGAAGAAGTGGACGGTCAGGAAGTTAAAGGCGATATCGTTAAATATAAATTACACAAATTTATGCGTTCGAACCAAGGAACATGCATTAACCAGCGTCCGATTGTCAAAAGAGGTGCCGCTGTCAAAGCTGGCGATATCCTAGCTGACGGTCCTTCAACGGAAATGGGTGAATTGGCTCTGGGACGTAACGTTGTTGTTGCCTTCATGACTTGGGAAGGTTACAACTACGAGGATGCGATCTTGCTTAGTGAAAAACTCGTTAAGGAAGATGTATACACATCCATCCATATCGAGGAGTATGAGTCTGAAGCACGTGATACCAAGCTCGGACCTGAAGAGATCACACGTGACATCCCTAACGTTGGGGAAGAAGCGTTGCGTAACTTGGATGAGCGCGGTATTATCCGCATCGGTGCTGAGATCAGTGCTGGCGACATTCTGGTTGGTAAAGTAACACCTAAAGGTGTAACAGAGCTGACAGCAGAAGAACGTCTCCTGCATGCGATCTTTGGTGAGAAAGCACGTGAAGTACGTGATACTTCCTTGCGTGTACCTCATGGTACCGACGGTATCGTAGTAGACGTGAAAGTATTTACCCGTGAAAACGGTGATGAACTGCCTCCAGGTGTTAACCAACTCGTTCGTGTATATATCGCTCAAAAACGGAAAATTTCCGAGGGTGATAAAATGGCCGGACGTCATGGTAACAAAGGGGTCGTGGCCCGCATCTTGCCGGAAGAAGATATGCCTTTCCTGCCAGACGGTACACCGGTTCAGATCGTTCTTAACCCACTGGGCGTACCGTCCCGGATGAATATCGGTCAAGTACTTGAGGTTCACTTGGGTATGGCCGCAATGCAACTGGGTATTCACGTAGCAACTCCTGTATTCGACGGAGCGAAGGAGTATGATGTCTTCGATACGATGGAAGAAGCAGGAATGCAACGTAATGGAAAAACCGTCCTGTATGATGGTCGTACAGGTGAAGAGTTTGAACGTGAAGTTACCGTTGGTGTCATGCACATGATCAAATTGGCACACATGGTTGATGATAAAATCCATGCCCGTTCCACGGGTCCTTACTCACTTGTTACGCAACAGCCATTGGGTGGTAAAGCCCAATTTGGTGGACAGCGTTTCGGGGAGATGGAAGTATGGGCGCTTGAGGCGTACGGTGCTGCTTATACGCTGCAAGAAATCTTGACTGTTAAATCCGATGATGTTGTTGGTCGGGTTAAAACATATGAATCCATTGTCAAAGGCGAGAATGTTCCTGAACCAGGTGTTCCTGAATCATTCAAAGTATTGATCAAAGAGCTGCAAAGCTTGGGTATGGACGTTAAGATTTTGAGTGAAGATGAGCAAGAGATTGAAATGAGAGAAATGGACGATGAAGATGACGCTGCGAGCGATAAGCTCAGCCTCAACCTTGAGGGTACAGAGGTCGGAGCGGAATAATTCGCTTCGAGCGCATGATGACCGGCGTTTTTCATCAGGCTCGCGTCTTGCTCCGGCTTCGGCCGGAGAGGGCGTAACCTAGATTACAGGAATTGGTTAAGGAGGGTTGCTCCTTGTTGGACGTCAACAATTTCGAATACATGAAGATCGGGCTTGCTTCCCCAGAGAAAATTCGTTCTTGGTCCCGCGGAGAAGTGAAAAAACCGGAAACGATCAACTATCGTACGTTGAAACCGGAAAAAGAAGGGCTGTTCTGCGAAAAGATTTTTGGCCCTACAAAAGACTGGGAATGTCATTGCGGTAAATACAAACGCGTTCGTTATAAAGGCGTTGTCTGTGATCGTTGTGGCGTCGAAGTAACACGTGCGAAAGTACGTCGCGAACGGATGGGCCATATTGAGCTCGCTGCTCCGGTATCGCATATCTGGTACTTCAAAGGTATTCCGAGCCGTATGGGTCTTGCTCTGGATATGTCTCCAAGATCTCTTGAAGAGATTATCTACTTTGCATCATATGTTGTAACGGATCCAGGAGAAACTCCACTGGAGAAAAAACAGCTGTTGTCCGAGAAAGAATACCGCAGCTACCGTGAAAAATACGGTTATGGTTTCCAGGCAGGCATGGGCGCAGAAGCGGTTAAAAAACTGCTTCAAGATCTTGACATAGATAAAGAGCTCGAGTTCCTGAAAGAAGAGCTCCGGACTGCGCAAGGACAACGTCGTAATCGTGCAATTAAACGTCTGGAAGTTATCGAAGCTTTCCGTAACTCTGGCAACAAGCCAGAGTGGATGATCATGGATGTACTTCCTGTTATCCCACCGGAACTTCGTCCAATGGTACAGTTGGACGGTGGACGTTTTGCAACGTCTGACTTGAATGACTTGTATCGCCGTGTAATTAACCGGAATAACCGTCTGAAACGTCTTCTTGATCTGGGCGCGCCAGATATTATCGTGCAAAATGAAAAACGGATGTTGCAGGAAGCTGTTGACGCATTGATCGATAATGGTCGTCGCGGTCGCCCGGTAACGGGTCCTGGTAACCGTCCATTGAAATCCCTCAGCCACATGCTGAAAGGTAAACAAGGACGTTTCCGTCAGAACTTGCTCGGTAAACGGGTTGACTACTCTGGTCGTTCCGTTATCGTTGTCGGACCTTATCTGAAAATGTATCAGTGTGGTCTGCCAAAAGATATGGCACTTGAATTGTTCAAGCCTTTCGTTATGAAAGAGCTTGTAAATAAAGGGCTTGCCCACAATATCAAGAGCGCGAAACGTAAAGTTGAGCGTGTAAGTCCTGAAGTATGGGATGTTCTTGAAGAAGTAATCAAGGAGCATCCGGTTCTGTTGAACCGTGCCCCTACGCTTCACAGACTCGGTATTCAAGCGTTTGAACCGATTCTCGTTGAAGGTAAAGCAATTCGTCTTCACCCACTCGTATGTACGGCATACAATGCCGACTTTGACGGTGACCAAATGGCCGTGCACGTTCCGTTGTCCGCTGAAGCTCAAGCGGAAGCACGTATTCTGATGCTTGCATCAGGAAACATTTTGAACCCGAAAGACGGTAAACCGGTTGTTACTCCTTCTCAGGATATGGTGCTTGGTTCTTATTACCTCACTATGGACAACAAAGAAGAAAAGGGCACAGGTATGATCCTGCGTACAGTGAACGAAGCTGTGTCGGCATACCAACGTGGTACTGCTGGTCTGCACGCTCGTGTAGCTATTCCGGTTAAGGCGCTTGGTAAAACAAGCTTCACGGAAGAGCAACAAGAAGGAATGTTGCTGACTACTATCGGTAAAATTATCTTCAATGAAATTTTCCCGGCAAGCTTCCCGTATATCAATGATGCGACTCGTGCGAACTTGTACCAAGGTACTGCAGATCACTCATTTGTATATGAAAAAGGTGCTGACCTCAGAGAGGCTATTATGAATGCTCCTCTGGCTGGCGGTGTCGGCAAAGAATATCTCGGTTCCATCATTGCACGTTGTTTCGAAATTTATCACACAACGGAAACAGCCGTTATTTTGGATAAAATCAAACAACTTGGATTCACATATTCTACCCGTGCCGGTATCACGGTTGCGGTATCTGATGTTATCGTTCCGCCTGAGAAGTTTGAAATTCTTAGACAGTCTGAGGATAAAGCACAAATCGTTACGAATCAGTACCGTCGTGGTCTGATTACGAATGAAGAGCGCTATGACCGTATCATTGATATCTGGTCAAAATCCAAAGATGACATCACTGAGATTCTGATGAAGTCCATGGACCGTTACAACTCGATCATGATGATGGTAGACTCCAAAGCACGGGGTAACAAATCGCAAATCACCCAATTGGGCGGTATGCGTGGTCTGATGGCCAACCCGTCTGGTCGAATCATCGAACTCCCAATCAAATCGAACTTCCGTGAAGGTCTGACAGTGCTCGAGTACTTTATCTCCACTCACGGAGCGCGTAAAGGTTTGGCGGATACAGCCCTGCGTACAGCCGATTCAGGTTACCTGACTCGTCGTCTCGTAGACGTAGCCCAAGATGTAATCGTGCGTGATGATGATTGTGGTACAGATAAAGGCTTTACGGTAAGTCGTATCCAGGATGGTAAAGAGGTTATTGAAGATCTCTATGACCGTATTGAAGGCAGATACTGCTTCGAGACAGTTCGTCATCCGGAAACGAAAGAAATCATTGCAGGTCGTAATGAATTGATTGACTCCGACAAAGCAGAGGCAATCATCAAAGCGGGCGTAACCAAATTGCAAATCCGTTCCGTACTCAGCTGCCGTGCAAGTCATGGTGTCTGCAAGAAGTGTTACGGTCGTAACCTTGCGACAGGTAAACATGTGGAGATCGGTGAAGCAGTTGGTATTATTGCAGCACAATCCATTGGTGAGCCAGGAACACAGTTGACAATGCGTACGTTCCACACCGGCGGTGTAGCCGGAGACGATATTACGCAAGGTTTGCCGCGTATCCAGGAGTTGTTTGAAGCTCGTAATCCTAAAGGTCAAGCAACGATCAGTGAAATTGATGGTGTAGTTAAAGAGATTCGCGAAGCGAAAGATCGTCGTGAAATTGAAATTCAAGGTGAAGCGGAGTCCAAAGTATACTCTGTTACCTACGGTTCCCGTGTGCGCGTAAGCGAAGGCATGGAAATTGAAGCTGGTGATGAGTTGACAGACGGTTCCATCGATCCAAAAGAAATGCTGCGCATTAAAGGCGTACGTGGCGTACAAAACTACATTTTGCAGGAAGTACAGCGCGTATACCGTAACCAAGGCGTAGAAATCAATGACAAACACGTTGAAGTTATGATCCGTCAAATGCTGCGTAAAATCCGCATCGTAGATGCAGGGGATACAACGCTGTTGCCAGGGTCGTTCGTAGATACGCATGAGTACGAAAGAGCTAACAAAATTGCGATTCTTAGTGATAAAGAGCCAGCGGTTGCTAAACCAATCCTGCTCGGTATTACGAAAGCATCCCTGGAAACAGACTCGTTCCTCTCAGCGGCTTCGTTCCAAGAAACTACACGTGTACTGACAGATGCAGCGATCAAAGGTAAAGTCGATCAGTTGCTTGGTCTGAAGGAAAATGTAATCATCGGTAAATTGATCCCTGCAGGTACAGGTATGCACCGTTACCGCAGCATCAAGTTTGCTGAGCCAGAAGATGGCCAATCTTCAGTAGAAGAACTCGAGCCAGTTTCGGTTGATTAAATAGATTTCTTCTCATTTAGAGGGGAATGAAAGTTTTGTGCGTCAGGAGGCGGACGCTTGTATAGTGCAGGCGGACGAATCCTGATGTACGTAAACTTTTATAAAATCTTTTAGGATTAGCATTGACAATGCTTGCGCTAGATGCTAATATATCAAAGGTGCGTGGGCAGCTGATTGTACATGGTTCTATTCGGAGGAATGCACAATGTCTAATGAAAAAGCCTTGCAAGATGCTCATGTCAAAATAGGTACCAAACAGACCATGCGGATGGTGCAGACAGGTATGGCTTCTGAAGTCTATGTCGCAGAAGATAGTGATCCGCAGCTCACTTCCAAAATCATTGCTTTGTGTGAACAACACAATGTAAAGTACACGAAAGTGGATACAATGAAAAATCTCGGCAAAGCTTGCGGGATTGGAGTGGGAGCAGCTATGGCTGCTGTCGTAAAATGATAGTGTAAGGAACGTTTTTGTCCGAGAACTTTTAAGGATTCTCCAAGGCAAAAACTTTTCATTTGTCTTTTTATGAACCGCCTGGGTCTGTGGACTTAGCGAAAAGAGGTTTATAAAGAAACATGAATATTTGAGGAAGGGGGTGGCAATCACATGCCAACTATCAATCAACTGGTTCGTAAAGGACGTCAAGCAAAAGTTGAGAAGTCAAAATCTCCAGCTTTGCAAAAAGGATTCAACGCTTTGAAACGTGAATCTACTAACATCAGTGCCCCACAAAAACGTGGTGTCTGCACTCGTGTAGGTACAATGACTCCACGTAAACCAAACTCTGCACTTCGTAAGTATGCCCGTGTTCGTTTGACGAACCGTCTCGAGGTAACTGCTTATATCCCGGGAATCGGACATAACCTTCAAGAGCACAGTGTGGTATTGATCCGCGGAGGTAAAGTTAAAGACCTTGCAGGGGTTCGTTATCACATCGTTCGTGGAGCTCTCGATACTGCAGGCGTAAACAACCGTATGCAAGCTCGTTCGAAATACGGTGCAAAACGTCCAAAAGCTAAAAAAGCCTAAACCATTATAAGCAGAGAACCTGAAAGCCTTCTGGCTTAGGTCTGGAAGGTACAGGGTCTGCTGAACAAGAAAGAAAGGGGGATATCCATGCCACGCAAAGGTCCAGTTACGAAAAGAGACGTGTTGCCAGATCCGGTATACAACTCCAAGTTGGTTACTCGTTTGATCAATCGCATCATGCTCGACGGAAAACGCGGTGTTGCTCAAAGCATTCTGTATAATGCGTTCAAGTTGATTCAAGAACGTACGGGTAATGACCCGATGGAAGTATTTGAAGCAGCAATCAAGAATATCATGCCAGTCCTGGAAGTTAAAGCTCGCCGTGTCGGCGGTGCCAACTACCAAGTACCAATCGAGGTAAAACCAGAGAGACGTACTGCTCTGGGACTACGTTGGCTCGTGAACTACTCCCGCAACCGCGGTGAGAAAACAATGGAAGAGCGTTTGGCGGCTGAGATCATCGACGCTTCCAACAACACAGGCGCTTCCGTTAAAAAACGTGAAGATACGCACAAAATGGCTGAAGCGAACAAAGCGTTTGCTCACTACCGTTGGTAGGATTCAGTTCACAATAAAAAACTTCTATTTTGAAGGGAGACCCATTTCATGGCTAGAGAGTTCTCCTTAAAAAATACACGTAATATCGGGATCATGGCTCATATTGATGCGGGTAAAACCACGACAACTGAGCGGATCTTGTTCTACACAGGACGTACGCACAAAATCGGTGAAGTACACGAAGGCGCTGCGACAATGGACTGGATGGAACAGGAACAGGAGCGCGGAATTACGATTACTTCCGCTGCGACTACCGCTGCTTGGAAAGGCCACCGCGTTAATATTATTGATACCCCGGGACACGTTGACTTCACTGTTGAAGTTGAACGTTCCCTTCGTGTATTGGACGGAGCAGTTGGTGTATTCAGTGCGAAAGAAGGCGTTGAGCCTCAGTCTGAAACTGTATGGAGACAGGCTGATAAGTACGGCGTACCTCGTATCGCATATGTAAACAAAATGGATATCATCGGTGCTGACTTCTTGAACGTTGTATCCGACATGCGTGATCGCCTTCAAGCGAACGCTGTTGCGATTCAGCTTCCAATCGGCGCTGAAAATGATTTCATCGGTATTATCGATATTGTTGAACAAAAGGCTCATATGTACAAAGATGACCTTGGTCAAAATATCGAAGAAACAGAAATTCCTGCGGAATTCAAAGAGCAAGTTGAAGAACTCCGTAATGAATTGATTGAGCGTGTTGCAGAACTGGATGAGGAATTGACAATGAAATACCTGGAAGGCGAAGAAATCTCTATCGAAGAGATCAAAGGCGCTCTCCGTAAAGGTGTTGTAGATGTTAAGATCTTCCCTGTTATCTGTGGATCCTCATATCGTAACAAAGGTGTTCAACTGATGTTGGATGCTGTTATCGACTACTTGCCAGCTCCAACAGATGTACCTTCAATTACTGGTCATCTTGAAGATGGAACTGAAGCAGTTCGTAAGTCATCTGATGAAGAGCCATTCTCCGCATTGGCATTCAAAATCATGACTGACCCTTACGTTGGTAAATTGACATTCTTCCGCGTATATTCCGGTGTTCTTCAATCCGGTTCATATGTATTGAATGCAACTAAAAACAAACGTGAGCGTATCGGTCGTATCCTTCAAATGCATGCGAACAGCCGTCAAGAGATCACTGAAGTTTACTCCGGTGATATTGCAGCTGCCGTAGGTTTGAAAGATACCGGTACAGGTGATACACTATGTGATGAGAAAAATCCGGTTATCTTGGAGTCAATGAACTTCCCTGATCCGGTTATCGAAATCGCCGTTGAACCTAAAACCAAAGCTGACCAAGACAAAATGGGTGTTGCTCTCGGTAAGTTGACTGAAGAGGATCCAACTCTTCGTGCTCATACTGATGAAGAAACAGGTCAAACTATCTTGGCAGGTATGGGTGAGCTTCACCTTGATATCATCATCGACCGTATGCGTCGTGAGTTCAAGGTTGAAACTACTGTGGGTAAACCACAAGTAGCTTACCGTGAAACATTCCGTGCTCCAGCGCGCGTTGAAGGTAAATTCGTACGTCAATCCGGTGGTCGTGGTCAATACGGTCACGTATGGGTTGAATTCGAACCTCTCGAGCCGGGTACAGGCAGCCAGTTCGAAAGTAAGGTTGTCGGTGGTTCCGTTCCTAGAGAATACATTCAACCTGCACTGTCAGGGATTGAAGAGCAAATGAAAAACGGCGTTATCGCAGGCTTCCCGCTTGTTGACGTTAAGGCTACAATCGTAGACGGATCTTACCATGATGTCGATTCCAACGAGATGGCATTTAAAATTGCCGGATCAATGGCGCTTAAAGCGGCTAAAGACAAGTGTAAACCAGTTCTGCTTGAGCCTATCATGAAAGTAGAAGTAACAGTTCCAGAAGAGTACATGGGTGACGTAATGGGTATGTTGAACTCCCGTCGTGGCCGCATCGAAGGTATGGATTCCCGTAGTGGAGCTCAAATCATCCGTGCCAAGGTACCTTTGTCTGAAATGTTTGGTTACTCTACAACTCTTCGTTCCGGTACTCAAGGACGCGGCGTGTTCTCCATGGAACTCTCTCACTATGAAGAAGTTCCTAAGAGCATCGCTGAAGAAATCGTTGCCAAAACAAAAGGCACCGAGTAGTTTTCTCACACTGGATGTAAGTGCATAAGAATTCATTTCGGAGCACTTCATTCAGTGAAAACATAAAATTATAATTTTAAGGAGGCCACGTTCAAATGGCAAAGGCTAAATACGAACGTAATAAACCCCACGTTAACATCGGTACTATCGGTCACGTCGATCACGGTAAAACAACTCTGACTGCTGCAATCACAACTGTATTGTCCAAAACTTACGGTGGTGCTGCTGTAGCATTCGACCAAATCGACAAAGCTCCAGAAGAGCGCGAGCGCGGTATCACTATCTCCACAGCACACGTTGAGTACGAAACTGACACTCGTCACTACGCTCACGTAGACTGCCCAGGTCACGCCGACTATGTTAAAAACATGATCACTGGCGCGGCACAAATGGACGGAGCTATCTTGGTAGTATCCGCAGCTGACGGCCCAATGCCACAAACTCGTGAACACATCTTGCTCTCCCGTCAAGTAGGCGTACCTTACATTGTTGTATTCTTGAACAAATGTGACATGGTTGAAGACGAAGAGTTGTTGGAATTGGTTGAGATGGAAGTTCGCGACCTTCTTAACGAATATGAGTTCCCAGGTGACGATACTCCAATCACTCGTGGATCTGCTCGTGAAGCGCTGGCTAACCCAGATGGCGAATGGGCTCAAAAAATCGTTGAGATGTTCAAAGAAATCGACACTTACATCCCACTGCCTGAGCGTCAAACTGACAAGCCTTTCTTGATGCCTGTCGAGGACGTATTCTCTATCACTGGTCGTGGTACTGTTGCTACTGGCCGTGTAGAGCGTGGTACTGTTAAAGTCGGCGAAGAGATCGAAATCGTTGGTATCACTGAAGAAACTAAAAAATCTGTTGTAACTGGCGTTGAGATGTTCCGCAAATTGCTGGATTCCGCTCAAGCAGGTGACAACATCGGAGCACTTCTTCGTGGTGTTGACCGTAACAACATCGAGCGTGGCCAAGTTTTGGCTAAACCGGGTTCTGTTAAGCCTCACACAGAATTCACAGCTCAAATCTACGTTTTGACTAAAGAAGAGGGCGGACGTCACAAACCATTCTTCACTGGTTACCGTCCACAGTTCTACTTCCGTACAACTGACGTAACAGGCATCATCAACTTGCCTGAAGGTACTGAAATGGTAATGCCTGGTGATAACATCACAGTTACTGTTTCCCTGATCTCCCCAATCGCGATTGAAGAAGGAACTAAGTTCTCCATTCGTGAAGGTGGACGTACAGTAGGTGCCGGTTCCGTAGCATCGATCCAAAAATAATTCGGCTTAACGCTGAATAAAGCATATGCAACAGTGTACTGGAACGAGTAACATTGTATTGTAACGAAGCTTCGGAAGAGTTCTTTATCCGACATCGGATAAAGAACTCTTTTATTATGTGTAAAGTTTCGGAACCTGCGTCATATAAAATGAACATCATTTACGAGTTTAGAAGGATTGGCAAGGCAGCCTGGATATTGAAGATAAACACTACAATAAACGAAGTCATTTCAATCAGAAAAGATAAGTTTAAATGTTTTTCTTAAATATGCTTGCAATACGCCTATCTTTTCTATATAATAATGAATGTTGTTCTGTGACGTTGCGATGATGTGAGAGGTTACTGGCACACCCGGCCCCTTTGCCATGGGACAGTGGCTAGAAAATTTTCACGGAGTATGTCCGATAAAAAATTGGGCGATAGAAGGAGGGACTAAAATGGCAAAGCAAAAAATTCGTATTCGTTTGAAAGCTTACGACCACAGAATTCTTGATCAATCCGCGGAGAAAATTGTTGAAACAGCAAAACGTTCGGGTGCAGGTGTATCCGGTCCGATTCCGCTTCCTACTGAAAAACAAATCATTACTATTCTTCGTGCGGTGCACAAGTACAAGGATTCCCGGGAACAATTCGAACAACGCACACATAAGCGTTTGATCGACATCGTTAACCCGACTCCACAAACTGTGGATGCCTTGATGCGCTTGGATCTGCCGTCCGGTGTAGATATCGAAATTAAATTGTAATACAAGCTACAACAAAGACCATGTATAGAGGAAAAGAGGTGTCAACATGAAAGCAATCTTAGGAAAAAAACTCGGAATGACTCAAGTATTTACTCCTGAAGGTAACGTTGTTCCAGTAACGGTTATCGAAGCAGGCCCTTGTGTTGTTTTGCAAAAGAAAGACATTGAGAACGATGGCTACGAAGCAATTCAAATCGGTTACTCCGATAAGAAAGAGAAAAATGCTAACAAGCCAGAAGCAGGTCACGCTAAAAAAGCGAACACTGCCCCTAAGCGCTACGTTCGTGAAGTTCGCGGTATCAACATCGCTGAATATGAAGTTGGCCAAGAACTGAAAGCTGACATTTTCGCTGAAGGCGAATTCGTTGACGTAACGGGTGTTTCTAAAGGTAAAGGTTTTGCCGGCGTAATTAAACGTTGGGGACAAAGCACTGGACCTATGTCTCACGGTTCTCGTTATCACCGTGGCCCGGGTTCGATGGGTTCGATCCAAGCTAACCGCGTTCCTAAAGGCAAACGCCTGCCAGGACACATGGGACATGATACAGTTACAATTCAACGTCTTGAAGTAGTTAAAGTAGACGCTGAGCGTAACGTGTTGCTCGTGAAAGGTTCCATTCCTGGACCGAAAAACAGTCTCATCAAAGTTAAAGAAACGGTGAAAAAATAACCACTGAAGAAAGGAGGAACACAAAATGCCAAAAGTATCAGTTTACAATGTAGATGGTAGCCAAGTAGGCGAAGTTGAATTGAACGATGCTGTTTTCGGAATTGAGCCGAATCAACACGTTCTGTACGATGCAGTTCTTATGCAACGCGCTTCCCTTCGTCAAGGTACCCACAAAGTAAAAGGACGTTCTGAAGTACGTGGCGGCGGACGTAAGCCTTGGAAACAAAAAGGTACAGGTCGCGCTCGTCAAGGTTCAATTCGTTCACCACAATGGAAAGGCGGCGGTATCGTATTTGGTCCAACACCACGGAGCTATGCGTATAAACTGCCTAAGAAAGTTCGTCGTTTGGCGATCAAATCTGCCCTTTCATCCAAAGTGATTGACAATGACATTATCGTTTTGGACGCTCTCACGTTGAGCACGCCTAAAACTAAAGAGTTCGCTGCCATCTTGAGTAACCTCAAAGTGGGACGTAAAGCTTTGATCGTAGCTCCTAGCTATGATGATAATGTAGCTCTTTCCGCACGGAATATTCCAGGCGTGAAATTCGTAGCTGCTGACGGTATTAATGTTCTTGACGTGCTTTCGCACGACAAATTGATCATTACGAAAGAAGCAGTTCAGAAGGTAGAGGAGGTGCTCGCGTAATGAAGGATCCTCGTGATATTGTAAAACGTCCGATTATTACGGAACGTACTGCTGACATGATGAATGACTTGAAATATGTATTTGAAGTCGATATCCGTGCAAACAAAACCGAGATCAAAAAGGCTGTAGAAGCTATTTTCAACGTAAAAGTGAAAAACGTGAACACGCTTCGTGTTCCAGCTAAGCCAAAACGGTACGGACGTTATTCCGGATATACAAGCGAATGGAAAAAAGCGTTTGTAACGTTGACAAAAGACAGCAAAACGCTTGAGTTCTTTGAAACTGTATAATTGAATTTTTGAAGTAAGGAGGGAAACCCAGTGCCAATCAAAAAGTATAAACCAACATCCCCGGCAAGACGGAACATGTCCGTTTCTACATTTGAGGAAATCACCACAAATCAGCCGGAGAAATCGTTGTTGGCCCCGTTGAGCAAACAAGCAGGCCGCAACAACCAAGGTAAAATTACAGTTCGTCACCATGGTGGTGGACACAAACGTAAATACCGTATCATTGACTTCAAACGTACTAAAGATGGAATACCGGGCCGCGTTGCTACGATTGAGTATGACCCGAACCGTACATCCAATATCGCTCTGATTCACTATGCTGATGGTGAGAAACGTTATATCATCGCTCCTAAAGGTTTGAAAGTTGGAGATCAAGTATTCTCCGGACCTGAATCAGACATCAAAATCGGTAACGCACTGCCACTTGAAAACATTCCAGTAGGTACCGTTATCCACAACATTGAGTTGAAACCAGGTAAAGGCGGACAATTGGTTCGTGCTGCTGGTACAGAAGCTCAATTGCTTGGTAAAGAAGAAAAATACGTTTCCGTTCGTCTCTCTTCCGGAGAAGTTCGTCGTATTTTGAAAGTTTGCCGCGCGACAATCGGATCTGTTGGTAACCAAGACCACGAGCTCATCAAAATCGGTAAAGCCGGTCGTAGCCGTTGGTTGGGTAAACGTCCTGAGGTTCGTGGTGTAGTAATGAACCCTAACGATCACCCACACGGTGGTGGTGAAGGTCGTGCTCCAATCGGACGTAAATCGCCAATGTCACCATGGGGTAAACCTACTCTTGGTTACAAAACGCGTAAGAAAAATAAAGCTTCTGATAAATACATCATTCGCCGCCGCACGAAGTAATACACACTGTGCATAACTTCGTGAGGCATCTGCGGATGCATAATAGCTACGTTTGAAGGGAGGATCTCCACATGGGTCGCAGTTTGAAAAAAGGGCCATTCATTGATGGCTACATGCTCAAAAAGGTAGAAGAGATGGAAGCTTCAGGTAAGAAGAACGTAATCAAAACCTGGTCCCGTCGTTCTACAATTTTCCCACAATTCATCGGACACACATTTGGCGTTTACGATGGTCGTAAACACGTGCCAGTGTATGTAACTGAGGACATGGTCGGACACAAACTGGGTGAGTTCGCTCCAACCCGTACGTACAAAGGCCATACTGATGATGATAAGAAAACAAGAAGATAAATGAACATCTTTAATGTTTGAGAGGAGGTTACACAATGGAAGCAAAAGCACATGCTAAGTTTATCCGGATTGCTCCTCGTAAAGTTCAACTCGTTGTTGACTTGATTCGCGGCAAGCAAGTAGGTGAGGCGGTTGCCATTCTCCGTCACACTCCGAAATCCGCTTCTCCTATCGTTGAGAAGTTGCTTAACTCCGCTATTGCGAATGCGGAACATAACTATTCTTTAGATGTTAATAACTTGGTTATCTCGCAAGCTTACGTGAACCAAGGACCGACAATGAAACGTTTCCGCCCTCGTGCAATGGGACGTGCAAGTCGTATTAACAAACGTACTAGCCACATCACTTTGGTGGTATCTGAGAAGTAGAAGGAGGGGAAATGTGTGGGCCAAAAGGTAAATCCAGTCGGACTCCGTGTCGGAATTATCCGTGACTGGGAATCTAAGTGGTATGCAGGCAAAGACTTCGGTGATCTTTTGATGGAAGACGTGAAAATTCGTGAATTCCTGAAAAATAAATTGAAAGACTCCGCTTTATCTCGTGTGGAAATTGAGAGAGCGGCTAACCGCGTGAACGTAACGATTCACACTGCGAAACCAGGTATGGTTATCGGTAAAGGTGGATCTGAAGTTGAAAATCTTCGTAACCAAATTACGAAAATTGCTGGCGGTAAAAAAGTACACATCAACATTTCTGAAATTAAGAACCAAGACCTGGACGCTATTCTTGTAGCTGAAAGCATTGCACAACAATTGGAACGTCGCGTTTCTTTCCGTCGTGCTCTGAAACAAGCAATTCAAAGAACTATGCGCTCCGGTGCTAAAGGTATCAAAACTCAAGTAGGCGGACGTCTTGGCGGTGCTGAGATCGCACGTTCTGAAGGCTACAGCGAAGGAACTGTTCCACTGCACACACTGCGTGCTGACATTGACTATGGTACTGCAGAGGCTCATACTACTTACGGACGTATCGGCGTAAAAGTATGGATCTATCGTGGAGAGGTTCTTCCTACGGCTAAGAAACAAGCTGCTAAGGAAGGAGGCAACTAATCATGTTGGTACCAAAACGCGTAAAACACCGTAAGCAACAACGTGGACATATGAAAGGCCAAGCTAAAGGCGGAACGACTCTGAACTTTGGCGAATACGGTCTGCAAGCTACGGAACCGGCTTGGATTACGAACCGTCAGATCGAAGCGGCTCGTATTGCAATGACTCGTTACATCAAACGTGGTGGTAAAGTTTGGATCAAAATCTTCCCAGACAAACCAATCACTCAAAAGCCTCTCGAGGTTCGGATGGGTAGCGGTAAAGGTAACGTAGAAAAATGGGTTGCAGTAGTGAAACCAGGTAAGATCATGTTTGAACTTGCTGGTGTACCGGAGGAAATTGCACGCGAAGCAATGCGTCTTGCCGCTCACAAACTGCCAATCAAAACGAAGTTCGTGAAACGTGAAGAATTGGGTGGTGAAGCAAATGAAAGCTAGTGAATTTCGCAACCTAACCTCTGCTGAAATCGAGCAAAAGATTGCCGGATTTAAAGAAGAACTCTTTAACCTCCGCTTTCAATTAGCTACCGGTCAGCTGGATAACCCGACTCGCATCCGTGATGTGCGGAAAGAAATAGCTCGTGCTAAAACCATTATCCGTGAGAGAGAATTGGGAATCGGTTAATTAGGGATAGGATGGACAATCCGTTCGTAATCAGGAAGGAGGCCAACAATGAGCGAAGAACGTAACGCACGTAAAGTGCAAACTGGTAAAGTGGTCAGCGATAAAATGGACAAAACAATTGTTGTTGCTGTAGAAACTTACAAAAAACACAACTTGTACCATAAGCGCATTAAGGTTACTAAAAAATTCAAAGCACATGACGAAGAAAACACTGCGAAAATCGGTGACACGGTGAAAATCATGGAGACTCGTCCGCTTTCGAAAGATAAACGCTGGAGACTTACTGAAATCGTAGAAAAAGCGGTTATCATCTAATGCTCAGCAGCACTGCTGAAAGGAGGAATACTAAATGATTCAACCATTTACACGTTTGACTGTGGCTGACAACTCCGGTGCGAAGGAACTGATGTGTATCCGCGTACTCGGCGGTACGGGACGTCGTACAGCTCAAATCGGTGATCTGATCGTTTGTTCTGTTAAACAAGCAACACCAGGCGGCGTTGTCAAAAAAGGTGATGTAGTTAGAGCGGTTGTCGTTCGTACGAAACGTTCTGTACGTCGTAAAGACGGTTCCTACATCGGTTTTGATGAAAATGCAGCGGTTGTTGTAAAAGACGACAGAAGCCCACGTGGAACACGTATTTTCGGACCAGTTGCTCGCGAACTTCGCGATAAAGACTTCATGAAAATCGTTTCCTTGGCTCCAGAAGTAATCTAAAGCTTTAATCTCGTGATGTTAGAAACAGGAGGTGTACGAAATGCCAAGAGTGAAAAAAGTTCTGGAATCCCATAACAACAAACTTCACGTTAAAAAGGAAGATACGGTTATGGTGATCAGCGGTAAAGACAAAGGTAAAAAAGGTCGTGTCATCGCTGCTTATCCTCGTGAGAACCGCGTCCTTGTGGAAGGTGTTAACATGGTGAAAAAACACC
The DNA here is from genome assembly GCF_037974275.1 of Paenibacillus sp. FSL R5-0519. Lineage (NCBI taxonomy): Bacteria > Bacillati > Bacillota > Bacilli > Caryophanales > Paenibacillaceae > Paenibacillus > Paenibacillus sp. FSL R5-0519. The sequence goes on from NZ_CP150234.1 coordinate 529,484, forward strand.
AGAAGCCTAACCAGCAAAACCCGCAAGGCGGCATTATCGAGAAGGAAGCTCCGATTCACGTTTCCAACGTAATGCACATCGATCCGAAGAGCGGAAAAGTAACCCGTGTAGGTTACAAAGTTTTGGATAACGGAAAGAAAGTGCGCGTTGCTAAACGTTCCGGAGAAATTATCGACTAATTGAACCGAATGAGAAAGGAGGGCTATGATTCATGGCATCAAGAATGAAAGAACGTTACCTGCAAGAAATCGCTCCTGCTTTGATGCAGAAGTTTAACTATACAACGGTAATGCAAGTGCCGAAAATCGAGAAAATCGTTATCAACATGGGTGTGGGCGACGCTGTCCAAAACTCCAAAGTGTTGGATTCCGCAGTAAACGATTTGCAACTGATCGCAGGTCAAAAACCTGTAATCACTCGTGCAAAAAAATCAATCGCAGGATTCAAACTGCGTGAGAATATGCCTATCGGTGTGAAAGTAACATTGCGCGGCGAGCGTATGTACTTCTTCCTCGATAAACTGTTCAACGTTACGCTTCCTCGTGTCCGCGACTTCCGCGGTGTATCGAGTAAAGCTTTCGACGGACGTGGTAACTACACACTGGGTCTGAAAGAGCAATTGATCTTCCCAGAGATCGAGTATGATAAAGTTGATAAAGTCCGCGGTATGGATATTGTCATCGTAACAACGGCGAAAACAGACGAAGAGTCCCGCGAATTGCTCACGCAAATGGGAATGCCTTTCGTTAAGTAATGTTGGCATAACGTTTCCGGGTGTCTGGAAAGACTCCCTTTTCTCCGAAATTATTTAGGAGGTGTCAGGCTAAGTGGCAAAAACTTCGATGAAAGTTAAACAACAACGTACACCAAAGTTTAAAGTACGTGCATATACACGCTGTGAGCGTTGCGGACGTCCACATTCGGTCCTGCAAAAGTTCAAAATTTGCAGAATTTGCTTCCGTGAATTAGCTTATAAAGGCCAGATCCCTGGCGTGAAAAAAGCAAGCTGGTAAAAAGTCCTGAACGGGAAGGAGGTTAACTCACAATGACTATGTCTGATCCAATTGCAGATATGCTTACTCGTATTCGTAACGCGAACACTGTTCGTCACGAAACGGTAGAAATGCCTGCTTCGACAATGAAAAAACAAATCGCCGATATCCTGAAGCGTGAAGGTTTCATCCGTGACGCTGAAGTTATCGATGATAACAAACAAGGGATTATCCGTGTTTTCCTGAAATACGGTCAAAATAACGAGCGCGTTATCACTGGTCTGAAAAGAATCAGTAAACCTGGTCTTCGTGTTTACACGAAAAGCAATGAAGTACCTCGTGTACTTGGTGGCCTGGGAATCGCGATCATCTCGACATCCAAAGGTATCATGACGGACAAAGAAGCTCGTCAATCGAAATCCGGCGGAGAAGTCGTTTGCTACGTTTGGTAATATAACGTCACAAGATAGGAGGTGCAACATATGTCTCGTATTGGTCGCAAACCAATCACAGTACCAAGTGGTGTAGACATCACCCTGGACAACACCGTTATTACGGTAAAAGGACCAAAAGGAACTTTGACTCGTGAGCTTCATAAAGACATGAAGGTTACAGTTGAAAATAACGAAATCACAGTTGTGCGTCCTTCCGATAACAAAACTCACCGTTCTTTGCACGGCACAACGCGCAGCGTTGTAAACAATATGGTGAGCGGCGTTACTGAAGGATTCGCGAAATCTCTGGAATTGGTTGGGGTCGGATATCGTGCAAGCAAATCCGGAGATAAAATCGTTCTGAACGTTGGTTACTCTCACCCGGTTGAAATTACACCGGAAGCGGGAATTGAATTCGAAGTACCTTCGAATACAAAAATCATCGTTCGCGGAATCGACAAAGAGCGCGTAGGTGCTTACGCTGCTAAAATCCGTTCCGTACGTGAACCTGAGCCATACAAAGGTAAAGGTATTAAATATGAAGGCGAGCGTATCATCCGTAAGGAAGGTAAAGCCGGTAAGAAGAAATAAGATTTCTCTTACCGCCTTTGCGCGGCTTTCGGCTTGCTTGCTTCGTGTGTTTCTAATATACCCCGTGGCTTCTGCTTTGAAGCCAGCGAGGTAACCTGAAAGGAGTGAATCTTTGAGATGATTACGAAACCAGATAAAAATAAGGCTCGTCTGAAAAGACACCTTCGTGTTCGTAAGAAAATCCAAGGAACGGCAGCACGTCCTCGTTTGAACGTATTCCGTTCTGGTAAACATATGTATGCTCAAATCATCGATGATGTTGCTGGTGTAACAATCGCTTCCGCGTCTACCGTAGACAAAGAATTGAGCACTGACATCAAAAATGGTGCATCTGTTGAATCAGCTCGTAAAGTTGGCGAACTCGTTGCTAAACGTGCGAAAGACAAAGGTGTTTCCAACATCGTATTTGACCGTAGCGGATATCTGTACCATGGTCGTATCGCAGCTTTGGCTGAAGCGGCTCGTGAAGCAGGACTTGAGTTTTAAGATATTTTTCAAAAGGAGGTTAACGACTTGCGTGTAGATCCGAATACTTTGGAACTGACTGAAAGAGTTGTAAATATTAATCGCGTAGCTAAAGTAGTAAAAGGCGGACGCCGTTTCAGCTTTAGCGCACTGGTTGTAGTCGGCGACGGCAACGGCTGGGTTGGAGCTGGTATCGGTAAAGCGGGCGAAGTACCTGATGCAATTCGCAAAGGTATTGAAGACGCTAAGAAAAACCTTGTACACGTTCCACTCGTAGGAACATCGATTCCTCACTTGGTAACAGGTAAGTTCGGCGCAGGACGCGTGCTGTTGAAACCAGCATCTGAAGGTACTGGTGTTATCGCTGGTGGTCCTGTACGTGCGGTTCTCGAACTTGCTGGTGTGGGTGACATTTTGACAAAATCTCTGGGTTCTTCGAATTCCATGAACATGGTCAATGCGACTTTGGAAGGTTTGTCCCGTTTGAAGCGTGCTGAAGACGTGGCTAAACTGCGCGGAAAATCCGTCGAAGAGCTTCTGGGTTAAGGAGGGAATTCTCATGGCTAAATTAGAAATTACCCTCGTCCGCAGCTTGATCGGACGTCCGGAGACGCAAAGAACAACTGTGAAAACATTGGGTTTGCGCAAAATCAATAGCAAAGTGGTACAAAACGATAATCCTGCCATCCGTGGTATGATTAACAAAGTAAGCCACTTGGTTGCTGTTAAAGAAGTAGAAGCTTAAAAACGGGTTAATCCCACAAATCTTTAAGGAGGTGCAACGAACGATGAAGTTACATGAGCTTTCACCATCTCCTGGATCCCGCAAAGAACGTAAACGTCTTGGTCGCGGTCCAAGTAGTGGTACAGGTAAAACATCAGGTCGCGGTCACAAAGGACAAAACGCTCGTTCTGGCGGTGGAGTACGTCCAGGCTTCGAAGGTGGACAAAATCCATTGTATCGTCGCTTGCCAAAACGTGGTTTTGTAAACCCAACTCGCAAAGAATATGCAGTTGTGAATACTGAAGACCTGAACAGTTTTGCTGCGGGTACTGAAGTAACTCCAGAATTCTTGATGACGAATGGCGTAGTTAAAAACGCTAAATCCGGAATCAAAATCCTGGGTAACGGTGATGTCACTGTGAAGCTGACTGTTAAAGCTAATAAGTTTTCTCAATCTGCTATTGAGAAAATTGAAGCTGCCGGCGGTACAACTGAGGTGATTTAATGTTCAAGACCCTAAAGAATATCTGGCGGGTTGAAGATCTGCGCAAAAGGGTATTATTTACCCTTTTTGTACTGATCATTTACCGCATCGGATCCTTTGTTCCCGTACCGGGAGTTAATAAAGATGTATTCGAAGCGACAAATTCTGCGGGTAAAGAAGTTTTTGGACTTCTCAATACGTTCTCGGGTGGAGCGCTCTTCCAGTTCTCGATATTTGCGCTCGGGATCGTGCCTTACATCACTGCGTCTATCATAGTACAGTTGCTTTCCATGGACGTTATTCCTAAATTAGCGGAGTGGGCAAAGCAAGGTGAACAAGGTAAGAAGAAATCTGCACAGTTGACCCGTTATTTAACCATCGGGCTGGCATTGATTCAAGCGTTTGGTACGTCGATCGGATTCAACCGCTTGTACAATACAGAGATGGTGCCTAACGCTACATTTGCAGATTATATCTTGATCGCGATTGTACTTACGGCCGGTACTTCATTCCTGATGTGGCTTGGTGAGCAAATCACCGAGAAGGGCATAGGAAACGGAATTTCGATCTTGATCTTTGCAGGTATCCTATCTACGGTGCCTAATATTATCAAACAAACGATCGAATCTGACTTCATCCAACCTGACCAACTGTTTATGAATATTCTTAAAGGTGTAATCATCGCAATTGTTATTGTGCTGATCATCATAGGGGTCATTTACATTCAGCAGGCGATTCGGAAAATTCCTGTACAGTACGCTAAACGTGTCGTAGGTAACAAAATGTACGGTGGACAGAATACACATATCCCGCTGAAAATTAATGCAGCAGGTGTTATCCCTGTCATCTTCGCTTCATCGCTGTTGATGTTCCCAACGATCATCGCCAACTTCTGGGCAGATCGCATCTGGGCACAGTGGATCGGACAGAATCTGACTACTCACAAACCTCTGGGTATGTTACTGTATGTTGTGATGATCTTCGGTTTCACATTCTTCTATACTTTTGTACAGATGAATCCACAGCAGATGGCTGATAATATGAAAAAGAACGGCGGTTACATCCCAGGCATTCGCCCGGGTAAAGCAACCGAGAAATATCTGACCCGTGTCATGACTCGTTTGACAATGGCCGGAGCCATCTTCTTGGCAGTCATTTCCGTTCTGCCTGTATTCTTAGGGGCACTTTCTGGTTTGCCTCAATCTGCGCAAATTGGAGGAACATCCCTCCTGATCGTTATCGGTGTTGCGCTGGATACGATGAAGCAAATCGAAAGCCAATTGATCAAACGCCACTACAAAGGTTTTATCAATAAATAGGCAATAGGTACCGGTCGAGTGAAGATTTACTTGCCGGCACCTATTGTGCTGTTTGTTGATGTAGGGTAGTCTTGGAGGGAGTGACATAACGTGAACATCCTATTCATGGGCCCTCCTGGGGCAGGAAAAGGAACACAAGCAGACGTCATCGTGAAAGAGTTCGGTATTCCCCATATTTCAACAGGCGATGCATTTCGTCTAGCGATCAAACAGGGAACTCCCATTGGCCTGAAAGCCAAGGAATATATGGATCAAGGATTGCTTGTACCAGATGATGTAACCATTGGCATCGTTGAAGAACGTTTGCAGCAGCCTGACTGCAGAGAAGGTTTCCTCTTGGACGGATTTCCAAGAACCCTGTCACAAGCAGAAGCGCTCGATGGCATTCTGGACCGATTGAACTCAGGTCTCGATCATGTAATCAACCTGAAAGTGGATCGCAACAAATTACTCGCTCGTTTGACGGGTCGTCGGATTTGTAAAAACTGTGGTTCCACTTATCATGTGGTATTCAATCCGCCTAAGCAGGAAGGTATTTGTGATAAATGCGCTGGTGAGTTGTATCAACGCTCTGATGATAATGAAGAGAGTGTAGGTACACGACTGGACGAGTATATCAACAAAACAGCACCACTCCTCACGTTCTATGAGACTAAAGGTCTTCTTCGTCAAGTGAACGGAGAACAGGATATCGATCAAGTTTCTCAAGAAATCGTGTCCTTACTGAGAGGTTAATTGATGATCATTGGTAAGTCCGAAACGGAACTGGGCTTGATGAGGGAAGCAGGGAGAATTGTTGCGGAAACGCATCGTCTCTTGGCAGAGCATATCGCTCCCGGTATTACGACTGGTGAACTTGACCATATGGCTGATCAATATATCCGCAGTCAAGGAGCTGTGCCGTCTTTCAAAGGTTATAACGGTTTCCCTGCCAGTGTGTGCGCTTCAGTAAATGAAGAGTTGGTACATGGATTTCCCGGCAAACGCAAGTTGAACGAGGGCGATATCGTTACGTTTGACATTGGCGCGCAGTACCAGGGGTATCATGGAGATTCCGCCTGGACTTATCCGGTCGGCCGTATTTCCGAAGAAGCCCGTCGTCTTCTGGACGTTACCGAGGCTTCGTTATACGCAGGTCTGGCGCTGGTAAAACCGGACGTTCGCTTGTTTACAATATCTCATGCGATTCAGAAATATATTGAAGATGAAGGGTTCTCTGTTGTTCGTGAATATGTCGGTCACGGCATAGGCGCAGATCTGCACGAAGAACCACAGATTCCGAACTATGGTCTTCCCGATCGGGGACCACGGCTCAAAGCGGGCATGGTGCTGGCCATAGAGCCGATGGTTAACGTAGGAAGACGGTATGTGAAAACGTTGGAAGATAACTGGACTGTCGTCACGGTTGATGGAAAGTTATGTGCCCACTTTGAACACACCGTAGCAGTTACACCAGATGGTATGGAAATTTTCACGAAACTGAATGCGTAGGTGATGAGGCATGAACAGTCAGTCTAATCCGCAGCTCGGTCAACTTGTGAAGATCCGTAAAGGCCGCAATGCGGACCAAGCCGCAGTAATTGTTGCTATAGCGGACAGTAAGTTCGTATATATCGCGGATGGAGACAAACGTAAGTTTGATCAACCCAAGAAGAAGAATCTTCTTCATCTTGAACTCCAGCCCATGATTAGCAGCGAGGTTGTGAACAGTTTAAACGAGAGTGGTCGGGTGACAAATGGAAAGCTCCGCTATGCGGTCCATTCATTTCTGGAATCCACCAACATTCAAGCTGAAGAGAAAGGAGACTGACTAATGGCCAAGGAAGATGTCATTGAAGTGGAAGGTACGGTTCTTGAACCGCTACCGAATGCAACATTCAAGGTTGAGCTTGAGAACGGTCATCAAATTCTCGCTCACGTTTCCGGAAAACTACGGATGCACTTTATTCGTATCCTGACTGGAGACAAAGTAGTTGTTCAGTTGTCGCCTTATGATTTAACAAAAGGTCGCATAACTTACCGTAAATAGTAGTAGACAGTTGCAATGAACTGTGAAGCTTATGAAGCGGGTTTTGCCCGGCAAAACTTGCGAAAGCTTCGAAGCCGGTTTTACAATAGTAGAACAAGGTCAATGCTTACGAAGAGGGTTTTGCTTAGCAAAACTTTGAGGAGGTAATTCACATGAAGGTAAGACCTTCGGTCAAGCCGATTTGCGAAAAATGCAAAGTCATTCGCCGCAAAGGGAATGTTATGGTTATCTGTGAAAATCCGAAACACAAACAAAAACAAGGTTAAAGAAGGGGGTGTAGCGTAAAATGGCACGTATAGCTGGTGTGGATTTGCCACGTGATAAGCGCGTTGAGATCGCCTTGACTTATATTTTCGGAATCGGTAAAACGACTTCCCAGAAAATTCTGAGCACAACAGGCATCAATCCGGACACTCGTGTTCGTGATTTGACGGAAGATGAAGTCAGCAAATTGCGTGAAAGTATCGATAAAGAGGTCAAAGTAGAAGGTGACCTGCGTCGAGAAATCTCTTTGAATATTAAACGTTTGACGGAGATCGGTTGTTACCGTGGAGTTCGTCATCGTCGTGGTCTGCCTGTTCGTGGACAACGTACGAAAACGAATGCTCGTACTCGTAAAGGTCCTCGTCGTACAGTAGCGAACAAGAAGAAATAATAAGGGGGGATAAGAGAAAATGGCTAAACCGAAAAAAGTCGTACGTACTAAACGTCGTGACCGTAAGAATATTGAATCTGGCGTGGCACATATCCGTTCCACTTTCAATAACACTATCGTTACTATTACGGATCCTCACGGAAATGCAATTTCGTGGGCAAGCTCCGGCGGTCTCGGATTCAGAGGTTCCCGTAAATCGACTCCGTTTGCTGCACAAATGGCTGCTGAGACTGCTGCCAAAGCTGCAATGGAACATGGGATGAAAGCCGTTGAGGTTATGGTTAAAGGACCAGGCGCAGGCCGTGAAGCAGCGATCCGCTCTTTGCAAGCTGCTGGTCTTGAAGTTAACCTGATCAAAGACGTAACTCCAGTCCCGCATAACGGATGCCGTCCTCCAAAACGTCGTCGTGTCTAATGAGATTTGCCCCTGCGTGTGGTATATTTCCGGCACAATCTGCTAATAATGGTTGTTTAGGCATACTACTACATGTTTTCGCAAGAGAAGGTAAATGTTTCATAGAGGACCGACGTTTTGAAGGAGGGGTATTGCAGTGATTGAAATCGAAAAGCCGAAAATTGAGACGGTAGACGTCAACGATGATGGCACCTATGGGAAATTCGTAGTAGAACCGCTTGAGCGCGGATACGGTACGACGCTTGGAAACTCGCTTCGCCGAATCTTGCTCTCGTCACTGCCGGGTGCGGCAGTGTCTTCGGTTCAAATCGATGGCGTTCTGCATGAATTTGCTACAGTTCCTGGCGTAATGGAAGATGTTACGGAGGTTATTCTTAACCTGAAAGCTCTGTCGCTTAAGATTCATTCGGATGAGGAGAAAGTGCTCGAGATTGATGCTGAAGGCGAAGGAGCAATTACGGCTGGAGATATCCGTGCTGACTCCGATGTGGAAATCCTTAACCCGGATCTGCACATCGCTACGCTCGGACCAGGTTCGAGACTTCACATGCGTATTTTTGCCAATCGCGGTCGCGGCTACGTCCAGGCAGATCGGAATAAACGCGATGACCAGCCGATCGGCGTCATCCCAGTCGATTCCATCTTCACCCCGATCAGTCGCGTTAACTACGCTGTGGAAAATACGCGTGTCGGTCAAGTGACCAACTATGACAAGCTCACGTTGGAAGTTTGGACTGATGGAAGTATTCGTCCCGAAGAGGCTGTAAGCCTTGGCGCTAAAATTTTGACTGAGCATTTGATGCTCTTCGTGGGTCTTACAGACGAAGCGAAAGATGCAGAGATCATGGTCGAAAAAGAAGAAGACAAAAAAGAAAAAGTACTCGAAATGACGATCGAAGAGCTGGATCTCTCTGTTCGTTCCTACAACTGCCTCAAACGTGCCGGTATTAATACCGTGCAAGAGCTGACTACGAAAACGGAAGAAGACATGATGAAAGTCCGTAACCTCGGACGCAAGTCTTTGGAAGAAGTTCAAGAGAAGCTTGAGGAACTTGGTTTGGGACTCCGTACAGAAGAATAGACAGCCGAGTGCTTGAAGTGAAGGAGGGAAAACAATGGCATACCAAAAGTTGGGCCGTAATTCCAGCGCACGTAAAGCTTTGTTCCGTGACCTGGTAACCGACCTGTTCTTATACGAACGCATTCAGACAACTGAAGCGAAAGCAAAAGAGGTTCGCTCTATTGCTGAAAAACTGATCACTAAAGCGAAAAAGGGAGATCTTCATGCCCGTCGCCAAGTGGCAGCTTATGTTCGCCGCGAAACTATCGATGGTGAGCAAGATGCAATCCAAAAACTGTTTAGCGAATTGTCCGGTCGTTACGCTGAGCGTCCAGGTGGATACACTCGTATCTTGAAACTGGGACCTCGTCGTGGTGACGCAGCGCCAATGGTTTACTTGGAACTGGTAGACCGCGCGTAAAACAGATGAGATGAGGAAAGGGGACAGAATCAACGATTCTGGATTAACCCTTTTTTTCTCTTCATTTCGGAATTCGTGCTGTAATAGAAGCTCCGTAAGGGGCTTCTTTTGCTGTTCGGGATAGGGATATGTATAGTATGGAACAAAGGTGTGGTATTAATGCGGAACTTATGTATGACGTTAACTTATGATGGCACTGCCTATTACGGCTTCCAAGTACAGCCGGGTGGGAATACCATTCAGGATCATCTTGAAGATGCGATTCGTGCTTTAACCGGTGAGAAGGTTAAAATTACAGGTTCAGGCCGAACAGATGCAGGCGTTCACGCTCGCAGACAGATCTTCAATTTTCCTACGGAATCCCAAATCCCGATTGAACGTTGGTGTATTGCGCTCAACTCCAGATTACCCTCCGATATTGTCGTTATTGATGCGATTGAAGTTTCGGCTGATTTTCATTCTCGCTATGCAGCGAAAAAGAAAACATATCGTTACACAGTCAATGCGAATCAGTTTCCGGATGTATTCAACAGAAGACTGCAGTATCATCATCATGCGAAGCTTGATATTACGGCAATGCAGGATGCCTTACGACATTTCATAGGGACCTATGATTATACCTCTTTTGCTTCACGCAAGTCTCAGAAAGAGAATCATATCCGTTCGGTATACGAAGCATGGATTGAAGTGGACCGATCAATGTGCAGAGACCATCCGCGTGATCAGGGTGTCATTCACATTTATGTGAGTGGTAACGGCTTTTTGCAGCATATGGTTCGAATCATTGTAGGCACACTGCTGGAGATCGGAGAGGGCAAACGGAAAGCCTCTGATGTACCGAATATGATTGCTGCATGTAATCGATCTGCTGCAGGACCTACTGCAGTTAGCTGCGGTTTAATGCTCTGGGATCTTGAATATACAAAAGATTAAAATTGGTGAGTGAAAAGCTTAATTAACACTTGCGATTTAATCGCCTATCATGTAATATAAAAGTTGTGTTTTCTTAATGGCTTTCCCACAGCCCCAATTAAGAGGTTCACATCAAATTTACAATCCATCAACACCTAAAGTTATAACTTAACGAACGAAGATAAATGAAAATGATGATTTTGAACATTTTAAGGAGGAACTTTTCATGCGTACTACGTACATGGCGAAGCCTAACGAAGTTGAGCGCCAATGGCACATCATTGATGCTGAAGGCAAAACCCTCGGACGTTTGGCGAGCGAAGCAGCTGCTTTGATTCGCGGCAAACACAAGCCACAATTCACTCCACATGTGGACACTGGCGATTTCGTTGTTATCATCAATGCTGAGAAAATCGTATTGACTGGTAAGAAAATGCAAGGTAAAAAATACTACCGTCACTCGATGCACCCAGGTGGTTTGAAAGTAACTACTGCTGAAGAGATGGTTAAAAACAAACCTGAGCGTATGTTGGAATTGGCTGTTCGCGGTATGCTTCCTAAAACTCGCATGGGCGAGAAAATGAAGTTGAGACTTAAAGCGTACAGAGGCACTGAGCATCCACATGCAGCACAAAAACCAGAAGTTTACGAACTTCGCGGTTAATTAAAAGGAGGACAGTTTCATGGCACAAGTACAATACTATGGGACAGGTCGTCGTAAACATTCGGTAGCACGTGTTCGCCTTGTACCGGGTGAAGGACGCATTGTCATCAATAAACGTGATATTAATGAATACTTCGGTTTGGAAACACTCAAACTGATCGTAAAACAACCACTGAACTTGACAGAAACGCTCAACAACTATGACGTTCTTGTTATTGCTCATGGTGGCGGAATCTCCGGTCAAGCCGGCGCAATCCGTCATGGTATCTCCCGCGCTCTGCTCAAAGCAGATCCGGAATACCGTGCTTCCCTGAAAAAAGCAGGTTTCCTGACTCGTGACCCACGTATGAAAGAGCGTAAAAAATACGGTCTTAAAGCGGCTCGTCGCGCACCTCAGTTCTCCAAACGTTAATATTAAAAGCCTTTGGCCTCGGCCAAAGGCTTTTTTATGTCTTCATGAAGATTTCGCATATAATATATATATCACTTATGCCATAACACTCATATGTGTCCGCATGACTGTTCATTGTCGCATCATATGTGTTTAATATCTTCATTAATGTTCCTTAATACAGTTTTTCATATCAGAGTTAATACTTCTTACTAAACCTCACTACACCTCACAAATCGTTTATGATGATACGCTATGCTCATTCCCATCGTTTCCCACACGTTCTAAAACAGCTCTTTATAAAATCATCAATTAGGGCTCAAGCCTGCTTTATTGAATGTATTCGGTTTGCTCTTCAAAACTTTATTCTTCACTTTATTTCATGTTAATCGATGATTGATAATCTGATGCTTTTCCTGGCGATATAAACTTTTCAAACTCAGCACCAACAAAGCACTTCTAGGCAATGAAATGTATTCTAACCAGTCCAATGACTTGAGCCAAGTTCATTTTTTTATCTCATGAACAGAGAAAAGGATAAATTGAACCAAATTATTTACGATAGCGACGATCAAAAAGAGAATAAAGTGATTTATTTTACCATATGGCAGGCATTGACATCCGCAATGAAAGATTTATACTAAACATAATTCATATTAGATTAGTCGGCTTTAACGTGTATTGAAATGCAGAATGGGGGAAAATACGCAGATGAACTTATTGGAGAAAGAAGAATTGGCACGCACGAAGGCAGAGGAACTGGAGCTTGCGAGTCCAGAGGATATTATTCGGTATGCTATTGAAACATTTCCTAATATCACTTTTGCATGTAGCTTTGGTGCGGAAGATGTTGTACTTGTAGATATGTTGCAGAAGATCAGCCCATCGACAGATATTTTTTATTTGGATACTGATTTCCACTTCAAAGAAACATACGAAACACGCGATAAGATGCAAGAGAACTACAACCTTGAATTTGTACGCGTGTCACCTAAGATTACTCCGGAAGAACAGGCAGCTCAACACGGTGAAGAATTGTGGAAGTCTGATCCAAATGCGTGTTGTAACATTCGCAAAGTCGAACCGTTAACACGAATTCTTTCTCAGTATGATGCATGGATTACAGGTATTCGTAGAGATCAAGCACCAACTCGTGCAAACTCCAAGAAGGTTGAATATGATACTAAATTTGGCTTGATGAAGTTTAATCCGATTGCGCATTGGACCACAGAGGATGTATGGCAATATATTCGTGATAATAACGTTGTGTATAATCCTCTTCATGATCAGAACTACCCGAGTATTGGCTGTGAGCATTGCACACGTCAGGTTATGCCTGGTGAGGACCCTCGTGCTGGACGTTGGTCTGGTAATGATAAAACAGAATGTGGCCTTCATAAATAATAGATACACATTCAAAAGAGCGCTATGGAGATTGTAGACGCACTAGGCATCCAGCAAAACTTGTCCACATGATAAGAGCACCTCATGACGCTTTCCGGCATCAAAGTACGTGGGTTGCTCCGAGACGGTCAGTGCCCTCCTCCTGAATTTACACGTACTGAGGTGCTGATTGAAGGAATGGCGGAGCAAGTCCGCTCCTAACGGTATATTTGTCCATCTTGTCCCATATAGATGATTAGAGTCATTTATAGGGACGAGGTGGTTTTTTTATGCGTAAAAATATGGGGAAACACTTTGTAGTCTGGATCAGGTTAAAAACAATCAAAAGGGTCATGCTGAGCCTCTGTCTGCTAGCCATGTTAGTGGCAGTAATGTCCTATGAGCTGCCTTCCGCGAAGACTTCAGGTTATTGGAGTTTGCCGATGGCGGGTAAAGTCATTGCCATTGATGCAGGACACGGAGGTCCAGATGGAGGCGCGGTAAGCAAGCAGGGTGTTATTGAAAAAGATATCAACCTGTCGATCGCCTTGTATGTGAGAGATTATTTGCAACAGGCAGGGGCCTTAGTGGTTATGACACGAGAGATCGATACGGATTTGGCAGAATCGGACACCAAAGGGTACTCCAAACGCAAGACGGAAGATCTGAAACAAAGAGTACGACGGATAGAGGATAAGCAAGCAGATCTCTTTATTAGCATTCACATGAACAGTGTTCCATCCAACCGATGGAGTGGAGCGCAGGTTTTCTATACACCTAACCATCCGGATAACGAAGGTTTAGCTAATCTGCTTCAACAAGAGATGGTTCGTAATCTGGAGAATACAGATCGAATCGCCAAAACGGTAAACACGGTTTATCTGTTACAGGCTCTGAAGATCCCTTCAGCGCTGGTAGAAGTAGGTTTCCTTTCTCATCCGGAAGAGGCACGTATGCTTGCGGACGAAGCGTACCAACGCAAGGTGGCTGCATCGATTTATAATGGGATTCTCAGATATTCCTCAGGAGAACGGCCTAAAAGTTAGTCAGAATAAGAAAGGTAATGATATAATTGGATCAGCATACCTAATTACATGCCAATAGATAAAGCTGAGGTGCTGTCTGATGTTATCAAAAGAACAGATACTTGAACTATTACAGCCATTACAAGAACCACAATTGGGAGTAAGTCTGACCGAACTGGAATGGGTTCGAGATATTATGGTGAAAGAAAATCATGTGGCTCTGACCATAGTGACACTGGAAAATCGACCTGAGGATTCAACAGCCTTGAGTGATGCAGCACGTAATTTGTTGTCCCAGCACGGACTGAGGGATGTACATATTCGTGTACGTGCAGCTTCTGAGCATGATCGTGAGAGCCTGAATATGGGACAACCTGATAAAGAGCCGGATCGGGACGAAGTGCTCGTAAAAGGTCACGCAGCGGGCCTGGATGGACATGAGTTGTTAAGTCCTGAATCAGGGGTTCGTTTTATTGCAGTGGCCAGTGGTAAAGGTGGCGTTGGTAAATCAACGGTGACCGTTAATCTCGCTGCAGCCTTGGCACGTCAAGGCAAGAAAGTGGGCTTGATTGATGCGGATATCTACGGCTTCAGTGTACCTGACATGATGGGGATTGAAGAATATCCGGTCGTTGAAGATGGCGTTATCCAACCGGTTGAACGTTTCGGAGTCAAAGTGATGTCCATGGGCTTCTTTATTCGGGAGAACAATCCAGTGATCTGGCGAGGACCCATGCTCGGCCGGATGCTGCGTCAATTCTTTACTGATGTCCAGTGGGGCGAGTTGGATTATATGTTACTGGATTTGCCACCAGGTACGGGAGATGTTGCTTTGGATGTGCATCAGTTGTTGCCACAGAGCAAGGAAATTATTGTGACCACGCCACATGCAACAGCAGCTTTTGTCGCTGCACGTGCGGGTGCAATGGCCATTCAGACCGATCATGAGTTGCTTGGTGTGGTTGAGAACATGGCTTATTATGAATGTGGCAGTTGCGGCGAGAAGGATTATGTCTTTGGTCGCGGAGGCGGGGGAAGACTTGCGGAAAGTCTGCATACAAGCCTGCTTGCCCAGATACCATTAGGGACGCCGGATAATCATCCTTCCGAACCGGATTTCTCACCTTCTGTCTACAAAGCAGATTCCCGTATAGGGGCTATCTACGATGAAGTGGCCCGATCCATTGATTCCAAATTCTAACGGTATGCGTGTTATAAATACAAATAAAGCCTGCGTCCACTTGGATGCAGGCTTTTCAGTATCTGTGGTGTGTATTAACACCTGCTGTTTATGATCCGCCGCCGCCCGAATCTCCACTGCTTCCACCATCTCCGCCATCACTACCACCTTGGCCGTCTTGCTGTCCGCCTTGCTCTTCCCCCTGTTTTCCGCCACTTTCCACTTTCGGTTGCAACTCTTCCTGTACAACTTTCTTGAGCAAAGTGAGCACTTCCATGCGGAACAATGGGTTTTGCATCACTTCCTGCATGACAGTCATCGTCTGTTTACGATAATCCGGAGTCTTCGTCATATCCATGAACATCTTGGATACTTCAGGTGACTTCATGATGGATTCAACAGACTTTTGATAGGTGGGATCTTTAATCAGTTCCATATGAAGTTGTTTACTTTGTGCGTTGATCACTTTGGCAAATTCACCCGCAAACTGAGGATCAGTCATGATCTTTTCGAATTCCTTCTTATATTCGGGAGCTGTGATGGTATCTTTTACTGCAATACGTATTTGTTCCGAAGATTGCACAGGCATTAACATTTTCATACCAATGGATCCCGAAGCACCACCCGAACCGCCACCTTCTTCCGAACTGCTGCTTCCGCTGGATGAGCTCTGACCTGTAAGAGCTTCCTCCACTGCTTTCTTGCCTTCGTCACTTTTCAAAATATCTACAACCATTGTTTTCATCTCTTTATAACTGCCCTGAGGAGGCGAAGAACTCTGATCTGAACCGCAGCCGGCAAGCATGACGGATAGCCCCAGTACGACACAGCATAGCTGCCACAAAGGCCGTTTCATGTGTACAATCCCTCCTTGATTAGATACTGGATGTAGTATGTGATGGGAAAGGGCGAAATATGTTGAGCAATGATGGTTTTTTGCTGAGAAGGTTGGTAAAATAAACACTCGGGGGTGGAAAACATTTGAATTTACGTAAATGGTTTTTCCTGTTTTGGACAGCCTTGCTTATTGGGGCAGCGGGAGCATTAGGTACAGGATTGATTATGATGCTGGTGAACGGGGAGAAAACAAATGGATTAAATGATTTTCTTCTGTATCTTTTGATCCTATTTGGATCAGGGGTTATGATCAGCGTGTATTCACAAATGGGTTTCTTTGCATATCTGATATTGAATTACATGGGTAAAGGTGTATTTCCTAAGCGTAGCTGGCAGATCGTGCAGATTGTACTAACGGTTCTAGCGCTGCTTGACGTAATGTTTTTGCGCCTGTTTGTTGGCGGAGACCGGGAGCGCATGTCGGATATTGTGTTGGGTATCATTATTTTGGCGGCAGCAATTGTTACCGCTTACGTAAAAGTAAAGCTGACTCATCTCTCCGCGCTTGTACCTACACTTTTCTTCATGATTGCGGTCACCATAGTGGAGACGATTGGCGTATTGCGTATTGATGTGAATGCGGCAACCATATTTATTGTGGTACCCTTGCTCTTATGTAATGCATACCAAATGCTGATATTGCATAGGCTTGTGGATGTATCAGCGAAGCCCAGCGTCAGTGGAGAGGCAGAACAGTTGAATGAAAGTCGAGCATAAATTTCGATTAGTATAAAACATACCAAAAAGAGCTAACCTGGTTAGCTCTTTTCAACTTTTAAGCTCGTATAGAGTCTGTAGATCCGGCAATCTGCCAATTACTGACCACTGGCTTGATCACGAACTTCCTTACCTTCCACACTGGAATGGTTAAGCAATTCAGATACAGTTACGAATTCATAGCCCTGATTTTTTAATTTGTCGATAATGACAGGAAGTGCCTCATGAGTCTGTTTAGAAGAATCGCTTGCATGCAGCAGTACGATGTCCCCTGGATGTGCTTTGCTTACTACGCGATCAACAATGGTCTGTACTCCGGGGTTTTTCCAATCCAAAGAGTCGGTATCCCACTGAACAACCTGATAATTCAGACTATTGGCTACCTGAAGCACTCGCTTGTCAAAGTCCCCGTTGGGCAGACGCAGTAATTTCGGTTCTTTTCCCGTTAAATCGGTTAAAATGCTATGAGCTGTCGAAATTTCTTTGCGAATTTCTTCCTCGGTCAGGCTGCTGTAGTTCTCATGTCTGTGACCATGGCTGCCAATTTCATATCCTGCCTCTTTGATGGCAGTAACAATTTCGGGGTGTGTCTTGCTCCAGGGGGAGGAAAGGAAGAAGGTTGCCTTCTGCACTTTATTCTCCTGAAGAACTTTCAGAATCGGCTCTGTCCGTTTATCTCCCCAGCTAATGTCAAAGGTAAGTGCAATTACCTTCTTCTCGGTTGGAACGCTGTAGACGGCTGATGGTGCTTCCTCCGAGAATACGGAGACATTGCCTCTCTCCAGATAAATAATACCGATCGCAAAGATGGCAGCAACGAGGACAATCAGGTACCGTTTAATCTTTTTGCCGCTAAATACATAGAACGAGTTCATTTCAATAAGCGCCCCTCTCCCATAAGAAATGCTTGTTTACTCTCCAATGTATGCTCGTACTCCCCAGTTATTCGTAACGGCACCTTGTTTGTCCATCATTTTAGATTCTACAGGAGGTTATTATGTTAAAATTCAGTACATTTCTTAGAGATCTTGGTTCCATCCGCAGTGCATTAATCTGGTCCGTGGTATTGTTTGCTGTTGGAATAGGGGCAGGATGGGTGAGCACAGGGCCACTGGAAGAACTGTTGTTGAATCAAATTGGAGGATTACGTGAAGTTAGTGAGCGGCTGGAGCAGGGGGGGAATGTGCAGTGGAACTTCTTCCTGTTTATCTTTTTCAATAATGCAATCAAAAGTGTGCTCGTCATCTACGCTGGTATATTTTTCGGTATTCTGCCTGTCATCTTCCTGCTAATCAATGGGATGGTCCTTGGATTTGTAGTGCACACCACCATGAATTATGGAGCAACTTTCTATGATATTGTGGTTAAAGGCCTGCTTCCGCATGGCATTATTGAGATTCCCGTCATTATTATTGCTTGCGCATTCGGACTGAAGTTTGGTGGTCTGGTTATTAAAAGTCTTGTACAACTTGGAAGTGACAAACGAAATACGTTAGGGACCCGGTGGAGAGCATTCATGAATAGGACGTTAACGGCATCCTTCTGGGTTGTCATCTTGCTTCTTGTTGCAGCAATCATTGAAAGCACACTTACGTATACTCTGGTGAGAGGATAAAATTTTGTCATGGTTGGCATTCATAAATTTTCAGAAAGTTGACCATAACAATAAAACGGGTTCCAGCAGCACTCACAAAAAGCGAATGCACGGGGTGCTGCATGGAACTTGTGAAGGTGTGTGATAAAGAGGCTATGCACAAAAAGGAGAACTCTAATGCTGGGTATGCTGTTTAACGAGAAGGAATGCAAGGAACTAGACTATGTGCTGCGTAAAGAATTAGATGAGATGCTTTTCGATCTGAGTGATAATCGTCTTGACCAAGAGATTAAATACGCCATTGCGAGCCGATATAAGACTGTGTTCCGCATGTATGCGCGATTTGCCCCGCCAAAAGAGTTGTCCAAGTATGCAAGAGGTGGGAAGCTGAAAAAGTCGAAGCCTTAATGCTGCAGCTAGTCATATATTCGATTCACAGTAATTGAAGTGAGGTGCGGCTCTTGATAGCGGGGGCTGTACCTCTGAACCGTGAAAGTGTGAAATTGTTGAGGGGATCATACTTTTTGTCGAAAAAGGGTTGACCTTTCTAAATTCATATGGTAAATTAATTTTCGTTCCTTTTTTAGGAGCGGTTCGCAAAAACAAGCATGAAAATAAAACGATTGAAAATAATCGAAAAATAATGCTTGCAAAGAGAACTTGGACATGATATATTATAAAAGTCGCCGCTGAAACGACGACAACATGAAAAACAGCACTAAATTGAATCTTTGATCTTTGAAAACTGAACAACGAGTGAGTAAACATTCTGCTTGCAGAATGAACGCGAAAGTTTGAAACAAGCCTTGGCTTGGATCGGCTGGAGCACAAATGAGATTTTTAATCTCGTCAGATTCAAAATGAGCTTATCGCTCTTTTCAATACTTTATTGGAGAGTTTGATCCTGGCTCAGGACGAACGCTGGCGGCATGCCTAATACATGCAAGTCGAGCGGAGTTGATAAGAAGCTTGCTTCTTTGATACTTAGCGGCGGACGGGTGAGTAACACGTAGGCAACCTGCCCTTAAGTTTGGGACAACTACCGGAAACGGTAGCTAATACCGAATAGTTGTTTTCTTCGCCTGAAGGAAACTGGAAAGACGGAGCAATCTGTCACTTGGGGATGGGCCTGCGGCGCATTAGCTAGTTGGTGGGGTAACGGCTCACCAAGGCGACGATGCGTAGCCGACCTGAGAGGGTGATCGGCCACACTGGGACTGAGACACGGCCCAGACTCCTACGGGAGGCAGCAGTAGGGAATCTTCCGCAATGGGCGAAAGCCTGACGGAGCAATGCCGCGTGAGTGATGAAGGTTTTCGGATCGTAAAGCTCTGTTGCCAGGGAAGAACGCTTGAGAGAGTAACTGCTCTCAAGGTGACGGTACCTGAGAAGAAAGCCCCGGCTAACTACGTGCCAGCAGCCGCGGTAATACGTAGGGGGCAAGCGTTGTCCGGAATTATTGGGCGTAAAGCGCGCGCAGGCTTTCATTTAAGTCTGGTGTTTAATCCCGGGGCTCAACCCCGGATCGCACTGGAAACTGGGTGACTTGAGTGCAGAAGAGGAGAGTGGAATTCCACGTGTAGCGGTGAAATGCGTAGATATGTGGAGGAACACCAGTGGCGAAGGCGACTCTCTGGGCTGTAACTGACGCTGAGGCGCGAAAGCGTGGGGAGCAAACAGGATTAGATACCCTGGTAGTCCACGCCGTAAACGATGAGTGCTAGGTGTTAGGGGTTTCGATACCCTTGGTGCCGAAGTTAACACATTAAGCACTCCGCCTGGGGAGTACGGTCGCAAGACTGAAACTCAAAGGAATTGACGGGGACCCGCACAAGCAGTGGAGTATGTGGTTTAATTCGAAGCAACGCGAAGAACCTTACCAGGTCTTGACATCCCTCTGATCGGTACAGAGATGTACCTTTCCTTCGGGACAGAGGAGACAGGTGGTGCATGGTTGTCGTCAGCTCGTGTCGTGAGATGTTGGGTTAAGTCCCGCAACGAGCGCAACCCTTGATCTTAGTTGCCAGCACTTCGGGTGGGCACTCTAAGGTGACTGCCGGTGACAAACCGGAGGAAGGTGGGGATGACGTCAAATCATCATGCCCCTTATGACCTGGGCTACACACGTACTACAATGGCCGGTACAACGGGCTGTGAAGCCGCGAGGTGGAACGAATCCTAAAAAGCCGGTCTCAGTTCGGATTGCAGGCTGCAACTCGCCTGCATGAAGTCGGAATTGCTAGTAATCGCGGATCAGCATGCCGCGGTGAATACGTTCCCGGGTCTTGTACACACCGCCCGTCACACCACGAGAGTTTATAACACCCGAAGTCGGTGGGGTAACCGCAAGGAGCCAGCCGCCGAAGGTGGGATAGATGATTGGGGTGAAGTCGTAACAAGGTAGCCGTATCGGAAGGTGCGGCTGGATCACCTCCTTTCTATGGAGAATCGTTTCCCGCGTGGAAACATTCAAATAGCAGACTAGATCTGCATAAATTACTCACTCGTTGCTCAGTTTTGAGAGCTCAAACTCTCAAACGTTTGGTGGCGATAGCGAAGGGGTTCCACACGTTCCCATCCCGAACACGACCGTTAAGCCCTTCAGCGTCAATGGTACTTGGACCGCAGGGTCCTGGGAGAGTAGAACGCCGCCAAGCGTAACCCATTTTGGGTTCAAACAGTATGTGTAATGTGGGCCCTTAGCTCAGTTGGTTAGAGCGCACCTCTGATAAGGGTGAGGCCGGTGGTTCGAGTCCACCAGGGCCCACCATCTATACCTTTAAATTTTATATGGGGCCATAGCTCAGCTGGGAGAGCGCCTGCCTTGCAAGCAGGAGGTCAGCGGTTCGATCCCGCTTGGCTCCACCAAAAATGTTTTACAAGTTTGTTCTTTGAAAACTAGATATCGAAACGAAAGTAAATGCGAATTAGAACATTCCTTTTTAGCTGAACTTGTGTATAACAAGTTTCAATAAAAACGGTAGATTGCACGTACGATGGTATCGAATGGGAGCGACTTTTGGCTTTGCGCAAGCAAAACAAGGGAAGCGAGCAATCGAAACCGGAGCAATTTGGTTAAGCTACTAAGAGCACACGGAGGATGCCTAGGCGCTAGGAGCCGATGAAGGACGTGGCGAACAACGAAACTGCCTCGGGGAGCTGTAAGCAAGCTTTGATCCGGGGGTGTCCGAATGGGGAAACCCAGCTGGGGTAATTTCCAGTTACTCACAACTGAATACATAGGTTGTGTAGAGGCATACCAGGGGAACTGAAACATCTAAGTACCCTGAGGAAGAGAAAACAATAGTGATTCCGTCAGTAGCGGCGAGCGAACGCGGAGAAGCCCAAACCAGAGAGCTTGCTCTTTGGGGTTGTGGGACGTCTCACATGGAGTTACAAAGGAACCGGTTAAGCGAAGAGGTCTGGAAAGGCCCGCCAAAGAAGGTAAAAGCCCTGTAATTGAAAGTCTGTTCCCTCCGAGACGGATCCCGAGTAGTGCGGGGCACGTGAAACCCCGTATGAATCCGGCAGGACCATCTGCCAAGGCTAAATACTTCCTAGCGACCGATAGTGAAGCAGTACCGTGAGGGAAAGGTGAAAAGCACCCCGGAAGGGGAGTGAAATAGAACCTGAAACCGTGTGCTTACAAAAAGTCAGAGCCCGTTTTAGGGGTGATGGCGTGCCTTTTGTAGAATGAACCGGCGAGTTACGTTCCCGTGCAAGGTTAAGGTGAAGAGCCGGAGCCGCAGCGAAAGCGAGTCTGAATAGGGCGACATAGTACGTGGACGTAGACCCGAAACCGGGTGATCTACCCCTGTCCAGGGTGAAGGTGCGGTAACACGCACTGGAGGCCCGAACCCACGCACGTTGAAAAGTGCGGGGATGAGGTGGGGGTAGCGGAGAAATTCCAATCGAACTCGGAGATAGCTGGTTCTCCCCGAAATAGCTTTAGGGCTAGCCTCGGAAAACAGAGTCGTGGAGGTAGAGCACTGATTGGGTGCGGGGCCCGCAAGGGTTACCAAGCTCAGTCAAACTCCGAATGCCATAGACTTACTTCCGGGAGTCAGACAGTGAGTGCTAAGATCCATTGTCAAAAGGGAAACAGCCCAGACCATCAGCTAAGGTCCCCAAGTGTGTGTTAAGTGGGAAAGGATGTGGAGTTGCACAGACAACCAGGATGTTGGCTTAGAAGCAGCCACCATTGAAAGAGTGCGTAATAGCTCACTGGTCGAGTGACTCTGCGCCGAAAATGTAACGGGGCTAAACACACCACCGAAGCTATGGCTTGATGCTTGCATCAGGGGTAGGGGAGCGTTGTATAAGGGTTGAAGGTGTACCGTAAGGAGCGCTGGACATTATACAAGTGAGAATGCCGGTATGAGTAACGAAAAGATCAGTGAGAATCTGATCCGCCGAAAGCCTAAGGGTTCCTGAGGAAGGCTCGTCCGCTCAGGGTAAGTCGGGACCTAAGGCGAGGCCGAAAGGCGTAGTCGAAGGACAACAGGTCGAAATTCCTGTACCACCGTAAGCCGTTATGAGCAATGGGGGGACGCAGTAGGGTAGTGACGCGGACTGATGGATGTCCGTCTAAGCAGTAAGGCTGATGTGTAGGCAAATCCGCACATCATAAGGCTGAGCTGTGATGGGGAGCGAAAATTATAGTAGCGAAGGTCATGATCTCACACTGCCAAGAAAAGCCTCTAGCCAGGTGAAGGTGCCCGTACCGCAAACCGACACAGGTAGGCGAGAAGAGTATTCTAAGGCGCGCGGAAGAACTCTCGTTAAGGAACTCGGCAAAATGACCCCGTAACTTCGGGAGAAGGGGTGCCCCGGTAGTGTGAATAGCACGAGGGGGCCGCAGTGAAAAGGCCCAAGCGACTGTTTAGCAAAAACACAGGTCTGTGCGAAGCCGTAAGGCGAAGTATACGGGCTGACGCCTGCCCGGTGCTGGAAGGTTAAGGGGAGTGGTTAGGGATTAGTCCCGAAGCTGTGAACCGAAGCCCCAGTAAACGGCGGCCGTAACTATAACGGTCCTAAGGTAGCGAAATTCCTTGTCAGGTAAATTCTGACCCGCACGAATGGCGTAACGACTTGGGCGCTGTCTCAACGAGAGATCCGGTGAAATTTTAATACCTGTGAAGATGCAGGTTACCCGCGACAAGACGGAAAGACCCCATGGAGCTTTACTGCAGCTTGATATTGAATTTGGGTACGATCTGTACAGGATAGGTGGGAGCCTTTGAAGCGTGAGCGCCAGCTTGCGTGGAGGCAACGTTGGGATACCACCCTGATCGTATCTAGGTTCTAACCTGGTACCGTAATCCGGTGCGGGGACAGTGTCAGGTGGGCAGTTTGACTGGGGCGGTCGCCTCCTAAAGAGTAACGGAGGCGCCCAAAGGTTCCCTCAGAATGGTTGGAAATCATTCGAAGAGTGCAAAGGCATAAGGGAGCTTGACTGCGAGACCTACAAGTCGAGCAGGGACGAAAGTCGGGCTTAGTGATCCGGTGGTACCGCATGGAAGGGCCATCGCTCAACGGATAAAAGCTACCCTGGGGATAACAGGCTTATCTCCCCCAAGAGTCCACATCGACGGGGAGGTTTGGCACCTCGATGTCGGCTCATCGCATCCTGGGGCTGAAGTAGGTCCCAAGGGTTGGGCTGTTCGCCCATTAAAGCGGTACGCGAGCTGGGTTCAGAACGTCGTGAGACAGTTCGGTCCCTATCTGTCGTGGGCGTAGGAAATTTGAGAGGAGCTGTCCTTAGTACGAGAGGACCGGGATGGACGTACCGCTGGTGTACCAGTTGTTCCGCCAGGAGCACCGCTGGGTAGCTATGTACGGACGGGATAAACGCTGAAAGCATCTAAGCGTGAAGCCCCCCTCAAGATGAGATTTCCCAGTATGTAAGACCCCTTGAAGACGACGAGGTAGATAGGCTGGGGGTGGAAGTGCAGCAATGCATGGAGCTGACCAGTACTAATCGGTCGAGGGCTTATCCAATAGCAAGTTATAAATCGCATGTTTCGTTTCGAATCTAGTTTTCAGAGAACGAACTCTGAAATGTAAGCTACGCGTTTGGTGGCGATGGCGGAGGGGTTCCACACGTACCCATCCCGAACACGACCGTTAAGCCCTCTAGCGCCGATGGTACTTGGACCGCAGGGTCCTGGGAGAGTAGGACGCCGCCAAGCGAACTCTTTCATCATACATAGAAAACAGGCTCTGCATGTGGACGTTGTACGATGAAATGCATTTGCCTTGCAAATGCATATTATTCCCTGATAGCTCAGTTGGTAGAGCACTCGACTGTTAATCGAGTTGTCACAGGTTCGAGCCCTGTTCGGGGAGCCATTTGCTCTCATAGCTCAGTAGGTAGAGTGCATCCATGGTAAGGATGAGGTCACCGGTTCGATCCCGGTTGAGAGCTTTGGAAATGGGGCCCGTTGGTCAAGGGGTTAAGACACCTCCCTTTCACGGAGGTAACAGGGGTTCGAATCCCCTACGGGTCATAGCAATACCTATTGCTTCAACAAGGGATGAGAATCCCAAAGGTTCGTCGGAGGATGTACTTCGTTAGCAGCTGCTTCGCAGTCTCGAACGAAGTGAGAGTATCCCCTACGGCTCATATAGATGGAGGCTTAGCTCAGCTGGGAGAGCATCTGCCTTACAAGCAGAGGGTCGGGGGTTCGATCCCCTCAGCCTCCACCATCTAATTATTGGGGATTAGCCAAGCGGTAAGGCAACGGACTTTGACTCCGTCATGCATAGGTTCAAATCCTATATCCCCAGCCATTTTATGAGTCATTAGCTCAGTTGGTAGAGCACCTGACTTTTAATCAGGGTGTCGAAGGTTCGAGCCCTTCATGACTCACCATTATATGCGCGTGTGGCGGAATTGGCAGACGCACTAGACTTAGGATCTAGCGTCTTTGACGTGGGGGTTCAAGTCCCTCCACGCGCATCCTTTATTTGCGGAAGTGGCTCAGCGGTAGAGCATCGCCTTGCCAAGGCGAGGGTCGCGGGTTCGATTCCCGTCTTCCGCTCCAATATTTGCGCCCTTAGCTCAGCTGGATAGAGCGTTTGACTACGAATCAAAAGGCCGGGAGTTCGAATCTCTCAGGGCGCGCCATTATTTTCATTAATATCGGGATGTAGCTCAGCTTGGTAGAGCACCTGGTTTGGGACCAGGGGGTCGCATGTTCAAATCGTGTCATCCCGATTGTTATTATGCGGGTGTAGTTCAATGGTAGAACTTTAGCCTTCCAAGCTAATAGCGTGGGTTCGATTCCCATCACCCGCTTACATTATTTATAAAAAAACTCTCCGCATATGGAGGTTTTTTTATTTTTTTATGCGCGAAGAAGCAGTTATATTATGTAGCTTTACAGGTTTATTATAAAGAGCCAAAACGACCTCTGTATGCTAAATAGGGTCGCTTGGCTCTTTTGTTTACTATTTGGGAAGAAGATACTTTTAGAGCATCAGTTAGACTGGGATTTGGGCCAATTAGCGCTCGTTGTGATCGGTTACTCTTCTACGCATGCCTGCTAAACCGAGGAGTCCCAGCAGACCGAGCCAGCCCCAATCCATGCCATTATCCCGATTGGTTGTTGCGGCGTTAGCACGAACACTGTTCGTACGATAGTCACCATTGTTGCGGTAGTTCCCATCCATGTTCATGTTGGTATTTGTGCGATTCATGTAGTTGCTGTCCTGATAAGACTGGACACGTGAACCGTTGGTGTCCATTCCTTTGGTCATATGATTATCAGCAGCAGCAGGACCAGCTAAAGAGGCGACGAGAAGCACAGAAGCAATAATCGTTGTAGCTTTTTTCATTAAGTTGAGTCCTCCTTTTTTTAGAGCTACAGATTAATCTGCCCAAGAGGACAAGAAAACTATGTAGGAATGATCTGTAAAGTTATCCTTTAATACAGTATGTTAGGACAAAATACATAAGAAACTTTTCTAAAAAGCAGACTGTACTATGAAGAAAATTATATTTACATCTTTAATTTATTGCGTCACTGTGGTAAAGTATACAAAAGCTTGCTTTGCCGGTCATGTTTCTTTGTATGAACCTGGTTACAAATAATGAAATTATGCAGTTTTACCTTATAAACATGTACGGTTACTCATATCTAAATTAATCGTATATTTATGAGTTTTTAGGTATAGGTATGAGACCTTAGGTTTATCTAAAGTATGTGAAAAAGGTATCATGCGACAGCATATGACCATTAATTGAAGCAGAACAAGAAAATGAATAAAAAAGCGTGTTTTTGTGCTGTAAATCGGGGATAATCCCCATTTTTTCTAGTAGAAAAATGAAGATTTTCGTACCATTTTATTGTATGATGTTATGAAGGTGTCAAATTTGCGTGTACGAATGGAACGATCAGATGGGAGGATAAGCATGACTGAAACTATGGTAACCGCCAGCAAAAGCCAATCCAACAACCTGCTTCGGCGAGACGTGCGGTTCCTGGGCAATATACTCGGAGAAGTTCTTGTCCATCAAGGCGGCACGGAGCTTCTAGATATCGTTGAGAAGATTCGGGAAACGAGCAAATCGTTGCGTGCAGAATTTCTGCCAGAACTCTATGCAGAGTTCAAAACGATGATCCAGGAATTAGACTCGGACAATCGTCATCAGGTTATTCGGGCATTCGCTATTTATTTTCAATTAGTTAATATTGCTGAACAAAACCATCGGATCCGGCGTAAACGGGATTATGAACGTTCTGCAGGGGACGCTGTGCAGCCAGGATCGATTGAGAAAGCAGTACAGGATCTTAAGGAACGTGGATTGTCTCATACAGAAGTAGAAGAGATTCTCGACGATTTGTCGCTGGAACTCGTTATGACAGCTCACCCAACCGAAGCCATGCGCCGGGTTATTCTGGACATCCACAAACGGATATCCGAAGATGTCATGCTACTTGATAATCCTACGCTGACGTTGCGTGAACGTGAACAGTTGCGTGAGAAACTGCTGAATGAGGTTATTACACTCTGGCAGACAGATGAACTTCGCGACCGCAAACCGACTGTACTCGATGAAGTGCGGAACGGGATGTACTACTTTCATGAAACGTTGTTCCACGTACTTCCGGATGTATATCAGGAGCTGGAACGCTGCCTGAACAAATTTTATCCTGACCATGACTGGCATGTGCCGACGTATTTGCGGTTCGGTTCCTGGATCGGTGGAGACCGGGATGGAAATCCTTCGGTAACTTCAGATGTAACATGGCAGACGTTGTTGATGCAGCGCAAGCTCGCTTTGCGTGAATACCAACGGATTATGATTGAACTTATGGGCCATCTCAGCTTCAGCACGAACATCATCCACGTATCGGATGAGCTGGTGCAGTCGATTGAGCAGGACCGTAGTTGTGTAACGTTGAAAAAAGTGGATATGTGGCGGAATGAAAAAGAGCCATACCGCATCAAGTTGGCCTATATGATTGCCAAGTTGAACAATGTATTGGATGAGAACAAATTAGGTCAGGTTGACCGTTATCATAGCGCTCAGGATTTGATTGATGATCTGATGATTATTGATCGAAGTCTGCGCCATCATTTTGCCGATTACGTAGCGGATACAACTATTCGCAAAATGATTCGTCAAGTTGAGTTGTTTGGTTTCCATACCGCAGCATTGGATGTGCGTCAGCACAGTCAGGAACATGAAAATGCGATGTCGGAGATTTTGGCGAAAATGAACATTGTAGAAGATTATGCGCGTCTGACTGAAGACGGTAAAATCGATCTGCTTGCTCGTTTGCTGGATGATCCGCGTCCGCTTACTTCTCCTTATCACCAATACACGGAGGGAACCAAAGAGTGTCTGGATGTTTTCCGTACCATTAAGCGTGCCCAGAACGAATTCGGGACCGGCTGTATTACAAGTTACCTGATCAGTATGACACAGGGCGCAAGTGACTTGCTGGAGGTTATGGTATTTGCCAAGGAAGTAGGCTTATTCACCAAAGGAAACAATGGTGAGGTTGTATCTACACTTCAAGCGGTACCGCTGTTTGAAACGATTGATGACCTTCATGCGGCTTCGGACATTATGCAGAAGCTATTTAACCTTCCTGTATACCGCGCAAGCGTAAAAGGACGGAATGAACTACATGAAATCATGCTAGGTTATTCCGACAGTAACAAGGATGGCGGAGTGGTTACAGCCAACTGGGAACTGCGTGTAGCAATGAATGCGATCACGGCTGTAGGTAATGAACACGGCGTTAAGTTGAAGTTCTTCCATGGACGTGGCGGAGCTCTTGGACGTGGCGGCATGCCACTCAATCGCAGTATTCTTGCTCAACCACCGCATACCATTGGTGGAGGCATCAAGATTACAGAGCAGGGAGAGGTTATTTCTTCTCGTTACTCCCTTCAGGGAATTGCATACCGTAGTCTGGAGCAGGCAACTTCTGCACTGATTACAGCAGCACTGAATGGTCTTGAGCCGCAAGAATCAGAATCCGAGCGTCATTGGGACAGCATCATCAAAGAGATCTCACAAGTATCTTTGACGAAATATCAGGATTTGATTTTCCGTGATCCGGACTTCTTTACCTTCTTCAAGGAATCCACACCGCTTCCAGAGGTGGGTGAACTGAATATTGGTTCGCGTCCGTCCAAACGGAAAGGTAGCGACAAGTTCGAAGATCTGAGAGCAATTCCTTGGGTATTTGCATGGACGCAAAGTCGTTATCTGCTTCCGGCATGGTATGCGGCAGGAACAGGGCTGCAAAGTTTCTATCAGGATAAAGAGGAAAATCTGGTTGTCCTAAAAGAAATGTATGCAAGCTTCCCATTCTTCCGCACGCTGATTGATACGGTTCAGATGGCTGTAGCGAAGGCAGATCTGGTCATTGCCAAAGAGTACTCAGCCATGACTTCCAACAAGGAAGCACGGGATCGCATATATGGACAAATCGAATCTGAATTCAAGCTTACAAAAGAGCTTATTCTGAAAATTACCGGAGAAGCTGAAATTCTGGATGATGTACCGGTTATTCAAGAATCCATTCGTCTTCGTAACCCTTATGTTGATCCGTTGTCCTACATGCAGGTCCAGCTTCTAAGTGAGCTCAGAGATATGCGTGAACGTGGTGAGGACGATACGGAACTGCTCAGAGAAGTGTTGCTGACCATCAATGGCATCGCTGCAGGGCTGCGTAATACAGGTTGAGAATTTAACTGCATCTGAAAAATTATATGCAACAAAGTACCCATTACGTTGTTAAATAATAGCTCCATTCTCTACTCTACGGAGTGAGAGATGAAACGGGACTCCTGCGGGAGTTCCCGTTTTTA
This sequence comes from Paenibacillus sp. FSL R5-0519, assembly GCF_037974275.1. Taxonomy (NCBI): domain Bacteria; kingdom Bacillati; phylum Bacillota; class Bacilli; order Caryophanales; family Paenibacillaceae; genus Paenibacillus; species Paenibacillus sp. FSL R5-0519. The sequence goes on from NZ_CP150234.1 coordinate 559,170, forward strand.
CTGTTTTTGGCGGATATTTGTCATACAGTCTTGATTTTTGACCAAAGTTGATTTACGATTTGATTGGTGAATTACAAGTGTGGACGGGTATCAGAAGACGGAAGACCCATCAGCATGTCTGGGGGAATAAGGGTGGACAATTTGGAGAATAGGCTTGTGAGACTGGTGCTTAAAGGCGACCAGAGAGCCTTCGCAGAAATCGTTGAACTATATAAGGACAAGCTGTTTCATTTGGCATATCGGATGCTGAACAATCGTCATGAAGCTGAGGACGTTGTGCAGGAGACGTTTTTGCGTGTGTTTCGCAATATGGATAAGTATGATCCGAACCAGAAGTTTTCAACCTGGATCTACCGGATCGCCACCAATCTGTGTATTGACCGACTGCGCAGAAAGAAACCTTCATACTCTTTGGATGCTGAACTGAATGATCAGGAAGGATCGGATGGTTATGCGATGCTTCCGAGTGATGATCGTACACCAGAGAGTGAGGCACTGCTGTCAGAGACGCAAACGCTCATTCGTGAAGCCATTGACAGTTTGCCAGCCAAGTATAAGTCCGTTATGATTCTAAGGTATTTACAGGACTTGTCGTTACAGGAAATCAGTGACGTGACAGGTATGCCCGTAACAACGATCAAGACACGCGTTCATCGGGGCCGTGATTTTCTACGTAAAAAATTGGAATACAAGTTATAAATGTTATACGCCTTGAAATATGGGCAAAATTATTTGAAACATATCCGAAACGGATGCGTATGTAATGTATGCAAGTCTTATGCGTGCTTTTTAATGGCTCATGGACTAAGTGATTTAAGAAAGGATTGGCTCTCATATGGATTGCAACTCGGCCGTCTCTTTAATGCATGAATGTTTGGATGAGTCGTTGTCCCCGGCCCAGAAGGTTGAATTAAAAAGTCACCTGGTGATCTGTCCGGATTGTCGCATGCGCTTTAAAGAGTTGGAACAGACGGAAATGCTACTCTTTGCCATGAAACACTATTCACCGTCTGCCTCTGATGAGCTGACCAATCGAATTATGAATGCTCTGCCCCAGCCCAAGAGACAGCAAATATGGCTCAAATGGGTCAAAGGACATCCCGCGCTGACGGCGGCAGCCTTCTTTTTGGTCGTGATGCTCTTTAGCGCCTTGAATTTCTGGAATCAGAATAACGAAATGGTTGTTAAGGGAAATAATCTGGACCAGATCGTGATTCAGGGTAACACGGTTATTGTTCCTGAAGGTAAGTCAATTGCTGGCGATCTTACGATAGAAAATGGAACCGCACAAGTATATGGTGATGTGAACGGCAATCTGACGGTTATCGACGGACAACTGTTTCAGGCTTCAACGGCGCATATTTCGGGTCAGGTGAAAAGTATTGATCAAGCGCTGGACTGGGTCTGGTACAAAATAACCAATATGGTAAATGAAGTGGCTTATCGCTAGAACAGGGTAAAATCTTCAATGGTATATACCAAGCAGGGTACCTCCAGATTGCATGGGGTACTCTTTTTTTATACGTAAACTTTGTAATTCATGGTAAATGTGATGTTTATGTGCAGTTTGAGACTGCCGTAACTTGCAACCTGAACGTTAACGTTATAACCTAGATACTAAAGAGAACATACTACTACATATAGATAAGCATTTTGTATATATCGAATGATGCAAAAATGCGCAGACAAAGGATTATATAAAATCCTAATGGGTTAATATGAGATCAGGGTTTACTCATCAATGGGGATAGCGGGGGCTGGCTTATGAATTATTTTGCTGACTTAACGTGGACAGAGTCCATTAAGGACGTTATCGATATATTGATCGTTACCTATATTATGTACAAACTGATTTTGCTTGTGCGGGGTACACGTGCTGTTCAGCTCCTGAAAGGAATTCTGTTCCTTTGCTGATCTGGGCATTAAGTACGTGGCTAAACCTGTATACGCTCAAATGGTTAATGAACCAAATGTTTACGTTTGGTGTCGTTGCGGTGTTCATTATCTTTCAGCCGGAACTGCGTCGTGGTCTGGAGCAATTGGGACGCGGTAAGCTATTTGGTCGTTCAGCGGCAGCGAGTGATGAAGAGTTAACGGTGTTAATTGGTGAGATTATTAAGTCTGTTAATTATCTGTCACGGCGTAAAATCGGCGCATTGGTCGTATTTGAACGTGAAACGGGTCTGAACGATTACACAGAATCGGGTATTAAGATGCACTCTCTGGTCAGCTCGGAGCTGATGATTAACATCTTTATTCCAAATACACCGCTCCATGATGGAGCCGTCATTATACAAGGGAAACAGATTTCGGCGGCAGCTTGTTATTTGCCATTATCAGAGAATCCGTTTATCAGTAAAGAATTGGGGACACGCCATCGTGCAGCCATCGGGATCACCGAAGTTGCAGATGCGATCTGTTTGGTTGTCTCCGAGGAGACCGGACAAGTATCACTGGCGATGAACGGGCAGGTCGTTCGTGATATTAAGGAAGAATCACTGATTGCCAAACTGTATGAGGAGTTGCGCCCTACATCCAATCTGAAAAAGAATGGTTGGACAACCTTCTGGAAACGGAAGGGAGGACGTAACAATGGATAAGTGGTTTAACAATAATAACTTCGCCAAAATACTTGCGCTTGCGGTAAGTCTGCTGCTCTGGTTCATGATTCATCTGGATGAAGTACCAACCACCCCTACGATTACAACAGGCACAACCAATAAGGTTGTGGAACGTACGGTGCCTGTTCAACCTTATGGATTAGACAGCAACAGCTATGTGCTTACTTCATTAAGTACGGATGAGGTCCGGTTGGAGATTAAAGGACAGCGCTCGATGCTCACATCGATTTTTACCAATGATGATTACAAGGTACTGGTGGATCTGAGCCAAGTGAAAGATGGGTCGAATACACTGCCGCTTGTACCTGATTTGCCATCCGGGGTGGAAGTAGTCAGTATGGAGCCTTCCATGGTTACCGTGAATGTAGAAAAATTGGGCACCAAATCCTTCAATGTGAATATTGTACCCGAAGGGGAACCATCCGCCGGATACAGCGCTGGAACGCCCGTGATCGAACCTTCGACGCCGGTCAAGGTAACTCTGCCCGAAGGACAACTCGAGGCAGTAGCGAAGGTCCAGGGCAGTCTGAGCGTAAAAGATGCCAAGGAAGATGTCATACAGAAAAAAGTGAAACTTCAAGCATATGATGCTGAAGGTAAGGTCCTTGAAAACGCGATTATAACGCCTCAAACGGTTGAAGTCCGAGTTCCGGTCAGTCAGCCCTATACATCTATACCCTTAAGAATCAAATATTCGGGACAGCTACCAGAAGGCCTGGTTCTCTCCACAGTAGAGCCTAGCGTGAAAGAAGTCTCGGTTTATGGATCTGAGGATGCGCTTGCGGGTATACAGTCCTACGACCAAGTAACCCTTGATCTTACCCAGTTTGATCAGTCGGGTACATCGACAGTTAACGTGGACTTGACGCCGCCTTCCGGTTTTGAGAAAATCGAGCCTAGTTCGATTCAGCTCAAGGTAACCATATCACCATTTGACGAGGCAGAGGAGACAACGAAAGTCTTTCCGAACGTCCCTATCACACTTACCGGTGCGGGAAATGGACTGGAAGGGACGCTGGTTACGCCTCGAAGCGGCGGTCTGAACCTTACACTCACAGGCTCACCAAGCATGCTTGAGGGTCTGAGTAGTGAGGATATCAAGTTGACAGGTGATCTTGCTGGACTTGCGGTTGGAACGCATGAGATCAAGCTTGAAGCCGACCTGCCCCGTTATGCCAAACTGGATGAATCGTCCAATGCTCTGAGTGCAACGGTCAAAATTAGCGAAAAGGCTGAAGACACAACGACTACTCCTAGCGAAGAGCCGACTGACGAGGGAACGGTAGCACCTGACCCTTCACCAGCAGAGGTCGAAAATGGGGGGACTGAGCCTGTTCCTGATGAAGAAGAAACGGAATCGAATACGGATACTCAGGATCAGGGCCAACAGGGGAACACAAACAGTCGAGGTAATTTAAATAATAATAACAGCGGTACTGGCAGTAAAAGTGGCACGAATCCGTAAAAGTTCTAATTTTAAAATTCTCAAAAAATAATATTAGTGCTCGTATATGATGCGAATAGAAGGAGTTAAATCATGGGGAAATATTTTGGTACAGACGGTGTAAGAGGAGTTGCCAATAAAGAGTTAACGGCAGAGCTTGCTTACAGCATTGGACGTTGTGGTGGTTACGTGCTTGCAGGTGGTGTGGAAAGACCAAAAGTGGTTATTGGCATGGATACTCGTATCTCGGGATTGATGTTGGAATCCGCACTGGTTGCAGGTCTGTTGTCCATTGGCGCTGATGTAATTCGTCTGGGCGTTGTATCCACTCCGGGAGTAGCATATATTGCACGTTTGCTGAAAGCTGACGCAGGTGTGATGATCTCGGCTTCCCACAATCCTGTAGAGGATAACGGTATCAAGTTCTTTGGGGGAGATGGCTTCAAGCTGTCCGATGAGACAGAGAACCGGATTGAAGAGCTGATGGATGCGGAGACAGATCAATTGCCACGACCAGTGGGTGGCGGTCTAGGTACAGTAACGATGGATGAGGAATCCCGTTATCGTTACCTCGACTTCCTGAAAACGACGGTTAATGAGTCGTTCTCTGGTCTTAAAATTGTTTTGGACTGTGCGAACGGAGCAGCTTATGAGCTGGCACCGAAATTATTCAGTGAACTTGGTGCAGAAGTCATTGCCATTGGCGCTGAGCCAAACGGCCTGAATATTAATGAGCAATGTGGCTCAACGCATCCAGAGAACCTGAAACAGGAAGTGCTCAAACATAAAGCGGATCTGGGTCTTGCTTTTGACGGGGATGCAGATCGTCTGATTGCTATTGATGAGACTGGCGCTGAGGTGGATGGAGACTTCATTCTGTGTATCTGTGGTGATGCCATGAATCGTGCAGGCAAGTTGAAGGACAGCACTGTTGTATCAACGGTTATGAGTAACATCGGATTCTACAAAGCAACAGAGAAACTTGCACTGAAAACAGCTAAAACTGCAGTAGGTGACCGTTATGTGATGGAGGAAATGCGTCGCGGCGGTTACAACCTAGGCGGAGAGCAATCTGGCCATGTTATTTTCCTGGATTACAATACAACGGGAGATGGCATGCTGACTGCGATTCAACTCGTGGATACGCTCAAGGCTTCCGGTAAAAAACTGAGTGAGCTCAAAGCGCTAATGACCCAGTACCCACAAGTATTGGTGAATGTGCGTGTTGAAGATAAGAGCAAATATGAAGGCAATTCTGCAATTGAGCAAGCTATTGCTACAGTAGAACAACAACTTGGCGATAATGGGCGTGTGCTCGTTCGTGCTTCTGGGACAGAATCTCTGATCCGTGTTATGGCAGAAGGACCAGACAAAGACGAACTTGAACAATTTGTGTCTCAAATCGCGGATGTAGTTCAAAAAGAACTGGTATAGGATTGGTACGTGTTCAAAAAGTCTGGTTTTCAGTACCAAGAAGATGGAATGAAGATAGAAATGAAGTAGCGGAGTGTAGGCAAACTACGTGAGCAACCACAATGTTTCAATAGTAAACATACTTCGTAAGCTCCCGCTTATTTCGGCTGAATTTCATATTCGATGCTGATAATGCCATTAGGCATGATTCGTAATCAAAAGCGGACTTTTTGAATTTCCTCTATTCATGAATATTCCTGCGTCCCGGCCTGATGAGACCATAGGTCCGATTATCCGGTCGGGATTGTGGGTAAATATGCTGAAATTGTCACAGGTACTTTGCTCCATTGCAAAATGGACCTGACGTGCATATAATGAGTGGAGTCGTCATTCAGACACAGAAAGTGAGGGACGTAAGGTTACAGTTACACAAGCGCCAGAGCTTGGAGTTGCGCGGGATGATGTTGATCAGGATTTCTTCTAGGTTGAAGAACGGCTGATTAAGATCAACGGCAATCAAGCTGACGAGGTGGAGGTGTTCGGATTGTTCGGCGGGGACCTCCCGGTGAAGCACCAGAGCCGTAAACCGGATTGCGGAAAATGGATAGGTGACTGTCCACACAACGCGCCGGTGCAGGTGCAAGAGTCATACTAAAATTCAAATGAATGTGCGTGAAGAGCGTAAACAGTACGCGGACGGGAAAATGATGTACATTCATGATTGCATTCATAACAGCTTATGATGACAGCGGGGCGACACGAGGTCGCTCTGATCATTGATAATTGAATAAGTACCAAGTATTCATGAAACGCTAGGCAATCACTCATTTTTCCGATATGCCGCCTCTGCCTGTTTCTCTTCGTGACACAGTATTCATATACAAACGGAGGAAATAAACTATGTGCGGTATTGTTGGATATATTGGTAATAAGAACACTCAATCGGTATTGGTCGAAGGATTGAAGAAACTCGAGTATCGTGGTTATGATTCTGCAGGTATTGCGGTATTCACACCAGAAGGTCTGCAAATCACGAAAGCTCTTGGTCGCCTTGCGAACCTTGAAGCCAAACTGGATGGTGCGCCACTGGTTGGTAATGCCGGAATTGGACATACACGTTGGGCAACTCATGGTAAACCATCAGATGAGAACTCCCATCCACACACGGATGGAAGCCAGAAATTCTCTGTTGTGCATAACGGTATTATTGAGAACTATCTGGAGCTGAAGGATGAGCTGATCTCCCAAGGTCATACATTCACTTCCGAGACAGATACTGAAGTCATTTCTCACCTGGTTGCACGTGAATACAATGGTGATATCGTTAAAACAGTACAAAAAGTGATCACGCTGTTGCGTGGTGCATTTGCACTGGGTGTATTGACAGAGCATGAACCTGAGAAACTCGTTGCTGTACGTCAAGCTAGCCCATTGATTATTGGTGTTGGTGAAGGCGAGAACTTCATTGGTTCTGATATCCCGGCAATTCTGGAACATACACGTAATGTGTACATTCTCAATGATGGTGAAATGGCTGTATTGACACATGATGCTGTCGAATTGATGACGATTGAAGGCAACTTTATTTCTCGGGAAATGATTCGTGTCGATTGGGATGCTGTTACCGCAGAAAAAGGCGGATTCGAGCACTTCATGCTGAAAGAAATTCATGAGCAACCAAAAGCATATCGTGATACAATGCTGGGTCGCATCGATAATGAAGGCAAAAAAGTTCAACTTCCTGAGTTGAAAATGACTGAAGAACAAATTAAAAATATCCGTAACGTTCAAATCATTGCATGTGGTACAGCGTACCATGCAGGTCTGGTTGGACGTACAGTGATTGAGCAATTGGTTCGTATTCCGGTTGAAACAGATGTGGCTTCCGAGTACCGTTACCGTTCCCCAATCGTGCACAAAGATACACTCGTAATCGTAGTGAGCCAATCCGGTGAAACTGCCGATACGCTTGCTGCATTGCGTGAAGCACAATCCAATGGTGCACATGTACTTGCAATCACAAACGTAGTGGGTAGCTCCATTGCACGTGATGCAGATGATGTTATCGCAACATTGGCAGGTCCTGAAATTGCTGTAGCTTCTACCAAAGCGTATACTTCACAGTTGATCGCGTTCAACTTGCTGGGTCTGTACCTTGCACAAGTTCGTGGTACACAAACTGCTGAAGAGATTGCACACACGCTGGCAGCGATGCAAGCATTGCCTGAGCAAGTAGAGTCCATGTTGGAACAAGCCGATGCAATCAAAGGATATGCAGAGCAAATCTCCAAACATGAACATCTCTTCTTCATCGGCCGTGGTCTGGACTATGCAGTAGCTCAAGAAGGATCGTTGAAGCTGAAAGAGATCTCTTATATTCACTCTGAGGCTTATGCTGCGGGTGAGTTGAAACACGGTACGCTTGCACTGATCGAAGACGGTATTCCTGTTATTGCCCTGGCAACACAGGAGAACGTACTTGAGAAAACAGTGAGCAACATCAAAGAAGTGAAAGCACGTGGCGCGGATGTACTGGCAATTACGTACGAAGAGCACGTAGCACCATTGCTGAAATCCGTAGACCAAGCGTTTGCCATTCCTAAGACGTTGCCACTCTTGAGCCCGGCTCTGTCTGTAGTTGCGCTGCAATTGCTGGCATACTATGCTTCTCTGGCACTTGGTCACGATGTGGATAAACCACGTAACCTGGCGAAAAGCGTAACGGTTGAGTAACGGATTGTTAAATTATTATAATATTTAAGTTTATATAAGAGGGTCCTGATGGCATTTGTCATCAGGGCCTATTTGATTTTGATGTCTAAAGAGAAGATAATTTTTTTTGATTATAGAGAGCAACTAAGAGGAGGAAGGACTAATACAAGCCATATTTAGACATGATCTTAGCAATTCATACTTAATTTAAAGGAACATGTGAAATAATGTCGAATAATATAGTGGAATATACATTTTATGTTAGGAGGAAGTGTTAATGTATGCACGCCCAATAGTCAAAGAGATGTTTGCAGCTGAATTAACATTATCAAAGACAAACCCCAGATTTCCCAAACCAGTACATAGTGAAGAAGAGGCCATTTTAACTTTTTTTCAGTTGAAAAAGGTGGGTCCCAAAAAAATAGAAGCACTTATTCAGGAGATTGTAGAAACAGGAGGAGTTCTGCAGGATTTTATAGTGCTACATACCAACGGTGAGCACGTTGTTTATGACGGAAATAGAAGATTGACAGCATTAAAACTATTAATGAATGATACAGCGGAACTCATAAAAGTAAAGTATCCAAGCACCTACCGTTTTATAGAAAAAGTAAAGCAGAGTTTCGATGTTGAAAGTTTGGCTCTCTACACTAAAGTTTATTCAGATCCAGAAGCAATGGCAAATCATGTAATAAAAATTCATTCTGGGGAGCAATCAGGTGCTGGACAGATTACATGGAGTTCAAATGAAAAAGACACATTTACTGCTCAGTTTATAGGACAACAATTTAACTTAGGGAATATGATTTATAAAAAAATAGAAGCCGATCCGAATAAAAAAGAGCTCTATGGAAAGATAAAAAACGAAAGTTACACTACTACATTTGAACGTATGTTTGGCTTTTTAGATATTAGAACTAGAATATTTAATTTGGAGCGTGGTATCAAAGTTGATTTAAATAATGCAAAACATTTTGATAAGGTTTGCGAAATGATTGAATTTTTTATTTCCAATAAAGGAACAGTTGGAGACGTGTATAATGCTGAATTAGCTAGTAACTATTTTATAAATATTTTACCGATTAGTATTGATATAGGCTCTGGTGATGAGAGAGGAGCCGGTGGTGGAACAGGAGGAGCCGGTGGTGGAACAGGAGGAGCCGGTGGTGGAACAGGAGGAGTCGGTGGTGGAACAGGAGGAGCCGGTGGTGGAACAGGAGGAGTCGGTGGTGGAACAGGAGGAGCCGGTGGTGGAACAGGAGGAGTCGGTGGTGGAACAGGAGGAGTCGGCGGTGGAACAGGAGGAGTCGGCGGTGGAACAGGAGGAGTCGGTGGTGGAACAGGAGGAGTCGGCGGTGGAACAGGAGGAGTCGGCGGTGGAACAGGAGGAGTCGGTGGTGGAACAGAAATTTATTCTCTCGTGTTAAATTTAAAATCCTCTAAAAAAACTCTGAAATTATATAATGATTATAATTTAAAAGAATTAATTGAAGTTGCAACTGATTCTAATGGGGAAAATTTAAAAGACAGAGTAGTGTTTAATTCTGATGGGAACTTTATAAAGGAAAATCACATTTTTTCTGGAGATGCACCGATTGGAACTTATACCATACAGGTTAAACTAGATAATAAAGGGTATTCTGTTTCAAAAAGCGTTGATATTAATGTTACTTTATCCAGCAAAGGTATCAAAATAAACCATCCTAAGAATGAGTTTTTTAAGTCTCTTGCTGCATTTACTGATGGCGAAGTAAATATCAATATTAATAATACTGTTAATATGTTGATCAATGAGATCCAATCTCTAGAGAATGCTCAGGACTACAGATATATGATTGCTTCATCAGTCAGACAGTTGTTAGAGTTATCTATAGAAAAAGTAATAAAAGACAAAAATCTTAGAAACCACGGCAACCCCAAGCAGAATTTGAATTTCTTAATTGAACATTTATCTGAAAGAACTTTACTAACTCAAATATGTAATGGAGATAATAAGCTGAGGTATCAGGCTATCAAGAATTTATTGGGTTCTATAGATTCTGATAAACTATATGACTATTTAAATTTAATAACTCATAGTAGTTATGCTGCCATTTACGATGAATTAGTGGAGAGAGTAAATTTAAGAATTACACCGATCTTAGTGTTGTTCCATAACTATTTACACTTAGTCTGATTTAGATGGCCAAGAAAGAAGGATTTTTGCTACTATTAGACTGAGGTGATCACAACTATGGCCATTCTTTCTCCATTAAGATATCCGGGTGGTAAGGATAAAACATATAATTACATTAAGCATTTGGTGAATATAAACAATGTTTCAACATATATAGAGCCATTTGCGGGAGGAGCTGCGGTTGCTCTTCGCTTACTTATTAATAAAGATGTCAAAAAAATAATTATTAATGATTACGATCGTGGTATATATGCTTTATGGAATACAATAGTTATTCAACCAGAAAAATTAATTCAACTGATACAAGATACTCCGATTGATATGAGTCAATGGTACATTCAACGAGAAATTCAAAAACAAAAAGATAGTATCGATGAATTGACTTTGGCCTTTTCAACACTTTTTTTAAATCGAACTAATAGATCAGGAATTATTAAAGCAGGCGTCATCGGTGGTAAGAAGCAAGATAGAACTGATAAATTAGATTGTCGATTTAACAAAGAAACTATCATAAAAAGAATTAGATTAATTGCCTCTTATTCAGATCAAATAAAGGTATGTAATTATGATGCAAAGGAATTTATAGAAGAGGAAATTAAAAAAACGCGATACTCTCTTACATTTTTTGATCCGCCGTACTATCATAAAGGACCTGATTTATATACAAATTTTTATTCGCATGAGGATCATGTTGAGTTGGCAAAGATAATACAAACAAAGATGAGAAACAGATATTGGATCTTAACCTATGATATTGCCAGTCAAATTGAAGCACTTTATCATAAACAGATTCATACTAAATATTATTTGAATTATTCAATTGCAACACCCACTAAAGGGCAAGAATTCATGTTTTTTTCAAACAAAACAGAGACAGGACAGTATCAAGAGTTTTTACAGATTGTTTAGTCAATTCCAATGTATTTAAGTCTGAGATGTTGTGTTTAAATAATATTAAGAAAGTAACACTTTTTTTGTATTTAGGTTTTAAGTGTGAACTCTTAAGGGTAGCTAAGGACTTCAGGTTAATAATACCAGTCTTCTATATAAGACACTTAATCATTCTTTCATAACAAAAGGGGTCCTGATGAAATTTCATCAGGACCCCTTTTCATTGGATTCTTAAAGACGTTATTATAAATTATTTTTGAAGCCTCTAACCTACTACTGAAGGCTCGAGGATAACCGTAAAGCTGTTGAAGTAAAAAAAGGGAGAGCATCTTCAAAGTTTATTAGGTTTGAAATTGTTGTTCAATTATAAAAAAAATGTTAAATAATCCCTTATATCCGCAATCTAACTGGTCACGGATGATAGGAGTAACTGATTAATTGAAAAATATTTTTGAACTGAATTCTCCATTTTCATGTTTGTTTGAGACTTACCGTGGGTTACGCCCAACTCGTAATCGTTTCAACCGGAAGACGATAGGAAGGATAGCCATCTCTGGCTGCTTTACCTATGGAGATCAACATCACGGGCTGGAAACGCTCTTTATCCAGGCCGAAGGCCTCAGCAATCTGGGCTTTATCATAACCGGCCATAGGATTCGTATCATAACCATGAGCACGGGCAACGAGCATGAGTTGCATGGATATGAGGCCTGAGTCAATGAGATTCATATCACGCAGTTCAGCTGGAGTTATGTTCGCATAATAAGGTTGAACCTGCTGCATCTGCATATCCATGATGTCTTGTGGCATATATCCAAGTTCCACCGATTTGCTGAAAATCTCTTCCATGTACTCAACATTGTTAGCGTCGTAAAATACGGCAATGACAGCGGAAGACGTTAGTGCCTGTGTCTGGTTAAAAGAGGCCAGTGGTGCAAGCTTTTCTTTGCCTTCAGCACTGTCGATGACAAGAAAACGCCACGGTTGCATGTTAATGGCCGAAGGAGCACGTGAAGCTTTCGCCAATATTTCGATCATCTCCTCGCGTCTGATTTTCACTTCAGGGTCGTAGGCTTTAACGGAATGGCGTTCCAAGACGATGGTATCAAAATCATTGGTTTTGTTGAATTGGCCGGTAATTGTATTCATATCGATCTCTCCTCATATCTATATTGGTGAGATTAGGATATCGGTGGTTATATCGGCATCCGTCTCACTATGAGGATTGTAAACTATGAAGTATACTTTATAGCAAGAAGAAGAAACGGGGCGATTCAGATGAAGATTAGTGAAGTAGCGAACAGTGTAAACCTTCCGATTTCCACGATTCGATACTATGAGAAAATAGGTATTATCACGGATGAACATGTGCTTAGAGATCAAAATAACTATCGGAAATATGCGCAGAGCATTATTCAACATCTGGAAGTGGTGAAACAATGTGTGGCTGTAGGCTTTACGACTCATGAGATCCAGTCTATGGTCTCTAAACAGGGATATTCAAGTAATGAACAAGCAAGCATTATCCAAGCAAAAATATTAGAAATTGAAGAGGTGCAAAAAAAATTAGAGAATTCTAAACAAAATCTCTACGAAATTCTTAAAGCAGATATCACATGTGAGGATGGTTTTGGTAAGTATTGAGCTGGACGTTCCTCTTGAACTTTTCAGTCAGAAAGTTTGTACTTCAAATCGATACAATAGAGTACATACCCTCTTGTATACGTAGATTACCGGGCTGCCCAGTTTCCACCTGTACCACAGTAGCAAATACACCGGGCATCCGCCCGTCTGGGAACCAGGGCATTTTTTTATCAATCACAATAAACATGCCTTCTGCATCACCTGTGGGGGAGAATTTCTTCCCATCTCCCGCAAAGGGATCAAGGTGATCATGCTCATTCAATGTGCTCATCGTCTCAGGAACATCATCCACAGGCAGACCGATTTCACTTATACATATCAGATGCTTCGCTTCGAAAGCTTCATCGACTGCATTATCGAGTGAGTGGTGAGCGATGAATTCCATCAAGTTGCCGCTTGGGTCATAGAAATAGAAGGCTGTTGCATCCCAGTAGGGGAAATAAAATTGATCTTGTCCATCCTTGGAAAGCAACGGAATGTTACGGTTTTGGGCCCACTTTTTTGCATCAGCGAGTGTATTCGTTGGAATCGTAAACGCTATATGATAGTATGGATTCTCTTCCTCCGGTGCCTTCTTGAATGCAAGGACCGAGTCTCCTGCACGGAATGAAACGAATGTTGTATCATCCTCCACAAGCTCCAACTCCAGTAGTCTACCGTAAAACTCTCTCATGGCCTCGATCTGATGTGTCAACAAACTAACTTCTCTTATTTTCAATTCAATACCTCTCCTTCTAAACTCATCATTGATTGAAATACTCGATCGTTTTCTCAATAAATGCCTTAGCCGATTGCGTCAGGTAACGGTCGGACCGATGGATGATCTCAAAGTGTCGGTATGGTGGATCATCGGTAATTCGAATGCATCTTAGCGTGGGTTCATTCATGGCTTGGATCAGAGGATAAGGCAGCAGTGTTCCTCCAACATTGGCTTTGACCAGACTAATGATGGAGGTTGCCGAACTGGTCTCCATGATGGTATTAAGGCTAAAACCATATTTACGACAATAGTCATCGACTAATTTCCTGCCGGTAAATCCTTCGGGGAACATCACCGTTTGAATATCACGTAACTCCTGGATTCCAATCGTGCTTCGGTCAGCCCAATCATGATTCTCGGAAACGACCAGTACGTATTCTTCACTGCACAAAGGAATGCGTACAAGCCGATCATCAGGGGCAGATGTGATCTCTATACCGATGTCGACTTCATTCTCCAACACCTGATTCACGACATAGATCGAAGAGATCACCTTCAATTGCACTTTGGGGAAGCGAGCATGAAAATCAACGAGCAATGGTGTGATACGGTAATCCAAATCGGATGGAAGAACACCGATAACCAATCGTCCCCGCTGATCATTGCGGAATTCTGCTAGCGCATCTTGGGTATTCTGAAGATGCCGGATCATTTGTACACAGTGCTCCAGAAACAAAGTCCCAGCCTGGGTCATCACAATCTTTTTGCCGACACGGTCAAACAAAGGAACTCCAAGCTCATCTTCCAACCCACGTATTTGTTGACTCAACGTCGGTTGAGATATGCCAAGTTTCTCAGCTGCCCGTGTAAAATGAAGCTCCTCACACACTGTAATAAAGTTTTCCATTTGACGAATCTCCATAAATTCACCTCTAATCATTGGTTTTAGTAATCATTTTAATAGAAACAATAGTATTGTTCAATCATTCCAATGATCCTATACTTAATCGTGTACCACCCGAAGACCTTGTCATTAACAAATAGGATCTTTGGTGAAGGCAAGAATACTACTACCATGAGGTGATCCATAATGAAACTTTTTTATATTGTATTGGCGCTGATTCTGGCTTCACTGAACTTGAGACCACCGATTACTTCCATTTCTCCTCTGATGAGCACCATACAGAATGATCTGGGTTTGAGTGGCATGACGGCCAGTCTGTTAACAACACTACCGGTATTATGTATGGGCATATTCGCTCCGTTCTCCGTAAGACTAAGTCGAAGGTTGGGGAACGAGGGTGCTATTGTACTGGCTTTAATTTTTATTGGAATAGGTACAGGATTACGATTGTTCGTGGGTGCAACTCCGTTGCTGATGTTAACTTCTTTTTTGTCCGGTGTAGGGATTGCATTGGCAGGGCCGCTGTTGTCCAGCTTCATTAAACAGTATTTTCCTAACCGAGTAGCAGCCATGGTCGGCATCTACTCTACTGCGATGGTGATGGGGGCCAGCATTAGTGTAGGATTATCCGTTCCGCTCCAGCATATGCTGGGTGGATCTTGGAGAGGGACTTTGGCCACATGGACATTACTTGCAGTCATTGCATTGCCGATCTGGTTAAAGTTAGCCTGGTCTGCGCGTACAGATCGACAATCCGGACAAACTTCGTCTGTCATTCATGCGCCACTACCAGTGAAGAACAGGCGTGCATGGGTGCTGACCTTATTCTTCGGACTGATGGCAGCGATCTTCTATTCACTAACCGCTTGGCTTGCACCAGCGATTCAGGGTCTTGGATATAGCCAAGAGACTGCTGGCAACGTCCAAACGTTATTTACATTAATATCACTGCCCTCAACGTTATTCATTCCCATGCTTGTACACCGATACCAAAGGCGTGTGTTCTGGCTTGTTGGATGTGCGTTGTTGGAATTGATAGGGGTACTGATGCTGAATCTCTCTGTCAGTCCGTGGCTCGCGGCGATCCCGCTTGGGATTGGTGCAGGTGGGTTATTCCCGATTGCACTGATGCTGCCGATTGATGAGACAAGCAATGCTCAGGAAGCCAGCAGCTGGTCTGCCATGACGCAATCTGGTGGTTATATTCTTGGCGCACTTGGGCCGCTGGCAATTGGTTGGCTTCACGACCTGACAGGCAGCTTTGTGCAAGCATTCTATGGTTTGGCTATCATCATTGTGCTGCAGATCATCGTGCAAATAGCTATTGGCAATAAGAAGAGCACGGAAGTTGTTGGCCAGAAGCGGAGCTAAAAGTCATGTGAAGTAAAATGGGTATAGAAAATATAGTCTTTATATATGATCTAACAAGTCCATATAATACTGTCGCAATGATTCCTTTAACGTGTCGGGTTCCATAATTCGAATGGATTTACCGAATCCTGCAAGATACCGAACAATGAAATCAAGTTCATGAGTCTCATACGAACCCACAAGAAGCATGTGTGCTGGTTCATTATCCGATTCTTTAACGTGTATGATCTGCATGGATGGAAAATGTTCTTGCTGGAAAAGTTCAACCCCGGTTTCGTCAATCCGACATTGAAATGTAATAGCATCTGGTGACGGTTCCCATAACGAATGGGTATCCTGTGCATGAAGTTCAATCACGTGAGCCAAAGGTTCAATGTCGGACACTTCGGCTGAAATGATCCGGTCGCAACGGAATACTCGGTACGCTTGTTTATGCAGATCATAGGCCTGGCAATACCAGTAGCCTTTCCTCGCATAGAGTGCGATGGGTTGAATGGTGCGAATACTGGTGTTGGACGTGCGGGATGATGGATCTGATTGTTCAGACTCTGCAAGATTCGCAGGGGATGGCCTATGATCAGGGGATATCCGCTGACTAGCGTAAGTAACCTGGATCACTATATTCTGCACAGCAGCCATCAACAGAAACTCCAAATGTGCACTATCTCGAATCTGCTCCGTATGTCGAAAGGAAACCCGGTGTCGGATGTTCTCAATATCTTGTCGTTGCTTGTCGGATAACGCGCTCAGAAATTTCTCATGAATGGTACGGAAAGAGACCTCAAAGGGTAAGCTGGAGAAGCTTCGGAGGGCCTGCATCGCAAAATAAAGGGCATGAAGTTCACCCGTATTGAACGAAATGGGAGGCAGCTGCATCTGTTGCAGCAGTCGATATCCGCCGTAGCGTCCATATTCGACATAGATGGGCGCACCCAACGCTTCCAATGAAGCGATATCTCTAATCGCGGTTCGTTTGGAAATCTGGAACTCCTGCATAAGATCTTGCAGGGTGAACTGTTGTTTTTGATTAATATAGCGCAGCATCTGGTTCATGCGTTCTGATTTTTTCATATCTAACCCTCTTAATGGTGCCATGATATGGCACCTTTCGTTGTTATAGTGATAAGTGTAATCCAATAGGAACAGGGAGGCAATAAAATGAATTTTGAAGTGATACCATTTTTGTCGATGAACGGGGATGCAGCGGCAGCCATTGCTTTTTATGAGGAGTTCCTGGGCGCTAAAGTCATATTCAAGAAAAGTTATAAAGAAATGAAGGAGATGAACCCGGGCTTCGAGTACCCTGCCGGTCAAGATGAGTATATTACACATTCGGTACTTGAGATTGGGGTTAACAAAGTCATGATTGCGGAAGAAGCAATGGACACGGAGAGAGCATGGCAGCTGGGGAACAGCACATCACTATGTATTCAATCCAAGGATAAACATACGATCGATCAACTGTATCATTCTCTGATGCAACATGAGGGCGTGAAGGTACTGGTACCTTACGAGCAAAATGAATTCAGTCCAGGTTATGGCATTGTGCGGGACCCGTTTGGTATTGCGATTCAGCTATGTGTGACGGTGCATGATTTTTAAATTAAAAACATTACAAAGAAGAGCCATGGATATCATGCGCTCTTCTTTGTTCGTTTCTATACAAGGTCGTTTGAGCAGCCAGAAGGTCCCGCAAGTCCAAACGTTACTTCATATCAAGTATCAGGCACTACCGTTCATTTATTTGCTAGGCGTCACCGCTTGAGCTTGGTCATTCTTTTCACTGAAAATCAGAGCTAATGCAGCGAACATCAGGATAAGTGAGACAGCTCGCTGCCAAGAGAATGCAATGAATTCACCACCGAAAAGCCCCAGGGCGTCGATGATAAAACCGGCAACAATCTGACCTACTATCGCCGTAAGGTTGGCAGGTGTTACGCCCAGTTTATTTACGGCCAATGTGGATAGGAATAAATATCCGAAACCAAGGAAAACCGCAGAAAGCTGTAATTTGGGCGCATGAAGCAAGTCGAGTACATGTCCACTGCCAAAAAAATTAATGAGAACAGCCAGAATCAGTGTACCTGACGCAAACGTGAAGAAAACCGTCTCCAGCAGACCGATATTTCGGCTAATCGTACCATTGATCGAGGACTGCGCACTAAGTACAGCTCCACCAACTAAGGTGACAAGAACAATCAATAAACCTATACCCATCGTAATCCTCCTCTAGAATAAAGTAAGAGCCAGTGCGCCCAGCATAAGTACCAAGGCGGCAATTCGTTTGCTTCCTACCGCTTTGCGATTGCTCCCCAGCCATCCGTAATGATCAATCAGAATACTGGTCACCATCTGCCCGACAACAATGGCAATCATGGAGATTCCTACACCCACAATGGGAACACCAATGACTAATGTAAGCAGGTAGCTGACCCCAAGCAAACCCCCAAGCAGGTTCCACTTCGGAAATTTGGTGATAGCAGAGAGGTTTCCTCTACCGAAGAATATCAACAGAATCAGTGAAATAATCGCACCCATGAAGAAGTTATAGAAATCAGCTTCCAGTGTGCCAACGTGTTCTCCAAGTTTGCCATACAGTGCACCTTCAAAGCTTAGAAGAGCTCCTGTTGCAATGGCGATCATATAAAAAATCAGCTTTTTCAATCTATCCTCGACTCCTTGAATTGGGTTGGATTAAAGGTGCATGACTCATCATAAGAAAATGGGGAGGGGAAAACAATGAAAGATCTTGCTTTATTTTTCTGAAAAATTATAGATCTTGCTGTGGCAAAAGGGGTATATTAATACATCTAGAAAATAATTAGACACGAATGCAGGAGGAGATAGGAATGATCGATACAAGCAAGCAAAAATCCTCCAGATTGTTATATATAGGAAAAGTGAACGGCAATCCCAATTGGAATTTTCCAAGTCACATGCATGAGGATATCAGCGAAATGGTGTATGTGTCTGATGGAGAAGGTGTTATTAAAATTAATGGATATCCATATACGGTCAAAAAAGGCGATCTGTTAATCTACAACCAAGGTGTAATTCATGAACAATGTACCTCTCCCGAATGTCCACTCAGTCTTTATTATTGTGGAATAGCGAATATCTATTCAGATGGAACGCAAACGGAGCACATCATTCCTGAAAACGCGTCTCCGTATATCGAAACGAAAGAATATGCTAGCAGGATTGGCGACCTGTTCGAGTTCATGTATGAGGAGTCCTCCGATCAAAAGACGGGCTACGACAAGATCTGTGAAGGACTGCTTGGCGTACTGCTTGCCATAGTTCAGCGGTTAGCTCAACCAAATGCCTCACAAAAACAAGATTCGGATCATCTCGCCGTACGGATCAAGGATTTTCTCGATGACAACTACCTTCAGCACCTGAAGCTTCAGGATATCGCTGTGTACTTTCATATGAACCCTTATTATTTATCTCATGTGTTCAAGGACAAATATAATGATTCACCGATTCGATATATCGTCTATCGAAGAATGGGAGAAGCGAAGCGGCTGCTAACCACAACGAACATGAAGGTAAGTGAAATTGCACATATATTGGGCTACCAGAATGCAAATTATTTCACTATTTTGTTCACAAAGACGATGGGCGAGTCGCCTACCCAATATAAGAAGAATGAAAGGGTGGAACGTGTTGATCTACTGGAGACTTAAACCTGGGGATGTCTTCCTTGATGGCGTATGGCGGGGAATGTGGGATGGTTATAGCGGGCCTCTTTTCGTGTAAATCATATAGGTACGGATTTTGCAGTGTACAAGCAAGTTTAATGGAAAGGAAAGAAGGGATCGCATGATCACGAGAGGTATCGACCATGTTGGGATAACTGTTCCGGATATGGAGCAGGCGACACTATTTCTACAAGAGGCTTTTGGAGCCCAACTTGCCTATGACCATATAACACCGGATGATCCGCCACAGGAAGGGCCTGATACAGAGCGTAAATTAGGACTTCATTCAGGGGCAAAGGTTATTCATATTCGAATGTTATCGCTCGGGGAGAGCGCCAGTATGGAGTTATTTTAGTACGCAAATACAGTACAATCAGAGCCAGTCAGGGCATCGGATTACGGATTACAGCATATGGCGTTGTATGTGGATGATATGCCGGAAGCTGCACGACGCTTCAAGGCAGCAGGAGGAGTGTTGTTAACAGAGCCTGGAGCACTGTCCGGGCATATTGAAGGCGGGGAAGGGAATCAGTTTGTGTATGGAAGAGCGCCGTGGGGGATGCTGATTGAGCTGATCTCCTACCCAGCAGGTATACAGTATCCACATCACAGTGAAGCGAAGCGCTGGACACCACGAAAAAAGTATAAAGATGAGAATAATTAAGAAAAAGGGCGATGCGCGATGAATCGTCCTGTTTTCCTCGTATATAACGGCCTGGTGGATACAAAATAACATATAAATGTTAAAAATACAGAAGTGTAGGCTGCATTGCTATGTGTTACGATACGTAAAAGTAGATACAGAGAAAGAGACATTTTACTGAAGGGTAAGCCATGACCAGCGGATGAGGTGAGGAGCAGATTTTCTTACAAAAAAATAAATGGCAACAGGTGATCCGAAATGCTGCAAATCGGGTATTAATAGTAGAGTCATTAGAACCTGATGGATACATATGTTGTTGGTTGTTTTGCTAGTTAAAGGCTATCTATTATGGAATGAACTGTGGGGGTTATCAAGTGCCTATATTAGCTATGGAGAAGAAAGATGTTGTCACCGATGCACTGGTCATCAAGGCGATGGAGAAAAGTCTGGCTATTATTCGATTTGATCTGGATCGACGGATAACTTATGTAAATGAGGTTTTTGCCCAGACGATGGGATATACGGTAGCTGAGATGTATGGCATGAAGCATCAGCAACTATGCTTCGGCAATTTTGCAAATACCCCGGAATATGACGCTTTTTGGAATAGTATATTAAATGGTGTCAGCTACCAAGATAAGGTTGAACGCAAGGATGCAAAGGGGAATTCCGTATGGCTTGAAGCGACATATATACCGGTGTACGATGAGATGAATCAGAAAATACTGGGTGTCTCCAAAATTGCCACCAACATCACCAACCGTCAGAATAATATTTCAGTCGTAGTGAATGAGTTGAAAACGATGTCAAATGAGCTGAATGAGCAGGCTGATGTAGGCATTGAACGGAGTCAGGAATTAATGTCCAGTATCTCATATATCTCAGAGGTGTCGGCCACTAACCGCGCGACACTGACTCATCTGCAGGAACAAGCGGGATCGATTCAGGGCGTGGTGCGAACCATACGCGAGATTTCATCACAGACACAGTTGCTTGCATTAAATGCCGCCATTGAGGCTGCACATGCTGGGGAATACGGACGAGGATTCGATATTGTGGCGAAGGAAGTCAAGAAACTATCCGCAATGGTGGAGAGTTCGATCAATGAGATCCGTGATAGCGTGACTGGGATAACCAAGGAAATTGGTAATATTACAGGTGGCACCAAAAAAGTAGAGGAATACGTCGAGCGGAGCCAGAAACAGATTGAGATCGCTTTGAATGACTTCATGGCAATCGCTGCATCGGCTCACTTGTTAGATGCCAAGGCAGAGCATGTAACCAGAATCGTATAAGAATATAATATTATTAATTGTTAGCGGTTCCTCACAGAGGAACCGTTTTTTGTCTTTGGGAAGATTACTACACACACAATGGGATTACGGGTTGGTCCTTAACGCATTTTGGTTTAGATGGTCCGCAAAAAAACGGGAATTATTGTGATCAAACGGGGACACAATACTTGGGAATACCTGCAGCTTCGCATGCAGAGAAATGTTGGGGTGGGAACATGTGGTCAACAATTCTATCCTACGTGCCAGAAGGGCCCATATGGATTCAGGCATTCCTGGTTTTCATTATTCCAATTGGCATTACCATGACTACGCGCTGGATCAATGCCGCCATTAAGCGCGGAAGCTTCTCTCGTTCTAAGAAACCTTCGATATCCTCGAAGGATATCTCTCCAGCAGCCAAAGGACAGGGTCAAGGAACCGAGACAGGCCATTATGCCAATATTAAGTTAACGGAGAAGTATAGTACCAATCTGATTAGCGTGAAAGAAAGTTTTGGACAAAATGCAGATGTGCACATTCGGGAATTTACGATTAGGGGAACGAATACACGGGCTGCGGTCATCTACACCGAAGGTCTGGTAGATCAGGACTTGGTAGATGATCACTTGATTTCCCCGTTAATGTTAGAGGGCGTTCCCCTACTTAAGCAGGAGGGGTTTCTTCATCCAGACAACGCACATCTGTTGTCGGCATACCTGAAGGATCAATTACTTCCTGTTAGCCTGGTTGAGGAGACTTCGTCTCTCCAAGAGCTCTCAGTTGGCGTGCTTTTCGGAAAAAATGCACTGCTGGTTGATGGTTTGCCAGGTGCTTTATTAATTGGAGGCCACAAGATCAAAACACGAGGTGTGAATGAACCCGTGTCAGAAGGATTGATCCGTGGACCCCGGATTGGTTTTACAGAACAATTAAGCGATAATACAGGTATTTTACGGCGTTACGGAAATAATCAGAGCCTGTTTATTCAGAAGTATGAAGTGGGATCACGGATCAAAAAAGACCTGGCGATAGCCTATATTCAGGATATTGCCGATCCTAATCTCGTAACGGAAGTCCGCAAGCGAATCGAAGAAATGGATATGGATTCGATGCTCGAATCAGGTTATGTGGAGCAACTCATCGAAGACAGTACCCTGAGTCCTTTTCAACAGGTACTAAATACGGAAAGGCCTGACCGGGTAATCGGTGCTTTGTTGGAAGGTCGGGTAGCTATTTTGTTGGATGGAACGCCATTTGTACTTGTTGTACCCGTGACCTTTAGCATGTTGCTTCAATCTCCCGAAGATTATTATGAACGTTGGATTCCAGGAACCTTTTTACGTATGCTGCGCTTTGTAGCTGCGATGCTGGCATTGCTCGCTCCTGCACTCTATATTTCGTTTATTTCGTTCCACCCTGGTCTTATACCGACCAAGCTGGTTCTGACGATTATTGAAACGCGGACAGGGGTACCTTTTCCTTCGATCATTGAAGTGCTGATCATGGAAATTTCCATTGAAATTCTGAGAGAGGCAGGGATACGGCTGCCTAAACCGATTGCGCCAGCGATGGGTATCGTGGGAGGTCTGATTATTGGACAAGCAGCAGTACAAGCAGGAATCATAAGCCAATTCCTGGTTATTGTCGTTGCGGTTACGGCGATCTCTTCCTTTACGATTCCGGTCTATAGTGCGGGATTAACGCTAAGAATTCTGCGATTTGCCGCTATGTTCAGCGCAGCCGTACTCGGATTGTTTGGCGTGGTTATGTTCTTTCTGCTTGTATGCACGCATCTGGCTCGACTTTCCAGTTTTGGCGTACCTTATGTTGCACCGGCCGTTCCTTATCATATGAATGACTGGAAGGATTTCGTTATACGTGCTCCGTTAAACATGATGAGAATGCGTCCCGATATGAGTAATCCACTCGACAAGGATCGAAAAGAATAAATTGAATCCCATGGACACGAGGGTTGGAGGTGAAGTAGAGTGAATGGTTCCCCACAAAAGATAACCACAACACAGGCTGTTGTCATTATTGTGAATTACATGCTTGGCGCCGGGATCCTGACGTTACCTCGAACGACCAGTAAGGCTGTCGGAACACCGGATGTCTGGATATCCATTATTCTGTCGGGACTGATTATTGCAGGTGTCGGCATTATTCTGGTTACCTTATGTCGCAGATTTCCGGGAAAAACGGTATTCCAGTTCACCCGTGAAATTACGGGGAGCTGGATTGCTTACATATTGGGATTTGCCATGATTATGTATTTTATGGTGATTGCCGCATTCGAAATTAGAGTCATGGCTGAAGTAACAGGGATGTATCTGCTTGAACGTACGCCCACATGGGCGATTGTAATGGTCTTCATGTGGATCGGTATATATATGATCTCAGGCGGGCTTGGTGTCATTGTAAGGGTGTTCGAGATTATTCTGCCGATTACAATCATTATATTTGTCATTGAAATTCTGCTGAGTAATCAGCTATTTGAGATTGGAAATCTTAGACCAGTGCTCGGCGAAGGTCTTATGCCTGTTTTCAAAGGACTCAAGCCTTCCCTATTATCATATACGGGGTATGAGGTGATGCTAATCATGACTGCTTATATGAAAAATCCGAAGAAGAGCAATATGGCAATGAGCTGGGGAATCTTCGTAACGACCGCGATCTATTTAATTACAGTTGTCATGGTTGTCGGTAGCCTATCCCTGGATGGAATCAAAACACGAACTTGGCCAACGCTGGATTTGGTAAGAAGCTTCGAGATACAAGGATTAATATTCGAACGATTTGAATCCTTATTGCTGGTCATCTGGATTATGCAGATTTTTTCGACTACCGCGATCACACATTACTGTGCTTCGGTGGGCATTCGTGATTTGTTCCGTTCCAAAAAAATCAAAGGCATTATGTACGGTCTGCTTCCGTTCATTTATGTGACAGCCATGATGCCCAAAACGGTGGACGATACTTTTGCGCTTGGAGATATGCTGGGCAATGCATCTGTTTATTTATTTGGCATTCTACCTCTGGTGTTACTGTTGATAAGTCTGATTCGCAAAAAAGGAGGCAAGCGTGTATGATTCCATTCCGTATGTTCTTACGTGTAGCTTCTGCCTTGTGTATTCTGTTATTGATATCCGGATGCTGGAGCAGTCGAGAAATAGAGGATTTAAGTCTTTATGTCGGTCTTGGAATTGATGTCGGCAAAGAGACGGAATTCGAGAAAGACATCGCTGCTCAGGGAGGCTCATATCCTAAGAAGAACTATGTAACTGCTACGGTGCAGATCGCTCCGGGCTTTTCCGACAGTCAATCGAGCCAGCAATCCGGTTCTCCTTCTTCCGGCAAAACATCCTATGCCAATGAACAGCTCAGTGGAGATTCCATGCTGCAAATCTTCCGCCAGTTTGCACTAAGGCGGGATCGCCCCCTCATTGGACATCATCTGAAAGTTATCGTCGTCTCCAAGGATATCGCCAAAAAATATGGTTTGGACCAATTACTTGATTTTGTACTACGGGATAATGATATTCGACCGAACTGCCTGGTGCTGATCAGTCATCATTCTGCATTAGATGTGTTAACATCACAAGATCCTTCTCGAATACCAGCATTCTATCTCACAGGCATTACGAACAACTCTTATATATCCAATAAAATACTTGATCCGGTTCTGCTGTCCAAGTTAGACGCACAAATGCAATCCGGATCGAGCTTCTTGCTACAGAATGTATTAAACTCCGATGGAGAGGATAAGTTCTCCGGAGGCAGCATCTTTGATGGGAAAACGACCAAGTTCATCGGAGAACTTAGTCAAACAGATCTGGAAGGGTTGTCATGGCTCAATTCCAAAAAAAAGGGAGGCGTCTTGAAGACACACAATAAAGAAGGATTCACTGTGTTGTTCGAAATGAAGAAGAAAAAGGTGAAAATCACCCCGAAGGTAGTTGGCAATGATATTTCATTCCATGTGAAGACTGAATCCGAGGGCTGGCTGATGGAGGATTGGCGCGCTCCCGAGGAAGAGGAAAAAGGTGAATATCTTAGAGAATTAGAAAAGGATTTTGCTGAACTGGCCGAACAACAGATTCGTCAGGTATTGTACAAACTTCAGCATACCTATAAAGTCGATGTAGCGGATTTTCGGGATAGCTTGCGTATTAAACATCCAAAAACATGGAAGAAGGTCAAGGACGATTGGGACCGAATCTTCAGCACCGTGCCGATTACGTATGATGTCAAGATATCCATCACCAATCCGGGGTCTTCCACAGAATAGCGAGATTATGATTTAAATATTGACACATTCATGATCAATCGCTATATTTATAAAAAATCATTTTCTTATCCAGAGAGGTGGAGGGACTGGCCCTTAGAAACCTCAGCAACAGATCTGAAGGATACTGTGCTAATTCCAGCGGGTGAACAGCCTGATAGATAGGAGCGTTTGTTTTTATTTGTCAGTAACGGCGCACTCTTTAGGAAGAGTGGGTCTTTTTTGTTTTTTCTGGATGAAGAAGTAGGGAGCAGTAGGTATGGAGAACAACAGCGACAAAGGGCATTTTCAACGGAAAATGCAGGCACGGCATGTGGTCATGCTCTCTCTCGGAGGAGTCATCGGAACGGGATTATTCCTGAGCTCAGGTTATACGATCCAGCAGGCGGGACCCTTGGGCACCATTCTGTCCTACCTGATTGGAGCTATCGTTGTATATCTGGTAATGCTCTGTCTTGGTGAACTGTCTGTTCATATGCCGGAGACGGGAGCATTCCATAGTTATGCAGCCAAATATATCGGACCAGCAACAGGTTACACGGTAGCTTGGTTGTACTGGTTAACCTGGACTGTTGCGCTTGGCTCTGAATTCACAGCCGCCGGTCTGCTGATGCAGCGTTGGTTCCCATCTGTAAACGTATGGATATGGAGCGCACTTTTTGCACTAATGATCTTTTTGTTCAATGCTCTAACGGTAAAACTTTTTGCGGAATCCGAGTTCTGGTTCTCATCTGTCAAAGTAGTTACCATTGTAATTTTCATTATTATTGGTGGTGCAGCGATGTTTGGATTCATCCCCATGGCGGATGCTGAACCGGCTCCATTCCTTTCGAATATTACAGCATTCGGGTGGTTCCCTCATGGGGCTACAGCGATATTGATGACCATGCTTGCTGTAAACTTTGCATTCTCAGGCACCGAGTTAATCGGTATCGCCGCCGGTGAGACGGAGAACCCGGAAAAGACGATACCGAAGGCTATTCATACCACGCTGTGGCGTTTGGTTATTTTTTTCATCGGAACGATTGTGATCTTGTCCGCCTTGCTGCCCATGTCGGATGCCAGTGTACTGGAAAGTCCGTTTGTAGCGGTAATGGAGCGGGTAGGTGTACCCTATGCAGCAGACATCATGAACTTTGTTATTCTGACGGCGATTCTCTCTGCTGCCAATTCGGGCCTCTATGCATCTTCACGGATGCTCTGGTCTCTGGCTGACAAAAGAACGATCTCTCCGTGGTTTGCCAAATTGACCAAGCGCGGGGTACCGCTGAATGCACTTCTGATCAGTATGGTGGGTGGTGCACTGGCTCTGCTGTCCAGCATCATTGCGCCAGGTACGGTGTATATTACGCTGGTCTCCATATCAGGTCTGGCTGTCGTTGCCGTATGGATGAGCATCAGCGCTTCCCAGTATATGTTCCGCAGACAGTATATCCGGGAAGGACATGAGGTCAAAGATCTGGTCTACCGTACACCACTGTATCCTGTGGTACCGATTGTTTCATTTATATTATGCCTGGCTTCATGTATAGGTATTGCTTTCGACCCGACACAGCGAATTGCGCTGTATTGTGGGGTTCCATTTATCGCAGTATGTTACGCAGCTTATTATCTGACAGAACGTGTGAATAAGAAAAGAGGACAAGTACATGACGCAAGTACAACAGACTAATCCCATAGAACAGATCCTACGTGAGCATCCGGTCATGATTCTGGATGGAGCGCTGGCAACGGAACTTGAACAGCATGGCTGTGATCTGGATGATCCACTATGGTCGGCTCGTGTATTGCTCGAGAATCCAGATGTTATCGTTCAGGTCCATGCGGATTATTTCCGTGCAGGAGCCGACTGTGCGATTACATCCAGTTATCAGGCGACGGTGGATGGCTTCCGCAAGAGAGGAATCGGAGAGCAAGAAGCGTTGGACCTGATTCGCAAGACGGTGCAGCTGGCTGCACAGGCGAGAGATGACGTATGGGCAGAAGTGCAGGACGGGGGATTTGAGAACACGGCAGTCAAACCGGAGGGCAATCTGGTATTCGGAACGGCACAACAAACGTCTGATGTCTTCGAGACAGGGGTCTTGGCTCGGCCACGACCGATGGTTGCTGCATCCGTTGGGCCCTACGGCGCTTATCTAGCTGATGGATCGGAGTATGTCGGTCACTACGGTGTGACAGATGAGACGTTGGCTGCATTTCATCGTCCGCGGATGGCCGCGCTGCTTGAAGCGGGTGCTGATATTCTAGCTTTTGAGACGATTCCATCCTTGCAGGAAGCACAGGTGCTGGTTGATTTGCTGAAGGAGTTTCCTCATGCATATGCCTGGTTATCTTTCTCTTTAAAAGACGGGACAAACATCAGCGAGGGCACACCGCTTGAGTTATGTGCACAGACGTTTGGCTCCGAGCCGCAGATTGCGGCGATTGGCCTGAACTGTGCTCCGATGGAAGTGGTGACGGAAGCCGTAGGTATTCTCAGCCGTGCCAGCGACAAACCTGTTATTGTGTATCCGAACTCGGGAGAAGTATACGATGCAGCAACGAAGACGTGGAGTGGACAGGGTACATGTGGCAGTATGAGTGATGCTTCGGAGGCATGGGTTGCTGCTGGAGCACGGATTATTGGCGGTTGTTGCCGTACTACGCCACATCAGATTGGCGAGCTTGCGAAGAAGTGGCGAAGCTGAAGTATATTTAGCCGATCCAGATCTGCGTGGAAAAGCCCTTTCGTATCTTATGAAGGATACGAGAGGGCTTTTTGGGTGCTTTTTTATAATTACTTATTCTCTACCTTAATGGTTCCTACAGATGTGCTCAGGGAAAGCAAAGGTCCACCGCCGTTGATATCACTCTTACCCCTCGAAGCACCGGAGACCTTGCCCAGATCGGTTTCCGCTTTTAGTGTGTAAGCCAGATTGGAAGGCAGCAGGGCAGTGATGGTACCCAACTCAGTTGAAGCTTTGAGCTGGCTTCCATCGTGCAGCTGATTCAGATCAAGAATGATGGTACCTGCATCGGATTTGATGCTGGATTTGCCTTGGACTTGAATGTTGTTAAGATCAATGGAGCCTGTGTTATTGGAAAGCTCATAGCTTCCTGTTAATCCTGCAAGTGAAATATTGCCAACTTCTGTAGAAATCTCATATTCAACGATATTGGCCGGAGCCTCAATTACATAGTTTACGATGAAATGGGAATTCCCTTTATTTTGGTCGGCCCATGACCAAAGATCGGTTCCCGTTTTATCTTTGGGATGGATCTCAACGGTGGTTGTGTTCCCCTTGGTCGTTAAGGAGACTTCTGCATTTTGAGCCAGTTCTTCCAAAGTGGATTCTCCGGTACGATTGTTCAAAGCCTGAATGTACGTACGGACTCGAAGTTCACCATCTTCACTGCTCCGCACCTCGATATTTCCTACAGGATGATCAACAACCAAGAGACTGGATGCGGATTTCTCACTGACTTGATCAAGTTCCTTATCTATGGCATTATTGCTAATCAGCTTCATCCATTGGGACTCGGCGCCCTGGGCGTTTCCGCTCTCTGATGAGGAGTTGAGGGGATTATTCGTACAGGCCGCAAGTAAGCCAACGGAGCCTAGGGTGGCGACCAGAAGCTTTTTGTATACGCTGTGCATGAGCACTCCTTCTTTCTACAGTTATTCGACGACAAGAATACGCGGCGATGCCTGACGAATCACTTTGGACGATACCCAGGATCCAAGAGCTGCGGCAAGAATACTCAGACAAGCAAAGAGTATAATGCCTCCCCAGTTCAGAATGAGAGGAATCTGTACGATCCCATATCCCGATAAGACTTTTTCAAGTAACAGGGGGAGAAGGTATACGCCTACAATGACTCCGAGCATTGAACCAATCAGAGCTAATGCAGCTACTCCAGTAGCAATGGAGAAACGGATTTTTCCAGATGTCATTCCGATCGACTTATAAATGCCATACGTTTTGCTCTCTTTGCGAATACTGATCCGGCAGGTGCTGAAGATAATGATAAATGTAACCAAAATGAACAGCAGACCAATTAGAGCCATGGGGTACACAAGAATGCTTGCAGCTTCTGCATAAACGGAATCCAGCAGCGTTTTTTGCGTGACGATGGAAGCAGAGTCTTTGAACTGCTCATTCAATTGGTTAGCAATGGCTCCCGCCTGTGAAGGATCGTTGACATTGATAAACGCGACATCTACATCTCCGTAATTCGGATTCACGCTTCGAACCGCTTGAGCTGTAATTCTTCCGGATACGGACAAGTCGGAGATGGCCTGATAGATGCCCGAAATCATGAACGTGCGCTTCTCTCCTTCAATGTAGAGATCAATGAGATCTCCCATATCCTTGTTTAACATCTTGGCAACACTAACCCCGATAGAAATTTCATTTTCGCGTTCCGGATTGTTTCCTCTCAACGTCTCAAAACCAAGATCTTGATAGCTTCCATCCAGTACTCTTAGATAAAGACTGGTAGACTGGCTGTCCACGTCGGTTGATTGATCTGGAAGGATAACTCCGGTAGTGTTCCCTTGCCAGCCCACATTTTTGATGCGAGGGTCTTCTTCCAATACGTTCTGCAGCTCAGCTCTCGGAAACGTAGTTTTGTTCACAACAACTGCGGCAATGTTAGCATTGTCATAACCCCATTTGGCCGCCGTCTGATAGATTCCGGTAATGCTGGTCAGTACAACATACCCGAGGATAAGTACGGAAGCTGCCATCGTTGTTAGCAATAACATCAGAACCGAGCTTTTGCTGTTTTGGATCAGATTGCGTATGCCGATTACAAAAGAGACGGGCAATCGTCCAAACATGGCCCGGTTTGCGAGCGGTGAATTCATTCGTCGCGCCATGCGTACATTGTCGCTCTCCGACATACCGTACCGAATGGCCTGAACAGGCTCGATCGTGCGAGCTTTTCTGGCGTATAACACGACAAATGCAATAACCAAGACGAGTAACAGCAGCCCCACAACAATAGCAGCTCCAATGCCCTCAATTGGAAGATCACCCTGGCCAGTTCGCAGGGACGATACGGAGATGTTGATGATGAATTTGGAGACGAATACGCTCAGTACCAGCCCGGGAAGAACGGCGATGATGGACAGCAGGGTATATTGAATGACGTAGGTACCAATGGTGCCCCGGGAAGTGAGTCCCAGCGATTTAAGGATACCTATCGTTTTGTAGTTGGCCAGAATGACATCGGATATGGTGAAGCCAATCGTAATGAGGGCAATAATCATCATGACGGCCCCTAAGAATATCATAATGAACCCGACGATCTGATTGATGATCAGATAAAAGGATGAGATACTTTCAAATTCCATTTTGGTTTCCAAGAATGGGGCACCCGTCTCGCTTGTATAACGATCCCAGTAGCTGGAGTTTGTACTGTAATCATCAAAATGGATGCCCATCATGTGAATATCTTTTCCTGCAAGCGTACTAAGATCATTTTGGTAATCCGTACTGTTCATCCAAATTCTTGCCGTATTGGTGAACGGTGCTCCATAAGGAACATCCACAACAATAGCTGAGACTGCGAGGTCAAGTGTGGTAGATCCAGTTTTGAATTGAATGGTATCACCGACAGCGATGTTATAGCCATTCGCCATGGAAGTTGGGATCCATACGCTTCCTTGTTCAGGAGCCGAATGCTGTGTACCACTTGCAAATACAAGTTCATCTACACTCCACGGGGGAGGCGGGGTATTCATCATGTACAGATAAAGGTTAGGGATGTCAGTGCCGCCAAAAGCGATGCCCGACAAGATGCGGTAAGTAAGCAAAGGTGAGACTTGAACACCGTTCTGGGCAGCCCACCAGTCATGCACAGTTTGGGGATCATTCAGTCCTTTGTCGAACGTCAAGATCTGATGGGACCCGTTGGTCCGACTATGCATTTCCTTGAACTGGTTACCCGTATTAGCCAGGATGATGACTGATGTGGACACGAGTAGGGTAGACAGCAAAATAAGCAGGGTGATGAACAGGTTTTGAATTTTATTTTTACTCAGATACGACAAGCTAAGTTTAAACATGACCGCCATCGTTATTCCTTCCCCGTAACCAAAGCGAAGATGATCGCTTCACGATCTTGAATTTGATGTTCGTCATAGGTATCGAACTCAAGGATTCCACCAATCTTGCCATCCTGAATATAGATCAGGCGGTCTGCCCGGCAGGCTGCTTTTATATCATGCGTAACCATAACAACAGACTGTCCTTTCCGGTGGATATCCGTAAGGATATCGAGAACAGCTGTGCCGTGTTCCATATTCAAGCTTCCGGTCGGTTCATCTGCAAAGATGATATCCGGCGAATTAATCAAAGCCCGTGCAATCGCAGCTCGTTGCTGCTGTCCTCCAGAAGTTTGGGAGGGGAGACGGTTATGTTGTGCATCAATATCCATGGCATTCATCAGCTCGGCAGCACGAGATAGAATGTCCTTCTTTTTGTTTCCTGCAATATATCCTGGTAAAGCAATGTTTTCTTTGATGGAAAGGTCTGGGACCAGATTGATACTTTGATAGATATAACCGATCCGGCGGGTGCGGAAGTTGGACATTTCCCGTTCACTATAAGCGTCAATCCGCTGGTCTCGAAAATAAACCTCACCCGCTGTGATCTGATCCAGTCCGCTTAGCAGATATAAGAGGGTTGATTTGCCCGAGCCAGAGTTACCCATGATGACCGTGAATTCCCCTTCATAGATGTCGAGATCAACATTACGGATGGCATGATGCTGATCGGTTCCGCTGTTGTACGTCTTGCACAGATTCTGTGCACGGATAATCACTTTTTTGGACAAGTCGAATCACTCCCGAGTGCAGTATAGGATTCATTCTAGAGGAGGGATGTTGAGAAAGCCTTATCAAATTATGAATAAAGTATTACAGGCACCTAGGCTAATTCGGAAATGAAAGGCTGCTCCGCACAATAGCTTTGGAGTGTGGGCTCAGCAGATCGGCAGATAGAATTGGAAGGTCGTACCTTCTCCTTCTTTACTAGTAAAAGAAATACGGCCTCCGTGTGCTTCAATAATGCTTTGGCAGATGGAAAGTCCCAGTCCCGTACCTTCCTGCACACGTTGGTCTGCATGACTCGCTTGTCCTCTGAAATAACGCTGGAAAACAAACGGCATATCCTGCACACGTATGCCCTGACCCGAATCGGCGATGGTCACTTTCAAGTACCCGGATTCCAGTTCCGTGGCTATACGTATCGTGTCTCCGGGAGCTGTATGCTTGAGAGCATTGGCGACAAGATTGGAGATCACCTGTTCAATTCGGATAGGGTCGATTGCGACCAACACATTGGGGATATGGTTGGAGTGAGGTCCGTCGTAGATCAGACCTTTCGTAACAACAACATGTTCAATAGGCTTCAACATAGCTTCAAGGACAGGACCAATGTACATTTCACGAGGTTCCACAGAGATCTGCCCTAGTTCCTGAAGTGCATGAACCAGTAGGTCTTCCACAAGTCGGGCCGTTTTATCCGTATGTGTCCGCATCACTCTCATATATTCCATCAGCGTTTCCTGATCGTTACATAGCCCTTCCTCAATAGCTTCTATGTATGCTTTTATCGTGGTAATCGGTGTTTTAATATCATGAGATATATTGGTGATGAGTTCCTTTTGTGCTTGTTCCTGCTGGATGCGCAGCTCGTTCATATGTTTGATTTCTGTGCGCATCAAATCCAACATGGCGTAAAGGCCGCCCATTTCGTCTGTCCTATTGTACTGGATCTGATCATCATAATTCCCTTTGATGATGGATTCCGCATGCAGCTTCAAATGATGAATGGGAGATAGCAGCTGCTTCTCCAGAATTCTTTTCAACCAAAATAAAAATAAGCCTAGGATCAGTGACAGGAGTAATAGTACGCTAATCCATATAACCGTAAAAGTCATCGGTTTCTGAACCGTAACCATAGCTTGGGGGATGGAAAAGATAGCATTGCCGATCTGACTTCCCACGGGACCGTCCATCACGGGAAACGCGATATCAAGTGATTCACTATCGTCCACAGTCTGCGCGGCATGATGCAGATCATAATGAAGGGAAGAACGCAGATTAACCTGGGTTCCTTCAGAGGTGGGATCGGAGGACAGAGCTACGGTTCCATCCAGGTTCACATAGGTAAGCAGAATCCCGCTTTCTCTGGCAATGGAACGTATGTCTTCTCGAGTAGTTTGTTTGTCCAGGTGTTGATGATTTTGCTCCAACGCAAGTAAAAGCGGATTGACCTTGAGGCGAACCTGATTCAGGCACAGATTGGATTGTTCCGAATTTCGGTTTTGGAATAGTATTAACGCCAGTGCGAGGATACTTATAATAATCAGAAGGCTAAGTGTTGTTAACAGCCAACGTCTGAACCAGGTGTTTAATGACATGTGGATGTCTCCAATCTCCATTATTCATAAATGAATTTGTAACCGACACCCCATACTGTCTTTAGAACAGTTGGATGTGAGGGGTCTTCCTCGATTTTTTCCCGCAGTCTGCGAATGTACACGGTTACGGTGTTTTCATCACCATAGGTTGCATATCCCCAGATGGCGTCAAGCAACTGGGCTTTGGAGAATACCTGATTTTTATGGCTTGCCAGATAATGAAGTAACTCGAATTCCTTGGCGGACAGAGAAACTTCCAATCCGTTCAATGTAACTTTGTAGGCTTTTTTATCGATCACAAGATTTCCAAGGCGCAGTAGATCCGTTCTGTCCAGGTCTGAGGTCATGCTGTCGTAACGTCTAAAGTGGGCATTAATCCGTGCTAAAAGTTCACTCAGCGAGAAGGGCTTAGTCATATAGTCATCTGCGCCAAAACCAAGACCAAGTACCTTATCCGTATCACTGCCTCGGGCACTTAGAATGAGGATGGGGATATTATTGCGCCGTCGAATCTCGCGGCACACCTCGATCCCGTCCATGTCCGGAAGCATAATGTCCAGAATGATGTAATCTGGTTGAATAAGCTCCATAATCTGAAGCCCGTCTTGTCCAGTGGCTGCCACAACAGCTTCATATTGATTTTTGGTCAAATAATCTCGCAAAATACGTGAGATATCCGGTTCATCCTCGATGATGAGGACTTTGCGCGGGTGGGTTAGCATATGTATCGCTCCAGTATGATAGATGTGAAATGAATGGCTATGTATAAATTTGTGAAATAAATGTCCTATATAATTGTACAATCTTGTTCTGTAGGAGTCACATAAATATTGAAGTGAACATCATTCTTATTAATCAAGAGACTACAAGTAGCTGTTTACAAGTTTCGTCTTATCAAAATAACCCATGAACCTGCTTGAAGGGTCATGGGTTTCTGATACTAATACGTCATACACGTTCTAGATCGATAGGCTCGTGTTGTCTGGATTTGAGATACTCCGCCGGAGACACACCGAAGTGCGCCCGGAATACCCGGTGGAAATAGGAGTAGCTTGCAAATCCGCAGGATTCGGCAATATGCTCCAGGGTCATTTCACTGTATTTCATACGTTCCAGCGCCGCATTCAGGCGGATCTCAATCGCGTATTGAATCATGGTCTGATTGTAATGTTCCTTGAATAAACGGACTGCACGGGACAGGCTGAGTCCGGCATAACGTGCCGCTTCCTCAAGCTTGAACGTAACTGTGGCATGCTCCTCAATATAACGTTTTAACTTCAGCGCAGAGGAAACCGCCCGATCGGTCTGTATATTCTCTTTGATTGCCCGGTCAATATATAGACATAATCCACGCAGTAACGCATCCTTTAGCTCCGCATTTTCCTCAAGAGGTCCGCGGCGTTTCTCAAGCAACATATTTCTCCACAGGCTGATGAGCTTATCATCAAGTCCAATCCGGCTCACGGTGGAACGTTGCTGCCTTTTCCACCAGTTCTCGATCCAACTGCCCTCGCAGAACAGATAATAATCTCCGCTGGACAAGCGTCCTTCCTTATGTGGTTCATCCACCACGAGATGATAGTCGTCGCCAGGTTTGAGCAGCAGCAGATCCCCGCTGGTCATCCTGAATTCTTCATCTTGTACATACACTTTACACGAACCTTCGGTCTGCAGACGGAACAGATAGGTTTGCAGTTCACCCTTCATATTATGAGTGAACGCTTTATAGTGGTATGAGTAGTCACAGATCAGCACAGATGTCTCTAACGTATCCAAAGATAAAATCCCCCAATATATCGATGTTTTACATAATAGATTAACTTAACATTTACACGATAACGGAGAGGACAGAAAGAACCTGAAGAAACAGAGTGTTCGCCTTTATCCTCGGATTTTATCCATTTGAAAAGGGAATCAAGAAAATCTGGGGATAACAGCGATCGGAAGGTTGTTCTGTCATCGGAGTGCCAGTGTAAATATCTTCAGTTGAAATTAGGTACATTAAAATAGATGCAAAATGATGGAAATAAAATTTGACCAGATAGTTCATGTTCTGACTATATTGTATATGTTCATTCTAGCCTGTTTTGCGTTAGGATGATACCAGATAGAGCAATGAAAGCAAATTTGAGAACAGAGGTGTATCCGACATGAAAAAACTTAATATTGGTTTGCAATTGTTTACACTCCGTGATGAAACTGCAGCAGATTTTCGTGGTACGTTGCGTAAGGTAGCGGCCCTTGGATATGAAGGTGTGGAGTTTGCCGGATATGGTGATATTCCAGCTGAGGAAATGAAAGCGCTACTAGATGAACTTGGGCTGAAAGGCTTCAGCAGTCACGTTTCACTACATGCGATGCGTGAAGACTTGCAGAAACAAATCGATTACCTGAAAACAATTGGTGCACAATATATCATTTGCCCTTACCTGATGCCAGAGGATCGTCCTGAGAATGCAGAAGGCTGGACCAAGCTGTTCGCCGAATTGCAACAATATGGAGCTGAAGCAGCGAAGCAAGGATTGATCTTCGGATACCATAACCATGATTTTGAATTCCATGGGCAGGTTGGCGATGCCAATGCCTTTGACGCCATGTTCGCTCAAACATCATCAGAAGCGGTAAAAGTGGAAATGGACGTATGTTGGGTACAATTTGCGGGACAAAATCCGATCGAGTATATTAATAAATATGCGGGTCGCTTGCCGCTGCTGCATCTGAAGGATTTCAGCAAAGATGAACAGGGCCAGATGAAAACGCTGGAACTGGGACAAGGTTCGGTTGACCTGCCAGCTGTTATTGAAGGCGCTACGAATGCAGGTGTGGAGTGGTTGATCGTGGAACAAGATGTGTGCCAGAACCCGCCACTTGAGAGCGTATCCAATAGCTACAACTGGCTGAAAGAGAACTATTTGAACCAATTTTAATCTAAGCTTTATGCATAATCCAAGAGCGAATTGAATCGAATTATGAAAAATGCTGAATCTTATTTGTCAAAGGAGACTTATATACATGAGTAAAATTAAAGTTGCTGTATTCGGCTGTGGAGCCATTGCCCAGCGTAGACATATTCCGGAGTACGCTGCCAATGAGAACGTAGAACTTGTCGCTTTTGCTGATCCGATCGTGGAGCGTGCGGAAGAAATGGCCGAAACTTATGGAGGTAAAGCTTACTCCAGTTACGAAGAATTGCTTGCTAATGAAGCGGTGGATGCAGTCAGTGTGTGTACACCGAACTATCTGCATGCGCCAATGGCGATTGCTGCTGCCAATGCAGGCAAGCATGTATTGGTCGAGAAACCCATGGCCGTTTCCACTGAAGAAGGCGAGCAAATGATTGAAGCTGCCAAGAAAAATGGCGTGTATCTGATGGTTGGACACAACCAGCGTCTGATGCCTCCTCACGTCAAAGCAAAAGAAATTCTCGACTCCGGCAAACTCGGTAAAGTCCTGAATTTCCGTACATCTTTTGGCCACCCGGGTCCGGAAGGATGGAGTGTGGACGGTGCTGAAAGCTGGTTCTTCCGTAAAGAAGAAGCTATTATGGGCGCGATGGGTGACCTGGGCGTGCACAAATCCGACTTCATCCGTTACTTGCTGAATGATGAAGTATCTGAAGTAGCTGGTTTCATCAGCACACTGCACAAGGAAGGTACTCAAGTTGACGATAACGCAACTTGTTTGCTGCGTATGAAGAGCGGTGCGATCGGAACGCTGGTAGCAAGTTGGACGCAATACAGAGCTGGAGACAATAGTACCGTACTGTGGTGCGAGAATGGCGTTATGAAGATCGGAACAGTGGAAGGCGATGAAGTTATCGTTGAACTGACCAATGGTACAGTTGAGACGTACAAAGTTGGTGCTATGGCTACTAACGAGAAACAAGTGCCAAGTGGTGTAATTGACGCATTCGTAGAGTCCATTGTAACGAAAACACCTCCAGCGATTTCTGGGGAAGAGGGCTTACGTTCCCTGCAGGTGATCCTGGCAGCATTCGAATCCGAGAAAACAGGTCAGATCGTTAAACTGTAATCCATACGAATGACAGTGCAATTTCTAACATTCTATATGTCTTAATCCATGATATAAGGGACTTACCTTCAGAGATCTGTTCTGGGGTAAGTCCTTCTATATTTGTCTCCAACCGAGTGAGTGAAAGAGAACAATGCTACGGTAATTGTGCAATAGGGTTTACAATATTGGATCGTTTTTATTTACACAACAGAAAAGGCAGATTATCCGTGCTATCGCGGATAATCAGCCTCTTAGAGTCATTATTTTAAAAATGATAGAATGTCTAGCTCTCTTTAGATGCCAGCAGGTAGATCACTTCCCAGATCCAGCCATGCGATTTCAGCAGGAGTCAGCGTGATGCGGGACCCTTCGTCACAGGAGAGCAGTTCCGCCTGATTCTGAGCACCGATCAGGGCACAGGTTGGGAAGGACTGATTCAATACGTAGGCCAAGGCGATCTGAATCGCCGTTGTATTTTTGGATTCAGCCAATTCACCAGCACGGCGCAACCGTTCCCAGTTGCCATCACTGTAGAATACACGCACCAGATCTTCGTTATCGCGAACTTCAGGTGTGAATCTTCCCGTGAAGAAACCACGCGCTTGGGAGGACCAGGATAGCAATGGCAGCTTGGTTTGCTCATGCCATGCCAGTGTCTCTGCATCTGCCGACACACAGCCTGCCCAGAAAGGTTCGTTTGCTTTGGCGAGACTGAGGTTCGGACTGCTGAATGTGAAGCCCTTCAAGCCATTTGCCGCAGCGTACGCATTGGCTTCCTCAAGACGCTGCCAGGTCCAGTTGGAGGCGCCAATTGCGCCGATTTTTCCGGAATCAATATGTTCGTTTAATGCTTCAAGAATAACACTGACAGGCATATTTGGGTCATCCCGGTGCAACGCATACATCTCTACATGATCTGTCTGAAGACGCTCCAGACTTTCCATCAAGTCACTGCGGATGGCATCAGCGTTCACGCGTGGTCCATTCTGGTCATGATGGGCGCCTTTGGTAAGAATGACGATCTGGTCACGATTACCGCGTTCTTTCATATAACGACCAAGGACTTCTTCACTCTGTCCACCACAATAAATATGTGCTGTATCGACAGTGTTACCGCCAATCGACAGAAAAGCATCCATGTTCGTAGCTGCTTTATCGTAAGCACTATGCACGAAATAATCGGTTCCTTTAATCAATCTGGAGACGCGTTTACCTGCACCAGCAATTTCGATATATTCCATAAGTCAGTTCATCCTCTCAATTATAGTGTAATTCGTGTACGTTCTTCCGCTGAACGAAGACAAGCTTCCAGCACTTTCATATTAGCTACTGCATCGGAAGGAGCGAAGCGCAGATCCTTGCCCTGAAGTACGGCACGTGCCATGTCATCTCCTTGCAGAGAGTAGTGGTTCACTTGCGGAACTTCAATCTCTTTGCGTTCACCGCCAGCCGTTACATAGAAGTTGGAACTGCGATCCTGACGACCGATAAAGGCCGAGGGTACCTCAATGATGCCATCAGAGCCTAGAACTTCGAGCGTGTTGCGGAAGGCTGCCCACATGCTGCTGTCAAACGTCACACCAACGTGATTATCGAATTCCAGCAATCCGGAAGCCATCATATCGACCTGATCATGCTGTGGGGAGAACATGCCAATAACGGTAACTGCACTTGGTTCCTGACCAAGTAGCAGACGTGCTACGCTGATGGAATAACATCCGATATCATACAGTGAACCTCCACCCCACTCCTTCCGAAAGCGGACATTGCCGGATGCATTGGAGTTATTAAATGAAAATGTGCTGTGAATACCACGGATCTCACCGATCTCACCGCTGGCGATGATATCCCTGATCTGCTCATAACGTGGATGATGACGGTACATGAATGCTTCCGCGAGATGCACATCTGCATCGGCACAAGCTTGAACCATCTCCTGAGCTTCCTGCTCTGTCAGAGCCAGTGGTTTTTCGCACAAAATATGTTTGCCTGCTTCTGCAGCCCGGATCGTCCATTCCCGATGCAGATGATTCGGCAGTGGGATATATACGGCATCAATGGAATCGTCAGCGAGCAAAGCTTCATAACTGCCATAAGCCTTGTCGATCCCAAGTTGTTCGGCCGTTTGTTTGGCTTTATGTTCGTCTCGACTGGCAATCGCGGTTACTTCATTCAACTCGGATTGCTGCAAGCCAGGAATGACGGATTCCACAGCAATGCTAGCGCTACCAAGAATGCCCCAACGCAATTTTTGAACTGAATTCATGTGTTGTATCCTCCTGTGTATAAATGTATATTGTGATTATAATGAATAGATCAATGAATTAAAATGATAATATATTGAATTTAGTTAACACAATATTGTTGATCAAGGAGAACCGGCTATGATGAGACAAACCGTATTGCTTACCCTGCAGGATATTCCATATTTTTGTTATCCCGAATCCGTTGGACATTATATGGATCATCCCCAGCATTCCGTATTGCGGGAGGCAGGTGTGCTGAACAATTTTAATATTCACTATGTTGCTTCGGGCAAGGGATATGTGGAAGTGGACGGGGTAGAGCATGAACTTCGTGCAGGTCAGGCCGTACTTTATTTCCCGCAGCAGCGACAACATTATTATAGTAGTGAAGATGATCCATGGGATGTACGATGGGTTCATTTTTACGGTGAACGTCTGCATGATTATATGATTGAACGGGGGTTACATCGTAATCTGTTATGGACATTGCGTCAGCGTAGCTCCTGGGAAGAGGCTCATCTGGCCTTGCTGACTGAAGCGGAACAGAATACCATGCTGCGTCCGGCTCAGCTATCCACATTGACCTATTCCGTACTCGCCGAGTTCGTGCAGCATGCGGTACCTTTGAAGAATACACGTACCACAAGTAAGGCGGAGAGTCGGGTACTTGCCCTTCTTCCACAGATGCAGCAAGAGGCCTGTCAACCGTTCCTGTTACAGGACTGGGCGGATCTTGCAGGTGTGAGTTCGTATTACTTTTGCAAAATGTTCAAGAGTGCTGTAGAGATGACGCCTATGGAGTTTATCACCCGTTCACGTCTACAGATGGCGAAGCAATGGTTACTCGAACGGCCCTCGGCCAACATTGGACAGATTGCAGAGGAAGCGGGATATCCCAATGCCAGTTATTTTAATCGCCAGTTTATGGCTCATGAGGGGATGACACCTACGGATTATCGCGGATTGTATCACAATTAACCCGTATCCTTTCGATGTTGTCAGCGCTTGAAGTGTAGTAGTTTGACAGAGAGCCCAATCAAGTCTATTATGGATAAATTAAATCCGTGTATAATGAGGTGCCCTCATGAAATATTCAAAAGCAACAAATTATGCTTTGCATACCATGCTTCATCTTGTAAGCACTGCCCCTGAACAACTGGTTAGTGTTCACCAACTTGCAGAATTGCAGAAGGTATCACCAACCTACCTGTCCAAAATATTGACCAAATTGGTTAAGGCGGGTATGATCGAATCCACATCCGGAGCCAATGGTGGTTATCGGCTTAGTCGTAAAAATCCTGATCCTTCTTTCCTGGAGATCATTCATGCGATTGAAGGTCAGGCATCCCTGTTCGAATGTTCCCAGAATCATAACGCAGGCTGTTTGATCCAGCAGGTAATGGTTCAGGCGGAAGAAGAGATGGAGAGTTTCCTGAACAATAAGAAAATGTCAGAACTCGCTTCCCAGATGAAAAGTTGGAGTGCACAGCAGTAGCTTGGGGCTGGAAGTGAGGCTTGAATTGATGGGAGGATTAACTCGTCTACCATAGGTATATCCAGATCTTTCCTCAACCTCACAAGAGGTAAGGGAAGATTTTTTTGTATCGTTGTGCCTAATAGAAGTCGAATGGTACAATAAGGAAGGTATAGGTGCATACATAATTGATCCGATCTTATATCACATTTTACATCTCTGGAGGGACAACACATGAGCCAATCAACGATCACAGGACTGGAACAATTGCTTGCGCTGGAAAACATTCGGAACACCAAGGCGCGTTATTGCCGCTATATTGATACGAAACAATGGGACATCTTGGGTGATGTGTTTGCCCCCGATGCAGTGGCCGATTTCAGCACAGAAGGCAATCCAATTCCGGTATTAACAGGTCGCGACACCATCGTACAAGTATTCCGTGATCTGGTGGATGTTGCCGTAACTGTACATCATGTTCATAGCGCGGAAGTTGAATTTGTATCCGAGAATGAAGCGAAGGTCATCTCCCCAATGGAAGATTGGGTGACGTTCCCGGAGGGCAATGAGAACAAATCCTTCCACGGATTTGGGCACTACCACGAAACTTTTGTCAAAATCGACGGCCAATGGTACATCAAACATACAAGTCTGAAACGTCTTCGTCTGGACCTGTTTGAATAGGACAAGGATGAACAAAAACACTTACAGATGTTTGGTGCTGTAAGTGTTTTTTTTGGTTACAGTGAAGACGAGTTGAATAGGAGACAAAATGCGAGTGCTTTATGTGAATTGTAAGGTTATTTTACATAAAATTGAATTAATAGCATTGACGTTCCAAAAGTCATGAGTTAAGATACTTACAACAAAACAATTACATTTTATTACACAAATTGAAACTTAGGGTTTTTATTCTTTCATATTTATATGTATATTTCCGCTTGGCTAATTTGTTAATCAGAGGATGATGCCATGAACTGGTACGCATTGTTTGTACATACAGGAAGCGAAGAAGTCATTAGGAAATACCTACATATGTATCTAGGAACCTCCATCCGAGTTTTAATCCCCAAGAGAAAAGTTCCGGAGAAGAAATCAGGTATTTTTGAAGCCTGTACCAAAAAAGTCTTTCCTGGCTATGTATTGATTCAAGTCAACATGACCGCCGAAACATACCACTTAATCTGTTCTATTCCTCATATCATTAAAATGCTGGGAACGAATGCAAGCTGCACGCCAATCCCGGATCATGAAATGACCACATTGCTAAACCTCATCAATCCGGAAGATATTATCGATTATTCAACCGTATATATGGAAAATACGAAAGTTGTGGTGCTGGATGGTCCGTTGGTGGGACACGAAGGCATCATTAAGAAGATTGACAAGCATACACGCAG
Organism: Paenibacillus sp. FSL R5-0519; assembly: GCF_037974275.1. Taxonomy (NCBI): domain Bacteria; kingdom Bacillati; phylum Bacillota; class Bacilli; order Caryophanales; family Paenibacillaceae; genus Paenibacillus; species Paenibacillus sp. FSL R5-0519. The sequence continues at coordinate 602,501 of NZ_CP150234.1, forward strand.
AGCAAAGGTGTGGCTTCATCTAACAGGTAATGATGAACCTAAATTAGTTGATTTGGGTGTTGAAATTTTATATGCAACACAAGAAAAACGATAAGGTACTCAGATATGTTATGGTCACATACGACAACCAAAACCGGAGGAGCAGAATGAAGCTTAGGCACATTATGCAACCAAAGGAGTCATATGCATAAATGCTGAAATACACCCACGTGTATCGACAGGGCGAAGCTATGTACGTTGGAGCAGTTACCCCTACATTTTGTTGAATAAGGTATTTATGTGACAGTAAAGCGCAAACAAGCGGCTGAACTGTTTTTTTTGTTGTCTTCAGGAAATTTATTGTTTCAGAGAGGGCTGCTTACCTTGGATTCAGGAAAGGAAGACGTGTTGCATGAGACAAATGACCATTCGGGGTATTGGCATGTATGTGCCGGAATCCGTGTTAACGAATCAGGGGCTGGAGGCCATGGACATTAACGCAAATGCGGGCTGGATCTATCATAATCTTGGAATTCGTGAACGAAGAATTGCGCACGAGCATGAGTACACCAGCGATTTGGGCTTGAAGGCTGCGAGACAAGCTATAGAACAGGCTGCGATTGATGTCGAAGATATAGACATGATTATTATGGCGACCTTCACACCGGATCGCTTAATACCTCATCCGTCCGCTATCGTGAAGGAAAAGCTCGGAGCAGGCCAAGCCATTTGTCTGGATCTCCGTGCGGGCTGTGCCGGATTCAGCTATGGATTAATGAATGCGTTTTATACGTTTCAGGCTGAAGAAGATATAAGCAATATTCTGGTTATCGGCGCAGATACCTATTCGAAAGTAACGGATTGGCAGGATCGAGCAGCGTGTTCCAGTGTAGGGGATGGAGCAGGGGCATTTGTTTTACAAGAATTAGATGAGCATGACTCCTATCACAGCGTTTTTCTGAACGGAATTATGCATCACGAGAATATGGAAGATATCAGTTACGGAACACTGCCTGTTCATTATGGACACATTTCTGACGGATCTGTTTCCGTATACACATCCAATGGCCGATATTTATACGAACAATTGGTCAGGGGTATCCCACGGCTCGTGAACCGTCTTTTGCGCAAAGTAAAATGGAATATGGGGGAAGTGGATCTGTTTATCTTCCCACAAACAAACAGTAATCTGATTAGAGAACTGGCCGTTGCCTTGGGTATCCCGCAAGAAAAGGCCTATATGACGATGGAGAAATACGGGTACACCTCTAACGCCTGCTTGCCAATTGCAGTGGCCGAGGCTGTGAATCAAGGCGAACTGAAAACGGGTGATCGGGTCGTGTTGGTTGGGGCTGGAGCTGGAACGTATTATTGCGCTACAGCGATCAGATGGGGAGAAATCGTGTAAGTGGAGAGGAGATTATATGGCTAAGATGCGATTATATTGTGTTCCTTATGCAGGAGGGTCAGCATCAATATATAACAAATGGAAAAAAGGGTTATCCGAATCTATCGTGCTGACTCCTGTTGAACTTGCAGGACGAGGATTGAAATTCTCCAGGCCGCTCTATGAAAGTATTCAGCAGAGTGTAGATGATGTATTTGAGTATATAGCTCGCGATTTGCCAGATGAGGAGCCATATGCCCTATTTGGACATAGTCTAGGAAGTCTGATTATTTATGAACTGTATAACAAAATGCATGAAGAGCAGTTCAGGAAACCGATACACATGTTTTTTTCTGGGCGAGAAACACCGGATTACAAAAAAGAACAGGTCTATTACCATTTACCCGAAGGACAGTTCATAGACCGCATTAAGGAAATGGGCGGTACACCGGATGAGTTCTTTGAGAACCAGCAACTGATGGATATGTTTATCCCCGTATTACGTAAGGATCTGGAGATGAATGAGACGTATACTTATGAGGAGAAGCCTTATAAGCTGCAATGTGATATTACGATACTGAACGGAGCAGAGGATGAAGGCTATATTCTGGATTGTGCAGAACGCTGGAGAGGTTATACGGAACAAGGAAGTGCCGCCCGGATATACAAAGGGGGGCATTTTTATTTATTTGAAGGCAGTATGCATCGGGTTACAAGCACGATCAATCAGACATTAACAAGTTATATGGAGTAGAATCCTATACCGAGGTGAGGTGTCCAATGAATCAACGGCAGATTACATCAATTGAACAGCTGGAAGCAACCATACTGGACGTATTTCATGTTGTACTGGGAGCTGATGCGGGAGTCACAACCACAATTAATTTTTTTGACTTAGGGAGCGATTCATTGCTTCTTGCCCAGATCTATAATCAACTTGAAAAATTATATCCGGCTCAGATTACGTTAACCAATATGTTTGCCTATCCCACGATCTCGAGACTTGCCAAATTCATCGCAGACCAGGAAGGCATGGAACTGGAAGCATATCCTGTTCCTTTGGATTACATGCAGCATGCAGGACAGGCCGTTCAAGACCATCGATATGAATTCAGGATCGAGAAGGAGCGCTTCAATGAAATCAGAAACTTGTCCAAAAATGCAGGCTGCACGCCTGTAGAATGGTTGTGGTCTTTGTTTGCATATCTGTTGACGGAGATTGGCAATCAGCCTCAACTTACGGTCTATACACTGATTTATCGCATGAACCATATCAGTTCCATTCCGCTGGATGTGCAAGAGGTGCAGGATTTCAATGAGTTGTTTGCCGTAGCTAAACAAGCTTTACATACAGCAGACGAACAGCCTGGTCATCATATTCAGGATCTGGTAAGAGCAGGGGTGAAATCGCAACATGACGCCATCCGTCCGCTATTCTACGAGGCCGATTATGTCAGTGGGGGCAGGGGGGCGCTGGAGGAACTGTTTGATGTCATCTGTGAAATTCAAAATGAAAAACGAAATATGGTGGTAACGCTGTATTGTAAACCCCGAATGAATACCGTTCAATGGAATCTTTTTTTCAGAACCTATGATCAAATGCTTGCCAAAGTGATTGAAAGTCTCCGCCCAGCGGCTGAAAGGGGATAAAACAATGAAAAACAAACTGATGGATTTCAGTGAACTGGCGATTCGTGACACTACTCAGGCGGAGTCGTCTAGTCAGCTTCCACCAATGGCAACTCCAGCTACCACCCGTCCGGGTGATATCGCGATCGTTGGGCTCAGTGTTCGTATGCCCTTGGCAGATGATGCGGAGCAGTTCTGGGATAACCTGCTGCATGGTCTGGATTGTACGAGGGATCTGCCGGAGCAGCGACGCCAGGATGCCGATAATTACATCTCACGTAAAATGAACCCTGGTGAAGACAGCAAATACTTGGATGGCTCTTATCTGGAACATATTGATACCTTTGATTATCCTTTTTTTCGATTTACACCGAAAGAAGCCAGTTTGATGAACCCGGCTCAACGTATCTTTATGGAGACGGCATGGGCCGCTTTTGAAGATGGAGGATATACCAGTGAGAAGCTGGCGGGGAGCAATACAGGAGTATACGTTGGACTGGTGTCCGATCTGGAAGGTTATCGGTATAAAGAGATGATTCATGATGTGGAGCCACAGTCTCTGCCGATCTCGGTCACAGGCAATTTATCCTGCATTTTACCCAGCCGTTTATCCTACCTACTTGATCTGAGAGGACCGAGTATGGTGGTGGATACAGCCTGTTCTTCATCTTTGGTTGCAGTGCATCATGCCTGTAATGCCATTCGTTTGGGTGAGTGTGACATGGCGTTGGCAGGAGGCGTAAAACTCAACGTGCTTCCGCTGGACAAGGACTACTACCGAATGGGCATTGAATCATCAAATGGCATGACACGCCCCTTTGATGATAGCTCGGATGGTTCGGGAATTGGTGAAGGCGCGGCAGTTATTATGCTAAAACCACTTCAGGATGCCATCAAGGACAAGGATCAGGTGTATGCGGTCATTAAGGGCAGTGCCATTAACCAGGACGGGAACTCCATGGGGATTACAGCGCCGAACGCCAGAGCCCAGAGTGAGGTCATTGTGAAGGCGTGGAAAGCGGCGGGGGTCGATCCGGAAAGTATCGCTTATATTGAAACCCATGGAACCGGGACGGTCTTGGGAGATCCGATTGAAATCGATGGCATTAAGGGAGCCTTTGAGCAATACACCGATAAGAGGCAATTTTGTGCCATCGGTTCGGTGAAGTCCAATATTGGACATTTGTATGAGAGTGCCGGGATTACCGGACTTGTGAAATCCGTATTGTCCTTGAAAAAAGGGATTTTACCTGCGGTGCAGCATTTCGATCGCCCGAATCGCAATATTGATTTTAGTGGCACACCTGTGTATGTAAATACACGTAACCGGATCTGGCCTGCTGCGGGTGAACCTGTGCGAATGGGAGTCAGTGCATTTGGTTTCAGCGGTACCAATTGTCATCTTATTCTGGAGCAGGCGGGTGCAGTGGAAACGAACAGCGAGACGGAGATGCGGGAATACCTTTTCCCTCTTTCAGCCAAGACGCTTCAAGCCTTGCAACAATATATATCCAAATATACGAAATATCTGAAAACAACCGATCACTCGTTAGCCGATATATGTTACACGGCAGGCACATCCCGGACGCATTATGAACACCGTCTGGTACAGATTGCTTCAAGCAAAGAGGAGTTGCTCGCGCAACTAATTGAACTTGAAGAGGGCGGAGTGGATTCCATTCGAGAGCAGTCAGTCCCGGAGTCCAGTCAGCTGCATTTAACCGCTCATTGTGAAACCTATCTTGGGGGTGGGGAGGTAAGCTGGCCAAGCCTGTATTCAGGTGAGGATGTTCGTCGCATCAGCATCCCGACGTACCCATTTGAAGCTCATCGCTGCTGGATTGAGCTATCTGCTCCTCCTTCCCTAGCCAAGACGGATGCCATCGCTATGGAGAACATACACCATTATGAGTTAGGTTGGGTTCCTGAACCGGAACGTAATTCCGCTCGGAAGTTATCGGAAGGTCATATCGTTATTTTTAGGAACAATAAAAGAGAGGGAAAAAGAGAAGATTTATCTCTTCGTGAGGCACTACAGCAGCAGGGACATGAGGTTATCGAAGTGTTTAATGGACCTTCGTTCGTTCAAGTATCTGCCGAGGAGTACGTCATTTCAGACCAGCGTGAGAGCATGGAACAATTGTGGGCTCATCTGGGAGAATTGACGATCACCCGGATTATCTATATTCAACAGGATCAGTCCTTTCATCCATTTTTCTATCTTCTTCAGGAGATGATAGGTGCCCAATCGCTTGAGCCTGTTGACCTGGTGTTGTTAACGAATCCAATCCACTCGATTACGGGAACCGAAGAAAATGTATTTCCTCAGGCTGCCCTGATGTTTGGCCTGGGTCTGGCAGGACGCAAAGAAGATTCACGTCTGCAATGCCGTTCCATCCAAGTGGATGCGGAGACTTCGCTCCAGGATATTGTGGCCGAACTGGATCACGAAAGTGATGATTATGGTGTAGCTTATCGTGCAGGTGCGCGGTACATTCAACAGTTTGGAGCGCTGGACCCGATTGCGTATCCCAAATGGAACTACAACATTCGCAATGACGGACTGTATCTTATTACTGGCGGACTGGGTGGCATCGGGCTGGAGCTTGGACTACAACTCGCGGAGCGATACCCAGGAATTACACTCGCACTGTTGAACAGAACCTCGCTCCCCGCACGGGAAGAGTGGGACAGTATTGTAGCTGCATCATTCAACGAAGTGTTAGTTCGGAAAATCCAAGCTGTGCAACACATGGAAGCTGCCGGAGCGACGGTTCTTCCTTACCAAGCAGACGTTTCAGATGAAGCATCCATGCGATTGATTTTGAGTGAATTGCGACAGAAATATGTTCGCATTGCAGGGGTCATTCATGGTGCGGGGGTCGCTGTAGGCGGAGATCATCCGCTTAAGGATAGAACGATAGAAGAAGCTGAACGTGTATTATGCCCTAAAGTGCAAGGAACCCGGGTCGTGGATCAACTCACCAGAGAGGACAATCCAGACTTTTTTGTGATGTTTTCATCCATTGCAACGATATTTAGCGGGCCGGGCCAGGCCGATTATGTTGCTGCCAATGCGTACCAGGATGCTTATGCAACCTATCGCAACCAAGAGATGGACGGAACGATGACGGTCAACTGGTCAACCTGGAAAGAAACAGGCGCAGCTGCTGCAACCGGCTACGGCGTAGACACCCTTTTCAAAGCGATGACCAATAAAGAGGCTCTGACCTGGCTGGATCAGGTGGAAGGGCGTCAGATTGAACGTGTATTGATAGGACAGATGTCGACAGACCGTGGCATGTTGAAGATGATTCGCAACTACCCGTTTAGACTTTCTCCTGCAATCGAGAGTTGGATTGATTCACGTCTACAGAGAGCGTCATCACCGAAGGCTCCAGCGCCAGTGACCCCGCAAAGTGTAGCCCGGCAGGATACCGTGCTGAATGGTGCGGATGACGGTGAATACACGCCATGGGAGAGAAAGGTGGCGGAAGTGTGCCAGGCTATTCTGGGCTTTAATGAAATTGATATCCATGACAGTTTCTTCGAACTTGGAGCTGACTCCATTCTGGTGAAACAAATGTATGCACAACTTGACCGTCAGTATCCGGGAGTACTCGTTGTTGCAGATCTGTTCGAACATCCGTCTGTGCACCGGTTGGGTGGATATTTGGCTGATAAAACAGGCCATTCACAGGAGAAGAAACAGGTAGAGGAGCCTGCAGGTGCTGCAATTGCGCTGGACGAGGAGGTCCATTCTCTTTTTGATCAGTTGGAAGATGGCAAGATCAGCATGGAGGATATGCTCAAAGGATTAAAACATATCTGATATGTAAGGGGACGATATATTGGAACAGTTGCTTAAATACATTATTGAGAATACATCTGGCGGCAAAATCGACAAAAAAACGGCGATTGACATGATTACGCTGTTGAAACAGCAGAAAAAGAACACTCGTGAAGACATTGCCATCATCGGCATATCTGCCCATATGCCCATGGCTGATCATGTGGAGGAGTTCTGGAACAATATCGAGAACAAAGTGAATTCCATTGTGGAGTTCCCTGAAGCGAGACAAGAGGATGTTCTGAAATATGTACGTTTCAAACAGCAGGATGAAGATGGGTTGAGCTTTATTAAAGGTTCCTACCTGGATGAAGTGGACAAGTTTGATTATCGCTACTTTAAGCTGACACCCAAAGAAGCAGCCCTGATGAGTCCTGACCAGAGAATTTTTCTCCAGACGGCATGGGAAGCCGTGGAAGATGCAGGTTATGGAGGCGCAAAGTTATCCGGCAGCAATACGGGATTGTATGTAGGATATTACAGCAGTACCCGGGATAATTATGCCAATATTATCGCCGATGTAGAACCGGAATCCATCTCCATCTCGGTAACGGGCAATGTGACAGCGGTACTGGCGGGAAGAATATCCTATTTGCTGAATCTGAAAGGCCCCAGCATGGTGGTGGATACCGCATGTTCCTCATCTCTTGTTGCCGTCCATATGGCCTGTCAGTCGATCCGAAGTGGTGAGTGTGATGCAGCCATAGCGGGTGGGGTGAAGGTGAACACGCTCCCTGTTTTTAATAAATATGAGCAATTTGGCATTGAGTCCTCGGACGGGGAGACGCGGACATTCGATGATGCCTCTGATGGGGCAGGTGTGGGTGAAGGTGTGGCAGCCATTCTTTTGAAACCGTTAAGTCGGGCCATTGAGGATGGAGATCATATCTACGCCGTCATTAAGGGAACTGCTGCCAATCAGGATGGAACCTCCATCGGGTTGACTGCACCGAATCCGCGTGCCCAATCCGAAGCGATCGTGAAGGCGTGGGAAGAAGCGGGGATCGATCCTGAGACCATCCGTTATATTGAAGCCCATGGTACAGCGACGGAATTGGGAGACCCGATTGAGATTAAAGGGATTACCAATGCATTTGAACAGTTTACCTCCAAAAAACAATTTTGCGCGATCGGGTCTGTGAAATCCAATATCGGTCATTTATATGAATGTGCAGGCGTGACTGGGCTGCTCAAAGCAGTGATGGCTTTGAAACATCAGAAACTGCCGCCGTCTCTTCATTTCGCCAAACCCAATCGCAACATCCGGTTTGAGCAAACACCCGTGTATGTGAATACACAACTCCGACCCTGGGAGGCGGAAGAGGGCGTCCCGCGCAGATGTGGTGTCAGTGCTTTTGGATTCAGTGGAACCAACTGTCATGTCGTGCTTGAGGAAGCTCCAGCCATTACTGCTCAAGACCCGGGAGAGGATCAGGCTTCAGGCAAGCAGCTGTTTGTGTGTTCGGCTCAGACGGAAGAAGCTCTGGTTCGATTGCTCCAGCGGTACGAGCGTTTCTTGAAGGAGAATCGTGAAGTTCCTGTTGCAAATGTCTGTTATACGGCAGCTACAGGTCGTGGGCATTATGAACATCGTCTGTCTCTGCTTGTGGAGGACACGGCTCAACTGATTCACCTGTTGGAACAACCGTGGACCCAATTGAAGACACAAGAGGGAGTCTATATCGGTGCTCCTGCGCCTAAGCCTACTGGAGCCGAGCGAATGGCATCGGAAGAACGTGAGCGTACCAGACGTCAATCATCCCAGGCACAGGAACGGATCAAAGAACTTGCTGCCAGTCCTCTTGTATGGGATGAATCAGCACTTCGGGAGCTGGCTTTACTCTATGCCGAGGGTGCAACGATGGATTGGGGGCAGCTATATCAAAAGAGACAGGTACGGAAGTTAAGTTTACCTACGTATCCGTTTGAGCCCAGTCGATGCTGGATTGATATTCAAGACCCGACGGCTGTGTCGTTAAAAGACTATTTTCATACGGTGCGCTGGATAGAGGACGATGGGGATACGAATTCGCATACCTCGGCACCTTCCTCTTCAGGCACAGTTATGATTATCGGTAATGGTACCGAATTGGAACAGGAACTGTCGGCAGAACTGGAGGACGAATGCAAGCGGGTAGTCCATGTGAGACCGGGTAACCAGTTCCGGCAAATATCGGAGAATCAATATGAAGTCGGCGGAAATAATCCGGCGGCTTATACTGAGCTACTAGATTTGTTCACAGACGGAGAAATTACCGAAATCATCTATTTATCCATGATGGGCAATTCATTATATCCTGAAGATTTGGCAGCTATTGAAGCCAGACAACAGGAAGCTTTCTACTCACCGGTCTATCTGATTCAGGCGCTTATGAGCAAAGGCTTTGCTGAAGAGATTCATCTGAACCTGATTGCTGAGTACGCTGGACAAGTCACAGGAAGAGAAGAGAGGATCACCCCTCATAATGCACTCTTAATGGGACTTGGTAAAGTGATTCAGCAGGAATATGGACATATTCGCAGCAAGTTTATAGATGTGGATCAGTCCATATCTGCGAAGGATATCCTCAAGGAAAGACATATCAACAGTGAAGCATACGCTGTTTCGTATCGTGAAGGCCAGCGTTATACGGAGACCTTCACAGAGATAGATCTTAATGAAAGTGAGAGCGTGTCTTTCAAGGTGCGTCCAGGCGGTTTATATCTCGTGACGGGTGGTACAAGCGGTATTGGTCTGGAAGCAGCACGGTTTCTGGCTTCTTCGGAGCAAGTGAAGCTCGCGATTGTTGGTCGGACACTTCTTCCAGCAAAGGAAGAGTGGGAAGACATATTGGAAGCAGGCCAAGACTCCCGCTGTACCAAGATGCAAGGCATCCTTGAACTGGAAGCATTGGGCGCAACCGTTCATTATTATAGTGCAGATCTGGCCGATGTTGCGGGCATGACGGACGTGATTCAGGATATCACCCACCGCTACGGTAATATACATGGTGTTATTCATGGAGCAGGTATTCCCGGAGACGGATTTATTTATCGCAAAAGCGATGAGGAATTCCAGACCATTCTTGGACCCAAGGTGAAGGGAACCTGGATTCTGGAGAAACTGACGCGGGATCAGGACATGGACTTTATGGTATTGTTCTCTTCCGGGATATCTGTCATCGGTGAGATTGGACAAGGGGATTATACGGCTGCCAATTGTTATTTGGATTCCTTCGCTGCATGGAGGACAGGGCAGGGTCGCAGAACACTCTCCATTGATTGGGTATCGTGGAAAGAGACCGGAATGTCCGTGGAATTTGGTATCAATGTCGATGGCATGTTCAAAACCATTCCTACCACGGATGGTATTGCAGCGATGGAAGCAGCCATGAGCAGACGGCTCTCGCGAGTATTCATCGGTGCGATGAATTATGGAAGCAAACATCTCGCTGCACTTGGGCAGTTCCCGTTCCGGTTGTCGGAGAAGTTGGAAGCTGGAGTGAAGCGGAGTAAGGAAATCGCTGATCAGGGAGCATCGAATCGTGGCAACCGGGCCGTACCACAGGAGAAGCATACGGGGCCCGTAGATCTTTCCGGGAATGAAGGGGGACTCTATTCGGAAACCGAGCAGCAGGTAGCACGCATATACAGTGAGATTCTGGGTTATCAGGAGATCAATATCTATGATAATTTCTTCGATCTCGGGGGCAACTCCATCATGCTCATCCGTATGCATGAGAGGCTGAACGAGGAGTTTCCGGGTAAAGTGAAGATTGCTCATTTATTTGCACATACGTCTATCCATAAGCTGGCACTGCATGTGAATCAGGGTAATGGCACGGCTGTAAAAACAAAAGCTGCTGCTGCCCTGGAGCAAAAGAAACCAATCGTTGAACAGGATGAGGCCATCGCCATTATTGGGATTGCTGCGGAAATGCCAATGGCTGATACGGCAGAGCAGTATTGGGACAACATCTTGAACGGTGTGGACTGTACAACGGATTTTCCAGAGGGACGCAAAAAAGACATGGATGTCTATCATCAATGGATGAATGCCAAGCTGGGTTCGGACAAAGAAGTGCAGTACCTTCAGGGTGCATTTCTGGATGATATTGACCAGTTTGATTATAAGTATTTCCGCTTGTCTCCGAAGGAGGCAGGATTAACAGACCCGATTCAGCGGTTATTCATGAAGACATCATGGCATGCGGTAGAGGATGCAGGTTACGGTGGACGCATCGAAGGAACCAACACGGGTGTCTATATGGGCTTTGCCAGTAGTTTGAATGACTCCTATCTCAAAATGATCTGTGATCTCGATCCCTATCAATATCCGATGTCCATCGTAGGAAATATCACAGCGATGATGCCGACTCGTATTGCCTATCCACTGGATCTCAAGGGGCCTACGATGGTCATCGACACGGCATGTTCCGCATCCCTTGTCGCTACCCATCTGGCCTGCCGGGCCATTCGTAATGGTGATTGTGAGATGGCGATTGTTGCGGGTGCACGGATCAGCCTAAGTCCGTTGGATCACGATTATTTGAAAGTGGGCATTGAATCTTCGGATGGATTAACCAAACCATTTGATCAGGAAGCAGATGGTTCGGGACTTGGTGAAGGCGGAGCCGCCGTTGTATTGAAGTCACTAAGCAAGGCGATTGCAGATAAAGACAATATTTATGCGGTGATCAAAGGAAGTGCCATTAATCAGGACGGAGCTTCGATTGGCATTACGGCTCCAAATCCTGAAGCACAGACGGATGTCATTGTGAAGGCATGGCAGGATGCCGGCATTGATCCTTCGACCATTGGTTACGTGGAGACGCATGGCACTGCGACGAAGCTCGGCGATCCTATTGAGATGGATGGACTTACCACAGCACTGCGCCGATATACAGACAAGCATCAGTTTGTTGCCATAGGCTCGGTCAAGTCCAATATAGGCCATCTGTTTGAAGCAGCTGGTGTGGGCAGTCTGGTTAAAGCGGCTATGGCTTTGAAGCATCGGGTATTACCACCTACGCTTCATTTTGACAAGCCCAACTCATCCATTCCATTCCAGGATTCGCCGTTGTATGTCAATACGAAGTCGAGACCATGGGACGGGAATGGTGAGCCGCTTCGCTGCGGAGTCAGTGCTTTTGGATTTAGCGGAACCAACTGCCACCTGGTACTGGAAGAGCCGCCTGTGATCCAGGAACGGAAGATTACCAGAGATGTCGAAGTGTTCACGCTAAGTGCCAAGAGCCGCAAGTCGTTGCTTGCGCTGGTGGATAACTATATCCGTTTTATCTCGGAACGTCAGCAGGATCTTTCGCTCAAAAACATATGTTATACCGCGAATACGGGCCGCTGGCATCATGTATATCGGATCGCCCTTGGAGTAACGGACACATCCGATCTGCTCATGAAACTGCGGCTACTCGCTACATCAGGTCTCGAATCCGCAGGTGAGCATCAGCTCTATTATGGCGTGCATAAAGTAGTCACAGAGAAGATCGAAGGGAAAGACCACGAATTGACTGGACAGGAGAAGTCCATCTTGAAACAGGAGGGCAGAGATTGTCTATCCCGATACATGGAGTCTTCAGACCCGGGATTATTACATGAATTATGCAGACTGTACACAACAGGCAGTGACGTGGACTGGAGCCTGATGTATAGGGAAGAGGAAATTCGTAAAATCAGTCTTCCATTGTATCCATACGATAATACACGCTGCTGGGTGGATCTTCCCGAGCAGTCTTCAGTGTATGCACAAGCGAGCACCAGATCGGTACCGGAAGCCTACGAGCTTGTATGGCAGCAGAAGGAGATAGCGAAAGAAGTTTCCGATCAGCCGATCGAAGCGAGCAAAGGTACTACACTGATACTGCTGGATGGGTCCAAATATGCAGCTGAGATAGCGGCACGTATGGAACAGTCGGGGATGCAGGTATATACCGTACTTCAGGCAGATGTTCTGCGATCTGACCCGGACGGTCGAAATGTGGAACAAGTGGAAGTCTATGAACGTGTGCTGCAAGAGGCGGGTCTAGACCAACTTTCAAGAGTTGTGTATCTGAACGGCGTGGGCAGTGATGAACATGCAGCAAGTGCAGCTAGTGACATGGAATCATTAGAGTCTGTTCTAGATGAACGTGTATACGGATTCTTCCGGTTTATTCGAGCGCTGTTGTCCAATTCTCTGAGTCAGCCCATGGAGCTAATTCTGGTTTCCCGTGAAGTCAATTGCATCACTGGTGCGGAGCGGATAAAACCTCATCTGGCTTCTGCCTTTGGCATGGGCAGGGTGGTAGGCAAGGAGAACATACAGGTTCATTGCCGTTGTATTGATATGGATGAGGATTCGTCTCTGGAGCTGTTGCTGCAGGAGATCGGTACGGCATCTTCCTATTATGAAGTGGCCTATCGTAATGGAACACGGTATGTTCAGGAGTTCAGAGCATTGAACGAATCCGTACCTTCTGAAGATGCCCTTATTTTTGACAACGATGGTGTGTACATCATTACAGGGGGGACCGGTGGAATAGGCTTGGAAACCGCGCGATATCTGGCTTCCGACGCTCCAGTGAACCTTGCATTAATCAGCCGTACACCGATGCCTGCACGTGAGGAATGGGATGCCATTGTTACGGAAAAATCGAGACTCAAAGTGATTCACCAAATTACAGTTATTCGTGAACTGGAGAGACGGGGACATCAGGTTAGTTGCCATGCTGCAGATGTGTCGGATCTGGATGCCATGCGTGAAGTTCTGGATCAGCTTCGGGCAAAGTTCGGGAAAATTAAAGGAGTTGTCCATGGCGCAGGGGTTGGAAGCTCGGAGATGATCACAAGCCGTTCACAGGCGGGATTCACCGAGGTATTCTCTCCCAAAGTACATGGTACTTGGGTATTGGATCAACTTACCGAACAGGATCATCTCGATTTTATGGTGCTCTATTCATCGATCGCTTCGGTATTCAGCGCTCCGGGACAGGCGGATTACATTGCTGCCAATGCCTACCTGGATGCATATGCCGACTACAGATCAATGATGGGCAAGCGCACGCTGACGGTGCAATGGTCTACCTGGAAGGAAACGGGTATGTCAGCAGAGCACGGGTTTGCTGTGGATACGCTGTTCAAAGCCATGCCAACAGAACAAGCGATGAATCAGTTATCTCTTGTGATGCGGCAACCCTTGGTTCGCCGAGTACTTATTGGTCAGATTCATTATGAGGGTCAATTGATATCCGCACTGGCCAAAAGTCCGTTTGATCTTTCTTCCTCTATTCGCGTTCAACTGGACCAACGGATGAAGCAGTTGGCAAGCAAGCGTCTTCCAGTATCCTCGTCAGAGGATCGTGACGGAGAAGTGGTTTTGACAGGTAAATCAGATGCATCCTATACACCAACCGAAAAGGCACTCGCTTCCATCTGTCGAACGATGCTTGGTTTTCATGAGATTAATGTAGGGGATAGTTTCTTCGAGATGGGTGCTGATTCCATTGTGCTCATACAGGTTCAGGCCCGGATTGATCAGCAGTTTCCTGGTTTGACCAAAGTCACGGATCTGTTTGCGAACTCCAATATTACCAGGTTGGCTCGTTTTATGGATGAGAAGTCTACTTCGAAGCCACAAGACATGGAGCAGGAGTTGAAGCGTGTAATCGACCAGATGGAAAGCGGCGACGTTACGCTGCAGCAGGCGTTGAATAACCTGATTAACCTGTAAAGGAGGAACTGTGGTGGAGAGTGTATACAAGTTTGTCATGGAACATCTGCAAGACGGAAGTCTGGACAAAACAGTGGCCGTGCAGCTGCTCAAAAAGCTCAAAGCGGAGGAGGACGCCAATACTGCGTCCGGGTCAACCAATGCTGCCAAAGATATTGCCATTGTGGGCATGGCTCTGAAATTGCCCCAAGCTGATTCTCCCGGAGAATTCTGGGACAACATCGTCAGTGGTACGGACAGTATTCGTTCCTTTCCGGCATCCAGAATACCGGATATTCATTCGTATCTGCAATATTTAGGCATGTCACCAGACGAGATTCAATTCAACGAAAATGCCTATCTGGATGAGATTGATAAATTTGATTATGCCTATTTTAAAATGTCACCCAAAGAAGCCAGTCTTACGGACCCCAATCACAGGCTGTTTCTGGAAACGGCATGGAAAGCGATCGAGGACGCAGGGTATGGTGGAGGGAAACTGGCGGGCAGCCGTACGGGGGTATACCTGGGTCTTTCCAACAATATTCGGGATTTATACTCACGTTTTATCTACGATGCGGAACCGGAATCTTTTGCGTATTCGCTTGTTGGTAATCTGGCTTCTGTAGCGGCTGGTCGGTTATCCTTCTTACTGGATTTAAAAGGGCCAAGCTTGGTGGTGGATACGTCTTGTTCATCCTCTCTGGTTGCGATTACACTGGCTTGTCAGGCAATCAAGGAGGGGCAATGCGATCAGGCGCTCGTCGGGGGAATCAAGATTAATCTGGTTCCGCTAAAGAGTGATCATATCAAAATTGGGATTGAGTCTACCGATTGGAGAACCAAAGCGTTTGATGACGATTCGGACGGATCGGGTATTGGTGAAGGCGCAGGGGTGGTGATGCTCAAACCACTGGATAAAGCGTTGGAAGACCGTGATCAGATCTACGCTGTTATCAAAGGATATGGTGTAAACCAAGACGGTAAATCCATCAGCATTGCTGCCCCGAACCCGGAGGCACAGACTGAAGCGATTCTTCAAGCCTGGGCGGATGCCGGTATCGATCCCGAGACGGTCTCTTATATTGAGACACATGGCAGTGGTACCATGCTGGGCGATCCCCTGGAGGTGCAAGGGATTGAGCAGGCATTCCGGCGTCACACGGGTAAAAGTCAATTTTGCGGAATCGGCTCGGTCAAAACGAATATCGGTCACCTGTCAGAGGCGGCTGGTGTCGTGGGTTTGATCAAATCGGCCTTGTCATTGAAACATAAACAGATTCCGGCCTCCAAACATTTTCACAGACCGAATCGGGCCATCGATTTTGCGGCATCCCCGGTCTATGTGAATGCCCGCTTGCGGGATTGGGATACCGCTGCCACCCCTCGACGTAGCGGTGTTAGTGCATTTGGCATCAGTGGGACCAATTGTCACATTGTGCTGGAAGAAGCACCGACCACTACGGCTAAAGAGCCGGAAATACGCGGAGAACATCTTCTAACCGTATCGGCCAAAACGCAGGCAGCGCTCCAGACGCTGATTACGGAATATGCTCACGTTCTCTCTCAAGTTGAAGCTCAGAATGTACCTTCTCTGTGTTATACCGCCAACACAGGCAGGGGGCACTACGCCTACCGTTTACTGGTCACCGGGCAGGATGCGGAAGAGCTTTTGCTTCGCTTGAATGAAGCTGGACGAATGATCGGATCAGATGAGAGTTTTAGCAAAAGTAGTGGACCCAATGGACACCAAAATCCAGGGATTTATTACGGTTATCATAAGGTTATCAACGATCAAGGTCGTCCAGATTCACCGGCTACAGGTGGAGAAGAAGGGCACACAGGCCATCAGACGATGAGTCTGAATCCGGAACTGGCGAAGATGGGTAAGGGTCAGCAGGCTGAACAGGACATATTGGACCGGATTGGACTAAATTATGTGCAAGGTGCAGAACTGAACTGGGAGCTTCTATACACAGGAGACAGACTGCGCAAAACAAGTCTGCCAACCTATCCATTTACCCGGACTCGCTGCTGGTTTGAAGTTCCCGAGGCGGCTCGTACCGCCGCTACAGCAGCTTGCAGCAATGCGGTCTCGGAAGAACCGATGCCAGCCCGATTCTATCGGATGAACTGGACGAGAGCGGATCTAACTGAGCCTGAACAGATTCAAGGAACAGGTGCAGTTTTGATTTTGAAGGACGAGGGCAATCGGGGAAGTGTATTGATTGAACGTCTTAAGCAGTCGGGGCGCCAAGTGATTGAGGTCGGATATGGAGAATCTTTCAAGCACGAACCGGACGGATCGTTTACGTTGAATGGGTCCGAAAGCAACTTTACGGAGCTGTTTGCAGCGCTGGGGGATACATCCATCAGTGACATTATACATCTCTTTGCAGTGCCGACTTCTGCGGAGATTCGTACACTTCAGGACTTGGAACATAGTCAGCAAAAAGGCGTATATAGCCTCTTTTATCTGATTCGTGCGCTCATTGAACATGGAAGTGACAACGCACTGAATATGATGTTGGTCTCTGAACAGGTCTACGAAGTTACAACGGGTGAGAGCCGACTCTCTCCTGAAGCGGCCTCGTTATATGGTTTGGGTAAAGTACTCGCCTTGGAATATCCGCATATTACCTGTCGAAGCATTGATCTGGACGAGAGCACAGGGGCAGATGAACTGCTTCAGGAAATGGGTTCCCAAGATCAGAGTTATACCTCTGCCTACCGTAATGGGATTCGATACATTGAGGAATTGGGTGAAGTTCAAGCTGATGAGTTGGGGGATTCCCCTGTCCATATCCAAAAGGATGGTGTGTACGTCATTACCGGTGGAACAGGTGGGATTGGTCAGGAAATGGCAAAATTCTTCGCCTCCCAAGCAGAGGTCAAGCTTGTGCTAATTGGGCGTACCCCAGTTCCTGCAAGATCGGAATGGGAAACACTGCTTCACAACCCTGAGCTCGAATCCAAGACGGCTGCTCGTCTCCGCAATTTCCTGGAGATTGAACAACAGGGTTCAGAAGTATCCTGTTATGCAGCCGATGTATCGGATTATGCAGCGATGCAGGATGTGCTGGCCGATGTCAGGGAGAAGTATGGGGCTATCACGGGTGTGATCCACGGTGCAGGTGTACCAGCAGTTGGATATTTGATCCGCAAAACGCAGGAAACGTTTGACGAAGTCCTTCATCCAAAAGTGCAGGGAGCCTGGATACTGGACCAACTGACCCGGCAGGATGAGCTTGATTTCCTGGTCTTTTTCTCTTCCGGTCTGTCGCTGTCAAGTGAAGTTGGACAAGGGGATTATTCAGCGGCTAATGCCTATCTGGATGCCTTATCTTACTCACGCAGCAAAAGTGGTCTGAAGACCTTGTCGATCAACTGGTCTTCATGGAAAGAAGCGGGTATGTCTGTGGATTATGGTTTTAATGTGGACGCCATTACGAAAGCCCTTCCGACCGAACAGGCAACGGCCGGATTTTTTGCAGCATTGAACAAAGAGGTGCCGCGTGTGTTGATCGGGGAATTTACATACCATCCACGGTTTGCCAAAGCGCTGTTGACCAAGTTTCCATTCCGATTCACCGAAGAGATGACAAACAGGCTGAAAGAAGCCGAGAAGTTGGAAGAGTCGCGTCAGATGGCTCCTGTTGCGGCTAAACGTAACAAATCGGTGAATGCACATGTTGAGCTCAAAGGGAAAGACGGCGAGGATTACAACAGCATCGAACGGCAGATTGCAGGCATGTATAACGAAGTGCTCGGGTTTGAAGAGCTGGATATCCACGACAGCTTTTTTGATCTGGGCGGAGATTCGATTTTGTTAAATCGATTATTTTCTCTGCTCGAAGATGCTTATCCAGGCAAAATGAAGCTGATCCATCTGTTTTCGTACACCAGTGTGCATGCGTTATCCCAATTTGTCATGACCAAGTTGGACATAAAACCGGCTGCTGAGCCAGCCCAACCGGTGGATGATTTTGAACAACTGTTTAAAGACATTGAAGCCGGTAGTCTGAGCATTGACGATGCAGTCAAGAGCTTCGAGGATCGTTGAGGAAGGAGAACCCGATGAACCAAACAAGCCAGATGCTGAGAATCATTATTGAGAATGCAGCCGCGGGCAAAATTGATAAACAGGTTGCTGCCCAGCTGCTCAAAGGATTGAAATCGGAGGGGAGGCGGAGCGACTCGGAGGGAATTGCCATTGTAGGCATATCGGCCATGCTTCCTTCTGCGGACAATATTGGGGAGTTTTGGGACAACATCCGTGATCGTTGTGATTCCATTGCCAATTTTCCGGACTCTCGTCGTCAAAATATAGATGCCTATCTCCGATATGCAGGCTATGGAGAGGACATCAAATACAGTGATGGTTCCTATCTAAAGGACATCGACCAATTTGATTACAAATTATTTCGGATTCCGCCTCGGGACGCCGCTCTGATGGACCCTTTTCAGAGACTATTCCTGCGAACAGCCTGGAGTGCACTCGAAGATGCGGGATATGGCGGGAAAAGTCTGGCTGGCAGCCGGACAGGCGTATACCTGGGATTCGCCAGTAACATTAAGGACAGCTATCTGAGAATGATCCAGGACATTGATATTCAATTAACTTCCGATGCAGCTGTGGGCAATATTTCTGCCATGATGCCTGCACGAATCTCATACCTTCTGGATCTAAAAGGGCCTTCGATGGTGGTGGACACAGCCTGTTCATCCTCTTTGGTTGCTGTACACCTTGCCTGTCAATCCATTCGGAATGGCGACTGTGATATGGCACTTGCCGGTGGATTGCGTGTGAACCTGATGCCACTGGATACAGAGTATTACCGCGGGGGTCTTGAAGCATCGGATGGACGAACAAGAGCCTTTGACCATTCATCGGATGGGGCTGGAATCAGCGAAGGGGTGGCTACGGTATTACTGAAGCCGTTGAGTAAAGCGCTCAAGGACAAAGACCAGATCTATGCGGTCATCAAAGGAAGTGCTATTAATCAGGACGGAGCTTCCATCGGGATCACCGCTCCCAATCCGGAGGCCCAGGCTGATGTGATATCCAGAGCGTGGGATCAGGCGGGAATTCACCCCGAGACCCTGTCCTATATTGAAACACATGGGACGGGCACAAAGCTGGGAGATCCTTTGGAACTTGAAGGCTTGGAGCTTGCTTTTCAGAAGTATACGGATAAAAAGCAGTTTTGTCCGATTGGTACTGTGAAATCGAATATGGGTCATCCCTATGAAGCGGCAGGTCTGGTCAGTCTGATCAAGGCAGCACTGGTAATCAAAAATCGCGAAATTCCGCCGTCTCTTCATTTTGACAGACCCAATGGACAGATCGATTTCAAGACATCACCTGTGTATGTTAACACAAGACTCCGCAAATGGGAGGGGAAAGAGTCCCCGATGCGCTGTGCGGTCAGCAGTTTTGGCTTTAGCGGGACGAACTGTCATCTGGTGCTGGAAGAAGCACCGGTTGCCACGGTTGTTGACGCTTCTTATGCGAAGGCAGGTCTGGTCGTGTTGTCCGCCAAGTCTGAGTCAGCTCTGCGAGAGCTGGTCACAACATATAGCCGATTTGTACAGGACAAACCGCCCACATGCCATCTCCAGGACCTGTGTTATACCGCCAGTGTTGGCCGAGGACACTACAACTTCAGATTGGCTATAGTGGCAGAGAATCTCGCGGATCTGGGCTTGAAGCTGCAAGTGCTATGCTTGGCAGAAACGTGGAATGAACCTGAGTCGTGGTTCAGCTATGGGGAGCACAAGATTGTACCTGCCAGCAAATCACAGCTTGAACCTGGTGACATAACTGAAGCGTCACGAAAGAAGCTTGATCGACAGGTACAGGAGCTTACACAAGGGGTTAACCTCTCCGAGTGGGATGATGAAGCAGGGGTGACCGAACTTGGTTCGTTATACGTACAAGGGGCCGATGTGGATTGGGTGGAATTGTACAAAGGTACGCATGTGCGACGTGTCAGCTTACCCGTGTATCCTTTTGAATCTCATCGCTGCTGGATTGATCTCCCTGAAGAACTGGCATCCAGTCGAATCGACAGAGGCATGGCAGTGTCTACACAACAGACGGAAGATTTTCATTATACGATGCAATGGAGAACTGCTGAGTGGAAACGTTCAGGTAGCGGGATCTCCGTTATGCCGGAAACAGTATTGTTGATTGAAGGCAAGTATGGTGCAGGTGACTCCGTAGCTCGTGTGTTAGAACGTACCGGGGTGAAGGTCATCCGGGCAGCACTGGGTTCTGCTTATGCAGACTTGATCAATAATCGCTATACGCTTGGTGACCAGGAAGCGGATTACGACCGTCTCTTCGCAAGCCTTCAAGGCAAATCGGTGGATCACGTCATACATGTTGGCTGTTCTCTGGATACCCCGCAGCCGGGGGTTCAAAGTCTGAATGAATTGCAGCGCAGTCAGCGCCGAGGTACGTACAGTGTGTACTATTTGGTGCGTGCCCTGATGAGAAGTGACTTTGCCGAGATTGCTGGTATTACACTGATTGCATTAAATGCACACCATATTACGGGAGAAGAATCCGCTCAGCGGCCGGAACATGCGCCATTCCTTAGTCTAAGCAAGGTACTGAACCGTGAGCATCCGTCCATCTCTTTCCGATCCTTTGACGTAGATGCAGATACCACTGCAGAGGATTGGATCGAAGAAGCATTGGGGACAGAAGATCAGGGGGACTACCTGATAGCTTACCGTAATGGACAACGTTACGTTGAAGAATTTACGCGTGTGCAGGTTGCAGGAGATGCCCCATTAGTTGTACGCCCTCAGGGCGTGTACCTGATTACAGGTGGCGGCGGTGGTATTGGTTTGGAAACAGCGCGTTTCCTGGCTTCCAAAGCTCCCGTGCGTCTGGCTCTGATCAATCGCACCCCGATACCGGATCGTGTACATTGGGACAACCTGATGAATCAGCCCGGTCAAGCCAAGCTTCGCCGTTTCATTACAGCCGTTATGGAGCTGGAGGCCGCAGGTTCGGAAGTCTCCTGGTACAGTGCGGATGTGGCTGACCGGGAAGCGATGGATCGGGTGATTCGGGATATGCGTACACGTTATGGTGCTATTCATGGAATCATTCATGGAGCGGGCGTCGGTGGAGATCAACTTCTGGTGGATCGGAGTGAGGAACGGTTCAGTGAAGTGCTGGCATCCAAAATATATGGTACCTGGAATCTGGACGAACTGACTCACAGTGACGATCTGGATTTCTTTGTGATGTATTCATCTGTAGCGACGATGTTCAGTGGTGTAACACAGGCAGACTACGTGGCGGCAAATGCCTACCTGGATGCCTTCGCTGATGAGCGTACCCTAAGAGGAAAGCGCACACTCACCGTGAATTGGACCACATGGAAAGAGACGGGCATGTCGGTGGATGCTGGTTTCACCGCAGATACCATTTTCAAAACGGTCCTTACGGCACAGGCCATACATGGCTTGGAACAAGCCATGAATTCCTCCATTCGCAGGGTGCTTATCGGGCAGCTGAACTTCAGTGGCGGTGGTGTGCGTTTGCTGGATAAAATGCAGGTTCGATTGTCCACAGAACTTAGTGGCAGAGTGGCTGAATATCTGCAAAGTGCTGCTTCCAAAACGAGGTCGACCAAGAAGGTTGGCAGTACATCAAGCGGTGAAGTGAAATTAACAGGCAAGAGCGAGGGTGGATATACGGCTACCGAACGGCATGTTGCCAGCGTATGCAAAGAAGTTCTCGGATTTGACGAGATCGATATCTATGAGAATTTCTTCGAGCTTGGTGCTGATTCCATTCTGCTGTTGAAAATTCACGCGGGACTTTCCAAAAGATATCCGGGCGTCCTTGCCGTAACGGACTTGTTTGAATTTTCGACGATTCACAAGCTGGCCGAATATATTTTCAAGGAACACGGTGAATCGGAAGAAAACACGCTTAATGTATTGAGCGACATGGATGCTCCTGTGAGCAGCCACGAACAGACATCATCAGATGCAGTGAAGCAAGCAGAGATGTGTCCACAAGATCAGCAGCATTCAGGACACACTGCTTCGGGACCATTGTCAGAGGATCTAGCCATTATAGGGATGGCTCTGAATGTCGCTTCCACAACGGATGTATCCGAATTCTGGGAGCATATTCAAGGCAAGGTGGATCATATCCGTCCTCTCCCGGAACGACGACAACAAGATCTGGATTGGTATTTGCAGAATACAAGGTTGGACCTCCCGGAACTGGATTCCAAAGCGGGAGCTTTTATAGAAGACATTGACTTATTCGATTATTCATTCTTCAAATTATCACCGAAAGAAGCAAGTCTGACAGACCCGAATCAGCGTCTCTTCCTGGAGACCGTGTGGAGGGCCATTGAGGATGCGGGTTACGGCGGCGGGAAACTGGCCGGATCGGATACCGGTGTCTATTTGGGTTATTCAACAAACACTGTTGATATGTATTCACGATTCATATATGAGACCGATTTGGGCGCTCTGCCGGATGCCGTGGTGGGTAACACACCATCCATCATTCCTGCTCGTATATCGTATTTGCTGAACCTCAAAGGGCCTAGCATGTTGGTAGATACGGCCTGTTCTTCGTCTCTCACAGCGGTACACATTGCTTCGCGTGCCCTGTTAAGCGGAGAGTGCAGCATGGCCGCAGTGGGTGGAATCAAAATCTCAACCATGCCGATCACCAAAAAGAATGAAAACATGCTACAAGGTCTGGAGTCTGGTGACGGAAAGACAAGAGCATTTGATGATGATTCTGATGGTGCCGGGCTTGGTGAAGGCATCGGAGTAGTCATGCTAAAAAGACTGGAGGA
Source organism: Paenibacillus sp. FSL R5-0519 (assembly GCF_037974275.1). NCBI lineage: Bacteria > Bacillati > Bacillota > Bacilli > Caryophanales > Paenibacillaceae > Paenibacillus > Paenibacillus sp. FSL R5-0519. Next base: position 625,879 of record NZ_CP150234.1, read on the forward strand.
TGCGCTCAGGGATGGGGATCAGGTATACGCCGTACTCAAAGGCACTGCGATGAATCAGGATGGCAGTTCAGCCGGCATTACGGCTCCGAATCCAGCGGCTCAACAGGAAGTTATTACGAAGGCCTGGAAACAGGCGGGTATTCATCCCGAGACGATCACGTACATGGAAACGCATGGCACAGGAACCGCACTGGGTGACCCGATTGAAATTAAAGGTATCCAAAATGCGTTCCGACAATTCACAGATCGACGTCAATTCTGTGCGGTCGGTTCCATTAAAACCAATCTGGGTCATACCTCTGAGGCAGCAGGTATGATCAGTCTGATCAAGGCGGCTCTGGCTGTTAGACATGGCGTGATTCCGCCGAATCTTCATTTTAATCGTCCTAACCGAAATATTGATTTTCATGCTTCGCCTGTATATGTGAATACACGATTACGACCGTGGAAGGTGAAGGATGGACCTCGTCGCTGTGGGGTCAGCGCATTTGGCATCAGCGGAACGAATTGTCATGTCATTCTGGAAGAACCACCAGTGACTGTACCCGTATCTGTACCAGCACGTCCTCATTTGTTGGTACTGTCTGCTCGATCCGAAGAGGCCCTTCAGCGGCTGGTTACTGATTATGTTCGTCTGCTTGACCGGAACGTGCGATATGAACTCGCAGATATTTGCAGTACAGCAAGCACAGGACGAGGGCATTACCCGTTCAGGTTGTCAATGATGATGCGGGATACGGAAGGGCTGCTGAATACGCTGAGGCAGCTGGAGAACACATCGTTCCGATCCATTGCACTGACAGGAGTCGAGTTCGGCGAACATAAGACTGTTCCCAAGAGTAAGAAGGATAAGGCGCCTGGTGAAATGACCGAATCTGACAAAATGGGTCTTAGCCAATTAATGCGTTCGGCCATCCAGAGCTTTGTACAGGATGGACGCGAGTCGGAGTATTTGTTGAAGCAGATTGCCCATCTGTATGTACAGGGAGCAGATGCAGACTGGGAAGAACTGTACGAAGGAGAACATCCTCGTAAAGTCAGCTTGCCCGCGTATCCGTTGGAACGGAAGCGCTGCTGGATCAATATTCCCGAACGTCCACAGCTGCGTGAGGTCTCTGTAGAAAAGACCGCGGCTCCATTGCATTATGCGGCCATGTGGAAGGAAATGAATCGAATATCGACTGGTCAGCATGGAGGCAATACAGAACCGGTTGTGATATTGATGGATAGAAGTGGTATCGCCTCATCTGTTGCCGGGAAACTGGAAGCGGAAGGGCGGCTCGTAATCAAGGTTTACCGCGGAGATTCCTATACCAATCAAGCCAATGCTGAATTTACCATTCGATCATGTGAAGAAGATTATGAACGGTTCATTCGAGCGGTAGAGCCTTATAAAATCTCGCAGCTTCTTCATTTCTTCGCACTGGATCAGCATGGAGATGAAGGTACAGTGGAGGAATTGGAAGAATCGCTTGATCGCGGCGTGTATAGCCTGTTTTATTTGTCCAAAGCGATGTCCAAGGTTCATTTCAAACGACCAGTCGATCTGGTACTGGTGACATCTTGTACACAAAGCGTTACGGGCAGTGAACTGTACATTCGTCCAGAACACGCACCTATGGTGGGGCTTGGCAAGACCATCTGTCATGAGATGAATCAATTCCGCTGTCGAAGCATTGATATCGATGCTGAGACACCGATGGAGCAATGGTTACAGGAAATTCGGGAGCCTGACATGTTATATCTTGCCGCTTACCGTAAGGGGCGTCGATACGTCCAGGAGCTGGGTGAAATTCCGATGTCCTTGTTGCCCGAACGACCGATACAGATGCGCGAAGGTGGTGTGTACCTCATCACTGGAGGGACAGGCGGGATTGGATTGGAGACGGCGAGTGCATTATCTTTAGCGCCGGAGAAAATCAAACTTGTGTTGATGAATCGCTCACCGTTTCCAGAACGGGCAACATGGGAAGCTGTGCTGTCCTCAGGGGAGGAAACCAAGTTAGCTGCTCAGATTGGGCGGATCAAAGAGATGGAAGCTCGGGGTACAGAAGTACATCTGTACAGCGTAGATATTGCTGATCCCCTTCAGCTCGCATCGGTGCTAAGCAAGATCAGACAGCAGCACGGTCCAGTGTCTGGTATTATTCACGGCGCTGGTGTTGCCGGAGAAGGTTTCCTGATGAACAAAGACCGTGAAGCCTTTGAACGTGTCATGCGCCCTAAAGTGCTGGGGACATGGAGCTTGGATCAATTGACACGTGCAGATCAACCGGACTTCTTTGTCATGTTCTCCACGGCTACAACATTTTTTAGTGAACCTGGACAAGGGGACTATACTGCCGCCAATGCTTATATGGATTCGTTTGCGGCTCATCGCAGGCAAGCGGGTCTGTCCACCCTTGCCGTGAATTGGACGGCGTGGAAGGAAACCGGCATGGCCCGGGATTTTCATGCCAATTCAGATGGTGGATTCAAGGCAATCACGACAGCGAGAGGTATACAGGGGCTGCTAGAAGCCATGGGTAAGGATGTAACCCAAGTTCTGATCGGGGAGCTCAATCGGGAGGGAATCTACCAACATGTCTCTGATGACATGCCGCTCATGCTGTTCTCTTCTGACATTAGCGAGGCCATTGAAACCGGACGCAAGGGTGATGCCAGTCGTTCACAGGAAGAAGCGGGCGATATGAAGTTGTTGGGTAGGACAGACGAAGTTTATTCCGTTATTGAGAGCACCTTAGGTCGATTATGGAGTAACGCGCTTGGGGTGAATGAACTCAGTATTTACGATGATTTCTATGAGATGGGCGGAGATTCCATTCTGGGCCTCAAGATCGCCAATGGTCTCACCAAAGAGTTGTCGATCCTTGTGAATACAGCAGAAATCCTGATGTATCCAACGATTGCGGAATCGGCTGCTTATCTGGAAGAGTCCTATGGTCTATCCATAAGCGGAGATTCCGAGGGAGCACTACCTGTGTTGAAACGTGTGGAGCCCCAACCTTATTACCCGGTTTCTTCTGCTCAGAAGAGATTCGTCGTTCTAGACCGGCTGGAGGGTCAAAATACCAATGCAAACATACCAAGAGCCTCCATCATGGAGGGAGATTTTGAGCATGGGGCATTTGAACAGATCATTCGCAAGCTGATTCAACGTCATGAATCGTTCCGGACTTCATTTGAATTTCTGAATGGAATTCCTTATCAGAAGGTTTGGGATCAGGTCGATTTCAATGTGGGTTACTCAGAGTCCACTCGGGAACAACTCACCGAGAAGCTCCTTGGTTTCGTGAGACCTTTTGAACTCGATCAGGCGCCGTTATTCCGTTTTGAAGTGGTTAAGCTGGCTGATCGTGTACACGCCGTATTTTTTGACATGCACCACATTATTACGGATGGCATGTCGATGGACATCATTATGCAGGAGATCATTGATCTGTATGAAGGGCGTGAGCTGAAACCACTCACCATCCAGTACAAAGATTATGCGGTGTGGCATAATGCCTTGCTCTCTTCCGGTGCTCTGCTCAAACAGGAAGAGTATTGGCTGAACCTGTACAAGGATTCCATCCCACAGCTCAAATTGCCTACCGATTATCCTCGTCCTTTGGCCAATGAATTCGAAGGAGATCAGGTCGTGTTTATTGGCAATGAAACCTTGACTATGGATCTGGAGCGCATGGCTGCCAAGACAGGAACAACCTTGTTTATGTTGCTGCTTGCAGCGTACAACGTGTTGCTGGCCAAATATGCAGATCAGGATGATATCGTTGTGGGCTCTCCCATTGCGGGCAGATCACACGCCGATCTGGAGGATGTTGTGGGTGTTTTTATTAACATCATCACGATCCGTACCAAGCCACAATCGGAAAAAACGTTCATGGAGCTGTTGACCGAGGTAAGAGAAGCTGCCCTGAAGTCTTATGAGAATCAACAATTTCAGTTCGAAGATCTGGTGCGGAAGCTTAACCTGAATAGAGACAGACACCGTAATCCTTTATTTGATGCGATGTTTGCTCTTCAGAATGTAGGTACAGTGGACGTTACAGTGGGCAAATTCACCACAACCCCATATGAGTTTGGAGCTGCGGAAAGCCGTTATGACGTGTATCTCGAAATCATCGAGAAACATGACAAGCTGCGATTTAATCTGGAGTATCGAACCAAGCTTTTCAAACGGGAAACGGCGGAGAAGATGCTTCACGATTATGTAGCGCTGCTGCAACAGTTATTGCTTTATCCGGAACAGAAGCTTGGCGAGATTGAACTGGAAAGCAGCAAGCATATGCTGGTTTCTTACGATTCAGCCGCAGAAGATCTTGATTTTAATTTCTGATCAGGGAGAGCGAGGCTTCTCCCATACAAACAGGAGGAACAGGGACGATGAAGAAGATCGGGGTAATCGGAGCAGGAGTGATGGGCCGTGGTGTAGCCCAGAGTTTTGCACAGACAGGTCATGAGGTTGTCTTGGTGGACATCAAGGATGAAGTGCTGGAGATCGCTAGTGAAGAGATCTATAACAATATCCGAATGCTGAAGTTATTCAAGAAAGTGGAGGGACTGGAAGACCCGGAGATCATCATGGAGCGTATCCATATGACGACGGAACTGGAGATGCTTCGTGAAGCGGATATCATCGTTGAAAATGTAAACGAACAGTGGGACATCAAAAGGCAAGTGTACGGCCGGATCGATCCGATCTGTCAGGAGGCATGCATATTTCTGGTGAACACTTCGTGTATCTCCATTACCAAAATTGCGGCATTAACCAACCGGCCTGATCGGGTCATCGGTACTCATTTTATGAATCCGGTTCCCCTGAAATCAGCTGTTGAAGTGATCAAAGGGATGCATACCTCGGAACGTACCATTGAAGAAGTAACTGAACTATTGTCATCAATCGGTAAAGAGACGATTCTGGTGAACGACTATCCCGGATTTGTCTCTAACCGGATTTCCCATCTGTTTATGAATGAAGCTGCGTTTGTTCTTCAGGATCAGGTGGCTACAGCACGTGAAGTAGATGATATTTTTGTCAAATGTTATGGGCACACGATGGGGCCTTTGGAGACTGCGGATTTAATCGGCTTGGATACCGTTGTGGATTCGCTTGATGTGCTGTATGAGAGCTACCAGGACCCCAAATTCCGTTGTTGTCCTTTACTGAGAAAGATGGTGCACGCCGGACAGACGGGAAGAAAATCAGGGGAAGGGTTCTATAGTTACTAATCAATGGCATGAATAGTTCATGGCATAAACAAGTTTTTTGCTTATTCAAAACCATTTTAATGAGAGAAAGGGAGTTATACGCATGGAAGAAGTTAAAGGCAGAGTTCGCAAGTTTTTGGGTCGTTTTTTCAAAAAGCATGAGCTTCAGGATGATGAGGACATCTTTGCCCTTGGCTTTGTGAATTCGTTGTTTGCGATGCAGCTCGTTATGTTCCTGGAGAAGGAATTCTCCATTCGGGTCGATAATAAAGATCTGGATTTGCAGAACTTCAAGTCCATTAATGCCATCGTTGAGCTGATTGAGAGCAAGACGGTCAGTTCCTAAGAAGTCACCGATTCTCATCCCAATATAGTGTGAAGAATGTGCATTCATCCGGTCCATTATAGGAGGTTAACGTATTGAAAATGGAATTGAGCGAACAGCAGCTCCAATGCAAGCAGGATGCTGCATCATTTACCGATCAATATATCGTTCCGTACGCAGGCTTGCACGATAGGGAAGAACGGCTTCATCCAGAGGTGATCGATTCGCTGAAATCCTCAGGTTATCTGGGTTCCATGATTCCTCGGGAGTATGGGGGTATGGGGCTTGATCCAATATCGGTTGGAGTGCTGAATGAGGAGATCGGAAGAGGATGTTCATCCGTGCGAAGTCTGCTTACGGTTCACGGTATGGTTGCCATAGCCATTCAGAAGTTTGGTTCTGAAGAGATGCGCTCCTATTGGTTGCCACGTCTGGCCTCGGGTGAAATCACTGGAGCCTTTGGTCTGAGCGAACCGGGAGTTGGTAGTGATGCCAAAAGCATCGAGACCGTAGCTGAGTCCAATGGCGAAGGATATCTGCTGAACGGGAAAAAAAAGTGGATCACAATGGGTCAGCTCGCTGACCTATTTCTCATCTTTGCTCAGGTGAAGGGTAAACCAACCGCGTTCCTGGTGGAACGGAACAACCCGGGATTGAAGATACAGCCGATCAACGGGATGTTAGGGGTTAAAGGTTCGATGCTGGCGGAACTGCATCTGGAGCAGGTTTACGTTGAATCCGATCGTATGGTGGGGAGCCCAGGTACAGGTATCTCTATGGTGGCCTTGCATTGTTTGGATTATGGTCGCTACACCGTGGCTTGGGGTTGTGTTGGACTGGGACAAGCCTGTCTAGAGGCTTCGCTGAGTTATGCGGGCAGCCGCTGTCAGTTCGGAGCCCTCTTGCAGGAAAATCAGTTAATTCAAAAAATGCTTACTGAGATTATTGTGGATGTGAGAGCGGCACGGCTTTTATGTTATCAATCTGGCTATCTGAAAGAAGTGATGGATCCGGATTCCATTATGGAAACCTGGACGGCTAAGTACTACGCGGCAGACATGGTTAACAAGGTAGCGCACCGTGCGGTACAGATTCATGGAGCCAAAGGCTGCAGTGCGGAGTATCCGGTGGAGCGCTTCTACCGGGATGCCCGTGTGAATGAGATTATTGAGGGTACCACACAAATGCATGAGATGGTTATTGCTTCATACGCTGCGAGTACTCATGAATCCGTACAAGAGGAGGCTGTCCTGTTATGAAAAAAATTAAATGTGTGATCTGGGATCTGGACCATACCATCTGGAACGGAATTTTGCTGGAGGATGAAGAGGTCACGCTGAAAGAAAATATTGTGGAGGTCATCCGTACGCTGGATGAACGGGGAATTCTGCAATCGGTTGCCAGCCGTAACGATCATGAACTGGCAATGGCCAAATTGGAGGAATTCGGTCTGCGTGAATATTTCATCTATCCGCAAATCAATTGGAATGCCAAATCCCGATCGGTAAAAACCATTGTGGAGTCCATCAATATTGGAATGGACACGATAGCCTTTGTCGATGATCAGCCTTTCGAACGTGAGGAAGTATTATTCACTCATCCCGACGTACTCTGTATTGATGCGATGGCCTATCTTGACTTGACGGATATGGAAGAGATGAAGCCACGTTTCATTACTGAGGATTCTGCCTTACGCAGAAAGATGTACATGAATGATATTGCTCGTAATGAGAAGGAGGAGGAATTTGAAGGTACTCAGGATGAATTTCTGGCCTCTCTTGGCATGATCTTCACGATCTCTGAAGTGAAGGAAGGGGATCTGCAACGTGCGGAAGAGCTGACGGTTAGAACACATCAACTGAATGCCACAGGCTATACCTATTCTTATGAGGAGCTCGATCAATTCCGGTACTCTCCACGTCACAAACTGCTTATAGCAGGACTGGAAGACAAGTACGGTACGTACGGAAAAATAGGCCTCGCTCTACTCGAATTAAATGACGAAGTGTGGACACTGAAACTGCTACTGGTGTCCTGCCGCGTCATGTCTAGAGGAGCAGGCACATTGCTGCTGCATCATGTAATGCGTATGGCCAAGGAAGCAAATGTCCGTTTGCAGGCCGAATTTGTATCAACAGATCGCAATCGTACGATGATGATCACTTACAAATTTGCCGGATTCCGTGAGATTGAGCAGAACGGAGATTTTTATTTGTTTGAGAGCGATCTAAGCATGATTCAGGATCAGCCTGCGTATGTGTCCATGGAAGTTATCGCGTAAACCCAATCTAAGAGGCGAGGTGTGTAATCAATGGAAAAAATAGCATTTCTGTTTCCAGGGCAAGGTTCTCAATATGTAGGGATGATGAAAAACTTCTATGATCAGTACGAGATTGCACGACAAACGTATGAAGAAGCCAACCATATACTGGGCTTTGATTTGGCCAAAATGAGTTTTGAAGGCAGCCTGTTTGATCTGAACAAACCTTCCAATATGCAGCCAGCGCTGTTGACAGCGAGTGTGGTTGCCTATCGTGTCTACATGGAGGAGATCGGGATCAACCCGCAATTCTGCGCAGGCCACAGCCTGGGTGAATACGCAGCGCTAACGTGCTCCGGTGCCATGACATTTGGAGATGCTGTGCGGATCACCAAGCGACGCGGGGAATTGACGGAGTTTATCGCAGATGAAGCAGATGGAGCTATGACCATCATTGATGGTGCGGATGAGGAGATGATCCGCAGAGCCTGTGAGCAAGTGTCAACCGATACGGCATGGTCTGCGATTTCCTGTTACAATGCTTCGAGTCAGTACGCCATTTCCGGTCATCAGGATTCGATTGAACAAGTGGAATCCATCTTGCTGGATCAAGATGCCCAGACAACCCCATTGATGATGAGTGCGCCGTTTCATAGTCGCTTGATGGAGCCTGCCGGCGAACAGCTTGGGGTGGAACTGGCCGGTTATCGTTTCCATCCATTCAAATGGCCTGTCGTATCCAATGTAACCGCTACTCCGTACACCGAAGCTGGGCGAATTACGGGACTGCTCCAAAGGCATTTGTCCCAGCCGGTAAAGTGGGCACAGACGATGCAGTATCTTAAGAAGCATGGAGTTACGCTAACGATTGAACTCGGACCCAAAAATGTCCTGAGTGGACTGGTAGAATTGGATAAGCTCGGTATGAAATCTTTTGCCTACGGACAGAAAGAGGATCGCAAAGCACTGAAAGAGTTGCTGGATCAGGCCGTAGTATCCAGACCCAGACCAACGGTAGTAACCAAATGTATGGCCGCGGCTGTAGCTACACCTAATCGGAATTGGGATCAGGAGCAATACCAGAAAGGAGTCGTTGAGCCCTATAAACAAATTCAACAGCTTCAAGAGGAGCTTGAAGCGGCGGATCAGGCACCCACTACGGAGCAGATGAAATTGTCCCTGGAATGGCTGGGGACCATTTTCGAAACCAAACAAGTAGAGCAGGAAGAGCGAGATGACTGGTTCCACCAGATCCTGGACGAGACGGGACAGTATTATCTGTGGAGTGACCATAAAGTTCCTACGGCATAACCAAGCACGTGTACAACAACAACCGGCATGACAGGTGAGATCACACTTGTTGTGCCGGTTTACTATGTATTCGGGGTGAGATCATGGATATCCATCTGCTTAATGTTATGATGTCGAGTGATAAATTTAAGGAAGAACGAGCGTATTGGCAGAAACAACTAGATGGCGATATTCATATAGGAACTCTGTTTGATAGAATTCAGCAACCTTCGATCCAGACAAGTGAACCTAACGTACAGGTTCTTTCCTTATCCTTTCCAGATGAACTGTCCGCAAGATTGATCCGCATGAGTGGGGGATCAAATTTGGCGTTGTATATATTGCTTTTATCGGGATTTCAACACCTGTTGTATCGTTACTATGGACAGCCGGATATGTTGCTGGGTATGCCTCTGACTCCCGAACAAGTCGAAGACTTTCGGAGTGCCCACTTGCTCGCAATTCGTGGAAAAGTAGACGAGACAGCATCGTTCAGACAACTGGTATTGCATACCAAGGCTGAAGTCATGTCAGCCCGAACGTACTGGCATTTTCCTTACGATAAGATGGCAGAGAAGCTGGGGCGGATTCCCGAAGAGTGCGCGTTGAAGACGGTTTTGTATATGAAGGGAATTCATGAGGAGCCTATTCTGGATGAAAGAACCCAGTGTTCACTCGGGTTTGACCGGGTAGATCAACGACTTCACATGACCCTCCGTTATGGTGCAATCCCCCTTGAACCCAGTCAACCTGATCGTTTGTGTTCCCACTACATACGATTGCTGGAACAGACAACAGCCCTACCAGACCAACCTCTATCCATGAGTCAGATCCTTTCTTTGGAAGAAGAGAACGAAATCATGGAAGAGTGGAACAGGAGTCCACGTTTGTTCCTGCCGGAGGCGCGTTCTGTCTGTGCTCAATTTCTTGAACAAGTGAACAAAGCACCCGAACAGACTGCGGTTATAGAGGGGGAACGCCAGATTTCGTATCATTCTCTGGAGGAGCAATCCAATCAGCTTGCCCGTCTCCTGATTACTTCCGGGGTAACTGCGGAAAGTTCAGTACCCGTTATGATGGCAGGTTCCATAGAGTTAATCATTACGATCCTGGCGGTGTTCAAAGCGGGAGGAACCTATATCCCTCTTCATCCTGAATATCCCCTTGAGCGTGTCCGCCATATTTTAATGGCATCGAATGCCCGTATTTTACTTACGGGATTGTTGGAAAAGGATGTACATCAGGCTCTGGAGGAGATGACATTGGCCATGTCTTCGGGCTCAGGCATAGCAATGATGAAGCTGGATGACGCCCCATGGAGAGCAGAAGATGGAAGTGGTTTAAGGATCGTACCCGATATGAATGGACTGGCCTACATTCTGTATACATCCGGATCCACGGGTGAGCCCAAAGGGGTCGGAGTAGAGCAACGAAATCTGAGTGCATACGTGAACGCTTTTCAGGCCGAGTTTCAACTCAATGCAACAGACAGAGTGCTTCAACAAGCCGCAAGTACCTTTGATACGTATATGGAGGAAGTGTTTCCTGCATTAACTGCCGGGGCGACACTTGTTGTGGTTCAGCGTGAACAACTGCTAGATATTCAAGGACTGGTACAGTTACTGGATAGACACCAAGTCACCCTTGTCAGTACTACACCTCACATTCTGAAAGAGCTAAACCGGATGCCCAATCTTACAAGTGTTCGCACCTTTATCAGCGGTGGGGATGTGTTGAAGGTGGCGGACATTGGACATCTGCTCACCTATACGGATGTATACAATACGTATGGCCCCACCGAGACGACGGTATGTGCTCTCTATGAGAAGCTGTCATCAGAGAGTATGGATCCGATTCCAGTGGGACGTCCCATTCAGGGTTATTTCGTACATATTGGAGATCACCATGGACGAATGTTACCCGTGGGCGTACCTGGAGAAATATGTATTTCGGGTAAAGGGGTGTCCAGAGGGTATATAGGATTACAGGAATTAACGGAACAAAAGTTTAGCGAGTCACCGTTTGTTGAAGGAGCTCGGATGTTCCGCACAGGGGATACGGGAATGTGGACAGCGGAAGGACGCGTGTTGTTTCTGGGAAGGATGGACAAGCAGGTTAAGGTCAGAGGCCATCGGATTGAATTGGCAGAAGTAGAGCGACATCTGAACCGTTACGGTCCAATCGCCGAATCTGTTGTACTGACAACCGGAGTAGAAGGTGAGAAGGTGCTCACCGCTTATATCGTGGCCGATACGGAGCTGTATGTCATGGATATTCGCCAATATCTGATATCTTTGTTGCCCGAGTATATGCTGCCTTCAAAATATATTCAAATATCACATATGCCTCGGACGATTCACGGGAAGATAGACACGCGAGAGTTATTGAATCAGAAGCAGTCTTTACATTTTGGAATGAATTATGCACCACCTGAAACTGAGCTGCAACATCAATTGGTAAATGTCTGGTGTACATTACTGGAAATGGACCAGATTGGTATTGACGACGACTTCTTTCAGCTTGGCGGGCATTCCCTGCTTGTAATCCGAATGGAAGTTGAACTGGAGAATCTCGGTATTCGGGTCCTGCCTTCCATTTTGTACGACAATCCTACGATAAGGATGCTTGCAACGGTTCTGGAAGAGAATCCAGAGCTTGGAGATTCATATGCAAGTGAAAATCACGGGCAGGTATCTGGCATTATAAAGGTGAACAAGACGTTATCCTCAATGGATGTGGAGCATTCCAGGTTAGCGCGCTCTGATGGATATCATCCATTTAACGATGTCTTTTTTAAATTATGTTTCTATAACTCTTTATTTCCCATTGTATTGCAACAGAAAAAAAGCATATTACCGTTTTTCATCCATCATGTGGACGAGTATCTATGGTCTGAGAAGAAACAGTTTCTTGTGAATGGTTTCGTCTCCTGCCGCAAGGATACAGACATTCTGGACGATCTGGGCGTTGGCTATGAAATGGTGAAAATCAGCGAAGACATTATACAGGATGTCAGTCGAGCAGTTCTGGATGCCAGACCGGTTATTGTATGGGTTGACGTCTATTACACATCCATACGCAATGATACGTATCTCAAAAAGCATATTCCACATACCTGGCTTGTATACGGTGCTGATCCGATTAACCAGACATTTACCGTGATGGAGCATAAGCATCATGACAACTTGTCTTATGAAGAACGAACGGTTAGTTATCAGGATCTGTCGGATAGCTATCATGGCTATATCGAGCATTTTAATATGGAAAACCACACCTTCTATACGTTCTACAATAAGCATTATCCGGTGATACATCAAAGAGATGCCGGTGCGAAACAGTTGGAGGATTACTGGAAGATCTATGTGGATCATATTGAAGAGCAAAAGGAACGGGTGGAGAAGAGTCTGGTAAGACTGGAGGAGAGTGTGCCGCAGTTTGAGTTCGTTGTTCAGGACCCACATTTGGTGTCTTCAATGGCCGAGGATTGGGTCATTTCGCTTCATAAATTGATTAGTGCCAAAAAGGCAGAGGTGTACCGTTGTGCCAATCTAACGGGTGCGGATTCCCAATTGACACATATTCGTGAGCGTATTGTCATGAAGTGGAGTGACATTCGCGCTGTTCTGGCCAAGTATGTGCTTACTTCTTCATATAAACCAACATCGTTTCATAAGCTCCCTGAGATGTACAGAAATATTAGTGTGCTTGAACGGGAGTATTACGACGAGTTGGTTCAATCTTACACGACGGGGAGGATCTGAATGAGTGAAATTATGACATTGGAGACTCAAATAATACAGGTCATCGACAAGGTTATGGTGTGTGGAACGGATATTCAGATGGATCAAGCCTGGGAGGAACTTGGTACGAATTCGCTCGATTACATTAAAATTGTGGTGGAGATGGAGAAAGTATTCAACATTGAAATAGACGATGATCGATTGGCATATGTGCAAACGGATACGATTGGTGATTTCAGGGATTACCTGGTCAGCCTCATTGAAGGAGATTCGGAACATGAGCCGGACTAAACGAATAGGACAGATCTGGTTCAGGCTTTCTATTCAATTACCCGTGGCTGCACTTGTCATTATTGGTTTAACTGTGACCGCATTAGTGACGTTAGCCATGCAATTCCATACGACCTCCTACCTGCGCAGTGAAACGGCAACGGCAACTGCAGTGTCTGAATCTCAGCAAGGGGAGGATGTCAAAGTACACATTATAGCTGAATTTACAGAACAGCCTATTAAGGGGTTTCAGAAGGGCGACGCCTTGATCTGGTATATAGAGGAACAAGGTAAACGTTACGCTGCCCAGATCCTTGAGGTTAAACAAGATTCCTCATCAGCTACGACTCGTATCACAGCTGAAGGTGTATGGAATGAAGAGCTGGCGGAACAGATGAAGTTATCCCATACAACCGAGTTCCCGATTGTGACCGAGGTACAATCCCAGAGCCAGACCGTACTTGAGAGCTGGATATCCTAGAGGAGGATGGCATGGAGAATATTTCACTGAGCAAACGAATCCGTACATTCGCCAAACCCTACCGAATCAGCTTGATTACCATGTTGTTTTGCGAGCTAATCATGGTGGTCGTGGATCTGATTGGACCGCTTATTTTTGCCATCTTGATCGACGAAGTATTTTATCACCGTAATCTTCATTTCTTCGGCTATGTTATTTTGACTTATATTGCTTTGTATGTAGGTGTAAGGGCTCTAAGTTGGATCATTAAATCCATCTGGATCTATCTGAATGTTAAATTTCTGTTTGATATTCGAAAAAGTTTATTTGATCGTATTCTTCATTTCAAAGCATCTTATTTTCAGAAAGCCCAGACCGGTGATCTGGTCACGCGTCTAACAAGAGACACGGATTCTGTCATGCAGTTAATAGAGTTAATCATTTTTCAGATGGCGGCTCCATTTACGAAGTTGCTGGTTTCGTTTGTTTTTTTATTTTATCTCAATCCGTATATCGCCCTGGCCATGATGGTACTGGTTCCGGTTTCGGTCTGGGTATCACAGTATTTTAATCGTAAGATGACCAAGCAGCAGACCATCTTGCGGGGGAAATACGGCCATTTTGTCAGCTGGATGCTGGAGATGCTTCAAGGCATGAGAGACATTCGTTTGCTCGGGAGTGGCAGAAGGGTCACTACACTGTTCACGGGACAGAGCGCAGACGTTATTCGTCTCGACAATCAGACAGAAGTCATGAAGTGGATGTCTACCCGCTCCAATGCATTTATTTTTTTGTTGTCGGATCTATGTATCTACGCCATTGCGGGTGTGCTTATTGTTCAGGGACAGCTTACGGCAGGAGCCTTTGTTGCCATTATGTCGTATCTGACCAAGAATAATCAATCCATGATGATGATCTACGAGGCGGTTGTGAATCTGCCCAAGCTGACGGTACAGTCCCGCAAAGTCTTTGATCTTCTGGATGAAGAGACGGAGAGGAGCGGTGGTCAATCGGAAGTGGAGATGGAAAATGGAGAGACGTCATTCGAGCAAGTGAGATTTCGGTATGAGGAGCAGGGTCCCTATGTGCTGGACGGTCTTACGTTGGAGATCGGTGCCCATGAATCTGTTGCGCTTGTAGGTAAGAGTGGCTCGGGCAAAACCACGATTGTGAACATGCTGCTCGGTTTCTACGCCCCGGAGGAAGGGCAGATTCGAATTGGCGGCAGGCATATAGATGACTATTCTCTGTCTCGGCTGCGCAAGAATGTAGGAATTGTGCAGCAGGAAGCCATTCTGTTCCATGAAACCATCCGTTACAATCTGATGCTGGGCAGCGCCCATGCGGATGATGATCAATTGCTGGAGGCATGTGATCAGGCCTATATTGGAGACTTTATTCGTTCTCTTCCTCTGGGTCTGGACACCGTTATTGGCGCAGGAGGAATGGAGTTCTCTGGTGGACAAAAGCAGCGTCTGTCTATTGCCCGCATTTTTCTGAAGCAACCCAAATTAATTATATTCGACGAAGCCACTTCCGCTTTGGATTATGAAGCTGAACAAGCGGTTCAGCATTCCTGGCAGCAATTAAGCAAGGATCGGGCTTCAATTGTCATCGCCCATCGCTTATCCTCCATCCTGAATGCTGATCGGGTTGCTGTTGTACATCAGGGACGCATTGTGGCTACAGGCACGCATGGATATCTGCTGGAGCACAGTGAGCACTACCGTGAGTTATTTGCAGAAGATTTCATCCGGAAGGAGGGACTGATGTCGTGACGAAGCCACCGTCCACTTCCCGGTATGCACTCTTTAAACAGATTAAGCCATTTATCAAAAATGCGAACCGTCAAATTTTCATTCTGGGTACACTGAAATTGGCCTTGACTGCTATTGCGCTCATGATCCCTTATCTGTACAAGCTGCTCATTGATCATGTCATGGTTGGACGGGAGCTTAACATGTTGCCCTATATCCTTGCCGGATACCTGGGCTTATTTGCGTTGGAGACCACCGCTCTGGGTTTACAAACGCTGTTCAGTAACCGGTTATTAGGTCGAACCAAGCTCGATTTGCAGCTGAACATGTGGAAAAGATTAGTGCGCATGAAGCCGACTTCATATGAGCGCTATAGTGCGGGAGATTTGAAGAACAGACTGGATGGAGATGTCACACTGGTCAAAGACTTTATCTTTTTGCACTTGATTGATTATACGTTCAAATGGATCAGCGTAGGGGCTTATGTGGTTATTCTGTTATCGCTGAATTGGAAGATGGCTTTGCTGGGTTTTATTATGCTTCCGATTTCCTTTGTTATCAGTTCCCGATTGGGCAAAAAGGCCAAAGTACTGGTCTCTGAATTCCGCCAGACTACCGGAGAATATGAGACATGGATATCGAACAGCTTCAGACACTGGAAGGAAATCAAGGCACTGAACATGCAGCGCAAAGAATCGATCAAGTTTGTGGGATATTGGAAACGTTTCGGCAAAATCAAATTCCGACATCTGGCATATACCTATGCCAATGAGCTGTACTACACCTTTCAGGATGACTTTATTAATAAGATGAATCTTTATTTTATCGGTGGGTTGCTGATTTTTCAGGGAGAATTAACAATCGGGGGACTGCTTGTCTTCCTGACATATTATCAACAGATGATTAACAACATTAATGAAATTAATGCCTCCAATGTTCAACTTCACGATGTGACACCTTCCATTGAACGCATCGTTGAATTGCTGGAACTTCCGGTTGTGGCACAGAGAAAGCTCGGGTTACAGCCAGAGTTCCAAGGGCATCTCGAATTCAAGGATGTGTCCTTTCGTTATCAGGAGAATCAAAGTGATGTCTTGCATGAGATTAATCTGAACATCCAGCCCGGTGATTATACAGCGATTGTAGGCAGAAGTGGTTCGGGAAAGAGCACGTTAATCAAACTTATTCTAGGACAGAACGAAACACAACAGGGAGCTATTCTTATTGACGGACAGCCCATTGGTGACTTGGGATCAGAATACCTGTATCAGCATATTGGGGTTGTTATGCAGGAGAATGCTCTGTTCAGTATGTCCATCCTGGATAATCTCAGACTTGTACGGCCACGGGCTACAGAAGAAGAGATACGAGAGGTTTGCCGCATGGCTATGCTGGATGAATTCATTGAAAGTTTGCCCGAGCAGTATAATACGGTTCTGGGTGAGTCAAGTATTAAGCTGTCCGGAGGCCAGAAGCAACGGTTGGCGCTTGCCAGGGTGCTGTTAACAAGACACCGAATGCTTATTCTGGATGAAGCTACATCTGCACTGGATAATGACTCGGAACGCAAAATAAATGAGGTGATCCGCAGGATCGCACAGGATATGACGGTGCTTGTGATTGCGCATCGTTATTCAGCTATTCAGGATGCCAAGCAAGTCATTGTGCTCGATCAGGGCGAGATTGTTGCTACGGGCACTCATCTGGAACTGGCTGGTCGGCATGAGGTGTATGACACGCTGTTCAAGGAGCAGCGACAAGGTATCGGGTCAGCGGTCACCTGACGTAAATAGAATGATTCTAGGAGGTTAATGACATGACCATCTATTGTCCACTACCTTTGGAAGAGCACTATAACAACAATGGGTTTAGCTATCTTGCTACAAACCAGATTGGGAATTTCACGACCTTTGGTTCCTCATACCCGGGTGATGAACTCCCTGATCAGGAGAACGTCCAATGGCAGGATATTCCGTTTCATTTTCCTCTACCCAGACAGGCATTTAATAATATAGAACTGGATAGCCAGCGGATTCCAGTACCATTGGATCTATATTCGACAGTATATATTCTGGGTGCGGCAGATAATGGTTCATACCATGAATTCATTAGTTTTGAACGAGCTGGAGAGCGAATGGGGAGAGCATCATTGGATCTGACCAACTGGACCGCGACGACTCCACATTATAATGAAAAGATTATGTTTCAGTGTAGTGGGACGTGTACACAAAAGGGGACCTTGCTGACATCCAAACAGCCTATTATTTGGTTTCAGCAGATTACGCTGAAAGAACCCATTTCATTTGACAAGATTCTAATGCCAGACAATCCATGCATGCATATCTTTGCACTGACCTTAGGGAAGGAGTGGAATATATGAATATTCAGCCAAGAGAAGCACATACAGAAGGTGAAGATTGCTTTACCCTATGTGTGAGCAGCATTCTCAACTATAAAGAAATCACGAATTTCCTGGCGGTATGGAAGCAATGCGGGATGATGTACCACGAAGACCCGGAGAGAGGCACCCCGAAACTTGTCCCTACGTATATGACTGTTGAAAATGAGTTTCAACGCATTCATCATATTGATTTGAACATCGTCAGAAAAAATGAACAGACCGAGGTAATAAAGGAAATCATGACGTTACTTCAGCAAAAAGAAGCAGTTATTGTATGGGTTGATGTATTTTACATGCAATATAATTCACTCTATCAATTACTTCATTCGTCGCATTGCATTGTCTTGTCCGACTATGCAGACGGGCAGTTTGAGTTTATCGATGATTTTTATCATTTGAAAGGCAATATGGATGAACAGACGTTACTTGAAGCGCTTGATCTAGGTCAGACGCCTTTAATTCGTGAGGGCACGCGTTATCGATATGCTACATTGGATGTTGGGAATGCCGTCCAGCAGGTGAAAGAAAGAGAGTTCTATAACATGCTTCATCAAAATCATGAAATCATGGATGGGAAATCCGAGCAGCTGATCAAGCAGGTTGAGTGGTACGAACTGGTTAATCCGCAAGTAGGCCTGCCTGCCATTGAAAGGTATATACACTCTACACGTCAGCATATGAAAGATTCATCCGCGTTGACCGAAGAATACCTGGACAATATGTATGGCGACTTGGCGAGCATAAGTAATAACAGATATTTGTATGGCCATTTCCTAAGAGAAGGAATACCGTTTAATCCGGATATTGATCAACTGGTGGAAACGTACGAATATGCTGCGCAACGATGGAATCTTGCTGCTAATATGACATTGAAGAGTCAGTACCTGGATATGGATAGTCGTCATAAGATGTTAAATCGGGTTCTGGGTAAAATCGGAGAAATTATAGGTGTAGAACAAGAGGCTCATGACATGGTCAAACATTTTGTTGCGAGTTAGGATGTCAGTCAGTATATTTTACGCAAAAAGGCCCGTGAAGCGAATATCGCTTAACGGGTCTTTTTTATGACGCGTGCCCAGAGGCACGCATGATCTTGTTGGTGAAAGTCCAACCCAAGGAGGGGTCAAGCCACCTTGGTAGCTAGGATGCTTGCATACGGCGAAATCTGTGTGCAAAAGCGCATCGACAAAAGTACCTGTTAGAAGCAGGGCGAGCAACAAGCCAGGCCGTAACATGAAGTGAATCCTGCCGCGTCGTCAAAAAGGCCCTGCAAAGGGAAAAAGAAGGTGCCGAGTCTCGGTCATATAGATGAAGGCCAAGGAAGCTGTGCAGAACTTGGAACAACAGTGAAGAACCTTCCGGCGTAAAGGGAGCGGCATGGTTTGAAAGATCATATAGTGAACTGGGAAGACCCTTCCCCACACGAATTTTTTTAGGAATCCATAAAGAGATGCTCTATAATTCCAACAGACGAAGTGAAACTTCTGTGGGAAGGGAGTTCATAAGTACCGAAGAACCCAAGGACAACATAACCTTGGGGAGGGAAGGAGCCCTGCTTTGTTCACGTTTCACCAAGAGGTACGAGTTCGTGAATACCAAAATGGCTAACGACAGGCTAGAAAACACTCAACAACTCTCATAGGGGAAACTAGGTCATGAGGCCATAGCAAATATGCTGCAAGCCCATGAAAGACGAACATCGGAAAGCCGTATGAGGGAAAACCTCACGTACGGTTTGATGAGGAGGGGTTGGGTTTTGCCCAGCCTTTTACTCTAGATGGGTTAGATGACACTGTATTTTTTTAAGAGAATTTATGGGAAAAGAAGGGATATATAGTTTTATATTGAATAGATTATATGTATTGTAAACATATAGGATGATGGGAGGATAAGGCTTCATATAAAATTTTAATCTATTATAGAGGAGATGGCGTTCAAATGAAGAAGATTTTAATTAGTTCTATAGTGATTAGTTCGTTGCTTTTGGGATCTGAAGTAGCAAGTATAAGTGCTCAAAACGTGGAAAATGAGGCACAACAATTAAAAGATTTGACTATAATTGAGTCGTCTCAGATATTCGATCAAACTGCACTGAAGTCTGAAAAAGTAACAACCATTCCGATTAGAGGTGTTGACAAAGAAACCGGTGAGATTACTAATAGAGCTGCATATGCACAGTCTTTATTAAAGTTTTTTAACTCTGATCCACAAAAATATGGAGACAGTATAAGAGATATTGATACAATTGTTGAGAATGCAGTCATCACAACATCTCAAAATATTTCTAACACTAAAAATGGGGATATCTCTCCGTCTGCTATTGTTGGGCAAGGCTGGTCCAAGGAACCTGCCATTACTTCTTCAAAAGATTTGATCACTTATAGCACAACTTGGATCACAGAAGATAATTACCGTTCGAGTGTACCCATAACCGCGACGTATACTAAAAAACTTACAACAAGTGTTTCGCTCGGCTTCACGGGTGCTAATGTGATAAAAAATAAAATGGGATTCAATGCTACATTTAGTGCTACGCAAGAGTCGACAATAGCTCAGGGAGCTACAGTACCGGGATGGACAGTTTGGGGGACAAGACCGTATATTAAATGGACTGAGGAAAACTGGACTGGAACATATTATTATATTGATTCTACAGGTGGCATCGTTCAAGTCATTGAAGGACCTGTGTCTGGAATCAACAAAAAATTAAGAACAAAATCTAACGAATATTGGTCTCGAGAAAATAGCAGTAAAAATAGCTCTGCAACAACTCCTGCTCCTCCAACGGGTGCTCCAAGTGCCTAAATTCTAAACCACTGAATGATTTGAAGGGAGATTATTTTATATGAACAAGATTCAAAAAAGAATACTTATTACATATGGAGTTTTACTAATCTTGTTTGGTGTAATTCTCGTCCCATTCAAATTGGTGTATGGTCCTGAACATACGATTTTTGATGTGAAATATGCGCCATTGTGGTCATTAGTAGATCAATCTAATTCAGTGAACGGATTTAACCCGATGTACGAGTTGCAAACTTCACGTCTTGTATATACCATCTTTATTTTAACTTTATTGGGAAGCGTCATTTTATTGCTCACAAGCAATGGTAAATTAAAAGAGTCATAAAAAATAAAACAAAGGAGGCCAATGACAAAGTTGGCTTCCTTTGTTTTATTGGAAATACTTAAACAGCTTGTTTTTCTAATACAATAGTACCGGAATGTAAACGATCCTGAAGAGGATCGTTTACACAAAATTTTTATTTTTCCGTGACTGCATGCTCAGATAAACCTGAGAGAAAATAACGGATGCCAGTGCGACCACGGTCATACCCCAGAAAATATTGGTGTACGCCGAGGAGAGTGGCAAGTTCTGCATCGCCGTTAAGGCTACGCCAGTAACTGCAACGCTGAAAGCACCGCTGAAGAACTGACTGAGTTGGAACAGTCCCATACCTGCGCCCACCTGATCCATGGTCAGGTTACCAGACAATTCATTGGACACGCTGGTGGTCAGGGATGAGAAACCAACGCTGAGCAGGACATACACAGCCATAATAGCGTAGATGTTATTGTCTGCAAATAAGGCGAACAACCCGGCAGCGGCCAGGAGCAACCATGGTGCAAACTTCAGTAATAATGTATTGCCGTGGCGGTCAATCATTCGACCGATTCGATTGGACAGCAGCATGGACACGACTGCGCCCGGGAAGATGACAAGTCCGGATTGAGCAGGGGTCAGTCCATATAGATGCGCCAAAATTTGCGGCAGCAGGAACAGCGTTGAGAAGTTATTGATATACGATACAATCCCCAGCGAGCTGAGCATCATATATTTTTTGTTTTTGAACAAAGCAGGCTGTACAAATGGGTCTGCCGCGCGCCGAATTCGGAGCCAGAACAGAAGCAGTGCCGCTGCACCGATAACAAGCGTGAACCACTGACGTGAAGTCAGGAATAACAATACACCGGTAGTACCGATCGCAAGAAGCACGGCACCGAGCAGGTCGAATGAACCTTTTTGCGGGGTTTCCCGAGGAAGCAGTTTAAAGAATACAGGAATCAAGAATAACGTTAGTCCTGTAACGATAAACAGATCATGCCATCCCAGAAATTGAGTAATACTTCCCCCAATGACGGGACCAAGTCCAAGCCCCAGTGAACTGGCGGACATGATGACAGCCATCGATTTACCCCGGCGATCATTGGGAATGTATCGTGTAATCAGTACAATGGCGAGACCCGGAACAGAAGCAGCACCCGCAGCCTGAATCAGACGTGCAATGAGCAAAATGATGAAATGATTACTGAAGAACCCGAGAACGGATGCTGCACCAAGTAACGTAAGCCCGGTTGTGAATAATGTACGAATGGGTATGAAATCCGATAGACGTGAGAACGTAATCGAGGAAATGGCAAATACAATGGAATACCCTGTAACAATCCATGAGGAAGCGACAGAAGTAAGCATGAATTCGGCTGCAATTTTGGGCAGCGCCAGATTAAACATCATTGTATTCATAACAACGAGTACAACGGTGAAGCCAAGCAAGCTTACAATTAATCCTTCCTGTATTCCCGTCCGTTCCCCTGATGATGCGGTTGCGGTGTTGTTCATAAAAACCTCCTAAAGTGATATGTATTTCGCAACATTTCAGAAACGGTGTGTAACATTTGCAAAATGTAGTATGATGTCAATCCCGTACCTAACAGCAGGGGTTACATAACGAAATCATTAAAGTTCGATTGGTGTCGAACATTAGAAATATATCATGGATCTGTGTTAGAATACAATGCATAGTCTGAAAAAAGGAGACTACCGTATGAAAATTTTACATCATCCACAGGTGTCAGATATTGAACTTTCCTCCGTACTGTATGCGCTGAGTGACCCGACTCGCCTTGGGATTGTTGCGGAAGCAGCTAGAAGCGGGGAGCAGCCGTGCAGCCATTTTCATGCACCTGTTGTGAAGTCAACGATGTCACACCACATTCGAACTCTGCGGGAAGCCGGAGTTATTCGGGTCAGAGTGCAAGGCACCCAGCATTTTCTCACCCTGCGGTCCGATGATTTGGAAATGCGCTTTCCAGGACTCCTGCAACCATTATTGCAGGCCGCAGCTCAGTCGAGCACAGATCTTTCCTAGATGTTGTCCTTTCTTCAGGTCGAAGAGGGGACATTTTTATTTTCTGAAACACCTCTAATACTGCTGCGACATTCTGTGTCGTACCATGCCATATATAATAACGGTGAACACACAAACCATATTGAAAAGAGGTTCACAACCATTGGCAAAAACCAAAAGAGGACGCGTCTTGTGGAGTCTTCCTTCCAGGGGCCGGGGAACATGCCCGGTATGTAGCAGTACCCGAATAAAATTGTTGTATACGCAAACAAAAACAGACGGTACAAGTCTGAAAGTATGCAAGAAATGCTCCAAAGCAGTGCAATCCAGAGTGGATAAGGCACACGTCTGACATATCAGGCCTGTTCTTCGGAACAGGCCATGTCTTTTGATATAATAAGTGAAATAGGATCGGAAAAGATGGGGGGCGGGAAGATGAGTAACATGCATCGGATTCACTGGTTTGATGAACAGATTCGGGGTGGGCGTTTCCCGAATAGCAGCTGGCTTGCCCGTGAATTTGAAATCTCCCGTCGTCAGGCTCAGCGTGATATTGAATATATGGCAAGTTCCCTGCGAGCCCCTTTGGTGTAAATGGCAAAATATCGGGGCTATTGTTATGAGGAAATGCTGCAAGAAAGCGTCCGTGTCATAAAATTCAATCGAATAAATCCGATCGTGGCTTGCCCGAATACGATACCCCTGCCACATCTCCATTTGCTGCACTTCCTTCAAACGAATCTCAGCTACAAACGGTTTACGCACAGGCAATGATTCCTCCCATCCACCTAGCAAGGCGTCTGATCTGTACTCAAATCTCTCATCCGATACCGATACATGAACAATGCCTTCCAATCGAATGGCCACTTGCTGCACGGGGTCTGCTTCATAACCCACCACGTAATCGGCATTAAATTGGGATATCATCTTTAATGGGCACAAGGAAAACTGCTGTTCTCCATCATGATCCCTGTAATGAATATGTACTCTGCGCGAGTCAGTTATGGCATGGGACAATAATTCAAAGAATTGCAGTTGCTTCGGTTGCGCCGAAAACACCGGAAGCTCGCTACTTCCCATCTGTTGTTCCTCCAACGTAAAACGCTCCAGCAAATGTGCTACACGTTTCACCGCGTCTGCTTGATCATAATCGTAATGTCGATATCGATGCGCCAGATATTTCAACACACGCTGCTCTTCTTCTGTCATATACAAATGGGGCAATCGAAAAGTCTGATTATTAGCGAATGGGAAGAGCTTTTGTCTCCTGGGTGGCTTAGACGCAAGCTTCAGCAAAGCGCAGAAGGGTTGATCCACAGGCTTGGAACATAGAGTGAGTCTGTAAACAGGCAACAAACGAGCAGATGTAGAGCAAGCTGTGTTTCTCGTAAGTACATCAGGCAAACCACCATGGAGAGGAGCTTTTTCTTTGGCTGAAGTCGTGTTAAATAACCTCATCATGAAGCGGGAGTCCAAATCATACGTGGATAGTCTGCATGCGATACTAACCCATACGGGCCAGTTTCAAGGTTCCAAATATGTACTTGCCGGATATACAGGCATGGCTTTCAAGCTGGCGGTGCATCGCCGACTACTTCCCATGTCGGTTACAGCGTATGGACAATGGGGGGAAGCACATCGTCCCGGAGTTGATAACCTGGGAATATTTACGATCTGGGATGGGGGACGTACACGTCATTCCACGTTTGGTTATTACCAGCAGGATGCAGTGAATTGGGTGAGACGCAGTATTGATGAAGGCACTGGTGTGATCTACTGGATTCCTGAGTTCGGTGTTATTTCTGGATATGATGACCGTGACCGCATCTTTTATGTGCAAGACGGATGGAGCAAGGAAGCGCAGATTTTGTTGTATGACAATTTCGGTTTAAACTTTACCGGATTTTGGTACTGTCAGGTATTTGGTGATCAGGTCCGCATTTCTGAACAACAGATGCTGCTGGAATCCCTGCGACTGGCGATTGAGGATTGGGACATTCCCTATCGTCTGTTACCTGATCAGAATATTGCTTCAGGTAGAAAGGCATATGAGGTGTGGGTGCTGGCTTTACGGAGTGGGGATTTTGATGAGTCGGGTGCGGGTTATATTTTGGAATCCTTCTGCCATTCGCGAACCGAAATAAGAATGTATCTGCAGGATGTTCGAGGGATATGGAACGAACTGGATCAGGCTTATACATGCTATGAACAGCTTGGGACGTTAATTGACCAAATGAAAGGATATATGGTTCAGCAGGAGAATAGATGTGTCTTGAGACCAGATATCACAGAAGATCTAGCACAGTTACTAGTGAAGGCGAAAGCACTGGAAGAGCAGGCTATTGATTATTTTCGATTGATATCCAGGAAGTATCCTGACCGTAAAAGGTCTACTATACCACGGTGGGGAGCACATTCAGCACGATAGGATGAGAGAGGAAGGGAGTGAAGGATGATGGCGACAAAAGTAGTATTGCAGGACTGGATTCGCTTCCCACAAGCCCCAACCTCTGCTGATGCACACCTATCATGGAATGGTGTGGGTTCGTATACAGATGCGATATACCGCATTTTATTGCACACACAGTGGATGGAGTTCCCGCGCCACATGATTGCAGGTATGACGGCAAGTGCATTCCGATTAGTGGTGGATCGGCGTCTGACCGCAGAATCAATCTCGGCATACAACTGGATGGCAGAGAACTTTGTGGCGGCTGATTTTCTTGGCGTAACAACGGGACAACATGGTGGATTTTCATTTGAACCGACTTTTCCGCTCTATCAGAAGCAGGCCGTGCTGGACATCAAGGCGTCCATTGACCGGGGCGTAGGTGCGATTCTCTGGCATGATCAATTTGTCATTGCTGCCGGATATGATGATGTGGATCAGGTGCTATTCATCTGTGAAAGTAAAGGCAATGAAATCATTCGTCTTTCTTATGATTCATTTGGCAGGAACAGTACGCCATACTGGTACTATCAGGTGCTGGAATCACATGAATCTGTGGATCTATGGGAAGTTTGCAAAGAATCATTAATTCAGGCCGTATACAAATGGGAAACCCACGACTACATGCTGCCGTCCCAGGATTATGCCTGTGGAGCGGCTGCTTATACGGTTATGGCTGCTACTTTGCAGGCTGGAGCATATGATACAGAACAAGCGGCGACTGTACTGCGCTATTATGCCAGATCAAGACTGGACATTGCCTCTTATGTTGCAGGGCTGGCGTATCTATCAGATCGGATGGTTCATGTCATGCATGAGTATGCATTGCTCGCAGAACTGTATTCGGAGATTGTTGATGTAGTTAATGATTCAATCTCATGGAATACGAAGGAACCGAAATGTATGCAAAACGTGATTGAGCTTATCCGAGAGGCAGGAGTGACCGAACAACGTGCCATTGATGCCATTAAACGTGCCTTTCCAGAGACGATACACAATCGCTTTGATGACGTAGGTTTAAGATGAATGAAGCATGATAGCTAACATATTGAAAAGCTCAGCTGAATAAAACCGGAGAGGCGACAGCCGATCCGGTTTATTTGATTTGAACAGATGTGTAACATCAGTTCATGTGAACCACGCCATAATAAATTTTACAAGAAAAAATAACCAAAATTTTAATTTTGGGGTAATCCAAACCCCCTATTGTTCCGAATATTATATTAGATGGTCTTTTTTGGATGATGATATTCAAGGATAACAGGGGGCGGGAGTATGGTACATAATCCGGAAACCATTCAGGAATGTATCGAACATGCACGGCAAAGGCTCTACCAGATTGCTGATCAATATGCGGAACTGTGGCATCCGGAGGTTATTCGCCAATCCATGGTGCTGGATGAATTAATTAATGAATATAACAACGCTATTCGCGGCAGAAAAATCTCAAAACAACTGAAATAATGAGCTTATAGAGAGCACTTATACAACGAAGAAGAATCCCATGACGGGATTCCGTGTGTTTGCCTTACTCTTTTACCGCCCCGAGCACAATTCCCTTTACGAAGAAACGCTGCAAGAACGGATACACAAGCAGAATCGGCAGAGCGCCAATAAAGATCTGAGCCGCATTCACCGTACGCTGAGACATGTTCTGGAGCTGTGTGGCATCCACGTTCATGTTGGAGAAATCCTGCTGTACGATGATGGTCTGCATTAACGTGGCGAGTGGATATTTGGATGCATCATTCATATAGATCAGCCCGTCGAACCAGGAATTCCACTGACCTACCATGGTGAATAAAGAGATCGTCGCAATCGCGGGCATGGAGACTGGCAGATAGATTTTGAACAGGGTCGTGATATGATTGGCCCCGTCGATGAATGCAGCTTCTTCCAGTTCTTTCGGTACGTTGCGGAAAAAGTTCATCATCAGAATCAGGTTCCAAACAGCGACCGCTCCTGGCAAAATGAGAGCCCACATCGTATTAATCAGACCAAGCTTCTGGATTAAAATATAGGACGGAATCAATCCCCCGCTAAACAGCATCGTGAAGATGAAAAACCACGCATATAATGACCGCCCCTTGAAATGCAGACTCTCCTTGGATAACGGATAAGCCGTCAGAAAGACAAGTGTCATACTGAGCAGTGTGCCCAGAACCGTACGCTGGACTGAGATCCAGAGTGCACTGAGAAAGTTACTGTTACCAAATGTTTTGGTGTACGCGTCCACCGTAAAATCAATGGGCCAAAGTGTTACCAGATTGGCGGATGCTGCCGCTTTGCCACTGAAGGAAACGGCCAGAATATGGACCAGCGGCAGGATGCACAGGATCGAAACGGCCGCGATGAATATCAGGTTGAAACCATTGAATATACGGTACCCGGTTGTTTTGTGATACACCTTGATTCCCCCTTAATGCATTATGCTAACCCTTTTAGAAAATACGATAATTGGCGATTTTGTACGCCATTCGGTACGCGGATATGACCAGGAACATCGCGACAAATGATTTGAATAGTCCAACGGCGGTCGCAAAACTCATTTTGCCATTCAGAATCCCCATCCGGTAGACAAAGGTATCAATAATATCGCCTTTCTCATACACCAGCGGATTGTACAGGTTAAAGATCTGGTCAAAACCTGCATTCAGGATATTGCCCAGCGATAACGTACCTACCACGATAATCATCGGCACAAGTGCAGGCAGGGTAATATGTAATGTCTGTCTGAGCCGCGTTGCTCCATCTACCTCAGAAGCCTCATACAATGCGGGATTAATGCCTGCAAGTGCTGCCAGAAATACAATCGTGCCGAATCCGAATTCCTTCCATACATCACTGACCACCACCGTTACACGGAACCAGTCGCCATCCCCCAGAAAGAAAATCGGTTCAACACCAGCCGCCGCCAGCACCTGGTTTACCAGACCACCTTCCGGTGATAACATATCGAGCAGAATGCCGCCCAGGACTACCCAGGACAGGAAATGGGGCAGATACACCAAGGTCTGTGAGAAACGTTTGAACGTGGAGTTCCGAACCTCATTCAGTAAAATGGCAAATACAACAGGGGCGATAAGTCCGGCCACAATTTTCATTGAAGCGATCAGTACCGTGTTCCAGATGACCTGAACGCTGTCGGGATATTCGAACATGAACCGGAAGTTGTCCCAGCCCACCCATTTGGAGCCAGTGAACCCCAGCCAGGGTTTGAAATCTTGAAAAGCAATAATAATGCCGCCCATGGGCACATAGGCAAACAGTAAGGTGAGCAGTACAGCAGGCAGCAGCATCAGATGCAGCGGCCACGTGCGTTTGAAATTCCAGCGGGTACGTTTGCGTGGATGGAGTGTCATTTTTCGTACCGGCGTATGGGTTGTTAACGGTTGTTCGATAGCCATCAGGGTCCCTCCTTTATCTCGTCCAACCCTGGAAACATGAGGCGAGAAAGCCTCTGCACAGAGTGGAGCAACTGAATTATAGCAATGGAAAAGGGCGGACTATAGAACAACATTTCAATGCGGATGTTGAAATATTAACTTGTTGATGGAAACAGGGGATTACGAGTTGCAGGAAAGCAGGCGAATATAAATTCAACTAGATATGTAAGGGTTTTCAATATAAAATAGGACTTCGATGTAGAACGACTTCAAATCAGGGACAGGGTGAAACGATGAAATTCACAGTATTTGCGAAGACGGTCATTCTCTTGATCTGCCTGCTCGTACCGATTCTGCTGCTCTATACGTACGCGAACCAGGCAAATGTCGATATGGTCGTTGAAGAGAAACAGCAATCGAGTCTGAATCAGTTCAATTATTTCAGTTCCCAGGTGGATAAAAATATCGAGCAGCTCTCGCTGTATGGCCTGACATTGCTGCGAGATCCGAGTATTCTGCATTACCGTTACATGACGGACTCAACCAGCCAATATGAGAAAAACAGCATCTATCTGGATATTCTCGACAAATTATCGTTGTACCAGTCCACCAGCCGTTGGAAGAACGATATTACCATTGTGCTGCCGCAAGCGGAACTTGTATTATCCACTATGTCCAGCCGGACGGTCTACGATGAGAAGATGTTGACGTTCCCGCAACCTGGCCAATGGCAGCTGGAGAAGGGGAGTTTCACCTACTTTTTCACGGACAACTACGAGTGGAATGAAAAACCGGTGAACACAGGCGTGCGAACGGTGATGGAGATTAATTTTGACCCGATGAACGTGGTTGCCATGCTGGATGATTTCAAAGAAACGCAGGGTGGAGATCCCTTCTTGCTCGTACCAGGTCATGATCCCTTGCTGAACCGTACGGCAGATCCCGAACTGGTTGAAGCGATCATGCGTGATATCCCCTTTAACGGACCGGAGAGGGAAGGCAATCATCAGCTGGAGGTAGGTGACAAGCAATATCTGGTCAGTTACGTGCACTCCAAACAACTGCAAGCAGTGTACGTGAACCCGGTGGTATTGGATGATCTGCTGAACCCGATGGATAAGAGCCGAAATATGTTTATTACCTCCATTCTGTTATTGCTCGTGCTGAGTATCGGGGCTGCACTACTTTTGTATCGAAAAGTTCAGGTGCCCATCCATCGCTTGATGAGAGGGCTGCAACAGATTCGCAAAGGCCAGTTGTCCACGCGGATTCCAGTCGATCACTCCCGTGATGAATTCGCGTACCTGACCCAGAGCTTCAACCATATGGCGGAGCAGATTCAGGAATTGATCGAGAAAGTATATGAGGAACGTATCCGGTCACGGGAAGCAACACTGAAACATCTGCAATCACAGATCAATCCGCATTTCCTGTACAACTGCCTGTTTTATATCAAAAATATGACCCAGCTCGGCAACCGGGAAGCGGTGATTGCCATGTCGCTAAGCCTGGGAGACTACTATCGCTACATTACGCGGGGCGAGAATGATATGACGACAGTGGAGGAAGAGATCCGGCTGCTGGACCATTACTTGTCCATTCAACAGATGCGGACCAACCGGCTGACCTACGAAATCGCCGTACCGCAGCAACTGATGCAGCTTCACATTCCGCGGCTGCTCATTCAACCAATCGTAGAGAATGCGGTGATCCACGGCATTGAGCCGATGGAAGGCAGTGGGCATGTCGTCGTAACGGGGATGGCGGTACCCGAACATATTGAGGGACGAAAATATACAAGATACAGCCTGTTTGTTGACAATGATGGTGTCACGCTGACAGCGGAAGAGATTGCGGAACTGGAACGGGAGATCAATGAACCGATGGGCGAGGAGATTGGAACAGGCACGTGGAATGTACACCAGCGTCTCGTTACGCGTTATGGGCTGTCGTCTGGTCTTCATTTTGGAGCGATTCCCTACGGTGGACTTAGTGTAGAAATTCGATGGTTTGAGGAGGAACAACCACATGATGAATCTGATGGTCGTGGATGATGAACATTCCGCAGTAGAGTCGATCGCCGTCTCCATACCGTGGAGAGAACACGGGATTGGTCAGGTATTCAAAGCTTATTCAGTCAAAGAGGCACTGGAACATATGGCAACACATCAGGTCCATATTATTATCACGGATATCCGCATGCCGGGTCTGTCCGGTCTGGATCTGGTCAGTCACATTCGGCAAAAGTGGGAACAGACCAAATGTATTATTTTATCGGGGCATGCTTCCTTCGATTATGCGAAGCAGGCGCTCAAACATGGGACAGTCAGTTATCTGCTCAAACCGGTCCGGGATGAGGAACTGATCGAATCCGTGCAGCAGGCCGCCGTGCAGATTCGCCTGGAAGGTGAGAAACAAATGCTGCATCAGCGGGCCATGTATTCGGTAAGGGAGCATCTGCCCGAGAAGCGGGCGGAGCTGATGAAGGATATACTGTTAGGGCATAAATTTGCGGATGCTGAACTCGAAGGCAAGCTGAGGCAATTGGAGATCGGGTTCCGGCCACAGGATAAAATGCAACTGCTGCTCATCCGGTATGATGACCATCAACCCACACATAGAGCATTTCGACTGATGAAGTACGCCATCTCCAATGTGGTGGAAGAGATCTACGGCAGTACCTATCATCTCTGCCATACGGATGACGCCTATGATGATCTGGTCTTTATGGCCAGTCCGAAACAAACCCAAGCCGAACCGGAAATGCTAATGGGCCGACTTGGAGAACGGTTGCTTCACAGTGTGAGGCAGTATCTGAATGCGACCATTTCCCTGTCCGTTAGTCGTATGGGACGTTTTCCAGATCAGGTGCCTCAGTTATATCATCAAGCCGTCAGTGCACTTCGCAAGCAAGCCGATGCGGGCAAAGGATTACATCTGAATCCGGCAGCGGGAACCAATGGAGCTACGTTGAAGTCACTTGCGGCGCTGTATGAACCGCCAGGTCTGACGGCGCTGCTGGAAGCGGGGCGCATGGAGGATGCACACCGCAAGATTGATCAGATCTTTGCTGAACTGTCGAACAGTGTGTTCCCGGAACATGTATATGTGGCTTTTCATTATCTGGCGGCGGCCTTCTCCTATATGGCTCATCGGGAAGGAAGGCAGTTAGCCGAAGTGCTTGGCGAGCAGTACCAGCAGTTGCTCAAGGATGGTTATGGCATCTCACTGCGTGGTCTGGAAACGTGGACTCGGTCTGTGATGCAGCAGTGGGCTGAGAGCACTAGCGATGCGGGTCAGGATGCCGGATCAACGCTGATTCGGCAGGTGCAGCAATGGATTGATCATCATCTGGGCGAGGATCTGTCGTTGCAGGTCATTGCCGGAGAGGTGCATCTGCACCCGGTATATCTGTCGAAAATGTACAAACAATCCACAGGCGAAGGCATTAGTGATTACATTATCCGTTCCAGAATGGAACGTGCGGTTCATTTGCTTAAGCATACGGCGATGAAGATCTATGAAGTCGGTCAGGAAGTGGGGTACAACAACACGCCTTATTTCATTCAGGTGTTCCGCAAACATTATGGACTGACCCCGCAGGATTTTCGGAACGGTTAACAAATCGATATGAACATTGAAATTGTGATATATGTTTGCCTCCCCGGCTGCACTATCCTTTTCATGTAAGGTGCATTTGGCACATAAGGGTATCCAAGTTACCTGAGGAGGGGTTAGTTCATGTATAGAAAAATGATGACGGCATTACTCGCAATAACGATGGTTGCTGTAACGGCATGTAGTTCGGGGGCCAAGGAAGAACCGGCCAAGGAAGCTGCTGCACCACTTGCTCTGCAAGACGGGAAGTATGAACCTGCGGTACAGATGAGTTATCTGCGGGCCTGGAATGATGATACGAAATTCAAGAATGGGGAAACGGCACAGAACAATGTGCATACGAAATGGGCCAAGGAACGACTTGGCATCGATCTGACCACACCGTGGGCCGTATCGGTGACCAATGATGCATTTTATACGAAATTGCGCTTGTCTCTGTCCGCTAACGAAGAATTGCCGGATATCGTCTCCATTCGGGGAGACTACAATCTGGTACGGGAATTAATTGAGTCAGGCAAATTTGCGAATGCTGGCGAGTTGTTTGACAAGTATGCTTCGGACACCTGGAAACAGGCATCCGAATCGGCACCGGAAGAATGGTATCCATACATGTATGAGGGCGAGCGTTATGGCATTCCAATCTTCGATTATGCCTACAATGGTGATTCGGTCATGTTCATCCGTGAAGACTGGCTGAAGAAGCTGGGACTGGAAGAACCCAAAACCATGGATGAGCTGGTTACGGTCATGGATGCTTTTACGAATCAGGACCCGGATGGGAACGGCAAGAACGATACGTATGGTCTGACCGTGGGCATGAAGAATGCGCTCAATACGTGGATGACGGAATCCGGCTGGATCTTCGGCATGTACAACACGATGCCTGGACAGTGGAATGATGCTGGAGACGGCACATTGCAATATGGCTCCATTCAGCCAGGTGTGAAGGAAGGCCTGGCAACGATGAAAGATTGGTTGTCCAAAGGTTACCTGCCCAAAGAAGCAGGTGTCTATGACGAGATCAAGGCAGCAGAGCTGTTCACCGCAGGTAAAGCAGGCATTATCGTGGGGCCACACTGGATGCCAAACTGGCCGATTGATGATGTGAAGAAAAATGTGGATGGTGCCACGTACAAAGCCATTGCATTACCTACTGGGCCAACAGGTGAAAGCCACCAACATGGATCTGGTGCAAGCAACGGGGTGGTGCTGATTAACAAGGACATGGCGAACCCGGAGATATTCTTCACATATCAGAATTATCTGTTCGACAACTTTGCCAACCCGGAAGTGGGCAGCGAGTTCGAACATGGCTTTGCGCAAGGATACGACTATGACATCGTGGACGGCAAAGTGGTTGGTGAAGCCGAAGTGAAGGACGGCGTATCACCACTCAAATATACGATTACGTATGATGGTGCACGGATTCCGAATCTGATGATGGATACGCTGGCGGAACTTGCGAAGGGCAAGGAACCGGAGACGCCTTTTGAGAAAAATACGAAGATTGCCAACAAACCTGAAGTATTTGCAGCCGCTGAAGTCGTCGTAGCGAATAAAGATAATGCGATCAAGAATAAGTTCACCGGGGCACCGACGGAGACGATGAAAATGAAGAAGGATGCGATCGACAAGCTGGAGAAGGATACGTTTAGCAAGATCATCTATGGTCAAGTAGGCATTGAGGAATTCGATGCGTTTGTGACAAAGTGGAAATCCATGGGCGGCGATGATATTACCGCCGAAGTGAACGAGTGGTATAAGACAGTCAATTAAACAACAAAAGCAGGGTAGGACGATGAATTCATCGGATCTACCCTGCTTTTGGTATGTCTCAGACCGATGATGACTCGCACCGGACAAAGGTAACGTTTTTTCCTAGAATCACATGATCCACCTTCCATCCGGCATTTAACCAGGATAGTGCCTGTGTATGGTTCATGGAATTATTCACCCACCATTGCTCGCGATTATAGGCTGTCGGGGGTAATTTAAATCCGAGAATTTCCTCAAGCTCTGCATATGTAAGGGTGATTGAAACCTGATTCAAATAGTTTTCCAAAGGGAAGTATTTGCTATAGCTCATTTAGTCAGACCTCCTGAAAAGGAATACAATGATTATACAATGTGGGGGTGATGATAGCGAGGGCATACCGAGAGCCTACATAGATGTGAAAGGTATCCGTAGATCTCTTTGACTAGGGCGTGTCTTAAATACCACTTATGGGCATCTTTCACCACCTTATCTCCCCCTGCTGCCTTATTGTTCCCGGTGTACTTGAGAGAGTAAAATAATAGGTAGTATGCGAACATCAATACGTATTTATAACAGAGATGCCCCGGAATGATCCGGGATTCATAAGAGGTTCAAGTTTGGTTGATGAACATCATTAGATGCATGGAAAGGCAGGAGATTAGATGAGTACACTTTATGATCAGGCAATGGAAGAGATGATGACGACAATTCATGAATGGTTTGATGAACAGGAAAAGCGGGACGACTTGGAAAATGTTACGAAGCGAACTACGCTGCAAATAGGCATCTTCAATGATATTTTGCTGGATTATAGACCTGGACGGACTACAGTGGACAGTGTGGATCTGGGTTTGGATGATGGCCTGAAATCGAAGCAGGCAGGAGCCTTTACCGAAGAACAGGTTCGTAACGAGATTGGACCTAAGCTTGTAGAGGTTGTTCAGGGAAGATTGGACAAGCTGGCCGATTCCCCGTTGATTGACTATCGATTTACCTTCCGTGGTAAATTCCCTACAACAGAAGGGAAACTGCAACTGACTTTGCTGGAATATATCCATGAAGAGAAAAAGCAGCAGTTGCTTGAGCGTATTCATACATACATTGATCAGAAGCTGGAGAACGGTGCATATCCAACAAAGCCCTTGGAGTCCTTCTTTTTGACACGTCATCTGCTTGACCCGAAACTGTTTCCTGAGCTGGATGTAGCCTGGGTCATCAGGCAGTATGACCGGATTCAAGAGTTGAATCAGGGTCGCCCGGAGGCACTTGCCGAACACCGTGGTGATATTACTCGTGCCTTAAGGGCATGGGCGGAGAATCAGTTTTTGCCGCAGTACTATGATGTGCAGTCTTCTGCGTATCGTACCAATGAATATTCACTTAAGCCAGGAGCGACGTTGGAATGGGATGTTGAATCACAGACAGACCCATCGTCGGATAAGAAGGAGAAGGCGCAAATACCTGGGACTCACCCCATAGATCTGCTGTTATACGCAGCGGTGATGATTCTACGATATGAGCCGAATTATAGCAAAGCTGAAGGTCAGACTTACCTGGAACTCGCGAAGCAACTCGGCAGCAGACGTGCGGCATTGATGATGACGGAAGGTAGCGGGACGTATGCGAAAGACGATATTCATGTGAAAACGGAAGAAGTGGAATGCAAAGCAAATGATGTATTTGCTTTGATGACCATTCACATTCGGAAGGAAGAGCCCAGTGCCTATCAGCAGGCACTTACCTTTATCACGCATTTATTGAAGCAGGGCTTTCCGAAAAGTTATAAGATCAAGCTCAAGTCCAGTGTAAAACAGTATTTGCCGATCAAAGGGCTCGCCAAGTCGGATACGCACCGATTCTTTGCCAATGCATTGGAGTACCCGGAGCTACATCCACTCCTGGAAGAGTATGCGCGTGAGGCTATCCAGGAGTTTGAGTTTTACGAGGATACCGAGGGAGAGAAAAATGGTATGCCAGGCAGTTATGCAACCTTTGGACTGGGTCTTGTGGATGAGCGGTATTTCCCGCTGATTGAATATTACATGGGCGAAGTGGATGATGAGCATCAGTTAATTCAGGATAAGTTCATTGTGGCATTTGTGGAACAACAGGGTGTAACGGCTCAGTCCATACCTGCGTTAGTCGCCAGCTTGCGTCGTTCAACGGATAGTCTGAAGCTGAAGATTCAGACTGAGCTGGAGAATGATGAAATACTCGAACGGTTGGTTAAGCAGATTCAAGGACTTGAGCATTACGAAGTGGAACGTGTACTTTACCCAATCTTCGGCAAGGTGGAGAAGCTCACAACGCTCGCTCGCAAAGCGGAAGGAAGACGGAAGGAATTATTGCTGAAACTGTTGCAGGCCGCAGGCAAATAAAAATGAAAAAAGGGTAAGGAAGATTGTACTGGGCCAGACAGTGGAGCATTTTAGCGAATTGAAAGTGCATAAGGAAAGGCGGGGCAAGTTGTGGAAGCATGTAGTCGAGACATGTGGCAGGGGTTAGATGCCCAAGACAAAGAGGCTTGGATGCGTAAGTTGGTTCATCAGTTACCAGATGGTATGCAATATGAGGGTCTCGAGACATTTGAACGATTCGGTCAGCGGATGGAGACAGGTGTATTTACGGAGGATGGGCTTAGATTTGTATTTGTGCCTGGGGATCAGGTTACACTCGGCTGGGATCGTTGGCAGCATGGTATGAACGAAGAAACCTCAGCCGAACTGCATGAAACGGTCAGTGAGTATGGTGTAGAGGACGTGGATTCGTTTCTGGCGAGTCAGATGTCACCTGTCAGAACGGTTAACATTGCGCCCATGCTCGTGGAATGTGAGACCATTTCGCTGGGCTGGATTGAAGTGTCCGAGGAGGAAGCCTTCGCGCAGGAAGATTCTGATTTTCCGGCAGCACTGGAGCAGTTTAAACAGTCGGAGATCCGTGAATATGAATTGCATCAACAATTCCGTCTGATTCGCCAAAGTGAAGATGAAGTGCGAATCCTGTGGTTCAACGAGGGAATAGAACTGGAAGACGTCGTGAGAGAGGAAGCAGCGGCGGGCTTTGGTCTGCTGACTGAAGACGAATGGGAGTATATCTATGGTGGCGGTTGTCGCACGTTATTCCCTTGGGGAGACAGCTTCGACTATACGATGAGATTGAGGCATTTTGGAAGTCTGGAAGGCATGGATGAAACTGTGGATGGATCGGCAGAGACGGCCTCTTCACGGGTTGAAGAAAAGGATGATCGTGCTTATGATCTGGAACTGCCGAATTTCTTTGGCATAAAGTTTGCTGGTGATCCCTACAAGTATGAGCTTACACTGGATTCGGCTGGGGATGTGATGCCCAAAGGCGGAGACGGCGGGAGCCTGATATGTGGTGGTACAGGGCCGCTGGTTGGTTTCTTGCCTGCTGCTGCGGTCTATTATCGAGACGTTAATGCCAGTGAACTCGACTGGGAGGATTTGATGGATGCGATGGTCTATCGCAGGGTTGTTCGTTTAACGGAAGTGGCATTGTGATTATGATTGTGGGGGGGAGGCTCCGGATGTAGACCAAATATAAAAACCGGGGATTTCTCCCCGGTCTAATTACGATTTCCTCTGTCTATACGTCCTTCATCTCTAGACGAAGCATGGATAGTAAGGCAATCAACAATCCGGCGGCCCCAAGCGACAAATGGATCGCCATCAAGGAGTTAATGGATACCAGCGGTCCATTAAATCCGGAGCATACGATGGTCGTTAGCAGGATGGAGGTAACCATAGTGGCCGTAACCGAATTTTTGTGCATCCCGAATAACAAAGGAATAAGGGACATTGCTGCAGCAGATAGCGAGCTAAAGGTGTACTCGAGCAATAGCGCCCCAACCTGTTCCATCGTCAGCGAATCCGCAATGAAGGGATAGAAGCCATCCATGGCAAACATAACGGAACCCATCAGCACGTCGGTGAGCAGGATCATTCCGGACGTAAAGACGAAGATGATGACCAATTTGGCAGCGATAAACTTGCGGCGTTTGATCGGATATGTAAAGAGCACGCCGAGCGTTTTGTTTTTGTATTCCCCAACAATCATAGTTGAGAGCAGCGCCCCAGCAAATATCATAAAGGTTGCCCTGACAAAGGTATCGATTAGCATGAACGACTCCGAGTAAGTGGCAAAAGCGTAATCCTGTGCCCCATAATCGCTAATACCTATCATCGTCAGGAACAGAAGGATCGCCAGGTTAGCCATGGCGGCATAGCCGATATAACGGGCGAACCGGTACTTCTTTAGTTCCATCGAGATCAGTTTAAGCAACGACTCCAACCCCCTTCCGCAGTTCTCTGGTGACGTTAATACTACGTACAATAAATGTCATTACTTTTGCTCTCCTCTATATACAGTCCCTTGCAGTCATTTTATCTATATTATAAAGATGAAAGCCTTCATTTTTATTACTCGATTCTTACAAAACCCTTAAGCTCGTGCAAGAGTGTAAGCTTTTTGTAAGGATGAATTAATAAAAAAGCAGGATCCGAACTCTATAATCAAGTTATATCGGTTGATATGATTTAATTTTACGAGGAGGATAAGCATGAGTTTAAAGAAAGAAATACGCAGCTTCAGAAAGTCACTGTTAGGGATCTTTGCATTATTGATTGCATTAACGGGAGGTACAGATACTGGATATGCAAGCATTGAGCCTGTGACTAAGCAGACGCTGGTGCTTGAGCATGCAACGATCGTGGATGTAAGATCTGGAAAGTTAAATAGCGATCAAACCATTATCATAAAGGATAACAAGATCAGTTACATTGGAAACAGCAAGCAAACGGCCACTCCTGATTATGCGCAAGTACGTGATGCTACAGGCCAATACATCATTCCCGGTTTGTGGGATATGCATGTCCATGTGGAAGATAACTACAAAACCGCTTTCCCGCTGTTTCTGGCAAACGGAGTGACCGGGATACGAGAGATGGGAGCATCATTGAAGAACGTCGATATATGGAAAACAAGTATGCGTGCTGGTATGCCTGCCCCACGTCTTGTCTATGCGGGATCTACTTTAAATGGAGGTCCGCCTGATGAGGCTCCCCACATGTTTTATTTAAACACAGAGGAACAGGCACGGGAAGCCGTACGTCTGAACGTTGCACATGGAGCGGATCATATCAAGGTATACTCCTGGTTGCCTCGTCCTCTGTTTCTGGCGGTCACAGATGAAGCCCAAAAG
Source organism: Paenibacillus sp. FSL R5-0519 (assembly GCF_037974275.1). Taxonomy (NCBI): domain Bacteria; kingdom Bacillati; phylum Bacillota; class Bacilli; order Caryophanales; family Paenibacillaceae; genus Paenibacillus; species Paenibacillus sp. FSL R5-0519. The sequence continues at coordinate 665,152 of NZ_CP150234.1, forward strand.
TACGGTTTGCCGGTAGTGGGCCATTTGCCGGTTGAGGTACGTGCCACTGAAGCCATTCAACTCGGATTCAAGAGCATAGAGCATCTGCACGGTTTGTTTATTGCCACTTCAAGCATTGAAGACGATATTTTCAAGCATGCCGACATGAGCGATTTGCTCGGTTATTCATTGGCGGAGATTGAGGCGTCTGAATCCTATGATTCTGTTAAGGCCAACAAGCTTTTTCGCAAATTCAAGGAAAAGGGAGTCTGGCCTGTACCGACCATTGTTACCTATTTGAATATGGCCAAAACCGAGATCGATCAGCGGTCCAAATATGTACCGACGGCCGTGCAGAAGCAATGGGCTGAAGTGATTCGTGCCACTCCTCCCGAACAAACGGAATTAATGGAGGCCATCAATTCCCTAACGCCAGGCATGGTCAAAAAATTGAATGATGCTGGCGTACCTATGCTTGCAGGTAGTGATTCCAGTTTCGAAATGACTAACTTTATATACGGTATTTCTCTGCATGATGAGCTGGAGTTGCTAGTTAAGAGCGGCCTCACCCCGCTACAGGCTTTACAGGCGGCAACGCTGAATCCGGCGCGATATTTGGAGAGAGAGCAGGAACTGGGCACTGTAGAAAAAGGAAAGCTCGCCGATCTTGTGCTGCTCGACAAGAACCCGCTGGAGGACATTCGAAACACGACAAGCATCTCCGCAGTTGTCTTGGATGGAAAACTGATGGAGAAGCAGACTTTGGACCGTGCGGTACAAACATACCCGTTGATAAAGGTTGCCGATCTAAAAGATGAACCTGAAGAATCCAAGCCTTCTGTCCAATAAACCCTTTTTTAGTGTAGATTCTGTTATGAAGATAAACCTGGATGATAAAAATAGCCAAGGTACAGTGTTATTACTGTGCCTTGGCTATTATATTTCCATTTTCTAATAATGAAGGTGCATCGATTATTTCACTCTTTGTACGGATACCGCCATTTGCTCCAGTTGAGTGTGAGTCAATTGGTTATTCGGTGAGCTGAGGGTTACATAACGATCATCCAGCTTGAACGTGAGCATATCCGTTTGGTCTGGTGTATACCATCTGGCGGATACGCCATTAGGCAGTTTTACCGTTTTGCCATCATAGCTGAACGAGTAGTCTTTAGGAGATACCGTGACATTCATGCGATTAAAAACAAAGTTTACCCCATCGCCGCCTGCACCTACGCTTTTGAACGTGTCTCCGGCAACCATATGTTGTGGGGCATAAGCTGTTGTAAACCCGTCAAACTTCGCAAATGCTTTGCGAATGTTATCGAATTGTTGCTTGCTGTAGTTCACATCTGCGAATGCAGTGATCCCTTGATCATTGTTGCTGTTAGACTTTTGAACAGAGACAGCTGATTGTTGCAACTGAGCTTGACTCAACTTATGATCCGGCGAGCTAAGGGTAACGTAGCGATCATCCAGTTGGAACGTGAGCATACCCGTTTGGTCTGGTGTGTACCATTTGGCGATAACGCCATTGGACAGTTTCACGTCTTTGCTCGTATAGCCGTCCGAATAATCTCTTGGAGATACATCCACTTTCATATGGCTAAAAATAAAGCTTACACCGTCGCCACCCGCACCTACACTTTTGAACGTATCACCTGCGATCATCTGCTGAGGGGCATAAGCTGTCTCGAACCCATCGAATTGTGCAAAAGCCTTTTGAATGGCCTCTTTTTGTGCTGCGCTATACGTTACATTTGTCAGAGCTGATGGATTGCTCGTAGCTTGACCGATAATGACTTGCCCTTTTTTGCCGTCGTAGGATACGGGTACATGCAGTGCATCAGCAAGGGCACGTACAGGCAGATAAGTAGAGTTGTTATAGGTAATTGGAGCCAGTTTGTTGCCATTGCCATCCGTTGGTGAGTAAGCCGCGCCATCTACATTGAAGCTGATTCCATGGTTAAGGTATGCCGAGATCTTCTCCAGCTGCGTTCCGGCAAATACGCCCGTTGCTCCTGTTAATGTCATGCCCAGTACCATCATCGTTGCTACGGATTTCTTCATGTTTTTTTTCATCATATATCTCTCCTTCAAGTTGGGGTTTGGTTTAATCTAATGGGCTCGCTGTCCCTTATGGCTTTATACTAAACCCCGAACATATCCAGAATAATTCTGAATTATCTCCAACTTGTAAACATGTGTGTATATACGGAGGATGGAGAACGAAAACGGAAGCTGCTAGGCATGTTTGAACGTATTCTTTGCTGAATCGAAACATTTTAGTTGAAGAGATAGAGGACTAGTCCGCCAAAACCAAGTACAATCGCACCAACGTATACATAGGAAAGTTTGCTTAAGTTTTGTTTGGTGCGGCGGTCATATTCGGGGTTGCTGGTCTGATTGGCTTTGGAATTACCGATAATCAGGGTAGCAACACCTCCAAACAAGGCGATACCGACAATTAAAACATAAGGCAACCAGGTCATGAATGGACCTCCTTCGCGAATAAGTTGATATGTCTTCATTGTACTTCAGGATAACCTTTGATGTAAGCTTTAATTGAGAAATATAGGGAAATAAAGTATCTGTCTTACAGTATGTAGGTAGTCTTGGATCGGAAAGATCACTATAATTTTAGTTTTTTTTAATTCAAAAAAACCTTGATACATCAGGCATCTACAGCTTTCTTCACTGAAGGCTGTAATTTTTTTTGCCCACAGAGTGATCCAGAATAGAAAACCCTGCGTTACACCCTATGAAGACGACGACGAGGAAAGAAATTATACACAAAACATAATCGAGGAGTGAACACGTAATGAAAATGAAGATGAAGAAGTTTATCGCACCTGTACTTAGCTTGACACTGTTGATGCCGGGGATCGCTGGAGCAGCATCCGCTCCACAGACACCAATGACAATGATGAAAGCATCCGTAAACACACCTGCGGCTGACTTGAGAGCAAACCTGGACCACCTGCTGTCCGAGCACTTTGCACTCGCAGTAACGGCAATGGCAAAAGCATATGACGGAGCAAAAGATGCAGATGCAGCTTACAAAGCACTCGACCAGAATGCACTGGATATGCAGCCAGCAATCGCTTCCCTATATGGTGAGGCAGGTGCCAAAGAATTCGAACGTATCTTCCGTGCTCATAACAAATACACCGATGATTTGGTGAAAGCAACCAAAATGGGCAACCAGGCTGGGATCAAACAAGCACAGGCCAACATCAACGGTTTCGTGGATGAGTTCTCCACGTTCCTGAGCACAGCTACCGAAGGCAAATTGCCAAAAGCAGCAGCCAAACAAGCTCTGCAAGTACATGAAGATCTCGTGCAAAAAGTATTTGATGAGTATGTAGCTGGAGATTACGCTGATGCATACAAGGCTTACCGTGAAGGTTTCAAAGAAATGTTCGACGTAAGTAAGGCACTTTCCACAGCAATTACTACACAAATGCCCGAGAAATTCGAAAATAGCAAAGCAGATACAAAAGCAGCTGATCTGAGATCTGCACTCAACCATTTGGCTTCCGAGCACTTTGCGCTTTCGGCTTTGCAAATGCAAGAGGAATATGATGGACGTACAGCCGCTTCCAACGCACTGATTACAGCTGAAGCTGGAAACACAGCTGACTTCAAAGCAGCGATTGCTTCCGTTTACGGTAACGATGGTGCCAATGCTTTCGAGAAAATTTGGGTAACCAATCACGTTAATGCGCAAAGCGATTATGTAAAAGCTGTGAAAATCAACGATGCTGCGGCTCGTGCAGCAGTAGAGAAACGTATTGACGGATTTACAACAGAATTCGCAGCATTCCTGGATTCCGCAACAGCTGGTAATCTGCCAAAAGCAGCAGGACAACAAGCGCTGACAACACATGAAAATCAAGTGCAAAACGTATTGAATCAATATGCAGCAGGCAACTATGATGCTTCTTACACTACCAATCGTGAAGGCTTCAAAGTGATGTTTGGTGTAGGTCAAGCCTTGGGTAACGCAATTGTGACTCAATTTAACGACAAATTCCAAGAGCCAGCAACACCTGCACCAGCACCAGAAATGACAACGGTATGGATGCAACTGAACAGCAAAATGCTGAAAATTAACGACAAAACAACCAACATGGACACCACACCAGTGCTTTGGAAAAACACAACCTACATTCCACTGCGTTTCTTGAGTGAAGGTATTGGCGCAACAGTGAAATGGGACAAAAAAGCACAACAAGTAACGGTAATGGCTGGCGATGATACCCTTGAATTCTGGGTAAACAACAACGTTATGGAAGTGAACGGCGTGAAGAAAAACGTGGGTGCAACGGTATTCGTAAACAAAGATGGACGTACGCAAGTACCTCTGCGTTTCATTGCTGAACTTCTGAACTGGGATGTAAAATGGGCACAAAAAGATGGTTCTATTACACTGACTAAATCCATGTAATACAACATCTTTCATAACAGAATCAACCAAAAAGAGCTGCCCCATATGGCAGCTTTTTTTGGTTTCACCCATAAGTTCAAATATTTGGTATAATCATCGAGAATGACCTACATAACAGCTGGAATAGCCGATGAAGTCCAGAATGAGGTATGATAATTTGGCATAAGCAAAATGAAGAGGGGGACAGAGGAATGAGTACATCATCAAAATCGGAGCGTCCAGCGAAAAATGTGGATACCCGGTTATTTGTTGCTTGGGCGGTATCGGTTATTGCAACAGGGGGGAGTCTCTATTTTAGTGAGATCAAGGGCTATCTTCCATGTGATCTGTGTTGGTATCAGCGTATATTCATGTATCCACTAACCATCTTGCTGGGCATTGCCTACTTTAAGGATGACGTGGGCATCACGAAATACGTACTCCCACTTAGTTTCGTCGGTGGCGGCATTTCGTTATATCATGTAACGATCCAGCGTATTTTTTCGGCTACAGGTAATGCCGTAGCGTGTGGCAAGGTTCCATGTTATACCGACTATTTGAACTGGTTTGGTTTCATCACCATTCCACTACTGGCACTGATCGCCTTTATTATCATCATTGTGATGCTGTGGGGTATCGGTAAAACACCCAAATCTTCTTGATAAGAAAGGATAGATGGTGATGAGCGGACAAGCTCGTTGGTTCATGCCCTTTTTGGTGCTAATGTTTTTGGTCGCTGGCTGCTCCTATGAGGAACAGTCTGCTTCCGGGGAGATGCCAGAGATGGTCCGGGTGAAACTTGACGTTCCGGAGAAGGCTACTCTTCATAAACCAACACGGTTGCAGGTGAAGCTTACACAGGGCGATGCACCGTTAAGTCATGCCGACAATGTGCAATTCCAGATCTGGAATGAGCTTGATGATCCGCCTTCTGTATCTCCGGAGCAAGGTATGATGACAGCTGAAGAACTGGAGAATCAGGGGGCTATTACTGCCAATGAGTCAGAGGAAGGGCTGTATGAAATCCAGCATACCTTTGAAGAACCAGGTACGTATGTGGTACAGGTCCATGTTACGCACGGAGCTATGCATAGCATGCCGAGAGCGAGAATTGTAGTGGAATGAAGCAGCAGGCGGGTACCGAGGGTTTGGTTCAAGTTTAGCAATAGGTTTATAATGTTAAAGGTATGAAGAATGTTGTAGGAAAAGAGGCTGTTATGGCAACTATTCATGATGTTGCACTCAGGGCAGGAGTTTCTGTAACTACCGTCTCGCGTGTATTAAACAATCGGGGATATATCAGTCAGAAGACTCGGGACAAAGTGTATCAAACCATGGACGAATTGAACTATCGACCCAACGAAATTGCCCGTTCTCTTCTGCGTAAGCAATCCAATGTGATAGGCTTGATTATTCCGGATGTATCCCATCCTTTTTTTGGAGAACTGGCTAGCTATGTTGAGTATCATGCTTACCAGAATGGATTTAAAATTATGTTATGCAATTCCCACATGGACCCTTCCAAAGAACGTGAATATGTGGAAATGCTCAAGGGTAATCGCGTGGATGGCATTATTATGGGAAGTCATACACTGGAAGTTGATGAGTATATGAATCTGCATTCCCCAATCGTAACCTTTGATCGTAAGATCGGTGAAGACATCCCGTTTATCTCATCTGATAACTATCAGGGAGGGGTTATGGCTGCTGAATTGCTGCTCGCGAAGAACAGACGGCATCTGGCACATATTTGCGGTAATTTGGAATTGCAAATGCTGTCCAATCGCCGGACGACAGGTTTCGTTGATACATTGCAGGCTCATGGAGTCAAACCAGTCATGATTCATGAAACCGATCTGAATGTGTTTGATCAGCACCAGTATACGGAATTGGTGGATAAACTGCTTGCACAACACCCGGAGGTGGACGGGCTCTTTGTAACAAGTGACCTGATGGCAGTGCATGCGCTGAAGCAGATCGTATTAGGTGGGCGCAAGGTACCCGACGATATCGCTATTGTTGGTTATGATGACAGTCGTGCGGCAGCGTATACGGTGCCTGGCATAACAACGATCAGGCAGCCGGTGGAGGCTATGGCTGAGCTTGCGATTGATCTGATTCGGCGCCAGCTCGCGGAAGAGAAGATTGGTATGGAACATATTTTGCCAGTTACCATCGTGGAGAGAGAGACGACCTGATACAGGTCGTTTTTTCCTGTTTGTCCTTTTGCCTCGAAAAAATCAAGGATCAATATTTTTTTTAAACGGTGTGTCAAACGATTGACATGTCAAACCTTTGACATTATAATTCGATTTGTAAGCGTTTCCTTTTAAACTACTGATCGGGGGCCATAACAAGATGAAAAGAGAACAGAGATGGATGATGAAATTATCGGTATTGTCTTTGATTATGATGCTTGTATTGTCAGCATGTGGAAGCAAAGCAGCGACGGAGTCCAACTCCTCCTCAGAGGGGAGCAGCAGTGAGAGTGTCAAAATCACCCTGCTCAATTCCAAGTCGGAAATTAACAGTCAGCTGGAACAAGCGGCCAAGGACTTCCAGGTCGAAAATCCAAATATTACACTTGAAATTGTACCTGTCGGCAGTGGACAGTCTCCGTTTGAAAAAGCGTCTGCTTTGTACGCTTCCGGCAGTCCTACAACGATGATGATGCTGGATACAGGGGATGTCGAGAAATTCAAGGATCGTGTTCTGGATCTCACATCCGAGTCTTGGATGAAGGACGCTGTGGAGAATAGCACAGCGGCTACGACGTTTGATGGCAAAAATTATGCTTTCCCGTTCTCTATTGAAGGATATGGATTCATTTATAACCAGAATGTTTTGGACCAGGCGGTAGGTGGAACATTTGATCCAAAGTCTGTACAGACCACTGCACAGCTTGATGAGCTGTTCCAAAAGATCGCTGCTACTGGAAAATCACCTTTGATTGTATCTCCGATGGATTGGTCGCTTGGTGCGCATTATCTTGGGCTTGCATATGGTGGGCAGTCGCCGGACCGTGCGAAGGTGGATCAATTCATTACTGATCTGAAGGCAGGTCAAGTGGACCTTGCTTCCAACGCCGTGTTTAATGGCTTGTTAGATACATTTGATCTGATGAAAACCTACAATATTGACAAGGCTTCTCCCCTGTCCGGAACTTATGAACGTGGACCTGAGGTGCTTGGCAAGGGTGAGGTTGGCATCTGGTTCCAGGGCAACTGGGCATGGCCGCAAATTTCAAGCTTTGATACAGCAGATGGAAAATACGGCTTCCTGCCAGTACCTGTGAGCAATAATGCGGATGATTTCGGTAATACGCAAATCTCTGCTGCCGTATCCAAACGAATATTGTTGGATAAGGAAAAGAGCACACCAGCACAACAGGAAGCTGCAAAGAAATTTTTGGAATGGATCGTTTATAACGAAAAAGGTCAGGATTTCCTGGTGAATCAAGCCAGTATTATTCCGGCATTCAGCAACATTACACTGGAGCCAACCGACCCGCTTGGCAAATCCATTAGTGAATACATCAAGGCAGGCAAAATCGAGGAATCAATGAGCACACTTCCTGCGGATCACTGGTCCAAACTGGGTGCATCCATGCAGAAATATTTGGCTGACGTCATTGACCGTGCCGGACTTGCCAGCGAAATTCAGGCATACTGGAGCAACGTGAAATAAAGAAATTAATTTTAGCCCTGTGCAGCACATAGAGAGAGACTTGCGGTACGCCGGAGATGATGAATGTACAGCTTCCACATGAGGTCTGTTTAACTTATTTCCGGCAGAACCGTTAGGCTAATCATTTGGATAGAGTGGAGGTTGACAATGCTGACCGAAAAAGGATTATGGACACGTCTGCGCACCCGCCTGATCTTTACTGGCCCGACATTATTTGCGTTTGCTACAGTGATGATTATTCCATTTTTGTATGGTATTTATTTGACGTTTACGAACTGGGATGGCATTGCCATCGATCAAACCTTTGTTGGCTGGGATAATTATATTGGTGTGTTCAAGGACACCGTGTTCTGGAAATCATTCGGGATGACGCTGGAGTACGTATTTATTACCGTTGTACTGACCAATGCGGTTGCCTTCCTGCTCGCTTACGCGGTAACTCGGGGAATGAAGGCACAGGGCTGGTTCCGGGCCGGGTTTTTCCTGCCGAATCTGGTGGGCGGAATCGTGCTTGGTTTCATCTGGCAGTTTATTTTTAATCAGGTACTCGTCTTTGCAGGACAAAAAATGAATCTCTCGCTGTTCTCCACCTCTTGGCTGGCTGACCCGGATAAAGCGTTCTGGGCACTCATTGTGGTGACGGTTTGGCAGTATGCCGGTTATATGATGGTCATCTACATTGCAGGACTGATGAATGTGCCGAAGGATGTTATGGAGGCAGCCAGCATTGATGGGGCAAGTAATCGCAAAATGCTGGCGCGTATTGTACTGCCACTGATGGTTCCTTCATTTATTGTATGCATCTTTTTGTCACTGCAACGGGGTTTCATGGTATATGATCTGAACGTATCCCTGACCAGTGGCGGACCCTTCAAGAGTACAGAGATGGTATCCATGCACGTCTATGAGCAGGCCTTTCTTGCTCGTGACTACGGTTTGGGTCAGGCAGAAGCCTTTGTTCTGTTTATCCTTGTAGCCGCCATTACATTGCTCCAGGTCTATTTCAGCAAAAAACTGGAGGTCGAGGCATGATGGCTGGACAATCGCGTATTCTCAACTGGATGAAGTTTATTGCATTAATCGTTGTGATGATTTTGTTTGTATTTCCGTTTGTACTTCTAATCGTCAATTCGTTCAAGGCTAATCAGGCAATTACCTCCGATCCACTGGGTTTGCCAAGCTCCTTTCAATTCGATAATTACGTCAATGCGTTTGACAAAATGGGATATGTATCCGCCTTCAGCAATTCGTTGCTCATTACCATAGCCGGTGTATTACTGATTGCTCTTTTTGCGGCGATGACAGCCCATTACTTTGTTCGTCACAAAAGCAAGGTGAATCAGTATCTCTTTTTCCTGATGGTAGCTGCGATGATTATTCCGTTTCAGGCTATTATGATTCCGCTGGTTAAAATATACGGCTCGCTCAGCCTGCTGGATAACAAGTGGTCGCTGATCTACATGTATATTGGCTTTGGCAGTCCGCTCGCCGTATTTATCTATCATGGCTTTATCAAAAGTATTCCCCTGGAGCTTGAAGAAGCGGCTCTAATGGATGGCTGCGGCAGAGTGCAAACCTTTTTTCGCATCGTATTGCCGGTGTTACTGCCAACAACCGTAACGATTAGCGTGCTGAATGTATTGTGGATATGGAATGATTTTCTGCTGCCTTCCCTGGTGCTGACATCATCCGAGCAGCGTACGCTGCCGCTGTCCACATTTTATTTTTATGGGACATACACAGTTGATTACGGTCCATTGATGGCTGGTCTGGTCTTGACCTTGCTGCCAGTACTGATCGTGTATCTGTTTGCGCAGAAGTACATTATTCAGGGGGTCATGCAAGGGGCTATCAAATAAGTTCAGTTGGGTGATATAGAGAGAGACAGGAGTGAAGGACATATGAATCAGGAACGATACGAGAAACAGGAAATAGACACAAGGCAAGAGACAGACCTTGGACTGACGAGTGCTTCGGCTCACACGAAGGAGAGTTATACACTCGCCCGGGCCAACGCATATATCAAGGAACATCGGCATCAGGTTGATCCAACCTATCGAATGGCCTATCATTTGATGCCGGAAGTGGGTTGGATGAATGATCCCAACGGCTTCATATACTTCGGTGGGATGTATCATATGTTCTATCAACATTATCCCTACGAACCGGTATGGGGGCCTATGCACTGGGGCCATGCGGTGAGCCGTGATTTGGTTACGTGGTCTTATCTGCCTGTTGCTCTGGCACCCGATCAGAGCTACGACAGTGGAGGCTGTTTCTCCGGAAGTGCAATCGTGCAGGATGACAAATTGGTGCTGATGTACACGGGGCATGTGGTGACTGGACCCGACAAGGATAACGATTACTTGCAGACACAGAATATCGCTGTCTCGGACAATGGAATTGATTTTGTCAAAAGCGCAATGAATCCGGTCATTCGACTGGATCAAATCCCAGAGCATACCAGTCCCAAGGACTTCCGTGATCCAAAAGTGTTTGAACGAAACGGTGTGTACTATTGTGTCCTTGGATCGAATGATGCTGCGGGTAAAGGTGTCATTCTGTTATACCGTTCAGTGGACTTGCTGGATTGGAGTTATGTTAACATCATGGCCCAGAGTGACGGGACGCTTGGAGACAATTGGGAATGTCCCGATCTGTTTACACTGGATGGCCGAGATGTGCTGATCATGTCTCCGCAGCGCATGCCTGCTCAGGGAGATAACTATCGCAACTTGCATTCGACCGTTTATATGATGGGAACGCTGGATGAAGACCAAGGTGTGCTGAAGTACGAGCAGTACGTTCCGCTGGATTGTGGCTTCGACTTTTACGCGCCCCAGACGATGGAGGATGCACAGGGACGACGAATCATGATGGCCTGGATGGATACGTGGGAAACGGAAATCCCGACACAACAGTCCCATGCCTGGGCTGGAGCGATGACGTTGCCGAGACAACTCATTCGCAGGGGAGAACGATTGATATTCCAGCCGCTTCCCGAACTTATACAGTACAGGTTGGATGGCAACGAACAGTACGGTATACATCTAAATGGTGATGAACAAGATCTTGATCTTGGAATCAGCGGAGACCGTTACGAAATACATGCTGTATTCGAAGCGGAAGAGGCACGACAATTCGGATTGAAGCTGCGCACGGGTGAGGATGAAGAAACCGTGATTTCCTATGATGTGCAGCAGCGTCGTCTATGCTTAAATCGCGATCGGGCCGGACAAGGGCCGGGGGGAGAACGTGCTGCGACCGTGGACCTGCTTGATGGGAAACTGGAGCTTCATATTTTTATGGATGTCAGCTCCATTGAGGTGTTCATTCAGCAGGGAGAGCAGGTCATGACAGGGCGGATATATCCTGGGCCGAACTCATCAGGTATTAAGGCTTTCGCGTCCGGAACGTGTACATTGACCGAACTTCGCAAATGGGATATACGAATTCCTCGATAAATTTTATTCTGAGATTCAGCCTTGACCTTGAAGTATACTTCAAGGTTTATCCTTGTTTCATCAAGAAATATTGGAGGCTGAATGATGAAATTAATGGAATGGATATTGGTACTTGTAACGATTGCCGCAGCGGTGTGTATCCCCATGTATTCGAAGCGTCGGAAGCTCGTGGCAGGCATGTTTGCTGCCATGATATTGGCAGTGGCACTTCACGGCATACTGGATTCTTTTCGCGTGATGTTGCTGCCAACGTATCTTGTTGCAGGCATAATCTTCATCGTATTAATCATTAAGTTAGTGAAAGGGTATCGTAACAGAGTCACTGGGCAATTAGCAGAGAAGCAGAAACCGAAATGGCGTTTGTGGCTTCAACTCACGCTGGTTGGGGTGCTAGCTCTGGTCTCTGGCGCCGGATCAGGTCTGCTCACTTGGTATTTTCCAGCGTTTACAATGCCTGAGCCTACAGGGAAGTTTGCTATCGGTACGTTTTCTCAACAATTGGTGGATGAAACCCGTGAAGAGACGTTTACACCCGAAAGCGGGGACAAACGGGAACTGATGATCAACGTGTGGTATCCGGTAAACCCGGAGGATGCGAAGGGGTTATCTCCTGAGTCTTACCCGTCTGAACTCGGTGAAGCCATCAGTCTGGTATTTGGCATCCCGCCTAAGGTGTTCAGCTACCTCGATACCATTCCGACACATGTGGTTAAAGGTGCAGCCATGTCAGACGCAAGCCGTTTTTATCCGGTGGTGCTGTTCTCTCCCGGTGTCCGTTCTGCCCGTTTCCAGAGCATGACTGCTGTCGAGGAACTGGTCAGCCATGGCTATATTGTTGTTGGTATGGATCATCCGTATACCTCAGCACGTGTTACCTTCCCCGATGGACGTAAAGTGTCTTATGAAGCTGGGCCTGAATTTGCAACGTCAGAAGAACTGTATCAATATAATGTGGAGGGGGTAGGTATTCGTGCAGCGGATGCACGTTTTGTACTTGACACGCTTGAACAGTGGAACCTGAATGATCCCAATCAGGTGCTGGAGGGCAAACTTGATCTGGACCACGTCGGCATCATGGGACATTCGTATGGCGGGGCTACAACAGCCGAAGCACTCGCACAGGATGAACGTTTTCAAGCAGGCCTGAGTCTGGAAGGCGGATTCTGGGGATCGGTATCCACGACAGCCCTGAAACAGCCTTTTATGTACATCATGTCTGGCGAAACAGCTAAAAGCTTCGATCCGAATGCTTCGTCCAAAGATAACGTGTTCTACCCTGAATTTGAGCCGGATCTGGACCATGTGATGACGAGCAGTCTGAATGATACCTATTATCTGACGGTGGACAATTTCTTCCATCAAAGCTTTACGGATATTTCATTGATTTCACCGAAACTATTTGCCAGAGGCATGACGCCAGAACATAATGTGGATATAACTAGATCCTATGCGCTCGCATTCTTTGACCGTTATTTCAAAGGGGAGGAGCAGCCGTTATTGCAAGGCCCTGCATCTCCATTTCCTGAGGTTACTTACGATGCCAAATATACCAAGATACGCAACGAACAAGCACAATAAGTCTGCAGAAGGGTGGAGGGGTAGGCATGGAAACCATGACAAGAGGAATGTTGGCCAAGCGTACCGGTGTGAGTATGGCAACCCTCCGTTACTACGAGGATAGTGGGATTCTGCCTGCTCCCCGTCGTTCCTCCAACGGATACCGGGTGTATACCGAGGATTATCTGGTCAAAATTAAGTTCATTAAGGATGCCCAGTTGCTGGGTTACTCCTTAAAGGAGATACAAGAGACCCTGCAACTGCTTAGCCAGGAAAACATGGAAAAGGATACGTTAAAAACACTCGTCCGTGACCGAATCGCTGATATTCAGAAGCATATTGAGCATCTGGAACAGATGCAGATTCATCTGGCTAGACTGTTGCATACACCAGAGGACGATATCGACAATTATATTCAATCGTTCAGGGTGCAAAAGAAAGAGTTATAAACTGTAAAACCTCGGACAAAGAGCGCCTTAAGATGTACTTCGGGCACGCTCTGTTCGAGGTTTATTTTATTTCTATTGTAATGGTCTTCATCATGACATGCCCGCTTCACGCAGAAAATGGTGCACAATCTCCGTCTGATACTTGATACGGGTCGCGCGCTTCAGACTCCAGCAGGTCTCCACGGTAACAGAACGGGCTTGTAGTACTCTTGAAGCCGCAGTACGGGCAGATCCCGGCAATTCATGCTGCTTCAGGTTAAAATGACGATCACGAATGGCAATCGACCGATTCATCCGTTCAATAACTTTCCTGCAAGCTGGAATGGTTCGACTGCCGGGATTGGTGATCAACGTCTGTCCAAGCACTCGGGAACTCAGTTGAGACAGGCCATTGGCCTCATGCAGATCAAGCCACCAATCGGCCCGATGTTCACGCGCCAAACGAAAAACTGCCGCAGCGAGCGGATGCTTGGCCTTGCCTGACATACGGCGTGGAAACGTACGATTCAGATCTGGCTTGCCTCTGATTTTCTTGGCGTAGGCTTGCTGGTTCACACGTGGCACCATAATTAACAGCCCTCGCTGAATGACGTGGCGACCAGTCGCACAATCATCTGCGAGTTTTTGCGCAGCAGCCATGCTCGCCGTTTCGTTCCCGTGAACCCCGGATGTAATAAACATTACCGGTCCCGGCATCATGCCACGTACGATGAAATAGGGAGTGGCGTGTACACTGGATGCTGCAAGGACATGTTTGGTCACAAGCATGACGCTTCACCTCCATTAGTACAGTACGCCATGTCCCTCTTTCATGTAACGGCGTAAGAACAGGTCTTCATCCCATTTCCTCACAAAATGGGCCAACTAATACACCCGGTGGATGATATCTTCGAAGTCGGGTTCCTTCATCTCCACATCTTCAATCTCACCCCATTGTTCAAGCTGCTTCAGAATGTCCATCGTTCTCCATTCCTTCCGGTTAACTTCCACAGTGACAATCTGCCCTTCCACTGCTGTGATCTGAATGGCGGACGGTATGGTATCAGGCATAAGAAATGAACCCCGATACGTAACTCGGATAAGTGTCGGCAGACCGATAGTGTCACGCAGAGAAGGGATCGAGCCGTCATATGTAAGTTGACCATGGTTGATCACCATGACCCGGCTGCATAGCTGCTCGATGTCGTCCATGTCATGTGTGGTCAGCAAAATCGTTTTGCTAAACTCCTCATTTAATGTACGTAGAAATTGGCGTATGTTCCGTTTGGCGTTCACATCCAGTCCAATCGTGGGTTCATCGAGAAAAAGCAGTTCGGGATCATGCAGCATGGAAGCTGCGAGATCCGCACGCATGCGTTGTCCAAGCGAGAGCTTGCGGACAGGCGTGGCCCAGAACGATTCAAGGTCCAGCAGCTCGGCGAACTGGGACAGCCGTTTCTTTTTGTCCTCGGTACGGACGCCGTACATCTCGGCCAGAATATCATATGAATCTTTCACAGGCAGATCCCACCAGAGCTGGCTGCGCTGGCCAAACACGACGCCGAGTCGACCAACGGTTCTGCGCCTGTCCAGATGCGGGTTCATACCGTCAAGCTGTACCTCACCCGAAGTAGGGTGCAAGATACCTGTCAGCATTTTGATCGTTGTAGATTTGCCGGCCCCGTTTGGACCGATGTAGCCTACAAACTCACCTGGGCCGATATCAAAACTGATATCGCGTACCGCTTCCTTGGACACAGTTTCACGTGAAAATAACGTACGTAATCCGGAGAAACGTCCTTCGCGAATAACCGGAGTTCTGAATTCCTTTTGCAGATGTCGTGCTGTGATCATGTTCATGAGTCGTTTCGCCTCCTTAGCTACCTGTACTTTGATATTTGGTCAAGCCGAATTGCCAGAATCGCAAACTTGCAGCCAAGCTCAGTACGGCAACCGCCGCAATAGCGACAAGAATCCACGCTCCTCCTTCACCTCGCAGTAGATAGAGTGATGGAATATAGTTGACGAACCCTACGGGAATCACCGTTAGCAGAATGCCAGACATCCATTTGGGATATAACGTTAGCGGATATTGGGCAGCCGTTCGTGCTGCATCTTCAGTAATCGTCTGTAATTCCTCGATGCGTGTGGTCCAGAATCCGAGTGTGGCAGTCGCGAGTCCGATGGAAAAGAGAATGACTGCGCCCGTAAGAATAATGAGCAGGGAGAAGGGAATGGCGATCCAGCCGATCTGTCCGCTGTGCATCATGCCTGCCAAAGACCAGCAGAGAATGAATCCGCCTTGCAGGACTTCTCCAGCCATGATGCGGAAGTTTTGCGGCAGCAGTGCCAGCAATACGGGCATGGGACGTGTTAACAGTTGATCAAGCTCACCATTAACCAGATATTTTTCCAGATGATGCACCTCATTGCCGAATGTCCGATACAGCGTTTTGGATAACGTCATGATCGCAAAGAGATAACCGATCTCATGGAGGGACCAGCCCTTAATTGCACCGAATCGGTGCAGTACAAGAGCAACCATCAGGAACTCGGAGATCTGAATTAAAGCGGCCAGTACGGACGCCATGATGAAATTGAACTTGTATTGCATCCGGCTGCGGATGCTTGTTCGAATGAGCATTTTATATAAATGGAACCAGGAAGTTCGCTTCATCCGCCCTGCACCTCCACTTTACGACGTAACACTTGGGTGATCACAAGACAGATCAACGTCATAAAGACGCACCAAATCAAGGTTCCCCATAACAAGGAGCCATCTTCGAAACCAAGATAGATTCGGGTAGGTACATAGAGAAGAAATGGGTAGGGGGATATCCAGGCAAGTTGTTCAAGCCAGTTCGGCAGCCATTCCAGCGGAATGAAAAAACCAGCCAGCAGATTCATCATCGCGTGATTGCCCCAGTGAAGCCAGGAGGACTCTGTAGTCCACATCGACGTGACACCAATGATGTAGTTCATACAGATGGACAAGTATGCGGCGCCGGCAAGACCAAGTGCAGCATAACCAAGTGTTGAAACGTCTGAGGGCCAATGCAGGGAAAAGACAATGGAGAAGAGCAGGTAGATTGGAATACTTTTGTACACGAACTGGTAGGCAATCTGCCCCCATTCGCGTGCCATCAGGTGGGTGAACAGATGAACAGGCCTCATCAGATCCAGTGCAATCTGCCCTGTCCTGACGGATAGGGGAATCCCCAATCCATTTGTGAGAAAACCCGAGATCCAGAGAGAGGATTGCGTGAATGCAATGTAACTGATCATCCCCTGTGTCCCGTATTCCCCGAGTGTATGGTCGGCCCCGATGCCGATCCAGAGGCAGGCATACATGTAACCAAACATGGCGCTTGCCAGGTTATGTACCATGTGTGCCCCGCGGTATTGCAGATTCCGGGAGTAGGCTTTGGAAGCCAGAGTGAAATAAAGCATGTGACACCTCCGATAAGTGGATTGAACGGCGTTTCCGTTCACTTCAGTCAAGGCGAAAAAGAGAGAAGGACAACAGCATACCAATTTATTCCTTCACAGGCAAGACATTTTTTTAGCTAATAATGGTATTAATAGGGGCGTTCATGATTGCGCCACAAGACAACGGTCTATCCAGTCATTTATAATTGAGGGGCAGTATCGCAAACGTTTACAATGTAAAATATTCAAATTTTAAATAAACCGCCGGGCTTGTGCCTGACGATTGAGGATACAGAACGAACAATCCGGCAAGAGAGAAGGATGTCATGAAGAAAATTGCATGGGTCACCGATAGTACCAGTACACTGGATCCCGTTTTTGCGGAGCAAAATCATATCTACATCGTACCGCTGCGCATCGTATTTGGAGAGGAATGTTACCGGGAAACCGATGACATTACATCTGAAATGTTCTATGAGAAACTTGCGGAGGCTTCACGTGCGAGCAGTTCGCAGCCACCTATTGGCGAGTTCATTGAACTGTATGAATCGCTCAAAGACAAGTACGATGAGATTATTACGATTCATTGCTCTACAGCGCTTAGCGGAACGCTGCATACTTCCATGCAGGCTGCAGAGATTGCAGGAGTGACGGTGACCGCAATTGATTCAAAGGCAGGTGCCTATCCTCTTCGTGAGATGGTTATGCAAGGATTGGAATGGCAGAAGCAGGGATGTTCGGCTTCCGAGATCAAAGTAAATATTGAACAAATGATTGATAACATGTCCTTTTACCTCATACCAGCGAGCCTTCAGCATCTTCATCGCAGTGGCCGGGTGTCCGGCACACAGCTGATCATCAGTCAACTGCTCAAGATCCATCTGCTGCTCCGATTTGAAGAGGGCAAAGTGGTTGTGAATGAGAAGATTCGCACGTTCAAGCGAACGAAAGATCGCATGTTGGATATGCTTAAGCTGGATATGGAGAAAGTAAAGCACGTATGCATTATGCATGCGAACAATCAGGAAGAAGCCGTCACGATCAAGAAGCAGATTGCCAATCTGCTCCCCAAATTAAAGACCGAAATCATGCCGTTCATCCCTGTGGTGAGTATCCATGCAGGTGCAGGAACCATTGGACTATGCTGGATACACAGCGAGAACGGATATTGAGATTAAACGAACAAGCAATCATCTATAAACGCTCATAGACCTGGCAGGAAAACACACTTTATATCGAAGTGTAGTTCCTGTCAGGTTTTTTCGTATGTCATTGCCAATTCAACCAAACTGTGAGGTAATATAGGAAAAAATGTTCATGTTGGAGGGAAACACGTGTCAAGTCACCGCTTGTTGTTTGTTGAAGATGATCGTTCAATTAGTGAAATGGTCGGACCTTATCTGGAAAAAGAGGGCTACGACGTCACGTATGCATATGACGGCTTAGAAGCAGAACGCCAGTTCAGCCAGTCACAACCGGGGTATGATCTGGTTATTCTGGACCTGATGCTCCCTCTCAAGAGTGGGATGGATGTACTGCAAACCATTCGGGCAGTGAGTTTGGTGCCTGTGCTCATTCTGTCTGCGAAGGATGGGGAGGTGGATAAAGCGCTCGGTCTGGGCTTCGGCGCAGATGATTACTTGAGCAAACCTTTCTCGTTAATCGAACTGACCGCCCGCATTAAAGCTGCCATTCGTCGCGCCAATTATACCGCTCAGCCTGTGGCAGAAGTGGCTAAAAATCAGCGTATTCACATTGGAGGACTTGTTGTCGACATGGAGACGTACGAGGTGGAGCGTGAAGGTACACCCGTCAAGCTAACCTCCAAGGAGTTTGGCATTCTGAAGCTATTGGTCACCCATCCGGGCAAAGTGTTCACCAAGGCCCAGATCTACGCCTCGGTCTGGGATGATCATTACTATGGGGACGAAAATATCATTAACGTCCATATGCGTCGTCTGCGTGAGAAACTGGAGGCTGATCCTTCAGATCCCCAGTATATCAAGACACTCTGGGGCATCGGATATAAGCTGGAGGCGGAGCAGGCATGACACTGATTTTTGCTATCATAACAGGTATTCTAGCCATTATGGTCATTGGATTGTGGATGAGATCGCGGAAACGCAGCCAACACCTGTCCTATATTCATCAGAAAATATCCGCAATTCTGGATCAAGGCACCTTTGAGCGTTTGCTTGTATTCAACAGTGATGAGCAGGTTAGCCAGCTTCTGAAAGACATGAACCAGCTGTTGGACCATGCGCATCGCGCTAAGGCCGGTTATACGAATCAGGAGAAGGAAATGCGCAATATGCTTTCCAACATTTCACATGACTTGAAAACGCCGCTCACAGTTGTGCTGGGTTACAGTGAGACCTTGCTGCACAGTTCATCACTGACCGATCAGGAACGGAAGATTATGACGGAGAAAATCCAGGATAAGGCGCAGGAAGTTTTGCGTTTGATCCATTCCTTTTTTGACTTGGCGAAGCTGGAATCCGGAGACACGGAGCTGGTGCTTAGTCGGGTGAATATAAGCGAATTAAGCCGCGTGAAGATGCTCTCCTTTTATGAAATGTTGACGAATCTCGGGTTGCACGTTCCGTTGGAGATACCTGAGGGGGATATCTTCGTGCAAGCGAATGAAGAAGCTCTGGACCGAGTGTTGGATAATCTGATTACCAATGGGATGAAATATGGAGCAGAGGGTAAGGTGTTGGGGCTATCAATTGAACGATCGACAGATGGACATGTTACGCTGCAGATCTGGGATCAAGGCAAGGGGATTCCGGAAAGTGAGCATAATCGTGTGTTCGAACGGATGTATACGCTGGAGGATTCCCGTAATCGACTCTATCAGGGCAGCGGTCTTGGTCTAACGATCACGAAGCGGTTAGTTGAGCGGATGGGTGGAAGCATTCATTTACATAGTGTGCCACATCAACGGACTGTATTTTCAGTGACCTTCAAGGCTTGGTAGAGCTGTTTTTGGTTTATCGGGTAAGCTTAAGGTTTTTGTAAGATTTGATTAATAAAAAAGCAGACTTTTCTCTTTACAATACAGATATAGGAACCCGGACAGGGGACGTAAAGGAGAACAAGACGATGAATTATATCGCACGAACGATAGATGTGACCAAAGTATATGAAGGGGCAGAGGTTGTATCCAACGTCAATATGAGTATTAAGCAAGGTGAGATCTATGGGTTTCTTGGCCCGAATGGTGCAGGGAAAACAACCATCATGAAGATGCTGACCAATCTCGTCAAACCCACCTCAGGGGAGATTGAATTGTTTGGGGAGAAGCTTACGCCGACCTCCTATGAAGTGCTGAAGCGAATGGGCAGCATTATTGAATATCCTTTTTTCTATGATAGATTGTCTGCTCGCGAGAATCTGGAGCTTCACTGTGAATACATGGGATTCTACAACAAAAAGATCATCGACAACACGATGGAGATGGTAGGGTTGAAGGATACAGGCAAGAAATCGGTCAAGGACTTCTCCCTCGGCATGAAGCAGAGGCTCGGACTGGCTCGTGCACTCATAACCACACCTGAACTGCTCATTCTGGATGAACCGATCAACGGATTGGACCCTGTAGGGATCCGGGAAATGCGAGATTTGTTCAAGCGCCTTAGCAACGAGTATCGCATCACCCTGTTGGTCTCAAGTCACATCCTTGGCGAGATAGAGCAGATTGCCGACACGGTTGGTGTCATTCGCGGTGGTCGCTTGGTCGAAGAAGTATCGATGGAGAGCATTCGGGGAAGTCAAAATGAGTACATTGAGCTGCAGGCGGTAGATATCCGCAAAGCGACCTATGTCATTGAACATCAACTTGGTTTGAGTAATTATAAATTGGTCGATGACCGCACGGTACGCATTTATGATCCGGGAATCATTCCTTCGGAACTAAACACCAAGCTGATCCAGTATGACATTGAGATCGAATCCTTATCCAAACGGGCTCATTCCCTTGAGGAACACTTCATGAAGCTTGTGAAAGGGGATGATGACGTTGCTTAAACTGATCAGGCTTGAGATGCGGAAGCACCGCTTTTCGCGGAATTTTGCAGCTGCAGGTATTGCCAATGTGGGCATTCTTCTTTTTCTGATTATGATAGGATTTGTGGATATTGGAGCAGACGATTATGCCTATGCCGATTATCAGATGGCCTTTATGATTATTGATACGTTTGTGAGGGCAACCTTTATCGTGTTCGCAGGAGCTTTATTATCCAAGCTGGTGATCAGTGAGTATCGAAATAAAACGATGAACGTGATGTTCACCTATCCAATCCAGCGTCATAAAATCATTGCAGCGAAATTGATTATCGTGTTTCTTTTCACCTTTGTGATGATTATGGTTAGCGACCTGTTGATGGGCTCACTGCTGTTGATTGCTAATCAATTCTACGCTTTCATTCCTGGCTCGTTGACATATCAGGATACGTTGGGATTTCTGTTGAAGTATGGTATTAGTTCTTTGTCGGCAGCCAGCATGGCACTCATTCCCTTATTCTTTGGTATGCGTAAGCATTCAGTTACAACTACAATGACCTCTTCTCTTCTGCTGGTGTTGATTGTCTGCTCCGGATTTAACGGGTCGGAGTATTCCATTCATTCACTGATTATTATCCCTCTGACCCTTGGAGCTGTAGGCATATGGATTGCTTCGTTGTCCATGTTTCGTCTGGAGACCAAAGATGTGAACTGAATCATCCTGAAAACCATGCTCCGTATAGCTTCAGATGCCATTGACATCCGCTCGTACAAGGGATAGGATAATGTCAACTGAGACACGAAGGAGAATGCAACGATCATGACGATTCCAAAAACATTAACAATAGCTGGTTCGGACACGAGCGGCGGTGCAGGGATTCAAGCTGATTTGAAAACTTTCCAGGAGCTGGGTGTGTATGGCATGACCGTACTGACTACAGTTGTGGCGATGGAGCCCGATACATGGGATCACCAGGTCTTTCCTGTGGAATTAAATGTGGTTGAAGCCCAGCTTCGCACGGTTCTGGACGGCATCGGTTTTGATGCCATGAAGACAGGCATGCTCGGTTCTGTAGATATTATTGAATTGGTGGCAAAACATATTCGCCGCAGTGGCCTGCCACAGATCGTTATTGATCCCGTGATGGTCTGCAAAGGTACAGATGAAGTGCTGCAACCTGAAAATACGGAAGCGATGATCGAATTCCTGTTGCCAGGTGCGGATCTGGTTACACCTAATCTGTTCGAAGCATCTCAACTGGCGAAAAGTGGACCGATTCGTTCCAAGGAACAGATGGAAGCAGCAGCAGCAACAATTCATGCCCATGGCTCGAAACATGTTCTGATTAAGGACAGAGGTGTAATTAGCCCGGGTAAAGCAATGGATCTACTCTATGATGGAACCAACTACGAATGGTTTGAAGCCGATGTTGTCGGCTCTGGATATACGCATGGTGCGGGCTGCACTACGTCTGCGGCGATTACCGCAGGCTTGGCTCGTGGTCTTTCAGTGAAAGAGGCTGTTCGTGAAGGTAAAGCCTTCGTGACCAAAGCGATTGCCGGCGGATTCCCGTTGAATCGTTTTGTTGGTCCTACACTGCATGTGGCACACCGTCTGGAGCAACAACGCTAAGTGTTACCTGTGAGCGCGCAGTAGCGCTTCAATTCTGGATAACACACGTCGATTTCATCCAAGTAGCTGTCAATGAGCAAGAGCTTGCTCGTTGACGGCTTCTTTTTTGTGCGAATTTTGATAAAAATTAGTAACTTTTGGCTTATATTAATCGTATATATCATGGAGTTCATTCCAAAACATGTCTGGACACATGAACGACACATGGAATAGGTATGTTATCATCAGAAATCTAAAAAGGAGAGTCGGCCATGATCAGAACAGTGCTTCTGGTGGAAGATGAAAGCCGCATTCGTGAGATTGTGGCCGATTATTTCATAAAAGAACAATGGAACGTTATAGAAGCAGAACATGGAGTACAGGCATTGGAACTGTTGGCTCTGCATGAGGTGGATCTGGTCATTTTGGATGTTTTGATGCCGGAAATGGATGGATGGACGTTATGTGAGCATATTCGATCCCAATCCACCGTACCTATTATCATGCTGACTGCACGGTCCGAGGATGACGATAAAATTCATGGATTTCAGCTGGGCGTAGACGATTACGTCACCAAGCCGTTTAGCCCACGTGTGCTGGTTGCACGTGCAGAGACATTAATGAAGCGTGTTGAAGGCGCAGTTGGACGAGAGCAAGGTGTCATTCGCTTCGGACAGGTAACGCTTGATCCATGGGCTCGGCGGCTGGAGAAGGACGGAATTGAAGTGGAACTTGCGCCAAAAGAATATGAGCTGTTGCTTTATTTGGTGCGAAATGCAGGAATTGTGTTGTCCCGAGATGCCATTTTGAATCGGATCTGGGGATTTGATTTTGAAGGAGACTCACGTGTTGTGGATACTCATATCAAGAAGCTGCGCGGCAAATTAGGTGATGAAGCCAAGTGTATCCGGACGGTGATTGGCACCGGATATCGTTTCGAGGCAGAAGCATGAGAAGAAATGGCGTAACGATGAAGCTTTTCCTGGTCATGGCAGGATGTCTGGTTCTTCTATATGGAACAACGGTATTTGCCCAGTTGGTCTGGTTCCCGGACTTCTATCAGCATCAGAAGGTCAGCAGTATGAAGAAAAAGCTGTCCAAATTCGAACAGCAATACTCCAATGGCCATTGGAGTGATCTGCAGCTAGCCAAGGAAACCGGTAAGTTCATGCGTCAGAATCAGTCACATCTGGTGATTCTGACCAATACCGGAAGACTGGTTAATGACCCGTTCCATATTACGTTGTTACAGCAGGATGGGAGTCACGTGAAGGTGTCCTTGTCCTTGTTTATCAATAGTGAGAATGCTGGCTGGATTACATCTCATCTGAAATATGGGCAGGAACTCACGGTGAAAGGCCCGGCCAGCGGGTCCATGGTCTATCCATACAAAATTCAGGATGCCACTTCTGCTGCATGGGGAACAGAAAGCTTTCAGGAATCCATTGAACCGGTAAAGGAATGGTCAGGTGTGTTGACCGAGGTGGTTCTTCCTAATCTGGCAACATGGAGTCAGAGGCAGGGATTGTTGGTGCAGGCACTGGATAGCCGGTTCCCTTTGTCCACAGAAGAC
Organism: Paenibacillus sp. FSL R5-0519; assembly: GCF_037974275.1. Lineage (NCBI taxonomy): Bacteria > Bacillati > Bacillota > Bacilli > Caryophanales > Paenibacillaceae > Paenibacillus > Paenibacillus sp. FSL R5-0519. Next base: position 689,312 of record NZ_CP150234.1, read on the forward strand.
CAACTTGCGTTGGCCAACGGCAAAATGCTCAACGAAGAATGGATGGATAGCTGGAGTGGTGTTCGCAATGTGATCACCATTGCTCCAGTGCATCGTTCCGGACCTGAGCAGCAACTGATTTTCTCCCTCACCTCTCTACAGGAAATGAGGGAAGCAAATGAGGCAACACGTTTGTTTTATGCATATTTTGGCATTGGGGCATTTATATTGATTCTGTTGCTGGCGTTGCTCCTGTCCCGAATTGTAACGAAGCCGCTCTTGGCCTTGAACCATGTTGCTAAGAAAATGTCTACGCTGGATTTCACGGTGAAATCACCCATTCGGCGTAATGATGAAATCGGCAGTCTGTCTAACAGCCTTAATGCCTTATCGGGGACATTGGGTCAGACACTCGAAGAGCTGAGGCAGGCCAACACACAGATGCGTACAGATATGGAAATGAAGCAGCAGATTGAACAGCGACAGCGCAAGTTTTTTGCCGATGCATCCCATGAACTCAAGACACCAATCAGCATTATTAAGGGATATTCCGAAGGGCTGAAGGACGGCGTGAGTGAGAGCAAGCGGGAGCGCTACATTGAGATCATTGCCGATGAGGCGATCAAGATGGAAACGATGGTTGAAGAGATGCTGGATCTGGTGCGACTGGAATCCTCAGCGGTTCAATTGAATACGGATGCTGTTGCGCTTGCTGACATGATTGAAGATATCGCCGGCCGTCTGGGTCCACAACTGAAGGACAAAGGGTTGGATGTGGTGCTTGTATCCACAACAGAACAGACGGTTGAAGGTGACCGCAGCAAGCTGGAGCAAGTTATTTTCAATATCATGATGAATGCTATACGTCATGCAATACCACATACCGATATAACTATTGAGATCAGCAGGCGTGAAGGTTTTGTCCATATTTCCATTGAGAACAAGGGCGAGCACATTGCTGAAGCTGAGCGGCAGTATATATGGGAGAGGTTCTATCGGGTCGAGCGCTCACGTAATCGCAAAATGGGGGGAACCGGGCTCGGTCTGGCCATTGCGAAGCAGATTCTCGATCTGCATGGGTGCAATTATGGAGTGGAGAATACACCGGATGGAGTCCGTTTTTATATTATTTTTCCTAAAGCCTAGTACGAAAGGGAGTCAACTCTTATGAAGTCTTTACCATCGATTTTAACCTTGGGGAATCTGAGTTCAGGCATGCTGGCAGTCATTATGGCTATTCATGGTGAATTTGCCCTGGCTGTAATGATGATATGGGTAGCGATGTTTTTTGATCTGTTTGACGGCTACGCAGCCCGCAAATTGCACTGTGAGGGTGAGTTCGGGAAAGCCCTGGACTCGCTTGCGGATGTAGTTTCATTCGGAACAGCCCCTGTGCTGATTCTGTACCTGAACTCCATGAATGAAGTGAGTGTGCTGGGAATGGCACTGACCGCGTTGTTTCCGGTTTGCGGTGCATTGCGCCTGGCCCGTTATAACTGTCAGAAGACAGCAAGCAGCGGTTTTGTCGGGATGCCGATTACATTTGCCGGAGGTCTGATGTCCTTTTTCGCCCTCTGGAGTCCTTATTTCACACATGGTGTAGCCTATCTTGTCATTATTGTATTATCCGGTCTCATGGTGAGCCAAATCCGATTCCCGTCTCTAAAACAAGTGCTAGCCTCACATGAGAAGGATATTGTGGAACCGAAATAAGGAGCGAGTCAGTATGGAATTTGCAAAAGAATTTATTGGGCAATATGGTTATTTCGCAATATACGGACTACTGGCTCTTGGCGTTATCGGGATGCCGATTCCGGATGAGGTGATGATGACGTTTGTCGGTTATCTCGCCTCCATCTCGGTATTGAATTACTCGGTATCCATCGCCGTCAGTTTCGGTGGCGCATTTACCGGAGGGCTGCTCAGCTATACGATTGGTAAGAAGGCCGGCCGACCACTGATTGAAAAATACGGCAAGTGGGTCGGTGTGAATGCCAAACGATTTGGCAGGGTGGAGTCATGGTTTCTCAAATATGGGTATTGGTCCATCATCCTGGGTTATTTCATTCCAGGCATTCGTCATCTGATGTGCTGTTTCTCTGGGATTAGTCGTATGGCGATTGGCAGATATGTAGTGGTATCCAGCATCGGCGCATTTGTATGGTGTGCTGTCTTTATTTCAATTGGTTTTTATGTTGGCGTGTTAACTTAAAATGGGACAGCCTGCTGTCAGAACGGGCATAGATGGAAGACCTCTTGAGTGTAAGGTGGTCTTTTTTTGTTTTCTGTGTAGGATGGGAGGCCTCTTCTAAGTAATTTAATCAACTTCAAGTAACTTACTGCTCTTCGATATCGTTGGGTGCCGCTAGCGACATGTAATATCTCTTGATCAATCAGGCTGTGAAAAACTCTTCGAGCGTGTTGATCTGTGATTCGCAGATGCGTAGTAAGTTCCGATGGGGCAAAAGGAAGGATAATGCGTCTGGCATAACGGACAGTATCGGCACTCGTGGGTTCGTTTCCTTCTCCAAAAGGGAGTGCATCCACACTTCATAAGCCTCATCAAAATCAATGCTCATCGTCCTTCAACTCCTCTAAAAATAAAATAAAATAAAACAAAACCAGCGCGAATAGGGATTCAAGCCGTTCTGTGAAAATACAAAAAGCCGCTCTGACCAATTCCAACCTTCGCGCTGAAGGGGAGGAATGGATCAAAGCGGCGTGTGCTTCACGACCGATATATTACATTTCTAGATCAAGTATAGCTTTAAATACGGAATGATTTCAATACCTTTCAACTAGACCGTATCTCAACTCTTAGTCTGAAAGCCAAAACGAGACTGAGCGTACTTGGATCTGGTAAGTGTTACACTTTGAACGTGTATGAACATGTCTTAATATACGAGCGAACTTAAATTTTTAAGGTTAAGCTTTGGCTTGCGAATTCCCTTACCCATTCAAATATGATTCTTCAATTCCTTTTTCGACTCGCTTTTCACCCTTTTTGCGTGCAAAGGTAATTTTGAGCAGAGGAGGCGTAACCAATGTGGTCACGATAACCATGATCACGACGCTGGTAAAGTACTCCGAATCAAGCAATCCGGAAGCAAGGCCCGTTGACGCGATAATGAGTGCAACCTCTCCTCTAGAGATCATTCCTGATCCAATAGCCAAGGATGACGTACGATCAAATCCGGTAAGACGTGCACCGGCTCCTCCACCAAGAAGTTTGGTTAATATGGCAATTATACTGATGACAACAATAAACCAAATCTGTGAACCCACCCCGTCAAAGGTCACATTTAAGCCGATACTGACAAAGAACACCGGAACAAAAATTCCGTAGGCGATTGGTTCAAGTTTGGTTTCAACTTCATGTTTGAAGTTGGTTTGAGAGATCGCAATACCTGCTGCAAAAGCACCAATAATTCCTGCAACACCCATCCACTCCGCAAAGTAGGAAAATCCGAAACAAATGATCAGTCCCGCAGTAATAACGGTTTCCGTTACCTTCAATGGTGCCATCCACTTCATGATGCGTGGAACAAGGAACCAGCTGGCAGCGATAATAATAACAAAGAATAATAACTTCTTACCGATGAGTAGAGAGATCGAAGTATCTCCACCGCCCGTACCGAGCAAGCTCATCATAACAGCGAGAATGACAACGACCAAGACATCATCGACGACAGCTGCACCAAGGATTGTTGTCCCCTCACGAGAGCTGAGTTGATCCATGTCTTTTAGTGTCTGAACCGAAATGCTGACAGACGTTGCACAGAATAACAGTCCAAAGAACAATGCGTGCGTTTGCGACATTCCGAAAGCAATGGCAGAACCATAACCTCCAATGAAGGGTAAAATGATACCACCTACAGCAACAGCAAACGCTGCTTTCCAGTTTTTCTTCAATTGTTCCAGATCAGTTTCAAGTCCGGCAATAAACATCAGAAGAAGTACCCCGATCTCGGCCATATAATGGACGAAATCACTCTGTTGAACCCAACCAAGCAGCGCAGGTCCGAGGATGACACCGACGATCAGTTTCCCTAAAACAGAAGGTTGACCGAGTCTAACGGACAAATCACCCGCAAGTTTGGTGAAGATCAAAATAAGTGCAAGAACCAAAACAAATTCCATAAGTGTGCTCCTCTCCAGCAGTTGCGTTTTATAGGATTACCAGCCCAAGGGCTATCCATTCTCAGCTTCAAAAAACAAAAAGACACAGAAAGGCATTAGGAAAAGTGCCGTTCTGTGCCTGAAAAAGACAAAGAGGGGCCCTTGGTGACAGGCTCCTCCAGTTTCAACGCGTATGTGATTAATTGTATTAATTATACCACAAATAAAGACATGGGTAAATGGGAGCTGCGGTGGATTTGATTGAAAACAGCCGCAAAGGGGCATTTTATAGGGGAGTGCAACGGTTTTTGTTCAGAGTGTTGTCACTTAACAGCCCGGAATTGCCGAGATATAATGATATAGAACATAGAAGTTAGGATATGAGGAGGATTTTGCATTGGGCAAAAATAACAAAGGGGAGCCGAACATTCCATCCCCGACGAGCAATAAAAATTTCGCAGGCATCATTATTACGATTTCCATTCTCGCTAATGTCATTATTTTATTATTGTTCTTCGCACCGTCCATTGGATACAAAGGTGATGTGACCTTTGATATTACGGTGTTGCCACGGTTTAATGCCGTGTTTAACAGCTTTACCTTCATCTTCCTGCTCGCAGCGCTAATTGCTATTATCAAGCGGAATGTGAAGTTGCACAAACGATTTATACTTGCTGCATTCTCAACAACACTGTTATTCCTCGTGACCTATCTGACGTTTCATTACCTCTCACCAGAGACGTCCAAATACGGCGGCGAGGGCATCATTCGTTCCATTTATTTCTTCATTCTGATCACCCATAGTATATTGGCAGCCCTGATCGTTCCTTTGGCGTTGTTCACACTTGTATGGGGTTGGACGAATCAATTGAAGAAACACCGCAAAATTGCACGTTGGACGATGCCAATCTGGCTGTATGTCAGTTCCACAGGTGTCGTCGTATACCTGATGATGGCACCGTATTATTAAAGTAATTAAGCATATCTTGCTCAACTTGAGGGTAATGTTTCCATGGAAGGAGGGTTCACGGTTATGTACAGAGTTGTTTTGATTCGTCATGGACAGAGCATGTGGAATGTAGAGAATCGTTTTACGGGTTGGACGGATGTCGATCTCACAACAGATGGTTACGGAGAAGCTCGTAAAGCTGGGAAGATCATGAAGGAGCAAGGGTTTGATTTTGATTATGCCTATGCCTCCGTCTTGAAACGTTCCATCCGTACACTGGATATTGCGCTCGATGAGATGGACCTCATGTGGATTCCCATTACGAAGACCTGGAAGCTGAATGAACGTCATTATGGTGCGCTGCAAGGACTGAATAAACAGCAGACTGCGCTGAAGTATGGGGAGGACCAAGTGAAGGAATGGAGACGCTCCGTTAACGTATCTCCCCCTGCATTGGATGAGACCGATGAACGATATGTACAGGATCTGGACAAGTACAAGCGGCTCGGGTGCACCATCCCCTTTACAGAGAACCTGATGGATACATCCAAGCGTGTGCTGGAGTACTGGAATGCGGAGATTAAACCGATGGTATCTGAGGGCAAAAGAGTGCTGATCTCTGCGCACGGTAACACGCTTCGTTCACTCGTCATGCATCTGGACCAATTGTCCGAGGCAGACGTGGTGGCGCTCAATATCCCGACAGGCATTCCGCTTGTCTATGAATTGGATGAAAACCTGCATCCCCTCGGACACTTTTATCTGACCGCGGATGGTTCAACCTACAAACATGAAGAAATGACCCATATGGCAACACCGTCCGATTAAGCGGACGTCAAATGTGGCGTGAAAGATGACCTCTGAACGATAACGATTCGGAGGTCATCTTTTTTTGTGTGATCAAGCCTGTACTTCGTTTCGTTTTGCTCCCAAAGGGTAATTGTCAAACAAGACACGATGTACATTTATCCTGAAGGAGGAGAAGCACATGTCTAAAAGAAGAGGAATACTCATGACGGCGATCGGCGCAGGTGTGACTTATCTGATGAGGAACAAACAAGCAAGAGATAAGCTGTTCAGCACGGTCTCGGGTATGATGAAAAGCTCCAATTCGTCCAATGGAACAAGTAAATCCAGACCACGCGTGGAAGTGAAATAGATGTTGGTCGTTCGTTTTTCGTTTGAATGAACATGATGATCATGAAAAACCTGGAGATGAAGTCCTTCCAGGTTTTTTTGTGCAATCTGAGAGCAACCCCTGGCTTTCATCTATAATGCGATTTTTGCCAGCAAGAATGATACAATGGATACTTGCAGAACGTATGGAGGGAGATGCACGTATGAAGAAAAATCGTCTGGGTACTTCCGAACTGATGGTGTCGGAGATTGGGCTGGGATGTATGTCACTTGGAACCGAAATGGAACCCGCAATGGGCCTGATTCACGAGGCCTTGGATCATGGGGTCAACCTGTTGGATACAGCCGATCTTTACGACGCAGGACGTAATGAAGAGATTGTAGGACAAGCTATTAAGGGGCGCCGGGACCAAGTCGTTGTGGCGACCAAAGTAGGAAATCGTCGTCTGCCCGGCAAAGAGGGCTGGTCTTGGGACCCATCCAAAGCCTACATTAAACAGGCTGTACATGAAAGCTTGAAGCGGTTGCAGACCGATTACATTGATCTGTATCAGCTGCATGGCGGCACGTTGGACGATCCTATTGAAGAGACAATCGAAGCATTTGAGGAACTGAAGAAGGAAGGACTTATCCGATATTACGGAATTTCCTCCATTCGTCCTAATGTGATTCGGGAGTATGTAAAGAGGGCATCCATCGTCAGTGTGATGAACCAGTATAGTGTTGCTGACCGCAGAGCGGAAGAAGAGGTGCTGCCTTTATTGGAACAAAAGGGGATCAGTGTAATTGCCCGTGGGCCCGTAGCTAGTGGTGTGCTCGCCGATTCCGGATCTGCCAAGGCAGAGAAAGGTTATCTGGACTATACGCCAGAGCAACTATATACCATTCGGCAAGGGTTAAGTCGTCTTGTTACGGACCAACGCAGCATGGCTCAGACGGCTATTCGGTATGCGTTATCCCATCCTGCGGTTGCAGCCGTTGTCCCTGGTGCTAGCTCGAGAGACCAGTTGCTGCACAATATTGCCGCTTCGAATTCGCCTGCACTTACCACCGCAGAAATTCAGCAAATACGTGAGCTTAGTCCCGCTAATCTATACAAGCAGCATCGCTAACGCCATTAAGCCTATTTTCAATTGTAACTATACAAGGTACAATGAAGATCAGCCATTAAAAGCAACATATAAGGGAGAGAAGACCTATGGAAAGAATTCAAAGTGAACAGCAATATTTGGATACAATCAACTCTGATGGTTTTACCGTCATTAAATTTGATACAACCTGGTGTCCAGACTGCAAAAACCTGGATCGTTTTATCGGGGATGTTATCGACCAACATACGGACAAAACCTTCTATGCCCTGGATGCAGAAAAGTTCCAGCCGTTTGCTGAAGAAAATGGTGTACGCGGTATTCCAAGCCTGCTTGTCTTCCAAAACGGCAAGAAAATCGCACATCTGCATAGCAAATGGGCTAAAACACCTGCTCAAATCTCCGAGTATCTGGAGACGCTTGAATCCAAAGTTTAAGCGTATGAAGGCAAAAGCTGCTTGTTAATTAACTTAACTACGGAGACCTCTTCTTGTCCGACGACAGGAAGGGGTTTTTCTGCTTCATTCCAGTACGCAAAATGTGTATTCGAATAAGTGAAGTTGAGGACTATCGCTTGTTTAGAATTTGTTAAGTGCTCCCATGTATACTGTGAGAACAAACTGAATATTTGGAGTGAACAAGATCCGTATGAAAAATGAAATTTTTGAGGAAATGCACCAATTAAGCCACAATGATGACCGAAGATACCGATTGTTGATGATCGGAGTCAAGCAATTGCTGCAGGAACAAAAGGAGAATAGATATAATCTGTGTGAAAGATTAAAATATCGAAAGAAACACCGGAGCATTCAAGTGAAAGAGTGGTCCTAAGCCAGACTGTTTTTGGAGAAGTGAACATGAGTCTGAATGTCCATGATACATAGTGAACCTAGTCGGCATCACCAATGGTCCCACCCAACCAAAAAGGAAGTCACGAAGAGCAAGACTTCATCTAAGTACAGCTATTCGTGTTTCTAAGCAGCCCAAAAATCATAGATCAACGGAATCGTGAATGAACAGAAGCATAACATAGAACATAAATATGGCGGCCTCGTTCCAAATGGAATGTGAGGCCGCCATTGATTTTGCCTGTCTTAATTCATTGCAATGTAAGGTTACATTAAAATAATAAAGAACACGGCTGCCAAGACGAAGCGATACACGGCAAAGACGGTCAGGCTCAATTTTTTCAAAATGGACAGGAACGTCTTGATCGCAAGCATGGCGACGATGAAAGCAGCGATGAATCCTATCGCAAAGATCGGGAAATCACTGCCGTTCAGGTGATCAATACTTTTGTACAGGTCATATCCCGTAGCACCAATCATAATTGGCACAGACACGAGGAATGTGAACTCCGCAGCGGCTACGCGGCTTATCCCTGCAAAGAGACCGCCTGAGATCGTTGATCCGGAACGGGAGAAGCCTGGCCACAATGCCAAGATCTGAAATATACCCACTGCGAATGCCTGTTTGTAGGAAATATCATCGACATCATGGGTAGTAATTCGTTCACTCTTACGGCTCCAGCGTTCGGCCACGATCATCAATATACCACCTATAACGAGGCTGTACAGCACTGTCTCCGGACCAAACAAATGTGCCTTGATCCAGTCGCGGAATACAAGTCCGATGACTACGGCAGGAACCATCGCCAGAAAGATATGTCCCAGATTGAGGCGGCGGGAGTAAGGTCTGCTGCCTCCAGTGAAGCGGAACATATCAATGAACTTGTTCCAATACAGTACAACAACAGCAAGTACAGCTCCGAGTTGAACAACCACCTCAAACGTTTTGACTGACTCGTTGTCCTCCGATAAACCCAGCAAGTGGGCAGTCAGAATCATGTGTCCAGTGGAGGACACGGGCAAAAACTCAGTCAAACCTTCGATGATGCCCATAATAATGGATGATATAATGTCCAATTCTCTTCCTCCTTGATATGCAGGTGACAGCACAGGCTGTCCTGCTTGACCATGCCTGTTCATTTGAACAAGGCTATCACCTATTATGATCACAAATGCACTCAACTTCAACTTATGCTTATAATCATTTGTTTAAAACTATATTGACAAAAACCTAGTTATCCCATAGGATATACATTAACTGACTGACTCATCAATCGGGAGGGTTACAGAAATGACCAAAATCAACGGTTTGGAACCCGGTGAAGAACGGCGGGACCAAATAATACGCATAGCAATGGAGCGTTTTGCAACCCAAGGTTACCATCAGACGAAAATTTCCGATATCGTCCGTGAGGCTGGTGTGGCGCAAGGAACGTTTTACTGGCATTTCAAAAGCAAAGAAGCCATTGCTTCGGAAATTATATTAACGGGCAAGGAGGAATTGCTTGAGGCGATTGGACAAGGGTACCGCAAGGATGCCGGATCGGTAGAAGATATGGTGAAAGCATCGGAGAGGCTATTCACTGACCTGTTCATATTCGCCGCACAGAATCGATATTTTATGGAACTGTTGCTTAAAGGCATCGTGACCGAAGAATCCGTACAACGGCTGGTCGAGGAGACACGAAATGCCGTCGAGACTGCGTTCCGTCACAATATGGAACGTGCCATCGAACTCGGCATGTTGCCTCGGGGCATGGATGTACCGCTGCGTGCAGCGCTGTTGGTAAGCATGATCGAAGGCATGATATCGCGCTGGTTGTTCGGTTCGGATGAGTTGCACAGCAAGTTCTCCGCCATGACAGCTTCTTCGTTGGCTGCTGAGGCAGCAAGCTTTGAATTTTACGGACTATTGGGTACATAAGCATGTGCAAAGTCCGCAGCTTTATTTTTCAACGAGAGACCAGAGATTCACATGATTACACAACTAGCAGGGAATAATGGATACAACTGCTGTTTGATCACAATAACGTAACCAAATGTACACCCAGATCAATACACGAATGAGAGGAAGTTAACGTAATGAACAAAACATATGGATCGAAAACGCGTAAAGGCTGGTCTTTGACAGCGATTCTGCTGATGACTGTGCTGGTACTTAGTGCTTGTGGAAGTAAGGCAACAGACAATGGGGGCACGAATGGTGCACAGGCAAGCAATGAACTGGAGCAGATCAAGTCTGCTGGCGTGATTAAAGTGGGCATGATGGGCACATACGCACCATACAACTTCCTGAACGATAAGAAAGAAATGGACGGCTATGATGCCGATATCGCACGTGAGGTTGCGAAGCGTCTTGGGGTTAAGGTTGAATTTGTATCCCAGGAGTTCTCTGGACTGACACCAAGTCTGCAAGCGAAGAAGCTGGATGCCATTATCAGCCAGATGACCATTACCGATGATCGTAAGAAAGTTCTCGATTTCAGTGATCCGTATATTACGAACCAAGTGAAAATCATTGTAAAAGAAGACAATAACGATATCACCAAGCTGGAAGATTTCAAAGGAAAAACAATTGGCGTAGGTCTGGGTACAAATGATGAGACGTATCTGCGTAATGAAGTGTTGCCTAAAGTGGGAGACTTCACGATTAAAACCTATGACGATGTCATCTCTTCACTGAAAGACCTGAATGCTGGACGGATTGACGCCACAATCAACAACATGTACGCACTGAAACCGATTGTTGATGCCAATGGATTAAAGATCAAAGCTGTAGGCGAAGCAATCAAGAGTGACCAAGCAGGTATCGCTGTTCGCAAAGACAATCCGGAACTCGTTGCAGCATTGAATGACGCGCTCAAAGGCATGAAAGATGATGGCACATACAACACCATCTTCAAAAAATGGTTTGGTGAAGAGCCTGCGCAATAATGAACTGGCAAGGCGAAGGGAAGATTTAACCCATGGAACTGGTATTTGAGAATATCCCCTTCTTTCTGAAGGGGGCTTACTATACGTTATACGTAACGGTGATCTCGATGTTTTTTGCCTTTATCATCGGATTACTTGTTGCTATTGCTCGTCTAAAGGGACCGATGTGGCTCAGGCTGATCGCAAGGTTCTATGTATCCATCATGCGGGGAACTCCGCTGCTGGTGCAATTATTCGTCATTTATTACGGATTGGTCGATTATGGAGTGACCCTGGGGTCCCTTACAGCTGCCTGTTTGGGACTAAGTCTGAATGCAGGTGCGTTTCTGTCGGAGACGTTCCGTGGAGCGATTCAGGCTGTACCGAAAGGACAGATGGAAGCTGCATACGCAACCGGAATGACCCCGGCTCAAGCAATGAGACGCATTATCTTCCCGCAAGCTGTGCGCATTGCCATCCCGCCGATGGGGAATACATTTATTGGCATGTTGAAGGAAACATCACTTGTGGCTGCGATTGGTGTTACTGAGTTGCTGCGCTCGGCACAACTGCTGGTATCACAATATGCGGTGAATATGCCGTTTTATCTGGCGATCGGTGTGATCTACTGGATTATGAGTATCGGCTTCTCGGCCATTCTGGAACAAGTGGAGCGCCGGTTAGCCCGCGCTTACTGATGGGAGGAGAGAACCGATGATTACAACAACCGGACTTACCAAACGTTTTGGACAAAATGAAGTGCTCACGAACATCGATCTTCATGTCGATGCCAAAGACATTGTTGTATTGCTCGGTCCGAGTGGTTCAGGCAAAAGTACCTTGCTGCGCTGCCTGAATGGACTGGAAGAACTGTCTGGAGGACAGATTGAAGTGAACGGTGTTGTGGTCAACAGTGCTGATTCGCTGCGTGTACAGCGTGCCCGGGTATTGGAGATTCGCCGCCAGACCGGCATGGTATTCCAGCAGTTCAATCTGTATCCGCACAAGACGGTGCTGGGCAATGTCATGGAAGGTCTTGTGACGGTGAAAAAAATCAAGCGTGACGAAGCGGCCGAACGCGGCCGGATTCTTCTGGATCGCGTGGGTCTGTCGGACAAGCAGGATGCATATCCATCCCGATTGTCCGGTGGACAACAGCAGCGGGTCGCCATTGCACGTGCACTTGCGATGGAGCCTGAAGTGATGCTGTTTGATGAGCCAACTTCTGCCCTTGATCCCGAACTTGTCGGAGAGGTTCTTTCCGTCATGAAGGAGCTGGCAGAGGAAGGCATGACGATGCTGGTCGTGACGCATGAATTGAAGTTTGCCCGTAATGTGGCGAACAAAATCGTCTTTATGGCGGATGGATCGATCGTGGAAGAAGCAAGTCCACAAGCATTCTTTGAACATCCGACGCAAGAACGCACCCGTCGTTTCTTGCAGCAAATTACTGAATTTTGATGAAGATAACAGCGATCGGAAGGTTATTCTGTCATCGGAGTGGAAAGTGCAAACCTTTTTTTGCTTGAACTTAACCTATTTTAAGAAAGAAGGATAACATCATGAATGTAACAACCGTATGGAAAGGCAAACGCGCATTTACTTCCGAAGGACCGTCTGGCTACGCGGTTGGCATGGATGCCACTGCTGCTTATGGTGGTGACAGCAAGGGTGCAACCCCGATGGAATTGTTACTGGCGGGTCTCGGCGGCTGTATGGGAATCGATATTACGATGATTCTGGACGCATTCCTGGACAAAATTGAGTCGATTGAGATTGAAGCGCAGGGGACACGCAGCGAAGAGATGCCGAAAGGCTTCACATCCATTGATCTGATCTTCAAAGTCGATGGGGATATCCCAGATTACCGTATCTGGAAAGCCATCCAGATGGCTGAGGAAAAATATTGTGCAGTTTCCGCTTCACTGAACGCCGACATTCATCCGAAGCTGATCCTGAACGGCGTAAGCACACCTCGTCCTTAACAGCACGCGCATAAACTTTATACTGAGCAGGCACTTCCCAATTGTGGAAGTGCCTTTTTTGGCCTTTTTAACCTATCAACGAAATAATTTGGTAAGCTCGACCGACCGCATAAGAAGCCGCTATAACATGAGAGACTATACTGGCTTTTTGCCCGACAACAGATATATCCATTGTGATGACAATCCGAATTCTGGCGGTTATGTGGTATGATTAATTTAGAGGACAGAACATCCTGATCCTGCTCTTTATATGTAAGCGCTTATACAGATGACGGAAGGTGCAGACATGTTTAAACGGTTGATACGAACCACCAATAATCTCAAATTAAAGCATAAATTGCTCATTTCCTATGTACTGGTTGTCATGATTCCGGTATTGATTGTTGGTCTTGCTGTGACCAGTTATTTTCGCCAGCAAGCCCTAGACAATGCGATAGGACAGACAATCATCAATGTGGACAAGATCAAGAGCCAGACGGCGACGATGCTGCGTGTACCAACGGATATATCCAATCTTTTAATGTTTAATGCGGATCTCAAGGAGATCGTGAATAAACGGTATAAGAGCGTTGTGGAGCTAACCTCGGCTTATCTTGCGTACAAAGACTTTCAGGAGTACAGGCGTTTGTACCGCGAGATAGCGGGTATTCGTTTTTACTCCACGAACCCAACATTGATCAACAACCTTGAATTCATCCCGGTAGACAAGAAGACGGAAGAGAGCTACTGGTACCAACAGGCATTGAAAACAACCAGCATCGGGTGGTTCTACATTCCGGACAAGGAAGATAATCCTGTACACAAGCTCAGCTTGGTACGCAAAGTACCTTTTGCCGAATATCGGACCGAGGGCGTATTGATGATTGTCATCAATCAGGATGAACTGAATGGATTGCTCCGTCAGGAACAGTTTGAGACGATGATTACGGACGAGCAGGGGTATGTGGTTGCAGCCAAGAATACCGAACTGGTAGGGAAAACGCTGGACGAGCTTGATTTTGGCGTTGATTTGCAGAATCAGGCAAAGGGAACCATTGAAGCTGATTTTCGGGGGGAGCCCTCCAACATTGTTATTGATGAGTTGGGCCCTGGATCGAGTATGAACAGCCTGAAGGTTATTTCGGTTTTTGCCACCAAAAATATCGTCAAAGACGCCAACACTGTCAGCATGATTGGCATGATTTTCATTATACTTGTGCTCGTTATCGCCCTATTATTCGTATATATCATCTCGTTCCTCACTTCCAACCGATTGCTCCGGCTGAGTAAACACCTCAACAAGCTGGCATTAGGTGATCTGAACGTGACTTCGCGAATTGATGGAAACGATGAGATTGGACAATTGTCACGACAGTTCAACTATATGGTGAAAAGTATCAATGAACTCATGACGCAGGTGGTAGAAGCGACAGAACAGAACAATCAATTGGAAATCGCCCAAAAAGAGATTAAACTGAAAATGATGGCGAGCCAGATCAATCCACATTTCTTGTTTAATGCACTGGAGTCCATTCGGATGAAAGCGCATATTAAGGGAGAAGCGGAGATTGCCAACATCGTCAGACTGCTGGGCAAGCTGATGCGCAAGAGTCTGGAGATTGGCAGTGGAAAAACAACCTTCCGGGCTGAACTTGAAATGGTACGTTCCTATTTGGAAATTCAGAAATTCCGTTACGGCGACCGTCTTGCATTCCAGATCGATATTGATCCCGAGGTGGAGAAGATGTACATTCCGCCTCTCATTATTCAACCTTTGGTTGAGAATGCGATTGTCCATGGTCTGGAGAACAAAGAGGGCACAGTCCGTGTTCATATAAGTATTCGTTTAGTAGAGAACATTGTGCAGATCCGTGTGGATGACAATGGTGCAGGCATAACGCCAGAACGACTGGCTGAGGTGATGCAGTTTATCTGTGGACCGGAGGAACAGGAGAAGAGTCGCATTGGCATGCGTAATGTACATCAACGCTTAACATTGACGTACGGGGAGCCATATGGATTGCAGATGAAGAGTGTATATGGGGAAGGAACAGAGGTTTCTTTCACCTTGCCAGCAGGAGGGGACCAACATGTATAAAGTGTTTTTGGTGGATGACGAACCGAGCATACGTGAGGGACTGACAACCATTATCGATTGGGAAAAATATGGATTCCAGGTCATCGCGACAGCTGCAAGCGGGCGTGAGGCTATCTCCCGGTTTGAGGAATTGGAGCCTGATCTGACGATTATTGATATTCGCATGCCCGGTATGACTGGGCTGGATGTGATTGAAGAAGTGCGCCGGAATCATCCGGATTCGCACTTTTTGATATTGAGCGGTTATGCCGATTTTGATTATGCCAAGAAAGCCATCAGTTTTGGTGTGGATGGTTATCTGCTTAAACCGGTGGATGAAGATGAGATCATCAGTGAACTGGAGCGAATTGCTACGATCCTGACCCGTGAACGGGAGACAATGGCACGTCAAGCTGGTGAAGATACTGTCTATCTGGAGCACCAGATTGAGGCGTTGCTCTTTGACAGTTTGGAAGGTGCGGGCAGCATGGAAGAAGATAGCCTGGGGCTGCACTGGCCTCATTATCAGATTATTCTGCTTGAGATGCATGCGGCCCCCGATCTGCAACGAGGAAGTGTTATGAAACGCAAACTGATTGAAGCGTTTGACCAGAAAGACCGGGGTATCGTATTCTCGTTCCATTCCGGTCTGGGGTTGTTAAGCAAGGAAACAATTACATCCGAGTCATCTGCAAGAATTCTTTATGATGAGCTGGAAGGACTTCTGGGAGAATGGGAGGTCCACATGTATGGTGCTGCGGGTGAACCCGTACATTTCACTTCTGAAATTGCGCGTTCATTCACGCAGGCGAATCGTACACTCGGTGAACGCTTCTTGTTCACAGAGAAGCGCATCATGCTGTGGACTGAAGGTAGCGAAGGCAAAGGCGGCGTTGCTAAGCCAGGAGCTGAAGCTGTGGATGGAACACATGAGCCCGTTGAGGACGAGCTCGCGGACAAGCTGTATTATGCGTTAGACATCCGTAGCAGTGAGTCCGTTATGCGGGTACTGGGTGAGATGGAAGAGCGCTTGGTCCCGTATCACCGAACAGAGCAAGCGATCAAAACGGCCTTCTCCCAAGTGTTCTCCCTAGCGTTCAACAAGCTTGCAGCTACGAATCAACATATGCACTCCATTATGCAGGAACATTCGGTTCTGATTAATGAAGTCTATCATCAATTTACGATGTCGGATCTCAAGGTCATGGCATTGGAACATTTTAATCGCCTTATTCAACGTATGGGTGGGGGGAGCAAGGATACTGTATTGAAACAGATGATTGAATTTATCCAACGTAACCCTGGCGAAAATCTCAAGCTGGAGGTACTTGCTGAAGTGTTTAACTATAACAGCAGTTACTTGGGGAAGTTGTTCAAGAATCATACTGGAGAGTATTTCAATGCATTCCTGGACAAGGTTCGTATGGAAAAGGCCAAGGAATTGCTGGATGAAGGACTGAAGGTCCATCAGGTCGCGGCGAGAGTCGGGTATGCGAATGTGGACTACTTCCACAGTAAATTCAAGAAATATGTTGGGGAATCTCCTTCTGCTTACAAACAGGCGAGAACCCAATCTTCGTCCAAAGCATCAATGGCTGACCTAAACGAGGAATGAGTACGAAGTAATGGGCCTTGCCCCTGCTTATAAAATAAAACGTTTTCGACATCACTGACATGTTCCAGCTTCATCATATTGTCCATGCACTTCCCATGATAAGCAATGGTCACGGAGGGCACTACATCATAGACTGAGTTTACAAGAACTCAGGTGAAGGGATGGTTATACGATATGAATTTGTCTGATATAGCTAAGGCACGTCATACATTGAACTTCAATGGAACATGGCAGTTTCGATTGGATCTGGAGCCCGATGAGCGGGTTGCACATAAGATATTACCGCCTTCACAGTGTGAAAATACATCATGGGAGACCATTCAGATTCCCGGTTCATGGGAAGAGCAAGGATACGGAGAAGAGCCTGAATATGAA
This sequence comes from Paenibacillus sp. FSL R5-0519, assembly GCF_037974275.1. NCBI lineage: Bacteria > Bacillati > Bacillota > Bacilli > Caryophanales > Paenibacillaceae > Paenibacillus > Paenibacillus sp. FSL R5-0519. The sequence continues at coordinate 706,376 of NZ_CP150234.1, forward strand.
AGGCTCGATACTTGGACCAAAATACGTGAGTATGAAGGCTCGGCCTGGTATGCTCAGGATGTACATGTTCCATCAGATGACCCTGGCTGCCAGTATGTATTTCGACTGGAAGGGGTTCGCTGGACAACGGATCTCTGGATGAATGGGCATTATGCCGGGCAGCAAGATAGTCTGGTGAATCAACAAAAGTGGAATGTCACCTCTCTGGTGAAGCAGGGAGAAGTGAATCGGGTGGAGATGCGCGTGGATAATACGATGAAACTTCCGCTGGCCGGAAGCCATATACATTCATTGCATACAGCTACAGCCTGGGGTGGAATCACCGGTGGGGTTTATCTGGACTGTCTGCCTCCATGTCGACTAGAGACGTTACGCATTCAACCCGATGCTGAACATGGAACCATTCTGGTGGGCTGCACTGTAAGCGCTCCCGCCAATAGATCGGATAGAGCGGTTCAATTACATGTGGATATCCAGCATCCAGATGGCACGTGGCTTGATCGATATAGTTCTCATGTGAAGCTGGAAGCTCGACCGCCAACTGATTCAAGCTCAGTAGGTTCAACTGAGTGCCATGCTGTAATTGATCATTGGCGATTGGAACTTGGGACGGAGAAATCTGTCGCCAGATGGTCGGATGAATCTCCCAAAATGTATAAAGCCGTGGTCCGTCTGTTTGATGGTGAACGGGAACTGGATCAGGTAGAGCAAACATTTGGTGTACGTTCTCTGGTTGCAGATGGTAAGCAGCTCAAATTGAATGGAACGCCGGTCTATTTACGCGGCTATGTGGATTGCTGCATCTTTCCACTCACAGGTTATCCCGTCTGGGACAAGGCACATTACATTCGCCAGTTTCGAGTCGCCAGATCGTATGGCTTCAATCATGTCCGGCTGCATGGGTGGAGCGCGCCGGAGCCTTTCTGGGATGCGGCTGATGAAGAGGGCATGCTGGTGCAGGCAGAGCTGCCCCATTGGTCTCGATTCTTTGAAAAGTCAGATCAGTCAGCGCCGGCTGAAGTGTTGACCTATCTGACAAAGGAACTGGATGGGTTGCTCCTGTCATTGCACAGACATCCTTCATTTGTCATGTTCTCCATGGGGAATGAACTTATCGGTGCGAATGGCCATCCGGAACTTAATGCATGGGTCTCCAGGGCAAAAGAGATGGACCCAACCCGTTTATATACGGACAATACAGGTTTTGGACAGCTTCCAGCGCAAGGGCGGGAAGGGGATTATTATATTCAGTCGTTGAACTGGCATCCCCCGCTGGAGTCTGCGTATTCTGCTGTACCGGATACAACACTGGACTATCATGCCGTTACCAGACTTGCAGAGCATCCCGTAATTGGACATGAACATGCACAGTACACCATGTATGTGCGGCCTCAGGAAAGAGCCAAATATACGGGCGTTCTGCGTCCCTCCTGGTTGTTACCCATTGAGGAATCGCTTACTCGCAAAGGAATGATGGCAGATCTGGAGCATTTTCAACAAGCCAGCGGTACACATCTGGTACGATCCTTAAAAGAAGCCATGGAGCGGATCAGACGAACACCGGATGCTGCGGGCGTGCAATTGCTGGATATCCGTGATTTTCCGGGTCAGGGACATGCTACGACGGGTATTCTGGATGTATTCTGGGACGACAAAGGCATTACAACACCTGAAGAATTCATGCAATTCAACTCCGATGTGGTCGTGTTGCTAAGCTGCAAGGAGCGTACATTTTACGCTGGAGAATCCATTGATGTGGATGTTCGCATATCTCACTATGGTAAAGTTCCGCTTGAAAATGTATCCATACATTGGAAGTTGATTAGCGATGAAGTGGTACATACCGAAGGGGAATGGAGAACCGGAGATATTCAATGTGGGTCCGTCATTTCAATGGGAAGCATTGTTGCTACAGCGCCTCATGAGGGGGCGGCAGCGTTTTGGATTGAAGCAGAGCTGCGGTCAGGTGATTCGGACATTCATGCAACCAATGTATGGCATGGCTGGTCGTTTCCTTTGTATCAGTCCCATCCGGGTTCGAATCGGATCTGGAATACAGTTGTAGAGTTGCAGCCATTCCTACTTGAAGCGCATCATGATTGCGTAGATCACATCGATGGATTCCAGTTGTTGAAGAATCGGGAGATGGACTTGGTTATTGTTCAGTCGTTAACACCCAATGTCGTTGACTATGTGGTTAACGGGGGGAGTGTGTGGCTACAGCCAATTGCAGAAGGGCTATATGATTCAGTGGAGACCAAATATCTGCCTGTATTCTGGAATTACCTTATGTTCGCTACACAGCCTGGTGCAACGATGGGCATGTATTTGAGAGATCAGGTACCACTGCTGGGCTCTTTCCCTCATGATGGAGCTTCCGACTGGCATTGGTATCATCTTGTAAATAATACACCAGCGATATGTTTGGATACTTTGCCAGGAGTGGAGCCGCTGATCGAGGTGGTGGACCACTTCCATCGGGCCAAACGACTTGCTTATGCATTTGAGGCAACTATAGGGAAGGGCAAGATTCTGGTGTCCTCACTTCCTTTTACTAACCTGTCGTTAATGAAGCGTCCGGAAGCCTCCTGTTTATTTCAGGAAATACTTGCGTATCTGCATGGAGATCACTTTCAACCGGAAAGCTCCATATCGGTTGCACAATTGCTCGGGATCGCCAAACTGCAGACCATTCAATTTACATTGTAGACACGGGGACCTTCAAGGGTCCTTTTTGTGTGCCTTTATGTTGAAGTAAACGATTACTATAAAACGTTTTCGAATATTACATATAAAACTTAATTTTACCTTTATATTGCTTTTAATGCATTTGAAAGTAGAATTTATCACTGATTTTAACGAATTAATGTCTGATTATATATGTCTATATCTAATTTTTATATGATTTTCTCTAAAATCCAGATGGTATTTTGAAAACGCTCTATCGAGTATGATTATTTTATAAAACAGAGGAGGGGGAACGGAGATGGAAACGCTAACAAAAAAATCCGCTTCCGCGAACAGAAGCAGTGACCCCAAACCGCCTTTAAAGAATCGGCGGAACGGAATTTGGGACAGAATGAAACAGCAGAAATATCTCTATCTCATGTCATTGCCATTCGTAGCTTGGGTTTTCGTATTTAACTATCTGCCACTATGGGGATGGACGATGGCTTTCCAAAATTATAAACCTGCCAGATCGTTTGGTGATCAAGAGTGGGTTGGTTTTAAACACTTTGTAGAGCTGTTCAGTGATGAACGTTTCTATCTGGTACTTCGGAATACGCTTGCAATGAGCTTGATGGGACTAGTTGTCGGTTTTATCGTACCGATATTCTTCGCCATTCTCCTGAATGAAATGAGAGGTATGTTCTTCAAACGTGCTGTGCAAACGGTATCCTATCTGCCTCACTTTGTATCATGGGTCGTTGTAGCCGGGATCATTACCAAAATGCTCTCCACCGATGGAGGAATTATCAATGACATTTTGGTAGGCCTGAACATTATCGATCAGCCGATCCAATTCATGGCTAAGGGGAACTTGTTCTGGTACATTGTAACCGCTTCAGATATGTGGAAAGAAACCGGTTGGAATGCCATCATCTATCTTGCAGCCATTACCGGTATTGACCAAGAGTTGTATGAAGCTTCCCGTGTAGATGGAGCCAACCGCTGGAGACAAATGTGGCACATCACGCTGCCTGGCATACGGACCACGATTTCCGTACTTTTCATCATGTCGATTGGACATCTTATCAGTATCGGTTTCGAGAAGCAGTTCTTGCTCGGCAACAGTCTGGTCACAGACTACTCGGAAGTCCTTGATCTATACGCGCTCAATTATGGTTTGAATATGGGACGATTCTCATATGGTACAGCCATAGGTATATTCAACTCCGTTGTCAGTATCATCCTTCTGTTTACTGCGAACGGCTTGTTCAAAAAATTCACCAAAGAAAGCATCATGTAGGGAGGGGACGACATTATGGCGAACAAAGCATTCAATGCTACTCGGGGCGATAAACTGTTCGATATATTCAACATCCTCGCGATGACCATGGTGCTGATCGTAACACTATATCCATTCCTTAACGTACTAGCCATCTCACTCAATAACTCGACAGATACAGTACGTGGCGGGATTTACTTGTGGCCTCGCGAATTCACATTACAGAACTACAAAACGATCTTCCAATATGATGGATTGTTACAAGGTTTGCAGATCTCCATCCTGCGTACACTTGTAGGTACTGTGCTCGGATTGATCAGTTCCTCCATGATCGCTTTTACACTGAGCAGACCTGACTTTGGACTTCGTAAATTTGTTTCTACAACACTTGCACTCACGATGTATTTCTCCGGTGGTCTGATTCCGGTATACATCCTGATGCGTGACCTGAACCTGATCGGTACATTCTGGGTATATGTATTGCCAGGCATGATCAGTGCATTTAACGTCTTCATTATCCGTTCATTTATTGATGGTCTGCCGTATGCATTGCAGGAATCCGCGAAGCTGGACGGTGCGAATGACTTTACGATCTATTACAGAATCATCCTGCCACTGTGTAAACCGGTACTCGCAACCATCGCATTGTTCCTGGCTGTAGGTCAATGGAATGCATGGTTCGATACGTACCTGTATAATGGTTCGAAGGCACATCTGACCACGCTCCAATATGAGCTGATGAAAGTACTGCAAAGTACGCAGCAAGGCTCAGGTGCTGGACGGAATGCCAATGACATGGCACAACAGATGACACAGATTTCACCTGAATCAATCAAGATGGCGATTACGATCGTTGTAACGGTTCCAATCCTGATTGTATATCCGTTCCTACAGAAGTACTTTGTTGGCGGTATGACATTGGGCGCAGTAAAAGCATAAGCAAGCTTGTATAGGCTGCCACATAGAGTGGCCGTACATCTACAAATGAAGCATCAGGATACCCGAAGCGCAGCCATTTGGTCTGCGCTTCACCGTATAGGGCTGCGGTGTGGTATTCATGAAGCTATAGACAGGGACAAAAAAGTCCCGGACAAAACAGACATATGAAACAGGGAGGATTACCATTATGGCAAGTTCCAAAATGAAGATTGCACTGGCACCAGTGCTTGCAATGTCTTTACTCGCAGGTTGTGGTGGAGGAAGCGGCGGTGATACGTCGTTCAAGGATACCAGCGCAGAGACAACTCCACTTACTTTCGATTTCTTCAGTGTTGATCCCAGTCCGAACTGGAATGGCATGAAGGATGAAGTGGGTAAAGTCCTTACAGAAAAAACAGGGGTAACGCTTAACGGTGAATTTGCCGTTAGTGGTGGTCAGGATAAGATATCCTTAATGGCGGCGAGCGGAGACTATCCGGATATCGTGTCACCCAAAGGAGAACTTAGCAAACTGGTGGATGCCGGAGCAATGCTTGATCTGACAGATCTGATCGACCAATATGCTCCCAATCTCAAGAAGCTGTATGGTAATTACATGAACCGGTTGAAATACAGTAATGAGGATCAGGCTATTTATGTGCTGCCGACGTATTATGCGGTAGACCAGAAATACTTTGATGCAGGTGGTGGATTTGGAATTCAGCACCGTGTACTGAAAGAACTCGGATATCCGGAAGTGCGTACACTTCAGGATTACGAGAATGTTTTGAAGGCGTACAAAGAGAAACACCCTACGATTGATGGTCAGCCAACCATCCCGTTAACACTGGATGCGGATGATTGGAGAATCATGATTACCGTAACGAACCCGGCTTTCCAGGCAACGGGTGCACCGGATGATGGTGAATATTACATCGATCCAGAAACGTACGAAGCAATGCTGCATTACAAACGTCCAGAGGAAAAAGAGTACTTCCGCTGGTTGAACCATATGTATAACACTGGATTGCTGGATCAGGACAGCTTCATCCAGAAAACAGACCAATACAAATCCAAAATTGCAAGTGGGCGTGTTCTTGGTGTTATTGACCAGGATTGGGGATATTCCGATGCAGAAAATGCTTTGAAATCCGCGGGCAAGTCTGAAGCGACGTATTCACACTTCCCGGTTACCCTCTCCGAGGATATCAAGGATCAAACCTTCCAAGACCCTGGTTTTGTATCCGGTTGGGGTGTAGGGATTACAACGACCAATCCGGATCCGGTTCGTACGATCAAATTCTTCGATTATCTGGCTTCTGAAGAAGGGCAAGTATTGATGAACTGGGGAATTGAAGGTAAACAGTATGAAGTGAAGGACGGCAAACGTGTCATTCCTGCCGACATTCAGGACCAAAAAACGAATAATGCAGCTGTGTTCCAGAAAGAGACGGGTATAGGACTGTACACCAATATCTCTGGGCACTATGGAGATGGTGTGAAGGATTCAACGGACAATTACTACACTACGAATTTCCCTGAACAGATCGTGGCAGCATATTCCGATGCTGAGAAAGAAACACTTAAAGCTTACGGAGCTACAACTTGGAAAGATATGTTCCCTAGTGAAGACGAGTTCCCAATCAAACCATGGGGAGCAGCATACAATCTGCCAACACCAGGGGACTCCAACTACAACGTCATCTTTAAGAAAACCCAGGATATCATCCGGAAACGTATTCCGGAAGCCATTTTGAGTACTCCTGAGCAGTTCGATGCCATCTATGATGGCATGATTACAGAAGTGAACCAAGCAGGAGCAGAGGACATGGAGAAACAATATACAGAACTCGTTCAAAACCGTGTTCAGTTGTGGAGCGGTGAAGAGGCTAAATAAACAATAAGCAAGACAGATTTAAAAAGAGAAAGAACCCGTATTATACGGGTTCTTTTTTTTATCTAAAACGTTTTCTAAAAAACGTTTTCAATTTTATAAATTCACTATTGACAAGGACTTTAAGAGGCATTATTATTCAATTATGAAAGCACTTACATTTGCTTGTACATCATGTGATATGTAGCCTGATTGCAGGGTGAAAATTCCCTAAGGGGAAGGAAGTAAGGTAGTGTAGGGCAGTTTTTCATTTTTCAGAAAACGCTTCTAATGTTATAAGAACAAGAAAATTACCTTCGTTTCATCTGGTCACGGTATGTGCAGGTCAGCCTGTTATACAAATATACAGCTTCATTATATCCATAAGGGGGATTACACATGAAGGGCAAAACACCAAAAACATTCGCAATGCTTCTGTTAGCCAGTGCTCTTGCAATTACAGCAGGATGCAGCAGCAATGGAGGAGGAAGTAACGCTTCAGAAAAGCCGGTTGATTCCGGAGACACAACCAGTCCAGTAACCTTTACATTCTTTGGTGCAGATGCAAGTCCGAACTGGAACAACATGAAGGATGCTGTCGGTCAAGAGATTACCAAGGCAACGGGAGTTACAATTGAGGCTGAGTATGATGTGAATAATGGTGGAGATCAAAAGATTCCTTTGATGGCTGCGAGTGGTGATTACCCTGATATTATCTATCCTAAAGGCAACTTGTCGAAGCTTGTGGATGCAGGCGCGATGCTGGACCTGACCGATCTGATTGAGGAGCATGCTCCCAATTTGAAAAAAATCTATGGTGATCAGATGAACCGTCTGAAATATAGCTTGGAAGATCAAGCGATCTATACGATTCCGACCAATATGGGTGTAGATAACGTTGCATTTGACGCTACGGGCGGATTCGAGATTCAACAAAGAGTATTAAAAGAGCTTGGCTACCCTGAAGTGAAAACGCTTGCGGATTATGAAAACGTACTGAGAACGTATTATGAAAAACATCCAACGATTGATGGTCAACCGACTATTCCGTTGACATTAAACGCAGATGACTGGAAGATCATGATCACGGTAACGAACCCTGCATTCCAAGCTACGGGTGGACCGGATGATGGTGAGTATTATATCAATCCTGAGACCTATGAAGCCGTTCTCCACTACAAACGTCCTGAGGAAAAGGAGTATTTCCGTTGGTTGAACAAAATGTACAATGAAGGTCTGCTGGACAAAGACACATTTGTTCAAAAAGATGACCAATATAAATCCAAAATTGCCAGTGGCCGCGTACTTGGTCTGATCGACCAGGAGTGGAACTATGGTGAGGCGGAAAATGCTTTGAAATCGTCCAACGGTGGCGATAAAACATATGCTCACTTCTCCGTGTCCCTGAACAAGGACATTGTGGATCATACATTCCAGCCGACAGGTTTTGATGGTTACGGCATTGGGATTACAACTTCGGCCAAAGATCCGGTGCGCATTATCAAATTCATGGATTGGCTTGCATCTGATGAAGGTCAAGTCCTGAGAAACTGGGGCGTTGAAGGCAAGCACTACCAAGTAGAGAATGGCAAACGCGTTATCCCGGCAGACGTACAAGATCGCAAAACCAATGATAACTCTGCCTTCACGAAAGAGTCTGGCGTGGGTATGTACAATATATTCAGTGCGAGATACGGAGATGGCGTGAAAGATGCTACGGATAACTATTACACAACCAACTTCCCTGAGCAGATTCAGGCTGGATACACTGCAGCAGAGAAAGAGACATTGAAAGCTTATGGAATTACAACATGGAAAGATTTCTACCCTTCCGAAGATGATCTGAAATTGAAAGATTGGGGCGCAGCATATAACATGCCTGTACCTTCTGACACGGATTACAACGTAACGTTCCAAAAAACACAGGATATCGTACGCAAACGTATTCCAGAGGCGATCCTTGCCAAACCTGAAAACTTCGACAGCGTATACGATGGTCTCCTGGCTGAACTGGATAAAGCAGGTGCAGTGGAGATGGAAAAACAATATACGGTATGGATTAAAAATCGGGTATCCCTCTGGACTGGTAAAGACGTGAAATAAGGTTGAAAACCAAGCATTAAAGTGAAGGATTTTCATAGCGAAAAAAGCCCTTGAGAAAGGGCTTTTTTTATTGTTGACGTAAGCGGATGGATAGCCTATAATCTATCATGTAAGCACTTTCAGTAAGCGTTTTATAGTATGTTTCGAAAACGTTTTATGTGTGTTAGAAGAACCATGTTGTAAAATAGGTGCTGCTGACGATTGTCTTTGAAAATCAGGCTTTTACAGCATAAGTCGTAAGCGCATTCAAAAAAGTGGTATCCTCAGGCATAAAGCCTGTTATACAGATAAAACCTTCATAAATAATAGGGGGAACTAGACAATGAGAGGCAAGATGAAAGGTAATACACCCAAGACGTTTGCAATGTTGATGCTCGCAAGTGCAATGCTGGTCACAGCTGGATGCGGGAATTCGGGAACAAAAGAAACTACGGAGTCCAGTGGAACTGAACCCATTACAGTGACGTTCTTCGGTGCAGATCCAAGCCCGACCTGGAACAAGATGCAAGATGCAGTCGGTAAAGAGATTACTAAACAAACAGGCGTTACGATTGAAGCTGAGTATGATGTGAACAACGGTGGCGATCAGAAGATTGCACTTATGGCGGCCAGCGGTGATTACCCTGACCTCATCTTCCCTAAAGGTAACTTGTCTAAGCTTGTGGATGCAGGTGCAATGCTGGATCTGACCGATCTGATTGAAGAGCATGCTCCGAACCTGAAAAAAATCTATGGCGACCAGATGAACCGTCTGAAATATAACACGGAAGATCAGTCGATATATACGATCCCAACAAACATGGGTGTAGATAATGTTGTATTTGATGCAGGTGGCGGATTCGAAATTCAACAAAGAGTATTGAAAGAGCTTGGATACCCTGAAGTGAAGACACTTGAGGATTATGAGAATGTACTAAAAGCCTATTATGAAAAACATCCAACCATTGATGGTCAACCAACCATTCCGTTGACATTGAATGCAGATGACTGGAAGATCATGATCACGGTAACGAACCCGGCCTTCCAGGCAACAGGTGCCCCTGATGATGGTGAATACTACATTAACCCTGAAACGTATGAAGCGATGCTTCACTACAAGCGTCCTGAAGAGAAAGAGTACTTCCGTTGGTTGAACAAAATGTATAATGAAGGACTGTTGGACAAAGATACATTTGTTCAAAAGGATGATCAATATAAGTCCAAAATTGCCAGTGGCCGTGTACTCGGTCTGATCGATCAAGAGTGGAACTATCAAGAAGCTGAAAATGCACTCAAATCAGCAGGCAAGGACGATGCCACATATGCTCACTTCTCCGTGTCTTTGAACAAGGATATTGTAGATCATACGTTCCAACCAACCGGATTTGACGGTTATGGCATCGGGATCACAACTTCGGCCAAAGATCCGGTACGTATCATCAAATTCTTGGATTGGCTTGCTTCTGATGAAGGACAAGTGCTGAGAAACTGGGGTATTGAAGGCCAACACTATAACGTCGAAAATGGCAAACGTGTGATCCCTGACGAGATTCAGGATCGCAAAACCAATGACAACTCGAATTTCAGCAAAGAAACAGGCATTGGGATGTATAGTGCCTTTAGTGCAAGATACGGCGATGGTGTGAAAGATTCTACGGATAACTATTATACAACGAACTTCCCTGAGCAGATTCAAGCGGGTTATACTGCAGCCGAGAAGGAAACGTTGAAAGCCTACGGTATTACAACATGGAAAGATTTCTATCCTTCCGAAGATGATCTGAAGCTCAAGGAATGGGGAGCAGCATACAACATGTCTGTACCTTCAGGTACAGATTATGAAGTAACGTTCCGAAAAACACAGGATATCGTTCGTAAACGTATTCCGGAGGCTGTTCTGACTTCACCAGCAAACTTTGACGCAACCTATGATGCTTTCCTGGATGAATTGGACAAAGCAGGTGCAGTGGAGATGGAGAAACAATATACCGTTTGGGTGAAAGACCGTGTCTCCCTTTGGACAGGAAAAGATATAAAATAACATGCATTGTCCTCAACCCATGCTGAAATAAAAAAAGGCCCCTTCATAGGGGCCTTTTTTTATGTGGATGAGGTGTGATGATTTACATTGACGCAAATTTGGAAATCACATATAATCTCCTTAATGTAAGCACTTACCGAAAACGTTTTATGTCATAAATACTTCAATAGCTAATTGAGGAAAAGGAGCTAATGATGTCCCTACACAATAACCTAACTAAAATCAACCGTTTATGGTATCGACAACCGGCAAAACGCTGGGAAGAAGCACTACCCATCGGAAATGGCCGTCTTGGAGGCATGGTGTATGGCGGCGCAGCGGATGAACGAATTCAGCTCAATGAAGATACATTATGGTCAGGATTTCCGCGGGATACGATTCAATACAGCAGTCAGCGGTATTTGAAGCAGACGCGTGAGTTAATCATGTCTGGACAGTATGGTGAAGCTGAGGATTTGTTGAACCGAGAGATGCTCGGCCGTGACGTGGAGGCTTACCAGCCAATGGGGCATTTTCTGTTACACCATGAGGGTCTGGACGATCTTTCGTATGAAGCATTTGAGCGTGAACTTGATCTGGAGTCGGGTATTGCTACCACGACGTATTCACGGGGAGGAATTCGTTATGTACGTGAAGTGTATTCCAGTGCTTCGGATAATCTGATGGTTTGCACATGGACTGCGGATCGAAAGGCTGCTTTGAATGCCAGCGTTACGCTAGACAGTCCCCACCCTTATCGCATTGAGACCTCAGGAGATGCACTCACGATGTTTAGCCGTTGCCCGAGTCACGTGGAATCCAATTATTTCAGAGATCACCCGGAATCCGTCCTGTATGAAGAAGATCGGGGAACCGCATATGCAGTGCGTGTAGCAGTTACGGCAACAGGGGAGCACGCAAAGGTCTCCAATCTGGAAGGCAAGTTGCACATTCAGGGTGCTGATCAGGTTGTTTTCTATCTGGCAGCGGCTACGTCCTTTGAAAGTTACGATGTGTTGCCTGTGAAGGATAACTGGTTGCTCGAAAAGGAATGCGTGGATATGATCTCCAAAGCGATCACACATGGTGCGGAAGTGCTTCGGGAAAGACATGTACAAGATCATCGCGCATTGTTTAACAGAGTCTCTATTGATTTAGGTGCATCGGTTAACGCAGAATTGCCTACGGATGAACGGCTGCAGGCCTATCAGGACGGGGAACAAGACCCCGGATTGGAGGCACTTTATTTCCAATATGGAAGATATCTGTTAATGGCTAGTTCGCGGCCGGGCAGCCAGCCTGCCAATCTTCAGGGAATCTGGAACCATCAGGTAGAACCGCCGTGGCATAGTGACTATACCATCAACATCAACACGGAGATGAATTACTGGCCGGCAGAAGTCTGCAATCTCAGTGAATGTCATGAGCCGCTGTTTGATATGCTGACCGATCTCAGTGATACAGGACGCAGAACGGCGCGTATTCTGTATGGAGCCCGTGGATGGGCTGCTCATCATAATGTAGATATCTGGAGAACCACTACGCCGACAGGTGGAGATGCAAGCTGGGCTTTTTGGCCGATGGGCGGTGTGTGGCTTACCTCGGATCTATGGGAGCACTATCAATTTACCGGTAATCAACGTTTTCTTGAGGAACGTGCCTACCCCATCATGAAGGAAGCGGCGTTGTTCTGTCTCGACTGGCTGGTGGAAGGACCTGAGGGATATCTGGTTACAATTCCATCCACTTCACCAGAGAACAAGTTTCTGACAGAAGCTGGAGAGTCACGCAGTATATCCATGGCTTCAACGATGGATATGACTTTGATTCGTGAATTGTTTAGCCGTTGTATTGAAGCCTCGAAGCAACTAAATATAGATGAATCGTTGGCAAGTGAGTGGAGTGAGGCGCTGGACAAACTCTATCCATTCCGTATTGGAAGTGAAGGACAATTGCTGGAGTGGTTTAAGGATTTTGCCGAATCCGAGCCAGGGCATCGTCACGTCTCTCACCTGTATGGACTGTATCCCGGGGAGCAGATCAATCGAGTGCACTCACCGGAACTGGTGGAAGCAGCACGAATATCGCTGGAACGTCGTATCTCACAAGGTGGCGGGCATACAGGATGGAGCTGTGCATGGTTAATCAATCTGTATGCACGACTGCTGGATAGCAGCCATGCACATCAGTTTGTGCGCACGTTACTGGCCCGATCCACACATCCGAATCTGTTCGATGACCATCCACCATTCCAGATCGATGGTAACTTTGGAGGTACGGCTGGAATTGCCGAGATGTTGTTGCAGAGCCACTTGAACGAGTTACATTTGCTACCTGCACTGCCTGAACTCTGGACTCAAGGTCGTGTTGAAGGGCTTCGTGCTAGAGGTGGTTATACGGTAGCAATTACGTGGACGGACAACAAGCTTGCGTCAGCGGTTATCAAAGCAGATCGAAGTGATTCACTAACCCTTCGCAGTACTTATCCGCTACGTGTGGAAGGAAATGAACAAGCGAAGGCAGAGCTTACGCCCCAGGGCGATTATGTAACTATTTTAACGATGACCGCAGGACAGACGATCCGCGTGTCATCATGAGACGGAGGAGCTAACCATGACCATTTTTCAATTTCCACAAGATTTTCGATGGGGAACAGCAACTGCTTCCTATCAAATAGAAGGAGCGGCACAGGAAGGTGGACGCGGGGTATCCATCTGGGATACATTTGCTCGCACACCTGGCAAAGTATTTAACGGAGACAATGGGGATGTCGCATGTGACAGTTACCACCGGTATGAGGAAGACATCGAACTGATGAAGAAACTCGGAATTAATACGTATCGGTTCTCCATTGCATGGCCGCGCATTATTCCTGACGGAGATGGAGAGATCAATCGGGAAGGACTGGACTTCTACCATCGCTTCGTGGATGCATTGATAGAGGCGGGTATCGAACCGTTCCTCACCCTGTATCACTGGGACCTTCCACAAACGCTGGAGGATGACGGTGGCTGGGGCAATCGCAGAACTGTAGACGCTTTTGTGAAATATGCCGAAGTGATTTTCAAGGAATTCTCGGGCAAGATCAACTTTTGGCTAACATTTAATGAACCCTGGTGCATCGCATTCCTGTCGAACCTTCTCGGGATTCATGCGCCAGGAAACAAAGACCTGCAAACATCAATTAATGTAGCACATGGATTGCTGGTTGCTCATGGTAAAGCCGTTCAATCGTTCCGTCGCCTGGGAACAACCGGTCAGATTGGTATCGCTCCGAACGTGTGCTGGGCTGAGCCGTACAGCAAATCTCCTGAAGACCAGGCAGCGTGTGATCGATCCATTGCGCTCAATACCGATTGGTTCCTAGACCCGATCTACAAAGGCACGTATCCGCAGTTTATGGTGGACTGGTTCGCAGAAGCAGGAGCTACGGTGCCAATCCAGGAAGGCGATATGGAGATTATCTCGCAACCAATCGATCTGCTCGGCATTAACTATTATACGATGGGAATTAATCGATTCAATCCGGAAGCGGGTGTTCTTCAATCGGAAGAAGTGGACATGGGCTTGACCAAGACAGATATCGGCTGGCCGGTGGAATCACGCGGTTTGTATGAATTCATGCATTACTTGCAAAAGTACGGCAATGTGGATGTATATATCACGGAGAATGGTGCCTGTATTAATGATGATTTGGAGAATGGCAAAATTAATGATGATCGCCGGATTGCCTATTATGAACAGCATTTGGCTCAAATTCATCGCATCATTAACGATGGCATTAATCTGAAAGGATACATGGCATGGTCATTGATGGATAACTTCGAGTGGGCAGAAGGCTACCGGATGCGTTTTGGTCTTGTTCATGTGGACTATCGCTCACTCGTGAGAACGCCGAAAGAGAGCTATTACTGGTATCAGAATGTCATCAAGAATAATTGGTTAGAGACACGGAACTAAGGGGTTCCCCAATAAATGCAAAAGTATTTTTAAGGGGAAATCAGGTTCGCATTATACATGGCTACCTTATTAATGAAGAAAAAGACGGTAACATTGGAGTATTCCAATGCACCGTCTTTTTTGTATTTTTACAGTTATCAAAGAGTAGTTCATAAAGGTTTCATAAGGTCAAGTAGAGTTCCTGTTATGAAAAGACGATTTTTGGGTTATAAGAAGTATGAGTAAATGGATTAATGTTTTGTCAACAGTTGAAAATAAAATAAAGTGTCCAAATTGCGAATGAAATTTGAACATTTGTTGACTAAAATTCATACTGATGTGGTATATTGGTATAAGGAAAGCACTTACAAAAAGGGAAAAGGAAGTGTTTACTATGGCATCGAAGACAGCAATGGTCAGCCAATTGGAGCGCAAAGACAAAAATATGCGGCGCGCCGTCTTGACGATGACAGTTCTGGCATGGGTCGCACTCATTACGGGAGTGGTCATGTGTCTGATCAATTTGAATGATTTTAATGATCGTAATCTTGGCTTGATGGTCGGTATTGGATTCCTTGTAGGTAGTGTGTTTATTTACGTAATTGCCAAAGCAATTGGCCTTGTTCATACACGCCGGGAAGACGAAGGCGCCGATTGATTATAATCCTGCGTTAATTCGTTCATAATAAGACTGGATAAGTACCCGGAATCCAGTCAATAAAGCCCTTTGCGGATTCGTTGACACTGATCAACGGGACTGCAAAGGGTTTTATTTTGTGACTTGATGTGTAAAGATTACGAAGTACAAATATCAAGCACGCAAGCGATTTGTGAGAAAAAATTCACACATTTAAGGTGTAAAATCGACAAATTTGTTAACAAGAACAAAAAAGTTGTTCATTTCTGATATCTTTAGTAGGAAGAGAGTAGTATACTGATTTTTCAGTATGAGCGAATTTAAGGAGAGGGGATCAAAATGAACAAGAAACCTAGGTCGCTAATCCGGATTATCATTCCGGTTGTCCTGACGTTGGTTACAATTGCATTGATTGTCTGGCCAATGCTGGCAGGCGGGCAGTACGTTGTTCTGGATCCGAAGGGGCCAATTGGCGCTTCGCAGAGAGATTTGATTGTCATCTCGACAATTTTGTGTGCTGTCATCATTGTGCCAGTACTCATTTTGTCTGCCGTAATCGTATGGCGTTACCGCGACAAGCCGGATAACAAAGCTGCTTATGAGCCTAACTGGTCTCATAGTACGAAAGCGGAGGCAATCTGGTGGACGGTTCCAATTATCATTATTGGAATACTTGCAATTGTAACGATTCGTTACACGTATGATCTGGAGCCTTCGAAGCCGCTGGCTCATGAGAAGGAACCAATCACCATCCAAGTTTCTTCACTGGACTGGAAATGGCTGTTTATGTATCCGGAGCAAGGGATTGCAACGGTCAACACGCTGAATATTCCGGCAGACCGGCCCGTGAAATTTGAACTCACTGCGGATTCACCAATGAACTCATTCTGGATTCCGCAACTCGGAGGACAGATTTATACGATGTCGGGTATGGCGATGACCTTGTATCTGCAGGCAGATCATGAAGGCAAGTACTGGGGTTCAGGCGCCAACTTCACAGGTGAGCATTTCGGAGAAATGCGTTTTGATGTGAATGCTACATCGGACGAAGATTTTGACAAATGGGTCGCTGAAGTGAAACAGAATTCTCAGGAATTGACTACAGAAGGTTACAAAGCGCTGGCTGAACCAGGAACGAGCAATGTAGCTTATTATTCTGCGTTCCCAGAAGGATTGTTCCAAAATATCGTGACCAAGTATGTTGTAGATGGTCAAAGTGCTCACAGCAAGCATGGAAGTTCAAGTGAAGCTTCTGGAGCCGTTCAAAGTCCAAGCAATGCGTCCAATCAAGACGAGGACAAGAGTGCTAACTAAAGATTCGAAAGGAGGCCCCCAATGTTAGAGAGACTAAAAGAGTTTGCATCGGAGTTTTTCGTAACTGGCGACCCGCTGATCTATGGAGCAGACGTGGCCATCGGTATTACGATGATTACGATCGTAGCGGTGCTGACTTATTTCAAAAAATGGGGCTGGCTCTGGCGTAACTGGTTAACTACCGTCGATCATAAAAAGATCGGTATTATGTATATCATTGCTTCTATTATCATGTTGTTCCGTGGTGGTGTAGATGCATTGATGATGCGTCTGCAGCTGGCTATGCCTAACATGGATTTCTTACATCCTGAGCATTATAATCAGGTCTTTACAACTCACGGCACGATCATGATCCTGTTCATGGCGATGCCATTTATGTTTGGTTTATTTAACGTTATCGTGCCATTACAGATCGGAGCAAGGGATGTCGCCTTCCCGTTCTTGAATGCATTGAGCTTCTGGTTATTCTTCCTGGGAGCAATGCTGTTTAACCTGTCCTTCGTTATCGGTGGTTCACCGGATGCGGGATGGCTGAGTTATCCACCTCTATCGGAGCTGTCACACAGTCCGGGGGTCGGACAGAACTTCTATATATGGGGTATACAGATATCGGGTATCGGTTCCCTGGCTACCGGTATCAACTTCCTGGTTACCATCATTAAAATGCGTGCGCCAGGTATGAGATGGATGAAAATGCCGATGTTCACATGGTCGGTATTCTCCACATGTATCATTATCTTGTTTGCTTTCCCGATCTTGACTGTGACACTTGCATTGCTATTCCTCGACAGGTTTGCCGGGGCGCATTTCTTCACACTTGATCTGGGCGGTAACCCAATGATGTATATCAACTTGATCTGGATGTGGGGTCACCCTGAGGTATACATTGTCGTCTTGCCGGCATTCGGTGTGTTCTCCGAGATTGTAAGTACCTTCTCGCGGAAAAAACTGTTTGGTTACAAGTCAATGGTATTTGCAATGTTAATCATCAGCTTCCTGTCCTTCTTCACATGGGCGCATCACTTCTTCACGATGGGTTCAGGAGCGGACGTGAATGCATTCTTCGCCGTAACTACGATGTTGATTGCCATTCCAACAGGGGTTAAGATATTTAACTGGCTGTTTACCATGTATCGAGGAAGGATTCGCATGGCGACTCCGATGATGTGGACACTTGCCTTTATCCCGTGCTTTATTGTCGGGGGTATGACAGGCGTTCTGTTATCCGTTGCTCCTGCTGACTTCCAGTTCCACAACAGTTACTTCCTGATTGCCCACTTCCACCAAGTATTGATCGGTGGCGTTGTCTTCGGATACTTCGCTGGTCTGTATTACTGGTGGCCTAAAATGTTCGGTTTCCAACTCGAAGAGAAACTGGGCAAATGGGCATTCTGGACTTGGAATATTGGTTTCTATGTCTGCTTCATGCCGCAGTACGCTGTCGGTCTGATGGGTATGACACGTCGTCTGAGCACATACGGCTGGGATACTGGCTGGTGGGAACTGAACTTCGTATCCACAATCGGGGCATTCCTGATGGGTGTCGGATTCTTGTTCCAAGTTGCACAAATTGCAGACGGTATTCGCAAATACAAAACACTTAAAGCTTCCGGCGATCCATGGGATGGTCGTACGCTCGAGTGGTCGATTCCTTCACCAGCTCCAGAGTACAACTTCGCTGTTACACCGCGCGGAGATGATATTGATGAGTGGTGGGAAGAGAAAGAACGTCGTGCGAAAGGCATTCATCCGCCTGAGCCTGTATATGAGCCAATTCATATGCCGAAGAATTCTTCCATTCCGTTCATCATGTCTGTCTTCTGGTTTGTAGCCGGCTTTGGCTTCGTATTCGGTTGGCTGTGGATGGCGATTCTCGGACTTGCTGGCGTAGGCATCTGTATGATCGCCCGTTCATTCTCTTACGATACGGATTATTACATTCCGGTCGACGAAATCAAGCGTACCGAAGCGTCGTTAAGGGGGTCGGTATAGATGGCTCAAGCAGCCGCTAAGCACGGTGAGAATCATGCGCATGGTCATGACCATGGCCACCATGATCCACAGGAAATGAAAATTCTCGGTTTCTGGTTCTTCCTGATTTCCGACGTTATCTTGTTCTCCGTATTGTTCGCAACCTTCATTGTGTTGCGTGACAATTCGGCGGGCGGACCGATTTTGTCCGAACTGATCAAAATGCCTGGCGTTATCGCCGAGACATTTATCTTGCTCACGAGTTCATTTACGAGCGGACTTGCCGTTCTGGCAATGAACCAGGGTAAAGTGAAACAATTGATTAACTGGCTGATTGTTACAGCTGTTCTGGGTGCAAGCTTTATCGCCCTGGAGGTTTATGAGTTTATTGAGATGGTTCACGAAGGATTCAGTTACACGACGAGTGCAGCTTCGGGTGCATTCTTCACCCTCGTGGGTACTCACGGACTTCACGTATCGCTTGGTCTGATCTGGATGATCGGACTCATGTTCCAACTGAAAAAACGTGGGATTACCGACGTTACTCGTGGTAAGATCAACGTTATCAGCTTGTACTGGCACTTCTTGGACGTCGTATGGATCTTCCTCCTGTCGATCGTCTATCTCATGGGGGTGATGTAGATGGCAGAGCACAACTCACATGATTCCCACGGCCATGAACAACATGGCTCACTGAAGTCTTATGTCATCGGCTTCATTCTGTCCGTCGTACTGACAATCATTCCACTTGTGGTGGTTCTGAACGACATGATGGGCAAAACAGGAACACTTATTGTGATTCTGGGTACAGCAGCACTTCAGTTTGTGGTTCAACTCTTCTTCTTCATGCATATTCGTGAAACAGAAAAACCACGCTGGAATGTAATGGCACTTATATTCGGATTGCTGATTATGATGACCATCGTAATTGGTTCGATCTGGATTATGCTTAACAACGCTGTTGCACATTAATATGTGAATCAAAGAAGATCTCCCGGTCTGTGATACAGACTGGGGAGATCTTTTTTTGTTCTTATTAAGAAATAAACATCGTTAATTATTAATGAAATAAATCATTTTAAAAATAAAGGTACACAAAAGATATATAATGAACTAAAATGAACTTATATGAACATGTTCAAACTCAATTCCAACTAATTTAAATGACGAAAGGAATGGATTAATAATGGAAAATCGTTATGCTGCACATCCCAATGAAGTGAAAACGTATGATACATCTCGCCTGCGTGAGGAATTTTTGATGGAGCAACTGTTTGCTACCGATGAATTGGTAACGGTATATTCTCATGTGGATCGTTATATTGTGGGAACGGCTGTACCTGAGAGCAAAGACATTACCCTTGAAGTGAACCTGAAGGATATCGGAACGAACTTTTTCCTGGAGCGTCGTGAAATCGGTATCATTAATGTAGGTGGTCATGGAACAGTAACAGCGGATGGCCAAGGTTATGAGATTGGAGCAAAGGAATGTCTCTATATCGGTAGAGGTGTGAAAGAAGTTGTGTTCACGAGCAGTGACAAGGCTCAACCTGCACAATTCTATTTTGTATCCACACCGGCTCACCATACCTATCCAACAGTAAAAGCAACACAAGAGCAGGCTCAGCCGAATCATCTGGGCAGCATCGAAACTTCCAATGAGCGTACGATCTATCGTTACATTCACCAAGGAGAAGGTGGAATTCAGAGTTGTCAGCTGGTAATGGGTATTACCGAACTCGACAAGGGTAACATGTGGAATACCATGCCTGCACATACCCATAACCGCCGTTCCGAAGTATACTTGTACTGGAATCTGCCTGAGGATGGCGTTGTATTCCACATGATGGGTGAGCCGGACGAGACGCGGCATCTGGTTGTACGCGACCGTCAGGCGATCATCTCCCCAAGCTGGTCCATTCACAGTGGTGTGGGTACGAGCAATTACACCTTCTGTTGGGCGATGGCTGGTGAGAACCAGACGTTCGAAGATATGGACGGCGTAGCGATGAAAGACCTGAAATAATAAATTACAGATGTCTGAGTTAATTGGCAGAGTAGACACTAGAACACTCATTCAATTAACTCAGGTAGTATAGGAAGTTGATTAGGATGAATCCATTGAAAAGACATGAAAAAATTATGGAGGCTCTGCTGGAGCGCCAGGAAGTAACCGTCAGTGATCTGAGTGAGCTGTTGCAGGTGACTGGGAAAACAGTGCGAGAGGATCTCGACAAGTTGGAGAGTATGGGTCTGCTCGTACGTGTTCATGGTGGTGCTATGCTGGCTCAGAATGACCAGTATGGCATCTTGAACAGCCGGGGAGTTACCGAGAAGCATCAATCGGAGAAAACGGAGATTGCTGAAAGGGCCCTGGCTTACATTCGACCTGGAGATATCGTTGCTCTTGATGGTGGCAGCACCACGCTGGAGATGGCTAAACGTCTCGACAATCAGCCGCTGACGGTGGTGACCAATGACCTGTTCATTATTGCGGAGCTTACCAAGAAGGAGCAAGTACGACTGGTTGTGCCTGGCGGGGCTCGTGTACGGAATATGCTCGTGGGGGATGACACGGCTGCATTTATCTCCGGTCTTAACATTCATAAAGCCTTTATATCCACGACAGCACTTCATCCGGAATTTGGATTATCCATATACACGGGAGATCTGGTTCCTTTGAAAAAAGCAATGATATCTGCCTCCCAGCAGGTATATGGCGTTGTGGATCATTATAAATTCGGACAATTCGCACTGCGAACTTTCGCCCAGTGTTCGGAACTGGACTATATTATCAGTGATCATCGTTTGGATGAAGAGACAGTTGCCTTATACGAGCAGAGCGGTGTCACAGTGGATTATCAAAGTTAACCTCATTTATTATTCATGGGATTAAAGAACGAAGGATCTATGGATTGCATATCAAAACCATGCGGAGGAATCATTCATGAACCCATTTGATTTAAGCGGACAAGTTGCAATGGTAACAGGTACCTCGGGAGGACTTGGACAAGGGATGGCCATCGGCTTGGCGGAAGCGGGTGCTGATGTGGTGCTGGTCTCTTATTCCAAACCTGCCGAAACGGCAAGTGCCATTGAAGCACTCGGACGCAAAGCTTACGTGATTGAAGCGGATTTAAGTCGTGAAGATGAGTTGGCGGCTGTGTTCGAACAAGCGCTTGCGTTCCAGGGCAGAATTGACATTCTCGTCAACAATGCGGGAATCATTCGCCGCACACCTGCGGCTGACCATGCAGGGAAGGACTGGCATGATGTCATTGGTCTGAACCTGAACACGGTATTTTTCCTGAGCCAATTGGCTGGCAGACATATGATCGAACGCGGAAGCGGCAAAATCATTAATATCGCATCCATGTTGTCCTATCAAGGTGGGATTAACGTGCCAGGGTACACAGCCAGCAAACATGGTGTTGCCGGTTTAACCAAAGCACTCGCCAACGAATGGGCAGGGAAGGGAATCCAGATTAACGGTATCGCACCTGGTTATATGGAAACCGATAATACTACTCAGATCCGTGCGGACGAGAATCGTTACCGGGATATTACAGCCCGTATTCCTGCGGGGCGTTGGGGAACACCGGAAGATCTGAAAGGCCCGGTTGTCTTTCTGGCATCTGCCGCTTCGGATTATCTGAATGGACATGTGCTGAATGTCGATGGTGGCTGGATGGCGCGTTAATCGCTTGATCATCGGATTAGCATAAGGAGGCAGTGAGATGAAACTTGGTATTCTGGCACATACATTTGGTAAACAGCCTACAGCACAGCTCGCGCAGACAATTGCAGATAACGGATTCAACTCTGTACAGCTGGCACTTGCCAAAGCATTATCCGATGTGGACTCATCGAATGGCAAGCTGAGCCCCGGTCTGGCGAATGAGATTGGAGATCAATTTGCACAGCGCGGAGTGAAGATTGCGGTACTGGGCTGTTATATTAATCCGATTGACCCTGATCCGGTAAGCCGCCGTGCGGATATTGATCGATTCAAGGAACATCTGCGTTATGCCCGGGATTTCGGTTGCAGCATGGTAGCAACGGAGACCGGAAGCTTGGACACCTATCAGGATACGCATCCGGATGGATATGAAGAGAAGGCGTGGAGTGTGCTGAAAGAAACGGTTGAGGAGTTGGCCGAGGAAGCGGAGAAATGGGGCGTGCATGCAGCGATTGAGCCTGTGTCCACACATACCCTTCATACGCATGAACATATGACACGTTTGTTTGAAGAGATTCCTTCATCCAATCTGGGAATGCTGTTCGACCCGTGTAATCTGATCAAACAACCACATGCAGCAGATCAAGGAGCTTTCTTGCGCGAGGTGATGGAATCGCTATATCAGCGCATGATTGTGATCCATGCCAAGGATGTCGCCTTCGATGCACAGGGAGAGAAGTTTAATCCGGTACCTGGGGCAGGCATACTGGATTACCCGTTATTTTTTGAATTGCTAAAAACGTATAAGCCGCATATCGATATTTCACTTGAAGGTGTAACTGCGGAGCAAGCTGTGCCTGCGGCCAAACATTTGCGTGAAGTATGGGATGCAGTTCGAGTCTAAAAGACAGTCGGGTTGAAAAGTGATGCAGCGCATCTGCAGCATCTGCAACCGAAAAACCTTTGCGAGGGCAAAGGTTTTTTTGGTATAGAAATGATAATGTACATATTTAGTATTTCTCATCGGAAAAATCGGAAATAAGTCTTTTCAAATGCGACATCTTGTGAGAGAATATGGAAAACATACACCACCATGTCAAGACATCATGAACTTATAGAACGTATATATCAAGGGAGGATTCAGATTTATGTCAAACGAACGTGAGCTTTCATTTGAAACATTGGCAATTCATGCAGGTCAGGAGATTGATCCAACTACCAACGCACGAGCAGTTCCCTTGTATCAGACAACATCCTATGGCTTCAAGGACACTGAGCATGCAGCTAATCTGTTTGGTTTGAAAGAGTTTGGCAACATCTATACCCGTCTGATGAATCCAACCACTGACGTGTTTGAGCAACGGATTGCTGCGTTGGAAGGCGGAGCTGGGGCGCTGGCTACTGCTTCTGGTCAAGCAGCCATTACGTTTTCGCTTCTGAATATTGCCGGTGCAGGCGATGAGATCGTGTCTTCAGCGAGTTTGTATGGAGGTACATACAATCTGTTCTCGACAACTTTGCCGAAACTGGGTCTGGACGTGAAATTTGTGGATTCCAGTGATCCTGAGAATTTCCGGGCAGCGATTACGGAGAAAACGAAAGCACTGTATGCCGAAACGATCGGTAATCCAAAGGGGAATGTACTGGATATTGAAGCGGTGGCAGCGATCGCTCATGAACATGGCATTCCTTTGATCGTGGATAATACGTTCCCGAGCCCGTACCTTCTTCGTCCAATCGAACATGGAGCAGATATTGTCGTTCACTCTGCAACGAAATTCATTGGCGGTCATGGTACATCCATTGGTGGCGTTATCGTGGATAGCGGAAAATTTGACTGGAAAGCAAGCGGCAAGTTCCCTGGTTTGACGGAGCCTGACGCCAGTTATAACGGTGTTATATATACGGAAGCAGTTGGACCGATTGCTTATATTATCAAAGCTCGTGTACAACTTCTCCGTGACTTGGGTGCAACGATCTCTCCATTTAACTCCTGGTTGTTGCTGCAGGGACTGGAGACATTACATCTGCGCGTAGAGCGCCATAGTAGCAACGCCCTTGCGGTTGCGGAATTCCTTGAGAAACATGAGGATGTGTCCTGGGTAAGTTATGCGGGTCTGCCAAGCCACGATTCTTACGAGCTTGCCCAGAAGTATCTGCCAAGAGGGCAGGGCGCCATTCTGACCTTTGGAATCAAAGGTGGTGCGGAAGCGGGGCGTAAATTGATTGAAAATGTTAAACTGTTCTCTCACCTTGCAAACGTGGGCGATTCCAAGTCACTGATCATTCACCCGGCAAGTACGACTCACGCGCAGTTGACTGAAGATGAACAAACTGCCGCAGGGGTTAATCCGGAGTTGATTCGTCTGTCTATTGGCACAGAGAACATTCAAGACATTATCCATGATCTGGAGCAAGCGATCAAAGCAAGTCAGGGAGCAAGTGTAGGCGCGTAAATGGTATTGGGTTGATGTGAAACATTCACTTAAGCGATATGGTATAAAATTGGTCAAACGCCTATCAATAGATGCTTTAAGCCGCTGTCTTTGGGGACAGCGGCTTTTTGTCTTTTTTAATATGCATGTAGGAGTAAAAGTAACCGTCCGAAAAATACCCATTTACAAATGAGGATTACAGGCATATACTGATTAAAAGTTGTATTGGGTAAAAATAATTGCATAAGTACAAAAATGATTATCATTCTCATTCAAGATGATTGCAAAACCATTCACAAAACCATGCTGCTGCGGGATTCCCGCAGCAGCATGTGTCATTTTTAGGGCATTAACAATGGCTCTCATTCTCAATACAACTTCATTTCTGGAAGCGGAATAGGCAGACTCGTCATCCGCAAATCTAACATTCGAAAGGATTGTGATTTATATGCAAGCGATACATCAACCGCTACACAGACAGAAACAAACAGAACAACGCTCGTCCCAAACACCTGGCCCCAATCGAGGCAAAAAGCCTGATTTTCGAGCCATGGTGCAGAATAAAGAGATGCAATCTGCATTGGGCAGTGGGCTGTTGATGCTGATTGCCTGGGGAACTGCACCTTATTTTGGTACCTTATCCATCATGCTCTACATTGTGGCGTATGCCGTGGGGGGGTGGACCAAAGCGAAGGAAGGCATCGAGACCCTGGTCAAGGACCGTGATCTGGATGTAAATCTGCTGATGATTGCCGCATCCCTTGGGGCAGCAGCTATCGGTTACTGGAATGAAGGCGCGATGCTGATCTTTATTTTTGCACTCAGTGGTGCGTTGGAAAGTTATGCGACAGAGCGCAGTCATAAGGATATCTCATCGTTGCTCGCGCTGAAGCCGGAGACAGCACTGCGTATTGAGGATGGACAGATGAACCTTGTTGCTATTGATGATCTCCAGCCAGGTGATCTGCTGTTGGTGAAACCGGGAGAACTCATTCCAGCAGATGGTGTCGTGTACCGGGGGAGCTCTTTTATCAATCAATCGTCCATCACCGGAGAATCCCTACCTGTGGACAAAGCTGCGGGGGATGAAGTCTATGCAGGTACGGTAAACGGGGAGGGCGCCTTATACGTAGAGGTCACCAAATCGGCTGAAGGGTCACTGTTCGGAAAAATCATTAAAATGGTGGAAGAAGCGCAGGCAGAAGTACCGGATTCCCAGCGCTTTATGGAGCGGTTCGAAGGAATATACGCACGCATTGTTGTAGGGGTGACTTTACTTGTGATTGCAGGAACTCCACTGCTGCTTGGCTGGACATGGAACGAGGCATTTTATAAAGCGATGGTATTTCTGGTTGTTGCTTCGCCTTGTGCTCTGGTGTCTTCCATCATGCCTGTCATGCTGTCCGCGATGTCCAGCAGTGCGCGCCGTGGCATTCTCTTCAAGGGTGGTGCCCATATGGAGAATATGGCACGCACGCGGGTCGTTGCTTTTGACAAAACAGGTACATTGACCATGGGCACCCCGCAAGTTACAGATATTATTACGGCTGAAAAGATAGATCGCGCCCAGCTGTTAGCTGCGGTAGCAGCGATTGAGAACATCTCCATGCACCCCCTGGCTCGTGCGATCGTAGATCAGGCGATTAAGGAGAACCTAACACTTCAGGAAGCGGAGCACGTACAGGCCCTAACGGGTTGGGGTATCGAAGGAACGGTAAACGATGTGCTCTGGCGTATTGGCAAAACAAATGTAATGGAATCGATGCAGTCAGAGAAGATGAAGGATGAAAACCTTGATGGTTCAGATAAACAGGGTGTTAACCGTGTAAAGGTATCTACAGCGTGGAACGAAGTACGCTCCCGTCTTGAGGGTGAGGGAAAAACGGTATCCGTTGTTATGGCTGATGGTGAAATGGCTGGGCTGATCGCCATGCGGGATACGGTACGCCCTCAGGCAGCAGCTGCAGTGAGAAGGCTTGAAGCGATGGGGGTTAAAGTTGCGATGTTAACAGGAGATCGAGCGAGATCGGCCTCTGTAATTGCCCATGAAACGGGAGTAAGTATGGTTTATGCAGACTTGCTGCCGGAAGATAAAGTGAAGCAGGTGCAAGCGCTCCGCAAACAATATGGTCCTGTGCTGATGGTAGGGGATGGGGTTAATGATGCACCTGCACTTGCAGCAGCCACTGTGGGTATGGGAATGGGACTGTCGGGTAGCGGAACTGCACTGGAGGTAGCGGATGCGGTGCTGATGAACGACAATATCGAAGAGATCGCTTGGGTGATTGGGCAGGCACGCCGAGCACAGCGTACGGTGAAGCAAAATATGTGTTTTGCCATCACCGTTATTCTGGCCTTAATTGCTGGTAACTTCCTCCAAGACGTGGCATTGCCACTGGGTGTGGTAGGTCATGAAGGCAGTACAATTCTGGTTATTCTGAATGGGCTTAGGCTGCTACGGTAATCAGATTTGGAGAGAAAAATGGTTGATTGGTTTCGTGATTAGTATGCCGCTGGTTGAACGGCTCACGTTTGAACCTTGGGTCAGAGGGTAATGATTCGAAGAGAAAGTTGCAATCATTCGAGGACAAAGGGAGCTGTGAAATATGGGACGTTATGTACAAGTGGAACCGAATGTAAAAGTATATATTGAAGATATCGGTGAAGGAACCCCGGTTGTCTTTTTGCACGGCTGGCCTGTTAATTATAAAATGTTTGAATATCAATTGAACGTACTTCCGAACCATGGCATTCGTGCCATTGCGATAGATTTTAGAGGATACGGCTTATCAGATAAGCCTTCCACCGGATACGATTATGATCGGATGGCAGACGATGTTCGTGCCGTTATCGATGATTTGGAGCTGAAAGACGCGGTACTCGCAGGGTTCTCCATGGGTGGAGCGATTGCAGTACATTACATGGCCAGACATAAGGGGCATGGTGTCTCCAAGCTGGCCTTGTTATCTGCGGCAGCCCCTGTGTTCACACAGCGCGAAGGTTATCCGTATGGATTGACTCCAGAGCAGCTGAACGAGCAGATCATTGAGCCGATTTTTGCAGATCGTCCGAAGTTGCTGGAGACATTTGGCGGCATGTTCTTCGCGAAGAAACACAGCCAGCCATTCATGGATTGGTTCCACGCGCTTGGTATGGAGGCTTCATCTTATGGTACCATTCGCAGTGCAATTGCCCTGCGGGATGAGGATCTACGAGGTGACCTGAGTTCAATTCAGGTGCCGACGGCCATTTTGCACGGGAAAAAGGATGAGATCTGTCCGTTCGAATTCGCAGAGCAGATGCATAAAGGCATTGCTTCGTCTCAATTGATTGCTTTTGAAGAGAGTGGTCATGGTGCTTTCTATGATGAATTGGAAAAATTCAATTCGGAATTGATTCGTTTCATTCAATCCTGATCAGAAGAGGGCATCACAACCTTACAGGCGATCCCATTAATTTCATGGAATCTTCATTTGTGGCTAAAAAAAGAACCCGGTCGACAGCTTTAGGCGCTGTTCGCTCGGGTTCTTTTTTCTGTACTGTAAGAGTCTTAAACAAGGTTTAACGTGCATAGTAAGTATACATTCTTCATTTAAAACAGCTCGGTCAGACCGATCATCGTGATGAGTCCGAGTAAAAACGAGATAGTTGCCACTCGTGCATTGCCGTCGCCGTGACTTTCGGGAATGAGTTCTTTATACACAATGAACATCATCGCACCGGCTGCAAATGCCAGACCATAAGGGACAAGGCCGGATACGAGACTGCTTAATGTATAACCAATCATCGCTGTAATAATCTCTACTGCTCCGGTGAGGGTGGCAATGCCCAGTGCTTTGAAGCGGCCAATATTCTGGTTCACTAGAAAGAGGGCGACCAGGAATCCCTCCGGCGCATTCTGCAATCCGATGGAGAAGGCAATAAGATTGCCCAGGTTCTCATCGGAGCTTGCGTAGCTGACACCAACCGATAACCCCTCTGGCAGGTTATGCATGGTAATCGCTGCAATAATCATGAAAGCTTTGGCTTCAATTTTGAAAGGCATTTTCTCGGGATTCTCCAGATCAACGTGTGGAATCTTCATCTCGAGCACCAGTAGCACCAGGCTACCAAGCATAATACCAAATGCGAGTACAAAGAGATTCGATTGGCCGAGCGCTTCCGGAATGAGATTATAAACCGAGGCTGAGGTCATAATACCTGCAGCGTATGCCAGCAAGATATCACGCAGACGGTGCGATATTTTGCGCATAAATAGAATCGGTACGGCCCCTAGGCCGGTAGACATGGCTGATATAATACTGCCAATGAGTGCATCGTTCATGCTTCCATTTTCCCTCCTGATGAAGACTTCTTCATAATCGCTGCCGAGCATTGACACCGTACATAAAAGAGATCATAATGAACAACAGATTAGAATGATTATAAATTAGAATTCCGTTTCTGCATAGGATTATTGTCATTACGCAGGCAGGTCTTGTGGACATGATCTAGGCTTTTCGTTCTAGTGTATGCAAAAGCAACAGCTTTTGATGCCGGAGGGACTAACCTTTTTGCAGAACCCGGGGGAGGAACTATACATGTATAAATCAATTATTATTGGAACAGGCCCTGCAGGGCTGACAGCAGCAATCTATCTGGCACGTGCCAACTTGAACCCGCTCGTTATTGAAGGTCCACAACCTGGTGGCCAACTGACAACAACAACGGAAGTGGAGAACTTCCCAGGTTTCCCTGATGGCATCATGGGTCCTGAACTTATGGACAACATGCGTAAACAAGCAGAACGTTTCGGTGCTGAATTCCGTACAGGCTGGGTGAACAACATCGACATGAGCGAGCGTCCGTTCAAGATTCAAGTTGAAGGTATGGGTGAACTCGTATCGGAAACATTGATCCTCTCTACAGGTGCATCTGCTAAATACCTGGGTATCCCTGGTGAAGAAACAAATGTGGGCCGCGGTGTCAGCACATGTGCAACATGTGATGGATTCTTCTTCCGTAACAAAGAAATCATCGTGATCGGCGGCGGTGACTCTGCCCTTGAGGAAGCAAGCTTCCTGTCCCGTTTCGGTTCCAAAGTAACGCTGGTACACCGTCGTGAAGAACTGCGTGGCTCCAAAATCATGCAGGATCGTGCACGCAGCAACGAAAAAGTAGAAATGGCTTTGAATCGTACACCACTTGAAGTCCTTGCTGGTGACAACGGCGTAACAGGTCTGAAAGTATTGAACAACGAAACAGGTGTAGAAGAAGTGATTCCGGCAAGCGGCGTATTCGTAGCTATCGGTCACACACCAAATACCGGATTCCTTGGCGGACAGATCACTACGGACGAACACGGTTATATCCTGACTACACCAGGTACATCCGAGACAAACATCCCAGGCGTATTCGCATGTGGTGACGTTCAGGATACACGTTACAAACAAGCAATTACAGCGGCTGGTAGCGGATGTATGGCTGCTATGGACACCGAGAAATACATTGAAAGCTTGGAGCACAGCGCCGTTGTTCTGTAATAGAATGAGCTGTTTTCAACCAGACTATAGATTAATATAAAACCATATGAGGTGAATTAAACATGGAAAACGTAATTGTATATACATCAACGAACTGCCCGAACTGCAAATCCGTTAAAACATTCCTGGCTGACAAAGGGATCTCTTATGAAGAGCGCAACATCGAAACTAGCGATGAATTTGCACAACAAGTGTGGGACATGGGTGTACGTGCCGTGCCATTGACTGTCATTGGTGAACACCGCATTCTGGGTATGAACAAAACTCAATTTGCCAAAGTATTGGACGCTTAAATTACGCTGATCATCTGGAACATGATGTGTTGAAGAACGTTTCAATTCATATGCAATTCCGGTTTTCGCGAGCCGTTAGGATATAGAAAGAACCGTACCCCGAAGGGTACGGTTTTTTGTGCGTTTTCTTTGAGTGGATCGGATGGTCGTAAACATCATTCAGAATTGTCCGATATACAGAAGTACGATATCATTTTTCTAAGACGCAGAGCATAATTGAGGTGAACAAGCAGCATGATTATAAGATTAAGAGCAGCATTTTCGATTCTGGTAACAGGCGAGTTAGAGATATCCACGCTCACATACTAGTTAAAACAACTGGAATTAAGGCCAGTATTATTATAACCGATATTATTATTTTTTTTGTTTGGGATTTGATCATTAGTTTTCGCGAAGTATACCATTCTCCAAAATTATAAAATCTAGAATGAATAAGAAAAGTTATCAAACAATTAATTACAAAGAATATCAAAATATAGTCTTTTGGATTAACACCCATCATAGGATAAACTTGCAGTTCTATACCCCATAGTAAGGTTATACCAATAAAATAAAGAATAGAACAAAGTATAAAATCAAACAGGAAACCAAATGTCTTTTTAAGCATATTAAAGCTCCTCTCTTATCTTTTTCGTAATAGGAAAATACAGGATATTCCTTTATATGATGGAAGAAAGAATTCTCGATTTGTAATAATCCGGCATCTATGTTAATAATGGGAAAATAGAAGCAAAAAAAACCTTGCGCCCGTAATTCAGAGTACATGATCACGTGTACAATTGAATTACTGCGAAAGGGGTTTTGCATAAAATCAAATGATTACTCTAGAAAAAAATACTCATGAAAGTCTGAAACACAACATATACCAGCACTCCTGACAGCATGTACATGAAACCAGCCTTCTTTTTGCTCTGGAACAATCGGAGTATGCCAAGGCTGAACAGGGGCGCAAGCACAATCAGGAACAGGAGGACGGTGACAAATACTGGCGCCGAGATATCTGAAGTATCCACGTAGGTCACGCTTCTTTTCACTCCGTTTCATTATCGGAATTAACACAGCTATATCGACACAGCCATGACAAAAATCACATAACCCCATTATACATCTGGATTTCTTTAACAAAAAGGGAGGAAATGGGGCGAAATGATGTCAATTTTCAGCTGTTATTAGACGGAAACTCTTATTTTACCTAAAAATTGGGATATTGCAGAGTAAGCGGCACCAACACGGGTGGAACGGCTGCCCAGAGCTGCCCATTCAATCTGCAAACTGCGACGGTGATAAGGTAATGTACGTTCCTCCACAACCTGTTTTAAAGCTGTTTCTATCCAGGGACCTGCTTCAGAGAGCGGGCCACCAATGATAATACGTTCCGGGTTGAAACTGTTGACGATATTGGTGATGCCAATACCCAGTTTGCGTCCAATCGTGTCGTATAATTCCTGAACATTCTTATGGCCTTGCTCCGCATAATGGATCAGCTCACGTGTGGTATGAGCAGGTAATTTCAGCTGATGATCTGGGTGTTCATAGGCTTTTTCCGAAGCGTATAACTCCCAACAACCACGATTTCCACAGGAGCAGGGCAGACCTTCCGCTTCAATGGACATGTGGCCTGTTTCCCCTGCGTAACCCCACGCGCCTTTGTATAATTCACCATCTACCATGATGCCTGAACCAATCCCCATGCCTGCACTGATATAGATCATGTGACGGACACCGATGCCTGCACCAAAATTTAACTCTCCATGAGCGCCAGCATTGGCTTCATTATCGATGGTGACAGGCAGTTCAAATTCTTCTTCAAGCATGGAGCGCAGCGCTACCTTCTCCCACCCCAAGTTGGGTGCAAACAGGACTGTTCCTGCCTCATCGACCATGCCGGGTACTCCGATACCGATGCCTATGACACCGTGAGGGGAAGCAGGAGCCGCTTCAATGAGCTGTTTTGCTGCCAATTTCAATTGCTCCAATACAGAGGACACGTCATGATGCTCCAAGGTCACTGCGTACTCTGTAATGATGTGTCCTTCCAGATCTGTGAGTACGCCTTTTAAATGGGTCACACTGAGTTCCAGGCCGACTGCATAGCCGGATGTCCCCCGAAACAGCAACATGAGTGGTTTGCGTCCGCCACTGGATTCCCCAGGGCCAATCTCCTGCACCAGATCATCACTGATCAGATCAGCAACCAGGTTGGATACCGTTGCTTTGTTCAGCCCGGTAACCTCGGACACTCGCGCGCGAGAAAGAGGGGCATGGCGCCGGATCGTATCCAGAACAATCGATTTGTTTATTTTTTTGACCAGCATCTGGTCTCCGGTTATTTTCATATCGTTAAGGCACTCCTATTCTTCTGATCAAAGGGTTCTGACCCACATCCGAAACAAGTTATTCGACTATTATAGCGTAAACAAGCGTGTAAAAAACAATTTTATTTTACTTTGTTTAACCAATAGACAAAGTAAATTCGATGTGTTAGGATAACGGTGTAAACGATTTCTTAAAACTATTGAGGAGGCATTTTACACATGGCCTATTTTGAATCCGTTAATAAAATTTCATTCGAAGGTAAAGATTCCAAGAATCCTTTTGCTTTTAAACATTATAATCCAGAAGAAGTGGTAGCCGGCAAATCGATGGAAGAACATTTCCGTTTCGGTATGGCTTATTGGCATACATTAACTGCAGGCGGAAGTGACCCGTTTGGTGCAGAGACAGCTGTTCGTTCGTGGGATAAATACTCGGGTCTGGACCTCGCGAAAGTGCGCGTGGAAGCGGCATTTGAATTTTTGGAAAAAATGAATCTCCCGTTCTTCTGTTTCCACGATGTGGACATTGCACCAGAAGGCAACAACCTGCGCGAGTTCTACAGCAACATTGATACAATCGTTGATCTGATTGAAGATCATATGAAATCCAGCGGCAAAAAACTGCTCTGGAACACAGCGAACATGTTCTCGAACCCACGTTTCATGTTCGGTGCAGCTTCGACTTGTAACGCAGACGTGTATGCTCATGCTGCAGCACAGATCAAGAAAGGTCTGGAAGTGGGTAAACGTCTGGGCGCTGAAAACTATGTATTCTGGGGCGGACGTGAAGGTTACGACACATTGCTGAACACAGACATGCAACTGGAGCAAGATAACATTGCTCGCATGTTCCATATGGCTGTAGACTACGCGAAGGAAATTGGCTTTGACGCACAATTCCTGATCGAGCCTAAACCGAAAGAGCCAACGAAACACCAATATGACTATGATGCAGCAACTTCCATTGCTTTCTTGCAAAAATACGGTTTGGACAAACACTTCAAACTCAACCTGGAAGCAAACCACGCTACACTGGCTGGTCATACATTCGATCACGAAATCCGCGTTGCTCGTACCAACGGTATGCTCGGTTCCCTTGATGCGAACCAAGGTGATATGCTGATCGGTTGGGATACAGATGAGTTCCCAGTTGATATGTACGATGCGACTTTGACAATGTATGAAGTATTGAAAAACGGTGGTATCGGCCGCGGCGGTGTGAACTTTGACGCGAAAGTACGTCGTGGTTCCTTCGAAGCAGACGATCTGTTCCTGGCACACATCGCAGGTATGGATACGTATGCCAAAGGTCTGAAAGTAGCTGCAAAACTGATCGAAGATCGTGTATTCGATGACTTCATCGAAAAACGTTACAGCAGCTTCAGCGAAGGCATTGGTGCAGATGTGGTTGCAGGTAAAGCAACACTTGCTTCCCTTGCTGAGTATGCACTCAACAATGAAAACCCACGCAAAAACCAATCCGGACGTCAGGAATTGCTGAGAGCGCAACTGAACCAATACATCTTGGCTGACTAATAGCGGGTTAGGCAGGGTTGGTCACGACGACCACCGATGGTTATTCATATGTGGTTGGACATTATATCCAAGCCAGCCTATGCACAAGATTAGCTTGTACCACGGAACGCCTGAACAAGCATGACATTCGGACCGTCCCCGACTTTCCCTTGGGAAGACGGGGGCGGTTTTTTGGTTAAACAAACAATGAGGTTTTTAAATTGCTGATATAAATGTTCTTCTAAGATGGTACATGCAGAACGGAGTGAGCAGAAAGGACCCGAGGAAGCGAAGCGTGCGCTAAGAGCTTTCTGAAAGAAAGCTGGCTTCGGAAGCATAGGCTTATCCCCGGATTTCACCCTTGCTAAAGGGGGTTAAAGGAAATCCGGGGGTAACGGCGATCCGAGGGTTTTCTGATCACGGAGTGACTACATGAGCATCAAGGGTTTCATTTATAACCAATGACGAATCAAGGTCATTGGATCAT
Source organism: Paenibacillus sp. FSL R5-0519 (assembly GCF_037974275.1). Taxonomy (NCBI): domain Bacteria; kingdom Bacillati; phylum Bacillota; class Bacilli; order Caryophanales; family Paenibacillaceae; genus Paenibacillus; species Paenibacillus sp. FSL R5-0519. The sequence goes on from NZ_CP150234.1 coordinate 741,325, forward strand.
CTTTTCGCTACAAAAACGAGTATGTTTTTACTGTTTTGATATAAATGTTTGTCTAAGATGGTGCATGCAGAACGAAGTGAGCAGAAAGGACCCGAAGAAGCGAAGCGGTCGCATTTATCCCCGGATTTCACCCTTGCTAAAGGGTTAAAGGAAATCCGGGGGTAACGGCGATCCGAGGGTTTTCTGATCACGTAGTGACCATGTGAGCATCAAGGTTTCATTTATAACCAATGACGAATCAAGGTCATTGGATCATCTTTTTGCTACAAAAACGAGTACGTTTTTACTGTTTTGATATAAATGTTTGTCTAAGATGGTGCATGCAGAACGAAGTGAGCAGAAAGGACCTAAGGAAGCAAAGCGGTCGCATTTATCCCCGGATTTCACCCTTGCTAAAGGGGTTAAAGGAAATCCGGGGGTAACGGCGATCCGAGGGTTTTCTGATCACGGAGTGGCCACATGAGCATCAAGGGTTTCATTTATACAATCCTGTTACAAACGAGAGGAGTTAACCTATGAGTTACGTAATTGGTGTCGATCTGGGAACCAGTGCGGTTAAAACCGTGTTGGTCAATCGTGAAGGAAAAGTGGCATTTGAAGCATCGGAGGCATACCCGTTGTACCAGCCCAAGGCTGGATACAGTGAACAAAATCCCGAAGATTGGGTAGAGCAGACGATTGTTTCCCTGCGCAAATTGCTCGAAGTATCTGGCGTGCAGCCTTCGGAAATTGAAGGTATGAGCTTCTCCGGACAGATGCATGGACTGGTTTTGGTGGATGCCGAAGGTAAACCACTGCGGAATGCAATCTTGTGGAATGATACACGCACAACGGCTCAGTGCCGCCGGATTGAAAAAGTGCTGGATGGCAAGCTGTTAAGCATTGCCCGGAACCGCGCCCTTGAAGGTTTTACCTTGCCAAAAATTCTGTGGGTTCAGGAGAACGAGCCTGAATTGTTACAGCAAGCATCCTTATTCCTGTTACCCAAAGACTATGTGCGTTATCGCCTGACAGGGGATTATGCCATGGATTATTCCGATGCAGCAGGTACCTTGCTGCTGGACGTTGCGGGCAAGCAGTGGAGCAATGAGATTGCAGAAGCATTCAAGCTGCCGATCTCCCTATGTCCACGTCTTGTGGAATCGTTTGAGGAAGTGGGTACCTTGCTACCTGAGATTGCGGATCAAACAGGTCTGGCAGCTGCGACGAAAGTGTACGCAGGTGGCGCGGACAATGCATGCGGTGCCATTGGCGCAGGCATTCTGAGTGAAGGACAGACGATGTGCAGCATCGGAACGTCCGGGGTGGTGCTTTCCTACGAAGAGCGTAAAGATCTCGATTTCGAAGGCAAAGTACACTTTTTCAATCATGGGGAGAAAGATGCCTTCTATATTATGGGGGTAACACTTGCCGCAGGATATAGCTTGTCCTGGTTCAAGGATACGTTTGCAGCGGACAAATCCTTTGATGTGCTCTTACAGGGCATTGATCAGATTCCGGCCGGCAGCAACGGATTATTGTTCACACCTTATATCGTTGGGGAGCGTACACCTCATCCAGATGCGAATATCCGGGGCAGCTTCATCGGTATGGATGCCGGGCACAAGCTGGAGCACTTTGGACGTGCGGTGATGGAGGGCATCACCTTCTCGCTGCGTGAATCCATTGATATTCTGCGCGGCGCAGGTAAAACCGTTAATGAAGTCATCTCCATTGGGGGTGGTGCCAAAAATGAAGCCTGGTTGCAAATGCAGGCAGATGTCTTCAACGCCACAATTGTGAAGTTGGAGAGCGAACAGGGTCCGGCTATGGGGGCAGCAATGCTGGCTGCCTATGGATGTGGCTGGTTCCCGTCTTTGCAAGAATGTGCAACGGCGTTTATTCGTCCAGCGAAGTCCTATGAGCCGAACCCGGAAACGGTTGCTGTCTATGATGGATTGTTCGCGCTGTACCAGGAAGTCTATGGACAGACACGTAGTCTCAATGATCGTTTGGCTGAATACCGTTAATTCATCACATTAAACATGTATATCATACATGCAGAAGCATCCGCACAGGCGGGTGCTTTTTTTGTCGTTCAACAAGATTAACCCCATGAAAGGTTTCCTTGTCCTGCATATCCACATTCCGGCTCTGCATAGATTGAGAATAGAGGATTGTGATCTGTCCAGACATCGGGTGTCCGGCGATTTTAATAGGTGGAAGTTTGAGCGTGGGGGGTGAAGCTTTGGATGAACATGAGGTACATGGAAGACCACATATTACCTTGTCGATGATCGTTCGTAATGAGGAGAATCGCTATCTCAAGCAGGCTTTGGAGACACATCGTGCCTGGATTGATCGCGCGGTAATTATTGATGATGGAAGCACGGATGGAACGGTGGCGATGTGCCGGGAACTTCTGGACGGTATTCCACTTGTATTGGTGGAGAACGCTTCTTCACGTTTTGCAGACGAAGTAAGCTTGAGGAAACAACAATGGGAAGAAACAGTGGCGACCGATCCGGAATGGATTTTGAATCTGGATGCGGATGAGATTCTAACCAGTGACTTTGGGGCTGTACGCGATCTGCTGCTTCGTGGCAACGAGGATGCGATTTATTTCAGATTGTTTGATATGTGGAGTGATACGCATTACCGGGAAGATGAGTTCTGGCAAGCCCATGCCTACTATCGGCCGTTTCTGATTCGTTATCATCCGGGGATGAGCTATGAATGGAAGGAAACACCCCAGCATTGTGGGCGTTTTCCGTTAACGATCCAGCATTGGAGTTATGGATGTCATGCTCCCCGGGTGAAGCATTATGGATGGGCGCGGGAAGAAGACCGCATCCGCAAATATGAGCGCTATCAAGCATTGGACCCTGAAGCAAGATACGGTTGGAAGGAACAGTACGAATCGATATTGGATCAAGAGCCACGACTGTTGGCATGGGTCGAATAAGGAGAGGAGGAGTGAGCACGTTGAGCAAGAAAGACCCGTTACACCAATCGCAAGAGGAATCGAAACCTCCAATAGAGCCGAATTCCCAAGAAAATGAGGAACAGAAAGAGAAGCAACATGAAAACCAACATGAAAGCCATGTAGAGAGCCAAATAAAGAGCCAGAGTAATCATCGACCGTCCAGGCGTTCTGTTATATCGAAGGAAACCCGCCAACCGGAAAATCTTGAAACGCTTGTCCAGGAAAGAATACTGATTGCCAGCCCGGTTCGTCAGACAACTCCGGTGCTGCGTGAATTTTTGGATTCTCTGCATGCACTGGAACGAACAACAGTGAAGACGGATTATCTGTTTGTTGACGATAACGAGGAAGAAGCTGCGTCGAATATATTACGTGAATTTGTGCTCCAGCATGAAGGGACGGTTATTCAGGCAGATGAACATAGCAGTGATAGTCCTGACAACAAAGGGTTGTACACCAAGGATGAGGGAGGCCACTATTGGCAGGATGAACAGATTTGGCGTGTAGCTGGTCTGAAAAACCGCATTTTGAATTATACACGCGACAACGAGTACGATGCTGTTTTCTTGATAGACTCTGATCTGGTGCTGCATCCGCGGACATTGGAACAACTCGTATCGAGTGGCAAAGACATCGTGTCCAATATCTTTTGGACCCGGTGGCAGCCGGGGGCCAGGGAAATGCCTCAGGTATGGCTGCAAGATGAGTATGCTTTGTATCGTCGAGGCGGCAAATCTTCAGCCGGAAATGAAGCGGAAGACGAGGGCGCGCAAACGACTGCTTTTCTGAATCAACTGCGGATACCAGGTTGTTACGAAGTTGGAGGGTTGGGGGCATGTACGCTCATTCGCAAAAATGTTCTGGCCGCCGGGGTTTCCTATGACCAGATTCCGAATGTATCCTTCTGGGGCGAAGATCGTCATTTCTGTATCCGTGCGCAGGCACTTGGTTTTCGCCTTTTCGTTGATACGCATCTCCCTGCGTACCACATCTACCGTTTGTCCGAACTGCCGGGGGTAGCTGCCTTTAACCGCAGAGCCAAACGTGGCGAAGAGACGATCAGCATTACGCTCTGTATGATTGTGAAAAATGAAGAAGCATCCCTCGCCAGATGTCTGGACTCGGTCAACGGCATTACCGATGAGATTGTGATCGTTGATACCGGTTCAACGGATCGTACCCGTCAGATTGCTTCCAGATATACGGATCGTATCGTTGATTTTGAATGGGTGGATGACTTTGCAGCAGCACGCAACTTTGCCTTCGATCAGGCGAAGAGCGAATATATTCTGTGGCTGGATGCCGACGATGTATTTGAAGCAGAAGATCGGGCGAAGCTTATTGCCTTGAAACGTTCGCTGGATCCGGCTGTTGATAGTGTCACAATGGATTACAATCTGTCATTTACGGCAGAAGGCAGAGTATCCTACAGTCTGCGCCGGAATCGCCTGGTGCGTCGGGATCGGCAATTTCGCTGGATTGGCGCGGTGCATGAATATCTGGCTGTAGCAGGCAATCTGCTGCATAGTGATATAGCGGTTACCCACAAGAAAGATAAGGAGTACACCGATCGGAATCTGCGGATCTATCGCAAGAGGGAACAGGCCGGAGAGGAATTCTCACCGCGTGACTTATACTATTTTGGCAATGAACTGAAGGACCATGGACAGCATGAGGATGCGGTGAAGTACTATGAAAAGTTTCTGGACACCGGGCTGGGTTGGGTGGAAGACCAGATTGCGGCTTGCCAGAAAATTGCGGATTGTGAAGCTGCACTTAAACGATCAGAACAGGAAGTAACAGCGTTGTTCCGATCATTCGCCTATGATCTGCCAAGAGCCGAGATTTGCTGTCGATTGGGTGGTTATTTTGCCGACCGTGAAGATTATCGCAAAGCCCTGTTCTGGTACGAACAGGCGACTCGTGCTGTACGTCCTGATGATCCTATGGTGGTGCTAAATGAAGCAGCCTGGACCTGGATGCCGCATCTGCAACTATGTGTCTGTTATGACCGGATGGGTAACCGTGCCAAGGCCCGGGAACATAATGATATCGCACTCTCCTATCATCCAACACATCCGAGCATGTTATATAACGATCGTTACTTTAAAGATCTGGAGAAGGATAACGTATTGGAAAAGGCTTAGCATTAAGGTCTCAATGATGCCTCTTTCGTGGAATTGAATGGGTGAATCAGTCCCATGTTCCATGAAGAGGTTTTTTTACGTTGCAATGCAATGACTCCATAGTATCGATTGAATACGGATTCACTTTGGAAATGGATTAATGTATTTCATCCAGGGGAGGATATGCTTTACAATAATGAATAACGGAAAAGCAGTGAACATGATTACCTGTCTTCGGCTGCCGAATTGATGAAATAAGGGGAACTGGATATGAATCTGACGGAAGTACTATTGGAGTCGAGGCTGGTCGCGATTGTGCGCGGTATTAGCCGTGAAGCGGCAGTTACAGCTGGACAAGGCATGACGAGTGGTGGAATTCGACTGATGGAAGTCACGCTGAACACACCTGGAGCACATGATATTATTGCAGACTGGCGTGAACGGCATGAAGGAAAGGCTTATGTCGGAGCTGGTACGGTACTGAATGTGCAGATGGCGAAGGAAGCGGTCGCTGCAGGAGCACAGTTTCTGGTGTCCCCCAATGTCGATCTGTCTGTCATTGAATATGCTGTAGAACATGGTGTCGAGATCTGGCCTGGAGCCATGACACCGACGGAGATTGTCGCAGCCCATGAGGCAGGAGCACGTGTTGTGAAGCTGTTTCCAATGGCGAGCCTGGGCATACCGTATCTGAGGGAGATTAAAGTTCCGCTGAACCATATCCCGCTGTTGGCAACAGGCGGCGCTACACTGGAGAATATTGCTGACTATTATGCAGCAGGTGCTGCTGCCGTAGGTCTGGGAAGTGCACTTTTACCACGTGAAGCCCTTGTAGCAGGAGATCATGAGCAGATTGCAGCATGTGCACGGAGATTTGTGGAAGCAGCTGAAGTTTAGACTTCAGCAAAAGATGAGGGATATGTCCATTTGGGTATATATTAAGGTAGCTTTAGATCAATTGCTGGATTATTCGTTATCATAAGAACCGATGTCGTTTAACGTGCCGTTCATTCTAGTGTCGTATGATGGATGTATGCCAGAATTCGGAGAGGAGAGATGCCCTGTGAAAGCTAAAACAATGATTGGCGGCATGCTGGCCGTTGCTGCAGTAACGGCAGGTGGATTATGGAAGGCGGCGGTAAAGAGCCAGACACCCAAGAAGATTCCAATCACACTGACACCTCCAATGCCATTTGAGGACGTGACCTTTGACAGTGGGGGAGGTCGGGTGCATGGGTGGTTCATCCCGGCCAGAGCTGATATTCCGAAACCATGGCCGCTCGTGATTATTGCACATGGCTGGGGCTCCAATCGCTCTCGTGTTCTACGTTATGCGAGGCCGATCTGGGAAGCAGGATATGCCCTGTTTATGTATGATGTCCGCAGTCATGGGGCCAGTGATCCGGTTCGTGCTGCATCTGCCTATCTGTTCCGGGATGATCTGCTGGCGGCATTGCAGTATGCGTCTGCACGGCCAGAGATTGATGCATCTGCTATCGGAGTGCTTGGACATTCACTGGGTGGACTGGGTACGATTCTTGCAGTGACGGAAGGCATTCCGGTATCAGCAGTAATTACGGATTCCATGCCATCGCAATTTGAGGTTATTGTCAGTTCGGAGCTGAGACGCCGACGTCTGCCTCTGTTTCCCCTGGCCCAGTTAATTCCGAGAATCTGGTTCTGGCGACTGGGTGAATCTCTGAAATCCTATCGTCAGCGCGATCCGGTGATGATGCTGAATGAACGGCGCAGGGGGATGCAACTCCCGTTGCTCATGGTGCACTCCAAGGGAGATAATTTCATTCCTCCGAGTGAGCTTGAATATTTTATGTCCAAAGCCGATCCGCCTGTGGAACATCTATGGGTTAATAGCGGAGGCCACAGTTGTTCCGAGGAAGATCCTGCCTTCTGGGATACCGTTATTCCATTTTTGAAAACCCATGTCCATGGTCAGGCGAAGTCGAATGATTCGTCTATAGCGAGTAGTTAACAGGATAGAACAGCCTACATATAAGCGTGCAGGCTAACAGAAAAAACGCCAACGTGGTTGGCGTTTTTTTGCTGTTATGAGCAATATGCAGAAATTCACAATTGTAAAATTGACGGGAAAAGACGATTAAAAAGGAAGCTTATGGTATCATAGAGTAGACTGGCAATATTCATGCGAGGTTATTTGTTATGCTTCTTTGTATGAAATTGAAGGGAGAGGTCCAGATTTGAGTTTGAATTGGAAGTTTAATGTACGCATCAAAATGTTCGCCACCAAAGCAACAACTGCAGCGATGGCAACACTGCTGCTTGCTTCGCAAACACCAGGTTTTGCAGGCAGTGCATCAGCCGCGCAAGCAGAGCAGGTGAATGAAGCGACAACGGGGGAAAATGAACAACTAGACGCAACCAGCAATGACGTGCCAGAGGGAGCGAAAATCTCATCCAGGCAAGCCAGTGAAAATATACTTAGATTATTTCCATTGTTAAAAAAAGCAACGATCTCATCTGCACGATTCGATTCACCTAATTCCTATCCACCGCCAGACTACAAGGCATGGGAGATTGGATTCCAGATTACACAAGGCAATCATACATCGGGATTCAGTGGGACTGTACATGCAGGCACAGGGGAAGTGCTAAGTGTACATCTACCATCGGATATTCTGGATAAACATGTCTCGGAGTCGGATGTGAAGTTAACCAAAGCTGAAGCTGAAGAAAAGGCCGTGGCACTGTTGTACCAAGCGATTCCAGGTCTTAAAGACAACGATTATGCTCCGCTTGGAGATCTGTATTCTTCGATCGAACAACAGTCATTGTTTGGTAGAACTGAGTATCGATACGGGTACCAGTTAAAACATGACGGATTGTTATCTGACGCAGAGACAGTCTACATCAATGTGGACGAAAGTGGTTTGGTGACAGGTTACTCACGAGGTACGACCGAAGCCAAGTATCCCTCATCAAAACCGGCAGCTTCAGAAGAGAAGGCCAGACAGCTGTTTGAAGAACAGTTCGATGTGGAACTGGCTTATATCGCCAAAGATCGTTTGTCTTCCAAGCAGGGTCAGCAGTATTACCTCGCATATACACCGAAAAATATCAGTATCGTTCCGATCGAAGCCAATACGTTGGAACGGATTAATACATTAACAGGTAAAGCTGTAGATGAGAACTCTTTACAGCAGGATACGAAGTTAAAAGGTGATGTGACTCCTTTTGTCCCGGCCAATGGTACGAGATTAAATGTTCAGCAGGCCGCCAATCGGGTCGCAACAAACTTTGATATTCCCAAGGGTTATAAGCTGGAACATAGCCAGTTGAGCAAGGGACATTACTCAAGTCCGAACAATCAGGTATGGAGTCTGAGTTGGAGCGATCGAAGTGCCAATATGTCCTATATGTTCATGCGGGATATCTCAGCACAGGTAGATGCAGTAACCGGGCAGATTTACAGCTATACGATGATGCAACGAATGGGACCGGAGATGGGACAGGAGAAGCCAGCTGAGGAAAAGGCAGGCAAAATGGTGACCCGGAAGCAGGCTGAGAAACTGGCGATGAACACGGTGATTGCGCTAGTTCCAGATGCAACGGAGCAGTTCCAGCTATCTAACGTTATTGAGGTAGACGATGCTCGTACGTTTATGTTCCAACGCTATCTGAATGGAATTCCGGTGAAAGATGATACAGCACAAGTGCAGGTGTTGAACGATGGAACCGTGAACGAGTTCTATACACGCATTGCAGCAACGCCTGAACAATTGCCAGCAGATTATAAGCCAGCCATCAGTTATGAAGAGGCCAAGGCGCTCTATCTGGAGGAGTTCAAGCTGATCCTCGCATATTCCCGTTATGGCGGGTATGGTCTGAATAATGGTCAAGTTATTCCGGTGGGAGTTAACCTAGCTTATATGCCAACCCGTGATGAGAATTCCATCTATGGCACTTATGAAGTACTGGATGCTAACACGGGAGAGTGGAAGCTTCAATACGGGGAGACAGGTGCTGCAAGCAAGACAGAACCTACGGATATCTCAGGCCATGTGGCCGAAGATGCGCTTCGCAATATGACACAGCATGGCGTGTTGCTAGCGGATGAGCAGGGACGTGTATTCCCGGATCGGGTGATCATTCGAGGAGACTGGTTTAACTATTTGGCAAGAGCGATTAACCCAAATATGGATCTGTATTATAGTGGGGACGGAGATGACAAGCTATACGCTGATGTGACCCCTGACAGCCCTTATTATAAGGCAATCAAGGTGTTAATCGATCAACGCTGGCTTGCCGGAGCGGACCCAGAACAGAATCTGAACCCGCAAGAAGAGATGACCCGTGAAGAATTGGCGGTGCTGCTTGTACGCATACTGCGCTATGAGAAGCTAGCCGGATTCTACACATTGCCATCGGATCTTCCCAATATCGCAGATGCCAGTGCCATTTCGAGTAAAGGGGCGGTTTCCCTTAGTCTGAAGCTGGGATTACTTCCTTCGATTGAAGGACGATTCATGCCTGCACGCAAAGTGACGGTAGCTGAAGCTTCACAGGTACTGGAACGACTTGCCAAACTTCAAGGCAAGACCGATACGTTTATGAGTGGCAATCGTCTGTATTAGACGAGGAATCACACATATTACACCCGTCCGAATCATAGGATGAAGATAACGGGTACTCGTGATTCAACGAATTGAAGATCAAAGGGACCTTCCATAGAAGGTCTCTTTTGATTTGATTTTTACAAAAATTATATAAGTTCAACTCAGCATTTACACGATAACGGAGAGGGCAGAAATAACTTGAGGAAGCGAAGCGTGCGCCTAAAAGCTTTCTGAAAGAAAGCTGCATCGGAAGCATATGCTATCACCGGATTTGCCCATTTGAAAAAGAATCAAAAAATCTGGGGATAACAGCGATCGGAAAGTTGTTCTGACATCGGAGTGTTAGTGTAAATATTCTTTAGTTGAAATGATATAGAAGAATGACGCCAGAGCCTTTTGTGATACAATAAGGCGTGAGAACTTTGCAAAGAAGGGTGGGTTCCTTTCATGGGTAAGAACGGGAAACGAATTATCACCATACTGCTGGCAGGCTGTCTGATTGCTGTAGCGTTACCACGTACGGTTGATCTGGATCAACTGTACGCTGCATCAGGGACATCGGATATATCCACGGCAACGGATTTGCGCCAGACCTTGCTTACCGCAATGTCACAGCGGACGGAGGAACTTGTTTTTACATACAAAGGCAATGTGAAAGGCCTCAAAAAACAATTACAAACCTCCATCGATGAGGCAATGAAGAGTGACCCCTATATCCAATATACCGTTAAAAGTTACGCATTTAATTATAAAGGCTCCAATGTATCGGCCGAAGTACATGTGACGCTTTCCTACCGGGAGACCAAGGAACAGACCGATTATGTGAATCGTAAAGTTACGAATGTGTTGAAAGAAATCATCAAACCCGGCATGACGGATCATGAGAAGGTTAAGGTCATCCATGACTGGATTGTGCTTAACCTGTCCTACGATACTTCGCTCAAGAAATATACGGCCTACGACGGGCTTGTTACAGGCAGTACCGTCTGTCAGGGATACTCATTGCTGGCTTATCGAATGCTGGAGCGAGTAGGCATCGATAACCGGATTGTGGAAGGTACAGCAGGCGGGCAGCTTCATGCCTGGAATATCGTGAACCTGGACGGCAAGTGGTATCACATGGACACCACCTGGGATGATCCTACTCCTGACCGGAAAGGTAAGGTAAGCCACAGTTATTATTTGCTGAGTGATGATGAGATGGCACGTGACCATATCTGGACAGGCAAAAGCAAGTACCCCGCTGCGCCAGCCCCATATCGAGAAGCTTTATTAAAGCTCGTGAAGGCTGGAGATAGCAAAAAAGCCGCTTATCAGAAGCTGTACCATGCACTGGACTATTCCCTTTATGATGAACAGGATGCCGTTAAAGGTCATGCTGCGCTGAAGACCAAGGTTCAGGGTACCCTGAAGGAAGGTGGAACCTCGCTCACGTTCAGGTACAAGGGTACGGAGGCTGGACTGATCGAAGATTTACAGGATTTGTACCAGCTTGGCATGAAATCGATATCTTATTATGTGTCCAAAATGGAAGGTACTACGGATCTGCGCGTCAAAATTAACTGGACGTTATAAACATCGTTATAAGCAGGATGCTCCGCTTGAGGAGTATCCTTTTTTGCGTTCAATTTGTGTTCAACGACGAGGGTTTTAGTGTTGTCTATTTTTTGTATATGTCGCTTTGCTATTCTATTCTTCGGCGCATGCCAACATTACGTACGAGGAGGATATGCAAAAAATGAGGAAAAAAGTGAGCATAGTGATCATTGCTCTGTTGCTGGTCACACAAATGATGCAGGGTTGGATCTTAACACCAACGATGCATGCTCAGGATGAATTAACTAATTTGCCAGCCAGTGCAATCAGTGATACAGCGGTAGAAGACGGTTCGGCAGGTTCGGGAGAAGTGAAAGAAGATCCTGCCATTCCGGAAGAAGATAAGGATGTCAGTACTCCGGAAGATCAGGAGGATAATACGATGCATCTGCTTGGTGCAGCCGCAGGTCCGGTAATTACAGAGCAATTAATTACGAGTGTGCAGATGTACAATCAGGCACCGCAAGATAATGGAAATGGAACGATTGATATCAAAGGCGATAAGATTGAGGATATTCGTCCACGCATTCAGGATGAGGTGGCTGTCGTCTTTACATGGGGGCTTGCAAATGACACCCACAACTACAGCGATGGTTCCACGTTTACCTTCAACTTGCCGGATAAATTCATCATTGGATCACAGCTTAAGGGCGATCTGGATGGCGGTGTTGGGGAGTATGTGGTGAATCCAGATGGCACAATCATCTTTACCTTTAATGAACTGATCGAGCATGCGCAGCTGGAAGGCAACTTCTACGTGTGGATTAAGTTTGATGAGAGCAAAATGGAAGATGGATTGAAACAACAGATAGACTTTAGCTCTGTGGGGCAGGGCATCATTAATGTGCATTTTGCCAACACAGCCGTAGATAAGTTGAAAAAATCGGGAAGCGCAAACAAAGACAATTTCAACTCGGATGAAATTATATGGACTGTAGATTTTAACCAAGGCGAGAAGGATTTGAAAAATGCGGTCCTTACAGATACATTGCCAACAAACCTTGAACTCAAGGGCAATATCGAAATTCGTGAATTGGAAGTGCAATTGAATGGATCTGTAAAAGAAGGTCCAATAGTTCAAACGGAACCACAGTTTCCAATTGTATTGGGAGACACGGATAAGGCCTATCGTGTAACCTACACGACGAGTGTTAAAGCACCAACCACTGCTCCGTTCACCAATGTGGAGGTTCAAAACCAGGTTGCGCTTACAACGGATCAGAGTGAGCATAACGAAACGGATATTGGCCGAGTTCGTGTGAGTTTTAATGAGCCTTTGAACAAGTCAGGGCAAGATAGTGCGTATGATCCGGTAACACAGACAATCACATGGAAAGTACAATATAACTACAATCAGCAAGAAATCATGCAAGCGAATGCATGGATTGAAGACCGTTTTGATACGGCCAAACAACAACTGATCAACAATTCCGTCAACGTATACCAAGTTGATATTAATGCGAGCGGAGCGGCTTCGAACAGAACGCTGGTGAATCCGAATGAATACACACTTGAAACGATAAATACAGGATTTGATGATGGCTTCAGATTACATTTTAAGAATGACATTACCAAGGCCTATGAGATCGAATATGATACACAATCCATTCATCGTGTCTATACAAACGATACCATTACGAACACAGTGAATATGTATGATGGTACTTCCAAAACAGGCCAAAAAGACATTCGGGAAGTCATTTTTGCCAAAAGCGTAAAAAGTGAAAACTTCAACACCAAAGAAATCGAATGGCAGATGGTGTTGAACCGTGATTTGCAGGACATGACGGATATCGTTATTACCGACAATTATGAAGGCAGACACATGAAGCTAATTCCGGGTAGTCTTCAAGTGAGTGGGGTTAACAAAGACGACTTTGAATTGACTCCAGACCCGGCTGATCCTACGTATGAAAAAGGATTCTCCGTTCGCCTTAAGGACGGCGTTACCATTAACACGGAACATGTCATTACCTATACGACAAGCTTTGATCCGACGGCAGGTATGCCAACGGATAATGAATATCGCAACTCGGCCAAGGTCGATTGGGAAGAGTCCAATGTAGCACAGACTTCGATTACTAAATCGGCTGTGGTCAAACCGCAAGAGTACACCATTCAAAATGGTAACAAAAAGGGCGAATACAGCGCCAAAGACAAAACGATCACGTGGACAATTGATGTAAACTACAACTTGTTTGATATTCAGGAGGCTATCCTCAAGGATGCCTACACGGGTAACCAATCTTTTGTAGACGGTTCATTAAAAGTTCATGAGTTAGAGTTACAGGGAGCCAATAATGTTACTGCTGTAGGTAGCGAAGTTCCGCTCACAACTGGTCAATTCCAGCTGGACCCTGACGGTAAAGGTTTTACATTGGATCTGGGGAACATCGGTAAAGCAGCTTATCGGATTCAGTATCAAACGAGCCTGGACGGACCTTATTCCGTGGAAGGTACGTATGCCAACCAGGCCGTACTAACCGATGGTGAGGGCGGTGAAGAGCGCTTTAACAGATCAGCGAGCATCACGCCAGTTCACGGGGGTGTGTATGTTCTAAAAACAGGTCAACAGATCGGTACAACGGATAAAGCATCATGGACGGTAAATATCAATCCAAGTCAATCTTATGTTCCAGCGGGTGCTCTATTAACAGATACCTTGTCGGAGAATCAAATTTTATTGGCGGACTCCTTAAAATTATATGCAACGAACCTGCCTGCCAACAATTCAGGCAATGTATCCAACAAAGCTGGACTGGTTGATCCGGCAGATTATGAATTGACCGTGGAAGGTAATACATTTACCCTCACCTTCAATAAAGATATCCATACGGCGTTCATTCTGGAATATCAGTCCTATATTAATGCCGATCATGGCGCCCGAATTGAGAATAAAGTTGAATTTGCAGGTCAGTCCTCCTCAGTGGTGGGAGAAGGCAATCAGGTAGGTATCAAAGTTTCATTGGCTGGAGCGGGTGGAGGAGCCTCTACAGGTCTGGGCAAGATTAGAATCCACAAAGTCAGTGATACTGGGCTTCCACTGGAAGGAGCCATATTCGCAATCTATAATGCGTCTGGAACTACGCTCCTGGAAACATTGAAACCAACGGACGAGAATGGTGTGGTTGAAAGCTCCAGAAACTATCGATTAAACAATCTAACCAACGGTATACCTTATAAGTTAAAAGAATTATCTGCACCGGCAGGATACATGGTTGATCCAGAGTATGGCTCTGCCTCAGGTAAAACGATTGAATTCAAGGATGCGGATATTGCCTTTGACATTGAAAATAAAAAGATTCGACAAGGCTTCGAATTAACCAAGGTAGATGCGGTGGACTCCTCGAAGAAACTCCAGGGTGCAACGTTCGAATTGTACTCGAACAATGGTGCAACCCGAGAGAAAATAGACGAGTTAACGACAGGGGAAGATGGGAAAATCGCCAAAGGTGATCTCTTACCTGGGGATTATGAATTGGTAGAGGTTGTGGCACCCGAGTTTTATCAGTTGGATGCTACCCCGATTCCCTTCACCATCGTAGAGAATCAGACTCAGATTATTACACTGACGAAGTCGAATGCCATAGGGACGGGTGGCAAACTTGTCGTTACCAAAGTCAATGCGAAGGATCAGTCCGTATTAAGTGGAATTGAATTCGAATTGCGTGATCACTCCAATGCGATCATCGATACGAAAGTAACGGATCTGAACGGGGTCATTGAATTCGATGGATTAACCTATGGTTCATATACATTGGTAGAGACCAAGGCAGAAGGTTTTGTCATTGAACAGCCGGAGACGCTTGTATCTATTATCAAACCGGAAATGCAATTGACTATTGAAAATAAAGAAAATAATCGTTCCGTGAAATTGATTAAAACCAATGCGGGTCGAACTCAGCATCTACAAGGTGCAGTGTTTGAATTACGGGCTCAAACTGCATTGATGGATGCAAATGGGAATTGGGAGTTCCACAAGGTAACAGGTCTGGATGAAGCCACACTGACAACCAATCAGCAAGGTGAAATTGTACTTAAAGACCTGGATGTCAATAAATATCAGTTGGTTGAAATAAAAGCACCTAACGGATATATCTTGGACACAACACCTGTACCATTTGAAATTACGAACATACAAACCGAAGCCATAGTTGTAGAAAAAACAAATCAGGCTATCCCGGTATCAGGCGGTGGATCGAGTGGACCGTATAATCCGGGGACACCTACTACGGGTGTAACACCAGATCCGGAGAAACCAGTAACACCGGGACCGGAAACACCAGGAACGTCTGTCCCAGGTACAGTGGTTACTGGACCTACTGAACCTGGAGACGGAACCGAGCTTCCAACAGATGAAGATAACGCAGCAACTCCTCCTTCGCCTGGCGTCTCCAACGGTGACGACACTGCACCTCCAGCGGGGGATACAGATACAACGGATGGGGATAGCGCATTGGCACCTTCTGCGGGAACGGATACAGATGGATCGCAGGGAACTGGGAATGCTGCATCACAGCAGACCGGAAACTCTGCATCACAGGGAATGCTGCCGAAGACAGGCGAAGAGAGCACATGGGCTTTCACTGTGGCAGGCATGATGCTGATGGCAGTGGGTAGTGTGGGATACGTTTACTTCCGACGTAGACAACTGCTTCAGCGTTAGATTGCACGCAGCACGTAATGCAGGAATAGATCATTTTCAGATAAAACAGATAAAAACACCCTCTAGCTTCACAAGTGACCCAGAGTCACGGTGTGAATATACTAGAGGGTGTTTTATTTTATTTCGGTTGAACCTTAAGGAAGATCAAATCCAGCAACGTCAGGATTTACTTTAATGGCTCTTACAATTAACCGATGTGTTGGATTGACGAGTGGATCACAGGTAATCAAGGTAAGGACCTGTCCAAGTCCGGGGTCTTCCAGCACGGACAAGTCATTCGGCTCCACAACGGATATCCGATCTATCTTATAATGGATGATCGTTCGATCTGCCAGAGTGACTTCCATTGAATCGCCAATCTGGAGTTCTCCCAGGCGATTGAACAATCGTCCTTTTTTGTGGGCGCGATGAGCGGCAATAGCGGCATTACCTTTGTTACCGATTCTATTGGTTTCGACAAGGTGGGTTGCAGCTACCTTCATGTTTGCTTCCGTGGCACCTTCCAGAATCGGCAAGCGGACATCAATCTTGTCAATGGAGAGTACCCCCAACGTATCCGAAGATTCGTCTTGCACTATATCTGTATTGTCAGTAGTTGGCTCGGCGGAAGCTGCATCCTGTATGCCTTGTTCGAAGGCGTGATTCAGCTTGGACAAGCCGTCTTGCAGTTGCTCCAGATCGTTCATCACACGGGTTTGCTGCCAGTCATAATACGTGTCCCGTAGGAAAGGAAAGCTGATGATCAGCATGCCCAGCAGAATGAGCAGGATAGAGAATTTTTTCATTATGCATCAACTCCCGTTGTTCAAGAAAAATAGTATACCTTTATCTATTTTCACTTACAGACCTATACAAAATATGGACAGGAGACGAAAGGACGAAGAGGTACAGGAATGTTCGAAGGGGCCGTCACCAAAAAACCTCCCCGTATCGCTACAGAATGAAAACTGCAACGCCACGGGGAGGTTTTGTTATATAAAGTCAATTGTATCTGTAGATGATAGTACGTCGGAGCTACTATTTGTTACTTGGTGCATCGGTAGGTGTGAAATCACATTCCTTCAGCGGCACCACTTTGGTTTTTTTGATCCATTTGTAACCAAGCCACAACACGAGGAACAGGGGGACGCTCAGATAGGCAACGATGGCTCCACTCCAGTCGATCTCGTCACCCGTAAATGCCTGATAGTTCTGTCCAATAATCACGATAATACACAGGACAAAGGCAAAGATCGGCCCAAACGGGAACCAACGTGCCCGGTAAGGCAGATCGCTTAGGTCCCTGCCTTGTGCAACATATGCACGACGGAAGCGATAATGACTGATAGCGATACCTAGCCAAGTAATAAAACCACACATACCGGATGCATTCAGCAACCAGGTATACACAATGCCATCGCCGAACAGGGAGGCAAGAAATGCCAACATGCCAACGGCTGTGGTAAGCAGCAAGGCATTCATGGGAATGCCTTTTTTGTTCAGCTTACCGAGGAAACGAGGGGCTTTACCGTCTCGGGCAAGGGCATAGAGAACCCGGCTTGAAGCATACATGCCTGAGTTTCCGGCAGAGAGTACAGAAGTCAGAATAACGGCATTCATGACGGAAGCCGCAATGGCGAGTCCTGCTTTTTCAAACACGAGTGTGAACGGGCTGACCCCGATATTTTCCAGATCCCCTTTGAGCAGGTTCGGATGAGTATACGGGATGATCAGACTGATCACGGTAATCGCCAAAATGTAAAAAATCAGAATGCGCCAGAATACCTGCCGAATGGCACGAGGTACATTTTCCCGCGGGTTTTCACTTTCACCGGCGGCTACTCCGATAAGCTCGGTACCCTGGAATGAGAATCCCGCAGCCATGAATACGCCTAACACGGCGAAGAATCCGCCATGAATGGGCGCATCACCGATGGTGAAGTTGCTGAAACCAACGGCTTCTCCGCCCATAATACCAAAGATCATAAGCACACCAACGGCCAGGAAGATGATAACGGTAGCTACCTTGATAATGGCGAACCAGTACTCGGACTCCCCGTATCCTTTGACGGACAGGACATTCAAGGCAAAGATCAGCACGAGGAACAGTAAGCTCCATAACATGGACGAACTGTCGGGGAACCAGTATTTGATGAGCACTGTTGCGGCAGCAAGCTCTGCTGCGATGGTTACCGCCCAGTTATACCAGAAGTTCCAGCCCATGGCGAACCCGAGGGCGGGATCGACAAAACGTGCGGCATACGTATTAAATGAACCGGAGTCCGGCATAAAGGTCGCAAGCTCACCCAGGCTGGTCATGAGGAAATAGACCATGATGCCAACGGCCGCATAGGCAATTAATGCCCCGCCGGGGCCTGCGGTTGAGATGGCGGTACCACTTGCGAGAAACAGCCCGGTTCCAATTGAGCCACCGAGGGCGATCATCGTCATATGGCGTGCGCGTAATCCTTTTTTCAGGGAAGGTCTAGTTGTTGTTGGGTTACTGCGGTCTTGCATGGAAACACTCCTTCATTCGATATACTGATGTTTGCGATAATTGCTTCCTAAACAAAAAGACCACAGGCATCAGCCTGCGGTCTTTAATATTTCAATGTCCGCACCATGTCCCAGATGATTAAGATAGCTCAACACAGAAGAATTCATACCTTTATACAAAGGAAATGTACTTCCGTGACAGTTCTGCGCCTTTCGACAGCAGCCCCAGCCCACCGGACCGTATAAGGAACGTCCAGTAAGCTTCGGCGGGTGCACCTTTCGGCTGATCTCATAAGCGGCTCCTTAGCGCCTCCTTCAGCGTACTGATCGCACCCGCGACCTCTACCTCACCATTCATGGATGAGGTGTATCTATTGTCTATGAAATTATGAACAACACAACTTAACACGGTGTGTTCAGTTTAGTAAACAGACAACCAGTATAACGCGCGTGCTTTTCCAGTGCAATAACAATTGTTGGATGTGAGGTTTGAGGGACGACTATTCCTCTTTTTTGTTGCGGCCGGCCATCTGTTGCCATACCGTTCCGGCAGCTTGTTCGCCGGATTCGATTCGTTCCAGAGCCATCTTGGCTTGCAGGCTGACTTCGAATTCGGGATCATCGGCTGCAACTCGCAACGCTTGCTCTGCTTCTTCTGTACCGACCTCATATAGAAAACGTGCAGCACGCCAGCGGACAAGTTTACTTTTATCCGATAATGTTGCTGTCATGGCTGGTGTGGCGGCAGGATCGCCGATATCAGACAAGGTATCCCCGGCCGTACGGCGTACCGCAGGTGAACTGTCCTGGAGCGCTTCATACAGCAGTTCCATTGCTTCCGGTGTACGAATGTCACCCAGGTATACCACGGCCAAGCGCCGGATCTGCATTTTGTCATCATGCAGAGCTTGAGCTACAAGCGGCAATCTTTCTGCTGTAGGCTCCATGCCGTCCAAGGCAGCATAGCGAACATTCCAGTCACTGTTACGCAAGGCCTCTTCGAGTTCGGCACCATCCAGTTCGCGACGACGCTCAATAAATTCTTCGGAGTTGGTGCCATGTTCAATCGCCTGTTGGATGACCTGCTCCAGTCGTTCTGGCGGATAGGCCGCTTCCAGCTCCTGCTCAACTTCGCGTGCGATGTCTGGCAATTCGCCGTAACGAACGCCGTAATCACTCAGTTTACGTTCTTTGATCATGGTTGCACTGGCAACTTCGGTAACGGCTTTGACAAAACGATCTGACAGCGAGATTCGTTCTTCTTTGGCTCCGGCCTTAACCCTGATTTGCATGGGTACCCCTCTAAAGAACTGAACGAATACCTGTGCTTCTCCGAAGTGTTCGCCAGATCCGTCCTCAGACTCAATCCAGTCCAGATTGATGCCTTCCTGTCCGAGACGATTCTGGACTTCGCCCAGAATGACAGACCAGTCTGCGTTTCCTTTGCGATCAAGCGCTACGAAGTCGGTCGTGTGAAATACACTCTTCACGCCGGGAATATGAAGCATCTGGCGAATGAACGCCGGGGCGGATCGTTCGTTGTCCAGTGTATATGTTCTGCGAATTCCGTCCTCCAGACGTTCATCGAGATGCAGCATCATCGTATTTGGACTCGGTGTTGGTTCAATGGAAACAATATTCATCAGTGTAACCTCCTATAATACCAAATTCATCCTTAAACTCCCGTTAATTAAATCACACGGGTATTTCTCTATTTTACATCAATGTGTGGGATCTGCGAAATTATCCAGAAGCGATATGGGCATATCTGACACTTAGTGTGAAGAAGTGCGAAATTTGTTAACACTTCTTTCATGTTCACTCACAAACATTTTTAAACGAAAATTGGCACAATAATAGGAAGAAACAACTGGAGGTTATACTTATGGAACCCATTACCGTGCTCTCGGATGGTAAACGTCGTATTGCATATGAGAATATTATTCAATTGTTCAGGAACTGGATGGAGGACTCAACATCTGGTTCTGCGATAGAAACACATCGGGGAAGTTGGGAAAATGCCCGGTATTGTATTGTTGATTATCAGATTGCCGAAGAAGCGGTGTCAGCAGCAAATGCCATTCGGGCTTTTATGCCACAACTTCCGTTACTGGTTATTACTGATTTCAAATCCCTTATTCGGAAGCGACACCTGCAACAGATTACAGGCACAGGTGAGATGAAGATGTTTCTCTGGAACGAGCAAGACCCGGATCATCTCATCAAGGATATGGAGAATTGGTTTCATTCATCGTCTGTCCACAAATCAGAAATAGCCATACCGCCCATCTTATCCATGAGATAAAAGAGGGATGTGGCTATAGGTTTTAACTTCAATTGTTATGATCGTGATTAGATCACATATTTATAGCCTGTTCCCCAAACCGTCTTAATATAACGTGGATTCTTGGGGTCAGGCTCAATTTTTTTACGCAGACTTGAGATATGAACATCGATGGTACGATCCAGATAGGCGCGTTCGGAGCCTTTGATTCGATCCATCAGTTCATTGCGGGTGAACACTTTACCCGGATTTCGGTACAATTCCTTCATAATCTCAAACTCAATATGAGTGACCTCGATTTCAACACCATCCACAAACAGGGTTCTTCTGTACTCATTCACATTCACATGCCCAGTAACCTCTGCCTGCTTGTCTTCCTTTGTCGGTTTATCCTGATAGGAAATGATTGATCTTCGCAGCAGTGCTTTAATCCGTGCATCCAACTCTTTCAAACTAAATGGTTTGCACAGAAAGTCATCCGCACCATTATGTAATGCGCGCAGTCGATCGTTCAGCATAGTGCTTGCCGAGATCATCAGAATAGGCACAGTGGAGTGCTGGCGAAAGGCTTCTACGAGATCATTTCCATCCATTTCAGGAAGCATGAGATCCGTTACAACAATATCCGGTTGGAATTGTGGAAACAGTTGAAGAGCCTCGCGGGCATGTTGAACCCGTTCAGTGATGTATCCTTCCTCCTCCAGAAAGAAAGCAATCATGTCGGCCAGATTTTTCTCATCCTCTATAAGAAGTACTTTGATCGTCATAGGGTCACACTCCTGGTGAAAATAATATGTTAAGAAACTACTAAAAAAACAAGGTGAATTGCGAATAAATGCCGCAAATTTTTTAATGTTTGTATTCCAAAATATAGGATGTATATGTAGAGAAGGAATAAACTTTTTTTATTGAGCTTCAACATCTTAGCATGAATGCAATTAGGTTGCCGATGACTCAGAATTTCCCAAATCTACACCAACTACTAATTACAGTATAATAGATCAGAACGAGTTAAGGGGAAAAAAAGTAATATTGTATCCGCTTAAATTTATAGGGGGAACTAACGTTGTTGTTGAAAAAAGAAGAAAAAATGATTCATGAGGGTAACTGCTAATGGATCATATAAAGAAGACACAGATACTGGATTGGGTGATCTCGAAGCTGCAGATTCCCTGGATTGGGACCTGCATTTTAATTATGCTAGGCTCACTAAGCACTATTTTTCCACTGACGTTATTCTATGGTGTGCAAATTATGGCGGGCAGCGCAGCAGTACTCATTGCTCTTCGTTTGCATGGGGCTATCTATGGATTGGTCACCTTTACAGTCATCCATCTGTTGAATAACATCATTGCCGGCTTCGAGCCACGGAATTTAACCGTAATGATGGCGCATTTCATTGAATTGCTCTGGATGCTTGGTTGGCAGATTCGTTGGAAGAACGGAAGCCTAATCAAGGCAAATGCTGTCTTCTGGGTAGTGATGTTACTTCCGGTTATCTATTGCGGGCATTATGTGTTGGGCTTGGATATAGAAGATTTGAAGTATGAGTATATGTATATTGCCGTGATTGGCATGGTGAATGCTCTAATTGCAGGTATTGTGGTGGATTTCTGGATCACTATGGGTGAGCAAAGATTAAAACGCACGGGAACCATTCCACTCACAAGGATTGCGTTTAAATACGTAGTTGCCTTCGTGGTATTTGTTTCTCTCGTATTGTTATCCGCCGATAGCCAAAGACAGTTGAGTCAAATGAATGATGCCATATTACGTGAGATGAAATACGCATCGAGTGCGGTTGTACAGGATCTTGATGAAGAGTATGTTACATCCGAGAATATGGAACAAAATATGGCGCGTTATCATCATCTATTGGGTGTGAATGTGATACTGCTTGATCGGAATGATACAGCCATCGCTTCTGGTTTAAATACACTTCAGCCTGGTGGGTACCTGGACATGGACAGGTTCAATATTCTGAAGTCGAAGGATAACCTCATGCTGAAAAGTTCTGCTAATATCCATTACAGCGATGTATTGAATCATTGGAGACAAGCCATCTTTATCTACGAAGCAAAAATGAAAAATATAACACCTTATCGGGTATTTATCGTGACTGACTCGTCCAAGTATTACCCCCGAATTGAATCGATATATCTGACTACGCTGCAATCCCTGTTCATCATCATTGTGGCTTCTATGATTGTAGCGGCTCCTCTCAGTAGAAAAGTCGTTAGCCCACTATTAAGACTGACCAGAATGACAGGTTCTCTGCCGAGAATATTGTTTCGAAACGGGAAGCTGGAGTGGCCCACCAGCCATGTAACCGAAGTACAGATCCTGATTGGTAATTTGCGTAAAATGGCCGATGTACTGCTGGAACAATTCGAACAGATTCGTCATGACAAGTTAACGCTGGAGGACAGGGTCGTAGAACGCACCAAGGAACTCAAGAATAGTGAAGAGGTCAAACGTGCAATCATTGAATCCTCTATTGATGCCATTATCGCTGTGGACTCCAATGGACAGATCGTTGAGTTTAATCCAGAGGCTGAAAGAATGTTTGGGTTACGTCGGGAAGAAGTGATCCAACAGAAGGAAGCACCGTCTCTTTTCCAGGGGGCAAGCTGCATCGAGATCAAGAAATTGTTGGAGCGATTCGCTTATGTTGAAGGTAAGAGATATACGATCGTAGATGAAATTTCAGGGATTCGCCGGGATGGTTCCGTCTTTCCGATTGAGTACAAAATTGTAGAAATTCAGCTTGGCAAGAATGAGACGTTATATAACCTGTTTATCAAGGATATTACGGAGCGAACCAGAGCAGAAGAAGATCGTGTGCGTCATGCCCTTGCGCTGGAGAAGCTGAACCTGGAGTTGTTCAATGAAAAGATTGCCATTCAGGAACAGCGAGATATCAGTGAGCAATTCATTGAATCCGTACGGGAGGGGCTCGTGATGTCAGATCGAACAGGGACCATAACCATCGTCAACCGCAGGATCGAAGAGATGTTTGGTTTGGGTGATTTTCTGGGCAGATCTATTGAAGATTTGGCGCAGGCGATTGATACGATGGTATTAACGGATAATTTCAATCTGCTGGAACAGACCAAAGCATTTCTGGATGGTGAAACAGCATTTATTGAGACTGAATTTATATTTAACAATGCGGAGAAAAGTGTATTCTCGTTATATATGAAGCAGATGGATGTACCGGGGAAAAACCATGGCTTTCTGCTGGTCTTCCGGGACCGGACGGGAGAAGAACGGCTGGATCGGATGAAGAATGAACTGATCAGCGTGGTATCTCATGAGCTTCGAACGCCTGTAGCCACCATTATGGGGTATGTGGAACTCATGATGATGTACGACCTTCCAGCAGCTCAGCAGCAGGAATTCATGCAGACGATCGCTTCCGAGGGCAAGCGGTTGAGCAGTCTGCTCGATGATGTACTCGATATTCAGCGCCTCGATAATGAGGGCATGACTTACCATATGACGTATGTACCGCTGGTTGAGTTGGTAGAAGGGGTTGCTGAACAGTGGAATATGAAGTCTGCCCAACGAATCTACGTGCATACGTTTAATGGAGACTTTTTTGCTTACGCGGACCAGAACAGGATGGTTCAGGTTCTGCATAATCTGGTGGGCAATGCAGTCAAGTATTCTCCAGGAGCCGATCGTATTGATGTTACGTTATGGGAAGAAGAGGAGTGGCTATGTCTTGATGTCCGTGATTATGGAATAGGGATTGCGGAGCAAGAGAAGGACATGTTATTCAACAAATTTTATCGAGTGGATAATTCGGACCATCGGCAGATTGGTGGAACAGGAATCGGGTTGTACATTTCCCGTAAAATTGTAGAGGATCACAAGGGAACGCTGACCTTTATCTCAGCACCGGGCAAGGGAAGTACATTCAAGGTAAGACTGCCCAAGCAGGATGTATTGGTTTGAATGCAATGATGGATGAAGAGATGTGTCTCACTTTTTAATGATCCATATTTAATTATGATTCCTAGGATAGAGCCTTTGCCCTTGAGCGCGTAAGCGTGATAAAGGGAAAGGCTTTTTTTGTTTTTCAATTTTCCCGGATAAAAAAACAACTTCTTTTGCAAACTGTCTATAGAGCCATAATTTGCATCCCATGCAAAAGGAGGACGGCAGGAATATGTTCCGTAAACAAGAGAAAACACTCATCATCGTCTGTCTGGTTGCCGCTGTGGTTGTGCTATATGCCGTTGTGAAAAGCATCATCCGAATTATGAGTTATTGAGATACACGTTCAAGCAGAGTAACTGCTGTCGTACATAACGATTATGTGAAAGAGGAGTGTAACCATGTCATCCCTGGACCCTGTTTTGCTCAGCCGGATACTAACCGGCCTGACCCTGTTCGTACACATTATTTTTGCCTCTATCGGAGTAGGCGTTCCCCTTATGATTGCTTTGGCCGAGTGGCGAGGACTACGAACCAATGATATGCATTACACCTTGCTGGCACGTCGGTGGGCACGAGGTTTTGTCATCACCGTTGCCGTTGGTGTCGTTACAGGCACCTCGATCGGATTACAGCTTAGTCTGCTGTGGCCGATGTTTATGCGGGTAGCGGGTCAGGCCATTGCCCTGCCACTGTTTATGGAGACGTTTGCCTTTTTTATCGAGGCGATCTTTCTGGGAATTTACCTCTATACATGGGATCGTTTCAAAAAAAAATACACGCATATGCTGTTGTTGATTCCGGTAGCTCTTGGTTCATCTGCCTCTGCGATTTTCATTACGACGGTGAACTCCTTCATGAATCAGCCTCAGGGGTTCACCCTGATTAATGGCATCATGAAGGACATTCATCCGATTGCTGCCATGTTGAATCCGGCAACACCAACCAAGGTGTCCCATGTACTCGCCTCATCCTACACTCTAAGTGCAGGTATCCTGGCGGGGATAGCCGCCTTCAGTTTGCTTCGGGGACGGGATCATGTGTATTACAAAAAAGCACTAAAACTCACGACGGTATCTGCGCTTGTCTTTGCCATCAGCACCGTCATGATCGGGGACTCTTCCGGTAAATTCCTGGCGAAATATCAGCCGGAGAAGCTGGCTGCCGCAGAATGGCATTTCAAGACGATGAAAGAGGCACCGCTTGTCTATGGGGGCATTTTGGATGAGAACAATGAAGTGAAATACGCCATTGAGATTCCTTATGCACTCAGCATTTTGGCGGGGAATCGTCCTGATACGGAAGTGAAAGGTCTCGAAGAATTTCCAGCGGATCTGAGGCCACCACTGTCCATTCATTATATGTTCGATCTGAAGGTCACAACCGGAGTGATCATCCTGATGATTCCTGTGTTATATGTACTGCGTCGGTGGTTGCCAGGGCGCAAGCCATATCCCAAATGGCTGTTGCTCGGCATTGTCTTGCTAGGGCCACTGGCCATGATTGCTATCGAGCTAGGGTGGATGTTCGCTGAAGTTGGCAGACAGCCTTGGATTTTACGCGGGTATATGAAGGTGTCGGAAGCAGCTACGACGTCGACTTCGGTAGGATGGATGCTGGTGTTGTTTATTATGCTGTATCTGATTCTATGTTTCTCGTGCATTCGAGTGCTCAGCAAGCTGTTCCGCAACAAGGAAGCAGAGAAGGAACTGGCGTCTCTGGGGCTTGAAGGAGGGATTGTACATTGAGCTTCGAAATTGCAGGCATTGCGATATTGTGGACGTTTTTGTTCGGTTACCTGATTGTCGCTTCAATTGATTTTGGTGCTGGGTTCTTCAGCTTTTACAGTATTTTGACCGGGCACGAGAACAAAATTCATAACATCATTCAGCGCTACCTGTCTCCCGTGTGGGAAGTGACGAATGTGTTCTTGATCTTTTTTGTGGTCGGCTTGGTCGGGTTTTATCCGGACAGCGCCTTCTACTATGGGACTGCGTTGCTGGTTCCGGGTTCTTTGGCCATTGTACTGCTTGCCATCCGGGGGGTGTATTACGCATACAATACTTATGGCAACCATGGGCAGAACAGCCGGATCTACATGGCATTGTACGGAGCGACGGGCTTGCTCATTCCGGCGGTATTCTCCACCATTTTGGCGATATCCGAGGGCGGAATCATTGAGCAGGTGGGCGAAGAGGTGTTTTTTCGCTGGCGTGAATTTTTGACGAATCCCTATACCTGGTCGGTTGTTTTGCTTGCACTGGTCAGTGTGCTGTATATCTCGGCGATGTTTCTTTCCTATTATGCAAAAAGGGCAGGGGATGAGCCGGCATTTGAGGTGCTTCGAGAGTATGCACTGCTGTGGAGCTTGCCTACCATTTTTGCGAGTTTTCTGGCATTTCTGCAGATTAACAAACAGAATCCCGCACATTTTGAGCAGATGGTGAATATCTCATGGATGTTCATTGCTTCGTTTATCTGCTTTGTCATTGCGGTGTCGCTGGTGTGGAAACGCAAATATCTGGGCTGGTGTTTTATCGCTGTCATGCTTCAGTTTGCCTTTGCCTGGTATGGTTACGGGCGATCCCACCTTCCGTATATCCTGTATCCCTACATTAATATCTATGACAGCTTTACTAATCGTACGATGGGGATTGCGCTGATTACGGCGTTCAGCCTGGGGCTGCTCGTGCTGATTCCGTCGCTTGTGCTGATTATGAAGCTGTTCCTGTTCGATGCCAATTATGTACGTGGTAATTCTGGTAAAAAGAAAGGATGAGTCTGTTCATGCTGCTGAACATGTTCCTACTTATGACTCCCTTGCTGTATCCACTATCTTCTGAGGGTGTCACGGGGATACCCGGTATAACCGGGTTGAGTTTTTTTGAGACATTCACGATTATGTATGCCCCGCCACTTATTATTATGGCTGCGATTGTCTTTCTGTTCATATATCTAGCCGTATGCAAAAATCCGAAGGATTGATTAACTGGTACGTGCATTCCCGTTTGGGGTAATCTGTTGTTAAGAAATCAGGAAGGGAGGATGACCCTTTCATGCCCAAAATCCGTTATAACAATATTGATAATGTAAGTACGGACAAAACGCTGAAGGAATTCAAGCAATGGAGGGAGCAGCGGCGCAATAAAGTGAAGGACTACTCCTACACCGTGCCCAAACACCCGCCTGAACTGGATTATCTGCATGCCAATCGGGAGGACACGAGTATTACCTGGATTGGTCACTCCACGTTTTTCATTCAATATTATGGATTGAACATCGTGACTGACCCGGTGTGGGCCGAAAAAATGGGATTTCAACGAAGACTCGGTGCCCCGGGGATTCCGATTCAGGATATTCCACCATTGGATGTCATTCTGATATCCCATTCCCACTATGATCATCTGCATCTGGCTTCCCTGCGGAAGCTGATTACCGCCAAGACATTGCTGATCGTACCTGATGGTCTGAAGCGCAAGATGATTCGCAAAGGTTTCCATCGGTGCCATGAGATGAAGTGGTGGGAACATATTACACTCGGCGGAGTCAAAATAACCTTTGTCCCTGCACAGCACTGGACGCGCCGGACGCTGTTCGATACCAACACGTCCCACTGGGGCGGTTATGTGTTGGAACAGCATCATCTAGCAACGACTTCTGCAGCGGAAAGTGCTGCAACAAAGAGCGATCAGGATCATTCATCCACGGTGGAATCAGGGAAGAACAAATCACCCAAAGATTCGGGTGGCCCGCCTGTGTTGTATTTTGTAGGGGATACAGGTTATTTCCAGGGGTTTAAGACGATTGGAGAGCGCTTTGACATTGGTATTACCCTGATGCCCATCGGTGCTTATGATCCGGAATGGTTCATGACTTCTCAGCATGTGACACCTGAAGAAGCACTACAGGGGTTCGTTGAAACCGGCTCTCAGCTTATGGTGCCCATGCACTACGGCACATTCAAGCTGGCAGATGATACGCCTAAGGAAGCACTGGATCGTCTGGAAGTTGAACGTGAACGGCTAGGCATTGGTAAAGAGCGGATTCGGGTGCTTGGCCATGGCGAAACGCTTCGCATTCGGCATGAAGAAGGTAAACAGGACTAACAAAAGGGAGCCAAATATGTTAATGTAGGGGTATACCCGCATGAACAGTATTTTTACCAAGTCTTTAATCAGTAAAAAGCGGCCAATTTTCGAATTTGCCGCTTTTTTGTGTTATAATATGGTGCCAGAATAGGCATCGGGATATTGAATCCAGGATTTACGCAACTTGCTATTCATGCAGTATGCAGATTAACCAATAAAGGATGGTATGCTTAATGATCAGTACAAGCGGCATCACGCTCCGCTACGGAAAACGTGCACTTTTTGAAGATGTAAATATCAAATTCACACCAGGAAACTGTTACGGCCTCATCGGCGCCAATGGAGCCGGCAAATCAACATTTTTGAAAATTTTGTCCGGTGAAATTGAGTCAAACTCGGGAGAGGTGCACATCACCCCGGGCGAACGTATGGCCGTTTTGAAGCAAAACCACTTTGAATATGATGAGTATCCGGTTCTCGAAACGGTAATTATGGGCCATAGTCGCCTCTATGCCATTATGAAAGAAAAAGATACACTGTATGCCAAAGCAGACTTCACAGAAGAAGACGGACTGCGTGCAGGTGAGCTTGAAGGTGAATTTGCAGAGCTTAATGGCTGGGATGCTGAGCCGGATGCAGCGGCACTCCTGATCGGTCTGGGTATCGACCGTGACATGCACGATAAGAAAATGAATGAACTAAGTGGTAACGAAAAAGTTCGTGTCCTGCTTGCACAAGCATTGTTTGGTCGTCCAAACAACCTGTTGCTCGATGAGCCTACCAACCACTTGGATCTCGAATCCATTCAATGGCTTGAGAACTTCTTGATGGACTATGAAGGTACTGTTATTGTAGTATCCCATGACCGTCACTTCCTGAACAAAGTATGTACACACATTGCGGATATCGACTTTGGTAAAATCCAGCTGTACGTAGGTAACTATGACTTCTGGTACGAGTCCAGCCAATTGGCACTTGCGTTGCAACGTGATGCCAACAAGAAAAAAGAAGAGAAGATTAAAGAGCTTCAAGCCTTTATTCAACGTTTCTCCGCGAATGCTTCGAAATCGAAACAGGCAACTTCCCGGAAGAAACAACTCGACAAAATCACGCTGGATGACCTTCGTCCTTCGAACCGTAAATATCCGTTTATCAACTTCAAGCCTGAGCGTGAAGCCGGTAAACAATTGTTGACCGTAGATCGCATCAGCAAATCCATTGATGGTGTAAAAATGCTGAATGATATCAGCTTTGTCGTGAACAAAGGGGATAAAATTGCATTTGTTGGACCAAACGGGAATGCCAAGTCACTACTGTTTGATATTCTGATGGGTGAAACGGAATTGGATAGCGGCGAATACACTTGGGGTGTAACCACAACTCAAGCTTATTTCCCGAAAGACAACTCCAAATATTTTGATGGTGTAGACATGACGCTCGTGGATTGGCTCCGTCAATATTCCAAAGATCAGGATGAAACGTATCTGCGTGGATTCTTGGGACGTATGCTGTTCTCTGGTGAGGAATCCCTGAAAAAGGCAAGTGTACTCTCCGGGGGAGAGAAAGTTCGCTGTATGCTGGCGAAAATGATGCAGACGGGTGCTAACGCATTGATTCTGGATGAGCCTACGAACCACTTGGATCTCGAATCCATCACAGCGCTGAACAATGGTATGATTGACTTTGACGGTACTATGCTGTTCACATCCCATGACCATCAGTTCATTCAAACCATTGCTAACCGGATTATCGAAATTACGCCGAATGGCATCATTGATCGCCAAATGAGCTATGACGAGTATCTGGAAAGTGATGAAATCAAAGAACTGCGCAATAAAATGTATCCGGTAGAAGCTTAAACGAAGCATCATCTACGGCGCATTTTCATAGAAATACGAAAGAACCGCAAGCCTCTGTGAAGAGGGCTTGCGGTTCTTTTTGTAATCTAATGGGTTTCTCTGCGGCCTTAAGACCTAAGATCCACCAGTACGGCGACGTTGGTTGTTAGGCTTCTTGTTGTTTTGACTCTTCATCGCTTTGGGTCCGCCTTCAAAGTAGGCGCTGGATTGGTTACCGGAATTTGCTTGTTCTTTCTTTTGCGCCAGCTTTTGGCGTATAGCATCCTGCAAACTGACCTTTTTCGGTTCGTTATTTTCGCTCATCGTTATTTCCCTCCCGGTCTTACAGTGAGCCGTCCAAATTGGACGGGATGTACCTATTTTATACGTTTTATAAAAGCCCCACAAGGGCAACCTGATAAAATGCTCAAAACCTTTGGTTTTACCCAGGCCAACATTCTTTCTCATTAACTACAGCCCTGCCGTCTGGCAACTTTGTTTCGGCTTGCCTACAGCAATGCAGCCTGGCAACACTGTTTCTGTAGACCCACACGCTCCGCATTTGGTAACATGAAAAAACCGTAATACGAAACGTTAAAGGAGTGTCGCCCGGTTGAACGCTTATGAAGAAATTCGAAAAGGGGAGCGAGGGGCTTGGGTTAGTATTGTAGCCTATCTCGTCTTGTCTGCCTTTAAGCTGATCTGTGGATATGTATTTGCTTCCAGCGCCTTGTTGGCCGATGGTTTTAATAACCTTACGGATATTGTGGCATCTGTTGCTGTATTGATCGGGCTTCGGATCTCCCAGAAACCACCTGATTCGGATCATGCCTATGGTCATTTTAGAGCGGAGACTGTTGCTGCTTTGGTGGCTTCATTTATTATGGCTATGGTTGGGCTGCAAGTATTGGTTGAAGCGGTTCGCTCCTGGTATGAGGGAGCCTTTGTTGCTCCAAACCTCTGGGCGGCAGCTGTGGCTGTAGTCTGCGCTGTGGTGATGTTAGGCGTGTATCGTTACAATCACCGTCTGGCTAAACAGATTAATAGTCAGGCTCTGATGGCAGCGGCAAAAGATAATCGTTCAGATGCCTGGGTCAGCATAGGCGCTGCCGTTGGAATTATAGGTGCGCAGTTTGGACTTCCATGGTTGGATAAGGTAGCTGCCATTGCTGTAGGTCTGTTGATCTGCAAGACGGCTTGGGAGATTTTTCGGGATTCTACACATCGTCTTACTGATGGGTTTGATCAAAAAGAGCTGACGGATCTCAGATCCTCCGTAGCTCGTGTTCCCGGTGTTGAGAAAATCAAGGATGTAAAGGCACGTGTGCATGGAAGTCATGTACTTGTGGATGTGGTTATCGAAGTGGACGGAGGCTTGACCTTGATTGAAGGCCATCAAATCTGTGACAGAGTGGAAGAGCGTCTGAAACGATCGCATAACATCATGCATGTACATGTACATGTTGAACCAAAGACAGAAGAAGTCACAGGGAACCCTTGAACAGGGAGTGAACATCCTGGAAAATCAAAAGAGGACAGCCGCGATTGTGCGGGCTGTCCTCTTTACTTATCGTTAGAACGATTATACGATGTTATTGAATGGCAACGTGGATCCACGCTTTGCCTTTCCAAGTGTACACTTGCACCCACTCGCCACCGTCGAATCCGTCAACCACTTCACCTGTTGTATCGATGACTTGGGAGCTCAATGCACCGATTGGTTTACCGTTAGGTGCATCATAGAACCAAGTGCGCTCCAGAAGGTTCAGCAACATTGTAGGTGCCAGAACTTCATCGCCTGGTTTTACAAGTGGCTCTTCAAACATTTTATCATCTGTAGTTGTAGCTGGAGTTTCAGTTGTTGTCGAAGTACCTGTTGCGCCTGTAGTGTCTGTTGTTGTACCGGTTACTGTCTCAGCAGTACCTTCTACGGTGTCTACAGCAGGTTTGTTTACTTCAACAGCCGGAGTTGTTGTCGTTGTTGTAGCTTCTGTTCCATTTTCGGGAGTCACCGTTCCGGTAACCGCTTCCTCAGCACCAGCAGCAGCAGCCATCGAACCCATCAACGTTAATGCAGCGGCAAAACTTACGATTTTTTTCATTTGTTTTTCCTCCTCGGTTAGGTATGTAATTTGTTGTCCTGTGTTAAAAGTAACCAAGCGAGCTACCTTATGAATCACAAATTATAACAATATTTTCTTGCATTCTCCAGTGTCAACTGGCGCATATGTGGGTATATAGCAAGCCTGTAAATATCATACTTCGGTGGGATAAAACCGGGTTGGCTATCTCAAAAAGGTCCTAATTTTATGAAATTCATGGGAGTGCAGTTTGGAATAAAGCAGGAGGGAGTGCAATACATAATATAGAAAAGTTGACCTATGCCTAAAAAACGCACAAAAGCCAATCGGCTTGGTAGCACGATCGGCTTTTGTATGTATTCGTTAATATGACTCAGTCCAATTAGAGCTGAGTTTATCGCATTCGGCTGCGTCCCGTAATGAGGGAGATGACGAACAGTACAACAAAGATGAAGAAGAGTACTTTCGCGATTGAAGCAGCTGCTTCAACAATACCGAAGAATCCAAAAATACCTGCTACCAGTGCAATAATTAGAAATAATACAGACCATTTCAACATAAGGTTTCATCCTTTCGTAACTTGATTGTGGAGTGAGTTGTGTTCACCTCACCGCCCTGTGTAGTCTAACTTTAACCGAGGGCTATCCAGTTGAAACATTGGTTTTTTTTCCAAGCGTGAGCATATTTGAAGTAACATGAAATTTTGTTTCGTCCGGGAAAACGCCGGGTAACTATAGCAATAACAAACTGATGCACATGTGGAAAGTGAGGTTCTTCTATGATCTATCAAATTAGCGTGGCCCTGATTGCAGTGGCATTTGCAGTCCTTGTTTTCTTTTTAATTCGTACCTTGAAATCCGCTCAGGGTTCCTTGGACAATGTCTCACAGACATTGCAGGAGGTACAGAAGACCATTGATGAACTTAGTTATGAAGTGAAGCAAACGGTAAGACACGCCAATGATATTACCGCGGATGTACAGCACAAAATGAAAAAAATTGATCCTGTTATGGAATCTGTTGAGAATCTGGGAGAAGTGTTGAATGAAGTAACGGCAGCAGCTAAACAAGTCTCCACGACACTGATGGCGAAATTTCAGACGAAACGAAACCATGCCGCAGATAAAACGCACGCTGAACCGTCTCATGTAACGCCACCACCTGATACATCAACAGATCGTACCTTGCAATCCTATGAAGCTACATATAATGGTGATGCTAAGGGCGGGAAGAACTGGATGAAGTATGTCGATGTTGCCGCGAATGTATGGCAACGAATGCGTAAATAACATGATCGCTTTGTAATCCATGAAGAAACCTTCAGAGCGGTGATGAACCTGATGAAAGGGTGAGAATCATGATGAAACTACTGCTTGTGATGTTTAGCGTAATTTCTCCCTTTTCCGTTCAACCGGCAGCGGTACCCGCTGCTCACGATATGCAATGGACGGCAATGGAAGAGAAGGCATCAGAGGTGACTCTGGCTGTTGATCGATCCGAGACTTTCCAGCATTTTCGGACTCTGAATGGGATTTCTTTGGATGACACCATAGATGACTTGTCGGCCAAGAAGGGCCAGGCGGTGTATAAACAGGAAGATCCTTATCTGGGATGTCCTGAATATCACTTTCGTGATGTGAAGGTTGGCTTGTGTGAAGATACAGATGTCATTCAATATGTGCATATCGATGCATCTGAAGATCACATCATGTTAAACGGAGAGAGGATCGAGATG
The DNA here is from genome assembly GCF_037974275.1 of Paenibacillus sp. FSL R5-0519. NCBI lineage: Bacteria > Bacillati > Bacillota > Bacilli > Caryophanales > Paenibacillaceae > Paenibacillus > Paenibacillus sp. FSL R5-0519. The sequence continues at coordinate 775,712 of NZ_CP150234.1, forward strand.
AAGATTGAAGCGATCCATCATGCTCTTGGGAAACCATATTATGTGGCCGAGGACGGAGAAGTATTTCTCCGTGGAGATCAGGCGTTAAAGGTATATATGAAGTCAGGCTCCAGCCAGATTGATGGCATTGATCTTTTTGATGATACCGTATCCTGATATTGGTTCATACCAAATCGTTTCAATCCCATATAGTATGGTTATATACTAAGTAGCTCGATACAGAAGATGAAATCAGAGGAGAGTGGAAACGATGAATTCAACCAATGAGCAAGCTTATGCAAAAGTGGTAGAAAACGGAGTCCAAGCGGTAGAAGCGGTGAAAGAATTGCAGATTACCGGATACCTTGCTGATCATATCTTTGTTCTCGCCCATGAGAAGGATCGTACAGATCGAATTGCCGATACAGCAGATGCCAAAGAAATTGGCATAAAGGAAGAAGGCGTATTTGATTCCTTGGCGAATCTGTTCCGCTCACGTGGTGACGAACTCCGGGCCAAAATTGTTTCGATGGGATTCACTGAAGCCGAAGCTGACTTTTACGAGAGTGAGTTGGACAAAGGTAAAGTACTCGTCATTGCCAAAAAGAAAGATTAATCAATATAGCGTTAGAAGTTGAAGTTTGCTGAACATGGACAAGCTTCTCAATCACTTAGGTAAAATGCTTAATCAAAAACATAGATAAGGAATGGGGCTTTCCCCATTCCTTATCTATGTTTTTGCAAGTTTGGAAGCGGGATCAGGACGCTGCAAAAACAGGGCGAAAAGCGGTGAAGATTACCCGTGATGGTGCCATTTACTGATAGAGTTTTTTTGTTTTTACGATTATAGTTATACTAGGAATTATTATGTCTACTGCCGTTTTGTATGAAAAAATTGTATAATTAACGTTCGTTTTTACCTAATAAGAATCGACAAACCCGGACGCCACAGATAAGGAGATATCAATGAGAATACTTATTGTTGACGACAATCCGACGAATGTCATTATCATTCGAGAAATTCTTAAAAAAGAGAACTATCGTGACATTGTAACGGCGAGTTCCGCCATGGAAATGTTTGAAGTGTTGGGAATTGGGGAGGAAAGCAACGAAGTTCGTCCAAAACCGTCGGATATTGATCTGATTTTGCTGGATATGATGATGCCCGAGATGGACGGCATCGAAGCATGCAGTATTGTGCAGAAATTTGAAAATTTGAAAGATATACCGATTATTATGGTGACTGCCATCGGAGACTCGAAGAAACTTGCCGAAGCATTGGATGCAGGTGCATCTGACTATGTGACCAAACCGATTAATAAAGTCGAACTGATGGCCAGAATTCGACTCGCACTTCGTTTGAAACAGGAGAAGGATTGGCATAAAGAGCGAGATCAGCGTATTCAGGATGAACTCAAGTTGGCAGCAATGGTTCAAAATGCTGTATTAACTCCGGCAATTAGAGACCCTTTGTTCCAAGTGCATGCCATCTATAAACCTTCTTTTGAGCTTGCGGGTGACCTGTATTCATGGTATCCGCTAGGGGAAGGGCGTTATGGGGTATTGCTGCTCGACATGATGGGACACGGAATATCTTCATCCTTATTTACGATGTTTATCGCTTCTGTCTTGAAAGATACAGTGACCACCTACGTCGATCCAGAGAAGGTTATTCAGGAGTTGAACCGTCGCTTCAATCAGCTCCATTTAGGGAAACAATTGGTACAGTACTATTTCACAGCAATTTACCTGGTTGTGGATACACGGATGAAGCGTATTGATTATGTCAACGCAGGACATCCGCCTGCATTATTCTTCCGAGATGACGGCAGCGTCACTACTTTTGACAGCGTCTGCTGTCCAGTTGGGTTATTTGACAAAATGGATATTGAGCCACAAACGATCCATTACGAGGGCGATGGACATATCGCGCTTTATACAGATGGATTATTGGAAACTGTTCAGGGTGGACAGGAGGAACAACATGAATTCCTGGTCGGAAAACTGAGCGGTTCACATCAATGGAATGAAGATGCCATGCAGACACTGTTTTTTGACGACGAGATTTCACAGGAACGTGATGATGACAAGTGTCTGGTCTGGATTACGCTGGAAAAAGGAGCGGTTACTGAATGAAGATTAGAAATAAACTGCTGGTTGGATTTACCGCTCTGATGGCTATTTTGATCGTGCTCACGTTTGTGAGTTATGAACGGCTAAACAGCAGTAATCAACAGATTGATCAGATGTATCAGGAACGTTATCTCAAAGTACGGTTCACTTCAGCAGCGCGTGGAGAGGTTAATGACATTGCTAAAGTGCTGGCTAACTTGTTGTTGAATCCCAATAATTCGACTGCTGCTGCGGACGGTGACCTGAAAGACATGAAGGAGCGGGGGGATCGTAACCTCGAAGAAGTGAGAAATCGGGCGGACAGTGCACCTGAACATCAGTTGGTGGATCGTGTGAATACTGCATGGGGTGCGTATACAGACTATGCCACGAGACAGATTAGCCTGATGTCTCAAGGACGGGCAGAAGATGCAAATAACTACCGTAATTCAACAGGACTCGCGGTACAGAAAGAAGCCGTGGATAGTTTAAATGCCCTCTCCCGATACCAGGATCAAGAGATTGATGCCGAGATTAAGAGTGCTAACGCAGCGTATACAAGAGCAGTGCAGATTACGATAAGCATCATGATTGCGGGGTTGTTGCTTGCATTAGGTGTCATTATGTGGGTGCTGCCGAGTATTACACGGGGGCTGAACACTGTATCCATGATGATAACCAGCTTTGGTAAAGGCCGTTACCGGACCATCCGGCGCATTCAGGTCAAGTCTACGGACGAGATCGGTCAGATTGCGACGGTGTTCAAGGATGTATCTAGCGATCTGGAAGAAAAACTGGAGATCGAAAGAGCTTATGTACAGGCCCAACAGGATCAGAATTGGATGAGTTCGAATATTGCAAGAGTTCCGGAGTTGCTCCGTGGAATTGGATCCATTCGCCAAATTTCACAGATGTTTATCAGTGAGTTCACACCTGTGCTTGGTGCTCAGTTGGGTGTTGTCTATCTGGTCGATGAGGAGAAACATCCCGACGAGCTGAGACGCTACGGTGCATACGCATTCGAAGAGAATGAAGATGTTGGTAAGGAAATGTATCGCATCGGTGAAGGTCTGATTGGTCAAGCCGCGCTGGATATGACACCGATTATTCTGGAAAATACGCCTGAAGATTACGTGCATATTGGTTCAGCTTCAGGCTCAACACGTGCTGCGGGTATCATGATCTATCCTGTCGTGTTTGAAGATGAACTGATTGGTGTAGTTGAACTGGCTTCCTTTGAAGGTTTCAATGAACTGCACAAGCAGTTATTCACACAACTGATTATGAACCTGGGTGTAATTTTGAACAACGTTCGACGTCGTTTGCGTGTGGAGGAGCTGCTGCGTGAATCCCAGGCACTGACTGAGGAACTGCAGGTTCAATCGGAAGAATTACAGACACAGCAAGAAGAACTTCGTCGTTCCAATGAGAATCTGGAGGAGCAGACAGAGGCGCTTAAACGCTCGGAGGAATTGTTGCAGCGTCAGCAAGAAGAACTGGAGCATTATAACACGGAGCTTATTGCCAAAACGCGGGCACTTGAAGAGCAGGTACGTGAAGTCGAAGAGAAAAATGACGAAATTGAGAAAACAAAGACACAGTTGGAACAACAAGCTACGCAACTGTCGATGACGAGCAAGTATAAGTCCGAATTTTTGGCGAATATGTCACATGAACTTCGTACACCACTGAATAGCCTACTCATTTTGTCTCAGTTATTGTCGGAGAACAAGGGTGGAAACCTGACTGACAAACAGCAGGAATATGCGCAAACCATCTACATGTCGGGTGCGGATCTGCTGAAGATGATTGATGAGATTCTGGACCTGTCCAAAGTGGATGCTGGTAAGATGGATATCAATTATGAGACGGTTCGAATGGAAGAGCTGACCAGCTTTGTTCAGCAAAACTTTGGACCGATGGCAAATAAAAAAGAGCTGAACTTGAACATCGAATTCGACAGCGATTTACCGGAATGGGTGTACACAGACAGTCATCGTGTCAAACAGATTTTGCGGAACTTGTTGTCAAACGCATTTAAGTTTACCAATCGTGGTTCGGTTAGTCTGATTGGACGACGGATGAAACCGGAAGAATTGCCGGGATATATGAACACCAATCAGGCATATCTCGGATTTAGTGTGAAAGATACGGGCATTGGTATTCCATCAGATAAGACGGATCTGATCTTTGAAGCATTCCAGCAAGTAGATGGGACCACAAGTCGCAAATACGGTGGAACTGGCCTGGGATTGTCCATTAGCAGGGAGCTGGCACGCTTGCTTGGTGGCGCAATACAGGTGGAATCTTCCGAAGGCGAGGGTAGCTGCTTTACCTTGTACCTGCCGGATAATCATGAAGAGGAAGCACTGGCGGAGGATGGGGCTTCAAAAGAAGCAGCTGTATCCTCGGAGGAGCTTTATGAACAATCCATCGAAACACGGACCATGCTCTCAAGTCATCAGTCGATCCTATCTCCTGATCCGGAGCGAAGCGTGGGTACAGATCTGTCTCCTAGCCATACTACGGATGTCACGCAGATCGAAGATGATCGGCATAATCTTATGGAAGGTGACAAAATTCTTCTTATCATTGAGGATGATGTGAACTTTGCACATATTTTGATAGATATGGCGAGAGGAAGAGGATTCAAAGCACTTGTTGCCCTTCAAGGGGATAAAGGTCTGGAAATGGCCCGTCAATATCTGCCGGATGCCATCATCCTTGATATTCAACTGCCTGTTATGGACGGTTGGACCATTCTGGGTGAACTGAAGAGCAGTTCGGCAACACGTCACATCCCGGTACATGTCATTTCAGTCATTGATGATATGAAGCAAGGTTTGATGATGGGCGCCATTGCGTATCTGAAAAAACCTTCCAGCAAGGATTCACTGGATAAAGCTTTCTCGCATATCAAATCATATACCGAGAATCAGTTGAAACGACTGTTGATTGTGGAAGATGATGAAATTCAGCGTAAAGCCATCATTGAATTGATTGGTCATGATGATGTAGCAATTACAGCAGTATCCACAGGTAGCGAGGCATTGAATGAATTACACAGCCAGCGTTATGACTGCATGGTACTGGATCTCATGTTAACGGATATGACCGGTTTTGAGTTGCTCGACCAGATTCGGGATGATGAATATCTGAACGATCTGCCGATTATAATTTATACAGGTAAAGAACTGGATTCCAAGGAAGAAATGAAGCTGCGCAAATATGCGGAATCCATCATTATCAAGGATGTGAAGTCACCGGAACGTCTGCTGGATGAAACCACATTGTTCCTGCACCGGGTAGAAGCCAATCTGCCGGAAGACAAGCGTCGCATCTTGCAGAAGTTACACAACAAGGAAACGTTGTTTGAAGGCAAAAAGATATTGCTTGTTGATGATGATATCCGTAATGTATTCGCTCTTTCAAGTGTCCTTGAAGGCTATCGTATGGATGTAACATTTGCAGAAAATGGCCGTGAGGCTCTGGAGATTTTAGAGAAAAATCCGGAATTTGATCTGGTACTTATGGATATGATGATGCCAGAAATGGATGGTTATGAAGCGATGACACGAATCAGACAGATCCCTCAGTTTGAAAAGTTGCCTATTATTGCGCTCACGGCAAAAGCCATGAAAGAGGATCGCGGCAAATGTATTGAGGCCGGAGCATCTGATTATGTGAAAAAACCGATTCAGACAGATCAATTGTTATCCTTAATGCGCGTATGGTTATATTCGTAAGTTCATTATTCGGAAGTTCATTGTTTGGGTAATGAAAGACAATACGACGAATACGCAAGTAACAAATGAAGAAGTGGAGAGAATTTATGACACCGTGGGAACCTACCGAGACGGGGGCAGATTTGGTCCGTATGCCGCAAGATGAAGAACGCGAGCTGATCGAGATTGAGTTGCTGTTGGAAGGCATGCACCGTTTGTATGGATATGATTTTAGAAACTATGCACTGCCGTCCCTGAAACGAAGAATCTGGCATCATGCACATGCTGAAGGTGTTAAGAGCATATCCGGCTTGCAGGAGCGCGTTCTTCATGACCGTTCCGCGTTTGACCGTTTTGTACAGAACTTATCCATCCCTGTAACGGAAATGTTTCGAGATCCTTCGCTTTTCCGAATGTTTCGGGAAAAGATTATTCCTATCCTGAGAACCTACCCGTATATCCGAATATGGCATGCGGGTTGCTCTACCGGAGAGGAAGTCTATTCCATGGCCATCATGTTGCATGAGGAAGGACTGTATGACAAGGCGAGAATCTACGCAACGGATATGAATGATCGCTCTCTGCAACAGGCCAAAGAAGGCGTATACGGTATTGAGAAGATGAAACTATTTACTACAAATTATTTGGAGGCAGGGGGTACCAGAGCCTTCTCCGAGTACTATACAGCGAAATACAATTCGGTGATATTTCATCCTTTTCTAAGGAAGAACATCATTTTCGCCGAGCACAACCTGGCAACAGACCGGTCATTTAACGAGTTTAATGTTATCTTTTGCCGAAATGTCATGATTTATTTTAATGATGAACTGCGGAACCATGTGCATGGGCTGTTTCATGAGAGTTTGAGCCACTTTGGTATTCTGGTTCTGGGGTCAAAAGAATCGATACATTTTACAGAGTTCAGTGATACCTATGAGCCGTTAGACCGGACCGAAAAAATATACCGGAAGATCAAATAGGGGGTTAGGGTTAGCCATGGGGCTCAATGAACCAATCCACATATTATTGGTAGATGACCGCCCTGAGAACTTGCTTGCTCTTGAAGCAGTTCTGGAATCGGAACAATATAAACTCGTTAAGGCAACTTCCGGAGAAGAGGCACTCCGCTGTCTGCTGAAAGACGAATTTGCGGTTATCGTTCTCGATGTGCAGATGCCTGGAATGGACGGAATTGAGACAGCAAAATTAATTAAGGCACGGGACAAGTCCAAGGATGTGCCGATTATATTCATCTCTGCGAATAGCAGAGAAGCGGAGCATTTGTTTGCCGGATATTCAGCCGGGGCCATTGATTACATGGTTAAACCATTTATTCCTCAGATTTTGAAATCCAAAATCGAGGGCTTTGTGGAGATGTTTATCACCAATAAACGACTGAAGACTCAGACGATGCTGCTTCACCAGAAGACACAGGAACTGGAGAAGATGAATCAACAACTCATTCAGGCCAAGGAAGAAGCGGAAATTGCAGCTAATGCAAAGACCGAATTCCTAGCGATGATGAGTCATGAGATTCGTACACCAATGAACGGAGTTATCGGCATGGTGGATCTGCTAATGGAGACGGAACTGAAGGAAGATCAGAAGGAATATGCAGACATCGTTCGTCGCAGCGCGGATGCACTGGTCACGGTCATCAACGACATTCTTGATTTTACCAAAATGGAATCCGGCAAAATGGAACTGGAAGAACATCCTTTTGAAATCGTCTCCTGTATCCGTGAAGTGCTGGGATTATTCGCTGCTGAAACAGGCAAAAAGAATCTGGAACTGGATTATTTCCTGGAAGATTCTGTTCCTGAATTAATTTACGGAGACATGTCGAGGTTGCGTCAGGTTCTGTTGAATCTTATTGCCAATGCGATTAAATTCACTGATCACGGTGGAGTGTATCTGATCGTGTCTGTTAAGGAAGAAAAGGATGGACACCTGGCATTGGAGTTTGCTGTTAAAGACACCGGGATAGGTATCGCTTCAGACAAAGTTGATCGCCTGTTTCAGCCGTTTTCCCAGCTGGATACATCAATGACACGTAAATACGGTGGAACTGGCTTGGGATTGGCAATCTGCAAGACTCTGGTTGAAATGATGGGTGGACAGATCTATCTGGATACAACAGAGCAACGGGGAGCGACGTTTGTATTTACCATTCAGGCAAAACGCTATGTCGAAACTGAACTTGTCCAGAGGAGTGGGGAAGAGAATCTCACGGATGTGAAGAATGAGAATAAATATCCAACGGTATTGATTGTGGATGATCATCCAATTAATCAGAAGTTGATGTCGATTATGCTCGGTAAACTTGGGTTGCTCTCAGACATTGCTGATGATGGGCAGAGCGCGCTCGATATGGTGAAGGGTAGCCCATCTCCCTATGACTATGTGTTCATGGATCTGCAGATGCCTGTTATGGACGGTTTGGAATGTACACGGCGGATCCGAGAAAGCCTGTCCCCGTCCGATCAGCCGGTCATTATAGCTATGACTGCGAACGTGATGGAAGGTATTCAGCAACGCTGTATGGCTGCAGGTATGGATGATTATATTAGTAAACCAGTCAAAATGGGCAATGTTAAACAGAAAATATCCCAGTTTCAGAAACAACGACAAAGGCTAAATTCAGGCCCTTCTGCTATGAATCAGGCCAATTGAAACAAATTCCAAACTCCTTTTTGTTTCACTCGTGCTGAAGTTGGGTTATTAGGTAAGGAAACCATTGATCAGGAGAGAGATGTCTAATGAATACAAACAAAAATGAAAAATTCAATGCAAGAACTGAAACACAGGACGGCGTGTGCACGGTGTATCTGACTGGCGAACTGGATTTGTCGGTTGCTCCTGACTTCCGCTTGGTAATGGAGCCGCTGGTGGATAACAAGGAACAGGATCTCGTGATCAACATGAAAGAACTGAAGTATATCGATAGTACAGGGATTGGTATCCTGTTATCTGTTTTGAAGGCAAGACATGGAATGGAAGCTCGCTTCGAAGTACAGGAAGTTCCTGCGCAAATTCAGAAACTTTTTGACATGACGGGCATCGCCAAATTCTTTGTCACTCAGAAGAATTCCCAATAGGAAAGGATCGAAAAAGGAATGAATGCAGAAGTTCAAAGAGTCACCCTTAATTTACCGGCGACAGCTGATTACGTTGATATTGTTAGACTCAATCTCTATGGAGTAGCATCAAAAATGGGATTTTCTTATGAAGACATTGAGGATATGAAAGTTGCTGTATCCGAGGCCTGTAACAACTCTGTACTGTATGCCTACTCACACGAAGGCGGCATGGTTGAAGTTGTATTCGAAGTGGATGGCGATACATTGTCCATTACTGTCAAGGACGAAGGTGCAAGCTTCGAGAATATGAACCCTGCTGTATCACGTGCTGGTCTTCACGACAAAGAATTGACAGAAGCACAGATTGGCGGACTCGGGTTCTACCTGATGCAAGCCTTGATGGACGATGTCAGTGTGGAAAGTGAGACGGGCAAAGGTACGAAAGTAGTACTCGTAAAACGTCTTGCAAGAAGTGAGGAGAAAGTATGAATGAAAAAGTGACTCCCCCAGAGTCCATGTCTGAAGCTATTGGTTTGATCTGGGAATACCAGCAGACCCAAGATAATGAAATTGCAACAGTACTCATCCGTAAATATGAACCGATGGTTAAGATGGCAGCAGGTAAAATTGCGCGGAATCGCCCCGATCTATACGAAGATCTGTATCAGACCGGGCAGATGGCCTTGATTCGTTTGCTTAAGCAATACGATATCAACCTGGGTATTCCGTTTGAACCATATGCCATGAAAAGTATGATTGGTCATATGAAAAACTATTTGCGAGACAAATCCTGGTATATTCAGGTGCCCCGGAGGATCAAGGAAAAGGGAGCACTTGTGCAGCATGCCATTGATGAGTTAACCGTGAAGCTGGAGCGCTCACCCGGTGTGAACGAAATTGCTGAATACCTTGATTTGACTGCAGAAGAAACGATTGAAGTTCTGGCTGGTCGGGAATGTTATCACTATGTGTCACTGGACTCTCCTTTATCTCAGGACGACAGTGCAGCAACATTGGGTGAACTGATTAGTGCAGATGTTAATGACTATGATTCGGTCGAAAAACGGATGGACTTGCAACAGGCATTGGGACAATTGAAGGAACAAGAGCAGCAGGTACTTATTTTAGCCTTTCAGGATGGCCAATCTCAGCGGGCTATAGCCCAGAAGCTTGGTGTTTCACAGATGAGCGTATCTCGTATTCAGAAGCGAGCTACAGAGAAATTGAAACAGATCATGTCGAATGCTTCAATGTTATGAAAAATGGAACCCTAATCTTGTTGAGTACGGCATAAATAAGGACACGTCATTGCACTGAAATGCATACGTGTCCTTTTTGGGATCAAATTTTGGATCAAAAAGATGGGTATGCATGAACGAACATAAGTGCAGGAGTGGATAAAGTGATTATGAACCAAATCAAGTTGGAAGCTCGCCGTGACAAGTTATCTTGTTCGGACCATTGGCAATGGTGGGATTGGGTTGCACCTGACACCGCTAACATGAACAATGCTGTGGAGGAACTGACAGAGGCATTTCCGGATATGCAGTACTGGCTTCATAAAATTCCGGAAGTCGAATCAAATTATTTGTCCGTCCGTTTTGTGAACGGTACAGAGCCAGTCATATTTGGTTCCTTGTTATATGCGATCAAGAATGAGAGAGATGACCAACGCCAAGATAATCAGATGTTTTTCTACGTTGATCGCAAGAACCTGGTTACATTGAATATGGATGACAATACACGAGGGATAATGAAGACAGATGAACGTGCTCATATGTTACAGCAATGCAGCGAGGCCAGGGATGGGATGTTTGTACTTTTTCGAGCTATACTGCATTACTACCATGTGGGAATGGATCATTTTGAGATGAACCTGCGTGATCTGGAACGGAAGATGGAATCCCGCAATGCTCGCACCTTGATGGACCAGATTCTCGCCGCTCGATTTGAATTATTGTATTGGAGTAATCTGTTCATTCCTTACTCGGAACTGATGGCCGCTTCACATGAGGCTTACCTTGATGAAATCAATGAAAATCGATACTTCCAACAGCTCCAACATCGCGTGGAGCGAATGGAACGATTGTTTAGACACTACGAGAAAGAGATCGATACATTAATCTCCATTGATAATGCGATCTCCGGTGTGCGTGGGAATGAGATCATGAAAACACTGACCATTGTCACCGCTGTGTTCATACCTGCCACGGCAGCCGGCGCGATATGGGGAATGAACTTTGAGAACCTGCCCTTTATCGATAAATCATGGGGAGTTGTTCTGGTCCTTGTTGCCATTATCCTAAGCATGATTGGCATGTACGTATGGCTGATGATGAAAGGATGGACAGGAGATTTGCTCAAAGTGAAATCCTCACAGCCTTCAGCTGAAGAGAGAGAGAAAAATGGAGCAATACAAAAGGGTAAAGGATAGCCTGCTGTTGGCTAGTTCTCTTAGTTTTTGTAATCTTCAATATAACCAAGCAAGTCAGCGATATATTGTCCGACAATCGGCATATTGACGAATTGGCTGAGAATGAACGCGAGCAGACCCAGAACAACAAAGGTACCTACGGTCAGACCGAGCCCTCGTGCCATACCTGCTGTGAAGTTGGTAATAATCCGCTTTTTGGGACTGCTGTAGTTCTCAATAATATCTTTGATCTGTGCTCTCTCCAGACTGTCCGCAATCTGGTCCAGACGTGTGTTCAATCGCTTTACCTCGTGTCGCAATTCAAAAGGATGCTCACTTGTATCGTACTGCTGTGCCGGTGTTCCCCCCGTAATTGGAGTATTACCGTTAATTGTAACTTTACTCATAATTATTCCCCCTCAACTCGCATTGGATAAAAAATAGCCAGCTGGAGTGCAGCTGGCTATTGGTCACTCGATCTATATCGCCTTACAGGCTAGTCGAGTTAAGTTCTTTACGCGCATCTTCCTTCGCTTCTACGGAAGCGGCAGCCACTTCTTCAGATGCACGGGATGCTTCATTAGCCACATCCGCTGATGCTTTTCTCACAGATTCCATGACATCATTGCGGCCTTGGTTTACTGTTTTTGCAATGTCGGAAGTTTTGGATGAGACCGTTTTAGCCAGTTCGGAAGCTCTATCACCTACAACCGTTGCAACTTCTTTCGTGCGGTCAGTAACCATGCCTACTTTCTCGGAAAGGTCACCACGCAATTCTCGTCCCGGTTTAGGTGCAAAGAGTAGTGCCGCAGCCGCTCCCAGCAAACCTCCGATGAAAATCCCTTTGGCGAAAGTCGAACCCGTCTGTACAGGATATTGCTCTTCTGCTTTATTCATGTCTAATCACTCCTTCTTCAAATTAAGAAACAAATACGAAACAACGAACACCTTGTTGCCCGAATCAGGCAGCCTGTCTTAGCAGTCTGGACACAAGCCCCAGCAAGAAAACAAAGAGCGCTGTACCAATGATGGCAGGGATGATGGCAAAGTTGCCGATAACGGGTCCCCAGTTACCAAGCAAAAGTGCTCCCAGCCAGGCTCCGGCAAATCCGGCAATCATTGCACCGATTATGCCTCCAGGCATGTTATGACCGGCAAGTGCATCTCCGATCAAACCGATGATGACAGCCATCACAATGCTGATAATGATGCCCCACATAACAACCGCCTCCTTTAAACTTGATGTAGGATGTTGTCTGTTCGCGTTTGCTTACTTCGTATATAAACGCCGTGCAACCCTGTGAAACAATAAAGATGAGGATGAATGAACTGGAAATCAGAGGAATTCCTTCTTTAGTGACTTTGTTTAATACCTTTAATGATGCAGAAGATCCATGCCAATCCAGCGGCAAATCCCGTAAATACATCCGTAGGATAATGTACGCCGAGCATGATGCGGCTAAGGCCAATCAAGAAAATAAAAATGATGCCGCATAGAACAGGAAGCCACATACTAGAAGAGTTGTGTCGCTGTTGCTCAATGGCCCAGATGACAAAGAGCATGCCGTAGAAGCCCATGGAGATCATGGCATGTCCGCTGGGAAAGCTATACCCGTGAACGACCAGCAGATGATCCAGTTCAGGTCTGCTTCGTCTGAAAAATTCTTTCAATAACGTGTTCAGGATCCACATCATGGCAAAACTTCCCGTGATCGCATATCCATATATAACAAACCTTGGGCTGCGTTGTATGAAGAAAAGAAGGGCGAAACCTCCTGCGGCTACAGCAGAGATTTTGAATGAGCCCAGCGCGGTTATAAATGCAGTGTAAGGAAATAGATCCAGACGTGAATCCGAATTCAGATAAAATAATTGCTGAATTTCAGCATCCAGACGAATAATAGAATCACCGCCCAACCAGGCACCCAGACCTGCCAGGATGAATACGACCGAAGCACTGATAGCCATACCAGCCAAACTCCAGTTGAAGAGGGGGCGTAACGACATGCCAGAAGTCGAACCTGATGAGAATGGTGTAGACATTTTGCGTGGCATAGTGAGTTTCTCCTTCATTATGGTAGTCATGAACATAGATGATTAAGCTATACCCGAAATGCATGTCGAAAAAACTGTAAAAACGTCGCTTTTGTACTATACTATTTAAGATATCCCATGCGGCGTCGTGACGCAAAGCAGAGATGAAATCGGGAGCACAAAGGAGAGAACTCGCATGGAGAGTGCCTTGTTAATTAAAGAATACCGTGCAGGCGTCATGGAATGCGCCCATTACGGACACATAAGTATTACGGATGAGAATGGCCGAATCGTATACTCGGCTGGCGACCCTCATTTTAGAGCGTTCACTCGCTCATCTGCCAAACCTTTTCAAGCTATTCCAGGAATCCGGGCAGGGATCGCCAGTCACTATGGCCTATCCGCACAGGAGATTGCCATTATGTGCTCTTCGCATCGTTCGGAGCCGGAACACATTCGGGTACTGGAGCAGTTATCCGGTAAAATCGGATTGGGTGAAGAGTGCCTGATCTGTGCACCAAGCTACCCGCTTAATGAAGAAAGCCGTAATCAATGGATACGTGGACAAGGAGAGAAACGCCGCATCTTGCATAACTGCTCCGGAAAACATCTGGGAATTCTGGGGTACAGTCAGATGAAGCAGGTTGATTTGGGCAGTTACGCTGAACCGGATCACCCCGTACAACGTGAAATTCTCGAAACGTTTGCCGACCTGGCAGGTATTGAGGAAAAAGAAATTAAGCTTGGGACGGATGGCTGCGGCTTTCCGGTATTTTCTTTGCCGTTATCAGCATTGTCGAACGCCTATCTGAAGCTCGCTTGTCCGGATCTTATCGCCGATCCTTCTACAAGAACAGCTGTAGAGACGATTACATCAGCCATGAATGAACATCCGTTAATGGTAGGGGGCACAGAGCGTGTAGATTCAGTACTGCTCGAAGACGATAACATTGTCGCAAAAGGTGGATTCAAAGGGGTATTCGGTTTTGGTCTGAAAAAAGAACGATTGGGAATCACCTTCAAGGTACTTGATGGTTCCGAGGAAGAGTGGGCCTTCATTACCCAATCCATCTTGAAACAGATCGGTTATTCCAATGAGAGAACCATTGCACGATTGGCTGAAGTGTTCCCTTCCGACATCCGTAATGATGAGGGTATCCTTGTAGGTCATGCAGATAGCGAGTTCATTCTCCACTCACTTGAAGATAGCGTATAACCTTAAGGAGGGGCGTGATTAGAGTTGCCGGACCCCGGGTAAAGATGACATACCAACTGGTATTTATCTAAACAATTCATATACACGCATGGACTGCCGCAGTAATGTGGCAGCTCTAAACCCTTGGAGGTGGATGAACATGATTAAAGTGGTGACATCGGAAGAAAGGCACACGTCGGATCGAGGTTGGATACACAGTGAATTCAGCTTTTCCTTTGCGGATTATGATGATCCGAGCAACGCCCATTTTGGCTGTCTGCTGGCTCATAATGAAAACACGCTGATGCCGCAAGAAGGCTTTAAGAAACATCCACATCATGATCTTGAGCTTGTCAGTTATGTCATATCAGGTACACTCAAACATACGGATAGTATGGGAACAGAACAATTGCTTGAACCGGGTACAGTCCAGGTGATGAGTGCAGGTACGGGAGTGGAACATTCCGAGACCAATCCGTCAGCGGATGAACCGGTACGATTCCTTCAGATGTGGTTTTTGCCATCGGAGCGTATGCTGAAACCATCCTATACGAATCGGAAAGTAGAGCCAAAGGAGCCTTTGAATCGTCTATGTCCGATTGTATCCGGGCAAGGGGGCGAGGGAACCGAAGGCGCATTGCCTATTTCCCAGGATGTAACCTGTTACCTGTCCCATTTGGAGTCTGGGAAGAAGTTGATGTACCCGCAACATGAAGAGCGACGGACACATCTTTTCCTGATTAGTGGACATGTGGAGATTCTTTGCTCGGATGGCAACTTCAGCCTGAAGCCGGGGGATGCTGCACGAATTCGTAAAAGCTGCGATCTGCAAATTACGAGTACAGACAGTGAACCTGCCGAATTTGTTCTGGTTGATCTGCCTTAAGGATCAGATGTACTTCCTATAACGATAGTCTTGAAACAAAAATAGGCGAAAAGGACCTGTTGCCACGGTGATGTGGAAGACAGGTCCTTTTTTTTGCTTGCTTGGACTAGGATTTACGAAGCTTACCCAGTTCAGAAGCGACAGCTTCCACTTCGGAGATACTGAGATGTTCCTTGCCCAAAATCATTTCATACAGGTCAAACAGATCTTCATATTTCTCAAGTGGGAATGACGAAGCTTGCATGGCAGCACCGCTTGCCATACGCAGTTTGGTTTTGATCGCTTCAATCATATATTCCATATTGGCTGCTGTTGCTTGTGTTAAATCCATCGTTAAATTCATCCCTTCCGTATCGGAAACTCTTGTTATTGTATCATGATTGGAAGTGCTCAGGCCAATGCTTTTGCGGGGAAAGCAAGCATCGGTTACAATGATGGATACAACAATCGGTTTTCATGGAAAACGGAGTGTACTGGAGGGAATACAGCTTGGCAGCGTATAAGCGAGAAATGGTTCGCCATCAAGGAAGGGAAGCCCGCAAAGGCGTGCCTGCAGAGAATCTGGTTTTATTTTTCAAGAATATCCTCAAACTTCACGCTCCGGATGAAATCACGTTTGTCTGCATCGGAACCGATCGTTCCACCGGGGATGCCCTGGGCCCGCTGACAGGGAGTATCCTGCAAGAGAATGGAATAGGCAACGTGATAGGCACGCTGTCTTCCCCTTGTGATGCAGACACGCTGGAGAGGAAATTGGCACTCATTCCTGCACACCATGCCATCATAGCGATCGATGCGTGTCTGGGTCCCAAGAATGCCGTAGGTACATATTATCTCTCCAATAACCCACTCATTCCAGCCCAATCGGTTGGAGGTAAGCTCCCTCCTGTCGGACAATACAGTCTGGCAGCTGTGGTTAATGCCAATGGACCAAGGCCTTATTCTATATTGCAGATGACCTCGCTTCACTCGGTCATGGAGATGTCCCGAACGATTGCAGACGCTGCAATTGAAGCATGGAAATGGAGACAAACGTTTCATTCATGAGATGTAGGCTTAATAATATACAACCTGAATTATTTAATTCGCGCAGAGAGAGGGATTCATATGGAAAAAGTGATGTGTGATGGAACGACGATTTGTTATGCCGAACAAGGTAAGGGAGAAGCACTCATTTTGCTCCACGGATACTGTGGCAGTTCATCGTATTGGGATGAGGTCGTACCTGAACTGGCACGCAGCTATCGCTGTATCGTACCTGATCTGCGTGGACACGGGAAAACAGATGCACCTGTAGGAAGTTATACCATCGAACAGATGGGCAACGATGTATTACAGTTAATGGATGAGTTGAATGTGGAAAAGGCTGTCCTTCTGGGACACTCGATGGGGGGATATATTGCGCTCTCGATTGCACAACGTCACCCTGAGCGGTTGAATGCATTTGGCCTGATCCATTCCACAGCCTACCCGGACAGTGAAGAAGCCAAAGAGAAACGCCTTCGTGCCGTCTCCACTATTCAAACGGAAGGTATCGTGAATTTTGTGGATGGACTGGTTCCTGGTTTATTTGCACCTGAACATGTGGACTCGTTATCTACGCACGTAACACGCGTGAAGGAAATTGGTTACCAGACCGCGCCTCAAGGTGCTGTTGGTGCTGCTCTTGCTATGCGTGAACGCCCGGATCGCCGCGATGTGCTATCCGCCACTCCTTTACCTGTATTGCTGGTAGCAGGAGAGAAAGATGCTGTTATTCCGCCAGAACGTACATTTACAAGTGACAAGCCGCATATCGTGCAAGCTGTTATCCCGGGTGCGGGTCATATGAGCATGTATGAGGCTCCTGAAGAATTAATTCAGGTCATTAAGCAATTTATGTCTGGATTATCGAAGTAATCAATGAAGTGATTTATGTTGATTTCATTAAAATACAGTTGGGTTCCTGGATAGTGTTGATTCCTTTTGGAGAATTATCGGTTCCCACATCATTCGAACCCCTGCAACGTCCTTTTGGGATAAGCAGGGGTTTTTGTCACGTCCATGGCCAGAGTAAAGACATGCGTCTTGTTTTTGGCTTTTTGTCATGGCATGAATTAAAATAACTACAATAGGACGTTAGGAGAGCGATTGAATGGATAAGGTCGAATGATGAGGGGGCATACAGCATGTTCAGAAAAGATTATCTGCTCCGCATGATGGAGGAAATGACTGAAGCAATAGGTAAAGTGTTCACGCTCAAACAGCAACGTAAGCACACCGAGGCATTGTCTGAACTGGATGAGCTGATGCGCAGGCAGTTTGGGCTAAACTTGTCTTTGCTGAACTCGTTACCAGCTGAGGATGTTATTGAAATGTTCCGTTTTCGCGGGATGATTGAAGTGGACAATCTGCAGCACGCTGCCAGGCTGATTGAAGAAGAAGCCTATATCTATCAAGAAAAGGCCAAAGTGGAAGGTATAGAGGATCAGGAGAGAATGGACGCAGAGGATGAGGCTGTCATCCGATTGATGAGATCACTTCATTTTTACCTGTATGCATTGAATCATGGCGCTAATCCCCAGTTATTAGATGCACCGCAACGGGTGGAGGGTGTATTGGGACTTACCAAAGAATATGAGCTCCCTGTCCGGACCGAAAGACAGCTTGCCCTGTATCGTGAGCAACAGGGACATTACGACCAGGCAGAGAACAGTTGGTATAGATTGCTCCAGCTTGGTCCGGAATTCCCTGTAAGCTACCGAGATGATGCACAGTCGTTCTATCAAAGGTTGAGCCAACTCACGGATGAACAACTGGAGCAAGGCGGTTTGCCGCGCAACGAAGTTGAAGAGGGGTTAGCCGAACTAAGTCGTCAAGAGATGAACTCATAAAATATGGATTGCATCAATGCTTGTTACCTGCCTTCACTTGGAGAGGAAACAGAATTGTGGTATGGTAACGGTTGACCAAACCAAACCGAAAGTGAGATGTACCCCGTGGATTCATTGCGAAAGCTTATACAAGACATCTTTGAACAGAATTCGCTGATTACAGCGACCTGGAGCCAGCTGCGCAGACGGGACAATGTCTCGTATACCAAAGTGCAAGTCAAGCCGGTGACACTGAAGAATCAGCTGCATTATCAATTTGCATTTCATTATAACAACAAAGTGCTGCACGAGAATTTGACTCCGGCTGAAGCGGCAGAGCGCATGACTTTGCTATGCGAAGAGACGTTTCGTCAAGGCCTGCTCTGTACTACCGATGCAGACTATCAAATTTTGATCAGCAAAAAATATAAAGTATCGATTCTGACCAAATCGGCTTCCAAAACTGCGGTGGATCTGTCGCATAATCGCAAGAAGCAATATGTATTGGAAGAGGGAGTACCCGTATCGTTCCTTGTTGAACTTGGTATTATGAACGAAGAAGGTCGTGTGCTGGCCCGCAAGTATGACAAGTTCAGACAGATTAACCGTTTCCTCGAAATGGTGCAGGATGTCATTCCGCATCTGCCGGAGGGACGTCCCCTTACCATTGTTGATTTTGGTTGTGGCAAGTCTTATCTGACTTTTGCGTTATATCACTATCTGTCTGTACAACAACGGCGTTCACTCCAAATTATTGGGTTGGACTTGAAGGCAGATGTCATTGAACACTGTAATGATCTAGCTAATCGATTACATTATGGTGATCTGAAGTTTCTGGTTGGAGACATCGCGGACTACGATGAATTGAATGAAGTGGACATGGTTGTAACACTGCATGCCTGTGATACAGCTACCGATGCTGCTTTGGAGAAAGCGGTTCGATGGGGGGCTTCTGTTATTCTGTCTGTTCCTTGCTGTCAGCATGAACTGTTCGACCAAGTAGAGGCTTCCGTGATGAATCCGTTGTTGTCCCATGGCATCCTCAAGGAACGTTTCTCCGCACTGGCTACGGATGGAATTCGTGCCAAATTGCTTGATCTGATGGGATACAAGACACAATTACTTGAATTCATCGACATGGAGAATACACCTAAAAACATATTGATACGTGCTGTTCGCGGTCAAGCGGGTGAAGTGTCAGAGATGTGGAATGAATATACGGCTTTCCGTGATTTCATTCATGCCGATCCATATTTGGAGCGGGCTTGTTCTGATTTGCTCCCTGATGATGGCAAGCAGGTTATTGGGAAATCAAAATCGAGCAAAGAAACCGTTCAGGATTCCACGAATTGTGACATTTGCTGAGTGTGCCGATGCCATTCCAGGGACATACTGCAATTAGGGTCCTTGAATGTAAAGTTCAATATTATGCACATACGTTGTAGCAGGCAACACCATAACTGTCAGTTATGTATCAGACAGAAGGACCCCTTATCGGGATCTTCTGTCTTTTTGTTATGCGTATCGAGCGGTGGAAGGAAGGAGGGTGGATAATAAGGATGAAGAATAGGGCGATAGATAAGGGAGTTGTAAGGTATAAACGAGGTTATGCGGCCAGAGAGGAACTTATGGAACGGGCGTTTGAGGGGATTCACTACGCAAATGATACAGAATATGTAGATAACAGGGATTTATATGATGGGGACAGTAGAGAAGACGGTAGGGGCAGTAGGATCTGTAGAGACAGTACATATAATAGGGAAGATACATACAACGAAGATGATATGTATAAAAAAGATGCTACATACCATACAAATAGAGTTATGCAAACGGAGGGGTCAGGCAGTTCTTCTCGAAGGTTGAGATGTGAACATTATTCAGGGTCGGGATGGACTGTTGGGCTGGGCATACTCTCCATTATCTTGCTGCTCGCAGGATGTCTGAGTCGGGGACTGTATTATTCAGTGGATCTGTACCCTATTATTCTGATCGCAGCAGGAAGCAGTTTGATTATGATTGTGATAGTGCTATTTCTTACAGTCTTTCGTCCGCAGAAGGCGAGTGAACGGATACCCATGTCATTGGTACAGCGGCAGGGGAACATGGAACGAATGGTTGAGAAAATATTTCGTTTTCCAGAGATTTGGCGGATATTGTTGCCGCTAGCGATGATGACATGTTTTGGGCTACACGCATGGGCAGGCTCGGTGAGTAGACAGGGCAGTATGGATGAGATGCTGCGTTGGAGCCTGCTTGCGCTGTTCACGCTGCTCACCGCAATACTGGCTGCGCGCACGGATGGTGCGCGTTGGTTGGCTTGCGGTTGGCAGATGGCCGGCGGCTTGCTTGTGCTAAGCGGCATTCTTGCCGTGTGCGGAGTATTGCCGCTGCCCTTCGGGGTAATGCGGACTGCTGACCCCGAGATCAGCTCCGCCGGAGCACGGCTCGGCGGATTATTGCAGTACCCTAATGCGTACGGTGCCATTGTTGGCATGTACGCATTGGAGCGGCTGTCCGCCGCCGCGCGAGTCTTGGCCCGGCCTGTGCCGGCCGGGCGACTCATCGCGGCAGTGCTGCCGCTCATGCCCGCGCAAGCCGCGCTTCTGCTGAGCGAGTCGCGCGGCGCTTGGCTGGCGACCGGCTGCGCCGCGGTCGCCGCCTTTGCTGTGCAGCGGCGCGGTGCCCGCCTGCCGCTACTGCTGGCCATGGCCGCGCCACTAGCGTGCGCGGCCTGGCTGTACCGCCAGCTGGCTGCTGCCCAGCTGGCGCCTGCACCCGTGCCCGGCCTGCTGGCACTGGCCGGGGCATGGGCAGCTGCGCTGCTCGGCACGCTGCTGCTGTGCCGCCTATGGCACAGCGGCGCCGCCAAGGCTCCGCGCGCCGCTGCCCTAACGGCCATCATGCTGGCAGGAGCCACCGCCGCACTGATGGCCGTGGCCTCCACCGCCGATCGCCTAGCGGCAGGTGTCGGCACGGGGGTATCCCGCCTGCAGATGTGGCGGGATGCCCTTCAGTTGTGGACCGAGGCCGCATGGCTTGGCCACGGGGGGGACACATGGCGCAACATGTTCCGCGCCATTCAATCCTCGCCTTATGTCGGAGGCGAGGTCCACAACGGCATGCTCGATCTCGCCCTGGACACGGGCATGATCGGCATCCTGCTTGTCGCAGGGTGGTTTCTCCTCACCCTGCGAAGCACCTTTTATTTTGCACCGCAGCTTATGCCAGCCGTGCTTGTTTTTGGCCTGCATGGGGCGATGGACTTCGACTGGAGCTTCACCTTATTCTGGATGCTCTTTATTTGGCTTGGTTCATGGGCATCCGCATTGAAGACCGAAGCAGTGGAAGGCAAGCAATTGGGTGGAACTGCGGAATACACACCTTTCAGATCTGAATCCATATCCGGATCCAGATCCAGATTCAAATTCAGAGCCAGAGCTCGTCTTATCCGATACCTATCAACTCAATTCAGCCGATCAACTATCCCGATGCGTACCTTCTTTCGTATACTTCAGCGAGTGATTGCTCGGTTAATAAGGGCATCCGCAGTGATGATCATCCTTTTCTGGCTAGGTGGAACAATGTGGCTGACCTCCCGATACACCGTAGCAGAATTGCAGTACCGTCAGGCGTTGACTGAACCGGATGGCACTTCAGCACATAAAATGCATCTTATGGCTGCTTTTCAATCGAATCCGACTCGACCCGATATTATGATATCCCTTGCACGATCTCTCCCGAGGCAAGAAGCAACATCACTCCTTCTAAGCGGCTTGTCCCATTCCCCGATGCACCCTCAGAGTTACATCGAATTGGGACGATTGGCTGCCCAATTCGGCAAAGGGCAGCAGGCTGGAGAATACTTTGAACAAGCGATCGCATTGAATCGATATGATGGCACTGGTCAATCCGTGGCTTTGTATTGGATGGAGCAGGCAGCGCGGCGGGAATGGAAGGCAGGATATAGAGATCGAGCCCGACAGACTGCCGCCGCTGGTGTACAGATGTATGAACGATATCAACTGCTGGCTGAGGAAGTGAAAGCAGGGGGTGATCGCAATGATCGCCATTTTGTACTGGAAGAACCTGCTCCAGGCTATGGAGAGAACCTGCGCAGGCTTGCGGGGGCTTCTTCTCCTCCATTTTCTCCAGAGTTGACCAAGCGTAGCCCTTGACTCACTGGTGAATAGTGACGCTGACCCGAGCGATATAACAATGGATGTCAGCGTCTCTAAAGTCTCTAAAAATCTGTAAATTTTGAAATCTAAACTGGCTGCCTCGCGGGGATGGTATACATTTTTCTAAGGAACACAGGACGTCTTATTTGGCCTTTAGCTGCTCCTTTTTAAATTGTAAGGAACTTCAGACACGTTATTTCCATAAATCTCCTGACAGATACCCTATATAGGCCGAAAATTCCGATATAACATGTTTCAGATTCCTTAAATTTCTGAGAGTGTTTCAAATCCTTGAATAAGGTGCCTCAGATTCGTTACCGCTCGTGGGCTTGAGCATGAGCATGAACATGAGCATGAACATGAACATGAACATGTAAAGATACTGCCAGCGTTTTTCACAGCATCGTTTATGCTCACACTCGCTGTTTCTGTTCCTGCACTAAGCGTTATTCAAACCCACTATTTATGTTCGCACTCTCTGTTAGGCTCATATTCTCAGCTTTGTTGCACTCCTGTTAAGGCTCATACTTCAAGCGTTGTTCATACTCCCTGTGGTGTTCATTGGCTCCATGCTCCGTTCCAACCGTAACCGTACCCCTAACCCAGTAGACATCCTCTGACTCCACCTATAAGAGAAGTTTTTTATTCCTGCTTATTTACAGGCGATATCCGCCAAATGCATGCTGAAACGCATCTTTTAATGGTTCGACCTCTACTTCCCACAGCGCGGAAATTTCTGCACTGACATCCGAGTTCCACCACTCACATAATTTCTTGCGGTTGTCGCGATTTTCCCCAATCCAGATCAGATTCGCAATTACCTTACTGTAATAATATTCTTCCGCCTGTTTCATCCGTTCGGGAGAGACATATACCTTTAGCCTTTTGGCTGTCCGGTACAATTCCTTGCTGCATGCCCTCCGAATTCCCCTGGCGGAAGGAAGATTTTGACCGGATTGCGTATGTTTGACCGGCGGAGAACCGGGTATTGACTTGTGTGACATCTTCTCACGCTCCTCTCCCCATACCATATGCGGAGTGCTGCGAACGGGACACTATCCCAACCTCTTGAAGTAGCAACGTATACAGGCCTGTGATAAAATAGGGACGAACATCCATGGTGCGGAGGGGCACCGCCAATCAGGATGGAGAAAGAGGGTTGAGATGGACTTTATTCATAACCTTGTCGGCCAATTGTTCGATTGGATTCAAAGTCTCGGGTACTTTGGAATCATGCTTGGATTAATGTTAGAAGTTATTCCGAGCGAAATTGTGCTGGCGTATGGAGGGTTTCTCGTTTCACAAGGTAATATCAACTTCTTCGGTGCTATGATTTTTGGTACGGTGGGCGGTGTGGTTGCCCAGTTATTTATTTACTGGATTGGCCGTTATGGCGGCAGACCTGTACTTGAACGCTTCGGTAAATACATACTCATCCAGAAAAAACAC
Source organism: Paenibacillus sp. FSL R5-0519 (assembly GCF_037974275.1). Taxonomy (NCBI): domain Bacteria; kingdom Bacillati; phylum Bacillota; class Bacilli; order Caryophanales; family Paenibacillaceae; genus Paenibacillus; species Paenibacillus sp. FSL R5-0519. The sequence continues at coordinate 799,615 of NZ_CP150234.1, forward strand.
ATCGACCATTCCGAGGAGTGGTTTCGCAAGTATGGTGCAGGTGTCATTTTCACGGCGCGTTTTGTTCCGGTGGTAAGGCATGCCATCTCTATCCCGGCTGGCATCACAAAAATGCACGTAGGTAAATTCATTTTGCTTACTACACTCGCTGTTATACCTTGGACTGCATTGTTTATATATTTAGGGATGATCCTTGGAGATCAATGGAAGCATATTGATGAGAAAGCGGCGCCATATGTTATGCCTATTTTGCTTGTCGCTCTCGCCCTTATGATCGTTTATGTACTTATTAAATGGATGAATGCTCGCAAAAAGAAAGGAAGTGTCTAGTTATGGGTAAACCCAACTTGTCTCACAAATTCGGTAAAGGTCTGCCACCGAAGGAATTTATCGAGAGTATGACCAAGAACCAAAGTGAATTCCAGGCCAACTATGATAGCTTTACTTGGTCGAACGAAGACGATCGTGAGTTCTTTGAAAGCCTGAACCACCGCGACGACCTGCGTGTGTTAATTCTGGCTGCTGACTGGTGCGGGGATGTTGTGCGTAATATTCCGGTTGTATTCCAGGCGCTTGAAATCTCAGGAATCCCAACTGAAGTTCTGATTATGGAGCACCACCCTGAAGTGATGGATGAGTTCCTGACGATGGGTGGCCGTTCCGTGCCAGTCGTTATTTTTGCAGATACAGGTGGTCATGTGCTTGGTCAGTGGGGACCTCGTCCGCAGCATGTACAGGAAGTCATGGTTGAATTCAAACGCCTTAATCCGGATCGTGAAGCAGCAGATTATCAAGAGAATTTGGCTGTAGCGCGTCAAGAGATTGGCAAACGTTATGGGGAAGGAACGGAGTCACATGCCGCCATTATCCGTGAGCTGCGTGAACTGATTTCGGGTTACTAAGCCAATATGCTTAACATTCGCACGTTTACACTCGGCCCGCTTCAGACCAATGCGTATCTCTTACAAGGAGATGATCCGGGCAAAGCCGTCATTATCGATCCGGGCATGAATCCAGGGCCGCTACTTAAGGCGATTCAAGATTTGGAGATCGAAGCTATTCTCTTGACACATGCACACTTTGATCATATGGGCGGGGTAGATGAGATCCGTAAATTGAAGGGCTGTCCCGTTTATCTTCATGATTTGGAGAGTGACTGGCTCACGACCCCAAAATTAAATGGATCTTTGAATTGGCCGCAGGCGACACCACCACTTTCGACAGATCCTGCTGAATATGCCATGGATGAAGGGCAGAAGCTGAATCTGATTGGACATACGTTTAAAGTGTTCCATACACCTGGACATTCACCAGGCAGTGTAAGTTTGCTCTGTGATAACGATCTCTTTGCCGGTGATGTACTGTTCCGCATGGGTGTAGGCAGAACGGACCTCACAGGAGGACGTGAACGGGATCTGATTGATTCGATTCAGAACAAGCTGTATACCTTTGCTGATGAGGTTAAAGTGTATCCAGGACATGGCCCCAAAACGACCATTGGTTATGAGAAACAGAACAATCCTTACGTGTCCGCAAGATAATCCGACATGATATGTAAAGAAAGTCTGGACAAGTGACAACTTTTTCATTAGAATAGCAATTAGTTGTTACAAGCGTTAAGGCATCATCTAACTGAAGCATTACCAAGAAACACCCAACCTTGCGAAGCACGCAGACTGCGGTTTATACCCGGTTTGCGTTCTTTTTTTGTTTTCAGCCCCTTTTTCATCACAGATTTAGCCTGTTTCACCCTACATAGAGATGCATGATGAGCTTTATCACAATCCAGTTTGAGACCAATAGTAAGTTAGCAACAAGCACAGATTGATGAATTTTAAAGAAAATAATATATAATTTGAGCTAATCATTTACATAATAACGGAGAGGACAGAAAGAGCCTGAAAAAGCGAAGTGTTCGCCTAAAAGCTTTCTGGAAGAAAGCTGCCTCGTAAGCATACGCTTTCCCCGGATTTTCCCTTTAAGAAAAGGGAATCAAAAAATCTGGGGATAACAGCGATTGGAAGGTTATTCTGTCATCGTAGTGTCAGTGTAAATAATCTTTAGTTCAACTTATATAGATCATGAGAGCGGGGAATATCAAAGTGGAGAAAACAAGATTTATTCCGTTGGGACAGCGTGTCGAGCATTCGATTATGGATGAAAACCGTCGCATATTGGAAAGTGTGAAAAGAGAAACTAGTACCAAGCGAACTTTAATACATAACCCTAGCGTGACCGGTGGAGTGATGAAGTCTCAGCAGAATATATGGACAAGCCGTGTGTTAAGAAATGGAGCCCACAAGCAACCGTGGTTCGACAAGCTGCAAGATTACCGGAATCAAGTCTGATTGCCCGGGAAATTGTCGGGTTTGATTTTTTTTAAAAATTTTATTGAACGTTTCCGCAGAGCCTGTCGTATTAACTCCAGATTGAACGGGAAGCAGGTGATGACCATGATCAAGGCAGCTGAACTTGAAGAAGTACGCAGAGCGGTATCGGGAGATGATAGTGCACTCGCAGCTTTGTTACAACGTAACTACACGTTTGTGTATAAGTATCTTGTCAAAGTTACAATGGACGCGAATCTTGCGGAAGAGACCGTGCAGGATACGATGGTTCGTTGTATGGAGAATATCCATCGATATGATGGCACGTCTGCCTTTTCATCATGGATGATTACCATTGCGACCCGAATCTATATCGACAAGACAAGACGCAGGAAGAGAGAGCAGAGCTGGCTTAGTCTTATCCGTGATCAGGCTGTACGTCGATTCCGCTGGCAGCTTGAGAGTCGGAATGAAGAATGGACAGATGTCATGGATGCGATGACAAGGCTGACGCCTGAACATCGTGTGGCAGTACTGTTGAAGCATTATTATGGATACGGATATGACGAAATTGGCGAAATGTTGGGTATTCCCTCCGGAACGGTGAAGTCACGAACAGCCTACGGTCTCCGTCAGTTAAGAAAGGAGCTGGAATAAGGATGAGCAGATCAGATGATGAACAGGAACAAGAGGTTGTAGAGCGATTGCAGCAACACATGAGAGTACTTGATGATGCGTTTGAGCCGGCAAACATACCTTCATTAGGTTCACTTGAAGCCCAAGTCAGAGAACGAAGACAGATCAGACGCCGAACCAATTGGATCGAGATGATCTGTTTCTGGTTGGTGGGATTGCTAGCCGTTACGTTCGGGGCATTATTCCTCGTATCTGCTCCAGCTCTATATTTGGGTATTCAAGCTTTTGGTACTGTTGTTGCCGTGATTTTAGTTGTGATCTGGGCAGGACGGCGCCGGAAGGAGGTTCGTCATGAATAAAATGCATTATTCATTGCATGAAATTTCTCCATTGTGGCTTATACTGCTTGGCATATTTCTCTTGGTTCAAGGCACCTGGATCTTTCAGGACGCACGTAGACGTGGACGTTTCCCTTGGTTATGGGGATTATGGGGGATCACCGGATTTCCCACACCGCTCATCATATATTGGTTTGTCGTGATTCGATCACAACGCAAGCCAGGTGGATCCACAAAGAAAACATGATTGTTTAATAGAGGTTATTTAGAAGAAATCGCTACTCCATTTCTAGCTTTATCCATCTTCTCGGTACTGTGTACTGTTCTTTTTGAACACATATTAATAGAGAGGAAAAAGATTTTGCACAAATATGTTGTTTAATTCTAGTATTCCTAGACATCGTTATTCTTTTCTAGTAGACTATACAAATAAATATTAAGATAGACTACCAGGAGGTTAGACGATGCTGCGATTAGGAGAGAAGGTTGTCATCGTCGCGGATGCGTTTGAGCAGAATCTTCCTGTGGGGGAATATGGTTTCATCATCGCTTATGACCGGAATCCGGACAATGCGTTCGATTACGTGCTTCGAGTGCCGCAGGTGAATCGGAACTTTTTTGTTCCATCCGGCGACGTCGATCTGGAAGAGGTTCTGCTGAAGCAGGAAGCTGAGCGGGTCGAGCGAGAAGCGTTGATAGATTACGCCCTTGCGACACACAATGAGAAGCTGTTTCATCATTTGATGAACGGAGATTTTCAAGCTGTGGAAGAGGAAGAGGAAACCGCGAACGATGTTATGTCTCAGGCGGATTTTATAAAGCAGGTTAATCTGCGTGCATGGATTTAGAATTTTGAGGAGTCGGCTGATGCCGGCTCTTTTTTATTTCTACAATAATAGGTAAATCACTAAGGTTCTTTACTTACATAATACGATAACAGAGAAAAATCAATATTATTAAGGCCGTTTACATGATGTTCAGAATCGGTTCAGAGACAATTGCTAGAATATCTTGTATTGCAGAGGGGGAATCCCTATCAATCATACTTAGGAGAGGAAGGTAGATATTAAAATGAAAAGGATTCATCAAAATGGGAAAAAATTTATTGTGATGTTGTTAGCCTGTTTAGTCATGTTGGGAGGGGTTCCAATCTTACCGACATGGTTTGCAGATCAGGCCTATGCTTCTGTTGATGAAGAATGGGCAGCGCTCGGAAATGCTGGTTTTTCTGAAGGAGAAGCCTCTGCTCCCAAGTTGGCGGTTGATCAATCAGGTAATACATATATTGCTTATACGGATATAGGTGCAGATTACAAAGCTACGGTGATGAAGTATAGTGTCTCCGATGGCTGGCAGCTTGTTGGTGAGAGAGGTTTATCGAGCGGATCAGCAAGTGGAATTACACTCGTGCTGGACCAACAGGGTACTCCATATATCGGTTATCAGGACAACGGTGCTGATGGTAAAGCGACAGTCATGAGATATGGTGCAACAAATGGTTGGGAATTGGTTGGACAAGCAGGATTCACCTCAGACAGGGCAAACTACCCTTCACTAGCGTTAGACCAGGCAGGCAATCCGTATGTTGCTTTTAAGGACGGAGCCAGTGGTAAGGCAACAGTAATGGCATACAACGAATCAACAGGATGGGGTTTGGTAGGAATTAACGATGATTCCCCGGAAGTTGAAAACGCGGTATCGTTAGTTCTTGATCAAGCAGGTATACCATATGTAGCTTTTCAGGACAGTTCCTCCAATACGACAGTGATGAGATATAGCTCTGATACGTGGGAAGTGCTAGGACAAGCAGGGATATCGCCCGGATCTACATCCTCTCCCGTGCTCGCACTAAGCCCCTCAGGCAGGCCGTTTATCGCATTTAGTGACGAAACATCTAAATTGACTGTAATGACATTCAAGAGTGAGACAGAAAGCTGGGAAACCGTTGGTGACCGGGGGTTCTCTCCAGATTTGATTTCTTCACCGTCAATTGTTGTGGATCAAATGGGTGTAATTTATGTTGCCTTTAAGGATAATGCAAACGGTTATAAAGCAACCGTTATGAGTTATAGTTTGCAAGAAGGTTGGCAGTATGTGGGACATGCGGGTTTCTCAGCGGGAGTAGTATCTACGCCTGCCCTGGCACTAGATCCTCAATATGGAAAACCCTATGTGGTTTATCAGGATGCATCTAACCAATCCAAAGCGACCGTAATGAAATTTGGATCGAAACCTGCGTACACAGTCACGTACGATGGGAATGGAGCTCAGGCGGGTAGTGCACCAATTGATAATCAGCAATACAATAAACAAGCAGACGTAACCGTTCAAGATAACTTAGGGGCTTTGGAAAAAGCGGGTTATCTATTTGCTGGCTGGAACACAGCAAGTGATGGAAGCGGAACGAGCTATGGTGCTGGCGATACGTTAATAATGGGTTCTTCTAACGTAACACTATATGCGGTTTGGACACCTTCTTCTTCTGGAGGTACAGACCCGGAATTAGATGAAGACAAATGGAATATTCTTGGTCAAGCAGGCTTCTCGGAGGAAATGGCTTTTGATCAGGATATTACAGTAGATGCGAATGGCACGCCATATGTTGTATTTACGGATAGTGCTAATAGCTTTAGAGCGACTGTAATGAAATATAGCAAAGATAGTGGATGGGTGCCTGTAGGACAACCTGGCTTTACACAGAGTCCTGCATCCAAAAATAAAATAGCAATTGACCAGAATGGAACAATATATGTTGCCTTTAGTGATGGAAATCATATTGGCAGTGCCACCGTTATGAAGTACACGGAGCAGGAGGGCTGGAATATTGTAGGATCGACAGGTTTCACTCAAAATAGTTTAAGGAGTCTTGATTTGAAACTCGATCTTAACGGTGAGCCTTATGTTGCACCTAATACGGGTTATGAACTTAAGGTGATGAAGTATAATGGCGAGTCAGATCAATGGGACTACATCGGTAACACGGGTTACAATCTGGCAGGCGCGGCGGGCGGCGTACTGGCAATGAGTCCAAACGGTATTCTGTATGCTGCATACAGTGACACTAATGCAGGCTTCAAATTATCTGTTACTCGATATAACGAAGCGGATGATTCTTGGTCATTGGTTGGCGATCGTGCGTTTACTGAACAAAATGTGGCTGAAATTGCGCTCGCTGTGGATCAGAACGAAACGGTGTATGCTACATATACGGGTGGCTACGATGGACTTAAGCCAACCGTAGTAAAATACACGGGCTCGGGAGCATGGACAGCGGTTGGAGAGCCCCGTTTCTCTGAAAACCAAGCCACTTTTCTTTCCATGGTGGTTGACCAAGAAGGAAGTCCGTATGTGGCGTATATGGACTTTGCCACTGGTAATAAAGCAACCGTTATGAAATATGACGAGGTGAATGGCTGGGAACCATTAGGGGGAGCTGGAGTATCAGAAGGAATTGCAATGGATACCAGACTGGCGATTAACAAAGATGGGGCCCTTTACCTTTCTTTTAGAGATGGAATTAGTGCACCCAAATCTACAGTGATGTCCTATGTTCCATCTAAGAGTTATCAAATTCGATATGACAGTAACGGGGCTTCATCAGGAAATGTACCTTTAGATGACCAGATGTATAAGTCACAATCGCAGGTTACCATTCTCGGTAACACAGGTAATCTAGTGAAGACAGGATATGCTTTTGCAGGATGGAATACGGCTGCGGATGGTAGTGGACATAGCTATGGTGCAGGGGATGTTCTGCTCGTAGGAAAATCTAATGTAACCTTGTATGCGAAGTGGACTGCTTCAAATCATGGTGGATCTGATGGGTCAGGAGGTTCCGGAGGTTCTGATGGATCTGGGGGTTCAGGTGGATCTGGAGGTTCTGGAAGTTCGGGAGGTTCGGGAGGTGGAGCGACAGGTGCATCACCATCAGGCGGAGGAACAACCAACTCGGGTGTCACGATCTTGGTGAATGGAAAGCCAGAAACAGTTGGAACCTTGAGTAAAACTCAATTGAATGGGCAGAATGTGTTGACTTTGACCGTCGACGAGCAGGCTGTCATGCAAAAATTGCAGGTTGAAGGCAAGAGTGCCGTAGTGACCCTTCCTGTGCAAAGCGGCGATAAGGCCCGGGTTAATGGTGAATTGACCGGAAGATTAGTGAAGTTCATGGCAGATCAAGAAGCTGTACTTGTGCTGCAGACAGATGCGGCTACGTATTCCTTCCCTTCCCGCTTGGTGGATGTTAGTATGCTAGCCCAACAACTTGGCGCGAATAACCACCTTGAAGATATGATTCTTCATTTGCAAATTTCTCCTGCTTCTGCAGATCGCGTATCCGAAGTGGAGGAAGCAGGCCGTATAAACGGCTTTAGCTTGATTGGTTCGCTGTTAGAATTCAATATCACAGCCACATATGAGGGTAAATCTGTGAGTGTAGACCGATTTAACGAGTATGTGGAACGAGCAATAATACTGCCTAATGAGAGTGATTCCATGAAGGTGACGACAGGAGTAGTTGTTGAGAAGGATGGCAGCATGCGTCATGTACCGACCAAGATTTCGAATATTAACGGTGTGAACTATGCGAAGATCAATAGTTTGACCAATAGTGTATATGGCCTGGTCTGGAATCCACGAACTTTCACGGATGTTTCGGGGCACTGGGCAGAAGCAGAAGTAAACGATATGGGCTCACGTATGGTTGTTCGTGGAGTAACAGATACAATATTTAACCCAGATGAGCGTATTACACGTGCTGAATTCACGGCTGTTCTGGTAAGAGCGTTGGGGCTGCAAAGCAATACAGCTAATAACCAGTTTAGCGATGTGAGTCCAAGTGATTGGTATGCAGGTGTAGTTAGCGCTGCGACTGATTATGGTCTCATCGATGGTTATACAGACGGTGCGTTCCATCCTGCACAGGATATCACTCGTGAGGAAGCGATGATGATAATTCATCGGACGATGAAAATCACTGGCTTGGAACGTAAGCTGGATATAAATGCGAGCCAAGATCTTTCACGGTTTAGCGATATGAATCAAGTATCCGATTGGGCCAAAGAAGCGGTGAACATCAGTCTGCAAGCTGGAGTTGTATCTGGTCGAAGTAACGAGAACATATCTCCGAAATTTATGATTACTCGGGCAGAGACGGCTGTGCTTGTTCGACGGCTATTGCAGTTATCAGGTCTAATTTAATAAAGTAATTCCAAAAGTCCACCCTTTTTTTGAACACGCACTAGTATTAATTCTAATCAGGTTGGTAACCAAGGGCAGTGCGTTTAGCGCTGCCTTTTTGGCAGTCATGAACAAGAACGAATATTGGATAGTATGGAGGACAGGTCATTTGCATTGAATTGTCGAACTATCTCACCTATAATGAAAAAAGTTATCTTGAGACTTTAGCCCGTTAAACGAGCGATTCGTTTCAGGTCGTTTCGGGAATCAGAACGAATGAAGGAGGCATCGGCTAATGAGTATTTCGAATAATGACGTTCAGCATGTGGCCAAGCTGGCCCGACTCAACTTGACTGCTGAAGAAGAACAGACCCTGACAGGTCAGCTGAACGCGATTTTAAAATATGCAGAAAAGCTGAATGAGCTGGATACGGAAGACATCGAACCCACCACTCACGTTCTGCACGTAAGCAATGTCATGCGTGAAGATGAGACCAAAGAAAGCCTGTCGATTGAACAGGTGATGCGCAATGCACCGGAAGAAGAAGACGGGCAGTTTAAAGTGCCTGCTGTAATGGAATAACGGACAACCGGAAGGAGGACAAACACTGTGAGTTTATTTGAACAATCGTTGCCTGAGTTACATAACAAGCTGCATGCCAAAGAGCTGTCGGTCAGCGATCTGGTGGATCAGGCGTATCAGAATATTGGTGCGCATGATGATAAGGTTAAGGCGTATTTGGCACTGGATGAAGAACAAGCACGCGCTCGTGCACGTCAACTGGATGACCGTCTGGTTAGCGGTGAGGAGAAGGGTTTGCTTTTCGGCCTGCCTGTAGGAATTAAGGATAACATCGTGACGAACGGACTGCGTACGACGTGCGGCAGCCAATTTCTACGTAATTTCGACCCGGTGTATGATGCAACAGTTGTCGAAAAATTGAAAGCTGCGGACACCGTGACTATTGGTAAACTCAACATGGACGAATTCGCTATGGGTGGCTCCAATGAGAACTCAAGTTTCTCCCCTGTACGTAATCCATGGGCACTTGATCGTGTTCCAGGAGGCTCCAGCGGTGGTTCTGCAGCAGCTGTAGCTGCGGGAGAAGCATACTTCACGCTCGGATCAGACACAGGTGGCTCCATCAGACAGCCTGCTTCGTATTGTGGTGTTGTTGGATTGAAGCCGACATATGGACTTGTTTCCCGCTTTGGTTTGGTTGCATTTGCCTCATCCTTGGATCAGATTGGACCTTTGACGAAAAATGTTGAAGATTCTGCTTATGTATTGCAAGCCATTGCCGGTTATGACGCCAAAGATTCGACATCTGCAAAAGTAGAGATTCCGGATTATTTGAGTGGACTGACAGGTGATGTCAAAGGACTTCGTATTGCTGTTCCGAAGGAATACATCGGTGAAGGCGTCGATCCACAAGTGAAAGAGACCGTTCTGTCTGCATTGAAAGTTCTCGAAGGACTTGGGGCAACATGGGAAGAAGTATCCCTTCCGCATACCGAATATGCGGTCGCTACGTATTACCTGCTCGCATCTTCAGAGGCTTCTTCGAACCTGGCTCGATTTGATGGCGTGCGTTATGGCGTGCGTGCAGACAATCCGGATAACCTGCTGGATCTGTATCATCAGTCCCGCAGTCAAGGCTTTGGTCCCGAAGTGAAACGACGTATCATGCTTGGAACGTATGCACTCAGCTCGGGTTACTATGATGCCTATTATCTGAAAGCACAGAAAGTACGTACATTGATCAAACAGGATTTCGACAATGTATTTGCCAAATATGATGTGATTATCGGACCAACGGCGCCAACTACGGCGTTCAAACTCGGTTCACAGGTGGATGATCCGCTTACGATGTATCTGAACGATATTTTGACGATTCCGGTCAATCTGGCTGGTGTACCTGCCGTGAGTATTCCATGTGGCTTCTCGGATGGATTGCCTGTTGGCCTGCAAATTATCGGTAAAGCCTTTGATGAAACAACCGTATTGCGTGTAGCGCATGCGTTTGAACAAAATACAGAATTCCACAAGCAGCGTCCGCAGCTGTAGACTGCCCGGAACGGAGGAATATAGAAATGTCCGCATCTAAATATGAAACGGTCGTTGGACTTGAAGTCCACGTGGAGTTGCATACGAACTCCAAAATTTTCTGTGGCTGCTCCACAGCTTTTGGAGCTCCGCCGAACACGCATACCTGCCCGGTCTGTCTCGGACATCCGGGCGTACTGCCTGTACTGAATCGTCAGGCGGTAGACTACGCCATGAAGGCAGCGATGGCCCTTAATTGTACGATTGCTGATGTCAGCAAGTTTGACCGTAAAAACTACTTTTACCCTGACTCACCAAAAGCCTATCAAATCTCTCAATTTGATCAGCCGATCGGTGAGAACGGCTGGATTGATATCGAAGTGAACGGCGAGACGAAACGAATCGGCATCACGCGTCTTCACTTGGAGGAAGATGCAGGGAAGCTTACACATGTCGATGGAGGATACGCGTCATTGGTAGACTTCAACCGTGTTGGTACTCCACTGGTGGAGATTGTATCCGAACCTGAGATTTCTTCTCCGGAAGAAGCGCGTGCATATCTTGAAAAATTGCGCGCAATCATGCAGTACTGTGATGTATCGGACGTGAAGATGGAAGAAGGTTCACTGCGTTGTGACGCCAACATCAGTTTGCGCCCACATGGACAGAAAAAGCTGGGAACAAGAGCCGAGCTGAAAAACATGAACTCCTTCCGTGGTGTTCAACGTGGTCTCGAATATGAACAATATCGTCAGGCTGAAATTCTGGACGATGGCGGTGAAGTGGTTCAGGAGACGCGTCGTTGGGACGAAGCTCAAGGAAAAACACTGTCGATGCGTGGTAAGGAACAGGCGCATGACTACCGTTATTTCCCGGACCCGGATCTCGTGAAGCTGCATATTGATGCAGCCTGGAAAGAGCGCATCAAGGCTACCATACCTGAGCTTCCAGACGAACGTAAAGCTCGTTACACAGCTGATTACGGATTGCCTAGCTATGATGCAGAGGTGATTACTTCTTCCAAGGCTATCGCTGATCTTTTCGAAGATAGTTTGAAATTCACTCAGGATGCCAAATCCGTATCCAACTGGATTATGGGTGACTTGCTGGGTTACCTGAATACGAGCAATCTTGAGGTGACTCAGGTTCCACTGACAGGTCAAGGTTTGGGCGAGATGATCGGACTGCTGGAGAAGGGCACCATTAACAGCAAAATCGCCAAAACCGTATTCAAGGAAATGCTGGAGAGCGGTAAGCTTCCACAGCAGATCGTTGAAGAGAAAGGTCTTGTGCAGATTAGTGATGAAGGCGCCATTCTTGCCATCGTTGAGCAGGTTGTAGCGAATAACCCTCAATCCGTAGAAGACTATAAAGCCGGTAAACAAAAAGCCATTGGCTTCCTTGTTGGTCAGGTTATGAAAGAAAGTAAAGGCAAGGCGAATCCTGCTTTAGCCAACCAACTGCTTGCAGATGTACTGAACCGCTAATCCTTCCGGTGAGGCCGGACAGAAAGAGGCTCGTCCCTGTGACAGCCTCTTTTTGGTATTAATAGATACAAACGTATTTGGGACGGGGGATCGGATATGAACATTCAACCATTGTCATTGAGTGATCTGGAGATGTTGGGGCAGTTATGGAGACTACAACATGTGGCCTATCGATTGGAAGCCGAAATCATCGGATTTCAGGAGATTCCTCCTTTGATGGATACGATGGAGACACTTCGGGATTGTGGAGAGAGCTTTTACGGCTGTATCCATGATGACGGAGAGCTTATCGGGGCTGTCGCTGTAGCGGAAGAAGAGGAGAATACACTGACCATTACACGTATGATGGTGCACCCGGATCACTTTCGTAAGGGAATCGCAGCATCTTTGATGACGTACGTGTTGGAACAGCACGCGGATCTACCGCGTTATATCGTCTCCACAGGAACGCTGAATCAACCCGCTGTCAATCTGTACACCAGATTTGGTTTTCATCCCGTGGAAGTCACACAGATTGCACCTGGAGTGGAATTAACGACTTTTCACAAGAATAAACTTTAATAATATGAACAACTTGAGGAGGAATACCGACTTTGGGCGATCCCTGGTTCATTGATGAGTGGCACATTTTATTACGATTATTGCTGGCTATGCTGCTTGGAGGGCTCGTAGGTCTGGAACGGGAACGGTCCAATCATGCGGCCGGTTTGCGTACCCATATCCTGGTATGTCTTGGTTCTGCATTAATTATGATGTTGTCTGTTTATGGTTTTAAAGATTTTGCTAATGAATTAAATGTAAGGATCGATCCAGCACGTCTGGCCACTGCTGTAATTACGGGTGTCGGATTCCTAGGAGCAGGAACAATTCTCTTCACCGGTAAATCCATTACCGGACTGACGACAGCTGCTTCAATTTGGGTTGTTGCAGCCATTGGGCTTGCAGCAGGTGCGGGATTCTTTTTTGCCTCCATCGTATCAACGGTCCTGGTATTGCTTAATCTATGGGTCTTCAATAAGTTAGAGTTGAGGTATCTACGAGGGAACAAACTGCATGTGGTTACACTTCATACTTTGTCAGAACCCGGTTTTCTAGAGCAACTGTCCTCATGCATGGAACAGGAGAAGATCAAAATTCGTAAAATCACCGTGAATGAACAAGACCTGGCATATGCCGAGATGGTTTCAGTTGAACGTAAAATTGAGATTGTGTTACATGTTCAGGTACCACATGATTTCAAAACGGTAGGCTTGGTATCCAAGTTAAGACAGTGGGAACACGTTACCAAGGTATCGGTCGAATAAATGAATTACAACCCTCCCCAGGCCAGTAGTGCCGGAGGGTTTTTGGTCATATCCATATTTCTTCCAGTTACTCTCCTTGCTCTTTAGGGTACTATCTAACCAAATGCATGAAGAGCGGAAGGTCAGTTCAGAAGAGAGGAGAAGGTTATGAAACGCAGACGTCAATCAAACAGAAGGTCTGGCACAGTTCAGAGCAAACCGGTCAGGAATCGGACGCACAAGTTTATTGCGGGATTACTAAGCGCCATTATTCCTGGCCTCGGTCATATTTATCTGAGATTGTACATGAGAGGTTTGACCTTTATGCTGCTTGTTTTGCTTGATCTGTCAGCAGTGTTATATTTCTCATCCATTGGTATACAGATCAATGTGCCACTGCTTATCCTGCTGGCTTTGTGTATCCCGGTTATTTACTTTTACAATGTATATGATGTGTTGCAATCTGCGGATTGGGTCATGATGCGCAGACGCAGAGCAGTAACCCAGGCAACTTCGGACAAGCCGCTATCCAATGAACGTTCTATACGAGATGCAATGATGGTCTGGGAGAGAGGTATATCGTTCGGATTACTTCTGATTGTGGGAGGATCATTGATGGTGTTGTTCTTTCGCAAACCGCGCTGGTTCCAAGAGATCCTTGCTATGTACGGCGGATATTCGTTTGCGGTTCTCATGATCGCAGGAGGTTTGCTTCTGTTTGGGCGTGAGTTCTGGGTCATGTTGAACAAGAAAAAATTGTAGTCGAAGCGATACAAGGAGGGAACGTGATGAACCGTAAAGTCCGGGTTGGCCGCTATACGGCTGCCGCCTTAATCGTAGCGGTCGGTGTGCTGTTGATTATGGATAAACGGTGGGGAACTGACTATGTATATGAGATGGTGGACTGGTGGCCATTTTTGCTCGTGGTTCTAGGTGTTGAATATATTGTGCTGTTCCTCTGGACACGCAGAAGGAAAATAGTGCAATCGGATAAGCCGAGCAATCCTGATGAACAAGTCAAAGTACGTTTCAGACCCGATGCCAAAGGCATTCTGGCCTCACTGATTTTGGCGGCTTCCGTATTTATCGTCACCGAGCAGGATCACTACATGCACTTATGGAATAGAGTAAGTCTAAATCTCGGAGCGGCATCCATGGACTACAGTCAAGCGGCAGGATATATGGAGGATAAGGGCACGATTCGTGTACCTGTTCGCATGGATACGTCGGATCTTGTAGTCGAAGGTGTCAACGGAGATATCTCGGTGCAACGGGGTGATACGGAGGAGATTGAGGTACGAACGGTTGTCTGGGTAGATCAGACGACGGAAGTACAGGCAAAGGCGGTTGCAGCAGCCTCTTTTGTAGAGACCGATGGTACAAAAGTCATTCATATCAAGGCTACAGGCAAGACATATGGAGATAATGAAAAAACGCAGCCACGTATGAATCTTACTATCACAATCCCAGATGATCGTCGTTTTAATCTGGATATTCGAACTTCTAATGGAGCTATATTATTAAACCGTCCGGAAGCGATTAGTACCATACTGGCCGAAACGGGTAACGGACGTATCCGGATTACCAATGCTGTTGGAGATATCTCAGGGAAAACGTTAAACGGAGATGTCATTGTAGCCAACGCCATTGGTAATGTAGATCTGGACAGTAACCGTGGAGACATGAAGGCTCGAGGGGTATCCGGTGATGTCGATCTAACCACACAAGTGGGAAGTATCAGTATTGCAGACTCCGTAGGCGAATTCACCGCAGAGACACGTAACGGTAATATTACACTGGATGGAGCCAATCTGGGTATCAAAGCTCAATCGCTTAATGGCAGTATTAACATCGTATCTGCCAAAGTCGGTGGCGACTGGGATGTGTACAGTGCTGTGGGAGCCATTAACGTATTACTTCCTGATCGCGGAGACTACAGTCTTGCGGGTTCCAGCAGTTATGGAGATCTAAGTACCGATCTGCCTTTCAAAGTACAGAACAAAACCATAGAAGGGCAGCTGGGCGAAGGTGAGTATAGGGTGAAAATCGAAGGAAATAGCGATCTTACCATTCAGCGGAACCCGGCTGTATCTACGCCTGAAACAGTCCTACCTGATTCTGAAGATACGGCTGAAAACCTGGAACAGACTACCGAGGACGGACCAAATTCCCAGGATGATTCTACAGAGGTTCCTTGACTGCCGCGTTGACAATAAACTTGTAATCGCCGTACAATAAATATACACTGGCAAGATTACACGGCATGAAAGATGGATTGTCGTTCTTCATGGCCGGGAATCAACTCTGTGCGAGGAGACAGTTAATTACTCTTCACCAGAGAATGAAAGGTAAGGCGGTGGGTTTTATGGCAACACGTGTCCAACATGCGTTGGAGCATCTGAAAACGACCGGTGTCCGTATTACACCCCAGCGTCATGCCATATTGAACTATCTGATGGAATCCATGGGGCATCCGACAGCCGATGAAATTTACCGAGCCCTTGAACCCCAATTTCCCAGTATGAGCGTGGCAACGGTATATAACAATTTGAAGATGTTTCTGGAAGCTGGCATGGTCCGGGAATTGACATACGGAGATAATTCAAGCCGCTTCGATGCCAATGTGACGGATCATTATCATGTTATCTGTGATCAATGCGGCAAGATTGAAGACTTTAGCTATCCTTCACTGAAAAGTGTAGAGCTTCAGGCGGAGTCTAGTACAGGATTTGAAGTACACGGCCACCGATTGGAAGTGTATGGCGTTTGCAAAAGTTGCAGGGATTAAGAGAGTTGAATTACAATATTAACGTGCAGAATTCAGTATGGATTCTTCACGTTTTTTTTTAGCATTTATGCAAAACATTCATTTTTAAAACAACTTATGCGCACATCCTTATGATTCAGCATAATTAACGGAGGTAGACGTTTGGGTAGAAAAAGCAGATATACACGTCAGAAGCGACGTTCATTTTGGCCCGGTTTTCTCGGAGCTTGTCTGATCGCTGGAGGGGCTTACTGGCTTATAACAAATGTATGGTTGAACCAGATCCATGAAGACCCCGATTGGGTAGGGAGAAGCCAGCCTATTTTTGTAGATGGGCAACTGATGGATGGAGACGCCTTGGATACAGGAGATCAACTCAAGTTACCTGTAAAGGTGCTGCAAGAAGCAGTTGATGCGGGCATACGTTACGAACCAGAGTCAGGCGATATCATTATTGCCTCCCCTCAGCGAGTTCTTCATATGAAAGAGGACAGCACACAAGCAGAACTTAATCACAAAGATTATCCTATGACGGTAAAACCTGAGGTGAAGGATGGAGAAGCATACATTCCGCTCAAACCATTGAAGGAAGTGTACGGCATCGCCATACAGGAAGATTCGGTAACAGGTGCTGTACTGCTGATGCGCGGAGGAGACACGATACAATATGCAGTGATTGATACGCTGTCATCCAAAGCAGATAAGACGGTGCCGTTATATAAACGTGGGGGAGAATCCTCACCAATCATTGCCGATATGGAAAAGGATGCACGGGTACGTGTATGGCAGACAGGTGATGAACAGAGTTTTGTCCAACTCGATAATGGATATGCCGGATATGTAGATAATGATCATATTGCACTCACGGAGAAAAAGAGGGTGGACACGCCCAAGTTTACGCTGACTGCAGCAGAGAAGAAGTGGCAGAATAAACCGGTAAACCTGGTCTGGGAAGCCGTGTACAACCGTCAGCCTGATGTGGGCTCTATCGGTAAAATGCCTGGTGTGAATGTGGTCAGCCCCACATGGTTTCACATTACGGATGGACAGGGCACGGTGAAAAGCAAGGGAAACCAAGCTTATGTGAACTGGGCTCACCGTTCGGGTATGGAAGTATGGGGACTTATGGATAACAGCTTTGACCCGGACGTTACCAAAGAAGCTGTCGCTTCTTACGAGACACGCACTCATATTATTGAGCAGATGTTGGAGTATGCACAGACGTATCAATTGGATGGGATCAATATCGACTTTGAGAACGTGTATACCGATGACGGGCCGAATATTACGCAGTTTGTGCGCGAGATCAAGGCGATGGCACGCATACATGGATTGATGTTATCGATCGATGTAACACCAAAATCGAACAGTGAAATGTGGTCCGCCTTTCTGGATCGCCGTGCATTAGGTTCTTTTGCAGACTATGTCATTGTGATGGCTTATGATGAACATTGGGCGGCCAGTCCCAAGGCTGGGTCGGTAGCGTCTCTCCCATGGACTGAGGCTTCCATGAGACGCATACTTGAGGAGGATGAAGTGCCTTCTAACAAATTGATCATGGCGGTTCCGCTCTATACAAGAATCTGGACGGAAGAGAAGAATGATCAAGGGGAGGTTAAAGTGTCTTCCAAAGCGGTAGGCATGAATACCATCGTGGAACTGATCCAAGAAAAGAAACTCAAACCCGAACTGGATCAGGCAAGTGGGCAAAACTATGTGGAATATGAGGAAGAAGGAGCTACCAAGAAAATATGGATCGAAGATGCAGTGTCCCTTCAGGCGCGTGTGGATTTGATCGCTTCCTTGAAGTTGGGCGGAGTAGCGGCATGGAATCGGAGTTTTGCTAACGCCTCTGCATGGGAGGTATTGAAGCAGGCCGGTTACCAGAAATAATAGGCTCATGCTCGGTGTTCGACGAATGGCTTCTCTTGTTTTTCTCTGCTAAGCCAGAAGTCGCTCTCGCTTGATACCATCTTACATGTAATCTAGCATTTTATAGCTATAAGGAATCATAACTTAATTTCATATCTTAGCTATTGATAACAGCAACAAGGACTTACTGATAAGAAACGTCCAAAAAGGTCCGGTAGACATACCGGGCCTTTTTTTTGTTCTTCAATGAAATTAGGGCAAAGACATTTAGCGGTTGGAGATCATTTCGTGCTAACCATCAGTGGGGGGAACTGTTGTGGAAGGCGCTTTCAGTTGTTGACTGGTCATATTGGCCTTATTAGGATCCAGGGTTAGGATGGTATGACAGAACATACAACGATCCGTTTTGCCCAGCATTTTGGTTAACTTCCCGCATTCCGGACAGTCGACTTGTACTGCGCTGGTGGAGAGCATACCCGCCCAGAAATAAATGGCTAGACTGGCCATCATGGCGACTAATCCGATGACAAGTCCTACAGCTGCGAATACCTTGCCAGCATGTCCCCAGAAAACAATTCCTGCTGTTCCCAGTATCATTAGGCCCATCCCTAGCATGGTCAGTAGTAATCCCCAAGTGCGAAAAGCATTAATTTTTGCTGATTTAAAAATCATGAAAAATGCTCCTATCGTATGAGTAGTATCGGACCTGGAAAAGAAGGAAACTTTAGTCTGGATGTAGAATTACATTATAACTGACTTGGCGCTTATCTGCCATGAAATGTATGGAGGGAATCGTGGAATTAAAGAACCTTGCTTTTTTGTCCGAACAGTCGGAAGAGACAGGGGCAGTTGGGGCTATCGCTTATTCCCACCCGGGAGAGCGATTCCACGGCTCCCTAATTCAAGATTTCGAATTATTGGTACTTGTTGTTCATAATGATGATCAATTAAAATCGGCGGTGGGACATTACAGATATGGTGATCTTCGTTATCAAATGATCTATGCAAGCCGTCATGAATTAAAGAGTAGTATAGTTACCGGGAATCACAATAATCTTACCGAGTGTCTGATTGAAGGTGAGATTATATGGGAAGAGGACAGCGCCTTAAGCGATTTGCGACAAGAACTATCTACCTTTGGTACAGAATTACGTGAGCAGAAGCTCCTGCATGAATTCACCAGTTTCTTGAGGATGTATGTGGAGGCGAAACGTCATATCCAGGAAGGTCATGTTGTAGATGCCTACTACAATGTATTAGAAGCTCTGGGCAACTGGGCAAGAATTGTATTGGTTGAACAGGGGATATACCCAGATCATGCCGTCTGGACACATGTGCAGAATCTGGATCGTGCTTTGTGGAAACTATACCAAGAGCTTACGGTAAGCTCGGAGACGCTGGAGCAGAGAGTAGAGCTTGTACTGCTTGCCTGTGAGTTTTCGGTAATGTCCAAAATGAGTGAATGCTCAGAGCTGCTGCTACGTGTGTTAAGAAGTCGCAAGGAGCCTTGGAGCATCAATGAACTTGTTCATCATCCGCAGTTAAGATTCGTTCGAGAAGATCTACCTCTGGTTATACGCAAGTTGGTCTTTCGTTCTATAGTAAAAGAATCGCCAGGGTGGCCATCGATCGAAGGAGAGGGTCGGGAAATTCGGTATTGGATTGAGACATAACCTTCTTCAAAAGTCTGGCAATAATTGATCGCATAAGGGAGGGGAAACCTTCCTTTTTTGTTTGTTTAATAATTTATAAAAAAATGTTGACTCTGATTCGCGATATATGATACATTATATTTCGTTCCTCAAACGAGATTATCGCCAACAAACGATAAATTCTTCAGAGGAAAAGTGAAGAACTAACGCATCAAAAAAAGAAATTAAAAAAAGTTCTTGACGAAAACAAACGAAATGTGATACATTATTTAAGTCGCCGCCGAAACTTGGTTGAGACGAAAAAGAAGTGAAACAAATCGTGTTTGATCTTTGAAAACTGAACAACGAGTGAGTAAACATTCTGCTTGCAGAATGAACGCGAAAGTTGAAACAAGCCTTGGCTTGGATCGACTGGAGCACAAATGAGATTTTTAATCTCGTCAGATTCAAAATGAGCTTATCGCTCTTTTCAATACTTTATTGGAGAGTTTGATCCTGGCTCAGGACGAACGCTGGCGGCATGCCTAATACATGCAAGTCGAGCGGAGTTGATAAGAAGCTTGCTTCTTTGAGACTTAGCGGCGGACGGGTGAGTAACACGTAGGCAACCTGCCCTCAAGTTTGGGACAACTACCGGAAACGGTAGCTAATACCGAATAGTTGTTTTCTTCGCCTGAAGGAAACTGGAAAGACGGAGCAATCTGTCACTTGGGGATGGGCCTGCGGCGCATTAGCTAGTTGGTGGGGTAACGGCTCACCAAGGCGACGATGCGTAGCCGACCTGAGAGGGTGATCGGCCACACTGGGACTGAGACACGGCCCAGACTCCTACGGGAGGCAGCAGTAGGGAATCTTCCGCAATGGGCGAAAGCCTGACGGAGCAATGCCGCGTGAGTGATGAAGGTTTTCGGATCGTAAAGCTCTGTTGCCAGGGAAGAACGCTTGGGAGAGTAACTGCTCTCAAGGTGACGGTACCTGAGAAGAAAGCCCCGGCTAACTACGTGCCAGCAGCCGCGGTAATACGTAGGGGGCAAGCGTTGTCCGGAATTATTGGGCGTAAAGCGCGCGCAGGCGGTCATTTAAGTCTGGTGTTTAATCCCGGGGCTCAACCCCGGATCGCACTGGAAACTGGGTGACTTGAGTGCAGAAGAGGAGAGTGGAATTCCACGTGTAGCGGTGAAATGCGTAGATATGTGGAGGAACACCAGTGGCGAAGGCGACTCTCTGGGCTGTAACTGACGCTGAGGCGCGAAAGCGTGGGGAGCAAACAGGATTAGATACCCTGGTAGTCCACGCCGTAAACGATGAGTGCTAGGTGTTAGGGGTTTCGATACCCTTGGTGCCGAAGTTAACACATTAAGCACTCCGCCTGGGGAGTACGGTCGCAAGACTGAAACTCAAAGGAATTGACGGGGACCCGCACAAGCAGTGGAGTATGTGGTTTAATTCGAAGCAACGCGAAGAACCTTACCAGGTCTTGACATCCCTCTGACCGGTACAGAGATGTACCTTTCCTTCGGGACAGAGGAGACAGGTGGTGCATGGTTGTCGTCAGCTCGTGTCGTGAGATGTTGGGTTAAGTCCCGCAACGAGCGCAACCCTTGATCTTAGTTGCCAGCATTTCGGATGGGCACTCTAAGGTGACTGCCGGTGACAAACCGGAGGAAGGTGGGGATGACGTCAAATCATCATGCCCCTTATGACCTGGGCTACACACGTACTACAATGGCCGGTACAACGGGCTGTGAAGCCGCGAGGTGGAACGAATCCTAAAAAGCCGGTCTCAGTTCGGATTGCAGGCTGCAACTCGCCTGCATGAAGTCGGAATTGCTAGTAATCGCGGATCAGCATGCCGCGGTGAATACGTTCCCGGGTCTTGTACACACCGCCCGTCACACCACGAGAGTTTATAACACCCGAAGTCGGTGGGGTAACCGCAAGGAGCCAGCCGCCGAAGGTGGGATAGATGATTGGGGTGAAGTCGTAACAAGGTAGCCGTATCGGAAGGTGCGGCTGGATCACCTCCTTTCTATGGAGAATCGTTTCCCGCGTGGAAACATTCAAATACAAAATCTAGCCAGGTCGGCTAGTTACTCACTCGTTGCTCAGTTTTGAGAGCTCAAACTCTCAAACAGCTTGCTTTTGCATGGAGCTTGTTCTTTGAAAACTAGATATCGAAACGAAAGTAAATGCGAATTAGAACATTCCTTTAAGCTGAACTTGTGCAAACAAGTGAAGTGTTTATAAGGTAGATTGCTGGAGCGAGTGATCGAAATGGAGCGACTTTTGGATTTGCGCAAGCAAACCAAGCGGAGCGACAGCTCGAACACGAGCGCAATGGTTAAGCTACTAAGAGCACACGGAGGATGCCTAGGCGCTAGGAGCCGATGAAGGACGTGGCGAACAACGAAACTGCCTCGGGGAGCTGTAAGCAAGCTTTGATCCGGGGGTGTCCGAATGGGGAAACCCAGCTGGGGTAATTTCCAGTTACTCACAACTGAATACATAGGTTGTGTAGAGGCATACCAGGGGAACTGAAACATCTAAGTACCCTGAGGAAGAGAAAACAATAGTGATTCCGTCAGTAGCGGCGAGCGAACGCGGAGAAGCCCAAACCAGAGAGCTTGCTCTTTGGGGTTGTGGGACGTCTCACATGGAGTTACAAAGGAACCGGTTAAGCGAAGAGGTCTGGAAAGGCCCGCCAAAGAAGGTAAAAGCCCTGTAATTGAAAGTCTGTTCCCTCCGAGACGGATCCCGAGTAGTGCGGGGCACGTGAAACCCCGTATGAATCCGGCAGGACCATCTGCCAAGGCTAAATACTTCCTAGCGACCGATAGTGAAGCAGTACCGTGAGGGAAAGGTGAAAAGCACCCCGGAAGGGGAGTGAAATAGAACCTGAAACCGTGTGCTTACAAAAAGTCAGAGCCCGTTTTAGGGGTGATGGCGTGCCTTTTGTAGAATGAACCGGCGAGTTACGTTCCCGTGCAAGGTTAAGGTGAAGAGCCGGAGCCGCAGCGAAAGCGAGTCTGAATAGGGCGACATAGTACGTGGACGTAGACCCGAAACCGGGTGATCTACCCCTGTCCAGGGTGAAGGTGCGGTAACACGCACTGGAGGCCCGAACCCACGCACGTTGAAAAGTGCGGGGATGAGGTGGGGGTAGCGGAGAAATTCCAATCGAACTCGGAGATAGCTGGTTCTCCCCGAAATAGCTTTAGGGCTAGCCTCGGAAAACAGAGTCGTGGAGGTAGAGCACTGATTGGGTGCGGGGCCCGCAAGGGTTACCAAGCTCAGTCAAACTCCGAATGCCATAGACTTACTTCCGGGAGTCAGACAGTGAGTGCTAAGATCCATTGTCAAAAGGGAAACAGCCCAGACCATCAGCTAAGGTCCCCAAGTGTGTGTTAAGTGGGAAAGGATGTGGAGTTGCACAGACAACCAGGATGTTGGCTTAGAAGCAGCCACCATTGAAAGAGTGCGTAATAGCTCACTGGTCGAGTGACTCTGCGCCGAAAATGTAACGGGGCTAAACACACCACCGAAGCTATGGCTTGATGCTTGCATCAGGGGTAGGGGAGCGTTGTATAAGGGTTGAAGGTGTACCGTAAGGAGCGCTGGACATTATACAAGTGAGAATGCCGGTATGAGTAACGAAAAGATCAGTGAGAATCTGATCCGCCGAAAGCCTAAGGGTTCCTGAGGAAGGCTCGTCCGCTCAGGGTAAGTCGGGACCTAAGGCGAGGCCGAAAGGCGTAGTCGAAGGACAACAGGTCGAAATTCCTGTACCACCGTAAGCCGTTATGAGCAATGGGGGGACGCAGTAGGGTAGTGACGCGGACTGATGGATGTCCGTCTAAGCAGTGAGGCTGATGTGTAGGCAAATCCGCACATCGTAAGGCTGAGCTGTGATGGGGAGCGAAAATTATAGTAGCGAAGGTCATGATCTCACACTGCCAAGAAAAGCCTCTAGCCAGGTGAAGGTGCCCGTACCGCAAACCGACACAGGTAGGCGAGAAGAGTATTCTAAGGCGCGCGGAAGAACTCTCGTTAAGGAACTCGGCAAAATGACCCCGTAACTTCGGGAGAAGGGGTGCCCCGGTAGTGTGAATAGCACGAGGGGGCCGCAGTGAAAAGGCCCAAGCGACTGTTTAGCAAAAACACAGGTCTGTGCGAAGCCGTAAGGCGAAGTATACGGGCTGACGCCTGCCCGGTGCTGGAAGGTTAAGGGGAGTGGTTAGGGAGCAATCCCGAAGCTGTGAACCGAAGCCCCAGTAAACGGCGGCCGTAACTATAACGGTCCTAAGGTAGCGAAATTCCTTGTCAGGTAAATTCTGACCCGCACGAATGGCGTAACGACTTGGGCGCTGTCTCAACGAGAGATCCGGTGAAATTTTAATACCTGTGAAGATGCAGGTTACCCGCGACAAGACGGAAAGACCCCATGGAGCTTTACTGCAGCTTGATATTGAATTTGGGTACGATCTGTACAGGATAGGTGGGAGCCTTTGAAGCGGGAGCGCCAGCTTGCGTGGAGGCAACGTTGGGATACCACCCTGATCGTATCTAGGTTCTAACCTGGTACCGTAATCCGGTGCGGGGACAGTGTCAGGTGGGCAGTTTGACTGGGGCGGTCGCCTCCTAAAGAGTAACGGAGGCGCCCAAAGGTTCCCTCAGAATGGTTGGAAATCATTCGAAGAGTGCAAAGGCATAAGGGAGCTTGACTGCGAGACCTACAAGTCGAGCAGGGACGAAAGTCGGGCTTAGTGATCCGGTGGTACCGCATGGAAGGGCCATCGCTCAACGGATAAAAGCTACCCTGGGGATAACAGGCTTATCTCCCCCAAGAGTCCACATCGACGGGGAGGTTTGGCACCTCGATGTCGGCTCATCGCATCCTGGGGCTGAAGTAGGTCCCAAGGGTTGGGCTGTTCGCCCATTAAAGCGGTACGCGAGCTGGGTTCAGAACGTCGTGAGACAGTTCGGTCCCTATCTGTCGTGGGCGTAGGAAATTTGAGAGGAGCTGTCCTTAGTACGAGAGGACCGGGATGGACGTACCGCTGGTGTACCAGTTGTTCCGCCAGGAGCACCGCTGGGTAGCTATGTACGGACGGGATAAACGCTGAAAGCATCTAAGCGTGAAGCCCCCCTCAAGATGAGATTTCCCAGTATGTAAGACCCCTTGAAGACGACGAGGTAGATAGGCTGGGGGTGGAAGTGCAGCAATGCATGGAGCTGACCAGTACTAATCGGTCGAGGGCTTATCCAATAGCAAGTTATAAATCGCATGTTTCGTTTCGAATCTAGTTTTCAGAGAACGATCTCTGAAGCATATTCCCTGATAGCTCAGTTGGTAGAGCACTCGACTGTTAATCGAGTTGTCACAGGTTCGAGCCCTGTTCGGGGAGCCATATGGAGAGGTGTCCGAGCTGGCCGAAGGAGCACGATTGGAAATCGTGTAGGCGTCACAAGCGTCTCGAGGGTTCGAATCCCTCTCTCTCCGCCATAATAACAAGGCCCGTTGGTCAAGGGGTTAAGACACCTCCCTTTCACGGAGGTAACAGGGGTTCGAATCCCCTACGGGTCATATTAACTTCGAAAAAAGAAGTTGATTTTTACAACAAGATTATGATATGATCATAAATGTGTTGTTCGGAGGCTTAGCTCAGCTGGGAGAGCATCTGCCTTACAAGCAGAGGGTCGGGGGTTCGATCCCCTCAGCCTCCACCATATACTTTTTATAACGACGCGGGGTGGAGCAGCCCGGTAGCTCGTCGGGCTCATAACCCGAAGGCCGCAGGTTCAAATCCTGCCCCCGCAATTAACTTTCCTTGAGAAAGTACTATGGAACCGTGGTGTAGTTGGCCTAACATGCCTGCCTGTCACGCAGGAGATCGCGGGTTCGAATCCCGTCGGTTCCGCCATTTAATCTTTACATGAGGCAAACTGTTCACTACATCTGCTGTATGGCACTGATGCCCTATATAAAGTGTAAGGAATTAAGATTAGACTTTATTATGGCTCGGTAGCTCAGTCGGTAGAGCAGAGGACTGAAAATCCTCGTGTCGGCGGTTCGATTCCGTCCCGAGCCACCATTTTCAAAACAATTTAATATGCCGGTGTAGCTCAACTGGTAGAGCAACTGACTTGTAATCAGTAGGTTGGGGGTTCAAGTCCTCTCGCCGGCACCATGTAATCCTGGAGGATTAGCGAAGTGGCCAAACGCATCAGACTGTAAATCTGCTCCCGTACGGGTTCGGTGGTTCGAATCCATCATCCTCCACCAGTTTTTAGGGGCATAGTTTAAAGGTAGAACAACGGTCTCCAAAACCGTTGGTGTGGGTTCAATTCCTGCTGCCCCTGCCAATTAACTTTAAGAAATTTAACCTTTTGTGGCGATCGTGGCGAAGTGGTTAACGCACCGGTTTGTGGATCCGGCATTCGGGGGTTCAATTCCCCTCGATCGCCCCTTTGTTTTTTCATTTTTTATTGGGGATTAGCCAAGCGGTAAGGCAACGGACTTTGACTCCGTCATGCATAGGTTCAAATCCTATATCCCCAGCCATTATGCGGACGTGGCTCAGCGGTAGAGCATCGCCTTGCCAAGGCGAGGGTCGCGGGTTCGATTCCCGTCGTCCGCTCCAAAATATGGCGCCATAGCCAAGTGGTAAGGCACAGCTCTGCAAAAGCTTTATCCCCAGTTCGAATCTGGGTGGCGCCTCCAGTATATGCCGGCGTGGCGGAATGGCAGACGCGCTCGACTCAAAATCGAGTGGGAAACCGTGGAGGTTCGAGTCCTCTCGCCGGTATATTGAATAGCCCTACATGTTGCTTATGCAATGTGTAGGGCTATTTTATTTTATACAGATTTTTGTACAGTAAAGAATATTGGACTTTAATAAACATTGACGTATGATTATATTCAGTATATTGTAGATAAGTAAAGTCTTTAATTTAGAGGGAGTGAAGCAAAGTGAATAATGAAAAAAATGTATCGGATACCGATCTGTTATTTAATCTTTCTGTATGGGAAGAGGCATGGAAAAATCGTCCGAGAAGTCCAAAATATAAAAAGAAAAGCGCCCCATTTAATACAGAAGAAGCATTTGAACGATGGGCTAGGGATTATCATGTACAGTCGTTCTCTGAAGAAGGTAAGCAACGTTCTGAGCGTATTATGAATTGGATTGAGAACCAAGGTGTGGAGTTCGAGGGATTATCCATTTTGGACATTGGAGCTGCTTCGGGCATATTCACCATTCCTTTTGCAGAGAAGGGAGCAATTGTGACTGCAGTTGAACCATCTGAGTTGCTTGTCTCCCTGATGAAAGAGACGATACCTACAGCTCTTGAATCTAATATCGAAATCGTTAAAGAACGGTATGAGGAAATCGCCATTGAAGATAAGGGCTGGGAGAAGAAATATGATTTTGCATTTGCATCCATGTGTCCGGCAATGTCAGATTGGAAAACGATCGAGCAGGCGATCAACTGTGCCCGGAAGTATGTGTATATAAGCACTATGGCTGGACAGAAGGAACACACATTAATGGATGAACTTAAGGATGTATTGGGGGTAACTTCTACATACAAGGCTGGTGATATGGGATATATTCAACAGTTACTGTATTTAAAGGGTTATTCATACACGATGATCATTACGAGAGAAGTTAACTCATTTGAAGTACCAGTGGAAGAGATTATCGACAAGCTGCCAGAATTGCTTAATATGTATGAGTTACCATCGGATGAAGATTCTCTCAGTCTGGCTGAGAAATACATCCAAGATACATACAAGGATCGTATGATGACCTTCTCACGTGGAGCAAGGTTCGGGAAGATTCTGATCCAACTTGAACAGCCAAACATGAAAACAGTTCATATTAAGGATAAGCGATAAATCGTATAGGCTTGTTATGTGTACAAGGAGAATCAGCAATCGGGAGAACAACGTGGTCTAACGTCTGAGATGACGCTAGGAAGCCTCACGCTGGCACACAAGAAGATGTATATGTGGAACAGATGAAGTTTGAAGGTAAGTTATTACAAGAGAGAGCAGGATCGTTGCTCCCTCTTTTTTTTAATTTCATTAAAACTTAAAGTGCATTGATCCAAGTCCTCGATTCCTTGAGCCTATAAAGCTTAATTAATGAACTGCATATGGGCTAAAGGAATACTTAAATCCAATATCGAGACCACGGTAAAAACTAAGCCTGTAACTCGACACGAGACACGAAACGAAACACGTAGTTTACTTCCTGCTGCATAGTTCTGTATTCTGCTTACGCTCACGATACTGACCGGGGGTAATTCCTTCCCATTTACGAAATGACCGAATGAAATTTTGCGGATTGTTGTACCGAAGTCGTGCTGCGATATCTTTAACGGTTAGATCACTTTCGTCCAGCCATTTTTTAGCGATGTTAAATCGGTACTTGGTTAAATATTCACTAAATGAACAGCCTGTCTCTTTACGAAAAACACTACTTAAGTAGTTGGCATTGTAGTGAAGCTTCAAGGCACACTGCTCAAGCGTCAGATCCTTATCATAATCTTGATGAATCATGGCAATCATTTTCTCTGATATATGCTGATACTGGGCAACCTGTCTCGCTTTAAAAACCTGAATGACGGGCAAGATGACCTGATGGTTAAACCATTCCTCAACTTCAGCGGCGTACTGCAAACGATGAAGTTCATGAAACATCGATCCACGGCCTTGTGAGATCTGCCCGAGACGTATGCCGGAATCCTGAGTCATCTGCAAAATATGCGTGAGCAGCCTCGTAAGAGCCACCTGATACTCTTCTGGGGAACACTCCATACCAAAGATCACTTCAAGAAGTTGTTGCAGAAGAGTAGGTGCCTGGACTTCATCCGCACTTTGAATAGCTTGGATCAACGAATATTCCAATGATTCTGGGTAGGTCATGGACCAAGTGGAAGCATAATGATCAATGTTTTCATACTGAAAGATAATACCTGGGCCCAGCTTCATCCGATGCTTCAGTGCCTCCATTGCCTCTGAATAAGCCTGAGGAATGTGGTATAAGGAGTTATGCGGCTGGCTGAAGCCTATGCTAACTTGAAGAGCTAGAATTTTATTAATTTGTTGTTGTAACTGGACTGTTAATACATATAGCTGCTGTGAAAAAACAAACCGATCCTCTTCAACGGCGCCAATCACCGTGACTACGGTTTGTTCCATAACAATGGGAAGCAATTGTTGGTCATGCACCACCGTTTCCTCTAATATATTTTGAATAGCGAATAACAGGAGGTCACGATCATTAGCACTATATTTTGTATGATTAACGAGATCGGCCTGTAGTGTGATAACAGCAATTTGTTGCCATTCCTGAAGCTGACGCGTGAAGCCATATTCATGCAGGGTGTCATGAAGAGTATGAACAGAGATTTTACCCTGGAACAGATTCATCATAAGATGAGTGCGAATCTGTAAAAGATGCCTATTGAGTGTGTTCTCCAGTTGGGAGCGAGATGCAGATAATTGTGACACACCTGCTCTAATCTGTTCGAACTCATCAGACAGCTCAGTTGGTTGCTGAGTGAAGGTGCCTTCGTCTTTGGACAGCCTGTTGTCACCAAGTTGGGTTAAAAGCTTCCGAATCGGGACAAGCATTCGTTTGGAACCGAGCCAGGCAAGCAATAATGAAAGTAAAAGCAGGAAGAGACTGATATACAAAGTGTGTAATCCAATATCGATATATTCTTGTGTCAGAACGTTCGTAGGTGAGATTAGAACATAAGTCCATCCTTTTAAGGTAGTAGGGCTATACGTCAGGGAATAAGGTGTACCCGCGATCTTAACTTCTCGTTTTTCAAAGCCTGTTGAAAATGTAATGGGTGATAGTTTGGTTATGTTGGCTTCGGTATCCCGATCCTGTAATCCAATGGCAGACAACGGTTGTCCAATGTATACAGGATCGGGATGGACCAAGATACGTTGTTCCCGATTCAAAATGATCAGTCCTGAGGCAGTATTGCCTAAGGAGACTTCTCCAAATGTATTTTGCAAAGAGCATGCAGGAATTCCCGCTATGAGGGCAGCATCAGAAGACGTATTCAGATTCGGAATAGTTCTGGCAAGGGCAATATGATAAATACAGCCTGTACCGGGTGAACGCTCGTCATTACTGAACACCGATGAAGGGGAGAGCTGCCACCCAGAGGTTAGCGTATCCGATATCAATTCCTTCATGGGAAGAGCCAGTGGAAAACCCGTATTACGATATAATCCGGCATGATCAATAAGCCAATTCTGTGATTGGTTCACCAGGCTAATATCCAGCAGAGGTTCCCATGACCTCATATGTTGAAACTCGCTCTGCAGCTTGTCGGCAAGTAAAGGTCCTTTCCCTTGTAGTGAAGAAGAAGCAGACAGGGACCTGAGGGTTACTGGAGAGCGGACGGCCTGATCAAGCATATAACTGACTGTAGCGAGTTTGTGCTCTACGTTGGATTGCATTTGTTCCAGCAACTGTCTGTTGGCCTGCGTACGATGCAGTTCAGATTGGTTCGATGAATAGATAAATGCAGCAATTCCCGTTAACAAAATGGGCAGGGTGCTTAACAGGATTCCGAAGATAATCATTTTGTGGAGATAGCTGATTGGTCGCACAGTTCCAGTTCCACTCCTGACATAAGTAATAGTAACACTTTCTATTTTAGTAAACGCTTACATATAGAACAATCTAAAATTTGTTTATTTGGATAAAAAAGTAATTTTTAAAAGAGGAATAGAAACAGAGTTAAGGGATTGCTGATGGAAGATCTTGCAGAAAAGACTATAGAAACGGCTTGGTCCGACTCTTCTAAACGGAATCATAAGAAACGAAATGGCAGTGAGAACGTAAATAGAAACATGGACATCATTCTCTCTACAGGTTCATTTCGGGTAAAAGGTAGTCTGAATACGGAGATATAGAAGGTATCCTGAGTGCTGTTCAGCATGGGCGGAACGTTGGTCTTATATAGGGACAGTCAAAGGTCCAACTAGATCCCCGACCTGAGTCTAGGATGAAAAACCGTCCACGGTCTGTTTTGAAAAGTCTCAAATTCCCCTAGAATAAGGACATAAGGTTAAACAAGAAACACGGAAACAAAAAAACAAGAAACAAACGAACAAATGACTCAACACATTAAAATGAATGAATGGAAAGGGCGGTGAACAACAATTATGAGATTGAATAAGGGAAATGGCTGGGCGATTGTATTGATTGCACTGGGTGCACTACTCCTCTTCGGAAAGTTAACTCCACTTCTTGGACACTTAATGGGTTATCTGATTCCGGTCCTGATGATTGCACTGGGGTACTACGGAGTCAAGCGAGGAAATGTGATGCTCGGATGGATCGTTCTTATCATCGGTATCATCTCACTGATGGGAAAACTGGCATGGTTGATCGGACCGATCATCGCGATCGGGTTAATCATCTTCGGTATCTCAATGCTAAGCAATAACCGCGGTCGTCATCGCCGGTACTAAGCTTTCACGATTATGAAAAGGAGGGACAGAACATAATGAGTGTATTTCGTCGAATGCGGGATATTACCGTAGCCAATCTAAACGAACATTTGGAGCAAAGTCAGGATCCAGTCAAACTGATTGATCAGTTCCTGGTCTCGACCCGCCAAGACATCGGTGAAGCCGAGAAACTTCGTCATCAATATGCAAGTCATACCAGACAAATGAAACAACAAGCCGATCAGGCAGCAGGTATGGTGAACAAACGGGAAGAACAAGCGTCCATGGCTCTAAAAGCAGGAGAAGAGCATCTCGCTAAGCTGGCCTTGCAGGAGAAAATCCTCCACGAGGAAAAAATGGAACAGTACAATGAATTGTATGCACAAAGTTATGCGGCATTACAGGAGCTGGATGAACAGATCGACCAGCTCAAAGTTGAATATCAGAATGTATACAGCAAACGCCAATATTACTACGCTCGTATGCAGACGATTCAGTTACAACAACGTATGAACCAGAGAGGCAATCACAACGGTCAGAATGTACCCCGTATGTTTAACCGACTGGATGACCAAGTCTCTGATCTCGAATATGAAGCACAAAGTCTCCGGGATATCCGGCGAATGGGCCAAGATGGTTCAGGAGTAACTGGCAGCATGTCATCCTCCACGCTGGATAAGGAACTGGAGCGCTTAAGACAGAAATTGAACAATGACAGAAAGGAGTAGTCACATGAATAAATTATACCGCTCGGCGCGTAATCGAATGCTAACAGGTTTGATCGGCGGCATTTCTGAAAATCTCGGATTGAGCACCACGCTGCTGCGTATCATTTTCTTCATCAGTATTTTTGCTACGGGAGGTACTTCATTGTTGATCTACTTCATCGCTGCATTGGTGGTACCAAAGGAATCCAACCACGTTGATCCATATGCTTATGATCCCAACGTAAGAGGATACAAGTAAACGAAAGGAGCAAGAACATGAGCAAATTATACCGCTCAACGCGTGACCGGATGTTAACCGGCTTATGCGGCGGAATTTCCGAAAGTATTGGAATGGATTCCACCCTGCTGCGTATCATCTTCGTCATCAGTATCTTCGTAACTGGCGGCACGTCGTTGTTAATATACTTTATTGCAGCACTGGTGGTGCCAAAGGAACCGTATCCGCCTTATGATCCGTATGGTTACGGCCCTGGCCCTGGTCCTGGCAGAGGATACAACAACTATGATCATCAGCCGCCAAGAGGTCCTTTTCAAAATAATCACAATCAACAAGGTCCTGGTAACTTCGGTCCCGGCCCTGGATACAACAGCAGACCTCACTCCGGTCCGCGTTCTTATGACAACAATGCCTACGGAGCAGGTGCACCACAAGAAAGTGAACTTGATTCCATGATGAAAGATATCGAGAAAAAAGCACTGAAAAAAGAAGTTGAAGAGCTTCGCCAAAAATTATCTCGTTACGAGAAGGGAGAAAATTAAAATGGGAGTATTTAAACGGATTAAGGATATGACGAAAGCATCGGTAAATGATATGTTGGATAAGGTAGAGGACCCGATTGTAATGTTGAACCAGTACTTGCGTGATATGGAGGCTGAGATTCATGAGGCAGAGGTAACAGTTGCCAAACAAATGGCGAATGAGCGTCGCATGAAACAACGTCTGGATGAAGCAGAGCGTACTTCGGTACAACGTGAGTCTCAAGCAGAAGCTGCTCTGGCCAACGGTCAGGAAGAAGTGGCACGCAAATTGCTTGAAGAGAAAATCTACTTTGATCAAAAAATTACGGAGTACAATGAACTGCATGCACAGTCCGAAGCACAAGCAAAAGACCTGTTGCAACAGTTGCATGATATGAAAGATGAGTTCTACAAAATGCGTAACAAACGTAATGAACTCGTATCCCGTGCACAAATGGCAAAAGCCAAAAAACAAATGTCTTCCATTAACAGCCTGCATTCCATTGAAAGTGGTGGCGCATCACTAGGATTCCACCGCATGGAAGAGAAAATCATGCAGCTGGAAGCTGAAGCGGACGTAGCTCGTGCACCTTATCGCAACACATCATCCACGTACACGAACCCTGTAGATGTGGAAAAACAGTTCAAAGTGGATCAGCAATTACAAGCCCTCAAAAACAAAATGGGCAGTGGTTCCAAGAATGAAGCGAACGGAACTTCAAAAGAATAACTGTTCGCCCCGTGGACAATATGATATTCTATAAATCGTGTATAATGTGCGGTTGGTAGAACAAAAGTTAAGCCATACAGGACTTCATTGCCTGGTATGGCTTTTCCGTTGAATAAAGAAAGATAAACTTACAGAGGAGGTGCGGCGGGGATGAATAAGAAGAGTAAATGGCTAGCAGTTGTCATTATTATTATTGGCACAATGATGTTATTAAATCAGAATATTAACTTGCTGACCGCTGCCGCACTAATTCTGTTAACGGTTGGAATGCTTCAGGTCCGCAAAGGAGATACTCGGAAAGGTTATCGGTATCTTGGCATTGGTGCGGCACTGTTATTGCTGGATAATTTAATGATTGTATTTTTGATTGTACTGGCTTCTTTAGCTTATTTTTATTCAAAAAACAAAAAGATTCATCTGGACGAAGCAGTTATGAAAAAACAAAATTTCATGGCCCGGTACTACTGGGATCAATCATCCTGGACGTTACGGAGTATGAGTCTGTGGCACGCCATGGGTGAAGTTAACGCCGATCTGTCTCTTTCGATTCCGGAGGAGAAAGAAACAATCGTGCTGCTGCAAGGCGTTATGGGGAATGTTCGCCTTACGCTGCCAGAAGATTATGGTGTGGAGATTGAAGCATCGGTTCTTTTCGGCCGAATTAATCTTCATGGTGAACAAGATAGCGGCATGATGAACAAATTAGTATGGAGAACTCCTGGTTATGAATCCAGTGAACATAAAGCAAAATTTGTCATTTCTTATATTGTTGGCGACCTAAGCATAAGTAATCCGTAGTAAAATAGATGAAGAGAAGGAGGAGACCCCGATGAAGACAAAACGACATACCGACATGGTAACCCGAAGTATGGGTGAAGGGATCCTCCTGGTTTTCATTGTCCTTGCTGTTATTTTGTATGTATTGTATACATATGGTTATCTTGCTCCGTTTAAAGGCTGGAGTCATCTGATTCAATCGGGTCTTGCCTTATTGCTGCTTCTGATTGGGATCGGAGCGGTCTTTGGATTCTATCAGAGTTATCGGGTTAAACGCCGGCTAGAACTGCTGCGGGAAACTCTTCTACTGTGGGAGAAGGGCTCTCTATCACGCACTGTACCTGATCTGGGCGATGATGATGTGGGGCGTTTAAGTGAGCAACTCGGACGAATCGGCAAAAAGTGGGAAGATCAGGTATCTTCGCTCCAGCGATTGTCTACTCATAATGCACAGCTTGCTGAACAAGCCAGAATTACGGCTATTGTGGAAGAGCGGCAGCGACTGGCACGGGAACTGCATGATGCGGTATCGCAGCAATTGTTCGCGATATCTATGACAGCAACGGCCGTTGGACGGAAGATGGAGAAGGATTTTGAACGTGCTCAACGTCAGGTGGCTTTGATTGAAGAGATGGCTTCGGTAGCACAATCCGAGATGCGTGCGTTATTGTTACATCTGCGGCCAGTCTATTTGGAGGGCAAACAACTCGAACAAGGTCTGCGTGATCTTGTGATGGAACTGAAAACGAAAGTCCCCATGGATATTGTGCTCGAAATAGATGAAGACATCGATCTCATCAAAGGCATCGAGAATCATCTGTTTCGGATCGTTCAGGAGGCTATGTCCAATACGTTACGGCATGCAAAAGCGGAAAAAATGGAGATACGGCTCCAGCGCCGCACAGATGCGATTCGGGTACTGATTCGTGATGATGGGCAAGGCTTTGATCTGGATGAGAATAAACAAGCCTCCTACGGTCTGGCTAACATGCGTGAACGTGTTACGGAGATTGGTGGAGCCATACAATTTGTAACAGCGCCTGGTAAGGGAACGCGGATTGAGATTACGATACCTTTGATGAACGATGAAAGCGAGGAAGAACATGTCAATGGAACCGGAAGTCGAAACGGAGACGGAAACGTCGATCAAAGTATTGCTCGTGGATGATCATGAGATGGTACGTATTGGTCTGGCAGCGGTACTGGATACCGAAGATGGAATTGAAGTTGTTGGTGAAGCAGGCAGTGGAGAAGAAGGTATTCGGCTTGCGCAGGAATATAAGCCTGATGTTGTTCTGATGGACCTGGTGATGGAAGGCATGGATGGCATCGAGGCTACACGTCAGGTACTTAAAATGTATCCGGAGTGCAAAGTCATCGTCTTGACGAGTTACCTGGATGATGAAAAAATGTATCCTGTCATTGAAGCAGGCGCATTCAGTTATCTGTTAAAAACATCAAGAGCCAATGAAGTGGCAGATGCAATTCGCGCAGCAGCACGCGGGCAATCCGTTCTGGAGTCACAGGTGGCTTCCAAAATGATGAATCGATTCCGACAGCCACAGGCAGCAGCTCCTTTGCATGATGAATTGACGGACCGTGAGATGGATGTGCTCCGGTTGCTGGCCAAAGGCAAGTCGAATCAGGACATCGCAGATGACCTGATCATCGGCATTAAGACAGTCAAGTTTCACGTCACGAATTTACTGGCCAAATTGGGCGTAGACGACCGTACACAGGCCGCGATCTATGCTTATAAAAACGGACTTGCAGAGTAATAACAAGAATATATGCAATCACATAATTAAGCCAAAGAACCGTGCAGTAATGTACGGAAGTAATAGATAAGAGGACAGAAAGAACCTGAAGAAGCGAAGTAAAAGTTTGCTGAAAGAAAGCTACTTCGAAGCATACACTTCGCCTTTATCCCCGGATTTATCATTTATAAATGGAATCAAAAAATCTGGGGATAACAGCGATCGGAAGGGTGTTCTGTCATCGGAGTGGCTAGTGTAAATAGTGATGAGTTCAATTTAGATAGAAAAGTTTGAATGGAAAGCTCTGATCTGCCATACAAGTGGTGGGTGGGGCTTTTTTTGATGTGTTTGGACGAAGTATAGCTGATGTGGGAAAGGGGCATGCTGTTGATAGATTCATAGAATGCAAGAAGGAACGGGGGATTCAAATGTTAAATCGTTGGATGACAGCAGGTATATTGGCAATGGCTATCATTATTCTTATCGGTGTGACACAGGTATATGCAGAGAAGAACGAACCCAAAGCAGCGCAACTCGAACAACTAATTCATACTGCTGACAGCGTGATTGATAATGTGGATCGTCTGGTTATTAAATGGCAAGGAAAAGGCCGGGGAGATGCACAAGCGCAGGCTGTATTATTGGCTAATCACTTGGGGCTGGAACAACCAGTACGGGTTCGCCAGACGGGCCATAATGTGTATCGCAGTGAGAGGGTTGTCAATGAAACTACTGGAGAAGCAGGTGTATTGGTCAATGTCGTTGAGTCAGAAGACAACGGTTATTACGCCATCGTACAACTTTCAGGGGATGCGCACACGGATCGGAACACATTCCTGACAGCACATGAACAGATCGGTCAGCTGCTTGTAGGCTCAGGGATGAAGGCAAGCTGGAATATGTCTGTACAAGGTACAGCAGTTAATGCTACTGCACATGATGCGAGTCAGCAACTGGAACTGATCGAAGAACAGCTGTCCACAAAGGTGGATATCACCTCCGTTGAACGTTATAAGGATGTAACCAGCGCAAGTGTCTCTTATGAGTCGGCTGATCTGCCATTGTCGATTAGGAGTGGATCGCATATGTTGAATATGCAGCTCGCAGTTCACCAGATTGGTGATGAGATGCACAATCGAATTACAGTGGGATTTCCGGTGATTACGATTGAGTATTAAGGCTGGAATTTTCTAGTTATTCAGACAGTGAAGTGAGAATCTTTACTAGAAAAATCAGTTGGAAATAGTGCATCCGTTCAGTTGATATGCTAAAATGGCATCACATCCAAGAAGGAACTTGCTGGTAATTGACGGTTGTATGTCGTGCATATATAACACCATTACATAGCTCGGGGAGAGCATATAGGTTATCTTCCCGGAAGAAAGAGGAGCCCATGGTTGAAAAACAATCGCAAGATGAAGTACAGACACCAGGTGCAGTATTTTTCATTTTTGGAGCAACGGGTGATCTGGCCCGCCGGAAGCTATTTCCGGCTATCTACAGTCTTTACCGTGAAGGCAAGCTTGCTGAGGACTTTGCGGTTATTGGCGTAGCACGTCGTCCGAGGTCCCCAGAAGAATTCCGGGAAGACATCTATGAATCCATTAAAGAGTTCTGCCGCTATCCGGCGGGGGAACCTGATGAGTGGAACGCTTTTGTCGATCATTTTGAATACAAAGCACTGGATATCAATAATGTGGACGGATTCAAAGAGCTGCGTGCGCAAACGGAGCATCTGGAATCGAAGTTTAACACGCCGGGGAACCGGCTGTTCTATCTGGCACTGGCACCTGAGCTGTTTGGCAGTGTCTCGTACAGTTTGCGGGACGGCGGTATGCTGGAAAGTCGGGGTTGGAACCGTTTGGTGATCGAAAAACCATTTGGTTATGATCTGCAATCGGCTGAACATCTGAATGAGCAGATTCGTGAGGTATTCCGTGAAGAGGAAATCTACCGGATTGATCATTATCTGGGCAAGGAAATGGTGCAAAATATCGAAGTCATTCGGTTCGGAAATGCTTTTTTTGAACCCCTCTGGAATAACAAACATATTGCTAACGTCCAGATTACGCTGGGTGAGACAGTAGGCGTGGAAGAACGTGGCGGTTATTATGATCACTCTGGGGCACTGCGTGATATGGGGCAAAACCATATGCTTCAGATGCTGACGATGATTGCGATGGAACCGCCAAGTCGCCTATTTCCGGAGGACATTCGGGATGAGAAGGTGAAGGTATTGCGCTCATTGCGAGCCTTTACTTCGGATGAGGAAGTGAGCAACAACGTTGTGCGGGGACAGTATTCCGAAGGGGAGTACCGTGGCAAGCAGCTTCCGGGGTATCGCCAGGAAGACAAGGTTGATCCGCAGTCGAATACGGAGACTTATTTTGCAGCACGTGTATTCGTGGATAATTTCCGCTGGGCAGGTGTCCCATTTTACATTCGGACAGGCAAGCGTCTGCCGGTAAAAACGACGGAGATCGTAGTTGAGTTCAAGTCGATGCCGAACAACGTGTATCTTGGGAAGAAGTATAAATTGGAACCAAATCTGCTGGTCATTCGGGTGAATCCGATGGAAGGCATATATATCAAGATCAATGCCAAAAAACCAGGCTCGGATTCCGAGATTCAGCCGCTCGCGATGGATTTCTGCCAGAGCTGCATGATTGGAATCAACTCGCCTGAAGCATATGAACGTCTGCTGCACGATGCGGCAGAGGGGGATTCTACGTATTTTACCCGCTGGGATGAAGTGGCGACAGCCTGGTCTTTCGTGGATCGGATCGCAGCAGCCTGGGGACAGAATCAGGGAGAGCTTCATACGTACCCTGCTGGAACTTGGGGACCAGAAGCGACAGACAAGCTGCTGGAGCAGGACGGATTCCACTGGTGGCCAGTGAATGGTCAGGACGAGGACAGCGTGATCTGGCAAGTGAATGGGTAGGGTAAGGACATTAACAGCATAGACAACATGACTGAGCCTGGGGATCGCAAATTTTGCGGTGTACTCAGGCTTTTTAGCGGGGAAAAGGAAGGCATCCATCAAAAGGAAATAAGTAATTTAAATTAAGTTGTTGACAAAAAGTAAGTATGTAACTTATACTCAACACATGAGTTAAAGAGTTACGCCAATGACAAACTTCATCCGGGCCAACGTTTCGGATATAAGTGATCATTCATGAGATAAAATGTAAACCAGTTGAAGGGGTTTGCGTCACAGAGAATCATGAAAAAATGTGCATAATATCTTTAATCTGAGAATACTATTTTGTATATATCGAATGGAGGAAAAAGAAAATGATGTTGGATGTAGGGTTGTTGTTGATTCGTTTGGTGATTGGATTGTCGTTCATGGCGCACGGGGCTCAAAAGCTGTTTGGTTGGTTCGGAGGTTACGGAATCAAGGGTACAGGCGGCTGGTTTGAGTCGATGGGCATGAAGCCCGGTGCATTGGTGGCTTTACTGGCTGGACTCGCGGAATTCGGTGGCGGATTGCTGTTGGCGCTGGGTCTGCTCACACCGGTAGGCGGCATTCTGATTGCATTGACGATGGTCATTGCGATTGTGAAAGTCCATGGTGCGAACGGTTACTGGTCCACGCAGAACGGGTTCGAATATAATCTCGCGATTCTGGTGATTGGTGTAGCGCTAGCCCTGACGGGTGGCGGACAGTACGCGCTGGATGCATTAATTTTCTAAAACACAATAACATGAAATAAATGAGGAGTGCCTGGATGCCATAATTATGGCTGAAGGGTGCTTTTTTTTGCAAATGAAAAGAGAATAATCTGCGGTAGTAATCGGTTATTTTCGGTACAGATTATGGTACAATAGGAGAGTTGGGTTAAGAAGCAGTTCACGGTATCGATGAAAGCACAGATTTTGAGGAGGATGAACTCCATTGTAAATGTGTAAAATTAATCTAGTGTATGCATACCTCATATGCAAAATGACCAGTGTACAATCAACCGGCCTCGCCGGATTGCATAAAGATTGAATGATGGACCGGCCATGCCGGATTAACGTGAATGAACGGACGAAAGGGATTAAACCTATGAGCAAAGCTGCAAATGATATTCTTCAACAGGAAGTGGACAAACGCCGGACGTTTGCCATTATCTCTCACCCGGATGCGGGTAAAACGACATTAACCGAGAAACTGTTGCTGTTCGGGGGCGCGATTCGCCTTGCGGGAACGGTAAAAGCTCGGAAAGCTAGCAAACACGCAACAAGTGACTGGATGGAAATTGAGAAACAACGGGGGATCTCGGTTACTTCTTCCGTAATGCAATTTGATTACCTGAACCATCGCGTTAACATTCTGGATACACCGGGTCACCAGGATTTCAGTGAAGATACGTATCGTACACTGACGGCTGCCGACAGTGCGGTCATGTTGATTGACGTAGCGAAGGGTGTCGAGGCACAAACCATTAAATTGTTCCAGGTGTGTGCGAAGCGTGGCATTCCAATCTTTACGTTTATCAACAAACTCGACCGTGAGGGTAAAAGCCCGTTTGACTTGATGGAAGAACTTGAAAATGTACTGGGTATTCGTTCCGTTCCAATGAACTGGCCAATTGGTACAGGTCGTGAACTATGCGGTGTATATGACCGGATGAAAAATCAGGTGGAGTTGTTCCAAGGGGACGATCACTCGACAATTAAAGTTCAGAAAGTAGACGGTTATACAGATCCAATTATCCGTGAGATGGCAGGGGAATATCTGCATGATCAATTAATTCAGGATCTGGAGCTTTTGGATGTTGCGGGAGATCCGTTTGATATGGAGAAAGTTCAACGCGGCGAATTGACACCTATTTTCTTCGGTAGTGCGATCAACAATTTTGGTGTGCAGACCTTCCTGGAGAACTTCCTGGAACTGGCACCGAAGCCCGAACCACGTCGCAGTACGGCAGGAGAAATCCAGCCAACGAATGAAAAATTCAGCGGGTATGTATTCAAGATTCAAGCGAACATGAACCCTGCACACCGGGATCGTATTGCGTTCCTGCGTATTGTATCAGGCAAGTTCCAACGTGGAATGAGTGTGAAGCATACTCGTGTAGGTAAAGAGATCAAGCTGTCACAGCCACAGCAATTCCTGGCACAGGATCGGGATATTGTTGAAGAGGCATATGCCGGCGATATTATCGGTTTGTTCGATCCGGGTATCTTCCGGATTGGGGATTCACTGAGCCAAGGCAGCGAGGTTGTCTTTGAGGAGTTGCCAACGTTCTCGCCAGAGATTTTTGCCAAAGTTACTGTAAAAAATGCATTGAAACATAAACAGTACCAAAAAGGCATTGACCAGTTGACGGAGGAAGGAACCATTCAGGTGTTCCAGACGGCAAGTTTCGACGAGACGATTCTCGGCGTAATTGGTCAACTGCAGTTCGAGGTATTTGAATACCGAATGAAAGGCGAGTATGGGGTAGACGTGCAATTGCAGCGCATGCCTTATCAGTTCGCCCGCTGGATCGTGGACGAGAATCTGGACCCAAGCAAATTCCGGATTAACTCTGCGCTTGTAAAAGATAAAAAAGGAAATTATGTCGTACTCTTCGAAAATGAGTACGCCATGAGAACGGCTATGGATAAAAATCCTACAGCCAAGTTCTTGGAGACTGCACCTTAAGTAAGGCCGACGTATTTTATCGTGAATCATTGAAGGGTTAGTTAAACGCGACAAGTTCATGTGATGAAATAGAGCTTGTTAAGAAATAAGATCCCTCCGCCGTTTGGCGGAGGGATCTATTGCTATACACCTTACTTGGAGGCGGGTATGATCCAGCCGAATAAGGGAAAGCTTTCTTTTGCAGACAGAACAAACGGTTTGATGGTTACCTTACCCTCCAATGCTTCGATTAGCGAAGCGGTTGAACGGGAATGGTGTGCAGATGCTCCTGCGCGATTTGAATGAGTTCTTCCTGCTTGGCAGGTTCCGTGTTCTTCCAGATCATCTCGAAAATGGCGCCAAGTCCAGGTAATGCAGCTTCCGGTCCATCTACTGAACCTTCAATCATCTCCCGGAGCTGATCATCACTCTTGTCATGAACTTTATGAACAATCGCTTCACGCAGGCTTAATGTAATGGGCATCGCAATTCCCTCCTCGTATATTCGGCTGCTCTTATACTGTTCCCTGGGAAGCGCGAGCGCATTCAAGTTTATCGGGCTTTGTGGTATACTACGAAGGATTATTTACGTTAGCATGGGTATCGGTAATGATGCGTCATGCTGAAGTGCAGCGGGAGGTTAAGACCCTAATGGCCAAGAAACAGTATGCCGTAATTGGCATGGGACGGTTCGGATCAAGTGTTGCCAATGCATTGAGCGGTATGGGATTCGACGTGCTGGCAATTGATGCGGACGAGCAGCGGACACAGGAAATGTCCAATGTGGTGACTCATGCGGTATCGGCAGATTCAACAGATGAAGAAGCGCTGCGTGCGCTGGGCATACGGAATTTCGACGTTGTCGTTGTGGCAATTGGTGAAGATATTCAGGCGAGTATTCTGACAACCCTGATATTGAAAGATATGGGTGTACCGGTCCTAATCGTAAAAGCTCAAAATGAGCTTCATGGTAAGGTGCTGCAGAAGATTGGAGCAGACAAGGTCATCTATCCTGAGCGGGATATGGGATTACGCGTAGCCCATCATCTGACCTCGCCTAACATACTGGATTACATTGAGTTATCTGAGGATTACAGCATTCTGGAGATGAGAGCTTCCGAGCAAATGATCGGCAAAAACCTGATGGAATTAAACATCCGGGCACGTTTTGGATGCAACGTCATGGCGATTCGTAGTGGGAACTCGATGAACATCTCTCCGTACGCGGAGGACCGGATCGAAGCTGGAGATGTGCTGGTCATTGTGGGTCACAAGGATCATTTGACGAAAATGGAGCTTGCATATCCGAAGTGATGGATGCAGATGGGAAGGATGGAAAGATGGATATTGTATCACCGCAAAATACACGTGTAAAAGAATGGGCACAGCTGCTGGAGAAAAAGCATCGTACCCGTCAACATAAATATATCATTGAAGGCATTCATCTGGTACAGGAAGCGTTGCGCGCCGGAGCAGATCTGGAATGCATTGTGTACGACGGAGAGCAAGGCGTACCTAGCGCACTGGCCGGGCTTGAGAACCCGCTACAGCGTGTAGAATGGGTTAGTGTATCACCTGCGGTTATCGCCAAATGTACGGATACGATGACACCGCAGCCTGTATTCGCAATTGTGCGTACTGGCAGTGAACCACTGGAAAGCCTCATTGACGGAGCGCGCGGACTTGTTGTGGTGCTGGATGGGGTGCAGGACCCTGGAAATGTGGGGACGATTATTCGGAGTGCGGATGCAGCTGGAGCAGCGGGTGTCGTACTTGGCGCGGGCTGTGCGGATGTATATAACCCGAAGACGATTCGTTCGACGATGGGATCATTGTTTCATTTGCCTATTGTGGAGGGCCAGTTGGAGTCCTTGCTTCCCGAAGCGAAGGCTGCGGGTGTGAAGCTGGTCAGTACTTCTTTGCAGGCAGAGCATTCATGCTATAGTTATGATTTTACGCAATCGGTATGGCTTGTGATTGGCAACGAAGGCAAAGGCATCTCGGATGCTACGGCACGCTTGGTGGATGATGCAATTACGATTCCGATGCAGGGGCAGGCAGAGTCGCTTAACGCGGCAATGGCTGCGACGATTTTGTTATTTGAGGCGATGAGGCAGCGAATGGTGTAGGTAGTAAATAGAATTGTAACAATGCAAAAAGACATCACAAACATCAATAAGGGTGTTTGAGATGTCTTTCTTATTAAAATAAATTTTTTTAATATTCTTTACCGATCGTTCTATATATGTTATATTGTTGAGGTAGCAGAAAGTTATGGGACGTGATATGAAATCTAGCTACTTTTTTTGAAATTATTTTAGAACGATCGTTCTCGATGTGCCAAATGAAGAAAGGGTAAATGAAACATGGAGTATCGTGTATTAGGAAATACGGGTCTCAAAGTAAGCAGTTTTGCATTAGGTACAGGTACGTGGGGTTTTATGGGGAAAGTTACGGAAAGTGAAGCAGCTGTTCTTTTAGATGAAGCGTTGGCAGGCGGTATTAATTATATCGATACGGCGGATGTATATTCCCTTGGTCAATCTGAAGAGATTCTCGGCAACCTTTTGAAAGAGCGTAGACAAAATATTGTTCTCGCCACAAAAGGCGGAATGGCTATGGGCAGTGGACTTAATCAATCCGGCAACTCAAAATTTTGGATTAAACGTGCAGTAGAGGATAGCTTGAGGAGGTTACAAACGGACTATATTGACCTGTATCAACTACATCAGCCAGATCTTCAAACCGATATTGAGGAAAGTCTTGATGCACTTACAGATTTGGTTCGAGAAGGTAAAATTCGTTATATTGGTACATCTAATTTTCAAGCCTGGCAAGTAACCGAAGCACAATGGAATAGCGAACGTAACAAAACAGCACGTTTTGTATCCGAACAAGCACCTTATTCCATTGTGAATCGGAGTATTGAATTTGATTTGCTCGCTGCAACCTCAAAATATGGAATGGGTGTATTGGTATGGAGCCCACTTTCTGGCGGCTTGCTAACAGGAAAATACCGCTCCGGCGAAGTGGCTGCCAAAGGTTCCAGAGCAGCGGCATCACTTGGGAAACTTTCTACTGTTGTGGACCCAAATCGAGAGGAAAACCGTACCAAGTTTGAAGCGGTGGATAAGCTCCAAGCCCTTGCAAATGAATCAGGATTAACGTTGCCGCATCTTGCGATGGCATTTACACAAGCTCATTCAGCAATTACTTCCGCGATAGTTGGGGCAAGAACCATTGAGCAATTGCGTGAAACTCTAAAAGGCAGCGACATCCGTTTGAGCGCCGATATCTTGGATGCGATCGATGCGATCGTTCCGCCAGGTGTAACCCTGGATGCTCTGGAAAAAGGCTGGATACCGGATTGGTTACAAGCAAACAAGCGAAGAATCCAGAGTTGAAATCATTTTTTTTACACATTTAAGAACGATCGTTCTCGAAACTGGAATCATACTAATCTAAAGAATACGAGGGAGA
The DNA here is from genome assembly GCF_037974275.1 of Paenibacillus sp. FSL R5-0519. Classification (NCBI taxonomy): domain Bacteria; kingdom Bacillati; phylum Bacillota; class Bacilli; order Caryophanales; family Paenibacillaceae; genus Paenibacillus; species Paenibacillus sp. FSL R5-0519. Next base: position 844,514 of record NZ_CP150234.1, read on the forward strand.
GAATAAGATGAAATATACCGTAATCACAGGAGCAAGTTCAGGGATTGGATATGAGACGGCATTGGCGTTTGCAGCACGAGGGAAAAACTTGATTTTGGTAGCTAGAAGATTGGATAAGTTGGAAGAGCTTAAATCCACCATTCAGAGTATCAATCCTAAAGTGAGTGTTATTGTTCACACAAGTGACCTGTCTGTTACGGCAGAGGCTTACGCACTGTATAACGATTTGAAGGAATATGAAATCGAGACTTGGATTAATAATGCTGGGCTTGGAGAAGGTTCGTTCGTTGCTGAACAGAATCTGGATAAAGTAGAAACCATGCTGCGTGTTAACATCGAATCGTTGACCATCCTATCTACACTGTATGTACGAGATTATGCGAATGTCGAAGGTACTCAATTGATTAACGTCTCATCCGCACTTGGATATGCCATTGCTGTAGGCAGTGTTGCTTACTCTGCATCGAAATACTACGTTAGTGCCTTCACCGAAGGTCTTGCCAAAGAACTGGAACTGAAAGGTGCAAAACTGAAAGCGAAGGTGCTTGCACCAGCGATCACGGAAACAGAGTTTGTACAAAAATCAATCGATGCTGAAGGATTTGATTACAAAGCCAATATGTCCAAATACCATACAGCTAAAGAAATGGCGGGCTTCATGTTAGATTTGTATGCTCGCAACGATGTGGTTGTGGGGATTGTAGACCAGAACTATGATTTCCAACTGACGGCTCCGATGTACCCAGTGATCTCAGAACTAAGTTAATTCAGAAGCATCCACGCATACATCTTTTTACCAAACTCAAATAAGAAGAGGAGTACATCCCATTGGAAAAGATATGGAGTAAAACAAAGATTGGCAACATGGAATTGCCTCATAGACTAGCGATGGCACCCATGACACGCAGTCGGGCGCAAGAAGATGGTACACCTGGAGAGTTGGCTGCACTTTATTATGCTCAGCGTGCGACCATGGGACTCCTGATTACGGAAGGTACACAACCCTCGGATGATGGACAGGGGTACTTGTGGTCACCTGGCATCTATACCGACAAGCATATTAATGGATGGAAAAAGGTAACGGATGCGGTGCATGAAGCTGGCGGATATGTATACATCCAATTAATGCATGCGGGTCGCATGTCACATCCGGACAATACCCCGCATCATCGCCAACCGGTTGCTCCATCTGCCATCGCACCGAGTATAGAAATGTTTACGGCTACAGGGATGCAGGATATCCCCGTTCCCCGGGAATTGAGTCAGGAGGATATTCAAACGACCATCGCCGATTTCCGTAAAGCAGCAGCCGCAGCGATCGAAGCAGGGGCGGATGGCGTCGAAATTCATGGAGCCAATGGATATTTGATCAATCAGTTCTTCGGAGAGAATTCAAATACGCGGACAGATGAGTATGGGGGATCTATAGAAAATCGTGCTCGGTTTGCAATTGAAGTAGCGAAAGCTGTTGTCGAAGAAATTGGAGCAGAACGTACCGGCTTCCGAATCTCTCCAGGAACACCTCTTGGCGGAATTCAGGATGGGGAACAAGGTCCTAAACTTTATCGTTATCTTGCCAAAGAATTAGCCCAATTGGACTTGGTGTACCTTCATGTTATGCATCTTGGAAATGAAGAACTGCTCCAGGACATTCGTTCAATTTGGCAAAATCCATTGTTGGTCAACCGGGCCGGAAGAACGTTAGAAGATCTCAGTGCAGATCTAGATCGAGGTCTGGCTGATCTGGTACCGGTTGGTGTATGGTCTTTGGCCAATCCGGATTTGGTGGAACGTGTTCAACAAGGTGCACCACTGAATGAAGCAGATCCTGCAACCTTCTTTGGTTCAGGAAGTAAAGGGTACACGGATTATCCTACGTTGGATGAATTGAAGTCACAAGAGGGGCAACACTAGCACCAACCATGGAGCATGGCGTACAACTGAACCTTGTTAGCCATGTTTCTACATAAGTTGAACGAATCATTTACACGATAACGCAGAGGACAGAAAGAACCTGAAAAAGCGAAGCTACAAGCTTTCTGAAAGAAAGCTACTTCCCTCGCCTTTATCACCGGATTTTCCCTTTAGAAAGGGGATCAAAAAATCTGGGGATAACAGCGATTGGAGGGTTGTTCTGTCATCGTAGTGTCAGTGTAAATAATCTTTAGTTCAACTTCTATAGTCTATAAGCAAAGGAAGAGGATAACTGATGAGAGCAGCTCAGATTCAGAAGTACTCCAAAGAAATCCAAGTGGAGATCAATAATATTGATATACCTCAGATTCAGAGACATGAGGTCCTCGTCAGAGTAAAAGCTGCAGGTGTAAATCCACTGGATATTTTGAATATGAATGGCAGTGTTCGGATGATTGCCGACTATACGTTACCTTTAACTTTAGGCAATGAATTATCAGGTGTCATTGAAGCTGTCGGTGATGATGTACTGAAATTTAAAGTGGGGGATTCAGTCTATGCCAGATTGCCTCTAGATAAAATTGGTGCTTTTGCTGAATATGCAGCTGTACATGAGGATGCTTTGTCCATGATGCCGGAGAATTTGTCCTTTATTGAAGCTGCTGCAGTACCTCTTACTGCCCTGACCGCTTATCAAGCATTGCATGATGTACTTCGAGCTGAACCGAATAAAAAGCTGTTTATACCTGGAGGAACTGGTGGTTTCGGTGCGATGGCTATCCCGATTGCCAAGTCCATGGGGCTAACAGTGATTACAAGTGGAAGCGAAAGAGGCAGAGCACGTGCACTATCTATTGGAGCAAATCAATTCATTGATTATAAAACTCAACATTATGCTGACATTCTGTCCGAAATCGATTATGTGATCGACACCTTGGGTGCGGATGAGATCAAAGCCGAACTTAGCATTTTGAAACCACAGGGCAAGTTAGTTTCTTTGAAGGCTGGACCCAATTATCGCTTTGCAGTAGACAGTCAATTCCCGTTGTGGAAAAGAGCTTTGTTTGGTCTTGTGGGTGCACGCCTGGATTCGTTAGCACGTAAAAATCAAAATGAATATCGGTTTTTATTCGTGCACTCCAGCGGGGTTCAATTGCAAGAGATTACAGCTCTTGTAGAAAAAGAAGACATTAAGCCTTCGATCGATTCCGCTTATTCGTTTGATGATATTGAAAAGGCATTGATTAAAGTATCCACGGGTCACTCTCAGGGCAAAGTCATTGTTACCTTTTAAAGGATCGTTAAGATGATGCTCATGCTATTCAATGCTCGTCTTCTGAACAGGAGGGAAGCCAATGGCGAGAAGCAAAGAGTTCGAAGAGTCTGTTGTTTTGGATAAAGCAATGAGACTTTTTTGGGAACAAGGTTATGAGAAGACGTCTATGATGGATCTGGTCCATCATATGGGAATTCATCGTAAAAGCTTGTATGACACATTTGGTGATAAACATACCTTGTTTCTGAAGGCAGTAGATCTGTATGATCACAAAATCAGCTCAGCTCTTGCGGCAGGTGTAAAGCGTTCTACAACGGCAACGGAAGCACTTCAGTTTATATTTTCCTCTTTAATTCATGAAGAGGAGCATCCTTCATCAGGCTGCTTGATTGTCAATTCGACGGTAGAATTGGCGGCACGCGATGACGACATGAACAACCGATCGACGGAGATGTTTGCAAATACGGAGAAACTCATCAAGGACATGATTGTGTGGGGACAGCAAGAAGGTGAATTCACAATGGAGTACAACGCCGAGCTATTGGCGGAATATTTGCATAACGTAGGCGTTGGGCTAAGGGTGATGGCCAAGACTTCAATAACCGAGGAAAAACTTCTTCGTATAGGGACGCTATCTATGGATCTCATACTAAGGTAGTCTTTTTTCTGCCTTTTAAAGAATGTTCGTTCTAATATGGGTGTTTCAGATGAACATATGTTATAGAAAAGAAAAGAGAGGCAGGTAACGACATGAGAAAGACAGTTCTCATCACAGGGGTCTCCGGTGGGATTGGTAAAGAGTTAGCAGATCGATTTGCCGAAGGCGGACATCATATTGTGCTGGTAGCACGAAGCAAGGGTAAAATACAGGATCTAGCTCAGGAGTATCAGAAAAAGTATGGCATTCAGGCGACGGTTATCGCCAAAGATGTGGCAGCACCTGGGGTACCACAGGTGATTTATCATGAGCTGAAGGAAAAGGGGATTGTTGTTGATTATCTTGTCAACAATGCAGGTTTCGGTCTGTTCGGGACGTTTATGGAAACGGAACTGGAACAGGAAGTCAATATGATTGACGTGAATATCAAGGCTTTAACCATCATGACCAAGCTGTTCTTACCGGATATGATTCAACGTGGGCACGGCGGCGTGATGAATGTGGCTTCGTTGGTAGGTTTTTTCCCTGGACCGATGATGTCGGTATATTATGCAACAAAGGCATACGTGTTATCGTTCACCGAAGCTTTGGAGAATGAAGTAAGCGGAACGGGTGTTACGGTAACGGCACTGTGTCCAGGCCTGACATCCACCGGCTTTGTTGATCGTTCGGGTATGGGTGTCTCGAAGATGTTGCAGGGCCCTATCATGGAAGCGGGGCAGGTGGCTGAAGAAGGGTACCAAGGTTTCTTGCGTGGCAAGACGTTAATTATGCCTGGTGCTCGGAACCGATTCATCGCGTTTATGCCGCGGTTGTTGCCGCGTAAGATGATGACTCGCATGATTAGATCCTCACAGGATAAGACAGGACATTAAATATTTAAAAAGGAGCTGGTGGATTTGATCTTTTATGATTCCCCCCAAGCAACCGTTTCATGGAATGAGGAAAATAAGGTAGCTGTTTTGCAATGGAAGAGCTATGCACAAGGTGAACATTATCGTACACCGCTAAATAAATTGTTGGAGTTAGCGGTGCTAAAACGCTCGAATAAGGCGTTATACGATAGCCGTCACTTGGCTGTTATTTCGCCAGATGACCAAGAATGGGTTGCAAAAGAGTGGTATCTGAGATCACTCGAAGCAGGACTAAAGTATTCAGCACTGCTTGTTCCTCATAAAGCGATAGCTAAATCGAGTGCAAACCGAATGCTCTCAGGAATGGACATATCCAATCCATCTCAAGAGTTTCATGACATAGATGAGGCATATCATTGGCTGGCAACCGTAAAATGAGTAGGTAGCAAAGCATCATTTGTATAAATCAATTGAGTTCTGTAGTAATAAAACAATTAGCTTTCTCTCAATTCGTTCGTTTTACTGGTTCCTTCATCTTGTTTTTTGTGACAAACATAAACAAAAGCAGGCGGGAAGTTGAAGGGTTCAAATTGAATTTTCTCCATTTCAAATAATTCAGCTAATTGTTTCTTCATATGAAGTGAGTACTGGTACAAAACTAATGTCCCTCCAGGTCGCAGCGCTGTATGGATCTGTGACAGGATATTTTGTCTCATTTCTCTCGAAAAATTAAAGAAGGGCAGTCCGCAAATGATACTATCCAGCTGTTGCACATGTTCTTGATGAATTCTTTTCAACAGATAGGATGCATTCGAATGGAACTTGAATTCAGGATATGTCCTCTTCAGATTACTTCTCATTTTGGGGTCTCTTTCAAATAAAAATACAGTTGCCGTGTTCGGTAAATGTGCTCTCATGAGACGTGTGACGGCACCTGTTCCTGGCCCCAACTCAGCAATAGTTCTGATCTCATCCCATCGTATAGATTGCACGATTTTACGAGCCAGAACTTTAGAACTGGGCAAGACACTGCCTACTCGTTTGGGATTCCTCAGAAATCCTTGCAGGAAAAGAAATGGTTCGGGTGTTTTCATTGTAGTATCCTCCATGATTGAATTCATTGAATGGTTCACTTGATGTTGCAAGGCAAGCTTAACTCGAAGGTAAATATGTTATGCGTGTGTTGAAGCGTCAAGGTACCTTGATGGAGTTCTGCAATATTTTTTGCTATCGAAAGACCCAGACCTGACCCCGTTTGAATGCCTTCGCTGCTTCTTGAATAATCCACCTTATAAAAACGATCAAACAGTTTGTTTTTTTGCTCCGTTGTAAGCGGCGCACTTTTATTTTCGACTTGAATGGTAATGTGCTCATGGTGCATGCCCATTCGAATATGAATTACACCAGGTTTAAAGGAATACTTCAGAGCGTTCATGAGAAGATTATCGATAGCCCGAGCTATCTTATCACTATCCAGGTGGGCCATAATTGGAGCATTACCAATCTCTTTCTCGATATGAATACCGTTTTCCTGAGCTAACGGTTCAAACTCAAACAATAACTGATCTAATAGCTGATACAGGTCAACTTTTTTCAAATCCAATTGGGTATCTACAGAGGTAAGACGTGTGTATTCAAATAGATCATCGAGTAACTTCTTCAAATGCGTTGCTTTGTTATAGGTGTTTTGAATGAAGCGGTCATACTCTACTTTGTCTTGAAAGGATTCTGTTCTAAGTAGTTCAATATACCCGATTATGCTGGTAAGCGGTGTGCGCAGGTCATGTGAGATGCCTGTGATCATGTCCATCTTGGATTTTTCCAACTCGCGCTCCTTGATGATCTGTATCTGTAACTGTTCAGTCATGTGATTAATATTGGAAGCGACTCGGCCAAGTTCATCTTGTCGAACTACAGGAACCCTGTAGTTTAAATTACCTTCAGATATGATTTGGAGCCCCTGCTCCAGTGAAATGATGTCTCTTACAATTTTTCGTGTGGAACCCAAAAAAGTAAACGTAAAGATTAAGATAAATATAGGTGTCCCAATATAAGGGAAGTAATTGAGAAGCCAGTTCCATTCCAAGCCTTCACTGATTTTTGCCACAATCGTAATAAGAATATTATTTATAATCACTGATCCGACAATTGTAATTACAAAACTGATCACCATTCGATTGAGGATATGAATCTGTATCTTTTTCGTTTGCTTGGATTGCTGTAATCGTTTAATCAATTTTATAACCTACTCCCCATACCGTTTTAATATATTGAGGTTCTCTTGGATTCACTTCCAGCTTTTCTCGCAGATTACGGATATGGACCATCACCGTATTATCTGAATACCCGTAAGGTTCTTTCCATACGGTTTCGTAAATCTTCTCGGAGCTGAATACTTGTCCAGGATGGCTGGCAAGCAACACCAGAATGGAGAACTCCAGAGGGGTTAGTGAAATGTCATTTTCTTTGAGCTTCACAGAATGTTTGCTTGTATCAATGACAAGGTCTTTAATCAGAATAAGTGAATCAAATTCAGCTTTCCCGATCAATGTTTGACGTCGGAGCTGAGCCTTAACGCGAGCCAGTAATTCTAACGGATTAAAGGGTTTGACCATGTAATCGTCGGCCCCTGTAGTCAAGCCTGTAATTTTATCAATGTCTTCTTCCTTGGCGGATAACATAATAATCGGAGTGGTCGATACTTCTCTTATTTTGAAGCAGGCTTTGATTCCGTCCATGATGGGCATCATGACATCCAATATGACGAGTTGGACTGATGTTGTATTAATAATATTTAGCGCTTCTTCGCCGTTGGCTGCTTCAATGACCTGATATCCTTCGTTACGTAAATAGACATGAATGACATCACGGATATCGGGTTCATCATCAACAACAAGAATGGTACTCATGATTCAACACTCCTTTTTTGCTCTAATCTAGATAACATTTTAACTTCTTATCAAGAGGATAACATCAGTGTAAGCGATAGTCAGGAATGTTTAAATTGTTTCCTTTTTGCGACAGACATAAACGAACGCAGGTGGCACATTCCAAGGCACTAATTCTATTTTTTCGATGATAAGGTGTTCGGATAATAATTTTTTCATTTGAAGTGAATATTGAAAGGCGATGAATAATCCTCCAGGTTTGAGTGCTTTATGGATCTGCTCTACCAACGTAGCTCTTAATTCAGGCTCAAAATTGAAGAAGGGCAACCCGCTAAAGATGTAATCCAATTGCTGAACGCCCTCTTGATTCATGGATTCTACCAATCGAGCGGCGTCTGGATAACAGAAGAACTCCGGGTATGCTGTCTGAAGATTATTCCTCATTGTGTCGTTCATCTCAAACAATAGGACTTTGGTGGAGTCCTGCACCTGTTGTTGAATATAACGAGTGATCGGCCCTGTACCCGATCCGAGTTCGGCAACTGCTTTTGCCTCCAGCCAAGAGGCTTGATTCACCATTTTGTTGGCGAGAAACCGGGAACTGGGAATGATGCTGCCAACATGTTTGGGGCTTTGAAGAAAGCTTTTCAGAAATAATAGTGGTTGATTGGAATTCATGTGTGTGGTTCCTCCGTATATGTGATGGTGTGTTAGCAAAACCAGTTAGAGATGTAATAATTGAAGCGTGGATAAAATAGGACCGCCGAAGTAGATTCCCGCTGTAAAATACGTTATGGTCCATAACAAAGCACTGGAATATGAGATGAGAGCAAATTTTCGATAATGCACACCGCTCATTCCAATAAGCAAAGGAAGAACATATCGCACAATTGGAATGAACAAACCAATGCACATCGCCCATTGACCACTCTTATTCAAAATCAGTTCGGCCTTGACGAAGTGTTTATGATGTTGAAATTTGGGTTTTATCTTGGTTCCAAATAATCTCCCTGCAAAATAAGCAAAGGTAATGGCCGTTAGTAGTCCTGATAAAATACAGAAGTATGTGATCCATGAATTGATAACTCCAGTGTGGGCTAGAATGGCACCACTGATAATCGTGATCTCATTCGGAATTGGAATGCCGAAAGGCCCTAATGAGAAGGCAAAATAAAAAATCAGATATCCATACTGATGAAGCAGCTCTAAGATCGTATTACTGATCATTGTTTTGCCTCCTCTCTAGTTGATATAGCAATCTTAATGAATAAAACTAAGGAATTAATGAGTATATTTCTGAAGAAAAACTAAAGATTACATAAGCAAAGCCAAACAACTAGATTTAAGAGAAAAAGCCTTGCCCATGTACTGGCAAGACTTGAATAGGTGGATATTCAGGAGCATCAGCACGGAATAGATGCGCATAAATGAAGAGCCGAGACGTCATAATGACGTCCCGGCTCTTCTGTATGTCCCATGAAAAGCGACTATATTCGGAATCCATTTATTGTAGGAAATAGAACCAGCCAAATTTTATGCTTGCAACAACAAACAAAGCTATCCATCCCCATAGAAATAGCAAACGTAAAGGTCGTGGAATCAGTAAATATTCTGAGTACAACTTGGTGAAAAAAATCATCATAGTACCATCCTCCGCTAGGTTACTCTCTAAATCATATTAAAGACTTAAAAATAATCTTATAATGCAGATGTTTTACATCCATTTATATCAAAAATAGGTATATTATATCATGATAAACACCAATAAATTCGTGGGATTTAGAAATAGGCAAATAATTCGAACGATATGATGCGGGCATGCCAATATATAGTGTAAGGAGGAAGGGGATGGATAATGAGTGATCAAGATGAGTACATACAACTTGTAACGTTAATACGTGCGGGGCATGAAGAAGCATACGGAGAACTATATGAGAAAACAGTGACGGGTGTATATCAAACTGTGCGATTTCTCATTAAGGACAAGTCTGAAGCGGAGGATGTCGTACAGGAAATTTACATTCAGGCGTATCGATCATTGGCGCGATATGATGCGGAGCGTGCTTTTCGTCCCTGGTTAATGGGTGTGACGATGCGGCAGGTTCAGAATTATCGACGCAAAAGATTGATGCAGTTTCGGTTTGGCAAACGGATCGAAAAATCTGACGTGGGATTGGAATATGATTTTTCCACGGATTTGGTTAACAAACTGGCTAATCGTCCTCTGCTGGAACAGGTCCGCCGTTTGCCGTACAAGCTGCAGCAGGTGGTCACACTTCATTATTTGAATGAATATACGCAAGAGGAGATTGCTGGCATATTGGCGATTCCGCTTGGAACCGTAAAATCGCGCATTCATGCGGCGCTGGCGAAGTTGAGACAAAAAGAGAAGATGAATCCAAGGTTGCGGGGAAAGGTGGAGGATCTGCATGAAACTCGATGAACAGTTGCGAACAGCCTACCAGGAAGAAACCAAAGATTGGTCCGTTCCTGCGAGCATTAAACAAAAAATGATGGATAGTATTCGACGTGACTCACACATCAAAAGAAACCGAAAAAAATGGCTGGTCACTGGGCTATTGGCTGCTGTACTCATTATTCCCACCGGAGCCTACGCAGGGTACACCTATCTCGCAGACGGAATATATGGTTCACAGGAAAATATCGCTGCTATGGGCGGAACAGCTGAGGATTATATGAGGTTGGAAGCGAAGCTGCAGACGGCCAAGGCGCATTTCAGCGAAGAAGAATTTGTTCAATATATGAACCTGTTGAAGCAAATGGGACAAATGGCTCTGGAGTATGCCGATTCTCAAGGCAACATGCATCCAGAGCAGTGGAGTACAGTGGAGCAGGAACGATATAACCTTCTTGCAGCTGAGCTGGAACCGTTTTTCGAGAAGCTGGAAGCTGTAAGTGTAGGGTCCTCCAAAAAACGGATGGACGAGGAGCAATTTTGGACGGAACAGTTGGAACAGGCAGAGAAGACATTTACCAAGGAACAATATCGTGAGTTCAAGTCTGTCTATGAACAAATGAAGAAATACAAAGTTATGGTGATGGACAAGGATGGAAGTATTCATGAGGAACGTTTGTCGGCGGAGCAGAAGGATGATTTAAACCAGCTAGAGAGACGCCTAATCCCCTATTTGAAACGGTTAGAGCTCAATTTGCGTTGAGTCAGGTGAACTGTGAGAGTGGAGAAGAAGCGGGGGGAATTCTTTCGCTTCTTTCTTTATGTTGTGATCTAAATATTGTAATCCATTACTTCCTCCCCTGCACCTTCAAACGATATTGATGCGGTGTAGAACCTGTGGCTTTACGGAATACTTTACAAAAGTAGGACGGACTCGTCATACCAACACGGTGACCGATCTCTGGAACGGTGAGCGAGGAACGGGTGAGCAGCACACACGCATGACGAATGCGGGTAGCTTGGGCATAAGCAACGATTGTGGTGCCAGTCGCTTTTTTGAATACATGAGATAGATGATAGGGGGATAAGTGAAGTGTATCTGCGATATGATCCAAACGAAAAGGTTCGTGGTAATGCTGTTCAATCCACTGCATGATGGCTTCGGCATGAGGATGAAGCATTACTGAACTGGACGCGGAATGTGCCTTTAGATCCTGAATGACAACATCTTTCCATAAGTAACGAAGTTGCGTAAGTGTATCAAGTATAAAGAGACAAGTATCCTCCACAGCTTCATGAGGCATTAGTTCCGGATAGGTCTTATCAAATTGTTCCATTCGTTGAATGAGTGGGGAAGTGGCAGGAAGTCGGATCGGCTGAATCGGAGATTGCTCTCCTAGCAGGTCATGTATGAAACGCTGAGTCGTCATAAAATGCGACCAATGTGTCTTTAATATTTCAAGTTCAAACATAAGCACGTTTCTGATGAAAGGCTGCTGACTGGATATTTGAATCTGAAAGTGGTGCAATTGAAAAGGTCGAAAAATCAAAAGCATACCGGGTTCAAGGGAAAAAACCTGACCTTCGATAATTAACTGCCCGTAACCTTCGTGGATATAGGTTATCTCCATCTGGGAATGAGCATGGAACACTTCGCGAAACGTAGTGTTAGATGTAATGCGACGACAGGTCAGATCAAATTGGTTTCCCAGAATGATGGACATCATGAATACCTCCCTATCATGCGCAAGATAGTTATATTTTACCACAAGATGAACACATAAAAGCGCTTTATTATTGTGTATTGTGAAGGGAACAAGGGAGGTATATAACGATGTTAAGAGTGGCGATTATCGGAGCAGGTGCAATTAGTGGAGCGCATATATCAGCATACTTGGCATTCCCTGAGCGATGTCAGATTGTTGCTGTGGTGGACATGTACGTGGATAAGGCACAGAAGCGAATTAACGAATATGGACTGGAAGGAGCACAAGCTTTTACGGATTACACAGAGCTATTTGCGCAAAATATTGATCTGGTATCCGTCTGTACGCCGCCGTATACGCATGCTTCAATTGCGTGTGATTTCATGCAAGCAGGTGCACATGCATTGGTCGAAAAACCGATGGCTTCTTCCCTGGAGGAAGCGGATCTGATGCTGAAAGTAGCGCAAGAAAGTGGCAAGTTACTATCCGTAGTAGCACAGAATCGATTTACGACACCGATGATGAATTTAAAAGGTGTGCTGGACAGTAAACGGATGGGGCCTATTGTACATGTGCAGGTTGATTCATTTTGGTGGCGGGGCCACAATTACTATGATCTGTGGTGGCGCGGGACATGGGAAAAAGAAGGCGGAGGCTGTACCCTTAATCATGCGGTACATCATATTGATGCGATGTTATGGATGATGGGACCTCCGGTGGAATTGCAGGCCATGATGGCGAATACGGCACATGACAATGCCGAAGTTGAGGATATATCCATGGCGATGCTGCGCTTTCAGGAAGGGGCGCTTGGCATGATTACCAGTTCCGTTGTACATCACGGAGAGGAACAGCAGTTAATTTTTCAGGGTAAAGAAGCCCGTGTATCGGCACCTTGGAAAGTGGTTGCTTCTAACGCACGGAATAACGGATTTCCGGAACCCAATCGAGAGTTGGAACAACAGATTCAGAAGCTTGTTGACGAATTGCCGGATGTGACTCATGTCGGTCACGCTGGGCAAGTGGAGAATGTGTTAAACGCGATGGAGACAGGATCACCCCTTCTGGTGGATGGTCAAAGTGGTCGGAATACACTTGAACTGATTGTAGGCATCTACAAATCTGCTAGTACGGGAGAAAAGGTTGTTTTTCCACTAGGGGCGGAAGACGCATTTTACACAAGAGAAGGAATTATGCAACATGCTGTACACTTTTATGAAAAAAAGACGACGGTGGAGAACTTCGAGGATTCGAGTATTACGCTGGGTAGCAAGTTGGACTCATAGTATTTTTATGTGAAAAAGATGCCTTCTCACAAAAAAAAGTGAGAATGGGCATCTTTTTTAGGTCTGAGACACCTTCTTGCTCTAAAAATACAATAATTGTATCCATTCACATTTGTGAAATGACGTTATTACGTTATCTTACTATGCACAATTATTATTTTAAATTTAAATTAATATGATAAGGCTCTCTCAAAAGGTTATAGCCACTTATCAGCCCAACGTTCCACAGCGCTTAGTGCTCTCCCCAGTTCCGTGCCTTTTCGTGACAACATATATTCAGTCCGAACTGGACGTTCTGTGACCACATGGCGAACCACAAGTCCTTCTTCCTCCAATTCCTTCATTCGCTCATTTAACACACGTTTGCTCAAGTCAGGGATATAAGCGTGAATCTCACTGAAGCGTTTGGGCTCGTCCATCAATGCATGAATAATGAGGGCTACCCATTTTCGACCAATGATCTGATAAGATTGTTCCACTTTTGTGCATATTTGCTTGGCATTCTCATCATCGCTCATGATTGTACTCCTTTGATTTAGTATTGCCTGTAATATCATTAGTATACTTATTGTAACCTACTTGTCCACAGGCCATATGTGTAAAATGTCACATACCAATTGTTATTAATCTTACCACATAAAGCGTTATCATCAAATAAAAAGCCTATAAACACTGGAGTTCACAGCTTCGACACGATTATTGACGAATTGTGACGACAGGTGTAATATGGGTAACGTTAATTCAAAAGGTTACAATTTATAACCTAAATACAGGTTGTGGAGAGAAGGAATGTTCCATGGTTAAATTCAGGTGTGTTATATAAACGGAGGCAAGGCGGGGACGACACCCACTTATTCCGTCTTTTGTCATGCTTGGATTTGAACATTTTGCAACATCATATACTATACTGCACAGATCACAGGAGGCACTCCAATGGATGCAATGACATTTGTCCTGTTCGGGGCAACAGGCGATTTAGCCAAACGTAAGATTTACCCTGCATTATATAACTTGTACATGGATCAGAAAATGCCGAAATCCTTCTCCGTTATCGGATTGGGACGGCGTGAATTGTCGAATGCGGACTTTCAGGCAAATGTAGAAAAGTCACTTCATGAATTCTCTCGTCAGACCCCTGAAGAAGCATCTCAGGTTCGTGATTTCATTGGCGCTTTCCGTTATTGTTCCTTAAATAATACGAAGCTTGAAGATTACACCAAATTGTTGGAACTCGTTCAACAGCGTGAACAAGAGCTTAACATTCCCGAAAATCGCATGTTCTACATGTCGGTGGCACCGGAATTCTTTGAGCCGATCGCATTAAACATTCAAGAAAGTGGCTTGGGTAACACCAAAGGCTGGAAGAAACTGATTATCGAAAAACCATTTGGACACGATCTGCAATCGGCTCGTGATCTGAACGAAAAACTGAGCAATACCTTTGCGGAAGAAGAGATCTACCGCATTGACCATTTCCTTGGTAAACCGATGGTTCAAAATATTGAGACACTCACTTACGCGAATCCGGTAATTCAGGCGTTGTGGTCTAACCGCTATATTGCCAATGTACAGATTACAGCAAGTGAGACGGTGGGCGTTGAAGAGCGTGCCGCGTATTACGATCAAAGTGGTGCGCTTCGTGACATGTTCCAAAACCATATGCTCCAGTTGCTGATGATGATTGGTTTGCATTTGCCAAAACGTTGCACACCGGAAGAAATTCAATTCAAAAAGCAAAAAATTGCTGAAGCACTTCGTCCTTTGACCAAAGAAAATATCGCTTCTGAAGTGGTTCGAGCGCAATATGCAGCAGGTGAGCTGCAAGGCACTCCGGTTGTTGGATATCTGGACGAGCCTGGCATCCCTGCCGGTTCTCAGAACGAGACCTATGTTGCCGCGAGATTGTGGATCGATGATCCATTCTGGAGCGAGGTACCATTTTACATCCGTACAGGTAAACGTCTGGCTGAGAAATCCACGAGAATCGTTGTTGAATTCAAATCGCCACTCAAAACAGGTCATGAATCCGAGAACACAACGGAACCTAACCTGCTTACGATTGAAATTGGTCCGGGAGAAAGTATTTCCCTTCAATTAAATGCGAAGAATCCATTGAACCATGGTGAAGTTGAACCAATGCATATGACCTTCAACTCAGGTAAACGTAACATTCCTGAAGCGTATGAGAATCTGATCTTTGACGCTATGCGTGGAGACTCCACCTTCTTCGCTCACTGGAACGAAGTGGAGCTGGCATGGCAGTGGGTTCAACCGATTCAAGAAGCATTCGAAGCCGGCAGCGTGCCACTGGATACGTACAGTGCAGGTTCGCATGGACCAGAGTCAGCAGATCGCCTGACAGCAGCAGATGGCTTCCGTTGGTGGTAAGTGAAACGAAGAAGTGAGCACAGAGATAGGGGCGGTATAATCCGCTCTGCTCACGAATGAACATACATTTTGCACAATCCAAATGCGTCTTCCAAGTTGCATGATGTAGAACGACAAGCTTCTATGCGCCTAGAGCTTGTGCTTGGAGCGAACTGATTGATGAAGCAAAATGCTGATATATATGAAGTATTTATTATGAATTTTACCGTTCCAATTTTGCATAAGCCCTTCCGGTTATGTGACCGGAAGGCCGTGAAAATTTTTAAATATAGATTAGCGGACGCACTGAATTTTTTGCCTAAGTAGCGACGTAGTGTAGGGGACGGAATCGATTCTGTAGAAGCAAAGCGTTCGCCTTTGTATCCAAATTTCATCAATTTAAAGCTTGATGAAAAGAAATTTGAATACAACAGCGATCGAAAGAACGATCCGTAACCGGAACGATTGCTGCAAACGGGAATGTAGTCTGGCGCTCTGCAACAAAGATTAAATTTAAACAATTGTTCATAACAGGAGGATTTTAAAATGAAACTTGGACTAGTCGGATTAGGAAAAATGGGATTGAACCTGGGCAGAAACTTGATTGATCACAAACATGAAGTGGTTGCTTTTGACCTGAACGCTGAAGCAGTAAATGAAATGAAAGAATACGGCGCTACAGGCGTATCTTCATACGCAGAGATGGTGGCTTCGCTCGAATCCCCACGTGTATTGTGGATCATGGTTCCTCACAACGTGGTAGATGCTGTATTGGCTGAAGTTAGCCCATTGTTGTCCAAAGGCGACATCATTATTGAAGCGGGTAACTCCCACTACAAAGAATCCATCCGTCGCTACGAAGAGATGAAAACCAAAGGCATTCACTACATGGATGCAGGTACATCTGGCGGTATGGAAGGCGCACGTAATGGCGCATGTTATATGATCGGTGGAGATCCTGAAGCTTGGGCTATCGTTGAACCGGCATTCAAAGATACTTCCGTAGAGAATGGCTACCTGTATGCTGGTAAAGCGGGCAGCGGCCACTTCCTGAAAATGGTCCACAATGGTATCGAGTACGGTATGATGGCATCCATCGGTGAAGGTTTTGACGTATTGGAGAAAAGTGGATTTGATTTCGACTTCGAACAAGTCGCACGTGTATGGAACAATGGTTCTGTTATCCGCTCTTGGTTGATGGAGCTGACAGAACGTGCCTTCTCCAAAGATGCAAACCTTGATGAAATTAAAGGCGTAATGCACTCTTCCGGTGAAGGACGTTGGACGGTAGAAACGGCATTTGACCTTCAAACGGCTACACCGGTTATCGCTTTGTCCTTGCTGATGCGTTATCGTTCCCTGGAGACAGACACATTTACAGGTAAAGTGGTAGCGGCATTGCGTAATGAATTTGGCGGTCACGCTGTAGAGAAAAAATAATTTTATATATAACTGTTAACATATGATGGACATCGGGTAATAACTTATATCGTGTTTACGAATTCATCAAGTGGAGGGAACATATCATGAAATTTTTCTTGGATACAGGGAATGTGGAAGAAATCAAACGGATCGAACGTCTGGGTCTGGTGGATGGAGTCACGACTAACCCGTCTTTGATTGCCAAAGAAGGTCGCGTATTTAAAGAAGTCATTCAGGAGATCTGTGGTGTTGTTAAAGGCCCGGTCAGTGCTGAAGTTATCGGTCTCAAAGCCGAGGATATGTTGAAGGAAGCTTATGAAATTGCAGAATGGGCACCGAATGTAGTTATTAAACTGCCGATGACCGAAGATGGGCTGTATGCTTGTCATGAGTTAACGCAAAAAGGGATTAAAACCAATGTCACGCTGATCTTCTCCGCAGCACAGGGTCTGATGGCAGCGAAAGCTGGTGCAACCTACATCAGTCCATTCGTTGGGCGTCTGGATGATATTGCGGTGGATGGCATGAAACTGATTCGTGATCTGCGTCTGATTCTGGACATGTATGATCTGCCTTCCGAGATTATCGCAGCAAGCATTCGCAATATCAAACACGTCGAAGATGCAGCCCTTTCCGGTGCGCACATTGCCACCATTCCAGGTTCGCTTCTGCCGACACTTTGGAAGCACCCACTGACGGACAGCGGGATTGAACGTTTCCTGAAAGACTGGGAATCTGTACCGAAATAAATGGCTACCAGTGCCCAAGTCTTTGGGCGGCCTGAACATAAAACCTTTCGCATTGCAGAGTAATCTGCGGGCGAAAGGTTTTTTTATCTCTTTTGACGTAGTTTTAGATTTCCGGTTAGGTTGTCGTTGAGGGATACTTGTCTCATTAATGTTGTTGTTACTTTCTGTCCAGTGTCCACGTACTGTCCTTCTTTTTCGGGACAACGGTGCATAAGGTTAACTATAGCCTATAGCTCATCCCGCAGGGGAGGGACACTTCGATGATGAGAAGAAAATGGCGAAGCCGGAAACGCCGTAAGCCGCCAAGCGGCAAGCGTAAAATGTGGTTGATCATTTTATTGGTCACTGCGTTTTGTTTGATGCAGGGCTTTGCTTATGTGGATAAGAAAATGAAGCCCCCCATCATGCACTTGGCCAAGATCAGAGTGAAGCAGATTGCGACCGAAGCAATCAATAAGGCGATTACAGCACAGGTTGCTGATGGCAAAACCAACGAAGGATTGATTGATTGGAAGACGGATACCGCCGGGAAAGTGTCCGGTTTCATGCTGAACTACAATGAGCATATGCGAATCACCGCAAGTACAATGAATATTGTGCAATCCACGCTGCAGAATGTACACATGTTAAAAGAAAAAATCCCGCTGGGGCAGGCGCTGGGCAGTCCGGTGATGGCTTCATTTGGCCCGAGTATACCGGTTCGTATTGAGCCTCAAGGGGCTGTTAAAGTGGACCTGAACACCCGTCAGCAAAATGCGGGGATTAACATGATCTTGGTGGAAGTGTACATTCACATCATTGCTGAGGTCGCCGTCGTGGTGCCCTTCGACATGGAGCCCGAAACGGTTGATACGGAAATCCCGATCTCCTACCTGCTGGTTGTCGGGGATGTGCCGATGTATTATTACGATAATCAGGGCAAGCCGGTAGGCAGTAACGGAAGTAATGCCCCAGCTATTGCGCTGCCATCAGGTCATACGGGTGTATCAAGCGGTAGTGGAGTGACTGCGAATCCCCCTAGCCAGAACCAGCAACAGACGCCGTCAGACCCTTTGCAAGGGAACGAGCTTGAACAATTTGAGCCGGATGATCTGCCTGATGTGAATGGGGGCGTTCAGTCTAACAAGGACGTACACCCGTGACACACACTAATTACTAGTAAAAGACTTTCGGCACAAAATCAGAAAAGGGGCCTCTAATGAAGAGGTCCCTTTTTTTCGAATGCTCATCGAACTCCTAGCGGAAACGTTTATATGGACATATTCTCATCTCACTTGCTTTTCTTGTTCTTTTGTTTACGTTCTTCCTGTTCCCAATGTTTCAGTTGCGGATAAGGATCGAACGACCATTCGTGCAGTCCGCTGTCCCGGTAGATCCCATAGTGCAGATGCGGAGGGAATTTCCCTTGTGTTCCCGGTTTACCGTAACCCGAACTGCCAACCCAACCAACAACCTGACCGGGAATAACAACCTCACCGATGCGAGCACTTTTATCAAAACCCGACAGGTGCGCGTAATAGTGATAATGATTGTTCAAATCCCGGATACCGATGCGCCAGCCGCCAAACGGGTTCCAGCCTTTGATTTCCACAACGCCGTAACAGGTGCTACGCACAGGTAGACCATGCGGAGCGAAAATATCCGTTCCCTCATGAATGCGATAGCCGCCCCAGCTTCGTTTCGTCCCCCAGGTGCTACGATAGGAGTAATTGGTTCCGAGTGGAACCGGAAAGGCATGTCCAAACAGATCGAGATTGTCAAAATGCTCATATAACTTCGCGAATTGCTGTATCCGTTGCACAGCACGGGAGTTGTGATAATATTCCCACAAGGCAATGTTGAAGTCCTCTTGCTTGTTTCCGTAACCCTGAATCACAGAAGCTATGCTGTATAGTACATCCTGATCATTGTTGGCATCCGCGATCCCGTCTCCTGAACCATCACGTCCATATCCTTTGAAAAAAAGAATGGATTCCGGATGTTGATCCGTCTCATCAGGATTTAGCCATCCTCTCCAGGCCGGAGGAGTCATGAAAATACCTGTAAGCCGCTCCGGATGTTTGCGATCCTTTGGATGTGCGCGAGTAATTGTTCGTTCATACTGATCAATTGCGGCTAGCCTATACCAGGGAATCTGAGTCATCTGACCGATGGTCTCATATAAATGGCGACGTGCAGCGAAAATTTCTGCGGGTTTTAACTCGGTGGCCTGTGGTTTCGGAGTAGCCCCGACAGGTTCACTGTAAACGTCAACAGATAAACATGGGAGAAGCAGCGTACCTGCAAGTAAGGTTTTGATCCAAAATCGGTACGTGAGCCTGGAGGTCAAGCGTTGTTGCACTGGGAAGCAGCCCCTTTCCAATAGAATGATACAAGGTACCCGATGAACCAAGCTAAAGGTTAGCGTTCTTCAAAAGTTCTCGTTTTATCCATGTAAGCACTTGGAATGAATCGAATGAACCAAATTGTCCATATCGGGTATGAATGCACAAGATGTGACAAATGGGGGTTTTTCCAACGCTTTCATGGTATAATATGTTCCGAGCAACAGCCTAACTTCAGTTAGAAAGAAGGTTTATGCATTGGCAAAACGTGTTAAAGAACCGAAGCCGGATTGGATTCGGATCAAATTGACAACCGGCGATAACTATCAGGAAATGAAAACGATGATGCGTTCCAAAACGCTGCATACGGTATGTGAGGAAGCGCGGTGTCCGAATATTTATGAATGCTGGGCCAATCGAACGGCCACTTTTATGATATTGGGCGATATTTGCACAAGGGCATGCCGTTTTTGCGCGGTGAATACAGGCTTGCCAACGGAGCTTGATTTGCAGGAACCAGAACGTGTGGCAGAAGCAGCAGAGCAGATGAATCTGCAACACTGCGTCATTACAAGTGTAGCCCGTGATGATCTGAAGGATGGAGGAGCTACGATTTTTGCAGAGACGGTAAAGGCCGTACGGCGGCGCTTGCCATTGTGTAGCGTTGAAGTGCTCATCCCAGACTTTCTGGGCGATCGGGAATCTTTGCAGATTGTAATGGATGCCAAACCGGACATTCTGAATCACAATATTGAGACGGTTGAGCGGTTGTCAGACAAAGTGCGTGCCAAGGCAAAATATAAACGTTCACTTGAATTGCTTGCTCGTGCCAAAGAAATGCAACCTAACATCCCAACGAAATCAAGCATTATGCTTGGTGTAGGTGAGGAATATAATGAAATTTTATCAACAATGGATGATCTTCGTGCGGTAGACTGTGATATTATGACGATTGGTCAATATTTGCAGCCATCCGAGAAACATCTGTATGTTGAAAAGTATTATCCGCCAGAGGAGTTCGCTGCATTGAAACAGGAAGGATTAAAACGTGGGTTCAGCCACGTCGAGTCCGGCCCGATGGTACGCAGCTCCTACCATGCGCATGAACAGGTGAAATCGGCCACCAAACATGCTGAACAGGCGGCAACACACGCGTGATGGAGGATACCGGATTGGAAGAAGAAAAAAGCACAGAACAGATTCAGGACCAACTCCAGGAGCAGATCCAGGAGCCGGTTCAGGAATCTGTTGTTGAATCGGTTGAAGAAAAGCCCAAAGAACCGGTCATTGTACAGGTCGGCGGCAAAAACTATGAAATCGTCCAGAACCACAAAGAGGGCTGGAATCCAGAGGTCTTCCGTGATCGTTACAGTGAGGTGCTGGAGCGTTATGATTATATTATCGGAGACTGGGGTTATAGCCAGTTAAGATTAAAAGGTTTTTACCGTGATAATCATCCGAAAGCGACGAAGGATTCCACGATCGCCAGTATGGTGGACTATATCAATGAATATTGTAACTTTGGCTGTGCGTATTTTGTGCTCCAGAAGAGCAAAGATCAGCCTCAAGCCAAAGCAAAAAGCGGTTCCTGAGAAGGACCGCTTTTTTGGTGTCTTTATTTTAGTCAAGAAATGCCGTGCGAACCCGGTTCCAGAATGGATAAGGACGGAAACGCGCGAAACTGACCTTGTGACTGGATACCTGACAACGGACGGATATCAGATCCTCCACCATCACATTCACATGATCAATCGTCATCAATAACCGCTGATCCTTGCGGGAGAAAATATCACAATGATGATGCTTGGGCAAAATAACCGGTGAACCAAGTGTCCGATAGACCCGGTTATTAATTGAAGCAATCTCCGCAATCTGAATGGCCTCGATGGTCGGATGAACCATGGCGCCACCAAGGGCCTTGTTGTATGCCGTGCTGCCTGAAGGCGTGGATACACAGATTCCATCGCCGCGGAACATCTCGAATGTCACGTCGTTAATATCGACCTGGGCCACGACGGTACCGTCCACACCTTTTAACGTAAATTCATTAAGAGCGATGTAAGAGGAATTCCCCGACTTTTTCCGAATCTCAAGCTCCAACAGCGGATATTGGACAATGCGTGGTTTGAGCCGCTCCGGATCTCCCTTGCCACTCATCAGCCTGACTAATTCCCGTAATTCTTCCTTCTTCCAATCGGCATAAAAGCCGAGATGGCCTGTATGAACCCCAACAAAAGCAATATCCGGAATACGGTCGATGAAATTGTGAAATGCCTGCAGCATCGTACCATCGCCCCCGATGGAGATGACAATCTCCGGCGATTCTGCATCCAGCTTGAACCCTTCTTCCTTCGCCAGCGCATGAAACTGCTGACTGAGATCAATCGATAACTGGTCTCCGCGGTCTTGAACATAGTATCTCAAGATGAAAGCTCCTTTGTGGTCATTATACTACCGATGATAATCAATTCCGCGGAAGAACACAACGTTTGGAAGCATATTCAGTTAAATATAGATGAATGAGCGACTTATTTTTTGACATGTCGTCTTGGCTTGAAGATATAACTTAATATCGTAAGCAATAACAACAACATAATGATACTCGCAAAAACAATGACCCCCGTCAGGACGATCAGTCCCCAGTCCGGTGCATAGGTCGATAACGTTGGGATGAAACCATTATCCATGAGAACGGGTGAAGCGGAACGCCCCATCATGGGGGTCCACAATAGCAGGACCAGCACAGGTGCGATTAGCGCATGAATCGCTCTGGCAAATAAAAAGGGACCATATCTCATGGGGGTGTTGCTAAGAATACTCATAATCTGTGCATGGACGGATAATCCGCCCCAGGAGAGAACAAAGGCTGCTGCCGCCACTTTATATATCAGTGGAATGGAAGTGCTGACACCTCCGGCCTCTTTGGCCCCCAGTGTGACTTCAAATAGCCCCCCGACCATGCTAGGAGATAAGGATGGAGGAAGTCCGCTATATCGAAGCAGTTGCTCGGTTATGCCGTATAATCCGCCAAGCCAACCGGTCTGTACAAGCAACTCCATTATGACCGAGAAGAATACAACCAGCCCTCCTACGATAATAATAAGGCGAAGGGATGAGGAGACGGCGTGACGCAGCAGTTCACCGAATACCCGTCCGTCAGCCTTTCTTGCCTCATGCATTGCATAGATGGCCCGGACCAGTCTGTTTCTAGGTATTTGCTCCGATGGAGATGCAGAAGAGATGTCTGGCTGTGGGCCTTTCGCTGTACCCCCGTGAAAACGCATGAGCATACCCACCAGAAAAGCTGCAGCGTAATGACTTGCAACCAATAGCGGAGCAATGGCGACATTATGGAAGAACCCAACCGATACGGCTCCAATCATGAAGATCGGATCGGAGGATGTGGTGAAGGCAACGAGCCGTTCTCCTTCTTCCCGGGTCACCAGCTTTTGTTCCCATAACTGTGCGGTCAGTTTCGCCCCTGTAGGATAACCGGATGCACAACTCACTGCAAATACAAAACCACCGCTTCCGGGAACACGAAACAATGGACGCATCAGTGGATTCAGTAAGGTACCCAGAAAATGAACAATGCCAAAGCCGAGCAGCAGCTCGGACAGCACCAAAAAAGGAAAAAGGGAGGGAAACAATACGTCCCACCAGATGGACAGTCCGCGTACACCTGCATGCCAGGTTTCCGCTGGATACAAGACCATTAACACACAAAGGATCAGGAGAGCGAGTGTGACCAGGACATGGGTGAGTCGTTGTGAAGCAGCCATGAATTCTTCTCCTTTACTTTTGGAATGGTCGGTGTGCGGAAATCTGTGATGCTATTGCCATCAATATATGAAAAAAAGTGGACAAACAGTACAAAATTATACGTAGAAAGCGCTTGCAAAAGTGGCTGTGTTTTTGAGTGATGTGTGCTAAAATGAGAAAAACGCCTGAACGTCACCTAATTGTCTCCAAGGTGGAATTCAAATCGGATGGAGTGATGATCATGAGTCTTGTCACCGGAATCCTGGTCTGTGCTTTTGTATATGTGATACGTGCCTCGCTGGTACGCTCTGAGGAAGAGGACTGGCGGAGTTACTAATGGAATATCTAGTGCGCCAACCTATGTGGTTGGCGCTTTTTTTGTGTTAGGTTCCGAAGAAGGTCCTATATACAGATGGCAGGGAATGCGTCCTGATAATTTCATGTTATATAGGACTTTTTGGTTTTTTTTGATAGAATGGAGATAAAGCCTTCTGTGGCCTGAATATTGTTACTGTTTTCACAATGTTCACGGAACGTGTAATATATGGCAAAATTCGACATCAGAAAGGGGAATCAGACGAATGAATCCCAGTTTGAGTATTTATGACAATCTTGGCGGTGAAAAAGGTGTTCGTGCACTGGTCGAGGCCTTCTATCCAATCGTTCAGCAGAACGAGCAACTGGCTCCGCTTTTCCCGGAAGATATTCAGCCGGTTATCGACAAGCAGTATATGTTTTTGTCTCAGTTTTTTGGAGGACCAGGGCTGTTTTCCGAGGCGTTCGGACATCCGATGATGCGTGCCCGTCATATGCATTTTGAAGTGACCGTTGAACGGGCTGAGGCTTGGCTTGCATGTATGGATCAAGCCTTAACACAGATCGGTGTGGAGGAGCCCTTGCACTCGTTTATCCTGCAGCGTTTATCCGGCCCTGCACATCATTTTGTGAATACACCGTAGTTCCGAATATGATTATAAGCGTACGGGAGAGGGATGGAATAGATTGGAATTAGAGCCGCTATATAAGGTGAAAGTGACTTGTCATTATTGCGAAACCGAGTATGACACTTCACGGGTAAGACCGAGTTTGAAAAGGCCCTACCGGACAGATTCAGATTTTTGTGCTTACTACAAGCTAGAGAATCCGGATTTTTATGTGGTTCGCATCTGTCCACAGTGCGGGTTTGCTTCCACGGAGAACGCAACGGAGCATTTGAATGATGCTCAACGCAAGGCTTTTAAGGAACAGATCGGTAATCGCTGGGTAAAACGTGACTATAGCGGAGCTCGGACACTGGACCAGGCGCTGGCTACGTACAAGCTTGCCTTGCTGTGTGCACAGGTTATCCAGGAGAAAGACCGTGTCGTCGCTGGTCTGTTACATCATATAGCTTGGTTGTATCGTTATATGGAGGACCATGCACAGGAACATCGTTTTCTCGAATTTAGCCTTGAAGCTTATGTGAAGGTGTTCGAACGGGAGGGAACGGGTGGCAATGAAGCCAAACTGTTGTATTTGCTCGGGGAATTGAACCGCAGGGTAGGACGGTTTAATGAAGCAGTGCAATGGTTCAGCAAGGTCATTCATGACAAGCGGATCACCGATGCGGCCATGATTCGTGCTTCAAGGGAACAATGGGCCGTGCTGCGTGAACAGATGATCTCCGGTAAGATGGAGCTGCCTGAAGAGATGCTTGAAGCAGACAAAGAGGCTGCGAAGCGCAGCCCCCTCTAGGTTGATCTTACCTTAGTTACGGACAGGACGGCTGGATAACAAATAGTCACTGTCATTGTCGATCACGGTCATGCTGGTATTACAGCAGGGAAAGACGAGTAATTTCTTTTTGCCTTCGCGGATGCGCACAAGCTCTTTCGGTTTGAGAGGGAGCAGCACATTGCTTGCATGACAATAGGGACATTGCTGTACATAGATGTCTCCCATCACAATATCGTAAGGCCAGCTGTTCTCAAAGGGAATCATTCTTGTTCGCCTTCTGGTGCGGAAGGTTTGGAGGCTTCTTGTTTGGAGAGTTCCGCAATCTTCTGCATTAGGATATGTTGGGGCATGTGCATCAGATGTTCCAAAGGTACGCCCAAGGATTCTGCTAATTTGACGGCTGTATCAGCCGATACTTGTAAAGGTTTCATACGTTTACCTCCTGAAAGTTACTATAAGTATTTCTCTAGTATAGAGATACAGTGAACAGAAAACCAGTTTTTAATTCAATCCTAACCATCCAATTTATAGAGAGAGGTGCCTTATTAAATGAAAACGCCATTACACCCCGTATGGGATCTGGAGTCCATTTTTAGTGGAGGTTCTTCCTCCGAGACGTTCGCTGCGTATCTGATTGAACTGGAAGAGGATGTACGTAAACTGCAACAACTGTTGAACGAAACACCTGCACCGACTTCATTAGAAGAGACGACAGCTTTTGATCCCATTTTGGAATTGCTGCAAAGCTGTTATGTCCGCATATCGGAAGGTTCTGCGTTTGTATCCTGCCTCTCATCGCAAAACCAGAAGGACAAGAAGGCAACCCAGCTTCAGGGGGCCATCAGTTCTATTGCTGCGATGCTGAACGGTAGCAAATCGAAGTTCGATAATACACTCAGTCAGACGTCAGATTCGGTGTGGGACGTCTGGATTGCTCGGGAGGATATTCAGCCGCTTGCATTTGTACTGAACGAGAGTCGCACGCTCGCTCGTGAGAAGCTGTCGCCGGAACTTGAAGGTCTTGCACTGGATCTGGGTGTGGATGGTTACCATGGTTGGGGCAAATTCTATAACACGATTGTCAGCAAGGTGAACATTCCATTTGAGCAAAATGGGGAAACGGTCATGCTGTCAGCAGGACAAGCTGCCAACAAACTGAGCGATAGTGATCGAAATGTACGCGAGACGGTATTTGCAAACTGGGAACAGGCTTGGACGGATGTCGAAGATTTCTGCGCAGACACGCTGAACCACCTCGCAGGATTCCGTCTGAAGTTATATGAGAAACGTGGCTGGCATGATATCCTCAAGGAACCTCTGGCTATCAACCGGATGTCCCGTCAGACACTGGATACGATGTGGGATGTAATTAATGGTGCCAAACCTGCACTTGTTCAATATCTGGAGCGCAAGGCAGAACTGCTCGGGGTAGACAAGCTCAGTTGGAGCGATGTAGACGCCCCTGTAGGTAAGTCGAGTGGCAAAATCACTTACGATGAGGCAGCTATCAATATTGTTGAACAGTTTGCCAAGTTCAGTCCTAAGCTCTCCTCGTTTGCAGAGATGGCTTTTGAGAAACGCTGGATCGAAGCAGAAGACCGCCCAGGCAAACGTCCAGGTGGATTCTGTACGTCTTTGCCACTTAGCAAAGCAACCCGAATTTTCATGACCTTCTCCGGGACACCATCCAATGTGTCGACTCTTGCGCATGAACTTGGTCATGGATATCATCAACACATTATGGAAGAGTTGCCTGCGTTGAATCAACGTTACGCGATGAATGTGGCTGAGACAGCGTCTACGTTTGCTGAATTGATTGTAGCAGATGCCCTTGTGCAGGCGGCAACAGATGAGCAAGAGAAGCTGGCTTTGTTGGAAGACAAGATACAGCGAAGTGTGGCTTTCTTTATGAATATCCATGCCCGGTTCCTGTTTGAGAATCGTTTCTATGAACAACGCAAAAAAGGCCTGGTTAACGCGGATGAACTATCCAAATTAATGGTGGATGCTCAGCAGGAAGCGTTCTGTGGTGTACTTGCATCAGATCATCCACATTTCTGGGCATCCAAACTGCATTTCTATCTGACAGGTGTACCATTCTATAACTTCCCATACACGTTTGGGTACATGTTCAGTGCGGGAATCTATGCGAGAGCACAGCAAGAAGGAACAGCATTTGCAGATAAATATGATGATTTGTTACGAGATACAGGGCGTATGACAGTCGAAGAACTTGCTCAAAAACATCTGGGTACAGACCTGACACAACCGGAATTCTGGCAAAATGCTGCGGACTTGGTTATTGCCGATATTGAACAGTTTTTGCAGATGACAGCACCCCAAAAATAGGTTGAATATAATAGGATGTATATATATGAAAGGCTGCAATTCCGTGTTAACAAACACAGGATTGCAGCCTTTTTTTGTACAGAATCCTTATTTTTGATTCTCAAATATTTTGTCGCAAATGAACGAAAAAACTCACTTTAAGGAAGAAGAATGGCAATTAATTGTGCAAATTATAGTTAAAAATACCCAAGTTTGCCGTTGTTTGTTGAACATGCGCAAATGATGTCATATAATGAGTCGTAAGTCCTTATCACATAGGACTATAAGCATGTAGGAGGAGTGTTATTATGAAAATCGACCAGCTTTCATTAGCACGTCAGTTAGATTTAGTATTTAAAGAGCTTGATCATGAGTTGTCAGGGTTAGATTCAGGAGTAGTTTTTGTGCAAATACGAAACAACGTAATTGGGAAGTTTGGTATTCGACATAATCCGATAACTGGACGGGATGGGCAGATGGATTTGGACGAGAAGGGGTTAAACGAGACCCAGAGAACTTCTTTCCGGGCGATGGCACTGGAAACTTTGAAATTCAAACGCAATTGGACACATGGCGAAATATCGTACGACTTCACAGTAAGACAAGGTATGATTCTGGTAGATGCAACAATGGAGTCCAATTACAATATGGCGAGTCTCATGATTCGTTACCCTAGAATCAATACATACAAGGATTCTGATATGGAGTCGACCTCATAATTCGTTACACAAGAGAAAGCGGCACTTCCGAAGAAGGCCGCTTTTGGATTCTGCTTAGCTCAAGCAATAATTACGAGCTTACGAACGACCCGATAATTGCTGCTCAGCGATTTGCACCAGACGTTTAGTGATGTATCCACCCAGAGAACCTGTCTCACGGGAAGTATAGTTACCGTAGTAACCATCTTGTGGAATAGTTACACCCAGCTCTTGTGCAGCTTCAATTTTCAATTGTTGCAATGCTGCAGTTGCTTGGGGAACGACCAGGTTGTTGGAGCGGCTACCGCTACCTTGGTTTTGACCTCCGTACATATGTGTCACCTCCTTATGGGTTGGTGATGTTAGTATGGTTAGAGAATAAGGAAATATACATGATATGACGTAAGGGAATATATGGTTAATTATTGGTGCGCGGATCACATAAAAAAGCCGACCCAATGTGGGTCGGCAAGTTGTACAAGGTACGAAATATATGGTGATAAGCGTAAACAGTATAGATGATGATTAGCTCACTTAGTCTGTAGGAGGTATAACCTCAATACGTGTAGATAGCTCAACAGGCTGTTCCGGTTCCAGGCGAATCAATCCCGTCTGTTCATCCGATAAATCCAAATTAGGTGCATCCGGGAGCCAAGTGTACGGTTCAATGCACAAGAACTGATCGGATTCACCTTTGGTAAAGAGAACCCAGTGTTTGAAAAATGCTTCATCTGCTGAATATTTCAGCGTATATCCATCTTGCCTCCGTAAGTAAGCCGCAGCCGGTTCACCTTCGGTAGCTTTCAACAGGGTATCCCAGTTACGTCCCTGCAAGTTGATGCCTTCGTTAAGAGCAGACCATTCACCCAGGGATTCCAGCTCACCTGTTGGTAGTTGTTCTTCATTCTGACCGTAGATTCCGGAAACAGGAAGTTGCAGTGTCCAATCGGCAGGTTTGCCGTCTAACAAAAACCATGTATGATAGCCCATCCCAAAAGGAGCAGGCGTTGAGCTCAGATTGGTGACTCGCAGACGCTGGCTAAATACAGCGTTTTGCAGACTGAACGTCATCTCAAGTTTCAGAGGAATTGGGAATTGAGCCATCCAGTGTTCTTCATTTTCAGTCAATAATTCGGTTGTAATTGCACATCCGTCTTCATCTTCCTCGATATCACTGACACACCAGGATTGGGTACGGTGGAGACCGTGAATATGGTTGTCATTTGCCGTGTTCTGATCGAACTGGTAACGGACACCTTCATATTCGAATTGTCCCCGATGAATGCGTCCTGGTGGAATCAGGAGAGGAACGCCAAAATGGTACGGCTTCTGCAGATAAAAGGCAAGATCGTCTTCATCCGGACGGCGGACGATATCCCTGTCCTGCACTAAATCCCGAATAGAAATAATGTTATTTCCAAGACGTGGCAGCAGGGTGATTTCCAATTCACGGCTATGTAGGATATACGTGTCGTAACCATTCCATTGGCCTTTGGTCACTTGTTTCATATCGATGCTCCTTTTCCCACTTGAAATCTGTCTGCAAGCAGTTGTTGATCATTATACTGATGCAGGCGTGTCATTGTGTACATGCCAGCTATTTCCTGCGCTGCTTTGTGTGAAGCAGGCTTTAGGATAAGCAATTCCATCATAACAGATTTTGATGTCTCGGGTAAAAAAGTTCAACTCATTTTGACATTCGCGCCTTTGCGCATTAAGATGGAACTCTGAAAGCATTTATTTAAATTGAAGACTTAAAATCAATGACAGGGATAAGTAGGCCAAGAGAATCCTCTTCAGAAAGCCGGTGGTAGATGCGAACCGGTGTGAGCTCTTAACCGAATGGACCCTTGAGTGTGGATTTGAACAGGTTAAGCTGGAGACGGGCTTGCCTCACTAGAGTCTGCCGTATAATCCACGTTACGGAACAATGAAGGCATTTCTTCAGCTTGACTTGATTGAGGGTCAGGGGCAATGGAAGAAAAGCGAATAAGGGTGGCACCACGGTCTCACGTCCCTTGCGGATGTGGGGCCTTTTTGCGTTCGCAGAGAATGGCAGGATCTTTTTATATACAATCAGGGAGGCGTTATGTGCAATGAAAACAGTACTTTCAGGTATTCAACCAAGCGGTAAGCTCACATTGGGCAACTATATTGGTGCAATCAAAAATTTTGTAAAACTCCAGCATGACTATCAATGTCATTTCATGGTAGTTGATCTTCATGCAATCACCGTGGCTCAGGAGCCAGCAGCTTTGCGTGAACAATCGGAAGCGGTAGCTGCGCTGTTTCTTGCAGCAGGTATTGATCCTTCGAAATCTAACGTATTTCTGCAATCCCATGTACCGCAGCACGCAGAATTGGGCTGGTTGATGACGACGCTGACCTCCATGGGTGAGCTTGAACGCATGACTCAGTTTAAGGATAAATCATCCGGTAAAGATTCCGTTGGTGCCGGACTGTTCGTGTATCCATCATTAATGGCGGCTGATATTTTGTTATACAATGCTGATCTTGTACCTGTAGGTGAAGACCAGAAGCAGCATCTGGAGCTGACACGTGATCTGGCTGGGCGTTTTAACCACCGTTATGGGGAGTACTTCACCATTCCAGATCCGTATATCCCACAGGTAGGTGCACGGGTAATGTCACTTGATGATGCCTCTTCGAAGATGAGTAAAAGTAACCCTAATGCTGGCAGCTATATTGCCCTGCTGGATCCGCCGGATGTCATTCGCAAAAAGATCAGCCGTGCCACTACAGATTCGGGACGTGAAGTTGTCTATGATCCGGCAAACAAACCGGAAGTTAGTAACCTCATGAGTATCTACGCGGAATGTGCGGGTATGACGCTTAAGGAAGTAGCTGAGCGTTATGAAGGCAAAATGTACGGTCCGTTCAAAAAAGAACTGGCTGAAGTGGTTGTGTCTGTGATTGAACCGCTGCAACAACGATATAATGAGATTCGAGAGTCTGGCGAATTGGCTGATGTACTGGATACGTCAGCTCGTCGTGCAGAAGAGGTTGCTTCTCAAACGCTGAGTGCAGTGAAAGAACGTATGGGGTTTGTTCCTAGACGTAAAATGTAGTGCTGCTGAACAAAATGATAGTTAAAGAAATGAATAGTTAACATAAATAAAGAGGAGTCCTATTAAGGGCTCCTCTTTATTAATACGTTCAAACTTGCGTTAGAAAATGACCTGCTCAAGAAGTGGGCTCTGAGGTAGCCGAGCGAACTTCCTGCCGTTCTTTTTTGGCACGAATGACAAAGCCCCAGCCAATGTTGGCAATGGACAGGACGAACAGGAGCGTAGCAAGCCAACCGGAGTAAGAGATTGTGATTGCTGTAACCGTTAACAAGATAATGGATGAAAATGCGAACCATAAGGATAAACCTTTGCTCATTGGGAAAAACCTCCATCTACAAATTTAGTAAAATTCCGTATAACCTGAAGCCTACGAGCCATAATAATCTTGCAAGCTTGCAATGACATTACAGACACAGATTGAAGGGAGATTATAAATATGGCTCAAGGATCTCGTTCTAACAACTTGGTGGTACCTCAAGCAAATTCTGCATTGCAACAATTGAAAATGGAGGCTGCACAGGAACTGGGTGTAACTATCCCGCAAGATGGTTACTATGGTAACTACACTTCCCGTGAAACAGGATCTTTGGGTGGATATATCACCAAACGTCTGGTACAAATCGCTGAGCAGTCTCTGGCTGGGTCTGGCAAATAATTTATCTTAACCAACAGCAATAAAAGAATAAACAGAAAGCCCGGGGCGGAAACGCTCCGGGCTTTCTCGCGTATCAGTTCCTATAACTGATTGTGCCTTGCCATGCTCACTTCGTCAAGGGCGTGCGGATAAAAGTTTTTTATCCATCTTCTCATCGCTTAACCAGCCTACATACGTATCAATCGTTTCAAAATTCCGGTCCATCACAATTACAGCGACAAATGGATATTGTTTTCGGTGTCGATAACGTACATCTGCCCAGCGGACCTTGTAACCGGCAGGCAGTTCTTCCACTTCTGCCACCGCATAAGAGGTGAAATAGAGGAAAGCACTGACTTCCGGTGATTTGCGTGAAGCAGCAACGGCCGCATGAGTAGAAGACGAGGCGTGCAGACTCCATACCAGGTTAGAACCATCCATTTTACCGATCACATAACTGCCGTCCTCAACTCGTTTAACCACATGCCAGCGATTCCAGGATATCGTTGGAATGACGATGTATTTAGCCTGTTCTGGGCTATTATCTAGACGTCTGACTTTTCTGACCGCTTGTGCACGAGCAATCGTTCGCCATATATAATATATACCGGTCAAACTGTACAGCGTAACGAAGAGTGGTGCAGGGGCGATCAGATCAAAGGCCCATAACAAGATAGCTACGACATGCGTAGTGAATAGAAACGGATCAAAAATATGAATGATGTTCCAGGCGATCCAGCGTTCCGTAAAAGGCCGGGCGGCTTGGGTTCCATAGGTGTTGAACAGATCTGTGAATACGTGAAAGCCTACGGCTACAGCAGTCCAGGTAGCGACGTGTCCAATGGGGACACCAGGGAATATCAGGGCAATGACGCCGGTGATGAGCAGAACCCATAACAGGAGAAATGGCAGAGAGTGTGACAAGCCCCGATGATTCCGAATGTAAAGTGAGTTGCTTTTGAGACGTAACGCAGTATCGATGTCAGGGGCCTGGGAGCCAGCGATCGTGCCAACCATTACCGCAGCTGCAAGCATTGGACTCGTTGCGACAACAGGATCGACATAAGCCAGACCAGCTAGACCAATCCCCATGACAAAATGTGTAGAGGTATCCATAAACGTCTCCTTTGTGTGGTGTATCGTTCTAAGGCATATTACTTCTCTATCTAGGTGATACCCATATATAGTGTATAATATCCGTCTGTCCGGATGCAAAACATCCCTAATTTCAAAGTTATGATAATAACTTGGTCCATACCCAATAAATGTACGTGGTTTGTCAAACTATTTTGGCATTTCTTATGATAAACTTTATATCGGAAACAGATAGAAATTTCATCAGAGTATACGAGGTCAGCTTGTTCCATAAATATGTATGGGCATTGTTACGACAAACCGTTACAATAATATAGAATCTCATAAAAAGTAGGTTTCTTGGAGTACATATGTCACAGTAGATGGATGAAGCGAAACAATTGTGATTTTGGATTTACTTATGTATGCGTATTCATAAGAGAAGATACAGAAGGGACGAGGAAGATGCTGAAAAAGTACATATGGACCTGGATACTACTCGGGCTCGCACTGATTATGGTTGTGTATCTGATGTGGGGCACATTATTTGCCAGTAAGGAGAAATTACCCGAGATTCGCGAGATCCAATCCTTTTCCATGGAAAATGTAGATGGCAGTACGGTATCCCTGGAGGATACTCAAGGGAAAGTCCGTTTGTTCTACTTTTATTTCACCAGCTGTCCGGATGTCTGCCCTATTACGACGTTTACGTTATCCCAGGTGCAGGATCTGTTGAAAGAGGACGACACCTTTGGTAAAGATGTCTCGTTTGTATCCATTTCATTCGACCCCAAAGTCGATACGAGAGAGAAGATTAAGACGTTTGCGGATCGCTTCCATGCGGATTATTCCGGATGGTACTTCTTGCGAGGGGATATGGACAAAACAAAACAGTTCGCCAGGGATTCATTCCAGATCCTGATTGAAGGGGAGAATAAGGACGATTTTGCCCATATGAATATGATTGGCTTGGTGGATCAGAATAACCAGCTGCGCAAAGTATATAATGCGTTTAATACAGAGGACGTTGTGCCTGCTGTAATTGCTGAGGATATTCGCAATCTGATCAAGGAATAATCATCGGATAATCTTATTGTAATTGTAAAGGCTGCCTTCAGGTTGAATATCAACCTAAGGCAGCCTTTTGGCATTTCTTTTAAAAGGAAGGATGTTCAGGGTATTGGATGTATGTCTCTAACCCGGCTTTCTCCAGCTGGGCAATGATATACTCATCAGGTGTTCCTTCCACACCCGCATATCCTCGTCGTGTATACATCTGTACTGCATCCGGGAATGCATCCCGAAGCACACCTCTAATTTTTTTGCCGGAACTGTCATTATCCATAAATAAATAAACTTCATCATATCCGACTTGTTTACGTAATGTCTCCAGCTTAAGTGAATTAAGCGTTCCAAACGTGCATAAAATGTTGATTTCGGGTCCAACCAGACGTTTCAGTTTGCTTCGATCATTCTTACCTTCCACAATGACATGAATAGGCATGATATTCACCTCTTGTTCGAGAGCTTATGTCGACATTCCCCGGGAAATGTTGCAGCGAAAATCGACGGATTATATAAGATGGACTCCTTTCTTTACACTGTTCACCACGCGGACAGGAGCACCTGGGATTTCAAAATTCTTTTTCATTTACATCAGGAAATAAATCTGATCAATTGTGGCCGTTACGGTTACGGATCGTTTCTTCGATCGCTGTTGTCTCCAAATTTCTGATTGATTTTTTATAGGTTGAAATGTGGAGACAAAGGCGAACGCTACCGCTTCTTCAAAATCGATTCCGTCCCCTTCACTACTTCCAATGATCGTCCATACCTAATGATGATATTTAAGAAAAAGTTGAAATCTTGAAGACAGCGCTTATGCCTTTTAGGCCGTTCTGTTCGTGTGTAAAACGGTAGTCCATTTTATATAGTTTAGCTGTAAATGGGGGAATGATGCAAAGCTAATGAAAATACAGGCCGAACTGATGTCATAACGTAAGTAGAGAGAGGCTGATCGAAATTTAATTGAATATACTTTTCGGATCGGCGAGGGAAGCTTCGCGTCTGGATGTATAGTATGGAAGCAGCAGCATACCTATCATTAACAAAACAAAGGCGATGAAATAGGGCGATAACCCGACACGGAGTTGTCCAGCCGTGATGGGGCCGATAAATGAGCCGATGGAAGTGGCGATGGATTGCAACGAGAAAATGCGGCCTAACCTGCTTCCACCGCTCAGACGGATAAATAGGGTAGCCATAGCTGGAAAGATAATGCCTTTGGACATCCCGAGTACAAATAATACGGTAGACAACGGAATTTGCGGAATGGCGGCCATTGCAAAAAAACACAAGGACATCAGCAGCACACCCGCAACCAGACGCAGCTTGGGGGAATACCGGTTAAGAAATAACATGCTCAGTGTGAAGAGCGCTCCAATACTGATAATGGAAAATAACAACCCGGTAGACATGATGGATGATTGCCCTCCTCCCCGCAGGGGCAGCTCGAAGAAGAGAATCCCTTGAGCACAAGCAATAACCAGAGGCAGGGCAAAATAGCGCCAGGACACCGGCAGGAATGCACTTTTGGCATCTACTGGTGAAACGTCAGGTTTGGCAGGTTCAGTCACTCTCTCATGCTGCTTGACGATGCCACGAGGCATGGTCATGAAAGCAATCACACCTGTGAGAATGAGCAAGTAACCCAAACCTGAGAATGTAGCAGAGAATCCCATGGAACCCACAATGATCGCCCCGGCTGCGGGAGATACCACAGACGCGAGGGTATGTACTACCCCGTGTCCTGACATATACTTCCCCTGCTTCACCGGATCACTGGATAACTGGGCAAGCAGGGCGAGACATGCAGGAGACAGGAAGGCCAGCACAAAACCGCTGATGGAACGCAGTGCCAGCAGTTGCCAAGGGGTGTGGACATAGGCTTGCAGGAGCAGGATGATTCCTGCCCCAAGCAGACTGAATACAATGTAGCGGCGACTTCCATGTTTATCGATTTGTGTTCCGGCAATGAGATTGCCAGGAAGATGCGTTAAGGAATAGATACCCATCATCCAGCCAATAAAAGTAGGGGCAGCTCCCAGCGAGATGGCAAAAGGGGTCAGAATGGGATACTGGGCGTGCAGATCAAATACAGCAAGGAACAAAAACAGGTATAGCCAGATGGCCGTTTTCACATAAGCCCCTCCTTGTTAAACGATGCATGTGCAAACTACAGGTCTTGAACGTGTTTCCGTTCGCCAGCAGAACCTTATGGTACTACTTGTACGCCTGGCGGGACGAACTTAGACCGTTTATTTTCAAGGGAGAGGGCTTAGCTGACAGCAGCTTCGGAAATCATGTATAATATTCGGGAGTGTTACAAATGAATTCTAATACGGAAGGTGTAATCATGAACATAGAAGTAATCAAAGAGTTTTTGATGCAGAACTGGTTGGTGATCGTGGTTGCATTGATCATATTGTTCTTTGTTCTGAATGTGGTCAAAACCGTATTGAAATGGTTGATTGCCATCATCATTATTGCGGCTCTACTGATATACAGTGGCATCTCCATTGATCAGATCAAACAAACAGTGACAGACGTGCAATCCAGTACGATGGACACATTGAAGAAAGAAGCAACCAGCATGATGCTTAAGGAAGCTTCCAAAGCGACATACGTCAAAGGACAGGATGGAGCGTTCACTATCACAAGTCCCAATGTAGAGATTAAAGGCAGAACACAATCGGATAAAGTCGATGTGACCTTCCGCGGCATTTCACTTGGCGAATGGAAACTCGACAATGAAACGATACGTACGTTTGTCGAACAGGCACGGGAGAACAAAACAGCACCAGCATCGTAGTAAAGGGGGAATCGGTACGTGCTGCAGAATTGGCTGGACAGCCTGAAGGAATTGAATGGCATCACGATTATGCTGCTGCTGATTGTGGCTGCTTCTTTAATACAGGGTTGGTCCAGAGGGGCTTCTCGTTCAGCAGGCAGACTCTTCGGGTTCCTGATGGATGGCATTATGGCGGTTATTGGTATTCTGTTGTCGATCGGTTTAACGTTATGGCTTGCACCATATGTACAGCAGTGGTTGTCTGAGTATGCTTCAGCCATGCCTAACCGTGAGTTGAACCGGTGGGAACAGATGTATTATACGTTGGTGACGGCGATCGCAGATTTTCCACTGATGCGGTTCGCTGTATTATTTGTACTGAGTTATGGACTCATCCGATTGGTTCTCGGATTGCTCTCTTCATTTATTTTCAGCAGCAGGCAGAGGTCAGCCGAGGAAAGTGCGCCGAAAGGTATGCTTAGTCGGCTGACGGGTGCAATCATTGGCACCATCATAGGCTCCGTCCGTGGAATGATTGTCATTGCGGTCTTGTTCATGATTGTCAGTCTTTACCCCGGGAGCATGTTCAGCCGATATGTGGAGGCATCTCCAATCTATATGCAAGGGGCCAAATCGGTAATTGAACCGTTGTCTGGTACGTTTATCAAGGACAAGCTACCCGTATTCACGCAGGCTGTGCAGAAGGAACTGGGCGGCATCCTGCAACGCAAATATGAAGTCATTGACCATAATATTCCGACGGATATTGAATCTGCCGCGAAAGAAATTGTCAAAGGCCAATCGACGGATGAAGCCAAAGCAAGAGCGTTATACGACTGGGTAGGTTCACGTATTCAGTATGACTATGGTAAAGTGGATGACTATGAACAAAAGGGCATATGGCATGAACAGAATCCGCAGAATACATTTGATACACGCAAAGGTGTATGTATTGATTATGCCCGTCTCTATGCTGTGATGGCCCGTTCACAAGGGCTTGAAGTCAAAGTGGTTACAGGACTTGGGTATAACGGTCAGGGCGGATACGGTCCGCATGCATGGAATGAAGTGTATTTAAGCGATTCCGAGAGCTGGGTTCCGCTTGACCCGACATGGGCGATCAGTGGAGACTGGTTCAATCCTCCGAATTTTGCCGACACCCATCTGAAGGATCAATCAGCTTAACATTACTACGGACATGGGTCCGGAATATGACGACGTTGCCAGGTTATCATGCCGGAAAGAATCAGTTTGAGCGGTATGCATCAAGTCATGAAAGAGGTAGGATGGATGAAAAAGCATTCCAATGAGAAGGATGAACTTACAGACAAACGGCGATTCAGTTACCGAATGAACGTATTTTTCTTCGCTTCCTTTGTTATTTTTAGCGTTATTATTGTACGTTTGGCATTTTTGCAATTTGTCGAAGGGCCTGAACTCAGTCAGGAAGAAGCAAGTAACATTACGAAGGATGTACCGCTTCCTCCTGTCAGAGGTACGATCTATGATTCTACTGGTGAGGTGAAATTGGCTTACTCCAAGCCCATTCAGTCTCTATACCTGACTCTGTATAAGAATTATGGGGATGTGGATGGGAAACCAAGTCCTAACATAGGGGAAGTGCAGGATATTGCAACCCGGTTGCATGATGTGTTTGAACAGTACAAATCGAAGGATTCAGAGTCACTTACAGTGGAACAGATCATTGAAGAGATGGACTTGAACTCCCGCAAAGCGAACGGTTTTATGCCACGTTTGATCAAGAGTGATCTGTCCGAGGGAGAAGTCGCTTATTTCCTTCAGCACAAGGACGAGTTCAAAGGTATTCAGATCGTCGAGGAGAGTGTACGGTTCTATGATCCGGATACGGTAGCAGTTCAGACGATCGGTTATCTGAAGAAATTTAAAAGTTCGAAAACCTTGAATAAATACAAAGAAGTGGACGAGGCCAACAAAACGCAAACGGACCCGGGCTTGGTTTATACGGAAAATGAATTTGTAGGTTTTGATGGACTTGAGCTGCAATATCAGGATGCCCTCCGCGGCAAAAGCGGATATACATCCGTTGATGTGGATTTGCGTAACTTGCCTGAAGGTGTGGCTGGTTCTACCCCGCCGGAGAAAGGTTACGACCTGATTTCCAGCATTAACAAGAACGTTCAGGTGAAAACAGAACAGGCCATTCTGGATCAGTTGAGTTGGCTTCATCGGAACCCGGTTTCTGGTCGATTGCATCCAAATGCAAAGACGGGATTTGCAGTTGCGATGGAAGTGGATACGGGAAAAATCATATCTGCTGCCAGTATGCCCGATTATGATACCAACATCTGGAGAACAGGCAGTATCACAAATGATCAGTATGATGATATCAAGTATGTGTATCAAAATGGTACGATTCGTTCATTCCCTCCGGATGACTCTAAAAAGCGAGCTGAATCAATCGTGCTACTCGGCTCCACCATCAAACCGCTTAGTGTCTTGATCGGTTTGAAAGAAGGTTTCTTCACCACCAATACGGTTTATTCGGATAGAGGTTCAACGACCTTTGGTGGAGACAACCGCAGAGTGCAGAACTCATCAGGGCATGTGTATGGTGCAATGTATCCTCGTGATGCGATTCGTCATTCCTCGAACGTATTCATGATTGATGAGATCGGGAAGAAGTTGTACTCGAAATACGGTGCGACTGGAATTGAGAAATGGGATGAATACATGAAGCAGTTCGGCCTTGGGATATCTACAGGGGTTGATTTGCCGAATGAGTTCTTGGGCATACGGGATTACATGAACGAGACGGAAAGCTCGCTGACTCGTCTCGTGTATGGTTCCTTTGGTCAGCAAGGGAAATATACAACGATGCAGCTTGCTCAGTACACGACGATGCTGGCGAATAAAGGAAAACGGATGGAGCCACAACTGGTTCGAGAGTTCCGTGATTCGGAAGGCAACGTAGTGGAGAAAATAAAACCGAAGGTACTTAGCACGGTGGAGTTTAACGATGCATACTGGAATGAAGTGCAACGAGGCATGGCCACCGAAGTTTCGGCATTTAGTGGATTCCCTTATGACTTTGCCAGAAAAACAGGAACATCGACACAGGTAGTAGGTGGCAAACTGGTGGATAACGGGGTGTTTATCGCCTATGCTCCACGTAATAATCCGAAGCTTGCTGTCGCTGTGGTTATTCCCGAAGGGGGCTTTGGTTCGAGTAGTGCGGCTCCGGTTGCACGTGCGATCTTCGATGCCTATGACGAGGAATTCGGTCTTGATGGTGTACCGAAAAAGGACAAAAATAAAGATTCAGAATCGGAATCAGGCACACAGTGATGTGCGGCGCTGGTTACAGAGAGGACCCTTAGAGGGTCCTCTCTTTTGTTTTTACAAGGAGAATGGATCGTAAGAGTGAACTATTTAGTTGCATTAATATGTAACCATATGAGCTGTACCACGTTTATATAAGGGAAGGGTAAACGCGATCCGGAGAAGGGGACAAACGTTGATATGTCAGTGTTTACATTGAAATCAATAGATTGGGTAGTGTACGTTTCTGTTTACGAAAATGTAACCAAAATTTGAAAGACGTGACAGCTAACCTTTGGTAGACTTGTATGAGATAGGATTAAATAGGGGATTGAACACGTTCACAAAACGGATTAAATATTTTATTTTTATAGAGGAACGGGAGAGGCTTAAAACATGTTTAACCGATTGAGGAAGAAACCCATGACTGAGGAAGATACACCCGTCAACAAGCCTTCCACCGCAAGGCTGAATCTGTTTTTTTTCGCGGCATTTGTCATATTCAGTATCCTTATTTTCAGATTAGCCTTTGTGCAGTTTGTGGAGGGTCCTGAACTGACGTATATGGAAACGAGTCGTAATACCAAAGATATTCCACTTGCACCTGTTCGCGGTCCCATCTATGATGCGACAGGGGAAGTCGCGCTCGCTTATTCCGAACCTGTACAGTCCCTGTATGTGCTGTTATATGAGGATTATCGGAATGATGAACGTAGACAGGAAGCAGAGGAACTGGCTCATGATCTGGCGGCTGTGTTTAAGCAGTTTAATCCAGGAGACAAAGAGCAGCCGGACGCGGAAGAAATCATCAAACGATTGGATCTGGACTACCAGAAAACGTTTGGATATGTGCCGAGGCTGGTGAAGTCTGATCTATCGACCAAAGAAATTGCCTTTTTCATGGAGAAAAAAGCGAAGTATCCGGGCGTTATGGTGCTGGAAGAAAACATACGGAAATATGACCCGGATGGTGTAGCAGTTCAGATTGTGGGTTACACACGAGAGTTTAAACGGGCACCAGATTCCATTGCCAAATATAAAGCCATCCGCGAGGGGGCAAGTAACCAACGTGATCCTGGTCTTGTGTACCATGAGGAGGAGAAGGTTGGCTTTGATGGGCTCGAGCTGCAATATCAGGAAGAACTCCGTGGACGAAGCGGATATCAGTCCATTGATATTGACGCACGTAATCTGCCGGATGGAACGATGCTACAGACTCCACCGGAGAAAGGCTACAGTCTGGTTTCCACCATCAACAAGGAAATTCAGATGGCTGCACAAGAGGCGATTACGGACGAACTGCGCAGACTCCCGAAGGCGATTACTGGATATGCAGTAGCCATGGAAGTGGATACGGGAAATGTGGTAGCGATGGCGAGTATGCCGGATTATGATCCGAACGATTGGGATTATGACAAAATCAAGTATGTGTTTCGAAACGGAACCACCGAGTCGTTCCCACCGAATGATGCCAAGCCTAGTCGTGCGGAATCCGTAGTACTTCTTGGATCAGTAATCAAACCGCTAAGTGTGCTGATTGGATTAAAAGAGGGATTATTTACAGCAGGACAGACCTATCATGATCAGGGATATGCCATTCTGGGGAAAGATGGACGACAAGTAAAGAACTCACATTCTGCTTATAATGGTTCTATTACGGCGAGAAGAGCGATCGAGAAATCCTCCAATGCGTTTATGATCGATATGGTAGGTAAACGTTTGTTAAGTAAATATGGCTCGGATAAAGGAATTGATATCTGGGACAAACACATGAAGGAATTTGGCTTGGGTGTGTCCACTGGTGTAGATCTGCCTAATGAATTTCTGGGTAGGCTAGAATATAATAATAAAGACGAATCAGCTCTAACACGTTTGGCATTTGCATCGTTTGGACAACAAGCGAAGTACACTACTATGCAACTCGCACAATACACGACGATGCTTGCCAATAAAGGGAAACGGATGGAGCCTCACTTAGTGAAGGAAATCCGTGACGCGGACGGCAATGTAGTGAAGGAAATCAAACCTAAAGTGCTCAATAAAGTTGATTTTGCCGATGCGCACTGGAATGAAGTTCATAAAGGTATGGTTACTAAAGTAAGTTCATTTGATGGTTTCCCTTACGATTTTGCTCGGAAAACAGGAACATCAGAGCAGGGGACCGGACCGAACAAAAAAGAGAATGGTGTATTTATCGCCTTTGCACCACGAGATAATCCAAAGCTTGCTGTAGCTGTCGTTGTACCTGAAGGTGGGTTCGGGTCAGTCAGTGCGTCGCCGATTGCACGGAAAATCTTCGATGCATACGATGAAGTGTACGGTCTTGACGGAACACCAAAAGGGAAAAAAGACGAAGCAAAAGACAAAGAGTAACGCAAAGAACATCGCGGGAATCAGCTCTTTTAACATCGTAACCAAACGGTTCATGAAGTGAATTAAATGTACATTTGGACAGGCAGGGGAAATAATCCCTTGCCTTTTTTTTTGGCTTCGGATAAAATTTGCACAAGGGAAACATTATTAGTCTTGATTAAAACTTAATACCTTGTACAACAAAATTAGATGTGGACAATACTTTTAGGAGAGGGAAAGGGGACGATTGAATTGTTAATGGTGAAGATGAGGAGTATTCAGAGGGGAGTCATCACGCTAGCGGCTCTGGTGCTGGTTGTCGTACTTTCAGCATGTTCAAGTGATGCGGAGACGAGCAACAACGGCAAGCTGCAAGTAACCGCTACAACGGGCATGATCGCTGACGTAGCACGTGAGGTAGGCGGAGCATATGTTGAGGTTACCGGGCTCATGGGCCCGGGCGTTGACCCCCACTTGTACAAGGCATCCCAAGGTGATATTCGCAAGCTGGAACAAGCAAAAGTCATTTTTTATAATGGACTGCATCTCGAAGGCAAAATGACAGACATTTTGGAGAAAATGTCCTCAAGCAAGCTGGTTACAGCTGTTACAGAGACCATTCCAGTCGAGGAGTTACACTCAGGCAAAGACACAGGCGGCACGGAATATGACCCACACGTCTGGTTTAACGTCAGCCACTGGATGCATGCGGCAGAGGCCGTGCGCGATACGCTCGTGGAGGCGGACCCGGATCATGCGGAAGAATACAAGGCTCAGGCAGAGACATACCTGGCGAAGCTCAAAGATCTGGATACCGAGGTACGTGAGAAGATTCTGGAGATTCCAGAAGCAAGCCGGGTATTGGTCACGGCACATGATGCATTTGGATATTTCGGTCAGGCTTATGGCATGAAAGTGATGGGGCTTCAGGGCATTAGTACAGCAGCCGAATACGGTGCAAAAGATGTTAGCGAACTGAGAGATTATCTCGTGGATAACCAGATCAAAGCCGTTTTTGTTGAATCGAGTGTGCCTGCCAAAGCGATGGAAGCCATTATTGCCGGAGCGGCTCAAAAAGGGCATACGGTCAGCATTGGTGGAGAACTGTTCTCGGATGCCATGGGGGCTGAAGGAACGGAAGAAGGCACATATATCGGTATGATTCGCCACAATGTTGAGACGATTGTAGAAGCCTTGAAATAATGAATCCTATGAAGAGAGGAGTTACAGGATTATGAATGATACTATTTTATCGCAACAAACCCCTTCGAATCTGAACAACAGCCACTTGCAGGGAACGCTGCCTACATCAGCTCCTCTTAGTGTGAGGGATTTGGCCGTTGCGTATCACAAAAAGCCGGTGCTTAGCAGCGTTTCCTTCGACATCCCGGAAGGGCAGCTTATCGGAATTCTCGGACCGAATGGTGCAGGGAAATCGACCCTGATCAAAGCCGTTCTGGGACTGGTACCGAAGATGCACGGTGAGGTACGGATCTTCGGACAATCTTACCGGGAACAACGGCGTCGTATTGGATATGTACCCCAACGGGAATCGGTCGACTGGGATTTCCCTACGCATGCACTCGATGTAGTGATGATGGGACGGTATGGTCATCTGGGCTGGTTCCGTCGTCCGGGGAAAAAGGAGAGAGACCTGGCAGCACACTGCCTGGAACAAGTTGGCATGGGCGATTACATGTACCGTCAGATCAGTCAGTTGTCCGGTGGACAGCAGCAGCGTGTCTTTCTGGCGCGGGCACTCGTGCAAGACGCAGATCTGTATTTC
Organism: Paenibacillus sp. FSL R5-0519; assembly: GCF_037974275.1. Lineage (NCBI taxonomy): Bacteria > Bacillati > Bacillota > Bacilli > Caryophanales > Paenibacillaceae > Paenibacillus > Paenibacillus sp. FSL R5-0519. Next base: position 888,963 of record NZ_CP150234.1, read on the forward strand.
ATGGATGAGCCGTTTGCAGGTGTGGATGCAACCACGGAGAAAGCGATCATTTCCCTGTTGGAACAGTTGAAGAAACAAGGTAAGACGGTACTGGTTGTTCACCATGATCTGGCAACAGTTGAGGAGTACTTCGACCATGTGCTGTTGCTTAATGGACGACTGGTGGCAGGTGGGCCGACAAGTGAAGTATTTGTACCGGATACACTGCAAGAGACGTACGGAGGCCGGATTGCCATGATCGGAAGCCGGACGGAGAAAGGCAAGGTGTAGTACATGTGGAACTGGATCATTGCCATCTTGTCCGACCCCAATACCCGTTGGATATTGCTTGGCTGTCTGCTGCTTGGATTCAGCAGTGGAATTATTGGCTCCTTCACCTTCCTTCGCAAGCAGAGTCTGATGGGGGACACCCTTGCCCATGCTGCGCTGCCTGGGATCTGTATTGCATTTATGTTGACGGAAACGAAGTCCGTAGGTTTATTCCTGTTCGGTGCTCTGGTGGCCGGTATTGTCGCTACCTTCGGAATTTCGTGGATTACACGCTACTCCCGGATCAAACAGGATGCGGCGATGGGCATTGTATTGACCGTATTTTTCGGGATTGGTGTAGTGATGCTGACGCGCATCCAGCATGGAGCGAGCGGAAGTCAAAGCGGACTTGATAAATATTTGTTTGGGCAGGCGGCATCCATGGTCATGACGGATGTGTATGTCATGGGTGGTGTATGTCTCGTATTGCTGATTGCCTGTCTGGCCTGGTTCAAGGAATTCAAACTGGTGAGTTTTGACCCGGGATTTGCACGAGGTATGGGACTGCCAGTTGCCATGTTGGAGCAGCTTATTCTGCTCTTGACGGTAATCGCGGTGGTGGCCGGGATTCAGGCGGTTGGTGTGGTGCTTGTTGCAGCCTTGCTGGTAACTCCGGCAGCAGCGGCACGTTGCTGGACCGACTCACTCGCACTGATGGTGGTGTTGGCAGGCATATTTGGTGCATTGAGTGGAGCGACAGGAACCATCTTCAGCACGCTTGTTCCTAATCTGCCGACAGGTCCTGTAACTGTTCTTGCGGCTACGGCGTTGTTTGCCGGATCAGCCTTGCTCGCACCGCGTCGTGGATTATTAGCCAGGCGGTTACGCAGTATTCAGGCGAAGTCCGCATATATGCGTGAAGAGCGGGCTACACTTCAGACTCTCGCCACACAGCGGAATCAGCAGGAACGGGGGGAGATGTAATGGCAACGTTTTGGATTATCTTGACGGCCGTACTGGTTTCTTCTGCCTGCGCCATCCTCGGTTGTTTTCTGATTCTGCGGCGAATGGCTCTGGTCGGTGATGCGATCAGCCATGCGGTTCTCCCTGGTATTGCGATTGCTTTCCTGTGGAGCGGTTCCAGAGATTCGTTGTGGATGCTGCTCGGTGCAACGGTGTTTGGATTACTTACGGTGTTCTTCATACAGAGTTTACAGGCAGGTGGACTCTCGTCTGATGCCTCGATCGGAATTGTGTTCACAGCACTCTTCGCCGTAGGTGTCATTCTGATTAGTCTAAACGCTCAGCACATCGATCTGGATCTGGACTGTGTCTTGTTCGGTGAGATCGCTTATGTACAGTGGGATACGCTAACCCTTGGGGGCACTGATGTGGGGCCGAGGGCAGTCTGGATGCTTGGTATCACGTTACTCGTTATCCTCGTCGTCATTGGGCTGTTCTACAAACAGTTCAAGTTGTGTGCCTTCGATCCGGCGCTGGCTGCTGCCTGTGGCATTCCAGTAGTGCTGTTCCACTATCTGCTCATGGGACTCGTTTCCATGACATCCGTAGCTTCATTTGAAAGTGTGGGTTCAATCCTCGTGGTGGGCATGCTGATTGTGCCTGCGGCGACGGCGTACCTGCTCACAGATCGTCTGGGTAAAATGATTCTGTATGCCGTTTTGATCGGAGCAGCTTCCTCGGTTGGAGGTTACATCATGGCATACGCCCTGGATGCTTCCATCGCGGGCTGCATGGTGGCATTTGCTGGGGTTTTGTTTGTTCTCGCACTGCTGCTGTCCCCAAAACATGGCATTGTATTCCGTTACGCTCGTCGCAAATTCGCAGCACGGTAATTGAAGGTTAAAGTGAATTATAGGTGAATAAACAAAATTACAAGAAGCCGTCTGCAATGCAGGCGGTTTTTTGCGTGTCTGGACGTATGACTTTACAAAGGGCAACCGGATATAAGAAATGTAATATAAAATGATATTGTAGCGTCATCCTGCTGATTACGGGTTATTTTGTTGCATACAGATGATCTGTGGTAAAATGTCGTTAGCTGTGACGTCCGGAGCGTCCGTTTTTACGGAAGCCGGGCGATCTTGTTGTGAAAGAATGTTTACCAATAGATAAAGAGAACCTTTAAGTTGATCTGGAGAACCATTGTGGAACGGAAAGGGCTCCCTTTAATGCCTGAATGGATATCCATGAGTTCAACTTGGAGAGAGACAACCTAGGAGGAACTACTGTATGAGTGAACTGAAATACAAATTGCTTGCATTGGATATGGATGGAACATTGCTTAATGATAATCATGAAATTACGCAGGAGACCGCCAAGTGGATTCAGATTGCCATTCGTCGGGGTGTACATGTGTGCCTATCCACGGGAAGAGCCGTTTTCCACGCGATGCCTTATGCGGTGCAACTTGGGCTGGAGACACCGATGGTTACTGTTAACGGCAGTGAGGTCTGGAAAGCTCCGCATGATCTGCATATGCGTCATCTGATGGACCCGGCATTGATTCGCAGAATGCAGGAGATCGGTGAGAAATATAACAGCTGGTACTGGGCATACTCCGTGGAAGAGCTGTTCAATCGTGACCGTTGGACGGACAATATTGAAGGTCTGGAATGGTTGAAATTCGGCTTCAATACCGAAGTGGATGAAGTTCGTCACCAGATCATGATGGAACTGCAACAAATGGGTGGTCTGCAAATGACGAATTCCTCACCCGTTAATATTGAGATCAACCCTGCAGGTATATCCAAAGCTAGTGGTGTAGCGGAAGTCTGCAAGCTGCTGGGCATCGAGATGTCCGAAGTTGTTGCTGTCGGAGACAGCTTGAACGATCTGGCTGTCATTGAGGCGGTAGGTTTGGGTGTAGCTATGGGTAATGCGCAAGAGCAGGTGAAGGAAGCGGCTGATCTGATCGTAGCGAGTAACAATGAAGACGGCATCGTCGAAGTGATTCGTGAACATATTTTGAAGGGGGAGTAACCTTTGCTCGCAACCGTTGCCTGGATTTTAATTGTGCTGCTGTTTGCAGTGGGGATGGCCGGAACGGTATATCCCATACTGCCTGGTGCTGTAGCGATTTTCTTCGCGTTTCTGGTCTACGGCTGGTTCTTCAGCTTTGATCCGTTCGGTGTATGGTTCTGGATCATCCAGATTCTGATTGTGGTTGTGTTGTTTGTGGCTGATTATGTCGTCAGCGCATGGGGTGTGAAGAAGTTCGGTGGCTCCAAGTTATCGACCACGCTGAGTACCATTGGTGTTATCATTGGCCCATTTGTCATTCCGGCATTCGGACTGGTGTTGGGACCATTTATCGGTGCTTTTATCGGGGAACTGATCGGAGGGTCTTCACCTTCCAAAGCATCGAAAGTTGGATTTGGTTCCGTCGTGGGACTATTTACGAGTACGGTGATGAAAATTATTTTGCAAATCGTCATGATTGTTCTCTTTATTATCTGGGTGGTAAGATTCGCCTAAACGTTCAGGATTAGCTTCAACGGGATGCACGTCCGGTGTGGAGGAAAGAAGGGGAATTCGTTTGTCTAAGAAAGAAACATTCATTAGGGGTACGCTCATTCTGGCAGCCGCTGCGCTAATCGCGAGAGTACTCGGGTTGGTTCAACGGGTGCCACTGGAGCATATCCTCGGAGATGTCGGTAACGCATCGTTTACCATCTCCAATACGGTATATTTAATGCTGTTAACTGTAGCAACGGCGGGCATACCGAGTACACTTAGCAAAATGGTATCGGAACGCTATGCGCTCGGACGCGCGGGTGAAGCTCAACAGATCTATCGTGCAGCCCTGATCTTTGCGGCTGTCGCCGGGGTAGTCATGTCTGCTTTATTGTGGTTCGCTGCACCTTATTATGCCACGTATGTCTCCAAAGTACCGGCATCGGTCAGCGCCATTCGCGCCTTGGCTCCAGCCTTGCTGCTGTTCCCGGCCATTGCAATGATGCGTGGATATTTCCAGGGAAGAGGCAACATGACAGCGGGTGGCATTTCGCAGATTGTGGAACAGTTCGCCCGTGTAGGTACAGCCATTATCGTGGCTTATGTCATGCTGCAATGGAATTACGATGACCAAACGATTGCTGCGGGTGCCTCATTTGGTGGGGTATTGGGAAGTGTGGGTGCCTTTGGTGTCATGCTATACTTCACCTTGAAGCTGCGTCGTAGCGACCGTGCGGCCCAATTGAATTACGAGCCTGCAAAGCAGCTACCGATGCGAGGTATCTACAGCGATATCTTCAAGCTGTCTATTCCCATTGTGCTGTCCTCACTTGCAGTTCCAGCCATTAACTTCATCGATTCATCCCTTGTGGTTCCGCTGCTCAGTGGCCAGATTGGACTCGAAGAAGCGACGGGCGTTCTTGCGATCTTGGGTGCTAAGGCCCAAAGTATTGCGGGTATCCCTCCGATTCTGGCGATCGCTTTAAGTCAATCGTTGGTGCCAGTCATATCGGCAGCATTTGCCCGCAAGGATGAAGCGCATCTGAAGAGTCAGGTTACACTTGCGATGCGTATTTCGATTCTGACAGGTATGCCGATTGTCATTGCACTTTGTGCGGCAGCATATTCGGTCAACGGATTGCTGTTTACCAATCTGGATGGAACGCCGATTATTGCCTTGCTGACATTCGGTACTATTTTCCAGATTACAATGATGACCACCAACTCCATTTTGCTTGGGGTAGGGAAACCACGGATTACGATGATTAGTGTGGCAGCAGGTGTTGTAGTCAAACTGATCGCAAGTCTGATTCTGGCGCCGATCTTTGGCATTTACGGCATCATTATTGCAACGGCCCTTTGTTTCCTGGTCATCACGTACCTGAATCTGCGGGTCCTTCGCAAAATCGTTGATTTCTCCATCATGGGAGATCGTTGGAAAGGGTTTATCATTACAGTGTTGCTTGCAGCAGGTGTAGGATTTGCAACGAACTGGATTGGGAATACGATCTTTGGACTGTTCCTGCCAGCGCGTGTATCCTTCTTGCTTACCTGCCTTGTGGTTGGTGTGCTTGTTGTGGTGGTGTATCTGGTTCTCATGGTTGTGCTGCGTGTATTACGCAAGGACGAGCTGGGCAGTTACCCCCGTATTCTGCAAAAAATTCTCCGTCCACTTATGCGTCTTCAACGTGGAGCCGGGCAAAGAGGTTAAGAATACACGGAGCATCATTCAAGCTCCAATATGTTGTGAACATCGGATAAATGATAAAAGTTCATGGATAAAAGCTCTGTCTGCTGTTAAGCGGACAGGGCTTTTTATATCGCTAAGGCGAGCTGCGTGACTGCGTTGAATATTAGCCCAGCAAGCGAGAATTAGCGGTACATTGGGAAATTCAATCATCCAGCTTAGCTTTGCCTGCCACATCAGATCCTCAGCATTAGTGTGTGATGGCTTTCGCATCATGAGCCAGTGCTGTTTTCAGCATGCCATACCGGTGTTCGTGACTCATCTCAAACAGCCAGGGCCGACGTGGTGCTGTCAGATAACCGAGACAATCCCGAGTCTGTAGCCAGTCATGTCTGGTGATCGGTTCATAAGGCGTATCTCCCCATACGGAGAGCAGTTCAGGACTGTATAATCGTTGCCCTTCTGGAAGCCATTCTTCGTCAAGTAACGCCTGAGCATATAATGCATGATCACCAGCCTCATCTTCACGATCGGTAAACAGGCCAGGCCAATACTCAGCCCGCGAGCCACGATGGGGAACCGAACGTGCGAATGCCAACACTTGTGTGTGGACTTGCTCCATCCCAAACAACAGAGCATATAGGCCTTTGCCAAACAAGATCCGCTCATCCAGCTTGCCAAAATGTTCAATAACGCGCCCTGCGAGTCCTGCTCCCCGCCCAAGAGGAAAGACGATATGATTAAGCCCCGCCAGATTGTGCAGATGGAATGCGGGTTTGGAGAGTACTTCTTTTTGAAAATAAGGATGCTGCACCACCCGGCTCTCGATATAGTTCTGCTCATTAATAATTAATGCTACACTGAGCAGTGAGCTGCACCGTTCCAGCCAAAAGCGTTCCCAAAACGGCGTCATGAACGCCGATACGTGAAAGTGCGACAAGAGATGAAAACAGCTTCGTCCAATCCGGCGACTGTGCATATACAGCTGAAGCTGGGGATAGGCATCCTGGAAAATGAGTGCATTGCATCGCTCCAGCAGCCGATACATATGCTCGCGATCGCTCTGATTCTGCAGATTATGCATCAAATCACTCTGAAGATCTGTCATATGATATCCACCGTTGCGAGAGACCATATGGGCCAGCAGTGCCCAATGCAGTTCAGGATATTGCTCATAACATTCCAGATAGGCTGCCGTGCGGGTGATATTACTCCGATTGTGCTCCTGGGTCAGTGTTTTTATCTCTTCCAGAATGATGCAATCTTCTTCGCAGACGAGTGCGCTTTGAACCTGATCCGTGCGTGCAAATGATTTGTTGCTGGCAGGCAGCAAACGCTCCACCTCAGACTGCAAGGCAGCTGCCGTATCGGTATCCCACGCGATGTTACGCAAAGGGTGACGAAGCTGTGCTGAAGCTTGCCAAGCCGCTTGTTTACCACGCCAGATTTCCCGGGCAGCTCCCGGAATGGAACGAACCATCTGCAGTAGGGACCCGTGATGCTGTTCACTGGAAGAATCGGTTCGGGTGGAAGTCATGATGTGACACCCTTTCATGATGTTCTGGGTTTAAATTCACAGACTATGTGGTTTATTCTAAGTATGCGCTGATTATTTGACTTCCACTCGCCAATTTGCTTCACTTAGGATAAGACAAGGTACAGAAAGGGAGATGAACCGAATGGAACAGATTACTTCCAAACCGGCTTTTGATGTAGCCATCCAATCCCCACGTTTGACGATTGCCGTATTCAAGGCAGACTGGTGTGGTGACTGCAAATACATCGATCCGTTTATGCCTGAGGTTGAAGAGAAATATGCACGTGAACTGACTTTGATTGAGGTCGACGTGGATCAGGTTGGAACGGTCAGTGAAGAGCAGAATATTCTTGGCATTCCGAGCTTTGTGGCGTATACAGATGGGCGCGAACTCGTACGGTACGTGAACAAGCTGCGCAAGTCGAGAGAAGAGATTGAGCAGTTCCTGGATCGCGCAGTTGAGGTGTACAACACGATTCATAAATGATGTTATATAAGTTCAAATGATGAATATTCACACAGACACTCCGATGACAGAATAACCTTCCGATCGCTGTTATTGTGTAAATGTTGAAAGAACTTATATAAAAGTATGACAGGTTCATGTCGTAAAAGGGTATACTAAAAAAAATGCCATTTCTCTTGAAATAGGGAAATGGCGTTTGTGTGTTTAGGATTCAGTTTAAGACACAATTCAACTGGCATATCCCTCAATTACATATCCCCAGTGACCTATGGGTCATTATTTCATCAGACGTTAACATTTTGTCACAAAGCGCGGGCGTCAATGAACATTTTATCCGGTATAATGAATTTAGTTGTGAAATAAGTGTCAAAGTATCGAAACAAGCGGAGAATATTCTTCGCCATCTTAAACCAACAGCGGGTGAGAAAAAATTGAAACACTTAACTTTGTTTAAATGGTTAACCGTATTAACCTGTCTTGTCATGTTTCTGGCCACTTTTGGTGGAGGCATCGTAACCAAAACGGAATCGGGCCTTGGTTGCGGAACGGAATGGCCTTTATGTAACGGGAAACTCGTTCCGGCACATACTGTGGCTTCACTTATTGAATATTCCCATCGCGCTGTAAGCGCACTGGCTGGATTGTTGTCCATTGCCTCGTTTGTTGCTTTTCTGCTGTTTGGCAAGTCACGTCGTGACCTGCAATTGTTCTCTTTCTTAACCCTGGTATTTGTTATCGTGCAGGGAATTATGGGGGCTTTTGCTGTTGTCTTCTCCCAATCTTCAGCAGTCATGGCACTGCATTTCGGCTTTGCACTGATTGCTTTTGCCAGTTCCCTGATGATGGCGCTGGGCATAAGGCAGGAGGCAAAAGATGGCGGATTGGAGCGACTGAATAAATACCCTCGGGTGAGCAAAAAATTCAGGAATCTGGTCTGGTTCTCCACCATTTACACATATCTCGTGGTATACACAGGTGCATTTGTGAGCCACACGAATTCTGCTGGCGGATGTTCCGGATTTCCGCTCTGTAACGGGCAGATTATTCCTGAGCTTTCAGGAGGGGTAGCGGTTGCTTTTGCTCACCGTGCAGCAGCAGCGTCGCTCGTCATTGTTATTGCAATTCTGGGTCATTTCGCTTACCGTAATCATCCAGACAACAAGGAAATGCGTACCCTTGGCGTGGTATCCGTTGTTCTCATCCTGATGCAAGTCGTTATTGGTATTTTCATGATGGTGACAATGAACCGCCCGGAAGTATACATGTTCGTAGCGCTCGCTCATATGCTGGATATCGCCATATTGTTCGGGGTTTTGACGTATATGAGTTTCCTGGTGTACAAGCTGCATCGACCGGTTAATCGGTTCTAGATACAGATACAGTTCTCTTGAAGGTACTCGGCCTAATATGAAAGTCCACCATCCAGTGATGTACATCATTGGACAGGTGGACTTTGTTTGATGTCAGGGGGATCAGGGCAACCTATGGCAAGCAGCAATTACACGGAATGGATGAAGTTTTACGGTGATGAATTCTTGTTGATTCGGAAAAGAGGAGGTTAAATATGCTGCGAACGTTGTTGGGGGAAAAACCGCGTATAAACGAAGGTAAATTGAAGGAAGCGATGGACTCCATGGCGCATACACTTGAGCTCTTTCAGCGGCAAATGCATGTGGATCATGATCCCACGCATGACTATCGGAAACTGTATGTGTGGACTCAGGGACTCATCTCCTCACTGGATGAACTGGAGCAAAGCAGCTTCGCTGCAGCTCATTTTCGCAAAAAGGTCGTTGCAGGCTCAACGGACGACATGACGCCGACTGAAAAAGCCGAGTATGCCCGATATGTGTATTTCTACAAAGATGGCTTCATCCGCTGCTTTGCCATTCTGGATAAAGTCGGTACCGTATTGAATGAAATATTCCAGTTGAATACTTCAAATACAAAAGCGCATTTTTCTTATTTTACGGTGTTAAGGCAGTTCGATTATGCGAGGGAGCATCATGATCTTGCGTTGAAATTAATTCAGATCAAGGACTCATACCGGGAGCCGATGAGCAAGCTGCGCAAACGACGTAATATGGAAATTCACTACATGAACTCAGAAATGCACGATGACCTGTGGCAGTTACACCAGACCTTGCAAGGTAAAGTAAAGTTGGAGGATCTGAATCAGCATGTGCAGGAAATGCGTCAGGGCGTGGATATGGTCTGTGAAACGTTAACAGCCTCTTATCGTTATATCAATAAAATATGGCAAAGAAATAATTCCCTTTGACAAATCGGAATACTTGGAATATACTGAGTTTCAATTAGAGTGTTACAATGACGAAGAAAGAACTGATATTTCTCAAAAGTTACATTCACATTATAAAGCATGAACTACATGAACTTATAAAATCCTACAATAACATATTTCTTATCGAGAGCGGCGGAGGGACAGGCCCGATGAAGCCCGGCAACCGATTTGTAATGACATGATACATGTATCATTCGTTATAAATGTTAGGTGCTAATTCCTACAAAATGGTGCAAGGCACGATTTTGGCAGATGAGAAGGTATATTCTTTCACGTGAAGAGCCCTCTTTGTTTCTGCAAAGGGCTCTTTTTTTGTACTTTAAGGGGAGTTTTCCTTTAGATCGGGTAAAGATACATGTAGGTGGTTGGAAAGGGGCAAGTGCGATTGATTGAATTAAAAGGATTAACCAAAACGTACGGCAAAGGAAAAAAGTCTACAACAGCGTTATCCGAGTTGAATTTGAACATCCAAAAGGGTGAAATCTACGGCGTTATTGGGCATTCCGGAGCGGGTAAAAGTACACTGATTCGCTGTATTAATTTGCTGGAGCGGCCTACGGAGGGTGAAGTATGGGTTGACGGGATCAATCTGACTGAACTGAGCAAAACCGAATTGCAGCAACAGAGACGCAAGATCGGGATGATTTTTCAACACTTCAATCTGTTATCCTCTGCAACGGTATATGATAATGTGGCTTTTCCTCTAAAGCTTGTGGATACACCCAAGGATGCCATTGATCGCAAAGTGAAGGAAATGCTCAATCTCGTTGGTCTGGAGAACCATAGCAACAAATATCCAGCTCAATTGTCAGGTGGACAGAAACAACGTGTGGGGATTGCGAGAGCACTTGCGAGTGATCCGAATGTACTTCTATGTGATGAGGCTACTTCAGCACTTGATCCGCAGACGACAAATTCAATTCTGAAGTTATTGCTCGACATTAACGAAAAGTACAACCTTACGATTGTGCTGATTACACATGAGATGCATGTCATTCAAAACATATGTGACAAGGTGGCTGTCATTCATCAAGGTGGCATTGTGGAACAGGGACCTGTAACCGAAGTGTTCCTGAAACCGCAGCATGCGATTACGCGGGACTTCATGATGCGTGACCATGAAGCTGGACTGGCTCTGGAAGAGACCGCTCTGGCGAATGCAGGCATTGAATTGCAGGCAGGTGTTGCTTCGAAACTTGTGAAGATATCCTTTCTGGGGAACAAAACATATGAAGCGATTTTGTCCAGAACGGTTCGTAAGACGGGTGTGGATTTTGCCATCCTGCAAGGAACGATCTCTACGATTAAACAGGTTCCTTATGGACAACTGACCGTTCGGTTCGAAGGTGATTCCAATGCGATTGATCGGACGATATCCGAATTGACCGCTGACGGACTTGATGTGGAGGTGCTTCGTTAGATGGATTTTTCAACAGTTCGTTGGGAAGAGGTTGGTAAAGCTTCCATAGAGACACTGCAAATTTTGGGTGTATCAGGCCTATTCACCGTTATCTTTGGTTTACCACTCGGAGTTCTGCTGTTTATGACAGCCCGATCTGCTTCGATCAAGTCACGGACGGTGTACATTATATTGTCCTTGATTGTAAATATTTTGCGATCAGTTCCATTTATCATTTTGATTGTTGCTCTTATTCCATTTACTCGTTCACTCGTCGGTACAGCTACAGGTGTGTTAGGTGTTATACCTCCTTTGGTTATTTCAGCCGCTCCTTACTTCGCCCGATTAGTGGAAACTACTTTGCGTGAAGTGGATCGTGGGGTTATAGAAGCAGCTCAGGCCATGGGCGCATCGACCGGACAGATTGTAAGACGGGTGTTGTTGCCTGAGGCACTGCCTGGTCTGCTCGCTGGGATTACCATTACCATCGTTACGCTCGTCTCTTATACGGCAATGGCGGGCATGGTTGGTGGTGGAGGACTGGGAACGCTGGCAATTAACTATGGATACTTCCGTTATCAATATGAGGTTATGATCATTTCCGTTGTGTTTATGGTCATTCTCGTGCAAATTCTCCAGATGGCTGGAGATCGCTTGGTCACATTTTTCACCAGGAAATAACACATAGATAACATGATGGCTGTGCAGTCATTCGAACGCCACATGAAAAAAATGATTAGAGAAGGGGTTTTACACATGAAAAAATGGTCATTCGCTCTACTTAGTCTTATGTTGATTGCAGTTCTCGCAGCTTGCGGGAACAACAAGGATGCCGATAGCGGTGCAGACAATTCAGCAGGTGCACCACGCACGGTTGAATTGAAAGTGGGAGCTTCACCTACACCACACGCAGAGATTCTGGAAAGCATCAAACCTGAACTGGAAGCACAAGGCATTCGTCTGCAAGTCGTTACGTTCAATGATTATGTACAACCCAACCAGCAACTTGCTGATAAAAAATTGGATGCAAACTTCTTCCAGCACCAGCCTTACTTGGACACAGAGAATAAAGAACGTGGATTCAACCTCGTTGCTGTAACACCTGTTCATGTTGAACCTTTTGGCGGATACTCCAAAAAGATTAAATCTTTGGATGAATTAGCTGATGGCGCAAAAGTAGCCATTCCAAATGACCCATCCAATGGTGGACGTGCACTGTTGTTGCTCGCGAAGGAAGGCATTATTACGCTGAAAGACAATACAAATATCACATCTACAATTCAAGATATCACAGCCAATCCGAAGAACCTGAATATCATCGAGCTGGATGCAGCCATGATGCCTCGTCAATTGGATGAAGCGGATCTGGTATTCATCAACGCCAACTATGCGCTTGAAGCGAACCTGAATCCGGCGAATGATGCTTTGCTGATCGAAGATCTGCAAGGTAACCCATACGCGAACATCCTCGTTTCCCGTGAGGACAACAAGGATTCCGATGCAATTCAGAAACTGGCTGCTGCCCTGCACTCCGAAGAAGTGAAAACATTTATCAAAGAGCGTTATAAAGGTGCAGTTGAAGCTGCAACTGAATAATTTAACGATATGTATGAGTTGACGTGAGCTGATAAGAAGAGGATGTCCCATAAGTCATGAATATGACGGAAGGACATCCTCTTTTTGCGTTATTAGCGCTTGTAGCGAGGTGCAATTTTTGAACAGCCACTCCCTAAGTCTATGCTGAAGCATGGATCAACATAAGTCACAACATAGGTCAAAGTTTCTCTGATGTATCAGCATTGGAGTGATGTCCAGATTGGCGGTAGTAAGATAATTCATTTTGATCAGCATACTGTTGTTCATCTGCTTCCTGCAGGTACGTCCTCTCGGAGGGAGATAGTGTTTCTTCTTCTGCATTTGAGCTTTTGATTTTGTATCTGATCCAACCGATTAGTCCAAGGACAACAACCAGGATCAAGGCCCATCCTTTTTTGAGCAAAAGAAGAGCACTGAATTTCTGGGAAGCCGTATACCCGATTCCGCCCATTAGAAGGCTGTTGAGCCCTATGGTCGAAGTTTTGTCAGTCGATGCATTATATTCCTCGTAGGTATGTCCTGCATTGATGTGAAGTTGATTAAGGACGGTTTCCTCGAATGCCTGGCGGCTCTGTTGAAAGTTGGCCGTATCAATAACCAGAATGGCTGTGATGTACCCTTCGCGTGTCAGGAGTTTTACATTGTAATTCACCATGGCTTGCTGATCAGCATTCTTGAAACCTAGGGAGTAGACCAACTGATGTTTGGTCTTATCGTATGCTGGTTCAATTTCCCAACCTGTTATGTACGTTCTGTATTCGGGATCGAGCTCTCTGTTCTCTTCTTCTGTTCCTCGGATATAACTGCTTAACAGTTCTTCGCCATTCAAATTTTGATCATCATCATGAATATGACCTGTCTTCACGTATTCAAATACAACATACCACGAGCCGTATTCACTATTGCTGGTTAGGCTTCCAATTTCATTCCCGTTAGGCTTTCCACCGCTGTTAAGTATTGAGCGTTGGGTGTTGGCCTTATCCAGAAAGGAATGACTTTCAGGGACTTTCAGTGTGGCTTTGCCATCGAGCGTTACAGATGCGGGGCCAATAATCCAATCATACTCATCGGGTGATTGATACGTCTCACTTTCTGCTGATACCTGTGAGCTACTCAAGACTGTGAATAAACTCACCATTAAAAGTGTAAGAAATGATATCCATCGTTTGTTCTTCATATTCAAGTAGAGGTCCTTTCGGGTTATATCCTCGACAGTACCATAGGTATTCGATTCCGATCAAGATATATTTGGAATTAAAGGTGGATAATCCCTTGTGGATAAGCGAGTTGTAGGAGGACGATAAATCTTTTATACTGGATAGTGACTGCTCTTTGAAGAGGGGGATGAACGTGAAGGGAAAGATTGCCCTCATAACGGGAAGTGCCAAAGGTCTTGGTAAAATGACGGCCCTCAGTCTGGCGGATCAGGGGTGTCATATTGCCCTCAACTATGTACACAGCAGAGCAGAAGCTGAGGCTTTAAGGGCTCAGATTACAGCCAAGGGTGTGCGGTGCATTGCTATCCAGGCGGATATATCGAAGGTAGAAGATATCTCTTCATTGGTTGAACAGGTGGAAGACAACCTGGGCAGCATTGATATTTTGGTGAATAACGCGGGTCCATTTGTCCGTGAACGACGATTATTTGCGGATTATTCTGAAGCCGAGGTCCAGATGCTCGTGCAGGGAAATCTGCTGGGACCGATGTTGCTGGATCAGCGTGTATTGCCAGAGATGAGACGCAAGCAATGGGGACGTATTATCCATTTTGGCTTCAGTCATGCTGGAGAGGCGAGATCTTGGCCACATCGCGCCGTATATGCGGCTGCCAAGGTAGGTCTGGTCTCTTTTACAAAGACACTCGCTGTTGAGGAAGCTCCTTATGGAATTACGGTCAACATGGTATGCCCGGGAGATATTCGCGGTGCCAACAAAGAGAAAACGATTGATGAAATGGCAGGCATCACCGACGAGGAAACGCCAAGAGGACGTCCTGGCAGCGGTGAAGATATCGCACGAGTGATTACGTATCTATGCCTTGATCATTCTGATTTTATAACAGGTAACATTATGGATGTATCTGGAGGGCTTGATCCGATTCGTCCGACCATACAGCGTGAGGATACTTAAGGTGAGTTATAGGACTGGACGTTGAAGAAGTTGATGCTGGTCTAGGGACAGATGAAATGGACAGGCTGAATATGCGCACAAAAAAAGAGCCCTCCGCTTCATGCGAAGCGAAAGGCTCTTGAGGTTTATTTCGTGAAGGATTGATTAGAATACTTGTACGACTTCTTGTACACCCTCAACTTCTTCGAGAAGGGCACGTTCAATCCCGGCTTTTAAGGTAATGGTGGAGCTTGGGCAACTGCCGCAGGCACCGACCAGTTTCAGCTTAATGATGCCGTCTTCCACGTCAACCAGTTCCACGTCACCGCCATCGCGTTGCAGGAACGGACGAAGCTTGTCAAGAACATCAGATACCTCATCATACATGGTGTCTTGTGCGTTTTCGCTCATATTTTTCAACTCCTTTCCTTATTATATTATATTACAAATGGCCATAAATTAAAATGGTCAAACAAAGCAGGTGAACCTACATGAGACCGATTATTGAATTTTGTGCCAACAATATGCATTTTGGCACAGATGAAGTCATGGATCAACTGGAAGAAAATCCAGACTATGACGTGATTGAATACGGCTGCCTCACCAACTGCGGCCAATGTTCTATGACTCCATTTGCACTGGTGAATGGTGAGGTAGTCATCACGGACAAAGTGGAAGATCTATATGACGCCATTCTGGCCAAAATTGCCGAAGCCGATGTCTGGGATGAGCTCGATCTCGACTAACCGAGATGGCGCTTGGACATCCAGAGCACACCACTTTTCAAAATACGAGGTACACGTCCCATCATGGACGTTTTGCCCATCAGCCCAAACCCGGACTTCTTGCCGAGTGCACCCAGTGTGCCACGAAGCTTGAGTGGATGTGGATTGGGCTTTTCGCCTTTCCAGAGGGCATGCTGAATATGGGCGATCTGCTCACCCTGTACTTCCGCAGCTTGACCGCTAGGTGCATACGGTACACTGGCACAGTCACCAACCACATATACATCGGTATATTCCGGGATTTGGTAGTATTCATTCAGGACGACACGACCTTGAGGGTCTTTGGTCACGTCCAGATCCTGTACCACTTTTACAGGCTGAATGCCTGCCGTCCAGACGACAGCATCCGTTAGAATCTGTTCATCCCGGTTATAGATGGCATTGGGCTCAACACGCGAAATGGCGATATGTCCACGTGTCTCTACCTGATGTTCGTTAAACCATTCATGTACATACACGGACAGACGTTGCGGGAAAGCGGATAATACACGTTCACCACGATCCAGAATGCTGATGTTCAGATCCGGTCTGCTCTCACGAAGTTCGGCTGCCATCTCGACACCACTTAATCCACCGCCTACAATGTGCACATTGCCATAGGCTTTGACTTCATTAAGTCGCAGGTAAGTCTCGCGTGTTTTGCTAAAGCTCTGAATGGTACAGCTGTAGTCTTCAGCGCCTGGTGTGTTGTGGAAACGGTCTGTACAACCCAGTCCAATAACAAGTTTATCGTATTCAAGCGGGTCTTGGCCTTCAAATTCAATCTGACGCTGTTCCAGGTCAATTGAAGTAACTTCTCCATAACGGTAAGTGACTTTATCGTTCACTGGAAATTGGATACGCAGGTCATAATCGGATACGGTTCCTGCTGCGAGTGCGTAATATTCGGTCTTTAATCCCTGAAAGGGGCTGCGGTCCACCAAAATAATCTGTGTATCGGATGGAATCTTACCTTCCAGAAGTTCCTTGATGATGGTGAGGCCGCCATAACCGCCTCCAAGAATGACAAAATTTTTCATGACTCGGCTTCCTTTCTGCATCAGTCCCACTGAAATGGGGCTGTAAACTGTGGAGCAGCTATGCAAAAAAACATAGCTGCTCCTTTTGTTAGGATTTGATTAGTTGAAAAGTAGGCATTGAAAATTAAAGATATTATTCAGCAGTTTGCACCACTCGAATTCAAACGTCTCCCTATCATGAAAGCTGCGTTCTGGAGTGGTGCGGGTGCAATATTGATTGTATTTTGTATTTATATCTTATTCGTACACTTGAATTTCATTGTAGAACGTATCACGTTCTACCGGAATACGTCCTGCACCCTTAATGAGCCATATAAGCTCTTTGCGTGTAAGGCCTTCAGGTGTGAGTGCACCTGCCGCATGACTAATCCGTTCCCGAACGATCGTACCGTGTGCATCCGAAGCACCGAAACCAAGAGCGACTTGAGTCAGCTGTGGGCCGATGTTAATGAAGTATGCTTTGATATGATCGATGTTATCCAGCATCAGACGGCTAATCGCAATTGTTTTGAGATCCTCATAAGCCGAGTTACGACGCATAATGCTCGCGTTTTTACTTTTTGGCTGCATGGAAAGAGGGATAAAGACCATAAATCCGTTGGTCTCGTCTTGCAATTCACGAATCTGCACCATATGGTTAACGCGATCCTCATAGGATTCGATCGATCCATACAACATCGTCGTATGTGTACGCATGCCGAGCTCATGAGCTGTGCGGTGCACCTCAAGATAACGGTCCACGTTGGCTTTGTCTACACGCATTTTTTTGCGATATTCATCGGACAGAATCTCAGCGCCGCCACCAGTCAATGTTTTCAGACCTGCTTTTTGCAGCTCTTGCAGAACTTCTCTGATGCTGAGTCCGCTAATTCGGGTGAAGAAATCAATCTCGGCTGCAGTGTAAGCTTTCAGTGTAACATCCGGATATTTCTCGTTTAAAGCGCGCAGGGAATCGACATAATATTGAAAAGGAACATGGTTGTTATGTCCGCCTACGATATGGAACTCACGTACGCCCGGATGAATATGCTGTTCCACATAATCGATCATTTCCTGACCGGATAATGTATAAGAGCCTTCTTCACCCTGGTCTTTGCGGAAATTACAAAAAGCGCAGTGGGCTTCGCATACGTTTGTAAAGTAAAGACTCATGTTCTCGATGAAATATACTTTCTTGCCATTCTTCCGCAGGTTGGCCTCATTGGCCAGCTGGCCCAAAGTCAGCAGATCATCTGTTTCATACAGATATACGCCGTCTTCTACGCTCAGCCTTACGCCGTTCTGCACTTTCTCGACGATTTCAGCCATTCTTTTGTCTGTGAACGGTGTTACCAATGTAGACATATTGTTTCCTCCTGTTCTTAACCGGATTTGAGTCGTGTGTAGGATCTGCATACAGAACTACATAGAAAAGATGCGGTCAACTGCCGCCTTCTTAGTTGGACTAACTCTTATTTACCCGGTGCAGCGTGTGCTGCATATGAAAGCTAAATTTTTTCAAAAAATGGAGTCTGTTGACTCATATATGCATTGGGGACTGCGTTGCAGTCTCGAAATGTGAAAAAAATTACAACTCCAATTATGACCATCGTCTGCATAAGTCATGACAAAATAACGACATTTCAGTGCGACCACCTATTCATTATAAACCTCGTGTCCCAGGGGTTCAATACACTGGGAAGAAAAAGGAGTATAGGGGGAACGCGGAAAGAGGCAAACATGACTTGAGACCCTTGACGGGGTGGAGTATAATTTAAAGAAGAGTTAATGAAAGGTTGTTCAAAAAGTACGCTTTTGATTACGAAGGATGCCTAGCGGCATCTCAGCATCGAATATGGGATTCAGCCTAACTTTTTGAACATGATTTTATATGAAAAAGGAGAGTGACCTGGCATGATTAACATCAGCGAAACGGCTGCTGACAGATTGAAAGAGATGCTTGCACAGCAAGAGACACCTGGTATGTTCCTGCGTCTTGGCGTAGCACCGGGCGGTTGCACCGGATTTTCGTACGCCATGGGCTTTGATGATAAAGAGTCCGATGAGGACCTGTATATGGATATTCAGAACATGAAGGTTGTAGTCGAGAAGGAAAACCTGAAATATCTGAATGGACTTGAAATTGATTTTGAAGAGTCCGGTATGTCGGGTGGGTTCACCATTCATAACCCGAACGCGGTAGCCACTTGTGGCTGTGGATCTTCTTTCCGTACGAAGGAAGATGCGGGTGTGCCGGATAAGGATTGTTAATATAAAATTGATTGCAATGATAAGGCACAGTTCCAGCGAAGGACATTCGCTTGGGATTGTGTTTTTTTTTGACATTATGGCAGGGGAGCTGCGTTCTCTAATTTACCGATTCCAAGATATAGAGGGTATAAAATCACGTATCTTCAGTATTGACATTTTGTTCCAATAGCAAGTATATTATTTGTGCAAACGTTTGCAATAATAAGGGCACAGTATTCCTGCTAAAAAAGCGGTTTTACAGTTCAGGTAACCTAATGAAATCTCTAGGATATCCTCTTTTGTACAAACGTTTGCACAAAAAACACTAAATTCAAACAGCACAGAACACGAAACAACAGGGTAGAGGGAA
The DNA here is from genome assembly GCF_037974275.1 of Paenibacillus sp. FSL R5-0519. Taxonomy (NCBI): domain Bacteria; kingdom Bacillati; phylum Bacillota; class Bacilli; order Caryophanales; family Paenibacillaceae; genus Paenibacillus; species Paenibacillus sp. FSL R5-0519. The sequence continues at coordinate 908,188 of NZ_CP150234.1, forward strand.
GGAGGGGGAGTTGTAGAGATACGAATTAAAGTGTTTTGAGTCCAGAACATGCTAAAACGTTAAATGGGTTAGAGTGCTTAGGCAAATAACGAGAATTCTTGTTTCCCATAGGGGAGCAAATAAGGGAGGAAGAACATGGATCTTAAGCGCAAGCTCGGCGCATTCCTGTTGGTATTATCGATGATTATTTCTACCCAAAATACAGCGGCTTATGCCGAAATTTCGGCTTCTCATGTGTATCATAACCATATGCCCAATTTCTGGGCCTACTACGACACATCCAAGTATGCTTCTGCACCTGTAGGGTCCCCAATCCGCTACACATATGATGGGCAAGTCATCGATCTGAAAAATAACCCTCCGGCAGGATATCCATACTTTTTACCCGGGGGAGCGCCTATGCCACATGATGATCTCGTGGCGTATTATAGTCACCATGCAAAGACAGGTGCTTATCTGAACTGGCCATGGCAAGTTGCTGGTGACCTGAGGAACAACCACCCTGCTGCAGGGATGCAGGTAACCATGTCAGGGTCGGTATTGAACAATGTGAACAGTTTTATGTTTACCAATAATGTAAACGGTTACAACAATAAAGATTGGGGTGCGCCATGGAAGAATGCTTACAATAACCTCAAAACAACGAATGGAGAACGGACGATGGATCTCATTCACTTCTCAGGACACCATTCCATGGGGCCATTGGCTGGCAACGAATATTTGCTAAAGGATTTGATCTACCAGAATGCTGTGCTGGCACAACCTTTTTTTCTGGGAGACAGCTTTAAATCGTCCAAAGGTTTTTTCCCCACCGAGCTGGGTTTCTCGGAACGGATTATCCCGGTCTTGGATCAACTCGGCATTGAGTGGTCCGTAATTGGAAATAATCATTTTTCGCGAACTCTCCAGGACTATCCGCTACTGAACGATCCGGGCAAAGATACGATGGTGTCACCGCCAAACCGAGCGGATTTGCAGAATACGAGCAATGTGGGTTCGTGGGTATCTTCTCCCATGTTCAATGAGAAACAGGTGGTTCATAACAAATATCCATTTGCTTCTACGCCTCATTGGGTGCGTCATGTGAATCCTGAAACTGGTGCTGAGAAGAAGATTGTTGGTATCCCTGTGGCCCAGGCAGAGTCGTGGGAAGAAGGGTATCAGGGTTCAGTCAAGGCAGATGCGCTGAAGCCTTTTGAAGGAATGGTTGATCAGAAGCAGTTCTTCGTGATTGCTCATGATGGGGATAATTCTTCAGGACGTGCAGGATCAGAGGATACTTGGCGCAATGCAGGAAATGTGACTTATGCTCAGCCGGGTGTGAAGGGAGAGAGTATCAATGAATACTTGCGGACTAACACACCAAAAGCCGACGATATAGTGCATGTTCAAGACGGTTCGTGGATCGATACGCGGGACTCCTCATCAGATCCGACATGGTATCACTGGCGTCTTCCATTTGGAATCTGGAAAGGGCAGTTTGAAGCGTTCAACAAGGCTACAGGCCTTAATCTGGAGCCGAAGAAAAATCTCGATGGTGTACAGGAAGGGATGACCGTATCGTTTGAATATGGATACCATTATCTGGAGCGTAATTTTGCGCTTGAGCAAGCTGCGCTGAATTATGCCAAGACAGCTGAACAGATTTGGCTGGACAGCAATCCGAACCATTGGAAGCCAACGACGGCACTAGACCGTGAGATCACTTATGAGGGCAATCAGCTTAATCCTTGGATGATGGCTTACCCGGTAAAAGGAGATCCTGCTAATAATTATAAGGGAGGTGCGAACCCGGCAGAGTTAAGTTGGTATTTCCTCCTGCCTGCACTGGATTCCGGGTTTGGTTATTATGATGAGAATGTGGATGATGGGGTAAAGCCGACGTTATCTTTCAATCAGTCGCTCTTCTTTTCCAAGCCTTATGTAAGTAGTCAACTCGCGAAGGACCGTACCGGACCATCGATATGGTGGCCGCAGCGTTATCCATATAATCCTGGAAGCGCCAATGTCAGCAAGGCGGAAGGATGGACACTTCATTATTTTGACAATACGTTCGGCATTTATACCTATGCTTATGATGTTAACGGTGTGAATGATATTAAGGTGAAGGTACGGACTCATCGGGATAAGCTGGCAGATGCCAAGGACAACACCTTCCGTGTGTACGATCCTGCTGGGCTCAAGGCCAAAGGGGTATCCAACATCGATCCGACAAAAGTGAGTAGCTGGCAAGAATATCCGATGACGAAACGTGATCTTAAATCGGATATGAACGGTGTGGCCTGGCAGCCAAGCAGCACAGATATGTTCAAACGTGTACCGGCTCAGGAGATCGGGGATATGTATTACACGTATTTCAACGATTTCCGGGATCAACTGGTGGATTATTATATTGAGGCTGTTGATACCAATGGCAACGTTACCCGCAGTGAGATCCAGACGGTATATGTGGGTACAGGAAAATATAAAAAGGACGCCTCCGGTAAAATTGTGGAGGATGCGAATGGAACAATCCAGGGCACGCACCCGTTCCTGGTGGTCGATCAGACACCGCCGTCGGCACCGACAGGTGTCAAGGCTGTACGTGTGACGGATCGCAGTGTCACGCTGCAATGGACTGCCTCTACAGATAACGTGGGTGTAGAAGGTTATGACATTTATCGTGATGGAACCAAAGTGGGAAGTTCCCAGACGACAGAATACACCGATACGGGACTTGAGCCCGAGAAAACCTATGCTTACAGTATCAAGGCCAGAGACAAGGCGAATAACGTCTCCACCGTCAGTTCGCCTGTACAAGTGCAAACTTTAGCGGCAGATAACGAACCACCATCCGCACCGGCAAATGTAGTTGTGCAAAATTCAACTTCATCCTCCGTGACACTCGGATGGTCGGCCAGTCAGGATAATTACGGTGTAGCAAGGTATGAGATCTATCGGGATGACAGTAAAGTGGGGGAATCCACAAAACTTACGTACACGGATGAATCCCTTGCACCGGCAACGAATTACGTGTATACGATCAAGGCGGTAGACGCGGCAGGCAATGTCTCACCAGCCAGCGAACCCCTTACAGTGAAAACAAAAGAGGGCAATATCGTAACGGTCTATTACAAACTAGGATATGCCACACCGTATATTCACTATCGTCCGACGGGTGGTACATGGACGACATCTCCGGGTGTGAAGATGCCAGCAGCTGAGATGCCGGGGTACACTAAGATGACAATCAACGTGGGTACAGCGACGGGGCTGGAAGCTGTATTCAACAATGGTAGTGGTACGTGGGATAACAATGGGGGCAAGAATTATCAGTTTCCATTAGGGGCGAGTACCTACAATGCAGGAGTCGTCACTCCAGGAGCACCTCAAGTGGATGTAACTCCACCAAGCGTGCCAACGGATCTGACAGTTACCTCCAAAGCGGCTGATCGTGTAGCGTTAGCTTGGACTCCGTCGACGGATAGTGTAGGCGTACTCGGATACGAAATATTCCGTGACGGTGTTAAAATCGGAACGAGTGCTGCACCTGCATTTACGGATAATAGCCTGAAGGCATCAACGACTTATGTTTATACAGTCAGGGCCTTTGATGCAGCACAGAACAAATCGGATGCAAGTGCCGAATTGAGTGTAACAACCGATGCTGCACCGATAAGCAATAGTGTAACCATCTACTACAAGCAGGGTTACGCTCAACCTAATATCCATTACCGCCCGACAGGCGGCACATGGACGACGCCACCAGGAGTTGCTATTCCATCCTCCGAGCTAGCAGGGTATAACAAGATAACCATTGATGTGGGTACAGCTGCGGGCCTGGAAGCGGTATTTAACAATCGCAGCGGCACGTGGGACAACAACGGAGGACGAAATTACATCTTCCCTTTGGGCGTGAGCACATACCATGCAGGTATAATAACTTCTGGAGCACCAGGAAATGTAACCAGTACGGATGTCATCGAGATCCCGACAGCATTTCATTCCATTCAATTTAAGAATGCGTCACTGTTAAGTTGGGGACCTCTGAGCGCATAACGTGTCAGAGCGGATATTTTATTAATCACACATCGATATAGACTTCACGATGCCTGGATTCATAGTCGTAGTTTGGAGAGCCTTGTTCAGCTAATAAGTGAACAGGGCTTTACTTAATTATAGATGGGATGAGCAACGTAGTCAGAATAAAGCCCATTCCAAATGCACAATCTTTTTCGGAGAGGTAAAGAGAGAAGGCGAGTACTAGTTGACAAACTTATTTGTAACTATTATAGTTACAACATGAAGTTCAAACATAAACAATATCGATAATTTAAAGGAGAGATTACGATGAACATTGCAATCATTGGTGCAACAGGCAAAGCAGGAAGTGTGATTTTGAAAGAAGCAGCAGACAGAGGGCATAAAGTGACGGCAATCGTTCGTAATGCATCCAAATTGGAAGATAAAAGCCTGAATACGCTGGAGAAAGATGTATTCGATCTTACAGCTGAAGATCTTAAAACGTTTGATGTGGTTGTAAATGCTTTTGGTGCCCCAGCGGGGAAAGAGAACCTGCATGTGGAAGTAGGACAAGCGTTGATCAACATCCTGAAGGATGCCCCAAATACTCGTCTGATCGTCGTAGGTGGAGCAGGAAGCCTGTTCACAGATGAGTCCAAAACATTGCGTGTCTTTGAATCCCCTGGATTCCCTGATGCTTACAAAGCAACTGCAACGAACCAAGGCCAAAACTTGCTGGATCTGCAAGCATCCTCAGGTATCCAATGGACATTCCTGAGCCCGGCTGGATTCTTTAATCCAGAAGGTGTACGCACAGGCAAATATCAAGCAGGTAACGACGTTATTCTCGTGAACAGTGAAGGAAACAGCTACATCAGCTATGCTGACTATGCGATTGCTTTGGTGGATGAGATCGAGAATCCACAACACCAAAACGAGCGCTTTACCGTTGTTGGCGAAGTGAAATAACAGTTTTAAATATAATATGGAACATATAAACGGACGCTGATCTTCACAGATCGGTGTCTGTTTTTTTTAGGTTATCGAAGAGGGATGTTCTGCAATAAAGGTTAGGCAGGTTTAGATTATTATCGTTCAATGTCCAACTATGCCTTTAAATCTATGTTATATTATTCTAAATATGGAATTGGAATGTGGTTATATGAAAACCATCTTCTCTTCATTGGAATTTCTGCGAGTTCAAAAGTATGAGGGAGTGAACAGTTGTGAAGATGTATTCTAATGGAGTTATACTATTGATCTTTGTGGTTTTAATGATTAGTGAATCGAGTGGTTCAGGGTTATCCCAATATCCAAACGTTAAAAATGCGATGAATCAAATTCCCATCCATTCTCTCTATCCGAAAAATAAGAATGGACAGACATACGGGAGAGAATACTTTCCCATACATGTTGTGTGCATTTAAAGGTGAGACAAGTAAAGCCAATGGTTACACAAATATAACAATACCAGCACATACGTGGGCGATCTTTTCGTCTGATCCCTTTCCATGGGATAAATTCGATGAAACCATTCAATCTTTATATCGAAGATTCTTTTCTGAATGGCTTCCTACGACAGGATATGAACAGGTCGATGGAATGGAATTTGAAATTACTGGTGGTAAAGATGGACTGAATTTTGTTGAGTTATGGTTTGCTGTAAGAAAAATATCCTAGTTTTATTTCATTTAGATTATTATTGAATAATAACTTTATAGAGTTAAATGGAGTAACCATCGGTGTCCGATTGGTTGCTTCTTTTTTTCGTTAGCCTAAAAGCCAGGGAAAATGCAACATTATCCCTTTTAAACAGGTCAATACAGATGTACAAATAATTTCATGAGAAGAAGGTGGGAAAACTGAGGATTCGTATACTTGCGTTAATAATTTGTTTCTCTGTCGTGTTTTGTATCTCAAATGCGCAAGATATTAACGCTTTGTCATGTGCCGAATCGGGAAGTCCCCAAGAAGAGTTAGAAAGAAATACGGGTGCTGTTTATGGAGAAGTAAAGCAAATAAAGGTGGACTTAAAGCAAGAGGGGTTTACGGGCACAAAAGAGAAATTCAGATATATTTTAGTGGAAGCTGAGAGGAGTTGGAATACTGAAGTTGACTCTCAACTAATGATCGCAACGAACTATACTTGGGGGTTTGATTTCAAGGAAAGCAACAAATACTTAATCTACTTTAGTGAGGCGAATGGCGAGTTAAGCAGTAGTCCGTGCAGTTCGACCATCGAAATGAACAATATCAATCAAGCAACTGAACTATTCGGGGAAGGATATCCACCCAAACAACAAGTAAACTTAGAGCACAAAATGTGGTTTGTGTTTGAGCAAGATATTGATATGTATATCGTAGGTATAGTCGTATTAGCAGCGATTTTTATCCTCTTTATGATTGTAAGAAAGAAAAAGGGCAAAGTATAATCTCGCTGTATTAAAGTGAAACTTTTGCTCAAAGAAAAGTCAGTTGAACGAGAGCGTGGCTTCCAGCAGTACCTATTACCCCTTTACTAAAACGAGGATGGAGGCGTATAATCCGTTGAGACATTAGAGCAATAAGAGGGGATATCGTTATGAATAATGGATTAATCAACGCAATCATTGCGTATATCATGTGGGGGGTTCTCCCGCTGTATTGGAAGTTGTTTGAAAATGTACCGGCAGGTGAGATTTTATCGCACCGGGTCGTCTGGTCATTTGTCTTTATGGGGATTTTCGTTGCGGTCCAACGTCGTTGGGGTGACATGAAGCGCATTTTGACCAGTCGTTCGACCCTGCTGTCCCTTACTGCGAGTGGACTATTAATTGCTATTAATTGGCTGATTTTCATCTGGGCAGTTAACAACGGTCATGTCGTTGAGACAAGTCTGGGCTATTATTTGAACCCGTTACTGAATGTGCTGCTGGCGGTTGTCTTCCTTCATGAAAAGCCAAACCGTGGACAATGGCTCGCGATTGCCATCGCTGGTGTCGCGGTGCTTATCATTGCCATCGACTACGGGCGTTTCCCATGGGTTGCGATTTCCTTGGCTGTGTCGTTCGGTTTGTACGGTCTGGCGAAGAAGAAGATTAAGCAAGACGCTTCTGTGGGCTTATTTTCGGAGACCGCTGTAGTTCTGCCCATTGCACTCGGCTACTGGATCTACTTGGCCATAGTGGGAAAAGCAACGGCTTGGACGCTGCCTGCACCCATGTTCATCGAATTACTTCTAGCCGGCGTGGTGACGGCGCTGCCGCTGTTGTTCTTTGCACGGGCGGCAGCTCGGATGTCGTTGTCCACACTCGGATTTGTACAGTATATTGGGCCGACAATCATGCTGATTCTAAGCGTGTTTGTGTTCAAGGAAACGGTCTCGCCAGTTCTGCTCGTTGGTTTCGCACTGATCTGGATTGCGCTTATCGTATATGCAACCGCATCGATGCGTGCCACGCGACTTGCTAAGGTAAGCTGAACATAGGTATCCTTGTAACATATGAAGTTCTAATGGCGTTCACTCCAAAGGATGGAAAGGAATTCGAACACACAAGAAGGCGGTCGATCAATGAGGTCGGCTGCTTTTATGCTTTGGTTTAACCAAACGTGCAGCTCAGTGTAATGAGATATGAATTATTTATTTACAAAAACAGGAACGTATGTTCTAATTGATGAAGTGACTATTTTCAGCTATGGGGGTCCGAACGAATGACACAAAACGGGATTGTAATGGTTGTGAGTGTTTCTATAATACATAACGATAAGATACTTATAATTAAGGAAAACAAGGAATCGGTTAGACACACATGGAATTTCCCTTCAGGTAGAGTCGAACATGGTGAAGATATTTTGGAAGCAGCACGAAGAGAAGTCAAGGAAGAAACAGGTTTTGATGTTAGACTTACAGCTACTACAGGGGTTTACAATTTTATTAGCAGTACCAATCGTCAAGTTGTTTTATTCCACTTCAAGGGTACAATTGTTGGTAGTTCTCTTCGATTAGATACAACGGAGATCATGGATTCGATGTGGGTAGTTCCTGAGGATTTGTTGAATCCGAACTTGCTAAAGTTACGAGATCCGGGAGTCATGCGACAAATTATGGAACATGTAGTCTCCCAAAAAGAATATTCCTTAAATCTATTCCACGACCAGCTGTAACATGGCTTATAGAAATGGTTTTCGATAGACTGTAATTTTGTTTCCTTACTTGCTATGAAACGGTGGGCGATTGTTCATGAAATCATCCTATTTAACGCGTCCTTTCTATTTTCTCTGGACCACGCAAACGGCTGCGAATGCAGCCGATGTACTATATATTATGGCACTTACGGTAATGGTGCTTAACCGGACCGATTCGCTTATATCAGCGGCACTTTTGCCGCTGATGCGCAGCGGGGCACAGATGCTCAGCAGTCTGATTGCCCCTTTGCTGATTCAACGTTTCAAGTTGTCGAGGCTTCTTCTGCTGTCACAAACAGGGCAATTTCTGCTGTTCGCTTGGCTGGCTATTTATTTGAAGCTCACCGGAGAGGCGGCATCCCTGGTGTTCGTATTTTCACTTGTATTTGTCATGTCCTTTCTCGACGGCTGGACAACGCCGGCTCGGAATGCCCTTATTCCACGTCTCGTGACACACGAGCAAGGTCTTCTTAAGGCGAACGGACTTATGAGTGTCAGTGATCAGGTTGTACAGTTTGCAGGTTGGGGTCTAAGCGGTGTTGTGGTCGCCTTGATTGGGGCTAGCCCGACGCTACTGTTAACAGCAGTTATTTATGGTTTGGCTGCGGCATTTACGCTTGGGGTCTATGAACCAACGGAGAAGCAAACTGGAGCAAAGGAGTTGCACATATCTTCTGATGTCTTGCCTATACTTAAAACAAGCAGGTGGCATACCTTAACCGAAGGCTGGAAAATAATATGGAATGTTCCTCGTCTACGAGTGCTTACGTTTATGGATATGATCGACATGCTTGGCGGTTCAATCTGGGTAGGTGCCTTTACCTTGGCTTTTGTTCAAGTCGCACTGGGACAAGGGGAGCAATGGTGGGGATTCATCAATGCTGCTTATTTTGCTGGAACCATAGCTGGAGGCTTGCTGGTGATTGCTCTGGCACGAAGGATTGGCAACCGTTATTTCGCCGTGATGATGATTGGTATGGCCGGTTATGGCGTACTGACTGCATTTTATGCACTGAACACAGAGCCTTTCATTGCTCTCATATTCGTTATGCTGATGGGGCCGTTCGCAGAGCTTTCCATGATTAATCGCCGTGCCTTGATTCAGAGTGGAGTGACCAAACATTTGCTGCCCAAGGTATTGTCTGCCCAGGCATCTCTTATGCATTTGATATTTTGCATTTCCTTGCTCGGTATGGCTGTGCTCGCCGAATATATAGGCATTGTGAACCTCTACCTGTTTGCGTCCGGATTGACTATATTAGCCATCGTTGTGGGGTTGCTGAATTACCAGGCTTTTCGGCACAAGGCCACTTCTGAAGCTACGGTGGATTAGTTGAGGGGATTAGATAAAACTTTTCTATAAACGAAATTTTATAAATAAGTAACTAGTATGAATTATGAGATTATTTGATAAATGGAATCCAGGTCCAGCGGATTCGACATGTATGAATTTTCGAGAATAATACGGAATGTCGTAAAAAGCTGATTCTAAGATATTGATATTTGGAATCAGTTTTTTAGTATGTAGCCAAACAATATGCGTTTTTTTTTCTAAACGGTGGGCCATGGTCGTATTAAGACAGCGGCTGGTATGCCGCTTATATCTCGGGGCCAGTAAGAAAGGTTTAGCTGATATCCGTGGAAACCACAGACTCCGAAATATCCACCTCTTCCATACCTTCAGGCCCATCAACTGCATCAATGACACCGACAGCGAGTGTTGTTACCGCAGCAGCAGCTAAAAGATTCTTGGCACCAAGTTTGACTCTGTCCTTATCTTCCTCTTTCATGCCCACAACAACATCTTTACCACTGTTATATACATACTTGGCTGATATCGCTACACCTTTTGCAGTAGTGGTTACGGCACCTCCAATATCGGCAAGCCCTGCGTCTATGGCGGTATCGTCTTTTCGAATTGCACCACTGGCCAGATCATATGTCCCGCTAGCCAGTTGCCCAACGGTTTTTCCTGTATTGATCGTAGCTTTCTCTACGCCGTTCCCAATTTCTTTGATAAAAGGACTTCCTGCAAGTTCACCCACAACCCGCACACTGCCTCCCAATACTTTCCCGGTAACTTCCCCAGCCAACTGCCCCATCCCTTTTAAAAAACTCATCCATTTTCCCCCGCTCCAATAAGAAGTTGATCCTATGTGTTATCTCAATATACTTATTATATTCATATGTAAGCCAAAAGAACATCAGTCTCCAGCCCGAGTAGTGCACCTCTCGATTGACCGCAACCCGCTTGAGAAGTGCCCGATTTGCCCCAGGAACGCCTACCACGCTGCACCCTTAACGCCCTTCATCACAAAAAGGCGCCACTCCCACCGGGAATAGCGCCTTCAGCCCTTGTTTTACCTTACTACTTAATCCATTTGCCTACACACGGTTTTAGAAGTTTCTCAAGGAGCAGCAACGTAGTGGAGGGGGAGAAATCGATTCTGAAGAAGCGAAGCTAAAAGCTTTCTGCAAGAAAGCTACATCGTAAGCATACACTGCGCCTTTGTATCCTAATTTCAACTTATAAAAAGTTGTTCAAGAAAATAGGATACAACAGCGATCATAAGAACGATCCTCCACCGGAACGCCTACCACGCTGCCCACCAAAACATTTCTACCCACCGTACCTAGTCAATAAATCCTTCCATGACCGCCGTTGGCATCATGTTGGACTGCCATGCGCCTTTGCCATAGCCGCCGTTGTATCCTGGTGTAGCCTGAGGCTCCCAGTAGAATACACCTCTACCTTTGCCATTCGGCAAATTGCGGATTTGGTTTTTCATCGCGGCAACAAAACTTTTACCAGCTGCAGCCTGATTATTGTCCATGCCAATTTCGGAGATGATGATCTCTTTACCATAACGGTTGATCATATCCTTGGCGTTGTTTACCGTATTTGTAACAGCGGTGTTCCAGCCGGAAGCGGAAGGATAGAGGGACATGGCGATCATGTCAAAGTTAGCTCCGTTATTGATCAGACCACCAATATTCCATACATACAGGGCGTTATCATCTCCACCGGCCAGATGCACAATGGTTTTAGTGCCGCTGCTCAGGGATTTCACTGCGTTATGGCCTGTGTTCACCAGCCATGCATAGTTTTTCATGTTGGTGGATGCTTTACCATCTTCCCATAACATGCCGTTGCTTGTTTCATTCCCGATCTGTACCCAGTCCGGGGTAACGCCTTTGCTTTGCATCGCCGTCATGACATCACGTGTGTGATTCCATACCGCATCCATGAGCTGTTGGAACGTGTAGTTTTTCCAGGCAGCTGGTTTGGTCTGTTGACCAGGGTCTGCCCAGGAATCGCTGTAGTGCAGGGTGAGCATTACACTCATGCCGGCATTCTTGGCACGTTGTGCGAGTGCAGCGGCACGATCCTTATTCATGTAACCGTTCCCATAATCATTCGACGGATTAACGAATACACGAATGCGAACGGAGTTGATTTGATAGTCGTTTTTCAAAATATCAATGATGTCGCGCTGTACCCCGTTTTTATCTTTCCATTTGTAGCCTTGGGCTTCCATTCCGGGAACCCAACTGATGTCGGCTCCTTTGGCGAAACTTGGTGCTGCGCTGGCATGCTGACCTGCGGGCAACAGGATGGAGGTGAATAACAAAACAAAAGCCAACATGATGGATGTCTTGAAACCCCTTACATTTCTGAACATTACAAGATGCCTCCTCGGATTTGGGTTGAGTTGCATCTTCATTATAGCCATCCTGGTTTACACTGCTAAAGGGTCTATTTCCAATATTTTGGGTGTTTTCTCAACCTCTCTACAGAAAAAGACAAAACAAAAAGCCGTCCGAAGACGGCTTTTCTACCCGTGGCGCTTTTTGAAACATTGATCCGTATCCCGCGCCTCCACCAGACTCATTTAATTTGAGCTAGTGGATCGGGTAAGGGACACGTTCAACATGACATTAGAAATGTTGACGCACCTCCTTTCCTTGTGGCAAGAGTATACAACACCTTGTTTCGGAAAGCTAGTCTTTTTTACGTATTGATGCAAAATTATTTTTCAGTCTGGAACATCGTGATATCTCGTGCATAATGACTCTTCGTTCCGTCATTGTTTCGGATGCGTACACTGTCTTCACTGATCCGCTCTACAATGCCACAACCGACCTCACAATAGACGCCAGCCGGGTCTTCCTGCCATGCGCTTACCATACATTGCGATAGTGCCGCCGTGAAAAATTCTATATTTTTTTGTAACGTTCTAGGTTTGTTGGATTTCATTATATACTCCTTTAATCAGATATATTTGGAATGAGAACTAGCAACCGGACCAAATCACACTGTACTTCACTTTACTCTGTCTATTGACCTTTGTAAAGGGATGGAAAAAGTTGCGGCCATGAGGTATCATTTACATAAATTTTACGTAGCGTTTACACTGCGCTGACGCTTGATGTTGATTACGAATAGTACAATTATAGGAGAACTTCTAACGAAGAATAGATATGCAACACATTCGGAGGCCATACATGCATAGAGACGTCAAAACAGGCAACTACGTTAATCGTGATTTGAGTTGGGTTGAATTTAATCGGCGCGTACTTCAGGAGGCCCAGGATCCAACAACGCCTCTGCTGGAACGCATGAGATTTCTCGGTATTGTCGCTAGTAATCTGGATGAGTTCGTCAGTGTAAGGGTGGCAGAGACGAAAGAGAAGATCAAGGCGGGATTCACGCAAAAGGATTTTACAGGATACACGCCTTCGGGATTGTACCGCAGATTGATCAAACGAACCGGGGGCATGGTCGCCGAACAATATAAAACGTATCGTGAACTGATTCGTCTACTCGCCAAAAAAGGCGTAAACATTCAGGAATATACAGATCTTAATGTGACACAACAGCGCGCAATGGACCAGTACTTTCATGATATTATTTTCCCGGTACTCACACCGATGGCGATTGACCAGAGTCGTCCGTTCCCATTGGTGCACAACAAGTCGGTCTATCTGTCCGTAATGCTGCAGAAGGAAGGGGAGCAAGAGGGCGAGCCGTTTATGGCCATTGTCCAGGTACCTTCCAATCTTCCGCGGGTAGTTCAGGCTCCCATTCGGGCGAATAGCAAAAAGAAAACGTTCATCCTGATTGAAGACCTCATCAAACATCATATTCATACACTCTTCAGCGGTTATATCTCGCTTGCTGCACAGGAATTCCGGGTGACCCGCAATGCGGATCTGTTCATTAATGAAGAGGAAGCGGAAGATCTGCTTGAAGCGATTGAAAAAGAATTACGGCGCAGACGCAGAGGTGCTCCTGTTCGACTGGAGGTCTGCAAGGATTTTCGTCCGGATGCCTTATTGGATTTGCAGGAGGAATTCGAAATCCAGGACCCGGTGTACGAGATTGATGGACCACTCGATCTGAGTTTTCTGGCTGGATTCGTGGACAGTCTGGAAAGTTTCTCACATCTGAAATACAGTCCGGTAAAGCCAGTCTATCCACCGGAGTTTCTGCCAAGAGAAAGTCACTTTGAGCTGCTGCGCAAACGCGATGTACTGGTGCATCATCCGTATGAATCGTTTGAACCGGTCACTGATTTTATATTGGAGGCTTCGGAAGATCCAAGAGTTCTGGCCATCAAGATGACACTATATCGGGTCAATGGCGATTCACGCCTTATTCCGGCACTTGCACTTGCGGCTGAGAGTGGTAAGCAGGTCACGGTGGTAGTGGAACTGAAAGCCCGGTTTGATGAGGAGCGTAACATTGCTTGGGCACGTAAACTGGAGAAGGCCGGTTGTCACGTGGTTTATGGACTGGTTGGACTCAAGACACATGCCAAAATCATTCTTGTCGTACGCCGGGAACAGCAGGGGTTGAGACGATATGTTCATGTAGGAACCGGTAACTACAATGAGAGTACAGCCAAAGTGTATACGGACGTAGGTCTGTTCACCTCCAATCCGATTATTGGGGAAGATGCCTCCGAGTTGTTCAATGAGATTACCGGATATTCCGGTCCGAAGGCATTGCAGGCGTTCCGTGTAGCTCCGGATGGTATGAAGGAAGAGTTGTTCGCACTGATTCGTCGAGAGACGGAACACGCGCTGAAAGGCAAACCTTCCAGAATCATTGCCAAGATCAATTCCTTATCCCATCAGGATATGATTGATGAGTTGTACGAGGCTTCTCAGGCCGGTGTGCAGATTGATCTGATCGTACGTGGCGTATGCTGCCTGCGTCCGGGGGTCGAGGGGCTCAGTGAGAATATTCGGGTCATTAGCATTGTGGATCGTTTTCTGGAGCATTCACGGTTGTTTTATTTTGAAAATAGCGGCAACCCGGATGTATTCATCTCCAGTGCAGACTGGATGACACGTAACCTCAATCGAAGAATTGAACTGATGTGTCCCGTTTTCGATCCAGAGCTGAAGAAGATGCTGGTCGATATTCTTAATCTGTCCCTGAAGGATAATGTCAAAGCCAGAGAGCTTATGCCTGGTGGCAATTATGTATTTGTAAAAAATGAAAAGCCCCCGCTGAGAAGTCAGACGGAGGCTATGGGAATTATCCCTTGGAAACCTGCTGAATGGAGTACGATAACGTAATTCCCCAGGCTTCCTTTAGATCCTTGACGGCCTCTTCCAGGCCATCAAGTTCCAGTAACGGCTCGGCTGTACAGGTGAACTGCACCTGCAGCGAGTCGTTTTCTTTGGTTGCTTCAATCGCAGCGATGCTCTCGGATCGATTAATCGCTTCGGCTACGCGCAGCAAAGATCCTATACGATGAGCATGTCGCTCATCCGAGTTTTTCAGAATGTCCCGGTGCTTATTCAGCAGCTGGGGCGTTCTTTTTTTGGGATGATAATCGGCCGCACTGGCACTAAGGATCGTCTCCCGGTGAGAAAGTCCATAGATGCTTGCATTCATAATCCAATAGGCCGAGTGTTGTGCATAACGGAAATAGTTAATCTGCTTGCCTGCCATATGTAACATGGAGGAAGCATAGAGGATTCGGGCATCTGCTTCATCAGGAGCAGTACCTTCTAGTGCAGTATACAGGGTAACCGCATCCTGATGAATCCGTTGCAGACGTTTCTCTGGAATAGGCGGACCAAAATGGATAAAGTTGCGGATGCTGTCCTTCAGCGCGTCCGGAACGACCGGCTTACCTCCAGCCAAGTAATCACGCAGCAACCCGTCTCGCAGACCTGCACCACTAACCACATAACGATCTCCCTGTATTAACTGGAAGACGGTTCGCAGGATCAGTACACCGGGCACAATGATATCTGCGCGATCTTTAGCGAGCCCTGGCACCTTTTTGCGTTGTGCCGAAGTGAGATGTGGCAGGGAGCGAGCGATGTTCTCCATTGCTTGCTCGCTGATCTCATAATGATGAGTGACGGGCAGCGAATACTGGGTACGTTTCTGTTCCACTTTGGCGAGTGTACGCATGGTGCCGCCAAGTCCGATGAGTGGCAGGTCTGGATGCTCACGAATCCAATCCTGTCCACGGAGAGCTTCAATGACTTCGTTACACAGCGCATTTGCATTCGCTTCGGTCCACTGATCTTCCCCCCCATAACGGGCATGTGAATTCACTGCACCAATGGGAAGGGAAATGCTATGTAACCTCTTCCGATCCCGAAAGACTGTGATTTCCGTGCTGCCACCTCCAATATCTACGACGTAACCGTCTGCCAGATCAATGGATTGAGTGACACCAAGGAAACCATAATAGGCCTCCCGATCGCCGGATACACATTCAATGGTAAGACCCGTCTCTGTCTCCAGCCATTCGATAATCTGCAGAACATTGCTTGCATTACGAATGGCTGCCGTAGCTGCTGCACGGATCAGTTTGGTCTGATACGCTTCACAGGTCGCTTTGAATTGACGCAAGATGGTGATGGCTTTATCCAGAGAATGACGTAGGATGGTTCCATCCGGTTCAACAACGCTGCTCAGACGAGCAGCGTATTTGTCTTCATGAATGATGCGATAGGCTGCATCCTGATCCAGTTCATAGATAACCAGACGAATGGAGTTCGAGCCGATATCAATAATTCCTATGGTTTCATTAGTACGTGTCATAAGCATCTCCTTCTACAGAGGTTCAACTACCCGAAGTGAAGAAGGGCAGCCATGGCTTCCGGTGAACCCGGCGGTGTGGCAGAGAAGGGCGTAGTTAACATAACAACAATGATAAAGACGATGAAACAGGCAAATATAAGACAACTCACGGCAAAGCCGCGATTGCGCTTTTGAATAAACAGTCGAATACCTGTGACAAAGAGAAGTACCGTAACGGCTACCAGAACGATCGACATTGCAAAATAGGCTACGCCATAAAGTGATTTGAAAAATGCTTCCATTTGTTCTAAACGCTCCTTAGATCCTCGTATTTAAGCCCTTCCAAGCCGTTCCTTAGTAGCATACGACAGATTGACTTGTTTGAAAAGCAAACCGGGCGCTTGTTCCCGTTTCCGCCATCACCCTGGGACAAGTTTCATGGAAAAGGGGCCCCTGCCGTGGACAGACATCCAAGAAAGCAAGGCTACTGTTGAGTATGTATAAGGAAGGACTATTGTTCTAGGGAAGGAGATCAACCCATGTCGAGACAGCTTGCAAGCAAGTGGCGGAAGACAGCGGCACTGATGAAATACCCCGTAGCTGCTGTCCATATTCCACAGACCAAGGCGTTCAACTCAGGGAATCTGCTGCACATGCTCAGTCGTTATGGAATGGTGTACGTCAAACCTATTGTAGGTGGCGGAGGCTATGGTGTTATTCGGGTATCGGCGAGCGGTGGGGCTTATCGATACACCCATATGAAAACGACACGTTCTTTCGCCAGTTTCAGCCAGATGTATCGCTCTCTGGTGCGTGTAAAGGCTAGACGCAGGTACTTGATTCAGCAAGGCATTCATCTGGCAACGATTCAAGGGAGACCTGTTGATTACAGAGTCAAAGTTGTCAAAACAGACCGAGGCTGGGTATTCCGTTCCTTGGTTGGACGACTCGCTCGTCCCGGGCTCTGTGTAACGAATCTGAGTAAGGGTGGCACCATGTTATCAGGAAGGCAAGCTCTCGGTTTATCCCTGCCCCATATATCTGGTCGACACAAACGCAGGGAGATGCGTTCACTTACACTGACATGCACATACATTATGGAACGTCAGTTCCCTGGTGTTGGTCAGCTTGGATTCGATTATGGACTGGATTATTCAGGCAAGATCTGGATTCTGGAAGTGAATACGAGACCCCAATAGAAAATGAATGGGAAAGCTCAAGAAAATCCAAGAAAAACCGATAATATATAGAAGAAAACAGTATGAAAAAGGTTTGAAATTTTACATTACCGGGTAATTTACTCGCAACAAGTCTTGAAACTATGAATTTATTCCAAAAAAAATACGCAGATAAACGTTCTGACCGTAGTACAACATGCCTGTGCATAAATATTGTCCACACTATACACGTTGATTACTCTACATTTTTTCCATTTATCAACAAACTATGCACAGGATTTCCACATAACGTTGTGGATAACAAGAACGCTTGTTCTCTATATGAAACTCTGATATGATAGTTTTGAGGAAAAAAAAGGAAAGGTTGTGGCGGGAAATGGCTATGTTATCCGATGAGATGTTGTTGGATTCCTACCATAAAGCGATTGAGTTGAATCTCGAACGAGATTTCATCGCACTGCTGTTGGCAGAAATCCATAAGCGCAAACTGGGTACCGACGTATCTGCCATTCTTCACTAGAGATCCTCATTGCAGGCAATGTTACAGGTTTCCGGACAAGTCCCATAGTGAGACAGGCCATGGCGTGCTCGTCTGACAATGTGGACAGTACAACACATGATTGCAAACGTTTTCGACTTCGTCTGCCGTGTCAGAGGAAGATTGGAATACGTAGGGGCTGTATGGTCCGGTGTAGTCGTCCAATTTGCCGCATTCTAACAGTCCCTGAAGGCAGTGGGGGCAAGCCTGCTCCGGTACAACCAGACCGTTACACAGCGGGCATATATAAGACAAGGGTATCCCTCCTGATCTGGATTCATTCAGGAGTAAGATACCCTTTTTTGTATCAATATATGTTAGTTAATACAGCGAAACTAGCGTTTCATGTTACTGCTGTGTCCTGGGGACAACTTGGCGTCTGGATCGAAGTATACTTTCGCATTGTTGACGGCTGTTGGAGCTTCGCCAAATCCGACAGCGATCAGCTTCAGTTTACCCGGGTATGTGGTGATATCACCGGCAGCGAAGATTCCAGGAATGGATGTTTCCATGCGGGAATCCACAACGATGGAATTGCTGTCAATTTCGATGCCCCACTCGGCAATGGGTCCGAGAGAAGAGACAAATCCGAAGTTAACAATTACGTCATCCACTTCGATTTCCTGAGTTTCTTTGGTTTTTACATGGGCAAGGGTTACCTTGGTAATGGTGTCATCCCCATGAAGTTCCGTGATTTCGGTCGGTGTAACGACATTCACCTTGGAATTCATCAGATTTTCGACACTGTGCTCATGCGCACGGAACTTGTCCCGGCGATGGATCAGCGTCACTTGCTCAGCGATGGGCTCGAGCATGAGTGCCCAGTCTACCGCGGAGTCACCGCCGCCGCTGATCAGTACTTTTTTGCCCGCGAAGGCATTCAGATCACTGATAAAGTAGTGCAGGTTGCTCTTCTCGAACTTGGCAGCACCTTCAAGCTCCAGGCGACGTGGTTCGAATGCACCTACACCAGCTGTAATGATGACAGCTTTGGCATGATATTCATTCTCATCCGTCTTCACGATGAAATGTTGCTCATCCTTTTTCTCCACCGATACAACCTTTTCTTCAAGGCGGATGTTCGGGTTAAAATGACTCATTTGCTCAATCAGGTTATTCACCAGTTCCTGAGCTGTAACTTTCGGGAATCCGGCGACATCATAGATGTATTTCTCCGGGTAAAGAGCGGCAAGTTGTCCGCCAAGCTGTGGCATACTTTCAACCAGTGTAACGGATGCCTGACGCATCCCACCGTAAAATGCGGCGAACAGACCCGCAGGGCCTCCACCGATAATAAGTAAATCAGTCATATCATGACTGGAATTCTGTGCAGTCAAGAATCAACAACACCTTTCATATTTTAATAGGTAGTTAACAGGAAAAATGTGCAGGCTACGGATCATAACCGGCATGGGTGCTGAACTGTCTTTCCTATTATAAACGGTGTATTCAGGGTTGCAAAGTTAGCTGTATCACGAATCTGAGAATAATTGATGAAGATCAGATGAGAATAGGATGAAATTGGAAATGAAAGGTTATGAAAAATAACAAAAAAAACCTTGATCTTTGCTACAAATACAGATATCCTTGACCTGTACTATGTGTTTTTTTGTCTAATTTAGAGTCAATATGTAATATGAGCACAGATCCCGTGTTTTGTAGAATCTTGTGGTTAATTTCACAACTTGAATCGCTAACTTGCGTGCAAACGAATCAATGGAATGAGCTATGAAATTGATGCAAACGTTTAAATAAATTCGCGAAGTTAACATTTGTCGTCATAATGGGCAAGACCTCATCAATATTTGTAAGTATGTGCATTTTGCATCTCAACCAAGATTGGGCTGATGCAAGTGAAACCGGAAGGGGTATAGACATGAGCAGTATTCCCAAAATCGTCATCCTCGGCGCGGGCTATGGCGGGATTCTGACAGCCCAGCGGCTGCAGAAGGAATTGAACTATAACGAGGCCGACGTCACATTGGTGAACCGGCATGATTATCATTATATTACTACACATCTACATATGCCGGCAGCCGGCACGGATACCATTGAGCATGCAAGAGTCCCTATATCGAAGCTGATTGATGAGTTCAAGATTGATCTGGTCAAGTCTTCCGTGAAGGAGATTCGTCTGCAGGATCGGAAGATTATTCTGGAGGACGGCACGTTATCCTATGATTACCTGATTATTGGACTAGGCGGTGAGCCTGAGACCTTCGGTATTCCAGGTATGCTGGATCACGCCATGACAATCCGCAGCATTAACTCGGTTAGACTGATCCGAGAACACATCGAATATCAATTTGCGATGTACAAAAACGATAACAAACGAAATCGTATTCGTTTTGTTGTAGGTGGAGCAGGTTTCAGTGGTGTTGAATTCGTAGCTGAACTTGCAGATCGTATTCCACAACTGTGCAAGGAATTCGACGTGAATCCAAAACATGTGCACATCTATAATGTAGAAGCAGCGCCTTCGGCCTTGCCTGGATTTGACCCGGAACTGGTTGAACATGCGATGAACGTGCTGAAGAAGAAGGGCGTCACCTTCAAAATCGGTGTTCCAATCAAGCAATGTCTCCCGGATGGGGTTATTGTGGGAGAGGGAGAAAAGCTCGATGCTGCCACAGTGGTGTGGACCGGTGGTATTCGTGGTAACTCACTGCTGGAACAGGCAGGTCTTGAAGTGATGCGTGGACGTGTGAAGGTAGATGATTATCTGCGTGCCCCTGGACATGAACATGTTTATGTCATTGGTGATAATTCACTTGTCTTCAACGCGGAAGGACGGCCTTATCCGCCAACAGCCCAGATTGCGATGCAGCAGGGTGTGAACTGCGCGAAGAACGTCGTGGCATCCATTCGCAAGAAACAGCCACAGCCTTTTGTATTTACGAGCAAAGGCACGGTTGCCTCATTGGGTAAAGGTGAAGCGATTGCTGTTGTAGGCGGCAAGAAGTACAAGGGCTGGAAAGCGGCTCAATTGAAGAAGCTGGTTGATCTGCGTTATCTGTTCATTATTGGTGGTATTCCGCTAGTCCTGAAGAAAGGGCGGTTTTTTGGATGAGACATTGCAGTGTTCAGGTCCGGGGGTTATTAACGCGTGACGAACTGGATCGGTACAACGCCCTGATGCAGGTCGGTTGTTATCTGGAGGAACAGGATCAATATGATCTGGCCTACATCGTGCAGAAAGAAGTGGATATTCTCATTATGCCCGCGATTGAGCGGCTTAAAGAGAAGGGTCGTGACCGTGACCGGGCAACAGCCGAATTCCTCGAATCACTGAAAGCTGTTGATGAAGAGGACGAGGATTAGAGACATAACCTTTCAATCGCTGTTATCCCCAGATTTTTTTGATTCCCTTTTGTTAAAGGGAAAATCCGGTGATAGCATATGCTTCCGATGCAGCTTTCTTTCAGAAAGCTTTTAGGCGAACGCTTCGCTTTTTCAGGTTTTTTCTGTCCTTTCCGTTTTTGTGTAAATAAATAGTTCAAACAATATAGATCTAAATCAAGCTTGAGGTAGTAGAATATTCATAGATAATAAAGCACCGCTGACAATATCCTTTACAGGAGATGTCGCGGTGCTTTTGTGTATGGTGTACTATTTTACAGCTTAAGCATGTCTTCCAAAGTTCCTTCGTTCAACAGACTTCCCACATAGAACGAACCGAATTCGCCATAACGGGCGCTAACTTCATCGAAACGCATCTCATAGACGAGTTTCTTGAACTGAAGTGCATCATCCGCAAACAGCGTTACGCCCCATTCCCAATCGTCGAAACCGACAGAGCCGGTAATAATCTGTTTTACTTTACCCGCATAGCTGCGACCAATCATGCCGTGACTGCGCATCATCGTACGACGCTCATCCATGGACAGCATGTACCAGTTGTCATTCAGCTCACGTTTTTTGTTCATCGGATAGAAGCAGATGTATTGCCGCTGTGGCAGAACAGGTTTCAGACGGGCGATAATCTCCGGATTCTGCATTGGGTCTTCGCCTTCTTTGCCAAGGTAGTTGCTCAGTTCCACTACACTGACGTAAGAATAAGACTTCGTTGTGTACTGGGCAAACATCGTTTTGTTAAACGCGTTCTCAACAGCCTTCAGATCTTCCAGCGTTTCACGCAGGTGCATCATGACGAGATCGGCTTTTTGACCTACAACCGTATATACAACGGTACTTCCTTTGGATGAGTCCTCGACTTCTTTCCATTCTTTCCAGAATTCCTGAAGCTCGTCCAGTGCTACAGCACGTTCTTCATCATCTGCTGCTTTCCAGGCGGCCCAGTTAATCGAGCGAAAATCATGCAGGGCATACCAGCCCTCCAGTGTTGATGCGGCTTCGTTCATTGGTTGTGTTCCTCCTGCAAGGTATATTTCCAAATCCCTATAAGAGGTTGTTCAAAAGTTTACTTTTTGAACACGCACTAAGGGACGGGTGAGTGCTTTATCGTTTACATTGTATCCCAACATGAAGGAGAAGGGCAAATGAACAGTACATAAATATAGGGAAATTTGTCCAGAAAGTTCGTTGCTTCGCCACATTTTTTGCGGTACACTAACTACTATCCAGAAGTGAAACCCGAAAGTGTGAAAGAAGAGGTGAATGTCGCCCGATGCAATTTATACCTGTGTTGGTATTAATGGTATTATTTTTCGTTATGATGTTTGGTATCGGTTTCATTCTGAACATGCTGATGAAGACCACCTGGTTTCCTTCCTATCTGTTCATCATTGTAATTCTGCCTGTTGTTGTATACTCTCTATGGGATCATTCGTCGTCTCTGATGTCACATCTGAGTTCTTTCCAGCTTGTGGACTATATGACGGGCATCGCTGGACTGGCTGGTGCGGTAATCAGTGGCTGGACGATCCAGAAGTTACGTTTGGGTGGGTACAAAATGTTTTAGATTGTTGGAACGAGGTAACACATGCCACTGTAATCGCGTAAAAGTCTTGTCTTTGTCGTAAACGCTTACGAGTACAAAGGGAAGGCTTTTTTGCTGTTCACTTATATCAGAAGGTTTATTGTACACTTGTACTTCATATACATTTGGAGAACATTCTCTTTAGAGAATCCCTTGTATTCTGCGGCTACAGCTTTTATAGTATTCTAGCGGCACTCGACATTTTTATTTTAGAAATTTGCTGAATTCGGCGAAAACGTGAATGATGTCGACCTAGGACGAAACGGAGCGAGAACAGGCCCTCTTTTTACCTGTTTTTGAACATTTGAGGATCAGACATTTATGATAGAATAGATAAACACACATTTGGGGAGAAGGAGATCAGGCTATGCGCATGAAGAATCTGCACCATTATACTGAACATCATCGCTACTGCGTATACAGGGAGTTTGGACTTAGCGCCCTGGATGACCGTATGCTTACAGGAGCATATCAGCCCATGGTAGGTGCTTTTGCGGTTGGCTTGTATCGGCTGTTGTTTCAGCATCTTCCCGGTGAACAGGTCGGTTATTCGCCGCTGGAGCAGCAACGAAGGCTGTTCATGACGCTTGGCCTGGAGCCAAGCGAGAAAGGGCGTAAATATCTGGTGGAGCAGGCATCCAAGCTTGAAGCGGTGGGACTACTTCAGACTTCACGGCTATATATACCGGAGAATGATGATTACATCTACGAATATGAGCTGCAACCGCCGCTCTCTCCGGTAGAGTTTTTCCGGACACAGCATTTGACACTGCTGCTTCGTGACAAGATAGGCAAATTCGCCGTCCTTTCCCTGCGTTCGGGTTTCTCTGCAGTGGAAAACGGGGACGCGCCATATCCGGCAGCCAACAAAGAGAATATTTCCGTTCCCTTTTACGATATATTTGAATTGAATACCCATGTGATTGATTACGAGTTGGAGCAAGCATTGTCGGAAGTATCAACCACAGCCCAGCGGACAGGCACGAACGATGCAGCGGAAGAAAACAGTTTGAACTATGCCGACATTATTTTGCGTTTCCCGCGCGAGTCGGTCAATCGCCGTCATGTAGAGCAGTTGCGGTTCGATCATGAACAACTGGGCATTGTGAATTACGTAGTGAACAAGTTCAATCTTAGTGTGCAGGATGTATGCCGTCTGTTGGATGAAGATGATATCTTCACTCCACAGGGCCAGCTGATTCTGGATGATCTTCAGCATAAAGCGAGCATGCAGTTCAGACAGACGAAGAAGCGCCATGAGCAACAGACTGTACAGGCAGCCAAGGTTGTGGCACTGAGGCAGCATATGGAGGAGCCAGAGCGGAAAGAAGACTCCGGTGAACCACCTGTTGAGCATGGGGTACAGATGGAGTATTACGTCGAAGTACCCCCGCAATTCATGACGAAGTGTGATATTCATCAATACAATATGATGTTGCGTAACGAGCCGTATACCCGCCTGTTGCAGACGTTTTTCCCAGGTGCAGTACCAGACAATCTGATTGATATTTTTGAGAAAATTGATCTGAGCTACAAGTTACCTGGTGAAGTCATCAATGTATTGATTCATTATCTGATGGCATTACTTGTATCTGGCGGAGAGCAGCGGATTAACCGTAACTTCGTTGAGGCCATTGCCTCCAACATGTTGCTTAAACAGGTGAACTCATATGAGAAAGCAGTTCAATATATCCGTGATCAGGCCAAGGTCAAAGGTAAACAGGCTGCTGGTGCAGCTGGAACCCGTACCCGTACATACGGCAAAGGAACCAAAGCTAAGCCCGAAATTCCGATTGTACAAGACATAAGCAACGATGGGGATGCCGTATCTGAGGAAGAGTTCGAAGAGATGATGAGATTTGCCCAGCAGATGCAGGCGAGTAAACAAAAAGGAACTTCATAACTCCCTGACCAAGAAGAAGTGCAAGTCCACTTTTACCGAAGGAATAAGAGCCATTCGCAACGTATTAATGCGAATGGCTCTTATTTTTAAATCATGCTTTGTATGTTCCATCGGATGGATCTATTCACGGGTTAGTGGATGTTCTAATTCTACATGACCCATTAAACTGTCAGTTGCATCTCCATCAACAAGCAAATCAATACTGGTTACTTCGTCAAACTGAAAAAAGGTTCCTTTCAAAGCATCGATCGCTAAAAGCTCTCCGCCAGACCCTAATCTTGCTTCATCCGGAATATGCACATCCAGCGTTAATTTCCCTTGATCAAAAGCAGCAGAAAGGAGTTCAATATTACTCCACAATGGAATTAGTTCGGTTTGATCACTACTTTGAAGTGCTGCATACGTCTTACTGTATTTTTCGGAGTCATCTTTGAATGTAATTTCCTTCTTACGTTGCTCTACTTGTAATAATTGATCATCTGCGTAAAAAACCTCAATTTCTTGAGATTCTCCATTTTCTTCGCTTGGGTTAGCTGTTGGCGCTGGTGTCGTATTTACAGGATCGGAACCCTGCACTGGACCAGTAGAAGTAGGTTTGCTACCGCACCCTATCGCTAGTATGCTTATTGCACATATTGCGATAGCCACATAGATTCTTTTTTTCATAGAAGCACATCCTCTTGAATTATTCACTGCCCTATAGCTTCAAATACTCTTTTATCCCATCCACAATGGCCTGTGCTGCTTTATTTTGATTGCTTTCTGACATCATGGCCTCTTCTTCCATCTGGTTGCTTAAGAATCCGATTTCTAGAAGAACGGCAGACATTGTAGTTTCTCGAATGACCTGGTAGTTTCCGTTCTTAACGCCACGATCTTTAAATCCCAAGGCATCGATCAGATTTTTATGAATGAGGGTCGCTAGTGCTTTACTGCTCTCCCGTTGGTAATAATACGTTTCCGTTCCCGATATCTGAGGAGCAGCAGGGACGCTGTTACCGTGTATAGATACAAACACATCTGCATTGAGATCGTTGGCAAGTTTGACACGTTCCGGTCGTGTAGGGTAGATATCTGTTTCCCGAGTCATTATTAGTTCGATGTCAGGTTCCTTTTCCAAAAGAGCCTGCACTTTTAGCCCTAAAGCAAGGGCAAAATGCTTCTCCTGCTTTTTGGTAAAACTTATTGTACCTGGATCACTTCCTCCATGTCCCGGATCAATAACAACTATTTTTTTGCCGCTGTTCACAGGAGGTGCAGGTGCAGGTTCATTAGCCATACTTAGATCAAGGATAAATTTGCCGGCGATTGTCTGTTGTGTGTAATTCACCGAATTTATATTGTTTAATTCGATTACAATTCGAACCTGAGGAGGATCATTTTTGAAAAGAGAATAACGTATATCAGTAACACTTGGGAATTCGTTAACATCCAGTCTTCCCATGGATCCTCCAGAGGGGACCTGTCCCATATTTCCGAAATTGGTGGATGGGAAATCCAAAATAATTCGTTCGGGATTTTTAAGTGTGGATATGACTGGAGCAACTTCACGGTCCAATGAGACGACGAGTTGATTATTGGCATACGTTATATCATGAACCAGGTTAGTGCCTGCATCATTTCCATGAGAGGGTGAAGCTGGTTGTGAACCATTATTGCTGGTTAGCGTAACAATCTTGTCTTTGTTATTCCAGCCCACTCTCAGACCCATCTCTTCACTAACAAAACGTAGGGGAACAAAAACCGTATTCTTGATCATTTGTGGAGAAATATTAAGTTGGACGGTGTTGTTCTGGACTGTAGCTTGATCCTTCCCAACGGTCAAGGAAATTGCATTGGAAGCTTGTTCGATATTTACATTTTGTGTTTTTTGATCCCACTTCACGTTGAATTTTAAATTCTCAGCGACTACCCGAATCGGAATCATAATATTGTTTCGTACATTAACGACTTCAATATCATGGGGTAAAACTAGCTCCTGGCCATCTAAAATAATTTTAGTTTGATTCGTAGCTGCATGGGTGTGCATGGGAATTAGCAAGAGTAGCAGCGTACTGAATAGTAACAGGATGATAAATTTCTTCATTTTACACCTCGGTTATAATTTGCGTAGCACTAGACTTCTAACAGGGGAAAACCAATCACCTCCTGTTTCTTTGATGAAAACCCAAATGTACTATAATATTCTGTTCACTAATATGAACGCTACAAACGACATGAAAGTCGTAAAAGAAATCGGTTTACTACAAAATATGGACAAGAGAACTGTTGTCAGTAGGTAGGGGACAAGGGAAGGGAGTTAAATAATGATGTTATTTATCTAATTTAAACCACTGCTGAGATTCTTTCCGAGTCATTTTTTTTACAGGTTTAACTTTTTTGCTTGTGGTATCGTATCTGAAAAGAATCCATTGATCTGAAGGATACTCACTAATGTAATCCATACTTTTTCCGTCCTTATGCCATAAAATTAAACCTGTGCTAACATAGTTGGTAGCCCGAGGGAGATGAACTAAACGGTCTTTCTTTGTATCGTATATTGCTAAAATGCTCTTCTCCGTATTTCCATAAGCAAATGCAATGATGTCTTCTTTTGGTGACCAATTATAAGATGTAATGGTTTCGACATCTTGTTTACCTGCGTTTTCAAGACGTTCGTTTAAGATGATGTACTTTCCTGTTTTAACGTTCACAAGAATAAGATTGCTGCCGGCAGTTTTTTCTGCTCGGATAGCAATCCAGCTATTAGATGGAGATTCAGCAACACTTGTGATATCGATTAATTTCACTCCAAAGTCTTCCGTATGCAGGATGTGTTTTTGTTTACCATGAGCAACTGTGATCGTGTCAATCATGTTGTGTTCAAAGTCGGCAGCAGCATCCTGCTCTACAGTATTTGCAGTTATAGTGGTGTTGTCACCTTTCCAGACCATTTTGTTTGAGGCTATCGTTTTTTTGAACTTAGGTATATTCTGGTATGTCGAAGCGTTCACAGAAGTTGTTTTAGCAGCAATGTGTGCTACTTCATCAGAAGTATGAAACGAAGATGATGCAGTGGATAACGTGCCTAAGCTACCTAAAACAATGATGCTTGATAAAAAAGCATGGATGTATTTCATGATTATCACTCCTTCAGTTGGGAGGCGGTTACCTGATGTGATTTCCTCCAGATCGTTGTGACAGATGAAAACAAATGGCTCGTAGGCTACTCCAATCTTTGCTTATCATGATTAATTTGTAAAGATATGAAATTTTAGAGATGATTTGAAGTGAGGTTTTAAAACGGCTGATTAGTCCTGTAAATAACAAGCCTAAAAGGACGAATACATATTTTTTTATTTTATGTGGCTTTCTGACTCTCTCTGGTGTCTAATTCATTGTAAATCAAGAGGAGGTTCTCACCATGTCAGGAGCTCATGACACAAAACCTGTTTATCCGGATAAACAGGAAAGTATCACTAACTTTGAAAGCACCTATGAGCTGTATCGTCAAAGGATTTGCACGTACTTTTCGCTGAAATTGAATCCGATGGTTGCAGATGATTTGACTCAACAGGTGTTTTTAAAAGCTGTCGAGAATCTTCACCGATTCAAAGGCAGATCAAATTTATTTACGTGGATATTCAAGATTGCTCAGAATACAGTGAAAAACGAATATCGAAGGTTATCGCGTAAAAAAGAAACGCCGTTTGATTTTACGGGATATGAATCACAATCGATCTCCCTTGAATTTACGAAATATGTTGATTTTCGAATTGATATCGGAGTTGCGCTGGAAAAGTTAAATGAGACCGACCAAGAAATCATTGCATTACGCTTTTTTGTGGACTGCACATTGCTTGAAATTTCTAAGATCGTAGGGATGCGTGAAAGTGCGGTAAAGAACAGACTCTACAGAGCTTTGGAAAAACTTAAGCAGGAAATGAAAGAATGGGGAGGCGTTACGATTATGTCTATTGAAGACTTGATTTCAATTGTTAATAAGGGTGAAAGCAAGGGATTGAACAATCAGCCCAATAATAAAGTACACCATGATTTGTTCAATGAACTAAGTGAACATATTGAACGAATCTCGCTAAAGTACAATTATCATCCATCGCGAAAAGTAACGATTGAAGTATATCCTGATATTCCATCGTTTCACCAAGCGGTCGGAGAAGCAGATGCTCCGAATTGGTTCATGGGTACCTATGAAGGAAGTATTCTTAAAATTGTCTCTCCACTAAATCCAGGACCGGAGCATACCTATCAATCGATTCTTAAAGGTACGGTTCATTTGTTCACCATGTGGCTTATAAGTGAAATCAATCCGAAGGCTCCAAAATGGATAAGGCAAGGGATTGGTGGATATGAAGCCAAGGGCATGACTCAGGACTTTATTGAAGGTACGACAGAAGAAGCTATCCAAAATTTAGAGATCCCAACGTTCGAACAATTAGACAATGATACCTGGGATTTCGAAACGATGAAGGGTTTTCAGTTTTCGTTCCTATTCGTAGAGTTTGTTGTTCAACAATATGGAATAGACCAATTAAACAAATTGATCCGTAACCCTCAGGATTTTAATGGCATTTTTCAATGTTCTGAGGAGGAATTGCATCAGAAGATGGTGGAATTTATAAGTAAGTAACCCATACAAAAGTGTATGTTGCCCGGGGGAAGGACCGGGCTTTTTTTAACGTGTTATAGCTATGGTAAATGTACTCTATTAATAAATTGGATTATTTTGTATACTGCATATAAAAAGAGGATTACAGAAGTATTGATTGGGAAATTCGAAAGATTGAGGTTCGACATATTTCAGTTGGTTTAATCATTTTTTCCCAGAGAAACTGGTCCATTGTTTGCAGTAGGATATACAAGACAGAAAATCACTTGTCATGATTAGTGCTGATCCGTCTGGTTATAAAGATGAGCCAATTAACATGGATGAGATTACTGAATGGACTTGGTTGAATCAGGCTAACATTATTTTTGATGAATATCATTTCATTGATTACCGCATGCAGAAAGAAGATGCTCAGCGATTCATTCAGAACGCTTCTGTCATTTTTTTATGCGGTGGAGATCCTGTATTGCAGAACGATTTTTTGTTGGATTATGAATTATCGAATGCGATTAAGAATAGCAATGCCGTTATCCTGGGGGCCAGCGCTGGTGCGTTAAACATGGCAGCAAAATGGTTATCCTCGAAAAACGCTGGCCATAAGGTTGAAACAAATACAATTTATGATGGTATAGGCTTTGGACATTTTGCCTACGAATCTCATGCCAGACTCGACTACGATGCGCTGGTTCAAGGCTACCTGCTCCCCTTGTCCGAGGATATTGATGTTTATGCGGGATTACAGGAGAGTGCTATACGTGTAAAGGACGGCAAAATAGAAATAATAGGTCCTGTATATTTAATTTCCCACTCCAAGATTCAGAAGTTGGTTGAGACGCTCTAATTAGGGAGAGTGGCTGTGAGTTACATAAGTGATTCCTTATGATGTATAAAATCAAGACAGGTCTCCTTTCAATGATTGGAATACTGTTTGTAAAAAGATGCAAGCTTAATATCCCTAGGACTTATATTCGGCAGGGTATCAAAGGGATCAGTTGCTTATTTCAACTAACGGACTGACAATAGGGATCGATGCACAAATGCTAACGATCCTTATTGGTATACCTTTACAGAAAGTAGAGAAGACGAAAATTATGTTAGGATGATGAGTTCCTCATTAAGCTAACGGGCAGGCTAGTTTAATGAAACTATAAGTTGCAATTTGAAGAGTATTTTTCAACCACAATTTGATATACATAAATAAGTTCCTGAATTACTATTCATTTTAGGAGGTGAACCAATGATAAATATTAAGCGGGTCGGGGAGATTATAGCAAGAAACCGTAAAGAGTTATCCATGACGCAAACACAACTTGGTGAGGTTTTAAAAGTTAGTCATCAGGCTGTTTCAAAGTGGGAGAGAGGTATAAGTTTACCTGATATTGATATATTAGTTCGATTAGCTAAGATATTTAATAATACAGTCGATTATTTCCTAACTCCAGAAGAGAATGGTGCTCATACAAGTAAAACGAATATACTTAATAACAAGGATGACATTTGGAAATCAGTTCTAGAAAAAATAAAAGACCAAATCTCTCAGCCAAGCTTTGATAGGTGGTTTACAAGTACTACAGCAATTCAAATTGACAACACTCTCATTATTTCAGGTCAAGATCCGTTTGCCACAGACTGGTTATATCAGAGGTACTCCCATATGATTTCAAAAGCTATAGATGAAATTAGAGGCGATAATGATTTAGAGGTAACTTTTATTTTTTCTGAAGGTACTGAAAATACAGAACCATAAAGTTTGACTCTTCTTAATCAACGGGAAACGTTAGCTTAATGACAACATGAAAGATAAAAAACGTAAGGTAGAGGATAATTCTGGCTGATACGATTGCGATTAAAAACTACCCATGACGCACATGCGTCATGGGTAGTTTTTAATCATTTCCATACGTTCAGGAGGAGGCCTGGTGAAATAGAGATGTCCTAATCACTTCGTTTGACAGACAGAGTTTTGTGTAAAAATGGCCACTGCCCGGGAATGACTATTCTTCGTATACACCTCCGAACCGACTTACTTGACCGGTCCCATCCAGGTTGAAATCGTCTTCTGCTGGTGCGGCAACGGTGGTTTCAGCTTCCCGTTATCGGTCAAATGCTTCAAAATATAAGCGACAAGCCGGCCTCCGCCGGTGTTGCCTCTCACCATGTAAGCAAGCTGCGGCTCCAGATGCTTCGGCTGATTTTGCAAGAACAGGTTGAGCATTTTGTCGTAGAGCTTGCCGACAGCAGGCGCATACAGAGCGGACAAATCCGGCATTGCTTTGTTCAACCGCTCCAACGTTTGCGGAGAGTCCATCCAAACCGCATTGAACTTGTACCCCTCCTTCGTCTTGCGGATGTACCCCTTCTCCAGCAGGAACGAATATTGCTCAGCGTTCTCTTCGTTGTCGGGCAGTTCCCCTTGTTGGAACGCGTGACAAATCTCGACATTCCGATATTCCAGGAAACGCCAATCCATCTGGCGGTCGCTCCAGTACGTATTGAATTGCCACAAGTATAAAGGAGAGTCTTCGACGTAGCGAAGCGACGGACCGAAGGTGACGTAACTACTCATATCAAAACCCGGATCGGCATAGTGGCTCCGATTTAACGCCGCATAGGCAATATATTGACCTCCGTCCTTTCGTATTGGTGCGACCGCATCGAAGTTTTCACCAGCCGGCATGCTCCGCCAAGATTGCTCCTCGATGTTCTTGGGCAGCAAGGTCCAGAGCAGGAAGTTATAGTCGCCGTCTGGAACGTACACTCCGCTATCCTCGACTTGCCGGCGAACTTCCATTAACGCGTCGAAATGAACATCGGCCACTTCGGCGGCGCAATCTTGCCAGAATTGATGACCGGCTACGGCCAACTCGAAGAGGTCCCAGATGATGGTATTGCTTTGATATTTGCCGGGAGAGGTTTGGATGAGAAAATTGTAATCGGCCAAATGTTGAACTTCGCCTTCCAGCAAAGACGGCGGCATTCCGAGCTCCTCCGCGATTTGATGTACGGTACGCGCCTTGTGATAAGCCGCGTAAACGATATTTTGCGCCAAGGCGCGTCCAAGAAAATCGTTGGTTTCGCCCAGTCTGCCGGCTGAACCCGAATGGCCCATTTCCCCCATGCTGACCGGATTGACACTTAAAGTTCCTGTTGCACGCATACGTTTCATCCCTTTCCGTAACTTCTTTTTAGCCTCGCTCAAATGCCACTTCACCGTGCCTACAGGAATGTCCAGAGCAATCGCGATATCGCCGATTTTAAGCTCGTCGTAGTAGTGCATCACCACGATTCGACGATGAATGTCGGACAGAAACGCGACTTCTCGGCGCAGCTCGCGTGAAGCTTCGGTTGCCAGCAACCGGTCAAGCGGCTCCCGGGAAGGGGCGGCAGACAGTTCAGACATACCGTTGATTTCGATCACTTGGGGAGCGTGCTCGCGCTTTTTCAACCAATTCACCCAAGTGTATCGAGCAACCGTCCAGACGTAAGCGTCAAGGCTTCTAATGTCCCGCAGCCCAGAGAAGGATTTTAACAACTGCAGCATAATCTCCTGAGCCAGATCCTCCGCTTCGGCCCGGTGCTTGACCCGGTTTAACGCAAAACCGAAAATCGGTTTCACATAGCTCCGAATCGCTTCTGCGGCTTCTTTTCCGTTTGTACTGATTGAATCCATTGTTTCCTCCATAGTTGCATCTGTAATTCCTGACAATTATATAGTGTGCCAGGCGAAATAAAGGTTGGGATTATTTTTTAAAAAATTGGACGTCCTACCGGATCACTCATGCACGTATAATTACAAACATCATAAGTAGGTCATTGGAAAAGAGTTAAACAAGTTGAAGATTACTTTAGATGTAAAGTTCTCACTTTTAGTATATAAAGAAACTTTTTTTCGTCCAACTATGGGAGGACACAAACTAGAGAGCACGAGCCAAAGTTCTTCTTCGGGTACTTGGGGTACGCCTTCGTTCCGTACTTAACCAGGGTTGATAGAAATGTAATATCAGAAGAATTTATGATTTTAATAGGGGATAGTGATTACTTATTATTCCAGATATATGCTACTCTCTTTTTATTCCATAGTTTTCTTAACGGAGAAAATGGAAATATAAATGTTGGGGGTAATTGCTTGCTTCTATCCGAACGATTGCCAATTGCAGCAAGTCTGTACCCTGAGCAACCTGCGTTAATGCGACATGGGCAAACGATGAGTTATGGGGAGCTTAACGGTCAAGTTGAAAGACTGAGTCATGCTCTATATGTTGAAGGACTCCGGGCTGGTGATCGCTTTGCCCTTTTAGGTGATCCAGATCCCCAGCTCGTTGTTGCGTTTTATGCAGCAGTTGGGATCGGTGCGATACCGCTCGTACCGTCTCCTATGCTAACAGTGCCTGAACTCGCTGCCATATTACAGGATGCAGAACCACATATGATTATTCATGATGACCAACATGCTAACGCAGCGATCGCCACGGTAAAGCTTCTTGGGTATCGTCCAAAACTGTTCACGACAGAAGAAGAAGGGACGAATAACAGTTCGCTCGCTGCTCTTTTGCAGCATGAACCTGAGTTCTTTCCAAAAGACCAACTCAAACCAAGTGTAGACGATACGGCAGTCCTGATTTATACGGGTGGGACAACCGGTCGACCCAAAGGGGTCATGCATTCGCATCGTGGTATGGCTGCTTGGAATCAACTTACGCCTTCTGCAGGCTTCGGTCATGATCTCAGTCGTCGTGTGTTGGTGCTTAACTTATCCCATCTGGTGGGTCAGTTCCAGTTGTGGGCGACCATGGCTGCTGGGGGCTGTCTTGTATTCCTAGATGAATACCCGGCGGATGTACACCGCATTATGGAAACTGTTGAACGTGATCAGATTACGCAACTCAGTACCGTAGGCCAACTGCTTCGGGATTTTACCCGCGAGGCAGCCGTAGGAGTGAGAAACTTGAAGAGCCTAACGCTTCTTGGCTGCGGAGGGTCCATTATTTCCCCGGATACACTACAGGAGGTTGTATCGCAATTTCCTGATGCTACTATTGTGAATAACTACTCACAAGCAGAATGCGGGATGTCCATAAGCCGTCTTTTTCCTGCTCAGCATATGGGGAATTCTCATCGCCTTCGATCCGTAGGTCGTCCAGCCGACCTGGCTGTTCAGGGTGAGCAGGCCTTCGAAGTTCGGATATTAGATACGGACGGAAGTGAGACAATGACGGGTGAAGCTGGAGAAATCGTTGTTCGAGGTGCACAGATCATGATGGGATATTGGCGTCAATTGGAGGCTTCTGCCGAGACCATGCAAAATGGCTGGATTCGAACTGGGGATGTCGGTTGCCTGGATGAAGAAGGTTACCTGTATTTGTTTGATCGCTTGAAGGATATGGTCATTGTGGGCGGTTCCAATGTGTTCTGTGCCGAAGTGGAGCATGTCATTATGACTCATGAGGCAGTAAGCGAGGCGGCCGTAATCGGACTTCCTCTTCCTGACGAAGGAGAGGAACTCGTTGCTTTCATAGTATTACGGGAAGGTGACAGCTTGGATCTGACACAGTTACGAGCTTTTTGTGAGCCATATCTTGCTCCGTACAAATGGCCGACTCAACTGTTCGTTGTGGATACTTTGCCCAGAACGGCCGTGGATAAAATAGATAAAAAGCAGTTACGCAAGTATCTATCCTTAATGTTGTCCAACGGAGTGTAATCAAAAGAAATACGTTGGTTCAAAAGCAATGAATGTTCAGCTGGTGGGCGCGTTCCTATAGGAACAAACAGCCCTTCAACTTCCTTTGGGAAGTAAAGGGCTGTACGTATCTCAACTAGCATACAGGCGTGCACGAAATTATAATTACCTCAAAATCGTAGTGGCCTGATTGCCTGCATAATCCTCAATGATCAGCTTCAAAGAGCTGTTGCTGGACGCTGGTGTGAAGGTCAGTTCACTCAGCTTTGTTCTTCCCCGAATGATATACGGGAATTTCTGCGAAACGTAAGTGACGCCGAACTCGCGTGCCACCCCATTTTCATATACATAGATCTTGTACCAATCCTCCAGATCCGGCAGGGCAAGTGTATATTTCCCATCTTTTACCGTGACCTTATCCTTGGCGTATGGTGTAATCTGAAGATCTGCGAGTTGTCCGGTATGGGTAACCGGATTCTGCCCGCCAATGGCGATATTCAGCACATAATGCTCACCATTGGTCGGAAGTCCAGTCAGGAGGGCAGATTGTTTTCCTTTTTTGACTTGAAGTGACTTGCTAAAAGGTTCTTTCGTGTATTCGGTTTCTAGTGTGAGCTGAATGGACTCGTTGCCTTTACCTTTGTCTTTATTTTTATCTTTATCCGTATTCTTATCTTTGTCTTTACCTGTATCTTTTGCTTTCTTCGGGTTGTTCCAGCTTACAATGGCATCGCCATTCTTTTTGAATTTCACATCAATATTCTGAACGGCTGCATTCAGATCATAAGGCAGGACGGTTGCTTCACTTTCGGTACCATCTGCACCAACAGCACGTATGGACATTTCTCCAGAAGGCTGTTTTAGCGATTTAATATAAAAAGTGGAATCATACACACCGCCAACATAGGCACCATTTTCATACAAATTGTATTGTTTGACCTCTGAATAGTCCTTCATGTCCCATGCAACAACCAGTTCATTGGTGTTGGTCAGTGCTTTGGCAATATGGAATCCGGTAGGTGCATCCGGTACAGCCGCAGAACCGTCGAACATACGAATCTCACCAATATTCATCTGATAGTTCTCAATGATTTTACCGTTCGGGTCAAAAGATAATCCCATAGCGGCAATCGTCTTTCCTTGATATGCACTCAGATCCAATGTAGCTGTCTTCCAGCCTTTCGTATGCTGGCCTGAATTAGGCACATTTACGTTGACCACGTTAGACGGATCATCTTCGAAGATTAAACCAACATGCAGAGAAGAAGCATCGCTGGTGGACGGTTTGTTATACGTCAGCTCCAGTGTGGATTGTCCGTTGACGGACAGGTTGGTCTTGTACAGGCGCAGGAAGTTCTCCGCGTTCAGTGTACCGTTTACCACGAGTGAGCTGCCGCCCTGGAATGCGCCAATGGAATCGTAGTTGTACCTTGCGCCTTTCTCATAAGATGGGCCATAATCAAAATCGACACTCAGCTTGTCGCCTTCGCTATCCATCCACCATTGCCAGGTAACAGGGATATCCTGAATGTTGATATTGGACCATTCCTTGTCGTTCGATACAGCGCCGTCTTCATAATATTTCAGGCCGTGACCTGTATTGAAGTTTGTCGCAAAATTCGAGCCGTTGATGACGGATCGCTCGGTAAGATATGCAGCAATCCCATCCCAGTTTGCGCCAGAAGCATACACATCCGACAGATTGGCAGAAGCGTTACGACGCGCATCCGTAGGGTCCTGATTTGGACCAGACCACCAAGCACGATCGCGAACAAAGGTCATCCATTGATACTCATCCTCGGCTCGGTGATTGGTGCTGCCATCACCCATCTCTTCATCCAGGGCATTGTGGGTGAAATCTGCACCCAGCGTCGCGATACTATTCATGGGCTGACCGTTCTCATCCAGGTTATGGCGCAGGTCGTAGGATTGCTTCCAGCGGCCGAATCTGTCATGACCACCTTCAACACCTGCAAATACGGTTTCCAGTGGATCAAGTCCCAGACTGAGGGCATGGTCGCGGGAATCGCGTAGCATCTTGTGGTTCCATACGTAGTTCAGGAAGATGGAATCCGAGACTCTGCCGAGAACGGAATCCTGTACAAAGGGGCTATTAAGGCCGTTAAATTGGTTCTGGTATTGAATCTTGCCTGTTGTATTGATGGTGGAATCATACCACTGAACGTACAGGCCTTGATCTCTTAGATATTTCATGAATTTCTTGTAGGAAGCGATATCCTCAGGGGCTACACCCCGGGCAACCTCTTCCTGATTGAAGAAGTATCCATCGTAGTTGTAGTATTCTGCCATCTCGGCAAGTTTCTCGGCTACAGGGAAATTGCCGTTTTCATCCTGAATCAGCATTTGTTTATAGGTCTGAGGGCCACGGTCATTGTCCGAGAAAAAGATGTTGGCAATGGACTTGACGCCATTTTTGTGGGCTGCGTTGGTATAGGCCGGATTCGGGATATTCAAAATGCCAAACTCGAAGTATTTCTCCGTCCACTCCTTACTGGGATCGTATAATTCCTCCGGTACTCCGGCAGAAGCCATGCCATGCCAATAGCTGTAGTAGTCTGTATACTGCCAATAATTAAAGAGATATTGGCTGAATTCATTGGTATAAGGTGTGCTATCGAAGAATGCATTGCCGTAATCGCCACTCATCGTAAATAGCTGGGTGTCTGGACTGAGCTCAGGATAAGCCTGCGTGGCAGCGAACGGTTCATTACGGGGCTGCAAGGGGACATGGGCACGAAGCAGATCACCATGAATGTCACTTTCAGGTGTCCAGTTCAGAATCTGGGCTGAGGTATACCCGTGCTGATAGGGCTGATTCACCCCTTTGGCGCTTTCACCTGTGTAAGGGAGCGTGTCTCCTGCATAAACGGATGACGCAACAACTTGTCCAAGCAATGCCGTAGTCAATACCATGGCAGTGACCTTGGGAATGATGCCTTTCGGTTTGAGTTTGCGTGTCATGATGTTCCTCCTTCAAGTGGAATGAATGGTTGGCATTCTTTTACACAAAGCTAAACTTATGGTTAACGATAGTGGATGAAAGCGTTTTTAAATAGGGTGAAATTAAAGAAACGCGAGTACAAACTAAAGAAAAGTTACAGGTGACAAGTTAATGTCAGAAGCCTGATGATATAATTCAAGTTAGGAAAACAGCATCGGAGGGAACATGCGACTTGAAAATTGTTAGCGTTTACAATAATTTCTTCAAAAATAATATGTTTATGAAAATGCTCCTGACCTTCTCGATGATATCGATTGTCACGATCATTACATTGTCTTATATCATCTTTTTAACGGTGTCCGACTCTACGATTCGCCGGGAACTGGCGATCCAGAAAGCAGCGATGGAACATGTGGATCGTTATATTCATCAGCAGTATGAATCAGTACAAAACATGGTGAGGGACATGCATCAGAATGAGGCACTCTCCGCCAACATTACGTATCTGATGAACCACTCCTACGCTGAATATGTTCAGCACATGACGAATGGATATTACGCCAATCAGGACGACTATTCGGCCGATGTGTTGAAACATTTTCAGAACATTATGGATCGTAATTCGCAGATTAACCAACTCATGTTGTATAGCGCTGAGCAGCAGGATCTGTCTGCCTTTAATCAACACAAGCAGTTCCGCAAGCTGGACACCAATGTAGCTCATTCCTATATACCGGACGTGATGGCGATGGAAACGCCGAATATCAGTGCACCCAATTACTGGATTCGCAAAGAGATCAATCAATGGGACCCTGCGCTCTATTCGATCCGCGTACCGATAAATAATACACAGACGCTTCGTAATCTGGGGCAGTTTCTGGTGTTTTTTGACTCGGAGGGAATCGGGAATGCACTGGATAACTACGAGAGTAACCTGAAGGGAGAAATCGTGGTGTTATCAGCCAAAGGAACAGTTCTGTTCGACTCCAACAATCAGTATTACGGGAAAAAGTACCCTTACGTGAATGTGGCCGATTCCCTGTTTGATCAGACGGATATGGATTCGATGAAAAAGGAGCAGAACATGTATGTGAACAAGTTTGTCTCCGCGGATCAGGGTTATGTGGTTATTGGTACTGTTCCGGTGGAAGAGATGGCTGAGACCTATGCGGGGATTCGTAATACCATCATCTCCATCAGTATCGTGTGTATTCTGTTTGCCGTGTTGGTTCCGGCATTTTTCATTATTAACTTTGCCAAACGAACCCGTCGAATCATTCGCTTTACCCAAAAAGTAAAATACGGCAACCTGACAGCTCGCATTGACGATGCACGCGATGATGAACTGGGGCAGATCTCGCATAGCTTCAACGACATGCTGGATGAGCTGAATCTTTACATTGAACGCGTCTACAAAGCCGAGATCAAACAGAAGGAGACCGAACTGGTCGCGTTACAGGCACGTATCAATCCTCACTTTCTCTACAATACGCTTGAAGTGATTCGAATGAGGGCCATATCCCAGGGGGCGAGAGATGTCGGCGAGATGATCTATAGCCTATCCGTATTGTTCAAGAGCCTGGTACAGCAGAAGAAGAATTACACGCTGAAGGATGAGATGGAAGCATGCCGCTTGTATCTGGAGTTATTCCGAATCCGCTACAAGGATATTTTCATATATACAATCCAGATCGATGCTGCTTATTATCAACACCCTGTGGTCAAACTTTCGCTGCAACCCATCATTGAGAATTATGTCGTGCACGGCATTCAGACGGAACGTTCGGATAACCGATTATCGATTGTTGTGGAAGAGACGGATAATGTCATGCAGGTGGAGATCAAAGATAATGGCAAAGGCATTGATCCTGCACGTCTGACGGAGATCCTTGAAGAACTGGAACGTCCAGAAGAGTCTGGTCAGATGTTCGGACTGCGCAGTGTTCATAGTCGATTGCGCTTCCTGTATGGGCCGGAGTTCGGTATCACCATAGAGAGCACCCTCGGTGAGGGAACACGGATCAGGGTGCGTTATCCACATACAGAAGGGACGGGAGTTTAACATGTACAAGGTGTTTATTGTAGACGATGAGCCGTTCATCATTGAAGGGTTATACGATATTGTGGATTGGTCTTCATTTGGTATGGAAATTGTGAGCCATGCAGGTAATGGGCAGGCAGCGTTACAAGCGCTCTCCTCTCAGCCTGTGGACATCCTGATCACGGATATATCCATGCCACTCATGAATGGTCTTGACCTGATTCGGGAAGCAAGGCGAGTGCAACCTGAGATGAAAGTCATTATCCTGAGTGGTTTCAATGAGTTCGAATATCTGAAGGAAGGCATGCAGCTGGGGATCGAAAACTATTTGCTCAAACCGATTAATGTGGAGGAACTGGAATCCACGCTGAGCAATACAGCGTCCAAGCTGGATCATACAGTGACACCTCAAGCCGATGATGCGTATGGCATTCAGATTCTGAAAGATAACATTCTTCATCGATGGCTTACGGGACAGATTGCAGCTACCGAATTTGAGGAACGTGCCCGGTTTATGAACCTTTCTCTGGAAGCCTCGGATGTGGCTGTCGCTATATTGCGTGACAAAGACAAAGGGCAAACATTCGGCATGTTTGAACGTGTGGAGGAGATGCTGAAGGACAAGTCCCATCTGAATGTCTTTCATGACATCGATGGTGATCTCGTCATTGTTGCCAATGTCGACGGTAACGAGGATGAGGAACAGAAGTTAGTGGAGGGCCTTCAGGCTTTATCCGATGCCATCTCAGTAACACATCCTGCGGTACGTATTGGGGCGGGCAGGTTGATGAAGGGGATTTACCATGCGCCGGCCAGTTATGAAGAGGCAAAAAAGGCGCTCCAATACGTGATGATCTATCCCGATCTGAAAGTCATCGACCATGCCATCCTGGATCGTTGCGGCAACTCGGCAGCGTCCTTCTTCATTGACTGGAGGGATTACACGAAACTGATTCTGTCCCGGAATACAGAACAACTTGCGGAACGGATTCGTATGGATTTTGAACAGCATCGCAATGGACTTACACCTGGGGAGCTACAGAATACCGCATTGGAAGTGGTGATTCGCTTCAAAATGGAACTGGAGAGCATCAAACACTCGGATGAGTCTGCCATATACCAACAAGGGCTTCAACTTGTGCTGGACAGTGGCACTTTTGATGAACTCGTGCGGGCGCTTCAGCAAGTTGCGGCGCAGACGATTCAATCCCTATTGCAGGATATGAAGAATCCAATTGTGAACCAAGTCCTTCAGCATATCGACAAACACTACGCAGAAGAACTTTCCCTGAAGCTGCTGGGTGCCCACTATCATCTGCATCCGGTGTATTTGGGACAATTGTTCCATAAGGAGACTGGAGAAACGTTTGCCGAATACATCAATAAATACCGGATTGAACGTGCGAAGGAACAGCTGCGGAATACCAATCTGAAGGTACATGAGATCGCCCGAAATGTGGGGTATTGGGAGACAGGGTATTTCTATAAACAGTTCCGCAAATATGTGGGAATTTCACCGACGGATTTCAAGGTGTTTGGTTAATTCGGTGACGGGGAGATTCAACTGTACGGACGGAGATCCAAGAGACATATCGGGAACAGGAATGGCAGCATGAAGAGCATGCCATATGTTACCCGGCATGTCTCTTTCATGTAAGCGATTTATTTAAACAGGTACAAAATAGTTGTCCAAGGACGATTTCTCTTTAATTTGTACCTCGAAAACTTAAGTTTATCTTCTTTTTGTAAATGCTTTCATTCGATAAGGTTAAAGCAGTTAGTAAGTAGTGCCTAAGGGAACACGAAAAGGGAGGATCAAAGAAATGAGTAAACAAAGAAAACGCTTCTCACTCGTTCTTGCATTGTTAATGGCCGTTACACTTGTTCTTAGTGCCTGTGGAGGAAGCAAAGATGCTTCGGAATCCGGGGGAGCTGGAGACGACGCGGTAGAGTTGATCTGGTATACCATCGGTACCCCTCAGAAAGACGTCAACAAAGTGATGGAAGAAGTCAGCAAGTATACCAAAGAGAAAATTAATGCCACGGTAACGATGAAGATGGTTGACTGGGGTGACTACCCGCAGAAGATGCAGGTTAACGTAGCATCCGGTGAGCCAATGGACATTCTGTTCACCTCTTCCGGTGGATTCGATTATGTACAAAATGCCAGAAAAGGTGCATTCCTTGAACTGGATGACCTGCTTGCTGAATACGGTCAGGATCTCACCAAGACCATTGATCCTGCATTCCTCAGCGGTTCGAAGGTAGACGGACACAATTACGGAATTCCAGCCAACAAAGAGCTGCCTCAACAAGAGGTATGGCGCTTTAACCAAATGCTGGTTGATAAATACAAGCTGGACACCTCTGGTGTCCGTACGTTAGACAGTCTGGAGCCTTTGCTGAAAACGATCAAGGAAAACGAGGCAAGTGTAACACCTTTTGCCATGGATAAAAACTATGTTCCTTACGTGCCGTATGACTATGTCATTCAGAATCTGCCGATGGCAATCAAGCTGGATACAACGGACTATAAGCTCGTGAACATATTGGAAACACCTGAAATGAAAGAAGCACTTACGACGATGCACAAATATTACAAAGCCGGTTATGTATCGGCAGAAGCAGCTACAACAGGTTCCACGAACGACCTGACAACATCGGGCAACTGGTTCCTGGATCGTGCACAGACACAGCCGCTCGCGGACAACCAATGGTCTGCAAGTTACGGTTATCAAGTTGTTTCAACACCTGCAAGTGACGCCATTATAACGAATACATCTGTACAAGGTTCCATTATGGCGATCTCGGCTAACTCGGAATATCCAGAAAAAGCGATGGAGTTCCTGAACCTGCTGAATACAGATCCTGTGCTGCGCAATATGGTGGACTCCGGTATCGAGGGCACACACTACAAAAAAGTGGATGACACGCATATGGAAAATCTGCCTGAATCGAAAAACTACGATATGCCTTCATACTCCCTTGGGAATAACATGCTGCTCTATCTGAACAGCAATGACCCGGACAACAAATGGGATGAGTTCAAGAAGTTTAACGCTGAAGGTACCAATTCCCCGATCCTCAGCTTTAACTTTGATTCAAGCAATGTATCTGCTGAACTGACGGCGGTACAGAACGTGAAAGAGCAGTATTGGGCAGCACTGATGACAGGTACACTGGACCCGGCAGCCAATCTGGATCAAGTGATTGAGAAGTTCAATCAAGCCGGACTGGAGAAAGTAATGGCGGAAGCCCAAAGCCAGCTGGATGCCTGGAGAGCGGAAAACAAGTAACAGTACATCGTAAGGATCGGGCGGCTGCTTATCGCGTCCGGTCCTTTTTCATTCAAGCCTGAAGGAGGAACTCCACAATGACTACATTTTTGAAAAACCTGATTAGAAACCGGGTCATGCTGTTCATGGTGCTGCCAGGCGCCATCTGGTTCTTCTTCTTCTCCTACTTGCCTCTTGTGGGTACAGTGGCTGCCTTTAAGGAATATCGGTTCAGCCGTGAGGGGTTCTGGGCAAGTCTGATGAAGAGCGAATGGGTAGGCTGGGACAATTTCAAATTCCTGTTCAGCACAAGTGATGCATGGCTCATTACACGCAACACCCTCTTTTATAACATCGCCATCATCTTCCTGGGACTGGTATTCGCTGTGGCACTGGCAATCCTGCTCTCGGAACTGGTTAACAAACGACTCGCCAAACTGTATCAAACCGGCATGTTTCTGCCGTATTTTCTATCCTGGGTTATCGTTGGTTACTTCGCTTTCAGCTTCTTGAGCATGGACCGCGGGATGTTGAATCAGATTATCGGCTGGTTCGGGATGGAACCGATTCAGTGGTACTCCGAGGCAAAATATTGGCCGTATATTCTCGTATTCGTAGCGTTATGGAAAACGATTGGTTATAGCAGCGTTGTCTATCTGGCTTCCATTCTGGGGATTGATAAATCGCTCTACGAAGCAGCCA
Source organism: Paenibacillus sp. FSL R5-0519 (assembly GCF_037974275.1). Classification (NCBI taxonomy): domain Bacteria; kingdom Bacillati; phylum Bacillota; class Bacilli; order Caryophanales; family Paenibacillaceae; genus Paenibacillus; species Paenibacillus sp. FSL R5-0519. The sequence goes on from NZ_CP150234.1 coordinate 952,237, forward strand.
TGATCGATGGGGCAAGCAAATGGCAGCAAATTCGCAATATTACGATTCCGTTATTATCACCCATCATTACAATCATGACCTTGCTGGCCGTAGGCCGCATTTTCTATGCCGACTTTGGACTGTTCTATCAGGTGCCAAGGGATTCGGGTACGCTCTATTCCGTTACCAATGTTATTGATACGTACGTATATCGTGGATTGAAAACAAGTGGTGAAATTGGCATGAGCACAGCTGCGGGATTGTATCAATCCGTCGTAGGCTTTGTACTCGTTATTATTTCCAACTATGTTGTGCGCAAAGTAGATAAAGACAGCAGCCTATTCTAGGACAGGGAAAGGAGTGAACCACCATGGCTCAAGCAGGGCTTGTTAAAAAACGCGACTTCCACCACGTATCCAGCGGCTGGAACGTAATCATGAACATCATCGCCGGTCTATTCGCTCTGATCTGTGTATTTCCTTTTATATTTGTAGTCATCATCTCGTTTACGGACGAGAAAGCACTGGCCCGTGATGGATATCGTCTGATTCCGGCAGAATGGAGTCTCGCGGCATATCAGTTTGTCTGGCAGAGCGGGGATACGCTGCTGCGGGCGTATGGAGTTACCATTTTGGTGACGGTACTTGGTACCATCATCAGTCTGATTCTCATGTCGCTATATGCGTATGCGATCTCCCGAAAGAGCTTCAGATATCGGAGATTTTTCTCCATCTTTGCGATTCTGACCATGTTGTTTAACGGCGGGATGATTCCAACCTATATGGTTGTATCCCAGCTGCTTGGACTGAAAGATACGTTATGGGCACTGATTCTGCCGCTGGCGATGAATGCCTTCTACATCATGATCCTGCGTACATTCTACTCCACCAGTGTGCCGGATGCAGTCATTGAATCGGCGAAAATTGATGGTGCCGGAGAATTCTATACCTTTATGAAAATCGTAATTCCACTCTCCTTGCCGGGACTGGCAACCATCGGGTTGTTCAGTACACTCGGTTACTGGAATGATTGGTTCAATGCGCTGTTATACATCGATAATCCCAATCTGGTACCCCTGCAATCGATGCTGATGCGGATTGAGTCGAGTATCCAGTTCATCCAGCAGAACTCTGCTAACAGTTCGATGAGTCTGGCAGCCATGCAGTCCATTCCGCAGGATACATCCCGAATGGCGATGGTTGTGCTTGCCACGTTGCCGATTATATTCGCTTATCCGTTCTTCCAACGTTACTTCGTACAGGGTCTGACGGTGGGCGCAGTCAAAGAATAAACGGATCTTGCTATAGGATTGGAGAGATGCAGATTGATGACTTACAAGGACCAGAGTAAATCCGTAGAGGAACGGGTACAACACCTGCTGAGCCTGATGACTACAGAAGAAAAGGTAGGCCAACTTACGCAGCCATTTGGCTGGCAGACCTATACGAATGATCAGGGGAACATCACATTAAATGAATCCTTTAAGCAGCAAGTGGAGAATGGCGGCATTGGCTCCCTCTATGGTGCACTTCGGGCAGATCCCTGGACTGGCGTTACACTGGAAAATGGACTATCTGCGAGAGAAGGCGCTGAGGCGGTTAACCTGATTCAACGTTATGCGGTAGAGCATTCCAGACTGGGCATTCCCATCCTGATTGGGGAGGAGTGCTCACATGGTCATATGGCCATTGACGGGACGGTCTATCCCGTTCCCCTTTTACTGGGGAGCACATGGAATGTGGATTTATACCGGGAGATGTGCCAAGCGGTAGCAAAGGAGACACGTGCCCAAGGCGGTGCAGTCACCTATTCGCCGGTACTGGATGTTGTGCGTGATCCGCGCTGGGGGCGTACGGAGGAATGTTTCGGTGAAGATCCGTTTCTCATTGGAGAACTGGCAGTTGCTTCCGTGGAAGGACTTCAAGGTGAAAGTCTGGATCGGGAGGATGCAGTTGCTGCTACGCTAAAACATTTTGTCGGTTACGGCAGCTCGGAAGGTGGACGCAATGCAGGGCCTGTACATATGGGCTGGCGTGAACTGCTGGAAGTGGATCTGTATCCATTCCGTAAAGCTGTAGAAGCAGGTGCAGCTTCCATCATGCCGGCGTATAACGAAATTGATGGCACACCTTGTACGGTAAATACCGAACTGCTGGAAGATGTTTTGCGTAAAGATTGGGGCTTTGATGGTCTGGTTATTACGGATTGTGGCGCGATCAACATGTTGGCTAGTGGGCATGATGTCGCGACGGATGGACTGGATGCATCGGTGCAGGCGATTGAGGCAGGCATCGATATGGAAATGTCCGGTGAGATGTTCGGGCAATATCTGGTGCAGGCGGTGGCAGAAGGCAAGCTTGATGTGCAGGTTCTGGATCAGGCTGTCTCTCGCGTGCTGGGGTTGAAGTTCAAATTGGGCTTATTCGAACAGCCTTATGTGGATGCTGATCGGGCAGCAGAAGTGATTGGCAGTGAGCAGCATGTTCAGCTCGCACGCCAGTTGGCGGCAGAAGGCGTTGTGCTTCTCAAAAATGAGGCCGACACGCTGCCTTTATCGATAGGGAATTTGGGCCGGATTGCCGTCATTGGCCCCAATGCCGATCAGGCCTACAATCAGCTGGGTGATTACACGTCTCCGCAACCGAAGTCGAAAGTGGCGACGGTACTGGATGGCATTCGCAGTAAGCTGGCTAATCGTATGGATGTGCAAACGGAGAAGAGTTCTGTTGGTTTTGTGACTGATGGCAGCAGTGTAGATCAGGTTCTCTATGCACCAGGATGCCGGATTAAAGGTGATTCAAAAGAAGGATTTGAGCGGGCTATCGAAGTTGCCAGTCAGGCAGATACCGTCATTATGGTGGTTGGCGGCTCCAGTGCGCGTGACTTTGGAGAAGGAACAATTGATCTGAAGACGGGCGCTTCCAATGTATCGGATCACTCATGGAACGATATGGAGTGCGGTGAAGGGATTGACCGGATGACGCTGGGTCTTGCCGGAGTACAGTTGGAACTCATTCAGGAGATTCACAAGCTCGGCAAGAAGCTTGTCGTTGTCTACATTAATGGTCGTCCCATCACGGAACCTTGGGTGGATGAACATGCCGATGCAATTCTGGAGGCGTGGTATCCGGGTCAAGAGGGCGGACATGCCATTGCAGATATTCTATTCGGTGATGTGAATCCGTCAGGCAAATTGACGATCTCCATTCCGAAGCATGTCGGCCAATTACCGATCTATTACAACGGCAAGCGTTCCCGAGGCAAGCGTTACCTCGAAGAGGATTTGGAGCCACGTTATGCATTTGGATACGGACTGAGTTATACCACATTTGAGTACAGTGAACCGCAGCTGAGTGATGCATCCATGACAGCGGGGGATTCAGTCACGGTGTCTGTGAATGTGACCAACACCGGCCCTTATGCAGGTGCAGAAGTTGTACAGATGTACATCTCGGACGTGGTTAGCTCACTGACTCGTCCCGCCAAGGAACTGAAGGGGTTTGCGAAAGTGAACCTGGAGCCTGGAGAGACACAGACCGTGGAGTTCCGAATCGGAGCGGAGCAGTTGCAGTATATTGGTCGTGATTTGAAGCCTGTCGTTGAACCAGGACAATTCCATATTCATATCGGCAGCAGCGTAAACGATACGCATATGACCGAACTGACCGTAAGGGAGGCGTAAGACTGTGGAACGTATCAGACGATTGATTCGCGAGTTGTCCGAACATCAGTGGCTGGAGCAATTGCAGCTGCGCAGCTGGGACATTACCCGTGCTTATTACAATGTTCCAGGACAGTATGAGGATCAGGGTGAGTACCCGGAAGGGCAAGATTATGAGCGTTTTCCGAGCAAACAGGGGACGACGTATTTCTTCAGAACACGATTGGAGATCCCTGCTACATGGCAGCAAGCGCCTTATGGGCTTGTATTTGAAACGGGGGGAGAAGGTTTACTGCGGGTGAATGGACACTCCTACCAGGGATTGGACCGCAATCATACCTACGTCACACTTGATCCGTCCAAAGTCGGGACCAACCCAGAACTTGAGATTGAGATGTTCGATCCAGTACCTGAACCTGTGGACCCCTTGAATCAACAGGCGGTTATTCAGCCGCCGATCACATCGATTACGAGCCTGCTGGTAAGACCAAATGAAGCCGTTCGCAGTCTCATGTACACCGTCATTATTGTGCGTGATTCGGCTGTGCTGCTGCCAGAAAGTGACTTCAGGCGGGTACGTCTACTAGAACTGTTGTATCGTGCAATGGATCAATTTGTAGGCATGTCGGCAGAAGAGATTCAGCAGGGAGAAGGTATTCGACAGATTGAGCATAATCTGAAGCATCATGTACGTGAGATTGGCGGTAACGCGGAGGGTCTGGAGCATATGGTGGGACAGTCCCACATTGATATTGCGTGGTTGTGGCCTGTTCGTGAGACGGTGCGCAAGACGAGTCGTACCTTTTCCACCGTGGATGCACTTATGAATGAATATCCGGACTATGTTTATTCCCAGAGCCAACCCTTGTTATATGCATTCCTGAAGGAACATGATCCCGAATTGTACGCACGCGTGAAGCAGCGGATTGCTGAAGGACGTTGGGAACTGGTTGGCGGCATGTGGGTTGAGCCGGATTTGAACATTCCGAGCGGGGAGTCCCTGATTCGCCAGATGTTGTATGGTCAGCGTTTCTATATGGAGGAATTCGGCAAGACATCACAGATTGAATGGCTGCCAGATACATTCGGGTACTGTGCCTCACTGCCGCAGATTTTGAAGCATGGCAATGTGGAGTATTTCATGACCACGAAGCTCGGATGGAATGACACCAATGTGTTTCCATATGATCTGTTTCACTGGGTGGGGATTGACGGCACACCCATTCTGTCTTACCTCAATCATGGTGTTAATGAGAACACCTTGCCAAAAGATATCCACGATCACTGGCAGTCCTACCGTGAGAAAGCAGCCCATCCGGAGCATATGCTTCTATATGGACACGGAGATGGTGGCGGCGGGGTAACACGCGAGATGCTGGAGTATATGGATCGCGCAGAACTGATGGTTGGACAGCCTGCAAGCCGTTATAGCACAGCCGGAGCTTTCTTTGCCGGAATTGAAAAGGAGCAACCTGTACTTCCGAAGTGGCATGGTGATCTGTATCTGGAATTACATCGGGGAACCTACACGACACATGCGCGCAATAAGCGCAACAATCGGAAAGCGGAGGTTCTGTATCGAGAAGCTGAGCTATGGAATACACTCGCTCAACCGGATATGGAGGCTGATGCAGAAGCTGAAGTGCGTGCGGCACTGCATGATGGTTGGAAGCTGATTTTGCTAAATCAATTCCACGATATTATACCGGGATCGGCGATTACGGAGTCCTACGTGACTTCGAATGAGGAATATGTACAGGTATTTGAATTAGGTAGAACCGGATTGCATCAAGGCATTACAGCATTGACAACGGGGATCAACACCGAGGGACCAGAAGGTTCAGTAGCCTATGTTGTATTCAACAGCCTGGGCTGGAAACGGAGTGCAGTCGTTCAACTTTCTGTGCAGGATGGCTTGGATCGCTATGGCGTCGATGAAGAAGGCCAACGCCTGCGGATGGATCGGGAGGATGGCAGCATGTCTATTCTCGTGACAGACATTCCGGCGTTTGGATATAAAACGATCTGGCTGGTACGGGAAAACACAAGGGAAACGAATGTACGGGAAATGACTAACCTTGCCGCACAACCAACCTTTAATGATACATGGGATACCGCTCTTTATCATATACACTTCAACGAACGCGGGGAGATCACCCGTCTGTGGGATAAGACCGCGGAGCGCGAGATGCTGAAGCCGGGTGAACGAGGCAATCAGCTTCATTTCTTCCATGACCGTCCGACACTCTGGGATGCATGGGATATCGACAGTCGTTATGAGGAACAGATTGCTGGTGAAGTGGAGCTGTTGGAGAAAAAGCTGGTGCTGGCAGGTACAACGAAGGATGTCCTGCGCTTCCGCTGGAAACTTCATCAATCGATGATCACACAAGATATCGTCTTTTATCATGACTCACGGCGAATCGACTTCCAGACACAGGTGAACTGGAATGAAGATCACAAGCTTCTGAAAGTTGGATTCCCTATTGATGTGGTGACCTCCAAAGCGACATTTGAGATTCCATTTGGCGCACTGGAACGTACAACACATCGCAACACAAGTTGGGAACAAGCCCAGTATGAGGTCTGTGGACATCGCTTCGCGGATGTATCCGAATATGGATACGGCGTGAGCTTGCTCAATGATTGCAAATACGGTTATGACGTGCAAGGCAGCACGATTCGTTTGTCCTTGTTGCGTGCCCCAAAATGGCCTGACCGCACAGCTGATCTGGGAGAACATGAATTCACATATTCCCTGTACCCGCATGACGGAGACTGGAGAAACGCACACACCGTACGTCAGGCAGCTGAACTGAACACGGAAGTGGTCGTGCAACAAGTAGAGCAAACACAACAGCCCCAACAAGCACAACCGATGGAACAGGCGCAACAGAAGGATCAATCACAACTAAGCGCAGAGTCTGGAGCAACCGCAGATGCAACAGTAACTGTTACACACCCACGTCCAGCAACTGGCTCATGGATTAACTTCGAAAGCCAGCATGTCATTCTGGATACCGTCAAACTGGCAGAGGATGGACACGGCACCGTGCTGCGTTTTTATGAGTCGTCAGGCAAACGCGAAAACATCACATTGCAATGGCCACATGCGTTCGAGCAAGCCTATCACTCCAACGCACTGGAAGAACCAATCCAACCACTGGCCCACACCAACGGCCAGATTACACTATCTTTTAAACCCTACCAAATACAAACCGTGCTACTGCGGTAAACCTTTTTGAAATATTTTTGAGCTATATAAGATGAACTTAAACATGTACACATAACGGAGAGTGCAGAACCAGATGGAGAAGCGAAGCGTTCGCCTTTATCCCCGGATTTTACCCTTTAAAAAAGGGAATCAAAAAATCTGGGGATAACAGCGATCGGAAAATGGTACTGCAATCGTAGTGTCCGAGTGTCCAGTCAATGGGTTTATCTTTTATAGCTACACCATTCAATTTGTTTAAGGAGTTGCACTCATCCATGGAACAGTTTAGATTACCCAAAATACCCATGCCGCCTGTTGCTTTGCCACAATCCATTCAGGCCGTGCTCGAAGAAGCAGAACAGAAACTGGCTCACAGGCCAAAGCTGCTACAATTATTCAAAAACTGCTTCCCCAATACCATCGAAACAACCACCAAGTTGATGGAGGACGGTACCACTTTTGTCATCACGGGAGATATTCCGGCTTCCTGGCTGCGTGATTCGGTGGAGCAGGTGGTACACTACATTCCGTTTGCAAAAGAAGACGAGGACCTGCAACGCATCATCGGCGGGCTGATCAAACGTCATATCCAGTATGTTCATATCGATCCATATGCCAATGCCTTCAATGAGACGGCCAATGACTGGCACTGGAACACCACGGACGAGACCGACATGTCACCTTGGGTGTGGGAACGCAAATTCGAGATTGACTCATTATGCTTCGTTGTGCGCCTGGCCTATCTGTATTGGAAGGAAACCGAGCTGACTGACATTTTTGATTCCAGTTTCAAGGCAGCGATGCGTAAAATTGTGGATCTGTTCAAAGTCGAACAGCATCATATGGAACAATCTCCGTATCGCTTCACTCGCAATAACGGTATCCCGACAGATTCCTTGCGTAATCACGGAAAAGGCATGCCAGTCAACTACACAGGTATGATCTGGTCCGGTTTCCGTTCCAGTGATGATGCGTGTGACTTCCACTACAACATTCCTGGCAACATGTTTGCGGTTGTTGCTCTGCGTCAGATGCAGGAGTTTGCCGAGTGGGTGTTCCGGGATATGGAACTTTTGCAGGAATTGAAGGATCTGGAGCAGGACGTGGATCATGGCATTCAGCTGTATGGTATTTATCGTCATCCGGAATTTGGACCGATCTATGCGTACGAGACGGACGGTTATGGCAACCACTGTCTCATGGACGATGCAGGTACACCGGGACTCATGTCCATCCCCTATCTGGGTTATGTCACAGCGGATGATCCAATCTATCAGAATACGCGCCGCTTTGCTCTGAGCAAAGAGAATCCATTCTACTATGAGGGCAAGGTTGCCAAAGGGATCGGTAGCCCGCACACCCCGCCGAATTATATCTGGCATATGGGATTGTCCATGCAGGGACTGACTGCGCAGTCTGCCGAGGAGAAACTGGAGATTATCCGCATGCTCGAAGCGACAGATGCAGATACCGGATATATGCATGAAGGCTTCCACGCCGATGATCCAACGATCTTTACACGAAAATGGTTTGCATGGTCCAACAGCCTGTTCTCCCAGTTGGTCTATACATCCATGAAGGATGGCCTATTATGAGTATCCAACCTAAGGATCAAAAGCTGATTATCTTCGCTGACCCTGCGTTTGCCGTAACTGGTGCTTTGCCAACTCAGGAGGCTCTGGATACGTGGGAAGCAGTCGAAGAGATTACTGTTGTAAACGCTGATGAACTTGCAGAGGCGTTGAAAGCGACGGCTGGTGAAGGATGTTTCATCAATCTGCATGCACCCTATTTCCCCAAGTCCGCCTGGACGGAGATTGCAGCTTATCTGCATCAGGGTGGAAGCTTGATCAGTGTTGGTGGTGCGCCTTTCAAACGTCCGGTTCGATATGAGAATGGGACATGGGTTGTAGAGTCCGAGCAGACCGCCTATCACCAGGAGCTCTATATTCATGAGGCGTTAAACGTATCTGCTGACGGTGTGCAATCATTCACTTCATCTGAACAGATCCCGCTTCTGGCCGGCAAAGAAGGACTTTTCGAGATTTCAGATACATGGAATCTGGTTCCGCATACGACCAAAAACAGTGATTTGCCACACCAGATGGGTTCTGCAGGCACGATGAGTACACAGATTCACTCTTTGCTTCGCGGGATCAACAAGGATGATCGCAGCATTGCTGCCCCAATCGTCCTATGGGAAAACTCCCGCGGGACTTTCGTTGGTTCGCGCTGGATGTTTGTACATCTACCGTTGACCCCTTCATTCTGGGAGCAGGATGGTGCTGCCGAGATCGTGAAGTGGGCACAGTTCTGTGCGCAAGGTGTAACCGAGTTATCTCTGAAAACGAATTATGCCTCGTATGAGCCAGATGAGCGGGCAGTACTCACACTTCAAGGCCAGATTGTACAGCGTACAGGCAAAAGGCGTACAGCATCTGAGCTGTGGACATTCGACATAACAGTGGAGCATGAGAATCGCGTTAATGGCATGGCAGAAAAGGTATGGAGCCATCGACTGGAGATGGAACTTTCAGGTGAACAACGTTTCGAACGCATACTTCTCCCGGTTTCCATTGAAAGTGGATTGTATCGGATTGTGTGCCGTGCACAGGCACCTGATGGGGAAGTTCGAATCCTTCGGCAAGGCTTCTGGGGACAGGATGCCGTATTGCTGGCAGAAGGGGAAGTAATTACCCGCAGCAGAGATTATTTTGTGAAAGATGGACGACCTCTCCCTGTTGTGGGTATGACCTACATGACCTCGGATGTGGCACGGAAATTTCTGTTTCTGCCGAACGCGGATGTCTGGGATCGCGACATGGCACAGATGGCGAAAGCCGGGATCAACTGGATTCGGACGGGAATCTGGACCGCTTATCGCAATATGATGCAGGTGGACGGTCACATGGCTGAGGACGTGCTGCGTGCCATTGATGCTTTCCTGTTAACAGCGAAGCGGCATGGCTTGCAGGTCACGTTTACCTTCTTCTCCTTTACACCGGAGACATGGGAAGGGACGAATCCGTATTTGGACCCGCAAAGTGTCGAAGCACAGAAACGTTTCATCCGCAGCATCGTTAGTCGTCACACGCATACAACACATGTGGATTGGGATCTGATTAATGAGCCGTCGATGTTTGATCCGGTGCGTATCTTCTCGGCTGGCCCACGCTCGGCGAAGGATACGTATGAACTGAAAGCCTTTGTCGAGTGGCTTCAGCAGCGCCATGAGACGATAGAAGCATTGCAGGAGGCATGGAACATGTCACCGAAGCAACTTCCCGACTTTGCAGCCGCGTTCATCCCTGAGCCGGAAGAGATTAATTTTGATGTACAGGACATGCACAAGGCCAAAAAAGGAACACGCTGGCTCGATTATTGTCTCTTCTCCATGGAGATGCACAATGTTTGGGCAAGAGAGCTTGTAGGTACGATCAAGGATCTAGTTCCCGATCATCTGGTCACTGTGGGGCAAGATGAAGCCCTTGGTGCGCAGCGTCCTTCGCCGTTCTTCTATGAAGGTGAAGTGGATTATACAACAGTGCATTCCTGGTGGTTAAACGATGATCTGATCTGGGACGGCATTTTCGCCAAAACGCCACATAAGCCCAATCTCATTCAGGAGACGGGCATCATGTATGTGGAAACCCCGGATGGACGAGCCAAACGTACGGAAGAAGAGCTTCGCGGCATTCTCGAACGCAAGTACGCCTATGCTTTTTCGACAGGCGGCGCAGGAGCAGTGCAATGGATCTGGAACACGAACTTCTATATGGATAATGCTAATGAGTCTCATATCGGAGCGCTGCGTGCAGATGGCACGGAGAAGCCGGAGGCGGATGTGTCTTATGATTTTGGCCGATTCATGCATGGCATTCGTGATCTCTTTGAAGACCGTGAGCTGGAGGATATTGCAGTGGTGTTCCCGTATTCCAATGATTTCTCCAATCGTGCCTTGGCCTATGATGCCACAACGAAGCTGACCCGTGTAATGTCTTATGATCTGAAACTGCCATTCCGTGCGTTATCCGAATATCATCTGGAAGCGTTGGAGCAGCAGCCACCGAAGCTGGTTATCGTGCCGAGTCCACATAATATGGACAGCGACGCACTGCATCAATTGCTCACGTTTGCAGAGAAGGAAGGCACAAGCCTGCTCATTACAGGGCCACTGGGATTGGATGCGTACTGGAAAGCAAGTGACCGGGCAGATCATATCGTCGGCCAACGCAGTCTGGGTAACGTGCAGCGGGAAGAGCTGCTGAATATTAACGGCGTGAATCACCGGGTGACCTATGGACGACGTCGGATCGCCGAGGTGGCGAAGGAGACGTTGCTTCATGGGGATAAGGGTACACCAGATGAAGTAACCGTTTTGCCTTTGGGTAAAGGGAAATTAATCTGGACCCCACTACCGCTCGAGTTAAACGGACGGGATGAACCACTTGCTGACTTGTATCGTTATGCCACTGAAATTTCGGGCGTCGAACAGGAGCTGGAATGGATATCCGGTGGGGATATCGCTGGAATCTACGGACGGAAGCTGAGTTTTCCAAAAGGAAATCTGTATGTATTCGTATCGGAGTTTGCCTTGAACCATGAAGTTCATGTGAGAGATCGACGTACAGGTGTATCGTATGCGTTCCAATTGGAGAAAAATCGTTCCGTGTTATTTGCCACAGATGCTTTCGGAATGCTGAATGGCGTGTATCGCCCGGATGAGGTTGAGATTGTACAACATGAGGAAAGAGGTGGCGTAACACGATGATCAACCGGACAAACAAGTCGAAGAGAGCGCACATTATTTCGCATACCCACTGGGATCGGGAATGGTACTTGCCGTATGAGAAGCATCATATGCGGCTCGTTCAGCTCGTCGATTCACTGTTGGATCAGCTGGATGAAGGATCAGACTATAAAAGCTTTTATTTGGATGGACAAACGATAATTATCGATGACTATCTTCAGGTTCGCCCGGAGCAGAAGGAACGACTGGAGAAGCATATCCGCAATGGGCGGATAGTGATTGGGCCGTGGTACATTTTGCAGGATGCATTTCTGACGAGTGGAGAAGCCAATGTGCGCAACATGCAGGTTGGACATAAGGACGCCAAGCGTTATGGTACCCCTTCGAAAATTGGTTATTTTCCCGATACATTCGGATTGGTCGGACAGACCCCGCAGCTGATGCAGCAATCGGGTATTGATAATGTGTTCTTTGGCCGGGGTGTGAAGCCTACGGGCTTCAACAATACGGTATCGGATGCCGGATATGAATCAAGCTTCTCGGAGCTGATGTGGGAAGGGCCAGACGGATCGAAAGTGCTCGGCGTATTGTTTGCCAACTGGTATTCCAACGGGAATGAAGTTCCAGTAGATGAGGCTTCAGCCCGAAAATTCTGGGAAACCAAGCTTGCCGACGCGGAGAAATATGCATCCACGAATGAGTTGTTATACATGAACGGATGTGATCACCAGCCGATTCAGCGAGACCTGCCAGAAGCGATTCGTATGGCTGAGCAATTATATCCCGATATCGAGTTCGTTCACTCGAACTTTCCGGATTATCTCACTGCCCTGAGAGCATCGGCTGAACATGAGTTGTCCACGGTCAAAGGAGAACTGCGCAGCCAGCGTACCGATGGCTGGGGGACCCTGGTGAACACTGCCTCGGCTCGTGTGTATCTGAAACAGATGAACCAGTTAGGCCAGACCATGCTGGAAAAGGTGGCTGAACCCCTGGCATCCTGCGCCTACCTGCTTGGACATGCCTATCCACATGATCAGCTGACATATGCCTGGAAAACGCTTATGCAGAATCACCCGCATGACAGCATCTGTGGATGCAGTGTGGATGAGGTGCATCGTGAGATGGTGACGCGATTTGATAAGAGCCGCCATGTGGCAGAAGCATTAATTGAGGACAGCACCAATCAGATTGCCACAGCTGTGGATACCTCCATCTTTGCACGTTATGGCGAAAGTGCTCGACCTGTTGTGGTATTTAATACAACGGGCTGGGAACGCAGCGGTGTGGTTCAGATGGAACTGGATGCGGCTCGGTTATATTTCCGGGAAGGATATACGCTCGAAGAGATGGCGGTGCAGATGAAAGCTATTGACCTGTCAGATCGTATCCTTGTAGATGAAGAGGGTACACCGATTCCATGTACGGTGGAAGATCTGGGTCTGCAATTCGGCTATGATCTGCCGGATGATCGCTTCCGCCAGCCGTATAGCTGTCGGCGTGTTCGTATTCGTTTTGAAACAGAGAATGTAGCTGCATTTGGTCTGAAGACGTATGCATTGGTCAACTTTGCGGATGCCGCAACGAGTGGTATTCCATCACAAACGACTACCTTGTTGCGTGGTGAACGTGGCATGGAAAATCAACATATGATCGTCACGATAGCGAACAATGGTTCATTCACCCTCACGGATAAACGGACAGGCCGGACTTACAAAGACCTTGGCGTGTACGAAAATGTGGGCGATATCGGCAATGAATACATGTTCAAGCAGCCAGAGAACGAAGTGGCGCGAACAACACGCGACCTTCAAGCAGAGATTCGGGTTCTTGAGGATACATCCTACTCGGCCTCGTTCGAAGTGATTCATCATTGGGAAATACCGGAGTCAGCGGATGAAACGCTGGACAAGGAACAGAGAGAACTGATTTATTATCCACATCGCAAAGCCCAGCGTTCAACTAAAATGATTCCTCTCCAGATCCGTACGGTTATATCATTAAGCCGTAGTGGAAAAGGAGTGCAAATGGAAACCACCTTCAACAATCAGGCGAAGGATCATCGGGTGCGCGCACTCTTCCCAACAGATCTTGTATCTGCTGTTCATCATGTGGACTCCATGTTTGAAATTGCGACACGTGATAACACACCTGCACCGGAGTGGCAAAATCCAAGCAATACACAACATCAACAGAGTTTTGTGGATGTGAGTGAAAAAGATGCGGGATTGGTCGTAGCCAATCTGGGTCTGAACGAATATGAAGTTCTTCAGGATGGACGAAACACCATCGCCGTTACGTTGCTTCGTGCTGTGGGCGAACTTGGAGACTGGGGATTGTTCCCGACACCGGAAGCACAATGCCTTGGTGAACATACATTTCAGATCGAGGTTATTCCTCACGATGGCAATGTTGCAGCGTCAGGTGCATATAAGGAGGCCTACCAGTTCCAAGTTCCATGGACATTGGCACAGACGGAAGTACATCCCGGTTATCTGCCACCTAGCAGCACACCATTGGCATGGCAAGGAGACGGCTTGGCTTTTTCTTCACTCAAGGTGAATGAAGACTCCGGTGATGTGATGCTCCGTTGGTACAATATGATCACCGAGTCCGTTAACTTGAAGCTTGCTGCATCGCAAGCAAATCCACAACCATTCGAATTGGCATATAAGAGCAACATATTGGAGGAAGAGGGCGAAAGGCTCCATACCCACAGCATAGAAGAGGCATCAACATTATCATTTGCCAGTAAGGAATGGAACATACAGGCTGATTCATGTGAGATCATCACTGTCGGCTTGCGCCGCTAATCGAGGTTGAAAAACAGATTTCTGGACATGCACTAAAAGGTACAGGACTACTAGTATGCGATGAATCAGGTATTACCTATGGTGGTGGAAGAGGGACGCTATTTACCAGATGTATCTGTTGAGTTATTGGTTGTTTTTCTATAGAATGAACAGTAGAATTGCAAACGATTGAAAGTTCCTATGCCATCAACATGGCTAGGGAGCACTTCAATTGTTCATTCTATATTGAAACATTAAGGGGGCTTGAAGCCATGGAATCCTTGGGAGGACTGCTTCAGCAGCTGAACCCTGCCTTTCGTGAGCAATCGCGGCGGATTGCGGCGGAATTGATGGAAAATCCGTACGTACGCGAATTCCGTGCAGGTCATCCTGAACTGCAAGATGCACAGCTCATGACCGATCTGAGCAAGCTGTTTCAGTACGCCAAAGACTCAAAGAACTGTGCGAATTGTCCGGGACTCGACAACTGTCCTAACGATTTTCAGGGCCACTTTTGCAAACTGGAAGTAGAACATTTTAACGGTAAACCCGAAATTATAGATATAAAAGCACCTTGTTCCAAACATGTCGCCCGGCAAAATGAACATATCATTAAGCAACGCATTCGCAGTTTCTATGTGGATGAGCGTGCGCTAAGTGCCGGATATAACGATGTGGAGATCATGGGCAAGGATCGGATGCGTGCTCCGGCAGTGAATCAGGTGCTTCGTTATATTAGGGAGACCAAGGAGAACGGATTATCTCCGCAAGGACTGTTCCTGGAAGGGACATTCGGAACAGGCAAGACGTTTTTGATGTGTTATCTGCTGCATGAACTGGCGGTGGCAGGCCACACGGGTGTCATTATCTACATGCCTGACTTTGTGGAGGATCTGAAATCCATGATCAGTGAAGGGCAGAAGCTGAAGGAAATGACGGATGTTCTGAAAAGTTGTGATCTGCTCATCTTTGATGATATCGGGGCAGAGAATCTGAACCCTTGGGTTCGGGATCATGTGATGGGGTCTATTCTGAACTATCGGATGAATCGCAAACCAACGTTCTACACGTCCAATTACAATCTGGATGGGCTTGAAAAACATCTTAGCTTCACCAATCGGGATGGCGAGGAAATGAATAAAGGCCAGCGTCTCATGGACCGGATTCGTCCATTCGTGGATGTCATCTCCGTTCGGGGTGAGAATCAGCGCGGCAAACGTTAACCGGTAATTCTTTTGGTCTGATCGGCAAAATGTACTTTTTACATTATAAGTAGTCCCAAAAAAAGCCTGGCTTTCGCATTGTGCGAAAACCGGGCTTTTCTGGTCCTGCGTGAGCCTGAGTAACCTATTCGGTGAGGAATTTGAAGATGACCATACCGAAAAAGATCACTGTCATCAGGCCGGCCATGCCGGCAACACCCGCGATCAGATCAAATAGATCGTTGCGGGGTTCCTCGTTCACATGTTCACGCGGGTCGCTGATCCGCACATTTGCATCCATGTTATTGCCTCCTTATGGGGAATGACAGCTTGGCCTGAAGCGGCTGCAAACCCGGAGTAATTTTAGTATACTTGGAAAAGAAAGCGTTTGTAAAGATTTTGCAGTGGGTATGCCACATCCTGTAATTGTGAAGATTTGATGTTGGGAAGATGAACATTGCAGCGTTCAATTCACAAGTTTAATGTACCTGTGTTATACTGGAAGTGTCGTTCACGACGTTACAGGTTAAAATAAAACCGTAAGTATATATAAGGAGGACAATTTCATGGCTATTGTTAACGTATCCGATCAATCCTTCAACGCTGAAGTAGAAGGCGAAGGAACGGTTCTTGTTGATTTCTGGGCGCCTTGGTGTGGTCCTTGTAAAATGCTCGCTCCAATCCTGGAAGAGCTGTCCACAGAAGTTGGCGATGCAGTGAAAATTGCTAAAGTTAACGTGGATGAAAATCCGGAATCTGCTTCCCGCTTTGGCGTAATGAGCATTCCAACTTTGATCTTCTTCAAAGATGGTCAACCGGTAGATAAAGTGGTTGGTCTGAACTCGAAAGATGCGCTCAAAGGAATTATTGAAAAACACCAATAAGTTACAGGCTTAAACATACGCCTCCGGTTTACATACCGGGGGCGTTTTGCGTCGAATACCTTTATATAGGACAATATAAAGTATATATTTTTTATAAAATGAAACTGGAAATTTACATGTTAACGGAGAGGACAGAAATGAGCTGTAGAAGCGAAGCGTTCGCCTTTATCACCGGATTTTCCCTTTTAAAAAAGGGAATCGAAAAAATCTGGGGATAACAGCGATTGAAAGATCATTCTGTCATCGGAGTATTTCATGTAAGGTGAGGATTTCAGCTTTTTCGGGAAGGAGGATTCACCGAATTATGGATCAATTCATGAATGATTTGCAGGATCAGGAGAAGGCATTGGTGCAGATTCGGCACAAGCTCGCTTTGCTGCCAGATATGTCTGGATGTTACCTGATGAAGAACAGTGAAGGCACGATTATCTATGTCGGTAAGGCCAAAGTGCTGAAGAACCGCGTACGCTCTTATTTTATCGGCAGTCATAACGGAAAGACTCAGCGTCTGGTGTCCGAAATCCGTGATTTCGAATATATCGTGACGGGCAGCAACATGGAAGCACTCATTCTGGAGTGTAACCTGATCAAGAAACATATGCCGCGTTACAACGTGTTACTCAAGGATGACAAGACATTTCCGTATCTTAAAATTACAAATGAAAAGCACCCCCGGTTGGAAGTAACCCGGCGTGTGCTGAAAGATAAAGCCAAATACTTCGGACCTTATCCGAACTCGTATGCGGCACACCAAACGAAAAAATTGCTTGATCGTATGTATCCATTGCGCAAATGTGGTGTAATGCCCAAAGAAGTGTGCCTGTACTATCACATGGGACAATGTCTTGCCCCTTGTGTGAAGGAAGTGGAGAAGGAGCAGTATGACCAGATTTCACAAGAGATTGGTTCATTTCTAAGCGGTGGTCACGAAGAGATCAAGAAGGACTTGCAGCGCAAGATGCAGGAGGCCGCGGAGGATCTTTATTTTGAACGGGCCAAGGAACTGCGCGACCAGGTGATCGCCATCGATGCGATGATGGAAAAACAGAAAATTACGATGGCCGATGCCAGAGACCGGGATGTATTTGGGTTTGCCATTGATAAAGGCTGGATGTGTGTCCAGATTCTATATATGCGTCAGGGTAAAATGATTGAACGTCACGTATCCACTTTCCCGTTTTACGGTGAGGCGTATAGTGACTTCATGTCCTACGTTACGCAATATTACAGTGATAATCCGGCATTGCCACAAGAAATTTTGTTGCCGGAAATGCCCAAAGATATGCCGACCGGTGATGACAGTACGGATACGAGTTCTGGTGCTGATGGATCGGTGCCTGCCGCAGTTACGGTAGAATTTGATCAGGCGCAACAAGCGGAGCAAAGTACCGCTAACCAGCCACTGGTTGCTGAGACCCGTGCAGCTTATGGAAGTTCCACTGAGTCAGAAGGTGAACAGCCTGACAGTATGCAAGAGGATGCTCTTACAACAGATACAACTGCTTCAATTGAAAAGTTCCCAGCAGGTCTGGAAGACCCGACTCAGGTTGCTGCTGCTTTACAGGAGTGGTTGGAGATCAAAGTGCTTATCCCGCAACGTGGATTGAAACGCCAGATGATCACCATGGCTGTGGATAACGCACGTGTAGCATTGGAAGAGAAGTTCCGCCTGATTGAGCGAAATGAAGAACGGACATCCAAAGCTGCTGAAGGACTGGGACGTTTTATTGGACTGGATCAGCTTCACCGTATTGAAGCGTTTGATAACTCGAACATCCAGGGTACGAACCCGGTATCTGCCATGATCGTATTTACGGATGGTAAACCGGATAAGAAGGAATATCGGAAATACAAGGTCCGTTCAGTTGAAGGACCGGATGATTATGAAACCATGCGGGAAGTCATTCGTCGCCGTTACGAGCGGGTATTAAAAGAAAACCTGACCCAGCCTGACCTGATTGTGGTCGATGGTGGTAAAGGGCAGATCTCGGCTGCGGTCGATATATTGGAAAATGAGCTGGGGCTGTTTATTCCGGTATGCGGATTGGTGAAGGATGCGAAGCATAAGACTTCACAGTTGATGATCGGTAATCCACCAGAAGTCATCTCCCTGCCTCGGGATAGTCAGGAATTCTACCTGTTGCAGCGGATACAGGAAGAGGTCCACCGTTTTGCGATCTCGTTCCATCGGGAACAGCGTGGCAAATCAATGGTGACATCACGTTTGGATGCCATTCCGGGGATCGGAGAGAAGCGGCGTAAACTGCTGTTGAAGCATTTTGGCTCTTTGCGCAAAATAAAAGAGGCCAGCGTCGAAGACTTCCGGCCTCTATCTATTGGTGACAAGTTGGCAAATCAGATTATTGCAGCACTTCGGGATGAGGAGTCGTAACATACGGCTTCTCTTTTTGTTTTGGATTGAATTTGTAGACCAGATATCCAACGATGGCCGGGAGTACAATCCAGAAGAGTCCGGCAGCCATATTCAGGGCATCTCCCATAAAGACCAGGCTGAGTCCCATCAGTAAGCTGTCGAAGATCACATGGGCGAATACAACGGCAATGAAGCCGTGACGCAGCATGATCAGACTGAACAGCAATCCAATGACCATCAGCTCAATGGGCCGAGTAATTACCGGGTAGATCGGATATAACGTATGTCCAAGTGCCCAAATGATCGTTGGGATCAGACAGGCAATAAACGTGTTACGCACAATCTTCTGCATCATGCGAATGCCGAACAGTCGATAGACGGCTTCTTCACCAATACCGGCCATCCATGCCATGATCGGGAAGAGCCAGGCATAGGTCATGTTAAATGTAGATTGATCTGCTGACGTCGTTGACCATGTGCCGATGCTTCGCTCCAGAATGAAGAACAGGATGGATTGAACACCCAACAGAATGAATGCCCACAGGTAACCGGCAAACATACTGTGAAGTACATATTTTCCGTATCCCGGTTCTTTGGCACGAGGCCAAGGATTCAGACCTATTTTACGCCACATGCCGTCACCGGCAACGAGGGACAGATAGATAGTTGCACTCATGACCAGCGTAATACCTGTCTGCAATAACATCAGGAACGCTAACATGAAGCTGGAGAGCCCTTGTGCCTGAAAGAGTGGAATCATGTTCAGCGTACCAATAACCGATGCTGCGAAATACACCAGCGAGAGAATGATCCCGCGTTTGAAGGACGTATGTGCTCGGGTCAGAATGCTATAGATGATGGCGAGCACGCCCAGAACAAAGGTCAGGAATGCATAGCCACCATACGTCATCCAGTTGGCTTGGCGCGTTTGAGCTTTTACATAGTCGGTATGGGATTCAGGGACCGAGAAGCCAGGATCGAATGATCGTACGGCACCATCTTCAAACGTAAAATTCAGTTCAAGCTTGGAATCTCCAATGACTTTTGCAGGATCTGTATACTTCAGTCCCGCTTCACCATCGCGAGTATCCAGTTGAAGTGTGGGCACTTCATAACCGAATTCGGTCAGAACGCCAGCCGCCAACTGTTCTTTCTCGTCCAGTGACATATTGCCTTCGGCAAGTACTTGCGATGTGGTCACTTTCCCGGTGCTCTGCTCCGCCTCAATGGCGGTGTAGAGGGAAGAAGGCAGTTCCCGTTTGAAGCCGACCACTTTTCCTGTTTTCATATGTACGTCAACATGAAGATAACCGCCTCTGTCCTGGTCAGGCAAACGAACGCGGTATACATCGTAAGGATAGCTTGTTTCCCATTTCTGGTTATAGGTATCAAGTTGTTTGGTTTTGGCCATATACCCGTAGATATCGGAATGTGTCTGGTAGGTTACCAAGGGTTTTCCACCATCATTTGGCAAGGTATAGTCATCCACAGAAGCTGCGAATGATCGTGCGGCTTGCGTCGCCTGCTCCTTGCTTATGAAGGACGTGGACGAAATTTCGGTTGTTTGCGATGAGGTAGCAGGAAAGATCTGAAATACAAAAAATAGAATCAGGCCAATCGCCGCAAGCAACCCCAGACGCTTGAAGTTAGCCTTGAGTAGCAAAGGCTGCCCTAAGGGATTCATGTAATGTTGTTCCTCCTTAATCTAATAGAGGTTGTTCAAAAAGTTTCTAGCTTCATCCCATCTTCTTGGTACTGAAAACCGCCCTTTTTGAACGCGCACTAAGATGGATATTAAAGTTAACATAGCACAGGCCATACACCGAATGCCAATGATGTAACGAAAACTGGTGTAAATCCTTGAAAATGAATGAAAAGGATCGAAAGAATCTGATTCATTCGTCGCCATATCTGAGTTTTTCCCTTTTTGGCTGAATTCGATGCTATTTACACAAAAACCGTTTTGTCTACAAACGCCGCAGCGCTTATAATTTTGAAGCAAATGTGCAACGATTCGCATGTCTTTCGCCCAACAAGGGAACGAATAGAATATATTCCAACTTCATTATATATGTCGTTTTAATCTGATTCATACATGTTTAACGTTTGGCAACAGCATTTCAGATGAAGAAGGCTCCACGGGTGTGGAGTTATTTTCATTGCAGAAGAGGTGGAAGATACTCAAGTGAAACTGAATGTTCAATGGATGCGATTATCGCCACCCCGTATTCTTGTATTAGGGTTTGCTGGCATCATTTTGGTAGGCACATTGCTATTAATGCTTCCGGCATCCAGCCGTAGCGGCGACAGTCTTGCGTTTATTGATGCGCTCTTTACAGCAACTTCGGCCGTTTGTGTCACGGGTTTGGTTGTGGTGGATACTGGAACTCATTTTTCAGTGCTGGGTCAGGTTGTCATTGCGATCCTGATTCAGATTGGCGGACTGGGCTTCATGACGATGTCTACATTGGTTGCCATTGCGTTCAAACGGCGGATTTCGCTTAGAGAACGGCTGATTCTGCAGGAAGCGATGAATCAGAGCACGATGGAGGGCATTGTCCGGCTAATTCGCAAAGTTGTGATCTACTCGCTTATTATCGAAGGCATATGTGGCACGTTATTTGCGATTCGCTGGTCATTTGACATGCCGGTCGGACAGGCGATCTATTATGGATATTGGCATGCCATCTCTATGTTCAACAATGCCGGATTCGATATGTTTGGGGATTTTCGCAGTTTCACTGGGTTTGTATATGACCCGCTGGTGAATTTTACAGCGATGTTCCTGATTGTTTCTGGTGGTATCGGTTTTGTGGTGCTGTCAGACCTGGTGGATTACCGCAAAACGCGGAAGCTGTCTCTGCACTCCAAAGTTGTCCTGTTAATGACTGGATTGTTGATTGTGTTTGGTGCACTTGTCATTTTCGTATTCGAATTCAGCAATCCGCGGACACTCGGTGGCCTGAACTGGGGTGGCAAAATTCTCGGTTCATTCTTCCAGTCCGTTACGCCGCGAACAGCAGGAGCCAATACGGTAGACATTGCCGGGCTCAGACAGGCAACGCAGTTCTTTATGATCATCCTGATGTTCATTGGGGCATCACCGGGCTCTACCGGAGGCGGGATCAAAACAACGACATTTATGATTATGGCTGGAGCGGTCATTGCGATGATGCGTGGACGTGAAGATATCGTGTTTTTCCGCTATCGTCTCGTACAGGAACGGATTTTCAAGGCGCTTACCATTACATTACTGGCGCTCTTGTTCATCATAGCCGTAACAATGGTGCTGAGCACCACAGAAGAAGCCAGTTTTATGATGATCCTATTTGAAACAACATCAGCCTTTGGCACCGTGGGATTATCGCTCGGACTGACGCTGAAGCTGACCACTCTGGGTAAGCTCCTGATCTGTTTTACGATGTTTGCAGGAAGGCTTGGACCTATTACATTAGCGTATGCACTTGGGCAGAAAAAGGGTAAGGAGTTATACAGGTATCCGGAAGGCAAAATGATTATTGGATAAAATTTGGTGAGTTATGAATTTGATTTGGATAAGGGGTTCGTGAAGAACAATGAAAACACAGCAGTTTGCGGTGATTGGGCTTGGGCGTTTTGGCTCCAGTCTGGCACAGGAATTAATGGAACTGGGCTACGAGGTACTCGGTATCGATAAAAATGAAGAAGTCGTCGAAGACATGAGTGAATTGGTTACCCATGCCGTTGTAGCCGATGCGACTGATGAGGAAGTGTTGCGCTCTCTGGGTATTCGCAATTTTGATTGTGGTATCGTAGCCATCGGGGATGATATTCAGACGAGCATTCTCACCGCCATTCTGTTAAAAGAGCTGGGCGTCAAGACGGTCGTAGCCAAGGCCATATCCGTTCTTCACGGAAGAGCACTGGATAAGCTGGGGATTGATCGTGTGGTTTATCCCGAGCGGGATATGGGTATTCGGGTTGCCCATCAGCTGGTTACCCCGAACTTGCTGGATTACATTGAATTATCCAATGATTACAGTATTGTCGAGATGAAGGTTCCCGCCTGTCTGCACAACAAAACATTATCAACCCTGAATGCACGTGTACGCTTTGGTTGCAGCATTGTGGCGCTACAGAAAGAAGCCGGGGTCATTATTGCTCCGACAGCACTAGACTCGCTTCAGATGGGGGATATCATGGTCATTATTGGTAATAATGCAGATATCGACCGATTTGAAGAAGAGGTTATTAGCCAGGAGAGCTGATAATCATCATGAGTTAAAATGGAAGCCAGACGTTGGAGCCTGGCTCATTCAGATCAAAGCTAAGGCGTCGTAGTCCTCCGTGAGGGCAATGGCGCCTTTGCTGTAAAGAGTGCAACCGTCTCCTTGACCCATTGTCTGGATGTCTCGCTGAGGCCCTCTTTATCCCCATAGATCATGCAGGTTGTTCTTCGGGTCTGCTGTAATTGTGGCAAATGAACAGAAACAAGATCATTGTCCGCGAGCAATTGCGGACGAAGGTATGACTTGGGCAATAGTGCAGCAGCTTTGGCGGAAGGCAGAAGTCGGATGATCGCTTCGAAGGAATCAATCTCCATGCGAATATCCGGCATTACGGCACAGCGCTGGAAGAGGTCGTCCGTCAATTTGCGATACCAGGTACCTTTGGAGAACGTGATCATCGGCAGATCCTGCAAGTGCTCCATCCCGGCTTCCTTACCGGACAGGGGGTGTGTGAGCGGCACAACCAGTTCCAGGTGATCATCAAAGAGCGGCACACAGTTAAGCCCCACTTCACTGATGGAGGAGGCAACAATGCCCACATCGGCTTTTTTGTCACGCACAAACGAGACAATCTCATGTGTTTTTCCCGTCAACAGTTTCAGTTCGGCATTTGGATGTTTCTCCATAAAGGCATTGACGAGAGGTGGCAACGTGGTTTGAAGCGTCGTTAGACTGGCTCCGAGTGTAATGGTGCTCTGTTCTTCGTCTTTATACTGGGCGAGCATGGTGAGGAATTTCTGTTGCTGCTGCTTCTGTTCAACCGCGAAGGTATAGGCGAACTGGCCCACACTGGTTAACTCCAGTCGTTTGCCGCGGCGGTGGAAGAGAGCAACCCCGAGTTCATCCTCCAATTTGGATATTTTGCGTGAGAGTGCGGGTTGGGACAAGTTCAGTAACTTGGATGCACGGTTCAGGCTGGACTGCTCCACAACCGCTGCAAATGCATTTAACTCCTCGAACATGAACAATGACCTCTTTTCCATGAGTGTGATACTTGCCCTTGATTAATCGTTTTCCATGTTGTATGGCCTGTAAACCCAATGTTTCACTACTTATACCTATAGGTTATAACATTTAATAATTATATTGCAATTCCCTTATAAGAAAAAAAGGAGTAACATGAAGCGTGACACAAGTTGTTCACACCTGGGGAAAACGGAACAATTTTTCGAACCTTTTCATGGAAAAGGTTTCGTGTCATGATAAGTAAAATTATTTATGAAAACGTTGTATTTAGCGAAAGGGGATCGACATTTTATGAAAGGGTTTTACTCCAGAAAGCTGCACTCCTTGCTTGGCGTCATTCCGCTCAGTTTGTTTTTTGTTGAGCATTTGGTGACGAACTTCTCGGCAGTTGAAGGCGGCAAAGAAGCTTTTGACGGTGCTGTTGCATTCTTGAACAGTCTGCCACTGGTTATTGTTTTGGAAACGCTCCTTATCTGGTTACCGTTGTTCTATCACGGTGTATACGGTCTGTATATTGCATATCAGGCCAAGCCTAACGTGGGACGTTATGGCAATGAGCGCAACTGGCGTTATACGTTGCAGCGTGTCAGTGGTGTCATTACGTTTGTATTCGTTATCTGGCATGTATGGGAGACGCGGGTGCAGGTTGCGTTGGGTACAGTCACCCACGAACAGCTAGGCGGTGTTATTCACGATATCGTGATGAACCCGGTAACATTTATTCTATATCTGATCAGTGTAGTTGCGGCATCCTATCACTTTGCCAACGGTCTGTGGTCGTTTCTTGTTAGCTGGGGGATTACCGTGGGTCCGCGTGCGCAGCGTGTGTCTTCTTATGTATGCATGAGCTTGTTCGGTATTATCTCCATTATGTTTATTGCTTCCTTGTTCGCTTTCCGGAGCATGGATTTCCAAGCAGTAACTTCAATGGTTGACGTAGTAAAAACAGTTCTAATCTAAGCATTTATCGAGTTAAATGCTGACTTATAAGGGAGTGAACATCAATGGCATCAACGAATGTAATTATTGTGGGCGGCGGTCTCGCGGGCTTGATGGCAGCGATCAAATCGGCTGAAGCCGGAGTCCATGTTCATTTATTTTCACTGGTTCCTGTTAAACGATCCCACTCTGTATGCGCACAAGGCGGCATTA
Organism: Paenibacillus sp. FSL R5-0519; assembly: GCF_037974275.1. Classification (NCBI taxonomy): domain Bacteria; kingdom Bacillati; phylum Bacillota; class Bacilli; order Caryophanales; family Paenibacillaceae; genus Paenibacillus; species Paenibacillus sp. FSL R5-0519. The sequence continues at coordinate 977,479 of NZ_CP150234.1, forward strand.
ACGGAGCGGTAAATACCAAGGGTGAGGGTGACTCCCCATGGGTACACTTTGACGATACGGTATACGGCGGTGACTTCCTTGCGAACCAACCTCCGGTTAAAGCGATGTGCGAAGCAGCACCTGGCATCATTCACCTGATGGACCGTATGGGCGTAATGTTCAACCGGACACCGGAAGGGTTGCTTGATTTCCGTCGTTTCGGGGGCACGAAGCATCACCGTACCGCATTTGCCGGAGCGACAACAGGACAACAATTACTCTATGCATTAGACGAGCAGGTACGTCGCTGGGAAGCAGCGGGCCTGGTTACGAAATATGAAAACTGGGAGTTCCTGCAGGCCGTTTTGGATGATGAAGGCGTATGTCGCGGGATTGTAGCTCAGGATCTGAAAACGATGAAGGTACAGACCTTCCCGGCAGAAGCGGTTATTCTGGCGAGTGGTGGTCCGGGTATCATCTTCGGTAAAACGACTAACTCAGTCATTAACACAGGTACAGCGGCAAGTGCAGTGTATCAGCAAGGTGTAAATTACGCTAACGGGGAGTTCATTCAGATTCACCCAACAGCCATTCCAGGGGATGACAAGCTGCGTCTCATGTCTGAATCCGCGCGTGGTGAAGGTGGACGGATCTGGACGTACAAAGATGGCAAGCCTTGGTACTTCCTCGAAGAAAAGTATCCTTCCTACGGAAACCTGGTTCCGCGTGATATTGCAACACGTGAGATCTTCAGCGTCTGCGTCGATATGGGGCTGGGCGTGAACGGCGAGAACATGGTTTATCTCGACTTGTCTCATAAAGATCCGAAGGAACTGGACGTTAAACTGGGCGGAATCATTGAGATCTATGAGAAGTTCATGGGCGATGACCCGCGTAAAATCCCAATGAAAATCTTCCCGGCAGTCCATTATTCCATGGGCGGCATGTGGGTAGATTACAACCAAATGACCAACATTCCGGGGCTGTTCGCAGCTGGTGAATGTGAATATCAATACCATGGTGCAAACCGTCTGGGTGCCAACTCATTGGTATCCGCGATCTATGGTGGTATGGTGGCTGGACCAAAAGCGGCTGAATATATCAAAGGACTCAAAAAATCGTCCGCGGATATCCCTTCTTCCGTATTTGAGAAACACACCAAACAACAAAGCGATAAATACGAAGGCATCATGAAAATGCAGGGTACAGAAAATGCCTATGTTATTCATAAAGAGCTTGGCGAGTGGATGACAGCCAACATGACGGTTGTACGTTACAACGACAAGCTTGAAGCCACGATTGGCAAGATCAAGGAATTGAAAGAGCGTTATGGCAAAATCAACATGTACGATAGCTCTGGTTGGAACAATCCGGGTGCAGCGTTTACCCGTCAATTGTGGAACATGATTGAACTGGCAGAAGCAATGACTCTCGGCGCTCTGCTCCGTAACGAAAGCCGCGGCGCGCATTACAAACCGGAATTCACGGAACGTAATGACGAAGAGTTCCTGAAAACGACCATCGCAAGCTGGTCGAAGGAAGGCCCGAAAATCTCGTACGAACCAGTAGACGTATCCCTGATCCCACCACGTATCCGGGATTACTCCAAGGATTAAGAAGTACCATACTATTCATGTAATGAATAGTTAAACACCTGAACAGAAGGCAGGAGAACTTTGGAGAAGCAGAGCCTTCTTCAAAGTTACTGTCATCAACGTGAGGGAGTGAAGGTTCTCAGCAAAGGTACCCTGTGTGCACAACGCAGCAGATAAAACGAAAAGCCTGTTCACAAACAAGCAACATATTTGTGAGGCTTGAAATTCTAAAAATTACGTCAATCCAGCATGAGTGGAATGCAGTTTCCAGCAAAGTGACTCAGTGCACGACGTAGCGGAGGAAGCGGAAATGCCCAGAAGAAGCGAAGCGCTCGCCTTTATCACCGGATTTTAACCCTGTGAAGGGTTGATCAAAAAAATCCGGGGATAACAGCGATCAGAGGGGCATTCTGCTGACGAAGCGTCTCCCGTGCACCAAAACATTTTGCGCATCAGCAATACAATCATCGTCACCAGAGGAGGGGACAACGATATGGCGGAACAAGCTACAGCCAACAAAACCGTCAAGTTTATCATCACCCGTCAAGACAGCCCGGAGTCATCTTCGTACAACGAAGAATTTGAGCTACCGTACCGTCCCAACATGAATGTGATCAGCGCCCTGATGGAGATTCAGCGTAATCCGGTTAATACAGATGGCAAATCCATTGCTCCTGTATGCTGGGATTCCAACTGTCTCGAAGAAGTCTGTGGTGCCTGCTCCATGGTTATCAACGGCAAGCCACGTCAAGCATGTGCAGCCCTGATCGACAAGCTCGAACAGCCCGTTCGTATCGAACCGATGAAGACCTTCCCGGTGGTTCGTGACCTGGTCATCGACCGTAGCCGGATGTTTGGCGCCCTGAAACGCGTAAAAGCATGGATTCCAATCGATGGTACCTATGACCTCGGTCCAGGTCCACGGATGCCTGAGAAGAAGCGTCAGTGGGCATACGAGCTGTCCAAATGTATGACATGTGGTGTATGTCTTGAGGCATGCCCGAACGTTAATGAGAAAACAGACTTTATCGGTCCAGCAGCACTGTCCCAAGTGCGCCTGTTCAATGCTCACCCAACAGGGGAGATGAACGCCGACGATCGTCTGGAAGCGTTGATGGAAGACGGAGGCATTGAGGGCTGTGGTAACTCACAGAACTGCGTGCAATCCTGTCCAAAAGGCATTCCATTGACAACTTCCATTGCGGAAATGAACAAACAAACAACCAAGCATATGTTCAAACGCTGGTTGGGTGTATAATCTCGTCATAACAGGTGCAGACGTGTAATCTGCAACATAGTAGAAGTCGTGGTCCCGTGCAGCAACATGCCGGAGATCCCGGCTTCTTTTTGTGCTGAAGCAGAGGAACCGGGCTACCCATGAAGAATATGATATACTAAGGGGATGGATATGGAGCGTAGAAGGAGGGGGAGATATGGCAGAGACACCGCGTCAGGGTAGCAAAAACTCGCCGTCCCAGCGCTCGTACAAGGCACCGGGATCAGAAGAGTCTGTGTTTCCTGGAGAGGAAAAGGATCATGATCCCTCTCGCCGAAGTTTCTTATTGCGCATGATTTTGATGACGGCGGGTGCGAGCTTGCTCACCGGGGGTTATGCCTGGCTTTGGGAGCCGCATCGTCTGGAAATCAAGCAAGTGGAACTGAAACTTCCGAAGTTCCCAAAGGCGTTTGACGGATTGCGTGTAGTTCAGTTCAGTGATGCCCATCTTGGTTTTCATACCGGAGTGAAAGAGATGAGAAAGCTGGCGGCAACGATTGAGGAGCAGCAACCGGACTTGATTTGTTTTACCGGAGACATCGTCGAGAGGGAATCAGAGCCAATGCGTGAATGTATTCCGGTACTCGCCTCCATGCAAGCCAAGTATGGCAAATTTGCTGTTTTGGGGAATCATGATTATCGGGGCGGACAGCAGAATGAAGTGGCTGCCATGTTCAATGAAGCAGGGTTCAAGTTGTTAAGGAACGAACATGTGGTGATTGAACAAGGGGGCGAACGTCTGGCCATAGCTGGTTTGGATGACGCACTTACAGGCAGGCCTGATCCTGCCCAAGCCATCAAGGGATTGAATCAAGATGTGTGGAAATTGCTGCTTATGCATGAACCGGATTATGCCGACATTGCCACGCCCTATGGTTTCGGATTGCAGCTTTCCGGTCATAGCCATGGTGGCCAAGTACGATTTCCATGGGTAGGGGCACTGACAACTCCCCGAGGTTCACACATGTATGTTCAGGGGCTGTATTACACGAATGTCCAGGGGGTATATTACTCCGCTCAGACACAGATGCCCGTGTATGTGAATCGTGGTTTTGGCATGACGCAACTACCCATTCGTTTTCTGTGCAGACCGGAATTAACGGTGTTTGAGCTTAAAGGATCAACCACATAAAAGGAATATGAGATCATATTAGTTCAACTAAACTTTTTACACGAGAACGGAGAGGACAGAAATAACGTGAAGAAGCGAAGCGTTCGCCTTTATCACCGGATTTTCCCTTTGAAGAAGGGAATCAAAAAATCTGGGGATAACAGCGATCGGAAGGTTATTCTGTCATCGGAGTGGCAAGTGTAAACGTACAACAGTGAACGATTCAACATGAATGGAGGTTATCCAGATGGAACGAATTGCGATTGTATCCGACATTCATGGCAACATGACTGCCTGGGAAGCAGTGCGGGAAGATATCAAAAGTCGTGGCGTAAAGCGAATCTTTTGTCTTGGTGACCTCGTGGGCAAGGGACCAGAACCGGTACAGGTTGTGGATGGGATTAGAGCGGCGTGCGAAATTGTCATCCGCGGTAACTGGGATGAACTGGTTGCGGTTAACCAGGACAACGAGAACTTTACGTGGCAAGCAGAACGGTTGGGTGAGGATCGATTGGCGTATTTGGCGAGCCTGCCCTTCAGTCATCAATTTCAACTGAGCGGTCGCACCATTCGTCTGGTCCACGCATCACCTCAAAGTGTGTACCATCGTGTGCAGCCTTGGGACGCAATGGAAAAGAGATTGGCGATGTTTGATTCTCCGACTGATGAGTCTGCGCAAGGTGTTGCAGATGTTGTAGGTTATGGGGATGTGCATAATGCATATTTGCAGTATATGAATGGAAAATTACTGTTTAATGCAGGCAGTGTCGGTAATCCGCTCGATCTTCCCCAGGCTTCCTACTGTATTCTGGAGGGTGAAGATAGCAACGATAACGATACCCCGTTCAATGTTCAATTTGTGCGGGTACCTTATGATATTGAGCGAGAAGTACAGATTGCGCAGTCCGCGAATGTTCCTGCACTGGATTTCTATATCCGTGAGATTCGTACGGGCATCTACCGCGGGTTGCAGGAGTAGTCAATACCTGGGCTCTTTAGCGTTAGGAATCGAATGATGCAATATGTTAATACTATAATGCGAATACTAAAGTTCGTGGACCCGTTTATATGATATTACGCCGGATCACCTTCAGAGCATGCTTGTCTTACCGGACTCAAGCCCGTTAGGCAAAAGGAGCGATTGTCATGCTTACCCGAAAAATGCTGGTTCAAGGTCTGCCGGTTTTGTGGACAGAGCGTCTTGTCCTGCGAGCATTACGTCAAAGTGATTACAGCACATTATCGGAACTTTTTTCCGATCCTCAAGTCATACGATATGTGAATCGGGGAAGCCAGCCCACACCGATCAGGGCGAGACGGTTATTGAACCAGATACGAAGCAGCAGTGCCAAGCTGGATTCGTTACATTATGGGATCTGCTGGAGAGGTAAGGAACAGGTCATTGGGATTACCTCGTTCCAGCACTGGAATGATCAGAATGGTACCGCACAGATTGGTTATATCCTGAACAGGTCCTGTTGGGGCAGAGGGGTGGCTACCGAGGCGGTACAGCGGCTGCTGCAGTTTGGATTTGACGATCTTCATCTGTGGAGGGTGGAGGCACGTTGTTATGAGGCCAATGTTTCATCACAACGGGTGCTAGGCAAAATAGGAATGACTTACGAACGGAGTCTTCCCTCATTTGGACTGCATGATGAGGATGACGAAGGATCAGAATCTCTGATGGATGTTAAAGTGTATAGCATGTATCGGGAACAATACGTACGCCCGCTTCAGGAGAAAGACTTGCACACACTGGTATCTGACAAGCCCCAATAACATAGAGTAAGAGTAGTAAAACGTGAATGAATTGAACTTCAATCATTTGTTACACAATTGAAATATAGCTGCAATTGAACTCTAACAGACAGGGGGTAAACTTATCTCATGACCCCCTTTTTGATAATAGATAATGCTGTTGGGACCCGCGCGAGCGGGTTCATTTTTTTTGTCCATATAAGTTAACTGTGGGGGATTTACACTGGCCACTCCGATGACAGAATAACCCTCCGATCGCTGTTATCCCCAGATTTTTTGATTCCCTTTTGAAAAGGGAAAATCCGTTGATAAACGCGACCGCTTCGCTTCTTCAAGTTATTTCTGTCCTCTCCGTTATCGTGTAAATGTTCAGTTGAACTTATATAATATTTTTAATTTAGAATTAAACCCAAAACCCCCACAGCGTGAACAAGCGCGCTGTGGGGGTTTCTCTGTGGTTCTATATTTTTTACAGTGATACAACCTGCATCTGTTTCTGCTTGAAATATACCCAGTCGGTGAATCCGATCTCCTTGAGGCGTGTACGAACGTCATCCAGCTCATCTGCAACCCGCTGTGGTTTATGAGCGTCCGATCCAAAAGTCACCTTCACCCCGTAATGATGGGCGCGTTCCAGAATGGCATCTGAAGGGTACCAGCCACCGCTGAGTTTGGTTTTGCCAGATGTGTTAATTTCAATCGCTACATTGGATTCTGCAATGACCTGCAACGTTTCATCAATGGCTTGATCCGCGATAATTTCGGAGAACGGTGGATAATTTCCTTTCATCGCATCAATGTGTCCAAGAATCTGGAACATGCCGCTGCGTGCCGATTGCCGGATTAATGAATAATAGCTTTCTTTCACTTCAACTTTGCGAGCATCGCTCAGTCCGTTCCACCGCGTTTTGTTGAAGATGCTTACATCCTCGGTATGATGAACGGAACCAATAATATAGTCAAAAGGATACTGACCCAGTGTGGTACGGTACAATTCTGCATGAACAGGGAAGTAATCCGATTCAATGCCGAGTAACACATCGATTTTACCAGCGTACTCCTCTTTCAGAGCAAGGACTTCTTTCACATAATGCTGCAATTCAGACTTGCCCATTGCGATCCGTGGAAATGCCTGCTCAAGCTCACTGCCAAAGTATGGCGTATGATCCGAGATGCCGATGGCCTGAAGTCCTGCCTCAATACCTGCCTCTATATAATCGCGGATGTTGCCGTCTGCGTGACCACAACGAAAATGATGTGTGTGAAGATCGAATTTCATATGGAATCCTTCCTTTCTCATGGCTCATTGTCATTCTGAACTGATGAACTGGGTTTCCGGCATGCCTTTGAGGTCACTTATGAATTGTTGCATCGCGGAGTTGAGGTACCGACTGGACTTATAGATGACACCAACAGGGTGACTGACCTCCAGCTCACTTAAGGGTATCATTCGCAATGTACCTTGACGCAACTCATGCGCAACAGATTGTTTGGAGATGACAGCTGCCCCGAGATCAATCTCGACCATCCGTTTCACTTCTTCGCTGCTCGACAACTCCATTACAATATTAGGTTCAATATTATGTTTCTTAAAAATGGTTTCCGTAAACCGTCGTCCTACGGTATCAGGGGACAGCAGAATCAATGGTGTACTCCGGAGCACATCCACTGCAGCATGTTTTTTCTTCGCCAGCGGATGGGAAGGAGATACCACGAGTTCAAATGTGTCATAGTACAGCACAGATGTATTCAGGTTGGGATTACGCTCTGTGAGATAACCGATACCAATATCAACCAGACCATTCTCGACCTGGGTATAGATCTGTGATGAAGGAAGAGATTGGATACTGGTTTTGATCAGCGGGAATTGATCTTGGAAATAGGATAACACCCTTGGCAAGATCTGAATAGCAATGGAAGTCGTTGTGCCTAACACAATCCGTCCCTGAGGCGTTTCATCGAGATCGGATAATTTTTGTTTCAACTCATCAACGATGTCGAGCATCCGTTCAGCATGTTCCAGAAATACCTGTCCACGGTCTGTGAGGGTAACGGGTTGGTTACGATCCACAAGAACGGTGCTGAATTCGTCTTCGAGGCTTTTGATCTGGGCTGAGACGGCAGGCTGAGTCAAATTGAGAAGTTCACCCGCTTTGCGGAAGCTCATCGTTTTGGAAATGGTAATTAGTGTCTCCAGTTGGCTTATGTTCATAGGTGACCTCCTTGCAGGAAAAGTATCTTCGATATGTAGATGTGGTGCGATGAAAACCCGTAACTGGTTATTGTTCCGTTATCTTAAATTATAGGTGATTCAGGACAGCAGAGCAATGAAGGGAATTATCGGGAGTAAAAGTAGTTCAAGAGACTGTGAAAAAAACGTGAATACAAAAATTTGATTTTTTTAACAGTTGTGAAAAAGCAGTAATAAAGTCCTAAACGCCTTTTGCCATGCACGATGATTGAAATGCTTTCTTCAAAAGAAGTGAAAAGCTCTGTTTATTCGCTAGAATCAGCTATAAACATTTGCCCCACAGATGACGATAAATTATAGTACACATGATTTGACGAATTCTTAATGAATTCTTGTACGTGATAAAGTATAATAAATTTAATGAATATGGGACTTTTGGTGTGTGACCAATAACCCAGTGTGAGGGGGACATAGACAGTGAAAGCGGAAGTGATTAATCCTTTCCTGGAATCGGCACGGAACGTATTCGAACAGCTCATCCAGGTTTCGCCTTCCACCGGGAGTCTTGGCGTGAAAAATGTAGAGTACATTGCAGACCATGTCTGGATCGTGATCGGAATGACCGGACAACTTAGCGGAAACATTGTATTTGGAATCAATGAACAAGTTGCATTGAAAATTGTATCTGCGATGATGGGCGGTTTTGTCATTACAGAAATGGATGAAATGAGCAAAAGTGCGATTTCGGAACTGGGTAATATGATCAGTGGTAATGCCAGCACTATTCTGTCGAACCAGGGTGTTGTGGTCGATATTACACCTCCACAAGTGATGAAGTCCGAACATCTGACTACATTTAGTGCAACGAAAGCACTGAGCATTCCTTTGCTGATGGACGGCATTGGTGAGATGGATATTCAGGTCATGATCTCGTAGAATAGAGCCATACGCCTCAAGAGGCATATGTGTTCAATACGGGAGGACATCGGGTATGCTGAAAGATCAGGTAGTGTTTATTACAGGTGCATCGAGTGGTATCGGTGCGCTGTGTGCGCAGATGCTGATAGAAGAAGGAGCCATCCCGATTCTGGCTGCCCGTTCGCGGGACAAGCTGGAAGAGATTGGTGCCTCGCTGAAAGGGCCGCATGAATTACTCACGCTCGATGTTACGGATAGTGAGCAAGTTCAGGCAGCTGTGGAGGCGATATTGCATAAATACGGACGAATTGACATTTTGCTGAACAACGCAGGTTACGGGAAATTCGCAGCGATGACAGAGATGTCTGTACAGGAATTCGATGAGATGATGGACGTTAATTACATGGGCATTGTCCGTTGCACCAAAGCAGTGCTTCCACAAATGCTGGAACGGGGCAAAGGTCAGATTGTGAACGTGGCCTCCATGGCTGGCAAAATCGGTACAGCCAAATCCGCTTCCTATACAGCTACGAAACATGCTGTACTCGGATTTAGTAATGCGCTGCGTCAAGAGCTTCGCAAGACTGGCGTTATGGTGACAACGATTAATCCTGGTCCGATTGATACACCTTTTTTCCATCGGGCGGACCCATCTGGCAATTATGTGAATAATGTACGCTGGATGATGTTGAAACCGGAGGACGTTGCGGGTCATATGATTCGGGCGATGAAAAAGCGCAAGGAAGAAGTGAATCTGCCAAGACTTGCTTCTGCTGGCATATGGCTGTACCAGCTATTTCCTCGTCTTGCAGATCGATTGTCGCACGGTGTAATGAATCAGAAGTAAATGTGATACGAGGCATCATATACGGGATGAGAGAAAGGCTCCGCCGAGGGGCTTTTCTTTTTTTTGGCGTGTTTACATACAATCCTGGAATAAGATTTGGTACACGGGCTTTTTTCGCATATAATGAAAGGTAATGTGATGACAGGCTTCGGTTATATCCGTACACATCAAAATGAATAATTTAAAAGGATGGACATACATGACGAATCAAACATTTGCTTCAATTGGCGTGGAACAGGATCTGGAGGCCGTTTTGGCGAAACATGGCATTAACGAACCTTCACCTGTACAGGCTCAGACCATACCGGTTATTTTGGAAGGCCGGGATGTTGTATCCAAATCCCAGACGGGAACAGGGAAAACGCTGGCATATCTCCTGCCAATGCTACAATCCATCAAAATGGATGTCAAAGGTACGCAGAAACTCGTTATTGCACCTACACAAGAGCTGGCGATGCAGATTGTACGTGAGGCACAGTGCTACGGGGAAGAACGCAAAATTGGTGTACTGGGTCTAATTGGTGGCGCGGCGGCAAAACGTCAGATCGAGAAGCTGCGTGAGCATCCACAATTGGTTGTGGGCACACCGGGACGTCTGAAGGAATTGATTACACTCAAAAAACTGAAAATGCACAATGTCTCTACAATTGTTATCGATGAAGCGGACCAAGTGTTCCAACTTGGCGGCGTAAGTGACGTAAACTTTGTACTCAAGAGCGCATTGCGGGACCGTCAGTTGATCTTCCTGTCCGCAACGATTGATGAGCATACGGCTGGACTCGCGAAGCGTGAGATGAAAGAGCCTGTTCAGATTGGCATCGAACCGGATCGCGCTACGGCTGCGGGCCTTGAGCATTATTATTTTGTAGAAGAAAATCGTAACAAAATCGACATGCTGCGTCGTCTGGTTAGACAGTACAATCCGGATCGCGCAATCGTATTTGTGAATGCAACCGAAGATATTGGTGAAGTGGAAGCAAAAATGAATCATCTGGGCTTGTCCGCTGCTGCACTATATGGGGATGCTGACAAAGTGACCCGAAGTAACGTATTGTCTGCCTTCCGTAATGGCAAACTGCAATTGCTGATCGCCAGCGAAGTTGCTGCCAGAGGACTGGATATCGAAGGATTGCCAATGGTCATTAACTATGATCCTGCCTTTGATTCGGAGCACTATGTTCACCGCGCAGGTCGTACAGGCCGAATGGGACGTTCGGGTATTGTACTCTCCATTGTGGATGAAACTCAGATTTTCATTATGCGCAAATTCGCTCGCGAGCTCGGAATCGAACTGTCAGAACGTGTACTCTTCGGCGGTAAAGTATTGGAGGCTGATCCGCGTCCGGATACGCGTCCTGAGGGACATTCGTTCTCCAGAAAACCAGGACAATCCAGAGATCGTAAACCAGGTCAGGGCAGCCGCAATGGCGGTACCCGAGCTACGATTTCCAATTCGCGTCCATCGGGCAGCAAACCTGCTGGCAATACAGGACGTACGGAGCGAGATCAGGATCGTAAAAACAAGGGAGCACCCAAGTGGAGTAAAGACAAAACGCCACGCTCCGAAGAATAGAATCTGACGAAAGGGGTGCAGGGATAGATGGAAAATGTTCAATCGCCTGTTCTGCAAATCAGCGGGCTAAGCGGAGGTTATAGTGCCAAACGGCCGGTCCTTCACGGCATCGATCTGGAAGTCGGACGTGGAGAGATGGTTGGACTAATCGGCTTAAACGGTGCTGGCAAAAGTACAACCATGAAACATATTCTCGGCTTGATGACACCTCAACAGGGTGAAGTACGAGTGATGGGTAAGAAGCGGGACGAGGATGCGCAGATCTACCAATCCGCCATGGCATTCGTACCGGAATCACCTGAACTGTATGATGAGATGACGGTGATGGAGCATCTGGAGTTTACGGCAAGAGCGTACAATGTGTCGGAAGCAGACTTCAAGCAACGTACGGAGAAACTGCTACAGCTGTTTCGTATGAATGAGAAAAGTACAAGTCTGTCGACTCACCTCTCCAAGGGGATGCGGCAAAAGGTCATGATCATGTGTGCATTTGTGGCAGGACCGCCACTGTACATCATTGATGAGCCTTTCCTGGGGCTGGACCCGCTGGGTATTCGCTCTTTGCTTGATTTTATGCTCGAGATGAAAGCTTCGGGATCATCCATCCTGCTCAGCTCACACATCCTGTCCACGATTGAAAATTACTGTGACCGTTTTATCGTTCTTCACCGTGGGCAGGTTATTGCTCAAGGTACGCTGAATGAATTGCGCTCCCAATTCGGGGAATCGGATGCCACGCTGGAGCATATGTTCTATTCCCTCGTACAAGGCAGGGATTGAGCATGGATCTCAAGCAGCTATGGAAGCAAAGACGCACAGGATTCTGGAACGAAATTCTTCCTTATCTGGGATATGTCATCCAGAGCGGTGTAGCTATGGTCTTTTTATTTCTTGTCATTGCGTTCTCTGCCTGGTATACATCGTTTGTTCAGAACATTCCCGCCGAATTTCCGATTCGCTGGATTGCATTGTTACTGCTCGCGCCACTGGTGATGTTCAGCAGTTATCGTACATATCTGCTTCCGGCAGATATTGTATTCCTGCGACCACAGGAATACCGGATGCAGGAATATTTGAAGAACAGCTTTGCTCGGGGCATCATTTATAAAAGTCTGGGTTTGCTGCTTGTGTTTGTTACGCTGTGGCCCCTCTATGTCAGAGCAGATCTGGATGCACGGCCATTTGGCTGGTTCATCGTATTCCTGCTGCTGTGGAAAGGGCTGTCCAGTTATGGAGCATGGCAAGAGCTAAGAATGGTTCAGGTTGGGGCATCCAGAGGATATCGTCTCTTGCGATGGGCACTGGCTGTTCTGGCGGTTGGTGCATGGCTATGGCAGCCACCTCAACGTAGCGTATGGTTCCTGCTGTTACTGGCTGTCGTCTACATCGTCGCTTTGCGTATACCAGTGAAACATCGGGTGGCATGGGAACGTTTGATTCAGGTGGAGCAGGGGCAGGCTGGCAGGGTGATGCGGACGCTCGGCTGGTTCGTGGATGTACCTTCATCCGGACAAAAAGTAAGTTCGCGTCGTTGGCTTAGCAAATGGGGGAGCGGTCTTCCCTGGAATGCGGGGAAAGCTTACCGTTATTTGATGACCAAAACGTTTATTCGAACCGAAGTGTTCTCCATCGTGTTACGCCTAGTTGTGCTGGGCATGTTACTATCCTGGTGGACAGCAGGCAGCTACTTTGGTGTCGGCGTGTATCTGTTCTTCCTGTTGCTTGCAGGTGTACAGCTTGGTGCACTGCGTCGCAGTCATAGTGAATCGTTCTGGATTATGATCTATCCGATCTCGGGAGAAAGTCGTCGTTCTCAGGTGTTGGGATTCATATTCCATCTACATGCGCTGACTGCGTTGCTCATGTGGCTGCCAATGCTGGCTGCTGGAGCGAGTGGACTGACGGTCACCGGGATAGCCCTTATTTTGGGCATACTGGTGATTGTGATCATGCGCCGTTCGCAAGGCAACAAGTGGTTGAAGGAAGAAGAAGACGAGTAAATGAGTGGTTGAACCTACGTACCTCTTGCCAGCCCGGATGGTGGTTTGAGTTGGACGGTGATCATTATTATTCAATCAACAAAGAAGGGTATTCCGGGCTGTGTCCCGGAATACCCTTCTTCATGTTGCGATCAGATCACTTGGTTCCCGCGCATGTGTGTATTGGTACTAACAGAGGAATGATTTCGTGATAATGACGAGCAAGATGAACAGAACGAGAATGGCACCTGTATTAGTAAATCCTCCGTAACCGCCGCATCCATAACCGCCTCTTGTATCTTCAACTCCAGACATGGTCATTCCCCTTTCAAGTGGTTGTTTGGCACGCCCTTGCGTACATCGTATACTATGTGCCTTGGGGGTGGGCTGATTGGGCCGATGCCCGGTAAAGCCAGAATTTCGAGCTTTTGGGCAGCTGTCCGGGTGTAGCAGTGATATCTGGCGAGTTGTAAAACACAAAAAGAACCAAAGAACCAAAAGAACCCTCTATATATTCGGAGACATGTAACGTCGTCCCGGCATACAGAGGGTTCTTATATCATTCAGGGTTCAGGTCTGTTTTAACTAAGTCGTCCGCAGATCCTGAACTCCACGATAGACGGTTTCATACAGATCTTCCAATCCGGATTCTTCAATACAGGAGAATGCGATGCGCAGATCCGCTTCACCAAGCGCGATTGTACCCACGCCGTATTTGTGAAGTAGGTGGCTCCGAAGTTCTTCAGCGCCAACTTCTTTCAGCTTCAGGCACATGAAGTAACCGGAGTTGAACGGATAATAATCCCAAGCATCATCATACTTTCCGCTATCGAGAATGGCCTTCACTTTATTGGCGCGGCCTTTCATAATCTCGAACTTCTCCTGTTTCTGTGCTTCAAACTCCGGTGCTTTGAGTGCATCCAATACAAAAGTCTGGGAAGGATGCGGGCCGCTGGAGATCGTTGCCCGGATAATACCGAGTGTTTTTTGTTCCAATGCATGCAGAACGGCTGCATCTTCATGGGCATACGTAATGAATCCAACGCGGAAGCCCCATACGAACTCTTCCTTGGTTGCACCATCCACTTTTACGGTCAACACACGTGGATGAATGTTGGCAAGCTTGCCAAACAGGGATTCATGAATGGAATCTTCGAAGAACAGCCCAAAGTACGCATCATCTGTTACAGCAACCACGTTCACGCCAGCTTCAGCTGCCTGACGAATCGTGTTTACAATGGCATCTGCTTCTTTGGCTCCAGGCGTATAACCCGTAGGGTTATTCGGGAAGTTGAGCAGCACGATGGCTTTACCTTTGTCCTTTTGATCAAGCAACGCCTGAAGCAGACCGTCACTGTTGAAGTTCAATTGATCATCGAACAGGGGATAATGAACCAACTGGCCATGACGACGGATGCCGAAGGTCAGCTCGTAATTTTCCCAGTTTTTATCCGGATATATGACAGCGTCCCCTTCATCGGTGAACAGGTCGGCTACGATACTTAGTCCATGGGTTAATGCATTGGTTACAATCGGATTGCCGAATGTTTTGCCTTCCAGGGAAGGCGTCTCCTTCAGCATCTTGTCTCTCCAGACGGTCCGCAATTCAGGTTTGCCTGCAGGTGGAGCGTAAGGATACAGATCCTTTGGCTGGAATGCAGACAGCTTCTCCTGAATAACCTGAAGATGCATCGGCACACCACCCTCCAGGGCGATACCAATCGTGGCATTATGGGTCTTGGCCAAGCTTGCTGCTTCAGCAGATTGACTCAAAATCCCCTCTTTTGGAAAATAAATTTCTTTGCCAAGCTGTGACAGCATGGAGTAGACGTGACTGCTGCCTGTCTGAATACTTTCGTTCAACTGTTCAGCCAGTGGATTCATTCTTTTCATCCTTCCAAGTCTTTGTGATTCAACTGCCTAACATTATATCACCTTGACATGCCCCCGTCACGGAAATTACGCAATATGACAGTTATATCACTTTACCGCGTTGTTGCAGAGGGTTTCGAGGTGGGAATTAGCTGAATTTATCATTGGATGAATCCTCTGAAAATGAAATTTATTGCTTATGAAATGGACAATATTTCCGCATCATCTCAGCGGTTTCAGCATCTCGTCCCTCATTGCGCTGTTCCAGTTCACCCTGTATATGATCCAAGCGTTCAATGGACCAATTTTGTCCAAATTTAAATTTGGCAGTGACTCGTTCGGGGATGATTCTTACAACGGCTACAGCTTTGAGGTTGCCTGTGTAACGCGGGTCAGTAGCATCAATCGGTACATATCCGCCTTGCGGCTGGAGTTTTTCCATGAATCGTTGCAGTACCTTAGCCTTAATGTCCAGATCCTTAACCGGTTCTGCCTGACCGAAGGCCATGACACTTTTGAAGAATGAAGTCGCCGGACAAGCAAGCTCGGGATCACTGAAATAGGAGGGGATTAGGGAGAACTCTTCAGCGACCGTGAAACTGACCGAGGAATCCTGTTTGATCTGTTTCATCTTCTCTCCAGCCAGACTGCCGTGGAAGTAAAAGCAACCGTCCATATAAACGAAATTCAGTGGCGTAACCCGTGGTTGTGCATCCGGACTGACCGTCCCCAGAAACCCGAAGGAGCACTGATCCAGAAATGCCGTAATTTCTTGTTCTTCATCTACTGTGAATTCTTTCCGTCTCACGTGTATTCCCCCATCAATGAAATGTATAATAGAACGCCATATCTTATGGATAACAATAGTTCATACATTGACAATGAAATAGATCCAATTTAGATTCACTTTAGTAGGCCAATTGGTCAGGATACATAATGAAGACGAATGAAGAGAGGTGCATGATGGAATTGTGGTTGCCGATGGATACCTATGAACGTCAGCATCGATACAAGTATGAGGCATTGTACCATGCGTTACGTGATGCCATACATGCAGGCACATTGGTGGGAGGCACAAGACTTCCTTCCACCCGTGAGTTGGCAAGGCAATATGAGATGTCACGTGGTTCGGTAGCTCAGGTATACGATATGCTGCTTGCGGATGGTTATGTCCATGCACATCGGGGAAGAGGTACCTTTGTAACCGAAACATTATCCACTCAGGAAAATGATAAACAGGAAGCCGTTCTCAGGCTGTCTCCATGGGGCGAGCGGGTACAGAGGTTGAATAAGCAACATGATGTCCTGCGGACTCCAATGTCTTCACCGAACCCGTCCGTCATTAATTTTCAAATGCAGCGCATGCCTGCCGAACATTTCCCGCTAGGGGAATGGAAGAGTGCGCTCGCTGCTGTTCATCGCAGTGGTTGGCGAGAATCGAGCGGTGCAGCCGGTGATCCGGAACTGCGTGAGGCCATCGCCTCCCATCTCAGATGGACACGTGGCATCCAGGCTGAAGCGTCTCAGATTGTATTGTTCAGTGGGTCAATGCAAGGCATAACCTTACTGTCTCAACTGCTGATTACGGAGAATGCAGCAGTTGTATTGGAGAATCCGGGTTATCCGGGTATCGCCCATGCCGTCAAGTCCTGTGGTGGGTACATCATCCCGGCAGATGTGGATACCGCAGGCATTATTCCGCAGCCTTGGGAGGCACAGACCTTATTCGTCACCCCTACCCGGCAGTTTCCAACAGGTGCCGTGCTGGGGTTGGACAGAAGACGTGCCTTGCTTGCGTGGGCCTCGAAGCGGAATGCGGTCATTATCGAAGATGATTATGACAGTGAATTCCGATGGGGCGGAAGACCGATTGAACCCCTCAAAGTGCTTGATCGTGAACAGCGTGTCATCTATGTCGGTTCATTCTCACAAACGATGGTTGCTTCGTTCCGACTTGGTTATGCTGTACTGCCACCTGGCCTGGTAGAACCTCTGCTTGCAGCCAAGACGCTGTATGAACCGGTACCTCCTGCGCTGTTGGAGCAGCGCGCACTGGCCAAATTTATGACCAGAGGAGGTTACCTGAGGCACTTGCGACGGTTAACCCGTTTATACGGGGAACGGCATGATTTTTTTGTCCGAGAGATGGAGCTACAGTTGCCGGAAGCATTCAAGATGCAGCTTGGTGATGCAGGACTGCATATCTACGCTACCTGGAGTGGCGATGCAGACAGTTATCAGCGGTTTAAAAAGCTCGCTCAGGAGGATGGCGTCCTGTTTCGTGATGCAGAGCGATATTGGCTGACTTCTGCTCATCCGGCGGTCTGTTTTGGGTTTGCACATCTGGAGAAAGAAGAGATGACAGAGGGAATCCGGCGAATGCGGATAGCCTGGGAGAAGTGCACATTTTCGTTTCGGTGAATTCCGCTGTATAATGGGATAAGACATTTCGCTCCGTTAGGAGCAGAGATCATATATGAGCAAGTTGGATTGAATGATGCTATACAAGTTGAACTAACCATTTATACGAAACGTAGAGGGCAGAAATAACCTGAAGAAGCGGAGCGTTCGCCTTTATCGCCAGATTTTCACCTTGTAAAAGTGAATCAAAAAAATCGGGGGATAACAGCGATCGGAAGGTTGTTCTGTCATCGCAGTGGCAAGTGTAAATATTCTTTAGTTCAACTTATATAGATGCTGAAATACATATGGCCTTGATTGAAGATGTGAGATTCAGATCAGAATGATGCCATATGCAGAGAGATTAACTATCAAGGGGGAGTGGCGACATGCTGCAGGCATCGCCGTCATCATTTGTTATTTTGCCCGCTGTCGCCAAAATTGTCTGTGAACCGGGCTGGAAGTGGCAGAAGCGGGAAAAACCGATGCAAAACTATGATTTATTTTATGTATGGAGTGGTGAAGGAACGCTTGTACTGAATGACCAGTCGTATGAAGTTGGCAAGGGGAGTTGTTTTTTATTCAGGCCAGGAGATCATCCTACTGCAACACATAATAAACAAAAACCGTTGGTACTTACGTATATTCACTTCGATGTGGACGGACCTGTGACTGATGTGCCTCAGTCTTATCGTGAGGTACAGGAAACGGTGGAATTTGAGCACTTGCTGGCACGTTATGTAAGACTGTTCTTATCGGATGTGTACGGACGTGATGAAGAGAGTCGATTGATTCTGAAGCAGTTGATGATTCATTTGCTGCGCGCCGATACGGAAGAACCTGTGGAGAAAAAGGTAAGCAACCAGTTGTCCGATGTTATCCAGGAGGTTGCCAATTATGTGCGTCAGCATCCAGGGATTACACATCGGGTGGAAGATCTGGCTGCCCGAGCGGGCTTATCGCCCCGGTACTTCTCGATCAAGTTCAAGGAACTGGTCGGATCATCGGTGCAATCTTATATTATCCGCATGCGTATTGAACGGGCAGAACATCTGCTGGTGCATACCGGCATGAATGTGACCGAAGTGGCAGATGCTCTGGGATACCGGGATATTTTCTTCTTCAGTCGTCAGTTCAAGCAGTATACAGGCAAAAGCCCGTCCGAGATCCGTTAAAATTCGGATGGGAAGAACATGACAACGTTTCAAGTCTGGAACGCAAGGGTAAATATCTAGCATTCCAGATGACCAAAAGGGGGGAACTTGTGATGAACGGAAAACGTCGGGTCCGCAACCGGGGATGCTCTACGAAGGGGTGCAATATTTTCCGGAACCGTCTGCGTCGCGTCAAACCGGCAGAAGACTTGCAAGATGTGTGGTTTTGAGGAGAACTCAGCAGACCAATAATGACGGAGCGAAGCTTCGTATTGCATGTATACATGGATCGATATGAAGACATAAAGAGGATGGCCCAATACCTGGTTACAGGTGCTGCGCCATCCTCTTTATTTGCGTATGGACCATTAATTCTTCGGTTTCAAACGTCCAAGCAATGCACCCATTTTGACCGAATCGCCTGGCTGTAAGCCTGGTTTTGGTTCAAATGTGCCACTCTGCGTGAGCAGAACAACAGTGGAACCGAATTCAAAATAGGCCAGATCATCGCCTTGTGCCCAGGTACTTGTGTCCGCGTTAGCATACTGTATGCTACTCACGTTCATTGCACCCACTTTGACAACCGCCACTTCACCGTAATCGTGTGCGATATACGTAATGAGCCGCTCGTTTCGACTAAGCACGGATTTCATATGGGTCAGCCCAAAGTCATTCACGGGATAAACTTTGCCCTTGATGTGTTCGCTCTCTATTTTGCGGCCGCTGACAGGTGCATGAATGCGGTGATAGTCGCGAGGGCTGAGATAGAGAACGAATCCGTATCCGTGCTTGTACTTCTCCAAATGGGGAGAATGGTTTAATAATTCAGCAAGTGTATAATTTTGTCCCTTAACATTCAGGAGTGTCCCTGCAGATATTGGACCGGCTGCCGTAATCTTGGCATCTACCGGGCTGATCAGTGCATGCTCTGAAAGTTCCAACGGGCGCATGCCCGGCTTTAACTTGCGGGTAAAGAAATCGTTCAGTGAACGGTATTCCTTCCAATCTTTCTCGGCCTCCTGAACAGGGATGTCGTAGGTCCGGACAAAATAAGGGATAAATGCCTTACTTCCCCGGCTTTTGGAGAAGGCTCCCACAGTCCGGGAGATCCATTTGCGCGAAGAAAGCTCGGTCATTAATCGCAACAGCGTTTTTGCCATGAATATCCCCCTTAGGGTTAATGCGAACTTCAAGGCCGGCAAGACCGGCCGTTCTGCATAATATTGACACAGAATGCACACGAAATCAATATGATCTCCTATCGTATGTCTGCGGTTGTCTTGGAATTCTCGAATTCTGTTCCAGCAGCAGACGACCATAAGCCATAGGATTGCTGTACGTTGTCTTCCAATGATCCGACATTCCCGCCTTGCGAAATCCATAACGCTGGTCGCGTCCATTACATTCAATAAAATAGATCTGGCCATTGCGCGTTATCCCGAGATCAAGGCCCAGATCAGCCAGATGTGGAAGACTGGCCGCTAATACACGGGCAATTCGGAGTGCAACGAATTCAATTCTGTGCTCCAGTCGGGCTAGGTCGAATTCGGATTCCACTGCCCCACCAAGAGCATCTGCAAGTTTCATGACTTTACCGCCTTGGGCGATGTTGGTGACAAACGTATGCACAGGAGCCGCTTTGGCAAACATGCCTGTAATTCCCCACAAGCCATCACCGCCACGCTGTACGGATACCCTCAGATCGACCGGTCTGCCCTCATAACGCACCAGAGGGATACGCTGTTCAATGAGGTAGGCATGACGAAAGATCCGCCTTAGGGTGGAGGAAGGAAGCTGTCCTTTGCTCAATCGGAAGGTTGCCCATCCTCTAATTGCAGCCTTCGTCTCACAGGTTAGTTTCCACTGTCCATCTCGTTCAAAGACACGCATAATACCATGACCGATGCTACCGCTGCATGGTTTGATGACCAGGTCATCATAATGTTCCATCATATAGGCCAGAGATTCTGGCGTAGCTTTAACGGCGTGGGGCAGGTGTTCTCTTAAGATGTGATCCTGATGAAGCATGTCATGAATATGATCTTTGCGGTACCGATTGCGAACGTTGAATACCTGAATGCCCTGCAACATCAGCTTGCTGATCTGATGCTGTTCCGTCCGTCGAAGCTGAAGTGAACGGTTATGAATGACGGAGGGCAATAACATGCGCTCGCGAACATATCTGCCTTCTTTTTTTACATAGGCTAAACATGTTTTTTGATCCGAATCAATATCTTCCAGCCGCAAAAAGCAGGGGGTTAATCCATAACTGGCCGCTGCCTGTTCATAATTCGCGAGTGATTCCTGACCGGTCCTTCCGGCCGGTATCCCCCGGTACATGCGTGAATCGAACATAATACCGATCGTTTCTTGGAGCATGACCGTTCCTCCTTCGATGTTATCGCGACCATGGATCGTCCATTCATGGAATGCCGGCCTGTCACCGCATGGCTCAGACATCGCGATAACGCAGACCGGTGTGTAAGTGCATCGCTATGCACGAGCGTTAGCTCAGGTCATGACTGAAAACTCCGAAGGAAGCAGGTTTGGCCGAATTTTCGTTCCAAGCAAGGGAAAGTGCCGCAGCACGGGGAGAAAAGACGGTGAACGATGTACTTCAGGAGTTCTCAGACACGACATAGACATAATATTCTATGACATGATTGGGACGGGGGCGTGGACAGCCGCCTTTCCTCTACCATCCTGACACGCCTATTTCCACGAAGTTCATCGAACCTTCCTGTCTTGATGCGCCTATACATTGGTGCTCTGGCATTCGCAAAAGTCATAAATGAAGTGGCAGATGCCCATATAGAAGCATATGATGCCGGAGATGAACGTTTGAGGAAGGAGCAAGCTGCATGAGTAAAAATGGCAAAAAGAAGGTTCCGACGCCGAAACTGCGGCATGTGAGCCCAAAATTCAAGGAATTGGAACTGACGGATCGCAGGGCAGATAAGATGAATTCAGGTTTCACTGTGAATAGGGAAGAGCGATTGAGTACGAATAAAAGGGATTCGAGAGCTGTTCAGGCCTCGGAAGAATTCCAATTGGAACAAACAGAGCTTCCTGCTACAACGAACGAGCTGGAAGAGCTGGAGAGCACAGCCAAAATCAACCCCGAACCTGTAGAGTCGGCTAGCAAGGAAGTGGAGGCGCAAGATGACTCCGAAAAGCAGCTTCAGGTTAGCAGCGTGGCTCCGCCCGCTCTGGTAGAAGAGCAGGACATTAACAAGCAGGACATCAACAATCAAGAGATCACAAACAGGGATCGGCTGCAGATCCTGAACCAGAACCAGATGCCGGGTCATACCGGACATTACATCTACACGGATGATTTGAGTGAATTTGCTGTTACGGAGAGCAAACTGGCTCCTTTCTCTGTGGATGCCTCCAAGCTGAAACCGGATGCGGTTGGCAGTGAAGCATTGCAGGATTATGCAGTGACCAGCATTCATATTGCAGACGGGGCCATTGTTTCCGCGAAACTTGCAGAAGCGTCGGTATCTGAGGAACACCTAATCGATGGTTCTGTATCTGGTCACAAAATACGAAATGCTTCCATCGCCGGTGAGAAAATCAGAGATGGCAGTATTACTTCTCAGAAGCTTGGCAATCAGGTCATCGATTCGACCAAAATTGCCGATGGTTCAATTGGCACAAGACATCTCAGCCGCATGCTGGTAACGGAAGAGTTAATCAAGAATCATGCCGTAACTGGAGACAAGATCGCGATTAGCGGCGTGGATACAAGGCACCTCACCGGAGGAGCAGTGCATACTTCCAAACTGGCTGATGATGCGGTAACTACATCCAAAATCCGTGAAGCTGCTGTCACAGGCAGCAAAATTGAAGAACTATCCATCGAGTCTCACCATATTCAGGCAGGTGCTGTCAAACAGACTCATCTGGCAGAAGGGGCTGTCGGCCGTTCACACCTATCGAGTGGCAGTATTGGAAGTGACCAGATTGAGGATGGGTCCATACAAACTAGACATTTGGCTGAGGGTTCACTAAGTGGAAGACATCTACTGGACGGTTCAATCGGTTCAAGCCAGATTCGTGCTCATGCCGTTGGCAAGGAACAGATTGGCAATGGAGAAGTGGGCAGTGAGCATTTGACGGAAGGTGCAGTAACCAGCAGCAAACTGGCAGACCAGTCTGTTGGAACAGCAAAATTGCTGGAGCAATCCATTACGGCTTCCAAGATCGCAGATCAAAGCATCATTTCTTCCAAAATTGCGGATGAAGCCGTACAGGGTAAACATCTTGCCAAAGGTTCCATTCGCGCGGAACATATTGCAAATCGGGGAATCACGCCAGTACATGTGGATAATTCCGCAATTCATTCCATTCATATTGCTAGTGGAAGCATCGAGGCAACTCATCTGTCGACAGGAAGTGTATCCGGAGATGCTCTCGCAGATGGCGTAGTATCTGAGCGGCATCTTGCAGAGTCCTCCGTAGGTACGTATGAATTGCAGGATGCTGCTGTTACAGATGTTAAGCTCGCGGATGGAAGTGTGACAACAGAAAAGCTTGGAACGGCATCGGTGAGCAGCAGAGTGCTTGCCCCGGGAAGTGTTAGTTCCTCGCATCTTGCGAACGGTGGAGTCACAGGTACACATCTCGCTCCAGGGAGCGTGGGTTCCGAGGCTCTGAGGCCGTATGCAGTGAAATCAGATCATCTGACAGAACATGCCGTAGGCGCACCTCATCTTCAACCAGGCAGTGTTGAAACAGATGCTATTGCACGGGCGGCGGTCACAACGGAAAAATTGGCTCCTGGCAGTATAACTTCAGCCCAGTTGGCTAGCGGGTCCATTTTTCCACCTCATCTAACTGATCATGCGGTTACCTCACCGAAGCTCTCACCAGAGAGTGTTGCCACAGATAAACTGGCGGATTTTGCAGTTACGTCAGCTAAACTGGCAGACGGGAGCGTGACTTCTTCCAAAATTATGGCAGAAAGTATTAACGCCAAACATATCCCAGCCGGAACGATTCGCGGATATCACCTGAAGCAGCATGCCGTTTCCCTGGAACATTTGTCGGAGGAAATACGCACACCGGAATTATTTGCTGATGGAAGTATTACGGGGAATAAACTTCGGCACGGGTCCGTAAGTGCGGACCATTTGGCAGCAGACTCGGTATCCGGGACAGAACTGCAACAGGGTGCTGTAGGTAGCGAGCACTTGCAGCCATCTGTAGTACAATCCGTGCATTTGGCTGAAGGCAGCGTGAAAGCTGAACATTTGGGAACTCAAGTAATAAGCTCACAGCATCTGAAGGCAGACATCATTCATGCGGAGCATATTGCTGAACAGGTGGTCACATCACATCACTTGGCACCTGGATCTGTCGAAACAGACCATCTGGCCCCTTTATCCATTACAGCGGCTCATCTTCAGCCAGGTTTGATCAGTGGTTTGCATCTCCAGGCAGAGTCGACAAGTGCTGTTCATCTGCAGCAAGGAGCTGTACATTCCCGTCATATTCAGGATGGTGAAATTCTTCCTCATCATATCCATGAACGCAGCATCGGAACGTCTCATCTGGAAGAAGAAGCGGTAAGCACGATTATTTTGCAGGATGAATCCGTAACACGCTCCAAACTAGCAAGCGGTAGTGTTGATGGCAGCAAATTAGCTGCAGGGGCAGTATCAGCTACTCACATTGCCAACGAAAGTGTGCAAAGCCGTCATATCCAAGAAGGAGCGATCCTTGCTGATCATATTCAAGAATGCAGTATTGGCTCAATTCATCTGGATGAGGAGTCCGTGAGTGAGTTTCATCTGCAAAATGGATCTGTCACGAGTGCCAAACTGGCGGACGGCAGTATAAATGGCAGCAAGTTACTCGAAGGTACGGTATCGGGGATGCATATTGCATCCGAAAGCGTGCAATCCGAGCATATTCAGGCAGACGCCATTCATGCTGGACACATTCAGGAACGAAGCATCGGCACAACCCATCTGGAAGAGGAAGCAGTAAGTGCCGTTCATCTGCAAAATGGGTCCGTCGTCAGTGCCAAACTGGCCGACAGCAGTGTAACCGGCAGCAAATTGCTCGAAGATGCGGTGTCGGGAATCCATATCGCATCTGAAAGTGTGCAATCCCGCCATATCCAGGAAGGAGCAATCCTGGCTGACCATATTCAGGAGCACAGCATCGGCATGTATCACTTGGAAGAGGAAGCGGTAAGTGCCATTCATCTGCAAAATGGATCTGTCACAAGTACCAAGTTGGCCGACGGCAGTGTAACGGGCAGCAAGCTGCTTGAAGGATCGGTATCGGATATCCACATGGCAGATGATAGTGTGCAATCCCGTCAGATTCAAGCAGGAGCCATTCATGCTGATCATATTCAAGAGCGGAGCATCGGCACGGCACATTTGGAAGAGGAAGCGGTAAGTGCTATTCATTTGCAAAATGGATCTGTCACGAGTGCCAAACTGGCGGATAACAGTATAACGGGAAGCAAGTTACTCGAAGGCACGGTATCGGGGATTCATATCGCATCGGACAGTGTACAATCCGGGCATATTCAGGCAGGAGCCATTCATGCTGATCATATTCAGGAGCGAAGCATCGGCACAACCCATCTGGAAGAGGAAGCGGTAAGTGCCGTTCATCTGCAAAATGGGTCGGTCACAAGTGCTAAATTGGCTGACGGCAGCATAAACGGCAGCAAATTGCTCGAAGATGCTGTATGCGGGAGCCATATCGCATCCGAAAGTGTGCAAACTCGCCATATCCAGGAAGGAGCAATCCTTGCTGATCATATTCAGGAGCATAGCATCGGTACGTCCCATATAGAGGAAGAAGCAATAAGTGCGGTTCATCTGCAAGATGGGTCCATTACGGGTGCCAAACTGACCGATGGCAGTGTAAGCAGCAGCAAATTGCTTGAAGATGCGGTGTCGGATGTCCACATTGCAAATGGAAGTATACAATCCCGTCATATCCAGGAGAGAGCCATACATGCTGACCATATTCAGGAGCGCAGCATTGGGATCTCTCACCTCAAAGCGGAATCGGTAAGTGCGATTCACCTGCACAATGGTTCCATAACAAGTGCCAAAATGGCGGACGGCAGTGTTAACGGTAATAAATTGCTTGAAGGTGCGGTATCGGCTATCCACTTGGCAGACAACAGTGTGCAATCTCGGCATATTCAGGATGGATCGATCCTTGCTGAACATATTCAAGAACGCAGCATTCGCACAACCCATCTGGAAGAGGAATCAGTAAGCGGGGTTCATCTGCAAAATGGGTCCGTCACAAGTGCCAAATTGGCTGATGGCAGTGTGAACGGCAGCAAGCTGAGTGATCAGAGTATTACTTCCAATCACTTGAATGCAGGGATTGTAGGTCCGGCGCATTTGAGCGAAGAGATATGGAATGCGATTCGTCAGTTCAGTGGAGAAACGCTGGAGCAACTGGCAGCGATCCGAAGACAAGAGGGATTAATTCAAACGGAGAGCGAAGCAGCAAAGCCTTTACAGCAGATCCTGGTCGATGGAGTGCCCGGTGCTGTTCTGGAAGAATCACAAATTCTCGAGACATCGAATCAGGAGCTGGAGCAACAGCAAGAGCTGGTATCCCAAACCGATCAGCCTGGCGAACCAGAGGCAGCTTTGTTCACGACAGAACAGGCAGATCAGACTCAGCAACTGCAGCTTGAACAGTTACAGGAGATCCCTGGAACGACAGAGTTTATATTAAGTGAACAATCGATTACACAAGAGCATCTGTGTAATGATGCCGTGGGCAGCAGCCAGTTGCAATCGGGGGCAGTTCAGGCCAAACATCTGGCCTTCCAACCCGTTCGCAGCGTAAGCAAGCAACCGGTTGTACAACAATTCGGCATGGAAGCTTTTGTACTGCCAGAGAGTGAAGGAAGCACAGAGGTAACCGTTGTTTTTGAAGAGTCATTTGCTTCAGAACATTATGTGATTGTGGGCATGAGCAATGATCGGGGATTCCAGATTTCCCTGCTCTCGCAAAGTGAGGACGAAGCGGTACTTGAAGTGTCACGTACGGCAGATTGCAAGCATACGTACGGGTTATTGTCATGGATTGCTGCGGGACCTTCGCAAGGATAGTGCAGGTTGTTGTATCCTTATTACACGAATGACAAAAGCGGTGTCCAGAGTTGTCCGGGACACCGCTTTTGGTTTGAACTAAGCTTAATCCGTTCGGACGGTGGGGGGTGTCTGAACGTTTGGATACCATTAGGATGAGTACATTATAAGTTCAATCACGATAAAGTAAGATTTTACAGGCCTACAGCTTGATACGCTTTGGTAATGGAAGTAGCTTCAGCAGAATTCGCTCCGTACAGATCTTTGGCTGCTTGAATGGTAGCTGTTTTGGCAGCGGCAAATTTGGACGTTGGTGTCAGGTAGTTCACCAGTGTGCTGTAGAAAATCTGGATCGCTTTATCCCGGCCGATTCCGGTAACAGTCACACCATTATGTGTTCCGCCCTGAGCAGCAAGGTAATAGGCTTTGTTGATGATACCACTGTTGATATGGACACCGCCGTTGTCCTGTGTGCCTGTGTAGCGATCGCTGTATTTGTCAGGTTGACCATATAATGTAGGGTTGGAGAGGGAGCGCAGTGCATCTCCTGGAATGTTAGGTGTGTAGACATCATCACCGAGCAGCCAGTTTTTGCTTTGAATCGTATTACCGAAAATATCGGCAAAGGCTTCGTTGAGTGCACCTGGTTCATTACGGTACTCCAGATTGGCTGTATATTCAATGACACCATGCGTCAATTCATGACCCACAACATCGAGATCACCAGACAGGGATCGGAACGTGGTTCCATCTCCGTCACCAAAGACAATCTGTGCTCCGTTCCAGAAGGCATTATTGTAGTTGGAGCCGTAGTGTACGGTGGATCTAATCAGCAATCCGTTACCATTAATCCCGTTACGGTTGAATTTGCTTTTGTAGAAATCATACGTGGCAGCTGCATGGGCGTGAGCATCCACACCTGCACGGTCGGTCCATACATTATCCGAATCCGTGAGCAAGGTACCAGGAAGCGATGAGCCATTGTTCGCTGTGTACGTTTGGATGCCATTGCCGCGAGTGGTGTCTTTCAGTTGGTAGGTGCTGCCGGATTGGGTGGTTGTCAGTGTTTTGGTATCACCGAGTACGCCTGTACCTGTTCCAGTGGCAAAGTTAATGAGGTCAAACTGGGATACGATACTGCCATCTACTGCATTGATGAAATATTTGGTCCGTAGCGGGGCAGGTTCCAGTACGTTTACTTCCGTAATGTAAACCAGATACGTCTGACCATCTTCTTCATGATGATAGATGTTCAATTCAGCCTGAGGTGTGATCTCCGCAGCACCAAGCTCTCCAATCCGAGAGGTTGCTTCTTCGGTTGCAATCTGGATTGCGTCTTCTCCGCTGATCTCGGCTACACCATCGTTCGGAATGGCCTGCTCTTCAATCGGTGGAAGATCGCCAAGTGCAGAGCTCACGGCTCCGGTCTTGTCCAGGTGAACCGTCTGTTCTGCACCATATACCGGGATACCTTTAATATACTGTTTCAGGCGGAAGTGCCTCACACCAGATGTATCTGTGTTTCTTTTGATAATTTTGAGCTGGGATTTCACATCCGAATTCAGGAATTGTTCCTGCTGTCCAAGGTAATTGTAAATGGTGTCATCTGTTCCACTGTTCAATGGAATACCCTCCTCGGAGGCATAAGGGGCCTGAAGTGGAATGGATTGATCAGACAATGGAGCTGCAGCAGCAGAGGATACGGAAGCGAGCAAAAGAGCTCCTCCAAGAATTGTTGGCATAACTTTGGCGAATTTCATAGTAAACTCTCCCATTCTTAAATTATATTTTTGGTTGGAAAATGATCATGCCAATCTCGGTTGGAATTCCGTCTGCAACTTGGGCAGCGCGGAGCGTGGGGCTGAACCTGAAGCGTGGAATCAGACAAGAAACGATTGGAACAAAATTGGCTTGGGCCTGTGTGACCGTTTTATTCAGTTCAGTCCGAAGGTTTAATCGTCTATTGTGCTCCACTTTCAGAAAGCCGGGGGTTGTCCAATTGCGCGGGCAGAAGATTCGTTTACGAAAAACTGGGGTGTTCAATCCGGGTTTGCATAAATGACGAAGGCAGTGTGTTCTGAACGGCATCACTCCTCTCAAGAGTAGAATGAATCGGTTTAACAGGTGCTGTGAATGAGATCATCATCTAATCAACCTAAGGTCAATAAATAGATTCACAAAGACAAATGGGAACTTATGTTCACCATAAGGTTATTTTTGTAAATGAAACTGCTTGGAACGTATATTATCACAGTGTAAAACTTTGGAAAAGATACAAATTTAGATTTTTTTTAAAATTGTGTCTGAAGTAGGGGAGAGGTAGCGTTTTTCACATATTTTGACGTATTTTGTCTAAAATCAAGGCCTGTACCCTCGTGTTCACAGAGAGAACCTGCTTCGTGCAAGGACATACGCCGTTTCCACTGCTCCACGAATACATAGAATAACGTGTACTCCCTTGGCATGCCGATGATTGAATGCGGGAGGTGAAACTGTTGCGCAAAACCCGTACCACAGCACGTTATGCAGCCCGCTCAAATGAGACACGCAGAAAAACAGTGCTGAAGAAACGAAGAGGGAAGTCTGGACACAAAAAGGGTACAAAGGCCTATACGTTCGTTATTCCATCCAGACAGCTGATGTCAAAGGCTAGGGATGGAGTAGAGAATGGAGCGGAAAATGGCATGAGTGATGCACCTGCCCATTGGGATGGTTCTCAGCGTCCGCTGCTCTCGGTGATTATCCCTGCTATGAATGAGGAGAAAACGATTGGTGCAGTTGTACGTGAAGCGCTGCGGATATGCCGTGATGCTGAGGTGCTTGTCATTGTGAATGGCTCAACAGACGGCACGGCTAACGCAGCCAAACGAGCTGGAGCACGCGTGCTTACGTATGCAGAAGCACTGGGGCATGATGGAGGACGAAAAGTAGGCGCAGAGGCGGCCTGTGGTCAGGTTTTGCTTTTTACTGATGCAGATATTGCCATTCCCGCAGAGCACCTTGCACCTTATGTGAAGGCTGTGCTGAAGGGAACGGATGTGGCACTTAACGACTACCATGGGCCTGTTACTCGTCATCCTGTTCATCCGGTCGTGGAGGCCAAACACATGTTGAACAGCATACTCGCAAGATCCGATCTCCGGGGGGCATCCATGACAGCTATCCCACATGCAATAAGCCGAAAAGGACTTGAGGTCATGGGAATATCCTCACTGGAAGTTCCGCCACTCGCACAAGCCAAGGCTGTGATCGGCGGACTTCGGGTACGCGCTGTTCACCACGTACCTGTGGGTAGAATGAATGCAGTACGAATCAAAAAGCGAAGCGGACCTGATCCGCTAAGTCAAGTGGTGCTGAATGATCATATGGCAGCGATCAAGTGGATTACGGATACGCTCGGCCCCCGCGGAGGGTATACCGATCTGAAACGTGTTCGCAACCTGGCGAGGTAAGCATGTCGCATCCGATGATGCAACATGCTGGAGGTGAGGAAATGAAGGAACGTTCAGGGATTGCCCGCCGCAGGCGGACAACAAATAGACGAACGAGAGCAGCAAGAATAGGAATTAACAGGCGTCATGGGAACAAGAAGCATGTGGAGCTTCAAAAAACAAGAAAAAGCCGATCAACGTCTGGCCAAGTGGATCTGTACTTGATGTGTGAAGCGGGGCAAGTTGCAGGAAACGAGGCGAAAGCGAACAATACAGCATCAGACAAACACGCACGTCTCGTATGGAATGCACACGCGGTGAACGTTACGGAACTAAGCAACTTCGATCTAGCCCTGAAGGCTGGTAAGGCATTTATGCAGGGTTATGCTCATGCCTCGGGACATTCATTGCAGATTGTGCCAGTTCCTCTTCATCATTCGGCTGCTGCCGTTGTCTGTGCCTGTAATGAAGAACACACACTGGGGCAGGTGTTATTGCAATTAAAGCGATTGCCTCTGACGGATATCATTGTCGTACTGAATGGAACGACAGATGACAGTTTGAAACAGGTACTAAAGCAGCCTGGTCTTACAGTAGTCTATGAACCGGATCGGGCAGGACATGATGTCGGGCGGGCTCTTGGAGCCAAGATGACGGATGCGGAGTCGGTACTCTTTGTGGATGGAGATATGGTCGTCCCGGCTGAACAGCTCGCACCCTTTCTGTTCGCCGTTGATCGGGGACAGGATGTGGCGTTGAATAATCTGACGTCTTTGCTTCCTGCGTTTGCCGGGCAGGATGAGGTAAGCCGGATCAAAGCATATCTGAACCGAACATTAGGCCGGGCAGATCTCGGTTCCAATTCCATGACAGCCGTGCCTCATGCATTATCTCGTCGTATGATTCAGACGGTGAAGCCAGCATCACTGGCCGTTCCACCTAAAGCACAAAGTCTGGCTATTCAGCATGGAATGAACGTCTCCGCACCAAGTCAGGTGGATGTTATTCGTTCCAATCGGTTGCGTCCTGGTAACACGGGAAGTGGGAATGATGTCGCCAGATTGATCATCGGAGATCATCTGGAGGCACTGGCTACCTTACTGGGTACAGGTTGGAATTCAGCTCAGGCTCACACACTCTCCCGTGCAGAAGTGGCTTACAGGAGGAACGCCAGATGACACTGACGAGTATCATTATCCCAACGTACAACGGTCTGGATCTGATCAGGCCCTGCATCGATGCCATACGTCAATACTCAGGCGATCCTGCGTCGTATGAAATTATCGTTGTAGATAACGGCTCGACGGATGGAACGGCTGAATATTGCGCGCTGGAGCGAATTCGATTTGTAAGGTTTCCGGACAATCGGGGATTTCCGGCCGCGTGTAACGCTGGACTTCGAGCAGCTTGCGGTGATGAGCTGCTGCTGTTGAACAATGATGTTACGGTCACGCCCCGTTGGCTGGAGAATCTGCGAATGGCTCTGTACAGTGACGCAAGTATTGGGATCACGGGTCCTGTTACGAACTATGCAAGCGGCATCCAGCAGATTGAACTGACGTTCCGTGACATGGAACATTTTCAGGAGTTGGCCAATTCCAATAATATTGCGGATTCTTCAAGGTGGAGGGAAGTTTGCCGAATCGTCGGTCTGTGCATGCTGATGAAACGAAATGTCGTGGAATCGGTTGGACTGCTTGACGAGGCCTATTCTCCGGGACACTATGAAGATGATGATTATTGTTATAGAGCAAGATTGCAGGGTTATCGCTTGCTGGTATGTGGAGATGTTCTCGTGCATCATCAGGGAAGTGCCAGCTTCCAGAAGACAGATCCGATAGCATGGAAACAACTGCTTGAGCGTAATCGTTCGATTTTTATGAACAAATGGCATGTCGATCCGCTTGAATATATGGACATATCCGATGAAGGAGGGAACGTGGAATGAAAGGTGTAATTCTTGCCGGCGGAACAGGAACTAGACTGTATCCGCTGACCCGGCTCATTAACAAACATCTGCTTCCAGTCGGAAAACATCCGATGATTATGTACGGCATTGACAGGCTCCGCCAGGCAGGTGTTGATGAAATATTGATTGTGATTAACAAACATTCCGCCGGGCTATATACAGAGTATCTTGGTGGCGGAGCGGATCATGGGGTCAAGTTGACTTATCGTATTCAGGAAAAGGCAGGCGGGATCGCGGAAGCATTGGACCTGGCGACATCCTTTATTCTTCCTGGCGAAAAATTCGTTGTGCTTCTCGGCGATAATCTCTTCAGTGATGATCTGAAGCCTTATGTGGACCGCTACATGCAGCAACCTGCGGGTACAGCACGAGTCCTGCTCAAAGAGGTGGATGATGCACGTCGTTACGGGGTGCCTGTCTTTGATCCACAGCATCCGCAGCGAATCTCGTATATTGAGGAGAAGCCACACCAGCCGAAAACTTCTTATTGTGTGACGGGAATATACATGTATGATGATCATGTTTTTAACCTGATTCGCAATATCTCGCCGTCTGCGCGCGGAGAACTCGAAATTACGGATGTGAATAATCACTACGCGTCTGCTGGCGGACTGGAATACGACATTTTGCAGAAATACTGGAGTGATGCAGGTACATTTGATTCGCTCCAGGAAGCAGCCGTTCGCATGAAAGGACAATTGCCCTAAAATGAATGCGCCTGATGCTGCCGCTGTGCGGTGCCCCATGGGAGCAGAACACCCTGCGCCGGAGCTGGAAGGATGCTCCGGCGCTTTGCGCAGCGACCATCCTCGTGCATGCCAAAGGAGGGAATGGCGTGAGAGTAGTGACACGCACCGGGTCTGCTGAGGTCACTGTGTCAGGTAAGCCCCGGGGCATCCACCCGGCTGTATTAATGGGCAGTGGCACTCCGACAGCAGCAGGTACCGGGCCTGCTGGAGTCAAAGGTGTGAAGTCAGGGAAACGCAGTACCCTGACGAAAGCGGGGACATCTGCCGGCGCAGCGCATAAGGTCCGTGCAGGCAAAGCGAGCAGCCCAGGCACTGTTGTTGGCAGAGCAGGCAAAGCTGGCCCTGCGAGCGCGAGCAAAGCGGCGAGAGCCAGCCGCACTCGCAAAGGCAAAGCCGGCCCGCGCCAGGCCACTGCTTGGCGCAAGCCTGCACCCGCGCGGGGCGGGCGTGCCGCTGCCCGCGCCAAGCAGCGCACGGCGATGCGCCGTGCGCCCATGCCAGCACCGCAAGCCAGCACGCCACAGGCGATGCCTGCCAGCGGTGCTGGCCCCGCCCCGCGCCAAGCGACACACCCGAAGGGTGTCGCTCCCGCGGGGCGGGGAGGCGCTGCCGCCGCGCATGCGGGCAGCGCAAAGGGCTTGCCTGCGCCTGCACCGCTCGCGGAGCATGCAGTGCAGGCGCAGGCCGTGCCCGGCGGCTATGCCGAGGGCTACCGCGACGGCGTATTCGCCGGCGGTGAGGCGCTGGTGGCGCAGCACATCCCGCCGGATCACATTCTGCCTGCCGTGGCGGCGGCAGATTTGATCGCGGCGGGATTTCGCCAATACGCGCCCAGCCTGACCCGGCTGTCCAGCCCGCATGAGATGGCTGGACACATCGTGGCGGCGCTGGATGCACAGCGCCCCTTGTCTGTCGTTCGCCTCGGAGATGGCGAACTGCTGACGCTGGCAGCCGATACGGTGCTGCCCGGTCAGGAAGTGCAGGAGCTGGCACCGTTTCTGCCCTATGCAGGGGTGCCATGCTCAACCCCCGACATCCGCGCGATGCTTGCGGAAGCCATACAGGCCGCCGACTGGGTTGGCGTCCCGATCTCACGGGCGCCTACATTCCAGGGGCTGCTCTTCCCCGTATTGCGCCACTTCGGGATCGACTGGTCCCGGCTGAAGTTGACCAGCTCCACGATCAATTACAGTCTGCATCAGTCCGGCTTGGTGCTACCGGTGCTGCAAGGGCGGCGGGTTCTGCTTATAGGCAGTCAGGCTGCCGAGCTTGGGGCACTGCTGCATAACCGGGGGATTCATGTCACAGGCATCATTGGTTCTGTGGCGGGAGTGATGGATATTCAGAGAGTGATGCAGCTAACCGCAGAACATGCCTTCGATATCGCGTTGGTGGCAGCGGGTATTCCGGCGGTCATTCTGTGTCGGCGAATCGCAGGTGAACTTGGCAAGGTTGCTCTTGATTTTGGACATTTGGCTGACAAACTGGTAAAGGGAGATCTTCAACTCTAGTGGACCGTCCGGGGGCTGGTTATGTGCACGTTGGCCTCACGGACGAGTGGAAATGGAGGGAGCAACATGAGTACACCCGAACAACAGCGCGGGGAAAAACGTCATGGCCGCAGCAACAAGGTTAATGCTCGAAACGTCATCCGTCGAAATGGTCACAGTTATCACAACATCACTCCAAATATCAGCACTCGCAGTGACAACAGCCGCAGTGAAAACAACCGGAATGGCAGCGTAAGCAGCGAAAAAAAAGCGGCCCGCCCTGCCGCGCAGCGCGATGTCTCGCGACCTGCGATGGCAGTCCTGCATGCAGCAGGTCGTCGCTCAACGCGGAAATCCAGACGCAAAGGTAAAAGCAGCCGCACTGCCAGAGCCAGACTCTACAAACAGGGTTATCATAGAGGTTACGACGAAGGTGTGCGCCAGGGACAGAGTTCATTTGGGCTTGTTTTTGAAGGAGTTAGCATCATTATTCCCACGTACAATCAGCGGGAGTATGTGCTGCAATGTGTGTCCAGTATCGAAAAGCATACACCTGCTCCCTTCGAAATTATCGTCGTGGATAATGCCTCCAAGGATGGAACTGCCAAGGCCATGCTCCGCAAAGGCGGCATGGTGAGGGTTGCTGCCCTGGATCAGAACCGCGGGTTTGCCGGAGGTGTCAATCATGGGCTGATGATGGCGAGAGGAAGACATATCATCGTGCTGAACAACGATACCCTGGTTACGCCGGGCTGGCTGGATAACATGATGACTTGTCTTGCCAGTGATCCAAAGATTGGTGTGGTGGGTCCGGTGACCAACTATATTGGCGGGGATCAGCAGATTGAGGTTCCGTATCGTGAGGTAGAAGAGATGTGGTCTTTTGCCGCCACACATAATCGTCCGGATGCAGACAAACATCGAATAACCGATCGCCTGGTCGGATTCTGCTGGCTGTTCTCACGGGAGCTGCTGGAACGGGTGGGTTATCTGGACGAAGGGTACGCGGTTGGCAATTTTGAAGATGATGACTGGATCATCCGGGTGAAGCTGGCAGGATACCAGTTAGCGGTAGCCGGGGATGCTTTTATCCACCACTTCGGAAGTGTCAGTATGAAAGCATTGGGGGAGCAGGACTTTGCTGTGGTGAATAAGGATAACGAGCAGTTTTATAGCCAAAAGTGGGGAGATCCCCATGCGCTGGTTGCCGAGACATCCCGGTTGGCGAAGCAACAAACCTCGGGTAACTTATCCGGTCAACAAGAGGATAGAGACACAAGCACAATCGATCCGCGTCAGCAAATCTCAACGCAGGGCAGCCAAGATCCAGCATTACAGTTCAGACACAGTTATGACTTCTACCCGGAAGGCTCGTTCCTGTCCGATGCCAAAGGAGATGTCTTTACTTTAACTGGCGGTCGGCGGCGTAAGCTGAACATTCCTGTACCGCGTGGAATATCTCCTGTTCAGGTGGCCAAACCGGATCTGCTCGCCATTCCTGCCGGAGAAGCATTGATATCAGCAGGGGAAGTGCACAGCTGGCCGATCGAGGCACAACAGGTGCACACAACATCTGTTCAGGGTTCTCCCCATGTCTTGGCAGAAGGAAGTATTGTTGCCCCAGTGGATGCACCCGAGATTCGATATCAGATCAGCGGAGGCAAGCGCAGACGATTTGTATCGGTCTATGCCGCAGAACGTTGGGGTATACATTCCGGGCATATGATCAGCGTGTCTGCGGAACAGCTGAATTCATTGGAAGAAGGATGGCCGATTATCGCCCCACCTCAGCTCTTGAACCCGGATCTGTAATGTCAGGCAATCTGTACCGGATCAGCAGCATGATGCGGAATGGAAGATGCAGCGATATCCTGTGTAATCGCTCTGATTCATTCCGCATCCGAATATTACATATGAGTGAGTAGCTGGATGACTGAAGCAGAGCGTTTCCTTCCTGTAAAATCATTCCTCTTTCAAATATAAAATTTAATCTTTCTATTTAACTATAGGATTATTCTATTAGCAGATCCATTGACGCATGAAGGGCGCAGGAGTACATTTATAGCCATAATTCTTATTTAACAGATGGGAATTGAAGGTCTAGGGCATTCGGAGGGATTTCCCGGACCTTAATTTTAAAACCTAGCAGGAGGTATGTCGATGTCATCATCAACCAAAAAAGTCGTGCTGTGGAGCAAAACAGGCTGTCATTTCTGCGGGGAAGTGAAAGCATTTCTGACAGAGCGAAACCAGCCTTTCGAAAACATTGAAGTGCAGGGCAATGACGTGCTCCGAGATGTGCTTGAAGCAAAATATGGCATTCGGCATGTACCCGTTATTGAAGTGGGAGGGGACGGCAAGTTTGAAGCTTTGCTGGAACCTGATCTGGAGAAACTGGCTGAACTTCTGGCACAACCGGACGAAGCAGCGGCGGTCTGACGGGAGCCGATATCACGCCTTGGAACAAGTCGTTCCGGCTGCTGTATGATGCAAGATCGCACATGTACAGCAGTTTGGAACGTTCATAACGCAAATGCTTGATGAGATGTTAAAAGTTCTAATTCACATCTTCAATACGCATATAGAAAAAATCTATTAGTCACGCTGTTGACCCTTTTACGGGGCAGTGATAAGATTTGTGAAATTAAAACAAACCAAACTCATAGGAATAGTTAACTTTTAAGTTAATTCGCATATGTAATCAGTTCAGAATGTCCCTTGAACATTCATTTGAAGATTTTAATCCAAGGAAGGCGGAATGAAGATGACAGCGAAACGCAGTTTGAAATTCGGAGCAATTGTACACGGCGTTGGAGGCAGCAATACCACATGGAGACACCCGGAAGTTCAGGCAGATGCCAGCGTTAACTTTGAGTTCTACAAGCGTCAGACGCTGAAAGCGGAAGAAGGCAAGTTCGATCTGGTATTTATCGCAGACGGTCTGTATATTACCGAGAAATCCATTCCTCATTTCCTGAATCGCTTCGAACCGATCAGTATCCTGTCCGCTTTGGCTGCCGTTACTTCACGGATTGGACTGGTGGGTACACTCTCGACATCCTATAGTGATCCGTTCACTGTAGCGAGACAGTTCGGTTCCCTTGATCAGATCAGTGACGGTCGTGCAGGCTGGAACGTTGTGACCTCTCCACTGGAAGGTACAGCGAAGAACTACAGCAAGAGTAATCATCCAACACATCCGGAACGTTACCGTATCGCTACGGAATATCTGCAGGTAACCAAAGGATTGTGGGACTCGTGGGAAGATGATGCCTTTGTAAGAGACAAAGAGAGCGGTGTATTCTTCGACCCATCCAAGCTGCACACCCTTAATCATGAAGGAGAATTCTTCTCCGTACAGGGTCCGCTCAATATTGCCCGTTCACGGCAAGGACAGCCGGTAATTTTCCAGGCAGGTTCTTCGGAAGATGGCAAAAACCTGGCTGCACAAGAAGCGGATGCTGTCTTTACCGGACACGATACAATTGAAGATGCACAGGCATTCTATAAGGATGTGAAAACGCGGGCAGCTTCCTATGGACGTTCTTCACAGGATATTGTCATTCTGCCAGGCATCAATCCTATTGTTGGACGGACAGAGGAAGAAGCTGAACAGAAATATCAGGAGATCGCAAGCTTGGTCACAATTGACAAGGCATTGGATTACCTGGGACGTTTCTTCGAACATCATGATTTCTCCCAATATCCATTGGATGAGCCTTTCCCTGAGCTGAACGGAATCGGAAGCAACAGTTTCCGCAGTGGCACAGACAAGATCAAGAAGGATGCCAAGGAGCAGGGATTGACCTTGCGTGAAGTGGCTCTGCGGGCAGCAACACCACGCAGCAAATTCCTGGGCACACCGGAGCAGGTCGCTGACAAAATTCAGGAATGGTTTGAGACGGAAGCGGCAGATGGTTTCATTATTGCTTCTGAACTGCCAAGTGGATTGTCTGATTTCGTAGAACTGGTTGTTCCGATTCTGCAAGAGCGCGGCCTTTATCGTACGGAGTATGAGCACGATACATTGCGGGGGAACCTTGGGGTGAAAATTCCGGTTAACCGTTATACGGCTGCCAGGGAGCAAGTTGTATCTGATCTGGCATAATTGAGATGAGCTCAACCATTTGCACTATCTTAAAACCGACTTAACTCATAGGAAATATAGATTATTGGTATAAGCATCAATTTAATGACACCTGTATACACAGAGGGGGAAGCGATATGAACAGGTCTATCTCATGGATGAAATATATGGCATTGGCAGCAGTATTGGTGATGGTATTATCCGGTTGCGGAGCCGCGGCGGGAGGCAACACGAATGGTTCAGCACAGGCATCAGGCGGAGAACAGGGCGGGCAAACCGAAGGAGGCAACCTGACTTTTGCACTCGCGACTTCACCGGATACGTTGGACCCTCATCGCAGTGGTCTTGCCGTGGCGGTACGTGCGATCCGGACGATCTACGATAATCTGGTCGTGCAGCTGCCTGACGGTTCCATCAAACCTTGGCTCGCTACGGAATGGAGCGTATCCGAGGACGGCAAGAGTTATACGTTCAAGCTGCGTGAAGGCGTGAAGTTCCATGATGGTACACCGTTTAATGCGGAAGCCGTGAAATACAATCTGGACCGAGTGATTGATCCGGCCACCAAAGCTGCCAATTCATTAGCCCTGATTAGACCCTACAGCTCCTCCGAGGTCATTGATGAATATACCATCAAGGTGAATCTGGATTCACCATCGCAAGCTTTTCTCGGCAATCTGAGTCAGGCACTTCTGGGGATCGTATCCCCTACAGCTGCCCAAAAATATGGCGATCAGCTGGGTAAAAATCCGGTAGGCACAGGTCCGTATACCTTTGTGAAATGGGATGAAAATGCGGATATCGTCGTTGCCAAAAACAAGGATTACAACTGGGGACCTGAGACGGTTGAAAATAAAGCCGCACCTCATGTGGATACGATCACATTCAAGATCGTACCGGAAGAAGCGACACGCATCGGAAGTGTTCAGAGTGGCCAGGTACTTGCTGCCGAGACCGTTCCGCCGCAAAATATCGCTGCATTAAAGAACGATCCGAACCAACAATTGTTGCAGGCCAATACCGTTGGATTGCCATATACACTCTTTTTCAATCTGCGCAAAGCGCCTTGGGATGATGTGAAAGTAAGGCAGGCAGTGCAATCCGCTGTAGATGTGGAATCGATTGTAAAAACATTGTATCTGGGCAACTATGAACGAGCGTGGTCTGCACTGTCTCCTGGAATCCTGGGATATGATGCATCGCTGGAAGGAAGCATCAACCCGGACATCAACAAAGCCAATCAGCTGCTGGACGAACAAGGCTGGGTGAAAGGTGCAGACGGTATTCGTGCCAAAGATGGCCAGAAGCTGACCCTGCGTTATGTCGATGGTTCACCCAATCGGGAGAAACGCAATGACATTGCTGCGATTATCCAGCAACAGTTGAAACAGGTAGGCATTGCCGTTGAAGTGGAGATTACCAAAGACGTAGCAACGGTCATCTATCAGAACTGGGATTATGATCTCTATGGCAATAGCCAGGTCAATTCCGATCCAAATGCCTTGTACGCCTTCTATCATACGAGTGCAGAGGGGCAGCGTCCGACCTTGTCCGGTTTGTCTGATCCGAAGATCGATGAACTGCTGGAGCAGGGGGCCGTGGAGAGTGACCCGGATAAACGTGTCGAGATCTACAATCAGATTCAACAATACCTGATTGAGCAAGCGGTCATTTTGCCGATCTATGTATTCCCGTACACTATTGCAGCATCCAAAAAGGTCGAAGGCATCAAGTTCGATTCACTGGGCTATCCGCTCTTCAACGACGTCCGCATTCAGCCCTAACAGAGGTTGTTCAAAAAGTCCACTTTTGATTACGAGTCATGCCTAATGGCATGATCAGCATCGAATATGAAATTCAGCCGAAATAAGCGGGAGGCTTACGAAGTATGTTTCCTTTGGAAACATTTTAGTTGCTCACGTAGTTTCCTACGCTCCGCTACTCCATTTCTAGCTTCATTCCATCTTCTCGGTACTGAAAACTGGTCTTTTTGAACACGCACTATAGTAACGACCAATCCAGATACAGGAAGGAGATATCCCGGTATGGTTCAAACGATACTGTCGAGACTTGCAACATCGCTTCTGGTTATATTCGGAGCTTCGGTGCTGGTGTACTGCATCATGTATCTCCTGCCGGGTGATCCGGTGCTGCTCATGCTGGACCCGTCCTCCGCTACCCCGGAGATGATCGAGAATCTGCGGGTGCAGCTTGGATTGGATCAGCCGTTTTACATCCAGTTTGCGAATTATTTCGGTGATATGCTGCGTGGGGATTTTGGCAAATCCATGATCAATTCGGATCCGGTCTTGCCGAAGATACTGGAACATTTTCCAGCGACACTGGCTTTGACTGCTCTCAGCTCAATCATTGCCATTACAATCGGAATTACACTCGGTGTATTGTCTGCCATTCATCGCAATGGCGTAATTGATTTCGTCGCCCGGCTCGTTGGGCTGTTCGGCATCTCCATGCCAACCTTCTGGACGGGGATCCTGCTCATCCTGTTATTCTCGGTACAGCTTGGCTGGTTTCCGGCCATGGGTTCCGACGGTTTCAGTTCACTGGTTCTTCCCGCGGCTACACTGGGTCTCGTGGGTGCAGGATTTATTGTACGGATGGTACGGAACAGTATGCTGGAAGTCATCAATGAACCGTTTATCGTGGCCTTGCGGGCCAAAGGCCTTTCGGAACGAGCTATCATGTATGGTCATGCACTGCGTAATGCGCTAATCCCTGCTGTAACAGTAATCGGCATGCTGATCGGTGATCTGCTTGCTGGAACGGTTGTGGTGGAGACCGTCTTCTCCAGACAGGGGATTGGCCGAATTATTGCAGATGCGCTAATGGCCAAGGAT
The DNA here is from genome assembly GCF_037974275.1 of Paenibacillus sp. FSL R5-0519. Classification (NCBI taxonomy): domain Bacteria; kingdom Bacillati; phylum Bacillota; class Bacilli; order Caryophanales; family Paenibacillaceae; genus Paenibacillus; species Paenibacillus sp. FSL R5-0519. The sequence goes on from NZ_CP150234.1 coordinate 1,018,806, forward strand.
CTGCCGGTGGTGCAAGGTGTCGTCTTTTTCACATCCATTATCTATGTTGTCTTGAACCTGTTGGTGGATATATCGTATTCGTACATTGATCCCCGGGTTCGGCGTGCAGTCCGAACATGATATTGGTTGGAACAGTCAGCAGTGGCCTGACAATGAGTATGGAAGGAGGCGTTGTTGCTCATGAGCATGAAACCTTTGGCTGGTGACAAAAAAGCATGGGCAGGCGGTGCAGGACATATCCGTCTATGGAATCGCCGCCCTTGGCGTTATCGCCTCTCTTTGGCGGTATCCCGATTATTCTTTTATGCAGCATTGCTGGTGGTGGTCTTTACCGTGGCATGTGCGATTGTGCCAGACTGGATTGCGCCCTATGATCCAACGCAGATGATGACGGATGCCATTCTGCAGGCTCCCTCTGCTGCGCACCTGTTCGGGACGGACTATTTTGGCAGGGATATCTTCAGTGTGGTTGTGCATGGAAGCAGGGATTCGTTGCTCATTGGATTCGCTTCGGTTCTTGTGGGTGGTATTGTCGGTAGTGCGCTTGGTATTATCTCCGGCTATGCCGGAGGCATTGTTGACACAATCACCATGCGGGCTGTTGATATTCTGATGGCGGTACCCGGTGTGCTCCTGGCATTGTCTGTTGCCGCTGCTCTCGGCCCAGGACTGATGAATATTGCACTGGCTGTTGCCGTTTCCTCCATTCCGGGGTACGCACGGGTCATGCGCGGGCAGGTCATATCGGTCAAAGGACTGCCTTTCATTACAGCGACACGTTCACTGGGCGGTTCCAATGCCCGTATTTTCTGGAAACATGTACTGCCGCATTCGTTGTCACCGTTGTTGGTTATGGCCACGCTGGGCGTAGGTACATCGATCTTGACGGGCTCCGGACTGAGTTTTCTTGGACTTGGGGTATTGAAAGAAATTCCGGATTGGGGTGCATTGCTCTCGCAAGGGAGAGGTTATCTGACGGTTGCCTGGTGGATCTGTACGTTCCCGGGGCTGGCGATTACGTTGTTTGTACTGGCGGTTAATCTGATTGGAGACGATATTCGCGATCGGTTGGACCCCAAAGTAAAAGGAGCGACTTGACCGCTATTCGAAGGAGGAGATATGTTATGCCACATGTTGCCATTATTGCCGGATCACCTTCCAAACGTTCGCGTTTGACAGGTCTGACGGATTACAGCAGTCAGAAATTAACGGAGGCAGGCATCACCGTTGAAGTCATTCATGTTGCGGATCTACCCGCTGAGGATCTGGTGCAAGCCCGGTTCGACAGCTCATTCATTGGGGATGCCCTTGCTGTCGTTGAAGCCTCGGATGCAGTCATTGTAGCTACACCCGTATACAAGGCATCATACTCGGGAGTGCTCAAGCTGTTCCTGGATCTGATCCCGCAAGAAGGGTTACGGGGCAAGTTGACACTTCCACTCGTTATCGGTGGCTCTATTGCTCATCTGCTCGCCATTGATTATGCATTGAAGCCTGTACTGGCAGCCCTTGGTGGAAGACATATTCTGGGTGGCGTGTATGCTGTGGATCAGGGAATCGAACGACTGGATGATGGACAATTCGTACTCTCGGCAGATATTACTACACGTCTGGATCGCTCGCTGGATGAATTGAGATTGACACTGGAAAAGGATGGGATTACGATATCATAAAACCAAGTAAGTGTATTGGATAAATAGATATAAGATCAAACGTCTGCGGACGTGGATACGGAGGCACTCATGAATATCGAGAATATTGAAGCATTTGTATATATCAATCATTATGGAAGCTTCAATAAGGCTGCCGAAGTACTCTTCTTGTCCCAACCTTCGGTCACAGCTCGCATTCAGTCACTGGAAAGGGAGCTGGGCTGCAAGTTGTTTGATCGGCTTGGCAAGCAAATCGTGCTGACAGAAGAAGGTCGGAAATTCCTGCCATATGCGCAGCAAGTGCTGCAAGTCATTCAGAAGGGCAAGCAGAAGATTCAGCAGCGCCGGACAACACCGGATGCGCTTCGACTGGGTAGTACAGTATCGGTATCAAATTATGTCATTCCCGATTTTCTACCCAAGATCAAAGAAGCTTACCCCGAAATTAATATCAAACTGACGACGGCAACGACGGATCAGCTGATTGCCAAATTGCTTGGTCAGGAGATCGATCTTGCTTTTGTACGCAAGGTGATGCATCCCGCGATCCGTACGGTTGCTTTTTATGAAGATCCGATCCAGCTCTATGTGTACAAAGGACATCCATTCATTGAGAGCGGGCATGTCAGCATGGAAGCGATCCGGCATGAGCAACTGGTCTTTTTCGAATGTGGTTCACTGGACTGGCTTCGCATTCACCGGGCTTTCGACTCGCTGGAACATCCGCCGAATATTACATACCATGTCGATAATTCGGAGACAGCGAAGAAACTGGTTATGCAGGGGGCAGGCATTGCCTTTCTCCCGGGACTTACGGTGAAGAAGGAAGTGCAGAATCAGGAGCTGTTCCCTATTCAGGTACATGAGGTCGCAGGTGTATCGTTGCAGATCAGCGTTGTCACGTTAAAGGAAGAATATTCGCCATTGGCAGAGCCCTTCGGGGAACTGCTGCGGCAGTTATAGAGCGTCTTGTTGAATCCGACTTTTACACCAAAACGGAGAGTGCAGAACCAATCTGAAGAAGCGAAGCGTGCGCATTTATCAACAGATTTTTCCCTTGGACCAAGGGAAAAATCTGGGGGTAAGAGCGATCAGAAGATGGTACTGCAATCGGAGTGATAACGTGTAACTTCTCTAGTTCAACTTAACAGTGATCAAGAACAGCGGTTCAGCACAATCAAGGAGGAGAAGGATATGAGTATTCGTGTGGGCATTTTGGATCAGACCCCAATCTATGAAGGGGAAACGGCGGTGGATGCTTTTCGGCATACGATTGAGCTGGCACAGCGGGCTGAGCAGCTTGGATTCCATCGGTTTTGGGTATCGGAGCACCATGATTCCGGGAATGTTGCAGGTTCCTCCCCGGAGGTACTCATCTCCCACTTGCTTGCACATACGAAGCGCATTCGTCTGGGGTCTGGCGGAGTGATGCTCCAGCATTACAGTCCATACAAAGTCGCCGAAAATTTCAATATCCTCGCAGCACTCGGACCAGGAAGAGTTGACCTGGGAATCGGTCGTGCACCAGGTGGATTACCGCGTTCAACACAGGCGTTACAGGAAGGTATTCAGGGTGCGGCTTCTCTTCAAGAGAAAATTGTTCAGGTGAAGCGATACATCCATAATGAACCACATGCAGATCCAGCTCATCCACTTGCGGGACTTACTGCTTCTCCTGTATCGGACATTCCAGCGGAACTGTACATGCTTGGAGCCAGTGTTGACAGTGCGGGTATGGCTGCGGAACTGGGACTTCCATATGTCTTTTCACTATTCATTAACAGTAATATCGATGTAGCGCTTGAGGCCATCCGTGTATATCGTGAACAATTTGATCGTTCCCAAGGACGGGAGCCCTACGCTGCACTGGCGATATCCCTGATTGTGGCTGAGAGTGAGGAAGAAGCGGAAGGGCTTGCGAGTGAACATAAGCTGGTGAGAATTCACATGGAGAGCGGCAAGGTGTTGACGGTCGGTTCTGTGGAACAGGCGGAAGAATTCGGACGTCAATCCAACGAAAAGTACCGACTTGAAATTCTTGAACCAAGCGTGACCCGGGGCACAAAAGAAACCGTAGGTCAGGCACTGCTGAAGTTCCAGCAGGATTTTGCGGTGGAAGAGTTCATTGTGACTACAGCGACACGGGACTTTGCCAAGCGAATTCGTTCATTTGAATTGTTGCGTGAAATTCTGGCAGAGCAGGGACTAAGCGAATTTGCACTGGAATCCGAGACACAGGAAGCCGCAATCGGATAGAAGTAGGCAGTTAATGTAGCAGAGAATATTTACGAATGGGAGGTCATGTGATGAAAAGTGATCTGGAACAGCCCAAGCAGCAGGCTGAAGCGCAAGTACAGGGCCCCGAACATGAGCTTCACGGTGAACGGGCGGAAGAATTCGCGGAACGTTTAATCACCATTCGGCGACATCTGCATCGCAACCCGGAATTGTCCGGTGAGGAAAGGGAAACGACGGCTGCCATTCGCAGTTGGCTGGAAGAGGAAGGCGTCCGTATTGCAGACGAATATGTGCTGCGGACAGGGCTCATCGCTGAAGTAGGTCAGGGGGATGGCCGAGTGGTTGCCCTAAGAGCAGATATTGATGCGTTGCCCATTCAAGAAGAGACGAAGCTGGAATTTGCCTCGCAGGTGGCTGGGAAGATGCACGCCTGTGGACATGACGCACATACTGCTATTCTGATTGGTGCTGCACGATTGTTGAAGCAGCGCGAGTCCAGTTTGCCGGGAAAAGTACGGTTGTTATTCCAGCCATCGGAGGAAAAAGCAACGGGTGCACGGCAAGTGATCCAGAGCGGTGCATTATCCGATGTTCAGGCCGTATTCGGGTTACATAACAAGCCTGACCTTCAGGTGGGTACGGTAGGTATTCGGGAAGGCGCATTGATGGCGGCGGCAGACGGTTTTGTTGTTAAAGTGGAAGGTGTAGGCACCCATGCAGCCGTGCCTGAAGCAGGCATTGATCCGATCGTGGTTGCCGCACATATCGTTACGGCTTTACAGGCGATTGTGAGTCGTAATGTGGGCGCACAGGAGAGCGCCGTCATTAGCGTTACCAAGCTCCACAGCGGCACAGCCTGGAACGTCATTCCGGATGAAGCGATACTCGATGGCACAGTACGTACCTTTGATGAGAAAGTGCGTGCACGGATTCGCGAGCGTTTCAATCAGGTGGTGTCGGGTGTAGCGGCGGCCTATGGCACACGGGCTACGGTTCGCTGGATTCAGGGACCACCTGCCGTGGTCAACGATGCGTCTCTCGCATCTGCGGCGGAGCAAGTTGCAAGTGAGATTGGGCTGAATCATGTTAGACCGCTTCCTTCTCCAGCAGGGGAGGACTTCTCTTTTTATCAAAAAGAAGTTCCCGGCCTGTTCCTCTTCCTGGGCACCTCTGGCCCGCATGAGTGGCATCACCCTGGCTTTGATGTGGATGAACGGGCATTGCCGCTGGGAGCACATCTTCTGGCTGCATTAGCTGAGCAAGCACTGCACAATGTGCAAGCACATCAAGAGTAAGACATGTTTTGAACTCTGGATCATGTCCGGAGCGAAACGGTTCCGTTCTACGGCAACCGTTTTTTGTATTTCTTTTTATAGTAAGAGAGGGGTAGGAACGAAGCGTTCTTGAATTTGATCAGACGGTGTAGTTATGGCTAGGGCTGGCGCATAAGCGTCAGCTTTGTTTGGGTTTTCTTACAGGATGGGCAGCTAAAGGGTTTACGAAATTTTATTTTTTAAATGGAAATATTTGTTGACGCTTCCCAAAAGGATGTGCTATATTTTTCACGACCTTTTAATCGTAATAATTACTATTAAACAAAAAAAGAAGAACAGGAGTAGTCGCTGCGATGAAACAGGAGATCGATTTTATCAAGTTCAGTCCCACTCAAAACATGACGATTCTGGTTAAAACGGATCATGCAGCCGAGCAATACAGTCATATTGCTACCCGCCTAATGTCGTATGATAACGTTTACGCCGAGCAAGTGGGATTCATTGAACCAACGAGGAGACCGGAAGCTGTGGCCCGTCTGGAAATGGCCGGCGGCGAGTTCTGTGGCAATGCCTGCATGGCACTTGCAGCACACCACGCATCTGAAGCAGGGCTGGCACAAGAGGAATCTATGGACATCGTGCTGGAAGTTTCCGGAATCGATCAATTGATCATGTGCCATGTGAAGAAGCAGCAGAATGAATATGACTGCCAGGTAACCATGCCGGTTCCAGAGCAGATTGAACAGCGAACCATCAGGTACGAAGGCATCGAGCTAGATATGGTAATCATCCGGTACGCAGAGTTCATCCATATCGTGATTGAAGTGGATGACTTCGACGATCCGATGAAGAAGAGGGCACAGACCCTTGCAAGATTACTGGGTTTAACCCTGGGAGATAAGCTGATCGGTATCCTGTTATATCAATCACACTCCGCAGAGATGGCCCCGCTCATCTATGTTCCGGAGCTGGATAGTCTGATCTGGGAGAGAGGGTGTGGCTCGGGTACAGCCTCTGTGGGAGCCTATCTCGCATGGAGCCAGCAGAGGGGGATTACGCAATATATCAAACAGCCTGGTGGTGCAATTAAAGTGATGGCCCAGTGGAATGGCGCGGAACTTGAGAGTATTACGATTGAGGGATCGGTTGGCGTTGTCGCACAAGGCAAAGCCTTCATAGATGCTCCAGCAGAATGGAGCGTTGTAAACGCATGAGGTACATGATAGATGATCGAGACAACAAATAGGGGGAAAAGAAATGATCACATTGATCCATTTTCAGACATGTTTGAGTGAATTTGCAGAGAAATTCGACCAGCTTGCGAACAAGTATGATCATACGATTCAGCATAGTGCAGAGCTGGAGGCTGTGATCAATGACTACTCCCTCTTTGTGACCGATTCGGAGAATAAGGCAGCTTGGGAACAGTTGGGGCATTCAGAGTTGGAAGAACTGGATTCGCTTATATGGAAGTTAAGAAATAAATCCGCCCAGTGTGTGGCGATCATGGAGAAATATCGTGCATTGAAGTTAGAGAAGGGGGATGTACAGATTGCCGATTATTTCAGAAACATCGAAGAGTGTATCGATAAAGAATTCGGCAGCTTCAAGGTTACCTCCGATTCCAACGTATTGCTGGTAGGCTCCGGTTCGTTCCCCATGACCCCATTACTCATCGCCAAGCGAACAGGTGCACAGGTTGTCGGGATCGATATTGATGAAGAATCCATTACACTCGGGCAGAAGGTGGTGAAGAGGCTGGGCGTAGGTTTGAAGATTCATCTGGAGTCAACCTTGCTGGAAAATCTGGCGTATACCAAGGAAGCAACACATATCATTTTTAGCTCTACCGTGGCCCCTAAATATGATCTGCTTGATCAACTGCATGCCCTGACAAATGCACAGGTGGTTGTAGCCATGAGATATGGTGACCAGTTAAAGTCCTTATTTAATTATCCCATGAAGGAGACGGACCCTAGCAAATGGAAGCTGGTGGACCAGATCCTGCGCCCGGATGATGTGTTCGATATAGCCTTATACCAGAAAGCATAGGATGCAAATGCATCCAAGTGTATCCAAGTCATTCAAGTAAATCTCAAGTAAATAGATTCCAGGTTAAATTCTGAGTTTAGGAGGTTAATATGAGCAATCTTCAGCGAATTCTGATACTTGGAACCGGCCCAGCATCCATTCAGCTTGCGGTAACATTCAAAGATTATCTCAACTGCTGCATTGGTATTGCGGGGAGACCATCGGTTCGTTCAGCGTCCGTATTCGTAGCCCTTGAACAGAGCAATGGGCGTGTTGAGGTCAGCATTCAAAATGAGAAACATCAACCGCTTGCAGGTGAATGTTTCGTAGATCATGTGTTCAAGGGATATGACACCATTCAGGGGGAGTGGGACACACTCATTTTGGCTGTAACTACGGATGCTTATATTGATGTATTGGAACAAATGAGTGAACAATTCATCAAACAACTGAAATGTATCGTTTTGGTCTCTCCGACGTTTGGGTCGAATCGATTAGTGACCCATTATATGAGAGAGCGTAGTACAGTGCCTGAAGTGATCAGTTTCTCGACCTACCTCGGAGATACCCGTTGGATGCACGAACATCCGTCTAATCATGTGATCACAACAGGGGTGAAGAAAAAGGTCTATATCGCTTCCACTCAATCCCCGTCTGAACAGGTTAGCAGACTATGCCAAGTGTATGAACGTTTGGGTGTTGCACTGGAAGTGATGCGATCTCCATTGGAAGCGGAAACGAGAAATATTTCGTTGTACGTACACCCGCCCTTGTTCATGAATGACTTCTCATTAGAAGCCATCTTTGGAGCATCGGATATTCAGAAATATGTATACAAGATGTATCCTGAAGGTCCGATAACACAAGTGTTGATACGGCAAATGCGGGCACAGTGGCAGGAGATTATGAATATTACGGACCGACTCCATATCCAGGGAGTGAACCTGCTTCAATTCATGACGGATGACAACTATCCGGTTCGATTAGAGAGTATATCACGCCAGGATATCGAGAATTTCAATCAGCTGCAGGTCATTCATCAAGAGTATTTATTATACATACGGTACACCTCGCTGTTGATTGATCCATTCTCGGAACCCGATTCGGCAGGGAAATATTTCGACTTTTCAGCGGTGCCATTTCGAAAAATATTCATGAACCGCGAAGGAGAGCTGGACATCCCGCGGATGCCCAAGGAAGATTACTACCGCATCAAAATCATTCAGGGCATTGCCAGACACCTGGATGTGAGCTGTCCAACGATTGATCAATTCATCGCCAGATATGAGGCGAAGCTTCAGGAAGTGGCAGACGCACATCCAGATCAACGCTTGTCCAATGCCTTTGTGATCCAATCCTTTGATGAAGACATCCGCATGATCTGCACCGGACTTTTAAGGGTCTAATTACATCTCAAATTATTCAAGTTGAACCTGATGTTTACATCATAACGAAGAGTGCAGAACCAATCTGAAGAAGCGAAGCGGTCGCCTTTATCCCCGGATTTTCTCTTTGAAAAAGAGGATCAAAAAAATCTGGGGATAACAGCGATCGGAAGATGGTACTGCAATCGGAGTGGTCCGATGTAACCTACAAGGTCTGCTTGTAACTTAATCATCAGGAGGAAATGTTGTGAAAAAACGTCCTACGTTTACATCCATATTATTGCTGGTGTCAGCCATTACGCTACTCACCGGATGCGCCCAGAGCACAAAAGAGAAAGAGAGCACCCAAACGGAGACTGCCCATAGCCAGGTACAAACCGAGCTTATCTATGCTTCTGCCAAAGATATTAATGATATGAATCCCCATCTGTACACAGGCTCCATGCCTGCACAAGGGATGGTATACGAGTCACTGGTGGAAAACACGCCTGACGGAATCAAGCCATTGCTGGCAGAATCATGGAATATCTCCGAGGATGGCAAGATTTATACCTTTCATCTGCGACAAGATGTGAAATTCCATGATGGAGAGCCATTCAACGCAGAGGCGGTTAAACAAAATATCGATGCCGTTCAGGCCAATGCCGAGAAACATGCCTGGATCAAGCTGTCTACCAAAATCACCAATGTGAAGGTTATCGATGAGCATACAGTGGAGCTCACACTTTCGGAACCCTATTATCCGGCACTGGTGGAATTGTCCATGACAAGACCTTACGTCTTCTTATCCCCCAAGGATTTCAAGGATGGCGGAACCAAATACGGAGTAAGTGGTTTCCACGGCACAGGACCTTACAAGCTTACTGCTCATAAAGTCGAAGAAAATGCCACGTTTGAAGCCAATGAAGACTATTGGGGTGGTGCACCTGCAATCCAGAAGATCACATCCAAGGTTCTTCCGGCAGGAGAAACAACATTTCTGGCATTGCAAAAAGGAGAGATTAACTTTGTGTTCACCGATGACCGGGGAGCAGATAGTATCGATGTCGAAGCCATGGACCAGTTGGCTGAATCCGGTGATTATCAAGTGGTTCGAAGTGAAGCGATGAACACCAATATGATCGTAGCCAACAGCAGTCGCCAGAATAGTCCGGTTCAGGAAACGGCAGTGCGGGAAGCGCTATGGGTTGCCATTGATCGGGAAACGATCAGTAAAGATATTTTCAACGGAACGCAGACGGTAGCGGATACGCTATTTTCAGCCAATGTCAATTATGCCAAGGTGGACCTGAAGAAACGGGAGTATGATCCGGAATTGGCTAAAAAGCTTCTGGACCAAGCTGGTTGGGCATTGGCAGATGGTAAAGGGGTGAGAACGAAGAACGGTCAGCCTTTAGCCATGAAATTATATTATGACAGCAATTCGTCTTCACAGAAAATACAGGCCGAATTGATCCAGTATGCCATGAAAGAATTGGGAATTCAGCTTGAAATCTTGGGCGAAGAGTCCACTTCCATTGCGAATCGGAGAGCAACCGGGGAATATGATCTGCTCTTTAATCAAACCTGGGGGCTGGCCTATGATCCTCAGAGTACCATCGCTGCTTTTACGTCAGATTCGGCATACAAACATACGACAAGCGGAATTGCTGAAGCAGATGAATTGTACCAGAAAATTGATGCGGTCATGATCTCCACGGATGAGGACTCCCGCCAATCCCTGTATGCCGACATTATGAAGATCGTCCATGATGAAGCGGTCTTCATCCCAATTACCAACGGACGTGTCACTGTAGTCGCTCCTGATAATCTCGAAGGAATCTCATTCAAGCAGACCCAATATGAACTACCTTTTGAAAAGTTGAATTTTAAATAGAGCGGAGATGGATATGGGAAGTTATATCGTCAAAAGAATTCTGTTAGCCATCCCTTTATTGATTATCATTTCATTTATAACGTTTGTTCTGATTAATCTATCTCCCTTGGAACCGGCCGTTGTTGTGTTACAGGCACAGGAAGTTCCGCAGATTACGGATGAACTGATCGCCCAGACCAACCGGGCATTAGGGTTTGATCAGCCGTTCATGATCCAGTATGCGAACTGGATTATAGCTGTTTTACAGTTGGACTTCGGCAACTCATATGTATCGGGTGAACCTGTGTGGTCATTGATGGGGCCAGCTTTTATGAACACATTGAAGTTAACACTCGTCTCATCGGTATTTATTATTGCGCTGTCCATTCTGCTGGGTGTGATCTGTGCGATGAGAGAAGGCAAGCTGTTGGATCGATCGGTCAGAGGTATTTCCTTTTTCCTCACAGCTATGCCATCCTACTGGCTTGCAGCCATGATGATCTGGTATTTTTCCGTCAAGTTGGATCTGCTGCCTACCAGTGGCATGGACTCGTATCGAAGCTACATTCTGCCGGTGATTGTGATCACGGTGAGTTATACAGGCATTTATTTTCGAACAGTTCGAAGCTCCATGCTGAGCAATATGAATGAGGACTATGTGTTATATGCACGGGCAAGCGGTCTGAGCGAGAGGAAAGTAACCCTGCATATTCTAAGAAATTCCTTACAGGTGGCTGTATCCATCTTTTGTATGGCGATCCCTATCGTGCTAGGCAGTACGGTTGTCATTGAAAATGTATTTGCCTGGCCGGGGCTCGGAAGGCTCAGTGTAAAATCCATTTTAAGCAGGGATTTTCCGATTATTCAGGCGTATGTTCTGATGTTGGCTGTAACCTTTGTCTTGTTTAATACGTTATCCGACATCATTAATGCGGCGATGAATCCCCGTTTGAGAAAGGAATTCTGATGCGAATACTGAAAAATCTGAGCAAAGACAAGCTTGCGATGACCTCTTTGGTAGTGATTATGGTCACGATTATGGCGGGCGTACTGGCTCCGCTTATTGCGCCGCATGATCCTGGACAAGTGAACATGAAGCTTCGGTATGCCTCCTCATCCTGGGATTATCTATTAGGCAATGATCATCTGGGTAGATGTGTATTATCCCGGCTTATCTATGGCATCCGTCCAAGTGTGTTATGGGTTCTGGTTGCGCTGAGCCTTTCTGTTCTGATTGGGGCTATTGTTGGATTCATTGCGGGTTACTTCAAGGGGAAAGTGGATGCATGGATTATGAGAGTCTGTGACATTATGCTGTCTTTTCCCGGATACGTGATGACACTGGCGGTGGTTGGCATTTTGGGTGCAGGACTGGAGAACATTTTGATTGCCTTTGTGTGGATGAAATGGGCCTGGTTTGCCCGCGTTATTCGAACATCTGTGATGCAATTCTCTGATATGGATTATGTGAAATTCGCTAAAGCCTCCGGCACGCCTAATCTGAGAATTATAACCAAACATATTTTTCCGGTTACATTTGCCGATATTGCTGTCATTGCCAGCGGTTCCATGTGTTCGATGATGTTGCAGATCTCCGGCCTTTCCTTTCTGGGGCTTGGAATCCAGGCTCCGCATGCGGAGTGGGGCATGATGCTCAATGAGGCGAGGGAAGTCATGTTCTCCAGACCTGAATTGATGTTGGGACCAGGCCTGGCCATTGTGGTGGTGGTGTCTGCCTTTAATTTTTTATCGGATGCGCTTCAAGTGGCTTTGGACCCCAAATTGATGACCTCTCAAGGTAAGTCTGACAAGTCTTACGAAAGTGAGGTGAGAAAGGCCGCTTATGAATATAGTCGAGGTTAAACATTTAAAAGTATGGGACAGCAATACAGGCAAAGTGATTATTCATGACAGTTCATTTGAAGTCAAACAGGGAAGCTGTATGGCCATCGTGGGGGAAAGTGGTAGTGGGAAGTCCGTTACGTGCAGGGCTATCATGCGACTGAACAAGCCATGGATTCGCCAATCGGGCACAATGTTATTTCAGGGCGAAGACCTGAACCAGCTTTCGGAACCGGAGATGCGGCGTAAGCGGGGCAAGCATCTGTGTATGATTTTGCAGAATGGCATGAGTGCATTTGATCCTTCCTGTGTCATTGGTGTGCATATCCGGGAGACGCTTCAGCAGCATTTTGGCTGGAACACCCGCGTGATTGAACAGAAAATCATCCATGCCATGGAAAGCGTCATGCTCAGAAACCCACGCGAGATTCTGAATCAATATCCACATCAACTGTCTGGTGGGATGCTGCAACGAATCATGATTGCACTGGCGTTGGTGCTTGAGCCCGATCTGATTATTGCGGATGAGCCGACAACGGCACTGGATACGATCTCTCAATATGAAGTGGTGGAGCAATTGATTCAATTACGTGAACGCATGGGCTGTTCCATGATGTTCATCTCCCATGATCTCGGCGTTGTCCAGAAGATTGCAGATGACGTGATGGTTATGAAAGACGGCAAGATCGTTGAGCGTGGCAGCATGCATTCTGTTTTGACAGAGCCGAAGCATGCCTATACGCAGTATCTGGTCTCTACCCGGCTGGAGCTAAGCAATCATTTTAAGGCGTTGATGCAGGGGGACGTATAGATGCTAAAGGTGGAAGGTATCGAAAAATCATATAACCAAGGCGGACTGTTCTCCAAGCACAAACAACAAGTTTTGAAACAGGTTACCTTTGAATGCCAGCAGGGCGAGTGTCTCGGTATCATCGGTGAAAGCGGAAGCGGTAAATCTACGTTGGGCCGTCTGATTCTGGGCATTGAACGCCCGGATCGTGGAACGATCTCGCTCGATGGTAAAGACGTACAAGATCGACGTGTACGGATGGGTAACATCAGCGCCGTTTTTCAAAATTATACATCCTCCATCAATCCATTTCTTACCGTGGAAGCTGCCATTATGGAACCGATGCAAGCACAGCAAAAGCTGCGAAAGGATCAGGGTAATTCAGAGAAGGTGGATCTGTTGCTGAGCCAAGTTGGACTGGACCCTTTTTATAGATCCAAATATCCGCATGAACTATCGGGCGGGGAGGCTCAGAGAGTGTGCATTGCCAGGGCCATCTCCACCGCCCCTAAATGCATTGTGTTTGATGAAGCGATCAGCTCATTGGACGTATCTGTTCAGATTCAGGTGTTGCAATTGTTGAAAGAGCTGAAAGAAATCTACAAGCTGAGCTATGTTTTTATCACGCATGATATACAGGCGGCAGCCTATATCTGCGACAGGGTAATCATTTTCAGAGAGGGGCAGGTTGTAGAGATCGTTCCGACCAAGCAACTCAAGGACGTACAGTCCGACTATGCAAAGCGATTATTGAAGCATTTAATAACATTTTAGGGGGATCACCCATTGTGAGTGGAGCGATGTCTTGGCCTTTTCTGCGTTTGTACATATTAGTCCTTCTTTATTTCAGTGCCAATGCCATTCTTAATGTGATCATCCCATTGCAAGGGGAGTCCTTGGGCGCGAGCGGTACAACGATCGGACTGATCATGGGCGCTTATATGTTCACAACGATGTTCTTCAGACCATGGGCAGGTCGGATTATTCAAAAGCATGGACCGATCAAAATATTACGTCTGATTCTGATTATCAATGGATTTGCGCTGATTTTATATACCTTTACGGGACTCGGCGGTTATTTGGTTGCTCGTATTTTGCAGGGGGTATCGACAGCGTTCTTTTCTATGGCTTTGCAGATTGGCATTATTGATGCCCTTCCGGAGAAAGATCGGTCTCAGGGAATTTCGTATTATTCGCTATTCAGTTATATCCCGGGGATCGTGGGGCCAGTGCTCGCATTAGGGATATGGCAGGCGGGAGGCATGGATTATTTTACAGTGGTTCTGATCGGCATTGCTGTCTGTACGGGTATCTTCGGATATACCGCCAAAATGGAACCAAACAAGGAGCAACCTGCTGAGAATCCATCGGAGCAGAATGTGAGCATGTGGGAATCCTTTGGGCAGTTGGTGAAGAATCCGTATTTATTTCGTTGCAGTGTGTTAATGCTTGCTGCTTCCGTTGTATTTGGCGCGATTACAACCTTCATTCCGCTGTACGCCGGCCAAGTACCAAACGGGAATGCGGGCGTATATCTGATGCTTCAGGCAGGAACGGTGGTACTGGCTCGAATTATGCTTAGGAAAAGGATTCCTTCCGATGGCAGTTGGCATTCTCCTTTCATGATGGGTACCATGTGTCTGCTCGCCGTAGCTGCGCAATGTGTCAGTTTTGCCGTAACAGGCGGGGTGGTCTTTTTCTATGTGGGTGCTGTATTCATGGGAATCGGTCAGGCGATCCTGTATCCGACACTCACGACCTATTTGTCTTTTGTCCTGCCTAAGCTGAACCGGAACGTCCTGATCGGTTTATTTATCGCGATGGCGGATCTGGGTATTTCTCTGGGTGGTGTGATTATGGGACCCGTCGCTGACTTCTCTTCCTATTCATTTATGTACATGATCTGTGCTATCCTAGGAGCGGTAATGATCGTTTTTGCCTATGAACGGCGTAGACCCGTGACAGGTACATCTGTGAGTTGACTGCCAGAAGAGAAAGTGGTGACGAACGTTTGAAGTCTTCGATGACGGCAACATCCAATGGAAAATTAAATCCGGTATCCTTTTCGTTTATCCGGTTTTATATGCTGGCCTTTTTATTTTTTGCGGCGAATTCGGCTTTGACGATTATTATGCCTTTGCGAAGTGAAGCCGCCGGATTGAATCAGGCTGAGATTGGTCTGATGATGGGGGCGTATATGTTCACCTGTATGCTCTTGAGACCTTTCGCAGCACAGCTGCTGGGTAAGCATGGCCCACTTCGTGTGATGCAATGGTTATTGCTTTTACATGCCGGAACGCTGCTGTTATTTGTTGTTTTTGGTGTGGAGACGTATCTGTGGCTGCGGGCCTTGCAAGGGGTGGCTACGGCCTTTTTCTCTATGACCATGCAGGCAGGCATTGTGGAAAAGCTGGAGGACAAAGACCGAGCACAAGGGCTGTCCATGTACACCCTGTTTACGATGGTTCCTTCTCTGGTCATTCCGATCCTCGCCATACAAATCTGGGAAAATGCCAGTGATCTGGCGTTTACGCTGCTGATGATCGGACTGGCGGCGCTGCCACTTTTGATCGGGTACAATGTGGATTTGCCCCGGAGTACCTTGCAGAACAAATCGTATACCTTGGGTGATATGTTTCGTTCATTCGGCGGCATCTGGCGTAGCACGCCACTGCTGATTAGCAGTGTGGTGATGTTGTTTGCGTCCTGCGTTTTTGGAGCAACAGCGACCTTCCTTCCCCTGTATATGGTATCCACCGGAATGGCGAGTGCAGGCGTATTTCTGACGATTCAGGGATTGGTTGTGATCCTGTGCAGGTTTATTTTGCGAAAAAAAATTCCTTCCGATGGTAGCTGGAATACCTGGCTGATGGCAGGGTTAATGCTATGTGCTGCACTGGGAACCCAGTTGCTCAGTCTAATGGAGACCATCGGGCCATTGGTGTATCTCTCCGCGGTGTTTAGCGGTTTTGCCCTGGCATTGTTGTACCCGACATTAACCACATATCTGTCCTTTGTGCTGCCTGCGGATTCCAGATATGTACTCATGGGGATTTTCATGTCCTCGTATGACCTTGGATTCTCTCTGGGTGGACTGGCAATGGGGCTCATTGTGCAAGTGAGTTCGTATTCGACCATGTTTATGATCTGCACGTTGCTGTCTGTTGCAGCGATGGTTCTGGTGTTGGTGTTCAGGCAACGGATGGAAGCGGGGAATAAGGCTAGATCTGTGGCAGCAAGCTGAATAGTAAAGTAAAGGCTCATGAACTGAATTTTCCGGCACGTATCATCAGGATACAAGCGGCAGGAGACAGATCATGGGTCTTTTTTATATCTTAGAATTTATAAGTTTTCAAAGGATCTGAACAGTTCAATTATCTTAAGAAAAACTTTAACTGAACACGGTCTACCTTCTCTGAAAGTACGTCGATAGATGTTTTTCTTATCCATTTTTCTGGAGTATTTCGTAAAAATAGTTTGACAACGACTGTGCAACAGGATTATAGTCAATGTTGTTAATCGTAATAATTACTATTAAAGTCCAGATTACACAGACTGCACATATAAGGAGTAGATTTCTATGACACAAAAGCAAGTTCCGGTAACCGTACTGAGTGGTTACCTCGGTTCAGGGAAAACAACCGTTTTGAATCATGTGTTGAACAACAGACAAGGGCTTAAGGTTGCCGTGATCGTTAACGACATGAGTGAAGTCAACATTGATGCTGCGCTGGTTAAGGGGGAGGCAACCTTGTCTCGAACTGAAGAGAAGTTGGTGGAGTTGTCCAACGGGTGTATCTGTTGCACCTTGCGGGATGATCTGATGCAAGAGATTGAGAAGCTGGTGAACGAAGGCAAGTATGACTATATTTTGATCGAATCCACTGGTATCAGTGAACCTGTTCCCGTTGCACAGACCTTTACATACGCCGATGAGGAGTCGGGTATTGATCTGACAAGTTTAGCCCGATTGGATTGTCTGGTAACAGTAGTGGATGCCAATCGTTTCTGGCATGATTTTGGATCAGGACAGAGTCTTCTGGATCGTAATCAGGCGACCGGAGATGAGGACACCCGCGACGTCGTAGACTTGTTGATTGATCAGATCGAAACGTGTGATGTACTGCTGCTGAACAAATGTGATCTGGTCGATGACACCGAGCTGAATAAACTGGAAGGCATCATCCGCAAGCTACAGCCTAATGCCAAAATCATTCGCACGGAGAGTGGACAGGTGAATCCGTCTGAGATTCTGAATACAGGCCGTTTTGATTTTGAAAAGGTGAGCATGTCCGCTGGATGGATTCAGGAGCTGGAGAAGGAGTCGCACACACCGGAAACGGAGGAATATGGCATTGCTTCCTTCGTTTATCGCCGCAGAAGGCCATTCCACCCTTCCCGTCTGGCTGAATTCATGAGTTACTGGCCGGAAGAAGTGGTACGTGCCAAAGGTTTGGTATGGCTTGCCGCCCAAGGAGATGTTGCTGCAAGCCTGAGTCAGGCAGGACCATCCATTCAATTTGGTCCTGCGGGGCATTGGGTCGCGGCGTTGCCGGAAGCGGACAAAGAAGAAATTTTGCGTAACGAGCCAGATGTTCTGGAGAAATGGGATGCCCAGTGGGGAGATCGCCAGACGGAGCTTGTCATGATTGGAATCGACATGGAACGTGCCAGTATTGAAGATGAGCTGGACCAGTGCCTGCTTAGTGATGAAGAAATGCTGGTCGACTGGGGTCATTTCGACAATCCACTGCCATGGCCTGTGGAGGCTGTATAAGTCGGAAGGTTGTTCTGTTTAAACATAAATTAAAGGGATAAAGGAGCTGGATTTCATGGCTAAAAAATCAAAAGTGGTACGTGAGATGCAACGCCAAGCGATCGTGGCGAAATATGCGGATCTGCGCCGGGAATTGAAGGAAAAAGGGGATTACGAAGCCTTGCAGAAACTGCCGCGTAATGCATCTCCGACTAGACTGAAGAACCGTTGCGAAGTGACGGGCCGCCCGCGGGGTTATCTACGCAAGTTCAAGGTATCTCGAATCAAGTTCAGAGAACTGGCTCATCAAGGGCAGATCCCTGGCGTAACAAAATCCAGTTGGTAAATGGATCAAGGGGGCGTATTTTGCTGAAAGGATGTGCATCTTCATGCTGGACTTGTTTACACTCCAAAGGATTCAGTCCGTAATGAACGGTTATATTCATGAGAAGGTACCCGCGCCACTGCGTACGATGGTGAAGTTGACGTATGAGATGAATGACAATGAACTGATCCTCACTGAAGAAAGACCCGCCGAGGAACGGTATCAATGGGACAAGATGCATATTGCCCGATTTTACTGGGAAGATCATCGGTGGAAGGTGTATGCCAGAGATGAACAGAGCAGCTGGAACCCGGTAGATGTGATTACACCTTGTTCTGATTTTGAGGATGTGCTCGAGCAGGTCGAACGGGATGAGGCCGGGGTATTCTGGCGTGAGTGAGGTTAATGAGGATGAAGATCCGAATGAACATCTATTAAAATGAGTGAAGAAGACTCTGCATGTTGTATGCAGAGTCTTCTTTTTGCGTCAGCATAATGAAGTAACTTGTGCCTATAACGAATGATTGTGCATCATTCGAAACTGCATGGGTGTTACGTTTTCCTGGGTTTTAAAACATCGGATGAAGTAGCTCGACTGTGAGAATCCCGTTTCAAGCGTAATTTGTTTAATGGAAAGGTTCGTTGTCGCGAGCAGTTGCTTGGCATGCAATAACCTGGATTCCATCAGGAATTCCGGGAAGGAGATGCCGAACGTCTGACTGAACTTGCGGCTAAAGTAGGTTGTACTGTATCCGGCAATCCCGGCAATGTGTTCAAGTGTAATATGCTCGTTACTATGGGACCGAATATAATTCCCCGCTTCACGAATTCGCTCTGAAGTGTGATTAAGCGAAACATTGATTCGACTCGCTGCGGATTGCAATCGGGTCAGAAGTTCGTATAGCGTTGCCGCCATGCTGTGTTCGTCTTCCACTTGATAACCTCTTCCGAGCCCCATTAACCGATCCATGAGCGCAGTAACCACCGGGAAGTTGGAACATTGAAACAGCCATGGCTCGTCAACGCCTTTTCCATTTAACAATTCTTCGAGACGAACGCCGTAGAAGTGAATCCAACGAATACTCCAAGGATCATCCGAATCGGAGTAGTACGTTTGTCTGAGACCGGGGCCATAGAGAAATCCCTGCCCTTGCATTAACTCATATCGTGTGGTTCCGGTGTCAAGGAATCCTTTGCCGCTGAGTACAAGGTGCAGGTTGTAACATCGATCCAAGTTAATTTCAGTCGTGCCATATTCTCGATGCACACGATGCTTCGGAAAGTCACTGTACCCTCCAATAAAATCGGGAAAGCATACATGTCTGGGGAAAATCGGCTTGGGGAGAAAGATGTGTTCTTTCACGTGCATCCTCCATCTGAACGCAATATTTTTATGTAATGAATCCAAATAGATTCATTCAACTGTCGTTTGAGTCGTAGACAATGACAATATTTTATTATAAGTCGCATAATCTTGTCATTTATTATACGTGAAGGTTCCAATAGAATGGAGGCAATATGGCAGGTTAAGGAGGCAAATGAAGATGGCAAAGTCTATACATATGGATGAATTGAAAATGGGGGTCTGTTATTACCCTGAGCATTGGTCGGAAGCGTTGTGGGAGGACGATTTCCGCAGAATGCGAGAGATGAATATTACGGTTATTCGGATGGCTGAATTCGCATGGTCCATCTTTGAACCGGAAGAAGACCAGTTCGATTTTAGTTTTTTCCAGAAGGCAATGGATCTGGCACATCAATATGGTTTGAGCGTTATTTTGGGAACACCAACTGCAACTCCACCAGCTTGGTTAACCTCAAAATACCCTGAAGTATTAAATGCGAATAAAGACGGCGTATTGTATCAACACGGCATGCGACGCCATACCAACTACAGCAGCCCCATCTACAGACAGCAATGTGAAAAAATCGTGCGTAATATGGTGATTGCCTATAAAGATCATCCGGCTCTCATTGGCTGGCAGATCGATAACGAATTCAATTGCCATATGGATGTGTTCTACGCTGAGGCAGATCATGACGCTTTCCGTGAATGGCTTAAGGATCGTTATGAATCATTAGAGAATCTGAACCAGGCTTGGGGAACCGTTTTCTGGAGTCAGACCTATACCGACTGGGAGCAAGTCCACCTTACCCGAAATATGGTCAGTCCATCGCCAAATCCTCACCTGGCATTGGATGAAAAGAGATTCATCTCAGCCAATACCATTTCATTTGCCAAGGTTCAGGTGGACATCATTCGGGAACTGGACCCGAAACATTGGATCACAACGAACGGTACGTTTGGACACCTGGATAATCATGAAATGACAGAGGAGCTGCTCGATTTCTTCTCTTATGATTCGTATCCGCAGTTTGCCACGATCTTCCCGGGAACAGATGATAATTCGTTACAAGACCGGGCCTGGAGCATGAAACTGTCCAACGTACGCAACATGTCACCGAACTTCTGCGTAATGGAGCAACAGTCTGGGCCAGGAGGCTGGGTCGACAGCATAGGCATGGGTACGCCAAGACCGGGACAGATCCGATTATGGTCGTATCAATCGGTTCTTCACGGAACAGACCTGCTCGTCTATTTCCGCTGGCGGACGGCAACATTTGGCACGGAGATGTACTGGCATGGCATCAATGATTACCATAATCAACCCAACAGAAGGGTACGCGAGGTTGCGCAAGTAGGGGAGGAGTTTGCCAAGATCGGGCGTGTTATTGCGGGCACTACCTATCAAGCCGACGTTGCGATCCTGCAGGATTACGATAACATCTGGGACGGAGAGTTGGACGAATGGCACGGACCGCTTCATCAGCAGAGCGTACGCTCCTGGTATAAGCAGCTCCAGTATCGTCATATTCCGACGGATCTGGTTACCCTGCAATCCACGACAACACTGGAGGCGTTATCCCAATATAAGGTGATCATCTATGCTCACCCGGCCATCATGTCAGACGAGACAGCAGAACTGCTGCAAGCTTATGTCAGTCAAGGGGGAACTCTGTTTTTCGGTGCGCGCACGGGTTATAAGGACCTTAAGGGACATTGTTATATGAGACCATTCCCAGGCGCTGTTGCTGAGTTGTGTGGTGTAACCGTAGAAGACTTCACATTAATCAAAGGAACCGTTTCCGCATCCACGTTGCAATGGAGCGGGACGAGAGGGCGACTTCAGGAGGGAACAACAACGACCGGATTTAACGAAGTCCTTCATGTGGAGTATCCTGACGTGCAGGTCGTAGCCGAGTATGCATCCGAATATTATGCAGATAGTCCTGCTATGACCAAACGCGCGGTAGGTCAAGGGCATGTGTGGTATTATGGTGCAGCTTATAATGAACCGGTCGTCGATGCTCTTCTGGAAGAGATCGGGCTAGTCTCGCCTGTGGATGACCTTGTAGAGGTGCCGTCCGAAGTTGAGCTTGGGATCCGTTCCGGTAAGGATAAAGCTTATGTATTTTTACTCAACTACTCGGACCACGAAGTGGCCATCCAGCTTAAAAAGCAAGCCAAAGAGTTGTTATCGGGTACAACGCTTCAGAATGAGGTCAACCTACCCGCGTATGGTGTATTTATCTTGGAGATCGATCTGCCGCAATGAGCAGCCCATCCTTGGATCTGATGAGTGATTATATATAGAAAGAATCCAAAAAACGCCTTGCAGCCATTGCAAGGCGTTTGGTATATGCATCATGTGCGCCATACGTTTAGCATGGACGGACTGAAGGGCTGTACATCATACACTTAAGCTTCGTACAAAATTTCGCCTGTTCGGGACACATCATATCCCTCGAATGATTGCAGTTCCTGCCTGAACTCAGGCGATTGGAGAATTCGCAGCACCGATTCGGTCCAGGCTTCATTACCTTGCTTCCTCAGCATGACCAGATCATAGCGTTCCTGAACGAGCGGGATAAAATCAACCTGGCCCACAAGTCGTGCAGCCTTCTCAATGCCAACTCCGACATCGGCTTCACCTGAACTGACTTTGGCAGCCACACCCATATGACTGGTTTCTTCGGCTTCATATCCGATCAGATTCGCGGCAGGAATTCCATGCAGCCGAAGCTGCTCATCCAGCAATACGCGCGCACCAGAACCTTTCTCCCGATTAGCTAGTCTTAGTTCAGGCTTGCTCAGATCGGTCCAATGCTGCAAGTTCTGCGGGTTGCCTCGCCCAACATACAATCCTGCTGGTCGGGACAGTAAATTCACCACTACATAAGACCGTCCCGTCAGGATTTTGCGAATATACGGCAGATTATATTCACCGGTATCTCCGTCGAGCAGATGGGTGCTGACCAGATCGGATTCACCACGATACATCGAGATAAGCCCGTCCAGACTCCCCATGAACGAGCGCAGCGGACGGATGTCCCGGGTCTGTTTTTCCATATGGCGCATTAGGATATCCAGACTGACATCCTGACCTGTGATGACCAGATGTCTTGGTGCAGCAGTCATGGTATGGGTAGAATTCGCTGGAGGAATTGCATACGCAGACCCGGCGGGGTTGGCTGACAGTAAGGAAGTTCCGTGAGAATCACCATGACCTGGCTGATTAGCCGATGCCGAGGTTTGATCCGAAGCCGGGATGCGTTGATTTGAAGATTGAAGTTGCTTGGAGCGACGTTTATATGCCTCCAGATCCGTTGCATCAATCCGCATTTGTTTACCCACGCGGTATGCGACAAGGTCTCCCTTTTTGATCAGGTCATAGACTGTCAGTTTCGATATTTTGAGCAGCTTGGATATTTCTTCGGTTGTGTAGGATTGCTCCTCCGTCATAAGTGAAGATCCTCCTTCAAAGATATAGATCCGATCATTCATCGTAATGGAATGTTTCTTGTACTATACCATTAATTGAGGGATGGCATAAACCTGAGCACGCGGAAGAAACCCATAGGATCGGGTAACAAAATCAAATGTGATTGAAATCACCTTCCCATTTTTTTTGTCTTGTGTATAATTAGATATAATTAATTATAACTAGTTATATCTGAATATAACGTTAGGGGAGAAATGAATGAGAAAGAGAATCGGATATGTATTGGGGAGCATGTCACTGGGACTGGCTCTTGTATTGGCTGGTTGTGGTGCAAGTACGGGCTCTACGGATACATCCACAAGTGCAGAACAAACGACTTCAACGCCAGCGGCATCAGGTGAAAGTTCATCAGCGGGAAATAGTGAACCTCAGGAAACGGTAGATCTGACGATCTCTGCGGCTGCCAGTCTGACCGATGCGATGAAAGAGATTGAAACCAATTATGAGCGAGCTAATCCTTATATAGAACTTAATTTCAACTTTGGTGCATCAGGTGCCTTGCAACAGCAGATTGAACAGGGTGCCCCGGCTGATATCTTTGTATCGGCGGCAACGAAAAATATGAATGCCCTGGTGGATGAGAACCTGATTGCAACTGGTGATCAGAAGAATCTGCTACAGAATTCACTGGTGGCCATTGTGCCAGCAGATGGGACCCATACCGTAACCAGCGAAAAGGATCTCACCAGCGAGTCGATTAAGACGGTAGCGATTGGCATTCCGGAAAGTGTGCCTGCGGGAACCTATGCCAAGGAAGCTTTGACTAATGCCAAGCTGTGGGATCAACTGGAGAGCAAACTTGTGCAGGGGAAAGATGTTAGACAAGTGCTTCAATATGTGGAGACAGGCAATGCAGATGCAGGATTTGTATATAAAACGGATGCTCTTACTTCAGACCAAGTGAACATTGCGTTTGAGGTGGACAAGAACAGCTACACACCCGCCAATTATCCGATAGGCATTATTGAAGGAACGAAACACCGCACAGAGGCCGAACAATTCTATGCGTATTTGCAAACCCCTGAAGTATTGGATATCTTCGCGAAATACGGCTTTACGATTCCGCAATGAATGTGAACGCCATAGACTGGTCCGTATTCTGGTCCCCGGTGCGCCTGTCGCTTCAGGTTGCGCTGTTATCCAGTGTGGTTGCCACTGTGCTCGGAATCGCGATAGCCTGGAAGATGTCACGTACATCATTTCGGGGAAAGACACTGCTGGAAACGGCATTTATGCTGCCGCTAGTTCTGCCTCCGACGGTGGTTGGATTTCTGTTGCTTGTCATACTGGGACGTAAAAGTCTGTTTGGACAATGGATTGAAGCCATATTCTCCGCACCGGTTATTTTCACCTGGTGGGCTGCGGTGATTGCTTCGGTGGTGGTTGCTTTTCCACTCGTGTATCAGACCATGAAATCAGGATTCGGCGGTGTGGATCGGGATCTGGAAGATGCAGGACGTTCGATTGGGGCGAATGAGTGGCAGGTCTTTCGTTACATTTCTTTGCCGCTCGCAGGCAGAGCACTGATGACCGCCTTCATCCTTGGCTTTGCCCGGGCACTCGGGGAATTCGGAGCCACACTGATGATTGCAGGCAATATTCCGGGCAAAACGCAAACGGTACCCACCGCAATTTATGTCGCTGTTGATTCAGGCAATCAGACCATGGCCTGGGCATGGACTGTTTCCATTATCATCATCTCTTTTATCATGTTATTGATGACTAGACAGCAGCGAGATGGTAAAAATACCTGATTTTATATGCGTTAATATAATATATAACGTGACGAAAAACCCGTATTAAGGAACGAGCTTTTTTCCTTTAATACGGGTTTTTATCACAGATTTGATATGCACCAATACCAACAACCTGCCAAATTGGAACGAATGGAAATGTAAAGCTGTTTTAACATAAAAAAATAAAAAAAATACCAAAATTTAATCATTCAGCACTCGCTTTCAGTGGGCTTGTTCCTGTAAGATAGAAGTAATTGATTCCAGCCAAGTATTGAAATAAGGAGAGACGACGATGAACACTAAACCTGATTGCGGCGTTTCGTTGCAAATCGATGACTATCTGGATCTTTTGCATTTTGCCATTCAAATTCAAGATCAGGAATGGCAGCAATCCTTAATCCACCAACTTAAAATATTTCAGACGGCGACGGACCAGCAGCGCACACCTGAAGAGGAATTATGGACAAGGTTCGATTACA
Organism: Paenibacillus sp. FSL R5-0519; assembly: GCF_037974275.1. Lineage (NCBI taxonomy): Bacteria > Bacillati > Bacillota > Bacilli > Caryophanales > Paenibacillaceae > Paenibacillus > Paenibacillus sp. FSL R5-0519. The sequence goes on from NZ_CP150234.1 coordinate 1,044,013, forward strand.
TTAACAGCAAACTTACTGGTCTGTGCCATCAGATTCATGCCGCTCATTCCATGGATGAACGCAAGAAGTTCGAGGAACGGATCGGCCTTTTGCAATTACAGCGAGTGGAAGTTGCGCGTAAAATTAAATGGGCAAGTCGCAGATAGATGAGAGAGCAAAGCACAACGTGGTGTAACGCCAACAGGATATAATCGAACGAGATTCATACATGAAGAAGCCGTCCGCCAATGGATATTGGGGATGGCTTTTTCGTGTACTATAGAGAAGTTCTATAACCATATCAGGATGTCCTATTAGTTAAGTTATTGCTCAAAGATGACTTGTGATGATATTCTTTGTTCAACCTAATTCCGACTATACAAGTAAGAATGGTTTGTTAATGAATTAGAGGAATAGGAATACACATCATATTTGCTGTGATAACAGCCTGTGGAGGAGATTGGGAATGGTTAAAAAACGGGGGATTCAAAAATTCCGGACAGCACTGCTGTTCATTACAATGTTGGCGGTCCTGGCTGGATGCAGCACAGGTACTGCAAGCAATGAGTCAGAATCTGCTTCAGCAGCAGGCGACACCAAAGTGAAAAAAATCATTGTAGGAACAGGTACACAGTTCCCGAATGTCTGCTTCATTGATGAGAATGGCAAGTTAACAGGTTATGATGTGGAATTGATCCGGGAGATCGACAAACGTTTGCCTGAGTATGAATTCGAATTCAGCACCATGGATTTCAAAAACCTACTGCTGAGTCTGGAAACGAAAAAAATTGACTTGATCGCGCACCAGATGGAAGTGAACGAAGAGAGACAGGCCAAGTTCCTGTTTAATGATGAAGCCTATAATATTTTCCCAAATAAAATTGTCGTAAGTCAGAAAAATGAGGAAGTAAAATCGATTGAGGATCTGAAGGGTAAAAAATTGATCGTTGGTGCTACGAGTAATGCGGCTGTACTTGCTGAGAAATGGAATGCATCGAACGGTAACGGGATTGATATCGTATATTCCGGAGCAGGTGAGGATACCATTACCCAGATCAAAACAGGCCGGGTGGATGCAACCATCAGCACTCAGTTTGCCATTGATTATCAGAATAAAGCGGTTGATGCCCAGTTGAAAACGGTGGGAGATGCCCTCTCCAACTCCAAAGTGTATTTCATTCTGAACAAAGATGAGCAGGAGCTCAAAACCAAAGTGGACGAAGCGCTCAAATCGATCAAAGAAGATGGAACATTAGGCAAACTGAGCACAGAGTGGCTTGGAGCTGACTATACGGTTGAAGAGTAGTCTGAGAGAGGTGTGCAGCGGTAATGGGAAAATCATTTGATCTGTCATTGGTTCTGGATTTCATCCCGGAACTGCTACGATATTTGCATATAACACTGATTGTACTAGGGGGCTCCATCGTGCTCGGACTGGTGGGCGGCGTGCTTCTGGCCGTTCCCCGTCTGTATCGGATTCCGGTACTAAGCCAGCTGGCTACCCTGTACGTCTCATTCATGCGGGGCACACCGATCCTGATCAAATTATTCCTGGTGTATTACGGACTTCCCGAGTTGCTCAAACCGATTGGCATCGATCTGTCGAGAACCGACCCGTTGTTATTTGTCATTGTGACCTATGCGCTTAGTGATGCGGCATCCTTTGCCGAGATCTTTCGCGGAGCAGTGCGCAGTGTGGATAAAGGTCAGACGGAGGCAGCCTACGCTGCGGGGATGACGACATTCCAGTCTTTTCGGCGGATTGTCGTTCCGCAAGCACTGATTGTTGCTTTTCCGAACATGGCCAATACGTTAATCGGTTCATTAAAGGATACTTCTTTGGCCTTCTCCATTGGTGTCATGGATATGGTAGGTAGAGGGCAGACGTTAATCTCCGCCACGTCCCACGCACTTGAGGTATACATCAGTCTGTCTGTGGTCTATTATGTCATTGTCATTGTACTCGAAAAAGGATTTGCCGTTGCAGAACGCAGACTACAGCGTCATGAACGCAAGAGGGTTGTACACAAACCGGCCGTTCGCGCCAAACGCCTGAAAGAGGTTGTTCAAAAAGTCCGCTTTTGATTACGAATCATGCCTGGCGGCATCATCAGCATCGAAGATGAAATTCAGCCGAAATGTCCGTTGCTCACGTAGGTTTCCCTACGCTCCGCTACTCCATTTCTAACTTCATTCCATCTTCTCGGTACTGAAAACCAGACTTTTTGAACTTGCATTGAAACGAATAGCGGGGTGAGCATATGTCGATTGATCTCCAGTTTATCTATACCTCTTTTTTTCAAATTCTGAAGGCATTGCCACTGACACTCGTCATTACGATTGTGCCGTTGATTGCAGGCTTCGGAATCGGTCTGGCTACGGCTCTGATCCGTATTTATCGTGTGCGGTGGATTCACCGTATTGCTGAGTTCTACGTTTCTTTCCTGCGTGGAACACCGATGCTGATGCATCTATTCCTCATCTATTATGGTATTCCGATGATTATTGATAAGCTGGCGGAACGTTACGGTTGGGCTTTCCAATCTTCATCGATCCCGATTCTCGTATTTGTACTCATTGCCTTCTCGCTTACTGCGGGCGCCTATATGTCCGAGATTATCCGTTCAGGCATTCTTGCCGTTGATATCGGTCAGATGGAAGCTGCACACGCTGTGGGTATGAGCACATTCCAGGCTTTAAGGCGCATCATCATTCCTCAAGCGATCGGGGCGGTATTGCCTAATCTGTGCAGCATGTTTGTCGGGTTCCTGCATGGATCAACACTCGCCTTTACCGTGTCACAGATGGACATTCTCGGTAAAGCGGATGTGGTGGCATCCGTCAGTCTGAAATTTCTGGAGGCCTTTATCGCCGCCGCGTTCATCTACTGGGGGCTGACCCTCATTGCCGAGCGGATCACCGCTGTGCTTGAGCGTCGGGTTGCCGTGTACAGCAAAGGAGGCGTGTCATGATTACACTAACGAACATACACAAAACATTTGGCAAGCAGGACGTATTGAAGGGGATTGATCTGACGGTGGAGCAGGGTGATGTCGTTGCGATCCTTGGACCGAGTGGATCAGGTAAAACAACGTTGCTGCGCTGCGTCAATTTTCTGGAACGTGCCGATGAGGGCGAGGTTCAGATCAGTGGGTTAACCGTAGATTGCAAGCATGCACGCAAACATGACATTGTGCAATTGAGACGAAAAACGGCGATGGTCTTCCAGCATTATAATCTGTTCAAACATAAGACGGTGCTGGATAACGTCACGGAGGGTTTAATTATTGCCCAGAAAATGTCCAAAGCCGATGCCCGTACTCGTGCCTTGCGTGTGCTTGAACAAGTCGGATTGTCTGCCAAAATCAATGAGTATCCGAGTATGTTGTCCGGTGGACAACAGCAACGGGTGGGTATCGCCAGAGCATTGGCACTGAATCCCGAAGTAATTTTGTTTGATGAACCGACCTCAGCGCTGGACCCCGAGCTTGTGGGTGAGGTGTTGTCTGTCATCCGCTCCATTGCTCAAGAGGGGATTACCATGATTGTGGTCACCCATGAAATGGGGTTTGCCCGTGAGGTGGCCAATCGGGTTGTTTTCATGGATGGAGGTTCCATTGTAGAGGAAGGAACCCCGGAAGAGGTATTTGTGCGTCCCAAGCAGGAACGGACTCGCCAATTCCTCAGTCGATATTCTTCTGACTGGAGTTATGTCATCTGACGATATAGGCGCAAGCTGTAGTAACTGACGATCCCGGCCCGGCATATGCTGTAACAGGCAAATGCTGATAGGCCGGGTTTTTCTATGGGTGAAGCAGGCCGTGACGGTAAGGAGGAGGACCATGCAGAGCAAAATCGATGAAATCATCACACATATTGCACACTCTCACCAGCAGATCGCACGTGTGCTGGATGCCAAACGCCAAGTCGCTGTACGCATGTCTGAAATCATCAATCATTTGCCAGATATCGAACCGGAGTTGGATGGCGTTGACGGTCTGCTGGATAGCTCTGGGCAAATCAACAAAAGCATTATCTCTTACTTGGGAGGCCTTGCAGATCTGGAAGAGGCTGTAGCCGAAACGCTGACCCAAGTCATGCGGGAGATCGCGGTTCAAGAGGAAGAATAAGCCCGGAAGGCGGGTGAAGGAACATGAGTAGAGAACAGAGCCTCATTCTGATGCTGGACGCAGCAGCCAAGATGCAGTGGAATATTGCCCTGATCCTGGAGGCAAAAGCGATTGAGGCCGAGAAGGTACGGAACTGGACGCTGAATCATTTGAATGGGGATACCTTTCTGACGCATGGAGATCAGGTCGGCGAGCCACTCAAAATGCATGATCAGCTGGTGGAATTGCTGGAAGGTTTAACCCGGATGGAGACCGGACTGTGCAACAATCTCAAAGCGGTGATGGTACAGAACGACAGCGAAGATGGCGGCGGTATGGATGGTGGCATGTTTGGCGGCATGGATCTGGGAGACATGGGAAAATGAGTCTGATGCGGCGTGAGCAGGAAGCTAAACTGGCCCTCATTGAATCCATTGCACACAGTCAGCAGGCGCTGGCACGCATTCTGGACAGTGTAGCCAGTGTAACCGCTCATTCGGAAGTATCCGCCCGCAGTCTGGCCGAGAACATTCGTCTGCTGAGTCGCTATCAGGAAGAGATGTCTCGCATGGTAACGGGAATCAGGCTGGCTCGAATCCAGCATGGGGAGCCAGGCTTGCCGTGGCTCAAAGACCCCGAGTGTGCAATTCGTATCGTTCGGGACATACAGGAGGAATGATGACATGTTAAAAAAGAAGAAAATACGACTGAGAACCAAAAGAGCTTTGGTCACTCGTGGAGCCCGTCTGCGCAAAATTCGCAAGCTGCGTGCCCTCAGAGCCAAACGTCTTCTTCACAAACGCCCACTTAAAGGACGCAGTGCGTGGCTCAAAAAAAAGAAACGTACGGTACGGCGGCACCGGAGTCCGAAGCCCGTACAACCATTCGTCCCGGCTACCCCTACCGATCCGAATCCGGACGGTGCATACAGCCAGGGATACAACGAGGCGTACAACGAGGGATTCAACGCGGGTTTCGCCAAGGGATTCGAGGACGGACATCAGCTGGCGTACAAAGCACAGTAATCGAAAAGATGGGATGAAGCTAGAAATGGAGCAGCGGAGCGTAGGGAAGACTACGTGAGCAACTGCACTGTTTCCGAAGCAACCTTCGTAAGCATCGGCTTATTTCCGCTGTATTCCATATTCGATGCTGGTAATGCCGAACAAATGATGATAGCCCGGGGGGACAGATCCCCCCGGGTTATTTGCATCGCCGCAAAAGCGGACATGCCCGTTCAGGCGGATGTGGAGGGCAAGCGCCAATTTTGCGCCTTGCAGGACACCCGTCCATGATGCATCTGACCCCGAGGCATATCCTTTAGAGGGAAGACCAATCTCGGGGAGAGTCTGGAAGTGAGATCTCCTGAAGGAAGACAGGGTGAAGAATGTGGCAAAACGAAGACACCGTCCGCTAACTGAAGCGGAGACAGCTTACCGCGGCGGATATGCAGAAGGCCGCAGATTTGGCGGCTGTCAAGCCATGATGGAGCGGGTACAGATGTTTGAACCAACTCTGCGGGACATGAAGGTGCTGTATATTCCGCAAGGGTTCGATGCCATCGATGAAGGTGTCACCCTGGCCCTGCAGCAGTCTGTACGTGAATGCGTTGTTGGATCGCCAGCAACAATGTTGCAGGAAGCCAGTCAGCATCGGCCAGATGTTGTGCTCGTTATGAATGGTCTGCATGTGTTTCCCCCGGATCATCTGGAGCAGGTGAAGGGCATACGTGAACTCGGTATTCGAACAGCTGTGTGGTTTGTGGATGATCCGTATTTTACCGAGGATACCGTGTCCCTGTGTCAACACTATGATGTCGTGTTCACACATGAAGAGGCCGCTGTACCATTCTATCAAGGACATGGAGCCAGCCGGGTTATCTATATGCCACTCGCAGTGAATCCGGGGATGTTTCAACCGCGTCGCGCGGCACCGCAGCATCAGCATGATATTTGTTTTATCGGTACCGGATTTTGGAACCGGATTGCCTTGTTTGATGAGCTGGCTCCATTTCTTGCGGACAAAAAGGTATTCATTGCAGGTAGTCAGTGGAACCGGCTGGCACGTTTTGATGTACTGGGCCGCTTCATCCACGAAGGATGGATTGCTCCGGGAGAGACAGTCGATTATTACAATGGCGCCAAGATTGTCATTAACATTCACCGGACTTGCGAGAATGGGGAAGACAATCGCAACACACATCATCTTGAAGGTCATTCCATTAACCCGCGCACGTATGAGATTAGTGCCTGCGGCACCATGCAGATTACAGATGCACGTGCGGATTTGCCCCGTTATTATAAGCCGGGATATGACATCGAGACCTTCACCAACGCAGCAGAACTTCAGCGCAAGATCCACTATTATCTGAAGCATGAAGAAGAACGACAGGCGATGGCATGGCGGGGACTTCTCACCACGATGAACCAGCACACGTTCACTCGCCGCATCGGTCAGTTGCTGGAACATCTGTAACCCCCGTCTGAAGTAACAGCACAACGAGTAACCTATCCCAAAAAATAAAGGAGTGGCGGTATGTCTCTCAAACACCGTAAAACCAAAAAGGTTCATGCACCGGTACTGAGCCTGGCTGATCAAGCGCGCAAAAATGGGCAACATGCCGGATATGACGCAGGTAAGGAAGAAGGATATCTGCGCGGTCGCGCCAACTATATTGTAAATTGTGCACAGGAACCGTTGCCTTTCCGACAAGTTCACGTGCTGTATGTATCTTCGGGTAAAGGTTTCCCATACTCCCCGTTGGATGAGGCCATCATGGCCACGCTACAGGGAATGGTAGCTCAGGTAACCCTCACGGATCCGCGTCAACCGGTTTCTGAGATTGCGCTGCAGACGCGTCCTGATCTGGTGCTTGTGTTGGATGGAATGGATATACCCATCGAGCATATCGATGCGATCCGCCAAGCCGGCATTCAGACGGCCATCTGGCTGACCGATGATCCGTACTATACAGACATGACGCTTGATATCGTCAAACATTTTGACCATATCTTCACGTTGGAACTGAACTGTATCGATCTATATCGACAAAACGGCTGCGCGTCAGTCCATTATCTCCCTTTTGCCGCGTTCACCAATCATTATTTTCCGATTACAACCCCTTCACCGTTAAAACGGGATGTCAGCTTTATCGGCTCGGCTTATTGGAACCGGGTATACTTCTTTAATCCGATCATGCCTCAGTTGATGTCACACAATACAGTATTTAACGGAATCTGGTGGGACCGTCTGCCTGACTATACTGCCTATGGCGAGAAGATTGAACTTGGCCGCTGGATGAGTCCACAGGAGACCAATGATGTGTACAATGGCACCAAAATTGTCATTAACCTGCACCGATCCCACGAAGATGATTCCGTCAATAATAATCACCTCAAAATACCGCCAGCCTCACCGAACCCAAGAACGTTTGAAATTGCCGCTTCCACAACGCTACAGTTGACCGACGCAAGGGATGACATTACGCGTTTCTACAAACCGGGTGTGGAGATTGAGACGTATTCCTCGCCGCAGGAGTTACTCGAAAAGGTGGAATATTATCTTACGCATGAAAAGGAACGCCGTGAGATTGCCCTTCGTGGACTCGAGCGTACCCTGAAAGACCACACGTATGGCAAAAGAATTAATGAAATGTTAACCATCATATTTCCTTAATCCTGGCCGGGAGGAGGTGTGCACAGTACCCTGTATCGGATATCCGCATACAGGGTCCGTGCGGCCATGGCAACGAAACCAAAGATGATGTTATTTTCACATGTGTGCAATACTCGCAGCATTACAGGTGCAGAGAAGCTGCTGCTTCATTTTATGAGAGAGATCGGTACGATCTTTGAGTGTGTGCTCATTGTTCCCCAGGATGGGAAGCTGGCAGGGCTTGCACGAAGATTCGGCATTCAGGTCAAAATATGCAATCTGCCGATGCTTCACGGTGTGTACACACCTTACCTGGGCATTGCAAATGATGCGGAGCAACTTCGCCATACACCAGCATATCAGGAAGTGGTCTCCCTCATACGGGAGACTGCTCCCGATCTCGTGTTAACGAATACCTGTGTCAATGTGATGCCGGCTGTAGCGGCGAAGTCGCTTCAGATTCCGATTATCTGGAAGATTACCGAGATCATTCATACGAATGAACATACAACCGAGGCGATTCAGATGATTGGTCGTTATGCAGACTGGATTATCGGTATCTCAGAGACAGCGGTCGCTCCATTCCATCAAGCTGGCATGAGTGACAAACTAACCGTCATTTCGCCGACATGGGAACCGGCTCTGCCCGCACCGGACCGCTGGGTTCATCTGCGTGAGCGCAAGCGCAAGGAACTTGGTCTTAAGGCATCACAGACTTGTATCGGTTATATTTCTTCCTTTATATATGATGCCAAAGGGTTGAAACCTTTTGTGGATATGGCCTTGAGGATCTGTGAAACGCATTCGCGCTGTCGCTTCTGGATCATCGGGGCACCATCGGATAAAAAGTATTACGACGAGTGTGTATCACGGGTGAAAAAATCCGGGTATTCACGCCGGTTTACCTTCACTACGTTTGAAGAGAACGTATCTCTGGCGTATAGCGCCATGGATATCGTGGTCATCCCAAGCATGGTCAAAGAAGGATTTGGCATGACCGCACTGGAGGGTCTCTATTTTGCCAAACCGGTCATCGCTTTCGCTCAGGGTGGACTGAAGGAATTAATGGAATCCGTAGGCAGTGGTGCATTTTTGGCCCCGCCGGGAGATACCGAAGCACTTGTCACCTTGGCGACAACCTTGCTGAATGATTCGGAGCTGGCCTCGAATACGGGGTGGCGCAATCGGACAGAAGCGGAAAAGCTCTACGGGGTTGAAACCTACCGAACGAAATTGCATACGATGGTGACACAGTGGTTATTGCGTTTTCCCGGATGGTTTGCTTATATCCAACCTCCGAATGGACCTGTGTATACCCATGGGGAGGGAGGACTACGCACGGTACTGGTTCTGGAGCCAGTTACGGTTCGGGCACTGTTATTCCCGCTGACGGTCATACAGGCGTTGCCACATTCCTCATTACCTCCGATCGCATTGGGTCAAGATGCCCCTGTAGCCTCAAGTGCTGGCCCAGCTGCAAAGCTGATTCAACAGAGGGGCAAAACGCGGAAACGCCGTCGTAAGTCACTTGCATCTCATTCTCGCCGAGACCGTGAGGGGCTGAAACGTACTTCCGGAACTGGCCGACGTAAAGGGAGATCCCGTACAACGAAGGGACCGCGTCCGCATATGGGCAAATCAGCTACCCGCAGACGCAAATCTGCCAAGGCGGGACGCAGCCGAGCAGGGCGCAAGGGTTCCAATACAAGATGAAGGCAGGGATTACGATGAAGATCATGACGGTGCTGGGTACGAGACCTGAGATCATACGGCTCAGCCTGATCATCTCCAAGCTGGACCAGTATGCGTCCAAACATATTCTGGTGCACACGGGACAGAACTTCACGGAAAGTCTCAGTGGTCTCTTTTTCAAGGAAATGGGCCTGCGCGCACCGGATTACGTTCTTCAGGATGAAGCAGCCTCTCTGGGACGACAGCTGTCCTCGATGTTTACGCAAATGGAAGATCTGATATTGCAGGAGAAGCCCGATAAACTGCTGCTGCTCGGGGATACCAATAGTGCATTATGTGCAGTATTGGCTGAGCGCATGGGTGTTCCTGTTATTCATATGGAAGCAGGCAATCGTTGCTTTGATCTGGATGTGCCTGAGGAGAAGAATCGCAAGGTTATTGATGCCATCTCCACCATTAATATGCCTTACACGGAACAGAGCAAGAAACATTTGGTCAGCGAAGGTGTACCAAGCAGGCGCATTGTGCTCACGGGCAATCCCATCTATGAAGTGATGCAGCACTATGACGCACAGGTGAACTCCAGCAAAATCCTCAAAAAGCTGAAGCTGAAGTCCGGGCAATATTTTTTGGTTACTGCCCATCGAGCCGAGAATGTGGATCATGCCCCTCATCTGCTGGAGATTATGAAAGGACTTAATCAGGTCGCAGAGGAACACGGGCTGCGTGTAATCTGCAGCATTCATCCGCGTACAGCAATTCGGATTGCGGAGCATCTGCAACTGGAGATGAACCCGTTGGTAGAGTTTCACGAGCCGTTTGGATTCTTCGATTTTGTGATGCTCGAACGTCATGCACGTTGTGCGCTCACGGACAGTGGTACGGTGCAGGAAGAGTGCTGCATTATGGGCGTGCCGACCGTAACTATGCGCCGAACTACCGAGCGTCCGGAAACGGTGGATTGCGGCAGCAATGTGGTCTCCGGTCTGGATGCGGCACGCATCGCTGATTGCGTGAAAGTCATGACGCAGATGTCCACTGATTGGGATTGCCCGCAAGGTTACAAAGCAACAGATGTATCCGGTAAAGTAGTTAAATTTCTGCTTGGAGGGAAAATGCATGTTTGAAAATAAGCGTATACTCGTGACTGGCGGTACGGGATCATGGGGTTATGAACTTGTGGCTCAACTGCTGCCCCAGCAGCCCAAAGAAATTATTGTATATTCCCGGAACGAGTCCAGCCAAGTGGCCATGAGTCGTGAATTTGAAGACCCGCGTCTTCATTTCCGGATTGGAGATATTCGTGACAAGGATGCCTTGACGGCGGCTTGCCAGCATGTGGACTATGTGTTTCATCTGGCAGCACTCAAGCATGTTCCGGTGTGTGAAGACCAGCCGTACGAAGCGCTCAAAACCAATGTGATTGGTACACAAAACGTGATTGAGGCTGCCATTGAAAATAAGGTGGAAAAAGTAATCTATATCTCGACTGACAAAGCTGCCAATCCGTCCAACTTCTACGGCATGACCAAAGCAATCGGCGAGAAATTAATTGTATATGCCAATTTGTTACACAGTGAAACCAAGTTTGTTACGGTACGGGGCGGAAATGTTCTGGGAACGAACGGCAGTGTGGTACATCTGTTCAAGAATCAGATTCGTCAGAAAGGCCAGGTCTCCATCACGGATATGAGCATGACCCGGTTCTTCCTCACACTGAAGGATGCAATTACCCTGCTGTTCAAAGCCTCGGTGGAAAGTGTCGGCGGAGAGATCTTTGTCATGACGATGCCAACCTGCAAAATCGTGGATCTCGCGGAAGTGTTAATTGAGGATTCCGGTGTGGAGAATGTGGCCATTGTGGAACAGGGCATTCGTCCAGGTGAGAAAATTCATGAAATATTGATGAGTGAATTCGAGAGCATGACTACCGTTGTCTACGATGAGCAGTATCTGGTAATTCTTCCTACCCTGGGCATTCCAGGTCTGCGTGAACATTATACCAATTGTCCACCGGTCTCCTTTAACAGCTTCAGCTCTGAACACCAACTGATGACCAAAGAGGAGATTCGTGAAATTCTCAAGCGCGGAGGATTTTTGTCATGAAACTGCTGATACTTGGTGGAAACGGAATGGCCGGCCATATTCTGGTCGACTATTTCCGCCGTCAAGGTGTACACAGCGTCTTCTACACAACTCGTGATGTAACGGACCCCAATGGTCTGCTCCTGGATGTGAACGACAGCTTCATGGTTGATCGATTGCTAGAAGCGGTGCACCCGGATGTGATTATTAATGCAGTAGGTGTGTTGAACAGCTTTGCAGATGAGGACAAAATTACGGCCTATCATATCAATGGGTTTCTGCCGCATCGTCTGCGGCGGGTTGCGGATACGATTGGTGCACGTCTGATTCATATCAGCACAGACTGTGTGTTCAGCGGAGATCGGGGAGCATACCGGGAAGATGATGTTACGGATGGGACTTCAGCTTATGCCATTACCAAAGCACTTGGTGAAGTCCAGGATGAAGGTCATCTGACGATTCGTACGTCCATCATTGGACCCGAAATTCGGCAGGGCGGCATTGGTCTGATGCAATGGTTTATGTCCCGCACAGGTGAAGTCGGCGGGTATACCCGCGTATTCTGGAATGGTGTGACCACACTTGAGCTGGCCAAATGGGTTGACCATTACCTGGCCTCATCCATTAGTGGTCTGATCCATCTAGCTCATCCAACACCTGTCAGCAAGCATGACCTGCTTGTGTTGTTCAAGCAGACCTGGAACAAGCAGGATGTGACGATTGTACGTGATGACAGTGTAGTGCAGGACCGTACGCTGGTGTCCACTCGCGAGGACGTGAAGACAGACCTGCCGGATTATTCTACAATGCTGAAGGAGTTGGCATTATGGATGGAGCAGAGCTGACGGGCAAGAAAGTGCTGATTACAGGCGCCTCCGGTTTTACCGGGCGACATGCGGTATCTTATTTTCGGGAAGTTGGTGCAGTGGTTGCAGCGGTAGTCCGGAGACCGGATGTACATTCGTTTGGAATAGGTACCCAAGTCCATGTCTGTGATCTGAATGATAAACAGCAAGTGCGTCATCTGATCGGCGAGGTGCAGCCCGACTATGTGCTGCATCTCGCTGGCAAAAATTCAGTGCCTGATTCATGGTCTGATCCGTTACTGGTCCTGGAGACCAATGTGATGGCCGTGCTGTATTTGCTGGATGCGCTTCGCAGTTGTCCGGCAGCACGAACCGTTATTGTAGGATCGAGGTTAAAATATACGCAGGAACCTGGCCGTATTCCCCAGCCTCCACATCCATATAGCCTCAGCAAAGCGCTGGAAGAGATGGTGTCCTTGTCGTGGATGTCACTCTTCGGACAACAGATCATGCTGGCGGAACCGGGCAATCTGATTGGTGCAGGTCCTTCCACAGGCATCTGTTCACTGCTTGCACGCCATGTTGTTGCCTGTGAGCAGGCGGGCAAAACGGAGGCGTTCCGCCTGTCCGGACGGGACAATACCCGTGACTTTCTGGATGTGCGGGATGCAGTCAGAGCGTACGCAACCCTCCTGATACAGGGGGCCAGCGGTACAGTATACCCGGTGGTGTCTGGCACCGAGCGGAGTCTTGGTGAAGTTGCAGATCTGCTGTTGTCCATGACAGAAGCGGAAGTCCCTGTTCGCTGGGATGGGGCATCTTCTGGTCCGGACGGTTCGGGGAAACAGGAGGAATTATCACTGCTGCGCAAGCTTGGCTGGCAGCCGATGATTCCATTTGCCACATCGCTTCAGGATATCCTGAGTGATGTTCGTGCCCAGCAAGGGAGGACGACAGGTTGAGTCCAAGAGTATCCATTGTCATTCCATTCTACAACTGCCCTTATGTGCCTCAGGCGATTCAAAGTGCGCTGAACCAGACATATTCGGATGTGGAGATCGTTGTTGTGAATGACGGTTCCACCCGGCATGCAGAGCTGCTTCAGCCTTATCTTCCTTATATTAATGTGCTTGGCAAAAGCAATGGTGGAACGGCTTCGGCACTTAATCACGGCATCCGGCATGCATCCGGTGATTATGTAGCCTGGCTTAGTTCGGACGATTTTCTGTATCCAGATAAAATCCGGTATCAGCTCGAGTTTATGCAGCGCGAGAATGTACTCGTTTCATACACGAATTTTCACTATATCAACGAGCATTCGGCTGTTACGCAAATGCATGGTGGACCTGAACCGATGTCGGATCTGGACTTACTTCGTCGGTTTGTTAACGGCAATCCGGTCAATGGCTGCACGGTCATGATTCGCAAGGATCTCTTTAGCGGAGTGGGGCTGTTCGATGAGCTTCTGCCATACACGCACGATCTGGATCTCTGGCTGCGTATTCTTCTGAACGGTCATCGTTTTCCATACCTGAATGAGCCACTTACTGCGTATCGTTGGCATGGAGGTATGGGTTCACTTCGTCATGCGGATGTGATCGGCAGAGAGGCATCCATGGTGTGGTCCAGATATCGCGAACCGTTGTTGCAGCGCATAGCGGCGCTTGGGGGTTAGCGTTGGGAGGGCAGTTATGAAGCCACAAGTTGGCGGAGTGACGCCCTCTTTGCGCAGCATTTTACCCGATGACAGTAAAGGTGGTATTAGAATGAAATGTGCTTCCGTAACACCGCGGATGTCCAATGCCGATCGAATGGATCTTCATAAAATGTAGGAAAGCAATCGCTATGCAGAGATAAGCGGAGGAAGGGGGCCCCGGATGGAGCCGAAAGTATCGATCGTCATCCCTTTTTATAATTGTGCGTATATCGAGCAGGCTGTTCACAGTGCCACTCACCAGACCTATCCGCATATTGAAGTGATCGTGGTGGATGATGGGTCAACCGAGCACGTGGAGCGACTAGAGCCTTTCATGGATTCTATCCATTATATCCGCAAAGAAAACGGTGGTACCGCAACGGCATTGAATGAGGGTATCAAACAGGCAACAGGGGATTACTTTGTCTGGCTCAGTTCAGATGATGTGATGCTGCTGGATCGTGTGGAGAAACAGTTGAAGTTTATGCGTGAGGTCAAGGCTTCATTCTGTCATGGTGCCTACCACTATGTGAATGAGAAGAGTGAGTGGTTGGATACGGTGCAGCCGGAAGTGGGCAGTCGTCTGGAGATGTTGCAGGTACTGCTTGAAGGTTGTCCGATCAACGGCTGTACTGTCATGTTGGAGATGGATGCATTTGAGCGGTTTGGCATGTTCGATACCGATTTTCGCTACACTCATGACTACGAGATGTGGTTGCGACTGTTTCCGATGTATGAGCTGTTCTATTACAATGAACCCCTGATATGTTATCGTCTGCATGATTCAATGGGGACCAAACGTCACTTCAAGGCACTGGTGGCCGAGTTGGAACGTGTTCAGGCGAAGCATAGACCCATTTTGCTCAATTTGCTTCAGGTCGGCGGGTATTGGAAGTAGATGGATTTGACAATGATGGCTTGAATGGAATAGGTGGTTAAATGGATATGAGAGCACCCGTATGAAGCACGTTTAATGTGCTATAAGTGGGGGAGCTCTTTTTTTGCTCTATGACGATCCGCGGACAGGTAGATAGAAGGGTTGCCGAAGTCTCTGTATAATGAAATGATAGGTTCATGCGGTTATAACTTGCTGGATTATGACAATCTCAAAGCAGAAATTGGGTATGACATTGCCAGATCACACTGGGGAAAAGGATATGCGACAGAAGGGATCTCTTCTTTGTTAGCTCATGCCTTCTCGACGATGAAGCTGAATCGAATTGAGCAAAGGTTGACCCCGATCATGTGAATTCTATCAAGCTATTAAAGCTTAATTTCACATACGAAGGTACCCTCATAGCCTACGAAAGGGCAGGCGAAACGTTCAAAGATCTGAATATGTATTCCAAGTTGGCGACAGATTAGAGAGATCTGTAATAACGTGTTCTCGGTCCGTTAAAACACATTTGAAGCAAACAAGGGGTGTCCACCGTCATTCATATGACAAATGGTACACCCCTTGTTTGATATTCCGGCATGTTACATGAAGACAGCATGGAATGGGACAACTTAATCCTTTGAATACATGATCGCCATCGATGCAGGGTCGGGTAATACATAGCCTTTGGGCAGCTTCTGCATCAATTGATTCATGACAGCGTAATCCACGTCGATGTGGGGTGTAGAAACCGGAGTCGAAAACCAGCGATTGTATAGATCACTCGGTACAAGCAACGTCATATCGGTTGTCCTCCTCTGTAAATAGCCTCCTGGTAGACTTGAAAAGTGCGCATTCCCATTTCTTCCAGTGACCGATGTTGTTCAGCCCAGGCTTTCGCCGCTTCTCCCACTGTTCTTCGGGTACCGTTATCCTCCAGTAATGCATTCAGCAGTTCGCTGAGCGAGTCGACATCCTGTGGAGGAACAACCCATCCTGTACGTCCCGGTTCAACCATCTCAGGCATGCCGGCTGTACCACTGACGATAACAGGTATACCCGCCAGTTGTGCTTCGGTCACGGAGAACGGCTGAGTATCCTGCAGGCTGGGCTGGACATAGATGTCTGCGTGGCGCAGGAAGGAAGGGATATTGTCGAGTTTGCCCCAGAACACAACATCAGCGCCAATGCCTGCTGCCGTGGCCTGTGCCCGCAACGCATCAGATAGATTGCCTTCTCCTGCGATCCAACATACCCAATCGGTACGTTTGCTTTTCAGACTGGCTAAAGCCTTGATTAACACATGTACACCCTTGATGTATTCAAGCCTTCCGGTAAAGGCAATGACTTTCTTGCCCGCGGGTGGTCGTTGGCGAAATTTCACGGCTGCTGAGGCACGGTAGGTTGGCAGGTCGATAGCATAGGGGATTTGCCTGAACTTCGACTCTGGAACCGCGAGTTCTGTAAGTGTACTTTTGATCCAGTGACTGGACACCAGAATCAGCTCAGACTGTGCTGCACTTCGCTCTTCCAATGAGAGAAAATAACGTCCGCGTTTGGATTGCAGATAGGAAGAAAGAGTAAGTTGCGGGTTGGAATTTTGAGCATCGTAAAAGGCCTCGCGGGCAAGTGCCCCATGATAGCTGGTGACCAGTGGGATATTGCGGTTCAAGATGCGTTTTATGGCTACGGCGGCTACGGGATCTTGCGCATGGATTACGTCATAGTGGTTTACTCCCAGATAAGCGGCGGCCATCTCGAAGGCGTATCTGTTCAGTTCATAATAAGCGAGAAGCGGATCGGCAGTGAATTGTGGCAGATCGGTCGGATTGAGTTTGGCTTGCAGCATGGGCCACACCGTATCCTTGGAGAAAGCGCGGTTCAGATTACGAACATATACCTCGTTTTTGGCACCATTTGTGCCCATGATATCAACCTCTACACCAAGTGAAATCAGCCTGTCGGCCAGTTGTTTAACATATGTCCATATGCCTCCCATATGTGTAAGCTCCCAATACGTAACGAGCAGAACTCTCATAGCTACCCCCTTGTCACGGCCTGCACCGGCCGAGCTTCTATGCTTTTATTCTATGAAAAAAGAGGACCGGAAGGTCGGGCATTTTTGTGTATCTGGTTGAAAATGGGTGAATGCAAATGACAATAGACAAGGGGGAGCATATCCTATGTATAGAAAGGCTCATACGCCGAAGGAGGGATCTACAGTGGCTGTATATGTGCTAAATATCCATGAAAATTTGTTACAGACGTTTGTTCCCGTCAAATACATGGACGTGGAGTTGGCCTATGTGGGGAGCGATGAAGGGACAGATGTATTTGTTGGCGGAGCCAGTAGGCACGGAGAACTGTATCGACATCTTTTTCATATAAGTTCAAATTCAGGGGGAGCGGGTGGTAATCAAGTCATTCATAATCTGGATGTATCTTCCGATCCTTATGAGCTGAGGATTATCAGCAACAGCTCTTCACCGAATCATCTGGTTATTCGCATGTATTACAGAAGTATTCACGGTCAGACATTGGGCATAATGTCAGAATATCAGATGATGAAGCTTGCAGATTGATATGGACATCATTGAATAGTCGTGATTAACCCACGTGTGGAGCAGGGAAGTACCTGTTCCATTTTTTTATATTGCATCCATAGTAGAAAATTCTGAAAAAATAGCTTGACAGCAAAGGTATTTTCATTAGAATTAGATCAGTGTTAAACGAAAGTTTAAAACGACGATTTAAAACGATAGTTTGAAATCAGTCGAGAGAATATAGGCTAGTGAGACGCAGGCAGCAGCCTGTGATTCTTCTGCCGGAAAAGAGTGTGGAGAACGTGAAAGAACAAACAGCAGTATCACAGGAGTCGGCAGAGTTTTCGATTAAAACCATTATTTTGCCACTCCTGGCTATTATCGTCGGCATGATCATGGTTATTCTGGACAGTACCGTTGTTAATGTGGCCATTCCGAATCTCGTTCAATATTTCGAGACGGATCTGAAGACCATCCAATGGACGGTTACAGGATATACCTTGGCTTTGTCTGCAGTTATTCCGCTGGCAGGTTGGTTAACTGACCGTTTCGGTGCCAAAAGAGTATTCCTGTTCACCATTGCCATGTTTACCTTGGGTTCTGTGTTATGCTCCATTGCCCAATCACCTGAGCAATTAATCATTTACCGTGTCATTCAAGGCCTTGGGGGAGGCATGGTTGCTCCTATTGGTATGGCGATGGTATTTCGACTGGCTCCTCCTGAACGAAGAGGTTCCATCATGGGCATGCTCGGAATTCCCATGCTGCTTGCCCCTGCACTGGGCCCGGTATTGTCCGGTTGGTTTATTGAATCACTGAGCTGGCACTGGATCTTCCTGATTAACTTGCCCATTGGTATTGCAGCTTTCATTCTATGTATCAAATTTTTGCCTGATACAGATCGTGGACGCACGCCTGCACTGGATCTGCTCGGCATGATTCTGGCGCCAATCGCATTCTCAATGCTCGCTTACGGTGTGAGTGAGGGGGGAACGAGCTGGACATCTACAACAACACTGACTGGTGTAATCGTAGGTGGCGTGGCGCTCATCTTATTCATTATTGTGGAACTTCGTCATCAAAATCCATTGCTCGAACTCCGGGTATTCAAATCATCTGATTTCTCGCGTGGGATTATTCTCGCATGGGTTTCGCAAGTGGCGCTGTTCGGTGCGATGATCTTGATCCCGCTTTATTTGCAGCAGATCAAAGGCTACACTGCACTGGAAACGGGATTAATTCTGCTTCCACAGGCTCTGGCTTCCGGCGTGGGTATGCCGCTCGGCGGCCGATTGTTTGATAAAATCGGTGCCAGACCTCTGGCCTTCGTGGGTCTGGGAATTATCTCGGGAGCCTTGTTTATTCTGTCCTCCATCACGGCAGAGACAGGCCTTGGCCTGATAATCACGGCCCTGATCATGATGGGTCTGGGTATGGGCTTGTCCATGATGCCACTCAATACGCATGTATTGAATGCTGCACCACGTAAGCTGGTTGGACGGGTTACACCGCTTACGGCCGCTGCACAGCAAGTGGTCGTGTCCTTTGCGGTTGCAGGGCTCACAGGCTTCCTTACTTCCAGAATCGCAGGCAATACAACGAGTGCAGAGCCGACCGCTATAGTTCAAGGCCTGGTTAGTGGTTTCAATGATACGTTCTTCCTGGCCGCTTGTATTGCATTGTTTGGATGTCTGCTCAGTCTGATTCTGCGCAAACCAAAACCGATGCCGGAAGAAGAACTTCAAAATGGCGACAAGCCTGATCCCGCGATGATGATGGGACACTAAGACTTTTTAAAGTGACATAGTAAGGCAGTTCAGAGAATCTTGCTGAACTGCCTTTTTGTTATGCTCAATGAAAAATTCGCAGTGCTGTCATCATTTCACGGAAAGAATGGGCATATCGATCAGGTGAGAAAGACAAGCTCATATGCTGTCTGCCCTGAATGCGGATATACTCCCGCAGTTTCTTGTTCTTCATGAGGTCTCTTGCTTCGTCTACAGCAGCCTTTATATTTCCAATGGGATAAAACTTTCCAGTCTTATTATGTGTGATGAATGAGCGCACACCATCCGAATCTGTGCTGAGCACTGGGCAACCGCAGCTAATGGCTTCAGCGACGGCATAGCCGAATCCTTCTAGCAGGGAAGTGGATAACATGATTCCCCCTGACGCAGCAATCATCGAATAGTGTGTGGGCATCTGAGAATGGGGAACATTGACGAAGATGCCGATCCGATCCTCAAGCCCGTATTCTGCCAACATGTGCCGGAACATGACTTCATCTTCTGGATTGGCCAAAGTGGGATCATGGAATAACCATAGTCTGGCTTTCGGATTTTTTTTGATGATTTCACTCGAAATGATTAAATATTCCCGCCAGTTTTTATTGTGTTCAAGTCGTCCTACCCAAGCCAGCACTGGATAGGGTGGAGTATCCACCAGAACCGGTGCGAAGGAGTCTGTATCCAGCATATTGGGAATAACAAACCGATGTAGCCAAGGACAGATATGAATGAACATATCCAGAAGGTGGTCTGTGGGAGGGATAACGGCAGCATCGCAATGGGCCTGGAGGTAAGGTACACCCATCTGTATCGTTTCCAGAGCCTGATCGCGTGTTCCGAGTCCCTGCGCTTCAAAAATAATTTTTCCTGTATAGCCAAGCGCTCTCAAGCGGCCTGGCATAGCGATGTCTGAAGTGGCGATGATGGCATCATAATGATGAGTATGAATGATATGATGGATATCCTCGTCACTGGATGCGGTGAAAATGGGGGTATTACTGTTGTTCTGCAATCCCGAGCCTGTGTTGAGATAAAGTAGGTGCGCTTCAATGCCATGGCGTTTCAGAACAGCGGTGCGCAGTCGGTTTAACGTATCCACGCCACCGCTTGGAACATAAAACGTGAATAATACTTTCACACGATTCACCCTCTGACTTTTGGTCAGGAGCACATTCTCCTGTACTCTATGTTACGTTGGCTTGAAGTATAGGGTGTGGGTGTTGTTCAGTGTGTTCACATTTTGGACACATTTTTTTAAGCTTGCATTTAAGTGACATTAAGCTGAGGCTAGGATAGCTCAAGTAAGATACAAGGAACTTCCCGTGTACATCATTTTATTACATAAGTTCAACGTAACATTTACACGATAACGGAGAGGGCAGAAATAACTTGAAGATGCGAAGCGTTCACCTGAAAGCTTTCTGAAAAGAAAGCTACATCGGAAGCATACGCTATCACCGGATTTTTCCTTCTGAATAAAGGAATCAAAATAATCTGGGGATAACAGTGATCGGAAGGTTATTCTGCCATCGGAGTGCAAGTGTAAATATTTTCAGTTGAATTTATATAACGAACGATGGTGCATGGGTATTTTAACGGGAAAGGATGAATGATGTGCTCGAAGTGAAACAGGTCAGCAAAGTTTACGAAGGGCAACGCGGCGTACATCAGCTGGATTTCACCATGGAACGTGGTGAGATTGTCGGGTTTCTCGGGCCAAATGGTGCCGGAAAAACAACAACGATGCGCATGATTACGGGCTATGTGCATCCAACCGCGGGTTCCATCATGGTCGATGGGGTATCGGTGCATGAGCAGGGTCAGCGTGTTCGTTCCAAGATTGGATATCTGCCTGAAACGCCGCCACTTTATCCCGATATGACAGTGCAGTCCTACCTTAAATTCGTAGCGAATTTGCGAGATGTTCCGGCACGTGAGGTTAAGCTGCGGGTCAGCGAGATGGTTAGCAGACTGGGACTTCAGGGGCGCGAAAGACAGATGGTACGTGGGTTATCCAAAGGATACAAGCAACGTCTCGGGCTGGCAGGAGCCATTATTCACAAGCCGGACCTGCTGGTCCTGGATGAGCCAACATCGGGCCTGGATCCCAACCAGATTATCGAGATCAGAGATCTGATTCGCGAACTGGGAGAGAACCATACGGTACTGCTCAGTACGCATATTTTGCCTGAAGTGAGCACACTCTGTAATCGGATGTTGATCATTAATCAGGGACAACTCGTGCTGGATGGTTCGCCTCAGCATTTCGGATCAGCAATGGGGGATCAGTTCAAGGTGTCGATTGAAGTGAAGGCCACTGCGGAGCAATTACATAATGTGCTGATACCATGGGAGAAAGTGCGGAGTGAAGTCATTCAAACATCAGATGCGAATACCACCAGAGATACTTCACTTACTTCTGATACAGCGAATACGGTTAAAATGCTTCTTACTGGAGAGGACTCGGAAGATTTCCGGGAGGAGCTGTTCTACCTTTTGTCTGGAGCAGGATTACCGATTCTGGAGATGAAGAAGGAGAATCTCAGCCTGGAACAGATTTTCCTGAAGCTCACCACAACCGAGACAACAACAGATATAAAAGATACAAACGCGGATTCGGCAGATGGGGATCAGGTTGCTGGGGCAGTGATGGATCAGGCGAATGTAACTTCCGACAACGACTCGTCGAGTGTATCGGGAACATCACCGAGTCCAACAAGTAGTACATTAACGAATACTTCAACGGATGCTTCGTCCCATTCGCGCAAAGGGGAGGACTCCAAATGAGACGAATGATGGCGGTATGTAACAAAGAGCTGCAAGCTTATTTTCTGTCTCCAACGTCCTATTTTGCTTTTGCCGTATATGTACTGATGACCAGCTTGCTGTTCTACTCCAGTTTCGTATATTACCAGCCGAGTATTGTCGATTATCGACTCGTGCTGGGGGATACGTTATCCATGCTGCTGTTTGTCGTGCCTTTGTTAACGATGCGGCTGGTTGCAGAGGAATTCAGACAGGGAACGGATGAATTGTTGCTGACATCTCCAGCACGTGTCACTGAGATCATTTTCGGCAAATATCTCGCTTCTCTCGCCATTCTGGTCGTACTCATCCTGTGCAGTCTGGTGTACCCGTTCATCATGTCGTTCTATGGAACATTGGATATGACGACGGTATGGATGTCTGCGCTGGGTTTATTGTTCTTGGGCGGAAGCATGATGGCGATTGGACTGTTCGCTTCTACATTATCCCAGCATCAGATGGTGTCTGCGGTGGCGGGTTTTATTATCTTGCTCGTTTTGTGGATGCTTGATTCATTCGCAGGTAATACCGGATCTGCTTTGCAGCAGTGGCTCGATCCGTTTGCCCTGACTAACCGGTTTGACAGCTTCATGAAAGGCGTGCTTAGCGGACCGGATATATTGTACTATGTCACACTTTCAGGTGTGTTTCTGCTGTTAAGCATTCAAATTGTGGAACGGAAGCGGTGGAGGTGAGAAGATGAAAAAATGGTTAAGTCATACCAACAGTACCGTGCTGTCTGTAGCGGTGATTGGCATCTTTATTTTGCTGACACTGTTCCTGAATTCACTTGGCGGCTTACAGCTCGATCTGACCTCGAACAAACAATACACGTTGTCTGACCAGTCCCTTACTGCGATCAAAGATGTGAAGGATGACGTCAACATTCTGGTGTTAACCGTTGAAAATGCCAACAACACCGTGCTGAACCGTGAGGTCACGGATATGGTGGAGGAATATACGAAACGTAACAGCAAGTTGAAGCTAAAACAGTATAATCTGACGCAGGAACCTGCACTTGCATCCAAATACGGCATAACAGGCAGCTCCATTGTGCTGGAGCAGGGCGATCAACACAAAGTGATTGATATCGCCAGTTTGTTCACCGCGACAGGTGATGGCAGTGACGGATCATATCAATTTACGGGTGAGGAAAAGCTGACACAGGCGCTCATGAATATGTCATCCACGGAGATGCACAAAATGGTCTTCCTGACCGGACATGAGGAGCTGAGTCTCGATCAGATGACTACGCTGCAATCCTCATTGGAACAAAATAATGTGCAGACGGAAGAGTTGCAGCTGAATCAGGCCGGGAAAGTTCCGGAAGATGCAGATGTGCTTGCCATTATAGGTCCACAACGTGATCTCAGTGATGCAGAAATGAAGGCCATTCGCACCTATCTGAGTAATGGAGGCAAGCTGTTATTATCCCTCGGATTTGTAGAAGATATGAAATCCAGTTGGAAAAACATCGATGCTCTGATGGCTGACTATGGCGTCGTTGATGAACATGCCGTCATGGTTGATAATCAACAAGCCAGTACGATGGGACCACTCTGGGTGGTACCGGAGTATGGAACACATGCAATCACGGATAAACTTGCTGCGAGCCAGTTGTACCCGATGTTGTCGCTGTCGATTGCGTTGACCAGCAAAGAACAGGATAAATATACTCTTTCACCTTTAATTCATTCTTCGAATGACAGTTATGGGGAGAGGAATATTGGCGGCTTATTGCAAAATGAAACAACCAATGATGCTGAAGAGGACATTCAGGGACCCGTGGAATTAGGATATGCAGCCGATACGACAGATGGCAAACCAAAGGCGGTTATTCTGGGCTCGTCCATTTTCATGCAGGATTCGGAAATTGCAAATGGCGGCAATCGGGACTTTATTTTGAATACAGTGAACTATTTGAGTGAGAAAGAAAATGGATTGACGATTCGTCCACGGGTACAAGCCGGATATGAGACGGCATATTTGAATGGCGAACAGGCCAGAACGATTTTCTTTGTGGCTATAGTAGCGTTCCCACTCATCTTTGTTATAATCGGTGTACTCTTATGGTGGAGGCGCAGACGGGTATGAGAAAATGGGTACCAACAATTCTGGTGGTCATCGTTTTAATTGTAGGCTGGGTGTACGCGGCCAATCAAAATTATTTTCGCGAAGAAGAAGCAGAGCAAGCCAAGTTGCTCGGAATTCAAACCGGGGATATTCAATCCATCACGATACATGACACAACGGCGGAGACATCCGGTACAGCAGCATCTTCGATCCTGACGCTTGAAAATGGCGTATGGCAGATGGTTGAGCCAAAGTCCTATCCTCTGAACGGTTATAGTGTTAGCAGTTGGTTAGATGCTCTGAGTGGCGCGAACCAGGAAATGGTGGTGGAAGAAGCGCCGGCAGATCTGGATAAGTACGGATTAGGAACAGATGCGACACGTATGGATATCCAACTCAAAGATCATCGGGAGATCAAACTGGCGATTGGTGGCCAGCTTCCAGCAGATGACGCACGATATGTGCGCGTAGATGAGGGTCCCGTAGTTGCCGTGCAGACAGAGGCGATTAATAACATAGCCTTTTCACGTCGTGATCTGTTGGATACTACACCGTTCAACATGGATGAGACAAATGTGGGGTCTCTGGAGTGGGAAGGTGAAGCCGCTACCTGGATGTTAACATCGACATCGGAGAACGGTGCTGCAGAGCAGACATGGACACTGAATGGTAAAACGATTGAAGCCGCAGACGCTGTATCCCTTATCGGTAAAATCAAAAACCTGTCAACAGCAGATGATGTGCGCAAAGCGTCTGAGCTGAAAGGTACTGTTCCACGATTCACCCTGTCTGTGGAACAGACGGTCAATGGGCAACAAGTTAGAGATGTGTATCGGGGACTTACAGTGCCATCGGAACCGGATCAGATCTGGGTCATAACGCCGGATGGTCAATGGGCATATGCCATGGATGCGACGAGTTTGAAGGAAGCTGAGAAGTTCCCGGATACGATTAAGGCATCAACAACTTCTTCGGAAGAGTCATCGAGCTCCAGTTCAGCCAATGAGTCGAAGACTCCCTCATCCGACGGAGAATGAAAGAGGCGTAAGATAGATGAAAATAACTCACTTGGAATGGATTCAATTTTAATTAAAAGATGTTACATGTAGACAGTGTTGCGAACAAGCAGCACTGTTATTTTATTTTTAGGTGAAATCCAACCCAAACACTCAAGTCTACAGGCAAAGGTACCATATCCTTTCAGCATATCGGTACGTACAGAAGCGCATCCTATCTTTGTGACCAAAACCAACATACATTGGAGGATGAGTACATGCCAGCAGTCAAAAAGGCAACAGCTATTACGTTATCACTGTCTACTGCACTCTTTGTAATGGCCGGATTGACAGGTTGTGGTACGAATCGGGATACCAACAATATGCACACGCAAAGTGTCCGCGAACAAGCGCATGGCATTAACCGCTATGGTGTAGAAACGAATGGCATGGATGGCATCCGTGCGAAAAGTTATCGCATGCATAATGTCACTGACCTGAAATCGAGTGAGGAGCTGGCTAAACGCATTACGGAGATGAAGGAAGTGAAATCCGCCCGTGTCATGTTAACGGATCGTAATGCGTATGTCGCGGTTCGTTTGGCAGATGGTCATGCAGGGAAGCTAGAAAGTAAGTCCAATGGTCGTACAAGCATGCTGGATGGAACGATGCGTAATCATGCAAGTGATACCATGCGTGGTGGCAATATGAACCATGATATGGGTGGTCTGCGTGTCCATGGCGGAACGGGCACAATGTCTCCTTACAGCACCAGCGGAATTGCTCCAGGGCTGAATACGAATTCGGCAACGGATCGCAGCCATATGGGCAATGATCGTGGCATCTACGGCACGATGGGTACAGGAGCGGTTGGAATGATGCGTGGTCTCACAAACAGCGGCAAAGCACGTGGGACGAACGATGGTCATTATGGAATGAAAAGTGAAGGACAACGTGTAGATAGCACGGATGATAACACATCAGCTGAGATTAAAGGCAAGATTTCAGCCAAAATCAAGCAGTTTGCGCCGAACATCGAGAATGTATATGTATCAGCCAATCCGGAATTTGTGCAGCATGTCGAGAACTATGCCACAGATATTCGTAATGGTAAGCCCGTTAGTGGCATGATCGATACGTTCCAATCGATGGTGGAGCGTATCTTCCCAACCAACGGAGCAGGAATGAATCACCGCGATGGCATCCTTGACGATGGCCTGATGAACCGTAATCACGACGGTGGGGTCATGAATCGAATGAATCGGTAGTTCTTAAGACAGTTGAACAAGCGTGCCTTTGCGAAGATGGTAACATCCGCTGCAGAGGCATGTTTGGTTGTACATAAATATGTAATTGTTCGAGAAACACTAAATATCTATTTAAGATTCATTAATACTAACGAATTGATGCAAGAATTGCTTTAACTCTCTGGTGGTTTCGTTCAGGTGGTTAATCGTCTCCATAAATTCGCTAACGAGCTCAGCCTGCTCCTGTGAACTTGCCGTAATTTCGCCAAGATCGTTATCCAACAATTGGATGGACTGTCTCACCGTCAGCAAGGACTTCTCAATTTCGTTCGTGGCATTTTTGGTATCGACAGACAGTTTGCGAATCTCCTTGGCTACTACCCCAAAACCTGCTCCTGCATCTCCTACACGTGCAGCTTCAATGGCTGCATTAAGGCCCAACAAGTTCGTCTGCTCGGAGATCTCACGAATAAATCCAGCAACCTGAGTTACACCGCCGGAGGTCTGAACAGCTTTTTTAGTGTTGCCCAGCATCTCTTCGGAGGTAGCGCTCAGTTCTTCCGAATGGGCTGCAACGTGTTGTACACTGTTGACCAATTGGCTGATAAGTCCTTCAACGATGTTCATTAGCTGTTGCAGCTTTTCCTGGTTTTCCATGCTATATACGAGGGTGAGTACAGCTACGATCTCCTGAGCGGAGTTTTTGACAGGGATGAAAGAAACATCGAAGGGAATGCCAAATACCTCCTTCGGAAAGTGACTGTATGTCGTTGTTGTGCCGTTTTGCAGATCGGCAAAATTCAGATTTGCCTCAGGGAGTGGATCTCCTGTTTTAAAATTCAATTGCTTCAGTGATTCTCCTGAAGAGAAGTACAGATATTTCTCTCGATCAATTATGGATAACGTTACATCTTGTCGGATGGCTGCCCGGAAATAAGGCATGCTTTCAATTAGTGCTTGGATGATGTCCATTAATGTATGGCTCCTTTTCGTGATGGCTTTTAATACTAGTTGTTTTAGGTATATCGGTTATCGTGGGGAGAAAATGACTAAAAGAGGAAGGACGATTTGAACTATCGCAAGCATGCAGCATTCACTTATTCATTCAACTGCCCATTTTTCTTATAAAACTGAACCAACGCCCTTGATCTGACATAAGATGAGTTGACTGTATCCCCTTAACCTTGTTACACCAACACAACCCGAGCAAGGAGGGGTGAACATTGAAGGGTATCGATCATAAAAGCAAATTTTTGTTGACCCACCGTGAACGCGAAGTATTCGAATTACTGGTTCAAGACAAAACAACGCGTGACATCGCAGGGCAGTTATTCATCAGCGAGAAAACGGTGCGTAACCATATTTCGAATGTGATGCAGTTTGAAATTATTTATAAAATAGGCAGAATTAACGGGTGGTACAGAGTAGAAGTTTGTTTTTCTCTATTATTATTGACAGATTTAAGGGAATATTTTATATTGGAAAAGATTGCAAAAAAATGTAATGTTTTACTTTTTTAAGACCGTGAAAATAGCTGATTGAAACGATTGTTAGGATTATTATTAATGATCGTTCTAGGAGGTGTGATTGCAAAAAAACTTTAATTTCATGTTTGTAGTATTGTTTTTTTATACAAGTGAGATGAGAGGAATGATTTTTTTGAAAAAAATAATGAGCAATGTGATTGTAGGTGCACTTGTACTTTCCATGAATATTCCAACTGCTCAGGCTCAAAGTAACCCACCTGAGATTGATACTCAAGATATTATTCTACCAGACCATAATTTTGATGATTCGTATGTTGAACCCAGTAGTCCACTACAAATTGAATTGAACACTCAGGATAGAGCGATTAGCTTATCTGCCGTGACAACTAGTTATTCCCTTGCAAAAGAATTGTTGAAGAATTACTATGAAAATATCGATCTCGGAACAAAGCGATTAGATAACAAATCAACTGTCAGGACAGAATTGATTGATTCCGAACTGTCTGATTACTTGGAAAAGAAAATGAAAACAAAACAATTTGTGGTAGATGCCGCAAATGCACAGAAAGAAAACTACGTCTTGAAATTTAATTTACTGTCCTCTGAAGTTACCGAAGAAGGCATCCTCTTGACAATAGGTACTGAGGCCTCATTCAATTACGTGGGAATGGAAGTGGAGTCTGGATTTGGCGAAGTGTCAAAAATGTTATTTCGCAATACAGATGCAGGGCTTACTATTTCAGATTGGTATATGCCATATGACTATTATGATGAATATGTTAGAGGTGAAGGGGATCATATAAGTAATCTCGTTAATATCAACTCTAAGCTGGATAGCTCTTATACCGCTAAAAGACAAGAGGAATTAAATGATAAAATCACCGATTATTTTTCTGTTGATCGCGAAGCTCCAGTACAGATCAACAGTTTAGAAAATGACGGATCATCTAATCAGGTTATTACGCCTTTTGCAACCTTATCTTCATTAAATAAGACAGCGATAGCAAATTACGCGAAAAATAATAAAGCAAAAGATCAGCCTGCAAGTGGTGGTTCGAATGTTTCTTACTACGATTTCTCACAAATAACTGGAAATTGGGACTGTACAAACTTCGTATCTCATGCATTACTCGCTGGTGGTGCAATTACCTACGATACTAATGGAACAGGTATTGCCTCTACAGGCTGGTATTATAGAAGTTTGAGCAATCGAGCTTCATCCTGGTCAGGCGTACCAAACCTGTATAATTTTTTGGTTAATAATACAACGAAGGGTCCGGCAGGGACGGGTACTACATACTCAACGTTCAAATATAATGCTAGTGCAGGCTATCCATATCAAATTGGAGATGTATTGCAATTTTATTTGAGCGGATCTTACAATAACTGGCGGCATTCGACTATTATTACTGAATACTACGAAACTAATACGATGTCAGTTCTTGGAGCATTGGTTACAGGACGCTCTGGTAAAAATAGTTATAACAACAACCAAAAGGCGGAGGAAATTTATCCTGGTGATAGCAAAAGGGTTATAAAATTGACTGGTTATTACAAGTGAAAAATTTGAGGGGAGATGCACAACACTTCATTGGTTTTTTGAGGCGTTGTGCATCAAACTAATTTCTCCTCCTTAATTATCTGGAGTTCGAGAATATTTTCATAGGAGGAAACTTAATGAAACGTGCTTACCTGTTATTATTGATTTTATTAACTCTTAGTGCATGCGAACAGACTAGTACTAGTGACAATGAAAATAACAATGTTCCCGTTGTTGGAGATAATGCTGAAAACACAAGAGTTTCGCCTGTAACAAAAGGAAATTTATCAGAAGATTCCTCCTATTTTTTGGCGAAAGACGAAAGTGGTCTAACCGCTTCAGATTTTGAAACAGCATACAAAATGTGTACGGATGCTCTGTCTGAATATTATAGGGCGATCTGGAACGGTTCTGACATTGAATTGGATACTTATATAGATAACGAAAACCTTAAACAATATACGCAAAAAAAAATCACCTCTCAATACGATTTGTTCCTTAAGAACAATCTTACTCAAAATTTGGTGACAGGCGTTGATGTTGATGCAGCAGAAGTAAAGTATGTTGGAGAGGGTAAGAACTTTTTCTATCTTAAATTAGATGCACAAGTTAAAAAGGATGTAGGCAGTTTTGCTGAACCTACTGAATTTCTTGTGCAAAGTGCGAATGGAAAGTTAGTCATTGTTGACTGGTATACTAATGCAAAGGATAGTTATGATTTCACTGTACGTGGAGAAAATCAAACGATCAATAATCCTGATATATGGAATAATATTGATGTTATAGCGAATAATTAACTAATTGAAGTCTGTATGAAAAGATCCTTCCGACATGAATTTTCCGCTCTTACCATACCTCGTACTAAGCTGATAGGTGTCCTCATTGCTAATTCAGCGCTCCATCTGTAAAGTTTATGTCTAAGTATCTAATGTATCATTTAAAGTGAGCGGAGTTTCAACGTCCATTGATTATGTGGGTATGAGAGCTTAATGGATGTTATAAATTGATTTTTTACTCTATAGGACAGTGATTGATGTACAGAAGCATAAAAAAGCGCGGGTTACAGGGGCGAATTCAGCACTGTGATTCGCGCTTTTTAGTCCATGCTGTAGTACCAAAGGAAAACCTTTGAAGTCCTAATTCCATTTTGAATGGCTTAATTAGGTTAATTTCCAATCTTGCTTAATTATCTTTTCATCATAGTGATTGTCCAGATGGACTGTCCAAATATCAGAATGAGTCAATAAACCCGAAATCAGGATGACACTGAGCGGCATAAATCTGACACAAACAATATGCACTTTTACTGATTTATAGCGGATATCTGGAAAATAGGAATGAAAGCAAAATATTATAACATTTAGGCAGGTTGTAACCATGCATCAAGAGGGACAATCAAAAGAATGATACGGGTGCAGTGATAGGAAAAATACTAATCTGAGTAATTGTAATTACAGTAGACATCACAGAGAAGCAGAGTAAGGCGCTTAGTATCTAGTCCCAAACAGAGTGGAAAGAATTTCGACAGAACATATTATCAAGCTATGAAGAATGTGCTTCCTAATGGTGATATTCTCTTCGTTAAAGAGCTGGATCAATTAGGACGGAATGCAGAAGAGATAAAGAATGAATAGCGTGATATTGCCCAGAACATATGTGCTCACATTTTCATGATTGACATGCAACTGTTAGATAAACGGCAATAAAAGAATGGATTAGAGAAGGTTATAAGCAGTATTGTGTTAGAACTTTTATCATATATGGCTGAGTCGAACGTGAGAGGATAAACGGTAGACAAGCTGAAGGTATCGAGGTTGCTAAGAATGACGGTGTCGTATTCGGCAGACCAAAGCAAGCAATCAACGAGGAGTTTAAGCAAGCATGCACAGAATGGAAACATGGAAGGATTACAGCAGTTGCCGCAATGAAGGAACTAGATATGAAGCCCAATACATATAATATGAATAATTTACTCACCATGCTGCCATCCGATCTACACAAAATAACCCTCCATCAGCCATCTCTCAATAAGACAAAGACAGTTAAAAAATTAATCAACTTACATTTTTATACTTTGGTATTTCTATGTTAATAAATGTGATTTTATAAAAGAACTATATCTTAGAGTGAAATGACCCAATTATCTTTAGACTATAAAATCAAAGGGAGATCAGAGATAGTATCTCAGCTGTCTCCCTTATTGTTTACGCAGATTCAACGAAGAAATATAAAATTCCCATTACGACCAATATAGCTACTACAACTATTAAAATCCACATAAGTCCATTTTTTTTCAAGTTATCATCACCTTTTTGAGATATTTTGAGATATTTGTTTTAATATTCCTTATTGATGGTAACTTATTAATATCACCTTGCCTATACTACTATATAACCAATTGAAGGGAATTGATTCAATGTTAAGGAAATTATCAAAAAGTTCACTCGTACTATTTCTTGTAACAATGTTATTTGCATCTATGGCATTTGCAGATGCATCATCAGAACCAGTAGAATACACTGTTGAGGAATATGTAAATTATTTAAATCAACTTATTAGTGAGGGAAGTACAGGAGCAACTGAGACTCTAGAACAATTTACCAACTTAGATCCCTCTAAACAAAACGCTTTCCTTAACTTCATCGCTTCAGAAGATTATGTAAATGCGGTAGGCGAAATGTTATCAGGTAAGGAGGGTTCAATATATGAAGACAAGTATAAGGAAATTTCTATTGATGTTGAAACTATCACAACAGAAGATAGTCAATCAAATCATTTTTCACCGAATGCTTTAGCCGCACAAGCCAACCAACGTGCATCAGTTAGCCGCTCTGTTAAATTAGCAGTTTTCGGAATTGATACAACCACTATCACTCTGACAGTAAGTTGGGAACATAATGGAAGCGTGGCAGTAAAACCTCTTCAAGTTATACAAGGTCATACGAATAAGAACCCATTATACCTTTTGAGTGAAACATCAAACAACAGTCCTGGTTTCATTTCTGAAGGCTACTTCAATGCATCGGGCACTTGGACTATGAGAGCAACAGGGGCTGCAGGCTTTATAAGCGATACATTAGGAATAAATATTAAAGCTTCAACGCCATCTCATAGATATTATTCTTTTACAACCAGTCATTCTAATATGACACCTACCAATGGTTGGGTGGCGTTTTAATAATAGAATAATGGCATGGTGATAAATACAAGGAGTTAATGATGTTTACTTGTTAAATTATAGGTTATACACTTATAAGTAACATGATAATACACTGAATGAATTTGAGATGAAGAATTGTAACTGTTCTAATATTCAGCAATTTAGCACTCAAATATAAATGAATAACAAATATAGGTAAAACTTAACCCCTCTTGAGATATTATTCTCTTGAGGGGTATTTTTTCATTTCTTAAACTTGTGTATGTTTTCTTGGAGCACCTGTTCACAGTAAGTTGGACTAAATTCATATCCCTTATAAATTTGAGTAAAAGCTAATCCATCAACAAAGTGCAAATCATATATCCTCTCAAAGTCACGAGCACGTCTTGTTACTCCTCTTTCTTTAGTTGTAAGCAAAATGGCTTGGTTATCCTTATACATTTGCTTTATAGTCCACCAGTCTGTTTTAGTGGCTTCTGCAATTTGTTCAAAACTAGCAAGTCTTCATTGTACATTTTCAACATCTGAGGATAAAGGTTCTCAATACTCTCCCATGTAGGAGGGGGGGATTCAACTACCCACTTAAGCTTATCGAAGTCGACCGAATTAGAGACGTAGGAATCATTTCTGATTAAAGGATTCCCAGTGTTACCATATTAACTTTCGGGAAAAATTCATATAAGGCACAGGCTATGCCAGTTTATGCATTGGAGATGGGAAACAAGCAATCCAATGTAATCCCCACATTTAGAAGATATGATTCGATAACAGATGCAAAGAAAGACTTGGGGTTACCTAAGCTAGAAAACGACACTGGAGTTTTTACAAACACTCAAGATGGAAAAATAGTTTTGATTCAATCGAAGCAATCAACGACTGGTCAAAAAAGCATTGAAGTAGACAGTAATGAGAATGAACAGAAAGTGTATAAAGGATACATACCAATAGGACAGATAGAGATTGAGGGTCAAATATACAATGTGCATCAACCGTTTACCTTTGAACAAATGCAAATTAAGTTGAAGGATCAAGAATAGAAGTACATAACAAAAGAACATGCAAGATTATCTCTAGACTCAATCGCAATCCATCTATTCATAGCACTCTAAACTACACTAAACACAAATGGAACACGTCTTAGAATACTGAGTAGTCTCGTGGGTGTCAGGGTGACAATTACTATCACATCGAATATACAAGGTGAGGAGGTGAGTGAACATCCAAAGTGCAGCAAAAACATTGTTTGTCATTCGTCCAAGCAGCAATCGCATACATTATCCATACGAAAGTCATACGGGTGGTGTACAACGGATGAAGGAGACAAACAAGCAGAAAAAATCTAAATCATTCAACTTTATTTTTATAGACGATAACCGTAGCGAAGAAGAAGCAAAAGCAGCAATTCAATTTGTAGTTGATACTGTAGTACAAAGAGCGATCAAAAATTTCCCTGCTACAGACTATGATATCACAATTAAATCTACAGACTGAGGGGAAAGTCACATGAGATATGAGGATGCAGCAATATATGTTAGGGTATCCACAACAAAGGAGTCACAAAAGTTCAGTCCAGAACACCAACGGATGGATTGTGAAGAAAAAGCCAGACAGCTAAGTTTAAAGGTTCGTGAAGAGTACATATATGTAGACAGGGATAGTGGTACATCCATTGTTGGAAGACCATCTATTCAGACACTAATTGAGGATGCAGGTAAGGGTTACTTTAAAACCATCCTCTTTTCTTCTTTATCTAGATTCTCTCGTGATACGTATGACTCGTTAGGTTTGAAGAGAACTCTTGTGGATAAACTTGGTTTAAGGGTTGTATCCTTGGACGAGAACTATGATTCACAAGTTGATCATGACGAGTTTAAATTTCAAATATTCTCCGCAGTTAACCAAAAGTTGAGTGAGCAAATTAGCATATCATCACGAAGAGGTATACGTCAGTCTGGAATGAAAGGAAATTATTTAGGTACTATTGCACCATTAGGCTATGACAA
Source organism: Paenibacillus sp. FSL R5-0519 (assembly GCF_037974275.1). Taxonomy (NCBI): domain Bacteria; kingdom Bacillati; phylum Bacillota; class Bacilli; order Caryophanales; family Paenibacillaceae; genus Paenibacillus; species Paenibacillus sp. FSL R5-0519. The sequence goes on from NZ_CP150234.1 coordinate 1,078,551, forward strand.
AATAAAGGTCGAGGATAGGAAAACCATTATACCTAATGAACGTGCCAGGATCGTTCAACTCATTTTTGATATGTATGTCAATCAAAAGATGGGTGAGAAAGCTATAACAAAGTATCTGAATAAAGAGAAAATTCCCTCTTACAGAGGAGGGAAATGGGGAGTAACGTCTGTAGAGCGTATACTAACGAATGAGATATATACAGGTAAAAACATATTTAATAAATTTACAGTTGTAAAGGTCTATAACGATATCAACAATATCTCTGATAAATCTAGAAAGTTGGTTAAGCGTGACAAGGAGCTATGGGAAGAAAGCGGTAAGCAGACTCATGAAGCAATTGTTAGTGAGGAACTATTTAGAAAGGCACAGGAGATACGGTTAGAGCGTGGCGGTGGAAAGCGTGGAGGGGTAAGAAACAAGGTTAATGTATTTGCTGGCATAATCAAGTGTAAGCATTGTGGATCTTCATTGAATATTGTGACCTCTAATGGCAAGAAGAACAGCTATCGTTACTTAGTTTGTTCTAAGAGAAGAAGACAGGGCGAAACTGGATGTGACAATCACAATAGGATTCCATACGATGATTTCAAAGATGCTCTTATTGAAAGATTGAGCGAGAAACTGAGAAGTAAAACAAAGTCGGGGAAGACTGTAACCTTCACTAAAAAAGCGAGAGAAGATACCGGAAAGTTAGTCGCTAAATATGAGAAGCAGATACAGAATGCACGTAAATTGCTTTTTGAAATCCGAAAGCAAAAGTTAAATGATGAGATTGATGATGAGCAATATGAGTTTGAGAAGGAACAGTATGAACAAGAGATTAAACAGAAACAAGAACGGTTGTCCAAAATGAAATCTGAATTAGAACGAGCTTTGAATGACAGTGAACAGTTTAAGGAGATAAACATCTCACTTGATGAATTATCAGACCTAGGACAATTTTCTGAAGTAGACCAAGTGAACCTAATCCTGAAAAAATTAGTTTCAAACATTACAGTTGATAAAGCAAACAATGTTGAGATCCATTCCGTATTGGGTAGGCTATAGTTTTTTTTGTGTTTCAAACCATATTTCGAATGTGATGCAGAAACTCAATGTTAAGGGTCGTTCGCAAGCAGTTGTCGAGCTGATTAAGCTTGGAGAACTGAAGATTTAGTTGCGAATTACAGTTAGGATTAAGTAGCAGCATGAGAGCCTTTCTCTATTCTTTGTCATGAAGAATGGGGCAAGGCTTTTTTGCTGGTATGGACCATGGATTGAGGGAACTAACAATAAATTGAGGGAAGATCCGAAATGTAGCATCGCTTGTTTTCATTATTTTGGTAGACCATAATGATTACATATATCAAGCAGATAAGGCAGTAGGTAAGGCTCTAAAGTGAAACAATGGTTTGAACAAATTGGTTGGGATTTTTTTGTACTACATCTATGTAAGTTAAACTACATATTTACACTAGAACGGGGAGGGCAGAAATGACCTGAAGAAGCGGAGCGTTCGCCTTTTTCCCCAGATTTCCACTTCTATAAAAGTGATTCAAGAAATCTGGGGATAACAGTGATCGGAAGGTTATTCTGTCATCGAAGTGTCAAGTGTAACGATTCGCTATTTCAACTTATAATAAATAATGAAAGGAAGAACTGAATGGACCGTTTCTTGAATGAATTCGAAGAACAATTTCGAGCGGGATTTCTATCCGATCTGGAACAGACGCTGGCTAAAGTGCAACATGAAAAAGTATATGTTTGTGCATTTGGAACGGACAGTGATTGGGTAACGCTGTTTATGGCGGTGAATACCGAGGAATCCCTGGCAACGCACATTTCGAGAATGAAAGAGCAAGGGCTATGCGACAGTGAGGAGGACGAGATCTATTACAGATGGGGCTGCTCCGAATATCAGTATGGCGAGGATACGCACTTTAACCACATCAGCCGATTGTTGTATGCAACAGAAGAGGTTAGGGAGTATAAGAATGAGATCATTCGAATCATCGCTAAAGTCGTGAATGAGACAGCCGATGATGTTTTTGCTCGATATGGACAAACTAAAGCAGACATTACGTTCTTCGTTTCCCTAACAGATGACGATCTGGCGGAGGAGATTGAGAATCAATCGGTTCATCAAATGACGGTACCCGGCTTAGTCAGCACGTTCCTAAAGCGATATGATGACATGAACTAGAACGAGTTAACTTGAGTTGAGTTTTGAGTTAAATGCAAATTGAATCAAAACGAATTGAATTTTAATACCGCGAAAGTCTCTCCTAATTCTTTATTTTATCTAAAGAAGGGAAGAGGCTTTTTTCTTTTAGCGTGAAAAAATGAAACAAGCATTCATATCACTTTATCACTTGTTGATTCCCCTGCATTTGAAGGAACGTCCTCCATCTTTTCTTCGAAAATGGCTGATAAAAGAGCTGCTCCAGTTCCTCGAACTGTGCTTCATTCAGATGAAGATGGAGCGCTCTTTTCGCTATTTTGGCGGCAGGCGTGGAAGAAGATTTCCGTCCTCCAGCTTTTCGTTTGATCGGAATATGAAATTGCAGCAGGTCTTCAAAGTGATCCCAGCCTTCCCAACTGAGCCGACCTCTGCGTTTCCAGTCGATGGCATAGAGGGCATAATAGACGTGTCCTTCTGTTGGTTTGGTAGCAATAATCCAGATGGAAGGAATAAGTTTGTTCCGTTGTCTTCGATTCATTGAATCGCTCCTTTTTTTAATACGATCATATCTCGATTCTCAATATAAAGGATACCTATGATGTGTATCAAGCAGGTGAGTGTCTATACAAGTTCAGTATCATTGCGAAAGTCGTGAGAAATTGCTCTTGATTTGCAGGATCGTCTTGATTAGAATGAAGTTATAAAAATGATTTTCTTATTAAGTTAAAAATATATAAAAATAATTTTCATACAAGTGAGGTCCTTATGGCAGCCATATTACGTGCGTTGCAGCAAGAACTGAATAACCTTCCGTCTCAGGAGCGACGTATTGCCGAAGTCATTATGCAATCTCCGTCGGACATTCCCGGCTGGACAATTAGTCATCTGGCAGAGCAGAGTGGTACAAGTGCGGCAACGGTGACCCGTTTTTGCAAGTCGTTTCATTTCAAAGGCTTCCCCGATTTCAAAATGAAGCTCGCCGCAGAATTGTCCCACGCTTCTGATGAAACGGCGTATCAGGACATTGTAGCAGGCAATTCACTATCCAAAATTGTTGAAGCGATCGAAGCCAACCACCTCGCGTCTATTGCTGATACGACCCGTTTGCTGGATCTGGGCAGATTGGAGCAGGCGGTGCAATTATTGTGCCAGGCTCGCCGTATTGATCTGTACGGTGTGGCGACCTCGTCGATTGTGACACAGGATTTCTATCAGAAGTTGGTGAGGATTGGCAAAAGTTGTACTGCTTTCTCCGACTCCCACATGCAGATCACATCCGCATCTTCGCTCGCTGAGGGGGATGTCGCAATGGCCGTATCCTATTCAGGCGAAACACCCGAAACCATTGATGCCCTGCATTGTGCCAAACAAGCCGGAGCTTCTACGATTTCACTGACTTCCTATGGAAGTAATACACTCGCAACGGTATCTGATATCCCACTGTTCACCTCTTCTCTGGAAGAGGGCATGAGGCGTGGAGATATGGCTTCACGTATTGCACTGCTGCATGTGGTCGATATTTTGTTCACAGGCATGGTAAGTGCCGACTTCGACCGTTTTATCCCGAGACTGGAACAATCCTATCACAACGTGCAGTCCTATCGCGTACAACACAACGGAGGTGCTTAAACAGATGAATATACGTATTTTTGAAAATGAAGAAGATTTGAATGCCACGGGTGCTGGTGTCATTGCGAGTTTATTGCAGACCAAACCACGTGCAGTCCTCGGTCTGGCAACAGGAAGTTCGCCTGTAGGCATATATAAACAGCTTATCATGTTGTACCAGAAGGGATTGGTCAGTTTCTCGCAGGCTTCTTCATTCAATCTGGATGAATATGTAGGACTTCCAACAGAGCATCGTGAAAGTTACCGCAGTTTCATGAACGAACAATTATTTCATCATATCGATATGGATCTTGCGAGAACGCATGTACCTGATGGTCAGGCTGCCGATCTGGAACAGGAATGTAAGTCTTATGAACAGCGCTTGGATGATCGTGGACCTGTGGATCTGCAACTGCTGGGCATTGGACATAATGGTCATATTGGCTTCAATGAACCGGGAACCGAACTTACAGGACGAACGCATGTTGTGGATCTCAAAGAAGAGACACGTAAGGCAAATGCACGTTTCTTCGACAGCATCGATGAGGTTCCGGCTCAGGCGATCACGATGGGTGTTGGAACCATTTTGAAAGCCAAACAGATTCTGCTCATTGCCCGTGGCGAGGAAAAAGCCGAGATTATTCGCGAAGCGTTCATGGGCCCAATTACAACGGCCTGTCCTGCATCGCTATTGCAATGTCATCCAAATGTGGTGGTATTGCTGGACCGTGCAGCAGGGAGGCTGGTGAGATGACCAGAGCGAATAATCATGAATCTGGGAGCCAGCGTGAACAAAATATTTCTCTTCTTCGGGGCAAGCTGCTCCTTTCCAATGAGATATTGGAAGACGGTGTATTAGCCTGGAGGGATGGAAAAATCCTCTATGCTGGGGTACCGGAAGGTCTTCCTGAACAGATTCGGCGAGAAGCTTTGCAGCTGTCTGTACCGGACCACGGCCTCATTGTGCCTGGATTCATTGATATCCATGTGCATGGTGGGAACGGAGAAGACTTTATGGACGCAAGCCTAGAGGTGCTGGACAAAATCACTTCTTTTCATAGTACACAGGGCACAACAGCGATGCTTGCGACTTCCATGACCGCTCCGAAAGAGCGACTGGACAGCGTACTTGCTGAAGTAGCTCGTTATCGTTCCGGTGAGATGCGGTATGCACAGCTTGAGGGTGTGCACCTGGAAGGTCCGTTTTTCAGTCCGAAATGGCCTGGTGCGCAAAATCCCGAACATATCATTCTACCTGATGTATCCTGGCTTGAAACATGGGAGAAGCAATATCCCGGCCTAATCCGTCAAGTTACGTTGGCACCGGAACGTGAAGGCGCACTGGAGGTCATCTCATGGCTGCGAGAACAGCGGATTACAGCGGCACTTGGCCACACGGATGCGACCTATGAAGAGGTGGAGCGGGCAGTGGAAGCAGGACTGCATCATGCGGTACATACGTTCAATGCCATGACACCGTTGCATCATCGGCAACCTGGAGCTGCCGGAGCTGTGTTAAGTGATCCACGCATCAGTGCCGAGGTGATTGCCGATGGTATTCACGTACACCCTGCGGCGATCTCGATCCTCGCTCAGCTGAAGCAACAGGATGATCAACTCGTGTTGATCACAGATGCCATGTCTGCTGCGGGATTGGATGACGGGGAATACAAGATCGGCGACCTGCCCGTCATCGTGAAGCACGGTGAGGCCAGACTTAAGGACGGCGGCGCACTGGCCGGAAGCACACTGACGATGATTCGCGGTTTCCGTTACCTGGTACAGGAAGTGGGCTTGAGTCTGAAGGCTGCATCACGTGCAGCAAGTCTGACCCCCGCACGCCTGCTGGGCATTGATCACCGGACAGGTTCCCTGGCTCAGGGAAAACAGGCAGATATCGTTTTGCTGAATGCGGAGCTGGATATTGAGGGTGTATGGGTGAAGGGCAGACGGGTCGGCGAGTAAGTTGTAGCGTGGACATGTTTGCGGAGAGGCAAGAGAGGCAACAGCTTGCGTAATATGTTAAAATAGATCTCAAAAAGACGGGATCTGCGGATCACGCATAACGGAGGCGTGAAACATGGAACGTAACGCTATGCTCGAACATGATCCGTTCATCACAGTGTTGGCGGAGAAGTTGCACATACACGGATACTATGCCTTTTATGGCGAGCATTACAATGAAACCGATATGGAGCAGTACCGCAAGCATCTGTTCACATCATTCAGCAACATCGTGTGGGTAGAGCTGGATGCACGCAAAAAGTATATGATTGTTGATCATCGTGGACGCAACACGGTCATGAAACTGATCGAAGGTATGCTGAACACCCGTAGAACATTACGAGCGAATCAGGCCATGTCGGGGACTGATACTTCTGGCGTCCAACGGGAAATCGCACACTTATCCAAGCTTGTGCACATGCTGAAATTCACGACTTTCCGCACATAAAGGAATGAGGGGAGTAGAATCTGGAGGATGTCCCGAAAGTGGGTTACTCCTTCTAGTTATAGGGGCTAATAAACGTACATTGAAACGAAATAGATCTAAATCACCAATTACAAAAGGGGTGTACCGTCATGAAGTTGGACGGCACACCCCTTTTGTATACTTTTATACCTACCTACTACCCTACATTTGTAAAGTAGGCTCAATCCAAAATCAGTCATGCGACAAGCTGCAAGGTAGTGAAGGGGACGAAATCGATTCAAATAAAAACGATGACTGTAGGCCACCGTTTTTGTAATATCTACCTGCCCCTCTATGAAGTTGAGTAAATAATTTACACGTTAACGGAGTGGGGAGAAAAAAGCTGAAGAAGCGGAGCGTTCGCCTTTATCACCTGAATTTCTCCCTTTAGAAAATGAAATCAAAGAAATCGGGGGATAACAGCGATCGGAAGCTTATTCTCCCTGCGTAGTGACCTCCGTGTAAGAGTGTTTACAAACTTTTCAAGAACTGAACAATCGTCAACAACCCTTTATCAAAGTTCTCCAGGTTGAAGTGCTCGTTCGGTGCATGCAGATTCTCATCGGGCAAACCAAAGCCCATCATGACTGCAGGGATTTCGAGTACACGTGAGAGCTTCTCAACAATCGGAATGGAACCGCCATCTTTGGTAAAGAGGGCACGAACGCCATACACATGCTCATATGCATCTGCCGCTTTTTGCAGAATGGGATTGGCAGGATCGATATTGAAAGCAAAAGCTTTCTCGATCTGTTTCACATGCAGGGTTGCGCCCGGTTGAACGTGAGCGCGCAGATGTGCTTCGATACGATCCAATACATGTTGTGGGTCTTGGTCCGCTACGAGGCGGCAGGTGATTTTGGCATGAGCTTCCTTCGGAATAACCGTTTTGCTGCCTTCACCCTGGAAACCACCCCATACCCCATTCAGTTCCAATGTTGGACGAGCGCCAACACGTTCCACGAACGAGTAACCTTCTTCGCCGTACAATTGCTCCAGTCCGAGGTCTTGACGAAGCTGTTCTTCATTGAAGCCCTGTTTCACAAATTCTTCTCTCATCTCAGGAGACAGTGGCAGAACGCCATCGTAAAATCCATCTACACTCACACGGCCTTGCTCATCATGCAACGATGCGAGCAGGGATACGAGTGCATGAAGTGCGTTGGGTACACCACCACCAAATGAACCGGAGTGCAAGTCGGTATTGGCTGTGTTCAGATCCACATGAAGCGAACATAGACCACGCAGGCCAGTGGAGATCGCCGGTTTCCCTTTTTCAAGCAGGGACGTATCCGAGATCAGTATCATGTCTGCACGCAGCTTGTCCGTATTGTCATTCAGATAGATGGGCAGGTTCGGACTGGAGATTTCCTCTTCACCTTCGATACAGAACTTGATGTTAACCGGAAGTTCTTTGTTTTCGGCGAGAATGGCTTCTACAGCCTTGATATGTAGGAAGATCTGTCCTTTGTCATCCGTTGCACCACGAGCGAACAGCTTGCCATCACGAATGGTAGGTTCGAAAGGAGGCGTGTCCCATAGATTAAGGGGATCTACAGGTTGTACATCATAATGACCATAGATTAGAGCTGTCGGTTTGCCGGGTGCATGCAGGTGATCTGCATAGACAATCGGATGTCCAGCCGTTGGAATGACCTCTACGTTTTCCATGCCTGCACGTGTGAGCGCATCTGCTGCCCATTGTGCTGCACGATTAACATCCTCTTTATGCTCTGAAATGGCGGAGATACTTGGAATGGATAACCATTCATTCAGTTCTGCCAGGTGTTTTTCTCTATTTTGTTCAAAGTAAGTCTGTTCTTTCATTAAAAAGGCCTCCTTGATGTTTGCTTTATCTCATTGTAATCCATTTTGTCATGTTAATAAAACATTGGTTAAAAAAATGATCGGTTACAGATCATTTCATTCACCTGATGATTGTGCGTATAATACAAGAAAAGGATTTCATCCATATATTCTCAAGGGAGTTGAGGAAGTTTCCATGACAGTCAGACTCGATGCAAGCAGGCAGGTGAGTAGCGATGGAACCGACGACGAATGATCGAATAATGGGCAGATTCAAGCGGTTATCCGATTTCAAAGCAGGAAGACATAAAGGACGATTTTATCGAAACAGCCTGATGCTTATTTTACTCATTGCCAGTATTCCCGGGTTAATCACAGGTATCGTGATGTATCAACAGGTGGTTGGCCGGATGGAAACCGAATTCAATCGGATGCATCAGAACCAGATCGAGAATCGGGCACGCAATGTGGATGATCAACTGGCCTATCTGGAGATGAACTTATCTCATTGGGCTTTTGAACCGAGGTTTGGCAATGCGTTACGAACGCTGGATTTTGTGTATTATTTTAATGAAACGCAGGAGATTGTCACTACATTATATGTACTACAAGGTTCCCACCCGTTGATCAAGTCAGCACAGCTGTATTTGCAGGAACCGAAGCCGATCTTGTTTAATCGGGATTATAACGAGTTGAATGATGATGCCAAAGTACAAGCGTATGATCGTTATCTCTCCATGGGCAACCACGTGTACTGGACAGACTGGGTTTCGGGCATCAACCGAGATACCGTCCCTTCGACCAACAATAGTCTACTGCATACGGATGCAGGCAATGCACTCGTTCTCGTACATAAGATCCCAGGGGAGAGCATGAATCCATTTGGTGCACTGATTATTACGCTGGATAACGAGAAAGTCGCCAGTTTATTGAAAACGCTTACGCCTTATGATGAAGGTTTAACGTTCCTTATGGATCAGGAAGGTAACACACTGGTTACCGGGAATCCGGGAACGGCGGGGGAGACTTCTGCTTTTGAACAGCAGCTAAAAAAAGAAGTGGCCCTGCATGCCGATAGCCGCTCATTCCTGTTCCGATATGAGGATCAGACCTATTCTGTCTCATATGGCTCGTTGAGTCGGATTGATTCGGACTGGACGTACGTCTCCGCAGCACCTTTGACCTCAGTCACTTCGCCCGTCAAGCTGGTATCCAAGATCATCGTCATTGCGAGTGCAGGCAGTCTCATCCTGGGATTGTTGTTATCCTGGTTTGCTTCCCGCCGCATCTATTCGCCTGTAGCACGGATGCTACACCTGCTTACACCTGGCAGAAACGAAACTACACCAACGGATGAGAAGCTGGACGAGTTTGAGCTACTGGAGCAACAATGGAACGAACTGACCTCCCGCAGTGTAACGGCACATCGCCAGCTGCAGGAGCAGCTTCCCCATCTGCGCGACAGCTTTGTCTTACAACTTGTGCAGGGACATCTATATGCCTATAACGAGCAGGATCTTCAGCAGCGGATGCGTCATCTCGGATTTGAGCTGGAGGGTCAGCAGTATTTACTGGTGCAGATGTATTTTACGGGATATGAGCAGCTGCAAGGCAGATTTGGAAGCCAGGACACGGGTTTGGTCACCTTTGCAGCAGTGAATATTACACAGGAAGTGGCAAAAAATGTTTTCAGGCAGATCAGTGTCATGAACTTTCATGACCTGTCTTCCGCCATGCTTGTGATCGCTCCTCAGGACGAACCTGTAAAGTCACAAGCGATGTTATGGGGACAGGAGCTTGTGGAGGTCATTGGACGAACACTCAGAATGAAGGTGACCTTGATGATCAGTCGCCCAGCAGCTTCACTTCAGGAACTGCCCGGACGATTCGTCGAGATGGAACAGGCCGTGGCATATCGCAGTGTGGAGGAAGGAAGTCAGATACTCGATCTGGAGGATGAGGCGTGTTTCCGCAGAAACGAAGCAGCTTCCTATCCGCTTGGACTGGAACGTGAGTTGCTGCAGGCGATCAGGCTGGGCAAGCAGGACGAAGCGGAACGTGTGCTGGAACAATTCATGAGCGAGATTACGCGGACGGGTAGTACCGAATTTCAGGTGCAGCAGATGATGCTTCAATTACTCGGCAGTATTCAGCACATGATGCTGCAAACGGGAGTGACACCTTATAAGCTGTTTGGTGGTTGCAACATGTATGAACGACTATCCGGTATTCGTGAACCTTTTCAGATGAGACAATGGATGATGAATGAGGTATTCACACCGTATATCCAAGAGATCGAAGCAAGATCCCAGGAACCGCTGAAACAGGTGGTGGAACGTACAATGTTGTATATTGATACGCATTACCGCAGCGATATTTCGCTGGAAAACTGCGCTGACGCGGAGCAGATGACACCCTATGCACTGAGCAAGGCTTTTAAACAAGTGTCAGGCATCAATTTTATTGATTATCTGACACGTGTGAGAATGGATGCGGCAAAGCAATTGTTAAGGGAGACAACGATGAAAATCAATGATGTTGCCGTGGCTGTAGGATACCAGCATAGTTATTTTAATCGGATCTTCAAGAAACAGGAGGGAGTTACCCCGAGTCAGTATCGCGAACAATGGTTTGGACAATAACCGTTCATCTGTCTGTCATTTGTGACCGGCATCCAGCATTAGCGGATGTCGTTTTTTTCTTTTTTTTACTGTAATACAAAGAAGGATAAACCTGCAAAAATGTGCAATTCTATCTGCTACGATATGTCCAATATCAAGGAAGAATGGCGTTATAGCGGGCTTCTAGACCATCATGTCGTAGCCATGCAAAAAATGAAGGTTGCCGGAAAAAGAAGGGCTGTATAGTCTGAGTATCAGATATGTTGATAGCGCTTACAATGTTGCGAAAGGGGAGACGTGATGAACGGGAAGACGAACTGGAATACCAACGCCACGGCAACTGCTCAAGCGGATATGGCAACAAGGCCCATGAGACGAGAGTCGAACTGGAAAAGGCAGATCAAACGAAACAAATGGTTATATGTGCTTGTGCTTCCCGGCTTTTTGTACTTTGTCATCTTTAAATACTTGCCCATGTGGGGAATCATCATTGCTTTTCAGGACTATCAGCCTTTTCTGGGCATCCGGGAGAGCAACTGGGTGGGGCTGGAGAACTTTACGAACTTTTTCTCCAACCCGGACTTCTTCCGACTATTACGCAATACGCTGGTTCTTGCGCTGTATGATCTGATCTTCTTTTTCCCGGCACCGATTATTATCGCTTTGTTATTAAATGAAATTCGGGTCGCATTCTTCAAAAGAACCATTCAAACGCTGGTCTATGTACCCCACTTTGTATCCATGGTGATTATCGCGAGTATCACGTACGTGTTTCTGACCCCGCAGGGCGGAGTCTTATATGATCTGATCGCCTGGATTACAGGCAAACCTATTGATGTGCTCTCCAGTCCGGGTTCGTTCCGACCACTCATTATTGTTCAGATGATGTGGAAAGAGATGGGGTGGGGCACAATTATCTTCCTGGCGGCCCTCGCAGGTGTGGATACGGAACAGTATGAAGCCTCCATTGTGGATGGAGCAGGACGATTGCGGCGAATGTGGCATATTACGCTTCCCGCGATTCGTACGACCATAGTCATCTTGCTCATTCTCAGACTGGGGAATTTTCTGGATACCGGATTTGAGCAGATCTATCTGATGACCAATTCCCTCAACCGGGATGTCGCAGACGTATTTGATACGTATGTGTACACGGTGGGGATTACGCAAGGGGCATTCAGTTACAGTACCGCTGTTGGACTATTCAAGTCTGTGGTGGGCATCATTCTGGTGCTTGGCAGTAATAAACTTGCGAAAAAATTCGGTCACCCCGGAATTTATTAAGGAGGAGCGCCCATGAACAGCCGTCTATACAACAGCCCTGCTGGCAAGGTATTTGATATCTTCAATTACGTCATGCTGGGGATTCTGGGCATATTAACTGTCCTTCCTTTCCTGTATATTATAGGGAATTCTTTCGCAACGGAAGCCGAGATCACCGAACGGAGTTTTTTCCTTATTCCGAAGGTGTTTTCTTTCAGCGCATATGAGTATATTTTCTCTTCTTCCACGATCTTTCGCAGCATTGGCGTTTCCATCTTCATCACAGTGGCAGGTACACTGGTGAATCTGTTCTTCACCCTGACGATGGCCTATCCCCTATCCAGAAGTGACTTCTGGGGTCGTAACGTCATGATGAACATGGTGATCTTCTCCATGTTATTCGGCGGTGGCATGATCCCAACCTATCTTGTCATTCGTGGACTGGGACTGCTCGATTCTTACTGGGCCCTTATGCTTCCTGGCGCGATCAGCGCTTTTAACTTAATAGTAGTCAAAAACTTTTTTCAGCAAATGCCGCCCGGGCTGGAGGAAGCGGCCCGCATCGACGGCTGTTCGGATCTCGGCGTGCTGTGGCGAATCGTACTGCCTTTATCGAAGCCGGTCATTGCCACGTTTGCCTTGTTTTACGCCGTGGGTCATTGGAACAACTTTTTCTCGGCACTTCTGTACATTTCCGACAGTGACAAATGGCCGCTGCAGGTCATGCTGAGACAGATCGTATTGCTCTCGCAAGCCAGTGTCGGAGATATGGCGAACATGGACCCCAATTTTGTACAGCCACCAGAGCAGTCGATCAAAATGGCGGTAATCGTTGTAGGCACGATTCCAATTTTGCTGGTGTATCCGTTTTTGCAGAAGCATTTTGCCAAAGGTGTCATGTTAGGTTCAATCAAAGGCTAAAGCCAAGGGGGAGAACGTATGGGACAAAAAACGGGATTCAAAAAAGGGGCACTGCTGCTCTCTGCGTCACTGGTACTTAGTACAATTCTGGGCGCATGCTCCACGGACAAGGCAGATTCAGGAACCGCTGCGGGTGGCACCGATCAGCTCACGATTATGCTGCCGAACTTTGAAGCGGAGAATCCGCCGGACAACAGCCCGGTCATACAGAAGCTTGAAGAACTGACCAAGGTGGACGTGAACCTGCAGTGGGTGCCAAGCAGCTCGTATGAAGACAAATTCAACATTACACTGGCCTCGGGAAAGCTGCCTCAGATTATGGTGGTGTTAGGGAAGTCTCCAAGTTTCATTAATGCGGCACGAACCGGAGCGTTCTGGGAACTGGGTCCTTATCTGAAGGACTATCCGAACCTGAGCCAAATGAATGAAATCATCACCAATAATGCCTCTATCGATGGCAAAACGTATGGGATATATCGGGCTCGCCCTCTGGGACGTAATGGGGTGACGATCCGTAAGGACTGGCTGGAGAATCTGGGGCTGGAAGAGCCGAAGACGATTGATGAATTTTACAATGTATTGAAAGCGTTCACGAAGGATGACCCGGACGGTAACGGAAAGGATGATACGTACGGTCTGGTGGCCAGCAAATTCACGGGCCCATGGGATAATATGCAGGTGTGGTTCGGTGCCCCCAACAAATGGGGAGAGGATGGCAGCGGGGGGCTAATCCCTGCGCATGAGACACCAGAATACATGGAAGCCCTGAAATTTTTCCGTCAGATCTACAGCGAGGGTCTGGTGAACAAGGACTTTGCCGTGATGGATGCAACGAAACTGCCTGATCCATTTGTGAATGGGCAAGCGGGTGTCATGGTGGATGTAGCAGATAATGCCCAGCGCATGGACCAGAAAATACTGGATAAAGACCCGAATGCGACAGGACGTGTCGATGTGCTGCAAGCCATGGAAGGTCCGAAGGGGCTGCGTGATATGCCAACGTCCGGATATTCCGGAATGATTGCCATCTCCAAAGGCAGTGTCAAAACGGAAGAGGAACTGAAGAAGGTACTGCGTTTCCTGGATCAACTCAATGAACCAGAATTGCAGGCGCTGCTTGGGAATGGACTGGAAGGCAAGCAGTATGAGAAAAAAGGGGACTACATTATCCCATCCACTGATAAGCTTGCACTCCGCGATCTGCAGGGCTTAAACCAGATTTTGATGTTTGTTCCCGAGGACAAAACGCTTCGCGTGCAGCAGACACCTGTGCGTGAAAAAGTTGCACAGGTGCAAAAGGCCAACGAAGAGATTGTCATCGCCAATCCTGGTGAACCGCTGATCTCTGATGTTTATGCTCAGAAAGGACCGCAGCTGGACAATATCATTAACGATGCACGGATCAAATATATCGTAGGTCAGATTGATGAGAAAGGATTCGAAGATGCTGTTACCCTGTGGAAGAACAACGGCGGAGATGATTATGTGAAAGAAGTCAATGAACTGTACGCTGCACTGAAGTAGTTGGAGACCAACGATACTCTTGAACAGGCAGGGAGGAAGGCGACATGTGGAACGGGGATGCATTTAGTAATCCCGAGGCGCAGTACCGGGTTCATCCCTTTTGGTTCTGGAACGGGGATATGGAAGAAGAACAGATGAAGCGGCAGGTGGCTGAGATGGCCGTGCAAGGCGTGGGTGGATTCTTTATCTGTCCACGTCAAGGACTGCAAATTCCCTATCTCTCCGAAGCGTGGTTTGATAAGGTGCGGATTGCAGTGGAAGCGGCGGCCACGCACGGCATGCAGGTATGGTTATATGACGAATATCCATATCCAAGCGGGATGGCTGGCGGGAAAGTGACTCTTGATTTTCCTGAAGCCAAGCAGCGTCAGCTCATCCATCATCAACTGATGGTTCAGGGCGGAGAAGCTGTGAATCTGGAGCTGTCATGGGGACAAGTATTGGTTGCCAAGGCGATTCCCAAGGATGCACAGGGTAAACGGTTATGGCATGAATCCATCGATCTGCGCAGCAAAATCGGTAATATCCAGACGGATCAGGTGTATCAGGAGACCGGACTTACTTCGTATAACCGGAAGAGGTTCTTCACCTACCGAACAGCGTTTCGATTGTTGTGGGATGTGCCCGAGGGTGATTGGGAGTTGATTATATTTCAAGAGATGGAGATTGATGATTTCAAATATTACGGCAACTTTGTTGATCCTTGTCACAAGGAAGCGATGAGCCGATTTATTGAACTGACACATGAGCGTTATAAGGCAGCGGTTGGAGATCAATTTGAGAGCGTAATCAGAGGCATGTTCTCGGATGAGATCGCACCGCTGGGCCGTATCCCCTGGTCCCAACAGCTTCCCTGTTATTTCAGTGAGCGTTGTGGTTATAGTCTGATCGATTCGCTACCGGCCCTGTTATATGCTGATGTTCCGGACGCGTACCGGATTCGGTATGACTACTATCAGTCCCTGCATCTGCTTCTCAGGGAGTCCTATCACAAACAGGTGCATGACTGGTGTGAGGAAGCGGGAATCCAGTACGCGGCAGAGGTACCTGGCGTACGGATGACCACCCAGTTGTTCAGCCATATGCCAGGCGGTGATTCAGCACATGAGAAAATCGGACGATCCTTATCGTGGATTCTGGAACGTTACGGTCAAAAGATGCGTGACAATCCCAAGATGGTCAGTTCGCTTGCCAGACAACTGGGGCGAAGTCGCAATCTGATTGAATGTTTTCACAGTGTAGGCTGGTCCATGACGCTACAGGATGCCAAGTGGATGATTGACCGAATGGCCGCCATGGGCACCAATTTCTATAACTTTCACGCCTTTTTCTATACAATCGGTGGGCTTGCGAAACATGATGCACCGCCGTCTCAATTTTTGCAAAATCCCTACTGGAAGCATTTCCGGCAGTTGGGGGATTACACCGGACGGTTGAGCTATCTCATGAGCACCGGAGCAGCAGACATTCGTATTGCTGTACTTGACCCAACGACGACATTCTGGAGTCTGATGGGTAATCCGCTGCATGGATTCGAGTATAGCGGCGAAGACGAAGCAGAACGGGTGCAATTGAATCGTCTGACGAGGGACTGGATGCGAATCACGACACATCTGCTCGAGAACAGATGTGACTATGACCACCTTGATCCCGAATTGTTGGCTGAAGCTGACTTAACGGATGGCATCATTCAGATTGGCGTCGCCCGTTATGACGTATTGATTCTGCCACCGATGCTGAATCTGGAGGTCGCGGCCTGGGAACAGGTGAAGCGATTTGTTCAGCAGGGAGGAACCGCCATTTCTGTTGGGATGCCTCCGCATATTGCCATCCAGCCGGGAAGTCCGGAGGGAGATGAAGCTGCCCAGTTCTTTGGTGCGGGCGAGCAGCCGCAAGAGGTGTACTGGGGCCGTAGCGTGACAACCGATCACGATAACCGTGAAACCATGTGGCATCAAGGTGAGGGGAATGCCTATTTTCTACCCGCAGGAACAGGGCAGGGAGATGACTTTTCGCTGGAGTTAATCTCTCTCCTGCTCGATCAGGTATTGCCTGAACCCATCTGCTGGATCATGGAGGAGGAAAGTGCCTCTCTGCTGATGCACACCCGTCAATTGTCGGCTGGGGAGCATATGGTTTTCTTGACTAATCAGGAGGGGCAGGAGCTGAAGGGGCAATTGAAGTTGATTGCCCGACAGCTGTGGGATGGAGCGGAGCTGACAGATGATGCTTGTCTGGTGGCAGAACGACTCGATCTGGAGACGGGACAGCTTCAGGCATTGCCGTATACGAGCAGTGGCGGGGAATGGTGCATTTCACTAACGCTGGCGCCTTACGAAGCGCATGCTGTACGCCTTACTTTACAACCAGTGAAGGTAGAGACGGGACTAACGAAGGTGGATGTAGCAGACAAAACGGGTTCGACGTTGAGAGCAGATGGAACGGTAGGAGCTGAGCAAGCCCGTACAATCAGAGTTTCTTCCGAAGGGCCATGGCGACTGGAAACGGTGCAGCCTAACATCCTGCGAATGGGACAATTCCATCTTCAGGCAACCAATGCTAACGGAATAATACTGGAAAGCCAGCATGTAGCTGTGAAACCGTTTATTGATCAGGCAGCAGAATTATCGGAGCAGCAGCATCTGCCAGTCCAGTTTAGTCAGGTATTTGGCACACCGAAAAAGGCATCCGTTGCTTACCCGATTGAGTGCCGTTATACGACCACATTTGAGTTAAGAACGGCGTTGCCTGCATGCCTGTTATTCATGGATAAAGCGGCGATTTCGGGCAGTTGGTCGATGGAGATTAATGGGCAACCACTTGAAAAAGAACAATTCGATCCAATCGAAATAACCGACCACAATAATATCGCTTGTGATATTACGGAATGGCTACACAGCGGTCTCAATGAAATGACGGTGATTGTGCAGGTGACGAAAGATGAGGATGGTATCGTTGATCCCTTGTATCTGCAAGGGAGATTCGGGGTGGAGTTTCATCATGAAGGCATCGCTTCGCTCGTGCGGGAGTCAGACACAGCCCTTCGCATCGGACCTGAACCTCAGCCGCTGTATCCTCATTTTGCCGGGGAGATGAGTTATAAACGCACGTTCTGGCTAGATGAGCCAGAGGAAGATATTACTTCGTTTGAACTGGAATTTAGCGATTGGCGTGTGCAGGATGTGGTGGAAGTGCGGGTGAACGGACATAGTCTGGGTGTGAGATGCTGGTCTCCGTATCGCTGGAAGGGAGAGGCCCCCTGGTTGCGTCCGGGAGACAACGACATTGAAGTGCGGATTACCAACACATTGATCGGCCTGCTGGAAGGTACGTATTTTGATTCAGAACATCATCAATTACAGGATGCAGGTCATGTACCTGTTGAAGAATTAGGATAAAGGAGTGGAAGTAAGGGATGGGACATCGTATTCAGTTTGACCGCTATCCAGGTGGTGTGATGAAAGCGTTAACGCTCAGTTATGACGACGGAGTGGTGCATGATCGCAGACTGGTGGAGATATGTAATCGGTATGGACTGCGGGGAACCTTTAATCTGAACTCCGGTACCCTGGGTAATCCAGGCCGCATTGAGGCGGGGGAAGTTGCTGAACTGTATGCGGGTCATGAAGTGGCCGTTCACACGGTTACTCACCCTACGCTGCCTTATGTTCCGAATGAACTATTGACCGAAGAGATTATCGAGGACCGAAAAGCGTTGGAGAAGCTTGTCGGTTATCCGGTTCGAGGTATGGCTTATCCCAATGGAGGATACGACCGTGCGTTAAGCACAAAGCTTGCGTGGCTCGGCATCGACTATGCTCGTACCGTTGAATCTCATGGCAAATACACACTGCCAGACCGGCCGCTTGAATGGCATCCGACCTGTCATCATAACCATGATCTGGCGGGGCATGCTGAACGTTTTATCCAACATTCCAAAACAGGTACGCCACTTTTACTCTACGTCTGGGGCCACAGTTATGAGTTCAATGATAACGACAACTGGGAGATCATCGAACAATTTGGTGAGAAGATTGGTCGCAGGAACGACATCTGGTACGCCACGAACATCGAAGTGATTGCCTATTGGAAAGCGGTGCAACGACTGGAGTGTTCAGCCGATCGATCCATCATTCATAATCCGTCTGCCATCCCGGTTTGGTTCACGGCAGATCAGCAGGTAGTTGAAGTGCAGGGTGGGGAGACATTGCGGCTAAGCGAACGAATCAAGGTATAAGGAAGGGGCTGACGATCATTCGTTATTTCCATGAGAACGAGGCGATTGCAGGCAAGGTGTACGATTCAATTCCGGATATATTGACCACGGTGGCTCAGCGTTATATTGGCGATCACCCGCAACAATCCTTTTTGTTCAGAGCTTATCATCAGGGAGGTTTTCGCAGACTGGGGGATTATCGCTACGACCTGAATCTGAATGAGAAATGTGCAGAGGCGCGTACAGGGCAGTACGTGTATGTATGGGGCAAGTTATGGAGCGAGCAGAATGCAACGTTAAATACAGGCCTGAACTGTTATAGTCCAGTGACGATCTATGTGAACGGCGAAGAGGTATTCAAGTCCGAGTTGTTGCAGGAATTATTTCCCGAGCGAAGAACCCAGATTCCGATCTCCATGAGCTATGGATGGAATGATGTGTTGCTTTGTTTTGTCAAAACAGAAGTGGGATTCGGCGGTGTCTACGGAACAGCCTCATTCAAAAATTTTCCGCTGCATTTCCTTACTCCTGGGACAGATCGTCAGGGTCAGGAAGGCTGGTTATATTCAGAACCTGTCGATGAACCTGTACTATCTCTTCCTCGTGATGGCATGGCGGAAGAAGAAACAGGTCTTATCTGGTATCCAAGCAGGAACTGGACAGGGGAGGAACAGAGCAAGGGTTCATTTGCACGCATCTATGGTACGGAACAGTCTGCTGTGGCCTATGCTTGGACGAGGCTGGATGTAACCTTACCAGGATCAACGCCAATTATTTTAAAAGGCAATCATGATGGTGCTTTGACTCTGTATGTGGATGGCAAGGAAATATACTCTGCTGGAAGCAGTGCTAAATTGCACGTTGAACTCCCGCGCCGTTACGGTTCTTGGGATCTAGTCGTGAAAGGTGAAATCCAGGCACAAGGTGGCTCATGGGGATTCACGTTGGAAGATGCCGAGCATTCGAGTTCTACAGGCTGGAGACTGAAACCGCCTCATCCGGTTGCGGGATGCTCTGACCCCTGGCTATACACAGGTACGTTTGTTACCGGTGCTGAACCATTCCACGCCGACATCGTGCGAACCGATACCGTATTTGATGATGGTACAAAAGGTGTGTATTGGCGGGTAGATCTTCCTGATACCCATGTTCGTCCTTACCTGGAGAATACACATTACGGAAAGTGGAATTATCCGCTTGGCGTTACCCTGCTTGGACTACTCCAGACGGGACAGGAATTGGGACGGGATGATTACATTCAGTATGTACGGCAACATATTGAACTCAGTACTTCATTTGACCGCTATGGTCTGTGGGATCGGGAAGGGTATGGTGCAGCAGGAATCAATAATCAGCTGTCTGCGATAGACAGTCTGGATGATTGTGGGTCGTTTGGGTCCACGCTGCTTGCTGCGATGGAGTTGGGTGATATTCACGGAGGAAGAGATACGGCGGAACGGATTGCGGGTTACATTACGGATGAGCAGGAACGTCTGGAGGATGGCGCCTTTTACCGGGTTCGTGGCAGTGGGGAGATGCGTCAGGAGACGATGTGGTGTGATGACTTGTATATGAGTACACCATTTCTGATGCGTTATGGTCAGTTGACAGGAGATAGCGCGTACTGGGATGATGCGATCAATCAATTCCTGATGTTTCGTAAATACCTATACCTTCCCGAACAACAGATCATGTCCCATGTGTATGATTTTGTGCGTGGTCGGGCAACAGGTATTCCATGGGGACGCGGGAACGGGTGGGTACTCTTTTCATTGACCGAACTGTTAACGATCTTGCCACATGATCATGCGAAGAGGCCGGAACTGTTACGTTTCTATCGTGATCTAAGTCAAGGTTATCTGGCGCTGCAAGGGGAAAATGGACTTTGGCATCAGGTGCTGAATCGCCCGGATTCCTATGAAGAAACCTCCTGCACATCCATGTTCATCTACGCTTATGCCCGTGGTATTCGCGAAGGCTGGCTGGAACAGCCAAAGCCTTATCTGGAGGCGGTACGCAAAGGATGGGAGGGAATGACGCGCTTGTCAATTGACTATAAGGGCAATGTATATGGGGTATGCCGGGGTTCCGGGTATTCGTTTACCGCATTGTATTATCGCGATGATCTGGGTTGGAATCTGAACGACACCCATGGGATTGGCATTGTGCTCTTGGCAGGTATTGAAGCACATAAGATGAACCAGCAGCTGCGCAAGGCGTCTATCTGAGGCTTAACCAAAAAAGGATCGGATAATTACCTATAAGTATTTCAGAAAATACTTAGAATTTTGGTGCCGTCAATTTGCATTAGGGCGACTCATCCGTTAAACACTTGAACAACAGGCTCTGATATAATAGCACATAACAACTATCTGTTTTCCATGGAGGTGAGGCTATTGAAAACAATCGGGGTAGGATTCTTACATGCACGGCTCTATGCAAAGCCAGTGGAGGATATGGCAATGCTTTGCATAGAGTTTAGAAACAATCATATTGCCAACGAAGAATCGTAATATTCTGCTAACTGGCTTTGCACCTTATTGATTTATTAAATAAGGGAGTGAGGCCCGTGAAATATTCAAAAGCCGAGTCTATTTTTCCGGAAGAATTGCTACGTATCATTCAAGAATACGTTCAAGGGGAATTGGTTTATATCCCCAAACCCAAAGAGGCACATTTAAAATGGGGCGAGAAAACGAACAGCAAGAGTAGAGTCTCTGCTCGAAACGCTGAGATTAAATCTTTATTCCACAATGGAGTCAGCATAGAGGAGTTGGCGGGGCGATATTTCTTGTCCTGCGAAAGCATAAAGAAAATTGTCTATACAAAGAACTAATGAAATCCGCTAAATCGTCCTATCGACGGTTTAGCGGATTTTGTTCAAAGATGAATTAAATCAACTTATACATAGTAACCGCACATCTAAATCGATAGACTCAAGTTAAGGTTGTTGTGATAAAGAACGGCCCGATCATACGAAGGGGTGCAACGAATGGACGAAATCATAAAGAAGAAGTTACTGGACAAAAATGAACGACTCATTAACATGGTGATTGAACGCGCAAAAAGAGATTTTATAGACGATATCGCAATTATTGGGCTTACGGGTTCATTTAGCACGGGAGACTTTCACGAGAAGAGCGATCTTGATTTAATTATCATTAATAATACAGAAAAAGGATGGGAAATATCCGATTGCTTTATCTTAGATGACGTTGGATATGACATCTATTGCACGCCATGGAATTCAAGAATACAAGAGCAATCCACTTTGGAGAGTCCCAACGTATCGAGCTTAACTGAGCTCAAAATACTCTACTATGCAAAGCCTGAGGATTTGGAGAGATTGAACGACTTCAGGCAAAAAGCACTTGATGCACTTGCGAACCCGATAGGAGAAGCGTGTCTTGATCGAGCAAATAAATGGATCGATCTGGCTAAGCAAGCATACAGTGATACGATGCTAGGTGAAGATATCGGTTCAGTGCGACATGCATCTGCCGACGTTCTGTTTAATTTAGTCAATGCCTTGGTTAGTATGAATAACACGTGCATACAACGAGGAATCAAGCGATATTTGGAAGAGATTCGTACGTTTCGCTATGTTCCTGATGATCTCGATTCCTTATACATGTCAATCATCGAAGCTCATACTATTGAAGATATTCGAATAGCCTCCTTTAATATGTTGAATAGTGTTACGAGGTTATATAGCACGATGTGTGATAACTTCATAATTAAATCTGCTCCGACTTTTGATAATCTGAGGGGAACATATGAAGAATTGTGGTGCAACTACCGCAATAAAATTCTGAACAGTGTTATGACGAACGATGCTTCCTACGTCTTTCTTTCGGTCTATGGAGCACAAGGGTATCTTGATGAAATGGCTCTGGAGAAAGGAACTAAGAAATTTGATATTATGCAGTACTTTGATGCAAGTAATTTACCAGTTGTGAAAGAAAAGTTCCTTGAAGTGATGGATGAATATCTAGACGAATATGATAAGGTCGGCAGAGAAGTCGAACGATTTACAACCTTCGAGCAACTATATGCCCATTATATGAATCATTGACCTTCCTTAGATCCCTGAATAATTAACGAAAGCTCGATAAATTCAAATGAAGTCAATCGACATAGTGGCTATAGTTAACGAGATGAAAAAAGCGGCAATGCCCTCGGGCTTGCCGCTTTTAGTTGACCCCAAACACGGATCAAAATAATTCCAACTGCTCCGGTCCTTCTTCCTTCTCCGGTTCAGTACGGTCAGGAAAAGGCTTCACTGGCAAATCCAGCAGATCCATCATCATCTGTGCATTCGCCGCTGCATCGCCACCGGAGTTGTTATTAAAAATAACATAGACATCCTTGCTCTGCTCCTGCAATTGCTCCAGATAATCTTTCCACTCCAACAGCTCTTCCTTGTTGTAACGGTACAGATAACGGGTCTCGCGCCAATTGGGTGCACCATTCTGATGCCAGCCGGACACATTGCGCCCATGCATGCGAACCAGTGTCATGTCCGAATCCGTGGCCTGGGGCACGATGGGAATGGAACCCAAACCCGCCTGAGGTTCGTCACAGACGCTGTGAATCCAGCCTTGCTCTTTCATGAACGCAAGTGTTCGCTCACGCATGTCATCTTCATACCAGCTGCGATGGCGGAATTCCAGGGCGCACGGAATGCCTTCCATTCGAAGCTTCACTTCACGAAGCTCTTTCACATTGTCCTTATTACATTCGAACCAGGGCGGATATTGAAATAAGGCTGCCTGCATTTTGCCCGCCTCTATGACGGGTTCCAGTGATTCCCGAAAGGCTTTATACATCTCCGACGTACTGGTGAAGTAGGGTTTGCCTCTAAGATGTCCGGTCATTCCCTGATAGGCTTTGATGATAAAAGCAAAGGATTCAGGTGTCTCAGCAGCCCATCGTGCCATGCGATCCCGCGGCTGTACGGCGTAGAAGGAACTATCCACCTCCACGGTAGAGAAATATTGTCCGTATAGACTGAGCTTGTCTTTGGCTTTGGTACGGTTCGGATAGAGATCTTCCTGATCCCCCCATCCGGTAAGTCCGATGTGAATCATAAGAACACCTCCTGTTGCTTATTGAACAACCTCTTATAATTAACCGATTCGCAGGGGTATGCGTATGATTAATATTATATCGTGTACATTTTGGCTCTTCAATGTAGGCAATGTACCGGGATTTTTTTGAGTTTGCAGAATAAAGACGTTACAATACATTAAAGCTAGGGGAAATGACCAGGCCTGTACAAAGCGCACTACAGATAGAGGGCCGAGGACCAGGTGGAGGGCGAGATTGAATGACGGAATGGTATGAAAAGAGTTTTGGAGAAGATTATCTTCTCGTATACAAGCACCGGGATGTACAGGGTGCCTATCATGAAGTACATAAAATGATCAATTGGTTGAAGCTTAAGCCTAATGCTGAAGTATTGGATCTATGCTGCGGTATGGGGCGACACTCCTTGGCACTTGCTGATGCAGGATTGCGAGTAACCGGAGTTGATCTGTCCGATGTGCTTTTACGCGAAGCGCGCCTAACAGACACCGAACACCGAGTATCGTGGTGTCATGCGGATATGCGTGAACTGCCGCTGAAAGGTGGTTTCAACGCCGTAGTTAATCTGTTCACATCGTTTGGTTATTTCCTGGAGGACGGAGAACAACTGAAAGTATTACGAGCCATTCATCGGATGCTTCGGCCGGGTGGCAGCTATATTATTGATTTTATGAATATGGCGTATGTGACTCGTCATCTGGTGCCGCACTCCGTCCGAGAGGATGAAGGGCAGCGAATTGAGGAATTCCGCAAGATTGAAGATGGATTTGTGCAAAAGGAAATTCGTATTACCGACACCACATCCGGACATGAACCGCGAGTATATCAGGAGCGTGTAAAGTTGTACACACGTGATCAACTGAGTCAGATGTTAAGTGCAGCCGGGCTCCGGGTAGATCAGGTTCACGGCGGCTATGATGAAGAGAAATATGACGAGCAGACTTCTCCACGCATGATTTTTGTGGGGCGTCGTCCTGTGGAGTGAACGGAGATCGTCAGGAAGGGGGATCATATGAAGCGAACAGAAGAGATGTTCATGACAGAGGGCATATACCGGGTCAAGATCAGCATGTCGTTTCCCTTGCGATGGGTGAACAGTTATGTGTTATCAGAACCGGATGGAAAGATAACCATTATTGATCCCGGACCGCGTAATTCTGAAACAGAACAGGAGTGGAGTGAAGCGCTGGCAGATCTCGGTCTGACCTTTGGCGATATTCGTCAAATTGTACTGACCCACCATCACCCCGATCATCTTGGGTTGTCGGGTTGGATGCAACAGATGACGGGGGCACCCGTCCGAATGTCCACACGCTCACGCGAAGAAGCCGATTATATGTGGGGACCTGATTCACACATTAATACAATATTACCTGATTACTATAGTCGTCATGGTATGCCGGTAGACAAGACTGAACAGATATATGAACATATGAAGACATTTACTTCGCAGATCACGCCACTTCCGAATGTCATACCTGTTGAAGATGGTGAGTGGCTCGATATGGGCGGGAAACGTTGGGTTGCTGTCGAGACGGGGGGACATGCCCCAGGCCATTTATCCTTTTATGCGCCGGAGTCCATGGAGATTCTGTGCGGAGATGCAGTTTTGCCACAGATTTCACCGAATATCAGTCTGCAACCCGGCAGTGACCCTCAGCCATTATTGTCTTATATGGAAGGATTGCAACGTCTCGGAGAGCTGGACGTCAAGCAGGCATATCCGGGGCATCGGAATCCATTTTTCACATTCAACGAACGGACCGTTCAACTGCTTGAACACCATGAGGAACGACTTCAGAAGCTGGCGGATCGAATGCAGGAGTCACCCGCGAATGCTTATGACATCTGTCTATACATGTTTGGCAATCGGCTTGGTACCCATCAACTGCGGTTTGCCATGAGTGAGACGTTGGCTCATTTGCAGGAGTTAATTCGACGTGAAGTAGTGAAGCAAGTGCAGCAATCGGATGGTACGCTCTATTTTCAAATCTAAACGGAATGATGATATCGTTAAGAAATGATAATTCGATCTTATATAGAGGCTCGGGACAGGAAACTCACCTGTTCGGGGTCTTTTTAGCCTGTCTTAACAGTTCATTCATCTATTTTTAAGCCATCGCGTCTATCATACAACTATGAACTTCGCTAGGGCGTGTCTTAGAACTCCGAAGGAAGCAGATTATGAGACACACCCTAAAGAAAGCAGGGATGAGCGATGACCAGAAAAAAACGAAATCAATGGAGAAAATGGCAAGCTTCAGCGGCAGCAACGTTGACTGTGGCTGCACTCTTTCAATATGTAAGAACTTCGGATGCCTTTGATGTAGCCTACGCAGCAGCGAATGGTACAGACACAAGCGTTACTGCTTCAAGCCAGGTGGATACGCGGGATGATGTGATGGATGAATGGTTCAACAGCACAACGGACAGCAGCAACTGGAATACGCAGGACAATGATAATGATAATAGTCAATATAATGGAACAACCGATAACACACAATCTGCTGGGCCTGATCAGAGCATGAATAACGAGAGAAGGTACTCAGATTCTGAACGTCCGAGCCAACATAATCAGGATTCAGATTCCGGATATAGCAGTGGCAACTATCAGTCACGCACAGGTGCATCATGAGCCGCACAGTGCAAGTTGCTCGTCCGCTCCGGTTTCAATTCCGTGCGATGAACACGGATGTTGAAGTACAGCTGTCTGCTGGGAAGGAACAAGTTGAACATGCAGCAAACTTAGTGAAGAATTGGTTCGAGACGCAAGAGCAGCGCTTTAGCCGGTTTGTCGCAGATAGTGAACTGAATCGTCTGAATCATGCAACCGGATGGATGCCCATTTCCGCTGCGATGGATGAAGTATTGAGTCTGGCCTATGGGTATATTGGACTGACTGAAGGGATTTTCCAACCGGGTATCTCGCAGGCTCTTCAGGCTTCGGGATATGATCTAAGCTTCGAGAAAGTGCAACAACGACAACTGCAGCGCCCGCTGCTTGAACGCATTTTGCGAACGAGAACACCTGAAAGTTCAGGAATGATGGAAGATCGGCATGACCACAGTCGTCCGGGATGGATTCAGCGGGAAGGTAGCCGGATGGTTCATCTGGACCCTGGAGCTGAGTTGGATCTGGGAGGAATCGTTAAGGGATGGGCAGTGGAGCGTATTGCGGACTGGCTGCAGCGAACATTGCATATCCCGGCGGGTTTGATTAACGCGGGTGGAGATATTCAGGTATGGGGTACACCGGACTATCCCCAGTGGACCTTGAAAGTAACAGATCCTTTGCAAGAACAGGGGGATGTGTCAGGTACGATTCGGTTACAACGAGGAGCTGTTGCCACTTCGGGTATTTCGCATAGGCAATGGCAAAATTCAGACGGAAGCCTTGCGCATCATCTCATTGACCCCCGGACAATGGAACCGGCGGATACGGATGTGCTACAGTGTACCGTTTTGGGACAGCATGCATCGCAATGCGAGATTATTGCCAAGACGGTCTGCATTCTGGGGAGTGCCGAGGCGGTGGGCTGGTTAAACCGACACTATGATCGTCATGACGTCCTGTGGATAACACAGGAGGGAAGCACTTATTTTAGAGGAAATACGGATACGCTCGCTGAGCACTGGCCCGGTTTTGATCCGGATCATCGCTTCAGTCTGATTTAAACGAGGACAAGTCTAACAGATATGGGGGAGCCGGTTATGGCACAATGGATTGTAGATTACCTGCCGACGTGGAATATTATTCGAATTAGTGGAATTGCTGCTTATGTGCTGCTCTTTGTCGGTGTATTTCTGGGCATTGCTCAAGGGATGCCTATGGCCAAAGGCAAACCAAAAGCAGCCATGTTCAAATGGCATACTCGAACGACCTGGCTTGCCTTCGGACTTGGACTCGTGCATGCGTTAACGTTATATATTGATCATTACAGCCCATTTAGCTGGGGAGAACTTCTGATTCCTTTTACCGCCTCCGTGCATCCGATTGGCAGTGGTCTGGGAACGTTATCCTTCTACGGATTAGTGATCGTCCTGTTATCCAGTGACTTGCGGAGCAAATTGGGCCGCAAATGGTGGTTCTTGTTCCACATGCTGTCCTACCCCGTGTTCATTGGTCTGCTGGTTCACGGCATGGTAACAGGATCGGATTCTGGCAACATTATCATGCGAATGATGTATGTATTTACCGGACTCAGTATACTTGGTATCACCGTATTACGTGGCATGTTGCGAGAACGCAAGGGCCCGGAGATCACGATTGGACCGAAATGGACATCCGCTGAGCCAGCTGCCGAGCAGAAGTGGGTTGAAGGTTATGGTCTGGCGGGAACGGTACGTCCTAAACATCTCAAATAATAACATGTGGATCATCCAAAATTATGGTACACATGCAAAAGAAGCGGCCATTAGGCCGCTTTTTCCATGAACAGTTATTTCTTCAAACAGTTATTGCACTAAGCATCTACATACATGTCCAATCTTCCACATGATTTCAAGTACGAAACGAGTTACGTGTTATACCGTGTCATCGCTGACCGGTTTTTCTCCCAGTGCTTCTTCAAGCTCGGATTGTTTGCGATGGGCGATCCGGCTGCTCGCTGCCGATGCAATTGCACCGACAATATCATCGAAAAAGGTGTGGACAGGACCCAGGCTCTTGTCATTCAGTCGTTCGAGCACCCCTGGCTTCAGCTTGTCCACATAGCCATAATTCGTAAATCCGATACTGCCATATACATTGACGATGGAGAATGCCAAAATCTCATCCACGCCATACAGCCCTTCGTCATTCTCAATCATCTCCTGCAAAGGAGATATGAGCTGCCCCTGTTCCGCCAGAATATCAAGCTGAATCCCGGTCAGGACGGCGTTCTGTACCTCACGTTTGCGGAGAACCATCTCCACATTTTCGATACACTCTTCCATCGTAAGACCAGGATAATATTTTTTCTGCAATAACATGACCAGTTCTGCGATCTCAGGGATCGTGACGCCCCGCTTATGCAGCCATTCCCTAGTTGCCTCCGCGACCTTGCGGCTATTCAGGCTGTAAGGGATTTTTTCTTGCTCAGGATGTTCCATGGGCGATTCCTCCTCTGAAGTTAGCAATGTCCCTACTCTTGCTTCCTAATACGTATTAACCGGTTTTACGTTTCTTTAAGATCATCGAACGTATAACTTTTCAGCGAAGCTTTTATCTTTTAGTTATTTTTTGGACAAAGGCTCGTATACATGGTAGTACAAACTGTAAAAATGATGAGGGGGAACGTGATCATGAGAAAGATCCAATCTTTGCGTACGGTATCGGCAGCTGCGCTGCTGAGCATTCCTATGGTGTTGTCAGGTTGTGGCATGTTTGGAGCCCAGTCTTCCGAAGCTGTTGATCCGCCACCGCCCATTCAGGAAGCAGCCATGATTCAGGCAGCCGAAGGGAATGGGGCACTCGCAACGCTCCCGTTAACGACTGTATATCTGCAAGACCAGCAGGGGCTGCTCGCTCCGGTATCCCTGACTCTACCTTCTGGAACAGATGCCAGCAGTCCCAAGACGGCACTGGATACACTTGTCACAGGCGGGGCCTACGCGGGTATGCTGCCAGAAGGATTCCAGGGCGTTCTCCCGCAGGGAACGGTTGTACAGAATGTAACGATTCATGCGGATGACAAGCTGGCGGTCGTGGAGTTCTCGGGTAATTTTGCCAAGTATGATGCGAAGGAAGAACGGAAAATGCTAGAAGCTGTCACCTGGACATTGACGGGAACACCAGATGTGGAGAATGTGCAGATCTGGGTGGATGGCAAAAAGTTAACACAAATGCCGGTAAACAGTACGCCGTTGCCTGAACCGCTGAATCGGGCTGTGGGAATCAATCTGGATCTGGGGGATACATTGGTGGCGAACAGCAGCCCGGTCACGGTCTATTTCTCAGCAGCTTCACCAGCAGGCATCCAATATTATGTTCCAGTTACACGTCTCGTTACCCCTGGCGAAGATCGGGTGCAGGCAGCATTGAATGAGCTGATCAAGGGACCTGACAAAGGCGGCGAACTGGAAGAAGTCATGACAGGCGGAACAGAGCTGCAATCGGTCAAAACGGCCGAGGATGGCACAGTAACAGTTGCCTTGAAAGATGATATGTTTGCCGAAGGGGATATCGTACCTAGCGAGCTGTTACAGTCTGTTGTATTAACCACTGCGGAGAATACAGCCGGCAAGGATGCCAAAGTGCAGATCGAATGGAACGGCCAAAAAACGGTCATGGGTGATGATAACCGGGATTACAGTACGCCTGTTTCCAAGCCTGAATATATCAACGAAATTCCGATTTAATGAACGCAGAATGCATAAGGATGCTTTTAACCGAACTCTTTGGTAAAATATAAGGGATTCGTAAAATTGTTAACAAGCTCAACATTACAGGATGCTTAAGTCGTAGGAGGCAGAAAAAATGAGATCAAACGGACGAAACAGCGAACAGCTGCGCCCGCTGAATTTAACAGTGAACACGAATAAATACGCCGAGGGCTCTGTACTGATTGAAGTTGGAGATACAAAGGTGATCTGTACAGCTACAGTGGAGGAACGTGTTCCTCCCTTTATGAAAGGGCAAGGGAAAGGCTGGGTAACGGCTGAATATTCCATGCTGCCACGTGCAACACATACTCGTAACCAACGTGAAGCCAATCGCGGCAAATTGACTGGACGCACCATGGAAATCCAACGTCTGATTGGTCGGGCACTGCGTTCAGTGGTCAATTTGCAGGCGCTTGGTGAGCGTACGATTACGCTGGACTGTGATGTTATTCAAGCCGACGGAGGCACACGCACAACTTCCATTACCGGTGCGTTTGTAGCGCTGGCGCTCGCTGTGAACAAGATTTCTCAACAACACAAACTGCAAGTATTCCCGATTACGGATTTCATAGCAGCAGTAAGTGTAGGTGTTGTGGGTGAACAGCCTGTACTGGATCTGAACTATGATGAAGATTCCAAAGCCAAGGTGGATATGAATCTGGTAATGACAGGCGGCGGCAAATACGTCGAGCTCCAGGGAACAGGTGAAGAAGCGCCATTTGATCGCCGTGAGCTGAACGCAATGCTGGAACTGGGCGAGCAGGGAATTTTGGAGATGATCGAGCGTCAAAAAGAAGTACTTGGACCGATTGCGCTCAAGATTGGCGCGCGTGGATTAGGAGAAGCCTAAGATGAGTTTGGACAGCCCAATCCTCATTGTTGCTACCCGCAATGCGGGTAAAGTCCGTGAGTTCGCACATGCTTTCGCACCGCTTGGCAAAGAGGTCAAGAGCATGTTTGACTATCCGGAGCTGCCGGATGTGGTGGAAGATGGCATAACGTTTGCGGAAAATGCCTGGAAGAAAGCGAAGGCGGTAGGCGACGCGCTTGGTTTGCCCGTACTGGCAGACGATTCTGGACTTTGTGTAGATCTGTTGGACGGGGAGCCCGGAGTTTATTCAGCGAGATATGCAGGCGAAGGAGCAACGGATGCACAAAATAATGCGAAGTTGCTGGAGACGCTGGAATCGTTGAAATCCGGTGAGGACACCGAGCAGCCGCTCCTAAGTCCCGCTCGATTCGTCTGCGCATTGGTCCTGTACGATCCGACAACTGGTGATAAATATGAATCGGAAGGCACTGCGGAAGGCTGGATTACAGCTGAAGCTGCGGGTGCTGGTGGTTTTGGATATGACCCTCTCTTCTATGTACCTGAATACGAAATGACAATGGCAGAGCTGACGCTGGAGCAAAAGCAGGCGATTAGCCACCGTGGTCATGCGCTGAGAGCGCTCGTATCCAGACTTGAAGGCTGAGTCGCAACGAGACTTTTTGATTTAGCGTATCAGATGTGAACATCAAAAGCGTTAATGGAAGGAAAGGAGCATTCCGATGGAATGATTCACCAGCCATTAACGCTTTTTGTATGAATTGAAGTTGTCCAACGGGGTTAGGTAAGCTCCTTCCATATACCTAATGATGGGGGCTACTTCCGCGACTTTGTTTCAGAACGTATGTTCCTGTACCTACATAAGAAATGCTTAACATTGCATGATTGGGAACCTCATTGGGACTGGAGTTGGAAGAAGTTGCAAGCTGTGTGTGGTATGGGTTAACATTCAAATTAACGAATCATATATGAACCTTAAACGGAGGGATTTGCTCATGCAAGAAGTGAAGCTTGTTGTATCCTACGATGATTATGAGGACGGCATTCGTATGGAAAAATTAATTAAGGATTTGGCGGCTAAACCAGAGGCCGGCTCATTGGAAAGTCTGGTCGTCGGAGATTGGGGACAGGCTTATGAGAATTCACCTCAAGAGTTCATGAGCACACTCATCCAGTCGGCTTCAAGCTTTCCGTCATTGAAGAAACTGTTCATCGGGGATATGGGATTCGAAGAATGTGAAGTGTCGTGGATTATTCAGACGAATCTTACCCCCTTGTTGGGTGCCTTTCCGGAATTAACATCATTCTCGATCAAGGGCAGTAGCGGCCTTAGTCTGGAACCGCTCCAGCATGCCAAGCTTGAAGAATTGATTATTATCTGTGGCGGTCTCCCGAAAGAAGTGTTATCTTCGATCACCCATGCCAAATTGCCTGAATTGCGTAAACTGGAATTATATATTGGCGTCGATAATTATGGCTTCAATGGTTCAATTGAAGATATACTGCCTTTGTTAGAGAAAGGATTATTTCCAAAGCTGGTTTACTTGGGTCTGAAAGACAGTGAAATTCAGGATGAGATTGCGAAAGCAGCAGCGGAAGCACCTATTCTGGATCAACTTGAAGTACTGGATCTATCGGAAGGAACGTTGTCCGATGAAGGGGCAGAGGCCTTACTTGCCAGTGACAAGATCAAGCAGCTGAAACATCTCGATCTAAGTTACCATTACATGACGGATGAAATGATCCGTCGCTGGAACCAATCGGGTATATCCGTAGACGTTAGCGACCAGCAACAAAGTGATGAGGATGACTGGCGTTACCCGTCATTAACGGAGTAGAGGATGTCAGGTTTTACGAAAATAGTTGAAAGTCTGCATCAATCAGATGATGTTCCTGATCTGGATCGGGAGCAGCCATTATTATTGATCGGAAATCCTCATAACCGACGAACGCAAGGGATGCAAGAGGCCAGGCATAAATTAGGGATGAAACCTGCCGTTGTATTGCCTTATGCCCAATTGCTCCAGAACTGGAGACAGGGGGGAACGATCGTTGATATAGTAGATTCCAATCTGCCTGTGCCCCTCGTTCGGATTGACGCTCCTGGTGAGGATTGGGAAGTAGAGCGTGAATTGTTATTCCTCGGAGTTATGAATGATACGTCATGTTTAACAAAAGAAATGGCGGCAGAGGCATTCTCAGCAGAGCAGGTACTTGCGTTGGAACAGGAGTGGGGAAGAATCTATGCCCCTGCTCAGTGGTTCCGCGGCTGGAAAGCATGTCTGGATCGAATCGGCCGTGAGACTCGGGAAATATGGCCTGAAGTTCAATTCATGAATGATCCTGCTGACATCCAATTGATGTTTGACAAGAGAACATGTCAGCAGCATCTATACTCTCAGGGGGTTCATGTACCTCCTACGCTCCAGTCTTCACAGCCGATTCGAAGTTACACTGACTTGCGTACAGCGATGCAATCGGCCGGTATGAACCGTGTATTTGTGAAGCTTGCGAGTGGTTCGGGTGCCTCAGGTGTTGTCGCGTATCAGATTAACCCACGTACGGGTGACGAAATCGCCATAACGACGATGGGAATGGAACAGGCGCAAGGCAAGACAATTTTTTATAATGAAGGACGTTTGCGCAAGTATTTCCGTAATGGCGAGGTTGCTGCGTTAATGAACTGGTTATGTGCAGAAGGCGCACAGATTGAACGGTGGATGCCCAAAGCCACGTTTGATCAGCGGGCCTATGATATTCGCCAACTGGTTGCGGGTGGACAGGCAGGCCATGCGATTATGCGACTAAGTCGTACCCCTATAACCAATCTGCATCTGCGCAATGAACGTATGTTGCCTGCTGAAGCTGGTCTGGATGAACAGCGGATGTCGCTGGTTCGGACGGCAGCGCAGGCAGCCATGTCTGCTTTTCCCAACTCGTGGTCAGCCGGGATTGATGTGATGCTTACAAGTGATTCGAATCCGCGTGCCTATGTGCTGGATGTGAATCCGTTTGGAGATCTGTTATACAGGGTTGAGCATCATGGCCTCGGAACCTATGAGTGGGAAATGGAACTTTTGCGAAAGGAGCCTAATCAACATGCCTGATATGAACACCATTGTGGGCTCCCATGATCTGTTAATGATTACGCTGGATACGTTACGCTATGACGTAGCCAAGCTGGAAGAGGCGAATTGTCCCAATCTGTGTGGTTCCGGTCCGTGGGAGAAGCGTCATACCCCAGGCAGTTTTACATATGCGGCACACCATGCCTTTTTTGGTGGTTTTATGCCGACCCCTGCCAATACGGATAAGGCATCGCATAAAAGATTGTTCCATTCCCGGAATACCGGACTCAAGACACATCCGCATACCTGGCTGTTTGATACGCCGGATATCGTGTCCGGGTTCGCAGCTGAAGGTTACCGTACCATCTGTATTGGCGGCGTCATTTTTTTTACGAAAAAAAACCCGCTTGCGAAAGTATTGCCCGGCTATTTCCAACAGAGCTACTGGCGAATGAACTTTGGGGTAACCAACCCCAAATCGACAGAACATCAGGTACAGCATGCATTAAAGCTGCTTGAACAGACGCCGCCGGATGAAAAGATATTTATGTTTTTGAACGTGTCTGCCATTCATGGCCCCAATCGTTACTTTGTGGAAGGTGCCAGGGAGGACTCGGTGGAGACTCAGCGAGCTGCACTTCGATATGTAGATGAGGCACTTGGGCCATTGTTCGAGGCGATGAGGAAACGTTCCCGGCCTGCCTTTTGTTTAGCTTTTTCCGATCATGGTACAGCTTACGGTGAAGACGGGTATCAAGGACACCGGCTTGCACATGATGTCGTCTGGACGGTGCCATACCGTGAATTTTTCGTATAGAACGTATTGCTCTTAACGTATTAATCTTATGATGATGATAACAACCGGAGACAGGAGGAGACCGATGGACAATCATTCACAACCCATGACAACAGGCGATTCCGATCAGTTCGGATCCAATACAACGATTACAGGTCTTCGTGAAGTACTCGCATTCCCTTATCGTTCGTATCTGTACTCATACCCGCACAAGACCGCATATCGGGAGCTTGACCCACCACTGCCGCTGGGACCAATGTGGGAACGAGAAAATACCGATACGTATTTTTTATATATGCATATTCCCTTCTGTGCTGCACGTTGCGGATTCTGTAATCTGTTCACCCTGCCGGATCGACGGAATGATACGCATGAACGTTATGTGGATGCGCTGGAACGCCAGGCGAAACAGTGGGCACCCATTACATCTCGAAGACCGTATTCGCGGTTCGCGATTGGTGGAGGAACGCCTACATTATTAAATGAAGTTCAGTTGAATCGTCTGTTTGATATTGCTGAACATGTGATGGGGCTGGACCCTGCGCAAGCATCGATTTCGGTGGAAACGTCCCCGGATACCGTTACGGAAGCCAAGCTGGCTATTATGAAGGAGCGAAGTGTGGATCGTATTAGTATGGGTATCCAGAGTTTCATTGAAGCTGAAGCATCTGCCATCTATCGTCCACAAAAACCGCAGGAGGTCGAAGAAGCGCTTGAGAAGCTTACCCGTTATGATTTCCCATTGTTGAATCTGGATCTGATCTATGGTCTGCCAGGTCAAACGGTCGAATCGTGGATCTATTCACTGGAAAGAGTTTTGGCTTACGAGCCGGGCGAAGTCTTTATCTATCCTTTGTATACGCGGGAAAATACGATCGTGAAGCCTGATGATATTCGTCGTCAGGGACCTGACATTCGGATGGAGCTGTATATTGCTGCACGTGAGACTTTAAAAAGTAAAGGGTATGTGCAGTATTCGATGCGAAGATTTGCCAAGGAACAATCGTCCTCCAAAGTGCTTCTGCCTTATAGCTGTCAGGAGGAGGGCATGGTTGGTCTGGGATGCGGCGCACGCTCTTATACGAGTGAGGTACACTATGCTTCCAAGTACGGTGTGAGTTACAAGGCCACACAGAGCATCATTGCCGATTATGTGGCGACTGAGCGCTACGATGTGGCGGATTATGGTATCGTGTTAAGTCGTGAGGAACAGAGACGTCGCTTTATTCTGAAAGCTTTGCTGCATCGAGAGGGATTGACGTTGTCTGACTACCAACAGCGCTTCGGTACCGATGTGATGGCTGATTATCCTTGGCTTAGCGAGTTGTTTACGGAAGATATGGGGCGGGTTGAACTGGAGGAAGGCGAACGTGTATTACGTCTGACAGAAGAAGGACTGGGTTACTCCGATGCAATTGGAGATTGGCTTATATCCGCCGAAATTCGTGAACAGATGGAAGGGTTTGTTTTCTCATGAGAGCGACTTTGTATTATCGCGGCAAGTTGTCTTCCTGCAATTATGACTGTCCATACTGCCCTTTTAGCAAAACCGTTGATTCCAAAGAGACGCTAGAAGTGGATGAACAACAATTGCGTCAATTTGTGAATTGGGTTAAGGCGCAGGAAGACGAAGGTCACCACTTCTCTATTTTCTTCAATCCTTATGGTGAAGCGTTGGTACGACGCTGGTATCGGGAAGCTATGGTTGAGCTGTCACATATGCCACATGTGGATAAAGTTGCGATCCAAACCAATCTGTCCGTCAAGCTGGATTGGGCGAGGGAGCTGGATGCGAATAAAGCAGCTTTTTGGGCGACGTATCATCCTCGTGAGACCAAAGAGGCTTCCTTTGTAAAACAATGTCTGACCTTGCGTCAGATGGGACTTGCTTTTAGTGTCGGTACTGTAGGACTCCGCAGTGCTTTCCCCGCAATTGAGTCCATGAGACAGGCTTTGCCGGATGAAGTGTATATGTGGGTTAATGCCTTCAAAGATCGGCCCAAGTATTACACGCCGGAGGAAATTCAGTTTTTACGTGGGATCGATCCGCTTTTTGAAGGTAATCTGCAGGACTATGAGAGTTTGGGCAAACGTTGTGCTGCCGGTTCGGAAGTATTTTATGTACAAGGGTCAGGGCATGTGAAGCGGTGTTATAAGGATCGTCGGATCATTGGGCATCTCTATCGCGATGGTCTGCAAGCTTTGGCCGAGGATCGGCCTTGCCGTATGAAAAAATGTGGCTGTTATATCGGCTACATTCATATGGAGGATTCTCCCTTCAGAGAAACATTTGGTAGTGGGCTGTTGGAGCGTAATCCGGTCCTGATTCCTTGATCCGAATTTCATATGTCAGT
This sequence comes from Paenibacillus sp. FSL R5-0519, assembly GCF_037974275.1. NCBI lineage: Bacteria > Bacillati > Bacillota > Bacilli > Caryophanales > Paenibacillaceae > Paenibacillus > Paenibacillus sp. FSL R5-0519. The sequence continues at coordinate 1,115,640 of NZ_CP150234.1, forward strand.
ATAACTCTGAAATGCATTTTTCAGTGTAAGCGGGATCAGACCTTGGGTTTGAACAGGCTATGCTGAAAAGTGTTTTTTTTTGATATTCTCAGTTACATATTGTTTAATATTTTTGATGAAAAAGGGTCTTGACTATTCTTATTGAAATATTTTCCGGGTTTATGATTCAAATCCTGTGTTTTTTGGGTTAATATAAATAGGAAAAAAGACCTGTTTCAAATAGTATTTATACATACAATCTGTATATGTATCTATTTATAGGTCTAAAGTCTTATTTCTATTAATCTGAGGAAGGGGGACCGATGTCGGGGAAACGCGCACGTTATTTGAATCTCGGGGGAATAGACATGAAAAGAATATCAATTAGCCGCAAGTTACTTATGGGTTTCTCATCGGTACTGTTATTACTGGTGGCTGTAACGGTTATAGCGTATACCCAATTTGTATCCATTGAGAAAACGTATACAGAATTAATTAATAATAGAACAAGTAAACTATTGCTCATCAAAAATATGACGATAGATCTTAAAACACAGCAGATTGCTTTGAGGAATTTTGTGATGGAAGACAATGAGGTTAACGAGGATGAATTCAATAAGGCATATGAAGACTACATAGCGTTAAGCAAGGAGTTACAATCAACGGTTACAAGTCAGAGCATGAAAGACTACCTCACCCAATCAGATGAAGCGATGAGTAAGTATCATCAATTTGCCAAGAATATTATCACACTGACAAGACAGGGGGATAACAGCGAGATCTCGAGATTAATGCAGGATACAGGTCCAGCTCTGATCGGTGAGTTTGAAGCCATTGTCAATAATATGGAGAAACATCAACAAGACTCCATGGATGCTGGCGTTGTGAATGCCAATCTTCAGATTGCTCAAGTTCTTCGTTGGATTACTATTATTGGGGTCGCTTCCATTCTCATTGGAACACTCGTTGCGTTCATCATAGGCAGACTGATCTCCCTGCCTGTCGCTTCAGTTGCTCAAGCCGCAAGTCGCATTGCGGAAGGGGATCTGACTGGTGAACCTATTACAGTTCGTAACAAGGATGAGATTGGTGATCTGGCGCAAGCCTTCAACATCATGTCTGGGAATCTGCGTACACTTATTCATCAGGTTGGGAATAGCGCAGAACACGTAGCTGCTTCTTCCGAAGAACTGACCGCAAGTACGGAGCAGACATCCACCGCCACGGAACAAGTGGCCATCACGATGGGGGGGATTGCGACGGGAATGGATACCCAGGTACGGATGGTCAGTGACGGATTCCAGACGATGACTGAGTTGACGACGGGTTTTCAGCAGGTTACGGTGAACACCTTAAATATGTCGGAGGAAGCCACGAAAGTTTCAGCGAAGACGGTATCTGGCAGTGAGTCCGTTGAATCCGCTGTAGGACAGATGAATTCCATACATGATACGGTCTCAGGTCTGTCGGCAGTTATCGAAGAATTGAGCAGACATTCTCGGGATATTGTGAAAATGGTGGAGAGCATCTCTGAAATATCAGCCCAGACCAATCTTTTATCCCTTAACGCTGCCATTGAGGCCGCTAGAGCTGGTGAACATGGGAGAGGGTTCCAGGTTGTTGCCACAGAGGTTCGTAAATTATCTGAACAATCAGCACGTTCAGCGGAACAGATTGTGCCTTTGGTAGCCTCCATGGAGAAGGGGATGCGGAGCGCTGCTCAATCCATGAGTTTAGTGACGGCAGAGGTGCAAGAGGGAATTGAACTTGTTCACCAGGCAGGTGCTACATTTAATGAAATTCGGGAAGCAGTTGGTAATGTAGCGGGTCAAACACAAGAAGTCTCTGCTTCAATCGAGCAGATGTCAGCAGGTGTAGAGCAGATTAGTATTTCCATGAAAACCATTATGGAAGTGACGGAAAGTGGAGCAGCGGGAACGGAAGAGGTGAGTGCTTCTTCAGAGGAACAGTTGTCTGCAATGCAGGAGATCGCTTCCGCAGCCAATGATCTCTCGTCCATGGCAGAGCAGTTGCAACAGACTGTCCGTCAATTTAAAGTTCAATAAATTCCGGCTTAAGAGTAAAGTGGGGGTGAAAGGTTGGACGTAGGCTTAAGTAGCCTCTCGCATAATAAAGGGTGTCCGTACAGCTAACTGCTGTCTGGGCACCCTTTTTGGTCTTGATCTAGAACAATGTGCTGCAAGATAAGATAGGTTAACGAATAGCGACTTTATACGTCCGCAACCAGGTATTGATCTGCGTTAGATAGGCGAACAGTTGTGGACCAGACATTAATTGTCCGAACCATGGGAGATTGGATGCGGCATCTGCAGAAGAAGCTAAGTTGCGAATTTGGGCTTTGTCGATCAAAGGCAAAATTGGCGAGGTTGGATCGTCCAGTATGTCAAGGACCTGTTGTTTAACCGCGGCCAGATATTGCGGATTATGTGTTTTCGGGTAAGGACTCTTTTTGCGATATAACACATCATCAGGCAGGACACCTTCGAGTGCTTTTCGCAGAATACCTTTTTCACGCCCGCCCGTTATTTTCATCTCCCAAGGGATATTGAATACATATTGAATCAGGCGATGGTCACAGTATGGAACCCGCACTTCCAATCCTGCCCCCATACTCATCCGATCTTTGCGATCCAGAAGTGTAGGCATGAAACGTGTAATGTTCAGGTAGGACATCACCCGCATTTGTGCATCTTTACCCGTTTCCCCATCCAAAAGAGGCACTTCAGCCACTGCATCAGAATAGCGGTCTGCCAAATAGTCGAGTGGCCGAATCCATTCCCGAATATCCGGGGATAATAGCGCTGCTCTCATGTCAGGTGCTACAGACCACGGGAACGTACCGGAGTTCAGCATATCTTCTCGATGGAACCAGGGGTAACCGCCAAACACTTCATCCGCTGCTTCGCCTGAAATGGCAACCGTGGCCCCTTTTTTGATTTCTTTACAGAACAGATAGAGCGAGGAGTCTACATCTGCCATGCCTGGCAAATCTCTTACTAGCATGGCCTGTGTCAGGGCATGAACCAGCTCTCCGTTCTCGATCTCAATCCAGTGATGATCGGTCTTGAGTTCATCTACCATTCGTTTAATCCAGGGGCCATCTGCACCTGGCTGAAAGGAATGCGCCTGGAAATGCTTGGCGTTATCCACATAATCGACAGAATACGTACTGACTTGGCCTTGCCCGGTCCGGTTGTAATAATCCACGGCTAAAGCAGACAAGGCACTGGAGTCCAGTCCTCCTGATAAAAGAGAGCATACTGGGACATCCGAAGCCAACTGGCGCTCCAGTGTATCTTGCAAGAGTGTTCGCACTTCGGCTGCTGTCTCTTCCAGATTATGTTCGTGATGCAGGCTTTCCAGTTTCCAGTAGGCATAGGTTCGGATTCCGTTTCGGTTGTAGATTAGCGCGTGCCCAGGCTTGAGTTCACTCAGTGAAGAGTATACACCGTGTCCTGGTGTCCGCGCAGGTCCTACAATAAATACTTCGGCCAACCCTTCCGGGCCAACCGCGGCTTCTACATCTGGATGAATGAGCAGAGCTTTAGGCTCTGAGCCGAATACGAGTGTGTCTTTGGCATTACTGTAGAACAGAGGTTTCACGCCAAGGCGATCTCGTGCCATAAAAACCTGTTCGCGTCCCCCGTCCCATATGGCAAAAGCGAAAATACCGTTAAACCGGTCAACGCATGCCGGTCCCCACTCGATATAAGAGGCGAGCAACACTTCCGTATCACATTGCGTGCGGAACGGATGCCCCCGCTGGAGCAATTCCTTTTTCAACTCGGGTGCATTGTATAGTTCTCCGTTATACACGACGGTATAGGAGGTATCTCCCTGTAACGCATGCATGGGCTGTGCCCCGTTCTCGGGGTCCATTACACTAAGACGCCGATGTCCAAAGGCACAAGGATTGGAGATCCATGTACCTGAAGCGTCGGGCCCCCGGTTCGACAAGCTATCCGTCATACGGACCAGCAGCTCTGATTCCTGGGTCAGATCCCGATTCCACTGTATGAAGCCGGTAATACCGCACATGGTTTGTTCATCCTTTCTTGGTCGAGTCATTCATCCGGATGGCTGCTTAATTAAGGGCAACCAGCAAATGTTGTCTTTTTCGTCAGAGGTCGTAACAAATATATGCCGAAAGCAGGCATAAAATGTCTGTCCTCTTCGGAAACTAGTTCTAGGGACAACGACCTAAACATGCCTGTGAAGGAGAGAACGTGCAATGGACAGTATGAAGTATTATGTGTCTGTCATGGGCCGCTCCGTTATTCCGGATCCGTCGGTAACATCGTATGAATGGATCATTCAGGCAACGCCGCAGGAAGCGGAGCACTTACTGGGACTGCTGAGCCTCATGCAGGAAAAGGAGGAAGAGGCCTTTCCTGGCATGGTGTTCCCATGGCCAGATACACCGGAGGAGTCCGTAAACCGGGCGTATGAAACGATATTACAGCAGGTGTATCGGGAGATTTATCGATTGGGCACACCGGAGACACGATACCAGATTGAACAAACGACATGATAAGCACAAAAGAAAAGGAGCGCGATGAGCAATGTATGCCATTCAAGATGCTAAAATACGCAGATTAACCGAGGTAGATGGATTATCTTGTGCAGAAGTGGAAGTGCAGCCCGGAAATGCCGGAGATCCGTCATTACTTGTATACGTGGCCTCTACTCAACCTGGAAATTCGCTGGAAGTCGTTCGGATTGTACGCAATCACTCTGATTCAGCGATCGACTGGTATAACAATAATATGCACACCGCATTTGAAGAGGCGACAGAAACCGCCTTTGAGAACAGCGAAGGTATGACGGTGGAGGAAGATAAGGCTCAGTTTCAAAATGAGTTGTTTGCCTTTGGTTTGCTTGGTCCAACGCTTCAGCGTTATCTGATCGGAAGGGCTTAACCGGGAACGTTTGCATCAGTTGGATTGATGGATGGCAGAATAGGAGTTTCATGTCGAGCATACATCGATAGTAAACGAATTGTTCTAACCAGAGAAACTGCAACTGGAAAACCCCGCTGTTAATAAACAGCGGGGTTTTGTTATGCAAGTCAGTCCAGGTGGATAGGTGATTAAGCGTACTCACGCAGCACTTGAATCCCTTTGACCACGTTATATACAAAGCTTAATCCGTAGATCACAAAGAATAGAACGACAAAGCCGACGGCTGAACCCAAACTATGTGCAGTCACGAAGAAATAAAATAGCGGGATGGCAGCAAGAAAGGGGAATACATGTGAGAATAAGGCGCGTTTTGCATGTCCCTCAATGTAAGCATCCTTGGCAACAATCCATACGATGATTGGAAACAGGAACGGGGCAAAGAAAATACTAAAGTAGGATAGGGCTGATAAAAGTTGTCTCATGACGATTCTCTCCTTCAATGCATCATTGAAATGTATGTATGCAAAAGATTACCCAGCAATTCTAACATTGAACATGTCTTATGTTAATCTTGCTCTAAATGTCCCCATCTCCTCAATATAACCTGGTTCAAGCAATCATATTCTTAAAGGGAATGGAGTATGCAAAAATTCCGAATTTGATTACGAAGGATGCCTGTGGAACTCGCATTGAAGTATAATTATTAATTTTTTTATAAAACTATTGAAAAATATAGAAATCAGAGTATAATAAGAACCGCGCCGAAAATTTATAATACATATTTGTCTCAGTAGCTCAGCTGGATAGAGCAACGCCCTTCTAAGGCGTCGGTCGGGGGTTCGAATCCCTCCTGGGACGTAAAAAAAGAAAACTTCCTTCGGGAAGTTTTTTTGTGTTCAGGGGAAGAGAACCCCGATGGTTCGTCGGAGCATTCACTTCGTTAGCGCCACTTCGCAGTCTCGACTGCAAGGAGAGTATCCCTCCTGGGACGTAAAAAAAGAAAACTTCCTTCGGGAAGTTTTTTTGTGTTCAGGGGAAGAGAACCCCGATGGTTCGTCGGAGCATTCACTTCGTTAGCACCACTTCGCAGTTTCGACTGCAAGGAGAGTATCCCTCCTAAATTTATTTATTGGTTATACCTATAAACAATATAGAATTTATATATTTAAATAATAAACAATTCTGTGCCACAATGAGGATATCAATAACGGAAGCGACGGTGGTATCCATGAAATCAATAAATCAATGGCAAGCAGATGACTATGACAACAAACTGGCTTTTGTCTCCGAATATGGCAAAAACCTGATCTCTTGGCTTCAACCTCAAAAAGGGGAATATATTCTTGATCTGGGTTGCGGTACGGGGGATTTGACGTACGAAATTTCTCTCGCCGAAGCTGAAGTTGTTGGTATGGATGCATCGCCGGACATGATTCGCCGTGCGAGGGAGAAATTCTCTGGAATTGAGTTCGTGGAAGGAGACGGTCATCAGTTTGAGACGAATAGACTGTATGATGCCGTCTTCTCCAATGCAGCCTTGCACTGGATGCGAAGTCCGAGATTAGTGGTGGACAGTATATGGAAATCTTTGAAGCCCGGAGGGCGATTTGTCGCAGAATTCGGTGGTAAAGGGAACGTGCAGACTATCGTGAATGCCTTGGAAGAGGTTATCGAGCGAAACACGGGCATTCGTGCTTCTGAACGTAATCCTTGGTATTTTCCGTCGATCGGAGAATATAGCCATATTCTAGAACAAGCCGGATTTCTGGTACGTCATGCCTATCACTATGACCGTCCTACCAGATTGGAAGATGGTGAGCAGGGTATAGTAGGCTGGTTGGCTCATTTTGGCGGAGACTATTTTGAAGGTTTCAGTCATGATGAGATACAACAAATATGCCATGAAACCAGTCGGATCGTGGTACCGAAACTTTGGAAGGGTGATGCTTTGTATGCAGATTACAAGCGTCTGCGTATTGAAGCCGTGAAGCCGGAATGAAGTTGATTTTGTGATAGTTATCAATGTTAACCGAATTGATTTTATGCTTTGTACACTAAATAACTTCACCATATACCAAGATTCTCTTGCTGACAAAGAGGCGCTTGGTCTTTTTTTTGATGCATTATTTTAAAAATAAAATATTCGAACGACAAATAATTACAAATGTATATTTTTATCATACTCAAGACCCATATAAGTAATTTTTATATCATTTATGTAAGTATTTAGAAGGAAAATGTGGTATTTTGATAGAATAATTTACCAAGGGTCAATCTTCTTGCAGATAGGTGGTGAAATTGGAGTGCGTATTGCAGTACGCACGAACAGCAGGAACCCATCATTTGGTGAGGTATTCACATTTAAAAGGAGGGGCAAAGCCTTGAGTAAACGATTGATATCCACGTTATTAAGTGTTCTGATGGTCTTTTCCATTATTCTCCCCGCGGCTGGAGCCGCTCCCGCAGATTCATTTATTCAGCTTGAAAACTTACCGAGTACAGCCGAAGCCAAACAATGGAGAGAAATTCTTGCAGGACGGGAAGCCAAACTTGCCGCAGATCCATTTTTGGATAAAAGCCTGGAAGGGCTGGGTGGAGAGAACACCCGAGTCATCGTTGAGCTTTCCAATAAACCTGTTGCAGTAGCGCAAGGTGAATCAACCCTCTCCGGAAAATCTTTTACCTCCTCTATGGAAACAAAGGCTGTGACTCAAGTTGAGCAACAACAACAGTCATTTGTACATAGCCTCACTCAGAAGAAAATCAAACATGAAGTATTGGAAGAGTATGCATATGCCCTAAATGGTGTAGCGATTGAGCTTAAAGGAAACCAAGTGGGACAATTGCTTCAAATACCTGGCGTGGTCAGCGTATATCCTGACCTTGAAGTTACAATAGCGCCTGAGACCGATGAAGTGAACCCGTACATGAAAGACACGGCGCCTTTTATTGGTGCACCTGAAGTATGGGATCTAGGTTACAAAGGAAATGGCATCAAAGTGGGCGTCATCGATACAGGGATTGACTATGAGCATCCTAATTTGCAGGAAGCTTACAAAGGCGGATGGGACTTTGTTGGTAACGACAATGATCCGTATGAAGCGACATATCAGGAATGGAAAAGTTCAGGGGAACCTGAGTTTAACGAAAGGGGAAGTGCCTTTTACACATCCCACGGTACGCACGTAGCCGGTACCATTGCTGCTCGTGAAGCAGGGGATTACGGGATTGTTGGCGTTGCTCCTGAAGCAGATATCTATGCATACCGTGTACTTGGGCCGTATGGTAGTGGTCAAACCTCATGGGTGCTCGGCGGAATTGATCGTTCCGTTGAAGATGGCATGGATATAATTAATCTCTCTTTGGGGAATGCCGCTAACGATCCAAGTTATATTACCTCGGTAGCCCTGAATAATGCGATGCTGTCTGGTGTGACAGCAGTAGTTGCCAGTGGCAATGACGGACCCAACCGCTATACACTCGGTTCTCCGGGGGCATCTGCCATGGCCATCACTGTAGGTAACTCCACGGGCCCTAGCCAGCTTATTACAGCGGATACTCACTTCTGGATTGGTGAGGAAGGCGAAGAGACTCTGCCTGAGCAACAACCGGTGCCAGAGGTTGAATCATCTCCTGAACTGGGGACGGCATCTGGAACAGAAGAGCCTGAAGGTTCGGAGCAAGGTGTACCCGCAACTGCTACTGAAGATAGTGCAGCAGCTGTGGAGGATGTGGTTTCTGACGAAGCTGGAGTTTCGAATGTAGAAGAGGCTGCAACTGAAGAAAATACGCCATCTGCATCAGTTGAAGCTTCTCCTGAAGCTGCTCCTGTGGAAGAAGAGCCTGTAATTGCTCCAACTGAAGCTCCACTGGTTGTTACAGAGTCGATTTACCGTTTGGATGTGATGGGATGGAGCCTGTCAGCAGACCCTGAGACTGTTTTGACTGGGAAATATGAGCTTGAATTTGCAGCACTGGGTAAGCCCACTGATTTTGAAGGTAAGGATTTTACAGGCAAAGTGGCATTAATACAGCGTGGTGAACTCGCATTTGTAGAGAAAATCGCCAATGCCAAAGCGGCTGGAGCCGTGGCTGTTATTGTATATAACAACATTCCGGGCCCAATCGGTGTAAGTCTGGGGGATAACTTTGAACTCATTCCAACACTGAGCATGTCCAAGGAAGATGGAGAGGTTATCAAGGCTAAGTTGGACGCAGGCCAAGCCGTTGAAGTGAGCTTTAGTGATTTTGAACGCAGCCAAACGCCGGGTGATGAAATGAATTCATCCAGTTCACGCGGACCTGCCAAGGTAACACTGGACATCAAACCGGATATTGTTGCACCAGGTACAAGCATTCTGTCTACGATTCCTGCCTACGGCAAGGATGAGCCAGACGCAGATTATGCACAAGCTTATGACCGTAAATCAGGTACAAGTATGGCTACACCTCATGTAGCAGGATTGATTGCACTGTTGATTGAGAAACATCCGGACTGGACGCCATTTGATATCAAAGTTGCGCTGATGAACAATAGTAAAGTGTTGGATACAACCCAATTTGATGTATTTGATCAAGGTGCTGGCCGTATTCAAGCAGTGAATACTATTGATCCTGCTGCTTTTGTCAAAGTGCTTGATGTAACTCAATATACCGAAAGTGGCGCTGTTGTTGAAAAGGAGAATATCACCGGAAGTATCAACTACGGTAATTTCCTGAGCACAGATGAAAAGACGATTACCAAAACGATTAAAGTTGAAGCGCGGAATGGCAGTGGAGGGGATTACACTGTAAATGTGAATCCAACTCGTAATGTTGCTGGTGTATCCGTTGCGGTAGACAAGAGTTCCTTCACACTGAATGGTGAGGAAGAGCTTGCAGTGACAATTACCGTTCCACGAGGGGTTACTGCGACTACAGAAGCACAAGGATACATTGAGTTCTCGAACGGAACCAATACATTTACTGTGCCATATGTTGCTCATTTCAACGTTACGTTGAGTGGGGTTAAATATATTGAAACCGTAAAAGGCACTGAAAAAAATCCTTTCCACTATCCATTGAAGGCTGATGGTACGTTGGATACGCTTAATGTAGCGATGGAATTCTACAATCCGATGACATTCGCCCTGATTGAGATTTTTGATGGTCTTAATCCGGAAGGTGGATATTATCAAGATGGTTATATCGGCTCCATTTTCGGTAACTATTATAATTTCAATGCTAACGCAAGATATAATCTTGCCTGGGATGGCACATATGCGGATTACACATCCGATGAAGTGACAGAGATTCCGGATGGTTTATACACCGTTGATATCACGACTATTGGAACGGACGGCAAAACCTATAAGGAAGACACTTCGCCATTTTTGGTGAAAAAGACAGCTCCGGCTGTAACTGCACCAGAAACATTGGAGTTCAAAGCGGATGAGTCTGCTGTCCTTAGTGGTAGCGTGGAAGATTTGTACTTCCGTGTTGCGCCTGCGCTTGCCAGCGGATGGGACATTGCTTTTGATGCGGCAGCTTCCCTGGAAGCAACGTATGTTGTGAGTAAAGAGGATGGTTCGGTTTATAAAGAGGGAGGCTTTGAGGTACAAGCTGATGGCACCTTTAGCCTTCCTTTGGAAGGAATAGAAGCAGGTGAGTATACCGTTGAACTTACGGTAAAAGACCAACAGGGGCTTTCGGGTACATCCAATACGGTACTGAAGTTGGAAGCTGTGGAGACCGAACCTGAAACTCCGGCTACCAAGGCTCCGGGTACACCTGTATTGTCTCACAATAACTGGATAGGTAACGGCCTGCCAGAGGGTTCGTATATCGTTTCAATGAACCTATGGTGGGGCGAGAACGGGACTAGCTACAAGTTATATGAGGACGGGGTTCTAATTGATACGCAGAAGTTGACTTACAACGCGCCTTGGGCGCAGTTTGCTCAGACGAAAATCACAGGCAAAGCCAATGGCACATATACGTACGTGGCTGAGCTCACTAACGACAAGGGAACAACGCGGAGTCAGACGTTGACTGTTAAGGTTACCAACGCAGCACCAGGCAAAGCAGTTCTATCTCAGGATAACTGGGACGGCGATGGCAATTATAAGGTGACCATGAACTTGTGGTGGGGGACCAATGCTACCGAGTATCGTCTCTATGAGAATGATAAGTTGATCGACACGCAAGAACTCCGTGCGGTATCACCTCTTGCGCAAAGTGCTGTGACTAAACTGTCCGGCAAAGCATCGGGTACGTATACGTATCGGGCCGAGTTAATTAACGCAGCTGGAGTTACCAGCACAGACACGATTAAGGTAAAAGTGAAGTAAGTTCTTCCTCATTGAAGCTGAGTAATTTAATGAAGGAATTGTTCTAGCATAAACGGCCTCCATCCTGATTTTCGAGGATAGAGGCCGTTTTGTTTTAATTTATTTTTTGTTAATGAATGGTATGACTAACCGATCATCCGATTTTTACTGGCTTGAAGCCCTGCGATTAATAAAGCAATGGCCAGAATGACCTGAATGAGCAACGGAAGGGTCCATCCTTTTGTCCAGTCATGAAGCATGCCGAACAGTAGAGGTCCCACTGCCGCCAGCATATATCCGAAGGACTGGGCCATACCGGACAGGCTCGCAGCTTGTCTGGCATCTTTTGAGCGAAGGACGAAGAACATGGTTACCAGTCCAAACGAAGCTCCGGCACCGATTCCAGCCAATGTGACGCCGATGGTAACGAGCGAAGCGATGCCACTTAATAATAGTGCATACCCGACAATTAATGAAGAGCACGTTATCGTGGTTAGAACACGCTGATTCTGCGTTCGGCCGGCCAGGATCGGAACGATAAAGGTAGCCGGTACACTAACCATCTGCATCAAGGAGAGCATCCACCCTGCTGAAGTGGGGCTGAACCCTTGCTCAGCGAGAATTTCGGGTAGCCAGGTAATCGTCGTATAGAATATTAGAGATTGCAGACCCATAAATAAAGTAATGAACCAGGCTAGTGTAGAAGTCCTTAGACGCACGGGTGTCCCTTCGCTCTGGGAGGTAACATATAACATCTGCTTGCGTCCTGCTGCGATCTGGGGGAGCCACAAGAGAAGCGCAAGTAGGGACAACAGGGCCCACATACCTAACGAAGCTCGCCAACCCATAGATGTAGATCCAGCTAAGGGTACGCTCACGCCTGAGGCGATGGCGCCAAATATGTTCATGGATACAGAATATAACCCGGTTACGATCCCCACCCGCAATGTAAAATCACGTTTGATCAAACTTGGCAAAAGCACGTTGCTTAATGCAATGCCGCATCCCAATATTGCGGTTCCGGTATATAAAGAGAGAACGGAAGGCAACAAACGTAAGGCCACCCCGATGGTCACGATGATAACAGCCAATAGCAGAGCAGATTCCAGTCCTAACCGTTTGGCAAGACGTGGTGCAAAAGGAGAGACTGCTGCAAAGGCGAGCAAAGGTAGTGAGGTCAGAAGCCCGGCCATCGTATGGCCGATACCTGTATCTGAGCGAATCATCTCCACTACAGGTCCGGTTGCTGTGATCGGTGACCTCATGGTAGTGGCGATAACGATAATGCCTGCTAATAACAGGCCGAATCTTTTGGATGTCGAAGAATGTTCTTCCTCGGCATGGAGGGACGAGTGCTGCTGTATTGAAGATGACATTGATAAAATCTCCTGTTTTCTATGAAGTTGATATGTATGGATTGTTACATTATCCACTTCGCAAGCATAACATTCCGTGTCAATATTGAGCAATGAAATGAAAAAAAAGCACCCACAAGAATGCGGAGCTCTGACGATCATGGGCTGACAAACTTCTAACGAATCCCAGAGGTCTTATAGTAATGGTTAACCGCTATGCGCAGATTCTAATGAACCTCAGCAACGTTAATCAGGTAATTTACTGCAATCTGAGTGAGTTAATCTGCCGGAATGGTGAAATAAGCTCTCTAAAATTCGTTAGAATTCCATGATGCTGTGTTTGGGTCTAATAAAGTGTCCTAGATTCGTTAGATCTTCGATACTAACATCGATATTAAGAAATGGTGAACCATGGAATGAGCTAATGCAAACATTTTGATGAAGCGACATAGATATGTAACGAAGTGAATGCTTCGATGAACCGTTGGGGTTCTCATCCCCGGAACGCAAAAAAAACTTCCCGAAGGAAGTTTTCTTTTTTACGTCCCAGGAGGGATTCGAACCCCCGACCGACGCCTTAGAAGGGCGTTGCTCTATCCAGCTGAGCTACTGAGACATGAATTTTTTCAAGCAAAATTGATTTTATCATATGCATACAGGAATATCAAGCATTTTATTTTAATCTGCTTTTCGTATATGATATTTGGCGGCAGTAACGTTTTTTTCATTATATTTACGGTTATGTTAGAATATCAGGAGAACTCAAAAAATAGATCGACATTCGTTTTAATATATACATCTATTTAAGTTGATTCCAACTGGAGATTCAGGATATAGAGGAGGTGCTCCCATTAAGGAATCCACGACCCCGGAAACCGAGCATAACAACAATATTGTGCTGTTTCCTAAGACGCTGGACTATTACCAGATTCAATTGACAGTTATGCTTGAAAATGAACGGTATGGTGAAGCGATGAAATTGCTTCACTTTTTGCTGCAATGTCAGGGACAGGAAGAGCGCCATTATGATGAATGGCGGGCCCTGCTCGAATGGCTTCAGGCAGCGTTCCCTCAATATGAAGAAACCTCGCCTGCCATTCTTGAACGGGAAGAGGAAGAAGAGATCAGTGAGGATGACATGGCACGGCATCATGCTCGAATGAAGCTTGAACAGGATGATGGATATGCAGATAAGATGCTTCGTACTGTAATGGAGGAGCCGCTATCCGAACAGACGATGCTGGCCCTGGAGCAGCTGGCTTATCTGGATCTACCGAAGATTGACGAGGCACTTACCCATTGGTTAAAAGACAAGACGCTTCACCCTTTGCTTCAATTTCGGGTGTTGCAAACCTTGCGTCGCCGAGGTGTTCAAGGTATGATCCAGTTTACAAGAGGCGAAGAACAGGTTGAAGTCGAGATCGATACGGTGCCTCTTAAACCAGAGGAATTCCCGCTACAAATTGTTCAGATTCTGGAACGAGTGGCAGATCAGACGGAGGTTCACGAACCTACGCTCTTTTACTTTGCCCAGGAACTGTGGATACAATATGTCATGGCGGTGTATGGAACCCGGGATTATATATCGATGCTGGAAGAAAATGATTCCATGACAGATATATGGGCAGCAGCCCTACATATGACCGTTGCAGACAGTCTAGGTGGTTCGCATGATGAGGAGAATACACGCTCAATGTATGCTGTGACAGGGGCGATGCGCTTTCGACTCGAGCAGGCTTATCGTTCCATGAAACAGTTTGTATCTGCCGGTTTGGACGGGTAATCGAGGCCGGAAACGTTTTCCTTAAACTCTATCAAGGGATTCCCCTTGAAAAAGAATCTAATCTTGTTTATACTAAAATGGTTATTTTGTACGTGATTGCCTACGTGAACATGTGAATTTTGGAGGGGAAAGTATACAATGAAAGCAACTTGGGAAAAGATAGAGAAGAACCTTGGGGTTCTTGAGGTTGAAGTGGATGCGGATCGTGTAACCGCAGCACTCGACAAAGCTTTTAATAAAGTGGTTAAACAAGCAAACGTACCTGGATTCCGTAAAGGTAAAGTACCACGTTCCATCTTCGAAGCACGTTTTGGTGTAGAGAGTCTTTATCAAGAAGCAATCGACATTTTGCTTCCTGAAGCTTATACAGAAGCAATCGACCAAACGGATATCTTCCCGGTTGATCGTCCTGACGTAGATGTTGAACAATTCGCTAAAGGACAAACATTCAAGTTCAAAGCGAAAGTAACTGTGAAACCTGAAGTTACTCTGGGTGAGTACAAAGGAATCGAAGTTGCTGTAGCAAAAGGTGAAGTAACTGAAGCAGACGTGACTGAAGAACTTGAGCGTCTTCAACAACGTCACGCTGAACTCGTTGTACTTGACGAAGGTTCCGCTGCTAACGGCGACGTTGCAGTAATCGACTTCGACGGTTCCGTTGATGGTGTACCTTTTGAAGGTGGACAAGCTGAGCGTTATTCCCTGGAACTGGGTTCCAACACTTTCATTCCTGGATTTGAAGAGCAAGTTGTGGGTCTGTCCACAGGTGACTTCAAAGACGTTGAAGTGACGTTCCCAGAGAGCTACCATGCAGCAGAACTTGCTGGCAAACAAGCGGTATTCAAAGTGAAAATTCACGAAATCAAGCGCAAACAGCTTCCTGCATTGGATGATGAGTTTGCTAAAGATGTTAGCGAATTTGACACGCTTGAAGAGTACAAAGCTGACCTGAAAACACAATTGGAATCCCGTAAAGCAGACGAAGCTAAAGCTGCACAAGAAAATGCAGTTGTAGAAAAAGTGGCTGAGAACGCTGAAGTGGACATTCCAGCTGCAATGGTTGACAGCGAAGTACAAAACATGATGCGTGATTTCGACAACCGTCTGCGTAACCAAGGTATGAACCTTGAAATGTTCCTGAGCTTCTCTGGCCAGACTCAAGCTGACCTGAGAGGACAAATGCAAGAAGATGCTTCCAAACGTGTTCGCAACAACCTGGTGCTTGAAGCTGTAGGTAAAGCGGAGAACATTGAAGTATCTGATGAAGAAGTGAATCAAGAACTCGAGAAAATGGCTGAATCTTACAAGCGTCCTGCTGAAGAGATCCGTGGCATCCTCGAAGGTAATGGTTCCCTGGACAGCCTTCGCGATGAAGTGAAACTGCGTAAAACGATTGACGTTCTTGTTGAGAACAGCACAGTTGTTGAACCGGTTGAAGCTCCGGCTGAAGAAGTTGTTGCAGAAGCTGACGAAAAATAAGACAAGCTGTGATCAACTTGTCAGTTGAATAAACGATAAGGCACGTGAATTATTGCGTGCCTTATTTTTAAATTATTACATCCATTTTATAGAAAATGAAGTAATTATATGGGTGTAAACTAATTTTACTGATCTGTGTACACTTTTTACATACCTATGTACTTCAAGCAAATAAAAAACGGCAAGACGGCATAGGATGGCTTCAATTTGCACATACATAGAAAACATGGTTAAATATGATCAGGCTAAAAAGTAATCAAACTGATATCTGACCCCTCTTGTGAAAAATGACATTGTCACAGGAAAGTGTTAGAATGAATTTGGGTTTGCTTTACAGGTGGCCTATGTCTAATTACATGTAGAAAAGAGGTTGGTCTCATGAGTCTGGTGCCAATGGTTATAGAACAAACCAATCGAGGCGAGCGGTCTTACGATATATATTCACGTTTGCTGAAAGATCGCATTATCTTTCTAACCAGTGCGATTGATGACGATGTAGCCAATCTTGTCATAGCACAGCTTTTGTTTTTGGCAGCCGACGATCCTGAAAAGGATATCAGCTTGTACATTAACTCACCTGGTGGTTCTGTCACCGCAGGGATGGGTATATACGATACGATGCAATTTATCAAGCCGGATGTATCTACCATTTGCGTAGGGATGGCAGCAAGCATGGGCTCGTTATTGCTAACAGCCGGTGCACCTGGCAAGAGATATGCGCTGACGAACAGTGAAGTAATGATTCATCAGCCACTTGGCGGTATTCAAGGACAGGCTGCGGATATTAAGATACACGCAGAATGGATTATTAAAACACGTCAGAAACTGAATCAAATATACGTCGATCGTACGGGTCAACCTCTTGAGAAAATTGAGCGGGATACAGACCGTGACTTCTTCATGAGCGCTGAAGAAGCTAAGACGTACGGCATTATTGACCAGGTGCTCAGTAGACCGATCAATTCCTAAAGGGGTGGTTTCATGTTTAAATTTAACGATGAGAAAGGGCAACTGAAATGCTCTTTTTGCGGTAAATCTCAGGAGCAGGTACGTAAGCTGGTCGCTGGACCAGGCGTGTACATTTGTGATGAATGTATCGAACTTTGCACCGAAATCGTTGAGGAAGAACTCGGTCATGATGAAGAAATAGACCTGAAAGATATTCCGAAACCAAAAGAAATTCGTAATATTCTGGATCAATATGTTATTGGACAGGAACAAGCGAAAAAATCATTGTCTGTTGCGGTGTATAATCACTACAAACGGATCAACACACAAAGCAAGATCGAAGACGTTGAATTGTCGAAGAGTAACATTTTGCTGTTAGGACCTACGGGTTCTGGTAAAACGTTGCTTGCACAAACGATGGCAAAAATTTTGAATGTACCTTTTGCGATTGCGGATGCTACGTCATTAACAGAAGCAGGTTATGTAGGTGAGGATGTAGAGAACATCCTGCTCAAACTGATCCAGGCTGCTGATTATGATGTGGAAAAAGCAGAGCGTGGCATTATTTATATCGATGAGATTGATAAAGTAGCGCGTAAATCCGAAAACCCATCCATCACTCGTGATGTATCGGGCGAAGGTGTGCAACAGGCTCTCTTGAAAATTCTTGAAGGAACTGTGGCTTCTGTACCACCACAAGGTGGTCGTAAACACCCTCATCAAGAATTCATTCAGATCGATACAACGAACATTCTGTTCATCTGCGGCGGTGCCTTTGATGGTCTGGAGCAAATGATCAAACGCCGTATCGGTAAAAAAGTCATTGGCTTCAATACCGTTTCCGAGCAAAAAGATCTGAAACCAGGCGAATACCTGGGCATGGTATTGCCGGAAGATTTGCTGAAATTTGGTCTGATTCCGGAGTTTGTAGGCCGTTTGCCAGTCATCTCCACTTTGGAGCCGCTGGATGAAGATACCTTGGTACGGATTCTTTCCGAACCAAAAAATGCGCTTACCAAACAGTACCAAAAACTGCTTGAGCTGGATAATGTGAATCTGGTATTTGAACCAGCTGCATTGCTTGCGATTGCAAAAGAAGCAATTAAACGTAACACAGGTGCACGTGGATTACGTGCCATCATTGAAGGGATCATGCTTGAAATCATGTATGAAGTGCCTTCACGTGAAGATGTTACGAATTGTGTCATTACCGAAGAAGTGGTTGAGAAAAGAGTTGTGCCTGAACTAAGCCAATCGAAGGACGATAAGCAGGAAGAAAGCGCCTAATAAAGGCTTGAATCCCGTTGAACTCTGAAATATAGACTTGTCAGTTCTCCACTTTGGCAGAAGGCGAATTCATGTCTCTGTCAGGGTGGAGCTTTGACGTTGTGGGGAGAGAAATCACTCATGTATTTAAGACAGGATACACGTCCCGTGAAAGTGGGAAACGTAACGATCGGCGGCAGTAACGAAGTCATTATCCAAAGTATGTGTACAACCAAAACGGCAGATGTTGAAGCAACGGTTGCAGAGATTCTGCGACTGGAAGAAGCGGGCTGTCAAGTGGTACGTGTCACGGTGAATAACGAGGAAGCTGCCGCAGCCATCAAGGAAATCAAAAAACGCATTAATATACCGCTCGTAGCGGACATTCATTTTAACTATAAGCTGGCTTTGCTTGCGATTGAGAATGGTATTGATAAAGTACGGATTAATCCAGGTAACATCGGTAAACGTTCCAAAGTGGAAGAAGTCGTGAAAGCATGTAAAGAGCGCGGTATTCCAATTCGGATCGGGGTAAATGCGGGGTCTCTGGAAAACCATCTTCTTGAGAAGTATGGGTATCCTACGGCTGATGCTATGGTAGAAAGTGCATTGTATCACATTGGTATTCTGGAAGAGCTTGATTTCCACGATATCATCGTGTCACTCAAAGCATCGGATGTGCCGATGGCCATTGAGGCGTATACCAAAGCAGCTCAGATTATTCCGTATCCGCTGCACCTCGGGATTACCGAAGCAGGTACACTGTTCTCCGGTACGATCAAAAGCTCTGCAGGTATGGGAGCCTTGTTGTCCATGGGTATTGGTTCTACGATGCGGATCTCACTGAGTGCGGACCCGGTAGAAGAAATCAAGGTTGCTCGTGATCTGCTCAAAACATTTGGACTTATTACGAATGCAGCCACATTGATCTCTTGCCCAACATGTGGACGTTTGGATATCGACCTGTTCTCCATTGCCAACGAAGTGGAAGAGTATATCTCCAAACTTAAGGTACCGATTAAAGTATCGGTATTGGGTTGTGCGGTTAACGGTCCAGGTGAGGCCAAAGAAGCGGATATCGGGATTGCTGGTGCTCGTGGAGAAGGTCTCTTGTTCCGTCATGGCAAGATGATCCGTAAAGTGCCTGAAGAAATCATGGTTGAGGAATTGAAAAAAGAGATCGACAAAATCGTCGAAGCTTACGAAGAGACAGGTGTTATTCCTGGTCGTTCGCACTGATTGATTCATATCCTGTCACAACAAAAGCTCGCCAGCAATGGCGGGCTTTTTATATTCTCGTCTACAAATTCCGCATTGCCCGTTTACGTCTCGTTGAAAAGGCTATACTACCAAGTATTAGCATGATCTCATATGAGAATAGGGACAGAAGGAGGATGTTGAGACATGGGTGATTTCGGAATGTTCATAATGTTGATTCAGTTATTTTTTGGAGTGGTGATTGGTTTGTATTTCTGGAACCTGCTGCGTGGCCAGAAAACGAACCGCAGTGCTGTTGAGCGTGAATCTCGCAAGGAACTGGAGAAACTGCGCAAGCTGCGCTCGATCTCACTCACCAAGCCGCTGTCGGAGAAGACACGTCCAGCTACCATTAATGATATTGTTGGGCAAAAAGACGGGCTTCGTGCCCTTAAAGCTGCATTATGCAGTGCGAATCCGCAACATGTTATCATTTATGGCCCTCCCGGAGTCGGGAAGACAGCTGCCGCAAGGGTTGTGCTGGAAGAGGCGAAGAAGAATCCATCTTCCCCTTTCAAACCAGACGCGAAATTCACCGAGCTGGATGCAACAACAGCCCGTTTTGATGAACGTGGTATTGCGGACCCCTTAATTGGTTCGGTTCATGATCCGATATATCAGGGAGCAGGAGCCATGGGCGTTGCAGGTATTCCTCAACCGAAACCGGGGGCTGTGACCAAAGCGCATGGGGGAATGCTTTTTATTGATGAAATTGGTGAATTGCATTCGATTCAGATGAATAAGCTGTTGAAAGTGTTGGAGGATCGCAAGGTGTTTTTGGAGAGTGCGTACTATAACTCGGAAGACACGCATACTCCTGCTTATATCCACGATATTTTTCAAAATGGCCTGCCGGCCGATTTCCGCCTTGTTGGAGCAACGACACGTTCCCCTCATGAACTGCCACCGGCCTTGCGTTCGCGCTGCATGGAAGTTTATTTCCGTCCTTTGTTGCCTGAAGAGATTGGACGAATTGCAGAAGATGCTGTTCAGAAAATAGGGTTCAGTCCGTGTCCGGATGCCGTTGAGGTGGTTAAGCGATATGCAACCAACGGACGTGAAGCGGTCAATATCATCCAGCTGGCTGCTGGACTTGCGCTGACAGAGAAGCGTGAGACGCTCCAAGCGTCCGATGTAGAGTGGGTGGCTGGTAGCAGTCAGATTCAGCCACGGCCTGACCGGAAGGTCCCTTCACAGCCTCAGGTGGGGTTTGTTAACGGCTTGGCGGTATACGGACCGAATATGGGAACCATTTTGGAAATTGAAGTGTCTGCTGTTCCGGCTCTTAAAGATCAAGGCCGAATTAACATCACAGGCGTTGTGGATGAAGAAGAGATTGGAGGCGGTTCGCGTACACTCCGGCGGAAAAGTATGGCTAAAGGCTCGGTTGAAAATGTGTTAACCGTATTAAAAGCCATGGGTATTCGTCCGAATGATTACGATTTACACGTGAATTTCCCAGGTGGGACGCCTATTGATGGTCCATCAGCCGGAATTGCCATGGCGACTGCCATTACATCAGCCATTCAGGGACGTCCTGTGGATCATGAGACAGCGATGACTGGCGAGATCAGTATTCATGGTCGGGTCAAGCCAATTGGTGGCGTGCTGGCCAAGGTGGAGGCTGCTTTTCAGGCGGGAGCGAAGACGGTTATTATTCCCGCCGAGAACTGGCAGTCCATTTTCGAGAACTTGGATGGCTTGCGCGTTATTCCGGTAGATACGGTACAGGACGTATTCCGTGAAGTGTTCGCCTGGGTTCCGGAACAACAGATGGAACAGACGAAGCTTGCAGAGGAGACAGTTACCCCTACACCGGAGATTTTTCCACCGGCATCTGCTTCCTATTTGCGTGCTGACGTGCCTCGTCCAGGACAGGTTACAGATTCGGGAAGCTGCTAAACGCTTCCCTTCATTGGTTTTTTATGTGAACATTTGATAGAATAATGAATGACTACAACCTGAGAGCCATTGGAGGTGCGAAAGCGATGGGACCGAGCAAAGCGAAAGGTCGTCGTTTTCCTTTACTGCCTTTAAGAGGACTTCTCGTCTACCCGAGTATGGTACTGCATCTCGATGTGGGCCGGGAGAAATCGGTCAAGGCTTTAGAAAAAGCGATGGTAGAAGAACATCTGATTCTCCTATGTTCCCAAGCCGAAGTAAATATTGAAGAACCAACACAAGAAGACATTTTCAGAATCGGAACCGTGGCCAAGGTCAGACAGATGCTGAAGCTTCCGAATGGTACGATTCGTGTACTCGTGGAAGGCTTGGAACGGGCTGAAATTATTGAATATACGGACAACGAGGAATATTATGAAGTACTGGCAAAAGAGCTGCCTGAAGAGGAGAATACCCATCCGGAGACGGATGCCTTGATGCGTACCGTTCTGAACCAGTTCGAGAATTATATTAATCTGTCCAAAAAAGTGACACCAGAGACACTTGCTGCGGTGTCTGACATCGAAGAACCAGGGCGTTTGGCCGATGTCATCACGAGTCACCTGTCCTTGAAGATCAAGGATAAACAGGAAATTCTGGAGACCATCGACGTTCGGGAACGTCTGGAGAAATTGCTGGATATCCTGAACAATGAGCGCGAAGTGCTGGAGCTTGAACGCAAGATCAGCCAACGTGTGAAGAAACAGATGGAGAAAACGCAGAAGGAATATTATTTGCGTGAGCAGATGAAAGCAATCCAGAAAGAACTGGGTGAAAAAGAAGGCCGAGCGGGTGAGGTTGAGGAACTTCGCACGCAGATGGAAGAACTCGGCTTGCCGGACAAGGTGAAAGAAAAGGTTGAGAAAGAAATTGATCGACTGGAGAAAATGCCTGCAAGTTCAGCCGAGGGCGGAGTCATCCGCAACTATGTCGATTGGCTGCTCGGCCTTCCTTGGAGCCAGATGACAGCAGATGATCTGGATATCCAAAAAGCCGAGGATGTGCTCAATGCAGATCATTACGGATTGGAAAAGCCCAAAGAACGTGTGCTTGAATATCTGGCGGTCCAGAAGCTCGTCAAGAAGCTTAAAGGGCCAATTCTCTGCTTGGTTGGACCTCCAGGGGTCGGTAAAACATCACTTGCCCGTTCGATCGCGAGATCGCTGGGACGGGAGTTTGTCAGAATCTCTCTTGGCGGCGTGCGCGATGAAGCCGAGATTCGTGGACACCGACGCACCTATGTAGGAGCCATGCCTGGTCGTATCATTCAGGGAATGAAAACGGCGGGATCACTTAATCCGGTATTCCTGCTCGACGAGATTGATAAAATGGCTTCAGATTTCCGCGGAGACCCTTCTGCAGCGTTACTTGAAGTCCTTGATCCGGAACAGAATAATACGTTTAGTGATCACTTTGTAGAATTGCCGTTTGACTTATCCAACGTTATGTTTATAACAACTGCCAATACGGTACACAATATTCCGCGTCCATTGCTGGATCGGATGGAAATGCTCAACATCCCTGGTTACACGGAGCTGGAGAAGCTGCAAATTGCGAAAAACTATTTGTTGCCCAAACAGAAGCAGGACCATGGTCTGGAAGAAGAACAACTGGAAATCCCGGATGACGCGTTGTTGCGTGTAATTCGTGAATATACACGGGAGTCAGGTGTACGTAATCTGGAACAGCAGATGGCTTCGTTGTGCCGGAAAGCTGCCAAGAATATCGTGTCTGGTGTGGAAGGTCAGATTAACATCACATCAGATGAGATCAAAGACTATCTTGGACCTGGCAAGTTCCGTTATGGCATGGCCGAACTGGAAGATCAGATTGGTACCGTAACGGGTCTGGCGTGGACGGAAGTTGGCGGAGATACCCTTGTCATTGAAGTGACTGTTGTGCCTGGAACAGGTAAATTGACTCTGACAGGTAAACTGGGGGATGTCATGAAGGAATCGGCACAAGCCGCATTCAGTTACACACGTTCCAAAGCTACGCAGCTTGGGATCGCGCCTGATTTCCATGAGAAGAACGATATTCATATCCACGTTCCGGAAGGAGCGATTCCGAAGGATGGTCCATCTGCCGGGATTACGATGGCAACAGCGTTAATCTCAGCTCTGACGAACAAACATGTATCCAAGGATATCGCCATGACTGGTGAAATAACATTGCGTGGACGGGTGTTGCCAATTGGTGGTTTGAAAGAGAAATCACTGGCAGCCCATCGTGCAGGTTATAAAAAAATATTATTGCCTAAGGATAACGAACGGGATCTGCGTGACATTCCAGACAGCATCAAGGAAGATGTGGAGTTTGTCCCGGTCGCCCATATGGATCAGGTATTGCAGCATGCGCTTGTTGAGCAGGCAGGAATCCACCTGTAATCCACGTATCCGAAAGGTTCGTATGAAGAGTAGACCGTTCTGCGGAGGCTTCGGCATCCGCTGGAACGGTTTTTTTGGTATGATAGAACAATCCATGGCATAATACCATCAGTGGGTTATGCATAGTAAAGGCGTTCAAGAGAGGAAAGATACAATATGAAAGTAAATCAATCTGAATTTATTATCAGTGCCGTTCGGCCTGAACAATACCCAGATGACGGTCTGCCAGAGATTGCGTTGGCGGGACGCTCCAATGTGGGGAAATCTTCCCTGATCAATCGTTTGATCAATCGCAAAAATTTGGCTCGGACAAGCTCAACACCGGGTAAGACACAGCAGCTCAACTATTATAAAATTAATCAGGATCTCTACTTTGTCGATTTCCCGGGATATGGCTACGCTAAAGTTTCCAAAGAGCAACGCTTTGCCTGGGGTAAAATGATGGAGAAATACTTGCTCGGACGTGAGGAATTGAAACTGGTTATGCAGATGGTGGATATGAGACATGAGCCATCCAAGGATGACAAGATGATGAATGAGTGGCTTCGTCATAACGGATTGCCTATGGTTGTCGTAGCAACCAAGATGGACAAGATTCCAAAAACACGCAGAGCCAAACATATCAAAGTCATTAAGGAATCACTGGGTCTACGTTCAGGGGATTTGTTTGTGCCGTTTTCATCCGAAGAGGGATTGGGGAAAGAAGAATTATGGGATATCATTACCCGCCATGCCCGCATCGATAAGTATGCACCAGTGCTGGATGCAGAGGGTGCTTCTGAAGAGGAAGAAAACAACGAAATTAACGGATAACCGAGATAGTATACTGTTTTAGTGCGGGAAAGTGAGCATGTTAAGTGAATCTTTGATGAGATCAAGATTAATCCGGTTTTTTATGGAATTTCGTGAGAATTCATCATCTGGGTCTGGAGAAAAATAGCGTTAAGCTAGTGTATAATGAGCATAGGTGCATGTTGCCAGCAGTACCCAAAACACCGGCTTTGCCGGCCTGAAGAATTTTGAGATTACTGCTTCATGTGCAGGAAGGCAAAACAATCGGGAAAGAATTGAGGGATTTGTATGGCTCAGCGGTTAGCCACAGAGTATGTTAAGGCCACTATGAAATTGTCAGAACCCCAGATGCATCAGTTTTTGCGCATGACAGAAGACGGCCGACTCCATCATCGGGTTAAGGTGTTGGACAATGGGTGTCAGGAGGTTGTGCTGGGGGATGTAAGTGGAGAAGAGGTTCATTTCCCTTTTGACCGCATAGAAGGATTTTATATCTGTGAGTTATCTTGCCGCCTGGTGAATCTGCATCTTACCAATGTGGTCCGGAAGCTCTTTATGACATTTAAGGGTGACGGGGTTGTTCATCGGATCTATAAAGGGTTCACCATGACGTATGTTTATGCTCAAGGCACTGTCCGTAAAATTGTGGAGAAAACCGGGGAGAACACCCGAGTGATCTATGAATACAAAAATACGTTGCTTGAATTGCAACAGCTGTTCCAGGCCAGAGATGTAGAACGCGAAATCAACCGTGTGTATGCCGAGATTGATTCACTGCTGGACACTAGAAAAGATGCGACTGCTGATCAGCTTCATCAGATTGATGAGAGCCTTGCTCGTTATCAAAAACGGTTGTTTGAGATTGAAGCTTATTAACCTGAAAGTGTATCTTTATACACGTATATGAATGTAATGAATTCCCTTGTTTCTTCCGGGCTGTGGCACTTGCCAATGCGGAGGTTTCAGGGGGATTTTTTGATGTGAGATCAAATATTCCGCATTGAAAATATTTATTTTACAATCTTCTGGAAAAGGGTTGATTTCACTCTGATTCAATGTTATTTTTAATCTCGTTGAAAAGAATATAGGAACCAGGATTCACTCAGGACATTATATGTTGCGAGAGATTTTTCCCTCGGGAAGTGAATGACGTAGGTCCTAGCGGATGAAATTTTTCAAACATTTTATTCCTAGGAAGGGGGAACCGAAGGATGGAATATTCAACTTTCGGAAGACACGTTGCTATTGATACTTGGGGTGTCGACTTTAATCTACTGAACAATGCAGAGTATCTGGAAGCCCAAATGATTGAAGCAGCGGAGGCATGTGGCGCGACAGTAATGTCCGTGCAGTCCAAGCAGTTTGACCCACAGGGAGCGACCGTACTTCTACTATTGTCTGAGAGCCATCTCTCCATTCATACGTATCCTGAGAGAGGTTTTGCAGCGATTGATTGTTACACTTGTGGAGATACCGTTGACCCACAACTGGCCATTGACTACCTGGTATCCGTATTAAAGCCTGAAAAAACGTATGCAAAGAAGCTGGTACGTGGATTGGGCGAATTGCAAGTTGAAACTCCAGAGATGAACAACCAGATTGAACGGGTTTAAATAAATAGTATATTGCATACACAATGTTCACATATCGGGATGGACGCATAACCTCCCAAACTCTAATAGTCATGGAATAATTCCATGGCTATTTGTTTTAATATCCATATCGTTATGAATATTCATAATCGACACATTTTAACGCATAAGGGTGAACTTTGGTGAGACACTACAATAAATGACAGTGCATATGATGATGAACATGGGGATTTCATAAACATTTCATAAAAATGACCCGGTCAGGGCTATGATGTGTGATATAATTAACCATGTCAATCATAAATGGATAGACATATGCAGTAAGCACTTTGATTGGAAATTTATTAGGCAGGTGAACTTGCAATGCACATCGTTGTCGTTGGTTTGAATTATCGCACGGCGCCTGTAGAGGTTAGGGAACGATTCACATTTGCAGAAAAGGACTTGTCTGAAGCGCTGCAGCAGCTCAAGCTGACCAAGAGTGTATTGGAAGGTGTAATCGTAGCCACATGTAACCGTACCGAGTTGTACGTTGTGGTGGACCGTCTTCACATGTGTGGTTATTTTATTCGAACATTCATGGAACAATGGTTTAATGTACCACGGGAAGAATTTACGCAACACTTATATATATATGAAGATGACCAAGCCATGCGACATTTGTTCCGTGTGATCTGCGGACTGGATTCCATGGTCATTGGTGAGACTCAGATTCTTGGACAGGTGAAACAGGCTTTTCTTAAAGCTCAGGAAGAGAAATCAACAGGCACCTGGTTTAATAAGCTGTTCAAACAGGCAGTTACGCTGGGCAAACGGGCACATTCGGAGACTTCCATCGGGGAGAGCGCCGTATCTGTCAGTTATGCTGCTGTTGAGCTCGGTAAGAGGATCTTTGGCATGTTCACAGACAAGAAGGTGCTCATTTTGGGTGCCGGCAAGATGAGTGAACTAACCGTGAAACATCTCTATGCCAACGGGGCATCCGAAGTCATCGTGGCGAATCGTACGCTCGCAAGAGCCGAAGAATTGGCAGCCAAGTTCCGGGGTACACCTTGTACGATGGAACAGGCATTAGATCGACTTAATGAAGTTGACATTGTGATTAGTTCCACTGGAGCTGAACGTTATGTCATGGATGCGGCAGTGGTACGGGAGAGCATGAAGCGTCGTCAATCTCGTCCATTGTTCCTGATTGATATTGCGGTCCCACGCGATATTGATCCGGCGATTGGTGAATTATCCAACGTATTTCTCTATGACATTGATGATCTGGAAGGAATCGTGGAGAGCAACCTGGAGATGCGTAAGGTGGAAGCTGCCAAGATTGAGAGAATGATCGAGCTTGAGATGGAGGATTATTACCATTGGCTCAAAACGTTGGGTGTTCGTCCCGTTATTCGCGCTTTGCAGGAAAAAGGGGTCTCCATTCATGAAGAAACGATGGATAGCCTGTTTAATAAACTGCCTGAGCTCGATGAACATCAGCGTAAAGTCATTCGTCGTTTGACCAAGAGTATTGTGAATCAAATGACAACAGATCCGATTAATCGGATTAAGGAAATGGCAGGCACGAAGCAAGGTGATGAAGCTCTGCGCATGTTTACTCAGATTTTCGCTCTGGAAGATGCAGTAGAGATGGCTGCTGAAAAAGTGAGTCAGAGTGATGCCACAGCTCTGGCGAAACCAGCCGCACACCTTAACGAAAACCGGCAAGACCCCGTGCCGGCTTATGCTCCGGCAGGCGTATAAGGCGGGTGGGCAGCTTGACCCTTGCTGAACAAGTCTATGAAGCTCTAATCTATATGTATGCCCTGAGCCTACTGTTCTATTTCTCGGACTGCATTCGACGCAATGCGGGGGCGAAGCGGACAGGCACAGGGTTTCTTGTTGTTGTTTGGGGACTGCAGGTCACACATGTCATTATGCGCATGTGGACTGAAGGCCATTTCCCCATCTATACCACCTTTGATTTTTTGTTTATATTTTCATTCAGTATTGTGTTGATGTCTCTCGTCATGACTCGCATCCAGCGTTCCGAATTTGTGATTTTGTTGCTGAATGTTGTAGGTTTCTCCGTTACGGTATTAAACCGACTGTGGTTTACGGCCGGAGAGATATCACTGCATAACTGGCAAACGGTACATGGATTACTCATCATGCATATTACCCTGGCGAATCTTGGTTTTGCATCGTTAACCGTTGCTACGGTATTTGCCTTGTTATATCTGTTCTTGCACCGTAAGTTGAAGAAAAAAAAGTGGAATGATACGATGCGCCGGCTGCCAAGCCTGGAAGTGATCGGTAAGTATATGGATGGTGCTACGTTGATAGGAACACCGCTCCTTGGGGTTTCTGTGATGCTTGCCGTATTATCCATTGTGGCGGAAAGACGCTGGATTCTACTCTTGGATCTCAAAGTTATTTCGACAGGTCTTGCTATAGCCATCTATGTGGGTTACTTCGTATCCAAGAGAAGGAAACAGTTCTCTACGATCATCATGGCAAGATGGACTCTGATCGGGTACGCATTTGTCATTATAAGTTTTTTATCCAATGCGTATTCAGCGTTTCATCGTTGGACGGGAGAGTGAAGAGGATGGACCGTTACACACCGATATTTGTGAATACTTCAGGCAAGAAGTGCTGCGTGGTTGGTGGTGGACGTGTGGCCGAGCGTAAAATTAAGGGATTGCTGCATGCCGAGGCACAGATTACGGTCATTAGTCCCGAGCTTACTCCCGTATTACAACAACTGCATCATGAATCCCGAATTCAATGGATAGACCGGTCCTACCGCAATGGAGATTTGCGGGGGGCCTTTCTCGTATATGCAGCGACTGACCGGTCAGAGGTCAATTCAACTGTGGTTCGGGATGCGGAGGCTGTGGGCATATTAGTGAATGACGCGATGTCTTCGGAGCACAGCAGCTTTATTACGCCAAGCGTGGTAAGGCGCGGGAGATTAAGCATAGCGATATCCACAGCAGGAGCGGGGCCGGCAGCAGCTGCTGAGATACGTGCCACACTTGAACGACAGTTTGGTGATGAGTATGAGACGTATCTAGAGTTTTTGCACCAGATGAGGACCGAGGTGAAGTCACGCGTATCTTCTTCTAGTCTCAGAAGTACGTTGCTTCGGCAGTTAACTGAAATGCACATATTAGAAGATATTCGTACAGGCCATTTCCGGTGGTGGACCGAAGAAGAAATCGGGGACTGGATATCCCGTAATCAGGAGGAAGTATAGATATGCGTACAATTAAAGTTGGAAGTAGACAGAGCGCGCTTGCGCTAACCCAGACAGGCCATGTTATTCAGGATTTACGCGACATTTGTGAGCGGGAAGGATTAGCTTTTGACTTTGAAGTACATAAGATTGTTACCAAGGGAGATCTCATTCTGGATGTAACGCTGTCAAAAGTGGGAGGCAAAGGATTGTTTGTCAAAGAAATTGAACAGGCGATGCTTGATCGTACCATTGATATGGCTGTGCATAGCATGAAGGATATGCCCTCCGAGTTACCCGAAGGATTAATTAATGGCGCTGTTCCCCGTCGTGCAGATCCACGGGATGCGCTCATTTCCAATGATGGACTTACGCTGGATCAATTGCCAGAAGGCGCAAGAGTTGGGACAAGCAGTCTGCGCCGATCCAGTCAATTAAAAGCCTATCGTCCAGATTTGCAATTGGAATCGCTTCGCGGCAATATCGATTCCCGTCTGCGGAAGCTGGAGACTGAAGGCCTTGATGCGATTATTCTGGCTGCTGCAGGGTTGTACCGGATGGGCTGGGAAGACCGGATTACCGAGTACTTGACCGAGACAGCTTGCCTTCCGGCCGTGGGCCAGGGGGCGCTTGGTATCGAATGCCGTGAAGACGATGAGGAATTGTTGCACTTGTTGCAGCTGTATAATGATCCCGAGACAGCATTTCCTGTACAGGCGGAACGCCGTTTTCTCAGTGTATTGAATGGGGGTTGTCAGGTTCCGATTGGTGCTCATGCGGTGTGGGTGCCTCAGCAAGATGCAGATTCCCTGAATGGCAAAAACACGTTACAATTAACAGGTATGGTCGGTACACCGGATGGTGGACTGATTCTTAAGGAAGCTCTGACTGGCAAAGACCCGGTTCGTCTGGGAGAAGAAGTGGCTTGGAGATTGATCGAACGGGGAGCAGAGCAGATACTGGCAGAAGTTAGGGGATGAAGACATGGTGGGGAAGGTCTTTTTGGTAGGAGCAGGTCCTGGGGATGCAAAGCTGATTACGGTAAAAGGGTGGGAATCCATCGGTAAAGCCGATGCTGTAGTCTATGATCGTTTGGCAAGTCCGAGATTGTTGAAACAAATGAAACCTGGCGCGGTCAAGATTTATGTGGGCAAGCGCCCGGATCGGCATACGATGAAACAGGAAGAGATCAATCAACTGTTGGTTGATCTGGCTCTGGAAGGCAAAGTTGTGGTACGGCTTAAAGGTGGCGATCCGACGATCTTTGGACGCGTGGGCGAAGAGGCGGATTTGCTGCACAAAAACGGCATTCCATTTGAGATTGTGCCTGGGGTAACAGCTGCGATAAGTGTGCCCGCGTATGCCGGAATTCCCGTGACACACCGTGACTATGCGTCCTCTATCTCCATCATTACGGGGCATGAAAGTCCGGACAAGCTCGATCGCAGCATCCATTGGGATAAAGTGACGAATGCGACGGGTACACTTGTATTTATGATGGGTGTTGCCAAAATTGGCTATATCAGCGAACAGTTGATTCGTCATGGTCGTCCAGCACAAACACCAGTAGCACTGGTTCGTTGGGGAACACGAGCGGAACAGGATACCATTACAGGTACCCTTGAAGATATAGAAGCGAAAGTGATCGCAGCCAATTTCCAACCGCCTGCTGTTATTGTGGTAGGGGATGTCGTGAATCAACGGGAACAGTTGAAATGGGCAGAGGCGCTGCCGCTGTTTGGCAAACGAATTCTGGTGACCCGTGCTCGCAGTCAGGCGAGTGAACTCGTGAATCGCATTGAGGAACTCGGCGGCGAACCGTATGAGTTTCCGGTCATTGAGACGGTCATGCCTTCCAGTGAATCTGCACAGCAAAGTGTCAAAGACGCGTTCAGTGCTTTAAATACCTATGACTGGGTATTTTTCACAAGTGTGAACGGCGTGGAGTTCTTCTTCCGCCATCTGGAACAGGAAGGCAAGGATATTCGCTCGATTCATCAGGCAAGAATTGCTGCCGTAGGACCATCCACAGCAGACGCTTTGCGCAAACATGGCATCGTTGCAGAGGTTGTCAAAGGTCCTTTCCAGGCCGAAGGCATGCTTGAGGCTTTTGAGAGTGAATTGAAGGAAGGCCAGAAAGTCCTGCTTCCGCACGGTGATCTGGCTCGTACGTGGTTACGTGACCAGCTGCGAGAACGAGGACTTCAAGTCACCGAAGCCATCATCTATGATACGATCCTCGCTGGTGAAGATGATGATGAACTGCTCAAGCTGCTTGAAGAAGGCGGTATACATGCGGTGACCTTCACAAGTTCATCGACGGTTACCAACTTCATGAGTATGTTGAAACGGATGGGATTGCAAGATCCGCTGCCTTTGTTAAAAGATGTGGAGGTTGCATGTATCGGACCGGTTACAGCGAAGACAGCAGAGGCCGCTGGACTGCGTGTTACACTCATGGCAGAGGAAGCAACGATGGATAGCTTGATCACCGTTCTATGCGACTGGAAACGGACAAGCACCAAAGAAGGCGCTCTTCGTAATTAATACACATGTAATATGTTGACATATGAAGCGTGCTGAATTCGATAGGATACCAGCGCGCTTCCCTTTTTGCTCTATTACACTTTCAGGGAGGTTTACACGTATGAGTTTTCCAATTGTACGGCATCGCCGTTTACGCCAATCCACAGGTATTCGCAATATGGTCAGAGAGACCCATCTAACCGTGGATGATTTTATTCAACCGATCTATGTAACGTATGGAGAAAATGTTAAATCCGAAATCAAATCCATGCCTGGGGTATTCCGTTTCTCGCTGGATCGTCTTCAGGAAGAAGTAACAGAAATTGCCGAGTTGGGAATTCCAGCCGTGTTATTGTTCGGTATTCCTGAGACGAAGGACAGTGTGGGTTCATCTGGCTTCGCTGAAGATGGCATTGTGCAGGAAGCGACGAGATTGATCAAATCCTGGTACCCAGAACTGCTGGTTGTTGCAGATACTTGTCTGTGTGAATTCACAGATCACGGTCACTGCGGTATGGTACACACCGTGGAGATTGACGGTCACATCTGCGGAGATGTGTTAAATGACGAATCACTTGATCTGCTCGTGCAAACGGCAGTGTCCCAAGCCAAAGCAGGAGCGGACATTATTGCACCATCCAACATGATGGATGGATTTGTACAAGCGATCCGTGCCGGGCTGGATGAGAATGGATTCAGTCACATTCCGATCATGTCCTACTCTGTAAAATATGCTTCTGCATTCTATGGCCCATTCCGCGAGGCAGCAGATTCAACGCCACAATTCGGGGACCGCAAGTCGTATCAGATGGACCCGGCCAATGCACGAGAAGCTCTGCGTGAAGCCGAAACGGATGTGCTGGAAGGAGCCGACATGTTGATGGTAAAACCATCCCTTTCCTATCTGGATGTTATGCGCACCATCAAGGATCAATTTGATCTTCCGCTTGTTGCCTATAATGTAAGTGGCGAGTATGCCATGGTTAAGGCGGCGGCGATTCAAGGCTGGATTGATGAGAAAAAAGTTGCCATGGAAATCTTGCTCAGCATGAAACGCGCAGGTGCAGATATGATCATTACCTACTACGGAAAAGACGCTTCTCGCTGGTTGGCTGAGAAATAAAATAATCGACATTGAGGAGGATACACATGACTGTACAACAAGGTAATCGTCGTAATGATGAGCGCTCACGCAGCGCGTTTGAGGAAGCGAAGCAGTACATACCCGGGGGGGTGAACAGCCCTGTACGCGCATTCAAATCGGTGGGACTTACGCCAATCTATGCGGAGCGCGGCGAAGGGTCCAAAATCTACGATATTGATGGCAATGTTTTTATTGACTATGTAGGATCGTGGGGTCCACTCATCATGGGACATGCACACCCTGACGTTGTAGAAGCTTTGCGTGAGACAGCCCTTAAAGGAACAAGCTTTGGTGCACCTACCTTGCTGGAGACCGAGATGGCGAAACTGGTCTGTGAGCGTGTACCTTCCATCGATATTGTGCGGATGGTCAATTCCGGTACGGAAGCAACCATGAGTGCCATTCGACTGGCACGCGGGGTAACCGGACGCAGTAAAATTCTGAAGTTTGAAGGATCATATCATGGACATGCGGACAGCTTGCTGATCAAGGCTGGTTCAGGTGTTGCAACATTGGGTCTGCCAGATAGTCCAGGTGTGCCTGAAGGCGTAGCTGTGAATACCATTACGGTACCTTATAACGATCTGGAGTCCGTGACGCTTGCTTTTGAACGTTATGGTGAAGAACTTGCCGCTGTTATTGTGGAACCTGTGGCGGGTAACATGGGGGTTGTACCTCCGGCTTCCGGCTTCCTGGAAGGTTTGCGCAGTTTGACAACGCAATATGGCAGCCTACTTATTTTTGACGAAGTCATGACGGGTTTCCGCGTAGGGTTGAACTGTGCCCAGGGACGATATGGGGTTACACCTGACCTGACTTGTCTGGGGAAAGTTATCGGTGGCGGACTCCCGGTTGGTGCTTATGGTGGTCGCCGGGATCTGATGGAACAGATTGCTCCTACGGGACCGATCTATCAAGCAGGTACACTAAGCGGGAATCCGCTGGCTATGGCAGCAGGATATACCACGCTCAAATTGTTAACACCAGAGGTCTATGACCGTCTGGAGACACTGTCTGCACGTCTGCAAGCCGGATTCGAGAAAAATGCATCTGAGGCGGGTGTCGAGATAACCATTAACCGTGTGGGTTCCATGGTTTGTCCATTCTTCAGTGCCGTTCCGGTAACCAATTATGATATTGCCAAAGAAAGCAATCTGGATCAATTCCGTCGTTATTTTGCGGCCATGATTGATCAAGGTGTGAGTGTTGCGCCTTCGCAATACGAAGGCATGTTTGTCTCTGGTGTGCACACGGAGCAGGATATTGACGATACGATCGAGGCGAATCGTAAAGCTCTTCAATCGCTATGACGATTAAAACTTGGAAACGCCGCGGGGAATGGCTTGAGCTGATGCCAGGCAAAACCGTAACCGGCAGCTCGGACAAACAGATGGCTGCGGAGCAATGGCTATTGTCTGAACTTCAGTTTCCGGAGAAACTGCTACGTCAGCTTAAAGCAAACCGAGGAATACAACTCGCAGGGGACCGGCTTCGGCTGGCCCTTTTTGCGTCCCAGCCAATCGATGTCGAGCCACGCTGGGCTGAGGCGGAGGTCTTGTTTGAGGATGATTTCTGCTTGGTTATGCACAAACCGGCAGGCATGAAACTGCATCCGGATGGAAGCCGCGCTGATCAGGCCATCACGCTAGATCATGTGGTTGCCTCCTATTATGAGATGAACGGAATACAGGCAAGTGTACGCCATGTTCATCGACTGGATGAGGATACAACCGGACCTGTCCTGTATGCCAAAAATGTTTTTGCTCTCGCCAAACTGGATGAAGCGATGCGCCGCAAAGAGATTGGTCGCCATTATGTAGCCATTGCAGGGGGACGACTATCCCCAGAACTGCGCAAAATTGATGCTCCGATTGGCAAGGACAGACATCACAAACAGCGCAGACGTGTCTCTGAAGGTGGTCAAGAAGCTGTTACGCATGTGGAGATCGTCGAAGTGTGGGAACGGGCAACTCTTGTACGATTGAAGCTGGACACAGGACGCACACACCAAATTCGTGTACATCTGAGTTATGCAGGACATCCGCTCATTGGTGACGAGTTGTATGGTGGGAGAGCGGATGCCATTGGCCGACAGGCGCTTCACGGAGAAGTGTTGAAGTTTAACCACCCGTTAACTGGAGCCATGATTGAAGTAAATGACCCTTGGCCGTCCGATTTTACACAACTGGCAGAGCGCGAAAAGAAATGATATAAAGCTAACTTTAATAGTGACACGAGAACGGAGAGGACAGAAATAACGTGAAGAAGCGGAGCGTTCGCCTAAAAGCTTTCTGAAAGAAAGCTGCTTCGGAAGCATACGCTATCCCCGGATTTTCCCTTTGAAGAAGGGAATCAAAAAAATCTGGGGATAACAGTGATCGGAAGGTTATTCTGTCATCGAAGTGGCTAGGTGCAACATTCTCTATTTCGCTTTATATAGCAAGGTTTTTCAAAAGGTGGCATGCTCATCTCATTCAAGGCATATAGATGGGGTAACGAAGGATTTGGACCATGGATCAGTCCCATGAGAAGGATCATGGTGAACATATGCCGAAAGGAGGACGCCACCTTTGTTGAATCAACCTTATGGTTTGCGGTTCGATATTTATGAGCGCGTTCATTTGTCTGAGGGAGTTCCTGCGATTGAGGAATTGGAGGAGATTGAACTATACCCGCGCATTCAAGTCATAGGGCAGGATGATCATGCCACCTTAAGAGGACATCTTTTACTTACAGGTGCGTACAGAGGAGAAAATGAGGCTTCAGAAGAGCTCAAACATTTCATTCCCGTGGAGATTACAGTGCCGCTGAACCGAGTCAGATCGATTGAGGATATTTCCATTGAGATCGAAAATTTTGACGTGGATCTGTTGTCCAACCGCAGTCTGAACATTACTGGCGTGTTGTCGCTGCGAGGCATCGAGGGCTTTCATGCTGAAGAGCCGCAAATGTGGTCGGCAGATGAGTTTACAGTAGTCCACTCACCGGATGCTCAGCAATCCAACCGTTCCGATGAAGCAGAACAGACAGATAGCGATCCCAACACATTTGCACAAGAGTATCTGCTCCAGCGGAGTGAGGAAGAGAGACTTGCGAATGCAGCAGAGCTTGCCTATGGTGCCCCGGAATATCATCAGGAATATGCGAACTTATCCTCGGCGGAGCCACTTCAATCGGCGGAGCAAAGTGCGGAGTACGCTAACGAAAACAGACAACCTGATGTAAACGAAGATCCTGCATCTCTGACAGCGAATGGAGATGAACTGGCATCCCAGGAGCCATACAGTGAACCTTCTCCCATCTCGTCATTTATGGCTGAGACGGCTGATCGGTTAGCTTCTTACCCAGAGTCGGAACCATTGCTTCCTCTGGAAGATGAGTCTTCAGCGTGGTCCGAGCCTTCCGTGGATGCATTGCCTACAGAGCCTAGAAATTCAGATCAAGAAGTCCGAGAACCTGCTGCTCAATCATCTAATGAGTTCGCAGCACCAGATGTACCGGACGTATGGCATTTCGAATCAGCGAGATCTGTACCTCAGCAGGAGAATCAGGCAGTTGATGTTCCGGTTGAACCACAAGCGGAGAACTGGCAAGGTGTATTCGGTACGTCCGAAGCAGGCAATGCAGAGGAAGAACGCCAGTCTTTTGAAGCGACTGAGGTAGATGAGTTTGTGCAGAACGAAGCATCTGTCCCTGAACCTGTTGCTGAGACGGAAGACAAGCCGGAGATGAAGGTTGCTTTTGGCAGTAAAAAGGAATCCGCTCCAAGACAAGCGGAGGGTGTGGGGATCTCTTCCTTGTTATCCTCCGGCAGATCAGCACGAGATGCTGAAGTGGAGAGAAACGAAGAGGTACCAGCCGGTGTGATACAGGAAGAAACGTATGCACCTGAGGATGTGGAATGGAAGAATCTGTTCCTGGGGACGATTGTGGACCAGACGCCATTCCGTAAGGTGAAACTGTGTATTGTCCAGCGGGAAGATACACTGGATGCCATTGCGGATCGATACCAATTGAGCACGAGGGAACTTCAGTTGTATAATCGATTATCTGAACAAGTTGTGGAAGAAGGTCAGATATTGTACATCCCTTAATCCGTAGTTAAAGCCTTCGTTATAACCCGTGATCCCCTTGAGGATTGCGGGTTTTTGCATGATTTGCCCTAAACCTGCATTCCAGCGCACTTTATCCGCTGTTGTCAGGTTGACTATCGCGCACGAGCAAGGTATGATGTGTGTAGGTTTTTTGAAGAACAACGTGGAACGGGAGTAGTAGACAGTATGACCTTTCAGAGAGTGGAATCGCAACGCTGTGAGATTCCGCAGGAACCAACTGATCGAAGTCGCCCGGGAGTTGCCTGTTTGAATACAAGGGATGAATGAGATGTATCGTCATTTATTGCTGAGGTAGGATGGGCCGGTAGCAGCCGTTATCTGCTTGAAGTGTCACGTCATGTACAGAAGGGGAAGTCTATCTTGCTGTCGGCGTGAAACAAAGGTGGTACCGCGAAAGCTAACCTTTCGTCCTTTGATGGATGAAAGGTTTTTTTTGTTTTTTTTGGCGAAGATGATGAAGTAACGGAGGAATGACACATGTCTGAGGAAAAAAAATCAGCTGCAACAGAAATGCCGACCACTTACGATCCTAAGGCGGCAGAGGACAAATGGTACTCCACCTGGATGGAGCGCGGATATTTCAAAGCCGGTCAACGTAAAGATGCCGAGCCGTATACGATTGTAATTCCACCCCCAAATGTGACCGGGATGCTGCACATCGGGCATGCGCTCGACTTTACACTACAGGATATTCTGATCCGCACCAAACGGATGCAGGGTTATGATGCACTGTGGCTTCCGGGTTCCGACCATGCAGGTATTGCTACCCAAACCAAAGTGGAGCAGAAGCTGCGTGAAGAAGGTCTGACTCGTTATGATCTGGGACGCGAGAAGTTTCTGGAGAAAGTATGGGATTGGAAAGATCAATATGCCACAACCATTCGTCAGCAATGGGGCAAAATGGGTTTGTCCCTTGACTACTCACGTGAACGTTTTACGCTGGATGAAGGTCTGTCCCAAGCGGTTCGCAAAGTATTTGTTCAACTGTATGAAAAAGGCCTTATTTACCGCGGCAAACGCATCATTAACTGGGACCCGGTGAACCGGACAGCCCTGTCTGACATTGAGGTTGAATATAAAGAGGTTCAGGGTCACCTGTACCATCTGCGTTACCCGCTCAAAGACGGAAGTGGCTACGTTACAGTAGCAACAACGCGTCCTGAAACGATGCTGGGTGATACAGCGGTCGCTGTTCATCCGAAGGATGAACGCTATGCAGATATGATTGGCAAAGTCCTTGTACTGCCTATCATTGGACGCGAAATTCCAATTATCGCTGATGATTATGTGGATAAAGAGTTCGGAAGTGGTGCAGTAAAAATCACGCCTGCACATGATCCGAATGACTTTGAAGTAGGTCTCCGTCATGATCTGCCACAGATTACGGTTATGGATGAGAGTGGCACAATGAATGCAGAAGCTGGTAAGTATCAGGGACTGGATCGCAGTGAATGCCGCAAGCAGATTGTTGCTGATATGAAAGAGCAAGGCATATTGATCAACATCGAGGATCATACGCATCAGGTTGGACACAGTGAACGTACCGGCGCTGTTGTTGAACCGTATCTGTCTACTCAGTGGTTTGTTGAGATGAAGCCACTTGCAGAGAGAGCGATCAAGAAACAACAGAGCGGCGAAGGGGTTAATTTTGTTCCAGACCGTTTCGAGAAAACATATCTGAACTGGATCGAGAACGTTCGTGACTGGTGTATTTCCCGTCAGCTGTGGTGGGGACATCGTATTCCGGCCTGGTATGATGAGGAAACGGGTGAAATCATCGTATCTGCTGAAGATCCGACAACGCTACCAGAGAATGCAGGACGCAAGCTCAGACAGGACGAAGATGTACTCGATACTTGGTTTAGCTCCGGCTTATGGCCATTCTCCACATTAGGCTGGCCGGAAGATACGGAAGATCTGCAACGTTATTATCCGACAAGTGTACTTGTGACAGGGTATGACATCATATATTTCTGGGTTGCACGTATGATTTTCACTGCACTGGAATTCACGGATGAGATTCCGTTCAAGGATGTGCTGATGCATGGTCTTGTTCGTGATGCAGATGGACGTAAAATGTCCAAATCATTGGGCAACGGTGTAGATCCGCTGGATGTGATCGAGAAATATGGTGCAGATGCAATGCGTTACATGATCTCAACCAGCAGCACGCCAGGGCAGGATCTCCGTTTCCGTTGGGAACGGGTGGAGCAGGCTCGTAATTTTGCCAACAAGATCTGGAACGCTTCGCGCTTTGCATTGATGAATCTGGAAGGATTCACTTATGAGGATCGTGACATCAGCGGAGAGCTTGGTACAGCGGATTATTGGATTTTGCACCGTCTGAACGAAACTTCCCGCGATATTACGCGTCTAATCGAAGCGTATGAATTTGGGGAAACAGGTCGTGTGCTGTATAACTTTATCTGGGATGACCTGTGTGATTGGTACATTGAGTTCGCTAAACTGTCCTTCTATGGGGAAGATCCGGTTGCCAAGAAGAAAACACAATCCGTACTGGCTTATGTGCTGGATCAGACCATGCGCCTGATTCATCCGTTTATGCCATACATCTCCGAAGAGATCTGGCAGCATCTGCCGCATGAAGGTGAGACGATTACGTTGGCAGCATGGCCGGTATATGATCCTGCTTTTGAGAATCCAGAGGCTGTTGCAGAGATGAACCTGCTCATGGATACCATTCGTGCAGTTCGGAACATCCGTGCAGAAGTGAACGTGCCTATGAGCAAAAAGATCGAATTGATGGTAAAAGCAAATAGCCCTGAGGTGTCAAGCATCATCGAACGTAACAGTCATTACATCAAACGTTTCTGTAACACGTCCGAGTTCGATAGTGGGCTGGATCTGAGCTCCCCGGATAAGGCAATGACTGCAATCATCACAGGGGCAGAACTATACTTGCCGCTGGCAGGTCTTATTGATATCGAACAGGAAGTGGCTCGTCTGGAGAAAGAGTTGCAGAACCTTGAGGGCGAAGTACTCCGTGTGGAGAAAAAGCTGTCGAATGAAGGCTTTGTAGCCAAAGCGCCTGCCAAAGTTATTGAGGAAGAGCGCGCCAAGCAAGCGGATTATTCCGATAAACGGGATAAAGTGATCGCACGAATCAAGGAACTGAAAGGTTAATATATTTGGGTCGGATGGAGAGACAGTATGCCATCCGGCCGCTTTTTTCACTCAAACTCGGAACCGAAGGTGAATCAGATGACGGAATTAGACGGGACAGATGCAGCAGCTCCTTTACTTACGTATAACGAGGCCGTGGACTGGATCAATGGCCTTATTCCTTTTGGCATCCGACCTGGATTGGAACGAATCGAGGGTCTGATGTCTATGTTAGGCAATCCTCACCAACGTCTCAAATTTATTCACGTCGCGGGAACGAACGGCAAAGGTTCGACTTGCGCTTTTTTGACGTCAGTGCTTCTTCAGGCTGGATATGATGTGGGTACCTTTACATCGCCGTATATCACCAAGTTTACGAACCGTTTTCAATACAACGGCGAGGATATTCCGGAAGAGACACTGTTGAAGATCTCTAACCGTTTGCGACCGCTGGTTATGGAAATGGCATCTACACCGCTTGGTTCCCCAACGATGTTTGAGGTGTCTACGGCTCTCGCGCTTCTGTATTATGCAGAAGAGTGCTACCCTGATGTTGTGGTATGGGAGACGGGGCTGGGGGGAAGGATGGACGTAACGAATATTGTTTCGCCTGTTGTGTCCGTCATCACCAACATTGGTATGGATCATACGGATGTGCTTGGAGATACGATTGAGCAGATCGCTGGAGAAAAGGCAGGCATTATCAAGCCGGGAGTACCCGTTGTAACCTGCGCGACGCAACCCGAAGCTGTGAAAGTGATTCAGGAGAAAGCACAGCAGCTTCAATCAAGCCTGTATTTGGCTGGAGATCAATTCTCTTATCATCGACTGGAGAGTAATGAGAACGGACAATCTTTTCATTTTACAGGCCCTTTTCGTGACCTGGACGTTCGCAT
This sequence comes from Paenibacillus sp. FSL R5-0519, assembly GCF_037974275.1. NCBI lineage: Bacteria > Bacillati > Bacillota > Bacilli > Caryophanales > Paenibacillaceae > Paenibacillus > Paenibacillus sp. FSL R5-0519. Next base: position 1,156,679 of record NZ_CP150234.1, read on the forward strand.
CCGCATGCAGGGCTCACACCAATGTGACAATGCAGCGGCCGCACTGATGGTGCTCGAATTGCTTAGACAATACATGGCATTTATGCTGGATGACAACGATATCGCACTTGGACTGGAGAATGCTTTCTGGGCAGGAAGATTCGAAAAAGTCGTCGATGAACCCCGAATTGTGCTCGATGGAGCACATAATCCGGAAGGGGCAGAGTCGCTGGCCAAGAGCATTACGGATGTCTATGCTCACAACAAGTTAATTTTGATGATGGGTATGTTGGCAAATAAGCATCACGAATCATATTTGCAGCATATACTGCCACTAGTGGATACGCTGATCCTGACCGAGCCAGACTTCCGACGCAAAATGGCTGCAGATGAATTGCTGCAGATTGTCGAACGGGTACGTCCCGCCTTTGCGAAGCAGGAACTGGAAATCATCGTCGAGCCCGAATGGGCAAAGGCTCTTGATCTATTGAAGTCACGGACGGAAGCGGAGGATCTGGGGGTGGTCTCCGGCACACTGTACCTGATTGCGGATGTGCGGGCAGCCCTTTTGCATCAAACCGATTCTGAAAAAGGTTGGTGAAAGTTTTGTTAAATACATCGGAACACGTTCATTTTATAGGGATTGGCGGATATGGCATGAGTGCCATCGCTAGAGTTATGTTGGAAATGGGATACACCGTTACCGGATCGGATGTCGCTTCACAGGAGTTGACCGAGAAGTTGGCAGCCAAGGGAGCGAAAATATATATCGGCCATACAGCAGAGCACGTCACTGGAGCAGACCTGGTTGTATACTCTACGGCAGCGCCTGCTGATAATGTGGAACGGGTAGCAGCTGCAGAGCTCAACATTCCGATTCTGCATCGTTCCCAGATGCTTGCACGTTTGTTAAATGAACGTAAAGGTGTGGCTGTGGCTGGAGCCCACGGTAAAACCACCACCTCATCCATGATTGCACTGGTTATGGATAAATGTGATACGGACCCGACATATATCATTGGCGGAGAGATCATGAATGTGGGCACCAACGCCAAGGCAGGCCAGGGCGACTGGGTAGTTGCCGAGGCGGACGAGAGCGATGGCTCATTTTTGCAGTACCATCCATGGCTCGGTATTGTAACCAATATTGAGGCAGATCATCTGGAGAATTACAACAGTGATTTTGAGGAACTCAAAAAGGCTTATGTGCAGTTTTTGAGCCAGATTCGTCCGGAAGGAACAGCCATTGTGTGCTCTGACGACGAGAATGTGCAAGCGATTTTGCCAGAACTCAAGTCACGGATTACAACCTATGGTATTGATCGTGCTGCGGATTATACGGCAACGGATATTGTATTGGGCGATCGCCGTATCTCCTTTACAATGAATCATCAGGGTGCTCCTATGGGCACGGTGGAATTATCAGTGCCAGGTAAGCATAACGTTTATAATGCGATGGCTACTGTAATTACCTGTCTGGAAGCAGGTATTCCATTTGAGAAGATTGTGGCAGCGATCATCCAGTTCCACGGAGCCAAACGCAGATTCCAGGTATTGGGCGAGGCGCGTGATATGCTGATCATCGATGATTATGCGCATCACCCGACGGAGATTGAAGCGACTATTAGTGCAGCCAAAGCGACAGGCAAACGTATTATTGCGGTATTCCAGCCACAGCGTTATACGCGTACGTTCTTCCTATTGGATGCGTTCAGTCGTGCTTTCGCGGAAGCGGATGAGGTGCTTATTACGGATATCTATTCTCCTGCGGGCGAAAAACAGATCGAAGGGGTAACCTCCGCCAAACTGGTTGAACTAATCGTTCAAAACAGTAATGCTTCTGCACGGTACCTTCCTACGAAAGAAGAAGTTGTAGCTGATCTGCAGCATCGTTTGCAGCCAGGAGATCTGGTGATTACGATGGGTGCAGGTGATATCTGGAAAGTAGGAGATACACTTGCCAAAGGTTTAAAATAGATTATTTGCGAAACCGCCTGTCTTCGATATGAAGCAGGCGTTTTTTTGCGTTAATTGGAATGTCTTCTGCCTTCTCTGCATATAGCTGATATAAATGGGACAAAGGAGAGGGTACGGGTGAGCAATGCTAGAATGACGTTTCGCTTCGGGGATCATGAGTCGGACAAGCCTGGAAACAAGAGGAGTTCCGCATCCAGTCCATTGGTGTCGTTAAGTGAAGAATTACCGCATAATCAACTGCTAACGCCTAAGCAGATGGATACGACCCCATCATGGACGCCAGAGGATATTCCCGGAGACTGGGGAGAGACGGTGCTGACAAGCTCTACTGTACCTGAACCTGACGAGCGGGTGAGCCCTGATTCGAACTCGAACTTTGATGAGCGCCATTATCTAGGAAACCGTTCCGGTTACGGTTATGATAATTATTCAGAAGATCCGGAGGAAGAGCGTCGCTATCGGTCTATTGCCCAAGAGGATCAGGGCCACGACTGGCTTGCAGATTCCGAGAACTATTCCTATAAGCGCAATCGCCCTCCAAGGGGCTGGAGAATGATTGGTTCTGTCACTGGGGCTCTTGTTACCGGAGCACTCTTTGGCATGGTGATTCTCTCATTTTTTAATAAAGAAGGAGCCGTCAAGCCAGACGATCTTCTGCCCGCCAATCAGGCAGTTTCCACTGTGACCGGTCAGGAGGGGGCTGCAGGTACAGAACAGCAGACAGCGGCGACTGGCAGCACGTATTATGCACTTCAATACGGCGTGTTCAGTTCTCCTGAACGAGCTGAGCAGGCCAAGCTTGAACTGGCTCAGGCAGGTATAGCCGCAGGGTCTGATCCTGAAGATGGTAATCGAGTATATGCAGGCATTTCGGCTGATCGTGAAGAGGCCAAGCTACTTAGCTCCAGGCTAAAAGCTCAGGGAGTCGAACTGTATGTCAAGGAAATCGTGAACCCTGAGATCAATCCGGCTATATTCGGTGGCAAGCAAGAGGATGTGCAGCTTTTCTTCACAAACAGTTCTGCACTGGTCGAACAATTGTCTACCTTGTCCATTCAGCAGTTGGGACAATCTGCACCGACAGCAGTCTCTGCAGAAACGATGACCGCGATTCAGAATAAACACCAGTCATGGTTAACCGGTTTGAATAGTCTCTCACCCGGCCTGACTGCGGAGGTACAGCCTATTGTTGGTGGAATGGAGAAATCAATGAACGATGCAATAACGGCTATTGCAGAGTACAACAAAAATCCGGATGATGTGCACATGTGGTCTGTGCAGTCCGATCTGATGGAATATGTACTACAGCAGAAAAAATGGCTCGAAGCGATTAAGCAGTAACATGCTCTTTCCCATAACAACGCTTGGAATTACCCATCCGGCAAGGAACTGGAAATAGTTCCCCTTGCCGGATTTGTGTTTGTATTGACGTACAAAACCCCGTATAATAATGTGGGTGTCAAAAAATGGCGAGGGAAGATTACCGATGAAAAAAAACTTCGGCATGTTATTGCTGTTTCTGCTGCTCGGCTGGATGGCCGGAGCGTGGATCGCCAAGGCACTGCAGCCTGTTAAGGCAGTAGCCTTTCTTACGAAAGCCACGACCATACGTTGGTCGCCGCAGGCTGATCTTGATATTATCAGTTATGATATTTCACTTCAATTTCAAATGAGCCTTCTGAGTCTGATCGGTATGATTGCCGCTGTGTGGCTATATCGCAGACTGTAGGAGAATGACGAGTTATGACGAAAAAAATTAACCAGTGACATCTATTATCGTGATCCGGACAGGATGTTGCCGTGGCATAAGGAGCCGTTCATTTTGGATAACACAAAGCAGCGCCCTATTATTCTGGCCTCCACATCGCCTCGGCGCAAGGAACTGATCGCATCACTCCACCTAGCGTTTGATGTAATACCAAGTCATGCCAATGAAGATACACCTCCAGAGTGGACCCCTGAACAGACGGTACAGGAGCTTGCTTTGCGTAAGGCGCTTGCTGTGTATCGGGGGCTTGAAGGCCGCGAGCAGGAAGCCATTATTGTTGGTAGTGACACCGTTGTTGTTCTGGATGGTGAGATTCTGGGCAAACCCGTAGATGAAGCGGATGCTGAACGTATGTTATCCCGGCTGCAGGGCCGTGTGCATCGGGTGTTTACGGGCGTCGCTTGTATAGATGCGGGCAATGGACAGTCGTTAGTTCATTACCGCCAGACCGATGTAACGATGAAAGAACTGTCGGATGCGACCATCCGTGCTTATGTGAAGACAGGAGAGCCTTCTGACAAGGCAGGATCTTATGCCATTCAGGGCATTGGCGCTTCTCTGGTCGACCGTATTGAAGGATGTTATTTTAATGTGGTTGGCTTGCCGCTATCCTTGCTAAGTGACATGTTGGACGGGTTCGGCGTACATGTGTTGCCACGAACATGAATGAAGCCAAATGTTGTGAAATGAAAAGAGGGAACATATGGAGTCGCCTCAATACATGATGCGCGACATCCCCCAGGAAGAACGCCCGAGAGAACGCATGATGGAATATGGGGCGGGCGCCTTAAGCCATGCTGAATTGCTGGCCATTTTACTTCGAACAGGCACAAGACAGGAATCCGCGGTGCATATGGCACAGCGGATTCTGACCGAAACGGGTGGCATTCGCTCGTTAATGGATCTGAGTCTGGAAGAATTGACTGCGATGAAAGGGATTGGCAATGCCAAGGCTGTACAATTGAAAGCTGGCATTGAGCTGGGGCATCGGATTGCCAAGAGCAGACTCACACAGTCGGCTTCAATCCGTACACCGCGTGATGCAGCTGACATCCTGATCGAACAATTGCGTTATTTGCAAAAAGAACATTTTGTGTGTCTCTTTCTGAATAGCAAAAATCATATTATTGCCCAGGAAACACTCTCCATGGGCAGCCTTAACGCTTCGATTGTACATCCGCGTGAAGTGTTCCGGGCTGCCATCAAATGCAGCAGCGCATCTATTGTGTGCGCACACAACCATCCGAGCGGTGATCCTACGCCCAGTCCGGAGGATATCCAAATAACCAAGAGACTGATTGAAGCAGGCGCTATTGTTGGCATTGACGTGCTTGATCATATTATTATCGGAGATGGAACGTACGTAAGTTTGAAGGAGAAGGGCTTAGTATAATATAATGGTTGGCGTTGATGTTTTCCTATGAATGTTAACGGCGTTGTCCGTAAAAGATAGGTTCACTTTACAAATGCAAAAAAACAAATGCGAATATTAGCTCCACGTGTTACGTGGGAATGAAATTATCACGCTCTGGATCTGAATAGAGCGGCTATATGAGGCAGAAAAGGAGATTATGTTATGTTTGGTGGTTTTACGAAAGATTTGGGTATTGACTTGGGGACAGCAAATACGTTGGTTTATGTACGAGGAAAAGGAATTGTGGTACGCGAACCTTCGGTAGTCGCTATACGCACAGATACAAAAAGCATTGAAGCAGTAGGTGAAGCTGCCAAAAAAATGATTGGACGTACACCAGGTAACATTCGTGCCATTCGTCCAATGAAAGATGGCGTTATCGCCGACTTTGATACAACGGCAACAATGATCAAATATTTCATCCGTGAGGCGCAGAAACAACGCTCCATGTTCCAACGTCATCCAAACGTGATGGTATGTGTACCGTCCGGGATCACGGCTGTAGAACAACGTGCGGTTGAAGATGCAACCAAACAGGCTGGAGCACGCGAAGCCTATACAATTGAAGAACCTTTTGCAGCTGCAATTGGTGCGGATCTGCCCGTATGGGAGCCAACAGGTAGTATGGTTGTCGATATTGGTGGCGGTACAACGGAAGTTGCTGTTATCTCTCTTGGTGGTATTGTAACGAGCCGTTCGGTTCGCGTAGCAGGTGACGAGATGGATGAATCCGTTATTCAATACATCAAACGCCAATACAATCTGATGATCGGTGAGCGTACATCGGAGCAGTTGAAGATGGACATTGGATCAGCAATGCCATTGGAGCAAGTAGAAACGATGGAAATTCGTGGACGTGACCTCGTTACAGGTCTGCCGAAGACCATTACGATTACTTCGGACGAAATCAGCGAAGCATTGGCTGATACGGTGAATGCAATTGTTGAAGCGGTAAAAGTAACCCTTGAGAAATGCCCACCTGAACTCGCGGCCGATATCATGGATCGTGGAATCGTTCTTACAGGTGGTGGGGCGCTTCTGCGCAATCTGGACAAGCTGCTGGCTGGTGAGACAGGAATGCCTGTCATTGTGGCTGAGAATCCGCTGGATTGTGTAGCGATCGGAACAGGTAAAGCGCTAGAGAATATTCATTTGTTCAAAAGCAGAAGCAGTTCGGCAGTTCGTTCCAAACGTTAATCGGTATTTGCCTAACTTGACATTGCGAATAAGTGGCAAGATATCTTTATAGAGGACCCGGTTAACCCCGGGGATGAGCTATTACCCGCTTAACAGGGGAGGATCGGCTGATATTCTCGCAGGGACTACAAGTCTGACAGTCTCCCCGCCGGGCATGGCTCGGAAGAGAATATGGATGTTAGAGGGTGTTCGAACTGTTTAAACTGCTAGGCAACAAAAGACTTTTTGTTTTGCTGGTGGGCCTTGTTACATTTATCGCGTTAATGGGCTTTACGCTCAGTCCGCGAACCACTCTATCCTGGCCGGAGAAATTCCTGAAGGATTCAGTTGGATTTGTACAATACGTATTTTACAAGCCCGCTTCTTATGTAGCGGGCTTTTTTAAAGATGTAGCGAACATGCGTACGGTATATCAAGAGAATGAAGAGCTTCGTATCGCGATGGGTCACTATACCCGGGATCGGCTGAAGTACAATGATATGGAGCAAGTGAATGAGCAGCTTCAGAAAGCGCTCAATTTCACCGAAGAACAGAAGAATCGGTATAATTACGGTTCACGAATTGCTCAGGTTATCAGTGCCAATTCAGATCCGAATAGCAGAACCATTAACATTGATATTGGTGAAAATGCGGGAATTAAGCCGGGGATGGCTGTAACCTCGCAAGAAGGGCTGGTCGGCGTGATTAGTCATGTCAGCTCCTATACATCAACAGTCAATCTTTTAACGTCCATGGACGCCAATGATCCAACATCCAACGCCATTGCAGCAACGGCAGTAGGTAAGGAGAAAGTGTTTGGTATGATTGAGAGTTATGATCCGAAGACGGGCATGCTCAAGATGACCAAAATCTCAGAAGATTCTAATATCCAAAAGGATGATGAGATCATCTCCTCTGGAATTATTAACAATTTTCCGAAGTACATGCGGATTGGGAAAGTGAAGAGTGTCGAAAAAAGTGAGTATGGTTTAACCAAAACAGCTACAATTGAGCCATATGCAAGTTTCCTTGATTGGAAAGAGTTGATTGTCATTATCCCGCCTGAGGTAAAAGAATAATGGTAACGCGCAAGCAAGTCTTGTTCCTGTTGTTATTCGTTTTGTTCATTGCGGAAGGCACGATTTTGCCGCTGCTCATTCCTTCTGGCTGGCAGATGCGTATTTCTGCCAATCTGGTCTATATCGTCATTTTGTTTATCGCCGTATATCATCACCGACACACGGCACTAGTGCTCGGTATATTTTTTGGACTATTGCATGACGTTGTATTCTACGGCGAGATGATTGGACCTTATGGATTTTCGATGGGATTATCGGCGTACATGATGGGACTCATTTTTCAAGCACCTCGTGCACCACTGCCCGTTATGGTATCGGTTGTCATTTTGGGAAGTCTGCTGAATGACACCATGCTATTCTTCCTGTATAAGCTCTTCCAACTTAACCACGTGACCTTTGACTGGGCGTTGATTGAATACATGATTCCTAATTTGTTCATTCATTTTGTGTTTGCCTTGATCATATATGTCCCGCTTCGGAAACAACTGGAGCGGATCGGCAAGAGACGGAGCAAGACAGAAGAAGCTTCCTAAATACATTTATGGAGCGCAAAGCAGGAACTTGGGGCCCCGGGCACGAAATGTAATGAGATGGGAGGGACAGGCTTATGACGGTAAAATCGAATCACGTAACGATTAAAGGCATCCGAGACGGCCTGGTTTTCCTGTTGGACGATCAATGTGAATTCGAGGAATTGCTCTATGAGCTCCGCTATAAGCTGGAACACAGCCATCAAAATATTTTGACCGGACCGATTGTTCATGTGGATATCAAGTTGGGTGCCCGCGAAGTGACAGAGGACCAGAAAGAAGCAATTCTCGATATATTGAAACAAAAAGGGAATCTGCTTATTCGATCCATCGATTCACCTGCACTCCAACCGGAGGTTAAAGGACCGCCGCCGATTGTAACCATGTGTGGTATGGTGCGTTCAGGTCAGGTGCTTCATCATGAAGGAAATCTCCTGTTTCTTGGGGATATCAATCCGGGGGGCACAGTGACGTGTACCGGAGATATATATGTGTTGGGTTCACTCAGAGGTATGGCTCATGCCGGAATTGGCGGGGACGAGGAAGCAATCATTGCGGCATCGGTATTTGCACCGACGCAGCTACGGATTGCGGATATCATCAGTCGTCCTCCCGATGAATGGGAGAGCCGAGAGACCGGAATGGAATTTGCTTACTTACAGGACAATCAGATGCAGATAGACAAAATGAGCAATATCGTTCGGTTACGCCGAGATTTTAATGTGTTTAAAGGAGTGTAGCTCATGGGAGAGGCGATCGTGATCACTTCGGGTAAAGGCGGCGTGGGTAAAACAACCACCTCGGCAAACATCGGGACAGCGCTGGCGCTGCTCGGCAAAAAGGTTTGTCTGGTAGATACCGATATCGGCCTTCGTAATTTGGATGTCGTGATGGGACTCGAAAACCGTATTATTTACGATCTGTGCGACGTTGCGGATGGCCGCTGCCGTCTGAATCAGGCTTTGGTCAAAGACAAGCGTTTCGAAGAATTATACATGTTGCCTGCGGCGCAGACGAGAGACAAAAACTCGGTATCGCCAGAACAGGTGAAGGATATTATCCTTGAATTGAAAAAAGATTTTGAGTACGTCATTATTGATTGCCCCGCAGGGATCGAGCAGGGGTTCAAAAATGCGGTAGCAGGAGCAGATCAGGCCATCGTGGTCACTACACCGGAAAATGCTGCAGTACGTGATGCGGATCGCGTCATCGGCCTGCTGGAGAGTTCACATATTCAATCACCTAAACTGGTGGTGAATCGAATTCGCAATAATATGGTTAAATCGGGTGACATGTTAGATATCGATGGTATTTTACAAGTACTTAATATTGACCTGATTGGTATCGTGCCTGATGATGAACTGGTTATCAAAGCTGCCAATTCAGGAGAACCTACGGTCATGAATCCGGATTCACTTGCAGCGATTGCGTATCGGAATATTGCACGCCGCATTCTGGGAGATACGGTCCCATTAATGCAGCTGGAGCAGAAAAAGGGTGCTTTTTCTCGCTTCAAAAAGTTCTTCGGAATGGGTTAACTCGTTAAACGAACTTATTCATAATTTTAAATACATGACAGCCGTGGCGCATAGCCCGGCTTTTTTTGTTACCTGACCGGCAGGCTTGTTCATATTATCATCCACCTCTTCATAGGATGTAGTAAACAAGCCTCGGCGGGAGGATATTCCATGAACACGAAACTCAGAATCAAGCAGAGACGAGAAGAACGCATTCGGCGACTGATGGATGGTGCCACTGTGGAGGTCTTACAGGAGCAAAAAGTAGGTTCACTATTGGACAAGAATGAGAACATGCACCGGAAACCGTTTACGCCTAGTGTAGGGATACAAGAAAGAGATCCAGAATGGTTGTGGAAAAAAGAGAACGGTCGTTTCGTTCCAGGGGGGCATTCGAGATTCAACCTAATCAAGTCACTTTTAAAACGAACGGTCATTAGCGCTTTCATATTCGGCGGAGTATGGGGGCTGTTTCAATTAGATACATCGTGGACGAAAGCTCCCAAAACAGTCATAGCAGATGCACTCCATCGAGATATGGATTTTGCCTCTGCAGCAGCCTGGTATGAACGCCATTTTGGAGGAACGCCTTCGTTTCTGCCTGTTCTTGGTCATACGACGGATGCTGTCAATGGCTCAGGCATACGACAATTACTGGGTAAACCAATCTCAGGAACAGTGGTTCAGCCATTCGCACTGAGCATGAAAGGAATTGAGATCGTTCCGGATGCTGCTGGTACAGAACTTGTACAGGTCGCAAGTTTGGATGCTGGACGTGTCATGGAGGTTATCGGAGATGCAGCAAGTGGATTCACCGTTGTGATTCAACATACAGGCAATGTCACGGCCATATACGGTCGGCTGAACGAAAGTGAAGTGAACGTGAATGATTGGGTGGAAGCGGGAAATCCAGTGGGGAGTCTCAAGGCTACGGGTGGTGAGCAACCGGCCACGCTCTATTTTGCGATCAAAGAGGGGGAGGAGTACGTAGACCCAGCGGAAGTTGTTGCCCTTGATTAGGGTGTGGGGGGTCCGTATTACGTTTCATCCGTTTTTTGTAATTATCATGATGGCCTCCCTCCTGACTGGACATTTCATTGAACTTATTACGCTGTTTGCCATCGTATTCATTCATGAATGTGGACATGCTGCGGCGGCGGCCCTTCTGGGCTATCGTGTTTTGTCAATCCAGATGCTTCCTTTTGGAGGAGTAGCGGTTATTGAAGATGGAGGTACGATCACGGCCTACCGGGAAATCATGATTGCTCTTGCAGGTCCATTACAAAACATGCTGATGGTTGGCGTGGTTATGCTGTTACAGTATGGCCACCTGGGCGATCCGATTTTTCTCAATTATATCATTCAGGGGAACCTGCTCATCGCCCTCTTTAATCTGCTGCCAGTACTTCCTTTAGACGGAGGGAAGATTGTTCAGGCACTTGTCAGTCTGTGGGCACCCTATTATACAACCTTAATGTGGACTTACAGAATTAGCATTCTGTGTAGCGTAGGAGTTGTTTTGTATGCGATCTGCCGATGGTTTACTGGAGACTACGGCTTACCGTTAAACATTCTGTTAATCGGTCTTTTTTTGTTCTATTCCAATCTGACTGATTACCGAAATGTACCTTACCGCTTTATTCGTTTTCTGATGAATCGAGAAGGGGCGTTCACTCGTCACGCGGCTGCTGGCAGTTTGGCGCAGCCAATAATCTCATTTCCGGCGAAACCTTTGGACACTATTTTGCGTCTATTAAAGAGAGAAAGATACCATATGGTATACGTGATGAACAGCCAGGGTCGAATTATGGCCGTATTGCCTGAACAACGCATTATCGGTTCCTATTTTCAACAAAATGGCGATAAATTGTAGTGTTCTGGTGGACCTGTTCTGAAATGGGTTAATACATGTACAATGAGAATGGTAAAGAGAGCTGAAATGGATGTGGATGAATTGAATTGTCTTCTAGAGGTGAAGCCATGAAACAAATGATCGTACATAATGAACATAACCTCATGCAAATGGCGCTTCTGGAAGAAGGCAAAGCTGTGGAATTTACAGCAGAGCGTACACGCGAGCGTGGACTGTTGGGTTCCTTTTTCAAGGGACGGGTAGTTAATGTGCTACCGGGTATGCAGGCTGCTTTTGTGGATATCGGTCAGAAAAAGAATGCGTTTCTGTATGTGGATGATGTGTTACATCCCCATCTGGAGAAGCAACCTAAGGTGAAGCCTTCCATCTCGGAGTTGCTTCGTCCAGGTCAGGAAGTCATTGTTCAGGTTCTGAAAGAACCGGTAGGAGGCAAGGGAGCCCGGGTGACAACTCATTATTCACTTCCGGGCCGCTGGCTTGTCTACATGCCTGTTGCCGACTATGTGGCGGTTTCCAAGAAGATTGCCCGTGAAGGGGATCGTTCTCGTCTTAAGGCACTTGGGGAGCAGCTGAGGCGGGATGAAGAAGGACTTATTATTCGAACCGTATCTGGAGAAGAGCAGCATGAAGCCATCAAGTCAGACCTGGAAACATTACGTGCGCAGTGGTACCTGATTCGTGAAAAAGCGGACAGTTTGCCTTCGCCAAGCCTCCTGCATCGGGATCATAGCATGGTGCAGCGAATCATCAGAGATGTGTACACACCAGGCAGTGATGAGGTCATCACCGATAGTGAAGGACAAGCCCGTGAGGTAAAAGCATTGCTGGAAGAGATTAGTCCTGGTCATCAACCCAAAGTTCAGGTGTATCGGGGTACAGAATCCATCTTTGCTGCCTATGGTGTACAGGAACAGTTGAATAAGGATTTTGCCCGAAAAGTCTGGCTGCCCGGCGGCGGATATATTGTCATTGACCATACTGAAGCTCTGACTGTAGTGGATGTGAACACAGGCAAATATACAGGAGCTGGCGGTGACAGTCTGGAAGAGACCGTGACGGAGACCAACATGCAGGCAGCAGTGGAGATTGCCCGTCTGATGCGTCTGCGGGATATCGGTGGCATGATCATTGTCGACTTCATTGATATGGAGGAAGCCTCGAATCGGCATGAAGTTGCGTCAACCTTGGAGGGTGAACTCAAAAAGGATCGGACCAAAGCGTTTGTAATGGGTTGGACCAAGCTGGGTTTGCTCGAACTTACCCGAAAGAAAGTGCGGGAAGAAAGTACGTTGCCCTATGTTGAGCCGTGTTCTTCCTGTCATGGAACGGGAAAAAGATATATTTCACCTTTGCATTGATTTTTGATATATTGCGTGATATAATCTTCAAGTATGTGTTTAGCCTATTGGTCTTGCACATGCTGTAACCGCACTGGCCGGGTATAAGAACAGTTCCGCAAGGAGGCTGTCACCTGAGAACGGGCGAGTCTGAGACATGAGGAGGTGCAAGGCAAATGTACGCAATTATTGAAACAGGCGGCAAACAGTACAAAGTCCAAGAGGGCGATGTTCTGTTCATCGAGAAATTGACTGCGAACGATGGCGAAAGCGTAACGTTCGACCGTGTCCTGGCTGTATCTAACGATCAAGGTTTGACAGCAGGTACACCATTGATTTCCGGAGCTACTGTAACGGCTAAAGTGGAGAAACATGGCAAAGGACAAAAGGTTATCGTATACAAATACAAACCTAAAAAGAACTACCATGTGAAGCAAGGTCACCGTCAACCGTACACTAAAGTAACTATCGAAACAATCAAAGCGTAAAGAAGGTGCGATAAGTGATTATCGTTCAAATCTTTCGTGATGAGGACGGGAACATCGAACGCTTTTCCATCGAAGGGCATGCCAATTTTGCCAAGCGGGGAGAAGATATCGTATGTGCCGGGGTATCCGCTGTTACAGTGGGTACGGTGAACTCAATTGAAACATTGACCGGTGTCGAAATGGATGCCAAGATGAAGAATGGCTTTTTAAGTGGTTCTTTACCTTTGTTGGAGAGAGGGGAAACCTGGTCCCAGGTACAACTGTTACTCGAATCCATGGTGGTTATGCTCTCTAATATTGCAGAGTCATACGGGAAGTATATTAAAATACAGCAATTCAAATAAGCAAAGAAGGAGGACAACCAATCATGTTGAAATTAAATCTTCAGTTATTCGCATCGAAAAAAGGTGTAGGTTCCACGAAGAACGGACGTGACAGTAATGCTCAACGTCTGGGTGTTAAACGTGCTGATGGTCAAACTGTAACTGGTGGTAGCATTCTCGTTCGCCAACGCGGAACGAAAATTCACCCAGGAACTAACGTTGGCATCGGTAAAGATGACACTTTGTTCGCGAAAATCGACGGCGTTGTAAAATTTGAACGTTGGGGACGCGATCGCAAAAAAGTAAGCATCTATCCTGTTAATGTTGCTCCTGTAGCAGCAGCAGTAGAAGCGTAATATCGGCATTCCGCCTAAGGAGCCTTCGGCATTTTTGCCGAAGGTTTTTTGTATTCAACGGTTATTCGGTAATGAACTGGCAGAAAAGACATGTTATACTTGGTTACGGTGGGTGTAGACCAACCGAGTTTTGTAGAACGGGGAGAAGCCATGAAATCTTGGAAAAGAGTGCCGTGGATTGCGGCATGTTCACTTCTGATTCCTTTGGTTTTCGTTATGTTGTATCCGGCGATGATCTCAAGCGTCGTATGCGCATTGTGGTCCGTCGCAGTATTGTTCATTTCTGTGAATGCGATGAAGAAACAGGCGGAGGCGGAACGCAGAACCATCATACAATCCATGGAAAAGACAGCAATTGCTTCATTAAATCATCATCGACACGACTGGATGAACGACCTTCAGGTGTTATATGGATATCTTCGGATGGGCAAACTTGATAAATCCCTGCAATGTGTGGAAAGAATAAAAGAGCGGGTTACGGAAGAGAGTCGAATCTCCAGGTTGGGTATTCCCTCGCTCGTATTTTATCTTCAATCTTTTCGGGCCAGTGGGATGCCGCTGGAATTGCATGTGGAAATAGAAGAAGAGTTGCAGCTTAGTGCTCTGGTCTCTCCCGAGGATGGCGAGTCACTTACCGGGGCGATTGCGGATGCAATCAGAGCCTATCAATATGGCGGCGGCCGGTCTTCTTGGGGAGAGGTTCGCAAACTGACCTTGAACTTCGGGCAGGATCATGGAGATGTGGTTGTCCGACTGGATGGGGATCAAACACCCGATCCGGAAACATTGCGGCAGCTTACTGCCGTACTCCAAGGAAAAAAAGTCAGAACGGAGCAGTTTCCGTCTGAGGATACGTTTATACAATTCAGAATGCCGTGTGGAATATAGGAAGAAGGGGTTAACCAATGTTTGTAGATAAAGCGAAGATTTATGTAAAAGCCGGAGACGGAGGGGACGGAATTATTTCCTTCCGTCGTGAGAAGTATGTTCCAAACGGTGGACCCGCCGGGGGCGATGGAGGCAGAGGGGCTGACATCATTTTCCGGGTGGATGAAGGTCTGCGGACGTTGATGGATTTCCGTTACCAGCGTCACTTCAAGGCCCCACGTGGTGAGAAGGGACGTAATAAAAGTCAGCACGGTGCAAACGCTGAGAACATGATTGTGCGCATTCCACCAGGAACTGTCATTCTGGATGAAGACAGTGGAGAAGTACTGGCGGATATGACACGTCACGGTCAACAAGTTGTTATTGCTCGTGGTGGTCGGGGTGGTCGGGGGAACATCCGATTTGCCACACCGAACAATCCTGCACCTGAACTTGCCGAGAATGGTGAAGAAGGCCAAGAGCGTTACATCGTATTAGAGCTAAAAGTGATGGCAGATGTTGGTCTGGTTGGTTTCCCGAGTGTCGGGAAATCCACGCTGCTTTCTGTCGTTTCGTCTGCCAAGCCAAAAATTGGTGCATATCATTTCACAACCATCACACCGAACCTGGGTGTAGTAGGTGTAGGAGAAGGCCGAAGCTTCGTTATGGCCGATTTGCCTGGTCTGATTGAAGGCGCACATGAAGGAATCGGACTGGGACATGAGTTTTTACGTCATGTCGAGCGTACCCGTATTATTATTCATGTGGTGGACATGTCGGGTTCAGAAGGACGCGATCCATTTGAAGACTGGCAGAAAATTAATGATGAACTGAAACTGTACAATCCGCTTTTGGCTGAGAGACCGCAGGTTGTAGCAGCCAATAAAATGGATATGCCGGACTCCGAAGCAAACCTGGAGCAATTTTTGCAGCAAGTTCGTGAGGTGCAACCGGATATTGAAGTGATGCCTATTTCATCTCTGACTCGTAAAGGGATTCAAGAGCTCTTGTATCGTGCCGCTGATCTCCTGGATCAGATTCCGGACGAGCCAGTGGTTGAAGAGGTAGCAGACGTATCCGAACGTAAAGTGTACAGCTTGGACAAAAAAGAGGACGATGGTTTCCGCATCTTGCGTGAGAATGAAATGTTCGTTGTCGAAAGTGCCAAGATTGATCGCATGATGAAACGGATGCAATTGAACTCGCATGAAGCTATATTGAAACTCGCACGTACAATGCGATATATGGGTGTGGACGCAGAGTTGCGTAAGCGTGGAGCTGTAGAAGGCACCATCGTGCGTATTGGAGACTTTGAATTTGAATTTGTGGAAGGCAGCAGCTACTACTAAGTAACCGTCTTCCGTGGAGAGTCAGATTGATATACAGACGCAGAGAAGTGGGAAGTTGACCCGCAGCTCTGCGTTTTTTTTGTTTTTTCCTGACATGGGAGAGGCATAAACTTGTATACTGTGAGGAATACATTTCAAAAAATAGGCATGTCATGTATTGCCCTTTTGTCATAGATCCTATATAATGTCCACTATATGAATACATGAGTCTTTGAGGAGAGGACGTTCTGTGAACGAACGCTATTACTTGGTACGGGAAGATATTTTACCGGAGGCTGTGGTGAAGACCATGCAGGTAAAAGAACTACTGGCTTCTGGTGATGTTAAAACAGTGCATGAGGCGGTTGAACAGGTTGGATTAAGCCGGAGCGCCTTTTACAAGTACAAGGATGGAATTCATCTGATCAACCAGCTTGAACGGGAGAGAATTGTAACGATCTCTATTGATCTGGAGCATCAGTCAGGGATCTTGTCTCGTGTGCTTGGACATGTAGCAGGTTATGGAGCCAATGTGCTCACGATTAATCAGAGTATACCGCTTCAAGGAAGAGCCAATGTTGTCATTTCAGTGGAAACGACACATCTTCATGGCGAAATTGGTGAAATGCTGGATCGAATGCAAGATATGCCTGGAGTAAGACGCACACGTATTGTAGGCCAAGGTTAATGAGGCTTTAACATACAGGACTGACAGACAAGAATAGACATTAGGGGGTAGATCGTTAGTGAAACCAGTAAAAGTCGGATTGTTGGGTCTGGGAACTGTGGGAACGGGAGTCGTTCGCATTGTGGAAGGGAATCAGGAGGATCTGAGCAGTCAGGTTGGATCGCCGATTGTCATTGAGAAGATCGCGGTGAAAAATACAGAGAAGGAACGTGTTATTGCTGTAGACCGTGCCAAGCTCACTGAAGATCCTTGGGAAGTCATTCGTCATCCGGATATTGATGTCATCGTTGAAGTCATGGGTGGCATTGATCAGACGAAAGAGTATATTCTTGAAGCGTTGGAACGTGGGAAGCATATCGTAACAGCGAACAAAGATCTCATGGCACTGCATGGTACAGAGATTTTGGCGAAGGCGCAGGAAAAGCAATGTGATGTGTTCTATGAGGCGAGTGTTGCGGGAGGGATTCCAATCATTCGTACGTTAATTGAAGGTTTCTCTTCCGACCGGATTACTCGCATTATGGGGATAGTGAACGGAACAACGAACTTTATTCTGACCAAAATGAGTCAGGAAGGTGCATCCTATGAAGAAGTGCTAGCCGAAGCACAGGCGCTGGGATACGCTGAATCGGATCCAACCTCCGATGTGGAAGGACTTGATGCAGCTCGCAAAATGGCGATCTTGAGCACACTGGGTTTCCGCACCAATGTGGAGTTGAAGGATGTAACTGTTAAAGGCATATCCTCCGTTACCCGTGAAGACATAACGTATGCCAGAAGACTGGGGTATGAGATGAAGTTACTTGGTATTGCGGACCGGATTGACGATGAGATTACGATTAGCGTACAGCCGACAATGGTTAGACAGAATCACCCCATTGCTTCAGTCAATGGTGTGTTCAACGCAGTATATGTACACGGTGAAGCTGTAGGGGAGACCATGTTCTACGGTGCGGGTGCGGGAGAACTGCCAACGGCAACTTCGGTTGTAGCTGATATTGTGGCGGTTACCAAAAACCTCAAACTTGGCGTGAATGGTCTCAAAGCAATTGTTCCTTATAAGCAGAAGCGAATGCAAAGCGATGAGCAGATCGTGTCGAAAAACTTTATTTTACTGCACGTGGACGACAAAGCCGGTGTATTGGCACAGATTACACAAATTTTTGCTGAATATGATGTCAGTCTGGCGTCGGTTGTTCAACAGCCGAATGAGCACAACCCGGATGCCGAGATCATTATCGTTACGCATAATGCAAGTAAGGCAAGCATGGATAAGGTGTTAAAACATTTTGAATCACTCAGCGTCATTCGTCGCATTAAGAGTGTATACCGGGTCGAAGGATAATTGTCCTCATCCCATACTGCATCTTCATTATTTCCGTTATAAATTATACCCGTATCATCAGGTCATCATATCAGATTATTAAAACATAAAGGAGTTTACCCACAATGAGATATCAAGGACTTTTGCAAACGTACAGAGAGCACCTTCCGGTTAATGAAAATACACCACTGCTTACGCTTCAGGAAGGGAATACACCGTTGATTTATGCAGAGAATCTGTCTGAGGAGCTCGGCTTAAAAGTATACTTCAAGTATGAAGGGTTGAATCCTACGGGATCTTTCAAAGACCGCGGTATGGTTATGGCGGTTGCCAAAGCGATGGAAGAGGGCAGCCGTACCATCATGTGTGCATCCACAGGTAATACGTCAGCAGCTGCAGCAGCCTACGCCGCACGTGGCGGCCTCAATTGTATCGTGCTGATCCCTAATAATAACATTGCACTGGGTAAACTGGCCCAAGCCATGATTTATGGAGCCAAAGTGATTGCGATTAATGGTAACTTTGACCGTGCACTGGAGATTGTGCGTGAGATCACAGCCAAGCATCCGATCACGCTTGTAAACTCTGTGAATCCGTTCCGGATTGAAGGACAGAAGACAGCAGCGTTTGAAGTGATTGAACAACTGGGCGAAGCGCCTGACGTTCTGGCTATTCCAGTTGGTAATGCGGGGAATATCTCGGCTTATTGGAAAGGGTTCAAAGAATACAAAGAGGCTGGTAAATCCAACACGCTGCCACGCATGGTTGGTTTCGAAGCCGAAGGTGCGATGGCGATTGTCAAAGGTGAACCGATTCTTGAGCCTGAAACAGTAGCCACAGCGATTCGAATCGGTAATCCGGCGAGCTGGAAAACGGCTGTAGCTGCAGCTGAGGAATCTGGTGGACAGATTAATTATGTAACGGATGAACAGATCCTGACAGCGTATCGTACGCTTGCATCTCGGGAAGGGATTTTTGCTGAACCTGCTTCTGCGGCTTCCCTTGCTGGTGTATACAAACTGAAGAGCGAAGGGTACTTTAAAGGCGGAGAGACTGTAGTTTGCGTACTGACAGGTAATGGCCTGAAAGATCCGAATATTGCGATCAAAACAGTAGCGACTGAGCCGCTTGTTGTTGAAGATACGGAAGAAGCAGTAATGGCGGCCATTGCACAATTGGAGCAGCAATCTGTATGAGTTTGCGTGAAAAGGTAACTGTAAAAATACCTGCAAGCACAGCCAATCTCGGTCCGGGCTTTGATACTCTGGGCATGGCATTGTCTCTGTATGCCTGGTTGGAGATGAAACCTGCCGAGCAGACCACATTTCATCTTTACGGCGATCATTTGACAGGCCTGCCTACGGATAAATCGAATTTGATTTACGAAGTCGCACAGATGGTATTCAATGAAGCTGGGGTGTCTGTACCTGAATTGGAGATTTCCATGTATTCCGATATTCCACTAACGCGTGGACTCGGCAGTAGTGCATCAGCCATCGTTGGTGCACTGGCGGCAGCGAATGCATTAATTGGTACTCCTTTATCGGATGCGAAACTTCTGGATCTGGCCACCTCCCTCGAGAAGCATCCTGATAATGTGGGTGCATCACTCTATGGGGGGATTATTACGGCTGCATGGGATGGTGTGCGGGTAGATCATATTCGTATTGAGCCACACCAGGATTTGCAGGCTTTGGTTGTTGTACCTGAATTCCAACTGTCTACTTCAAAAGCAAGAAATGTGATTCCAGAGAAATTTGGCATGTCTGATGTGGTGCATAACATTAGCAGATCCTCGCTGCTCGTTGCCGCTTTGGCGAGTGGGCGACTGGATATGATTCAGAAGGCGATGTCAGATCGAATTCACCAACCGTACCGGGCATCATTGGTGCCAGGCATGGCTGAGATATTGGAACATGCTGTCGATCATGGAGCGTTGGGGGCTGCCCTGAGCGGAGCCGGACCGACCGTATTAACCTTGGTAGATCGTCATGACACCCGCAAAGCGGAATTGGAACAATATTTGCTGAACACCATGGAGCGGGAGGGCATATCTGCTTCTGCACTGTGGCTCGATCCGGATTTGGACGGTGTAACCGTGCTGCCTGATCAAGACGAACGTCCTTTTTTGGACAGAATCAAAGGGGAAGTTAATGCATGAAAAGAATTGCAGTATTACCTGAAGGCTCAGTTTCCCATGAGGCGATTGATTTCCTTTTTAACAGTGAACCGTTAGAGTTGCTTCACTCCAAGCTGATTTCAGATGTTTTTCGTGCAACAGATAGTGGAAAAACACAATACAGTGTCATTCCGATGGAAAATACAATTGAAGGTTCCGTTAGCCTTCACATGGACTGGCTTGTGAATGAAGTGGACATTCCAATGCAAGCAGAGTGGATATACCCATCCATCCAGAATGTCATTGGACATGGGGCTGAATTTAGGACGGAGAGCGGCGAGTATGATTTTAGTAAAATTACCAAGATCATGTCTCATCCTGTGGCTATTCCGCAGTGTCAGAACTTTATTCGGCTGCATTCGCCTGATGCCGATCTTGAAGGTGTGAACAGTACAGCCGAAGCTGTAGAGATTGTGAAGAAAAATCCGGGTAAGGGCTGGGTAGCCATCGGTACCAAGCTTGCTGCTCAGAAGCATGGTCTGGACATTATGGCTGAACGAGTTACAGATCATGACAACAACTATACCCGTTTTGTGCTTATCGGCCATGAACCTGTGGATATTCCTCGTGAACCGGATCATGTGAAAACCAGCTTGCTCGTGACATTGCCAGAAGATGCACCGGGAGCGTTGCATCAGGTATTGTCGGCATTTGCCTGGCGGAAGCTGAATCTGACCCGTCTTGAATCTCGTCCAACGAAGAAACGATTGGGCAGTTATTATTTCTACATTGATGTTGTGGAAACGGTCGATTCGGTATTGCTCACTGCAGCCATGGCTGAGATAGAGGCGTTGAATTGTCAGGTGCGTGTTCTTGGTAGCTATCCTTGTTATACATATCCTTCGAGGTAATCGACCTGTATGATGGTTGGAATGTTAGAAGGTTGTCATAATTCTGGATAGAATGAACAAGTTAGAGCTTTTCATTTGATGTACAATGGACGAGTTATAACGTTCGGAGTTAAGGAAATGGATATTTTATGGAGGTGCAGTCATCAGTGGCGGAGCAGTGGATCTATTTGGATGGTCAGTATGTGACCAAAGAGAACGCAACCGTTTCGGTATATGATCATGGATTTTTGTACGGAGACGGGATTTTTGAAGGTATTCGGATCTATAACGGAAATATTTTCAGATGTAAGGCTCACTTGGATCGTTTGTATGATTCGGCGAAATCCATTAGTTTGAACATCCCGCTGTCCATGGATGAGATGTTGGAAGTGATGGCTGAAACGGTGCGCCGCAATGATATGCGCAATGGGTATATTCGTCTTATTGTATCACGTGGCCCTGGTAATCTTGGTTTGGACCCGCTTCGTTGCCCGAAGGCATCCGTGATTATCATCGTGGAACAATTAGCGATTTATCCAGAGGAAGCGTATCTTACCGGGTTGAAAGCAGTGTCCGTATCTCAACGTCGGAACATCCCGGACGCTTTGAATCCGAAAATTAAATCATTGAACTATCTGAATAACATCCTGGTTAAAATCCAGTCTAACTATTCAGGTGCTGGAGAAGCGATTATGTTGAATTCCCAGGGTTACGTTACCGAGGGGTCAAGTGATAACATCTTCATCATCAAAAACGGTGTAGTATACACGCCGCCTTGTTATCTCGGTGCTCTTGAAGGGATTACACGTCAAGCCATTATCGATCTATGTGGAGAACTGGAGCTTGAATTAAAAGAAGTGCCATTCACCCTGCATGATGTGTATATCGCAGACGAAGTCTTTTTCACCGGAACAGCTGCAGAAGTTATCGCTGCATGTGAAGTGGATGGAAGAACAATTGGTACGGGTGTCGCAGGTCCTGTAACGCTGAGACTGCTGGAAGCATTCCGTCAGATTGTTGACAAAGATGGTTATAAAGTGTGGGAATCTTAAGTAAGAATTGTATAGCATAGGGAACAGGAATCCTCCTTGTCCGATAAAATTCAGCATACCTGGTGTATGGGGATTTTTAACGACAGGAGGATTTTTTTTGTTTAGTTGATGTCATTAGCCCGGTTTCTGCATAGGATGTAGTAACGGTATGGGCGAATGTACTGCCCAAGTATGACGTCTAGGAGGTTAGTTCCCTGTGAAAATACACATGGTGAAAAAAGGCGACACATTATATCTGCTGTCCCAAAAATACAATGTTGCGCTGGACAAATTGATCGCGGCTAATCCGCAAATCACAAATCCCGACAAGCTGGATATTGGCATGAAGGTCAAAATCCCTGCAGAGCCAGTAACACCGAAGCCGGAGGGTATGCTCCACAGTCACAAGGTTCAGCAAGGAGATTCGTTATGGAAGTTGGCACAAGCCTGGGGAGTTCCTTTAAAAGATATGATCAATGCCAATCCACAGTTGAAAAATCCGAATGCTCTTCTGGTGGGGGAAACGGTCTACATTCCCTCGATGCATGCGCAAGGAAACACGATGTCTAACTCGGGTGCCAGCAACATTGCTGCAAATGAAAAATTGTCGCCTGAAGGTAAGGAATACACGGGAGTCAAAGAACCGGAACAACCTGCTCCAGTTGCACCAACTCCTCCTGCTCCGGTATCAGAGGTTCCAGTCCCAGTACCTGCTCCACCACCAGCTAATCCAGAAAAACCGAATGTGAAGCCTGAACTGGAGGTGCTACCGCAGTTGCCAGAGCTTCCTGAAGTGAAACCCGAAAAGGAAATGCCGAAAAAAGAAGAGGTTAAACCCGAAGTTCAAGTTAAACCTGTAGCGGAGTCCAAGAAATACACCATGCCTAATCTTTCGCCTGAAATTATGCCTTTGCCTGTAATGCCTAATACCGAGCCTCCAACTGAGGTTGCACCAGCAACGAAAAAGCCCTGTGGTTGTGGTAACAAGTTGCATCATGCGCCAGCGGAGCATCCTTATGTTCAAATTCCGGTTCCTGCACAAGAGGTGTATGGTATCCAGCAAGACATGTACACGGCAGAAGTGAGTAATAATGCGCCGTTTCCAGGGATTTCGGAAATTAGCCCTTACAGTGGCAGTGAAATGACTAACAGCCCGTGGACTGGTGCGGAGCAGGGCTATAACCACAATAACGTTATGCCAAATCTGTCTCCAGAAATGCAAAACAACTCATTTCCGATTGCACCAGCTGGCGAAGTGAATAGTCCATTTCCAACGTATGCAGCACCTAGTCATATGAATCATCAGCCACCATTCATATCTCCATACTCGATGCTTCCGTATCCTCCATGCGGATGTGGATCACATACACATGTTCCTCAGTATACTTATCCTTCTTATGGTTATCAGGAACCGGCTTGGAACATGAACATGTACGGTCCTTCGTATGGTATGCCACCTGAAATGTCTACATCAACGATGCCAAACCAGCCTATTGAGTATGCATATCAGAATCCGTATCCTACACAGAACATGGTTCCGCCGTCCCCACTTGGAGCATTTGGCGAAATGTATCCTCCTCAAGGGCAAGGCAGTGGTGGAAAAAAGGGAGGGCGTGAAGACGCTAACTTAAGTCAGTTAAGCATTGAAGAGGTTGGATTAGATTCGGTGGCGAAGTCCAAGCAAACCGGAAATAAGCCAGCAGCCGCAAAACGCAGAACGAGCAAGGCTCCTCTGAAGAACAAATCCAAAGTATCCGTGTCAGGAAAAACATCCAGAGAAGGTGTAGCTACTTCGAACCAACGGAAATCAAATAAAAAGCGTCGTAATCCATGGATACAAAACTAACCAAAGGACTGCGATTGATAGAGAAGTAAGTTACCTATAATATTAGCGGGAAGTTAACTCTGTAATAGGGAGCTGGCTTCCCGCTAACTCTGAATGAACAATGAATTGCATATAAAGGAGATATAATTTTTTCAGGAATAATGGGAGCATTTTGTAGAGAAATGTTGAAAACCCTTTCATATATGTGCTAAAATATTTGTTGTACCCTATGAGCGTACCGCGATAATAGGACAAGTTAGGGAACCGATATGATCGCTTTGGCTAATGCAAAACTAGTAAAGAAAAGAAATGAAAAAAACTGTTGCATTAGATTCAGCCGTATGATATATTATTTAAGTCGCCGCTGAAACACACGGCTGACACGGGAAACACAATAAATGAAGAAACAAGTTTGATCTTTGAAAACTGAACAACGAGTGAGTAAACATTCTGCTTGCAGAATGAACGCGAAAGTTTGAAACAAGCCTTGGCTTGGATCGGCTGGAGCACAAATGAGATTTTTAATCTCGTCAGATTCAAAATGAGCTTATCGCTCTTTTCAATACTTTATTGGAGAGTTTGATCCTGGCTCAGGACGAACGCTGGCGGCATGCCTAATACATGCAAGTCGAGCGGAGTTGATAAGAAGCTTGCTTCTTTGAGACTTAGCGGCGGACGGGTGAGTAACACGTAGGCAACCTGCCCTCAAGTTTGGGACAACTACCGGAAACGGTAGCTAATACCGAATAGTTGTTTTCTTCGCCTGAAGGAAACTGGAAAGACGGAGCAATCTGTCACTTGGGGATGGGCCTGCGGCGCATTAGCTAGTTGGTGGGGTAACGGCTCACCAAGGCGACGATGCGTAGCCGACCTGAGAGGGTGATCGGCCACACTGGGACTGAGACACGGCCCAGACTCCTACGGGAGGCAGCAGTAGGGAATCTTCCGCAATGGGCGAAAGCCTGACGGAGCAATGCCGCGTGAGTGATGAAGGTTTTCGGATCGTAAAGCTCTGTTGCCAGGGAAGAACGCTTGGGAGAGTAACTGCTCTCAAGGTGACGGTACCTGAGAAGAAAGCCCCGGCTAACTACGTGCCAGCAGCCGCGGTAATACGTAGGGGGCAAGCGTTGTCCGGAATTATTGGGCGTAAAGCGCGCGCAGGCGGTCATTTAAGTCTGGTGTTTAATCCCGGGGCTCAACCCCGGATCGCACTGGAAACTGGGTGACTTGAGTGCAGAAGAGGAGAGTGGAATTCCACGTGTAGCGGTGAAATGCGTAGATATGTGGAGGAACACCAGTGGCGAAGGCGACTCTCTGGGCTGTAACTGACGCTGAGGCGCGAAAGCGTGGGGAGCAAACAGGATTAGATACCCTGGTAGTCCACGCCGTAAACGATGAGTGCTAGGTGTTAGGGGTTTCGATACCCTTGGTGCCGAAGTTAACACATTAAGCACTCCGCCTGGGGAGTACGGTCGCAAGACTGAAACTCAAAGGAATTGACGGGGACCCGCACAAGCAGTGGAGTATGTGGTTTAATTCGAAGCAACGCGAAGAACCTTACCAGGTCTTGACATCCCTCTGATCGGTACAGAGATGTATCTTTCCTTCGGGACAGAGGAGACAGGTGGTGCATGGTTGTCGTCAGCTCGTGTCGTGAGATGTTGGGTTAAGTCCCGCAACGAGCGCAACCCTTGATCTTAGTTGCCAGCACTTCGGGTGGGCACTCTAAGGTGACTGCCGGTGACAAACCGGAGGAAGGTGGGGATGACGTCAAATCATCATGCCCCTTATGACCTGGGCTACACACGTACTACAATGGCCGGTACAACGGGCTGTGAAGCCGCGAGGTGGAACGAATCCTAAAAAGCCGGTCTCAGTTCGGATTGCAGGCTGCAACTCGCCTGCATGAAGTCGGAATTGCTAGTAATCGCGGATCAGCATGCCGCGGTGAATACGTTCCCGGGTCTTGTACACACCGCCCGTCACACCACGAGAGTTTATAACACCCGAAGTCGGTGGGGTAACCGCAAGGAGCCAGCCGCCGAAGGTGGGATAGATGATTGGGGTGAAGTCGTAACAAGGTAGCCGTATCGGAAGGTGCGGCTGGATCACCTCCTTTCTATGGAGAATCGTTTCCCGCGTGGAAACATTCAAATAAGCAGGTTCTTTCGAACCTGCACAGCGATTCATTTCGGTCCATCACTTCGGTGTGGATGAAATGAAGAGCAAACCACTCACTCGTTGCTCAGTTTTGAGAGCTCAAACTCTCAAACAGCTTGCTTTTGCATGGAGCTTGTTCTTTGAAAACTAGATATCGAAACGAAAGTAAATGCGAATTAGAACATTCCTTTTTAGCTGAACTTGTGTATAACAAGTTTCAATAAAAACGGTAGTTAATTGCTGTTGCGATGGTATCGAGTGGGAGCGACTTTTGGCTTTGGACACAGTCCAAAACAAGGGAAGCGAGCGATCGAAACCGGAGCAATTTGGTTAAGCTACTAAGAGCACACGGAGGATGCCTAGGCGCTAGGAGCCGATGAAGGACGTGGCGAACAACGAAACTGCCTCGGGGAGCTGTAAGCAAGCTTTGATCCGGGGGTGTCCGAATGGGGAAACCCAGCTGGGGTAATTTCCAGTTACTCACAACTGAATACATAGGTTGTGTAGAGGCATACCAGGGGAACTGAAACATCTAAGTACCCTGAGGAAGAGAAAACAATAGTGATTCCGTCAGTAGCGGCGAGCGAACGCGGAGAAGCCCAAACCAGAGAGCTTGCTCTTTGGGGTTGTGGGACGTCTCACATGGAGTTACAAAGGAACCGGTTAAGCGAAGAGGTCTGGAAAGGCCCGCCAAAGAAGGTAAAAGCCCTGTAATTGAAAGTCTGTTCCCTCCGAGACGGATCCCGAGTAGTGCGGGGCACGTGAAACCCCGTATGAATCCGGCAGGACCATCTGCCAAGGCTAAATACTTCCTAGCGACCGATAGTGAAGCAGTACCGTGAGGGAAAGGTGAAAAGCACCCCGGAAGGGGAGTGAAATAGAACCTGAAACCGTGTGCTTACAAAAAGTCAGAGCCCGTTTTAGGGGTGATGGCGTGCCTTTTGTAGAATGAACCGGCGAGTTACGTTCCCGTGCAAGGTTAAGGTGAAGAGCCGGAGCCGCAGCGAAAGCGAGTCTGAATAGGGCGACATAGTACGTGGACGTAGACCCGAAACCGGGTGATCTACCCCTGTCCAGGGTGAAGGTGCGGTAACACGCACTGGAGGCCCGAACCCACGCACGTTGAAAAGTGCGGGGATGAGGTGGGGGTAGCGGAGAAATTCCAATCGAACTCGGAGATAGCTGGTTCTCCCCGAAATAGCTTTAGGGCTAGCCTCGGAAAACAGAGTCGTGGAGGTAGAGCACTGATTGGGTGCGGGGCCCGCAAGGGTTACCAAGCTCAGTCAAACTCCGAATGCCATAGACTTACTTCCGGGAGTCAGACAGTGAGTGCTAAGATCCATTGTCAAAAGGGAAACAGCCCAGACCATCAGCTAAGGTCCCCAAGTGTGTGTTAAGTGGGAAAGGATGTGGAGTTGCACAGACAACCAGGATGTTGGCTTAGAAGCAGCCACCATTGAAAGAGTGCGTAATAGCTCACTGGTCGAGTGACTCTGCGCCGAAAATGTAACGGGGCTAAACACACCACCGAAGCTATGGCTTGATGCTTGCATCAGGGGTAGGGGAGCGTTGTATAAGGGTTGAAGGTGTACCGTAAGGAGCGCTGGACATTATACAAGTGAGAATGCCGGTATGAGTAACGAAAAGATCAGTGAGAATCTGATCCGCCGAAAGCCTAAGGGTTCCTGAGGAAGGCTCGTCCGCTCAGGGTAAGTCGGGACCTAAGGCGAGGCCGAAAGGCGTAGTCGAAGGACAACAGGTCGAAATTCCTGTACCACCGTAAGCCGTTATGAGCAATGGGGGGACGCAGTAGGGTAGTGACGCGGACTGATGGATGTCCGTCTAAGCAGTGAGGCTGATGTGTAGGCAAATCCGCACATCATTAAGGCTGAGCTGTGATGGGGAGCGAAAATTGTAGTAGCGAAGGTCATGATCTCACACTGCCAAGAAAAGCCTCTAGCCAGGTGAAGGTGCCCGTACCGCAAACCGACACAGGTAGGCGAGAAGAGTATTCTAAGGCGCGCGGAAGAACTCTCGTTAAGGAACTCGGCAAAATGACCCCGTAACTTCGGGAGAAGGGGTGCCCCGGTAGTGTGAATAGCACGAGGGGGCCGCAGTGAAAAGGCCCAAGCGACTGTTTAGCAAAAACACAGGTCTGTGCGAAGCCGTAAGGCGAAGTATACGGGCTGACGCCTGCCCGGTGCTGGAAGGTTAAGGGGAGTGGTTAGGAGCAATCCGAAGCTGTGAACCGAAGCCCCAGTAAACGGCGGCCGTAACTATAACGGTCCTAAGGTAGCGAAATTCCTTGTCAGGTAAATTCTGACCCGCACGAATGGCGTAACGACTTGGGCGCTGTCTCAACGAGAGATCCGGTGAAATTTTAATACCTGTGAAGATGCAGGTTACCCGCGACAAGACGGAAAGACCCCATGGAGCTTTACTGCAGCTTGATATTGAATTTGGGTACGATCTGTACAGGATAGGTGGGAGCCTTTGAAGCGTGAGCGCCAGCTTGCGTGGAGGCAACGTTGGGATACCACCCTGATCGTATCTAGGTTCTAACCTGGTACCGTAATCCGGTGCGGGGACAGTGTCAGGTGGGCAGTTTGACTGGGGCGGTCGCCTCCTAAAGAGTAACGGAGGCGCCCAAAGGTTCCCTCAGAATGGTTGGAAATCATTCGAAGAGTGCAAAGGCATAAGGGAGCTTGACTGCGAGACCTACAAGTCGAGCAGGGACGAAAGTCGGGCTTAGTGATCCGGTGGTACCGCATGGAAGGGCCATCGCTCAACGGATAAAAGCTACCCTGGGGATAACAGGCTTATCTCCCCCAAGAGTCCACATCGACGGGGAGGTTTGGCACCTCGATGTCGGCTCATCGCATCCTGGGGCTGAAGTAGGTCCCAAGGGTTGGGCTGTTCGCCCATTAAAGCGGTACGCGAGCTGGGTTCAGAACGTCGTGAGACAGTTCGGTCCCTATCTGTCGTGGGCGTAGGAAATTTGAGAGGAGCTGTCCTTAGTACGAGAGGACCGGGATGGACGTACCGCTGGTGTACCAGTTGTTCCGCCAGGAGCACCGCTGGGTAGCTATGTACGGACGGGATAAACGCTGAAAGCATCTAAGCGTGAAGCCCCCCTCAAGATGAGATTTCCCAGTATGTAAGACCCCTTGAAGACGACGAGGTAGATAGGCTGGGGGTGGAAGTGCAGCAATGCATGGAGCTGACCAGTACTAATCGGTCGAGGGCTTATCCAATAGCAAGTGATAATTCGCATGTTTCGTTTCGAATCTAGTTTTCAGAGAACGAACTCTGAAATGTAAGCTATGCGTTTGGTGGCGATGGCGGAGGGGTTCCACACGTACCCATCCCGAACACGACCGTTAAGCCCTCTAGCGCCGATGGTACTTGGACCGCAGGGTCCTGGGAGAGTAGGATGCCGCCAAGCGAACTCTTTCATCATACATAGAAAACAAGCTCTGCATGTGGACATTGTACGATGGATTGCATTTGCCCTGCAAATGCATATTATTCCCTGATAGCTCAGTTGGTAGAGCACTCGACTGTTAATCGAGTTGTCACAGGTTCGAGCCCTGTTCGGGGAGCCATTAAGGCCCGTTGGTCAAGGGGTTAAGACACCTCCCTTTCACGGAGGTAACAGGGGTTCGAATCCCCTACGGGTCATAGCAATACCTATTGCTTCAACAAGGGATGAGAATCCCAAAGGTTCGTCGGAGGATGTACTTCGTTAGCAGCTGCTTCGCAGTCTCGAACGAAGTGAGAGTATCCCTACCGGTCATATTATGGAGGCTTAGCTCAGCTGGGAGAGCATCTGCCTTACAAGCAGAGGGTCGGGGGTTCGATCCCCTCAGCCTCCACCATAAGATTTTTATAACGACGCGGGGTGGAGCAGCCCGGTAGCTCGTCGGGCTCATAACCCGAAGGCCGCAGGTTCAAATCCTGCCCCCGCAATTATACTTTCCCAATGGAAAGTGATCTGGAACCGTGGTGTAGTTGGCCTAACATGCCTGCCTGTCACGCAGGAGATCGCGGGTTCGAATCCCGTCGGTTCCGCCATTTTATATCTATCAATACCGTATGCGGAAGTGGCTCAGCGGTAGAGCATCGCCTTGCCAAGGCGAGGGTCGCGGGTTCGATTCCCGTCTTCCGCTCCAATATTTGCGCCCTTAGCTCAGCTGGATAGAGCGTTTGACTACGAATCAAAAGGCCGGGAGTTCGAATCTCTCAGGGCGCGCCATTATAACTTCATAATTTGCCGGCGTGGCGGAATGGCAGACGCGCTCGACTCAAAATCGAGTGGGAAACCGTGGAGGTTCGAGTCCTCTCGCCGGTATATATAACGGGATGTAGCTCAGCTTGGTAGAGCACCTGGTTTGGGACCAGGGGGTCGCATGTTCAAATCGTGTCATCCCGATCTCGAAAAAGTACTATCTAACATATAGATAGTACTTTTTTTGTGTTTATCTTTATTACGTTGCGATATCACAAAGGGAATACGATTAAGATGTGTGCTTAACATAACTTTCAATATGCCATCAGCTATTGGCCCATGGTCCCTTGCTTCATGAATATACGGATTACTCTTCAGACGACAAGTTTTGCATAAAGCCTCGTTCTTTAGGTCACAATAGGTTTAAAAAGTGATAGAAGGGGTTCATGTGAACACGTTTAACTTCAGGAAACAATTCAAGAGACGCTGGCGACGGTGGAAACGAACAGTATGGATGACGGTTGCTTTGCTTGCAGTTACGATATTGGCATACAGCGGATTGTCTATCTCATCGGCGATTGAGCGTTTGCTGACCACTAATTTTAGTGAGGCAACTAGTGTGATGGGACCTGTTACGCCGGAGACCAGATCTGATCAGGAGATTCAGGCGTTAGTAGGGCAACTTAATACTGATCCGGATCATTTAACGAGTGTGGTTTTGGAAACACAGTACATTTGCGGAGTGGAGACAGAACAGTTGGGCAAGATGGCTAGACCACAGTTGAAGATGCTGCTGGTTCAGCATCCGGAATGGGATGCTACCGTTGGAACATCAGATGAGTTGCATTTGAAGCAACGTGTAGATGATCTTTCACCGCTTTGTAAACAGCAGGCGTATATTAGCATAGATGCTGTAGGAAATCTTAACTTGTACGAGGGTAAGCCTGCAGAAGAGAAGGTTATTCGTACGTTTTTTCAATTGGATGTGGGGACGTTGGAGAGTTCTTTACCTGAAGGGGTGCTGGAGCAATTGCAGCAGGGTATCCGGATTCAGGACAAGGATGAGTATGATAGCGTAATCTCAACGTTTAGTGACTATGCGGTGGATGAAGATCATCATTTAATCCGCAATGGCGGGTAATCTTTTGTGCTAACTTACAACGTTAAGATGCTGTAGTACTAATTAGATGGTTGGAGACCAGTGGCATTGGTGTTTCGCGAAACTAAGTGATAGAAATCCAATATACGTGGAATGTGGTGATGGACATCTCTTCGATGTCCTTTTTGTCGTTTGTGCCGAAATACATGAAAATTACGAATAAACATGAAAAAAATCACGAATAAAGACGAGTAATGGGTTAGACAAAGTTTTTCCTGCCGCAGGGTCTATCTTTTGTTATAATGAAATGAACGATACATATGTTCGCTTTTGTGAGGGAGAGATGGTTTTGCGTTTTTTGGGAATTGACCCGGGGATTGCGATTGTTGGTTTTGGTTTTGTGGATAAAATCGGCAGTAAAGTGGTACCCGTACAATATGGATGTATTCAGACGGAAGCTCATACCCCTGAAGAGGAACGGTTGCTTCATGTATATGAAGGTATGGTGCAATTAATTGATAAATACAAACCGGACGCAGTAGCGCTGGAGAAACTTTTTTTCAATCGGAACGTTACAACAGCGATGTCTGTTAGTCAGGCCAGAGGAGTCATGGTACTCGCTGCTGCACAGAAGGGTTTGCCTATTGCAGAGTATACGCCAATGCAGATCAAGCAGGCTGTTGTTGGGTACGGTAAGGCAGAGAAGAAGCAGGTACAGGAGATGGTCAAAATGTTCTTGCGTCTTCAAGTCGTTCCTAAACCCGATGACGTAGCAGATGCATTAGCTGTAGCTGTGTGCCACGCGCACTCTTATACATTAAATTCCAAGTTGAATGAGGTATTGCGAAAATGATTGATTTTCTAAGAGGACAGTTCATTCATGTAGAGAATGATTATATTGTGCTGGACGTTCATGGTGTGGGGTATCGCGTATTTTGTCCGAATCCATTTGCGTTCGCTAAGCAAGAAGGCGAAATTACCGTGTACACTCACCATCATGTGCGTGAGGATGCGATGCTACTGTTTGGATTTGTGACACGGGATGAACAGCGTTTGTTCCGCAAACTGATTGAAGTATCCGGTATTGGTCCCAAAGTGGCGCTGGGCATACTCGCTGGAGGTACACCAGAACATGTGGTTACAGCGATTTACCAAGAGAATTTAACGTTCTTGACCAAATTGCCAGGCATCGGCAAGAAGACTGCACAACGCATGATTCTGGATCTCAAGGACAAGCTGGATAGTTTTGGGGCGGCAGCGTATGCAACAGGTTTGTTCGCTCCTCCATCGGAAGAATCGGGAAGTGGTTCAGCCTGGGATGAGGCACGTGAAGGTCTCAAGGCACTTGGATATACTGACAGTGAACTTGATAAAGTATGGCTCATATTGAAAAAGGATGTTACTACAGCGGATTCCGTTGATGTGTTGATGAAAAAAGCGCTGCAAATGCTGTTTACGGGATAATACAAATTGCATATTATAATATAGCTGTAGCCTGCAAAAAAGGTAGGGATGAACATGGATGATCGGATTATTTCCGCGAACCTGATGATGGAGGACCAAAATGTTGAGTTGAGTCTTCGTCCCCGGTATCTGAATGAATATATCGGGCAGAATCAGGTGAAGGAAAATTTAAAGATATATATTGAAGCTGCCAAATTTCGTAATGAGGCATTGGATCACGTTTTGTTATATGGACCACCTGGACTGGGTAAGACAACACTTGCCAATATTATTGCCAACGAATTGGGCGTTAATTTACGAACTACGTCAGGCCCGGCCATTGAACGCCCGGGTGATCTTGCAGCATTGTTAACCAATCTGCAGGAAGGCGATGTGCTGTTTATTGATGAGATTCATCGTTTGCATCGTACGGTTGAAGAAGTCATGTACCCCGCCATGGAAGATTCGGCATTGGATATAATGATTGGTAAAGGTCCAAGTGCTCGGTCCGTTCGGCTGGATCTGCCGCCATTCACTCTGATTGGGGCTACAACACGTGCTGGCTTGCTGTCTGCGCCACTTCGAGATCGGTTTGGTGTTATCAGCCGCTTGGAATTCTATACGGTTGATGAGCTGGCTTATATCGTCTCGCGTTCTACCGAGATTTTGGGTGTGGAGATTGTGGGAGATGCTGCGCAAGAGATTGCATTGCGCTCACGTGGGACACCGAGGATTGCCAACCGTTTGCTTAAACGAGTACGTGACTTTGCACAGGTTCGTGGTGACGGGATTATTACGCAGACATTGGCTGAAGAAGCACTGCAAAGGCTCCAGATTGATCCACGTGGCCTGGATGAGATTGATCATAAGATGCTCAAATCGATGATCAACAGCTTCCGGGGAGGTCCCGTAGGGTTGGATACCATTGCGGCTACGATTGGTGAAGAAAGTCAGACGATCGAGGATGTTTATGAACCGTATCTGCTTCAGATTGGCATGATTCAGCGTACACCAAGGGGGAGGATCGTAACAGATCTTGCCTATCACCATTTAGGTCTGCCTGTTCCACCAAGAGACGGGAAATAATCGAATTTTGTGAAAGTTCACGATTTGAACATTTACCAATTGAAGGTTCACCATAAACATTGAAATATTACGTGTGTTAATCCGATATAAAGTGAAGGCATTGCATGGAGAGGAGTCTGAATGTGGGAAAAGCAATACGAACGAAGAAGTGGAGTCGTCGATTGAAGGTACTGGCGGCAGCTCTTTTGACAGTGGGTTGTCTTCAAGTGCCTGCGTATGCAGCAGGTAATGATGGACAGACAATCCGTGTAGCCATGTTTGCGAATCTGGGCAGTACGTATAAATCAACTACACCACTTATTACACTTGAATCAACGGGACAATGGAGTATCCAATCGGAAAGTGGCGCAAATGTAGGTCTTCCGGCTGGACAGGTCCGTTTCAGTGCAGATGGATTCAGAGTGAAAGTGTTGGAAACAGGGGATTTCAAGGCAGCATCTGCAGCAGCCAAATTGTTGCAGGCAACCGCGGATAAGCCGTTGCTGTTTACAACGTCTGTGAATGGAAATGCCATCTACCAACTCTATACAGGTAACTATGCAACAGAGGCACTGGCTGGACAAGCTGTTACACGGGTACAGAAGGTAGCAGCAGCTCAATTGGCTGGTCAAAAGCCAACTGTGACCGGAAGTAAGCGCCTGTCTGCTGGAACGTATGGTTCGCTTCAGGAAGCAGAGGCAATGCAAGCGAACCTTTTATCAGCAGGAGTTAGTAGTGCTTATCCGGTCCTCCTACTGAGTGGAGGAAGCCAAGCATATGCGGTATGGGTAGGTGAAGCTGTAACAGATGCGGAATTATCCTCAGTGAAGAAAAGTGTGGAGGCCATAGCTCCAGGGATAAGTCTTTTACCTGTTAACAATAGTGCAGGGCTCATCATCCGTCAGGATGCGGGATTAAGTGCGGATGCGCTTAAAACAGCTCCGCATTACACGATTGCAGGTACTGAATCCAAAGCATTGGTACAAGGGAATAGTAATGGCATCAAAGTAGTGGAACGTTCCCAGCGAACGTATCGTGGAGATATGGAAATCAGCATCGTCAGCGGTGATCTGGCATTGGTCAATGTCGTTCCACTTGAACAATACCTGTACTCTGTCGTAGGGGCAGAGGTATATTCCTCCTGGCCTGCTGAGGCTCTGAAAGTTCAAGCAGTAGCTGCTCGATCCTATGCGCTTCAACAAGGAGATCGTTTCAAAATTGCCAATGTCGTGGATACGACACTCAGCCAAGCCTATAACGGGATTGGTTCGGAGAACGATAAAGTAACCAGTGCAGTAGATGCAACGGCCGGAGAAGTGGTTAAGAGCGGTGGCAAAATCATCGAAGCTGTATTCTCCTCCAATGCGGGCGGTCAGACGGCTCATCCTTCTGAGGTATGGAACGGCGGAGCAGGTGTGTTCACCAATGTAATTAGCTCGGGGGATACATCAGCGCAGGCAGGATTACATACGTGGTACCATGTGCTGCTCAGTTCAGGCATTAGCGGGTACATTCGTGAGGATAACATCAAAGAATTAACAACCAAGACCAACGCGGGTCTGGCAAAGGTGACGGTAACGGCTCAGAACACCAATGTACGTCCTGTTCCGTTGATTCAGTCCACCGTGGAACCTGTATCCAAAATGAATCCAGGCAATGAAGCTGTTGTACTGGCAAAAGTGGCTCAATCCAATGACTATGCTTGGGTGAGAGGACCATTCACGTCTGCCCAGTTGGTTAAATCCCTTCAGGGTAAAACGACAGCACCTGTTCCTGCTTCAATCTCAACCTTGGAAGTAACCAAGCGTGGACCTTCTGGAAGAGCACTTGAAGTCACTGCCAACGGTCAGGCTATGACGGTGAAATATGCTGATACATACCGTTCTGCGCTTGGAGGATTACCGAGTACTCTATTTGATATTGCAGGAACCGGAAGTTATACTGTATTAGGCGCTGACGGCAAAACAGCCAGCAAAACCGGTTCAAATGGTGCTGCTGTAATGTCTGCTTCTGGTACAGGCTCATCATCCGGTAATGCTCTTGTGGTGATGAATGGTGATGGTCAAGCGAGAGCGGTAACGCAGGGTCAAAACTTCATGTTCATCGGCCAGGGCAATGGTCATGGGTTGGGCTTGTCCCAATGGGGAGCCAAAGGCATGGCAGATGAAGGGTATGATTACCAGACAATATTGAAACACTATTATCAAAATGCGACTATTGTTAAGGAATGAAACTAAAATGAATGTGAACTTATATGATTTTGAATTACCAGAGCAATTGATAGCACAGACGCCGTTGCTTGATCGCACGGCTTCCCGTTTGCTTACCTTGAACAAAGATAGTGGTGAGATTAATCATCAAACGTTTCCTGATATTATCGATTTTCTGGATTCTGGGGATACATTGATTCTGAATGATACGCGTGTTCTTCCAGCCCGTCTGTTCGGTACAAAGGAAGACACCGGAGCAAAAGCGGAAGTCTTATTGCTTAAAAATGTGGAGGGCGACAAGTGGGAAGCACTGGTTAAGCCGGGTAAAAAGCTGAAAGCCGGTTCGGTGATCGTATTTGGAGACGAACTGAAGGCAATCATTGAAGAAGAAGGCGAGATGGGGGCACGTACACTTACGTTTACGTATGATGGAATCTTTCAGGAAATTCTGGACCGTCTGGGTGAGATGCCGTTGCCACCGTATATCAAAGAGACTTTGGATGACCGCGAACGGTATCAGACCGTGTATGCCAAGCATGAAGGATCAGCGGCTGCACCCACAGCGGGATTGCATTTTACGGATGAATTGTTGGATCAGATTCGTGCCAAGGGCGTTAATGTCGCTTTCATTACGCTTCATGTAGGACTGGGGACGTTTAGACCAATGTCGGTAGACAACGTAGAAGATCATGTCATGCATGAGGAGTATTACTCCTTGTCACAAGAAACGGCAGATCTGATTAACCAGACCAAAGAGAATGGACACCGTGTTTTCGCGGTTGGAACAACCAGTTGCCGGACTCTGGAAACAGTGGGCAGCAAGTTTGAAGATGGAGTACTGCAAGCAAGCAGCGGATGGACAAGTATTTTTATCTATCCGGGCTACTCCTTCAAAGTGATCGATGGGATGCTTACGAATTTTCATCTCCCAAAATCCACATTGGTTATGCTGGTTAGTGCACTTGCAGGCAGGGAACATATTATGCAGGCATATCAGGAAGCCATTCAAGAACAATACCGGTTCTTCAGCTTCGGCGATGCCATGTTGATATATTAATATAACGGAATAACGATTAACTTTTAGAGGATGATTAAAACCAATGGCAGCAATTACGTATGAACATATCAAAACTTGCAAACAATCCGGCGCACGTCTGGGACGTGTGCATACACCTCACGGTGTGATTGAGACACCGACCTTTATGCCTGTAGGTACACAGGCGACCGTCAAAACAATGAGCCCTGAAGAGTTAAAAGCCATGGATGCTCAGATTATTTTGAGTAATACGTATCACCTGTTTCTGAGACCAGGACATGAAATCATTCGTGAAGCTGGCGGATTGCACAAGTTCATGAACTGGGATCGTCCAATTCTGACGGACAGCGGCGGATTCCAAGTGTTCTCGCTCAGCGAGATGCGCAAAATTACGGAAGAAGGCGTTAACTTCCGCTCTCACCTGAACGGAGATAAGAAGTTCCTTTCTCCTGAAGTGGCCATGGAAATCCAGAATGCACTTGGCTCCGATATTATGATGGCATTTGATGAATGTCCACCGTATCCAGCGGAATATGAATATGTCAAAAAATCACTCGAACGAACGAGTCGCTGGGCAGAACGTTGTCTCGAAAGTCATGCTCGTCCGCATGACCAAGGTCTATTTGCCATCGTACAGGGAGGCATGCATGAAGATCTTCGCCGTCAGAGCGCCGCAGATTTGACTTCCATGGATTTCCCGGGGTATGCTATTGGTGGACTGAGTGTTGGAGAACCGAAACATTTGATGTATGGAGTATTGGATTATACGTTACCTTTGTTGCCAACCAATAAACCACGTTATTTGATGGGGGTAGGTTCGCCCGATGCGTTGATTGAGGGATCCATTCGTGGAGTGGACATGTTCGATTGTGTTCTGCCTACTCGGATTGCCCGTAACGGAACAACAATGACCAGCCATGGACGTCTGGTAGTTCGCAACGCCAAGTTTGCAACTGATTTTGGGCCATTAGATCCTGAATGTGATTGCTACACTTGTCGCAACTATTCCAGAGCTTATCTGCGTCATTTGATCAAAGCAGATGAAACATTTGGCCTGCGTTTGACAACGATCCATAATCTTCATTTCTTGCAGAATTTGATGCGTAATGTACGTAAAGCCATTATGGAAGATCGTTTGCTTGATTTCCGGGATGAATTTTTCGATCAATATGGTCTTCATGACAATGACAAAGGTTTCTGATTGAGTTTTTAGGGAAACCTGCGTAACAAGCAATATCTGTACGTATAGTCGATAAGGGGGAGTTTGAATGTTTCAGGGAATGACTCTAGCAGGAACACAAGCGGGCGGAGGCATTGTATCTTTGATCGTACCTTTGGTACTCATGGTTGCAATTTTCTACTTCTTGATGATTCGTCCACAGAACAAAAAGCAAAAGCAACGGAATTCCATGCTGAGCCAATTGAAAAAGGGCGATAAAATTGTAACGATTGGCGGCCTTCACGGTACAATCGCTGAGATTACGGATGATGTAGTTGTATTGCGTGTAAACGATGTAACTAAACTGACGTTTGATCGTAATGCAATCAGCAGTGCTGTAACTCGTGATACGGCTGTTGAATAGTTGCTGTAACATAGAATAACGAGGGTGCGTTT
This sequence comes from Paenibacillus sp. FSL R5-0519, assembly GCF_037974275.1. Lineage (NCBI taxonomy): Bacteria > Bacillati > Bacillota > Bacilli > Caryophanales > Paenibacillaceae > Paenibacillus > Paenibacillus sp. FSL R5-0519. Next base: position 1,195,424 of record NZ_CP150234.1, read on the forward strand.
ATATGGCGTATTCCCTGGCAGAGAACCGGATCTCCTGGAGACCCGGTTCTCTTTTTTTTGTTTTATGAGGGAAAGTCGATGTTCTTCACCAGTCTGCTAGGAGCGATGTGTATTAACGCCGAACATGCCACCGAGAGCTGAAATGAAGAAAGCGCTGAGCAGTTGCAAACTATCTTTCCAATTAAATGAAGCATCCAACGCTAGAAATCCGATTAACAGTACGAGCAGTCCGTATACGATTCCGGTAATTCCTCCGTAGTACCATCCTTTTTCACCAGAACGTTTGCCTGCCACAAAACCACCAACCAATAACGATAAGCCATGCACAACATAAGTATACAACGAGAGGTCCTGTTCCCGCATTCCGCTCACCCAGAGAAAAAAGGAGAGGATTAATGCTCCGATAAACATCCATACAAAAGCCTGACAGAGGCCTGACAGAATCGGATTGGACACTCGAAACGAAACCAAGCGGCGGATCAATTGCATGAAGCAACCCCCTTGTACAAGTTTGAAGTTAATACAGTGTATGGTCAAGCCCTCTGACTTATGAACTGATTTCCATTAAATGAACGGATTATTTCTGCATGAGCCTGTAAGGTTCAGGTCAAAATATGGATTGCACTACTCAGCTACTGTTAATAACTCAGTTTCGAAGGAGGAGCCCTGTTGTGAACTTCCCAGATGTTGGATCACATATCTTTCGAACCATTCTCATGTACTTTCTGGTGTATTGTGCAATGAGGGTTATGGGTAAACGTGAGATTGGTAAGCTATCCATGTTTGATCTTGTCGTGTCCATTATGCTTGCCGAGATGGCTGCTTTTGTCATTGAAGATATCGATAAACCGCTCTCTCATGGGATTGCCCCCATGCTTACCTTGATCATCGTACAGATCGGAATGGCCTTTATAGGTCTTAAAAGTCGGCGTCTTCGCCTGATGATCGATGGCAAACCTACGGTTTTGATCTCCAAAGGCGTTCTTCACCGAGATGAGATGCGGAAGCAACGATATAATCTGGATGATCTATTGCAGCAACTCCGCGAACAGAATGTTGACAGTATCGGTGAGGTGGATTATGCCATTTTGGAGACTACGGGTAAGTTGACCGTCTTTCCCAAGGATCAGAATGCTTCCAACGACAGCAATTCTTCAGGCTCTGATTCGGGAGGGACTTCTTCCAGTAAATCCAAAGCAGAGAAAAATCAGATTGACGGACTGACAAATATCAAATACGAAGGTCTGCCGCTGCCCCTCATTATGGACGGTAAAGTTCAGGATCAGAATCTGGAAATCATCCAGAAAACAAGATTTTGGCTGAAGAATCAAATTCAACATAATGGAATTCTGGATTTCAAAGATGTATTTATATGCTCCATCGACCATAATGGTAAGATTTATGTAAGTCCAAAAGATGATAAAAAATGAAATTCATTTGCCTGACCGACGCTTGAACCATGCACCTATCAAAGGAGCACGGGACAGATCATGGAAGTCAATCATTTTGGTCCAGCCCATGACGATGAAATACACAATAAGCCCGACAAAAGGAGCGAGAATCATGCGGAGCCAAAAAGGCAAGATCATGGCAGTCTCTTCGTACACGAGTAGGGTCGCTGCTCCCATAATAAACATTCCGGCACCCGTTTTGACCCAATCCATAATTTTGAAGCGGAACTGTAGCAGACTACGAACGCTTTGGGCGTGTAACAAGGTAACGACAGTAGAATTCACACAGATGGCGATGACTGCACCGAAAATCCCATATTCAGGACGGGAAGCGAGCGTCAAAATTAACGTGATTTTGATAACAGCACCGATGAATGTATTTAGCAGTGCTTTACCTGGACGATCAAGGGCTTGCAACGCAGCTTGAAGAGGAGCTTGAATATAAATGAATAAAGCAAAAGGAGCCATTAGCTTCAGCATGCTTCCAATCGATGCATCATTATACAGAACAAGACACATCGGTTCGGCAAGCACATACATAAACACAGAAAACGGAGCACCAGTCACGAGCGCCAAACGTAATGCCTGATGCATTCTTTTGTGAATCAGCGCGCGATCTCCCTGCGCAGAAGCTTCTGACAGTGAAGGCACAAGTGATGTCGCAAGCGATGAAGTCAGTGCCCCCGGCAGCAGCAGCAAAGGAATAATCATACCTTGTAGTGCACCATATTGTGCTGTAGCGATTCCTTTGGATATGCCTGCCAGAGCCAGACTCTGGGCAGTAACGATAGTTTCGGCCAGATAGGATAGAGAACCAACCAATCGGCCTGCTGTAACGGGAATCGAGATTGCAAGTAATCGCCGGATTAAACCGGGCTGTGGAGTAGTGGTTTCTTTCATAACTGAAGGAACTGGGTTTAAAGCTTTGGCTGAAGGTTTGGTTGTGAGTTTGGACATGTTCTGTTGCATAACGAGCGGTAACTCTTTCTTCTGCCTGTTATACTTCCACAAGAGTACAAGCATCCCGCCAAATTCTCCAACAAGGGCTCCGAGCATGGCACCAGCAGCAGCTTGTGCAATACCGTGGGGGAGGAGAAGCCAGGCAAACCAAATGACACAGACGATTCGAATAATCGTTTCAACAATGGATGAAATGGCAGTAGGCATCATGTTTTGCTTGCCTTGGAAGTACCCTCTGTAGACGGCTGATACGGCGATAATGGCAATCATGGGGCTCATACTGACGAACGTATGATACACCCGCTCATCAGTGAGCACATACTTGGTAACCCAGGGTGCAAATAGGATGCACAAAAACATGAATACCACACCCAGGGTCAACGTAAAGCTTAAGCTTACTTGCAGGATTCGCTGGGGGGAATAACGATTGGCGCCAGTGTCAGCTTCGGCTACGAGCTTGGCTACGGCCAGCGGAATGCCACCCGTAATTAATGTCACCAGTACGATAAAAAAGGGATAGCTCAATTGGTAGATGCCAACACCTTCTGCACCGATGACTCGTGGCAGCGCAATACGCGGGATGAAACCAAGTATTCGATTAATTATGCCTGCCGCGAGCAGGATCATGGCCCCCTGGATAAATGTCTGTTTCTTCAAGACTACCCCTCTTTCCCGGTTGAAAGTACAGGTTATCATCATAAACGGGACAAAGCCGTTGTTCTTCATCCTATGCCAGTCCTTCATCTTCTCATGACAACTTGGACACGATTAACAAAAAGAACCATAACCAGCAAGAAGGAATATGATCAGGCGAAGTCGAATGATGTAATATTGATGCCGCATAAAGGCTTGGATGTACGAAGGGAGGCTCCCCGTTGGAAGAAATGAATGATGTGGAGTTGGAACAGTCAATAGAGATGCTCTGCCGAAGCAAGGCGGAGGAATTAAGGCTTGTCGGTTACGAATATGTCACCAGCAAAGATGTCTGGAATTGCGTCAGTCATAAATATGAAAAACAGGGCATTCCACCGCTTCACCAGCTGGTGAACGACATTTTGTCACTGAAAGCAACAAGCTTTATGAACTTTATGACCGTGTCTGCATACCGGGGGTCCTCTTTCTAGACGAAAGGGATCTTTTTTGTTGAAAATTGACTGCTTTTTACGGCATCGCTATAATAGGAATATTGAGAACGAAAGGGGATCTAGGAACGGCATGAAAAGAATTATCAGTTTCATTCTGGTCGTGCTTGTCACCACAGGGGTAATGGTGGGAACAAGCCCGGAACTGCTCAAAAATATACGCTTGGGCCTTGATTTAAAGGGAGGCTACGAGATCTTATATGAAGCAGAGCCGCTCGAAGCAGGACAACAAGTCACCAAAGCATCTTTGGTGCAAACGGCCAAAAGTCTTGAAAGCCGCGCCAATGCGCTCGGAACAAGCGAACCGGAGGTAACCACTGAAGGAAGCAACCGGATTCGATTGAAGTTGGCAGGGGTTACGGATGAGGCTGAAGTTAGAGCCAAAATGAAAGAACCGGCTGTTCTGACCTTCCGTAGTAAAGCTGAGAATGACAAGGAAGGCGAGTACACCAAAATTGAACTTCGCGGAAATGAATTTGTTGAGAATGCAGCCAAAGTTGTATTCACTCAATTGAATGAGCCGATGATTGACATTCAAGTGAAAGACAAAGCCAAATTTTCAGAGATTACCAAACGCTTGATCGGACAACCTCTCGCTATTTATTTGGACGATGAGTTGCTCTCTGCTCCAACCGTTAGACAACAGTTGACAGATGGTTCCGCTCAGATCTCGGGTGCCTATACTCGTGATGAAGCAAATCAGCTTCGTGACACCATTAACCTGGGTGCATTGCCACTGAAACTTACAGAGAAGTATTCACAAAGTGTTGGTGCAACACTCGGTAAGCTTTCTCTGGATCAGACGATTAAAGCGGGATTGATTGGTTCCGTTATTATTCTAGTGTTCATGATCGGGCTTTATCGTATTCCTGGCATTATCGCGAGTTTTGCCTTGATTACACATACGTGGCTGGTACTTGCAATCTTCTATTTAGGAGAATTCGTGCTCACCCTTCCAGGTATTGCGGCGTTTATCCTGGGTATAGGAATGGCAGTGGATGCCAATATCATCACGTACGAACGGATTAAAGAAGAAATGCGCAGTGGTAAGTCGATCTTGTCTTCGGTTAAAGCGGGCGGTAAACATTCCTTCCGAACAATCATCGACTCCAATGTCACAACCATTATTGCGGCCGCTGTTATGTTCTTCTTGGGTACAGGTGCGGTTAAAGGGTTTGCCCTCGTGCTGATTTTTGATATTGTGACCAGTATTATCACGAATATTTTCTTCTCCCGCTTCCTGCTGACCCTGCTCGTACGGGCTAACGTGTTGAAGAAGCCTAAGTACTTCGGAGTGAAGGAGAGTGAAATTCGTGCGCTTTAATTGGAATTTCGATTATATTAAAGGGAGTAAAATTGCCTATACATTCTCGATTATTTTGACTGTAATAGGGATTATCAGTTTGCTCTCACTTGGATTAAACTACGCCGTTGACTTCCGTTCAGGATCAAATGTGGATATTACCGTATCCAAAGCCATTACAGCGGAGCAAATTAATCCAATCGTGAATGAACTGGGTGTTGACACAAAGGAAGTCCAGATTACAACAGGATCTGATCGGGTTAATATTCGTTTCTCGAACGTACTGGATGAAAACCAAGAAAGCAAATTCAAGCAAGAATTTAGCAAACTGGATGAGACTGCTTCTTATGAAGTGAATACCGTTGATCCAGAGATGGCCAAAGAGCTTGAGCGTAATGCAATCTATGCGGTGCTGATTGCCAGTATCGGAATCATGATCTATGTTGCGATTCGATTCGAATGGCGATTCGCTTTGGCAGCAGTTGTTTCCATATTCCATGATGCCTTCGTAGTTATAAGTGTATTTTCTATATTCCGTCTTGAAGTGAATCTGACCTTTATTACGGCAGTGCTAACCATTGTCGGATTCTCTATCAACGATACCATCGTTATCTTTGACCGGATTAGGGAAAATCTGCGTTTTGCCAAAAAATCAACAAAAGCTGATCTGCGTGAAGTGGTAAACCGGAGTTTATCTCAAACGATGACGCGCTCGCTAAACACAACATTTACTGTATTTATAGCTTCACTCTGTTTGTTTATTTTTGGTGGAGAGTCTATTCGCATGTTCTCTCTGGCGATGGTGATCGGGACATTCTTTGGTGCCTATTCTTCGATCTTTATTGCAGCTCCATTATGGTTTACGCTTAAAGGTAAACAACAAACGAGCAAGCCAAAAACAGTGGCTAAAGAATCTAACTAAACATCTTATTGTGAAGCCGCGTCTGCCAGGCGCGGTTTTGCAACTTTATGTACAGAAATAAGGGGGAATATTCATGACCAGAGAACATATCCCATCTGCTCAGGCTGCCACATGGAGTGGTATTGCTGGTAATATGGGACTTGCGGTAATCAAAGCGGGAGTCGGTTATATGGCAAACAGCAAATCATTGCTCGCTGACGGCTTGTATTCTGCTTCTGAAGCTGGTTCTGCCCTGGCAGGTCTCTTTCCCTCCAAGTCTGTACGTGATAAGGGTAAGGCTCGCAGGGAGCGGTTTAAAGAACACTCACGTGTTGCCAGACCGGGAATCTCCGTATTGTTATCTGTGCTGATCCTCATGGGTGGATTACAGCTTGCCATCTCCGCATTGGGTAGTCTCTCCGGAAGTGAACCGGAAGCACCCGGCAAGTCGGTACTTTTGGTGGCTGTTGCAGCTCTGGCTGTAAAAGAAGCGATTTTTCAATTTCAGTACAGATATTTTCGCAAACGAAACCAGTCTCAGGCTTTATCCTATGCACAGCAACATCGTCGTGCGCTCTATTGTTCTCTCACCGTGTTGATCGGCATTATAGGATCGATGGCTGGTGAAGAAACGGGTTTGAGCATGCTGCTCTACCTGGACCCTACAGCTGCCTTGATTGCTTCTTGTTTTGTACTTCATAAGGGTTACCGAATGATCGTGGACACAGTATATGGTTCACTTGTTCAGGAACTGGAGCAGGAGGATGCGTCCGATTTCAAAGAGACTGTACAGCGCGTATACGGCATTATTACCATTGAGCACTTGGTTGCTCGGGAACAGGAACATGACGTTACGATTGAGTTAGTCGTTAGTGTGAATCCGAGAATCTCCATACTGGAAGCACAGGAAATTGCAAATCGGGCCAAGACACTATTGCTTACCCGGTTCAGTCATGTGAAAGAGGTACAGATTCAAGCGGTGCCTTATGATCCAGGCTATCCCTATAAATCCAATCATGAACTGCCCGATCACGAAGCGACATTAATTCAGTAGTGAAGCGCGGGTCCAGTAGATCAGGAAAGGAGCGTTATCTTTGCTTTATTCGCAATACCGGTGGAATACACCGAATATCGATTTGGAGGCGGCTGCGGGACTCTCGCAGGCGCTTTCCGTTTCCCCACTTGTTGGACGTTTGCTTGTGAGTCGAGGCGTGCACAATGAGAAGGAGGCCGAACGTTTTCTGCATCCTGATCTGAATCAAATGCATGATCCCTATCTGCTACTCGGCATGAATGAAGCTGTGCCTCGCATCAAATTGGCTTTGGAGCGCGAAGAACATATTTTGATCTATGGTGATTATGACGCCGATGGCGTATCCAGCACATCGCTCATGATCCATTTGATGCGTCATCTTGGTGCCTCGTACGATATCTATATCCCTCATCGCTCAAATGAAGGATATGGATTGCACAACCATGCATTGGATTGGGCCCATCAACAAGGTGTTTCGTTGATTATTACCGTGGATACCGGAATCAGCGCTGTTGAACAGATTGCCTATGCGGCAACACTGGGTATCGAAGTCATTGTGACAGACCATCACGAGCCGCCTGAAATTTTGCCAGAAGCCTTTACCCTTATTAATCCCAAACTCCCGGGATGTCCGTATCCCTTTAAAGGTTTGGCCGGAGCGGGAGTAGCCCTGAAACTTGCTCAGGCACTGATCGGGGAAGTGCCCGGTGAATGGATGGAGATTGCTGCCATCGGTACCGTGGCCGATCTGATGCCTTTGGAAGGGGAGAACCGGGTTATCGTCAGTTATGGAATAGAGTCGATGCGTGGTTCACGTCTTCCAGGTGTGGGGGCATTACTGGAAATCAGTGGAGTGGATCAAAGTCAGGTGACTTCAATTAATATTGCCTTTGCCATGGCGCCTCGTATTAATGCCAGTGGACGTTTGGATCATGCCGGGAGAGCGGTATCACTTCTCACCACGGAGAACCTGGATGAAGCTCATACGCTCGCGGGTCAACTTGATCTACTGAACAGAGAGCGGCAGCAAGTCGTAGAGGGCATACTACAAGAAGCAACTGCGCAGCTGGAACAAAAGATACAGCTACGTTCAGGAGCTGTTCCGGATGTTATCGTATTGGCTGGTGAAGGCTGGAATGTTGGAGTGGTGGGTATTGTGGCTTCCAAGTTGTTGGAGCGTTATTACCGACCTACTCTTATTCTTGGAATTGATCCAGAGAGCGGTGTGTGTAAGGGCTCTGCGCGCTCCATTGAGGGCTTGGATATCTATGAGGCGCTCACAGTTAATAAACACAGTCTGGACCATTACGGGGGCCATCCTGCTGCAGCAGGTATGACCTTGCATCGGGATCAGCTGAAAGAACTTGAGGATGGCTTGAATGAGTTTGCTGCATCTGTATTGACTGAAGAGGACTTTGTACCTCAGCGTCTTGCAGATGATGAATGCAGAATCAGTGATGTTCCGCTGAAAGTGATCCAGGAGATCGACAGATTGCAGCCTTTCGGGATGAGCAATCCTTCGCCAAGATTCGTACTGAGAAGCGTGACTGTGAAGGAAACCAGAACGATGGGACGAGAGAAACGCCATTTGAAACTGGTTCTGGAACAGGATGGTCAGCAACTGGAAACTGTCGCTTTTGGCAAGGGGGCATTAGCGGAGTTCCTTCTCCCAGGTTCCGTTATTGATGTAATGGGAGAACTGTCCATTAATGAATGGAATGGGATGAGAAAACCGCAACTGATGCTTCAGGACATTCATGTTCCTCAGGTTCAAGTGTTTGATATGCGTGGTAATGCCGAGCCATTGAATGCGATGAAGCAATTTTTGAGCTCACTTGAGGTGCATCTGCGATACAAATCAGGTTCTGTTGGTGCTATTGTTCGGAAAGAAACAGACGTTTCCGAGGGAAATTCATTGTATGAACCTTGCCTTTGGGTATATGATAGAAAGGTCGGGTTATTTCCGTGTAATGCTGCTGCACAGCATTATGGACAGGAAGAAGTCCGGACGTTATTTGTGTTTGATACGCCGGAAACCCCGGAACAACTTGATGCCATGCTGGCTTTGTTCAGTGGAGCTGAGAATATCATCCTTCTGCACGGATCAGGCAACCGCCGAGATCGCCTTCAGATGCCTTCCAGAGATCTCTTTAAGCGTATTTATATGCAGGTGTTGAAATGGAAAGCTGAACCCGTGGAGGAACAAGAGATTACTCCTGTGCTCAGTCGTCAGTGTGGTTGTTCGCCGCGCATGATTACGATGATGTTGGATGTATTCGAAGAGCTTTCCTTCATTACCCGTGATAACGGCAAAATTGCGTTTGTGGATAACCCGCCTAAGCGTGAACTAACCGCTTCTCGTCACTATCAGGCGCTCGAAAACATGGCCGAGATAGAACAGGTGATGCTGGATGCAGCCACACCGCAACTGACACAATGGATGATATCCCGGATGAAGGGCGTATCTTAGATGGAAGTTTGTGTATTTATTTTAGGAGGAGATTATTTTGGATTTTAAAGATTATATTCGTGTCATTCCTGACTTTCCACAACCGGGAATCAGCTTTAAGGACATTACGACATTGTTGAAAGATGGAGAAATGTACCGCAATGCGATCAATGAATTGAAAGTGATGGTTTCTGATCTCAAAATTGACGTCATTGCTGGACCTGAAGCACGTGGTTTCGTTGTGGGCGCCCCTCTGGCGTACGCTCTTGGTGTCGGTTTTGCTCCGATTCGCAAAAGTGGAAAACTGCCTGGAGAGACGATTGAAGTCGGTTATGATCTCGAGTATGGCAAGGATACACTCGCTATGCACACAGATGCGATTGAGAAAGGTCAAAATGTCCTGATCGCAGATGATCTGCTCGCAACGGGGGGAACAATTGCAACTTCCATCAACTTGATTGAACAATTGGGTGGGAACGTTGTCGGTGCTGCATTCCTGATCGAGCTGACTGATTTGAATGGTCGTGCTAAATTGCCTGAAAAAATCGATGTATTCACATTGATGAACTACTAAGTTTAAATCTCCACTTGGAGTGTTGTGATTAAAACCTGAATTGCTTTTCCCTTTTCCCGGGAAATAATATACAGCATTAATGATTATAAAAAAGCCTGTTCTATCCAACCATTGAGGTTGGATAGAACAGGCTTTTTTGATTTATATACGATACGGTGAAATTAATCAGGCGTTTTTTCAGTGATAGGCTGTTTCTGCGAATCGTCATTCAACCAACCCATTACTTCAAACAGTTTGAACAACAAGCTCATCAGGATTCCGACGATGGTTGCCAGTGCCATCCCTTTCAGATGAACGCCGTAGAAGACAACCTCAGTACCACTCAGTCCAATGACCAGTACAAGTGTGGTAAGAAGCAGATTGGTTGGCTTGGCAAAGTCGACTTTCTGTTCAACCAAAATACGCAGACCCGATGCTGCAATAACCCCGAAGAGAAGCAGGGATACTCCACCCATTACAGGTACAGGAATGTTGGCTACAAGCGCCGAGAATGTTCCTGAGAAGGAGAGCACGATGGCAATAACCGCTGCCCCACCAATGACATATGTGGAGTAGACACGAGTCAGTGCCATAACACCGATGTTCTCACCATAGGTTGTATTGGGAGTAGATCCTACAAACCCGGAAAGAATGGTGGAGACCCCGTTACCAAGCAGGGAACGATGAAGGCCCGGGTCTTTCGAAAGATCCTTGCCCACAATGCTGCTTGTTACAAGCAAATGTCCGATATGCTCTACGATAACGACAAGCGCTACAGGTAAAATGGTGAAAATAACGGACCAGTCAAATGTAGGTGTGGTTACGGTTGGCAGTGAGATGAAATCTGCGTTTCCGATAGCTTGTTTATCAACCAGACCCATAGAGTAACCAAGAATATAACCAACTACAATACCGATTAGAATATGAATGATTTTGGGGAATCCACGGAATGTTACGGCACCAATGACCGTGATGCCAAGCGTAGCCAAGGATAAAATAATGGGTTTGGCTTGAGGCACCCAATTGGGGTTAGCCACGGGATCAGAATTAATCAATCCAGCCATACCAGCTGCAACAGGTACAAGCTCAAGACCGATCAGGGCAACGATGGCACCCATAACCGCTGGTGGGAATACAACATTGATCCATCCGGTACCCGCAAATTTAATAATGAGGGCCACGAGACAGAAAACAAGTCCTGTTATGATAAAAGCTCCAAGTGCCATGGAGTAGCCGTTCTCTGGATGTTGTTTTAATACCATTGTGACCGGTGCGATAAAGGCAAAACTGGAACCAAGATATGCGGGTATCTTTCCTTTACACATCAGTATGTACAACAGTGTTCCAATTCCGTTCATCAGCAGGATCATACTTGGATCGACACCGAACAGGTTTGGTACAAGCACCGTACTGCCAAACATGGCGAACAAATGCTGAAGGCTAAGCAGTGAACCTGAGCCAAGTGGCATCTTTTGATTAACCTGAATTTCGCGTTGCAATGAATTTCATCTCCTTTTCCGAAACACAAACTTTCAATAGATTACAGAGTTTCTCTTAATTAAGCAATAACATTTTTGACGCAGCAGAGCGATGGAATTTATATTTTCATGAATTTTCCTTCTATTTCAGCAAATAACGGCAATAATACATAAGAAATAAGAAATGCATTCAATCCCTTGTGAGTCATAGGGAAACGGGTTAAAAGTAATACAGAGCACCAATATAAAAAATGGATAAGCGCTCTTATTCGTCAGCAGTTGACGGGAAACGGGCGAAGCGTCATAATTATAGGAAATTACTTTTACGGGGAACCTGTGTTGCAGCAATGTCACGGGTTCCATTTGGTATAGAAAGGACACGGAACAGATCAGAATGGGCATAGAGCAATTACTCGAGAAGGCCGGGGCATATATCAAAGAACCCGATCTGGTGCGCATACGAGAAGCTTACGAATTTGCTGATCAGGCCCACCATGGACAGACGCGAAAATCGGGAGAACCGTATATTCTGCATCCGCTTGCGGTTGCCGACATTGTTGTGAACATGCAGATGGACACCATCTCCATAATAGCAGCGCTTCTTCATGATGTAGTAGAGGATACTACGGTCTCACTTGAAGAGATCCGCAATCATTTCGGCAATACGTGTGCCATGCTTGTTGACGGCTTGACGAAGCTGGAACGTATTAAGTTCCGCTCCAAGGAAGAACAGCAGAACGAGAACTACCGCAAAATGTTCATCGCCATGGCGCAGGACATCCGTGTCATCGTGATTAAATTGGCTGACCGTCTGCATAATATGCGGACACTCAAGTTTCAATCGGAAGAAAGCCAGCGCCGGATTTCATATGAGACGCTGGAAATTTTCTGTCCGATTGCGAACCGTCTGGGTATCTCTGCGATCAAATGGGAAATGGAGGACATCGCCCTCCGTTATTTGAATCCGCAGCAATATTACCGTATTGCAAACCTGATGCACAAAAAGCGTGCCGAACGTGAGCAATATATTGATACGGTTATGGACGGAATTACGAACAAGCTCGATGAGATGGGCATTCAGGCAGACCTTTCTGGCCGTCCGAAGCATATCTACAGTGTGTTTAAGAAAATGACGACCAAAAACAAGCAGTTTAATGAAATTTATGATCTGCTTGCCATTCGTATTATTGTGGATAATATCAAGGATTGTTATGCTACCTTGGGAATTATACACACGTTATGGAAACCGATGCCTGGACGCTTTAAAGACTACATTGCAATGCCGAAGGCGAATATGTATCAATCGCTGCATACAACCGTAGTCGGTCCCAATGGCGAACCAACCGAGGTACAGATTCGGACATGGGATATGCACCGGACTGCTGAATTTGGTATCGCTGCTCATTGGGCATATAAGGAAGGCGCAGCGGCAGGTCCGCAATTCGAAGATAAAATTACGTTCTTCCGCGAAATTCTTGAACTTCAAAATGAAGCTCAGGACGCGTCAGAATTCGTAGAATCGCTCAAAATGGATTTCTTCTCGGATCTGGTATTTGTATTTACGCCAAAAGGAGAAGTCATTGAATTGCCAATCGGGTCTGTTCCTTTGGATTTTGCTTATCGAATCCATACGGAGGTTGGTAATCGGACCATCGGTGCCAAAGTGAACGGTCGAATTGTTCCGCTGGACTATCATCTGAAGACAGGTGATATCATCGAAATTTTGACGTCCAAACATTCTTACGGACCTAGTCAGGACTGGCTGAAAATTGCGAAATCTTCTCATGCACGAGCGAAGATCAAACAATGGTTCAAGAAGGAACGCCGTGAAGAAAACGTTGAAAAAGGTCGAGAGAGCTGTGAGCGTGAACTGAAACGCATGGGGCTTGATCCTTCTGCATGGATGACGGATGACAAGTTGATGGAAGCTGCCAAAAAATATGCGTTTAATGATATTGAGGACATGCTTGCAGCTGTTGGCTTCGGTGGAATTACTGCTGCACAGATCGTAACGAAAGCAACTGAAAAACTCCGTAAAGAGCAGGAAGAGTCCAGTTTGCTGGAATTGAATTCCGAGATGCGCGAGCTGAAACCTGCACCTGAACGGAGAAATCGACCAACCAATGGCATTCGTGTCAAGGGCATCGATAATCTGCTTGTTCGATTTGCACGATGCTGTAATCCTGTGCCTGGGGATGACATTATCGGATACGTTACACGCGGACGCGGTGTTTCCGTGCACCGTAGTGACTGTCCGAATATTCCGACAAGTGCAGACGGAGAAGAAGCAGCACGTGTGATTGAGGTTGAGTGGGAAGAGAATATCGAAGCGAGTTACAGTGTGGATATTGAGATTACAGGCCATGATCGGAATGGCTTGCTTAACGAGGTACTTCAGGCTGTATCTGAAAGTAAAACCAATATTTCTGCCGTTACCGGACGGACAGATAAAAATAAATTAGCATTGGTGCACGTCACCATTCTGATTCGTAATACGGATCATCTGCAATCCGTTGTAGATCGGATCAAACGGGTGAAAGATGTCTATTCGGTGCATCGGATTATGCAGTAAGGAGCCTGTAAGATGAGGGTGCTTGTTCAACGCTGTAAAGAGGCTCAGGTGACTGTGGGAGACGAACTGACGGGTAAGATCGAATCCGGATTAATGTTGCTCGTAGGTATTACCCATGAGGACACGGAGAAGGATGCTCAGTATCTGGCTGACAAAATTAGCGGGTTACGGATATTTGAGGATGATCAGGAGAAGATGAACCTCAGCCTAATTGATGTAGGCGGTGCTGTACTATCCGTTTCCCAGTTCACCCTGTACGGGGATTGTCGCAAAGGGAAGCGTCCTAGCTTTGCAGCTGCGGCCCGACCTGAAGCGGCAGAACGTTTGTATGAGACATTTAATCAACTCTTGCGGGATAAAGGGATTCAGGTTGAATCCGGCCGTTTCGGAGCGATGATGGATGTAACATTTACCAACTGGGGACCCGTGACTTTGATGCTCGAAAGTCCGGTTCGTCAGGAACCACGCGCATAATTTCTTAGGATTCAGGCCATAATGAAGGATAATTCGTTGATGACTATTTCATGATCAAAGGAGTATCCAGCCAATTATGCGCCAATCTGCGAAAGAAACACGTATCCGTACAGAACCTTTGTTACTCCCTGGCAACCTGTATGAATCATTGCATCTTGCCCGTGCGGCGGCTGAGTGTGTTGCAACGATCTGGGCACTTGAGGATTCCGACAAAGGGAAACAGAGTCATCTTCCGCGATCTTAATTTTCCACACATGTATAAACATCTGAAATTTGGATTATACAGCTTCTGAAAAAGACCTGATTCCTCACCGAATTAGGTCTTTTTGTCATGAGTTGATTTTTATAAAATACTCGTTAGTCGATTTTCCTACAAAATGAAATTACGTCGGATTGTTATAAATTGCTCTGGTGAGGGTAATAACAAAACGAGGCACAACGAAGTGCCAATGTACTGCAAGGCCCGATTCATAAAGAAAGTTCGAACACGGAAAGGAGAACATACATTATGAGTAAAGTTGCTTTTTTATTGGCGAATGACTTTGAAGATTCGGAGATGCAGGTGCCGTATGACGAAGTAAAAAAAGCTGGACACGAAGTGGAGATTATCGGTTTAAAAGCCGGTGAGACCCTTAAAGGTAAAGGAGGAAAAGCCTCCTATACGACAGATAAGGCGATCGCTGACGCATCCGCTTCAGAGTATGATGCAGTCGTGATTCCTGGTGGATCATCCCCTGAGAATTTGCGAAGTGATGCGCACATCTTGAAGTTTGTCACCGAGATCAACAGTGCGAAGAAACCAATCGCAGCGATCTGCCATGGTCCGCAGATTTTGGCTAGCGCCGGTCTGTTGAAAGGCCGTACCATTACATCCTATCCACCACTCAAGGATGACATGGTAAACGCAGGAGCAGAGTTCAAGGATCATGAGGCTGTTGTGGATGGAAACTATATTACATCCCGAACGCCTGAAGATGAGCCAGCATTTGTGCGTGAACTGCTAAAAGTGATTTAACTTTACCAGTTTTAACTGACATACATTGAAGTATTGTAACTACGTTACATCGTGACTTATACAAACTTCACGTTTGCATTTCATTCCGAAAAAGGAGGGTTTGACATGACAAAACATATTCAGGCGTATTTTCGAACCGAAGACGAGGCGGAGGGAGCAAGAACTTCACTTCAGACGTTCCGTACAGAGCATTTGGAAGTAGGTCAACTCGATAGTGCGATAGGTAGAGACACGCGTGTTATGGTACCATTGGTACCATATAATACTGCGGGTGGTGTAGGCACTAACGGAGCAATGGGTGTTGGTGCCGCTCCCGGTGTTCCGGCCAGCGAAAATGTGATCCCTGTGATATCCAATGTGGATCGTGATGCAGAACGGGACTCTCGTGACAGAGTGAATGAGGATGGAGACATGCTGGATGCTGCGGACGTGTCTTCGGCCGATTATGATGATCTGCACTATGTTCTGTCTGCCAAAGTAAGGGATGAGGATTATGACGAGATTGTTCATAAGCTTCGTTCCAACCATGCCTATGTGGAAGAACTGAATTAACGTGTAGATCCCTTTTGCCCTTGCACTGCTTGACTACAAAGTCGAGTAATGTGCAAGGGCTTTTAATTATGTCTATATATTTTTAAAAAATAAAGCGCTATCATTTTTGTAATATTACTGTAATATTAGTTACATAAGCCTTTAACATAGTGGGCTTATAATAACACACATGACCCCCTTTTTTTATATATCTTTTGAGCCTGCACACCGTGTGCAGGCTATTTTTTTGGAATGAAAATGTATATGTTTTGTGTAAAGCTTACCCCTTTATATAATTTTTGCTAGAATAGAGGAATGGATTCGAATATATTAAAGCCAGTTGTTTCATAGTTTAGCTTCATCGGATGGTATATCAAGCATCAAGCAAGCATTTAGCATTTGGGCTCAGGCGAATGCAATTCAACGACAGTGTGTATGAGGAACACATCGCCAGAGAGAACCGCCTTATTGCACATGAACAGTATAAAAGGAGTTTCGGGTTGTCTCTAATCCTTCTAATACTCGCAGAAACGCCCCCCGTCCTTATACAAGGGCGGGGTAGCCGTTCTGCTTGCTCGCTGGAAACTGCAAATCATATAGAATGCCTCGTACGAGAAACGGCACCTAAATGTTAATGCAACTGTGTTCTCATACAACTGGCTAGTGACAGATTTAAGGGGGAATTAGTTTTGAGTAAGGTTGGAAGAAATGAGTTATGCCCATGCGGAAGTGGGAAAAAATATAAGAAGTGCTGTTTGAATAAGGAATCCTCACCCGCAGAATCTATACTGCGCCTGATATCAACGGAGCAGCCTGTCCAAGAAGCTACAGTTCAGCCTGAGAGCAAGCTGACTCCAACCAAACTGAAAAGGATGGTAGCGCAAGAGCTGAAATGGGAACATCCTTCTCACGAACAGCTGGCCCTGGAGCTGATTGAGAACATGCGGAAACAATACGAGGGTGAGCTGATTTTGGAAGCTCTGATGTTATGGAACGGTTATTCCCGCCAGACGCGCCCCACTGTGAAGAAGACAGGCTCCTTCTGTGCTGCAATTGAATATTTGCTGTCTGAGGAATACGGCTTCAATGTCTCAAAACCTGATATGGCCACTAAATATGAGGTAACGACAGGTACGATCTCCCGGAAGGTCAATGAGATGTTCAGTTACATTGAAGAATACGGAATGGGCGGCGAAACGGACGAGCTGATGGTGCTGAACGGTCCAGGTACACCAAAGGACAAAGCGGAGGCTCTGCTACATAAGGCGAGGGGATCCAGTTCTGCCAAACGCAGAATACAACTGGCGAAAACGGTGCTGGAATTATATCCTGACAGCTCGGATGCATATCTTATACTGGCTGAGGAATCGGACAACGAGTCAGATGCACGGGCTTACCTCAAGGCCGGAATTGCTGCTGGAGAACGCGAACTGGGTGAGCTGTTTTTTGAGAAGAACAAAGGGCACTTCTGGGGGCTTCAAGAGACTCGTCCATATATCCGGGTATGCAAAAGCTACGCGGAATCTTGCTGGTTTGGTGGGGATACCCAAGAAGCGGCACAAACCCTGGAGCGGTTGCTGGAACTTAATACGGAAGACAATACCGGAGCACGTTATCTGCTCGCTGCTGTGTATTTGTACAGCAACCAATTGAAGCAGGCAGAACAATTGATGGCAAGGTATGGAAAAGGTGGCGCCTCAACGGCCTTTGCCTATGACCAGATCATTCTGGAGTATAAGAAAAATGGAATCACCTCCCAGCTCAAAAAGCCGTACCGTGTGGCTCGGGGGATGAACAAACATGTGCCGGATTATCTGCTGGGTTTGAAACGCCTGCCGCATAACCTCCCTGATTTTGTCGGAATGGGCGATTCCAATGAAGCGATTGAATATGTCATTATGCACTCCCGTCTATGGGCGAGCATGCCTGATCTGCTGAAGTGGATGCTGAAACAATAGAGTTATGTAGGGATTGGAGTTGGAATTCGTTTGATGAGTCCAGCTTCTATCCGTCATAATTGGAGTGTACTCTCTATCCAGTACGGCATGTGCGTAGAATTTTTTTAATGCTATCTTTTCATGTTAACCCTTGACTTTAGCACTGCGGTTCATTACAATCAGAAAATAATACGTTGACTATAGTCAATAGAAGTCGATTTTTGAACTATATTACTGATTTGATGACGGGACCAAGTACTCCGTGCCCACATGACCAGAGAGGAATCCCCAGGCTGTAAGGATTCTCTTGATGAGCGGACGAATGACTTCCCCGAGAACAGACGGCGAACATGGCAGACATGATCTGTTGACCAGTAGCCGGCCTGCGCAGGACGTGCGTTACACGTAGAGCGGAATATCTGCTTGATCAGGGTGCAATAGGCAATCCTGAATCATCAGAGATCACCTGAACGGCTAAAGTGTCAGGTTTCCGAAATGTGGGTGGTACCACGGGTGAATGTATATTACACAATCTCTCGTCCCTTTGTTTGCTGTATATACAGCGACAGGGCGAGGGATTTTTTTGTTATACAGAGAAAAAAATCAATGCTGGAGGGATCAAGATGGCTTTTCAAAAACCGACGGGGACGCAGGACTTACTTCCTGGAGTTGTCGAGAAATGGCAGTACGTAGAAGAAAAAGCACGAGATCTGTGTCGACGGTTTAATTACCGCGAGATTCGTACACCGATCTTCGAACAGACTTCTTTATTTGTACGTGGTGTAGGAGAGACTACCGATATCGTTGAGAAAGAAATGTATACCTTTGATGACAAAGGCAATCGCAGCATGACTCTTCGTCCAGAGGGAACAGCCGGTGTTGTCCGTGCGTATGTAGAGAATAAAATCTACGGCGAACCGGATGTGAGCAAGTTGTATTACATCGGTCCGATGTTCCGGTATGAGCGTCCGCAGGCAGGTCGTCAGCGTCAGTTCCACCAGTTTGGTGTAGAAGCCATCGGTGCACTGGACCCGGCGATTGATGCCGAAGTCATCGCACTGGGCTACCAGTTGTGTGTAGAGCTCGGCTTGAAGGATGTTAAAGTGGAGATCAACTCCGTTGGCAACTCGACTAGCCGTGCAGAATACCGCGAGACATTACTTGGGTTCCTCAGACCGATGAAAGACAGCCTGTGCAAGGACTGCCAGTCTCGCATGGAGCGCAATCCGCTGCGTGTACTCGACTGCAAAGTCGATCAGGACAAATTCGTAGGGGCGCCTTCCATACTGGATAGCCTGGATGAAGAGTCTTTGAATCACTTTGCCAAGCTGCAGGCATACCTGGATGATTTCGGAGTAGATTATGCTGTGAACAATCGTCTGGTACGGGGCTTGGATTATTACACGCTGACTGCGTTTGAATTAAAAGCCCAAGGGATTGGAGCAATTGATACGGTTGGTGGCGGTGGCCGGTACAATGGTCTCGTTGGAGATATCGGCGGACCTGATCAGCCGGGCATCGGCTTCGGTATTGGTCTGGAGCGTATTCAACTGATCCTGGAGCACCAAAATATTGAGGTGACTACGCTCACTCCACTGGATGTGTACTTTGTTGCTCTGGGAGAGGCCGCTGATCGTGAAGTGAACCGACTGTTGTTCAAAATTCGTCAGTCTGGACTGTCTGGGGAACGTGATTATCTGGGCCGCAAGATGAAAGCACAGATGAAATCGGCTGACCGTTTCAAATCCCGCTATACGGCCATCCTTGGTGATGACGAGTTGGAGCGTGGTGAGATCGCCCTCAAGTCGATGGATACGGGAGAGCAACAAACCGTGAAGCTTGATGATCTGGTAGCAGCCATTCGCGAAAGTAAATAAGCACGAACTGTAACATAGAAATTAAAACTTTCGATTAACACATTGATCCGGCAAAATTACTGAGGTTCATCGACGTTTCCAACGAATTGGGAGTTGGTGAGCCAGAGGTAACAAGCCTTTTCGAATACATGGTCTACACGTAACCGGACTGTTGAAGAGCAGGTAATAACTGCCCATACAGAACGGAAATTCACATAATGAGGAGTTTGGTTATGAAAAGAAGTCATCATTGCGGCGCATTAACACCCGCACACATCGGTGAGACAGTAACATTGAACGGTTGGGTTCAAACCCGCCGTGACTTGGGGGGCGTACTCTTCATCGATCTGCGTGACCGCAGCGGGATTGTACAAGTTGTCTTTAACCCGGCTTATTCCGGCGAAGCTCTGCAAATCGCAGATCGTGTGCGTAGCGAGTATGTTATCGCTGTAACGGGTAAAGTCGTTAAACGTGATGCAGAAACAGTGAACAAAAACTTGCCTACCGGCGAAATTGAAGTTCAAATTACAGAAATCGAAGTGCTGAATGCAGCCAAAACACCTCCATTCTTCATTGAAGATGGTGTAGAAGTGGATGAATCCCTTCGTTTGAAATATCGTTACCTGGACCTGCGCCGTCCGGAAATGTTCGAAACACTTAAACTGCGTTCTAAAGCATCCAAAGTGTTCCGTGACTATCTGGATGGAGAAGAGTTCGTTGAAGTGGAAACACCAATCCTGACGAAGAGCTCCCCGGAAGGTGCGCGTGATTATCTCGTACCGAGCCGTGTGCATGAAGGTGAATTCTTCGCTTTGCCACAATCCCCACAAATCTACAAACAATTGCTGATGGTGGGTGGACTTGAGCGTTATTATCAGATCGCTCGCTGTTTCCGGGATGAGGATCTGCGTGCAGACCGTCAACCCGAATTCACGCAAGTCGACATCGAGACTTCCTTCCTGCAACAGGATGACCTGCTGCCAATGATGGAAGAACTGATGGCCAAATTGTTGCGTGAAACCAAAGGCATTGAGCTGGAACTGCCTTTCCAACGGATTACGTATGCAGATGCAATGGGTAAATACGGTTCAGACAAACCAGATCTGCGTTTCGGTATGGAACTGGTTGAAATGAACGATATCGTAGCAAACAGTGGTGTGAAAGTATTTGCTTCCGTCATCGAAAAAGGTGGAGAAGTGAAAGTGCTCAACGCTAAAGGCTGTGGCACATGGAGTCGTAAAGAGATCGATGATCTTGGACCATTTGCTGCACGTTACGGTGCGAAAGGTCTGGCTTGGATTCAAGTAAAAGACGGCGAGTTCAAAGGGCCAATCGTGAAGTTCTTCACACCTGAAGAAATCGAAGCTGTCAAAGAACGTACAGGTGCTGAGGATGGCGACTTGTTGCTCTTCTCCGCAGACACGAAAAAAGTGGTTGCTGACGTACTGGGCGCATTGCGTCTGAAAATCGGCCGTCAACTCGGCCTGATCGATGACAGCAAATTCAAATTTGCTTGGGTTGTGGACTTCCCACTCCTTGGATATGATGAAGATGCCAAACGTTATGTGGCAGAACACCATCCGTTCACACGTCCAAAAGACGAAGATGTACATCTGTTCGACACAGATCCGGGTGCTATTCGTGCTCAAGCCTATGACCTTGTTCTCAATGGTTATGAAGTAGGTGGCGGTTCGATGCGTATCTACAAACGTGACGTTCAGGAGAAAATGTTTGCTGCCCTTGGACTCTCTCCAGAAGTAGCGAATGAGAAATTCGGCTACCTGCTCGAAGCATTCGAATATGGAACTCCACCGCATGGTGGTATTGCCTTTGGTCTGGACCGCCTCGTGATGTTGCTGGCGGGCCGCACGAATCTGCGTGAAACGATTGCCTTCCCGAAAACGGCAAGTGCAACGGATCTGTTGATGAATGCACCTTCTGAAGTGGATGACTCGCAATTGGAACAACTTCATATCCGCGTAGCCCGTAAACCGGTAGCGGAAAAGAAATAAAGGAGGCATCGATTCTCAATGCTCCATCAATTTTCAAGAACAGAACTTGCGATCGGACCTGAAGGTCTGGACGCATTGAAGAATAGTACAGTCGCTGTGCTCGGTATTGGCGGCGTAGGTGGAATTGCTGTAGAAGCTCTTGCCCGTAGCGGCGTTGGGCGCATCATCCTGATTGATAAAGACGTAGTGGATATCACCAACATCAACCGCCAGATCCATGCGCTGACCACGACAGTGGGACAGAAAAAAGCGGACCTGATGGTGGAACGTGTGAAACTGATCAATCCGGAATGTGATGCCATTGCATTGAATATGTTTTACACGGAAGAAACGTATGAGGAATTGTTCAAATATGAACTGGATTATGTGCTGGATGCATCCGACACGATTATCTACAAAATCCATCTCATTAAAGAGTGCCTCAAACGTAAAATTCCAATGATTTCGAGTATGGGTGCGGCAAATAAAATGGACCCAACGAAATTCCAGGTTGCGGATATTTCGAAAACGACCATGGACCCGATTGCCCGTGTTGTGCGTACCACACTTCGTAAAGACGGTATCAAAAAAGGTGTGAAAGTGGTCTTCTCGACTGAAAAGCCGATGAAACCACGCGAAGACGTCACACAAAAAATCGTTCCCGAGAATGCTCCGGAAATTCGCAAGGCCAAACAGCCACCTGCGAGTAACTCATTCGTGCCTCCGGTAGCCGGACTGATTATGGTCAGTGTTGCGATTAAGGATTTGTTGGAAATTGCAGAGAACAAGCAGCAGTAACTTGCTGCCGACGGAAGAAGCGTGGATGCCGATAAGGCGTCTGCGCTTTTTTTGTATGATTATACCCGGAAGATGAAGCGGATGAGACATCAAACGTCTATGATAGACGAACCGCATTCCTGAAGAAATGTCAGAGTTACGTCATGTACTTCAACGTCAAAACCGTGTATGATATTCACTGCTGCGCGAAATGATGATACATACATAAAAGAATTTGCGGCTATAGAGAGGGGAATAGAACGAAATGAAACACGGATGGATGGCCAGACGTCTTGGCATGGAGCCAGGAGACCAGTGGAAGAAGGAAGTTGTGGCGGGAGCCATTTCCTATTTTGCCGTGGTCTATATCGTTATGGTCAATGCTACAATTCTTTCCGATGCTGGAATGCCCTTGCAGGCAGCTATGGTTGGAACCTTGCTGACATCCATTGCAGGCTGTTTGCTCATGGCATTTGGCGGGAAATCACCAATTATTGTTGTACCCGGAATGGGGATTAATGCATTTTTCACGTATACACTCGTACATTCCATGAAATTAAGCTGGCAAGAAGCGCTGGCCGTGGTAACCGTTACAGGTATACTGTTTGCTATTGTTGCGTTTACTTCTCTATATAAAATGATCAGCGAAGCAATTCCAAAAAATTTGCAGCATGGCATTACGGTGGGGATTGGTTTGTTCCTCACATTTATTGGTTTGCAAAAAAGTGGAATCGTGATCGCGCATCAGACCACATTTGTCGCGATTGGGCACTTTAATGATCCGAATGTCATTACGGCCTGCGTTACGCTAGTACTGGCCTTGATTTTATTTATACGTAATGTACAGGGTGGACTTCTGATTAGTATTCTGATCGGGACAGGCCTTGCCTACGTACTTGGAGCAGTGAACCCGGGTGAGTCCGTATCAGCGATGGATGCGCTGCGTCAATACGGTGGCTTGTTTGGCGAATTGTCTCTAATGAAGCTGGCTGATGTCGCGTTCTGGATTGCGGTATTTTTGTTACTGCTAATTGTGGTGTTCGAAAATATCGGATTAATTACCGCTCAGACACAGATGATTGGTCGTCCAGAGCGCTTCAAAGGCAGTCTGCGTGCTCTGTCCATTAGTACTGTGTTGGCAGGCGTATTCGGAAGCAGTCCTCCAGTCGCCGCAGCAGAGACTACAGCCGGGATCGCCGCAGGTGGACGCACGGGGTTAACCCCGCTCGTTACAGCCGTGTTATTCGGTGCTACTTTTTTCTTCATCCCGCTACTCGGTTACATTCCAGACAGTGCGATTGCACCCATTTTGATCATTATTGGTGGCCTGATGGTGCAAGGTGTAAAAGATATGGATTTTGGTGACTTTACAGAGGCGTTTCCGGCATTTCTGATCATGGTCATGATTCCATTTACATATAGCATTGTGGATGGTATGGCTTTTGGATTTATTGCCTATCCATTAGCAAAGCTGGCAGCAGGTCAAGGTAAACAGGTGCCTGTGGTCATGTATGGCATTTCCATCCTCTTTTTAGCCAATTTCGTGTTACATGGGATATTGTAAAGCTGTGTTAACCAACAAAAGGCAACGTCATGTAAGTTCATACGTATGATCTCTGGTGAGCAGATGGGAACGGGAGGAACGGGAATGGAAGAACAGCAGCAAGCAGAGCAGAAGGAACCGAAGGTAGGAAAAAAAGGATTTAAGGATTTCGTCAAGCTTATCGCTTCCACAAATCCGCCAAAACTGATCCTGATTCTGGCCCTCATTCTGACCTTGATTCAGACGACGGCCGGACTGATTGTGCCACTGATGACCAAGGGTCTGATTGATGGACTAACCACTTCGGCACTGAACAAATCGGTTATTTTATTGTTGCTCGGTGCATTTGTGATTCAGGCGATCGCCTCGGGTATCAGCATTTATATGTTAAATTACGCAGGACAACGTGTGGTCGCCACGCTTCGAACGAAGCTGTGGAACAAGGTATTGTCGCTGAGAATGCCATATTTCGATCGCAATCGGACAGGCGATACGATGAGCCGGATTACGAATGATACAAGCCAGATCATGACATTAATCGCAGATTATCTGGTCTCCTTTGTGTCGAACATCGTTGCCGTTGTAGGTGGGGTGGCGTTACTTTTTTATTTGGATTGGGTGATGTCACTCATTATTCTGAGCCTGGTGCCACTTACACTGTTGATCCTGTTGCCAGTGGGGAGGAAGATGTACAAAATCTCTAAGAAGCAGCAGGATGAGATGGCAGGTCTTACGTCCGTACTTAGCCAGGTTATTGGTGAGATCCGATTGGTCAAAGCCTACGGGACGGAGAAACAGGAATCAGAAGCCGGGGATTCCCGGATTCGTAAAATGTTTGCTTTTGGCTTGCAGGAAGCACGCATCCTTGCGCTGATCGGTCCTTTATTTACATTTGTCATGACGGCAGTATTGGTCGTTATTCTTGGTGTAGGGGGAATGCGTGTAGCGTCTGGTATGCTGTCACCAGGTGAACTGGTCGCCTTTATATTGCTGTTGTTCCAGGTCATTATGCCAATGGGGCAGTTCACAACACTATACTCCCGTTTGCAAAAAGTTGTAGGTGCGACAGAGCGCATACAAGCTATTCTTGCTGATGAGGAAGAGCCGCATCACAGCACCAAGGTAGCTCCAAAAGGAAATGAGACGATTGCGTTCCAGGATGTACACTTTTCCTATGTCACAGGTGAAGAAGTGTTGCACGGAATTAATCTGACGGTACCTACACGTAAAGTGACCGCGATTGTTGGTCCAAGCGGTAGCGGTAAATCAACACTGTTCTCTTTGATGGAGCAGTTTTATATGCCCGATTCAGGCCATATTTCGTATGGGGGACAAGCGATAACGGACTATTCTTTGTCATCCTGGCGCAGCAAGATCGGGTATGTATCTCAGGAAAGTCCCCTTATGGCGGGTACCATCAAAGACAATATCACGTACGGATTAGACCGTGAGGTCACGATGGATGAGATCCGTCGAGCTGCCGAGATGGCTTATTCTGCCGACTTTATCGACAAGTTGCCACAGGGATATGAGACGGAAGTGGGCGAGAGAGGAATTAAGTTATCCGGGGGCCAACGTCAGCGGATTGCTATTGCTCGTGCCTTACTGCGCAGTCCGGATATTCTCATGTTGGATGAAGCGACATCCAGTCTGGACAGTACATCAGAATACGAAGTACAGCAGGCATTGTCCAATTTGATGGAAGGCAGAACCACGATCGTAATCGCACACCGGTTGTCCACCGTGGTGGACTCCGATCAGATTGTTGTATTAGAGCATGGACATGTGACTGGAACAGGAACACATGCGGAATTGATTGGCAGTCATTCGGTGTATCGTGAATTAGCACAGAAACAGTTTGTGGCACAGGAAGGTCAAGATTGAATCAGAACTAGATCGATTATAGTTTTACTTAAGACCGTTGTTCATTCGTTCAGTACGAGCGTGAGCAACGGTTTTCTTGTATGAGTTCATTCAGGTTGCTGTAGCTTTT
This sequence comes from Paenibacillus sp. FSL R5-0519, assembly GCF_037974275.1. Classification (NCBI taxonomy): domain Bacteria; kingdom Bacillati; phylum Bacillota; class Bacilli; order Caryophanales; family Paenibacillaceae; genus Paenibacillus; species Paenibacillus sp. FSL R5-0519. The sequence continues at coordinate 1,221,383 of NZ_CP150234.1, forward strand.
TTCGCATCAATATGATATAGTGGGTATCCTTTTGCGTCGTCAGTGATTGGTGATGCAGAGCAAAACATATTCTTAGGAGGTAACTGAAACATGTCAGACAGCTTTCAAAGTGCCTATCAAGAAGAAGAGTACAGGTTAGAGCGAACGATGGAGGAAGTGGACAGTCAGTTAGAACGACTGCAAAATATTCCGGTGTATACCGGCCACGACTTCACAGAACAAGTGCTGGAAGCTGGACGCGAAGAGCGCCGCACCGCCTTGTCCAAGAGCGCGCAGCAACCCTATTTCGGACGCTTGGATTTCGAAGAACAGGGCAGTGGTGCACGGAAACCGCTGTATATTGGCAAAGTCGGCGTAGACCGCGAAGAGGTGGGAGAGCATCCGCTCGTCATCGACTGGCGTGCTCCTGTCGCCAGCCTGTTTTACTCATTTACAGGAGGCGAAGCCTCCGCAACGTATGAAGCCCCGGAAGGGCTAATTGAAGGTCTGGTGTACCTGAAACGAAACGTTGTCATTCGACAGCGGATATTGGAACGTGTGGCGGATACATATAACCGTGACAGCGACCAGCCAGCGGTATCGGATGAATTCCTCGTTTATCGACTGGGAGAGAACAAGGATAACAAGCTCCGTGATATCGTATCTACGATTCAGGCGGAGCAGGATCTGATCATTCGTGCGGCGAGAAACACCGCATTGATCATTCAGGGTGTGGCTGGATCCGGGAAAACAACGGTTGCCCTGCATCGGCTGGCCTTTTTGCTGTATCAGTACAAGGAGCAGGTATCTGCGGAGAAAATGGTTATTTTTGCACCCAACCACATGTTCCTGGATTACATCTCGGATGTGCTCCCGGAACTCGGAGTAGGGGACATCCAGCAGCGGACATTCCCGGATTGGGCGATGAACCTGCTGGGGCTGGAGATGCCTTTGGCGAATACGTCAGATACGCTCAACACCTGGTTCGAAACACCAGATGCACGGCCTGAATTGAATGATGATGTACCTGGACGGTACAAAGGGTCGATCCGTTTCATGGAACTTATTCGAGAGTGGCTGTCGGGGATGGAAGCGGACTCCGTACCGGATATGGATTTCAGTCCATGGGATGGTAAGGTGCTTAGCAAGACGGAGATTGAGAACTGGTTCGGTGAGGAATACAAACATTATCCGCTGGCCAAACGCAAAGAACGGGTCATGGCGCGGGTTCACCGCTGGATTGAGATGGAACTTAAGAAACCAATGCCAGAAGCTGTGCGTAAAGAGCGCAAGAAAAAAGCATCTACTCGTGAGAAAGCTTATGCCAAGAAGTGGCCTCAATACGAGCCGCTTACGTTATACAAACAGCTGTTCAAAGCTGCAAAGGGTGGCACAGTGCCAGCCTCGCTCAGCGGGCTTATTCCAAAATTGGTCATGAAACAAACGGCAGCAGATCTGAAGCAGGATATCGTCCGTGAAGAGGATCTGCCTGCATTGGTATACATTCATACATTGGTTCATGATATTGAGGGTTCGGAGCGGTTCGATCATGTCGTGATTGATGAAGCGCAGGACTTTTCCCCTTTTCATGTGGCGTTATTGGATCAGTTCGTCAAAGGGCATTCCTTCACCATACTGGGTGACTTGTCCCAAGGGATTCATGAGTACCGTGGTGTTCATGCGTGGGATGAGATGAGTTCTTTGTTTCCTGAGGAGCAGAATGCATACTTTGCATTGACCCGAAGTTATCGTTCAACGATGGAAATTATCGACTATGCCAATACGATTCTGGAACGTGGTGTCAAGAGCGGGATTACGGCGATCCCTGTTTTCCGTAGTGGTGATCCAGTTCGGACATTGGCTTATGGAGGCGAAGGGCGGACGGCAAGTCTGGAGCAGGCTTTGAAGGTGTTAACTGTCAAAGACTACCGAACGGTCTCCATCCTGACCCGTACCCTTCATGAAGCAGAGGAACTTCATCGTGAACTGCAGGCCGCAGGCTGGGACCTGAACCTGATCGACGGTGGCAAAAAGCAGTACACGGGCGGACACTCCGTTTTACCTGTTTATCTGTCCAAAGGGTTGGAGTTTGATGCCGTTATCGTGGCAGACGTAGATCAGAAGCATTATCTGCCGAATGCCGGTGATGCAAAGCTGCTGTACGTGGGGTGTACACGGGCCTTGCACGAATTGTGGCTCTTCCATGATGGTGATTTGCCAGAATACGCGGCCGCAACACATAATCCCGATGGCGAGCCGGTAACTATTCAGGGTTGGCCAGAACTTGGGTGAATAAAGTCTGTTAAACATTAAAAGGCATGACGTTCATGGGGAAATGTCCCATAAGCGCATGCCTTTTCTGTATTTGTGCAAGAATGCTTAAACTTCCGAGAAAGAACGACAGTGGAAGTTCAGGGTTATGTTACTCTATTTCTTATTCTGGATGAGCGACGGTTCACCAGGAATATGCCAACACCAATGAGTAAACCACCTGCCAATGCAAACCACTGGACATGTTCTCCCAGCAAGATCCAACTCGACAATACACCAAAGAATGGTGCCAGGAACAGATAGGAACTGGTTTGAGCCGGATCACTATGTTGCAGCAAATAAAACCAAAGCGAGAATTGCATGATGGAGCAAACAAGCGTTAACCAAAGCAGTACGATAACCGAGGTGGTATTCACTATAAAGTGAGGATGTTCAGTCCATACGCTCAGTAGAAGAAGCGCAGCACCTCCCGCGAGCATCTGATAGGCTGTTAAGACAAAAGTATCGTAGTCATCGCCCCAGCGTTTGATAAGAATTGTGGACACGGCAAAGGAGATCGCACCACCGAATCCAATCCAGGTGCCAGGACTAAAACTCATCTGCCATCCAAAGGTAAACATAATCCCCATGAAACCGAGCATAACACCGATCCACTGACTGAAGCGGTAGGTCAGTCTATATAAGAGAGCACTGAGGATAATGACCAGCAACGGATTGGTAAATGTAATAATGGCTGATTCGCCAGAGGTAATCCAGTTCATGCTGTAGTAGGCGCAGCCCATCACTCCTGCGGATTGGAACAGGCCAATAAGGATTATTTTCAACCAAGACTGCCACTGGGTAGGTAATGGGCGTTTATGTAGATACCAGGCCATCAAGCTGCCTGCCAGTACATAACGTAGACCCATGAGCAGGAAAGGTGGAGCATATAACATACCGATCTTGCCAACTGGAAACGAAGTACCCATGATTAGCGTTGTCAAAATGATCAAAATTGTATACTTCAAGGGTTGGGTGGTGCGGATACCTTTTTCATGGCTGGAGTTCATAACGTCTGTCCACTATCTACAGTAATGAGCTGCCCGGTCATGGATTGCTGTTCAAGCGCAGCACAGATCATGTGTGCGATATCCTCAGGTGAGGCAATATGCTGCAATAACACTTCTCCACCGAGACGATGCATTCGCTCCTCGTTTCCGGCCCACCATCTTGTAGCAACTGCGCCAGGGACGATAGCATTCACCCGAATGTGTGGTGCGAGTGCATGCGCAAGGGATAAGGTCAGGCCGTGAACTGCCGCTTTGGAGACGGCGTAAGGGAGGGATGAGCCAGAACCCGTACTGCCTGCAATGCTGCCCAGATTCACGATGGAACCCCCACCAGTCTGTCTCATGCCTTCCGTCACTGCACGCACGCAATGAAACATGCCTTTCACATTGACATCAATCAGCTCATTCCAGACGTCATCTGTAACAGACTCCAGATCGTGCAGAGGGATATGATGGGTGATTCCGGCGTTATTTACAAGTGCAGTAATCGGGCCATAGGTTTCAGTTATCGTGGTGACCATGCGCCGGACATCAAGATCATTGGCAACATTAGCTTGAACGGCAAATGCATGGCCTCCCGTATCCAAAATGTGTTGAACAGTCTCGCTTGCTGCATCTTTGGAGCGCGAATAGTTGACTGCGACCAACGCTCCACGCTCTGCCAGCATTAAACTTACAGCACGGCCTATGCCTGTTCCGCCACCTGTGATCAAAGCAACTCTATTTTTCCAGTATGTCATGCTGAACACTCCTTATCATCCAGTCAGAGGACTGGTTAGGGATCTACATGAATTGTAGTCCGGTTTGCACATGAAGTATAATGATTGGTAATGAAGTGGATATCATTTTGAATGATGTCAGAGTGGGGGGACCATGGAGAGCGGGGATCTTAGAATATTTCAGTGTGTTGCACAGGAAGGGAATCTGACCAAAGCTGCTGCTAAACTGGGGTATGTTCAATCCAACGTAACGGCACGTATCAGGCATCTGGAGGCAGAAGTGGGTACAACGTTGTTCATTCGTCATAACCGAGGCATGACGTTATCTCCAGCGGGAGAGATGCTGTTGACCTATGCGGATAAAATTATTGGTTTGCTGAATGAGGCTTCCAAGGCGCTTGGGGCGACGAGTATACCATCAGGGCCGTTGCGAATAGGGTCAACACAGACTGCCGCAGCGGTTCGTTTACCTGAGCTTTTTGCAAAATATTATAAACAGTATCCTAATGTGTCCTTATCACTAGCTACGGGCAATTCGCAGATGCTTATTGATCAAGTGATTGGGTATGAATTGGAAGGGGCTTTTATTGGTTGTTCCTGTGATCATCCAGATATCGAGTCCGTGGATGTGTTTGATGAAGAATTGTTTGTGGTCTCGTCGGGTATGGGGCCAGAAGAGGAACTTACGCGTAAACCCATCCTTGTTTACAGCATGGGATGCTCCTACCGACAGATTTTAGAGGAGTGGTTGCTCTCAAGTGGGATAAATCGTCCAGTGATTATGGAGTTTGGAACGCTGGAAGCAATTATTAGTGGAGTAACGTCTGGAATGGGGATTTCTCTGTTACCAGAGATTGTGATTCGGCAGCAAATCGCAAGTGGAAATCTTCGCAAACATTCGCTCCCTTCTGGCATAAGCCGAATGATGACTCGTTTTATTACACGCAAGGATGCGTTTGTCAGCAGTGCGCTTGGCGCATTTATGGCTATGTTACCGCGGGAGTATGATATGATAGAGAGTGGTAATACATCAGAATTGTAAATGTACACAAGTTAAGGTAATCCGTTAAGGAAGTGATGAGCAATGGATTTATTTTCGTTTCAGCAGGACTCCAAACCACAAGCCAGATTGCTCGCGGACCGCATGCGGCCAGAGCATCTGGATGAATATATTGGACAGGAACATATTATTGGACCGGGGAAATTACTGCGGCGCGCCATTGAGGCGGATCAGATTTCGTCCATCTTGTTATACGGCCCTCCGGGATGCGGCAAGACCACCCTGGCACATATTATTTCTCAGCAAACGCAGGGACAGTTCGTTCGTCTGAATGCAGTGGAAGCTTCCGTCAAGGATGTGCGTGAAGTCATCGAACAGGCGCAAACGAACAAACAACTGTATGGAACCAAAACCATTCTGTTCCTCGATGAGGTACACCGGTTTAACAGTTCACGTCAGGATGCGTTATTGCCAGCGGTAGAGAAGGGCACGATTATTTTTATTGGCGCGACAACAGAGAATCCCTTTCATTACGTCAATGGTGCCTTGATGAGCCGTTCCACCCTGTTCCAGTTGGAATCGCTGAACAAGGAGCATTCCCTTATTGCAATGCGCAGAGCATTGAGCGATGCGGACAAAGGTCTGGGGTTCATGGAATTACAGGCAGACGATGAGGCGCTTGAGCATATTGCCACGATGGCCAATGGGGATATTCGGCGTGCGCTCAACGCACTTGAACTGGCAGCGTTGACGACGCCACCGGAGAAGGATGGCTCCATTCATATCACGCTTGGTGTAGCTGAAGAGTCTATTCGGCGCCCTATTGTGAAAGCCGATGAATCTACCCAGTATGATGTGCTGTCTGCTTTTCACAAGAGTATCCGGGGGTCTAGTGATGCGGCGCTGTTCTGGTTTCTATACGCGGTGGAGAAGCTCGGTATGGACCCAATGACCTTCATTCGACGCCTGATTGCAGCAAGCAGTGAAGACATCGGGCTTGCGAACCCGCAAGCCATGACCCAGGCCATTGGAGCACTTGATGCATACCGGAATAACGGCTGGCCCGAAGCCAAGCTGAACATCGCACAAGCGATTCTGTTCGCGGTCGAAAGTCCAAAATCCAATGCGGTATACACCGCCATCTCCAAAGCCATGAACGCCATTGATGAGGTGAAATCGGCAGAAGTTCCGCTGCACTTGCGAGATACGCATTATTCGGGTGCCGTGAAACTTGGACATGAGGGCTATCAATATCCGCATAATTACCCGGGGCATTATGTGAAGCAGGAATATTTACCAAAACAGCTCTCACGTAGAGTATTCTATGAGGCAACGGAACAAGGCAACGAATCGAAGATCAGGCTGAACCAACAGCGGCGCAGGGAATTTTAAGAACAGACAGATCAATCGGGAGATGCACACAACATGAAAGAGCTTATGTATATAGGAGCGGGTGGATTTCTTGGGACATTAACCCGATATGCCATACAGTTAGCGATACCAACTGTCCATGGGGGGTTCCCTTGGGCAGTGCTGCTAATCAATGCGATGGGAAGTCTTTTTTTAGGATGGTTCTTTACCATCGCTATTCCAGGCAAAATAACACCACAACTTCGACTGGCAATTGGCACAGGTTTTACCGGCGCATTTACGACGTTCTCTACGTTTACATTGGATATTGTTCGTTTATCCGAAGGGGGCGAATGGGTGAATGCCGCCCTTTATATGATCGCAAGTGTGTTGGCTGGATTAATGTTTTGTGCGTTGGGAATGAGCATCGGACAGCGTATGTTGGGATCGCCAAGACAAGAGGGTGATGCCTCATGATCTTATGGATTGGTTTGGCTGGTGTACTGGGGGCTGTACTGCGTTTCAGTCTGGGAAAATGGGTCTCGGGCTTGCTGGGAACGGCTTTTCCATGGGGGACATGGACCATTAACATCACTGGTTCACTGTTGCTTGGGCTGTTATACGGGTGGCATCAATCTGGAATGATCTCAGATGTAATCTGGGTGATCTGGGGAACCGGATTCTGCGGTGCGTACACCACATTCTCTACTTTTGGCTATGAAACGTTAGGACTTATGGGTCGACAACGATACGCAAGCGCGGCGCTCTACGTCGTCAGTTCGGTTGGAGTAGGGGCGTTGGCCTCCTTGGCAGGATTCTGGTTGACTGCATAACGAACTATTTTTATTTATTTTGCAAAGAAAAGCAGGAAAAAAGCCATCCTTCATGGTATACATGAAAGACGGCTTTTTTAATAGGGATACACGGTATTGTGTATAATCCGCATTTTATGGACAAGCTCTATTATTGCATTGCGGGTACAGGTACCTTTTGCACCTGATCGATCGTACCCCCACCCAGACAGTTTTCTCCGTCGTAGAAAACAACGGCTTGTCCTGGCGTAATGGCTTTTTGCTGCTGATCAAATTGCACGTCCACACTTCCATCTTCCTGCCAGGTCAGTGTAACACCTTGATCCGGCTGACGATAGCGGAATTTGGCAGTACAACGGTATGGAACATTAGGCATGTGCTCTGTACCAGCAATCCAGTTCACACCCGTTGCGGTTAGACCAGTGGAGTACAGGCTTGCATGGGCATCTCCCTGAACAACAAGCAGTTGATTTTTCTCCAGATTCTTGTCTGCAACGAACCAGGGCTCACCATTACCCGAACCACCAATGCCAAGACCTTGGCGCTGTCCAAGTGTGTAGTACATTAGACCATCATGGCGGCCTTTGACTTCACCGGTCACGATATCAACCATGTCTCCACCTTTGGCAGGCAGATAGTTACTCAGGAACTCTTTGAAATTACGCTCACCGATGAAGCAGACACCTGTGCTGTCTTTTTTCTTGGCAGTATACAAGCCAGCCGCTTCTGCGATTTTGCGTACTTCCGGTTTGGGCAAGTGACCAATAGGGAACATGGCTTTGGACAACTGGTTCTGATTGAGTGCGTTAAGGAAATACGTCTGGTCCTTATTGTTGTCCACACCACGCAGCAGTTTGAATGTGCCGTCTTCTTCAATCAGACGAGCATAGTGTCCTGTAGCTACATAATCTGCGCCGAGATCCAGAGCTTTGTTCAGGAATTCACCAAATTTGATCTCACGATTACACATGACATCCGGATTTGGTGTGCGACCCGACTTATATTCATCAAGGAAATAGGTAAATACTTTATCAAAATATTCTTTCTCGAAGTTGACAGTGTAGTAAGGAATGCCGATCTGTTCACATACGCGGCGTACATCCTCTGAATCTTCTTCAGCGGTACAGTGGCCGAACTCGTCGGTGTCATCCCAGTTTTTCATGAAAATGCCGATGACATCGTAACCTTGCTCTTTCAGCAGCAACGCGGTAACGGAAGAATCGACACCTCCGGACATGCCAACGACGACCCGTGTATTTTCAATTGTTTTGGACATCGTTATCACCATTTCTATATATAAATGTGTTTCGTTTCTTATTCTAGCATAACCGGACCCAAGATACGATACACCCGGCCAATTTTGGATAGTGTCCACCACAGACGCACATTTTGGAATATCGTCAATCTTTCTTTTCCATAAAGCATGCAGATATGTTAACATTAGCTGAGGGTTATGATCGGAATACGGAGAATTAGAAAGTTAAAAATGAGTTCTATGAATCTCTGCTGTGGACAGATCGTGAAACAAACGGTCATGGACTACAGGATACAATATAAAGTTTCCAATCGTTACTGAAAATTGAAAGAGGTGACTCCTTTGAAAATATCGACAAAAGGCCGTTACGGCCTCACAATCATGATGGAGCTTGCTGCCAGAACAGGCGAAGGCCCTACATCACTTAAGAGCATTGCCGAGCGCAACCAGCTTTCGGAGCATTACCTGGAGCAACTGATTGCTCCACTACGTAATGCAGGACTGGTGAAGAGCATTAGAGGTGCATACGGTGGTTATATCCTTGCAGGTGATCCTGCAACCGTAACTGCAGGTGATGTCATCCGTGTACTGGAAGGGCCAATCTCTCCCGTAGACTTCACAGAGGAAGATGATCCGGCGAAGCGTGATCTATGGTTGCGTATCCGTGACGGTATTGCGGAAGTGTTGGATTCCACAACACTGAAAGACCTGATTACATTCCAGGATCAAGAGAAAAAAGATAGCTACATGTTTTATATTTAGGGTCATCATTCGCATCGCAGAAGACATACTAAAGCCCCCAACTAGGGGGCTTTAGACATGCCAATAGAGATATTTCAAAAAGTCTGATTTTCTCGGTATTGAACAGCAGACTCTTTGAACACGCACCAATGGGTACTTTGTTTTCAATTTCTACAGATCACTTCAAGGAAGTAAGGACTATGTATTCAGCCGCGGATTTACAAGTTGGTGAAGTGTGAGCTTAACCGGATATCTTGTGAATCAGCGACTTTTTAAAGTTTCTATATCAGCTTCCATGCGTAACTGACGGCGATTCAAAATATCAATGCTGTGCTGATGGGTATTCAATTCGGTAGTTACTTTGCGTTCAAAGGCGGAGTGGGAAGCGTCAAGCCGTTTCGTAACGGTCAATGTTTCCAGAACAGTTTGTTGAAGAAGTGGGATGTTCTTGGTTTGTTCATCTATGGTGTCCAATCTGCCATCCATCGTATCCAATCTGCTATCCATGGTATCCAATCTACCATCCATGGTGTCTAATCTACTTTCCATGGTAATTAGTCTGTCTTCCATCTTATCAAGACGTACGTCGATGCTGTCGAATCGTTTGTCCATTTGTTGAAGTTGATTCAGAATCTGCCCGAGAATGGGATCACTCATGTCTCTCTCTCCTTTTTGAAATGGATATAGAACATTATACACGAAGATGCGACAATAGAGCATCCATTTCAATTTCCAATTTGACAGTACGCCATGAGATAGAAATTTAACATATAACGGGGTGGAAATAAATGAAACGAATTTATTTGGATCACGCCGCATCGACACCTATGCATCCACAAGTCGCAGAAGCGATGATGAACGTCATGACAGGACAATTTGGCAATGCATCAAGTATCCATGCCTTTGGGCGTGAAGCCAAACGGACTGTTAGCGGAGCAAGGGATGTCATTGCGGCGTCTTTAGACTGTTTCCCGGACGAATTGGTGTTTACCGGAGGTGGCACGGAGAGCGACAATTTGGCGATTTTCGGAGCAGTCTCAGCAAGGCAAGATCAGGGGAAACATGTCATTACGACCGCAATTGAGCACCATGCTGTTTTGCATACGTGTCAGGAATTGGAGCGGCAAGGTTATGAAGTAACCTATCTATCTGTTGATCGTCACGGTCGAATAAATCTGGATGAATTGCAAGAGGCCATCCGGCCGGATACGGTTCTGATTACCATGATGTTTGCCAACAATGAAGTGGGCACCATTCAGCCGATCCGTGAGGTCGGGGAGCTTGCACGTAAACACAATATTCTGTTCCATACTGATGCAGTTCAGGCTCTGGGCAGCCAGGATATTTCCTGTAAGGAACTTCCTGTGGACCTGATTAGCTTCTCGGCGCATAAAATCAATGGGCCTCAGGGTGTCGGTGTACTCTATGTACGGCGAGGAATCTTGTTGGAAGCAAGAGCCCACGGTGGGTTGCAAGAACGTCAGCGGCGCGCTGGTACGGAAAATATCGCAGGTATTACCGGATTTGCAGAGGCTCTCAAGATTTCATCAGCTCAAAAGGAGACGCATCGTCAGCATGATTTGGAATTGCGCAAACTTTTGTTGGAACAGCTTGAAATCCATGTGGGGACGGAGCACTTTCATGTGAATGGACACGCGGAGCATATGCTGCCGAACATCCTGAATATCAGCTTTCCGGAAGTGTCCACAGAGACGATGTTAATGAATTTGGATATGGAAGGGATTGCTGTTGCAAGCGGTTCGGCCTGCACTTCCGGTTCACTTGAAGTCTCTCATGTGCTCAAAGCGATGAAACTGCCTGAAACATTTTTACATTCTGCGATTCGTTTTAGCTGGGGATTGGGTAATACTACGGAAGAAATCATGATAACCGCCGAAAAAATTGGAACCATTCTTGGACGACTGCGTAATAGACCCTAAGGGGAACTTTACACATGGAACAGAAGGAGGGAAGAAGTTCCATTTCATCGGTTGGATAGAAGCGGTTTTGATGATCGGCGTCTGATTGCCACTCATCAACTTTGGGCATACCTAGCAATAGCGCCGCGCCTATTTAATGATAAGAAGATGAGGGGGACCCAGCGATGAAGCTTCAGGAAATGATCGGACTTGCCGTTTTTGATGTGGAGGACGGGAAGCAGGTCGGTAAAATCCAGGATTTCATTGTGAATGATGATTGGCAGATTGAAGGCATTGAACTTGAGAACAAAGGCCTGTTTACCAATCATGTCAAAATCGTGCAGTGGCAAGATATCGTTGCCTACGGCGAAGATGCCGTCATGATCCGTAATCAACAGGCTGTCCGCAAGACGGGAGCCGACGACATAAAATACACGTACCTCCTCGGTCGGTCTAAATTGAAGGAGATGTCCGTGCTCACCGAAGAAGGTTTGCTGCTTGGGCGTGTCTCCGATGTTTATTTTGACCAAGAGTTGGGAAATACAATAATAGGGATTGAAATTACGGACGGTTTTGTGTCCGATCTGATCGAGGGCCGCAAATGGCTGCCATGTACAAGCGATATGTCTATCGGGGAAAGTGCCATTATGGTGCCGTCTCTGAGTGAACAGCGCTTGGAAAATGCCATTCATTCTGTTAATGGATAGGTGAATGAATATGAAATGTCCAAACTGTAGTTCCAAAGATATCGGGAAAATTGGTTCCCACCAGTTTTATTGCTGGGGATGCTTTATCGAATTAACGGTGAACGGTGAGAAAATGTCTGTATATCAAGTGGAAGAAGACGGTACGCTGAGCTCCCTGGATGATCTGTTTTTCGGGGACGAGCTGCCACAAGACTTCCCTCATCTACACGCTTCTTCTTAATAAGCAGGATAACTTCCTCTATATGCGGTTTCATGACAATGTATGTCATGGGATGCTGTCGTTATATGTTGGCACATGTATATAGATGTGGTTACATAATGGTTCGGGTTGCACATGTATGATTATATGCTACCCTTTACTGCAAAATGCGCTTCCTTCTCTGATGAAGGAGGCGTTTTTTTGGGTTTAAGAAAAAATGTTCGAATTGCTCCTTCCACTTCTGCGCTGTGTTAATAAATTTTACCTTTCCTACATATACTGACTCTCAGAGCCAGTCCAAAAGGAGAGATACAAGTGGAGCAATTAACCAAAAACAAGCTGTTCCGTTATGCGATCTGGCTGCTGCTCGGATTAATTATTCTATATTTTATTTGGTTGCTGCGGCCTTTACTGCTTCATATATATGCATTCCTGAAAACAGTGCTGGCACCCTTTATCGTAGCTCTTATCATATCCTATGTACTTAATCCGATTGTCAGCATGCTGGGAGGGCGCAAGGTGCCGCGTACGATTGCGGTACTGCTCATATATGCCTTTTTCCTGACCTGCATCGGTGTCATTCTGATGAATGTGATTCCGGTATTGATTGAACAGCTGGAGGAACTCAACGAGCATATGCCGGAGCTGTCCATGCGTGCCCAGAGCCTGATGAACAATATGGATCACAAATTAATGCCGCCAAGTGTGCGAACAGGCATGAACAGTTGGTTCTTTCAGATGGAGGATCGACTAACTCAGGGCATTACCGTGCTTATGGACAATATCGGGGCGACCATTAATGTGTTATTCAATGTATTCATCGTGCCATTTCTGATATTTTATATGTTAAAAGACTTTGAGGTGTTTGAGCGCACTATTGTGGCATATCTCCCGCGTTCACGCCGTAAAGCGATTGTCTCCGTGATGAAAGAAATTGATACTGCACTGGGGAACTACATTCGGGGCCAGTTTATTGTCTGTGTTATTGTTGGCATCTTTGCCTACATTGGTTATATCGTCATTGATATGCCATATGCCCTGCTGCTTGCAAGCATTGTAGCTGTGTTTAATATTGTGCCTTACTTGGGGCCGTTCCTTGGTGCTGCTCCTGCTGTGGTCATGGCATCAACCGTATCTTTTAAAATGGTGCTGCTTGTGGTCATTGTGAACACCCTGTGCCAAGTGTTGGAGAGTAACGTTATCTCTCCTCAGGTTGTGGGACGTACGTTGCATTTGCACCCACTGTCCATTATATTTGCACTGCTCGTCGGAGGCGAACTGGCAGGCATTGTAGGTTTAATTCTGGCAGTACCCGTTTTTGCCGTACTAAAGGTGATTGTGCAACACTTTTTCGCCTATTACATCAAACGTAGGATCGACTGATAAATAGGGTTACAACAACATCTAGCCTGCGTTGACACCCGCTTATGCTACCGATATAATGAGTGTGTATGTTTAGAACATGAAATCGATGATGAAATAAAGTACGCCGAGGGTTCCTTTCCTCAGAGAATAGACTTCTTCAGATCGGGGTGATCCTGAACTGATGGCTGGAAGAGTCTTGAAAGATGAAGCGGCAGAAAGCTAATTTCGGAGTGCAGGACAACCCTGCCGGGAGCGACCGTTATTTCGCATGAACGAGGAGATTGTTTGTTTATCTACGCAGCAAGGGATAAACAGCAATAACCAGGGTGGTACCGCGATAACATCGTCCCTGATTATTCAGGGGCGTTTTTTGTGTTTATTTTTACAAAAAATAATGTTGACCAACCGGAGCGAACACGCAACGGACTATTATAATTTAATGGGGGCATCCAGTATGAAAGCCAGTGAAATCCGGTCCAAATGGATAGAATTTTTTGCAAGTAAAGGTCACAAAATCGAGCCGAGCGCATCGCTCGTGCCTCACAACGATCCTTCCCTTTTGTGGATCAATGCAGGTATGGCACCGCTCAAGCCTTATTTTGACGGACGTGAGAAGCCGGAGAACCCGCGTCTTGCGAACTCCCAGAAGTGTATCCGTACCAATGATATCGAGAATGTCGGCAAAACGCGTCGTCACCATACGTTCTTCGAGATGCTCGGTAACTTCTCTATTGGAGATTACTTCAAGGAAGAGACCGTAACATGGGCATGGGAGTTCCTGACAAGCAAAGAGTGGATCGGTTTCGATCCGGAGCGCCTGTCCGTAACGGTATATCCGGAAGATGAGGAAGCATTCAAACTGTGGAACGAAAAAGTGGGACTGCCTGCTGAGCGTATCATTAAATTGGATGAAAACTTCTGGGATATCGGCGAAGGCCCATGTGGACCTTGTACCGAGATCTTCTATGACCGCGGTGAAGCTTACGGTAACGACATGAGTGATCCCGAGATGTATCCAGGCGGGGAAAACGAACGTTATCTGGAAGTATGGAATCTGGTATTCTCCCAGTTCAACCATAACAAGGACGGCAGCTACACACCGCTTCCTAACAAAAACATTGATACAGGTGCAGGTTTGGAGCGTTTTGCTTCCATTTTGCAAAATGTGGATTCCAACTTTGACACAGACCTGTTCCAACCGATGATTCAAAGAACAGCCGCTCTTGCGGGTGTGAAATATAACGACAGTGTCGAAATTGATGTTGCACTGAAAGTCATTGCCGATCATATCCGTACCGTTGCCTTTGCAGTAGGTGATGGCGTGCTGCCAAGTAATGAAGGACGTGGATATGTCATCCGCCGCCTGCTCCGTCGTGCGGTTCGTTATGGAAAAGTGCTTGGACTCGACCGTCCATTCCTGTATGAACTGACTACAACGGTTGGTGAAGTGATGGGCATGTACTACCCTGAGGTAGTCGACAAACAGGAATTCATCGCCAAAGTAATCAAAACCGAGGAAGAGCGCTTCCACGAAACATTAACAGATGGTCTGGCGATTCTGGCTGATATCAGCGGTACTGCCAAATCCGAAGGACGCACGGTTATTAGCGGACCTGAAGCTTTCAAACTGTATGATACGTACGGTTTCCCGTTTGACCTGACAGAAGATTATGCTGCAGAGCATGGTCTGACTGTGGACCGTGAAGGTTTTGATGCTTCCATGCAGAAGCAACGTGAGCTTGGACGTGCTGGGCGTCAAGAGAGTGAGAGCATGAAAGTTCAAGGCGGACCACTTGCTGAGCTGGAGGTTAAAAGCGAGTTTGTTGGTTATACTGACCTGTTGACGGAAGCAAAAGTGGTAGCCATCGTAGCTGGTGATGCCCTTGTTGAATCTGTAGGCGAAGGACAGACGTGTCAGGTTGTTCTGGACAAGACTCCGTTCTACGCGGAAAGTGGCGGTCAAGTGAGTGATCAGGGCTTGCTGCGCGGTGCTGGTGTAACAGCGAAAGTACAAGGCCTGTTCAAAGCTCCACTCGGACAACATGTACATCTGGTAACGGTGGAGTCCGGTGAACTGCGTGTAGGTGATGTGATTAACGCTGAAGTGGATGCAGCCAAACGTGGCGACATTATCAAAAATCATACAGCAACCCACTTGCTGCACAAGGCACTCAAAGATGTGCTCGGCACACACGTAAACCAGGCAGGGTCGCTCGTAGAGCCACAGCGTCTGCGCTTTGACTTCTCTCACTTCGGCAGCATCACGCCGGAAGAGTTGACTGAGATTGAGCGTCAGGTGAATGAACAGATCTGGAATCGTCTCAACGTAAACATCGAGCTGAAAGCTATTGATGAAGCGAAAGAAATGGGTGCAATGGCCCTGTTTGGCGAAAAATATGGAGATATTGTACGTGTTGTTCAAGTCGGAGACTACAGTTTGGAACTTTGTGGCGGCTGTCACGTAAATAATACTTCAGAGATTGGAATCTTCAAATTGGTAAGCGAGAGCGGAATCGGCTCCGGCGTTCGTCGGATCGAAGCTGTAACTGGACGTGGCGCATATCTGTATGTGGAAAGCCAGTTGGAACTGCTCAAGCAATCAGCAGCACTGCTCAAAGCAAATGTGGCTGATGTACCTAAACGGATTGAAGGTCTGAACCTGCAACTGAAAGAAGCAGCAAGAGAGACGGAATCCCTGCAAAGCAAGCTGAGTGCCATGGAAGCTGGTCAACTGACCGATCAAGTGGTACAAGCAGGAAATACTCAATTGCTGGCAGCACGCGTAGATGCTCCGAACATGGATGCACTGCGTACAGTGGCAGATGAACTGAAAGTAAAATTGCCTAATGCAGTACTCGTATTGGGTGCTCCGGCGGATGGTAAAGTGAATTTTGTTGTAGCGGTACCTGCTGAACAAGTAAAACAAGGATTGCACGCAGGTAAAATCGTCAAAGAAGTCGCAGCAGTATGCGGCGGCGGTGGCGGTGGACGTCCAGATATGGCGCAAGCCGGAGGCAAGGATGCTAGCAAGCTGGATGAAGCGCTGAAACTGGCGGTTTCATTGGTTAGCGGGCATACTGCATAATCCATTGAGCAGCTTATCATCGTCAAAATATAAATCGAAATGGTTCTGTTCATTTGTATTTTGTACCTGAAAAAGACTGAAATCCAATGATGCAGTATGCTGAAGCCAGTAAAGGACAAGCAAAAAACACAATTGCCTTATCCTTTGTTTACTTGTGGCAGTCAGAATATGTTATTATATAAACAGAAATCAATTCGGCAGGACATGGTCCCCATGTTCATGCAGGAGCGAGGTGTCATCAATGGACTCCATGGATAAGACGGTTAAATTTAATGTGAAAGGTGACGAACAGGAAGCATCATCCAAAGAGATTCTTCTCACGGTATATGATGCATTGGTCGATAAGGAGTATAATCCGATCAACCAGATTGTTGGGTATCTGATTTCCGGAGACCCGGCATACATTCCTCGTCACAACAACGCACGTAGTCTGGTCCGTAAAAAGGAGCGCGATGAGCTGATTGAAGAGCTTGTACGTTCCTATCTGGCCAATCACCGGTAATGTACGCCGCTTCCGCTGTGTTGCAGCCATGCAAGCAGCGGGAAATGAACCGACAGAATACAGCCTGAAGCTTGAGAAGGCGATGTTGAATCGACCTGAGCAGGCCTCAGGATGGGAGAGCATGGATGAAAATATTAGGTTTGGACTATGGGGACCGAAGAATCGGAGTTGCCGCGAGTGACGCCTTCGGTTGGACTGCCCAGGGATTGGAAGTACTTGAACGCCGCCGTGATGAAGGCGAGTTCGCTCGAATTGCCGAACTTGTGCGTGAGCATGAGATTAGTGAGATCGTAGTGGGACTTCCCAAAAACATGAACGGCACCGTAGGACCGCGCGGTGAGATATGCATTGCTTTTGCCGATCGCCTGCGGGATGAACTGAATTTACCTGTTCACCTTTGGGATGAACGGCTGACAACCATGGCAGCAGAACGTACGCTGATCGAAGCGGATGTCAGTCGGAAAAAACGCAAGCAAGTTGTGGACAAAATGGCCGCAAGCTTGATTTTGCAAAATTATTTGGATGCCAATAGTAGAAGGTGAGGGGGATCAACAATGGCTGAAGATCAACTGGGTATGGAAGAAGAAGCGGAAATCATTTACATTGCGGATGACGAGGGTAATGAAGAGGAATTCGAAGTCATCATGAAGTTTGAAGTAGACGGTTCGGAGGCCAAGTATATGATGGTTGCTCCGGTTGAACCTGAAGATGGCGAAACGGATGTATATGCATTCCGTTATGAAGAAGAGGGCGACGATATCAAACTTTTCGTTATCCAAGATGATGCCGAGTGGGATATCGTCGAGGAGACGTTTAATACATTTCTTGCTGAAGATGATGAAGAGGAAGCGAACTAAATGACGGAATATAGCCGCAAAGACCTGAAATGGACAGATTCACTGCGTCTGGCATTCGGTGCTCATGTTGAGCTCGAGGAAGAGAACGGTAAATCACAACCGTATGACTTGTTGGCTGAGTTCGAAGTGAACGGTCAGCAATATGCGGTGCTCCGCAGTTCGTTGCGACCTTATGACGAGGTTGAACTTCTGCGGGTATCACCTGGAAGTGAAGACCAGATCATGCCAGAGTTAGTTACGATCGACGATGATGATGAGTGGGAGAACATCTCGGAACTGTATGATGAATGTACACTCCCCATTGACGAAGATTAATCAGCTTCAAATTGAAGAAACCGGGAGGGCGGAGAAGTCCGCTCTTTTTGGTTGTGTAAAGGAGTTGTTTCTTTTTTGAAAGGGAAAGCAATAGTAGTCATACTGCTTATCATTGTAGTTCTTGCCGGAGGCGCAGGCGGTTACGTATGGAGTATGATGCGTCCTGTGGAAGCTTCTACAGAACCGGTCGTATTCGAGATTAAGAGCGGATCGGGAACTTCAAAAATCGCGGATCAGCTTCAAGAAGAAGGCCTAATTCGAAGCGGGTTAACCTTTAAAGGGTATTTAAAGTGGAAAAAACTAGGATCTAATTTCATGGCGGGTACATATTCTATGAATCCTGGCGTGACATATGATGAGATTGTTAGCAAGCTGAGTAGTGGTGAAGTGGTACCGGAGGAAATGGTGAAATTCACGATTCCAGAGGGTTATAATGTTCTGCAAATGGCGGGCAAGCTTTCTTATGAGCATGTTCTCGATCGGGATGAATTCATCAAGCTGGCCAATGATCCTTCGGCCTTCGATGTAGATATCCTCAAAGATATCCCAGTGGATGAAGAACTTCGCTACGTATTGGAAGGGTATCTCTTCCCGGAGACCTACGAGCTGAAAAAGGGAAGTTCCACGCATGATGTGATGCAACGTATGCTGGAAGAATTCCAGACCAAGATCAATTCTATCCCGGATTTGGAAGCCAAGCTTCAAGAGAAGAAACTTTCCCTGCACGAGCTGCTGACCATTGCATCACTGGTGGAGAAAGAAGTTGTAGTGGATGAGGAACGTGCACTGGTTGCAGGGGTAATCTACAATCGGATCAATCAGGATATGAAGCTGGAAATTGATGCTACCGTGCAATATCTGCTCGACAGGCCAAAGGAGCGATTGTATTACAAGGATCTGAAGGTGAAAAGTCCTTATAATACGTATCTGAATAAAGGCCTGCCGCCTGGTCCAATTGCCAGTCCAAGTCTTCCGTCCATTGAAGCAGCACTAAATCCGGAAGCATCGGAGTATCTGTTCTATGTGACAAAAAAGGACGGCTCGTCTGGACATCTATTTGCCAAAACGTATAAGGAACACCAGCAAAATATAGCCAAAAGTAAGGCTGCGCAATAAGCGGAGGGGATTATATGAGTAAGAAACATGAACTGCTCGTTACAGCAGCGAATGTGAAAGAGGCAGAAGTGCTGCTCCAGGCTGGAGCAGATGCTCTGGTCATTGGAGATGATCGATTCGGTATGCGTCTTCCAGGCAGCTTCAGCGTGGAGGAGACAGCAGAGGTGGTTGCCATTGCAGCCAAACATCAGGCGCGGGTGTATGTATCCATGACGAATCTGATGTCCAACGAGCTGTTGAAAGAATTGCCCGAATATGTTCAATCACTTGGCAGAATCGGTATTGACGGTGTGGAATTTAATGATCCATCCGTGCTGGCTACCCTGAAGGAATATGCTCCACATGTGAAGCTGCATTGGAATGCGGAGATGACTTCGACGAACTATGCAACAGCTAACTATTGGGGGACCAAGGGAGCGAGTCGCGTTGTGCTTGCCCGTGAGTTGAATATGGACGAGTTGACGGAGATGGTTCCTTTTCTCAAGGTAGAAGCTCAGGTTCAGGTACATGGCATGACGAATATATATCACTCCAAGCGTAGCCTGGTGCAAAGTTATATGGCTCATCAAGGACGGCCAGTCGAGGGACACTTGGGTAAAGAACGTGGATTGTTCCTGATCGAGGCTGAACGCCGGGATGAGAAATTCCCGATCTATGAAGACATTAACGGCACACATATTATGAGTTCGGAGGATATATGCATCCTCGAAGACCTTCATCTGTTGATGGAGGCGGGTGTACACAGTTTCAAAATTGAAGGTATCCTAAAATCACTAGCCTACAATGAAGCTGTTGTACGTGCATATCGGACAGCGATTGACAGTTATGTTGCCGATGCTGACGCATATGCGTTCTCCGAAGAGTGGCTCGATGAGGTACGGGAGTTACAGGATCCTGAACGTGAATTGTCGTTTGGATTTTTCTATAAAGAACAAGTGTATTAATAGACGAGGTGAACAGAATGGAAACAGTGGCGGTACAGCGGAAGTTTTCGGGTAAACGTAACCGTCTGGACAAACCGGAGCTGCTAGCTCCAGCGGGTAATCTGGAAAAACTGAAATTTGCAATCCATTACGGTGCAGATGCCGTATATATCGGTGGACAGGCCTATGGACTGCGTTCCAACGCGGACAACTTCAGCTTTGAAGAGATGCGTGAAGGTGTGGAGTTTGCCAAAAAGTATGGAGCCAAAGTGTTCGTAGCGACGAACATCTATGCACATAATGAGGATATTGAGGGTATTGAAACATACCTGCAAAATCTCTATAATGCTGGAATCTCTGCGATCATCGTAGCTGATCCGGCTATTATTGAAGTAGCCCTGCGTGCTGTGCCAGGTCTTGAGGTACATCTGAGTACGCAACAATCCACACTCAACTGGCAGGCTGTGAAGTTCTGGAAAGATGAAGGACTTCCACGGGTTGTTCTCGGACGTGAGACCAGTTTCGAAGAGATTGAAGAGATCAAGGCAAATGTGGATATTGAAATTGAAGCCTTTATTCACGGGGCAATGTGTTCCTCGTATTCCGGACGTTGTGTGCTCTCCAACCATTTTACGGATCGGGACTCCAATCGGGGCGGTTGCTGCCAGTCTTGCCGCTGGAAGTATGATTTGTTTGAGGATGCGAGAGAAGATGCAGTGTGGGTTAGCGAAGAGGACATGCAGATGAAGACACCTGCACCATTCAAACTGGGTGAGAACCAGCTTCCCCTGTTCCAGGAACAGGATAATTCATTCTCCATGGGATCAAAGGATCTGTGCATGATTGGCCATATTCCCGAGTTGATTGATGTGGGTGTGGACAGTTTCAAGATCGAAGGACGTATGAAATCGATTCACTACGTGGCCACCGTGGTTAACGTATATCGTCAAGCCATCGATGCCTATATGGCAGACCCGGAGAATTATGTTCTGAAACCTGAATGGGTTGAAGAAATGAACAAAGCGGCGAATCGCCCGCTGAATACCGGGTTTTTCTATGATACACCAGACCATGAAGATCATATCTATGAACCGGAAGAAAAAGCCGTACCTTTTGACTTCGCTGGATTGGTTATGGGGTATGATGCCGAAACAGGAATGGCAACCATTCAACAGCGCAATCATTTCAAACCAGGACAGGAAATCGAATTTTTTGGTCCGGGAGGTCACTTTTTCAAACAGGTGGTCGGCGAAATACAGGATGAAGAAGGCAATGTTCTAGATGCTGCTCGTCACCCTTTACAGCTGGTTAAAATGAAAGTGGATCAGCCGGTTTCGTATTTTGACATGATGAGAAAAAAGAAGTAGGCTCAAATACCTACAATGTGCCAATATAGTATTATGATTTAACAAAATAGTGTTATGAAATCAACAGGAAGGACCTCCGTTATCGGCATATGGGGGTCTTTTTTTTATAGAAAAATAGGAATAAAGTTGTAAAAAATTTCTGGGAAATGAAAGGTGAACGAAGAAAGCTGTCGAATACTACATAATTATAGGGGAGAGACACAAAAATCTAACAAGTAAATAACTGGCAGGTGAATGGGATTGGTTCAAAAGAAGCAGAAAGACAGTGGAGAGCAAGTGACAAAAGATGAGCAGGTTAATCCTGAGCAGGTTCAGAAAGTGAAGAAAGAAAAAGTAGGTAAAAGTAAAATTACAGGGGATGGGAAAAAATTACTTAAGCTTGACCGTAGTAAACTGAAGCTGGGCTGGATCAAGACCGATTGGGTAAAGAAACAATTCAAAAACCGGGATTGGAAAAACTTTGGGGGAGCTTCTTTTAAACAAATTAGAAAGGCAAATCCGGTTAAATCCGTAGGGGTTAAACTGTTCTTGATCTTTTTTGCGGGGATCATGATTTTTGTAGTGAGTTTGGGTCTATTATCCTATTCAAAAGCCAAGGGTACGATAGAGAAAAATGCTTCACGTGCCAATCAGGAGACCATTGATCAGACCAAACAAAAAATGGACATTATTTTGGAGAGATTTGTGGATACATCCACACAAATTTTCTTTGATCCGGAAATGCAGTCCTTGCTGCAAAAGATGTCAGATAAGAATCTGACTGCGTATGATACATTTGTGAACTCAAGTTCAATCAACAAGCAACTGTCCAATGTTGCATTTACAAATAAATCTATGGAAGCGATTTATTTGGTGCCTACAGACGATACAAAGTCCGTTATGGGTACGGGCAACAACAGTTCATCCATGGGCGGTATTCGTCAGGAAGCATGGTACACTGAGTTGATTGAGTCGGGCGGTTATCGCTGGCTTCCAACCGAGGTCAAGGAAGATGGCTCAACGCCAACGTTCAAAATTGCACGTTCGATGAAAAACTTGCAGGGGACTACTCAGTCGTATGTTCTGGTTATTGAGCTGAAGCTGGAAGTTTTGGAGGAACAATTGAAATCGCTTGATCTGGGGCCAGGAGCTGTTCTTCAACTGATTGCTCCGGATAATAAAGTGGTCGCATCCTCCATTTCGGATCGTACGGGACAAGATACAGAGCTGGCATTTGTCAAAGAGTTGACCGAACCAGCAGGTAGCACGAATACGAAGTATCTTGTAGATGGCAAATCCACGGAAATGCTTGCTGTATACAGTACGATGGATACATCCAATTGGAAACTGGTTGGTATGATACCTACCTCTGTATTGGTTCAGGATGCAAAAGGCATTCTGACCCTGACTTTGTGGATGGCGCTGGTTGATGCGGGGATTGCAGTATTAATCGGGGTCTGGATGGTGCGTATGATCGCTCGTCCACTCGGCAAACTGAAAGACCTGATGCAGGAAGGTGCTAAAGGTAATCTTAAAGTTCGTACACCGTACAGCTCACAAGATGAAATCGGTCAGCTCTCTACCGCCTTTAATCTGATGATGGAGCAGATCACGAAGCTGGTTGAACAAACCAATCGTTCTGCACAGGAAGTATTGGATACGGCTTCTGAGCTGAGTAGTGCATCCAAGAAAACGGCTGTATCCGCTTCGGAGATTGCCGTAGCCACAGAAGAGATCGCAGGTGGTGCAGGCAGTTTGGCAACTGAAGCGGAACGTGGCAATGAATTAACGGACAATATCTCTCGTCAGATGCAGAGTGTAATCGCTGCGAATGAACAGATGGGTGATTCTGCTCGTCATGTAGAGAAGTCCAGTCAGACAGGAACACAACATCTGAATCAGTTGATGACCAAAACCCAGAAGACAGAAGAAATGATTGGTGCACTGGTGAATAAGGTTGATTCGTTGAAAGAGAGTACATCCTCTGTTCTTAAAGTGCTTGAAGTGCTGCAAAATATCACAAAACAGACGAATATTCTTTCCCTGAATGCAACCATTGAAGCAGCACGTGCGGGTGCAGCCGGACGCGGATTCATGGTGGTGGCTGATGAGGTTCGACAGCTTGCAGCTCAATCCAGACAATCCATTGAGATGGTTGGCGAGATCACAGACAAAATCATGACCGAAATGAACGAGACCGTGGATGCTTTGTCTGAAGCCTATCCGTTATTTAAGGAACAGATGGATGCGGTTAAAGATACCAACGTCATCTTTGCTTCCGTGCAGGAACAGATGGGGGCATTTGTGGAGCGTCTGGGCATGGTGACAGGTTCCATTGGAGAATTAAACCAATCTCAAGCTACGTTGTCTGAAGCCATGAGCAATGTTAGCGCTGTAGCTGAAGAATCTTCTGCAACGTCCCAAGAAGTAGCTTCCTTGAGCAGTGAACAGCAAAATATCAGTAACCAGCTGGTAAATCTGTCTGGTAAGCTGGAGAATGTGTCCACGGAATTGAAAGAAACGTTGTCACGCTTTACAGTGTAACAAAAAAATAAAGCATATCCGTGAAAATATGCGGATTAATATTGCTAAGGAGCCTGTCCCGTACATGGGACAGGCCTTCTTGCTGTTTACCGGATAATTCCAAGCTGTATTAGCAATAATATGTCAAAACGACAAAGGGTGAGACTGGGATGCATCTCCTTGCGAAACGGCGAATCTATATAGCTTGTATTATGCTAACTCTTGTCTTTGGATTGCTTATATTGCGATTGGGATGGGTCCAGATCGTTCAGGTGAATCAGACGATGCCTGGATTTCACCGAACGGTACGTGAAATGTCCGTATTGCAGCGTGAACGCGGGGTGATGTTAGATCCGGGCCGGGGACAATTTACGGATTACAAAGGTGAGGCGTTGACAGGTAAGCTGCAATGGGGCTTGGTTCTTTTTCCACAGGCAGTGCCATCAGGTGAACTACACAAGCAAGGGGCATTAGAAGGATCAGAGATGACGCAGTTGGCAGCTATATTACATACCGATCTGGATCAATTGAAGAAGGAATGGAATCGGGAAAATGCACCTCATTTCTGGACAGCAGGTGCAACTCAGCCTGTTCATTTGACAGCTGCTCAGGTGGAGCGTCTGCGTAATCTGCACCTGCAAGGAGCGGGTATCTATCCAATGATGACAAGGTATCTTCAGGGGCATACGGGAATGCAGTGGATGGGTTATCTGGCTGAACAGCCTGAGTCCTCCAGAGCTCTAACTGGGCATCAGGATGAAGTAAAACAGCCATTTGCCATGAAATCAGGAGCGGCTGGACTGGAGAGGACACTTGAACCCCTGTTGAGGGGAATTGGTCCTACGCTTGTATCACGTATGGTCTCGGGTGGTGGGGAGATTATCCCTGAAATTCAGCCGCACGTTATTGCACCGGCCAATGGCCATTATCCTTTACGTGTAGAAACGACTGTGGATGCCAAGTTGCAGCGTGGATTGGAGCAGTTGACAGAAGAAGCTGGCTTACAAGAAGGGGCTGTTGTTGTGTTAGATGCGGCCAACGCAGATGTTCGCGCCATGATTTCAAGTCCATTCTATCAGCCACAACATGTGGACCCCAAACAATCGGCCTGGGGAAATCGTGCAGTACAGGGAGCCGTCCCGGGTTCCATTTTCAAAATTGTCACTGCGGCTGCTGCGTTGGAATACCATGCGGTTTCTCATGGAGAAGAATTTCATTGTGATGGTGAGTATGGTAAGTATGGTTTGTCCTGCTGGAAAGAGCATGGGCATGGAAACCTGAATCTGGAACAAGGATTTGCGGAGTCTTGCAACATCGTATTCGCGGAAACGGCACGCAGGCTTAGTATGGAGCAACTGGAGAACACGGCAGATCGTCTGGGACTGGCGCGACCTGTTGGTTGGGAGGGGAAAAAGATTGCAGGAATGCCCGTCTTGCGACACTTTGATCACGAAGATCACGGGCGTGTGCGAACAGAGGCTGTTTCTTCTGGTGATGAAGGTGCGAAAATACAGACAGCCATCGGTCAGCGAGATGTGCTGGTCACACCGCTGCAAGCCGCCAATCTGATTGTGACACTGTTACATGATGGAAAGGTTAGTGCCCCACGTCTCGTTAAGAGAATCCAATATGCGGATGGTGGCACCATGCTGGAGATGCCCTTGCATGATTCTCCTTCAGCCGCAGGGCAGATTGCTCCCGCAACTGCGCATAAACTGTTATCCTGGATGAATAAGGTAGTCCGTGAGGGAACAGGAAAATCCCTGCAGCGTGCGCGGTGGCATGTTGCAGGGAAATCAGGTACAGCTCAGGTACAGAAACATGGGGAGAAGCGTAATCATCAATGGTTCATCGGTTACGGACCGATAGAACAACCCAAGTACGCCGTAGCTGTGCTTGTTCAAAATGTCTCTCCAGACAGCCATCATCAGGCGACAGCTCTCTTCAGGAAGGTCATGGACTATTTGGCTGGGTCCTCGTGATCCTTCGCAGGAACAGGCGTATGCATCGCGGACTCGGCAGAACTCGTTGAGGCCGTGCTAACGGGCGGGTCCATAACCAATGGAGAAGATTCAAATTCATCTTTTGGAAGGTGAATCCACTTTTGCAGGTACCCTTGTTGTAATAGTTCTTTCAAAAGAATCAGCAGCACTGGAGATAACACTACACCAGCAAGGCCGAAGATCGAAAGGGATATCAGCATGAACGAAAGCATCAAGTACGCGGAAGATACACCAATCGAGTTACCCGATATCTTCGGTTCCAACAATTGTCGTGTCAGCATCGTCACTGCCAGAATCACAATGAGGCCGATGGCCAGGCTGCTATTGCCTATAATGAACAAGTAGATAATCCACGGAATGAATACAACAGGAACGCCAAGCAATGGTACCAGATCAAAAACTGCACAGATGACTGCGATGGTAAAGGCGTTAGAGGTTCCCAAAATCAACAAACCTGCATAAATCAATACGAACGTAATGAGCATCATGATCATCTGTGCCTTAAGATACGAACGGATCGTCTTGAACACGTGATTACGCATGAATTCAATAGCTAACTTCAAGGTTTTGGGCGTCTTCGCACGGGCAAACTTGCGCCAGGATTCAATCTCGATACTGAGAAAGAAGGCTAGAATAATCGCAATTCCGAAGTTCGTAATAAATGAAGAGAATGAACTAAGGAAACCTACAATGAATTGCGCTCCGCTTGTTACCCATTTGGAAAGAAAGCCGGTCAGTGTTGCAAAATAATCATTCGCTTTATCCATAATCCCATCAGGGAGAGCGTCTGACTTGTCCTGGATGAATAACACCAGATTGGTAAACTCACGCTGTATCATTTCAATGTATACAGGAAAATTATCTTGAAGATTGGATATCTGTGAGATAATAATCAAGCCCACACCAAAAAAGGCCGCGATAATGATCGCGAGAAATAACAGGACGGATATGGCAGCTCCAAGCGTCTTGGGCAGTCCTTTGCGATGTAGAAATTTGGCTAATGGCTCAATCATCCAGTACACGATAAATGAGAGAAAAACCGGTGCAGCGATTTGATATAATTGGCTAAAACTGTACATGATGACGTACACGGTTAATACGAGTAAAGCGATATCAAAGACAGTTCGCCCGTATTTTTTGTAAAGCGGTAGCATGGACATGGCTCCTTTGCAGGCAGATCATTATAATGTATATATTGTACACGATAGCTATCTTTTTGGGAAAACAGGATTCAAGAAAAGTCTGAACTATGATAAAATTAAAGGCGGTTTATTTTTGATAGTGCCATAGCGCACCGTAATTCAGCAGGAGAAGTGGGGAGCTTGCAACATGACAACGATACTTCAGAGTATTCTACTGTGGTTATTGTATCTTTCATCCTTTTACGCCTTTATTCCAAGTTTGATCAGCAGGCTTTTCGGTTTTCGTGTATTTAGACGGGGGAGAAGTGATACACAATTTGCATTAACGTTTGACGATGGGCCAGATCCGCAGTATACGCCGAGATTGCTCGATCTGCTTCGCCAGCATCAAGCAAAAGCAACATTTTTTGTTGTGGGAGAACATGCCGCGAGTCATCCTGAACTCATTCAGCGCATACATGACGAAGGCCACCTTATTGGCATTCATAATTATATTCACAAAACGAACTGGCTCATGCGGCCGCGTACGGTTCGTGACCAGATTCAGCGAACAGGTCAGATTATCCATGAAGTAACCGGTGTGAAAACTTGTTTTTATCGTCCACCGTGGGGCATTATGAATCTGTTTGATTTTTTCAGCAAGAAAGAACGAAAGATTGTACTGTGGTCTTCCATGTTTGAAGACTGGAGAAGTCGAGTAGGTGTCCAGCGACTGACCGAACGGATGCTGAAGGAGTTAAGAGGCGGAGAGGTCATGCTGCTGCATGATCGAGGAACGACTCTTGGTGCTGATGCACACGCGCCGGAGCAGATGCTTCAGGCGCTGGAAGTCGTATTACAGGAAGCTGAAAGGCTGGGCCTGCAAAGCGTACGTGTCGATACGTTGATGGGAGGTGTTACCGTGAGCGAATCTCAGAACAAGAATCAACCACAGACAACGTTGAAGTTATGGAAGCGGATCGTTGTTGCCTTATGGCTTGGCTGGGAGAAATTGTTCCACTGGGTATATCATCTGCGGACGGCTTCGCCAGAAGATCCCATGTTACACTTTCGATCTCGTGTATATCACGGAGCACGAATGGAGATGAGCGATGGCCATGTCATCCAAAACGGAGATCCGGTCATTGAATTGCATTTTGACAATCAGAAGTTGTTCGAACTTGGGGTGACTTCGCGTTCAAGTATGCATTTGGCTATTCGCATGATTCGTACGATGGAACAGCAACTGCCGGATTTGGCACATATGGTGGCGCTCGATCCTGAGTTACGCTCTGCCAAAGCCATATACGGTGTAAGTATGATAAACAGAGGTCCGGAAAAATTTGGATTTACCATACAAGAATTGCCCCCTGGACCGTTCAGCGCTGCATCCAAAGTATACCTTAAACTGCTCTTAAGTGTGATCCATCCGGCAGGAACCAAACGCTTGAAACAGCGTACAGAACAATTGGTACCCAAGATGATTGCCATGCCGCTGGATATATTGTTGGAACGTTACGGTCAACATACGACACAGGTGGTTGCAACGATAGAACAATCCAGAGATGAATCGTTGTTAATTGAACAAGAGATATTGCCAGAGCGGAACTAAACGGACTAATTACACCAACCAGCAAAAGAAAAGGGTTGCCCTTCGCCAGATTTGGCAGAAGAGCAACCCTTTATTTATTTGATTGTTTCCAATAGGCCAAGTAAGGAAACGTAAATTAGATACTCAGTACGCCACCATTGCTTGCATTGGTAACCAGTTTGGAATAACGAGCCAGGTAACCGGTTTTTACTTTCGGTTCAAAGCCTTTCCAACCTGCGCGACGACGCTCAAACTCTTCGTCACTGATGTGCAATTCGATGATACGGTTGTTCAGATCCAGCTCGATGATGTCTCCTTCTTCAACAAAGGCGATTGGACCACCTTCAGCTGCTTCTGGTGAGATATGTCCGATACTGATTCCGCGGGATGCCCCAGAGAAGCGTCCATCGGTGATCAGACCAACTTTGGCACCAAGCCCCATACCAACGATCTGGGAAGTAGGAGCTAACATCTCAGGCATACCTGGTCCGCCTTTTGGTCCTTCATAACGGATAACAACAACATGTCCTTCTTTTACTTTGCCGTTAGCGATGCCTTCGAGCGCTTGCTCCTGGGAGTCAAAGCAGATAGCAGGACCTTTGTGGTATCCACCAACCGAAGCATCAACCGCACCAACTTTGATGATAGCGCCTTGTGGTGCAAGGTTACCAAACAATACAGCTAGGCCGCCTTTTTCGGAATGTGGGTTATCCAAGTGGTGAATGACATTGGTATCCTGGATTTCTTTTCCTTCAACGTTCTCGCGAATCGTTTTACCAGTAACCGTAATACAATCCCCATGAATCGCGCCTGGTTTCTTGAGCAATTCGTTAAGCACTGCGCTTACGCCGCCTGCATTGTGAACGTCTTCGATGTGAAGATCGGAAGCTGGTGCAAGTTTAGCAAGATGCGGAACGCGGTTAGCTACTTCATTGATGCGTTCGATTGGGTACTCGATGCCCGCTTCATGAGCCAGTGCTAGCGTGTGCAGTACTGTATTCGTAGATCCACCCATCGCCATATCCAGAGCAAACGCGTTATCGATCGCTTCTACAGTAACGATATCACGTGGTTTCAGATCCATTTTGATAAGTTCCATCAGTTGTTTGGCAGATTGTTTAACAAACTCACGACGCTCAGGAGCAACAGCCAGGATGGTTCCGTTACCTGGCATAGCCAGTCCCATCGCTTCAGCCAGACAGTTCATGGAGTTTGCTGTGAACATACCGGAGCATGATCCACAAGTTGGACAACCGAACTGTTCAAGTTCAAGCAAGCTCTTATCATCGATTTTACCTGCTTGGTAAGCACCTACGCCTTCAAATACGGAAGTCAGGGAAAGAGCTTTACCATTGCTGTCGCGACCGGCTTTCATCGGTCCACCGCTGACAAACACGGTAGGGATATTACAGCGGAGTGCACCCATCATCATGCCAGGTGTAATTTTATCGCAGTTCGGGATACATACCATGCCGTCGAACCAGTGAGCAGATACAACGGTTTCCACGGAGTCCGCGATAATGTCACGGCTTGGCAGCGAGTAACGCATACCAATGTGTCCCATGGCAATTCCGTCATCTACCCCGATGGTGTTAAATTCGAATGGAACGCCACCGGCTTCACGAATAGCATCCTTTACAATTTTACCGAATTCCTGAAGGTGGACGTGGCCGGGCACGATATCAATGTAAGAGTTACATACGGCAATAAATGGCTTGCCGAAATCCTCTTCTTTAACGCCCGCTGCGCGGAGCAAACTCCGGTGCGGTGCACGGTCAAAACCTTTTTTGATCATATCGGAACGCATCTTCTTGGCTGACATGGTGTGTTTCCCCCCAAATATATAATATTGAGCAACATGAATGGAAAAGTAAATGGCAGTGCATCTGTCGTTTAATTTCATCCGTACTCTAAAAAAAGATCGGTTTGCCGGTGTCGAGCTCCCCGTAGTTTGTGAAATTCTTTGCTGCTTTAAACCCGTGAACACCCGGTTTTTCTATTGAGTCTATCACAACCATCGCCATATTTCTACAATCAATAGAAAGAAGCCTCAAACCATTTTCATGGAATCAGACTTCTTGATTTGCGGGAAAACTATGAGCATGTTTCGATGTGGGAGCGGAAATCATTAGTTGCTTCCGCCTTTGCGTCCAATCTCACGATAGAATTCCTTATTATGGGTTTCGGAGGTTGCTTCGCCGCCCTTGCGGCCAATCTGCTTGTAAAAGTCAGTGTCATGGGCATCTGAAGTCGCTTCTCCACCTTTTTTTCCAATCATCTGATAGAAGCTTCGATCATGGTTCTTGGAGGTGGCTCTCCCACCTAATCTACCGGCTTCCTCACGGCTCATCTTGCGTTCTGACGTCTGTTGACGTGCCATTACAAATCACTCCTTACAACAATAAGTTGTTTTTTGTAGCGCGTATCCCTAAATTACCACATCATTTCCAGCCTGAAACAACAAACCAGGTTAGAATCGATGGCGAAGAGAATCCGTCAGAGAATTAGGCCGACCGTTTAAACACCTCATGTCGATTGAAAGAAAAGCGGGATATATCCGGTTCAATCAAGGGTTTGAACGTGTGACGAACAGCCGGCAGAGCCAATGTGACTGCGAAGAGTAAGGCGATGACAAGTATGACTGGAATATACGCCGAGCTTCCCATATAACTGTAGACTCCAGACCAGATTGCGAGACGAACGAGAAAACCATGCAGCAGGAATACATAGAGTGTGCGTTTTCCAAGGTCCGTCAGTCTGGAAGTCAAGGAGGGTACCCAGGCCAAGAATAGTGCTGCCGATCCGATTTCCAGCAAGTAGATGCCAAGTCGGAAGATGCCGGCATACCATTCGTGATGGCCCAATTCGGCGTAAGTCATGCTGCCGAGTAACCATCCCGATGTAATATTTAAACCGCCATACCCGATCCATACCAACAATGCAGCGGAGAGGACGGCTGCGGTTCTTCGCCCCCAACCGGATAATAAACGAGAACGGATGGATGCCCCATAGTCATAACCGATGACAAAGAACGGCAGGAACACAAACGTACGGCTGAAGCTGAGCCAGAATCCGTCGATGGGCAAATACCCGGCAATGACACCGAGCGCAATCGATCCAATCAGCCGATATATCGGTTTCCATGAAATCGTTAGACGAAGCAACAGTCGCCAACAGAAATGACTCGCGAGAAACCATAACAGCAAGTATGGTGCAAAGAAGGATAGCCGCATATGGGGTGTGTGGAACACGGTAAAGTCCATCAATGCGTATAAAGACTGAAATAGCACATATTGCAAGGCAATCTGTTTCAGGACGTTTCGCCCCGAGGCCCCTTGAAGTGAGTGTGTCGCAAAATACCCGGTTACCCATACAAAGAGTGGCATGTGAAATGTATATATCCACAGGAACAGAGCTTCTGCTCCTGCAAAGCGTGTGATGAGTGGTTCCAGTGCATTACCGGCAAGGACACAGACGATAAGAATAAAGCGCAGATTGTAAAAGAAAGATTCCTGATCATCCTGGATCAGTGTCTGATTTTTCATGGTGTAGCCCCCTTATAGACCCCAGCTGCAAGGTCATTTGCATCTGTAATAAGGGTAATACGGATGTACATTAACTATTGTGATTTAATTCACATTAGTAAGCGTTATCTTTTCTCAAAGCTGTGACAACAAAATGAACGCTCCGGGATTGACAACGGTTGCATAGAGGATGACAATAGTAACAGAAGATGAGGAAATGTAACGATAAGGAGGGAAGTAATCATGTCAACGAGTCCCAATCCAAGCCCGGAAATTATTACGTTTGGGGAGAGTATGGGTTTGCTGACTGCCAAAGATACAAGAGGGCTGGAATATGCAGCCACACTGGACAAGTCGTTTGGGGGTGCCGAGAGCAATCTGGCTATTGGTGTATCCCGGCTCGGGCATTCCAGTGGCTGGTTTGGACGTTTGGGCAATGATCCGATCGGCAACATGATTCTGAAAGCCATTCGCGGTGAAGGTGTAGATGTATCACGTGCAAGGTTAAGTGATCACGAGCCCACTGGTTTGATGATTCGTGAGAACGCTTCCGGGAAAGCTTCGGTACATTATTATAGGAAGCTTTCGGCAGCAAGTGCGATTACACCAGATGATCTGGATCCCGCATATATTGCCGGAGCTAAAATATTGCACGTTACAGGTATTACAGCCGCCATTAGTTCGTCTGGACTTGAAACGGTAGAAGCTGCCATACATATTGCCAAACAGGCAGGTGTGAAAGTAAGCTTTGATCCAAATCTGCGTCTCAAACTGTGGTCAGCGGATGAGGCCCGTCCGGTTTTACTGCGTCTGGCTGAACTGGCGGACTACTTTTTACCGGGTCTGGATGAGATGAAACTTCTATACAACGAAGAAAATGATCAAAAAGTACTTGAGCGTTTATCTGCCATGAATGCTGTGTGCATCGTGAAGGGTGGCCCTGATTTGACCTACGTATTGGCGAATGGTACCCTAACGGAAGTTCCGTACTTTAAGGCGGATCATGTTCTGGATACGGTAGGAGCAGGAGACGGATTCTGCGCGGGATTTTTATCAGGTCTATTAAAAGGATACTCCCCGCAGGAAGCAACCCGGCTCGGCAATTTGACCGGTTCCATGGTTATACAGGCTGTTGGCGATTGGGAGGCGCTCCCGACGTGGGGGCAGGTCGAGGCCAAGCTGAACAACGTTGCCCATGTTGAGCGCTAGTCGCTGCTGAAATCATATATGGCTCATCTTCGTTCTTCAAATGTAAGGCTTGTATACACAACCACCACATTGACAAGGGAGAGAATGAAATGAAGAAGCTTCAGCTGTTGCAAAAGATTACGGACAATGGGGTTGTGGCAGTTCTGCGTGCAGATTCTGCAGATCAGGTCATTGCCATGGCCGAACAAGCGATTGCGGGTGGCATTAAAGTTATCGAGATTACGATGACCGTACCCAGTGCACTCAAAGCCATTGAAAAATTAAGCCGTGTATACCATTGGAACACACAAGATCCAGAGAAGTTCGCGATTATTGGTGCGGGAACGGTGCTAGAACCGCAAACGGCAAGAGCGGCCATCATGTCGGGTGCCGAGTTTGTCGTCGGTCCTTCCCTGAATCCGGATACCGTTCAGATCTGCAACCTGTATCGAATTCCGATCCTGCCTGGTGTGATGACGATTGCTGATGTTCAACGCGCCTTGGAACTTGGTGTGGACATTGTGAAGTTGTTCCCGGGTAATCTGTACGATCCTTCGATTATCAAAACGATGAAAGGTCCTATGCCGCAGGCGAATTTTATGCCAACTGGCGGAGTATCCTTATCTAATCTGGGGGATTGGATCAAGGGTGGAGCAGTGGCTGTAGGGATCGGCTCCGACTTGACATCGGAAGCTGTGAAGACGGGTGACCTGAGTCATGTCCGTCGCAAAGCGGAACAATATATGGATGCTTACCGCAAGGCCAAGGCTGAATAATATTTTTTCAATCCGGAGAGGGAGCCTGATTAACGAAGGCTCCCAATTCTGTGAGCCGCGGCACCTGCGGAAGTGAAGAAAGGTGATTAACGTTGAGAAATCGGTATAATACAGGGCGCAAGAAGAGGGGCATCGGGAAATTCCTGCTCGTACTTCTGGCGCTCATTGTTATTGGATGTGGATTTGTTGCGTGGAAATTATTCACACCATACGGTCCACAGGAAACAGCTCAAACGGCCATGGAAACAGTCAATCAGGTGACGGTGAGCGAACAAGAGAACTGGATTGATTTTGTACCAGACAAACCGACTGGCAAGAGTGTTCTTTTCTACCCCGGCGGACTGGTAAAACCGGAAAGTTATGCACCACTTGCCCATGAGCTGGCTGCTGCCGGTCATCACACGATTATTGCCAAGATGCCAGTTAACCTGGCAGTGCTCAAGCCAAACCTGGCAGATGAGATTCTGGCCGCATATCCGGACGAACAATTTGTTATGGGTGGACACTCTCTTGGCGGGTCGATGGCTGCACGTTATGTAGCATCGCATCCTGATGCACTACAAGGCATCTTCTTCCTAGCATCCTACCCGGATGAAAAAGGAAGCGTAAAGTCACTCGGAATACCTGCTTTATCTATTCTGGGTACCAAAGATGAGGTCGTGAATGCTACGAAGTATCAGAGTGGACGGATGTATCTTCCGGAAGATACGGTATATTACACCATTGAAGGTGGAAACCACGCCCAGTTTGGTGATTATGGTCATCAAAAAGGGGATGGCGAGCCGGAAGTGAGTGGAGAAGAACAGCTGAATCAGACCGTCAAGACAGTCCTGGGTTGGTTAAGTACCATTAAGTGATCTAGATTAATCTGTCTGCATTGAGGACTGTATGCATTTATAGCATAACTTGATGGAGGTGATACGGATGGCCATGCTTCAATTGAATGGAGCGCAGATACCATGTAAAGGTATCCTGTTCGATAAAGATGGAACACTGCTGGAATTCCTCCAGTTATGGGGGCCGTGGGCAGAGACGTTACTGGATCAGTTACAATCACGTATGAACGAACTTGGTGCTTCATTTACGGTTGAACTGGAGCACGTTCTGGGCACCACTCATAATGCAGAGGGGCATATTGTCGGTTATGATCCGCAAGGTCCCCTCGCGATTGCAACTGTGGATGAGTGCACGGGATTGCTTGCCGGGCAGCTATATGCAGCAGGCATGCCATGGAATGAAGCGATCACAACGATACGACAATTCTCAAGTGTAGCCATGAGATCGGTACGAGAGCGCAAATCCGCTGAACCGATGCCAGGATTGCTGGATTTCTTGCAGAGTTGCCGGGCAGCGGACATACCTCTGGCGGTTGTCACTTCAGACAGTACAGCAGCAGCAGAGACACATCTGGGTTGGATGGGAATCCGTTCTTTTTTTACATCCATTGTAGGCTGTGATCGGGTGACCCAGGGCAAACCGGATGGAGAAGCAGCAATCTTGGCTTGCCGTGAATTACATATCGATCCTGCGGTGGCTGTTGTCATTGGAGACAGTAATGGGGATATGCAGATGGGACGGCATGCTGAGGTATCCTATACGCTGGGTTACTGTCCGCAGTTAGATCAAGGATCGCACCTGGTTGATGCCCATGCCATTATTCGCCATTATAATGAGATAAGCGTGAGTTTATAAGTCACCCTGACCTGATTGGACTATATAAAAGGAGGAGAGAGGATGAACGCAACAGAACAACTGGCTGCCTGGATTCAGGAAAGCTCCCGTATTGTTTTTTTTGGAGGGGCCGGGACTTCAACGGAAAGCGGGATTCCCGACTTCCGTTCGGCTGCGGGTCTGTATCAGACGGAGCAGCATTCCCCTTATCCACCGGAAGAGTTGTTAAGCCGGCATTTTTTTGATCAGCATGCCGATATTTTTTATGATTTTTATCGAGGCAAAATGCTTCATCCAGATGCGGAGCCGAATGGGTGCCATCGACTGTTAGCCCGTCTGGAGCAGGAGGGAAAACTTGAGGCAGTGATCACGCAAAATATCGATGGATTGCATCAGAAGGCAGGCAGCAGCAATGTCCTGGAGCTACACGGCTCAATTCATCGTAATGCCTGTATGGATTGCAAGCAGTTTTATGCACTGAATGATATTATACAATCCCAAGATATCGTACCTCGCTGTACCGCATGCGGTGGTGTGATCAAACCGGATGTGGTGCTGTACGAGGAGGAGCTGGACCAGACGACATTGTATCGCTCTATTGATGCATTGTCTTCCGCAGACCTGTTACTCGTGGGCGGCACATCACTGACGGTATATCCAGCAGCCCAGTTAATTACGTATTTTCAGGGAAAACATACCGTTCTGCTCAATGCTACACCTACTGCTTACGACAGCAGGGCGGATTTGCTGATTACAGAGCCGATTGGTGAGGTAATGAATGATGTGGACCAGCTTCTTGGTTAAACGTATGGACTGAATAACCGCATTCTCCGGTGTTGACCGGATCAGGAGGCGGAACCTGGGGAAAGAAGGGATTCATGATGGTCTACGTAGCAAGCGATACTCGCTATGAAACGATGAAATACAACCGCGTTGGACGTTCAGGTTTGAAACTGCCAGCGATTTCACTGGGGCTGTGGCATAATTTTGGCGGTATCAATAACGCTGAGAATGGACGAAATATGATCACCCGATCATTTGATCTGGGTATTACCCATTTTGACCTTGCCAACAATTATGGCCCACCGGCAGGTTCGGCAGAACAGTTGTTTGGACAGGTGCTTGCCCAGGATCTGAAACCATATCGGGATGAACTTGTGATCTCCACCAAAGCAGGATATTATATGTGGCCCGGCCCGTATGGCGAGTGGGGCTCACGCAAAAACCTGGTATCCAGTCTGAATCAGAGCTTGAAGCGTATGGGCCTAGATTACGTGGATATTTTCTATTCCCACCGTTATGATCCCGAAACGCCTTTGGAAGAAACGATGATGGCACTGGATCATATTGTTCGCTCGGGTAAAGCCCTCTATGTAGGAATCTCCAACTATCCCGCAGACCAGACGAGAGAGGCCGCTGAGATTCTCAAAAGTTTGGGTACGCCGCTGTTGATCCATCAACCGAAGTACTCGATGCTGGATCGCTGGATTGAAGATGGTCTGCAGGACGTGCTGGATGAATATGGAACAGGCAGTATTGCATTCTGTCCACTGGCACAAGGTGTACTTACGAACAAATACTTGAATGGTATCCCGGAAGACTCACGTGCCAAAGGACCGTCGGTATTCCTGAATGAGAGCAACATCTCTCCGGAGACGCTCCGAAAAGTGCGTGCGCTCAACCAGATTGCAGCAGCCCGTGGTCAGAGCTTGGCTCAATTTGCACTTTCATGGGTTCTGCGTAACGGCAGGGTAACTTCTGCGCTGATTGGCGCAAGCCGTCCTTCCCAGATTGAAGAGAATGTGGCTGCACTCAGCCAATTGGATTTCTCTACAGAGGAATTGGAACGGATTGAGTCCATTCTGTCACCCAAGTCTGATGACAAATAATTAACGTGCAAAAGGTGCATCTTAGCCATAATGGCGGAATGCACCTTTTTTGTCGTATATGATTCTTGGTCCGTTATGTTGATCACCGTTTGTTTGGTTGAGCATTCGTCTGTAACCCCTGATGTCGTGGACGGGAGAGGATTTTCTCTCGATACAAGCTGGGCGCTTCACCGTGAAATCGTTTGAACTGTTTGGAGAAATACAGCGCGTCAGGCAGTCCGACCGATGCAGATACCTGTTCGATAGACAGATCCGGGCGTTCTCTTAGGAGTTGGCGCGACTTGTCGATCCGCAGTTTTAGCAGATAAGTGACTGGCGAAAGTCCGGTTTCCTGTTTGAAAATACGGGAAAGATACGCACGATTATACCCGAGACTCGCAGACATCTGTTCAATGGAGACCGGATAGGCATATTGGGTGGACATATATTGTATCATCTGTTTCACCGTACGTCGGATGGATGATTCACCTGGAATTAAGGTTTGACCCTGCGAAAGGTGATTCTGTGCTTCGGCTAGAATCATATATAACGTACCCAGTGATGTGAAATGGGAGCTTTCTTTGCGCTCGGCAAAAGAATCCTGCATCACGGATAGCCAATCGGATATTCCACAGGAAGGTCCGGCATGAAAAACGGACTTCTCCGGGCGGAATCCTGCCTCCTCGGCATGCTGGGCAGCCTGGTTGCCGGTAAAGGCGATCCAGCGGTATTGCCATGGGTTACGGGCATGTGACTGGTAGCTCACCAGCTGCCCGGGGTGAATGAGGAAACAATCACCTGCGGATAATTCGTAGGTGTGCAGTTCGGTACGGAACGTACCCGCCCCTTTTTCTACATAATGCAGCAGATAATAATCAAACAATTTAGGGCCGAGGGCGTGACCCGGAAGGGTCTGACTTGCTCCGGCAAACAGGACATGCAGTGCGCCTTGCTCATAATAGACTGGATTGGAGGCAACCGAATAACTGAGTGCTCCACTTTTACCGGAAGGTGATTCCTGTATTCTTTCTATTGAAGATGCAAGCGGGTCTTTCTTGGCGTTGGATTGATCTGCCATAGTTGTTTCCTTCTTTCCGGGATGCTCTGATCATTATACGCCCTAAGGTCACATTTATCCATATGAAACACACATGGTTGCATTACATGAGGCACCGCTTTCTTATATAATAACATTAAGAAAACCACAACAACGAGGCGAGGTGCAGAAGCAGTGAACGTAACTGAATTGAAACAAAAGTTTATTGAGAAGTACGGAGAGAGTGGAGCGGACATCCGTGTATTTCATGCCCCTGGGCGTGTGAATCTGATCGGTGAGCACATTGACTATAATGGTGGATACGTGCTTCCGGCAGCACTTGAATTTGGAACAACATTAATAATCCGTGAGCGTCAGGACAACAAGTTGCAACTGGCTTCCACGAACATGTCTTATGAAGGAGCACTGGATACTTCCACTATTGGTAAGGAGAAAACGGGTGAATGGACCGACTATCCTGTTGGTGTCATGGTTGAATTGCAAGGCAAAGGCGTGAATGTAACGAAAGGGTACGACTTCCTGTACCACGGGGAGATTCCGAACGGGGCAGGACTTTCATCATCTGCATCTCTGGAGGTACTTACCGGATTCGCGATTCAGTCTCTGGAGGGCGTGTCGGATATTGATACGGTTCAACTGGCACTTCTGTCCCAGAAAGCGGAAAATGAGTTCGTAGGCGTCAACTGTGGAATCATGGATCAGTTCGCTGTTGCAAACGGTGCGCAGGATCACGCGATTCTGCTGATGTGTGACACACTGGAGTACGAAAAGGTTCCTTTCCGTACAGGCTCTTACAAATTGGTCATTGGGAACACAAACAAACGCCGCGGGCTGGTGGATTCGGCGTACAATGAACGTCGCTCCCAATGCGAGCAGGCACTTGCCATCTTGAAGGAACAGCTGCCTGCACTGAATTACCTGGCTCAATTG
Organism: Paenibacillus sp. FSL R5-0519; assembly: GCF_037974275.1. NCBI lineage: Bacteria > Bacillati > Bacillota > Bacilli > Caryophanales > Paenibacillaceae > Paenibacillus > Paenibacillus sp. FSL R5-0519. Next base: position 1,261,145 of record NZ_CP150234.1, read on the forward strand.
ACGCCAGAGCAGTTCGTAACACTACAGGATCAGATCAAGGATGAGAAAGTTAGACAGCGTGCACAACATGTTGTGGAAGAGAACGCGCGTGTGCTCGCATCAGTCGAAGCATTGCAGCGTAATGATCTGGAAACCTTCGGCCAATTGATGAACGCTTCTCATGAATCGCTTCGTGATTTGTATGAAGTTAGCTGTGATGAGCTGGATGTTATGGTTGAAGAAGCTCAGCGGATTCCAGGCACGCTTGGTGCACGGATGACTGGCGCAGGATTTGGCGGTTGCACCGTATCGCTGGTGCATGAAAATGATGTCGAGCGTTTTGTAAGCGAAGTGGGCGCTGCATATGAAGCACGTACCACTCTCAAAGGTGATTTTTATGTATGCGGCGTAGGTGACGGTGTTAAAGAATTGAAGGAGGCGAAGTAAAATGGCAATTTTGGTGACAGGTGGAGCAGGGTATATTGGATCTCATACGGTAGCGGCTTTGTTGGAACGTGGAGAAGAGGTTGTCGTACTGGATAACTTGCAGACAGGGCATCGTGAGGCGCTGCTGGGCGGTAAATTGTATGAAGGGGATCTGCGTGACAAAGAAATTTTGGCGAAGCTATTCGCTGAAAATTCAATTGATGCGGTTATTCACTTCGCAGCCAACTCACTCGTAGGCGAAAGTATGAAAGACCCGGTTAAATATTATGACAACAACGTGTTTGGTACACTGTGTCTGTTGGAAGCGATGAATGCAGCAAATGTACGTCGCATCGTCTTCTCTTCCACGGCAGCGACCTACGGTGAGCCTGAGAAAGTGCCAATCGAAGAAAGCGATCGTACAGAGCCGACCAACGTATATGGTGAAACGAAACTGATGATGGAACGCATGATGTCATGGTTCGATAAAGTTCAGGATATCAAGTACGTTTCCCTGCGTTACTTCAATGCAGCCGGTGCGCATGAGAGCGGCAAAATTGGTGAAGATCACCAGCCAGAGAGTCACCTGATCCCCCTCGTACTGCAAACGGCTTTGAAACAACGCTCGCATATTGCAGTATTTGGTGACGACTATGCAACCGAAGATGGAACATGTATCCGTGACTATATCCACGTGAGCGACTTGGCTGATGCACATCTGCGTGCAGTGGATTACCTGCGCAAAGGTGAGAACAGTAACGTGTTTAATCTGGGTAACGGCACTGGATTCTCGGTAAAACAAGTGATCGAAACAGCTAAAAAAGTAACTGGCCTCGATATCCCGGTTGTACAGGAACCACGTCGTGCAGGTGACCCGGCAGTGCTAGTAGCTTCATCTGCAAAAGCGAGATCCGTTCTGGGCTGGAATCCAAAATGGACCAATCTGGAAGATGTCATTCAAAGCGCTTGGAGCTGGCACCAATCACGTCCTGACGGCTACGGAAAAAACTAGGAGGCGAACACCTTATGTCACAGACTCATATTGCAGCAGGTGCCACAGAGCGGACACCGGAGCAGCAGGAAGCACTGCATGCCATTGAACGTCTGGTTGCATTTGCCTTGCAGAAACAATTAATTGAGGAAGCGGATTGGGATTACAGCCGCAACCTCTTGCTGGAACAATTCGGATTCTCGGAGCCTTATGCCGGCGATTTGGACACAACAGTGCCCGATGGTCCACAGGCGATGCTGGATACGTTGATCGATTATGGATTTACCATTGGACTCATTCCTGAAAATAGCGATACGTTCCGTGATTTGCTGGATGCCAAAATCATGGGTCATTTGATGGCACGCCCATCCGAAGTGGTACGCGCATTCCGCCACACCGAGCAGACGGAAGGCATTGAGGCGGCCACATCTCAATTCTATGACTTGTCGATTAACTCTAACTACATTCGGATGGATCGCATCTCGAAGAACGTCTATTGGACGCAGGATACGGCTTATGGGGAGATGGAGATTACCATTAACCTCTCGAAGCCGGAGAAAAGCCCGAAGGAAATTGCCATGGCGAAATTGCTTCCGCCACCGGTATATCCAAAATGCCAACTGTGTCGTGAAAATGTAGGCTATGCTGGTCGGGTGAACCACCCGGCCCGCCAGAATCTGCGAGTTATTCCGCTGAATCTTAATAACGAGCCTTGGTTGTTCCAATACTCGCCATATGTGTACTACAACGAGCACTGTATTATTTTCCATCATGATCATGTGCCGATGAAACTGACCAAAGATACGCTGCGCAGGCTGCTTGCCTTTGTTGGGGAGTACCCGCATTACTTCATCGGGTCTAATGCCGATCTTCCGATCGTTGGCGGTTCTATCCTGACACATGACCATTTCCAGGGCGGACGTCATACGTTTGCCATTCAAAATGCACAGCCAGAGGCAGTCTTCCGCCATGCGGATGCACCTGGACTTACTTTGAGTCTTGTGAAATGGCCAATGTCCGTCATGCGTCTGGCTTCACACGATCCTGCAGAGCTGCTTGAAGCCGGTAACGCTGTATATGAAGCGTGGAAGGTTTACAGTGATTCGGCTGTGGATATCGAAGCATTCAGTGAAGTAGACGGTGAACAGGTACCACACAATACGGTAACACCAATCGTTCGCCGCAGTGCAGACGGTGGCTACGAGATGGATCTCGTCTTGCGTAACAATCGCACAAATGATGTGCATCCTGAAGGGATTTTCCATCCTCACCGTGAAATGCACCATCTGAAGAAAGAAAACATTGGTCTGATCGAAGTGATGGGACTTGCCATCCTGCCAGGCCGTTTGAAGGAAGAGCTGGACAGTATCGCGGATATTCTCGCTGGAGATGCCAAACTTGCTGAAGCAGCCAAAGCTTCTGATCATGTGTTGAACAAACATCTGGGCTGGGCCGAAGAGTTGGTTGAACGATTTGGGCCTAACCTGGACAAAGAACAAGCCATTTCCATCGTACAGCAGGAAGTCGGCTTGAAATTTGCCGAGATTCTCGAACATGCAGGTGTCTACAAATATGATGAAGCAGGACGCCAGGCTTTCCGTCGTTTTGTAAGCAGCATGGGATACACGGAATAGGAATCAACATAATTAACATAACCCAAGAACACCCGCCCATCATGAGCGGGTGTTCTTGTCTTTCTTGATATTTGTGTGCATTGGAATGAACTTCCGAGCCAGTTATAATGGAGTGAAGTCCTAGAGTACCACAATGAATTGAGGAAATGGGGTTAATATCTTGGAAAAGCAGGCATTGGATATTACGTTGATTACAGATGCTGAGGAACTGCAAGGCATGGTGGGTGAACCGCATGAACATGTGCGTAACAAGGCAATTTCATTTGTGGATTCACATGTTCAGAAATTTTTATCCATGTCACCATTATTTTTCCTCTCCACGTCCGATCATAATGGTAAAAGTGATGTATCTCCACGGGGCGATGGAGCAGGATTCGTAAAAGTGTATGATACATATCGACTCGTTTATCCAGAACGCCCAGGCAATCGAAGGATAGACTCCTTGTTGAACATTCTGTCTGACCCAGGTATCGGTATGCTCTTTCTGATTCCGGGAATGAATGAAGTGCTGCGTATCAATGGTACAGCTTCCATCACCAAGGATGAAGAATTCATTGCGAGCATGGGATGGAGTGGTAAAACCATAGGTGCAGCTGTCATTGTGGATGTGGAAGAGTGTTTTATTCATTGTCCGCGAGCATTCAAACAGGCTGGGTTATGGGCCCATGAAACATGGGTGGACGCTGAGGATTTGCCTTCAACGAGCGAGATGTTTAGAGCACATTTGGAGATTAACGGATTGTTATAAAGTGAGTGGCTATCGATTTGTTTTTCTATAAACGGGGTACTATAATTGGAGTTGCACAAAAAATTCTAAACTCCATTGGAGGCGACAATAGATATGAGATCATTCCAATTCTATAATCCAACCCGTCTGATATTCGGTAAAGGACAACTGGAAGCATTAAAGACAGAAGTACCGAAATACGGTAAACGGGTTCTGCTTGTATATGGTGGCGGCAGTATCAAACGCAGTGGGCTGTACGATCAAGTGATCAGATTGCTTAAGGAAGTTGGAGCAGAAGTGACTGAACTGGCAGGCGTTGAACCTAACCCACGTCTTTCTACAGTGCATAAAGGGGTAGACCTTTGCAAGACGAATAACATTGACCTGATTCTCGCTGTAGGTGGCGGTAGTGTACTGGACTGCTCCAAAGCGATTGCTGTAGGTGCTAAATATGATGGCGACATGTGGGATTTTGCTAAGCGCAAAGCCGTTGCACAAGACGCTCTTCCGCTCGGTACCGTATTAACGATGGCAGCAACGGGTTCAGAGATGAACTCCGGTTCGGTTATTACGAATCAGGATACACAAGAAAAGTTGGGCTGGGGTAGTGCATACTCATTCCCTGCATTCTCCATCCTGGATCCGGTGAATACATACACTGTTCCACTGGACCAAACGGTATATGGTATGGTGGATATGATGTCCCACGTATTGGAGCATTACTTCCATCTGGATGCCAACACACCGGTTCAACTCGGTTTCTGTGAAACGATTCTGCGTACGGTAATGGAAGCAGCACCTCGTCTGGTTGAGGATCTGGAGAACTATGAACTGCGCGAAACGATTCTGTATTGCGGAACGATGGCATTGAATGGTGTGCTGAATATGGGTCTCGCAGGAGACTGGGCAACACATAATATCGAACACGCGGTATCCGCAGTGTATGATATACCGCATGGTGGAGGACTGGCGATCTTGTTCCCGCACTGGATGAAACATAACCTGGATGTCAATGTGGATCGATTCAAACGTCTGGCAATTAATGTATTCGAAGTGAATCCTGAAGGCAAGTCGGACAGACAGATTGCCGAAGAAGGTATCGATGCGCTGAGCCAATTCTGGACATCCATCGGTGCCCCTAACCGTTTGGCTGATTACGATATCGATGATAGCCAGATTGATGTTATGGCTGATAAAGCTATGTTGTTTGGTCCATTCGGTAACTTCAAGAAACTACAACGGGAAGATGTTGTATCCATCTACAAGGCTTCTCTGTAACTCTATAATCACATACAAGTGAACGGACACATCCTGCTGTCCAAAAACCGCAAGTCTCCTTTATGGGGGCTTGCGGTTTTTCTATGTGTTGGATGCGTACGCGAATGATGGAGGATCTTGAAGCATGAAGTAAAGATTGTCGTGATAATACCCATTATCGGCTCCAGAATACATTTGAGGAAAGATTTTGAAACATTTTGATGTTAGCTACGTATTTATTTACATGTGGAATGCCCAGTTAGTATGAATTTGCAGCAGAGAGAGGAGGAACAGGGGATGGAGACGATCTATTGGGGGTGTCTGATCGGAGGAGCCATATTTGCGGTTGTCAGCCTGGTGCTGGGTGACTTGATTGACGGCTTGCTGGACGGGGCTTTTGAGATGCCAGGTCTTGATTTTTTCAAACCCGTTGTGTTAGCTGGTTCCATTACAACCTTCGGTGGGGCAGGCATTATGCTGACACGTTACAGTTCATTAAGTGCGATGTCGGGTCTAATATTATCCCTGCTTATAGGTATTGCTGCAGCCATGCTGGTATTCTTCGCATATATCAAACCGATGCGTAACAGCGATGTCTCAATTGCATTTTCAATGAAAGAGTTATCTGGGAAAATTGGGGAAATTACCATTCCGGTACCGGAAAAAGGTTTTGGTGAAGTAATGATCCGCTTTGCATCCGGCAGTACGATTCAAACGGCATCCAGTTTTGAACACCTCCCCATTGCGGCGGGAGCCCGTGTTGTTGTTGTGGATGTTGTAGATGGCGTACTGCGTGTGTCGGAATGGGATGAAAATGTACTTAAAGATTTATAAAGTATTCTTGTCACCTAAGTAGTTTTAAGCACTCATCATGAATGAATAAGGGGAGAGATGTGGAATGGAAAGTTTGAATTTGAATTGGGATGTATTGTTGATTCCTATAGTTGTGGTTGCTGTAATACTGATTCTGGGATTGGCTTTCTGGGCGAGATACAAAACGGTTGGACCGGATGAAGCGATGATCGTTACGGGATCATTCCTGGGTAGCAAAAATATCTCTGATGATGATTCTGGCCGAAAAATTAAGATTGTCCGTGGTGGCGGTGCATTTATCCTGCCGGTATTCCAGCAATCCGAATTTATCTCCTTGTTGTCCCACAAGCTGGATGTCTCCACACCTGAAGTGTATACGGAGCAGGGTGTTCCGGTTATTGCTGACGGTGTCGCTATTATCAAGGTTGGAGGCGCTGTAGAGGACGTTGCTACGGCAGCTGAGCAATTTATCGGTAAACCTGTAGAAGCGCTGAGAAGCGAAGCACAGGAGGTACTGGAGGGGCATTTGCGGGCCATCCTCGGTACAATGACGGTAGAAGAAGTATATCGGAACCGGGATCGGTTTGCGCAAGAGGTTCAAGGCGTAGCCGCTAGAGATCTGAAGAAAATGGGACTGCAAATTGTTTCATTTACCATCAAGGACGTACGTGATAAACAGGGCTACCTGGATGCCCTCGGTAAACCGAGAATTGCTGCTGTGAAGCGTGATGCAGAAATTGCTGAAGCGGAAGCGATGCGTGATGCACGTATTCAAAAGGCCAATGCGGAAGAGCAGGGGCAAAAAGCAGAGTTGCTGCGGGATACCAATATCGCCGAGGCAGCCAAAGAGAAGGAACTGAAAGTAGCCACATTTAAGCGGGATCAGGATACAGCCAAAGCGGAAGCCGATCAGGCGTACCATATCCATGAAGCACGTGCTAGACAAACCGTAGTTGAAGAGGAAATGAAGGTTGAACTCGTTCGTAAGGAGCGGGAAATTGACATTCAGGCCAAGGAAATCATCGTACGTGAGAAGCAATATGACGCCGAAGTGAAGAAAAAGGCAGAAGCAGATCGTTATGCAGTAGAGCAGGCTGCCGAAGCAGACAAAGCAAAAAGAATGCGCGAAGCAGATGCAGTACAATACTCCATCGAGACACACGCCAAAGCAACAGCGGAACAGAAGCGACTTGAAGGTCAGGCTATGGCGGATGCTGAACTTGCAAAAGGTACAGCGGACTCCGAAGTTATTCGTTTGAAGGGACTTGCAGAAGCAGAAGCGAAGGAAAAACTGGCTGAGGCGTTCCAAAAGTTTGGCGAAGCGGCTGTACTCGATATCATTGTCAAAATGCTGCCTGAACTGGCTGGTAAAATTGCAGAGCCAATTGCTTCTATTGATAAACTGACGGTGGTAGATACAGGTAAGGGTGAAGGTGCCACACGAGTGAGTAACTATGTTACCGAACTTATGGCGACGGCTCCAGAGATGCTTAAGAGTGTATCCGGCATTGATGTAGAGCAGCTGATTAAAGGCCTTACCAAGTCCAAAACACCTGCGCCAGTTACCATTCAACAGAGCGAGGCGGTTACAACTCCTTCTATAATCGATAAGATTGTGGAAAGAGCTGGAGTTGACGAGTAAGAAACACGTGGAATGTTACATGGTTGCTCTATTGACCTTAAGGCGAATTTTTGTTACTTTTTAAGCGAGACGTCCGGCGCGGTTTGCCCGCTCCGGGTGTCTTTTCGTTCGTAACAGGGTGTGACTTATCGCACCTAAGATGGTGTGAAAAAGAGGTGCAAACAATGAGCAGCCTGCATGTAGATAAAGCGCTAAATAATAATGTAATCATTGCACAGCATCCTGAACACGGGGAAGTCGTTGTTATTGGTAAAGGCATTGGCTTTAACCGAAAGCCGAGTGATCACATTCCATTGATGGCTGTGGAGAAAATGTTCATTTTGAAAAACCAGCAGGAGCAAGAGCAGTACAAACAGCTTCTTCCACAGGTGGATGAAGCACTGATCGAGATTATTAACGAAGTTATTACGTATATTGCAGAGCGTACAGATGTTCCTCTGAATGAACATATCCATATTGCATTAACCGATCACATTTCTTTCGCGTTAAAACGCAAAGAGCAGGGTATTGTCATACAAAATCCATTTTTATATGAGACTCGCGAGATTTATCCGGAAGAATATCGAATGGCAGATTACGCCATTCGTCTGATCAAAGAGAGAATGGGTGTAGATCTCGGGATGGACGAGATTGGTTTTGTTGCGCTCCATATCTATAGTGCAATGACCAATCAAAATATATCCCAAGTACGTGAGCATTCTCAATTGATCACTGATTTGGTGAACCTGGTGTCTAATCAACTGGATTATTCGTTTGAAACGGAATCGCTTGATTACTCTCGTTTGCTGACTCATCTTCGTTTCGCTCTTGAGCGTGTTCGCCGTGGAGACAAAGTGGAAGAGCTTCATAAGTTGGATTCCCTGCTGAAGTTGGAGTATCCCGAAATGTACTCGCTTGCATGGAAACTGACCAAAGTGATGGAGAAAAGACTGAATCTGCCTGTTTATCCTGCAGAGGTAGGTTATCTAACCATTCACCTGCAACGGCTGAATCAACGGAAAGAAGAAGAGGATAAGTGACCAGTGAAGGAATGACGGATTGATTTTTTTGGTGTAAAGGCTTGCAATAGATTAGAACTGGTGCTACAATGGTGTCCGTAATCAAGCAACTGAATAAACATAAGCGACGTGTTACTGACTCGATCAGGCATGAGTTAATTTGAGTGTGATTGTTCTTACCTTATACAGGGTATGCTATACCCGAAGGTTGGCACAGTTCACTTTATTAATTCATGCCTTTTTTTGTGTTTCCTTGCTTGCATCACGACATATAACTTAGACGAAAGGGAGATACGACGCGATGTTTAAAAAGCTTTTTGGTGTATTGCAAAGAGTAGGTAAAGCTCTTATGTTGCCTGTAGCCATTCTACCTGCGGCAGGATTGCTGCTTGGAATCGGTAACATGCTGGTTAATCCAGATTTCTTGCAATATGTAACGGCGCTCGACACCCCTTGGGTGAACTCGATCGCAACAATTATGATGAACGCAGGTCAGATCGTGTTCGATAATCTGGCATTGCTGTTCGCCGTCGGTGTAGCCGTCGGATTGGCTGGTGGCGAAGGGGTTGCGGGTCTTGCAGCCATCATCGGTTATCTGGTCATGAACGTCACACTGGGTACAGCCGTAGGGGTTACACCAGCAATGATCGGCGAAGTACCGGGTTATGCCAGCATTCTGGGTATCCCAACATTGAGTACAGGCGTATTCGGAGGTATTATCATAGGTATTGCCGCCGCGCTCTGTTACAATCGATTTTTCAAAATTGAACTGCCGTCCTACCTGGGTTTCTTTGCAGGTAAACGATTTGTTCCGATTGTTACTTCGGTTGTTTCCCTCTTGCTGGGGTTAGTTCTGGTGATTATCTGGCCACCAATTCAAAATGGATTGAATGCTGTGTCTCACTTCATGGTCGATACAAGCCCGACATTGTCGGCATTTATCTTCGGTGTTGTGGAACGGTCATTAATTCCGTTTGGTCTTCACCACATTTTCTACTCCCCATTCTGGTTTGAATTCGGTGAGTATGTGAACAAAGCTGGAGATGTCATTCGTGGTGACCAGCAAATCTTCTTCAATCAATTGCGTGATGGTGTTAACCTCACAGCGGGAACATTCCAAGTTGGTAAATTCCCGTTCATGATGTTTGGTTTGCCAGCGGCCGCTCTTGCGATGTACCATGAAGCAAGACCGGAACACAAAAAGTATGTCGCAGGTATCATGGGTTCAGCTGCGCTGACCTCTTTCCTGACAGGTATTACAGAACCACTTGAATTCTCGTTCCTGTTTGTAGCACCAATCCTGTTTGCAGTACACTGTATCTTTGCAGGTTTGTCTTTCATGACCATGCAAATTCTGGGTGTGAAGATCGGTATGACCTTCTCCGGTGGGTTCATTGACTTCCTGATCTTTGGTATTATTCCAAACCGTACACCATGGTGGGACGTTATTATTGTCGGATTGATTCTTGCGGTAATCTATTACTTCGGTTTCCGGTTTATCATCCGCAAATTCAATCTCAAAACACCAGGACGTGAAGATGCAACGCCTGAAACCGAATCTGGTGGAGGCTCCGGTTCAACGGATGATCTGCCCCATAATATTCTCGAAGCTTTCGGTGGCAAGGAAAATATCAAACATCTGGACGCTTGTATTACTCGTTTGCGGATTGAAGTTAATGAGAAATCCAATGTGAAAAAAGATCGTTTGAAACAATTGGGTGCATCTGGTGTGCTTGAAGTGGGTAATAATGTTCAAGCCATCTTCGGAACACGTTCCGACACAATCAAATCTCAAATGCAGGATATTATTGCAGGACGAACACCAGCACCAACGCCAGTAGCAGCCAAACCAACTCCTGAAGAGGAGAAGGCACAAGGTGAGCAAGGCGAGCGTATCGTTGCTGAGGACATCGTCATGCCAGTCAATGGTGAGTTGATGGACATTACGAATGTACCTGATCCAGTATTTGCTGAGAAAATGACAGGTGATGGATTCGCAATTTTGCCACATGATGGTACAATAACTTCTCCTGTGTATGGTAAAGTGTTTAATGTATTTCCAAGCAAACATGCCGTGGGCATCATGTCCGACGGAGGCAAGGAAGTGCTTGTTCATATAGGTGTCAATACGGTGAAGCTGAAGGGTCAGGGCTTTAACGTACTGGTACAGGAAGGTGATCTGGTATCGGCGGGTCAGCCGATTATGGAAGTGGATCTGGAGTATGTGAAAGCAAACGCTCCATCCATCATTTCGCCAGTTATTTTCACCAACCTGCCAGAGGGCTCCACGGTAACCCTGAAGAAGAGTGGAGTACTCAAAGTTGGCGATCAGCCAATCATTGAGATAAAATAAGAAGTGTTACGACGATGGCAAGCAAGTGTAAATATATGCAATGCCTAAACCAAACTACTGAAAGTGAGATGATTGTAATGCAACAAACATTCAGAATTACAGACGAAGATGGTATCCACGCACGTCCGGCGACAGCCCTGGTTAATACAGCAAACAAATTCAAAGGTGCAGAATCCTTTGCAGAAGCTAACGGTAAAAAAGTAACGTTGAAATCCATCCTGGGTGTTCTTTCCCTCGGATTGGAACAAGGCGACACCATCAGCATTATCGTTGAAGGCGAAGGCGAAGCTGAAGCTCTTCAAGCTTTGACTGACGTTATGGTTAACGAAGGGTTGGGCGAAATTAATGCTTAATGTCTCCGGGATCGCGGCTTCGGCGGGTATTGCTATCGCCAAGGCGTTTATCTTGGAGCATCCTGACTACTCTGTAGAAAAACGCCAAATTAACGACGTTGACGCAGAGATCGCAAAACTTGACTCAGCTCTGGGTAAATCCCAGGCTGAGCTTGAGGCGATCAAAGAGCGTACTTTACAAGAGCTTGGCGAGAAAAAAGCTGAGATTTTTGCTTCGCATTTGCTCATTCTGAATGACCCGGAACTGATTGATCCGGTTAAAGCTAGAATTGCAGATGACATGATCAATGCAGAATTTGCTTTGAACGAAACGGCATCGCAATTTATCTCCATGTTTGAGAACATGAAGAGTGCATACTTACAGGAACGTGCAGCAGATATGCGTGACGTTACCAAACGTGTGCTAAATCACTTGCTTGGTATCGACTTCATGAGTCCGGCTGAGATCAATGAAGAAGTGATCGTGCTTGCGGAGGATCTGACGCCTTCGGACACGGCTCAATTGAACCGCCAATTTGTTAAAGGTTTTGCAACCAACATTGGTGGACGTACTTCTCACTCGGCGATCATGGCTCGCTCTCTTGAGATTCCGGCTGTCGTTGGGACCAAGGACATCCTGGCTCAAGCGAAACAAGGTGATATGATCATCGTTGACGGTCTGGATGGTCACGTGCTGGTTAACCCTACGGACGAAGTTGTTGCTGAATACCGTGCCAAACAGGAACAGTATGATGCACAACGTGCAGAGTGGAGAAAACTGCGTGATGAGCCAACAGTAACCGTGGACAACGTTCATGTTGAACTTGCAGCCAATATCGGTACACCAAATGATGTAACGGGTGTTCTGGAGAATGGCGGCGAGGCTGTAGGCCTGTACCGTACCGAGTTCCTGTACATGGGTAGAGACAAGCTTCCTTCCGAAGACATTCAGTATAATGCTTACAAAGCGGTACTGGAAAAAATGGAAGGCAAACCTGTTGTTGTTCGTACACTCGACATCGGTGGAGACAAAGAACTTCCATATCTGGACTTGCCAAAAGAAATGAATCCATTCCTCGGTTTCCGCGCAGTTCGTCTGTGTCTGGACCGTCTGGATATCTTCCGTACACAATTGCGTGCATTGCTGCGGGCAAGCGTACATGGAAACCTGCGTGTCATGTTCCCAATGATCGCAACACTGGGTGAATTCCGTGAAGCAAAAGCTGTCTTGCTCGAAGAGAAAGAGAAGCTGGTTGCTGAAGGTATTGCTGTTTCTGACAGCATTCAACTCGGAATCATGGTCGAAATTCCTTCGACTGCAGTTCTCGCGGATCAGTTTGCCAAAGAAGTGGATTTCTTCAGTATCGGAACGAACGATCTGATTCAATACACTATGGCTGCAGACCGTATGAACGAACGTGTATCGTATCTGTACCAACCTTACAACCCGGCCATTTTGCGTTTGGTTAAAATGGTTATCGATGCAGCGCATCGTGAAGGCAAATGGGTTGGCATGTGTGGTGAGATGGCAGGAGACGAAACAGCAATTCCATTGCTGCTCGGTCTTGGATTGGATGAGTTCAGCATGAGCGCAACCTCCATTCTGCCAGCTCGTAGTCAGATCACCAAGCTGTCCCGTGCGGATATGCAAGAACTGGCTGCTAAAGCTCTGGATATGCAAACGGCTGAACAAGTCGTTGAATTGGTTCAAAGCATTCAAGCATAATGTAATTTTACGGGGTTTCCACCCGATTTTAAGGGTTTCTTTTTCCGATAAAAAGCTGCAGTCGTGCAGCAATTTTGCCGATATCCGCGATTCATTGTGGATATCGGCTTTTTTTGTTATGAGCGGGATAATATGATTCGGAGGGAAGGCAATTCGAAAAGCTCTTGCTGATTGGAATGTCAGCAAGAGCTTCTGTGAGAACAATGATTGGATTAACTGCAAGCGCAGTTCAGTACAGGTTTACGAGCTGCTGTTGTTTCATCCAGACGAGTGACCGGTGTTCCGTAAGGTGCGTTGAGTACCAACTCTGGTGTCTCTTCCGCTTCTTTGGCAATCCGTATCATCGTATCAATAAACCCATCCAGTGTTTCTTTGCTTTCGGTTTCCGTCGGCTCGATCATGATGCATTCCTCAACGTTGAGCGGGAAGTACACCGTTGGCGGATGATATCCAAAATCAAGTAATCGTTTGGCAACATCCAGTGTACGCACACCATACTGCTTCAATCCCCGACCAGACATGACGAATTCATGTTTACATACCCCTGGATACGGAATCTCGTAGTAAGGTGCGAGACGGGCCATCATATAGTTGGCATTCAGTACCGCACACTCAGATACACGGCGTAAGCCTTCCGGTCCATAGGTGCGAATGTAGGCATAGGCACGTACCAAAATACCGAAGTTGCCATAATACGCTTTGACCCGGCCAATGGATTGATCTCCTTCACGGTCCAGTGAATACACACCATCATCATTCTTGATCACCATTGGTTTAGGCAGGAACGGGATCAGACGGCTCTTCACCCCGACGGGTCCGGCACCAGGTCCACCACCGCCATGAGGCGTGCTCATCGTTTTGTGCAAGTTCAGATGCACCACGTCAAAGCCCATATCACCCGGACGGGTAATGCCCATAATGGCATTGGAGTTCGCGCCATCGTAGTACAACAAGCCACCAGCTTGGTGTACGATGGATGCAATCTCCTGAATGTCTTTCTCGAACAAACCAAGTGTATTCGGGTTTGTCAGCATCAATGCTGCTGTATCCGAACCAACGGCTGCGCGAAGTGCATCGAGATCAACCAGTCCGTCTGCACGGGATGGAATCGTCACAGTCTCAAATCCTGCAACGGTTGCACTTGCCGGGTTGGTCCCGTGAGAAGAATCGGGCACGATGACTTTGGTACGTTGTTCACCACGACTTTCGTGGTAGGCACGAATCATCATAAGTCCAGTCCATTCTCCGTGGGCACCAGCGGCTGGTTGCAGGGTTACCGCATCCATGCCTGTCAGCCCCGCAAGGTCATTTTGCAATGTATATAACAGTTCAAGTGCACCTTGAATGCTGGATTCATGCTGATAAGGGTGGATTTTGGCGAAACCATTGTAACGTGCAACATCCTCATTAATCTTCGGATTGTATTTCATCGTACAAGAACCCAGCGGATAAAATCCGTTATCTACACCGAAATTACGACGGGACAGCGCAGTATAGTGTCTGATAACATCTACTTCGAATACTTCCGGCAGTGCCGCTACTTCCGAACGGAGCATTTCCCGGGGAATCAACGTATCAACAGCCTGACGAGGAACGTCACATTCCGGCAGGGAATAAGCGACACGTCCAGGGCTGCTGAGTTCAAAGATCAATGATTGTTCCGGAGCAGGAGATAAGGTCTGTGCGCTGAATGTTGTAGCTGTCTCAGATTGAGCCGGAGTGGAGACAGAGGCACCCATATCAGATTGTCCTGGTCCTTGTATCGATGTTGTCGTTGTTGTCGTTTCCTGAGTCACAGCGATCCCTCCAATACTCGTGCGAATTCGTCGATCTCTTCTTTGCTGCGTCGTTCGGTAACGGCGATTAGCATATGTCCGGCAAGCTCCGGATAATCACGTCCAAGTTCATAGCCGCCAATAAAGCCCGCATCCAGCAGTTTTAGTTGAAGGGCATCGATGTCAGTTCCTTCAGGCAGCTTAATCACAAATTCATTAAATGTTGGCGCCTTAAACGTCAGGCTAACACCGGAAATCGCAGTTAATGTATTTAGGGTGTAATGACTCTTTTGCAGATTCAGATCCGCGACATCGATCATGCCTTGTTTACCCATGATGGACATATATACAGATGCGCTGAGCGCAAGCAAAGCCTGGTTGGAACAGATGTTGGATGTCGCTTTTTCGCGGCGGATGTGCTGTTCACGTGCTTGCAGTGTGAGTACAAATCCACGTTTGCCGTTGCGGTCCGTTGTCTGGCCTACAATGCGGCCAGGAATTCGGCGCATGTGAGGCTGGGATACGGCGAAATATCCGCATGTCGGGCCGCCGAGTGAAGCGGCGATGCCGAGGGGCTGTGCATCACCAACGACGATGTCGGCACCCAGCTTGCCTGGGGCTTCCAGCAGACCCAGCGATAGCGGGTTAGCACTTACGACGAGCAGGCCCTTGTGCGCATGCACAAGGTCAGCCGCTTGTTTTACATTTTCCACAGCACCAAAGAAGTTCGGGCTCTGGATCATGACAGCTGCGGTATCATCCGATATGGCGGCTTGCAGGGCATCCCAGTCCGTGACCCCATCCTTATAACCGATCTCGACAATCTCCAGACGGAGTCCGTGCGCATACGCCTGCAATACCTGACGGGCTTCCGGATGAACGGTACGGGATACGATAAGCTGTTTGCGACGTGTTGCTGCTGCGGCCAGATTACCTGCTTCAGCAAAGGCGGTTGCGCCGTCATACATACTGGCATTGGCTACAGCCATACCGGTTAATTCACAAATGTAGGATTGAAATTCGAAAATGGCCTGTAGTTCACCTTGGCTGATCTCAGGCTGATAAGGTGTGTAGGCAGTGTAGAACTCGGAACGTGAAATGACATGATTGATGACGGAAGGAACATGATGATCATATATGCCTGCGCCGAGGAAGCTGGCGTGTGTTTCGAAATTGGCGTTGGCACCAGCTTGTTTGGACATGTGCCGTGTCAGCGCATATTCATCGAGTTTGGAGGATACGGGCAGCTCGCCCTGATAACGAATCTCCTGAGGAATGTCCTGGAACAGTTCCTCCAGTGAATCCACACCGATGGTTGCGAGCATGGCACTCTGATCCTGTTCTGTCATGGGAATGTAACGGTGCTTGCTCATGCTTGATCAGCTCCTTGAGTAGGTGTCTTTGACGTACGTGTCCGTTTATGAAAAGGGGTCTTTACGACCTCGGCTTTTAGTTTCTTACCTCGAATCTCAATCTCAAGTGGGGTTCCGAGCGCAGCGTATTTGCTGTCGATGAGGGCAAGCCCCAGATTACGCTTCAATGTAGGTGATTGCGTGCCTGTTGTTACTTCACCAATCTGTACGCCTTCTGCGTAAATCGGATAGTGGGGGCGGGGGATACCGCGCTCCAGCACTTCGATGCCAACCAGTTTGCGGGCTGGCCCGTCATTTTTTTGCTGTAACAAGGCTTCGTGTCCGATAAAAGGTCCGGCATTTAACTTCACAAACATGCCAACACCAGCTTCAAGCGGAGAGATGGTTGCCGACAATTCCTGTCCATACAGGGGCAGCCTAGCTTCAAAGCGCAATGTATCCCGGGCACCAAGTCCGGTTGGCACCAGTCCGTGACCTTCGCCGGCTTGCATTAATCCGTTCCAGACGGTAGCGGCCTGATCTGCTGGAATATATAGTTCAAAGCCATCTTCACCGGTATAACCGGTACGGGACAATAGCAATTTCACTCCACATACTTCGGCATTCTGCACAAAACGAAACGGTTCAATAGCCGATACATCCGTTTCGGTAACTTTTCCGATAATATCCACAGCCAGTGGACCTTGCAGGGCAAGTAGCGCCGTCTGCTCCGAATCGTTGGTCATGTTTACGCCAGGGATCAAGTGCTCTTGCAGCCACGCCCAGTCCTTGTCGATATTGGAGGCGTTAACGACGAGCATATAATGCTGATCTTCCAGCTTATACACGAGCAGATCATCCACCACACCACCATCTGGATAACACATCAGAGTGTACTGGGCTTGACCGGGAACCAGCGTGGTCACATCATTAGTCATCATTTGTTGCAAAAATGTTTCAGCCTGCTCCCCCAGTACCGTGAATTCGCCCATATGGGATACATCGAACAGTCCAGCACGCTCACGCACCGCTTCATGTTCTTTCTGGATTCCGCTGAATTGCACCGGAAGCTCCCAGCCTCCAAAATCAATGCACCGTACGCCTTCGTATTGCTGATACAGGGGAAAGAGTGGTGTTCTAAGCAAATCGGACATCAAATCACCTCGTCATGGGCCGTCAACCGGCCGAATATGCAATCGTGGATCAATGAACCAGGGTATTTTTTAATTTTTCAGCTAGAAGTCATTCGTAGATAAGTATGGTAAGGCAGCTATGGCAGCGCCGATTGAAATCCTGTTTTTCGTTTTTTTGGGAAAAAGGAAAAGGACAGGCCAAAGAATCGGCATGCCAAGTAGCACGCTGTATTCTAAGGCTCTGTCCCTTGTACCTGAGAGTTACCCCGCTGTATTGTACAGCAGGTTTCCCCTTGGGTGATCATAACGCCTGTTCAGGGCGAATAGATGCTCTCCAGAGTTGCGTCCCGTAAAAGTCCTTTTGCCTGAGAGATTCACCCCCGCTTATCGGTGGTTTACTCCTTCGGCGTTACCTCATGTACATCCCGAATCGGGTGTCACGGGTAATCTCTCCCTTTACATTCATCCGCGGGTATAACATAGTCCAATAAACACATTTACTCTCCTCATTAAAACGTGAATCCACTACTGATGTCAAGAACGATATCATTGATAATGGAGAAAAACCGAATGTTTAATATATTTTAAACGATATTGTTCGTGTATCCAAAAAGACTACGCTTACTATTCTAGTTTTCACCAGTATATGTAGAAAGAGTGTATTTAGGTTACGGTTTGGGGAGGCCGTTATCAAATAAATTGTGAGGTATCTTGACATTTGAATCCGAAATATCATACGCTATGTTCTGGGAAAAAGGTTAAGGTCAAAGAACGCATGCACTCATTTAATGAAAAGCGAGGCGGATATCGATGAGCGAATTGAGAAGTGATTTCCTGTACAGTGAAGAGCACGAATGGGTGCAAACCGTAGGGGAGGATACTGTACGTATTGGCATTACCGAGTTCGCGCAGCATCAGCTGGGTGACATTGTGTTTGTGGAATTGCCTGACCTTGAGACCAATGTAAAAGCAGAAGATAGCATTGGAACGATTGAATCGGTCAAAACGGTGTCAGACTTGTTTTCTCCAGTCACAGGTTCAATAATTGCGGTCAATGATTCATTGCAGGATTCACCAGAACTTGTGAACAGCTCTCCTTACGAGGAAGGCTGGATGATTGAGATTCGTGTTGAGGGAGATCTGACAGCAGCATTGTCTACATTGATGAATGCAGACGCGTATCGTAAACATACGGAAGAATAGGATCAACGTACTTGTACTTATTAACATATATTTTATAACCAAATAAAATGAGCTTCATATTGTTTCGACCTGTGTGAGCCTGATGCTTGCACAGGTTTTTTCTGTTTTCCAAGAATGATGTTGAATGAGGGTTCAAGCAGATTGTGGATGTAAATCACCTGATTGGACCAAGCTATAGGGTAGAAAATGTTGTTGGAAATGACAAAAGTCATAGGCAAGAAAAGCCTTGTGTACCAATGGTTTCAGCCATTATGCATCGATTAAAACGATTACATAACCTAATGTTGTCATCATTGTTCATGACGAAAGTACGCTTTCATTTCATTGAACAGGAGAGCATTCTCGCTTAGGATTACAGCAGGGGAGAAATGATACCCCTTTCATAAATCATAATCACTTGATCCAAGGAGGATAATACAATGAGTAATTTGGACCAATCGTCCAATTCCAAAGGTGGGCTACGGGTAGGTGTGCAGCGTTTTGGCCGATTCCTGAGCGGTATGGTCATGCCGAATATGGGTGCATTCATCGCCTGGGGATTAATTACGGCCATGTTTATTCCAACAGGCTGGTTCCCTAACGAGACGCTTGCACAGCTAGTTGATCCGATGATCAAATATTTGCTGCCACTCTTGATTGGTTACACCGGGGGTACAATGGTGCATGGTCAGCGTGGTGGTGTCGTGGGTGCCATTATGACCATAGGGGTCATCGTGGGTAGTGATATTCCGATGTTCCTCGGTGCCATGATTGCCGGACCACTGGCAGCATGGATCATCAAAAAGTTCGATAAATCAATCGAAGGTAAAGTTAAAGCCGGATTCGAAATGCTGGTTAACAACTTCTCAGCCGGTATTATTGGCGGGATCTTGGGGATTTTTGCTCTACTGGGTATTGGGCCAGCTGTAGAAGCGATTAGCAAAATATTGTCTGCCGGTGTGCAAGGTCTGATGAATCTGGGCTTGCTACCGCTGGTCAACCTGATTATCGAACCAGGTAAAGTATTGTTCCTGAACAATGCAATCAACCACGGTATTCTGACACCGATTGCAACCGATCAAGCAAGAGAATTAGGGCAATCCGTATTATACATGCTTGAATCCAACCCGGGTCCGGGACTTGGTATCTTGCTTGCTTACTGTTTCTTCGGACGCGGAATGGCCAAATCTTCTGCACCAGGTGCCGTTATCATTCATTTCTTCGGGGGAATTCATGAGATCTACTTCCCTTACATTCTGATGAGACCGATTCTGATTCTTGCCGCAATCGCGGGTGGCGTCGCAGGTACATTAACATTCATGCTCACCGGAGCAGGACTTGTTTCGGCACCATCACCGGGTAGTATTATCGCGTATTTCTTGTTAACACCAAAAGGTGGATACCTGCCGATGCTCGCAGGGGTGCTTGTAGCAGCAGTCGTTTCATTCTTGATTGCAGCAGTGTTGCTGAAAACGGGTAAACAAAAGGACGAAGATTTGGAGTCCGCATCCAGTCGAATGAAAGACATGAAGAGTCAAGGAACCGTGCCAAACGCAGGCATTACGGCTAATAATCATCGTGAAGCAGACAGAGCTTCAGATAAGGCTTCTTCTACAGTGAGAACAGATGTGAAGAAGATTGTCTTCTCCTGTGATGCAGGCATGGGGTCGAGTGCCATGGGTGCTTCCATTCTCCGCAAGAAGATGAAGGCAGAGGGGATTGACGTTACGGTGACCAATACGGCCATCAGTGATATCCCGCCGGATGCAGATGTGGTAATCACACAACAAATATTAACCGATCGTGCCCGCTCCGTTGCGCCAAACGCAGAACATATATCCATCGACAACTTCCTAAAAAGCCCGGAATACGATGCGCTTGTTGAACGTCTGAAGTAATTGCGCGCAATCGTTTTCCCTGAGCCGGAGGCTGAGATATGAGTATTACCAAAAGACAACGTGAAATCGTGGAGTTTCTGCTGGAGCATCCACATGAAGTCACTGCCGGTGAAATTGCCGTTGAAGTAAAGGTTAGTACCCGAACGGTTCACCGGGAGCTGCAAATGATTGAACAATGGCTTGAACCTTTGGGCATGAGGCTGGAAAAAAAATCAGGAACCGGTATCCGAATTGATGCCAGTTCCGATGATCTGGCTGTATTGCGCCAGCAACTGGAGGGTAAAGAATATGTAGAGTTTACGCCGGAAGAGCGTAAGCTCTTCATGCTTTGCATCCTGCTTGATGAAGCGGAGCCTGTAAAGTTACTCGCTCTGGCTTCGGATCTGAAAGTGACCGTATCCACCGTAACCACGGATCTGGATGATCTGGAGTCACGGATTCGTCAGGCGGGACTGAAGCTGGTTCGCAGACGTGGATATGGCGTCAAGATTAACGGGAGTGAGACGATTCATCGCACAGCCATAGCTGCACTTGCTTTGGAATTTCTGGATGAATCCGACCTGTTCGGAAGACAACCTGAACAAGGTGGCTCCATCGTAAACCAAAAATTGCTGGATATGATTGGACACGGTGATGTGCTTACGGTCGAAAATGCCTTATGGCAACCAGACATTGAGTGGCTGGAGAACATCCCGGAACGCCAATACATGAAGCTGCTGATTCAATTATCCGTCGCGGTTGTACGTATTCGTAAAGGCTTTGGCATTGGCCGTATGTCTCCACGAGAGAACACGGGAGATGCAGTTACAGAGCAGGATGAAATGAAGGTTCCACCTTATATGGCTTCCCGCTTGTGTGGTGTGTTATCCACCCAGCTGGGGCTGACATTCTCCCAAGATGAGCAAGCTTATTTTCACAGACTATTGGTTGAGACAGAGCAGCGGATTCACTCTTCGCGGCTGTTGCCAATCGACGACTTGATTTTACTGGACAGGGTACATTCACTGATTGATCAGATGCAGGCGAGGACGCATTACGCCTTTCATGAGGATCGTTTGCTTCGTGAAGGTCTGCTTAGTCATATGCAACCTGTAATGGAGCGAATTGAAGGACAACAGATGATTCGTAATCCGCTTTTGCAGCAGATTCGCAAGGATTATGATTCACTTTTTGAAGATGTCAAACAATCTGTTGGGCAAGCTTGGCCAGGCACAGACGTTCCGGATGAGGAGATTGGTTTCCTGGTTATGCACTTTGGAGCTTCCATCGAGAGGTTACGTGCATTGAAACGGGAGATCAGGGCGATCATCGTGTGTACAAGCGGAATTGGGTCATCACGCATGCTTTCCAGCCGATTATCCAAGGAGATTCCTGAGATTCGGATCATGGATAGCGTGTCCTGGTATGAAGCTGCACGGATACCTACAGATCAATATGATCTGGTTTTATCCACTGTTGATCTGCCGATGGATGAGCATCAGTATTACAAAGTGAGTCCACTGCTTACGGCAGAAGAGAGCGAACGTCTGCGTCATTTTATCAGAACAACAACGTTACAACGACAGCATAGTAAGCCCCGTGAAGCAGAGGTTCAGACCACAAGTCGTTACTCTGACCCTGACGGAATGGAAGCTATTTTAGTTGAAATCGTCCGAATTATTGGCAAGTTTCAGGTGTACCCGCTGGATAATCAGGACATCGGGTTCTATAAAACGGTCTATGCGATGTGCAACGTACTCCATGGAACTGGTGTGTTGAAGGAACCGGGGGAGATCGCAAAACGGTTGGAGGCACGTGAAGCAGTGGGGAGTCAGAAAATTCCTGGTACAAGACTTGCGCTGTTTCATACACGCAGTGAGGGGATTTACAGGCCGTCCATTAGCTTGTTTCAGCTCACTGAGCCACTCCTTCGTACACCGGATGATCCGGCAGGAGTTACCCATGTCCTCTTGATGCTTGGTCCCAGAGAATTATCCAAGGAAAGCCTGGAGGTTCTCAGTGAGATCAGCGCCCTGTTATTGCAGGAAGAAATGATTACATTGCTGGAAAAGGGAATCAGGGATGAACTCATTCATTACCTGTCCCAGGAACTTGTTGGATTTTATCGCAGTAAAACCGAAATTGGAGGTCAACCATTATGAGTATGTTAACAACAGATAAAGTCATCATGAATGCGACGGCTCAGGACAAATACGAAGCGATTCGTATGGCAGGACAGATTCTGAAGGATGCGGGACATATTACCGCTGATTACATTGAGAAGATGATTGAACGTGAAGAGATTGTCTCAACCTATGTAGGGAACGGTCTTGCGATTCCGCACGGTACGAAGGAATCCAAAGCATTTATTTTATCCACAGGCATCTCCGTTATTCAGTATCCACAGGGTGTTGATTTTGGCGATGAGAAGGCTTATATGGTCATTGGTATCGCGGCTCAAGGCGGGGAACATATGGAGATTTTGACTAGCATTGCGGTGATCTGTGCTGAGGATGAGAACATGGAGGCCCTGCGTCTCGCGAAAACAGCCGAAGAAGTTATCGCGATTCTGGAAAGTGAAATGGAGCTATGAAGGCCCTACACTTTGGAGCAGGTAACATTGGACGCGGTTTTATCGGATTAATCCTCTCCCGGGCAGGGTATGAGGTGGTTTTCTCCGACGTGAATCAGACATTGGTAACCACTCTCCAGCAACGGGGTCAGTATACGGTGGAACTGGCTAACGAGAGCAAGGATCAGGAGACCGTGACAGGTGTAAATGCGATCGATGGAACCCAGCTGGAGACGGTTGCCCAAACCGTTGTGGAAGCTGATCTGATCACAACCGCAGTGGGCGTGGGCGTACTGAAACATATTGCACCAGGTATTGCGAAGGGACTTGAAAAAAGACTGAATTCCGGTCCTGCACAAAACCCTCTTCACATTATTGCTTGCGAGAACGCAATTGGAGCCAGTACACAATTGAAAGAGCAAGTATATGCTCTGCTCAAAGATGAGACACGTTCCCTTGCGGATCAGTACGTGTATTTTCCAGATTCGGCCGTAGACCGGATCGTGCCTATCCAGCATCATGAA
Source organism: Paenibacillus sp. FSL R5-0519 (assembly GCF_037974275.1). Taxonomy (NCBI): domain Bacteria; kingdom Bacillati; phylum Bacillota; class Bacilli; order Caryophanales; family Paenibacillaceae; genus Paenibacillus; species Paenibacillus sp. FSL R5-0519. The sequence goes on from NZ_CP150234.1 coordinate 1,284,438, forward strand.
GATCTTCTGCATGTACAGGTGGAGCCTTTTTACGAGTGGGTGGTGGATCGTTCCCAGATGGCCCCTGCATTCAAACCGGTTGAGGGCATTCTATATGTTGATGATCTGGAGCCGTATATCGAACGGAAGCTGTTCACGGTGAATACAGGACACTGCGTTGCAGCATATATCGGCAATGTGCACGGGTATGACACGATTCAGAAGGCTATTGCCGATGAAAAGGTAAAATCCATTGTCTACGGTGCTTTGCAGGAAACCGGAAAAGTTCTGGTGAAGCGTTTTGCATTCAATCCGGAAGAGCATGAGCAGTATATTTTCAAAATATTGGGACGGTTTGTCAACCCGTATCTCACCGATGAGGTTACTCGTGTGGGTCGTTCCCCGCTGCGCAAGCTGTCTCCGAATGATCGTCTGGTTCGCCCGGCCCTTCAGGCTTATGCGGATGGAACCGAAACGACCTATCTGGCTATGGGCATGGCAGCAGCCTGCAAGTTCGATGTCTCCGATGATCCGGAAGCAGTGGAACTACAGGACATGATTCGCCAGAAGGGAATTACAGCTGCGCTCCACCATTACACGTCGATGGATGAGCATCATCCGGTGCTTGAACAGGCTGTTGCCCAGTATAACCAAATGTAAGAGCAGCGCTAGCCAGCTAACTATATAGATTAGGCATAATGAAGAAGAGCCACACAGTTGTTAACTGTGTGGCTCTTCTTTTGGTTGATGTTTATCGGCATATTCATCCAAACAGCGCTGACATATACACGATTTTCGGCGCTGTTCTGCCGGAATGCGGTCAAATACACCCTCGGGGAAAGTAGCCCGGTTACACCAGCATTCCGAATGAGGATGTCCTGCGGCATAGGAACAGCGATTAGCTTCACCGCATAATGGGCAGACAAGAACATCGATAGGGATGTGCTCTTGATCGTCTTGTTCTGCAGACATACAGTTCTTCCCTCCCTGTGGAATAGCTACGAGCTGAAGTTGAACATACTGCTCCCAGTATAACAGAAATACGCTGGTGATCATGGAATTCACGATACATATGAATTCCATTCCGCAAGGTCTGTTTCTCCCAGGGGTTATTCATTCTTCAGGCGGTAGTTCAATCTGCAGGCCTTCCACATGTTTGCGTCCCATCAACTTACGTTTCTTTCGATTTTCCTTTGTTTCTAGCACAATGTCCAAGTCATAATCGTCACCCGGATAAAGCTCATTGGCAGATATATGCAGGGTCAGGCGTTTCTTATGGATTTTGACTTTGCGTCCACGTAGCATGACCCCGATATTTCCACGGCTATCCTCCACATCACATACGATTCCCGACTGATTCAGATAGGCCGCATACACCCGATCCCCTTTGCGAAACGTTTTGGCAGGAGCAGCAGAATCCAACTCTCTGGTTGTTCTCTGTTTGTGGAGACCGATTGAATTTTTGGATTGCTTCGTCTGATTCAACTGATTCCGCTTGGATAACTCTGTCGGGTCGTCTGCCTCCTTAGCGGAACGCTCCGGCGTCAGGATCGGAGTTTCCCTAGGAGGTGACGTGAACACCAATGTACGATCTCTAGAAATACTTTGATCTGACAGGGACTTGGAACGCTCGATAATTCGCTGTGGCATGCCCAGCTTTAATGCGATGGAATAAGCATAGCTCTCACCAGCTTCTCCGATACGCAATCGATACAGCGGCTGGAGAGTAACGGTGTCAAATTCCATACGGGCATTTTCGAATCCTGGCGTGGCCGCAGCAAAATGTTTGATTTCACCAAAATGGGTTGTCGCCACAACGGTTGCTCCGCGGCTGTGCAATTCCTCCAGCATGGCAATGGACAGTCCGACACCTTCACCGGGATCTGTGCCGGAAGCCATCTCATCAATAAGCACCAGAGTTGACGTATTGGCCTGTTCCAGTATGCCAATCATATTGCGAATGTGTGCAGAGAATGTACTGAGTGCCTGTTCCAGACTCTGCCCGTCACCAATATCAACCGCTACCTCGGTATAAACAGCCATCTCGCCACCTTCCTCTACCGGAATAAGCAAACCGGATTGCATCATCAGGGTTAACAAACCAAGGGTTTTGAGTGCAACCGTTTTACCCCCGGTATTCGGGCCCGTAATAATGAGCGACGAATACGTCCTGCCAATGGCAAAATCAAGCGGAACCATGGAAGAACCCATGAACGGATGACGTGCACGTTGAAGGCTGATGTGGCCCTGAGTATTGACTTGAACGGTACGTCCGTCCATGGTGGCCGCATATTTGGCTTTGGCAAACAGGAAGTCCAATACACCAACCGTTTCGGTGTTCAGTGCGATTTCACGGTTATACGATTCGGCCAGAGAGGTTAAATCACCGAGAATTCTCATCTCCTCTCGGGACTCCTCCGCTTGTAGAGCGGCCAATTCCATCTGCAGACTTACTAACTCAACAGGTTCAATATATACGGTTTGCCCGCTTCCGGATTCATCCAGCACACTGCCTTTCACCTGTTTGCGGAACTCTTTCTTAATGGGCAGAACGGTTCTTCCTCCGCGTTGGCTGATGACATGCTCCTGCATAATGGAACGATGTTTACTCACCAGAGAATCAAGCTTTCGTTTCATACGCTCCTCATTCACCGTCATTTTTTTGCGAATACGAGTCAGCTCTTTGCTTGCTTGATCCTGAATGCGTCCACTATGGATGCAGCGCTCGATCTCACGCAGCAAAGGTTCGATCAGAATCATGGATGCTGCATAGCGACTAACGGTGGGAGCGGCGTCAGATTTGCCCTCCATGTACTTCATGAGTTGTGCACAGCTCCGCAGGAACTGAGCAAGATGACTGAAGTCACGTTCACTGAATAGATAACCGGTGCCAAGCAGATCCATAATCGTTTCCATTCCGTCGAGTGAAGGGAGGGGGATACTGGCCCCGAAACGAATCAACGCAGCCGCTTCTGCTGTTTCTTCCAGGCGCAGCTGGATCAGGCGAGCATCTACCATCGGTTTTAGTTCTCTGGCATAACGTTTGCCCAGATGAGACAGGGCGCAGTCTGCAACATTTTTTTGAATTTGTGGATAACCCAGACTGTTTAATGTGCTCTCATTCATGCGTAATCTCTCCTTGAATTTGAATTGGGATTGCAGTTGACACGCGAAACATATTCCTGGAAAACGCAAAAAGGGCGGAGAATGAACAAACGTCATTCTCCGCCCTAAATATATGGGAAAGCAAAGTCCGCTACAGGTCTATATTAAAAAATCCGCGCTGAACTCAGCGCGGAAATAGACCCGGACAATGACAATCCCGGAGGCGATTTATGATATCCGCTGTTCTTAACTAAGTACAGGGATCTGGCGCATCATGAAATACACGTATGCCATGTGGGCACAAGCGCAATGAAAGGCCAAACTCCTGAATATGAAACTTGGTTAGTTAAGAACATTCACCGACATTAAAAAATCTCTCCTTTGATTGAGGAATATGCAACCAATATAAACTGGAAATTGGTTTGAAGTCAACCTTAGAATAAATGAGTGGACTTGAATAAGAATGGGTTTTAAAATAACAATAGTAAAATAATCCAATGAAAGCGATTTAATATAATAAACATACATATTAAAGGAGGATGCTCTTTTTGCCTAAGTATTTACTGCGTTTGCTCTGCTTTACCCTGATCCTCGGAGCCCTTCCCGTCATTGTTATTGGTTCGGTCTCGTACACGATTGCATCACGTGACATTGAGCAGAAAGTACGTGAAAGCAACCTTCAGATATTGCATCAGACCCAAATGCGGGTAGAACAAGTTCTGCGCAGCCTGCAATTATCATCCATTCAGTATGTCAATTCACCCCTGGTACTTCAAGCGATGAAGAAACCGATGAACAGCAGCGATTTTCAGGAGATTCGTGACCTGACGTCAGGCTTTAACAACTTGCAAGCGGTTACGAACATTGACCAAGCCTATCTGGTTAATCTGGACGAAGATTGGGTTGTTTCGATGCGTTCTTTTGGCAAATTGGATGATTTCAGCATTCGGGACCGGATTGGTTCTTATCTGACCTACACTAACAGCCTGTTCTGGGTCACTCAAAATGCCAGTTCAGCGAAAGAAAGTGTACCCGTGTCAGCTGGCATGGGGGAACTGACAACCGAACAGGCACCTACTCTCATATCATCGGATAATGTGGTCAGTATGGTATTCAAAATCCCGATGATGCCAACGAATGTGAAACCAAAGGGATTTCTTGTGATTGATATCGCCGATACGGAAATAAGTACATTTTTGAGCCGAAATGCGAATTCCGGAGATATGTACGTTCTGGATCGAGAGCAGAAGTATTTTCTAAACGATGTGCAGCAAGATGGGAAATATGACACGCTCAATAAGGAAATTGATGAAATGGTACAAACGACAGGCCAGCCAGAGGGTTTCTTCAGCTCGGAGGTGGAAGGTAACCAAGTGGCGGTTAGTTATAGGCAATCTCCACTTAATGGCTGGTTATACGTGTCCGTTGTATCCCTTGGGCAGATTACGGCCCAGTCACAGAAGATTGCATTGGTTACCGGTGTCGCTACACTGGTCATGTTATGTGTAACGGGATTGGTCGCCATATACGGCAGTCGGCGGATGTATTCACCGATCTCCAGACTGCTGCAATTTACGAAAGGGTTGGATTCCCCGGTTATTCCATCAGCACGCCGTCAGGATGAATTTATCTATATTGAGGAGCAATTGTCAACCTTGTTCAGTTCGGAGAAAACGATGCGTGAGCAGATGAAGGGGCAGCATGTGCATCTCCAAGAGTTTTTTATGACCAAACTGCTAACAGGCAAAATCTCGGAAGAAGATTTCAGATATCAGGGAGAATTGTATGACTTCCCGACCGGGTGGGCAAGTCTTGGCGTACTCATGCTCCAGATGGATACGTTGGAAGGGACCCGATATGAGGAACAGGATCGGGACCTGCTGCTGTTTGCTGTCAACAATATGGTAGGTGAACTCCTTCCTTCTGCAGTTCGGTTCACCCCGGTCATGCTGGATGATGCTCAAGTCACCGTACTTGCCTCTGAGCTCACGGATGAGGTGAAGCTGAAGGAATGGATGCACACTCAGGCTGACTGGATTCGCGAACGTGTCGTGACCTATCTGAATCTTCCTGTAAGCATTGGCATCAGTCGTTCGTACACTTGTATTGGAGATACGCCAAGAGCGGTTCAGGAGAGCCGCGAGGCACTGCAAGGCCGGGTAAGTCTGGGCAGCCGTATTATTTTGCATTACGAGGATATACAGCCACGTGGTCAGATGGAGGCTGCATTGTATACCCAGTTACGGATGATTGAAGATCAGCTCGCTTCTGCGCTCAAGCAAGGAGATGAAGAGAAGACAGACACCTATTTTACGCAATATTTGGGGCTGCTTGCCGATAAGAAGCTTCATTTCAGTGAATACCCCGTCATTATGGTTCAGTTGCTGTCTCGTGTATATCAGCTTGTTCAGGAGCAAGGTGGAGATGTGGCTGAAGTACTGGGTGAAAAAGCATCCATGTCACATTTGCTAAAGTTGTCCACATTGGACGAAATGACCAATTGGTTCCGCAAGCGGCTGTTCCAGCCCGTCATCCGTTTTTGGCGGGAGCAGGAAGAATCTCAATACATGAATATTGCAAGGCGCATGATTCGTTTGATCGAGGAACGTTATGATCGTGAATTATCGCTGGAGGCCTGTGCCGCTGAGCTTAATTTTCACCCTGTCTACCTAAGTCGTGTATTCAAGAAGGAAGCAGGAGTCAATTTTACGGAATATCTCGCAGAGTATCGTATGGAAAAAGCGAAGACCTGGCTGCAAACAACCAATCTTAAAATATCAGAGATTGCTGAGAAATTAAACTATACCAATCCGACCGCATTTATCCGTACGTTTCGCAAAATCACAGGAACTACCCCCGGCAAGTACCGGGAGCAGCAGCGATAAAACAAGCCTGTTCTGCCTGCCATGGAGGCAGGCTTTTTCATGTTCAGGTGTAGGGAAAAGACCACACTTATCCATGAAGTTAAGACAGGAATATGGAGGTTAAAAGCAGTTCATTGCGCCTTTCATTTCTGTGAATAAAATCAGATAAACCCTTGCTGCATAAGGAATAACAAAAGGCTAAAACGAGACGATAGCCAGTCATAGGTTTATCCTCCACAATGAAGATATGAATTCAGGAAGTGATCTTTTGTAATCGTTTCCAATGTGGGGAGGAAGACACTATGAAAGCCGAAACGGCGGCTCGAACACGGCCCGCTACCCGCAGTGACAAAAACCTGCTGTGGAGGGACATTATCAAAAACCGGTGGCTGTATATCATGTTAATACCGGGTGTGCTTTACTTTGTTATTTTCAAATACATACCCATGTATGGCATCACGATGGCTTTTCAAGATTACACGCCTTACAAGGGTATCTTGGGGAGTGACTGGGTAGGGTTCAAACATTTCCAGCGTTTCTTCGGAGAACCGCAGTTCTGGACATTGTTTCGAAATACGTTTTTACTCGCCATTTATAACATTGTGTTCTTTTTCCCGCTGCCGATTGTACTGGCACTCATGATGAATGAGGTTCGCCGTGAACGCTTCAAACGATTTGTACAAACGCTTGTTTATGTTCCGCATTTTGTTTCCTGGGTTGTTGTTGTCGGTGTGTTCTACATGCTGTTCACAACCGAGGGCGGTGCGATTAATGAATTGCTCTATAACCTGACTGGACAAAAAGTGGCGTTCCTGCTTGAACCCGGATGGTTCCGTACGATGATTGTTGGACAATCCATCTGGAAAGAAGTCGGTTGGGGCACGATTATCTTCCTTGCTGCACTTTCCGGTGTTGATACACAACTCTATGAAGCTGCACGGATTGATGGTGCCAATCGCTGGCGCCAAACCTGGCACATTACGTTGCCGGCCATTCGCAGTACAATCGTCATTTTGCTTATTCTGCGTCTGGGCAATTTCCTGGATACAGGCTTTGAACAGATCTTCCTGATGCTGACTCCGACGAACCGGGATGTGGGCGAGGTATTTGATACCTACGTGTACACGAAGGGGCTCACCCAGGCACAGTACAGTTATAGTGCTGCTGTCGGGTTGTTCAAATCGGTTGTCGGGCTGGCGCTTGTCCTTGGTGCCAATACGCTGGCCAAAAAATTCGGGGAGGAAGGCGTCTACTAACCCTCGGGAGCAGACGTTCTTCACCAGATAGGAGTGAACATTAAGATGCAACAGGATAAAACGTGGGGCAACCGGATCTTTGATTTTCTCAATCACGGCTTGCTGCTGCTGATTGGTATCGTGACGGTCATACCGTTCATTTATATTTTGGCCGTATCGTTTACCAGTCCGCATGAAGTGGCCAAGGGAGGATTCATTCTTTTTCCAAAAGAGTTCTCTCTGGCTGCATACCGCTACATTTTCTCAACGGATACCTTGATTCGCAGTCTGGGTGTATCGGTCTACATTACGGTGATTGGTACCTTTATTAACCTGTTGTTTACGTCACTTATGGCGTATCCGCTCTCCAGAAGATATTTGCGTGGACGCCAGCCCATTTTGCTGGGTGTATTGTTCACGATGCTCTTCAGCGGCGGGATGATTCCAACGTACTTTGTCGTGAAATCCTTGCACCTGACGGATACATTATGGTCGCTGATGCTGCCTACCGCTATTAGTGCGTTTAACTTGATTGTACTGAAAAACTTCTTCCAGGCTATTCCCGATGAACTGGAGGATGCAGCCAAAATTGATGGATGTAACGATGTCGGCGTATTGTTCCGGATTGTACTGCCGTTGTCCATGCCAGCCATGGCGACATTTTCACTTTTTTATGCAGTAGCCCACTGGAACAGTTTCTTCAGCGCTGTAATCTATATCAACGATAGTGAGAAATGGCCTGTCCAAGTCTGGCTGCGTGAGATTGTCATTCTGGCACAGAGCCGAATCGGAGACACAAGTATCGAAGAGACCGAGATCCAGCCGCTCACCATTCGCATGGCGGTTATCGTATTCTCCACGATCCCGATTATGCTGGTGTACCCATTCCTGCAAAAGCACTTTGCAAAAGGAGTAATGCTGGGTTCGGTGAAAGGTTGAGTCGTCACATGCTTCAAAGTCAGTTCAATATGACAATTTGACTGCATAAAAAAGGGAGGTTTTCATGTTATGAAAGCAACAAAAAAGAAAGCCGTAGCTGTCTTAAGCACACTGGCACTGGTGACAGGGTTGCTGGCAGGATGCGGATCAGACGAGGGTCAGGCTGCCGAGGGCGGCGTACAAAATGTATCCATAGCCATTGCACAGGTGGGTGATGTGCCAAGCAAAGGCAATGAAGTTCAGCAAAAGATTGAAGAGTATACCAACACCAAGCTGGATATTCAGTGGATTCCGGCTTCGGCCTATAATGACAAAATTAACGTGATGATCGCTTCAAGCGATATGCCAAAAATTGTGAAGGTGCAGTATAATCCGACCGTGACCAGCGCTATGCGTAATGATGTGTTCTGGGAAGTGGGGCCTTTGCTGAAAGACTACAAAAATCTGTCGGCTCAGAACGAGCGTTTTTTTGACAACATCAAGGTAGAGGGCAAAATCTACGGAGTTCCAGTTTTCTCGGATATCGCGCGGGCCACGGTGATCTATCGCAAGGATTGGTTCGAGAAGCTGAATCTGAAGGTGCCAACCACACCGGATGAATGGTATGAAACGATTAAAACACTGGCAACCTCCGATCCGGATGGAGATGGTCAGGATAATACGTTTGGACTGATGCTTTTCAAAAAATATAATGAGGACCAATATTCCTTCACGACGCGCCTGGGCGTAAGTTTTGGTGCACCTAACAAGTGGAAAGTTGAGGAGGATGGCAGCTTCACGCCTGAATTCATGACGCCGGAATATATGCAGGTGCTGGATCTGCTGAAACGGTTGTATGATGAGAAACTGCTGAACCAGGACTTTGCCGTATTCGATTCTACGGAAGCGGAGAAAAAGTATGATTCCGGCGTTGTCGGTATCCGTGTAGGTGTTGCTCAGAATGGAAAAAGTCAGCAGGAGCGTCTGTCCAAAAACAATCCGGATGGTGTGGTAGACATTGCTGGTTTGCTCGGACCGAATGGAGATCGTGTTGCAGGACAGACGGGTAACTCGGGCATTCTGGCATTCCCTAAATCGACGGTGAAATCGGAAGAAGAACTCAAGAACCTGCTCTCCTTCCTGGATAAACTGATGGACCCTGAGATGGCTACCCTGTTGATGCGTGGCATGGAAGATAAACATTACACCAAAGTGGGCGAAGATCAGGTGGAGATGAGTGACTTCGATGCATTCCAGCGTGAAGTGAAACCTTACCGTGACAACCTTCCTTATGTGGAAGGGTATAACGTACCGAAGTTGAAGGATACGGAACTGGGTGAGAAAGGTACGGCACTTGCCAAGGAACTGGCGGAGCACGCTGTGCCAAACCCTGCGCTAACGTTATATTCCCCAACATATGGTGACCGCGGGGCGGATCTGGATCAGGTCATTGCAGATGCACAAACCAAATATATCATGGGCAAGATCGATCGAAGTGGCTGGGAAAAGGAAATTGAGAATTGGGGCAATGCGGGTGGAAACAAGATTCGTGAGGAATATGCCGAAGATTATAAAAAACAGGCTCAATAAAGAGCCGGAAGCGGAGGCTTGATCATGAAGGAAACATTGCAACTCACATCGGTGCGCATGGCACAGCAATTCATGGAAAGTTATCGCAACCATGAGCTGTACTCCACTTGGCATTATGAAAATGGCTGCTTTCTGAAAGCACTCGAGGAGCTGTACACGCACACCGGGGAGCAAAGGTATTTTGACTACATCCGTGAGCTAATGGATCATTTTGTTCAGGAAGATGGCTCGATTCGTTCCTATACGGTTGAGGAATATAACCTGGATCAGATCAATCAGGGAAAATCATTGTTCCTGCTGCATGAGAAAACGGGTGAAGAAAAGTACCGCAAAGCTGCGGATTTGCTTATGACTCAGCTCAAGGGACAGCCACATACGAGTGAAGGCGGATTCTGGCACAAAAAGATTTACCCTTTCCAGATGTGGCTGGATGGATTGTACATGGCTACTCCGTATCTGACCCAGTATGGCGCGGTAACGGGTGAAGAGAAGTGGTTCGACAAGGCGGCTCTGCAGCTCTTGCTGGTGGAGCAACGCACACGTGATCCGCGTAGTGGTCTTTTGTACCATGCCTGGGATGAGAGCAAAGAGCAGCGTTGGAGTTCGGGGGAGACGGGATGTTCTCCGCATGTCTGGAGCAGGGCGATGGGCTGGTATGTGATGGCGGTTGTGGATACACTGGATCATCTGCCGATAGATCATCCGCAGCGCGGGCAGATTGTGGGCATCTTCGAACGGGTAGCAAACGCATTAGTGCATGTACAGGATCAACAGACCGGACTATGGCCACATCTGCTGGATCAGCCGGGACGAGAGCGGAATTATCTGGAGGCTTCAGGCACCTCAATGTTTGTCTATGCATTGGCCAAGGGTGTGCGTAAAGGATATCTGAGCGGCAAGTTCAAAGCGGTTGCGGAAAAAGGGTATCAGGGTCTGCTGCAGCATCTGCTGCAAACGGATCGTGAAGGCGTGCTGTCCTTGACGCAGTGTAACGGCGGAGCCGGTCTTGGAGGAAGCCCGTATCGTGACGGGTCCTACGAGTATTATGTGACCGAGTCCATTCGGATCAATGATCCGAAATCGGTTGCTCCGTTCATTTTGGCAGGAGTGGAGATTGAACTCTACAAGTCCAACTAACATGTACATGAGAACGGAGAGGACAGAAATAATCTGAGGAAGCGAAGCGTTTGCCTAAAAGCTTTCTGAAAGAAAGCTGCATCGGAAGCATAGGCTTATCCCCGGATTTTCCCCTTTGTTTAGAAGGGAATCAAAAAATCTGGGGATAACAGCGATCTGAAGGTTGTTCTGTCATCGGAGTGGTCTGTGTACATAACCTTATCCAAAAGGAGAGATGGTTCATGAGTCCAAAAGGTCCAATGTCCCGTTTAGGCGGAATCGTTGTAATTGGTGCAATGTCCGCTGGATTGCTTGCAGGTTGCGGGGGAGAAAAAGCGCCTGCTGCAGGGGAAGGTAAACTTCCCATTTCCATCTCTTTAATGCAGGTAGGTGATATACCGGCCAAGGAGAATGGGATTGAACAGAAGATTGAGGAATATACCAATACGGATGTCAATGTACAGTGGATTCCGCAGTCTGCTTTTGATGATAAAGTGAACGTTATGGTTGCATCGGGCGAGATGCCGACTATTATGCGTGTGAATTATGTACCGACAACGTTTAATGCCGCCAAAACGGGACTGTTCTGGGAACTGGGGCCTTACTTGAAGGATTATAAAAACCTGTCTGCCCAATCCGAGGCTTATTTTAACAATATCAAAATTGAAGGCAAGGTCTTCGGTATTCCGAACTTCCGGGATATTGGACGGACTGCGATTGTATATCGCAAGGACTGGTTCGATACATTGAAGCTGGATATACCCAAAACGCTGGATGACTGGTATGAAGTGATGCGCTCTATTCGTAAGGATGATCCGGACGGGAATGGTAAGGAAGATACGTACGGTGCACTGTTATTCAAAAAGTATAATGAGGGCGTCTCTTCCCCACTGACCCGGATCGCTGTAAGTATCGGCGGCGTTAATAAATGGGGAGTGGACGATGCCGGGAAACTGACCCCGGAGTTCCTGACCCCGGAATATGTGGATACGATGAAACTCTTCAAGCGACTGTTCAGCGAGGGATTGATTAATAGTGATTTCCCTGCCCTGGACCCTTCTGATGCGGACAAAAAAATGGATTCGGGCCTCGTTGGCATGAAGCTGAACGGTGTGGCTCAGAACGGAAAATCTTCTCAGCAACGGCTTACGCCAAATGCTCCGGATGGAGAGATTGATGTAGCTCCGTTCCAGGGACCCGATGGTATTCGCATCGCCGGAGAGCCTGGAAACTACGGAATGCTGGTCATTCCGAAAGCATCCGTTACAGATGAGGAGCAACTGAAGAAGGTCCTTACGTTCCTGGATCAGTTGATGGATGAGGAGCTGAGCACGTTGCAGCTCCGTGGATTACTCGATGTTCACTATACCAAGACTGCGGATGGAAAAACCGAACTTAAGGATTTTGACGCCTATCAGCGTGAAGTGAAGCCATATCGGGATAATTTGTTAAGCATTGAAGGTTATAACGTGGCTGAACTGGTCGATGTTCCCATTGGTATGAAAGGTACCAAGATGGCGCGTGAGAATGAGCAGTACGCCATTGCCAATCCGGCACTCACCTTGTCTTCAGCGATCTATACCGAGCGTGGTCAGGAGCTGGATCAGATGATCTGGGATGCGCAGACCAAGTACATTATGGGTAAAATCGATGATGCAGGTTGGGAGCAGGAAATTGCAAGCTGGAGAAAAGCCGGTGGTGATCAGTTGATCACGGAATTGGAAGCATCCTATAAGGAATTAAACGGAAAATAAAGCTTAGTGAGAAAAAAAGGTTGATCATTTGGAATGATATGGTTTATTCTATGAGTGAGTTCATTTTCCAATATCATAAGCAAGACCACACCCTTAAAGCATAAGGCTATGAATCTGCGGATTCATGGCCTTTTTTTGTTTTAAGCGAATCAAGTGGGTCTATGGAAGGAGCGTTGCACGCCTTGAAGTGATGGGGATGGACGAAAAATAATACCAATAGCCTAGTACAACATGGTAGAATATTGATTATTATGGCAAATTTAGGTTTTGGTTATGAAGAGAAGTGACTAGGTTGACCAAGTAAAGCATCCCCATACTAAGGTACATAGGAGCGTGAGTAGATTGAAGAAGCAGATTGAAGGACACGAGAAGAACAAAAGGAACGGTTGGATCGTCGGGTTGTTAACGTCAGCTGTATTGGCAGCAACACTATTACCGATTGGTCCCGTACATTTGACGTCAACAGCGAATGCGGCGTCGGTAACAAGTGATACTGCCCTTAGCAAGTTCAAAGATATCAAGGGCCACTGGGCTCAAGCAACAATTGCCAAAGCTTATGAAAAAAATCTGATCTCTGGTTATCAAGACGGAACGTTTCGTCCCAATGGCAAAATCACACGTGGGGAATATGCGACTATACTTGCCCGCGTGACTGGACTGGAGAAGGTAGAGGGGCAGAATCCCTTTGCTGATCTCAAGGGACATTGGTCTGAAGTGCCGGTTAGCCAGCTTGTCGGACAAGGATTCATTAACGCTGGCGATTATCCCAAAGGCTTCAATCCGAATGCGGAGCTAACTCGTTACGAGATGATGAAATGGATTGCCAATGGATTGATCAAGTCCGGCAGCAGCTTCCAAGACGCTTTTAACGATACGAAAAACACGCTGCTGCCCACACCGGAAGTGAACCGTGGCACCATTCGTGCCGAACAGATTCCGTATCTTGCCCTTGTCCGTGGGACAGGCATTGTTGGCGGCTTCCAGGATGGCAAATTAAAACCCGCGGATTCTACCACACGTGCAGAAGTATCGGCCATTTTGCTGCGTTATATGGACGTAGAGGGCACGGATGCCGGGAAGTATAGTGATCTGAATGAGATGAGAGAGGTTGGCACGACGGGTACGAATTTAACCACGATTAGTAATTATTTTTATACTAAAAATTCAGTCAAGGTAAGTGATATATCAAAAGGAGATATAAAACTTTCTAACAAATCAGGAGTGCTTACACTCCATAGATTTATTGTATTGAAGGTTCAGAATGGTAAACCTCTGGGAGTATACAGTAAACTTTTTGTGGAATCTAATATCTCAAGTGGCGACTATTATTTAACATTTGCTGATTTATCTTTTATATCAAATACGGATAAGTCCGATTTAATTACTTACAGTAGTGGTTTAAATAACGGATTACTAAGTTTTAGACGTCTAGATTTAGAATTTGCTGATAAGAACGGATTCAAAACTATTCCTAATAGCCCTAAAGAACTCATAATAAAAGGGAAAAAGGTTAGATTTTGGACAAGGTCAACTCTAGATTATAAAAATGGATCGTATCATGTTAAAGCTGAAGATGTAGGAGAAATGAAAATACAAAATATGTACCAGTAGTGAGGTGATAGCAATTCTATGAGAAAACGAATGCGGCTGTCCGTATTCATATGGTCCAGAACATTGTTTGTATTATTAATTATAAGCTCTTACGTGATTGGTATATCTATAAATGATTTTGTTTACGCTGATAACGATTCGTACGGTCCAAAATCTATGAAAAGTCCTGTTCTTAAATCTATTCAAGCTGAGAAAACAGTGGGTACACCAGGTGTATATTGGTACCAGGTTGATGATGGAAGATTTAGAGCAGATCACAGTGGTGGTCCCACATATTCTAATAATGCAGGAAGTTGTACAACTCCTTATCCTGCATTAAAGGAGGTGCCGGATAGGGTTGACTTTTCACGGTGGCCAGCGGTTTCTTGGCCTGAATATAACGGCAATACATTAACATCCTCTAGTTTTAAAGAAGTAAAAATTAAAAGTGTAGAATATCAAACCCCGCCTGAACAAGAATCGTACACGGGCGTGGGAAGAACAGTTATTACACCTCCAAGCACAGTTGTTGAAATCAGGACATTAACTGGTGGAAATCATGAATGGACTCAGAATGATCCATTTACCAATGGGGGAAGAACAACTGCTGGTTGTATTAAGCATAATGTCTCTTATTTCACACCTATGGATATCATCTGGGAAGGTGATCTGGAAGAAGAGAAAGAAATCGATGTAACTCCAGATACAACCCTTACCCTAGGTCAAACTCAGCAGATGGTAGCAAAGGTGAAGACGAAGGGCTATGGTGGAACAGCCTTTGGTGAGGGCATCGACGTATCCCGAAGAGAGGCAGAGATCAAATGGTTTTCTTCTGACGAGACAATTGCGAGTGTAGAGTTGAAAACAGGGATGTTAAAAGCTGAGAGTCCAGGTACGGTAACTGTGCGTGCGATCTGGAACAACGGTACCTACCTGATTTCGGATACTGCGACCATAACAGTCACGTCTGAGCCAGGACTCGTTGTGAATCTGCCGAATGCTTGTAAAGCCAATACGACACCTCTACAGGCTGAAGCCGTTCTAACCAAACCGGATCGCACCGTTCATAAACTGACAGCTCATCCCAAATTGACGTGGCAGAGCTCGAATCCAACTATAGCCACGATCGGTGCAGATGGCAAAATCACGATAAAAGGGATCGTGGGCAGCACTACCATCAAAGCCCATTTTCTTGATACTGCTCAGCAACTGGATGAACAAGGGACTCAGGTGCTTGAGGTCAAGGACTGTACGGATAATGGAGAAGGGGGGAATGATGGTGATCCGGGGGGCGATCCTGTGAACGCTTGCTCAGTGACCATCAGCCCACCTAGTAGAGGCACGGTTATCGAAGCATCGGTTATAGACCCATCTGTTCGAGGTGTGTTGAAGGCGGACGATCGGGGATCTGAGAAGTTCGATGTTACCCGTGGAATTCCGACCTCGGAAGATCTCTATGCCAATGTCTTGGCCAAGGAATATCTGTTTCAGCACCGTTGGGTTAACATGACAGGAACGGTGACTTACAAGGTTCCTGTGAAAAGGGTTTATCATAAAACCTGGACGATTCCGGGAAGAGCTTCTAGTGGTGAGGGGGATCCAGGAACACCTCCTGAGCCCAGAGAACTTGACGTCCCTGGGGATAAAACCATGCAAGTAACAAGAACATATAGCTATTGGCAGATCGATAATCTGGAGGTATACAAGTTAAATGAGGCAAAGGTATCTAACTATGCGCTAGGTGGTTATGGTGACACCGTGACCCTGACGCCCAATGTATATACTCCACCGACTTTGCAATCGGCTATGGATACTGCGGTTAACACTCATGTGAAACCCGCGCCATGTCAAGAAATTGATCTTGGCATCCAAGGGGTTCCAGGTGGTTCCGATGAACCGCCTACGCCAGATGAAACGTCGTTGTTTCAATCTGAAGCTGAAGCGAAGGTTAGAGAGAACACTGTAAATAACGATAAGGTAACCTTTAATGGGGCGACGATTATGGACCCCGCTCCAGTAGCAAAATCAGCTCCGCAACCGGGAACGATCCCCCAGCCGGGCATGATTGGGGATCTTGTTCTGTACCAGAACCGACTGACGATCAAGAACACATTGATGAACAAAGCTAACCAGCCCACCACGGGTGAGATTACGTATGGACTGCTCCCTGGCAATGTTAACGGTGGGCAGGATCAGAAGTTTCCCATTCTGGGCATAAACTCGGTGACAGTACATACTCCAGTTGTGAACTATGCCTGGGTATCCGATGATCAGCCGCATAACCAGAAGACTACGCCTGATCCGACCAGAGCTGCACTTATTCTAGAGCGTCCATTTGTTGTACGAATTCCAACTTCAGGTCAACATTTGGATATAGGGAGTTACCCTGGTTATGGAAACCGTGATTATGCGAAATATTTCCGGATCAAACAGGTTCGTTTCCCATTCGATGTTTATAATGCAGCCAGAAGCCAATTTATCCCGGCCATGACTTGGGTGGATATTCCGATAAATCAATTAGATACCCCTTTTTATCTCCCTGTATGGGTAGATGAAGGGAACTATCAGATAGAGTTTCGTAATATTGCCGAGAATGCACCTGCAAACTTTACAGGACAACAGGATGCCAACACGAATCTGACCCATCATGTTGCAGCAGATACCGTTGCTGTAGAGGTTATCGGACGGTTATATGATTTTCATATCACGGATATTTCGGACTACAACTGGGAGAATGTGTTCCGCAAGCGGATGGGTAGCCCCGAACCAACGGGTGTGAGCTACTGGACCGGAGGAAACAGTATCGACGGAGATGCCCGAGGTAATTCGGCTCCCTATGTTCTGCCTATTCGTCCCGGCAGTCATCCGGTACAAGGCTTCCGAAATGCAGCGGTGAAGACGGGTTACCATTTCAAGTTCGACCTGAAGACCAAAGGTAATATGTTTGGGAAACAGGATGGTATCCGAATCACGCCAACATTCTCTTTTGTGAGTAAAGATGGCGCCACCCGACAAGAGGTGGATTTATACTACCATCGGGGACAGGAACGCCTCATTCGTATCGGATCGGCACAAGATTTAGAGAAACGCTTTGTTGTGCTGAACTCACGGTTGCGGAATGTACCTGGTACGGAGTTGGGGGATACGGCGCGCTACCAGTATACCTATGAACTGTCGGAGGAAGAACGTATTCAAGGGTCACTCGCCGAACATATGGTTCGTTTCGTGGATCAGACCTCTCATCATAAGACATGGGTAGGTCGTTATGATTGGATGATTCTCCCTTCACAGATCCGCACACTTATTGGCCCAAAAACAGATATTCCATCTGGTGTTAATGTGGATCGGGCAAATGCAGCGATCCAGCGCTGGTATGGCGAATATAGCTTGCCAGCGGACGTATATGCTGTTCCCAAAGGAACCAATCTAGAACTGCTCGCCAGACAAAATCAGTTGGATGAGAAGGCAACGGTATTTCTGAGGGACGGTTACATTGTAGTTAACTTCAATATCGAAACGTTGCGCAGTGGCAATACGAATGCACCCCATCTGCAATACATTCATGCGCCGTTAATGAATCAATGGCAAATGGAAGGTTTCGATTACAGCCGGGTAGATAGTCAGGGGAGAAGCTGGCCGATGCAAGATGGGGACGTGGTTTGGTACCATGCCGATCAATCCAGCCGTAATGATTTCCAATCCCAGGTACCGCATTAGAGAGAGGTTATCGATCCATTAAGAAGGCAGACGTTATGTGAATCTACATGACGTTTGTCTTCTTTTGTGTAATTGGGATTATGGTTGGGCAGCAGAACGGGTATAAAGGGTAAGGAGCACTCGTTCTGTCCATATTCATAATTTTCTCAACGAGAGGGGAACAACACATATGATTGAAGAGGATAAGCAGGAAATATTGATTTCAGAAGATACATACAGAGGAAGAGATTTAGGTGTCACCTTAGAAGCACAAGCCTGTCTCTTCAAAGTCTGGTCTCCGTTAGCCGTTCAAATGGAACTACTTCTGTATCCACCTTTGACAGGGGGGACCCCGGAGGAAGAGTCCAATCAACGGAAACAGCAGGCGATACCTATGCAAAAGAAAGAACAAGGCATCTGGGTGCTGGAACTGGAGGGTAATTTAAGCGGCTACCGTTACATGTACAAGCCTACTTTTGAAGATGGACATTCGACCAATGCTGTAGATCCTTACGCACGAGCCGTGACCATGAATGGAGAAATGGGTGTAATTGTCAGACTGGAGCAGACACATCCGTACGGATGGAGTGAGGATATACGCCCCGAATTGACCAGTCCTGTAGATGCAGTCCTGTACGAACTGCATGTCCGTGATTTCTCCATTCACCCTTCATCGGGAATAACGAATAAAGGCAAGTACTTGGCTTTTACCGAGACAGGTCTGCGTGATTCGGAGGGCAACACACTAGGGATCGATCATTTGGTTGAACTCGGGATTACCCATGTGCATTTGCTACCCGTATTTGATTTTGCGACGGTGGATGAATCCAGAATAGATGGTGATACGACGGATGCCTCCAACTATAACTGGGGATATGACCCGCTCCATTATAATGTGCCGGAAGGTTCCTATGCATCACGTGCAGACGACCCGGAGACACGAATTCGTGAGTTCAAATCCATGGTGCTTGCCCTTCATAACAAGGGAATAGGTGTCATTATGGATGTGGTGTATAATCATACGTTTGATACGGAAGGCAGCTCTTTTGAAAAACTTGTACCAGGGTACTACTATCGTCAAAACGCCGATGGGACCTATAGCAATGGTTCAGGTACGGGTAATGAAGTGGCTACTGAACGCGCCATGGTTCGCAAGTTTATCATCGACTCGGTCCGCTACTGGGCAGAGGAGTACCATGTGGACGGTTTTCGCTTTGATCTGATGGGCCTTATCGACACCACTACGATGAAACAGCTTGCAGCGGAATTGCATACCGAAGTGTCACCTTCCATTTTGTTATATGGTGAACCATGGGGCGCACTCGATTCGCCACTTGGGGATGATATGACCCTAAAAGGAACGCAGCGCGGGGCGGGCTTTGTTGTGTTTAACGATAATTTCCGAGGAGTGATCAAGGGAGACAGCGATGGAATGGGTACGGGATTTGCGACGGGGGCGGACGGGAAAGAAGACGAATTGTGGACTGGTGTCCGGGGAGCCATTCAGGATTTTGCGGATGGTCCATTCGAGACGATCAACTATGTAACGGTGCATGATAATCTTAATTTATGGGACAAAGTCGCACGTACACAAGGACTCCATGATGCTTTGAATTTCCTCACCTATGACGACGATGGACGTATTCGCGGTTGCGAAAGTGTGGAAGAGGCTGTAGAGAAGGCTAAGCCTTACCTGCATATTGATCCGGAACACATTCTGGAGAATGAGACCGTTAGGCGTTGTTTGCTTGCCAACGGTATTGTTCTAACCTCCCAGGGTGTACCCCTGATCGCCGCTGGAGATGAGCTGCTTCGCAGCAAATATGGGGATGCCAACAGCCACCAGAGTGGAGACGCAGTCAACGCCATACATTGGGAGCAAAAGCAGCTGTTCAAGCCAGTGTTTGACTATTATCGTGGGCTGATTCTTCTTCGGCGAGAGCATCCCGTATTTCGGCTTCGTACACGGGAAGAGATCGAGAAGCATGTTCGTCTAATCGAAAAAGGTAATGGGCTGTTGGCGTATGAATTGAACGGTACAGCAGCCAAAGATTCGTGGGATCGCATTGTTGTCATCTATAACGCGGCAAAGGAAAAGCGTGACCTCTCTGTTCCCACAGGAACATGGAATGTAATTGTTGAGAAAGGACAAGCAGGCATTGATACGATACGCACCGTACAGGACGGACATGTACATGTGAACGGGCTATCCATAACGGTGATGTATTCCAATTCGAATTCCTGATCGACCCTAATCCTCAAGCAAGAGAATGGAGTGTGCTAGTAAAAGGGAGCGTGCTTAAATAAGGACATGTTCAATTGTCCTGTAGATCGGGTGAAAAGTGAAAATGAGTCGTCCTTCCAATCGGAAGGGCGATTTTTTGTCGAGTTAAAGAGCGATGGCTCGACCATAAACAGGAGTTTGTTATACTCGGAAGTACTAAAACATCCGCCAGTTCAATGCGTAGCTAAGTATAGCTTTGTTTAAAAGCAAATCACGCTCATCCTGCATTCTATTCTTGTATATTTCAAACTTTTTTTGTCAGGACAGGTACAAATGCTGTCAATCTATGGCGCATGTTTTCATATCTATATTTTGAAAGCGATTGCTAATTGAATACACAAATTGAACCAATATGATGAGTACAGACAACCCCGGGTTGACAAATCCCGTCCCGCTCCGTAACATCGGGACAACACGAAAACAATGGATATAAAGGCGGTGGGAACGATGCCGGAATGGACTTCTTTTCGTTACGAAGGCAACGATCTTGGCTTAACATATACTCGTGCCGCAAGTACTTTTAAATTGTGGGCACCTACGGCACAACAGGTTGATATATTGATTTTTGAAGATGAAGGGCATTACAACGAGGGAGGTAAGGTGCAAGAGCATAAGGGTGGAAGGGATCATTCCTTGACACGTGATGCGGACGGAATATGGACTTTAGAGCTTACAGGTGATTGGGCAGGTTATTATTATATGTACCGTATCACTCATAATGATCAGCGGATTGAAGTCGTTGTTGATCCATACGCGAGAGCGGTAACGGCCAATGGGCAACGAACGGCTATTATCGATCCTGACACCACCAATCCGGTCGATTGGGAACTGGATGTCAAACCTGCTTTTCTGCGTCCTGTCGATGCCGTGTTATATGAGTTACATGTTCGTGATTTCTCCTCAGACCCACACGCCGATATTCCGTATAAGGGAAAATATCTGGCATTCACAGCATCCGGTCTGACGGATAGAGCAGGCAATAGTATTGGTGTAGACCATCTTGCTGAACTGGGAGTCACTCATGTACATCTTCTGCCTGTGGCGGATTATCAGACGGTGAATGAACTCGCTGCGGCAGACGTTGGTTCCAATGTCCGAGCACCATACAACTGGGGATATGATCCGCAACATTATAACGTTCCCGAAGGTTCCTACGCTACCGACCCTCGTGATCCGGCAGTTCGAATTCGGGAGTTCAAATCACTCGTACAATCGCTGCACAGGCAAGGCATCCGGGTTGTACTTGATGTTGTCTATAATCATACGTATAGCGTGGAAGAAGGACCTTTTGAACGGATCGTACCCGGCTATTATTACCGTTATCGGGAGGATGGAACCCTAAGTGATGGTTCTGGTGTAGGCAATGAATTGGCGACAGAACGTCCAATGGTGCGAAAATATATTGTGGATTCTCTCCGATATTGGGCAGAAGAATATCATGTGGACGGATTTCGATTTGACCTTATGGCCCTGATCGATACGGAAACGATGAACGAATTGACACGCGAATTGCGGGAGCAGATTGATCCGGCATTTCTGATCTATGGGGAACCTTGGACGGGTGGAGATTCGCCTTTGGACCGCAAAACATTAAAAGGAACCCAGCGAGGTCAGGGATTTGCAGTATTTAATGATCATTTTCGCAGTGCAATCAAGGGCGATAGTGATGGAAGTGGCAGAGGGTTTGTCACGGGGGCCGGAGGACAGGAATATGAGATTCTCAGAGGATTAGCCGGGGCACTGGATGATTTCACATCTTCACCTGTGGAGGTTGTCAATTATGTAACTGCCCATGACAACCTCAATCTGTGGGATAAAATTGCAACAACCATGAACCTAAGACATGAATTAGGATTTCCCGTATGGAAGGACGGACAGCCCGTGGGTGGTGGGAGTGCTGAGTCCGCTGTAAAAGCAGCAGATCCTTATCGGTATGTGGATGCAGATGATGTTTTGGATCATGAGATGGTTCGTCGCTCGTTACTGTCTTCCGGCATTCTGCTGACTTCTCAAGGCATTCCGTTCCTGCATTCAGGGGATGAGTTGCTCAGGTCCAAAGCCGGTGATCATAACAGTTATCGGAGCGGGGATGCGGTGAACGCCATCACATGGGCCAACAAAGCACGGTTCAGACCGGTGTTCGACTACTATCGTGGTCTTATTCACCTGCGTCGCACACATCCCGCTTTTCGTATGATTGATGCTGAACAGGTACGAAATCACCTTCGTGTAATTCGTGCGGATGGCAATGTAGTTGCCTTTATGCTTCAGGATGGTGCGAATCAGGACACCTGGAATCAGATAATGGTCATTTATAACGGAACAGAACATGAGCAGCATGTGGACCTGGGAGAAGGGGACTGGCATGTCGTAGTCAATGCTCATCAGGCAGGTACAGATCGGATTGAGACTGTTCGTGGTAATGTGCAGATAGAACGATGGTCATTGATGGTACTGTATGACACAGAGCGTGCTGGAGGCGCTGAGCCGTCAACAGTGGAGATTAGTTTTCCTCGCCAGGTATACAGTCCGAAGGAGACCACGCAACTGCGAGCAATCGTACGGGACAGCATTGGCAATGTGGTAGAAAAAGCCCCGGTTACCTGGACTTCTTCTGATCCGGATATTATTCGGATCCAGCCTGATGGAACAATCCATGCAATGGAACGAGGGGAAGCTTCGATTACAGTACACTGTGGGGACATAACGGCAAGCTGTATGTTACAAGTGGATTACCGTCATGCTGAACGAATGGAAATTGTGGGCGAACCAGTCATGTACATGACCCGCATCAGTCGCTTCCGTGCCTTGGTCCTTGATCAATTTGGTCAGCCGCTACAGGATTCGAATGTACGTTGGAGCTCTTCTCACCCTGAACTTGCAGCGGTGAGTGCGGCAGGGATCGTACGTGCGATGGCACCCGGAGTAACCCATATTATTGCTGAAGCAGGAGGAATCCGCGCAACTCTTGCCGTGACGATTCATAAACAGATTTCGCGAACCGTCACGCTTCGCTACGAACGGGAAGACCAGCAGTATGAAGGTTGGGATGTCTGGGTATGGGGCACTGGTATGGAGGACGGAGCAGTACAGCTGGAACGAGTCGGAAATGCCGCTGAAGCCCGCTTTCGCGTTGCTCCGGGTCTGCATCATCTGGGATTGATCATTCGATTGAACGAATGGGAAGCTAAAGATACGTGCGGAGACCGTTACGTGGACATTGTACCTGAAGATGGGGACGTGCACATTATTGTCCGTAGCGGGTCAGACGAGATGCAGATCATTCGCGAAAGCGAAAAAACGGAAGATCGTGATAGCGCATAGTTTCTTTATTTATAACTTTGAACGTAGTTCGTCAAACCCTTGCTAAACCAGCAGTTGGAAGAGATTCCGACTGCTTTTTTGGTCTGAATATACGGAGAATAGCTTAGCCGAAAATAAAGAATTGTCTTGTTTCGTGTTTGAGATCCTCTATCATTGGGGTAAATATAGATATGGCCCACGATTCGGCCAACGAAAAAAAGACCATTATGGTCTATAAGCGAAGCTTTAACGCTTTCCAACAAATATAATGTAGTGATCCCTTGAAGGAGGATGTTCAATCATGAAATCCAACGGAAAAATGGCTCAACTTACAGCAACGCCAAGAACGGAAAAGAAAGGTGCAGCACTGCGTTTGTTAAGACAAGGCGGACGAGTTCCTGCAGTCGTTTACGGCCCGGGACTTGAAGGTGCTTCAATACATGTAGATGAAAAAGAGATGCTGAAAGTGGCACGCACAGGCCGCTCCGAAATGTTCAACCTGAATGTTGAGGGTGGTAAAACGATTCCCGTACTGATCAAGGATCAGCAAGAGCGTAACGGACGTTTGCTGCATGTAGACTTTTTGCAAATTTCCAAGAACAAGCCAATCAGCGTAAGTGTATCGATCGACTTCCAGGGTACAGCAGCCGGTTCAAAAGCGGGTGGTGTATTCCAGACACAGGAGACACAGCTGGAGGTAGAAGGATTGCCTGCGGATCTGCCAACGTCCATTGAAGTTGATGTTAGCGGATTGGATATTGGTGATCGCTTGACTGCAGCGGACGTCAAACTGGATAAAGGTTTGACACTCGTAACATCTCCTGATTCAATCATCGCGTCCGTCATGCCGCCACAAGCGGCTGAGGAAGAGCCAACAGCTTCTGCTGATGAAGCGGCTGAACCAGCAGCTGAAGAAAAAGCTGAAGAAGAATAAGCCAAGCTGGGTGATCTCATCAGACCCCATGCTTAGCCGAAGCCCAGTCCCCGGACTGGGCTTTTTATATTTCACGGACGAGAAGTTATGATAGTCGCATGAAGGAAAAGAATGTACTACAATACATGTTAAAGGGCAAGAAAGTAGGTATATTTCAATGTTTGATCCAACGGTGTATGACAATCTGAAAGTCGGGTTTGAGAATTATCTCTATGATATGGATAACCTGGATGAACGTATTCAGATTACGGGGCGTAAAGATCGGCTGGAGATGGCAGTGATGTCCAGAGAGTTCACAATACAGTTCTGTCTCAGGGATCGTCCGGAAGTAACAGGAGAAGTCATATTAAGCAGTTCCCTTGAGGAACTTGCAGCAGAGATATTGGAGAAGCCTGGAGCGCATCCGGGTTGCCGATTGGAACTGCGGTTTGGTATGGTTGTGAAGGAGACCGAGACACAGTGCTCGGCTATTCGTTCAATATTGCAGATGGGCTGGCCTGACCAGCGGATGTGCCTGAACATCCGCTATATCTTTGATGAAGAGCCAATCACATACAACGTCATGGCTCATGTATACTTTGACCGTAGTGTGAATGAAGACCAGATGGGAGATATTCCTGAACTATGTGAGCATATGGTGAATGTGATGAATCAATTATTAGAGTTGCATAACCAGTAATTCCAAGAAAGCCTTGTCTCTTTGGTGAGATTAGGCTTTTTTTTTGCATTTTTTTAAAAGTTTGTGTAGGCTTTCAGGCTTAGGTTTAAGGTCATTTGGGTTAATGTTTTACGCAAGCAAGTAAGAGAATGTATATTAAAAGGGGGTAAGAGTGCAATTGGACTATACTGAAATGGTGAAAATGCGAAAATAATATTGGGACTAAAGATTTAGTCCTGTACTAAAGGAACTAGTTTTCCTTGCCGATAAAATATCGAAGGGGAGAAACTACATGACAGAGAAATTAATTCGTCTGCTGCGTATACTTCAGGCTATACAAGCAAATCCTGGAATTTCGGCCAAGGAATTGGCGCTGAAATGCGGTACGACTGTACGCACGATTTATCGTGATCTCCGGATTTTGGATAGGGTCGCCCCGATTATGAATGAAGGATACGGCAAAGGTTACCGATTTATTGGTGAGTTTGCCATGTATCCATTAGATTTTACTGAACAGGAAGCAATGGTTTTCTCCTTGCTCCCGTCCGTAGTTGATACCTCCAAGTTACCTGCTGAGTTTGATTCAGCTTTTGACAAGGTTATGTCGGCTCATACCAAATTAAAATCAAGAAACAGTGACATTGTAGAGAATATTGCGGGAATTATTCGGATGGGCACGCCAGCTTATCGTGAGGAAGGAAAAGACCCTAATCTGCTGATTCCCATCATCGAAGCTATTCTAAGCCAGCAAACCATTCGTACTCAATATCATACGCTGACAAGAAATGAGATCACAGTTCGCGATATCGACCCTTATTATCTCATTCCACGTGATCAACGTTTTTATCTGATCGGATACTGTCATTTGCTGCAAAAAGTTCGATTGTTCCGAATTAGCCGTTTTTTGGATGTCACACGAACCAATACCGGTTTCGACAAGGGTGACTTCAACATAATACAGTATATGAAGAACACATGGTCCATTGACCGTGGAGACGAGCATATCCATTTCAAGGTAAGATTCTCTGAGAAAATAGCCCCCTACATAAAAGAAGAAGAAATGTTTGTTCGCCCGCGAATGACGAATATGTCGGATGGGGGATTGTTATTTGAAGTGACACTGAATAGCAGCCGAGAATTTTTGAAATGGTTGTATCAATTTGGACCCGAAGCAGAGGTACTTGAACCACGGGAGTTTCGTAGAGAGATACGCAGGCAACTTGTCGAGTGGTTGGAACATTATGAGACCGATGTATCTTTGTAAATTTTAATTATGGACAAATACAAGAGAAGGAGCAGGTCATATGAGCACTAAATTATTCGCAGCTATGTATGGGATGGACCACTATCATGGAGTACAGGTTTTACATGTGGGGGATACCGTGTATCTCGTCAAAGATCCAGACAATCGATTGGATGAACAAGCAATTAAGGTTGTTATTCCACCGATTGGGGCCGTAGGCTATATCGTTAATGATCCGCTTGTCGTACCCCATGGATGTTGGACCGGGACGGCATTCTACGATGTATTTCACCAACTAACATGTGCCAAAGTACGATTCATGATGAGAGATATGGTTATTATGGAGTTAATTGAGATGAGTCACATTCCTGTTCCGCAGATGGATTCTTTGATTGCGGGATGGCAATTTCGTGAAAAAGCTTGATCATCTTTAAGAGCAGGTTTACATGGGGCAAAAAGCTCATAACAGAAGAAGGCTCATTGACGGATGAGCCTGGTATAGGTGGCTTCCAGATGCATGGCTGTTCTGGCCCAACTGAAATGTGCCCTTGCGCTGTCTCGACCAGCCTTCCCTAACATCTCGGCAAAAGGGGGATTGCTTGCAAGTTTGTACAGGCAAGAGGCAAAACGTTGGGGACGCTTATAAGCGGTGACAAGGTATCCATTAATACCTGATTCAATAATCTCACGAATGCCTCCGTTATCAGAAGCAATGACGGGTAATCCTGAAGCCATCGCCTCAACATTGACCAGGCCAAAAGCTTCATGTTCTTGAGATGGACAGACCAGACAATCGACTGCCCGATACAACTGATCGATATGCTCATGGTTTATCTGACCACGGAAGGAAACATGGACTTTTTGTTCATGGGCGAGCTCGCGAAGTTTACGCATGTAATAAGGAGGTCCCTTGCCTGCAACAACCAGTTGAACAGGCATCTGTCGCTGAAGGATGGCAGTTGCACGAATTAATACGTCTACACCTTTTCCAGGGATGAGCCTGCCGACATACAGAATAGAGAATGGTTTAGTTATTCCAAATTGAGCACGCAGATGAATCTGTTCTTCGCTGGATTCAACAGGCCTGAAACGGCTTAAATCTGCACCCAGTGGTACAACACTCATTCGGCGTTTTACCAAGGGGAATCTGCGGCCTAGCCTTTGTCTCAGGGACTGACTGTTGACGGCAATCCAATCCGCTTTTTTCATCAATGTGAATCTGGAAGGTCCGGGCTGAGCAAACGTTAACGAGTGAAGATAGAGTACAACGGGGGTGCGTGGAAAAGCTCGTTTGATGGTCGCCATACTTCGTGGCCTGTTATCGACTTGAATGACATCGTAGGGTTGTTTGGATAACAGACGGATGACTGCTTTGGTATACCCGACAGGACTCGAAGCAGGGACACGTTGAATGGTGATACCGTCAATCTGTTCTGTGGTGACGAGACCCTCCATTTGACGACTTATGATGGTCACCTGATGGCGGTGTGCAAGTTCGCGAGCGATACCCAGTATGCAGATTTCAACGGAACCGTTGCCTGGCAAAGGTAATTTCTCGGGTGCAATCATAGCAATTTTCATTAACAGGCTCCTCCTTGTCCGACATCTGTAACAATCTTCGTCATCTATCTTATGAGAAGCTCAGCCATTTGGCTCCTACAAAAAGGTAGGTGGACCACCCATATAAGCGTGCAGGAATAATCTGCTGCATGGCATAAAGCGGAGATAATCGGCTTTTGTGATATACTGTACGGGAACAATTGAATTCGTTACATGTATAGAAGCAGGAGGAAAATAATGTTACATTCTATGCTGGGACGCTTCCGGCTGATGTTGTGGTTGCAGGGAATTTCGTATGTATTGTTACTGTTTGTTGCTTTTCCGTTGAGAGATGCCGGAGTTATGCCGCAGGCTGTCACTTGGTTTGGAAATTTGTACGGTTTTTTATTTTTAATGTACTTGTTATTTATGGTGAGCATGTACACCTCACAGAAGTGGCGTCTGCGTCGTCCAATTGCCCTCTTCTTCATTTCTTTCATTCCACTGGGGAATATGATTTACGATGTTGTCGTATTCCGTAAGCTGTACCGTAAACGAAATAAAGCTTGACTTTATTTAAGATTATGAAATATGATGAGTACAGGTTTAACAACCCGTTCCAACTAAAACTACATATTCCTGTTAAAGGGGAGTAGCTTTTACAGTAAAGTCGTCAATTCGGGATCGTATCCCCGGCTTTATTGGCAGCAAATTTGTTGTTAGCGAGACCTTTACCAAGTTTTCATGCTCGGTAAAGGTCTCTTTTTGTGGATATAAAAGGACCTTACCAGCGATGGTAAAGGTCCTTTTTTTTGTACATCATAAGGATATTAAGGAGGAGTCAACGTTGGAAGTTTCATTATTATTGGAATATGGGTGGGTGTTGGCTGTCTTAGTAGTTCTAGAAGGATTACTTGCAGCAGATAATGCATTGGTACTCGCAATTATGGTTAAACATCTACCTGAAGAGAAGCGCAAAAAAGCGTTGTTCTATGGTCTGATGGGCGCATTTGTTTTCCGTTTAGGTTCATTGTTCCTGATCTCTTTCCTCGTCGATGTGTGGCAAGTACAAGCGATCGGTGCCCTGTATCTCCTATACATTTCGATTAACCACATTGTTAAAAAGATACTGGGTAATCGCAATAAAACAGATGAAGCTGCTGATTCGACGCCAAAGAAACCGAAAAAACAATCTGGTTTCTGGATGACCGTATTCAAAGTCGAAGTAGCCGATATCGCATTTGCAGTCGATTCCATTCTTGCTGCAGTTGCCTTGGCCGTGGCGTTGCCACCAAGCGGATTGCCTGCAATCGGGGGACTTGACGGAGGACAGTTTATCGTTATTTTCCTCGGTGGATTCATCGGGCTTGTGATCATGCGTTTTGCTGCCTCATATTTTGTGAAGTTGCTTCATTCCCGCCCAGGGCTTGAAGTTGCGGCTTTTGTGATCGTAGGTTGGGTAGGGGTTAAACTGGCAGTTATTACACTTGCACACCCTTCATTGGGTGTTCTGGATGAGCATTTCCCGGAAAATAAAATTTGGAAATTCGGATTCTATATTGTACTGATCACCATTGCGGTATGTGGTTGGTTCCTGTCTTCCAAAGTTCCTGAAAAAGAAGACGAAAATCCGGTTGATGAGTTGGAAAAACAAGCAGGTCTGTAATAATCATGTTAAGCTAACAACATCATTATTATTAAGAAAAGAGGGGGTCTGTCCTAGGACGGTCCCCTCTTTTGGTTTATACATAAAGTCTGTACCATGGATCTATTTCCAAGAAAAGGGTTGACACATGAATTTCAGTCCCTTTATTATAAGACTTAACATTAACGAAGGGAGGCCGAGAGACATGATGCTTGGTTATGATCTGAATCAAACAGGGCGCAAGGTGGATACAACTGCATATCAGGCTCATCGTCTCATTGGCCTCATACGGTCGACATAGGGGATAGGCATATCGTTTAGCGGGTTTTATAATCGATATGCGTTCTTCGCTTATATCATAGCGATGGATAACAGACACACAAGCATGTTTAAGCTGTTCTGTTCTCCGTTATTGTCATTAAGTAGAAGTCATGGGCGACTAGCCTATGGCTTTTTTTAGTTTTAATTTATAGATGAATCAGCAAACCGAATTTGCTGAACGTACAGGAAGGAATAATACACTTTTATGAATACAGACTTTAATTTATTTACGAGTCAAAATGAAAACGCAGGTAGCTACCGCCATGAAGTAAAATTGCCCGCGGGTGATCTAACCGTGTATGCAGCACAACAACTCTTTTCCTCGCTCGATTACAAGGTATTCGAGATGGCGAACAATAATCTGCAGATTCCGGGAATCTCTTATATGAGTTACACGCCTGACGTGCATGTCGGTGTAGGTACATGCATTGGAACAACAGCCGTCTGGGATGCGCAGAGCGGATACGTTTCTCCCTCCATCGTGGGCAGTGACATTGGCTGTGGCATGCGAGTGCACATGACGAACTTGCACAAGGACGAATTGAAAGACATCAAGCTTCGCCGTAAACTTGTCAAAGCCATAGAGAAAGTATTGCCAATGGAGGCGAACCAGCGAGGTCATTACTCGGATATAAGACTGGAGCACATTGTTCGTAAAGGGCTGCATGGTTTACCCAAAAAATATATCCCTGACAGCTATACACCGAAAAAATCAACCTCGATAACCCATGTGGAAAGCAGCAAATTCAGTTACGATGAGGATGTGTTAAATCACATTCCTGATATGACGTGGCATCGTTCGCATCGTCAGCTCGGTACACTGGGCGGAGGGAATCATTTTGCCGAGATTCAGGCGATTGAGATCGCCGAAGAGAATCGTGAAATCGCCGAAGCTTGGGGATTGTACGATGGACAGATCGTGGTCATGATTCATTCCGGCTCTCGTGCATGGGGCGGATATGTCAGTCAGACGAGTTCTTCAGCGATTGCGAAAGTCATGCAGCGTCTTAACTTGGGCACATCCGATCCAAGACTGGTATTTGCGCCGCTGGAGCATGCAGAAGGTCGTCATTATGTGAACATGATGTATTCTGCATTGAATTACGCGGTTGTCAATCGTCACCTGATTGCGTATGCTATTCGCGAAGCATTCCGGGATGTATTTGGCCCCAAATGTGAATTTCGAACGTTATACGACCTGATGCACAACTACGCCTGGGAGGAATCCCATGCAGACCAAGATTCCGTTTTTGTACATCGAAAAGGAGCGACACGTGCGTTGCCGGCGGGTCACCCGGACAATCCCAAGCCTTATCTGGCAACTGGACATCCGGCGCTTATTCCCGGTTCGATGGGAAGTGCTTCATATATCATGGTCGGTCAGCCACAGGGCGCTGATAATTATTATTCGATATGTCACGGCGCGGGTCGCATACGTTCACGAACAGCAACGAAACGATTGGTTACTGTAGAGGATTTTGCTACGGCACTGGGCGTCGGCACAGAAGATGAGATCGTGGTAAACCAGCGCTCACTTGAATCCATTATTGATGAATCACCTCAGGCTTATAAAAATGTAGATGAAATTATAGACAGTGTTACCGGCGCAGGCCTGGCTCAAGTTGTAGCCAAATGCAAACCGCTTGTAGCGGTAAAGGGAGCGAAATAATGACAATACACGAACAACAAACGGATCCAACAAAGGCGATCTATACTTATGACGAACAACATGATACCCGCATTCGAGTGGAAGGGTACGCCATCTATTCAAGGCTGATTCGTGGCATCAGCGAGGCGCTACATCAGCGCTATGGCATTGAATACAAACTGTATGCCAGTTCTGACCCGAACAATGAATACTGGGAGTTACTCCGGGAAGACTTGCAAAATGGAAGTACCGAAGTGGAATTGGTAGCCCGCATTTTCGAGGATTTGGAGCTTCAGACGTTGCATTACGATGATGATGGTGATGTGCCCACGTATGGTGTGCACTACTCCATCCGCAACAACGTATTTGCCTATCCAAAATGGGGCGTTGCACTTGTGCGTGTTCCATTTTTCAGAGAGAACGGGATCTATAGCGAAGACTTTGTATTTGCTGTCGGGGATGAAGAGATGAAGCAATTTCTGGGAAGTGTCCGGGAACGGGAACGTCAGCAAAATATGAAAAAAGTGACGGTGTATACCGATGCCCGCAATGGCAGCGACCGTCATGTCGAATCGATTACTCGCTCCGTGGGAAGAGAGGATGTTGTTCTCTCTGCACAGATTAAACAGGATATTTTCCGCTCGCTGGATCAGTTCTTCGAAGCAGATCGTTCCTTTTACAGAGATTATGATATCCCGTACAAACGGGGCATTCTATTGTATGGACACCCCGGAAACGGTAAGACCACATTGGTGAAATCCATTGCAGGAAGTATACCGGGACCGGCTGCGTATTGGCAGATAACGGAGTATACCAACAGTGAATCGGTGCGTGAAGTGTTCGAGGCTGCCAAGCGACTCGCACCGATGGTACTGATCATTGAGGACATCGATTCGATGCCGGATGAAGTCCGTTCCTTTTTCCTGAATACACTGGATGGAGCTACGTCCAAAGAAGGCATTTTCTTGATTGGGACAACGAATTATCCTGAGAAAATCGATCCTGGCCTTATGAACCGTGCTGGACGGTTTGACCGGGCTTACGAAATTCCGCTGCCAGATGAAGCGCTGCGCCTGCAATATCTACGTCAACGTGGCTTCACCGTATTCGCGGGTGAAGAAGGCACGGTAGAAGCAGCTCGTCTGACCGACACGTTTTCTCTGGCGCAGCTAGGTGAGTTGTATGTGAGCGCTGCGCTGGAATGGCATCAGAATGGACAGACAGACATTGTAAAAGTCATTCAGTCCATGCGTGGCGAGCTGGACAAGAGTCACAAACATACGTGGCTGGCGCAGCCAGGTAAGGGCCGTGCAGGCTTTTATTGATCAGATCTAACCCATCCATCTATAATATGACGCAAACTTATAAATAATCCTACCTCAATTGGTGATACTAACCTTGTCTGCTCTAACATACAATGACTTTCGGGAGGTACATAACGCAGCCCTGAGCTGGTGAGATGCCGGAAAGTAACGCGATCTGTTTCCATACCTAACTATGGCTTGTTTTGCAGAGAACGATGCATCGGGACAAAAGGTAATATGCAAAAATTTTTATGCCAATTGTTTAAATGCTTCTGTAGCGGTTAATAGTAGACAGACAACAACAAAAACTTTAATTAGAGGTGAATGATATGGGTTGGTTATGGTCATTAATTATCGGTGGTATCATTGGTTGGTTGGCAGGTTTGATCGTTGGTCGTGACATTCCAGGTGGTGTTATCGGTAACATCGTTGCGGGTTTCATCGGTGGATGGTTAGGTGGAGTAATCTTGGGTGATATGGGTCCTGAGATGGGCGGATTCTACATTGTACCTGCATTGATTGGTGCGATCGTTCTTGTAGCCATCGTGAGCTTGATCTTCCGTTCTATGGGACGTAGTCGCGGGTAACCAGTTTCAGGATAAATTCTTGAACAAGTTGTCGTTCCAAATGAATTACCAATGAAGAGGTTGATTGAGAGCCATAACGATGGCTTTCAATCAACCTCTTGTTGTTTTAAAATATAAGAAGATATGCGTATCAGCTATCTATATTCATACGTAGTTTTTTTAGATAAGAGGGGATGAACGGAATGGAAAAAGCTACATTCGCCGGCGGATGTTTCTGGTGTATGGTTACACCGTTCGAAGAACAACCGGGCATTCATGGGATTATATCGGGTTATACTGGCGGTCACGTCGAGAATCCAACATATGAGCAGGTCAAAACAGGGGAGACCGGTCATGTCGAAGTGGTCGAAATTACATTTGATCCGGATGTATTCCCTTATGAACGACTGCTGGAGCTATACTGGCCTCAGATTGACCCGACAGATGACGGAGGACAGTTCCAGGATCGGGGGACACAGTATCGTACGGCGATCTTTGTGCATAATGAACGTCAACGTGAGCTTGCTGAACAGTCCAAGCAGGAACTGGCAGCCAGCGGACGATTCAGTCAACCGATTGTTACGGAAATTCGTGATGCAGCTGTGTTCTATCGGGCTGAAGACTATCACCAGGATTACCACAAGAAAAACGAGAAACACTATAAGGAAGACCGTGCGTTATCCGGACGGGACGAATTTATAGACGAGAATTGGAAATAGGATAATTCTATCCTGACATGCGATAAGCCGGGCGAGCTCCTTATGGAACTCGCCCGGCTTATTATTGAATCGAGATTTTAGTTTGGATCACGAACATACGATAAAGAGCCGAAAAGACTCTTTTATTATTTTGCGGAATGGGACTTCAGTACATATTTGGACAATGTCTCATCGTTCATCGAATAGATGACATCATCGACATAGGTAGAGACACCTTCTAATGAAGGAACGGAGGCACTGGTCGTGTAGATATGCACATCTTCCAGTGTCTGCGGATCAAGAATGTATCCTGTTTTGGCAAAATCCAGCTGGTACTGACCATCTTGTGTCTGGTCAACATGCATTAATGCAGGCTGTGTGTCCTTGAATGTACGCTCAGTCACTTTGCCTTTCATCGTATACAGTTCCAGCTTCTGCCCTGTAAGGACCGTATAGCCGTTGCCAGCCGTTTGGATGTAGGCATCACCGGCAATGGCACGTCCCCATGCAAGCTTGCCGTCGGTGCCAAAGCCCATCAGTCGATTACCCGTATTCCCGAAATTGGCACGCATAAGGATGGAACCATCGTCCAGAATGGCCAGCGATTCACCGCCGCCATCTCCCAGTGTATTGGCATTGGCAGGGAATTGGTAGAAGGCCAGACGATTCAACGTACGATCATAGATCTCCACCTTGGGATTCGCAGCTTGCTGCCAGAAGTTGCCTACCTTGGTTTGTTTGCTGGCATCCACTACAATTCGACCATGATCAGCCTTTAGCACGCTGCCGTTAATGGTCTTTTCGGTAATTAATTTGCCCTTTTTGTCATATAACGAGATGGCTGAGCGAACGGAACCATTTGACTGCACGCCCTGACTTGAAGCAACCATCAGCGTATCGTTATCCAATAGGGATATGCTTGCAGGTGAGTTCACCGTTTTGATCCAGTTGGTCTTACCGGATGTATTGAATGAGTACAACTTTTTGGTTTTGTCCGAATATTCCATATACACATAAGCTGTACCGTTGCTGGCATATACCGAATCAGAGTAGGTGGTGTAAGGACCGCTTTTCTCATGGAATATCGTATTCCACTTCAATTGCCCAGTTGTAGCATCGAATGCTTGGAGAGAGTCCAGCTGCCAGTCCAGTGTAGTTTTGCTGCTTGTTTTCGTTACGGCCTGGGAGGCATGTACATAGACAAGATTTTTGGATGGCACGGCATGGATTGCCTTGATCAGGACATCTTTTTCGGTATTGGCCTCAGATAACATCAGGGAAGATGACGTCCACGCTGGTTTGGGCATGGATTCGGTTGAGGCAGCAGCGTAACTTGTTGTATTCATGGTGAAGAGGAGCATGCCGCTAAAAATGAGGGCAGCCCATGTTTTGGACTTGTGTTTGGTCAATGTATGCAAGTGATAAACCACCTTTCTTCTTCGATTCAAAAGAGAACCGATTGTTGAATTTTACCATTGAAGTGAAGTGCAATTCAACCGAACACACTGTAACCTTTTATCATGTATTTGTCGAAATAACCATGTTTGGAGAAGTGTGAGGGTTACAGGGAATTCATCTTCTTTCGATCAAGGTGGAAGTCTGATATATTTAGTGCGGTGATAAGCCATATCTGATTAAGACGTTGGATAGAACATAGGGAAAAGAACAAGGAGAAGAGCTATGAACTGGAGTGAAAATGTGACCCTATGGGTCATCGGTAATATTTTCATATTACTACTGCTGGCCTGGATTATTCGGCGTATTATCGGGCGAGGGCAGCGGATACGAAGTGAAGCTAATCCCAGGAAGATTACGATAAAGGACATCGACAAGATGGAGGATGGTTCGGAATTTGAATTATATCTATATCATTTATTCGAAGAACTCGGGTACGATGAGGTTCATAAAACGACGAGCAGCCGGGATTTCGGGGCCGATCTGGTGTTTGTCGATAGACTCGGCAGACGAAGTGTTGTGCAAGCGAAGCGATATGGCGCAAACCATCCCGTAGGGTTAAGTGCTGTGCAGGAAATCTATACCTCCATGCGTTATTATGAAGCTGACCGGTCGATTGTATTAACGTCCGCCCGTTACACGGAAGCTTGCCGGACGCTTGCAGCAGTCAATGGAGTGAAGTTGCTGGACCGGGAAGACCTGATGGAATTAATTATGTTATTCAAAGCAAGAAGAGTGGAAGAAGCATTGGAACTGATCGAAGAAGATGATCATGAACCCATCGAGACGTGGCAGTCCCGGCGAAAACGGCCATCCCGCTAACATCTTGGGTGAATGCCTATTTAATTATGTACAAGCCCATTCCAGTAGAAAGCACCTTCACTTGCGTAGCTGCACATGATATATTGAGTGTATATCAACCAAAGGAGTGTGTAATCCAGTATGGCACGTACACAAACACAAAAAGCATTACGCAAAGCAGAGCGGTCAGGCAAGTGGTGCTCGGAACAGAGCCGAAGAGTTAACGGAGATTATGGTGCATTATCCCAGCATGTACGTCTCATGCCTACGAAGCAGGAAAAATTGCAAAAGGTCAAACACAAGAAGCAGATCATCCAGGATGGTGGTGCTTCTTTTTATTTTGTTTATGAGGCGCGGATTGCTGGATAAGTAAGACGATAGAATTCTGTACACTATAATGAAGGGAAGAATCTATACATATGACAACTGCGCTGCATGTGAATAAAAAAATCGTTCGGCGTTTTTTGCTGCAAACGCAAGCTTTGCTGGAACGTTGGCCGGCAGTTTCCTTACCATCGGGACCCGATCAAGTTCTGAGTTTGATGCGCTCCCTTGGTTGCGTGCAGATCGATCCTGTAGCTGCTGTAACCGGAAACCAGCATCTGGTGCTGGGTGCCCGTGACCCGGGTTATACGGCTGACAGCTTAAATTCGCTGCTGAGTGATCATAAGGTGTTTGAATATTTTGCAAATGCTGCCTGTGTCATTCCAATCGAGGATTATGCTCTCTTTGAACCTGTGCGTGCCCGATTAAGGGAGCGTCTGGCTCCATCCCTGCAAGGTCTGGAGAAAACAGTGCAGCATGTGTTACAGCGTTTGAAGGAGGAAGGACCTTTACCTTCAAGAGCCTTCCGTGCTGTTGAACGGGTAAGTGGTTATTGGGACAGTGCAGATGTGCCAAAGACGAAGGATACCACACTTGCTCTGAACCTACTGTTAGACTCTGCTGTGATTCGTGTGGTGGCGAGGCAAGGGAATGAACGTTATTTTCATATAACCGAATCCGGATTGCAGCAACAGGGACTTCCGATGAAAGAAGATATGGATGTGTTAGCCCAGAAGCAGGCTCTGCTGGATAAATACATTCATGCGTATCGCGTTGTAGATGCCCGGGATCCCCGTCTGGGTTGGCTAAAATCTACAGCCGCTGAACGACGCGCCGATATTGCTGCCCGTGTGTCAGATGGGCGAATGATCCCGCTTAAGGTGGAGGATGTGGCGACGCCTTATTATATTCGAGCTGAAGACGAGGATTTGTTGTTACATATGGAGAGGGAAGAGCCACACTATGATCCATCAGGCCCGGTCCGTTTCCTGCCGCCACTGGACAATCTGTTATGGAGAAGAGAACGTATTGTCGATTTATTCGATTTTCATTATAAATGGGAGATCTATACACCAGAGGTGAAAAGAACCTACGGTTATTATGCCATGCCGATTCTTCATGGTGATCGGTTAATCGGACGTATGGACCCGCGACTTGATCGCAAAACTGGAGTGCTTACCGTTCGTTTGTTATCCATGGAAGAGACGGCTCCACCTGTGGAGGAATGGATTGCGGATTTTCGGGAGGGTCTTCAATTCTTTGCGTCCATGCATGGAGCGCATTCAATCACTATGGAGAAGACGGTACCGAAAGAGTTGAAAAAACAGCTTAAATCGTTTTGATCGGGGGATACAGGAAGGAATGTAAGGATATGAAATTAAAATGGCGTAGAAAGGATCTAGGATGAAAGGATCTAAAAAGGATACAAAAAAGGGGAGAACCCGGTGGTTTCCCCTTCTTTGATTGTACAATCAGATCTTTAACATGGCATTAGAAGTGCTAACGAAAATCTAAGTTTGCGTACTCGCCAAAACTTTTTTAGTTCACCAGATGGGGCACTTCAACGTTTGGATCAACGTCTGCTTCATAATCCACACCGTCGGTTTCAAAACCAAACAGTTGGAAGAATTCGCGACGATAACCTTCCAGATCGGACAGATCATAGATGTTCTCTGTAGTCAATTCATTCCAGAGCTTCGCGACTTCTTGCTGAACGTCATCTCTCATCTCCCAATCGTCGATACGAATGCGACCTTCTGCATCGGTTGGTACTTCTCCTCCTGCATACAGGCGATCAGCGAACAGACGCTGCAATTGCTCGACACATCCCTCATGCAAGCCTTTTTCTTTCATGACTTTGTACAAAGCTGAGATGTACAGCGGCACGACTGGAATTGCGGAGCTGGATTGAGTCACCAGCGCTTTGGCGACAGTTACATAAGCACGTCCACCCTTGGCACTTAGACGATCATTCAACTTGAGTGCAGTCGCTTCCAGATGATTCTTGGCCTGACCGATGGAACCATCACGATAGATGGCATGGGTAAGTTCAGGACCGATGTAGGAGAAAGCAATCGTTGTTGCATCATCCGCAAGTACGCCGCCTTGTTGCAGGGCATCCATCCACAGTTCCCAATCGTCTCCACCCATTACGGTTACGGTCTGACGAATTTCCTCTTCCGTTGCCGGCTCCAGCGTAACAGAGCTGATTTCGCCTGTGTGGAAGTTTACTGTTTTATTTGTGTAGGATTGTCCGATAGGCTTCAGCACAGAGTTGAATACTTCACCCGTGTTTGGATCGGTACGGCGTGCCGAGGCTACGCTGTATACGACCAGATCCACTTGACCGAGTTCACTGCGAATCAGTTCAACGGCTTTGTCCCGTGTTTCGTTTGCGAATGCATCACCTGTGATGCTGTACGATTTGAGGCCTGCTTCTTCAGCGGCTTTTTCAAATGCAGCGGAGTTGTACCAGCCTGCGGAGGCTGTACGTTTTTCTGTGGAACTGCTCGGACGGTAAATACCGATCGTATTCGCTCCCGCCCCAAAAGCGGATACAACGCGTGACGCCAGACCGTATCCGGTGGAAGCACCAATTACGAGCACATTACGGGGGCCTTTGAGCTCAGGCTGTGATTTCACATAATCAATCTGTTCCTGCACTTGCGCAGCGCAACCTACAGGGTGGGAAGTGGTACAAATAAAACCACGTGTTCTTGGTTTAATAATCATTTATTTGCATCCTTTCATATTCAGCTCATGTTTCAGCATTTCGATCAAATGCTCGTATACATACCTCCTTATTGTAAAACAATTACCTCGGAAACGGAAACCGTTTCGTTTGATTTCACCGGAGGGTGGCGTTATATCTCTAATTTTGCGATGATGTGCATATAATGTACTCGCTTGTTAGGGTAGAAAGGACAGGAATGCCATGCTGAAGGAACGCATTGAACTGCTAAGCAAAAGAAAACAAATCTCCCGTAAAGACCTTGTGGAAGGTCTGGTCACGCAGGCCCACTTTGCCAATATCCTGGCGGATCGTTATCCGCTCCCTGAGGATTTGGCAGAAGCTATCGCCGGACGTCTGGGGGTATCCCCTTCCTATATTCTAAAGGCTGCGGCTCAGGACGAGGAAACACTCGAACGGGCAGAGGGCATCTTCGAACAAATGTCTGTTCCAGCGTCGTCGATATCCGAAGAGACGGTGCATGCGCTGTCAGATCGGGATGACACACTGACTGTTGAGCTGACAACGGCCTTGATGAAGGCGGTATATTATCAACAGTTAAATGATGCAACGGCACATGAATATATACATACGTCCTACCTTAATTTTTACCTGGAGAAGTATGGTCGCCCAGACGATATTGATCTGCCGCGCCCGTTAGTCAAAGCACTTTTATTCTATAAAATACAATATTATCGCTCCAAAATGGCCTTTGTAGATGTACTAACTCATGCAACCAGGCTCAGTCAGCTGGCGCTTCCTGGCAGTGAATTCTGGCTGTCTGTGCAAAATATCAAGATGGAAGCCTACATCCAGGTTAAACAGTATGAAGAGGCAAAACAGGTATTTGAGCTTACGATGCGTCATGTATATGATCAGCGGCTGTTCCATCGATTGTCCGGGTTATATGTGGCATATAGTGGGTATTGTTTCGCAATGGGACTGGTTCAGGAGGCACTCTCGGCATTAACCATGGCGGAGGCGAACCTCGTATATGCGGGGAACCAAGGCGACCTGGTGACGGCAATTGCCAACAATCGGATTGTCATGTTAACGATGACAGGTGAATTGGATCAGGCACAGGCGGAGATTGAACGATTTGAGTCACTATTGCAGCAGGAAACGGAAGAAATACAGCTCGCGATGCGGCCGCTTGTCTGTATATATCAATGCGAAGTGGCTCTGGCGCGGAAGGACTGGGGCGTACTTGCACAAAGTGTAGATCAACTCTTGAAATGTGCAACAACCCAGGACCATCACATGAGCGGAACCTTCTACCAGAGCCAGCTGGCTCTTGCGCATGGAGATCGCGAAGTTTTCATGGAGCGTGCGCTTGCCTGTCTGCCTTATTTTGAATCCGCGCAGCATGTCATGCGGCTTGAACCGTTATATGAGGGGATGGCCGTGGTGTCTGAGGATCAGCGCAAATACAAGGAAGCGGCGATGTATTATCGGAAGCTGGTATATTTGTTACGCAAAAAATAGAGCGGTAGCATAATATCATCCGTTTGGAAAAGATGGATCACTATGGGTCTCTTATAAGTATGTTTCCTGGATACAGCCGGCTGACAAGTCGGCTTTCTTTCTCATTCCACTATAAATTTGATTCCATTTCAAGAGCATAAGCCGTACTAAGCTCCACAAAGTTCAGAACTTCGTCAGATACGGGATATAGTCCTGACTCTGTAGCAGGAAGCTTTCTCACTTCCCAAAACTTTTCGATCAATGTCTCATCACCATTAAAAGTATCGTGAGATAACTTCATTAATTCACAGGCAATGTTATAGCCTTCATCCGATTGGGGAGGAACAGATTGTTGTATGCACCACTCAATCCGGCGTATCAAGGAGACATATTGCTGAGTAATCTTATCATTATTATTAAGTTTCGGTAATGCTTTCTGTAGAAAGGCAACTTCCTCAGCATTGAAGTAATCCATCCACTGTTTAGCAACGGGCTGTACGTTTTGGACCAGATGTGAGACCCGATCCCAGGAAAGTATACCTTCCAGATCAATCATATTGATCAAAGATGTAGTATTTTCAATACTGCCCTGAATTGAAGTTAATTGCTCCTGAAGATGATTATGATGTGCGATCAGAATATGACGATAAGATAGTTTGTTCATTACAGTCTGTATGTCTTCAAGCGATAATGATAGTGATTTTAGCAATGTGATTTTTTCAAGCGCAAATAAATCTTCCTCTGAATAATAACGGCGACCGTTGTCTTCCTTATGACTCGGTTGTAGTAGACCGATCTGATCATAATAACGTAGTGTTCTAACGGAGATATCTCTCTGTTTGGATACTTGTCCTGTTGTCCATCTCTGCATGTTTTTTTCCTCCCAAAAAGTGCTTGCAGGTGACGTTACGTCACCTAATATCATTATAATATATAATAGAGGATTGAGGGATCGAGAATGACTAGAGCGGTAATGTGGAAAAAGACGGATCAGTGGACATGGCGTGAGTTACTAGTATTGTTAGCGCTGGAATTTGTATTTGTAATATTCGTGATTAAATACCCAATACAGTCCGGATATGAGGAGTGGTTGGATAATACCCTTTATTCTGGGACACTCACAGGGCTTACCATCGCAATTACACTTTTGACAGGACTGTATTTGGTTGCTTTGCGACCGAAGAAGCTGTCGTGGAGAGAGGTGGGCGTCAAGGGATTCTCCGTAAGGGATTGGTGGAGAATTGCACTGTGGCTCCTGCTTCTCATCATTTTAAGTGTGATGGCAGTATATCTTACCAGTTTTCTTGGAAATACGGTAGACAACAGCAAAACAGAGAGTCTGCAGCAAAATGTCACTCTTTTTACTATCGTTATCGGTATCGTTTCGGCTGGATTCGTGTCACCTCTCTATGAGGAGATTTTCTACCGCGGGTTCATATATCGCTGGCTACGGACTCGTATCAG
Organism: Paenibacillus sp. FSL R5-0519; assembly: GCF_037974275.1. Lineage (NCBI taxonomy): Bacteria > Bacillati > Bacillota > Bacilli > Caryophanales > Paenibacillaceae > Paenibacillus > Paenibacillus sp. FSL R5-0519. The sequence continues at coordinate 1,326,667 of NZ_CP150234.1, forward strand.
GATGAAATGGGCGATTGTGATTAGTGCTCTAATCTTTACTCTTGCTCACTTTCCAACGATTAATGCCATGCCCGTAAATTTCATTAGTGGTGTTGTGTTTGCATGGAATTATGAACGGACAGGATCGGTCGTGCCAGGCATGATTGTTCACGGTGCGTTTAATACGATTGCCGTAGTGTTAACCGCAATGAGTTAAAATGATGATTATAGTATGGACACACTTTAAAAATAAGTATATTGAATATGATTTGGTGCAAGGCCACCACCTTAGCCACAAATAATATCTGTCAAACGTAAAATGAGGATCGCATTAGCAGTTGCTTTTTTGCGGAATTGGCATAATGTCTTACCAAAGAAATGATTATCCGGTAATTTGATTACCGGATTTTTCGTTTTTTTTGTATGCCGCCAGAAGGGTATTCAAAGACAAGCCGCGGTGTTTATAATTTAACTATGAATAAAATAAAACAAATGAGGTGCTTACTATGGGATGGTTCGGTAGAAAGAACAAACCGGAAGATACGATTGCGAAAGTAGATAAAATGATGAATAAAGGGCTCACTGGCATGATGATGAAAGGTTTCGTATCCAAGGAACATCGGGAGGCAATCAACCAAAGTCTGGATTCGGCAAAACAGGCACAATTGGCTGCGAGTGGTTCGCTTCCATTAACGGCAACAGCAACGGTGGTGACAATTACCGATACGGGCAAACTGATCAACTTTGATCCGATTGTTGTGCTTGTATTGGATGTGACAGAGACAAACGGTAACCAGTATCAGCGAACCCTGGAGACACTGGTGTCCAAAATGCAGATTCCACGAGTTGGAGATCGGGTAGGATTGGGTCAGAATCCAGCGAATCCGACTGAACTGATCTATATGGGACTAGTTTCCATCTAGAAGGTTTTACTTGTAGGACGGAGATACTCCATTTATAAAGTACGTATAACAACGTATTACAGACATATTGTTAGAGGTTTGGATAGAGATATGAGAGAAGGATGAAGAGAGGGTGGGCCATATGGTAGGTTTTCTGAGATTGATTGGCGTATTAACTGTGTTTGGAGTGGGGTTCTCCCCATTTCTGGCACAGAAGATGTGGGATGATCCATTTATCATCATGCAAGCCTGGTGGTATAAACCGGCGATCTTTGCCGGGTTCGGGTTGATCTTTGTTCCTGCGATTTTGAGTAATATTTTTGGTGTAGGTCGAGTCAAGACAGGTTTACCGGCAGTGGGTGTCATTAAGAGCATACAACAGACTGGCACGTATATTAATGAACAGCCGGAGGTTCGATTGGGTCTGACGGTGTCGCGTAAGGGGCGTGAGAAATACGATACGGAAATGAAAACTGTTATTCCCCTGACATCCATGGCTCAGTTTCAGCCGGGCAGCTTCATTCCGTTAGTGGTCTCTGTGAAGGATGAACGCAAGGTAGGGCTCGATATGAAAGGACAGTTATCACAGGAGGATATGCAGCAATTGTTGGATGAAAAGATGGTACAACAAGGGGTATCCCCTGAGATGATGGATATTGCAAGAACAGGGGAAAAAGCGATGGCCAAGATTCTTGATGTCACTCCACTTGGAAGTGGAGGCAGTAATAAGATCAAGCTTCAACTCAAACTCAGCATAACCAAGACGAATGGTGAAACGTTCACTGTGACAACGCAAAAAGAAATTTTATCTACTGCGCTGCCGCAGGTGCAGCAAGGGCATATTATTAACGTCATTTATTCAAGACAAGACCCGACAAAATTGGTGTTGGCATTGAATGTACAGGAGCGACAATTAAGTGACTTATTCTCATCCTGAAGATATAGATAATAAGGAGGTCGTACAGGTCATGGTTATGACGTGTACGACCTCCTTATTACATTTGGTATGTAGAAGAGATGCCAACAGCGTACTGCTTTCAGACAATACCAAGGCGCATGCGATAAGAAAAGAGTACTGTTCTGGATTGTCCGTCAAATACACGATTAGCCAGCGCTCTGAACTCATCGGCAGCTGTTAATAGTTCATCCGCTCCAAGTTTCAACGCCGTTTGCAAGCCGCCTTGGCTCAAGGCCAGGTTCACGTATCGGTCTGCATCAAAGGTCTCGTGGTGATGAAACACGATTTCCCGCACATATCGGAACAGACCGGACTCCTGAATCTGCTGTAAATGACCATCTTTGCTCCATTTGTGTGCCTGGCTATCCTGAGGAGCCATACTGGCTGCTCGTTGATCTGCTTCCTGATTCAGCTTCAGATAGGCTTGTTCTAACTGCCAGTCTACCATTGGCGGCCAGTCGCAATCGTAGGCAGCAAATATACCTCCTGTGCGAAGTACACGTGCGAATTCGCGTAGTGTAAGTTGCGGCTCCATCCAGTGGAATGATTGGGAGCAGGTCAGCACATCGACACTGCCATCTGGTAATCCAAGGTCGTGAGACAAGCCGGACACAAACCGCAGGTTATCAGGCTTCCCGGCAGATTCCCACTTGGATTCTGCTACAGACCTCATGTCATCGCTGGGTTCGAAGCCGATGATGCGTTCTGCCTGATTCAGCCAGATCCACGAGGATAAGCCGGTGCCGCAGCCAACATCTGCGACCATGCGCGGTGTGCTGCCAAGATATGTCGTTAGAATATCCACCAACTCAGTGGGAGCAGCTGGTCGGTTCTGATCGTATAACGTACCGAAACCTTTGAAACGTTCCACATTGTTGCGTCTAATGTCTTGCATGGATAAACCTCCTTCGGTCAGATGGATGACGGAGAGTCAGCTGTGATCAAAAGTTGTATAGGCCTATATTATATCATTCATTGTTGGGAAGGTTGTTCATGACATGTTGTAGATGTTCAACGGCTTGGATATGGCGTCTGAGCAATTCCTGTCCAACATGTACAGGCTCGATTACGGTCAGCTCCGAACCGAACGATAGCAGGAAGGAGTAGAGCCATTCCCCTACATTTAATTCGAGAGACACACGGAGTCTGCCATCAGGCTCTATATTAACGAGGGACGGTTCGAAAAAATCATACACCCGGTATGCAATATTACTGGAAAACGAGAGTGTCAGAGGAGTCAGGACAGGAGCTGCCTCTGATTCAGTGTGGGCTGACCCCACATCAACAGGGTGATTGAGTTTTCTCGTTAGAAAGGTCAATTGGGTGATCCGTTTCATCTTAAATGTCTCGAATTCTTTCCGATCAGGATCATCATGAATATAGCCTTTGAAGTACCATGTACTATTTTTGAAAATAAGCTTCTGTGGTTCCACAATCGGAATGCTTTTCTCACCATCCGAATTAACATAATGAAACGTAATGAGTTGATTTGTTAATATGGCTTGTTTCACCTGATTGAACAGTTCTCTCTCTTGCAGGGGGATGCTGCCCCATGGTGAGAAATTGAACTCGATCCAATCCAGCTTGTGATCAAACAGCGCGGTCAGCCGTTGCAGCATATGAGCACTATTCAGGTGTGGGATTGCACTGATGCTGTATAGTCCCATCAAAATTTCGTTCTGGTCTTCTTCCGACAGCAGGGACTTGTCCATGACATAGTTGTCCATGAGATGAATACCGCCATGCTTGCCGGTCGTCGTATAGACGGGGATGCCCGCAGCGCTCAGCCGGTCGATATCACGGTACACCGTACGTACCGAAATCTCGAACATACGGGCGAGTTCGGGTGCAGTGGCTTTCTTTTTCTCCAATAACAAAAGCAACATTCGAAATAATCGGTTATTTTCCATGCTCTGATTATACCATGACAATAGGTGTCAGGGTATGGGTGGTACACTGGTTATATAGTCTTGTTGAGATATGAAGGAGGAACTGGTCATGACAATGAAAGAAGGATTCTACTGGGGCGGCGCAACGGCTGCAAATCAATTCGAGGGTGGATGGAACCAGGGTGGAAAGGGGCCAAGCACGTCTGACATGATGACAGGAGGAACCCACACGATTCCACGCCGGATTACGCCTGTATTGGAAGAGGGCACGTATTATCCGAGCCATGAAGCGGTTGATTTTTACGGGCACTACAAAGAAGATATTGCCATGATGGCAGAGATGGGTTTCAAAATGTTCCGCATGTCCATCAACTGGTCCCGGATTTATCCGAACGGTTACGATCTGGAGCCAAACGAAGAGGGCTTGCAGTTCTACGATAATGTCTTTGCCGAGTTGAAAAAGTACAATATTGAGCCGCTCGTAACGATCTCCCATTATGAAACGCCATTCGGTCTGACACAGAAGTATAACGGCTGGGCTTCCCGTGAAGTCATCGACTGTTATCTCCGTTATTGTGCAACGCTCTTCAACCGCTACAAAAATCAAGTGAAATACTGGCTGACATTTAACGAGATCAACTGTCTGACGATGCCGTTGGGTGCTTATATGGCTGGAGGTCTTCTGTTTGAAGGCAAAGAGACGTTGGTCGACGGAGTGGATGATCCACAGACTCGATTCCAGGCATTACATCATCAATTCGTTGCGAGTGCCAAAGCGGTGAAACTGGGACATGAGATCAACCCAGACTTCCAGATCGGTTGTATGGTTGCTTTCATGACTACCTATCCAAATACGTGTAACCCGGACGACATGCTGCTTGCACAGAAGAAAGACCAACTGTCCAACATGATCTGTGGTGACGTACAAGTTCGTGGAGCGTATCCTGGATTCGCCAAACGTTTCTTCGCTGAAGAAGGCATCCAGATCGAGATGCAGCCTGAAGACGAACAGACCCTGCGCGAAGGTTGCGTAGACTTCTATTCCTTCAGTTATTATATGTCATTGGTTGAAAGTGCGGACGAGTCCCTTGAGAGAGCTGAAGGCAATCTGCTAGGGGGTATCAAAAATCCATATCTCGAAGCTTCTGACTGGGGATGGCAGATCGATCCAAAAGGATTGCGTTATACGCTGAATCATCTGTATGATCGTTACCAGATCCCACTGATGGTCGTTGAGAACGGATTGGGTGCTGTCGATGTGGTTGAGGAAGATGGCTCCATTCAGGATGACTATCGTATTGATTATCTGAAAGGTCACATTGAACAGATGAAAGAAGCGGTAGCGGATGGCGTGGATCTGATTGCCTACACGATGTGGGGATGTATTGACCTGGTTAGTGCGTCCACTGGAGAGATGAAGAAGCGTTATGGCTTCATTCATGTCAACAAGGACAACGACGGTAACGGAGATTTGAGCAGAACACCGAAGAAGAGCTTCTACTGGTACAAAAAAGTGATCGAATCCAATGGTGAAGAGTTATAATATTGCATAAATCAATACCCGCTTGTTCCTATACATGGGACAGGCGGTTTTTTATATTGTGGTGTATAAAATGCAGATTAATTTACATACTGAATTAAAGCGACTAACTTAACTATGCTGTGAAATCTACTTTACTGACAAGGGGAGATTTCTGTGAACACATCCGGGAACCGCTATAGTATGTCACCCATTCATCTGTTTTTTGTGTTATACGTCAGTTTGGTCAGCGTGGGTTTGATGAATTTTCAATATAAAATGCTTCACGGGGCAGAGAATGACGGTTGGATCAGCATTGTACTTGCCTCAGTTATTGTCGCCGTAGTTATTAAAATGATGTACGTCTTGTTGGGAAGGCAATCTCCGATCCAATCGACACTTGTACATATCAACCAACGTTATTGGGGGAGATACGTAGGCTCTATCATCAACTGGATTTTTATTTTGTACTTTGTGCTGGGTTCCTTTGTAGCCTTCCTCTCCTATGTTCATATTGTTCAATTATGGATTCTTCCTACCCAGAATATTGCGGTAATCAGTCTGGCCATATTGGTACTGGTCTATTATTGCGTGGCTGGCGGAATTCAATCGGTAACAGGCCTGTGTCTTTGGGGAACACTGTTCATCCTATTGCTTGTTTTTCCACAAATTTTTCTGGTGGCATCCTATTTGCATCCTCGTAATCTGCTGCCAATATTGGATCATGATGCATCCTCCATTTGGCATTCAACACGCGATATGCTCCACGAATTTATCGGCTGTGGTATTCTGCTGGTCGTTTATCCTTTTATCAAAACACCCGAACGTTCAGTCCGATGGGCTTATGCAGCAGTCATTACAGCCGCAGTGGTGTACCTCGTTTTTTTCACATTTACCTTTATGTTCTTCAGTCACGGACAAATGAAAGAGCATCTGTGGCCAACACTCAGCCTAATCAGCATTATCGAAATGCCCTTGATCCAGCGAATGGAGTATCTGGTGTTATCCTTCTGGTTACTGAAAATGTTAGCGATCATTGCGTTGGGGCTCTGGGCAGCTTGCCACTGTCTGAAGTTAGAGAAATCGATCAGACCCAGCCTGGGTCTCAAAATAGCTACGGTACTCTTTGTGATTCTCATCATGGTCATCCGAAATAGCACCCAAATTGACATGATGACAGAAGTATATATGCGAACAGGAGAAGTATTGATTTTCGTCTATCTGCCACTTCTTTTTCTGGTCTCTCTGTTTCGAATCAATCGGGGGCAGTTCGCCCAGTCAACGAAAGAGACACCAAACCGCACGGGGAAAGGCGATGAAAAATGAACTTAACTGATCATAAGCAAGAAAAAGTGTTGGAATCCATTCCAGATGTACTTGCAGCCTGCGATCGTTCCGATGATTTCATGACCCAGGTTATAACTGTTGCCGGATTGCCTCTCGAATTTAACTATTATAAAACGTTGGTAGACAGTCATTTGCTGGAAGTTGTAATTCATGCGTTACAAGAGCGAAGTGATACAGGAACAACAGTGAACTTTCCCGATCTGTTAACGCATATCCCTCTTGAAGAATCGAAAATGACGGATCAGAGCGATGAAGTGTTGCAAGCTCTCCTTCAGGGTAATCTGGTGATTCGGTGTCATACTCAGGAAAAGAAAACCATTCTTGTTCCCATGACAGGCAAGGAAGGGATCCGAAGTAACAATGACACCGAGAATGAGTTCAGTGTAATAGGGCCCAAAGTTGGCTTCGTGGAATCATTGGCAGTTAATCTGCACTTGATTCGCATGCAACTGCGAACAACCGACCTGATTGTAAAGGAAATAACGGTGGGGTCCTTGTCCCAGTCCAAAGTGGCCGTACTTTATGTGGAAGGCATCGCCAATCCAGATAATGTGACCCGAATGGAAGAGAGACTGAAGGGCATTCATTTTGATGTTGTATTTGACACATCGCAACTGGATCAACTGATTGCAGATAATTCGTTCACGCCGTTTCCATTATTCACTACAACGGAGCGCAGGGATCGAGTTGTCTATGCACTCATAACAGGCCAAGTCGCTGTGATTAGTGACGGATCTCCCTCTTTTATTACAGGTCCATCGACATTGTTTGATTTTTTTGTCTCTCCAGAGGATTATTATCTGCCATGGGCTCTAGGTTCCTTTTTTCGCCTGATCCGCATCTTTGGAGTGATTTTCTCCTTATTCGCTTCGGCGCTGTATGTGGCTTTAATGACTTTTCACTACGAAGTTGTACCGAAAGAACTATTAGGAAAATTGATTTCTACCAGACAAAGTGTACCCTTTCCCCCATTTTTTGAAGCGATATTTCTGGAAACGACAATTGAATTTTTGCGGGAAGCCGGCGCGAGATTACCCAATCGGATCGGACAGACCCTCGGCGTGGTGGGGGGCATTATTTTGGGGCAAGCTGCTGTAGAAGCTGCGCTTACAAGTAATGTGCTGATTATTATTGTATCCTTGTCTGCGCTTGCTTCGTTTGTCACACCGATCTATAAAATGTCGAATGCGATTCGTTTTTTACGTTTTCCGATTATTCTATTAGCTTCACTCTGGGGCGCATTTGGCATTGCGATTGGGCTTTGTTTTTTGCTGGTTCATCTGTCCCGTTTGAAGTCCCTGGGTTCGCCATACATGTCGCCTTTTTTCCCCATGCGGTTTAATGATCTCAAAGACAGCCTGATTCGAGCATCTTATGAACAGACGACTACCCGACCGAGTTATTTGAGACCACTCTCGTTCATTCGTTATAAGCCCGGTAAAGTGCAGCCAAGAAATCGTCTGGACGAGGAGTGATTAGGGATGATCCGCATCGGCAAAATCCTGATAATCGTAACGATCATGTTTCTACTCGGTTCCTGTAAAGATACCAATATCATTAACAATATCAGCCTTGTTTTAACTTCTGCGTATGATATTCAAGACAGCCACATTCATAACAGTGTATTGATCGGGGAGTATAGTGACAAAGACAAAAGTGATGTTAAATTGATGGAGATTGATTCGTCGAACAGTTTCGACGTTGTAGCTAGAATGAACATGCAATCTAAAGAACCTATCGAATACGGTCAGTTAAGAGTGATGGTACTCGGGGAAACATATGCACGTAATGGCATTGGAGATATTTTGCGTGTTCTGTCACACAATATCAAAGTCTCCAGACGGATGCAGTTTGCCGTTGCTGATGGCAAGGCACTTGATATTATTAAAGCATCCATGCCATTTCATGATCCGTTATATCTGATGAAATTGATTGAGCAAAATGCTAATTACGCTAATCTGCCTCATTCCAGTCTGCATCAGACGTTGTTCCAGTATTTCAGCAAGGGGCAGGATATTTATCTTCCCAGGCTTATCCTTAACGAACAAAAGAAAATTGAACTCAATGGGTTAGTCATTTTTAAGGGTGAGATCGCCACACTTCAGATCACGGATGATGAGGGGCTGTGCTTGAAGCTACTAACGGAGAACGCCAAGAACGGCAGGTTTTTGGTGCCTATCACGGAGGTTCCGAACTCGGAGACGTCCTCCCAGAAGCAACATCACTATGCATTGCTTAAAATTTTGTCTTCATCTGTAGAGCATCACTGGTCTTCTGCTCGGTCTTCAGAGACTCTGGATACGATCATTCGAATCAATGCTTCTATTATTAAGGATTCACAAAATGACTTTCTCTTATCACTTAAGGACATGAAAGCTCTGGAGTATGAAGTACAAAAACATATTGAATCCAAAATCAATCAATTGGTTCGAAAATGTCAGACGGAAAATGTGGATCCTGCCGCATTCGGAGATTATGTAAGAAGCCGTAGTCATCATTGGAATAGCCAAACATTCTATAAAAACTACCCTGCGATGGATATTCCAGTTCATGTTGAGCTGGACCTTGTACAAGATGGGATACAGGAATGAGTTTAGACAAACAAAAGCAAGAAATACCCGGCAATCCTTCAGTTAAGGAAAGCCGGGTATTTCCATATGCATGCGCTCGTAGAGACTATGCCAGTCTTCTGCTGTGCAGTTGGGACATACGCTCCAGATGCCGCTGGTAAAACCATATGCAAGCGGAGAGCCAGCAACCACTCAAGAAATATCCACCGACGATATCACTTGGATAATGCACACCCAAGTAGATACGACTTATACCAATGGTCAGTATAAAGACGGCACTGGCCATGATCATCAGTACACGTCCGGTGACGGTGGGTACATGTTTCCAGATGAGAAAGGCCAGTCCACCATACAGGCTAAATGCAGCCATGGAATGTCCACTGGGGAAGCTGTATCCGCTCACTTCAATAATTCGGTTAATCGTAGGTCTGGCACGTTGGAATACCAGCTTGAGCAATGCATTTAACAGGGTTGAACCGGCGAGCACACAAGCGAGGAAGAGTAGTTCGCGTTTGTGTCGTAGCCAAACGTATAACACAATCATGGCAATGATTGTAATGAAAACTACAGGCATTTCACTGCCGATCCAGGTGAAAAACTGCATGAATTGTGTCATGCCGGGGGATTCCAACCCCTGAATCCAGCCGATCAGCGTATCATCAAATCGATGAATCTGGTTATCGCTGATGGACAGGACGATGCTTATAAAGGCGATCATGCATAACGCTGCAACGAGCAGCGGGAATGAGATGTTCTTTTTCCAGTTGTGCATCAAATGTTGAGATCCTCCGTGAACATTAATTTCGTATGTGGGCTCCTTGCGTATGTTGGACATAACGATATTTGTATTGTGCTATAATTTTACAATAATTATAGCAGCAATAAAAATATGTAACCTTTACGACGTTTGTTCAAGCAGAGAATGTAGGAGGGGAGCGGTCGGAATGAAACAACGGTTGGTGATGTGCATGTTGGTCTTACTGTTGGTTACGTCGGGGTTAGCTCTATTTTCCGGAGAGAAAGTGTATGCTTGCAGTTGTGTGGAGAGTGGTGTCCAAGAGAGATTGAAGACAAACACAACTGTATTTACAGGAGAAGTGGTAAAGAAAGGACCATCGCAGCAATCGAAGAATGATGGCATGTTAAGAGAGTATACCTTTGATGTAGATACGGCATGGAAGGGGGTTAACGCCAAAAAAATGAAAATCATCGCGAGTGACGGTGGGTCTGAATCATGTGGTATTCAATTTGAAAAGAATCAGTCCTACCTGATCTATGCTTATCAATCTGAACTGGATCATAAGCTGCATACGAATCTGTGCAGTCGCAATGTTCTTGTGGAACAAGCCGGAGATGACTTGAAATTGCTGGGCGCAGGCAAGGTTGTAAGTAAAGAAGATTTTGGAGAAACCAGTGATGGCGGGCGAAGTGGACCTTTCGATCTCATCTTATACGGTACAGTCATTTTATTAGCAGCTTTGGCAGTTTTGTGGTTTTGGAGACGAAAGAAAAGAATCTAATTGCCCAAGGACGGAAAGAACCTGAAGAAGCGTAGCGTTCGCCTAAAAGTTTTCTGAAAGAAAGCTGCATCGAAAGCATACGCTATCTCCGGATTTTACCTTTATAATAAGGGATCAAAAAATCTGGGGATAACAGTGCTCAGAAGGTTACTCTGTCATCGGAGTGGCCAGTGTAAATATTCTGTAGTTAATTTTTATAGTTTAACTGCAACATGTATTCATAAGCTGTAACGCCAAATACCCGTTTGAAATGCCTATTCAGATGGGTCAGATCCACAAATCCGCAATCGGCAACAGCAGTATATACGTCCTTCTGCTTTTCGATGGATTGACGGGCACGTTCCACCTTGCAGTTTAAGAAAAACTGGTAGGGGGATATGCCGGCTTGTGCCTTGAACTCACGGATAAATTGAAACTTGGACATGCCAAATTCGGAGCTCAGATTGTCCAGCTTGAGCACATCTTCGGTGCTGCAAAACATGATTTCCTTGGCTTTGCGAACCAGACTGTCCTGGGGCAGCCAGAGCTTGGTATCCATCTCCTTCTGAGCCAGAAGGTGAACCAGATCGAAGACCCGTTCGCTGCACTCGGCTTCGTCCTGTCTGTGTTGAACAGCATCGTTCAGCATCAGGATCTTACGTGCAAGCTCGGGATCATAGACGATGGGGCTTCCAAAACGCAAATCCTTTTTGCCTATAATCTCCTCAACCAGATCCGGCTTCAAATACAGCATCACATAATCAATGCCAGCTTTATCATAGGAGCTTCCATCATGGGACTGTTCACGATTGAACAACATGACGCCATTTTGGTGAGAAGCCTGATATTGTCCGTCCAAATTGTATTGTTGAATGCCACGTAAAGTCACGCCAACCGCATACTCTTCGTGGCAATGTTTTTTGTATGCAAAATCAGTAAAGCTGGCGGATAGTGCCAGCACGTCTTGCGACTTTTTATAATTAAACTGTTCCATGCAGCACACCTCCCAAGCTTTAGATCAATCCGGATACTATAATGGCTGAGTATAACAAAAAAAGGGCCATGAGAATACTCAGTAATTTTTGGTGCCGATTCAGCATAGTTCTGAAAACCGTGCCAAAAACAACCCAACTGGAATAAGCCAGAAAACCAATGAACGTAATGAGCAACACGAACAGAAACGATGAGAATGAACTTTGATAAAAGGGTAATACATAGCTGGGAATGACCGTGAACGTAAACAAGACCACCTTTGGATTCACAAATTGCATAATAAAACCGTTCCACAATCCGGTAATTTGTTTCGGTGCATCCTCGGTGGTACCCATCTTGTAGATCTGGTACGCCAGATACACCATGTACAGGCCGCCGACAATCTGCATCACCTTCAGGATTCCAGGCAAGACGCCGGCAAGAAGGTGATTAAGAAATGCTGAAGCGGCAAGCAACAGACCAAATGCCAGTGTAGCTCCCCAGACATAACGCATTGTTTTTCGTGCGCCAACGATCTGTGTAGAAGAAAGAATTACAATATTGCTGGGACCGGGGGTGAATGTAACAACGATACAGTAGATTAAAAAAGATGCAAGATTCATAATGATGATGCTCTCCTCTGGTTGTAGTCTAGTTCCATGATCATACGTCCAGAGGGAGAAACCATATAGTACATTATTGCAGGAGACATACCGGTAGCAGCAGGAGCGTTCTTTTAAAAGATAAGGGGTAGTTTTCTTTTTGTATGATTGCGTTTACAATTTAGACGATGTACACGGTGATCAGACTACTTGAGGAAGTGAACGAAATGAAAAAAATGCTGCTGGTATACATTTTACTAATCTCAGCCTTTGCGTTGTATGTGTTGAGATTCGAATACAACAGTCAGGTAAACAGTTCATGGGAGGACCGGGGGCTGCGTGGTGATATCGGGGAGACGTACATCATGATTACATTTCAGTCCGGGCTGGAGTATTGGAAGAGCCCGCTCAAAGGCTTCGAAGATGCCGGGGATGCGCTGGGCGTGACCGTAGAATATCGCGGTGCTACCCGGTATGATGCGAAGGAGCAAACCATGGTAATTGAGCAGGCCATCGCTCGTAAACCGGCGGGCATTGCCATATCTGCGATCGATCCGCAATCGCTAGTTCCAGCGATTAACAAGGCAATCGACGCAGATATCCCTGTGGTATTATTTGACGCGGATGCACCTGGTAGCCAGGCCTATTCTTTTCTTGGGACAGATAATTACAAGTCGGGTGTAATGGCCGCCGATAAAATGGCTGAACTGCTGGGTCGTGAGGGAAAGGTCGCGGTTGTAACCTCGCCTGGACAACAGAATCATGAAGAGCGGACAAAGGGCTTCCGCGATACAATCAAGGAGAGATATCCTTCCATGCAGGTCGTTGAAGTTGCAGACGGACACGGTGATGCGATGGTATCCCGAGACGAAACCCTGAGAATGATGAAGGAACATCCGGAGCTGGCGGGTATTTTTGTAACTGAAGCTACCGGAGGAGCAGGAGCGGGAGAAGCGGTTCAAACTGCCGGGGGTAGACATCCTATGCAGATTATTTCATTTGATACAAATAAGGCTACATTGGATATGATCAAGAACGGGACGATCTCGGCTACAATTGCACAGGGAACCTGGAATATGGGGTATTGGTCACTCCAATATTTGTTCCATCTGCATCACCAGTTGACGGTTCCTGCTCCATCATCATCCGGTGAAAATGCACCGCTTCCCGTGATGGTGGACACGGGGATCTCTGTCGTGACACGTTCAAATGTGGATGATTACTATGCCAAATAACAAGGAGCATTTTAAGCGTCAGAGGCCTTGGAGCAGAATAGCGTTTCTCTCAACCTTCAGGAACGGGATTCGGGGTTTGCGCCTGCGTAATATGCCCCTTCGCTACCAGCTAATGCTGCTTTTTTTGCTATTCGCCATTGTGCCCTCTGTAGGACTCGGCCTGCTTGTCAACTGGACTGTGGAGCGGGTTGTTGAGCGACAGGTTGAAGGGCATACGATGCAACTGATTGGTAAAGTGAATGAAGCCCTGAACAGCAAGATGGAGAATCTGCAAAATATGACGTATCTGATTGCATTTGACCCGGATATTGATGCTTTTATGGACGACAATATGTCGTTGAATGATGATGCAAGCGGTGAACGGATGAATAAAGGCGCAAATGCCGAAACGGAGCAAAATCAGTTATACGGCATCAAGCAAACCTTGCAGGGGTTCACAACGTTGTATCCTGAAATCGCCGGGATTGTTCTCGTCAATGGAAGTGGTGACTATATTAGCAACGAGATGTATCCCCGAGCAGAGCAGAGCTTGATCCAGGAAAATTGGTACCAAGAAGCCGCGGCCAATCCGGGCATATTCATGGTATTGGGTCAGCCCAAAGAGCGTAATCTCACGACACATGTACGATATAAGGATGATGAGATTGTATCGGTTGCACGTTCCATCACGGATGAAGCGTCAGGGCGTGTGCGAGGCGTTATTATGATTGATCTTAAACTAAGGTCCGTCTCTCAGGCTGCCCGTAATGTGACCTTGGGTAAATCTGGTTATGTAATGGTGACGGATGCCGAAGGTCAAAGTGTATACAAGCCGGAGCATCCGTTAATCGAACACATCCCCGCAGAGTGGTTTCCCTCCGGGGAGAGTGGCACGTTTACCGCCGAAACCAAGGGTGGAGCGTTATTATTCATGTATCAGTCGTCCACCTTTACGGGGTGGAGAACGGTAGGGGTATTTCCCACAAGAGACTCGATATCCGAAGTACGCCAAATCCAGTTTTATGTGGTTAGCTTTGTATTTGTGGTGTGTTTATTCGGACTTAGCGCTTCTTTATGGTTCTCGCGTTCCATTGCCCAACCGATTTTCCGGCTCATGTCCTATATGCGCAGGGCGGAGACGGGTAATCTCAGACCAGGCCGGTGGAGCGATCGGGCGGATGAAATTGGAATGCTAGGCAACAGTTATAACCGAATGCTGGCACAGATTCGAGAACTGATATCGCTGAATGAATTGCGAGAACGGCAGAAGCGCGATGCTGAAATGCGAAGCTTGCAGGAGCATATCAAACCTCACTTTTTGTACAATACCCTGGATACAATTCATTGGATGGCACGCAAAGAGGGGGCAGACGATGTATCCGGCATGGTTGGCGCGTTATCTCGATTATTTCGGATCGGGCTTAGTAAAGGACAGGATTACATTCCGCTGCACTCTGAGCTTGAGCATATGACCAGTTATCTGCAAATTCAGCAGACACGATACCGCGACCGGCTTCAGTATACATTGAATATTCCAGAGGAACTCAGGGACCTTTTCGTGTTAAAGCTGCTGCTTCAACCCCTGATAGAGAATGCGATCTATCATGGAATCAAGGGCAGGCGTGGGCCGGGACACATTCGGGTGGAGGCCAGATTGGAACATGGCAGACTGCTGCTGACCGTTCAGGATGATGGAGCGGGGATGTCCAATGAGCGGCTTGCCGAGATGCTGCATCTGCTCGAAGCTCCTTTGACAAGTCTGGAAGCGTCTTCGCCTGGGATCACAGGCAAAAGTTATGGGATGTTGAACGTGCAAGCCCGTCTCCGGCTGTCCTTTGGCGATGAGTACGGTATTCTGCTGGAGAGCGAGGAGGGTCAAGGAACTCGCGTGACCATCATTCATCCGTTGATGCGAGAGCTGCCACCCATCCAGCAAATCAATAACAAAGAGAGGCAGGAGAGTGAATGGGAAAATTCATAAAATCGAACGCGACAACTTCCACTGGGGTAGATGGGACATCCGCATCGAACACGGTAATGGAGATTACACCGGATAGCCACGTCACGAAGAAGTATCGCGTGCTCATCGCTGATGATGAACCGATCATTCGGGAGGGGATTCGGGATGCCATTGACTGGACAACGCTCGGGATGGAGGTTGTAGGTGAAGCGGAAGATGGCGAGGAAGCGCTGGAACGGGCTGCTGACCTGGATGTAGATATTGTTCTCGTTGATATGAATATGCCATTTCTGAACGGAATCGAACTCATTCGTGCCCTTCAACAGAAGTGCCCAGGCTGTCGTTACCTGATCATTTCGGGACATGATGAATTTGCTTATGCGCAGGAGGCGGTTCGGCTTGGCGTAGAGGATTACATCTTAAAACCTGTACAATCAGAACATTTACATGCTGCGCTTGAGCGACTACATCGGCGACTTACAGAAGAGCACCAGAGGACGGCCTATGTACAACAGGCAGCCCATCAGATTGAACGGAATATCCCGCTGCTTCGCCAGCGATTTATGCTGGAGTGGCTGGAAGGGCAGGCTGCTGGGAAAGATCTGACGGAACAGCTTGAGTTTTTGCGTCTGCCCGCGGTTTCACCTGTGCAGATCGGGATTGTGCGGTGGCCTGCCGCCGAAGCTCGTCAGACGATACTGAGAGAGAATGATCGTCAGTTGTTTCTGTTTGCAGTGGAAAATATAATCAGTGAACTGCTGGCAGATCTGCCACATGTTCTGTTTCGGGACGTAAGCGGATTGATTGGCATATGTCTGTGGCAAGAAGCTCCCGAAGAAATAGAGTCCCTTCTGGAACAGCAGATCAGTTCATGCCTGAATATTGCCACTCATGCTCATCTGGAGATACATGCAGGGACACTGGAACAAACGCAGGATACGTACCGTCATTGCCGTGAACAGGTATACGAAGAAGTGCAGTTGTCCCCTCTCGTTCGCCGGGCAAAACAACTTATTCAAGAAGAGTATGCCGAGCGGGAACTAACGTTGGAATCGCTTGCTTCCCGCCTGCAAGTATCTGCCGTATATCTTAGCCGTGTGCTGAAAAAAGAGCTGAATGATTCTTTCGTGACGCTTGTCACGCACGCTCGCATTCGCAAGGCCATACAGTTGTTGGACTCCACAATACTGCCGATGCACACCATAGCCGAACGTGTAGGTTACGACACCCAGCATTATTTCAGCACCGCGTTCAAAAAAACAATGGGCATTTCGCCAGTACAGTATCGAAAGAACGGTGGAACGGCTTATCGTCCTTCGGCGAATTGATTATGGTTGTACAGTTGTTCATTCAGTCATGTGGTACATGAGAAGGATGTGTTCTACTTCGTGTGAAGCGAAGCGGAGCATGTCCTTTTTTTGATCTTAAACAGATTTTTGATGGACCAGGCTCACAACGGAAGTTTCCATCAAAAGTTAAATTTTTATAAAAAAGGTTCAAAACGTGCAAAGACCTTGAGGCCCGTGCAATGCTACCATTGATCTCAGACAGGGACAGCAAGGAACAAGATGCACTACATGTATTGTAAGCGTTATCTTATAACTCATTTAGAACCGTATGACGTGAGGAAAGGGGAACTTCATATGAAAAAAGGAGCAGTGCTCATCTGGCTTCTGGTGATGACTCTGATGCTCTCGGCCTGCAATCTGGCAGAGAGTGGTGCAGGCAGCAAGGAAAAGGGATATGTCGGTATTTCGATGCCAACCAAATCATCAGAGCGATGGGTGGGAGATGGGGAGAATATGGTCCGTCTCTTCCAGGAGCAGGGGTACAAAACCGATCTTCAGTATGCTGAGGATGTGGTCGAGAATCAGATTTCACAGATTGAGAACATGATCACCAAAGGTGTGGATGTGATGGTCATCGCATCTGTGGATGGTAACACACTAACGGATGTCATCAAGAAGGCCCATGACGAAGGAATCCAAGTGATCTCGTATGATCGGCTCATTCGCAATACGCCTTATTTGACCTATTATGCCACGTTCGACAATTTTAAGGTGGGTGTGCTTCAGGCCTCCTACATCGAACAAAAGCTTGGACTCAAGGATGGAAAAGGACCGTATAACATTGAATTGTTTGGGGGCTCTCCAGATGACAATAATGCCTATTTCTTCTTCGATGGCGCGATGTCTGTGCTTAAGCCGTACATTGAATCCGGCAAACTGGTCGTACGCAGCAAGCAGATGACGATGTCTCAGATTGCGACCTTGCGCTGGGATGGTGCACTGGCCCAGTCGCGGATGGATAACCTGCTAAGTGCTTATTACTCAGGTGATCATCTGGATGCCGTGTTATCTCCTTATGATGGAATCAGTATTGGTATCATCTCATCTTTGAAAGGGATCGGTTACGGTACTTCTAACAAGCCGCTGCCCGTTATTACAGGACAGGATGCCGAACTTGCCTCAATCAAGTCGATTGTGGCCGGGGAACAGACGCAGACCGTATTCAAGGATACGCGCAAGCTAGCCGAGAAGACGGTAGAGATGGCCAATAGTATCTTGCAAGGGAAACAGGCGGAAGTTAATGATGAAACATCATATAACAACGGAATTAAGGTTATTCCAGCATATCTCCTGGATCCTGTCTCCGTGGATCGTACCAATGTGGAACAGGATATCGTGGGTACCCAGTATTACACGAAGGAAGAAATCGGACTGAAATAATAAATGAAAGGAGCACATCCCATGGCCGGAATCATTCTGGAAATGAAGAACATCACCAAGACCTTTCCTGGCGTTAAAGCACTGGAAAATGTCAATCTGAAAGTCCGTGAAGGCGAAATTCATTCCATATGTGGTGAAAATGGTGCAGGTAAATCTACGTTGATGAAAGTGTTAAGCGGAGTATATCCACATGGCACGTATGAAGGCGACATTTTATTTCAGGGCAAAAAATGTGAGTTCAAGGATATCAAGCAGAGCGAGGATCTGGGAATTGTCATTATCCATCAGGAGTTGGCCCTAATTCCCTACCTTTCAATCGCGGAAAATATATATCTGGGAAATGAACGTGCCAACAGAGGCATTGTGGACTGGAAAGAAACATTTGTGGGTACACGGGAGCTGCTCTCGAAGGTGGGACTGAGCGAAAATCCGAATACACTCGTATCCAGTATCGGGGTAGGCAAGCAGCAACTGGTCGAAATTGCGAAAGCGCTCTCCAAAAAGGTACGGCTCCTCATCCTGGATGAGCCAACCGCTGCGCTGAATGAGGATGATAGTGAAAATCTGCTGCAACTGATGCTGGAATTCAAGAAGCAGGGCATCGCCTGTATCCTGATCTCGCACAAGCTGAATGAGGTATCCAAGGTGTCTGATTCCGTGACCATTTTACGGGACGGCAAGACAATTGAGACGTTGGATATGAAGAAGGAGAAAGTGACGGAGGACCGGATTATCAGCGGGATGGTAGGACGTGATCTCACCAGTCGTTACCCGGAGCGTCATGCCACCATAGGTGAAATTATCCTTGAGGTGAAGGACTGGACGGTATATCACGAACATCATGCCGAGCGGAAAGTACTGGATCAGATCCATATGAATATCCGACGTGGTGAGATTGTGGGTATTGCCGGGCTGATGGGAGCCGGGCGCACCGAGCTTGCCATGAGTATCTTTGGCAAATCCTATGGCCGAAATATTTCGGGACAGCTCATCAAGAATGGTAAACCCATTCAAAACAATACGGTCACGGAGGCCATTCAGAATGGATTCGCTTATGTGACAGAGGACCGTAAGGAATACGGACTTATTCTAATGGATGACATCAAGCGCAATATTTCACTTACGGGTCTCAGCAAGCTGACGCGAAACGCAGTAGTGAACGAGCGCGAAGAAGTGCTGGTAGCGGAAGAGATGAAGAAAAGCATGAACATCAAAGCCCCAAGTATTTTACAGAAGACCGGTAATCTGAGCGGGGGCAACCAGCAAAAAGTGGTGCTCAGCAAATGGATTTTTGCGGGGCCGGATATTCTCATTCTGGATGAACCTACACGCGGGATTGATGTGGGAGCGAAATTCGAAATCTATACCATCATTCATCGGCTTGCCGCTGAGGGCAAGGGTGTACTGGTAATCTCATCCGAGTTGCCGGAGGTTCTTGGCCTGTGTGACCGGATCTATGTGATGAATGCCGGGCGAATCACCGGCGAAGTCAGCCGGGAGCAAGCATCGCAGGAAACGTTGATGAGATATATGACCAAGTCTGGAGGCGGCAAGCATGGAAATGATAACAAAACTGTTTAAAAATAATATTCGTCAATACGGCATGATTATTGCCCTGGTTGTAATTATGCTTTTGTTCGAGGTACTGACAGGTGGACTATTACTCAAGCCGATTAATATAACGAATCTGATCTTGCAGAACAGCTACATTTTGGTGCTGGCGATCGGGATGGTGCTGGTCATCATTACCGGACATATTGACTTGTCTGTTGGTTCCATTGCAGCCTTTGTTGGTGCTGTTGCCGCAATTATGATGGTAGATTGGCAGCTTCCGGCTTGGCTTGCGGTTATCGCTTCCTTGCTGGTTGGCGCTTTGATCGGTGCATGGCAAGGTTTCTGGATCGCGTATGTGCGAATTCCGGCATTTATCGTGACGCTGGCAGGCATGTTGTTATTCCGAGGTTTGACGATGATTGTGCTGGAGGGGCAATCCATCTCTCCTTTTCCGGCTGGATTCCAGAAAATAAGCTCGGGCTTCCTGGCAGACATTCAATTCTCAGGCTTCGGTCTGGTATCCATCATTGTGGGCCTTGTGCTCACCGTCTGGTACATCGTTAATGAAGTGCGGGAACGCCGCTCCCAGCGAAAATATGGATTTGAGGTCGTTTCACAGGGACTGTTTCTGCTCAAGCTGATTGTGGTAGCTGTTGTGACGAATCTGTTTACCTTTGTCCTTGCAAGTTATGCGGGTATTCCGAATATCCTGGTTCTGCTGTTTGTCCTGATCGTTGTGTACTCCTTCGTGATGAATCGTACCGTTATGGGACGTCATGTGTATGCACTTGGAGGTAATGAGAAGGCTGCAGGTCTGTCCGGAGTGAAAACGAAAAAGGTAACCTTCTGGGTGTTCGTAAACATGGGTACACTTGCCGCAGTATCCGGGTTGATCTTCGCCGCACGTCTGAATGCTGCAACGCCAAGGGCGGGTACCAACTTCGAGCTGGATGCCATTGCGGCCTGCTTCATCGGTGGTGCTTCCGCTTCAGGCGGTATAGGTACAGTTTTTGGTGCCATCATCGGTGGTTTGGTTATGGGTGTGCTGAATAACGGGATGTCCCTGATTGGTCTCGGTATTGACTGGCAGCAGGGCATTAAGGGATTGGTACTGCTGCTTGCGGTAGCGTTTGATATCTATAATAAAAATAAAAGATCAGCGTAACACTGGGATAAAAATAAAACGAAAAAACAGACCTTGATCTCAGGATCAGGTCTGTTTTGCTATATGCCCAATTTATTTACATCAAGGCATCGAGAAAACGTGTGGCGATTCCAAAATAG
Source organism: Paenibacillus sp. FSL R5-0519 (assembly GCF_037974275.1). Lineage (NCBI taxonomy): Bacteria > Bacillati > Bacillota > Bacilli > Caryophanales > Paenibacillaceae > Paenibacillus > Paenibacillus sp. FSL R5-0519. Next base: position 1,347,645 of record NZ_CP150234.1, read on the forward strand.
ATAAACAGGGACAAGATATCATTTAATGTGGTGATTAATGGGCCAGAGGCAACAGCCGGGTCGACTTTGAAACGACTAAGTAGAAGCGGGATGCAGGTACCTGTCAGTGTGCCGATGACGAGAGTGAGGAACAGAGACACCCCAATAATGGCGCCCAGCAGCCAGTCCCCTTGCCAGAAATAAGCAATGACGGTGATCAGTAATCCACATACCAGGCCAATCATGGTACCTACTTTGATCTCCCGACCAATCAGTGCGAGTACGGTGGATTTGTCGAGTTTGCGTCCGATCAATCCGCGTACCACAACAGCCAGAGACTGTGTTCCTGTGTTCCCCGTCATACCTGCGATCATCGGCATGAAGAATGCCAATGCGACTACCTGATTCAGTGTATCCTCGAAGAAATCCACGATGCTTCCCGAGATTAAGCCAATCAGTAGCAATAGAATGAGCCAGGGGAGTCTGCGTCTGACGGCAACAAGTGGTTTGGTATCAAAGTCGATATCCTTACCGCCACCACCCATCTTGGCCAAATCTTCACTGGCTTCATCCATAATAATATCGATGACATCATCCATCTGAATGATACCGCATAACCTGTGATTCTCATCCACTACCGGAAGCGCAATAAACTCATAACGCTGCAGAAGCTGTGCCGCTTCTTCCTGGTCCATATCCACTGTTGCATGGATCACCCGCCGGTTCATCAGTTCTTCAACCTGGGTCTTGTCGTCTGCCAAGGCAAGAGACCGATAACTCACGACACCGACCAGTTTGCCTTCGTCATCCGTCACATAGAGGTAACTGGAGGCGGAGATATGCATGGTACCTTGCGATTGCCGTAAGGCTTCCTTCGCTGTCTCGTGGGAGAGCAGGGTCCGGTAACGGTCTGTCATGATACGCCCTGCTGTCTCCGGCGGATAATTCAGAACAGACCGAATAATAACAGAGTGGTCCAGGTTCATGTTGGACAGCAATTCTTCTCTGCGTTTGGCAGGTAAATCGTGCATGAACCGGATCAGATCACTCTTGTCCATCTGCTGCATGACTTCAAGCGTTCGTTCCGGCCCAAGTCGTTCAAACAATTGAATCTGTTCGTGCAGCTTTAGGGTCTCGGCCAGATCGGCCAGAGCATCGGGTTTGAACAAGAGAAGAAACCGATTGATTTCTTCTTCAGGGAACTTTTTATATACGAGTGAGAGGTCGTAGGGATGCAGTTCTTTCACCAATTTATAGAAATCGGGAAGGTTCCGGGATTGCACATGTTGCACGAGTTGTTCGGTAATTTCCTCTACGGAGAAATCTTTCTTGGTATGAGGTCCGTTCATTTCGACACTCCTTTCTAAACGGTCAGCTCCATATTTTTAAACGAAATCGGTTGGCGGTTAAACAAATGAAGGGAAAAGGGCGTACCCAAAATGATATTGTAATCTTGCTCAAACATTCGATATGGGCTTACAAACGGACGCTGCGAGGATATACTTGTTGTACAGCAACAGACGAGGAGGACTTGCGCTAGTGGAAGTAGATATCAGAACACAATTGCTCAGCATGGTTGAGCCGGAGTATCAGAAATTCTCGGCTGCGCTTATTCCCAACATCACGAATGTACTGGGTGTAAGGTTGCCCGCCTTGCGAAAGATTGCCAAGCAGCTTGCCGCCGGGGACTGGCGCACGTATCTGGAGACGGCAGACGATGAATATTTTGAAGAAGTGATGCTGCAAGCCATGGTCATTGGACATGTTCAGGCGGATCTGGACAAGCTGTTAAAGGCTATTGAAACATTTGTACCGAAGATTGACAACTGGTCGGTGTGTGACAGCTTCTGTGCGGGGCTGAAATATACGAAGGTGCATTCGGAGCCGATGTGGGCTTTTTTGCAGCCCTATCTGAGATCAGATCAGGAATATGAGATTCGGTTTGGCGTCGTGATGCTGTTGAATTTTTATCTGGATGAGAGATATATTGATCGGGTTCTAATCGCATTGGATCGGATCAGACACGAAGCTTATTATGTGAAAATGGCGGTTGCATGGGCGATCTCGATGGCTTATGTGAAACAACCTGAGGTGACTATGCGTTATCTGAACCATAATACTCTGGACGATTTTACGTATAATAAGGCACTTCAGAAAATCACGGAATCGTATCGCGTTGATCCGGAGAGCAAGCAGATGATTCGCAGTATGAAACGTAAGGTGAAGAAGCGAACTTCCTCATAGTCCTAGCATGTAGCATTCCACCAGGGAGAGGGCGATAAACGAATGAGAAAAAAGTTAATGTATACCACGATGCAACTGGACGGTCGTCCATGGGTGTTGCTCGCTACGGAACAGGGAGTGTGCCGAGTGGTCATGCCCAATGAAACACTGGAGGACTGGAACGGCTGGATGCAGAAAGTTGCACCTGGCGTGGAATTGGAAGAGAATGAGCATGCGCTGAAAAAAACAGGCATGATGGATTGGTTACAGTCCTATTTTGCAGGGGAACCGATGGCTTATACCGATGAAATTCCACTGGACTTGATCGGAACCAACTTCCAGCAGGAGGTATGGAGAGAACTGGGCCGCGTCCCCTACGGCGAAATTCGGACCTATGGTGACATTGCCGCATCGATTGGAAGACCTTCGGCTGTGCGCGCAGTTGGGGCTGCAAATGGAGCCAATCCGATCCCGGTTCTGTTACCATGCCACCGTATTATTGGGGCTAATCGCAAGCTGACCGGGTTCCGCGGAGGTTTGGAGATGAAGCGCAGACTGCTGAATATCGAACAGATTGAAGGCGTGACCGATGGAGGGCATGCGCGGTTTCATTTTTAATATATTCACGTAATTAAGAAGATTAAGATGATTAGACAGGACAGGCACGTATTGTGCCTGTTTTTTGTCATGAATCAAGGTTGAGTAATGCAAACGTTCCGCGTATGGAATACCAACGTTTTACGTATTTTTGCCCTGTGAAACCGTATGGTACCATGGATCATAGATCATAGATCAATCGGTATCCGGGGGACGTAATGCCGGGTAAGAAAAGAGGGATGACATAATGAAGCAGGCCTATTGGTTAACCAATGTGACTTTGGAACAGAGTTATGTTTGGGAAGGGGAACAGGTGACGGGTACGCGGACAAGCCCCGCTCATCTACAGATTGAAGATGGACGGATTGTGGAGATTGTAGAAGGAAACGCTCCGCTGTCTAACGATCTGCCACAAGTAGATGGCAAGGGACTGCTAATGCTGCCTTCGTTCGAGGAGGCACATATTCATCTGGATAAAACCTACTACGACGGACCATGGACAGCGGTTAAACGGATCTCCAGTATTTTCGAACGTATTGAAGAAGAGAAGGTTCTGTTGCCCAAGCTGCTACCAGATGCCAAGCGTCAAGCGGAGAGTATTCTAACCTTGATCCAGGGGTACGGCTCCACTCATGTACGTAGTCATTGCAATATCGAACCCGTCAGTGGCTTGAAAAGACTGGAAGCAACGCGGCAGGCTCTGGAATCATTTTCGGGCAAAATCTCTTCGGAAATCGTAGCTTTCCCGCAGCATGGACTGCTTCGCTCCAATTCAGTGGAGCTGATGGGCCAAGCGATGCAGGAAGGTGCAACACATGTGGGTGGACTCGATCCCCATACCGTGGACGAAGACATCGAGAAATCACTGAATGCCATGGTCGAACTGGCGGTTCAGCATCAGGCGGGCATCGATATTCATCTGCATGATGGCGGGCAGGCCGGCAAACAAACGCTGCTGGAACTCGCGAATCTGACCGAAGCAGCAGGGCTTCAGGGTAAAGTTACGGTAAGTCATGCGTTCTGGTTCGCCCGTGCAGAACAGCAGGAAGCGGAAGAACTGGCGCAGCGAATGGCTTCGCTCGGGATGAGCATTGCTTCCACGGTGCCTATTGGCAGAACGATGATGCCTCTTCCCATGCTCCATCGTATGGGCGTGAACGTGAAGCTGGCCACAGACAGCCTGACAGATCATTGGTCTCCTTTTGGGAATGGGGATCTGCTTGAGAAGGCGGGGCGCTTCGCAGAACTGTACGGATATAGTGATGAATTGTCCTTGTCTCAATCTTTGGCGTTGGTAACAGGCGGTGTGACACCGCTGGATTCACAAGGGGAACACGTGTGGCCGAAGGTGGGGGACACAGCAAGCTTTGTATTGGTCCATGCAAGTTGTTCGGCGGAAGCCGTTGCGCGGCGATCTGCGCGGCAGGCCGTATGGTACAAGGGACAATTGGTGAGCGGATCGACATCGGATTGAGAAAAATAGAGCGGGTGCAACCACGGGAAACCGTGGTTTTTTGGCATGGGAAAAAAAGAGGAAGGAACTGTTCGCAACTACCACATTTTGGGTTATGATGGACGTAGTTAATGAAGGGAGCAAAACGAATGAAGATTGAATATGCAACGGAAGCTGACTTCGACTATATCATGGATAGAGATCGGCATATCCATCAGGCACTTGTAAAAACGAAGATTCATGAAAAAGAAATATTCATCCTCTGGAACGAGGACGAGGGATCAAGAATTGGATGGATGAGGTACGGTTACTTTTGGGACAACCTTCCCTTCATGAATATGATCTGGATTGATGAGCCCTATCGAAACGGCGGAATTGGCAAAAAAGTGGTGCATCACTGGGAAAATCTAATGAAGCAACAAGGCTTCGATACCGTAATGACTTCAACGCAGTCAGACGAACATGCCCAACATTTCTATCGAAAGCTGGGGTATGTTGACACAGGGGCTCTGTTGCTGGATACACAACCTTTGGAGATTATATTGATCAAGAAAATCTAGTGAATAAGCCTGCAAGGAGAGATGATAGTGGATATGGAGCAAGTGACGCTACAACCTATAACCAAAGAAAATGAACTCGAGTGCATCCATCTTAAACCGCGGGAGGATCAGCTCGATTTGGTCGCAAGCAATGCGGATTCATTGATCCATGCGACGAAGGAGATTACGTCCAAACCATATGGCATTTTCGCAGAGGGTCAGATGGCCGGTTTTATTTTGTTTGATAATGAGATCTACAATGATGGGTATTACTGGATTCTGCGCTTCATGATTGATGAGAAGTATCAGGGGAAGGGCTACGGTAGACTTGCTATTCAAGAAGTGATTCGTATGTTGCAAGAGAGAAGTGACTGCCAGCAAATCAGGGTATCGCATGTTCCGCATAACAGTACGGCAAATGCGCTGTATAAGCGTTGCGGATTTCAAGAAACGGGAGAGTTTGAAGAAAACGGTGATATCATTTTAAGTTATCAAGTGAGGTAACAGGGAGGGGAAGCTTGATGATAAGAGAGGCAGAAGCTAGGGATGCAGCGGTTATCGAAAGGCTGTACACAGAATTATTGCCGAACAACCTAAACACAAAGGTGCTGGCAGAACGGATTGAAGAAGTTCGGAATAACCCAAACAGTTTCTTGTTCGTGTATGAATTGGGTGATCAGGTGATCGGCACGGCTCATTTACATATTTGTTTGGATGCTTTGGTGGAAAATAGACCATTCGGCGTAGTTGAGCGGGTTATCATTACGGAACATGTGCAGAGCAAGGGATATGGATCTGAATTGATGAAGTATGTGGAAGACATATGTGTGCAGAAAAATTGTCTAAAGGTGTTTCTGACGAGCGGATCATCCAGACACGAAGCACATCACTTTTATACGAAATTGGGGTATAACGGAGATTCCAGCAAGGCATTTAAAAAGTATTTATAACTTAATGTATAACATTCATAAGGAAAAGGACGCAGAAGCTACGAAATGAAAGATAACCAACATCCGGTTCAAGATCCCAGACTCATCGTCACCTTGCTCGTGGCTACTTGTTGTTGTTTAGGTGTTGTGATGTATTTACGTGCCCAAACAGATACGAATATGTATCGCTTTTTAAGTTGGGATATGTTCCTGGCATGGGTGCCATTCATCATCTCATCCTGCATTAGATACATATTCATTAAGAAATTAACCACAATGAGCGTTATATGTATGTGGTTGATGTGTGCAGTTTGGCTCTTTTTTCTGCCCAATGCGGCCTACCTTTTTACAGAGATCCTGCACTCATTCCGATATTTTGATGCTCAAGGGGAGGTCAGGTTTTGGGTTAATATTGATTTTTGGTATGGACTCACCTTGACGTTTGCTGTAGCAATCATAGGATTGCTGCTCTCAACTTGTTCGATTATTCAAATCCAAGGCATGTTAAATAAATTAATAAATAAGTACATTAGCCTGACGATTGTAGGCATTATTTTGCTGTTGAGCAGTATAGGTGTCTACATTGGCAGATTTAATCGGTGGAATTCGTGGGATGTATTATCCAGGCCCGGGAAAATCTTCGTGGATCTTGCGAATGATTTCAATGCAGCGAACAGCATGATGGTTGAGTTTATCGCCATTGTATTTACGGTTCAACTTTTTGGATACGTTATCGTATCTTTGCTAACCGCAAGGTCTAGCAGTTAATCTTCATTTGAAAGGGCAAAGGATCTGAAATGATGAAATCAATAACAAAGGAAATTACGGAAGAATTGTTGGCCGTGATGGATATGTACAAGAGAATTGCGCGGCAATTAATCAACCAATTGATATTGGAAACCGATCAGCCTGATCGCGAGGAAATACTCGAAGGGGCGTACCATTTGCTGTCCAATGCGGATGTAATCCATGGTGAAGAAGAATTAACGGGAAGTTGGTATTTTGATGTTCACGGTGAGCACTGTATGTTCAAGAATACAGAAACAGGCCAGACATTAGAGGTTTTTCTTGGTAGTCCAGAAGATGTGGGCAACATGGACCCCTACTTTTTTTACAATTTTATCAAAACAACGCCAGAGCTTGCCCACCTGACTTCGTATTTCGAGAATCCGTTTAAGGACATGTTGGATTTCTTTGAACGATTGGAAGCACAGCAGGTATTAGTCCATGTTCACGGGGTGGCGTATAGAAAGGTTCTTTGATTGCTGTACATGTAATTAGAATTGAGGAGGAATGACGTATGAGTTTAACGGAATGGTCTACAGATATTCTTCAATATGATCTGTCGGATGAATATTCGATTCGCAGAGCTGATTTTGCCGAATGGGGATTATTTTGCACGGTTTATTATGATATGCGGTATGTCGGATTTTTCAGAGAAGAAGAGTTCAGCTCTTCCAAGATCAGTGCGTACTGGATTTACAAGGGGGAAAGCAAAATAGGTGGCGTGAGAATGGAGCCTAACCGGATGTATCATTTGTTTTTTATCCCGCCATTCCAGCAGTGCTTTGAGGTATTGAAACTTCTGAAGCATACATTAGTACAGTGGTCGGATCGCACGAAACGCATTCTGACCTTTGAGATTCTTCCAGACCAAGTCGATCTATACGCAAGAGCCGGATTCTGGCCAGTGGAGTTCAGATGTCGCTGGATGCAGCGGCCTACAGATCATTTTGACATCGAATGGGACAGCAGGGTAACGGTGAAGAGTCCAGAGATTATTGAAAGTGAAACCGGCACCAGAACATATGTAAATGAAGATGAAATTGCTCAATGTGACCTGGAGAGTTTTGCAGGAAGTCTTGAAGCTACACGAAGAAAACATACCACTCTTACAGATTTTATCCCAAGCGATGACCCTAATTATACGAATGAGATCCTAACTCAGGCCTCTACACTTGTATACGATAAGGAGACGGGGCAGCTTATTGCCAACTGTCGTCTTTGTCTGCAGGATAATCAGGCTGCCGTATATAGCATAGGGGTTCGACCGGTGTATAGAGGCAGAGGGCTTGCTACACTGATGTTACAGAGAGCTTTGAATGAGCTTAAGGGTAAATATCCTGTTCTGCGATTGTATGTGATGCAGGGGAATGATGCGGAGTCCGTATATCTGAATCTGGGGTTTATTCCGGGAGTACAGGAGGTTCAGACGATGTATATCCCAGAGGAGGAGTCTCAATGAAGGTTGCTATCTTAACCGATATTCATGGCAATGTTCCTGCGCTTCAAGCGGTATTGGCTGATATGGATTCCAGAGGAGACATTAAGCATATATTTTGTTTGGGGGATATGATCGGTATTGGCCCTTACTCCAATGAAGTGATCGAAATGTTGTACAGCCGTAAAAATATGATAGCGATTTCGGGGAATCATGAAGAGGCCGTGTTGAGTTTGCTCCAAAATAAGGGACCATTAGAAGGACATAAAGGTATAGCCGAGCATCATGAATGGGTTGGTCAACATCTAAGTGCGGAATCGATCGAGAGAATTGAGGCTCTACCCAAATTCGTTGAAAAAGAGGTAGAAGGACGTCAGTTCCTTTTGACTCACTATCATATGAACAACGACAAGCTGGATGTCATAGATAAAGAACCATCCGGGACCAAATTGGACACAAGGTATCAGGGGACGGCTCATGATTTGGTTTGTTTTGGTCATCATCATATTCTTCATTATTATAGGACAGATCAACGAATCTATATGAATCCGGGAGCTTTAGGCTGTAACGATCTTGCCATTGCCAGATATGGCATTGTGGATCTCCAAGAGGGAAAAATCGATGTGAAATTCATTGGCGTTCCATATGACAACAGGCAGTATCTGCAATCGTATGAACGGTTGAACGTTCCGGATCGAGCTTTTATTTTGAAGGCATTTCACGGGAATCAGTTGGAAAGAGAAAATATAGACGGTAGTCATCGTTCATAGCAATGTGCTACTACTTTGGGAAGGAGAGCTGCACATGGGAATGATCATTATGTTGGTGGTTTATCTGTTCCTCGGTATTTATGTTGTGAAAGTTGGAATGGATAACTCAAAAAATAGTCAGCACACAAAAGAAATATTATCAGAGTTAAGGGAAATAAAGGACTTATTGAAAGAGCGAAGGTAAAGGAGGAGTGATGACTATGATTCACGACCTACAAGGTGAAGCCAATATGGCACCTGTCGTGGGGATGTTATTATCCGCTGTAACAGAAAATAGCCAACGACTTAAATCAATTACAGAAGGTATGTCGCAAGAAGAGGTAGATTACAGAGGGGAACACAACCAGTTTAATAGTACAGCTCAATTAATCCGACATATTACGTTCGTTGATATAAATTGGGTTTATAGAATAAAGGGAGCAGTCCTTCCTCAGCGTTTAATAGAGCAATATGGCCCTATGATCGATGTGAATAATAGACTTCCGCTGGTTCAAGATGTGGCACGTGACACACTTATCTCTCAATATGAGGGTGTACTAACCCTTCTAAAAGAGACATGCGCACATTTAGCGGATGCTGATCTAGATCGAGTCGTTACTTTTGGACATCAGAACGAAAAGCAAGCTACGATCCGTTGGGGATTATGGCACATGGCTGACCATAACCGTTATCATCAAGCTCATATTAATCAGCTGAGGAAGTGGTTCCAAACATAAGATGATTGCTAATACAAAAAGGGGGAGGGGGATTAAGCACTTGGAAAATAAAATGGTAACTGTCATAAAAGGACTGATCGAAAATGAAGGCAGAGTGTTAATTATAAAGCGTTCATTAATGGATGAGGTGGGCGCAGGAAGTTGGGAAACAGTAGGGGGGAAACTTCACTTCGGAGAAGAGTTGGAAGAGGCCTTGGTTCGCGAAGTTAGAGAGGAAGTTGGCATTAAAGTTCAAATAGATGAATTACTGTATGCTAGTACGTTCTTTACCCATCCCCATCGACAGGTCATTCTTCTAATGTATTTGTGCAGAACCAAAGATCATCAAGTGAATCTTTCAGAAGAACATAGTGAATACAAGTGGGCAACCAGATCTGAATTATATCATTACCTGCCTTATGCAATTACTTCAGATCTGGAGAAATATAATGTTTTTGAGAAAATCAAGTTAATCGATTAGGTGAAAAAAATCAACCCAATACACGAATAACAATATCTTGATCGTGATTACCAAAACCGGCGCCATAGATCGTTAATCCCCCAACGTTGAGGCTCTTTTCGTCAACCGTAAATCGAAGCGTCCAGAACGGCTCGTCCAGCTTAATATCTGCAAGTGTAATGTCAGACATCCGCTCTCCATCCATGTAAGTACCGGAGGTATCGATACGAATGGTCTTTAATAATCCATACTGATTCACATTGCGATGCCACCATTCTGGCGTATACTTGCCGCGCGCTGCCCTGCCGAAGTCGGCAGGGCTTGTCCACGTTCCAAGCGCAACACCGTTAAAGGTGAATTGAATATCTGACAGCCAATGATCCCGTAATCCCGGGGCTTCAGATGCCAGTTCCATCGAGATCTCTATCGCATCTGTATTCTCGTCCGGAAGAACAAAATTAGATGTTTTATATTCAACATAACCTTTCCCAAACCACAAAATTGCAGCGTGTACCCGCTCAGGATCCAGGAAGTAGCGGGGATCGTCCCACACGCCAATCTCTTTCTCAAGTGTCCCTAGCCCACAAGTAGGCTGGATATCAAAAGCAGTATAGTGCCCGACGGATATCGTCTGCTCTCTGGTTCGTGAAGTTCGACTAGCGGATGGCAACTCGATCTCAATATGATTTTGCTTGAGGTAACATAACTTGTGTGTCCCTCCGTTAATCCGAACGCGTCTGCTCCCAATGAGCCCCGCATCCTCCAATTTACGAATGTGCATCGTGACAATGGAGGGGCTAAGCTCTAATGCTGCGGCAATATCCTTCACATTCATTTCACGATCTGCAATCATATCCATGATTCTCCATCTGACTTCGCTTGCCAGCGCCTCATATAAAGGAATGAACTGGAGCTCCCCATTTGCTTTGATCATCTGTACAACAACTCCCTACTCTCAATCTTCTAAAATCACATATATATTAATTTAATTAAATTAGCTCGAAGATGCAATTCAGATTCATTGCAAGTTAATCGCCAATAGTGTTTAATTTTTTTAGTTGCTACGAAGTTGAATTCTTATATTTGTGAATTTTAAATAAGAGATGGAGTGGAGTAATGAGATACAATAACCCTGTTGTAAAAGGTTTCTATCCAGACCCTAGTGTGATTAAGGTACACGACACGTACTACATGGTGTGCAGTTCTTTTCAATACTTTCCTGGCGTACCGCTCTTTGAAAGCAAGGATTTGCTGAATTGGAAGCAGATTGGTCATTGCCTCACTCGTAAAAGCCAGATTCAGCTCGAGACGGTGAACAGCTCCGGAGGCGTATTTGCTCCAACGATCAGGCATAATAAGGGGCGTTTTTATATGGTGACAACGAATGATACAACGCATCAGAATTTCTATGTCTGGACGGACGATATTTACGGAGAATGGTCTGAACCTATTTATGTGGATCAAGGTGGAATTGATCCGGACTTGTATTTTGAAGATGAAAAGACCTTGTTTATGAGTAACGGGGTTGATGATCAAGGCGTTGGAGGAATTGTCCAGTGTGAGATTGAGATCGAAACAGGTCGCAAACTGACACCAGGTCGGACCATCTGGAATGGGACGGGTGGACGATATCTGGAAAGCCCGCATCTTTATAAAATGAACGGTTATTATTACCTGCTTGCAGCCGAAGGCGGCACCGAGTATGGTCATATGGTTACGTATGCACGGGGCACTTCTTCTTCAGGTCCGTTCGAAGCCTATGAACATAATCCGGTTCTGACCAACCGCAATCTGGGCGGTTATGAACTCCAGGGTGTGGGGCATGGTGATCTGGTTCAGGATGATCTGGGAAACTGGTGGCTCTTTCACCTGGGATTCCGGCAGATCGGCAGGTGGGCTACGTACCATCATCTGGGCCGAGAAGTATTTCTGACTCCGATTACGTTTGGTGAAGACGGATGGTTTACAGCCGGGAATGAAGGTACAACACTGACGAGTTTTGAGACTAAACGTATCCCGGACACAGTGATCCAGCAGGATAAGAAGCATTATACGTTTGAAAATACCGACTGGAATCTCGATTGGTGTTACCTTCGTCATCCAAATAAGGACCATTATCAGCTTGAATCAGACAAGCTTACGCTAACAGGAACCGATGTAACGCTGGACATTCCGGCATCCCCTACGTTCATCGGGCTACGTCAGAAAGACTTTAATGCCACGATTTCAGTCGATGTTAGTCTGAGGAATGGGGAGGCCGGTGTTACAATCTATATGGATGAGAATCATCATTATGAAGTGGCAATTCGTCAGGTACAGAACGGCTATAAGGTAATTGAGCGTCTGAATATCGGGGATATCAAATCGATAGAACATGAAGTGGATCTGGGAAATCAACAGCATGCAACGCTGTTGATCCGCTCAAGTCAGGAACGCTACAGCTTCCTGTTTCAAGTAGAGGATGAAGAGATTCTGTTAGGCACGGCACAGACGAGATACCTATCCTCGGAAGTGGCTGGAGGTTTTACAGGCGTACTCATTGGTTTATACGCGAGTGGACAAGATGCTTCGGCTGAGTTTACCAATTTCAAGTGTGAATACCATTAAGACGTGAAGAGGAGGGCCCTAGGGTCCTTCTCTTTTTTAAAGTTTGTGTCAAAATATAGATATATTGATAAATGCTAATAGAAGAGAGGTGTGCAACGTGGAAGTACATTATAAAATGCCAGAATCCTTAGAAGGCATCGTTCGAATGGATACGGTATTACGTAAAAAACATGATGGAACCCTTCAAGATTATATGGGTTTTTATATTAGTTTTAACAATGATGATGATCGATACTATTGTACGCCAGATGATGCCATCATATTTGGAAGAACAGGGGCAGATGGTGATCATTTTGCTTTTTTCACGTTTAATAGATCCATTAGTGATTTGGAAGAGGCTCCGGTTATCTTTATCCAACCTACGGCGTTTGGTAATCAAGTAACTTTAGTGGCCAGAAACTTTAAGGATTTTGTAGCATTGTTTATTAATCTTAAGGAAGTATATGTTTTGGAAAGATTTCGATTTTATAAGAACAAATTAGATTTTATGAATGACTATAACGATAACTATTTGAAAAATATAAGGATGAGAGAGAGTGATCATAAATTAATTATTGAACTGTTGCAAGAGAATATCGAAGGGATAACAGAAATTGATGATGTGTACGAATACATGATTGAATCCCAAAAACAAATAGAACTAGGGATAAACAATGATGATTTTGCATGATATTTATATGACATCACTAAATAATCTAAATGTAACAAAAGGTTAAAAGAACGTGTTGTTTAATTATATAGCTTGATTGGATAACCAAGGAGGAGTTGTATGGAGGATCAATGGAGAATTGCAAAGTATGATCCGGCATGGCCTATTTTGTTTCTCGAAACGGGTTGGAAATTAAGAGAAGCGTTAGGGGAAAAAGCTGTGCGGATTGATCATGTTGGGTCCACTTCCATTGTCGGAATAGACGCCAAACCTATTATCGATATACAAATATCTGTTTCTAATTATGAAAATCTGTTGGACTACAAACGTCAGATCGAAACAGTTAGTTTTGTATTCAGAGCAGAAAATCCAGATAAGACTAAACGTTACTTTCGTGAAGAACCCGGAAACAGAAGGATACATATACACGTTAGACAGGCAGGCAGTTTCTCCGAGCAGATGACCTTGCTGTTCAGAGACTATTTAAGGGAGCATCCAGAAGATTGTTTGAACTATGCGGAAGAAAAGCACAGACTCATGTCATTGTATAAAGATGAGCGTCCCAAATATGTTGAAGGAAAAGGACCGATGGTGTGGAGCATATTACAGAGAGCACATCGTTGGTCTCAAGAAATCGGATGGCAACCGACAAAATCTGACGCATGAGCACATCCAATGAATAGAGATAACTGTATTGGAGTGATGAGATGAACATGGGAAGAAAGCTGATAACAACCGTTCTAACCATCATTTGTTTTACTTTGGCTGCAAGTATCATATCGATGAATGAATCCTACAGTTTTGATTTTTACATTATTATGTATCTGGTATACGCAACTCCGCTGATCGTATTGATCGGGCTACCTTTATCGATATTGCTGGACGATCTGCTCTGCCGAATACAATTCGTTAATCATATGTTGTATCTAAGTACGAGGATATTGGGTTATGCATGTGCTGGAGTTCTAGGGATGTATATCTATTATGTGCTCATGGGAGCAGGAGAAGAAATACTGAATTTCAAAGAGACGTTAGTTCTGACCTTATTAAGTGTTTTTGCTGCTATTTTATTTGTAATGATTGATATGGGGTTGGAAGTTTGGTTACAGGAAGCAGAAAGAGTTGAATTAAACTGATTCGTCAGGAGGAGAGGTATTGGCGATTAACAAAAGAATCATGAATCTATCAGCCTGGCTTGCTGTATTAGCCATCATATGTATTCCTGGAACTTTATATACAGATGATGGACCGCTCCGAACAGAGTATGGTTTCCCGATCCGATTCTTTACGGATTATCATTATGCCAACTCGGACGGAACAATCTGGTTTATATCTGGCATCTCTTTAAATGTACTTCTATATTTGTTCAATGTCCTGTTTATATATGCAGGTATTCATGTAATCTTGTATATTAAAAAGAGATCAACCAGAACGTAAAGATGGAGTGATTATGATGAAACAACTTCCGGTAGAATGGAAGTCAGACAGGCTTGTTATTTCGGACGTGAAAGAATCCGATATTCCTGAACTTCAGTCGATTTATGATACCAGTCGTTACTTACATCAATGGGATGGACGAGAGCATGATCTGGATTATGTGAAAAAATGTTTTGGAGAAGGCCACCTTCCACCGGGAGGCAGGCTGGAGAATTATCGAATTCAATCCATTCGTACGGCTGAGGATGATCGCAACATTGGTTTGTTAAGTGTGTACCACGGTTATCCTTCTGACGATTCGCTATATCTTGAGTTTCTGTATATTCAGAGTGAAATCCAGAAGCAGGGATATGGACAAGAATTAATTCAGGCACTGACTCTCCATTGTTCCGAGCTAAGTTACAAGGAATTTCGAATTAACGTCGCGCTCAAAAATTGGCCTGCATTACGCTTCTGGATCAAATCCGGATTCGATCAGATCAGCGGAATTTATGGAGATTTTGAACACTCTAATGATACCTTTGCCAATACAGAATTGATTAAATCTCTCTGAAAACATAGCCGATAAAGGGGGATATACCAATGGAAACTTTCTTTCGTTACAACTGGATCGTGCGTGAGCAATGGTATACCTGGTGTGAAGATGTACCGCTTGAAGAACTGCTTCGGCCCCGTACGGGCGGAGTAGGTAACATATTACAAACGCTGTTTCATATCATTGATGTAGAGTGGAGCTGGCTTCAGTTACTTCAGGGTAAACCGGATGATGCCGAAGATTTTGCAAACTACCAGAACCTTGAGGCGGTAAGACAATTGGATCGCAGATTACGTCCGGATGTGGAGGCATTTGTTACAGCATGGGAGCCGAGTATGGAAAAAAGAGCTTATATTGATCACCGCTCAGGTGGCAATGTCGCTACAGATTCATGGGGAGAAGTCATGCGACATGTGGTCGCCCATGAGATTCACCATATGGGACAGCTATCGGTATGGGCACGAGAATTGGGCAAGCAGCCAGTATCCGCCAATGTCATTGGCAAAGGCCTGATTATACCTGACTAACCGGAAAGACGGTCATAACATGGAGGAAGGAGGAGAACGTTTGACTACCGAACTTAGCCAGATGAACTGGACTCAACTGGATGAACGTGTCCAGCAAATGATTGAACAGGAGTATCACATCATTCCCATGACACCTGGATTGGAAGCTAGCGTGATGAGAATCGAAATGGAAGATCAGCGGTACGTATTGAAAGTCTGGGACAAGGATTCCAAACCGGATATCGCCCAACAATATCGATTATTGTCCAAGCTTTATCAAAGTGGAATTCGTGTTTCTAGACCCTACGGTTGGGGATTAGACGACCAACAGAATCAAGTGCTGTTAACGAGTTATGATGGAGAGCCAATTACCCAATTAACACAAAGCAAACTGACACATTTGGCTGAGCGATTGATGGAGGTCCATCGGTATCCGGTGAATGAAATGAATACTGGAGAAGATGGAGAATACATATTCAAAACCGAGTTTGTTCAATACTTTTTTCCTCAAATTGAATTACATGACGATATAAATGATCTTCTAACAAACTTGATTCAGCAGGTCCAGATCAGACAGGAATGTCTGATTCATGGCGATTATAATCTGGGAAACATTCTTGAAATGGACGGTCATTACACCATTATCGATTGGACTAATGGGCAGTATGGTGATCCAAGGTACGATATGGCATGGTCTGTTTTTCTTATCAACATCTATAATGGGGAACGTTACGGCGAGATGTATCACGCTAAATTTGCACGTTCTGCAAGTTATACCTACACGCTGGAAGAGGAGCAGGTTTTTGACGCGATAGCTTGCCTGCGCTGGATTCTGTTAAGGCGCGTTGGGGATGTACCCATGGGGCCAGATGTCATGGAAAGGGTTCACAGCATGGTTGTCCGTAACCCATATTTGAATGAACACCTGCTGTAATCGTAATACGGGGATACACAATGACGACAGTATACGATTAAGTAATAGAAAGACCACTTTTTTAAATAAAATAAACAGCCAGTCCTAAACTAGCGATCCTCGCATACCTTTGATAATAGAGGAGCGTGATCGATATGGAACAGAAAGTGCAATCTTACTTTGAACTGAAGCAGCAGCAAAAAGATATTGAGCAACAGTTGTCTGTACTACGGGATGAGATTGTCGCGTATTGTGCAGAACAAGGAGTCTATGAGACGCAGGTTGGTGGTTACACCGTGAAAACAGTGCTTCAGAACCGCAAAGAATATGATGATCAGAAGCTGTATGCTTCTCTTCCAGACCCGGACATCTGGCGATTGTTGTCCAAGGTAGACAGCCATAAGCTGAAAAGCCTCATCAAGCTGAACATTCTGTCCGAGGAACAAATTAACCCGGCATGCACCGTGAAACAGGTGACGTTGTTACAGGTGGACAAGCTGTAACATTTCACTTCGCACTGGAGTTGAATTAAACGGAACATCACGATAACATGGCACCTTCCACGAAATAGTTTTGTTGCTATGAGCAGCTGAACGAATGTGGAGGTGTTTTTGTTTTGCGAACAGGGCGCAAGATTCATAAATAGTTAAATATGAGGGGGAAGAAGTATAATTTGTTCATTGTAAGCGTATTCAACAAAAGATATGATGGATAAAAATGGGTAGGGGGAATTGTATATGTCGACGGAAATTCCATCATTACATGCTGCTTATGCCAACAAGTTCAAAATAGGTGCTGCTGTACATACAGGCATGTTGCAGTCCGAAGGGGAATTTATCGCCAAACACTTCAATAGCATCACGGCTGAAAATCAGATGAAATTTGAAGAAATCTACCCGGAAGAGGATCGTTATACATTTGAGGCGGCGGATAAAATTGTTGATTTTGCTGTTGCCCAAGGGATTGGGGTTCGCGGACATACTTTGGTCTGGCATAATCAGACATCGAAATGGGTCTTTGAGGATACCTCAGGTGCTCCTGCTTCCAGAGAACTGTTATTATCTCGCTTGAAGCAACATATTGATACGGTAGTAGGTCGGTATAAGGGGCAAATATATGCATGGGATGTCGTCAATGAAGCGATTGAAGATAAGACCGATCTCTTCATGCGGGACACAAAGTGGCTGCAACTCGTGGGAGAAGACTATCTGCATCAAGCATTCAGCATGGCTCATGAAGCAGATCCCAATGCCCTTCTTTTCTATAATGACTACAATGAGACCGATCCGGTCAAACGGGAGAAAATATACAATTTGGTTCGGTCTTTGCTGGATAAGGGAGCGCCTGTACATGGAATCGGTATGCAGGGGCACTGGAATATTCATGGTCCTTCAATTGAGGAGATCCGAATGGCGATTGAGCGTTATGCTTCACTGGATGTACAGTTGCATGTTACGGAGCTGGATATGTCGGTGTTTCGTTATGAGGATCGTCGAACCGATCTTACTGCGCCCACTCCGGAAATGGCTGAGCTACAGGAGCATCGATATGAAGAAATCTTCGATCTGTTCCGGGAATATAAATCATCCATTACCTCAGTGACTTTCTGGGGAGTAGCGGACAATTACACCTGGTTGGATCATTTCCCGGTACGTGGACGTAAAAATTGGCCTTTTATATTTGATCAACAGTTGCAGCCAAAGGAATCATTTTGGCGTATAATTCAAGATAACGAAAAATGAAGATGTTTGCGTATCGAATCGAATTTCTGTCTGAAATGAGATGAGTATATGGATCGCATCCGCAATTATCTGATGACATTTGTAGGGAACTTGGTAGTAACCTATTTCATTTTTGAAGAGGGCACACTGGCCAAGCCGATGATGTTTGCCACACTCATGATGTTACTGATCATGTTGATCGATTACGTGAAAAGCAGGAACACATATTCACTGGAGTAGCATATTCGATGAGCTTAAGCGATCCTGTGACACAGGGTCGTTTTTTTTTATGAAAAGAAAAATGCATGTTAGGCTGATAACAGGGAGGCCGTGATTTGTTACGGAAACAATCCAAACAATGGGTTGAACAACAGGCAGATGGCCTGAAGTCTCTTCATATATCCACTGAGCAGATTAACCATTCCGTTTACAGTGAAGGCATCATTCCCGATCCTTCTACTGGATTCGTACATGAATCGGGGTGTGCCATCGGTCAGGTAACGGTTTGGGAGTCTGGACAAAAGCCTTGACCGGGATTGACTAGGTTCTCCCTGCAATGATTCGGATAACAGCTTCCATTTACATCAGGACCATTGTTCATTACACTTGATGAGTAAGACCTCATTAACTCAATTGAGATCATCAGGAGGATATCATTATGCATCAATCCGCACATATTCAGGAAGCAAGAGATTACATATTAAACCGAATCCATACCAAACCTGCCATAGGCATGATTCTGGGTTCGGGGCTGGGAGCGCTCGCGGACGAGATTGAAAATGCGACCGTTATCCCGTATACAGAAATTCCTTACTTTGCACAATCCGAGGCAATCGGTCATGCCAATGAATTGGTTATTGGGGATCTGATGGGCAAAACGGTTGTAGCGATGAAAGGTCGCCTTCATTACTATGAAGGTTTTACACTGGATGAAGTGACATTCCCGGTCCGCATCATGAAGGCGCTGGGTGTCGAGCAATTGCTTATCACCAATGCCTGCGGAGCAATCAATACAAGCTTTGAGCCAGGTCAACTGATGCTCATTACAGATCATATTAACCTGGTAGGCAATAACCCATTGATGGGACCAAATAATGCTGAACTGGGTGTGCGCTTCCCGGATGTGTCCCAAGTATACAATCGCGAACTGCGCAGCATTGCCCTTAAAGTTGCAGAAGCACAGAATGTTGGCCTGCAGCAAGGTGTCTATGCATGGTGGAGTGGTCCGGCATATGAGACACCAGCCGAGATTCGCATGATTCGTACGATGGGTGCGGATGCAGTGGGCATGTCCACAGTACCTGAAGCCATTGTTGCCATTCATGGCGGTATGAAGGTTCTGGGCATATCCTGTCTGACCAACATGGCCTGTGGCATCCTGGATCAGCCGTTAAGTCATGACGAAGTCATTGAAGTGGCTGCGCAAGTGAAAACAACCTTTATTGGGCTGGTAAAAGGTATCTTGAAAGAGATCTAATCGCGAGATGATTTCTATTCTGGACAGCGCTGGACAGGTTAAAGTCCCCATACAGCCAGCCAAGTCGAAAACACCAAAAAACGTATGCTTCACGAGTTGTTACTCGTGAGACATACGTTTTTTTATTTTGCCGAACCATGAACCATCTGAGAATGATCGGCCATGATTGCTGGCGTAGACTCCCTGATGATGGGTTTGGTCACAATATGTGAGACCTGATACGGCTGTGTCGGGCTATTAATCCGGGATAACAGCATCTCCGCAGCCTTAATCCCCATCTCATTGCTGTAAATATGAACGGTCGTTAATGCAGGCTCAATAATTCGGGATTGGGGTGCATTATCGAATCCGCATATCGCAACATCCTGCGGAACGGAAACACCTCTGGCTTTCAAAGCCCTGACCAGATCGACGGCAAGAAAATCATTAGCGCATACGTAAGCGGAAGGTAAGGAAGTCAGCTCTGCCACCCGCTGGTTCAACCATCCTGGCTTGGAGAAGCATAGGCGATCATTATCTAGAATGCAATGAGATAGGTCTACCTGCAACCCTGATTCAAGCATAGCTCGGTGATATCCAACCCATCGTTCATTAAAGCTCTTACAGTGATTGTAGTCTCCAACAAATCCGATACTTGTGTAGCCGCTCTCAATTAATTTTGTGGTGATCTGATAGATGCTGTGTTCATTCTCCATAAGGAGCAGATCTGCATGGAATTCGGGATAACATATGTTGGACGCGCAATCGATAAAGATGGTGGGGATGCCCAGATCCGTAATGAGCTGAGTATATTCCAGATCAAATAATTCAATGCATATGATGCCGTCTACTTTGGCGATATCAAAATTGTTGGGAAGTGTAAGCGCGTCTTGATCTTCTTCACGCACGATATGAATCGAGAGATTGTATCCCTCCGCACTGATTCTTCTCTCCAAACCGCTGATTAACAACGAACCAAAGTGAGATGTATTCGGCAGGTTTTCAGTTAACAAGGCGATATTGCCTGGGGCCTTGGTTAAAACATGTTCATTTTCCATATAGGCAAACTGTTTATATTTAAGTTCAATTGCTTTTTTAATTACACGGTTTCTAGTCTCATCCGGGATGTTTCCGCTATCGTTTAATGCTTTGGAAGCCGTATTCCTGGAGATCCCCAAAGCATCAGCGATGTCTTGTATCGTGACTTTTTCCTTTGCCATCTAATGCTTCACCTCTACTCATCAATAGTCATCCATATTCTTCTCTAAGTCAAATGTATAATAGAATGGCACAAATAGCAATCTTAACTTTACAAATGCACAATTCTGTTTACAATTCGGGACACAAATTTCATTTTTATAATTGCTCCAAAATTTTTGTTACAAGTGTAATGTGATTGGATGAATATCAGCGATGATAAAGAAGTATCTATGTTGATATCACCGAATTGGTGCTGATTATATGCAATTTTAGCGTGTTAAATTTACATTTAGGTAAGAAGAAATGATCAAATGCACAAATTATTTTTTACAAAATGTATTGACTAAATTCATTGAAATCTGCTAAATTGTAAATTATCAAATAGGCAATTGTAAATATTGAAAGCCCTTACCGAAAACAATTGTCAACTTCAAGAATGGAACGGAGGTAGCGTGTTGGATAACATAGTGGACACCAAAAAGGGCAGGGGAAGGGTTGTGAAAGTGAGGACGACCAATGGTCACAGGTTGCAGCAGCTTAAAAAGAATTACTTTTTATATATGTTGCTCGCACCAGCCTTAATCTTGACCCTTATCTTCAAGTACATCCCGATGTATGGAGCCATCATTGCGTTTAAGGATTTCAGTCCGATCAAAGGCATTATGGGCAGTGATTGGGTAGGACTGAAGCATTTTGAGAAATTTATAGCTTCTCCCAATTTCGATATCATTTTAATGAATACGCTTAAACTCAGCTTTTTGGGATTGATATTCAGTTTCCCGGTGCCCATTCTACTTGCACTCATGCTGAATCAGGTACGCAAAGCTGGCGTGAAGAAAAATATCCAACTGTTTCTGTATGCACCCAATTTTATCTCGGTTGTTGTGGTGGTGGGTATGCTGTTCATCTTCCTCTCACCGACAGGGCCGATTAATCAATTAGCGACCTGGATCACAGGTCAGCCAATTATGTTCATGTCTGAACCGGAATATTTCCGCTGGATCTATATTTTGTCCGATATCTGGACCGGAGCCGGCTGGGCTTCCATCATTTACGTTGCGGCTTTGGCCAATGTTGATCCGGAGCTTCACAATGCGGCTAATCTGGATGGAGCCAATCTCCTTCAGCGTATTCGCCACATTGATCTTCCAACGATTCGTCCAATTATGGCTATCGTCTTTATCCTTGCAGCGGGTGGCATTATGTCCATTGGATTTGAGAAGGCCTATCTGATGCAGACGTCCATGAACCTGCCTTCCTCCGAGATTATTGCCACGTATGTCTACAAGGTGGGGCTACAGTCTGGAGATTACGCTTATTCTGCGGCAGTTGGATTGTTCAACTCGGTGATCAATGTGATTTTGCTGGTGACGGTGAATCTGATTGTGAAGAAATTGAATGAAGGCGAAGGCCTCTATTAGGAAAGGAGTATTATCCATGGTTGTTAAACACACGGGAATGGATCGATTGATCCTCACACTCAATGCCATCTTTCTCACCTGTGCTGTACTGGTTGTGGTTGTTCCCCTGATTTATATTGTTATCGCCTCATTCATGGACCCCACGGTGTTACTGAATCGTGGACTGTCCTTTAATGTATCGGACTGGAGTCTGGACGGATATCAGATGATTTTGTCCAATCCAGCCATGATCCGGGGGTTTGTAAATGCGGTATTGTACTCGGTTTCCTTTGCACTGATTACCGTGACCGTATCCATATTTGCAGGTTATGCATTGTCGGATGAGAGGCTCGCGGGACGTGGATTTTTCATGATTATCTTCATCATTACGATGTTCTTCGGCGGGGGACTGATCCCTACCTATCTACTTATTCGTAATCTTGGCATGCTGGATACGGTGTGGGCAATCATCATCCCTGGAGCCGTTAACGTCTGGAACATCATTCTCTCCAGAACCTTTTTCAAAGGAGTCCCTCGGGAGCTGAAAGAAGCTGCAAACGTGGATGGCGCCTCCGAGATGAAAATTTTCTTCCAGATCGTCATTCCGTTGTCGAAGCCCATCATATTTGTACTCGCCCTTTATGCTTTCGTTGGGCAATGGAATTCCTACTTTGATGCGATGATCTATCTGGACAATCCGAATCTCCATCCGTTACAGCTCGTCCTGCGCTCCATTCTGATTCAGAATCAGGCTGCACCAGGTATGATCAGTGACCAACTCGCGATGGCGGAACTGAAACGACTCTCGGAGATGATTAAATATTCAGCCATTGTCATTTCGAGTCTGCCACTCATCATCATGTACCCGTTCTTCCAGAAGTATTTCGAAAAAGGTGTCATGGTTGGTTCCCTCAAATAGGGAACAGTCAGCCATATAGCAAGTTTGATCCAACCCAATCCATGGAGGTCATTATTATGAAAAAAGTGAACAAGTCCAGAAAAGCCGTTACAACGGCATCCATTTCCATGTTATCTGCGATGCTCTTTCTAACCGCCTGTGGCGGGGGGGGAGGCGGCGCGGCAAGTGAGGCGCAATCACCTGATGGCAAGGTGACATTGAATTTTATAACACAGAGCTCTCCGCTGGCTCCCGCTGATCCGAACGACAAGCTGATTAATAAGCGACTCGAAGAGAAAACCAATGTGCATATCAACTGGAAGAACTATACGAGTGATGTGTTTGCTGAAAAAAGAAACCTGGCAGTAGCCAGCGGTGATTTGCCGGATGCCATATTTGATGCAGGTTATGGGGATTATGATCTCCTGAAACTGGCGAAGGACGGGGCGATCATTCCACTTGAGGACATGATTGAACAATATATGCCTAATCTGCAAAAGGTGCTGGAGGAAGCTCCCGAATACAAGAGCATGATCACGGCTCCGGACGGACATATCTATTCCTTCCCATGGATTGAAGAACTCGGAAGTGGCAAACAACGGATTCAGGCAGTGGATAACTTGCCCTGGATTAATGTGGAATGGCTGAACAAGCTCGGGCTGAAGATGCCAACGACAACCGAAGAGTTGAAAGAAGTGCTGATCGCGTTCAAAACCCAAGATCCCAACGGCAACGGCAAGGCCGACGAAATTCCATTGTCTTTTATTAACAAGCCAGGCGGAGAAGATCTGACATTTCTCTTTGCGGCATTTGGACTCGGAGAGAACTGGGATCATACTGTAGTAACCAATGATGGGAAAGTGGTCTTCACGGCAGCTGATGCAGGTTACAAGGACGCGGTTAAGTACATTCATGAACTGGTTCAGGAAGGTCTGATCGACGTTGAATCGTATCAGCAGGATTGGAACACGTATCTGGCAAAAGGCAAGGACAACAAGTACGGTATGTACTTCACATGGGATAAAGCCAACATTACAGGCATGAATGATACGTATGATGTTCTGCCTCCAATTGCCGGACCTGATGGAGAGATTAATGTCACAAGAACAAATGGCATCGGTCTTGATCGTGGTCGCATGGTCATTACCAGCAGCAATAAAAACCTCGAATCCACAGCAAAGTGGGTAGACCAATTGTACGATCCGCTCCAATCTGTGCAGAACAACTGGGGTACGTATGGAGACGAGAGTCAGCAAAATATATTTGAATTCGATGAAGCCAAGGGCATGTTGAAGCATCTTCCGCTGGAAGGCTCTGCACCTGTAGAACTCAGGCAAAAGACAAGTATCGCGGGACCATTGGCCATCCTCGACAGTTATTATGACAAATACACCACCAAACCGGAAGATGCTGCATGGCGTATGGAACTGCTCGATAAATATATGGTTCCACACATGAAAGCAGATAACGTCTATCCAAGCGTGTTCTTCTCAATCGATGAACTCGACCGCCTTTCCACCATTGAGACTGATTTGTTCGCCTATGTGTTGCGTCTGCGTACAGAATGGTATCAGAACGGGAAAGTAGATCAGGAATGGGATGCTTATCTGAAAGAGCTGGATCGCCTTGGATTGCAAGAATGGCTGCAGATTAAACAAGCGGGATATGACCGTAACAACCAATAAAGAAAAGTACGGAGGAGAAACCATAATGTCGACGATTCTACAACAAGATTACCGCAATGAATACCATTTTTCACCGAAAGAGAAGTGGATGAACGACCCGAACGGCATGGTGTTTTTCAATGGAGAGTATCACTTGTTCTATCAGTATCATCCGTTTGGTACCACATGGGGACCGATGCATTGGGGGCACGCCGTGACCCGAGATCTCGTCACTTGGGAGGAACTTCCTGTAGCTCTTGCACCAGATGAACATGGCATGATCTTCTCCGGCAGTGCGGTGGTGGACTGGAACAATACGTCGGGATTCTTCGAAGATGAGCCGGGGTTGGTTGCTATTTTCACACATCATCTGGAAGTGCCGAATGAGCAACCTGTTCAGCGTCAGAGTCTGGCGTATAGCAAAGACAGTGGCAGAACCTGGACCAAGTACGAGGGTAATCCGGTATTAACGCACGAATCCTTTGTAGATTTCCGTGATCCCAAAGTATTCTGGCATGAGCAGACCAAAGAATGGATTATGATAATCGCATGTGGTCAAACGGTATGTCTGTATCGTTCTCCCAATCTGAAGGATTGGACGCTAGGAAGTGAATTTGGCGAAGGGATCGGTTCACACGATGGTGTGTGGGAATGTCCGGACCTGTTCCCACTTGCAGTGGATGGAGAATCGGGGCAGGAGAAGTGGGTAATGCTCGTCAGCATTGGTGCAGATCCTGCTTGTATAGAAGGCTCCAGAACGCAATATTTCATCGGGAATTTTGATGGAACTACATTTGTCCCAGATGAGGAATCTCATACGATTCGCTGGATTGATCATGGCCGGGATAACTACGCGGGCGTTAGTTGGTCCGACATTCCGGCTGAAGATGGCAGACGCTTGTTCATGGGTTGGATGAGCAACTGGATGTATGCCAACCAGACGCCAACCGAAGATTACCGTGGAGCCATGACCATTGCACGAGAGTTGACACTGGAGACAAGAGCGGGAGAAGTTATATTGATTCAACGTCCTGCACGTGAACTTGAGCAAGCCCGTACGACAGTATTGTCCCTACAGGATGCTTCGATTCAGCAAGTGAGTGAGCAGTTGAACGCGTTGCAACTAGTGAACTATGAGATTCACGCGGAGTGGGCTTCGGATCAGTCGTTTCATTTTGCACTAAGAAGTGGAGCAGATAACGAAACGTTCGTTGGCGTAGACGCCAACACCGGTGAAGTGTATATCGATCGTAGTGGATCGGGTATCGGCGATTTTCATGAACATTTCTTGGGCCGCCATACAGCTGAGTTAAAAACGGTGAGTGGGAATCACTCTTTGCGTATCTTTGTAGATCATTCTTCTGTGGAAGTATTTGCGAATGATGGTCAGGCGGTTATCACGGATCTGATCTATCCGGATGTGGATTCCAAGGGCATCTCTGCTCATGCCGAAAATACGGATCTGGTATTCACTTCACTCCAACTCTATGAGATATCACCGTCCAAGGCTAAAGATTAATAGTAATGAAGGAAAGGAGTCCAGAACGATGCGTATTGGAGCTATAGAAGCGGGCGGAACGAAGTTTGTATGTGGTGTAGGGAATGAGCATGGACAGATTGAAGATCGGATCAGCTTTCCAACAGAACATCCGGAGATAACACTTACCAAGGTAATCGACTATTTCAGGGATAAAGGTGTGGAATCCATGGGAATCGGCTCCTTTGGTCCGATTGATCTGCAACCGGATAGTCCGACCTATGGTTATATTACGACCACACCTAAGCCTGGGTGGGGAAACTGTAATGTGGTTGGAACCTTAAAGCATGAATTTCCGGTTCCTATCGGATGGGATACGGATGTGAATGCTGCCGCGCTGGGTGAAGTGACATGGGGAGCGGCGCAAGGGCTGGACAACTGTGTATATTACACAATCGGCACAGGCGTTGGTGTTGGACTTGTAGCAGGGGGCCAACGAGTACACGGATTGTTACATCCGGAGGGTGGACATATTCGAACAAGACGCCATCCAGACGATCACTTTGCTGGATTATGCCCGTACCATGGCGATTGCCTGGAGGGAATGGCTGCAGGACCAGCCATAGAAGCGCGTTGGCAAAGTCCCGGCAGTGAACTGCCGGCAGATCATCCGGCATGGGAGATCGAATCCTTTTACATTGCGGAGTCGATCACCACGGCCATTCTGCTTCATTCGCCGCAAAAGATCATCCTGGGCGGTGGTGTGATGCAGCAAGATCATCTGTTTCCACTGATCCGGGAGCAGATTGTACGGAATTTGAATGGTTATGTGAATGCAGCTTCAATCACGCAACATATCGATCAATATATTGTGCAGCCCGGATTGGGCCAGCATGCAGGCCTGTGTGGTGCGCTCGCATTGGGTCTGGAAGCATTGCACCATGCAGCAAAAGCGTCACATGCTTCGTAGTTTTCTTAAATAACCTACATCCAAAAGGGACGGTTGCGGTTCGCTTATTTGTATAAGCAAGACTGCATTGTCCTTTTTGGGCTTTTTTTATTTTGCGGAGATAAATATCTTTGGAAAATATATTACGTTCTAAAAATCCGCTGTTGCTCAAGTGAGCTGCCAAAGGTATGATTTTGAAGTGTCTTATCCCTATAGTGAGATAAGACATCCAAAATCTAGTGTGGCTCTAATAGAAAGGAATCCAACCAATGAATTCAATAACAATGCGTCAAGCTGTACAGGCAGACCAAGAGCCACTCGCTGATTTGCGAGCCTTGGTACTTTACGATGATCTAACCAGGCTGGGAAGGTACGATGATGTGAACGTACGTGAACGTTTCCGAAATACATTCGACGCTGTCCATACGCGGATTATTGAAGTGGAGGGATCAATGGTAGGTTGCGTAGCATTGAAGCCCAAGGATGAGATATATCTATTGGAACATTTCTACATACATCCCGATTATCAAGGTCAGAGAATAGGAACTAAGGTGCTGCACATGCTGCTGGAACAGGATGAAGTTCAGGGGAAACGAGTTACTTTAAATGTATTGCAGGGAAGCCCTGCTCGTCGATTGTATGAACGATTTGGATTTATGTTGGATAGTGAAGATGAAGTGGACGTATTTATGTCTGTCCAAGTGCAGTAATTTTGACTATACATCTATATAAGTTGAACTATTCTTTTACACAGAAACGGAGAGGACAGAAGAAAACTGGAAAAGCGAAGCGTTCGCCTTTATCAGCGGATTTTACCCTTGAGAAAAGGGAATCAAAAAAATCTGGGGATAACAGCGATTGGAAGGTTGTTCTGTCATCGTAGTGTCAGTGTAAATAATTTTTAGTTCAAGTTATATAACAGACCCATTCATTTAATTCTTGAATGGGTCTATTGAACTTTTCTATTATACTTTCCGATGACGGTACCTTAATATGGATAATAACCTACTTTTTATATAGGAATTATATAGTATGGAGAATGCCAAGATGCCACAATGGAAGCGAAATCTGTATATTCTGTGGTTCGGCCTGTTTTTCAATCATATGGCGTACTCGCTGTCCGTTCCGTTCTTTCCCATATTCCTGCAAAATGATCTCGGTATCCAGAGCGGCCTGGAAGCTTGGTCGGGGATCTCCATTTCGATCAGCTTTCTGATCAGTGGATTATGCGCACCCTTCTGGGGATCGCTGGCTGACCGATATGGCAGCAAATTAATGCTCGTCCGTTCAGGAGTGGGGCTGGGCATTGCGCATCTGGCTAACTTTTTTGTATATGATCCATATACGTTTATCGCCGTAAGGGTCTTTCAGGGACTCATGGCTGGTTTTCATCCCGCCTCGATTACCCTAATCGGTACCAATACACCGGAGAAACATGTCGGTTATGCACTTGGCGTGATCTCCACGGCTAGCGCTGCGGGCGGGATTCTTGGCCCGCTTGCCGGAGGTGTGTTGAGTCACTGGATCGGACTGCGGGGATGCTTCGTTGCCTCGGCGGTAATTACATTAATCGCGGCTTTGATGGTCCTCGGTGTGAAGGAGTCACGACAAGTTCGTACGATCGTTCCAACGAAGATCATGGGGGATTTGAAAAGAGCAGCTTCCACGCCCGGCCTGATGCGAATCTATGGTTTGATTTTGTTGGTCTCGACCTCCGTGCTTATCATCGAACCTGTGCTGACGCTCTATGTCGTGCAGATTGGCGGGGATGTTGGCAGTGCAACACTTAGTGCGGGCATTGTCTTCTCGGCGATTGGTGTGGCAACCGTCATTATGGGACCCCGTTGGGGCAAGATTGGTGGCAGGATCGGATACGAGAAAACACTGTTTATCGGTCTGATCGGCGGCGGAATTGGCAGTCTGCTGCAGATGACAGCTACGAATCTGATTTATTTTGGCAGCCTGCGATTTGTGTATGGTTTGTTCTTTGCCGCGGTCTATCCGGCGCTCAATGCGCTGATTATCAAGTATGCTGACCACGATTTTCGTGGGAGGGCAGTCAGTCTGAGTCAGACGGCGAGTCAGTTCGGCATTGTGCTTGGGCCGTTAATCGGTGGTTTGCTTGGTGGATGGATCGGCATTCCGTTTATTTTTCTATTCACAGGAGTGGTATTGCTGGGAGCGGCTTGGGCAGTCAGGGTTAGTGATGTGAAACAGGCGGGGAAACCCGGATTAAGCATGACAACAGCAGAAGCGGGCGGACACAACATAAAGAAATGACAACACGACGAAACAACTCTAAGAGATAAAAGGATATTCGAACGGTATGGACATCACTACAAAATAGGGAGGAATATATATGTCGCAACGACAATTGAAATTGGGAGCTAATCTGAACGGAGTGGGTAACAGTATCTCCTTTTGGCGTCACCCGGATATTCCCACTAACGCGAGTGTTAGTCTGGAATTCTACAAGAAGCAGGTGCGTATCGCGGAAAAAGGGAAGTTCGATCTGCTCTTTATTGCAGATGGTCTCTTCATCAACGAGAAGTCCAATCCTCATTTTCTCAATCGCTTCGAACCTCTGACGCTTCTGTCCGCACTCGCCGGGGCCACTTCCCACATTGGGCTGGTTGCTACATTGTCTACTTCCTATAGTGAACCGTTCACGGTTGCACGGCAGTTTGCTTCGCTGGATCAATTAAGTGGTGGGAGGGCCGGATGGAACGTGGTTACTTCACCTTTGGAAGGATCAGCACTGAACTTTGGCAAAGGCGAACATCCAATCCATGCGCTGCGCTACGAAATTGCGGAAGAACATCTGAATGTGGTCAAAGGTCTCTGGGATTCCTGGGAGGACGATGCCTTTGTAGGTGACAAGGAACAGGGCGTATTCTTCGACCCTGCCAAGCTACATACGCTTAATCACAAAGGAAAGCATTTCTCCGTACAGGGCCCCCTTAATGTGGGGCGTTCGAAGCAGGGTCATCCGGTGATTTTCCAGGCGGGCTCATCCGAATCCGGTAAAGATCTGGCTGCCCGCTCGGCGGATGCCGTATATACGGGACATGAGACGCTGGAGGAAGCAAGGGAGTTCTACCGGGATGTGAAGGCAAGAGCGGTGGCGTATGGACGTCAGGCAACGGATATCCTGATCTTCCCGGGCATTGGTCCCATTGTGGGTAGAACAGCGGAAGAGGCGGAGCAGAAGTATCAGGAAATTGCCGAACTGGTGAGCATTGATCAAGCGCTGAACTATCTGGGACGTTACTTCGATCATTACGACTTCTCCCAGTTCCCGCTGGACGAACCTTTCCCCGAGATTGGGGAGATCGGCAGCAACAGCTTCCGCAGTACAACAGACAAGATCAAGCAGCAGGCACGAGAACAAGGGCTGACCTTGCGGCAAGTAGCATGGTTAGCGTCTACCCCGCGTACATCGTTCATTGGTACACCGGAACAGATCGCAGATCAGATTCAGGCATGGTTTGAAGGTGGAGCGGCAGACGGATTCAATGTTCGTACTGTGGTGCCCAATGGATTGGAAGATTTCGTGGAGCTCGTTGTTCCGGTTCTGCAAGAACGAGGGCTGTTCCGTACAGAATATGAACACGAGACACTAAGGGAGAATCTGGGTCTTGAGATTCCACGTAACCGGTATGCGCTTGAAGCTGTGAAATAGAGAAGTTAGAGCGGTAATGACGTTAAATTAACGTTGTTGCCGCTCTTTTTGCTGGTTTCTTTTTCGGAGAGTACTGTTATTATAAAATGATAAACAAGCTGCAATTCCAGACGAGTCACAGGAGGAGATTGGCATGATTAGAGGGTTAACGAATGCGGGACTGGGCAACATCGAGTCTGATGAACAATATATCACTGGTGCGGCCAAGCACGGATTCGAATCTGTAGATTTGAATCCGCTCTCATTGATTGAAACGTATGGGAAGGAACGGGCGAAACATCTGCTGGAAAGCAATCAGGTAATCATCGGTTCATCGGGTCTGACGGTAGAATGGCGGACAACAGATGAGCAATTTCGTGAGGGATTGCAATCGTTGGTCGCCATGGCAGAAGCATCTGCTTCGCTGGACTGTTACAGCTGTTGTACGTATATTCTACCTTCAACGGATCAGCCGGCAGCGCAATTTATGGCAGCGGCTACAAAACGCTTGAGACTCTGCGCAGACATCTTGGATGCATTCGGAATCAAGTTGGGTCTGGAGTTTGTGGGATGCCATCATTTGCGGACGCAATGGAAAAATCCGTTTATCTGGCGTGTGGAGGATACGCTGGACTGGATCGATACGATCCATGCGCCCAATGTTGGCTTGCTTGTAGATTCCTATCACTGGCACACGAATGGTCTCCCGATGGAAGATCTGTTGAAGCTGAAGAAAGAGCAGGTTGTTCATGTGCATATCAACGATGCTTATGATTTGCCGATCGAGGAATTGAAGGATGGAGAACGCTTGTATCCTGGGGAAGGTGTAATTGATCTGAAAGGTTTTCTGAAAAACCTGAAGGCCATTGGTTACAATGGTGTCGTGGCTCAAGAGGTACTGGCACCGGCATCCGAATTGGATCTGGAGACGCGGTTCGCCAAGTCGAAAGCAGGCTTTGATCAGGTATTTGCAGCGATCTGAATCATGCGGAGGAAACATAATCGATTAGAACGACTGGAGTAAACGGGTATCCGTTTGGTCTGGTCGTTTTTTTTATGCTTGTTTTTGATCATCCCAAACCTGTTTATGTTCAGTGATTGTTAAGAGCGGCTTGTTATATTGATTCAGAACGTCATTAGAAACTTAAGGAGGAGACCAGTTGAATCTACATACTAACAAGGGTGCAAGAGTCAAGAGAACACGATGGAGTGTGCTTGCTCTTGTCATTACATTACTCACAAGCGTGGTTTTTCCATCTTCATCGGTACTGGCTGCAACAGGTCCAGTTTCATTAAGTCGACCTACGGATATTGAGTTCTACACGGCGGCTGATGGTGAAACAGAGATGCTCATCGCAGATAGCGGCAACAATCGGGTTATTCGGGCTACGCCGGAAGGTGAGGTACTATCGACGATAGAGGTCGATAATGTAACGGCGGTAACGATGGGTAACGATGGATTAATCTACGCTGCTGAATCAGGGACATCCCTACAGATCCATATTTTTAACCCGGATGGTACAGTAAGCGCACCACCTATCGACTTAAACAATAAATATTGGATGAACTTGGGGTATGGCGTGGATCAAAGGTATATTCGGAATGTCATCAGATTTAAACAGCACAACAGAGAAACTATAGGTGTAACCTATAACGAGACCAGATTGGTGAATGATGAGACAGAGATAAAGACCAAATTTTCCTATAACTACCTGGATAACTCAGGGAGTGGAAGCAGGGTGAATTTGGAGAAATACTCCAGTGTAATCCCTGGTAATAACGAGGGGGGACAAAATATGTGGTATACCCATAATAATGGAGTTTTTATCTACCCTTTGGTTAGTATACAGAATTCAACGGACAAGCTTGCAGATCTGACACTGGATGTAGTAGACAAACGTTTATATGTTGTGAGCGAGAATCAGATTATGCGCACAGGCTATGAAGGCTTCGTATATCCTAACACTCCTGTGCTGAGCACTTGGGTAACTGGAAACGAGGCATATCCGATTGATCTCAGTAATCAGATTGCTTTTGAACCAGAAGGTGAATTATATATGGCTGATACAGCGAGAGACCGGATTGTTGTATTCAGTGCTGACGGAACTTCTGCTCGTACTCTGGGTCTCAGCCAGGATAATACGCCGAAGCCGGCTGCTGGTGCATTTTCCAAAATGGTTAAACAAGGGCTGCCAGTAACCTTTACATCCGCCGATTTTGAAACTAATTATGCCGACCCAGAGGAACGGCCAATGACGGATATACGCATTACGTCTATTCCTGACAGCGGCAAATTGCAGCTGAACGGCGTTGATGTGGTGAAGAATCAGGTTATTCCTGTCGCAGAGTTGAACACATTGGCCTTTGTTCCTGGTTCAGCTTTTACAGGGATCAAGACAACATTTGGCTGGCAGGCCAAGAATGGAACTGTCTTTTCGGATAGCGTGGATGTCACAATCATGCTGCGAATTAAAGGTGATGCTACCGGTGATGGTGTGCTTACACCAGCCGATGCATTATTGGTCAATAAATATATCAAAGGGTTGATCACGTTTACACCAGAGCAGATTGAAGCATTGGACATGAACGATGATGGTGTCCTGGATGCGAAGGATTCAGCCCTGATTATGGGCGTTTACTTGGGGATTAATTCATAATATCAGAAGGGAGTGACTATCTTGCCAAACCAAAAGGGGCATTTAATATCTACAAAATCCAAACGATCCATGAAGGCGCTTCTGACTATGCTGCTCACGGTTTCCATGATCTTTTCGTGGCTTCCTCAGGCACAGGCCAGTGTAGATCCAATCATTCATATCGGAGAAGTATCTGGTAAACCAGGAGACATCGTCGAAGTGCCTGTATCCTATGATTCAAAAGGCTCAGCATTTTCTTTTTATCACTCCGAGCTGTCCTTTGCCTACGATTCGGCTGTGCTAGAACTTGTGGAAGGGGACGAGGTTGTAAACCGCCAAGCCTATGAAAATTATCAGGGCGTCAGTCTAACTGAGGATACGTCTGCTCTAGGATATATCTCAGTGATCATGACGACGCAAAATTACATTCAGGAATCCACGGCGCTGTATTCCCTTCATTTTAAGATTAAAGAGAGTGCGGCTACCGGTCCAAGTTCAGTAACTTTGCATGCGGGTGCATTAGTAGAGGAATATGATCCGTTTCAGGCGACTGGGGAGAATGGGCAAGTTACTGTGCTGGCGGATGGGAAGCCGGTCGGGAATGTGGTTGTCTCCATCGGATCTGCACAAGGAAAAGCAGGTGACAAGGTAACGCTATCGGTCGATACGGTGTCACTTGATCAACCAATCGGCTCTTACGGGGTACGTTTGAAGTTCAATCCCGCAGCCATGCAGGTTACTGATGTTACAGGCGACAGAACGGAAATACAGTATAACGTGAATAATGAAACAGGATCACTCATTGTAGGCTGGAGTGATGAGAATGGCGGGCTCAGTCCTGTTCCGGCATCCGAGAGCCCGCAGGCGCTGTTCAACATCGAATTCACGATTGCTACCGGTGCCATTGCAGGAAAGTACCCGGTTCAGGTTGTCGACACAACCCTGCCTGAACACTTTACGGTGACGGATGCTGATGCAATTGAAATGAATAAACAGGCAGTACCCGGTGAGATTACGGTCGTTAGTGGGCCAGTTACACCAACAACGCCAACAACACCAACAACACCAACAACGCCATCTAATCCGGGTTCGTCCGGTTCAGGAAGTTCATCCGGTGGTTCGTCAACACCATCACCGTCTGCAAGCACTTCCGAGAAGATTACCGTACATGTGACCAACGAACGGAACACCAATGCTGTTGTTTCGGAAACGATTATTGAGAGAACCACAGGGGCAGATGGACGCAAAAAGGACGAGGTCAATCTGACGGCCGAGCAGACCTCTCGAGCAATTGAAAGTCTGAAGAAGGCCGGGTCGACTAATGCCCGGATCATGATTCCGGATGAGAAGGACGAGGTATCCGAACTGAACGTGAAGCTGCCTGCCAAGTCTACTGCACTAATGGCCAATGAAAAGATAAATCTGTATATTGAAACGGATAACGCTTCTCTGCAACTTCCGGCGAAATCTTTGCAAGGACTGGACTCGGACGTATTTTTCCACCTTGTGCCGATCAAGGATGCCGCAGGACGTGAAGTGGTGGAGCAGCGTATTCAGAAGGATGCATTAATCGTCAAACAGTCAAACAATACCGCCGATCTTCGCTTGGTAGGTCGTCCAATGACGATTGAGACGAATATGAGCAGTCGTCCGGTGACAGTAGTGCTACCGATCAGGGATACGAACCTGACACAGAAGGAACTGGACAAGCTGCAAGTATTTATTGAACATAGCGATGGGACCAAGGAACTCGTTAAGGGTAAACTTGTTAAGTTTAATGGAACAGACCAACCGGGAATCGAGTTTGAAGTCACCAAGTTCAGCACATTTTCCATTATTCTCATGAATGGCAGCAACTCCTCAGCGTACATTCAAGGTTATGCCGACGGTACATTCAGACCGAATCAGGCGGTTCAACGTGCTGAAATGGCTGCATTGCTATATCGCGTATTACCGTCGGACAGCGATGAAGCAAGCACGGCATCCTATCGGGATATGCCTGACGCCGAGTGGGCACGAGAAGCGATTACAAAGGCGACAGCAGCAGGTTATATGCGTGGTAATGCTGCCAGCGATTTCATGCCAGGGCGCTCTATCACACGTGCCGAGATGGCTGTCATCATCGAGCGGATTTTGACAATTCAAGAGTCAGCTGCCGATGTCAATGCAGAAGCAACTGAAGCAACAACAGCTTTGTCAAACGAAGCTACGGATATTACGCTGCACTGGGCCCGTGAGGCGGTTCAACATGTATTGGCAACGGGAGTCATGAGCGTGTCGCAAGACGGAGCATTCCGTCCCAACGATGCTGTGACGCGAGCAGAGGCCGTTACATTGCTAAATCGTTTGGTGAAGATTGAGCCTGAGGTGTCCGGTACTTCCAGATGGAAGGATGTATCTGTAGATCACTGGGCTTATGGCGCGATCCAGGCTGCATCCCAGAATTAAAAAGTAGATTGCTGATGCTTCTTGTCCTTGTCTTCAGTTGGGGACAAGCAGCATCAGATGAAATCCAGGAGGCATCTGCGGATGCCTTTTTTTCATCGTTATATGGTCGTTATCAAAAAGGATGGACAGCTTCAGGTGCGAGTGGGAAAATAACGCTATGTTGCAAGATAGACGTTACTGGAGAAAGAGAGATGACAGTCATCAGAACGGATCGATTTATGTTAGGGATCGGACTCATGACCCTGCTGCTTGCGCTAGTGGTAACATGGCAGATCTCAGGTGGACACGAAAAGCCCGTGGCCAGACAGGGTATTCTGGACTTGACAGGTATGAAGTGGACGAGCCAATCCGTCATTCCACTGGATGGAGAGTGGGAGTTCTATCCGGAACAGTTACTCTCCCCCCAGCAGATTCATAGCACGCATAATAAACCTGTCATGATGCAAGTGCCAGGTAACTGGGACGACGAGAGAAACAACCAGGGCTATCCGATGAAAGGCAAAAGTTATGGAACCTACCGCTTGATTGTGCAAAACGTGCCGCAAGGTGAGCTGCTGGCCATTGCCAAACGTTATGTTCGTTTTGCAGATGCTATGTATGTAGATGGCAAGTTGATGAATCGTTCCGGTCAGCCGGGAACCTCTGCCACATCGTACGTCCCGCGCAATGAACCTTATACGATCTATTTTCACCCTGAACGTACAGAGATTGAAGTTGTGCTGCAAGTAGCCAATTTTGATTTCCGCAGTGGTGGCATCTATAACTCAATGGATCTGGGATTAGGAAGTCACATGGAAACAAGAACGATCATTCAATCCGGACTTGAGCTATTGATTATAGGGATTGTGGTGATTTTTGGATTGTTGTTTCTGTATCTGTATATCCGTCTGCATCGGGATGGAAATCAGCTGTTGTATGCGCTGTTCTTTATCGGTTTTGCATTGACGGTTGTGACAAACGGGGAGCGTTTGCTGTTACAGTTGCTGCCGGACATTCCTTTTGAGTTGGCGTATAAATTGAAATACATGTCGGTATACGGAGTGTCTGTGATTGTCAGCATGATTACCTGGAGACTTACTCCCGATCTCGCGCCTGTGTTAAAAAGGTGGCTTCAGGTACCCAGCATGGTACTGACTGTCTATCTGGCATTTATTGCGCTGGCACCATTTCGTGTCTATTCCTATATTCAGGAGAGTATGTACGCTATTAATCTGTGTGCCTATGCATTGGCATTCATGGTTATTATACATCAGTATGTTCGGGCAAGGTACGGTAACCGGAGTCGCTCCCAGGCGCAATTGCTTATCATCTGCATCTGGCTTATGCTGATCAACTATGTGCTTGGAATTATTGTTACATGGTACCCAATCAGTCAGGTGCTACTGAACTGTACAACGCTTGTGATTTTGTGTGCCTTTGCCATGTTGCTGATCTATCAATACACACAGGCATATGATTCGATGCAGCAACTTACCCATCAACTTCAACTGTCGGACAAAGCCAAGGATGAGTTCTTGCTTCTGACTTCGCATGAGTTAAACTCGCCGCTCCATAGCATTATTCATCTGTCCCGCTCCCTTCTCACAACGTCACTGAGACGCACCAATGAATTGGAAATTCAGGGCAAGCTTCAGCTTATCCGCAATACGGCGTACCGAATGTCCAATCTGGTCAATGATCTGATTGATATATCACGATTCAGGGATGGCAGCATAAAACTCTCCATGGGAAGCGTTGATCTGGTATCCTGCCTTTCACTGGTTACGGAAGTGCTGGGATTTTTGGCTTCTGGCAAAGGAATTGTTATGATTCGCAGACTGGAGCCTGAAGCACGCTATGTCATGGCGGATGAGAGTCGGCTGCTGCAAGTGCTGTATAACCTGGTCTACCACATGATGGGACAACATCATAATGGGAAGCTGGTACTGGCGTGCGAAAGGCAGCTGGATCATGTACGAATTACTCTTTGTCTGGAAGCTGATACAGATTGGAGTAATCGGCAAAGTCAGGATGCAGACCCTGGTCTACAGCAAGGGGATGAGATTGCTGCGGGGGTTGCTGTTGCAGCGGAAATGGTCAGTGCAATGAGAGGGACACTTGTGGTGAACGATGAAGCAGCCTCAATCATGATTGAGCTTCCTCACGCAGTTAGCACCAACAAGCCCGATATGGCCGAGATAGCCGCAACGCAGGAGACTGATGTGAAGGAGGAGAAAAAGGTGGGAAGCGTGATTTCAGCCCACGTATTAATTGCGACATCTGATCTTGTGGATATGGAACAATTGAATACATTGCTTGCTACAGAAGGCTTTCATCTGAGCTTCGCTGACTCTGATGTCAAGGTTCGGACTGCTCTGGCTGGTGGGAAGTTGCCCGATCTTGTGATTGTCGACGCGATGTTGCCTGAGGTGACCGGGTATGAGTTATGCAAGCAGGTTCGGATGGAGTTCAGTCAGGTAGATTTACCAATTCTGTTTATTAACATGCGCAGTACACCAGCAGATATTGAGGCATGCATTCAGGCCGGCGGTAATGATTTTATTACCCGTCCACTGGATGCTGGAGAAATTCTCGTCCGGATACATACCTTGCTTGGCATGAAGCAACTGGTAAAAGAGGCGGCGAGTAACGAGATGGCTTTTTTGCGTTCACAGATCAAGCCGCATTTTCTGTATAATGCGTTAGGCACCATTATGTCGTTATGTTTTACGGATGGGCCGAGAGCCGGAGAATTGCTGGGCAGCTTCAGTCGTTATTTGCGTATACTCTTCCATCTGGATAACACGGAGGAGCTGATTCCGCTTAGTAAAGAGATGGAGTTAATTCGAGCCTATGTGGAGATAGAGCAGGAGCGATTCGGTTCACGGCTTCAGGTTAAACTGGACGTGGACAGCTCGTTATATTCCTGTAAAGTCATGCCGCTCCTGATTGAACCGCTGGTAGAAAACGCCATTCGTCATGGCGTATCCAAGAAGATTGACGGCGGAACCGTTCGCTTGATCATTCGAAGATACGAGGATAGCGTTCAAGTGGTGGTTGAGGATGATGGTGTGGGCATGTCGGGTAAGCAGGTTGCCTTTATTATGAATAGAAGTCATACAGAACAAGGTATTGGCCTGCAAAATGTACAGAGACGATTGAAACATATGAACGGACAAGCACCTGTGATTCAGAGTGAACAAGGTCTGGGCACCAAGGTTACCATTAAATTTCCATATCAATAATACAGAGGGGGAGAGACCGTGTTGCAGGCCTATTTGGTGGACGATGAGCCGCATGCGCTGAATATGCTGGAGATGTTTCTGACTCGAACGGGAGAAGTCGCCATTGCTGGGCGTTCGGTGAATGGATTCGAGGCACTGGAGGCACTTCAGCATACACGACCGGATATCTGGTTCCTCGATATTGAGATGCCGGGCATGAGCGGATTGGAGCTTGCAGCGAATATCCATGAGGTCGAACCGGATGCCGTCATTGTATTTACAACGGCTTATGATCATTATGCTGTCTCTGCTTTTGAACATGAGGCTCTGGATTACCTGCTCAAACCGATTGAGATGGGCCGATTGTCCAAAACCATTGACAGACTACTGAAGGATAAGGGAAATGCGGTTAAGTCAACTGAAGCGAAACCAGCACGGCAATCTTCGGGGAACAGCAATGGGTCAAATCAATTATTTGTACAAATGTTGGGGAATTTTCGTGTCACGCCTACGAATGGTGAAATGGTCATGTGGCGTACAGCGAAGGAGAAGGAACTGTTTGCATATTTGCTATTGCATGACCCGATCACCGGTGTTGTTCACCGGGATCGCATTATTGACCATCTGTGGCCTGATGAGCGTTACGAAAAGGCCAAAATCTATATGCATACCTGTGTGAGTCTGCTGAGGAAAAACCTGAAGAAGTTGGGCATGGAGCAGATGGTCAGCTACAGGAATGAACATTACATGCTGGACAAAAAGCGAATCCGTGCTGATGTATATGATGTACTGGAACTTGTGCTTCGAATGCAGCGCGAGGAGGATGTTCCACTGGCTCAAATGGAGCGGACTTTACATATGTATCAGGATGAACTGCTTCCGCAGGAAGATTATTTCTGGATGTCTGAACTTAGCCAGAAGATCGAGCGCGGTGCATTGGAACTGATGCTGAAGCTGTCCGAGAAGTACCTGGAACTGCATAACGACAAGAAGGCAGCAGAAGCAGCGGAACGTGCCATGCGGCATTCCCCTTATGAAGAAGAAGCGTATCGTTGTGCCATGCAAGCATATTTGTCCATGGGCAATCATGACCATGTCTTACGTATCTATCGCGATCTTGAAGAACGTTTAAGTGAGTTGCATATTCGTCCTTCTTCAGTGACCACACGATTATATGAGCAGATTAAAGCTTGAAGTGTTAAGGAGTAGCTGCAATGATTCAACGTATGCATGATGATCTGAAATTCCCAAAAAACGTGTCTTGGAGAAAGCCTTCCAGCCCACGTTTTTTGTTTATATGAAAACATTGACAATGCGCTAAAAATTCCAGGATTTACGTTTGCAATCGCACCTATAATTACAAATGTAATAGGTTATTTTTACTATGAACGTGGAACTTTGGGGGGATGAGGCAGACAAGCTCTCATATGGATGATACATGCAGCATATTAGACAACAGGCACGGCATGAATGACCGGATACCCGGCACACGGATTGAGGGTAAAGTTGCCGTAGGAGGAACCGATATCTACAGTGGTGAAGTTCATATGGAGACCTTTGGTAAGAAGATCGGCATGGTCTTCCAGCAACCAAATCTTTTCCCAAATCCATCTATGATCACGTGACATTTGGCCCCAAACAGCATGGATCCCCTCTCCACCTTCAAGAAGGCGATCGTAAAGCAAACAGAAGCCATTCATTTGTATGCTGAATGGCTTTTTTGTTGCTTTTGTAGGAGTAACAGAAATTTGTGGATAGTAAAAATTACCCAGGACTGCTAGACTGACATTATTCGTATTTTAGTACATATAGGGAGGATATTATGAAGAAGTTTTTCAAGGTATGGT
This sequence comes from Paenibacillus sp. FSL R5-0519, assembly GCF_037974275.1. Classification (NCBI taxonomy): domain Bacteria; kingdom Bacillati; phylum Bacillota; class Bacilli; order Caryophanales; family Paenibacillaceae; genus Paenibacillus; species Paenibacillus sp. FSL R5-0519. The sequence continues at coordinate 1,388,718 of NZ_CP150234.1, forward strand.
TAGTCTTAGTTCTAATTGTTCTCACAACAGCACCATCATTCACCAATGCAGCAACTTCTGCTAATGAAGTTCCAAAACTCCAAAAAATCACTTCTTACTCAGGTACACAGGTACTAACGGAAGAAGGGATTTTGATCTCATGGGGTGGCTTTGGTAGTGACGAAGGCAACAAGATGAATTATACACAATCCGTATTACAAGGAATTAATGAAATTGTTGATGTTTCTGTAGTGTACGGAGTGGCTATTGTCGTAACCCAGGATGGAACGGTATGGAAAGGAAGGGGAGTCGGTGAACTGGCAGAGTATACCAAGGTGTACTCAGGAGATAAGACTCACTTCAGTGAAAATGAAAAGATTGTTCAAGTGGAGGCTACTCAAGATTTTATCTATGCACTGCGAAAAGACGGGCAGGTTCTGGCCTGGAAAAACTCATATTCTGAACCATCGTTACCCACGCTTGTGCCTGGATTAGATCAGGTTAAAGATATCTTCGGGTCGTATTTCATTCGACAAGACGGTACGGTGTGGCATGTTATGCCTGGAACTTCTGTAGCAAGACAATACATAACAATAACGGATGTCAAAAAGGTAGATCAGTATGGATCTGTGTTCCTTAGAGAAGATGGCACGGTATGGGCCAAGAGCGGGGACTCTGCTGTACAAATACAGCAGCTCCCCAAAATTGTGGACATCTCGAATTCATCTGATGCGCGGTTTGCTTTGGATGAAGCTGGAAACCTATATGGTTGGGGGGACAATCGTACAGGTACTGTAGGAGATGGCACAGCCAATCAAGTCACCATTCCCAAGATTATTCTCAAGAATGTACGTTTGTTAAGTGATGCAGACAGTGGACACATGGTCGTTCAAAAAAAGGATCTGAGTGTATGGGCATGGGGATTTAATCATGATGGTGGCCTTGGCATGGAACTGCCTAATAAAAAGAAGAATTCACCAATCCCTGTCCAGGTACCATTCGAGTGGCCTACACTCCATGCTTGGGAGCAAAGTGTTCATTTGAATTTAAATGGTAAAAATCTCTATTTCACATCGAATAAACCTTATCTAACGGTAAAACAGGAAGTTTTGTTCCCGGCTCTAGCCTTTGCCAAACAAGCAAAATGGTCTGCTTCCATATCCAACGGCAAATTAAACGTGAACGATTCTATCCATTCGTTATCTGTAACCAAAAGCAGTATGGTCGATGGCAAGGGAACGGACCTTTCTTCAAATACCTCAGCGCAGTTCCGAAATGGGGAAGTCTATGTCCCGCTAAAGGTGCTCTCTGAAGCATTTAACCTAACGTCGAATTACTACTCATTCGATAAATCATATGGGATATATACTGCTGATTTTGCACAAAAGGATAATCTGGATGACTACGGGAAACTGATTCGAACGAAAGCTCTACCTGTTAATGCGTCCAAATATCCATATATTCTCGCGGGTATCCCTAATTCGTATTATGAGAAAGAATTTCCTAAAGCGAAATTACCCAAAAGCTTATCTTTGAATGCAGCGCAGCTCTATCGGTCAAAAGCTGTGGGGCTTCCCATTGCGTTAACTAGTGAGGACTTTGGCCGATACGCCAATCATATTTCAAAGTACTATGAACTCTTGTTGAATACAGATTACCGTACCATCAATATGGATTGGGCAGAAGCAATAGAAAGCCATGTGGGTGGTTCTACCAGTAAGATGGGTAATAAGACAGCCAGACAGCTTCAGATGGAAGCGTATGTGAAATGGATAAAGAACAAAAAAGTGATTATTCAGGGAGATGCTCGGCCTGAACCAAGTATGGTGACATATCGTAATGGGGTATTGTATATGCGTACCTATATTCAATATGAGATCGTGCAAGCCAATGTACCGAATGATTTGAAGCTTCGTAAGGATCGTGTTGTACAGCTCATTACTGCTCCCAAAGACAAGAAGATTATAGGTAGTTATGCGATGTATGTAGATGTTCCTTTAACTTCGGATCCAGTATTTAGTAATGGAAGTGCATGGGGTTCTTGGTCGAATGGATTGAAAGTAGACACGAGGCAAAATGATATTATAAAAACGCCTTGGGAGAGTGTGGTTACGTTAACTATGTCTCCTGATTGATAAAGCGGTGTTGAGCTTGTAAGTGGATTAGGCAGAACTGCCGAATGGCACCAAACCTTCTCTATCATTATAATAGAGCTCGTCAGAGCTGAGTGTTTATCGGTGGCAGGACGGATGCAGCAGGAAGCACTGGAAACGACTCGAGCGGAAGCTGTGACGATGATCTACAAACTGCTTTTGGCGCTTCACGTGTAAATGCAAAGTATTTAATGAAAATAAACGAAGGTCATCCTGACAAGGATGGCCTTTGTTTATTTTGCATGTGGCAGGTTATGAAAAGTCTGTTCCCAGCGCAGCTTATTCTTCCTGTTCTATAATCTCCACATCGGTTTTGTTGGAGGCTAGGAAAGAAGGAAGCAGACTGCCATCGGGCAGTGCAATGTTAAAATGTAATAACGCCTGATTAAGCAATCGACAGTGTTCAGGTATGCTGTGCACCAGCACATTAAATTGAATGTCTACCGTCCCTCCTGGGGCGATTGTCCCCAATGGAAGTCCCTTCACAACGTCTCCATCGGGTAGGAGCTGTCCGTTAACCACTACGCTGCCAGCAATAAAGGTGGACTCCGCTTGGAGTACATCTTTCAGAATGACATCTATCGCTGGCAATGAGCTTGCGTTATGAATCAAAATTTTGTAACGGAGATGGGAATGGACTTCAACCTCAGATTTGTTTGCACTTTTGACAATGGTGAGCTGTGGCAAACGACTCGGAATAACCACAGTTTCGGATTGGAGTGACCCAACTGTTGCTTGACCCTGAGCTTGAAATGTAGCTGTGAATTGATTAACGATACTTCCGTTTACGGGCTGGTTAATGACGATAACCTCAAACGTAATACTTGCGCTATGCGCCGGCTGAAGGGATGCAATGAAAATGCCCGCGGCTGGATGAGCTCCAGCAACCAGTTGTCCGTCCAATCTTACACTACCCTCAACGAATCGGGTTCCAGTCGGAATTGGGTCGGTGATCGTAACCTGAACGATTGTATTTCCCGTATTGGTAACGACGATCTGGTATGTGATGGTGTCGCCCACAACAACTGAAGTTTTATCCGCTGTTTTTTGAAGGGTAATCTGTGTTGGCGAAGTGGAGGTTACGAGTACGTTGACGGGATTGGATTGGAGTGTAAAAATCGTCTGTCCCAACGTATAGCGAAGGTTCGCCTGATTTGTAATTAGTGAAAGCGTAGTGTTTGCGTTTACGCTGACTTGGAAGGACAACACGGTGGTGCCTCCTGGCGGAATAATGCCGAGATTGATTCCGGCCGCAGGGTTTCCCAACGGTGCCGCTACTCCGTTAACGACTACACTGCCCGTTACCGATGATGTTCCTTGAGGAACAGGATCGGTTAATACAACCGAACTTATGAGTGATCGGTTATTATTGCGTATAAGGATGCTATAAGTAATGACATCACCAGGTAAGGCATCAGGTCTGTTCGCCGTTTTGTTAATAGATACATTGGGATTGTTTACATAAAGGATAATGGAATTCGATTGTGAGTTGTCCGTTAGTGTTCGTCCGTCTGCGGTAAGGAAAGTAAAGCTTGCAGTCGCTTGATTTATAATCTCCAAACTTGGAGGTATGGAGGTAAGGGTCACCGAGAATGCGACTTCCATTTGCTGCCCCGGAGCAATCGTTCCCAATGGAATGCCAGTAACAGGGTTGGCTGAGGGTAAAGGGTTGCCATTGGATACGACACTTCCCTGCACAAAGGTCGTATTGGCTGACAATATATCGAACAAGGTCACCTGGGCTGGAACTGGACCTGAATTACGGACAGTAAACAGGTACTGAACCGTATCTCCAATCTGTACATTTTGAGTGCTTGCCGCTTTGACTATGGTGATGATCGGGAGATCTACAGGTGTTGTCACTGCATTGGACTCCACGTTATCTGTGAAATCTCCTGTGGTGAATCGGACTTGCGCCTGATTGGTTACAAGGACAGGCATAGGCTCGTTAATAACACTATCATTAACTAGGACTTGAAAAGTGACGGCTACTGAATCATTTTGTAGGATCGAACTGATCGTTATGCCTGTAGACGGATTGGCGCCAGGGGTAACGGTGCCATCTACAGTAACACTTCCTGGAACAAATGTGGTACCGAGCGGGATCGGATCCGTAAGCAAAATATCGGTAATGGGCGTCGATACATTATTTTCGATCAAAATCGTATAAGTGATTGTTTCCCCTATCTGAACATGCTGGGCAGGTGTTGATTTCAATACGGATATAATATTCTCAGCCGTAACCGGGATGGAGACGATATTGGATAATACGCTGTCACTGAGAATGCGACCATCTGGCAGAATGGCAATATAGTCAGCTCTGGTTTGATTGTTCAGTACAGGCGGATCAGGAAGCGAAGTGACTACAGCCTGAAATGTGACATTTACAGGGAATTCACGAGATATCGTGCCCAGAATAACGCCTGTCACTGGATTGGTCCCGCTCCATCGATTCCCATTAATGAATATACTGTTCTGCACAAACGTCTCTCCCGGCGGGAGTGGGTCAAACAATATGACATCTGCATTCAGATTCCCCGTATTGGTGATGAGTAGAGAGTACGTAATGGTGTCTCCCACAACCGCAATTGATTCGGAAGCGGATTTCTCGATATTTATAATTGGACTATATACGGGGATGGTCACTATATTGGACAAGTTCTCTATAGTGGTTGTTCCGACAATAAATTGGATGGTTGCCTGGTCTGTCAAGTAAAAAGGATTGGGCAGAGGCACAGGCAGATCGGTAACGCTGACCTGGAAGGTCACAACAACCTGACTATTGCCAGGAATGCTGCCGACATTAATACCAGCAGAAGGATCGGCTCCCGGAATGACCGTCCCATTCAAGGTTACACTATCTGGAACAAGCTCGGAGCCGGCCGAGATCGAGTCGGTAAAGATGATGTCATTAACCGTGAAGCTTTCAATATTATCGATAACGATGGTGTAAGTGATCACATCTCCGTCCACAGCATCAATCACATCAGCGCTTTTGGTTACAATCGGGTCTGGAGACGATATTGGTATGTTGATTTCATTGGAAGGGGAGCTTCCCGGAATGACACGCCCATCTGGTGGATTAAATGTATAGTCCGTCGTTGCCTGATTCACTAGTTGCTGATTGGCAGGCAGGGTATTCACGATAATCTGAAATGTAACAAACAGGGATTCCCCCGGAGCCAGCGTTCCTAAAGGAATACCTACATTCGGATCTGCAGCAGGCAATGGAATGCCATTGGATATCACGGTCCCCGGTACAAAGGCGGCATCTGGCGGGATTATATCCGTCAGTGTCGCGTCTGCGGCGATATTGCCGGAATTCGTGACATTGAACTGGAATGTTAACGTTTGACCAACGACTGCAAAGGCAGGATCGGAGTTTTTGGTTGTTGTAATGATCGGATGATATACGGGTATGATTAAAGGATCAGAGAAAGATGCTTGCTCGAACGGGCCGCTCGTAAACGTAACCTGTGCCTGATCAGCCAGCTCGGGCGGATCAGGTAAGAAAATAACGTTAGTGCTGAATGTGACGGTGATAGACACACCGGGTCCAATCGTTCCAAGGCTTACCCCTGTGGTCGGATCTGCTGTGGGCTGAACGATTCCATCAATGGTTACACTGCCGGGAATAAATGCCGATCCGATTGGAATGGCATCTGCAAATACAACATTGTCAATCGGATCAGTATCTGAATTGGTGATAACTACGGTGTAGGTTAGTGTATCTCCTATAACAGCATCAATGCCACTGGCTGTTTTGGTGACACTGACCAGCGGAGTGGATACGGTCACGGTTACGATGTTGGAAACAGATGTGTCTGTGATCACACGCCCATCAGGCAGTTGGGAGGTATAGTTGACAGTCCCCTGATTCGTTAAGTCAAATCCCCGAAACAGCCCAGACACCAGTACCTGGAATGTGACAGTTACCGTATCACCAATGGCTACATTTCCAACGTTGATACCAGAAACGGGATCATCTGTCGGCTGTACAGTGCCATTAACCGTAACGCTCCCTGGTACAAAGATGGAACCTTCCGGAATCGGGTCCGTTACGGTGCTGATTGCATCAATATTTCCGACATTTGTTACGAACAGTGTATATGTCACCGTGCTGCCAACTAGAGCATTGGCTGTGTCTGCGCTTTTCTCAATCGTGATGTCCGGTTGAAAGACAGGGACAGTGACCGCATTGGACGGAGCCTCATTGGAGATGATGGGGCCATCCGGAACGGTAGGTGCTGTATAACCGACTTTCGCTTGGTCAAACAGACGAGGTGGTGTAGGCAATGAGGTTACCTGCACCTGAAATGTAACGATAACCGAGCTGCCGGCCGGAAGTGAGCCGACAAAAATTCCGGTTAGGGGCTCCGTTCCCGGCTGTGATACCCCATCAATGGTAACTGTGTCGGGTATAAAGGAGCTTCCCGCAGGAATGTTGTCGAACACCACCACATCCGTAGCGTCCGAAACGGAAGTATTTTCCACAAGCACCGAATACGTAATCGTATCTCCGACAATTGCATTCTGTTCACTCGCGGTCTTCGTGGCAGTAATCACAGGGGTATTAATATTGATCTGCAGGGCAAAGGAATCAACCAAGTATCCGTCGCCCGAAGTTGTTAAACGCAGTAAAGCAGAGGTTTGGGTGTTTACAAGTGTAGTACTGACATCCACGTTAGTAATGTCCCATCCTTGTCGTCCGCCCACAATATTCGTCCCAGGCGTCCCGTTGATCTGATTCCGGTTGCCGAAGGTGCCTGTGGTGTCCAACGCCCCGGTATCTCCGTTAATCTGGGAGGCGAAGAAATTCGTTGCGAAATTGTTCGGACCGGATAATGCCCTTAGATTGGAGACGGTGGGACCAAACAAAGCCTGATCTCCCGTTTTGTTCGCATCTCCCTCTTGAGCTCCGAGTAAGGCTCTGCCAGCCAGAGGGCCAGAAAATGGTGTTGCAAAGCCCTCAATCGGTGTAGTAACCGGACCTGATGTCGAAAGAATGACCTCGGCACCTACCCGAATCGAAAGGTTCCGCAGGGGCAAGGCTGGATTGCGGTAAACCACGCCAAGTGTCCAGCCTGCATGATTCGACGTCGGATCAGGAATGGACAACGTCCCGACTACGCCACCTGTCACATATGTACCTGCCCCACTAGCTCGAATTAAATCCGTTACGTCCGATGATCTTACGTAAGCGAAGGTTCTTGGAAATCCAGATGCCGTTGAAAGTAGAACTTCTCTAGCTGTGGCTGGATCGGGAGAGACGGTGGTTACACCGACGGGTGTGGTCAGAATGACATCTTTGTTAATAAAAGCCGAATTGTTCTCCTGATTATCAATGAATGTTCCACCCCAGATTAGTTCCGCATAGAGAACAGTACTTCCCACAGGCAGATTGAGAACAGCAGCTGAGCTGTTGTTCTGAAATACGTTGGTGGTTCCAGGTGGATAGGAGCCGAACTGCACGTTGGTATCCGTGATGATGTACCCTCCAATACTGTCCACCGTACCGGGAACACCCACCGTATTGGACCGGCTTAGCCCCAGCGTATTTCCTGTAAAAGTTATAGCCCCGGTATCATTGATCACATACCTTTCAATAAAAGCCACCTTTCTCACACCTTTCTCCATAAATTGCACACTAATCAATATATTTGGGTGAAAAAAATTTATGTTGAAGTACAGGCTTGATATTGAGTAGGGACACAACTTTGTAATTTTGTATTTCCGCTATCTTTAATTCTGCCAGTTCTCAGCAGAAGCCAAGAAGATAAGTTATTGTGATAGAATAAGTTAGGTTTGGATGAAGGAACGTTGGGGGCTGGAAAATGAACAAAACGGAGCGGCAGCTTGCGATTACGCTTGAATTACAGCGAAGAAAGATGTTAAGAGCAGAAGATTTAGCGGCTCAATTCGAGACAAGTGTACGTACGATATATCGAGATATCCAAGCATTAAGTGAAGCTGGCGTTCCGATCATGGGAGCCCCGGGTCATGGGTATTCCTTGATGGAAGGATATTTTCTGCCCCCGGTAAGCTTCAGCGCAGAAGAAGCGGTATCCCTGCTTATGGGAGCTGATTTTATTGAACAGAGATTGGATACGGAATACGCGATACAGGCTAAATCGGCTCAACGGAAAATTGAAGCCATCTTACCTGAATCCGTTCGTAACGAGTCCACACGTGTCCGGGAAACGATGCGAACGCTTCATACGCTTGAACCCTTAACCCGAGTGAGGGTGAAGACATACCTTAACCAGATTCGTAATGCCATTTTGGAGCAACGGAAGATTAGCTTTATGTACCTGAAGAAAATGCCGGGAGCGGATGGCACTCGGTATAACATGCGTGAGGTTTCCCCCTATGGACTCTCGCTTGTCCAGGAGAATTGGGTATTGATTGCACGTTGTGATCTAAGACAAGACATCCGTCATTTCCGTTTGTCACGCATGACTGAACTTTCAGAGCTGGAGGAACACTTCCATTTACCGCCAGATTTTGATCTGAACAGTTATCGACCTCCTGACGACCGTAACGAACACATATTAATCAGGGCAAAACCTGAAATTGCTGACAAAATTATGGAGGCCCTTCATTTTTATATGGATGCATTTGAGGAGCAAGAGGAAGGTGTGATTTTTCATTTTCGTATCCGCTACCCGGAGGAAATATTGCATTTTTTGCTTGGCTGGGGTGGAGATATCGAGGTCTTGGAGCCGGAATCTTTACGCTTTCGAATGCAGGAAGTCGCCAAAAACATCTTAAAACACTACTGACATACACCTGTCAGTAGTGTTTTTTTATACTTTGATATATCACAGATCAAGAGGAATTGGAGTTGGTTGAAGGATGAGAAGTACAACGGAAGTATTGAAATCATTTGAAACGGCAGTAGAACGATATTTGGCAGAACTGAAAAATTTGGATATGTCTAGCTTACTTAAAAAACAAAGTGAAGAGGAATGGTCCATTGGACATATGTATGTACATTTGATTCAATCAGCGCTTTTTATGCATCTGCATAATATTGAGCAGTGTTTGAGCAGCAAGGATTCGACTTTAAACTTGGGGGAGGAAAAAACAGAACTGGGTAGGCAAGTGTTTGAATTAGGACAATTCCCTCCCGTACCAATTAAGGTTCCTGCTTCCCCGCAGTACACCCCGCAACCACCCGAGAGCATGGAGTCTTTGATCGATGGGCTTCACATGGTCGTGGAACGGATGAGAAGCACGGCATTTGTTCTACACCAAGCGTCCGTAAACAACAAAATACGTCATCCAAGGCTTGGCGCTCTAAACGCTCAGGAGTGGTTTTTGTTGATAGAGATGCACTACAGACATCATTTTTTGCAATTAGACCGATTGAAATCGAATCTGGAAATGTAAACGAGAGAAGGGAATGAGATGTATCCATGAAACCAAATCAGGACAGCAGATATTGGATTGGTGTTGTATCTGCTTCTCATGTGAATGTAGCCGTAGAGGGAGGGTTTGCGCAGTTGTGCCATGGCAAGTCAGCGCTGTTGCGACAGATGTCCGCGGGTGATTGGATGATATACTATTCTCCTCGCACAGACATTTCAACAGGCAAGCCGCTTCAGGCTTTTACCGCTATTGGTCAACTTACCGACGACAGGATCTACCAATATCACATGTCGGAATCATTTGTACCCTTTCGCCGAGATCTCCGTTATCTTCCGTGTCGAGATGTAAAGATTGCAACGTTGTTAGACCATCTCACTTTTACACGCGGGAATCGCAATTGGGGGTTTCCATTTCGTAAAGGTCACTTTGAGATTGGGGCTGAAGACTTCATGATGATAGCTTCCTCCATGTTGGAAGATGAGACACAGTCACTACTAGATATTAGCTTAAGCCAGAAATGTTAACCAAACCAAAAGGCCCATAGATTGTCTATGGACCTTTTTGCTTTATGGATAATCATAAAAAGCTCTGACGATCATTACGGATGTGTGAGACATCCATGAGTAACCGTTGTGTACATGTTATAAATAGTCGGTTTGACATCAACAGACCAATAGTGAGTGAGCGTAGGAGAATTTAAGAGTTCACGACGAGCCGCTAATCATGCGGCTTTTTTTCGATTTTCAATTGAAGAACCATAACTTTAAAGATGAAACTAAAACCATATCGGGCTTCTTATAGGAATTATCTACGTAAGAACATATTATTATTTAATATTTCACTACAAAATATAACAATTTTTTGGTTGGATATGGTAGATAGTTTTAAACAAAATATGGATTCGGATAATATTTGTGGTAAAATTGAGCAGTGTAAGTAGTAAGTATTTTGTCTTATTCGTATTTGCGATCGTATCATTCTATATCCCGACAGGAAGATCTTTAATTATTATTACACATCGGCTACTTAAAACAAGTAGAGCGACTCCAATGTATTCTAACTCTTGTAATAATTTGTCTGGTGTAATGAAAGGGCTACAGTCTGACTATTATATGCAATCTTTTGATGCTGAATTGAAGGCTTCTTCATGTATCCAAATGAGTGGAGGTTGCAGGATCACCAAGCAGGATCTAACTCAACAGGATATTTTGATAGTGGATATGTAAATGGCTGGACCTAAAAAGCAGAATAAAGCGTTAGGAATATATACTGACTAAATAAGAGGAGGGTCTACCTGTGAAGAAAAAAACATTGGTTTCAATCCTCACCATACCACTGGTAGCTGCATCTGTGAGTGGCTACATATACTTGAATGAACCATCTGTAGTTAGTGCTCAAAGCGATGTTGAAAGCGCAGCACTGAAGGCGACTCAGGGTAAGGTCGATTACATTAAAGAATCGTTTGAAGACGGGTCATACATCGTTCGCTACCGGGACCGTGTGAATTTGACAGAAATCACTGAGGAATACCGTGATAACCAGCTTCATAATAAATTGATTGTTGAAGATGGTGGTAAGAAAATCACTTCGTATGGTCGAGATTTCGAGACAGGGAAATTGGTCGGGAATACCTGGAGCATGCCGGACAACATAGCTGCTGAAAATGAGAAGTTGCTACAGATCTCGCTCTTGGAGAATGCAAAAGAAGAATTACGGAGTCAGGATTGGACAGTACTGGAAGCAGCGGGCACACAATCCCGTTCTGCTACAAAGAGTAACGAGCAAAAAGCTGTTTCGGAGGATAACCTCCACAAGGAAGTTGTAACCATTGATGTAAATACGGGTTTACCGACAAAACGTGTGATTTATCAGAAAGACAAAAACGGTGAAATTGTAACTAGCTCTACCAAGACCGAAGAGTACAAGTACCTGGATTCCATACCGATGAAGATCCAGAGTTTTGCTCCGGAAGAATCCGTAGAGATTAAAGAAATACCGGCGCCTGTAATTGAAGATAAGGTGCTTGGAGGTTCTTAAGACTTTCTGTTCCATCAACAAGTAGAATTAAATAAGACAGCCAGCCCCCGTACTTGGGAGCTGGCTGTCTTATTTCTTATCCGTAGCCGGAATTAACTTGATGGGATTTCAGATTGTTCTACGAGTTTATCAAACAGTTGTGGGTCCGTCTTTTTAAAGAATTGAAGTTGATCATCAGTTAGTTTGCTCATAGTTCCTTTTTGCTTAGTCATTATAAACATTGAGCAGGATAGTTGTTTAGTTGGGGAAAAGGGTTTTAGAATCAGGTCCGTTGCTCACGTCTTCTCAAATCACTTTCTTTAATTATAGGCCGCATAACAGGATGGTCTTTGTTGCTATTAAGGTTTAAATTCAAGTAGAAAAGTCAATAAAAGCTCTGTAAGCAACGCTGTACAATCCACTGAAAACCAGTACAATTGAACCTATAAAACCATGAGATAAAGAGAGGTATTTCTCCATGACGGATACAAGTGGGAATCGCAAAGTTGACGGCTATCTAAAGAAACTCAAAACGTGGAAGGAAGAGTCCACAAAGCTGAGAGAGATTATTCGGGATTTTGAACTGACAGAGGATATGAAATGGATGCATCCTTGTTACATGCTGGATGGGAAAAACATCGTTCTCATCCATGGATTCAAAGAGTACGTGGCTATTCTGTTCTTCAAAGGTGCTCTGCTGAAGGATACACACGACATTTTGGTCCAGCAAACGGAGAATGTACAGGCAGAACGCCAGCTTCGCTTCACCAGTCTGGAGCAGATTGTGGAGCAGGAGGATATGATCAAAGCCTATATCCAGCAAGCAATTGAAGTGGAACAAGCCGGACTGCAAGTGGAAATGAAAAAAACTGCCGAATATAGCGTTCCTGAGGAACTTCAACAGCAATTCGATGAGAATCCTGCTTTCCGAGATGCATTTGAAGCACTGACACCCGGACGGCAGCGGGCATATCTCTATTATTTCTCACAACCAAAGCAATCCAAGACAAAAGTGTCACGAATCGAGAAGTACATGCAGCCGATCCTGGAGGGCAAAGGATTGAATGATTAGTCTTCCAAATTTCACTCATCCACCGTTCATCCTCTCTGCTGCTCTAAACCCTAACGAACCTGAGAAAATCTGTGATTTGTTACATTTCTTAACTGCACGAAAAGAGAAAATAGCGTGTCCTCGGTTCGTTAGAATAGAGTAAAGCCCAAAAAGGCTAATCCCTGTCATCCACATGATGTTGGGGAATGACCTTTTCGCTGATAGATCCTATATTGCACCGTAAACACGGACTGTGTCCTCCGCAATTTGATATAAGGACACCTTAGGATGTATTTGAAGCGATTATTCACAGAGCCGAGCGTACGGGGAAAAACATTTGAATTCTGCCGCCATTACTAGCACGAATTCATCCTCTCCCCGCTCTATGAAATAAGCCGAAAAAAGACACCATGTTTTTTAAGGTGCCTTTGAATTGAATTCATCTAAAGTTATAGGGATAAATGACTGAAATATAGTTTTTCTGGAAGATTTATAAATTTGGTCTGCTTTTAATTCGAGGTTTAAATTGGTAATCTTCTGTTGAATTAAATAGTCTTCAGGGATCTCAATGTGGAACTCATAAGTTTGGCTATCTGGTGTTTTTGAAATTGTCTTTTGTTCAATTAAAGTAGCTATTTTTTTTATAGACTCAGGGACTGAAAATTCGACCGTTGCTCCTTCAACATTTGTGAAATCAATAGTGTATATTAGGGTTCCATTAGTTTGTTTATAGTGTTTATTACGAATAAATATTTCCTTGTCGGCTGAAATCGTATCATCAGCAATTTGACCTTCGTAATAGTAGTCACCGATAGAAATTTTTATATTGTTTTCTTGATCGTCTTTTAATACTACAGTATCAAAATGGTTAAATCGCTGATTAGAATTGAGAATAAGAATATGTTTGTCTTTAACTACGATATTCTCTTTACCAGAGATTTCAGTAACAAGGGCTCCATCAGAGAGTAACTCTATTCTATGGATATCTATAAAATCTATTGCATAAGGAAAATAAATGCTAAACTCTTTGGATTGAAAAAAATAGTTCTCTTCTTGAGAGAGTGTTTTTTCAAGTAACGTAATTCTTTTTTTGTATTCAGTCTGCACTTCCTCATTATTCTGAGTAGAATTTTCTAAAGGAACCGAGGAAGAATCATCTTGAGAACAGCCGGATAACAAAAATAAGAGTGAGCAAATAATTAGGATTTTTTTCATTCTGCCTCCAAATAACGAAGGGCGGCTTATGCCGCCCTTGTTTTTTATTAAATAGGGTTGGACCAGAGCCAAGTTTCAAAGCCTCTGTAGTCAAATGATGACGCATTATACTGAGTATCCCACAATAATCCTTTATTTGTATATCGATAGTCTTCCTGAAGCACTCTGATAGCACTCTTTTGTTCATACACCCAACCGGCAGGAATTTTATACTTTTCTGTCAATGATTTCTCGAATTTTTGTCCAATTGTTCCAGACAGTTTAAATCCCACTACATCTTTAAAACCAAAATTCGTCTCACCACTTACTGTAATTGTAAATTCAGATTTAGTTGATAGCGTTCTCTCTACAGAACTTGCTGCAATATTGGAATAGCGATCCCAATCATAACTAGTGTAGTAATTTGCTTCAGCTACTTTGGTCCATGAATTTATCCCCATTGTCCCCACATCACCTGAACTAGGAACAGTAACTGGTTTCAAGTTTTTTCTTATGTTATCTTTTAGATCTTTTTCAGTAAGTAATTGTACCCCATCAATGAATTGTTTTCCACCTTTAAACTCTTCAACTGGTGGTCGATTGTTAACGGTGATTTCTGAATCTGAAGCAAGAACGGGAAGGGCTACCGACAAGGACATTACTGCGACTAAACTTAGAACTTTTATGATTTTTTTCCCAAACAAAAAATTACCTCCCAAAATATATTTAGATTTATATGTAATATTATTACTTTTATAGGTGATTAATATATAGTTCTTTAGTGCTGATTTTCCCATATATTATTAATATTTTACTATAAAGTTTATATTTACATATTTACGAGAGAGGGTGGACTTGCTACACATCTTTAAACTTATGAGAATGATAAGCTTGCTGATCCCAATAACCTGATTCAAAATGGAAAAACAATTGATCAATATACCAAGCATGATTTCACTCCTGAATTCACCAAACTGAGTTTAGAACATCGTCGACTTCTTTGATTCTTGTGACAGATGGTGTTTGAATTAGATTTCCTTTGACCATGACCATCGAGATGTCTGACAAGGCCTCGATATGTTCTAGCGGATTTTGCTCCATGATAATCAGATCGGCATGTTTTCCGATATCCACCGTCCCTGTAACATCATCAACGCCGAGGATCTTCGCATTGGTTCGGGTCACCATGTCGATGACCTGTCTATTGTTCAGGTTGGCCTGTCTCATGTAGTGATCCATCTCTCTCCACATATCATAGTGAGTCACGTAAGGCATGGCGGCATCGGTACCGATCCCAATGGTGATGTCGTTTTCGATCGCTTGTTTCACACCTTTGAGCATGGAATCATAGACGAGTCTGGAATTCTCTTTTACCGTTGCACTGACCTTCGTTACGCTGGTATCCAGTGAAGCGGATGGATAGGCGGCTTGCAGGGTGGGGATGAGTGCGGTGTAGCCATTCAGGGCATTGGGATTATTTTTGTATAAACGAATGATTTCGTCGTCCATCTCCGAACCGTGCTCGATGGTGTCGACGCCACCTTGTAGCGCAACGCGCACACCTTCGGTGCTTTCCACATGGGCTGCCACCCGCAGGCCAATCTTATGCGCTTCATCGCAGATCGCTGCAACTTCGTCCACCGTCATCTGTAAACGACCAGCTTCGCCCACCATTTTTGCATCCGTCACGCCGCCCGTCACACAGATTTTGATCAGATCTACACCGTGTTTCACATTCAGCCGTACATTTTTCCGTGCTTCCCACGGAGAATCGCCCACCAGAGCGAGGAATGGAGCGCCATGTCCGCCCGTTACACTTAGGAAAAACCCGGAGACAAGCAGATTAGGACCGACAAAATCACCGTTGTTAATCTCATCCCGCAGCTGAACGTCGGTGTAAAAGAATTCCCCCACACTGCGCATCGTGGTCACACCCGCATGGAGTGCAGTCAGCGCATTGCGTTTCATGCGTTTTTTCAAAACGTTTCTGCCGAATTTGGTATTCAGGATTCGATTATATGCAAAATTCAACATGCCTTCACTTACCGAGAGGCTAAACGGTTTACCATCTGCAAAGAGGTGTACGTGGGCGTTGATCAGGCCTGGCATTACGTATTTCCCTGAGAGGTCGATTGTTGTGTAGTGATTCGGGATAAGCAGCTCATGATCTCGGCCGATATCCTGAATTAGACCTTGCTCATTGACGAGAATGGTCATGTTTTTTTGCAGATTTCGGTTGGAGTCGCCGTGGATCAGATGGACGTTTTTTAATGCGTAAGCGGTGTTCATGTTGTGTTCCTCCTTAGAATGTGGGTGAAGCTATATAAGTTGAATGATGGGTATGTACACTTATCACTTCGATGACAGAACAACCTTCGGATCGCTGTTATCCCCAGATTTTTTGGATACCCTCTTATTAGGGGAAATCCGGTGATAAATGCGAACGCTTCGCTTCCTCTGGTTATTTCTGACCTCTCCGTTATCGTGTAAATGTAGGTTCAACTTAAATAGTTTGGTAAATAGTAAATATCCAACTTAAAAATGAATAATTAATTCATTTTTGGATCAAAAAAATAGAGCGACTTAATGTTAGATATTTTTTTGCGTGCAAACCAAGTGAAGATGACCTGACTTGCACGCTTTGTCTACCCGACATAAGTGATGAGAAGAAGCATTATTCGTTGAGGCTCTTCATGCCGTATAGTCTGTATACATACAACGCTTCGAATATTTGCTTCCGGCTATCCTCACTCATATCCCGCTTCAATAGATCCAGGTTCATGTCGATCACATTGTGCGCGAGAATGTTCAACAAGATCAAGTTCTCTTCGGTGCCAATCTCATACCGTTTATATTGGTTCTTCAGATAGGCCTTCTTGGTTTCGATCATCAGCTCAACAAGCTCGTTCTTGGCGTTGGTGTAGATCGTTCCCTTATTCTTTTCAAAGATGATGACAATTTGATTTCGGTATTTACGTAGTACATCCACCTGTTCCTGCAACAGTGCCGATTTTCGCTCGCTATCCGTTTCCTCGAACAGGGTCTGATTATCAAAGTGAATCGTCTCCACCAACACATTTTTTAGATAATCCACGAGATCCGGGGGGACGACGGTGTAGAATAGTTCCTTCTTGTTCTTGAAATAAGTATAGATATTGCCCACGGAAATATGGATCTCATCCGCGATGTTGCTCATCTTGGCATCTACATAGCCTTTTTCAAAAAAGACCTTGAGCGCCGCGTATTCAATCTCTTTCCTGACTTCGTCTTTCTTGGCTTGCACCATCGGAAACGACTCCTTAATAGTGAATGGGTGGTTCGTTATTAGGATAGATCTTTTTGGAGGGGGTGTCAAATGGTTCTGAAGAATTGGATAAGGAATAAATGAGAAATTATAGAAGAACTGAAATAGGTATTTAGTTGATGTTATTACATTTATGTAACTAAAAATGATAGTTTTTAACCAGATGAAAACATAAATACACATGTTAACATTTAATGGTGTTATATTACATATTCATAGGAGGGAATATCAGTGAAATTCAATAAAAGACTCATGAAACAGAGTTTAATTTTAGCTTCATTACTATTCTTAGTAATGGTTAGTTATGCAGGAGCTTCGGCATTAAGTCTACCTAAAGTAAAGCAAGAAAAAACGAATTGGTGTTGGGTAGCATCTAGTATCATGATTCTAAAGTTTTATGGCATTAATAATGTGTCTCAATGTGAATTCTATAAAACTGCCAAAAAGGCGAGTAGCTGTGAAAATAATACAGGATATAACTACGAATCGCAGCGAGGTATGCATACGTACGGTGTTTCATCAAATGAATATTCTGGCGCATTGGACGCAGGTACACTTTCTCAACAAGTCGTTACAAGTAGTAGACCTGTTTATGTAAATTGGCAATGGACAGCAGGAGGAGGGCATGCCGTAGTTGCTAAATGGACCGAATATTACTCCAATACTAATTACGTGAGCTACAACGATCCATGGGACGGTACTAGCAATACTATGGCATATAACAGTTTCAAAGGTGGTAGTGGTTACGATAGAAGATGGGATTCGGGACTGAAAGACATGTGGCATTATAAATAAAAAGGAGGGTCCATAATGAAAAAATATCTTATTATTCTCATAATGCTATTTTCTAATATGTTTTTGTTATCAAATGTTTATGGTGCACCAGGGTCTAATGAGGTTATTCCCTCAGAAGTAAAGGATGTTGCCATTAAAAGCATGGAATTTTTTAAGACAAAAGTATCAAGTTCACCGGAAGAGTATGGTTGGTTAGATGAAAAAGAAGTGCAACATGCAGAATTAGGAGAAGGATACCGTTTGTATTATCTCGAACCAAATAAGATAAACGATGCTGATAGTATTCTCTCAATATCGTACCCTTCTGATCAGTGGCAGTTTACTGTTTATTCAAATGGTACGCCTAAATCTTTCCTTACTGTAGGTAAAGAAAATGGTGTAGGAGAATTCAAATTAATTCAGTTTGGTGGAGATGCCTCTGATTTTGTTACTTCGATTGATAACTTTGCTAGGCTAGCCTCGCAGAAAACGGTGCAATCTAAAGAGGTAGATCCTATTATTGTTAAAGTAGGGAATGTGCGTTATTTAGTAGCTGATGTTGATAACGTAGAATATGCTTTACCCGATGTAAGTAGTCAAGAGAAAATGTTATTTACTAACGGTGTTGATAACTCTACTCTAGTTGAAGCTAAAGATACCCTATCATTCATTAAGAATGTAAAGTTACAGAGTGATCAGTTAGAAGGGATGGATAAGCCAACTGGAGGTACTAACTACAGCAATTACAATTCAAATGAAGGAAATTCATTTCTATTAAATTTTTTGATAATATTCACTTCTCTACTAATAGTTTCTTTGATTGCATACATGTATGTGATGAAAATTAGATCAAAAAAGAAAATCTAATAGTTGAAGAAGAGAGATACTGGTTACACGGTATCTTTCTTCTTCATATATGGAGGAGTGCCAAATGAATTTATTAAAAATATGTTTTGCGTGTATGCTGTTTCTCATCATTCTGACAGGCTGCAACTCTGAACCTGATGTTTTACCTGAGAATAAAGATATTCTTTATCTGAAAGAAAAAGGTTTTACTGTATATAAGGAACTAGGTGTCATCGAAACCTATACTCTTGATAAAACCAAGCTAACAGAGATGCCATATATGTTAATGTGGGGACTTCAACAAAAAGATGTCACTCCATTTTTGAACCAAAAAGTGAATTTGAAAGCTTATGCTGTAACGAACAATAGCCTCAAGGAAAAACTGAAACTAAACAACCAAGAATCATTAGAAGCCGTTCTAATGGAGACCAAGGGAGAAAAGGTAGGTGGGTATCTGATCAAAACAAACAAAGAATCTAATGAACCTACTGGGAATATCTACTCCCTTTCCGGTGAAACTCTAGAAGAGGTTACAAAACAAGATCTGCAACAATGGGAAAGTGAGTGGTTGGATAAGTATCGATAAATTAAAAGGATATTTGTAAAGAGGAACACTGAATTAACTATAGGAAGAAATGAGGGGATTTAGTTTTAAATTTCAACTTATTAATAAAACAGTGAAATTTAAGGAGAGAAGAATTTTCAGTCAATGAGTAGTAAACTGGTACGTTTTCACGTACCACATCTTTTCAATACTTATGTTACCCTCTCCTTAAAAGGAGTGGTGACATGACAAGTACCAACATCGAAGACCTGTCTTCGCAGTACGCACAACTCATCCAAAAAGAAGATGATTACGTCGACCAACTGGTGACATGCAACAAACTCATCCTAGACGCCCTGGACATTATCGCGAAGCGAGCAGGGGTCTTACACATGGACACGGTTAAACAGGCTGCATATCACCTACATGCCATGGAACAGGATCTAAACCGAAAGCTATTTGAAGTCCGACTGGAGAAGAGCATCTTGGCAAATCAAATGAGCCAGTCTACATAAAGCCACCTTAACTAAAGGACAGTACAGGATCACACAAGATGATCTTGAACTGTCTTTTTGCCTTCCCGTCCAAACGTTTTTCGTTCCCAAATAAGCATTGACTTTCCTCCCAAATCGCCCTACACTTCAATTATTAAAATACTTTTAAAAACTTTCATTGAATGGTTCGAAATGAACGAAAGGAGGCATATAACTAACGATGTTACCCACATCACACAACACTCAGCAGGTGAAGCGCATCAATGTTGAACTGGTGAAAAATACACTCCGATCCATGGGCGTAGGCACGAAGGCTTCCATTGCGAACCTGACCAAACTCAGCGTGGCGACATGCGGCACGATCCTGAATGAGTTGCTTCAGACGGGTGAGATTATCGATCTGGGTCCAGACGAATCGAGTGGGGGAAGACCCGCCAGTCGGTATCAATTTAATGCGGACTACTCGAGTGTGCTCTGTCTGATTATTCGAACGGAGGGCGGTATTCACTCAATCATGCATACATATGCCAATCTGAACGGAGAGATGGCGGACGAACAGACACTATTTTTGGATGAGATTAATGTCCCGGTGGTAGAGGATCTAATTGCAGACCTGATTGAACAACACCACAATGTGCAGGCGATTGGTATCGGCATACCCGGTGTGGCACACAACGGCGTGATTGGGATTTGCGATGTACCAGAGCTGATGTATCAGCCGCTCGGCCCAAGGCTTAAGGAGCAGTATGAAGACATGGAAGTGGTCATTGGCAACGATATGAACCTGACCGTCTACGGACTGTACAACCAGCAGCAATTTGAGGAAGAGAAGAACTTCGCGGTGGTGACGTTCCCGGAGAACCATTTTCCGGGTGCAGGCTTTATCATTGACGGTCGTCCGTTGACGGGGAACACGCAATTTGGGGGCGAGGTGTCCTTTTTACCTTTTGGCGTGTCACGGGAAGAGCAGCTGCGCATGTTGAAAACGACGGAAGGGTTGCAGGAACTCGTCACAAAGACGCTGATCTCCATCATTGCGATTATTAACCCGGCAGCGATTGTGGTAACAGGCGATACGATGGACCCGGCTATGCGGGATGACCTGTTACAGGGCTGTCTGGATCACCTGATCCCACAGGAGCATATGCCTGATTTGATTATCCAAAGAGACACTCGGCGCGAATATGTGACTGGTCTAGTCGCTGTTACACTAGAGAGCCTGACCTACCGCATTCAGGTGGTTGAGAAGCAGTGGTAAAGCTTAACCTTGCTTTCTATTTAAATTGTACAAATCATTGACACGATAACGGAGAGGGCAGAACCAATCTGAAGAACGCCTTTATCACTGTATGTTCACCTTTAGGACGATTCAAAAAAATACAGGGATAACAGCGGTCGGAAGATGGTACTGCAATCGAAGTTATAACGTGCAATCATTTTTCTGAACACAATGGAGGAACTTATTTTGAATCAGCAAGCAGGCACACAAGGCAACAAACGAAAGTTCAACAAGCTGTACGCCATGCAGCTGGCAACGATCTTTCTCGGATTTATCGTATTTGGCATATCGGAAAATATTAAGGGGCCGGCCATTCCGCGCATTCAATTCGACTTCAATCTGGATGAGAAACAGCTCGGGACGTTATTGTCCCTAAATGCACTGGGGTACCTGATCGCCTGCTCCTTTACGGCTATTTTGGTTCGCAAATGGGGCATCAAGGCGGTTAGCATTATATCGTTTGCATCGATGATCCTCTCGGGTGTGTTCATTTATGTGTCTCATACCTATCCACTCTTTGCTTCATCGTACTTCTTCATGTACATCGGTAACGGCATGCTGGAGATTGCTTTGGCGATTCTGGGTGCACGGATCTTTGTGAAAAACACAGGTACGATGATGAACCTGTCCCATTTCTTCTATGGGCTTAGTTCCACGGTGGCGCCTTTGCTGGCGACAGGGGTGATGTCGTTGAGCGTGTTCGGACACGTACTGGACTGGCGCGGCATGTATCTCGTGATGTTGTCACTCTGTCTGCTGCCAATCATTGCGGCGCTGCGCAGCAAATTTCCGGGGGATGATCTTCCTCATGAAGATCGGACCTCACTCAAAACATTAACACGTGATCCAGCCATCTGGCTGATGGTGCTCATTCTTTCTTTTGGCGTGGTATCGGAACTGGCGGTTGGGGGTTGGCTCGTTAACTTTCTGGAGAAAGCCTACACGTGGGACACGGTCAAAGCATCTGGGCTGCTCTCTGCATTCTTCCTTGCTTTCTCGCTAGGTCGTCTGCTGCTGGGTCCACTGACGGACCGAATCGGATTTGTGTTGTCGCTGATTTTGTTCTCTGCTTTCTCGGCGGTATGTACGTTTGTGGCGCTTACAGGAGGAGAGAGTCTTGCGTTCTTCTTTGCGGTATCCGGTGCAGGTATTGCGATGATCTATCCTACGGTAATGGCGTTTATCGCACGCAGATATCCAAACGGCAGTGACACGGCAATTACGTTCACGGTTACCCTGATGGGGGTCGGCAGCGTCATCGGTAACTATGTGATTGGTTGGGTCATTGAAGGTGTGAAGAATATGTACGGTCCAACGACTCAGTTGGGGTTACTGCGTGGACTTCAGGCGGGGTATGGATTCATTGGATTATGTGCTGTGATCTGTGCGGCATCGGGTGTAGTGTTGTATGTGTATTTGAGAAGAAGGCAGGAACTGATTTAGACATTGAATTAATAACATTTAATCTTAGATAGCAAACAGTTTTAAATCTGATTTTTTTACTTTTCCACATTTTTGACGAAAAGCAAAAGCAAAGAAGAGAGGGAAACATTCCCCCTCTTCTTCTTTGACTACTGGAACAGTCTCTGGATAAGGATCAGTATTAGACCCGCACTCACGCTCGTAAGCACTCCCATCACATACTGCTCCAGCCTGTCTTGCTTTTGTTGTCTTCTCTTTCTGCGTTTTCTCATACGCTACCTCCGAAAAAGAAGGCACGTATTCAATCTGGGCAGAACACGATTTTCTTTCCCCGTAGTTTTACAGGTTCCTAATGTTACTTATAATTTACGAATTTTTAATTTCTCACATTTGATCAGCCTAGAGCTAATCATACTTTTCGCTCATGACGAGTGCATTACCAATTTCTTGGTTTTTTATTGTCCGTTTTGGAATACATATTAGTGTCCCATAATAGACTTTCTCCTACTGTGCTGCAATAGTTAAGAATACTTGCCTTGAGTTAGAATCAGTGGTCACTAATTCTTCTATAGTTTATACTAAATTCCCCAGTTGAACAATGACTCTCGATCGTTTCTTTATGCTCAGATACAAAATTTAAAGTAACAAATGGAATACAATGTTCTACTAAAATTAGATATAATGAATTCAATTAACGATTGAGCAAGGGGAGATTGAATGCCACAATGGCAGCTAAAACATAGGAGTGGCGAATTATATCCAGCTAAATTTGAGGTTTTGAAAGTAAACGAAGCAAGAGCACTTAAGAATCAAGGATGGGAGCAAACGTTTGATTGGTCACTATACATAGGTTCACAACATCCAGCCACTCCGTATAAGCTTCTCGTAGTTGGTAATAACAATATTCAAGGAGCAATTGCTTATCAGATTAAAGATGATCATATCTTTGTTGATCTTTTGGAGAACGCTCCCTTTAATCGCTACAACCATCCCAATCGTGAATTTGTAAACTCCACTGATGTACTTCTTGGGGAAGCTTGTTTGCAGAGTTTTATACATAAGAAAGATGGTTTTGTTTCCTTCATACCCAAATCAAGATTATATCCTTACTATACTCAAAGGTTTAATGCTAAACGTGGTGGGCTTGGTTTAATGTATCTGGATACTGTTGCTGCGTTACGATTAATTGAGTTATACTATGTATAAGGAGATGATCTCATGGAAAGACAACTCAAAAAAACTTTCAGAAGTCTCTCTCCACAAAAGAAGCGACTTTATGCTTCACGTACTGCCTTAGGCATTCGAAGAACAAGAAAGACTTCAGATAGTGTAATGATTGTACCACCACCGATAGGGACAGAACGCTCTATAGAGCTTGAAATGAAAAGGATACGTGAGGCTTACAGGGATGACCTCGGTACGGTAGGTTACGAAAAACATATAGATAAAGCAAATCAAGACTTTAAGTCTATAATGGATAAAAAAGGAATCCGCATATAGTGGATTCTTCTTTTTTTTCCTAAACAAAAGCCCTGCTGATCCTTACGATCGCGGGGCTTTACATGTATTCTTATCAGTCAGTGAGTAACAAGCACCGCGGACTTCTCATCTCAATTTCTTACCTCACCAAGCCTATGACTTGTTCAAAGCCGCTCTTCTTTTCCAACGTTTCAACAGCACATACAATCCGAATCCGCCCAAGAAAACCACCGCTGCCGGAACGATGTAAGGTTTAACAATCTCATCCACGTGCTCCCATTGAGAGCCCAATTTGAAGCCTAAGTAGATGTATAATGAGGTGATCGGAAGCATGGCCAGGAATGTAAAGAGACTGAATTTAAATACATTCATCTTCGCCATTCCACAAGGGATGGAGATGACGGTCCGAATGCCGGGGACAAAACGACCATAGAAAGCGACCCCGCTGCCATATTTCTCGAAGAACGTATCGGAGGCGTCCAGATGATGAGGTTTAATCAAGAAAAACTTGCCGTATTTTTCGACCATCGGTCTGCCGCCGTACCGTCCTAGGGCATATAACGTCAGAGGGCCAAACGTTCCACCTACAGTACCCGCCAGGATAGCTAGCCACAGCTTCATATCTCCAAGGTACACCCAATATCCAGCCATGGGCAGCACGAGTTCAGCGGGTACGAATTCAAACGACAAGGCAATAACGAGACCTGCGTACGACAAGTCTTTGAAAAAAAGTATAAATTGCGTGATCCACTCCGTCATGCTTTCCCTCCACAAATCTATCTATTTTTATAGTTTAGAAACACTCCTATACCAAGAGTAACAATAGCCAATAGAGCTTGTCAAAACTCACACGCATATCCGATTCAGCCCGTCACGGCGGGATATGTTAGGTCATACATAAGCGATATCTCATTCGACATGCGTTGAGCAGGCGGTTGATCTTCGAACAAGATGAACTCCATATCACCCTGCCCCTAACACCAATATAACACTCTGAAAATGATTCCAAATATAGCGTAATAAAACTATAACTAGCTTCTTCACCATCCTGTACATAAAGAGAAGGAGATCAAGACATGACCGAAACTCCAATGATCGACCAGATCCATATTATGATTAAATACAATGTATCCTTTTATTGTTTCATGTATATCTTATAGATATACAACTGTAGGGAGGTGAGGTATAATTGGAGCATCAATCAAACGAAAGGCGTGGGATTGCCATGACTACAGCCACACTTAGCAAATGGGGAAATAGCAGTGCAATTCGCATTCCTAACCAATTGCTTAAGCGTCTTAACCTGGAAGAAGGCTCGGAAATCGAGATTTTGGTGACAGAAGATAATGAATTGTTGTTGCGTCCAAAGACCAAGCCTGTAGAGTCCAATGAGGAGCTACGCAACCATCTAAAGACTTTGCTCTCTAAAGTGAAACAGGATACAAGACATGAAGAAATAGACTTTGGAACTGAAGGGAACGAGTTACTTTGATTATTCCCAAGCGAGGCGATCTGATATGGCTTGACTTTGATCCTCAAGCGGGTCATGAGCAGGCCGCTAGACGACCGGCAATAGTTCTATCTGAACTTGAATTCAATGAAATAACGGGTTTTGCCGTTGTATGTCCCATAACGAGCCAAGCCAAGGATTATCCTTTTGAAGTTACACTACCAGAAGACCTACCATTTTCAGGTGTTGTTTTGACGGATCAGTTGAAGAGTCTTGATGTGCGGCAACGACATATCCAAATTGCGGGGCATGCCGAACCAACCTCTGAATTTATGAAATCAGTTCTACGCAATGTCCGTTCTATATTGGCATAATTGAAAATTAGTAGCTGATCATATTCCTAAATCCACGTCTAACTAAAAGACATGGATTTTTTCTTTCATATCTAAATAGCTTCTCTAAATAGCCTTGTCCATCCTTGACGCTTCGGATAAGAGCTTCCGAAAGGCACTTATAAGTTGATAAGAAAGATTTTTAATCCTCTGAAAATGCTTCCAATTATAGTATGATAAGACTATCACTAGCTTCTTCACCATCCTGTACATAAAGAGAAGGAGATCCGAACATGACCGTAACTTCGATTATCGATCCAATTCACATTATTGAATACGATCCCTCTTACGCTGCCGCACTCGCAGATATGTGGAACCGCAGTAATGAGAGCTGGGGAGGTGGCACCAACCTTAGAACAGAGGAAACGGTTCGCCGCGAGATGGAGAGTTCGTCCAATCTTCACGCATTTCTAGCCGTTCACGGGAAAGAGGTTGTTGGCTTCTGTAGTTTTGCTCACTACCGCTATGACGAGAGAGCGTTATATGTACCGCTGCTTAACGTACGCCCCGACTATCACGGGTATAAGGTCGGACGCAACCTGATCCTGAATGCTGTGCGCAAGACCGTAGAGGCCGGATGGCCCCGTCTGGATCTGTTCACATGGGCAGGCAATACGAAGGCTGTACCAATGTACAAGAAATGCGGATTCTTCTGGGAGAAAAAAGATGAGAATGTGCATCTGATGAATTTCATTCCCACCATCTTGCAGACCGAAGCACTCGCTCCTTATTTTGAGGAGCTGGATTGGTATGCAGACAGCACGCGTGAACTCGTCGTCGAGCCAGATGGCCGACGGGAGCGTGGTTTTGATTTCTTTGACTATACGTGGAAAAAGGGAGATGTCGCCCTGCGGGCTGAGTTTGAAAAGTCGGGTCGCGGGCTGACTGCCCTCGAAACACCGGATTACGAAATCTCCACAGAGGTTGACGATCATGATCTGGTATTCGGTTCCAGTTATAAGGTTCGCTATCGCATTAAGAACACTTCTGCGTCCGAACTGGCGGTTGAGATCAAGGGTCAGGATAACAAAAACATTCGATTTGCGCTGGATGCTGCACGAACAGTCGCTCCGGGAGAAACCATTACCGTGGAAGGTGAGTTTCACCTTGATCCGATTACAGAGGAACAGAATAACAATAAGACCCATCCCGTTGTTGCCAGCACATGGTTGATCGGTGGGAAGAAAGCGGAGTTCAGGTTAGGTATTGCCCCGAAATTCCCGGCCAAGATCAAGACCGTCTTGCCCGTAAAAGAGCTCTATCCAGGTATCCCGGCGGAGTTGGTTCTAAATGTGGAAAATAATGTGGATGCCGAAACGGAGTTCAGCCTGAACCTGCCTGAGGATGAATTCCTTGAATGGGCGGAGCGTTCGATACGCTTTACGGTGCCTGCCAAAGGCAAAGTGTCTGTGCCAGTACGCTTCACCTTGCGTTCATATGGGCTATATTTCCAAGAAGTAGAAGTGACGGCTGTCCCCGTGGGGAACCATGCGATATCTTTTACAAGCAAAATTTCTGTCCTGATGAAGGGGATCGAGGGCAAATATGGCGGGCAAATTGAGGATCAATGGGTGGCCGTCAATGGCGCATTCTCGCTCCATATGAACAAGCATGATAACGTCATGTGGATTGAATATCCCGGTTCCCGTCATTCATTCTGGTGGACTTATCCGAAGCTGGGTAAGCCGTTTGCTGAAGAGTTATCCAAGAAACAAGCCAAAGAAGTGAATATTTATCCCGAAGGGGAACGTCAGGTTCTCGAAGCACGGTATGACTCGGAGGACTTCCCGGGCTTACAGATTAAGTCCGTGGTCAAGCTGTCTGCGAATGGAATCGCCGAATTCCACCACGAAGTTGAAAATACACGAGATACTGCCTGGGAAGAGGACCTGTATCTAATGAATAACTTCGGGTTCTATGGTAACAGGTTGATCCTTCCTTATCAGGGGCGCTTCGTGGATATGGGTGATGATTATGCGGGTGATCCGAACCATTGGAATAGCTCACAGATTACGGAGAACTGGCTGTTCTGCAAAGAAGAGTATGGCGCGTGCGGCATCTATTGGGACCCTTCCCTGAAGCTTCTTCGTCCGGAATACACGCTGGGGTTGCAGCATGAACTGGGACGTTTGGAGGCAGGGGCTGTAGCACGAACCAAGGAAACGGTGTTTGCTCTGAACACGTTTGCCAAATGGCATGATTTCCGTGCATTTGCCCGGAAGCAGCGTAACCCGGTCATTCCTTTGCTGGACAGTCATCTGGATCTGACACTGAGTGAAGGGAATTCATTTGCCCCGGATGTGCTGCAAGCAACGTTGACTGAACATAAACTGGTTCCGCTTGCGGGCAAGCTGGAGCTGTATGTGCAGCAGGGTAGCGAACCGGAGGTTATGGCAAAAGCGAAGGAATTCAATCCGGAGCAGAATCTAAACTCCGCCAAACTGACATTTTCACCGGACGAAGTGGATCGCCAACAGCACGTGAGTGGTTGGAAAGTTCGTGGGGTCTATCGGGGCGAAGATCGGATTCAGGAGCGAACGTCTCTTTGGTTCCCGCAGAGTGGAACAGAGGTGAAGCAAACGCTGGATGAAAGTTCAGCTGGCTCTGTGTACACCGTAGACAATGGAGTAATATCGATCGCCGTTGCTCCAGCATTCGGGAGTGTAGTACACTCTCTGAAAGTTGCAGGAGAAGAATGGCTGGATAGCTCGTACCCTGAACCGGCCCCACGCTCGTGGTGGAATCCATGGTACGGCGGACTGGGAGTGGCGATCCCGGGCATGAATGGTTTCAGCCGTCAGTTGGAACAGAGAGTCGCTTCCTGGACGGAGCAGAAGGATGAATACGGTAACGTCTGGAAGGGCATTAAGCTGACCACCCGGATTGAGAAGCATGAAGCGAATCGGGGAATCACAATTCACCAGCATTATCTGATGCTGCCAGGCGTTCCTGTGCTCTGCACGCTGCTTGCCGTGACCAACGAAAGTGGCCACACGCTAACGAATTATTCGATTGCGGAGGACCGTTTCCTCCAGCCATCCTCTGTATTTGCGGAAGGATGGATAGAGCAACCGGGTAAAGATCGATTCCCATTAGGCAAAGTAGATATCGGCCTGCCACTGGAAGACCTTTTGCGAGTCGGATCGGTTTCGCGTGAGAACATGCTGCATGCCGTCCATCGTTACCCGAATCAGAGTGCATGGGCTTTTGCCAATAATCAGGTGACGGGTTTGAACGTGAATCATCATCTGACACTCCATCAGGGAGAAACGGTCTGGACGGAGCCGACCTATCTGGTTCTGGGACCCATCCCGCTGAGTCCAGCGGATGTGCATGACCTTCTGAAACTGAATTTTGCAACTTCTACCGAGGAAAAGGAGGCTTCACATGCCGATCATTGATATTCACATTCATCTGTCGGACATCGACAGCTTTCACCGAACAGCAATTGATCTGTCCAAAGTGGATTATTCTGCCGCTGGTCTTAAAGCGGAGTTTGATAAAAACGATGTCATTCTGGGCATTGGAATGGGGGTTACGGAGCAGACCAAGGGAGCGTTCCCGGATTCCAGTTCCCCCAACCCGATGGGGCTTGATTTGGAGGAAAAGGTTCCGTCATTCCTCATGGAGTGCGTGGGCATTAATCCGAATGCGCTGGATGGAAAAAATGCTCAGGATGAGCTTGACCGGATTGAAGCTAGACTGCAATCCCCTGAGGTAGCCGGAATCAAACTTTATGCCGGATATTATCATCACTATGTCTACGACAAAATCTATACCCCGGTCTATGAACTCGCAGCCAAGTACAACTTGCCTGTTGTGATTCATACAGGAGACACATACTCCATGAACGGGTTACTCAAGTATTCGCATCCACTGACGGTGGATGAATTAGCCTTTCAGCAGCGCGGTGTGAATTTCATGATCTGTCATCTGGGTGATCCCTGGGTGATGGACGCAGCTGAAGTAGTGGCGAAGAATCCGAACGTGTATGCAGATCTGTCAGGTCTTGTGGTGGGGGATCGGCCTCATTTTGAACGGTTCATGAACGAACCTCTGTTCATGGATCATTTCCGCCGGGCCTTGGTCTACTCGGATCATTACGAGAAAATGCTGTTTGGCACTGACTGGCCGCTTGCGCCCATCGATCTGTATGCTGAATTCGTCCGCCGACTTGTACCGGAACAGCATCATGATAAAGTCTTCTACGAGAACGCCTTTGGACTGTTTCCACGAATTGCACAGCGGATTGCCGATCTCGGTTAGAGCCTAAGTACCGAAATCTTAATATCTGAGGGGATGTAAGCCATGCACTTCAGTCATGGAATTCGTGGTTCATGGTGAATCCCTGTGATGTAGCTCCTGCCATTTTGCTGGCAGGAGCTTTTTTCTTCAAGAGAAAAACCGTATTTAACCCTGATAGGCTCCATACTTATCCTTGAACTCCTTCTTGTAGGTATTTGTTTTTACGAATAAAGAGAACTATAATGATGGATGCACAAAATTTCAGACTTCTTTGGAGGAACATGCGTAATGAGATCTTTTCAGTTTTATAATCCGACCCGGCTGATTTTTGGCAAAGGGCAACTTCAAGCATTACAGACCGAAGTTCCAAAATACGGAAAACGCATTTTGCTTGTATATGGTGGTGGAAGCATCAAACGCAGCGGGCTGTACGATCAGGTAATCAGCCAGCTGAATGAAATCGGAGCAGAGGTTACGGAACTGTCCGGTGTAGAACCAAACCCACGTCTGTCTACGGTTCACAAGGGCGTAGATTTATGCAGAACACATCACATTGATTTGGTTCTTGCGGTCGGCGGCGGCAGTGTACTGGATTGCGCTAAAGCCATCGCAGTAGGGGCCAAATACGATGGAGACATGTGGAATGTTGTTGTGCGTGAAGCAACTCCGCAGGGTGGACTCCCACTGGGTACAATTCTGACCATGGCAGCAACAGGCTCCGAGATGAACAACGGTTCAGTAATAACCAATCAGGACACGCAGGAAAAATGGGCATGGTTTAGCGAGTATTCTTTCCCGGCGTTCTCCATTCTCGATCCGGAGTACACATACACCGTACCACTGGATCAGACCGTATACGGCATGGTGGACATGATGTCGCATGTGTTTGAACATTATTTCCATCTGGATACAAATACCCCGGTTCAGCTTGGGTTCTGTGAGACGATTCTCCGTACCGTTATTGATACGGCCCCGCGCCTGATCAAAGATCCGGAAAACTATGAACTGCGTGAAACCATTCTCTACTGCGGAACTATGGCACTGAATGATGTCCTGAATATGGGGCTTGCCGGGGACTGGGCATCTCACAATATTGAACATGCCGTGTCGGCTGTCTATGACATTCCGCATGGGGGAGGCCTTGCGATCCTCTTCCCGCACTGGATGAAGCATAATCTGGATGTGGATGTAAGTCGATTCAAACGTATGGCCGTTAATGTATTTGATATCAATCCTAATGGAAAATCAGACAAACAAGTGGCTGAAGAAGGCATCGAAGCCCTGCGTAATTTCTGGACTTCGATTGGTGCTCCTAGCCGTCTGGCTGATTATGATATCGACGATAGCCAGATTGATGTGATGGCTGATAAAGCAATGCGATTCGGTCCATTCGGATTCTTCAAGAAATTGCAGCGTGAAGATGTCGTGCAAATCTATCAAGCCGCACTGTAATTAAAATTCACTTAAATAGTGAATGTAATAAACAAGGACCTTCCTGTACGATTGAGGAAAGTCCTTGTTTTTATTTTAACATCATTTATGTACCTTTAACGGTATATTCAAGATCATATCTTGCGAGCACTTTAAGATTGTTCAACCGTTTCATCATTACCACCAGTATACATCCGTTTCAGATACAACTTGCTTGGACGGTGCAAGAGCACGATGAGCAGGGCGAAGAGATGGATTAGGATGAACAGGTTACTTTCATTGGGAATAGCAACAAGTAGCGCCAAACTTAGAAATGTCACGGTGAGCTTGAACTTTCTCTTGGTAATGAATATAACGGCGAGCAGGTTTGGTCCAATCATAAACAACATTCTGCCTACGATTACGCCAGAGGCGTAAGCCAGATCATCCCCTTTGCGTGAGAAAGCAAGATATGCCTCCATGTTCTGGTTAAAATCGATGAGGAACACAATAAAGGACAACATCACGTAGATCAATTTTACACTTAATAAAATGCGCACGACATTTAAAAGTGTGGGTAAAGCTGTTTTTACCATATCACTTCTCCTCTTCTACTTCGAACCTATATGATGGATTGTACTCCTATTCCTATTCCCCTTCAATGAATCTTCCTTTTCCTTCACGATATGTATTTCATACATTAACCGATGATGTGGATGTCATATTTTGTATTAACCCAAAGTCTACATTTTCCAATCGTCAACACCGATCCTGTACCTACAGTTATCCGCTTCCAAAGAATAAGGAAAATATTTTTGAAAGCGTTTTCTATACTGGGCGTTTATTTAATCACAACCGATATAAAGTTAACCCATATTATATGGGACACAACAAGAATGAGGATGGATGGTGAATGTATTCATGTTTTTTGCAAAAGCGAGGCAACGCTTGACCAACATGTCTTTTCGGTTCAAATTGCCAATGATGATCAGTATTCTGGTCTGCATCGTACTGGCCGTGACGGCAGTACTGTGTTACAAAGTGGCAGAGCAGATCACACTGGACAAAAGCAAGGATGAGATCCAGTCGACTTCTGACCGGATTGGAGCAGGTTTATTTACTTCATTAAGTCTGGAGGAGCAGTCCACGTTTCTAATCACAACACATCGGACATTCCAAGATTTGCTGGAGATTCGAGATACAGCAGGACAGAGTGATGACGCGTTTTTTTCAGAAAATAGCGAACTGGTGAACAAGGCCAATGGCATATTGGCAGACAGCCTGACAGGAATGGAGGGCAGTAGCGTTCTAATTCTCCTGGATCGGGAAGGCGTTGTGGTTGCAGCAAACAATCCGGAAGTCGTCGGTGGGGAACGTGCCACACGCACGTATTTTCAACAGGCGCTTCAAGGGCAAAATTTTGTCAGCGAAGGTGTGATCTCCGAATCTCTGGGAACGCTGGGGACCGTCTTTGCAATGCCGATCTACGATGATAATAAGGAAGTGAAAGGCGTGCTTGCGACGACTGCCTCGACCTCATTTTTCGTCAATCAGTTACAAAACGTCAAGATTAACGAAGAAGGAAAAGTTATTATTCTGGATCGGTTAGGCATGGTTATTTTTAATTCAGCAGATGAGAAAATGATTGGTCAGAAGATGGATTCCTCTGAGTATCAGTCGCTGATTGATCTGCCTGCCAATGAGCAGTTGCAACAAGGGGAGGCGAGCACAGAGGAGAAAGTGGTGTTCTACTCCAAAATTCCGAAATCCGATTGGACTGTCATTGTGGAGGATACGTATGAAGATGTGAAGAAGCCGCTGACAGGTATGGCGAATCAAATGTACATTGTTCTGTTCAGTGCTATTGCGGTGTCGATCATTGCAGGCATCCTGATCTCGCAACTGGTAACCAGACCGATTAGCCGAATTACACTGTTGTTCAAACAGTTGGCCGGCGGAGACCTGACTGTACAGGCACAAGGCAAATATACCGG
This sequence comes from Paenibacillus sp. FSL R5-0519, assembly GCF_037974275.1. NCBI lineage: Bacteria > Bacillati > Bacillota > Bacilli > Caryophanales > Paenibacillaceae > Paenibacillus > Paenibacillus sp. FSL R5-0519. The sequence goes on from NZ_CP150234.1 coordinate 1,422,115, forward strand.
AGAGTTCAAAGAACTGGCAGACAGCTTTAACACGATGGCCGAAGGGAATAAACAGCTGATCTCCAGCATGAACCATTCCATCGGCATCCTGAATACAAGTACGACGGAGCTGGAAAATTCCACTCAGCAAACCTCGACCACGATTGCCGAAACAACGACAACAGCATTTGAGATTTCGCGAGCTATGGAGTCCCAGGCGAACGATACGGAAGCCATAGTAGACAAATTCATGAATGTTGGTAACAAGATTGAGAACGTAAATGAGATGTCGCAATCCGTTATGCTCAAGGCAGATGAAATTACGGATGCATTCAAAAATAATCATGAAGTTATTGATGCGCTCATTGCAGTGAACGGGCAGAACGAGATTGAAGTTGGCAACATCTCCAAAATTACAGTGCAACTCGCTGAAAGCTCCTCGGGCATTCACCAGATCACAGGTACGATTGCCGAAATTGCGAATCAGACAAAATTACTTGCGCTGAATGCTTCCATTGAGGCTGCAAGAGCGGGTGAGCAAGGACGCGGCTTCGCCGTGGTTGCTTCCGAGATTCGCAAGCTGGCAGAGCAGACGACAGCACAATCGGAGGATATCAACCGAATTGTCATGCAGACCATTAATCACGTGGAACAGAATAACCGAAGTGTTCATGCTATTGAAGCGATTGCGGAGCAGCATAAGAGCAGTGTGAGCCAGACCAAGGAGACATTCAATTTTGTCACTCAGAATATGAATGAGATGATGAGCCAGGTCCTGGCCATTGCCACGGAGATCCAATCCATTGAACGTGATAAGGATGACGTCATTGGAGCTGCACAGAATCTGTCCGCTTCCGGGGAAGAAGTATCCGCATCTGTGGAAGAAGTCACTGCGACGATGCAGGAGCAGTCCGGTATGACAGAACATTTGGCAGATATGGTGCAGAGAATTGATGGACTGACCAAACAACTTGCTGAAGAATCATCCCGCTTCAAAATAAAGTAGCATAGCAGCCTGCGTAGTGAGAAGCAGTATAGCTACTCTGTGAGACACAGTGTAGAGTTTCTTCAGTTTACGCAGTTAAATGAATACGAAAGAAACCCGTTTCTCCTAAGAGAACCGAGTTTCTCCGACAATGTGAGCATCTGTACCTATCGTAGGGTACAGGTGCTTTTGTGTGTGATGCGCTACTCTCCTCGAATGGATGGCGCATACGCCAGCGCTTCCATCTCAATTAAATAAGGGCCTAACCCGCTGAATACGGTCATGCGTGCGGGATAGGGCTGCTTAATCATTCGTGCATAGACTTCGTTGTATGCGGGCTGATCCTCCACTCGTGCCAGATGAGTCGTTACCTTCACGATATGATCCAGTGTAAGTCCGGCTTCTTGCAGGATCACCTCAATATTACGAATGCATTGTTCCGTCTGCTCCTTAATGCCGCCGATGGGCTCAAGCGTCTGTGGATCAACGCCTACCTGACCTGCGACGTAGAGCAAATCTCCTGCGCGGACAGCATGGGAGAAAGGAAGCGGGAACCTGGGTGCTGCACTTGCATGTATGATGGTAGACATAGTAGATGTCATTCCTTTCCTAATAAGTGTGTATATTTGGTGTTAACTGATGCCAGTTCGTAGCCTGCTGATAATGATGAGCGATGGACAACAGGCGGTCTTCTCCCATGAGCGGGCCGGCAAGCTGCATGCCGATAGGCAGTTGCTTCCCTGAGGAAGTATCGAACCCGATGGGAACCGTAATGGAGGGTAGCCCTGTATTGGTGAATGGGCCGTTGAAAATGGGACTACCTGTCTTGTAGCCATAGGGGGCCACATACGGCGTTGATGGAGTCAATAACACATCCACTTCATCGAAAAGCATCATCATCTCGCTGCGGAATATCGTTCGAATGCGCTGTGCCTGCAAATAATCAACGGCACTCGTCTGGTAGCCAAGTTCAAGCTGCTCCCGCATCGTGTGACCGTAGCGATCGGAGGCTTCCGCAAAGCGTTCCTGATGGAAGGCAGCGGCTTCTGCCCGCATAACCGTACGATGAGCAGCAATGGTCTTTTCCATATACGAAGGCAGATCAACTTTCTTCCATTGCATGCCCAGCTTCTCAAGTACAGCGAGTGCCGACTCTACCGCTAACAAGATCGCCGGTTCATCGGTCTGGAAGAAGTTGCTTGGTAGCCCGATCACCATTCCGGAAACAGGATGCTCAAGATTATTGGTTAAATCGGGCTTGCCATAAGGAAGCGTGAAGGAGTCCAGCTCATCTTCCCCGGCCATCGCTTCCAGTACGATCGCGTTATCTTGTGCGGATCGAGTGAAAGCGCCGATATGATCCAGGCTCCAACTGGCTGTGATGACACCGTTACGGCTTACCCTGCCGTAAGTGGGTTTCATACAGGTTAATCCGTTGTAAGCTGCGGGTCTGAGCAAAGATCCAAAGGTCTGCGTTCCGAGTGTGAAGGAGGCCATGCCAGCCGCTACAGCAGCGGCGGAGCCTGAACTGGAACCGCCTGGGGTATGTTCTAGATTCCACGGGTTGCGGGTTGGCGGTTCTCCTCCCTGGAAGGCATATTCCGTCGTTGTTGTCTTGCCGAGCAGGATCGCGCCGGCAGCCTGCAACTTATCAATCACAGTTGCATTCGTCTCTGGGATGAAGTCAGGATAGGTATTCGATCCGGCCGAGGTACGTATGCCGGCGGTATGGATAATGTCTTTGGCTCCATATGGAATGCCATGCAGAGGACCGAGATATTCGCCATTCATCAGCTTGCGCTCAGACTCTCTTGCGGCCTGTAAAGCCTGTTCGGCTGTAACTGTAACGAAGGCTTGCACAGCAGGCTCTACGTTCTCAATGCGATTCAAATAGGACTCTGTAAGCTCAACAGGAGATATCGTCTTGTTTTTAATCCATGTTGCGGCTTCAGCAATCGTCAGCTCGTTCAGTGGTTTGGTAATCATCGGAGAGGCACCCTCCTATGCGGAGCATTGGGACCGACTTCTTCTGGCAACTTGAAACCTCGAATGAGCTCCAAGTCAGCTGTAAATAGATCAAGTTCCTCGCTGGTAATAACTCCGTTCGTGTATTTCGCACTTTCCGTACGGCGGTGTGTGAGATAGTCGTCCTGTTTCAGAGTAATCACCCTTTCTCTCTCTATTTGGTGAAGCTTGAATCGATAATGTCCTCGTAAGCGAGGTCTTCCTTCAGATTGCCGATGAAGCGCTGCATATCGATTGCGGTGTTAAAAGCTGATTCGTTGATGAGCCCCTCAGCAGGGTATACCTTGCTGTCAATCATACGTTGTACGGCTTGTTCCACGACTTCTTTGTCCAGATTAGGGAACTCCTTCACAGCGACTGCTTTGGCACCATCAGGATTGGATTGAATATAGTCCAGGGCTTGCTCGATAGAGGTGACGAAGCGCTGGGTGAGGTCAGGATTCTCCTCAATGAAGCTTGCGGTTGTATTCATCGTTGCAAAGGCGAAGTCAGGATAATCTTTCGTGAAATCATGGACAATGTGCAGCCCCTCAGCAACGCCTTGATCCAGTTGGGGTTCGTAAACGATAGCAATATCGGCTTTGCCTGCTAATACAGTACCAAGTTCGGAGCCGTTCTGAACCTCAGTGATCGTCACATCCTTGTCGATATCAATGTTGTTGTCAGCGAAAAGCTTCCGCAGTAAGCTGTTGGAGCTTGTGGGTGCCAAACCTACAACAATGGTTTTACCTTTGAAATCCGCTGTTGTGCCCACCGTTACTCCTTCTCGTGCAACCGCCCATACAGGAGCACTGCCGGACAGAAGGACCAATGAACGAGCATCTCCACCCTTGGCATTCGCGAATGCGACATGCTCCGGACCGTGGAATGAGAATGCGGACTCGCCTGAGATGACCGATGACAATGCTGTTGGTCCACTTCCTGCAGCACGGATGGAGGATAGCTCAATGCGATTCTCCTCTAAGAATCCTTGGTTATTCGCTACATAGAGCGGAAGGTAGAGCAGATTGTGATACACCTCGGACACCATGATTTTATCCACCTTCGCAGTATCTTGCCCCTCATTACTGGATGTACCTCCGCCATTTGCAGGTGTTGCGGCATTGCTTCCGCAAGCGCTTAGCAGTGTGGTCAATATCATCGTCATCGTTGCCAGAATAGCTATCTTTTTGAATGTACGCATTAGTCACCAGGCCCCTTTAATGGTTGTAGTTAAGTTAGTCGTTGCGGGTCAGTCTAGACAGATGTGGTTTTGCTGCTGTTCTTGTTGTCATTCCATGGAAGAAGACGGGATTCGATATAACCGACACAGGTGTAGAGGAGCATCGCGACCAGCATAAGCATGAACACGCCAACCCATACGGCCGGAAGGTTGAATAGGTTACCTTCGACGAACACCATATGTCCGAGTCCTTTGTCAGAAGAGATGAATTCTCCACCTACAACAGACACCAGTGCCAAACCGATATTGATCCGGAAGGCCGAGATGATCCATGGCAGAGAGGAAGGAACGATAATTTTGCGGAAAATTTGTGATTTCTTCGCACCGAAGGATTTCATCAGATTAATCTGGGGTTCGTCGATCTGATGCGTCGCTTGGTAGGCGGATAATAGCGCCACGATAAACGTTGCGACAGAGGCAAGGGCAATCTTGGAGAAGATGCCTGAACCGAACCAGATGATAATCATGGGAGCGAGTGCGATCTTCGGAATACCGTTCATGGCTACAATGAATGGATCGAGCACACGGGCAACCGACTTCGAATACCACATGAGCAGCCCTGCCAATGAGCCGATTAAGCTTCCGGCTACGAAGCCGATAACGGTGGCATTCACCGTTGCGAACGCGTCAGTGAGCAGTTGTCCTGAGCTGGCCATGCTGATGGCAGCATCAAGAATGGCGCTTGGTGATCCCATGAGGAATCCGTTAACCAGTTTCAGGCGAACGGCAGATTCCCAGATCACCAGAATGACTGCAACAATGATGAACCGCCACAGCATCGTGACCAGCCATTCTTTGGAGAAGGTGGATTGTCTGCGTTTGGTCTTGTTCTTCGTAACGCCAGCAGGCTTTCCGGCAAGGGTGATTTTAGGTGATGTGCTCTTCATTAGCTGATCCTCCCCATTTGGATATCAAGCTCTGCCCAGATCGATTCAAAATACTGTTTGAACTTCTGGTCGGAGCGGGCTTTCAGTGCTGAACCATATTGCGAGGCGAGGCCGATGTCATACACCTGCTTCACGGTCGTTGGTCGTTTGCTCATGACAGCAATGCGATCGGAGATGGCGATGGCTTCCTCAATGTCATGCGTGATAAGCACGCCTGTTTTGCCCTCGGATTTGAGAATGGATAAGATTTCATCTTCCAGGATGAGTCGGGTCTGATAATCAAGTGCGGAGAAGGGTTCGTCCAGTAATATAATATCGGGCTGGGTAACGAGGGTACGTATGAGGGCTACACGTTGGCGCATACCGCCTGATAGTGTGGAGGGATAGGCTTCTGCGAATGAAGCCAGGCCATAACGATCCAGATAATCCATGGCAATATCACCGCGATCCTTTTTGGACATGCCCTTCACTTCCAAACCTAGCGTGACATTGTCCAAGATGCTTCTCCAAGGCAGCAGTAGATCCTTTTGCATCATATAACCGACATGCCCGGTGGTCTGATCGATCTCTTCGCCACAGACGATAACCTTGCCATTCGTTGGTTTAAGCAGACCCGCGATAATATTGAAGATCGTACTCTTGCCACATCCGCTCGGTCCCACGATACTGAAGAACTCCTGCTTCTTGATTTGCATCGAAACCTCAGCGAGTACTTGAATATCTTCGCCGGTTGCACTGACAAATGATTTGGATACGCCTTGTATCTGTATAGCCATGATAGGTAGCCCCTTTCCTACAGCCTGATGTTTGTTTATTTCTTGATGTGAGATGGTGTTAATTAATATAACATTGATGAATATAATCCTAATGATATAGACTGATTGACGAATTGTCATTAGTTACTCTGAACATAAAAATAGAATTAATTCAGTTAAAATGTACAAATGAGGTTGGATTGGGAAAAGGAAAACAAAAGAACATGTCATTATACATGACACGTTCTCCGGTTAAGACGTATGATCAGCTTCGCCAGGGGCTGGGTTAACATTCAGCAGCGACTCCAGTGCAAAGGCGAGTCGGAAGCGAAGGCTCTCCATCGGGTCTTTAATGTTCCTGCCGGTTAGTTTCTCGCATTTTTCCAACCTATAGATCACTGTATTGCGATGTACAAACAGTTCTTTCGCTGTATCGACGATCTGGCAATGATTCTCATAGAAAGAGGACAAGGTCTTCATAAGTTCGCTGCGCTCGTTTGGATCTCGGCCTTCGAAGGGTTTAAAGGTTTCTTGATGGAACTGCAGCATTTCATCGTGGGGAATCATACGCAGCAGGCGACTTATATCCATCGTCTGATAGGAATGGGCGAAGCGGGTCTTTCGCATCTGATAACCGGATTGAAGCGCCTTGACTGCTTCCTTATAGGAAAGCCCGATATCCAGTACATTCGTGTAGGGATTGCCTATTCCGAAGGATAAGCTGAGCTGTGACTCTGTATACAGATTGCTCGCGATTCGCTCAAGCTGCTGAATAACGGTGTGTTCATCCCAAGACGATTCGTTCAAAAAGACGAGTATACCAAACTGGTCGTTCTTGGTGAACATGACGAAGGAGATATCCAGTCTGGCGAACTCCTGCTTAATCAGCTCGTAATTAGCGTCTCGTTCCGAGATGAAACGCTCTTCTCCTGAGGGAGTGAGAATGCGATTAGGTTTGTTCGGTAAAGGTTCATCCATCTTGGCGATGATGAGAACGGAACTTCCTTTTGCCTGCAGCCCGTATTTCTTGCCGCGATGCAGCGCTTCTTGTTCCGAACGAATGAAGCCTTGAATGAGATCGGAGAAATATTCATTTTTGTAACGGCGGGAGCGTTCCTTGACGGCTTGTTTCTTGGTTAACTCCAGACCGATTACATTGACGGCTTGCTCCAGTGCCAGCGTGGAGAGTTTAGAACTTGCGGAACTATCGTATCGTGCGATCAAATAGCCCTCATGCCGATCCGTGAAGATGGGATGAAGCTCGGCGTGTCGATATGTATCAGCAGTAAGCAGGCAGATCGAGATTGCGGTATGGAAGGAAGGGTGCTCATCTATAAATGTCAGTAAGGGCCCTGCGAGAGACTGGTCATCCATCTGTTGTGCATAATGAGAGCTTGCCGTAATCTGTTTCTTCGAACCAAGCAGAAGAACAGGTGAAGAGAGTAACTGAGACAACGTATCTACGATGTTGGGTATACCTTTTCCCTGCATAATCATCGTGGAAAATTGTTTGTGAATAGATAAGGCGTAGTGAAGCTCATGGGTTTTGTTCTGAAGGATGGCGCTGATCGATTGTTGAAATATTTCACCGAGTGTATTGTCGATCTCCGACAGCTCGATGATCGGGAAGGCCAGCCTGTCGGCTGTCTCAAGCAGTTGCGGAGATAATTCAAGAGAGAAGCGCTGTGTCTTGACCGCAAGCGCTGCACAACCGATCGCATGCATGTCGGTAATGAATGCAAGATGAGCATCCGGACGATCTTTCAAGATATAACCGTTGGTCAGCAGCATATCTCCCGGCTTCAGGAATTGGACAATATCTGGGGCATCCATAATATTAATCGATTGCACCAAGCGATCAAGGCCACGATGCCCGGCAATAACCTTTGCTTTGGAGAGAATGGGGATAGTCAATAACTGTTGCAGATCCATCTTCAACCCACTCGCTTTCATTATTATATGTTATAAAATCTAACATTAAGTGAGGTGGGCGTAAAGAAGAGTTTGGATAAAGAGGCTAATATAGATCGAGTTTTTAAGCAAATTGTACAAACTGCTACGGTGGACGTGTGACTTTAGTGTGGAATATGACTCTTATAAATGAGCAAGATTCACAACTGGTTAACTTTATGAGAAAATGGAAATTAAAAGGCGGTGTAAAAATGCCAGCTACTTGGACATTTAGTGCATTTAGGACAAGAGGCATTCTCTTTTATAAGAAAATAATCTTATACTAGGAGCTGTTCATACTATGAAAATTTCAGACCGATTATTAAGACAATATTTAGATCACGTTTATTGGATATGTGGAGGCCCTTGCGGCGGAAAAAGCACGATGACTAATTTACTTTCTTCAAAATGGGATATGAATTATTATTCCTCAGATGATCACACGTTCGATTATCAAAAAAAGGCTAATCCACAGGATCATCCAGCAATTTTGCGACACTTCATTGATTGGGAATGGTTCTTTTTAGGGCGTGGGAACGATAGAAGTCATTGGTTAAATTCCGTGTTTGACGAGAGTGTGGAATTTATCATCTTGGATTTGTTACAGATGGGGAAAGAGAAGCCAATCGTAGTAGATACTTTTATGGAACCTGCTTATCTAAGGGAGATTGCTGACCCCAACCGAGTTATTTATATGTTTGCAGAAGATGACCTCATTCGTGCGGATTATTTAGATCGAGATCATCTGAGAGGCATGGAAGATTTGTTTCCTAGTTTATCAGATCCACAACGTGCACGGGACGAAACATTAAACACAGTGGTTAGAGCATCGAATCATTACCTGCAACAAGCAGAGCAATATCAATTAAAATGGTTTATGAGAACATCTCAGTCCAATAAAGAGCAGATGTTATTAGAAGTTGAAAAGCATTTCGGTTTCAAATGATACTGAATTGTTAATGATATCAGTCCCAGTCGTCATTTGTTACTCTAAGGGAATACGATAGCTCAATAAACCACAGAAAGTAGCCGATTAACCTAATCGGCTACTTTTGTTCAGGTGACGGGCAATACACTAATTGACTAAACCCTTTCTTATCTGATGAACTAATAAAAATGCTACAGAAAGTGGGAACAACATCTATGATTCCATTAGTATATGACCAGATTAACCATTGGGGAAAAGACGATGAGTTTTTCCTTGCCTTACTAAATAAATTAAAAGTAGAGTCTATCGTTGACTTAGGCTGCGGAACAGGAAGATGGACGACTCATCTTGTTCAGTACGGTTATAAAATTACAGCTATTGATCCCCATGAAGAAGCAATTGAAGTAGCGAGAATTAAAGATAATGCAGGCAAAGTGAATTGGATTGTAGGAGATAGCTCAAATTTACAAACCAATACCAATGACGCGGTTATTATGACTGCCAATGTGGCACAGGTGTTTCTTACTGATGATAGTTGGAAGAAAGTAATCTCAGACGTATTTCGATCCCTAAACGTTGGCGGCAACTTTATTTTTGATATTAGAAACCCTCTGGTTAAAGTGTGGGAAGAGTGGGAGAAGGACGGGACGCCGGACTTAGCTAAAGATATGCGAAGTGGAGACCCTCTTGAAATCTCTACAGAATATGAAGGGTTTGAGGGAGATATCTATACTTTTTATGAAACTGTGAAAAATACAAAAACAGACGAAGTCCTAGTTCATGAAAAAATGCAGATCAGATTTCGAAATCAAGAAGAATTGGATGAGTCGCTGAAACAAACAGGGTTTTCGAAAATTGAAACATATGGCGATTGGGAATTTAAACACGCAAATTCTAAAAGTCGATCCTTTATTTTTCACTGTGTAAAATAGAGACATTAGAATGCAACATATTAGCACTCCTTAAATGTCAGAAAGCAGCTGATCCATGTGATCAGCTGTTTATTTTTTCAAATAAAGGGCGGGTTAATTCATATAGAATGCAAAGTTAACTTGACACAAAATGCAAAGTCAACTATGCTAAAAATGCAAAGTAAACATTGCAAGGACGTGATTACTTGAAGACAAGAATTGCAGAACTGCGTAAGCAGCATAAACTGTCACAGGAAGAGTTGGGACAAATTGTAGGTGTTACCCGGCAAACCATCACTTCTCTAGAAAGGGGAAAGTATACGGCTTCCCTTATTCTTGCTTACAAAATTTCTAATTTTTTTGGACTCGCTATTGAAGAAGTTTTTGATTTCAGCGAAGTGGAGGAGATATAAGTGGACAAGTTCAAGATTAAAGTAGAAACTCGCAAAAACGCACTGTCACTGGTAGCCGCTGCTACGATATTGATCTATGTAGGACTTATATTTTACAGAGGTGGACTGCCCGCTCTGCCTAGTTTTATAAAGGGATTTCATACAGGAGCTTTTATCGGGGTTGAAGTGGCCGTCACTTATTTTCTCGTCAGGTATATAAAAGCCAGCAAAAATGAAGCCGAGCTGAAGAAGCAGTTTATTGAGGAGAATGACGAGCGGAGTGTTACAATACTCCAGAATGCAGGCACACTTAGCGTAGCAATTATTCTTATTAGTCTGGGCATAGCCTCCATGATTGCTGGTTTCTTTAATCCCATGATATTTTACACTTTACTAACTTGTTTATTATTTGTTTTAATCGTATTTTTGGCACTATGGATGTATTACGCGAGGAAAATCTAAGAGGCAGGTTCATGATAAAATAGAGTATCTTACTAGCTTTGGGGGTGGTGGCGAGATGGCTGAAATTCTTGACAAAGGTCCTTTTTATCATGGGACACGAGCAGATTTGCAGATCGGGGACTTGCTCACAGCTGGCTTTCGCTCGAATTACAATCCGGATGTTGTGATGAATCACATTTATTTTACAGCTTTGCGTGATGGGGCTGGGTTAGCTGCGGAGTTGGCAAAAGGCGGTGGTGAACCGCGCGTGTATCTTGTTGAACCAACAGGGGAATGGGAGAATGACCCAAATGTGACGGATAAGAAATTCCCAGGCAATCCGACGCGATCATATCGCAGCAAAGCCCCACTAAAAGTTGTTGGCGAAGTGAAAGATTGGGTGCGACAAACGCCTGAACAACTCGCAGTTTGGCATAAACGCTTGGCGAAAATAGATAAAGGTGAGATTCTAAATTAGTCTAACTATTAACACAAAAAAAGTAGCTGATCCATGTGATCGGCTGCTTTTTTTTGAAATAACGGACAGCATAGTATAAAAGTAATTAAACAAGGATTAAATTCAAAGATTCGCTAATGGGCGAGAACCGATGGGCTTCAGTTGAACGCCATGTTCATCCACAATATCATATTGAAGAGCGATGATTCCCCCGTTAGCACCCTTGTATTCCGAAGGGATAGTAGCGAGCATCTTTTCTATGCTCTGGCCCGGATTGGTTTTGTACTCAACGAATAACTGCGTTGTGATAGGGGTAATTTCCAGCTTACTGATCTGCAAGTTAATGTTATCATGATGCTTGGTCTCCTTTGAAGTGAGAACGGTAACGGGCGTAGTTTTTGTAACAGGCAGAACGAATTGGAACGGGACATCGTAACCCTTTAACTTTACATTTACACTCAAGTCAAACTGATCAGGGAACTGGACATTCTGGTCTGTGACAGTAGTGTTGGTAACCTGAACGATTAAGCTGGAAGCATCCTTACCATCCATAAAATCGGAATTCCAGCTCAGAGGCTGGCCTTCATAGAGAACCTCTAACGTATCCACTGCCCCTCTATTGGCATCAGAAAACAGCGAATTGGGCTCCGAATCCAGGTGATTTCCAGGAGTGGTTACGTTTAAAAGAATGCGGGTTCCGTCAAATGCACGAATGCTTCAGGATCCCCAGCTTTGGTTTTGACGACAATAGAATCTGTATGCAAGGGTTCACCTGCTTTCTTACTAAAAGTATTAGAATGTTCGTAACGTTACTTATATATTAGATCGAGTAGGTAGATGAAAGGTCACATGAAAAAAAAGTATTCTAGTAATTCATCCCCTTTATGAGACAAGTACCTGTAACTTTGAACCGGGATGTTGTTAAGCCTAGGTTTATCGAAAGTTGCTGTTTATGGATTTTCGCTAAACGATGTGATTATCCAAGATTTACGATATAGGTAAATGAGCAAAATTATATACTTGACTCTAAAGTGTAATAGTGGGTATTATTCCCATATATCGATGATTAAGAGAATGGTCTAATGCTATTCGCGCTTCCCATCCTGTGTTATGAACGCGCAGGACTTAGGTCTAGCGCGTTTTTTTATTTTTGTTCACAAAAAATGGAGGAATGTAAATGGCAATCATGACAGATTCAAGAGGTAACATTTTTTTGGAATTTATTCGTATCGAGTACGATAAGGTCATTACAAGTAAACTGAATGCTCCACTAACACATGCTCTAATTGTGGTAAAGTGCCAAGGAAAGTATCTATTCATGCATAATAAGTGGAGAAAAAACTGGGAACTTCCAGGTGGTATTATTGAAGTTGGAGAGAATGCGGAGCAGTGTGTAACAAGAGAATTGTTTGAGGAAACCAATCAGAATCTGGATACGGCTGAATTCAAAGGGCTAATGAAGTTTAGACTCCAACCAAGTTTTCATGGACCTGAACGGACAGAGTACGGAGCTCTGTTCATGGGTGAATTGTGCCAACTTGATGATTTTGTTGAAAACAATGAAGCTTCTTCAATTATCCTTTGGGATGGTACATCGGACATTGGTGAGATCGCAGAAATAGATAGGAAATTAATTGAATTCGTGTGACACATGATTGAACTAAAAACGATAGTTCGGAGAAATCAATGAACGGATTGAGCAACCCTTTCATTACATCACTCGTTAGAGTGAGAGAGAGAGGTGATACGAAGTTAATAAAATGAGTAGTAGCGTCTTAATGTTGGCGTTAATGGTATCCATAATATTTACGGGGTGTTCATCAAAAGAAAAAAATGAAGATATAGTTACTAAACGTGTAGAAGCATCGGATTTTGTTCTTGAAGTCACAACATCACCTGTCTCAAGTAAGGGTGAGACAATGAAAGTAAAAGGGACTTTAAAATATATAGGTATTACACCCGTTGAAGTTACCCATGGAAAACCAATCATTCGTTTTTTCTTCTCCGGTAGTGACGAGGAACGTAATTATACGGATGTGGGGTATGTAACTGAGTTTAAGTCAGGTCAAGTGGTTGAGGTTGAAGATGAGTTCATAGTAACCAAGAAAGGGAAACAAAATCTCTATGTGGAAATGACCGGGGATATCGCATTAGCCATGGATCCGATTGAGATTATTGTGAAGTAATCTGCTTGAGATTGATTACGAATGTGTATTGAAGACTAGTAACTAATAGGTTAGTGGATCATAAATTCGGTTACAACAATTGGAGTTACATTAACTGGTATATTCATGAAAATTAAACTTTCTCTCTTCTGGTAACAACAGCCTATACTATTCAATGAATCACTGTTCACTTGGGGGAAAGAGTGTGACTATATTCCTGTTTTTGAGTGTTTAACTACCTGGACAGGAATAGATGTCCTATAATGAATTTTATTTCCTTGGAAAAAAGAAGGAAGTCCCTTGACGTGCAGATCCTGATTACTGGAAATAATGTATGATATCATGATGATGTCTCGTAAAATTGATGTCTAATATAAGAAAAGAGCCTCAGAATGAGGCTCAGAAACATTATTGAGTAAGTTCTTCGGGAACGGCTGCAGTGACGACTTCAAGTGTCTCATAGTTAATAAGCAGAAAAACTTCTGTACCCTTATCTTCTGTTAAATGTCCATAGAGCCCCACGTCTGTCCCAAGGTCGGGAGGATTGAACTTGTGGCGCGTAAATTCAACCTTGAGATCATATTTTTCTTTAAAGTATGTTTTTCCTGCTTCCATAGCCTTGTTAACGATTTGAGCATCTTCACGAGCATCAGACATAAAGCTACAACCTCCCATAATTAGGACAAAACAAACAAAAATAAATATAATTAGTGACTTACTTTTTAATATAGTGTCCACTCCTTGCATCTATCATGATATGGGTATATTACTATATTTTAAGTTTAAGAGTAAATATAGGAGGTTTATTTTTTTGAAAACTTACATTTCAGATGAGACATACATGAAATTTTCTAAGCTTGCATATCAAGACGTTTCCGAGGGATTTGTCCTCCCAGAATTGGAACCTTGGAAAGTTGTCGAGCCTGAGGGTGCTGAGTTACATAATAAAGTTTCAGGTTTCGACGCCTTAGTGCTTCAAAACGAACAAACCGACCAGATCGTTATTGGTTACCGCGGAACTGAACCGGGTGGAAACTGGTTTGATATGGGAGCCGATTACGAGACCGATGTGTTCGACGTTCTTGGCGGCCGAACACGCCGGCTGGAGGATGCCGTCACGGACCCGGACCATCACAACATATTTAAAAAAAGCTTTGTCGAAGCGATCAAGGACGATATTGAATGGGAGAACAACCAGTTTCGCCAAGCGGAAGTACTCTACGAGAAAGTGAGCCAGACGTATCCTGATGCGAGTATTTCGTTGACAGGACATTCGCTCGGTGGCGGATTGGCGCAATACGTGGCGGCACGTCAGGATCTGTCGGCCATGACTTACAGCGCACCGAGCGTGACCAACCTGCTGGATGATGTGAGTTTAGCCAAAGTAAATGAGGGGTATTACGACGGTAAAGTCGTAAATGTCGTCGATCCCAACGATTCTGTCGGTGCGGGCGGAATTGTCGAGTATGACAGGCACGTTGGGAGCACCTTTTACAGAGGTCAGGATTTCGATTCGGCGAATGCCATGTATCAGAATTGGATGCTTCAATATCAACTTAAGGTTCCAATTCGCTCTTTGGGAGCAAACTCGCCGCTTGTATTATATGATTTACCGATTAATATCGATCTGGATAAGTTTCAAGTAGGCAATGTCTATCGTCTTTTCGATTCCTTCTCCAAAGATGAGGGCAAAGGATACCATTCGATGAATCAATATCAGTTCGACAAAAATGGAAATCTTGTCGGACCACTTATTAATCGGGCAACAGGAGAAGAGATCGGCATATCACCACGCTGGACGGCTCATCAAGAAGCACTTGCATCCGTGTCGAGCATTGTAAGAGGTGCTATAGCACCATTGGTCGCAGTTGCGGCCAACGCACAAGCAGGTGGAGGAAAGATTCAATTAACACCGGAGGAGTTGGCACAAGCAGCAAGGGAGATGCGGATTAGCTTGAGTGGATTTTCTAGCGATGCGCAGGCTTCCATCCAGATGTTCCAAACACATATCTCCACCAGTGAGAGTCAATCGTTCACGCCGATTGCATATAACGCGACCGCAACGCTTCAGCGGATCAACCGCTGGTATCAAGAATCGATTAGTGAGATCGCGGAATACATAGAACGCAAACGTGAGGATTTCTTGCTGGCAGACGAGTTCAAATAATAGGAGGAAGGCAACATGGGGAGAATCTCCGTATCCTTGTCGGATCTGCAAAGAGCAGTTGCACAATGTGAGCAGTTGCAGGAACGCTTGAGGCAACAGGATCAGAAAATGCGTTCCATTCATGGTCGCTTGCAGCAACATTGGGTCGGTAATGCTGCCACCACATTGGGGTATAAGATGCAATCGTTTCTTGATGGTGCATCCGCACGTCTGGTGGAATTGGAGACTCACAAAGAGGAGTTAAAGCGATATATCCGTAAGATGGAAGAGGCTGATCGCGAAGAACGCAGGGATCATAGAAGCCACAGCATGACAGAATAAAGGATCGAAGATTCAGAAAAATAGCATTATTTCAAATTAAAGTGTACATACTGTCCGATACCGGTCGTATCAATCAAAAATAGAGCCTGACGTTTAAGTCAGGCTCTTCTTGGCGATATATGGTGTCTCTGTGTCAATTGAATCCTGACGCTTTAAAAATATCTTACTTGGTCGATGTACGAGCACAACTAACAACGCGAATAGTTGAACAAGTCCAGTTAATAGTCCTTCATTTAGTAGACCGATAAATAAAGCAATACTCAGGAACGTAACAGTCGATCTGAACTTTCGTTTGGTGATGCAGATGATAGCAAGTAAACTCGGGCTGATTAAAAAAATGATTCTCCCAGTAATTTCATTAGAGAAATTAATCAGATCATTGCCGTTCACTTGATAACCGGCAAAGGCTTCAGGATTTTGACTGAAAATATAGAGAAATACACTAAAAGCTACAATAAGGTATATAACTTTAATACTCAACAAGATTCGGACTACGTTCAGGATTGTGGGTAACTTCATAAGTTTCAATTTTCCTCCTCGACACTTCTAAACGAAAAAAATGTTCCAACCGTGTTTTTGATATAACTAGATTTATATCTTTAATTAGGTATTCCATTTTGTGTATCTCCTAAATTCATATATGGTTATCTAAGTATACGGTTTGTTTGTAATTATTTGTATTAAACTAAAGTCCATATTAATTAATCAGATTTTCACCTCTTTTGTCCTGAAAAATGGTCGGAATTAGATTGGCAGAGGTACAGAGGCACTGCACAAATATGAAATATTTACAAGAATAATGGCCTAATGAACTCATTGAGATTGATAAAAAAACTCCCGTCCCACGGAGCATATGGGATTGGGAGGTTTTGATTATAGCGCTGATTCAACGTTTATCGTATAAACCATCCGGTGGGTTGAAGGGTTACGTCTGCGGTATCTCGTAAATCATGGACTTTGACGTTGCTGCCGTAGATCATGGAATCGCTACTAAGTCGGAACGAAGGGAAACTGTGCTCGGATTGTAGACGCAGACAGGGTTCGAAGTAAATCTGCTGCTGTTTGTTGATGACAAATGGAAGCGAACCCGCTTCTATGGTAACATCATCGCTATCAGGTTCGTTTAAGATCAGAAGTACCGCAATTCCGTCACAACCGCATCCATCGGTATCATAAAACAATTTGAAATAGCCTGGTCGATCTCCCAGCTTTTCAGTAAGTCTTGCTTCTGCCAGCGGACTGACTTGAATGATCATGACGTCGTTCACACTCCTCTAATCTCCATTGAATTCGCTTACATTTTAATATATGGACCATGAATGCAGATTAGAAGGTAAAATAAAGGAAAAGGAGGCATGTCCCATGAGAATCGTAACGTTGGACGATCAGCCGATTGAACACTTCACCTATCTGAATACCATCTCCGGAGGAGAGGTGATCGAAGCCCAACTGCCCATGTATCATGGCACAGTCTCGGGGCTGCCCGATGGAGTGGATGCACTCATTGTGACCTCGGATCTGCAAGGAGTTGTGCCTGCTACGGAGCGGAGGAAGGATGCCACATTTGGCGAAGCGACGGCTTCTAATGAAGAGACGTACAACAGCGTTGGAACGAATGCCGAAGTGGATAGCAACCCTATGCAAAGTACCTCTGAGGATCAACTTCTTGGCGAAGTCCTGCCTGCATACGTCCGGTTATTACTGGAAGTGGAATGGCCTGAGCTTGATCCGGAACGTATAGGCGTGTTGATGTGTGGAGACCTGTATGCCCGGCGCGGGAAAAGGGGAGCCAGCGGCAATCCGGTACCCGTCTGGCTCGCCTTCAGGGCAGCCTTCGGCTGGGTTGCCGGCGTGCACGGCAACCACGATCTCACCGATGAGGCAGATGCTCATCGGTTGCACAGCGTCAAGGGCATCCATGCCATGGATGGCCCAGACGCAATGATCAACGCTGGCCCCCCAACGGGTGGCCCTGCGCCAAGTGCCGCCCAACCCAGCCAGCTGCGCATCGCGGGCCTGGGAGGCATCATCGGCAGGCCGGACAAGCCGGGCCGGCTGCCGGCAGAGCAGTACCTGCAATCCGTACGCAAGCTGCTGAAGCAGCAGCCGGATTGCCTGCTTTTGCATCAAAGCCCGGGCATTCCCGAGCTTGGGCTTAGGGGTGAACCGCTCATCCGGCAAGCCCTGGAGGCCGGGCCGGAGACGGTGGTGTTCAGCGGACATACCCATTGGGGTACGTCGCTGGTTGAGCTGAGCAATGGCACACAGATTGTGAATGCCGACAGCAAGCTGTTTATTTGGACACGTTAAGTGACGGTTGACGGAGGAGAGGCTTACTTTTTTTCATGCTACCTTGGTAAAGCTCCTCAACCTGTCTTCACAGCCCAACAATGAAACCCATTTCATCGCCATTCCTTATCTGGTATGATAAGCAGGGAAAATAGGGAAAATTAGAGAAAAAGGAAGGTTCCGCTATGACACCGATCACCATATACGACATCGCCAAGGAAGCAAATGTATCTGTCGCGACGGTCTCCCGAGTGCTGAATGATACGGCACCAGTGCGTGCAAGCACCCGAGAGAAGATTATGTCCATCATCGAAAAACACCAGTTTCAGCCCAATGCGCAGGCGCGCAGTCTGATCAAGAAAGAGACGGGCACCATCGCCATCATCCTGCCGGACATTACCAATCCCTTCTTCCCGGAAGTGTTCTGGGGTGCGGAGAATGAGGCTCGTGGATTAGGGTACACATTCTTTCTCTGTAATACAGCAGGCGACTACAACAGGGAATCTGAATATTTGTCCATTCTGCGAGAAAAGCGAGTAGACGGTATTATTTTTCTCGGCGGGCGAATCAATATGCAGGTCTGTCCAGATGATATGGCTCAGGAATTGATTGATATGGGCAAACGCATGCCGATTGTGCTGGTCAATGGCAATATTGCCAAAGGCGGGTTCCACCGGGTGTATACCGATGAAGGAGCAGGGGCGGCCCTTGCAGCTGAGCATTTGCTTGAACTGGGGCATCGTGATATCGCCTTTGTCGGCGGGCTGAAAGAGTTATCCACCACCATGGTCAAGGTCAGAGCGGTACAGAAGAAACTTCGGGAACATGGGCTCGAAATACCGAAAGAACGGCAGCTGCTCGGAAGTTTCTCCATCGACGATGGCAAAAGGGAAATGTCCAAACTGCTGGATCGGGACAATCCGCCAACCGCGGTCATCTGTGTGAATGATAATACGGCGATTGGTGCAATCAAATCAACGATTGAGCATGGGCTCTCGATTCCCAAGGATATATCCATTGTGGGTTTTGATGACACGCCGCTTGCCAGTGCCGTTATACCGGAACTGACAACCGTATCCCAGAACACGTATCAGCTTGGCAAACAGGCTGTGGATGTGCTGCATGAGCTGATTAACCAAGGCAAACCGAAGAAGCAGATTATTCTGCGACCGGAGCTGATAGTGCGTCAAAGTACAGGACCTGCTGCAAGATAAAGGGCCTGTAATTGGAAAAGAAAGCGTTGACATTTCCTCGAAGGGTGAAATATAATGAGTGCGTGAATGAAACCCCTTTCATAAAGTGGAATGGGTTTTATGTTTCAGCTTAATGAAACCCATTTCATGAAACGGGTTTCAGTGTGGTCATCCATTCATTAGTTCAAGGGGGCGTAACGTATGAGAAGAAGTCTAAAGGTCATTTCTTTATTGATGTTGGTCATGGTAATGGGTCTGACAGCCTGTAGCA
Source organism: Paenibacillus sp. FSL R5-0519 (assembly GCF_037974275.1). Classification (NCBI taxonomy): domain Bacteria; kingdom Bacillati; phylum Bacillota; class Bacilli; order Caryophanales; family Paenibacillaceae; genus Paenibacillus; species Paenibacillus sp. FSL R5-0519. The sequence continues at coordinate 1,441,453 of NZ_CP150234.1, forward strand.
GTAAAAGTGGTTCCTCCGGCGAGTCCGGTGGCAAGGTAGATTTGAGCATGACGATCTGGGGTTCGGAGGATGAGAAGAAAATTTATCAGGAACGACTCGACATTGTGAAGCAGACGTATCCCGATATTAATGTGAAACTCAACGTGGTTGCAGGAGATTATGACCAGAAGGTACAGACCATGATTGCCGGAGGAACGGCACCCGACATCATGATGATTGCCGAGAACTATCAGGCCTACGCCTCCAAGAATCAGATTATACCGCTGGATGACATGATCAAGGCGAACAATGTGAATATGTCAGAGCGTTATTCCGATGATATTGCGAACCTAATGAAGTATGATGGCAAGCAATTCGGTTTGCCGGATCGTGCAGGCGCGATGGTCCTCTTTTATAACAAAGATCTGTTCGACAAGGCCGGGGTGGAATACCCAAACAAAGATTGGACACAGGACGATCTGATGGCGGCAGCTCAGAAGCTGACCGTGAAGGAGAATGGCAAAACAGTTCAGTGGGGCTACTATCCAGGTAGCTGGTGGCCACAATGGATGCAGCTCATCTACCAGAATGGTGGTTCGTTGTTCGATGAGAGTGGCAAACCAACTTTCGATACGGAGCCAGTGCGTAAAGCACTGCAATTCATGAATGATCTGACCTTCACCCACGGTGCAGGACCAACGCCAACCGAGATTGCCGACATGGGGAATATCGGCGCCGATCCGCTGTTTGCACAAGGCAAGATCGCTATGGAAACAACCGGTTTCTGGAACATTGGTTCGCTTGCTAAGGTCGAAGGCATCAACTGGGATATCTCACCGGTATGGGGCGAAACGAACGCATTCTTCAACGGTTTAACGATTACCAACGCTTCCAAACACAAGGAAGAGGCATTCAAAGTCATTGAAGCACTGACGACACCAGAAGCACAGTTGCCAATGATCAAAGCCGGTCAGGATGCTCCCGCAACCAAAGCAGGTCTGTCCAGTGATGAATTCCTGAATGCTGAATACGGCGGCAAGAAAATCAACATGGCTGCGTTCAGTGAATCAACGATCTATGCAGAACCGTTCAATCCGCAATGGAACGAAATGATGAAGCTGATTAACGACAAGCTGGGTGTGTACTTCAACAACAAAGCTTCACTTGATAATACCGTTACTGAAATCCAAAGTGGACTGGAAAGACTCTACAAATAGAGGTTGTTCAAATAGCATCGACAGGAGGACGGGTGGAATTCGGCATGATTGCGGGTTCCATCTGCTCTCTGCGTCATGGGAGGGCTTAACGTGAGAAAAAAGGACGGGAAATGGTTCTACATCTTCATCTCGCCTTGGCTGATCGGGTTCCTGGGGCTGACCCTGGGTCCGATCCTGTTTTCCATCTATATGAGCTTCACAAATTGGGATCTGTTCCAGTCCCCTGAATTCATCGGTATCGACAATTACAAAACGCTACTGACCGACGATCCGATCTTCTGGAAATCCGTCGGCAATACATTCTTCTATGCACTGATATCCATTCCGCTGGGCATGTCAATCTCACTCTGGATTGCATACTACCTGAACAAGAAGATCAAAGGGATTACTTTCTTCCGTATTCTGTTCTACCTGCCTTCCGTCGTTCCGGTGGTTGCAAGTTCATTACTCTTCATTCACTTGCTTGCGCCGACGGAGGGATTGATCAACCAGGCACTTGCGATCTTCGGTATTCAGGGTCCTGCCTGGCTTCTTGATCCCAACTGGGTTAAGCCTGCATTGATTCTCATGTCCTTATGGGGTGTGGGTGGTGGCGTGGTATTGCTGCTTGCAGGGATGAAAGGCATTCCGCAGGAACTGTACGAGGCCGCAGCCATCGATGGTGCGAAAAGCACACAATCGTTCTTCCATATTACATTCCCGATGCTGACTCCCGTTATTTTCTTCAATCTCGTGACGGGCATGATCGGGGCGCTCCAGACCTTCGCGCAGGTATTTATCGTCACTGCCGGGGGACCTGATAATTCAAGTCAGATGGTCGTTCCTTACCTTTTCCAGAATGCATTCCAGTTCTACAAAATGGGATATGCATCGGCTATTGCCTGGGTACTATTCATCATCATCATGGCGTTGACACTGGTTGTATTCCGTTCATCGGCGCTATGGGTGCACTACGAGGAGGGAAAAGCCAATGAGTAATCCATCGACTGTGGAGAAGACGATATCCTATATTTTTCTGATTCTGGTCGGGGTGCTGCTTGCTTCACCTTTCCTGTACATGATCTCCATTGCACTGGCAAGTGACGCAACAACCGTCAAATCAGCTTTTACCTTCGTTCCAATGGAGTTCCAGTGGTCGAACTTTTATACGATTTTCACGAATAACAATCTCGGAACGTATCTCAAAAACTCAGTCATTATTACCATCTTTACGATTGTTGGATCGGTATTGTCAGCTTCCATCGTGTCTTACGGCTTTGCCCGAATCAAAGCGAAAGGCAGCCGTTTCCTGTTTATCGTGTTGCTCAGTACGATGATGATTCCGGGTGAGGTGACGATGGTACCGCAGTTCATCATCTTCCGTCATCTGGACTGGATTAATACATTCTACCCGCTGATCGTACCGAGCTTCTTCGCCGGGGCGTTCAACGTATTCCTGATTCGACAGTTTGTCATGAGTATCCCCAAATCACTGGATGAAGCCGCCATGATCGATGGTATGGGACATCCGGGAATCTATTGGAAGATTATTATGCCACTGACTTATCCGATTCTGGCGGCAATTGCGATCTTCTCATTCTCCTATAACTGGGGGAACTTCATGGGGCCGCTCATCTATATCAATGACCCGGAGAAAATGCCGCTTGCACTTGGGGTGCAGCTGCTGACTACGGTAGGTGGCGGACAGATGCCGCCTTGGAACCTTGTCATGATCGCTTCCCTGTTCCTCACCATTCCGATGGTGCTGGTATATCTGTTTGGACAACGTTATGTCTACGAAGCCAACATTAGTGGCGGAAGCAGCGGAATCAAGTAACCGAAGTGTCTGTAATGTGTGTATGTACTGAACCTGACGTTGAACGTCAACGAAGTAATTACCGTACATGGAGAAGGGATTGTATAGCCCATGGCGCATAAAGAACAACGCAGCAGGAGCAAACGGAACTATATCCTCATGGGTGTAGCCCTGATTGCCCTGCTGGCAGGAGGAGGAATTGTTATCAATCATTTTGCCAATGAATCATCCAAAACGCTTGTATTCCAAGAGGAACCGGTACGTCTGAAGGTGGATCAGTCCTATGATCATTTTGAAGGCTGGGGCACGTCACTTGCCTGGTGGGCCAACGATCTTGGCGGATGGAAGGATCAGGCGAAGGTGAGTGAAGTGATGGATCTGGTCTTTGACCCGGAGAAAGGATTAGGTCTGAACATCGTTCGTTACAATATTGGCGGTGAGGAAAATCCGGAGATGAAAGCCCTCCGTCCCGGCGGGGATGTACCTGGCTTCCAGCCTGAACCTGGAGAGTGGGATTGGGAGGCTGATGCAGGTCAGCGGGCTGTATTACAAGGCTCGATGGAGCGTGGCGTGAATATTGCTGAAGCATTCTCCAATTCACCACCTTACTGGATGACGATCAGTGGATCGGTGACCGGAGCCGTGGATGGCAGCAATAATCTGCGTGACGATCAGTATGATGCATTTGCAGATTATCTGACTGAAGTCGTGAGGCATTATCGGGACGAGTGGGGGATCACCTTCCGCACACTGAATCCGCTCAATGAACCTTCCTCTGATTGGTGGAAGAAGGGCAATATGCAGGAAGGCAGTCATTTTACGAATGAGAAACAGGCCGAGATTATCAAGAAAGTTGCTGCATCGTTGAAGAGCAAAGGATTGGACGGAACCGTCATCAGTGCGGCGGACGATAACAGTATTGATGAGACGGTGTTTAATTTCAACCTCTATGATCAGGACACGCTGGACGTAATCCAGCAGATCAATACCCATTCCTATAATGGTAGCAAAATGGAGGAGCTGCGCACGCTGGCAGAAGGCCATGGCAAGAAGCTGTGGATGTCCGAGTACGGCACAGGCGGCAGCGAACCGCATAGTCATGAAGACATGACCTCAGTGCAAGAACTCGCAGAGCGCATCATGTTCGATCTGAAAATCATGCAGCCATCCGCCTGGGTATACTGGCAGGCCGTTGAAGATGAAGGCGCCAATAATAACTGGGGCTTCATTCACGCCAATTTTAACGGAGAAGAGCAGTATGAGATGACCAAACAGTATTACGGCATGGCCCAGTTTACGAAGTTCATTCGTCCCGGCGCGACGATTATTCCAACGGATGGTGGACGTACGCTGGCTGCCTATGACGCAGAACGTCAACGACTGGTGCTGGTGATTCGTAATGAATTGTCAGCTGGAACAACGGCGTTTGAACTGGAAGGGTATGCGTATGGAAAATCATCCACCGCTCAGGTGTACCAGACTTCACCAGAGCGAAATATGGAGCAGCTTGAAGACATTCCGGTGTATGCCAACGGACTTGAAGTGCCTACGGCCGACAATTCCATCACAACAGTTGTACTGGAAGGCGTGACGTTGCAGGAGAAGTGATAATAACACTCGGAAGGTTGCTCTGGCATCCTGAGTGCCAGTATAGATTGTCTTTTAGTTCAACAAATTTGGTTCGCCTTATATTTTAAAAGAGTTACAGGACATATGAAACTATGTAAATTGAACTAAACATTTACACCAAACGAAGAGGACAGAAAAAACCTGAAGAAGCGGAGCGTGCGCCTACAAGCTTTCTGCAAGAAAGCTACATCGGAAGCATACGCTATCCCCGGATTTTCCCCTTGATAAAAGGGAATCGAAAAATCTGGGGATAACAGCGATCGGAAGGTTGTTCTGTCATTGAAGTGCGCAGTGTAAATAAGCTTTAGTTCAATTTATATAAATACAGAGAAGGAGGGGATATCTTTGACAGAGAACACATCCCTTTTGCTTGAGGAACAGGAGAAGAACATCGCCAGGGCTGAAAATGGTGTTCAATCCGAATTAACGTACGATGCACGCAGTTTTTTCCTGAACGGAGAGCGTGTATTTCTGAACAGTGCCACGATCCATTATTTCCGCATGCCGAAGGAGGAATGGCGTGAGGTTCTGCTGAAGGCGAAGCTGGCAGGCATGAACTGTATCGACACCTACTTTGCGTGGAACGTGCATGAACCGGAAGAAGGACAGTGGTCCTTTGAAGGGGACAACGATTGTGGGGCTTTTCTGGATCTATGCGCAGAACTGGGCATGTGGGTCATCGCGCGTCCGGGTCCGTTTATCTGTGCGGAATGGGATTTTGGTGGTTTTCCATACTGGCTTGGTACGAAGGACGGCGTGAAATTCCGGGAGAATAATGAGACGTATCTGCACTATGTGAATTTGTATTTTGATCGGATTGTGCCGATCATTCGGGAGCGCCAGTTATCAGCCGGGGGCACGGTCATTCTCGTTCAAGTGGAGAATGAGTATGAGTACCTGATGGATGACGCCGCCGCAAGTGAACATATGATTACGCTGAGAGATGGATTGTTGCAACGTGGCATTGACGCTACGCTGATTACATGCGTTGGCGGGGCGGAAGGCACGATTGAAGGGGCTAATTTCTGGTCGGGTGCTGACGGGCATTATGAGAAACTTCGAGCCAAACAGCCGGACACCCCGAAGATGGTCACGGAATTCTGGACCGGATGGTTCGAGAATTGGGGAGGGCCTTCGGCTATTCAGAAGACGGCGCCTTTGCTGGAGCGACGCATCATGGAGATTTTGCGTGCCGGGTATACCGGAATCAGCTATTACATGTTCTACGGCGGCACGAACTTTGGTGGATATGGCGGAAGAACGATGGGTAGCAGTGACATTTTCATGATTACGTCTTATGACTATGATGCACCGCTAAACGAATATGGTCGGGTGACACCGAAATATGCGGTAGCCAAAAATCTGTCTTACTTCGTCCATGCTTTCGGGGCCTTTCTGATGGAAACAGAGGAAATTCCAGAAGAACAGATTGTTGTACGTCATCCTGAAGGCATATCTGTACGAGGCAGACAGGCAGACAACCAGAAAATGTGGTTCCTGGAGAGTCACAAGGATGAACGCGAGACGATGCACATTACGCTTGAAGAAGGGCGTACTCTTCCCGTATCGCTGAATCCGGGACAGATTGTTCCCTTGCTGGATCGAGTACAGATTGCGGATCAGGTATACCTGACTGCGGGTACGATGATTACAGGAAATGAAATGATCAACGGAGAATTGAACCTGTTCATCGTGGCCCCAGCAGGGCAGCGTTCCATAGTTGAATTGGAAGCCTTGGACTTGAACGTCATGGACAGTTCGGTGCAAGTGCTGGTCGAGCATGATTCAGCAAGGAACGTACACCGCTTCGACCTGTTCCATTTCCAGGAGCCGGGAATGATCCAACTGGAAGCAAACAGCACACCGATCCGTTTCGTCATTCTGGATCAAGAGATGATGAATCGAACATGGCGATTGGAAGCAACCAATCAGAAGGGACTACGTTATGCAATCGGGTTCGATGACGTGGACGTGTTGCCATCGGGTCAGGTGAAGGGCATGATCACGGATCCGGATCGCACGATTACGCTGCTTGGTGACTGGACAGATGGAGAACGGACATTAACGGGTCACGAGTTCTTTGCCAGCGAGGAGTCTATCAGTGGAATACAGCAGCAGCTCCCATGGACACCGCCAATCGCACCAACATTGTCTGCTTCGCCTGAGCTGTCTCGTATTACGTTAACTGCGAAGCAACGCTCGGCGAGTGGACAACCGGAGGACTTTTCCCGGTATGGACAAGATTTTGGTTATCTATTGTACGAATGCGATTTCGAGAGTGCAACCGAAGGGATGACCAGTCTCATTTTTCCAGATATTCAGGATACCGCCAGGATTATTGTCAATGGAGTACAACAGGTACTGGTTCGTCAGGTAGGTGCCGCAGGAGTTCAGTTGCAAGTAGTCCAAGGGAAGAACACACTTCAGATTCTGGTGCAGCATATGGGCAGATTGAACTTCTCTCCGTATTTGGGTGAGAGCAAAGGTCTGGCTGGTACTGTGTATCTGGATGGCCAGGTTCAGGATATTCGTCGGGATTGGCATACGGAGAGTGGACTTGTGCATCTCGATGAGGTGAACGCTATACATGGGGCGCCACTTCTCAGCAGAAGCTTTACGCTGGATGGTAGGGATCGGGCGATACTGGTGGGTGCCTTGAGTAAAGGCCTTCGTATCAATGGCATTGAAGTTCCGATGGAGGGATATCAGGATTGGTTTGCCTTCCAGACACTAGACATTTCCTTGTATATCAAGCCCGGAGAGACGAATACACTGGAAATGCCGTATAGCCGTTCCTCACTGAACCGACTGGAACTGATCACGTATCCGAGTCAGGGAGAACTGAAGGATTGGCGTATGGCAGGAACGGATGCCTTACTTCCGGAACAATGGGAGAGCACTGAAACAGGGCAAGAACTGGCTCAACTTAGCGTACAGGGGTCAATCCTGCGTACAGCACAGTCTGGTGTCGCCAAAAGTGGCAATGGGAATGCCAACCCGGTGACCTATACCTCAGACGGTGGAGGCTCAAGTGCTGCGGTGGGCGAGAAGTCTCAGCCCACATCTAATGCTCCTCAAGCACAAGGCTTGCATGGTCAGCCTGTATGGTACCGCTGGCATTTCACCAAGCCTGTAGTATCCGAGCATCATAAGGTGAACTTGATGCTTCGTCTGACCGGAATGAGCAAAGGAACCATTCACCTGAATGGCCATCATCTGGGCCGTTACTGGCAGATTGGTCCACAAGAGGATTACAAGATCCCGGTAGCTTGGTTACAGGAAGAGAATGAATTACTTTTGTTCGATGAAGAAGGCAGAACACCAACACATGTACGTTTCCTGCTGGATGCATTATCCCGTTATCCGTGGGTTGTGGTGAACTAGCTCATGTATTGAAATTGCTTTTTATAGAGATGGACCACTAGAAAATAGTAATACCAATAGCATCACATAACGCAAAAGTTAATTTTTTACCACAGTCATACCACCTCATTTCCGTAGTCGTGATAACCCGGGTTCATGAATCTTCGGATTCAGTCATGGGAGTGAATTGTACTAAGGAAATGGGGGAACTGTGGTGATCAGCTATGTACAATGAGCCAAGACAACATTTGTAATTTTATGATTTGTAACCGTTTACATAATTAATATTGTTCATCCATGATCTGTGAAGGGAGTGATGCTTCATGTAATTGGAATTGGAACAGGTAGCTGTAAGGTGTGTTAAGTCTGATTCATTATTTCATTCGATCATGGATAAGGAGATGACCTGATGTTAACGAAGAGGAAAGACAGAGCAAGAGGACCTAGCGTTTTCAAGGCTGGAATGATCCTTCTGCTTGGAACATTGCTTCTATTAACGATGTTATTCCCCAATACAGCGAGAGCGGCGACAAGTGTCTATACGATATCCGCCTTCACGAACACAAGTGAGTCCAATATGTATATCTATGAATCCTATAATGCAACCCACTATGGTTTGCTAAAAGGGCCAGCCTATACACCTCCGTCCGATCTGATTCGCGATCCCAGCATCATGAAACACACCGATGGTCTGTATTACGTCGTCTACACCACGAATTGGTCGGGTAACACCATAGGCATCGCCTCCAGCCCCGATAAAGTGAACTGGACATTTGTTCGTAACATTACTTTATCCACACCTGCCACAATCGCACACACCTGGGCACCGGAATGGTTCAAAGACAGCAACGGCAGTCTGAACGTTATCGTGTCCCTCTCACCAGGCAACTATGAGAATTTCAAACCTTATGTCATTACCGCTTCAGGCAGCAATTTAGCATCTACCTCATGGTCTGCACCTACTGAACTGGCAGGCATTGCTCCTAATTATATCGACACGTTTATTGTGAAGACAGGTTCTACCTATCATGCTTTTACCAAAAATGAGACCACTAAATACATCGAATATGCGACTTCCACTTCGCTAAAGGGTCCTTATACTTTCAAAGGTACAGGAGATTGGGCAGGTTGGGGATCTTGGGTTGAAGGCCCCGCGCTTGTTCAGCTGGATAATGGCTCCTGGCGAATCTACTTTGACGGCTATGCGACACAAAAATATTACTACAGCGACTCTGCTGACAATTTCCAGACATGGAGTACCAAGCAAGAGATTGCGGGTCTTACCGGACTCGTCCGGCATATGACCGTATTGAAAGAGTCCGGACAGCCGGGTGATATCCGCAAGTTGGAGTCATTCAATGTACCGGGAAGCTTCATTCGTCATTACAACTATCAGGCGCGAATCGACCCCAATGTGAGTCCGGCGGAAGATGCACAATTCCGTATTGTTCCCGGGCTGGCGAATGCAACAGGCATTTCGTTTGAGTCCATGAATTATCCGGGTTATTTCCTGCGCAATACTAATAGCAACATTACACTCGTGAAAAATGACGGCAGCGCTACCTTCCGAAATGACGCCACGTTCAAACGTGTCAATGGACTTGCTAACACCAGTTGGACATCGTATGCCTCGTTTAGTAACCCGAACCTGTATCTGAGACATTACAACAATGTGCTGAAATTAGAAGCTGTCGTTACTGCCCTCGATAAGTCAGACGCGACCTTCCGAGAGGTCGCACAATAATAGGTCTTCGTTTTCTAAGTTAAACTATACATTTACACGATAACGGAGAGGTCAGAAATAACTTGAAGAAGCGAAGCGTGCGCTTAAAAGCTTTCTGAAAGAAAGCTGCATCGGAAGCATACGCTATCCCCGGATTTTCCCTTTAAAGAATAATTAAAAATCTGGGGATAACAGCGATCGGAAAGTTGTTCTGACATCGGAGTGCAAGTGTAAATCACAAGGAGTGAAACGGATGAAATGGTTAAAACGAATGAGCTCGCTGCTGCTGGCAGGAAGTCTGCTAACAGGCAGTTTGGGACTGGGTACAGAAGTGTCTGCTGCTGGAGCTTACACGGCTGTTGCCGATCCATCGAAGCAATATCAGACGATGGAAGGATGGGGAACATCCCTCGCGTGGTGGGGCAAAGTGGTTGGAGAATATTCCAATCGGGATGAGTATGTAGAGAAAATGTTCAACGTGAATACCGGACTGGGGCTGAACATCCTGCGGTATAACATTGGAGGCGGGGATAATCCATCATCCAATGTCCTTGAATATCGCAAAGCCGTTCCTGGTTATCAGCCTTCTCCCGGCGTGTATGACTGGAATGCAGATGCAAACCAACGATATATGCTGCAAGCTGCCAAAGCGCAAGGCGTAAATATCATCGAAGCTTTTGCCAATTCCGCACCTTATTGGATGACGATCAGTGGTAATGTGTCCGGTTCGGCGAGTGGTGGGAACAACCTCAAGCCCGATTACTATGATGATTTTGCCGATTACTTAACCGAGGTTGTGAAGCATTTTCGGGATAACTGGGGGATCACATTTGATAGTGTAACTCCACTGAATGAACCGATCTCGACGTGGTGGAAGCAGGGCAACGACCAGGAGGGCATGCACTTTGACCGGGCGGATCAGAATACCATTCTGAGTCAGCTACAAGCTTCTTTGAATGCGAAGGGCCTGTCCACGAAGCTGAGCGCACCGGAAGAATACAGTATCGATGATACCAATGTGTCGTTCAACAGCTACAGCAATGCGGTTAAATCAGCGATTACTCAAATCAATACCCATACGTATGGTGGAAGCAATCGTACGGCTTTGCGCAACACAGCGACTTCTGCGGGCAAACATCTGTGGACCTCGGAATATGGCGATGGGGATGCAAGTGGACTTGCGATGTCACGTACCATCCTCAAGGATATTCGCAATATGGGCGCAAGTGCATGGGTATATTGGCAAGCCGTGGATAGTGCCGACGGATGGGGATTCTTCAAGAATGTGTTGAACAATACACAAACGACCAGCTACACCGTGAACCAAAAATATTATGTCATGGGCAATTACAGCAAATTTATTCGTCCTGGATACAAGATTATTGGCATGAGTGATGCCAACACCCTTGCGGCTTATGATGCAGCTTCCGGCAAAGTTGTATTGGTTACAACCAATTCGGAATCAACGGATACAACAGTAACCTATGATCTCAGTCGTTTTACGAACACAGGCACGTCTGCCCAAGTCTATCGGACTTCTTCAACGGAGAAGTTGCAGCAGCTGACGAACATTTCGGTGCAAAACAAAACCTTTACCGCTACGGCCAAGGCTAACTCGGTCACAACTTATGTCATTTCTGGTGCATCTTATAATGGGGGTACAGGATATGAAGCCGGCGCCATCTACAAACTAATCAACCGCAACAGCGGACTTGCACTTGATGTAAACGGTGCTTCTACTACGGGTGGGGCAACGATCATTCAGTGGAATGATAATGGAGCAGCCAACCAGCAATGGAAGCTGGAGTCGGCTGGTAACGGATATTACAACATCCGTAATGTAGGCAGTGGACTTTTGTTAGACGTGAATTCGAGTTCCACACAAGGTGGAGCCGCTCTGATTCAGTGGCAGGATAATGGGGGCAACAATCAGCAATGGCTGCCCATTGATGTGGGAGGATATGTGGTACTTGCGAATCGTAACAGCGGCCTGACGGTGGATATCAATCAAGGGTCTCTGACCGCGGGTGCCTCTACCATTCAGTGGGCCGACAATGGCGGAGCCAATCAGCAATGGAGACTCGTCAAAGTGAATTAGACTTGTGGTCATGAAATAACGTTCTTATGTATCCTTCTTTCTTGGAGGTGCAGTGTCCTAAGTAACACTGTATCCTCCAGGAAAGTAGCTATTTTAAACATATATATATGTTCATTCACCTGACTTGTATTTAACGAAAGCGGGATAGGGCGAACCTGCTGATGTCCTGATCCGTGTGCCCCGTTTGCACCAAATCGGATAATATTTGCCCAATGGCACTTGCGAACTTGAAGCCATGACCGGAGAAACCGCCGGCCAGCCACACATGGTCATGAGCAGGGTGTCGGTCGATAATAAAATCTTCATCCGAAGTGAATTCATACTTGCACACACTACCCCGTTTCAATTCTCCAGCTGCCTGAGGCATATGAAGTTCGAGCAGCCTGCGCAGATCACCCTCATCCGACTCTTCCGTACCAAAAGCAGCCATTGTACTTCCAGGTGTCCACACCTGACCTATATCATGACGCCCCATCTTCAGTCCTGATCCGCCAATGCTTGGGAATCCATAATATGTACCTTCTTTTCCTGCCAGTGTAAAACCGGGGAAGTGTGCTTCGCCATACAAAGCTTCAGGTGCATCAAACCATCCAACCGTTTTACGTACAGCCTGAATCGGGAGATCCACGAAGGGCTTCAACGTCTGGAACCAGGCACCAGCGCTTAGGATGATGTGATTTGCATGGTATGTCTCACCACTCGAAGTTTGAACTGCAACGGAATGTGGTCCGCATTCAATATGTTCTACGCGAGTATGAGTTAACAAGGTTGCACCATGAGACTCGGCTGCCTTGCGAAAGGCACGAATACAGGGTTCACTATATAAATAACCTGCATCAGGCTCATACATGCCCTCGTAATGTTCAGGTACGGTAATCCCTGGCCAGCGTTTCATCACCTCGGCTGCATGCAATGTTTCATAACGAATGCCTGCATCATCTGCATGGCTCAACCGGTTGTGGAAGGAATGAATCTCCGGATCAACCACATTCAGTACACCAGATGGAACAAACAGTGGATCGCCAGTCGTTTCCTCCAGCTCATGCCATAACTTCTGCGCAAGCAATGCCATAGCGATATAGTCAGGCCCACCACTGTACACATGTCGCATCAGTCTCGTATCTCCGTGATGGCTTCCTTCCGTATGCGGAGGGTCGAAGGCATCTATTAGTAAAACTTTGCATCCACTGCGCGATAGATAATAACCTGCACTCATGCCCATGGAGCCGGCTCCTGCAATAATAATGTCATATGATGATGTGGTCATGGTTCCGCCTCCTAGTCTATTTCCCATGTTAATCTTCTAAAGCATAATGTAGTCTCCCCTCTTTTAATAGTCAATAGAACAGCTTATAGAGAAGAGAGAGATGTGAATAGAACATATTAATAGTAAAATGGACTTCTACAATGGATGTTGCAAAGGAGACCAAGCATGAGTGAGCAATTCAGTTTTGATCTATTTCCATTAATTCAGACAGAACGATTCATCCTCCGGTCGGCAGAGGCTGGGGACAGCCATGATCTGCTCGCGTTATATTCGGATGAAGCTGTGGTTCAATATATGCCATTTACTCCTTTTGAATCCTTGGAGGATGCACAGGGTGAGATGAAATGGTATATGAAGATTTTTAAGGAACACACGGGCTTACGTTGGATGATTGAAGACCGTGAAACTCGTAAAGTGATTGGAACCTGTGGGTTCCTGAACTATGAAGATGTACATAATCGTGCAGAGATTGGATACGACTTGTGTTCCTCTTTCTGGGGCCGGGGTGTGATGACGGAAGTAGCCCATGTCGTGTTACATTTTGGATTCACGCATATGCAACTCAATAAGATCGAAGCTAAGGTTGAACCGGAGAACGAGGCATCAATTCGCCTGCTACACAAGCTTGGTTTTCAGAAGGAAGGTTTGCTTCGGCAGCATGAGTTCGAGAAAGGCAGATATATTGACCTTGCGGTGTTCTCCAAGTTACGAAGCGAAATATAGGCAAGATAGCCCACAAGGATTCCAATGACTCCATCTCATTCCAGAGCCGTGAGGCTTGTCCCTCTGAATGAGCCCGTGCTATATTGGAGAGATGTGAGGAGATGAGGATATGAAGCTGGTGTCCTGGAATGTGAATGGTTTAAGGGCATGTGTGACCAAAGGATTTATGGATTATTATCAGGAGAGTCAGGCGGATATTTTCTGCCTTCAGGAGACCAAATTACAAGCCGGACAGATTGAGATGGACCTGGGGGAAGACGTTTATCAATATTGGAATTATGCAATCAAAAAAGGTTATTCCGGTACGGCTGTATTTAGCCGAATCAAGCCGATATCCGTTCGTTACGGAATGGAAGAGGACAGCGAGCCAGAAGGCCGGATGATTACGCTGGAGTACGATGAGTTTTATCTGGTGAATGTGTATACACCAAATGCCAAGCGGGATCTCACCCGGCTGCCCTACCGTCTGGAATGGGAGGACCGATTCCGGGGTTATATTCTGCAACTGGAGCAGATCAAACCGGTTATCGTCTGCGGTGACCTGAATGTGGCTCATCAGGAGATCGATCTGAAGAATCCGAAGCCCAATCTGGGCAATTCCGGCTTTACCCTGGAAGAGCGTGGCAAGATGACCGATTTGCTGGCTTCCGGGTATGTGGACAGCTTCCGCCATCTGTATCCGGATCGTACGGATGTATACAGTTGGTGGTCTTATATGCCGAAAGTCAGAGAACGGAACGTGGGCTGGCGCATTGATTATTTTCTCGTATCCAATCAATTGGCACCCAAGGTGGCGGATGCACATATCGACTGCCATGTGATGGGCAGTGATCATTGCCCGGTGGGTCTTACATTGCAACTATAGGTAAGGATCGGCGTGAGATGGATTGAGCTAAGAAACTTAGAATACAAGTATAGATGAGCTGCAAGTTTCCTGAATGGGAGACTTGCAGTTTTTTTGGCGTAAGGGTAGGGGATTGAAACTGGACTTTGGTTGGGGAAAGGACTGGACTCGGGATTGTTTCAATCCCGCTATTTCTTGGGTACGATTGAAACATACATATATAGATGAACCTTGGGAATAAGGGGTAGAGAAGATGAAGAAGGGGTTACGGAGAGGGTTAAAGGTACTGGGAGGCATGATGTTTGCCACAGGACTTATACTGCTGGCAGGTACAGCATATGAAGCGTATCAATCCACGCAGGATATGAAGTCTTATCCCCCGCCAGGCAAGTATTATGAAGTGAGCGGTCGCAACATGCATCTCTACACCGCTGGCAGAGGAGAAGTTACGGTGGTTTTTGCTTCAGGGTGGGGTACACCCAATCCGTACGTGGATTTCAGTCCGCTGTATGACAAGTTGAAATCCAAGGTGAAAATTGCGGTATACGATCGGTTTGGGTACGGGTACAGCGACTATACGAATGAACATCGTGATGTAGATACCATCACGGAAGAGATCCACCAATTGCTGCGAACATCCGGACAACGTCCACCTTACATCATGGTAGGTCACTCTCTGGGTTCCTTGGAGACACTCCGGTTTGCGCAAAGGTATCCTGATGAGGTGGCTGGCATGGTCATGATTGATGGCGGAAGCCCGGAGTATTACAGTCGTACAGACCTGAATACACCAGAATGGATGATGGATTGGTCCCGTTTTCTGGTGAAAACAGGCATTGCACGAACATTGCTGCAGTCGGATCACATGATGGCGTCTCTGGTCATCGACCCCAAACTGGTAACGGAACCGATGAAAAAGGCCGTCACGATATCCACGCTCAGACATGCGTACAATGACAATGTCATGGAAGAGATTCGGAATTCCAGAATCAATGCAGCGTGTGTGCTTGAGAACAAAACAAAGTTCGATTTTCCACTGGCGATCCTGACAGCGGGTTCAGAGAAATCGGATGAGGACAGTCAGGCATGGCAGGCCGATCAAGCGGGTTTTGCTTCATGGTCAACACACGGCACACAGCTGACGGTTCCACACGCGAAACACGGTATCCACAGAAGTCAGCCGGATATTGTTGCCGCCGAAATTATGAAATTAGTGACAACGTCCAGTGACTTATGAGTAAGATGATCCCACAAACACATGATGAACAGGATGAGGAGGAGGGATGGATGAGAAAGTTTAGAGTGATTACCCGGTTCCTCTCCATTCTCGTAGCCAGTTGTCTATTGTCTTTAAGTGTATTATCTGTATCTGTGATATGGGTCAAGAATAACGTTCATGCGGTGTCTGTGATCCAGTCGTTTGAGCGTGATTAACATAAACAACGAAGAAGAAGGAGTGGTATGGATGGTGAAGAAAAAGAATTATGTATTGGCCTGTGCAGTTCTGGCGATGATGGTGGCCTTGAGTGCTTGCAGCAGCGCAGCAGATGAACCGACAGGTGACGCAGAGAAGGTGGACAGCGAAGTTTCCTCCGGAACGGGTGAACAAGTGACCAATGAAGGAGTGAGCGAAGCAACAACAAGTGGAACGACCGAGACGGAGGGGACAACTGAGCCAGCCGAATCGGATTCAGACAGCGGTGAGGAGGCCGTTGCTGGAACGAATGAGTTGCCAGGAAATTTGCCAAGTGACTTTCCCCTGCCGGAAGATGCAACCATTCGTTTAGCCAATTCCGGTGAGGATGAAGGCAAGCAATCGGCCATGGTGATTTTCACCACGGAACAAGATATGAAGACCGTATCCAAGTTGTACAAAGACTACTTCGATGCCAAAAAGTTGACGGATGCAGGTCAGACGATTGATGACAAAAATATTATTATTCAGGGAACCGACCCGGAAACGCAGGATGTCTGGTCCTTAATTGGAGGGGCACTGGCCTCACAGGAAGGCGTCATTGAACTGACATTGACTTGGTCCGAATCATAAGGAGTATAAGACTATTGTCCTCTTCTGCTTTCTTTCCTCCTATAATAACGAATCAAAGTCAAAATACCTTGCATGCGGAGCCGCATTATTGCTGCACCGCTGCAAGGTATTTTTATTTCGAACTGGAAACCTGACAGGTTACATGGTATGTTATATCATTATAATAGATTAATAGACAACTATAGAAGAAGACAGGAGAGGATTGAACATGATTAGAGTGGGTATTGTTGGTTACGGTAACTTGGGTAAAGGGGTAGAGAAAGCCATTTCCCAGAATGAGGATCTTGAACTGATTGCTGTGTTTACACGTCGTAATCCGGAGCAGATGGTCGCTGAAAGCACAGAAGTTCGCTTTGAGCATATCTCTGCAGCGGAGCAATACATAGGCAAGATCGATGTTATGATCCTGTGTGGTGGCTCGGCAACGGACCTTCCGGAGCAAACACCAGCCATCGCCAAGTTGTTCAATACAGTAGACAGCTTCGATACACATGCCAAGATTCCTGAATTTTACAAGGAAGTGAATGCTGCGGCAGAGCAAGGCGGTCATGTAAGCGTCATTTCCACAGGTTGGGACCCAGGCTTGTTCTCCATGAACCGTCTGCTTGCACAGTCCATCCTGCCAGAAGGAAAAGAGTATACGTTCTGGGGCAAAGGTGTTAGCCAAGGTCACTCGGATGCTATTCGTCGTGTTCCAGGTGTTAAGGCGGGTGTACAGTATACTGTACCTGTGGAAGAGGTTATCAACCGTATTCGTGCAGGGGAGACACCAGAGCTGTCTACACGTGAGAAACATCTGCGTCAATGTTATGTGGTAGCTGAAGATGGCGCCAATCAGGATGAGATCCGTGAGACGATTGTATCGATGCCTAACTACTTTGCGGATTACGATACTACTGTAACGTTCATTACTGAAGAAGAATTAAAATCCGAGCATGAAGGTATGCCGCATGGTGGATTTGTAATTCGCAGTGGTGTTACAGGTGCCGGTCAAAAGCAAATTATTGAATTCGGTCTGAAACTCGACAGCAATCCTGAATTTACAGCGAGTGTACTTGTAGCGTATGCGAGAGCCGCACAACGTTTGAGCGTGGAAGGACATAAGGGAGCGAAAACGGTATTTGATATTCCGCTCGGTCACTTGTCCCCGAAATCGGCTGAAGATCTTCGCCGCGACTTGTTATAATTCTGCTTCATTTCTGTAGTTTCAATAACAAACAGCTCGTCCCTGGATGTATAGGACGAGCTGTTTTTTTGTTTTGTGCTACACCCAATGTGAGGGAATGTTGAGATGATCAGGTAACTTGGTATTCACATTACCTTTGGCTGCATTAATCTGCGATTGCGTGAGGAAGATGCCACCTCTCAGGTCTGCACCGCATAGATCCGTATCCCGCAAGTCCGCACCAATCCAATCGGCATTTCGTATATCTGCATGTTGGAGGTTGGCTGCGATCATTAAAGCCCCTCGGAAGCTTGCGCCCCGCAGATCAGCCCCTTTTAAGTTGGCACCAAAAAAGTCACTTCCGGTACGTTTTTTATTCTTCTTCGACTTCCCTTGTCCATGAGCGGCGGCTGGCACATTCGCACGTATCATTTCACTGGCCTGAACCAAGAGTTGATTCACCGAGGACCGATAATGAACGATGTCCAGACGCAGGAGGGCCGCAGGCTCCAGATTGCTCAAGCGCTCGATCTCCTCATATAACTCACCGAATGCCGAGTGAAGGGATGATGTCTCCGGTCTCATCATCATTTCCTTCATATAACTGAGCAACTCGTGAATTTGTCGCAAGGCAGGCAGACAATCAAACATCTCCTTTGCAGACTCCGGATGATCACGCCAATCCTTGCCCGCGTAAGTTACTTGAGACAGCTTCTGTCCAGCTCCGAAACAGTCATATACCGTACAGCCTTTGAACCCTTTCTGCCGAAGCTGGGTATGGATACCGCAGCGATTGTCCGTGCGCAGATTGGGACAGGGTGTGCCGCTGGCCTTTTCAAAAGCAAAATCAGATGACTTGCCATAGGGCAAGGCAACACAGCACAGGCCAAAACATTGCTCGCAGTCTGCACTCAGATGAGGACTCGCAGTACTGACAAATGGTTGGTTAGACAATGTAAACACTTCCTTATACGAGTACAAATAAATGGAATTACGTCTGTACCACTTTACCATTGCCCTGCGATTAGAGCAATTAGAGACAATGAAAAAAAGGCGTTTACCCAAATAAGATGGGAACGCCTTTTAATCGTGGAGAATCAAAAATTAAACTACACCTTGAGCGATCATGGAATCAGCGACCTTGAGGAAACCGGCGATATTCGCTCCGGCTACGAGGTTGCCTTCACAGCCATACTCTTCAGCAGCTTCCACACAGCTGTTGTAGATGTTCTTCATAATGTCATGAAGCTTGGCGTCTACTTCTTCAAATGACCAGGACAACCGCATGCTGTTCTGTGACATTTCAAGAGCAGACACGGCTACACCACCAGCATTAGCCGCTTTGGCTGGACCAAATAGTACGCCCGCGCCGTGGAAGACATCAATGGCAGCCAGGGTGGAAGGCATATTTGCGCCTTCGCCAATGGCTTTCACGCCACCTTTAACCAGAAGGGCAGCAGCTTCTTCATCGATCTCATTTTGCGTCGCACACGGAAGAGCGATATCACAAGGAATAGACCAGATTCCTTCACAGCCTTCGGTATATGTAGCATGCGGATGTTCTTTGATGTATTCGCTGATGCGAAGACGATCAACCTCTTTCAGACGTTTCACGGTATCCAGGTTGATACCTTGTGGATCGTATATGTAGCCACCTGAGTCACTGCATGCCACGACTTTGGCTCCAAGCTCCTGGGCTTTTTGAATAGCATAGATGGATACATTACCAGACCCAGAGACTACGACTGTGCTGTCTTGGAAGCTGAGGTCTTTGGATTGCAGCATCTCCTTCACGAAGTACACACATCCGAAGCCAGTGGCTTCCTTACGTGCCAAGCTTCCTCCGTACAGCAGACCTTTACCTGTCAATACGCCTGCTTCATGCCCACCGTGGATACGTTTGTATTGGCCGAACATGTAACCGATTTCCCTTGCGCCTACACCAATGTCACCTGCCGGTACATCGGTATCTGAGCCGATATATTTGTACAGCTCTGTCATGAAGCTTTGCGTGAAACGCATAACTTCCAGATCCGATTTTCCTTTCGGATCGAAGTCAGAACCACCTTTACCACCGCCGATAGGCAGACCGGTCAAGGCATTTTTGAAGATCTGTTCGAAGCCGAGGAACTTAATAATGCCCGAGTATACAGAAGGGTGGAAGCGAAGTCCGCCTTTGTAAGGACCAATGGCACTGTTGAATTGCACCCGGAATCCACGGTTAACCTGAACTTTGCCCTGATCATCTACCCATGGGACACGGAATGTGATTACACGTTCGGGCTCGACAAGCTGTTCCAGCAGACTATGGTTCCGATATTTCGGGTGTGCTTCAATAACTGGAATAAGGGAATCCAGAATTTCTTTGACAGCTTGATGGAACTCGTCTTCATGCGGATTTCTGGCGACAACCGACTCATAGACGGAATGAACATATTCTGCGGCAGTAACTTGAACGGACTCTGTAGTTTCTTTTGTTATCGTGGACACTTTTTCGATGCACTCCTTTATCGTGTTAAAGTCTTTAAATACCTATTTGCATAAATTGAATAAAAGTTTGTAGTTAAATATACAGTAAAGCAAATAAAAATACGAGATATAAATTCATAAAATGTTTTTTATGCAGTAATTAAAATGTTCTATGGATCTACCACATGATGTGAAGAATGAAGTTATTAAATGGAAGATATGACCACAAATGATAATATAAAAGCAAGTTAGACGAATATACTGGATTAAAATATTAGTTTTGGTAAGATGGTAAGAAGGTCTCGTATCCCGAGGCCTTTTAACAATCAGAAGGAGGACAACAAGATGATGAAGAGAAACATGCCAATCAACATGGAGAACAAGGCTTGTATAGGGGGTGAAATCTATTATGAACCATAGGACTTCCCGCCATAATTGCAGAGAGAAGCTGGTGATCCAGCTATTTACATTCGGTGAAGAGAAAAGAACATTTCTCGACGCCTATTTCGACGTGCGTGATCCAGAGCGAATACAAATGGAAAAACAACTGCTGGCCTATACGGAATATGTGGAAAAACTGCTATTGGGCCCTGATGAAGATCTGGACTCGGCTGTATTGATCGGCAGTCATATTGATTTCGAATATATCGATTTTCATACGTCAGATTCATTCATGATTGTCATGCCAGAAGATACGGATCCGGATGAGGGTCGCATTTCCTTCCTCTCTCCAGTGGGGAGTCAATTGCTGCTTGGCCGCAAAGGGGAAGTTAGGTCTGTCCATACACCATCAGGTTCCATGAGAATACGCATCACAGGCATTGAGCTGCGGGGCGAAACCTTAAACGAGTCGGCCTTGGGAGGTGCAGATCATGCACTTTAAAGAGACAGACTTACCAGGGATTGGACGTAAATACTGGCTGCATACCCGTAGTGGTGAGCACTTGGTCATTGTGATTCATAATGACGAAAGGCGTGACCTGTTCCATATGGAGTCAGGGGATACACCTGAAGAGATGGGGGATATGGTATCTCTTGTCACCCTTGACGATGATGAAGCCCGGGCGGTAGCCGCCATCGTTGGGGGTATGACCTATAAACCGAAGTTTCAGGATGAGCGTGAAGTCATGCTTGAAGGGTTGTTAATCGAATGGCTACGAATTGAACCTCACGCATCAAGCGTAGGCATGACGATTGGTGAACTGGATATCCGTCAGGCTACGGGCGCTGTTATTCTTGCTGTGGTGACCAAGGAGAAGGAGAAACATTTTAATCCTGGTCCGGATTATGCTTTTACCGCGGGAGCTACAGTTGTCGTTGCCGGTGAACGGAATCAGATTAAACACCTCAAACAATTGTTGACTGATGGACGGACTTAGCCTATGGATATGCTCATATTCGAAGTGGGAATTGCCGTTGCGCTGATTACACTTACTGGGCTGATATCTTCACGATTACGATTTTCAGTCATTCCTTTCTATATTCTGATTGGTATGGCTGTTGGACCACATGCACCACAGATCGGCATAGTGGATTTGCGTTTTATTGAAAGTTCGACCTTTATTGAATTTATGGGCAGGCTTGGCATTTTGTTTTTGCTATTTTACCTGGGTCTGGAGTTCTCTGTCTCCCGTCTATTAAAGTCTGGTAAAGCCATTCTGACCGGAGGCATGTTCTATGTAGGGCTTAATTTTGTCTCTGGATTACTGCTGGGGTGGTTCATGGATCTGCCCCTTCAGGAGACTCTCGTTGTCTGCGGGATCATGACGAGCTCTTCTACAGCCATTGTAGCCAAAGTGCTCGTTGATCTGAAACGCACGGCAAACCCCGAAACAGAGATTATTATGGGCATGATCATGTTCGATGACTTGTTCATCGCGATTCATATCTCCATCCTGACCGGGCTTGTGCTCAGCGGGGCAACTTCATTCTTAAGTGTTCTGCTGGTATCCCTGTCTGCCCTGCTGTTTATTGTGCTGTTCCTGATTATTGGCAGGAAAAGCATCAAATATATTGATAAGGCACTGAATATCAAGTCATCAGAGTTGTTCCTGCTTACCGTCATGACACTGCTCTTCCTGGTAGCTGGTTTCTCGGAAACATTGCATGTAGCAGAAGCCATTGGAGCATTGATGATGGGTCTTGTGCTGGGCGAATCAAGACATGTCAGTCGGATTGAGCACCAGATCATGCCTTTCAAAGATTTTTTTGGTGCCATTTTCTTCTTCAGTTTTGGTCTGACCATCGAGCCGTCTTCACTTGGCGGAGCAATTGGCATGACGATCATTGCCGTTATTCTGACGATCGCCAGTAACTATGGTGCAGGCATGATCGCTGGCAGATTGGCTGGAATGAGTCCTAAGGCCTCCTTGAATGTGGGCTTTACCCTGGTCTCCCGGGGCGAATTCTCCATTATCATGGCGAACATCGGCAAGGCCGGAGGGCTGATGGTATCCATTCAATCGTTTGCCGTATTGTATGTGTTAATTCTGGCTGTGCTGGGGCCTATCCTAACGAAAGAATCTCCGCGGATCTACGCACAGTATGAGCGACTAAGGAAGCGGGTGAAACGAAGGGAGACAGGATGAGGCGATGTAGCTGTCCTTGGACAGTCAGAGAATTCTGACCGCAAGGCCTAATAAGCGTCACACGGTTGGAGTGAGAAATCACTCCGTGGTGTGGCGTTTTTTTATTAACAGAAATGGACCGAATATCGGCTTGAAATCATGCTTAACTAACCAATTTATCGTATGTATCCATATCTTGTGCGTGGTCGTGAATGTTCAAATTCAGAGGCAGAACTTTGGATGTGATTTGGCAGAAATGGATTGAAAGTAAAAAGTTATTATGTAAAATAATGTTATATTTGATTCTAGCAGTTGAACGTACCATTTACACGAGAATGTAGAGGGGGAATAGCTCATGAACAAGAAAAGTAGATTTCAGCGGTTAAAATGGGCCAGTACAGGGATTTTGCTCAGTCTCGTATTATTTGCTCTACCTGCATCTGCCGCGTGGAATGATACATATCAGGGTTATGCGACGTATACGGGCTCAGGTTACTCGGGAGGTGCGCTGTTGCTTGATCCCATCCCTTCGGACATGAAAATTACTGCACTTAATCCGATCCAGCTCAATTATAACGGTGTCAAAGCTGCTCTAGCGGGAGTAAGCCCGGAACAGTTCAGCCAGTGTCCGGTCCTGTTGGTTCACCCCGAATTGGACCCCGTGACACCGATCAGGTTCAGCCAACCTTTTTTTGATCGTTTGGTGGTAGATAAGGAATGCATCATTATGGAGGGTGCAGGTCATTTTCCTATCGAACAGCCAGGACTGAAGCAGCTGGAGGTAGCGGTGTTACGATTTTTACAAGAGATTCAATAATTCAATGATATAAGGTCATGATATGGCTTCAAAAATACATAGTTCTTATATCTTTAATATAGAAAACACCTCCCATTAAGGGAGGTGAATTTGAATGTTTTTGATATGAATTGCACGACCGCCAACCTGAATCTGTATAATTTCATTGGAGCTGTCCAAAGTTAATCTGGCTCGGATTTCAGAGGGGCGGTTCATGGTATACCCTTGTCTGATCGTATACGTGTGATGATGAGGGTATGTAAGGTGGTTGTAATGGTGTAAATAACAGAGCATGGCACCATTGGAGGTACCCGTTGCACTTTCTTCCGGTATATCATATAGTGGTGCAAAATTACGACATTCGGTCAGAACGTCCATAACATCTGATTCGAGTGTAAACACGTGATAACCTATGGCATGATGAGCCTTGCTTATTTGCGTGATACGCTGGAAGTCAGGATCAATTTTGGTCAGAACATCAACATCTTTAACAGCTATCATGATATCGGGTAGCCCGGTAGACACAATCTGTACAGGAAGTTCGGAATGTAAATCCTCCGTAGAAATACGTAATGAATCGGCAATCTGCTGACGATCCACGATCTCCCCAAACTCCGGCAATGTCTGTGCCAGATAGACTTCTCCATTGACTTCAATAACAACTTTAAGAATTCCGGCGAGTGTCTCCAGTGTATATGTACCAACATCAACGAGATGTTGTGTTCTCATTAGATAAAATAAAGCAATTGTGGCATGCCCGCAGAGATCAACTTCATCACTTGGAGTGAAGAAACGTACTTTGAAATCAGCCTGTTCCGATGGCATAACAAATGCAGTTTCTGAAAAACCGACTTGTCTGGCAATCTCCTGCATCTGGGATTCAGACAAATGCGCTGCTTGTAAAACAACACCTGCGGGGTTTCCGCCAAGAGCCTTGTCCGAAAATGCATGTAATGTACTTACTTCAACTTCCATATTGTTACCTCACTTGTTCAAGTATTGGATTAAGGACTAACATAATCGATAATCGACAATCGACATTATATCATGATTGTTGAACTGGATAGTGAATCCCTTGATTGCTGTGATTTTTTGAATGAATAGGTCAAGTGAGCGCGGGGAAAGGGTAATGAAGGGAGAGAGAGCATAAAGATAATCCAATGGAAAGGCTGGGATCTCTAATGAAAGCAATTGTGATTGAGGAATTTGGTGGAGCAGAACAATTGAAGGAACAAGAAGTAGCCAAGCCAGCATGTGGAGTGAATCAGGTGCTGATCCGAACGCATGCCACGTCGGTCAATCCGGTGGATTTTAAGATTAGGCAAGGCTATATGAAAGAAGCAGCGGATAATTTTCCGTTGATTCTGGGCGGAGATGTTGCGGGTACTGTGGCTGAAGTAGGCTCGAATGTCACGCGGTTCAGAGAAGGTGACCGGGTATTTGCACGTCCGCGCGAATTCGGAACCTATGCAGAATATGTTGCAGTTGAAGCAGACATTATTGCCCGTATACCGGAGAATTTAAGCTTCGAAGAAGCGGCAGCGATCCCGCTGGCTGCGATGACGGCTTGGCAAGCTCTTGTGGATCATGGACGTCTAGGCAAAGGGCAGAAGGTACTCATCCATGCTGGGTCAGGTGGTGTGGGAACATATGCCATTCAGATTGCCAAGTCCCTCGGCGCTGAAGTGGCTTCTACGGCCAGTGATTCAAACGAAGCGTTACTTCGATCGCTGGGTGTGGATCATTTTATCAACTATAAAAAAGAAGATTTCTCGGAAATTCTCTCCGGTTATGATGTTGTACTGGACACCATGGGTGGTGATATTCAGCGTGACAGCTTCAAGGTGTTGAAATCCGGCGGACATCTGGTATCCTTGGTGGAACAACCGGATGAGAAGCTTGCCAAGGAAGCTGGAGTGACGGCCAATGTCTTCATGATGGAGCCCAAAGGGGATCAACTGGATCAGTTGGCTGAACTGGCTGCGGATGGCAAACTCAAATCGGTTATTGACGGAACCTACCCGTTAACTGAGCAGGGAGTAAGGGAAGCGCATGAGAAAAGCGAAACCCATCATACGCGTGGGAAACTCGTTATTCAGGTGCAATAGAGTTCATTAACTCATAGAAGTATGTGGACTCTTGAGTCCGATTCAGATTGTACCAGGCCTGTAAAGTTTCTGGTGTGAAGACATCCAGCTTCTTCAGTACATGCATCGTAAATTCTAACGGAGCTATTCCAGATGCAGTAACTACGTTTCCATCGGTTACTGCTGGCTCCGTTTGATAATACGTTTCTCCGGTATAATCTGGACATATCATCTTCAGGTATTGCAGATCATTGCTTGTATGCTGTATGGAGTCCAGTAACCCCATCTTTGCGAGTCTAACTGTGGCACCACAAATGGCCGCAACAACCGTACCTTTTTCTATAGCGTCAGTAACTTTTTTTAATAGGGGATCATGGATGGTGTCCATCCAGGTATTTCCTCCCGGAAGAATGATAACGTCGTTACCTTTCAACGTACATTCATCTATCGAAATATGGGGAAGGATGTTCAATCCGCCCATGGTAGTTACCGGATGTTGGTCTACACCTACGGTTACAACCTGTAAAGGCTCAATATCTTTCTTAAAATATCTTCCCGAGTTCAGTTCAGCAGTTAAATAACCTACCTCCCAGTCTGACATCGTATTAAATACATAAAGATATATGTTCTTCTTATGCATCATACACACCCCTTTTGTTATTCATGATTGATTGGATTACTCTTGTATTATAAAAAAACTTCACTGACATTTACCGTCAGTAAAGTTTTCAAACTTGATAATGATCAATGAGATCATGCAGAACTTCAACCATTCTTTGCTTCAAACTTATAGGTTCAATGACCTGAACAGATCTGCCATAGGGTAAAAGCAAGATAGGAACATATTGAAGCATGTCTTCTTTGTCGAGTGAGAATGTTGCTTTTTCAGCAGTCCGTTCTTGGAGATGGTGTCCCAAAAACCAATGCAGGCATAGGCCATCCAGTGTGCTTGATTTACCTGTAAGCACCAGAGGAATAAATGATGTCGGATTTTGTGCTTCCGGAAGGAGGCTGCCTCTGAAAAATTCACTTGCCGAAAAATGAGGTGGTCGGTTGAACATCATTTCTGTCTGGTTGGCACAAATGATTCGATCCACTCTAAAACTGCGAATGTCAGTCCGAAAATGACAAAAGGCTATAACATACCAATGATGATTCCAATAGATTATTCCATAGGGGTCCACAATTCTACACTTGGATTGCTCTTCATGACTGGTTAGGTAATCGATTTCTACAGACGACTTTTGGAGTACACTTTGCTCTAATGTCTTTAATATGATCTCAGTACTGGGCTCTATTCTTGGCTTCCCAAGGGAACCGATCACTTCAACCCCTTCAAATTGTTGCTTAATCATATTCTCCTGTTCTTGATTGGAGTGCATCATAAGCTTTGAAGTTGCGCTATCTAATGCCTCTCCTAAAAAATACCCAGCTTCTTTGGCGAAAATGGCAGCATGAAGTAATGTCGTTTTCTCTCCTACATCCAAAAGAAGAGGACTTTTAATGAATTGATTCAAGAGAGTATACCCGCCATGATGACCCGTGTCAGATATTATCGGTACACCACTGGCGCAAAGTACATCCATATAACGGTAAACGGTTCGTATATTCATTTCTAATTTTTCAGATATTTGATGGGCTGTAATTTTTCGGCCTGAGTTAAGCAGCCATAGGATGGCCAACATATTATCCAGCTTAGACATTAATTTCACCTCAGAGATTAATCTATCATTTATTTTCTGGTGCAATAGGATATAATAGGAGAAATTTATTCCATTCTGTGCATGAGGTGATACGGATGTCCAACGAACTCATTCAAGCCATTCAATTGTTAAAAGAAAAGAAGTGGGTGGATCTGACCCATACATTTGGACCGAAATCCCCACATTTCTCAGCTTTTGAAGAAGCCCAATTTGATACGCTGTTTAATCACGATCAAGGTTTCTTTGCTCAGAGCTTCAAGTTCCCCGGTCAATACGGTACACATCTTGATGCGCCGATTCACTTTGTTCGGGATACCCGTTATCTGGATGAACTAGGTTTGAAGGAGCTTGTGCTCCCGCTTATCGTCATTGACCAGTCAGCCGAAGTGGCGAATAACCCGGATTTTACACTGGATGTAGAGCATATTCATGAATTTGAAAGAGAACATGGCATGATTGAAGCAGGAAGCTTCGTAGCTTTACGTACGGATTGGAGCAAACGTTGGCCGAGTCATGAAGCATTTGATAACAAGGATGATGAGGGCAACAGTCATGCACCTGGATGGTCGGTGAGTGCACTTATGTTCTTATTTGAGGAACGAAAAATAAAGGCCATTGGGCACGAAACCTTTGACACGGATTCAGCCGTAGATTATCAGAAGAATGGGGCGCTCCTGGCAGAATATTATGTGCTTGCTCAGGATACATACCAGGTTGAGCTGTTAACGAATCTGGATCAGGTGCCAGCTAAAGGCGCGGTCATCTTCAATATTGTACCCAAGGCGGAGAAAGCCTCCGGCTTCCCGGTTCGATCCTTTGCTATTCTGCCGTGAAACGGGGTAGATTAAAATACCTATTGTGACTGGTCATTAAACAATAAAGACACCGATCAATGCTTATAATATTTTTTCCATTGCCATCACATCTACAAATTTCCCTTCCAGAACGCCTTGGCTCTGGAATACACCTACCTCTCGGTATCCGCTTCTTTGATATAAGCTCTGACCTAGCGTATTAAATGGAAAGGTAAAAAGAACAAACTTATAAAAGTTATTCTGTTTACCGATTTCCTCTAATTTCTGAAGCAACTGTCGGCCGATCCCCTTGCCGCGATGATTCCGATGAATATAGATTGAGAGGTCACCGACACCATCATACGCGCTTCTAGGATTATATACATTAATGGACGCCCATCCAATAACGCTCTTGTTCACTTCAGCGACGAGTACGATGTAGCGTCCTTTGTGTGTATTAAACCATTCGTTCATATATAATTCGTCTTTTAACTCAAT
The DNA here is from genome assembly GCF_037974275.1 of Paenibacillus sp. FSL R5-0519. Taxonomy (NCBI): domain Bacteria; kingdom Bacillati; phylum Bacillota; class Bacilli; order Caryophanales; family Paenibacillaceae; genus Paenibacillus; species Paenibacillus sp. FSL R5-0519. The sequence goes on from NZ_CP150234.1 coordinate 1,470,217, forward strand.
TTCTAGCGTGGCAATGCGGTCTTCAATACCTTGGTTATAAATAGTCAGAATGCTTCCTAGATCCACTTCGGCAGCTTGCCGCAGAATTACCATGTTGATCACTCCTTCGTTTTATTTTTGTATATGTTTATATATCACAATGTAGTTTGAAATGGGAAGGGGGAAAGAGAAATTCGAAAAACATTTGTATTTTGCAAATAATTAGAGTATAACTATAACAAGAGGTGAGGTAATTGGAAAACAACGTAAGAGAGATGTTTCAGATCATGACACGGCGTTTTGGATTGTTGGATAAAAACTGTTGCACCGCAGGAGGAATAGATATTTCACTTGTTCAGAGTCATATCATTTATGAAATTGATCGTAAGCATAATCCATCCATTCAGCAAGTGGCAGATGCACTCTCCATAGACATCACGACGTTTAGCCGCCAGGTTCAAAGTCTCGTAAAGTTGGGTTTGGTTCAAAAAACGCCCTTACCTGAAGATCGACGGATTTACATATTATCCTTGACTACACAAGGTAAGTTTGTTGCTACAGTTATTGATGAACAGATGAATGATTATTTAAAAGAAGTCTTTTCGCATATGTCTGAGTTTGAACGGGATATGGTCATCAACGCCGTCAAACTGCTCAACGAAAGTATGGCGAAATCCAGCGTATGCTGTACACCATTGGGATAAAATGTATCCCATTTATTTAATTTAATATTTGCAAATTGCAAGTAATTATGAGGAGGAAATTAATATGGTTAAACATATCCCTGTGAACCAAGTGAGCTGCTGCGAAGCACCAGTACAAGAGAAGGGCAACATACCTGTTGCAATCATTGGAGCTGGACCTGTTGGTCTTGCGGCAGCGGCACAACTCATTTCAAAAGGTGAGCCGTTTATGTTGTTTGAAGCTGGAGATGAAGTGGGGGCAAACATTAGAAAATGGGAACATGTACGACTGTTCTCGCCATGGCAATATAACATCGATAAAGCTGCTAAAGAGTTACTGCTATCGGCGAATTGGGTTGCTCCACAAAACGAAAAGATCCCAACGGGTAAGGAAATTGTTGAGCATTATCTAAAACCTTTGGCTGCGCTACCTGAATTAAGTCCAAATGTACATTTGAATGCGAAAGTTACTGCGATCAGTCGCAAAGGGTTAAGCAAAGTGAAAACAAGTGGGCGTGAGAAACTACCGTTTGTCATCCATGTTGAACAAAACGGATCTTCGTTTATTTATGAAGCGCGGGCTGTTATCGATGCTTCTGGGACATGGTCCAACCCGAACCCGCTTCGTTCAGACGGTATATTTTCAGAAGAGGAAAAAGCGCTTAATAATCAAATTTCATATGGTATTCCTGCAGTATTAGGAAAAGAGAGAAATCGTTATAGCGGCAAGAAAGTGCTTGTTGTAGGAAGCGGACACTCTGCGATCAACACGTTGCTTGAACTTGCCCAGCTTCAAAAAGAGGAATCGGGAACTGAAATCGTTTGGGCTATTCGCAAGGCAAATATTGAGGATGTTTATGGCGGACGAGAACTAGATGGGCTTCAAGCAAGAGGTGAACTGGGTACTCGGATTCAAAAAGTAGTTGAATCCGGTACCGTAAGGGTCCTGACAGGATTCCATATTGAAGAACTTAAAAAACAAGGTGAACAGATTCAGGTTTCCGGAACCATTAAAGATGAAAAAGTGGTTATTGATCACATCGATGAAATTGTAGGTAACACAGGTTCTCGCCCTGACTTATCGACAGTGCGAGAAGTACGGGTATTAACGGACCCAAGCTTAGACTGTGTTTATGAGCTGGCACCATTGATTGATCCCAATGTCCACAGCTGCGGTACAGTTCGACCACATGGCGAAAAAGAACTGCGTCAACCTGAAAAGGATTTTTATATCGTGGGTGCCAAAAGTTATGGAAGAGCGCCAACCTTCCTAATGGCAACGGGATATGAGCAAGTCAGGTCCATTGTATCGGCTTTAATGGGAGATATGGAGTCAGCTCAAAAAGTAGAACTGGAACTGCCGGAGACCGGTGTTTGCAGTCTAGGTGCCAGTAGCACGGACAGCTGCTGTGAACCAGTTCAGGTAGAGAAAGCCACTACAAATTGCTGCTCTACTTCAAAAACGGAAAAGGCAGGATCAGATTCTTGCTGCGGATAAATCAAGAATTCAGAGCTATTGCATCCGAATCGTGATGCAGTAGCTTTTTATAAAAGGAGGGAGAAAATTGAAAAATATGATTTATGATAGCATCGTTATTGGTGGTGGTCAATCCGGTTTGGCAGCGGCCTATTACTTACAAGAAGCTAAACGGAACTTTATCTTACTGGAAAAGAGTGAAGAGCAATTAGGATCATGGGCAAATTACTATGATAGCTTAACGTTGTTCTCACCTGCATCGTATTCCTCATTACCAGGACTCCCATTTCCAGGCGGTGCAAATGTTTATCCACGTAGAGATGAGGTTGTTCAATACTTAAAGTCTTATGCGGCTACATACAATTTTCCAATACACTCAGGGCAAGAAGTAATCAAAGTGGATAAGAATAGTAATATCTACACAGTCCTTACCTCAAGCGGAGAACAGTTTCATACACGGTCCATCATTTGTGCAAGCGGGGCATTCGTAAATCCTCATATTCCAGACATTCCTGGCATGCATGAATTTAAGGGGGAAATGCTTCATGCCAAGGACTACCGAAATGAGAAAGAGTTTAAAAACAAACGGATCATTGTTGTTGGAGGCGGAAATTCGGCGATCCAAATAGCGGTTGAACTTGCGAGAACGGCTCATGTAACGATCGCATCCAGAAGCCCGATCAAATTCAAGCCGCAGGTCATTGCGGGGAAAGATATTCACTTTTGGCTAACCATACTTAGGCTTGATCAATCCAATTGGGGCAAACGAATATTGCAGAAAAGCAGTGACGCTGTCCTTGATACAGGTATATATCAAAATGCTATCGATCAAGGTAAGCCAGATACCAAACCGATGTTTAAAGTTTTTACGGAACATGGGATAGTGTGGGCAGATGAGACTCGTGAAGATGTGGATGTCGTTCTTTTTGCCACAGGTTATATTCCGAACTTCGAATATCTTAGTGGATTGAACGTTCTTGATTCATCAGGTGTACCTTTAAAACAAATTGATGAAAGTATCCATTTCGTAGGTATACCGTGGCAGACCTCATTTGCGTCTGCGACGATTCGAGGTTCTGGGAATGACGCCAAAAAAGTTGTACAATCGCTTGCAAAAAGAGGTATATCAGTATGATGAATTATTAAATCAAGGTGGAATTGTTGAGTATCAAATGAAAGATATAGTTAAGATGACAGACGGTCATTATTTATTAAGTCAAAATGTGAATTTTAGCTCGAGAGTAAAGTCGGCAATCTTTTTTGCCGACTTATTTGGTGTATTAAAAACACTTATATTCGTAATTGCTTATATAAGTGTTTTATTATATGATTATATCATTAAATGAAGCCGATTATAATAATCACAGGGGGTGTACATTTGGAACAAAAAATTCAGGAGATGGCTGAGGCGTATAAGTTATTGGCTGATAAAACACGGTTGACCATCGTTGCATTACTTAAAGAACAGGAACTTTGTGTATGTGATATCACAGACATTATTGGCATGTCTCAACCAAACGCCAGTCAGCATCTTCGAAAACTAAAGGCAGCCGGTCTACTTAATGAAAAGAAAAGAGGGCAGTGGGTGTACTACTCTCTTAATCCAGATGCAGAAGCATATGTTCAGTGTGTGTATCCGTTTCTGCCATCCATGAAAGATAAAATAACAGGATTGAAAAACTGCTGCGGTCCTCAGGAGGAAGCATGACCATCATCGCGATTTTAATCTTTTTACTTACACTGACTTTTGTGATTTGGCAACCTAAGGGGCTTAATATTGGATGGTCAGCGTCAGCTGGAGCTGTCCTTGCTCTTCTTTTTGGAGTCGTCAGTCTATCCGATGTAGGTACGGTCACAGGAATCGTATGGAACGCCACGCTTGCTTTCGTAGCCATTATATTAATTTCGCTGATTTTAGATGAAATCGGATTTTTTGAATGGGCTGCTCTACACATGGCAAGGCTCGCAAGAGGTAATGGCAAGCTGATGTTCGTTTATGTTGTGCTGCTTGGGGCAGGGGTTGCAGCTTTCTTTGCAAATGACGGCGCCGCACTGATTCTAACGCCTATCGTGCTTGCGATGGTCAGAGCGCTCAAATTTGATCAAAAGATGATTTTACCTTTTATTATCGCAAGTGGTTTTATTGCAGATACAACTTCACTTCCGCTCGTGGTTAGCAACCTCGTCAATATTGTTTCTGCCGATTACTTTGGTATTGGCTTTGTGGAGTATGCAAGTCGTATGATTGTTCCCAATTTCTTTTCAATATTAGCGAGTCTTCTGGTCTTATTCTTGTTCTTTAGAAAGAGTATTCCAAGCAACTATGAAGTCAGTCATCTCAAAAAGCCAGCTGAAGCGATCAAGGACAAGAAAATGTTCCAAATATCCTGGGTGATCTTAGCCGTGCTACTGGTTGCGTACTTGATGAGCGAGTTCATTCAAGTTCCGGTGTCTGTTATCGCTGGGGTTATTGCAATCTTGTTTATTTTAGCTGCACGACGTAGTCACGCTATTCAAACATGGAAGCTCATCAAAGGGGCCCCATGGGCAGTAGTGATTTTCTCAATCGGTATGTACGTCGTCGTTTACGGACTACGAAATGTGGGATTGACAGATGAACTTGGGAAGGTCATCCAAGTTATCGCCGACAAGGGTCTCTACATCTCCACACTTGGTATGGGCTTTCTAGCTGCGATATTGTCTTCGGTTATGAACAATATGCCTACAGTGATGATTGATGCGCTTGCTATCGATGGAACCAATACGCAAGGTGTCATCCGGGAATCGCTGATTTATGCCAATATTATCGGCAGTGACTTGGGTCCAAAAATCACACCGATCGGATCTCTCGCAACACTTTTGTGGTTGCACGTACTGTCCCGTAAGGATGTAAAAATCACGTGGGGAAGTTATTTCAAAATTGGGATTGTGCTCACCATCCCAACGCTCTTTATTACGCTAACAGGACTGTATTTGTGGCTCCACTTAATTCATTCAACAAGTATAAACGTTTGGTTAATGATTGGCGTAATCACAGTAGCATTGGTTGTTATCGCTATGATTATAAAAACAGTGATTAACTCAAAAATGGGCGAAGCGAAAATACAAGTAAGCCAAACCAAAGATAAAGGAGATCAATAATCATGAACAACAAACCGCTTGTTTACTTTTTGTGTACAGGAAACTCTTGCAGAAGCCAAATCGCCGATGGGTTTTTGAAGGCACTTGGTAGTGACAAATATGAGGTGAAAAGTGCAGGATTAGAGGCGCATGGCTTAAATCCTCGTGCTGTTCAAACAATGAAAGAAGCTGGTATCGATATTTCAAATCATACATCAGATGTGATTGATCCTGAGATTTTAAAACAAGCAGACTACATCATCACGCTTTGTGGTCATGCCAACGATAATTGTCCAGTTGTACGTAATGACAAAGCTGAAAGATGGCATTGGGGCTTCGATGATCCAGCCAAGGCGACAGGAACAGAGGAAGAAATCACAGCTACATTCGCTGAGGTCCGCGATTCAATTAAAGCTCGAATCGAGCAATTCTTGAAAGAAGGTAAGTAACATGGAGCATGCCGAAAAGAAATACCATGCACTTATTGCTGATAAAGTTTTTATGGGCGGAGCTGCCGACGTAGAGGCAATGGTTCTTAACGAAGGCATTGAAGTCGTGGTGGATCTTCGAGAAGAAGCAACAGAGTGCGCGTATCCAGCAGATCATGTGAAGTGGGTAAAGGTTCCGCTCGATGACGATACGAAAGAACATGAAGCCGAGCTTTTCAAACAAGCGATTAATGAGGTTGTTGGAGCGTATAACGCCGGCAAGAAAGTTGCCTTTCACTGTGGAGGAGGCAAGGGCAGAACGGGCACCGTTGCAGCTGGTACTTTGTTAGAACTAGGGTTAGCCAGTTCAATTGAGGATGCTGAACTAAAGGCAAAAACCATCAGAAGTATCATTAATATTAAGCCACTGCAAAAGGAATTATTAAATAAAATATTCTAAACAAGGCTTTTAATCGTTGCGCTAACTGGGAACGATCCGATAGCTCGATAAAACGAACAAGCAGCTGACGAATGTGATCGGCTACTCCTTTTATCATATAGCTAACTGGCAGCAGGTAAGTAAGCTTATCCGGAACCAAGTCCAACTAGGATTTGACCCATTGGAAAAATAAATGTGTGTTCTGGCAAACTTATGGGCTAAGTCACAACTAACTAATCTAAATGATTCAAATATGTAAATAGCAAGGGAGGCGTATTCCGCCTCCTTTTTATTTGTTACTTTTGATCCGAGTGTGGATCTTGATTAAATCTTTGAGAGATTTTTTTCTCAGTTTTCTTACGCCGTATCCAGCGTTTGATTAACCCTTCTTCTTTTCGTTCTTGCAGCGTTTCCTTCAAACCTTGAATCATAAATTCCGATCTTCGTCTGTCATCCCGACTAATCTCGCGTAATTCTTTAATAAATTTGTCGTCCATATCTGCCTCTCGCTTATTCAGGATAATTTCATTATACCGAACGTACGTTCTTTTATCAAGTTTTACCATTATGAATGATTTTCGAGATCAATATAGTGAAAAGAAGCACAGGAACAATGCACGGCATGTGTGAGAATGGTGCTAGAGGGGGCGATCATCATCCTTCTATGAATGATTGTATGAGGTTGAGAAACGAGAGGACGGAAGGAGCAATTCATGATGAAGCAAAGTGAAGGCAGATCGTGGTTACTCATTTTGATGCATGGAATTCTGGGGATTGGCGCGATCGTTGGAGGAAGCATATTAATCATCGACCCAACTGGAAGTATGGTAAATTTGCCCGAATCTTTGTTGCTGAATTCACCATTTTCCAGTTTTTTGTTGCCGGGAATCCTTCTATTGCTTGTTCTTGGTGTAATGCCTGCCATGATTGCCATTGCGCTCATCCGGCGCACTCAATGGAAGCTGGGTGAGAGACTTAATCTCTATCCTGACCGCTACTGGGCTTGGACTTTTTCCTTATATACGGGCTTTGCTCTCATCATCTGGATTATGGCGCAGGTGTATTGGATTCAGGATGTCTCTATCATTCACTTGGTCTATTTTGCATGGGGAGTGGGTATTCAAGTTGTGACTTTATTACCTTCTGTACAGCGAACATATTCGAAATAAACTGCTTGTATATGGAACAAACGGCTGTCGAAAGAATCGTTGAATGATTCTTTCGGCGGCTATTTGTTATGGGCCTCGAGCGGAAACGTGTTGTTGTAGTTGACAAAGAAGTAGTATCCTCGCATACTTACGTAATAAACTTTATAAAGTATATTTATTAATGAGGGATAAGCATATGTATGAATATCGCAAAATCATAATTTGCAGGAAACAGGGAGGTGTGCATGGATGGTATACGTTATTATGGCAATTATAATTTGGGCTGGTGCCTATGCAAATATGGTCTTGTCAAAACAGCCGATTGAAGTAAAACCTGTGAAGTCGATGGATGATTTGTTTGAGTGAACAGAGCAGCTCTGGCGATTTCGATTCTTGGCGAGCACGAACGAACTCATGGGTTCGAGTAAGGTATTACGTTGTGCTATGATATGGAGTGAAATGACATCCATACCATTGCTTTGGTTCCATTGAACCAGAGTAGAAACGAGAGGGTTATGAAAAAAGCCAATGCTACTATGATGAAATACATCAATTTGAATAATGTGCGTGAAGTCATGCAGCAGATTGAGACGGCGACCAAACCACAATTAGCTTCATTAACCAATCTTAGTGTTGTTACCATTAATGCGCTGATTCAGGAGTTATGTGATGGCGGAGAATTGTTCCAGGATAAAGTGGTTCCCTCTAACGGCGGCCGTCCTGCTCAGGCATATCGATATAATTATAACTTCAAGCTTGCTTTGGTTCTTTACATCAAAGAGATGAAAGGCCAGGAGTTGATTTCGGCAACGGTCATGAATCTGGAAAATAAGGTTGTGTTGAAAGAAGAGAGCATCTTGCCTGCTTTCGATAAACAACATGTGCTGCAACTTATCGCGCGTTTCGTTGCGGAGTATCCCTCCATTGATATGATCGGCATCGGTATTCCGGGACAAGCCGTGGATGGGGACATCACGGTGAGCAGTCATGAAGAGCTTATCCATTCACATCTGATCCGGGAGATCGAGAGTGAGTTCCAACTGAACGTTCTCGTGGAGAATGATGTGAATGCAGCGATTAGCGGGTACTGTACACAGCATGCAGATATGAAAGAACAGAGTGTAGCAGGAATTTATTTTCCTAACCGATATCCGCCGGGTATGGGCATGATGTTGAATGGACAGATGATCCGCGGGAAAAACGGGATGTTTGGTGAGATTAAGTATCTTCCTTATTCACCAGATTGGAAACGTGACATGAGCAAAGACGACTTTGTCGTGCAGGTATGTCATATTCTGCAAACGATCAATGCTGTCGTTGCCCCGCATCAGATTGTCATTTATCAGGAACGTGTGGATAGAGAAGAGCTTGATTTGGCGTGGAAACAGTATGGGGAGCAGCATCCCATGCCGTCATTGCCCGAGATCGTACATCAGGACTCGTTCCAACATGATTTTGATGCTGGGTTACGGGGAATGGTTCTTAAGGCGTTGAAGAGGAGGATTCATGATGCGTGAAGAAGAGAGAATCATGAAGGGCATATTGTTTAGTCCAAGTGATCCGGAATTAAAGACTATCAAAAGGCGGGCCCATAATCTCAGTCAGCGTTACAGCCAGACCTTTGGGGAACAGACGCAGGAAAGGGAACAAATATTGCAACAGCTACTGGGGCAGATCGGTGAAGGTGGATTCCTGCAAGGTCCCATCTTCTTTCATTATGGTGTGCATACCCAGATAGGCGATCACTTCTTCGGGAATTACAATCTGACGATACAAGACGATGCGCAAGTGACAATCGGGGACTATACCAGTTTTGGCCCCAACGTTACGATTGTTACCCCCATTCACCCCATGATTGCCAGCGAGCGGAGACAGATGGTGGACCAGAAGGGGGATGTGAAGTCGCTATGTTATGCCAAACCGGTCACGATTGGAAACGATGTATGGATCTCGGCAAACGTCACAGTGTGCGGGGGCGTAACGATTGGAGACGGCTGTGTGATCGGAGCAGGTAGCGTGGTGACTCGTGATATTCCACCGCATTCTTTTGCAGCAGGCGTACCGTGCAAAGTTATTCGCAAAATTACGGAAGCGGACAGCATGCGGAATTACCCCGATGTTCTGGCAGATTGCCGTGTGCTGGAAGAATAAAAAAGGCTGTCACCAGGATCGGTAGATGATCCAGTGACAGCCTTTTTGGTATTCGTTTACTTGGAGGCGTTGTAGTTACTCAAGAATTCTTTTACTTTTGCAGGATCAGCTTTTAATTCATTCCCGGTCTGAACGAGCGGGCTTACTGTAGAGTATGCTTTGAGTTTGTTGTTCTTGTAGAAACTCAAAATTTCATCTTGATTAATGGAGTAAAGCACTGCTTTTCTCAAGTCGCTGCTCTTGGCAACATCACGATTGGCTGTGTTAAACAAGAGATAAGAAACGGCGTTACTTGGAATGCTTTGCAGTTTCAGCTTACTGTCATTTTCGATGATGTCATACTTGGTTTCAGGCACACCGTAGTATAAGTGAATTTCACTGCTGCGAAGAGCAGAGAGGGCGCTGTCTGCATCCGCGATGAACCGGACATTGACCTGAGCAATTTTTGGTGCATATTCCGTGCCTTTGCGGTATCCCGGATTTTGCAGGAATACAGCTTCATAGTCATTTTTATAAGACAAAATATAAGGTCCGCTTGTATAAAGGGTGTTATTGTATGCTGCGCCTTCAGTCACCGTGTTCTGGTCACCATAAGGAATATCTTTGTTGACGTCAAAGGAAGCTACATCATATGTGTTGATGCTCTCCACCTGTTTTTTGGACACGATGCCCGCAGATTGGTGAGCCAGATAGTTTAGTACTTGCGGGAAAGGTTCAGTTGTTGTCAGTTTAACGACCTGATATTTACCTGCACTATTATCTGCTTTGGTTTTGTCAGTCACAAGTTCGGTAATTTTGCTGCCCAGTCCTTGTTCCAATGCTTCGAGGATTGTGCCGTTGCCACTGGATTGTTTAACGTTTTGCAATGCACTCAGATCCGTTACAACCTCAGCTTCTTTGATGTGTTCATGCAGGCTGTATGTCCGATGATCCGGAACGGAATCTTTGTTTTTAGCGCGATCCAGGGAGAAGATCACATCATCTGCACCGACACGTTCTCCTGTATCTACAGCTTTTTTGTTATCAATCTTCGCAAAGTTGATATCGTCTCTGAGAATGAAGTAGTAGTCTGAATTACCTTCAGCAATACTGAAATTATGGGACAGAGATCCTTCTGCTGTCAGCTGATCGTCATCTGTCAGGTTAACGAGACGTACATACATATTGGTGTTCAACTGGTTGATGGAACCGTCGTTTCCTTTGATTGGATCAAGGGAAGTTAGTACGGATGCGCTTTGCGTCAGAATCAACGGATCTTTGGCATTTTTGGAACTGTCCTTGAACTCAATCGGTTCCCAAGCCATCGCGCGGGATTTGGAGAGACGAACCGTGTCGACATTCAGAATGTCTTTGTTCACAGCCTGACTTTTCAGGGAAATGTACAAAGGAGCGATATAAGCCTGATCCGTTACCAAGCGATCTTCCAATTGTTTGTACGTGTCTTTGTATTCATCTGGTGTTTGGGTAGCTGCCTGATCGATGAGCTTATCAATCTCCCCATCTGCGAGGATACTGTAATCTCCACCTGTTTTGAAAAGGGAACGCACCGCATAATCGGGATTACCCGTTACCGTTGTCCAGCTGGACAAAGCAACGTCATAATTCCCTGCATCCTGCTGGGATTTGAAGCTACCGTAATCCGGTTGCAGGTTCAGCTTCACATTGAAGCCGTTTTTGGTCAGCTGGTCGCGTACAATGTTTACATCATTTTCGGAAGAACTCATGGCGAGCAGTTCAATGTCTGCCGGTTTTGGTGCAGTTTCTGTTGTGTCCGCTGGTGCGGTCTCCGCCTGGGATTCGGTTTTTGTTTTTACACTGCAGCCGGAAATCACAATGACGAGAATTAATAGCAATGAGATCAGTGTACGTTTTTTCATGGGATTACCCTCCATATCTTGAATGTGTGATGTGTGATTTTTTTTCTATCTATATCATTCATTTCAACGAATCATTTAGGCCTTTTCCAGCTTGGGATCAAGCGCATCACGCAGACCGTCACCGAGAAAGTTAAACGAAAGAACCAGCAGAATAATAGCCAAGCCTGGATAAATCGCCAGATAAGAGTGGGTTTCCAGGTATGTACTGCCCAGCTTCAGAATGTTACCCCATTCCGGAATATGCGGCTCCACGCCGAGTCCCAGATAACTCAAGCTGCTGGTAGCAATAACAGCTCCGCCAATCGTGAGAGTAGACTTGATAATCATGGGCGCAAGGGAGTTGGGAATAATGTGTTTGAAAATAATCGTACGATTGTTGTACCCCAGTGCACGTGCAGCTTCCACAAATTCAAATGTAGATACATAGAGTACACTGGCTCTCATCGTACGGGCGTACGTTGGGATGGAACCCAGACTTAGCGCCAGAATAAGATTGACGGTATTGGCTCCGAACGCAGCTATAATCGCAATGGCGAGCAGAATTCCCGGAATCGCATAGAGAATATCAAGCAGCCGCATGATGATGTTATCCGTATGTCTGCCGTAGAAGCCGGAGAGCGCTCCGAGGACTCCGCCGATCAACACGGGGATGATCGTTGACATGCAACCTACGATCAAGGAGATCCGGGCACCGAATACAATCCGGGAAAACAAACATCGTCCGAAGTCATCCGTTCCCAAGGGATACGCGAGGGAAGGCGATTGTAGCAGAGCGGAATAGTTATTTTCCACAGCCATGCTGTAGTCAAAGGTAAAGAAGCTGCAGATCGATATCGAGAACAGAAAAATGATAAAAAACAAACCGGACATCGCAGTCATATTCGGAGCAAGGCGCTCCCACAGATCGTTCCAGAAGTTTGATTTTTGTTTCCCCTGTCTGCGAATGCGTCCAATAATTGAAATGCCGAGCAATAGTGCGAATACATTACCTGTGATCGAGGTCAGAATCAGTACCACACTTACACCGATCATCCAGCGAGGGAGGATCGAAGTCGCGTTATAACGGGATACGATAATTAGAACGACCAGGTCGATGACCAGAATAAATATCAGCACCGCCATGGCTGGCAGAAAGTTGTCAGCCACATAAGGTTTGAAGACATTTAACGCGGATACACCGATCACGAACAGCTGGGTTAACAGCATGTATACCGCAAAGGTATACTCCACATTTCTGGATTTTCGAATCAGATGAAAGGCTGCCGTTACGATAAATATATTGCCTGAAATGATAGCAAGCAGCTGAACCCAGGCTAACCTGCGAGTCAGAGCAGAGACGGTACCGGTACGGATCAAGTCTTTTCGAATCCGAAACGTGATGACAGTTTGCACCAGTGTGAAGAATAAGTAGATCCCAAGGATCGTTAGCAGAAATGGTTTGAACGTCTGCTCGCTCCAGTCATAACTGTTGAACAGCAGCAATGCAGTCAAGAGAAGGGACGTGACCCAAGCGAAGCTTGCCTGACTGTATTCGCGAGAAGACTTAAGCCGGAAACGCATTTCTTGTGTTAAGGACGAGTTTGTCATAGTACACCTGCTTTAATATTGTTTCATCTTGGAGCGCACTCTTGGATCAATAAAAGCATACAGCAGATCAACCGCTACATTAATAATGGAGATTGTAATGGCTGTGTAGATTACTCCGCCCATGATACTCGGAATATCGGGGATGAATTGTTTATCCACAATGTAGCTGCCGAGACCGCTGATATTAAACACTTTCTCCGTTACCGCTGCTCCGCCTAACATGGCTCCGAATTGAAGTCCAACTACCGTTACGATGGGGATCAATGCGTTGCGCACAGCATGTTTCAGCATGACTTGGCGTTCGCTTAATCCTTTGGCACGGGCGGTCATGACATAATCCTCATGAATGACTTCCAGTGTAGAAGAGCGGGTCATCCGAGCCACCGCGGCCGTGAGACCCGTACCCAGCACAATGGTCGGCATAATGATCGACAGCCAGTTCTGCGGGTTGAAGGTGGCGGGAAGCCACTGCATTTTGATCGAAAAGTTCAGAATGAAAATAAGTCCTTGCCAGAAATTCGGGATGGATAATCCAATCAGAGCAATAAACATGAAGGTGTAGTCGAACCACGAATTAGGCTTAATTGCTGAGAAAATGCCAATGGGTAATGCAATGACAAGTGCTAACAGCAGGGAAATGACCGCAAGCGTCAAGGTAATGGGAAACTTCCTTGCAATCGTGGCTGTTACGTCTTCATTTCCTGCAAAAGATTTGCCAAGATCGAAGAAGGCGACGCCCTTGATATTGTTCCAAAGCTGCGTAAGATAAGGCTGATCCAAGCCATACACCTGATTGAATGCGGCAATCTGTTCCTGCGTTGCTGTCTCTCCCAGAATGTTAGCTGCCGGGTTGAACGGAGACAGATACAAAATTGTAAATACGAGTGTAGCTACGCCCAGAATGACAAATACCGTCATCAGTATTCTTTCAAATATGTACTTTAGATAAGGATTACCATACAAGAACAGGATGCTATACATGAGACAGCCTGGAATAATGGATATCGCCAAAAACCATGGTTTGTTGATCAGTGAGTGGAACGTATCGGCCATTGTAAGACGTTGATTTCCTTGTTCCTGAAGTATGCGGGATGTCCGCTCCTTCAATTCTGTCTGAACACTTTCCTCCAACCATACCTCGGTCTGACGTTTGAATTCTCCCTCATTGACCTGCTGCTGGAAAAAACGATGTTTGCGACGCAGTTGTTCTTCCACTTCCAACTTCAGTCTGTTCCGGTAGGAAGAAGCGAGCAGTTCTTGCTCAGCGGCCTGTCTGGCAGCTACCCAGCCGTCATTTTTTCGATGTGAACGCCATATTAGAAACACGACCAGATTGATCGGTAATCCAAGAATGAACAGAACGTATCGATAGGAAGGATGAAGCAGCATTTTGCCATAAATAAGGCTTAAATTGTGTACCAACCGTGAGATTCTACTGCCATCTGCAAGATTCAAACCAAGTGTACCTCCTTTCATTCAGGTTTAAATTGCATTATTCCGATTGATATAGTATATATTATTTAGGGTCTAAACAATTGTCAAGGAATTAAATGGTATACATATGAGTGAATGAGAAAAACGGATGAGAGCTGGTGATTGCATGGAACCTTTACTGAAAGTTAATGAGTTATCTGTCTCTTTTCACTCCGGAGAGAGTGAGTTTCAGGCAGTGCGAGAAGTAAGTTTTGAAGTGCGAAAAGGGGAGACGCTAGGCATTGTAGGAGAATCAGGAAGTGGAAAGAGTGTAACCGCACGTTCCATTATGAGACTGCTTGCATCGCCGCCTTCACAGATGAAAAAGGGAGAAATTCTATTTAAGGGTGTCGACCTTGCCAATAAAACGCAGAAAGAGATGGAGAGCATCCGTGGACGTGATATTGGTATGATCTTTCAAGATCCGATGAGTTCCCTTAATCCGACAATTAAAGTGGGGAAACAGATCTCTGAGAGTCTAATCAAACACCAGAAGGTGTCCAAAAGGGAAGCCAAGAAGCAGGCGATTGCCATGATGGAGCGGGTGGGGATAACTCGCAGCGAAATACGCTACAACCAGTATCCGCACGAATTCTCCGGAGGCATGCGTCAGCGGGTCATGATCGGTATTGCACTCGCTTGTCGTCCTGAATTACTCATTGCCGATGAACCGACAACTGCTCTGGACGTTACGATTCAGGCACAGATTTTGAATTTGATGAAAGATATGCAAGAGCAACTGGGCACATCGATTATCCTGATCACGCATGACTTGGGCGTAGTAGCGGGCATGTGTGATCGGGTTGTTGTGATGAAAGAAGGACAGATTGTGGAAACTGGGACGACGGCGGAGATTTTTGCTAATCCCAAACACCCGTATACGATCAGGCTTCTGAATGCCTTACCACGTCTGGATCAGAAGAAAAAGCCCAAACCGGTATCATTGGTCCCGAGAGACTTGGAAGATAATCAGCCGTTGCTTGAGGTAAAATCGCTCAAACAACATTTTAATCTGGGCAAAGGGAATACCTTAAAGGCTGTGAATGATATCAGTTTCCATATTCGACAAGGTGAGACACTCGGCGTTGTAGGGGAATCCGGCAGTGGAAAATCGACCACGGGGCGTGCCATTCTTCGATTGCATGAGCCAACAGGTGGGGATGTGCTGTTTAAGGGAGTTCCGCTCAATCGTCTGTCCGCTTCGGAGATGAAAACGATGCGCAGACATATGCAGATTATTTTCCAGGACCCCTATGCATCTCTGAATCCCAAAATGAGGATAATGGATATCATTGGAGAAGCGCTTGATATCCATCAACTTGCAGGCAATGCCGCTCAGCGGGAGAAACGGGTGGAGGAATTGCTGGAGATGGTGGGTCTTGATCCTGCCCATGCGCAGCGTTATCCACATGAATTCTCGGGAGGACAGCGACAGCGAATCGGTATAGCGCGAGCTCTGGCTGTGGAGCCGGAATTCATCGTATGTGACGAACCATTGTCTGCACTGGATGTATCGATCCAGGCTCAGATCGTACAATTGCTTGAAGAGTTGCAGCAGCGACTCGGATTGACGTATTTGTTCATCGCGCATGACTTGTCCATGGTTAAACATATCAGTGATCGGGTGGCTGTGATGTATAACGGGAAAATTGTGGAGCTGGCAGAGAGTGAAGAACTGTATTCCAACCCGCAACATGCCTATACCAAGGCATTGCTATCAGCTATTCCTGTGCCTGATCCGGCGATCGAAGCGAAGAAAAAGAGGCATGTTGTAAAAGAAACACCTGTTGAAGCAGAGGACCGTTATAATCTGGAACATTCCAAGTGGGTAGAAGTTAAGGCAGGTCACTGGGTAGCCATATCAAGCTAAAGTGATGTGACTCAATTTAGCTAAAAAGAACCCCGACAATGATCACTATAGATCGTTGTCGGGGTTGTGTTGGATGTACTTGATTTTATTAATATGATGGCAATACTCAAAAGTGATTATTTGAATTGAACGGATTTCTTGATGGTATCAATCTCTGCTTTGGTTGCATCATCCATGTAAGTGAAGATGAAGTTGAAAGCATATCCTTCAATAATCGTGCTGTAGTAGTCCTGAGTAATCGTTGAACCGTCACCTGCATCCATCGTAATTTGCATCAGATCCATCTCTTTACCACCGATGGTTTCCGTTGTCATCTCTTTATAATCATAAGGGAACTGGCTATCCACCATGAATTTTTTGGTTGCTTCCAGGTAGTCTTTACCTGTACGAATGCCTTGCAACAAGCTTACTTTCTCAGCAATGGCCATAGCGGAAGGACCAACTTGACCTCCGTCCAATGGATACTGTGAAGCCATAAGCAGATTCAATGTTTTGGTTTGAGACAGTTCAATTTGTTTTTTCTTCGTTTCATCATCACCAGCAATCGCTTCGGATGATGCGCTTGTCAGTTCATTCATACCCGCAGCATCCTGGAACTCCCAAGCTTCCGGGAATTTCAGAGATACGCCGAAATAATCATTGGTGTAAGAGCCTTTTTGTGTAGTCCCCAGCTCAACGTCTTGGGAATTATCCGTTTCCTTGGACTCTTCGCTTGCAGGTTCAGTGTTCTCTGTTTCTTCTGTATTGGCTGTCTCAGAATCAGTGCCAGTCGTTGTTTCAGTTGCGGCAGGCTCTTTTGTTGCGGCTGTGTTATCTGCCTTGTCACCGCAAGCGGCTGCAACCAGCATAATCATAATGAGCATTGCGAATAAAGAAGCTTTCTTTGGATTTGTCATATTACCCTCCTGAAATGTGTGTGTGTGTTTTCTCTCTCTACATCTTGCTTGTTTCCTAAATTGTAGCACAAACGTTCCCATTTACTACCTATAGGAATCTATAGGGGTCCTTTATAAATAAGACAATCGGCTGGCAATTGAAACAGCTTCCGTGCTGGATTGCACACCTAATTTGTTGAAAATCACTTTTTTATGATGATTCACAGTGCATTCCTTGATTTTCAATTTCAAAGCAATAGCTTTCACAGTGAACCCTTTCGCGATCATTTCCAGAATGGTTAACTGACGCGCTGTGAACTCCACCGCTGGTTTGTCACAAGCTTCAGCAGCCTGCTGATTTTGGTAACTGTTCTGCATATATGCAGGAATCAGCTTGGCAATAGCAATAAGCTCGCCCTGCATATCCGCGTTAATGGTGGACACATCCAGATAACCGAAATGCTGCGATTCCATGGACAGAGGGGCAGCGTAGCAATGCCAGCTTTGAAAATAGGGGCTTTCATGCTGCTCGGGCAACAGAAGCACAGGTTCATTGCTGTCCATCGTTACAGAAATGGCGTTGACTCCACAGCTCTGTGCAGTGAAGATCATGCCCGGACGAATGGGTGAACCTTCTACTACAGTTTCCAGATCTGGACTATAATCCATGGAGAGAAGCACACCGTCCTTATCTGTGAGTAGAAAAAGATAAGTGCCCGTTAAATTCACTTTAATATGCGAGAGGCTGTTCTGGAATGCATGAATCAGGAAATGATTGATTTTGCGAAGCCTGTCCAGTTGAGATTTAGGTAAATAATCGAACGGAGCCGTTTCTGTTAGATGCTTGCACATGGCGGACTCCTTGTGCCGTGAGGCAAGTGTAATGGCAGGCATGTTTGATTCCTCCTTCCTGCACAGTCGCTATTAAGCGTAGGATCTGATTGAATCTGGGGTGCATCATCCAATCGTTTTGATAACGTGCCCTTCCTGGTTTTTAATTTCTGTTTTAACAATCTGAACAAGCATATGATCCAATGAAGCGATCTCGAATGTTCCTTCAACCGGACGAAGATTCTGCACCAGCTCTTCAACAATCTGTGTGTTCACGGTCAGGGTAACTTGTTTGTCGGATTCCATGACTGCTGGAGCTTCTCCAGCTTCGAATAGAATATTGGTCTCAGGTCCGATCAAGGACAGAGATTCGCCTTTCGGAATTCGGCTACGAAGGATGGTTCCGACTAATACAGCCTGTTTGGCTCCAAGCTGGAGTTTGCCCGGAACGGTCTTTATCAGCATTTTTTTACGCGGGGACTCCCAGCCCAGTTGTTGTATGAATAAAAATGCTGTGCTCGATCCGTCCTGTTCCATTCCATGCTCAACGGCTTGTACGACAGAAGGAATATCTGCGTACGAATTTCTCATCAGATCGGTCACGTATTTGGGCATGAAATTGGAGCAGGCCGAGAGGAAGCCGCGCGCATTCCACGTTTGAATCATTTCCAGCTCCCGACCTGTAATACCAACCATCTGAATAAACTGCACTGAACCGTTAGGCGTAGAGATCGCCGGTAGATCCGGGTCTTCAATAAATGAGAGAGCAGTCAACAAAGTATCGGACTCCAGACAGATGGGTCCATTGGCGTCCATGTAATCTCCTGGCTGAAAGATATTTCCGCTAGTGAACACGTAACGTCCTACATTTTGAAGCAGATTCAGTGCCCAGGCTGGCGGATCAGTCTCTCCTTCACTGCGTGTAAGGCGAAATGTGAGTTCAAAACCATACCCGCTTTTGGATGCATCCTGCATCTCTTTTTCATATAATTCAGAGAAACCATATGTGACAAAATGCCAGTGGGGCATGGGTGTATTCACTGCATAAACACTGATGCCATCGAGAGGGTCCGGACCTCCGAGCATGTAAGGAATGGATGTTCCATAATGGTGCGGCTCCTGTTCACCGTAAAGCTCACCGATGGCTTTATCAATTGCATCCCAACCAGATGTGTTTTCTTCATAAGTCATTTGTTGAATCCTCCTGTACTAGTCTTTCCCCCGAAAAACATTTAAAATTAAGTCTACCTGTTACAGAAACGGATTCAAGCGGCTTAAGGATGAATTGTGTCAGATAGGACTTCGGTGTTATTAATTGCAATCCAGGGAGTGAATTTACATGAGTATGAAAGATATGTATTTCAGAGAGTTTAATCAGGAAAACTGGGACTCATTTTCCGAACTGTTTGAAGAATTCGAAAATAAACTGGACCCTGCGTGGGTAAAACGTGCGCGAATACATGGGATGCCGGCGGACATAAGTCGGGTACTTTTGTATGAAATGGGGGAGTACACTTTTGAATGGATATTGAAAGATATCCCGGCTTTAGGGGACCAAAGTCCTGCTACATACCTGGAAACCGAGGAGGGAGCGCAGGCATTAAGGGCAGCCATTATGCATATGCCTCGTTAATTTTTGTTATGGAAAGAATGGGCGAACGATCCTATGATCCAGTGAAGTTGATTTTGCAAAATAGATATGTTACGCTTACATTACAAGAGCAAACATAACAGAATACGCAATAACATCTTTTGATGGATTGTAACTGTGAAGACAGGCAAAACCTAAACTGATGGTGAAATGAAGGCCCCTTTTTTTGGTGCTATTTTACCTTGAGTTTAGGTTTTTCTTGTTTTCTGCTCTAAATCACACCATTTTTCACTTGGAAAAACCAAAATAAATTTCGAAAAGAGGTTGTTGTTCATGACCACGGCAAAAAAAGGATTCCCCGAAAACTTCCTATGGGGCGGCGCTACAGCTGCCAATCAATTGGAGGGTGCATTCGATAAGGACGGCAAAGGCCTCTCCACAGCGGACATGATCGCTCATGTTCCGAAAGAGAAGCGTACAGGCGGACATGCCATGGAAATTTCCTCTTCCCGTATTGAAGAGATTCTCTCCGGCAAAATTGAAGAACGTTTCCCGAAACGTTTTGGTATCGATTTTTACCATCACTTTAGAGAAGATATTGCATTGTTCGCTGAAATGGGCTTCAAAGTATTCCGCTTATCCATTCACTGGGCACGCATTTTCCCGAACGGTTATGATCAAGAGCCGAATGAAGCAGGTTTGAAATTCTACGATGAAGTATTCGACGAATTGTTGAAATATGGCATTGAGCCGCTCGTTACATTGTCTCACTACGAGACTCCGCTTGGCTTGACGCAAAAATATAATGGCTGGGCTGGTCGTGAAGTAATTCAGCACTATGTTAGATATGCTGAAACGGTATTTAACCGTTATAAAAATAAAGTGAAATACTGGCTGACGTTCAATGAGATTAACGTCATGCTGTTCAGCCCATACACTGGCGGCGGCATTCTGATCGATAAAGTGGACAACAAGCTGCAAACGACGTATCAAGCGCTTCATCATCAATTTGTAGCAAGTGCCATGGTAACGAAGCTTGCACACGAAATTATCCCTGGTTCCCAAGTCGGCTGTATGCTTGCTCGTATGGAAACTTATGCAGCCACATGTAATCCGGTAGATGTTCGTTTGGCTCAGCATGAGAATCAGATTAACCTCTTCTTCACGGACATGCATGCTCGTGGTAAGTACCCGAACTATATGGCTCGTTATTTTGAAGAGAACAACATTGTCATTCAAAAAGAAGCGGGCGATGATGAAATTCTGCTCAACAATACAGTTGATTTCATCTCCTTCAGTTACTACATGTCCGTGACCAAATCGGCTTCTGCCAACGAAGCAGAGACATCCGGCAACTTGACTGGTGGCGTGAAAAACCCTTATCTGGAAGCGTCCGACTGGGGCTGGGAGATCGATCCGATCGGTCTGCGCGTAACTCTGAACAACTTCTGGGATCGTTACCAGAAACCATTGTTCATCGTGGAAAATGGTTTGGGTGCCTATGATAAAGTTGAAGAAGATGGTTCGATCCATGACTCCTATCGTGTGGATTACCTGAAAAAACACATCGAACAAATGAAAGAAGCCATCAAAGATGGTGTGGATCTGATTGGATTTACAGCATGGGGGCCGATTGACCTGGTGAGCATGTCCACTTCCGAAATGTCCAAACGTTATGGTTTCATCTACGTGGATCTGGACGACGAAGGTAACGGAACACTGAAACGTTCCAAGAAGGATTCATTCGACTGGTACAAAAACGTAATCTCCAGCAATGGTGAGCAACTGTAACTCGATCGTTCACAGGATTGTTACCGCACAGGAAGCGGGCAAAACCTAACACGAAAGTTGGCAAGCAGGGAATCCAATGTCCCTGTCAGCCCTTTTGGTTGGAGATTGTCCGCTTTTTCCTGTCGGAAAAGGATAGAGGTAAGCAATTAAACAAAGAATGAAAATACCGTTACTTAGAGAGGAAGGATTGACATGACAACACCATTTCCGAAGGATTTCCTATGGGGCGGAGCTGTAGCAGCCAACCAACTTGAAGGAGCTTATAATACAGATGGCAAGGGCCTTTCTGTTCAAGACGTAATGCCGCACGGGATTACAACGCCCAGAACGGAAGGACCTACTGAGGATAACCTGAAACTGATCGGGATTGACTTTTATAACCGTTACAAAGAAGATGTTAAGCTGTTTGCTGAAATGGGCTTCAAAGTGTTCCGTACATCTATCGCCTGGTCCCGTATCTTTCCTAAAGGTGATGAATTGGAGCCAAACGAGAAGGGTCTGCAATTCTATGATGATCTGTTCGATGAGTGCCATAAGTACGGCATTGAACCCCTCGTAACCATCTCTCACTATGAGACACCGCTACATTTGTCCAAAACATATGATGGCTGGGTTAACCGTAAAATGATTGAGTTCTACGAGCGTTATGTAACGGTGCTCTTCAACCGTTTCAAAGGCAAAGTGAAATACTGGCTGACGTTCAACGAAATTAACTCCATTCTGGAGGAGCCATTCATGAGCGGCGGGATCTATACGCCAAAAGCAGAACTGTCCAAACAGGATCTGTATCAAGCAATCCATCATGAATTGGTAGCCAGTGCGTTAGCAGTGAAACTGGGACATGAAATTATGCCTGAAGCCAAAATTGGCTGTATGGTACTGAGCATGCCTACGTATCCGCTGACTCCGAATCCGGATGATGTGGTTGCAGCGATGCATGCTGAACAGCGCAATGATATCTTTGCTGATATCCATGCGCGTGGTTACTATCCGAAATACATTAATCGTTATTTCAAAGCAAATAATATCAATATCAAGTTTGAAGACGGCGACGCTGAAATTCTGAAGCATACCGTAGACTTTATCTCGTTCAGCTATTATGTAAGTATCTGTGAGACAGGTGATCCCCAGAAACGTATTGAAGGAAAAGGCAACTTGTTTGCAGGGGTACAAAACCCTTATCTCCAAGCGAGCGAGTGGGGCTGGCAGATCGATCCGCAAGGACTGCGCGTAACCTTGAACAAATACTGGGACCGATATCAAAAACCATTGTTTATTGTCGAAAATGGTCTGGGCGCAGTAGATGAGCTGATCACCGACGAAAATGGCATTAAAACGGTGAACGATGATTACCGTATTCAATACTTGAATGACCACTTGGTACAAGTGGGTGAAGCTCTTGAGGATGGCGTGGAAGTGATGGGTTATACGTCATGGGGCTGTATTGACCTGGTGAGTGCTTCAACAGCAGAGATGAAGAAACGATATGGTTTCATCTATGTCGATCGCAACAATGATGGTTCAGGAACACTAGATCGTTACAAGAAAAAATCTTTCCACTGGTACAAAGAAGTTATTGGTACAAATGGCGCAAGTCTTAAACGTAACAATAAGTGAATAGTAGTTCTTAAGGCATGGTTGTTATGCACCTTCTTATGTCATATTAATGCACATTAACCGCTTTCACAAAAACATTGTCAGATGGATAATTATATGGTAAGATGGGCCTAAGGCTAATGAATACTGGATTGTTACTGTTCAATCAGGCAAAACCAGAGGCGGGGCATATTTCGTGACCTGCTTTGGTTTTGCCTTTTACTACTTTGACGGTGCAAGGTGATGTGAAGAAATGAAAATTGAGAAGGTGCTGAACAACAACGTAGTTACCGTAATTGATCCGGGAGGAAACGAACTGGTCGTTATGGGACGTGGAATTGCCTTCAAAAAGCATACTGGTGAATCGATAGACGAGAGTCTCGTCGAAAAAATATTCTCGCTTGAAAGTAAGGAAGTATCACAGAAACTTAAAACGCTTCTGTCAGATATCCCGGTTGAATATGTCGAGTGCTCGGATGAGATTATCCGTTATGCCGAGACGGTGTTAGGTGAGAAGCTGCATGAGAGCATCTACATTTCACTGACGGATCATATTCATTTTGCCATTGATCGACATCGTCAAGGATTGCAGATCCGTAACGCATTGTTCTGGGAGATCAAGCGCATGTACCGGAAGGAATATGCCATTGGACTCAAGGCGCTACAGATCATTGAGGAAACATTAGGTGTCCTGCTTCCCGAAGACGAATGCGCATTCATTGCGATGCATCTGGTTAATGCCCAGATGAACGGTGAGATGAGGGAAACGATCAGCATTACAAACATCGTTAAGGACATTCTTAATATCGTAAGACGCAGCTTTGTGATCGAGCTTGATGAAGATTCATTGAGTTATTATCGATTTTTAACTCATCTGAAGTTCTTTGCCCAACGTGTGTTGCAAGGGACGGCAATTGAAGATAAAGAAGAAGATAATCCGCTTCATGACTTGGTGAGCAAGCAGTATCCTGAAGCACATGCATGTGCAGTAAGGATCAGTGACTATACGCGTAAGATCTATAATCGGGTGTTGTCCAAGGAAGAAATACTGTATCTGACCATTCATATTGAACGAATTGTCAGAAATGAACAAACAATTGAATAAACTAGGATTGTTACTGCTAAAAAGGCAAAACCTAAACGTTGAATAATGATAAGCTTTTCTGCTTTGTCATTATTCAGTGTTTAGGTTTTTTTTTAACCTTCATTACACATAAAAGGAGCAAAACACAATGGATAAACAACAATTGTCCAAGGATATCTTGAAGCTTGTTGGTGGCGAAGAGAATATCGATCAAGTCACTCACTGTATGACAAGACTCAGATTTAACCTGAATGACAACCAAAAAGCGGACAAAGCGACGCTAAAAAATACACCAGGCGTGATGGGCGTGATGGAGAACGGCGGACAGTTCCAGGTTATCATCGGTAACGATGTACCTGTCGTGTATAACGCACTTGTTGGCAACATGTCCAAATCACCAACCGCAGATAATGCATCATCAGCTGCTTCAACTGGAGAAAAGAAAAAGAGAAATCCAATAAGTGCGCTGTTCGACTTCATCTCAGGAGTATTTACTCCAATCCTACCAGCCATTACGGGTGCAGGTATGATCAAAGGGATCGTGGCGATCCTTGTAGCCCTGGGCTGGTTGTCTGATACCAGCTCAACCTATATCATCTTGTCTGCAATCGGGGATGGTGCCTTCTACTTCCTGCCAATCATTCTAGCAATTAGTGCTGCACGTAAGCTGGGTAGTAATATGTATATTGCTGCAGCGCTCGCAGCGGGTATTATGCATCCAACGATTACAGCATTGCTTGCCAATGGTGACACCACATTTGTGGGAATTAAGGTTATAGCAGCGACATATTCTTCTACGGTAATTCCGATCATTCTCGCCATCTGGATTGCTTCTTATGTCGAGAAAGCTGTTGATCGTGTTACACATGCTTCATTGAAGCTTCTGATTGTTCCGACGGTTACCCTGTTGATTATGGTTCCACTGACGTTGATGACTGTTGGACCATTGGGTACGGTTCTTGGTAATGGTTTGTCCGGTGGTATTTCATGGTTGTTCGACAATATGTCCATCTTCGCAAGTATCCTGATTGGTGGTACGATGTCACTGCTGATCATCACAGGTATGCACTATGCACTGTTGCCAATCATTGTCGGTTCAATGACAACACTGGGTTACGACTTTATTATTCCACTGATGTTTGCAGCTAACCTGGCACAAGGTGGTGCAGCATTTGGTGTAGGTCTCAGATCGAGAAATAGCAAAACCAAATCCCTTGCCTATTCCACAGGTCTTACGGCTATTATGGGGATTACAGAACCAGCGATGTATGGTATCAACATGAAATTCAAAAAACCATTTATTGCAGCTCTGATTGGTGGAGCTATCGCAGGCGGATTCATGGGGATCGTCAATGTTAAAGCATATGTACTTACAGGTCTAGTGGGTCTGCCAAGTATCGCAGCATTTATCAGTCCGGCAATTAGCACACTTCTCTATGCACTGGCTGGTGGTCTGATTGCTATCGTAGCTGCGGCAGTTCTGACATATATTCTTGGATTCGAAGAAGAAAATGCATCGGAGCCAGCTGCACCAGTAGCTGAGCCTGCAACAGCAGCAACAACTTCCGCTTCCGAAACTGAAGAAGCAAAAGCACAAGATGAGCAAATCTTCAGCCCAATCACGGGTGAAGTTAAACCGCTGAGCGAAGTGCCGGACCCTGCATTCTCTGAAGAGATTATGGGTAAAGGATTCGCGATTCAACCAACTGAAGGACGTGTGGTATCTCCAATCAACGGTACAGTATTCTCATTATCGAAGAGTGGACATGCCATTGGTCTGGTAAGTGATACTGGCGCTGAGATGTTGATTCATATCGGCATTGATACCGTGAAGCTGAAAGGTCAATTCTTCTCGCCTAAAGTACAAGCAGGTGCGAAGGTTACCGTAGGTGATGTACTGATGGAGTTCGACCGGGAACAGATCGAAAAAGCCGGTTATACAACGATTACACCCGTTATTATTACAAACATGCACCAGTATGAGTCTATTGAGTCTGCTGGTCGCACGACGATCAAAGAAAAAGATTTGTTGTTCACAGCCAAAGCTTAATCAAAAGAATAAAGCAGCAACTTTGCCGGATTCAAAGCCGGGGAAGTTGCTGCTTTTTTTGTTCTGTTTGTTCTATACCACAGGAAGCATACCCTGTACCAATTGCACAAAGTGTTGTGCAGGCTTGGACAGATAACGGTTCTGCAGCCAGACCAGCGCCGAGCCAACCGTGGAATGCTGATCTTGAATGCGGTATACGTGGAAAGGGTGCTCTTGGTATAACTGTAGTACCGTGTGAGGCACGATGGAACTGGCGAAGCCGAGTCGGACCAGCTCCAGCAACATATTAATGTCTGAGCACTCGCCCATGATGGAGGGGGTGACTTGATGCTCACGGAATTTGTCCAAAATTAACTCGAACATACCGAGCCCCTCTGTACTTGGAAGCAATAGAGGAATTCCTGTGAGCTGCTCAAAACAAGTCCCCATCTCCGCTTCTGGTAGCATGTCTGTCGAGTTAACTAGCGGTGTTGCAGAAATATAGAAAAGGGGCTCCTGTGGCAGGTGCAACACCTCATAGCGTGCGGTCTGGACAGGCATGCGTACACAGGCAAGCTCAACTTTGCCATCTTCCAGCAATCGGCATAATTGTGCCGATTCATTTTGCTGAATTTTATAGGTCACCTGTGGATGGGTAGTACGGAACTGCTGTAGTGCTTGAGGGATCAGGCGATCTGATATGGTATTGATGCCGATGGCGAGTTTGCCACGTATGCCGTGCTGGAAACTTTGCATCTCCATTACAGCTTCCTCCATATATTTGGTCAAGGTGACCGCATAATCGTAGAAGCTGCGACCAGCCTGCGTTAGTTCCATCATGCGCCCTTTGCGTTCAAACAACATCACGCCAAGCTCTTCTTCCATTAACTTAAGCTGCTGGCTTAAGGGGGGCTGAGCCATGTGAAGTCTTCGGGCTGCTGCTGTAATCTGTTTCTCCTCAGCAATGGCAATGAAATAGCGACATTGTTTGATATCCAAGTGGTTGTCTCCTTTGCCTTCAAACTATATGTAATTCGTATGGAAAGCCAACAAAACATGTATTTTTAATATACTACGTTCTTATGTTAACATACATTAGATTTGCACACCTGACTAGAGTGCTTGGTTTTTCTATGAAAGTTACTGCATGAGAAGACGTTGAATTGGAGGATGAAATAACGTGGTTAGAACAATACATGATGCCGCTCAAGCAGGACATACCGATGAGGTCATTCGGTTTATCACCCAGGGTAGCCAGTTGAATGAACGGGATGCATTGGGGCGAACACCTCTGATGGCTGCGTTGCACGGTAATAAGATAGACACGGCAAGAATGCTAGTGGACGCCGGAGCAGACATTAATCTCCAGGATAGACGATTGGATAATCCGCTGTTATACGCGAGTGCCGAAGGCATGTATGACATGGTTGAACTGGCCATTGAAGCAGGTGCAGATACAAGGTTAACAAATCGTTTTGGCGGTACCGCCCTTATTCCAGCAGCTGATCGGGGCCATGTGCACATTGTGGAGCTTCTGCTGACACGCAGTGATGTAGATGTGAACCATATCAACAATCTGGGATGGACAGCCTTGCTGGAAGCAGTCATTTTGGGAGATGGCGGTCCACGGCATCAGCAGATTGTTGCCTTGCTTTTGCAATATGGTGCAGATCCAAAGATCGCGGATCGGGACGGAATTACACCGCTTGTACATGCGCGTCAGCATCAATATGCGGAGATGGAACGGTTATTAACCGAAGTCTAAAAGCACTTATGTGTTTATGATACAGAAGAGTGAAAGGATATTGCTAACAAATGAATAGACATCAAGAGCATTTTTTACAAAAGAATATGAAAGACGTATCTTCAATGATTTTAGCGGGCATACAGTGGTTTTTCTTCCTGTTTACCAATACTGTTGTGGTTCCGCTATCTATCGGACATAATTTTCATCTGTCCTCGGATGCCATTGCTGCCTCCATGCAGCACGCATTTATCCTTACCGGAGCGGTGTGTATTCTTCAAGCAGTATTTGGTCACCGCTATGCAGTCATGGATGGCCCTTCAGGACTATGGTGGGGATTGACACTGAGCTTGACTGTATCGGCTTCGTCAGCAGGTATGAGCCTGGAGCGCATTGGTGGTGGTCTGGCTGCAGGTTTTCTGTTAGCGGGTCTGACGATGATGATATTGGGCTGGCTAGGCGCGGCGCAAGTGCTGCAGAAGCTGTTTACACCGATGGTGAAGAGTGCCATGCTGTTTCTGATGACCATTCAATTAACCATGAACTTTTTTAAAGGCATGATTGGATATACGGAGTTTGGTCGCTTCGATCTGCCAGTTGCCGCGTTATCCGTTGTCATTGCATTTCTGGTGGCATGGATTCAATTAAAGGGTAAGGGGAAACTGGGGAACTACGCGATCTTAATTGGAATTGTGGCAGGCTGGATTGCCTATAGTCTATTGTTTCCGGGACAACATAGTGGACAGCCCAACCACATAGTAGGAGGCCTAACGCTGTTTCCATGGGGAGCACCAAGATGGGAACCGGGAATCGTCATTACTGCATTTTTTGTGGGACTGGTGAATATGACGAATTCGATTACCACATTAAGCACGGTCGAGAAACTTTATCAGGCAGAGACGACCCGTCAGCAGTACCGACGCTCATACGTGTTAACGGGTCTGTTCTCGATGTTGTCGGCCTGTGTAGGTGTGCTGCCATTTGGTTTATTTGCATCATCGATCGGCTTTCTGGAGAGCACTCGCATTCTGCGTCGTGCTGCCTTTATTATTGGAGCGGGGTTGTTATGTATGATGGGGCTTACACCTTCGGTCACTGCCTTTTTTGCACAAATACCACCAAGCGTAGGCAGTGCTGTTCTGTTTGTAGCCTATCTGCAGATGTTCGGTACAGCATTAAGAACACTTGAGGGCACGACGTTTAATTCTAAAACGATCTATCGTGTAGCGTTGCCGGTACTCACTGGAGTTGCTGTAATGAATATTCCTGCTGAAGCCTTTCAAAACTTGCCCATGTATCTTGTTCCGATTATAAGCAATGGTCTCGTTATTGGTGTATTGGTATCATTACTTCTCGAAAAAACCGTGAACTGGTCCAAAATGGAACAACCAGTGACAGTCAGTAAAGCGGCATAATGTGTTTCATCTCGTAACAGTCCAATTTGATTGGGCTGTTTTTGTTTGTTTTGGTTACCAACCTATATGGCCACTCGCTATTTCACAATAATTTTGCCTTGTCCTGCAAGCATTCGCATCTCTCGGGAGAGACGGTCCTGGTTACCGTCCTGCATTTCGAGTTGGACACCGTAGTGCCATGAGGTATTTTTTTCTTGCCCCCAGCGGAGAGTGCCTTCCATATATAGAGGGTCTTCGAATAGCAGCATATTCATGCCAATCCGAATATCGTTATTCTCGACAGGAAGGGATAGTGGAAATGATAGCTGACAGCCGGACCGACTGATATCACATAACTCAGCCTGAATGGGTTTCGGTGGTGCATTGACCCCGTTGATGCTGAGAATATAGATCTCAAAGTTGATTGGTTCCTTTAGTGTGTAGCGAAAGGGTTCTTTTCTATTATTCATCGACATGGCTTGGCTTCCTCCATCAAGTTCAAAAAAGTCAGTTATGCTTATATCGACCGTTTGGAGTGAGAAATGAAGAGTTGCGAAAGCAGAGATGGTCCAAGGGTTCCTTTTACACGTGTATCAGGCTTGATATAATGATGGAATATATTTCTGAGGTTAGGTCTGTATCTGACAGAAGGGACGGGGAATATGAGAGGAACATTTCAAATGGTTACAGATACGGCAACATTGTGCCTGTATGATCTGGCAGCGTTAAAGCATCGTTTCGAGGATACTTCGGATTGGTGGTCCATACCGGAAGATGAGTTAAGTGAGGTGAATGCAGGCCATTGTCTGTTCCTGAATCTGGGTGCGGATGGAGTGTATGAGGTAGAGTGGAGCTTGGAGGATGCAGAGGTGGAATCAGATTCAGATGACGTAGCGAAACGGGAAAAGGTATATCATCTGCAAGTTCCGTCTGGGCACGTCTATCTGGGAGCGGCTGATGATGTTACTGGCGGGGAACTGGAGCCGGATGAGACGTGTGAAGGGGTCATGTTTCAGCTAAATCCCGGAAACTATGCGTGTATCATCTCCAGAGAAGCCAGTCGGATCGCAATTGTCATGACTCGAAGTACTCAGGGGAAGAACACGTTGGCTGAATTAATCCGGATTTAATGTACATAGGTGAACAGGAGGGATTCATATGCAGGTTTGGAACGAGACACCCTTATTGGACACAGATACCCTGCGTCAACGGATGAGAATACTTGCCGCACTGGATATCATATTTTCGGAGGAAGACTGGCTGCGTGTACATCATTATGAAAAAGAACTTCAGCCAGGTGTGGCATGGGGAAGCATCGATAATGGCGCAGGTGATCATCTGCATGTATTATTTACGAATTCAGGCACATTGATTAAGGGATTTGATCATGAGTCACCTTTAAGTCCGCATGCTCGTGAGGATGGAGAGATCTACCCAGGCATGTACGATGAAGTGCCGAAGACATTGATGACTGTTCTGCGGGATCATGAGGAGACACTGGATCTGGAGAATGTGACCTTTTGCCTATGGCAGGACGGGAACGACTTGTCATGGAAGGTTGGTAACTGGATTCAGATGGCGTTGGCCGAGGAAGGTGAAGCAGACGCCAGAGGTGGTGCAGAATTTTTGCTGGAGTATTTGAATAAAGACTCGGAAGATTACGTGGATTGGGCCAAAGGATACTATGATATGCCAGACCTACCGTTGGAAGCTGTAGCTGAGATATATGAAGAAAAACCGGTGACTGCCAGCCTGATTAAGCAGTTGTGTCCTGAACGAGATGTGGCAGCCGCACTGGATGAGTTGCAGCACCGCGGGAATGTCGTGGAACGAACGTGATGGAGTAGCAAAGGAGGTAGCTAGGCCGTGTACACTGAACAGCTAGAACGTATGCGTGAAAAGTTAATCAATCTCCGAAGTCTGGACTCGGATTTGGACTTGTTCGGCGCAGAGAGCCATGCATATGAGATGTCAGCTGTATGGACACAGGAGGATATTGCACAGTTCGAACAGAAATGGCGAATTAAGTTGCCGGAGGACTATAAGGTATGGCTTCTACATATGGGGGCGGGTGGTGCAGGGCCTTATTATGGTCTGGAGAACCCGGATGACGGTGTATACGCTGTGCTTGGTTATGATGAGCTGAATGCGATCTCGGCCCCTTTTCAATTCAGGGAAGCATGGAACTGGAACTATGACTGGTTCGATGATAGCAAGGAAGAAGAGGAATGGTATGCTCTGGAACACGAATATTTTGATCCAAAATGGTCGGCAGGCATGCTGCGCATCAGTGATTTTGGTTGTGGCATCTCCATGAATCTGATCGTTAAGGGAGCCTCCTACGGAGAGATCTGGGTTGATGACCGGGCTAACCGCAATGGAATTTATCCTGATCAGTATTGGGGCAATACGAATCGACTGCATTTTCTGAACTGGTATGAGTTGTGGTTGGATCGTTCAATCCAGCAAATCCACGAACAAAAGCAATCATCTGGAGCAAACGAAGTCTGAAGGAGGTTGTACATATGGGCTGGGAATATGGGATTAGAACAACGGAGCCTGCGATTTACTGGAGATCAAAATTAAATAAATAAAATAGGATCGATGGTTGAGATGAAGTCATGGCAATGGTTATGACTTCATCTCATTTTTTTGTTTTTTCACTATATCTGATCTGCTGTTGCATAAAAGTGAGAATTGTTGTCTTTTTGCAGTTTTTGTATTGTCACAGCCGTAGTTACACGATATAATCGATTTGTCTTTGAGGATAATATTATAAAGGATGGTGAAATTTTGAAGAAATTTTCGATGCTGTTACTCGCTATAACTCTATTGTTGATAACTGTCTCCACAGCCCCGTCTACATATGGTGCGGCCAGTTATCCAAACACAGGTACAAACGGATTGACTGGTTTTGCAGGCAGTGCCAAGAATGAAAATGGTGTATCCAAGTCAGCTACGACAGGTGGTAAAAACGGTCAGGTGGTTTACGTTAGTAATCTCAATGACCTGAGAACACACATGGCGGGCTCTACGGCCAAAATTGTCGTCGTTGAACAGAATATTTCTTCCTCTACGTTGCAAAAAGTTGAATTCGGAGCAAACAAGACACTCATAGGTTCCTTTGACAGGCATACATTAACGAATATTCATTTCAGATCGACAAGCAGTTCAAGCAATGTGATTTTTCAGAATCTGACCTTCCAACATTCAGCGAATATTAATGCCAATGATGATATCCAGATGTATATCACTTCAGGCTCCAATTACTGGATCGATCATGTAACGTTTGCGGGTCACAGCTACAGCTCTGGCGGTAGTGATCTGGACAAACTGCTGTATATCGGTGATCGCGCCGACTATATCACGATTAGCAATTCCAAATTTGCAAACCATAAGTATGGCGTTATCCTCGGTCATCCGAATGATGGTAACAGCAGTTACAATGGGGTACCTCATGTGACGATGTCCAACAATTACTTCGAAAACTTGTATGTACGTGGTCCTGGACTTTTAAGATACGGTTACTTCCATCTCAAAAACAACTATGCAAACAACTTTAATCAGGCCATCACCATTGGTGAAAAAGCACGGATTTATTCGGAAAACAATTACTTCGGTGCTGGCGCTGAAAAGGGCGGCATCCTGGATGACAAAGGAAAAGGTGAGTTTACGGATACGGGTAGTACACCAGCGCTGAATAGTCCAACTTCACCTAAAACGAACTGGAGACCAAGCTCCAATTACAGTTATCAGGTAGAGAGCGCCAGCTACGCGCGTGAGTTCGTCACCAAGTATGCAGGCTCCTCCAATACGACACTTGTGTTCGGTAAATAATTAATTATCTTGATAATGAATTAGCGATTGACTAAGAAGCCTTTCTTGTACGTAACAGCGTATAAGGGGGGCTTTTTATGTTTTTTTTTATACGGGAGCGTATTAAATAAAAGTTAATATTTAATTTTGTATTCGGAATACCGATATACATAATGTAGCGCTGCTTTCATATTTGTGAAGTAACATTGTACTATGGCGGTGGCCTGAGCGTTGCGTTGAAATATGCACGGAAGCAAACCATTAAGAGGCCGATGTGAGTGCGAGTATGCCCTACAATCGTAAACTTATTTTATCTAAAGGACGGGGTATGCATGAATCGTATTGACGAAATTATATGGAAACGGAACAAGATCATCAGCATCATTTTGTGGGTTGTGTTAATTGTAGGATTTTCAGTAGCTTTAATTGAGCCCAAATTATTTATTTCCAACGGTATTGTGATCTTGTATGGAATCTGGCTCGCTTATGCAAACGCCAAAAAGAAGCATATTCATCTCATTCCTTGGGTGAACACGGTGCTTATCTCGTTGTGCGGGGTATTCGCCGGATGGGGAAGCGTTGAACCGCTGCTTGCTATGCTTATCTCTTCAATCTTGCTTATTTATCCAAACAAAAAATGGTTTATCATCGGATTTTCGGTTATGCTCGCGAACAATATTCTTCAACTTTGGATTATTCCTACAACGACTCAGGATCAGTTTGTAACTAATGCAACCAATGTAGGACTGTTCGCCGTTGCGGGCGGAATCTTGTTCATGGTGTCCTATTTGAACCAAAAGCTCTTTCATGAAAGTGAAAAAAGATGGAGCGAAGTGGAAGCGTCGCGGACACGGGTGGAAATCATGCTCGAGCGTGTAAAGGAATCCGTCGAAGGTCTGTCTTCTTATACGGATCAATTGAAGAAAAAGGTGGATTCAACAGGTTCCATTACCCATGAAGTGACCCTTGGATTCAGTGAGGTTGCGAAGGGTGTGGAGTTCCAGGCGACCAGTGTGGCCGACATTTCGGAATCCTTAGCTGTATCGGATCGGCATATTAAGGACGTTGCTTTGTACTCCCAACAGATGAAAGAGTTGTCCGCAAGTATGGCAACGAGCACGCAAACAGGAAGCGAACATATGGACCAACTGAATATTCAGATGCAAGATTTATATGAAACGATCAATACAACTGCAAATGACATGCGAAAGTTCAATGAGGAAAGTGAATCCATGACGCTTATGCTGAACAGCATAGCGGATATCGCAACTCAGACCAATCTGCTCGCGCTTAATGCAGCCATTGAAGCGGCTCGTGCAGGCGAGCATGGACGCGGATTTGCGGTTGTATCAGAGGAAGTGCGCAAGCTGGCCGAGAGCTCAGGTCAATCTGCGAATGATATTTCAACCATTCTGTCTCGGTTAAAAGGACAAACGCAGGCACTGACAGATCGATTCGAACGTATTCGTCTATCCTTACAACAAGGAAGAGACAGCGTGCAGACGGCAGATGAAGTGTTCCGTACGATCAACAGCAACTCTCAGCATGTGTTGAATCAAGCGACAGATATTGAGACGAGTTCGGCAACAATGAAGGATTCTTCTACCAGAGTAGTGAATGAGGTTTCCGAGATTTCGAGTGTAACGGAGCAATCCAGTGCAGCGACCGAAGAGATTCTGGCGAGCATGGAAGAACAGCGTAACTTAACACAGAAGATG
Source organism: Paenibacillus sp. FSL R5-0519 (assembly GCF_037974275.1). NCBI lineage: Bacteria > Bacillati > Bacillota > Bacilli > Caryophanales > Paenibacillaceae > Paenibacillus > Paenibacillus sp. FSL R5-0519. Next base: position 1,504,918 of record NZ_CP150234.1, read on the forward strand.
GTGGAAAGTTTCGGAGAACTGGAGCAGCTGATTGTGAACCTGAATGAGTTAGTCTCGGATCATCAGGCATCTTCCGTGGAGAATAAACTTTAATACCAGATTGTTGAAAGTTCGTCTGTACGTATTTATCGTGCTGGACGGGCTTTTTTCATCTGGAGTATAAGTTGATGCCGACAATTTTTTCCTATACAGTGTTGTGTAGAGTATCTAGAGAATGAAACTGTAACTGTAGATGGTAGATACAAGAAGATATTACTTCATGGGGGAGTAAAAGGTTGAAGAATAAAGCAGGGAACGACAGATCGGGTTGCGATGTACATACATATGAGGTTGGGAATGACAATTACATCGAACGTGTGCGTCTCTATGATCAGCATTCGTTCAAAGACATGGACTGGCCCGATACGGAGGACGGCGAATATGCGAGAGCTTATCTGGAACCCATGATGCAGCAAGGGGCCGAGAGCTTTATGTCCAACGTGGAGACCACAATGCTGCTCGCCCGGATCGACGATCTTGTTATTCCACTGACGGTGAATGATGCAGAGTATGATAATGCTTACGTCTGTTCGCCATATACGCATTACGTGAGTTACGCCAAGCAGGAATTGAGCATGTTGGAGAAACCCGTGTTGGAAAAAGGCCTTAGTGCGCTGCTCAGTCTAATCGGTTGGGGAATGAAGCGATCACAGATTAACAAAGTCGTGCATGTGAACAACTGGCTGTTGTCCACCAATCTCTATCCAGCCATGTCCGGTGAACAGGCAGAATGTTTGCTTGCAGTGGTACAAGAGCGATACCCGGAGCACGTCATTGTGTTTCGCTCCTTGTGTTCGGGACTTCATCCCGATCTGACGGCGAGGCTAACCGAAGTGGGGTGTCGACTGATTCCGAGCCGACAGATCTATCTGTACCAAGCGAATGATCCGAATTTTGGCAACTCAAAATCGCGCTGGCTGTTGAAGAGAGATTACGAATTGTTAGCCAAGCACGAGTATGAATTTGTTTCCGAAGTAGAAATGACAGATGCAGATATTCCGCGAATCGTGGAGTTGTACAAGCGGTTATATCTCGAAAAATACTCCTATCACAATCCCCAGTTCACCGAACGGTTCATTGCTGCTGCGATGGCATCAGGAACACTCAGGCTGTATGGACTGCGAAAGGAGGGGCGCTTGGACGCGGTCATGGGTTATTTCTGCCGAAATGGAATCATGACAACACCGTTGTTCGGTTACGATACAGCGGTGTCCCAGTCCGTCGGACTATACCGCATGTTATCCGCCTGTCTGATCAAACAGGCTCGGAAGAACGGCCATCTGTTGCATGAGAGCGCGGGAGCAGCTCAGTTTAAGCGCAATCGGGGTGCTGTGGCGGATTTTGAGTATTCGGCTGTGTATGAGCGCCACCTTCCATGGGGCAGACGCTGGTGCTGGATGCTGCTTGATCGGTTGCTGAATCGCATAGGTGTGCCGCTGATGCGCCGTATGAAGCTGTAAACAGACATAATAACGTTATACGTTGCCCTAGGCGGGGGTGTGCATACAGGTTTGACGGCACACATGTACAAACAACTGGTTATCGTGATACGCACACTCCTATCACAATCGCCTAATTAGGACGTGTCTCAAAACTCACTGAAGTGCATCTTTTACCGCCTTTTCGCCCCCTGCTGCGTCACTTTCCCTTGACGTGCCCCGGCACGCCTGCGGAAAATCTCCTTGCTTGGAACGAAAAATCGCTAAAATCTGCGTCCTTCGGAGTTTTCAGACACGCCCTAGACATGCTCTGCAAGTTGTACCTCGAATCCGTCCGGATCTGTAATGTAAATAAATCGCAGGTGCGGATTGGGCTGGATGGGGCCGCGTACAATCGGAATATTTAGCTCTGCCAGTCGTTCCATCGCTTCATCCAGCGAGTTCACCTCATACCCGATCGACACGCCAGCCTCTGGTTTAAGAACGGATTCACTGCCCTCAATCAGTTCCAGCTTGGATTCATTCTCCATGCCGAGCATGGCAATCTGCCTTCCGCGGCTTTCGAATCTGCGCTGAACTGGAAGTCCGAGCATGTCGTGATAGAACCTGAGCGAAGCTTCCAAACTACTGACCCTCAGCGTGATCCAGTTTAATTTGATCAACATGAGTGAATCTCTCCTTTTTCTTGCATGATATGTATTTTGGTTACGTTCATTATACGATAGGTGCTACCAGGAACCTACTCCTTATCAGTAAACAATAAAATAGCTGCCGAGATATTCGGCAGCCAAATCGTGTAATCTCCGTTCGTTCCGTTGGTTCTATCAATTATTGAATGAGATCCACTGCACCTTGTGGTACAAATGCCTCTACACCGTTATAGACAATGACACCTTCCAAAGCTGTCTTTTTGCCGTTCACCAGTGCAATATTTTTATAGATTTGCAGTTCCAGCGTGGTGTTGCCTTTGGTAACGAGGATCTTTGGATTTTTGGCGTCAGTGAGATCCAGTTTGTATGTTGCGCCTTTGGCTGTAAATGCCTGTTTGCCAGGTACAAACAATTGTTTGTTCACGCTGTCCAGATCGAGATCCAGTACACGTGCCATATATTTGGCGACATCCGTGTTGTCGATTACCCCGAATGGACGGTCATTGTTAGGAGCATACGTGTAAAGTACGACATCTCCACCTGTATGACCACCGGTTGTCCAACCAATCCCTGCGCGTTTGCTGATCATTGGACCGATTGCATAGTTAAGACTACCCGGCTCAGCCGTTTTAATTGTGGCAATCTCCTCGGAAGTCAGATCGGTAATGCCATAGTATTGTTTCATCACTGCTTTGATGTTTGTACGCTTGGCATTCAGCTTCGCTTCAACACCCTCACCTGTCAGTTTGGCCTTTTTCAAAGGTCCAATAAATGTGGACAACGGCTCTTTATCATATGTTCCAGTTGTGGAGGCATTACCGATCGTGAGTCCACCGTTCTGGTGGTCAGTTACAGCCACAACCGCAGTCTCTCCATCCGCTTTGGCAAAATCCATGGCTACTTTTACGGCATCATCAAAAGCCAGTACATCACTGATAATACCAATCGGATCATTGGCATGAGCTGCCCAGTCCACTTTGCTGCCCTCAACCATCAGGAAGAAGCCGTCTTCGTCTTTGGACAGAACTTCAATCGCTTTGGATGTCATCTCAGCAAGACTTGGTTGCTTCGCAGGATCACGGTCCATATTGTAAGCCATGCCCGCAGGTGCGAACATCCCCCACAGCTTATTCGAATTGGATGCCTTCATGGCAGCTGGTGTAGTGACGTAATCGTAACCTAGTGCCTTAATGGAGGAAACCAGGTTTTCGCCGTCTGGGCGACCCGCAGGCTCAAGGTACTTGCTACCTCCACCCAACACAACATCCATGCCATTATAGACTTGTTGTTTACTGAGGGCATCATAGTTTTTCCGATCCGGGTAGTGAGCAGAGAAGTCCGCGGGTGTGGCGTGCATAATCTCGGATGTGGATATAATACCGGTCGCTTTGCCAGCTAGTTTGGAAGCCTCCAGTACAGAAGCGACCGGTTTTCTTGCGTCTCCAGGCGCAATCGCCTTTTGCCCAGGCATCGTAGCTTTGTCCGGCAGTACACCGACAAATCCGGTATGAGACTTATAACCTGTAGCAAAAGCGGTTCCGGCGGGGGCCGAGTCCGCTATCGGGGCATCGGCGGAGTGTGTGCGAACCATACCGCTTGCCATGGAGTCAAGTGTCAGGGACGATCCCTTATACCAACGAGCCAGAGCAGTCGCATCGTTAGCCATGCCGTCGGGGATGAGGATAATCACATTTTTAATCGGTGATGCAGATGTCGTTGAGGTGTTGTCTTCCGCAGCCCACGCTGCACTGCTTCCTCCGAGTGTAGCCGTCACAATTGTTGTCACCGCGAGCATCATTTTGGCTGTACGGACATTAAAACGGTTTAACATGAATGCATCCTCCTAGAATATATGTATAGTTTGTTTTCTATCCAGAACCCATTTTATACAACCAATGCTAAACCAATGTATGAAATGGATTAACTATATGTAAAATTTACGATTAAATGAAAAACGATAGACTTCAAGCGAACTGTAATCTGTTTTGTTATATCGTCGGTTCTGTATATAATTAAAACTTATAACCCACGGAACATTCGGAGCGATATGATCTATGTTGAATTGTGGCGTGAGAGAAGGAGGGGTGTAGATGTATCGGATCGGAATCGTAGGGCCAAGGCCATCCATTGAGCGAACCATGCGTGCGTTGCAGGGACACAATCTGGGGGCTAGCTACGAGCCATATGCCTATGAACATGCAAGAGAAACGGGAGACATCATTAGACGAAGTCGGGAGAATGTACACGGATGGGTATTTACGGGACCGATTCCTTATCTGAGTGCCCAAGCTGAACTTTCGGAAAAAGAACATGCGATATACTGCCCTCCTACTGGGGCCAGCTTGTATAAGGCGATGCTTCAGGCCGTCTACACCTTGGACAGTCCGGTGAAAGATATCTCCATTGATATGACAGACAACGAGAGCTGGGGGCTGATGGACAGTCTGGAAGAGCTGAACATCTCACAGGAGCAATTACGTAAATACGTGTTTTCCATCGATTACGATGTGGAAGAAATGATCGGGTTCCACGTGCGGCATTGGCAAGAGGGGATTACCAAAGCAGCGATTACCTGTCTGTACGCGGTGTATGAAGGTCTGGTGGAACGCGGGGTACCCGTCTTCAAAATTGATTCAACCAAGCAGGAAACGGTTCAAGCCGTACGTATGTTAATTGAACAGATTCGCAGTTCAGCGTTCAAGGATAGTCAGATAGGTGTGCTCATGATTGAGATTGATCGATTGCATGAAGCGGGAGAACTGTCGACGGAGCGTTATCAGTTGCAATATATGGAGCTGAAGATCAAGGGAGTGCTGCTGCGACACTGTGAACAAATTGATGGATCACTTCATCAGGACGGCACCGGAAGGTACCTGATGTATGGTTCGAGAGGTGTGATGGCCCGTAATATGGATTCACTGCATTCGACCATGCAACAGTTGGAGCTGGATACAGACTTGCCTTCCTTCGGCGGGATTGGGTTCGGGGAGACGGCATTTGATGCCGAACGACATGCACGTAAAGCTATTCAGTACGCCAAGGATGATGAGGCTGGACGGATTATTATCTATGAGACGGATGGAACCATTGTCGAGGCGGCAGGAGAAGACCACGAATTATCCTACGAAACCTATTCAAGTGATATTGAATTGCTGGAACAATTGAACAAGGCAGGCGTCAGTATTCGTACATTCCAGAAAATAAAGGCCTACATACGCCGAATGGGCAAAGAAGAATTTACAGCCGGTGAGCTGGCTTCCGGGCTCTCCATGACCATCAGGCACGTACAACGTATTATGGGCAGTCTTACTGCTTTTGCACTGGCTGAAATTGCTGGCAATGAGCTGAATACAAGGCGCGGAAGGCCTAGTAACCGTTATCGTCTCTTGCGTTAGGTTAGCGAACATAGAACGAATTACTAAAACCGATGATGCAACCTTATGTCTCATGTCCGTGTGGAGAGGACAAGATGACAAGGCCGGCTCAGCGGTTTTTTTATTTCCAGTGTTAAAATACATAACACAGGTATTGAACTTTGTGCGGGGATAATTATATAATGTCCTAAAATTACGACATTTTCGTTAAATGTGCGTTAATAATCTGCTAACGGGGACAAGACCTTCATCAGACTTGTTCAGTCTATCCAGAGGCAGTTCCATCACAGTCAGGGGGTTGTTTGCATGGTCAAAACGGACAGACAGGAGAACACAGGACTTTTTGGTTGGGTAGAGAAAGTAGGGAACAAGCTTCCCAATCCGTTTTTATTGTTTATCTATCTCATTGTCGCCCTGATGGTTGCCACACTGGTGTTATCGCTCTTTAATGCGACGGCACATAACCCGATTGATGGGGAACAGGTACATGTCAAGAACTTGCTGAGCAGGGAGGGAATTCAGTGGCTGTTGCCGAATGTGGTCAAGAACTTTGCTGATTTCAAACCACTGGCTTCCATCCTGGCTCTGGTGCTGGGCATTGGTCTGGCGGAGAAGGTGGGTCTTCTCGAAGCAGTTATGCGTAAAATGGCTGTTCGGGTACCTGCGCGTTACGCCAGTTATCTCGTCATTTTCATCGCTTTTTTCAGCCATGTGTCCTCGGATGCAGCGCTTGTGATCATGCCTCCGCTTGGAGCGCTGATCTTTCTCGCGGTAGGCAGACATCCGGTTGCCGGATTGATTGCCGCCATTGCAGGGGTTGGCGCAGGTTTTACAGCCAATATGCTTATTGTGACCACCGATGTATTGCTGTCAGGCATTAGTACTGAGATTGCAACCTCTGTAGATCCCAATGTGGGCGTTACGGTTCTGGATAACTGGTACTTTATGTCCGCTTCGGTTATTGTGCTGACACTCGTTGCCGGGTTCATGACGGACAGATTCCTTGAACCACGTCTGGGCCGTTACGAAGGGGAGCGAGTGTATAAGCTCGAAGCACCGACACCTGAAGAAAACCGGGCATTACGTGCATCGGGGCTTGCTGCATTGCTTTTTATCGCCGTCATTTCATTTATGGTGATCCCTTCGAATGGCGTTCTTCGTAATCCGGAAACGGGAAGTGTCATGGGTTCGCCTTTCCTGGCCGGGATTGTTCCTGTCATTTTACTGTTCTTCTTTACCGTAGCGCTGACTTACGGCATTAAACTGAAAGTGATCCAAAATCAGAACGATCTGCCGAAATTGCTCATTGAACCGATCAAAACGATGGCTGGTTTTATCGTGATGGTGTTCCCGTTGTCCCAATTCGTGGCGATGTTCAACTGGAGCAACATGGGCAAATTTCTGGCACTTACAATTACCGATTTGCTGGAAAAGACAGGCATTAACGGCATTCCGGTGGTGATCGGATTAATTTTCCTGTCGGCATTGCTGACGATGTTCATCGCAAGTGGTTCAGCGATCTGGTCCATTCTTGCCCCGGTATTTATTCCAATGATGATGCTGCTTGGATTCCATCCGGCATTCACTCAGGTTATTTTCCGGGTATCGGATTCGGTTGTTATTCCATTGGCTCCGGTATCGCCTTTTGTACCGTTGTTCGTAGGATTTCTGCAGGAGTACCGTAAAGATGCGAAGCTGGGAACGTATTATTCACTGATTTTGCCATATTCGATTGCATTCTTCTCGGTGTGGGTGGTTATGGTCATTCTATGGTACGCCTTCAACTTGCCACTTGGTCCGGGAGTAAACGCAAGATTGTAGGAGATCAGCAGAGCAAGCTTAGTGACGTATAACGTTGAATGAGTCGTGTAGGTCTGAATACACGATCAAATAGATAGAGGTTGGAGAGAGGGGAAATAACATATGATGGATATTATCGCGCTTCGCCGGGACCTGCATGCACATCCTGAACTGGGATTTACGGAATTTCGAACTGCGACCAAAGTGGTGCAGATCCTGACGGAACTGGGTTATAGCGTCACTTACGGAAAAGATGCAATTGATGACACATCACGGCGCGGGCTGCCGAAGCCCGAAGTCTTGGAAGATGCATATCAGCGTGCCCTCCGTGAAGGTGCAGATCCGGTGATCATGGAACAGATGCGAGGAGGATTCACCGCCGTTGTCGCTGAAATTCAAGGTGAGCAGGAGGGGCCAACGACAGCGTTCCGCTTCGATATGGATGCATTGCCGATCCGTGAGAGCAAGTTGGAACAACATGCGCCGCAAGCAACACAATTTCGTTCCCGTCATGAAGGCATTATGCATGCCTGTGCACATGATGGGCATACAACGATCGGACTGGCGCTTGCAGAACGGTTGAGTAACCGGAAGTTTGCCGGCAGGATTCGGCTGTTATTCCAACCTGCCGAAGAAGGTGTGCGCGGAGCATATGCCATGGTTGAAAAAGGAATGCTGGAACAGGTGGATCGCCTGTTCTGTATGCACTTGGGTACCGGTGTGCCATCCGGTCATATTAGAGGTGCGTCTGCCGGATTCCTGGCAACGACCAAGCTGGAAGCACATTTCACCGGTGTATCTTCCCATGCAGGGGCTACACCGGAGGAAGGACGGAACGCGCTGCTGGGCGCAGCGACCGCCATGCTCAACATTCATGCACTTCCCCGCTTCAGCTCGGCAGATACCCGGATTAATGTAGGCATTCTGGAAGGTGGAACAGGGGCCAATATTATTGCTGAGCATGCCCGCATGGTTATTGAGACACGTTCGACCAGTGAAGAAACGAATCGAGAGCTGGAGCGCCGCGTGCGGAACATCATTGAGCATAGCGCAGCCATGCACGAACTAACCGCTTCCGTTGAAGTGGTTGGAAGTGCCATCCCGATTCGATGTGATATGGAACTTGCAGAGCTTGCGGTTCAGCAAGCGGAAGGCATCGCTGGTTTCACCCATGCGGAGGCTATTTCGGATAGTGCTGCTCTCGGCAGCGAGGATGCCAGCTATATGATCCGGCGAGTCCAGGAGCAAGGTGGCAAAGCCACGTATATGATTGTTGGCAGCGAGTTACCTGCCCCGCATCATCATCCCGAATTTGATATTGATGAAGCGGTATTGGCCCCTGCGGTGGAACTGCTGGAGAAGTTGGCACGTACGCTGCAAACAACAGATCTATAGGATGGTTGATATCGATATCGATGACTAAGAGTTAGCGGTCTGGATCATCAGGATGGAAATTAAGTTCAGTTCAGACCCGCATGAAAAGTGCGGGTTTTTCTGGTTAGTCCTTGTATGGAGAATATAAAGATGATTAAAAAAGATATTGCGAACGCTTACATTATGTGCTAACATCACCATAACAACAGGGTTGTAACCGTGTTTAGGGCAATACCTGTGTCAGTTCATTCGTTGGTTCTTTGTTCATCAGATGAATGATTGCGTTTACATTTTCATATGGAATGAGCCTCATTCCTCAGGGTTGTTACTGATTGCAGGCAAAACCTGAATTGAGGGCAGCAGATCACGCTAAAGCGATGTCTGTTTGCCTTCGGTTCAGGTTTTTTTATACAAAAAATGCCTGAAGGCATGCCCGCAAGCGCCGTTGCGGATATTTCGAGCAGAAAGGAGTGCAGCAGATTTAGTTTTCTGAAATAGAGAAATAGACTCATCCAGACATTGGAATACGGATTCAAAGATGCACATTTCCAATGCGATTATCCCATCACACACTATTTGACAGCGAGGAGATTGTTGACATGAAAAGCATTAAACGTTCGATTGCCATAGCAACCATTCTGGGTTTATGTGTATCCGGGTTACCGGCATATGCAGCAGGAAATACAGCAACCTCTTCTTCAGCAGAGATGGACAAGCTGATCCAATCGGAGCTTATTCGTGGCAGCGGTCAAGGTGTTAATGCGGCTTATTTGAATAAAAAGGCTACACGCATTCAAGCCGCAGTACTGTACTTGCGTTTGTCCGGATTGGAGAAAGAAGCACTCGCCTATCAGGGATCGGTAACGTATGACGATGCGGCTCAGGCAGGCAAAGTATTGCAACCCGTCGTTGGCTACTTGAAGCAGCATCCGTATGTGGCTGAGATCGTAAAGGGAACGGAGAAATTTGAGCCTAATGCCCCCCTTACAGCGGAAGGTTATGCCACAATGCTGTTGAAGGTGCTTGGATATGAAGTAGGTACGGATTATAAGCAAGGAGCGGCTTCCACCTATGCGGCTGGGAAAGGAATCAAGGCACTTCAAGGGAAGGGAGGAAGTGAGCTTACCAATCGACTGATGGCCGAAGCAACTGCACAGGCTTTGCAAACACAGCTTAAGAACGGCAATGGAACCTTGGAGCAGAGCTGGTTGAAACATAAAGAAGCTGGCGCGTTCAAACCTCAAACGCTGCAACAGACCAAATATGGTGCGATTGATGGCAAAAAATATGAGCAATATGGCACGCTCGGCTGGCTCGGTGTTCCATACGCCGCACCTCCGGTAGGTGAACTGCGTTGGAAAGCCCCACAAGAACCTGAAGCTTGGGCAGGAACGAGATCAGCTAAGGAATTCGCAGCGAACAGCTTGCAGATCTCTGGCAAGAATACAGTAGGCAGCGAAGATTCACTGTACCTCAATATCTGGCGTCCCGACACAAACAGTTCTAAACTTCCGGTGATGGTGTTCCTGCACGGCGGTGGGAATATGACCGGATCAGGTAAAGATTTTCAGGGTGAACAGCTTGCACGGAGCACCAACAGTATCATCATCTCCGTGAACTACCGTCTGGGCGCCCTCGGATTCTTCGAGAATGCAGCGCTGAAAACCGGCAATGCCCTGGATGACTCCGGTAACTATGGTCTGCTCGATGCATTCCGTGCACTGGAGTGGGTACAGGATAATATTGCAGGGTTTGGCGGAGATACAGGCAATGTTACATTAGCCGGACAATCTGCTGGTGCACGTGATGTGCTGGCAACCCTGATCTCTCCACTTAGCAAGGGACTGTATCAAAAAGCAGTTGCTTTTAGCGGAGGATTGACGACAGCATCACCGGAAGAAGGTGAGCAAAAATCCCAGGATGTACTCGTGAAGCTGCTCGTACAAGAGGGGAAAGCGGCTAATGCAGAAGAGGCAAATGCGTGGATAAGCAAGCAATCTCCGGCACAGCTGGAGAGCTACCTGCGTGCACTGCCTGCGGACAAGCTGGTCACTGCGTTTGGTGCAACCGCAATCCGTATGGAGCCATTCCCGCATCTGTTCCGGGATGGTACCGTGATTCCAAAAGAAGGCTTCGAAGCCATCCAGAACGGCAATTACACGAAAGTTCCTGTATTACTGGGCAGCCTGGAAACGGAGTTCTCCGGATTTGCCTTTGGTGATCCAAACTTCGCTCCAGCTATTGCGGATGGAACGCTGTTCACCGATGAAACCAAGGCGGAGCAATATGCTGCTGCTCTGAAATACGGTAGTGAAGCTTATGCAGGCTTTAATGCAGAACGTGTCGCGGAGCAATTGACCAGTGAAGCCGGTCAGCCGCCGGTATATGCTTATCGTTTTGCTTGGGGTACACAACCTGGGGTCATCTCTGAGCGTTTGCTCACGTTACTGGGCGCACCACATGGTGCGGATATGGACTTCTATACAGGGCACGCGGATGGCATTGCTGCCTATTTCCCTGAGGGATACTTTAGCGAGACGAACAAACCAGGACGTGATGAGTTGTCCATCGCGATGGCAGCATACCTGAAGCAGTTCCTGTACACAGGCAATCCAGGTACGGGTGGTTCCCCTAATCTTGCGGCATGGACACCTTGGACGAAAGATGCACAAGCACCGATCATGCGTCTGGATGCAAGTAATACAACGGCAGAGATTGGCATGTCCACACAATATAATCAAGGCAAAAAAGCCGTAATGGCGAAGATGAAAAAAGAATTGTCTGAAGAAACATACAAACTGTTGACGGAAAAAGTGTTTGCAGGCCGTTTCTTCTGGGAGTAGGGATCACCGGGTAGGAAGGGATATATAGATAAAAGGTATATAGATAAATTGAAAGCCAAGGGAGCCTATTCTCTTGGCTTTTTGTACTGTTCGTCATGCTTAAATATGGTATTGTTGTAAATATAAATTAATAACATCGAGAGGGGAGACGTGTACATTATGGATGGAGCTAGCTCTATAGGAATTGCTGGGATTATAACGCTATTAATTTTCTTTATCATGATGGGTCTTGTATTATATCTGATCTTCTATCTTGTGATGAAGCGGTCTGGCGTGAAAGAGGAAGTATCCGCATTAAGGATGGAAGTACGAGTGTTACAAGAGGAAGTAGAGCGGAACAGGCGGGAATTGGAGAGTATAAAGTCTCGTTAACCGTCTGTACATACTATATGTGGATACGTGGATTAGCGTGTTCAATAGTAAGAGAGGATAGGGGCTCTTCGCCCCTTCCTACTCAATACAGCCTGAAACTGTTTATTTCAGCCTTAGCGGGCCACGTGTACGTCATCTATTTCTTGGCAAAAAAACTAAGTGTTCCGGTGCTTTCATCAGCACTCACAAACAGGCTGCGTCCGTTAACCCGATGAATGCCTTCTGGTGACTCTCCGGCTGTAGGAATCAGACCCAGATAGTTCGGATTGACCGGATCAGCAAGATCGAAGAACAGAATGGCATCTGCCCGTTCGGAAGCGACCGCTGCATACGTTGTGCCGTTCACAGTAGCAACAGTCAGATTCTCCACTTCGCTGCCTTTGTTGGGACTGCGATCATCCGGGTACAAACCAACCATGGCGGTTGCCGTGTCAATGAGGTTTTGGCTATCGTACATCCGCTTGCCTTGCAGATCCCAGACAGCAATATTGCGTCCGCCTGCTTTTACCCCATCCTCAAATTCATTCTTGCCCAAGTCTCCTTCATTCGCTGTCAGCAGGTATTTACCATCTGCCGAGAAAGCAATCCCATCCGGTTCGTAACGAGCTGTCAATGTCTCTTTAAACTGAATCATGCCATCATCTTTCAGATCCGCTTGATGTGAGGTGGTACCGAGAGCGAAGATGGAGCTGATCTTTTTGGTCTCCAAATCTACGATGGCAACGACGTTGTTCTCCTGTAGCGTGATGGCTGCAGTTTTGCTATCCGGACTAATGGCAACATACTCCGGTTGTGGATCATGCGGATAGATTGCGCCTTCAACATGGTCCAGAGATACCGGCAAGTTCGTGATTTCACCTTCCAATACGTTCCCACCAGCAAAAGATACAACCATAATGCTACCCGGACGTTTGGCGTTGGCATAGTCAATTTCATCGGCAGCTTTATTCAGCTCTTCGTCTTCTATGGCAATCACGGCATGCAGACCGTCAGGAGACAGGGCAATCGAATCAGGACCAATACCGAGTTCATATGTTTTTACAATTTTGTAGGTTGTCAGATCCACTATGGCAAGCAATCCTTTGTTTGCTTCACTGTCCGTATCCCCGGTACGAATAACAGCCAGACCGTATTTGCCGTCTTTGGACACGGTTACACTGGTGACTTCAGCTTTGGCAGAGAGCTCATGGAAGCTGACTGTTTTCAATACGCTGATATTTTTCAAGTCAGCAATGTCCAATACAGAAATGCTGCCATTGTCCGCTTCGGTTACGAGCAGGCACTGTCCATCTGGCGTAGACGCTGATATTTCTGCTTTGCCACCGGGCATCTGAAACGATGCGGTTCGTTCAAAACCGGTTTTATTTTGTTTCAAGATCAGTTGATCCGTAATTAATTTTAGCGTTTGGGAAGATACATACGTTGTACCTTTGGTGATGTAGCTTTTACTGTCCAAAGGCGTTTTTACCCCGTTAATGGTTGCTGAGGACGTTCCTATGGGAAGTTGGACTTTAGTATCTGCGATCTGGATATCAACACTGCGACTGTTTCCGTTCCAGGTGACCGTACCTTGCATATTTTGGATGGCTGTACGCAATGCAACTTGATCGTTGGCAGGTTTAGATGCATCAGCGGCATGAATCATGGATGTGTAGCTGGTTGCTCCTGCGCTAAGAATGGCGGTCATCGACAGAACGGCAAGCCATTGATTTCTCTTTTTCAATGTTCCAGATCCCCTTTATCGTTTCGTGTTGTGATGGTGTGTGCAATTGTTTTCAGACATGGCCTAGTATAGGGGTGAAATGTTAAAAAGAAATAAGAGAAGCCAGCAAGTTATGTAAAACATTCATATGCTATAGTCAGACAAAGTCAGAAAGTCAAAAAAGGTCAAAACAAAAGAAAAAAGGATCTATTTTATAATAATGAACCATGGTGAAAGAAGATCGGTTTTTTTCGTCTTTTACGGACTTTGAGCCTTGTTTGCACGAGTATTATAATAATCAATGTAAGCAACACCAATAAACCAACCACACAAAAGGAGCTGATTTTCATGTTTGATCTGATTCCGTTTCGTAAACGAAATGAAGACCCGTTCGGACACATGTTGAAATCCTTCAATGACATGGTTGAGAACTCATTTCTCTCGCCTTTTGGGACTGGCTCGCAGCCATTTCGCACCGACATTCGTGAGGATGAAGACAAATATTGGGTAGAAGCCGAGCTTCCGGGGATTGCCAAAGAGAATATAGACATTCAAGTTGAAGGTAAAGAATTGATTATTCGTGCCAAACGTAATGAGCTGGTGGAACAGAAGGATGACTCCAATCGGATCATTCGGCAGGAGCGTCGTTCAGGCGAATTTATCCGGCGTTTCTATGTAGATCATATTGATGAGGAGCATATCAAGGCCAGATTGGAAGATGGTGTGCTGAAGCTTGAGATTCCAAAACGCCCTGGTGATGATCCATCTCGCAGACGTATTCAAATTGACTAAACCATAGAGAATTGAAATCAATTGTTTCCTTATATGATGAAAAACATGCAGGAGACATCCATAAGGATGTTTTCTGCATGTTTTAATTTAGACTGAATTGGAAGAGGGATTGTTGAACATCAGATTGAATATCCATTTTGCTGATTCCAATTTATTTCTCGGCTGCTGCCTGCATGAGTGCATATATCTTACGTGTGGTATTCACATTTCTTACGGTCATATAAGCATAGACCTTGGAACCCACAAGCTTGTTCATGCCACTTTTGGATGCATCCTCTCTGCTGACTGAATACAAAATGGCACCGGGAACATACATCAGTGTGCCGATTTCGGGTTTGATGGGCAGTTGATCCAGCACGGAGGGATCGTTGATCTCATCCCAGAGGAACATCACATCACTTTTGGCCGTGTCGTCATTAACCCATTCCGCTGGGAGTGCTTCGATAACGCTTTGGATTTCATCCATATTCCGCACCATCACCTTGATCTGTAAGCCGAATTCAGCGGCGATGGCCTGTTCCAACACAAGGGATATCTCCCTATTCGCATGAGCACGTTCTTGATGATCAGCAAAAATAATATTGCCAGAGTTGATGTATGTAACGACATCCAGCATGCCAGCTTGTTCAAACGTTTCTTTCAGCTGTTTCATATTCATTTTATTGTTCCCGCCTACATTAATGCCCCGCAGCAAAGCCACATAGATCATAGGGATGCCCTCCAATTTCTTCAATTCAACGGCTTAACAAAATGACAGATACTCGAAGAGATGAGCAGTATATTCTTCTCCCAACAGATCCTGCAATAAAGGCTCCACGTGTTCCAGAACCTCGGGTTTGGTCTCATAGGTTTCTTCATCTTTCAATTCTCCGGCATAGGTACGTGCTGCTTCAATCAGGATGGCTAGTGCACTGAAAAAGTCTGCCAGCGAATTAGCAACACGGTTTGGTTCTCCACCTGTAAAAGCGGCATATACGGGAGAGTGCGGTGCTTCCACATCCACAATTAAAGGATCATCGTTAAAGTTTGCGATGACGACATGATTTTTTGGCCAAGTGGATGACTCCTCATAAGGTTCATTCATGCCAATCCAGCGGAACCCCAGTTGCTGACGAAGCAGATGTTCAGGTGCAACAAAGAAGATCAATGCGGCATCACCGATCTCGACGGCGGCATTTTTCATTTTGAGTGTACCTTCAGCGTCTGCATCCATCATTTCATAATGACTGTACAGGTATTGAAGTTCCGGTGAAAGCGGTATTCGTGTATCTACTTCCGGCTGGTGATGGTGTTTGCGCGGACGAAGATCATGATTTTTGAAAAGCCCGTAAGCTTCATTATATAAATCCTGCTGTTCCACAAAACGGCTTAAGGCCGCATCCAGTTGTTGCATGTTGTCTGATTCCTCCTACTTGTGTAGTTTCATCGTATCCATTGGTTAGCGCTGGATGCCTGACCAGAAGACATTCCAGGTAATCGCCAGCGCTTGTTCATAAGATTGCCGTGTCTCATATACGAGCTGTACGTCCAATCCATCCATCATGGTCACAAAGGCCACGGTGGCTTCATCCGAACTGAGGCGTATATCCGGATGTTTGGTAAAGACGGCTGCTAACTCTTCCTTCAGTGTCCCGAGATACGTTCGATATTGGGCCAACACAAAATCATGTACCTCCAGTGGTGTGATGAACGACAGGATATACATAAAAGCCACGTTTGGATGGGTCAGGAAACGATTTTTGTGTTCATGCAAAAAGGCGTACAGCTGCTGATCCAGAGTTTGGGTAACAGACTCACTGAAAAATTGGCGTACAAACTGCTGTTCCTCCTGCACTACTTCCTCGTATAACTCCAGCAATAACGCTTTTTTGGATGAATAGTGATAGGCCAGAGATTGCTTGCGGATGCCTGCTTCTTCGGCAATCTGCGCCATCTTGGTCCCCTCATAACCCAGACGATTAAAATGTTGAATGGCAATTTCCTTGATTCGTTTTTTACTCAATGTCTACCTCCAGTTGGCGAGCGGTATACCTCTGCTGTTTTTGGGAGTATACCAAATATAACAAGATATATACCACAAAAATGCCTATAGCGATAGCGTACACCACTGTATAGGAAAATACAGAAGCCACCACGCCAAGGATCAACGAACCACCGCCAATCCCGAGGTCAAAAAAATTAAAGAAGGAAGCCAGAAACGAAAAGAAGCCTGTGCACAATGGGGGGAAGTGATCCCACATAACACAGGCTTCTTTAATTGGTGTGAAAATAGGAGGGGCTAGTTCCACTGGAATAGCATCAGATTAACGTTACCGCGGAGCAAGGTAGCCATACGACTTCGCTGGAGAATTCGCATGAAGGCGGAAATCTTCGCTCGGTTCATTCATAAATGCCGGATTCACATATATGGAGTGTGCATCGTTACCAGATCCCTTTAGGTAGGCAGCGATGCCGGAGTAGGCCTTATTTTTCCAAACCCACAGGGCATCTTCCTGCTCTCCTGGTGAGTAATAGACGTTATGGTCAAACACATTGCCGGTATTGCTTGTATATTCATTGTATATCAGGACTTCCGAGCTGCCCGATACGAGAATGTTGCGCATGAACGTATTGTTCTTCGTCCTTGACTGCATGAATAACTGTCCATTGCCTGCATTCAGGGTGTCATTCCCTACAAGCGTATTGTACATAATCTTGCTATCCTCGGTAGCTCCACGTTCATCGTCATAACCTCCCATGGCAATGCCCGTCAATCGGTTGGAATAGATCAGGTTATCCCGCACGGTAATGTTGCTGGTTGAACGCCCGGCATGCTCTGAGGCTATCTCAATTCCGATGTCGTTCCGGTATACCCAGTTCTGGTCGATGATATGATTTTTCCCACCATCGACATAGATGCCACCCGCCGAGTTGCTATCATTGGGCAGGTCTGTTCCATAGGAGGGATTGTTATTGGACGTAATATCGTATACTTCGTTGCCTCGTACAATGCCGTTCCGAGCCTGATCGTACGTGTCGTCCTCAGACGTACCCTCATACCCGATCAGATCAATACCAATGTTGTCGGAATCATGGATGATATTGTTCTGTATGGCAAAGGTATCGACGTTGCCGTTGACTGCAAGTGACTCACTGGAACCAAGGGTAAGATCATACAATTCATTATCCTTAATGATGATATCGCGCAATGCTTGAGGGTGCTCTGTACCATATAGGGCAATACCGTGGGCATCCCTGCCCCTCAAATTGGGACCCTCAGGAGGTGCGTAACTAGCGATCGCGTGTATGGTGTTACCCAACAACTGAATATGCTCACCTGCCCCGTGGACATAGATCCCGGTTGGGACCTGGCCCCCCAGTGTGGTCGTGAAGTTACGAATTTCGAGGTTTTGAATGGTGATATAACTGGCATTCTCAATTTCAATCAGTCCTTCGATGCCTCGAACAGCGAGGCCTTCTCCATCAATGACGACATTCTCTTGCGGATAGCTGGCAAACAGGGTCGGATTACCGGAGGAATGGCCGCTTCGGGTGATTTTGACTTTCTGATGATAGACACCTTCACGCAAATAGATCGTACTTCCTGGCGAAGCATGGTCGGCTGCGTGCTGTAACGTTTTCCACGGAGATTGAAGGGTTCCTTTATTCGCGTCATTTCCATGGGGGGATATGTAATGGATGACCTGAGGATCCAACTTTTGAACAGAAACGGGTGTCTTCATGGACTGGGTACGGTCCTGACAACCAGATGCGAATAACAGTAGAATCGGCATAATCAGCAAAACTGTACGAATCAAAGTTGTTCCTCCTTTATATTTACCAGCTAGATTATAGCAGATTTGAACGGGTTAATAAGCCATGATATGCTTTTTATCAAATCAGGGAGGAGACTGCTCATGAATACATTAACTGTAGCTGAATTAGTAGATCGGGAGAATCACGCATGGGAAGAACTCAAGGAACTTCTGGATAGCGGGCAAAATACATATGTGTATGTTCCAGCAAAGCAGGAGGCGGGAGAGGATACCCTCTATCGTCTGCAAATAAGTACGAAATCCTATTTGGGAGTTGTTGCTTATGAGACAGAAGGTATCGTACTTGACCATGGCTGGATCACGCTGCTTGGTGCGGGTGGTGACAGTACATATGGAAGCCTCACCAGTTGGAATGGTGTGAGTGAGCAACCTTGGGTAGATGTTCTGGAAGGTATGATGATCGTCGCATATGATGCGGCAGGTGGTTTCTTCGGACTGGATACAGGCAAGTATGGCCGTACGGGACATATCTATTATTTTGCACCGGATACACTTGAATGGGAATCGACAGAACTGACATATTCAGAGTTCATTAACTGGCTGGCGGATGGCGATCTGGGGCAGTTCTATCAGACGTTTCGCTGGAAAGGTTGGCAGGAGGATATGGCACAGCTCCAGACGGGACAAGTATTTGCATATTATCCACCACTTTGGACCAAGGAAGGTGGCGGCGAGAGCAGTAGCAAATCCCCAATTAGTATCATGGAGGCCTGGAAGTCGGCACTGGATGGGAAATAGTTGGCATGCTGCTTGAGAAGGATAAGGAGTGGTGGCTATTTCATGGAATGCATACTCATTTTTGAAACTGAAACCTCCTGTCCGAATTCGTAAAAAGGCTCGCGCTAAGGCGCGAGCCTTTCTCTGTTGAACAATTTAACTACCGGATGCAAGAGGTTCCATGCCAGAGCGTGAAGCTCTGCTATGCCAGACGGTCAGACCCAGTGAAACAACGCAGACGAGCAACAGACAAGCGTATACCACATGATAAGCTTCCTCTACTGATACTCCCGGAATGCTGTGCAACAGCAACCCGCATACCGCTACAGATACCGATCCACCGAAGAACTGAATCAATTGTAACATGCCCATTCCTGAACCAATCTGTGATTTGGGCAGCACACGTGAAGCTTCATTATTCAATGAAGCCATAGATGCCGAGAGTGCCGGTGAGAAAAAGAGATAACCACTGGTAATGATCAGGGCGGATTGATCCAGTCCGAGCATGAATAAGGCAAGTACCGCTGCGAGCAGGATGTGTCCGATGATCATAAACCGCATATTGCCATAACGGTCGATCCAGCGGCCGACGAAACGGGTGCAGAATGCTGCAACAATGGCTCCTGGAGCAATCAGCAAACCGATGGCGAGCGATGAGCGTCCATAGAGATCTGCGAGCACAAGCGGCATCAAGAACAGATTGCCCAGATTCACGACCAGCACGCAGAATCCTATAAGAATTAAGCGGGTGTATCCTGGTGTTCGAAACACTTGTGGATTCACAAACGGAAGACTCGCTTTCCGAATATACAGGAGGTGTGCTACAAGTGAAATAACGCCAATAGCTAACCATAACCAGGACTGCTGGGTGATCGCGACGAGAAGTGTAGTTGCATTAATGACGGTTAGTATGGCACCAATAACATCAAACGGCTGATCCGTTTTGACGGATTCACGTGGGAGAAAATAGAGCAGGACAGGCAGGGCGAGCAGGACAAGCACGGTTATGGCAAAAAGTCCGTTCCAGCCCCAGTACTCACTAATAAGTCCGCCGACAATGGGGCCAAGTCCAAAAGCCATGGCGCTGCCTGATGAGATGAGTGCGATGGCAGCTCCGCGCCGTTCCACCGGGATGTAACGACTCGCGATGACGAGACCCAGACCAGCCATCACCCCTGCACCTGCAGATTGCAGAATGCGTGTGAGCAACAGGATTGCGAAGTTATGTGCGAACAACCCCAGCAATGAAGATAACCCCAGGATCAGAAGCCCGACCGTGAGCAGTTTGCGTACCGGAATTCGGTCTGATAATCGACTGTATATCACCGTTGACAGGGCGTAACCAATGGAATAACTTGAGATGACCCACGAACCCAGGTCTGAGGTAATCTGTAGATCATGAATAATGACGGGCAATGAAACATTGAACATGGTGGTGTTCATCACAACGATGAACAAACAGCACGTCCAGAGTGGCATGACAATTTTATCTTTCACGTAACCATTCCTGTCTTATCTATGAATGTGAATTCGGATTGAGCATGGATGAAAATGTGATGAAAAGCAATATATCATTTTACACTTCATTTTATTATATGGCAATAATGTCATACTGGATATCAGTTAAATTTATGTAATGCAGAGTTTAATTTATAGACTAGTTCCCTGAAATTGGGTAAAATGATGGTTGGAATACATAACTAGATTGATTATTTTATAAGGAGTTTACAGTATGCATCACTTACTATTAATGTCCCACAGCGTATTTCCGACGTTGGATATGAAGCGAACAGCACAATTTTATGAAAAAAAGATGGGCTTTCGTGTGGTCGAATATCTCAATGCAGCCGAACCTCATATCTGTCTTTATCGTGATCTTACCGAGATTATTTTAACCCAAAGTAATGGACAGAAAGTCATTCCCAACAGAGAATTATATGGTTACGGATATGATGCCTATTTTATTACCAAGAACCAGGAAGAGCTTCAACAGGAATTGATCAACGCAGATGTGAAGATTGTACGTGCCCTCAATCATACAGACTATAATAACAAGGAGTTTGTAATCGAGAATATCGATGGACGATGGATCGCTTTTGGCATCAAACAGGGGTGAATTTGATACAGAAACAGGCGCTCCGATCACGGGCGCCTGTTTGTGCATACGTACGATATCTGAAGAGCTTATGCCGCAGTAACTTGTTTGCCGCGATTGCGAACCCACTTGATGACATCCATCAGAATGACGGCAACAAGAGCGAGTCCGCCTGCAATCAGGAACTCATTCCAACCGAATGTATCCGGGATAGCGAAGACGCCGCGAACACCTGGAATCAGTGTGATTGCATAGAGACAGAGACATACCAGAATGGAACCAAGCACAAATTTATTGGTCATGAAGCCCACCTGGAAGATGGTTTGTGTATTGGAACGTGCTGCAAAAGTTTGCAGACTGCGTGCCAGAATCAAGGTGGTGAAGGCCATAGCTACGCTGATTTCCTCCGAGATGCCAAGCCCGATATATTGAGATACGATTACAGCCGCACCAATCAGGACACCACGCGTAATGACCGCTTGCAGGGTTCCGCCTGCGAAGATGCCTTCGTTAATATCGCGTGGTTTACGCCGCATGACATCTGGCTCGGGCTTCTCTGTGCCCAAAGCGATGGCAGGCAGGGAGTCGTTCACCAGATTGATGAACAGCAGTTGAAGGGCCGTGAACGGATTCACCCAGCCGACCACCAGAGCAAACAAAATCGCGATAATGGCACCGAGATTACCCGCGAACAGGTAAGCGATCGCTTTTTTGATATTATCAAATACCATCCGTCCAACACTGACTGCATTCACAATGGAGACAAAGTTATCATCCGTCAGAATCATGGCAGCAGCATCCTTGGCGACATCCGTTCCGCTACCCATCGCTACGCCGATGTCAGCCTGTTTCAGCGCAGGAGCGTCATTGACTCCATCTCCGGTCATCGCTGCAACCTTGCCCTTGCGCTGCCATGCACGCACGATCCGGATTTTATTCTCAGGTGATACTCTGGCGTATACCGAGATATGTTCAAGTTGTTGATCCAGCTCTTCATCGGACATTTTGTCCAGTTCGGCGCCGGTAATGGCGAGATCATCCGGTTCGGCAAGGCCGATATCCACACCGATGGCCTGAGCCGTCGTTTTGTGATCTCCGGTGATCATGATGGTGCGAATGCCGGCTTTTTTGGACTCTTCAATCGACCCGTATACCGCTTCACGCGGCGGGTCAATCATCGCTGTCAGACCAACCAGTGTCAGATCATGCTCGTCATCAATGGTGACCTGGTTTTTGTCATCAAATTTTTTGTACGCATAGGCCAGTACGCGGAAGGCACGTTTGGAGAAGGCCTCATTTTTCTCTTCAAATTGTGTGCGAATCTCGGGTGTGAGGGGCTGAACTTCACCATTGATAAACACATGGCTACAGCGACTGAACAGCACATCTGGTCCACCTTTAGTTAGCAAAGCCGTCTGTCCCTCAAAGGTATGAACGGTACTCATGAGCTTTCGATCCGAGTCAAAAGGAAGCTCAGCTTCACGCGGGAACTGGTCACGGATTTCATTGTAATCCTTGTTCACCCGGTTGCTGAAGGCAATAAGTGCCACTTCGGTTGGATCACCGAGTTCCTTGCCTTCCTGGTTAATATTCGAATCATTGCAGAGCACTGCAATATGTAACAGACGTCGTTCCTCTTCCGACCACTGATCGGGATCATCGGGGAATTCTTCCTTGGTGCCATGGGGAATGTAATAATCCACAACAGTCATCTTATTCTGAGTTAGTGTTCCTGTTTTATCCGTACAGATGATGCTGGCAGAACCGAGTGCTTCCACGGCAGGCAGTCTGCGAATGATCGCATGTTGTCTGGCCATCTTATTGGTTCCGAGTGACAATACGATCGTCACAATGGAGGAAAGTGCCTCTGGAATGGCAGCAACCGCAACAGCTACAGCAAACATCAGTGCATTTACGATGGAAGGCCCGATATTCACCGTACCTTCGGTCAACCATACACGACCGGCTTCTATGCCAAAGATCAGAATCGACAATCCCAGGATGAAAAAGCCCAGTTTTTTGCTGAATGATTCCAACTTGCGCTGTAACGGCGTGTTCTTGGCTTCGGCATTTTCGATCAGTTCGGCAATTTTACCAATTTCCGTCTTGAGAGCCGTACCTGTAATCACGAGCATGCCTCGTCCATATACGACCAGTGAACCACTGAAGGCCATATTGCGACGATCTCCGATTGGAGCTTCATCCGGGATGGTGTCCGCGTGTTTTTCCGCAGCTTCGGATTCTCCGGTCAACATACCCTCGTTGATTTTCAGACTTCCTGACTCCAGGATACGCCCGTCAGCCGGAACATAATCACCTGCATCCAGCATAACAATATCACCGGGAACGAGTTCCCTCGCCGGAATGGTTTTTTTCTGCCCGTCACGAATGACCTTGGCTTCAGGAGCAGACATTTGTTTTAATGCGTCAAGCGAACTCTCGGCTTTTTTGGTCTGAACTACACTAATTACCGCGTTAAGCAAAATAACCAGGAATATGATCAACGATTCAATCAGGTGTCCAAGTACAACCTGCACGGCGGCTGCAATCAGCAGCACGATAACCATCGGATCTTTGAAATTTTCGAGGAACAATTTCCAGACAGGTGTTGCATCTTTCCCTTTTAATTCGTTATATCCTTCGGTTTCAAGTCTCTTTGCTGCTTCGGAGGTTGTGAGTCCCTTGGAAGAACTCTGTACATCCTGAAGGGTTTCCTCCGCACTGTGTCTATAATGTTGCAATTGACCAGCTCCTTGAATAGTAGATTTCTCTCTGTGTATTACCCTTACGGGCAAAATCTAGAATCGTTTCATTTCCGTATTTTTTTAAGATTATGGGTTATATACGATTTTTAGCTGTACACAGTATTTTTCATAATGATCCGAGATATGCCTTTTTTCGAATATTATTATTTCCAGTTTGCATGATGGTCTAGAAAACCAATATAGATTTAGAGCAGAAACTGTGTGCACCATCACACTAGCGCATATTCGGGTCTGTTACGCTATTACATAACGAAGGGTGTTTTAATCTAAGTTTGGAGGGGAATCCATATGTTTTGTTATCAATGCGAACAGACGCCGAGTGGCGGGTGTACCGTGGTTGGGGTTTGCGGCAAAAACGAAACAATTGCAAGTTTGCAGGATACAATGATCTTTGCGTTAAAAGGAATCGCTGCCTATGCAACGCACGCACGCCAGTTGGGATATTCTGATCCTGAGGTGGATCGGATTACACATGAGGCATTATATATGACATTAACGAACTCGAATTTTAATGTGCAGGAACATCTGGAGATGGCGATGAAGGTAGGCAATGCAGCCATCCGCATTATGGACGTGCTGGATCATGCACACACGGACCGTTTTGGTGTACCGCAACCGATTACGGTTAGCCAGAACCAGATCGAAGGACAGTGCATCGTGGTGACGGGACATAATCTGTATGCATTGGAGGAGCTGCTTCGTCAAACCGAAGGGAAAGGAATCAATATCTATACCCACTCGGAAATGTTACCTGCGCACGGTTATCCTGCACTGAAGAAGTATGCCCATCTGAAGGGCAATATCGGTAAAGCCTGGTACGATCAAAGAAGGCTCTTTGAACAATTTCCGGGTGCTATTCTCGCAACAACCAACTGTGTCATGCCGATCAAAGGCACATATGCAGACCGCTTTTTCTCGTATGAAGTGGCGGGTCTGGAGGGGGTAGCCAAGATTATGGATGATGACTTCTCCCCTCTGATTGAACGTGCATTGTCACTGCCTGCGGCTAATGTACAGTCGGAGCAAGTCTTAACGACAGGATACCATCATGAGACCGTGATCGGGCTTGCGCCTGAGATCATTCAAGCGGTGAAAGACGGCCATATCCGTCGATTCTTTGTCATTGCAGGCTGTGATGCACCCGGTAAAGGCGGCAACTACTATCGTGAGCTCGCGACATCATTACCGAATGATACTGTGATTCTGACCACGTCTTGTGGCAAGTTCCGCTTCAACGATGTGGATTACGGTACGGTTGGAGACACGGGTATCCCGCGTTATATCGATCTGGGTCAATGCAATAATTCCGGTTCTACGGTGAAAATTGCATTGGCTTTGGCGGATGCTTTTGGCTGTACCGTCAACGAATTACCTGTCAGCATCGTGCTGTCCTGGTTTGAGCAAAAAGCAGTTGCGATCCTGCTCGGCCTGTTCAGCCTCGGCATTCAGGATATTCGGATTGGACCCAAACCGCCAGAGTTCATCTCGGCTGGTGTGCTAGACGTACTTGTTGAGATGTTTGGCCTAAAGCTGATTACTACGGCAGAGGAAGACATGAACGCCATGCTTGCGCTGTCGTAAGATAGGTTCATAGGAGTACGGGGCGAAGGGGCCACAAAATAAGATGAATAAGAGCCTACATCAGCAGTAGGCTCTTTGCTTTTTCCTTGTACTAGGTCATTATACCTTGCGCAAAAATCAAGAAATATAAGGAGAATTCGTTTTTTTATCCTATTGAAGTTTTTTTGTGGAAATGGCTATATAGATAAGGGCACATCACAAAACTCGGGTTTACCGCAGTATAAGGAGAAGGTACATATGAAAGACAGGTTCATCGAACAACGATTAAAGCTCGCAGGGGGAAAGGAGAATATTCGTCATGTGCAGCATGACATGGGTAAAACAACACTGACATTGCATGACTATACACGCATGGATCTGTCCGTTCCAACGACGCCGGATCTGGACACTGATATTAGCATAACCAATGGCGAGTATTGCATGAAGTTTAGAGATGAAGAAGCCTATATTTACAATACGTTACTTGGTATGGGTGTGGAGCAACCGAACCGAAATTCGCTGCAGGAAACAATGATTAGAGGTAAAAAGACATTTTCGATCCTGTATTTTATTTCGGATGTGTTCAGGCCTTTGATGCCAGTCCTTGTTGGGGCCGCAATACTCAAAATCATACTCGGCTTGATTACAGTTATTAACTCACTCGGCTCGGAAGATACTTCGTTGGTCAGCAGTCAAACCTGGATGATCTGGAGTTCCATCGGTAACAGTGCATTTTATCTGCTGCCCATTCTGGTCGCCATCAGCACTGCTTATCGCTTAAAAAGCAATCTATATGTGGCCGCCGCTATCGGTGGACTGATGTTGTACCCTCAAATGACCACTGTGTTTTCCAGTGGAGAAGACATCCATTTTATGGGTGTACCCCTTGTGTCACAGGCGCCCTTTTTTTCAGCAGCCCTGTGGATGATTGTAGCCATAAGCGCAGCATCTTGGCTGCAAAAGCGGGTTGAGCGAATCAGCCCCGGGGCACTGAAAGGAATTCTTGCTCCGGCGTTAACGTTGATAGTCATTGCGCCAATGATGCTGTTGGTGCTTGGTCCAGCAGGTACATGGGTTGAAGAGCACCTGTCTGGCGTTATTGAATCGCTGCTGAATGATGCTCCCGTTGTTTTGATCATGCTGCTGGGAGCGAGCATGTCACTACTTATGATCATGGGGCTACATTACTGGCTATTCCCAATCCTGATAAATGAGATTATGACGAATGGCTTCACCATTGTACTTCCGGCCATGCTTGTTGCCTTTGTTGCGCAGGCGGGTGCCGCACTCGCTGCAGGTCTGCGAAGCGAGCAACCGGAGTTCCGGAAACAGGCATTCTGGGCAAGCGGAACGGCATTATTCGGAGTGACAGAGCCTGCGATGTTTGGAGTCAATATGAGAAGGAAGGCGTCTTTTTATGCAGCCATGCTGGGTGGTGCGGTTGGAGGTTTGTATTTCGGTCTTCTATCTGTAAAGACATTGGTCATAGGCGGTTCCGGCAGCCTGTTTGACATTCCGTTCTACATAGAAGAGGGAACCTTCAATATGCTGCATACTTGTATTGGTGTGTGTATTGCTTTTGTGGCGTCAGGGGCACTTGCATACTGGATGGCGGGAAGAACGGCCAACCGCAAAAGCGTATAAGCATAATCTTCGTGATAGGCATGGCATTGGATTATTTGCCATGTTGAAACTGGCAAACATGAAGAGGGTTATCCCATAAAGTCATGTCATGACTTATGGGATAGCCCTCTGTTCTCGTTTAAAGATCGTGCAGGTCTATTAAATGAAATATCAATGGTTGCTATGCTCTATCTCACCGTGCCTGGAATTTGTAGCCAATCCCGCGAACCGTGATAATGTAGCGATGGGAACGGGAGGTATCCTCAATTTTGCGTCTCAGGTGATGGAGATGCACCATGACCGTGCGAACATCACTCCAGTTATCCAGCCCCCATATGCGTTCAAATAGGTAGTCTGTACTGAAAACATGCCCTGGGCGACTTGCCATGAGGAACAGGAGTTGCATCTCTTTTGCAGGTAAACTGATCTCTTTGCCATTGACCCGGACTTCAAAGCGGTCAAAATGCAGCTCAAGCCAGCCGTCACGCCATACGTTCTCGCTAGTGGCAACCATGTTGTCGGATGTGGAGACTGTAGGTCTTAGCCTTTTTTTGACCCTGGCGACCATAATATCCGGATCAAACGGTTTGGTTATATAATCATCCCCCAGTTCCAGTCCCTGAACGATATCCTCCGTTTCCTGCCGGCTGCTGAGAAAAATGACAGGCAGATCAACGCTCTTCCGAAGCTCTCGTATCCAGTCGGTGCCTATTCCGTCAGGCAGCATGATATCACACAAAATGAGATCAGGGCGTCGCTGTTCCAGCAGCTGCGTAGCTTCCTCAAGATTATGCGCTACATGCGTTATGTAGTTCTGATTATGCAGATAGATCGTGACCAGATCTGCGATATCGATATCATCCTCCACAATTAGAATGTGACGGCACTCCTCAATGTATGTCATCTTCCGGCAATCTTCCTCTCCAGGCGGGTAACCGAAAACAAAACTGACTGCCTGAACCTGGCTCACTGGTTACCCCGATCTCTCCATTGTGATAATACATAATTTCTTTGCAAATGGCGAGTCCCAGCCCCGAGCCTCTGTGATCAACTCCATGCTGCTGACTAGCTTGTTCAAAACGTTCAAAGATTCGTTCCTGCCACTCCGGCGGAATGCCCGTGCCCGTATCCTTAACACAGATATTGGCGGTCCAGCCTGTTTCCGTTAAGGGTGTTTCCTCAAGATGAAGACGCACACAGATCGTCCCCGATTGAGGTGTGAATCGCAGTGCGTTCGAGATCAGATTGGACAGGACCTGTTCAATTCGAATGGGGTCCAGTTGCACGATCCAACCCTCCGGGTCCCTGTTCCCGAAGTTTGATTCCACAGGCAGATTCAGACGGTAATGGATACCCTGGGTCTCTACGTCTGCTTCATATTTCTGGAACAACTCCTGCATGAATAAGAGCAAATCAACGTCCTGCATATGAAACTGCACTTGATTGGTCTCCAGCTTCGTAAGCTCAATCAGATCATGAATCATTCGTTCGAGTAGCAGGGTACGTGTGTAGATCCGGTTCACATACTTGGGTGCTTCGGTCGTAATGATGCCATCTCGCAATGCTTTGGCGAAACCCTTAATGGATGTGATCGGTGTGCTCAGCTCATGAGAGATGTTAGACAGGAGCCGAACACGGAACAGCTCGAGTTCAGCCATCTTCTGGTTGGCTTCCTGAAGCTCTGCATTGCTATGCCGCAATGAGCGGGTTCGCTCATCCACGGTTCGTTCCAGCCGCTGGTTCGTTCGTTGAAGCTGGAGGGACAGCTGTTCCTTTTGCCGTAATGCTCGCGAGAAGCGGGAAGACAGATTATACGCCTGGGTTAACAGAAAAATAAGCAACCCGATGGAGAGCATGTCCTCTGTGGGCAAATGGACCGTGTAGAAGAGCATATCATTCAGGGCAAAGGCCATGAAAAACAGAAAACCGATCATACTTGTGACAGCACCCTTTCTCCGTTTGAGCGCAGATCGGACATATATATAGAGTGTATAGATCAGAGAAGGAAACAGAGCTCCCCATGTAAAAGGTGTCAGAACATAAGTGTACACACGAGCCGGTGTGAGCAGGAATAACAGGATAAAGATCGACAGGACAAGTGCGCCGACTTTAGACACCCAGGATACTGATTCCTTGGGATATTCCCTGTTAATAAAAAGGATGAGCAATAATGCCGTCAGGGCGACGGATATGTATTCGGCTTTGACCGCCCATTCCCATGGGAGATCAGGCAGCAGATATAGCGCTGTCGACTCACCAAGCACAACGGTACGCACACCCACGGACAGACAGAGCAGACTGTACAGCAGGGCGGAAAATTCTTTTCTGCGGTTAAGATAGACCAGTCCGTAATATAACGCCATCACACCAAAAATCCCGACAATACCTGACTGTGCGGCGATATGAAGAATCCGTAGCCAGGAGATATTCTCTGCTGTTCCAAGCTCCATGCTCTGCCAGATGCCTGCATTTCGCTGGGAGAAGTTGGACACTTGAATGATAATTTCATTCATACCTTGGCGCGATTCAAAATAGATGACTTTGGGATAACTCTTGGGAATTTCGGATAAACGATCCGTGCCAACAGTACCGTTGCCACTTTGCAATTGACCATTAATCCAGATTCGGTAAGCCGAGGCGATGCTCTTGGAATAAAGGGCAAGTGGTGGGCTGCTTGTTCGTTTATCCGGAAGGAGGACGCGTAGTCTGTACGTTGCATAGCCTTCATTGGGCAGGAATGAATCGTTGTCCTGTTGGTACGATATCCAGGGCTCGGGTACTTGTTCAAAGGCAGGGACAGGTGGGGCAGCAGCTTGAAAATCAATCGGTTCCAACAGTTGACGCCAGTAAAACTCCCATTCGCCATCCAAAGTCACATTGGGCAAGATGGAGTCAGAACGATCAGACATATCCAGGACTCCGTGTTCTGCGGAGATTAGCGCGTGGTCTGTAACTGCTGTTAATGGGGCTGTTTTTGATATATATATCATCAGAATTCCGGTAGCAATCACAAGCAGGAACAGGCTTCTCAGAAGAAAAGTTCGTTTACGGATGAGACTGCGAGCCGATGGGATAAGCTTCATCTAGGGTGACCTCCGGCCAGGGTAAGATCGTATATTTTTTTATTATAGATGGTTCCCGGGTTTGCAGAAAGAAGATTTTTGACGAAATTCCCCGGACTTAAACAAAACTTAAACTAACGTGAGTACAATAGACCACATAACTTGTAGGGATAAAGACCCGGTAACAGAAAGGTGCATACTTATGAGTCACTATTTTGCTAAATGTTCAACCTACATGTACCAGCATAGATATATGGACTTTCTGCTGGCTCATTATAATGAATTGAATCTGCCCTATTCCTTTCCGACGACACTCAGCTATATATCCAGCCCACTGCTTATGGCTGGGGGAGCGATGTTATGTTTTGATGATGAGGATGAGGTGGCGGGTGCGTTTGGATATATTCATGGCACGGGAGAGCACGATTATGAGGATCAGCATGTGATTCAGCTTCAGGTGGCTTTTATTGTACATGAGCACCGCCGAAGCAGGATTTTTATCGATGGTCTTCGGCTCCTTGTGCAACACTTGGATGAATATGCGGATGAGGTACCTGTGCAGGAAATTCGGTTCTGGGCTCTTAATGAAGAAGCCAACCATCGGTTATTCTCCAAAATTGCGCAGCAAGTTACGAGTACAATCCGTGAAGAAGGTGAGTTGAATGCTTACGTTATGAGGATGGCACAGCTTCGTTCATACCTCGCTTCTTTTGAGCGAGACTCAAGGATGAAGGAGCAACATGGAAAGGTGGAGTCTTCCTGATGCTGCAACTCAAGGCTCACGATACGTTAAAAGACGAGGATTATGCCCGTTTTGCAAGGTTTTATCTGACAAATAGTGATGAGTTCGACGAGCAATATATGCTGCATGATGCATTGCTCCATCTGATTAGTACGGTACAGCAAGAACATTTGCTTTTATTCGACGATGAGCAGGGGCAGTTGAGCGCGTTCATTCAGTATCGATATACGGAAGACGGGAACACGGCATTCATTGATTCTGCCATATTGGCTGAAAAATATCGCAGCAGCAGAATCTTTTTTGCAGGGCTTCGGGATGTGGTGTTATGGATTTGCGAGGAGAACAGCGATATTCAAACGCTGCAGTTCCATGCTCTTGCAGAGAGCCGTTATATTAACAGGCTTTACAGCAAGTTCGGCAAACGGACGGATGTCCAGGTGCGAAACGGAAGAACAGAGCATGTCTACACGGCTGAACTGGATACCCTTCTGGCTTATCTGAAAATAAAAACGTTGGTGTAATTGAAATCGAGTAATCGGTTTCGCACAATTCAACGGATAATCAGGTCAACGGATGATCAGGAAAGGAGGTGAGCATGTCTATGATTCCTATGTACCCAGTCATAAAGAATGGCAGCCGCATTTCAAAATTTGAAAATGTGCTGAAATTGAATGAACAATTGCGAGTGAACACCACTGCCGCGAAATAATCCCCCTCTTCGCAGATATTCTGTTTCCTGCTGAGGAACAAAACAGACCATAAGAAGGAGCAAGCCGACCACACATCACATGTGTGATACGCCTGCTTCTTTTTTGGCTTTTGATAGTCTTTTCGAGTCCCTTCTTATGGACAGCTTATTGTAGTAGAAGAAAATGTGGTGATTTCGCTTGCTCGCACTTAAAGGGCACCTTCTCACACATTCAGGATTCAGTGTGTTTGCCTTCCACGGACACGGTCAGATTCGCTGGCTTCCCAGGCGTTCATTATATTTGAGAAACTCGCTTTAATATAGCTCCGTCTGTCCACCTGCGAGTCGATCTGCAATCTCTTTGGCTTGTAGAATAGAGGTATAGGGATCAGCGGTATCGACCCCATATTCCATATATGTTTATCCCGAGAGTGAGCCAACCATATATGTGAATATCTGGTGAATTCCTCGCTGTACAGGTCCATGATGGTAAGTTCTCCATTATACTTAATGAAAACGGACGAGGAGATGGACTTCAGATGAAAAAACAAATGTGGATCATTGCAAGTGTTGCAATTGTCATTGTGATCGGAACATACCTGATCGCAAGTAATACGGGCAAGGAAGAGGCAGGTACAGCCAATGCGCCTAACATCAGAAAATTGGTGGAAGAGATCAGCACAGGAAAAGAGACGCCGGAATCAGCCTCCATTAATGCCAAACAGTTAATTGTCACCGATCAAGATAAACATACGACTACATATGATTTGCCTGAAAATGAATTTTTCCTTTCCATTGCACCCTATGTGGATCAGACCCATCCCTGTGCCATTCATAGCTTAACTGGTTGTCAGGGGGAACTGAGCAATAAGGAATTCAGTGTTACCATTCACGATTCCCAAGGCAACACGTTTATGAAAGATGAAGTGATCAAGTCTGGTGCGAACGGATTCATGGACTTTTGGGTGCCAAGAGACAGAACCTATCTGATTCGTATTGTTCGAGATGGAAAGGTTGCAGAAGCGCAATTGTCTACATATGAAAATGATAATACTTGTATCACTACGATGCAGTTGAGTTAATGCAAACAGACAAGCAATAGAAGGGGAAGGATGGCCGTTGAGCAATTCCTTTCCTTTTTTTATTTTATAAAAGAGTTGGATTAAAGTACTTTTCATTGACAAAAATTCATTCCTACGGCATAATCCAATAGTGATAATGATAATTGTTATCATATAAATACATATAAACAGGGGAGATCAAGATATGAAAAAAGGGTTAAACGGACTGTTGATCATGCTGGCATTTGTGCTGATTTTGGCGGGTTGTGGTAAAACCACGACTACAACAGATACAAGTCAAGGTACGAATTCGGGCAGTGCTCCCGCTGAAGAGACAGCAGGTCCTGTTACGGTGAAACATAAACGTGGAGAGCTTAAGTTGGACAAGCCAGCAGAACGTGTCGTTACACTTGAATGGACATATACGGAAGATGTTGTTGCCCTGGGGGTTCAGCCAGTAGGTAATGCGGATAACGCTAACTATAAAGTGTGGGTAACATCCGAAGCAGCACTGGATGACAGTGTAACGGATATCGGTACACGCGGTGAGCCGAACCTGGAAGCTATCGCTGCATTGAAGCCGGATCTGATCATTGCTAACGCAGATAACAACAATGCGGTCTACGATCAGCTTAATGCTATTGCACCAACCATTGAATTCGATCCGTATGATGGCGATGGCTATAATTATGACAAAATGACAGAAATCTTTAATACCATTGCAACAGCTCTCGGTAAAGAAGACAAAGCGAAGCAAGTTCTTAGTGATCTCGATCAGCACTATGTAGAAGCCAAAGAAAAACTGGCTGCTGCGGGTAAAGAAAATTTCAACTTTGCACTGACACAAGCATTCACGTATCAAAATGCAGTCAGCCTGCGTATGTTTACGGATAATTCGGTTGTTATCGGTACATTGGACAAAATTGGTCTGGTGAATGATTGGAAGCCGGACAAACTGGAGAACTACGGTTTCTCGACAGTAGGCATTGAGTCGTTGACCGCTGTTAAGGACAGTAACTTCATTTACATCACTCAACCAGACGATGACGTTTTTGGCACAGCCATGAAAGATAACTCGGTTTGGAACGGACTGAACTTCGTGAAGGACAAACGCACTTATCAACTGGATAGCACTACATGGACTTTTGGTGGACCGATCTCCTCCAAAGTATTGGTTGACGGTGTTGTTGAGGCGATTACTAAATGAGTTCGGTTCAAAGATCCAAGCCAACGATGAATTGGCGCACAATAAGCATATATGGGGGCGGTTTAACCGCTCTCATCGTGCTTTTTTTTGTAAGTCTAATTTATGGAGAGGCATCCATTCCTTTGCATGTCGTTTGGGACTCGCTCACAGGCAGACAGGATTCATTAGAGCATAATATGGTCTGGGATTTGCGGATGCCGCGTACGGTGATTGGTATTCTTGCAGGCGGTGCACTGGCTGTAGCAGGCGCTTTGCTTCAGACGATTACACGTAATCCACTGGCTGCTTCGGATACGCTGGGCATTAATGCAGGAGCGTACTTTGTGGTGGTGCTGGGAGCTATCGCTTTTCCGAGTTTGTTAAGTCAGTCTCCTTTTCTTTTCGCAGCTTTTGGTGGTTTACTGGCCGCTTTTGCAGCTTATTTCATGGGCGGCGGACGAACATCAAGTCCGGTTCGACTGGCATTGTCAGGTATGATTGTATCGATGGTGCTTGGTTCATTTACAAGTGCATTACATATATTTTTCTCCATGGAGACACAAGGGTTATTTCTTTGGGGCTCCGGAACACTAGTTCAGAATGACTGGAGTGGTGTGTCTTATGCGTGGCCATGGGTGATTGGCATCACCCTGCTAGCATTAATCATGTCCAGACAGTGGGATATGCTGGAGCTGGATGAATCAACGGCTTCTTCTTTGGGACAAAAGGTTGGATTGGCTCGTACGGGTGGTTTAATTCTCGCCGTATTGCTGGCTGCAGTCATTGTCAGTGTGATTGGACCGATTGGCTTCGTGGGATTGGTTGCACCCCATCTGGTACGATTGAGTGGGGTACGTTCCAACCGATTACTGCTACCCGGTGTGTTTATATGGGGAGCAGCGCTTCTGGTTGGGGCAGACGTCCTTGCCAAGATGGTGCATAACTCCAGTATGGAGTTGCCAACAGGTGCTGTTATGGCGATCATTGGTGCACCGTGGCTCATCTGGCTTGTGCTCAAACGAATGAAGGCTGCGAATGGATCAGGCATGTCCACTTCCATGAGCACGGGAGCAACTTTACGTCGCTTTGCATTCGGCCCCGTGGCCGTCTTATTTTCAGTCATTACTGTCGGACTTATCTTACTCAGTACAATGTTTGGCGGGATGCGGATTCCATTGGCTGATCTGTTGCCGAGTCTGTTCCAGTCGGATGGACTGTTCTCCGCCTTGGTTCAGCTTCGGATTCCACGTACCCTTGTTGCCGCAGGTGCGGGTGCAGCACTGGCCATTAGCGGTGTGCTGATTCAAATGGCGGTTCGGAACCCGCTGGCGGATGCTTCAATTGTGGGTGTTTCCTCTGGTGCAGGTCTCGGAGCAATGATGGTTATTATTTTATGGCCGGGTCTTCCAAGTTACTTGCTGCCGATTGCAGCAATCATTGGTGCAGCCATTGCCGCAGTGGTTGTGTTCTCACTTGCCTGGAAGAAAGGGCTAAACCCATCTGCAGTAGTGTTGCTGGGGATTGCGATGTCTGCCATTGCTGGAGCAGGTATTCAAATCCTGATTGTACGAGGTGCGGTATACGGTAGCAGTGGATATATCTGGCTGACAGGCAGTACCTACGCTCGTACCTGGGATCAGGTAAAGGTTATCGGATTATTTTTGGTGATTCTGGTACCGGTGGCTTGGTGGCTGGCACGCAGATTCGAACTGCTGGTATTTGACGATAATAGTGCATCCGGACTTGGTCTGGGTGTACGTCGTACACGATTATTGGCCATGGCAGTTGGTGTTTTACTTGCAGCAGGGGCTGTTGCTTGTGTAGGAACCGTCGGTTTCATCGGTTTGATTGCCCCCCATATGGTTCGGTTACTGACAGGAAATAAGTTAAGACGATCCATGTTCCTATCCGCATTAGCGGGTGCAGTCATGTTGGTGCTCGCCGATACGATCGGCAGAACCGTCATGGCACCGACAGAGATTCCATCAGGCATACTCATTGCGATCATTGGAACACCGTACTTCCTGTATCTCATGTATCGTTCTAACTGGCGCAAGTCTGTATAAAACGTTGGAACGGAATGTCTGGTCCCGCACCAAATGACAAAATCCCCTCAGGTCTTCAAGAAGTTGAGATCACGTTATCAAACGTCAAGCTCATACTCTCTGTAGACCATGAGGGGATTTATGGTTGAGCACATGTTAACGATGTTCCTGTTAGCTGGATTTCAAAATCCCGCTGTGATTGACGGATTCCACAGCTTGCTGCAGTACTTCAACCTCCTGAACAAGCGCGAATCGAACGTAACCTTCGCCTGATGGACCAAAGGCACTGCCTGGGGTTGCAATGACACCCGCATGTGTGACCAGATCCATGGCAAATTGCTCTGAACTGTCGTAGTGAGCCGGAATGCGACTCCAGACAAACATGGTTGCTTCCGGTTTGGCAATAGGCCAACCGAGTTGGCTGAAGCCTTCACAGAGGATGTCTCGGCGCTGTTCGTATATCGCTCTGACCCGTTCAACCTCGGATTGATCGCCGGTAATGGCAGCAATTGCTGCTTTTTGGATCGGCAGAAACATCCCGTAATCCATATTGGATTTTAGCTTTTTCAACATGGAAACCATGGTTGTATTGCCCACACAGAAGCCGATTCGAGCTCCGGCCAGGCCATAGGTCTTGGACAAGGAATTGAATTCTACACCAACGTCCATGGCGCCAGGGAACGCGAGGAAGCTTCCGCAAGACTTTCCATCAAATACGAGTTCACTGTAAGCATTATCGTGAAGCACGATAATATCATACTTTTTGGCGAAGGCAATCAGGTCCAGATAGAACTGATCCGGTGCCATTGCGGTTGTTGGATTGTTAGGATAGGAGACAAGCATGAATTTCGCTCGATGGGCGATATCTTCCGGTATATCCTGAAGTTGAATAACATACCCGTTTTCTTCTTTTTGCGACATATAATACAGTTCAGCACCTGCCAGTAGCGGTCCATCCGCGAAGACGGGATAGCAGGGGTCAGGGACCAGCACCAGATCACCTTCATCTACAATGGAGAGGGATATATGTGCCAGCCCTTCCTGTGAACCGAGCAAGGAACAGATCTGTGATGCCGGGTCCAGCTCTACCTGATAGCGCTGCTTGTACCAATCGCTAGCAGCTTGCAGCAACTCACTCTGATCATTCACTGCATATATATAATTAGCCGGATCAGCTGCGGCCTCGCATAGTGCGGTTATAATATGCTGCGCAGGTGGGATATTTGGCGTACCCACACTGAGATCAATAACCGGCTGTCCGTTCTCCAGTCTGCGGCGTTTGATCTCCAGTAGTCGTGTGAAAATTCCTTCGTTGAAATGATCCATTCGTCTGGCAAAGTTCATGATGATGATTCAGCCTCCAATCCTCTTCGTACACATATTCATTAATAATAAATGGACAGCGACGAAAAGAGAAGAGCAGGGGAAAGCCTGTGGATCATGACTTTACTTTAAACTGGCTCAATTCCTCTTGAAGTTTGCCAGATAGCTGGTTCAACTGTTTCGACAGATCAGCTACCTGTTCAATACTATCCAGCTGCTCCTGCGTGCTGGCGCTTACTTCTTCCGTTGATGCCGAGTTCTCCTCTGTGGTGGAAGAAATAATCTCCAGTGCCTGGAATATCTCATCTTTGTGTTTGTGTACATTGGAGGTGTTGTTGGTAATTTGCATCATACGCTGCTGCAGATCTTTCAGGTCTTGGTTAATGCTGAAGAATACATGCTTGGTATCTTCGACGGATTTGGCATTTTCCTCCGCAATCTTCATACCGCGCATGGTATGTTCAACCGACAGGGTTGTTTTCTCTTCAATCACATTCACTTTTTTGTTAATTTCCTCTGTTGCCTGAGCGGTCTGTTCTGCAAGTTTGCGGACCTCTTCGGCAACAACGGCGAATCCTCTTCCATGTTCGCCAGCACGTGCGGCCTCAATGGAGGCATTCAAGGCGAGCAGGTTCGTCTGAGAGGCAATCTGTTTGACCGTGTCCACAAAACTGGATATTTCATTCCGGCTCAGATCAATCTCCTGAATAATGGAGGACACCGCTTGAGTGGACTGATGATTTTCCTCCGACCATTTCGATAATTGCTCCACGACCGCAAGTCCTTGGCTGCTTTGATCGGCAGATGTCTGTACGACCGTCCCCATAGCCTGTGTATCGGTGGCAATTTCATCGATCTGGCTGGATAACGAGCCTGTTTTGCGTAAGATATTTTCCGTTTCAATGGACTGATAATTCGTGGCATTGGCAATCTCGTTAATGGCTGTCGATGTATCATTCATGGTCACAGCCGTTCGTGAGGAGATGGCTTGCAGATCATTCGACGACTGGTTCAGAATTTGCGCCGAGCTGCCGACCATTTGCAGCATACCTTGAATTTTTTGTACCATGGAATTCAAACCTGTGGCGATCTGTCCAATTTCATTATTGGATTTGATATCCAGTATGACGGTGAGGTCACCTTGTTCAATCTGTTTGATCTTGGCCAGCAGTTGTGGTATGGAGCGTAACAGACGGCGAAGGGTAATATAACAGATAATCACTAACAGAAGAGTGGCTGCAGCAAAACCGCCAAGCGTAATCCACGTGAACGTTTTTAATTCACCCAGTACTTCTTTCTCTGTTATCGTCAGACCAACGGACCATCCCGTATCCTTGCTGGTAGCGTAGCCGATATAACGACGTTCCCCATTGTCGTTCATCAGTTGTACGCCGTTCTCACCGGCAAGCATTTTCTTGCCGATTTCCCCCATGTCCCCCGTACTGTCGAGGATGTTCTCCTTCAGCACCTTCTCTTGATCGGGATGGTACAGAATTTCTCCGCTCTTGGACAACAGCATGGAATAACCCGTGCTACCAAGGGAATAGCTCTCCATGATGGCTGGAATATCCTTAAATGCAATATCCGCTGCGGCGAATCCGATCATGTTGTTGTTGTCGTCTTTGATGGGATAAAAGATACCCATGAGTACATCGCCTGCTGCAATATCAATGTATGGATCGGAGAAGTAAAGTCCGTCTGCATCGATAACCGGTTTGTAGTATGGACGAGACTGGATATCGAAGTCCGGTGCAGATACGACACCATCATTCTGAATCCAAAAACCTTTTCCATCCAGACCCGCGACCCAAGCATCGGCAAATGAAGGCTCTGCCTTAACAATTTCAGCCAGTGTCGCCTGTGTTTCAGCAGCGTAGGTTGAACTTGCCGCATCTGCTGCAGATGCGGTTGTTTCTATGTATTGCTTAAATAATGTGTTGGT
The DNA here is from genome assembly GCF_037974275.1 of Paenibacillus sp. FSL R5-0519. NCBI lineage: Bacteria > Bacillati > Bacillota > Bacilli > Caryophanales > Paenibacillaceae > Paenibacillus > Paenibacillus sp. FSL R5-0519. Next base: position 1,543,927 of record NZ_CP150234.1, read on the forward strand.
GGACATTTGTTTGACCAGCGCGCCCTTTTCTTTGAATAGCGCATCAAATTCACTAACAATAGCCTGTGTCTTGGTCTGGAGCATGGATTCCTGCTGCTTCACCAGAATGTTTCGTGTGCTTGCGAACATAAAAGTTCCCAGCACGGAAAAGACGACTACGATGATGACGAGCAGCACAATGGACAACGTATTTGCCATACTGGATGTCCGTGCTCCCTTTTTACCCCACTTATTCAACATGTTCGACATATTCCATCTCCCCAGATGAGTAATAAAAAGCTCAAAACGCCTAAGTTATATGTCGGCATATCCTATAGTTTTATGTAGATTTCTGTCGATTAATATTGAAAGCAACGGGAAGGAAAGGGACTAGAAGATGAGGAAAATGAAAGGAAGGGTTGAAAAGAGGATAGGAATAAAAAAACGGGGTTCAGTGGTGGTTCATCCAGGTAATGTTGTTTATAATGGAATGAATTGGAACTATAAGGGTGTAAAAAGGGGGATTATCTGTGAGTGAGGTATGGCACGCTTCGATACAAGGGGCTCCATGGAATGCCAAAAAGATGCACCAGGCGGTGCATCTGTTGCGCCGAAGAGCAACGGTTCATTTTCGAGTCGATGCGGATACATACGAGGACCTTGCCGAGTTAGATGCCAAAGTGTTCTTTGCCCGCCCGGATCTAATTCTACACATATCGCATGTGGACCCTAAAGGGGGATATTCATCAGGATTTTTGGGGCGACTTGCCCAATTAAAGCATGTGTCTGCCTTGCAGCTTGATCTTTCGCAGGCACAGGATTTGACGATTCTGGGTGCGATGGAGCAACTGCAGTTTCTAAGGTTGAATTCACCTGCAAAGGCAACCCGGCTCAATTTTATTGAACACTACAACCAACTAACCTTTCTTGAACTCCGCGGCAAATTCAAAGATTTTGCTTCCATTGCAACATGCCTACGTCTCAACACCATCATTCTGAACTGCTCTATTGAATCACTCGATGTGTTGGCTGAACTGCCCATGCTTCAATATCTGTCCCTGGATCATGGCGAGTTAAAAGGTGGACTGGATGTATTGACAGAGTCAACTATCTCGATGTTGAAGCTAAGCTCTGTTCGCAAGCTGACAAGTGTTCAGGGACTCGAACAGATGCATGGGCTGGAGTATCTGCATCTGTCCTTGCCCAAGCTGGAGCAATTATGCGACTTTTCCCAGATGACCTGCCTCAGACAGCTCGAACTGGACTATATGAAATCGTTGCGGGATACAGAATATCTATGGACAGCTGGCACTTTGGAATCTATTGAACTAAAGGAGATAAATACGGCGCTCAAGGCGAATTCTTTTGCTGGACTGACCGAGCTGGAGCACTTGCGCCAAATCGATTTTCGTTATATTGGTGTGAACAAAGGACGGATTGCCGCTATGCGTGATCACCTGGCCAAGGCAGGAAAGTCGAATTTGTTATATGAAAATATTCCTGAGCATGAACGCATGAATTCCATAGGCATTGCACACTTGTCGCATGTATTAATGTAGACGGTCTTCAGTCCAGCGTACGCATACATAGCGAACCCGCACTGAACGAACCGGTTGTGCGGGCAGATGTCATCGCTATCTAAGTGTTCATATCCGTGTTATCTAAGTGTTCGTATCCGTTAATGCGGGTATGTTGATCTCTTTCACACAGGCCGCCTTGGACAAGCTGATAATACATCGAACGACGGCGACCATATCCTGTAGGGGAATACGGGTCCCGTCATACTCGGCGAGTGCACGTTCCATTCCGTCTTCATAAGGAATCTCTGCCGCCAGTTCTCCCGGATTGATACATGTCACCGCGATGCGGTCCTCTCTCGTATGCTCTCTTAGAGCTTCCGTAACACCCCGTATGGCAAATTTGGAGGCGACAAATGAAACCTGGCTGTTGCCTGCATTGCTCAAACCGGCTGTTGAACCGATCAGGATGATCTTGCCTGCCTCTGACTGGCGAAGATGAGGCAGTAAAGCCTGTATACATACAATCGTTGAGGTCACATTCACATGAATAAGCTGACTGATATCTGCGGGTTCATCCCGATCAAACGTATAGTGCTCTTCAAATCCTTCCTTCTCCCAGATCCCCACATTATAAATAAGCACATCCAACGTCTCGCCTTGAAGCTGGTTGGCAATATGCTCCGCGGCCTGAAGTTCGGAAAGATCAGCCTGAATCCATATTCGCTGGACGCCATCCTCTACGTTCAGATTTTCCGGTTTGCTGCGGGAAACCACCCAGACTTTATCACCGGACTGTGGCACACCTCTAACGAATGCGTCACCCAATCCTTTGCTTGCACCAAAGACAATCATATTTTTCATACGGAACCCTCCTTGTTGAATAGCATTTAGTGAATATACATTAATCTATATCTTACTATAGAGGTGATGTATGGAACATGAAGTTTGAATGAGGTATGCTTCATCCTTGGCATAGAAAAACCACCCCTGTCCCGCAAGAACGGGAGAGAGGTGGTTGAACAGATCGTGATGACATTAATGGTAAAGTTTTAACTCGGCAATGGACCACCACCACTCGGGAGTGTCCGCGGTCAAAACCATTTTGATGTATCGCGCCGTTTGTTTGGAGAACGTATGTGAAATGACGGGTTCTGTTCCCAGGACTTCCGTAACTCCATTCCAGTGCTCGCCATCATCAGAAGTGAATAACTGGAAACTGCGAGCATAATCGTTACTGCTGCTGCCCGAATCCATGGTCAAGCGGCTGAAGCTCTGCTTGCTTCCCAGATCAATCTGGACCCATTGATCGGCATGTTGACCAGATGAAGAGGTCCAGCGTGAATTCAGATCGTCGTCTAGCATCGCCACAACATCTCCAGAGGTGGAGGCAGTCGCTGTCCATGATGTTCGATCCAGTTCAGCAGGTAGCAGATCATCCTGTTCCCCGGATATCCAGGGTGTCTGATCAGCGGTATAGACCTCTAATTCAGCTACGGACCACCAATGAGAATCAGTACCCGTCTGTACGACCTTAATATAACGTGCTTCATGTGATGCAAAGGGGATAGAAAGCAGCGGATATGATCCTTCACCCGAAGCCAGGGCTTCCCCCCATTGCTCTCCATCCAGGGAAGTAAATACTTCATAACCGCGAGCAAAGTCTTCCCGGCTGTGCGCGCTGTCCAGCACAATCCGATTCACTGGCTGCGAGGCCCCCAGATCAATCTGAATCCATTCGCCGCCTGTTTGAGTCTGACCGGAGGTCCAGCGTGTTTGGTCCGAGCCGTCGAGTATAGCCGCTGCATCGTCTCCGGTGGAAGTGGTCACGGACCAGCCGTCTGGCAGCAACCGCTTTTGTTTGCCCGTTCCATTATGATGAATAAACAACTCGGAGATAGACCACCATTGATCGGAATTCCCGATCTGTACCACCTTCACATAACGTGCCTGCTGTTCAGGGAAGGTGATGGACATGCGTCCAGGCGTGCCTTCGCCGCCTGCAATGGACGTGCCCCAGTGTTCGCCGTCATCCGAGACATAGATCCGATACTGTCTCGGATAGTCGTCTTTCGCATGACCCGGGTCCAATTCTATGGCATCGAAAGAACTCTTTTGGCCAAGGTCAATGGTAATCCATTGTCCTTCGATTTGTTTCCTCCCATTGGTCCATAGGGTATTTGAACTTCCGTCCAGCATATTGGCCGTCACATCTGCTCCTTGAGTAGAGGAGGCGGTTACGATCCATGAAGAGCGATCAGGAAGCGATACGGGCTGTGGGAGCTCCGGTGTTGCTTCAAGTTTACCAAATCGGGCAAGCTTGAGTTCAGAGATCGACCACCAGCTGTCCGCAGAGGAAGTCAATACAATCTTGACATAACGGGCGGTCTGCATGCCCAATTCCACGGACAGACTTGGAGATGTTCCAGCGCCCTTTGCGATAGGCTGGGCCCAGTTCTCGTTATCTTTGGATACGTAGATTTCGTACCCGTGAGCATAATCACCGCCGTTGTTGCCGGAGTTCATGAACACCGTATCCATAGACTGTTCGCTCCCCAGATCGATATGCAGCCAATCGCCGGGCTGCTGGATCTGTCCGGATGACCAGCGTGTAGTCAGATTACCGTCCACCATCTGCTCGACCGGCTCTGAACTGGAGGATGCCGTAATGGTCCATTGGCTCCGATCGAGATAGACTACTCCCTGCGAGGCATCCGGCTGTTCAACAACGGTATGTTCCAGCGGGTTAACCTTTACTTGTGCTTTGGCATAAACGGTAGCCGAACCCAAAGCGCCATTGGCATTGTAGAAATGCACTGTTTTGACAGTGTTGGACGGATTCCAGATTTGCGCTGTATAGACGCCTTCTTTTTCATACACGGTTGCTGCCGGATCATCTGCCCAGATATCCATCGTACGTGTTCCCGTAGAAGCCATGCTGTGCATGAACCAGTACGCGTTAAAGACTTCATTTTGCTGCATCTCGCTCGTATTCCATTTGGCTAGAGCACCTTGCGGGTCTCCAATGGACTGGAACGGCCAGATAATATGCTGCCAGGTGCGCTCCTGCTGACCGCCCAGATCCTTGATGAGACCATTGTAGAGAGCCTTAGTATTCTGCGGAGCACGTCCATAATAGGTCATCCATTCCGCTGGTGGCAGCCAGTGAATACCGTAAATGTGCTCGGCCTCATTCGAGAAGTACGTTCCATACAGGTAGGCACTGCCGTACACATGACCTACCGTAGCATGTTGGTAATCCTCCAGCCAGTTATCCCCGTCATAGTTAAACCAGTATTGCTCGGCAGCCTTCTCTTCGGTCACGAAGCCCCAGATCCCGGTGTCGCGGTAGGCTTTGTTGCCTGTCACCTCACCCCACATATATTGGCCGACCCAACTAAAGAGGGCTTCACCTGCCGCCTCCTGGTTATTCCCGCTACGATTATCGGCGTAACCACCTGCCCAGGAGTGACCTGCGTACGCATCAAAATTGCGAAGCCTTGGAAATTGATCATCTGTCCGTGAAGGATTGGCATAGTCCCGAATCAGAAGGTCAACCATGTCGCCGTAATCTTGCAAGAATGCTTGGTCATATGTGGCCAGTACAGCCGATGCAAAAACGTAATAGCCGTAGGTAAAATGATGATCTGTCAATCCGGTATTAACACCAAATCCACTACCGTAAGGGAAAATGGTTCCCCACTCATCCGAATAATAAAAATAATACGAGTGCAAAGGTTCATCCGGCGAATAAGTATACCAATCTGTCAAAATGTTTCGAAGCAGGGACAGATAGTGGTCTCGCCTTACCGTATCTCCGATCTGGTCGCTGATGAGTACACCCAGCGCAAGCGGATGAAGCTTTTTCCCTTGCCAGTAAGGATCCTCACTCATCAGATTGCCTGCCGTATCCGCGTCAAGCTGATCCAGATAGCTGATTAATTGTGCACGCGAGTAGGTCGGATCATCCGGCTCTACAAACTGCGGAATAATGCCATAGAATCGATCCTGTGTCGTAAACGTATTGCCTTCACTTACTTTCATCATGCCGCGAATGGAAGGGTAAGCATGCTCCGTTAACGGAGTAGTCGCCAGTTTCCATTGGTGCGGGAACAAGGCCATGAGTGTCTCGGAGGAAAAGCCTACCCGTTTCGTCTGGGTTACCGAGTTGAAGGTAGTCGTTACCAGTGAAGTGCTCTCGTTATAATTGTAGTCCACTTGTGTATCGGTAACAAAGGCGTAGGCATGCTGGTAATAATAAGGCAGCTCTGCCGCGGACGGCAGGGTAGCCAGTGACAGATAGTTTTCGCTCTGGCCCAGCTTGATCTTGAGCGTATTGCCAAGTTTCATAAATACGGTTCCTTCAGGTGCAAAGATCCCGTAATTTCTTTTAAAGGTCTGAGGCTTGGGCGCTCTGTCCTGATTGGTTATTTCAACGCCGATATGATCGGCCGTCAGTGATTCTCCATCCTTCAGAACAATTTCACGGTTCTGATCATCGAAGAGACGGGTGATGTTGGGCGAACGAACAATAATGGTATCCGGGTTATCGAAGGTGTTGTACAGGAAAGGGGAGCCCTTCACAAACGTGGTGTTCATTTTGGCCGTTTCATCATCACTCATGATGATCGTGGAGGAATAATCCCCGTATCCCGCCACCTTGGTATTGACCTCCGCCGGATTCATATTACTGGTGGTCATGATCAGATCCGGTTCCCCGTCAGCGTCCATAGAACCGCCATCAGCCGAAACGTAACCAGCTCCGGGGTTCAGAAGTTGAAGTCCTTGTTTGGTATATCTGCTTTTGAGTGGGAGTGTGACCAGACTGTTGCCATCCCCCAGATCAGATACAAGAATAGACTGCCACCAGTCATTGGAAGGGAGAGGCGCCGTAATATCAGCCGTACGATTTTTCGGATTTTTCGGCTGCAGCATCGTGATGTCATTTACAGCGTAACTGCCGGAACCCATCTGTACGGATGACGGTTCAGGGATATTCGGAATGGTATGCACAGGTTTGGCATCACCTTCGATATACTCGTAGACATCAAATGCGTACAGGGAGTATCCGTTGGTTGTTCCTCTGCCAAGTCCGGCCAATTTCACATACCGTGCTTCGGCGTATACCGGAATTTCATCCCGTCCACCGTTGCTGTGCAATTCCCGGTACAATGTAGTCCATTGCTGTGCGTCATTGGATACTTGAATATCATATGCACGTCCGAAAGCGTTTTCCCATTGCAGGGATACGTTCCCGATTTCCCGGATCAGTCCAAGGTCTACAACAATCCATTCCTGATCCTTGTAGATGGAAGACCAACGTGTATCCGGGTTGCCATCCGTTACATTCCGGGCTTCGTAGTTCTTTTTTTCCATTTTGGCTTTATCCTCGGCTGAACGACTGGGCTCATCAATTTCTTCCGAAGACGCTGTAACCGGTTGTCCAAGTGCAAGGTTCATAGCTGCTGGTTTGGGAGGTGGATTTGCTCCGCCCGTCCCGTATACATTGAATTCGTATACAGAGATGCCATAGGCTTGCTGTGCTCTTTGATGGCTGAACAAGCGCACATATCGTGCCTCTGCTGTGACCTCAATCTCATTCAGGCCGCCTTGCCCCTTTGTTGTGGAGTAAACAGACTGCCAATGGACCTCGTCGTTGGATACTTCCAGATCAAAGCTGGAAGCATACGCATTTTCCCATTGGATGGAGATGCCCGAGATGGAGGCCACTGCGCCTAAGTCAACATAGATCCACTGCGGATCTTGCTGCCATATGCTTTCCCAGCGGGTGTTTTTGTTGCCATCAACCACATGGTCTGCCGTATTGCCGCCCAGAGATGAGGAACTGTACACCGGCCGGTTCAAGGATAACAGATGATGTTCCTCATCTGCGGCGTGCACTTTTGAGATTGGCCACAGCGGGATGCTGCTAATCAATAACAGAACAGATAACATCAAGTTGATGTAGATGTGGCGTGTCTTTCCTTTTTGACTCGTTCTTACCTTCATATGACTCTCCTTCTCCTTTGTTAGCCCTTTCCATCTCACCAGATAGAGCTTATCTTTTTCCTTACTCGCTACCGTATGTATCATTCTGTTCTCCCGTGTTGCATTTGTGAGATGTGAATCCAATGCTCAACACGGGATATTCAGGTGCCCCAATGTGTATATCGATCATTTGGTCTGGAATATAAAGTTTTTCTAAACGTTTTCGTAGAAAAGGAGACATATGTCCTACATCATGTATGGGGAATGTGCAACTGTGAAATCAAGACTCGGGCTGGTTGTTTTCCAATAATACAACGTCTTCGCCCCGCTGCTGCCTGAGAGCAATATTGTCCCTTCCCCAAGTGCACATGACATCCACGATGGTATTGGAGGTAATGCCATATTGTGTAAGTCCGTATTATAAAACAGTACCGGACTTTTTGAATTTAAAGGTAAATATTCTTATAAGAAATGTATTGAAAAGAACCTGGCTCCACACATGATGGAGTTCCAGGTCCTGATCGATAACCGAATAAAATCACATTTATTCTACGCGGAAATAATCGAAATCTGCATATCCTCCGGTAGACTTCGTTGCATAATTGAATAGTGCAAACCGGTATCCCATAAAGTGTGGCAGTGTGTAAGACATTTGAAGTGTATTGCCAAGGGATATCCAGTTGTTGCCATCCAGACTATAAGCAAAGTAGGCTTTGTCTGTCTGGTTCGTAAAATCACAGATGATGCGGAGATAGATTCTGTTCTGGTTCAATGGCACCGTTGCTACTTCGGTCATGGTGCCGGAACTGGCATTGGCCATAACGATGGATTTGGTGCTGCCCGTCATCTTTACGCCGACCAAGCCGTATCTGGCCTGAAAAGCAGCGAGTCCAGCATAATCACCATCCTTCATGCCTGCTGTATCCAAAGCGGTAATGCCCGTGCTTTTTGGACCAAAGGTTCGTTGTGTCAGTGTGTTGCGGGCTTCCAACAGGTTTTTGCTGATTTTGCCTGCGGTTAGCCGCATGAAACCGGGTCGCTGGAGCAGGGACCAGTTGGCAGCATCGGGGTTATGATTCCATTGCCAGTATGGAGCCAGACTAGATGTGCCGGTAGATGAATTGCTTGTCAGTGAGACGTCATCTACATAAAACGCCATCAGATCATTGGTCGGGTCCGGATTCGAGTTATACGGTGTTTCCACAAAAATAAAGCTTTGGGACAGGTCTGCGTTCGACGGAACAGTATACGTACCCTGAAGGGTGCCCCATTGTCCGCGGGTTAGCGTTGCACTGCCCATAATGCCAATTCCGGTATAACTTGCACCGTTCTGGATGCTAAGATTGAACGTTTTGGTTGCGGGACCAGCGGTGTATTTGATCTTAGCCGAAAAAGAGTACGTTTCCCCTGGTAACAGCTTACCTGTAACCATCTGTTTTGCACCGCCTGCTGTCTGCTGTCTGCCGCTGACAAGCAGGCTTTTGGTACCGCTAAACGCTTCGGCATTCGTTAAGCTGATGGTTGCTGTATTGTTGCTTGTCCACGGCTGAATGGTGCTGTCCTCAAAGCCGCCGTTCACTAACAGTTGCGTTACTGAGGGTGTACCTGATGTGGTTGCGTTGAACTCATCCGACCCGTAGATTTTGGCAGCAGGCTGACCTTCAACGGGCATATTCATGTTAAGAGGAACCTTGCCGTTCACCCCAAACACAGGCCAGTTATCCGACCATGTCACCGGCACGAGATAGGGAATGCGTCCAACAGCTCCGCTATCTCTGAACAGCAAGCCGTACCATGCACCGGATGCGGTATCCACGATACCTCCTTGGGCAATGCCCGAGTCTCGTAGTACAACTTTACCTGTGTATGGCCCTGTCAATGTGTTTGCACGATAGGCAAGCTGAATGCGGCCATCACCCGAAGGCCAGGCAATCAGGAATACATAGTACATGCCGTTGATCTTCTGAATATGTGCTCCTTCTGCCTTTACAATCATGTTAGAGCCAGCTATACTGCTCGCGTTTGGAATTAGAACCTGATTCAGCCCTCCGGCCTTGACGGCCTTCGCATCAGGTGTCAGCTCAACGATACTGATGTTATCACTGCCATGAGCAAGAAAGGTTCGATTCCCGTCAAACAAGAGGGAGGGGTCATGATAATAACTGTTCAAGGTGTAAGGAGTCCATGGCCCTGTTTCAATATTGCTGGTTTGGTAAATATACGTCTTGCCGGTGGAAAGGGAGCCAAAAGCCACATAATATACTCCATTGTTGTACCGCAAGCTGCTGGCCCAGGAACCGCGCCCATACTCGTTTTGTCCGTTGTTCAGATTCTGTATATCCCCGTTTCCAAGCGTATCATACACATAGTTTACGATGCTCCAGTTGACCAGATCATAAGACTTCATCACAGGTACACCCGGATTCATATGCATCGTTGTGCTGGTCATATAGAAGGCATTGCCCACCCGGATGACATCACTGTCAGGAACATCCGCATAAATGACCGGATTGCTGAACGTTGATGCAGAAGCGGTAGGACTTGTCGTTGACAGCGATGCCACAAGTAACGGAAGAGAGAGCAGAAGCGTACAGATTTTTTTCCACATAACTTGTCCTCCCAAGTCTATCTTGACCTTTGTGTTATTGTGAGTGTTCAAGATAATCAATATAAGCATCCCACGTGCCATTATCCGTTGTTACGACCAGCTTGACTTCCTGATTGCCTGTAGCATGTGTGATGTTCGACAGGGTCTGTACGGTCGGTTGTGTACCGGTAAAGTAGAATGAACCCGCCGTTACACCCCCGATGACAAGATCGACACGGGCCGTCTCATTGTTGTTGGAAGCACCGCGGACAGAGAAATGATGGGTTGGGAAAGCATAATATTGATTGTATGCTGCATAATCATTGTTGGCGTAGAGTGCTACTCCATTAAAAGGGGAGCTGATCACACCGGCATATTGACCGCCAAGTGTCATGCTTTCCGTTTCGATGCGAGTAACGGACGGGTTAGGATTGGGGTTGGGGTTGCCGCCCGAACCGGATGTAAACTGCCAGTAATCCAGTTTGAACAGGTTTCCATTACCTGAGCCTGTAAACACCAGATACAAACGATGTACGCCCGTAGCGTTGGTTACATTGGTCTCCATCTCGCGCCACGTTTGCGCACCGCCGGTTGAGCTTACATTAAGTGTTCCAACCAGAGGACCTGTCGGACTGTCCAGTCGTACCTCGATGTTGCCATTTCCGGTAGAAGCGACATTAGCCTTGAATTTGGAGGCTCCAGCTGAGCCAAAATCCACATTGCCGACCGCGATCCAATCTCCATTATGAATATTAGTGACATTCTGATTGGCTACAGGTCCACCGCTCGCTTGACTCGGCTCAGTGTTAATGCCTGCTTGCCAGCCAATGGTTTCCGCTTCCACCCGGACATACGGGTTGAGGTTGGTCGTTTGGGATACACCAGTCATGTTACCCTGCACTTCCTGGATGGTGCCATCCGCGTTGTGGGTCAGCTTGTTAATGTGGGTGGAACGGTACCCTTTGCCATCCCCGAGGAATGCCTTACTTACTGTTTGTGCATGGTATGCCACATACCATTCGTTGTTGAACTGGAATACGGCATGGTGGTTATTGCCGCCTACACCGAAGAACGTACCGGGATTTTTCAGAAAGTGGCCTTTATACGTAAAAGGGCCCATTGGGCTGTCACTGACCATGTATCCGATCTCACCTTTTGGATATGCAGCGGGATGTGTTCCCGCGAAGTTGATGCAGTAGGAGTAGTAATATTTCCCGTTATACTTATGAATACCGGAATCTTCGAACATATAAGGAGAATCAATCGTAACGGCACTGCCCACCACGCTGATCATGTCGGCACCGAGACGAATGACCCGAGCTGTTTTGGGATTAGCAATGGAAGCAGCATTGGTATCGTTCGGAATACCCCCTCCAGCATACAGGTAAGCAGAGCCATCATCATCGACAAGTACAGCCGGATCAAAGAGCCACGTTACACCTGACATACCTGGTGTTCCGTGCGTCAAGAGGGCACGTCCGATTGGATCGGACCAAGGACCGATGGGGGAATCCGCTGTGAGTACCCCAATACCTCCACCCGAGTTGGCAAAATACAGGAAAAATTTCTCTTTGCCAGCAATCGTTTTTTTCGCCATGGCAGGAGCCCAGGATTGGGTAGCCCATTTGGCAATACCTTGTCCATTATTTGCATTATTGGCACCCGCTACAGGGATGGAACCATGGTCTGTCCAGTTCACCATGTCAGCTGAAGAGATGACGTTAATTTTCCCGATGGTGCTGTACTGGTTCTCTCTGACAGAGCCGTCACTGTTGTACAGATATGCATCACCTGTCATGTAGACATAGACGCGATTGTTATGGACGAGCACATAAGGGTCAGCTCCAAGTTTGTGATCGATGAGAGGATTGGAATTTCCAGGAAGTTTGGCTACAGCTGCATTGGCTGCATGGCTTGGTTCAACGGGTAGGATGACAAAGATTAGCAGACACGCCAACAATAAAACTAGCGGTTTACGGATCATACATTTCGCCTCCATGAGATTGGAATAGTGGTGATCGAAAGTTAGAATAGCAGAGATGATGAAATGCTGAAAAAATGAAGAGATGTCCCTCATGTCACCCCCTTTTTGAATAGTTGTTAGGTCAGCTGTTAGGTTAAGTCATGCTGTTATATATGGTTTAAGCCAAGCGACCTGTACACCGTGTGCGTGGTCACGGGGATAAGGGGATGGCTATAACCCAAAGTAAGCCTGCATCTGTGTGTGGGATTAGAAGTGCTATAATCTGTCAGGTTTCTTTTTGTAATCGCTTTCAATAAAATGGGTTAGAACTGGAATTTGGCGAAAAAAGAGATTTGACCATATCTAAATGTAATTATTTTTCATATTTTCTTTTAATTGTTTATTAACTTGACGATATCATATCACAATTTTAAGATAATACAATCTTTTTCTATGTTGAAGTAGAGGATGAAGAAGAACATTACTCTTTCGCTAGAATTAAAACGGATGGATCAGCTTTAAATGAGTTCATAATCTCATGAAATAAACACAGATATATAGACACGTCTTAAGCAGCGGCCGTTTCCCTGTCAATGAAAGGGGAGTCGGTCGTTTTTTTGCTGGAATCGAGTTGGGTTACCAGACCAAAGACTCGCGCACTAGTTGCTCGACTTTTACGAGTATCAATCGTTTGCTGTTTTGCCTGTCCATTCATTGCTTAGAATCACGGGTTGTACAGGGTTGTTGTTTATTGACAATGGTGAACTTGCCCCCTGTGTTTTGTCCACACCGTTGATTTTGTTCTTGAATACTACTATCAAGTGAGCTTATGCCAAAACCTGCTAGAGTATGAGGTTCATAAAAAGGTGGGATGGGGAAAAATGTCTATTTTATCAACAGGTCCGATAGAAAACAACCCGGTTTCCGGACTTAGACCGACACAACGAGTAACGATTCGATTGGTAAGTCAGACTGATGTGGATTCTGTAACAGTATCCATTCAGGGTTATGTGCTAAGCACAACCAGAACACTGTATGTAAGTGAAGTGATTAGTGTAGCCCCTAACGAAGCAGTGACGAGAGATTATTTTGCAGATTTAGATGCGTTTGAGTTTGTTTTTGGAACGGATGTGGCAGGTGTGAAGGAAGTGGGGATTTCCGTGTGGGGCAAACAAGCTTCCGGACAATTGGTTGATGCACACCGGGTGGTGGAGCACGAGGAAACAGTTCAAAACACTTAGGAAAAAAGATATCCCAATCCCATGAAGAGGAGATGTAGCGATGAGCTTTTTATCAACAGGGCCGATAGAAAATAATGCGGTTAGTGGTGTAAGACCGACTCAGACAGTAACAGTCAAGATCGATAACCGCAGTGATGTGGCTACCTCAACCATACAAATACAAGGGTATTACATGAGTGGTGGAATGAGAGTTCTGTATATCAGTGAGACTTTTGACCTTGCACCCAATCAGGTATTGACCAACAATTACTTTGCCAATCTGGATGCCTTCGAGTTTACTTTTACAACAACAGCGACGATTAATGATCCTGTTCAAGTATCCGTATGGGGTAAGAGCAGCACAGGCACTTTGGTAACAGCCCACCGTTTGGTTTCTTCTGAATTGCTAGGCGAAATCCCGAGCATTACTGGGGCAACAGGAGCAACGGGCACCGCAGGTACGACTGGAGCAACAGGAGCGACAGGCACCGCAGGTACAACCGGAGCTACTGGAGCAACGGGCACCGCAGGTACAACCGGAGTAACGGGAGCAACGGGCACCGCAGGTACGACTGGAGCAACGGGAGCGACAGGCACCGCAGGTACAACCGGAGTAACGGGAGCAACGGGCACCGCAGGTACGACTGGAGTAACGGGAGCGACAGGCACCGCAGGTACGACTGGAGCAACGGGAGCAACGGGCACCGCAGGTACAACCGGAGCTACTGGAGCAACGGGCACCGCAGGTACGACCGGAGCTACTGGAGCAACAGGTACAGCAGGTGTAACCGGAGCTACTGGAGCGACAGGTTCTGGAGCAATTATTCCTTATGCATCAGGACTTCCGGTTGCGTTGACTACGGTATTGGGCGGCCTTCTGAATACCTCCAGTTTAGTTGGTTTTGGCAACAGCGCTACGGGGGTAAGTGTTAATGGAGGAATTATTGATCTCACAGGCGCTGCTGGAACTTTGCTTAACTTTGCGTTCTCCGCATCACGTACCGGAACGATTACTTCACTGGCTGCATATTTCAGCACGACAGCCGGACTGAGCTTGGTTGGATCTACAGTAACCATAACTGCACAATTATTCCGCTCCACTACACCGAATAACTCCTTTACAGCTGTACCTGGTGCATTGGTCACTTTGGCTCCCCCACTCACCGGAATTCTGGCACTGGGCACAATATCCAACGGCTTGACTACAGGACTGAGCATTCCGGTGGCCGCAGGTGACCGCCTGCTTATGGTCTTCTCGGCATCAGTAACAGCGGGTCTTGATGTAGCTACAACCGTGGCCGGATATGCAAGCGGCGGTCTGACCATCACTTAACGGAAAATTATATATCAAGTTGTTAGACAGGGGCCCTTGCCAATATGGCGAGAGGTCCCTGTTTATATGTGAGCACATCGGTAACAGGATAGCTATAAAATGCTATCATAGATTATTATGACCACTTTTTAAAACAGGTTGGAAATAGTCTTTCATTCTTAACCTACCCAAAGGATACGTATATAAAATTGGGTTGGGTGGGAGAACAGATAAGTCTGATGAGCGCCGTGTTCATAGTCTTCCAAAGGTTACGATTAATGCCAGAACCATAAAAAGGATATTCACGCCAAGCTCCCGATACTCACTGCGCCGAATATGAAACAGCATCCCAAGAAATGCGACCGCTGCCAGAGCCATTCCGGCGATCGGCGTAAGCAGCGGAGCTATGTTCAGCGCCCACGGCAAAACGAGGCCCAGCGATCCGATCAGCTCCGCGATTCCGATCAGCACAACCAGACTTTTTGGCACATCATCGACCCAGGCCCACATCTTTTTTGATGACTCGATACGAATGGTTTTCATCCATCCCGAATATACGAAGCCTGCCGCCAATATGATTTGTACGATCCATAACGTTATATCCATCGTTTCTTTTCCCCTCACTTGTTCAATTTTGATGTCTGCCTCTATACTAAAGTGAGAAAGTCCAATCAGGAAGTAGGCACTTAAACCTAACCAGGTAACCAAAAGTAAACCCTCGTATGACTAGAAAGTGAGGAATGCAAATGACGGTGTATTGCAAATTTGGAACGGCGCTGGATATCCTTACGGGCAAATGGAAATCTTTAATTCTTCTACGCCTGCTAAGCAATAGCACAATGCGGTTCAGCGAATTACAAAAAGCCATTCCCGATATTTCGAAAAAGATGTTAGCCCAGCAGTTGAAAGAACTGGAGTATCATGATATTGTGCATCGCGAAGTGTATGCGCAGGTTCCTCCAAAGGTTGAATACTCGATTACGGAGTATGGACAGCT
The DNA here is from genome assembly GCF_037974275.1 of Paenibacillus sp. FSL R5-0519. Taxonomy (NCBI): domain Bacteria; kingdom Bacillati; phylum Bacillota; class Bacilli; order Caryophanales; family Paenibacillaceae; genus Paenibacillus; species Paenibacillus sp. FSL R5-0519. Next base: position 1,559,490 of record NZ_CP150234.1, read on the forward strand.
CATGAAACCTGTGCTTCAGACAATGAGCGACTGGGGAGTAGGGCATATGCAGCATATGGATAAGCTCTACGGTAAAGGAGCCGAGGAAGGGGCCAACGCATCCGATCTTCAAAAAGTCGATTCCTTGCGGTAAACGTCTCGGTCCCATACAAATCACACGCCAAAAAGCCCGCAAAGATTGCGGGCTTTTTCTTTCCAGTCAATCATCTATCTGTGAATCTCGCCAGCAGATTTGGCACCTTGATTCTCAAGCCAAGGGATCAGTTCAACCCATCTATGTCGTTTGGCTGTGTCCAGTGGAGTCATTCCATCCCAGGTGGCTATCCAGTTCAGTTCGGCGCCTCGGTCAAGCAAGTATTCGGCTGTTTCTCTACGACCTCCATGGCAAGCACACCAGAAGGCAACGGTTACTGCATCGGGTGGGGAAGGGGAGGTGCTTGTTCCCCAAGGATAACATTCCGGGAGTTGGACGCCTTTGAAATGATCTTGTATGGCGTGAATATTTCCAAGGGCTGCCGCATGCCAAAGGGCAAAGGTCGCCCCGCGCTCAACCAAGCGTAGTGCTGCATCCCATTGCGCGAAAGCAATAGCATCGTCCAGCGATGTGCCTCCGGCGATCACCGCGCCAGGAGCTTCAATGTCTGCGCCAGCATCTAGAAGGGCATCGAGTACTTGAACGTCATTGGAGCTTGCAGCCCAATGCAAAGGTGTCTCGATATGTGGACCGACAAAAGGAGCATTCACGTCCGCACCAAACTTGGTTAATAATCGCACCGTATCCGCTCCATGAGGGAAGTGCCCCGGCCAATCCGTAACCACGTGCAGCAGCGTTCGAGAGATACTAGAGTCCGAGTCTATGTTGTCAGGCTTTCTTTCCAAGATTCTTATATTTGCCAATCCCGGATTCTCTGCCAGCAGTTGCTGTAACGATGGGATATCTCCAGTATGAATGGCTTGAATAACGCCCACGGCGAGTCGTTCATCTTCGTAAATAAATTCCATCCTCAAATCTCCTTCCAGAGTTATATCCATATTCATGTGTATGGTTCTTATCACATAAGCATCTGAACTGCGCATCTGGCATGATACTCCGCGAGACCTCTAGCGAATTGCTGATCGGGGAATTGTCTGTGAAGCAGTTTCAACCCTCCGGATACCAAAGATAAATGATGGCAGAATCGATAAAATGTCATCCGCGCCGGGTCGAGATCATTATTTTTTAAGTACTGATACAAGTCTCCAAATCGAAACTCCAGAAAGCTATGCTCATGTTCGAGATCGAAGAATCCTGCGCCCTCAATATCAATAAGGCAGGGTTGCATCGCATGATCTATCCATATATGATCCGGACCCAGCTCTCCATGGATGAAACTATAGAGGTCTCTGGGCTGAATTGCTGCTTCCAATTCGGATAGTTTCTCAAGCAGCCTTTCTTCATTTTTTCTAATATCGGTCATGTGCCTGGATGCATAGGATAAGGCTGTTTCCGCATCGAACCGCTTGACTTTGTAGCAAGGCTCAGCCTTTTTTCTGTTATCGTTGGCGTTTCCATAAACGTTTCTTTGAATGTTATGCATATGAGTCAACATATCCCTTATCCGTTGAAACAACGCATCCCGATCTTTGGGATTGTTATGCTGGAAATAGGATTCGGCCTTCTGTCCATCCACATACTCAACAAGAGCAAAATCATAAGCGTACCGACCTCTGTCGTTATTCAGATCATACAAGGCTGGCGTTCGAATTCCATGTTGAGCGAGAAAGCGAGTGTTCAAAGAAAAAAGTTCGCTGCCGTAGGCACTGTGGAACGTGGGTTCATTCAAGATCTCTTCCTGAAAATAGTTGCTGGAAATATCCCAAACGTACAACAGGCAAATGAACCCATTCTTGAAATCCATTTTGTAAATGACTTTTTGTGCGCCTCCATGAACTCTTGCGCACTGCGTCAAGTGGTAACCGGTACCAAATACATTGTACACATAATCCTGTAATTCTTCATGAGTAAGATGGTTGTTGGACATCATTGATTTATACTCCGTTTCATCTGTAGTTGCCGGCCAGCAATCTAAATATATAGAACATTTTTCCAAAAATATAGACTGTTTCTTTTCGATCTGTTAAAGTGTTGCTTAAGGTCTGTATATTCATATGTATATCAAAGCAAGGGGTCGGGTACTCACGTTAGTGAGTGATCCGGCCCCTATTTTGTATGCAAGTTGACTCTCTGTTGACATCAAGTAAGACACTTCGAATGTAGCCACCGAATTCTATACAGTAAGTCCACCATCTACAGGCAAAACGACTCCGGTAACAAAAGAGGAATAATCACTAAGCAACCAGGCGGCTGCGTTAGCAATCTCTATAGGTTCAGCTGGACGTCGGAGAGGTGTCTTAGCACTAATTTGTTCAACAATGTCAGGGTTAATCGAAACCCATTGCTGAATCATATCCGTCATTGTAGTTCCCGGAGCAATGGCATTAACACGGATACCTGCTGGCCCGTATTCGACCGCAGCCGTTTGAGTCAGACTGTTTACCGCTCGTTTAGATGCCCCGTACGCTCCCAATCCCGGATTCCCCTTTAGACTACCCACACTGCTGGTGTTAACAATAGAACCTGACCCTGAAGTCTCCATCATAGCTTTAATCTGGGCTTTCATGCATAGCCAGACTCCTTTATAATTTACGGACTGAATCAGGTCGAAATCTTCTTCTCTTTCATCCACCAGCGATGATACCGTGACTCCGATGCCAGCATTATTAAAAGCAGCATCCAGACGGCCATATCGTTCCACTGTAGCCTTAACAGCTTCTTCAACGTTGCTTACATCTGACAGATCGGCTGTAAAATATGCTGCATCTCCGCCCGACGTCACAATTTCATCCCTGACTTTGCGCAACTCAGTCTCTGTTCTTGCGACGAGCATCACAGAAGCTCCTTGTTGTGCAAACAGCCTTGCTGCCTCAGCTCCAATGCCTCGCCCCGCACCTGTAATCATCACGATCTTGCTCGCCAACATTTGTCCTGTAATGGTTGTCATATTCATTCTCCTTGCCTGGTATTGTTGATCTCATCAACTGGCTTAAGTATACTTTGACTATTAAATGGTCACGAGAACCTGCTTGATGGTGGGTTTACGAGTGATAGGATAAGGGGGGAGCTTTTACTTGAACGACAGTGAGCGCCGGTTAGCGCTAGGTAATTTCTTAAGAGATTTACGCTCCTCTCTATCTCCCCTTGATGTCGGCCTTTTGCCTGGGAATCGTCGTCGCACACGAGGTTTGCGGCGAGAGGAAGTTGCCGGGATCGCGAACATAGGACTTTCATGGTATACACGCCTTGAGCAAGGTCGTGATATCCGTCCATCGGTAGGTGTGCTGGAAAGCTTGGCTTCGGCGCTCAAGCTGACACCCAATGAGCGCAGACATCTCTTTCTGCTTGCTGGAGAATCACTGCCTCCTCAATCGACTATTATGGAAGACAAAATCAGCCCATCCATTCAGGACATGCTGAATGAATTGAATCCGAATCCGGCCTATGTCATCGGGAAAAAGTGGGATTTTCTTGCTTGGAATAAAGCGGCAGATGCTGTATTTACGATTAATAGGATATCACCTCCGCATGATTATAATTTGATATGGCGCCAATTTACGGATCCTGTGTGGAAAGAGGGATCGGAGGATTGGGAGAGTGTCTCACAGAGAATGATTGCCGAGTTTAGAACGTCAAGAGCACGCTATCTTAACGATGATTCATTCGACAAGCTAATCGAAGATTTGAAGAGGACAAGTGCTGATTTTACGAGGATGTGGCAGTATCACGAGGTGCCAAGCTCCCTTGACGGTTACAAGAAGCTTGTGCACCCCTCTTTTGGAGTTGTTGAGTTTGAGCATGTTACACTTCAATTTCCCAATGAACCAGATCAGCGAATCATGATTTATATGCCTCATCCAGAAACAAAATCTCGTTTAGAGCATTACTTCACGCACGAGTAGACAACCGTAAAGATTTAAAAGCACTTCATTTGGAAAGGATACATCACTCTTTGAACTATTATTTTCTGGAATCTCAATATCCATGTAGAGGGTTTATTAGTGGTGGAACGACTTTTACTCCCCAATTAGATATGAATTATGTGGCGGTAGAGAACCCGTTGCCAGAGGGGACAATGGCAGAGGTTGAGTTATTGTCTTCGGTGCGCAAGATGAATGTAGATTATTTTGAGACGATTACAGGAACAAGACATGTATCAGATCGTTTTAAGAAGCTGTTGGAGGAAAGGAAGACAAACGCACAGTTTATTCCAACAATGGTATGTTACCACGACGGTCGACCGGTGGAAGAAACCTATTGGACTGCACATCAGCTTGATCGTTTGGATGTGTTCGATTATGAACGTTCCGAATATGGGCGCAAAGCAGTCATTGCTGCATCTGTAGAACAGCCTCCACGTAAGATCGTCAAAGTTGTATCTCGAATCTGCCTTCATGAAGAGCGAATTGGTGAACATGAATTTTTTATGCTGGATTATATCAATATCTTCAAACCCATTGTTTCAAAAGATTTTTACGAAGTATGCCGAAAACATAAGCTGAATCTACACGTTACAGAAGTCGGAGAGGTAAGCTCCTGAAATGCATGGATATGAATGCATAGAAAGCACAAAGAAGCCCGCGTTAGACGCGGGTTCTTAATCTTTATTTTTCCCCGGTAGCCCTCGGATTCTCCTCATAACTTATTCAGCCGCTCCTGCTGCAGATTGGATTCTGCTAGGTTTTGGCAAGCTAAATTAACTCCCCGATCTATGTGTCATGCTTTCCTTCAACGGATAATCCAATGGATGTAGTCTTGTATCATTTCTTTGCTTCGTGTTCGATTTATTTTATCCGGCTCGAGATACAAATTGAGAGCCATCCCATTCATAAAGGCATACAGCTTATCCTGTTCCTTCTCTTCATCGGTAGTGCGTAGAAGACCTTCATTTTTCAAGTACGTAATGCAGTTCCTGATTGCGTTTTGCAGGTCCTCATAGTTGGCATCGAACCCTTTTTGCGTTTTTCCATAGCTTACAAATGCAAACCAAACCTCCATTTCCAATAATGTCTGTTCATCAGTCGGCACTAGCTCAAGCAAGTATTCAACAATTCTTTCTTGAGGCGCCAGTTCTTTTGCATTCAGATTCTTTAGCCGAGTAAGTACCTTTTCTTTAACTAACTCCATTGCAAATGCTAGCAGGCTCTCTTGTTTGGAGAAATAATGTCTTAAGGCTCCTTGTGATAATCCGGCTTCCTTCGCAATTGTTCTTGACGTTGCATGATGAATGCCCTGCTCACTAATGATTTTCCAAGTTGCTTCAGCAATAATATTCTTCATTTTCTCATGGTCCACGATTTTTGGCATACACACAGAATATCATATTATTTAACTCAACTGAAATAAATAGACGAAGAAGATGGGATGTGCTAGAGTTTATTTAACTCAACTGAATTAAAAAAAGACAAAGCAACATACCACTCAAGGAGGATCATTGGAATGAATCAGCAACTCAAAGTAATGTTTCCAGCATGGGGAAAGGCAACCGGCTTATTATGCATATTAATTATATTTGCTGCTGTATTGTGGTTAGTGTGGACCGGAAACTTGAATATAAGGTACACGGCTGATCGTGAGGAAGTGATTCCAATATGGCATAGTATGTTGCCGGCATTCCTTGGTATTTTTTTAATTCGAATAATTCCTTATAAAAGTCAAGACCACCTGTATTTCCAACAAATAGATTATCAGCATTTGGTCGTTCAATCGATTGTATTATTGCTGTCAGGCGTTTTATTTACGGTTTCTCTGATAACGATAGACCCGCAAGGATTACATTTTCAGCTATATTATTTGGCATTCAAGTTGACGACACTATTGTTCATTCCGTTGATTTTATTGCTGATTTATCGCAAAATAACTGGCGGGCAACAAGACATGATCTCGAAAAAGCCTCGCTCTCGCGGACACGTCATTGCCCCACTGATCGTTATTGTGGTCTGGTGTTATCTAAAGTTCTATTCCCCAATTGCACAACCAGAAGGAGCAATCGAAGCAACCAATATGTCAGAATTACTTTTCTTGGTGTTGATCGGTTTTATGATCAATAGCGTATTGGAGGAAGTTTTTTATCGAGTGTGGCTGCAAACGCGTTTGGAGACTTTGCTTGGAAGATGGGCCGCCATATTACTAGTTTCAATACTATGGTCCATCTGGCATGTCGCCATTCAAGGAAGTGGTCAGTGGGATATGGATGTGGCAACTGTGATTGCAAATCATGGGGTTACGGGTCTCTTTCTTGGTTATCTATGGTCCCGCTATCGCAAAGTATGGGTGATTATCCTGATTCATGGACTCCTAAATGCATCCCCTTACTTTCTGTTGCAGATCTTGTTTCATTGAGCGGAAAATAAAGGTTCCCCTGAAATAAAGTGAACTACGATTGTTAGTAATCAGTAGCACACGAAGCCTCCCCCAGCGGAGGCTTTTGGTTTTAGCAGCTTGGTCCCGCCTTATGTTGAATAATCAGTGATTCGGCGTCAATTGTCACCGTAAGATCGAAAAAACGGTCACTGTACCCCTCTCTCCAGTCCTCAGGAACATCTTCGGAATAAAACCAGAAGCGAAGCAGTCGCCGCTCAGGATTTTGAAGGAATTCAACAGAAAACAAAATACGGCTAACCACCGCATTCCCTCATAACTGATCTAGTTGCTCCAACTTACTTCATTTTGTGTGTTCAGGTCTCTGAAGAATGTTCATCAACTTTAGGATATGTAGTTATGTTTTATATGTTAGATATTCTAACTTCAATTTGTGTTTTTATAACTTTTTTCTTGAATTATAGCTTTCTTTGTTATTTTTGTTAACAATAAAATATTGTTGTAAATACATTTATATGTTATCTTTTATGTGTGTTATATAATGTCACATAACGTTACATATCGTAGAGGGGGAGCGAGATGTTTATTAACCGAACGATTAGGAAATTTGGGGTTTCAGTAGGGATTATAAGTATGTTTACATTTGCTCTACCTTCAGTGGGCTTTAGTATGCCGCTGCAACCAACAACCATCGATAAGGTTGAAGGTGATTATTATGTAACGTCTGCTATTGAGAACATTCGCTGGGGCTCACTGCCTAATCGAGACAGCTCTCCGATTCTTACTGTACCATCAGGAAGTGCTGTAACATTTGACACGGTATCGCATGAGGGACTGATGGAGGATCAAGGGAGAAATCCAGTGGAGTACTTCGGCAAATTCGGTATCTCATCCGATGGAGTGTTGGATGATGCGAAGGCAATTACAGCTTCTGGCATTAAGCATGATTTTGTAAAAGACGGACCTCATATTATCACTGGGCCAGTAGCGGTTGAGGGAGCGGAGCCAGGAGATGTTCTTAAAGTAGAAGTGCTTTCCTTGCAAACTCGAGTTCCATATGGTGTCATTTCTAACCGCCATGGTAAAGGTGCCCTTCCAAACGAATTTCCAGAAAATACAGGCCCGCAAGAGGGAGCCAGCGCAACAAAACCGGAATTATATAATAATGTCTCTATATTTACGCCTATTGAAGAAATCAACGGCAATTGGTATGGTTTGTTACCAACAAAAGCTGGCAAAAATGTACGTTTCCCCATTAACCCCTTTCTAGGTGTGATGGGGGTTGCACCAAATACCAGTGAGGTTGTGAGTTCGATTCCACCGATTGAAACAGGAGGCAATATGGATATTAATGAGTTGGGTGTTGGTGCAACTATTTATTATCCGATTCAAGTTAAAGGTGGGCTATTCTATACTGGAGATCCACACTTTGCTCAAGGGGATGGAGAAGTGGCGTTAACTGCATTGGAAGCTTCCTTGAGGGGAACAGTTCGGTTAACGGTGTTAAAGAAAGGTGATCCATCACTCCCACACAGTGGAGAATTCAAGCAACCCTTTGCTGAAACAGAGGATTATTGGATTCCAATTGGACTGGACCCTGATTTGGATGAAGCGATGAAAGAATCAGTACGTGAATCGATTCAATTTTTATCCGATAAGCTTGATATGGATAGAAGTGTAGCTTATGCGTACCTGTCAGCCGCAACGGATTACGAAGTATCTCAGGTCGTGGATCGAACCAAAGGAGTTCATGGACTCATTCGAAAGACCGATTTCCTTGAATATGTTGATGTTGCCATGAATGTAGGTGGTACGACGATCAAACCGGTTGTTCATAATGATGAGTTCTACGTACCGATTCGAACCATTTCGGAGCTATTGGGCGGTACAGTAGGATGGGATCATAAGACGCGTACCGCGCAAATCAATTTAGGCACGAAAAATATAAGTGCTCAAATTGGTTCAGATGTGTATTCAATCAACGATAAACTGGTGTTCAATAGTAAAGTACCAAAGCTTTTAAATGGCGAAACTGTCGTTCCGGTTGCTGTTATTAATGAAATACTAGGTGCTTATGTAAACTGGACGACGATCGACAAGACGTTAACAGCAAATGTATCGTTAAGTAAAAAGCAATAATCGATTTCATGATTCAACCGTGGTGGACAGATGTCCATCACGGTTTTTTAGTATCATGAATCCAAACATAGAAAAATACATCGCTAGGTGGCTTATCTGTCCCAGCGATGTACTCAGCGTCGATACACTTCTATATGTCTTTGTGCTCTTCCACATTATCTATAGCCACCGGATTCTCATCATAACTGATCCAGTCGCTCCAGCTCCCGGAATACAGCTTCACATTGGAGAATCCCGCTTCTTCTAGCGCAATCACGTTCGGGCAAGCCGAGACGCCAGAACCGCAGTACACGATAATTGCACCATCCTTGTCCAGCTTACTGAAACGCTCTTCTAACACCCCGGTATCTGTCCAACGTCCATCCCAATCCAACACATCTTTCCAAAAATAGTTCAACGCCCCGGGAATATGTCCCGCCTTGGCATCAATCGGTTCCTCCAGGCCCGCATAGCGGCGGGCATCGATCTGCTGATTATTTTAAATGTTGCATACCTGTGTAGACTAACGATAGCAAATAAGGGAAATAGTCCTGGTAATTAAGGTGCTATATCCCTATAACCTAAATAAAGGGAAATGCCGATAAATAATATTCACTCCAAATTCACCTTTAATTAGGTTTAGATGGGAGAAAATCCAAAAGGAGGAATACAACTTACATGAATTTTAAAAAAAGCTTTATCATTTTACTGGTCGTTTGGTTTGTGATTGGAACCATGCTTCCGACTAGCGTTTATTCGCTTTCGGATCAATCAGGTGCCTTAATAACGACTGAAAGTAGCGCCGAGAATGTTGATGTTTCTACGGAGGATTTAGCTTTAACAGACGACGAGTATCAGGATGGTATAGATCCGGACGTCCACGAAGAACCAGAAGGTGTGGACGAAGATGAACAAAATACAGATGATGTATCGACGGTGACGGAGGATACGTATAAGGGAGATATGTTTGCTCCTCAAGCCATGGCATTGGCAGGCGAAGAAGTTCTAATTATGTATCCAGGTGATTCCTATAGCTTTACCAATACTGGAACTCGTACCCGATCCTTGAGTACGGATGCCGCAACATCAAGAAGCAATTCTTATGATTATGCTGTTTATAAAGCAGATGGAAGTATTTCAACAGATAACATGAATTCACTTAGTAGCTTGTCTGTAGGAGCAGGGTATACCGCTGTCATTACTTCAAGTGGAAGCAATGCAATTACAGTGACTATACCGGTTGAATTCACCTATAGTATATCTGCGAATCCTGCCTTACATAGAGCGACCTTATCCAAAGGTGAGAGCTATCGGTTCGTCAATGAAGGAACACAAACAAGAGCTGTTAGTGCCGATACCTCCACAGCCCAAGACCGGAAGTATGACTATGCCACGTACAATGAAGATGGAAGCCTTTCTAGTTCCAATTTTGAATCAACGGGGAAACCATACTTAGGGGGAGGGAACGAGATCATCTTTACGGGGGCAGGATCTCAACCTGTCACTATTGGACTCCCTTATGAAGTCTATACCGGTGAGTGGAGCGATGAACCTGCGTATACCAGAGTGACGCTGAGCCAAGGTGAAAGTTACCAATTTACCAATATCAGTGCTAAATCGGATGCACTCCAAAGTGATGGGACCACCAAAGATAAACATGACTATGTCGTTTATCTTCCAAACGGTACGGAAAGTTCTACAGGGACAAATACGTCCACTAAACCTACGGTAGCTTCGGGAAGAACCGCTGTAGTGACTTTGGTAACGGCAACACCAGTGACGTATGGTGTGCCTTATCGGACATTTGAAGTCCAAAAGGCCGGTGGAGATGCCATTACTCGAATTACCTTAAACCCCGGGGAATCTGTTATTTTTCAGAACAATGGTTCCTTAGCTAATCCTATCAAAAACAATGCGAGCAGTACCAACGGAGCCGTTTTTGACTATGTCCTGTATACATCAGAAGACGTTGTTCATTCGGATGGCTTTAACAAAAACACAAATCCGATCATTCGTTCACAGGGTTATGCAGTCGTGACCGTGGCCGGGCAAGTCCCAATTGAATTTAGTTACACGGATGATTTTTCGGTTGAGGAAAGCATGGAACCCGCATACCATCGGGTAACACTTAACCAAGGAGAAAGCGTGACTTTTTGGAATCACGGTAGCGATCGGGAATACCTCGACAGTGATGCTTCCACCAGCCAAGGACGGGTATTCGATTACGTGACATATTACCCTGATGGCACAGAACGGAATACGAAAAAAGCAACAGCGGTTGAGCCTGTTGTTTTTAATGGGAATAAAGCAGTGATTACGGGTGCATCAGCTCAACCTGTAACTATAGGTGCGATTTATACGATTTTTGATGTAGAGGATCGACCGAATGAAGCCCTTACTAAGATTACCGTTTCACCGGGTCAATCGGTTAAATTCCACAATGGTGGTTCACTTAGTAATCCGATTCGGAGTAACTCCAAGTCCATAGGTGCTCTAGTTGATGTTGTGGTCTATAAGGCAGACGGCAGAGCACATAGTGACAAATTTAATAGCAATGTAAGTCTCGCTACAATTCCAGCAGGTGGTGAAGCTGTAGTCACCGTGGTAGGAAGTGCTCCTGTGTTGTTTGAATACACGGATGATTTCTCTGTGGTGGACAGTCAAGAACCGGCTTATCTACGCGCGACGCTGAACAAGGGCGAGAGTTATGCCTTCAGCAATACAAGCCCAGATTCGGAAAGAATTCGAAACGATGCATCCAGCAGTGAGCAGCGGGTGTTTGATTACATCATTTATAACGCAGATGGAACGGAATCTAATCGTAAATCTGCAACCGCAATCGAACCGACGATCTTAGGCGGTAAAGAAGTTGTAGTTACTACCATTTCAGATCAACCTGTGACGTTTGGGGGCATTTATCGTGTTTTCACTGGGCAGGAAAATGGATCTAGTGAATTCGAAGTTAGTGGAATTAAGGATGCTAATGATAATATTATAGAATACGTTAACATTGATAACTCAGAAATACCTTCGGATGGAAATCAGAATCAAATTATAGAGTCCAACTATCTATTTACATTTGATGAAGTAACTGGTGAGACAAATGTGGTAGAAGTAGGAAAAGATGTCGAAACCATAGAGACTGCTAGAGCTATGGCTCAAAAAAGCGGAGCTCAAGCTGGTACTGTACTTGTAAATTTGATTCAAATTCCTATTGAGGGCGCTTCTCAATTAGAAGTCCGCTCGAAAATCATCGCAATAACAGGTAAAAAACCAAATAAAATTGTATTTGACTTTGATGTTTTTAGAGGAAATGCGCGGGGAAGCGGAACGTTATCACATGGAGTTAAACTTACTTTGAAAGGTATCTTAGGTGTGAAGGTAGGGAAAGAAGTCTCTTATACTTTTAATATCTCAAAAACGGGATTTTATTTCACAGAACTTAAATTAAATGTTTATGATGCTTTTGGAAGAAAGTATAATGATATGGCTAACGTTGCTCAAACACGGCAAACTTTACTTAACTTAAAGGCAATGATATATCCTTATTATAAAGATCCTGTCTCACAAAAAATTATGATAGAACCATCTACAACAACGTGGGCAAAAACCCCCTCCATTGATTGGGACTCAAGTACGGATAGAGCGAAATATATAAAAGAATATAGTGAGCTGTATCCAAGGAACGGATATAATTGGTCAGGGTCACAAATAAATGTTCATCATATTAGACCGCGCGAATTTGGCGGAACAAATGAATTTAATAACTTGATTCCTATTCCAACTAATTTTCATGTTTATGTTGTGAATGCTTGGTGGAGAGACTATATAGTACGTTTTTAATAACAAGAGCTCTATATGTAATTAGGTAAACGCATTGTAAATTAATCTGAGGCGGCATTAGAAGATGGGGAGATAGAATGACAAATAAACTCATAAAAGAAACATCAGGTAAACGGCTCAATAAAAAGAGTCTGGAGAGATCATTCACTTGTTAAGTTATTAACTCAATTTGCCTTTATTGAATAATCATAATCATAGGCGGACACGGGAATTATAGTGTCCGTTTATGCATATAAGGAGAGTGGTTATGTTGTCGTTAGTGAAAAATACAATTAATGGTTTGAAGAAAAAGTTAGAAATGTCTAATGAGTATGTTTACTTACAAGATCGTGAAGGTAATGTAGAACGATATGTCTGTAATTTCTCTCAACCAGTAGATGATGGCGAAATCGAGAGATTTATAGCATCTACAGGACAAAAGATTCCGATGGATTATCTTGATTTTCTGAGAGTCACTAATGGTTGTAGTTTGTTTAATCACGAAATTTACGGAGGGGAAAGTAACCTCTTTCCAATAGATCAAGTTGAGTATTTATATACAAAGGTGAATGGTAGTAGGGGATATTTGGAAATAGCTTATATATCTGATGATACTATAATGATAGATTGTAATGCCTACTCTATGGGGGAGAAAAACTATATGTTCGTTGGGAACAGTACCTCTTCATTTGAAGATTTTAATGGTTTAGGCTGTGATTTTGAAACGTGGCTATACCGTTTTATCATTACAAATGGTTCAAAATACTGGAACTGGTAAAGACTCCTCCTTCAATTAAAGGGTAGCGATTTATGTTGTCGTAAGATTGTGTACTGTTTTTATCGTTCAAGGGAGGATGGGATTTCTCCAGCTCTCAAAGCAGTCATAAACGGCGTTTTACCATAAATGTTTAATTGCTTCGGATCTGCACCATAGTCGAGTAGAAGGCTGACTTCATCACTCTTATCAAGCTGGCTACATAGGTGGAGCAGGCTGATTCCTTCAAAATCGCATAAATCTGGATTCAGACCGTTGTCCAACAATAAGTGTAATATCTGTTCATCTCCAAGAGCCACATATTCAAATATGAATGGTGACTCTTGGAGAATTTCGTTTCTATAGATACTAATGAGCATAGCACACTTTAATGAATCGTTGTTATGGCAGGCATCTAGAAAACTTTGTTTTATTGACAACTGAATCAGTCCTTTTATTTCAATTAAAAATCGGACAATATTTTTGTGTCAATTATTTAATTGTGCTAGGAGGATGCCATGCTCGTCAAAATACAATTATGCAATACTCGATAATTTGTTAGGTCAAATATCCGGACCACATGATGATTGGGACTTAGATGTATTAAAGGAGAAACGAGAAGAGTATATTAAAATAGGCAGAAATCAACCATGTCCTTGTAACTCTGGAGAAAAGTATAAACAATGTTGCCGCAATACTGAAAAGGAACTATTCGACCATTGTAGGGTTACTACTCACTCTAAAAAGTCTGGTAGTATTATTCCTATGCACACTGTACATACATGGAAGTAATATAACCCCATAAAGTGATTAAAGCCAACTAATAATCATTTGTTTATTAGTTGGCTTTTCGTTGATCGAACTCAGACAATCTACACAACTCTGAGTCAGGCCGTTCCCTTCACGTTCGTAATACACGCCTTGACTATCCCGTGGCGTGTATTTATCATTCCCCGTAGAAAACATTTTCTCCAACCCAGCGTTGACCTACTGTTGACTTTGGATACACCGGAATGCTCCGAAGCAGCTAACTTGGAGTCCTGTACTGTGTACTTTCTGAATTCTAGCAACACAAAAAGCCCGCGTCCGACGCGGGCTTCATTACTCCAATTACCTTACACTTCTTCCCCCGTTGCCACCCCATTCTCCTCATAACTGATCCAGTCGCTCCAGCTCCCGGAATATAACTTCACATTCGTGTATCCCGCTTCTTCCAGCGCAATCACGTTTGGGCAAGCCGACACGCCGGAGCCGCAGTACACGATAATTGCACCATCCTTGTCCAGCTTACTGAAACGCTCTTCTAACACTTCAGTACCTGTCCAACGTCCATCCCAATCCAACACATCTTTCCAAAAATAGTTCAACGCCCCGGGAATATGTCCCGCCTTGGCATCAATCGGTTCCTCCAGGCCCGCATAGCGGCGGGCATCGCGAGAATCGATCAACACGGCGCTACCGCTTGCCGAAGCTTGCTGAGCATCCTCAACACTTGCCAGCATCTGCGGCTGTACGTTCACCTCAAAGGAAGACGGGATCTGCACGGGCACATCCTGAGTCACCGGGTACTTGGCATTTTGCCAAGCGGAGAAACCTTCGTCCATGATGTATACCTGCTCATGTCCGAGATAGCGAAGCAGCCACCATAACCGTGAAGCATTCATGCCGCCTTGATCATCATAGGCAACAATTCGACTATTGGAGCCTATCCCCGCTTTGGCGAGACGATTCGCGAGCACAGCCGGGTCAGGGAGCGGGTGACGTCCTCCGTGTGCAGAGACGGGAGAAGACAGGTCTTTTTCCAAGTCAAGATAAACAGCCCCTGGAATATGTCCAGCTTCATAGGCTTGTCTTCCAGCCTCCGGCTGACCGAGCAAGAATCGGCAATCGGCAATGACCACATCCGGTTCATACATTCTGGCGAGCAGCCAGCGCATGGATACAATATTTTTCATCCTAAATACACCGCCTTATTAGAGTGGTAGAGTCGTTTAAAACTACGCATTATGAACGGGCAAGTTGTTATACCGTAGTAGGTTCAACAGGCCCTTTGCCAGCGATAGGAGCATCAGCAGGAATGGGTTGAGGTTTGGTTTTGCCATATCGAATGAAGATCCATACCCCGAATATAATGACGACCCCGGCAGACATCTGTAACGCACTGAGGGATTCACCGAGCAGCATCCAGGCCAGCAATGAAGAGAATACGGGTTCCCCAAGTACACCCATGGATACCGTCGTGGCATTCATATAGTGAAGCAGCCAGTTGAAGAGATAATGTCCGAAGATCGTTGGCACAATGGCGAGCAGCAGGAAGATCCCCCACTCTGATGCAGCGTAACCTCCGAACGGATGGCCCATGATCAGATTATATACCGCCAGCGTGCAGGCAGCCACGAAGAATACCCAGAAGTTATACGAAAATGCACTAAGCCCCGCTCGCAAAAATTGACCCAGCAGCATATGGACAGCGACTGCAATTGTGCCAAGCAAAGAGAGGATGTCACCTTGCAGGGCAGTACCTGCCAACTGGAAATCTCCTGCGCCAATGACGATTGATCCAAACAGGGCGATGCCCATGCCGATGATCATCATGCGGTTAATTTTGGCTTTGAAGAGCCATACCGAACCTGCAAGAATCAGTATAGGCTCCAGTGCGAGAATAACGGTGGAACTGGCGACACTGGTGAGCCGCAGCGAACCCATCCAGAGCAGAAAATGAAGGGCCAGCATCACACCGGATGCAAGCAGCAAGCCCCACTGGCGTAAGCTCAGACGCATCATCTCGTGTCTGTATTTCCAGACAAACGGGAGCATTAACAGATTGGTCAGAAATAGACGGTACATGGCAATGACCGCAACATCTGCGTTAGACCAACGTACAAATATCGAAGAAAAAGAAATGGCGATAATGCCGACAAAGAATAACAGATAGATGGATCTGCCGGCACGGTTCAAGCTTGTCATGGGTGTAGCTCCTTCTTGAAGTCTGATGGCGTAAATCACTTCATTATACAGGAGAAGGTAACCGCAGGAAAGATCAAGATAACGAAGAGATAAGTAGATTGTAACCGGGCTTGTAACTATTCTGTCATTCTCCCGAATCATTTTTCTATTAATCTTCTATATAGAGACATGAAACGAGATAATATACCAATAATCGGGAAAAAATGAAAGTAAGGAAGTGGCATGTCAGTGAGAGTCCAACAAGAGAGAGCGGGAGAACGTGGCAGTATTCCGCACAACACAAGCCGCAAGAAAACACATAAACGAAGAAAAATCCGGTATGGAAGGATCAGCATAGCTCTAATGCTCCTGGTACTGTTCGTTACCGGTGTAACCTATATATTCCTTGGCATGACACATTGGATCAAAAGCGTTGTGGCGCCTCCTCCAATGACTGTAATCGAACAGCCCGCCAAGCTCGGCATGATACAAATTACTCCAGATGCGAAGGAGGAGCCGGTACGGTTCCAGGGTCAGGTTCGCAAATTGGCATACATAACGTTTGATGATGGCCCGACGGAGTATACGGAACAACTGTTGGATATTTTGAAGCAGCATGAGGCGAAGGCTACTTTTTTCATGATCGGACGACAATTGAACCAGCACCCGGCAGCAGTAAAACGGCTGTTGAAGGAAGGCAGTTACCCTGGGCTCCACAGCATAACGCATAACTATAAAAAGCTGTATAAGAGCGGCAGCTCTGCAAACTTTGTGAAAGAGTTCAAAAAAGAACAGAAGATGGTGCAGGACCTGATTGGTTTTACACCTCATCTTATTCGCGCGCCTTATGGCAGCAGTCCGCAGATCGGTGAAAAGTTCAGAGGTGACATTGCGGCGGCCGGGTTCAAAATGTGGGACTGGACGACGGATTCACTGGATTGGAATCTTCCCGGTCAGCCGGATAAGATTGTGGCCCGCGTGAGCAAAAGTGTACATCGGGATAAGGAAGTGATTCTGATGCATGAGCGAGAGCAAACGGTTCAGGCTTTGCCGCGTATTCTGAAGTTGCTCGAAGATCGAGGTTACGAGTTCGAAGTATACGATCCGGATGCACATTGGATAGCGAATTTTAGCGGAGATACCCGCTTGTAAGAGAATAACAGGATGGTGCAAGAGAGGAAGGACTTAGGTGCTAACGAGTAAAAAAGTGGCGCTCGCAGCAGTTAGTGTATTGCTAATTCTGCTGGCGAGTGGTTGTGGAGATCCGCAGGAGCCTGCGGCAAATCAGGTGAACCAACTGGTGCTCAGTGGTCAGAAGATTGATCAGAGTTTGAACAATTTGACCAGTCACGAGCAGGAAGATATGAAGTTATACAAGTCCATTTTAGACAAAGGCAAGAACAAAAATAGTGATCTCGAAGCACTGCTGGATCAGGCGGCAGATCATATTAATGAACGAAGCACGTTGTTGAAAGAGGCGGAAGAGGCCATGAAACAGTCCAACGAGAGGGCTGTAGCTCTGCGCAGTTCATTGAAAGAACTATCATTTGAAAATGAAGAAACGTTGGCACAGGCTGAAAAGGTGCTGGATCAGTATGAAGCAAGAGCGCGTGCATTGGAAAATTTTATTGCCTCGTATCAGCTAAGTCTGAGTGCCGATGAGCAGTTGTATGATCTGATGAGAGAAAGTGCAGAACCTAATCTGGTTAAGATCAAGCGAGCCATTCGGTCACGAAATAGCGAATATGCGAAGCTTGCTGAATTCCGCAAGCAATTTAACCTCCAGACCAAAGCATTTAACGTAGCCAATGCCAAACTGGTACAGATGGATCAGGCCAGCTAGGCAGGGGTCCCTGATAATCGTTCAGATATTTTGCATGATTGAGCTGCCTTTCTCCCGTGTAAGTACTAGTATACAGCCAAGCCAATGAATGAGAAGCAACATGGACAAGCATCATTGCGTATAAGCTAACGGAGGTGTTCATATGCGAAAAGGAAATACAATGAAAGTCAGTGCATCACTCCTGGTTTTAGTTATGGGATTCTCGCTTGTGGCCTGTGGGAGTAGCAATCCTGCTACACAGCCACCGGTGAATAGTTCGCAAGAACAGTCATCAGCACCGGAGCAACAACCAAATGAGAGTGCTGCAATCGAAGCGGAAGGGATTCTCACCGGATGGGCTGATCCGCACACCGTCGAGATTCGTGTGAATGAAAAACCGATGTCTTTCCAGGTGGGCGAAGACCTGCAGAAGTCTTTGGATGATATCGATGACGAAGATTCCGTTCGTTTCAAATATGTAGAGAAAACCATTGATGCGACAACGAAACAGCTGGTACTCACTGAAATTGCAAAAATTGAATCAAGTAATGACAATAACAGTTCCAATGCAGGTGGTACTGTAACGTCCGATCGTCCGAAGACAGCAGAGCTGGAAGTGACGGTAGAAGGCATGACCGAGAAGCGACCAGTGACACTGGCACAAGCAAAAGGTTATTCACT
Organism: Paenibacillus sp. FSL R5-0519; assembly: GCF_037974275.1. Taxonomy (NCBI): domain Bacteria; kingdom Bacillati; phylum Bacillota; class Bacilli; order Caryophanales; family Paenibacillaceae; genus Paenibacillus; species Paenibacillus sp. FSL R5-0519. The sequence goes on from NZ_CP150234.1 coordinate 1,578,048, forward strand.
TTATGTGTTTGAACCGATGGCTTTTGACGCGGAAGATCAGGAATTAACCATGAAGATTGATCCCGACTATGAGGTAGAGATTGAAAAGCTGCCGGCGGATTACAATCTGGATGTGCTGAAGATGGACGCCAAGGAAGAGTTGTCCGAGACCGGAGAAGTGAAGCAATTGACGGCTGAACAACTCAGTAATGGGCCGATGAAGGATGCAAAATTGTACATGATGTCCCAGAATGATAAGAAAACAGAGTACTTTATTGTCAAAGAACTGGACGGTAATGGCTTCGTTTTCCATATTCATGCACCGATTGGGGAACCGTCTGAAGGTTTCCTGCCCATGGCATATGCATCCCTTAATTCCATCATGAATGAGTAGAAATAAAGATTCCCTAAACAGCGTGTTTCCTTGAGAGAGGAGATACGCTGTTTTTGTTGAGGGTCCCTACACTATAGAGTGTAGCAGGTATGCAAAGACAAAGAGCCGGAAGGAACGATGCCCATGCATAGGTTCCTCCCGGCTTCTTCACCGTATTTTTATTCAGTTTGCGGGATCGAACCAATAGCCTGGATAGGACTGATAGGCATATTCAGGTTAATATAGTCGATTCCTTACGCCCTCTGAGTTCCTGATAGCTGGCGATTACATTCTGATGAACGGGATGTTCGTCGGGAATTCCCATGCGTTCACGGATGAAGGCGGAGACGCCATCTTCGCGAATCATGTGTTGTAGCTTCATGGCTTCCTCGTCGCGTTTGTCATTGAATAGCATTGCGGCCGCCATAGCAGAAGTTAAATGAGGAATTTCGATTCCGAATTCACTGGCCTGCATCGCTGGGCGAACAAGCCGATCATGTGGCGAGAGCTTGCGAAGGGGGGAACGTCCGACCCGAGTGACCTGATCTGTCAGGTTAGGGTTAGCAAAGCGCTCCAGTATGGTGTCGATATATTTGTTATGCTTCTGAGCGTTAAATCCGTGCTTCTGGATGAGCATCTCACCGGTCTCTTCCATAACATGCCGTACCTTGGACCGCAGGGTGGAGTTGCTCATAACCTGCCGGATTGTCTTGAATCCTTCGAGATAGCCGAAGTATGCGGCGACACAGTGGCCTGTATTCACCGTAAACATTTTACGCTCGATATAAGGTTCAAGGGAATCCACATAGTGAACACCGTCAATTTCTTTAAAACCATCCAGAAGTGCTGGACGATGAACGACCCATTCGTAAAAAGGTTCAACTGTGACCTGCAGCGGGTCTTTGTGGTTTTGGGCCGGAACAATCCGATCCACAGCTGCATTGGGGAAAGAAACATAACGTTCGGCTTTATTGCGAGTCTGTTCATCCAGAAATGGATAGATGCGTTTCTTCAGCCGGGTGCTGCCACCGATGGCATTCTCGCAAGCGATGATATGCAGTGGCGCCTGATTATTGTTTTTCATGCGAAGTTGAATGCCTTTGGCGATTGGCTCTGCGATATCTCCGAGTGCAGATACACCCACCGCAGTTGTAATCACATCAGCTGAAGCGATCTCTTCAGCAACCAGATTTTGCTCACTTACGTTGATCGCGGTCACGTTATTGACAATCGTTGTATCCTGTTCGCTATTGGCAAGTGTAATCGGGTATTCCTGTCTCTCTTGAAGCATGGAGATTTTCTTCGGGTTACGTGCGACAAAGCAGACTTCGTAGTCGGAAGCGGACAACATATGACCGATAAAACCGCGGCCTATATTGCCCGCACCAAAATGTACAGCTTTCATGTGTGAACTCCCCCTTTAAGGATTAAATTGCGAAATTCGTGCAGACCTTAGACGGTAGTGACGAGTGGCTTCGAAATCAAATCGTTAAATGCAAGGTCGGTCAAGCAAGACAGCCGTTGGTGAGGCATATCGAATTCCAGTGTTCCGGTGATGGTATTCGAGATGACTACGCAGTGAATACCAGCCGCAGCAGCTGCACGCGCGCCGTTAGGTGAATCCTCAATCGCTACGGCTTCGTCTGCAGTTACTCCAAGGGCTTCAAGCGCTTGATTGTAGAGTTCCGGGTCAGGCTTTACATTCGCTACATCATCTGCCGTACGAATGACTTCAAAATAATCTTTCAGTTTCAGTTGTTCCAGATGCTGTTCAACCCACTCCCGTTTGGAGCTAGAGGCTACAGCGAGTTTCAATCCGGCATTACGTGCTTGTTCAAGATATTCCTGAATACCAGGACGTACCTTCTCCTTGTTCATCAATGCAGCGTGCTGCAACTGAACGGACTCCCTGAACGCTTCCCGATCGATTGGAAGATTCAAATCTGTGATGAGGTACTCATACGGATTAAATGTTTTCAGACTGGTACCGATGCATTGTGAATACATCTCCAGGGTTAGATCTACGCCGTGTTCCTTGTAAGCATCACGAAAAGCAATATACCATGCTGTCTCTGTATCAATAATCGTTCCGTCGAAATCAAACACCAGTGCCTTAATCATAAATTTGTTCCTCCTGTTTCAGAATTAGTTTGGGATAAAATAAAATGAAAATTTTCTGCAAATTCATTACCGTATATTCATTAACCTGCGGAATGTTATCTGACGCAGTTTATCGTTAATGAATATTAAATTGGGAAAAAATATGCGTTTGAAGCTAATAAAACCGTAACATAGGACAAACCGAGGGGTCAAGCACGTCATGATTGTTTACATTGAAAATTTTCATATGAATGACGTAATTTCAGAAAGTGATGAACCTTGCAAAGCGTTAAGCCCTTTACATGTAAGCGGTGTACTGAATAAACTGTTTTTTCAGGATAATAAAATAAAAGAATTTTTATGAAAATGGGCTTTTCTGATCCTTCAACAGCTTTCGACACTTTTATAATAGAAGAAATCGTGTTCCTGTAATCAGGAATATTAGCTTTACGCCGGATTAAACCCTGTGGGAAAATAGAAGAAAGATTCTGAAAGTATATGGACTAAGGGAGGAAGACAAGCATGCTGCTAAGAGACCGTTTCAATGGCTGCTTCATCGGGCTTGCAGTGGGTGATGCGCTCGGGACTACCGTGGAATTCAGCAGTCCGGGCACGTTCGAACCTGTGACGGATATGGTGGGAGGCGGCGTGTTCGGGCTAGAGGCAGGGCAGTGGACAGATGATACCTCCATGGCTCTATGTTTGGCAGAAAGTCTGGTACGTAAGGCAGACTTTGATCCTGCGGATCAGATGCGCAGATATACGAATTGGTACAGGGTCGGATATATGAGCAGTACAGGCGACTGCTTCGATATCGGCGGGGCCACGCGAAGTGCTCTGGAGAGGTTTGAGATCACTGGAAAAGCCTACAGCGGATCAGCTGACCCGATGACGGCGGGCAACGGCTCTATTATGAGGCTTGCTCCTGTCGCATTGGCTTACGCCAATCAACCAAACGAGGCGATCCGCTATGCCGGGCTGAGCTCTCGGACAACACATGCTGCAACGGAAAGCGTGGAGGCATGTGAAGTGCTGGCTGCCATACTTGTTGCTGGTCTGCGCGGAGCAGACAAAAACGTCATGCTGATGCCAGAGACCTGCCGACAGTGGAGGGAAGAGACTGTATTTTCGCCCGCAATTGAAGAGGTTGTCATGGGTTCCTATCAGAGTAAAGAGCCGCCCGACATTAAGGGTAGTGGTTATGTGGTTCGTTCACTTGAGGCAGCACTATGGGCGTTCCATAAGTCGGCAAGTTTTGAAGAAGGCGCATTGTTAGCTGTTAATCTGGGTGATGATGCGGACACTACGGGCGCGGTGTACGGACAGATCGCTGGTGCTTATTATGGACTGAGTGGTATTCCGGCACACTGGCGGGACAAGCTGGCTATGCGTGAAACGTTCGAACAACTAACAGAAGCCTTGTGGTTGAAGGCGACAGAAACTCGTTGATTAAGAGACAGGAGAAGAGAACATCTATGAGCACGACTGGACACCAAACAGGATTAGAGGCTTCGCAGTCTGGTAAACGAGGGGCATTTCCATTGTCCCTGTTATGTCTGACGATTGGAGCTTTTGCGATTGGTATGACTGAATTCATCATTATGGGCCTGCTGCCCAATGTGGCAACAGACTTGAATGTAAGCATTCCACAGGCAGGACAACTCATCACGGGATATGCGCTTGGTGTAGCCGTAGGTGCGCCGATCTTAACCGTGTTCACCCACAAGATTCGACAGAAGAAACTGCTGGTGTTGCTCATGTGCATTTTCATTATCGGGAACGCATTGTCTGTCATTGCCCCGACATACGGGTTGTTAATTTCAGCACGGATCTTAACGGCATTTGCCCATGGTACGTTCCTCGGTGTAGGTTCGATCATGGCAACGCGGCTTGTTGCACCCGAGAGAAGGGCAGGAGCGGTATCCGTTGTTCTCGCGGGGCTAACGATTGCCAACATCATTGGCGTTCCGTTTGGTACGTTTATCGGGCAACAGCTCGGATGGCGGTCATCTTTTGGGGCAATTACGATTTTGGGCATCATTTCGTTGATTGGCATCATTCGTTTCATTCCCGTTCTCCCACAAGGAGCACCGGCAAACCTCGGACAGCAATTTCGGAATTTGGTTCGTCCCCAAGTATTATTGGTTCTGCTTGTTGGCGCGATGGGATGTGGAAGTCTATTCGCCGTGTTCACTTACATCACGCCGATGCTTGTGGACATTAGTGGTTTTGCCGAACAGAATGTGACCTGGATTCTGGTGCTCTTTGGCTTCGGCGTTACCTTGGGCAACATGGTTGGCGGCCGTCTGGCGGACTGGAAGCTGATGCCTTCCCTAATCGTCAATTTTGGGTTATTGGCGGTGCTTCTGGCTGCACTTACGCTTACCTTGGAGAATGCATATCTCGCGGTGATTACGATATTCTTGTGGGGGGTTGCCGCTTTTGGTATTATGCCGGGATTACAGATTCGCATCATGAATATGACCCGTGAAGCGCCGCTGCTGGCGACGACATCAAGTCACTCCGCATTTAACCTGGGGAATGCAGGTGGTGCCTATCTGGGCGGGTATGCAATTACCCACACGGGTCTTATATCCGTTCCTTTATATGCAGCAGTTATTGCCGGATTGGGTTTGCTAGGACTGCTCTACAGTCTGTTCATGGAGCGTAAACATCATGGACCAGAGGTTGTCGAGGTTGCAGAGGCCGTGTCGGCAAGCTGAACATAAAATCCGTTCACCTCAATTCTTCCATTGAACATGGAGAATTGAGGTGTTTTTTTATGTCATGAGGAATCCGGAGTTGGGAGTGAATAGACGGTCTGGTGGCGTGCAGTAGTATACTTTTCTAAGTATAAGGTATATATATTTAAGTTTTTTGATGATATACAAGACATATAAGGTGATATAATGAAAATGTAATTGGAATTGTTTGTAAATTATGGGCAGTGGATGTTGGCATCTGTATTAGGAAAGGTGAAGAACAGCAAGACGTATTCGTGCGTAGGAAGGAGGGACTTCACTCTAAAAATGTAAGGGCTTTCAATTAGGGGTTTGTATATCTGAAAGACCTGTTATGAGGTTCGTACACGATTTAAAATCATATTCCAAAGGAGATTGATACTGATGAAAAAAGGTCTGTCCAAGATTCTGAGTCTCTCCATCACAGCAGCACTCCTTGTACCTACAATGGCGTCTGCAGCCGATATGCAGGAAACCGCAGCCCCTACCCCCATTCAGGCGGTGGTAGATCAGGGAACGACCGGGACCCTGGATAATTCCGGGCAAAATGCGCTGGCTAACACTCCGGTTGTGCCTGCACCGCCGGGTTATGATGCCTATCGCAACAATATTCCGCACGGCAATACCAATCTGATCTCCTATTATTCCACAACGGTAGGCAATACACGGAAAGCGACGGTGTATACACCGCCAGGATATTCTCCGAATAAAAAGTATAACGTTCTGTATCTCCTGCACGGCATCGGCGGCGATGAGTATGAATGGGTTAACGCCATGAAACCGAAAAACATTCTGGACAACCTGTATTCCGAAGGCAAGCTGTCAGATATGATCGTTGTCATGCCGAATGGCCGCGCTATGAAAGACGACCGTCCAGTCGGTGACATTTTTGCTCCGGACAAGGTGGCTGCGTTTGAACGATTCGAGCAAGACCTGCTCAAGGATCTGATTCCTCATATCGAGGCCAATTATCCGGTGTACAAAGACAAGAATAGTCGTGCGTTGGCCGGACTGTCCATGGGTGGTGGGCAGTCGCTTAACTTCGGATTGAAAAATCTGAATACCTTCGCTTGGGTAGGGGCCTTCTCGGCTGCACCGAATACGCAATCTGTATCGCAGCTGGTGTCCAACCCGGGACAAGTCGCTAGCCAACTGAAATTGTTGTGGATCTCCTGCGGATCGAGTGATGGTCTGTTATGGGTCAGCCAAAATTTCAAAAACGGCTTGAGCAGCATGAATATCCCGCATACGTTTTATCTGGATGTAGGTGGACACGAACCATCTGTCTGGAACAGCGGCTTGTATCAGTTCTCTCAACGCATTTTCAAGTAATTAACCGGTATTCCTAGGGATTCTTAGATATCCGCTGGGATTCATATTGGATGAGCTGCAGCCTCAGTTCTGTTTCGTACAGAGCTGGGGCTTTTGTTATGTTTTATAATGAATCCAGGGATCCTGAATGGAGCATATAGGGTATTATTAATTTTGGAGATGGGGTTACTGAGAGTGTACCTATTGGTTTAATTTATTATTACATAGGTATAGGTACTGTTATGAAGGAGAGGGATATGATGTTTTATTACAAAGGTGCGTTCCGTGAAACGGACAATGTGATCTATTTTAAAAGCGATGTTTCATTAGCTCAGAATGATGTTGTACTATTTGGTGAAAAGAAGTATTTTATCGAAAGTGTGGAAAAAGAATTTCTCCTGCTTCAGCGGGTGGGCTCCATTGTTTCTGTGAGTCTGTGAAATCTTCGCGAGATCATCCCCTTTTTCAAGTGTACATGCACTTCTGGGCCTCTGCCTACATACAATAGATCGACCCTGTTCCCACATGTGCTCAGGCCAGATCGTTGTAAAACTGCAGGAGGTGTCATCTGTGCCCGGATTGTTTACCGCAATTGCTCTATTCATTAAAGAGTTAACGTTACTCGTCTCGTATGTCAAAAATAATGCGTTCCCCCAGCCACTGGCTGAGGATGATGAAGCCAAACATTTGCGCCTTATGGCTGAAGGCAATGCTCACTCCCGCAATCTGCTCATTGAACACAATCTGCGCCTCGTCGCGCATATCGTCAAGAAGTTCGACAATACGGGTGAAGATCAGGAAGACCTGATTTCCATCGGAACCATCGGTTTGATCAAAGCGATCGAAAGTTTTCAACAAGGCAAGGGCACGAAGCTTGCCACGTTTGCAGCAAGGTGTATTGAAAACGAGATACTTATGCACCTTCGTTCCCTGAAGAAAACACGCAAAGACGTATCCTTGCACGACCCTATTGGTACAGATAAAGAAGGCAATGAATTAACTTTCAATGCCTATCCGTGTTGGGTCATTTTACTTTCACATCAAGCTCTATACTGAAGCTATCCTTAAACTCATGTTTCTCTTTGGAATAGACCACTTTGTTGATTACACTTTTGAGCAGCGCATTCTGTTTTGCTGGATCGTCTGTCTTCTTGTACAGCTTAATGACGTTCTTCACCATCGGGATGATGTTTAACTCCGCATCCTTCTGTTTCATTTCTTTGGCTACTTCTTCCTCAGCTCTTACAATGGCCTGATGGGTTGCTGATATCCGGTCGGCCAATGCTGCAGATCGCTCCAAGAATGTTTCCTCGTCATAAATACCACGTTCCAAGAAATCGTGAAGCCTTCCTTTTTGTAACTCCAGATCCTCAGCTTCTTTCTGAAATGCTTTAACCTGAATTTCTTTCAATTCCAGGGCGTTTGACGTTCGCTTGGAAGGCTTGTGTTTATCCCACTGAATCTTGTAATCCTCCAGCCATTCTTGCAAGCCTCCAAGTACGGCATCGAATACATACGTCGCTTGCACGCTCTTGCACGGACACTCCTTATTCGGACACATCAGGTGACTGGGCTGACCCGTGTATGGTCGCAATACAATGGCGTATCCACATTTACCACACTTAATCAGTCCTGCCAGTGGGTTACTGATCCCATTTTCCAGCTGATAAGGGACATGATACTTCTCTCCAAGGAACTCCATAGCCCGATTGTATAGTGCTTCTAACTCAGGTGTGACGTATTTACGATGCTTACCAAGTACCTTGGTATAGCTTCCCTCAGCTTGTGTTGCGACTGTACGACCGGTTGGAGTTTTTTTGTATTTCTTTTTACCCCAAGATAAATACCCGATATTTATAGGACTTTTTATAATGTTCAGCACTAGCTCAGCTTTCCATGGTTTATCCGTGTATGTTCGAAAACCAAGTTCATTTAAGCGAGAAGCGATCTTGTTAGATCCCATGCGTTCTTCAGGATCTTCGTGAGCATATAACTCATACATCATCACCATAACTTTAAACTGAGTAGGGTGGGGTACCAGGTAACGCGATTTCCCATCTTTCTCGATCTCCCAACCATATGGTGGACGGGTCCCGATGTAATTACCTTCCTCCACGGATCTCAACCTACCACCTTGTAAACGGCGGGTGATGATCTTCAACTCTTTACGAGCCATGAACGCTTCAAATTCGCTGTATTCCTCGTCAAACTCATCGTTAAGGTCATACGTCTTCCGGGGTGTGATAATCTTCGTATTAGACTCCCTGAACGTCTCCAGGATCAGCCCTTGCTCCTGCATGTTACCGCGGCCCAACCGATCCACGTCCATGACTAGGACAGCATCATATTCTCCCAGCGACACTTCCTTCAATAACTCATTCATTTGCGGCCGATGAAGCAGACTCTCACCGGAAACAATTTCTTCGCGAATCTTTATAATATTCAGATTCATAGACTTCGCTGTACGAAGTAATGCCTGTTTGTGCTTAGCTAATGTTTCGCCCTCGCCACGGGCCTCGGCTTCCATGTCCTGCCTGGATTTACGTAAGTAGATGCATACTCTTTCCATGTCTAACCTCCGTGCGTGAATTAATATCTTCTATGTCTGTATTGTAGGGGATATGCAGAAAAAAAGCACCCAGAAGGGTGCCTATCTTCTATAGCGATTCTGCAAAAGCTAGTACATTTTCTGGAGATATGCCGTGTACAACATTTTTATTGGATGTAATATATCCGAAAGCTTGTCCTTTATAAACTAGTACTGGTGGAGTGAGTGTGTATTTATTAAATGCACTTTCTAATGAATATGCACTTCCATAGGTGCCGTAGCTATTCCAAATGCTTAAAGTGTTGTATTTGCTACCATAAGTGCCATATGCATTGAAAATGGAATCGCTATCGAATGTGTTTGTCGATAACGTGCCTAAAAATGTTTTTAAATCGTTCGAATATACATAGATTTCAGAAGATAACACCCCAGTAACCGGAGTAGTCTGTGGCGCTTGTGGTTTTGCCGGAACTGTATTTTGTCCATTTACGATAACATCATAAGGGATGTACACATCTATAAACCCCTCGGAAAATGGAGCTACTTCATAAGGGATGAACTTCAGTGTGAATCCTTTGTCATTATAGTAAAACGCGCCTTTCTGGATATCTATGATGGTATCTGTATATAGAATAGATCCAGGATCAGCCAAACTTCTTTTTTCAAGTACCGACTGGAGATACACATTCGCTCTTACTATTTTGGTTCTGCTGTCTAGAAAGTCCTTCATATAAATTCTATTACCGTTGCTAGAGTTGTAGTTGAATGTTTCTACACCTTGCATATCATGTGCCCCGCCTGTGTAAACATAGGTGTAGTACACGATAGACAATGCGTTTTGTTTGTTGTAAGCAGTCTGAACACTTGTTTTGTAATAATAACTTTTATTCTGTTTTATATCTTTACTATTGGCAATAGCCGCTGCATTGACAGCATGAGCTTTCAACTCTTTGTTCATTTTAGCTGCTGCATTCTTGTTTGGATGGTTCACAACCTGAACATAGGGTTGTCCCTTATAACTGTACGACTTTAAAGTGACTTTACCATTGGCTGCTGAAGCCATATTGGATGGCAGAACGATGACTAACGATAACAACACTAATAATAAAGACAGTAAATACTTCCTCATTTCTATATCTCCTCGTTTAACTCCGCATCGGCTGCGGTAATGGTTCTATGTATGTACGCCAGCCTATTATATCATTTCCCGATATTTCCTTGGCATATTTTGTGCAGTGTTTCCATCACTTTCTTGATTTAATATGTTTACATAGCATCTAGAGAGGGGAACATCATTGGATATTATTGGAGTTAAGATGCATGGAAGGCAGGATGATGATTCGGATTTCGTGCTATTTAATCTGGAAGAAGACGTAAAATTCATTGAACCGTGGCAAGTTACGGAGAATTCAGGCAAGACATTGGCTTTTCATACAACATGTGGATCGTACATAGCAATTCACATTATGAGGGATGCTGACAAGGCTTATAAACCATATGGATTTGAGTCTTATGATCGTTCAACCCTGGTCAACAAAAGTAAAGTCAAGTCTACAGAGCCAACAAAAACTGGGACCATGATCCATTTTTTCGACGGAACTCGTGTCCATGTGCGGAAAAAGTTTAAGAAATGACACTGTCAAGTAGGGTTAAACCCCATTTAAGGTGTGTTTTAAATTTCGATTCGACAGCATCTGACATGTCAGGTCTGGTATAGTATGGGTACCAACTAAATCGAGACTACATAAAAACGTTGTTAATTGATTTTTTGGTGTTACCGAGTTCGCTACATAGCGAACTTCTGCCCCGGTCGGAGTGACAGAAACGTCACTCAATCGCTGCTGACCTCGATACGCTCGTACAGATCATCTATATAGCAACCGATTACCGCTGCGATGGTCATAGCGGTTGCTAAAGACATTGTTCTCCTATTGGTGGCGTATTCCGAAACCGAAGACTTTGGAATGCCAGTTATTTCACTTAACCACTGTTGAGAACGTCTGATTTCGCGTAATCTCTTTGTCAGCAGGCAACGACCAGGTTTATACACCATGATCATGCCTCGCATTATATTTTTTTAGCTTGTAACAGAACAAGTGTTCCCTTAAAATGAATATTACCAAAAGGCAACTAAGATTACGGGAGATGATCAGATGGACACGGAGGAAATATTTGAAATACTGCAGAGTTGTGATGTCGATCAATTAATAATGATCCAGTCCGTTGCCCATGACCTACAATTGGAACACATTGAAGACCGCTTGTGCCAGCTGATCTCTCTTAAAAGAGAGTGATGCTGGCTTCAACTCACTTCTTATTATCCTCTTTTAACGCTTCTAACATATCCATTAATATCTTTCTCTTCAGTTCAGGTAGATTATTGATATCTTCTGCAAGCTTCATTGTTTCATCTACTATATATTGTTCTTTAGATTCTCGAACAACATCAGGCTCATTGAACCCAGTTAATTTAGAAGGGGATACATCATAAAGAGTAGCTAATTTATTGATCATTTCTAAGTCAGGTTCCCGAAGATCATATTCCCAGTTCGCATATGTGCTGCTTCTCTTCAATCCCAATTGTTTTGAAACGTATACCTGAGACCATCCGAGTTTTTCTCGTTCGCTACGCAGACGCTCTCCTAAAGTAGACATTTACACACCTCCCAATATTTAATCTTACCACTCTTACACATTAAAAATAATTATTTACACTAAAAGTGTTGACTTACACGTTTTGTGTATGTATTATAAAGACATGAGTTACACAAAACGAGTAAACGAGGTGAAGAAATGAGAGAAAAACTTCGAAAACTTCGATTGGAACGCGGCATTAGCCAAACATTCCTTTCTAAGGCACTGGGTTATAGTTACCCAAGTGGCTACAGCAACATTGAAGCAGGACGAAACAAACTTGGTTATGATCAAGCTGTTATTATTGCCAAGATATTCGGTGTTGATGTTTCTGATTTAGAAGAAGAACAGCTTTTTTTTGAGAAGAAATTACACGATTCGTGTAATAAAAAATTAGCTTAATAAGGAGCGAATAAAAATGAGCCAATTAAACATCGTGAACAACCAAGGTAAATTGCTGGCAGACAGTCGTGACATTGCAACCATGATCGGCAAGCAACACAAACATTTGCTTCGTGATATCGAAGGATACATGGGAGTTCTTACTGAGTCCAACTTTGGGCCGAGTGATTTTTTCATCGAAACAACCTACAAAGATTCAACCGGGAAAACAAACAAACGTTACGACATTACAAAACTCGGTTGCGACATGGTAGCCAACAAAATGACCGGACAAAAAGGCGTACTCTTCACAGCCACTTACGTATCCAGGTTCGCTGAAATGGAACGTAAGCTGGCAATGCCGAATCTCCCACAGAACTACAAAGAAGCATTGGTTGCACTGGTGGATCAAGTGGACAAGAACGAGAAACTCCACACTGAAAACTTAATGCTTGAACAACGTGTGAGAGAGTACGAACCCAAAATGACTTACCTGGACCAAATCTTACAAAGCAAAGATACGGTTACGGTGACACAGATCGCCAAGGACTACGGATTGTCTGGAACAGCGCTGAATCAAATCCTTCATGAAGAAAAGGTACAGTACAAACAAAATGATCAATGGTTGCTGTACTCCAAACACCAAGACAAAGGATACACCAAGTCTAGAACGATCGATATTCATCACAACAGCGGCGAACGTTCGGTACGCATGAATACACGATGGACTCAACCTGGACGATTGTTCATACACGGAATACTTAGCAAACGCGGAATCATCCCATTCATGGATCGGGAGAACCCAGGAGCATAAAGGAGGCTTCACCTCATGAAAGTTGTCCCATCCAACTTGGCGCATAAGATCAATCGAGGTGATTCGATGATCGAAGCAGAGTACATGATCGGCAAGTCCCGAGTAAAGATCAACACAGAAAACATATGTAAGACGGACGAAGAACGCGAACAGGTGGATCGTGAAATTGCATTAGCTTGTTGGTCGATTGTCGAGAGTCTGGTAGCTAAAGGGGAGGCGGTGTAGCCCTCCTGTGACGGACAAGCAGTAAAACACAAGATGCTGATATGTATGACGTTACAAACCCTATATATTGTACACAATTTCACTTAATTCGAAAAGGAGTGACCGAAATGCCTAAACTACGCGTTGTAGAAAACAACATCACACGTCCCATCCCATTCAAACGCCCTGCACCACCGATTCCCGTCGGCCCGACATGCGGATTATGCGGTGGGGAAGCAGATTATGAGGTGTTTGGACAAGCGCACTGCCGCAAACACATGCTGGAGGCTATCGATAGCGAAACGTATGTAGAGGTCCGGAAGATTGGAGGATACGACGATGCCAGCTGAGGGACTTCGAAGCAGTGTTGATCCAATGACAACCTATATCGTGTCAACGCAAGGTGGAAGAGTGTTAGAGCGTCAGGCATTTGACTATGAGGACCTGATCCGTGACCTGTATAACAACCAGCATGTACCTGTGAAGATCTGGACGCAGGCTGAATACGATGCAGAGATAGAGGAATTGAAGCAGGAAATCAAGGAGGAACTGAAGACAGCGTGAAACAACAGACATTCAAGAGTGTGGATGACATCCTACGGCATTACGGGTGGGAGGCTCCTATTAAGGTAGTGGAGGTGAGAAAGGATGAAAGTTCCGCCGACAGACAGAAATCACTTCGAACAGCTGGAGCAGATCGCAAGCCAGAGAGGGACGCTGACGGAGACGTTGAAACGAGTGTACCAGATGAACAGCGCCATTGCCCTTAGACGAGAAAAGGCCGCCGTAGCATCGGCAGCCTTAGAAAATCGCTTTGCAAATTAGATTACAACCAATATACCACAACGAAAGGAAGAATGGAATGCCCACACAATACAGATACATCCCACAGCATAAGAAAGGTTACTTCTTGGACAGAGTAGCGCAACCGACGGATGACTTTATGCAAGCCTTACGCCTGTCCCGAAAAGACGACTTGGAGCATTGGTTGACAACTCGGCACTGTCCAGATGAACCACAGAATTTCGTTATTCGCACGTTACGTGGTGAATGGGAACTGCTGGAGCTGGAGGAGGTAGAGGTCGATGAGCGAACAACAGACGCTTAACCTTTATCAGAAGATTGTACAGGTACGGAAGGTTGCTGAAGGGTTTTCTAAGGATAAGGCCAGCTTTGGTTACACTTATGTATCTGGAAACCAAGTACTATCCAAGATCAAGGACAAGATGAATGAGTTGAACCTGTTGCTTATACCTTCAACTAAAGTCGGTGAACACCACACGCATGAATACAAGACAGCAAAGGGCAAGGACGTGTTGGACTTCGTCGTGAAAGGCGAGATGACGTACACCTGGATCAATGGAGACAAGCCAGACGAACGGGAGACAATATCATGGGCTTACTACGGGCAGCAGGATGAAATATCCAAGGCGTACGGTTCTGGACTGACATACAGTGAGCGTTACTTCCTTCTGAAATGTCTGGGATTGCCGACAGATGAAGATGATCCAGACGCTAAAGAAAAAGAGGGGTCTGCGCCAGCAAGTAAAGCCAATAACAATACCATAAATACATCTAACAACAATAATACGCAATCTAACACAAATGCAGGCGGTGGGACGCTTGCCAGTGAAGGCCAGACCAGAATGCTGTATGCCAAGCACAAAGCAACCGGTTGGCCCGGATTCGACGCTATCAACACATTCCTTGGCTACACGATCACCAAATTTGCGGAGGTTCAGGCAGCAGACGTGACCAAGTTGGCACAGCACCTGGACAAGCATAAAGGCGCATGAGATACCAAGACACCCTATTCTACGACGACGGCAGACCAATCATCCCAGTAACAGACGGACCATTCGGAGAGGAGAATCAACATGCTGGCACGCAAGAAGGAAAAGAACATCATGCCTTGGAGACTCAACATTCTGTCTCACCACAACCGGAAAGAGCAGCCTAAAGCCAAGAGAGAGCGCAACACGGACCCGGAGTACATGACGAAGGAAAAGGTGCGGCAGGCGGTAATCGAGCGTGAGGGAGGAAACTGGTGCGTCCTGAGTGGCGTACCGGGACCCGGACTGCATCTGCACCGCATTGTTTACGGATCACAAGGCGGCAAGTACGAGACGGACAACTGCATCTTACTCAGCACGGAAATGCATCAGCTGGTACACAGCAGCAAGAAAACATGGATGCCCATTCTACAGGACCACGTGAGAGCCATGAAGCTTGGCGCACCGGAGTTATCACCAATACAACGCATAACCCACCAATAAACCATCTAAGGGAGGATACACCCATGAAAGATAAAGCGAAGTTGACGAAAGAACAAGCGGCATCTTTAGAGGATGCTTCTAAATATAACGATATTGAAAAGATAGTTCGGATACACATGGATGTGCCAGTTACTAAAGCGTGGATGCGTGGATCTGTTCATCTGAATGAAATATCGCTGGACACATTAATTCGTGCTTTGTATATCGGATACGAAGTCGAAATGACTCCAGAAGAAAAAATATTAGAGATTTATAACATCGGTTATTCCAGAAGCGGTTTTGGAGAAGAGAATATAGCCTTTCGTGAAGGTATAGCGCTGGCATTACACACATTTGGGATTAAAGCGGAAGGTGTTCATACGTTACCTGACAAGAGCGAATAAGAAGGGACTCACCCCACCGGGGATAACAGAGGAAGGGAGACAAGACACACATGATCAAGATACTTGAACTGTTCGGTGGAATCGGCGCACCACGAAAAGCCTTAATCAATCTCGGTGTCGAACATAAGTCGATTGATTATGTGGAGTGGAACGAGAAAGCTGTTCGGACCTACAACGCAATGTTTGATCATCGATATAAACCTGAATCGGTGGTTGGCTATAGTCTACAACCGGATATATTAGTTCACGGTTCTCCTTGCCAGGACTTCAGTATTGGAGGCAAACAATACGGCGGTAATGTAGAGGACGGGACAAGAAGCTCCCTTATGTTTGAAACTATCAAGATTATTGAAAATTTCGGTATTTGGAAACCGAAAGTGGTCATCTGGGAAAACGTCAAAAACGCATTGTCTAAAAATATGGTAACGGCATTCAATCACTATCTGAGTGATATGGAGAGACTGGGTTACACGAATTCATATGAAGTATTAGATGCACGGGATTTCGGTATTCCCCAAGCTAGAGAAAGATTGTTCAATATCTCTTTGCTAGATAATAAATATTTCGATTTCACCAAGCTGAAGAAGCGACCAATGAAACCTATAGCAGATCTGTTGGAACCGGATGTTGACGAAAAGTACGTTGTTACTCAGCCAAGCATGGTTCGTAAGCTTCCCGGTAAGCCAGTGGTGAGTGGTAGCTTTGGCGGTCGGATGTTGGAAGAGGTAAAAGACTTTGCTTATACGATTACTACCAAGCAGATGAGATGCCCAAATAGTGGAGTTGTCAAAATGCAAGACGGTCGATACCGCTACCTCACTGAGCGAGAGTGCTTTAGGCTAATGGGTTTCGATGATCAAGACTTTGAAGCAGCTTTAAGAGAGCACCCATCGAAAGAAGGTTGCTTGAACGGTACTCTGTATCACCAATCAGGGAATAGCATCGTCGTGAGTGAGTTAGAAGCTATCTTTGAGGTATTGCTTGCGAAAGATTTCGTAGAAGCACCAGAAAAGCAACTGGTTCTATTTTGAGGGATACCAAAGAGGAAGGGAATACCCTCATACCAAACCAAAAGGAGCGAATGAACATGTTCACTGAAACGAATGATCGTAAATTGCTGAGAGAGATTGGATACGAAGAAAGCTTACTTGCAACGATGACGGACGAAGATTGCGAAGCGGAAGTAACTGAGCTGCCATACAACGCTTAATAAATCAAGGTGGGTTTAGGCCCACCAAAGGAGAGATAACACATGCCATGGATCAGTGTAAACGATAAATTACCAGAAACTAAGCAGAGGGTACTTGTGAGATTTGAAACGACTTTCAAGGACAAACAAATAGCGCACGCAACTATTGCTGATTACATTGCTCCGCGCAGTGTGCTGGAAGAGGATTACATGGATGAGCAATACGCCACTTACGGTGACTATGACGAGGAAAATGATTGCTATTGGACAGAAGCGGGATGGTATGAAAGCAGTCATGAGGCTGATGTGAATTGGAAACTGAATGAAGAGGTAACCCATTGGATGCCTTTACCGAGCCTTAAAATTGACGATTGGGGCGATGAAAATGAACTATCTCACCCAACGTTATAAGGGCTTGAGAATCAGGCTTATAAAACGGAATTATGGAGCAAGAAAGGCTATGAGATTCACTATCAACGACACTAATCAAAATGTATGGATTCCGAAAAAACATCTTCAAGTTGATGGAACTTTGATCGAAGGCGCGGATATTGACTACATCTTCAAAAAAGCGAAAAGGCAACTGGAGTTAGCAGGATGCAATATTAATTTTGTGTGAGGCCATAGGGCCTCTTACCAAGGAGGGATATACAGATGGCAGGCATACCGATCAAGAGACGTTTGGAGCGCTTTTACAAGCACTGTGAGGACGTAGACGAGGTGTTTGCAATCTGTGAGTGTGTAGACGGTCATGTGTACTACAACCCAATAGACGGACGAGGAGAGCGCGAGAAGATGCTATCCCAGCAATTTTATATGGAGTATGAGTGGATTCAAGAATAAAGCATTGGGGAGGAAGAACAGTCATGAGTATTAAACGGGATATCAACGGTTACAAGGTGTTAGATTTGCGCGGCGGTGCTCAATTTCTCTGGGCCGAAGAGGATAACGTATTGTTTTATCGCATGGGAGAAGCGGGATTAACCCTTACTACGGATGTTGATGCCGAGTTTGCTGCAATCATGGAAGCTTGGGAGCATGCTGTGGTTGAGCGGGATCGGCTCCACAAGGAGCTTGAAGAGGCGATTAAAATACTACGCTTCTATTCGCAACAAGAGCATTACATTGACGAAGACCCGGGACTGTATGCATCACCACCAATATGTCAGGATGCTGGGCAATGGGCAAGATCCTTTCTGGTGGGTCAGGAAGGAGAGGGGAACCAAGATGAGTAAGCAATGTCCGAAATGCAAAGTGAAGATGACGTATGAATGGTCAGATGCGGATGACATTGGCGGTATTGCTGAATGGCTTGAATGCCCTTCATGCGGAAAAACGGCGAAATTACCGAAAGCGAAGGGTTGAGGCTTGGGCCTCTCCCTACTAAGGAGGATATAACACATGTTCAAGTATGTTAAATGGCATGCCAACTACGAAGAGTTGAAGTTAGGCGAATCATATGAAGGATATAGATATAAACCGGGATGGGTATGGATAAACGAAGTCCTGTATCGCGAAGAATGCTTTGTTAGGGGTGATATATAGATGACACAAACAGCGTTGACCCGGGAGCAAGTGTTGGCGATGGAGCCGGGAAATAAACTAAACGCATGGGTTGCTTGGAAAGTGATGGGGTACAGTGCAACAGACACCAGCTTTAATCCGCATAAAGGTGAACTTTATATTCGAAAACTTGTGAAAAATGAAAACTTAGGAAAACTTCCAAATGGTGTTGCAATAGTCGAATTTGCATACATGGAAATGTTGCCTGAATTCTCTGAGAATATTACAGCGGCGTGGGAAGTATATGAATGGCTAGTAGAGAGGCACGAAGATGCAACATTAACATATCCATGGAGTATCTCGGCTGACTACGATCCAATGAGAGAGACGACATGGAGTATACATGCCGAAGGAAAGTCTGCACCTGAAGCAATCTGTAAGGCAGCTCTATTGGCTGTACTGGACATATAGGAGGGATAGACGTGCCAAAGGTATTCCCATGGGTGTGCGATAACTGTGGAAACAGATGGGTAGACGGACTATTTGTCTGCTGGGATAACTGCCCGGAGTGTGGCGGTGAGTCTCAACACGAATCCGTTCGTGAACTGCAAGATGGTGATGAGTGGTATACCGAAGATTAATTGGCCGTAGGACTCCGAGGCGACCGAAATACTAAGCGAAGCGAGGCCGTATCATGTTTTGGTCGGTCTCCCCAAATAGGAGGATATACAAATGGCAACGTCAATCAACTTCCATAAAACCAGCAACATGGCAATTGAGATCAACGAAATGTATTGCTTCGTCTGCGAGAGTGTGTTCTATGAATTGGATGGCCACGAGCTTGAATATTGCCCTAAATGCGGACAGAACTTTGAGGAATACCAGCCAGATTGTAACGATGGAGACGATGACACCTATCTCTTGATTGTAGACCCGGTAACAGGCATTCCAGCCGTTGTGAGACGTGACGGAGAGCCTGTGTTGGCTCCCAAGGAAGGAGCGGATAAGCATGAGTAAACCATACACGTATTTGGAAGTTGAAGCGATAGAGAACGATTATGACCAACAAGTACCGATTAAGGTCATTGCAGAGCATGTAAATGATGATTTCCATAACGGAGAAGCTGTACGCACACCTAAAGCAATCAGTTACGTAATAGGGCGTCTGAATGCAGATGACGGCTGGAAAGAACGACTGGAGGAAGCTTGGGAAGGAGAGGTCGCAGAATGATTCAGTGGCACAAATACGATCCGGAAAATCCACCAGAATTACACACACCTTTCGTTGCCTATTCGATAGATAGCAATTATCTAACCTTTGCTGAGGTACAACGAGTTAACTACAAATACAAATGGGTAGAAGCAATGGATGGAAGTAGTCTGGTGTGGGAAGACGTAACGCACTATGCGGTGATCAACCTACCTGGGGAGGAAGAAGCATGAGAGAGATTCAATTTCGCGGCATGGACATTAATGGAACGTGGCATTACGGACTGTTGGCTATACTCAAACAGAATTACATGAAGATAGAAAAGGGACATTATATTTCAAACAGTATGGGATTACCATTCGCATACCAAGTTAGGCCTGAAACGGTTTGCCTCTACACGGGATCAGAGGACAAGAACGGAAAGCGCATATTCGCTGGTGACATACTGAGACATTACTCAGACGCAAGGATGTACCTTCCAGACGGTTCAGGCGGTTGGTCGTTGCAAGGTGATCCTAAAGTTGAAGAACGGGCAGCAGTTGAATGGAGTGAAGAATACGGATGTGTGCATGCTTGGGGACAGAACCTCTGGGTGTACTCTGAAAAATCAGAAATTATTGGGAACATTTGGGAGAACAAAGACCTCTTACAAGGGGATGTGGATATGAATGAAAGGAGTTAAGGGTTTTCAGAAGGGACATAAACATTCAGAGGAAACGAAGAAGAAAATAAGTGCAGCTAACAACCGTCAAGTTAAATTCAATTGTGATTATTGCGGCAAGGAATCTGCGGACAAACTCTCCAGCTTTAATAAGAAAAAAAGGCACTTCTGCTGCAGATCTTGCTACACCGAATACAGAAAACACAAATTGGAGTTTCAAGAACACAACGCATACAAAGGTGTTAGGAAAGTTGGTGAATCGAAACAGGTCTACCACAGGAAATATTACAAAAATAATCCGATAAACATTGCCAGACTCAAGGCAGCAAGATATCAAAGAGAAAAGAATGCTGAAGGTAGTCACACTGAAAAAGAGTGGCAATTAGTAAAAGAACGCCACAATAACAAGTGCGCTATGTGCAAAGAAGATAAATTCTTAACAAAGGACCACATTATACCTCTGTCAAAGGGAGGTAGTGATTACATTGAAAACATTCAACCTCTTTGCAGGAATTGTAACAGTAAAAAGCATGACAAGATTTTGGGAACACCCACACTTACTAGAGGGTAGGGATGAAGCATGAACCTAACAATAAAAGCACCATACAACCGTAAACACGATAACTACTTCAACAAACTCGGTACAGGTGTGTCGCGCCGTACCAAAAAATATATCAAGAACTACTGGCGTAATGAGTTCGATCTATACAAGCAATCTGAAGATTATCTCCTCTCACTTCTTCCAGACTGCAAATGGTGTAACGGAGGAGGGGTTGAACGAGCAAGCATGTGGGATACAGGATACGCTTGTCCAGATTGCAGAGGTACAGGTAAGGATGGTTGGCAGTACGACAAGCAAGGGAATGTGGTCATGATGAAAGAGTTCATCAAACCAAGCAATAACGCAATCAGGTTGAAGCGAAAAGGCGTACTTAACCGGAGGGATGAAGCATGAGTCCCAAAGATATCAAAGAAGGTGCTGTATACCACAACGGAAAAGGGCGAGCAAGAAAAGTGATGGTGATTGGAAATCACTACATGGGCGATGCAGATCTGTTATACAAGCCTGTTGGATCATCAGCTTGGTTTGCTATGACTTTAAAAAGTTTTGCTAAATGGGCAAAGGGAGAGGTCGAGGAGTCTATACCCAAGGAGGATACAAATGATGGCATCTAACAACGATCTGAAGATACTGGAGTTGGCGTTGTGGGAAGCGACGATGGAACAGGCGGCAATAAATTTTGAGCACGCACAGAAGTTTGATGATTACGGATCGATGGAGTTTAACGAAGAGTTGATCAGGTGGGCACGGATCAAGATAGCGGAGATCGAGGATTACTTGGATATACAAAAAGGAGCGTGAGCACATTGGCAGTATACCGACAGATACAAGTCTCCTTCTGGCAGGACCCGTTTGTTATCAGCCTGACACCAGAAGAGAAATATTTCTACCTGTACCTCATGACCAACTCAAAAACGACCCAATGCGGCATATATGAGCTGCCGAAAAGGATCGTTGAGTTTGAGACAGGTTACCACCGCGAGACAGTGGACAAGCTTCTGGAGCGTTTCGTGCAGTACGGCAAGGTACTATATAACGATCATACACAAGAAATCATGTTGGTCAACTGGTTGAAGTACAACTCTATCAAAAGTCCGAAGGTTCGGATGTGTGTCGAGAAAGAGTTGCAATCCATAAAAAACACTGAGTATCTATACCGTTTCGGTAGTCTATGCAAGGACTATGGATACCCTATCCCTACCCTATCCATAGGCTTGGGGGAAGAAGAAGAAAAAGAAGAAGAAAAAGAAGAAGAAAAAGAAGAAGAAGAAACAGGGCAATTTTCGGCCGCCACGACTGACGAATCTATCATGGGAATTTATACAAAAGTATTTGGTGGATTAAACATGAACGGCCTTATATCTGAATTCGTGATCAACCTGAAAAAGAAGAATTACAACGACTCCTTTATTACCGAACTCATGCTGGAGACAGGAGAAAGCAGTTCACAACCAAACCTGAAACTCATGCAGGCTATCGCAGATCGTTGGATCAAGGAAGGCATATACAGTCGCAAGCAATCGAAAGAACAGAAAGAGCGGAGGGTGAACAATGCAGAGTCTCAAGGGCGTTTTGAAAAAGGAAATCAATCTGGACGAAATTCGGCAGAGAGTGAGTATGCTTTCCTCGACAAGTAATACGGATGAAGAGTCTGTGACATACCGTTGTAACAAGTGCAATGATCTGGGCGGCCGCATTCAGCGTGTGGCCCAGAGCGATAAACCCTTCGACTACATCGACAAATGGGAAGATTGCTCCTGCGTCAGAGATCGGATGATTGAACGTTTGATGGGTTCAAGTAAAATCACTGAAGAATTCCAGCAGAAAACATTTCACAATTTCGAAGAAGAGGGTCGGCCTGAAATTATTAAGCTGGCTTACCAGAAAGCTGGATCATACGCCAAGAGTTTTTTCGATATTCGAAGCACGCGGAAAAACAGCTTAGCTTTATTGGGCCGGCCAGGAAGCGGAAAAACACATCTATCCATGGCTGTGTGCAATTACCTGCTAAAAAAGGGAGTTGGCGTCCACTACTTTCCTTGGGTCGAAGGGTTCAACGAGATCAAGGACAATCTCGACACGCTGGACACAAGAATCCGACAACTGCAGCAGGCCGAGGTGTTGTTCATCGACGACATGTACAAGGGACGCCAGAAACCGACTGATTTCCAAGCAGAACAGAGTTTCGCCATTATCAATTACCGTTACTTGAACAACTTGCCTATATTAGTCAGCTCCGAACGAACAGTGTCCGGGATTTGTGAGATTGATGAAGCGCTGGGAAGCCGCATTAACGAGATGTGCCGAGACTACAAAGTGGTGATCCAGGGCGGAATTGAGATGAATTATAGATTGCAGTAGGGAGATGATCAGGTGAAACAGCCAATCGACGATTACGACCTGATGGACCAAGACTGGGAAGAATTTATGCGCAGGGGCCGAGAGGCCTTTGCAGACGACACTGAGGAGGAAGCAGCATGAGAAAGAAATGGTATAAAGCAGGCGGACAGATCAAAGAGCAGAAGCAGACGAAGAAACCGATGGGCCGACAGATTGGCGAGGAATACAAGATGTATGTGCAAACGAGGAAGGAGCCAGAGGCAGACCAGTTGATGGCAAGCCTGGATGTACCACTTACACCAGAGCAGTCAGACAAGATCATGGAGCTATACGATTACGGTTGGCTCCGGTCAGACATTGCCAAAGAGGTAGGCGTACCCAAGACGCGGGTTAACCATGAGCTGATCATAAAACGGAGAGGAGGTGGTGCAGCTTGAGGGGCAACAAGTACGGCGCGAAGAAGACAGTCAAGGACGGGATCACCTTCGACAGCATGATGGAGGCAGAGCGGTACCGGATGCTGATGCTTCTGGAGCGTGGCGGCGCAATCAGCGAGTTGACCCTGCAACCAGAGTTCCAACTGGTAGAACCATTCATGAAGATGGGCAAGAAGAAACGCGGCATCAAGTACACAGCCGATTTCATGTACAAGCAGGACGGACAGATGATTGTGGAAGACGTGAAGGGATTTGCAGCCCGGGACTTTTCGTTGAGACGGACACTGTTCGACGTGAGGAACCCGGAGTTGATTCTGAAACTGGTGACCAAGAAAGGCGGAAGGTGGGAAGAGAAGTGAGTAATATCGTGCGGTACGTACACGTGGGAGACGGATGGGTGCTCCTCGACGATTCTGGGGCGTGTAGAGGGCGTTTGATAGAGTTGGACAGACAAATACTAGGATCAGCACAAAAACGTCTCTATGAGCCTACTGGGTGGTTTAAAATCGATGGTTGGAAAGTAGGCAAACGGGAAGCGAGATCCGAAATTGCATGAACGAAAAAGTCAAATGTGACATGTTGCAGATAAACCACAAAATATTGTGTAAAACGGCGAAAATACTGTGTTTTAACCACAATATGTGCTATAATAAGATATATCATTATTACTATCGGAAAACGGGGTGTATGTAGGTGGAAAAGCAGGAACGTATTGAACAATTACGGTATGAGTTGAGCATTGAAAAACAACGTGGTGCTATGGCAGATGCAGGTAAGATCGTGGATATCGAGGAAGAGATTGCATACTTGGAGCAACAGAACGTGGAAGAGTCTCAACAACAGGTTGCCTACATCATGGACAATATGGATTTGGACGGCGTGACCATGCGTGACATGTTTAAAAACGACACACCAGAATCAGCGGAATCATCTTACCAAGTAGTCCGTATCGTGGTGCAGAACGCATTGTTGCAGCGGGATGAACAGTGGATGGCTCAAATTAAAGATTTACAGGAGCGTCTTGCAGCAGAAACAGCAGCGAAGGATACAGCACTGGCAAAAGCGGATGAAGCAGGAGAAGCCAATGCCAAACTGGTGACAGAATTACGCGATGTAAGGTCTGAATTGTCGGACATGGAGAGCAAACGTGATGCTGCGGTTTCTCAGTTGGAAGAAGCTAAGGCCGAGATTAAGCAGAAAGAAAGTCACATCGACGATCTTCGCCAACAAATTGCAGTCGGTGCAGTACAAGCGACTAAGGTCATTGATGTCGGTGACGCGATGGCAGCATGGAAAGAGCAGAAGAAACGTGAGGAAGAAGCCAAACCAGCCATATACGATGTCGAGTGGATAGACAACAAACGTTCCATGAAAAGAGCGAAGCTTGCGGCAACGGATGAAGTAATCACCTTCAACTACCTCGAAGCTGGGAAGTACCGGGAGGTGAGCGCCGAAGAGGCGCCGCAATTTCGAATCACCGAAGAACAAGAACATCGTGATGAGAATCATGCACAGTCTGCAGCAGACTTGGAAGAGGGCGACCAACTAAACCCGCCTCCCTGGGGATATCCCGAAGAAGACACAGCGGAGAACACAACCAACGGACTGGCTGAAGAGCAGCTGGCAGGAAGTAGTGCTGAAGAAACAGAGGGAGAAGTTACGAGAGCAGAGTTTGAGGAGCTCAAAAGACGCGTGAGTGCGTTGGAATTGCCGCAATCTGAGGTAGCATGATCTACCACCGCAAAGCAGAAACCGTGAGGGCGATCCAGATAACGGATTGCTCTCCGGCATCTGTTGCAAGGGTGAGAGAATTCACGGGTGGTCACGTATTGAAGGGGCGATTCATCCAGGCGGCACAGCCCTACATCAGCGTCGTTGTAGATAACAGACACCTCAAGGTGCTGGAAGGACAATGGTTGGTGCACTCGCCTGAAAAGGGATGGAGAATATACCGGCACAGTGAGTTTGAAAAAGAGTATGAGGAGGGAGAACATGGACAACAATCAGGTGACGGAGCTTCTGAAGGATTATAGATCCTATGAATACGCGGTGAACAACTGCGGTCCCATTCAAGATGATGAAGTATTGCCGTATATAATCTCAGAGCGAATGAGAGACAAGAACACGTGGGATAAGGTGCGTTACAACAGAATCGTGAATCTGATTGACGGCGCAGTTAATAACGTGTTGAATGACGATCAGCGCTCGGTAATCATGAAAAAGTATCTGGATCGCAACACAATGACGCTGGCTCAGATTGCAGCTGCCACGCAACGGGATGCAAGTCGGGTATCACGCCTTCACACTGAAGCGATTCGCAAGCTGTCCATTGCCCTGGAACCATTAAGCGAGAAAGAAACTGAGATTAACAATCTGGATTACATGTTCGACAGAAATATCGGTTTGCATGAAATGCACACGAAATCCGCATGAAAAACGCACGCAAATAGCATGGTAAAACTGCTATGATACTAGCATAAGGAACATCTGATAAGCGCCGATAGCTGTATGCGCAGTCGTCGTTTACAACGTTCCTTCCTTGCAAGCCAAAACTAAGATGTGGTGGCGGAATAGGTAGACGCTTAGAGCTAAGGTGGATACGACTCGGCGAGCCCCAGACGAAAACCAATCAGGCGCAAAGAGAGAATGCCGAGCTTTCACTGGTTGGGAAGTAGAGCTGGAATAGGCCAAGGGAACCGTAAGGGGAAGTCAGTTAGGCTGCTGCCCGTGACAAAATGCTACTATGCAGGGTGCAAATCCTTGCCCACATCATACGAAGAGAGTGACGGTTAAACGCCGTTGCTCTTTTTTTTGTTTTTTATCATGTCGTTGGAACCAACGGAAAGATGGTGAGTAGTGAAAGTATTTATGGATGCTGAGTTCACTGGATTGCATCAGAACACGACATTAATCAGCATTGGGATGGTCGCTGAGGTTGGTGAAGCGTTCTATGCGGAGTTTACGGATTATGACCGGAGCCAAGTGGACGAATGGTTACAACAGAATGTCATTAACAACTGCAGATTCCTGCCATACAGCAACTACAAACTGACCAACGAATCTCAATTCGTTGATGGCAACGGGTTTGCGGGTGGTACATCGTTCATTCGCACATGCCTGGAAGAGTGGTTGGGCCAGTATGAGGAAGTGGAGGTATGGAGTGATTGCCTATCCTACGACTGGGTGCTGTTCAATCAGATCTGGGGACATGCATTCAACATTCCGAAGAACGTCTATTACATCCCGTTTGATATCTGCACACTGATGAAGATTAAAGGCGTAGATCCAGACGTGAACAGAGAAGAGTTTGCAGGGATTGAAGGTGCGAAGTATAACGCGCTGCATGATGCCAAAGTAATCAAGGCGTGCTATGACAAGCTGGTGGGTTAAGGCCGAAGGCCATCGAGTCCGACCGAATCACCCAGCGACAGCGGGGGCCGTATAGGGTTGGGTCATTAAGAGGAGGGATAACAAGAGACATGGACAATGAAAAGGTTATAGCGATGTGTCAGAGTCAGATGCAAGACATTGCAACAAGGCTGGGAAAGAACATTTCATACGAAGCCAAGGCAGCGCTCATTCAAGCCAGATCAACAGCGTTACTGGCATTAGCTATTGCAACACAGGATAGGAAGGAGGGATAACACATAGTGAAGCGCAGAGTAATCAAAAAGTGGGTCAATCGATTTATCACACCCATTGTGAAGGATATGCCTGAGATCTACGGCAGACAAATAGAACTGTACAACCCAGAAGATCCGATGCAACGGCATCAGTCAACTGGGGAAAGCATTAAGGTGGTTAATGGCAAGCGAGTACAAGAAGGTCAACGGTCGCCGAAAACAAGAGGAATGCTGAAGGATATGAAATCCACAGCGCAGGAATTGAAACGGCAGATCGAAGGTAAGCCAAACCTGCACAATCGAATGATCATTGTAAGGCGAGGTTACGGCGTATATGTACGAGTGATAAGTTTTGAGTGGCCAGAAGGCTATCAGATTTGTGAAGACGAGTAGAGAGGAAGGTGATACCCATGGATGCTCATCAATGCAACGGGTTGAAAGATGCGGTATTTGTTCAGGGTATCGCACATGATATTGATAAAGATGGGTCAGATGAATGGAGTATGAATATTGAGAATGAGTATTTCGAAACCATCTCATTCTGTCCGTTCTGCGGCACCAAGTTGGAATAGAAAGGAGATGACACCATGGCAGACTTGAGACCACAAATGATGCTATTTGTGACGGAATATCTGCAGAATGGAAACAACGCAACACAGGCTGCCATTGCAGCAGGATACAGCGAGAAGACAGCGTCAAGTCAAGGTAGTAGGCTGTTAAAGTCTGTTGAGGTTCAACAATATCTTAACAAAACTGAACAGAATCTTAACAAGGACTTGCGGATGATGTTCGCTGAGGATGCTGTCAAGGCGTATAACGTGATGATGGAGATCATGCAGAGTCCGAATGCAATGGACAAGGATAGGCTGGTTGCTGCAAGGGATTTGCTGGATCGTGCAGGGTACAAACCGATTGATCGAGTACAGGCAGATGTACAAGGCGAGGTGAACCATCAACATGAGTACATTGTCGAGCAAACCATCTCAACAGACCCAGAAAGCGCCGAGCTTCTTAAACAACTCTGGAAGCGACAAACCAGTACCGCTCAGTAGACAGTTTGAAATCCTAGCCAAGCTTGACTTCAGCTTTTTTATGGACTTCGACAGTGATGGACGGGATGCAGACGGGAAGCACCTGGATGTACTGGACAGAGCACTGATGGATGTATCCGAGGGCAAGATCAAACGTTTAATCGTCACAATGCCACCACGACATGGTAAGTCTGAGCGAGTGAGCAAGAAGTTTCCTGCATGGCACATAGGAAAATATCCGAATGATGAGATCATATTGGCATCCTATGCGTTGTCGCTGAGCCGGGATAATAACCGGATTGCGCGAGATACGTTCATGGACCGATCGGGTCTATTTGGCGTTTCAATATCTGGTGCAAGACAGTCAGCGGAGTCATGGGGCATAGAAGGACATCGTGGCGGCGTGAATGCTGCTGGTGTGGGTGGTCCCATTACAGGTAAGGGTGCACGTATCGCTATCATTGATGACCCACTCAAGAACGCTGAGGAAGCCAACAGCGAGGTTGTGCGTGAGAGTCTATGGAGTTGGTACACATCAACCCTGTACACACGGTTAACGCCAGACGGACGCATTATCGTGGTTATGACACGTTGGCATGAAGACGACTTGGTAGGACGGCTACTGAAGAAGGAAGCCGATGAGGTTAAGCAAGGAACACATAAGGGCGAGCGTTGGACGGTGATCAACTTCCCGGCAGTAGCTGAGGACGATGATTATCTGGGTCGTAAACCTGGGGAGGCGCTCTGGCCTGAGTTTGGCTTCAACGTGCAGCGTCTGGACCAGATCAAGTCCGACGTTGGCTCGTATGTATTCAGTGCCTTGTATCAGCAAAGGCCATCAGCTGCAGGCGGTACGATATTCCAACGTAAACATTTCCGGTACTTTAAGTTTGAGCAGATTCACAATGTACAGTATGTGGTGCTCTCAGACGGACGGAGGTTTACAGCAATGCAATGCTGGATGTTCCAAACGGTGGACACAGCGAACAGTGAGAAGACAATCAACGACTACTTTGCTGTTTCAACGTTCATGGTGACGCCTGACAATGACATCCTGATCCGTGATGTATATCGTACGCACATTGAGGGACCGGAGCAAAAGACGCTGATGAAGCAGATGGAGCATCGGTACAAGCCGAAGTTTCAGGCAATTGAGGATAAGACGTTCGGCACCAATTTGATACAGGAGTGCAAGCGCGATGGGATGACCATCCTGCCTGTGAAGGTAGACAAGGACAAGGTTACTCGGGCATTACCGATTGCTGCACGTTATGAGTTGGGCAAGGTGTACCACCGTGAGGATGGTAATTGGTTGGATGACTTCGAGGCGGAGTTGATGAGCTTCCCGAAAGGTAAGAATGACGACCAAGTGGATACGGTGTCCATGGCTGGTGAGATCGTACACACGGTCAGCGGACAACAAGAGGTAGCGTGGGGCGCTAATCCTGAGTCTATTACAGGCAAGCGAGTGGACTTTGATACAGAGGAAGAATACGACGACGAGGTTAAGCCGTCATTCTGGTGAGGTGAGGAAATGGAATATGCGCTGACAACGATGGTGATCGCAACCATCGTATTTTTGTTTATGCGAATACGTGATCAAGACAAGACCATCAAGGATCTGACCAACCGCCTGACGTCACGTAATGCTGGTGAGTATGCGATGTACAACAACCATCAGAAGCCAGCCGAACCGCTGGAGACACGTTCTCCAATGAGTTGGCATGACGATCCGAACGTGCTGGAGGTGGATGACAAGTGATTGCTCTCATTGCCATCGCAGCCGGTTCAATTTTAGTTGGGCACATGGTGTATGTGATCAGAAGGGATAGAGCTTACACCAAAAAGAAAGCGGTGATACAGCAAAGGATTAGGGAGCGAGGTGAGGACAAATGAGCACGCTGAACAAGATCAAGAAAGGATTTCAGGGTTTGTTTACGGAGAACGGAGCTGATAAAGACTCAGTAAATCCGAATACACCAGAAGAACAACGGATATATGACACGGTGTACCAGGATTACCAAGTGTTCAAGCAGGCACGGCAACAGATGGACGACATCTGGCGTAAGGAGCAACGCTTCTACATGGGTGACCATTGGAAGGGATTGCGCTCAGATGCAGTGTCTAAGCTTCGTCCGGATGCGGTGGAGAACATCACCTTCTCACAGATAGAGTCCATTGTAGGCAAGCTGACTGGATGGATGCCTTACCCGAACTTCACGGCTCAGGAAGAGGGAGACGAGGAAAAAGCCCGGGACTTGAACGACTTCATGCCGTTTGAACTGCGACAGATCAAATTTAAGCAGAAACACACCCGAGCTGTCCGGCGCATGGTCATTCATGGCCCGTTAATATACAAAACTGTCTTTGACCCAACAGTCGAAGGTGGGCGTGGGATGAACCGGTACGAAGGGCGTAACGACATCATTCCAGTTGATTTCGGTACATTCTTCCCGGACCCACGCATTAAAGACTTCATTTACCTCCAGAAGATGGGCGGCATCATCATAAACGTGCCCAAGCCACTGGAGTACTTTAAAGAGCGCTGGCCCAAGCAAGGCAAGAAGGTTCAGCCTGATATTGGCACGCTTGAGACTGATGTGTTCAACATTGACTCAGATGATGGCAACCTGAGCACAGACGCCACACGGCAGCAGATGTCCGGACTCATTGAGTACTGGTATCGTGGACTGCCCAAACAGGTGAGTGCTGAGGATAAGAAACTGTTCCGCGAAATGGCTGAAGAGAAACTGATGGAAGGCGTTGACCCATCCGAGTATCTAGCGAAGGCTGATGGAAAGATGGAGGGCGTACATTGCATCTACATCACCACGTCAGGCGTGTTCCTGGAGCATAAAGCATATGTGTTCGATCACGGCCAATATCCATTCGTAGCCCGGACACTGTACCCATCAGAAGGTAATCCATGGGGCAAAGGTTTCATGCGGGATATGATCAAGCCGCAGATCATGAAGAACAAATACGCTGAGATTGCAGTCGAGACCATGGCGAAAATGGGTAACGCAGCGATGATGTACGAAGAAGGAGCTATATCCAAGCCTCGTACATGGGCTGAGCAAAGATCTATGCCGGGCGCAATGCTTCCGGTGGCTACTGGGCGTATGGCTGGTGTGAAGGAACTGGAAGGCGTCAACGTGCCAAGTACAGTTTTCAACATGCTGAACTACTATGACGAGATGTTGCAGAAGATCCCAGGGCAGTTCGACAGTGCCAATGGGCAGGCCAACAGCAACGTCACCAGTGGCGCACAGGCCAAGGCACTTATGGCAGCTGCGGGTACAAGACTCAACACCGTATCTGACTTGATACAGGACGCACTAGAAGAGGTGTTCAGCCAGTATGTGGAGTTGATAGCCCAGTTCTACACCACAGAGCGTATCGCACGTGTTACAGGCCGTACAGTGAAGATGAGCCGGGATCAAATGGTTTCCCGTGTACCGTCCGAGTATGCGTCGCCAGCACCAATGGTTGAAGAGATGGGTGCAGGAGACATGCAACCGCCTGATATGATGCAGGGCATGGACATGATGGGTCAGATGGATCCAATGAGTATGATGCCAGAGCCTGTGGAGGTCCAAGAGGAGTTTGTGCCGGAGTTTGACATACTGGTGCAGATCGGAGTAGACAAGCCGCAAGACCGGGAGTACTGGTTGCAACTGGCTTTCAATCTACTTCAGACGATGGATCCGATCACTCAGCAGCCAATGATTGATGCCGAGGCAGTCCGGTACGTCATTACCACAGGGCGTATGGAGCCGATGGACGTCATCAAGCGGCGTATTGAAGAAGAGTCAGGCAAGCAACAGCAATTCATGCAAGCCCAGCAACAAGCGCAGGAAGCACAAGCTCAGGTACAGCAGTTGAGCCAAGAGAACCAATCCATGCAGCAGACACTACAGCAGTTTAGTGGTGAGCGGATGGAGCGAGAACAGCGTGACCGTGAATTTGAGCAAGGTTTGAAACAACAGAAAATGAATCTGGAAGGCGCAAAAGTTGCCCAGCAACTGATGCAACCAGTAAGAACAGGCCAAGGGTGAGAATCCTTTGGCCTTTTATATCTGCCGCCACCCATAGCGGATTAGGAGGAACCGAGCATGGAAGACATCGACAACATCGCCACCCATAGCGATACCGTCACAGAACCAGAAACAGCCCACCCACAGGCTGACGATCAACAACAAGCAATGCGTGATGCGTATGAAGCCTTTAACTTACCATATGGTGACGGCGATGACCCAGACCCGGACGACGATCAACACGAGGACGACGCTCCACCCATAGAGCCAGCACTCGAAGCTGATGAACAACCGAAGGGCATCACAGTCAAATACAACGGTCAAGACGTATTCATCCCGGACGAAGAAGTGGCAGTACATGCACGTAAGGGACTGAATTACGAGAAGGTGGAAGGTCGAGCGAAGCAATATGAATCGGCTCTGGATCGACTTGCAAAACAGCAGGGATATAAAGATCACGCCGATCTGTTGGACAACATCGACCAGATTGAGGCCGCATCACAGCAGAGACAAAAGGACCAATTCGACGAACTGAAGATAAGCATGCGGGAAGAAGCTATGAACGCTGGCATTGACCCTGATGTGCTTGATCAGTACCTCGATAACCACCCGCTATTACAACAAGCGCGTGAGGTCCTTCAAAGCAAGGAGACAGAGCAGTCCACACGCCAACAGGAGCAACAACAACAGCAACTGGTGCAAGGCTGGCAGGATCTGTTCAAGAAGTACCCGGAACTGGCACAGGAGGTCACGGATGATGGAGCCGCAGCACCTTGGCTTACCCAAGAGATGCATGCGCGCATTGAACGTGGTTATGACCCGATTGATGCTTATGAGTTGGTACACCGGGATAAACTGAGCGCCACAGAGCGTAAACGCGCAGAACAGACGGTGTTGAAGAACCAACGCCTGAACAAACGGGCACAGGTGGAGACGCAAGCGGCTGGAACGCTGGAGCCAAGCGCGCCAGCAGAGTTAACTGGTGCATTCGCTATGTTTGGGCTTGACCCGAAAAAAGCTAACAAATATGCAAAAAACTTTGAATAAACAGGAGGCGTTAAGCCATGGCACAAGGATTCAAATATGTATACAACGATTACGGTAATGACCCCACTCGAATCACAGAGTTTCTGATGACCAACGATGAAGCAGGTTTTGCTGGTGAAGCTGTGAAACTGGTGGCAGGACGCTGGACAAAGGCTGGTGCGACTGACCCGATTGCTGGATTCTTGACTGCAAATGTAGAGGCAGGCACAGACAAAGAGACTGAGGTTATCTTGGCTCGGGAGGGTGACTGGTATGACGCACCGTACAGCGGAACAGCAGCAGGCGGGTTCACTCCAGGCGCATCTGCAATTGCATTGGCAGCTGATGGATTGTCGGCAAACTCGGCCACCGTAACGGGCGGTCCCTTGTCTGTAATGGCGATTAACACAAATAAAAAGACAGCACGGTTCAAAGTTAAGAACCGTCAATTGTCA
Source organism: Paenibacillus sp. FSL R5-0519 (assembly GCF_037974275.1). Classification (NCBI taxonomy): domain Bacteria; kingdom Bacillati; phylum Bacillota; class Bacilli; order Caryophanales; family Paenibacillaceae; genus Paenibacillus; species Paenibacillus sp. FSL R5-0519. The sequence continues at coordinate 1,611,866 of NZ_CP150234.1, forward strand.
TAATCGAGAGGGGAGCATAACACATGCAAACAAAACTTCAATGGGACGCACGAGTCCTCGAACCTATCTTCAAAGAACTTTACTCGCTCGAAACCAAGGATAAAAAAGACTATATTCCGCTGATGTATAACGTTAGTAACTCCGATAAAGACCGCGAATCGTATGAAGGTGTTGGCGCTGAGGGCCTTATGGAAGAATGGGGCCACTCGAACAACCAAGTCTTCTATGAGGACGTTGAAGAGTTATGGCAAAAGGTTATTCGTAACCGCAAGTTCTCTGATGGTCGTATCATTGAACGCGACTTTATTGATGACTTGAAACTTACGGAGATCAAGACACGAATCATGGGTCTGGCTGATGCTGTATACAAAACTCAGCAATTGCAGGCTGTTGAATTCTTGAACAACGCTTTTGTCGCACAAGGGCCTAACTTCCGTGGACGTTTAGAGCGCTATACATTGCCTGATGGTAAGCCATTGTGTGCCATTGACCATCCATACAGCCCTACAAACAGCACAGATGTACAGTCTAACCTTGGATCTCAGGCACTAACGCTGGATGCATGGGATGAAACAGCCGTGCTCATGCAGGAATGGAAAGATGATCGCGGTAATCCATTGGCGGTTATTCCTGATACACTGATCGTTGCACCTTACAATGCACGTGCAGCCTTCAAGATTGCTGGGTTACCTGATGCTGAGCTACCGAAATATGAGCCAGGAAGCAACCATTTTGACGCGAATATGTACATGGGCAACATCAAGGTCATCGTCAATCCGTTTATCAACCCAGCTCAGCGCAAGAACTGGTTCGCTGCTGACTCAGCGCGCATGAAACGCTTCAACCACTGGCAGTGGAGACGTAAACCGGAGAACGGTTCGATCACTGACTTTGATACAGAAGTAGCTAAACACAAAGTTGTAGGACGTTGGGGTTATGGTCAAACCAACTATTCCTTCCTCTTTGGACATAACGTACAAGACTAAGAGGGCGCATATTGCCCCTCTTTTTCTTTTGGAGGTAATCACATGTTTCGTGATGAACTGGACGCACTCAATGCGATCTATAAAGAACAGCAACGTACAAACGAACTGCTGGAAAAATTGATTGGAGGGAACACAGATGCCACTGAACCACAGCAGACAGCCGGACTTCTTACAGATCATCCCCGCAGCCGAAGCACCAAGCCTGCCCGAAAAGCGGGAGCCTAACTATACGGTATTCGTTGACGCCAACGGTCAGCCGATCGACATGGGTGGAGGCGGTGGAGGCACCATCACATCGAACAGCATCACGGATGCTACAGCTACAGGTAAAGCAGTACTGACAGCCGCTAACCAAACAGCAGCTCGTACAGCCCTTGGTGCAGGTACATCAAACTTGGCTATTGGCACCACAGCATCAACAGCCGCAGCTGGTAACCACGTGCACCCTGCAACAACGATTACAGCTACAGCGATTGCGCCGGGCACAGCAACGAACGTACAGGCTATCCTCGCTGAACTGGCGGCACGTATCACAGCTTTAGAGAACGCGTAAGGTAAATATGAAGGAGTGGTGAGAAATGCTCTTAAAAGACGTTGTAGAGGAAATTACGGAGAAGTCGCCTAATTTCCTCTCTCCCGCTTCCATTGTTCGCAAGGTGTCGCAAGTGCGTGACAGGCTTGTCCGTAACTTCGGATCTGCTCAACAGCAATCGAATGTCATCTGTACTGCAATCGACTTGGTGAAGGATAAGGCGCTGTATGTGCTTCCTTGCCCACCAGGCAATGTGGTAGACGTCGATGTGAAGATGGAGTCCTATCACAACGATAACGATGGCTGGAGACGTATTCCGTTGCGGCAATTCAATGAGAGGCTAAAGGAGAAACCGTATTACTATTTTTCCGGTGATCGTATCGGTATCGTGCCCAACCCGGAGGTAGACACTCCAGAGGGTATCAAAATCTTCCATGCTGAAGTACTACGGGAACTGGCTTTAGCGGACATGGATGGCCCTACTGGATTCGATCCGGACTTTGACATGGTACTCGTGTACGGTGTATTGAAAGAAATTACCAGCGGGAAAGAGTCGGAGGAATTCGACTATAAATACCGCCAGGTGTTGAACGAATACGAAACAGCAAACAACGGGTACGAACGGTATTCCGTTACAGAGAGGTGGTAAGCATGAGTAAATACCCGTGGCGGAATACAAGTGAAGACATTGCTGCAGAAGCGAATTCACAATGGGAGACACCAGCAGGTGCACAGGCGAAGGCAGATGCAGCAGAACAAGCTGCCAAAGATTACTCTGATGGAAACCTGAACGCACATATTGGTACTGGCGGTGCAGCTCATGCCATTGTGGTTGCTGGTGGTGCGGCTGGATTCATGACTGGTGCAGATAAAACTAAACTTGATGGTGTGGCTCCAGGAGCGAACAACTACGTGCACCCTGCGACACATCCACCATCCATTATCGCTCAGGACTCAGGCAACCGGTTCGTGACAGACGCTGAAAAAGCAGATTGGAATAGCAAAGCTACTGGAGGATTGGCTACACCATCAACGGATGGACTCATGGCAGCAGCTGACAAGGGGAAACTGGACGGGGTACAGACAGGAGCAGAAGCTAACCAGAATGCTTTCGCTGGAGTAAACAATGTACTGGCTACCAACAAAACAGACACGTTGCAGTTCACTGGTGGAACTGGGATCACCATTACTACAAATCCAGCAAACAAGCAAGTAACAGTGACGGCTACGGGTTCGGCTACACCAGGTGCGCACGCATCTTCACATATCACAGGTGGTACCGACGTGATCCCGAATGCTGTAACCAATGGCAACTCTGGTTTGATGAGTGGCGCGGACGCTCAGTTTGTACGGATTGAAGGGGAAACAAAGGCAGGCGCGCAAAACAAAGCAGATGCATCACTGGTTTCTGCTAATGAGTATACAGACAATCAAGTAGGCGATCTGAGTGTGCTACAAACTACAACAAAAGAAAATCTGGTTGCCGCGCTAAACGAGGTTTTTACACATGTCGATGACGGGAAAAATCTGATTGAGACCGCCGTCATCGTCAAAGGGGGAACGGTATCAGGGACTTCCCCGCATTCTTTTGAGGAACTGGCCGACGGGATTGGAACGATCGAAACCTCAACAGCGATAAACGGTCAGGTACAACAGACTGTGACTTATGCTGGGAATCTTGTTGCAGGTGACCCGATTTATACAAAAACACAGTTTGGTAGTGATGTAACCATAACTTACCCACCATCTTCGGCGTCAGTGAGATCAGCAACATGGAGTCCCGACGACACATATTTGGCAGTCAGCATGGCCTTTTCACCTTACTTCGCTCTCTATAAACGTAATGGCTCCGTTTTCACTAAACTAGCAGATCCTGCTTCAATGCCTGGATCATCATCAATCGGTAACGCTTGGAGCCCTGATGGTACCTATTTAGCAGTTGTTTTGGCAAGTGCCCCTTACTTTATTGTTTATAAGAGGAATGGGGATACCTTAACTAAACTACCAGATGCTGCAGTTTTGCCAACGAGTAATACAAGATGTGTCGCGTGGAGCCCTGATGGTACCTATTTAGCATTAGGCCACACTGATTCGCCTTATATTAGTATCTATAAACGATCAGGAGATGTGTTCACTAAACTATCAAATCCTTCTGTCTTACCAACTGGGCTTGCTGCTTCACTAACTTTCGATCCTAGTGGAGTTCATTTAGTTGTTGGACATAGTACAACTCCATTTATAACAATTTATAAACGATCAGGAGATACATTTACCAAACTGTCAAATCCCTCAGTTTTACCAACGGGGCTGGTGAATGCTAGTGATTTTAGTTCCAGCGGTGATTTACTATCTTGTGCGTACCAAACAACCCCTTATTTGAACGTATATAAAGTAACAGGCGATACATTTGAAAAAATCCCGGATTTTGCTGATCTGCCTACTAGCGGAGCGAATGGAGTTGGCTTCATGCCTGGTACAGACTTAATGAGTGTTGGTACCACAAACAGCCCGTATCTACTGACTTACCAACGGATTGGAGACACATTCAAGAAAGTAAACCCTCTTAGTAGCAATCCGCCAGTTAGAGTGTACTGTGTTGAGTACAGCAGAAACGCTACGTTTTTAGCTGTAGGTTTAGAGACAGGAAGTAGTAGTGGTATGTTGCTTTATAGTGTATCAATGGCAGCTTATAAAAGTAGCAACAACATTGCTGATTTAGCAAGTGCAGACGGAGCCGGTTATGCCTTGTCGAGCGGAATTACGGGCGAAAAGAAAGATGCAATTATCATATGGAGGTAGATACCCATGAAATTTTACTTTCAACTGGATTCAGACAATATCATCCGGGATGCCATAACATATCCGCACGAAGGGTATACAGAGGTTGAGTTGGATATGACCCACCTACCCGCAGGCATCAACGCCGGATACTACCGATGGAACGGGACAACATTCGAGATTGACGAGTCATTAAAACCGAAAGATCCAAATGATGTAACTCAGGCCATCGAGGAGCTACAGAGAAACCAACAGCTCATGCAACAAGCCATTGACGACCTCGTGATGGGAGGCGCGCTGTAATGGGAGCGTATATGGGGCAACGGATCATCGACAAGGCGTACACTTACGACTATGTGTTATCGCGCAGGCCAGACCTGAAACCCGGCATTGACACTTATCTGATTGCTGAGGGATACGAACACCTGATTACAGAAGAGGTGTGATACCATGAACCTAACTGAAATTATTGCAGAAGCGGATATGCTGGTACCCAACGAGGTGCCGGCAGCAGATAAGGTGGTTTGGCTGAATGCGCTGAACCAAGACTTCTTCAACGTGGTCAAGATTCCAAAGGTGGCGCAGTTTGATTGCACAGCTGGAGAAACGGACTATACATTACCGCCAGATATCAGGCAGAAGAACATCGACTTGGTGCTGATCGGACCATCGCAGTATCGTAGCCTGGATCGTGAAGACGTAACGCCATACCAAAACGCATTTGCTTACGACGATACAACCAAAACCATATCTCTGTACCCAGCCCCTTACGCTGATTTAAGAGGCTTTTTGCGTTACCACCGGATTGCTACAACCACGTTCCTGTCTACGGCTCTCTCAGCTTCACCTGACGCACCAGAGGAGTATCACTGGACGTTTATCCCGGCCTTGGCTGCAATGCTGGCTAATAGCCAAGATGACAGCGTGAAGGCATCAAACTATGAGAACCAGTACAAGGCAGCATGGAATGTGGCATCACAGAACTATCAAGCGGGTGCAGTGCAATGAGGCCCGTACAATATAAGCCGTCACAGAACCAGCCGCTTGAAGGCATGATGCAACCGATTCCGATTCGAGAGTTCCGAGGGCTGAATACCTTTGATCCATATTCTATCGAGGACACTTACTTTACCGAAATGCAGAACTTGACCACCGATGATTACCCGGCTATCTCCACAAGGCCGGGCTTGGCTGTGCAAGGTACTTTTGGTACACGTGTCCTTGGCATGGGTGTCTGGCGTGGTCGGGAGTTACATGCCGTGTTCAATGATGGCACATGGAGGCGGTTGATCGGAAGCACTTGGACAACACTTGCTAGTGGCCTGAACACGTCAGCAGAATGGTCGTTCACTAACTTTGACGGCAACCTGGGCGGTGTAAACCTGATCGGGTGCAATGGTGTTGATTCGATGCGTAAGTATAACGGCTCTGCGGTGTCTGTATTGAGTGGCGCACCGTCTAATGGTAAATACATTACCACATACCAAAACAGGCTCTGGTGCGCTGTAGGGAACGAGTTATGGTCATCTGCGTTGGATCAGCCAGAGAACTGGAATCAATTCGCAGGGAATCAGCAGGACAGTTACCGTAAAACGATTGAGTCGTCGCACGGTGAAGACATCAACATGCTGTCTGGTAGCCTTTATCGCTTGACCATCGGGATGCCATCGTCCATACACCTGCTAATGGGTGGACAACCTTCGGACTTTAACAGCCGCGTAGTCACCGACGACGAAGGCGTGGCAAACAACAATGCAGTGTCAGCGCGTGAAGGCTCACTGCGCTTTATGCATAAGTCAGGTATCTACGAGTACTCAGCTGCTGCATTGCCGGACAAAGGATTCAGCGAGGTGATTAAGTCCTTCTATCCCAACGTCAGCACAGCAAGTGCCGCAGGGTCGGACGGACTTCGCTTATACTTCAGCACACAGAGTGGAGAAACGCTGGTGCATGATCCACGCATTGGCACATGGACACGATGGGTTACACCAGTACCCACTTGTTATGCATCCATCGGACAGGACTTGTACATTGGTACGGCTACGGGTCAAGTGCTGAAGCTTGGCGGCACGCTGGATATGGCAAGCCCTGTTGCTTGGAAAGCCGTAACCAAACCGTTCACCAATCAATCCATTGCACAGCGTCAGCGCTGGTTGAAAATGTGGATCGTTGTAGATATGGGCGTAGGCAGTGTGCTGAACATCAGTCTATCGAATCAAAAGTCAGGAGAGAACTGGGACTCGGTTATCTCGTTCACCTCTTCATCAACGGTGTCACAACGTATTATTATACCCGTCCGAAAGTTTGCCCTGGAAAACACAGTCCGTATTAAGCTGGAGGGGCTGGGCTTTGTTCGATTGCACGAGATCGCACGTCAGGTGCGGCAACTACCGCTCTATTAAGGAGGTACCATGGGAATTCAAGATGTAGCACCAGCATTCCGAAACCCACCAACGTTTAATGATTTTGGGGAAGTGAGCGCTTATCTGAAAGACAACATCAACAAAATCGCACGTAGCCTACAGGATATCGACTTTATGATCAACGGTACTCTGGACGTGAACAACATCCGGGCTGAGGGCATCGAAGCACGCAGCATCAAGGCAGAGGCGATCACCACAGAGAAGCTACAAGCAGGATCAATCACGACAGATAAGATCCAAGCAGGCGCAGTAGTAGCCGACAAGATCGATGTTGGTGAACTATCCGCTATCAGCGCTAACCTGGGGCATATCGTAGCTGGGTTGATTGAGTCGGTTGAGATATTCGGCTCATACATCGCTACCCGCCGTAACGCCTTCCCACGTTGTGAGATGAGCGCTACAGGGAATGTGTTTGGAGCGTTTAATGATGCGAATAATCATATAACAATAGATCCTAACTATGGCGGTTCTCCCTCGCTGGTGTTTATGCAGAACGGAATTCTAAGAGGGCGAATTGATATGGTTTTAGGTTCGCTTGAATTATATGGTTTAGGGGCATTAGACCTTGGTAGTAGCGGGACGATATTTATCAATACACCAAGAATGAATTTTGATAATTGGGATGTGCTGTATGCTAACAATCCAGGTCGAACTCTAGGAGACGAATTGAGAGAGATTTTTGATCGTATTGAAGCTTTGGAGGGCGGTTGATACGATTTGGAGCAAAAAGGATATCTTGTCACGAAAGCTGTGGTATATTGGTGGAAAATGGTATAAGGGAGAGCTTACATGAAAAAGTACATTGCCGGATTCCTTGCTGGTGCCTTATTCACGGTTGCTGGGGCAGCTTTCGCGGATGATATTCAATCGTTAATCGGTAAAAAGATTCAGGGCCAGACTGTTATTAAAGTTGATGGTCAAGTGTTGGACACTGCGATTATTGTCGAGGGTAAAAGCTATTCGCCTACAAGATCAATAGCAGAGGCTGCTGGATATGACGTGAGTATGAAAGACAAGGAGATAGTCATGAACAAGAAGCCTGTAGTATCTGGTAGAGATGCAATTGCAAAAGATCCGGTTAAATTGAATGAGCTCATTACATCATATAAAGAATCTATCGTTAAAGAAGAAGCGAGACTGGAATCTTACAAAAAAATTATTGAACAGAGACCGGATGAAGCTGCCGCATATCAAGATTCTATTGATTATGCGAATTCAAAAATTAAAATGTATCAAGAGTGGATCGCAGAGAAAGAAGAACAACTGGCTGCGTTGAAATAAAATTAACTGAGGACTCCAAACGGGGTCCTTTTTCTATTAAAAGGGAGGTGCAACATGGTTGTAGAGACAACAGGAACCGTGGTGAAGAAGAAAGATCCTTATGCCGTAACTGGTGCTGTAGCATCCTCCATCCCAAGCGTTACGGGTACGGTTACCACAAACAAGTCTCCTATGGCGCAGGCTGCCGCAAACGTTAAATCAAACCCTGCTCTCGGTAATGGCGGCATCAACTACGCCACAGCCAACACAGCAGGGCGGCAAGGGATCGCATCGAATCAGGCGCAGATTAAGAACAACGATGCTTATCGGCAAAGCGAGATTGCCCGAACATTGGCGACGATCACGAACCGGCAACAACAAGGATTGGACGTTGGAGCACAAACGAAGTACCTCAACACCAACCTAGGATACCAAAGTCCGATGGCACAAGCGGCGGCTAATGTGCAAGCAAACCCGACGACTGCGCAGAATAATTTTGCGGTGCCTGGTAGTCGTACCGAAGCCACGCTTGGCAAGATCGACAACTTTATAAATAACCAATCACAGTTTCAGTTCAACAGACCTGATGCCTTCTCATATGACCAAAACACGGACCCTGCATACCAAGCACAGCTGGCTGAAGCGAAAAAGAATGTCATGAACCAGCAGGCGGACACCAACGCAGGGTTAAGAGCAACAGGCCAAGGAAAATCTTCCTGGAGTGAAACGGTAGCGAATAACCTTGGCAACAGCGCCATGGAGAGCATCGCCAATAACCTCGTACCACAGCTGATGCAACAGGCATACCAACGTTATAACGATGATGCGAATCGAGATCTGCAGGTACAGCAAATGAATTATGGTGTGGGTCAGGATGCGATTGGGAATCTCACAAACCAATACGGTTTGCAGAACCAAGAGTACTTCCAGAATCCGTTGCAGGAAGCACAGGTTACTGGAAACTACCTTCCTACTGAAGCGCGTGATGCAATCAATAACCTTCTTAGTCTCAAGGAACAGGCAGAGACGAAAGGGATTACGGCAGAGGATCGATCGGCACTAAGTAAACAAGCTGACTTCATTCGTAACCAATTAACGGGTATGGGCATAGATGCAAGTCAATATGGCGCTAATGTAAGTCGTTCGAATGCCGCACAAGTTAATCCAGGTATCCGCACATTGGCGGGGCAACAAGTAGATCTGGGTAACAGACAGGCGAATCTAGCGGCAGCTGGCATGTACATGGATGCATCTGGACGTATCATTACACCACAGAACGATTGGACTGGTCTGGCTAGACAGGCAGCTAATCCGAACGCACCACTTAGTCTGGCTGGACAGAACCAAGCATTCAACCAGCAGCAGGTAGGCGTTGACAATCAATTCCGAGCAGACCAATTTGCTTACCAGCAAGCGCGTGATGCAGTTGCGGATAGCCAATGGTCAGCTCAGTTTGAACAGAATGCTACTCAGTTTGGTCTTAACTATGCTCTCCAGCAGCTTTCTCAACAGGATGATAGTGCATATCGAAACGCCATGTTGGCCATCAGCAACGACGAAAACTCACGCGCATGGCTTGGTCTTGGCAATGCACCAGCAGCGGAGTACAACGGCATGAACGCCAATCAAGTGCTGAGTGCATTGCAGTCACAATACATCGACCCAACCACTGAGAAGTACGCACCACCTAAGGACGCAGCAACCCGAGAACAGATCTATCAGCAGGTCGCTGGATACGGTCTGCCTCAAGGTCAGGATGATCAGGTCATGTTGTCCATGGGACTGACCACGAAAGAAATTCAAGAATTCGACAAGAAGTACATCACAACACCCACTCCAACAGGGGCGAACACTGCGGGAAAGTAGCCAGCCCCACATCCAACGGGACTGGTGGGGCCCTTTCCTACAACAATTATTACAAAGCAGTGAAGGACGCAAAGGCAAACCCAAATAACTATGCTACAGCAAGCGCGGCGGTTAGTAACGCCATCAAAGCACTTGGATACCCCGATAGCTGGCTACAACCTGCGCTGGAGTTGGTAGCTAGGGAGTCCAGTTTTAACTCGAATGCGAAGAATCCTAAATCTTCCGCGGCCGGGTTGTTTCAGTTTCTGGACAGTACCCGTAAGAATTACGGCGGTAGCTCAGTGAACTGGAGTGATCCGAATCAACAAGCCTTACAAGGATTGAAATATGTAAAAGATCGCTACGGCGACCCAGTTAAAGCGTTGCAATTCTGGGACAAAAACAAATGGTACTAAGGAGGTAGGCTCATGGCGACGAGGCTGGAACAGTTTTCGGAGGAACAGCGCAAGAAGGCAATGCAAATACGTGAATCAGCAATGAACGGTACGCTAAGCTTACAACAACCAAGCGCGCCAATTAACCCACGGACACAGGCGGTGCAAAGCTATTTCGCCAATCAAAAGTCCATGAACGACCTGAAATCAGCCTTGCCGCCTGCGCTTACTCAACCCGGTTCAGACATTTACATGAATTCGACGTTGGGCAGATCGCTTGCAGGTAATCCGCAGGCGATTCAGACGTACCAACAGGCGACTGGCGTTAATCCAGCGCCTATCCCACCACAGCCGAGCCAGTACGAGATCAACAAACAGAAGATAGCCGACAGTGCTGCTAAGAGCAAATTTGCTGACTTTGTATCTCCGTTCAGTAACTTAATGAATGATATTACTTACGGGAACAACGTCGGTAATTTTGTGACCCGCGCAGTTGGTACAGGCGGCGGCATGCTACTCGGTGGTCCATCCATGGCTCCTGGCTCCACAGGCAACGCTACAGCAGACAGGGTGGCCGACATCACTGGTATTGCTGGTGGTATCCTCAGCGCAGGATTCAACCCTGCAGGCGGTGGTAACTTGATCACAGCGCCATGGAAAGCAGCCAACGGATTGATGGCGACCAGAGCGGGCAACACTCTGACGAACGTGGTCGGCGGCGGTATCGGAAAGGTGCTACCTCGCATTAGCCCGAACACAGCAAACAGAGTGGCAGAAACGGCCATGCGTGGCGCTGCTACTGGCGCTGTAAGCAACACAGCAATGGGACTGATCCAAGGGCAGAACAGCAATAGCGACGTGCTAAGAAACGCCGCTCTGGGCGCTGGGTTGGGTGCTGGTGGGGATCTACTCGTAGCAGGAATCGGCGTCGGCTTGCGTAACGCATTGACCAAGCTCAAAGGAAACAACGGTGTGCGCCAGGCAGAGGAAATCTTGGCGCTACCACTTGGTCGTGGTGACGAGCGGTTGAGCGCAGCACAAAGACGGGGGCAGACAGCCGCAGGGAACGATCCAATCGTGAATCCATCCAACTGGACACCTGAACCACTCGGACTCCCAGCAGGTCAACTGGCTGCGCCTACAACTGGACGATTGGCACAGGTAAGCAACGTATACCGCCAGAAGTTCGAAAACCTGATGCGTATTGCGAACGAAACCCAGTTTACGCCAGGACGCGAAGCCGAAGAGCTTGAGGGGTTATGGGCAACGATGGCTGATCGTAGCGACCCGGGATTGTCTGAACTGATTGACCGTGCCTATGCTACAACCAAGCGCGAGATCACGCCAGATCTGATGCAACGTGCGCGTGCTAATCAAGCGCAAAGAGATGTGTACGGCGTACCGCTACCAGTCAAGAGTCTGGATGATCGGATGCCACGTCCAACTGTTGCCGACGATGCTAAGGTCACGCAAGAACGATTGACATTTGACCGCCCTACTCGTGTCAGCGACCCAGAGGTGATTAATCCCGGGGGGAACTCAGTCAACCCACGCACAGAAGCGGTTAAACGATACCAAGCAGAACAAGGTATTCCGACAGCAGAATCTGGACAGGGATCAGATAGCTTCTTAACCAGTCGCCCTGGACGTGTAGTAGAGCCATCTCCAGCACAACGAGTGGACGATGTGATTCCAGAAGCAACCCCGGATGCGCCGTTAAACTATGCTGATGATTACCAATCAGCAGCCAATGCTACAAAGCAGAACTGGTTTACCAATCTGTTTGGTAATGGCGGCGTGGGTATATCTCCATTTGGTAACAATCGAAGAGTTGGCCGTAACCCGATCAGCACCGAGGACCAGATTGTCGGTAGTAACATTAGACGGGATACTCAGGGGACTATAGCAGAGGTTAACGCTGCTGCACGATCGGCTTATCATAAGAATATTGACTATTTGGACCCAGTTAAAAAGATAAGTAGGAAAGCTTACGACCAGTCAATGGATGCCTCCCGAGCTAACAACATTGCTAACACGATTATCAGTGACAAGTTCGTTGACCCACAAGGGCGTATTATTGGGGAGAGTTTGCAGGAAATATTCGATAAGGTGCCGCGTGGTCAAACGAAGAGATTCCTTGATTATTTGGTTCAAAGAGATGCTAAAACTCGGTTACTGAACAACGAAATGGTCTATGCGAAGAATCTGAACATGACTCCTGAAAAACTACAAAAACAGATGGATAATATGCTTTTAAGAAATCCGGAGTTCAAAAATATAGCAAAAGACTGGGATAGATTCACAGAGAATTTGTTAAAGGTTTATGGAGTTGATGAAGGACTTATCTCCGCTGCATCATTTAATGCAATGCGTAAGAAGAGACCGTTTTACACTCCGATGCAACGCCAGTTCAACCTTTCGGAGAAATACTCTCAACCATTTACTATGAAACAAAGCAATGCTTTCTCAGGTCAAAAAGCTCCGATTAAAGAGGTGAGCCCAACTGGATCTGTACGTAATATCGTTGACCCACGCCGTTCAATCATTGAATCTACTGGAGCGTGGGTAAATGCATCGTTGCGCAATCGTGCTATGCAGTCTTTGGTAGATTCCGTACGCGAAAATCCGAAATCATTCAAAGGCATTGCCGAGATTGTACAGGCTCCTAAAGGACAACCAAACTTGCGACAAGTACTTTCAGATGGCGATCAACTTGATTTCATGAACATGCTGAATGACGATTTCAACAAGTTGTTTAACCGTACACGTTTGGATGAGGATAACGTTATTCGAGCGATGTACAAAGGCGAACCGGTATATCTGAAAATTCATGATCCCGAAGCTGTTAAAGCCTTGTCTGGTATGGGCACAGAGGTTTCTAACGTTGTATTGGATACCATCGGCAAGCTGAGTACAGCTACTAAATATTCAGCAACTGGCCCATTTGCGCCGATGTTCGCAGTCAAAGGGTTCTTCATGGATACGCCACAAGCGCTGATCCAATCCAAGAATCCAGCCATGCATATGGTTGATTTGGGGCACGCATTGATAAGTTCTATTGCGGATACGTTGCCTAAAGGAACTCCTGGGGTAGAGAGTCTTCGGTCGCTTGCTCAAGAGTATCGTCGTGTTGGTGGTGGTTATTCCGCCATCTTGCGTGGGGACAGAGGTCTAAAAAGAGGCGTATCACAGATGAATAGAGATCCGATATTGTCACCTCAGAACATCGCCAAGACAACCGGAAAAGCCGTGGCTGCACCATTTAAAGCATTGGCTAAATTCGGTGATGTCGGCGAGAACGTTAACCGGATCGCGGCGTACAAGGGCGAGCTCAGACGCAGAGGCAATGACAGAACACCAGAAAACATTACAGCAGCACTGAATGAATCTCGGGAGATTACAACAAACTTTAGCCGCCGTGGTGACATTTCTACTCAGGTAGAGAAGTTTGTACCGTATTCAAACGCGGCTATGCAAGGGTTGCGCAGATTTGTGTCTCAGTGGAAGAATCACCCAGTCAAGACAGTTGCATTGGTGTTTGGATCGATCATGATCCCGAAAGCTTTGGAACTGGCTAACCACTATGGCGATCCGGACTATGAGCAACTGCCAGCCAGGGAGAAATACAGAAACCTGATTTTGAACAAGAATGAAGATGGCAAGTTCAACAAAGTTCCTATTCCAATGGAATATGGAGCGATGGGTGCGCTATTTGCAGATATATTGGAATCTGTTTACTATGAAGATCCACAAGCATTCAAGGGCTCTGCAGAGGCATTAGTCAATGCGTTCATGCCGCCGCAACTGTCAGGTGTAGCAGCTCCGCTCACAAGAGGTGAGGGACTTGGTGAAATGATCATCGGTGGAGTCAACTCAACAGTACTGTCTCCATTCATGGCTGTTGGTGCAAACGTAGATTATGCTGGCCGACCAATCGAGTCAGGCGCGCTGGAAGGTAACTCGCCAGTAAATCGTTATGATGAGCGTACATCAAAAGTCGCTATCGAATTAGCTCAGTATCTCAAAATGTCACCGAAGAAAATTGATTACCTGATCCGGTCATATGGTGGTGATCCTGCCAGATTGTTGCTTCCATTGACTTCAGACGCCGGACAAGGCGACATTAAAGGGACGCTGCTGAAAAGCTTTATTGTTGATCCGCAGTTTTCCAATACACTGTCTGCTGACTATTATGATTACAAAGAAAAAATGTCTCAGGCAGAAAAAGACTTTAAAGATGGTAAGGCTGAGTTACCAACCTGGTATGACCAGCGCCTGACGGATATGATCACAACAACCAGAGCTGGCTCATACAATAAACGCTTGTCCTTGCTGAGTAAGCAAAAGCGTGATATCCAAGCCAATAAAGATCTGACCGCTCAGCAGAAGACAGATCAACTGCGAGAGGTGCAGTACAAAATCAATGACATTTACATGACAGTCAATCAAGCCATGGAAGAAGCCGGAATTCCTTTGAAATGATGGTTTATTCCCGTGTTAGATGTGGTAAAATAGAGGTACACCACGTAACAGCATACACCCGTTAGGACCCAGGGAAAGCATCCCGGGTCCTTTTACTATTTGAGGTGAGACGATGATAGAAATGGACGAAGACGAGTACCAGGAATCCGTCGTATCAGACGAAACCCTACACCTTGTATCAATATTCTGCGGACCAGAAGTAAGAGATAAACTGCTCTATCGGAGAGTGGACGATGCTATACGACATACTTTTGGAAATCTCACATGCAATAGTGAAAAACGGCCTCACGCTGTCGACAGCGGGAACGGTCGTTTTTTTGATTCTCAAACAAAGGAAGATGAAGTCACGTCTGAAGAGATTCATACCTTGGATGTTTCATGACGACTCAGAAATTAAGCCGTTCGTACACAACCAGATGATCATCATGAAGAACCAAGAAATCATTATGAAGGGACTGGGGTTGGAACCATGTGTGATCACTTTGAACGAAAAACCGCAGGAAAGAGTGAAACATTCAAACGGTTTCTACTTATCATCCTGGGCGACGAGTATTTATGCCCAGCTTGCAAACAAATACACCATACGGAGGTACTCAAAGATGGCGAAAAAACGAATAGTCATTGACGCCGGACACGGAAATCAGGACCCGGGAGCGATAGGGACGACAGGCAAGAAGGAGAAAGATTTCAATCTGACGATGGCGATTAAGTTGGATGCATTGTTGAAAGGCAACCCGAACCTACAGGTCAACCTGACACGCCGTACTGACGTGTTCTTAGAACTCAAGGAACGTGTAAGTGTCGCTAACAAGATGCCGGCAGATCTGTTCATCTCTATCCATGCCAACGCTGCATCATCTTCCGCCAACGGCACAGAGACGTTTTACAACCGCACCACAAGCGCTCCGCTGGCCGGAGTTCTGCAACGACACATGCTGGCAGCCACAGGGTTCAAGGATCGGGGCGCACGGTACGGAAACTTCGCAGTAATCCGCGACACCAAGATGGATGCAGTACTGCTGGAGGTTGGGTTTATTAGTAATCCGGAGGAAGAGAAGAAACTGTTCGAAGACGACTTCCAGAACCGCGTTGCCTTGGCGGTTGCTCAAGGTATCTGCGAATATCTGGGCGTACCATTCGATGTTCAGGCACCAACCTTGCCCGGACAGGAACCGGTTAAAGTCACGCCATACCCAGAGATGAGCGTTACCGTTCACACTGCTGCCGGTTCAACGTACACCGGATACAATGTGAAGGGCACAACATGGGTGCCATCCAGACCGATCGGTGAGTTGATTGGTGGTCGTATTGGCTACACCAAGGGAAAAGTAACGATCAACGGTGAAGCGGTAGAGACGATGAACATAGATGGTGTGGGATACGTTACAGCCCGTGATCTAACGAAGCTATTGGACGCACGTATCTTCTGGGATAAGACGATACCAAGCAGAGTTGAAATATACCCTAAAAATTAAGGAGTGAGTGACATGGAAGACATTATGGTAAACGCCAAGCCTTATATTGATACGATTGTAAATGCTCTGTTTGGATTGGTTGCGATTGTAATCATCGGCGCTATTAATGTAATTAAAGTTAAAGCGAAGGCATACTACGAGGCTAAAACAACGACGGAAGACCGCGATAAGCTGCACAAGATTGGCGCTGAAGCATTTGCGTGGGCTGAGACAATCTACAAGACATACGAAGGCGATCGGAAACTAAGCGAGGCGTACACTTATGCGAGTGAGAAACTTGCGGCGCTGGGCATCTCCGTTACTGGTGATGAGATCAGGGCATCCATTGAAAAAGCCTATATTGACTACAAAGCTAAAAAGGCTGGTGGAAAGATTGCCAGCTAAGAGGAGAGGCCCTGCTATGACGGCAGGGTCTTTTTGCTTTATAATGAAGAGGAATAATTTCTTAAGAGTTATAAACACAGATAACCATTTAGTGTTAATGAAATTACATTGATCGATATCCTTGGCACAGAAGCTGATGATGTTGTAGATCGGGTACAGCTCAAGATTGAAAAAAGCAAAATTTATCGCAATCTAGATATCCTGGATGACCGGGAGAAGGAAGTTGTGATCGGTCGATTTGGCCTGGAAGCAGGCGGGGAGGAACGAACTCAACGCGAAATTGCAAAGGAACTTGGCATCTCACGCTCATACGTATCACGGATTGAGAAACGAGCGTTAATGAAGTTGTATCACGAGTTTTATAAGCAAAGATAGTTGTTGAACAACCAGAGGGCGCCTTTATCGGGAGCCCTTTTTACTGTGAAGATGCTTAAAATTGGTCTATATAGTATTGATTATTTGGTATTATAACCTAAATAAAGGGATTTCTCTCCTTTTTGAAGAATATCTTATAAACAGACCAATTTAATATATAAGGAGTAAATCATAATGAAGCAGCTTTTTCGGAAAACTCCACTGTGGTTTTTGTTAATCTGGATCGTAGGATTTATGATGATCGTTTTTAACATGTTCCAAGCAAACTCGGGTAATATTAACTTGATTGCCCTATTGATGATTAGTGTTGCTAATGCTATTCGAGTTTGGAAAACCGAACGTTCATTAGCCATTGCCTTTTTAGTCGTTGCCGTTCTAAGCTTGGTTTATATTTTAATATATTTTATTAGGTATGTATGATAAACGTGTACATAAACAGAGGTCACCTTTTACAAGGTGGCTTCTTTGCTGTGCAAAAAAATATATAAAGAGGGATATGTATTCTGGGCAGATTATTATATGATGAGTAATAATATTTTGCATCGTAGAGAGCATTTGCAGAAAGAGAGTGGTGGTTGATCATGCAGCAAGAAACATTAACAAGGGGATTAAAGAACAGGCACGTGCAGTTGATGGCGATCGGTGGTGCGATCGGTACAGGTCTGTTTCTCGGAGCAGGCAAAACGATCCAACTGACAGGGCCATCCATCTTGCTGGCCTACATCATTACGGGTGTGGTGTTGTTCCTGATCATGCGTGCATTGGGGGAGCTGCTGTTAAGTAACTTGCAGTATCATTCCTTTGTCGATTTTGTGCGTGATTACCTGGGAAATATGGCGGCATTTATTACAGGCTGGACCTATTGGTTCTGTTGGATCTCCATTGCCATGGCTGATATTACGGCCGTTGGTTTATATACGCAGTTTTGGTTTCCGAATGTACCTCAGTGGATGCCAGGGTTAATTGCGTTAGTCATTTTACTAATTATGAACTTGGCAACGGTCAAGTTGTTTGGGGAGATGGAATTCTGGTTTGCCCTGATTAAAGTTGTGGCTATTCTTGCACTCATTGTTGTTGGTTTATATATGATCTTCAAAGGTTTTACAACGGATCAGGGTCCAGCGAGCTTCACCAATCTGTGGAGTCATGGGGGATGGTTCCCGAATGGAATGCATGGGTTCATCATATCGTTCCAGATGGTGGTATTCGCCTTTGTAGGCATGGAACTGGTGGGGCTCACAGCGGGGGAAACAGAGAACCCGGAGAAGGTGATTCCAAAAGCAATTAACCAGATTCCGATTCGGGTATTGCTTTTCTATGTTGGCGCATTGCTGATTATCATGAGTATCTACCCGTGGAATGCCATTGTGCCCACTGAAAGTCCGTTCGTACAGGTGTTTGCAGCTGTAGGTATTGCGGCCGCCGCCGGGATTGTGAATTTCGTGGTGCTGACGTCTGCTGCTTCGGCTTGTAACAGTGCCATTTTCAGTACAAGCCGTATGGTGTTCTCCATGGCAAAGGATCACAACGCACCCCAGTCATTTGCACGACTGAATAGAAGGAAGGTTCCTTCCAACGCGCTGTTTTTCTCCACGATTGTTATTTTGATCGCGATTGTTTTGAATTATATCATGCCAGAAGGCGTATTTACGCTGATCACGAGCGTGTCTACCGTGTGCTTTATCTTTGTCTGGGGCATCATGGTGATCTGTCATCTCAGATATCGTCGTACTCAGCCGGAACTGGCGAGTCGCAGCCGCTTCAAACTGCCACTATATCCGTTTTCGAACTACTTGATTCTGGCATTCCTGGCGTTTGTGCTGGTGGTGTTGGCATTGGCCGAGGATACGCGTGTTGCACTGTTTGTCACGCCGGTGTGGTTTATTCTGGTTGCTGGGATCTACCTTCTCAAAAAGAGAAAACTTGAGCAGTAGCAGACAGTAGAACTTAGCTTTGATCATAAATATACCCGCCCAATCAGATTGGGCGGGTATTTATATTTTTTATATTCTTGGAGCCTCTTTGCTTTCACGAATGCCTGCATAGATGGCATCACAGATATCGGTTGTATACTGGCCCGACATTCCTTCAAGTGCCGTGTTGGTGAATGCTGCAACACTAAGTTCTTCTTTTGGATCAACAAACCAGGAATGGCCGTAGGTCCCACCCATCCGCCACGTACCCGGGGATTCCGGTGTACCAGCTGCAACAGGGTCTTTAAGCAGGGTAAAACCAAGGCCGAACCCTCTTCCTGGCCAATACGGCATATCGAGTTCTCTGATTTGATTCGTGGCCATCTCGGTGGCAACAGCTTCTGTAAGAATAGGCTGACCCCCTTGCCGTAATGTCTCAAGTAAAGTGAGAAAATCTCCGGTACTCCCAACCATACCCGCTCCGCCTGATGGATAAGCCGAAGGTTGATTTGCACGATTGGGGGCAAGCCGGAAACCGGCAGTACCTTCAATAAAAGGAACCTGCTCTAACTCATTATGGAGAAGACGCGGTTCTTCAGAACCATCAGCGTATGCAGCGGTCAAACGATTTGAATCCACTGCAACAAAATCAGTGTCCGTCATGCGAAGTGGATGAGTAACCAACAATTGAACAGCTTCTCTTAATGACACTCCGGTGACCTTTTCAATAACGGCTCCGAGTACATCTGTCGCGATGGAATATCTCCACATGTTTCCTGGCGCATACAAAAGAGGAACAGAAGCAAGCCTTTGGAGATTCTCCTCCAAACTAATTCCAGATAAATCCATTCCATCCGAGACCCCTGCACGTTCATAAGTGCCTTGGTCTTCTTGGAAGAACCGGTAGGTTAAACCAGCGGTGTGTGTCATCAATTGACGAATTGTTATTTCAGCGTCCTGACCATGGCTAAGCTTGGGCTGGAATGCAGGTAGCCAGTGAGTCACCGGATCATTCAGACTCAACTTTCCTTGTGAGACCAATGCCAGAGCTGCAGTTGACACAATGGGTTTGGTTACGGAAGCAAGTCGAAACAGAGCGTTTTCTGCCATGGTACGTTTTTGCTCCCTGTCTGCGAAACCAGCGGCCCGGCTGTATATCAGTTCTCCTCTTAATGCAACCTGTACAACCGTTCCTACGATTCTTTTTTCACTTATAGCGCTGTCAATGGCTTCATCCACATAAGAATGCAATGTCGTTATGTGTTCTTTTCCCATTCTTATCTTCCTCTCATCAACTGATGTGATTGATTCATTATTGTGACTGTGTTAATTATATAAATGATTATTCTTGTGTTACATGGCTTACTAAAGGTATTATAGTGAATTATCGAATATACTTAAGGTTATTCTTGAATATATCTTATGTATTCAAAGGGGTGTATTACATGGACGAAATAGATCAGCATATTCTGTTTCATTTGGAGAATCAGGCGAGATTATCCATGACCGAATTAGGCAAATTAGTAGGATTATCTCAACCAGCTGTTACTGAACGAGTCAAACGAATGGAAGAAAAGGGCGTTATCGAGGAATATCGTACGGTGATCTCCCCATCCAAATTGGGCAAGCAGAGCACGGCCTATGTTCTTTTTCGTACGCGGGATTGTTATCCTTTCCTGGATTTCTGTCGTGCGGCACCTGAAGTTGTGGAATGTTATCGGATAAGCGGGGAGTATAATTACTTACTGAAAATCCTTACAGACACGATCCAGGGACTCGAAGAGTTCGAGAATAAGTGTGACCCGTACGGCACTTACATGACCTTGATTACGATGTCTTCTCCGATTGCACATAAAAATCTGGTGGAAGGGCCGAATCTCCTGGCACAGGCAGAATAAACCGCAGTCTATAAAACTATAAAATGAAATGCAAAAGAGGAGTTCACATCAAGTGAACTCCTCTTTCGTCCTACGTGTAACTCATGCAAAATGACTGCCTGTTATTTTACTTTGGAAATCCATATCCATAAGCCCGCATAGCTACGAGCAATGCAGGGACGAGCAAGATAAACAGCGATCCAGCAAGGTATCCTGCTCCAAATACTTCAAGAAGGATGCCCCCGATGATGCCTCCTCCACCAATCGCCAGATTCCATGCTGTAACCAGCATCGATTGGGCGACATCCGCACTTTTGCCTCCGGCTTGAGCAATGGCAGTTTGCAGTAGTGTGGCAGCCCCGCCAAACGTAAGTCCCCAGATCATAATGCCAAGGATAATCATCACAGGTTGATGAATAGCGATTCCCATCACGACAGACGCCAAGGCGAATGCTGCCAGGCTGATGATTACCAATCTCCTCAAAAATCTGTCGATGAGCATCCCGGTTAACCAGATTCCCACTATGGAAGTGATACCAAAAATGAGCAAAATCAAGTCTACTCTGTTAGCAAGTACCGTCTGGGCAAGGTAAGGAGAAATATAGGTGTAAAGGATATTATGGGCCAGCATCCAGGCCAGAACCACCAACAGGATGGGCCTAACGCCCGGAATGACAAACACTTTATGCAGGGGAAGACGTTCCCCGGCTGGCTCTCCGGCAAAATCCGGCATTTTCCAGAGAACCCATACGATTAAAGCTGCGGTCAGCAGCGATACAATCCCGAAGATGAGGCGCCAGCCGATATAAGAACTGAGAAAACTACCGATGGGCACACCCAAGGCTAACGCCACCGGAGTGCCGACCATAGCCACAGCCATGGCCTTGCCTTTTAACGAATCCGGGACCATCCGACGAGCATAACCTGCCGTCATTCCCCATAACACACCCGCAGAGACCCCGGCCATGAAACGAGCAGCAAGTGTCAGGATATAATCTGAGGATATGGCGGTAACGGTGTTAAAGACAAGAAAGCCGCTAATGCATGCCAGCAACAGAGGTCTGCGTCTCCATCCACGTGTAGCCGCAGTCAAGGGAATTGCGGCAAGAAGTGATCCAATGGCATAAAGAGTCACCAGCTGTCCGGTGAGGGCTTCAGTGACTCCCAAGTCTTTGGCGATTTGCGGCAGCAGTCCCGCAGGCAGGCTTTCAGTGAGGATGCATATGAATCCAGCCATGGCTAAAGCAAGTAGTCCAGCCCACGGAAGGCGTTCTGAAGATATGGAAGGCAGCTCCCTTTGCTTGGGGAGGGATGTGTGAATGGCCATGAATAAAAACCTCTTTTCTTATCGTTTAATTCTATCCGGAACTATGCATATAAGCTTATCTGAAAAAAACAAACTTTTGCATACAGAATTAAAGGTGAGAAAGAGGCATTAACTTGATATTTATTTTATTTTGTACGTTTCTCCGTTAATTCAAAAGATGCTGCCTGTTCAACCATTCCAGAATGAGTTCGACAGGTTCCAAGTACCGTTGGCCTACCAGTAAACCCGTATGGGTCGTATCCCAAAGTCCGGCATATGCAGCCCCGAGCTGTTTGGCAGTTAATTGGCCTCGCTGCTCTTCGTCTTCACCGGAAACAGCCTTGATCACCAAGCTGGGGCAATGGATCAGGTCGCCATTAATGGATATTCCATCGGCTCCACACAGGACTGAAAAGGTAGCAAATGCCTTCGCAGACTCCGTTTGCAGATACTTACGCTGAAAAGCAATGTCTTCTGCCGTCTCATCGATGCTTGCAAGTTCCTGCCGGGCAGGTGCAGGCATGATGATGTCCGATATGGTCCGTCGATCTGTTTCAGGATAAGGTACGGCGTCATGGACTTCCTTGCTTATGCTGGCATCAATGACAACCAGGCCTGCAAGAGTAACGGTTTCTGCAATCTTTTGACTGAGAATGCCACCCATGCTGAAGCCAATAAGAACGGGAGGTTCGTTGATCCCGGCTAACACTTCACGAATATCTTCCAAATAATTGTCAAACGTAATCTTGGTCATGTCCATGACCCGACTCGTGTAATGGCTTCTCAGGTTCATGACATAACAGGTCCAACCGTGCTGGACAAAATGGGGGATATATTTGCTCCACATCCAACTGCCTGTGTAGGCACCGTGAAGGAACAGCAGTGGGGGCTTCTTGGTCACTGTTTCTGCATCATGAAGCGGGTTTCCTTCGAATATCTCCAAGTGCAAATCATGTTCTCCGATCTTCTTGACCTGATGTTCCGGTAATAATCGTGTGTAATCTGTCATGCTTAAAACCTCCGATTTTTTTGTTTGATATCAAACTATTTCTCCAAAAAAAATTAGAAGTTGCCATGAATCTTCATTAAAATTCGCAGCAGTTCTTTTTTCTCCGCTTCCGTAACGCCCGCATAAAACACGTCCAGCATGCGCTGGGATATCTCTTCAAAGGCCGGCTTTAATTCTTCGCCTTTAGCAGTCAAAGCCACATGAACAACGCGTGAATCGGTTGCATCACGCTCTTTGACAACGTATCCTGTCCGCACCAATTTGTCCACAAGTGCAGTTACTGTGGATTTATCCTTGCCAATTTTTTTGGCGATTTCAGCCATGGTCATCCTGTAATTGTTGTACAGGGCATAGATAATATCCCCATGGGACGTGGCGAGATCCTGGATTCCTTGCTCAGCCATCTCGGCCAGGATGAAGCGGTTGACCTTCTCTTTAATTTTGGATATGAGTGAAATAGCGTCTCTTGTTTTCATATGTGTAATATAGTTTGTTATCAAACTAATGTCAAGCTTTGATTCACAAGTTATTACATGCGCAGTATAGCAAAAGAGCAGTGAGAATTTCTTCTCCTGCTCCTTCACTCCAGTCACTACTTGATTGGATTAGCTTGCATTTCCTGTCCCATTTTCTCAATACCATCCAGAATCTGATATCCATAACCCCAGAACTGGCTGAAATCTGTGACATAGATCTGTTTGTTCTTGATTGCGTTCATACTTTGCAGGGCAGGATTGGCATACAGATTTTGAATCAGCTTGTCGATATCCGGTGAACCGGCATACGCGGACAAGAGCAGGTAGTCCGGGTTCGCTGTGATCAATTGTTCAACACTGACCTCACCTTGCACCCCATCAAACGTATTTTTCAGCTTCAACAGGCCAAGTGCATCAAGCTGATACGTATCGTTCTGCATGCTGCTTACCGTAATGGTGTCTTCTGTAGCGGGTACGATGTAGGCAAAAGTATGCTCAGGCTGATCAGCTACACTTGCCTTAATGGCTTCAACACGGGTCTTCAAACTTTCGGTGAATGTTGCGGCATTTTCCTGAACGTCGAAGATCTGCCCAAGTTGTGCAATATCGCTATACAGGCTATCAAGTGTGCCTTTGTGATTCGTCGTTTGCAGGAACGTGCGGATATTCATGTCATTTAATCCATCGACGGTACCCACACCCCAGTCTGCATCAGCGAACAGGTCACCCCGTCCGAGTACCAGATCCGGGCTTGCACCTACAACCAGCTCTTTACCTACATAATCTTTGGACAATACCGGAATTTCGGCGAAATCATCAGCCACATCCGGTGTAACGGAACCGTATAGAGCAGCAACACCGACGATTTTATCGGTCAGACCCAATTTGATGAGCATCTCAGCCGCAGATTGGGTATTCGCAACTACACGTTCAGGTGCTTTATCGAATACTTGTACCTTCGGTTTCCATTCGCCGCCTTCACCCGAGATTGAGAAATTCTCAATGGTGAGCGGGTACGTCGTTTTATTTGTATTTTCAGCAGGAGCTGAAGTTTCTGTCGTGTTCGTTGTTGAAATTGTTTCTTCAGCAGGGGAAGAAGTGGAAGTATTCGAACAGGCTGCAAGCAGCATTAACAGGAGACTTAGAGCAGCGAAGCCAATGGTTCTGGATGTGAATTTCATGAAATGATGAACCCCTTTTCTACGTATTTTGAATTGACAAAGATAATCATTCTCAATTATAATCCGAGAAAATGCTTTGTAAATAGCTAAATTTAATGGGTTCTACATTTTACACGAATTGATGGGGGAAGAGATGGCACAGACGGTTCAGGTTAAGACACAGCGTATGGGAAAAAGAGAGTCTCTGATTCATAGTAAATCCGGGTTTGTTTTACTGATTGCAGCTTTAATCATGATTACGATGATTTCTGTAGGAATCGCAGTTTCCATTGGACAGGTTCGCATTCCGCTGGCGGAGTCATATCGTATCCTTTTAACCAAATTAACGGGTTTTCAGTGGGGGGCAACACCCATTGAGACAGGTCCCTTTACCGATATCATCTGGCAGATTCGTTTCCCGCGTGTGCTGATGGCGATGTTTATTGGTGCTGGCTTGGCCTTGTGCGGTGCTGTTATGCAGGCTGCTGTGCAGAATCCGTTGGCAGACCCTTACATACTGGGTATATCCTCAGGCGCTTCACTTGGAGCAACTTTTGCCATTCTCATTGGATTCGGTGCGATTGGATGGTTTGGTCAAACCGGGGTGGCTTTCTGGGCATTCGCCGGAGCGATGGGGGCGTCCTTACTGGTCCTGACTTTGGCAGGGATTCGGGGGAAAATGACGTCGGTCAAGCTGGTGCTTGCCGGAATGGTGATTAACGCGTTATGCAGCGCTTTTTCGAACTTTATTATTTATTTTGCGAACAATGCTGAAGGCATCAAAACAGTGACGTTCTGGACCATGGGCAGTCTGGCGACTTCCGGTTGGAACAAGCTTCCACTCGTAGGAATCGTTGTGCTGGTGGCGATTCTATTCTTCCTTTTACAATCCAGAGTTCTCAATACGATGTTATTGGGGGATGAAGCAGCCGTTACACTGGGTATTAATCTGAGTGTGTACCGCAGGGTGTACATGCTGTTAACCGCTCTGGTGACAGGCGTTATGGTGGCGAGCTGCGGCATGATTGGCTTTGTGGGACTCATTATTCCGCATATTGTGAGAGGTCTGGTGGGTTCCGACCATCGTAAAGTGATGCCTGTATCCGTGCTGTTTGGAGCCATTTTCCTCATCTGGACGGACGTTATTGCACGATCTCTGATATCCAGCGTTGAGTTGCCGATCGGGATCATTACGGCCATGATTGGTGCGCCGATGTTTATGTATATGCTAGTCAAAAAAGGCTACGGTTTTGGAGGAAATTAAACATGAAGCTGAACGTAGAAAATGTATCCATCTCTGTGCTGAACACGGACATCATCAAGGATATTTCATTACAGGTGAACGGCAAACAGTTTGTCGGACTGATCGGACCGAATGGTTGTGGCAAGTCAACGCTGCTGAAGAGCATCTATAAAGTGATTAAACCACAGCAAGGCAAGGTTTTTCTGGATAATACCGATATTCTGAAATCCAGTCCCAAGCTTGTTTCCAGACATATGGGCGTTGTTGGCCAGTTTAATGAATTGAGTTTTGATTTTACGGTGCGCGAGATGGTCATGATGGGGCGTACCCCGCACAAAAAAATGCTGGAGACGGATAATGAACGGGACCACGAAATTGTGGAACAGGCTTTGGAAAAAGTACATCTGACCGGACATGCAGACCGCAATTACGTGTCTCTGTCTGGTGGAGAGAAACAGCGTGTCATATTGGCGCGTGTCCTGGCACAGCAACCTCAATTCCTGATCCTCGACGAGCCGACCAACCATCTGGACATTAAATACCAACTTCAGATTCTAAATATTGTCCGTGGACTCGGCATTGGCATATTGGCAGCGCTGCATGATCTCGAACTCGCCGCAGAATATTGCGATTATCTCTATGTGGTGAAAAAGGGCCAGATTGTGGTCCATGGCAAACCCGCTGATATCCTAACCCGTGAAATGATTGGTGAAGTATTCGATGTAGACTGTGAAATCTATGAAAATCCGGTTACGGGTGGCCTGGGTATTGCATACCTGAGTACACGTTGATATGTCTAGTGTTCCAGTGAACTGTCTTTCGAGCTGATTTTCAGCTTGGAAGGCAGTTTTTTTGCATTTAGCTTTCGCAGAGGAGGTTGGTCAAGTTAGCTCCTGTCTTCAGAACAGGCAGGTCAGGAGTGGGGGGAGCGTGTATCCTGGGCCTGCGCGCCCATGGCCGTGTAGGCACCTAGTCGGGCAAGACGGGTAAGCTGCAACGCCATATGATGGGGAGAGTATACTTTGTTGTTTTCAAGCCATTTATGAATAATTCCACTGGTGGAGAAGCTGAGATGATCAAGTAAAATGTCCAGAGGTACCTGAACCTTTTGATCCATCCCGAGTTGGGTAATCCGTTGAAAAAAATAAGTTTTAATCACCTCGTTCAGCCGGGTACTGAAATTGCCAACAGGATTGATCAGTAGCATGACCCGATAGAACTCATCATGTTCAAAGATGTGCTCAAACAGGACCGCAAAGATCGGGTCAGGCTCGGTAAAAGAAAGGGCCACATCCATAGCAGCAGAACGTTCACTGAGTACATGTTCCAGCAACTCCAATTTCTCGTTGACCATCTTGTCCAGTAAATCCTCTTTGTCTATGAAATGGGCGTAGAAGGTTGAACGGTTGATGTTCGCTTGTTCTGCAATGTCCACGATGCTGATGTCCACGTAATTCTGCTTCTTCATCATTTTCAAAAAAGCTTCAGAGATCATGACACGGGTTCTGTAAATTCTTCGGTCGACACCTCGGGTCTCATTCATTCCATATCACCTCAAAACAACAGATTAGGATTTTTTGTTGGTTAAACAACATCGTCTGGATCCGTATTTCATACATGCATGGGAGTGCGCTTAAGATGCAGGCACCTTCAATTCAAGCCGGATTGTAGTTTATTTTGACGTTGCCCGACAGATCAGGCATTTGTGTTTGTTAACCGTTAAATTTGGACTCATTGATTGTTGCGATCCAATGGATATTAGCTATGATAAACAATAAAACATAGCAAATCAATCGGAAAAATAAAATTTAAAAAAGGGGTGACATTTTGAGGGGAGATACTTTCATATCCAGTCTGGAGGATGGACGACGTGTCTGGCTGGAAGGTCAGCAGGTGAAGAATATTTCCGAACATGCGGCTTTTAAAGGCACACTATCCACCATCAGGCAGTTGTTTAATATGCTGGATGATCCTCTTCAACGGGAGCAAGTGGGATATGTTCCCGAGGGACAGGAGCGATATGCACACAGCTCATTTCTTATCCCGCACACAGCAGCCGAATTGAACCAACGCAGTCAGTCCTTTGCAGCCTGGTCTTCCAGTACCAATGGCATGATGAGCCGGTTATCCGACTATGCCCGTTCCATGGTCACCGGTTGGTATGCTGCCCGGCACGAGTTATCCGACCTGGACCCGCCATTTGCGGATAAAATCAGCACCTATTACCATGAGGCCAGAGACCGCGACCTCTTTCTGACAACAGCCATTATTGATCCCCAGATTGATCGTTCCAGCGGGCTGGATGATCAGCGGATCGCAGAGCGATTCCTGCATGTGGTGAAGGAAACTTCGGAAGGCATTGTGGTTAGGGGAGCCAAAATGATTGCGACAGGTGCACCGTATACGCATGACTTTCTGATCTTTTCGTTTCTGCAATTTCAGACCCGACATCAGAAACATGCGCATGTCCTGATCGTACCCGCCAATTCACCAGGACTGCATATTGTGTGCAGGGAGTCGTTTGCTGATGGCAGAGAACGCAATCATCCGCTCAGTGCAAGGTACGATGAGATGGATGCCGTCCTTTTTTTCGATGATGTCCTGATTCCTTGGGAAAGGGTGCTTCTCTACGGCGATTCGGACAAGGTCCTGAAGCTTCGCGGGAACCGTACAGCCAATGGATTGGCCTTCCACCAAAATGTCGTGCGTTTTGTAGCCAAGCTGGAATTTGTCACTGGTGTGGCGTTTGCGGTGGCTGAGTCGATTGGCGTAACCGGATTTCTGCATATACAGGAGAAACTGGGGGAGCTGCTGACACAGATTGACGTAATCAAGGCGCTGATTATTGCAGCGGAGGCCAAAGCCGTGCCTGATGCGGCAGGCGTACTCGTTCCTGATCTGACGTATGTAGAGACGGCGCGAAGTTTGGGAACCAAATATTACCCACGGGCGGTTGAGATACTTCAACAAGTTGGCGCAGGTGGTTTTGTTCAGACCCCTTCCGGGATTGAGGACTTCTACGGTCCGATTTCCGAATTTATGCATTTGTATTTTGAAGGCGCTGCGGTAAGTGCAGAGAAAAAAGTGGAGCTGTTCAAGCTGGCTTGGGATCTCATCGGCAGTCCGCTTGGCGCAAGACATCTGTTATATGAAAAATTTTATGCAGGTGATCCGATCCGGGGTCTCGCGTCCCATTACAGTCGACATGACAAATTGTCGTTAACAGGTCCTGTCTGGAAGCTGATTCAAGAGAACAGCAAGGGCAGAGTAGCCACCAATTGAGCAGGAGGAGAGAGAAAAATGGAATTGTTTTGGTTTATCCCGACACATGGGGACGGAAGATTTCTGGGCACCCGAGAAGGTGCGAGGGCAGTGACCTATCATTATTGCAAACAGGTTGCGCAAGCTGCAGATGAGCTTGGGTTTGCCGGGGCGCTGCTGCCTACTGGAAAGTCATGTGAAGACGCCTGGGTCGTTGCTTCCTCGCTGGTGTCGGTAACGGACAAGCTGAAGTTTCTGGTCGCTGCACGTCCTGGGCTGATGCTTCCGACCACGGCGGCACGAATGGCAAGTACACTGGATCGCTTCTCCAAAGGAAGACTTTTGATCAATGTCGTAGCCGGAGGGGACCCGATCGAGCTTGAGGGAGACGGGCTGTTCCTGGATCATGATGAGCGTTACGCATTGACGGATGAATTTCTAACCATATGGCGCAAGGAGCTGGCGGGTGAAGAAGTTGATTTTGAGGGCAAATATTTAAAGGTCAACGGTGGATCGGTTCTGTATCCGACCATTCAGAAGCCTTATCCTCCGCTATATTTTGGAGGCTCCTCTGAAGCAGCCATGGAGGTGGCTGCCGAGCATGTAGACGTATACCTGACGTGGGGTGAGCCACCTGACCAGGTGGAGGCCAAGATCAACCGAATGCGAGAGCTTGCTGCCAGAAAAGGAAGAAGTCTGCGCTTCGGCATCCGGCTTCATGTAATCGTTCGTCCAACCGCAGAGGAGGCCTGGCAGGCCGCGAATGACCTGATTGCTCATCTGGATGAAGAGACGATAGCTTCTGCCCAGAAGATCTATGCTCGCATGGATTCCGTCGGTCAACAGCGAATGGCCAGACTGCATAATGGGGATCGTTCCAATCTGGAGATCAGCCCAAACCTGTGGGCAGGCATTGGACTGGTCAGAGGTGGTGCTGGTACAGCGCTTGTAGGTGATCCTGACCAGGTTGCAGCGAGAATGAGGGAGTACGAGGCACTGGGAATTGAGACCTTCATTATGTCGGGGTACCCGCATCTGGAAGAGGCCTACCGTACAGCTGAGCTGTTGTTTCCGAAACTCAATTATGCACAATATGGCGACAACGGAGAGCGCTCGTTTATCAGCCCTTTTGGCGAGATCATCGCCAATAATAACATTCCTGATCATGTGGTAAAAGCGCCTGCGGCTTCCAAATGATGCTGTCCGCTTTTTACGAAATCTCCATTGAAAACATCATACATTCTGGCCGATTAGACGAACTAAAGGCACCTCAAACTTAAAGGTTGTAGGTGTCTTTTTTGTTGCATTCCACTCCGGTAGAGAGGGCCTTGGCCCTTGCCTATACATCATTCCATTGAAGAGGTGATTCCACATGTCCATGCAATTCGCGTATTGGGTTCCTAATGTAAGTGGGGGTCTGGTGATCTCCAGCATCCCGCAAAAAACAGGCTGGTCATTTGAGGATAACGCGAGGTATGCCAAGATCGCAGAAGATGCGGGCTTTGATTATGCGTTATTGCAAACCAGATTTATGGCCAGCTATGGGGCTGAAAATCAACTGGAAGCCATTGCTCTTGCCTCCGCACTGGCTGTGGTTACAGATCGCTTGAAACTGATCGCAGCCATATTGCCTGGATTATGGCATCCCGGTCCAGTAGCGAAAGCAATCACGACGATTGACCATATCAGCAAGGGGCGAGCTGCCGTAAATATTGTCAGCGGCTGGTTCAAGGGAGAGTTTCATGGATTTGGAGAACCATGGCTGGACCATAACGAGCGTTATCGTCGCTCGGAAGAGTTCATCCGTGTCATCAAGGAGCTGTGGACGCAAGAAGAAGCCAATCACCAGGGAGACTTTTACCGTATTCATGAAGTGCCGCACAAACCCAAACCAGTTACACTTCCCCCTGTGTTCCAGGGAGGGAATTCGGCGGCTGCACGCGATATGGCTGCACGAGTTTCGGATTGGTATTTCATGAACGGGAATAACATTGAAGGCTTCCGTACCCAGATTGAGGATGTGACCGGGCGGGCTGCGTCCTACAACCGCAAGCTGCAATTCGGAGTCAATGCTTTTGTCATCGTGAGGGATACGGAAGAAGAAGCATTGGAAGTGCTGCGCCAGATTATTCTGCATGCTGACCCCGAGGCCGTGGAGGGCTTCCGCAGTCAGGTTCAATTTGCAGGCAAAGCTTCACCTGAACAGGAGGGAATGTGGGCGAATTCCAATTTCGACGACCTGGTGCAATATAATGACGGGTTCAAAACCGGTTTGATTGGTACCCCGGAGCAGGTGGCAGACCGAATCATTGCATTGAAAAAAGTTGGAGTAAATCTCATTCTAACTGGTTTTCTTCATTACGATGAGGATATTCAGGCTTTCGGTGAGAAGGTGATCCCACTGGTTAGAGAGAAGGAGGCGGCGCTAAGCCGGGTAGCGGCTACCTGAGCAGACCATCGTTTTTTAATAGATGGAATGGAATGAAGTGAATTGGATTGGCACATCTGTATCCGTGTTTTTGAGGGATTTACCCCTATTATAATTAGAGGAGAGATGACACTATGAGTATTCAAGCAGACACCATTCACACCCAGCCAGACTATGAGCAATTGAGAGTTGAAATTCGGGGGATTGTCGATGAAGTTATTAAACCACGTGCTGAGGTGATCGACCGTGAGGGCCGTTTCCCACGTGAAAATCTGTCCGCCCTTGCTGAGGCTGGATGGAATGGGGTGCTGATTCCTGAGCGCTTCGGTGGACGGGGACTGGATCATGTCGCCTTTGCGATTGCCGCAGAAGAAATTGCCAAGGGATGCCCTTCGACTTCACTGGTGTATGTCATGCATGTTGGAGCCGTTCAGACGATCGCTCTCTACGGAGATGAGGATCAGAAGGAGCGCTGGCTGAAGCCGGTACGTCATGGCGCTATCGGTACGTATTCCACAAGTGAGCGTGCTTCGGGAGGTCACTGGTGGTTTAATTTCAGCGAGGCTTCCCGAGACGGTGAGGATTATATTCTGAATGCCGAAAAGTCGTTCACGACAAGCTCGGGACAGGCTGATTTTTATGTGACCCGGACTCGTACGCCAGGAGCACAAACCCCGACAGATGTGAGCTTCTTCCTTGTCGATGGTCAACTGGAAGGCATTACTTCCGGCGTGTGGGATGCGCTCGGTGTTCGTGGTAACCACAGCGGACCCATTAAATATGAAGGTGTCCGAATTGCAGCTCAGGATAAGCTCGGAACCGAGGGGCAGGGTCGCGAAATTCTGGAGAGTGGTGTATCGCCCGTATATCTGATCGGCCTGGGCTCAACCTGGCTTGGAGTTGCCGAGGCGGCGCTTGAGGCTGCATCCGAATATGTAAAGGGCATGGTTCATCGGGATTTTAACAAGCGTTTAGCCGATTACCAGATCATCCGCCAACAGTTGGCTGAAGTGAAGGTGCTGATCTCCAGCCTGAAGCCTTGGCAGTTATCTCTTGCGCGGCAGCTGGACGAACTTCAGGCACAGGGGAGACCGCAAGTTGAGCTGTTCCTGCCGCTGGTTGAATTCAAAATTCATGCTGCCGAAGTCGCGAATAAAGCGACCAAAGCAGCGCTGGATGTTACCGGAGGTTATGGTTATAAAAAAGGCGTGTTTGAACGTCTCTTCCGTGACGCACGTGCAGGCATCGCCATGGGGCCCTCCAACAACATCGCCAGAGAGTGGATTGGCAAGTCTCTGGTCGGTCTGCCACTGGAGCTGTGGTACGAGGGAGGCGATTAATTCACGCATAAGCTGAAAAAGGAAGAGGATGTCCCATAAGTCATGAATATGACGGGGGACATCCTCTTTGCTGTTTATTTTGTTTTGGTTTAATGAACCTGACACACGATATTCGCTCTCTTTTGCCCAGATCTGAGATCTAACGAATCATAGAGACGCTATTTCGTCCAATCACTGGATTTTTTAGGTTTGGAATCCCTTTTATGACGTAATAGCGTTACTGAGGTTCGTTAAATCTTGCAACCATTGATGATCTACCTTTTAAGGTACGGTAGGTTCGTTAACCATTGGAACGAGGGCGAATTCCTTTTGAGACAGCAGGCACTGCGTGCTGGGAGCTGCACGCAGTGCGAAAACTCTTCCTTTTCTTTTGCGACGAGGGACAGGCAGTAGCTATTCCAGTGTGGAGTCCAGCGGATGAGAGTGTCCATCCTGGATGACCTCCTGGAACAGTTTTTTGGATTCCGTGGGCCACGTACCTTGCTTCAGGAGTGCTTCCAAATCACCAATGGTTACTGGGCGCGCGTGTCGTTTGAGCACATAACCGAGTTGCCCGTTTGGTTCCATCGTGGCCGTTTCCAGATCGGTAATACTTGTAATTCCTTTTTCCCGCAACTGCATCTCCAATTGGTCCACGGAAAAGCGCATATGTTTCAGATTCGGTAAATTCAACTTCCCATCTTCCACGACAACCTTGGATTTTCCGCTCATCATTTTTTCAAACCAATTAAACTTCAACTGTAATTGTTCAACGATCAGAAGCATGAGGATAAATACCGCCGCTGACCCGATCGCTTTGACTAACTCATGATTCGCAATTGGCTGCACGATCGTTGTTCCGATCGAGATAATAATGACTGTCGTAGCTACACTCATTTGCGAGATGGATTTACGTCCGGCAATCCGTAGCAGAATCATGCCAATCAGTACAAGCAAGATGGATTTCCATATCCAGTCCATTGGTTGTATTCCTTTCTATACCAAATCATGTGTCGTATTCCTTAGCTTGGACGAACAACTTAACTTTCATTCCCCCCTCCCAATCGTTTACAATAGGGTACTGATGAAGTTAAACAAAGGAGCGGGTCACAGTGGCAAAACAGAAATACTATGTTGTCTGGGAAGGGAAGAAGCCAGGCGTATATAACACATGGGCAGAATGCAAAGCGCAGACGGATCAGTATACCGGAGCTAAATATAAATCGTATGAGTCCAAAACGGCCGCAGAAGAAGCGTATCGTGCCGGGTGGAAAGGGAACTGGGGCTCAAGTGCCGGCGGAGCATCGAAGAAGAAGTCAATGGGTAGTGGAAGAAGCGCAGGCATGGAAACGTCGGAGGAAGTGGATTACGACAGTATCTCTGTTGATGTGGGTACACGTGGTAACCCCGGACCTGTAGAATACAAAGGGGTAGACACCCGCACCGGTGAGACTATTTTCTCTGTTGGACCGATCTCCAAAGGCACGAACAACCTGGGCGAATTCCTGGCCATTGTACATGCCCTAGCATATCTGAAAAAAGAAGGCAGTACCAAAACGGTATATACCGACTCGGTCAATGCCATGAAATGGCTGAAGCAGAAAAAAGTAGCCACGACGTTACCAAGAGACAACTCCACGGAAGAGATCTGGCTGATGATTGACCGTGCGGAACAGTGGCTCCAGACGAATACGTACAGCAATAAAGTATTGAAATGGCAGACGAAGCAGTGGGGCGAAATCAAGGCCGATTACGGCCGAAAGTAAGTATTCATACAAAGGATGCCTCCTTTATTTCTGGTCTATTAGAATCGTTATTTACAATTTCCAGTTTCCGCTCTATAATCATCTGAATATGATTAGTTAAACATATGGAGGAGCCTGTCATCTGCAGGCCCTCTTTATCTTTTTGGTCCATTGGTTAGCAAGTCCATTTGCTAGAATCAGTTATTTTGAGTATATATTGCAGGAGGCAGACATGAGTTCCATTTATAGAAGTGAAGAAGGCAAGAGCAGCATACTTGAAGAGTATGAGATTTATTTGAACGAGTTGGGTGGGGAATTTACCCGGGAGTATGTGGAGACACGTTTTGGAAAGACACATGTTCTACTGACGGGCCCTCTGGATGGCAAGCCGTTATTTATTCTCCAGGGCGGGAATTGTGTGAATCCGATGACGTTGTCATGGTTCTCTTCTTTATTTAAAGAATACCGGATTATTGCTCCGGATACGATTGGTCATCCCGGTTATAGTGAGGAAGCGAGTATCTCGACACGGTTTGATAGTTTGGCATTATGGGTGTCGGATCTGCTTGACCACTATGAGATTGAAAAGAGTGCGTTTATCGGTCCATCGTTTGGAGGAGGCATCATTCTCAGACTGGCTACCTACATTCCCGAACGTATCTCGTGTGCCGTATTGGTTGCTCCTGCGGGTCTTGCGGTCAACTCCAAAATCAAAACAGCTCAGGATATCACGCTGCCGCTCGTCAAGTATCGTATGACGTCTTCACCATCTTCCCTGCAAAAAATTACGGACACCATGTCGTGCAACTGCATGAAAGAAATGGATAAAAACATTATCGGCAAACTTTTCAAATATGTCAGTATAGATCAGGATCTGCCCAAACTCACAGAGCGGGAAGAACTGGTGAACTATACGTCTCCGACCCTGTTATTGGTAGGGGAGAAGGATGTCTTTTTCCCAGCGGATAAGTGTATTGAACGTGCTCAAAAAATTATTGCGAATGTGCAAGCCATCAAGTATGATACCGGACATTTTCCTTCACAGGACGTATTGGTGCAGATGAACGAGGAGATCGGGCGTTTCTTACAGAAGAATTATTAAATCAAGCTGCACTTGAAGGATGAGAAATGTTTTTCTCCAGTTTAATAAAGTAATTACAGCCATTTGTCGATACTGTATATACGAGAATCTTTTTCTTCTATAGAATAGTGTGGATAGGGAATAGCAGTAGATCGTGGAAGTCTTGATATCATTAATATTTAAATATTTCGCGTTGAGGTGTTTCAAAATGCGTCATTTGGTTTATATAGATGGTTGGCGATGAATTGCTTACTGGTTGAACCAAATGATGCATTTACGCGGAAAGTCTTCCGATCGACAAGGTTGAAAAGAGGTCTGTTATGAGAAAAGACAATTGCAAAATGGCATTGCAACGCAATGTGATTATAAATGATACATATCAGGTAAGACAGGTAATAGCCAGCAGTGAGCTGGCTATTGTATATGCAGGGCGAGATCGTAACACAGGTGCCAAGGTAGCCATTAAGGAATTTTTCCCACAGAGGCTGGCTGAACGAAAGGCAGACAAACGTGGGGTGTTCTGTTCTTCGCGAGGGTACGGTGGGCAATATCAGGAGTTATTGGCTGCATTTCTGCTCGAAGGTGAACTGTTATCAAAACTGGATCATCCTCATATTGTTTCGTATTTGGATCATTTTGAAGCGAATGATACAGGGTATCTGGTTATGGAATACTGCACGGGAATCACATTGACCGAGTATCTGAATGAACGCAATCATGCGCTTGATGCTGCCTTTATAACGGAGACGCTGCTTCCACTGGTGGATACATTGGATTACATACATAAGCAAGGCATTCTTCACCGGGATGTGAAACCTTCCAACATTATGGTTATGGAGGATGGTACACCCAAACTTCTGGACTTTGGCTCAGCTGCCCGTTGGCCGATGCAATCCGGAGAGAAACAGGTGATATTCACATCGGCAGGTTACTCTCCACTGGAGTTCTATTCGGAGAAATCCAGTCAGGGACCGATGTCGGACATCTATAGCCTGGCGGCTCTGCTCCATTATTGGACTTGCGGGCAACCTCCTATGGACGTGAAACAGCGGTTGTTCCAGGATGAATTGCCATCCGTTCGCTCACATAATGAGTATGTGAATCCGTGGCTCGCTCGTGTTATTCATTGGGGGCTGATGGTTCGTTCCGAGAAACGCTGTGCTTCCCTGGCCTGGGTCAGAAGCTCGCTGCGAATTCAAGCCTGGGTGTGGAAAGTGCGCAAGCCAGGTACAGTGGAATGGTCTTTAGCCGAGAATGAACATACGCAGGTCTATGAAGTGGAGTCGAAAAAGCAACATGAGACGGCGTAAGCACGCGTGACCTATGTTTAGATACGATTAAATGAAAGCATAGCTGTTAAATAGGTGTAAAACATAAACAAGCCAGTTCTTCCCCTTACATATGGGGCGAACTGGCTTGTTTTCTTTTATATTTTAAGAGAGAACATACATCAGCTTGCTTCATTTCCACTTAGTTAACACGTAGTTTACTGTGGATCTCTCTTTTGTCCTACATAGATATTGGTACTTGGTTTGATGGCTTTGTAACGAATTTCGATCTCCGTAACACCATCCTCAAACGTAATATACAACTTTTCATTGTACTCCATAGCTTCCGTGTGTCTGTGCTTCACTGGCGTTCGGCCTCGGACAACCGTACAATTCGTATCGTGCCGTACCAATAACGTTTCTTTCTTACCCGCTTCCAGCCAGATTCGTCCCGCTTCTGGTACTTTGACCCTGATGTCCATACGATCAAACAGTTCACTGAGACTTACTTTTCGGCGTTCCAATGAAGTGAGAGGCCAATTGGTCACCGGTATATCCTCGCCGTTCGCTGTCGCTAGAAAGTATCCTTCCAGTCTTCCCCGGAATACAGGTTTTGGCTTCATTACGAACCAATACAGTGCGAAAATACCACCAGCAAGAAGCAGGCCCAATCCTGTATATAGCAGTACCTTTTCACGTAAAGAATGAATTTGCAACGAAATGTCTGTAGTTATACTTGCTCCCTCAGAATCCGTTGCTGTCACCTTGATCGTTGAACTTCCGGTGTGTAGAGAAGACCATCGCAACAGGTTGCCTTCAATGACGGCATCTCCAAGTTTGCGCTCACTTCCACCGTCTGCAAGGACATACGTTAATGGATCATTATTGGGATCCTTAAAGTGGTTGTTCAGGTCGACATCTGTATTGCTGTCGTCTTTGGATAACACCATGGATACGCCGGTGGCTACGGGTGCTTGATTCGTAATGTCTACTTCAACCGGAGTAATTTCGCGATAAAAGTCCGGGCCGTCGATCCGTAGTCCCCATGTGTACAAATCTGATTTGGGAAAAGTGTATTTTCCCATAAATCCGCTACCTGTATTGGTCAAAGGGATACGTTCTGTTTTTCCATCAGATGGAGTTACAATGAGTTCCGCTTCCAGTCCCTTGTACACATCCAAGTCCTTAGTGGGTTTAGGGTCCACAGCCTGATCGTAGAGTGATGCCTCAAATGTGATGCTCTTCCCCTTGACTGGCTGCTCCGTTGCCATATTTGCGACCGCAGAGACGTTGTAGTTCCCTAATAGGTTAATCTTCACCAGATCACCGCTACGGCCTTTGAATTTCAGTTTGAACTGTCCTTTGACCGGACGAATGATCTTCATCAGAGCATATTTATCAGATCGAATGAAGCTGACATTGCTCGATTGATAATAGAGCTGAGCTTCGGAGACAGCATGATCAGAAAGCATGATAATGTTGGCATCCGCCATGCTGGAGTTAGGAATATCCACGGTTACTTCCTGCATTGCTCCAGTTGCAGTCACAGCCGCTACAGACACAAGAACAGATTGAATCTGATCTGCAAAAATACGATTGAAGATTTCAGGCAGATCATCCGCACTTCCGGTAATAAAGGAAGAACCACCCGTTTCTTTGGCGATGCGCTCCAATTCTGCCGGGTTAACCGTACCGTCGCGGTTTAGTCCCACAGTATAGATGGGATAACCAGCTTGTTGTGCCATCTCAATAACCTTGTCCACATCCTTGGATGAGTCGGCAGGTGTTCTGCTCGTCGATCCTCGTAAATCCGTTTCTCCGTCAGAGAGCAAAATCATAAATGGTTTGCGTTTGTCCGTCTGTGATTGTTCAAGCAGGCTAGCACCTCGGCGTAAGCCAAGTCCTAGATCTGTATATCCTGAACGTTTTAAGCCATCCACACGGCTACGAAGGTTATTGCGAGCTCCAGAGGATGAAATCTCCATCAGTGGTACGGATGAAGTGACCTTGTCATTATAAGCTACAAACCCCAATCGGGTCTTAGGTCCACTACTCATATCCATAAACATATGTATAACTTCTTCGGCAATGCGATCTTTGTCGGTCTCATTCATGGAGTAGCTAACATCCAGGACAAACATGGCATCGAGTCCTTCATACGTCTGGGTCTTGACGGATGATTCAGCATATATGCTTCTCATGTCCCACGCTGGAATTAAAAAGCTGATGAACAAGAGAGAGAAAATTATTTTTTTGAATTTTATTAATATCATACGATGCTTCGAATCTCCTTTCTGTTTTGGGCACTACAATTTTTTTTAGAGGTCAAACTGGTTTTTGTTAAAAAACTTTTGTTTTTACTCGATAAAACCCCGTTATGCGTAGTTTTGATAAGCGAAGAATATTGCAACACCGCATACGTTAAGGTGATTCCCTCTTGATTAGGGTGAAAACTCCACTAGTCTTAAATCATTGAACATAATCCAAATTATAGGATATTCTTTATCATCGGCATGATTAGAAGGGAAGTGAAGCGAAATTCGGAAAATAGTTCTATAGGTATATCGAAGTCATATAAATGAGCTTTTAGACCTATATAGAGGAATATTGACAAAACATATCGCTGATGATTAAGATGAATTCCATAAATCTCCAAAGCAAACGGCATAATCTGGTACATAAGTTCCAGTCGTATGTTGACAGCTCGTTCTATTGGACTTGTGATGGCCTGAGAAGATGATTCTCTTAGATCATGACCATAGACTGATAGTGCGTGCGGAGTGTCAAAAATTGATGGAGGGGGGGAAGCATTCGCCTGAATGAACCATCATTAGGGGGATGTTGCCTGAATGGATATTATTAATCAAACGAACCGAACGATGCTTTTTGAAGAGATTAATCCTGAGAAAATGGATTTGATTACGATTGTCGGTGACGTAAAAGGGATCGACAGTCTGAATGATGACAAGATCAAGGAGATCAACGAACACTTGCTTGTACGAAACTTCGATGAGTTTTTGGACAAGTTTTCTCCCAGTGTGTATTCCTTTTTCAATGCGGTAAACCAGAAAGTCATGTATACGCTTAAAAAACCGGAAGGGATTCCGGATGAAGCAATCTCTGAGATCAAAATTGATCATAGCAATGACTTCCTGAGAATGTTGTTTACCCTGATCGATACCAAACGCAGCCAGGGGATTACGAATGTAGATTTTAAGTTTGAGAATTTGCTGGATATGATCTCACCGAAAAAGGTTATGGATGACATTCGGCAGGTACGGAAAGAAATTCATTACATGTACGGCCAGCATGAGAAGCTGGATGATGGGGACCCGAAGAAGTTGGATATCGGGGATAAACTTAATGTCATGTTTGAAGATGCCAGCCGGAACTATAACAATGTCATGGCGATGCTGCCACTGGCTATCGAAGATATCAAAACCCGCTTGTTGCTGGGCCGTGCTCAAGAAGAAACTTCTTCCGAAGCGATTCAGGTAGGACAACTCACGATTGGTGAGAGCGGAGAATTGAAAATTATCGAAGCTCCAAAGAGTGATAACAACGAGTTGATGCTCCTGGATGAGTCGACAAGCACAGATTTGACTCAGGTGTTTGCCGAAGATTATGATTCACTCTCCGAGGCACCTTCACCGTATGTACAGGATCTGGTCGTTCGTACATTCTGCCCACTTCCTGCGGTTCAGACGGATGTTGATACGGCAGTTGAAGTACAGAATTACAATACATACCTGGAATTTTACAAGAACGCCAAGGATGACTTTGTGAAAACCGTAAAACCGCTGGTAGAGAAAATTTTGGGTGTCAAAATGTTCTTTGATCAATATGCGACCAAAAACAAAGGCATGCTGCCTTCCATGCTGATTGCCAATGCTAAGCTGGATATGCTTGTTAAGAGCAGTAACATTCCGCGCTTGGAGACCTATCTCAACACAGTCAATGCGAAGAATGATTTTACCGACACCATTTGGTTCGGTATTGTTCCTTCCGTTGAACTGGAGAATACGGGACAAGTTCAAGTCAGTCGTGCCCGTTTCCGTGGTAACGAGAAAGTGGTTAAACAAGACGGAAACAGTATGGAATCCTTGTCCATGCTTCTGCAAGTCGTTAAAGACTACAAAGTACAAGTATTCTTCAGCTTTGAATCTGGAGAAGAGACTACATTCAGCAGTATGGCTACCGCAGGCATCGATAAATATATTGATAAATGCGCGGTATTAACTCGCAAGGACTACAGCGAATTCGCCATTCCAAGTGCTCCGAATTTCACCATTATTCCGAAAGAGAAGTCCGGTGTTGTTATCGACAGTCGTATGCTCCAGACGGAGAATGGTGTGGAGCTTTCCAAGGAGAAAGAAGACATTCTGAAGCTGTGGATTGAAGGTGTGTATGTCGGTGCGTCTTATGTATCTGCCGGAATTGTGGCTGCATATCAGTGCCCTGAGTATCTCCGAGGCGCATTCAAAACCGTGAACCGGGATTATCCAGGTGTGCGTTTTGATATTGAAGCAGGCGATAACAGTCTGCGTGTAGTGACTACGATGACCAAAGAAATCTCCGGATTCACGAACACTATCAAGGATTCGATTAACCGGAAAAACTTTGGATTTATTTTCTCATCGGAAAATGCCCAAATCCAGGATAGCGATATCAAGC
Source organism: Paenibacillus sp. FSL R5-0519 (assembly GCF_037974275.1). Taxonomy (NCBI): domain Bacteria; kingdom Bacillati; phylum Bacillota; class Bacilli; order Caryophanales; family Paenibacillaceae; genus Paenibacillus; species Paenibacillus sp. FSL R5-0519. The sequence continues at coordinate 1,653,561 of NZ_CP150234.1, forward strand.
GGATCACGGTATACAAAGCGAGAAGCATGGCGATGTCCGAAGATGGCTTTGATTCCTTGTATAAAACACTCGTAAGTACTTACATTGAGCGCTTGCTCCGTTTCCAGACGGGTGATTTCAAGCATGAAAATATCGTCAAATTCTTCAGCAACAATCCGAGCAGTCAGAAGAGCCGGTGGCTGGGAACCCGAGGGTCGATCAATTCGATCATTCAGGAAGGCGACGACATGAGCTTTATCATCGATGAGAAGAGCAATATGTGCCACATTGATCTGGTATTCAACGGCAACGTGAAGAACCTGGAGGTCATGATTACCAAAGGCACCAGCGCGATGAAAGTGTAAGAGGCTGGAGTAGTTACAAGTTTTGGATTTTGAATATAATTCTTCAAACAACGGATTTTAGACACTTATTTTGGTGTTAGAGGCAGCCTTTACTGGCTGACCTTATACATATATTCCGGTACCTCTCCCCAGATGGAGAGCATGCCGGGCACATTGTTTTCTAATCTTAAGGAGGTTTTTATTAATGGGTTTTGTATTGAAAGTAGAAGGCGCAGAAACAATCGAATTGGGAATGGATAATATCCGCACAGTAGTGTATGACACGGATACGCCAGATGATTCCAATGCTAGATCCACAGATGTAGGTGCAACACTTCGCATCAGTGGCAAAATTATTACAGCAACAGACGGTGACAATGCAGATGACACGATGAAACTTGCTCTGTGGTCCCTCGTTCCAGCTGAAAAAGCAGATTGCTATCGTAAAGTAACCCTGGAAGTGGTTGCAGCGGATCAAGTGGTACGCAAAATTTACATGCCTAATGCGTTCGTTGTGGATTACACAGAGCGTTTCGGAGATACCGAAGGCGTGGGTGAATTCAGCCTGTTCATCAAACAGAAAAAAGACAAAACTGAATTCACTAAAATCGAAGGCGGCTTCCCGGTATAAATGGGGGCAACTAATGTTCCGGGTCAGTTATGACTGGCCCAGAATAACGCTGTCATGTTAAGGGGCCCTGGTGCCCCTTAATCTTTATTTACGCCTGAATACGGCAGGGAGGCAGGAACGAATACCATGAAAGATTATTATGCCGTGCTTGGTGTAGAACGTGAAGCTTCTCCGAAGCAGATCAAGAAGGCTTATCGTCAATTGGCGAAGAAATTTCACCCGGATGTTAACGGGGGAGATCCGCAGGCAGAGTCACGTTTCAAGCAAGTACATGAGGCCTATAGTACACTCGGAGATCCCGAGTTAAGGGCAGCATACAATCAACAACCTCGATCTGCAGGGAATCCAGAAGGGGCAAAAGGAGCAACATCCAATACTGCACGAGAAAAGAGTGGGCAGGGCAAAAATGGACCTATGAATACCGAGAAGGTATGGTCTGATCCATCACGAATGCAGGAACAGTTTGAACAATTTTTTGGCTATAGCCCCAAAGGCAAGGAAAGCTCAAACAGTGGCAAAGCCGATCCCAATAAAGGAATGGATATGTCCGCCATGTTTGACCGATATTTCGGAGTTCGAAAAAAGTAAGCCGGTGGCTTGTAATGGATCGTGCCGGTTCAGGCGGAGGTTATGGAAGTGAGACGAGGAAGGTCGGTAATGACGATAGGGCTTGACGCATGCGTCGCCATGATTTCGTTAGCCGTGCTGTATTACATATTCATCATTAACCGGGACATCAGTGCCCAGTGGATAACTGGAATTATTGTAGTTCTTTCCGGGGGAGCATACCTATTTTTTAAATACATACCTGCCACCAAGGGGGGAAAGAAGAAGCTGTCTTCACGTGTTGTGAAACTCGTACTGTTGGACGACGACGGTACAAGTGTGAAGGAATGGTACATTCAGGGTGAGACAAGTGTATTGATCGGAAAAAGTTCGAAGAACAGTGAGGCGGACATTGATCTGTCCGATACTCCATATGCCTCCCTCATCAGTCCGCAACATGCTGTGCTGAACAAAGCCTCGGGCCAATGGTTTATCGAGGATATTGACTCGGCCAGCGGCGTAGGTGTTCGTAAGGGAAATCAAAGCAGATCATCCAAATTGGAAATCGAAGAACCCAGCCTGATTGAGGCAGGGGACTTAATTTATATTGCCAATACCCGAATTTTGGTGAAATAACGTTGGCGTACCATTATACAAGCTTACGGGGGAATGAAAAGAAATGAGTCTGACAAGATGTGGAAACGGACATATGTTCAGTACGAGACGGCACGGAAACACGTGTCCATATTGCAATCTGGCCGTCGAGTCACCGGCCTCCGGCAATAGTGAAGCAGGGGGAGCAGTCCCACGCGCGCCTCGCACAGCAGAGGATGACAGAACGATGCCATACCTGGGAGAAACGACAGGAATTGAACCGGTAACGGGATGGATGGTGTGTATCGAAGGTCCACAGATGGGCCAGGATTATCGGATTATGGCTGAAAAGAACTTTATTGGACGTTCGGAAGAGATGCATGTTCGAATCCTTGGGGATAACACGATTTCAAGGCGCAATCATGCGGTGATTGTATATGATCCCAAAAAACGGAATTTCTATCTGCTGCCCGGCGATGCTTCCGGCCTTGCCTACCATAACAACGAAGCGGTCTATTCTCCGGTGGAACTGGCTGCCTACGACGTCATTCAATTGGGATGCAGCAAATTCATTTTCATCCCATTATGTGGTGTGCATTTTGAATGGGAGCAACAGTGAATACCTTCATGATCTTGTGGAACGACAAGGAGCTAACGCCTTATTGGGTTCTGGCAGCAGGCTGTTTGTCGATCTGGTTGTTGTTATTCGTCCGAAGCCGGATTCCGGTAAGGCAACGTGACGATAGGCCGGTTGGCGTTCAGATCGGGAATGGACAGACCATTGGTGCTCGCAGTGAGCAGGATGATTATTTCGCCTGTGCCGTGGAGCCTTATGGTGTACTTGCGGTACTTGCCGATGGAATTAGCGGCTTATCTGGTGGGAAAGTAGCTAGTACAACTGCTGTAGAAACATTTATCCGTGAGTTTGAAGAGTTGGAGCGGTTTCCTGATCCAGAGGAGTTTTGGGATGCTTCTGCCCATGCGGCAAATCAGGCGATTCTTCGTAACTTGCTTGGCGTTCCGGGCGGAACAACGTTGGTATCTGCCATGATCAAGGGCAGGGAACTGTATTGGGGGGCAGTAGGGGACAGCATTTTGGCAGTGTTTCGCAAAGGTGAGCTACTTGCTATCAATCATAAACATACGCTGGAAACTCAACTCGAAGAACAGTATATGTCTGGAGAAATATCGGAGCAGGAGGCATTGGATAATCCGCAGCGCAAAAGGCTGGTCAACTATTTGGGATACGACCATTTTAAACAAATGGAAATCGCGGACGAGCCGTTTGCACTGCAACCGGCGGACAAGATTGTATTATGCAGTGACGGGGTATACAACTCCCTTACTGAGATGGAACTGGAGACTATACTGGCGAAAGACATGTCGCCATTTGATGCAGCCCAGACCATCATTGATTTGATTGAAGAAAAACAGCTCGTGCATCAGGATAATGCCACGATTATCATTGTGGAGCAAGGATGGTAACGGATCAGGCAACGCACAGGGAAGGGAAATGGGGAGACGGATGAGGAAGGAGAACAGTGAATTCAAGACGGCCTTTGTCTCGGAAGCGGGATCTTTCCTGAAAAATCGGGATTTCTACGGCTGCGTTGAGCTGGAAGATTGGGCCTGTTATGTCATTGCAGATGGTTTGGATACGGATACGGAAGTGAATAGCGCACAGATCACAGTGCAGACCATTCTGGAATCCTTTTTGGAAAAACCAACCATGTCCAAACGTAGACTAACAGAGTATATCAAGATTGCACATGAGTGGCTTCAGTATGAAAGCCGCCGAGTCAGACTCAAAGCGGGATTTGTCATTGTTGTGACAGATTATACACGTATGGTGTGGGCATCTGCCGGACACAGTCGGTTGTATCATTTTCGTGGAAATCGACTTGCATTAAAAAGCAAGGATCACAGCGTTGCTGCTCAGCTGGCAGCCGAAGGGCAGATTGCAGAGGATCGTGTGGATCAGCATGATGAACGCGGTAATCTGAATGAATATGCCGGCAAACCTGGCATGATCAGACCGTATGTATCGGATAAGATCAAGCTGGCCGATGGCGATGTGCTTGTGCTTTGCACCCCTGGATTATGGGAAGGTGTTCAGGATGCCGAGATGATCGATGCGGTTGAAGGTGCCAATGACCCGCAGACGCTGGCGGATACGCTTGAAGAAGTGATGCTTAGCAAGCAGCGTGCCCGTATCGAGAATTATAGTGCGGCAGCCATATATGTGAACAAGATTTTTCATGAAGAGCCCAAGAACCGTAAGAAATGGATTAAGCGGATTGCCATCATGCTGGTTATGCTCCTGATTTTTGGTGGAGCCGGCATATTCTACGCGGTGAAAAGTGCAGCCAAAAAAGCTGAATTGGCCGTAGATATGCTGCAATATGAACAGACCGCAGACCAGTACGTCAAGGAACAAGAGTATGCCAAGGCAGTCTCGGACTACAGCCTGGCGCGCAATAATTCCATCAAAATCAAGGACCCGATACATAAAAAGCTGTTGACTGCGAAGATGGCTGCTGCCCAGACGCTGGTTGATGGGGAAGCTCACCTGAAAGAAGGCGACATTACCAAAGCAACCGCGAGTTACACCAAAGCATTGGAGTTGTCTGAATCCTATAGCATGTTCAACCGGGAAGTTATTCAGGAGCGTCTGGAGCAGATGACCACCTTCCAGCAAGTGCAAGACTGGATCACCGAAGGTGATCTGAAACTCCAGAACGGAGATTACAGTGGAGCGATCATTTTGTATAAAAGGGCCAGAACAGCCGCGACGGAGACAGCTTACAAGGATGCGCTGAAGGAAATTGCTACGCAACTGGAGACGGCCGAGACCAAACGTGCAGATATCAAACGGCAATCCCGGCAGCTTCAAGCAGATACGCTGGAACAGAAGGGTGACCGCTTCAATGAAGCTGGAGACTATAGTGGAGCCATTGATGCTTATGCTTCGGCACAAGAAATTTATCAGGAGATCGATATGTTGGAACGCGTGCTGGCCATGGAGCGGAAAATAAACAAGCTGGATGAGAAATTGAACCCACCTGTACCGGCGGCTGATCTTACGCAGGATACGGCAGGATTAGATACAGCAAATACATCGGGTATAACCTCGGATATGACTGGGAGTACAGGAAGTGTGAGCACAGGGAATACATTGGGGGATGGTTCTTCCACTGGTAATGGCACCTCGGCTGGAAATGGCAATGCGGATGCTTCTGGCTCAGGTGCTTCTTCTGGAAAAACGACAAGTAATGCTAGCAGTAATTCAGCCTCCAAGGCTGACGGAAGCACCGACACTACGGAGGCTGATGTGAACGAACAGGAGTCATCGGAAGGAGGAGATTCATAATGAAAGACATGATTCGTGACCGTCTTAACAAGATGGAGGATCTGGAACAACGCCGCATGCTCAAAGATCTCATGACAGGCGTTTTTCTTAATCTTGTGGAGTATCAGGAGACGCTGAACAAACAGATTGAGCAACGAGTTTTCGATGAGGTATTGCCGCAGGAGGAACGTCATGATGTATATGTCACATTATGCGCGCGGGAAGATCTGGACCCCATTCATGAATTTCTGTACCCGATCATTCCTGAGGATGCTGAACCACAGACCGTATATTTAAGTGAGGCTTCAGAGGCACTGACGCGTAAGGAAGAGATGAAATTATTCACGTTCTACATGGAATGTGGGCAACAGGAACTCCAATCTCTTCTGAACAGTAATCGGACATTTCGCGGGGAGATAGTAACCAATGAAGGCAGACATGCTATAACGGTTCGGTTGAAATCAAGTACAGCGTATATCTCCAAAGTTGATGAATTGTACCGGGTCTTTCGTAAAAACAGCCTGCCATGGAAATCGATTAATGCACCTTATATTTTCAAATTTGTTGATTGTGTTCTAGTGGGTTCGGATGACGGAGAGGCATGGGACAAACAACATACGGTCAAGGAACTTTCCATCCATCTGGAGGAGTTTGAGTCTTATAAAAGAACCAATATGATTCCGCTGTGGAACATCCAGAAGATTGATATGAAAACGGGTGGATTCCCTGTTCCGGCTTCGGACCGAATCAATTATGAACATGTGTTGCCACTCCGTAAAACCGGAACGGAACACGGATATCTGGTCGATGGAGACGAATCGCATATTCGGTATATCAAAAGATCGGAAGAAGATATCACGATCGTATCTCCGCTGGAAAAATCTGATTCATGGACGGTGCTGAAAATAGCTGGTCCTGTCGCAACCCGCATTGGCAGAATGGACTATCCGCTGTTTTCCAACAACAAACGGGAAGGGTTTGCTGGTAAATATGCGCGTCAGGAAGGGCGTTCTGTGCGGTCCAAAGGGGAGATTGCCCGCATGGTTCACGCTTTTCAGGCAGCAGAGGGTTTGGAACTGGAAGATGTACAAGTGGTGGCGCCAGGACCCGCTTTGGGAGTCACGTACCCACTTAATGCATTTGTTAGCGACCATGTCCGTGTTGAGACAGATAAACATCGAATGATTTTAAGGTTCAGCAGACACGGGAAGCAGCCGGGACAGGCTATTTTTCTGGATGATCTGCTGAGCTTTCTGGTATCCGAAATCCAGCTGGCTTTCCCCGAATACTGCTGCGAAGGGGAATGGGTGTGAGTACAGCATGAATTACATCTGGGACCTGATTATACGAGCCAAACGTAATGGAACCGATCTGCGCGACGTAACCTTTGTGCCAGCACGTGTATATTCGCCTTATATGGAACTTAGTCAGACAAACCTGAATGCTTCAGGCGTGGAAGGCACGGTTGAAGTCAATCCGTATTATCGCTTCTTTGATATTTTCCGGGACCTCTTCAATATCAATAATGAAGAGCAGGTGGAGTTGCGGGAAGCACTCTTTGATCTGGTTATTCATTTTCTGGCGGATATGGATCTGATGCAGGGTATGAACAAGAGAGAGTATTATATTCGCTTCATTCTGAAGGATATGCATTCGGGTGTGTACGGGGATCGGGTTCGGCGGCGACTGGAGCTGTTCGGACAGGAGGAGCAGGAAGTGATCGCCTGCAATATGCTCCGTTTGTATGATACGGGAGAGGCGGTTCATCTGCTGAGGGATACCCTTGTTCGAATGTTCCCGCGTTCAACCCTTTATGCCAATTGTGAGGAAAAGGATGAATTGCTTTTGTATATTGGTCAGGTAGAACGTACGGAAGCGAAGGAGAAGCTGGAACTGATTCTTGAACTCTTTCTGCCGGTTCGTTTCGACACGGAAATATACTGGGGGCATCATTTTGGCATTCTGGATGTGGACTATACGATGATACAGGACGGGATTGCCCTATATTAAGCAGCACCAGCAGTTGTAAGGAGGAAGTATAGATGAACGGCTATTCATACCGATTGTATCCTGACGCCACGAGCAGGGAACGTTCCAGAGGAACCATGCGTTATACGCGCGAAGAATTGATGGACATGACCACATTCCAATTACGGAACATTTGTTACAAGGAACGGTTAATCGAGGGTTTGGGGCCTCGGACGGAGCGGGAAGAACTGATTCGGATTATTTTAAAATTTCTGGGAGCGGACGATGTATTGTGGATCAATCAGTCTGTTGAAGGTGGATTCGAGCGGATACAAAAGGCTATTTCTCGTCATATGACGGCGCCCATGAGCAGTGATGGAGGCATTAGTGTACCTGCGCGACTGATTCTGTATGAAGGATTGAACGTGGACAAGCTGGATCGATATGTGGTCACAGCACCGGGTGGTTTAACCGAATCCAACGTACTTTTAGTCAATGAGAGCATGGAGCTGTGTGGCATCTTCAACCTGGTTAAGGACGACTCTGTATCGGGAACCTTTTATTTGACGGCAGGAAGTGGGTCGACCTGGAAGAGATCGGGCAACAGACAGTACAGTCTCCTCTTTTTCCGTAAACGCGACTCGGAGTACCTATATCAGACCTATTATTCCAGCAGACCGCTTCCACCCGTTCATATTCAATATACCCAAATCCCACTGGCAGATCTGGACATCCGGGAGCTTGAACCTACAGAAGCAGTGCTTGCAATTGATTTTGGCACCTCCAATACGACGGCAGGCGCCTATTTGCATAACGGTTATATTCAGGCGCCGAGCAGCCAGGATTTGCTGAATGGACGAGTCCGTATGGATGCCATCAACTACGTTTCTTTTCCCGATCCTACATACAAAGATACGGATTGGATCGAGGTCTTGCCTACGGCTATTGGGGTGGCGGAGTGTTCGGATCCAGCGAACATTCGTTACGAGTTCGGCTATGAAGCGCTGCGAAGTATGCGTCGGGGAGGGTACAGCAGCCGGGCGAGTGTCTTTCGCAGCATGAAGCGATGGGTGAACAATTACAACAAAATGGAAGAAATCGTCGATGTTCATGGCAATGCGGCCATCGTTTCTCGTATGGATCTGCTGCGTGCGTACATGAATTACATCATCCGAACTGCAGAGCATCAGTTCAAGTGCAAGTTTCGCCATGTGCATTTTACGAGTCCCGTGAAGATGAAAACACAGTTTTTGCAGATGTTCGGCGAGATGCTTCCGGATTATCGGATTGAGCAGACGTATGCGCTGGATGAGGGGATGGCTGTGCTCTATAACACCCTTGCTGACGGGATGGAACGTGGTGCTTTCATGGAAGGGCAGACGTATCATGCGCTCGTGATTGATTGTGGCGGTGGAACGACGGATTTATCTTCCTGTGCCTTTACGATCGAGGATGGACATATGGCGTACAAGCTCGATATCCATACCACCTACGAAAATGGGGATACGAACTTCGGAGGTCACAACATTACCTATCGTATTATGCAATTCATGAAAATTGTATTCGCCGACTACTATAGCGGACGCCGTCAGGTGACGGATATTGATAGCCTGATTGAGGCACCTGGTGCGGATGTGTTCCGTCAGGTGGACGAAGAGGGTGTGAGGTCCGTTTATCAGAAGCTGGAGCAGCGATATGATGAGGCAGAACACATCATCCCTACCGCGTTTGCGCGCCGAGAGAATCGTTCACGGGACGAGTATTTGCGGGTAAGAGGCAACTTCTACTTTCTGTGGGAAATCGCAGAAGAGATGAAGCAGCAATTTTTCCGCAAAACCGGCATCTTGCGTAACCGATTCCACTCGGAGATGGAGGGAGACGGGGACAGTGATCTGCAGATCACCACCATGGAGCGTTGGTTCCTCTCGGTAGAACGGAATGGGGAGTTGAAGGATGAATATGAGTTCCCCGACGTGGTGTTCAATATCAAGGAAATTACCCAGCTGATTAAGGCCGATATCTATGAGGTGGTTCGCAAGTTTTTGGATGATTTCTATCGTCAGGGACGGATGAACCAGTACTCGATTATCAAGTTGACAGGTCAGTCCTGCCGCATTGATGTATTTCGGGAAGCATTGAAAGAGTTCGTTCCAGGCAGAAGCATTGAGTTTCGGCAAAAACCTGCGGAAGGGCGTGTGCCTGATCTTAAACTTGCCTGCCTTCGAGGGGCGATTCGTTATCTAAGTGCCCGCAAAACGGGAAGCGTTCAAGCCGACATCACGCATGATGCCGCTGTAATTCCGTATACCGTAAGTGCCTACACGCATAATGGACGTGAAAAAATGCTGATCAGCAGTCTGGATCGGAGTGATGGCATTCCGGGTAGCATTTCCCGTCCATTCGAGACGGCAGAAGTGGAGTTGTATCTTAGCGGAAGCGATGGCCAGCTGAGACAGAAGTTCGTGTATGTCAACCGCCCGGACTTCTATAAAGAGGTACTTTATGAAGACATTCGGGATCGATACGGAGATAAAATTCCGCAGGATGATACGGATTCCATCGTGAATGGAGAGACGAAGTTTTTTGTATTTCCGGATGATCGTCATTGGGGCTTCCATGTGTTGCCTGTAGCTCGCAGAAATGAACGGCTGTATCTGGGATCTCAGAAGCTGCTTCCGTTTGAAACAGACTTGTCGGAACTGGACTTCTTTGACGGAATGAAGTGAGGATCACGAGCAGAAAGGAGGAACACCGCTCATGTTCACATATTCGTATCCGCATTTTAACAAGGGAAGAATTCTGAAAACATCCATGTTGGAGGGACTACGCGATTTTCCCAGAGACTTCATCGAACTGTACTATCGCGGTTATGCAGATGGCATTCTTGCAGGTGTAGAGGTAGAAGTGTTCCCGGACAAGTTGGTCGTTACCCCTGGGATGGTGCTGCATAATGGTAGGCTTTATATGCTGACAGAGCCTATGGAACTGGCATACCAAGCTACGGGACGGGTCAATGTGCTGAAGCTTCGGTTTACCGCGGAGGAGACCGTGAGTGACATGACGATAAGTCATTCGGAACTGCTCTTGGATGAAGAGACAACGTGTACATCGAGTGAGTTGGAGCTGGCTCGATTCAAGCCGAAGGAAGGGGCGCGGCTGCGGCGGGACTATCAGACCTTTGCCGACTTGGCAACGGAGTTCAATACGCTGCATGTCATTCATGTTCCTTATGCAGCCGAGGGGGCAAGCACCTTATCCCCTGTTGTCATGAAGGACTATGCCGAGAGGTTGCTTCGAACGGGGACCTCTGATTCCCAGGATCTGGTCTTCGCCATGATGTGTCTCAATGAAGGAACGGTTGCACGTAGCGTCATTTTGCATCACATTGCCAGTCGATTAGGACTGGAGTACAGAGAATACGATAATGCGCAGATTCACCGATATCTGGATCGCATACTCGCGAATGCAGGTCGGGGAACGGGACGTTCGGGTATGCCGGTGGGCGGACCACATCGTATGATTGTGGATTGATTCAGCACAAGGAAAGGAAGTTGTTTTTCATATGGAATATCTCGATCGCAAAGTAATTCCCATATTATATAACCATCGTGAAAATGAAGAGAATGATCAAAACAGTGAAATAGAAAAGGTGGTTAAATTAGCACATAAATCCCAGGCTATTGATTCAACAGAGCTGCCTGCGAGGCTCCGTATTGGAAAGGAAAGCGTATTTCTAAAACGAACTGAGCTGTACGATAGTAGGGTAGCCATATCCCTTCCACGTTCATTGCGTTTAATTTCAGAGAAGGAAGCGAGCATGAAGTATCCTTCGTCTCATCGGCCGGAATGGATATATACCAATGATTCAGGGACAGTCAATTTTACGTTCAACAGGCTGGAGCATCGAATTTCGGAAGAGGAGCTGACTTCCTTTACTGAAACGATGGCCAATGTCATTCGTGGAACGCAGCCTATCAGACAATGGGAGAAACATGGCGTTCGAATTACTGAAACGGGACAGTTCACGGGCTACTGTCAGTTTTCCGTTCAGGGGTTGAATAATCAGATATATAACCATATCGGTTTTTCGATTTTAGACCAGTCAGTTCTTGTTTACGGATTTAATTGCACGGATGAAGAAAAGCGCGATTGGCTGGAGCCTGGCGAGACGATTCTAAATTCACTTGCGATCCATTGAAGTTGAAAGGAGATGAGAAACATGAGTTTGACTTATGAGAATCTGATTATTGAACCATATGAACTGGTGCATTTGCAAGAACTGACGATCCGGAAAAAAATGAATGAGCACACTCGGCTCGTGTTTAAGGGCATGGTGTCTGAGGAATGGAAGGATCGCTATGTCGATGTTACGGATAAGGATACCCCAATTGAAGTGTGGCAAAAAGATGAGGATGGCAATAAGAAGCCTCTGTTCAAAGGCATTCCACTATCTGTTGAAGTGCAGGTTGTCAGAGGTGTATACACGCTCCACGTGGAGGCCATCTCACATACATACCGGATGGACATTACAAAACGAACGCGTACATTTCAAAATGTCAAAATGAAGTTACCCGATTTGTTAAAGGAACTGGATCAGGATTATCCGGGGCTGGACGTGATTGATGAGGGAACAGGGGGGGCCAAGATCGGGAAGGTTGCCGTGCAATATCAAGAAACGGATTGGGCATTTCTCAGGAGACTTGCTTCTCGCTTTCACACCAGCTTGATGCCGGCCGCTCAGTTTGACAGCCCCAAATTTTATTTTGGCGTCTTTGAGCACGGCAACTCAATCGATCTGGACAATACACGTTATACAATCCGCAAAAACATGGCACCATTCATGTACTTTACCGAAAACGATACGTTAAAGGTCAACGAATCAGATTTCATTATATATGAAATCGAGACAGATCAGGTGATGGAGCTTGGACATCATATTACCTTCCGAGGCAGAAGCCTATATGTGACTGAGGCATATACCGAGCTTGTGGGAGGAATAGTGAAGCACCAATATGTACTTAGCCTTCATAGAGGACTAAGACAAAAGACATATTACAATTCGATAATTGCCGGAAGCTCATTACTTGGTCGCATCCTTTCAGTGCATGGTGGTCATGTAAGAGTTCAGCTGGACTGTGATGAAAAACAGGAGGAAGAGGAAGCGTTGTGGCTGTTGTATCAGTCGCCATACATCGCAGAGGGCCAGACAGGTTGGTATGTCATGCCTGAAGTGGGTGATCCGGTGGCCGTATATTTTCCAACGCAAAACGAAGAAGAGGCCTATGCGACAGGAGCACCCCGTCTGGATAATAAGGTAACTGGAACGAACCAATTAAACAAACCGGATCATAAAATTTTCCGTACGCCTTATGGCAAAGAAATCAGACTGACCCCAGATTCCATCTCCATTAGCAGCAAAGAGGGCGAGGTGTTCATACGTCTCAGCGGGGATGAGGGCATTCAGATTATCGGAAGCCAGCAGATTCGGATGTCTGCTGGGGGCAATATCTCGCTCAAAGCCGGGAAGAAAATAACGTTATCTGCCGATTCACAATTGTTGCTGGAAGGCGGGGGAGGAACATTCAAATTGGATGGACAAGCAAAAATGAGTGGATCAGAAGTGAAAGCCAACTAGTATAGGGTGACGTATGGGCAGGAGGGATAATTTCCAATGGATCGCAAGGAATCTATATTACATTTTTATACCCATCAGGTGAAACCTGCGCGGGCCAAACTTATGGATGATTTGCAGCATACGCTGCATACAAGGTATACGGAATTGACAGCTGAGCTCCTAAGTCATTTCAGGTTGATGATTCAGGAAGTCAGCGACGCCCAAAAGCTTGGGGCGAAAGGGCCGATCGCTTACATTCAATATTCTATGTTGCGAACAGAACTTCTTGGAGGGGCGATGAATGTCCTGGTCGAAGCATATGATGCTTCATGGTTGTTGGATCGAACACCCATCCGTTCATTCTATTCTTCCCACTGGGCCTATGAGTGTCTTGAACGGATGCTCAATGGATTAAGAGAAGAACTTCCTCACTATCAAGGAACCGTTACAGTGGTAGAACTGGACCGCATCATGCTACAGGAAGCGGCGTTGGTGAATCGGTATCTTGTACATTTTATACGCCGTAGCTGTAGCGCGCTGGAGGACTTCGAATGGAACTCCCTTATGGATCTGGAACAGATATTCGAAGTACGTGTAGGAGAATACCTGGATGCTAGTGAGTGCGTATTTCGTCTTGATCGAAGGAATAGGAGCATTGAGGAGATTGGTGAAGCATTGGAAGAAAGTGATGGTCTGGAGGTCATGTACGCGCATTTTCAGGGACTGGATATGAGCGAAATGGAATGCAGCGATCTGGATTTTCGTTACAGCCGTTTTGATCGTATCGATATGCATTCTACCGATTTTCAACGCTGTATCTTGATAGGGACACGTTGGCGCAATTGTAGTCTGGAGAATACCGATTTCACCGGAAGCATTCTATATGGGGCAGATTTCAGCGGGTGTTCTCTGGAAAGAGCTGTTTTCAGGGAGATCATAGGGGAGGTAGGACATCCGGAAGGACTCGCTCAAGGCCCAGAATACGATGCGCTTAACTTCGAGAATTCAAACCTTTCAGGTGCTGACTTCCGAGGGGCACACCTTCGTGGAGCCATATTCCGTGGAGCCAATCTAACAGATACGTTATGGGAGGGTGCTGATGTGGAGGGTGCGATTTTTGACGATGCCGAGAGGAGGCGAGGGTTATCCGATACTTTCGTCTAATGGCCGATCCCAGATGGATACACCGCGTAGAGACTGAGCCTGTTGGTGAACTGCAACGCAGGACCTGGAATCAGGCTTTTCATGATTCGGGCAGTGAGCATACAGCCATTAACCTTTATGTGCGAAGCGGATTCCATGTGGATTATACGGATTATTTGGAACAGCCGGTTCCCTTGGTTTCAGATCAATTGCTTGAAACACTTATTTTGTATTGTCCTCAGCTCAAACGAAGGGCTACCGTATTAACGGACAAGGAGCGAATGACCCAAGAGACGTATTGGGCCATTCACCCTCCTGCACTGGCAAACGTATTATCTCCTCATACCCGTCGGCGCATGGATGGAAGTCTGGAGCGGATCGTACTGAAGCGAGATTTCCCGGAGGTACCCCTGTTCCAATTGATGGAGCTGCGCGAAACCGTGATCATTGTCAATCTAGCGTTGTCGGAGAGCATTCTGCGGCGAGATGTGGCAGGAGTACAATTCATTCCGTTGGACTTGGAACAAACGAAATTAGAAGGGAGAGGTTATGATGGTGCGAAGTCAAGATCATGATGCCCAGATTCATACGGCTGGAGAAGCCTCTAAAAGCTATGTCGTTGCAGGAGCAATACTTAAATGCAATTGCGGGACGCAGCGTACACGATTGAAGATACCATTCAGTCATGGCGTATATATCAAGGGGAAGGCGAAGATGACTGTCGAGGATTATATTCCAGGTATTCATATTGGATCATTCGGTAACTGTTCCAATCCAGCTAATCCAGCAGTAGCGGCAAGCACGATGGTTGACATCTATGGGGTTAAGAAAGCGCCTTGTGTTCCCGTGCTGACCATGCCTTGGCTTCATGGAAAGGGAGATACCAAGGTGGAAGGGAAAGCTGCACTACTCAGTCACTGTACGCACAAGTGTCTGTATGGCGGAGATATCGTCATAGAGAATGACGGACAGCAATTGGACTTTTGACGATGAGTGAAATTACGGAAAAAAAACTCGACCAGATCGGCTATGAGCAAATACGTCTATATTGGCCTTATCGTGCACAGTGGCTAGAAGGCGTGCAAATTACCCGCCAAGTGAACGAGCATGCGAAACTCTACGTCAGCGGTATAATTCCGGAAGAGGATGGGCCGAGCATTCTTCAAGTTCAGGCTGAAGGGGAATCTATCGTACTCAGACAAGTCGATGAAAATGGTAGATCAGTGAGGAGACTCTTCCATGGCGTAATGACATCGCTCTCGGTTCATTTGTCGGGAGGGGTCTATCGATTCGAACTTGAAGCCTTGTCCAACTCCTATCAAATGGATATGCGAATTGAGGAACGAGCCTTTCAAAACAGAGGGTGGACGTTCAAAGAACTAATTCAATTCATTATGAATTCTTACCGCTATTCGGATGTCATGGATCAGGTTACAGGAAATACCTCATTGAGCGGACTTGTATTACAATATAAAGAGACCGATTGGATGTTCCTACGCAGGCTTGCCTCGCGATTCGGTACAGTGCTGGTCCCCGAAATCACAGCGGCATCACCCAAATTGTATATCGGTTTGCCCGCAGGTAAGTTGTGGAAATGGCCAGAAGACCAACCTTATCAGGTTCGTAAGGAGCTGGCCGGAATTGATTGGCTTAGTTCCGGAATGGAAGATCGATATATCATTCAGGGTCCCAAGGGATCGCAAGGCGTATTGCAATATACGGTGGAAAGTGTCGAGACCTATGCGTTGGGAGACAAGGTCGAACTTCCGGATGGCAGAGAGCTAACCGTGGTGTATGCCCATTCGCGACTGGAATCCGGGTTGCTCATGACGACATACCGCATGGTACTCGAAGACCACATTCATGTACCTAGATGCAACCTATCGGACCTGATTGGGTTATCGCTGTACGGTGAGGTGGTCCGCGTGATTCATGACCACATTCAGATCAAATTGCCAATGGACGAGGGCCCGATGACGCAAGGTTCCGCCTGCCCCTATCCGGTCGCGCCAGTTTATGCTGCGGAAGGGCATAGCGGATTATACATGATGCCGGAGATCGGGGATCAGGTGGAATTATATTTTCCAAGTAGTCTGGAATCCGGAGCGTACATTCGTCATTCCATCTCTGAGGGTAAACGTTCCACTAACGGAGGGACAGACCATAAAGTCTGGGGGCATCCTGCCGGGAGCTCTATCGGGATGTCGCCTGAGGAGGTTACACTGCAATCTGGATCCGGGTTGACGGTTACCTTGAATGATCAGGGGATCGTACTGAATACTCCAGGCAATCTGTCCATTCAAGGCAACAATATCCTGCTTGCGGCCGGACAGATCGAAGCCACAGCACCAGAAGCGATTTGGCTGCTTGGCGGGGGTGGTAGCTTCATTTTGGACGGGGAGGCCAACGTACGAGCAGGTCTATTGCAACAGGAGGGCAGCAACAAAGCGCCTGTTCATGTGGCGGACCTGCCTCCGGAGCCGGAGCCACCGCTGATGCCGATTGAGGAGTACGAAGCGGCTCAGGCCGCAGCAGCCGCAGAGGCTGCTGCAGTGACGCAGGCATCAACGACGAACGCGAAAGATGGATCGTTGGCTGGAGCAGCGTTGGCCATCACTGCTATGATTCCGATCCTGGGAGCTCTAGGGGGTATTGCTGCCCAGACAGCCATCGGCGTAGGTATTGCTGCCGTTGCCACGGGTCTCATCGCGAGCGTGCCGAAGTTAGGCTCCTTCAAGCCTTCGGCTCTGAATTTACTGGACCGATTTACGAATGGTTTTGCTGAGATCCAACAGCAGGAGAACGAAGCGAAATGGACGATGCTGGGTAAAATGCTGACGGCCGCCAAAGAGCTGACTACAGCGACTTCCCCCATTGATTTACTCAAGAAATTGCATCAGCAGCATCAGGAAATTAGTGCCACATACTATGATATTCCAGCTTATATTCGAGAGAAATGGACGAAACAACAGGCGGATCAGGAACTGAAAAGTTCGCTGGATTATTACAATAAAGTGATGGAAAACCCGGAGGAATACGATATTCTTTTTGTAGGGCCTCATTTTGCGAATATTACCTTCGATATTGGCAGGCCTCATATCACGGTAGAGGAACTAGGGAGTTATGATTATTGGAAGGCACAAGGGCTAAGTGTTGAGGAGATTAAGTATCTATCATGGAGGCTAAAGGCCCCCATGAGCGATGAAGCCTTTGCTGAACTATGGGATGGATATTATCAATATGATGCGACGCTGAAAGGCCTGGATACTCAAATTAATTTTAAGGGCAAGGGAGGTTCGGCAGGCGGTTCTGTAGGCCTGAGACGGTCCATCCCGCAGGCAAGTGGAACAACGACGCCCCAAGTGAACACGAGCCCGTCTTCGTCCATCGTGCCCAAAGTGAAGACATTTGTCCGGAAGTATTGGGAAGACAGTCAGAAGATGGGGATCGTGTCTGGTGGAGGAAGTCATTGGAGCAATAATAAGACGAACAAAACGGGTGAGACTGTTTCGGGGAATGGAAAGACAGCAAACAGTGGGGGAGGATCAACCTCTAAGTCTGTAGAGAACCCGTCGAAGTCGAAAACAAGTTCGGGTAGTTCACCTTCTTCGAAAAAGAATGAAGGAAATTCAACGACAACATCGAAACCAAGTACGACATCAAAGACGAAACCAGAAAAAAATGAAACGCCGAATGAAGTGAATACGTGGAAGCCATCTCCATCTAAGAAAAAGGACGGCGGTAAACCGCAAGCCGATAAGAAACCGCCTAAATCATCCGAACCGGAGAAACCGCAGGAGAATCCGAATACAAACAAACCGAAGGAGAGTTCGAAAGGTACTGAGGGAACGGGGAAAGGTAAGAAGTTAGAACTGTCGGATTTTACTAAAGAAATAATGGAAACTAAACCGATGAATTCACCTGTTCCACATAAATGGTATAATAAGGGTGGTTACATCTCAATAGATAAGAATGGAACTTGGACATATACTAATAAGAAAGGGCAGTCTGTGAGTTATCCAGATGGCTACCCCGACTTTTCAGAGTATTATCATCCTACTGTTAAACCAGTAACAATTGAAGTAACTGTGCCTAAAAATCCACAAGAAGACTTTAAAAAAGCAAATTTAGAAGCAAAGCTTAATAAGGATTCTGATCCACCCGTGCCAGCAAGTAATAAACCTCCTGAGGGTTATACATGGCATCATCATGAAGATGGAAAGACGATGATCCTTGTCGATGAAGATATTCATAGGGAGTTTAGACATATCGGTGGTCAGTCTACAGTCAATGGAAAAAATAAAAAAGGAGAATAGTTATGGCGAATATGGATCGAGGAAACGAGAAAATAACTATAAATGAAATTAATGAATTTGAAGGTAAGTATGATCTTAAGCTTCCTGAGCAGTATGTTGATTTTTTGCTTAAATATAATGGCGGGTATCCTCAAGAATCTACATTTAAAATTTCTGATGAAGAGGGTGAAAGTGTTGTAAATAAATTTTATGGGATCGGTGATATGAAGGGGAATCTGTCTAAGGTATTTGAGGTTTTAGATGGTGAGCTGCCTGAGGGATTTATTTCGATTGCTAGTGATCCAGGGGGGAACGAGATCTGTATTGGAACTAGTGAGAAATACTTAGGAAAAGTATACCTTTGGATGCATGACATGGAGTCAAATAAAGAAATGGATAATATGTTCTTATTAAATAACAGTTTTAATGAATTTTTTGATAAGTTATATTAAAGGCTAGCATTGCCCGTAATAAGACACTTAGTATGAACTTATTTACAAGCCCAACAACAAAATCGTACAATACAACCAACAAACCAAACACAAAATGATTCAAACACTGGATAAACTTTCAAAAGCTCTTTCCCACTTGGACCTTTAGTAGGAATGAGCTTTTTTGCATGCCGAAAATAAAGTAGCTTGATCATAAATCGCTGGTTGATCTCGATATGCCATTGTGGTAATGCTCAATGAAAAAAGCTGTTACAAAACACTTTAAACTTACTATTTATATAATAAGAATGTTGACAGGAATCGCCCCTGTCCGCTTTAGTTCGGTCGGTAAGTAAGCTGATATAATGGGTGCCAATTGGAAGCCTGATTGCTACATTTTTCATTATCCTGTTTAAGATTACAACTTAGGGGACGGGAAATGATGGTTCAAATGTAAGTTAGGGTAAAGTATTTCTTACTAGACTGCTTGATCCGAAAAAGGAGGCGCATATTCTTGATAGAGTAGGGGAATTAAGAAGCAAGCTTTCTAATAGGCTTAAAGATGAGCTTAATTTTGCATATCCCGTAGTAGACATAACAGGAATAGACAAAAAGGAGTTTTATGCACATAGTAGTTTGAATAGAGATAACAAGGCAAAAGACTATGCTGATTTCTCGTTAAAGCCACCTAAACCAAAGTATGAGGCCACTTTTGCACTAGATAGGGGTGGAAATACAAGAAAAAGAGATAACACCTTCTTCGAAAACGAATGAACCTAATGTACCGACAACGCCGAAAAATAGCACGACATCGAAGACGAAACCAGAAAAAAATGTAACGCCGAATGAAGTGAATACGTGGAAGCCAGCTCCATCTAAGAAAAAGGACAAAGGTAAACCGCAAGCCGATATGAAACCACCTAAATCATCCGAACCGGAGAAACCAGAGGAGAATCCTAAAACAAACAAAACGAAGGATAATCCGGAAGGCACTGAGGGGACGGGACAAGCTGTTAAACCGGCACCAGTAGTCTATGAAACAGTTAAGTATGGTGATCATTTTACAAGAAAGAATAGAAAAAAAGTTTTAAAACCAAATATAGAATACACATCACCAGATGGTTATACTTATCGTACGGACAGTCAAGGGCGTATTATTGAATGTGAAGGAGCACTTGTGCTTGGCAAAGGGGACCGTAGTGAGTATGCCCAAAGGACGGTAGGGAAAGGACAAGGTAGGTTACCTGATGACGATGGTGGACACTTGATAGGGGCGCAGTTTAAAAGACCAAAGGATATCGATAACCTAGTCCCACAGAATAGTCAAATTAATAGAAGTGGCGGGAAATGGTATGAAATGGAGTCTAAATGGGCGGATGCGTTGAGAGAGATACCTCCGAAAAAAGTTACTGTAAAAATTGAACCAGTTTATTCAGGTACTTCAATAAGACCAGATTCCTTTGAAGTAACTTATCAAATTGAAGGAAATAGGCCAGTACAAAAAACTATTAAAAATCAAGCTGGAGGTTGATTTCGTTGAGCATGGAAAAAGAGATGAATCAAATATATAATCAAATAGCTGAAACAGTTAATGAAATGATCCCGGAAGAATGGGAAAAATTTTATTACTATGCACAAATTTCTGAAACCGGGGGCGGGACATACTTTTTTTATAACACACCTGAGGATGTGGAAAATTTTAAGTATAGTTTAGAAATCCCTCTTTATTATCATGATTATAAAGATCAATATAAAATCAAAGGCAGAGTTCTATTTGAACTGAGTGAAAAACTAAGAAAGAATTTTATAGATAATGAACAAGAACCTTGGTATTCCTTCACATTATCTATTGATAGGAATGGGAAATTCAAGATTCATTATGATTATACAAATTGGTTTGATACGAAATATAGTTTTGATGACCAGCTACTTATTTGGGAATATAAATATTTGGGTAACATACCAGAGGATGAAAAAAGCAGAAAACTAATAGATAGGTATCTAGAAGAGTATCCCGATAATCCAATATAAACCCATTAAAATGAGTGGGAGTATGAGCTTTAAAGTTACTGTCAAATGAGTCAGGTAATTGACCCATATGATTTAACTCATGTAATAAAAGTCTGAAGATTTCTCCATTCCAGATTATAAGAAAGTTAAATGCTCTAATTTTATATTCTGAAATCTACTTTTTAGTTACATTAAACAGGTTGATTATGGTCTGATACCACCGTAATTGACCTGTTTTATTATTATGTTCGCTTGGAGTTAGTACCTTTTGGTATACATAATTCCATAAATCATAAGGGTGGGAGAGCTCCAGTTGGTTGGGCGCATGCTAAAAGATAACAATAAGGAGTGAAAGAAATGAAAGTGGATGTTAATACAATTGTTTTTCCATTGCCAAACAATGAATTACTAGAAGTAGTTGAGCTAAGTTTGAGAGTTTCATTTCCTGAAACTTATAAGAATTTTATTAAGGGAAATAATGGAGCTGTGCCAATCACGAATAAGTTTAGTTATAATCAGCGTGAATATATAATTGAGAAATTTCTTTGTATATTGAATGACAGTGAGTCTGATCCTATTAATGGATGGTATGACATTGAAGTTATTATTACACAAATAGGTGATAGATTAACTGATAATGAAGATTTAGTGGGAATGAATGTAGTTCCTATTGCAGCGCTTTTTTTAGGAGATTTTATTTGTTTGGATTTTAGAGAAACAGAAGAGCCTACTGTAGTTATTTGGTTTCATGAAGAGTCGGAGGAGTTTTCACCTGTGACACAAAAAGTGGCGCCCAATATATTAGATTTTTTTGGATTGCTAAGTTAATAAGGTTGTTATAGTTCATGTTAACGCGAGACCCAGTTGTCAGTAAAACTTATAGAAGATCTGTGGAATATTCAAGTTAAGCGATGTGCGTGGAGAATTAACAGAAGATGAAAAGAAATAATTATATAACGACCCTGACATAAACCAGTAAAAGGAAGTGACCCAATGGAATTTGAATATCATGTAACCATGAGTGATCTGAAGCAGAATGAGAAGGAAACCTTTATCAACATCTGTAATGAAGAGAACGTGAAGCCCGTGTTGATCGTCTTGGACCAAGGTGAATATATTAATCAACCGATGATCACTGGCATTGTACATAGCGCAGATTATGAAGAAGTGAAGAACATTATTGAAGAGGTTACCGCGAAGTTTCGGGATAACGGATTCACAGTTGTTCGGACGAAGGTAGAAATTCCGGCAAAGGAAGAAGCGTATTTTGATCAGCCGATGCTGGCACAGTCTAAGCCTTATTTTGAATGGCACGGTAAAGTATATGTTGATGATGTGGGCACGTTGAAGCAGTTGTGTGCCGACTCAGTCGGACATATCTCACGGAACTCGCTGAATGCGGATGGGAAGGTGAGATTTGTAACTGTCCGGGAATATGAAAGTGCAGAACATTTTTATCATGGAGTGGGAGAAATTCATGACATTTTGCAAATGAACAAGATCGAACTGTTAAAACAGCAATATGAACTGTGCATCTATGACAGCCGGGAAGAACTGGATCGTGGATGGATCTAATCAGAAGTTGAGTACGATGAATGGAGGAGGAGAACGATGTCCGGAAAAAGTGTACAATTACATAGCTTGAATGAGGATGAGAGATTCATTGTTGTGTTGGAAGCTCTATTGAAGCGTGCCTCTCTGGTGAATAGTCCATTTGTATTAAAAGGAAGCTTACTGACAAGACAGTATTTGGAGAATCCCAATGTTCGTTATGTGGACGACATCGACTTTCTGTATACAGGTCGAATTGAGACTGAGGATCAGGCCAATGAAATATTTACAGACTGGATGATCCGAGTAACGGAGATGGATCTGAATGACGGTATCGTATTCCGAAGCTTTCGGGAGAATGCCTTCTGGCGCAGAATAGACTATGCGATGGCGGATGATTTCCCTACGGTGAACACGGAACTTGCCTTTTATATTGATAGTGAACCAAGGAGCGAAAATGTGTATGAAGATGACGATGAGCTACATCTGGATATATCCTTTAACCTCGACTTGGACGAGAAGTCTGTTGCTCTATCGTACCAACCCCTGGCTGGAGAAGCTTTTGTCGTTCCTCACACCGTACCACTCTCCATTCAAATTGCATGGAAACTGCATCAAACGATAGTGAGGCCACGGTTCAAAGATCTGTACGATTTGCAGCATCTGTTGTCTAACCCGTCCTACGATCAGCAGGCGCTAAAAGAGACATTACAGACCCTGGTCAACGAGTGCAGTATGGACCCGGCTATTACGAGAGCGGATATGAAAAAGGTGCTAGTTGACGATCTGCATGATGTATATTCGAGGTTTAATTACGATTATGACCTGCAGTATTATGCCGGAAGCCGTAGTCCTGAAGTCTATTTTATGGAGTTTGTTTCGGAGCTGCGCCAAACGATGAACCACGCCGGGATTAACAATGACGCATATGAACAGTTACCAAACTGCTCTACGCATAAATAGAGATTTTAAGCGGAGCTAATAGCTTTCTGTCAGAAAGCTGCTTCGGAAGCATTCACTTCGCCTTTTATGCACAAATGAATTTGAAAGGAACACCCTACCTCCGATACAATGTTCTCATAGAGTCTGAGAGTATGGATTAAATACGATGCAGAAATGGAGAACATCAATATGACTGAATTTATCAACGCTGGCGATATTAATGACGTAATTCTGGCTGCGGCGGCAAACGAGCTGGAGCAGATGGTGGACAGAATGTGTGAACTGATTGGCACCCCTTTGGAACAAACGAGTGAACTGGAACGTCAGGTGATGGCTGCTTTTGGTTTTGGCGCAGTATATGGCATCACTCATCGGGATCAGCTGGCGGAGCCACAGGCTCATGCCTTGAGCATTCGGATGTTGATCAAACCGTTTAATTATAGTGAGCAGCAGGCTGTTGATTTTGCGGATGATCTGATCCGGGTGGCTTCCGATCGTGAGGTTCATCCGGTGATGAATACCATTATCCAACGTGGAATTGATGGACACCGCCAGTTCAATCAGGAAGACGAGGAAGGATTACAACGTAACATTCAGGAGATTTTAACTGCGGTGCAATCGCAGTAATATACGGGTTTTATTAGATGTGGGAGATGATCACAATGGATCTGGTGAAATTAAGCAAGGAACTCTCATACGCTCTGCGACATGCACCATGGGAGTATGAGCTGGAGCTAGACGAAGAGGGTTGGGTGGAAATCTCGCAATTGCTGGTGGCATTACATGAAAGTCCGCAGTGGAAGGATGTCACGCAAGCGGATCTGGAGCAGATGATTCAAGCCTCGGAGAAAAAGAGACATGAAATCCGTTCTGGCCGCATCCGGGCATTGTATGGACATTCGACGCCACATAAAATATCCAAGATCGCTGCTGAGCCACCGGCAATTCTGTACCATGGGACCCCGACACGCGCCGTAAGTTCGATTATGGAACATGGCTTACAGCCGCGGCAACGGCAATATGTACATCTGTCAGCAGACATCGATACAGCCAATCAGGTAGGGCGAAGACGTGATGATCAGCCTGTCATTTTGAAAATCAACGCTGCACAAGCGTCTATAGATGGAATCCTCTTTTATCATGGAAACGAGAATATCTGGCTGGCCGATCATATTCCCGCACGTTATATTCTTAAGCCATGATGCATGAAGAATGAGTGATGAACTGGTGTGAAACTCATAAACACCCACATCGAATTACAGCAGTCGCAGTGAATGGGTTGAGTGTGCAGTCATCCGTTGGTTCAAAGGGTATATCATTGTATTGATCCTTAGCTACACCAAAAAGGGACACATCCAACATTTGTTGGTGTGTCCCTTTCTTATAATCAAAACTTACTTGCCTAAAATTGCTTTAATACCTTCGCTAAGTGGCTGAGCCGGACGGCCAAGCAATTTCTCCAATGTATCACTCTCTACAGCCAGCGCACCTTCACGAATAGCGCTTTGCATATCAACGAGCATCGATACGACAAAGTCTGGTAGACCCGCACCCTTCATGATGTCAGCGTAAGTGGCATCGTCCACGTTTTGCACGTTGATGTCCTGTCCAAGCACTTCACCAACAATGGCAGCCAGCTCAGCTTGCGTACGCAGTTTGCCAGACAATTCATACACGGTATTCTTATGTCCTTCACCTGCAAGCACAGCTGCAGCAGCATGGGCATAGTCACTGCGCGTAGCCCAGCCGACTTGGCTGTCATTGGTGGCATGAACCCAAGGTGCGCCTTGCGTAGCGGCTTGCACACTGCCTGCTTCATTTTCCAGGTACCAGTTGTTGCGCAGGAAGGAATACGGAATGCCGGATTCACGAATTGCTTTTTCTGTAGCGCGGTGAACTTCCGCCAGGGATAGTGTGTTTTTCTCCGCATTCACAACGCTTGTATAAGCGATGAATCCAACGCCTGCTTTCTTGGCAGCGTCCACGGCAGTCTGATGTTGGCGAATACGCGTTTCATTGTCACCATCGGTAGAGATGAGCAACAGACGGTCTACACCGGCAAAAGCTTTCTCCAACGTCTCCGGTTGATCAAAATCACCTTGACGTACTTCAACGCCTTGAGTGCGGAGTGCTTTCGCTTTCTCCGGATTACGTACACTTACAGCCAAATCCTTGGCAGAACCGTTTTTTAACAATGCCTCTACAACCAATGAACCCAATTGACCTGTTGCGCCAGTAACCAAAATTTTCATCTTCTATTCCTCCTATGGTATGTGTAAGTGTTTTGCTTGCATATGGATGTAATCAAAAATGTTATAACAGGTGTGATTACAACGAAAGGGTTAAAAAAAGCTCGCAATGAGCTTTTTTTATTCAGACATGAATCTGATCCATCATCTGCTGTATGGTTACATGATTCAAGCGCTGTTCCATGGCTGTCTGAGCCTCAATGAGTTCCGCACGCAAGGTGTGTTCAATCATGTTGCCGACCGGACATTTCGGATTCGGATGTTTGTGAAAGTTAAACAATTCCCCATCCTCCACCACCTCAAGCGCTCGATATACATCGAGAAGGGTAATGTCCGCCGGATCTTTCAACAAGGAAGCACCGCCAACACCGGGTCTGACATCGATCAGACCAGCCTGTTTCAGCTTGGACATGATCCGCCGAATAATCACGGGATTGGTATTCACACTCTGCGCGATTACATCTCCGGTGCATTCATTGGGCATAACAGCGATCAGGGACAGCGTATGAACCGCAATGGAAAAGCGACTGCTGATTTGTCTCATGGATGATCACCACCGTTGTAACCATAATAGTTACAAAACGATCTATTGTCAACTAGATCTTTTACCCCTTCACGGCCCCCGAGGTTAGTCCGCCTACAATATACTTTTGCCCAATGAGGAACACAATTAATACAGGCAATGACGTGAGCACAATATCTGCGCTGACCAGATTCCACTGGGCACTGAATTGCCCGAAGAAGTTATATACAGCAAGCGTCATCGGCCACATCTCGACCGTATTCAGCATATAGAGCGGAGCAGTAAACTCATTCCAGACACTCAGGAAATTAAGAACAAATACCGTCACCAGCACCGAGGTTAACAAAGGCACAATGATTCGCAGGAACAGCTTGATTCCGTTACATCCGTCCATGATCGCGGCTTCATCCAGTTCCTTCGGGATGTTAGACACAAACGCATACGTAATGAACAGCGAGATCGGAATGCCCATGGCCGTATAGAGCAGAATCATGCCCAGATGTGAATTGATCATTCCCATCGACTTCATGACTTCCATCAGCGGAATGTAGTTGAGAGGCAGTGTAATGCCGAGAATCAGGAAGAAGTACAGAAACTTGCTGAGCTTTGAATGATTACGGGATAACGTGAAGGCCGAGAACGCCACAACAAATACCAGAAGCAGGGAAGAGGCCCCGGAGTGAAGCAAACTGTTGAAAAAGGAACCTCCCAAATGTCCCTGTTCATAGACGATTTTGTAATTTTCAAAGATAAACTTCTCGGGCAATGTCAGTTTAAGCACTTTGGCCTCAGCATCGGACTTGAATGAATTCAGTACAATGACGACAAAAGGGATCAAGACCACCAGGCTAAGCAGCCAGGCGAGTGTATTTAACCCGAGAGAAGCGAGTCTTTTTCTCAATCGCATGTTAGTATTCCACCTTTCGGTTCATCAAACGAATGATGAAGAAGGAGATGATCGCCATGATGACAAACAGAATGGTAGATAGCGCACTCCCCAGCCCCCAATATCCTTTGGCAAAAGAGGAATAGACCGCCGTGTTAATGACATCTGTCGCGTTACCAGGGCCACCATTGGTCAGCACGTATACGGCATCGAATACTCTTAGTCCATACGTAATATTAAGCACCGTGGCGATGGTAATGGTAGGCATGAGCATTGGAATCGTAATTCGGAACAGCTTCTGTCCGAACCCGGCGCCATCAATGGATGCTGCTTCGTAGTAATCCCGTGGAATGGCGAGCAGTCCGGCGATGAAAAGCACCATGATGTACCCCATGCCTTTCCACGTATCCACTGCCATAATGGATGGCATGGCCCAGGTCAAGGAGCCCAGCCAGTTCTGGGCCAGAACGTCCAGTCCCATGGAACGCAGGGTCACATTCACGAATCCGTTGTTGGGATCAAGCAGACTTTTGAACACAAGCCCAACAATGAGAAACGACAGCACCTGCGGGGAGAAAATGATCATCCGATGCAGATTGGCGGCCTTTAAACCGCTGACCAGGAGCAGAGCCAGGAACAATCCCAGAACAGTCTTGGCGATGGACGTAACGAGGGTGAAGAGAACGGTATTTTTGATAAAAAGAAGATATGTAGGATCACCCGCCAGAATGGTACGGAAGTGCTCCAAACCGATAAAGTTCTTCTCCGAACTGTAACTGTTCCAATCGGTGAAGGAATAATAGATGCCCAGCAGGGCGGGAGCGACGATAAACAGCAGATATAATACAATCGCTCCAGATGAGAAATACCAGGGATAGATTTTGTTCGCATTCATAACCGGTAACACCTTTCCTTCCTGCCAAAACAAAATACATGAGCGGGCAAATGCCCGCTGCATGTAACACTGTTCAGCATGTATGTTTATCTGCAATTTGTGCTATTACTGCCACTTCTCATCTTTCAGCACTTTGGCTTGTTCAGCACGGCGTTTATCAATGTTTTGCAGAATCTGATCCGGTGTCATGGCTCCGGCGAACATGCCCGACAAGTCTTTGCCAATATCCATCCATTGTGGATCTATATATTTCACAGCGGCCTGCATGACCGTACCTTTTTCATGATTTTTCTCATAATCAATGTAATCCTGTGTCAGCTTTGGTTCGATTTCCGGCCAGCAAATGGTCAGGTTACCTTCACCTTCATCGAACACACGTTGCAGATGATCATGCTCGGTAATCCAGCGGAAGAATTTCAGCACTTCTTCGGGGTGTTTACTGTTTTTGTTACCGAACATCGCAGCAGAACCGCCCGGATTCACACCAATCGTCTGATTATCTCCCCACGGCATCACGAAGAACCCCATATTATCTTTCATGGCCGGATACGCTTCGGAGACTTCCTTTTCCGTTCCTGGAACCCGCAGCAGCATCGCTGCTTTCTCCTGACCAAATGCTTCAATTCCCGCTTCCACCGTATTGGACAGGAAGTCTTTGCCGAAATAGCCGAGATCCGCAAATTCCTTCAATTGTTCAATGACCGTCTTGAGTTGCGTCATATCAGCGACTTTCATCTCATTGTTGTTTAGTTTTTCGTAGGTTCCCGCTGTCGTTTGCTCATAGTTAGGCCCTGTTTCGAACAAAGGCAGAACCTGATACCACCCGCTGGCGGGTGCCTGATAGAACGGAATAATGTCTTTATCCTTAATTTTCTGGCTGATCTCCTTGAATTCGGCATAGGATGTAGGAGGCTCTATACCGAGCTCTTGGAAGATACGTTTGTTATAGTACACATACCAGATTTTCGTTGGCGCAAAAGAAACCCCGTACACCTTCTCATTGTGACTGACCGTTGGCAAAATCTCTTCGGACATCCGACCTGTGAATTCCTCATTGGTCAGGTCAATGGCATTTTCCTCCGGTCTTACGTTAGCGGGCATACTCAGTGGGTCCACATCGACATTGAAAATGTCAGGTGCTTCGCCAGAGGCCAGCTTCACCTTGATCAGGTCACGCCACTGTGCGTCAGGTACGACCTGAAAGTCAATTTTGACACCGGTCTCCTGCTCATATTCCTTGGCCATCGTCTGCATGATGCCTGTACGCGGAATACCGGATTGGCTGGTTCCAAACGTAAGTGTAACCTTACCCGAACCTTCCGTACTTTTACCTGAGTTGCACCCGGCAAGCAGCAGAGTGGAGAGCAGGAGCACACTTGCGAGCGAAAAAAGAAATCGTTTTCTCATCATTGAACCTCCCGAAATATAAAGAAAATTATTACTTGCCGAAACGCTTTATGTAAGCGTATTCTTATGTGGATAACTTTACTGTGAACAGCGAAAACGCTCAATAGACAAAAGCGTTCTGTTGGGTGGACATTTTCGAATGGTGTGACAGATATCATCATAGGACGAGGTGTGTGAGGATTGCGGTATCGATTTGGAACGCTTCAGCAAAGTCTGTTTGCCTATTACTCTGCGGTATTTATTGTCTTTTCGCTCATTGTGGCAGGACTCCTGTATGTTTTTCTTGCGAGTGACATCCGTCATCGAAGTGAAGAACAGCAGCGACAACTGGGGGTATCCATCGTCAGTAATCTGGATCAGGAAGTCGTAAAAATGAACAACTTTTCCATGAATATTGTGTACTCCAATCTGGTCAAAGAACACTTCAGTCACTACTTGGCACCAGCGGAAGGCAGTGAGCAGACACTGACGAGTGATCCGGCATTGTATAAGGATACAACCACACTAATTGATGTCATTCTGGCGATTATCAGCAGCTCCAATACCGCCAAGCAGGCCAATATCTATGATGTGAACGGCAAGATGCTGGGAGCGGGTGCATTCAACGGTCAACTATCGGTGGATCTGACTCAGCGACCATGGTACAAGGAAACCTGGGAGCGGAGTGGCTGGCGGGTGATCCAATTGTTACAGGGGGGAGCATTGCCCATGCCAACAGGTCAAGGGAAGTCAGATCAACCGTACATTTCCCTTACCCGGGTATACAAAGATGGCAATTATGTTAGCCAGGGCGTCGTTGAGATTTTGCAGGATGCCGGAACCCTGTTCCAGCATTTGAATGATTTGCAGGCGAGTAACGAGAATCTTCGCATCTATGTGATGGATGAGCAAAATACACGGCTGTATCCACTTACTTCGGATGGTGATGATTCACAGGCAGTCCACTTCGATGATGTGGACTTGATTCAGAATCTTTCATTTCCTCCTGACACGATGCAGGAGATCACCGATCCTTTGGGTCATTCCAAACAAATGATGACGTATATGACGTCACAGGAGACAGGATGGACCGTTGTGGTCATGCAGTCCAAGCAGTCCCTTTTTGCAAGTCTCAACCGGATGGCTGTGATGTTTATCGGCGCCACGTTAGCTACGTTGATGTTGATTCTGGTTCTCTCGTATCTAATTTCCAAAAGGGTCACTTTGCCGTTACATCGTTTGCAGCGCATTATCCAGAAAACGGGTGAGAACGATCTGGTATCCGGTCAGGATTCGGCGCATTTGTTCAAGCTGGAGCATCCGGGTTCCATCCGGGAGATGGATGAGCTGAATGATACGTTTATTCGGTTGAATCAACAGCTTGTGCAATCTTTTCAGGACAGACTGACGATGAAATCCCAAGAGACAGAGGCAAGATTACTCGCGCTTCAGTCCCAGATGAACCCGCATTTTCTCTACAACAACATCACGAATATCAGCATCATGGCGGAGGAAGGCATGAATGAGCAGATTGTCGCGTTCTGTGGTCATATCGCGTCCATGCTTCGTTATATCTCTACTCCTGGTAAAAACGGGGTCCCGCTGTCTCAGGAACTGGATTATTGTGAGCGCTATCTGGAGTGTATGAAGATTCGGTTTGAAGATGATCTGCACTACGAGTTTCATATTCCGGAAGAGATGCAGCATATTCAGGTTCCAATGCTGATGGTGCAACCGCTACTCGAAAATGCCATCAAATATGGACTGGGTGATATCCCTCCATGGAAACTGAATATTACTGGAGATATGGATGCCGTAGAACAGACCTGGCAGATCCATGTGGAAGACAACGGGCCTGGCATGGAACCCGAGGAACTTGCCAAAATCCTGCTTTACATTGATCAATCACAGGAGTGGGAGCGTATGCCTGACCTCGAAATTAACGGCATGGGACTCAAAAATATATGGATTCGATTGAAATTATGGTATGGTACGGCAGCCCACATGCAGATTACGAACAAGCCTTCCGGCGGTGTCCAGATTACCATAGGCGGTTCCATTCGAAAGGAGCATGACTAACCGATGACAATCAAATATAGAACGATTATTGTGGAAGATGAGGCCCTGATCCGCCGGAATGTCTCGCGCAAATTCAGAGAGCTGGACACCCGGTTCGAGGTGATTGGTGAAGCGAGGAATGGTCAGGAAGCGTTACAGCTCATCGAACATTCCGTACCTGATCTGGTTGTAACGGATATACAGATGCCGGTAATGAATGGATTGGAACTCGCCAAACATCTGTATTTTGCCTATCCGCATGTGAAAATTGTCATTCTGAGTGGTTATCATGAATTTGAATATGCCCGGCAGGCAATCAGTTACAAGGTGGAGGATTATCTCCTCAAGCCATTGTCCGAAGAACAACTTCGTTCACTGCTGGATGCGATGGAATTGAAGCTTGGGAGCGCTGTGGATTCGCTTGCCCATGTCAGTGCCGTGCTGGATGAGCAGGTGAAGCCAGAGGATATCGCAGAAGCTGTTAAGTTGTATTTGAAGCAGAATTACATGCATGAGATTACACTCCAGGATATGGCGGGACAGATGCATTTTAGTGTGGACTATCTAGGAAAGTGTTTTAAGAAAGTGACGGGGGAGACTCCGTTGAAATATATGACAGGCTTGCGAATCAATGAAGCGAAACGTATGCTTGTCACGCATGAGAATATGGATATCAAGACGATTGGTGGAGCGGTAGGGTATAGTGATTCCCACTATTTCAGCAGGATATTCAAAAACAAAACAGGCATGTACCCTAGCGAGTACCGACTGCAATTGCAGGAACGAAAAAAAGCCCTGTCCATGGATGACGAGAACCATGTTGACTTGAGCTGATTACTGAGCCAGAGCTTCTTCGGTTATTTTACGAATATCAAACGGGGAGCGAATACCTTCTTCAATCATGTCGGGGAGAATCTGTTCCAGGAAATATTGCACACAGTGGAGGTCGATATTTTTGATTTTGACCAAGGCGTAACGGTACATGACGATAAATTCTTTCTCCGTATTGCCACGTTGGAGTTCGGCAAAAGCTTCGTATACCTGATCCATTTTGTCTGCGACTTCCAGAATCAGTCCTTCGACCGATTGGTCTTTGCCCTCACGCAGCTGTCTGCGGAAAATAGGCTGGAACTCTTCAGGAATATTTTCATTAATAAAATGTTCAACCATGCCTTCTTCCACCTTCTGCAGCATCGAACGCAGCTCCAGTGAATAATGTTTGACGGGGGTTTTGATATCACCGATGAAGATTTCGCCATAATCATGACTGCTCGTAATTTCGTATAACTTCTTCCAATCCACGGTGACGCCATGCTGCTCCTCAATATCTGCAAGTGTTTTGGCGTATTGTACCACTTTCCAGGAATGAGCGGAGACGCTGTGTTCTTCGAATTTGAATTTGCCAGGTGTACGAATAATACGTTCAAGATCATTCAGAGACCTGAAGTACGTATGGATTCCCATATAAGCGATCATCCTTTGCTTGTATAAGTGTGAGTATCCATCGACTATACACCAGTTATGTCAACTGTGGATTAAAGCGGATAGCGACGAAGGTAAAATGCAGTTTTAATTTTTTATAGAAGGACGAGAGCATGAAAGGGGAACCATACGAGAGAGTACGCAGCTTATCGATATACCTTAAAAGCCACGATGTGACTGAACGTAAGTTCGGCATCCATCGTGGCAGTTGAATGAAGAATTATGATTTTTTACGTACCGGTGAAGTATACCAGTAAGCCATTCCGACAAAGAGGGCACCGCCGATGATATTACCAAGTGTCACCGGGATCATGTTATGAAACCAGCCTGCTAGCGTAATGGTATCCGGGTGGTTAGGCAACAGCCAGGACAGGGACAGCAAAGTCATATTGGCCACACTGTGCTCATACCCACTTGCAATAAAGGCGTACAGACACCACCAGATAAGCGCAATTTTGGCGATATCCTCTTTTGTGCGAGCAGCCATCCAGATCGCCAGACAGACCAGCCAGTTACAGAGAATGCCGCGGAAGAATAACTCCGATACGGGAGCGGCCATCTTTTTGGCTGAAGCGACGAATAACAGATGTTCGGGCGCAGCCGTTTTGAACAGGCCGCTGCCTACAATAAGCAGGCTGAGCAGGATCGCACCTAACAAGTTGCCGAGGAAGACGAGCCCCCAGTTTTTCAGTGTATCTTTAACGGTGGTCCGGCCCGCGAGTGTGCTCATGGTGAAAAACATGTTGTTGCCTGTAAATAGTTCCGATCCGGCAAAGATGACTAGTGTGAGAGCGAGTCCGAAGGACATGCCCATCAACATGGTTTGCAGTGGTGACTGTGCCGCAAGGAGCGGGGCACCAATACTGAAGATCAGTACGATGCCAAGTCCAACATAGGCACCCGCCATTAAG
The DNA here is from genome assembly GCF_037974275.1 of Paenibacillus sp. FSL R5-0519. Taxonomy (NCBI): domain Bacteria; kingdom Bacillati; phylum Bacillota; class Bacilli; order Caryophanales; family Paenibacillaceae; genus Paenibacillus; species Paenibacillus sp. FSL R5-0519. The sequence continues at coordinate 1,687,348 of NZ_CP150234.1, forward strand.
GCAGCAACCATGTAGCGTGAAAGATTTGAGTTCATCTGATCCCGTTTTTTAACCGCAGCTTCAATAATTCCCTCAACACTTGGTGTATACATCACGGTTTCCCCCATTATTTTGCATCAATCTATGAACGTTTCGATGGAGCTATATTTCAATCCAGACCTGGCCATTCTCTACCTTCACCGGATACATCTGCACTTGACCATTGTCCGGTGCTTGCACAAGACCGGTCGTCAGGTCGATTTTCCAATCATACAGTGGATCGTACAGATAATGTCCGGACACGATACCTTCTGCCAGTGGACCACCTTTGGGGTGGGGGTTGTGATTATCCGCAGCGAAGATGGTACCATCCGATGCAAGAAAGACTGCAAGCTGGTGATTCTGAATCTCAACGACTCTTCCGATTCGCGGCAGGAATTCTTCAACTCCTCCGGCAGGGAAGTAGGTGCCTGATTGTTTGGTCGTCATCTTAAACCACTCCTTTTATCTATTTAACGTTCCGCATTTGTTGATCTTGCGGGATTGCTTATGGACGAGCCGATACTTCAATGCCATGGAACATTTTACTTTGGCCTTCCTCATTGCGAATCGATTTTTGCCAAGGTTCTTCAACATGTTCAAGTGCGAATTCAATTCGCTGCATCAACGCTTTGCGCTCCTCAAGGTTATCCACAACAACCGAACGAATATGCTCCAGACCCATGCGTTCCACCCACTCCGAAGTCCGTTCCAGGTAGTTACCTGTCTCCCGGTAATATTGCATGATGGCTCCGCACAGTTCAATCAATTCTTCATCTGTTTTCACTTTGCATAGGGAATCAGCCAGTCGTGCTTTAATACCGCCGTTACCACCGATGAAGATTTCCCAGCCGCCGTCGTTACCAACAATACCGATATCTTTTGTACATGCCTCTGCACAGTTCCGTGGACAACCGTTGACGGCATATTTGAACTTGGCTGGCAGATCGAGGCGTTCAAATTTACGTTCGATGCGAGCACCCATCGCCATGGAATCCTGTGTACCGAATCGGCAGAATTGGGAGCCGACACATGTTTTGACTGTGCGCAGCGACTTGGCGTATGCATAACCTGATGGCATATCGAGTTCAGCCCAGACTTTGGTCAGATCTTCTTTTTTGACACCAATCAAGTCGAGACGCTGACCGCCGGTAACTTTGACTGCTTTCACATCATATTTGACTGAAACGTCAGCAATGCGTTTGAGATCCGCTGGTGTAGTCACCCCGCCATACATCCGAGGCACGACCGTATACGTTCCATCTTTTTGAATATTGGCGTTCATGCGTTCGTTGACAAAACGGGATTCCTTCTCATCTTCATGCGTGTCCGGTGCAATCATGCCAAGATAATAGTTGATTGCCGGGCGACATTTGGAACAACCCTCAGGCTGACTCCAGCCCAGTACATGCATGACCTCTTTGGTTGATTGCAATCCCTTTGCACGAATCTCGGCTACAATCTCATCCCGTCCCATGGAAGTACATCCGCATATTCCCTGTTTGGCTCCACTGCTGAAGCTGTCTCCAAGCACATATTGCAGAATCTGTTCCACAACAGGCTTACATCCACCGCAAGAGCGGGTTGCACCCGTACAGGCTTTGATTTCATCTACAGTAGTCAGGCCCTGGTTGGTAATGACATCAACAATCGTTCCTTTAGTGACCCCGTTACATCCGCAGACGATTTCGTCTTCCGGCATCGTTTCAACAGAGGTTGTTTTCTTATGACCGCCGCAACCTGTACCCATAAGTGAGCTATACAGTTCTTCAGTCATTTCAGTCTGATGTTTGATCAGTTTCTGCAATTCGGCAGAATCCGTAATGTCACCGAATAGAACGGCACCAACCATTTTATTATCGCGGAGCAGAATTTTTTTGTAGGTCCGTTTCCAGTCGTCTTTATGCGAAATGATGGTGTGCTCAGGACTGTCGATGAATTCACCAGTTGAAAAGACGTCCACACCCGAAATTTTCAATTTCGTTGATACTACAGAGCCTTCATACGGAGCGGTCTCCACACCGCAGATATGTTTCGCGAGAATCATGCCTTGCTCGAACAATGGGGCAACGAGGCCGTAACATACCCCTCGGTGCTCTGTACATTCCCCAACCGAATAGACATTCTCAAGGGAAGTCTGCATGTAGTCATTCACAACAATACCCCGGTTCACTTCCATACCGCTTTCACGGGCTACAGCTGTATTCGGTTTGATCCCTACAGCCATGACCACAAAGTCAACATTCAGTACGGAATCATCGGCAAAACGAATGCCTTCAACCCGTTCACCGCCAAGCAGTTCGGAAGTCTGTGCGCCCATTTTGAACCGCATTCCCTGACGCTCCAATTCGGCCTTTAACATGGCTGAAGCTTGCGGATCGAGCTGACGCTCCATCAGATCTTCCATCAGATGTACTACGGTAACCTCCATGCCAAGTTGTACCAGACCTTTGGCCGCTTCAAGACCCAGCAGTCCGCCCCCGATCACGGCCGCTCGTTTGTACTGTTTAGCAGCGTCGAGCATGACGTTACAATCGGCGATATCACGGAAACCAACGACACCTTCTTTGTCATGCCCCGGTACGGGGAGAATGAAGGAGTTGGAGCCTGTTGCAATGATAATTTTGTCATAAGGAAAGCGAGTTCCATCCTCTGTAATGACCTCAAGTGTATCCGAATCAATTCGGGCTACAGTTGTTCCAGTATGGAGAGTAATACCATAATCTTCATACCAGTGGAGATCATTCAGCACGATGTCATCCAGTGTTTTACTGCCTTCCAGTACATATGACAACATAATGCGATTGTAGTTAGGATAGTGCTCTGTGCCAAAAACGGTAATATCAAATCGCGTAGTTAATTTCAAAATTTGTTCGACGGTACTGATTCCTGCCATACCGTTACCAATGATAACGAGTTTCTCTTTTTTTCCGTTCATGTGTGTATGCCTCCTTGAATAGACGCTGTACATTACCTGCAATTTTAGTGGTTTATATTTGAAATTATACAAGGTGTTGACGACAAATTATGTGATTTAATTCACTAATAAAGATAGAAGAGTCATAAATTTAATAGTGTGAGCCCCATCACAGAAAGTGATATTTATTTTTATATAAATAAGAAATACGAACTATTGTTCTTGTTTTGGTTTCGTTGTACTATCAAAAGTGGGCTATGTATGTTCCCTATTTCTTCGAAAGGACGTTTTTGCATCATGATGGGAAGATCCCACCTGATTATCGGGACAGGCGTTTCGCTATCTGTACTTCAGTTGGCTGGTATGCCGGTGACTGCACCCGCAGTTACGGTTGCTCTGATTGGTTCGTTATTGCCTGACATCGATGAGCCGAATTCGCTGCTGGTATCCAGAGCCTTGCCTAACAGTCTGATCAGGTTTTTACAGACGATTCTGTTGCCCACAGCTGTCTTTGTGTACTTTTATGTTCATGCCAAACCATGGAACCTGCTGCTTGCAATCCTTATTGCGCTCGTGTCATTCCTGCCTTCGCGTTCACTTCGCAAAGTGTTGATGTTTGCTATTGGACTCGGTTTGGTGTTCTACGGACACGCATTTGCCCCGTGGAATCTGATTGCAGGTAGCCTGCTTATGCTGTGCACCACGCTAACGCATAGGGGATTAACGCATACCCTATACGGCACCGCGATATGGGGTGGTTTACTCTACAGTACAACCCAGCAGCAGGGACCAGAGATCTGGGTAGCGGGAGGCACAGCGTACGCGATGCACTTGTTGGCCGATTCATTAACCAATCGTGGCATTCGTCCGTTACCACCGCTCAAGTGGCGCATACGAGCCAACCTGATGAGTACAGGAACCAAACATGGAGCCGTTGTAGAGAATGTCTGCATTGTGCTCACACTCATTTTGGCGTGGTTTGCGTTCTCGCCATTATTTCTGTAATGACCAAATACCAGTCCTGTTTAAGGACTGGTATTTCTTTTTTGTTCTTTTACCTGTAAGCCATGAGAGGATTATGGGGGTCAACTCGTTGTTGGTGTGCTTGATAAACCGTCAAGATCAGAAGAGCCAAATGCAAATAAAACAACAAGAATAAGCACAATTAATAGCTCGGCAAATCCGATTCCGTCAAACTCGGACATGACATGCACCTCATTTCTTGGCAATTAAGAATTGATCCTCTGTTGAAATGCCTGTATAACATCATTAAGCGTCATATCGCCGCCAGTTTCATCCAGGAATTGTACCAGTTTGTCTGAATTGGAGGGTGTGACCTTTTGAAGTGTTTTATATTGACCAACCAATTCTACAACCAATGTAGCCTCACGAAACAACGTGACAGCATCCACTCTCAACTTTCCGCTCACCAATAGCGCTGCTACAATCAGTTCGAGATTTTTCCCTTTAAGGCTTCCATTAAGGAGGGTATTAGCAGCGTTTGGTTTTTTGTTAGAACCTTTATTTGATTTTCCGTTCCTTCCCACTGCCATAACAGGTCCCCCACTGGTTGGTGTTTGGTTATCGATCTTCCATTATCGTATATCTTATGTGTGCATTCTCCATAATGTTCGACCTATTAATCTAGTTGATTAAAACCAAAAAAAGAGACATCCCGGTCTGACGGGACATCTCTTTCAGGTACATCATACTTAAGCACTTTCCGTTTAACCAAACTACGCGTTATTAATAATGGTATCCATCGTTGTCCGATCAAGACCTTTGACCAGTTTCACAATCAGTTCTTTGGCCGCATCGTAGTCATCCGTATGAATGATGGAAGAAGACGTGTGGATATAACGTGCGCAGATACCAATAACGGTTGATGGTACTCCAATGCCGCTCAGGTGAACTTGACCTGCATCAGTACCGCCTGGTGAGATGAAATACTGCATTTTGATCTGATTCGATGAAGCCGTATCTTGAACATATTCCACCATTCCGCGATGAGTGAACATACCCGGGTCAAAAATACGAAGTAATGCTCCTTCTCCGATATGTCCAAATGACTGTTTGTCACCTGTCATATCATTCGCCGCGCTACAGTCAAGTGCGAAGAAGATATCAGGCTGAATCAGATTGGCCGCCGTACGTGCACCGCGAAGCCCCAGTTCTTCCTGAACCGTTGCACCAGCATAAAGTGTGTTTGGCAGTTTTTCCTTGTGTAACGCTTCAACCAGTTCAAGTGCAAGACCTACGCCGTAACGATTATCCCACGCTTTGGCCATGATTTTTTTTGGGTTCGCCATCGGCGTGAATTCACAGATTGGCACAATCTGCATCCCTGGATGAATACCCCAGGATTCTGCTTCGGCACGGTTGTCTGCTCCAATATCGAGATACATGGAATTCAGATCAACAGGTTTGTTTCGCTGGGACTCGTCCAGCAAGTGTGTAGGTGTGGAACCAACAACTCCGGTAATCCGACGGTCAGGTGTAATGATTTCCAATCGTTGAGAAAGTACAGCCTGACTCCACCATCCACCCAGTGGACGGAATTTGATCATACCTGTTTCGGTAATGCCCGTAGTCATGAAACCAACTTCGTCAAAGTGTCCGGCAACCATAACTTTAGGACCGGATTCCTCTCCCCGTAAAACACCAAATAGACTCCCTAGGCGATCCTGTACGAACTCATCCGTATAAGCGGAAAGCTGCTCTTTCATCCAGCCGCGAAGCTCACGTTCAAAACCGGATGCGGAGGGAAACTCCGTCAACGTGCGAAACATATCCATCGTTTTTTCATTCATGTGTCAACAACTCCTCTGTTGGTATGTATTTCAGGTCACAGTAGAACGGCTACCCGCCTGTTGTCCTTTTAGATGTAGTTCAAAATCAGACTTTTTTGAACACGCATCTGATTATGCGGAGGACTTGTTATTTAACCACTGGTCACATTACAGTATGAACCTTGCGCAAGTGATTGTCCATGTTTATGTCACGTATTTAAGGCATGTTTTGGGCGCTTGTCTTACCCATGTTTCATGATTTTATCCGCGGTAGCCGCAGACCTGGAGCTACTTCAATGAATATGAATATACAGAGGGGATGTCATCATTTTGTGAAGTTTATATACTCAATATTTCCTTGTCTCATACAGGAAGGAGCTAACTATCCAATGAAGCCTCCGGAAGAGGGCACGGAAAAAGTACTGTTCATCGTTCTTTTTATCTTGCTCGTGATTGTTCTTCTTTATTTATAGAACGTATCTATGAGCCTTCAAATCCGGCGGATCTCCAACCTGTTTCCACCGTATGATCTTGTTGGAAACATATGCTGTCTGTCGCCGGATACATAACCTTCCGATGATTAACAAACACTGAATATAAGATTATACACATTGGCATTCAGCCGTAGCTTTGAACCATTTTGACATAGAGGAGGTCTTGCATCTTGCCAGCTCAATCTGCATCTGGAAGCGAAAAAAAAACGTCGTCCCTGTCCATGGATGAAAAGGAGTACAAAAAAGTTGCGAAAAAACATGAACCGCCTCGTCCAATCCTGAAGAACTGCCTCAAGGCATTTCTGGTTGGAGGTACCGTCTGCTTGATAGGACAGGCCATTCAAGAGGCTTTCATGGCCGGTTTCGACATGACATCGAAGGAAGCTTCCAATCCTACGGTGGCGGTCATGATTCTCATATCCGTTATTCTGACTTGTCTTGGGGTATACGATAAAATGGCTCAATGGGCAGGAGCAGGAACGGCTGTGCCGGTAACCGGATTTGCCAATTCCATGTGCTCTGCTGCACTTGAACATCGTGCTGAAGGGTTGGTACTTGGGGTTGGGGCCAACATGTTCAAACTTGCTGGTTCCGTTATCGTGTTTGGTGTCGTGGCAGCATTTGTTGTAGGCATCGTGTACGCCTTTTTGGGATTTGGAGGTGGACACCTGTGAAGCGATTGGGTCGCCAAACGTGGCAATTTGAGAATCGTCCGCGAATTATCGGCAAGGCGGCAGTAGTAGGACCAGATGAAGGCAAAGGTCCCTTGTCATCAGATTTTGATTACATCTATGACAACCTTGAGATCGGTGAGAAGACGTGGGAGAAGGGAGAACGCAAACTGCTCGAACAGGCCTCCCAACTCGCTTTGATTAATGCAAATATCACCAAGGAAGAGCTACACTTTTTTGTTGGTGGAGATCTGATGAATCAGATTATCAGCAGTTCATTTTCAGCGAGAAAATTGGGTGTACCTTACCTTGGTGTCTTCGGAGCTTGTTCAACTTCTATGGAAACGTTGGCGCTGGCATCCATGATTGTGGACTCGGGAGCTGGCGATTATGTCCTTGCAGGTACGGTCAGTCACAACTGCACGGTTGAGAAGCAATTTCGTTATCCGACGGAGTATGGTTCTCAGAAGCCGCCTTATGCGCAATATACCGTTACGGGTTCAGGGTGTGGTGTGGTGTCCCGTACGGGTGATGGTCCAGTAGTGACCAAGGCTACCATTGGAAGAATCATGGATTTGGGAATCAAAGATCCCTTCAACATGGGTTCAGCGATGGCACCGGCAGCCGCCGACACCCTGATCTCTCATTTCAGAGATACGGGGCTGGAGCCTGGTTATTATGATCTTATTGTGACCGGGGACCTGGCTTCCGTAGGTCTGCCAATTACGAAAGAACTTCTGCAAAAAGAAGGTCTCCCCATGGAACAGACGGTATTCAATGATTGCGGATTGATGATCTATGATCGGGAGAAACAGCCTTATGTTGTTGCAGGAGGAAGTGGCTGCGGATGTTCTGCCACGGTAACCTACGGTCACATTTTGAATCGGATGCAGAAGGGTGATCTCAAACGGGTACTCGTTGTGGCTACTGGAGCACTCTTGTCTCCGCTCTCGTACCAGCAGGGTGAAAGTATTCCCTGTATTGCACATGCCGTAGCCATAGAAAAGGAGGGATAAATGGAATGCAGTTCTTATGGGCATTTATCGTTGGCGGTTTGATCTGTGTTGTAGGGCAGCTTCTAATGGATGGTGTCAAACTGACACCTGCACATACCATGAGTACATTAGTTGTTGCAGGGGCGGTTGCTGATGCAGTCGGCCTGTATGATCCGTTGGTTAAGTTTGCAGGTGCAGGTGCTTCTGTTCCTATAACAAGTTTCGGTAACTCATTGGTACATGGAGCATTGACTGAACTTGAGAAAGAGGGTTGGATCGGAGTGATCACCGGGATCTTTGATCTGACAGCGGCGGGAATATCGTCAGCGATCATCTTTTCTTTTTTGGCGGCATTGGTGGTTCGTCCAAAAGGCTAACTTCATATGACAAATTCACTTGAACCTGATTTTGATTCACCAAAGGCTTCGGATTACTTCTATCCGGGCCTTTTTTGTCGTATTCATGCGTGAACTGCGGTGAATCTGACGGGTTGGAAACAAATTGTGAGTTCCTTCGAGTGTACTCACGCCCGTGGATCATGTACAATAAAAGGAAATCTGTATGCTTTTTTAGGAGGTTAGACCACATGCCTGTGCGCAAAGAGTCGATCCAAATCATATCCGCAGTTCGTTCGAATCTGGAATCCTGTATTATGGGGAAATCCTTTGAAATTCAACTTTTACTTACAGCTTTGCTTGCAGGCGGGCACGTTCTGATTGAAGACGTACCGGGAACTGGCAAAACACAGTTAATCAAGGCATTATCGAAGTCCATGCGCGGAGAGTACCGACGCATTCAATGTAATCCTGATATTTTACCCAGTGATATTACGGGCGTATCCGTGTTCCATCCGAAGGATGAACGTTTTTATTTCCGTCCAGGTCCCGTGATGACCAACATCCTGCTGGCTGATGAGATTAACCGGGCCACAACGAAAACTCAGTCGGCGTTGCTTGAAGTCATGGAGGAGCGCAGTGTAACCGTGGATGGCGATACGTATGACCTGCCACATCCGTTCATGCTCTGTGCAACTCAGAATCCGATTGATTTTGAAGGCACATACACATTGCCGGAAGCACAATTAGACCGGTTTATGTTGAAAATAAGCCTTGGTTATCCGGATAAAGAGATCGAGAAAACCCTGCTGAAAACGCATCAGTCCGGCCAGCCTGTAGATCGTCTCGAATCCGTAACCCATATGGACCAGATCTCGGCAATCCAGCAGGAGATCAAGGAAGTCTTTATCGGTGATCCGGTCATGGACTATCTGCTGGATGTTGTTCGTCAAACCCGCTCCCATCCATCCGTATTGCTGGGTGCCAGCCCACGGGCAGCCATATCCTTCATGATGGCGGTAAAAGCCTTTGCTTTCTTGCAGGAACGTGATTATGTGCTCCCAGATGATGTGAAGACGATGGCCCCTTATGTGATCTCTCATCGTATTGTGCTTCGTCCCGAATCGAGACTGGACAGTATGAGTTCCGAAGCTGTTCTGAATGCCGTGCTGCAGCAAGTACGCGTGCCTGTCTCCATGGGGCAATAGTTCATGAAGCCGTTTTTGAGTACAGTCAATAGAGGGCTGCGCCACCCACGCGTATGGAGCATCGCAATGGTGTGGATGTGCTGTCTGGCTTATGTTTTGTTCCAGGGCGGGAAGACATCCCTAATGTTACTTTCGATGGTGACTCTGCTCTGTGTGTATCTTGCTATCGCTGGATTTAGCGGTGTACGACGTGCTCAGGGAGTGCGTAGGCTATCTTCTGGTCCGGACCATGAAGAACTGCTTCATGCAGGTGATCAGGTTCAAGTACAGTTGAGTCTGACCATTCCGGGATTCCTTCCGCTTCCTTATGTGGTTGTACGTGAAATGCTGCACCGGCATAATGGAGAATCGTGGTCGTTCAAGGAAAGTTTGATTCCCAATATGCGAGGTAATGGGGAGTTGTCATTCCAGACACCGCCACTTGAGCGGGGGAAGTACGTTTTCTCAGAAACGGAATGTGCCAGTGAGGACATATTCGGACTGATTGAACATCGAGGAAAGTTTAAGGCCAAAGGTGAGTTTCGCGTACTGCCAAGAACGGTATTTATTCCATATTGGCAGCTCTACGACCGCAAATCACGGTTATCCGGTCCTCAGACGGCGTTAACCCGTTCACGGAGAGAGACCACTCAGATCAATGGTGTACGTGACTACGTATACGGAGATCGACTTTCCCGCATTCACTGGAATGCAACAGCAAAGACAGGGAACTGGAAGTCCAAGGAGTTTGAACATGAGTCTGTGCCCAAAACCATTCTTGTTCTGGATGCGCTGGCATCAAGTTATGAACATGGGGATGCTTTTGAAATTGCCGTGTCCACAGCTGCCTCACTGCTGGAGTATGGTGCGAGGGAACGGATGGGAATGGGATTGTTGACATTGTCAGACGAGACCTCTTACATGGCCCCCAGTGAAAGTCAGCTGGAACGACAGAAGATGATGCATCATCTGGTAGACATTCAATACAACGGTCAGGACACCCATCTGTTGCCTGGCGTGGAAAGAATCGCACGTCAATTGCCTCAGGGAGCTTACTTTGTTGTGATTTCTCCCCAGAAGGATGAAAAGATATTGGAACTGTTGCGCTGGGCCGATACGCGGGGCATGACGCCATGTCATATTCTGATGGATACCAGTGAATCCCGCCGTAGTGCGGAGTGGAATGCCATGTTGCGTGGAAGAGGTACGAGGTCATTCACGGTTTCTCACTTGCAGGAGCTTCCAACGGTGATGGGGGGAGGTTCTGTATGAGTACCAAAGGAAATGAAAGTGTTGCAAGCAAACGATCCTGGTATCATGCAGCGTCATTGCTCTGGATTTTCCTGATTGGCATGCAGTGGATTTCATTTACGCAGGAATCGTGGTACACGGAGACAACGTCTCTCGTGTTATGGACACTTGCAGCGGTCAGTGTGCTGGAGGTCATTCTGCCCTTCAAAACGATGTATCGCGCGATGATCAAGGCGGTCGTGGTTGGTTACATTTTGCATAAAACGCTAATCGATTATACGGTGTACATCCCTTACGGTTCATTAACGGACCGAGCGGAGCAATTCATATTGCATATGACGCCTTACATCTGGTTCTCCCTGTGTGCATGGGTGATGCTTGAGGCTGCGCTTCGACTCGTGACCACAACACGTCGCATTCTTGTTTTTCTGGGTGTCAACATCATTTCGATGGGGATTCTCGATTCTTTTACCCAGATTCCACTATGGATTGAAATCGCGTGGGTGATGTTTGCAGGGATGGGATGGCTCGTATGTCAGCATTTCCGTAACTATCAGCTACAGTATCCACAAGGTTGGAAACGAATCATCCGTTATCCTTATAAAGTCCTGGCCAATATTGCCATTATTTTTTCTTTGATTATTGTAGCCAGCGTCAACATGCCAGAGATTCCGCCCACCTTGACGGACCCGTATACAGCGTGGAGGAACTATACCGGAACTTCCACAAGCCAGGCTGGTAACGGAAACCTTGATATTCCTGCGGCTACCGAATCGGGATACAGCAGGGAAGACAATCAGCTGGGTGGAGGATTCAACTTCGACTATACCCCTGTCATGTCTGTCACGACCAATGAACGTAGTTACTGGCGCGGTGAGACACGTGCAGAGTATACAGGCACAGGCTGGGATGACCGTGGACGGGGTGCAACAGAGAATGTTCAAGCAGGACAGCCTCTGGAGAACGATCAATCCGGAAATGTGAATACCAAACAAGTGATTCAGAACGTAACGATGCTAAACGATAATGTCTATCCAATTCTCTTTGGTGCTTATTCGATCTCGGAAGTGAGCTCGATTAATGGCGAGGACAGAACGGAACGGATGTTGTGGAATCCAGAACAGGCTGAACTGCATGTAGTGACAGACCGTCAGCAGCCACAGTATCCCAAGACGTACACCATCGTATCTGAAGCCCCTGTGATTGTGGAAGATGAGCTTCGTACAAAGTCATTTGAAGATCTGTATAACAGTAATCCGGCAGATGATATGTACTTGCAGTTACCATCCCGTTTCCCTGACCGGGTCTCGAATCTGGCAGCCGAGATAACGGCATCTGCGAATACGCCGTATGAAAAAGTGGCATTACTGCAAAACTATTTACAAACTAATTTTGAATACACGAACAATCCGGATTTATCTCGAAAAGTAAGCAGTGACTTTGTGGAAGGTTTCCTGTTTGATATTATGGAAGGCTACTGTGATTACTTCTCCACTGCGCTGGTGATGATGGCGCGCTCGGAAGGCATTCCTGCAAGGTGGGTTAAAGGTTATGCGCCTGGACAATTGTCCCTGAATTCGGACATGCAGGCTCCTCGTCAACCAGGCGCGGAGATTGAGACGACCTATACCGTTACCAATGCAGATGCACACTCCTGGGCCGAGGTCTACTTCGGTGAGTATGGCTGGATTCCTGTTGAAGCAACACCGGGCTTTGATATGCCGCTGCTCACGGAACAGCCTGATGTACAGCCTGTAGATGAGCCTGAAGAACAGCCTGAAGAGGAGCCGGTACAAGAGGAAGAGCAGACCCCTGCACCTGAGCAGAGATCGTCTGCCATCCCAACTTTTGTTATCTGGGCTGCAGGAGCCGTTATCGTATTGTGGGTAGCCTATATGTTCTGGCGTAATCGCTTCTCCATGCGATTCTTCCTGCTTCGTCTGCGGACAGGTGGACCGCTCACCCCTGAACAGAAGGTGGTGGCGGAGACCGAGCGTTGGATTCATTATGTAAAACGCAAAGGACTGACCCGGAGCGGAGACGAGACACTTCGTGAATCGGTAGTTCGCTGGAGCCAGGCCAAACCTGCTGCAGAAGCTACTTTGTATGAGCTTCTCACGAAGTTTGAACAGACTCGTTACAGTCCGGCGTCCGTAAAAGCCGACGACTGGAAGGCCGTCTATCAGACTGCCTTGAAGCTGCGGAAGGAACTGAAAGCGGAACGGGCATAGTTGTTGCCCGTCCCGTTTTTCCTTTTTTCCTATGCCATCAGGCGCTGTATGCATTTTCAGGAAAGACGGATTTGTGATATAGTGTGTCGTATGAAACTGAGGTGACTTCTTTGTTTAAAATGTTAATGCCCAAGCTGCGTGTAGACACGGTTTTTGACATTAATCTGGAAGAGCTGTACGCTCAAGGCTACCGTGGAATTATAACTGATCTGGATAACACACTCGTTGGAGCTAAAGCCCCTGACGCTACGCCTGAACTGATTGAATGGTTTGCGCGTGTGAAAGAGGCCGGTTTCAAACTGATGATTGTATCCAATAACAATTTGAATCGTGTATCCCTGTTTGCGACCCCGCTGGATATCCAGTTTGTGCATAGTGCACGCAAACCATCGAATGTACCGTTTCGTAGAGCAATGAAAATGATGGAGTTATCTCCTGAAAACACGATTGTAGTAGGCGATCAGATGCTTACGGACGTCTATGGAGGGAACCGGATGGGGTTATACACCGTTCTGGTACTGCCAATCTCCATTGGTGACGAAGGATTTATGACCCGCTTCAATCGGCGCGTGGAACGGATTGCTCTAACGAGTTTACGCAGGAAAGGCTTATGGCTTGAGGAGGAAAAGAAGAAATGACAGAACCGCATAACGGCAATCTTGCCGTAAGGTGCAGCGGATGCGGCGTGCATCTGCAAACAGAAAATTCGGAATTACCGGGGTTCATCCCCGAGAAGGCACTGGATCGTGAACCGGTTATATGCCAGCGCTGTTTCCGCATCAAAAACTACAATGAGTCATCATCCGTTACGGTGGATCAGGACGAATTCCTGGCGCTGCTTAGCAAAATCGGGGATAAGGATGCACTTGTCATCCATATCGTTGATTTGTTTGACTTTGATGGCAGTATTATCTCCGGTCTGCAACGTTTTGTAGGCAACAATCCGGTGTTGCTTGCTGTGAACAAAACGGACTTGCTTCCAAAAGTAACCAACTGGAACAAGGTTCGCAACTGGGTGCAGAAGCAAGCCAAAGAACAAGGTCTACGTACCGTGGATGTCGTCTTGTGCAGTGCAAAGCAAAATCAGGGCTTCGACCGACTGCTTGAGCTTGTGGGAACGTATCGCGAAGATCGTGACGTGTACGTGGTTGGCGGTACCAATGTGGGTAAATCCACATTGATTAACCGTCTGATCCGTGATTACAGCGATCTGGAGCAGGAACTGACCACATCCCGTTATCCGGGAACAACGCTGGATATGGTGAACATTCCGCTTGATGATGGGAAATATATTATAGATACGCCCGGAATCGTATATCCATGGCGTTTCAGCGAGATTGTTTCACGTAAAGATCTCGCTGCCATCATGCCGGAAAAACCGCTTAAACCGGCTGTCTATCAGTTGAATTCCGGTCAGACGCTGTTCTTCGGCGGCATGGCTCGATTTGACTTTGTGGAAGGTGATCGCCAGTCGTTCACGTGTTTTATCAGCACTGCGCTTGATATTCACCGGACGAAGCTGGAGCGTGCAGACGACCTGTACCGCGATCACCTGGGTGAATTGTTATCTCCGCCAACCCGTGAGAATGCAGCTGAGATGGCTGAATGGACCCGACATGAATTCCGCATCAAACGCGGCAGTCAATCGGATGTATTCATCTCTGGTCTGGGGTGGATTAAGGTCAATGGTGATATTGGAGCGCTGGTTGCTGTTCATGCTCCAAAAGGCATTCGTGTACAGATCCGTCCATCATTGATCTAACAAATTCTCAGAAGCTGTACATCAGATGGATCGGAGGCTTACCTATGTCTGAGCAGAAAAAGTTCAACACTTCACTTCCCGTGTTGCTTGGTGTCATGGGTGATCCTATTGCTCACTCCAAGTCTCCGGCAATGCACAATGCAGCTCTACTGGCTGCAGGAGTGAATGGAATGTATATGCCACTGCATGTTCATCCGGATCAACTGGAAGCCGCAGTTCGGGGTATTGTGGCACTGGGCTATCGTGGTGTCAATGTCACGATCCCGCACAAAGAGCAGGTCATGCAGTATCTGGATGTGATCGATGAAAGTGCTCGACTCATTGGTGCGGTGAATACCATCGTCAATGAAGGTGGAACACTGACAGGGTATAATACGGATGGTATTGGCTATGTCCGATCCCTGAAGGAAGAGGCTGTACCTGAGCTTGCGGGCAAACGTATTGCGGTACTGGGAGCAGGTGGAGCAGCGCGGGGCGTCATATACGCCCTTGCACTGGAAAAGCCTGAGCATATCCACATTCTGAACCGTACAACGGACAGGGCTATTGCACTTGCTTCGGATTTACGGGGCCATGGTCTGGGAGAAATCTCGGGCAGTGGCATGGAAGAAGTTGCGAATGTACTGGCTACGGCTGATATCGTGATTAACACAACGTCTGCCGGAATGCATCCGCATGTTGATGACGTACCGGTTGACCCTTCATTGATTCGTGAAGGAGCAGCGGTAAGTGATCTGATCTACAATCCGCTGGAGACCCGTCTCCTTCGGGAGTCACGGATGCGTGGATGTACGGTGCACGGTGGTCTGGGGATGTTTGTATACCAGGGCGCAGTAGCCTTTGAACATTGGCTCGGTATTCCGGCTCCAGTGGAGACGATGAGACGAGCGGTACTGAACAGTTTTGAAGTGTGAAAATGATATTAAGAGTACAGGCAGACGACGAGTGCAGAACCAATCTGAAGAAACGGAGTGGTCGCTTAAAAGCTTTCTGCAAGAAAGCTGCTTCGGAAGCATAAGCTGTAACCGGATTTTCCCTTTGTGAAAAGGGATCAGAAAAATCTGGGGATAACAGCGATCGGAAGATGGTACTGCAATGGGAGTCACCTTGTGTACTCAGTGATCATTTTCACCATTGAAAAATAATAATTGAATGGTCAGGTCCAGACAGTCTTTAACACTGTCGATCAGGGCCTGCTCAACATAAGGAGTATGGAGTATTCATGTTAAACGGTAAACAAAAGCGCTTTTTGCGGTCACAGGCACATCACCTGACCCCTGTATTTCAGATTGGTAAAGGTGGAACGAATGAACACCTGTTCCGTCACATCGAAGATGCGATTGAGAAGCGCGAATTGATGAAAGTGCAAGTGCTCAACAACAATGATGAGGACAGAAAAGAGATGGCTGAAGAAGTTGCCCGTGAAACGGGTAGTGAGCTTGTTCAAGTCATCGGCAACACAATCATCCTGTACAAAGAATCGCGCGATAACAAACAAATCGAACTACCTAGATAAGGGAGTGTGACGCGGGTGAAGATCGGTATCATGGGTGGTACGTTTGATCCGATCCACATGGGACACCTCCTGGCAGCTGAAGCGGCAAGGGATTCGCATGCACTGGATGAGATCTGGTTCATGCCTTCCCATGTTCCACCTCACAAACGTGGCGCCGGAGCTTCGGGACAGCAACGTCTCGATATGACGGAAGCCGCTGTGAAGGGTGTGCAGCAATATGAGGTGCTGGGTATCGAGATGGAACTTGGCGGAGTATCTTATACCATTGATACGATGAAGGAATTGTGGCGTCGCCATCCTGAACATGAATTCTATTTCATTATCGGGGCGGATATGGTGAACTATCTTCCCAAATGGGAGCAGATTGAAGAACTTGCAGAACGCCTAACCTTTATCGGGGTTGGTCGGCCAGGCTTCCAGTTACATCTGGATGATTTACCAGACGAGTTGCAGGATCGGGTTCTGTTGGCCGAGATGCCCTTGGTGGATATTTCATCGACAGCCGTACGCAGACGCCTTGCCAAAGGTCATTCGGTACGCTTCATGATTCCTGATGAAGTGCACCAATACATTGTAAGGAGCGGTTTATATGGGACTAAGCCGTGAGAAACTAATTCAAGCCGTATCCGGACAAATGCCGGAGAAACGCTGGAAACATACACTTGGCGTGATGGAGTCGGCTGTGATGCTGGCTGAAAAATACGGTGCTGATCCTGTAAAAGCGGATCTGGCAGCGATATTGCATGATGTGGCGAAGTATTGGCCCGTAGCGGAGATGGAAGCGGTCATCCGCGATAACGGATTAAACCAGGAACTTCTGCAGCATGACAAGCAGCTCTGGCATTCCGAAGTCGGTGCTTTTGTAGCCGAGCGTGATTATGGTGTAGAGGATTCCGAAGTGATTAATGCCATCCGGTGGCATACCTCGGGTCGGGTAGGCATGAGCCTGCTGGACAAAGTGGTATGTCTTGCCGATTATATTGAACCGGGACGAGATTTCCCGGGAGTGGATCACATTCGCGAACAGGCTGAACATAGTCTGGAGGAAGGATTAATTGCCGGATTCGATTCGACGATCAGCTTGCTGATTTCGCAGCGCCGTGTTATTTATCCTTTAACCGTGTTGTCACGCAATGACTTGATTACTCAATTATAGTTGTTCAAAAAGTCCACTTTTGATTACGAAGGATCTTTTTGAACACACAAATATAGATTATGGAGGTTGGTTCATGACAGTATCATCGAAAGAACTTATGAATATGGCGGTTGCAGCCGCTGACGACAAAAAGGCATCCAATATTGTAGCGTTGGATCTGATTAATGTTTCCCTGGTGGCCGATTATTTTGTTATTTGTCACGGGAATTCCGATACACAGGTACAGGCCATTGCCACTGAGATTCGCAAACAGGCTCATGCAGCCGGAGCGACGATCAAAGGTATCGAAGGTATGGATTCCGCACGTTGGGTACTGATGGACATGGGCGATGTAGTTGTTCATATCTTCCACCGCGACGAGCGTGAATACTACAACATTGAACGTTTATGGTCTGATGCCAAAGTGGTGGAAATGGTATGAGTTTGATTGCTGGAACAGTCGTCTCTTTGCCGGTTTCACGTGAAGTGTCTCCGTTTGGTTTCTTTTTGACGACAGGATCGGAAGATGTACTGCTTCACTACACCGAGCTAACACGGGATATTAAGATTGGTGAGACACTTGAGGTCTTTGTATTCTTTGATACGGAAGATCGTCTGGCTGTAACGATGAAGAAGCCTTATCTCATGCTTGGCGAAATGGCACGACTGGTTGTGGCTGATGTTCACCCAAGACTGGGTTGTTTCCTGGAAATGGGACTTGGACGGCAATTGCTGCTTCCTATTCGTGAACTGCCTGAACTGGAAGAACTGCGTCCTCAAGTGGGGGATGAAGTCTTTGTAATCATGGAACATGACAAGCAGGGACGTCTGCGTGCCAAATTGGCCGGGGAACGTGAGCTTTCACCATTGGCTTTCCATGCGCCAACTTCATGGTTAAACGAGTGGGTTGAAGCGACGGTATACAAGCCACTGCAGATGGGTACTTTTGTACTTGTAGAGGGCGGTGTACTTGGCTTTGGCGCAATTGGTATGATTCATTCATCTGAACGCAGTCATATGCTGCGTCTTGGTGAGAAAGTGAAATGTCGGGTGACATTGGTACGTGAAGACGGACGTGTGAATCTGGCCATGACTCAACTCAAACAAGTTGGACGTAACGAAGATGCAGACAAGCTGCTCGCCTTTATGAAAGAGCGTCCTATGGGTGGCATGCCTTATTCGGATGCAACTCCGCCGGATATCATCAAGCAGCGCTTTGGCATCAGTAAGTCTGCGTTCAAGCGTGCATTAGGCAAATTGATGAAGGACGGACTGGTGGTCCAAAAGGAAAGCTGGACGTATCTGTCCGAATCTGCTCCTAAGGAACAGAATGAAAACAATTAATTTTTTTGATTGAATATTTCGTAATATGAAACTCGGAGAAGGCAGGGATAGGCTGGGTAAACACCGGATACCCCTGCTTTTTCTTTTGTTAGCCACGTTTGAAAAATGAAATTGAAAGTGCGGTGCCTGACATGTCTTACCGGAAATTTGCCTATGTCTACGATGAATTAATGGAAGATATGCCTTATCCCGACTGGATAAGGTTTGCAAGAACAGCATGGGAACAGCATGGAATGCCCAAAAGTGTCGCTGAACTTGGCTGTGGAACGGGCTCTATTACAATCCCGCTCGTGAACTCCGGTTTCGAAGTTACAGGCATTGACCTGTCAGCAGATATGCTGTCGGTTGCGCGCAGCAAGATGGAGGCTACGCCTCAGGGTCATCGCTTGTATCGGGAAGGCAGCGTACGTTGGGTGCAGCAGGATATGCGAGACTGGCGAGTTCCGGAACCTGTGGATTCGGTGATATCCTTCTGTGATTGTGTCAATTATCTGCTTGAACAAGAAGATGTGGTTCGTACATTCCAGCGGACATATGAGATGCTGAAGCCTGATGGAACGTTTTTGTTTGATGTGCATCATCCCAATACGCTTATTCGTTATGATGAGCAGCAGCCTTTTGTCCTGGATGAGCGCTCTGTGTCGTATATCTGGACTTGTGATCTGGACCAGGATCGCTGTGAGATCGAACATCATCTCAGTATTTTTTCACGTGTGGATGACGGCAGCAAGGATATGTATCAGCGGTTTGAAGAAGTTCATGTCCAACGTGCATATAACCCGGACTGGATGAAGCTGGAGTTATCCAAGGCAGGTTTTAGAGACGTGAAGGTATATGCAGATTTTGAATGGAAAGAGGCAGGAGACAGCGCACAGCGCTTGTTCTACGTTGCTGTGAAGTAAGTATAAAAGATAAAAACTGTTCCTTATGTTGTATGGGGCAGTTTTTTTATTTCCCGTAAAGATGGATTGACATTTTTCTGTGATCGTGCGAAGAAATGCTTGGAAAGACCCAAGAGCGTGACAAAAAGTATTGCCAGCTAAAGTAAAGGAGGCGATAATAGTCGGATAGAAAGCGTTTTCTATGGAAACCAATAGTCGAGGTGAGGTGTGGAAGTGGAAAGTACATATAAAACAAGACTCTCGTCAGAACAAATAAATGCCATAATCGAGCAGCATCTATCTGCAAGTATACAGGACTACAAGGAAATGGTGGATGGCTGGGCCAATCATGCATATCTCATTACATTGAGTGACCAACAGCAAGTGGTACTCAAAATTGCCCCTTCGGCTTCCACCAATCTGATGCGCTGTGAGCAGGATCTGATGATTGCTGAGGTCGAGGCGCTGAGTCTCATCGGCGAGTTGAAGGATGTTCCCGTACCCAAAGTTCTGGTTTATGATGATTCGTTAACCTTGGCTTCAGCGCGGTATTTTATCATGGAGTACATGTCTGGAACACCCTATAATCAGGTCAAGGATCAGTATTCTGAGGAAGAGCAGGAAGCCGTTGAACAACAACTGGGGCGTTACAATCGTCGAATAAATGAAATCAAGGGCGAGAAGTTCGGATATTTCTCGGAGCAAAAACAGCGTTATTGTACTTGGAGAGAAGCCTTTATGAACCTGATGGAAGACGTTCTTGCCGATGGGGAAGAAGCCGGGATTACATTCTCGATGGATTACTCTGAATTGAGACGTTTGATTGAAGAGAAATCGGATGTGTTGGACGATGTAAAAGAACCTGTTCTTGTCAGCTGGGATCTATGGGACGGCAATGTTCTAGTAGACAAAGGCCGCATCACAGCAATTATTGATTTTGAACGTTCACTGTGGGCAGATCCTCTGATGGAGCATTATTTCAGTCATTTTAACTATACACCCGGTTTTGTGAAAGGTTATGGGCGTGCGATTACGACTGAAAGTGAGCTAAAAAGAAGAAGTCTGTATGACTTGTACTTTGATCTGGTGCTGCGCATTGAGTGCGCTTATCGGCAATATGACAATCAGGAACATGTGAATTGGACTATTCATAACCTGGAGGAAGGAATTGAGCGATTTCGGTTGTCCTGAACAGCAACCCGCGTAATGAAGGGTACGAACCATGAGCTTCAAGATGGCGATTATAATGTGTAATATTGACTTTAGGCTTGCTTTTTTATATAATGGTCGCTATATTGTATACATATTTCGATGATAAGGATTAGTAGTGATTTCTGTACATCACAGAGAGCCGGCGGTTGGTGCAAGCCGGTTGACAGTAAATTGCGAACTCGCCTTGGAGAAATGCGGTGATTACACCATCCTGTCTAACCTGCTAAGTATAAGCTGGAATTCAGGAATGGAAATCCGCATCGGTTAACCGCCGTTACAGGTCCAAAGGGAGTGGATGACGAAGCACGTTCGTCCGCTAACTAGGGTGGTACCACGGGAATTCAACCTCTCGTCCCTAGCGCTGCAAACGCTACGGGATGCTGAGGTTTTTTTGTTGCAATTAAAGCTAAGCGAGTAACCTGAAGGAGGAACAATAGATGAGTGAGAATAACCAGCCGAAGCACGGCTATCAGCCACAAGTTATGGAAAAAAGTTGGCAGCAATACTGGGATGCCAATAAAACGTTTAAAACAGGTGAGGACCCTGCTAAACCGAAATTTTATGCACTGGATATGTTCCCTTATCCATCCGGTTCGGGTCTGCACGTAGGTCACCCGGAAGGATATACGGCAACGGATATCGTTTCCCGTTACAAACGTATGCGTGGTTACAATGTATTACATCCGATGGGTTGGGATGCTTTCGGTCTGCCTGCTGAGCAGCATGCATTGGATACAGGTGAACATCCACGGCATATTACATTCCGCAATATTGACAACTTCCGTCGCCAGATCAAATCACTCGGTTTCTCTTATGACTGGGATCGTGAGATCAGCACAACGGACCCTGAGTATTATAAATGGACACAATGGATATTTATCCAGTTGTACAATAAGGGCCTCGCTTATGTGGACGAAGTCGCAGTAAACTGGTGCGAAGCACTTGGAACGGTACTTGCTAATGAAGAGGTTATTGATGGCAAGAGTGAACGCGGTGGACATCCGGTTGTACGTAAACCGATGCGTCAATGGGTACTGAAAATTACCGAGTATGCAGAGCGTCTGTTGGAAGACCTGGAAGAGCTGGATTGGTCTGAAAGCATCAAGGATATGCAGCGTAACTGGATCGGTAAATCGACAGGTGCAGAAGTTGTTTTTGCCATTGAAGGTCGCGAGGAAGTTATTAAGGTATTCACTACTCGTGCGGACACATTGTTCGGTGCGAGCTTTGCAGTACTTGCTCCGGAACATGAATTGGTAGAAGCGATTACAACGGATGACCAACGTGAAGCGATTCAGGCTTATCAGGAGCAGGCTTCTCGTAAGAGTGATCTGGAACGTACGGATTTGGCCAAGGACAAAACAGGTGTATTCACTGGTGCTTATGCAATCAATCCCGTTAATGGTGCAAAATTGCCGATCTGGATTGCTGATTACGTTCTTGCAGGTTATGGTACAGGTGCGGTTATGGCTGTTCCAGGCCATGATGCGCGTGACTGGGAATTTGCGAAGCAGTTCGGTCTGGATATCATTGAGGTTATTCAAGGTGGAGACGTTACACAAGAGGCATATTCCGGTGATGGCGCACATGTGAATTCCGATTTCCTGAACGGACTGAACAATGAAGAAGCAGTTGCCAAGATGATTGCATGGTTGGAAGAGAACGGTAAAGGACAAGGAAAAGTAACCTATCGTCTACGTGATTGGCTGTTCAGCCGTCAGCGCTACTGGGGTGAGCCAATTCCGATTCTGCATCTGGAAGACGGAACGATGAAGACCGTACCGGAGGATCAACTTCCACTGCTGCTGCCTGATATCGATCAGATCAAACCTTCGGGTACTGGAGAATCACCACTGGCGAATGTTACGGAGTGGGTGAATACGGTAGATCCGGAAACGGGAATGAAGGCGCGTCGTGAGACCAACACCATGCCACAATGGGCGGGTAGCTGCTGGTATTACCTGCGCTTTATCGATCCGCACAATGACAAGGAACTGATCTCCAAGGAGAAACAGCAGCAGTGGCTGCCTGTTGATCTGTACATTGGCGGAGCGGAGCACGCGGTGCTTCACTTGCTGTATGCTCGTTTCTGGCATAAAGTGCTGTATGATCTGGGTGTTGTGGATACCAAAGAGCCGTTCCACAAACTGGTGAACCAAGGTATGATCCTAGGCACGAACAATGAGAAAATGAGTAAATCTCGCGGTAATGTCATTAACCCGGATGAAATTGTAAATGAATTCGGTGCGGATACATTGCGTCTGTACGAAATGTTCATGGGACCATTGGAAGCGACAAAACCGTGGAATGCAAACGGGGTTGAAGGCATGCACCGCTTCCTGTCACGTGTATGGCGTCTCTTCATTAACGAAGATACAGGAGCCATCAATGACAAGATTACGGTGGACGGTGGAACGGATGAGTTCAAGCGGACTGCTCACAAAACGATCAAAAAAGTGACGGAAGATCTGGAACATCTGCGCTTCAACACATCTATCAGCCAGCTGATGATCTTCATCAACGATGCATACAAAGCCGATACACTGCCTCGTGAAGCGATGGAGAACTTTGTGCAACTGCTGTCACCACTGGCACCACATATGGCAGAGGAACTGTGGAGTCGTTTGGGTCATGAAGGTGGAATCTCTTACGTGGCTTGGCCAGAATATGACGAGTCCATGACAGTGGATGCGGAAGTAGAAATCGTTGTTCAGGTAAACGGTAAAATCGTAACTCGTGCGACGATCGCGAAGGATCTGGATGCCCAGGGGATGCAGGACTTCACGATGGAGCTGGCACCTGTTAAGCAGGCGCTGGAAGGCAAGACCATTCGCAAGGTCATTGCCGTTCCAGGCAAACTCGTTAATATTGTTGCCGGTTAATCTCACCGGCTCGGAATAGTTCATCCAGCTTTAACAAATCTTCATCATATTTGTCATGTGTCGTGCGGATCAGGCTGTCGAAAACACCGTCGAGACTAACCTTCAGCAGTGCAAGTGCCTGAGCGGTAATACCGCCAGGTACAGCGACACGAGCTTGAAGCTCTTGCGGCGTGTATCCTCCTTCGGTGAGCAGCTTGCCTGTTCCCAGAAGCATTTCGCCAGCCAGAGCGCAGGCATCTGCTCTTTTGATGCCTGTCAGCTTCACGGCACTTTCGATCCACTGTTCCAAAAAGAACGATATGAATGCAGGTCCGCAACTGGAGAAGTCGGATGTGATTCGGGTACAGGCTTCGTCCACTTGGTACGGCCTTCCTATATGACTAAGCAGACTTTCCAACACAGCGCGGTCTTCATTAGTCATTCGTTCGCCGTGTATACACAGGGACGCGCCGCTGCCAACCTGGTGTGTGACGCTGGGAATAACCTTGGAGACTTTGCAAGGAAGTGAAGATTCCAGATGGCGCAGCTGCACGGGACTGGTGATCGAGACAATGATATGATTGGGATTCACGACAGGCAGGATGTCGTCAATGACATGTTTGAATTCAAGCGGCTTCACGCACAGGAAGATGATATTACTTCGGATCACCGTTTCCCGATTGCTCTGGGATTCATGCAGACCGGGGTAACGGAGGGTTAACTGTCGTACTTTGGACGGGGTTCGATTGCTGGCCGCAATCTGCCGGGGCTCAAGTGCACCGGATTGAATTAGGGCATAGATCAGCAGGCTGCCCATGCTGCCGGTTCCGATAAATCCAACCTTCATTGTTCAGGCCTCCTTTCATGCTTTACGGTACTGGCGCAGTTCATTCCCTCTATTCTATGCGTGAGGACCTGTTTCACATGACATGAAAAATGCATCACTTGTTTCATCAGGGATGTTCAACGGTTCGGAAGCACCGCCCGTGTTCGAAATGAATGATTTTGAATTCAGGGAGAGGTGTGGAAGAAATGAGATGGAACAAAGGAATGACCATTGCTGCTGCGGTGGTTGGAAGTATGCTTATATTATGGTCGGGCAAAAGTGAACAACCACCCAGTGGTTGGGAACCCTTGCAGCTCGGCACCGAAAAGCCGACGATAGAGCAGGAACTCCCTGCTGTACAGTCGGCTACTTCGGTTCAGGGCAATACAGGAACATCTTCGGGAATGGATGCAACTGGGATGCTGACTGGGATTGATGCAAAGGCAGATAAGTCTAGAGAGCTTGTGAGCGTTGGGGTTGAAGGTGATTCGGGAGTTCAAACTCCAAATCAGACAAACGATAATCCATCGGATATTGCACCTTCGACTGAACCGGTTGTGCAGGGTGCGAATTCGAATCCTTCGGTTAGCTCGGAGACAGGTTCAAGCAGTAATTCATCTGTAGTTCGTGAAGAACCTGCCGACAATGGCAAGATTGATGTCAATACTGCACCTGTCTCCAAGCTTACGGAGCTTCCCGGAATCGGAGAAAAGAAAGCTCAGGCCATTGTGGACTATCGAAATGCACATGGTCCTTTTGCCAAAGTTAGTGATCTGACAAAGGTCAAAGGAATCGGCATGAAGATGCTGGAGAAGATGGCGCCCTATGTGCAAATCCGGTAATATGAGAATAAAAAATGTGTTGAGCGGGAGGAAAGCAGCATGAGTACAGTAGAGGTACGCAAGGATTGGGATACGTATTTTATGGACATCGCGTATATGGTTTCCACCCGTTCCCGCTGTTCGCGTCGTCACGTAGGTGCCGTTCTTGTTCAAGGAAAAAAACTGCTGGGAACAGCCTATAATGGTGCACCCACCGGTGTTCCGGATTGTTCGGAAGCAGGGTGCATGATATCGGAAGAGTATGAGTTGGTCGTGACCGATGGGCAAGAAGACATGGTGAAGAAGCAACGCTGCATTCGCACAATCCATGCGGAGCAAAATTTGCTTTTATTCACAGATCGAATCGACCGCGAAGGCTCGTCCGTGTATGTGACTGACGAACCTTGCTGGACATGTGCCAATATGCTGGCGAATAGCGGGATTACAGAAATCGTCTTTCATCGTTCTTATCCTAAAGATACCGGCAAGGTTACGAATATGATGGAACAGAAGGGCATAACATTCCGCAAGCTGGAGAACTACCAGCCGCCGCGGGAAACGATGATGACTGTGAGCAATTAAGGTGAATATGGTTGAATATGCGAGGGAGAACCTCCGGCAAGCCTGAATTGGCTTTCCGGAGGTTTTTCTGCGTTCAAGGGTGACAGGAAGGAGGGAGCAAATGAAAGGCAGACCGTTGTTAAGTTTTACAATTTGCTGGTTATGCGGTAGCGGGATGGCATGCGCGTTAACAGGCTGGACGTTAATCTGGGGGATGATTGGAGCGCTGGCATGTATGCCACTTCTACTTCGTTTCATAGATGTGCGTGGATGGTCCATTTTATTTTTGCTCACGGCCTTTATTGGAGGTGCTGCACATTGGGAATGGAATGACGTACGCAATCATAGCAGCCTGCCCGAGACCATCCATATTGCCGTTGATGAGATGGACGGTATGGCTGCCGAAATTCAGGGTGAGCTTGTATCAGATGTACGTATTGATGGAGATCGGGCTGACTTTAAGATACAGATGTCTTCCATATTGCCCACATTGGCAACGTCAGCAGATAGAGATCAGGCAGCATCATCTGCATTCCAAATAGATGAACAATTGATGGTACAAGTCAGACTGCTGGAGGAAGAAGAACAACAGGTAGCAGCGGGCTGGAAGAGGGGCGATGTAATCACGCTTCATGGTGCTTTTACCCTTTCTGGTGAAGCGAGGAACTTTGGTGGGTTTGATTATCGCAGTTATTTGCGAACTCTCCATATCCACTGGTTGTTCAAAGTGAAGGGAGCCAGTTCGGTCATAGCTACGCCTCCGGAGGGGCTTGGACAATTCAACGTACTACGGTGGACGGATTGGACGAGGCATAGGTTGGGGGCGGCGGTAGAGCAGTTATTTCCTGAGCCCCACGCAGGCTATATGAAGGGTTTGATCATCGGGATGGCTAATGATATTGATCCGGGTACCTATGGTCAGTTTTCACAATTGGGTCTAACGCATATCCTGGCGATCTCCGGAACTCATGTCGCTGTCTATGTAGCTTCTCTCCTCCTTATTCTATCCTGGTTAAGGCTTACCAGAGAGACGGCACTCACGATTGTTCTGATCCTAGTGCCAGCTTATGTACTGTTATCCGGTGGTTCACCTTCAGTCATTCGGGCAGGGATTATGTCCATGATTGGTTTGTATATGGCACGCCGTGGTCTCGCCAGAGACGGTCTGCAGATGATCAGTGCAGCAGCTTTGCTGATGATGTGGTGGGACCCGTACTTTTTGCTAAGTGTGAGCTTCCAGTTATCCTTTCTCGTGACCGCAGGTTTGATGATCTACATGCCGTTGATTAACCGACTGTTCAGCAGTTGGCCGAAATCTCTTGCTGCAACAGCATCGGTTACGGTGACCGCTCAGCTGATTTCTTTTCCAGTAACCATCTTGTATTTCAACCAATTCTCATTGCTCTCATTTGTGGCCAACTTCCTGCTGGTTTCTCTGATTAGCGCCATTGTATTACCTCTGGGAACGGTCGCCATGTTATTGTCATTCATATGGGTTCCCTTGGCGAAACCTCTCGCATGGATTGCGGTTCAACTGAATCAACTGACTTTTGTAAGCGTGGAGGGGATGAACAGCCTGCCAGGTTTTGTGTTGATCTGGGCAACACCCTCCCTGTTGTGGATAGCCGCATATTATGCCTTGTTATATGCCTTGCTCTATCTGTTGCATCGTGGCAATGGTGAGCAGCGGGAAACGGCGTTTATTGAGGAGGATACAGCTCCTCTTGTGAGGCGACAACCTGGTAAGAACCGTGTAGATGGAAAAGAAACTTCATTAACGACATTAGGAGCCAGTATTGCCTGGCCGGAGTATACAAGTGCATTTACCGCACGAGGTGCAGGTTATTATGCAAATGAACGAATGAGTAAAGCTCAGCAATGGCTGTGCGGCTTGCTCGCGCTCAGCTTTGTTGCTGGCTTGTGGTGGGCATATCAGACTCCCCAGCCTGCTGGAACCGGCATCGTGCAGTTTTTGGATATTGGTCAAGGGGACAGTACGTTGATCACAACGCCAGAAGGCAAACATATTTTGGTGGATGGCGGGGGAACAGTTAACTTTGGGAACACCGAGCAATCGTGGAAAACAAGACGTGATCCGTATGAGGTCGGAGCCAAGGTGGTTGTTCCTTTATTGAAAAAAAGAGGCATCCACCAACTGGACGCTGTCATTGTAACGCATGCCGATCAGGATCATGCCGGAGGGCTACAGGCTGTGCTGGAACAGATTCCGGTTAAACATTTCATGTTTAATGGAACGACCAGCGGTAAGGAGAACTTTGATAAGTTACTGAATACAGCTATGGAACGAAAAATCCCTCTGTACGCCATTCAGCAGGGTATGACTTATAAGGCTGATAAAGAGACAAGTTTACATTTTATAGCTCCAAATCTGGCGCATATGGATGTAAATGCATCAGGCAATTTGCCTGTGTCTGAACATCAGAATCATGATTCGGTTGTATTTTTGCTGGACATGGCGGGAACTTCCATGTTGTTCACCGGGGATATGGATGCAGCCGCCGAGCAGGATCTGCTCTATATGATTCAAGATGGCTCATTGGCTGCCCAGTTTGAACAGAAAGGAGCAGATTTTGGAGTTACAGAGGGAGTTGTGCAACGTGTACTTACACATCCGTTGCAGGATAATTCAAATGATGTTTCAACAACTATCTCCATTGACGTGTTAAAAGTTGCTCATCATGGTAGTAAAACGTCGTCAACTGAAGCCTGGCTCCAATACTGGAACGCCAAAACCGCCGTGATATCTGCCGGTGTTAACAATACATACGGGCATCCCAATCCGGGAGTGATGGAACGTCTGGAGGCTACCGGGTCAGAGATTTATCGGACGGATCAGATGGGTGAAGTGCAGATGAAAGTGAAAGATGGAAAAATTGATATCCGGTACAAGTTGGTTGCAGTTGAGTGACGGATTTTACATGAGCTGTATAACGGGCAGGGTAGCGTAGCCGTGAAAAAAGTAGCTTTATGGGAGAAGGAGTAGCGGTATATTTCTGGAATATATTATTGTTGGGAATGACTGAGATGGGATGTGTATAATTTGGACAAGCATTACGAAAACCTTCTTTTAGCTTTTGAAGAAGCAGAAAAGGCTAGAGATGAGGGTACTTTTCCTATCGGTTCAATTATTATTGATGCAGATGGTTTAGTTGTAAGCCGAGGTAGGAACAGAGTTTTTTCAAGCTGTGATTCTACAGCACACGCCGAAGTGGACGCTATAAGAAAAGCTGGAAATATGATACTTCATCTTGAGAGCAAGGAATTTATTCCTAAAAATGAACTTACCCTATATACTACCTGTGAGCCTTGTCCCATGTGCACAGGTACGATCGTGTTGTCTTTGATTAAAAAAGTGGTTTGGGCTGCAAATGATAAGGATATAGGTGCATTTAAAAAATTCAAGGAATTAAATAGCGAATTACCTATTTATAATGATTTGTTCCACGACATCGAGTTTGTAGCAGCCCCTTACAGAGATTTAGAATTGAGACAAAGAAAAATGTTAGCAGAATGGAACAACAGCCGTGGGTATACTGATAATCATTGGAATGATGAATTAGAAAATGAAAATGTTCTATATAAATGAAACTTTGAGCCTGATATATTAAGCTAACATGAAACGTTAGTGGAAACATCAAGAGCGGTTTGTAGTTTTCTAGACTGTTCTTAATGTTTCGTTGTATTATCCATTTGTTTGTGATGATACTGAAGTGACATCACTATTGGAAGACCTAAGTTTACTAAATGGAAACCTTATGGGTTAAGTCGTACTATCGGTGTGAAGATAAGTGAAAAAAGCTCCGATTTAATACCAACTGTAAGGCGAAAAAAATAAGAGAGCTTACAATAATGTGGATAGTCTGACCAGAAAAAGTAATGAAGTTAAGTGTAAATATCGAATAGATAATTCCACCTATGAAGCCTAATAGACCATATGCCGCAATAGCAACAAGCAATCTCATATACGTATTATCTTTTCTTCTGTATAACAGTAATCCACCCACTAATATGGAAAGTGGCATAATTAAGAAAAGCAAAATAGCGAGGTTAATCAATAATCCAACCGCAAGTTTATACCCGAATGAATAATAGTGGGCATTCTCTATTCTTTCATTCAAGGGAACGTAGTGATATAACCCCATTACAAGTGAAATTACAATTGCAGTTAATATAGCTGCAAGTATTTTTCCGCGCGGCCTATGGATTCTATGAATTTTTGTCATTTCAAATATTGACCTCCATCTTAAAAAAACTATATTCAACAACGAGTAGACTTGAGATTTACTATATTTTAACAAATACAGGCTAAGAAAGAAGACGTCCAGGCGCTATTAATTCATCACTTCATTTGATTGCAAGTCACAGCACACAAAAAAAGCCCGCTTTCCGTTACACTCCACGAGGGAGAATATCGGAAAACGGGCCATTTTTTCAAAATGTAGAAGAAGAAATATAAGAGCTACTCCACGCCATCCTTAAAGTGTTTGCTCCAATGTTTGTCACCCTTGTGCAACAGATCTTCTACCGTTTTTTCAAGAGTCATCAACAGCTGTGCTCTGACATCAAGTACGGTTTCTCTGTACAAGCGTTCTTCCGATCCAACGATTTTATCGCCGTATAATGCCTGTGCAGCTACATACTTACGATGTTCCTCAACCAGAGTATCAATGGACTCCAGTGCATGTTCCACAAAGTGGGAAATACTTTGGTATTCTTTGGGCATTTGTTCTTTTAAAGCTTGAATTTTCGCTAGAGCTGGCATGCTCATCACCTCGTGTTTTATGAATGTAAATTTACAATACACCATTTTCATGAAAATTGCATTAAAATCAGCTTAAATTTGGACAAATTTCGACTTTTTTTATTTTCAGAACCAAAAAGTGCTTCGCTATAATGTATGCCATTGCATTTGAATTGAGTCGTGTAAGTAATGGAATCCCTTTTGGATACGTTTGGTGACTCGTTATGCAATTTCTGTTATTCTAAGAGAAGATTTCAGCGGCCCAAATACATACGCCGTTATTTTGTTATGGCAAATTAAAAAATACTTAACTTTGCAACAATTTTATTGATGATCACGTCTGTAAGGTTGCAGGGAGAGGGGGATCCTTTGTGGTAGAGCCGGAACTCATCAGAGCCGCTCAATCGGGCGATCGCGACGCTCTAATTACCCTATTGCGGGAGATTGAACAACATGTCTATCGGACCGCATATTACATTCTAAATAATGAACAGGACGCTTTGGATGCTGCTCAGGAAGCATTGATCCGAATTTACACCAAAATCAACTCATACGAAGAAAAAGCCCAATTTAAAACCTGGGTACAACGCATCGTCACGAACATCTGTATTGATAAATTCAGAAGAACCAAACCATCCGTCTCCATTGACGAACATGACATGGTTTTTCAGGATAATCAGGATGTGGAGTACGAGGTCATGTCTACATATGTGGCCCAAGACATTCAGGATGCGATCAACAAGCTTCCCGAGCATCATCGGACCGTTATTGTTCTAAGATATTTGCAGGACTTATCCTACAATGAAATTGCGGATTGTCTCGATCTTCCATTGAATACGGTGAAATCTTATTTATTTAGAGCCAGGCAGCAATTACAGAATCTACTACAGGAATATCAGAAAGGTGGTGTGACAGGATGAAATGCGAAGAGGTGGTGGAATGGATGCACCGCTATCTGGATCATGATCTGGGCGAGGCGGAAACCGCGCAGATGCTACAGCATGTGGCGAAGTGTCCGGAGTGTGCCGAGAATTTTAGTTTACTCAGAGCTCTTTCCAGAGAACTGGAAGAATTACCGCAAGTAAGCCCGAGATTCAGTCTGGTTGATGCGATTATGCCACAACTTGATGCCATTGACGAAGCGCGGAAGGAACAAAGCAGCACCATACAGGAAATGAATCCTGTCCCCGCTACATTTGAGAATTTACAACGTTCAAGTGAGCGGAAAACGAAGCAAAAATGGCTCAACTCGATGGCTGGACGTATGTCCATGGGTGCAGCGGCTGCGGCCGTTGTATTGGGATTTGCCATCTGGGGATATCAGCCCGAACAGATTGAGAATGCCGATTCCATGATGCTGAGCTCTGGAGCTTCTCAAGAGAGTGGCAATGTGGATGAGAATCCATTGAGTAAGAATATTGAGAATAATGATCCAGCAGCTTCTTCCACACCAAGCAGCAACGATGTATTTGTGGATCAATCGAATGCTTCACCAACTGAACCGGATAACCAGGGGGGAGAAAAAACAACTCCCGAAGAGAACGGTGGAGAAAAGGTACAGGAGCCTGAGGTTCGGTCAGATCCGACTCCTCAACAACCGGCTACTGAATCAACGCCTTCTTCAAATAAAGGAACACAAGACAATTCGTCCAAAACACCTACGACCGATAATCAAAGGAATCAAGTTCAGAATCAAGATTCCGAGCAGAAAAATCCAGATTCAGGAAGTGCGCCCAGAACACCTGCAGATGGGGAAGAGAATGGAGTAACTGAAACAGACAATGGAGATTCCTTCACTTCTCAGACAATCGTACCGAATGTAAATGAAGATGCTCCGGTAGAAGGTAATTCTGCTCCTGATTCCGCTGCAGGTACAGACGCCTCTGGTGGAAGCCAAGGATTCGCAGCAGGACCGGATCAGGAGATGAGTACAACGGCAGCACCAAAAGAATGGAAATCACCTGACGGCTCTTATGTAGTTATGCTTATTGGTGATCAAATCAGCATATACTCGAAACCTGTGGGCGAACCGGATGTTCTAAATTTGGTTGAACAACGCAGTATAGAGGGCACATTGAAGTCAGCGAGTTGGTCTAAGGATGGTACCCTATTTAATTACGAAACGGACAAGGACGGAACAACGGCGAAGAATTCGTTTAATGTACCTGCCGTTTCGGGTGGAGCTTCTGCGAAATAATTAAGATTGGGAAGTTCACTCCTCAAACGAAAGAACATTTTCAGTATGACAAGCATATAATGGAAGTAACAAAACGTCCTATCTCAGTTCAAACAACTGACGTCGTATGACCGCGCGCTGGCTTTTTCTAGAATGGCTGGTGTCTGCGTTTATATAGATGTAGGACAGGGGACCTTCATCCGCAACTGGATGTAAGGTCCCTTTGTTGTCTTACGCTTTTTCTGGTAGGATAAGAGGGATAAGGAGGCGCCGTGAATGGATGTAAAAAGTGCAACAAAGGCAATACGTAATGGAGAAACGGCACCGATCTATGTGCTGTACGGAACGGAGAAGTACCAGATACAGCAATTTACGGATATGTTAAAAGAACAGGTTATTGAAGAAGAACATCGTGATTTTGCGATTATTCCATATGATTTGTCTGAGACGGCTGTGGAGGTCGTTATTGAAGAAGCAGAGACCGTACCTTTTCTCGTTCCACGCAAATTAATTATTGTAAGGGACGCGAGCCTGTTCACTGCAGGTAAAGAATCCAAGATTGAACATCAGGTTGATCGTCTG
Organism: Paenibacillus sp. FSL R5-0519; assembly: GCF_037974275.1. Lineage (NCBI taxonomy): Bacteria > Bacillati > Bacillota > Bacilli > Caryophanales > Paenibacillaceae > Paenibacillus > Paenibacillus sp. FSL R5-0519. Next base: position 1,720,675 of record NZ_CP150234.1, read on the forward strand.
CTTACATATATGGAAAATCCGGCAGATTACAGTACGATTGTTTTCCTGGCCCAAGGGGATAAGCTGGATGAGCGCAAGAAACTGGTGAAGGCTGTCAAGAAACAGGCAGTCGTTCTTGCTTTTGCTCCACTAAGTGGAGATGAGCTGTTGAATTGGATTGTGAAACTGGCGAAGCAGCGGGATGTTTCCTTGGAGACAGGAGCGGCTGAAACATTAATCAACTATGCAGGAACAGGTCTGCAGACTCTGTCTGCTGAAGTAGACAAGTTATGTTTGTTTGCGGGTAATGGTGGGACTATTAAGCGTGCTGATATTGAATCGCTGGTTGCCCGCAGTACAGAGCAGAATGTATTTTCACTGGTGGAAGAACTGGCTAATTTGCGACTGGAGAAGGCATTGGCTCTGTTCTATGAGTTGCTGAAGCAGCGGGAAGAACCGATTAAAATTGCGGCTTTGATCGCTCGGCAGTTTCGGATTATGATTCAAGTTAAAGAGTTGGGCCAACAAAGCTACTCCCAACAGCAGATCGCCAGTCAGCTTGGCCTGCATCCGTATGCGGTGAAGATCGCTGGAGAACAAGCGCGTAAATTTCAGCCGGAACGTCTGAGAATGATTCTGAGTCACCTCAGCGAACTGGATTACCAGATGAAAACAGGAGCGGTGGATAAGGTCCTTGGTCTTGAGCTGTTCTTATTGAGACTTGGTGCGTGAATGGAAACGTAAACGTAGTAGTTTACTAGCATAGCCTAAAGAACAAACAAAGCGACCTTTGCTCCATGATGGTTAGATCATCGGAATCAAGGTCGCTTTGTCTGTGTCTTATACTTATCGAATCAGATACTAAAAAATCCTGAAAGCCTATGCTGTTCAGGATTTTTCCATTGGATCGTATAAGTAACGCTTCTTACGCTTGTGCGGAAAGAGCGTTCAGTTTTTTCGCCAAGCGAGACTTTTTGCGTGCTGCAGCATTTTTATGAACCAGACCTTTAGTTACAGCCTTGTCCAGCTTTTTGGAAGCAGCTTGAATCGCAGCTTTTGCAGTATCAACTTCGTTACTTACCAGAGCAGCATCAGCAGCTTTAACAGCTGTACGGAGTGCAGACTTCTGAGAAGCGTTGAGTGCGCGGCGCTTGTCGCTCGTTTTTACGCGTTTAACAGCGGATTTGATGTTTGGCATTACATTCACCTCCTGTAAGGCATTTGCATGAATACAAACGTTTCACAACTTAAAATATTCTATCACGCTAGCATGTAAAATGCAACAGATATTCCTACGATGTTCGACATGCTGCATAAAGAAACTCTTTTTCCCACACAATATGCTCAAATGCGGTAAGGGAGGCAGGGACAGAATGACACTGGATTTGCAAAACTATACAGTTCGTACCGATTTGGCCATCGACTCCAAGGAAATGGCGCAAGGTGGACAGAAACAGACGATTCCCGGATTGCGGGAAGATGTGGAAAAAAAAGAGGGCATTACGATTACACGTATTGATGTACTTAATGATGAAGCAGCCACAGCCATTGGTCGGGTGAAAGGTCATTATGTCACGTTGGAAGTACCCTCACTACGGAATGGGGATACGGATTTACAGGAACGTGTCGCTGCCGAGTTCACACGCGAGATGGAAGATTTTATGATCAAGGCCGGAATCAACAAAACATCCAAGGTCTTGATTGTTGGTCTGGGCAACTTGAATGTTACCCCGGATTCGCTCGGTCCACTTGTTGTGGAAAATCTGATGGTAACCCGTCAGTATTTCGAATTGGTGCCCGATCAGGTTGCGCCAGGATATCGGGAGGTCAGCGCAATTGCTCCTGGTGTGTTAGGGACAACGGGCATTGAATCCAGTGACATCGTACAGGGGATTGTAGACCGGACCAAGCCAGATGCTATTATTGCAATTGATGCCCTGGCCTCCCGTTCTCTGGAACGTGTAAATACCACCATTCAGGTAGCAGATATTGGTATCCATCCTGGTTCCGGTATTGGAAACAAACGGCGTGGCCTGACTCGTGAGATATTAGGCGTGCCATGCATCGCCATCGGAGTGCCTACCGTATGTTATGCGTCCACCATTGTGAACAATGTGATTGAGATGATGCGCTCACACTTCCGCCAGGAAACCGATCAGACAAAACAGATCATGGGCATGTTGGACGACATTGATGAGCAAGATCGCTTAAGTCTGGTCAAAGAGGTACTGGAGCCGCTGGGTCATGACCTCATTGTTACTCCAAAGGAAATCGATGAGTTTATTGAGGGCATTGCCAACGTCATCGCCACAGGACTTAATGCCGCACTCCATGATGCAGTGAATCCGGATAACGTAGCCGCTTATACACATTAAAACTTAAAACTGCTGAGAAGAAGGTCCGAATCTATCGGACTTTCTTTTTTTTGTTTCTGGAATCTTTCATTTTCCTGTTCTATCAGATTGGGCGGGCTCATAGAGTTGAAGTATAAGAGTTGTCCAGCAGGGAAGGAGACAGCAGAATGAACAAGATATTGGCCTGGAATATTGGAAAGTGGAAAAAAAGATGTCTGCACGTGCTGGCCATGGGCCGTACGTTGTTGTTGCTTATGATCATATCTGCCTTGTTTTTTGTCGTACTTGGTCTTGGGGGCATGGCAGAGAAACGCTTAAATAATTCCCCCGTTTCTTCGATGAAAGGATTTGCGAGTGCTGTATCAAGCCGCTTTTTCGTCGATATGCTCGGTATGGAGATGCCCCATCTCACCCAGAAAGAACAGACCTCTGCCATATCCGGTGAGAATCTCACTTCATTTGTTTTCCAATTACTAACGAATGTAAATCCTCAAGATCCCAAGAGCTTGATTGCGAGAGAAATGCCGGGCATGGGTTCCAACCAACCTGTTCTGCTCCGTCCTGGATCTGGTAACGAAAAGGCAGAGGCTCCAGAAGATTATCAGCCCGGTCCTGGTCTTACGGATACAGCTTCCGCAGGTGGGGGGAAACCCGGTAGTGAACTGCATGTTCCACCAGGTCAGGACAATACGGATCCGCCTGATTCGAGCGAGCCTGGGGATGGAGAAGGCAAGGCAGATCCCCCAGCGAAGAATGGAGAGAAAGATAATTCAGGCTCACCGACAACAGGCAAAAAATCAATTCTTATCTATCATTCCCATCCACGGGAAGGATACAATCCATTGCTAGGTACGAAAAGTGATAATCCATCATCAGGCAAATCAACCGGCAATGTGTTTCAAGTGGGCACCTATCTCTCAGACAGTCTGGAGAAGCTGGGAATCGGCGTAGAGCACGCCAAGGATGATTACCCGACCAAAGTAAAGGATTATAACTGGAACTATTCCTATAAATATTCTCGTCAAACGGTAAAAGCGGCACTTGCTCAAAATGATGATCTGACGTATCTCATAGACATTCACCGCGATTCACAGCGTCATGGCAAAACAACAACGACAATTAATGACTTGGGCTACGCCAAAGTGTATTTCATTATTGGACATGAAAATCCAAATTGGCGGCAGAATGAAGCCTTTGCAGCGAAAATTCATAAGAAGCTGGAAGCCAAGTACCCGGGAGTATCCCGTGGTGTGTGGGGTAAGGATGGCGGAGGCGCCAACAATGGAGAGTATAACCAAACACTTTCACCCAACAGCATTTTGATCGAGATAGGCGGCATCGACAATACAGGCGCTGAGTTACAACGGACATCAAAGATCCTCGCAGACATGATTGCCCAAGTGTATTGGGAAGATCAGAAGGTGGACAAAGCCAGTGCAGAAACCTCGTCGCAGGGTGGGTAGGGATTATATATGTAAGAAGATGAAAATAGTAGAGAGTGACAGGAGGCTAAGCATATGTCCAGATTCGGTAAAAGACTGTTATCCATGGCTGTATTAATGTTGCTGGGTGTTCTGTTTGGAATGCAGCTGGCTGGCGGCAACTTTCAGACTGGCAATCCATCAGGAGGCACGTCAAACGTGGTAACAACTGAGCCAACTTCCCCAGTTACCGAATCTGTTCCAGCTGCACCTGTGCAAAAGGAAATCAAAGAACCCCCATTTGTACCTGTTCAGTCGCCAAGCCAAGTGCTTGGGGCAGATCAGAGTAAGGCTCCGGTCGATGTGTTGGCAGACAAAACGGCAGGACTATTGCAAAATCTCTCACATAGTGGAATCAAGTGGGTGGTCTCTCTTTTTAGCGGCGTTGCTGAATAAAATACCATGGATTAAAGGTACAATATAACCTCTAGGAGTGTATGATCACACTTTATTGTAAAGTTGAGACATCACGGGATTGATGCACTGTGCTTCAACTGTTATAATGAAGTGATTGACACTAGGCTGTTTCTGGGGGTAAGGAATGACTGACATTCGGGCAAGACAACGTAAAATTCGTAACTTTTCTATCATTGCACATATAGATCACGGCAAATCAACACTTGCGGACCGGATCTTGGAGCACACAGGTGCGCTCACTTCACGTGAAATGCAGGAACAGGTTCTGGATAAGATGGACCTTGAACGCGAACGTGGAATAACGATCAAGCTACAAGCAGTAGCTTTGACTTACAAAGCGGATGATGGTGAAGAGTATTTATTGAATCTGATTGATACACCAGGACACGTAGACTTCACGTATGAAGTATCACGCAGTCTTGCTGCATGTGAAGGTGCTCTGCTGGTTGTGGATGCGGCTCAGGGAATTGAAGCCCAAACACTTGCCAATGTGTATTTGGCACTGGATAACAACCTTGAAATTCTACCAGTTATCAACAAAATTGACCTTCCAAGTGCTGATCCTGAACGGGTGAAGCAGGAAGTGGAAGATGTTATTGGTTTGGACACAAGTAATGCGGTTTTGGCTTCGGCCAAATCAGGCATCGGAATCAAAGAAATTTTGGAGCAAGTGGTGCAAAGTGTTCCTGCACCAACCGGTGATCCTGACCAACCTTTGAAAGCGCTGATTTTTGACTCGCACTATGACCCGTACAAAGGTGTAATCGTATATGTACGTGTTGTCGACGGCAAAATCAAATCCGGTTCCAAAATCAAAATGATGGCAACAGGTAAATCATTTGAAGTCATTGAAGTTGGCGCGTTCAAACCTCGCATGACCATCGTGGACGAGCTGAACGTGGGTGATGTTGGATTTATCGTTGCAGGTATTCGGCATGTTGGCGATACACAAGTCGGGGATACCGTAACGGATGCCAAAAATCCAACACCAGAGCCTTTGCCGGGTTATCGTAAAATTAACCCAATGGTGTATTGTGGACTCTATCCGATCGAAACCTCCGACTATGTTGATCTGCGTGAAGCATTGGAGAAATTGCAGTTGAACGATGCGTCTCTGAGCTTTGAACCGGAAACATCCAGTGCACTCGGTTTTGGATTCCGTTGTGGATTCCTTGGACTGCTTCACATGGACGTTATTCAGGAGCGGATCGAGCGGGAGTTCAACATTCCGTTGATTACAACGGCACCAAGTGTAATCTACCACGTCACTTTAACGAATGGTGAAGTGATGAAAATCGACAACCCATCCAACTATCCTGAGGTGGGACGGATTGATTACGTCGAGGAACCATACGTTAAGGCAGATATTATCGTACCGAATGATTATGTAGGTACCATTATGGAACTGTGTCAGAATAAACGCGGTGAATATGTGAATATGGAATATCTGGACACGACCCGGGTTACCATCACCTATGAGATTCCATTGTCCGAGATTGTATATGACTTCTTCGACCAGTTGAAATCCGGTACCAAAGGTTATGCGTCTCTGGATTATGAGCTGTCCGGTTACCGTCAGTCCAATCTGGCGAAAATGGATATTGTACTCAATGGCGAGCAGGTTGATGCCCTGTCCTTCATCGTTCACCGTGACCGTGCCTATAACCGCGGACGCATTGTCTGTGAGAAACTGCGGGAGCTGATTCCACGGCAAATGTTCGAGGTGCCGATTCAAGCATCTGTAGGTACCAAGGTCGTTGCCCGTGAAACGGTAAAAGCCATGCGTAAAAACGTACTTGCCAAGTGTTATGGTGGTGACATCTCGCGGAAACGGAAACTGCTTGAGAAGCAGAAGGAAGGTAAGAAGCGGATGAAGCAGGTTGGTAACGTTGAGGTGCCGCAAGAGGCATTTATGGCGGTACTGAAAATTGATGATTAAATAACTAAGCTGAAAGGGAAGCCGGATGGCTTTCCTTTTTTCAAATAGAGGGGGACTTGCCATGACATTGGCAGCACACAGCCGGAAGACAGGTGCGCCCCAAGCGGTGTATCTACACATTCCCTTTTGCACGAATAAGTGTTTTTATTGCGACTTTAACTCCTACGTTCTGAAAGATCAGCCCGTGATGCAATATCTCGAAGCGCTGGAACGGGAGATGGAACATACAGTTAAGGCAAATCCACCGGGGGAGATCAAGACCATATTTGTAGGTGGGGGTACGCCAACGGCTCTGAAACCGGACGAGATGGCAGTATTTCTTCGTTCCGTGAAGACATATTTCCCAAATTGGGCGGATGATATTGAATTTTCAATGGAAGCCAACCCGGGAACAACAGATGCAGAGAAACTCGCTGCAATGAAAGAGGGCGGTGTAAACCGTGTCAGCTTTGGCGTGCAGGCTTTTCAGAATGATCTGCTGACAGGCATTGGCCGTATTCATAATACGGATGATGTATATCGCAGTTTGGAGAATGCTCGTAAAGCAGGCTTGAATAACCTGTCCATTGACCTGATGTTTGGTTTGCCGAACCAGACCGTAGCGATGTTGAATGAGAGTATCGACAAAGCGCTCGAACTGGATCTGCCGCATTACTCCATCTACAGCCTGAAAGTGGAAGAGAATACCCTTTTCCATACACTGTATCAGAAGAACCAGTTACCACTTCCTCATGAAGATGACGAGCTGGAAATGTATCTTCTATTAATGAGACGTATGAAAGAAGCAGGCTATGGACAATACGAGATCAGTAACTTTGCCAAGCCGGGCTTCGAGAGTCGTCACAATATTACGTACTGGCGTAATGAGGACTACTACGGTCTGGGTGCAGGTGCACATGGATATGTAGGCCGTGAACGGCATATGAATATTAAAGGTATAAATCCTTATGTGGAAGCTTCACGAGCAGGACTGCCTCGTCTGGATCATTTTGAGATTGCTCGTCCGGAGGCTATGGAAGATTATCTGATGGTTGGACTGAGAATGTTGGAGGGGGCTTCGGCCTCACGGTTTAGCGAACAGTTTGGAGAGTCCATGGAAGAAGTGTTTGCGAAGCCTTTGGGAAAAATGTTGAACGCAGGGTTGCTTGAGCGGACGGCAGACGGCTTCCGACTGAGTGAGCAGGGTATCCTGTTCGGAAATGACGTTTTTGCGGAGTTTATCGGGTCCATATCGCTGAATTCGTAGCTTGAAATTCTATACGCTCTGTTGTATATTTATTCATATTGATTTTACAGAGCGTGTTAATTTAACAACTACGAAGTCAGCTTTCCTCTGGAAAGCTTGGTAATAGGAGGAGAGCAGGATGTCGGTAATATGCAGAAAAGCCGTGCGAGAAGATGTTGAACCACTGTATGAAATGATTAAGGGCTATGCAGAGCGTGGGATCATGCTTCCGCGATCACGGGAAATACTGCACCGGCAGCTGGAGCACTTTGTTGTAGCCGAAGTTGATGGTGAAGTGGTGGGTTGCGGATCGCTTTGTCGTCTGGGGAATGATTTGGTAGAAGTCAGATCACTCGGTATCTCGGAAGGGCACAAAGGGCTCGGTATTGGCTCCCGATTGCTGGACCGGCTGGTAGAAGAAGCGGAGAAACAACAGATTCCTAAGGTTATGGCGTTGACATATGAAGTATCCTTCTTCCTCAAAAACGGCTTTTCCGTGGTGGAAAAAGAGATTTTCCCCGAGAAAGTATGGACCGACTGTGTTCATTGCAGCAAGCAGGATTGTTGTGATGAGATCGCGGTATTAAAAGAGCTTAACGTTTCAGCCTAATAACTGAATGGACTGCATGGACCGAGCCGAGTCAACCTCTGCCCTACATGCAGTCCTTTTTTTACTTTAAAGTATGTACAATAAAGTTGTTAGGACTTGTTGACATTGGTCTATACTATAAATAGATGAGCCCACTCATCAAACTCACTTGACAATGTTCACGTCAGTTTGGTATTTTTGTATTACCGCTTAGCACTCATCTAACTGGAGTGCTAACGACATGGGACAGTACAGTCAGAAGGAGGGAATACTCACCATGTTAACAGAGCGTCAACGAATGATTCTGAACGCTATAGTGGATGACTATATCCGTTCAGCTGAGCCCGTAGGGTCCCGGAGCATTTCCAAAAGGGGAGATGTTGGATACAGTCCGGCGACGATCCGTAATGAAATGGCGGACCTCGAAGATATGGGCTTTCTGGAACAGCCGCATACATCGGCTGGACGCATTCCATCCCATAAAGGCTATCGATATTATGTCGATCATTTGGTTCCCTGGAATCAGGTGGAGCCTCAGGAGTTGGATGATCTGAAGTCGTTCTTCGCTGAAAAGTTGAACGTCATGGAGCAAGTTATTCAGCATGCATCCAATATTTTGTCACATATGACGAATTATACTTCGATCCTGCTTGGACCGGAAGTATTCCATACGTCCCTACGTCACTTCCAATTGCTTCCGTTGAATGAAAGTGAAGCTGTGGCAATCATTGTGACCAATACAGGTCAGGTGGAGAACAAGACGGTCCAGATTCCACCCGAAATCTCGGTAGCCGAGATGGAAAATGTGGTTCGTTTGTTAAATACCAAACTTGTGGGCGTACCCATCTACAAATTGAAATCCCGTCTTTATACCGAACTTGGGCAAGAGATGGAACGGCATATTACACGTTATGAGGAAGTTATGCAGGTGCTGAACAGTGCCTTTGACAACGAACATGATAATCGTCTGTTCCTCAGTGGTGCCACCAATATGTTGACTCAACCGGAGTTTAAAGATATCGAAAAGGTAAAAGATATTCTTGACCTGCTTGAGGAGACACCAACACTCATGAAATTGATGATGCCCGTGCCGGGTGGATCTGGTATTCAAGTGCGAATCGGCACTGAGAATGATCATGAAGCCTTTGCCAACTGCAGCCTGATTACAGCCTCCTATTCATTGGACGGTGAGGCTTTGGGTTCGATTGGTATTCTGGGACCCACGCGAATGGATTATGCACGTGTCATTCATATTCTAAATACACTATCCCGTGACTTGACGGCGATGCTGACGCATCGTTTCAAATAAAGATTCGGGAATGAACCATTTCATTCGTATAAGGAGGTGAACATCTTGAAAGAGGAGCAATCATTTACAGAAGAACAAGAGATAACAGCAGCTGAGCAGGAGCCTATTAATGAAGCTGGCGCTGCAGAAGCACAAGCTGAGGAGATCGCTGATCAGGAGCAGGATGAGCTTGCGCGTCTGAAGGCTGAAGCTGAAGAGCAACAGCAGCGTTATGTCCGTGCACAGGCTGATTTTGATAACTTCCGTCGTCGTACGCAGAAGGAAAAAGAAGAATTGGCTAAATACGCTTCGATGAAGCTGGTCACCGAATTGGTACCGGTTATAGATAACTTCGAGCGCGCCATGGCTACTGTACCGGAAGGAGCAGAGGTCGAATCTTTCTCCAAGGGCATGCAAATGATCTTCCGTCAATTGGAAACGGTGATGAATAACGAAGGTCTGACGGCTATGGAATCGGTAGGACAACCGTTCAATCCTGAATTCCACCAAGCGATTATGCAAGTGGAGAGCGACGAGTACGAAGAAGGTATCGTTGTTGAGGAAGTCCAAAAAGGCTACATGCTGAAAGATAAAGTGCTTCGTCCAGCTATGGTTAAAGTCAGCTCATAATTTCCTTATGGGAAGGTATGAGTCGGCTCCTTGGTTGAACAATGTGGGCGAAGTTTAATATAAAGGTTTGTACACATAGAGCACGATTAGCAACATGAACATCTAAATAAGGGTCAGATCAGACCCATTCATTTTAAATTGTTGAGGAGGAAATTTTCGGATGAGCAAAGTAATTGGTATTGACTTAGGAACAACAAACTCATGCGTAGCAGTAATGGAAGGCGGCGAGGCTGTCGTAATTCCTAATCCGGAGGGCGCACGCACAACTCCATCCGTAGTCGGTTTCAAAAAAGATGGAGAGCGCGTTGTCGGTGAAACAGCAAAACGTCAAGCGATCACCAATCCGGATCGTACGATCATGTCGATCAAACGTCACATGGGTACTTCCCACAAGGAAACAATCGATGGCAAAGACTACTCTGCACAAGAGATCTCTGCAATCATCCTGCAAAAATTGAAATCCGATGCTGAAGCTTATCTGGGTCAAACGGTAACTCAAGCCGTTATCACTGTACCAGCTTACTTCAACGACAGTCAGCGTCAAGCGACGAAAGATGCGGGTAAAATCGCAGGTTTGGAAGTTCTGCGTATCGTCAACGAGCCTACAGCAGCAGCTTTGGCATACGGTATGGAGAAATCCGAAGACCAAACGATTCTCGTATATGACCTGGGTGGTGGTACGTTCGACGTATCCATTCTTGAACTGGGTGACGGCTTCTTCGAAGTTAAAGCAACTAGCGGGGACAACCAACTGGGTGGCGATGACTTTGACCAAGTGATCATTGATTATCTCGTAAGTGAATTCAAAAAAGATCAAGGCATTGACTTGAGTAAAGATAAAGCGGCGGTTCAACGTTTGAAAGATGCAGCGGAAAAAGCGAAAAAAGAACTTTCCGGCGTATTGACTACAACGATCTCCTTGCCGTTCATCACGGTAGCTGATGGCGTTCCTCAGCATTTGGAGTTGAACCTGAGCCGTGCGAAATTCGAAGAAATCTCTGCAGGTCTGGTTGAGCGTACGCTTGAACCAACTCGTCGTGCATTGAGTGATGCGGGTATGACAGCTAACGATATCGACAAGATCGTATTGGTTGGTGGTTCCACACGTATTCCTGCAGTACAAGAAGCGATCAAAAAACTCACTGGTAAAGAGCCTCATAAAGGCGTTAACCCGGATGAGGTTGTAGCCTTGGGTGCCGCTGTACAAGCGGGCGTACTGACAGGTGACGTGAAAGACGTTGTATTGCTCGACGTAACTCCATTGTCCCTGGGTATCGAAACAGCGGGTGGCGTATTCACTAAAATGATTGAGCGTAACACAACGATCCCTACAAGCAAATCTCAAGTATTCTCCACGTATGCAGACAATCAACCAAGCGTTGAGATTCATGTTCTGCAAGGTGAGCGTGAGATGGCAGCGGGTAACAAATCGCTTGGACGCTTCATGTTGGGTGATATTCCACCAGCTCCACGTGGCGTTCCACAGATCGAAGTTAGCTTCGATATTGATGCCAACGGTATCGTTAACGTATCTGCAACGGATAAAGGTACGAACAAAACTCAAAAAATCACAATCACTTCTTCCAGCGGTTTGAGCGATGAAGAAGTTGAGCAAATGATGAAAGATGCTGAGTTGCACGCGGAAGAAGATAAAAAACGCAGAGAACTCGTTGAAGCGAAAAACAGTGCAGATCAATTGATCTACTCTGTTGACAAAACGATCAAAGATCTTGGTGAAAAAGCAGATGCTGGCGAAGTTGAAAAAGCGAATGCTGCCAAAGAAAAATTGCAAGGTGTTCTGGCTTCCGACAACCTGGAAGATATCAAGGCTGCTACAGAAGAACTGACAGAGATCGTTCAACAACTGTCCGTGAAACTGTATGAGCAAGCTCAGGCGCAAGAGCAAGAAGCACAAGGTGCTGAAGAGCAACAAGGTTCCGCTAAACGTGATAACGTCGTAGACGCTGATTACGAAGTTGTGGATGAAGATAAAAAACAAAACTAATTCGTAGTTCTACGCGAATTAAACATCGGTGACGTTCGAATTAGAGGGAAAGTCATAGCCGGGGCTCCCGCGCTTTGGCTTTCCTTTTGTCACGATGTGCGATATGGTGAATGATATGGGGGTGGAAGAGTGGCTGAAAAGCGTGATTATTATGAGGTGCTTGGCGTTAGTAAAACGGCTAACGACGATGAGATTAAAAAGGCTTACCGTAAGCTTGCCCGTCAGTATCACCCTGACGTAAACAAGGCTGCGGATGCAGAAGCTAAATTTAAGGAAGTCAAAGAAGCTTATGACGTAGTGAGTGACAGTCAGAAGCGTGCACAATATGATCAATATGGTCATGTCGATCCGAATCAGGGTGGATTCGGTGGTGGCGGTGATTTTGGCGGCGGCGGATTTGGCGACATCTTCGATATGTTCTTTGGCGGCGGTGGCGGTGGACGACGTGATCCAAATGCTCCGCAACGGGGGAATGATCTGCAGTACACCATGACGATTGAGTTCAAGGAAGCGGTATTCGGTAAAGAAACCGATATTACAATTCCGCGTACTGAAGGCTGTGATACCTGTCATGGTTCAGGTGCCAAACCTGGAACGAAACCGGAAACCTGCTCGGTCTGCCATGGTAGCGGTCAGCAGGAAGTTGTGCAAAATACACCGTTTGGTCGTATGGTGAATCGTCGTGCATGTTCGAACTGTAGCGGTTCGGGCCAAATTATCAAAGAAAAATGTACAACGTGCAGTGGCAGCGGGAAAGTCCGCAAGCAACGCAAAATTCATGTTCGCATTCCAGCGGGTGTGGATGACGGCGCGCAACTGCGTATGACAGGTGAGGGCGAGGGAGGCCTGCGTGGCGGACCAGCCGGAGATCTGTATATTGTCATTCGCGTGAAATCACATGATTTCTTCGAGCGTGAAGGTGACGATATTTATTGCGAAATCCCACTTACCTTTGCTCAGGCAGCTCTGGGAGATGAGGTTGAGATCCCGACGTTGACCGAGAAAGTGAAATTGAAAGTACCAGCGGGTACACAAACGGGTACGTATTTCCGTCTCAAAGGTAAGGGCGTACCACGCTTGCGCGGTATGGGGCAAGGGGATCAGCATGTGAAAGTGGTTGTGGTTACACCTAGTAAGCTGAATGACGAGCAGAAAGATCTGCTTCGCCAAATTGCTGCGCTGGATGGAGAGCAAACACATGAGCATGAACAATCTTTCTTTGATCGAGTGAAACGTGCATTTCGCGGCGACTGAGAATAAAATATAGCAAGTCCCCAAGGACACCACAGCGGTTTTTTACCGCAGGGTGTCCTTTTTTTTGTACGCCTTTTTTTAGTGGTTCAGCGGTTTTGGTAAAATCCATGGATATATGCTATGAAGAGCAACAGCAATTTGTGGGAGCATTTCGGTATATTCTGCGCGAACTTGCGGAAAGATAGCATGGCGAGAATGATATGCATAGCTGATATGCGAGAAATTAGGGAAGCAGGTGAAGCGGATGACCGAGAAAAATATTTTGGCTTACTTTCACAGCCCGGAGCAGGCCCAGGGGGCAGCCAAAAAACTGGAGGCATTGCGAGTGGAGGACCTGTCCATTAATCGATTCAGCCGATATGCGGGTGTAGGACCAAGCGGGGCTTCCTACAAGCCGGGCGTTTCCGGCAGTTTTTCATCATGGGTGCCCGACTCGATGCAAACAAATGCCAGTGCTGGAATCATGGCTGCAGCAGACCCTTCTGCGAGCGGCATGAGTGATGGTGGACAAGGTGGACCTACAGGAAGGGATGTATTACTTACTGTGATCGTAGATGAATCGGTACATCACCGCGCGATGTCTATTATCGAACAAGCCGGTGGATTGATCTAGTTTCAAGAAATCTATATTTAGATCAACAATATAAGATTCAATCTAAACATTTACACATTAACGGAGAGGGCAGAAAAAACTGAAGAAGCGAAGCGTTCGCCTAAAAGCTTTCGCAAGAAAGCTACTTCGGAAGCATACGCTATCCCCGGATTTTCCCGTTGCAGAGGGATTAAAAAAATCTGGGGATAACCAGCGATCGTAAGGTTGTTCTGTCATCGAAGTGTCAGTGTAAATACGATTTAGTTGAACCTGTACAATATGAAGGAGGAGTATTACAATGGCAGAACATGAACGTCCGGGCAAGATTCTAACAAAAACGGAAAAAATGAAACGGATGCAATCCGCGAAAAATGAAGACGTGGAATTCAGCGCTGAAGCTGCGGATCATGAAGATATAGAAGCATTACGCCGCAGTGAAGCGGCTGATCGACGTCAGGGACGGGAGCTTCATGACTGAAGATCGCTCGGCAGTGACCCTCGAAGCTGTTTTTACAAGCTGGACGGAGGCCGAGTCTGCACGTAGAGCCCTGGCATTGTTGCACCCGAACCAATTGAGTATCGAGAGCCTTAGCAATGAAACGTCTGCATTGGACTCACACGATGTTACGGGCTCTGATAATTCTCCTACAGCCATTGTCGGCGGATTCAGTGGTGAACTGAATGTACTTGCTCTGATTAGTGATGACACGGAAATGTTATCCAATGGTCAGGTGTATGATACACCTGAAGAGGATTCGGCAAACAGGTTTAAACAAGAAATTTTGCTGACCGTGTCCGTATCGAACGATTCGCTCCCGCAAGCTGCAGAGATGATCACGCAGAATGGTGGACGCTTTTGCTAAATCAGATTCGAATGTTGCAACATGCTGAAGTAAATGACACAGATATGTATATTAGACGACAGGATATTCGAGCAGCCAGACTGCGGATATCCTGTTTTGTTTTTCTTTTATTGGTGCGGCTTTGTACTCCGGCTCGCTTGTGTAGTACAATAGTTGGGATGTTTGAAAAATGAGGAGGAAAAACCAAGTATGTTATGGCATGAACTAACAATACATACCACAGAAGAAGCTGTGGAGATGATTTCGAATTTTTTACATGAAGCGGGTGCTGGAGGGGTTTCGATTGAAGAGTCCGGTACTTTAAATAAAAAACGGGACACCACATATGGTGAGTTATACGACGTTCCTTTGAATGATATTCCTGAAGGCTTTGCGGTCATCAAAGGGTACTTCTCCGAAGGTACGGATATGGTTGCACTACAGTCAGAAGTTAATCCTAGAATTGAGGAACTCCCTGAATTCGGAATTGATACAGGTGAGGTTCGCTATGAGACGCGTACAGTGGATGAAAATGACTGGGCAACAGCCTGGAAGCAATATTTCAAGCCGGTACGTGTATCGGAACGTCTGACGATTAAACCAACGTGGGAAGAGTATACGCCAGAAAGTCCGGATGAGAAAATCATTGAGCTTGATCCCGGCATGGCTTTTGGTACAGGAACACACCCAACAACCTCTCTCTGCTTGCGTACACTGGAAACGGTTATTCAGGGCGGTGAGGAAGTCATTGACGTAGGTACAGGTTCTGGCATCTTGGCTATAGGCGCGATTAAACTCGGGGCAAAACATGTGCTGGCGCTCGATCTTGATCCGGTTGCGGTAATCAGCGCCAGGGAGAATGTGGAACTGAACGGGTTGGAGCAACAAATTACGGTTAAAGAAAGTGATCTGTTGTCCGTCCTTGGGAGTCAAGACCCTGCGCTTGGCGTGCAACTGCCAGTTAAGGTTGTTGTGGCGAACATTCTGGCTGAGATCATTTTGTTGTTCGTGGACGATGTGTACAATGCGCTTGAGTCGGGTGGCACCTATATTGTGTCGGGCATCTGGAAGAACAAAGAGCAAGTGGTGCATGATGCGTTGGTAGCCTCCGGGTTTGAAGTGAGTGCGATTCACCGTGATGAGGATTGGCTGGCGTATGTAGCCAGAAAGGGGTAACGTATGGACTTTTGGAATTCGTTCTTTCGTTATCCGATTGATCAGCTTCCGTTTTTCCTGCTGACGATCCTGATCGCATTTACGGTGCATGAATTCTCGCATGCGTATTTTGCCAACAAATTTGGTGATCCGACAGCCAAGCTGTTGGGTCGGGTCACACTGAATCCGGTTGTACACTTTGACTTGTTTGGTGTGCTGTTGCTCATTATTGCCGGCTTTGGTTGGGCACGTCCAGTTCCGGTTAATCGGGCTAACTTCGACAAGCCTAGATTGATGGGCATCATCGTATCCGCAGCAGGGCCTCTGAGCAATCTGTTGCTCGCGATCATCGGTACAATCATCTACGCTTCACTGGTTGGTTCGGGAGCACTCGGCGGTATAGATAATGAACGGTTGCTGACAGCAATCACGACGTTCTTCGCTATTTTTAACTTAACCAACTTTTTCCTGTTCCTGTTTAACTTGATTCCGTTGCCCCCGCTGGATGGTTATCGGATTCTGGAAGATCTATTGCCACCTTCAATCAGCCGCCAGCTGCAAGGGGTGGAGCAATGGTCCATTTTTATCTTCTTATTGATTCTTGTTATACCTCCGTTGCAAAATGTGACGATTCAACCTTTGTATGTGTTTGCGCAAACGATGTATGTGGATCTGGCAAAACTGATTATTGAACTATATCGCTAATAGCGCATCTTGTATATTGGACCGGAATACTGGTCAGAAACACGTAAAAGTTGTATGATCATCTGTGGCGATTGGATTCACGCCTGTCATTAGGCGGGGTGAATTCCAGTCATAACAGGACAGAATGGGTGGATTGACTTATGCAGCGATATTTTGTATCTGCAGAACAGTTTAATGAACACGCTGTGATCATCACAGGTGATGATGCACGCCATATTGGCAAGGTCATGCGTGGTAAACCTGGAGATAAGCTGATTGTCAGTGACGGAAACTCCAGAGAAGCACTCGTCGAAATTGAGACCATTGAAGTTGGCCAAGTGACAGCGAATATTGTGGAACCTCTCGAGATGGACCGTGAAGCACGGATTCGAGTAACTGTGGCACAGAGCTTGCCCAAGGGCGACAAGATGGAAACAGTTATCCAGAGATGTACTGAGATCGGGGCGGTATCCTTTGTACCTTTCCTATCAGAACGTACGATTGTGCAATATGATGCCAAGAAAGAAGGTAAACGGTTGGAGCGGTGGCGAAAAATTGCCAAGGAAGCTGCCGAACAGAGTCATCGGAATCGCATTCCATCCGTCGAGCAGCCGCTTTCCTGGAAAGGGCTGTTATCTTCTTTTGAGGGCTATAGTCTGGTATGTTATTGTTATGAGAAAGAAAACGGTAAACAGCTGAGAGATGCATTGAAACCGTTTGTTGAGCAGCTTGCGCCTGATGCAAGTGCAGAAGTACTGATCGTTGTTGGACCGGAAGGTGGATTTTCTGAGAAGGAGACGGCAGAGGCTGATCAGGCAGGTGCTGTATCTGTTGGACTGGGCAAACGCATTTTGCGTGCTGAGACAGCTGGAATGGCAGCACTAACTTGCGTGCTATATGAATCCGGAGAAATGGGAGGAATGTAATTATGCCATCCGTGGCGTTTTACACCTTAGGCTGCAAAGTTAATTTCTATGATACAGAGGCGATTTGGCAATTGTTCAAAAACGAAGGTTACGATCAAGTGGACTTTGATGAACAGACAGCGGACGTATACTTGATTAATACTTGTACAGTAACCAATACCGGCGACAAAAAGAGCCGTCAAATTATTCGTCGTGCCATTCGGCGCAACCCGGAGGCGATCGTGGCTGTTACAGGCTGCTATGCGCAGACTTCTCCGGCAGAGATTCTGGACATCCCTGGGGTGGATCTGGTTATCGGTACACAGGACCGTGACAAGATTTTGCCATATGTTAATGAAATTCAGGAGTCTCGTCAACCGGTTAACGCGGTGCGTAATATTATGAAAACCCGTGTGTTTGAAGAAATGGACGTACCGGATTTTGCTGACCGTACCCGCGCATTCTTGAAGATTCAGGATGGTTGCAATAACTTCTGTACATTCTGTATTATTCCGTGGTCTCGGGGGCTTTCACGCAGCCGTGAGGCAAGCAGCATTATTCAACAGGCGCATCAACTCGTACACGCCGGATACAAGGAGATTGTTCTGACGGGTATTCATACAGGTGGTTATGGCGATGACATGGAGAATTATGATCTGACCGATCTGCTGTGGGATCTGGACAAGGTGGAAGGTTTGGAGCGTATTCGAATCAGCTCGATTGAAGCCAGTCAGATCGATGACCGCATGCTCGACGTGATCCAACGTTCGGATAAACTCGTTCGTCACTTCCATATTCCGCTGCAAGCGGGGGATGATACGGTGTTGAAGCGCATGCGCCGCAAATATACGACGGAAGAGTTTTATAACAAGATGCTTCGCATTCGGGAAGCGATGCCGGATGTAGCGATTACAACAGACATTATTGTTGGATTTCCAGGTGAGACCGATGAGATGTATCGGAATGGCTATGAGCTGATGCGGAAGATCGGTTTCTCCGAAATGCATGTATTCCCTTATTCCAAGCGTACGGGTACGCCAGCAGCACGAATGGAAGATCAGGTGGACGAAGAGGTCAAAAATGCACGTGTGCATGAACTGATTGAGTTGTCTGAGCAGATGCAGCTGGAGTACGCTAAGCAGTTTGTTGGACAGGTACTTGATGTTATTCCCGAAGGTGAAGCCAAGGGTCGTGAGGGAAGTGGCAAGCTGCACGGTTATAGTGACAATTACATTCAACTGGTCTTTGAAGGAACCATGGATATGGTCGGTAAAGTGTGCCGAGTCAAAGTCGTTGAAGCTGGTGTCAACGAGAGTCAGGCTACGCTGGTACGGGTGTTGGAAGAGAATCTGAAGTCCGCCGCGATGTGATCGAGGCGTCAGAAACAAGGATTTCATTTCCTTGGGGAGCTTACCCGGGGAGATGAGGTCCTTCTTTTGCAAAAAATAAGATATTGAAGTCGATGGGGGAGAGTACGATGAACAAAAAAGAAATTTCAGCAGGCGGAGTTGTGTATAGAAAAGGGGAAGACGGACGTCTTCAAATTCAGCTTATCGTAGATCGTTATGGTAAAACAACTCTCGCCAAGGGCAAAATGGAAGATGGAGAAACAATCGAACAGACGGCATTACGCGAGATTTTGGAAGAGACAGGTATGGTGGGTCGCATTGTAGAGCCCGTTGATATCATTGCTTATACGTACCAACATGCAGATTTTGGCCCGGTGGACAAGGAAGTTCATTATTATCTCGTAGAAGCCGAGAGTGGTGATCTACAGCCTCAGATTGAAGAAATCAAAGGTGTGGATTGGTATGCTCCGGAAGAAGCATGGTCCAGACAGCAGCAGAGCGGATATGATAATAACGATGACATCTTGCGTGTAGCTCTGAACAAATTAGGCGTTAACGTATAACGCATCATAATTCTGGTCAGTTAGCCGCGCGATCTGTGGGTATGGACAGGTTGATCATCAAGCCACGGGTGACTTCGCCGCGGGGGCGTGGACCGGTGGTTTTTTGTGCCAGATGGGCAAGTAACAGAATGGCAAAGCAAGCAGTGAACTGGTGATGTTAAAAAGGGTCTGGGCATGCGCAATCTGTGCCCCGCTGTCCGCTGACAGCCAAGCCGAAGCTGCATGCAGCTGGCCGATCAGCGGCATAAACAGCAGCGCTCCCGCAATGTTTAATACCACATGGGAGGCTGCGACAAATTTGCCTGCGGATGCTCCGCCCGCGGCAGCAATTACAGCGGTGATACAGGTCCCCACGTTGGACCCGATCACGATGGCGATGCCGATCTCCACAGGTAACACCCCTGTGGCTGCGAGCGTAATCGCCATGCTAATGACAGCTGCGCTGCTGTGAATGAGCGCGGTAAGACAGGCACCTGCCAGGAAGCCCCACCACAAGCTGTCGGCCGAGCGGTCGAGAAACCATTGAAATACACCCATGCTCCGCAAGGGTAAGGCAATGGATTGCATCACCTGTATGCCTGTCATGACAAGTGCAAATCCCGCAGCTGCCAGGAAGCTGTACTGGATGTTAAACAAAGTCCGGCGTGTGCGCTCAGGCGCGGCCAGATTGCGTTCACCAAGCACAACAAACATGGCCCAGCCCGTCAGCGACAGGACAAGCAATGGCAGGGAAGCGCGTCCGATCTGCAGTCCCACCAGCTCCGTCGTCAGACATGTCCCGATGTTGGTGCCGAGGATGATGCCGAGTGTGCGTCCATAGGTGATTAATCGGGCATTAGCCAGTCCAATGGTGAGTACGGTGACCGCCGTACTGCTCTGTAACAAGGCCGTTGCACCTGCACTGAAGGCCATGCCTTTCCATGGAGCAGAGGTGGCGCGATTGAGCCAACCTGCCAACATGGGACCTGCCATACGCTGCAAGGCCGTCTCCATCAGCTTCATGCCACCAAAAAAGATAATAAGCCCATAGAGTAGGGGCAATATCACATCTCTAAACATAGAAACATCATTCCTTCCGTCCGGGTTCCTTAACTCATCCTATGAGTAAGAAAAGACAACCATGACAAGCCTAAAGGAATTCAGAGGAAAGCGAGCCTCCCTCAATTCAAGTATCTTAATTGCCGCACTCCAATTCGAAAGATACGGTGATTCGTGCAAGTGTAGTGGAGGGTACGAAATCGAATCTGAAGAAGCGAAGCGTGCGCCTTTGTCTCCGGATTTTCCCTTTAAAGAAGGGAATCAAAAAAATCTGGAGACAACAGCGATCGGAAGATCGATTCGTAACCGAAACGCCACCTAATTGCTGCACCCCAATTCGAAAGATACGGTGATTCGTGCAAACTTAGCGAAGAAGACGAAATTGTTACCGAAGAAGCGAAGCGCTCGCCTTTATCTCCAGATTTTCCCTTTTAGAAAGGGAGTCAAAAAATCTGGGGATAACAGCGATCGGAAGATCGATTCGTAACCGAAACGCCACCTAATTGCTGCACCCCAATTCGAAAGATACGGTGATTCGTGCAAACTTAGCGAAGAAGACGAAATTGTTACCGAAGAAGCGAAGCGCTCGCCTTTATCCCCGGATTTTCCCTTTAAGAAAGGGAATCAAAAAAATCTGGGGATAACAGCGATCAGAGGAACAATTCGTCGCCGTAGCGTCTCCTTTGCACCAAACCTATCTTTTCAACTAACTATGAAAGAAGTGGATCTACCTTGCCATCAGTTACACTCGAACGAAGTCGCAAAAAGCGGCTTGAACACGCACATCCATGGATATTTAACAATGAAATCGCCTCGGTTGACGGAAACCCGGAGCCCGGAGATCTGGTCAATGTATTGAATCATCAAGGTCGCTATCTGGCGACAGGTTATTACAATCCCGCATCTCAGATCACGGTAAGGGTTGTAGCTTATCAACCCCTGGATTCCGAACAGATGGATACGGCATTCTTTGCAGCGCGTTTCCGCGATTGCCTGCGTCATCGGGAACGTTTTATCCAGGATGGAGAGGCGTACCGTCTCGTTTACGGCGAAGCTGATTTTCTGCCAGGATTAATCGTTGACCGATTCGGCAGCATTCTTGTTGTACAGTTGCTTACACTTGGCATGGATCGATGCCGTGAAGCCATCGTACAGGCACTCATTGAAGTAATGCAGCCTGAAGGCATATATGAGCGCAGTGATGTCTCGATTCGTGAACTGGAAGGTTTGGAGCAGACCAAAGGCCCATTGTACGGAGATTGCCCGCGACATGTCACTGTTACAGAGAATGGACTACTCATTAAAGTGGACATTGTGGAAGGACAGAAGACAGGTTACTTCTTCGACCAACGTGAGAATCGTGCAGCGATCGAACCGCTCATGAAGGGTTGGGGTTACAAGAGTGGAATCACACTTCAAATGACCGAGCAGGATGGCACAGAGCAGCTCTTGCCTGTGAATAAAAGTGGTAAGGTAGTTACATTCCCTTATTGGGATGGTGCCACCGTACTGGAGTGCTTCTCACACACGGGCAGCTTCACGTTAAATGCTTGCAAATATGGAGCCAAGAAAGTGACTTGTCTTGATATATCGGAGCATGCCATTGAAAGTGCACGAACGAATGTCGAACTGAATGGTTTCACCGACCGTGTCGAATTCGTAGTTGCTGATGCATTCCAGTACTTGCGTGAACAAGTGAAAGGACTGGATGAACGTACTGCACGTGCGCGTGCTGGCGAACAAAAAGTAGATACTTCCAAAGCGCTTGCAGCTGGCGGTAAAACATTTGATGTTGTCATCCTCGATCCCCCAGCGTTTGCCAAGACGAAATCAGCAGTCAAAGGCGCATGCCGTGGATATAAGGATATCAACCTGCAAGGAATGAAACTGGTCAATGAGGGCGGATATTTGGTAACCGCCAGCTGTTCATACCACATGCGTCCAGACCTCTTCCTGGATACGATTGCTGGTGCAGCGGAAGATGCTGGCAAAGTGCTTCGTCTGATCGACTGGAAGGCAGCCGGTAAGGACCACCCGCAAATTTTGGGCGTGGATGAAGGACATTACCTCAAATTTGCTATTTTCGAGGTGCGCAGTAAAAAGAATTAGAGGAGTCTCTTTTTACTTTTTTTAATCCTTCGTGAGATAAAGTGAAGTTTAAATGAATGATACTTTCGGTTAAAAGTCCACAGTGTGAACAGCTGCGGGCTTTTTGCCGTGTTAACGGAGAGAATCTCCGGTTTTACCGGATAGTGGCAAACGTATGTTCCGAACCAAGTCAGATATGTTATACTGGGAATTAAAATCTTGTACGTGTGGTTTGGAGGATTAGACATGTCCGTTCGTTTTGTTATTGGCCGGGCAGGCAGCGGCAAAAGCTCGCTGATTACCCGGGAAATTACATCCTTACTTCAAAAGGAGCCGCAAGGTAAACCTTTGATTTTACTCGTTCCCGAACAGAGTTCCTTTCGAACAGAGCAGGCATTGGTGTCTTCTGGAGCAATTAAAGGTACCATGCGTGCAGAAGTGCTCGGCTTTCGCCGATTAGCTTACCGCATAATGCAGGAAGCAGGCGGTTCTGCTCGTATTCCAATCGGAGCCGAAGGCAAAAAGATGCTGCTCTATAAGGTCATCCAGCGTCGTAAGGAAGAATTGAAGCTGTTTGGTGCATCCGGCAGCCAGCTGGGTTTTATAGGCGAATTAAATGACTTATATAGTGAGTTTAAACGTTATGAAGTTGATCCATCTTTGCTTGAAGAAGGGTTGTCTGGAGGGTATACCTCATCCTCTTCGCCAATTCTGGAGGACAAGTTGCATGACTTGAATCTGATCTATCGTGACTATGAACAGGAACTGACCAATTTATATATTGATGATGAAGATACGTTGACCGAACTGACAGAGCGCCTGTCTGAAAGTACATTGCTGCAGGATGCTCAGATCTGGATTGATGGTTTTCAGGGATTTACGCCACAGGAGATGAGTGTGATCGGTCGCCTGATGTTGCAGTGCTCTTCCGTGACGATTGCACTGACATTGGATCGTGCATATGATCACGGCGCACTGCCTGGAGAACTGGAACTGTTCTATCCAACGGCAAGTGCCTATGCGCGTTTGAAAGGGATGGCTGAAGAACTGGGTGTACCGAGCGATATCACCGTGCTAGATTCGGAGATTCCACCGAGATACAAGGATCGTCCGGGACTTGCTCATCTGGAGGCTGGTTTTGACCGCCGAATTCGTTGGAAAGGTGATGGTACTGATTCAGGAATCCGCCTAGTTGCAGCGGAGAACCGACGAGCTGAGATGGAGGGAGCACTCCGTGAGATGCGGCGTCTGGCGCAAAACGAAGGTGCGCGTTATCGGGATATGGCAGTACTTGTTCGTCAGTTGGATACCTACGCTGATATAGCTGAACCGCTATTCAGGGACTATGGCGTACCTGTCTTTCTGGACCGCAGAAGAAATGAACTTCATCACCCATTATCCGAATTTATCCGTTCCGCACTGGATATTGTTCGGCGCCACTGGCGTTACGAGGATGTATTTCGCTGTGTCAAAACGGATCTGCTGCTTCCGCGTGATGGTTCCATCACCCGTGAAGATATGGACCAGCTTGAGAATTATGTGCTAGCTTGTGGTATTCATGGATATCGCTGGACTGACGGCAAGCCGTGGAAGTATGTACCCAGCCTGTCGCTGGAAGACAATGGTCAGGATGGCCATAGTCGTGGACGGGACCAAATGCTTTCTTTAATGGAGCGTTGTCGAGCGGTCATTACAGATGCCTTGGGTGCTTTTGAGAAACGGATGAAAAAAGCAAAGACAGCCAAAGCTCAATGCGAGGCACTATACAGACTGCTGGAAGAGGCCGAGATTCCATGGAAGTTGGAACATATGTCTGCTGAAGCTAAGGCGCAAGGTGACCCCGAACGATCGAGAGAACATCGGCAGATGTGGGGAGCTGTGTTGGATCTGTTGGATCAGATGGTCGATATGATGGGCAATGAACGGCTGGATATCACGCTGTTTGCCGGAATGATTGAGACCGGATTGACGGAACTGAAGCTGGGTCTGGTACCACCCGCACTGGATCAGGTTTTGGTTGGTTCCATGGACCGTACACGTCTTCAGGACATCAAATACGTATTTATCCTGGGTGCAGTTGATGGTGAATTGCCCGCCGTCCCTCAGGATGATGGTGTATTAACGGAACTGGAGAGAACGTTACTGACGGAAAGAGGTATGGCGCTTGGACCAGGTGCAACGAGGCAAATGCTGGACGAACGTTTTCTGATCTACACGGCACTTACAGCGGCAAGCAGCCAGTTATGGCTGAGTTACCCGGTTGCTGATGATGAGGGGAAAGCACTTCTTCCTTCCGAGATTGTCCGCCATGTACGGAAAATGTTTGGCCTGCAAGAACAGCCATTGCTCGCTCAACCACCGGTTGTAAACTCGGAAGAAGCCCATTGGTCCTATGTCACCCATCCAGGTCAGAGTCTGTCTGCGCTTATTGGACAATTGCGCAAATGGCGTCGCGGAGAAGACATCCCTGAAATGTGGTGGTCGGTCTACAATTGGCATTTATCTCAGGAGACAAGCAGACCTCAGCTGGAACGGTTGATGGGATCAATCTTTTATCGTAATCGGGCATTGCCACTACGGACAGCCACCAGTCGCAGACTGTATGGCACAGAGGTAAGGACGAGTGTCTCGCGAATGGAGCGGTTCGTAGCTTGTCCATTCTCGCATTTTGCTTCGCATGGGCTGCGCCTCAAAGAACGGCAATTGTACCGCCTTCAGGCTCCTGATATCGGACAACTTTTTCATGCTGCGTTAAGCCAGTTGGCTATGCGATTGCGTCAAGAAAATCGTAGCTGGGGCAGCTTGACCCCAGACCAATGCCGCAAGGAAGCCGAGCAAACCGTCGAGCAGATTGCACCACAGCTGCAAGGGGAGATTTTGCTAAGCACCAAGCGATACGGTTATATTTTCCGCAAATTGAAGGACATTGTTAGCCGGGCATCCGTTATTCTCGGGGAACAGTCCAGACGTGGAAGTTTTGAACCGATTGGGCTGGAACTTGATTTTGGACCGGATAAAACGCTGCCCCCACTCCGTTTTGAACTGGAGAACGGCTGTGTGATGGAGATCGTGGGTCGGATTGACCGTGTGGATGTCGCAGAAGGCGAGAATGGTCTGCTCCTCCGTGTCATTGACTACAAGTCGAGCCAGACGGACCTCAAGCTGCATGAAGTGTACTATGGTCTGTCATTGCAGATGCTCACCTATCTGGAGGTGCTGCTTAGTGCTGCCGAGGAATGGCTTGGAGAAACGGCGATGCCTGGAGGAACGCTGTATTTCCATGTGCATAACCCACTGTTGCAATCCGCAAACGGCATGACATCGGAGCAGGCCGGACAAGAACTGCTGAAACGGTTCAAAATGAAAGGTTTGCTGCTGGCGGACCGGGATGCTATCGCACAAATGGACAATACCCTGGATAAGGGGTATTCAGCTATTATTCCGGTTGCCCTTAAAGCAGATGGCAGCTTTTATAGCAGTGCCGCTGTAGCTACGCCAGAGCAATGGGATACGCTGCTTGCTTCGGTTCGCAGTAATATTCGTGAGATTGGTACCCGGATTACGGATGGGGATGTGGCGATTGAGCCTTATCGTATTCAGCAGGAAGTGGCGTGCACATTCTGTCCATATAAGCCTGTATGTCAGTTCGATGAAAATATAGAAGGCAATGAATACAACCTGTTGTCCAAACCGGGCAAACAGCAGATATGGGATATGTTATCTCACACCAAGGGAGGGGAAACATCATGACGAATATGCCTAAACCGGAAGGAAGCTTCTGGAGTGATGACCAGTGGAGTGCCATCTCGGAAAGCGGAGAAGATATTCTGGTTGCCGCTGCGGCGGGATCGGGCAAGACAGCCGTATTGGTTGAACGAATTATTCGCAAGATCGCAGATCCCTCCCAAGGATTTAGTGTGGATCGTTTGCTTGTAGCTACGTTTACCAAAGCCGCCGCCGCCGAGATGAAACAACGGATTCGGGAAGCACTGGAACGTGCGCTTGAAGAACAGCCTGGAGAAGAACATCTGCGTAAGCAACTGTCCCTGCTTGGGCGGGCATCCATTACCACATTGCATTCATTCTGTATGGAAGTCATTCGCCGGTACTATCAGCAGATTCCGTTGAACCCCGCTTTCCGTATCCTGAATGAAAATGAAGCGGAAATCATGCGGCAGGAACTGCTGGAAGAACTCTTTGAGGAAAAGTATGGCGAAGAGGATGAAGGCAGTACATTCCGCGAATTGGTGGACTGGTTCAGTGGAGAGCGAAACGATGATGCCATGCATCGACTGGTGCAACGCTTGTATGATTTTTCCCGCAGCCATTCCTGGCCGGATCATTGGCTCTCAGAGATGGCATCCGCTTTTCAGGTGGAAAGTGTGGAGGAGCTGGGTCATTCAGCATGGGTTCAGAGTATTATGCGTGATGCGGCTCTTGCTTTAAGTGGTGCAGCAGGTCTGCTCCGTCAAGGCATCCATATTTCCATGCAGCCTGAAGGTCCAGCACCATATGCAGATACGTTAAAAGAAGATCTGATGATGGTGGAGGAGCTGCTATCTGCAACCCAGGTAATGCCGTGGGAAAGGTTGCCCGAAGTGTTTCAACCCGCTGCATTTGGCAAATTGAAACCTTGCAAAAAGGATCAAACGGACCCGGTTTTACAGGATCAAGTGAAGGAACTCCGAGAGGCTGCGAAAAAGGCAGTTTCCGATCTGAAAGGCTCCTTGTTCGGGAGAAGTGCGTTTTCGTTCTGGCAGGAGCTGGAGCAAGCGGCACCGCTCATGCAGGAACTTTCGATGTTGGTTAGTACATTTGGAGAACGTTATCGACAGGCTAAACAGGAACGTGGGCAAGTTGACTTCAGTGATCTGGAGCATTACTGTCTTCACATATTGCGACATGAGGATTCAACGCCTGAACTGTCGATGCCTTCCGACGCGGCTATGGAGTACCGTTCACGATTCGATGAAGTGTTGCTTGATGAATATCAGGATACCAATACGGTTCAGGAAGATATCGTGAAACTGATCTCCAGAGAAAACCCGGGTAACCGATTCATGGTAGGTGATGTCAAACAGAGTATCTACCGGTTCCGGTTGGCTGAGCCAGGTCTGTTTATGAACAAGTATCGTCAGTACGGAGCGAGTACGCGTGAGGATGGAATGGTGGAACATCATCACAATCGTCCAGGACAACGTATTGATCTGGCGCGAAATTTCCGCAGTCGTGCGGAAGTCGTGCATTCGGTCAATATGATATTCCGGCAACTCATGAACGAGGGTGTGGCTGAGATTGCTTATGATGAACGAGCTCAACTGGCGTATGGGGCTACGTTCCCGTCAGAAACGCTTGGTGATGAGGCGTATACACCTGAAGTCATGCTGATCGATCGTCAGGGCGGTGGTCCTGATCTGACAGAGAGTACGGATGAGAACGGGGATGCAGCGGTCTACGCAGAACTGGAGAGTGCCGAACTTGAAACAGCCCAGTTGGAAGCGCGGGCGATCGCAAGGCGTATTCGCGAGATGGTTGGGGATACGGAGAAACCTGCTCTCCATGTCTATGACAAAGCCCTGCAAACCATGCGTCCGGCACGTTACGGTGACATGGTCATCTTGCTGCGTTCAACCTTGATGTGGGCTCCGCTCATGATTGAGGAATTCAGACAACAGGGAATTCCTGCTGGAGGAGAACAGAGCAAGGGATACTTCCAGGCTACGGAAGTGGAAATCATGATGTCTCTGCTTCAGCTTGTTGATAATCCAAGGCAGGATATTCCGCTCGCTTCCGTGCTTCGTTCCCCGATTGTTGGACTGGATGAAGAAGAACTGGCACAGATTCGGCTCGGTGACAAAAGACAGTCATTCTATGATGTAGTTATAACGGCTGCTGGGGAATGGGGCGATTCTTCCAATAATGACGTACAACAATCCCGGCAGGAAAATCATCCTGATACCAATATCGTCCAGTTGCAGTGGCCGGAAGCCTGGTCAGAGATGGAACAGGGACAGCGGGAGACAGCCGCTTCTGTCGAAGCAGAGATTCTTGACCATGGATATGAATTCGATGTGCATACAGAAGGAACTCAAGATGCTGGTTTTACTGGACATGCAAGCGAGGATATGGGCGTTACGGAGATTTCAGGCTCGGCGTTGCAGCAAAAGTTAATTCTCTTTTTGCGTCAATTGCAGCAGTGGAGACTTGAGGCAAGACAAGGCAGTCTGAGTGAACTGATCTGGCGAATGTATCGGGAAACCGGGTATTTGGACTGGGTTGGTGGTCTTCCCGGAGGGCTGCAACGACAAAGCAATCTTAAGGCATTGTACGATCGCGCACGACAGTATGAGGAATCAACTGCAAATCGCGGTTTGTTCCGTTTCCTGACCTATGTCTCAAGATTGCGGGAAAACGGGGGAGACCTCGGAACTGTAGCAGGTGGTTCTGGGGAGCAGGACAACGCCGTACGGATCATGACGATTCACCGGAGTAAAGGTTTGGAATTTCCGATCGTCTTTGTCGGTGGCATATCCAAGATGTTCAATCAGCAGGATCTGAACGCACCGTTTCTCATGCATAAGGAACTGGGATTTGGTCCGAGGTATGTAGATCGTGAAAACCGGGTTGCCTATCCTACACTAGCGAATCTGGCGATTCGTCGTCGGGCTCAATTCGAATTGCTTGCTGAAGAGATGCGTGTGTTGTACGTTGCGTTGACCCGTCCCAAAGAGAAGATGATTCTGCTGGGTACTGTAAAAGATGCGGCGAAAAAAGCGTTGGCGTGGTCTCAGGTCAAGGACAGTCCTGAACTGGCATTGCCAGACTACCTGCTGGCTGCTGGACGGAGTTACCTGGACTGGATTGGACCATCCCTGATGAGGCATCCAGATGCGGCTGTGCTGCGTGAACTTGCTGGAAGCAATGATTCGTTCTCAGCCTGCCTTTCAGATGATCAATCACGATGGGCAATTTCTATTATTTCCGCCGATCAGGTATCCCGTGATCATGTGGTGGATCAGACTTTGGGAGAAGAAGACGGGATGACGGTGGTGCGGAAAGAACGAATTGCTGCGCTAAAAGCGGTTCAGCCCGTGAAATTGGTTACATCCTCAACTGTAGAAGAGCTGGCGAAGACTGGACAAGATACGGCGAACCAAAACATTGCAGATGCAGGTGCAGATACGGTAGCTCTTCAACAAGAGGAGACACGGCTGATCCATGAGGTTGAACAACGGCTTTCATGGACATATCCCTATGAAGCGGCAACTCAAGTGGCAGCCAGTACATCTGTCACGGAGTTGAAAACGTTACTCGCGATGCAGGACATCCAGTCCGTAGAGGTAATGGAGGAACTGGGGGAGCATTCCGAGACATTATTGGATCACAACACCCCGGGAAACCATTACACCAACGATGAAGCAGGTCATGTACTACATGGTTTATCCAGTGAATTGAACGAGCATGGGACTGGGTTGGGGGCAGATTCGAGCAGTGCGTTGAATGTTTCGGATGCGGGATCTGCGGGAACGTCATTTAAATTACATCTGCGTCGTCCCAAATTTATGGGTGAGAACCAACTGACTGGAGCAGAGCGGGGGAACGTGTATCATACGTTGATGCAGCATCTTCCTATAGATGGATCGGCCATTGATTTACAGCTTATTGAGCAGACTCTTCAGCGACTGGTGAAGCTCCAGATTTTGCTGCCCCATCATGTTGAGGCGATCGAACCTGAAGAACTGACCGGATTTTTCAATACAGAACCAGGGGAAGAATTATTGCGTGCAGAGTGGGTAAAACGGGAGATCCCATTTGTATATGGACTTCCGGCACATCAGTCTCCTGCGGAGTGGTTACATGAACGGGCAGCGAACTCAGATATGTTTAAGATAAATGAAGATAGCAAAATGCAAGCATCCATTGAAGATGAAACCGTGCTTGTACAGGGGATTATTGACTGTTTGTATGAGGTGGACGGCGAGCTTGTCCTGCTTGATTACAAGACTGATCGGGTGTTGGAGCATCGTGGTGGTTTGGATGCACTCACCAAAAATTATCGCTTCCAGCTGGATCTGTATGGACGGGCGATTGAAGATATATTAGGTCGGAAAGTGGACCGGAAATGGCTGTACTTTTTTGATGGTGGACATGCAGTGAAACTGTAAAAGAACTTGATCGGAATCAGAACCATGGATATCACATGGGAGAGGGGTGGAACGGACGATGCGTATTTTGCATACAGGGGACTGGCATTTGGGAAAAACGCTGGAAGGACGAAGCCGACTGCGTGAACAGGAGGATTTCGTTGATGAACTCGTCAGACTGGCGGATGAGCAGCAGGCGGATGCCATATTGATGGCCGGGGATGTGTACGATTCGGTGAATCCTCCCGCAGCGGCGGAGCAGCTTTTTTACGAAGCGGCAGCGCGTCTGACGGAGCATGGAAGACCTCTCGTGGTCATTGCAGGCAATCATGATCAGCCAGAGCGTGTATCTTCTGTTACGCCACTTGTGAACAGGCAGGGCATTACACTCGTAGGTATGCCTACTTCAGAAGCAGTGACCATCCATGCCAAGCGTACCGGAGAGACTGGACAGATTGCGGCATTACCTTATCCTTCTGAAGCCAGATTGAATGA
Source organism: Paenibacillus sp. FSL R5-0519 (assembly GCF_037974275.1). Lineage (NCBI taxonomy): Bacteria > Bacillati > Bacillota > Bacilli > Caryophanales > Paenibacillaceae > Paenibacillus > Paenibacillus sp. FSL R5-0519. The sequence continues at coordinate 1,751,691 of NZ_CP150234.1, forward strand.
ATTGCTGACAACGGATGGGGACGAAAATGTGCTTCGGCAGGCATATAGTCACCGGGTGGGTATGTTAATGCAGCGTCTGGCAGCTTCTTTTCGCCCGGATACCGTTAATATGGCCATGAGTCATATCTATGTGCTCGGAGGCCTTGAGAGTGATTCGGAACGTCCGATTCAGATTGGTGGGGCCTACACGGTGGACCCTTCCTCTCTATCGACTGGAGCACAATACACGGCGCTTGGACATCTTCATCGAGCACAGTCTGTCAAAGGAGACGGTGTGATTCGATATAGCGGTTCTCCTCTCGCCTACAGCTTCTCGGAAGCAGGACAGAGCAAGTCTGTCACGATGGTTGATCTCGCACCGGGCGGAGCTGCACAGGTAGAAGAAGTTTTGTTGACGTCCGGGCGTCCGCTTGTTCGCTGGAAAGCACGTGGCGGTCTGGCAGAAGTATATCGCTGGCTGGAAGAGGGACGTGATCCGCAGGCTTTTATTGACATGGAAGTATGGCTGGACGAGGCAATGTCTCTGAAGGAGATTCAACAGCTGCGAAAGTCACATGAAGGGATCATTCATATTCGCCCGGTGTATCCCGAGATGGCTGCAGCAGGACTTTTGGAGCAACGATCCGAGCTGCCGGTACATGAACTGTTCCGTAAATTCTATCAGCGTCAGACAGGCGGCGCACAGCCGGAAGACAGCCTGGTACAGCTTTTCCTTGAACTTGTGGATGAAGACGAGCCGGGTTTGCGTGAGGAGGTCGAGGAAAGATGAAGCCAATTCTACTGAAAGTTGCCGGACTTCAAAGTTATCGGGAGATGCAGGAGATTGATTTTACCGTGCTGACGGAGACGGGTCTATTCGGTATTTTCGGTCCAACGGGCAGTGGTAAATCTTCCTTGCTTGATGCCATCACACTCGCCATGTACGGCAAAGTGGAACGTGCGGTGAACGGGACGCAGGGCATTATGAATCATGCAGAGGATTCGTTGTCGGTTGCTTTTACATTTGAATTGATGTCGACTGAGGGCACTCGAAGGTTCCGGGTAGAGAGACGTTTTAAACGAAATAATGAAGTGTCGGTAAGTAACACGATCAGCAAATTCATAGAGACGGTCAATGGCGAAGAGCAGGTACTTGCCGACAAATTGGCAGATGTGAATCGTTGTGTTGAAGATGTAATCGGTTTGAAGATGGATGATTTTACACGGGCAGTGGTGCTTCCCCAAGGGAAGTTTGCCGAGTTTTTGTCACTCAAAGGCAGTGAGCGTCGCCAGATGCTGCAACGATTATTCCATTTGGAGAAGTATGGGGACCAGTTGGCCATCAAATTAAGTCGGCGGGTCAAGGATAATGATATGGTTCACCAATCCCTTGCTGCGGAGCAACAGGGACTTGGCAATGCCAGCAAGGAAACATTGGATGAGACGAAACGTCTTCTTCAAGCTGCTGTTCGGCAGTCAGAATTGTCCCGCAAAGCGCTGGATGAAGCTGCAAAGGAAGCCGAACAACTGGGTAAGATTCGTGAGTTAAGTCACGAACGGCAGGCCCGTACAGATGAACAGCAGAAGCTGAAGGGTTTGGAGCCACAGGTTGAGGCGGGCGAACAACGGCTGAAACAATCCGTTGCGGCAGATGCCATACTGCCTGCGTTGCAGACGGTTCGAGATGCTACAGCTACACAGAAGCAGCGGCAGGATATTGCCGAGACGGCTCATCAGCAAGCTCTGGAACATGAACGTGTGGCTATTCAGGAATCGGAGAAGGCCGAGACGGCACGTAAGCAATTGACTGAGGAAGAACCGAAACTTATGCTGCGCCTGGAGCAGCTCGAACAAGCGAAAGAGCTGCAACGGGAACGGGATGGGCTTCAAGCCGATTGCTCGCGCCTTGCTCAGTTTCTGGAACAGGGGCAGGGCGAACAGACCGCGCTGGGACAGCAACTTGAAAAGGAAAAGGAGCTGCAGCAGCGCGGGCGCAAACGGCGTGAGGAACTACAGGAGAGCCTCAAGCCGAATGAAGTGAAGTCAGAGGAACGCAGGCTTCTTCAGGCTGCGCTTGAACTGAAGCATCGTGTGGATACTGCTGCGGAGCAATTGCAGCAAAACAAGGCTGACATGCAAGCCTATAAGCAGTCGGCAGAACAGGGAGCCGACAAGCTAAAGGCGGCGGCTGAGGAAGAAAGACGCCTGAGTGATCAGCGTCAGCATCTGGTAGAACAGGCGTCATCAGGTCTTGAGGCCTTGCTTGCCTGTGAGCAGGATATTAGCCGCGAACAGAGCTTGCTGGCCCTTGCGGAGGAACAGCTGCGTGGCACGATGCGCGAGCAGGAGCTGCACCGGCTGTCCTCCGCCTTGCGCGCCGAGCTGCGCGATGGCGAGCCATGCCCGGTGTGCGGCTCGCCGCATCACCCGCTCCCGGCTGCGCCGCCGGGAGAAGGTCCGCACGCAGGCGATGCGGACCTGGAACTGCTGCGCAGCCTGCACGCGGAGCTGCAGGAGCTGCGCTTTGGGCTGCGCCAGCAGCTGCACGAACGTCGCAGCCTGCTGACGCAGCTTGGCGCTGCGGCCGGCGATGCTCCGGCCGCAGCTGAGGCCGCGCCTGCGGCAGCGGAGCCCGAGCCCGCCGGGTCGCCCGAACACGGGCGCTCCCCGGCAGGCTGGGCATCGCGTGCCGCTGCGCTGCGCGAAGCCGCGCAGGCGCTGGCTGCCGCAGCAGCGCCGCTCCAGGCTGAAGCCGCCGCGTTGCAGCAGGCGGCTGTGGGCGCGCAGCAGCGCCGCATGGAAGCGGCAGCTGCGCAAGAGGCCGGCCGTGCCGGGCTCGCCCAGGCGGAGCGCAAGCTGGCCGAGAGCGAGGCCGCAGCGGCTGCCTTGCAGGGCCGCTGGGCCGCGGAACTGCCGGGCATCGCTCAGGAGGAGGCCAAGGCCCTCTATCAGGCGATGCAGGAGCGCGATGCGCGCGCCGAAGACATCAAGGAACGTCTGAATAAAAGCGTGACATTCCTTGAGGAAAAAGATCAGATCATTCAATCGCTTCAGCAGAAGCTGATGGAATTGGACAAACAACTGATCCAGTGGCAAACGCAGTGGCAGGGCAATAACAAACTGCTCGCTGAGAAAGAAGAACGCTTGCGCCAGTGGGTTGGGGAGCAGCGGGTGGAAGACCTGATTGCTGCAGCTCAGGCTCGTCTGGATGGACTGCGGAAAGAAGCTGCGGAGTCGGCACAACGCTTCAAAGAAGCGGATCATCTGAAGCAGGAATCAGCCAAGAAAGATGTCATGGCTCAGCAGGCTGCCGCCTCGGCAACAGAGCATTTGCAACAGGCACAGGAACGGTGGAATCAATTGCTGGAACAATCCCCGTTCGACTCGGATGATGCCGTTGTGTCCGCGGCGATGCCTTCCCAGGAAGCGGAACGACTGGCGGGCGAGATCCAGCAGCACCGTGAACGTGAGCGTGAACTGGCATCCCAATTGCGTGAACTGGAACAAAAGCTGGGTGGTGCAGTTGTATCGGAGGAGCAGTGGTTAGCTTGCACTGAACGTTTGCAGCAGGTCCGGGCTCAGGATGAGGCTGCCCTTCGTGCCAAAGCACGCGCAGAACGTGATCTGGAGGATGTGGAGCAGCGACATGTTCGCTGGACCGAACTGGAGAACAAGCGGTTGGAGGTCAGCCGTCAAGGCGAACTGCTCAGCAAACTTCAATCCGCATTCAGAGGTAATGCTTTTGTTGAATATATTGCAGAGGAACAACTGATGCAGGTCAGTCATGCGGCATCTCAGCGTCTGCGCTTCCTGACCAAACAACGTTATTCACTGGAGGTGGATTCCGGTGGTGGTTTTGTGATCTGTGATGATGCCAACGGGGGAGTCAAACGACCCGTATCGACGTTATCCGGTGGCGAGACGTTTTTGACTTCGTTGTCACTGGCCTTGGCACTGTCGGCCCAGATTCAGCTGCGAGGTCAGTACCCGCTTCAATTCTTTTTCCTGGATGAAGGGTTTGGTACACTTGACCCTGAGCTGTTGGATACCGTCATTACGTCTCTGGAAAAATTGCATGACGACCGATTGGCTGTTGGTGTTATCAGTCATGTGCCTGAACTGCGTGCACGCTTGCCGCGCAAGCTTGTGGTGATTCCGGCAGGTGAGGCCGGAAACGGCTCACGGGTGGTCTTGGAGACCCTGTAGCGGGAAACGATGTAAGCAATATCACGAATAGAAGCGCTCCTTATAGTCCAAACCACTGAATACTGAGGTTGTTCAAAAAAGTCCGCTTTTGATTACGAAGGGTGTCTGGCGGCAGAATCATCATTAACATCGAATATGAAGTATAGCCGAATAAGTAGGGGCTTAGGTTGTTGCCTAGGAAAACATTACAGTTGCTCACGTAGCTTTTTTACGCTCGACATTTCTGGCTTTATCCCATCTTCTTGATGCTGCAAACGACCTTTTGAACACGCACTATTACCGAATATTATTTTTGTAAAAATATTTCTTTTCTTGCTTGTATGACATAGCGGAGTGAGTTTCATCACAGATACAGGTTCATCCCGCTGTTATACTACAGTTAAGCCGACAAACCTTATTTAAGTACCCCGGCGGACATCTGATCAGGACGTATCCTGAATAGATGTCCGCGCAGCAGACTTCTAAGGAAGCCGCTCACGGGGTGCTTCTTTTTTTGTGTTTTCTCGTCGGTTGTGTCAATTCGCCCAGTTCTGAATACCATGAAAAGGTGATCAAGAGCAGAATCAGGGAGGCGTTGGCAAGTGGAAAAAGTGGAAGCGAAGAAATTATGCAAGGCACACATGCACCGTTATGTATGTGTACAGATGAATGACGGTATGCACTACGATGGCATAGTGGAAAATGTGGATGACGAAATGATCTACCTGGCTGTTCCCGTTGGACCGGAAGCCATGATGAATCATGCGAACTGGGTTCCAAATGCCATGCCTGGAGGGAACTATCCAATAGGTCATACTCGCGGATTTTATCCAGGTTACGGCTACCCTACGCCTTATCCATATTATGGTTATGGCCGCAGACGTTTTAACCGTCTGGTGCTTCCGTTATTTGCGCTTACGGCGTTAACCCTTTTACCGTACTATTGAAATTAAGAAATAAAGGCCTACGAAGAGTGAGTCATTTTCATGTTCCTTAACTCCTTTGAAAAAGAACAGCTCAGGATGAATATGTTTCATTCGTGGAAAGAAACTACCATGCAGTATGGAATAGCGGTTTTATCACATACGGAGTCTCAGCCTGATGTATCGCGACCCGTCATTGCAATACAACTGGCAACATACCGAACATCCCAAAGGTCATGCCTTTGCAGAAGCGAACTTCTGTAAGACATGACCTTTTTTTGAACCCTAATTAGGGAAAGGTCGATAATAATTGGATGGCATATACCGTGTAGTTAACCTGCTGAAAGCAGAAGCGAGCATTAATGTGTTCGTAGCAGCAAACGGCGAATCGTATTCTGAATATGCGAAAAGCGAGAATGTACCCATGTGTGAGCAACAATCTAGACACCGCATGGCTTTAATTCTCTATTCCGATAAGAAGCTTCGTTTCTGGTGAAATTGATGCTGTTCTCATGTTTTACGGTTGGAGGAGAAGAGCATGATGTGAGGTTATTTTGGGAAATGACGTGTCTGATGTTCCTTATAATTTTGAAATGAGAGCCTGAGCCCCAATTAAGAGGTTCTGTGTTCCTTAGAAAATGGTCAATTTTCCATACGCGAGTATCAGCCCAGCATGGACCGAAGAACGCCCTTAACTTAATGCAAGTTTCAGATCCTCAAGTAAATCCTCAACAACCTCGGTCCAAATGAGATACGAGTCAAACCATCCGTGATCCCTAATTCTTGCCAACATTTATAGGAGATGCAGAGTTGACATAGATCACCTGATTGTGTGACTGGACATTGGACGTGAGTTTGTACTTCTAGTATGATAGAAGGGAATACATACATTGGGATACAAAGGAGGGTATGAACTATGGATTGCTTATTTTGCAAAATTGTAGAGGGCACCATTCCCTCCAATAAAGTACTGGAGAATGACCATGTTATCGTGTTTCATGACATCCAGCCCGCTGCACCGACACATGTGCTTGTCATTCCGAAGAAACATATTGCTTCCATGAATGAGGTTACTGCAGAAGATATGCCTTTGATCGGTGAGATTCATCTGGCTGCTCAAGAAGCAGCCAAGCGTCTTGGCGTGGAGGAAACAGGATATCGTTTAATCAACAATTGTGGTAAGGATGGAGAACAAACCGTTCATCATCTGCATTATCATTTGTTGGGTGGTACAAGACTGGGCGTGTTAACAAGCCTGTCGGATTCTCACCAATAACGAGCTAATGGGTACTACTATTGAGGATTTAGTCATATGCATGAAGTCCATGGATATGTGACCAAACGCTCATATAAATAAGTGATCATTACATTGAGGTTGACACCTTTATTACCTTTCGCCTATAATGAAAGATGATGAACCGTGTTATTGCTCTTGGACGGTCTGGTCGGAGGGAGGGAAAACTGGTGTCTGAAACTAAAGTTCGCAAAAACGAGACTATTGATGCTGCACTTCGTCGTTTTAAACGCTCCATCGCTAAAGATGGCGTATTGGCTGAGGTGAAGAAACGTAAGCATTATGAGAAGCCAAGCGTAAAGCGCAAGAAAAAGTCCGAGGCTGCTCGTAAGAGAAAGTTTTAGGAGGATTTTAACTACATGAATCTTAGCGAACGATTGAACGAAGATATGAAGCAAGCGATGAAGAGTAAGGACAAGTTCAGACTCTCCAACATTCGGTTGATTCGTTCGACGATCAAGAATCTTGAAATAGATTTGAAAAGAGATTTGGATGACAACGAAGTGCTTGATATTCTGAGTCGTGAAATCAAACAGCGCAAAGATGCCCTCCAAGAATTTGACAAAGCGGGCCGTGAAGACCTCGCGGCAAATGCAAAAGCGGAAATTGAAGTACTCATCCAGTACCTTCCCGCACAGCTTTCCGAAGAAGAAATTAAAGTTATTGTACAGCAGACCATCCAGGAAACCGGTGCTTCTTCGAAAGCCGAGATGGGGAAAGTTATGGCGGCCCTTATGCCGAAAGTTAAAGGCAAAGCGGACGGCAAACTGGTGAATCAAGCAGTTCAACAATTCCTGCAATAAAGCAAATCAATAAACACCTTCTGACTTGTCAGAAGGTGTTTTTTCCATTTATTCTAATTCAGGATGTTCTTAGGGAAGTCGAATTTCTTTTTAATGGTTAATATATATGATTATGGTTTTATATTCTTGCAATTGATCAAGTTTTCAAATATAATTTTAAGATTTTGAAACGAAATGTTGCATTGCACGTAATAAATACCATAAGCTGGACAGTATAACATTAATGGAAAAGGGGGGACTATTGTGAAGGGAAAGCGCCGGAAGAAGCTTACGGGGCCATTGATGCTCTTAATGCTGCTGACGCTGTTGCTTCCTGTCTGGATTGGATCACCGTCAGCGCATGCAGCTGAGAAGAGTGGCGCCGTATATATTATTCCGGTTGATAAACCAATCGAGCAGGGACTTGGCAAGTTCATGGAACGCGGGTTCAAGGAAGCGGAAAAGATGAACGCTGGCCTGATCGTTCTTGATATCAATACGCCAGGAGGTCGTGTAGACACTGCGGAAGCGTTGGGTATTTTGATCAAGGACAGTCCGATTGAGACTGTTGCATTTGTCCGTGGAGATGCTGCTTCAGCCGGAAGTTTTCTGGCCCTGAATGCAGATAAGATCGTAATGTCACCAGGCAGTATGATTGGTGCGGCAGCCATGGTGGACAGTACGGGTAAACATGTTGATGATCCAAAGCTTGTTGCATTCTGGAAAAGCAAAATGCAGGGAGCGGCTGAAATCAGTGGTCGTGATGGCAAGATTGCAGCTGGAATGACGGATGTTAACATCGTTGTTGAAATGCCGGAGATCAATAAAACCAAGCAAAAAGGTGAGATTATTGCTCTCTCGGCTGAAGAAGCGCTGAAAGTTGGTTATGCCGACCACATCAGCAACACACCGGAAGAAGCAGCAGCTTGGCTCGGTTACAGTCAGGATGATGTATTTAAGGTGGAACGAACGACAGCGGAGAATATCTCATCTTTTCTGACCAATCCCGTTGTCATGACAGTACTTTTATTCCTCGGAATCGCAGGTGTGGCCATTGAATTGATCGTTCCTGGTTTTGGGGTTCCTGGTATTGTAGGTATCGTGTGTTTCGTGTTGTATTTCTCGGGTAATTACATTGCGGGATTTGCCGGAGCAGAGACATGGGTGCTATTTACTGTCGGGCTCATCCTGATGATTCTAGAGATGTTCATACCAAGCATGGGTATACTGGGTATTCTGGGATCCATTGCGCTAGTAGCAGGTGTTGTGAGGGCTGCTTATGATACGAGCGATGCATTTGTGTCCCTGGGTATTGCTTTCGGTGCAGCAGTGGTTGTTATTGCTATTATTGCAGTGCTGTTTAAAGATCGAGGGATATGGAATCGATTTATCCTGAGTGACAGTCTCTCTGCGGAACGTGGATACTCATCTGCTACGGAACGCAAAGAGTTGATTGGACTGCAAGGAATCAGTCTGACACCGCTTCGCCCATCTGGAACAGCGATGTTTGAGGGCGAACGAATTGATGTTGTGACCGATGGTGACTTCATTCCAGTTGATACACCGATCATTGTGATTAAAGCGGAAGGTACCCGGATTGTCGTTCAACAAGCACTGCCGGTGTAACTCGCTTTGTTGTCGAAGCGTATTAACGCCTCGGCAATGTACATAACCACTTTGCTGTAGCTGCCAGTGTGGTGAAGCAGTTGAATACAGCAGCAGTTTCATGAATTATGCTATGACATGTTTTTAAAAATTCAAATTACAAATGGAGGAATTATCACATGGACACTTCTACAATCACGATTTTGCTCATTGCGGTAGTAGGTATTATCGTATTGAGCGTATTCTTCAGCTTTTTCCCGGTTATGCTCTGGGTTTCGGCGATTGCATCCGGCGTACGCGTAAGCATTATTACACTGGTAGCGATGAGACTGAGACGTGTAACACCCAGCCGTATCGTTAATCCAATGATTAAAGCAACCAAAGCCGGTCTTAAACTCTCAATGAACCAACTGGAAAGCCACTTCTTGGCTGGTGGTAACGTTGACCGCGTTGTAAATGCTCTGATTGCTGCACAACGTGCAAACATTCCACTGGAATTTGAACGTGCTGCTGCCATCGACCTCGCAGGTCGTGACGTATTGCAAGCTGTACAAATGAGTGTAAATCCTCGTGTAATTGAAACGCCAGTCGTTTCCGCAGTAGCCAAAGATGGTATTGAAGTTAATGTTCGAGCAAGAATTACAGTTCGTGCCAATATTGACCGACTTGTCGGTGGTGCTGGTGAAGAGACAATTATCGCCCGTGTTGGTGAAGGTATCGTAAGTACGAACGGTTCCTCCAACTCTCACAAAGACGTTCTTGAAAATCCGGATATGATCTCTCGTACGGTCTTGTCCAAAGGACTGGATTCAGGGACTGCGTTTGAAATTTTGTCTATTGATATTGCGGATGTTGATGTAGGTAAAAACATTGGTGCATTCTTGCAAACGGAGCAAGCAGAAGCTGACAAACGAATCGCTCAGGCAAAAGCCGAAGAACGTCGTGCAATGGCTGTGGCCCAAGAGCAAGAGATGAAAGCGCGCGTTGTAGAAATGAGAGCACGCGTGGTTGAATCGGAATCCGCAGTACCACTTGCAATGGCAGAGGCTTTGCGTAGTGGGAAAATTGGTGTTATGGATTACATGAATCTAAAAAATATTGAAGCGGATACTCAAATGCGTAATACATTGGGAAAACCTGGTGAAGGTTCGAATTCCAACGATCAGGGTGATTCCAAAAACGGAAGATAGGCGGTGAGTGCATATGGGCCTATTTGAATGGATTTTTAATAATCTGTATATTGTAGCTGTTATTGGCTTTGCCCTCTTTTCCTTCTTGGGAAAAGCGGCCAAATCGGCCGATCCGAACAAAAAGCGACCTGGAAACGGGATGCCAACCTTCGGTGGCAGTGGCGACTCCCCGCGTTCGCCCGCGCAGACCTCTAAGCAGCAATCTTCGCGGACTGAGGCGGCAGATGAGACTCGTTACGATGAAACCTATGACAATCAGTATGATGAACCTTATGAAAACCAGTATGATGAAGCTCCTCACAATCAGCCCAATGTAGGACCTGTAACTTCTTCACGTACCTTAGATGAGGTAGGTAGTCGAGATTTTAGTGGAGCAATGGAACGTTCGCTTGACCAACAGAACAAAGAATTTGAAAAGCAACAACGTTTGATTCATGAAAGGCTAAATCGCTTTTCTCCTTCGAACAAACCAGTTGTGTCTGATTCTAGTTGGGATCAAGTTGACACAAGTGATTCGGGAAATTCCCAACTTCGTCCTGAAGATATTCGTAAGGGCGTCATATGGGCAGAAGTATTGGGTCCGCCCCGTTCCAAGCAACCGTTTGGTACAAGAGGGAAACTGTAAAGAAGTTAAAATGTTGGACGGAAATAGAGCCGTCTCTGGTGAGCATCAAGCCGCCGGAGACGGCTTTTTCTGTGTTCTCTCCATTTTTCTCAACATTCGTATCTAACACGCCCCGGAATTTTCATAAATTCATGAATCTGCGCATAAGTTGAACTGTAGAGGAAGGGGGAAGACCTTCGAATGACCCGGATCAGCCGCAAGCTGCGCAGATGGACCAGTGAAGTGTTGGATCTGCCGCAGGATGTGCTTTATGATATGCCACGGTTAACCCTGATCGGCAGTAAGCAACTGTATATAGAGAATCATCGCGGTGTCATCCATTTCACCCCGGATCGCATCGTGTTGGCTCTTTCCCAAGGCCAATTGGAGATCAAAGGAACTGCCTTGGTGATACGTAACATTTTGCCGGATGAAGTAGCTGTTGAAGGAACGATTCTGGATATTCATATGAATGGAGTGGAGGGTAACGGATGAAGCAGCCCAGTCTGTATAAACTGCGGGGAGCAGTCCGAATCACGGTCACTGGGGGAGACATTGAAACATTGATCAACACGGTGGCAGAGCAGGGATTGGAAGTGTGGAACCTGCGTGCTCACGATGGACGCGTGGCAGAGATGAACATTCTGCTGCCGCATTTTTTCAGGCTCCGTCCTGTGTTGAAACGGACAGGCTGCAGGGTGAAAGTGACCCACCGCAGCGGTTTCCCTTTTTTTGCAGCTCGATTATTACGCAGGAAGTTCTTTCTTGGGGGAATGCTGTTTTTTGTGGCAGCTTTGTTTGTGTTGTCATCCATGGTATGGGATGTGGAGGTCAAGGGTAACGCCACCATTCCTACGGACGAGGTGCTCGCAGCAGCGAAGAAAGAGGGGATATATCCTTTCCAATGGGGGTTCCGCTTGCCAAGCCAAGACAAGCTCTCCAGACAGCTTGCACTCGCTCTTCCGGATGTAACCTGGATTGGCGTGAGCAAAGAAGGGACAACCATTACCATTCAGGTCGTGGAATCCGCGCAACCCAAGCGCGAGCCATTACTGAATCCCCGACATCTGATCAGCAAGTCAGATGCTGTGGTCACTCAAATCTATGCGGAGCAGGGACGCCCTGTTGTTCAGAAGGACATGCGTGTCAAAAAGGGCCAGGTATTAATATCGGGGATTCTCGGGGATGAGGAGAACACCAAAACCATCGTTGCCAAAGGCGAAGTTCGTGGCCTGGTATGGCGTGAGTATCAGGTAGAGGTCCCGTTGGTGCAAAAACATAACACAATGACAGGTGAGAGCAAAGAACGTTTTTACATGGTACTGGGAAAATGGGCGATCCAACTGTGGGGGTACGGAAGTACACCGTTCAGTTCATTTGATACCGAGAGTAATCACAGACCATTGACGTGGCGATCCTTCACACTCCCGATGGGTTGGCTGACAGAGAAAGATCTGGAGACCCGAGAGCATGAGGAGCAGCAGACGATAGAATGGGCCAGAACGAAAGGATTAGAAGGAGCAAGGAACGATATTATTGCCAAAAACGGTAAAGGAACGAAAATTATAAGTGAAAAAATTTTGCATGAGAAGAAAGAGAATGGTAAAGTTTATATGAAAGTCTTATTTGAAGTAGAAGAAAGCATTGCGGAGGAACTTCCGCTAGTCCATAGTCAAGGAGAATGAGGATATTTGTCAGAGCAAACACGCAGCATACAAATCTCGCTCCAGAGTGCGGGAGAGGGTCAATCTCTTTTTGGACCCCAAGATACTTTTCTTAAACTGATTGAATCCGAGATTCCCGCCCAGATTGCATCCCGCGAAGCGGAAATTGTGATTTTTGGCAGCACACAGCAGGTGGAATCGCTTGAACAATTATTTGATGTGTTACTGCAATTGATACGCAACGGATATGTGTTAACTGAAAGAGATGTGAAGTATGCAATTGAACTTGCCAAGGATATGCGGGCAGACCAGCTATTGGATCTGTTCAAGGGCGAGATTACGACGACATACCGAGGTAAACCAATCCGTGTCAAAACCATTGGACAGAAGCACTATGTAACTACAATTAAAAAACGTGATATTGTATTTGGCATTGGTCCTGCCGGTACGGGTAAAACCTACCTTGCTGTTGTACTGGCTGTTGCCGCAATCAAAGAGGGCAGCGTCAAACGCATTGTACTTACACGGCCTGCGGTTGAAGCGGGCGAGAGTCTTGGGTTTTTGCCAGGTGATCTTCAGGAAAAGGTAGACCCGTATCTGCGACCGCTGTACGATGCCCTGTATGACGTTATGGGACAAGAACAGACAGCGAAGGCACTGGAGCGTGGGTTAATCGAAATTGCACCACTCGCCTACATGCGGGGGCGTACCTTGGATGACTCGTTCATCATTCTCGATGAAGCACAGAACACAACGCCGGAACAGATGAAGATGTTTCTGACCCGTCTTGGTTTTGGCTCCAAAATGGTTATTACCGGAGACGTGACACAGATTGATTTACCGCGTGGTAAGAAATCCGGGCTTGTGGAAGCGAATACGATCTTGAACGAAGTTGAAGAGATCGGATTTGTGCATTTTGCCGAGCAAGATGTTGTGCGGCATTCTCTCGTCCAGAAAATTATCGTGGCTTACAACCACGCCGCAGAAAATCAAGCATAGAAAGGGATTGTCTAAAGTGACCTCGAAGGAACCGTCAAAAGGCAAATCTTTTCAGAATAAGGCTACAGGATGGAAGTATAGCGTGTGGGCACGCTATCTTCTGTTTTTGTTTCTGGTGATTCTTTTCTACGTGAGTCTGGCTTCCAAGCTGCTCCCTGAGCGGTATGATATTCAGGAAGGTACACGGAGTGAAGTGGATATTGCTGCGCCCATGCAGATTCCGAACAACAAGGCTACACTCAAAGCGCAGGAAGAAGCTGCTGAACGCGTACAGCCGATATTTCAGATCGTGCAGATGCGAAACGAAAATCTGATGACAACCCTGCTTGATCGTGTAGATCGATTGAATCAGGATGATCAGATTTCAAGTCAGGACAAGATTGATATTTATCGGGATGAAATTCCGCAGCGTCATAAGGATTTTGTGACCAACTATATCAATAATAATCGGAAAGCCGGTACATACTCCGAGACTCTGTTGGAAGAAATCAGAAATGTGGTACAGGAGCAAAGTTACCGTATTCCCGAAGAAACCTACATCAAAATCTCGCGCCTGACATCGGATGATATCCAGGAGATGAAACCAGTTGCGAGGGATATTGTTTCCCGGTTAATGACGGATCAGATCAGCGATGCAACCACTGCCCGTGCCAAAGTAGCCGAGATGGTAAGTGTCAGCTCTCTTAGTAAGCGTACGCAACGTGAGGTCGTGCAAGAGCTGGCCCGCCTCGTAGTGACTGCTAACCGCTTCTACGATGAAGAGGGAACCAAGGAAGCGAAGGTTCAGGCACGTGAGAACACACAAACCGTCTTTATCAAGCAAGGGGACACCTTAGTTGCCAAAGGTGAGATGATCACCCCGGAGATGTATACTTTGCTGGGTGAGAATGATTTGCTGAAAAACGAAGTGAACTACTGGCCACAGCTTGGTCTTCTTATGTTTTCCTGCCTGTTGTCGGCAGCAATTCTGATGTACATTCAGCAATGCAGCGGAACGCATTTCAAATATAATAATGCACAGCTGTTGATGCTTGTTCTCATTTTTATTATTACGATAGTGGTTATGCATGTGACGGCGATTATTCAAACCAATGAGAGGTCGTATGTAGGCTTCCTTGCCCCTGTTGCGGTAGGGGCAATGTTAATTGCATTGCTGCTGGATACGTCGCTTGCCTTTGTGTGTTCGATCTTGATCGGTATGTTATCCAGCATCATTTTGAACACCCATCAGGGTCAACTTTTTGACTTTGAATTAGGATTCTTCGCCGTGGTCGTTTCGTTTGTTGCGATTTTCGCTACCCATAAGGCCAGTCAGCGATCTACGATCCTGAAAGGGGCTATTATGGTCTGTCTGTTCGGGTCGATAGCCGTCTTCACCCTGGCTTTGATTGACTCGGGCGATTGGAACCGAACTACGACATTGTATGGCGTTGGGTTTGCATTTGCTGGGGGCGTTTTGACAGCCATACTGGTCATTGGGCTGATGCCATTTTTCGAAACATCGTTTGGTATCTTGTCAGCACTCAAACTGGTGGAACTGTCTAATCCAAACCATCCCCTTCTACGCAAGTTGCTTACGGAGACACCGGGTACCTATCATCACAGCGTTATGGTGGGCAATCTGTCCGAAGCTGCCGCAGAAGCCATTGGAGCTAACGGATTGCTGTGCCGAGTGGGTTCGTATTATCATGATATTGGCAAGACAAAGCGTCCCATCTATTTTATTGAGAATCAGAACAATATGGAGAACCCGCATGATTCAATTGATCCAAAACTGAGCAAATCCATTATTGTTGCTCATGCACGCGATGGGGTGGAAATGCAGAAGGATTACAAGCTGCCTAAACCTATTCGGGATATTGCGGAACAGCATCACGGAACGACCTTTCTCCACTTTTTCTATCACAAAGCACTGCGTCAGGCGGAAGAAGCGGGAGTTGAACCTGATTTTACGGAAGAAGATTTCCGTTACCCTGGGCCGAAGGCGCAGTCCAAGGAATCTGCTATTGTTGGCATTGCCGATAGTGTGGAGGCTGCTGTGAGATCTTTGCGCAAACCGACCGTGGAGCAAGTGGAATCCATGATTGAGAAGATTATTAAAGGACGATTGGACGATCATCAATTCAATGATTGTGATCTTACGATGCGCGAACTGGATATCGTCGCCAGAACATTGAAGGAAACGGTGATGGGTATCTTCCACTCCAGGATAGAATATCCGGAGGAGATTAAGAAACCAAAGCCGACTTCACCTGAGGCGGGTTGATTTCACTTTTTGAAGAACCTCTAATATTGAGCAGACAGGAGTTATGTTAGAATGAGTCTTAATCTGGCATGGAATAATGAACAACAGGATAAAGAAATTACAGAACCGATGATTGCGATGCTGGAACAGTTGCTGAATCTCGCCGGAGAAGCGGAAGGTGTTGCAGACGGGGAAGTGGCTCTGACTTTTGTGAACGATGAGCAGATCCATGAGTTGAACCGTGATTATCGCGGTATTGACCGTCCTACGGATGTATTGTCTTTTGCGATGAACGAAACGGTGGATGAAGAGCTTGATATTATCTATGAGCTTGACGAAGATGAAGAAATGGAAGAAATGCCGGATGTTCTTGGAGACATCATCATTTCCGTACCACGGACCATCCTGCAAAGCGAGGAGTATGGACACTCTTTTGAACGTGAACTTGGTTTTCTGTTTGTCCATGGTTTTTTACACCTTCTCGGATATGACCATCAGGATGAGGCAAGTGAGGCTGAAATGATGGGTAAACAAGAAGCGGTATTGGCCCAGGCCGGGTTGACACGATAATGAAAAGGCGCTCCTGGGGTCTGGTATTCCGCAATGCTGCGGAAGGAATCGCATATGGGTTGCGGACTCAGCGTAATGTGAGAGTTCACACGGGAGTAGCTATTTTGATGTGTGTAGCCGGCTTTTTTTTCAGAATCTCAAGAACGGATTGGATGTTTGTGCTGACCGCTGTCTTTTTGGTCCTGGTGACTGAATTGATGAATACGGCTGTAGAGGCAGCAGTTGATTTGGCACATCCCCATATCCATCCGCTGGCAAAAGCGGCGAAGGATACCGCGGCCGGGGCAGTTCTGCTGGCTGCGGTATTCGCCGTCATCATCGGTTGTATCGTTTTTATTAAGCCGGTGATGACCTGGCTGGGTTTGTCCTGATTTAGTGGTAACTTTGTTTTGATTCGTTTGGTTTGATTCGTTTCGTTTCAATTTGCTTTGCTTTTAAATACTACACACTAATATAAAGTTACTCGATGCAAACACGATAACGGAGAGGTCAGAAGAAACCTGAAGAAACGGAGTGTGCGCCTTTATCACCGGATTTCCCCTTATTAAAAGGGATCAAAAAAATCTGGGGATAACAGCGCTCGGAAGGTTGTTCTGACAGCGGAGTGTCCAGTGTAAATGCACTAGTTTGATTTTATATTGCACCCTAAGGGAGAGAATATTAATGGATAATGATTTGCTCAT
Organism: Paenibacillus sp. FSL R5-0519; assembly: GCF_037974275.1. Lineage (NCBI taxonomy): Bacteria > Bacillati > Bacillota > Bacilli > Caryophanales > Paenibacillaceae > Paenibacillus > Paenibacillus sp. FSL R5-0519. The sequence goes on from NZ_CP150234.1 coordinate 1,768,414, forward strand.
GCAGGAGGCAATTAAGGCGCGTACGAAGGCATATACGCCTTACTCCCATTTTGGTGTAGGTGCAGCTTTGCTTGACAGTGAAGGGCATGTGCATCATGGTTGTAATATTGAGAATGCTGCGTATACTCCAGGCAACTGTGCTGAACGTACAGCGATGTTCAGTGCCATCGCAGGTGGGCAGAAGCCTCGCAGCTTCAAAGCGATTGCCATTGTGGGAGATACGGATGGTCCGATTGCTCCATGTGGTGTATGTCGTCAGGTGATGTACGAGCTGTGTGAACCCGATATGAAAGTTATCTTGGGGAATATGAAAGGTGATCTGCAAGAGACTACCGTTGCTGAACTGTTACCTTGGGCTTTTGGGCCTTCTGATCTCAATTCTGCCAAAAAATAAACCAATATTCCAGGCCTAGGCGCCTGAGGAGGAACATATGAAAAAACAAGCATTTAAATCCGGTTTTGTAGCTATTATTGGACGTCCGAACGTAGGTAAATCCACACTGATGAACCAGGTGATCGGTCAGAAAATTGCGATCATGTCGGACAAGCCGCAAACCACTCGTAACAAAATTCATGGTGTGTACACATCTGAACATCAGCAAATCGTATTCCTCGACACCCCGGGGATTCACAAACGTCAATCCAAACTGGGCGATTACATGAACCAGACTGCTCTGAACACGCTTGGAGAAGTGGAAGCAGCACTGTTCCTGATTGACGCTTCGGAAGGTATGGGTGGCGGTGACCGTTATATTGCTGAACAGTTGAAAAATATCCGTACACCGGTCATTCTTGTCATGAATAAAATTGACAAAATCGAGCCGGAAGCGCTGCTTCCTCTTATCGAGGAGTATCGCAAGTTACATGATTTCGCTGAAATCGTGCCTGTTTCTGCCATGCTCGGCAGTAATGTAAGCACCTTATTGGAACAGCTCGGCAAGTATTTGCCAGAAGGTCCACAGTACTATCCGGATGACCAGGTTACTGACCATCCAGAGCAGTTTGTATGTGCGGAATTGATTCGTGAGAAAATTTTGCAGATGACTCGCGAAGAAGTACCACACTCCATTGCGGTAACGATTGAGGATATGAAAGTACAGGATAACGGTGTTGTTTATATCTCAGCCGTCATTTTTGTGGAGCGGGATTCACAAAAAGGGATCATCATCGGGAAGCAGGGTGCCCTTTTGAAAGAAGTGGGTAAACGAGCTCGTCATGACATTCAAAATCTGCTGGGTTCCAAAATTTTCATGGACCTGTGGGTTAAAGTGAAAAAAGACTGGAGAAATCAGGATCGAGTTCTGCGTGATCTTGGCTTTGGCCGCGAATAATCACCGGATTTGTATCCAGTAATTGCAACACATAGTTTACCTTGCAAGACTCCATCCTATTTGGTAGATGCAGACGTCATTTCCGAAGAGAGGATGAAATTCCGATGCGAGATTTTTCGTGGAAGGTTTTTGCGATGACGGGGGATGTAGAGTCCTATTTGTTATATACCGAGGCGTGTAACTCGTTAGGACAGGAGTCGGATCATGCAAGGGAAGTGATTGAAGATGAAGAAGCCGAAGGATAATTGGCTGATTCGGGAATGGTTAGGTGACGAGGCATGCTATACAGGGTGGAAGGGATTGTCATCCGCAGCATGGACTACGGCGAAGGGAACAAAATCATTACGCTTTGCACCGAAAGCGGCGGGAAAGTAGGGGTACTCGTCCGCGGTGCCAAAAAGCCCAAGAGCCGACATGCTGCACTGGTGCAGCCGTTTACGTATGGTCAATATGTATATTTTCGCAATACAGGTCTAGGCACACTGAACGCTGGAGAAATTGTTGAATCCTATCATGAGTTGCGTGAAGATCTGGTCAAGGCCTCTTATGCTTCTTATGCGTGTGAACTATTGGATCGTGTACTTCAGGATGAAGAGACAGGTGCTTTTTGGTTCAAGCAGTTGAAGGCATGCTTGCAAGCGTTGAAGGAGGAGAAAGATCCGATTGTCATAACAAGTCTGTACGAAATGAAGATATTACAGGCAGCCGGTTATGGTCCGCAGTTTGACGAGTGCATCTCCTGCAATCAGGAGCGACCGGATGAGCAGTTGTTTGTAAGTCCAAGACTTGGTGGTGTCCTGTGTCGTGCATGCAAACATTTTGATCCTCCAGCGATGTCAGTCAGTCCAAAGGCTCTGAAATTGTTACGTTTGTTCGCACAGTTGGATCTGCAGCGTTTGGGAAATATATCAGTGAGTGAATCTACCCGTGATGAGATCAAAAAGCTGATGCGTGCTTTTATGGATCATCAGCTTGGTCTGAATCTTAAATCCCGTTCTTTCCTCGATCAGATGGAGAAGTACGGGATTTGAGGCGTTTTTGTGGGAGTGAAACTATATCTTGACTTCATACTAGATTTTATATATTATGAAATATAATTTCTCTTTATGAGACATGCATTGAACGAGAGAGTAGAAGTCTGGATTTATTGCATTTATGGAGACAAGTCGTTGTATGACACTTGCAATCATGGATGAGCGAGCCGGGGATGGTGGAAGCCTGGCTGAATCGGTCTTTGAAACGGCACTCGGGAGCATGAATGGACACGGAAAAGTGGGCTGGAACGAACAGGATCATCTTGTTTGATCCAAGCCAAGTAGGGTGGAACCGCGGGAATAGCTCTCGTCCCTACGTCTGTACAACAGGCGTAGGACGGGGGCTATTTATTGTTGTCTGCACCGTTCTAAGCTTGCCAACAAACCATCGAAAAGGAGCATGATTATGAATTTTCAGCAGATGATTCTAACGCTGCAACAATTCTGGGCCGAGCATAACTGTATTATTGTCCAGCCATACGATACGGAAAAAGGGGCAGGTACGATGAACCCGATGACCTTTTTGCGTTCGCTTGGACCCGAACCTTGGAAAGTGGCCTATGTGGAGCCTTCCCGTCGTCCTTCGGACGGACGTTATGGCGAGAACCCTAACCGGCTGTACCAGCATCACCAGTTCCAGGTAATCATCAAGCCTTCTCCAGACAATATTCAGGAAATTTACTTGGAAAGTCTGAAACGCCTGGGTATTGATCCGCTCAAACATGATATTCGGTTTGTCGAAGATAACTGGGAGAATCCTTCCCTTGGTTGTGCAGGTCTTGGTTGGGAAGTATGGTTGGACGGAATGGAAATTACTCAATTTACGTATTTCCAACAGGTTGGTGGAATTGAGACAAATCCGGTAGCTGTTGAAATTACGTATGGTATGGAGCGTTTGGCTTCTTACATTCAGAATAAAGAGAATGTGTTTGATCTGGAGTGGGTGGAAGGTATCACTTATGGTGATGTATTCCGTCAGCCAGAATTTGAACACTCTAAATATACATTTGAAGTATCTGATGTCAAAATGCTGTTTACACTCTTCAACATGCATGAAGAAGAAGCAAACAAGGCTATGGCACAGCATCTGGTGTTCCCGGCATATGACTATGTGTTGAAATGTTCCCACACATTCAACCTGTTGGATGCACGTGGAGCCATCAGTGTAACGGAACGTACGGGTTACATCACACGTGTCCGTAATTTGGCTCGCCAAGTCGCTGCAACATATATGGAAGAGCGTGAGAAGCTAGGCTTCCCGCTGATCAAGAAAGGGGGAGCCGAGCATGTCTAAGGATCTGTTGTTTGAAATCGGACTGGAGGAAGTGCCTGCACGTTTCATGCGCGCAGCGATCGCACAGCTGCAAGAGCGTGTCGTGAAATGGCTTGATGCATCCCGCATTGCTTATGGTGAAGTGAATGCGTATGCTACACCTCGCCGACTGGCTGTTTTGATCCAGAATGTGGCTGATAAGCAGGAAGATATAGAGGAAGAAGTAAAAGGTCCTTCACGCAAAATTGCCCTGGACGACAGTGGCAATTGGAGCAAGGCTGCACTCGGTTTCGCGCGCAGTCAAGGTGTCGAACCGGACCAGTTCACATTCAAGGAACTGAACGGTGTCGAATATATCTATGCAATGAAGTCCAGTAAAGGTGTGGAGACGGCTTCTGTGATTGGCGAAGGATTGCTTTCTGTATTGCATGCCATGACGTTCCCGAAATTCATGCGTTGGGCTTCCTATGATTTCAAATTTGTACGTCCAATCCGCTGGATTGTGGCTATGCTGGGCAGTGATGTCATCGATCTGGAAGTGACAGGTGTGAAGTCGGGTAATGTAACTCGCGGACATCGTTTCCTCGGTAAGGAGGCCGTGATCTCCACTCCGTCTTCATACGTGGAAGTGCTGCGTTCAGAGCATGTCATTGCAGATATTCAGGAACGTGAACAGATGATTGTATCCCAGATTCAAGCATTGGCTGCTGAGAAAAAATGGGATATTGCGATTAAGGAAGATTTGTTAGAGGAAGTCCTGTTCCTGGTGGAAACACCTACCGTATTGTTCGGGACATTCGATTCTTCATTCTTGAATATTCCACAAGAAGTATTGATTACTTCCATGCGTGAGCATCAGCGTTATTTCCCTGTACTGGACAATGAAGGACAATTGTTGCCATTCTTCGTGACAGTACGTAACGGTGGAAGTGATTCACTGGATGTTATTGCAAAAGGGAATGAGAAAGTACTGCGTGCACGTCTGTCTGATGCCAAGTTCTTCTATGAGGAAGACCAGAAGTTACAGATTAAGGATGCATTGTCGAAGCTGGAAAGTATCGTCTTCCAGGAAGAGCTGGGAACGGTTGGAGATAAAGTGCGCCGTATTCGCAAAATTGCTGATGGAATTGCTGCTAAACTGCAAGTATCCGCTGATGTTGCCGAGTCGGTCAGCCGCTCAGCAGATATCTGCAAATTCGATCTGGTGACACTGATGGTGGGTGAATTCCCGGAACTGCAAGGTGTGATGGGTGAGGATTACGCTCGTAAATCCGGCGAAAAAGAAGAAGTGGCCAAAGCGGTATTTGAACACTATCAGCCACGTTTCGCTGGAGATCAATCCCCTGCTTCTCTTGTCGGTGCCATTGTGAGTGCTGCGGACAAAATGGATACAATCGTGGGTTGTTTCTCCATTAACATCATTCCAACGGGATCTCAAGATCCGTATGCACTGCGCCGTCAGGCTGCAGGTATTGTACAGATTTTGCTGGATCACAAGCTTCCGCTGACATTGTCAGACGTATTCGGAGTAGCACTTCAAGTACATGCACAGATGAACCTGTTGAAACGTGCAGATGAAGAGGTGCGTAAAGACTTGCAAGACTTCTTTGGTCTTCGTGTGAAAAAATTGTTGTCTGAAACCGTTCGTTACGACGTAGTGGATGCAGTAATCTCCTCCGGATTCGATGATATTAGTGCTGTAGTTCCAAAAGGTGAAGCGTTGATGGCGGCTGTTCTGACGGGAGACGCATTCAAAACAACGGTTGAATCGTTCAACCGTGTGGGTAACCTGGCAGCCAAAGCATCCACTGCTTCTGTACATCCAGAACTGTTCACAGAAGATGGAGAGCGACAGCTACACGAGGCATGGAGCAGAACGAATGCAGAATATCGTCAGGCGTTGACTCAGCACGATGCTGCTGAGGCACTGGCTATTGCATCTGCTTGGAAAGATGGGATTACCTCATTCTTCGATTCGGTCATGGTTATGGCTGAAGATGAGGCTGTTCGTGCGAATCGACTTGCCTTGCTTGCGGCTATTGATCGCGACTTGAAAGGATTTGCTGATTTTTCCAAGTTGGTTTGGTAATTGGGCGTATTTCATGAGTCCTTTTCCACAGACTTGGAGCAAAGCTAAAATTCAGTATTAAAGAAGGATATATGAGGGTATAAATATACGGAACGGGTTGTGAAATGTATTTTTGACAACCGCTCCGTATTTTAGCCTTTGATTTCCCTTGTTGTGGCAGAAGGATTTTGCCTGGCCGGGGTCGTATATTACAATATGCAGCTATTTTATGAAACCGGGTGGTCTGGGTTTGAGTGAGTTGAATGTACGTCATATTGTTGTGGATGGTGATGCTTGCCCGGTCAAAACCGAGATTGCGCAAACCGCTCGCCTTTTCAACATCCCTGTACTGTTAGTCTCTTCATTTGATCATTTGCTTCAAGGGGGAGAAGGGGTGCGTACCGTGCAAGTGGATCGCAGTGATCAGAGCGCAGATCTCTATATTGCTAATCATATTAAGCCATATGATGTGGTTATCACTCAGGACTATGGACTTGCGGCACTTGCGCTCGGCAAACGTTGTTATGTTTTATCCTTTCGTGGTCGTGAGTTTAACGACCGTGACATTGATTTCATGTTGGATTCTCGTCATACTGCGGCCAAAGCACGAAAAAGAGGCCACTACGGGAAAGGCCCAAAGCCTTTCACAGAGCAGGATCGTGAAATTTTTCAACATAAACTGACAAAACTTTTAAAAGATTTGCAGGAGAATGTGTAAGTTTATCGAATTATATTTACGTGTTGAAGAGATGAAGGTGGCCAGAGATGAGTACCGGACAAGGCGGTATACCCGAAAGTATTATTGAATCGGTGTTGCAGCAGAATGATATTGTCGATACGGTGAGCCGATTTGTGCATCTGACCAAGCAGGGGAAGTATATGAAAGGCCTCTGTCCTTTTCATTCCGAGAAGACGCCTTCGTTCACCGTTACACCTGAGAAACAAATTTTTTACTGCTACGGTTGCGGCACGGGTGGAAATGCCATCAAATTCAGGATGGAAATCGAAGGGTTATCCTTTCCCGAGGCTGTCAAAACGATGGCGGAAGAAAGTCACATCTCTATGGGGGACTGGCAAGGGCGTGAATCTGCTCATGTGAATCCGGAGACTGAACGTCTGTTGGAGGCTTATGAGCTTACCGCGAAGCTGTATCATTTTTTGTTGAAAAATACAGAGCACGGCAAGTCAGCCATGGAATATTTACGCTCCAGAGGTTTTGGCGACAAGTTGATTGACCAGTTCCAGATTGGTTTCGCACCAAATCGTTGGGACACACTGGTACAATTTCTTGAAAAACGTAATTACCCGCTCGAAGAAATGGAAAAGGGTGGACTTCTATCTCCGCGAAATGAAGTTCAGGGATATGTGGACCGATTCCGAGACCGGATCATGTTCCCGATTAATGGCAGGAGCGGTAAGCCAATTGCATTTGCAGGACGCATATTGGGAGATGGGCAACCGAAATATCTAAATTCACCGGAAACCCGGTTATTTAACAAAAGCCGTGTTCTCTATAATCTGCATCAGGCCAAAAATGCAATTCGCAAACAAAGACAAGCCATTTTGTTCGAGGGATATGGTGATGTCATCTCCGCATGGGATCAGGACATCCAGAATGGTGTAGCGGCAATGGGTACTGCGCTAACCGAGAATCAGGCACTGATGCTCAAAGGCATGTGCGACGAAGTCATCATATGTTATGACGGCGACAAAGCAGGACAGGCTGCTGCACTGAAAAACTTCCCCATTCTTGAGGAAGCCGGATTGCAGGTCAAAGTGGCTCTCATACCCGAGGGACTTGACCCGGATGATTTTATCCGGAAGCATGGTGGTGAACGGTTCCGAAACCAGATTGTGGACGGTGCCGTGACAACTACAAAATTTAAACTTATAAACTTAAAAAAAAGCCATATACTGCTAGAGGGTGGCGGACAAATCGCCTATTCGAAAGAAGCAGTAAAATTGATTGCCCCCTTGCCTTCTCCAACAGAGAGGGAAGTGTATCTTCGTGAACTGGCTGCAGAAGTGGACGTATCGTTCGAAACATTGAAGCAGGAGTGTAATGAAGAACGGGAGGCGATGAAAAATAACCTACAGTATGGGGATAATAACCCGAAAAGGTGGAATAATGGTAGGCAACAAAATAGGCAGGTGCCTACACCTAATCTGTTGCCGGCTTATCACGCTGCTGAACGCAAACTGATTGCCTGGATGTTACAGGATGATGAGGCTGCCCAGTACGTGAATGAGCATCTTGGTGAAGCTTTTAACTTGGATGATCATGCAGCTATTGCTGCTTATCTATATGCCTACTATGCGCAAGGCAAACCGTCGGATACAAGTCGTTTTATGTCTTCACTGCATGATGATCGTTTGGAAAAAACGGTCAGTTCAATCTCGATGATGGATGGTCCAGGTGAATGGAGTATTCAAATGCTCGATGATTGCATCAGGGAAGTGCTGAAGTATCCACGTAAGAAAGAGTACGATTTGAAAAAAGAAGAAATGATTGCTGCAGAGCGGGCAGGTGATTCTGTACGCGCGGCACAGATCGCAATTGAAATGATTGCCCTAGAGAGACAGTGAACGTCTGATGATTAGATGTTTCTAGGGAGGAGGGAGTCGAGTTATGGCGAATGATCAGCATACTGAACTAGAAACAGAATTGACACTGGATCAGGTTAAAGATCAATTGATTGAATCAGGTAAGAAAAGAGCTTCGCTGAATTACAAGGAAATTATAGAGAAACTCTCTCCTTTTGAGCAGGATGCAGAGCAAATGGATGAGTTCTACGAGCAACTGAGCGATCTGGGTATTGATGTAGTGAATGAGAACGATGAAGAGGTTACACTTCGTCCTAGTGAAGATTCCGAAAACAACACCAGAGAGGGAGAGGACGAATTTCACTTTGATGATGATCTGAGCTTGCCGCCAGGAATCAAAATCAATGATCCTGTCCGTATGTATCTCAAGGAAATTGGTCGTGTGCCATTGTTGTCGGCAGATGATGAAGTACAACTGGCTAAACGGATTGAGAACGGGGATGAAGAAGCCAAACGTCGTCTGGCTGAAGCGAACCTGCGTCTCGTAGTCAGTATCGCCAAGCGTTACGTTGGACGTGGAATGTTATTCCTTGATTTGATCCAGGAAGGTAATATGGGCCTGATCAAAGCGGTTGAGAAGTTCGACCACAAAAAAGGATATAAGTTCAGTACGTATGCCACTTGGTGGATCCGTCAAGCGATCACTCGTGCTATTGCTGACCAGGCGCGTACCATTCGTATCCCTGTGCATATGGTGGAGACGATTAATAAGCTGATCCGGGTATCCCGTCAGCTGTTGCAGGAACTTGGGCGTGAACCGACACCGGAAGAAATCGCTGCTGAGATGGATCTGAGTGTGGAGAAAGTTCGTGAAATTACGAAGATTGCACAGGAACCGGTTTCTCTGGAAACACCGATTGGTGAGGAAGATGATTCCCATCTGGGTGACTTCATTGAGGATCAGGAAGCACTTGCTCCGGCTGATGCTGCTGCGTATGAGTTGCTGAAAGAACAGCTCGAAGATGTGTTGGATACACTGACTGAACGTGAAGAGAACGTGCTTCGTCTACGTTTTGGTCTGGACGATGGACGGACGAGAACGCTGGAGGAAGTCGGCAAGGTGTTTGGTGTTACGCGTGAGCGTATCCGTCAGATCGAAGCCAAGGCTCTTCGAAAATTGCGTCACCCGAGTCGTAGTAAACGACTCAAGGATTTCCTCGAATAATCGAACTACGGGAGACTTTCCGCAAGACGCATTAGCGGCGGCGGGGTCTCCTTTATTTTTAATTTGAACGTCTTGATTTCTTGGTTTTGGAAATTCATCCTTGAAATGTTTGATTGGATTTTATTTTATCGCTTTTCCTTGTTCAATGCAAATCAATAAATTAAATGAATGGTGTAGGTGCTTCATGAAACTTTCGAATCGATTACAGCGAATACATGATCAAATTCCCGATGGTAGCCGCATGGCTGATATCGGTTCAGACCACGCGCTGCTGCCAGTAGCCGCAATCCGCAGTGGGAAAGCCGCGAGTGCAGTAGCCGGGGAAGTTAATCCTGGCCCTTATGATGCTGCATGCAAACAAGTCAGTGATGCTGGCCTGAAAGAAAAAATAACGGTACGCCGTGGAGACGGATTGGATGTGATCTCTGCGGGAGAAGTGGATGTCATCACCATTGCAGGTATGGGTGGTGCTCTCATTGCCTCCATTTTGGACCGAGGTTTATCCAAACTGGATGGAGTGCAGTTACTTATTTTACAACCGAATGTGGGAGAGGATATTCTCAGACGCTGGTTGCTGGAGCATCACTGGGTGGTTGTAGCAGAACAGTTGCTCGAAGAAGATGGCAAGATCTACGAGATTATAACGGCGATGCCACAATCCGTAAGCCCGATTGCAAATGAAGAAGTGTATCGTGCACGTCCGCTTCAAGGCGGGGCAGAATTGACGGAAGATTTGCTGCTGCGGATGGGACCCTATTTGGTGGATCGTCCAACGAATGTATTTTTTGCGAAATGGGAAAGTGAGATCATCAAATTGCAAGGGGTTGTAAACTCCATCTCCAAATCCGATCAGGATTCTTCTCGGGACAAGGCGGCTGAGGTAGAGCGTCTTATCGCAAACTTGAAGGAGGTTTTGGCATGTTTGCCAAAGGTCAAACTGTAATTCAACTGATGGAGCAGCTCGCTCCCAAACATCTGGCTGTACCGGATGACCGGATTGGTCTACAGCTCGGCAGTTTGCAAAAAGAAATCAGTCATGTGTTAGTTGCATTGGATGTAACGAATGAAGTGGTGGATGAAGCGATTCGCATCGGTGCCAACCTGATTATCGCGCATCACGCCATCATTTTCAGACCAGTTAAGTCATTGAGTACAGATACACCTATGGGTAAATTGTATGAAAAGCTGATTAAGCATGATATTGCTGTTTATATCAGTCATACGAACCTGGATGTGGCCGAGGGTGGTATGAATGACTGGATGGCCGAGGCAATTGGCATCGACAGTAAAGAATCGTTGGAAGATGTACACACAGATCATCTGTACAAGCTGGCTGTATTTGTCCCACGTACGCATCATGAACAGGTACTTCAAGCGGTTCTTGAAGCCGGAGCGGGGAGTATCGGCCAATACAACAAGTGCAGCTTCAACACGGAAGGTACAGGAACGTTTGTACCTGGTGAAGGGACTGAGCCGTTTATCGGAACCAAAGGGCAGATGGAACGTGTGGAAGAAATGCGGATTGAGACCATCGTACCCCAAAGTCTGAGAAGTAAGGTCGTTCAGGCGATGCTTAAGGCTCATCCGTATGAGGAAGTGGCCTACGATCTCTATGCAATGGATTTAAAGGGCCGTACGCTTGGTCTGGGACGCTTGGGACCCCTTAGGGATCCTAAGACATTAGGTGAGCTTGTGGAGGTCGTGAAGACCCAATTCAATGTGCCTCATGTACGTGTTGTCGGAGATCTGAACAAGCAGATCAAAAAAGCAGCGGTTCTTGGCGGTTCGGGCAGCCGTTACGCGCTCACTGCCCGCTTCAAAGGTGCGGATGTTATTGTGACCGGAGATATTGATTATCACACGGCTCATGATGCGTTAATGGCAGGCATGTGTATCATCGACCCAGGTCATAATTCCGAGAAGATTATGAAACCAAAAACGGCTGATTGGCTTCGTTCCCGTTTGGAAGAGAAACGATATGATACGCAAGTTACAGCTTCAGGGGTCAATACGGAGGTATTCCAGTTTATCTAAAAAGACAGTTGCTGTGTGATTCCCAGTAATATTAAGCTTGTCTGGGAACCCAAATGCCTGTATACTATGTAATGTTGTTCGGAAAGCTTGACAGACAATCGCTGGTGGCCTTTGTTGCCACGAGAGGAAAGTCCGGGCTCCACAGGGCAGGATGCTGGATAACGTCCAGTCAGCGCGAGTTGAAGGATAGTGCCACAGAAATGGACCGCCGATGGCCGGATTTTCCGGCACAGGCAAGGATGGAACCGAGGTGTAAGAGACCCCGAGGAACGCTGGTGACTTCGTTCCTGGTAAACCCCATCTGGAGCAAGACCTAATGGGACACAGTCGCCTCTTCGGAGGAGGCAGCCTTAGCCCGAGGTGTGTCTAGGTTGGTCGCTTGAGCTGTGCAGCAATGTATGGCCTAGATAGATGATTGTCGCTTCTGGTGGGAGGGTAGTTCCCGTATGAACCACGAAGAGCACAGAACCCGGCTTACGGTAAGCTTTCCTAACTGCAACAACAGTATTACAGTGTAGTCCACCTATCAGTCGAGGACAATTCGTGTGATTCACCGATGACCTGACTGATCAGAAGGACCCATGCATATCTGGATAAACATAATTCCTGTTGATGACAGGTTCTATACTATAAAAAAGCGGCAGTTCCGATATTCTCGGGCCTGCCGCTTTTTTTTGTTGCTCATATCAAGTTTTGGACGTGCCTGGTGTTTTCAGACACGTCCTAATCAATGTCATACGCAAAATATAGGGCAACGTTTATGACAGTTCATTACAGTGTAACAACACTGTCCGATGTTAACGAAGCGTGCCAGCGTTGGATGGCGCGATCCATTCTTTCCACGGCTTCAGGAAGAAGCTCAGGGTCTGTATGAGTAAAGTTGATTCGCATGCGGTTTAACTCTGGTGTACCTGCATAGAAGGAATCACCCGGAACAATGCACACTTTCTCCTGGATACCGTAAGTGAATAGATTGCTTGCCAGCATGCCTTCTGGTAGTTGCAACCACAAGAACATGCCACCTTGTGGTGAATTCCATGAGATGCCTTCCCATAACTTGGCTGCCATGAGAGTGGTCAGTGTTTTCATCCGTTGTTCATAATCCTTTGAAATATGACGAATATGCGCATCCAGATCGAAAGATTCAAGCAGCGCATGAAGCGCTCTTTGGTCAATGCTGCTGGAATGCAAGTCGGCGCCTTGTTTGGCGCGTGCTGCCATTTTAACGATATCGGGAGCAGCCAGTATCCAGCCCGTACGAAGGCCTGGTGCTACCGTCTTGGAGAATGTACTTGTGTAGATAACATTGGAAGGGCCATCATAGGATACGGCATCCAGTTCTGCGAGAGCAGGGACATCCAATTGCTCTGGATTGAACCGGATTTCACCATAGGGGTCATCTTCCAAAATAAGTACGCCGTACTTGCGGCACAGATCCACAGCCTGCTGTCTTCTTTCCCGAGACCATACTTTTCCCGTAGGATTGGAGAACGTGGGGTTAATATAGACCAGTTTTGGACGATGCAACTGGAGCTGTTCCTCCAGAGACTCCGGCAACATGCCGTGGTCATCACAGGCTACGCCGTGAGATTCAGCCTGATAGGAATGAATGACTTGCAGAGCAGCGAGGTAGGTTGGTGATTCAACTAATACGCGGTCACCCGGGTCAAGAAGGATGCGGCAGACCAAGTCAATAGATTGCTGTGAACCCGTAGTGAGAAGCATATGATCAGGTGAAGCGGGAATGCCCTTGGATTCGAGACGTTCGGCAATTTTAGCGCGAAGAGGACGGTAGCCCTCAGTCTCTGCATATTGAAGAGCGGCTGCTCCGCTCATAAATACTTTTTCATACGCAACACGAATGGCTTCCAGCGGAAAAGAAGTCTGGGCTGGTAATCCACCGGCTAGCGAGATCATTCCAGGTGCCTGAGCGGCCTGGAGCATGTCGCGAACGACAGAGGACGGGGTGTTTTGTGCCATTTTGGACCATGGGATACTCATGTTATTCTCATCTCCTGTTATTCACTGTTATACTGATATTATAAACTATAATAGACGGACTGCACTATAACAGTAAAATGAAGATCATAACAGTTGGGGGGCGCAACCATGCATATTGAATTAAAGCGGGGAAGCAGTACCAAATTGTACGTGCAGATTGCACTAACGATTGCCGATCGTATCAGATCAGGACTCATTGAACCCGGAACCCGACTTCCTTCTGTTCGCAAAATGACCACGGATTTGGGCGTTAGCCTGGTCACTGTATCCAAAGCGTATGCTGAACTCGAAGCGATTCAACTGATCACCTGCTCTCAGGGGAAAGGTTGTTATGTAAGAGGTACTTTAAACACGGATTCGATGGAGGATGTGGATCGAGCCAAGCGTAATCATGCTAACAGTGAATCCGGTACGTCATGGAATTGGCAGATGGCACTTGTGGATTATTTACCCCGAGCACAGCTCTGGAGACATTTCGATACGTCCCCTCAAGTACGCTATGAACTACATATGTCAGCGATTCAGCCTGAACTGCTGCCTACACGCGAGATTATTGACAGTGCCTACCGGCTCTCCTCTGACCATGCAGAGCGTATGGCGGCGTATGGATCTTTTCAGGGAGATCGGGAGCTCAGACAGATCTTCGCCGAACATTTTGCCGAACGTGGACTACAGGTAGTACCTGAACGCATGCTAATCACAAGTGGTGCTCAGCAGGGGATTGATCTTGTGGCCCGGACCTTTATCGGACCTGGGGATGTTGTATATATGGAGGCGCCAAGCTATACCGGAGCCATTGATGTATTTACGAGTAGAGGTGCGAAGATCATTACGGTCCCGATGGATGAAGAAGGCATGCGTATCGATCTGTTGACCCGATTATGTGATACCTATCCGCCCAAACTCATCTATACGATCCCGACTTATCATAATCCAACAGGTATTACGATGAGTGCGAGAAGGCGGGCACAGCTTCTGAATCTCGCGCAAAGCTACCACTGCCTCATCCTGGAGGATGATCCATTTGCAGATCTTTATTTTCGGGACCCTCCGCCAGCTTCCATTAAATCGATGGATGGGTCAGGCCATGTCGTATATATCAAAAGCTTCAGCAAGGTGCTCTCTCCCGGTTGCCGCATAGCCTGTGCTATCGCTGATGGAAGTGTACTGACCCGGCTTGTGGCTGCGAAGTCAACGGCAGATCTGGGTAGTCCGTTGCTTACACAAAAGGCATTGCAATCTTTCATTCAGAATCAGTACGGTGCCTATGTATCCCGATTGAGGGATGAATTGTATTCTCGTTTGCGTGCCGCATCTGAAGTGCTGGAAGAGCATGCTCCTATGGGAATGCAATGGCGCTTGCCAGAGGGAGGACTCAATCTGTGGCTCCAACTTCCGAGCAACCTGGATATGCGTGAGCTGCATCATCAGTCCTTGGCTGCAGGGGTCTCTTTCCTGCCGGGTTCCGCCTGTTATGTAGGGGAGACGGATACACCAAGTCTGCGCATCTGCTTCACGGTTACGAGTGTGGAGCTTTTGTGTGGAGGTCTTCGTGTACTGTGCGGAGTCATTGCTAGTGTGACACCTGGGCAAGGTGGGGCAGTGGCGGACAGGCTACCGCTCATATAATTTTTCGGAGTATGGACATACATCCAATCCACTTTCGACCTGCTGCAATAGGTTATAGTATCACCAGAAAGGGAGTTGGTTTTGAAATGAACCATTACTGTCTACCGCTTTGCCCGATTGTCTGTGACCCGATCCAAGTTGTTGAGGATTACTACATCCCACAAATCGTGCCTGTAATCCACCCGATCGAAGTGATCAAAAAACATCACTGTGTTCCGATTCATCACCACATGTATCCGGTTGTTGTCAAAGAAGAAGACCCTTGCTATGTATCCAGTCACAATGCGAAGAAAAAATCCGTGAAAAAATCAAGTAAAGCCCGCACATCTTCACGCAAGCGCTAATTGCAGCGGGTGCCCCGGGGAAATTGGATATAAACCAAAGAGCAGCGTACGCCCCGGGGCGCAGCTGCTTTTGTATTTTTACGGAGTGGAGTCATTACGGTTACTGGGTATACTTCTTCATTGTATTATCCATTTGTTGTCTGACATGTTGCGGCCAGAACTGCAAAGGAGCGCTGTTGCCTGATGCGGCTTGCAATGCCTTATAGACATCGATTTGCCCATATCCAAAATACTTATCGTGACCCGGATCACCGAGGTCAATAACACTTTGACGCATCAAATCCATCACTTCCGTGTTGGTCAAATCAGGGTTTAACGAACGAATCAAACCTGCAAGTGCGGCTACATGGGGGCTAGCCATGGACGTTCCGGACAAGGCCGCATACTGATTGTTTGGATAGGTACTGGCGATACTCGAACCCGGAGCCATCACATCCACATAATCCCCATAGTTGGAGTAGGAAGCTTTGCTCATATCCGGGTCGGTAGCTGATACGGCAAATACTTCCGGATAAGCAGCAGGGTATCCTGGACGTTCTGTATTATCATTTCCCGTGGCTGCAATCAGGACGATATCCCGATCAAAAGCATATTTAACGGCATCATGAAGAAATTGCGCATCAGCATAATTGCCCAGACTCATGTTGATCACTTTGGCTCCATGATCGGCTGCCCAGATGATACCTTCGGCAACGGCATACGTGGTACCTGAACCCGAGTTGTCGAGTACTTTAACCGGTAGTACCTTGTTATACCAGCTCATGCCTGCTACGCCTTCATTATTGTTGACAATAGCACCGATAATGCCTGCGACATGTGTGCCATGTCCCACATCATCCATCGGTTTGCTTCCCGGCTCGACCACATTATAACCTTCGAGGAGTTTGCCCTTCAGGTCAGGGTGATTCATATCAACCCCCGTGTCAACGACTGCAACGATGACATCTTTGTTTCCCCTGGTAATATTCCAACCTCTGTTTGTCTCAATCGCAGGCAGGTTCCACTGATAATCGGAGAACAAAATGTCATTGGGTATCGTAACATCGGTTTGTTCAGTTACGGTATCATTGGTTAAATACATGTAATGGGGTTCCATATAAAGTGGATTCCATTTGCTTTCGAAATAGCTATGCAATTGCTTGTAACTCATGTCTTCTGACCGAAAAACATACGTGTATCCCAGCTTGCGCGCAGATTGCATTCTTAGATCAGATTTAATGATACGCATATCCCGTTCACTGGGATCCTGGCGAA
This sequence comes from Paenibacillus sp. FSL R5-0519, assembly GCF_037974275.1. Taxonomy (NCBI): domain Bacteria; kingdom Bacillati; phylum Bacillota; class Bacilli; order Caryophanales; family Paenibacillaceae; genus Paenibacillus; species Paenibacillus sp. FSL R5-0519. The sequence continues at coordinate 1,785,151 of NZ_CP150234.1, forward strand.
ATCGGATAACGATTTCATTTTCGTAAAAATGACTGGCATTGGCGTTATCATGTCCGGTTTTCACTGTGATTTCGTTAAGTGTATCCGGGTGAACAGACTCAATCTTGAATTTACCCTCACGCGGATAAGGGATCATACGCAGATTTTTGCGTTGATGTTGTTCAACTGCATTTAATACATTCTGGCTGAACAAGGCAATTACAGCTCGTTTGCCATCTTTGGAGGGTTGCCCCATAACAAAATATTTTTCTTTTCCCAAAGGAAAAGAAGAAGATTCAAAACTTTGACGTTTGTTTACCGCTTTTTTGGCAAGGTTCAGTGCATGTTGAAGCTTCTGTTGTTCCAGCTTGCTTCCTAGTGTTGAAGCCTTGTCTAACGGTTTGTCAAAAGAGCCATTGATATTCATGAGATGAATGGATCTGATATGTTCATGTGAGCCTTGGAGATCATTCACATATCGATTCACCTGCGCGGCATTCATTGTGGCGGTTTTCTCCAACATGATACTGAGATGTTGCTTAGCATCCATGCGGGTCAGAAGATCGGTTGCTTTGACATCCTGCACTTTCAGACGCTGTTTACTCGTGTGCTCTTCATGAGCAGAATCGGACAGGGCACTAGGTTTGGGCTCGGTACGATTTGATGTTGGAAGCAAAAGTGTAAGGGCGAGTGCTCCCGCACCAGCTGCAAGGGCCCAGTTAATCCATTTCGGTCTGGCCATGGCGGATGGATCCTCCTTCGTTCATTTTTGGACAGTCATTGACAGTGCTTCATCGTTGTCACTGGTTATATCTATCGTTAGAAAAAGTGGAACGTTTTATGCAAACAAGTTCGAGTCTGACTGCGTATAATAGGCATGTTCAATGGCAGAAACGGAAAGCATGATTAAGGGATACCGCTCGTCAACTTTTTATGGTAGGATTATAGCTGAGAATTCAAAGGTCAGGGGAAAACCACCGTTGGCCGACCTATATGTAAGGACTTATTTAAGGGGGAGCTACCTTTATGTCAGCAGCCAATGTACAGAAAACATGTGAGTCAACTAGGGAAAAGTTAAAACCGGCTATCGATCGGATTGAAAAATTTTTGAATGAGAATGCTTTGCCTGAACTGGATCAGAATCAGACGGAAGAATCAACAGTCTTCTACAAAGGATTTCTTTCAGATCTCCGTCATTTACTCGTTTTTTCTGAAGTTTCTTACGAAAAACTTGGCGTTGTGCTGCGTCGTGCCAACTTTGATGTCGATTTTGCCGAAAAGGCTCTTTATAATACGTATCACCAATGCGTAAACAGCTTTTTCTATCCCAAAAATGAATGTTATTCTGAAGACGGAAGATACGCTTACACAGGACAAGATGCCATTCGTTTTCGCGACAAGCCAATTCGTGCAGTGCGGGATGTCATTCTTGAGGTTTCCAAAACGTACGAAGAATTGCGCGATGATCTGGCATACTACGAAAGTGATTACCTGACTCAGCGTCGCATGCAAAATCAACGGAATCACGCTTAACTAACGTTTAAATTTTAATAAGATATTGGACGAAACCGCCCTTGTGGCGGTTTTTTTTCTGTTTTCAGTCAGAAATCAACGGGGAGGGATCATGTCATCATCTGGCATTTTAGCAGAGAATATCGGGTTTGTGGCGGGGAGACAATAGTAGTCGAGGTGATAAAAAAATGAGCCAAGACAAACCAATTGTCAAATGCAGCGTCTCCAACTGCAACTTTTGGGGAGAGAACAACTTCTGCCAGGCTGATGCCATCATGATTGACATTGACCAACATGCTACCCGTCGTCTGCATGAGGAATTTGCCGGTGAGACATTTGACTCGGACCACCATGATCATGCACGTACATCCTCTGCAACATGCTGTCACACGTTCAGACCCAAGTGAGCAGTCATCCCTATTCATAATGGAGGTGCTTCCAAATGAAAAATGACGATAACAACATTCGTTCTATTGATCGCCCTGAAAACAAGGGTGAGGTTGAAAAACAGCGTATGCGTGTGGATTATCCAAGGAAAGTACATCGGGAAGAGTACGGGGCTGAGGTGGCTCCTCCAACTGTTGTAAGAACTGGAGGCACCGAACGTTCAGAACCTGTAGTTGAGAAGCATGAGGCAGACCGTGTCATGGAGTCAACAGGCAAGGTCGCAGGTTATATGGGGCTGGCCTTCGGTATTGCGTCCTTGTTCATGTGGTCCATCGTACTTGGACCAGCGGCAGCTGTTCTGGGTTACTATGCTTATGTAAATGGTCGGAAAACGGCGGGAGCTTGGTCCATTGGGCTGGGTATTGTAGCCACGCTGAGTTATTTTTTCATGATCCCATTTGCGCGCTAAGTGTAAAATATGCTTCACCAAGCCTTCTGTTTGCACCCATGTGTGGTGACTTACAGGAGGTTTTTTTTCGTATATACGCAGGTTAGACCGTGGGATTCAACTATTTTTTTGAAAACAATGGAACCTTGCTGTAAAACGATGTAGAATAAGGTCATATTACGCTTAATACTACGGGAGTGGGTATAACTCATGCAGATAGATCCGAGCGGATCGCGGCAGTTGTTGGAACTGCAACTATCCAATGTGAATAATCAAACCAGTGGGTCACAACCAGATGCTGGTTCAACAGTGGATTTCGCCAATGTGATGGACGGGCTGTTAGGCACGGGTGCCAATTCGACGAGCAATACGGATTCCACCGCTACGGTCTCCAAAAGATCCAGTGATGGTTTGTTGTGGCTGCAACTCGGAAGCACGTACAATCCGGATATAAATACGGCAGGATCGTCTTCTGTCTCCAATAACATCGTTGAATCTTTATTATCTTCATCCAATACAGGAATCGTGGATTCCGGTGCATCCGTACCTACGGATTTTGAATCATTGATTTCGGAAGCAAGTGCGAAATATGGTGTGCCTGAATCATTGATTAAGGCCGTCATTGACACAGAGTCCAATTTTAACCCAAATGTTGTTTCCTCCGCCGGTGCCAAAGGGCTCATGCAATTAATGGATGGGACGGCTGCGGGGCTAGGTGTGAGTAATTCATTTGATCCTGCTCAGAACATTGATGCTGGTACCAAATATCTTTCTCTTCAGCTCCAGCGTTTCGGTGGAGAAGTGAACATGGCGCTTGCTGCATATAATGCAGGACCGGGTCGTGTTTCACGTCTGGGCGTGTCGAGTGATAGTGAACTGATGAGTGTACTTAACCGTCTGCCTTCAGAAACACAGAATTATATCTCCAAAGTGGAGAAGGCACGCGCGAAATATGTGATCTAAACTCTCAAAAAACATTTGCGATAACACATGATAGGCAGGATGAGATCCAATGTGGGAGCAGCAGCGCTTGAAACGCCTGTTCCCGGTTGGTCTTTTTGTGTTGTATGGGTATCATGTTACAATGCTCACTGTAGGATCATGAACGAAGAGATAAGGGAGGTCCAACCTCATTTGAAATATTTTGATTATGCTGCAACCACGCCTCCCCATCCTGATGTCATTCGTACGATGGCCGAAATTATGGAGACACAATTCGGTAATCCGTCTTCTATTCATGGATATGGAGAGCGTGCTCATCAATTGTTGCGTCGTGCACGATCTGGCTGTGCTGCAGCAATAGGTGTTAAACCTGAGGAGATTGTATTTACTTCTGGAGCGACTGAGAGCAATAATCTGGCGATAAAAGGTGCGGCATTACGTTATCAGTCACGGGGCAGACATATCGTCACAACGGCTACCGAACATGCTTCGGTGTATGAAAGTGTTATGCAATTGCAACAGTGGGGATGGGAAGTGACATTACTTCCTGTGAATTCCGATGGAGTGGTGAGTGCTCAGCAGGTTGTAGACGCAATCAGACCGGATACGGTGGTAGTAAGTCTGATGCATGTAAACAATGAAACGGGGGCCATCCATCCGATTGCAGAGATTGGCAAACAGTTGAAAAAGAAAGCACCACGAGTGCTCTTCCATGTGGATGGTGTTCAGGGTTTTGGGAAAATGGAGGCCGCACCTGCCGCTTGGGGCGCAGATCTGTACAGTTTGTCTGCTCACAAGATCCGTGGGCCGAAGGGAGCAGGCCTCTTGTATGTGCGAAGTGGAGTGGAACTTACGCCACTCATGTCAGGGGGATCACAGGAGCAGGGTCTAAGAGCTGGCACGGAGAACGTGGCCTTGTTAGTAGCCATGGCAAAGGCCATGCGGATGGCAGCAGAAGGCCGGGTTGATTATGCCCGTCGTACTCAGGTACTCCGTGATCGATTGATGGAAACGATACGTCACATTCCTGAATTTGAATTGAACAGTCGCACAGAGGGTGCACCTCATATTGTGCACTTCTCCTATCCCGGGATGAAGGCAGAAGTGGCGCTGCACACCTTGGAGCAACTTGGCATAACCATATCCACCCAATCTGCCTGTTCTTCGCGTTCGGCTGAACCGAGTAGAGCTCTACTTGCGATGGGCAGAGATGCAGCTTGTGCTGCTGGCGGATTGCGTATTAGTCTTGGAGATGAACATACAGAAGAAGATGTAGCCTCGCTTGAACGGGCTTTACATCAGATGGTGGCGCAGTTGCGACCCCTTGAAAGGCGGATGTGAATGGATATGAAATATGATATGCTGCTTCTCCGTTTCGGAGAGTTTATGTTAAAAGGAAAAAATCGTGCGCGATTCGAGAAAACGATCATTACACAGGTGAAAGCTTTACTTAAACCTTATCCAGGAGCAAGTCTTCGCAAAGAATATGGCCGTGTCTATGTGGATCTTGGCAGTGAATCACATACTGAACTGATTAAGGTGTTAAAGCGGGTATTCGGTGTGATGTCGATTAGTCCGGTTAAAGTTACTCCATCCGAGCTTGATGAGATTGTGAAAACCGCAGTTGCTTTTATGGACGAAAGGGAAGACGAATTTAAGGAAGGCACCACATTCAAGGTAAATGTAAGGCGGGTATGGAAGGAGTTCCCGAACTCTTCACATGAAATGAATCATCTGGTTGGTTCCCCGATCCTTCGGAAGTTCCAGCAATTGAGTGTTGATGTTCGTCAGCCTGATATTGAACTGCGAGTGGAAATTCGGGATCAAGGCACATATATTTTCAATGAAACCATTCCTGCAGTGGGTGGGTTTCCGCTGGGGACGAATGGCAAAGCAATGGTACTGCTATCAGGTGGGATAGATAGCCCTGTTGCTGCCTGGTCTTCCATGCGTCGTGGACTCGAAGTGGAATGTGTACATTTTTACAGTTATCCGTTCACAAGCCAGCGGGCCAAAGAAAAAGTCATTGATTTGGCGCGTGCCCTTGCTGATCATGCAGGAACAATTAAGCTGCATCTGGTTCCATTTACGGAGATCCAAACGGCATTCACCCAACTGGGTCAGGACAATCTGATTATTACCCTAATGAGACGTTCAATGCTGCGAATTGCATCCAAACTTGCAGAGCGGGAGCGCGCACTAGCACTGATCACCGGGGATAGCCTGGGCCAAGTAGCGAGTCAGACTCTTCCGAGTATGAATGTCATCGGCCGTGCGACGGATCTACCACTGTTGCGACCACTGGTTATGATGGATAAACAGGAGATCATTACCCTGTCCAAACAAATTGGAACGTATGACATATCGATTTTGCCATATGAGGATTGCTGTACTCTCTTTGTGCCAAAGTCACCTTCAACCAATCCAAACCTTCGAATTGTGGATAAAATAGAATCAACAATGAGCCATCTGTCAGAATGGGTGGATCAAGCGGTGGAATTAACAGAAACCATCACGCTGCACGCAGGTGAAACTTCTGTGGTAACGAATCAGTCAGGCGATCATGCCATGAAGGATGACTGGTTCTAAACTCAATAAAAATGAGCATGGCTGACATAATAAAGGCTATGTTAACTGCAAAAAAAGGACTGTCCGATAAAATATCGTTCAGTCCTTTGCTGTGTTCAGGAGCAATTATAAAATTAAATAGCCTACGAATAGGAGCGCTGCTGTTCCCCGCCAGATCCCTTGTGACTCGAACTGCTGGAGCGTTTGCGATAACCCGCAAAGACTACGCCTGCGATAACCACAACGATGAAGAGAATTCGCAATGCCGGATGTTCAGTAAAGTAAGGCGAGAGTCGCTGCTCCTCGGTAATCATATTGGATGCCGTATACCCGAGAACGATGGCTCCGACATAGATGATCCAGGGAAAGTGATTAATGAGCTTGATAAACAGGGTGCTGCCCCAGACGATAATAGGTACACTAATCAGGAGTCCGAGAATGACAAGCACAAGATGCTGCTGCGCAGCTCCGGCAACGGCAATCACGTTATCGAGTCCCATGGCTGCATCTGCGATCACGATGGTACGAACAGCAGTCCATAAGGAAGTCCCCGCCTGAATATCATTGTGTTCATCTCCCTGATCCGCCAATAATTTATAGGCGATCCAGATCAGCAGTATGCCTCCCACCAGCAAGAGCCAAGGCACTTTAAGCAACCATAAAACAACAACGGTTGCCAAGATTCGAATCAGAAGTGCGCCGCCCGTTCCATATAGAATCGCCTTTTTCTGCACGGAAGGGTGCAAATTTCGAGCTGCAAGACCAATGACGATGGCATTATCTCCAGCCAGAATGAGATCAATAAAGACAACGTTCAGCAAAGCCAGCCAGAAAGCGGGGCTAAATAGCTCCATGTATTATGTCACTCCTTATATACGGTTCAATCATTAAGAATAGCATGGACAACTCTGACATACAAGTTAATGTGGGGGGATGAGGACATGGATACACTCTGGCTGTTGACTGAGATTTTAATGATCAATCTGGTATTGAGTGGAGATAATGCGGTTGTTATTGCGCTTGCCAGCAAGGATCTGCCACCGATACAACGCAAAAAAGCGGTATGGTGGGGAGCTTTTGGGGCGGTGCTGCTACGCTGTGTGTTAACCTTCGTCGCAGTGTTATTACTCGGGATTCCCTTTATCCAAGCGGCAGGTGGACTGTTGCTACTCTGGATTGCAGTGAAGCTACTGCTTCAAAATGAGGATGAAGTACATATTCGGGAAGCTTCTACGACGTGGAAAGCCATTCAAACCATTCTGATTGCCGATTTTGTAATGAGCCTGGATAACGTTTTGGCTATAGCGGCTTTGGCAGATGGAGATTTGGCTTTGATCGTCATCGGGATTGCAATAAGTATCCCCATTGTCGTATGGGGCAGTGGGCTAATTGTTGGTTTGCTCAAGCGATTTCCGATTCTGGTATTCGCCGGATCAGGCATTCTGGCTTTCACAGCTGGTGAGATGGTGATGAAAGACCCAAAGTTAGGAGAATGGCTGGGAGGAATGGCATCAGAGGTACACACGCTGCTGCCCGCAGCAATGGCTTGTCTTGTAATAGCGGTTGGAGGAGCCCATAAATTTGTGAGGAAGAACGCATAGTTTGACTATGGATAAAAGCTTGAACACAGGACCGTCCGAACCCGCAGGTTTAGGCGGTTTTGTGTTGAGCGAATACTCTTGCCATTAGAAGTTCCATTGGGCTAGTCATAAGTTGCACATTTTAGGGTAATACAGGTAAAGGGCACCTGCAAAGTGCGACATAAAGTATAGTTTTTTGCCGAAACATCAGATACACTAGAAGCAGGATAACAGGTTAGGAAATTAACAGTCAGCATGGATTATAAAATGTTTATCAAAGAAATAAAGTACATAGCCATGGTATAAGAGGTGATTGCAGATGAGGATGAGAAATGAAAAAGCAATTGGCATATTTATTGTAGCTGCTGGAATTATTATTCTGCTTGGTAAGTTTGGCGTGTTTGGATTTATTGGTCGTAACTTCTGGCCTTTGCTGATCTTGCTGCCAGGCATAGCCCTTCATGCGTTATATTATGCGCGTATTTCACCGTCGTGGTCACTTGTTCCAGCCGGCATACTAACGGTGTATGGTGTGTTATTCAGTATAACCAATACATGGGGTGCTGGACTAATGAGCAGGCTCTGGCCAGCAATTTTGCTTGGGATCGCCATAGGGCTGCTCGAATATGGAATGGCTGAGCGTCGAAGACCGGAATATGTATTACCTGCAGCTTTGATCCTTGGTGCGGTATCCATCATATTATTCGGATTTACCTTGCTGCAAACGGGAATAATCTATGTCCTTGCTGTTCTTTTGATCCTGGGCGGAGTCTGGTTATTGCTTGGACGAGGACGGCAAGGGAGAGGCTGGTAACATTCCCAATGGTCTTTTCGTGCGAAATATCTTGATTTTTACCTATAATAAACTATAATATAAGGGATATAGACATGCGTCGGGATATCACCGACGCTTATTTTGTGAGTAACCTGCGAAATTGCGGGAAGTTTAGTAGATAAGAATTGAAATTGGAAAGGATATGGATACAAACCATGCATTCAAGAGAACACATTCGCAATATTGCGATTATTGCCCACGTCGACCACGGGAAAACTACGCTCGTCGACAAGTTGCTCCAGCAATCCGGTACTTTCCGTGATCACGAAACGGTACAGGAGCGCGCAATGGACTCCAACGATTTGGAGCGTGAACGCGGTATTACGATTTTGGCCAAAAACACGGCTATAACTTATAAAGATTATCTGATCAACATTGTGGATACACCAGGACACGCCGATTTCGGTGGCGAAGTGGAACGTATCATGAAAATGGTTGACGGCGTATTGCTCGTCGTTGATGCTTATGAGGGCTGTATGCCACAAACGAAGTTTGTACTTCGTAAAGCACTGGAGCACAACCTGACACCTATCGTTGTTGTAAACAAAATTGACCGTCCAGCGGCTCGTCCGGCTGAGGTAATTGACGAAGTATTGGACCTGTTCATTGAACTGGGTGCCAACGATCAACAGCTTGAATTCCCTGTTGTATATGCTTCCGCATTGAACGGAACATCCAGCATGGAAAGTGATCCTGCTAAACAGGATGACAACATGATGGCGATCTACAATACGATCGTTAGTCATATCCCACACCCTACCGAAAATGTTGAAGAACCACTTCAATTCCTCGTTACTTTGATGGACTACAATGAATACCTTGGCCGTATTGCCATTGGTCGTGTTAACCGCGGTGTGATCCGTCAAGGACAATCGGTAACGGTTATTATGCGTGATGGCAAGAGCAAAACTGCACGTATCGAGAAACTGTTCGGTTTCCAGGGTCTCAAACGTATTGAGACGGAAGAAGCAGGAGCAGGCGACATCGTTGCCATTGCAGGGATCAAGGACATCAACATTGGTGAAACCATTGCCGATCCGAACAATCCAGAAGCACTTCCAGTTTTGAAAATCGATGAGCCTACACTACAAATGACGTTCCTCGTGAACAACAGTCCATTCGCAGGTCGTGAAGGTAAATGGGTAACTTCCCGTAAACTTCGTGAGCGTTTGTTGAAAGAACTGGAAACTGACGTTTCCCTTCGTGTTGATGAAACGGACAGCCCGGATGCATTTGTCGTTTCCGGACGGGGTGAGCTTCACTTGGGAATCCTGATTGAGAACATGCGTCGTGAAGGATATGAACTTCAAGTATCCAAACCAGAAGTTATCGTTAAAGAAGTTGACGGTAAGAAAATGGAACCTGTTGAGCGCTTGTTGATTGATATCCCTGAAGAGAGCATGGGTTCCGTAATGGAGAGCCTGGGTGCACGTAAAGCAGAGATGGTTAACATGGTTAACACAGGTAGTGGTCAAGTTCGTCTGGAGTTCCTGATTCCAGCACGTGGTTTGATCGGATATAGCACAAACTTCCTGACATTGACTCGTGGTTACGGTGTTATGAACCATGCATTTGACAGCTACGCTCCAGTAGTATCCGGTCAAGTGGGTGGACGTCACCAAGGAGTACTGATCTCAACTGAAACGGGTACATCTACGTTCTACGGAATGATGGGTGTTGAGGATCGCGGAACGCTCTTCTTGGAGCCGGGTACTGAGATCTACGAAGGTATGATTGTTGGTGAACATACACGTGACAATGATATCGTTGTTAACATCTGCAAAGAAAAACAACTGACTAACGTTCGTTCTTCTGGTAAAGATGATACAGTTAAAATTAAAACTCCGATTATCTTCTCATTGGAACAGGCGCTTGAATATCTGAATGAAGATGAATATTGTGAAATCACACCGAAATCCATTCGTCTTCGTAAGAAGATCCTGAATAAATCCGAGCGTGAACGTGCAGAAAAACAACGCAAAATGGCTTCCAAAGCCTAATAACAATAAAATAAAAGTTATAAGTTAACGTTTGATGGGCCCGGCTAGTAACGAGAGCTTGTACAACTAACGTAGTGTAGGGAACAGAATCGATTCTGAAGAAGCGAAGCGTTCGCCTTTATCCCCGGATTTTACCATTGAAAATGGATCGAAAAAATCTGGGGATAACAGCGATCGGAAGAACGAGCTGAGACCGAAACGGTCACGATGCACGTACTGGCTCTCTAAGTTGCTAAAGGGAGTTTCATCAACCAGTTAACTTATATCCTAGCATGAACACGAAAGGAGCTGGCTGTGCATGCAAGCATGGTTCGCATCACACCCGATCGTAGCCTACATCGTCATCTTTGTATTGATTACTTACGTATATAACAAGGTGTTTCGGGTACGTCAGAAATTGCCGCTTGGTAAGGAAATCGTTCTCTATATATTGATGGCGATGGGCACATTCATGCTTCTTATTTTCCAGATCGACAAGCTTCCCATCATTCAATGTTTGTTGGTTGCGGTTGGTTTGATGTTGTTAGTGAGAGTGCGTTATTTTATCGAAGGCCGTCAAAAGAAAAAAGCGGAAGCTACCGCTCGAAATTCATAAATCCTGTCTTGTACAGACCATCCGTTTTCCTTAGGGAAAGCGGTTGTCTTTTATTTAGACAAAAAACAGATGTGATAAAGGTGTTGAAGATATGAACTCAAATTCGAACGGACTGCCTCCACGGAGACAGGCACCAACGCAATCCGGTGCTTCTGGATCGAAGAATGGCAAGGGCAAGCAGCCTAAGAAGAAAAAGAGAATGAATGCTTTTGGCAGAATCTTTTTAAGTCTATTGGTTATTGCCATTCTGGTAGGCGGTGGATATGCGTACTGGGTATACAATCAAGTCGTGGATACAGGCATCGATAAACCGGTACCTCCCGGCATGTCAGCCACAACCAAACCGATCACGATGCTGTTATTAGGCACAGATAACCGTCCTGAAACGGGCACATATCTCTCGGATGTCGTAATGGTGGCTTCGTTGAATCCGGAGACCAAGACGGCAACCATTGTATCTTTGCCACGAGACACGCGTATTCAATTGGATGGGTACAAATCAAACAAGTTGAATTCCTATTATCCGAGGTTTAAAGCACAGGAAAAAACCACTGGCAAAAATGCAGAGGATCAGATGAAAGAAATGATGAGTAAGTATTTGGATGTAGATATTAATTATACAACCGTACTGAATTTCCAGGCTTTCCGTGATGCTGTTAATGCCGTGGGTGGCGTGGATGTGACTGTGGATAAAAATATGTGTTATAGAGATACAGCCGATGGGACAGATATCAATCTGGTCGCAGGCGCACAACATCTTGATGGTAAAGCGGCACTGGATTTTGTGCGTTACCGCAAATCCAATTGTAATCCGAAGACTGCTGAATCCAATGACTTTGACCGTAACAAACGTCAAAACCAAGTATTGAACTCCATGTTGGATCAGATGAAATCTCTTGGGGGAATTACGAAGATTAGCAAAGTGATTGGTGCAGTTGACAAGAACATGACGACAGATGTGGAATCGGAACAAATGAAAAACTTCATCTCGACGTATTGGAACATTTCCACCTCGGATGTACACTATACTCCGGTAACCGGAGAGTGGAGAAGTCCTTATGTGTATATTAATGAAACGGAACTTGCCAATGCGAAGCAGGCATTACAAGATACACTTTCAGGCAAAGTAACCACTTCAACTTCGAGTGAATAACCTTCATTCTTTTTGGATTGGAAGCACATTAATTCGTATGCTATAATAATATAAACCAAGTTTAAGAATTGCATAAAGAAGGTTAGGGGGCTGGTTGAATGTCCGAAGCCGTCACACAATTAACTGAATCTCTTTTACAGCAATTCAAGAATGAGACCTTTGTGCTGCTGAGCACAGTGGATGTAGAATCCGGAGGTCCGACTTCAACAGCCATCTCCTGGATTTATGCGGAGAATGCTTCTACTTTTCGTGTGGCGATCGATCATCGTTCGCGCTTAGTGAATAACATGATGACTAACCCGCTCATTACGATTACTGTCTTTGGAGAAGAGACAGTGTACGCAGTGAACGGACGTGCTGCGGTACGACAAGATCCGCTGCAGGATGTTCCATTTAATATGTGCTGTTTCGACATTACGATTGAAGCGGTGAGGAATGCTCTGTTTTACGGCGCTCAACTGTCCTCCGTGCCTCAATATGTCAAAGTATATGATCAGCGTGCTGCTGAAAAATTAGATGGGCAGGTTTTTGCTGCCATGAAAAAAGCCTAGTGAGAGATCACTGGGCTTTTTGTTGTCTTTTGTCAGATGAATGCAGCTGCTGCATTTGTTGTTTTTGATTCACGTGTTCATCCGGATTTTGACGGACTTTGACGTCTTTCGGGAGTTGAGGGATAATTCGTCCCACCATGTCAGCGAGTTCTGAAGCAAAACCGGATATGGGGTGCCCTTGACGGATATGTTCACCAATCTCTTTAATTCGTTCAGTGACATCGGCATCAGCAGTAACAATGGAGTCTACACCTTCGGGATCTTTACGAAGCGCTTCGGCAACAGCGTATTTGATGGTACCTACCCGAGCACGTTCCAGTTCACCATCAACATCAATACCAACGACAGCCGTATTACCGAGTATAACGCAGTTCGCATCTTTAACACCTTCCACTTGCTTGGCAAGTGCTTTAAGGTGATTGATCCGTTTTTCATTTGGCATCCGGCCACTCTTTGCATCATCCGCAATGTTGGTATCGTGGACTTCACCAGTATTTTCATTAAGACGGTCCAAACGTGAAGGATTCAACCGATCTTCCTGTGCATCGAGCATGTGAGATCCTTTCCTTTGATCTTGCTGAGTTGTAATATTTCCTCCGTAGCTTCTTGGATGTGACGTATGCGGTTCCTGAGAAGCGTTACGAGTGGTACTGTTGCAACCTGTAAGTATAAAGATCAGAAGCAGCGTGCTAACCCATATTTTCATAAATGTTCATCCTTTCTTGGAGTTTTTCAGAATGGTTGACAATTATTTTGCCCTAGTCGAATACATTTATGTATGGGATCATGATTGTCCATGCCGCTGCTGAAAGATCACACTATCCATGCCTTTAACGACGCCGCTTTGGAGGGGATTGAATGAAAAAGATTTTTGTATTGGATACCAACGTGCTTCTGCATGACCCCAATGCCATATTTGCCTTTGAGGAACATGAGGTAATCATTCCCGCGGTTGTATTGGAGGAGATCGACTCCAAAAAAAGAAATGCCGATGAAATTGGGCGTAATGCCCGTAATGTATCCAGACTGTTGGATGGATTACGTGAGCTGGGTCACCTGCACAGTGGGGTACCTTTGGCTAATGGAGGTAACCTGAAAGTAGAGCTGAATCATCGGAGTTTCGTGAAAGTTCAGGAAATGTTTGGTGAAGTATCCAACGATAATCGAATTCTGGCTGTCGCACTGAATTATCAGATCGAAGAGAATGAAAAGGAAGTAGTCGAACGTCAGGTCGTGCTTGTCAGTAAAGATGTTCTTGTGCGTATCAAAGCGGATGTACTTGGACTGTTTACACAGGATTACTTATCAGATCGGACGGCAGGACTCAGCGAGTTATATCCAGGTTATACGGCCCTAAAAGTTCATCCGTCAGTGATTGATGAGTTTTACACATATCGTTTTTTACCAATCAAACCGCTACAGTTGTCTTACTCGTTATATCCGAATGAATTCGTCATTCTCAAGGATGAGATGGGAACCAATAAATCGGCTTTACTTAAAGTGAATACAGAGGGAACCAAGCTGGAGCCGCTTTTCCTCAGTAATGATAATGTCTGGGGTATTAGCGCACGTAACGCACAACAACGCATGGCACTGGAACTGCTTTTGAATGACGACATCCCGCTTGTTACCATTACCGGTAAAGCTGGAACAGGGAAAACCTTGCTGGCACTTGCAGCAGGTCTGCTTAAGGTAGAGGATGATCATAAATACAAAAAACTGTTGATCGCTCGTCCTGTCGTTCCGATGGGGAAAGATATCGGTTACTTGCCTGGTGAGAAGGAAGAAAAACTTCGTCCATGGATGCAGCCGATTTATGATAATCTGGAGTTTTTGTTTGATACCAAAAAAGCTGGAGATATCGATAAAATCCTAATGGGACTTGGCAGTATTCAGGTGGAGGCTTTAACGTATATTCGTGGAAGATCGATACCTGGACAGTTTATCATCATTGATGAGGCTCAGAATCTGTCCCGCCATGAAGTGAAGACCATTGTATCCAGAGTCGGTGAAGGCAGTAAAATTATTTTGATGGGTGACCCCGAACAGATCGATCATCCGTATCTTGATTCCGCCAGTAACGGTCTGACGTATATTGTGGAACGGTTTAAGCAAGAGGGAATCAGCGGACACATTATGCTCGAAAAAGGTGAGCGGTCCAAGCTGGCACAACTTGCGGCTGATTTATTGTAAGTCCCCATGGGATTTATTTCCCGGAAAATGTTGTTATTGAAGCCGGCTCCTGGAGCCGGCTTTTTTGCTGAAAAAATAAGAAAGCGTTATTGCACAGAACTCGATATGCTCGTAGTATGCAAAAATCCGAAAAAGTGTTTTTCGGCAGGGTAGGACAAGAGTACTACTTATTTGTTACAATAATTGCTGCAGGAAAAAACTAGGTGAACAAGGAGGGAAGTTAATGAAGCGTAAACATCAGGTTGTTTTGTTCGCGGTATTGCTGCTTTCGTTAACGATCTTGTCACCGAGTTTTGACTTTAGAGGTTCGCAGCTCAATCAGGAACAAGAGAAGGAGAAGGATGCTTTTCCGGGTAATTCGTCACGTAATGAAGATGCTCAATCTCCGCTGGAGATTGTGGTTGCCATGTCGGATGAAGAGTTCCAAGCCTTTCAAAAGTTAGCCAAAGAAGTTGCTGCTTCCCAGCTGGTAGAGATTAATCTTCGGAATGAGAAGCCGGATACATATAAGCGTGTTTTGGATCTTGAATTTTCACTAGGAGAGAACGGCGATGTGGTTCTGCTTGATAGTGAAGAAGTGCAATACTATGCCCAAAAAGGGTACCTGTATCCGTTAAATGGAACAACATTATCGAAGTCTCTCGGTGATACAGTAGTTGGATTACGGGGAATGACAGAGTGGAATGGTTATCAATGGGGAATGCCTTTTGATTTTGATCCGTACATTCTGGCTGCAAAATCTTCATTTCTGAAGAGAGCTGGAATGGAGTCATTACCTCACAATAAAGATCAGTGGGTCAAACTTACTCAACAAGCCAATGCCGAAGGAATCCCTTTAATTACAATGAACATTAATGATATGTACGGGACAAATGCGTGGTTAAATCATCTTGAACCGAGAATGGCGCCTGATCAAGTTAATCAAACGCAATTAGACTCGCAACCGGGAGACCTCCAGCAGGGGATTCAATTGATGAATCACATTCAACCTCATATAATGGTCCAGTCTACCTATCCGTTGTTCTCATCAACTGCTGACGAGACTAACATACCGATGATTGTATCCTTGTTATCTCAATTATTAAGTGCAGATCAAGCGAGTACCGTTCATAAAGATTCTTTGGAGCACATTTCTTTTGAATCCTTGGAAACAGTAAGCTCAAGAAGCCTTGTCATTACTTCGGGTTCGGTTGAGGCTGAGGAGGCCAGTAGATGGATTGAAGGCATGACGTCCGCTACGTCACAGTTAAAATGGTACCAACAGGTCAACCGTTTGCCGGCAAAGCAACAGGAACTGGATTTGGAGTCCGAGAAACTTGCTGGACGTTATGAAATGACAAAGAGACATTCCTGGTTCTCAACAACCCAAGATGCCCCTGCGTCAACGACCGAAAGTCTTGCTCTAATCACTCGTTTTCATAAAAAGGTACAACAATTTTTAAAGGGAGAGATTACAGCGTATCAATACGTAAATAGTATTAGAACAAGCTCTTTAAAATGATATAGCCAGTTTAACTTCCAGTATGCCTTCACTTGTTGAAACATCCGTTGCTTTGACAAAAGACAGGATTTTCTGTGGATAGAATCCAAGGTCGAATTCTCTTTCCAGCATTCTGCGGGTGGTGTCGGGCAAATCAAGCTGATTAAATACTAGTTTGTCCACATGAAAACGAATGGAGTTTTGAGGTTCATTTTCAACCGTATAATGTCCTTCAATGCTTAGTTGCAACTGATCCCGCTGACCGGATGCGATAATCTTATCCTGATTAAACTGAAAGGCAAAGTCTTTAAAGATAGGATTTTGCGAACGTAAAAATGCGTTAAGCTCATCCTGCCCAATACGAATCGTATACGTTGTTCCAGTTGTGGATATGCCTCCGTTTTGTTTTTGTATAAAATCAGGCATGTTCTGCATGGCAGATGCCAATGCTTTGAAATATCGTTTCACCTCATAGATGCCGATATTCTCCCAATAGAGAGTTAATTCATCCATTAGTTTCTGAATCGCCGCCGCATCTCCGCTGGTGGCTATTTGGGCATCTACTTCTTTTTGCAAGGCGACTACACGTTCCCGCTGGTTTTGAAGATTAGTCTTCATTTCGGTTAGTTCTGCTGTAGTCTGACGAATCTGAGTGGAAGTCTGTTGCAGGTTGCGATACCGGTCCTGATACTTGTCCAGCACAGCCTGATCCCGTCCAATAATAATCTGATAATAATCATACAGTACAAACAGGTCTTTGAATGACCGGGCCCCTAGGACCGTCATAAGAAGACTGTCACGTTCTCCAGTATAGTAGGATCTCACTACAGCTCCGGCCCGAACTTGCTGAATATGTATCTGTTCTTCCTGATCCTGAAGTTGGACGGATAATCTCTCGTATTGTTGAGCCAGCTGCTTCTGTGTGCCTGCGATACGTTCAATTTCATGATCGATTTCGACGATGGATAGACTTTTTTGCAATATTTCACGTGTATCCTCAGATGAAGGCTCTCCGTAGGCATAGTTTGAGGGTAGTTGCAGAAATACGATGATGCATAATATAAATGCGGCGATGCCGTTATGACGTCTCAACGATCATTCTCCTTTCCACTTCTTCAATGACAATAGTACAGGCTAGTTGTCTTCCAGACAATATATGAAACAAATACGTGAATTATCCTTAGAGGTTACATAACACCATGAACAACCATTTAATCTGAACACAACAAAAAAGTAACCCGACAGATATCGGATTACTTTGATGCTGCAGGTGGATTATAGCGGCAAACCCATTTGGAATACGGTCCAGTAGCTGAACCCCGTGAATGTGACGATCATATAACCCCAGAAGAGCAATATGTACGTTCTTTCAGTAAATTTCAAGTATCCCAAAATGACAAAAAACGCAGTCTGCAGGAAAAAAAGCAAAGCCATTTCGACCAGATCTCCCGCAAAAGCCATCAGGCCAATCGCAAGCGTGAAGAACCCGAGTACCCGAAACATGCGTGCCACGGTAAATCCTCCTCTCTAAGTACGATCATAGATTGTCTACACAACATTATACCGGGAAAGGAAAAACGTGTAAACAAATTTGGATATGAAAGCGAATTCTTTTTTTGCTCAAATGAAGTATAAAGAGAGAAGTTTTACTTGTGTCACGTATGAGCAAGCCTGAATGTGGAAATACATTTTAGTATGAAATCAATTCTATGAACTCTATGAGAGGCATAAGAATGAATGAAGCAGCTTTTATACCTAATTCACATACCGGGCTTCCGGTAATGCGGACGGTTATTTTAGGATGTTGTTAGGAGGGTATTATAGCATGACTGCAGTGAGACAGGATGCTTGGAGTACAGAGGACGATTTGATATTAGCTGAGGTTACTTTGCGTCATATTCGGGAAGGCAGTACACAATTGGCCGCTTTTGAAGAGGTAGGCGAAAAAATAGGCAGAACATCTGCCGCATGCGGTTTTCGCTGGAACAGTTGTGTACGTAAAAAGTATGAGTCTGCCATCAGTAACGCCAAGGCACAACGGCAAAAACGAAGTTATCTCAGAAAGCAGCCAGCGATGCTCGGACCACAGGTTGCTGCATTGTCTACACTGGACACTGAAGAACATCTGTACAAATCAGATGGGATCTCGGACGATTCATTATCGATGGATGCAGTCATTCGCTTCCTGCGACAATGGAAGGGAACCGTGCAGGAGAGTAATCGTCAACTCAAGATGTTGGAGAAGGAGCTTCGGGAGAAAGAAGATGAATTGCTTGAACTGCGTCTTGAGAATGACCGTCTCTCCAAGGAAGTGAATGAAGTACAAACGGATTACCGCGTGGTGAACGACGACTACAAAGCTTTGATTCAGATTATGGATCGTGCTCGCAGACTTGCATTTTTGTCCGAAGAAGAAGAAGAACTCAAGACACGTTTCAAGATGGATGCCAACGGGAATCTGGAACGAATTGAATAGCAAGTACAGACGTCTGATTTGTGAGAGTCAGGTATGAACCCGTCACACCTCCGTTACATAACGGCAGGTATGACGGGTTTTTAGTTTAGTGTTTTTGTTCTATTATAGATAAGGGAAGCGTAACTACTGAAGCGGATAGGAGTGCATGATATGATCATTGACATCGTTGGAGCGGGGGCGCTGGGTCTATTATATGGCGGGAAACTGCTGTTGACAGGTAACCAGGTCAGATTCTGGACTAGAACAACGGCTCAGACAGACCTTCTCAGTCATGATGGAGTAACCCTTGTGGAACGAGGCAAGGAGATACATATTCTACCGGATCAAATACATGTGAAACCCATAAGTGAGCTGACTGACACATGGAAGAACACGCCAGGAGAATGGTTACTGCTCATGGTTAAGCAGACAGGCATTGATGATTTCATTCATGAGATTAGTCCATTGCAAGATCATATGCTGAATATCGCTTGTTTTCAAAATGGGATGGGGCATCTGGAAAAACTTCATGCTGCTATGCCAAATTCGCTTCTCTGTAGTGCGGTTACAACAGAAGGTGCGAAGCGTTCACAGCGTCAGGTGACTCGTGCAGGGGCGGGTGAAACCAGGTTGGGAAATCATAATACACATATAGAAGCTTCTATCTCTATAGAGGAAAAAGGAATATTTACTCTTTCAAGAGCCCTGGAGCAGGCAGGATTTAACTGTACAGTGTCGAATGAAATCGATAAGCTGATATACAGGAAACTATTAATTAACGCAGTCATTAACCCGCTTACAGCGTTATGGC
This sequence comes from Paenibacillus sp. FSL R5-0519, assembly GCF_037974275.1. Classification (NCBI taxonomy): domain Bacteria; kingdom Bacillati; phylum Bacillota; class Bacilli; order Caryophanales; family Paenibacillaceae; genus Paenibacillus; species Paenibacillus sp. FSL R5-0519. The sequence goes on from NZ_CP150234.1 coordinate 1,804,640, forward strand.
GAATCCCTAACGGAGAATTGATCACCACGGAAGAACGCAAGAGGCTAATGCGGCAGTTATATGAAGAAGTATTGTTAGTCTACTCTGAACGTGGAATATGTTTGGATCAGGATATGTGGGATCAACTGATATTAGTCTGTCGTTCGACTGCAACGAACACTTCTTCCATGCTTGCAGATGTTCTCGCTGGACGTGGTACAGAAGTCAGATCAATTAACGGACATATTGTAAAGATGGCACAAAAGTCGGGCCTTACTGCACCTACACATGAACTACTGCTTCATCTGATTGAAGGAATGCAACCGGAAGGAGTGAATTAATGGGACTTTTTATCGTGCTGAGTATATTACCTTTTTTTCCGTTCTTTCTCGTCTATTGGGGCATGTACTTATGGAAAAAAGACAAGCGCACAGCATTGCGAACGGCAATGGATGTAACCACCTTTTTCCTTGTATTTTCAGTATCGGCGTTATTCAACTTAACATTTGATTCGAATTTTGGTTTTTATCTGACATTATTACTCATACTACTAGCACTTGGATTCATCGGGGGAGCGCAAAATCGACTAAAGGGGAAGGTGGATGGGGGTAGAATGTTCCGGGCCGTTTGGCGCATGGCTTTTGTAATCATGAGTTTCGGATACATTTTGTTTACTTTATTTGGATTATTTAGATACTTCATGCAACAGATGTAAGGATACATAACGCAAAAGAGCTGAAAAATGTGTCGATTTTGTCGAAAACTGAAAAAAACATTACTTTCTGAAAAAGTAATGTAGATTTTTTTGACCGGTGGTTGTATAATCTATAAACATATAAACCATATCAATTTAGGGGGAACGTGTTAGATGAAAAGGAAAAGTCTATTAGTCCTTTTGACGCTGATTCTGGCGTTCGGTACCGTACTTGCAGCGTGCGGATCGAAAAACGAAGGCACAGGTAACACCGATACTGGTTCTGCAAGCGAAGGAAATGGTCTTGCTAAAGATCAAATCCTGAAAATTAACCTGTCAGCTGAACCTCCTACGTTGGACCCGGCTCAAGCAAAAGACAGCCAAACCAACACAGTTCTGAAGTTCTTGTATGAAGGTCTTGTACGCATCGATGCTGACGGTAAAGAACAAGCGGGCGTAGCTAAAGACTGGACAATCTCCGAAGATGGTTTGAAATATGTTTTCAACCTGAACCCGGATGCTAAATGGAGCAATGGTGATGCAATCACTGCCGAAGACTTTGTTCGTTCTTGGGAACGCGCTTTGAAACCGGAAACAGCTTCTCCATATGCATACCAATTGTACTACATCAAAGGTGCTGAAGGTTACAACCTGAGCAAAGACGAAACATATAAAGGTACTAAAGTTACAGACTTCTCTCAAGTAGGTGTTAAAGCTACTGATGAGCACACGCTTGAAGTAACGTTGGAAAACCCAACACCTTACTTCTTGGGTCTGACAGCATTCTACACGTACTACCCAGTACATGCATCTGCTGATACAAATGACAAATTCTTCACAGACTACAAAAACATGATCGTTAACGGACCATTTGTAATGGATCAATACTCTAAAGGTCAAAAAATTGTTGTGAAGAAAAACGATGGTTACCATGCAGCTGCTGACATTAAACTGGCTGAAATCGATATGTCTTTGACAAACAGCAGTGCTTCCGAACTGCAAGCTTACAAATCAGGACAATTGGACTACACTGGTGCACCTAACGGTGAAATCCCATCCGACCAAATTCCTTCTGTAAAAGCGGAATTGCCGGACGAGTTCAAAGCTACTGGTATTGCAAGTACGTACTACTACCAGTTCAACGTAAATGAAGCACCATTCAACAACGTTAAAATCCGTAAAGCATTTGCAATGGCAATTCAACGTCAACTGATTGTTGACAAAGTAACACAAGGTGGTCAAATTCCAGCATTCGGCTTTGTACCTCCAGGTATTCGTGGTGAAAACGGCGAATTCCGTGATGAGCACAAAGACGATTACTTCACAGAAAATGTGGATGAAGCTAAAAAGTTGCTTGCTGAAGGTATGAAAGAAGAAGGTTACACTACATTGCCAGCTGTTACTTTGATCTACAACACAAGTGATGGTCACGCGAAAATCGCTTTGGCAATTGCTGATATGTGGAAACAAAATCTTGGTGTTGATGTGAAAACAGAAAACCAAGAGTGGGGCGTATTCCTTGAGAACCGTCAAAACCAAAACTTCCAAGTAGCTCGTGCAGGTTGGTCTGCTGACTACAACGATCCATACAACTTCTTGGAAATGTGGACTACTGGAAACACAAACAATGATTCCAAATTCAGCAACGAACAGTATGACAAAGATGTTAAAGAAACTGTAAAATCCGCTGATCCAGCTGCACGTATGGCTGCATTTGCTGACGCTGAGAAAATCCTGATTCAAGATGAAATGGGCGTTATGCCGATCTATTACTACACTAACGTATCTTTGACTAAGCCTTACCTGAAAGGCGTACAACTTGATTTCAGTGGAGCTATTGACTTCACTCGTGCATATCTGGAAGAGAAATAAGTTGTTCTGAAGTCTAATATGATTACTTCGGGATATATATGTGGAATTCCATATATATCCCGATTTTTTTGTATGTGCACCGATTTTCCTTATAATTCTTGAAATTTCCGATAAATGGATTGGACTTTATTTCTGTCTAATTCTACAATCGATTTGTATACAAAATATTGTTTGTGGAGGTGTGCAAGGGTTGGTTAAGTATGTGTTGAAAAAACTACTATTTATGCTGCTATCGCTTTTCATACTCGCATCTGCAACCTTCTTCCTGATGAAGGCTATTCCGGGTGACCCTTTTACATCCGAGAAGAAAGTATCGCCTGAAATTCGGGTCTTGCTGGAACAGAAGTATGGATTGGACAAACCAATGTATGAACAATACCTGAAGTATATGGGTGGAATCCTTAAGGGAGATTTCGGAGTCTCAATGAAATATCTCAATCGAGATGTAGCCGGAATGATCGGCGAAACATTCACCGCTTCGCTGAAGCTTGGAGTGTTTGCAATTGTTATCTCCATTATCGTAGGTGTTTTGCTGGGCCTTATTGCTGCAGTTTACCACCGTAAACTCATTGATGATATCACAATGGTCCTCGCTGTCATAGGTATAGCTGTACCGAGCTTCTTGCTTGCGTCACTATTGCAGTATCTCTTTGCTACTAAATTAGGCTGGTTTAACGTTATGGGCTTTGATGGTCCATTGGATTACGTTCTTCCGGTTGCAGCGCTATCTGCATCTCCGATTGCTTTTATCGCTCGTTTGACGCGTTCAAGCATGCTTGAAGTTTTACATGCAGATTATATCAAAACAGCTAAAGCCAAAGGTTTAAAATGGCCTGCAATTATGTTTAAACACGTTGTAAGAAACGGTATTCTACCGGTAGTAACTTATGTTGGTCCAATGACAGCGAATATCATCACAGGTTCCGTTGTAATTGAACAGATCTTTAACATCGGGGGAATTGGTAAAGTATTCGTAGAGAGTATCACAAACCGTGATTACACGATGATCATGGGGATTACGATTTTCTATGGTATCCTCCTGATGTTGGCTCGTTTCTTTACGGATATCGCTTACGTGCTGATTGATCCTAGAATTAAGCTGGAAAGCCGGAAGGGGGCATAACGTTGTCTGGCACGAATAATAAAAAGAATGAAACGGCGAACACGAACCTGACTAGTCAGGCAGCGGTTAACCCGCAAGAAAGTGTATCCCTTTTTAAAGATGCCATGTACAGACTTGCAACCAATAAGGCTGCTATGATAAGTCTGGGTGTATTGGTTCTTGTCGTGATTTTCTCTTTGATTGGTCCAACTTCTTTGTTTACAAGTTATAATTATTATTCCAATGATTTGTTGAATGCCAATGCAGCGCCGAGTGCGGAGCACTGGTTCGGTACGGACGAGCTTGGTCGTGACGTGTGGGTAAGAACTTGGGTAGGAGCACGTGTATCCCTTACTGTAGGTTTGGCCGCAGCCTTGATTGACCTTGTTATCGGGGTTATTTATGGAGCGATCATGGGTTTCTACGGTGGACGTGTAGATGGAATTATGAACAAGTTTTCCGAAATCCTCTATTCCCTGCCGTACATGCTCGTTGTTATCTTGTTGCTGGTTGTATTGGAACCAAGTCTGACAACGATTATCATTGCCCTCACCATCACAGGCTGGATCAGCATGTCATGGATTGTGCGTGGTGAGATTATGCAACTTAAAAACAGAGACTTTATTCTTGCTGCAAGGTCCATGGGAGCAAGCACAGGGCGTCAATTGTTCCGTCATTTGTTGCCAAATGCAATAGGACCGATTCTTGTAACATTGACATTGTCCATTCCAAATGCAATCTTTGCCGAAGCGTTCCTGAGCTTCCTTGGATTGGGTGTATCAGCACCAAGATCTTCACTTGGTTCTATGATCAATGATGCACTTACAGGCTGGACGCTGTTCCCGTGGCGGATGTGGTTCCCAGCAGGTCTGATGGTTCTTACAATGCTTGCATTTAACTTGCTCGGAGACGGTCTGCGTGACGCACTCGATCCGAAATTACGTAAATAGAAACAGGAGGTGGGATTATGGAGCCGATTTTAACTGTCAAAGACCTGAGTGTGTCGTTCTCAACACGTTCTGGTGAATTTGATGCCGTTAAACATGTGAGTTTTGAACTTGGCAAAGGAGAGACGCTGGGGATCGTAGGTGAATCGGGCAGTGGTAAGAGTGTTACCGCCCAAACCATCATGAAATTGATTCCCTCCCCGCCTTCGAAGGTCAAAAGCGGAGAAATTACTTTTCACGGGCAAGACCTGCTGAATAAGACAGACAAACAAATGGAAGCGATTCGTGGTAAAGATATTGGTATGATCTTCCAAGATCCAATGACTTCTTTGAATCCTACCATTAAAGTTGGTAAACAAATTACTGAAGTATTGCGCAAGCATCAGAACATGTCCAAACAAGCGGCGAATAAAGCGGCTTTGGAGATGCTGGAACTTGTAGGTATTAAAAATGCGGCTATTCGCATGAATCATTATCCTCACCAATTCTCTGGTGGTATGCGTCAGCGTGCCATGATTGCGATCGCGCTTGCATGTCGTCCATCCCTTCTGATTGCGGATGAGCCGACAACTGCACTTGACGTTACCATTCAGGCTCAAATTCTGGATGTCATGAAAGACATGCAGCAAAAGCTGGGAACATCGATCATGCTGATCACGCATGACCTTGGTGTCGTAGCGGGTATGTGTGACCGTGTTGTTGTTATGAAGGAAGGCGAAGTTGTTGAAACAGGAACAACTGCTGAAATCTTTAGTAACCCTCAACATCCATACACCATTAAATTGCTGAATGCTTTGCCTCGTCTGGACGAGCCCAAAAAGGAAAAACCAGCTCCGGCTGGTATTATCAAAGGCAGCAATAAGCCTCTGGTACAAGTGAAAAACTTGAAACAGTACTTTAATTTGGGTAAGGGTAACATTCTCAAAGCGGTCAATGACGTAAGCTTTAATATCTTTGAAGGTGAAACGCTTGGCGTTGTAGGCGAGTCCGGCTGTGGTAAATCCACAACAGGTCGTACCATTCTGCGTCTTTATGAGCCAACTGGCGGAAATGTTAACTTCAACGGAACGGATATCTACAAGTTGTCCCCGCGCAAAATGAAAGAAATGCGTAAAGATATGCAGATGATTTTCCAAGATCCATATGCATCTCTTAACCCGCGTTTCAACGTTATGGATATTATCGGGGAGTCCCTGGATATTCATGGCCTGGCTTCCAGCTCCAAAGAGCGCAAGAGAAGAGTGGAAGAGCTGCTTGATCTGGTAGGTCTGAATCCAAGTCATGCACTTCGTTATCCACATGAATTCTCCGGTGGTCAAAGACAACGGATCGGGATTGCGCGTGCACTTGCTGTAGACCCTAAATTCATCATCTGTGATGAGCCATTGTCTGCACTGGATGTATCCATTCAGGCGCAGGTCGTTAAATTGCTAGAAGAACTTCAGCAACGTCTCGGTTTGACATACCTGTTCATTGCGCATGACTTGTCAATGGTTAAACATATCAGTGACCGTGTTGCCGTAATGTACATGGGTAAAGTGGTTGAACTCGCTGAAAGTGAAGAACTGTATGCGAACCCTGTCCATCCTTACACCAAAACGTTGCTCTCAGCGATCCCTGTACCTGATCCGGAAGTGGAAGCGAACAAACGTCGCATCTTGCTGCCGGAAGAGCATATGAGCCCGATTCAGAATGGATCTGGTGGTCCTGCGAATGACCCGTACAATCTGGAAAATGCTCAATTGATTGAGGTTTCCAAAGGTCACTGGGTCGCAGAGCCTTACGTATAATAGGAATATTAAAGCGATATGCTATTATTGATGTATTAAGTGCCGCCGACTCGTTCGGCGGTTTTTTTCGTATTTTCATCACTTTCTTTTGACGAAGCGGCCTTGAATTCGGTACAATCAAGAAAGGCTCTTTGAAGCAGAATAGGAGGCAGACCTCATGAACGGTATTACCGAGGCACTCCGCAGCGGATCAAGACTTGCAGAAGATTATATCTGTTCAAGAGATGCTGCGCGTGGCCTTTACGAGTATGACATTCGCTGGGAATCAGGACTTCAGGCGCGTGCCGAGTGGCTGGATCAATCGGAGAACACACGTATTGATCGTCGTGATCTGGCAGAGTATTTACGTATATATAATAAGCGGGTGAACGACCATGAAGAAGTTCATGCGTCCATTACACGTCTTGCAGAACAAGATGCACTGGTGGTTACAGGAGGACAGCAGAGCGGTCTGCTCACCGGACCACTGTTCGTCATATACAAAGCCGCCAGTGTAGTGGCAGCTGCGCGTGAAGCGGAAGATAAACTTCAACGTCCGGTAGTCCCTGTATTTTGGATTGCCGGTGAAGACCATGACTGGGATGAAGTTAATCATACGTATCTACCTGATCATCAGGGAGATATGAAGAAGATCAAGTTACAAGGACGGTTCGCAGGAAGGGATTCTGTGAGTAATGTTCATGTGGATACGCAGCAATGGATGAATGTACTCGAACAGGTGGAGCATCTGTTACCTGATACGATACATAAACCAGGATTGATGAAAAGTATCACGGAGATCCATCAATCCAGTTCAAATCTGAGTGATGCATTTGCCCGTATGATATCTGCCTTGTTTGCCAGCAGTGGACTTGTTCTAATGGATGCAGCCGATCCAGAGTTACGCAGGTTGGAACAGCCCGTGTTTGAGCGGATGATACGCAAAAATGAAGTGCTGCGCAACGCATATGCACAAGGAGCTTCGCTGGTACAACAAGCGGGTTATGCTATGCCTGCCGAAGTAGCAGAGGATGGAGCGAATCTGTTCTACATTCACGAAGGTACGCGTCTGCTCCTGTTGTTGAAGGACGGTTTGTATAGTGATCGCAAAGGTTTGGTTTCTTTCACAGAGGAGCGTTTGCTTCAGGAACTGGAAGAACATCCGGAGCGCTTCAGTAACAACGTATTGACGCGACCTTTAATGCAGGATTCCGTGCTGCCTGTAGCCGCTGTGATTTTGGGGCAAGGTGAAATTGCATATTGGGGTTTGACTCGGGAAGCATTTTGTCAGTTCGGACTGCAAATGCCCATTCTGTTGCCGCGGTTGTCTTTCACTATTATGGAAGATATTCATCACAAACATATGAAACAATATGGACTTTCTTTCCAGGATGTACAATATCATCTGGAAGAAAAGAAGGAACAGTGGCTCGCACAACAGGAGACGTTCCAGGTAGATGAGCAGTTTGACAAGGTTCAGGAAGCGTTTCTTGATCTGTATGGACCATTGCTAGATGAGATCGCGGAGATTCATCCGGGGCTGGAGCGAATTGGCGATACCAATTTGAGTAAAATTAACGAGCAAATGCAGTATCTGAAACAGCAGACTCACAAAGCCATTGAGGATAAACACAATGTGAGCCTAAGGCACTGGAACGGCATTCAAAACTCCTTGTTTCCAACGGGCAAACCACAGGAACGAGTACATAATGCACTCTTTTACCTGAATCGTTATGGCTCCGAGTGGATCGAAGAACTGATTAAGGCCTCAAGCGAATTCCTTGGAGAGCACAAGGTTATTGAACTATAGAGCCCTTTATAATAGAAGAAACACATAAACAAGGAGGATATGGAATGACTACACCTGCGTTGCAAAACAGTATTGTTAAAGATATGGGACTCGCTTCAGAGGGTCATCTGAAAATAGACTGGGTAGAGGCACATATGCCAGTATTAAACCGCATTCGTCGCCAGTTCGAACAGGATCTGCCTTTCAAAGGTTTGAAGGTTGCGATATGTCTTCATCTGGAGGCAAAAACAGCTTATTTGGCAAAAGTGATCCAAGCGGGTGGGGCGGAAGTAACGATTACGCACAGTAACCCATTGTCTACACAAGATGATGTCTGCGCAGCATTAGTGGAAGACGGTGTTACCGTATATGCGAAATACAATCCGGAACCTGCGGAATTCAAATCTCTGCAACTGCGTGCGCTTGAAGTGAAGCCTGATCTCATTATTGATGATGGCGGAGACTTTGCAACCATTATTGCATCCGAGCGCCCTGACCTCGCAGCAACAATTCGCGGCGGAGCAGAAGAAACGACAACGGGTATTATTCGTTTGAAAGCATTGGCGAAAGAAGGCCAATTGAAGTTTCCAATGGTTGCAGTTAATGACGCATACTGCAAGTATCTGTTCGATAATCGCTACGGTACAGGACAATCTGCATTCGATGGAATTATTCGTACAACCAACTTGGTTGTCGCTGGAAAAAACGTAGTGGTAGCAGGTTATGGCTGGTGTGGTAAAGGTGTAGCGATGCGTGCTAAAGGTCTTGGAGCGAATGTGATCGTTACCGAGATTGATCCAATCAAAGCGGTAGAAGCACATATGGACGGGTTCCGTGTCATGACAATGGTGGAAGCAGCCAAATTGGGTGATTTCTTTATCGCAGTTACAGGCAATAAGGATGTTATCACGGGCGAGCATTACGATGTGATGAAGGACGGAGCAATCCTGAGTAATGCAGGTCACTTTGATGTTGAAGTGAACAAACCTGAACTGGCTAAACGTTCGGAATCGATTCGCACAGTTCGTCGTAACATTGAGGAATATCGTTTCAAAGATGGTCGCAAAATGTACCTTCTTGCAGAAGGTCGTCTCGTGAATCTAGGTGCAGCAGATGGTCATCCTGCCGAAATCATGGATACGACGTTTGCTCTGCAGGCTCTGGGCCTGCGTTATGTGAGTGAGAACTATGCGGAGTTAGGTAAAAACGTTGTTAATGTACCTTATGATATTGACCAACAGGTAGCCAGCTATAAACTGGAAAGTTTGAATATTGGTATCGACTCTTTGTCGGCTGAGCAAGAAAAATACCTGGATAGCTGGAAATTTTAAGTTTTATCCAATAATTACAAGCTGATGAATTGATTCAAAGGGTATAGAATGGTTTATTGATGATATGGCTCATGTGCGTGTAGACATACGATTGCTCGTTTACGGGAAACGTCTTTGATCCTGAGTGACAGGATCAAAGACGTTTTTTTATGCTGAAAAATTAAAAAATCAAGTATTGCAAGAAGGGTTTTGATTTTTTTGTGCGAATCTATTATGCTTAGGTGGTGGAAAGTGGGGCAAAGTGGGAGAAACGGGTGAGGAGTGAGTGGGCCAATGTTTATGGGGGAGTTCCAACATAGCATTGATGATAAGGGTCGGGTGATCATTCCGGCCAAATTCCGCGAATCTCTGGGACCGTCTTTCGTTGTCACACGGGGTTTGGACCAGTGTCTTTTCGTGTACCCCATGGAGGAGTGGGGGGTCATGGAACAGAAGCTCAAAGCACTGCCATTGATGAAATCTGACGCACGTGCGTTTACCCGGTTTTTTTTCTCGGGTGCAACCGAATGTGAACTGGACAAACAGGGCAGGGTAAATCTGCCGGGCAATCTAAGAGAGTATGCCAAGCTGGACAAGGATTGTGTTGTCCTTGGCGTGTCGAACCGGGTGGAGATTTGGAGCAAAGGCATATGGGAGAGTTATTTCAATCAATCCGAAGAAGCATTCAACGACATTGCCGAAAAGCTGGTCGATTTTAATTTTGATTTATAAAGTCAGGAGGGGTGCAGGTTGTTTCACCACATAACCGTACTCAAAGAAGAGGCAACAGAGGGATTAAACATCAAGCAGGACGGTATATACGTGGACTGCACTTTAGGCGGTGGCGGACACAGCTCCGTGATTGCGTCCAAGCTCGGTCCAGGGGGACGTCTGATCGCACTAGATCAGGATGATTGGGCTTTGGATAATGCGCGCGAGAAGCTCGCTGCCTATGGAGATCGTGTAACATTGGTGAAAACCAATTTTCGAGATCTGGAACAGGTACTTAAGGATCTGGATGTGCCAATGAAGGATGGTGCACCACAGGTTGATGGTATTTTGTATGACTTGGGTGTGTCATCTCCGCAATTTGATGAAGGAGAACGTGGATTCAGCTACAATCACGATGCTCCGCTCGATATGCGAATGGACCAGGATGCAATGCTGACGGCCAAAGAGATTGTGAATGAGTGGCCTGAAGAAGAGATTGCTCGAATTTTGTATCGCTATGGTGAAGAGAAGTTTTCGAGAAGAATTGCCCGTGTTATCGTTGCAAAACGAGCGCAGTCCACCATTGAGACGACAGGTGAACTCGTGGAACTAATTAAGGAAGGCATCCCGGCGGCAGCTCGCCGTACGGGTGGACATCCTGCCAAACGCAGCTTCCAGGCATTACGTATTGCCGTTAATGATGAGTTGGGTGCGTTTGAAGAAGGCTTGCATCAGGCTGTTCGTTGTCTGGCACCAGGAGGACGTGTATCTGTTATTACCTTCCACTCCCTTGAGGATCGGATATGTAAACAGATTTTCAGCAGTTATCTGGAAAAATGTACATGTCCACCCGATTTTCCGTTGTGTGTATGCGGCGGCAAGGGTACCCTGCGTTTAGTTAACAGAAAACCGCTAATTCCAACGGAAACGGAATTGGCCGAAAATTCACGTGCTCGTTCAGCCAAGCTGCGCGTTGCCGAGAAATTGTAGATCAAGAGTGGAGGAGAGAATCGGAGTATGGCATATACACGTGGTAATCTCGCTGTAAAAGAAAAAGCGTCCCAGGAACGTGTGACCCAGCAACGATACAAAGAAACCACCAAAGTGGTGACCCGTCGTACGGGTCTTCCGGCACGCGAGAAGATTTTGTATCTGATTACCCTGGTTGCAGTTATCCTTGTTGGTGGAGCTTTAATGTCTCGTTATGCTCATATCTATGATCTGAACAAACAGGCCCAGGCTACTATTACGGATATCAAGGGGTATGAGAAGACAATTGCAGACCTGCAGGTGGAAAAAGAAACCTTAAATAATCAGGTCATCGAAAATGCAAAACAACTTGGTTACGTTGAAGCTTCCGGTAAGGATGTCATTTTTGTACCACGCTCAACAAGTACGAAATCAACAGGTACTGAATCGTCTTCGAATACAGCAAGCAGTAAGTAAAGAGGTGTTCCGATGATAAAAAGAATAAAGATGCGCACGTTGCTTATAGGGGGATGTATTACCCTCTTTTTTCTTGTACTCGTAACCCGAATCTTCTTCATTCAAGTAGTAAATGGTGGTGTATGGCAGGAACGGGCGGCCGGTTTGGTAGAGCGGGAACAGACGATTAAGGCCGCACGTGGGACGATTACGGACCGCAATGGTAACGTTCTGGCTACTGATGCACCTGCATACACGGTTTCCGTGAATCCTCTGTTAATTAATGAACTTGGGATTCAGGATGTAGTGACGGAAAAGCTCTCAGCCCTTCTTGGTAAAAATGAGAGTGAGATGCGTGCTCTGGTCACAGCCAAAAAGGAAGATGGCAAGTTCTATCAGCAGCGTGAAGTACGCAGTGAAGGGTATAAGATAAGTCCTGAGCTTGCGGAAAAAGTCAACGAACTGCGTGAGGAATTACAAGAAGAATACAAGGCTCGTAATGCCATTGTCATGGCTCAAGAGTCGAAGCGTTTTTACCCTGAAGAAACACTTGCTTCTCACCTGTTGGGATATATGAGCCGTGACGGGAAAGCTGTCAATGGACTTGAAGTCTCATATGATGAAGCACTGACTGGAACAGATGGATATTTGAATTATCAGAAGGATGCCAAAGGCATCAAACTTCCGGATTCACAGGATAACTATCTGCCGCCTCAGAACGGGAAAAACCTTACGCTAACCATCGATGACACGATCCAGTTTTACATTGAGGATGCAATGAAAGAAGCCGTTGCCAAATATAATCCACTGAGTATGACGGTCATTGCAGCAGATCCGAGCACGATGGAGATTCTAGGCATGGCGAATTGGCCAACCTTTAACCCTAATTCGTATGGGAGTACACCTGATCAAAAGAATTTTATCAATCATGCCACTCAATCCATCTATGAGCCAGGTAGTACATTCAAAATAGTTACGCTGGCAGGAGCTGTGGAAGAAAAACTCTTTGATCCCAATGCTAGTTTCGAATCCAAACGCATATATATCGGTGGTTTCCCAATTAGTGATAATGGACATGCCTATGGTTGGATATCTTATCTTGAAGGTGTCAAACGGTCGAGTAACATTGCCTTTGTTAACTTGGGTTATAACATGCTTGGTGGTGAACGTCTGCGTCATTACATAGACGAATTCGGTTTTGGTAAAAAGACAGGTATTGATCTGCCGAATGAGTCAGCGTCACCGATCAAGCCACTTATATACAAATCCGAGATTGCCACGGCAGCCTACGGTCATGGTCTTGTACAGGTAACACCAATTCAACAGGTCGCAGCTATCTCTGCGATTGCCAACGGCGGCAAATTGCTGGAGCCACATCTGGTGAAGGAGATCAAGAACCCGAATGATGGGACCACGGAAGTGATCAAACCTAAAGTGGTTCGTCAGGTGATTTCCAAGGAATCTTCCAAGCTGGTGAGCGGTTATCTGGAACAAGTGGTTGCAGATCAAACGATTGGTACCGGTCGTAATGCCTATATTGAAGGTTACCGTGTAGCTGGTAAGACGGGTACGGCAAGAAAGGTAGTTAACGGAGAATACAGCAAGTCCAAAGACGTTGTATCGTTTATTGGATTTGCACCAGTGAATAATCCGAAGATTGCCATACTTGTTGTCATTGACCAACCGGATGGAACCAACATCGGTGGAGGAACCGCGGCTGCTCCGGTATTCAAAAAGATTGTCAGCCAGACTCTTCAATACATGGGAATACCGAAGGACACTGCCAAAACTCCTGACAAAAAGTCAAAAGAAGTCTCTGTCGTGCAAGCGAAGGCGCCTGACCTGAGTGGCAAGACAGCCAAACAGGCCAGAAGCCAACTTCTAAGCGCAGGTATTGCTTATGTTACTCTTGGTCAAGGGGATAATGTAATTCGGCAGTATCCGGTTGCTGGCGCCTCTATGAATCCAGGCCAACGAATCTATCTGCTAACGGAAGAAAGCAGCAAGATGAAGATTCCAGATCTAACAGGTGAATCTCTTCGTGATGCCCTTGAAGTACTTTCACTCATGAAAGTAGGGGTAACGGTCGAAGGTGAGGGCTATGTCGTGAAGCAAACCGAGCAGGTCGCAGGTGAGCAGAGAACCGTGAAGTTGAACTTGCAAACTGCCAAAGCGGCAGTGACAGGTATAGCCGATGAGGCTCCGATCTCTTCTGATCCGTCGTCAGATTCTGAAGTGAAAGAACAAGAGGCTTCGGGTGGAGATGGTAAAACAGACGGAACAGAAGAAATAGATAACAACAAGGCTCCTGCCAATGAATCCGAATCCTCTGATGATCCAGCAACAGACGGGGCTTCGCTACCATAGGGAGCTTTGACAGCTTGTTCTAACCCCCGGTTGTCCTGAATATTCATGAAGGGAACGAATGTCATGATTTTGGGACGAGTGGGGGGATCTTTTCGTGAAGGGATCAAGTGTAAATCTGCGGCGCAGGTTGCTATGGAGTTTAATGATTTTAGTTTTGTTATTTTCGGCCCTGATGATCAGGCTTGCTTATGTACAACTCGGGAAAGGCCCGGAGTTGTCAGCAAAAGCAGAAGAATCTTGGCGGCGTAATATTCCTTATTCAGCCAAGCGAGGTGAGATCCTGGATCGCAATGGAACCTCTCTGGCCTATAATGTGACAACACCGACCATTATGGCCATTCCGGCTCAGGTCAAAGAAGCTGAAACGACAGCTAAAGCACTGGCACCATTGCTTGGAATGACGGAAGAAAAAGTGCTGGCAACCATCAAGAAACGAGAACTGATTGTACGACTACAACCCGGCGGCCGCAAAATTACGATGGAGAAAGCTCAGCGCATCCGTGATTTGAAGCTTCCGGGTATCGTTGTTGCTGAGGATAATAAACGTTTTTATCCCTATGATGATTTGGCTGCCCATATTCTTGGTTTTACGGGTATTGATAATCAGGGTTTAACGGGTGTCGAGAAGAAATATGATGATAAGCTGAATGGTCTGAATGGTAGTGTGTCCTACTTGTCCGATGCGGCCGGAAGGCTAATGCCGGGCTCATCCGAGAAGTATGTGGAACCGAAGGACGGCCTTAACCTCAAGCTGACCATTGATAAATCCATTCAGTCCATCATGGAGAGAGAACTGGATCAGGCCATGGTGAAGTTCCAGGCGAACTCAGCATTGGCCATAGCGATGAATCCCAAAACAGGTGAAATTTTGGGCATGTCCAGCAGGCCTGGATACGAACCTGCCGATTATCAGCAATATCCCGCAGAGATCTACAATCGGAATTTACCAATCTGGATGACCTACGAGCCAGGCTCTACCTTTAAGATCATTACGTTGGCAGCAGCGCTTGAAGAGAAAAAAGTCAATCTGCAACAGGATCAATTTTTTGATCCCGGATATGTTGAGGTGGGTGGAGCGCGTTTGCGTTGCTGGAAAAAGGGGGGCCACGGAAGTCAGACCTTCTTGCAAGTGGTGGAGAACTCATGTAACCCGGGATTTGTAGCGCTGGGGCAGAGGCTGGGAAAAGAATCACTCTTCTCCTATATTAAAGACTTTGGCTTCGGCACCAAGACAGGGATCGACCTCAGCGGAGAAGCCAGTGGAATTTTGTTCAAACTGTCCAGAGTTGGCCCTGTTGAGCTTGCAACGACCGCTTTTGGTCAAGGTGTATCGGTAACACCCATTCAGCAAGTAGCAGCTGTGTCAGCGGCCATCAATGGGGGTAAACTTTACAAGCCATATGTTACGAAAGCGTGGGTCCATCCGGTCACGGGAGAAGTCATGGAAGAAGCCAAACCGGAACTGGTTCGTCAGGTGATCTCGGAGAATACGTCCAAGCAAGTACGCGAAGCACTCGAGAGTGTTGTCGCCAAAGGAACAGGACGTCCAGCGTTCATTGATGGATACCGAGTCGGTGGCAAAACAGGTACAGCCCAGAAGGTCATCAACGGACGTTATTCCTCAACCGAGCATATCGTATCCTTTATTGGATTTGCACCAGCTGATGACCCTCAGATTGTAGTCTATACCGCAGTGGATAATCCCAAAGGAATTCAGTTCGGAGGCGTGGTTGCCGCCCCAATTGTACAGAACATCCTTGAAGATGCACTGCATTATATGAATGTCCCTGTTCGGAAGGATCAGGTCGCGAAAGAATACAAGTACGGTGAGACCAAAATCGTGACAGTTCCAGACCTGACAGGAGCTACTGTCGAAGATCTGTACGAAGACCTGAACATGAATTTTATGCTGGCCAAGTCTGGCAGTGGTAAATACGTAATCAATCAGGCACCCAAGCCCGGGGCAAGGGTAGATCAGGGATCCACCATCCGCATTTATATGGGGAATGTACTGAACGATGCGCACGATCACACGAAGGATGAATAACTTGTGCACTGGAGCAGTTTCGGCTTCAAGCGCAACAAAGTTCATCCAAGTGCGTTTCATTATTTGGCTGTATTGACGATATTAATAAATACAGACATATGCTAAAACAGAAGTATAATTGGAAAAGTGAGGTTATTCATGTGCTTTTAAAACAATTTGCATCGATGCTGACCACCGCCCGTCTCGTGGGCGAACCAAATACAGAATGCCAAAACCTTCAGACAGATTCCCGGCAGGTAAAACCGGGTGATCTGTTTATCTGTCTTCCGGGACATACCGTAGATGGTCATGATTATGCAGAAAAAGCGGTTAATTCCGGTGCAGTCGCATTGGTGGTTGAACGGCAACTGGATCTGCCTGTACCACAATTGCTGGTGAAGGACAGCCGGTTTGCAATGGCTGTTCTGGCAGATTTCTTTTTTGACTCGCCAAGCCAGAAGATGAATATGATTGGTGTTACGGGAACGAACGGAAAAACAACAACCACGTATTTGATTGAAAAAATCATGAGTGATTATGGACGCAAGACAGGATTGATCGGTACCATTCAAATGCGGTATGACGGTCGGACCTACCCGATGTCAGGAACGACACCAGAAGCGCTTGATCTGCAGCGCAGTCTGCATGATATGGTTCAGAAGGGTACGGACTGCTGTGTCATGGAAGTTTCTTCTCACGCATTGGAACAAGGACGAGTAAAGGGAACCAACTTCCGTACTGCGGTATTCACTAACCTGACGCAGGATCATCTGGACTACCACCATTCCATGGAGGAATATCGTGGGGCGAAAGGATTGTTCTTTGCACGGCTGGGTAACGGCTATACGCAAGATGCTTCGCAGCGTAAGTTCGCGGTCATCAATGCAGATGATGCAGCTGCGGATTATTTCATCTCTGTGACGGCTGCTGAAGTGATTACATATGGCATGGGTGAAGAGGCCGATGTACGTGCATCCCAAATCTCAATCACTTCTCAAGGAACTTCTTTCCACGTGGATACATTTGCGGGCAGCACGGATATTCGCTTGCGCATGGTAGGCAAATTCAATGTGTACAATGCCATGGCAGCAATCTCTGCAGCACTGGTGGAAGGTATTCCACTGGAAGAGATCAAGCGCAGTCTGGAGACGGTTCCAGGCGTGGATGGACGTGTTGAAGGAGTGGACGAAGGCCAGCCATTTGCTGTTATTGTCGATTATGCCCATACACCGGATGGACTGGAGAATGTGTTACGGACGGTGAAGGAGTTTGCCGAAGGACGTGTAATCTGCGTGTTTGGCTGTGGTGGTGACAGGGACCGTACCAAACGCCCTCTCATGGGGAAAATTGCTGCGAAGTATAGTGATTATGTACTGGTTACTTCCGATAATCCACGGACAGAAGATCCGGATCTGATTCTCAAAGACATTGAACAGGGCCTGATTGAAGAATCTGTTCCTGCTGAACGTTATACGATGATTGTGGATCGGCGCCAGGCGATTCATGAAGCTATTGAAATGGCAAGCCCAGCCGATGTAGTATTGATTGCGGGCAAGGGTCATGAGACCTATCAGATTATCGGCACAACCAAAACCGATTTTGATGACCGAATCATAGCCAAAGAAGCGATAAGGGGCAAATCCAATTGATAAAAAGAACATTGGCACAATTGGCCGAGATGTGTGGAGGAACATTAAGTGACGCTGCTGCTCATGGCCATGTAACGGTTGAAGGGGTGTTTACCGATTCGCGTAAACCCTTGGAAGGCAGTTTGTTTATCCCGCTAGTGGGTGAAAGGTTTGACGGACATGAGTTTGTGCAAGATTGTTTAGAGAAGGGTGCCGCAGGGGCGATCTGGCAAAAGGATCA
The DNA here is from genome assembly GCF_037974275.1 of Paenibacillus sp. FSL R5-0519. Lineage (NCBI taxonomy): Bacteria > Bacillati > Bacillota > Bacilli > Caryophanales > Paenibacillaceae > Paenibacillus > Paenibacillus sp. FSL R5-0519. Next base: position 1,822,500 of record NZ_CP150234.1, read on the forward strand.
TGGTATTCCACCGCAAGGAGCTGTCATTGTGGTTGATGACACACTTGTCGCACTGCAAGCACTCGCATCGGCTTATCTAACGGAGAATAAAGCAGCTGTTGTTGGCATTACAGGCAGCAACGGCAAGACAACAACGAAGGACATCGTGGATGCGATTCTCTCAACTACATTCAAAGTGCATAAGACACAAGGCAACTTCAATAATCACATTGGTCTACCACTGACCGTATTAAGTATGGCCCCGGATACGGAGATTATCATTTTGGAAATGGGTATGAGTGGTCGCGGGGAAATTAACGATCTGTCGGTTATTGCTCAGCCTGATGTAGCGATCATTACCAATATTGGTGAATCTCATCTGCTTCAGCTGGGGTCCAGACTGGAGATTGCCAGAGCCAAAGCTGAGATTGCCGCGGGACTGAAGCATGGCGGATTACTGATCTACAACGGAGACGAGCCTTTAATTGCACAAGTTCTTGAAGAGCCCGCAACGAAACAACCCGATGGTTTGCAGCGGTTTACATTTGGTCTGCAAACCGATAATGATGATTATCCTACCGGACTTATGAATGCGCAGAGCGGAGTCGTTTTCACCACCAAACAGTCTGGAGAACATGCATTTACGCTCCCTCTTCTGGGAACGCATAATGTCGTTAACTGTCTGGCTGCTTTGGCTGTAGCCCGTCATTTTGGAGTGACAACGGAGCAGATTTCCGCTGGGTTGTCTCGCTTGAAATTGACAGGCATGCGTATTGAGGTTACTCAAGGTGTTAGTGGTCTAACCCTGCTGAATGATGCATACAATGCAAGTCCTACCTCCATGAAGGCCGCAATCGATGTACTAGAAGGTCTGAAAGGATACCGCATGAAAGTGGCTGTGCTTGGTGATATGCTTGAACTTGGTTCTCAGGAGCAGGACCTTCATTTTGGAATTGGAGCGTATATTACTTCTGCCAAAATGGACATGGTGCTTGTATACGGCCCGCTATCAGCGCATATTGCCGAAGGAGCAAGAAAGCATATGCCGGCAGAGGCTGTGCATGCTTTTATAGATAAAGAAGAAATGACCCGTTATCTACTGGAGAAACTACATCCCAGAGACGTTGTCTTGTTCAAAGCCTCAAGGGGCATGAAGCTGGAGGACGTGGTCGAAGCACTACAAATGGCAACATTACAGAATCGAGTAGACTAGAGGGGTGAACCCATGGATTTTCAGGTATTACTGTTAACAATCGGCGTTTCATTTATTCTGGCGGTGATTGCCGCACCGCTCCTGATTCCGCTGTTACGACGCATGAAATTCGGACAGCAAGTTAGGGAAGATGGGCCTCAGAGCCATTTGAAAAAAAGCGGAACACCTACAATGGGTGGAGTCGTCATTTTAGTTGCGTTCACATTGGCCTTTTTGAAATTTTCGGCTGTCAAGAATACAGACTTTTATGTCTTGCTTGTGGCTACGCTGGGATTCGGGCTGATTGGCTTCCTGGATGATTACATCAAAATTGTGTTCAAACGTTCCCTTGGACTGACGGCCAGACAAAAAATGCTGGGCCAGTTGTTCTTCAGTGCAGTGATGTGTTTCTTGCTGATTCAGAATGGACACAGTACAGCCATTTCTATTCCGGGTACGTCAGTCTCGTTCGACTGGACTGGATGGTTCTATTATCCGTTTGTCGTATTCATGATGCTTGCCATTACCAATGCGGTTAACTTTACCGATGGTCTGGATGGGTTGCTGTCAGGGGTAAGTGCGATTGCCTTTGGCGCATTTGCCATTGTGGCGATGCAAGCCACGTCGATGCCGGCGGCAGTATGTGCAGCAGCGATGATTGGAGCCGTGCTCGGTTTCCTGGTATACAATGCACATCCAGCCAAAGTGTTTATGGGCGATACGGGTTCATTGGGGATTGGCGGTGCCATAGGTGCGGTAGCGATAGTAACTAAAACAGAGCTTTTATTTGTCATCATTGGCGGTATCTTTGTCATCGAGATCCTGTCTGTTATTATTCAAGTGGTATCATTCAAGACTCGTGGCAAACGTGTATTCAAAATGAGCCCCATTCATCATCACTTTGAATTAAGTGGTTGGTCGGAATGGCGGGTTGTTATTACCTTCTGGGCGGTAGGCGCAATTTTGGCCGCTCTTGGACTTTATCTCAACAAGGGGTTGTAGATCATGAACCATCCTGAATCATATCGCGGACAACAAGTAGTCGTGCTCGGATTGGCCAAAAGCGGCGTACAGGTCGCCAAAGTGCTGGATCGCGCCGGAGCGAAGGTTACAGTAAATGATAAAAAAGAGAGAGATCAATGTCCCGAAGCTTCCGAATTGGAGGCTTTGGGAATTTCTGTTGTATGCGGAGGACATCCGGATAATCTGATTCACAGTGGTGTGAAGCTGGTCGTTAAAAACCCGGGTATCCCATACCATGCAGCTCCTGTGCAGCAAGCTATGGCATTGGGCATTGAAGTGGTGACCGAAGTCGAGGTAGCTTATCATCTATGTGCTGCACCCATGATCGGGATTACGGGTTCCAACGGTAAAACAACAACGACCACTTGGGTGGGTAAAATGTTGGAGCATGCCGGCCTCAAACCGATCGTTGCCGGTAATATAGGAACACCTCTCTGTGAAGCGGCAGAGCAAGCTTCTCCAGATAACTGGATGGTTGTTGAGCTTAGCAGTTTCCAGCTCAAAGGAACGGTTGATTTCCGTCCCCGGATTGCCAGCTTACTTAACGTTGCAGAGACACATCTGGACTATCACGGGAACATGGATGATTATGTGGCTTCCAAAGCCAAACTGTTCGCCAATCAGCAGCCTGACGACGTAGCCATTCTAAATTGGGATGATGCGGTATGTCGCGAACTGGTTCCTTATATTAAAGGCAGATTGCTACCGTTCTCGATGACCGAGAAATTGGATACAGGTGTATATGCAGATCCTTCTTATGTGGATGGAGAAGAGGATGATGTGAAGCGTCAGATGATCTACGCGGATGAAAAGGGAAATCACCACACCATTATTGACATCGAGAACATTGGCATTGCTGGACGATTCAATGTGGAGAATGCAATGGCTGCTGTAGCCATCGCCGTAGCGGCAGGAGCTGATCCAGCAGTGCTGGCTGATCCACTTGCAGATTTCAAGGCGGTTGAACACCGACTTGAATATGTACTAGATCATAATGGCGCTACGTATTACAACAACTCCAAAGCGACCAATTCGAAGGCTACGGTCATGGCTCTGAACTCGTTTAAGGAGCCAGTTGTATTAATTGCTGGAGGGTTGGATCGCGGGTCAGACATGATGGAGTTGTTACCCTTGTTCCAGGAACGGGTAAAAGCTGTCGTTGCGCTTGGAGAAACACGGATGAAAATTGCCAAAGTCGCGGAACTTGCCGGATTAAAGCAAATTAAGGTCGTCGATAATGAGGAGGACGCTGCCCGGACGTTAACCGTTGCTGTGCAGGAAGCATCAAAGCTTGCCAGTGCCGGTGATGTCGTTTTGTTATCCCCGGCATGTGCAAGTTGGGACATGTTTGCTTCCTATGAAGAGCGGGGACGCATTTTTAAAGAGGCGGCGCATAACTTGTAAGTAGGGGGGTGGAAAAGCCCCTACTTCCATGCAAGGGGTGGCCTCCTGATGAAACAGACGCGACCGGCACCAGATATTTGGTTGCTGATTAGTATTTTGGCTTTGCTTGCCATCGGCATCGTAATGGTATATAGTGCGGGCTCGGTACTAGCCTTTCATGACTATGGCGATTCATTTTATTTTGTAAAAAGACAGGCCTTGTTTGCGGTGCTTGGGCTTGTGGCCATGTTCGTCACCGCTAACGTGGACTACCGGGTGTGGAGAAAGTATGCCAAGCCAATATTAATCGCCTGTTTTATTATGCTCATTGCGGTGCTCATTCCTGGCATCGGCGTGGTTCGCGGTGGTGCACGAAGTTGGCTGGGCATTGGTTCATTCGGTATCCAGCCTTCAGAATTCATGAAGCTGGGCATGATTTTGTTTCTCGCTCACTGGCTGAGCAAGGAACCGGGCAAAATCAAAACCTTCACAACGGGGCTCCTGCCACCGCTGGGATTGATCGGTTTGGCTTTTGGGATTATTATGCTGCAACCTGACTTGGGGACAGGCACCGTGATGATGGGTGCATCGATGCTTATTATTTTCACAGCCGGAGCGCGAATGAAACATCTGAGCCTGCTTGCTCTTGGCGGCGTAGCCGGGTTTGCAGCTTTGATTGCCGCAGCACCTTATCGGTTGCAGCGTATCACAGCGTTTTTGGACCCGTGGTCCGATCCGCTGGGTGCCGGATATCAGATCATTCAATCGTTATACGCCATTGGTCCTGGTGGACTGGCGGGATTGGGATTGGGGATGAGCCGGCAGAAGTACAGTTATGTACCTGAACCTCAAACGGACTTTATTTTTAGTATTTTGGCCGAAGAACTCGGCTTTATAGGTGGAATGATTGTATTATTGCTGTTTCTGGTGCTGGTGTGGAGAGGGATGCGTGTAGCGATGACCGTTCCGGATGCCTTCGGCAGTCTGCTTGGTGTTGGGATCGTCGGTATGGTCGCTGTGCAGGTCATTATTAACATTGGTGTTGTCATTGGCATGATGCCTGTCACAGGCATTACATTACCTCTGATCAGCTACGGCGGATCATCATTGACCCTCATGCTCACAGCACTGGGCATTTTAGTGAATTTATCCCGTTATGCGAGGTGACTATGCGATGCGAGTCGTTCTAAGCGGTGGCGGTACGGGTGGACATATCTATCCGGCCGTTGCCATAGCAAGACAATGTGAGGCGGAGAACCCGGACTCGACATTTCTATATATTGGAGGAACCAGAGGGCTGGAAAGCAAGCTGGTTCCCCAGGAAAATATTCCTTTTAAATCCATTGATATTACGGGCTTTCGGCGGAAATTATCCATCGACAACCTGAAAACGGTCATGCGTTTCATTCAAGGTGTACGCAAGTCCAAAAAAATGCTGAAGGAATTCAAACCGGATGTTGTGATCGGTACAGGTGGATATGTGTGTGGACCTGTGGTATATGCAGCAACAAAACTGGGGATTCCGAGTATAATTCATGAACAGAACGCCATCCCGGGTCTGACGAACAAATTTTTGATGCGGTATGTGGACACGGTTGCAGTTAGCTTTGAAGGTTCTGAAAAATCGTTTTCCGGCGCGAAAAAGGTGATCTACACCGGTAATCCACGGGCGACTACGGTAGCCCAGGCTAGCCGTGATCGTGGTTTTGCCACGTTAGGTGTACCGATGAACAGCCGTGTTGTTCTTGTGGTTGGTGGCAGTCGAGGGGCAAAAGCAATCAATCAGGCCATGGTGGATATGGCGCCAATGCTGGAACAACTGGACGATGTACATGTGGTTTATGTGACAGGGGATACCTATTTTGATGAAACGCGTGAAGCCATTCGCAGCTCATTGGGTACGATGCCGAACCATCTGCATGTCTTGCCTTACGTGCATAATATGCCTGAGGTGCTTGCTTGTACATCCTTGATTGTAAACCGCGCAGGTGCATCATTCCTTGCGGAGATTACGTCACTGGGTATTCCTTCCATTCTGATTCCTTCGCCTAACGTGACTAACAATCATCAGGAAGCCAATGCACGTACGCTTGAAGGTGGGGGCGCATCACTCACGATGCTGGAGAAGGATCTTACAGGCCAAGTCCTGTATGAAGCCATCGCCAAAATTATGAATGATGAATTGGGACGCAAACGAATGGCTGAGGCCTCCCGGAAGTTGGGTAAACCCGATGCTGCTGAAGTGCTTGTTCATGAAATTCAGCGTCTTGCTGCACGCCGGTAAAGTGCGTTTGTGGGCGATTGTCACACACAAGACGGGGCTGACATAAGATACCGTATAAATCGTGACCATCGTTCCATGGCGCCAGAGCACGTTCTTTAGCAACAGAATACCGTGCTCATCGGTTTGGAAGCAAAGGAGGAAGCAAACATGCACCAGTGGATGTCGTTACTATCCCAGAATAATGTTGGCAGAGTTCTTGAAAACGAATCGCTAGCCAAATACACCACATGGAAGATCGGCGGTCCTGCGGATGCACTGGTCATTCCCGAGAATAAAGAGCAGATGATGAATCTCGTTCAATTGCTTCACAAGTTTCAGATTCCGTGGATGCAACTTGGACGGGGCTCGAACATGCTGGTGTCAGACAAAGGAATACGTGGTGTTGTGGTGAAACCAGGCGATGGCTTTGATTATGCCGAATTTCACGAAGGTGGTGTAACTGCCGGAGCAGCACATTCTTTTGTTAAACTCAGTGTGGTTGCTGCCAAAAAGGAATGGACCGGTCTGGAATTCGGCAGCGGTATCCCCGGCACTGTCGGTGGAGCCGTATACATGAATGCAGGTGCTCATGGATCGGATGTGTCACGGATATTCAAATTCGCTGAGATTGTACTGGAGACAGGGGAATTGGTACGTTACAGCAAGGAGGACATGGATTTTGCTTATCGCCACTCTGTTCTGCATGATCGGAGAGGCATCGTGCTGGAAGCTACATTTGAACTCCAGCATGGAGAACGCAAAGTCATTTCGGAAACCATGGCAGCTTACAAAGATCGCCGACGACGCACACAGCCACTGCAGATGGCATGTGCAGGCAGTGTATTCCGAAATCCACCGGGTGACCATGCAGCCCGTCTGATTGAAGCAGCAGGGCTCAAAGGCATGACTCAGGGAGGCGCACAGGTATCCACCATGCATGCCAATTTCATTGTCAATACAGGCCAAGCAACAGCAGAGGACGTTATCACCCTAATGCAGCAGATTCAGAGCACTATATCATCTCAAAACGGTATTAACCTGGTACCGGAAGTCTTCGTAGTGGGTGAACGGTAAACCCCGGAGGTGATACATTGGACAAATTGGTGATTGAAGGCGGGAAACCCCTCTCAGGATCCATACGCATCCATGGAGCAAAAAATGCCGCTTTACCGATTATGGCCGCAAGTTTGTTGGCAGATGGAGAAGTTACACTGCATAACGTTCCACACTTGCTGGACATTGAAGTGATGCTGTATATCCTGGAACGGCTTGGATGCACGTGTCGGCATGAACAGGGAACAGTGACCATTAATACCTCGCAGATTCGGTCATATGATGTGCCAGAAGATCTAATGAAGCAGATGCGCTCTTCCATTTTTTTGATGGGACCATTGCTGGCTAAGTTTGGGCATGTGTCAGTGTATCAGCCAGGAGGCTGTGCCATCGGAGAACGCAAAATTGATCTTCACCTCCGGGGCCTGGAAGCGCTCGGAGCTTTGATTGAAGAGCAGGACCAACAGATTATCTGCCATGGCCGCAATCTGGAGGGTACAGATATTCTTTTGGATTTCCCGAGTGTGGGAGCAACCGAGAATATCATGATGGCAGCCGTTCTGGCTAAAGGGACGACAACCATTTGCAACGCGGCAAGAGAACCTGAAATACAGGATCTGCAAAACTTTCTGAATGCTATGGGTGCAAGTATCATTGGTGCAGGAACGGATACGATTACGATCAATGGCGTTGAGAAACTGAAGCCTTGTTCCTATGAGATTATACCGGATCGAATCGTTGCCGGAACCGTGATGATTGCAGCAGCAGCCACACGTGGCAATGTTACGCTTACACACTGCAATCCTGCTCATCTTACTTCACTTATACATGTATTGAAGCGCACTGGTGTTCAAATCACAGTCTGCAATGATATAATGACGGTGAGCTGTATGAGCCGTCCCAAATCAGTAGACCGTATTGTGACTTCTCCGTATCCTTCGTTTCCGACAGATTTGCAATCGCAAATCATGGTGCTGCTCAGTCTGGCAGACGGATTCAGTGTGATGAAGGAAACGGTATTCGAGGGCCGGTTCAAACATGTGGATGAACTGAATGTGATGGGGGCTGATATTTCAGTCGATCTGAACGCAGCATTTATCCGTGGTGTTCCCCGTCTGTACGGGGCTACAGTAGAAGCAACCGATCTTCGTGCAGGTGCAGCTCTGGTCATTGCTGGTCTGGCTGCTCAAGGCAAAACGGTTGTGGAGCAAGTGCATCATATTGACCGGGGCTACGATCAGATCGAGAAGTTATTCCAAAGTCTTGGAGCATCGGTTGAGCGACAGTCACCCGTTTCAAAACAGTTGGATTTTGCCAATTAACGTCCTTGGAGTCCCCTTCTTGAAGGGAGGGGACCTGAGGCTTTGTGGAGCGCTACTTATGCCTAAAAGTCAAATTCCGGTTCTGAAGAAGAATCGGCCAAAAGGAAACACAAGCCGTAGAATTGTAATTATTCTCTTATTACTATTTATTGTATTGCTCGCTGTATTATTCTTTCGTTCTTCCATGAGTCGGATTTCGGCAATAGAAATTACGGGTAATGTATATACAGCGACTTCAGAGCTGCTGGAGAAAAGTGGTCTGAAAGAAGGCGATCAATTTTTTGGGACAAGTACTGCCGAGGTGATTGAGCGTCTCAAGACCAACAAGGCCATTTCAACTGTTACCGTGGACAAGCAATTTCCGGGTATTATCCATATCAAGGTTCAGGAATATGACACCGTTGCGTATGAGCTTGGTTCTGACGGTACACTTAAAGCGATTTTGGCCAGTGGGACAAGCTTGACGGTTCCGGCTACAATTGGTGTTGCTGTGGAGAAGCCCATATTGACTCAATGGAAGGCTGATGATCCACTCAAAGCCAAACTGAGTCAGACACTGGCTAAAATTCCGAATGAATTGACGACGGATATTTCGGAAATTATTCCGAATCCAACGCCTTCATTTCCGGATCAGATTCGGATGTATACCAAATCACAGTTTGAAGTGATTACGACCGTCTCTCTTTTATCGGATAAAGTGGAATATCTAAATCAGGTGATAGAGACCGAACGGCCTGGGAAAATCACCATGCTTGAGGCAGATACCTATGTCCCGTTCATCCCGGATGACCCGGAAGATGATGCTGAGCCAGGAGCAAGCCCTTGACCTTTGCCATGATGAGGCTGTACTGAATATGAAAGCCTAGGCTGGTCGGGGGTTGGGCCCCGTCAGAGCAATGAAACTTGTTCTTTCTGAGATGAAGAAAAAATGATACACTTGAACTTATGGCACATGAGTTGCCTCCTTCTTTTTTCTTCAAGGTTTTATGTCTCGCAACCAGATTTTGACACCCAAAAACATTGTAGAAAAAAGAGGGAAAGCCTGAAGTGTGTTGAATATGTTTTAAGAGTGTTTAAATTCGAACGTAATTTACTATTGGAGTCAGGAGGTGCCACAGACTTGAGCAACAATGACATCATTGTTAGTTTGGACATCGGTACATCCAAAATTCGCGCTATTATTGGGGAAATGAATAATGGAACCTTTAATATTATAGGAGTTGGATCTGCCGACTCGGAGGGAATTCGCAAAGGTGTAATCGTAGATATCGATCAGACGGTGCAGTCGATCCGCAACGCAGTGGATCATGCAGAACGTATGGTGGGTATTCAAATATCCGAAGTGTATGTTGGAATCTCGGGAAATCATATCGGACTGATGAGCAGTCACGGTGTTGTGGCTGTTTCTAACGAGGATCGTGAAATCGGAGAAGAAGACATGGAACGGGTGTTGAAAGCAGCCGAAGTAATTGCAGTTCCGCCGGAACGGGAAATTATTGATGTTGTCGCCAAGCAATATGTTGTAGATGGCTTGGAGGGCATACAGGACCCCCGTGGAATGATTGGTGTTCGTCTGGAAGTTGAAGCAACGATCATTACGGGTGCAAAAACCGCGATACATAATCTTTTGCGCTGCGTGGAAAAAGCGGGTCTGAAAGTAAGCGATCTGGTTCTCATGTCGCTCGGAGCGGGTCAACTGGCTTTGTCCAAAGATGAAAAAACGATGGGTTCAGTGCTTGTGGATATTGGAGCAGGCGCAACAACCATCGCCATTTTTGAAGAAGACAGTCTTGTTGCAACATCAACATTGCCTATTGGTGGGGAATTCGTAACGAATGATATCGCCTATGGCTTACGCACGTTGACGGATCAGGCGGAGAAGGTGAAATTGAAATACGGATGCGCCTGGTTGGATGATGCTGCTGCAGATGTGATGTTCAAAGTAACCCGAATCGGCAGTAATGTAGACAAGGAATTTTCACAGGAGGATCTGGCGGCTATTATTGAACCTAGGGTTCAGGAAATATTCCAGATGATCTCTCAAGAAGTGAAGCGTCTTGGTTACAATGAGCTTCCTGGAGGTTATATACTAACGGGAGGTACGGTCTCTATGCCTGGGGTTCTGCAGGTCGCTCAGCATGAGCTTGCGGCTTCAGTACGAGTTGCAGTTCCGGATTACATTGGTGTGCGTGACCCTGGCTACACAAGCGGAGTCGGCATATTGCACAGTGTAATTCGCAGTTTGCGCATTCGTCCCTCGATCAATAACGGCGGTGGAAATAACAACAATAACAATAATAATAATAAGAAACCGACCAACCGTCCGAAGCCAAATACGGCACAGGAATCGGAGCAAAAACCTGGTCTGTTCGAACGGCTGAAGAATATGTTCAGTGAATTTATATAACAGGTTGGATCCATTTCATACATTCTTGAAGCCGTCTGAATGCGCTGGTACTAACATAAACGCTTTCGTTCGTCGATATATGAAATTGATTCGGTTCAAAGCAAAAATTGGACGGGCCATCCATGCACATTGAGGGGGAGATGGAATAATATGTTGGAATTTGATTTCGAGATGGAGAGCTTGGCTCAAATTAAAGTCATCGGTGTAGGCGGCGGCGGAAGCAATGCAGTCAACCGTATGATTGAAAATGGTGTACAAGGTGTTGAATTTATTACGGTGAACACGGATGCTCAGGCATTACACCTGGCGAAATCCGAGCATAAATTGCAAATCGGTGATAAATTGACTCGTGGTCTTGGCGCTGGCGCAAACCCGGATGTAGGTAAAAAAGCAGCGGAAGAGTCCCGCGATCTGATCATGAACACGTTGAAAGGTGCAGACATGGTATTTGTTACAGCCGGTATGGGCGGTGGTACAGGTACAGGTGCGGCTCCGGTTATTGCTGAAATCGCTAAAGAGTGCGGTGCACTTACAGTGGGTGTCGTAACTCGCCCATTTACATTTGAAGGACGTAAACGTTCCAGCCATGCAGAGCAAGGTATTGAAGCTCTCAAGGAAAAAGTGGACACGCTGATCGTTATTCCGAATGATCGGTTGCTCGAAATTGTAGACAAAAAGACACCGATGCTTGAAGCATTCCGTCAAGCGGATAATGTACTTCGTCAAGCGGTACAAGGTATCTCGGATTTGATCGCTGTACCGGGTCTAATCAACCTTGACTTTGCTGACGTCAAAACGATTATGCATGAACGTGGATCTGCTCTTATGGGGATTGGTGAATCAACAGGTGAGAATCGTGCGGCAGAAGCAGCACGCAAAGCCATTATGAGTCCTTTGCTTGAAACATCCATTGAAGGTGCTCGCGGCGTAATCATGAACATTACGGGTGGCGTTAATCTGTCCCTGTATGAAGTGAACGAAGCGGCAGAGATCGTAACTTCTGCTTCCGATCCGGAAGTGAACATGATCTTTGGTGCCATCATCGATGAAGATTTGAAAGAGGAGATCAAGGTTACAGTTATCGCAACTGGTTTCGAAGACAAACCTGCTCCACCTCCACAAGGACGTAAGCCAGCTCCGGCAACAACGGAGACAACCGATACACGTTCGCCGAATCTGCGTCCGTTCGGAAATCAGCCGAGCAATGATCAGCTGGATATTCCGACATTTTTACGCAATCGTTCACGCAATAATAATAACGATTAATACCCAAATCAAATTATAGATAACCCGGTACTCCTTATGGAGCGACCGGGTTTTTCTGTTTTTTTTAAATATCATAGCATACAGCATTGAACAAATTCTGAACAAAAGGGCTGAGCAATTCCGACAAAAAAAGTTGGAAACACACCCCCATGATTAGACAGACTTTGAACAGGGGTCTCCGTATACTTGTGAATATGCTCATGAATATCAGGATATCGGGATACCGGTATTTCGATATGTTGCGCGCAGGCAGGTGAAGAGTTTGGTTGTGTATGTGGATCTTATTTTTTTGACAAACCTGTGTATTGACGGTGCACTCATCGGCATGACCGCCTGGATGCGAAAAACAAAGCTGGTTTGGTGGCGATGGTTGCTGTCAGCCATTGTGGGCGCGTTATACGTGGTTATGATGTTTGTACCGGAGTTTGATTTTATGTTCACTTTTTTGATCAAGTTCGGGTTCTCGCTGGTCATGCTTACGATTGCTTTTGGTTTTAAGGGTCTGCAGGCTTTTACGAAAACGCTGGGTACCTTCTATGTGATTAATTTTGTCGCTGCCGGAGGTATTCTGGGTGCGCATTACATGCTTCAGAGCTCCGGTGAGCTGTTTAACGGCATTTGGTTCACGGCTTCTGGCGGGATGTCATTTGATCTGAAGATTGCCTTCTGGTTCACGTTTATCGTATTCTTTGCTGTCCTGTTTGTATTCAAAGCTGTGCAGAGCTCAAAACGGAAAACAGATCGCATGACGACCTATTTGGGTAAAGTTGAGGTCTGCATCGATGAGGTAGTCATTTCTTGTACAGGCCTTCTGGATACGGGCAATCAACTTACAGATCCCTTATCGCGTATGCCAGTCATGGTGATGGAGGTATTGTTGTGGCAAGACATGTTACCGGCTTCGTGGAAGGGTAGACTCAAGGACGAGGCGCCGGACAACCTTATTCTGGAGCTTGATCAGGAAAGTTTTCAGTGGCAGGATCGACTGCGGCTAGTGCCCTATCGAGGCATTAACAAAGGCACTGCGTTTATGCTGGCAATGAAGCCGGACCGGGTGAAGGTGACGATGGGGGAAACATGTTATGAGACGACAAGGGTACTCATTGGGCTGGATGGAGGTGTTTTGTCGTCGGATGGGAAATATCAGGCCGTGATTCATCCTGAACTTGTGCAAGACGCTGCTTCTGCGCAGTCTACGGCTCTCTCTGCGGGAGCAACAGAAAAGCCGCTGAATGTGGTATAGGAGGAACGTACATGCTTGTGAAATGGAAACTGGTGGCGCAGCTGCAATATTACCGTCTGTTATTTTTGTTGGGACTAAAAAGTGAAGAGATCTATTATATCGGGGGAAGTGAGGCACTTCCGCCGCCTTTGACAAGGGAAGAAGAAGAATTTTTACTGCAAAAATTATCTTCGGGAGACTCGGCCATTCGCGCGATGCTCATTGAGCGCAATCTGCGTCTGGTGGTATACATCGCACGCAAGTTTGAGAACACAGGAATTAATATTGAAGATCTGGTCTCCATTGGAGCCATCGGACTGATTAAGGCAGTTAATACATTCGACCCGGAAAAGAAAATCAAACTGGCAACCTATGCTTCACGGTGTATCGAAAATGAAATTTTGATGTACCTGAGACGTAATAGTAAGATCCGAACTGAAGTTTCTTTTGATGAACCCCTTAACATTGATTGGGATGGAAATGAACTATTATTATCGGATGTACTGGGTACAGAAAACGATACAATCTATCGGAATATTGAAGAGCAAGTAGACCGAAAACTTTTGCACAAGGCACTGGAAAAATTAACGGAGCGTGAGAGAATGATTATGGAGCTTCGTTTTGGCTTGACGGATGGGGAAGAAAAGACACAAAAGGACGTAGCAGATCTACTTGGAATCTCCCAATCCTACATCTCTCGTCTCGAAAAAAGAATCATTAAAAGACTCCGCAAGGAGTTCAATAAAATGGTCTGAAAACCATCATTGCTCAGAATGGGTATTACTGGCAAGGGTGCCAAGTACGAATAAAAAAGCCTGCCCCGGAGATAATGTACATTAATGTTTCTCCTTGGGAGGTAAATCACGATGACCCGAAACAAAGTCGAGATTTGTGGCGTGGACACCGCAAAATTGCCTGTCCTCACCAACACTGAAATGCGGGAATTGTTTCATTCCCTTCAGCAACACCATGATCGCTCAGCAAGAGAGAAATTAGTGAATGGCAACCTGCGTCTGGTACTCAGTGTCATTCAGCGTTTTAACAATCGGGGGGAGTTTGTCGATGATCTGTTCCAGGTTGGTTGCATCGGCCTGATGAAAGCCATTGATAATTTTGATTTATCCCAGAATGTCAAATTTTCAACCTACGCGGTGCCGATGATTATCGGTGAAATCCGTCGATACCTGCGTGATAATAACCCAATTCGGGTATCTCGCTCCTTGAGGGATATTGCTTACAAAGCACTTCAGGTCCGTGACAGCCTGACGAATAAAAATTCCCGGGAACCGACGATATTCGAAATTGCGGAAGTACTGAATGTGCCGAAGGAAGATGTTGTTTTTGCATTGGACGCCATTCAGGACCCGGTTTCGCTCTTCGAACCGATTTATCATGATGGTGGAGATCCGATCTATGTTATGGATCAGATCAGTGATGACCGAAACAAGGATGTGTCGTGGATCGAGGAAATTGCGCTCCGCGAAGCGATGCATCGTCTCGGCCAACGGGAAAAAATGATTTTGTCCATGCGGTTTTTCGAAGGCAAGACCCAGATGGAAGTAGCTGATGAAATTGGCATTTCCCAGGCACAGGTATCACGTCTGGAGAAATCAGCGATACAACAGATGCAAAAACATGTGAAGTCGTAACACAATGTAAGGGCAGGAGGACGATCAATCGGGGCTATGTATACCGTTGGTCGTCTTTTTGTGTTAAGACGTCCCCACATTCGATGAAAAACAGGACATTTTTCGCCCCTGAAACATATATTGTATAGAAGCGTGTGGAACGGAAAGAAGAGGAACAACAGGGGGCGGGAATGAATGAAAGTAAATACGAGCGAAGTTGCGGCACGAGGCATGAAAATCTCGGATTTTCAGACTAAGGATGTCATTAACATTACGGATGGTAAGCGCCTAGGTCAGATCAGTGACTTGGAGCTGGATCTGAAGCAGGGACGAATTGAAGCGATTGTTGTGCCGGGGTACAGCCGGTTTATGGGACTTTTTGGCGGGGGAACGGATCTGGTGATTCCCTGGAGAAATATTGTAAAGATTGGTTCGGATGTGATTCTTGTGAAGATGGATGAGGTGAAGGAAACCACGTATGACGAGCGTGATCGGGAAGCGCGTCTGTATGACGAACAGCAGCATAACCGCACGGAGCGTGTAGAACGCATTGAACGATCAGACCGTAATCAGCGTCGAACGATATAAAGGAGACAGAATGTGGCTCATTTGGTACACTGGAAGTGGTGAGGTGAGAGAATGGAACCCTTTGTATTGAATAAGGAATTACTTGAACGGACAGAGAACCCTAATTCAGATTTCGGTTCTGACCCGTTATTATTATATGTTGAGCCCTGGAGACAGCAGTTTGAACAGTTATCGGTCGGATTTACGACAAGACATGGGGGAGTCGGAAGTGTACCCTATGCTTCGCTTAACTGCGCTTATCATGTGGGGGATGATCCTGAAGTTGTGCTTAACAACCGCAGGCTTGTAACCGGGAAGCTTGGCTATGAAGCGGAGGCCTGGACCTGTGGAGAACAGGTACATGGCAAACATGTGGCTGTAATTAAAGCTGAAGATCGGAGCAGAGGATTACTTGATCGTCAGTCGGCGTTGCAGGATACGGATGGATTGGTTACAAATGTGCCGGGTGTGCTGTTGACTTCTTTCTATGCAGACTGTGTCCCGCTTTATTTCTATGACCCTGTGCAACAGGCCGTCGGTCTTGCTCATGCCGGTTGGAAAGGAACAGTCGCAGGTATCGCTGTATCCATGGTGGAGACGATGGAACGGGAGTACGGAAGTCGCAGACAGGACATTCGAGCTGCAATCGGTCCGTCCATTGGGGACTGCTGTTATGAAGTGGATGAGGCGGTTATGCAGCATGTACGGGTTTGGTTTGATGATTCCCCGGTTAATGATGAATACAAGGATTCTGCTTCTAAAAAAGCATATCGATCCTTAGATAACGGTAAAACGATGTTAAACTTGAAAGAATGTAATCGACACATTATGATGAAAGCAGGAATATTGCCGGATCATATCGAATGTACAACATGGTGTACAAGTTGTCATCCCGAATTATTTTTCTCCTATCGGAAGGAAAATGGTGTTACAGGGCGGATGGCGAGCTGGATTGGGCTGGAAGAGAGGTGACCCTCTGTGTCATTGGAGGAGCGTATACAACAGGTAAATCAGAAGATCGAGGATGCATGTCGGCGCAGTAACCGCCATCGTGATGATGTGAATGTGATTGCAGTCACGAAATATGTCTCACTGGAAACAACGGGATCGGTGCTGAATCATGGTCTTGAGCATATTGGAGAAAATCGGTGGCAGGATGCACAGGCCAAATGGGAAGCTTTTGGTCAACTGGGTACCTGGCATTTTATCGGTCATTTGCAGACGAACAAGGTGAAAGACGTGGTCGGGAAGTTTCGTTACATACATTCACTCGATCGTTTGTCGTTGGCGAAGGAGTTGGATAAAAAAGCAGCTTCACTTGGCATGCAAGTGGAAACGTTTTTGCAGGTGAATATTTCGGGTGAAGAGAGCAAGTATGGCTTACAGCCTGAACAGGCAAGTTCTTTTTTGCGTGATATTCGTTCGTTCAACAATCTCAAGGTCGTTGGCCTGATGACGATGGCACCTCATGAGGAAGATCCGGAGCTGACGCGTCCTGTATTTCGTGGATTGCGTGAGCTGAGAGATCAATTGAATGGACAGGCCCTTACAGCAGAGCCATTAACTGAGCTGTCGATGGGGATGTCCAATGATTTTGAAGTGGCCATTGAAGAAGGGGCAACCTGGGTACGGCTGGGATCGATTCTCGTAGGAAAAGAGGAGGGTTCACGATGGGCGTAATGAATAAATTTATGAATTTCCTCGGACTTCAGGAAGAGGAAGAGATTGTGGAACGTGAACGGATGGCTTCGCAGGAGGAAAATGAGGCTGAACAGCAGGAAGCTGAAACCTCCAGTCTCGATAAACGTAGAAACCAAAGGGGGAATAATGTGGTGAGCATTCATTCCCAGAAAAATGTTAAAGTTGTCCTGTATGAACCACGTTCTTATGACGAGGCTCAGGAGATTGCCGACCATCTGCGTTCGCATCGTACCGTTGTGGTAAACCTGCAGCGGATACGTCAGGACCAAGCGCTACGGGTTATAGATTTTTTGAGTGGCACGGTATACGCATTGGGTGGCGGTATTTCCAAAATCGGCGGAAACATTTTTCTCTGCACGCCAGATACGGTTGAAATTCAGGGATCAATTACGGAAATACTGGCTGACAGCGAGCAAGATTATAACAGAATGAGGTGAGCCACTTTTGTATCAGATTGAAAGCGTGCTGTACACGTTATACCAGATTTACTTTTACATGGTCATCGTCTACATATTGATGTCTTGGCTTCCCAATGCGCGGGAAAGCTTCATTGGTGAATGGCTAGGCAAGTTTGTGGAGCCATATCTAAGACCATTCCGTCGATTTATCCCACCTTTGTTCGGTGTACTGGATATTTCCCCGATTGTGGCGCTAATCGTTCTTCAACTTGCGCTTAATGGATTGATCTCCATACTTCGGTATTTTGTATATTAGGGTAGGGTGACATAGATGAGCGGTGAAATTTACGAACATTTTAGCCATGATGAGCGAGATTTCGTAGATAAGGCTTCAGATTGGGTTGAGGGTGCAGGCAAGTATCATGAGATGAAGCTAACTGACTTTCTTGACCCAAGACAGGTGTTTATCTTACAAACTCTTGTCAATCGTCGTAATGACGTACAGATTCGTCTGGATGGTGGTTACGAGGCTGCTGAGCGAAAGCGTGCGCTGGTTGCACCTGATTACATGTATCTGGATGATGAGGATATGGGTATGCAGGTGCTCAGCATCACGTCTGATGATCAGAAAATCTCAGAGCTGGAGCACGGGGACTATATGGGTTCCCTGCTCGGACTTGGGATGAAACGTGGAAAGATCGGGGATATCCAAGTGCTGGAGGACGGTTGCCATACAGTGGTGGCGGCGGAAACCGGCGCTTTTTTATCGCTTCAACTGAATCAGGTGCATCGGTTACATGTGTTCACAGAGTTGCTTCCTTTGGAACAGATGCGGTGGTCAGAGAACAAACTGGAGACGATGGACATTACAGTCGCTTCGCTTCGTTTGGATGGAATCTGTGCAGATGTATACCGGCTTAGTCGCAGTAAAGTGTTGGTGCCAATCAAAGCTGGACGCTGTCGTGTAAACTGGAAGGTTGAGGAAGATCCGTCCAAATCGCTTAAAGCGGGTGATGTCGTATCCATTCAGGGATTTGGCCGCTTCAAGGTCATTGAACAGGATGGGATGACCAAAAAAGGACGATGCCGAGTGAAAATCGGCAAATTTGCCTGAGTCT
The DNA here is from genome assembly GCF_037974275.1 of Paenibacillus sp. FSL R5-0519. Taxonomy (NCBI): domain Bacteria; kingdom Bacillati; phylum Bacillota; class Bacilli; order Caryophanales; family Paenibacillaceae; genus Paenibacillus; species Paenibacillus sp. FSL R5-0519. The sequence continues at coordinate 1,841,022 of NZ_CP150234.1, forward strand.
GTTGCAGGAAAATCCGCTTTCTTGTCGAAATGTTTATCATAAAGGTGTAGAAAATACGCGGTGTATCCGATATACATTAAGTCAAAGATTTATGCTGCAAACCTTCTCTGGACGGGAAGGAACTTTTACAGGAGGTGGACAGCATGCCATTAACGCCGCTGGACATACACAACAAGGAATTTTCCCGACGTTTGCGCGGGTATGACGAGGATGAAGTCAATGAATTCCTAGACCAAGTCATCAAAGATTACGAAGGCGTCATTCGCGAGAACAAAGAGCTGAGCAATCAGTTGCTGTCCGTTCAGGAAAAGCTGGATCATTTTGCAACGATTGAAGAAACGCTCAGCAAAACAATCATTATTGCGCAGGAAGCTGCTGATGATGTGAAGAATAATGCGAAGAAAGAAGCGCAGTTGATCGTGAAGGAAGCAGAGAAAAATGCAGACCGGATCGTGAACGAAGCGTTGGGTAAATCACGAAAGATTGCTTTGGAAGTAGAGGAACTGAAAAAGCAGGCATCGATCTATCGTGCCCGTTTCCGCACGCTTGTTGAAGCGCAGCTTGAACTGTTGACTCAGGATGGTTGGGAAGTGCTGGAGAGCCGGGAGCAGGAAGTGCGTGACCGTGAGCGGGAGATGAAAGAAATTTATTAGTCTGTCGCCTGGTTGACTTTTGTCTGCAAAGAGGCTATAACTATATTCATAATGAATAGTGATTCCATGACGGGTTCAGTACGTTATGATCTCATCCCTCAGAGAGTTGGTGGTTGGTGCAAACCAATGGATGAGTTATAGCCGAATATCTCCCCGGAGAAGTGACGCTGAAGCGGTGATCGTGATTGCCGTGTGTAAGCCGAACCGTAAGCCGTACGTTATAACGGCACCCTGCGGTAGTTTAGCGGGGCATAAGCGCTGTTGATGACAGAGCATACCCAGCTTGCCTGGATGTGGTTTGTGATGAACAGAATTAGGGTGGTAACGCGAGCATAGCCTCGTCCCTTTCCAGGGATGGGGCTTTTTTGTGTCCAAAAAAGGCGAACGTCCATGAGGCCCGAAGGTGCCTCAAGGAGAGAGCCGCCCGCCGGGAGAGCGAAGCACCCGGCACACAGGGTTCGCTAAGGCGAACGTCCATGAGGCCCGAAGGTGCCTCAGGGAGAGAGCCGCCCGCCGGGGAAGCGAAGCACCCGGCAACACCCGCCTCGCGGTAAGGCCATGCGGCGTTCACGCAGGGAACAAGCCGCAAAATGGCCGCCACCACGCACATAAACCCTCGCCCACAAGCGGCGCAACTGTCCCCCAATCGACAAGCCATCCCGGGTGTCCAGAGGGCGGAGCGCCTATGGGGTCCCCCTTGGCAAGGGGGATTTAGGGGGATTGAAACGCTTTTTGTGGACGGTCCACAATTTAACCAAAGAAAGGGAAGATGATCACCATGCAACGAGTTGACGTCAAAGAGAAGGCACGTGCCAGAGAATTACGCGTGTTGGATAAATGGAAAACGGAGAATACATTTAGAAGATCCATCGAAAACCGCGAGGGCAAGCCAAACTTTGTATTTTATGAAGGGCCGCCTACAGCGAACGGAAAACCGCATATCGGTCACGTACTGGGACGCGTAATCAAGGATTTCGTTGGTCGTTATAACACAATGAAGGGTTACCGTGTTGTTCGTAAAGCGGGTTGGGATACACACGGCCTGCCCGTAGAACTGGGTGTACAGAAGAAGCTTGGCATCTCCCACAAGTGGGAAATCGAAGATTACGGCGTAGAGAAATTCATTAACGAATGTAAAGCGAGTGTATTTGAGTACGAGCAACAATGGCGTGATCTGACAGAAGGTATCGGATATTGGACAGATATGGATAACCCATATATCACCCTTGATAACAACTACATTGAGAGTGTATGGAACATCCTCGCGACAATCCATGAGAAAGGCCTGTTGTATCGGGGTCACCGTGTGAGTCCGTATTGCCCATCTTGCCAGACAACACTGAGTTCCCATGAAGTTGCACAAGGGTACAAAGACGTCAAAGACCTGAGCGCTACAGCAAAATTCAAGCTGAATGACAGCGGAGAATTCGTGCTTGCCTGGACAACGACACCTTGGACGCTGCCTTCACACGTCGCACTTGCCGTGAATCCGGAAATGGACTACTCCCGTGTACGTCACGGGGATGAAGTGTACATCATGGCAACCAATCTGGTGGAGAAAGTGATGAAAGATACCAAGGGTGAGTATGAGATCATTGGTGCACTGAAAGGTGCCGATCTGGTTGGCAAAACGTATGATCCTCCGTTTAACTACGTACAGGCTGAGAAAGCCAACATCATTCTGGGCGCAGGCTTTGTAACGGATGCAAGTGGTACGGGTATCGTACACATGGCTCCTGCCCATGGTGAAGATGACTACCGTGTATGTCGTGAGAATGGAATCAGCTTTGTAAACATGGTGGACCTGGAAGGTAAATTTGTCGCTGAGGTTACTGACTTTGCCGGACGTTTCGTGAAGGACTGTGATATTGATATCGTACGATATCTGTCTGAGAATGGACGTCTGTTCAGCAAAGAAAAATATGAGCACAGCTATCCATTCTGCTGGCGTTGTGATACACCGCTTCTGTATTATGCAATGGACAGCTGGTTTATCCAAACAACAGCCATCAAGGACCAATTGATTGCCAACAATAGTGAGGTGGATTGGTACCCGGGTCACGTTCGTGAAGGACGTTTCGGTAAATTCCTTGAGGATTTGGTGGATTGGAACATCAGCCGTGATCGTTATTGGGGAACTCCGTTGAACATCTGGGTGTGCGAGGAGACTGGTGAACAATTTGCTCCACACAGCATTGCAGAATTGCGTGCTCGTGCGGTTGGTGATGTGCCTGAGAATCTTGAATTGCATAAACCATATGTGGATGACGTTAAAGTCATGAGCTCTTGTGGCAAATATGAAATGAAACGTACACCGGAAGTGATCGATGTCTGGTTCGACAGCGGCTCCATGCCGTTTGCCCAGCAGCACTATCCATTTGAAAATAAAGAAGTATTTGAACAGCAGTACCCTGCTGATATGATCTGTGAGGGAATTGACCAGACACGTGGCTGGTTCTACAGCTTGCTGGCGGTTTCCACCCTTTTGACAGGCAAAGCGCCGTACAAAGCAGTTATGGCTACAGGACACGTTCTTGATGAGAACGGACAGAAGATGTCCAAATCCAAAGGTAACGTTATCGATCCTTGGGAAGTAATTGAAGAATACGGTACTGATGCATTCCGCTGGGCTTTGTTGTCTGACAGTGCACCATGGAACAGCAAACGGTTCTCCAAAGGTATCGTGGGCGAAGCCAAATCCAAAATGGTGGATACACTGGTCAACACCCATGCATTCCTGACGCTGTATGCTACCATTGATGGATTTGATCCGCAGGAGCACCCGTTCCAACTGTCCGCACACAAGCTGGATCGCTGGATTCTGTCCAGGCTGAACAGTCTGATCCTCGTTGTAGAAAAAGCGCTGTTGGTTAACGACTATCTGAACTCCTCCAAAGCGATTGAAGCATTTGTCGATGAGCTGAGTAACTGGTATATCCGTCGTTCCCGTGACCGGTTCTGGGGAAGTGGCCTGACAGAGGATAAACTGGATGCTTACCGCACATTGACTGAGGTATTGGTGACTACTGCAAAACTGGTTGCTCCGTTTACGCCGATGCTTGCAGAAGATATCTATCTGAACCTTGCAACAGGCGAGAGTGTGCACATGGAAGATTATCCGGTAGCGAATGAATCGCTAATTGATGCAGGACTGGAACAGGATATGGAGACGGCTCGCCGTGTGGTTGAACTTGCCCGTAACGTTCGTAACGAAACAGGCATCAAGACACGTCAGCCGCTGTCCGAATTGATCGTTTCCCTGGATAAAGGCTTTGACCTGGCAAGTTATGAAGAGATCATCAAGGAAGAGATTAATGTAAAAGGAATCCGTACGGAGCATAACGATGCGGAATTCGTTGACTTTACATTGAAGCTGAACCTGAAAGTTGCAGGTAAGAAATACGGTAAAAACGTAGGATTCCTGCAAAACTTCTTCAAGGGAATGTCGGCTGATGATACGCGTAAAATCGTTTCGGAGGGTGTGCTGAACATCGTTTCTCCGGAAGGCGAAGAGCTGCAAGTGACGAGCGAAGAATTATTGGTTGATAAACAGGCCAAATCAGGTTTTGCTTCAGCATCGGGTTACGGTTTGACGGTTGCGCTTAATACTGAAATCACAGCAGCACTGGAACAAGAAGGCTGGGTTCGTGAAGTGGTTCGTGCTGTGCAGGATACCCGGAAACGACTGGACTTGCCGATTGAGAAAAGAGTACGTTTGACACTGGATGTGGATTCATCCCTACAGGAAGCTATTCAGGCGTTTGATGATGTGTTGCGTGAGAATGTTCTCGTAACCGAAGTGACATTTGGCTCGAATCAGTCCATGGAACGTGTTGAAGCCGGAGGCAAATCGATCGGTATTTACATCGAAGCATAATTCGAAGCATTTTCCATTCAACAGGGAGAGCATATAGAGCATAAACAAACGAGCCGCAGAGGCAGGGACATTTTCCCTAGTTCTGGGCTCGTTTGTTTTTTAGGCAAAAAGGAAATGATTCTATAGTGCAGTCAATCTATATTGATCAAAGGAACTGACCAAAACATGAGCGAACATGACAAGCAAACAGCAACGGCTACACCATCAACATCAGATCATCTGAATTCACATGACAAAATTGAAGAGCTGCATACCCTGACGAACCGTCTGGCGAATGAACTGGAACGTTCACGGATTGGGCAATACACAGAATTGCTGAACAGACCATGGAAATTAATCGGACTTAACTTGTTGTCTGGAGCCGCACGAGGTGTGGGGATCGCGATTGGGTTTACCTTTTTCGCAGCAACGATTATTTACGTTTTACAGTTACTCGGGGCGCTCAATCTTCCCATTGTTGGAGACTACATCGCTGATATTGTGCGTATTGTCCAGCGTCAGCTTGATATGAACACCTATTAAGCAATTAAGGTGAATGATATTAAGTTAGAGTTAGTAAATGTCATCCGTCTCCATATCCGGTTCTAACAGACCCTCGCCCTCACGGTTCTCCAGATACTGGCGATATTGCCGATTGCGCACGATGGAGACGTCATGACCATAGATGTCTGTTGCAACGAAGCTTTCGTACGCTTCAACGCAGCCCTCCACTTCATCGGTGGCTTCAATGGCCATAACATCATAGCTGTCGATATCTCGTCCTTCAGCCATGGCTGGCGAGTTCGATGTGCCCCAGCTTTCAACAATCTGCCAGGTGTCCTCACCATCGAAGCCGTTTTGATCATCACGCTCGTCCAGACTTGTTCTACCGAATGCCGGGGCGAGGAACTCTTCCTCTACAGGGCGGTTTTCGGAGACAACGGTTTCCGGTTGATGTTTTTTGCAGTATTTCGTGTAGGGAACAGCTTCCATGCGTTCATAAGGAATGGGTTGCTGGCAGACTGCACATGTACCATAATGTCCTTCTTCGATGGAGTGCAGTGCAGAATCGATTCGCTCCAATTGGAATTCATCATGTTCCAACAGGGAAATATCCTTTTCGCGCTCATACACTTCCGTGGCTAAGTCGCCAGGATGGTTATCAATCGGTGATAGTTCACCAGTCTGTAGTTTAAGGGAGTCTCCAAGGCCGTAATGCTCGTTTTCCGACAGTCTATGTTCAATATCGCGCTTATCGGACATCAGTTGAGAACGTAAAAAATGCTGTTGTTCAGCAGTAAAATGTGACATGATTTTCCCCTTTCTGATTTCATGCTGGAATCCGGATGTTGACTCTATTGTAGGATGTGCCATTATGGGCAAGATTACAGAAGGGAAATGTTATCGTTTTTGCCATGAGCATTGCGATGTAGCGCGTCGTGGACGATTTCCAAACAGCTGTGCTACAATAAACAAGTCTGGCGTAAGCCTGGTATCGTTTGGAAAAGACAAGAACGGAGTGACAAACAAACGTGGTGTATTATATCCTCGCTTTTATCGTATTTTTATTGGATCAGGGAACCAAGTATCTGATTGCAACCCGGATGGAACTCAGAGAAGAAATTCCGGTCATCGGCAATTTCTTTGTCATCACATCACATCGTAACTCAGGAGCAGCTTTTGGCATTCTGCAGGACCAGCGTTGGTTCTTTATCGTGGTTACGTTGATTGTGGTCGTTGCCTTGATTTGGTATTTGCAAAAAGTAAAAGATACCCCGCACAAATTGCTGCCTGTGGCGCTTAGTTTGGTGCTTGGTGGAGCAATTGGCAACTTCCTTGACCGGGCATTGACCGGAGAAGTTGTGGATTTTGTACAACTTAATTTTGGAAGTTATACGTTTCCCATTTTTAACATCGCAGACTCGGCAATCTGCATCGGTGTAGCGTTGATCATTGTGGAGACGTTACTTGAAGGACGGCGCGAAAAAGCTGCCGCGAAGATTGAAGGGAATGAACATCATGAGTAATCCGAATAAGGAACAGATTAACGACGAAGAACTAATGAATGGCAATGAACGTATGGAATGGACCGTTGCCGCTGAACATAAAAAAGAACGAATTGACAAATATATTACGGAAGCCGTGGATAACGTATCTCGCTCCCAAGTTCAATTGTGGATCGGGGACGGAATGGTTACGGTAAATGGTGCTGTTGTCAAAGCCAATGCCAAGTTATCCGAAGGCGATCTGGTGGAGTTACAGATTCCGGAACCAACTTCTGTGGAGATCGTTGCTGAAGATATTCCACTGGAAGTGGTATATGAAGACAGTGACCTGATCGTGATTAACAAACAGCGTGGTCTTGTGGTGCATCCAGCACCAGGACATACGTCGGGTACTCTCGTTAATGCACTCATGTATCATTGCAAAGACCTCTCGGGTATTAATGGCGAGCTGCGCCCTGGCATTGTGCATCGTATCGATAAGGATACATCAGGCCTGATCATGGCTGCCAAGAACGATCGCGCTCACGCATCACTGGCTGCCCAGTTGAAGGACCATACGGTGAACAGACGGTATATTGCGCTTGTTCATGGTCATCTTAACCATGATCAAGGGACTATTGATGCACCGATTGGACGAGATACCAATGACCGCAAAATGTATACGGTCACGGAACGTAACAGTAAACATGCCGTTACGCATTTTACCGTGACAGAGCGGATTAATGATTACACCTTGCTGGAATTGAAACTGGAGACAGGACGTACTCACCAGATTCGGGTTCACATGAAATTTATTGGTCACCCGCTTGTAGGAGATCCAACGTATGGACGTAATAAAGGCATTAAAATGCAAGGACAGGCTCTTCATGCGGCCATTCTTGGATTTGTGCATCCAACATCGGGAGAATACCTTGAATTTTCAGCTCCGCTTCCTCAAGATATGGAGGACGTTCTTGCTTCGCTACGCAGTCGTTAACAGCTCCAAGAAAGTACAAATGTTCGGATACTTTGTCCATGGCTTTGATCACGCAAATGCTTCATATTAAAGTGTAGAAATTTGCGTCAAATGAGGAGATGAACAACGTTATGAGTATCGATAAATATCAAGAAACTTACATTCAGACTAATTTTGCCGACCGTATCGGTGGCTCCAACTATGGTAAAGACACGAACATTTATAAATTTGAGAAAATCAAACGTGCCAAAGCTTCGGCCAAAAAAGATTTTCCCGATGTGGAACTGATTGACCTTGGTGTAGGTGAACCGGATGAAATGGCGGATGCAGGCATTGTAGCTGCACTTGCAGAAGAAGCTTCCAGACCTGAGAACCGTGGTTATGCCGACAATGGTATTCCTGAATTCAAGGCTGCTGCTGCTTCTTACCTGAAAAACGTATTTAACGTAGAAGGTATCGATGCTGATACTGAAATCGTGCACTCCATTGGTTCCAAACCGGCTTTGGCGATGATGCCTTCATGCTTCATCAATCCGGGTGATGTGACCATCATGACCGTTCCAGGTTACCCGGTTATGGGTACACACACAAAATATCTGGGTGGAGAAGTGTTCAACATTCAATTGACGAAAGAAAACAACTTCCTGCCTGATCTGACGGCTATTCCGGAAGACATCGCAAAGCGTGCGAAGTTGCTCTACCTGAACTACCCGAACAACCCAACAGGCGCAAGCGCAACGGTGGAGTTCTTCACTGAAGTTGTTGAGTGGGCTAAGAAATATAACGTAGTGGTTGTACATGATGCTCCATACGCAGCATTGACGTATGATAGCAAAAAACCGTTCAGCTTCCTGTCCGTACCTGGAGCGAAGGATGTCGGCGTAGAGCTGCACTCTCTATCCAAGTCCTACAACATGACGGGTTGGAGAATCGGATTCGTAGCGGGTAACCCGCTTGTAGTCAAAGCATTCAGCGACGTGAAGGACAACAATGACTCCGGTCAGTTCATCGCGATTCAAAAGGCTGCTGCTTATGGATTGAATCACCCAGAAATTACGGAGAAAATTGCAGAGAAATATTCCCGTCGTCACGACATGCTCGTTGCCGCATTGAACGAACTGGGCTTCCAGGCTGAAAAACCTAAAGGTTCATTCTTCCTGTATGTGGAAGCACCTAAAGGTGTGGTTGGCGGACGTCGCTTCGAATCCGGTGAAGATTTCTCCCAATTCCTGATCCGTGAGAAATTGATCTCATCCGTACCTTGGGATGATGCAGGTAACTTTGTTCGTTTCTCCGTAACCTTTGAAGCGAAGGGTGAAGAGGAAGAGAAACGTGTTATTGCTGAGATCAAACGTCGCCTGAGTGACGTACAATTCGAATTTTAATTGAAATGTAACACCCTCCCTATAGATTAAACATATGAAAACGAAGAGACCGGTAACGGTCTCTTTTTTTATGCTCATATTAGAATTTTTTTGATTTACTCCCTTTACAAAATTATACAAGCAACATATGATTAGATCTTTACGTTATTTGTTATATACAGAAGTTGTTTTTGAAGGGAGTTATTACAATTGTTATCATCACGAACAAGTACGGTGTCCTCACCGGCTACAGGAACAGGCAGTACAGTGTCAGGATTAATTAGATTGTTAAGACCCAAACAGTGGACGAAAAATCTGCTGTTATTTGCTGCGTTGCTATTCTCTTTTGAGGAGATTCGAACGGAAACCATTCTTGCGACGTTGCTTGGTTTTATTCTATTTAGCCTCGTCGCAGGCTGTGTTTATATTTTAAATGACTTTGTAGACCGGGACAGAGATCGACAGCATCCAGTTAAAAAATATCGTCCCATGGCTTCTGGGCAGGTGAATCCGAGTCATGCTTTGTTGTTTGGCATTATTCTGTTAATGCTTTCCTTAGGAACGGCCTTCATGATGAACCCTCTATTCGGCGTGTTATGTATTGTTTATTTCCTATTGAATGTATCATATTCATTTGTCCTGAAACATCTCGTTATCCTGGATATGATGACCATAGCAGCCGGCTTTGTACTTCGTGCCATTGCAGGAGGTGTGCTGATCCATGTACCATTCACACCGTGGTTTTTGATCTGTACCATGCTGTTGTCGTTGTTTTTGGCTATTGGCAAACGCAGAAATGAACTTACGCTGCTTGAGGGGAATACGGGATCACACCGTAAGGTTTTGGATAACTACTCCATAACGTTGCTGGATCAATTCAATACGATTGTGACGACAGCTACGATTATCAGTTACTCTCTATTCACATTCACTTCAGATCGCACCATTCACCTGATGTGGACCATTCCACTGGTCATTTACGGCATGTTCCGTTATCTGTATCTGATCCACATGAAGAACCAGGGCGGCTCGCCCGATCGTGTACTGTTTGAGGACAAGCCCATATTAATTACGGTGATTTTGTATGTGATCAGTGTTGTTACCATTTTTACTATCTTTGAATAAAGGCTGAGGGGGATCAGGGTGAAAAGCACGAAAGTCGCAATTTTTGATATTGATAAAACGATCATACGCAGTGATTCCATGTTTCAATTTGTGCACTACGGTGTTCGCCGTTACCCGTGGCAGGTATGGAGATTACCTGTCATCGCATTACATACTGTTTTATTCAAGGCAGGCTTCATGACTGTTGAACAAGTCAAACGATCCTACTTTCAAGAAATTGAGCGTATGTCTGAAAAAGATCTCGAACATTTCTTCGATACCCGCTTGCGTACGTCCATTTTTGCAGAGGCCAGTGTAGAGATGCAGCATCGCAAAGAAGCAGGGTATCATGTCTTGCTGGTCACCGCTTCTCCGCATGCCTATATGAAATACTTTAAAAACTTTCCCTGGGTCGATCATGTCATTGGAACTGAGCTTGTCCGTCATGCGAATGGTTACACATGCAGAATTGATGGCAGCAATTGCAAAGGGGAAGAGAAGGTACGCCGAATTCAGGCTTATCTGAGTGAGAAAAATATGGTCATTGACTATGACCAGTCATGTTCCTACTCGGACTCCTTATCGGACCTTCCAGTCATGCAGCTAGTGAGTCAACGATACTTTATTAACAAGCGTGTTCCGGACATGGAGGCATTAACGTGGGGGAAATAAAATCGCGTCATACCGGTAAATGGTTGATGCTCGTTTCCGCATTTCTGACAGCAACGGGTCAATTGTTCTGGAAATGGGGACTAACCGAGTGGATTTACCTTGGTGTTGGTTTTCTGTGTTATGGACTTGGAGCGATTTTGATGATTAAAGCTTTTGCTCTGGAAAAACTCTCCGTTGCTTATCCTCTGATGTGTGCCAGCTACGTATTTGCCTTAATCTATGGATATTTTTTGCTTGGGGAAGAAATTACGGTGCAGAAGCTGGCAGCAGTTATGTTGCTTGGAATCGGGGTGACATTAACCAGTGTTGATCGATAGCTGGATGGTTGCCGTTTTAGTTGTCATGACATTGTGTGGTGCACTGGGCGGGGCTGGACTGAAGGCTTATGCATCTAGTCGCAATCGTCTGCATGTACTCATGGGACTCGGATTCTACGGAACCGGTGCGTTGCTGAATATTGTATTGTTGAAGTTTCTCCCATTAACCGTAGTACTGCCTGCCAACGCATTAACCTATGTTTGGACTCTGATCATTGCGATGCTGGTATTTAAAGAGGCAGTGGGGCCTTTACGCTGGATTGGCGTGGCGTGTATTATGGGTGGCCTATGTTTACTGGTGTTCTAATTTGGACTATCCATTATTTATACGAGCACTACGATGACAGAATAACCTTCCAATCGCTGTTATCCCCGGATTTTTTGATTCCTTTTCTTAAGGGGAAATCCGGTGATAAAGGCGAACGCTCCGCTTTTTCAGGTCTTTTCTGTCCTCTCCGTTTTTGTATAAATGATTAGATCAAATTATATAGTTTTTTTATAAAATTATTGGATGTGAATGAAAGCATGAAATTTTTGGACTACTTATTTTATAATCGCAGAGCCAACTGGACAGCCTTTTACCTGTTTGCAGGATTTGCTCTATTTTATGGTTTAATGAACGGCTCGTACGTTCTGTACATTGAAAATAATGCGGAATTGCTTGGGAAGTATAGCCCTTTTAATACGACGCTGTTTCCACTCAATTTATTCAACTTTGATCCTTCAATGTATTATGGGGACAACAGTTCTTCTGTTATTCATCCGCTGATTTCCTTTTTGGCAGTCACCGTTGCGGCTGTAGCGAAGCTGCTGGGAGGTAACTGGTTCTTTCTAGTCCTGCAATCGCTGGTAAATGCGGGTTCGGTGGTGCTGGCGTATCTGTTCCTGAGTCAAAAAGAAGATAAACCAACCATCGTACCTTTGCTGTTCGCCTTACTGTTTGGTTTCAGTTCCTACCTGATGTATACCGCGTTGATCCCGGATTCTTATCCTTATGTACAGTTCGTTATTCTGTTCTCCGTGGTTTACATGCAGTATACTCGTGAGCGTCAGGACGTACGTTATGTACCTAATGCATTGATTGCGTCCATTAACTTCGGACTAACCTCGACCAATATTGTACCGTTTGCAGCTGCCACTTTCTTCAATATGCATGCATGGCGTGATAAGGCGAATTTGAAAAAATACATCGGCATCATGGCACTGGCAGTTCTGATGATTGCCGTATTAACAGGTGTTCAATATGTTGCATTTGGAGGTCGCAGCTGGGTTAGTAACTGGCTATTGGGCATTCAAAATGGTGGAACTAGCTATGCAACACCATTCCAGTTCGCCATTCACTGGAAAGCATTGAACATGTTAACCATCAATCCGATGATGACACCGAAGATGCATTTACTGGACCCGGGCATGGCTGCATTTGTTACGGATCTATCCCGTTCCAATCCAATCGTTGTACAGATTACAGGTATCTTAATTTTATTACTGGCACTCATGGGCTTCATCAAGGGCATTCGTGAACGTGAAGTGTGGACACTTGTGCCATATATTCTGTTTGCCTTTTTGCTTCATGTAGTCGTGGGCTTTGGTCTGGCAGTATTTCAATATGATATGTACCTGTATGCGGGACACTATCTGTTTGCGTTCTTCCTGTTGGGTGGAGGATTCGTCATCAGCCTGCGTCCGGGATTGGGGAAAAAAGCGATTATAGGCTTAATCATGTTATGTGTTATCGTTACGGCAAGTAACAACATCTATCGCCACGTAGAAACATTAACAACAATCAAGCAATCCTATGATCAATTGGAACAGGACCGGTCAGTGAAATAATCAAGATGCAGCGATTCATATAAGGAAATAAGATAAGGCCATGGGATGGAAAGTCCTATGGCCTTATCTTTATTTGTGTCAAGCTAATGAGTTAAGCAATAATTTTGGTCTTCTTGGCATTCTCGGCTGAACGTTTGGTGAGACTGCTGAGTGGGCGTTTCAAAGCGAGAGCAACAATGAGACTCAGCGCGATGAACATACACAACCACAGAATATCCTTGATGGCAGTAGACCACAATATACCACCGACCGACTCACGCAGCAGACTGATCGCATACGTGAAGGGCATGAACGGATTCAATGCCTGGAAAAAGGGGGATGTCATGCTGATTGGGAACGTACCACCGGAGCTGGAGAACTGGAACACCATAAAGATGATGGCGATCCCTTTTCCGATATTCCCAAAAACGGACAGCAGCGTGTACGTGATGGTGACAAATACGGTACTCACCAGCATGGCAAACAGAACAAACCACAGTTTATCTGCAACATAGGTACCCAAAATTAAGATATCTCCCAAGGTGACGATTATCGCCTGAAGTAAGCCAATGGTCAGAAAAGTAGCGAGACGTCCAAGATATAATTCATATCCGCGGAACCTGCCCTCTGGATTCTCAGCTTCGGCACGAAGAAGAGAAATCAACAGTGTTGAGCCGACCCACAAGGACAGCACGCCATAAAAGGGTGACATGGCCGATCCATAGTTCGGAATCGGATAAAGCTGTTGTTCCTTGATTTGTACTGGACTTGCAAGGAAATCACTCTCTTCTTCGATATCGCCGCGCAAAAGTTTGGCGAGCTCGGCAAACTGGTTATTACCTTCAACTTCCCTAAGTTTGTCTGCAGCCTTGCTGATGGCACTTTCCAATGCTGGCAGATCATCACGTACCAGCGTGGCAACACGATGTACTCCTTTTTCGACCTCCGGAAGCTGGTTCTGAACAAAATTGGATGCCTTGCCTATTTGTTTCTCGGCATTAGGCAGATCATTACGAACAAAATCAGCCGCTTCGTTCAGTTTGGTTCCCAGCTTGGGCAGATCGGTCCGAATGAAAGAAGAGACGGTGTTCAAAGCCTGGATAAAACCTTCACTTTTATTGGCAAGTGTCTCCGATATCTCATGGATCTTGGATTGGATTTGAGGCAGTTCGCTCTGGATTTTGGTCAACTCGGTCTGCCCAAACGTAATGCCTTCTTTGGCAAATGCAAGAATATCCGCAATATCCGGAATTCGATCTCTTGCTCCCTGCAGTGTACTTGCTGAAGTGGAGAGGATGGATCTTAGTTTATCCGCTCCCGCTGATAGAGCCGGCGATATGTCGCTCTCATACGTGTTCAAGAGATTGCCAATGCCGCTGCTAATGTCTTTAGAGAGCAAATTCAACTGAGCGATGACGTCAGCGGGCGGCGTAGTATTGCGACGCATGGCATCACTCATGATGCCAGCCAGACGAATTTGCAACTGTAGTTTATCTGAAACGGAGTTCAACTGCTGAATTTGATCGGCAAGTGGATGGCTTGGAAGCAAGTTGTCTATTTTGCCCAGTAGGTTTGCCATACTGTCAACGAGTTTTACCGCAATCCCCAAGCGTGCAGCAATCCGGTCCAGATCTTCTGCTGTGGGCAGGTTATCCAGATCCGAATTTTGCAATTGTGCAAATACGTCTCCAGCAGCGTTAGTAATCTGCTGTACCAGCAGCAAATTCTGGCGGATCGTTGGGCCAATAGCCTGAAACGCATCCTCACTGGAATCCACGAACTGATTTAATCCCTCTGCAAGCTCAATCCCGTTGCCAGCGATTTGGGATACTTTGTCCAAATCTTGCTCCGCGGCCGTTACGATAGACAGAGCTTTATTGGTTTTATCCAGCGCCGTTTGGATGACAGCTGATACCTGACCAAAGTTTTCATCCACTTCTCGAATGCGTTCTACCGCTTTTTGTATATCCGGTATCCGACCTTGAATAGCCAGTACTTCGGAAGCTGCATCATTAATTTGGGGCCAATACTCCTGCACCTTGAGCACATACTTTGCCGCTTCATTGATTTCAGGCAGTTTTCTTTCGATCTCAACGATCTTTTGAGCATCTTTTACAATCTCAGGCATGGCTTTTTCCACTTCCAGTACCTTTTGACCTGCGGCTTGAATGGCCGGGAGATTTTTCTCCAGTGTGAAAATGCCATTCTCCATCTTGCGCAAAGTTGGAAGCTGGGCATTAATTTCAACCCCGGCTTCCTTCAACTTGGTTAGAACAGCCTCACTGACGGCTTCAGTGAAATTTTCATTGATTTGTGTTGTGATGGCAGACACACCAGAGCCTGTGATTTTGGGAGCAATGGCATTCACCTTCTCGTTAACGGTATAGATGACCTCCGGGCGCTCCAGCTTTCCGTCAACGATGCCTGTAATTTTGGATGAAAAATCTCCGGGAATGAGCAGACTTGCATAATAATCTCCTGTTTGTACACCCCGACTGGCCTCGCTCCGATCTACAAAAGTCCAGCCCAGCTTTTCGTTGTGTTTGAGGCTGGATACCAGTTCATCTCCGATATTGACATTGGTTCCTGCAACAGTTGCACCCTCGTCTTCAGTTGTCACTGCGATTTTGATCCCCTGGGTGTTACTGTACGGGTCCCATACGGACTTCACGTTGACCCAGTCATACACCCCGGGCAGTAAGATGATAGCCACAATTAGAAATATACCTGTGGGAACCTTCAGAATATGCAACCAGTCTGTTTTGTAAACGTGCCAAATGTGACGCATGACTTCCTCCTAAATGTACATAAATGTAGGGCGTATATTAATTCCATGTCGCATAGCTGCGAATCTTATGTATATCGGCATTACAGCAGCATCTATGAATGGGTTTATGTTTATAAACTGTACCCATTTCAGTGGGTACTAATGCAGAGCCTGCATATATTAGGTAAGATGAAACTGACTGCTTGTTCCAAAAAGAAGTGTTTTGTGTCTACTTAAGCATAGGCAGAGGTTTATTTTGGTTATATCAAATTTCTCATTTGCCTATGGATAAATATGCAGAAATGTTGTATAATTATGAATAACCAATGAGATGAATTGTGCATGGATGTTTTTCAGGCTAACTGCTGATTCTAACAAGAACGTAGCAGAGGGTTTTCACCTGCGATGGTGAGGTGTTGACAGGGGGTTGTCTTTCTGTCATAATTCATGAAGACAAACGGACATATTGATTACAGAACCCTGTGAGGTCCTGCAATATGAACGACATGAATAGCACCTTTAAATCAGTCCCGTGAGACTGGCAAGGTAACGTGAACGATACATCGTTTTTTGCTGCGGCAAATGAAGCGATGCATCCCCGAGAGTAAACTTTCTTCAGAGCTGTCTGAAGTTCGGAGACTCCTTGCCAATAAACACGGCAAGGAGTCTTTTTTGTTCTCCTCGTCACGGGGCCATGATCTGAAGGGAAATCCTGAGGAGGCTGAACGCATGAGCACAGAGACACATGTCATTATGGATGAGACGGCGATCCGCCGCGCATTAACACGGATTGCCCATGAGATATTGGAGAAAAACAAAGGAATCGATGATTGTGTGCTGGTCGGTATCCGTACACGCGGGGTTTACCTCGCAGAACGGATTGCCGCGAAGATTGAAGAAATCGAAGGCGCCAAAGTCCCCTGGGGAGAACTGGATGTGACTCCTTACCGCGATGATCGCTTAGACGAAAACAAGGCGAATCGCAAGGAAATGTTGATTATGACACCTGAATCACTTTCGATCCATAACAAAAAAGTGATCTTGTTCGATGATGTGCTCTATACCGGACGTACGATTCGCGCAGCGATGGATGCCCTGATGGACTGTGGAAGACCACAGAACATACAGCTGGCGGTACTCGCAGACCGTGGACACCGGGAACTTCCGATTCGACCTGATTTTATCGGCAAGAATGTGCCGACTTCCAAATCAGAAGAGATCGAAGTTGCACTCATGGAAACGGACGGACAGGACGAAGTCAAAATCACTCAGAACCGGGGGGAGCAAGCATGATGATTACACAGACAGCATTGAGAGACCGGAGCTTGCTTGGACTGAAGGAACTTAGCCGAGGAGAGATTGAGTCCATTCTGAACAGGGCGGCTCACTGGGAAGCGCAGAAAGAGAAACTGGTTCCTGTACTTGAATCACGCTTCGTTGCGAACATGTTCTTCGAAAACAGCACACGTACCCGCTTCTCTTTCGAAATGGCAGAGAAACGCCTGGGCGCACAAGTGCTGAACTTTACGGCAGCCGCATCCAGTGTGGAAAAAGGAGAGTCCATCTACGATACGGTGCGAACACTTGAGTCGATGGGCATTGATGCAGGCGTGATCCGGTTGAAACCGGCAGGCGTTCTGCAACAACTGGCTCAGAAAGTGAGTGTCCCGCTCGTAAACGCCGGAGACGGCAACAATGAGCATCCCACACAGGCGTTGCTGGACCTCTACACGATGCGGAAAGCATTTGGCGAACTGAAAGGTTTGCGTGTTTCCATCATTGGCGACATCCTGCATAGCCGTGTAGCTCGCTCCAACCTATGGGCACTGCAAAAGTTTGGTGCAGATGTACGCTTCTGTGCTCCGCAAACGATGCAGGCACCGGAACTTGCAGAACATGCTCCTTATGTCGGTCTCGAAGAAGCGCTGGATGCAGATGTAGTCATGATGCTCCGTGTTCAACTGGAACGTCATAAACATGGTCTGATCACTTCAGCTGAGGATTATCGCGAACACTACGGATTGACGGAAGAACGGGCGTCACGCCTAAAACCAAGCACCATTATCATGCACCCTGCTCCAGTGAACCGCAACGTCGAGGTAGATGACGCGGTTGTGGAAAGTGAAGCATCGCGGATCTTCCCGCAGATGGCAAACGGCGTCCCCATCCGCATGGCGGTTATGGAACGTGCGATGAAACTGTAACAGGGTCTGGCTGTGGGTCATAGGCTGACGAAGATGGCAGTTCTTATAGAGCAATAAGAGAGTACACGATAAAGAAAATCATCCGGCTTGCCTGGTAAGCCGGACAGAACCGAAGCGGAGGGCAATTATGCTACAGATTATAAAGAATGCGAACATCTTGAACCAACAAGGGGAACTTGAACGGAAAACCATCATTATAGATGAAGGTAAAATTAAAAAGATCGCTGGCCTGGAAGACCAAGCCGTATTGGATGCCGAAAAGTCAGCGCATCATGTGACAGACGCATCAGGCAAACTGGTCATTCCGGGATTGATCGATATGCACGTGCATCTGCGTGAACCTGGATTCGAACACAAAGAGACGATCGAGACAGGTGCCCGTTCAGCAGCACAAGGCGGTTTTACAACGATCGCCTGCATGCCGAACACAAGACCGGTTACAGACACAGCGGAAGTTGTGAAACTGGTACTGGATAAAGCGAAAGAAGCTGATCTGGTAAAAGTGTTGCCTTATGCAGCCATTACCAAAAACGAACTGGGTCGTGAACTTACCGATTTTGCCGCCTTGAAAGAAGCAGGGGCTATCGGATTCACGGATGACGGTGTCGGCGTACAAAACGCTCAAATGATGAAAGATGCCATGAGCCTCGCAGCAAGCATGGATATGCCAGTGATCGCTCACTGTGAAGATGACTCACTGGTTGTCGGTGGATATGTGACGGAAGGCGAGTTTTCCAAACGTCATGGCATCAAAGGCATTCCTAATGAATCCGAGGCTATCCACGTAGGCCGGGATATTCTGCTCGCAGAAGCAACCGGAGTTCATTACCACGTCTGCCACGTAAGCACAGAGCAATCGGTTCGCCTGATTCGTCTGGCGAAATCCATCGGTATTAAAGTAACTGCTGAGGTGTGTCCGCACCATCTGGTGTTGTCGGATGAAGATATCCCGGGCATGGACGCCAACTGGAAGATGAATCCGCCGCTACGCTCACCACGTGATGTGCAGGCCTGTATCGAAGGTTTGCTGGACGGCACGCTGGACATGATCGTAACCGATCACGCGCCACACAGTGAAGAAGAGAAAGCCAAAGGCATGGAGCTGGCACCTTTCGGAATCGTAGGATTCGAAACAGCCTTCCCACTGCTGTACACGAAGTTTGTGGAAACTGGACTTTGGAGCTTGGATTTCCTGGTGAAACGAATGACAGCTGATCCGGCACGTGTATTCCGACTGGATACAGGCAAACTGGAAGAAGGAGCACCAGCGGATATCACGATGATTGACCTGAACGAGGAAAAAGCGGTTGATCCTGCAACGTTTGCAACCAAAGGAAGAAACACACCATTCACAGGCTGGAAGCTGAAAGGCTGGGCCGTACAAACATGGGTGGATGGCAAAAGCGTATGGAGCAACACTGTACAACAATAAAACGGTAATTTAGTAAATTAATAAATTACTAACTCTATATCTTTCAATTAGTAACAGTAATTCTTAACTTTTTAAAGAAACACATCTTTCTAATTCTAAAACTTAATCTACAACTTTTACACCAGTAACATCTTTTCAACTTACTCGAGGCAAATCATGCCGAGAGTCTAACATACGAAACAAAACACAGTTGAATAATGCTTTTGAACATGGACACCAACGTAACTGCGGAGCGGACAGAAAAGACCCGAAGAAGCAAAGCGTTCGCCTTTATCACCGGATTACATCATTTGAAAAATGATAAAAAAAGTAATCCTGGGATAACAGCGATCAAAGGGTTTTCTGTACGCGGAGCCGCACCACACGTAACGCCCATGTTCAACTCAAAGTATTCAACGTTGATAAACACAGAGGAGTGAAATGGGATGCAGGCACAGGCAAGATTATTGTTGGAAGACGGCACACTGTTCACCGGGAAAGCATTCGGTGCTGAAGGTGAAACGACAGGTGAGGTCGTTTTTAATACGGGAATTACAGGCTATCAAGAGGTGCTTTCGGATCCTTCCTATTGCGGTCAAATCGTAACCATGACGTATCCGCTGATCGGAAACTACGGTATTACGCGTGATGACTTTGAGTCGATTCGTCCATACGTACACGGTTTCGTTGTACGTCGTCATGAGCCAACGCCGAGCAACTGGCGTGCGGAATATAGCGTAGACAATCTGCTCAAGGAATACGGTATCGTAGGAATAAGCGAAATTGATACACGCATGTTGACTCGCCGGATTCGTCACCACGGCACAATGAAGGGAATTCTCACAACAGGATCGAAGCCTGTGGAAGAACTGCTGGAGATGATGGGAGATACCACCATCGCCGAGCTACGTAACCAGGTGCCTATGACTTCTACAGAGCATGTCTACAACAGCCCGGGAACGGCTGAACGTATTGTGCTCGTGGATTATGGTGCCAAAACAGGAATCTTGCGCGAACTCAGCAAACGTAACTGTGACGTTGTTGTTGTTCCGCACGATGTAACAGCGGACGAGATTCGTCGCCTGAACCCGGACGGCATTCAATTGTCCAACGGCCCTGGGGACCCGAAAGACGTACCTCACGCAGTTAAAATGATCAGTGAACTGCTTGGCGAATACCCGATCTTCGGCATCTGCCTGGGTCACCAATTGTTCGCACTTGCGGCAGGAGCAGACACCGAAAAACTCAAGTTTGGACATCGCGGAGGAAACCACCCGGTGAAAGAGCTGGAGAGCGGACGTTGCTTCATCACATCCCAGAACCATGGTTTTACCGTAAACGAGGAATCTGTGAAGAGCACGGACCTGGAAGTTACACATATCAACAATAACGATAAGACCATTGAAGGTCTGAAACATAAATCCTTCCCGGCATTCTCGGTTCAGTATCACCCAGAAGCAGCCCCGGGTCCTTACGACAACAGCTATCTGTTTGACCGTTTCATCGAGATGATTCGCGAGCACAAAATCACTAACCCGCAAAAGCCGCGTCAAGCCGTATTGGCAGCCGCAGTGAAAGGAGCACAATAACATGCCGATTAACAAAGATCTCAAAAAAATCCTGGTGATTGGTTCCGGTCCAATCGTCATCGGTCAAGCGGCCGAGTTCGACTATGCCGGTACACAAGCTTGCCAGGCTCTGAAAGAAGAAGGCGTGGAAGTTGTACTTATCAACAGCAACCCGGCGACCATTATGACGGATACAAACATGGCTGACAAAGTCTACATTGAGCCAATCACACTGGATTTTGTAACCCAAATCATTCGTCAGGAGCGTCCAGACGGCTTGCTGCCAACACTGGGTGGTCAGACAGGTCTGAACATGGCGGTAGAACTGGCACGTGCAGGCGTGCTGGAACGTGAAAATGTGAAATTGCTCGGAACACAGCTGACTTCCATCGAGAAAGCGGAAGATCGTGATCTGTTCCGTGACCTGATGCGTGAACTGGAACAGCCAGTACCTGAGAGTGTGATCGTGACGACACTTGAAGAATCACTTGAATTTGCAAATGAGATTGGTTATCCAATCATCGTACGTCCAGCCTATACGCTGGGCGGAACAGGCGGCGGAATCTGTGCGAACGAAGAAGAGCTGCGCGAGACTGTGGTAGCGGGAATTCGTTACAGCCCGATTGGGCAATGTCTGGTCGAGAAGAGCATTGCAGGCATGAAAGAAGTCGAGTATGAAGTTATGCGGGACAAAAACGATAACTGTATCGTTGTCTGCAACATGGAAAACTTTGACCCGGTAGGGGTTCATACAGGCGACAGTATCGTTGTGGCACCAAGCCAAACATTGTCGGACCGTGAATATCAAATGCTGCGTTCAGCTTCCCTGAAAATCATCCGTGCCCTGAACATCGAGGGTGGATGTAACGTACAGTTTGCACTGGACCCACACAGCTTCCAATACTATGTTATCGAAGTAAATCCACGGGTAAGCCGTTCATCGGCCCTGGCTTCCAAAGCAACGGGTTATCCGATTGCCAAAATGGCTGCCAAAATCGCCATGGGTTACACATTGGATGAAATCGTGAACCCGGTAACAGGCCAAACGTATGCTTGCTTCGAGCCTACACTGGATTATATCGTGAGCAAAATCCCTCGCTGGCCGTTTGACAAGTTCATCTCGGCGAACCGTAAACTGGGAACTCAGATGAAAGCAACAGGCGAAGTAATGGCCATTGGCCGGACATTCGAAGAGTCGATTCACAAAGCAGTTCGTTCCCTCGAAATTGGCGTACATCGCCTCTACCTGAAGGATGCCGAAACGCTGGACGAAGCTACCCTGAACGAGCGTCTGATCAAAGCAGATGATGAGCGTATCTTCCTGATTGCTGAAGCATTCCGCAGAGGATATACGTTGCAACAACTGCAAGACCTGACCAAGATTGACTGGTGGTTCCTGGACAAAATCGAAGGTTTGATCGCATTTGAAGATCGCATTCGCGAAGAATCCGAATTGTCTTCCGACATTCTGTATCAAGCGAAACGCCTTGGATTCACAGACCGTGCCATTGCTGAACTGCGTGCGCAAGGTCAACCTGGAGGCACATTAACAACTGAAGCGGAAGTTAGAACTCGCCGGGAAGCAGAGAACCTGCGCCCAGTGTACAAAATGGTAGATACATGTGCAGCTGAGTTCGAAGCAACAACGCCATATTACTACTCAACTTACGAGACAGAGAATGAAGTGATCCCTTCAGACAAGCAAAAAGTTGTGGTGCTGGGTTCAGGACCAATCCGGATCGGTCAAGGGATTGAGTTTGACTACTCTACTGTTCACGCCGTATGGGCTTTGCAAAAAGCAGGATATGAAGCAGTCATTATCAACAATAACCCGGAGACGGTGTCTACGGACTTTAATACATCCGATCGCCTGTACTTTGAACCGCTCTTCTTCGAAGATGTCATGAACGTGATTGAACAGGAGAAACCAGTAGGGGTTATCGTACAGTTCGGTGGTCAAACGGCCATCAACCTGGCAGCACCACTGCGTAATGCAGGTGTAACCATTCTCGGAACGGATCTGGAAAGCATCGATGAGGCGGAGGACCGCAAGAAGTTCGAACGTCTGCTCTCCCGTCTGGAGATTGCACAGCCAAAAGGTAAAACAGTCATTTCCGTTGATGATGCGGTAGAAACAGCTCAAAGTCTGGGCTACCCAGTATTGGTTCGTCCTTCCTATGTACTCGGCGGTCGTGCGATGGAGATTGTATACTCCGATGCTGAATTGCTGACATACATGGAACAGGCGGTTAAAATCAATCCGGAACATCCGGTCCTGATCGACCGTTATATGATGGGTAAAGAAGTTGAGGTTGACGCCATCTGTGATGGTGAAACGGTATTGATTCCAGGAATCATGGAACATATCGAGCGTGCAGGTGTTCACTCTGGTGACTCCATCGCGGTATATCCTCCTCAACACCTGTCCCAGGATATGAAAGAGAAAATTGTAGAGATTACAATCAAAATTGCGAAAGAACTGAAAACGGTAGGTTTGGTCAACATCCAGTTTGTTATCCATGATGGCCAAGTGTACATTATCGAGGTGAACCCGCGTTCATCCCGTACCGTGCCTTTCTTGAGCAAAGTAACCAACATTCCAATGGCGAACCTGGCAACACAAGCCATCCTGGGTGTAAAACTGAAAGATCTTGGTTATGTTGACGGGCTGTGGCCTGAGTCAGACCATGTCTCTGTCAAAGTTCCGGTCTTCTCCTTCGCGAAACTGCGTCGTGTTGAACCAACCCTCGGACCTGAGATGAAATCCACAGGTGAGGTTATGGGTCGTGACCCGAATTATGCTAAAGCGTTGTTCAAAGGTCTTATCGGCGCAGGAATGAAAATTCCGGCAACCGGAGCGATTGTTGTGACTGTAGCAGACAAAGACAAAGACGAAGCTGTACCATTGCTCGAAGGTTTCTACAGACTGGGTTACAAAATCATGGCTACCGGCGGAACAGCAGCTGCGCTTGAAGCAGCGAACATTCCGGTAACGACGGTGAACAAGTTAAGCGAAGGTTCGCCGAACATTCTGGATATGATCCGCAGCGGCGAAGCGAACTTTGTCTTCAATACACTTACCAAAGGTAAAACACCGCAGCGTGACGGATTCCGTATCCGTCGTGAAGCGGTAGAGAACGGCATTGTATGTATGACTTCACTGGATACGATTCGTGCGCTGCTGATCATGCTGCAAACGATCAACTTCTCTTCGGAAGCAATGCCTGCCTTTATAAAATAAATAATTACTGATGAAGGACATCAGTCAGCCTGAGGGCTGGCGGGATGTCCTTTATATCGGGCAAAAACGGAAAAAATGAGGAAGTGGAGGGGAGCGCTGGTGATGAATCACGCGAGTTTCAATGAAATGGCTGGCCGTCTGATGGTGGCACTCGATTATCCTGGAGCGGAAGAAGCAAAAGCATTGGTACAAGCTCTTGAAGGCATTCCTTGTTATCTGAAGGTGGGCATGCAGCTGTTCTACGCAGCAGGACCGGACTTCATTCGGGAGCTAAAATCCAAAGGATACTCCGTTTTTCTGGATGTGAAAATGCATGACATTCCCAACACCGTTCGTGGGGGTGCTGAGAGTATCACACGTCTTGGGGTAGACATGTTTAATGTACATGCAGCAGGTGGAACCATGATGATGCGTGCTGCACGTGAAGGTGCTGAGGCAGCAATCGCTGCCGACCCTTCCCTTAGCAAGCCCGAGATCATTGCAGTCACCCAACTCACCAGTACAAGTCTGGAAACGATGAATAACGAGATTGGCATCCCGGGAAGTGTGGAAGCTGCTGTGGTCCGTTATGCAGGACTGGCCCAAGAGGCCGGACTGGATGGAGTTGTTGCTTCTCCACTGGAGGTGCCCGCAATTCGGGCAGCGTGCGGCAGTGCTTTTCACACCGTTACACCAGGAATTCGTCCAGCGGGCAGTGGCCTGGGAGATCAGACACGCGTATTGACGCCGGGTGAAGCCATTGCCAGAGGAAGTCATTACATTGTTGTAGGCAGACCGATTACTGGCGCTCCCAATCCGCGTGAAGCGGCAGAAACCATTTTGAAGGAGATGTTGAACGTATGATCGAACTGAATGAGATTCCGAATCATATAGCTTCCCAACTGTTGAAAATTAAAGCCGTGGCGTTGCGTCCGCAGCAGCCATTTACATGGACATCCGGCATCAAATCACCAATATACTGCGATAACCGCTTAACGATGTCCTATCCCGAGATTCGCAACGATATTGCTGAAGCCTTCGCAACGATCATTCGTAACCAATACCCGGATGCAGAAGTCATCGCAGGTACGGCAACCGCGGGTATCCCGCATGCGGCCTGGGTGGCTCAGAAGCTGAATCTGCCGATGGCGTACATTCGCGATAAAGCGAAAGGACACGGTAAGGAGAACCTGATTGAGGGTCTGATTACTGAGGGTCAGAAAGTGGTTGTCATTGAAGATCTGATCTCCACAGGTGGAAGCTCGATCAAAGCAGCAGAAGCTGTACGTGTAGCAGGTGCAACACCGCTCGCCGTACTTGCCATCTTCAGCTACCAGCTGGATAAAGGGGTTAAAGCCTTCGAAGATGCTGGAATTCCGCTTCAGACTCTGTCTAATTACACAGCTCTGATGGATGTGGCTTTGGCTCAGGGAACGATTCAGGAGAGTGACTTTGAGTTGCTGAAATCCTGGCGTGAAGATCCTTCTTCATTTGGAAAATAATATCATTGTATAATGCAATATGTGTTCAATGTTAAACGGTATCAAAATTGTAATGATTGCCGTCACAGCGGCAAAACCATCGAATATGCAAGAGGCATCCCATACATTGGGGTGCTTTTTTCGTTTGTTCATCAAAATATTAACTTTTTCCCTCTACCGTTGTAAAAAGCTTGTAACTTTTAGTTGTGATCGGTCGTTTATAATTCAGTGTAGGTTGGAACAGATTTCTAATTTTAGGTTTTTTGAAGAAGTGAACGGGATATGAAGAAAGGATGAGCGTGATTGCTGGCATGAAGAATTTATTTCTCAGAAAAAGACCTGCCAAGAGCCAGTCAGGCGATGAATATGAACAGGAGGAAGCGCAGCTGGAGACATCGACGGTTTCGGGAGAAAATACATACAACAATGAAGACGATCACCCGACGAGTGAACCTCCGTTACCTGAAAGTGAAATCGCTTCAGATGAAGTGGCTGCAGCTGCTGTCACTACCATTGATGAACCCCAGAAGAAGATCAAACCGAAGAAGGATATATTGCCTCCATATGATGGACCTGTACTGGAGGTGCGTAACGTGCATCGCAGTTTCCAGACAGGCAGTCGTATCATCCATGTGCTCAAAGGCATTGATATGGAAGTGAATCCGCAACAACTGGTCATGCTGAAGGGGCGATCAGGCTCAGGCAAAACAACGCTGCTGAATATGCTCGGTGGATTGGATCAGCCTTCAAGTGGAGACATTCTGTTCTCCGGCCAGCCTCTTCAGGATTGGGGAGACCGGCGGCGGACCACTTTGCGGCGCAAAGAGATCGGTTTTATTTTTCAGGCGTATGCACTCATGCCCTTATTGTCTGCTTGGGAAAATGTAGAACTGTCGCTGCGAATGGCGGATGTTCCGCGAGCGGAGTGGAAGGACAGGGTTGGTCACTGTCTGGACCTGGTTGGACTATCCAAACGGGTGAAGCACCGACCTTTCGAGATGTCCGGGGGAGAGCAGCAGCGGGTAGCTATAGCCAAGGCAATTGCCCACAGACCCAGATTGTTGCTTGCGGATGAGCCTACAGCGGAACTGGATTCCAAGATGGGCGCTCAGGTCATGGCCGTATTCCGCAATATTATTGAAGTAGAACAAGTAACGATATGTATGACTACACACGATCCTACAATTTTGGAGGTTGCGGACCATGTTTATGAAATGGCGGACGGCAGATTTATCAAGTAAAGGGGCCGCTCCGAAGAGGGGGAAACGCGCAGCATTTATTGTACTTGGTGCGATAATGGTTGCAACGATGTCTGGCTGCTCATTGCTGCCGTCAGAAACAGAGGAAGAAGTGCTTCCGCCAATTACACCACCAACGATCTCCAAGAAACCGGAATATGAAGTCCGGACTGAAACGCTGGAGAAAAGAGTAAGTGGAAGTGGCAAGATGATGAGTCAGCGAGAAGAGAAGGTGTACTTCACGCTTGATGGCATGCATGTCAAAGAGTTAAATGTTAAACCAGGAGATAAAGTGAAAAAGGGTCAACTTCTAGCCGTGCTCGATGTGGAAAGTGTGGAGAAGGAGATCCGTGGCAAGAAACTGGCTATTCGCAAATCCGAAGTTCAAATGAAGGAAACACTCCGCAAAAAAGATGAGATGGACCCGGTAGAGTTCGAAGAGGCAACGATTGCGTTTGAAGAACTACGCCAGGAACTCGCCGATCTGGAAGCGCAACTGGGCAAAGCTACGTTGACTGCTCCGTTCGGTGGTACCGTAATTGCTGTGCAGGTTGAGAAGGGCGCAGCCGTGAAAGCGTATGACCCGATTGCTACGATTGCGGATACATCGAATCTGGTTGTGGCAGCTACCTTTGCCAAGGAAGATCTGGAGAAGTTCTCAGCCGGTATGAAGGCAGAAGTGGACATCAATGGAGCAGGTAGAGTCGCTGGCAAAATTAAAGTCATGCCTCTGGCTGAAGCATCGGGAAGCGGCAGTGGCGAAGGAACGGGGGAAGGCGGGACGCCTCCAACGAAGGAAACCCTGGATAAGTATGTTATCGTTACACTTGCAAAAATGCCAAAAGGCGTGGAACGTGGCACACCTCTATCGGTCTCTATTGTGACGCAGCGTACCGAGAACGCGATTGTGATTCCTGTATCCGCTTTACGCTCCATCGGTTCAAGAACGTATGTACAAGTCGTGGAGAGTGATGGCAGCAAGCGTGAAGTGGACGTTGAAGTGGGCCAGCAGACATCGACAGATGTTGAGATTCTGAAAGGTCTGACCGTAGGCGAGAAAGTAGTGGGACGCTAATGGGGCTGCCATTGCTTCGACTGCTGTTCCGCAAAATGTGGAACACGCGCTGGATGACCTTCAGCACACTGATCGGATTAATTGTGGCGGTTGCGTTCACCGTCAGTATCCCCATGTATGCCGATGGTGCGTTGAAACGAGTCGTCGCGCAAACGCTGCAGGATAACAGTGAAGGATTGCCAGCCGGTTCGTTGCTCATGAGTTATCAGGCACCTGGTGGTGTGAAGACAGACACAAGGGGTCTGGATGAAGTAGATCGTTATATTCGTGAGGATGTTCCTCGCGAGATCGGTTTCCCATTCCATACGTATGTGAATGCCAGATCCATTCGCAGCACCGAGGTGAGTCCAGAGGATCCAACCAAAGTGGACGCCAGCCGGGTGCGCAGTATGAGTATGGGCACGATGAGTGGACTGGATGCACAGGTGAATTACTCTGCCGGAGTGAAACCTGGCAATCAGGTCAAGGACGATATTATCGAGGCGGTCATGTTGGAAGAAGGCATGTACCGTAACGATCTGCATATCGGTGATATTCTGGAATATCCGGTATACAGCGGTCTTGATATAACGTTGCGTGTGAAGATTACGGGATCCTTCAAGGCAGATGATCCAAACAGTCCTTACTGGGTACAGGGATTTGACGGCATGATGAATGGACTTTATGTGGATGAATCGGTTTTTAATGATGTTTTACTGAAAGAAAAAGGCATTCCACTTCAAAACTCACGTTGGTACTATGCCTTCGATCTGAAGGAAATTCAAACCAGTCAGTTATCAGGTCTGACTTCCATGCTGGAAAGGCTGGATATCGACCTGTATCAGCGGCTGAAAGATACAAAAGTGGACATTACCTTCGGTGATCTGCTCAAGCAGTTCCGCAGTCAGAGTCTGCAATTGCAGACCATGTTGTTTACCTTGGCAGCACCGATGATTGCGATGGTCTTTTATTTTATTGCAATGAACGCGAGACAGTCATTACAGAAGCAAGAGAGTGATATTGCGGTATTGCGCAGCCGTGGAGCTTCCGCTCGGCAGATCTTCTCTCTCTACCTGCTTGAAGGTATATTTTTGGGCGCTATAGCGCTAATTATCGGGCCGTTGCTCGGTTATTTTATGGCCAAGAGTATTGGTTCAGCGAGTGGATTTCTATCCTTTGTTGATCGAAAGTCGATTCCGATTGGCGTATCCAAAGAAGCCATTCTTTTAGGTGTAGCAGCAGTGCTTGTTGCCATTATTGCCTCCCTGATCCCTGCGATAACCTATGCACGGGCAACCATTGTATCAGCCAAACGGCGGCAAGCACGTACAGACCGTGCTCCAGTATGGCAACGCTGGTTCCTGGATGTTGTGTTACTGGGTCTGGCTGGATATGGATACTACCTGTTCTATGAACGCCAGATGTTGACCTTCCAGACGGGAATGACAACCGATCAGTTACAGGTACAGCCGTTTCTGTTCTTTGTACCCGCACTTGCGATCTTTGCGCTCGGACTATTCTTCCTGCGCTTGTTCCCGTGGATATTGAAGCTGATTCAGCTGATTGGTCGCAAGTTGCTCCCGGTCCCGTTGTATCTGACATTAACACAGCTATCGCGTTCATCTTCGTCTTATTATCCGCTGATGATCCTCCTTGTACTGACATTGGGACTTGGGGTGTACAACTCGGCTGCGGCTCGGACTATTGATCTGAATTCCACTGAGCGCACCTTGTACCGTTATGGTTCTGATGTGATTATGCAGACGGTATGGGAAGGAACACCTGAGGTTAAACCCGGCGGTTCCGGGCAGAATGGCGGGACGGGTGGAGGTCAACAAGGCGGCGGTGGTACTGGTGGTGGCGCGCCCGGCGGAGGGAATGGCGGTGGAGGTGCTCCAGGTGGCGGTGGATCTTCGCAGCCATCCAAAGTCATATACTCCGAACCTCCATTCGAAGTGTTCCGCAGATTAGATGGGGTAGAACATGCAGCAAGAGTACTGCAGACCAAAGGCAATATTATCGTCTCTGGTAAATCGGGCGGGCAGGGGATGCTGGTCGGGATTGATAATGTGGATTTCGCTCAAGTGGCTTGGTTCCGCAACGATCTGTTCCCGGCACATCCCTACAAGTACCTTGACTTGCTCGGCAAATATGAAGGGGCTGTATTGATCTCTTCCAAATTTGCTGACAAATTCAAGCTGAAAACCGGAGACCTCGTCTCCATGGGTATACAGGGACAGGCGATTGAATTCGTAGTCTTCGGGATCATTCCTTACTGGCCATCCCAGTATCCGGATCAGATGCCATTCTTCGTGGCTAATCTGGATTATATCTATGATCAGGTGCCTCTAATTCCTTATGAAGTATGGCTGAAAATGGAACCGGATGCCAAAGTGGCTCCATTAATGGAGAAACTTGCAGCAGAAGGGATTGAGTTATCTTCTGTGCGTGACGTACGCACCGAATTGGTATCTCAGGGTAAACACCCATCACGAGGTGGCGTATTCGGAATTCTGAGCCTTGGTTTCCTGGTATCGGTGATTATCTCGTTGATTGGATACGTGCTGTACTGGTTCTTCAACCTGTCCGGACGTGTTGTGCAGTTCGGTGTATTACGTGCCATGGGATTGTCTCGTGCACAACTGAGCGGCATGCTGCTGCTGGAGCAGGTTTTCACAGCGGGGCTATCGATCCTGTTAGGTATTGGTATCGGTCAGGTATCCAGTCGCTTATTCCTGCCATTCCTGCAAACGACGGATAATGTATCTGCTCAGGTACCTCCGTTCCGGATTGTCTTTGAGCAGCAGGATATGTTGCAACTGTATGGGGTTACTGTGGTGATGCTGGTCATTGGTGCAACGATGTTGCTCTGGCAGATTCGCAGACTGCGTGTTCACCAGGCGGTCAAAATGGGAGAGGAGAGGTAAACGTGATCCAATGCGAAGGACTTGTCAAAATTTTTAAATCCAGCGATGTGGAAGTCGTTGCCCTTCAGGGTCTCAACCTGACTGTCAATCAAGGTGAAATGATGGCCATCATTGGTAACAGCGGTAGCGGTAAATCCACACTGCTGAATATTCTGGGTGGACTTGATCGTCCTACGGCGGGTACGGCTGTTGTGGGAGACTGGGATTTGTTGAAGATGACAGATGCCCAATTGGTTGAATACAAACGTCATACGGTAGGTTTTATCTGGCAAAATAACGGTCGCAACTTGCTGCCTTATCTCACTGCATTGGAAAATGTGGAGACGCCCATGATTCTGGGAGGCAAGCGTGATCGTGCTTACGCGAAACAATTGCTCGAATGGGTAGGGCTTAAGGATCGGATGAATAACAAATTGCATCAATTGTCAGGAGGAGAGCAGCAACGGGTAGCGATTGCGATCTCCTTATCCAATCGTCCCAAAATTCTGCTTGCAGACGAACCAACGGGTTCGGTCGATTCCGAGACATGTGATACAATCATGGGCATTTTCCGAAGAATGAACAAGGAACTCGGCGTTACGATTGTCATCGTTACCCATGACTTGACGCTAGCTGGCAAGGTAGACCGGATCGTTGCGATCCGGGACGGCTTGACCAGTACCGAGTTTGTGAAGCGCAACCCGAATTTGGACGATGAGCATAACTTGTCCGAAACGGGGATGCCGGATATTCATGAAGCATTCGTCATTATTGACCGTGCAGGGCGGCTTCAGGTGCCAAAAGAGTATCTGGAGGCCTTATCCATTGATAACCGGGCTACATTGGAATTTGACGGCGAACGTATTGTCATTACACCGCCAAGATAATTAATGAGGGGGAATTGGGAGATGAAGAACAGGTTGTGGGGAAAACGTGTGCTGGCTGTCATGGCTACTGCGACGCTTGCATTGCCGCTGATTGCAGGATGTACGGCAAGTGAGGCCAAGGATACAGAGCAACGTGTATTACGTGTGGCTACTATGTGGGGAGGACAAGACGACAGTTATTTCCGTCAACAATTTACCGATGCTTTTGAGTTGACCCATCCCAATGTAACCATTGAGATTGTAGCTGCCGTTGATCAGAGCAGCATGTATGGGTATGGCAACACCGAAGAACAGCAGGAAGTTCCGGATACGATGGAAAGTCTGAAGAAGATAATGACTGGAGATAATCCGGTTGACGTCATCGTGGCAGATACCTCTACAGTCAAATCATTAATTCAGGAAAATCTGGTGAAACAGCTCGATCCATTAATGCAAGAAGACAAGTTTGATACGACAGACATTGTTCCTAGTGTGCTGGAGGGTATCAAAGATCTGGGGGATCAGAGCATTTATGCATTGACACCAACGTTCTCCTCTTCCGCTTTGTTCTATAACAAGGGCATGTTTGAAAAAGCAGGCGTGGAACCGCCAACGGACAATATGACTTGGGACGATATCTTCAATCTGGGTACCCGACTTACAAAAGGCGAGGGTAAAGATCACGTATTTGGTTTCGCCTTCACGACATATCAGGGTGGTTCGCCGTACTACTCCATGCAGCAGTACTATAGCTCGTTGCAGTTGAAGACATTTGACGACAAAGCAGAGAAGATGACCGTAGATTCCCCACAATGGGAAAAAGTATGGAGCACCATCAGCAAACTTGCAATTGACAAAGTGATTCCTAAAGGCGACGAACCGCAGGATCAGAATACGAGTGGACGTTATGATCCGGTTCAGGGTGATCTCTTCCTGAGTGGCAAGACAGCCATGGCTATCGGCGATTACAGCTATATTAATCAATTGATTGATGCGAATAAAAACGCAGATAAAATGAAAGATTTTACAAAGGTAGATTGGGATGTAGTTACACCTCCGGTTCACCCGGAAGCTCCTGAAATCGGAGGAAGCATCTATCTAAGCAACCTGATGGCGATCAACAGTGCCGCTCAGAACCCGGATGACGCGTGGGAATTGATCAAATATATGAACAGTGAAGATTGGGCCAAGATCAAAGCGCGCAGCAGCTATGAGATGGTATCCCGGAAGAGTTTCATTAAACCTAAAGACGGGCTGGATTACAACATTCAAGCCTTCTATTCTCTGAAGCCTGTTCCGCCAACGAATACCAATCTGGATAAACTGTATCAAAAATCCCCGGGCTTATGGCAAGTAAATGAAAAAGGAATGGAATATTTCAATCAGGTACTTGAGAACAAAAAGACACCAAAAGAAGCACTTGGTGAGTGGGCAGCTAAAGGAAACGAGATGCTGCAGAAATTGAAAAAGGATCCTAAAGCCACGTTTCAATGAGAAATGAGAGTTGATTTAATAGCATAATTTAAGGATAGCCGCTGAAGATTTTATCTTTGGCGGCTATTTTTATGAAAATGGGGTATTCTACAAAAAGCAGGAATATAATGACGACTCCGGAAAGGACGAGCGGTATGCACTGGGTATATTTCAGCAAGTTGTATGCAACCAAATTTCAGGCAGGATGTCTGGCCAAGCGTATGGAACAGGATGGATGGATATATGGTCATAATGAACCGGCGGAAGTGGAAGTTTATCGTTCACGCAAGGGTCGTTACGGTGTGCGATTTATTCCCTGACATTACCCCTTGACTTATATTGTAACAATAGTGTATATTAATTAAGTCGCTGTTTTAATATTTCTTACTGACGCGGGGTGGAGCAGCCCGGTAGCTCGTCGGGCTCATAACCCGAAGGCCGCAGGTTCAAATCCTGCCCCCGCAATTTAGTTTCACTTGGATGATTTACAGCCATCATCTGCACGTTATACATTATGTCTAGGGCCCTTAGCTCAGTTGGTTAGAGCGGTCGGCTCATAACCGATTGGTCACAGGTTCGAGTCCTGTAGGGCCCATACTCTTGAAACCCTTGCCTAGCAAGGGTTTTTTTCTGTCTGCAGTCAGCTGCTAGAGCAAATGCGTAACTTTGTTGTTGGTATCTTTCTAATATGCCCTTTTTTGTTAAAGTCAATGTATGTCCATGCCACATCTCAAATCTCGCATATACTACCTTATCCCAACCAATAGGAGGTAGATTTCATGAGTCAATTTCTTGATGCAAGAACATCTCAGAATGCGAGTTTGGCTAACTCTATCGCAATACCAATCCTGGTTATTAATACACCACAATTGTTTGGTCAGATTGGTCTGCAAACAGCAGGAGCAGGGGCAAACCCACGGGTACAATTTACAGGAACAGTATCTGTGCAACTGCCATTGGCACTCGTAGGTATAACGATTACGATTGTCAGAGGGACTTTGGCAACAGACCCTGTCATTTATTCGGCAACTTCTACGTTCAGCTTGAGTGTTCTGGCACCTCAGGTTATTACGTTCTCCGCGAGTGACTTCGATCCGCCAGTAACCCCTCAATTGACGTACACGGCATTTATCAGCTCCAACTTGCTTGGTACGATCCGTGTAGGACCTGAAAACTTTGAGGGAGCTTTGTATTCGGACTAATGTTACCATCCTTGCTTTAAAAATAAATCAATAGTCTTCTTAATGAAAAGACTCACAGACCTGCCCTCAAAAGCAGGTTTTTTTCGTGTTTAAGAGGGGAAACTGATCTTCATCGAGTAGGCAGGGTTCTATGATATAATGCTTGTACAGAGATTGATTGGCATTGGAAATAAAGTAGTGTCTAGAACATCCGAGAATCTTATGAAATTAGTGATAGAAAGCAGGTTTCCATTTTAATGACGTCAAATGAAAGTCAACGTTTTCGTTACAGTGAAGCTCCGGTCTGGGATTGGCAGAGAGCCTATTATGAACAGAAGGGCTTGCAAGCTTGGACAGAGAATCAAGTCCCACAATATATTACCAGTAATCCGATGATTGCCACGGCGTATGCAGAGATGATTTTTGGATTTCTTCAGGATCTCGCGAACAAGGGACAGATCACCGAGACCGTCACCATTCTGGAACTTGGGGCAGGAGTCGGGCGTTTGGCGCATCAAATTCTCCTGAAGCTGCTGGAACTCAAACAATTTGCGGGAATACAGTTACCACCTTTCAGATATGTAATGACCGATCTTGTAGCGGAGAATGTGCTCGGTTGGCAAGAGCATCCATCCATGCAATCCTTTATTCAACAAGGCATAGTGGATTTTGCACGTTTTGACGCTGTAAAGGATACAGAATTAAATCTGGTCGTCGCAGGCACGGTTATACGGCCCGGTGATCTGAAACAACCGTTGTTGCTGATTGCCAATTACTTTTTTGACAGCATTCCGCAGGAACTAATCTATATTGGGTCTGGCGAGATATATGAGTGTGATCTGCTCGTTCAGTCTCCTGATCGTCGTCATGATCTGGATCCCGCTGAGATGTTGAAGAACATGACACTCAGTTATGAGTATCGCCGGGCGCCTGAATACAGTGCAGATAACTATCCATACAAGAGCCTTATCACATTGTACAAAGAGGAGCTGGAGGACTCACACATCCTTTTTCCCGCAATTGGCTTGTCCTGTCTTAAACGGTTAAACAAGCTGTCGCAGTCAGGTTATGTGTTGATTACTGCTGATAAAGGGGATCATCGTCTGGATAACTGGAAGTTCGCAGAACCACCTGAATTCGTTCTTCATGGAAGTTTTTCTTTGACAGCCAACTACCATGCGATTCAATATGTTTTGGAACAACAGGGAGCACATACTCGATTCACAACACATCATTATAAAGATCTGAATGTCGGGTGCATGTTGATGGTGGATGAACCAATCAGTTTCGTGAACACACGTCTGGCCTATCATCGATTTGTGGAACGTTTCGGACCGGATGACTTTTTTAGCATGAAACAATGGGTAGACTCTCAAATAGAGACTATGGAGTTGAAGCATATATTGCCGTTCTGGCGTCTGGGTGGATATGACGCTGAGTTCTTAATCCATAGTGCGACGCATATCTCCAGTCTTCTTCCTGATGCAAGTGATGAGGAAATGCTCGATATTCAGTCTGGTATTCATACGATGTGGTCGTCCTATTATGTGATGGAACAGCAAGGGGGGCTTGCATTTCTGGCAGGGCAGCTATTATATGAAATGTATATGTATGAGGATGCGAAACGGTTTCTGGAGATATCATTGGTTGCAGACCCAAGTAACCATAATCCAGCCGTCTTGTACGACTTGGCCGTGTGCTGTTATGAACTTGAACTGGAAGAAGAAACACTTTCCTATACCCATCAAGTGCTCGCTCTGGAACCGGAACATGAAGAGGCGGCAGCGTTGCTCCAGAGTTTTGAGTTGATCTGAGGTAAAAAATTGTAGTCTTGTCTCCTATATGTATGTAGGATGTAATTGGTAATGATGATATAGAATTGAAACCTTTAATTGAACTTCAGCGTATTACTGGGATATTCAACCAAACATTTCTATAGTACATAAAGGAGACAAAGACATGAAAAAAGCCTTATCCGTTGCATTATATCCACTTGCTTGGGTGCTGGGGGCACTAAGTGTTTTATCTGGAAATGCTAACAGTGTCGCAGACAGTGCCTTGTTGGCTAAGGATATCGCTACAGATCGAAGCTATGACGGACAGGTTATCTATGATAATATTGAACGTAGAAATGCCTAACTACATACCCTTGAACTGTAAAGGTAATTGATTTATCGAACAATAACATGAGAACCAATTACTCTTGAAGCAAATACGATGCGCATGAATACTGCTCGTACAACCTTTAAGCCGGTTTCGTACCTTATTCAGGTATGAACCGGTTTTTATTATTGAACGGGGGATACCGAATGAAGATTATCATTGGACAACCCAGGCTGGAACAACATCTGCTGCAGCTTGAAGCCGAACTTAAGCAACACCCAGATGCGGATATAATATTCTATCCTGAAGGTTATCTAAACCAGAATGTCGAAGACGCTTGCCGCTTGGCGGCTGAATACGGAACCATGATTGTATCAGGTCATCGCAGGTTGCAAGAACGTCCGAAGGACCGATCGATCATCATCAGTAAAGCTGGAGAGATTGTATTGGAGAAAGCTAAATATACACCTGCTGAGACGATCGTGGAACAGGGGTGGAAAATAAGCACGTTGTTGTGTGATGAGCTTGTCCTGCAAGGATTTTGCAATGAGAGTATAGGAAATGTGGATATTGTGATGCATTCCATTGGTGTGGGGATGTTCAGTGAAGAGCAGTACAGTGAGTGGGTTGAAGAGGCGAGTAAGATCGCCATGCAGCAGCATTGTCTTGTCATGGGGACAAGCCATGCGGATGGTTCCTACCGCGACAGCGAGATCTCCATTCCAATTTCCTATTGTATAACACCTGATGGCGAGGTTGTTCTGGCATCCCGAAGTGATACACGTACTCGTACAATCCTTCTAGACAGAGGAATTACGGAGCCTTCATCTAAGGAATCAGAAGAAAAACAATTGAAAATCTCCATCGCCCCATTCAGTTAAAATAACGGGCATGAATCCAAGATGAATGGGCTGTTGAACTTGCCGATTCGCCCGGTCACTTGCACAGAATACGCATATGTTATGGCATACCTTGAAATTCAAAGGAGGCCAATCAAATGAGTCAAGTTGGATACGGTTATGGTCATGTTGGTGGGTTCGGCGGATGGACTTCCACAAGTGCGATTCTCGTGCTTTTCATCCTGCTCGTAATCATCACAAAATCTTTCTGGCTGTAAGTCACGTATAGTAACGTGCAAACAGTGGCCCCGCTGAGACTTCAGCGGGGCTTTTCCTATAAATAAGAAACAACATATGTCATCCATGACATTTGACAACTGAAAACAATGTGCTTAAAATCACATAAGAGACTATTAACAGAGATAGAAGGGATAGCAATGCCGTTTATTCGCTTTAAAGGATTTACAGGTCCTCAACTAGAGGAAGTTGTACCGCAAATTACAGAGCAGATGGCCCTTATTACTCATATTCCACGGGAGAGAATGAAGGCAGAGCGTCATGATGTACAAGCGCTAACACCTTCTCCGGCTTCTATAGAGATTTTGATGTTTCAACGTGATCAGGAGGTTCATAACCGGATTGCATCGTCGTTGCAGGTTATTCTGGAAGAAGCGTACATGCCGGATGTACATATTTTCTTCAACATATTGTCACCCACCTTGTACTATAAACAAGGCAAGCCGCTGACAGATTATCGATTGGATTGAGATTGTATGGGACGAGCAGAGGTTGCTCGTCTTTTTGATTTACATATTTTTCGTATGTTTAGCAATGGGCTGGCTCCTGTGAACCGTGCTGAGTAATAATGAGCATATTGCAGACGCGAGAAATAAGACTCCACCAATGAGGTACACCCATTGAACGCCCAGTTGATCAGCGGCTAGACCAAAGATGACTATGGACACACTCGTAACCGTGGAGATCAGGACGCCATGTGTGGCGTATACCTTGGTTAGAGATAGGGCAGGTACACTGTTCTGAAGCGCTGTCTGCTGAGCCAGATTACGAATCTGATGAACTGGACCCATGATAATGCATAACACCAGAGCGAGCCATGGCAGGTTGTTTATACCATAAACGATAGTCAGCAGGCTGAAGAGAAGAGAACCCATGGTCATGCTAGCGATTAGATGCTTCCGAATCCGTTTGGCCAGTGCAAGAGCCAGCATACCTCCAAGCATGGTTCCAGCAGCGTAGCTCGAGTTCATAAGTCCCCACCAGCCTTCTCCTCGTGCCAGAACTTCTTTTGCAAAGGCCAGCGTTATAGCTCCAATCCAGATCGAACTCGCGAGTGCCTGGGCAATATCCATAAGCGTGATCAGTCGTAATGTTGGATTCTTCCGGAGCATACTCCAGCCTTCCCTCCATTCGTGACGCGGTACATCAGATTCCTGGGATTGTTCTATACCGCCTGTGAGCGAGCCAAGGGTAATTAGGAAAATTAGAACGGCCCAGGACAGGCTTGTAGCTGCCCAGAAAGTCTGTGACGCCCCCCAGTTCATCACGGCGAATCCCGTCATGGCGTACCCGACAATGGTTACAGTCTGGTTGGAGAAAGTGAGGAGGCTATTGGCTTTTGCAAGATCTTCCCCCTGAACCAATTGTGGTGTCAAAGCATTTAGTAACAGAGATTCCCATCCATTCAAAAAGGATAGTACGGCCGTGCCGATCAATAGAAGCGGCAGCTGTGAAATTAAGTGGCTCAATGAAATGGCTACACAGGTCATGATGAATGTTTTGGCTATGGAAATGCGGATCAATAGTTTGGAGAATGGGAAATGGTTCACAAGTAATGGCAAAGTGAAACCTGCTGTTATATGTGTAATGATCTGAATTAGTGGAAACATTGCAGCATAGAGTACCGATCCAGTGTGACTGTAAATCAACGTAGTAATGACCATGATATATATGACATTAATAAGCGAGAGCAGCGTTTTGGCGGCCCAATATGGATAAAATGCGATGTTCATGCCAGTGATGTCCTTTCCGAAACGATATATCTATATTACGGGCATTGTCATCATTGCACCACAAACAAAGTTATCATTTTCCCGTCATTTCAGCACAAAAAAAGAAACTGCCCAACAGGGCAGTCATCTTCAATGGTTAACGTTCATGCCATGGTGAGTGTGAAGGCGATAAGTAACATCAGCAGGCTGGTCGTTCTCACCATCGTCATATAAGGCCTGCTGGGTTCGGCCTCACCGCGGAAAATCCAGCCATAGCGCAGATACCAGCCGAATTTTGGGAAACAGAAATTGATGATACAGAGTACCATGAATATAAAAAAGAGGGTTCTCATACCCATCTTCCTTTCTTACTTACATAACAATCTCATCTTAACGTTTACGTCTGGTAAAAAAGACTACGATCAAAATAATAATGATGATGATTAACAGAAATTTCATGCCTGTTCCTCCTGATGATAGTTAGGTTATTGTCGAATGTTAGTTATGAACTATTACCCAACAACCACATGACTTGAATAACTGTGTTACAATTAAAATATATTGTTTTTATATCAACACATACCATCTGGTGAATTGTATCTCCATATAATGTTCGAATGTAGACTATATAAACATTAACGTGTGTGAGATGAAGGAGGAAGGCATGAGCCAAAATAATCAACTCTCATTACAATGGGAATTTATCATCTCGAAAGTGAAATCCTCCGTGACCGTGGTCGATGCAACCTTGCCTGAGTTTCCGCTCATGTATGTAAACGAACACTTTACCCGGCTGACAGGATACACGTATGAAGAGTCTGTCGGACAGAATTGCCGATTCTTGCAAGGGCAGGATACAGACCCTGAAACGGTAATGCAGATTCGTGAGGCATTAAAAGAACAACAGTCCATTAAGATTGATATCTTAAATTATACGAAAAGTGGTCAGAAGTTCTGGAACGAACTGAATATTAATCCGATCTTTAATGAATCCGGTGAGTGTCTATATTTTGTGGGGATTCAATACGATATTTCTGAACGGAAGTATGCCGAACAGCAGTTGAAATTCGCAACGTCGATGGCTGAGATGAATAGCAGAGGGCAATTGGAGTTCATCGGCAAGCTCAATCACGAGCTTCGTACCCCGCTTAACGGTATTATGGGCATGATCGAACTTGCCAGTATGGGTGAAGTTACGGATGAGCAGAGAGAATATCTGGAGCTTGCCCGTCAATCGAGTGAAGCGCTGCTTAACATCGTTAACAATAGCCTGGATATGGCGAAGCTGGGCAGAGGTAAAATGGATGTCGAAAACATTGAATTCCAGCCGTTGAAGCTGATCCAACAGATTGTGAAGACACATGAACCTGCGGCGCAGAATAAAAAAATACGTTTGCTCTGTCATGCTGATCTGAATGTTCCTGATGTACTGATGGGGGATCCGCTAAGACTTCGGCAGGTTCTGGATAACTTGCTGAGTAATGCCATCAAGTTCACAGAACAGGGTGAAGTACAGTTACAGGTGGATGTGAGGCAACAAATGATGGATACCGTGATATTGGTATTCTCTGTGCGTGATACGGGAATTGGCATACCTCAGCATCAGATCGAACAATTGTTTGATGCATTTACCCAGACCGATATCTCCCATGCGCGCCGATTTGGCGGAAGCGGGCTTGGTCTGACCATCTGCAAAGAACTGCTGGAACTGATGAATGGTCAGATCTCGGTGGAGAGTACCGAGGGGAAAGGTACACAGTTTGAGGTGACGCTACCCTTGCTGCGCCAACAGGCCATTCCCAATGTAGGATAACCAAACGAGCAGGACAGCCGGGTGATCTCGGCTGTTTTTTTATTGTATTGAATTGTTTTACGAACGGGCGTTCTGTTATAATGTAAGTGTTGAATGGGGGAGACACAGCATGAGTAAGAGACGCACAAGACGAACACGCAAAGGTAAGCAAGGTTTCAAAAAGCAGGTACTGACACTGGTAGCCATGCTGCTCGTAGCCCTCTATGCCTGGGCTGGGGGAGAATGGCCGGAGGAGATTCCTAATCCATTCGGAGGGACTAATAAGAGTGTAGACCATACCATTACGTTCCCTTCAGAGCGTTATCCCGAAACAGCCAATCATATTAAAGCTGCGATCAAGGCAGGGCATTCGGATGTATGCACCATTGATCGTAACGGAGCTGAAAGCAATCGGGATCTATCACTAAAGGGTGTTCCGGTCAAAAAAGGTAAGGATCGTGACGAGTGGCCCATGGCGATGTGCGCTGAGGGAGGATCAGGTGCAGATATCCAATACATTACCCCAAAGGATAATCGCGGTGCAGGTTCATGGGTAGGGAATCAGTTAAGTACATATCCGGATGGAACACGAGTGAAGTTTGTAGTGAAGTAAGTAGAAGAGAAAAACCAGACGTTCAATCGTCTGGTTTTTCTTTGGTATGAAGTGCTGGCATAAATAAATGTTGTTAACGTAAATATACGAGAACTGATTTCTATGATTACAGAGCTGACTAAACGAGTTGCATACCACTTAAATGATGAGAACGGATGCTTAACAGACGCGTAACATGTTCAACCTCATCAAACGGTATCCACAGACTTCCGTGAACCGTACGTAAGGAGAGAATCGATGTATCAGCGGTACGCTCGGGATATCCGGTTACCGTCTGACCGCTTGTATTACGAACCATGATCTGTTGCTTGCGCCGGATGGCAATTTCTACCTCTTTTTTCATAAGTCATTGCTCCTGATTATGTGATGATAAATCCATATGTCAATGTTTTCAATGGTTAATTTGTCTTCTTTATCTAGTCTATCAGAACTAGGTATAGATTTCCAGAAGAGAAATCAACAATCTCCTAGGTGATTTGTCTTAGCTGTGGATTAGCCGTTTTTGAATGGGGATTACGGGGTTATATTAGGGTAAAAGGAGGGGAACGGAATGACACAATTGATTATTGGGCTGGCCCGTACCGAGAACGAGGCTATAATCATGCTGAATAAAGCTAAAGAGGAAGGGATTAAGGATAAATATTTGGGAGCGGTGGCGAAAGAACAGCTTAATCTGGAGCTAGTGAGCGAGAAGACGGGTCTGCCTAAGCCTTTGAAGGGTGCAGGAACGGATGGTGCCTTTGGCGCGCTAAAAGGTATATTGGCTGGTCTGGGGAAACGGATGGATCAGACGATGTCGATTGGAAAAGCAGTACGCAGACTCGCCGGCAATGAGATTGGGAGTGAAACCGATGATTTGGTGCTTACACTGACTGAAGCGGGGATCTCGGAAGAAGACGCACGGTATTATGAAGATTGGCTGTTAAAGGACCATATCTTGGTTATCGTGGAGTGCAGTGAGGAAGAGGCGGCTCGTGTTCGACCTATTTTACTTTTTTAGTTTAATTTAAGGCTGATTTTAGGTTTCTTTAATGTTGGGGAGGTATTCTTATCTCACACCTCCCTTAATATAGATTGGTTTACCGGAAGTCCGGGACCGCAACTCGGACTTTCTAGGCACTGTGAGCTGATCGCTTGCAGTGCCTGTTTCATTTTTTATAAGTTGAACTAAAGATTATTTACACTGAGACTACGATGACAGAATTACCTTCTAATTGCTGTTATCCCCAGATTTTTTCGATTCCCTTTTCTCAAGGGAAAATCCGGTGATAAAGGCGAACGCTTCGCTTTTTCAAGTTTTTTCTGTCCTCTCCGTTATCGTGTAAATCATTAGTTAAACTTATATAGTTGGATTATTTTATATAAAGGTGTTGCAAAGTTAATTAGTTCATGGTAAGATATTTCTTGTCGCCAAGAAATACATAATCCTGCCGGGGTGGCGGAATTGGCAGACGCACAGGACTTAAAATCCTGCGGTAGGTGACTACCGTACCGGTTCGATCCCGGTCCTCGGCATCACAGCGTTTTTGCCCGCTAACACAGCGTTAAATGAGCGTCAAAATGCGATGGGTCCTGCGTACTTGAAGCGAAGCAATTCGCAGGTACACAGGATTCGCGCAAACACATCGGAGCATCCCACCATTTACATTCGGAAGGGGTGCTTTTTGCATTGGCGCGATTACGCGAAATTAAAAAGAGTTACGGAAGCAAGCGGCCGGGTTGGTCGGAAGTATTGACGGAGTTTCTAGCGCATAAGCGGTTGGATGACGGAGTGGGACCGCAGACATTAACGGATTATACTAACGCGGTTGAGTTGCTATTTAAGCGTTTTCCTAACGCATGGAAGACGGAGGCTGCGTTAAAAAAGGCGTGCCTCGAACATTTCTCCGCAGAGATGGCGCCGGCTACGTTCAACAACCGTCTGGTTTATATCCGCGCATTCCTAAAGTACAGCGTGGCGGAGGGTTATTTATCGATCAATCCGCTTGAGAATATGAAGAAACGGAAAACGGGGAATCGGGCTGTGGCAGTAGAGACGGAGGTTCTGCAGGCGTTACTAGCTGCGCCGGATCAGCGTACGTTCGTCGGCCTCCGCGACTATACATTGATCGTTCTGACGTTGGATACAGGCATTCGGCCGTCGGAGGCGCTGAGCTTGGTACCGCAGGATTTTAAGTTATCATTGAAGGAAGTGCACATACCGGCACAGTTTGCGAAGAATAGAAATGCGCGGACGCTTCCTTTATCGGATATGACTACGAAGTCCATGCGGAAGTTGCTCGGCGTACGGGATGACGAGTGGGGTCCAGAAGTTCCGATATTCTGTTCGTACGAGGGGC
This sequence comes from Paenibacillus sp. FSL R5-0519, assembly GCF_037974275.1. Lineage (NCBI taxonomy): Bacteria > Bacillati > Bacillota > Bacilli > Caryophanales > Paenibacillaceae > Paenibacillus > Paenibacillus sp. FSL R5-0519. The sequence goes on from NZ_CP150234.1 coordinate 1,884,822, forward strand.
GACCGCTCAACCGGCACACCTGGGGAGATCGTATGGAGATATATTGTAAGAAAATCGGCGTACATATTCGTCCGTATGACTTGCGGCATGTTTTCGCTCTGGAGTTCTTACGTAATGGCGCTAACTCATTTGCGGTACAGCAATCACTCGGCCACTCTTCTATGGAGATGACGCGCAGATACGTGGCCCTTGTAAACAACGATTTAAAAGCGGAGCACGCGAAGGCTAGTCCGATCGACCGGTTGCTATCGAAGCCTAAAGCGAAACGCAATACTAAAATAAAACGATAAACACTGACGCACGTCTCTTCGGAGATGTGCGTTATTTTTTTTTTGCGTAAGATGCCCGAGATGATGTCCGGTCGGCATTGATATAGTATAAAGCAAATCGGAGAGGAGACGGAGACGTGGCGAGAGGGAAACGCGTTGAGATCGTTAAGCTAACAGTAGACGGCGTAGAGGTTGACGCGAAGGAGTGTACGAAATGCGGCGAGATTAAGGCGTTGGGGGAATTTGCGATAAATAGACGCGGTAAAGGCGGGAGGTTATCTTGGTGCCTTTTATGCTCTCGGAAGGTTGGGTCGTCACTAAGGAAACGCGGTAACCCTAGTGGGAAACGACGGAAACGTACACGGTGGACGACCCAAACATTCAATGCGCATATAGGCAAGACTACGGGTGGGAAGTATTCGATTATTGGCGACTACCTAACCACTCATATCCCTGTGAAGGTGCGGCACAATGTATGTGGACATGAATGGTTAGTTTTGCCGCACACTATAATCCGTTTTGGAGCCTCATGCCCCATGTGTGCTTCGTCAGGGTATAGAAAAACGCACGCTGCGTTTGTTAGAGAGGTAGAGGGGATTGTGGGGGATAGGTATACAGTATTAAGTGAGTACACATATAGTAGCTCCCATATACTAATGCGACACAATTCCTGCGGTTATTCGTGGTCAATTATACCCAGTAACTTCCTTTCAGGAGGAACGAGGTGCCCCGCATGTGCGGCTAGCAAAGGGGAGGCAAGAGTTGTGAATTACCTAGACAGATGCGAGTACACATTCACCCGCGAGCAGACATTTGACGATTGTCGCAATAAGCGCCCCCTCCGATTCGACTTCGCGGTAACGCTCACGGATCAAGTGATCATTATTGAATACGACGGGGAGCAGCATTCACGTCCGGTAGACTTCGCAGGACGCGGCGCAAAGTGGGCGGAACGTCAATTCCGCAGAGTTCAACGCAACGACGCAATAAAAACGGAATACTGCCGCGTTAACGGCATTCCGCTAATCCGAATAAAACACACGCAGTTCGACGAAATCGAAGCGATTCTCGACCGTGAACTATCCGCATTAGGCGTAACAGGCAAACGCAGTAATACGGATAACAACGATAATACGCAAAAGGAGGACGCAGCATGAACGCGCCGCTACCCAACGATAAGCAATCGCTACTCGACGCACCTGGTGGATTCGAAGTGTATAACCGCGAGCTGGTACGCAAGGTATTCCCGCGCATTATACGTGAGGTTTACGACGTGGCCTACGCAGGTTCCCGCCAACGAAAACCGGAAATACGCGATATCTATTCGTTCTACTTTACGCTGCAATCGTACATCGACGGAAACTATCTCCGCGCAGATGGAACGGTAAACGATCGGTTCGGGGCGTGTTTCATCTCATACGATACGTTGACGGGGACGTTACGGATCGAGCGTAACCGTATCAAGTTTCTCGCGGATATTCTCGAAGCTAACGGGATTATACGGACGGCGACGCGGTGGGAGAGTACGCGCAAATTCAAGTGGTACTTCCCGTCATACTGTCCGCGTGTCTCCGATAATGGTTACGTAGTCGACGAGGATGGGGCGGAAGTGATACCGGATATCAGCGTCTATGCGGCGCGAAGAAAAAGAGGAGGAGGGGAGTAAGTAGGTCTAGGGCCGACTACGGGAGATATGCCCAGGGCCGACTACCGGTAGTATGCCTGAGGCCGACTGTAAAGATAGAAAGGTTTTAAAAGAGAAAGATGTAAAAGAGAAACAAAACATTACCGCTTAGTTGATTTTGCTATCGCAAACTAAACTGCGCGGGACGAATTACATTAGAACATATTTATCCGCGCGGTAAATGATACGGAGCCAAAGGCGACGGCGAGTATGAACGAAGTGAATCGCGAGCATATACGCACTTATAAAAGAAACGGAGGAATCGCGCTATGAGCAACGAAGCCAAACGGTTCGACGATACGCTAATGGCCGAATTAATCTCGGAATGCCTGCGCGAAGACGGCTACGTAGTTAACGAATTTGACGGCAAGTATCACCGGACGTCCTGGGATCGCGCATTCTTCGTAACTTCACCGACTGGACGGAAATACGTATTAAAGTTCAACGAAAATTAATCCGCTAAAGGAGGCGTTATAAATGTCAAACCGCAAACTCACGAAATTTCCCGTCATTGCCGAAGACGGCACGGGGCTTCGCGTTACGATAAAAGAGGACGAAGATTATATCGGATACATCGGATTTTCATCGGTAGTCTGTCGTCTGTATATTCCGCGTAAGCGATTCGGATATCGAAGATTGTACAGCACCCGCTATGTAGACGAGCGCGGATCAGTTTACAACGAGAGCAATCCGGACTATATCGCAATCGCACGTCAAGTATACGAAGACTACCGCACAGAGCTTCACGATCACAGAGTTGCCGCGTTAGAGAGTAGCGCGCAAGCACAACGCAAGTCCGCCGCCATCGACGCATTCCAAGCGTGGGACGGACGCTTATGATACGCCCTAACCGTTTACTCGTCGCAATCCTCATCGTCTACGCCCTTGCTATTACCGTAATAATCGCGTGGATTTACGTCGATTACGCGTCACTCGTCACAAATACACCGGAGGTGTTTCCGCATGTTAAACAACGTTAAAATCACGCAAAATTACGCACTCAAAACGGACGACCGCAACTTTATCGTATTGCAGCGCAAGATCGTCGACCCTACGAAGGCGCCCGGTTACAAAGCGGTTGAAGGATCGGCGCCACCCGAACTCCGCGAACGGTGGGATGAGATCGCATATTATCCGCTAACGTCCGCCGGCCTGACCTCGTTTATTGAACACGTAAGGATGCGCGAAGCTACGGAACACGATGTCGCAAACCTGGCGGAACTTGGCGCAGCATTCCGGGAAACGACGGCGGAGATTATCGCCGCTGTTAACGCTGGCTTATCGCCTGAGTTTAGCGTTGTAAAGACGTGATCTTTACGTCTAAATAGGCGCGTAGAGGTAGGCGGAGGGTATCCGGTAGGGTACGGAGGAGAAGCGTTAATAACACGGTTAAATTACGGGAGGGATCGCTTTATGAAACGAGAAGAAATCATCGCAAAGTGGGACGGAATGTCAGCGCGTGAGAGGGACGCTTGGATTGCGCACGTATTATTCGGATGGACGGGTGCTGACGTCGATACCGCTGACTTTGCGTACGAGGCCGGATTGACAGGCATTGATCAATATCCGAGCTATACGACGGACATGAGCGACGCGTGGATCGTTTGGAAGTCGCTACTTGCGGAAGGGTGCGAGCCACTAATTAACACGACAAGCAGTCGGTCAAGCAACGTAAGAAGCGGTGAGGTTCCGGAAGGTTGGACTCACGTATGTATACACAAGGATGACGTTAATTACCACGTAAGTATTAAAGAAGCGCCAGAAGCGATCGGACTCGCGGCCATCATCGCGAAATTATCAACGGAGGAGTGACGCCATGCTCGCAGATTTCCGCAAAGCATTCGCACCGACGCCGGAAGAGATTAAGCGCGCGGAAGATCTCATCGCGAGAATCGAACGCGAGGAATCCGATTATTTCCGTAGCCTCGGATTCAGCGATACCGACATCGAAATTATCCGCGCAATCGAAGCGGAAGAAACGCGGCACCTCTGCGGATTCCAATCGTATTCAAGTCGGATTGATCTAATTAAGAGCGGAATAGTTACCGTAGATGACGTAAGGAACGATATTAAACGGAGGATTAACGGAAATGAATAACGCACCCACATTCGAAACAATCGACGATATCATCGAATATTATCGGAAACAAAACGGAGGAGATGACGCGAATGAGTAACGTAAACAGGCCGGTAATTCCCGCAGAGGTTGCGGACATTATCGAGGAGATGCGTAAAATTCCGTACTGTAACAATCGCGATATTACCAACGCATACGACGGCGATCCTGGGCGTAGGGAAAAATTACGCGCCATATCGTTTGATACGTTGCTGGCCGCGCTGGTTAACGGGTATGAGCGTGAGCTGTCGGAGGAAGAGAAGCGGGCGGTCAAGCAGCGTGATCTTGCGCAGGACTACAGTCGCTATCGAGACGGAGAAGGGCACTATGAGGAGTATGTTCAAGACTACGCGTTTGCTGATGGCATCAAGCACGCAATTAACATGCTCGGCGTCAAAATCGAAGGAGTGAACGCGTGATGACAACGGAAACTAAACGGGATTTGAACGCGGATCTTGCGCTGTGTGAGTCTGTCCGCGGAGTGTACTACGATGAGGGCGGCGGATACCAAGCGGGCTACCCAGACGAGGACCCGCGCCATTACTTCGAAGAGGCGGACGAAGGGTGGGCGCACGCTATACGCAGGGCGATCGCGGCGGAGGCGGAGGTTGAGCGGCTACGATCCGTACTATATCGATTTGACGACCGTAAACATGCGATGATGCCGCGTTCTCAAATGGCACGGATCGCGAAGGCTGCGCTAGACGCGTCACCGTCCGAGTACGTAGATGTATCGGAGTCACACCGCTGGCTCAAGGCGCTGGTATCCGCGTTAGATGACGGAAGGATTCAGCAAACGCGGCTGTCAAGCGGGACGGACTACGTTATCCTTGGTGCGCGTGAACATGTGCGGAAACTTAATTCGGAGGTGTCCGCCGATGTGGGGCTTTAAGTGGAAGAAGCGCGCACCTAAACCGCCGAAACCAATCTGCTATCACGAGTGGTTCTTGGTAGACGTGCGGATGGTCGACCGTTTTATTCTTAGCGATTCGCCAGAAGTCCGTTATGAAATCGTATGTAAGTCGTGCGAGACGCGTAAAACGCTAGACAAATACGTATACCGGAAGTTTTGCACAGTATTCTACGTAAAAGGAGGACGCGAAGATGCCACGCGCTAAGAAGCCGCCTAAACCGAAGATCACCGCCGACCAACGCAAGGACTGGCGCAAACTTCCGCTCGAGCATTGGAACGTACTTACGCTACAGCAGATGTTCGCCGACTTGAACCGCGACCATTACGGAGTCACCGTTTACATTCCGATGCGCGGATACGGATTTGAACAGGGCGTACTCAAACGTGCACTCACCGATTACGGAGCGGCCGCCCTGCGCGAAGCCATTACGCGAGCCTTCCGCGAATATAAGCCGACGGCGCAGTATCCGCAATTAACGGCGGGATTTATGGTTGCGTTTATGCTCACGCGGATTATGCCGCAGGTGCTGGCGGAACAGGCGAGAGCGGATAAACAGGCGGAGTATTGCGGTAATAATGCGGATAACAACGTATTGACTGACGATGAGATTATCGATTTATTCTGAGGAGGCGCGGAGATATGGGATGGAATAGCGAAAATGTATCGGTGTTGATAGGCAAGACGTTATTAAATATCGAGAATTCGCATGATGACGAAATGGCGTTTATCACAACAGACGGAGATAGGTTCCGTATGTACCACGAGCAAGATTGTTGTGAGTACGTACGCATCGAAGATATTTGCGGCGATCTTAACGATTTAATCGGCGTTCCTATTTTAATGGCGGAAGAGGTGTCCGGATATTCCGGCGAATTCGAATCATGCGAAGGGGACGGAACTTGGACGTTCTATAAATTCGCAACGGTAAAGGGCTACGTAACAATCCGCTGGTACGGAGAATCTAACGGTTACTACTCGGAGTCGGTAGATTTCCACCAGGTATCGTAAAGGAGGAACGCGCATGACTCTACTCGAAGCCGCGCAATCCAGCGCGCAAGGCATCACCGTAATATCAAACGCAGGCCACCGCTACACTCCCGATCAGCTCGCAGTAACGTGGGTTGGCGCTCACTACGCGTCGCTGAATAACGCGGGAATGACGGAGGCCGAACGGAAGGGAGCGTGGAAAAATGACGCACGATCTTAAACTTGTGCAACCGTATTTTGACGCCGTAGTTTCTGGACGAAAAACGTTTGAGGTGCGCAAGTTTGACCGACCTTACGCGGAGGGTGATTACGTACATTTGCAAGAGTATGATCCAGATACAGGAGAGTACAGCGGTCAATCCGTGTTAAGGCAAATTTCGTACGTGCTCGACGAACCTGCGTATGTTCCGGAAGGATGCGTGATATTCGGTATCGTTACGCCGAACTAACGAAAGGAGGAACGCAATTGTCCAACGCTAAAAACTGCATACTCGCGCAGCACTGTTCGCTAGCCGGCGACGTGCAATGTACGAAGCTCTGCGGATCTTACATCGCAACACACGGCTTAAACGGCGCAGGAGGACGTGTAGGCGCGGCAAACCTACCGTCAGGATATCGCGGCTTAACGTTAGCCAATTCGCCAGCACGCGACGACCAGGCGTCGATATACCGCGCACTAGATGCGTATGTAAAGACGTTCACGCGCCAATTCGAAGAGTCACCGGAGGAACCGATCAAATCGCTGTACTTGCATAGCGACGGGCCCGGCACCGGCAAGACTACGACGGCGGCTGCGTTAATCGGCGAATACATCGTACGTCATTATATCGGATCAATCCAGCGCAACAGGCAAGCGTTGGATCGGCCGGCGTATTTCCTCGATGTAAACGCGTGGCAGACGCTCTATACGGAGTTCAACCGACCCAAAGTACCGGACGACATTGCGGAGCCTGCAGCACGCCAATACTACGCGCAAATGCAGCACGCTAAATCCGCCCCGTTTGCGGTGCTTGACGACATCGGAGTGCGCGAAGATACGGAGGGATTCCGAAGCGACTTGCATAGCGTGATTAACTACCGCGTAACTAACGAACTGGTAACGGTGTATACGTCAAACGTCGCGTTAAAAGACCTCGGCACGGTGTTACGCGAGACTACGCCGCGATTGATAGACCGCATACGTGACCGCTGTATCGAACGCGAGTTTGTCGGAAAAAGTCACCGCGGAATAAAAAGAGCGTGAAAACGAAAACGGCAGTAAACGGAAGCATTCCGGAGCCTGTGCATAACTCAGGCCCAAACATCAAAACTAAGTTCGACAAAATGCGACTTGACAACAGTGTTTAACATCACAATTTAATCAAGTTTTTACCTAAATCTGTCCAATTAATTACGTAAATTGGAATCTGTGTCGAAAGATATGTACCTTGTCAAGGGGGAAATTTGTCCTAATTTGGGGTTTGACGGTATGTGTCCATACAGTGTACAACAGGAGGTGTAGGAATTATGGCAGTTACAGGTCAGCAATTGCTTTCGAAAATCATAGACGAAGGCTCCACGCAAGCCCTAACGAAGTATAACGTTAAGCGATCGGACTTTCCAACGCCGGCCGAACGCGAGGCTTACGATTTCATCGTTAAGTACGCGGCTGAAAATGGTGGAGCTGCGCCCTCTTACGCAACGTTCTCCGCGAATGTGAGAAACGTAACGCACATTCCGGAAGTTACGGATTCGTTCGATTACTTGGCGGGCGAACTTAAAGACGCGACCGGTAAGCGTGAACTAGCGGAATATATTAACAGCCCGGCGTTCGCGCAGTCTTACGAGACATTGCCGACGGAAGCGTTTATTAATAGCTTGACCGATACACTTTCGCGGATTAAAATGGAAACACGAACAAGCGTTCCTAAAATGACGGATATTTCCACGGCAGGTGAGCGATTTCTAACGGAGTTCCGCGCACGTAAAGCCGGTACCTCTTTCCGGATATGGCGTAGCAAATTCGGCACGATTAACGAGAAGATTGGCGGATACTTTTCCGGCAACACTTACGCCTGGTATGCGAGATCCGGCCGCGGTAAATCCGTTATGGTAATGGAAGACGCGATTGAGGCCGCATTCCAAGGAGCAAGGGTCCTAGTATGGGCGTTAGAGATGTCGGAGTACGAATGGATGGCGCGGGCCTACTCGTCGATTAGCGCACGGATAAGCGAGACGATTCGTCGGATAGACGGCGTGGATTATACGGTAGGATTCGATAATCGCGCTATGTTGATGGGCAGTATGGACGAAGATTATGAACGCGGACTTGCGGCGTTCGTCGATATGCTTGCGGATGTTGTACCGGGACGTATCGTTATACGCGCTGCAGATAGCGAAAGCTTTACGCAACGTTCGATCGCGCAGCTAGAATTGGATATCGCGGAGATTGATGCGGATGTTGTCGTAGTCGATCCGATATATCTGATGGACTTTGAGCGCAATACTTCGAATGTGGCAGGCGGTGATGTTGCGGCGACATCCGTTAAACTCAAGCGGCTCGCGGGTCAGACTAAAACGGTGATACACGTCGTTACGCAAGCTGAGGAAGACGCGAAAGAAAAGAACGAAGATGGTACGCGGGAGTTAAGTCCACCACCACGCGCAGGAATTAAGAAGTCGAAAGCGATACTGGAGGACGCGGCTAACGTGTTCGGTATCGATACGCTGGCTCAGGAAGGACGCGGGGTTATTGAGCTCGGTAAGGGGCGGAACGGCGGCGAGGACACGCGCGTTGAAATCGTATACCTGCCGAATTACGGTGTGGTGCGCGAGTTAGATACGCAAGGGCAGGCGGAACAGTTTGCGAGCGTGAGCGGTTTTTGATTACCGCTTATGCTTCGCGTCCGTACAAGTAGTCAATCGAGACTTTAAAATAGTCCGCGACTCCGGGAATCAATCCGATCGGAAACTTGCGAGTTCCTGAGAGGTAATTGCTGAGGCTCTGCGGTGTAATACCGAGGGCTGCGGAAAGTTCCTTTTGCTCTACGTTGTTTTTATCAATAAGAAGTCGGATATTTCTAGCAACAATCTCTTCATAACTCATGTAAATTTCTCCTTGACTCTTCACGAAACGTGTATTAGGATTGGGATACACGAAACGTGAATCGGTATTTTTAACCACTATACCACGTTTTGCATAAGTGAGCAATAGGAAGGGAGGACAAAACCTTGACCAATGTCATAAACGTTGACACGTTCCTTGCCGCACTCGACTCGCACGACTGGCGCAACGTACAACCGAATACACGCGGCCGCCTCAACGCATCATCACCGTTCGGTCTCCGCGATGATAAGACGCCGTCATTCAGCGTAATTATAGATCCGGACTCGGCCGACTTCGGTTGCTGGCGTGACTCAGGCGCTAATAATCCGGACTTTGCCCGCGGCGGTCCGGTTAAGCTCTACGCGTTTCTCCGTAATATCACATACGAAGAGGCGCGCGACGAACTGATAAGCGGTGAGGTGATGGAGGATGGTCCGCCTAAACTCCGGGTTAAACTCGTACCGCCCGGCCCACCGCCTAAGCCGCAGCCGATCGATGTGAGCGCGTATAAGACCGAAGCCGTTCCGTATCTAACCGGACGCGGAATCGATCCGGAAGTACAGCGCGACTTCAATTGCGGCTTTGATACCGAGAAGAACGCGGTAGTTATGCCGTGGCACGCTCCGGACGGTACGATTATTAACGCTAAGTGGCGCGCAACGTGGTCGAAGGTCTTCTTTTACGCTAAGGGCGGCGCGCCTGTCCGTAACATGATATACGGAATACACCTCGTTTATGCGCGGAAGATCGGCCGTGTAGTTATCGTAGAGAGCGAAACCGACGCGCTATATCTGTGGAGCTGCGGAGTACCTGCGATTGCGGTCGGCGGTTCGACATTTACGGATGACCAGGCGGAAATGCTGCGTATGTCTCCGGTGACGGCGCTTGTGATCGGGACGGATAACGATGCGGCCGGCGAGAAGCTACGCGAAGAGGTTGCGGATAAGATGCGCGGATATTGCGAGTTATATGACGCGAGGTGGCCGGATGGCGTGAAGGATGCGAACGAGGTAGGCGATGAGATTGCGGTGCGGAATGCGGTTGCACACGCTGTTAGAAGAAATATTTTCATAATGGCGCAACATAGTATCGACACATATCGTCGAATAATGTAATATAAGGAAATTGGACGTGAATCACGTCCGCTCAGACACACAAGACGATTAATCGTCCGTGCGCCTACTCGTTACATTATCGCTCCATTCATAGAGGTCATAGGGGTTGTCTATTCCTAAGACCTTACATATCTTACGAGCGTGAGCCAGCTCCATCGTCTTTCCATACCGCGTATTAACGTATGAGCTAATCTGACTCTTGTGGATACCGGTTCGACGTGAAAGCTCGATTTGGGACATGTCAACCTCTTCTAAGATGTTACCGAGTAGGCATTTAGTGACTTTACGAGAAGTCATAAACGCCTCCACAGAATAATCAGAAAATTATTTATAATGAACGCCCGAGATTTTAGTCGGACGGCATTAATACAATATAAGCCAATAAGGAGATGGTACATGTGACCTTTGAACAACTGAATAAACGAGTTGCCGCATACCAAGCAACCCCATCACAAGAAACTTTCGCGGACCTGTACACTGAGGCAAAATCCTCACTGTTACGCCTACATACAAATGCTGTGGTGGCGACTAAAACTCTTTCTGAACACGACGCTCTTGAGACTTTCAATGATGCAGTAATGTACATCGCGGATTTGCAAGGTGACCACAACCACGGCGCGATGCTCTCTGGAAGGTTAAAGCTCTTGAGACTGGAATTGTTGCGTAAAACAAAACGCCGAACAGAGCGATTCGTTCTTTCCGTAGACTCCCAGAGAGACAAAGACGACGACCAGTATGCGCCAACGTACGAAGTTGTTGACGAGTCATTAACTGATATAACTGCCCTAGAAACAAAAGATGCCCAGAAGCGCCAACTCCTGGACATCCTAGCGGATCGTGCCAACGACCCTGTAGCGACAGCCATCGCTACACATAACTTCAACCAACCAACCATTACAACCCATCTTACGGACAATGCTCTCGCCAAAGAGCTAAATATGTGCCATAAGACGTTCGCAAGAAAGTTGAAAGTTTTAGCTCAGCAGTACAGACCAGATAAAGACGGAGACATTCGCGACTTCTTTCCAGTAGGACTGCGAGTAAAACAACAACACATTCCTGCCTAATGTTTTAAGCTTGGTCGGAGTTTCAGGCACGAAGCCCGACCTTGCTCAAAAAGAGTATATCACACTTTTTTAACAATTACGTAACACGTATGTATCGTTTATGTTGTAAATCTTTGGTAACGCGCTTAACTCACAATTAGCATGTTACCACGGTTGATAACGCTTGTCAACGCTATCTAACTATATTATACCCGGAGGTGGCCGCCTTGAAACGCGCCCTTGCTAATAATTTACGTTCATCTAACAACGAAGTTTCACGTTTTATTAACAAATATTCCCCGGAACAACGCCTACAGTCCCGCCGTTACCCTGACGTATGCTACAACGGAGGCGTGCGCGAATACGAAGACGCCGCTGATTACGTTGATGTCCGCGCTATTACGAGAGGACGGGTGATTGCGTAATGACCGTTATGTACGCTATTGATCCGAAGGCGGGCACGCACTTCGTCGGCAAGATATTCGTTAGACCTCACGCTTGCGACCGCGCGGTTGAACATTTCGGTATTGAGCGGAGTAAGGCGCCGATGTACGTAATGGATATGTTGCGTAAGGCGTCGCTCGTATCCGAACACGTAGTCGACGAAGAAGGCAATCCCGGCCGCATGTTTTCGTACCGCCGTACGGTATTCATCGTTCACCCAACGGAAGACACGGTGATCACGCTGTATCCGCAACACAAGGCGCACGAATCCGTTCGCAACCCGATCGAACGAATCATTCTCCGCGCAATGAAGGCGGCTGAACGTAAGGAAAAGCGCGAGGTCAAACGGATTAATGTACGCATGGCGGAGCTCACCGTTGAACGCGCACAGGCCGAATTGCGCCGCGTTAAATCCGAGTCGGGCCGCATTGTCGCCGAGATGGTTGCGCGGATCAACGAAATTGACTCCGAATTGAAGGCGTTGGAACGCGAACTATTGCAGGTGCAGCGCGAGAAAACTAACGTTATGAAAAGCGTAGTTGCTTACGTTTGAACCGCGTCATTTCCTATTAAATAGCGTAACAAGTCGGCCCCTACGTCGGCTGCTCGGTATTAACGTTTAGTACCGTACAGCGGGCGTAGGAACAACGCGACCCGAAAATAAATCGAAAAGGAACGTGATCGAATGTCAATGTTTACGAAGGTTGGCGCAGAGGCAGCAGCGGCAGGTAACAACGAAGGAGCCGCGAAAGAAAGTCCGATTGTATCTTTTAAGTCCGGCAGCCTCTTCAAAGTCGGCGTCAAGTCAATCAACAATGTCGCGGAGTATTACGGTTACAGCATTTACAACAAAGTAAACACGTTCGTACCGAAAAGTCCCGCAGCTCGTAACGCTAAAGGTTATATCACCGGCGGCCACACGGTATGGGATAAAGCCTCCGAACTTCTCTACGCGGAAGCAAACGCAGCGAAAGAAGCGGGCGCAAGTGAGGACGCAGTCAAAGAGATTACGGACGAAGCGTACCTATACAAAGGCAAGAAGCGCTACCTACGCTCATTCTACGATCTGACTACCGGCAAAGATATCGTAGTTGACTTATCGCCGAAACAGGAACAAACGCTTAAATCCGTCATCGAGGACAACGTAGACGACCTGGACGTAATCGCGTTTAAACTCGCCAAGAAAGGCGCAAGCACGGCCGCCGTAGTATCGCTTAACGCAATCGTTAAAATGGACCGCGACCTGACGGATGAGGAGCGCGCCAACTTCACCAAGATCGGAGACGAACCGTTCGACTTCGCGGATTTCGAAACGTGCTTGTACGTAGCTGACGAAGCGGAACAGGTTAAGAACCTCGTAATCGCGGGCTTTGATATCGGACGTCTCGGTCTCTCGATCGGTGCCAGCACTAATACTGCGCCAGCTCCTTCCGATAATGACGCGCCTGCCGAAATTGATGACGAATCTCTCCCGTTCTAACTTAACGCGAACTGAACGCTAAGGAGGCGGATGTATGAGCGAAGAAACCGAAGTAAGCTACGAAGTTTTAACATCGGAATTGACCGTGGCACTCAACGTTGGCAGAGCGGCTGAATTGCCGCAAGCCGCAGTTAACGTATCTGAGTTCGTTAATACGATCCGCGAACTAACCGGTATTGATTACGTCGTGAATATCGCGGCTGCAGTTGCCCCGAGACCGACGCCAGGTAAGAACGCAGATGGTTCGTCAATTGTCGGATTCACAGCGCCACAGACGGTAGAAAACGAGTATGACGAGGAGGACGATTAATTGGCCCATATTACGGAAACAGTCGCCATGTATTCGGAGCTGATTGCGCAGACAGCGTTATTGGCTAACGGATGGACAACGCATGTGCCACGTACAAAAGAGGCGTACGATATCCTCGCTACGAATCCGGCTACCGGACGCGCAGAAAAAGTACAGGTCAAAACGATCCGGCGCCGGACGGACCGCAACGGTGACCTCGTCATCTATACGCGGAAAGGTAATGGAACGACGTACGACTTGGCCGAGGCGGACTGGATCGCGGGCGTACTTGCGGAAGATGGCGCGCCGCCTCGCGTATTCCTTTTGGAGAACACGTGTCAATCCGAATACTGGTGCGTAGAGTCGCGCTTGGCTGAGCGGTGGCCTGAGTTGCCAATATCGCTTGACCGTCGGATGCTCGCGTTGTTAGAAGCGGAGACAGTGGCCTAGTACGCTAACTCAACGCAATACCGGGCGGAGGTCCCTACGGACAGCCCACGCGAAGGAGAACGATAAATAATATGGCGAAGTTGAGCGTAGTAATACCGGCAGTAGAAGTAACGGTGGATGGCGTGACTTATCGCAAGGTTGACCGCAAGGCGCAGGCGGGAGATATTATCCGGTTTGATAACGAAACTGACGTAGAGGAAATCACTAGCGGAGGATTTTACGCGGTGAACAGAATTGATAGTTTCGGTGACGCGCGGATTACTGACGATTACGGCGATGATGATTACGATACCGCCGGAGAGGACTTCGAAGTCTACGCGCCAATCAGCGACTCTACAACGGACACGATCACGTTCCAAGGCGCAATCTGGCGCAAAGTCGACCGCGATGTTCGCGAAGGTGATGCGGTTAAGTTTACGGATGAGGACCGTTCGAGCTACTTGACCGAAGCGGAGCTGTACGTTGTAAACGAGGTTGATTTCAATAGCGACCCGCATATTACGGATGATGACGAAGACAGCTACGACGCGGGAGGAGACGACTACGAAGTCTACGAGAAGGTAACGGATAGCGCGGCGGTCGAATATCGCGAGGTTAAGCGGAAAGCTAACGTAGGCGAGCGGATTAGGATCGTAGCAGCGGAACAGAGCGGCGGACTTTACGTAGACGGCGAAGAGTACGTTGTTACTGACGAGGATAGATGGAACAACGGACGGGCCGTTTCAGTACGCGGAGTTAATAACGCAATCTACCATCGCGAATACGTCGTACTTGAGCCGGTAACGAAGTCCGGGGAACCGACGAAACCTGAACGCCTGGCCGTCGGAGATTATGTACGCTACGTAAAAGACGGACTTTCCGCGATGGTTACCGGAGACGTAGTAGAGATTGTAGACGTTGATCAAAGCCGCGTTCCCTATCGTGTTAAACGCTTGACTGACGGTTATATAGCGTGGGCACCTGCTGATAAATTAGTCCGCGCAACAGACGAAGAAGTGGCGGCCGCTAAAGATCCGCGTAGTCAATTCGCGGTTGGCGATAAGGTGCGGTTGGTTAGCGGAGGCGGTACACCTGGCGTTTGGCATTACGTTAACGGCGAAGTTTACACGGTAAGTAATCCGATATGGGGGCGCGAAGACAAAATCGAGATCACTGGCGGAGGGCAACCGACCGCATACGTAACCGCTAAGCAAATCGTTAAACTCACCGCAGCCGAAATCGCGGAAATCGAACGTAAGCAAGCGGAAGAAGACGCCAAACGCGCTGAGGAGGCCCGTTGGAACGCAATCGGCCGTAAGGTGAACGAGTATAAGCGCGGGGATATCGTTGAGATCGTACGTAAGAGAGATTCCGTACGCGGAGTGGGCGCGGTGGAGGATGTGGGAGATCAAGCGGTAGGCGTGCGGATGGCTTCGGAAGCTTACACGGATGGAACCAGATATTACGGAGCATTTATGTATTCTGGCGACACAATTACGCTAATCGTCCCGGTAGAACAACGCTTTGACCGGGAGGTGTACGCCGCGTAACCTCAAGCTCCACGCAATCTGAACGAAGGGAGTGACGCATATCATACCGAAACTAACGTTAAACTTACGGCCACCCGCCGATGACGGAGCCGCCGAACGGGTGGCCGATGCAACCAAACGGAAGAAGGCGGCGCAGGAGACGGACGAAGAGGCGATCGACCGCGTACTGCGGATGTCATTAACGGATAAGCAACGCGAAGTTGTCGAGGGTCTACGGAAGGTATACGAATCGGGCGAAACAGGCAATCGTCCGACTCTCCGTACCTCCGGCGGCCAAGTTACGAAAGAAGACGTAATCCGCGCGGCTGAACAGATGCAACGGCAAAGGCAGACGGATGAGCGCGCGGAGAAAGTTGCGGAGACGCTGCGGTCGAAGCCGGATAATTTCAACATCGTAACGGATGACGCGGAGTTACCGGCGTTCGTAGAGCGGATTCGCGAAGAGTGCCGGCGTCAAATGGCGGAGTGGCCGGACCGGTGGGCGATACTTGGCGTAAAGTCGCTGACCGCGAATGACTTCGAGGGAACCGGAGTCGATACGTACATCGACGTTTCTATCGGTTACAGCGTGTGGCTTCCGCTACTTGACGAAGGTTATTACCTTCCGTATGGACACGTTGATATGCGCGGCGAATCGGGCTTCGAGTTCTTAGACGATATGAGCGCGCATAAAGCTGCCGACCGTCAACTCACGCGGTCTAAAGTACTCGCGGCAATCGCGCCTTATCTATCGCAACCAACGCACGGTAAATCGTTTCATATGGGATCGGCGCGCTATGACTTACATGTTGCGATTAAGGACGGATACGAAATTCACGGCTGCGTATGGGATTCGTTAGACGCGATGAACTCGCTGAATGAACACGAAGAGTATTTCGGTCTCAAGCCGCTAACCGCGAAGTATGGACGCTATTTCGGAATTGACGGTCCGGTCTACACGTTTGAAGACATGTTTGGAAACCGTTCGCCGGCTCCGTTCAGTATCGAACTCGTCGGAATCTACGCGATCAAGGATGTACTTTACGGCTGGCGTCTTACGGAATGGCAATTCGAACAGATGCGCGTTACGCCGTCCGCAGAGAAGCCCGGCAAGCTCCTCGAATGTTATGCGCAAATAGACTCGAAGCTACCGGAAACAGACGTATTCCTGGCGCGTTCCGGCTTCTGCGTCGACATTGACGGACTCGCCGCGTTAGAGACCGAGTTCGAACCGCTACTTGAGAAGGCGCGTGCCGACGTATTTGACGCGTACCAGATTGACGACGCGTTTGTACGTGAGATGGACCGGACGATTAACGCGACTAAGGTTGCGGACTGGATCGAGAAGCAGCGCAAGAGGATCGCAAGGAATACGGAAGCTCAGGCGAAACAGCTCGCAATTATATCCGAATGCAAAGCCGAGGGCAAAACGCACCTCAAGAAGTATACGAATGCACTCGATAGGCTTGCGCAATTGAAGGCGGAGAACTTAGCGCCGGCTGACGAAGAGCACGCGCCACTTAATATAACGGAGTTTTCGATTACGAACGGCAACCACCTTGCGTATCTGATCTACGACCACCTCGGAATACGCGACCGCACCGGACAGTTTAAGCGCGGTAAGACACGTAGCACGGCGGCTGACGTCATGGAGGCGTATTACGAAGAGGAAGAAGCGCTCAAACCGCTGGCGACCGTCGCTGCGTACGAGAAGCTGCTAACAACGTATATTCAACCGATGTTAGGAAGCGCGGGCAAATCGTCCATTATCGAAGTGGATGGGCGCGTACATTCGGAGTTTAAAGCGGGAGGAACCGCAACAGGGCGTTACAGTTCGTCAGGATACAGCGGAAGACCGATCGATATATTACGCGAATTTGAAACGGAGGAATGACGTTGAAAAACGATTATGAGATCCGCGGAGATACGACCGTGATTTTCATCAAGCGGAGAAATGGCGATGTTTACGAGTTCTTGATAGACACGGATGACTTACCACGTTTACTAGAGGATGGCGGTTCCTGGTGCGTAGACCTTCCGTACAACCCGAAGGATGCCGCAAGAAAGCCGTATGCGATTCGTAATGCGGCGAAAGAAGGCGGAGGACGAGAGTTTGTAAAACTTCACCGAGTCTTGATGGATGCACCACTCGGAAAGGTTGTTGACCATATCGACGGCGACACGCTTAACAACTGTAAATCAAATCTTCGAGTTACTGACTTGTTCGGAAATGCCCAAAACATTCAGGAAGCTAGTCGAAATAGTAAGTCAGGAGTTTTGAACGTGCACTATAACCGATTCGAGGATGTTTGGATTGCTTCCGTAATGAGGAACGGCGTTGTAACACGAGCCAAGAGAAAGGATTTTGACGAGGCGGTTAAGTGCGCGGAGGAAATCCGTGCAGGAACATACGAGCCTCTACAGAGGGGGCAACGCGTTTGTTGATTACGGATAATAACTACCATGCGGTAGTAAAGAAGCTAATCTCCGACAACCGTAAGGTAAGACGCGGCCAGAATTTACAGAACTTACCATCTAAAGGCGCAGGCAGCCGTGTCCGTAATCAATTCGTACCGCGGGAAGGCTACACGTTTGTCGGCGCCGACCTCGGACAGATCGAACCGCGAATAATGGCGCACATCATGTATACGCGTTACAGCGACAACTCGATGCGTCAAATCTTCGTAGACGGCGTTGACCTTTATACGACGATGGCGATGATGACATTCGGTCTGGAGGAAGAATATTGCGTCGACAAAGCGTACGATCCGACCGGCAAGTTCAAGCCGCGCGCCATGATGAAGACCGGTCAGCTAGCGGTCTCGTACGACCAATCCGTTAAGTCTTTCGCGAAGAAGATGCAGGTTATGGACGACGTTGCGCAGATGTTCTTCGAAAACTTCGACCAAACGTTTCCGTCGTTTAAAACGATGGTGGCCGATATCCGCGACTTTATGCGGCAGCACGGTTACGTCGAAACTCTTTTCGGCCGCAAACGTCGCTTCCCAGATTATAAACGCGTAGCTGCGTCAGCATCGAAGAATGAGCAACGGTTAATCCGCTTGTACACTGAACGGAAATCACTCCGCCGCCTGACCCCGACCGACGCAGAACAACGAAGAATCACCGCACTGCAAGAGGAGATCAATAAGCTCTCGGAGGATCGCGGCAATGTCGGCTATTGGGAACGCGCGGCCTTCAACGCCGTTATCCAGGGAACAGGCGCTGACATTCTCAAGCGAATCGGTATCCGTATGGCGCAGATATGTCGGGAACGCGGATGGGAGTTTAACGCATCGATACATGATGAAGTTATCGTGAGTATCCCGGACGCGCAAATGACGCCAGAGACAATCGCGCTTATTAACGAAGTGATGACGAAGACGTCGGAACTGAGCGTACCGCTTACGACGGACATTGCGATACAAAAGCGCTGGATGATGGAGTATTCAGCGGACGAATGGGACTACGCGAATAATCGGCCGTTGCTGGAGTTTGCGAATAAATACGGGGAGGCTGCGTAAATGAACGAAATCATCACCGTTATTGACATCGAAACAACTGGACTCGATCCGCTCACTGATCACATTACGGAAATCGCCGCCATCCGTGCGGAAGTTGGACCTGGCGGTTATATCCGCGAGATTGGACGGTTCCAGACGTACGTTGCGTTGCCGGACGGCGTGGAGATTCCGGAGTTCATTACGGAGCTAACCGGAATTAAGGCGGAGGATTTGCGCGGTGCTCCGGAGAGTTGGTGGGCGTCTGGTGCGCTCTATGCATTCGTAGAGGGGAGTACGGTGGTGGCTCAAAATGCGCCGTTTGACTTTTCGTTTATCGAGCGGACGTGGCCCTTTGACTTACAGCCCGGATTCGCCTGCACTCGCGCCATGTCCCGTTTAATCGATCCGGACGAGAACGCAAGCCTTGCGCCAACCTGCGCCCGTTACGGAATCGCGCTTAACGGACATCACCGCGCTATGAATGACGTGGAGGCTACGCTACAGCTTTACGCAATCCTGCGCGAGAAGGCGGAAGTTAACGGAATCACATATCGCAATGTCGTCGTGGATAGCGCGGAGAGGCCGCTGACGTATACGCCGCCTGGCGCGATTGTGCGGACGATTGAACGAAGACAAACGAAGGGGGTTGCGTAGATGGCGAAAGGCAAGATCAATATGCCGACGTGTCCGAAATGCGGCAAGGAGTCCGAAAGTAAATGGTGCTTCCGATGTCATTGCCATACCGAATTAGTAACACGGGATAAATGTCAAGTATCCGGAGATTTCCGTATTGTCGATTGGTTCTCATCGCGGTCTAGTGCGGGGCTTATCGTGGAGGATACGGTCTCAGGTCAACGTTACTCTCTATACATGGCGGATGTGTTTGACTTCTTCAAAGGAACGCGTTTATCCAGTCGTACGCTTGAAGAAACGAAGAAAGGCTCCGGCTACGGATGGAAAGTCATTAACTAGGATAGAGGAGGCGGTTTAAATTACGGATAACCAACTAATTGCAAATAGAATCGCGGAGCAATTTACGGTATTCCTCAACGAAGTCCATTCCGCGCCAGAAGTGTACGACGACGCTCTCGACGCGCATATCCACAAACTGTACGCCGATATCCTCACGGACAAATCGCGCAAAGTATGGCCGCCGCGGAACATTCCGTACTTCTCTCCGTCAGCCGCCGATTCTGATCCGCGCGGTCTCTACGAAAAGGTACGCGGAGCTAAAAAGGAATCACGCGGACGTCAACCGAATCAGGGGCGGCAGACTCGGATAGGAACGTCTATCGGCGATATTATCCAACGCGACATTCTCTTCGCGGAGAAACACTATGCGCGGTATGCCGGCGAGAATCCTCCGTTTGTATTCGATCGCAATGAGCGCGGCGAGCCGATGTTCGAGGACTTCGCGAAGATGTCTAAGATCGTTGAACACGCGGGCCGAACGTTCGCACTCTTCGGAACCTCAGACGGAGTTATGCGCGTATGGATCCCGGAGCTAGGCCGTGAAGTCCGCGTCGGTCTCGAAGTTAAGAGTAAACAAACTACGTATGCGAAAACGTCCGGATACAGCATGCGCAACGGTCCGGAAGAAGGCCACGTTAAACAATGCGTCAGCTACTCCGTTATGTACGACGTTGACTTCTACGTAATCCTCTACGTTAACGGTGCGCGGAAAGCGTGGGATATGACGCCGGCAGAGTTCGAAAAGAATCCGGATATCGCCGCGTTTGGCCTGTACATTACGGATGAGATGCGCGAAGACTTGCTCGGACACTTTGCGGGAATCTTGGACGCCGCGGATAAAGGCGAGCCGCCTGCGACGGATCTCGGTAAGTGGCGATTTAACGACTTCAAACGGACGATCGCGCTATCCTTATCTGACGAAGAGATTGACGCGCTAAGACGTAAAGTGGCGGCGATACAGCGGTCGGGATTACCGGAATGGCAGAAGCGTAGTCCTGCGGAGGCGCTTGCGGATATTGAGCGTATCAGGGCGGAAGAAGCGGAGAGCCTAACGAAGGAGGCTGCGTAGATATGAGCGTATTTAACCGAATACTCCTCGGAATTGTGTGCGTAGGGCTTACATCCGCCGCGCTATGCGGATTGTTCTTATGTATCGGGGTACTCGCGGACAACGAGAATACGTGGCTAACCAAGTTAGGCGTTGTGTTAATCATCATCGCGCTATTCATTCAAGGCTATACGTCAGGAGGCGATAACAATAGCGAAACTAAAAGCGCAGACTAAACGTTACCTCGGACTCGACTTATCGCTGTCTCCCGGCCTCGCGGTAATAGACGTTAAAGAACGTATCCCAACGCTCGTATACGCAGGGTCAGTCGCAACGGATACGGATATCAACGACGCAACGCGCTCGGTCGTCGTCGAATCGTTTATCGCACATCAAGTATACGCACATCTGCCGTTCGACGTTATCTTACGCGAGGACTTTACGTCAGGGCGGAACAAACGCGCCACTCAGACGATATTTAACGCATGGGCCGCGGCTGATCGCGCTCTCCATTCGTTCGGATACGAAGTCCACGAAGTCAAGCCGGTCCTAGCGCCGACCACCGTCAAGAAACTCGTAGCGGGTAACGGTAAGGCGGAGAAGAAGGATGTCGCGGAGGGCGTGCGGAAATACCTACGCCTTCCTTCCGATCACAAATGGCGTTCAGGTTATGACGACGCGGATGCATGTGCGGTAATTCTGGCGTACCTTATTCGCGAGAACTTAATCGATGCGGAAGGGGCCGCGGCATGAGCGAATTAGCCGCACGTCTCGCCGCCCACCAACGCCAGGAAATCGCAGCCCTCGAACGGTCCGTCGCGATATACCGAGGGCTTGCGGATAAGTACGAACGGAAACTCGCCGACGCGAAACAACTATATGAAACGGAGATGATTTCGAATAATGATACCGCAGACAGTAACGAAGCCTAATAACCGCACCTTGACGTTTGATCCAGCGCGCCTATCCACGTATGCAGATCGCATTCTTGCCGGACTCACAGGCGTAGACAAAACGGTTTTGCTGCGAGGAGTTAACGCAAAGCTCCGCCAGCCGTCCGTAAGTGGCGAAGACGTAAGCCAGGCGTTCATCATGAGCGCGCTCGAACTCGTAACGAAAGAGGAGCCGGAATGGAAATATGCAGCGGCTCGCGGATTGCTTACGTCACTGTACAAGAAAGCCGCGCATAATCGCCGTTATAAATCGTACGTCGGTCGTCCGTATGGCGGCTTCTATCCGCTAGTTACCGATATGGTGGCGCGTGGCCTGTATCGGACGGAACTGACGGATGCATATACGCGGGAACAAATCGAAGAGCTCGGCGCAGAGATCGATCCGACGCGCGATTTGCTATTCGATTACATCGGACTGCTTACGCTGGCTGAACGTTATCTTACGGCAGACTTCGACGGACGCGTAATGGAGCTTCCGCAAGAACGCTATATGATTATCGCGATGTTCCTAATGCACCAAGAGCCGGCGGATAGGCGAATGGAGCTCGTTAAGGAAGCGTACTGGGCGATGTCTAACCTGTATATGACGGCGGCGACACCTACGTTATCAAACGCGGGCAAAGCAACTGGCGGACAATTATCGTCATGTTTTATCGATACCGTTGACGATTCGCTCGAAGGAATCTTCGACTCTAATACGGACGTGGCGCGACTTAGCAAAATGGGCGGAGGAATCGGCGTCTACCTCGGAAAAGTGCGCGCAAGAGGATCGGACATTCGCGGACATAAAAATACGTCTAGCGGAGTCGTTCCGTGGATTCGTCAGCTCAATAATACGGCAGTAAGCGTAGATCAACTCGGTACGCGGAAAGGCGCAATTGCCGTTTACCTCGACGTATTCCACAAGGACATTCTCGCGTTCCTGGACCTCAAGTTAAATAACGGAGATGAACGGATGCGTGCGCACGATATCTTCCACGGCGTCTGCATTCCGGACTTATTCATGGAAACCGTTGAGGCACGCGGAGATTGGTCGCTATTCTGCCCGCATGAGGTGCGTAAGACATTCGGTTGGACAGACGACAATGGACGCGCGTTAGCACTCGAAGACTTCTACGATGAGGAGCGTGGCACTGGTTCTTTCCGTGATAAATACGCTGAGGCCGTTGCGCATCCGTTATTGCCGCGTATTACAGTGCCGGCGATCGACATTATGAAGCGGATTATGAAATCGCAGCTTGAAACGGGAACTCCGTACATGTTCTACCGTGATACAGTTAACCGCGCCAATCCGAACAGTCACCGCGGTATGATCTACAGTTCGAATTTGTGTACGGAAATCATGAATAACCAATCGCCTACCGTAGTCGAAAAGGAAGAACTCGTAACGAAAGACGGACAGACGCGCATTGTGATTACGAAGATTCCGGGCGATTTCGTCGTCTGTAACTTGAATTCGATTCACTTGGCGCGGGCAGTTCCGCACAACGTACTCGACCGCCTAATTCCGATCCAGATGCGCATGCTCGATAACGTAATCGATATCAACAACATCGAGATTCTACAGGCGCAGCATACGAACCAAACGTACCGCGCGGTCGGTCTCGGCACATTCGGACTGCATCACTTGCTCGCTCTTGAGGGCATCCGTTGGGAATCGGAGGAAGCCGTTGCATACAATGACGCGCTATATGAGCGGATCAACTATCTCGTCATCAAGGCAAGCGCTGACCTGGCGAAAGAGAAAGGCGCATACCCTGCGTTCGAGGGTTCCGATTGGCACAGCGGAGAATACTTTACCAAGCGCGGCTATGTTGACGAAGAGTGGACGGAGCTAATGTTACAAGTGATACAGCACGGCGTACGTAACGCATGGATGTTCGCGGTCGCTCCGAATGGATCAACGTCTATTATTGCGGGCTCTACCGCGAGTATCGATCCATTATACGAGTTGTTATCGTACGAGGAGAAGACAACGTATAAGATTGCGAATCCGGCTCCGGATCTTAATGCGAAGACGATGTGGTATTACAAGACCGCGTTTACTATCGATCAACACGCGTCTATCCGTATGGCGGCCGCACGCCAGCGTCATATCGATCAAGGGCAATCGTTCAATCTGTACGTTACGCCGGACATTAAGGCGACCGCATTCCTTGCGCTGCATATGGACGCGTGGAGAAGCGGAATGAAGAGCACATATTACGTCAGAAGCCGCGCGTTAACGATCGAAGAATGCGAGAGCTGTGCGTCCTAATGGGCGCCGGCTTTACGCTTAACACATACGAATAGGGAGCGTGATTAGTTGAAAATTCAACGC
The DNA here is from genome assembly GCF_037974275.1 of Paenibacillus sp. FSL R5-0519. Lineage (NCBI taxonomy): Bacteria > Bacillati > Bacillota > Bacilli > Caryophanales > Paenibacillaceae > Paenibacillus > Paenibacillus sp. FSL R5-0519. The sequence goes on from NZ_CP150234.1 coordinate 1,909,005, forward strand.
ATATTTGACGTAGAGGCACCGAATAAATCAACGCGCATTATTGAGGGCGAAAACTCCGGCATTCTGAACTGGAACGATATCCGGATGCCGCATATGTATAAACTGTACAAGGTGCTGCTGCTAAACCATTGGATCGCGGACGAAATCCCGATGTCTAAGGACGCGTCCCAATTCGCGCGTCTTGATCCGGAAGAACAGCGCACGTTTAAGATAAACATTTCGCTACTGGCCGTACTCGACTCGATGCAGACAGCGTTTGTCGGCGATGTTAAACGCTATTTTACGGACAGCTCACTCGAAGCTATTTCCGCAATCATCGCGCAGCAAGAAGTCGTACACAACCAGTCGTATACGTACGTACTGTCATCGCTAGTTTCCGATCAGGAACAGCGCGAGATATTCGAATACTGGAAGCATGATCCGGTTCTACTCGAACGGAATACGTTTATTGCGGATATCTATCAGGAGTTCCGCGATGATCCGTCGCCGCAAACGTTCTTCAAAGCGATGGTTGCGGACCTCATCCTCGAAGGCATCTTCTTCTATAGCACATTCGCGTTTTTCTATAACCTGGCGCGTGACCAAAAGATGATGGGAACTTCGCAGATGGTGTCCTATATACAAAGAGACGAGAACCAGCATTGCTATTTCTTCGCGGAAGTATTCAAGCAGCTTCTCACAGATTTCCCGGAGCTCGATACGCAGGCCAACCGTGATTACGTGTACGCTACGATCGACCGCGCCGTCGAACTCGAAACGAACTGGGCGCACTATACGCTGGCTAACGTACGCGGAATCGATCTGGCGGAGCTCGGTGATTACATCCGCTTTATTGCGAACCGCCGCTTACGCATGCTCGGCTTTGATAACGCGTACGAAGGCGTAGACGTAAATTGCATGCCGTGGATTAAGCCGTTTTCCGACGAGGCGCTTAACGCAACGAAGACGGACTTCTTCGAGGGGAAATCGCGTAACTACGGTAAGGTAGGCGAGGATAACGGATTTGACGACCTATAAACGGAGGGCCTTCGGGCTGCTCCGTTTTTTTATTTACAAAGAATGCCCGAGATTTGGTTTGACCGGCATTAATACGGTATAAGGCGCAAACAACACGCTAATCACCGCACAAGCGCCACGCACCGCCCACCACAACGAAACGGAGATGATACGATGTCCAACGCAACTCAATATCGCGAAGTATCCCGCAAAGCCAACGCAGGTGAGCGCATCAAGATCGTTAACGTGATCCTTTCCGGAGGACGCTACAATGCCGGAGATGAATTCGTAGTTGATCGCGCTGCAACTTACGGAGTGTACGTTAACTACACGAAAGGGAACGTTACCGGAACCGCAGGTATCCACGATAACGAATACGTAGTCCTCGAACCCATCGCGCCGTCAACCGCACCACTCCCGGACCTCTTCGCGCAATTCATCCGTGACAATGCGCCGGCCGTACGCAGCTACTTGGCGGAGATTGATCCGGATAAATGCGCTGAGTCGACCAAAGATGAGAACGTTAGTGATCCGCAGCCAGCCCCGTTAACACGCGCCAAGGTTATCGAAATGGCTCGCGCAAGGGTTACGGAGTTGGAGCGGATTGGGCGCGATGATGACGCGCGCCTCGAAGGAAGCCCATTACGCGGTACATGGTACGAAATTGATTACGTAGTTAATCGTGATAAACGCGCGGTCACAGCGCTTGTATATCACCTCAACGGATTCACCTACGCACGCAAACGCCGCAAGCCCGACGCAGTAGGCATCGCAAAATGCGCGCCCGACGACGTGTTCAACGCAGACATCGGCAAGGCAGTCGCGGCTGAACGTGCGCTCGGACTGACGCTGACGGATGCGTTCGTGAATGCGCCGAAGCCTGCGGAGCCTGTCGTAGGCATGCGGGTCGAGAATCGCGGAAGGGTACGTACAGTGGTCGCGAGCAGTAAGGATTACGTGTACGGAAAGACTGGAACGCTTAAGTCGCAAGGTGTGCGTGAATCGCGTATCATCGACGACACTGACGCAGAGTACACGCAACAGGACGGTGAGGCCGCGTGACCAAAGACGAACTCATCATCGCACTCACACGTTCGCCTCTTCCTGGCGATACGCAAATTCTCGTATGGCGACCGGAAGGACAGCGTTTAACAACGGATATTAGCTTGCGTGAGGTCGGCGCTGGTCAGATCGTAATCGAGGAGGTGGGCGCGTGAGTCAGTACTATGAAACATCGGATGTCTACGTAATAACCGGCGCGGTTAAGAAGGACGCGAAACCGGAGGCGGATTCCTTCGCAACAGGCAAGCGAGTGATTCCGCGAATTATCGTAAACGGACCGGCGTACCTATTCAACGCAGACAACACGCAAAAGGCGATAATGACCTCGCGCGTTCAATGGTTTCGTGAAGATGACGATAGGCTGGCGTTCGAGACGGTCAACACGACGTATGAGTTAACGAAAGAATCCGCCAAATAACGCTAAGGAGGCCGCAAGCCATGCCGCTACCAAAAGACACGATGTTCTTCGGATTCCGCGACAAGTTAACGCCCGAGCAACGTAAGTACGTCGATAGCATTTTCGATAACCGCATCACGTTCGTTAACGCGAAGTCCGGCACAGGTAAGACGACGCTCGCCGTAGCTGCCGCGAAGTTGATCGGTAAGCCGCTAGTCTACGTATTCAGTCCGGTAGAAGAAGGCCGCATGGGATTCCGGCCGGGCACACAGCGCGAAAAGGAAGCCGCGTATATAACTCCGTTGACCGATGCGCTGGCTGAGATCGGCGAGAGTCCGGAGAAAGCGATATTCAATCCGGAGGATTTTGCGGCTATGAAGCGCGGCGACCACTGGGTATATCCGATGTCACACGTATTCGCCCGCGGTATTAACATCAAAGGGAAAACGGTAATACTCGATGAGGCGCAGAATATGACGCGCGGCGAGTTGAAGAAGTTGCTAACGCGTATTCACGATGACTGCACCGTTATCGTCATAGGACACACGTTACAGTGCGATCTCCCCGACGCAAGCAAATCCGGATTCGCGCCGTATATCGAACACTTCCGCAATGAGCCTTACGCAAATGTATGCGAATTAACACGTAACTTCCGCGGTCAACTGGCGCAACATGCCGATGAGCTCGCGTGGTGAGTACGAGAGGAGACGGTCGACATGGACGAATTGATTAGGCGCAAACTGATGCTTCTGCAGATGATTACGCGAGCTTATGAGAACGAATTAGGCGGAGACATTAACGATCTCCTCACGCCAGAAAGTAGCGAGATGTTATCCGAGTTATTCCTAGCGCGGTTGGATCGTTCGGATAAAGCTAAACGCGCATCCCTTGCGGCAATGTTCTTCGATACTGTCGCGGAATTAGAGGCGGAGGTGGGCGCTAATCATGGCGTATAAATTCGAACGAACGCCGACCGGTTACAGCGTCAGAACCGCGCCAGCCGAACGCATTGAACGCGAACAGGCTGCGCGTGATTGGGCGGCGATTGCGATAGTGGTTGCGGGATTAATCGCCTTGTGGACGCTGGTATGAAGACGTTCGAAGAAGCTTTTGCTGAACTTTCCGCCGCGTGGAAGACGTTTATACTAGCGTTCGCCTATTCGCTTAAGCTCGATAAAATAGCGGATTGGCTTGCGAAGAAATTAACGAAGGAGTGATCGTATGGAAGAAACGGTAACTATCGCAAAGTCGGAGTATGAGCGCTTGGTTAAGGATAGCGAATTTCTCGGCGCGCTTGAAGCTTGCGGAGTTGACAATTGGGGCGGGTATAGTGATGCATGGGACCTGATGGACGAAGAGGAGGGCGGTTAAGTGAACGCAATCAACGTAAAATTCAAGCGCCTGCATCCAGACGCTAAGATTCCGCAGTATGCAACGGAAATGGCCGCCGGCTTCGATTTAGTCGCGGTAGAGGACGTAATTATCGCGCCAGGCGAGACGGCAAAGGTTCCGTTAGGTTTCGCGGTGCAGATTCCGCCGGGCTACGAAATCCAAATCCGTCCGCGTTCGGGAGTTACGTTTAAGACGAAGCTTCGCGTAGCTAACTCGCCTGGAACAGTTGACGGAGACTATCGCGGTGAGGTTGCGGTGCTTATCGATAACATTGCGCAACCCTTAATGACCGCGTGGTACTCGGAGGCGGATGGCTACGTAGTTACTTCGGAAAGTAAAGGCTATCTACTCACGTTGGAATCCGATTTGGAACGCGTTTATTACGAAGGTCCCGACGAAACTACGGTCCCGCTCGAAATGGGCTGGTGGAGGCCGGATAAGACGTATCTCATCCGCAAAGGTGATCGCATTGCGCAAGGCGTACTCGCAGCAGTATCCCTCGCATCCTTCGAAGAGGTAGCGGAGCTTGACGATACGGAGCGCGGAGATGGCGGATTCGGCTCGACAGGAACGCATGTGCACAACGTAAATATCACGCCGCTGAATCGGAGTGTGAACGCAATTTGACTAAGCGCTATACCTACGCAATCATCACCGCATACTGTACGACGGTTTGGATCGGGCTGCTAGTCCGGACGATTATACGATAGGAGTTGACGCTAATTGAACGTTAAGCTAATCGCACATACACAACTATCCGAAGAGTTCTACGATTCATTCGATGAGTACGGAGGCCATTCGGGATGGAGCGGTAACCCATTCGAAAGGATGAACGCGGCAGACTCGGCAGCCGTCGCATTAACCGCAATCCGCACGTGCTACTCACCGCTAAAGCCTACGGAGATTGTCGCGCAAGAAGGCGAAAAGTACTTCGGTAACGCGGCGTCAGATGGCGAAGGCGGTACGGAGGCTGACCGATTATTCCGTCACATTACCGGATCAGGTCACACGTCAACTCTGGAACATATCACGTATACATTCGCGATCGAAGGCGTAAGCCGCGCACTCCTCGCACAACTAACGCGCCACCGCCACTTATCGTTCAGCGTGCAGTCACAGCGTTATGTCCGGATGGGAAGCGCGGATAAGATTGGCGGATTTGACTCCGTATTTCCTCCGTCAATCGAAGGCAATCCGGAAGCTAAACGGAGATTCCGCGGGATGATGATAAACGCGCAAGAAGACTACGATACATTGCGCTCACTCGGAGTCCCACCGGAAGACGCGCGCATGGTCCTTCCGAATGCCGCCGCGTGTAGTCTGGTAATGACCGGAAACTCACGGACGCTGCTCGATTTCTACGCGAAGAGACGGCCTGGGCGCGGCGCTCAGCATGAAATCGCTGATTTAGCGGTAAGACTGCGCGACGAAATCGTAAAGGTTGATCCGTGGCTGGCTCCGTATTTTGATACGAAAAAGGAGGGCGAATAGATGCGCATTCAAGGTAAAACGTGGCGGATAGTTACGCTAGATCCTTACGAAACGGAATTTGTTGCGACTGACTTGTATATGGTCGCGATCATTAACGAGGATGGCACCGTTTCTGATTACGTAAGTTCCGGGCGCCCATGGACATATCGCGTTTATCAGAGTACGCAAGAGGCGCGGCGTGGTATTACCGGAGTTAAGCGTAAGTATCGCGGTATGACGTTCAAAATCGTACGTATCTTAACGGGAGAGCCCGTAGAGGAGGGCGCGGAATGAGCGAGATCAAAACGGATGACCAACGCCAACTCGCCGAAGTCCTCCCGTTCGTACCGCGTCCATCACCGGAATCAATCGCACAGGCCGCCGTCATTACGCTACTTGAACGCTACGCAGACCTGGCGCGAGCTGGCGAAGTCACCGGCGTCATTATCGCAGCCAAGACGAAGGACGACGTATTGCGCGGCGAAATCATGACGGAATATATGAACGTAAATACACGGGAACGGACGTTATTGATCGAGGAGATACGCGAGGTTAGTTCGTACGATTACGACATATAACAACGAAGGAGGCGGATTAATCTCGCTTAATATCATCGCGCAAATCATCGTTGCTCTATCCGTAGGAATCAGCGCAATTAACGGAGTCCCACCGAACGAGCCGCCGCAACCATCCGCAGTCTCTTCGCAGGTAACAGGCAAACTTGCGAAATGGCAAACGTACGAAGCGACCGCATATATCGCGATGTGTTCCGAAGGTTGCACCGGCTTCACCTATACGGAGCTCGACGTACGCAACACGATCACACACGAAGGACGCCGCGTCGTAGCCGTTGATAAGCGCGTGATTGCGTTACACACTCCGCTCACAATCCGTTTGGCAGACGGAACGGAGATCGCGGCGATTGCGGAAGATGTCGGGTCGGCGATTAAAGGCCGCAAGCTTGACGTATTAGTCGCGTCGGAAAAGGAAGCGCGCCAGTTCGGCCGCCAGAAAGTACACGTTAAAATCGAAAACTAAACGATAAGGGAGGACCTCGTTATCAAGAATCTATACAAAATAATAGACGATGTAGTCCTTGTTCGATTGAACTCGCTTGACGAAGAGTATTCGGTACACACAATGATCTCGCTTAGGGATCTGCCGAAACTCTTAGAAGTTGATTGTAAGTGGTCCGAAAGGAAGACGCCGTATGGCAGCTATGCTCGAGGATATTTAGCTGGTTCCGGGCGCGGCTCCCTAAAGATACACATGCATCGAGTATTAATGGACTGTCCTGACGACTTAGTAGTAGATCATATTAACGGAAATGGACTCGATAACCGCCGGGAAAACCTCAGAGTTTGTACTCAGCTTGAGAACATGCAAAACATTACAAAGCCTGGAACTGGTAAATACAGTAGTGAGCGCGGGATATCCTACAGCAAGCACCACAATAGGTGGACCGGTTCCTTCTACAGTAACAAAAAGAGAATCAGCATTGGGTACCACAAGACTGAGGAATCCGCAGTACTTGCGATAAGAGAAGCGAGAAAACTACACAAAGGAGAGATGACGAATGGTTGAAGCAGGAATCGTTATTATCGACGGGGTTAAATATCGCATGGTCGATCGGAAAGCTGCGGTGGGCGAGCGTGTGATTGTTACAGGCGAAAGCTGTGCGTGCTACCATACGGGCGAGCTCGCGAAGGTTATATCTTCTAACGGACGAGTCGCGTTTGTCGATCTTACGGAGAACACGAATTATTACGATGACGGAAAGTGGTACATCGACCGCAAGGATTACCGCGTACTCGAACCGATAACATCCGCTGAACCTGCGCCAGTATCCGAACCTCTCTCCGCCAAGCCCGCGCCTGACCAAGCGGCCGAAATCATCGCGAAGTTGACGGGGCGAGTAGCTGCGCTTGAGAAACGGGTGGCGGCGTTGGAGAAACCTGCGGAAGTTACGAAGACTTCTAGTGGAGAGGTGGCGGATTCACTATCCGCAATCCTAACGAAGGGAGAACGTATTACTCCGCTGAAATCCGCGCGAGAAATCCGCGATGACATCGTTAAGCGTGCGAAGGAGGACGTTGCGGACTTGCTCGGAAAGCCGTCACCGTTTACTCACGAGCTAGTTGCGCTAGACGGCGCGTACATCGAGTACCACCCGAATATCCACAACGTGGAGTTCGTAATTAACCACGACAAGCGGACAGTAGTCGCGCTGATTCGTTTGAGAAAATCCGGCAAGTTAAGATTACGCGGCATCGCTAAATGTGCGCCAGGCGACGTATTCAACGCGGCACTTGGACGCGCGATTAGCCTCCGCCGAGCTCTCGGCTTGGAGATTCCGGAAGAGTACGTTAGCGCGCCTCAGCCGACGGAAGTACGCGTTGGGGATATCGTTAAGTACGCTTCTGGCGGAGTGAAAATCGTAGTGGAAGACAACGCTACATTTGACCCATATGTAGAGACGCGTATAAAGCTGGCGCTAATCCGCGGAACCGTTATCGACGACTCCCGCGAATCGGACAGCGCAGAGCCGCGGAAGGAGGTGGCGTAATATGGTCGGACCTCTCTACGCAATTATTAACCGCGAAACGGGCGAGATTGTGCGGGATAAAACGTACACGGACGTTCGCCACGCAAAGAGCGCTATTCGATATCACTTTCGTGGTCAGACGCATCTTTACGGAATCGGCATCGTAGAGAGAAGCGCCAAACTCGCGTGGTACGTTGACGATAACGATAACTGGGCGGAGGTGACTGCGGAATGACTACGCTACCTAACATCGGTTTAATCGGACGCCTTCGTAGCGGGAAAGACACGCTGGCCGATTATCTCGCGGATGACGACGAAGGTTACGGATATCTACGCTACGCATTCGGCGATGGCATCCGCGATATCTGCCGCCGCCTCTATCCGGACCAGTTCGCAAACGGCACAAAGCCGCGCGCCCTCCTGCAGCAGTTCGGAGAATATGCGCGTACTCACGATCGAGACGTTTGGGTTAACGATATGTTTCGCAGAATCCGGGATAACGAATACTCGCGCTATTCTCCCGTTGTGGTGAGCGACGTGCGCCAGTTACACGAAGTTGAAGCGTTAAGAGCGCGCGGCTACGTCCTCATCCGCGTCGAGGCACCGGAAGCCCTACGCATTGACCGCGCCATTAAATCCGGAGACCGCTTTAATCTCCGCGACCTTACGCACGGCACAGAGACGGCGCTTGATGGTTACAGCGCGGACTTTACGGTGACGAATGACGGCGACCTCGCGCACCTCTACCGCCAGATTGACGAGATTATCGCGTTCCTAGGCGGTGATTGGCCGGAATGACTACGCTTAACATCGCGGAAGAGTGGCGTAAAGGCTACGAGGCCGGTTACGTAAGTGGACGGATCGACGCGTTAGAAGGGCGCGGCTATGACGATCGGACACCGCTGCAGAAGCGGAAGGATAACGGGGAGGTGGTCGCGGATGATGAGCGCGAGCTTTGACCGTTTCCAGCCGCCAGATGAGAGCGTGGATATCGTTGGTTATTGCGCCTATTGCGGCGAGCCTATTGAGCGCGGTCAGTCCGTTACATCTTACGCAAGCGGTGCGAAGACACACGACGGATTTTGCGAGGATCAGTACGTAGAGAACGAGTTGGGTATTACGAGAGGAGCGGTTTAATGCAGACATACTATGGAGATTTAACGATAACTAACACGCGTATTCCGAAAGAGAGGATCGTTGAGGCGGAGGACTGGCATAAAACCGCGAGCTTAGACTGGAAAGAGCAGCGCGCATTAGGTTTGATTCGCGAAACATTGACGATGGGGCAGGAGCGTTACGGTGCTGAGTTAAAGGTCGTCGTATCCTGTTCGTTCGGAATCGACTCTATGTTGACGCTACATCTCGTTCGACGTGTCGCCCAAGAGCTGGGCATCTCGTTCGACGTGTCGCCCAAGAGCTGGGCATCTCGTTCGACACAGTATGGAACAATACGCTTAATGAGTACCCGCAAACACGCGTATATGCGAAGAGGATGACGGAAGAGTGGTCGCTTAACTTAATTGAAGCGCGGCCGGAAACCACTCTACGCAAAATTTACGAGGAAAACGGAGTCGATACGCTGTTCAAGCGTAAAGGCGACCGAAGCGGCGGCGAAGGCAACAAAGAGCCGGTCGTTGAGAAGTGTTGCGGCGCGCTTAAACACAAGCCGATGAAGAAGGCGATTAAGGAAAACGGATGGCACATTATGTTTAACGGAGTACGCGCCGGCGAATCTCGCCAACGATGGATGAGCGCTCGCCGTGACGGTGACCTCTTCTACTCGTCGCATACGTGGAAAACGTGGGTCTGCCGGCCGATCCTGTGGTGGACCGCGCTATCCGACTCGTTCAATTACGGAAACAATCGCCAGGAAGACGTTTGGAACTGCGTTCGGAAACACGATATGCCGTACAACGAAATCTACGACATGAACGCGGTGATCGACGATTCTTACACGGGTAAAGACGTCGTTGTCGACCGTGTAACTGCGGAATTCCTGGTTGCGAAGGGACTCAACGTGTTCATGCCGCGTACCGGATGCATGGCGTGTCCGATTCCGATTAAGCGCGGATATCTCCGCTACCTCCGGACGACATTTCCAAAAGTATACCGCTCGATGCTTTTTCAACTCGGTTTTGCCCGCGTTCTTATCGCAGAGATGCCGGAGGATCAGCGCGCAGAATTGCTCGATGAGTTAAACGGATTCGGCATCATTACGGAGAAGACGGAAGAGGCGGTACTGGACCGCTTGGAGGACGTCATCGAATGGAAGCCGTGCGTATTTGACGGAGTCGGCGTAGTTAAACGCAAGCAGCCGAAGAAATCTGCTTAATCGTATGAAACCGTAAATGTTCGAATAATTCACGATAGAGTTACGCGGGCCATCTGTATCTTCATTACGCGAGGGTATTCGCTTGGCCTGCGTCATCTAATCGTTAAAAGGGAGCGGATTTGCGTATGGGACACGTTAAAATCGATATCGAAAAGGGTTCGCGCAGCTATTCCGTTAAATACTCGCTTTCATCCGCGGCCGGAGTTAAGGCGCTATTACGCGATCGCCACCGGATCAGTTCCGCACGGTTCCGCGGAGATTACGCCGCCTGCGACATCCTCGTCGATTTGCATAGCGCAATTAACTCGGCCGGCTTGACGGATAGGCAGACGGAGGCAATTGCGTTCGTATACGGATTTGACGTTACACAGGCGGAGGCCGCGCGTCAGATGGGCGTTTCCCGCGAGGCCGTTACGCAATTAATCGAAGCGGCTGCGGAGAAGATGGCCGCTGTCTACAAGCGTTGGGAATACGGAGAGGTTAGCGTTGAGTACACGGAAGATAGCGAACTGGAGGCGGTTTAATGGAGAACTATAAATGGGCGTTTCACGAGGTAATCACGGAGTTGTCGGAGGAGAATATCGAGGATCGCGGTGAACGTATGGCCGCGGTCGAAGCGCTAACCGATTCGTACATTGAGGCTAACGGAGAACGTCCGGATGTTGACGCGCTCGAACGCCTGACCAACCTGATCCTTCGCGAAGAATTAACGGATATGCACCCGGATAAGATGACGCGCGAAGAATACCCGATCATGTCCCTACACCAAGAGGACAGACGCCGCAGTAATGAGTACGAGGATGTACTGGCGGTTGCCTATGACGTCGCAGGAGTTAATCGCGCTAAGCCTGAACGTCGTCACCGTACGAGTAGCGATAATACTTTCGTTGAGAAACTGGCGCGTAAGAAGAATCGAGAACGTAAGGCGCAGTACAAGCGCGACACGAGCCCAGGCGAAGTTAAAACGTACAATCTACACGAAAATGGCGGTGAGCTTACGGAGCCTTTCGTTAACTGCGTCGGCATTGGCAAGCGCTGGGCTACCGAGATGGGCGCGGTAAATGAGACGGAGATTATACGCGAGGAAACGGAAGAAACTGCCGAGCTGTTGTCCGCCGCCGCATAACGAAAAGAAGCGCCTCATTCCGGGGCGCTTTCGCTGGTTACGTATTAGTACTCTACTCCAAGCGCGATTAAGACAATGTGGACCCATAAACCAGCGGCGAGCACGCCCATTAATACGATATTAACGCGCTTATGAACATCGGCGCCTTTCCACTCTTTCTTCCAGTCGTCAATCATTGCGCTTCCCCCTTATCTAATTCGAGTATATCCATTATTTCTACGCCAAGAACTTCGCACATTATCGCGAGATTGTCAAGCGGGAGCCGCAGCGTCTTATTGGCGCGCATATCTCCGACAGACGTGCGGCGTATTCCGGTTAATCGGCCGAACTCACGATCGCCTATGCCGCGCTCTTTAAGTAGCTCATCGAGTTTGAGGCGGACTTTATACGTGGACATTGGATTGCCACCTCCTACGTTTAGTATAGCGTAAAATTCGTCACGTTAAAAGTGCCAAAATGTGTTGACACGTTAAACGGGACATAGTATATTGTGAGTATAAACGGAACGCTAAACGGGACAATGGGGCACGCAATATGACCGATATCAAACACGTAACCTGCGAACGCTGCAACGGTTCAGGACGCTATAACGAAACATACGTATGCTACGGTTGTGCCGGCACGGGCAACGCTAACACGCCGACTAAACGTGTAATCTGCGTCAAGCCTTTCGCTAAGTTCGGATTCAATCGCGGCACCTTCGCAATCGCGCGCATGACAACGCCAGCTGCGTATACCGGCGAAACGCGCTGGATCATCCGCGGCCATACGCTGCTTGATCGCCAGGTTAACGAATACTTTCGGGAGGTGGGCGCTAGATGAGTACGGAGACATACGCGTCAATATTACGCAACAGTTATACGGAGGATGATGCGCCTGAACATCGCCGGGCGCTAATCTACGCAACATTCGTCGGCATGGTCGAATCAATCGTTAATGACGCGGATTATACGGCCGCGCGTAAGATAGCGAAATTACGTAATCTTAATACAGCGCGTAAGGAGGTATTAGCGGATGAATAAGCGGTTATTTGCGGTAGGTAAGCGGATGGGTGGGCGGAGTTACGTAAAGGTAGCGGGCGGAGAATGGGTCGAGGTTAAAGCGGGAGCAGCGGATGAAAAAGCGCGTTGATGTGCGGAGGATCGTGTGGCAGACGGGATTGGCGCGGAAATGGCGGAGGATATTGCGTTTTATACGAAGGTGGGACCGGAGCTAATCCGGTCTTTTTCGTGTCTCCGGCGCTTTGAATACGAAGATGTCGCGCCTGAAATACGTGCCGGCGATCTTAACGTAGTCTGGCGTATACTTTTCGACGGTGCCGCCGTAATCTGCGATCGTGTGTGCGCCGGGTTCGTAGATAGTTACGCGGACTTGTGCGAGGGCGGCGGCCAGCAATTCGGTGTCTGTAATTAACGTTTTCATACGAAATAAATTCGATAAATTAGCGGAAAATCCTTCAAACTACCTTACATTTTACCCGTTCAGTTACCTACGTAGATGTAGCCCCTGGGAATCAGGGTGTATATGTCGTGGCTAGGGAACGCGACCTGAAAGCAAGATACTCCGACACTTGCTCGCCACGGCTTAATATTACTCAGTCGGAAACATAACGCAGAGGAGAGCGAACAATGACAATAAACATAACGGTACCTCAAGAGTCTCTTTCATTAGACATCCTGAGTGTGCGAAGAATTATGGTACCGCAAATTATAGGAAAAAGTGGAATATACGTGTTTTACGATGTTGAAGAAAAGCCTTTATATGTTGGTAAATCCAAAGACTTAAACAGACGAATCAATGAACATTTGGGTCTGTCTCCCTACCCGTTCGATAACCGAGCGGTTACAGTGAAAGTTTACTTGGAGGACGATCCTACAAGCGTCGATATATACGAATCGTTCATGATAAGTAAACTCGAACCTGAATATAACCGCGCAGGCAACTATTCTGACGGATTCCAACGGCAGAACGCTGATGAGCTTTTCGATCTTGAAGTAAGATTATCAGAAGCAGAAGATGAGGAACGGACACTATCCTCATTCATTCATGAGCAAGAGGCTGCCGTGATGTATGAAGAGTTAACAGAAGTTGAAGACTTCATTGAGGCCCTTCGTGATATCGGACATATTCGCCGGAAGATATCAGAGTTGAAACGTGAAATTGGGGTTAGAAAACGCCGTTCAAGTAAGGCGGTGAAGTCCGTTGGGTAACGTAATTCCAATCGGAATCAATCCGGAAACAGGCGAAATTGGACGTTTTGTACCATACGGACAAGGATACGAGGTTACAACGCCTAAACAGCGTGAAGCTCGCCGTAAGCACGTTAAACGGGCACAAGCGGTTGAGTCACGTAATGGCATGCGTTGGGTTGCGTGTTATCACGACGCTATCCGGGACATTACGCAAAGCATGACTCTTACGGAAGCTGGCGCGCTTATTCGATTGCTACCGTTTCTACGTTTCAAGGGAGACGGCAAGCTAATCGAGAACGGCAAACCGCTTAAACAGACGGACATCCAACGTATCATCGGACGTAGTAAGGTCGTTACAACCGCGCTGCTTAAGCGCCTGGAAGAGCTCTCCGTCATTACGAAGGAGACGTCCGGACGATCTAACGTATACTCGTTTAACGGCGATTTCCATACGTACGGTATCGTCAATGAGGGCGTTAAGTTTACGAAGCTGTACCAGTATCATACGAACGAGATTACGCGCGATCTTGATCTAAACGAGATCGGCCTACTATACAAGATACTTCCGTATTTCCATTATCAAACGTTCTACCTTTGCGCTAATCCGGATGAGGATAGCGAGGACAATATCGATCACTTAACGCGTGAGAGACTGGCGGAACTTATCGGGCACGAACCGGAAACAGTATCGCGCCTCATATCGAAGCTGCAGTCTAAGGGCGTAATACTTTCGACTAAGGCGATGAACAGCGTCAACTACATCGTACATCCTGACGTCATGTATCGGCAGGAAACGGAAGACGCAGAGTATGCGGGAATGGTGCGGAGGCTGTTCAAACAGCACAGACTGCGCCAAGCTATGTGATCAAAACAGACCCAATCAAGGGGGTCTATGTGATCAAAACAGACCCAATCGAAAGTCGCCTGCGCCTTAGAGCCACGCGGCTTTCAGCCGTTTTTGGGCAAAATGTTCTCTTATCTTATAGAGACTTTTAACCACGCAAAATATTGGTTCGTTCCATATACTGCGGAGTTCGGGATGAAAGTTAAAAGAAGCACCTACCGCTTCGGTTGATTTTGCTTCGCAAACTAAACCTCGCGGGATCATTAAGCTTAAGGAATAACGCGTAATCAATTATATGTTCCAGAGCCGCCAGGCGATGGAGCTAGGAACGCAGTGACGAAGCATTCTTTAAGCTCAAACCTTGCTTGTAGTAGTCAAGAAGCTTATTCCTCGAAGTACCTCATGTAGGCAACACCAAAGACCAAATAACGCGGATTCACTTACGTTTAGCGAACGCTAAGTGAGCGGAGGGAGAACGTATGTTAAACGTACTATTCGTATTGTTAGGCGTTCATATTGCGTTATTACTCGTTAATCTAATCGCGTTTATTCCGGTAGCTATTCAATCGCGTACTGGGTTCGTAGAGGTAACGAAGAGCCTCGGATACATTGCGTTTGTACCGTATGTACCGGCGCTGTTTATTATCGTCATGTGGATCGACGATTTTAACGAATGGAGACGTAGAAATACGTAATATTAGCGCGTCTATCTTACGCCTTGCCTGAGCGTAGGAAGGTGTCGCTATACACGTTATTAACGTTAATCACACGGAAGGGGGACGTAATTATGGCGAAGCAATTAACGTCTGAACAGTTCATCGCGATTGAATGGCTCGCTAAGCCGCGTAAGGGCGGTAAGACGTACGAAGAGATCGCTACTATATGCGGAGTAACAGCGCGCACACTAGAGAACTGGCGTAAGGATGCAACGTTCGAAGCGGAGTTCAAGCGCGCTATTGTGCGTGAGAACAGCGCTAAATTACCGGAGTTAGTCGACTCGTTATCTACGATAGCTATACGGGACGGCAACGCGGCTATGGCGAAGCTAGCGCTACAGATTAGCGGTATGTTGACGGACAAGATCGAAGTGGAAACGAAGGATGGCGAAGGAACGGATCTGGTTGCGTTGAAGGCACGGATAGAGGCCGCGAAGGTGAGATCCGAAACAGCGGAGTAGGTGAGGCATTATATGAAGGAAGATGCGCGGTGGGACTTCGGATGCTTTCGTACAGGTCCGAATAACCTACAGCGCGCTCATTCCACGCATCCTCCCCGAAACTTTTCGTCAACTCAACGCTTCACTACGTTACAGTGCGACGGTTTATGCATAGCGGTGAATTAACGGGGCATAACGGCCGCATATAAGCGCGGATAGGGTACGGGAAATAGGCGCATAACCTTCCAGCTACTAACGGGCATAATCCGCATAAGGACGCGGGTTGCACGCGTTAATAACTGGAAATGCATATACGATGTATAAGGCGCGTTTATGCAGCGTAAATAGAACGTTGATGTGGCGCTGGTTTGCGGAGCGTACTATTGCACCGTATATGGATTTTGTGCACATGTCCACGCATAACGATGAATAAACGGAAGGCTTACGATTATGCAACGCGGATGAATAACGGAAGGTGTCCGGGTGAGGGGCGTGACCCCCCAAGGCCCCCTTCGTCGACCGCCTCATCAGGCACATTTAAAATCGGCGCACAAAAATAAACGTTTGGACTTTACGGAAGCCCAACGCAAGCACACGTAATTATCGCGTAAATTCACCGTGCAAATAGCGCGTTTCGCCTATTCCGAGTGTATCCGTTAGGGCCAGCGCTTAAACACGCTAATTTAACGCAATTTCAACGTAACTGCGAAAGGAGGTTAACGGAGTGGCATGGACTAACGGAAAATGGATCGGAAGAGACGAACGCGCAGCGAAACTTAACGAGCTGACCGCGTTACTTGACGTGCTCGAAGGCGTAGATATCGCCGACCTTTCAGCGGAAGACGCGGCGGATATTGACGCTCAGCTTGCGGAATATGAACGGCTGGAACGGATACACCGCTGCGAAACGGACTTGATCGAATTTGCGCTTGAGTACTTCTCGGAAGCGCGGAATCCAGGCAACGACGGTAACTGGGACGGCTTCGACATAACGGACGCGGCCTTTGCGCCTATATTTCACCGTGAAATTGCCGTGATAATGGACGATGTATCCAACGTTACGACAAACGATAAGGTAGCGGTGGCGGCGCCCCGTTCTCACGCGAAATCAACGTATTTATCCAAGGGCTTCCCATTGCGGGAGATCGCGTACAGGAAGCGCAAGTACGAGATTATCATTTCGGACACGCCGACGGTCAGCTCCGGCAACCTCGATTGGATTGCGATGCAGCTTAAAAGCAACGTTAAACTGCGCGCAGACTTTGGTCCCTTGTTATCGCCGAAACAGCAGGAGAATCCGAAGGACAACAGTTCGGAGTTTATCGCATGGGAGCCGCGCGAAGACGGTACGAAGAAGTTGCTTACGAAAGTAGAAGCGGCATCAACCGGTCAGGCGCTCCGTGGACGTAACTGGAACGGCGTGCGGCCGGACTTGATCGTATGTGACGACTTGGAAGATGCGCGGCCAGGCGGTAACGCATCAACGCCGGACTTGCGTAAGAAGCTCCGCGATTGGTTCGCTCAAACGGTGGTGCCGCTCGGTGATCCGAAAGGTAAGCGGACGGCCTTCGTATACATGGGAACGACGGTCCATCACGAAGCGCTCCTCGTTGACGTGCTTTATAACCGCGCGGACTTTAAAAGCCGTATTTATCGCGCCGTTATCGATTGGCCCGAGCGTATGGACTTATGGGAAGCGTGTCGGCTCGTTTACAAAGATCCCGACAGACCGAAAGAAGCACGCGCAAAAGATGCGCTCGAACTATATGAGATGAATCGCGCGGAGATGGATCGCGGCGTTATCGTACTGTGGCCGGAAGCGCAACCGATATGGCGCCTCATGAAGTTCAAGTGGGACAACGGATCAAAGGCGTTTAACACGGAGTATCAGAACAATCCGGTCGACGAAGAATCGATGATATTTAATCCGGAGTCGTTTACGTATTGGGACGGAAAAATGGAACTCGACGCTATCCTGCGGGAGTCTGACGTCTATATGGGCGTTGACTTTGCGATGGGTAAACAGCGCGGCGACTATTCCGCCATTGTTACGATCGCGCGGCATAAGAAGACCGGAACGAAATACGTAATCGATGCGTATGGGGAACGCGTTAAGCCTGACGAGTTTATCCGCGTAATTGTCGAGAAGGTCATACGGTACCAGCCGATTGGAATTGCGGCAGAGGCGCAGGCAGCGCAGGAGTTCTTCGTACAGAAGCTGAAAGAGGCGCTGAGAGCTGCGGGGTATCCGGCGGGGACTCGCGTTAAGGAAATACACCAACGTTCGCGGAAAGAGCTGCGAATTGAGGCGATGTTGCCGGACATTGAAGGTGGCGCGATACAGTTTTCGAAGAGACATGCGCTATTACTTGAGCAATTCGAGTACTACGGAACCGGAAGCCACGATGATTTGCCGGATGCTACGGAAATGGCCGTAAGTATTTCGAAAACGGGCCGTAAGAAAGTCCGCAATAAGCCAGAATGGATGTAAGGGGGTAATTGATACGTTTGATTTAACAGGATATTGGAGGTCGGTAGAGGCGGAGTATCTAGCACAGGTAAGCCGGCCAGACACCGACAAGTGGGCGGCATTCTCTGCTCAAAAGAATCGGAATTTACGGGAGCACTTAGCTGTGTTAAACGTAGGCTCTCGTCAGCATCGAATGGTGGCGTTAGGATTTTTGTTTTGGTCAGAACTTGCCGCGCATCTACGAGGAGAGGAAGACATCAAACGTTTAGAGCGGGTAGAGGCAATTCGCGCCATTTTAAACGGGGAGGAGGACATTGATGACTCGAATCTTTACGACAGGATCGCAGTATCCCCCGGAATGTGATATCCCACGTCTGGCCCGATATAAACGCGGACGTATCATATTTGACGGACGCCATCCGGAGATTTACGACAGAGCGACATCACTTTTGCAAGACACTCCGCACGCACCACAACTTCAAACGCTGTTCATTGCTGTTAACCTGATGGATATCCTGCTTACGAAGCCCGCGGACCTATTAACTGGTGAGCCCCCAACGTTCGAAAGCGGAACAGGCGCAGGCAGCCGTGAGCAGGAGCGTCTCGACTCGATTGTCGAAGAGAACGATTTGGTTCAGGCGACGCACGAACTCGTAATCGGCGGCGGTTTCCGCGGCGACTCATACCTCAAGACGTACTTCGGAACGCGTGCGGACGTCAGTGAGACGGTAGAACTCGGATTACCAGCGCCAGAAACTATGCTCGAACCGATTATCGAGGCAGTGCCGGCTAACATCGTCTTTCCAGAACTTTCGAACGGATCACGTAAGAAGTTTAAGGCATTCAACATCGCGTGGATCGATTGGGTAGAGGAAACTAATGGACGCATCGTTCGATTTATCTCCGGAATCGACCGGAATTATACTCCGTACCTCGTAGTTGAGCGTCACGTGCCCGGATACATCCTTTACGAGCGCTTTAAACTCGAAGACAAAGGCGTCAATGATCAGTGGGGCGTGCCGATTGCGACGTTTACGATCGGAGACTCAGTACCTACGGGTCGCGAACAGGACGTTGTGGCTACAGGAACAGACCGTCTACTCGTTCACCACATCCCATACAAGAGCGTAGACGATCGGTGGGAAGGCATTAGCGGCATAGAGAAGCTTGAGAGCGTCCTGGCCGCGATTAACGACCGTCTCGTACAGATAGACTATATTCTCTGGAAACACAGCGATCCGACAGCGTACGGCCCGGAAGTGGACGAGAACGATGAAAACACTGTACGTATGGCCGGAAAGTACATCGAGGTCAGTAAGGACGATGTAGTGCCAGGCTATATGACGTGGAACTCGCAACTTGACGGCGCGTTTAAAGAGCTCGACGTACTCCTGGGACTCGTTTACCAAATGAGCGAGACGCCGCAATGGTTGTTCGGTACAACGCTTGCAGCCGACAAAGGCGGCACCGGAACGTCCCACACGGATTCTGGCGCAATCAAAGCGCGGTTTATGCCGATCCTGGCGAAAGTCAACCGGATACGCGCGCACGTTGATAAGGCGCTCCGTGACTCAATTTGGACAGCTATGCAACTCGAAAATTACGCGAATGAAGGCGTTCAGGGCTTCGAACCGTACGAACCGGTTTACCCGCGTATTAACTGGCGTGATGGTCTGCCGCGTGATGAGAAGGAAGCTGCGGAAGTGGCCGCAATCAGAACCGGAGCCAAGCCGACAATGTCCGTTAGCGATGCGGTTAAATACCTCGACGGAGTTGACGATAAACTTGCGGAGGAAATGTTGCGTAGGATTGACGAAGACGAGAAGCGCATTAACGGTACCGTCGACGGCACGATATTTAACGAAGAGGTAGTCGTATAATGGCGCGGATTCCTGATCCGAACTATGACCGCGATATCAATCGTCTCGTTGATGCTTACAAACGCGCTGTTCTCGCCATCGCAACGGAGCTTTCCCGCTTAGATACTTCCGATATATCACGCGTACACGCAAAGGCCGCCCTCGCTGAGGTTGCGGTTATTTTGCGTGAGTTAAACGTGGAGTCAGCGGCCTGGGTTGCGGAGTACATTCCGAAGGCGGCAATCGACGGAGTGGCGCGCGCAATCGTTGAGCTCGGCGTTGTCAATACGTTGGTCGAAGCGGAGAAGATCGTTAAGTTTAACCGGATAAATCGCGAGCTTGTAGCGTCAGCCATTGCGGATACTCAAGCGGATTTACTTGCGGTTACGCAAAACATCGACCGCCGCGTACGGCAGGCAGTCC
This sequence comes from Paenibacillus sp. FSL R5-0519, assembly GCF_037974275.1. Taxonomy (NCBI): domain Bacteria; kingdom Bacillati; phylum Bacillota; class Bacilli; order Caryophanales; family Paenibacillaceae; genus Paenibacillus; species Paenibacillus sp. FSL R5-0519. The sequence continues at coordinate 1,929,269 of NZ_CP150234.1, forward strand.
GCCAAGCAACAGCGGAATCATTTCGCGCTAACATGGCGTCAGGCATTAACGGTCGCCGTACGATTAACGCGGACACGCTCGCCGGCATCCGTAAGACACTCGGCCAGGCGACAGACACTGGTATTATTGACGCGGCAGGACGGCGTTGGAAGCCGGAAGTCTACGTCGATACCGTAACACGTACGAAACTTAACTCCGCGCACCGAGACGCAACGATAAACGAGGCGATCGGACGCGAAACATATTACGCGCAGATATCAAGTCACGGCGCACGAGATGCGTGTCGTAACTGGGAAGGCCGCATCGTCAAGTTAGTACCGGATGCTCCCGGAGATTATCCGTATGTAGGCGATCTACCTCGTCGCGAAATATTCCATCCACGCTGTCGTCACGTACTATCTCCGATCCGCAATCCGGAAAATATCGGAGGAGGAATTTAGATGGCGGACCCAATCGCAAGGCACCCGTTTTCGGGAACGGGAAACAAGACGGTGACATTTTCGAACGTCGCGTCTTTTCTAGTATTTTTTAACGACGGGACAACGGATATCACCATCAATGCTGGGCAATTCCAGACGATAGTTAAAGGCGGAGACGCTTTTGACGAGCGACTAGACCCGTTCAGTGAGCTATTGATTACCGGAAGCGGCTCGTATCACGGATATGTGCGCGTCAGAGGTGTTGGGTAATGGCCGGACGTGACACGATCGCTAGGAACAGCGCCAGAAAGGCGGCCCTCACCGCTAAGAAAGCGAATGACGGCGTGGCTCCATACGGATTCGGTGCGCAAGTCGAGTCGTATACACCGAAATTTACGAAACTCGAAGGGCCTCCGATATTCACTGCGGCGATGTCCGGAAAGTCGAGTATCTATTGGTTCCGCGTAATCAAAGTTGACGGACTGATTCCGAACGCACTCGGAAAGTACTACGCTACATTTTCAACGAACCATAACGCGCGCGGCGGTATTGGACTCGCTTACGCAGACGATCCGAAAGGTCCGTTCAAGAATTACGGAGAGATTTACGTTGACACCGTTGTTGGCGATTCAACCGAGACGCCGTTCGTAATATACAACGAAAAAGAGCAGTTGTTTTATATGTATTACCAGCAATCAGGCGCAGGCATCAACCAATCGACCTTACTTGCGACATCGCCTAACATGATTAACTGGACGCGTATAGGAATCGTACTCGATAAACCGGACGGCTATCCCGGCGACGGCCACACCGGTTATTTTGCCGTGTTCAAATTCGCGGAAAAGTGGGTTGGTTATAGCGTTATGGGCGGCGGAGATTATGGCCGCAAAGCGATCTCGTACTCAAACGACGGAAAGTTTTGGTACTCCGATCCTCGCGCGATGCTTGGCGGTAACGACGCAACGCTGTCCTATGGAGAAAATTTCTCACGCTCTAACGCCGGTCTCTTTATGTACCGCGGCCAGATGTGGTGGATCGGGATGATGTCTGCGTACGCTTCCGGCGGAGTCACAACCGTAGCCCGTCCGGCCATTGCCCGCATAAGTCCGGATTTACGACATCTCCTCCATCGCCCGATCGATCTTGTACCGTTTCCAACATTGCCGTGGGAGACAACGAACATGCAGTCGATGATGGTATCCGTATTGGACGGTAACATTTACGTGTACTACAACACGGACAATAACGTCGGACTTGTTCATACGGAGGTGGCATAATGTTACATCGCGGACTAGACGGTAAGGAGATACCGAGCGGCAAGATACACAAACGACTCTGCGCTGACTTTCTGGACGGCGCGCTACCAGCGTGGTTAACAACCGTAGGCACACCGACATTTGAACCGCCGCCAGGACGTGGATTACTGCGTTTGACGACGGCAGCAACCGCGGCAAGTAGCGTAGAGTTAAAATCGACCGCAACGTTTAACAGTACGCAGTTTACGGAAATCGCGTATACGATCGAGGGTCTGCAGTTTAACGGAAACATTCAGATATCGGTGCAGGTCGGCATTAAAAGCGCGGATAGTAAGGCGGGTATCACGTTTTTCCATAACGTCAATCAACCAAGCGGTATCATCCGCGCATACAAGGCAGACGGAACGTACACGGACTATCCTACAAAAATGGCGTTCTTTACCGTGAATATGGCGGGCGACGAGGGCCAAAACCGCAAGAATTTGACCGTCCGCCTGTTTACCGGACAACAGTACGCAGCCTCCACCGGTAGACGCGTTTATGTATACGTACAAAACGACGACCAAGTCGGCGCACTTGCGGATGTAACCGACTCGTTTACCGACGGTGATCTGCAGTGTATTGCGCGACTCACTACAAGCGCGGCCGTAGCTAAGACGTTGGTCGCTTCGCAAGTCAAGATCGATCTATACAGTAATTAACGTAAAACCCGTCCGAACGTACACGACACTAAACTGATACGGATGCTATAGCCGACGGGCTTAAAACGGGAGGAAACGATTATGACTGATATTCGAAGTAAGTACCCGCTCAACTTGCAAATGTTCGCGGAAGGCGACGAGACTCCGCCAGATGATACGCAACCTCCGAAAGAGGATACGCCTAAAAAGGTAGAGATGACGCAAGCCGAACTCGACGCGCTTATTACCCGTGAGAAGGGACGCGTAAAAAGTAAGTACGGAGACTACGACGATATCAAGGCGCAACTTGCCGCATTGCAAAGCGCAGCAGATGAGCGTATGAGAGCGGAATTGTCCGCAACCGAACGCCTCGAAGCAGAGAAGGCCGAAGCACTAGACCGCGCGCAGAAAGCAGAACAGGCGAAAGAGGCCGCACTATCAGCCGCTAACCAGCGCCTTATTAAAGCGGAGTTCAAAGCGGTAGCTCGCGAATTGAACGTGCGTACCGAAGCGCTGGATGACGTACTCTTACTCGCTGACAAGACGTCAGTTAGCGTGGATGAAGACGGTAATCCGATTGGCGTAGAGGACGCAGTTAAGGCGCTGTTAACCAATAAACCGTACCTTGTCGATGTACCGAAAAAGCCACAACCGATTGGTGATACGAAGCCAAATCCGGGAGATGACGAACGCAGGACACTCGAGCAACAACTGAGTGACGCGAAGAAGTCTAAGGATTTCGCGAAGGTAATTGAACTGTCAAACAAATTGAACAAGTAATAGGAGGTCTTGGATAAAATCCAGGGCCTTTTTGTTTACCCAAATTTAAGGAGGAAATAAACATATGTTGAAAACTTACTCATTCCAGGACCAAGTACGCCAGCTCGAAGCAGGTATCTCCCTAATCATTGATGACGAGCCTACGTTGCTTGGTTTGATCGGACTTGGAACTACTCCGCTCTATCAAACTAAGTTCGAATGGATGTCCGATTCGCTTAACTCCAACCGCGCAGTTGCAGCGGCTGAGGCTTCCGCTTCTGCGACATCTATTACAGTAGCTTCCGGCGATGGTCTTAAATTCCGCGTTAATGCTGTCGTAGTAGTCGGCGAAGAGTATATGAAAGTTACCGCAGTTGCTGGTGACGTTGTAACAGTTGTCCGTGGCTTTGACGGAACGACTGCGGCTATTGTTCCGGCAGGTGAAGAAATCCGTATCGTTGCGCGTCCACAATTGGAAGGCGCTATGCCTGGCGTAGACGAAGGACACGACCGTTATGTAGATTACAACGTTACGCAAATCATCGAACGTTACGCAGCCGTGTCCAAGACGCAACAAGCTGTCCGCACACACAACGTTGATGACGAGCTGAACTATCAAGTTCAACTACGTCTGAAAGAGTTGCAACGGGAGCTTAACGACTGGTTGATTTATGGACGTCGTATTGACGGCGCGCCAGGTACACCGCGTATGACGGGTGGTCTTTTGTACTTCGCCGAGAAGAAAGGCGCAGCAAAAGAGAACGCAGCCGGCGGAGAAATCACACCGACACTGTTGAACAACTTGGCGGAGAAAGTATACCAACGCGGAGGCTCCGTTAACACGATCCTCACGAACACTGCGGGCGCACGTCAGATCTCGAAATTCGCGAGCGACACTATCCGCACTGAGCGTACTGATACGGCTACAGGCCACAAGATTCAAACCTTCGTGTCCGATATCGTGGGCGGCTCTGTCGCGACGGTTATCGTAGACCCTAACTTCCCGAAAAACAAGATCGCTATGTTTGATCGCAGCATCTTGTCTATCAATCCGCTTAACGGACGTGGGGTACACGATGAGGACGCATCAATCGCAGGCGCTGACTTCGTGGCTCGTCAAATCCGCGGTGAGTATGGCGTAACTGTCAAAAATGCCGGCGAGAAAATCGCGATCCTCGAAAACATCAGCACAACCGTATCTTAATCGGAATAGCACATGGGCGGCTTCGGTCGCCCTTTAATAAACGGAGGTGAGCGCAAAGTGGCGAAGTATAAAGCCGCGCCGCATTACGTGATTTCCGGCGGCATCGAATTTACGGCATTCGGAACTTACGAAACGGAAGACGCGGATAAAATCGCACTATTAAACTCGTTGGCTCCGCTATGGATTACGCGAGTGGATAAACCGGAGGAACCTGCGCAAGTGGACGAAGTTGAAGCGGAAGATAAACCCGTTAAAGCTCCGGCTAAACCGCGCAAAGCTAACGCTACGTCCTCCGCAAAATAAACGGAGGTGTGGCGTATGGCAGTTACAGTAACGGACGCGGACGAATATATCAACGCGAATTGTATCGATATAGAAGACTGGGCGGAGGCCGAAGACGCGAAAAAACAACGAATTGTTACGCGCGCTTCCTTCGTGCTTACGAACAAGTATCCGAAGTATACGATACCTGACGCAGCGGTATACGAATTTGCTAACGCACTGGCAACGGCATTTAACGATACGAATCGGTTGCAGCAGCAAGGAGTCGCGTCATTCGGCGTGACCGGCGTCGCTAATTTTACGTTCAAGGACTGGGCGAAAAACGGAGAGGAAGCGTGGATACCGGACGCAGCTCTCGATATTATTGGCGCGGAGAATGGCGTTAAGATCGGGCGTAAGACGACAAAGTGGGTGACGATGTAATGGCGATCATCCCTTTGCGTCAGACCGTTATCATATCACCTTTCCTCGGCAATGATCCGGACTACAACGAACCTCTATATGGAGATGACTACGAAGCTAAATGTCGATTTTCCGAAGGCGTCAAACTCGTACGTAATAGTCGCGGAGAAGAAGTAGCCAGCGTTGGAACGTTTCTATTCGATAAGTTGCCGCGCATTGATATCTCCGACAGATTAACGTACACCGACGAAAACATGCGGACGATAACGTACACACCCATTTCGATTAGCGTAAAACGGTGGTTCGGCGGTAAGCCCGCTTTAACGGAGGTGAACGTGTAATGTCGATCGAGTTTGATATGACCGGATTCTTCAAATCGCTAGACTTTTCGAAGGCAAACGTACAGGATGCGGCGGCCCTCGGTATGCATGACGCGACCGACGAGTTATTGCGTATCTCCCGCGAAGAAGCTCCGCTCGATAAAGGTACGCTTCGGGAGACGTCAGGTAAGCGCGTTGTCGTAAGCCCTACCGGAGTATCCGGCGAAGTTTACTATTCCGTTAATGAGCGCGGTAGTAGCGGTGATCGCGTTAACTATGCGCTAATCGTCCACGAGATGGATACGTTTAAAAATCCGACGACTCCCGGAACAAAGCCGAAATATCTCGAAGATCCACTCACACAGAACGCGTCGAAGTATCAACGCATGATTGCGGACGCGATTCGAAAGGGGCTGGCGGAGTAATGGCGATTCTAGGAGTGCCGGATATTACGGCTTATTTGCGCGTGGCTGTTCCGTATACCTACGTTGCTAACGAGTTCGCGTCAGGCAATCCGGATGACTGCGCCTATGTGCGTATGAGCGGCGGATATGAGCCGAGCGAGTGGACGAGTAAGCGGAGACCAGCGTTTCAAGTGTTAGTTCGTGCTAAGTCTCCAGCAAAAGCCACGCAAATAGCTGACGCGATATATGAGGATCTGGCGAGTAAAGGTGAGTTTTACTTCGGGATTGTCCGCGTAGTTAAATGTCGCGCGAATCAGTCCTCTCCAATATATCTCGGCAAAGACACGAACGATCGCACGATGTACTCGATAAATTTCACATTGACAACGATTTAAGGCGGCTCTTAGTAGGCGGCCTTTTTGCGTTGTCTAAATATGAGGAGGATTCTATTAATGGCACAAAACTTTTCCAAGATTGAGCTCGGCCCGGCCATCGTTGAGTACGGTGACGGCGTTGGTATGGTGACGTTTGAGACTACAATCGGCGGCGTATCGTTCACAACTGAAACGACATACCGCGATCAACTTACGGACCAAACGGGCGAGACTGTCGTAGGTAAGCGGATTACAGGCCGTAACTGCAGCGTTACTATTCCGTTTGCAGAGTATGAGCTGACCGTTATTCCGAAGATTATGACTGGAGCCTCTGTTGTAACGGACGGTACAGATTCGAAGATCGAAATCAAAACGGGCGTCGGTATGAACTTGATTGATACCGCGAAGAAAGCCGTAATCAAACCGCTTGCGAAGCTTAACGATCCCAACTTCTGGGTTACGCTGCCACTCGCGTACTCCGAGACGGACCTGAGCTACGCGTACGACAACGAAAACGAGCGGATTACCAACGTAACATTGCGGTCTACTCCGGACGAAGACGGCGTGGTTGCAGTATTGGGCGACGAGACGATCACGGCAACACCGTAATAGCGCGAATAAACGGGCGGTCCTTCGGGGCCGCTTTTACTTTAACGGAGGCGATAATATTGCGATTAATTGGCGCGAACAAATATAAGATCGGCGGCAGGACGGTAACGCCACGCAAGATCACGATTGCACAATGGCGCGACCTTTTCGATTCCATCCACGCAGTACCGCAACTCATCGTGAGTGTAATGACCGCTGCTCCCGGAGACAAGGCGGCTTATTTCGTTGCAGCTATCCGCGAATCATTTGACGATATCGTGCGCGTGACGGCCGTCCTGACGGGCATTGACGAGGAGTACATCGAACAAAACGCGTCAATCGACGAACTGGTTGCGTTCTATGGCGCGGTAGCTAAGGCGAACAATTTCGGTGAACTGTTAAAAAACGGACGAGGCGTCCTGAGTCTGGCGGGACTGAGCGGAGTAGCGGCTCCGGACGCAGTGAGCGCCGAGTAACGATAGATGAGTTTTTCATTGAATGCGCGGTTCGCCTCGGCAAAACACAAGTCGAGTTCGAATCGGGCTATTTCGTCATGGACATTTTCACCGCGCTAGAGGCCAAGAGAAAGGTTGACGCAGAGGATTGGCTGACGTCGCTATCAGTTCAACACTCCACGGGCGACGACATGAAGAAGTTGGTCGGAAGCCTCCGAGAACGCGCAGGCATGAACATCGCAAGCAAAGCGGAGTTTGACGAGTCTGGATTTGAGGCTATGCGGAGACAACTGCGCGGCCACTAAAGAGAGGTGATAACGATTAGTACAGTAGATGTCGGAGGAATCCGCGCAGTAATCACAGCGGATATTAATGGATACAACCAGGCGATTGATAAAGCGAAAACGAAAGCGAAGGAACTCGGGGATGCCGGAAAATCGGCGTCCTCTTCTTTTTCTGCGCTGAATACACGGCTATCGGAAGTAGGCGCATCCGCCGCGCAGATTGAGAAGATTAACGCAAGTTTACGGAAGGCTAATCCGGATTTGCTACGTAAGCAACTCGAAGCTGTATCCGCGGAAATGAAGCGACTTGGCGCGAGTAGTACGGAGATTGCGAAGATAACAGGCGAGCTCGAAAAGAATGCGAAAGCCGCTAACGGTGTGAGCGCGGAGGTCAAACAGCTAGGACTTGCGTATGGCGCGCTAGGTGCGGCGATGGCTGTCGTAATCACTAAGGCGGTACAGACGGCCGCGACATTTGAGCAGTCTATGGCGAAGGTTAAGGCGATAACTGGCGCAACTGGCGAAGAGTTCGATAAACTCCGTCAACAGTCGATCGACCTCGGTGCAACGACGGTATTTACGTCAGGCCAGGCGGCAGCCGCGCAGTCATTCCTCGCAATGGCAGGTTTCAAGACAAACGAAATCATGGCGGCAATGCCTGGCGTACTTAACCTCGCGGCTGCCGGTCAAATGGAGCTCGCTCGGACGGCGGATATCGCGTCGAACATCTTAACGGGGTTCCAGCTTGATGCGGATCAGACTAGCAGCGTTGTTGACGTAATGGCGAAAACAATGACGAACTCTAATACGAATATCGAACAACTCGGACTCGGAATGAAATACGTCGCCCCGATCGCAGCCAATCTAGGAGTCTCCATCGAAGAGGCATCCGCAGCCGTTGCGAAACTGTCCGACGCAGGTATCCAAGGCGAGATGGCCGGAACTCAGCTCCGTGCGATCATGCTGAGACTCGCAAGTCCGACGAACGAAGTAGCGTACGTCATGAAGCAATTGGGCGTAAGTGTCACGGATGCGGCCGGTAACTTCTTACCGTTCGCGCAGATAATTGGACAATTCGAAACTGGCTTCGGCAAGCTTACGGAAGCTCAACGCGCACAGGCGGCGGCAATCGTAGCGGGCCAGGAGGCGGCATCCGGGTTCCTCACGCTGATCAAGGCGGGCCAGTCCGATCTCGAATCGTTTACGGAAGAATTGAACAACGCGGGCGGTACAGCGGAGCAGATCGCAGAAACACAAATGGATACGCTAAATGGCGCAATTCAGGAGCTGCAGTCTGCGCTGGAAGCCGTTGGAATCACAGTTGGTGATAAGTTTGCGCCAGTTATCCGTAGCGTCGCGGAAGGTATTTCTACGTTACTCCTCGGATTCAACAGCATGGACCCCGTTATTCAAAACGCGATAATCGCGTTTGTGACAGCGACAACTGGAGCGCTCGGATTGGCAGCGGCTATTGGTGCGTTATCCCTTGCGCTGAAACTGTTGACTGTAACGAATCCGATCCTTCTCACGCTTTCCGTCGTATTAGGACTCGTTGCTGCTGGCGTAACTGCGCTTGTATCAAGCAATAATGAGGCCGCGGAAGCAGTCAGGAAACACGATGAGGCGCAGAGGTCGCTCAATGATACGTTGGCTCAGTCTCCCTTTGATCGCACAGTTTCGGAAGTCCAGGAGCTACAGGAGCAGACCGTGGAGCTGAATACGGCTCTCGCAGAACGGGCGGAGTTGCAATCGCGCCTGAACGAGATCGAGTCACTGCAGGAACAAGGGCTCGGAACTCCCGCGTTGTTGACGGAGATGTTAGAGATTAACGATGAGTTAGCAGAAATGGACGATAAGCTGCGCACGATGGGGTACGATGGCGTTGACGACGCGACTCGTAAGTTGGAGATGATGAACGACGCGATTAACGAATCAACTCCCGCGCTACTTGCAATGAAGGAAGCGGAGATCCAAGATATCGCAGCCAAATACCGTCAAGTAGAGTCGATGGAGGCGTTGTTGGATCGATATAACCAGCTATCTTCCGCGCAGAAACTTGACGAAGCTCAGAAACAAGAGCTCGTCAACATTACGGAATCTCTTCGGAAACAGTACCCGGACTTGAACGCGAAGATGGATGAATCTGGCCGCATCCGCATCCAGAACGTTGACATTATCGGAGAACATATCGCGGCTGAGCGTTCTTTTATCGACCAGTCCGCGGTTGCAGCTAACGCGTACATCAGCAATTTGCAGGCGATGGCTGACGCGAATAAGGCGTCTATTGCCGCGCAGATAAGTAACCTCGAAAGCCTAGCGAAAGCAATGAGCGCCGTTGCGGGCGTACAGTCCGCGCCTTTTGCGAAGAACGTTACGGCGATCGGAGGAGTCAGCGTTAATAAATCGTTTGAGAAGTTTGCGAGCGGTGGCGCTGAGGAACAACTCAACCAAGCGTATGAAAAGCAAGTGAAGGCGGAGCAGGCTGCGTTAGAGATCGCTCGCGCTAAAGAGTCCCTAACTTCCGGAGCTGCTTACGCTCCTGCAAAGGGCGGAGCCGGCATCAGTCTCCGAGAAGATAAATCGAAGAAAGCAAAAGGTAAAAAGGCGAAGACTCCGAAAGCCAAGAAAGAGAAGTCAGCAGCCGAAATTGCCAAGGAGATGCGCGACAAAGCGTACAATGCCGACCTCGCAACTATCCGGTATCAAGCGGAGATGTACGATTGGTCAGCGGATCAGCAGATTAAAGCGTACGAAAAGTTACGTAAGGCTCACGCACAGCACCTCAAGGAAACGGTAGAGGATGCGCGGACACTCAATCTACAACTCAAGCGCCTGCAGGAAGACAGCGTTAAATCGCGCTACGACTTCTCGATGACGTGGATCGACAAAGAGGAGCGCCGTATGGAGGATTCCGGAAAGTCCGAGGTTGCCATCGCGGAAATGAAGATCGCAGCACTCACCCGTGTACGCGACCGCTATAAAAAGGATTCCGACGAGTATAAAGACGCAGACGAGGCGCTATATAAGGCGCGTAAGGAACTCGTCAAAGCGAACGAACAAGCGGTGGCCGACGCGTATTCTGCATCCGAAAAGTGGATCGGCAAGGAAGAGCGCCGTATGGAATCCGCAGGCAAATCGGAACTCGAAATCACGCAGATGAAGATTGACGCATGGACTCGCGTAAGAGACCGCCACAAAAAGGATTCGGAGTACTACGAGAAGGCGGAGGATCAGCTTTATAACCTGCGTAAGAAGCTCGTTACCGAAACGGAGAAGCTTGCGGATCAGCTCCTGAAAACGGAGAAGACGAATATTGACGCTGCGCTTAAAGCCGATCTCGCTGCGATTGAGGAACGCAAGAAGGCGTACCTTGCGGAAGTTGACGAGAAGATTGCGGCCATTGACGCACTGATTGCGAAGGAAGCTGAGTACAATTCTGACGCGGATTACGAGACGCAACGGGCGGAGAAGCTGGCGCGCATTGACGAGCTAGGTTCCGCGGTTGGTCCGGAAGGTATCCAGGAGCGCGAGGACCTCATTAAAGAGGTTGAGCGCATGGAACTCGAACACGACCGAGAACTCCGTAAACGCGAACTCGAATCGCAGAAGCAGGCGCTCCAAGACGAAAAGGACGAACGAAACTCCGCCTTTGACGCTGAGAAAACGGAGACGCAGCGCCAGTATGAAACGCTGAAAGATGCGTTCGAAAACCACGCGGATGACGTCAAGTTTATCGAAGCGGCAATCTCGGAGTTCCGTACGAATGCTAACGCGGAGGCTAACGCAACCATTCTCGCGTCACTCGATACGTTTGTCACGCAATATAACGCGAAGATGGCTACGCTTAGTGCCGGACCTTCCGGCGTAGGAGCTTCGTCTGACCTGGCGGAGTATAACGCGAACAAAGACGCGTGGGCGGCGGCAAAGGCTTCCGGAGACACGGCGGAGATGGCGCGGTTGACGGCGCGCAACGAGGAGCTACGCAAGCTCTACGGAATCGATAAGGATACTGGTAAGCTCCAGCAGTTTAAAGTTGGCGGCGTCGTTCAAGGTACGCCAGGTTCCGCAGTTCCGGTAATCGCGCACGCTGGCGAAATGATCCTGAACGACGCACAGATCGGCAACCTTTTCCGGATGATTGCGGCAGGTCCTTCGGATACCGGCGGGGCTCCTACGCAGATTATCAACCAGTTCGACCTGTCCGTTAATGATGTGACGCTTACGGATCGCGCGGACACCGAGACGCTGTACAACGAGCGTGCACGTGTCGCAGCGCGACTCCAATCGCAAGGGGTGAAGACGCGATGAAACCGGATGTAAAAGTGAATAACGTATGGCTATCGTCTCTAGGCGCTGATCTCCTCGATCGGCGTCTTCCTGTTTTGCCTGAGTCCGACGAATACACGCTCAAACTTGCGGACACTGACGGCCTACTTAATTTCGGAAGCACATACGGAGCGCGTACGATTGATCTGACGCTGTTTATTACGTCGCCTGGGGCGCAGTTCCATACAACATTAGCGCAACTCGCACGCATGTTTAATGCTAAGCGCGGGGAGCTGACGATTGAATTTTCGGATATGCCCGGCAAGTATTACCGCGCTGTCTATAACGGGACGCTGGCGCTTGGTGCGACTGGCTCACGTGAGATTAACGTTGCGCTCAAGATGAACGATCCGTGGCCGACCGGAGCGGAAAAGGTGACGGAAGTTGAGATTACGAAGTCGCCCGAAACAATCACGGTTGATTCCGCGGCCGATGTTAACGCGCAACCGATTATTACGCTAACGAATACCGGCACGACTACGATCCGTAGTTTCCGGATTACGAACGAATACACACTTTAGGAGGCGTTATTTTGAATATATCGAACTGGCTATCCGCCGCAATCCTTAACCACGTATTACGCGGAATCACTTTTACCGCGCCCACTACAATCTACCTCGCGCTATACAAGTCCGATCCGACACCGGCTGATACGGGTTCGGAAGTAACCGGAGGTAGCTACGTGAGGATTCCGATTACATTCGCAGCTCCTGCGCTTGAGGTCGGCAATCAGACGGTGAAGAACGCGGCAGATATCGAGTTCCCCGTTGCGACTGCGGACTGGGGCCTCGTAACACACGTTGGTTTACGTAGCGCGTTGACGGGCGGTAATTTACTGTGGTCCAAAGCGGTTGATAACCCACGTACGATCCAAACAGGCGACAAGCCGAAGTTTCTCAAAGACGGAACATCCGTCAAGTTTACGAACTAAGAAGGAGAAAGGAGTAGATTAGATGGCGCAATTACCGATGTACGCGGCGATGGTTAACAGTCCGGGAACGGAGCTCGCCGCGGATATAACCGCAACAGATACGGAGATCACCGTACTGGACGCGTCTAAGCTTCCGGCCGCTCCGAACTTGGTGACGGTGGGCGGCGATGAGACTGCGGAGACAATTCTGTATACGGGGAAAACGGGCAATACGCTTACGGGATGTACGCGCGGATTCGAAGGGACTGCGAAAGGATGGGCGGCAGGAACGCAGGCGGCGCGGAATCACACGGCTTACGACTACGAGGCGGGTCGCGCTAATATTGCGGACTTGGATAACGCCGTCACTACGGTTGAGTCGTCAATAAGCACAGTGCATACGTGGGTCGGCGATCTAAGCGAATTGCAGACTACAGATAAAGACAGCCTAGTCGATGCGATCAACGAGGTTTTTACGCATGTCGATGACGGGAAAAATCTGATTGAGACCGCCGTCATTGTCAAAGGGGGAACGGTAGCAGGGACTTCCCCGCATTCTTTTGAGGAACTGGCCGACGGGATTGAAACGATCGAAACCTCAACAGCGATAAACGGTCAGGTACAACAGACTGTGACTTATGCCGGAAATCTTGTTGCAGGTGACCCGATATATACAAAAACACAGTTTGGCAGTGATGTAACCATAACTTATCCACCGTCTTCGTCGTCTGTGAGATCAGCAACATGGAGTCCGGACGACACATATTTGGCAGTCAGTACGGCCTTCCCACCGTACTTCGCTGTCTATAAACGAAATGGCTCCGTTTTTACTAAACTATCAGATCCTGCTACAATGCCTGGATCATCATCAATTGGTAATGCTTGGAGTCCTGATGGTACCTATTTATCAGTTGTTTTGGCAAGTTCACCATACTTTATTGTTTACAAGAGAGACGGGGATACTTTAACCAAACTACCAGACGCGGCAGTTTTGCCAACAAGTAATACAAGATGTGTAGCGTGGAGTCCTGATGGTACCTATCTAGCATTAGGTCACAACGATACGCCATATATTAGTATCTACAAAAGATCAGGCGACGTGTTCACCAAACTGTCAAACCCTTCAGTTTTACCAACAGGAGTGGCCGCTTCTGTGAATTTCGATCCTAGCGGAGTTCATTTAGTTGTTGGACATGGAACATCCCCATTCATAACAATTTATAAAAGATCAGGGGATACATTTACTAAATTGTCAAACCCCTCAGTTTTACCAACGGGGCTGGTGAATGCTAGTGATTTTAGTTCCAGCGGTGATTTACTATCTTGTGCATACCAAACAACCCCTTATTTGAACGTATATAAAGTAACAGGCGATACATTTGAAAAAATCCCGGATTTTGCTGATCTGCCTACTAGCGGAGCGAATGGAGTTGGCTTCATGCCTGGTACAGACTTAATGAGTGTTGGTACCACAAACAGCCCGTATCTACTGACTTACCAACGGATTGGAGACACATTCAAGAAAGTAAACCCTCTTAGTAGCAATCCACCAGTTAGAGTGTACTGTGTTGAGTACAGCAGAAACGCTACGTTTTTAGCTGTAGGTTTAGAGACAGGAAGTAGTAGTGGTATGTTGCTTTATAGTGTATCAATGGCAGCATATAAAAGTAGCAACAACATTGCTGATTTAGCAAATGCAGACGGAGCCGGTTATGCCTTGTCGAGCGGAATTACGGGCGAAAAGAAAGATGCAATTATCATATGGAGGTAGATACCCATGAAATTTTACTTTCAACTGGATTCAGACAATATCATCCGTGATGCCATAACATATCCGTATGAAGGATACACAGAAGTGGAACTGGACATGACGCACCTACCCGCAGGCATAAACGCAGGATATTACCGATGGGATGGCGCCTCTTTTGCGATTGACCCGGCACTCAAGCCCGCAGACGAATCCGATCTCGAAGCGCGCCTATCCGCAGCCGAAGCGGAAACCGCCGCGCTCAACCTCGCGATCATCGACTTATGGGAAACGATAGCTAACGGAGGTGCCGCGTAATATGGCAACGACAATTATCAACTCGTTAAAAATCGCGTACTCAACCGCAATTTATCGCCACGGCACGAAGACTTTCCCGGATATCATGCCCGCCTACATCGCTCCGGTTAAAGAATACGCGGTTATTACGTACAACAAGGCGGACCTTGACCGCGCACTTGCCAACGGTTGGATCACGGAGGGTGAATATGCGGAAACAGTAGGTGGCGGTTCCGATGTTTAATCGCGCACCTTTTAATAGCTCGCCCTTTAACCGGACACTGTCGTTCGAAGCGCTATTCACCGTGTCCATCGAGTCAGCGACGGATTTTTCAACGAGAATTAGCGGGGACTTTACGGTTGCCGTTACGTTCGAAAGCGCGACGGATTTAACCACGGAGTTTGTCCGCGAGATGGCGATGGCGGCAGAAATAACGACAGCTACGGAGATGCTTGCGCAATTAGTCCGCGAGCGTCTTTTTGGCGCGTCCATTACTACGGCGACTGACTTCGTTGTTAACGTAACCTACGCGCATATTAACGAGATCGGAATAACGGGCGACTTCAAGCCGGGCGATGTCATCGTTATTGATACGAAGCGGCAGACGATTACGATTAACGGGGAAACGGCGCTACACTTAATGACAGGCGACTTCTTCGACCTCGTATATGGCGCAAATAAACTGACGTACACCGATTCGGAAGTGGCACGCAACGTTCGGACACGCGTAACTCACCGCGACAAATTCCTCTACTAACGCAGAAAGGAGGCGCACACTTGACGAAGTATTTACAGTCGTTCGATAAGAACCGGAAGCGAATCGGCATCCTCGTAGACGCGACCGACATCCAGCGGACAAGGCGGATCAATTCGGACTATTCGCTGTCCTTTATGGTGCCGATGACATCCGCAGACTATCTCGATAAGATCGTACTCAAGGGCCATGTTCAAGACGAGCGCGGCCAATTCTACGTTATCAATAGTCGGAGTCGCGTCCGTGAGGGCCGCAAGTTAACCGCGCGCATCGATTGCTCACACGTTATGTTTAAACTCGCGGACTATAAGTATCCGTACGCGTCGTATATCTCCGAAGCTTACGGCGTACACATCTCGCAGCTCACGACGGCAATTAGTGCGGCAACTGGCGGCAAGTATACGTTCTCAATCGACGATACATTCCCGCTATTCGACGTTAAGGACTTCGGACGCGGCAACGCACTCGAAGCGCTGAACTCCGTCGTATCGATGTATGGCGCGGAGATTGAGCCGGACAATTGCGTTATTCACTTACGTAAGAAGGTCGGCCAAGATCGCGGCCTGCAGTATCGCATCCGCAAGAATATCGTATCGACATCGTTTAACGACGATTCAAACACGCTCGTTACGCGGATGTACGCGCAGATGAAAGACGGCCGGACACTTATCGGACAGCCCGCGTCGATGCTGACTGCGGATGAGCGCGTGCTGTTAAACTCTATGCCTGGCGCGATTGTTAACGGGAACCTTGCGGTCAACTACTTGATTTCGCCGTACGCGCAGTATTGGGCGACCGACGTTAACGCGTTCTACGACGGAGAGATTATCGAGCAGAACATCACGTCATATACGGAACTACTCGAAGCACAACGAAAGGCTCTCCGCGAACAAGAGGTGCCGGCGCTGGAAATCTCCGTATCGGCTGCGGATATTCACAAGCTTGATGGCGCGGAGCCGGCACCCGACCTCGGAGATACGGTGACTTGCGTAGACCCTGCGCTTGGCATGAACGGGATAAACGCACGTATTACGGAGCTCATCGAGTATCCGTACAGCAACGAGCAACATTCGCAGGTTACGATCGCAAACGTTATGCTACGTGATATGACGGATATTATCGCTGACCTTGAGAAATCGAAGAATATCGTCAGTAACCTGATAAGTAACGGGACGATTCGGACGGACGTATTCGAGGCGTTCGCGAAGGCTGCGGTTAATGACGTTCATAACTCGAAGACCGAGGTCAAATACGACACGCGCGGAATCGTCCTGCAGGACAAAACGGATGCGCGTAATCAAGTCATCATGACGTCCAACGGAATAATTTTCAGCAAGGACGGCGGGGCTACCGCGATGACTGCGATTAATGCGAACGGAATATCGGCGCCGGCCATCGTCGGGCAGCTCGGTAACTTCGTATCGCTATTAATTGGCGCGGGCAATAACGTCACTCAGATCAATACGAATGGGATCGCGGCGGGGCACGCATCTTTTAACTCCGCTCCTTTCCGCGTAGATATGCAGGGCAACGTAACAGCGAACCGGTTGACTGCTAACTCAGCGAATATATTTTCGTCCAACTTTACGAATGGCGCGATCGTAGGCTCGTCTATTAACGTTGGTAATGGGGTATTTACCGTAAACTCCAGCGGACACATGGTTGCACAAAGCGGGGAGTTCCGCGGAGATATTACGTCAGGTAGTACGATTACCGGCGCACGTATCCGTACTGCCACTAGCGGTGAGCGTATCGAGCTAGACCCGGATGGTTTTGTGTTCTACGATTCATTCGGAGCGCGGCGGGTTACTCTTGGCACAAACCAAGTCGCTAACATCAGCGGCCATACGTACTACAACGGCTCAAGTCAATCGCAAGGACTGGTGTACGCGGTGTCAAACGAGTTACATGTAATGGGTACGCAGAACTTGCGGTTAGGCGCATTGAACGGAGTGACTACGCTGCAGGGTTCTGTTAACTTTTCAAACGGAATTGATATCGGCCAGGTAACGGGGTTACAGTCACAAATCAACGCTTTGTGGAATGCGGTTAACGCGAAATCGGCACTCGGTCACACTCATACTGTGGACATTGGAACACATAATCACGGTAACAGTGCTAACCAGAATTGGCCACCAAACGGTGGAACCTTCACAACCTCAGCCGCGTAGTGGTATTATAGGAAAAACGAACCAAATACCAATTCGCGGAGGGGTTAATCATGAAAAAGGTAGCATACATTGCCGGCGGTATATTGATCGGATTCGTTCTTTCGACATCGGCCGGCGCGTTTGCGGACAGCGTTAAGTCACTCGTCGGTAAAAAAGTTTCCGGAGAATACACCGTCATTGTTAACGGGCAGAAGCTCGCTGACAAAGGCGCAGTTATTGACGGAAAAGCCAACGTACCTGTTCGCGGAATATCTGAGGCGTTAGGAGCGGATATCAAAGTGGAAGGAAAAACAATAACAGTTACAACAGAAAGTCCGGCAACTGAAAGCGCACCGACAAACGTTTCCGGACAATTTTCAGGTATGTCCAAAGAAGGTATTGAGGAATCTATAGACGTTCTAAAAACGCGCATACTCGCACCTACGCAAGAAGGACGCGATAAGATAGCTAAAGAGATCGAAGGATATAAAGCGGCCGGGATGAAACCGGAAGATTACGCAGCGAGAACGAAAGAACTCGCTACCTACGATGCGGAAATAGCAAAAGCCAAAGCCGACATCGCGCAAGCCGAAGCCGCACTCGCCGCGCTAAAATAAACGAATGAATAACGCAAGGTCTCGCCAACATCGGCGGGGCCTTATTTGCGTTATACAGAAACGGAGGAAACGCGCAAATGAAATCACGCACACTACTCGAATGTACCGTTGACCTGGCGCAACCTGTGTCGGAACTAACCGCAGTCATATCCGCAGTCCTTGCGTATCATCCGGTCAGCCAGGCGGACATTCTCCGCGCACTTGACCACGAAATTGGAACGGCAATGGCTGCGTTAGAAACGGAGGCCGACGATGGAGCAGGCGATATTTAATAGCGCGCTAAAGGAGGGCCTATTTGCGGTCCTATTCGTCGTAGCCGGATTCCTACTTTGGCGTCAGATGGCGCGGATACAAGACGACGGTCGCGCCCGTGAAGACCGGATGATGGCCGCCGCCAAAGAACGCGAGGATCAGATGTATTCGGACGCGCTGCGAAGAGAGGAACGTTTGATGCGATTGGCCGAGGATTTAACGGGGCGCTTCGAAACGCTGGCGTCTCAGTACGAAGGTCTATCGTTGGATGTAACGGAGATTAAAAGCGTTATGAAAGGGGAGCGATAACGTGAACTATCGCAAAGATTATATTCCGAAAGGTACCGCGAATAACAGGCGGCCCGGCCTCGCTATGAATGCGACAACGATTACGATACACAATACGGGTAATCCGTCAAGTTCCGCGGCTAATGAGCGCGCCTGGCTGACGAACGGGACGAACTCGCGGACAGCTTCGTTTCATGTCGTAGTTGATGAGCGCGAAGTTATCGAATGTATTCCGCTGAATGAGAACGCTTGGCACGCAGGGGACGGAAGCGGCGCATCATCGGGAAACCGTACGTCAATCGGCATCGAAATCTGCGAGAGCGGAAACTACGCAAAGACGCTAGATAACGCGGCTACTCTAGTTGCGTCGATGTTGAAGGAGCGCGGATGGGGCGTTGATCGATTACGTCGCCACTACGATTGGTCCGGTAAAATCTGTCCGCGCTTAATGTACGATGGTGGCGCGTGGACCGGATGGGGTCTGTTTAAAGCGGCGGTACAGGCGAAATTAAACGAAAGGGTGGCGGACTCTAACGTGAAGAAAGACGTAATCGTAAGCGTAGTTGTTAATGGTAAGAAAGTAACGGACGGCGTGCTTGACGGAGGTACCACGTATACGCCGGCGCGTGCAGTAGCGGAAGCTCTAGGCGCGAAGGTAACGTGGGACGCGAAGACTAAAACGGTGACGATTACGAAGGAGGACGTATAATATGTACGAAATCGGCGTAGTGGTTGCGGTCATTATTGCGATCGGTGAGTTTGCGAAATTGTACGTGGCAGCGAAGTGGATTCCGCTGTTATCGATGGTGCTCGGATTAGGCGCGGGTCTCTTTTACATTCCGGTGGATTCCGTTACGGACGGGATTATGACGGGTATTATGGCGGGGCTGGCTGCGTGTAAGCTGTATGACATCGGCGCGAAGGTAGTCAAAAAGTCCGGAAATTAACGGAAATAAATGCGGCGTAACTGCTACTCATGACGTATAATAAGATATAGTAGCGTGGGACGCCGCGCATACATAACACGGAGGGATAACGATGTTCCTAGTAATGTTTATCGTCGGCATTGTCGTACTTGCACCGATCATAGCGGTATGGACGAATATTAAATACTGGCGCGCAGAGAAGGTAAGCTGTCCGCATTGTGGAAAAGAGTTCCGCTTAATGGACGGCAGCCTCAAATGCCCGAAATGTAAAACGCGCGTCACACGCACATCGGACGGACGGCTCGTAACTTCATAACGCAAGACATAGCGCTCATCTCTCCGGAGGTGGGCGCTTTTCTTCGTTTATGGGCCGCGCTGCAACCACTCCGGAACCGACGGATCGACGTACATATCCGTACTCAACCCGAGATACTTCCGCATAACCACGCTCGCGTCCGCAGCCATCATCGTCCACCGTATCCGCATTTGCGATTCATAGCCGCGGCATTTATAGCGCGCCGTCACGCCGTCATTATCCGTTACCTCTTCGTAGACTTTGATGCCGCGCTGACGGAATCCTTTGCGTACTTCGTAGAGGTCTGCGGTAATCTTGCGCTGAGCTTCCGCAATGACGTCGACATACGGGCCCGGCGTCTTTAGCGTTGCGTTGATGAGCGCAATGTCCCGTTCGAATGCGGACAATACGCGCGGTAGTATGATGTGCGATTTGATTAGCGTGTGGTCTTGCGGCGTGATATCGATCATGTGCGGGGCTCCTTCGTTATAGAACGTTTGTTCCTAGTATAGCGCGGAAGGGGCGTAAACACAACGTAGCATCCACGCTTGCCTCCGCCTAAATATTACCGTATAATAACGTTAAGCCAAACGCACAGAAGCGGGAGGCTAAAACGATAACACAACGTATAAATGAACGGTGGGTCCTCGTGTGTTTGGGCGCATATTTAACGATAAAATAGCGAAAGAATGCGGATATACAAGCGAAAACAGCTTAAAATCCTGCGGTAGGTGACTACCGTACCGGTTCGATCCCGGTCCTCGGCATCTTAAAAAGAAAGATCGCATGACGCTTGTTAACCAAGCTGCATGCGATCTTTTTTTGTGTTCTTTAATATGATTGTGATATCATTGCGGGCCACTTTACCATGCAGTTCATAAACATAAACGCTGCATAATACATATCAGAAGGTACATTTATCTGACTTTTATGAAGAGACGGAACAATGGTGTATACTATCCATAGGCATATATTACCTTTACCTTGCTGAACGATATAAGTTCAACTACACATTTACACGATAACAGCGATCGGAAGGTTATGCTGTCATCGGAGTGCCAGTGTAAATAAGCATATTTGAACTTATATAGAGTCACAAAACCAATAAAACAATCTTATGGACGGAGGACTCAAGTTTATGTTGAAACAGCTTAAGCCATACAAGGTGTTACAGGAGCGCAGAATTGAAGAATTGAAATCGGATGCGTATCTGTTGGAGCACCAGAAATCCGGAGCCAAAATCGTACTTTTGTCCAATCAGGACGACAACAAAGTATTCAGTATCGGTTTCCGCACACCCCCGGAAGATGATACAGGGGTAGCCCATATCCTCGAACACTCCGTGCTCTGTGGGTCCAAGAAATTTCCGGCCAAGGATTCTTTTGTTGAGTTGCTGAAAGGTTCTTTGAATACATTCCTAAACGCCATGACGTATCCCGATAAGACGATCTATCCGATCGCGAGTCGTAATGATCATGACTTCCATAATCTGATGGATATATATCTGGACGCGGTATTGAATACGAATATTTATGAGAATGAAAAGATATTTTTGCAGGAAGGCTGGAACTATAATCTGGCCTCTGCGGACGATGAGTTAACCTACAACGGAGTTGTATATAACGAGATGAAGGGTGCCTTTTCTTCACCGGAACGAATGGTGCGCAGAGAAGTGTTGAACTCCCTTTTCCCGGATACTACATATTCCTCCGAGTCTGGCGGTTTCCCGGAAGCGATCCTGGATCTGACCTATCAGGGGCTGCTGGATTTCCACACGAGATACTATCATCCTTCCAACAGTTACATCTATCTCTACGGGGATATGGATATGGAAGAGAAGTTGCAATGGCTTGATGAGAACTATCTGAGTGCATATGATCGAATCGAGATTGATTCCGCCATTCAACTTCAACCTCCCTTTGCAGAACGGGTAGACACAGTTAAGACTTACTCTGCGGGAAGTACGGAATCCGAAGTGGATAACAGCTTCTTGACCTATAATGCGGTGATTGGCACAAGTCTGGACAAGGAACTGAACATTTCGTTCCAGATTTTGTTATACGCCTTGCTGAACGCTCCGGGAGCGGTATTGAAACAGGCGTTGCTGGATAAAGGAATTGCGAAGGACGTCTACGGTTCGTATGATGACAGCCTGTATCAGCCTGTGTTCACGGTGGGACTGAAGAAGAGCAATCTGTCGAGCAAAGAGGATTTCCTGGGAACTGTCCAAGAAGTGCTTGAGCGTGTGGTGAAAGAAGGCTTCGATCCTAAGGCGCTCCTTGCTGGTATTAACTCCTATGAGTTCAATCACAGGGAAGCGGACTATGGCAGAATGCCGAAGGGTCTGATCTACGGATTCTCTTCCTTGCAAAGCTGGTTGTACGATGATGAGGCACCTTTCACCCATCTGGAGGCTAATGACGTATTTGCTGAGCTGCGGACAAAAATGAACGAAGGTTACTTCGAACAACTGATTGAGAAGTATTTATTGCAAAACACACATACTTCTTTTGTGGCGCTTACCCCGGATAAGGGGCTGAACTCACGTAAGGAGGAGGCGTTGAAAGCACGGCTGAAAACCATTCAGGCCGGACTTAGCGAGGAAGAAGTTCAGACACTGATTCAGAAAACGGAAGCACTCGCCGAATATCAGAATACACCTTCAACCAAAGAGCAGCAGCAGGTCATTCCGACGTTATCGATTGAAGATATTGAACCGAAGGCCTCTACGTTGCATCAAACGGTGAACCAGGTCGACGGCACAACTATTCTCCATCATAACCTTTACACCAATGGAATTGGTTATCTGAGACTGCTGTTTGATATCAAAGAAGTGCCACGTCATCTCTTGCCGTATGCAGGTTTGCTCAAGAATGTACTGGGTTACGTGGATACTCAAAACTACTCCTTCAATGAATTGTCCAATGAGATTCATATCCATTCGGGCGGTATTCATAGCGGGATTGGATCGTATGCCAACGCCCATAAGCACAATGAATTCAAAGCCACCTATGAGTTCAACGCAAAAGTGTTATATGACAAGCTTGGATTTGCCTTTGACATGATCCAGGAAATTGTGTTCACATCCCGATTCGATAATTCGAAGCGGTTATATGAGATCATCTCTCAGATGAAAGGTAATCTGCAACGTAATCTGATCAACAGTGGACACTCTGCGGGAATTGGACGGTCTTCGTCCAAACATTCAGCGGTTGCGGATTTCAGAGAAGCTGTAAGTGGTATCGCCTTTTACCAATGGCTTGAGGATCTTCAGGCGAACTTTGAGGCTAGGAAAGAAGAGTTATCTTCCAAGCTGCAAGAGTTGACGGGGTATATTTTCAGACCAGAGAACTTGCTTGTTAGTTACACTGCCGATGAGCAGGGATATGAAGGACTGGAGCAACAGGTATCCGATCTGAAAGCGAGGCTGTTCACACATGAGGTTGGCAAGGAAGAGTTTACGTTCCTACCTGCTACTCATAAGGAAGGATTCCGTTCCCCGTCAGAGGTGCAGTACGTGGTGCAAACGGGCAATTACATCGACAAAGGATATCAATACACCGGTTCACTACGGGTCTTGCAGGGCATCCTGTCTTTGGATTACTTATGGACCAATATCCGGGCCAAAGGCGGAGCTTATGGTTGTATGTCAGGCTTCAGACGGAACGGAGACAGCTACGTTGCATCGTATCGTGATCCGAACCTCGCTAAAACGTACAAAGTATATGAAGAGATACCGCAATATTTAACCGATTTCCGGGCAGACGAGCGGGAGATGACACGTTATATTATTGGTGCGATCCAGGATCTGGATACGCCGAGAACCCCTTATGGCGAAGGAGCATTCTCTCTGGAGTGTTATCTGTCGAATGTGACTGAAGCGGATCTGCAACAGGAGCGGGACGAAGTATTAAGCACGAAGGAAAGCGACATTATCGGTTTTGCAGGGCTCTTGTCAGACATCCTTGAACAGCAACAGCGCTGCGTAATCGGGAATGAGAACAAGATCGAGGAACAGAAGCAAATGTTTGACGAAACGCTGGATTTAATTAAAAACTAAACGTCAGTCTCGCTGATTTTCGATTCAATTAACGTCAAATGCGAAAGGCACTTTTATGAGCTGGTTCCAACAGCTTATAGAAGTGCTTTTTTAACGGGTAGCAATGAAGTGCGACTATCCCCTCCCATATGAGAATGGGTGACACGCTGCATTGTTCAAGTGACAGCAAGCATGTTGTATATTTTTAAAGTCCGCAGATCTTCCTTTGAGATTTTCAATTCATTATACAACTCCTGATTCTCGGGCAGCGGGGTTCTGGAGAATAACATTTTGAGCGCGATCGGCATGAAAGGTCTGAAGGAGACACCAGCCATCAGTCCCCACTTTTTCTCCGATTCCTGAAAAGATGCCAGAATATTAATATATAGATTCTCCAGCGGCGTGGCCTGATTTTTCAAAATCAGCGTGGTGAGTGTATCATAATGCTCGGTGTGGCCCCAGTACATATTCTCGCATTCTTGATAGTTCTCAAAATCCTTCACATTCATATACATCACGGTGCGATAACGGTTGGCATCCGATTGAGCCATCATGTCAATGACGCACCGAATGAGACTGTTGTTACGCCCGTCATAGAAGTAGGAATAGAAACGGGTGGAGTTCTTGAAAAAGCTGGACGGGACCGCATTCATCAAGGGAGAAGCGTGTCTTGGCTCTTGGTACAAGAGCTGCTCCACCTGAATGTTGAGCGCGTTCGCAATATGATGTAATGTGACCAGATCAAGTGTAATATCTCCGCTCTCATATTTGGACAGGGTGCCCTTGCTCTTAAAGATCTGATCCGCCAGCTGTTGGATGGTCAGTCCCCGCCACTTCCGAAAGTTTCGTATTTTCTTGCCAACTTCCTGATTGATATTGTTCATAACCGGTTCTCCTTATGCAATGTTTCTTGAGAGTACGTGAAAATGATGAAAGTCATTCATAAAAATGATGTTACATGAGAAATATATCACTTTCTCGACGAAAAACCTATTCTGAGGAAACAATAAACTTTATTTGTTTCGTCAGGATAGATTGTATTGTATTTGATGCAATTTCTACGTCATGGAATAATAGATCTCATACGACACGAACCGACAATGAAAAGTAGAGCAGACAGAGGAGCAGAAGCTATGAAATATGACTTTGATGAGATTATAGATCGCACAGGTACAAATGCCATGAATACGGATGGTTTCCGTCAATATATTTTTAACGCTTCAGAAGATATGACATTTCCATTTAAGGACGAAGAATTCATTCGCATGTGGATTGCAGATATGGAGTTCGCCACACCTCCCAAGATTCTGGATGCAGTGAAGGAACGTTTGGACCGCAGAATTATGGGTTACTCCCAGGTGTTTGATCCGGCATACTATGAAGCTGTCTCGAATTGGATGAAAAGGTACTATGATTGGTCCTTCCCGAAGGAGCATCTGGAGACCTCGAACGGAATCATCCCCGCTTTGTATGAACTGGTGGAATATATCTGTCAATCGGATGAGAAAGTACTGATTGTTACCCCGTCTTATGGTTTCTTCAAGTCAGCTGCGGAGCATAATGATCTTGAACTGGTATGTTCAGATATGCTTAATGAGCAGGGGCGTTACTCGATTGATTTTGAGGATTTTGAAGCCAAGGCTAAGGATGAGAAGGTGAGAGTGTGTATTTTCTGCAACCCGCATAATCCGTCTGGACGCGTCTGGACAACGGAAGAGTTACAACGTGTGGGTGAGATCTGTCTGAGGAACAATGTATGGATTATTTCGGATGAAATTCACTGTGATCTGCTGCGGACTGGCAAAAGACATACGCCACTTGCGAAGCTGTTCCCGGATACGGATCGAATCATTACATGCATGTCTCCGAGCAAAACATTTAACATGGCTGGTCTGATGTTCTCCAACGTCATCATTACGAATAAGGCACTTCGAGACATCTGGCAGGCACGCCATTATGGTTTCAAAAACCCACTGAGCATTGCTGCTACGCAAGCGGCTTACGAAACGGGTGATGAATGGCTGAAACAGTTAAAAAGTTATCTCGACGCCAATTTCACCTGCGTGGAAGAGTATGTGAAGCAGCATCTGCCACAGGCTGTCTTTCACATCCCGGAAGCCACATATCTGGCCTGGATTGATATCTCGGCCTATGCTCCCCAAAATGTAAGTTTACCGTTATTCTTCGCGGAGCAAGCGGGTGTATTGCTCGAAGATGGTCACATGTTTGTAGCGAATGGCGAGGGCTGTATTCGGTTGAATCTGGCTTGTCCGCGTTCTGTCCTTCAGGAAGGATTACGGAGAATCAGTCGTGTGCTTGTAAAAGAAGTCGAAGAGGTGCCCGTTCAAGTATAACGTCATCAAGTCATCCAAAAAAGTCATCATGCAACAACGAGGTGACTTTTTTGGATGACTATACTGAACGTAGCAAGAACAAGGTTTAATTTGAGGTGAACTTATACCCTGATGCACGATTCTGGTCTGCTGTCCCCGGTTATGTTAAAATGGTGGATAGTCTATGAGTTGCATGACATGCGGCTCTCAGAAGGAAGAGCCCGGTAGTTGGGCTGCACGTAATTGCATTCATCAGGGGAAAGGAGCCTATACATATGTTTGGAAACGATTGGGACAAGGTGCTACAGGAAGAGACGGAAGCCGAATATTTTAACAAAATTCGTTATACCCTCGCCGCCGAGTACAAGACGCAGACGGTCTTTCCGCCGAAAGAAGACTTGTTCTCCGCACTGAAGCTGACGCCATATCATCAGGTTAAGGCTGTTATTATTGGCCAGGACCCTTATCACGGAGCGGGTCAGGCTCACGGATTAAGCTTTTCGGTTAGACCGGGGGTACGCGTACCTCCTTCTCTGAAAAATATATATAAGGAGCTACAGGCGGATCTCGGCCTCCCAATTCCGAATCATGGATCTCTAGTCCACTGGGCTCAGCAGGGAGTTCTGTTGTTAAATGCTGTTCTCACGGTCCGTGAAAGTCAGCCGAACTCGCATCAGACATTGGGCTGGCAGACGTTTACGGATGCTGTCATTCGCGCGCTGAATGAACGTTCAGAGCCAATGGTCTTTATGCTGTGGGGAAGTCATGCCCAGAAGAAAGGTGCATTTATTAACAGGGACAAACACCTGGTACTGGAGTCTACACATCCCAGTCCGCTGGCCGCGCATCGCGGATTCCTCGGCAGTCGTCCCTTTTCCAAAGCCAATGAATTCTTGACCTCCAAAGGTATTGAACCGATCGATTGGAAGATACCTGAAAACTAGACAGATGGAGGTGAGAACATTGCGACATTGGATAGGACGAAAAGTAGCGGTATATCGTGCAACAGGCATACGGGAGCCATTGAAGGGAACGCTGGTGGAGTGGGATGAAGAAGCGGAATGTGTGCGGATCGGACCGAAACGGATTAAGGTGTCGTTTGACAATATCGCAATGATCAGACCTCTTCCCGAAGAGAGTCTTCCCTTAAAGAAAGCACGTTCTGAAGTGCACAAGGTTGGATATGTGATGAAAAAGGCAATACAGTTCGAAAATGCAATCTATTTCAAGTCACAGGTTATGATCTGGCGCCGGGCCAAAATTGTAGCGTTATGCACGACGATTCTGCGTCATGACGAGGATCAGGTTGAACTTGCAGATGGTCGGGTTCTTCGTAAAGACAAGCATATGTTTGTCGTACGTTCACGCCGTGGCATACGTTAGATATACGAAGATTTAATACTCATTTCATGCAAAAATCATACGGATTTAATGTTTGGTCTGTATATTAGGTAGTAACAACCCCTTCTAAATTGATGTGTATTGATATGGGAGCCCGGCCGGCTGCAAACGGTCGGGTATTTTTTTGTCCATGGGTTCTGTTAACCTGTTGTACATACCCATAACATTCATGTTATATACTATTAAGATAGATCATGATAAGGAGTGAAATCCATTGAAACGTATAGCTGTTTTTGCAGGCTCCAATCCGGGAAATCACCCCGATTATACAGAGAAGGCTGTTCAACTTGGCAAACAGATTGCCGATAGTGGGTATGCGCTGGTTTATGGTGGTTCTTGCATGGGTCTGATGGGTGCAGTAGCCGATGCTGCTCTTGAGCAAGGGGGAGAAGTAATCGGGGTTATGCCTACGGGATTATTCCGGGGTGAGGTTGTTCATGGAGGGCTCACACAACTGATTGAAGTGGGAACCATGCATGAACGCAAGGCTACGATGGCTGAATTATCCGATGGCTTCATTGCGCTTCCCGGAGGTATGGGTACATTTGAAGAACTATTCGAGGTACTGTGCTGGGCACAGATCGGCATTCATCGTAAGCCTGTTGGCTTATTGAATGTCAACGGATATTATGGACCACTGATGAAGATGGTAGAACATAGTGTACAGGAGGGATTCTCTAACACCTCGCATCTCAGTCTGTGGAGTCTGGAATCGGATCCGGCTGAACTGATCAAGCAAATGTCATCCTATATTCCTGCAGAGTTGACTCAGAAGTGGTCACAACTTAACGGGAAATGAGTGCATAAGAAGAATGCCTGTACCCAATCATTCCTCGGGAGAATTTTCGATCTGCCCAAGCAAGTTGCGCTATCGGACATAGTCTATAGTGTACTTTGATGAAGAGGGGAGTGTCACTGATGAGCGAACTCAAAGGTACAGGTTACGGGTATTGCGGAGGCTTCGGTGGTGGAGCATGGACATCGACAGGTGCAATTCTTGTATTGTTCATTCTGTTGGTTATTATCTCACGCACATTCATTCTGTAATCCGGTCAGTATCCCGGGACGGGAATGACGTTGCAGAGGCAGCGCCCGAATAAAAATGACCTTTCCATAGAGACGCCGGTATATGCCGGCGTTTCAGGGGAACGGTTTTTTGACATTTCCAGATATATTGAATGATTGAAAAAGCAAAAACCTGCCCCTGAATAATTTCAGAAGCAGGAGAAAGCCTCCTGAGCCAATAGCTGCGCAACAAGCAGTCTACACTACCACAGCAGTTTGATCCGGAACACTTAACGATTTCCAGGCGATATATAGCCCGATGGCAGCTGCAATCAAGGATAGTATTGCTGCAACAATAGCCAGCTGATCCAGTGTGCTTGATGAAGTGGAGTTAAAAGAACGCTGATTAGCCGTCTTGCCGGATTTGTTTTTGATATGGACAGATGATCTGGAAAGCCTGGAAGCCGACTGTAACTGGGATGTGTGAGCACGCGTAGGTATCGATTTTTTCTTTGAGGGATTCAATAGTCAACCTCCTTATAGCGGAGTTCGGTGCTTCCATCGTTCATACTATGTTATGTCGATTTTCAGATTGAGTTCGCAAAAATGAGTGAATCCCCAGCCCGTTAGATAATCAACTTAGCCGCTAGTGTTAGCGAAGCAGGCAACCCATTATACGCTCCGTTAATACAGGTCTAACAAACTGTGTTTATAGTGATGATCATAGAGTGAAGCTTGAACACAGGAGGCGCTGGAATGAGGAACATGGAGATTATTGCCCACCGCGGTGCATCTGCCGTATGCCCGGAGAACACGATGAGTGCTTTTGAACGGAGTCTGGAGCTTGGAGCAACAGGGATTGAAACCGATGTGCAGATGACGAGTGATGGCAGACTGGTACTGATTCATGATGAGACGTTAAGCCGAACTGGCGGCGCAGAAGGCTGGGTTAAGGATACAACTTACGATCAATTGCGCACCCGGGATGCCGGATCCTGGTTCCATGCCGATTTTGCCGGGGAGCGTATTCCTTCGCTGGAGGAGTTATTCAAGCTCGTACAGGGGAAAGGAACACTGCTTAATCTGGAATTGAAAAATGGTATTGTGAGTTATAAGGGGATGGAAGAGAAGGTTATACAGGCGATCCGGGACTGGAATCTGGAGCAACAGGTCGTGCTGTCCAGTTTCAATCATGCTTCGCTCGTGAGATGTAAACGTCTTGCCCCGGAGATCCGTACTGCACTTCTATATATGGAAAAGTTGTACCGTCCCTATGATTATGCAGCCAAACTCGAAGCTTCCGGCCTTCATCCCTACAAGCTGGCAGTCACACAACAAGATGTTGCCGCTGCACTGGCCCATGGCATTGTTACCTATCCATTTACAGTGAATGATCCTGCCGAGATGCAGGCCATGATGGATATGGGTGTGCAAGGAATCATTACCGATGCTCCGGATGTCCTGGCCTCCTTAATTAAGGTACCAGCCCGTTAAACGAGTTTGTTTTTTTATATGTTCTACATATGTAATGACAAGGCTGTGTTCGAGCTTTTTGGCTCCTGCATGGCCTTTTTGCGTGTAAAATTGTGTGCAAATCTTCATATATGCATTAAACATGTCCTATTTGTCCATTGCCAGAGCCTATAGATTCACTTACAATGGTCTATGGGAATGAGAATCAATATCATTAAAGTTTGGTATTTATAGAGAGGTGATTGTTATGTACATAGGTTTGAAGAGCTCCACTCATAACGAGGGTGGGCGCGTATGAGTTCACAAGCTTCACCAGAAAAACATAATCCGGATTCACCCACAGCGAAGATTCACACTCGTCCGTGGGCAGCCACACTTATTCTTACAGGGGGAATTTTGCTACTCGCTCTGGGTATGGCGTTGTCCATTTCTTTTGGCGCTGCTGATATTAAGCTTAGTGTAGTCTGGAAGGCCATCTTTGATTTCAATCCGGAGTTGACCCCTCACCAGATCATATGGGAGATTAGGTTACCACGTATTCTTGGAGGAGCCATGGTGGGTGCATGTTTCGCTGTGGCTGGTGCAATCATGCAGGGCATGACTCGTAATCCGCTGGCCGATTCAGGTCTGCTTGGGCTAAATGCGGGAGCTGGATTTGCGCTTGCAGTTTGTTTTGCTTTCTTCCCAGGCTTGCCATTTATGTACATCATTATGTATTCCTTCCTTGGGGCAGGGCTTGGTGTCCTGTTGGTGTATGGTTTTGGTGCAGCTTCCAAATCGGGACTAACACCACTACGCCTTGTGCTTGCAGGTGCAGCAGTATCAGCGATGTTGTCGGCACTCAGTGAAGGAATTGCATTGTATTTCAGAATTGGACAAGATCTGGCATTTTGGACAGCCGGTGGTGTAGCCGGAACGAAATGGTCTCAACTTGAAATCATGTTCCCATGGGTACTCGCGGCACTAATCGCAGGTCTTCTCATCTCCCGTTCGATTACTCTGCTTAGTCTCGGAGAAGATATTGCGGTGGGCTTGGGGCAACGTACGGGGCTGATCAAGCTCATAGGTCTGATTGTTGTACTGATTCTTGCGGGTACGGCTGTGTCGGTGGTGGGGGCGGTTGGTTTTGTCGGACTCATTATTCCCCATCTTACGCGGAAGCTGGTTGGGGTCGATTATCGCTGGATTATTCCATGTTCCGCTGTGATGGGTAGTTTGCTGCTCGTATTTGCGGATCTGGCTGCACGTATGATTAACCCGCCGTACGAGACACCAATTGGCGCATTGGTTGCCCTCATCGGGGTACCATTCTTCCTATATCTGGCACGAAAAGAAAGGAGGACTCTGTAAAGATGGAATCCTCAACAATAGTTGGAGCAGAGCGCAAGAAGAGAACCAAAAGTACGATTGTTCTCATTGTACTTGCCCTATTAATTATTACGGCTTTTATAGTGAGCATGAATACGGGTTTTACCAAGCTGTCGCCGCTTGAAGTGATGCGTACCCTGTTTGGTGGAGGCACGGCGAAACAGGAATTGATCCTGTTTGAATTCCGTTTGCCACGTATTGTGATTTCGGTGCTGGTCGGAGCAGGACTTGCGTTATCAGGTAGTATTTTGCAGGGGGTATCTCGGAATGCGCTGGCCGATCCGGGGATCCTCGGGATTAATGCAGGTGCGGGTCTGGTCGTTATGTTATTTGTTTCCTTTTTCCCGACAACGACAGCAGCGCCGGTATTTCTTTTGCCTATTCTGGCCCTGATCGGTTCCGGTTTTGCTGCATTTCTGATCTACGTTCTCTCTTACAAAAAAGGAGAAGGCATCCTGCCTACGCGTATGTTGCTTACGGGAATCGGGGTAGCGGCGGGAATCAGTTCTGCCATGATCGTGCTTACCTTACGGCTTAGTCCGGAAAAGTATCAATTTGTAGCAACCTGGATGGCAGGCAGCATCTGGGGTTCGAACTGGAAGTTTGTAACGGCTCTGCTACCGTTTCTTATCATTCTTGTACCGCTTGTTCTGTATAAGGCACGTGTATTGAATGTGCTGAATCTGGGTGACCAGACTGCCAGCGGACTCGGGACTCCGGTTGAGCGTGAGCGACTTATCTTGCTTGCCGCTGCTGTAGGGCTTGCCGGCTCATGTGTATCTGTGAGTGGGGGAATCGGTTTTGTGGGGCTGATCGGGCCGCATTTGGCGCGTCGTCTGGTGGGTCCAAAACATCAATTCCTGTTACCTGCATCGGCCTTGATCGGTTCATTGCTCGTACTGGTTGCAGATACCTTGGGTCGTGTCATCCTGCAGCCTTCTGAGATTCCTGCGGGTATCCTGGTTGCCATTATTGGTGCGCCATACTTCCTGTATCTCTTAAGCAAGACGAAATAGAACGTAATCATTGTTGTGTGATTGCATAAGGAGGACTTGAGTCCATGCTTCGCCGTTTCTTTGCCTATTACAGGCCTTACAAAAAACTCTTCATTCTTGACTTCAGCTGTGCGATTCTGGTCGCGCTGCTGGAACTCGCTTTTCCACTGGCAGTCAACCGGGTAGTTGATGATCTGCTGCCAGGCGGACGCTGGGACTGGATTCTATGGGCGTGTCTGGCATTGCTCGGCATCTACTTGCTGAATTCGTTCCTGAACTTCGTAGTTACCTATTGGGGACACAAGCTGGGGATTAACATCGAGACGGATATGCGTAAAAGTCTGTTTAATCATGTGCAGAAGTTATCGTTCCGTTTCTTCGATAATACCAAAACAGGACACCTCGTGTCCCGAATGACTAACGATCTGATGGATATCGGTGAGATTGCCCATCATGGTCCAGAGGATGTATTTATTGCGGTCATGACGCTGATCGGTGCATTCAGCATCATGATGAGCATTAACGGAAATTTGGCGGTGTTAACCTTTATCATCGTGCCACTGATTATTTATCTCTCGCTCTACTTTGGCAGCAAGATGTCCAAGGCATTCAGCCGAATGTTCGGAGATATTGCCGACTTCAACGCTCGTGTAGAGAACAATATTACAGGTATCCGTGTTGTTCAGGCTTTTGCTAATGAAGAGCATGAAAAAGCACAATTTGCTGTGAACAACGGTCGTTTCCGTCAAACGAAGCTGATTGCATACAAAATCATGGCCTGGAACTCCTCTGTCAGTTATATGCTGATGAAGCTGGTATCCCTCTTTGTTCTGGTATGCGGAACATGGTTTGTCATTAACGGCAGCATGACTTACGGTCAGTTCATTGCATTTATCATGTTGTCCAATGTGTTCCTGACACCCATTCAGAAGATCAACTCGGTTATTGAGACGTATCCGAAGGGGATTGCAGGCTTCAAACGTTATACGGAGCTGCTTGATATGGAACCGGATGTGGAAGATCGTCCAGGGGCTGTATCAGTATCCCATTTACGTGGAGATATTCGTTATGAGCAAGTGACCTTTGGTTATTCGGATCAGGAGCCTGTGCTCAAAGGTATCGATCTGAGCGTGCAAGCTGGCGAAACGGTCGCTCTTGTCGGTCCATCCGGGGCGGGTAAAACAACGTTGTGCAGTCTGCTGCCGCGATTCTATGATGTGCTGGAAGGTCGCATCACGATTGATGGGCAGGAGATTCAGAATATGACGCTGGATTCCTTGCGTAGTCATATCGGAATTGTACAACAGGACGTATTCCTCTTCGATGGAACCATCCGGGAGAACATTGCCTACGGCAAGCTGGATGCATCCGAAGAAGAAATCTGGATGGCTGCCAGACGAGCACAGATGGAGTCTTTGATTCAATCGATGCCGGAAGGGTTGGATACGTTGATTGGTGAACGCGGCGTGAAGTTGTCCGGTGGACAGAAACAGCGTTTGTCCATTGCCCGCATGTTCCTGAAAAACCCACCGATTCTAATTCTGGACGAAGCCACATCCGCCCTGGATACAGAAACGGAAGCAGCCATTCAGCAATCGCTGGCTGAGCTGTCCGAAGGCCGGACTACACTGGTCATCGCTCACAGGCTGGCAACGATTAAAAATGCAGACCGCATTATTGTAGTAGCCGAACAAGGCATTACGGAGCAAGGACGTCATGAAGAATTACTCGCAGCAGGTGGGGTGTACAGCCGCCTTCACTATGCGCAGTTTGGCGCGTAACCTGTTCGATGTAGATTTAACAATGTTAATATGAGATGTAATGCCATCGTTCATGACTTGGAAGGAGTCAGGACGATGGCATTTTTTTCTGTGATGTGAATAGGATGTAGGTCTGGGGTGCTGAATTGTGTCTGCCTGTGATCAGCTGTGATCAGGTTACATGGAAACGGGTAATGATCAGCAAGTCTCAAACTTTACTTGGCTGATATACTCATCATTATTTATAGCGTAGGAGGCGAACGAGATGCAGATGAACGATATGTTGAAAATTCTTATAACCTGTCTATTATTTATCATGATTTGGTGGCTTCTGATTCAAGGGATTCGCAAACTTTCCAGTACTCGTGCGGGGTCCGGTTTCCGACGCTGGGGTGCATGGTCCATTGGACTTTTCATAGTTGGCGCTGTGCCGCTTGGTTTTTCGCTATTCACAGAGATCTTTGATGAGCGCCTGGATGCCAACATCGGGTTAGGACTCGCCATGTTATTTGTATGGGCCTACTGTGCTGTCTTGTTATGCGCATCATTGGTGATCTGGGGAAGGTATGTGTATAAAAGGGATATGAGGAAGTGAATGCAACAATAAACTGATATGGAACGTTAAATTTAGGAAGAGGTGTTGTTAAAAGGGGGATTACATATGATCAATCTTCGTCGAATCCTTATATTGCTCTCTATTCTAATTGTATGCCTTACGGGATGTTCAGGACATATTGAGTGCAGCTCCGTGCAGGCTCAAGCGAAGGCACCAAGTGAAGATGGATTCACTGGTTATGTGGTTGATCGTAAAGACGATTCCGTTCTTGTGGTTGATCCTGCATATCAAGATCATGGTTTGGATGGAGAAGAAAGTCGATATTATCCCGCAAAATGGTTTTCCAATGCGCCTGATCCGCAGATCGCCTCCTATGTTGAAGTCTGGACGGATGGAAGACCGGAAAATGAGCCTTATCCCGGGCAGGCCAGAGCAGATAAGATAGCGGTATCTTGTCCAAATACGCCAGATGGTGCTCATCTAAGTGAGGCGGACGCAATTCGGGGTGGACTATACTCACCAGATGGAGCAAAGGCACGTGTTCCTGTGATTGAAGATGTACAATTTGATCATGATGCAGGAACGTGGACGATTCGTATAAGAGATGCGATGTCAACGACGGAGAATCAAGATGAGATTGATATCAAAGTAGAGGATGTAGAGCGAGAGGAGTAACAAGAGGGAGGTTATGATTTTGAACATTGAGATTGAGGAAGGAAGTTTAAATGAATATTAGGGAGTGCCTTCCCCGCGATAAGTCTGATTATGAAGCGGTGCGTAAGTTAAGTGATTTCAGTGATGTCGAATTAAAAATTATCATCCCAGAGCTGATGGAGTGGTTACAAGACGGGAATTGGCCAATCTCTAAGCCGGTAGAGGATCTATTATTGAGATTGGGGAAGGAAATAATTCCTCATATTCAGGATGTATTGCGAACCCGAGATCCACAGTGGGAATATTTCATTTTGGTCGGACTAATTGATCGATTGCCTGTATTTCATCTCAGTATGCTACAGACGGATCTAGTAAGGATATTGGAGTCCCCTACACCTGATGAAATACTAGAGGGGTTGGATGGGGTTATCTTTGAGCTTTTGGAAAAGATGAAGGTACATCAACGAGAGGTAATCGGAGATGGAAATTTGGATACATAGCAATAGGTAATTAACTTTCTAAGAAGGACTGAAATATTGAATATGGAGTGATAAACATGTTGAAATATCAACTTCTTTTCCCGACTTGTTTGAGTTCGGAAATATACTGTTTGGAGATTGTACAAGAGTTAATTGGCTTATTTGATATTTCAGAGAAGGAAGCCTTTCTCCGGATTAATTCCTTTTGGGAAGGCAATGATTTTACATCAGAAGACGACCTGATTTTTCATGAGTCTCCTGAATATTGGGCAAAAACAACATATTATGAGCAATCAAATTGGTGGAATGCAAAACAGGATGAGCTAACCCCCAGAAAAATAGATTGAAGATCCAAAACTATAATTAGGTTACAATTGATATAAAAAACAAGGAAACCGTCATTATGATTTTATAAAAAGAGAAAGGACTCTTCCGCCCATGGAGTTATCAAGGTCTCAGCAATTAGCCCAAGAGCATGTAACCAATTATGCAAGAAGCCGCAAAAATGAGGCGGAGCAAACCATTAGGGAAATCCTTCGTATGTCCAAAATCGAGCTGAAGACATTTGAACATGCTATCATCAAACTTAAATCTCATGCAAGTATTGCACTACACTTTCACCCAGATCGATTAGATCCGACCATGAAAAGCGTTGCTGTAGCACTACTTGAGCAGGGAGTTTATAAAAGTCAGTTTGAGACTTTCTTATCGAATGGAAGTGTATCCGCATTTTCAGGTGGTGAACGTGACGTTTGGGAGAATAAAATGTTTGGCGGAGCGTACCAAATAAATGGCCCAACCAATAGCGAACGACCCAAGTATGGGGCACTCAATGTCATGTTACATCCCGACGGACCTGCTCCGCGTTTTGGATCATGTTATTTTATTTTATCCGCTGAGGTCTCTCATCGTTGCACGTATACATATTTGGATTCTCACCAAGAACCTGAGGAAAAGGGAACGTATGAGGAATTCGACCTCATTTTGGCTGCTCTCTTGAGGGATGTATTTTATAGTAATTTTGCCATTGGTGAAAGAAATCTAACCGTTCAAAAGTTGATCGGCCATATGCTCGTTAATCTTGAGAAACCGTTCCAAAATCCATCAAACCAAGAGCCCAACCGAAATCTGGACTATTATATCGAAGCTCAGGTTCATGGTGATATTTCCCTTGAAAAAGATGTCAAGATGCTTGTTGCCGACCCATCATTTAAAGGCACCCATACCGGACGAATCTTGGAGCAGATATGTTTAAAGTATTCCATTGATCTCCACTGGCACATGGGCTTTACCCTTTTGATTGATGAGGTTCCTATGGATTTTCGTGGTCCTTCGATGCCTTCGCTGGCCAAAAGAATTGCAAAAAGTGATTTTATTGATGCAAATATGATTGGGTATGCTGCTACGGACTTGAAACGAAACCCAAGTCATTGGAGCGATAGAGGAACCTACAAAGAAGTTCTACAAGAATTAAAATTACTTTGGCATGTCTTAGTGAGATATGGAAAACCAATGGACAAGTAAAACGGTTTTCGAGATAAAAATATTGAATATGTAGTGATAAAAATGCTAAAACAGCAATTTCTTTTCCACTTGTTTGCTCATCTCCTGAATTTTAAATTGTTACTCAATAATAGTACTCTAACAACCTTGAGTGCCTAGCCTTTCAAGGTTGTTTGTTTTTTATCATTCAAACGGATTACTGACTATAGATTTATCTATGAATCTGTTGTGACAAAAAGAGAGGTGAAGCAATGTCAACCAAAAAGATGGGGCGGCCTAAATCTGACAAACCCAAAAGCAGAACGATTGAGATACGTGTCGACGAGGAAATTATGAATAAGCTCGATATTTCGGCTGAGAAGCTGAATACGAATCGATCAGACATCGTTCGCAAAGGGATTGAGAAGATTTACGACGAACTCCAAAAATGAAAAAAGGAAGCAGCGTAAGTCCCACGAAGAACACGCTGCTTCCTAACCCACAATCACTTGTTGAATGAGCGACTGCATAAATATCCTATCATGTGCAGAACGTTCATTCAAGTGAGGTGCGAATTGATATACAGGAGGATGCACATGAATTCGATAGTAGAAGCATTATATAATGGACGACTTCGACCGGATGAGATGATGATGCCGACACATCCTGAGTACCAAGCGTTAGGGCGGCAGATTGCAGCTCTGACAGAGCAATGGAAGAATCGATTGAGCGAGGACGAATTTCTTGAGCTTGAACAGTTATTTGACTTGTGTGGCAGATGTGAGGGCATGCATACGGAAGCAGCGTTTGCACAAGGTTTTCGTTTGGGTGCCAACATGTTAATTGAAGTCATGAGTCAGCGTGAGGAATCGGTGTTGGAGTTTAACCAAGTTTAACGATGTGAGCAGAGAGCAGGTTTACTTTTACAGCTAAATTCTCAGATAATGACGTGCATACAACATACTTATTTTACACCATAAAAATGTATCATACATTTATTATAACAAAGCCCTCAAATCCTCTCTGCATTCAGCAGCGGGGTTCGAGGGCTTCACTTAACTATAGAGTTAACAAATTTATATATAGGGAAAGGACCTGTTAAACAAATGGTTCCTTAATCCGCAATATTTCCCGCCATCTTCAGACGGCGAGCAATTTCCTTAAAGTCTTCTTGCGAAATGCCTGGGGCGAATTCTTCTTCCACCGCAGGAGCTTCCGGAATCGGGAATCCTTCAGGTATCCCTTGGATGACTTCAAGAGGTTGTCCATCTTCGGGGTGAGTGCCTTTCCAGATCTGGCCGATCGCATTGAAGTCTTTATCACTATAGGTGTACAGCTTGGTGTGTACTCCTTTTTCTTCATATTTACGAGCCTCGTTGAAGGCCTTGTTGTTTAGTGAAGGAATAGGGACCAGCTTGGTCACATTTACGCCAGTTGCAATCTCAAGGGCTTTTGCATATGCAACGACATGCACGCCGCCACGTACCAGCAGGAAACCAACCACTTCCCGGGCTGCCGGGTGATCTGTCATCTCATATACTTTCATCTTATGGGTACGAGCACCACATTCAAGGAAGAAGTTATGCAGTAGATCCTCGACCAGGTTACCGCTGTTGAAGACATTTGCTCCCGTCCATGGATTACCCATAGAGTCGAAAGGCATTGCGCCTTGTGCACCTGCCAGATAGTGATAAGACAGACGAGCATCTTTCACGGAACCTAGCGGCGTATCATCGGGTTCTTTGTACTCGGTTGAGCCTCTGAGGCACTTGTTAATGCCATGAGACACAAGCTCAACATGTCCCAATTCTTCGGCCGTGATACTCATGACCAGGTCGTAGAAGGGCTTTAGTTTTTCCTTGGATCGAAAATTAAACGATTGATAGAGGTAGTTGTTCAACGTTGACATTTCTCCGAATTTGCCGCCTAGCAACTCTTGTATGGCTGCTGCTGCGTTCGGATCTGGCTTCTCGACATTTGGAATCTCAATTAGGATTTCATCCAAGCGTTTGAACATTGGGGTGTAACCTCCTCAAATTGGTATTGCAGATCGTGTGCGGTTGCGTAATTGTGAAATTACTCAATCATGGCCTATTACACGTAATTTGGATTTTTTAAACAAAAAACCAACCAAATGGGACTTTAGCAACGCATAACGTAGGCCTCAACTCTTCTCTCTTCTGTTATTTCCAATACGGCGATTTTTATGTATAATCAGACATTCGAACGAGTCTTTGCGTTATATAGAGAAGAGAGTCATGAATTCATTAAAGGAGTAAAAGATGAACAAGCGTTGGATACAAATAGTTGGGATCGTGATGTTTCTAATAATTCTGATGTACACAAGCAGCGAGCCTGCCACAGCACAAGACGTTACGAACGAGGTTCAAGTGGATGCAGATACGCGGGAGTTACTTGAAAAGAAATACGGGTTGGATCGTCCTGAGGAGCCGAAGACACAACAACACGTTTTCTCGGGTGACTGTGGAATGAGTTTCCGGACGGAGCCTACTGATTCGTTTGACCGGCTTGTTCATGTGGTTCCTTTTTCCCTAAGGCCACTGGCCTGGATCTTTCGTTTATTCGTGTAAAATGAAACCCGGACGGGCAATATAACAGAAACATATTGTCCCAAGGAGTGAGTGAAATGAGAATGCTCATCGTTACCGTCATGTCGGTAGTCCTGAGTTTAGCCGGAATTACATCAGGCACTGGCTCCGCCATCCCCGATTATGCGAAGTGGGGAATTATTGCGGTCAAAGAAACACAGACAAAGTACAATGTGGATATTTTGGACTATAAGCATATCGGTCGTACCTCTCTAACAGCGGATCAGTCACGGGAACAGTTCAAGCTATGGGTTCGTGCCAAAGACGGCAAGCAATTCGCAGTTTATGTGAATGTCGATTTTAATCCGTCTACACAGCAATTAAAGAAAGTACAATTTTCGGAATCGGATCGACACTGATCCGTTACTGAACTGGGTCATTACAAGTCACGTAGTTATATGAGCAGCATTATTAGAGGAACCAGACTCCCTTGATCGTTAAGGTGGAAGTCTGGTTTTTTTATTTTACAAAATCCTTTTTTTACTATTGAACAAAGAACTTATGTTCGCATATAATATGAAATACAAACAAACGTTCTTATCGGAGGGATGATTATGCTAGGGAAATATATTGGCCAGATGGTGGAGCTTGTCTACATGGATCGTGCAGGGCAGATTACGCAGCGACAGATTCGAATTAACAGTGTACGTGGCGGGATGATTAGAGCATCAGTGGGAAAAGAAGGCTCACCCCGAACCTTTCTGGAGCAAGGTATTCTGGCATGGCGTCCTGTTAAGGACCTGAATGGGGAGGTAAAGTATGCTGAACGACTTTGAACGCAAGATTTTACGTATTATGGTGAACTATGCAGGACAACAGCGCAGGCTGCCGCGTATGGATGAACTGGAGACCAAGACGGGACGAAGCAGAGCTTACATTCATGAGTCATTGCTGGAGCTTGAACGCACAGGGCACATCGCGTGGGAGAATCGGTCTACGCTCGAAGGGATACAGATTTTGCAGGCATGGGAACAGGTACAACAGCCGATTCGCAAAAGCCAACCTTCCGGGGACTCCGTAAAATATTTTACGGACTACTAATTCTAATAAGAAAACGCCAACCCGGATATCCGGATCGGCGCTTACTGTGCACATACGACGTGTGCATCTATTTTAGAAATGGGGAAGTTGGTCCAGGTTGTTGGTTGGGTCACCGTCGGCATCGCCGCGAATGTACATTTCGCCATCCTTGCCTTTAAATACATTCACACCGGCAATAGCGCCAGCCTTTACTTCTGCAAGTGCCTGCTGATAATCCAGTACACGTCCTGCTGAAGTCTGAAATGCTGTCAGGTCACCGTCGCCATTTTTCTGTACGGCTGTGAAACTCTCGCGTGTTGTTTGATCCATGATGTCACACTCTCCTTATATGACGAGATAGGAATCTGCTTACCTGATTAGCCTATCCGAATTCATGGGAAGTATGCATCATATGCTGATCAGACATGCCAATGCCGAAGTTTTACAGACTCTTTTTCATACGAACATGCAGAATATCTGCATCATAAAAAGGTTCTTCCGAAATCACTTCATAGCCCAGTTTTTCATAGAATTTCTGTGCCTGACATTGCGCATCCAGTACAGAATAGGATAAGCCAAGTTCACGTGCCAGCTCCTCCATCGCGAGCAGAAGCACGCGTCCATAACCGAATGAACGATGAGATTCAAGCACCGCGATCCGCTGCATTTTGGCCGTATCCTTGCTGTAATAGATCAGACGTCCTGTGGCTACAGCTTGTCCATCCGTGCTTAACAATACATGATGCACATCTGGACTGATGACATCATATTGATCAATCTCAATCTCGGCAGGCACCTGTTGCTCGATCACAAAAACGTGATGGCGAATTTCCAGGGCTTGCTTCAGTTGTTCTTCTGTCGATACATAACTAATCTCAGCTGCCAATTCCATTCCTTCTTTCTGCTCTTGCGCGACATATCAGACTGAATTATACAAAAAAATGTTTTTCCTGTATAGTGAAGTCTGGAACATATTGGGAGAGGAGGGGGTAGTGATGGGCATGGCAGGCATCATGGTCATTACATTGTTAATGTCGGCGGGAATGATTGCTCTGTTGTATTACGTTACCAAGAAAGCATACTCACGCAAGTGGGATGAAGAGGAGTAACTAACCTGTTAATCTTCACGGCAAAACTTCACTGCTTCCTCGCGGAGAATATACATCTTGAACTACCGATTTGGAGTATACGTCCAGCCAGACGGGCAGAGATTCAACATTTTCATTGGGTTGTTTTAACTGTTGGAATTGAACCGTATGTTCATCCCGTTCCAAGCCGCAACCGGTGACGGTTGTCATGACAATCATAAGCCCAACGAAAAAAAAGAAGCATTTGGTAAATGTATGTGTATTGGATTTTGACCGTTTTGTTAAGTTTCTCATAGAGAATTCACCTCGTTGTAGATATGGTAATCTTCCTTTATTGTGCACCATTTTGGGTGAATTATAACCAAATAAATCATTGACAATGAACACGGTTACTTGATATGATACTGTTACTTGATTGGGAAATAATTATATATCATGATCTGTTAGCTCAGCTAAAGATAGCATTATGATCGTGATGGATAC
The DNA here is from genome assembly GCF_037974275.1 of Paenibacillus sp. FSL R5-0519. Lineage (NCBI taxonomy): Bacteria > Bacillati > Bacillota > Bacilli > Caryophanales > Paenibacillaceae > Paenibacillus > Paenibacillus sp. FSL R5-0519. The sequence continues at coordinate 1,972,004 of NZ_CP150234.1, forward strand.
ATCCTATTTATTACAGGGCGATAGCTCAGCGGGAGAGCATTATCTTGACAGGGTAAGGGTCGTGGGTTCGATCCCCACTCGTCCTATATGAAAAAAAGGGCAACTTCTTTTGAGAATTATATCTCAAGAGGAGTTGTTTTTTTATATAACATTATGGCCACCTCTGATAATATATGTAGGTGGTTTTTGTTGATAATAAATATACTTAATGGTATAATTTGGATTAAATTAAGCAGTTAAAGTAGTTACGGTCATCGATAAAAATAATACAGAAAAAAGATATGGTGGTTGATGGAATGGGACAAATAAAGCGTGTTGCGGCACTATATCGAGTGTCCACAAAAGGTCAGATGGACGGGAACGATATTCCAATGCAACAACGAGCATGCAGGAAGATGGTAGAGAAACAAGAGGGATGGAAGCTAGTTAAGGAATATACCGAAAAAGGGGTATCAGGTTTTAAAGTACCTGCCTCGAAGCGTGATGTTATCCAAAAGGCTAAAGAGGATGCAGAGAATGGTTTATTCGATGTCTTGTTGGTATTTATGTTTGATAGGCTTGGAAGAAAAGATGATGAGACTCCCTTTGTACTTGAGTGGTTTGTAAACAAAGGGGTAGAAATGTGGTCTGTAATAGAAGGTCAGCAAAAAATTGAAGCATACACCGATCGGATGGTCAACTACTTAAGATTTTGGCAGTCAAGCGATGAAAGTAGGAAGACCTCTGAACGAGTCAATGAAAAACATATACAGATGGTCGAAGATGGTATTTTCAGGGGAGGAGGTATTCCCTACGGGTATAAAAGTGTTGATTCCGGTAATGTAAATAAAAAAGGAAAAGCACTGCAAAAACTGTGCAAGCACGAAGAAGAGTCAAAGATCGTACAAGAAATATTCCGACTAGTGCTTAAAGAAGGTTACGGACAATTAAGAATAGCTAAACTTCTAAACGAAAAAAATGTTCCGACAAGAAAAGCAAAACAATGGGGTGCTCCTACTGTAAACGTTATACTTAAGAATCCAATTTACAAAGGAGTAATGAGATACAGAAAAGAAAAAGGAGACGATATATTTTCAAAACCAATCCCTGAATTAATGATAGTTTCAGAAGAGGATTGGAATAGTGTACAGGATATAAGGGATAAAAAGAACCCTAAGAATCCAAAAAGAAATGATAATTCCATTCCCATGAGCACTAAAGGAAGTTTACTTTTAACTGGAATAGCTAGATGCGGTTGTTGTAATTCTAGATTGACCACGACTACATTTGTAAATAAATACAAAGCAGCTAATGGAGAAATAGTCAGATACAATCAGAATAAAAGTTACCGTTGTAGTGGAAAATTGCAAGGAAAGACGGATTGTAACGGACAGGCAACATTTTCTTCAAAGAAGGTAGAGAGACAAGTCTTAGAAAGCGTGGAGGTATACTTAAGTGAACTCAGAACAATAGATGTTCAATCGGAAATTGAATTGATAAAAAAGAAAGTTTTTAATCAAGAAGAGGAAAGAATTAAAACAATGCAAAATTTACTGGAAGAGCACTATGAGGAGCTTGTGGTATTAAACGCTGAGGTTCCAAAAGCTATAATGGGTAAGAGTGCATTCAAGCCAGAAATGCTCAATGCTCTTATCGAGAAAAAAGAAAACGAAATTCTGAAAACTTCTGAAGATATTAAGGGAATAGAGCAATTGTTATCCTCCAAAAAAATGGAGATATCAGAGATGGAGACTCTAAAAGATGATCTCCCAGTTTGGGGGGAGATATTTACAAATGCATCTACAGAAAAGAAGAAAATGATGTTAAGCACATTGCTAGAGGTGGTCTACATTAGCAAAGATAAAATATTGGTTGAAATCAAGGGTGGAATAAAAGAATTACTCGGTCATCTATACAGAGAGAGTAAGGATATCAAGAGCTCACTTATTTGACAGGGTCGGGGTCAGTGGTTCGAGCCCACTACAGATCATACACGAGAAGCCTTACGATGTAAGGCTTCTTTTCTTTTTTTACATACAAATATGAATCAGTTCCCGATTCTTTCATCCTCTCTTCCTCTTTTTTAAACAAAACTTAAATAAAACATAAATTCAACGTAAGGTTCCTCTTCTATACTTGGTTCTGAGGTCAACAGACACGACAAAGAGGAGAGAACTTATGAATTATTCAAACCCATTTACATCAGAGTTAGCCAAAGTAGGAATCGCGGGTGCACTGGCCTTCATACTGGCAGCAAGCCCACTTGCCAACATGGGGGTTGCAGCCGCGCAAGCAGTCCCGACACCTGTATCTACGAACATGCCTAACACACACAAAGACTCCCTAGAGCAGTCCCCGATTCAATACCAGATCCAGGCTCGGCTGAATGAGAAAGACATGACGATCCAGGGGAGCGAGAAGGTAACGTATCGCAACACAAGCAAGGATACACTCCAGCAACTGGTCCTGCATACATATGCTGATGCGAACCTCTCCAAGTCTACACAGGCGAGCATGTTCCAACAGAACAATGAACAGATTAGTGAAGATCATCCGGAGAAGACAGCGGAGGACTTTCTGGGTGGCATTGATATTCAGGCTGTAACAGCAAATAGCCAGTCACTGGACTTCCATAAGGAAAATCAAGCGCTGACTGTACAGTTGAAAGAACCCGTTAAACCAGGCGAATCTGTAGCTTTCCAACTAGAATTCCATCTGAAGATACCTTATGGCTCACAGCGGGTTTCCTATTACAAGGATATAATTAATGGTGCACACTGGTTCCCGGTAATGTCTGTATATGATGAGGTCAAGCAGCAGTGGAATAAGGCACCGTATAGTCGAATATTCGAGAGCGATTATTACACCTCGTCGGACTTTGAAGTCCAATTTAATGTGCCTGAGGAGTATCAGGTAGCCATGCCTGGCTCTATCACCACTCAAGACAGTACAGAACATGGACGTAAGATTGTGTCTGCTGCAGCCGAGAATACGAGAGAGTTTGTTTTCTTTGCCAGTCCTAATCTTCAAGTGGAGCGCGCTACCCGTAACGGTCTGACGGTGGAATACTATTATTTCAACGATGATCCATCCAAGAAAGAGATCGTTGACCGGTACATTAATCAGGCATTTAAGGTCATTGATTTCTATAGTGAGAAATACGGCAAGTATCCCTATCCTGAGTTCCGAATTGTCGAAACGTATGTACAAGGCGTTGCCGTAGAATATGCGAGGCTGATTCAGATGGGACAGATTCATGACAGCGCGGTTCCCGAAGAAGATACAACATTTGTTCATGAAATAGCACATCAATGGTTCCATGCACTGATCGGTAATAATTCGGAGACAGAATCCTTCCTGGATGAAGGCTTTGCCGATTTCTCCATGGTGTATTTTGCCGAGAAACAGGGAGATAAGCTAAATGGTTTTAGATCCATACAGTTTGATACTAGCCCCGTAGATATGACCATTGCATCAACAAATGATGAAGTAGGGGACTTGGCCAATCTGCTCTACTATCAAAAAGGGCGACAAGCGATATACCAGCTTTACCGTTCCGTCGGTGAAGAGAAGTTTGATCACTTTATGAAAGAATATTTCAAACGATACGTGTACCAAAATGCGACGATTGAGGGGCTTCTTCAAACCATTGAAGATGTGCTTGGTAAGGAAGTACGTACCGAAATGCAAATGGCCCTATATCAGCCTGATTTTGTCTTAAAGCCTGAATACCAATTATCACAGGAAGAGACAGCCGCATATGTGCATGATATCTTTCAAGCGCAGTATCAGGCTGTCATGGGTATGATCCCTAATCTGCCTTATGAAGTAATGAATCGATTGATGGATAAAGTCCTTCAAGGCGAGAAATTAATCATTGTGCTCAGTGATGAGGGGAGTAAGCTGGCAGCCAAACAGCAGGAAAATATGGTTGATCAGTTGACCGGATTTCTTGATATGAGCGGTATAAGGTACGACGTTGTAAGGGATCGCAAGGAACTGAAGCAAAAGATGAAAAAAGAGATCGGTAACAGCAACCTTATTGTCATTGGTAACGCCAAGACTAACGGATTGGTCCAGGCTTTAAAACTCAACATTATGGATCGGACAAAACAGACGGGTTTTCCTTGGAAAAATACGATGAATCAACCGCTCGCCGCTGGTGCATATGTTATTAAACATCCCTATAACCAGAATCGATTAATGCTTCACTATTTCTGGAATGAGGATCATCTGAGCAATGCGGCATTTGAAGCTTTTATGCTGAAAATGGAGGAGTCTATTGGATTCACGAATGACTTTTACCAGTACTATGTATTGGATAACCAAGGCAAAGAGAAATTCGATAAAAAATTAGCGAATCCCCTATCTCCACTTTTTGCGGAGGAATAAGTAGTTAGTTTTGCAGTTTCTTCATCCAAACAGGTTAGCCTATTCTTATGGGTTAGCCTGTTTCGTCTTGTGAACATAAGCAAACCATTGGTTATATGAAAAATCAGACTTAGAATAATAGGCTGCAAGATGGGCATAATGCTTTAACATAAAAGTAACTTCATGAATATACTTATCGGGAGAAAACAATAGGAGGGATTAATATGAAGGATCAACATTATCCGAGCGTACCAATGAAAGGCACAGTGGCTGATTACAAAGGTAAAGGAACTAAAGGAATGAACAAAATGAAAGCGTATTCATATAATGCTAGAATTCGTCCTATCATTCGTATTACTCAGGAGCCGGCTGCGAATGAGGCTAATGTTGTTGATTTTTCAATCCTATTAATGAACGCTTCGGATGTTTTATATTCGCGACTGGTAACGGGTAATATCCCGTTCACGAAGGAGTTGAGCTCCCATGTCTATGACTGAAAATATTGCTCAGGCAGCACTGGGCGCAGCGATAAAGGCCAACAGGGCCATTGCGCCATATGATTATTGCGATGAAGAATCCAGACGGATGTACACGCCTCAATTTGATAAAAAAATGGACAATCCTATATATACCGCTGCAATGGCGGGTCTTCAATCGATCTATTGGTTTCGGGCGATCAAGGTAAAGGGGCTTATCCCTGATGCAAAAGCAGATTATTATGCTACGTATTCTACCAACCATAATCACATCGGAGGAATTGGACTAGCCTACTCGAACAGCCCGACAGGACCATGGACCAAACACGGACAAGTGTATCTTGATACCGTAGTTGGCAATTCGACCGAAACGCCATTTGTGATCTGGAACGATGAAGAAAAATTGTTCTTTATGTATTATCAACAAAACGGACTGGGGATCAATCAATCAACGGCACTTGCAACCTCTGTAGACATGATTAACTGGACAAGAGTGGGTTTGATTCTGGACAAACCTCCCGGTTTCCCAGGTGATGGTCATACCGGTTACTTCTCGTGTTTCAGAAATGGCGGCAAATGGATCGGTTTCTCGGTGATGGGCGGTGGGGATTTTGGACGTAAATGTATATGGTATTCTCATGACGGACGTAGTTGGTTAGCTGATCCAAGACCATTAATGGGTGGTAATGATGCGACTTTATCAGCGGAAGAAAACATTTCGAGACCCAATGCAGGTGTATTTATGTACAAAGGGAGCATGTGGTGGCTGGGTATGTTATCGGCCTATGCTTCCGGTGGAGTTACGACTGTAGCTCGGCCTGCCATTGCCAAGATCAGCGCAGACTTCCGTCAATTGCTGGACAAACCTACAGATATATATTTTCCTACATTGAATTGGGAAACGACCAATATGCAATCCTTGATGGTGTCCGTTATGGACGGGGTAGTGTACGTGTATTACAATACCGATCATAATATCGGTGTAGCTTATTCGGTGGGGGTGTAGAGATGATTATACGTGATGCAGCGGGTCAGATTGTGCCCTTTGGAAAGGTCCACAAGCAGCTTGTGGCCGATTTTCTATACGGAACGTTACCGGATTGGGTGGAGGTTGTGGGCACCCCTACGTTTGAGCCTTTACCCGACAGAGGGACCATAACCGTTACAACACCGACCACAGCAGGAGCGACGGCAGAGTTGAAAATGAAACATCTAATTGACAGCTCCAAAGTAACAGCAATTGCAGTCACTTTGGAAGCGCTACAATTCAACGGCAATATTGGAATATCGGTTCAGGTTGGCATTAAATCGAAGGATAGCAAGGCCGGTATCACCTTTTTTCAAAACGTGAATCAGAAGTATGGGATGGTCCGTGCCTATAAAGCAGATGGAACGTACACGGATTTTAAGCAAAACATGGTTTTTTTCACCACACATGGCGTAGCAGGAGATGAAGCGCAGAACCGTAAGAATCTCACTGTGCTGCTCTGCACCGGGTTACAGTTCTCGGCGGGGTTCGAAAGACCTTCCGTATGGCTTGGTGCGGATGATCAGTATGGAGGTGTTGCTGCTGACCTGAGTGGTGGTTTGTTCCAACATGGAGAATTGCAATGTCTGTTGAAACTCACCACAAGCAAGGCTGAGGCCAAGTATTTCAAATGTGCACAGATGAAAGTGGATATCTGGAGTAACTAATCAAACTGGGGAGCAGTCGGAAGACGAACAAGGAGCCTGATTTGAAGAAAGAGTGTAGACAAGCTAGGCCAGCTCGGATTTGAGAAACTTGAATTGGAATGACAAAGAGAAAAAAAGATGATCTGCATGGATCGGTCAATAACTTACTGGCAGTAATAGGGTACCTAAACACGGACGCTTTGAAAAAGAAGTGCAGTGTTGGGGTACCTTTTTTATTTAGAGAAGGTTCATCATTGTACCGCATGCTGCACCTGCAAGGACAACGATCCAGGGTGGTGCTTTCCAAAAAACGAGCATTAGAAACAACATGCATACCAGTGCAAAATCAACAGGCGTCAGGATCGCAGTTGTCCAGAGTGGATCGTACAACGACGCCAGCAAAATACCTACAACAGCTGCATTAATTCCGCGTAATGCTCCTTGGGTTTTTGAGCTTTTACATAAAGCACTCCAGAAGGGCAATGCGCCTACGATCAGAAGGAAAGCTGGCAAAAAGATAGCGATCGTTGCAACCAAAGCTCCTGAAACCCCACGCATCATCGCTCCTAAATAACCGGCAAAGGTGAACAATGGTCCGGGTACAGCTTGTGCTGCTCCATATCCCGCCAGAAAGTCGGACTTGTTGATCATCCCTGCAGGAACGAATTCACGTTCCAGTAACGGAAGCACAACGTGCCCTCCGCCAAATACGAGTGATCCTGAACGGTAGAAGCTATCAAAGAATAACAGCCACCCCGAACGATCAAAGGGAGTGAGTAACGGGAGAAGGATCAGAATTCCAAAGAACGTAGCCAAACAGACGATTGCCAAGTTACGATTCACAGGGACAGACAAGTCTACTGTTTTAAACTCGGTCATTCTACTAAAAAGGATCATACCTATAACGCCTGCTATCGCAATAAAAAGGATTGGAGTGAATGCAGTCTGCCACACAAGAGTCGCCACTGCAGTAAAGATAGCAATGGTTGCCCTATAGCGGTCAGGAGTTAGTTTTTGCCCCATACCCCATACCGCCTGAGCGACAATAGCTACAGCAACAATTTTCAGACCGTGAATCCAGCCAGTGCTGCTGATATCAAATCCTTGCAGAAGGAAAGCGAACAAGACTAACGCAATGACAGATGGAAGTGTAAAACCAAGCCAAGCCATCAGTCCCCCCAGCAATCCGCCGCGGATAATGCCAATTCCAATCCCGACTTGACTGCTGGCAGGTCCGGGCAAAAATTGACATAGCGCAACTAAATCTGCATAGCTACGTTCATCCATCCATTTTCTACGGCGAACATATTTTTCATGAAAGTAACCAAGATGAGCGATCGGTCCTCCAAATGAAGTCAGGCCGAGTTTGGTTGATACAGCTAGCACCTCATAGAGAGCCCTGGATTTATGTTTGGGCTTGTCCGGGGTTAGAAATGAATTATTCTCCAAACGTGTTATTCCTCCTTAAGTTCAACTTAGGTTATCTGATGACTACAATTATAATCCTCATCATCGCTATTCATTTAAACGCAGCATTAAACTGTATTATTTTTTTACATCATCTATTTACATACACAATTAAATTGTGTACAATGTAATTGTTAGCGACACAAGAGAAGTCGAATTTTAGTCAACATAAATCCATTCAACTAAAGGAGTTTTACAAATGAAAACATTATATGAAACAACAGTCATCAATACAGGTGGACGTCAAGGAATCGTACAATCTCCAGATAACGTGTTTATGTTGGATGTTGCTGCACCACCTGAACTGGGAGGACAAGTGACGACAGCTACCAATCCGGAGCAGTTGTTTGCAGCAGGGTATAGCGCTTGTTTTAACTCCGCACTGGAGTTTCAATTGAAAAAACACAAAGTTGAAATTGAAAGAAGTACTGTTGCTGCAACCGTGATGTTGGTGACGGACTCTGAGGATAACGGCGTGAAACTTCAAGTCGATTTGGAAGTTAAAATTCTCGGTCTGGATGAGGAGACAGCACAGAAATTTGTGAAACTTGCTCATGACTACTGCCCATATTCCAAAGGAATCAAAGGGAACGTGAATGTAAACGTGGAACTGGCGTAAGGTGTAATCACTGAAATGAATTGTTCTTGATAAGAAGCCTCCGAGAAATCGGAGGCTTTTTTGATTTATTTTGCTCCGTTGTAAGATGCGCCTTATCCGGAAAAAACAATAATTATGATTGCGATATACCTATAGGGGGTATAATAAAGGGTATAAATACAATTAAAGGAGTGCGGACACATGAAAAAGTACTTAATGAACATATCAACTATCTTGATCGTAAGCAGTTTGATTTTGGGTGGATGTGGCAAGGAGACTCAGCAGACTATAGAGAGTAACGATGACAGTCATACAGCCACCGCAGGTGAGATGCACCATTCTGAATCTGGAGAGCTGCCGGAAGGATTGCGTGAGAAAAGCAATCCCACCTTTCCAGTAGGAAGCCAGGCAATGATGAGTGCCGATCACATGTCGGGCATGAAGGGGGCAACAGCAAAGATTATTGGAGCTTATGAGACTACGGTATATGCAGTGACGTATACCCCAACCACAGGCGGAGATCCCGTGCAGAATCATAAATGGGTTATTCATGAGGAAATAAAGGACCATACCGATCAATCGTATAAGGTAGGTTCTGAGGTGCTGTTAAGCGCTGATCACATGAAAGGAATGAAGGGTGCCAAGGCCACAATTGAGTCTGCTGAACAAACAACGGTATATATGGTTGATTACACCCCGACAACAGGGGGAGATTTGATAAAAAACCACAAATGGGTCATAGAAGAAGAATTATCTGCGATCCAATAGAACCAATTGCATGAAAAAGCTCTTTTATACAGAAAAAATCAAATTCATACTCAATTATGGGTTATAATGGTATTAAGATTATACAAAACTGCTGAAAGGGGAATGTACCTATGATGGATTTTAGCAAACCACCCCATGGCTCCGAGACGGATACACACCGTCAGCGTCATCAGGAGAATGAACAGAAATACCTGTCCGGAGGCAAGAGCATTTGGTTTGAAATCAGCAACTGGCTCATTCTGGGGGGCATCCTCCTTGTCATATTTTTATTATTTAAATACGTATTTTAAATAGACACACAACCGGGCGAATCCCCATATGATGCATTACATCAGTAAGCACTTGGGGAAATGGGGAATCCGGGATGGCAAAAGCAAAGGGAAAGAAAGCTCCCGCATTAAAGAGTGACAAAATCCGTGTATCCATGAAGTTGGTCACTTCCGATGTATGCGAGAGATGTAAAACACCATGTACACGAGGCATGGATTACGCTGCGCGGATGCGAATCGAAGGGGCTATAGGCAAGGGTGTTCCCTGTATCCTGACCCGCCATACTTCATCATAACCCTTCGTCTAATTCCGTAGTTATAACATGAATAGAACAGAGGCATCCTTTAATGAGGAGAGCCTCTATTTGTGCATTCCAAGGGGTGGAAAAAATTCTGGATAAAAAATGAAAAATGATGAAAAACAGCGCAACTTTGTGGATGAATGTACAGTATAAATGTACAACAGCTAGCAGCAGGGGAGGGAATATTGACGGGATGAAATGGAAACGAGTATTGCTTTGTGTCACGGTATTCTCCTTGCTCGGCGGGTCTTTATTGTTTGCAGATTCGGTGAACGAGAAGATTCGTGTTCTCATTAACGGCAAGGAAGCAGCTGATGGAGGTTATCTCATTGATGGAACGACCTATGTACCTGTAAGGGAAGCCGGAGGCGTCGTCAAATGGGATAGCAGGAACAAGAGAGTAACGGTGATCAAACCGAATGTACATATTTTTCTCTTCAAGGGAGACACTGTATTTGGCAACGTTAACGTAGGGAAGCTGAAATTCAATGTATTTTCCCAAGTGGACAGTCTGACCGCAGATGTAGCTGCGGTGAAAGTAACGATTACCAATCCAAGCGGTCAGGTGAAGGATATCCAGTCACAGGAGCTTACAACGCAGAAGGATAATTTCTGGTTCCGCACTTACGATTTTACGTACGATTTCAGTCGTGCCGGCAAGTATCAAGTCGGCTTTCATATTAAAGAAAATGCAAACAGCAGCTACGTCCTGGTAGCGGAGAAAATCATTACAGCGCTGAACGATTGAAGCGGAAATAACCCTGTGAGTTAAATTGACCTGGGTCATTGAACATGTTACGATATGCAAGGTTACACAATTTCTATTTATAAAGCGAGGTATTTCAATGAGCGATCACACACATGAACACGGCGATGGCTGCGGATGCGGGCAAGACCACGACCACGACCACGAGCATGAAGAAGTCCTTCTCACATTAACAGACGAGAACGGCCAAGACGTGGAGATGGTTTTGGTGGAGACGTTTGACGTGGAGAAGCATGTTTATGCGCTCCTGCTGGAACGTAACAATCCTGAAGCTGACGGCATCATCCTGCGTATGGAAGAAGAAGACGAGGAAATGGTGCTCTACAATATTGAAGACGAAGAAGAGTGGAACCGCGTTGAAGCGGCTTACAACGAACTCGTTGCATCACAAGAATAGTCATTCTTTTGGAACATAACATGAAGGCTCCTTGATTTCAGGGGGGCCTTTTGTTTGCTTTTAAAGAGGTGGACGAGCTGTTTATGACTTGATTGAACGACTAAATAGACGGGAAAATGCAAACTCACTTGTCCGATAAAATGAATTGTCCGACAAAATAAAAAAAAGACCAAGCGTAAGGCTTGGCCCTTCAAGTTTATCCCTGCTCAGCGCTAGGGGGTGTTTTAGAAAATGGCGTCGGCTTCCACGATCACTTTAACGTTGGTTACGCTGCGATCTTCGGGTCCTTTGACAGGCAATCCAACTTCGACATGGTCGATGATGTAGTCGATGTTCTCTTGGGTGATAACTTCACCCGGTAACAGGATCGGAATTCCTGGCGGATAGACATAGATGAATTCCGAGATAATACGTCCTGCGGATTCCTTAAACGGAATCACTTCGGTATCACCATAGAATGCATCACGTGGCGTCAACATCAACTGTGGAATATCCGGAACTTTGACCACCAGTTCATGAGCCGGGTTCACTTGATAATAGGTACGGGAGAGATCCTGCAGGGCGTTCAGCAAGATATCCACGCTGTCGTCCGTATCTCCTGGCGTGATGAGACACAGAATATTGTACATATCACTAAGTTCGACCTCGATGTTGTAATGCTCACGCAGCCAGTTCTCGGTCTCATACCCTGTAATACCCAGATGGCGAACATGGACCGTAACTTTGGTTGGATCGTAATTGAAGGTCGCTTCCGTACCCAGCAGCTCTTTACCGAAGCAATACAGTCCATCCATATCGTTAATCGAACGTCTGGCAAACTCGGCTAGTTCAATCGCCTTCTGTGCAATCTCACGACCGTGGAGTGCCAGGTTACGTCTGGATGTGTCGAGCGAAGCAAGCAAAATGTATGAAGTTGATGTTGAGGTGAGCAGACTCAGGATCGTCTGTACACGCTGTGGATTCACGAATCCATTCTTCGTGTTCAGGTTGAGTACGGAACTCTGTGTCATGGAGCCACCAAGCTTGTGAACACTGGTTGCAGCCATATCGGCACCTGCTGCCATCGCAGACAACGGCAGATCCTCATGGAAATGAATGAGTACGCCATGTGCTTCATCAACAAGCACAGGGACTTGGTAGCTGTGTGCCAGCTCAACTATCTCTTTCAGATCGGTAACCACACCGTAATAGGTCGGGTTAATGACAAGCAATGCCTTGGCATCCGGATGACGCTCAAGTGCACGGCGGATAGACTGTGTGGTCACTCCATGGTCAATACCCAGATTGGCATCTTGTGAAGGAGAAACAAATACGGGTTTGGCGCCTGAGAAAATAATGGCGGACAGAACCGATTTATGCACATTACGGGGCACAATAATTTTGTCACCCGGTGAGCATACAGACAGAATCATGGTCATAATGGCACTGCTTGTGCCTTGTACACTAAAATAGGTATAATCGGCTCCGAAGGCATCTGCTGCCAAAATCTGTGCTTCCTGAATGACTCCGGTTGGCTGATGCAGGTCATCCAGCGGTGCGATGTTAATCAAATCTATGGAGAAGGCATTATCGCCAATAAATTCACGGAATTCGGTATCCGCTCCCAATCCTTTTTTATGGCCCGGAATATGAAACTGTACCGGATTGAGTGCCGCATGATTTTTTAAAGCGGTAAACAGCGGCGTACGGTGGTGATTCATTATTGCTGTCACAACCCTTCCTAATAAAATTGGTAAACAAAGATGAGTATAGCAAATTAAGACCCGAATGCAACAGGTATAATCGACAAATTTTTAAATTGCCGAGATTTGGGCACATTCCCCACGGTTACACTAAAGATAGGGAATAGGTAAATGAACGCCGAAAGGGGAAAAAGAATGCAAACTGATACAAAACCAGCCAAAATTTTGCGATCACCATTTTTTATCGCGATGTGGTTGACACTTTTTCTGGTTGAAATTATCAAAGGAGCCCTGTTGGTAGCTGTTCTGCCCGTGTATATGGACAATATTCTGGGTCTGTCCGCAGGTGTCATTGGTGTGGCATTTGCTCTTCAATATCTGGGAGATAATCTGTTCCGGGCGCCTTCCGGCTGGGCTGCAGAACGGATCGGGTTCCGCGCAACGATGGTCACAGCACTAATCTGCACCTTAATCGCTGTTATTATGATCCTTTTTCTCAAAAGTGCCGTTGGACTGGCCATGGCCTGTCTGATTCTCGGCATCGGCACATCACCGCTCTGGCCTTGCGCCATGACAGGGGTGACTGCGATGTCAGGCCCACAGAACAAGAATGGTACAGCAATGGGTGCGCTGGAGATGGCTGCTCTGGGCGGTACAGGTCTTGGGCCGGTGGGCATGAACTGGTTGCTGGAGCGTACGCATCATGATTATCGCACCATATTTCTGGTGTTGATGGGCTGTGCCATTCTCGTTATTCTGGTAGCCATGATTCTTCCTGGACGTGTCATTGTCGAAGGAGAGCATGCTGAGCAAGCGGTGAAGAATAAAGATCTGAAATATCCAGCCAAACCGAATTTGCTCACACCGTTCATCCGACTGCAAAAGAGTGTAAAGGGCACACTGCAACGGGTACGCAGTACACTTAATGTCAATCCACTGGTGTATCCTGCCTTGTTTATGCAGTCATTTGTCATCGGATTGCTCAGTCCAGTCATCACGCTATATACACGCACAGACCTGCATATCTCACCGAACCTGTATAGTTTGTTGTTGATTGCAGGTGGTGGAATCACCGTTATTGCCTTACTGCCTGTAGGTAAAATGGTAGACAGGTTTGGTACGAAACCGTTCCTGAACGTTGGTTTTTTGATGGCGTCAGCAAGTCTGTTCGCATTTTCCTCCATAACATCCATTCCGGTAGTCTTTGGTGTTGTTATGTTGGTGGGCGTCAGTTATGCCATGATTCTGCCCGCCTGGAATGCGTTTGTAGCCACACTGATTCCCAAAGGGGAGCGGGGAGCGATCTGGGGATTTTTCCTCACTTTGCAGGGATCGGGCATGGTTGTAGGTCCTATTGTTTCCGGATTGTTGTGGGACCACGTTAGCCATCCGGCACCATTCATTGGCAGTGCCGTCGTCATGGCAGGACTTGCCGTAGTACATTTTGTACTATCCCGCAATCCGTTTCGCACCGCTCCAGCCAAATAAAATAGAAAAAAAGGGAGTTCCGTCAACCTTCATGGTTGTGGAGCTCCCTTTTTGATGTCTGTTATAACATGAAAATCGGGGGCTTGCCCCTGTGCGCTTGCGGAAAGCTGTAGTGCTGCCGTCCTTTCGGTGAAAAATAGTCAAATAACCAAGTACCCTTACATAAAATGAAGTATAAAATAGGGTAAGCCGATTGAGTAGAAGCGATTGAAGACGAGGGCCGGAGCAGATCCGGTACAGATGGAGGGAGTGCCGTGAATAAGAGTTATGAAGTTGAATATTGCAATCTGGAGCTGCGGTTCAACCGTCGGCATATCCAAAATTTGATCAGAGACCTTATTCGTGAGGGATATTCACTATATTGGAGCGAGGACGAATCCTTTTTTATACTGTCAGTCCGGACCGGCCGCAAGCTGGTAAAGCTCCGCTTTCAACAGACACGCACGGGGAACTATAAGATGACTGGGGATTACATCATTAAGGACGCAAAGCTTGCAGAATGGCTGGAGAAGCTGATTGGAGATACACGCGGGCATGCAGTTGTGAAGCGGTTTAAGGATCAGCAGATGACGGTGGAGAACATTTTATTCGGTGAAGTGATTCGCCTCGTGGAGGTTTCTGGGTTCAAGCAACGTGTAATCTTTCAAAAAGAACCTGCGCCGACGGCGGAAGAGATGGAAGAAATGTTCCTCTCGCGCGAGGGCGAGGAAAGGCTCATGTTGTTGCGCATGGAAGTGGACGATGAATTGGAGCGTCTCCACACTGCCATACAGACGGATAATGTAGACAAAGCAAATGCTTGCCGTGAAGTCTTAAAACAACTGTCCGGACATCTATTAATGTTGGAAGGTTGAGGAACGGTTAACGCTGTAAGGTGAATGAAAACTGTTCTCGAAAAAAACATCAACTCATATCAAAACCCTGGCGCAAGCCAGGGTTTTATTTGTATGTAGAGGGCATTAGGGACGACAAGGGTCAATGATAGAGTGTTCCGAGCTTTCAATGAAGGCATCGAATTCATCCAATCCTGCGGATAACAAGAGATTGGCTTCATATGAGGTGATGGGGATGGCCCATAGTAACGGAATCGTTTCATGGCCAACGTATATCTGTTCCAGGGATTCGCTTTCGCCTCGCAATTCATCGAGGAGAAAGGCGGTTACGGTCCAACGGGAGGGTGCTAATTCGCTTGGTGTCATCACACGCGGAACCGTTGAATCCGGTACATTTTCGATGTGATGGGAGATTAGATCGGCCATATAGGAGTTCACACGCTCCACACTCTCACCACCGAGATTGGATTGCAGCGCGAGCATCCATTCCGACGCGACCTTCTCTCCTGATGGACGACATGCCTGAGACAATCCGACTGTTGCGAATCGGGCGATGTCTGCATGCGCGGTGGGAGGGAAATAATAAATTTCGATATAAATGCCTCGGTTCGGCTTCGAAAGAACGGTTCTGAGCTCTGGCATACCCCATTCATTGATATAAGACCCCAGCAAAAAGGTTCTGCGAATATCCATTAAAAATTGTTCTTGCTTTGAAAGCTGTTCCCACGCCATGTGTTATGTTCCTCCTTCTTGAGTCCAGGTTCAATAGGTATGATTATACCATCAGATGTACAATATTGGATTACTTTGGTATGAGACAGAGTGATCCCCACTGTATTTATGAAAATACGATGAACACCTCAGCAGATTGGGGTGTTTTCTCGTTGCGTACCTGTGTCACGGGGTTCACTTCTATACATAAAACCGTTAAAATGGGAGTATTGTTGAGAATTTATTTCAATAAAATTAATTGGAGCAAAGGATGGAGGACCAGATGACAAAACAACAAATTGGCGTGATTGGCCTAGCTGTCATGGGCAAAAATTTGGCCCTTAACATTGAAAGCAAAGGTTTCTCAGTATCGGTATATAACCGTTCCCCCGAGAAAACCAATGATCTTCTGAAAGAAGCTGAAGGTAAAAACCTGACAGGTTCATTCTCCATTGAAGAGTTCGTAGCATCCCTGGAATCCCCGCGCAAAATTTTGATCATGGTACAAGCCGGCAAAGCGACCGACGCTACCATTGAACAACTGCTTCCTCACCTGGATGAGGGTGATATCATCATTGATGGAGGGAACGCATACTTCCCTGACACGCAACGTCGCAGTAAAGAGTTGGAAGACAAAGGCATCCGCTTCATCGGTACAGGTGTATCCGGTGGTGAAGAAGGCGCACTGAAAGGCCCTTCCATCATGCCTGGTGGACAGGAAAGTGCTTATAAACTGGTTGAACCGATCCTGACGGCGATCTCAGCCCATGTCGGTGACGATCCATGTTGTACATATATTGGACCTGATGGTGCCGGACACTATGTGAAAATGGTGCATAACGGTATTGAGTACGGAGATATGCAGTTGATCGGTGAAGCGTACCACTTGCTCAAATCCGTATTGAACGTTTCCGTTGAAGAGCTTCATGCGATCTTTACGGAATGGAATCAAGGAGAGCTGGATAGTTATCTGATCGAAATCACAGCAGATATCTTCTCCAAATATGATCCAGAAACCGGCAAACCAATGGTTGACGTTATTCTGGACGCGGCAGGACAAAAAGGAACTGGTAAATGGACAAGCCAAAGTGCGCTGGATCTCGGTGTTCCATTGTCCATGATAACAGAATCCGTATTCTCCCGTTTCCTGTCTGCCATGAAGGACGAGCGTGTAGCAGCTAGCAAAATCCTGAGTGGACCAGCAACTGAAGCATTCTCTGGCGACAAAAAAGCGTTCATCGAGAGCGTGCGTAAAGCATTGTTTGCAAGTAAAATCGTATCCTATGCACAAGGATTTGCACAAATGCGTGCAGCTTCCGATGAGTATGGCTGGGATCTGAAATACGGCAACATTGCCATGATCTTCCGCGGTGGATGTATCATCCGTTCGCAGTTCCTGCAAAACATCAAGGAAGCTTATGATAAAGATGCAGCTTTGAAAAACTTGCTCTTGGATCCTTACTTCCAAAACATCGTTGAGTCATATCAAGGCGCATGGCGTGAAGTTGTAGCGGCTGCTGTAAAACAAGGTGTTCCCGTACCTGGTTTCTCCAGTGCATTGTCTTACTACGACAGCTACCGTACAGAGCGTTTGCCAGCAAACTTGCTGCAAGCACAACGTGACTACTTCGGTGCTCACACGTTCAAACGTGTGGACAAAGAAGGCAGCTTCCACCACAACTGGATGGAGTAGTACCACCTATACGAATCGATGAGATTTGGGTTGAGCGTCTTAAAGTGGCAGATTTGGCCTGCTAAGAGGCTTAAAAGAGGTTTGGCGTTCCGGTGATTGCCGGTTAACGCCAGGCCTCTTTTGGTCTTTCCCAGTCCGCAGGGCTGTGTTATGATAGGACAAAAGTGCTCACGAATTGCTTGAATTAAAGGAGTGTACACCTTGAGCAAGTCTAACAATATTATTCTCATCGGCATGATGGGAACCGGCAAATCAACCGTCGCTGACATGCTTGCACGCGAGCTTGGTTACCGATTGATTGATGTGGACGCCGCGGTGGAAAAAGAAGAAGGATGTGCGATTCCGGAACTGTTCACCAGCAAGGGAGAGACGTATTTCCGTGATGCCGAGAGCCGCGTGCTGTGTTCGGTACTGGAGAAAAAGTCACAGGTCATAGCGACCGGAGGTGGCGTGGTGCTGCGTTCGGATAATTGTGACGTGATGTTGGAAAATGGTTGGGTTGTTGCTCTGACTGCTGATCCGGCAGTGATTGTGGAGCGTGTTAGTGGCTGCGACAATCGTCCGCTTCTTGCAGGAAATGCGGAGGAACGCATCAAGACGATAATGGAAGAGCGGAAAGACGCATACCGGTTTGCACATTATACGGTGGATACAACCGAGTTATCCGCTGCTGAAGTGACTCGTTTAATTTTAGCGCATTACCGCGTCTAAGCTTGTTATCATCGAAGTTGATAGTTGATAGATGGTGGCAGATATAACAAAACGGGCCATATTGGCCCGTCCGTTTCTAGGAGCAGAGTAGGTTAGAGGTCTAAAGTTACCTATGACTTCGATCCGCTTCACATTACTCTAGTCTTCCTGTTGCCACTGAAGCATACCGCCGACCATGTTTGTACAGCCTTCGTATCCCAGTTGCTGCAGATATTCGCAGGCACGCTCACTGCGGTAACCGCTACGACAGATGATTACGATCTCGCCTGATTTCTCAATCTCAGACAATCGGTCCGGAATCTGTCCAAGCGGGATATGCTTGGCTCCTTCGATCATGCCTTGCGCCACTTCATCGTCCTCGCGGACGTCTATCATCTGCAGCTTCTCTCCCGCCTGTAAACGGCGGCGCAGCTCAGACGTTTCAATTTCAGCTATTTGTGTCATATTCAGGTCCTCTTTTCTGTATGGACTTAACGCCTATAATGATACCCAAGCGATACACGGAATGTCAATTTGGCGACAATATAATCAATGAAGGAGAATTTCATCCATGGACGTTATTGTTAAACCAACCCCCACTCTGAACGGGGAAATCGGGGCTCTGTCCTCCAAAAACTACACTACCCGCTATTTGCTGGCTGCTGCGCTGGCAGAAGGCACAAGTACCATTCATTTCCCGGCACACAGTGAAGACAGTGACGCCATGCGCAGATGTATCCGTGATCTTGGGGCTGAACTTGAAGAAGACGACAGCAAGATTGTGATCAAGGGCTTCGGCAGTCATCCCCGTGATGTGCGTGAGTTGAATGTGGGGAATGCGGGTGCTGTACTTCGTTTCCTCATGGGAGTTACAGCGCTCTGTCCAGACGTTACATTTGTAAATACGTACCCGGATTCCCTGGGCAAACGTCCGCATGATGACTTGATCGATGCGCTTGGCCAACTGGGTGTAGAAGTACAGCATGAACAAGGACGCCTGCCGATTACAATCAAAGGTGGCAATGCCAAGGGTGGACACATCCGTGTATCCGGCTCCGTCAGCTCTCAGTATCTGAGCGCATTGCTGTTTGTTACGCCTTTGCTTGCAGAAGACAGCACCATTGAAGTGCTGAATGACCTGAAGTCCAAGGTCGTTATCGGACAGACGCTGGAAGTGCTGGAGCAAGCAGGCATCGTTATCCATGCAAGTGATGATTACATG
This sequence comes from Paenibacillus sp. FSL R5-0519, assembly GCF_037974275.1. Taxonomy (NCBI): domain Bacteria; kingdom Bacillati; phylum Bacillota; class Bacilli; order Caryophanales; family Paenibacillaceae; genus Paenibacillus; species Paenibacillus sp. FSL R5-0519. Next base: position 1,991,390 of record NZ_CP150234.1, read on the forward strand.
TCCTTCCGTGTACCAGGTGGACAGGCATACCAGCCAACGACTTATACCGTACAAGGGGATTACCCTGGATCAGCAGCGGTTCTTGCAGCAGCAGCGGTTACACAGTCTGATGTGAAAATTCTGCGCCTGATGGAGCAGAGCAAACAGGGTGAACGTGCCATTGTTGACGTGCTGCGTATGATGGAAGTGCCATTGACACATGAGAACGATGTCGTACACGTTCAAGGAAATGGCAGACTGAAAGCAATCGAATTCGACGGGGATGCCGCAACGGACGCCGTTTTGGCTATGGTAGCCGCAGCTGTGTTTGCGGAAGGCACTTCTCGGTTCTATAATGTAGAGAACCTGCGTTACAAGGAATGTGACCGAATCACCGATTACTTGAACGAACTGCGGAAGGCAGGAGCGAACGTTGAAGAGAGTCAAGCTGAGATTATCGTACACGGACGTCCGGAAGGTGTTGAAGGCGGCGTTGAGATTAACGCTCACTTCGATCATCGCGTAATTATGGCGCTCACTGTTGTCGGTCTGCGTTCCAAGGAGCCGCTTCGTATTCGGGATGCACACCATGTAGCCAAGTCTTATCCGCAATATTTCGATCATTTGCAGGCGCTTGGCGCCTCGGTTCAATGGGTAAAAGAGTAAATAGCTGAGAATCAGTCTTTTGAACACGCACTCTAATCAGAAAAGGATGGTGCTTGAACATGGAATTTAACAACCCTACTCGTGAAGAAATTGGACAACTTTTGCGCAAAGCAGGCAACATCGCAGTCGTCGGCTTGTCAGACAAATCAGATCGCACTTCCTATATGGTGGCCGAAGCCATGCAGAGCAGAGGCTATCGCATTATCCCGGTTAACCCACAGGTACAAGGTGAAATTCTTGGAGAGACGGTATATGCTACGCTTGCGGATATTCCGGAGCCAGTAGACATCGTCAATGTGTTTCGTCGCGATGAGTTCTGTGCGGATGTAGCTCGTGACGCTGCTGCCATCAAAGCCAATGTCCTGTGGCTTCAACTTGGCATCCATAGTGATGAGGCGGTTCAGATTGCGGCGGAGAACGGCATGACAGCTGTAACGAATCGTTGTATCAAGGTAGAGGATTCCATCGTTCTGCGCGGCGCTGGACGTGGCTGAGAGGCCTGCTCATCTCGGATCGGTTAATATCCTGATCCGACCCAATTGAATGATTGCAGGATAGATCCCGTTAACTTTGAAGTTGACGGGATTTTTTCTGTTCTATTTTTGCTATATAAAATGACCAATGGGTTACTGTTTTGCTTTGACAAAACGTTGCGCAAAGCTTACCATCTAGGATAGAAAGGAGAGGTCGCCATGAATTGGCTCGGATCCTTGCAGCAGCTCGGACGAGCGGTAATGCTGCCTACAATGGTCCTGCCCGCCGCCGCAATTTTGCTCAGTGTTGGCAGTCTGCCTTGGGACGCCTGGGGATTAAGTGTTGTCGGTGAAGTGTCTACCGTGGCCGGACACGGCATTTTTTATTTTTTGCCGTATTTGTTCGCTGTCGGTGTAGCACTGGGACTCTCCAACCAGGCCGGACAAGCGGGACTTGCTGCTTTGGCTGGTATCGTGATATATGATCAGGTGACTCGGAACTTTGGTGACGGCACCATTCAGCCCGCTTCCTTAATCGGAATCATACTCGGCGCGCTTGCCGGTGGGATGCATAATCGGTTTAAAAGCATTAAACTGCCCGAAATTTTACAATTTTTCGGAGGTTCAAGGTTTGTTTTGCTCATCGTCGGACTCTGTTCGGCATTGTTCTCCTGCTTTATGTTATGGCTCGCTCCAATTTTACAGCATGGATTGAACGCCATTGCCACATGGGAATACAGTCTCGGCGGTTTTGGATTGTTCATCTACGGGGTGTTATACAGGGTGCTGGTCGCTTTTGGACTTCATCATCTGCTTAACAATGTATTTTGGTTCCAGTTAGGAACATTCGAAACACCTGATGGTAACATTGTACAAGGGGATTTGCCCCGATTTTTTGCAGGAGACCCCACCGCAGGATTCTTTATGGCGGGTTTGTTTCCCATCATGATGTTTGCCATTCCGGCAATAGCCTTTGCTATAATTCAGGAAGCCAGGGAAGATCTGAAACCGAAAATCAAGAAAACTTTTCTGACATCGGCACTCGTTTGTTTTCTAACCGGGGTTTCCGAACAGATTGAGTTTGCTTTTTTGTTCGCCGCACCTTATCTGTTCATCGTGCATGCAGTCATGTCCGGTGTTGCGATGTGGATCAGTTACTGGCTCGATATCCGGCATGGATTTTCGTACTCCGCAGGTATTATTGATTACATACTCAATTTCCATCTATCGGAGAATGCTTGGAAGCTCATTCCGATTGGCATACTATATGGGCTGGTTTATTACTTCTTGTTCCGATGGGCGATTCGTACGTTCAAGATTCCAACACCAGGACGTGAAGAGGGCTCCATGCTGGAAGATTGGGTAGGCAACATTCCTTATCAGGCACCTCTAATCCTCGAAGCATTGGGTGGGAAGAGTAATATTGTACAGGTTGAGGCATGTATTACACGTCTTCGCCTGACCGTGCATGATGACCGCCTGATCGACACAGGTGCCATGAAGAGTATGGGGTCCGCTGGATTAATCAAGCTGGGTGGCGGTAACGTACAGGTGGTATTCGGTACCTATTCGGAATTGATTCGGGAAGAAATCGCGAAACTATTGGAAAGAGATCTGCAACAGGTTCTGTTCTGTGCTCCCGTTCAGGGAAAAATGTTACCCATTGAAGAGGTGCCGGATCAGATTTTTGCAGCCAAGCTTGTTGGGGATGGAGTAGCCTTTGTTCCAGAACACGGAGAGCTGGTATCACCGGTGTATGGAACGATTATGCACTTGTATCCGACCATGCATGCCTTGGGGATTTCCACTCGGGAGGGGCTTGAGGTGTTACTGCATATCGGCATCGATACCTCTCAGTTGAAAGGCCATTTTGAAGCTTTTGTTCAGGAGGGCGATACGGTGGAGCCAGGGCAGTTGTTGATCAAGTTTGATCTTGCGGTACTTCGCGAGCAAGCGGCGTCACTGACAACCCCAATGGTCATTACGAATCCCGATCGAGTAAAATCATGGAGTTTTGCTCCATTTAAGCAAGTGAAGAAAGGTCAGGCATCCGTCATGTCCGTGGTGCTCTATGACAGGAACGTTGGAGGGGTAGAATGAAGATACAAGGCATCAACGGAGCTGCAGGCATAGCCATCGGCAAAGCATTTGTCCTGCCCAGTTGGGAATGGGATCTGCCGGATCAGAAGATGGATTCGGTAGATCTCGCCCAAGAGTTCGAACGGCTGTATGAGGGCATACGGACATCTAAGGATGAGATTGAATATATCAAGAATGAGTTCAAGGAAGTCGTGGGGCCGGAGGAGTCCAGTATTTTTGATGCACATCTGGCCATCCTCGAGGATCCAGTATTCATGAACGAAATTCGCGGCATTATCGAGCGTCAGTACAAGGCAGCAGAAGTGGCAGTCAAAGAAGCCATAGACCATTTTGTCACGATGTTTGACTTGCTGGAAGACGAGTATATGAAGGAGCGGGCCATTGACATCAAGGATGTAGGTAATCGTCTGCTCAAGCATCTGCTTGGTGCACCGGAGATTACACTCCCTTCGGATACACAGCCGTATGTACTTGTTGCCAAAGAACTATCGCCATCTCAATTAGCACATCTGAATCCCAGTCATGTCCTGGGCATTGTAACCTTGATTGGCGGGAAGACATCACATTCTGCAATAATGGCTCGTGCGCTTGGCATTCCTCTCGTTTCCGGTTTGGAAGCGAGTCTTGGCATGCCGGTTGAGACTGGTGATATGCTTGTGGTGGATGGTGATAATGGCTTGGTATTTACCGACCCGGATCGCAAGACAATTGAACGGTATACCATGCTTCGCAGCAAACAGCTGAAGAAAAAAGAACAACTTCAGGTGCTTGCTACGGTGGATGCTGTAACCAAAGACGGGGCTATATTACACCTCGCTTCCAATATCAGTTCGGTGAAGGAACTGGATCTGGCTTTGAAACATGGAGCCAAGGGCGTAGGCTTGTTCCGGACAGAGTTTCTATATATGGATCGGGCTACATTCCCGGGTGAGCAGGAGCAGTATGAGGTGTACCGCCTTGTGGCAGAGAAGACGGCAGGACAATCCGTTGTCATTCGTACACTGGATATCGGTGGTGACAAGCAACTGGATTACTTCGAATTGCCGGAAGAAGACAATCCGTTTCTGGGTTACCGTGCAATACGAATTAGTCTGGACCGTAAGGACCTGTTCAAAACACAGCTTACAGCCATTCTGCGTGCCAGCGCTGCGGGCAATGTGAAAATCATGTACCCGATGATCTCTTCGGTGGAAGAGCTTCAACAAGCCAATGAGATTCTTCGTGAGGCGATGTCCGATCTGGACGAGCGGGGATTATCATACGACCCTCATATTCAGGTGGGGATCATGATTGAAGTTCCTGCAGCGGTGATGATTGCTGATCTGCTGGCGGAGGAGGCGGATTTCTTCAGTATAGGAACGAACGATCTGGTTCAATATGTACTGGCAGTAGATCGAATGAATGAGCAGATCGCTCATATGTATCATCCTTATCATCCGGCTGTTCTGCGGATGCTTCGTGCCACAGCGGATGCGGCGCATACGGCAGGAATTGATGTTAGTGTATGCGGAGAGATGGCAGGGGACGAGCGTGCCATTCCGCTTTGGCTGGAGCTTGGTATTCGCCACTTGAGTATGTCTCCGCAATCCCTGTTGCGTGTGAAGCACCGAGTGCTGAACACAACAGCATCGGACGCCAAAGAAGAAGCTCGAAAGTGCTTCGCCCTGCGGACCAGCGGAGATATTGAGGAGCGATTGCAAGTCTTTAATGACTCCACAGGAAGCCCGGATGAACAAAGTGGTTCGAATGCATCGTAATTGGGACAAATGGATATAAATACCTTTAAGTTAATATATTTACATTTGTGATAATTATTTGTTGGAATGCTTGTTATATAAAATAACCCCACTGCGTGTTAGAGCACAGTGGGGTTATTTTCACTTGTCAGCGAGGGCATCACAGAATGCCTTGCCGTAAGGTGGAAGGTCCGGTGGACGACGTGCCGAGATGATATGTCCATCAACAACAACCGCTTCATCTTTCCAGATCGCACCTGCATTTTCCATGTCATCCCGAATGCCTGGTGTAGAGGTTACCGTAACTCCGTCCAGAATTTTGGCAGAGATTAGTACCCATCCTGCATGACAGATCTGTCCAATCGGTTTCCGGTCTGCATTCATTTCCTTCACGAGTTCCAGAACTTTGGGATAACGACGCAGCTTATCTGGCGCCCAGCCGCCTGGTACAAGAATGCCATCGTACTCTGAACTGTCCAGTTCATCGAAACTATATTCAGCTTCAGCAGGCACACCGTATTTGCCGATATAGGTTTTTCCTTTTTTCTCTCCAGCAAGATGCACTTCTGCACCTTCTTCACGAACACGATGCACAGGGTACCATAATTCCAAATCCTCGAATTCTTCATCGACCAGAGCGATGACTTTTTTACCGGTTAATCTCATGTTCATCTCTCCTTTTGCTGTAATTAGGTATGTCGCGTCTCTAATTGTAACAGATTCTACAAGGGACTTCATGGTTGTGCATATGCAGTGTGGAGGAAGCGATTACAAGTCAGTAATCACCTGCATTCGACAACCTTCATCTGGAGGGAGTGGTAATTTGTGCAACCTTTCTTTTGCAGCAGGATTTGAGCCGAAATAGGTCGAATGGTACTTATATAGAGTATAGAACGAATGAGGTGAGGGTGTGCGCAAGTCGTGCAGATGTGGACATGTAATGGAGTTGGAATTAAGAACCGTGGTATACGCCAAAAAAGTGGAGATTCGAAACGTACCCGTATTTGCGTGTACAGACTGTGTATCATACGAAGTGCTTCCTCCGGTCAAGCCGGACTTAACAGAATGCATTAGTACATTGGGTGAACAGCCCGTGAAGCAGGACGTATCTTTTGGCGAACGTAATGAATTGGCAGACCTGTTTCATGAGCAACTGCTGGCCTGGCCGGATGCGACCGATCGGGAGATGCAATATCGGATGCAGCAAGCGGTAGAGGAACGTATCAATCTGTTGCTGGACATCATGGGTTACGCAACGAAGTCTGGAGATACAGTTTGGATAGAGACCACGGAGCGCAGGTTAAGTCAATTATCCGGATTTGTGTGGCAGGAGTACTTCTCGAATGCTGTCTAATTTTGACGTGCAAAATGTTTGTTTTCATGAAAATTGGCTTTTTCGCGCACTTTTTGTTAAGATATCGAAGAGTGAAAACGCTCAACATAGCGGTATTCCTGGTAAAGGGGGATGTATATCTAATGGCTGACATGACTAAAATGACAAGTATTGAACAGCTAAACTCCGCAGTAGAGGCTACCGAGGATCAACCCTTGCTTCTGTTTAAGCACAGTACGCGCTGTCCGATCAGCTCGAACGCTTATCAGGAGATGAACGATTATTTGCATAACCATGCCAATGAAAATGTGAAATACGGTATCATCTATGTTGTGGAAGATCGCCCGGTATCGAATGAAGCAGCAGAGAAACTGGGTGTTAAGCATGAATCTCCACAGGCGATCCTGATTAAAAAGGGAATTCCTGTATGGCATACTTCCCATTCAGATATTACTAGAGCTACACTTACGAATGTTTTGAGTGAGTCCTAAAGCCTATTTTAATTGATTAATGCAAAAATTTGTCGTAATATAAATCTTAATGAAAATGGTATGAAAATTTACTGGTAATGGAGAGAAGTACTGTGACGGTAACCATTTATGATGTGGCACGTGAAGCTGGAGTGTCTATGGCAACGGTATCACGGGTAGTTAATAATAACCCTAATGTCAAACCGCAAACGCGGAAAAAAGTATATGAAGCCATCGAACGATTGGGATATCGTCCGAATGCGGTAGCCAGAGGTCTGGCAAGCAAGAAGACAACCACGGTCGGGGTCGTTATTCCGGATATTTCGAACTCAACCTTCGCGGAGATTGCCCGCGGAATTGAAGATATTGCGAATATGTATCACTACAACATTATTTTGTGTAATGCAGATAAGAAGAAAGAAAAAGAAATTCGTGTTATTAACACGTTGCTCGAAAAACAAGTGGACGGATTGCTCTTCATGGGCGGAACAGTAACAGACGAACACATTCAGGCGTTCCAGTCTGCCGCTGTGCCAATCGTACTTTGTGCAACGAGTGATGAGAAGGGTACATTCCCATCCGTGGATATTGACCATGAAGCAGCTGCGTTTGATGCGGTAAACACCCTGATTCGTCATGGACACAAGGAAATTGCGATGATCAGTGGTACACTGCAAGATCCTGCGAATGGATATGCCCGTTTCCAAGGATACAAAAAAGCACTGGAAGCAGCCGGGATTGAATACCAGGAGGATCTTGTTCGAATCGGTAACTATCGGTATGAATCCGGTGTTGAAGCGATGAAATATTTCCTTGGACTTAAGAAAAAACCATCAGCTATCTTTGCTGCAACAGATGAAATGGCTATTGGTGCCATTCACAGCATTCAGGATGACGGCCTGAAAGTACCGGATGACTTCTCCATTATTAGTGTGGATAACATCCGTATGGCTTCCATGGTGCGTCCTCAGTTGACGACAGTGGCACAGCCAATGTACGATCTTGGCGCAGTTGCGATGCGTTTGCTGACCAAGCTGATGAAGAAGGAAAATGTGGAGAATCCACGGGTTATTTTGCCGCATGAAACGATTCTTCGTCTGTCTGTAAGTCATGCAGATGTAGTGTAATCGGGATTATATACAGGAAAGAGAGAAACCTCTCTCTCTACATAGTGGATATGCGAAAGCTCCGGAGACGGAGCTTTTGTGCTGAATGAGGTTGAAAGTGAAAACAGGAGGTATCAGAAGATGCGTGAAACGATTGGCATTATCGGAGCGATGGATGAGGAAGTAGCGCTTTTGCTTGCAGGTATGAAACAGCTTGAGACGGTCAAACAGACCGGGATTACATACGTTGCAGGCGAATGGCTGGGCAAGCAAATTGTCGTGTGCAAATCCGGCGTAGGTAAAGTAAATGCAGCGGTTACGACACAGATTTTGATTGATCGTTTTCAGGTGAATCGCATTATCTTCACAGGTGTTGCGGGTGCGGTTAACCCGGAGCTGAATATTGGAGATATGGTTATATCATCCGTATGTGTTCAGCACGACATGGATGTAACGCCACTGGGGTTCAAACGCGGGGTTATTCCTTACCAGGAGACATCTGCATTCCCTGCCGAGGCTTCGCTTATTACACTGGCTGAAGAGGCATGTAAAGCGCTGGGGGCCCATTATTTGATTGGTAAAGTATTGTCGGGAGACCAGTTTATTGCGAATAAAGATACCGTTAACATGTTATATACCGAAATGGACGGTGCATGTGCCGAAATGGAAGGGGCAGCAGTCGCTCAGGTTTGTTACATGAATCGTGTACCATTTGTTGTCCTGCGTGGAATGTCAGATAAAGCGGATGGCTCGGCGCATGTCAACTTTGCTGAATTTACCGTGGAATCTTCCCAGCGTTCGCATCGTATTGTGGAGCATATGTTAGAAAATATGTAAAGGCGCATCAAGAAAAACCGCTTATCGATTAGATGTTCCATGAAGCATGGAGCAGCGCTGCGAGAGGCGGTTTTTGTTATGTATATCGTTTTTTGAGCAGATCATCGCATTAGTACATGAACCGATGGCGAAAGCGTACACGATCAAACTGTTCTTCCGATGTGATGGGCACCTGACTTCCGATACGCACCATCAAACAGTTCGCAGGGTGTGAACAGATTTCGGGGTCGTCTGTTGCATACCAAGTCATGTCGATCGTTTGCATCAGCTTCTCCATCATCTTGCGATAATCCCATACATTCAGTCCGCTGCCCTTCAGATCCCAATGCCAATAATATTCTGTGGTGAAAATAATATAGTTCTCCATGTATTTATCTTCCAAAGCAGTAAGCAACATCTCACGTCCAATGCCAAGCGAGCGATAGTCGTCCGCAACCTCGATTGCCCCAAGCTCTATCAGATCAGTCATATTGCCCTCGGACCAGCGTTCACAATCATCCGCATAGTGAAAGGTTACATAACCGATAATCGTTTCATTTTCGTGTGCAATGATAATTCGACCTTCAGGCAATGCAGCGATCTCGGCCAGAGCTTCCTGCTGCTCCGTTGGGCGCCGGAAGGCATCCAGATCCGAATGGAAGGCAAGACGGTTTATCTCCTCGGCCTGCACGGGGCCTTCAACAGTAATCCGATGGCCGGACTTGAAGATGGAACGCATATGATGTTCTTTGATATGTTCCATGGTTCATGCTCCTCTCTCTCCCTACTTATAGAGGTTCTTCAAAAAGAACGCTATAGCAAAAATCCAAAAAATTGAAAAGCCATAGACGACAATTGAAAAGATTTGCTATAATTGCGTAGACAAAAAATGTTCACAATTCAATACAGTATGGTTAACATCTGTTTGGCCGAGCAAGTACATGATGAGAAGTTCTCTCTACTAATGTAAGCGCTAACTGGAAGTTCAGTCAACACAAAGGCAATGAGAATTGACCCCTAACGGGAATCGAAATGTCGAGTTGAAGGAGGCTGGCAAGCATGAGTCAAGCACATGGTGAGATGCTGCAAACGGTTGTGTCTGAATCTAATCTGGGCGATTACACGGAGGCGAGAAGCCGGTTCGATTGGGAATCGGTGGAAAGGCACTTTACGTGGCACGCCAGCGGAAAAGTAAACATGGCGCATGAAGCTATTGATCGTCATGTACTGGAAGGAAGGGGCGGCAAAACCGCTTTATTGTATAGCGATGCTTCACGCGAAGAGGCCTATACTTTTGCTGATCTGAGTGAACAGTCGAGTCGGTTCGGGAACGTTCTCCGCAAATATGGCATAGTCAAAGGAGAGCGGGTATTTATTTTTATGCCTCGAAGTCCTGAACTGTATTTTAGTCTGCTGGGAATATTGAAAGCTGGAGCCATCGCGGGCCCGTTGTTCGAAGCATTTATGGAAACGGCAGTGAAGGATCGGCTGGAGGATAGCGGAGCAGTAGCGCTCGTCACAACGCCGGAATTACTGAAACGCATCAAACGTTCCGAGTTGCCCGAACTCAAACATATATTTATTGTGGGTGGTGGCGCGCAGACTGAAGAAGGACTCATCGATTTTGATGCAGAGATGTCTGTCGCTTCGGATGAGATGGAAGTGGAGTGGTTGAATCGTGAGGATGGTTTGCTTATTCATTATACCTCAGGCTCTACAGGTAAACCCAAAGGGGTGTACCATGTTCAAAATGCCATGATTCAGCACTATTATACAGGTAAGGTTGTTCTGGATTTGCGTGAGGATGATGTGTACTGGTGCACGGCAGACCCGGGTTGGGTCACAGGGACTTCTTACGGTATCTTTGCTCCATGGCTCAACGGAGTGACCAATGTAATACGTGGCGGTCGTTTCAGTCCTCAAGATTGGTACAACACCATCCAGAAGAATAAAGTCACGATCTGGTACAGTGCACCAACGGCCTTCCGTATGCTGATGGGAGCTGGAGAAGAGACCATCGCCCAGTTTGATCTGAGCAGTCTGCGTCATGTCATGTCTGTCGGTGAACCGCTCAATCCGGAGGTTGTTCGTTGGGGATGGAAAGCCTATGGTCAGCGAATTCATGATACATGGTGGATGACGGAAACAGGTGCACAGCTGATCTGTAACTATCCCGGAATGCCGATCAAGCCTGGCTCCATGGGACGTCCGTTGCCTGGCATCCAAGCAGCCATTATTGATGATCGCGGACAGGAATTGCCGCCGTACAGTATGGGGAATCTGGCCATACGGGCACCTTGGCCATCCATGATGGCCAAGATCTGGAATAACCCTGCAAAATACGAGGAGTATTTCAGGCTTACGGGCTGGTATGTATCCGGTGACTCTGCTTATATGGATGAAGAAGGATACTTCTGGTTCCAGGGACGGATTGATGATGTGATTAATTCGTCAGGAGAGCGCATCGGCCCCTTTGAGGTGGAGAGCAAGCTCGTAGAGCATCCTGCGGTGGCAGAGGCGGGTGTAATTGGTAAGCCGGATGTGACACGTGGGGAGATCATCAAGGCCTTTGTGGCGCTTCGTGAAGGATATGAGGCGACACCGGAGCTGAAAGAAGAGATTTATCGTTTTGTCAAAGAGGGCTTGTCTGCCCATGCTGCTCCGCGTGAGATCGAGTTCAAGGATAAACTGCCTAAGACACGTTCTGGCAAAATCATGCGCCGTGTGCTGAAAGCCTGGGAGCTAGATCTTCCGGCAGGGGATCTATCCACCATTGAAGACTAACGTTGATACTCTACGAATCCCAATCCGGTGGCTCTACCAATAAGAATGGGTTGTAATTGTAAAAGCCTGCTTTATGCCAGTGGCATAAAGCAGGCTTTTTTAGTTGATGCAAGTACAAATAAAAAGCCTCACCCTCAGATATGATCTGAGGATGAGGCTTTTTTGAGGTAACTTTGCCTAAATCAGGGCTGAAAATGTACAGCCGCGGAAGGTTCTGATTCACCCGCACTGTTGCTGGCAGATACCTTGAACCATCCACTGGTCGATGCGGGTACGCCATAATCCATGGTATTGCCCGCTGTCGTACCAATTTTGGTGTAGGCCGAGCCTGTTTCACTGTAAAATACAGTATAACTATCTGCGTTTTGAGTAGACGCCCATTGAATGCGCAGCCCTTGAGCGAGGGCAGATACGCTGACTTGACCAGGTGTGCCTGGGGCTGTCGTTGTTGCATTATCGGTCTGCGTTTCTCCCGGCGTAATGACTGTGCCTGGAACTTCAATTGGCTCATTAATCTCTTCTTCCACAGGAGGAGGTGCACTTCCAGCACTATTTACTGTAGCACTAGGAGCAGACTCCCTGCCAGCAACATCCACTGCGGTTACATAGAAGGCAAAGTTGCCGCCTTGCGCTGCATACGCAGAGAATGATCTGGATTCACCAGTCAGCACAACCTGACCCTGGTTCTGGAATCCTCCACCGTTTACAGAACGGTACAAACGATAACCTACCACATCGTTTTCAGGTGTAGCGTTAAATGTAATGACAGCTCTATCACCCGAGGTTGAGATTCGTACGTTACCTGGTGCATCAGGAGTTTTGCCGTTATCTGTTCTTGGATCAATCTGTGTCGGCATGTCTGCATCAGCATCTTCAGGAAGATAATAAGCAAGAGACTCATGTCGACTCATACGTGAGAATGCATTTTGCAATTCTTTGATGAGATCCGAGATTGGTTTTTTACGTTTAATTACTGTTTTTTCCTTCAACATGTCCGAAGGGGTTCCGTCACGCGGAATATAGTTTACACCATTGTAAGTAATGTATTTGGCTTTGGCGACACCATCATCGCTATCCTTCGGAACAAACTTGCTGTTGAAAATATCTGTAACAAATTTGTCAGTCATGGATGTTGGCAACTTACCGCTGTAAGCAGATACTGTACGCGTTTCGATCCCAGATGGTTTTTTGAACGAATCCGTGACGAACAGATCTTTTTGCGTATCGATCACTTCATTCAGGATTTTCGACCACAGTTGCTGCGCACGTTTCCGCTGTGATTTGCTTTCCAGCGTATTCACCGGCTGTTTGTATCCAACCCATACGCCAAGTGTGACATCAGGTGTATAGCCTTCAAACCAGACATCTGCATAGTTTTGAGTGGAACCCGTTTTACCTACAATAGGTACACTCTTCGAGTATTTGTAATTTTCACGTACTTTATCTGCCGTTCCCTCTGTAATAACAGTCCGCAGCATATCGGTCATCAGGTATGCTGTCTGCTCCGAGAAGGCCTGAACTGGTTCCGTATCGTGTTTGTAGACGATGTTGCCTTTGGAATCTACAATTTTGCTAATCATGTAGGAATCATTATATACACCATTATTGGCGATGGCACCATAGGCACTGGTCAGCTCTTCAACGGTTACGCCGTATTGGAGACCTCCGAGAACACCAGTCTGAGCCTGATAGTCTTCCTTTTGAATCGTGGTGATTCCTAATTTCTTGGCGAAAGCCCACGCTTTGTCGATCCCGACTTCTTCATTGAACAATTTCAAAGCCGGTATATTAAGTGAGTAATTCAGTGCTCTGCGGGCCGTAACAAGTCCTTGGTACCGGTTGTTAGCGTTCTTTGCAATGTGGTACCCGCTCGGACCGCTTTTCAAAATGATCGGTGAGTCATCAATAATTGAAGCTGGCTGAACAAGACCTTCATCTAACGCAGGAAGATAAGCGGCTATTGGTTTCATCGTTGAACCTGGCTGACGTATCATCTGCGTTGCGTAGTTCATCTGTTCATCCTGGAAATCCCGTCCTTCAATCATGCCGAGAATAGCACCTGTTTTGTGATTAATCAGCATGGCAGCAGTTTGTTCTTTTCCTTTGACAGGATCATCTGCAGAGAAGTTGCTGTCATCTTCCGCAATGGTACGCATCGTTTTATAGATACTTTTGTTGATGGTCGTGTAGATGCGATATCCACCTGTCCGCAGTTGCGTCTGAGCTTCCTCTAATAATGCACTGCTTTCCTTCTGAGGTGTGTCGGCATCCGTACCTTTGTCTGTAGATTCAGCTGTGTCGGAATTTAATTGTTTCATCAAAATCTGTGCAGCTTGTCGTTCCGTTTCCATCATAAGATATGGATAAGTATTGTAAGCCTTGATGGTCTTCGGAGCGAGTGAACTTTTGATATCAAAAGCAAGAGCTTCGTCATACTCGGACTGATTGATCTTGCCCAGTTCAAGCATACGACGTAATACCAGCTGCTGACGATTGATTGCGCGGTCAAAATTTTCCTCTACAAAATCACCTTTACCGTTAAAAGCGGAGTAAGAGGAGGGGAGTTGTGGCAATCCAGCAAGATAAGCAGCTTGAGCAATGTTGATTTTTTCTAGATCGTTAATATTAAACAATCCTTTGGCGGCCGCTTTGATTCCATAAACGTTGTATCCGCTGGAACCATTACCAAAAGGAACTTTGTTCAGATAGGCTGTCATGATCTCGTCTTTGGTCAGGAAACGTTCGAGTCGAAGTGAGAGCAAGATTTCTTTCACTTTTCGATCTTCCGTGCGATCCAGATTCAAAAATACACGACGCGCCAATTGCTGAGTCAGTGTACTACCGCCGGTTTGTACTGATTCTTTCAGCACTTTTTGCTTCACGGCACGTAGTGTTCCGCTCATGTCTACACCTTTATGTTCGTAAAAATGATTGTCTTCAATCGCAATGACTGCATCAATAACCTTTTGTGGGATCTGGTCCGTAGTGACCGGACGCCTGTCTTCTTCCGTACGTAATTGACCGATCGGACTGCCGTCGGCAAAGTAAGCAAAGCCTGTGATGGAGTTTTCGCTGACTTTTTGTTCAATCAGGGCCCTTGAACGGACAGGCTCGTCTTTCACAATGGAACTGACGTATCCCATCAAAGCACCGCCTACAAATAGTACCCCCATAAATCCAAGGACAACCATCCATTTGACGAAACTTCCCAGTCTGCGGGCAAAGCTGCGCTTGCGTACAGGCTGTTCATCGGGCTTTTTCTTATTAACATCAACCATTCAGTGTCTTCCTCCTTTTAACAGCACTTATTATAGCATAAAAAGGCGGGTTTGCATGCCTGAGAAATACAAGTAATGGTCGAAATTTGCCATTCTGCCATGCATTATGCTATATATCATGCGATATTGAAGCACATTTCATGAGTTGTAAGCCAAAATATAAGCAGGCCACCTCCATGCTGAGGTGCATAGGGTGGCCTGAATGATGTGTCGTATTGGAGGTCTTTTACATCAGGTTTTGAAACGTTGAATCAGTTCTAAGAGTTCCTGGGTAAGATTAGCCAGAGAGGCAGATGCCGCCGTAATCTCTTCCATGGATGCGAGTTGTTCTTCAGAGGCAGAAGCAACACGAGTTGCATGATCTGCTGTTTCATGACCGATGGTTTTGAGTTGTTCCAACGTGGCATCAATCTGCTGTGATCCAGCTGACATCTGCTGTGCAATGGCTGAGACATGCTCGATCTGCACATTAACATCTGAAATCTGTGATGAGATGGAGAGGAAGAGCTCACCACTCTCATTAATCACGTCCGCAATATGAATAACTTCGGAATTTCCATGTTCCATATTTTCAACGAGAGAAAGGACCTCTTGCTGAACGCTATGAATTAACGCTGCAATCTGCGCTGCTGATACTCTGGATTGTTCAGCCAGATTACGAATCTCGGAAGCAACAACGCCAAACCCGCGTCCGTGTTCCCCTGCTCGTGATGCTTCAATGGAAGCATTAAGTGCGAGTAGGTTGGTTTGACGGCTAACTTCCGTGATCATGCCTGTAATATGGCCAATCTCTTCGGAACGTTGGCGGAAATTCTCCAGTGCGGTCATCGATGTCTGCACAGATGAAGTGGCACTATCGACCATGCGCATGGCGGACTGAATCTTACCACTTCCGACGGTTGTTCGTTCGGCCACCGTTCGCGATGAATCGGATACATCGGAGGCGGCCTTTGCTATTCTTCCGATCCCGACAGATATTTCATTCATGGAACGGGAGGACTCTTGCAGCTCCTGCACCTGTTTACCTGCTTTATCTGCAAGTTCGACTCCTGTTAAGGAAATCAGTTCGGCGGCTTTACCTGTTTCTTCGGCACCTGCGGTCAACTGTTGAGAAGTTGAGCCTACAGATAGAGCATGTTCGGATATAACCGATATGGTATGTCGCAGGGTATCCATCATCTGATTCATATGACCTGCCATGACGCCAAATTCATCTTTGGATCGGACAGGTAACTTTTGTGTCAAGTCTCCGCCAGCCAGCTGCCCAGCGACGATATTAACTTGATTTAATTGTCTAACAATGGAGATGATGGTGTAGGTAACCACACCTGCAAGCAGAAGTACAGCCAGTGCGGCAATCAGTATGGACCAGTTCAAGCTGTCATAGAAGGGTTGAAGAATGTGGCTCTTTGGCAGTGCTGATACAAGATACCAGTTCGAATCTGTTCCTTGTAACCTGGCAGGTTCAGCAATAAACAGCTCTTCCCCTACTTCGGGATCAGTGGCATAAAACTGAGACTCGCCGGACTGTATACGCTGAATGACCGTCTTCATATCAGGTGGAATGACGGCGTCTGCATTAGCCAGTTCCGGTTTGGAGCCGTGCGCAGCGATCTGTCCTTCACTAGTAATCAGCATGGCATAACCTTGATCCGGATTGAGTGATGCTATATTTTGCTGAAAACGATCAATGGTAAAGTCGGCCCCAACAATACCGAGAAAAGTGTTGTTTTCATCCAAGAGAGGGAGGACAATCGAAACGAGTAGTGTTTCTTTCCCGCCAACCGTATAGGTAACAGGCTCTGACCAATAGATGGATTTGGTTTTCTTGGGCAGCTGATAATATGTACTGGTTTCACTGTTTCCCTCATAGGTCGTGAGCGGCTCAAAATGCAAAGAGTTGCCGTCCCGTATGGCGTATGGAACAAATCGACCCGTAGCATCATCATAATCATTTTTATTGACGTGACTCGCATCGTTTCCATCAAAGGCATTCGGTTCCCAGCCCGTATAAAAGCCAAAAACTTTCTCATCCTTTTTCAGATACTGTTCAAGGAGCCTAACGACTTCCTCGCGATTGAGTGAGCCGTTCTTAGCGGCATCCAATAACGTGATACTCATAGTGTCCAATGTGTTTTTGACCTGGTTCATGTCTGTCATGAACTCGTTCGTAGCACGATTCGCTGCTTGTCCCGCAACGGTTTCCCCGTATTGCAGGCTTTTGTCGTAAATCGATTTGGTGTTAAATGCAATCAGGGCTCCAATACAGCAGAGCAATACGATCCCGAGTAAAAGTCCCAGCTTAACAGCGAGCTTGCGATTGCGAAAAAAATTCATGTGTAATCCCCCTTGATGTAACTCTTGTGATGATTGTATGGATGTGTGCTTCTCCTAAAGGGAGTCTATATTTTATATCGTTAATTAAGGTCTTTTAATGAAGATAAATAGAAAAAAGCATAGAAAAACAGCTGTCGAGAAAATCTCGACAGCTGTTTGGATTGAAACTTTAATGTGATTGCAACGATTAACGGTTGTAGAACTCGACGATTTGTTTTTCATCGATGTCTTGGGACAATTCAGCACGCTCAGGCAAGCGGATGAATTTACCTTCTACAGCTGCTTCGTTGTATTCAACGTAAGCTGGAAGATGCGAACGGCCTTCCAAAGCTTCTTTAACGGAAGAAAGAGCGCGGCTCTTCTCACGCAAGCCGATTACATCGCCAGTGCTTACTTGGTAAGAAGCGATATCGACTTTTTTGCCGTTTACAGTTACGTGACCGTGTGCTACCAACTGACGCGCTCCAGCGCGGGAGTTAGCAAACCCAAGGCGGTAAACGAGGTTGTCAAGGCGGCACTCAAGCAAGAACATGAAGTTCTCACCGGCAATACCTTGCATTTTTTGAGCTTTAGAGAACAGTGTGCGGAATTGTTTCTCGCCCAAACCGTACATGTGGCGCAATTTTTGTTTTTCTTGCAATTGCATACCGTAGTTGCTCATTTTTCTGCGTTGGTTAGCTCCGTGCTGACCTGGAGGGAAAGGACGTTTCAATTCTTTGCCTGTTCCGCTAAGGGAAATGCCGAGGCGACGGCTCAATTTAAATTTAGGACCAGTGTAACGTGCCATGTTTAAAGTAGCTCCTTTTTAGTTAAAGTTCATATTAGGGCTCTGTTTGCGCTCCAATTTGTTGATGCGGGCTTGGCCTCGCATAGAACGATCAGGAAAGTTCAGCCGCTGTCCTGAAAGCAACAAAAAGAATGAGGGTGACACAACCGGTAATGCCCAAATTTAAAGACCCATTAGTAGTCTTCATCAACAATTTATATTACAGTTTAAGAGAACCAAAGTCAAGCGTAGAATAAAAGCAAAAAAACGTCTAAATTTGTCGATAGGTCATTGGGCCTAAAATAATGGGACAATTTTCTGAAATATGGATGCAAAAAAGCTTTAAACAGAGTAAAATAGATTGTATCTTAACTTTAAATCATCTTTATGTAATAAGGTTATCGTGACGAATTTGCAGGTTTGCGATAACGTCTGCAGATTAATGCATCCTGGTGGATGCAAAAACGGTGCAAAGGAGCGCCTGACATGTTAGAACATCTAAGAAGTTTACCTGCCAGCTTGAATTCACGAAGTTCGGGCGATTCCGCATCTGTTTCCGCTCCTCGTTCTCATGAAGAGCATGTGTTGTGGATGCAAAAAATGGATATCACACCTTTTGATTTTTCATATTTGGGCAGCTTGCTAGAGCAGGCATACAGTGACTGGAACTCCAAAGCAGATTCAGGCCTGGACAAGGGATCCGCCTATTACAGCGTATGGAACACGGAAGGCGATTGTGTAGGGTACGATCGTGATCATGAGGCTGATCCAGGGTTGGATGCACGCAGGCTTGTATTGGAATGTTTGGATAAGAGACAGGCCCTGTCTCTCAGAGGGACTAGCGACCGTGGAGAATATCTCCTGATAACACACCCCTTATTCTCCAGAACGAACAAGGATATGTTTGCCGTATTCACTGCTGTGATCTATGAATCCAATCGATATGAAACGTCTGAAGCTGTGGTTCGATCTGAGGCATTGCATTACCGCACCTGCTTTTACCGAAGATTTGAATACATATTTATGACGGACCTGTTACATGCTCATGAACAAACAGCGCGTGAGGAACACCGGAGGTCTATCCTCTTTCAGATTGTTCAGCGAATGCATGACAAAATGGATGTCGAGGCCATATTGGATGAGGTATTTGACAGTATGGACTACCTGTACCCGGCCACCTATATCAAACTCTATATGTCTCAGGATCAGAGCAACTATAATCCACGGATTAAACCGTTGCTTGTCCACGAGCGGGGAGAAGATATCTGTGTACGTTCATTTATGGCAGGCAAACTGATCGTTGCTCGTTCCGATGATGGAGAAGACCGCATTGTAGATGTAGGTATTCCGCTGAAAGGAAAACAAGGCATATACGGTGTGTTCCATATTGAAATGAATGAAGAGATCATGGAAGAATCGGACTTGCAATTGATTACGATGATGGTGGACACTGCAGGCACGGCCTTTGAGAACGCCAAGTTGCACGAACAATCCAATATGTTGATTCAGGAACTTCGTCTAATCAATGATCTTACACAGCGTTTAAACAAGAGCCTGCACCTTTCGGAGATTTATCAATTATCCGAGCAGGAGTTGAAGGAAATATTTCAGGCTGAAACATGTTGCATTCTTCAACTCAATGATAGTACAAACGACTTCGAAGTCATGTCATCCAATGTGAAGGATGTATTTCACCAATCTTTTTCTGTGGACTACGGTATTGCAGGCTTGGTGTATCGAACAGAGGAACCGCTTATTATAACCAATTATGCGCAATATGATAAAGTATCCTCCTTTTTCATGGAAGATACGGGATCTATGTCACTGATTGCTTCACCGATTAGAGTTAATGGTGAAGTGAAGGGAGCCATTTTGCTGGGACACAGTCGAGAGCATTATTTTTCATATGACAATTATCGGCTCTTACAGATGTTGTCCATCCATATCGGGCTAGCGCTGTCAAATGCCACGTTACACGCCGAGGTTCGGCGCTTGGCTAATCTGGATATGTTGACAGGTCTGTACGTGAGGCATTATCTGGATAGTGTCATTCACGAGCGACAGGCTCATGAATTCTGTGGCTCCCTCATTGTGGTGGATATTGATCAGTTCAAACAGGTGAATGATACCTTTGGACACCAGACTGGTGATCAAGTACTGAAACAAGTGAGTGAGATCGTCACAAGTTCGGTTCGTACGGAGGATATATGCGCCAGATGGGGGGGAGAAGAACTCGCAATCTATATGCCGCAGGTGAGTGTACGTCAGGCGCTGGATTATGCGGAAGTGATTCGAAAGAGAGTTGCAGAAGAGACCAGACCGCTCGTTACGGTATCCAGTGGCATCGCAGAGTGGAATTGGATGGATGAGAAGGTTAGTGTAGAGTCTTTGTTTTACCGGGCTGATATGGCCCTGTACAGCGCGAAGAATGGTGGTCGGAACAGAATTGTTGTAGAGGAACAGGATATAACGCGTTAAGAGAGAACAATTCCATTTGCGGAGTCGTTCTCTTTTTTTTATGTATTCGTGATCAAGTTGTGTATAGAAGGAAGTATAAGCATATACGGGCGGGGCAATCTATGGAGAAAGTTCATGGAAGGGTGAAGATAGACATGCTTAACCGCCATTCGGTACGTACGTTATGGTTATTAGTGGGCATCTTGATGATTGGTGTCCCGGGTTGTGGATTCATCCAGCGAGATCGAACGCCCGAAGAGGTTTTTTCCTTGGCTTTATCGGGGATAGCGGGAAAAGAAACATTAAGTTTTGAAGGAGAAGCAGGACTTCGACGGGAGAACAGTGGATTGTTCGAGAATCAGTTCAAATTCGAAGGAAAGCTGGAGAATCATGATCGTCTGACTCTTCAGACCCGATTACCTGGTGAAGTAACTGCTGTGGGCACAGGCATTCATACGACTGCCGTAAAAAATAATGGACAGCCCAGTGGGTTTAGCGCCTCTTTCGAGCGGAAACAAGGGCAGTGGATGGCATTATCAGCGCAGCATGAGCCGCTTCGTGGTTCTCTTTCCCGCTTCAATCCAATTGCCCAGATGGAGAAGATAGACAAGATGAACAAAACTATTCAATCCGAATATGGGGCCGGTCGTCGAACCAGAACATTACGTATTGAACTTGCACCGGAAGACGCCAAAACATGGGCTGTAGCCCAGCTAAACGACGAAATGAACGCCATTCGGGCAGAATATATGCATAAGGCTTCTACGGTGAAAGGCGCACGTAAAGAGAAGCTTGAGAAGGATCTGGACCAAGTTTGGAAACAGGGTGAAATAACGATGCAACAGATGATGAAACAAGCGAACGTACAGACGGTATATCATCTCACCGTAGATCGGAAGAGCAGTCTGCCTCTTCGCTTATCCTCTGAAAGTCAGGTGAGTTACACGGACAACAACCGTAAAAATAACAAAGAAGCCCTTGTCACCGATGTAAACTTCAAGTCATATCAATAAACGAAGTGAGGGACTGCCTGCTGACGGGATGACTGTTCGCGTGCTACAATAGTATCGTAATTTACCGTTGTTCAATTCAAGCATGGCAGAAGACAGGAGGATTTTACCAAGATGAAAGACCCAAGAATTCAAAAGCTTGCAGCAAGCCTGGTGGGCTATTCTGTAGATGTGCAGCCTGGTGAAAATGTATTGGTTGAGATGATTGGATCAGAACGTGATCTGATTAACGCCATTATTGAAGAGGTAGGCAAAAAAGGTGGTAACGTCTTTGTACAGTTGACCGATAAGACTGTACAGCGTGCGATGCTGAAAAATGCCACAGAAGAAATGATGAAAACGTGGGCAGAGATTGATCTGAACCGGATGAAACAGATGGATTGTTATATCGGTATTCGTGCGGGAGAAAATGTGAATGATCTGTCCGATGTGCCGGAAGAAAACATGAAAATGTACAATTCATTGTACTCCCACCCGGTACATAGTGAACAACGTGTCAAACATACGAAATGGGTTGTACTTCGTTACCCTAACGCAAGTATGGCGCAACTCGCCAATACGAGTACAGAAGCGTTTGAAGATTTCTACTTCGACGTATGTAACCTGGATTACGCCAAAATGGACAAAGCGCAGGACTCGCTCGCTAACCTGATGAAGCGTACAGATAAAGTTCGCATCACCGGGCCGGAAACAGATCTGAGCTTCTCCATTAAAGATATCGGTGCAGAGAAATGTTCCGGGCAAAAAAATATTCCGGATGGTGAAGTGTACAGCGCCCCTGTACGTGATTCCGTGAACGGAACGATCAGTTATAACACACCAACGTTGTATAACGGAGTGACATTTGAAAATATCAAGTTCACATTCGAGAATGGGAAAATCATTGAAGCGACAAGCAACGATACGGAGCGTTTGAATGAAATCCTGAATTCGGATGAGGGTGCTCGTCATATCGGTGAGTTCGCAATTGGATTTAACCCGCATATTCTGCATCCGATGAAAGATATTCTGTTCGATGAAAAAATTGCAGGCAGCTTGCACTTTACACCAGGTCAGGCTTACGAAGAAACAGACAATGGCAACCGCTCGTCCATCCACTGGGATCTGGTGTTGATCCAGCGTCCGGATTATGGCGGCGGGGAGATTTATTTTGACGATGTGCTGATTCGTAAAGACGGTATTTTTGTGATTCCTGAGCTGGAATGCCTGAATCCGGACCGTTTGAAATAGGAACAGGATTTTGCTGTTGCTAGGAAAGCGGATTCACGGTATCATGTAGTGGTAATTAATAGATGATACCAATCGTAAAAAGACGGAGGGATTCCTATGTCGAGTAATAACGCGGCTGTAGTGGAAATTGCCCAAACAGCAGGCAAGTTTACTTCTTCAATCGTGCTTCATTCGGAGAACAAGTATATCGATGTAAAAAGTATTCTCGGATTGTTTACAACGCTGATCAGCACGCACAGCTATGAACTGCATGTTCATGGTCCAGATGCAGTTGAAGCAAAAGCAGCCATGTCAGAAGTATTTGCCAAGCATGGACTGAATGTAAGCATCGCATCTGAGTAATAGCTCTCAAGAAGCACCTTTGCCTTTTTTGGCAGGGGTGTTTTTTGGCATGGAATGATCTGAATACTCATCTGGACGGGACTGGAACAGGAGGATTAAGCTTCAACAGCAGGCTTAACTTTGCGTTCTTATTTTGGTCAGGTTCTTGTATTAGCTCTTCATTTCGTCTAATATTAGAGGTAGAACGTCTTTACGCGATTTTTGGGACATAGGGGGGAAAAATGCATGACTTCATCTGATCTGCAGGACCAGCTGAATTTGAAAGCGATCAGTCTTCTTCAAGAAGATGCAGATAAAATACAGAAGCTTATTGAAGTACAGATGGAGAATCTGGCTACCCGCTACTGCCCTCTCTATGAGGAAGTATTGGATACACAGATGTATGGGTTCTCCAAGGAAGTGGATTTTGCTGTTCGTGCAGGGCTCCTTCCAGAAGGTGCAGGTAAGCAGCTGGTTAGCGCGCTTGAGCGGAATTTGGCAATTCTATATGAAGCCTTGAACAAGAAGAATGAGCAATAGCCTGCAAATGCGCGGGTCAGAATAGAAGGCATGCAGGCGTCTATGCATGCTTTTTTTGTGCGTCTGAACGGGATGGGGATACAAGCCAGCCAGAAGGCGTATACAAGCAAAGAGACAGCTCCAAATGTACATTGGGCTGCCTCTTGTGTTGTATAAATTAAACTAAACATTTACACAAAACGGAGAGGACAGAAATAACCTGAAGAAGCGGAGCGTTCGCCTAAAAGCTTTCTGAAAGAAAGCTTCATCGGAAGCATACGCTATCCCCGGATTTAACCCTTTATAAAAGGAATCAAAAAAATCTGGGGATAACAGCGATCGGAAGGTTGTTCTTGTCATCGGAGTGTCCAGTGTAAATATTCTTTAGTTCAACTTATATAGCTTGGTGAGGGCCTGGTTACACCAGGAAGAAGGATACGCCGAGTATGATATATACCACGAGCAGGAGTAGGCCTTCGTACCAATTGGTTGAACCATCTTGGGTAATGGACTTGGCAATAAATACGGATACGCCGATGGCGACCAGTTCAATGGTTGTAAATACAATATCCATGGTTCTGCCTGTGAAGTAGCTGACAAAAATCAGTACAGGAGCTACGAAGAGCGCGATCTGCAAACTGCTGCCGACCGCAATCTCGACGGCGGCTCCAATTTTATTTTTCATGGCAAGCATGATGGCTGCACTGTGTTCGGCCGCATTACCAATGATGGCCACCAGGAATGCACCGACAAACAGTTCGCTAAGTCCAAATTCCGAAGTGAAGACTTCAAGCGTGCCGACCAGCCATTCACTGACAAAGGCAACCATGACCGTTGCGAGCACCAAGTAGAGAATAGACTTTTTCTTGGACCATGCCGGAGCATGTTCATGCGGCAGCTCTTCATCGCGATCCTCAGTGACGTCTGCAAGGTAGTTCTTATGCGTCACCATGGAGAATAATAACCAGGCAATATACGCGAGAATGAGCAATCCGGCTACGATGAGACTAAGTGTATTGGTGTCTTTCTGTGTAATGGAATGTGTATTGAGAAAGACTGCGGGAATAAACAGCGCAATGATGGCAACAATCATCAGGGATCCATTCAGACCTGCGAGTGAAACATTATAATTCTGAATTTTGAATTTGAGTCCCCCGGCAAAAATACTTAACCCAAGCACTAACAGCAGATTTCCGATGATGGATCCTGTCAGACTTGCTTTGACCATGTCGAACAGCCCCTCTTTAACGAGGAAAATGGCAATAATCAATTCGGCGGCATTGCCGAAGGTCGCATTCAAGAATCCACCCAGCCGCTGTCCGGCGTAGTGGGCAACATTTTCGGTGGCTTTGCCTAAAAAACCGGCCACAAAAATAACCGAAATGGCTGATATCACGAACTGTAGAATCGAATCCCATTTCAAGAAGTGGGCGATGGCACTGAGTGCAAAGAACACAATCAGCAAAATGGATGAAATCCGGTTTCTCACAACAAACACCTCGGTTATAAATTATTTTGTTTTGAATTGCATGTAAATCGCTTATGAGATTATTTTCATATTTCAATATAACCAAATGGTGGTAGGTTGTAAACGCATCTTTTTGAGTTTAATTTGCTTTTTGGGGTGGAAAGGATTTAAAATACGAGTAACGAAGTGAAGGAGGATGTGGCATGGCAGAACAACTTCAACTGGAGAGCGGAAACATCCGGATTGCCGATGACGTGGTTGCGAAAATTGCCGGAATGGCTGCAATGGAAACGCCCGGAATTGCCGCAATGTCTGGAGGTTTGTCAGAGGGCTGGGCGAAGCGACTCAGCGGTAAAAACGTACAGAAAGGCGTGAGCGTTGAGGTCGGCCAGCTGGAAGCAGCCATTGACCTGCGCATCATCGTCCTGTACGAAACACCGATTCATGAAGTTTCCCGTATGCTTCAGCAGAACGTAAGAGAAGCGGTAGAGACCATGACCGGATTACGCGTGGTTGAAGTCAATGTAAAGGTAGAAGGCGTATCTTTCAAAGGCGACGATCTGTAGACATCGCAATCCGCAATGGAGAACAGGTAACATCAACCTGTTTTTCATCTTGATAGACAGAATTGTCATACGAGTACACACAAAAAGGCTGCGCATCCATTAGGTGCACAGCCTTTTTTTATGTTGTTTTTTACCGAATCCGACGGATGGATTCCCGTGAACGAAGAGCAGGAGAGGTACGAGTCTGTGTCTGTACAGTCACGGACTTCGTTTTCTCTTCCTTGATTACGTCCAGATTGTTGGTGCGCGAGATACTGAGCAGAATGCCCATGGCAACCATCATCACAAAGAGCGAGGTACCCCCATAACTGATAAACGGAAGCGTGACCCCCGTCACCGGAATGGTCTGAGTTACACCACCGATGTTGATAAATGCCTGAATCGCGATCAGTCCCATGATGCCTATGCCGACCAATGTTCCGAATGGATCGGGACAGCGCAGAGAGACAATAATTCCTCGCCAGATGAAGTACAGGTAAACGAGCAGGAATAATGTACTTCCGATGAACCCGAGTTCTTCACCAATCACGGAGAAAATAAAGTCATTATACGCATTTGGCAAATAGTGAAGCTTCATCGTGCCTTGTCCAATCCCGGAACCTGTCATGCCGCCATCACCAATGGCAACAAGGGAACGGTAGAGGTTAAGGCTTCCGCCATTAATATCGGATAATGGATTCAGGAAAGCTTGGATACGTCCGATCTTGTAGTTCTGCTCCGCAGTGACTGCTGTTGTAGCGGTCGTCGTGTCGGAGGGAGACATGGAAGAAAATAGGGAATTCGCTCCGAACGCCAGGGCTCCACCGAGTGCAACCAAGAGAATCGAACCTAAGATATGTTTCATACTGGCTCCACCGGCATAAATCAATAGACCACAAGTGGACACCAGAATGAAGGTGGTACCAAAGTCTGGTTGCAGCATGATCAGTCCTGCGATGAATCCTACGATGAACAAGACGGGAAAATAACCTGTCTTGAAAACTCTGAATTTCTCACCTTTTTTGGTGATCAGAGCAGAGAGATATAGAATGATAGCAATTTTGGCGAATTCCGCAGGCTGAAGACTGAAGCCGAAAATGTGAATCCAGCTTCGTGCACCGTTCAATACTGCGCCTGAGATCAAAACAATCACCAGCATGACCGTAGTGAGCAGGAAAAAGGGTGCATAGAGCTTTTTGTACTTGTTGAAGCGGATATTCATGGCAAAGAACATGCCAAATAGACCGATAATCGCCCACATAAGTTGTTTTTTCGTGAAGTAAAGGGCATCATTGTTAAATCTGTCGCTTGCGATTGCAATGCTGGAACTGGAGCTGAATACCATCACCAGTCCAAAGCCCACCAACAATAAAGTGAGGATTAGCAGTTGAAAATCCGGCGTGCCTCTCTTCGTTTTCGTTTGGGCCGTTTGTTGTTTCATCGTTTGGCCCAGCCTATGCTTCCAGCAGTTCTTTAAGCTGCTGTAATTTTTGGGCTGCCAGCTTCACGACTGGTTGAGGAACGGAAGAGTCATAGTCCAGGCCGTGAGGGAAGGTGGCTTTGCCAAGGTACACTGCTTCAACAGCAAGAACGGTATCCGGTTTTTCCAATTTGCCTTCCACGGCGCGGGTATTAATGCGTACAAAGTATTCTGAGTTGGTTTGTTCATCTTCAATTTTGTAGTCGTATGTAGCGCGGTAATATTCCCATTGCCACCGGACAAATCCGACTTTCTCGGCGCTCTCATCCAGGTATGCCAAGTCGCTCTTCAAGCCATCCAAGCCTGTATTCTCAAAAATCATAAGCGTTTGATCCTCCTCATAAGCTTCCGAGTATAATTTCTCGAGTATTTCTCTAGTTCATGATAGTATGTTTCCCCTTCCCGTGCAAGCTTTCCAAGGGCGTTTCGTATCGGTTTTCTTCCAATTCTGCTACAATATACAGCAATAGGTTCGAAGAGGCAGGTTCGGGCTTGATATAAGTCCCGTTCAAGATTGAAAGGGTGGAGAGACATGACTAATAATATATGGTGGGAAGATCTGCAGATCCACATGGTGGAATGGCGGCGTCACCTTCATCGCAATCCAGAGGTTTCCTTTCATGAGGAGAAGACATCCTCTTTTGTAGCGGATATGTTGGAGAGCTTTGGCGTTGAAGTAAGGCGTCATGTTGGTGGTCACGGGGTCATTGGTACAATCCGTGGCGACAAGCCGGGTCCTGTCGTCATGCTGCGAGCTGATATGGACGCATTGCCGATTCAGGATGAAAAGAATATCGAGTATGCTTCACAACAAGCAGGAGCGATGCATGCATGCGGCCACGATGGTCATATCTCCATCTTGCTCGGTACGGCATTGTATTTCAGCCGTCACAAGCAGGAGATTCGAGGCGAGATTCGCTTTTTGTTCCAGCCAGCAGAAGAACTGCTTCCAGGCGGTGCAGTCCAGGTTATTGCGGATGGTGCGCTTGAAGGTGTAGATGTCATATACGGAATTCATCTGTGGACCCCGCTCCCTGTAGGTGTGGTTGCCAGTAAAGCAGGACCAATGATGGCGGCGGCGGACGATTTTTACATTGAGATCAAGGGCAAAGGTGGACACGGCGGGATGCCGCAATCCACAATAGATAGTCTTATCGCCGGTTCTGCGCTTGTGATGCAGCTTCAGACGGTTGTCAGCCGTTCGGTGGATCCCTTACAACCGGCGGTGCTGACCATTGGCACAATGCAGGCGGGATCTGCTCAGAATGTAATTGCAGAGCAATGTAAAATGAGCGGTACAGTTAGAACGTTTGATGAAGAGACCCGAAACGTGATGAAAGAGCGTGTGCTTACCATGGTAGATCAGACAGGGGCAGCCTATGGAGCAGAGACGCAAGTGAAATATATTATGGGATATCCGCCTGTGGTGAATGATGAACAGGAGACAGCACGTTTCTTCAGGGAAGCTACAGAGTTATTTGGGGCAGAACGAGTGCAAGCCTCCCCGATGCTGATGCCAGCGGAAGATTTTGCGTATTATCTGCAGAAGGTTCCAGGGTGCTTTATGTTTGTTGGAGCAGGCAACCCGGATAAAAATGCGATCTATCCACATCATCATCCGATGTTTGATTTTGACGAAGATGCGATGCAGACGGCTGTGAGATTATTTATCGCCATGGCTAAGGGTTACACAGCCGAATGACTTTAGATGCAGTTGGGCATCCTGTTCATACCGAGGTATGGGCAGGGTGTTTTTTTATGGATTTTTTTAGAGTTTGTTCAATGAGTCCACTTTTCGGTACTGAAATAAGACTTGTTGAACTCGCAATTATACAGGTTCATTTTCGGAAGCAGCCGGAACTGGACTTTTTTGTGATAGGAGGAAGGCGCGAATGGAAGGAACAGAACATATGGGTAGAACGGATGCTTGCATTGTTCAGCGAGATTTTACGGTTTTGCTGGAAGTCGGCCACCCCGGATTCGAAAGGGCAAGAGAGCAGCTTGGGATGTATTCAGAACTGGTCAAGACACCCGCAGCATTTCATACCTACCGAATCACTCCGCTGTCGCTCTGGAATGCAGCTGCGCTAGGGTGGAATTCAGATCAGGTCATCGCAAGTCTGGAGCTGGTATCGCGTTGGAACGTGCCTGCTGCACTGATACAGGATGTTCGGAGAATTATGGATCAGTATGGCAAATTAAAGCTGCATTCCGAAGCAGATCACACCAGAATGCGCCTGTACAGTGAGGATGAACGGTTGCTCGATGAATTAAGTGGATTGAAAACGATAGCTGCCTTTCGTATGGAACGTAAGGACGCTCATCAACTTATGCTCCCGGGAGAACAGCGAGGGTTATTAAAAAGGGAATTAACACGACTGGGTTACCCCGTACTTGATTACGTGGGGTATCGGAAGGGAACCGAGCTTTCATTTGAATGGCGAACCAATGATTCAGGGGCTCACTCTGAGCGATTTGCACTGCGTTCTTACCAGAAAGAGGCTGTGGATGCATTCGAAGGCAGTGAGGGCATGGGAGGAAGCGGTCTACTTGTACTTCCTTGTGGGGCAGGCAAAACGGTCATTGGTATGGCCGTGCTGGAGCGGCTTCAATGTGAATGCCTTATTTTGACGTCCAATACAACGTCTGTGCGACAGTGGATTCAGGAAATTCAAGACAAAACCACGATCACCAGCGAACAGATTGGTGAGTATTCAGGTCAGAAAAAACAGGTGAAACCTGTGACTGTAGCTACATATCAGATTCTTACACACCGGAAATCAAAAGATGCTGATTTT
The DNA here is from genome assembly GCF_037974275.1 of Paenibacillus sp. FSL R5-0519. Classification (NCBI taxonomy): domain Bacteria; kingdom Bacillati; phylum Bacillota; class Bacilli; order Caryophanales; family Paenibacillaceae; genus Paenibacillus; species Paenibacillus sp. FSL R5-0519. The sequence continues at coordinate 2,021,062 of NZ_CP150234.1, forward strand.
ACCCATATCAAACTGCTCAGTGAGCGGCAATGGGGGCTGATCATATATGATGAAGTACATTTGCTTCCAGCGCCGGTGTTTCGTGCAACTGCGGATATTCAAGCTACGCGAAGGCTGGGATTAACAGCCACGTTGGTTCGAGAGGATGGCTGTGAACAGGATGTATTTTCGTTAATTGGTCCGAAGCTCTATGACATGCCGTGGAAACAACTGGAGCAGCAAGGGTGGATTGCTGATGTACAATGCCAGGAGATACGTATCCCATTCTCCCCGGAATTAAGATCGAATTATCTGCAAGCCGAGGTTAAGCATCAATTTCGATTGGCTGCAGAGAATCCGGCGAAGGTACGTGTGGTTAAGCGTTTGCTAGAACGTCATCGGGATTTACCTGCACTAGTAATTGGACAATATCTGGACCAACTAGAGTTGATTGCCCGGGAAATTGAAGCACCTTTAATCTCGGGAACCATGTCACAGCAGGAGCGAATCAAATGGTTTGGCGCTTTTCGACGTGGAGAGATTAAAACGATTGTTGTATCCAAGGTTGCCAATTTTGCTGTAGATCTGCCCGATGCTGCTGTTGCGCTTGAAATATCCGGGAGTTTCGGTTCAAGGCAGGAAGAGGCACAGCGGTTGGGACGAATTCTGAGACCGAAAGCGGGGGAAAATAAAGCATATTTCTATGCGCTTGTATCAGAGGATAGTAAGGAACAGGAGTTTGCATTAAACCGTCAGATGTTCTTGGTGGAGCAGGGATATGAATATGCTATCGTTCATGAGAACGAATAGTCCATTTATAATCGCGAAAAGAGGAGGGATTGGGAAATGTCATCATCTGGACCAACAAATGAACCTGTGGTACAGAACCTTGATTCATGGTCAAAGCTTACTTGGGTGGAACAAAAAGTGCTTGGTGCAATTTTTCACAAACACGCTGGTCGGCCTTTTTCCTCCCTCATGCCGCGAGAACAATGGGCCATCGAAGGACTAAGTGTCGCAGAAGCCAATTCTTCGTTCGCCAACCTTCGGCAGCAAAAATGGATCGAATCTGTGCATAAGAGTTGGGGGGAGCGACTATTCTATATTCCTGCTTCACTGATGGAGACATTGACTATTGCTTATGCGCAAAGAGTGGGCATAACCGTCAATCAGGATATAAATCTTGCTCATGTAATACAGGAGGGAAAGTCGGATGTTGCTGGAGAGTTACTTCATCTGATCGCTTGGATCGGAAGAGAAGGACTTCCTTTGACAGGTAAAGGCACTATACATAAGAAAAGTGTTCAAAAATTAAGTATGATCACGGTGTTATCTTCGACAGACTTTGATGGTTTGGGTATCCGATATGAACATTCGGAGTTGTATCCGACCCACGTTGCCATTCTTCTGGATCTACTTCTCAGTCTGAATCTAGTTCAGAAGTCAGATGGGCGAATCCAGATTCAAGATCATCAATTAAAAAAATGGTTGGAGCTATCGTGGACACAGATGCATCGGGAAATATATCAAGCGTGTATGGAAAGATACGGAGAAGTTGAACCCGCGTTACAGCATTTCCGTTATCAATTGGCAGTGCTTGTTCCAGAAAAAAACATATGGTGCCATATAGCGAATTCGGAGCTGAAACCACGAATTATGGGCTGGCTCTATGCCCTTGCTGGGTGGGGTTATGGTGAAGTTGGAGAGGATCAGTCGGGAGATCTGGCATTTCGTTGGCTGATCGACCCGCAGAGCCTTTTATATCGAGAACGAGAGATGGTAAGTGAGACGGAACCGAGTGGATTTTACATGCAGCCTGATTTCGAAATGTTGGTGCCACCGGAAGCAAGGCCTGATGTGATCTGGATGCTGGAGCAATGCGCAGAACGGGTAACGCGTGACCGGATGTCCATCTATCGCATGACAAGAGAACGATTCGTTTCGGCCTTAGCCAAAGGGCGTGGATTAGATGAAATGATGGAGTTTCTGGATCAATATGCCCTGACAGGCATACCGGAGAATGTACGTATTGCGTTGGAAGGGTGGGGAAGGGAGACGGTTGCTGCACCGTTGACTGTAGAACGGAAGATGGAGGCAACGGAGGCAAGTACAGGTTCCGAAGCGCCTTCGAAATTATTAGAAGAAGATGTGTTGACCGATGTATGTGCTTCTACTTTCTACACACTCGATAATCAAGGTCTGGTTAATGTCCCTGAACTTCTGCATGGGTTGGAGCGTGATCATTCTGTCATTGAGAAGAAGTTCTCTCTGCTCGGATTGGAGGAGATACCCGAGACATGGTACAAGGAGTGGCGTCGATATCATAGTTCAACCGCACGACAGATTGCTGCCAAAGCCGTTGAGTGGCAGACCAAGCTAGGGATACAGCAGGAAAATTGTACGCGATACCTCATTCCAGATCAGGTTGAGGGTCATGAACAATGGACTTTAAGTGGTTGGTACATGCTGGATTCAAATGAACATACATCAGAGACGGAATGGCGTACATTCTCTCCGTCGGAGTGGGATACAATGCGTCTTATCCTGCCCGATGATGTTACAACCTGACTGTTATTCGTGAATATCAGGTTGAAAGGCGAATTTTAAAGCTCTCGCTATTTCTAATTGCAGGAAAAACTCTTCTTAACTATTCATGGATATGCTATGATGGGGTAGTCTACGTTAAGTAGAACTTTATATATAGATAGGATGAATATTTCATGAGCGTAGCGGAAATGAACACGGTCGATATGGCCCAAGTGTTAACGGGCGCATATGAACTGGGCGACATGATTAACCAATCTGCCGAAGTATCGGATTATTTATATTGGAAGCAGCAAGTCGAGACTTCCCCTGAGATTCAGATGGGGATTCGGAAGCTGAATGCCAAGAAGGAATTGTTTGAAGAAACACAGCGTTTCGGTCATTTTCACCCGGATTATCATGCAGCGAAAGACCAGGTGAAGGCTCTGGAACAGGAGTTGGAAAATTTTGAGGCGGTGGTCCGCTTCAAACAGGCAGAGAAGTCTCTGGATGACATGTTATTCCAAATGTCAGAGACCATTGCATTCGCAGTGTCAACGACCATTAAGGTACCGAGCAATGATCCGAATCCGAAGGGCGGCTGCGGTAGTGGCGGCAAGTGTGGTTGCAGTTAAGTAATCATTATAGAAGGGCGGGGAACGATGATGTTTGCGGAAAGGACAGGATTCATTATTTGGGTCAGTGATTTGAAGGCTGCCCGTAATCTCGAAAAATATGGCACCGTGCATTATATCTCCCGCCGTATGCATTATGTGGTCATGTATGTTAATGCAGAACGGGCAGAAGATACGATGAAAAACGTGAAGCGACTTTCCTATGTGCGCAAGATCGAACGATCGTATCGTAATGAGATCAAAACTGAGTATGCCAGCAAAACCATGGACAAAACGAGCTTTTACGGAATATAGACGAGAAACTGGAGGGGCCCCTTGGGGTCGCTCTTTTCTTAAATTATGCACAAATGAACTTTAGTGAAAAAAAGTTACACTTACGCCTTGAGGTTGCGGGACTAATGTTGTAATATATTTGGTAATAAATAGATAGAAAGTCCTATCTGGTGGAGAGTGATTCCCATGCGTGATAAGGTGATGCAACGTTGGAGCACCTACGAGCCGTTTTTCGTGGCTCTTGGAGACAAGAAAGTGGCCGACATCGTCATTACCCATCATGCCAAGATGCGGTATGCAGACCGTATTGAGCCTGCACGTAGTGATGATGACCATATTGCGGCGTGGTTATGGGAGTGTCTGAAGCAGGACCGTATAACACCATACTACCGTAATGAACAGGACGTCTACCTGATTGATGAGGATCTGGTGGTGGTCGCCGAATTTTCCGAACTTGAAGGGGAATATGATATTGCGGGCAACCCCTTGCACAAAATGATCGTAGTTACGTTTCTGGGACGAATGTCGGAGACCATTGAATTAAGGGACCTGAAGTCATACTATTCATGGTTAAGACACTCAAGAAGAATGACGTTGGTCAAAAATAGCCGTAAGCATAAGTAAGTTGATTAGATTCAATATGAGATTCAATATGTTGAAATCATAGATTCAAGTCGTATCGCATGCAGACAAGCTGCATGCTTTTTTTGTTGCCAAGCGGGAAATCGGCTACAATATAGAGAGTGTAATCGAAGAGGGGCGAAGATATGAATTTTCACCAATTGCATATTTTTTATACGGTAGCAGAGAAAGGAAGCTTCTCGGCTGCTGCACAAGCATTACATATGACTCAACCGGCAGTGACGATGCAGATTCAATCATTGGAGGACTATTTCGGGACCAAGTTATTGCATCGTTCCACCAAAAAAATAGAATTATCCGAGGCGGGTCGGACATTATTACCTCATGCCAAACGAAGTGTAGAACTGGTTAGACAGACGGATGAAGCGATGTCAGCGTTTACCCAAATGTTACAGGGCCGACTTCAGCTTGGAGCTAGTTTAACGATCGGGGAATATGTACTTCCACGCATGCTCGGACCTTTTGCACTTCAATATCCGGATATTTCAATCGTCATGAAAGTGATGAATACAACGCAAATTATGGATGATATCTTAAAGCACCAGCTTAATTTTGGTCTGATTGAAGCGCCAGTACACCATCCGGACATGATTGTAGAGCCTGTCATGCAGGACGAGCTGAAACTGATTGTACCTGCCGGGCATGATCTGGCTAAGCGTAGCAAAGTGAATATTGAGGATGTCATGAATTATCCCTTTGTGCTGCGTGAGAAGGGCTCAGGTACTCGTCAGGTGATGGAAGACCAATTGCAAAAGAAAAAGATTGATCCACAGGATATGAATGTTGTGATGGAACTTGGCAGTACAGGAGCGGTAAAATCAGCCGTGGAGGCAGGGGTAGGCATTACGATGTTATCTCCTTCTTCCGTGCAGCATGAACTGGCTCTGGGACTTGTTCATATTGTGGATATCCGAGGACTCGAATTCAAACGGCAATTCTATGCCATCCATCTAAAATCGTCCTTGTTGCCCCTTTCGGCAGTGGCTTTCCTGAATTATCTGCGTCAACAGGAGCAACCTGAGCCGGAGTCCAAGACGAGGAAGGCATAATCGTTCGCACCATTAATGATAGATAAGATGTAATCACAAACCACTTTTGGAAAGAAAGGAGTTGTTGTACATGAATCAAAGCAAAGGACGCTGTGATCTGCATACCCATAGTCAGGCATCGGATGGAATGCAGCCACCTGCTGATAATGTGAAGCTTGCCAAACAAAAAGGGCTATCGGCGGTTGCCCTAACAGACCATGATACAGTTGCTGGTGTAGCGGAAGCACAGCAAGCGGGACAAGAGTACAATATTGATGTTGTTGCCGGAGTGGAGATCAGCACTCGGGCTGGCGGAAAAGATATTCATGTGCTCGGATATTATGTGAATACGGAGGATGAGCCATTCCTGCAACGGTTGCGCGGATTACGAGAAGCGCGAGATGAGCGGAATCATCTCATTATCGCGAAGCTTCAGGAACTTGGGCTTGATATCAGCTGGCAGGAAGTACTGGATGAGCTGGGACGGCCACTAGAGCCTGACGAGAGTATCGGCAGACCTCATATGGCTGATGTGCTGGTGAAGAAGGGATATGCGGTTGACATGCGGGATGCATTCGATCGATACCTTGCCGAAGGCAAGCCTGGCTTCGTATCTGTACCCCGCGTTGCGCCGAAGGATGCGTGCGAATGGATCAGAGCCGCAGGTGGAGCCGCAGTGATTGCCCATCCGGGCCTCTATGAAGATGATGAATTGGTACGGCGAATCATTGAGGATTGCCGTCCAGATGGACTCGAAGTGTTTCACTCGGACCATGAACCGGAAGATGAGCGCAGATACGCCGAGATGGCTAAGGGTTATGGGTTAATCGAGACTGGCGGATCCGATTATCATGGGGAACGGCAAGGTGTCGTTTTCCACGGAGATCTGGGTAGCAAGACCGTAATGGTTGATGTGTTGGAAAGGCTGAAGGCAGCTGCCTTACAGCAAAAGGGAGTATAAGCTAAACTTGGTAACGCTTTTTATGACCACAATGAATTCTGCTTTAGAGGGATACATGTTAGGGATGTTTGAGAAAAGGACATGGAGCATGCAAGGGATAAACCTGCATGTATTCATGTCCTTTTTTGTGTCAAAAAGAGTTTATGTAATCGAATAGTTGACCCAAGCGCCGCGTTTAGCCCCAAGATGCTCGAATAATTGCTGTGCTCGTTCATTAGTCACGGCTGTGATCCAGGACATATAAGCACACCCATATTCACGTGTATATTGCTGGCAGTGTGCAAATAACTTGGCTTCTGCTTCGCCTTCTCTGAATGCTTCCGTAACAAATAAATCATTCATGATTGCGACACGCTCTGCTTTCATTGTGCTGTAAGTGAAGAACAGGGTGGCAAATCCGATAAGCTCCCCGTCCTGCTCTGCCACGAATTGAGCACCGATCTGCTGATTAAGCAGGTTGTTGATCAAAAGCTGGATGGATTGATCACCGGGCCAGGGATTATTGTAGAACCCCACCACATAGTCATGCATTAATGCAGTTAGTGATTTTAGATCATCAGGTTGAGTTTCTCTGATATGTATGGTCATGGTACACTTCCTTAACTATAATTTTTTTCGCGAGAATTGAATTATTATACGTTTTAAAGAATTAATATTCAATATGGAAGATGAATAAGCTGAGCTTCACATATCATTCAAACAAGTAATGCAACCGCAAAAATCCCCTGAACCGTTAATGGTCAGGGGATTTTTCTACTGTTACATCTATATAAGTTGAACTAATCATTTACACGATAACGGAGAGGACAGAAAAAACCTGAAAAAGCGAAGCGTGCGCCTTTATCACCGGATTTTCCCTTGAGAAAAGGGATCGAAAAAATCTGGGGATAACAGCGATTGGAAGGTTGTTCTGTCATCGTAGTGTCAGTGTAAATAATCTTTAGTTCAACTTATATAGCCTTATCCATTTTTAATGGTGGATGGCAGACTCTTGATCAACTCGTCATTTGGCGTGACGAACAAGGTTTTCTGATGATCATAGATGACGAATCCTGGCTTCGCACCACTTGGTTTGCGTACATGACGGATAAACGTGTAATCCACTGGTACGCTACTGGACTCCTTGGCTTGGCTGAAGTAGGCGGCAAGCTGTGCTGCTTCTTCCAACGTAGCTTCACCAAAGTCCGTACTGCGAATAACGACATGAGAACCAGGGATGTCTTTGGTATGCAGCCAGGTGTCGTTGGAAGAAGCGAGACGATTCGTTACGTACTCGTTTTGCAGGTTGTTTTTGCCTACAAGAATATCAATTCCCTCCGAGGAGGTGAACTGGTGCACGGTCGGACGATCGCTTTTCTTCTTCTTTTTACCCTTTTTATTGCGATCACGAAGATACCCTTGCTGCACAAGCTCGTCCCGTATTTCCTCAATATCATTCATCGATGCAATGGACAACTGCTGCAACAGGTTATCGAGGTAGTCAATTTCGTCTTTGGTTTTGCCAAGCTGCTCATGAATGACAGCCAGACTGTTCTTATATTTGTTATACCGTTTGAAATAACGTTGTGCGTTGTCAGAAGGTGTGAGCAGCGGATCAAGCTGAATGGTAATGTTGGCCTGATCTTCATCGTAGAAGTTCACAAGCTCCACGCTCTTGTCCCCTTTGTGGACCTGATGCAGAGAGGCAAACAGCAACTCACCCCATAGTCTGAACTTGTCTGCATCGTCGGCTTCCAGCAGGTCCTTGTTCAGGTTGTCCAGCTTTTTGATGTTCTTGCTTCGCTCATTCTGTAGAAAACGGAGCAGATCACTTACTCGCTGTTTAACCGTGTCCCGTTCAGCCTTGTCTCCGTAATAATCTTCCATGCACTTGCTCATTGTGTCATAGGTTTTCTCCAGGTCCTGAATGCTCTGAAGATGAACCGCCGAGAAAATCATTTTGCCTTTGGCGTTCATTCCGGTTACAGGCGTGTAGACATGTTCTCTCACAGGTCCCATCACGGCTTCGAAAGCGTTCCAGAGTGCATCGGCCTCAACTCGGCTCTCACCCTCAACCACATTCGCCGCTGAATGCATAATGTCCCCAGCAGCAGTCCCGCGGGCTGCAATCTCTCCCGCAATCAACGGGCTTAAACCGCTGAAGGAATTCACAAGCCAGCGTGATGCTTCGTCTTCAGTGGCATGATAGCTGTCCTCGAATGCTTCACGGCTTATTTCGAGCGGATTACTTTTATGTTGTTCGGGTGGGGCGGTGTAAGAGAAGCCGGGCATGATGACCCGGTAGCTGCTGATGGACGGAGTCACATGATGAATACCATCCAGAATCGTTCCTGTAACGGGATCAAGCAAAATAATGTTACTGTGACGACCCATTAATTCAATGATGATCCGTTTAACCGAAACATCCCCCAATTCGTCGCGTTGGCGCACATCGATGTGGATGATACGTTCCATGCCAATCTGACGGATCTCCTCAATGATTGCACCTTCACAGTGCTTGCGGAGCAGCATGCAGAACATGGGTGCTTCCGTAGGATTAAGGAATGTTTTTTCCGTAAAATGCACACGGGGATATGTTGGGCTTGCCGAAACAAGCAATTTACTGTTACCGCGCTGAGCTCGCAGTGTGAGAACTACGTCATGACCATTCGGCTGATGGATTTTGCTGATACGTCCACCAATGCAGCCTTGCAATTCATGAACAATGGCCCGTGTTACGATGCCGTCCAATGCCATTTTTTCCACTTCCTCTCTCTATCGAGCACCTGCATTTATCATGCGCAATGCTTCATCTATATAACTGAAACGTGCAACCAGATATGTAAAAAAACAAGGACCGGATGCAGATTCTTCGTTGCTTACCTGTTGAACACTGAACATGGTACTGCGCAGAACATCGCAGACCTTTATTTTAGCCTATTCTGTCCATCAGGGAAAGGATTCACCTTCCGGGTGCTAATCACGGACCTGTCCGAATACATATAGAGCAGGTAGTTTGTCCGGCATTGTGTACAGCCTGTCGACCAGCACGCCGGTGAAGCATGTGAGCTTATTTAGCAGATGAAATACAGACTGGGAGGGAAACATGAAGCATGGAACATACCAAGTGGCATCAACTTAGTGATGAAGAGCTTCGTAACACTCTTGGCGTCAGCCCGCAGGAAGGATTGACGGATGAAGCTGTAGCAGAGAAGAGGAAAGTGGTCGGTTCGAATGAGCTGAGCGAGGGGAAACGTATATCTCCGATTACATTGCTCTTGAATCAGTTCAAGGATTTTATGGTGCTGGTGTTGATGGGAGCAACGTTGGTATCCGGATTGCTGGGTGAGTATCTGGATGCGGTAACGATTGTGGCCATTATCGTACTGAATGCCATTCTGGGGTTTGTACAGGAATTCCGGGCTGAACGATCTCTTCGTGCATTGAAACAGTTGTCTGCACCTCTTGCGAAAGTGCTTCGTTCAGGCCAGGAAGTACACCTTGCCGCCAAACAACTTGTCCCTGGGGATATCGTCATGGTAGAGAGTGGGGACCGCATTCCTGCTGATGTGCGCTGGCTGCAAACGAACAGCCTGGATGTGGAGGAGTCTGCTCTTACCGGGGAATCGGTTCCCGTAAGCAAACATTGCCTTCCGATTGCCGATGAGGACGTTCCACTTGGTGATCAGAAGAATATTGGTTTTATGGGCACCATGGTCACTCGTGGTACGGCCAAAGGTGTGGTTATCCGTACAGGCATGGAGACGGAGATGGGCAAAATCGCTGATCTGATCCAGAATACGGAGGAGCAGGAAACACCCTTACAGCACAGGTTGGAACAACTGGGCAAAATTCTGATTTTTGTCGCATTGGGATTAACCATTATGGTTGTTGTCGCAGGCATATTGCACGGACAACCAGCCGTTGGCATGTTCCTGGCAGGGGTCAGCCTTGCGGTGGCTGCCATACCGGAGGGTCTGCCGGCCATTGTAACCATTGCACTCGCACTAGGCGTGCAGCGTATGATCAAACGTAAAGCCATTGTGCGCAAACTGCCTTCTGTCGAAACCCTTGGCTGTGCTTCCGTAATCTGTTCGGATAAGACAGGTACGCTCACACAAAACAAGATGACGGTAACGGATGTGTGGCTGGAGGGACGCAGCATCAAGGTTACCGGAGATGGTTATGCACCTGAAGGGCAGATGCTGGAGAACGGTCGAACGGTGGAACTGAAGAGTGACCAGTCGCTACGCAGAATGCTCCAGATCAGCGCGCTTTGCAACAATGCCAGTATTGTGGAGAATGTTGCAAGCGAGGGGGCGAGCAAGAAAAAGGACAAGGATAACAAAAAGGAAGGCAAGAAAAAAACGAAAAAAGGGGATCTCCAGGAAGAAACGGTCAAGCGAGACAATGTATTCTGGGAGCTGAAGGGTGATCCGACGGAGGGGGCGCTCGTCACATTGTCCTCCAAAATGGGGCTTACTCCTGCCGGCCTCAAAGAGTTGTATGCCCGGGAGCAGGAGTTCCCGTTTGATTCGGAGCGCAAACGCATGTCGGTCCTGGTTCATCACCAGGGAGGCCGAATGATCTATACCAAAGGTGCACCGGATGTATTGATCGGACACTGCAGTTATATTTTGTGGGAAGGCAAGGTCGTACCTTTCACTGGAACACTGCGGCAGAAAGTGATGGCAGCCAACGAGAGCATGGCCGGAGCTGCACTGCGTGTCCTCGGGATGGCCTATCGTGAAGTGCGTCCGGAAGAAAAAGTGGCTGATGAACACGCCGCCGAGAGTCAGCTGGTATTCGTGGGACTTACAGGCATGATTGATCCGCCGCGTCGTGAAGTGCGCGATGCGATTGCAACATGCCGCAGGGCGGGGATACGAACGGTCATGATCACAGGTGATCATGGAACAACGGCAGAAGCCATTGCTCATCAACTCGGGATTCTTCCACGCGGTGGTGCTTCTCTAAGTGGTCAGCAGCTGGCAGGCATGACGGATGAGCAGCTGGATAAACAGGTAGAGGGCATCTATGTATTCTCAAGAGTGTCTCCTGAACATAAGCTTCGCATCGTGAAATCTTTGCAGCGCAAAGGACATGTCGTTGCCATGACGGGGGATGGGGTGAACGACGCTCCGGCGATTAAAGCGGCTGACATTGGGATCGCGATGGGCATTACAGGAACGGATGTCACGAAGGAAGCTTCGGCGCTTATTCTGAGTGATGATAACTTCTCGACGATTGTTGCTGCTATAGAAGAAGGTCGTAACATTTATGAGAACATTCGCAAGTTTATCCGTTATTTGCTGGCATCGAACGTGGGTGAGATTTTGACCATGTTCTTTGCGATGATGATGGGTTTGCCACTGCCGCTTGTACCTATACAGATTCTATGGGTTAACCTGGTAACGGACGGTTTGCCTGCAATGGCGCTCGGGGTAGATCAGCCGGAAAAAGATCTGATGGAACACAAACCCCGTGGTGCCAAAGAAAACATTTTTGCCCGCAGACTGGGTTGGAAAATTGTCAGCCGGGGTGTATTGATTGGACTATGTACACTCGGAGCGTTCTGGCTCACCCTTCAGGCTGCGCCGGATAACCCGGGTCAATTGATTAAAGCACAGTCTGTGGCTTTCGCTACACTCGTATTGGCGCAACTCATTCATGTTTTTGATTGCCGCAGTTCGCGCTCCATCTTCCATCGAAATCCACTGCAAAACAAATATCTCGTTCTTGCCGTGATTTCATCGGTTGTACTGATGCTGGTTGTCATGTACGTTGAACCGCTGCAGCCGATCTTCAAAACCGTACCGCTAGGTTTGCGTGAATGGGCAATTTGTATCGTTGCTGCTGGCATTCCAACGTTCCTTATGGGCGCGGGCAGCGTGTGGGGTGGTCGTCGTAACCGCCGCCGTATGGGTGGTTCTGGACGCTTCGTACCGAAAAGTACAAAGTTTTCAGCATAAAATCAATACCTTTTCCTTACCTATTTCGTTATGCTATCCTCAAAATGATTCGAAGCGGCAGCTTTGGCATTTTGCAGGATAGCTTTTTTTGTGTACATGTTGAATATGAATTTCTATGGTAATCCTGTAGAAGAGCAAGAATATAGCTTTGGCAGCAGACTGCCAAAAGGAGTGGGCAAGATGATGGAATTTACGAAAATGCATGGACTTGGTAACGATTTTATCGTTGTATTTGGTGAAAAGGAACTTCCGGCAGACGCAGCAGAATTGGCTGTGAAATGGTGCAACCGTTTCTTCGGCATCGGTGCGGACGGCCTGGTCTATATACTGCCTTCAGAAAAGGCGGACTTTCAGATGCGCATCATGAACTCGGACGGATCGGAAGCAGAACAGTGCGGTAATGCCATTCGCTGTGTATCCAAATATGTATACGATCATGGTCATGTTAACCAGGAGCAGATCACCATTGAAACGATTGGTGCAGGGGTACAGCCTGTGAGTCTCAACATTCGTGATGGTAAAGTGGAAACGGTTCGTGTGGATATGGGTGAGCCAATCCTGAACGGTCTTCAAGTGCCTACAACAGTGGATGCCAATCCCGTGGTTGATCACTACATTGAAGCGAACGGACATGCGTTCAAATTCACTGCCGTATCCATGGGTAACCCGCATGCCGTTATCTATGTTGATGATGCTGTTAATTTTGATCTCACGACGTGGGGCCCGCTTCTTGAAGTACATCCCATGTTCCCGAAAAAAATCAATGTGGAATTCGCAACAGTTCGTGACCGTGGATATGTGGACATGCGTGTATGGGAACGTGGAGCTGGCCCAACACTTGCTTGTGGAACCGGAGCTTGTGCAACACTGGTATCCTCTGTCCTGAATGGACATACAGATCGTACAGCAGTCATCAGCCTCAAGGGTGGGGATCTCCACATTGAGTGGAATGAAGCTGACAATCATGTGTACATGACTGGCCCGGCTGAAGTTGTTTTCAAGGGAATCACTTCATAATAAGAGAACGGTGTAACCCAAGAGGCCTGCGGGCCTCTTTTTTTGTTAAAGGACAGTGCGTGTCTCCTGTACAGAGACATATTGGGTGTTATGTGGAAAGAAAGTCCATATGAGCTGGATATTCAACAAAAACCTGTGTTTTTCTTCGTTTTTTAGCGTTTTTTGTGTTACATTAGTATGAAAATGATCACAGCTAGGCGGGGGGAAAAGGGATGAAGGTGGATTTGCGCAAAGTTATGCAGGAACGAGTTCTCATTGGAGATGGGGCCATGGGAACGTATCTGTACCAAATGGGATTCCCGGTAGGGATTTCATATGAAGAATTAAACTTGATTTCACCTGAAGTGGTGGCGGAAGTACATCGCCGTTATCGGGACGCAGGTACAGAGATATTTGAAACCAATACGTATTCTGCCAATTACGACAAGTTGTCCAAGTTTGGTTTGGAGTCCAAGGTGGAGGATGTGAACCGTACCGGCGTTCGTATTGCCAAAGAAGTGGCTGGAGCTAACGGTTATGTACTTGGTGCAGTAGGCTCTATTCGCGGCGGCAAGCGGACGAACGTCTCCACAAGTGAACTGAAACGCTTTTATCAACAACAGATCTTTGCACTGCTTGATGAAGGCGTGGATGGCATCCTGCTTGAGACCTTTTATGATATCGAGGAAATGGATATTGCCCTTTTGCAAGCGCGCAAGCTCAGTGATCTGCCCGTGATTGGACAGTTCGCGGTAGAGGATGTAGGACACACGCTGGACGGATATACAATGCCTGAAGCATTCCGGATCATGCGGGAGCAGGGTGCGGACGTGATCGGTTTTAACTGTCGCTCAGGTCCAAACGGAATTATGCGTGCCATGGAAACCGTCTCCGGACGTATCGGTATTCCAATGTCTGTCTATCCGAATGCGGGTGCAGCAGATTATGTCGATGGTGAGTTCCGTTATGGTGCGACTCCGGAGTACTTTGGTCAGACGGCAGTGAAATTTGCGGAACTCGGCGCTCGTATTATTGGCGGTTGCTGTGGTACGACGCCTGATCATATTACCGCTATGAAAGAGGCGCTTGCTGACTATGTGCCTTCGCCCATTCTGGAGCCTGATCCGTCAGAATCCAAACCGCGCATCGTGTTGCATGAAAATGTGGATGAGCGTTCCGGACGTGGAGGACAGCCTACAATCGTTGATCTGGTCAAGCAGCGTCACACGGTCATTGTTGAACTTGACCCGCCACGTGACTTGGACATTGCCAAGTTCATGAAGGGTGCCGAGACACTGAAAGCAGCAGGAGCCGATGCCCTGACACTGGCCGATAATTCACTCGCGGTTACACGGATGAGCAACATGGCGCTGGGTCACCTCGTTCAGGATCGCACGGGTCTCCGCCCATTGGTCCATATTGCCTGCCGTGACCGGAATCTCATTGGAACACAGTCACACATGATGGGTTTTGATGCTCTGGGCATTAATCATGTACTGGCTGTAACGGGAGATCCTGCCAGATTTGGTGATTTGCCGGGTTCAAGCTCAGTATACGATCTGACTTCTTTTGAAATCATACGCATGATCAAACAGTTGAACGATGGAGTGGCTTTCTCAGGTAAACCGCTGAAGCAAAGAGCTGGTTTTGTAATTGGAGCGGCATTTAATCCTAATGTGAAATATTTGGAGAAAGCTGTACAACGTCTGGAGAAGAAAATTGCGTCTGGTGCAGATTACATCATGACTCAGCCTGTGTATGACCCCGAGTTAATCGTGGCAATGCATGAAGCGACCAAACATCTAGATGTGCCCATTTTTGTAGGTGTAATGCCACTGGCAAGTGGACGGAATGCAGAGTATCTGCACAACGAAGTTCCCGGGATTCAGCTTTCGGATGAAGTGCGTTCCCGTATGGCAGGTCTGGAAGGCGAAGAGGGCCGTGCGATGGGGGTAAAAATTGCCAAGGAACTGCTGGACGTAGCAACAGCACATTTCAAAGGCATCTATCTTATGACACCGTTTATGTTCTACGGCATGACGGCCGAACTGACTCAATACGTATGGGAGAAGTCGGAGCATCAATGTCCTACTTGTTTCAACCCTAATAATCAATTACAATAGTAAAACGGATGTGATGCCGATGTCATTCAGTATGACCGGATACGGTCAATCCGCCTTTCATTTTGGCGGCTATAAGGTACAATTAGAGATCAAATCTGTTAATCATCGTTATTGCGAAGTGATGATGCGTCTGCCAAGAGAGTGGACGTATTATGAAGACGGTTTGAGGAAAATCGTACAGAGTCGTTTGAAACGTGGGCGGATTGATGTTTATGTAATGAAAGAAAAAGAGGAAGACCAGGCTCTTCCCGCTGTTCTGAATGAACAGACGGTCAGGGCCTATCTGCAGGCTGCAGAGCAACTGGAGACCCAATATGGAATGCAGGGCAAACCAAGTATTGTGGATATGCTTGGTCTGCCGGACGTCATGGTTCATTCGGATGGGACAAGTTCCATTCCCGAAGAGCAGAAGGACGAATGGGAGCGAGTTCTGCAGGAAGGATTGAAAGAGGCTCTGTCCAGCCTTGAACAGATGCGCGCTCGCGAGGGTCTTCATCTGGCCAGTGACCTGGAACGGCGGATTACCCGTCTGGAGTCACTGCATACCGAGATGCTTGATCTTGCACCGACTGTGGTAAGTGATTATCGCAACAAGCTAAGACAAAGGCTTACGGAAATGCAGGAAGAAGGCTCTTTCCCTTTTGATGAGCATAAATTGGGTATGGAAATTGCAATGTTTGCCGATCGTTCTAACATAGAAGAGGAGCTTACGCGTCTACAGAGTCACTTTGGACAGAGCAGGGAACTGCTGAAGAGTGATGAGCCCGTAGGTCGTAAGTTGGACTTTCTAATTCAAGAGATGAATCGGGAAGTCAATACGATTGGATCAAAAGCCAACCATTTGGCTCTGGTGAATCGTGTTGTCGAGATGAAGGCGGAGCTGGAGAAGATTCGTGAGCAAGCTGCGAATATCGAATGAACGGCCACATTTCGGCAAAAGAGTCGCATGTATAGGGGGAAGAACCTGATTATGGCAATCAAACTCATTAACATTGGATTCGGTAACATCGTATCGGCGAACCGGATTATATCCATCGTGAGTCCGGAATCGGCGCCGATCAAGAGAATTATACAAGAGGCAAGAGATCGTCACATGCTGATTGATGCAACGTACGGAAGACGTACTCGTGCCGTAATTATTACGGATAGCGATCATGTCATTTTGTCTGCAGTTCAGCCTGAGACGGTCGCCCATCGTCTTTCTTCGAAAGATGATGATAACGACGAATAAAATGGAGTGTAATATGTCTAAGGGATTACTGGTAGTGTTGTCCGGCCCATCTGGGGTCGGGAAGGGTACTGTATGCAGCGCTTTGCGCAAACGGGTGCCGGAATTGATCTATTCCGTATCGGCAACAACCCGTCAGCCTCGTCTGGGTGAAGAACATGGTGTGAACTATTTCTTCAGAAGTCATGAAGAGTTCCAGAACATGATTGCTGAAGATCAATTGTTGGAACATGCGGAGTATGTTGGTAATTATTACGGAACACCGCGTGATTTTGTAGAAAAAACGATTAACGAAGGCCGCGACATCATTCTGGAGATTGAGGTTCAAGGCGCGTTAAAAGTGAAAGAGAAATTCCCGGAAGGCATCTTTGTTTTCCTGCTTCCTCCTTCATTGGACGAGCTGAAAGATCGCATTCAGGGCCGTGGTACCGAAAGCCAGGCTACCATTGATCACCGGATGTCCGTGGCGGTTGATGAGATCAGTCTGCTGGAGCAGTATGATTACGCTGTTGTTAATGATGAAATTGATTTGGCGTGCAAGAGAATAGAAAGCATCATAATCGCCGAACATTGTAAGATCAATAAATAATCCCTTTTGCCGCTGCAGAATGCGATATAAGTGGGGCAGTTGTCATATCATGTACTGAAGCAGTCCTTCTCGGAATGCCCGGATGTGAAGACATGCCACATCAGTTCTGTCAGGCGGCAACTTGCGATTATACTAATGCGAAGAGGTGTTTGTTAATATGCTGTATCCTTCTATTGATGAAATGATGAACAAAGTCGACAGCAAGTATTCCCTTGTTGTTGCTGCTTCCCGCCGGGCTAGACAGCTACGTGAAGGTGAAAAATCGGATTTAAGAGGTGCGAGATCCCATAAACAAGTGGGCGTTGCACTGGAAGAAATCTATGGAGACCTGCTCGTTGTCATCAAAGGACAGGACGAAGAAGAAGAGTAAGCCCTTGTGGCTGCTCTTCAACTGCATACGGCGTAAGCCGGATTAATTGACAACCGAGAGGTTGTTATTTTTTTACGAATAAGCATATTTTAACGGAATCTTACTTAGACGTCGTATAAATATCGGGGGAAATAAACATGTTGAACGGTAAAAAAATCGTGCTTGGTGTGACTGGCGGCATAGCCGCTTACAAAGCGGCAACATTATGCAGCAGACTGGTACAAAAGGGAGCGGATGTTCATGTAATTATGACAGCTTCCGCTACACAGTTTATTACCGAATTAACGCTGCAAACGTTGACCCGAAACACCGTATATACCGATACATTTGATGAGCGTGAACCAGCAGTTGTATCTCATATTCATCTGGCCGATCTGGCGGATCTTGTTCTGGTTGCTCCGGCTACAGCCAATGTAATTGCCAAGATGGCGCATGGCATGGCAGATGATATGCTCTCAACAACTCTGCTTGCCACGACAGCCCCTGTTATGATTGCACCAGCGATGAATGTACATATGTATGATCATCCAGCTGTAAAGCATAATATGAACTTGCTTGTTGAACGGGGTGCCATGATGATTGAACCGGGTGAAGGTCTGCTTGCGTGTGGATATGTAGGCAAGGGACGTCTAGAAGAACCGGAGAGCATTGTGGATGTGGTGGAACGTTTCTTTGAACAGCGCGAGTCAGCAGACATTAGCCGGCAGGGACAAGCTTCATTGTTACAAGGCAAGAAGGTTGTTGTTACGGCTGGAGGTACGATTGAGCGCATTGACCCAGTACGATACATTACGAACGATTCATCTGGCAAAATGGGATTTGCCATAGCCGCAGCTGCGCGTGATCTGGGGGCAGATGTGAAATTGGTTATGGGCAATACCCAAGCCAAACCACCGGAGAACGTTGAGTTGATCCCTGTACAGTCTGCACAGGATATGTATGAAGCCGTAACACGTGAGTGGGATGACGCAGATATCGTGGTTAAAGCGGCGGCTGTTGCCGACTATCGCCTAAAGGAAGTTTACACCGAGAAGATCAAGAAGAAAGGCGACACGCTGTCACTCGAACTTGTTAAAAATATAGATATTCTTGAAACGCTGGGCAAGCAGAAAACCCATCAGTTTTTGATTGGTTTTGCTGCGGAGACTCAGTCGGTTGAGATGTATGCACGTGAGAAATTGGAACGGAAAAACTGTGATCTGATCGTAGCCAATGATGTAACCCGCACGGGTGCAGGATTTGGAACAGACACCAACGCGGTACATATCTATGACCGGGAAGGTTTGGTGGAGGAGCTTCCAGTGATGGCCAAGGACGATGTGGCTCATCGGTTGCTCCGGATTGCGGCGGAGCGCATTGCCGGGAGGAATTAGGATATGGAGATTGCCAAGGTCATAGTCGATGTTCCCGTGAAGGAAACAGACCGGCCGTTTGATTACCTGGTACCTGAATCGATGAGGGAATGGATCGAGATTGGCAGCCGGGTGGGTGTACCTTTTGGTCATCGGACGGTGCAGGGATTCGTGATTGATCTTGTGCCACGCACCGGAGAGGAAACATTCAGGCTTAAGCAGATCCAGGAGTTGCTGGACATTGTTCCACCATTGTCAAAGGATTTGGTTGAGTTAGCTGAATGGATGAGTGGGCGTTATGCCAGTAACCGGATTTTGTCATTGCAGGTCATGGTGCCGACGGCATTGAAAGGGAAAGCAGAGCGATACATCTCGCTGGGAGATGCACTCGATGGACAGATCGCGGGTGCACAACCGGATGATGAGGTGTTATTTGTTTGGGGAGAAGAGTCTACGACCGAGAAAGTGCAGCAGGATATCATCCGTTTTGTCAAAAGTCGGGGTCAGGTGCCGCTGCAACAACTGAGTCGAAAATATCCCAATCATGCTGCACTAATTAAAAAATTATTGCTTGGTGGTGTACTGCTGGAGAGTCAGGCCATCAAGGACAAATTAAATAAAAAAACGATGAAGTCCGTTGATCTGGCTGTAGATATTGCTGCTGCTCAGGAAGCACTTGCTTCATTCCCGGCGAAAGCACAGCGGCAGAAGGAGATTCTGGCTTTTTTGCTGGAAATGAAAGAACTGCTGCCCATGCCGATGAAAGAAGTGTTATCTACTCTGCAGGTATCAGCCGCAACGATGAAGGGGCTTGAGGAAAAGGGACTGATCGTCACCGAAGACGTTGAGGTCTTTCGCGACCCTTATCAGGGCAGGAAGTTCAAAGCGACTGAACCGCTGGTTCTGACCGATGAGCAAAAGCATGTCTACAACAATATCAATGGCCGATTGCAGGAACAACGCCACGGGGTATTTTTGCTACATGGTGTCACAGGCAGCGGCAAGACGGAAGTCTACCTTCAAACCATTCAACAATGCATCGAGCAGGATCGGCAGGCCATCGTACTGGTACCCGAGATTGCATTAACACCACAGATGGTGGAACGTTTTAAAGGGCGATTCGGCGACCAGGTTGCGGTCATGCACAGTCGTCTGTCCGGCGGTGAACGTTATGATGAATGGCGCAAAATTCGTGAGGGCCAGGTGAAGGTTGCGATTGGGGCGCGTTCAGCCGTATTTGCTCCATTCAGTCGGCTTGGGTTGATCATTATGGATGAGGAGCACGAGACTTCCTACAAACAGGAGGAAACTCCGAAATATCATGCCCGGGATGTAGCGGTTAAAAGAGCACAGCAGCATCAGGCCGTGGTTGTTCTGGGTTCAGCGACACCTTCGCTGGAAAGTTACTATGCGGCACGCTCGCAGAGCAACGATGATTTTGCACCACTCTTGCTGGAGATGCCAACACGTGCACTGGGTAACAAGCTGCCCGAGGTGCGAATTGTTGACATGCGCGAGGAGTTGAAGGATGGTAACCGCTCCATGTTCAGCAGAGCTTTGCACAAAGGGCTGGAGGAGCGCTTGGAGCGTGGTGAACAGACGGTGCTTCTGCTGAATCGCCGGGGATATTCAACCTTTGTCATGTGCCGCAGTTGTGGATATGTAGCAGGTTGTCCCGAATGTGATATTTCACTGACGTACCATCAACGCTCCAATAATCTGCGTTGTCATTACTGCGGGTATGCGGAAGCGGCTCCGGAAGTATGCCCGGATTGTGGAAGTGAGCATATTCGATACTTTGGTACAGGTACACAACGGGTTGAGGAAGAGCTTGCGAAGCTCTTTCCGGGTATTCGCGTCATACGGATGGATGTGGATACAACTACGGAAAAAGGGGCTCATGAGAAGCTGTTGAAACAGTTTCGTGAGAAAAAGGCTGACGTATTGCTTGGCACCCAGATGGTTGCGAAGGGGCTCGATTTCCCGGATGTGACTCTGGTTGGCGTGATCACAGCGGATTCAGCATTGAATTTGCCTGATTTTCGTGCTGCCGAAAAAACGTTTCAGTTACTAACACAGGTAGCTGGCCGAGCTGGTCGGCACCAATTGCCTGGTGAGGTATTTGTTCAGTCCTATACGCCGGAGCACTATTCTATTGGCCATGCGAGTAAGCATGACTATGTATCGTTTGTACGTGAGGAACTGCTGCATCGTCGTAATTTGCAATATCCGCCATACTGTCGCCTGATTCTGGTGACCTTTTCGCATGAGCAGCTTCCAGTATTGATTCGTCTTGCCGAGAACTACACGCGAATACTGAAAGAGAAGGCTAATGCGGCCGGATGGCTCGGCAGTCTGGATCGTTTCAGCAATGATGCCTTTGATGTATTAGGGCCGGTAGCGTCCCCGATTCCCCGGATCAAGAATAGATACAGATTCCAATGTATGATAAAATGGCGGGGGGATGTAGATGCCATAGGACTCGCTCTGGCAACAGCCCGGCGCATGGATGATGATGTTCAGGCGCAAAAATTGCTTATTAGTCTGGATGTAGACCCGCAAATGTTAATGTAAGCATTTTGCAGCAATGCGGATGTAAACAAGCGGTATAAACATAGATTAAAATGAATACCCCAAAAATACAGAATATCGTCCTGAAATTATGATGAGGATTAGGAAGGTGCTTACAACATGTCGATTCGCATTATCGTGCAAGAACCAGATGAGGTGCTCCACAAGAGAGCCAAAGAAGTAACCAAAATTACACCAAACGTACAAAAATTGCTGGATGATATGGCTGATACCATGTACGATGCGGAAGGTGTAGGTCTTGCTGCGCCGCAGGTTGGAATTTTGAAACGTCTGATTGTTATTGACGCAGGTGATGAGCAAGGGCTGATCAAGATGATTAACCCGGAGATCATTGCAAGTGAGGGAGAGCAATTTGGACCGGAAGGTTGCTTGAGTATCCCTGGAATTAATGGTGATGTTCGCCGTTTCGAGACCGTTACGGTTAAAGGGCTGGATCGTGAAGGCAAAGAGTTGATTATTACGGGTAGCGGCTTGCTGTCCCGTGCATTCCAGCATGAAATTGATCATCTGGATGGCGTACTCTTTACGGATATCGCCGAGAAAGTGTACGAAATTGCGGCCGATCAAACGGGACCGCGTCGTAATTAAGGAGTGATCGATTTGAATATTGTTTTTATGGGAACACCTGAATTTGCAGTTCCTTCTCTCGATATGCTGATTGCAGAGGGATACAATGTGGTGGGTGTGGTGACTCAGCCTGATAAACCACAGGGACGCAAAAAAGTACTTACGCCAACACCGGTTAAGGCCGCGGCAGAACGCCACGGTCTGCCGGTGTTTCAACCTGTTAAATTGCGTGATCCGGAAGCCGTAGCCCGCTTGGCTGAATGGAAGCCGGATCTGATCGTGACCGCGGCTTTTGGTCAGATTCTGCCCAAATCCGTGCTGGATATGCCTGTTCGCGGTTGTGTGAACGTGCATGGCTCTCTTTTGCCGAAATATCGGGGAGGAGCTCCAATCCAACGTTCCATTATTAACGGGGAATCCGTGACAGGAGTCACATTGATGTATATGGCTGAAGGCCTGGATACCGGAGATATGATCTCGCGTGTGGAACTACCAATTACAGACGAAGACACATCAGGATCGATGTTTGATAAATTAAGTGAGGCGGGTTCCAAACTGCTTCAAGCTGAAATGCCACGATTGATTGCAGGCGAGACAACGGCGGTCCCTCAGGATGATGCCGAGGCTTCGTATGCTCGCAATCTGACTCGGGATGACGAGAAGATGGACTGGAGTCGGACTTCACGTGAATTGTTCAATCAGATCCGCGGTCTTGTGCCATTTTCGGGTGCATTCACGATGTGGGAAGATCAGGTCTTCAAAGTATGGGCTGCGGCTAACCCCAATCAGGTGGATCTGGAAACTTCTTCGGATAGTGGACAAGCAGAACCGGGAACCGTACTGCAAATGAACAAGGCAGGCATTGAAGTTCGCACAGGGGATGGGTCTCTCTGGTTGACTGAAGTGCAACCAGCAGGCAAAAAGGTGATGCAAGCCACTGACTTTGCCCGTGGCGGTACACTGAAACCTGGAACGGTGCTGCGATGAGTGGTAATACATCGGGACGTTCGTCAGGACGAGGTCAGAAAGCTTCCTCAAATGCAGCCGGGCGCGGAGGGAATCGTCGTCCGAATCCGGGGAAATCGGGTGGCGCAGGAAATGCTTCTGCAAATGGAGCATCTCGTTCCCAGAAACCGAAGACATCTGCTCGTGCATTGGCAGTGAAAGTTTTAAGTGCTGTTGAGCAAGATGGAGCATACAGTAATCTGGAGTTGAATCGTCGTCTGAAAGAGGCTGAACTGAGCCCTGCGGATGCTGGACTAGCTACCGAATTGGTGTATGGAACAATCGCTAGATTGAATACACTTGATTATTATCTGGAACGGTACGTCGCCAAAGGAGTATCCAAACTGCAACCATGGGTTCGTAGCCTGCTGCGGATCAGCGTATATCAGATGATATATCTGGATCGTATTCCGGAGCACGCCGTGGTGAGCGAAGCGGTTAATCTGGCGAAGAAACTGGGCCATCAGGGAATCTCGGGAATGGTGAATGGTGTACTGCGCAATATGATTCGCAATCGGGATGAACTTCGTATTCCAGAGAATCTGCCGGTTGCTGAACGTATTTCACTGGAACATTCCCACCCGTTATGGATGGTTGAACGCTGGATCGCCTATTACGGCGAGGAGACAACGGAAGCGATCTGTCGTGCGAACAATGAGCCGCCAGCAGTAAGTGTCCGAGTCAACACAACGATGACCACACGGGACAAACTGATGCATGAGATGGCAAGCACAGGTGCAGTCGTTGAAGCTTCTCAGTTAAGTTCCGATGGAATTCTTGTACGCAGTGGCGGGAATATGGCACTTACGTCCTGGTATCGGGATGGTTTGTTCTCTGTACAGGACGAAAGTTCCATGCTTGTAGCTGAAGCGGTTGCGCCGGAAGAAGACCAACTAGTATTGGATTGCTGCGCAGCTCCAGGTGGTAAAACAGCTCATATGGCTGAGAAAATGCACGATCGTGGTCGAATTGTCGCTAACGATGTACATGCTCATAAGCGCCAGCTGATCCTGGATCAGGCGGAGCGTCTCGGTCTGAGCTGTATCGATGCTGTAACTGGAGATGCTCTTGATCTGAACGAGCGGTATCCGGAAGCATCGTTTGACCGCATTTTGCTGGATGCGCCATGTTCCGGCCTGGGTGTTATTCGACGGAAGCCCGATGTAAAATGGACCAAATCCGTAGAAGACATCGAAGATATCGCAAGCTTGCAACGTGAACTGCTTGATCGTGTTGCGCCGTTGTTAAAACCAGGTGGTATTTTGGTGTACAGCACATGTACAATTGAGCCTGCTGAGAATGAGGATATGGTCGCAGACTTCTTGAATCGACATCCGGAATATCGTCCAGCAGAAGCATCTGTCTGGACTAAATCGGAGACAGCGAAATTGAAGGTTGTGAACGGAGGCGTTCAGATTTTGCCACAATACGCTCACAGCGACGGATTTTTCATCGCACGGTTGACAAAAACAGTGGAATAACAGTTTAATAGAGCACGGAAGCACGGCCGCCGAGGGGAACTTCGGCGGATTTCTTTGTGATGGGACTTCAGCATAATGGTTAGAGAAAAGGGATGACAGGGTGCGATGGCGGCATTCAGGTGTTATAATGCATGAAGTACAGATATCAAGGGTATACATGGATGTAACGTGGTCTTTGTGATAGAATAGGACGAATGGAACGAAAAGCAGGAAGCCAAACGAAAAGAAAAGAAGGAATAGGTGTTGACAACAAAATGAAACCTTTTATATATGATTATTCTCTGGAACAATTGCAGCAATGGGCTGTGGAGAATGGGGAGCCGGCGTTTCGCGGTGGTCAAATCTTTGACTGGATTTATGTAAAACGCGTGAATGATTTCAGTGAAATGACGAATCTGTCCAAGCCATTGCGTGAGAAGCTGACAGAGCAATTTGAATTCGTAACGCTTAAGGAAATTACAAAGTTTGAATCCAAGGATGGAACGGTTAAATTCCTTTTTGGTCTGCATGATGATCATGCCATTGAGACCGTAATTATGAAGCATAACTACGGGAACAGCATCTGTGTAACCACGCAGGTTGGATGTCGGATTGGTTGTACGTTCTGTGCATCTACATTGGGTGGACTCAAGCGTAACCTTACGGCTGGAGAGATTGTTGCCCAGGTTGTACAGGCTCAGAAAATTCTGGATGAACGCGGCGAGCGTGTCAGCAGCATCGTGATTATGGGTTCGGGTGAACCTTTCGAAAACTATGAAGCAACGATGACTTTCCTGCGCATTATGATTCATGAAAAAGGATTGAACATTGGTCAGCGCCACATCACGGTATCCACGAGCGGAATTGTTCCGAACATCTACAAGTTTGCAGATGAAGATACACAGATTAACCTCGCCATTTCGATTCATGCACCGAATGATGCACTTCGTTCGAAATTGATGCCGGTTAACCGTCGTTTTCCTTTTGAAGACGTAATGGAGTCCCTTCGTTATTATCTGGCCAAAACAGGTCGGAGAATTACGTTTGAGTATGCACTGATTGGTGGCGTAAACGATCAGCCAGAGCATGCAGCGGAACTGGCAAGTGTGCTTAAGAACATGTTATGCCACGTGAATCTTATTCCGGTTAACCATGTACCTGAACGCAAGTACGTAAGAACATCGAGAAGCGACATTTTCAATTTTCAAAAGATTCTCTCGGAACAGGGTGTTAATGTAACCATTCGTCGTGAACAGGGACATGATATTGCTGCCGCTTGCGGTCAGCTTCGTGCAAAGCATATGGAGTTGAGGTGAGAACGTTTTGATCAAAACAGTTCATGTGAGCCATATCGGACGAGTGCGTTCGGTGAATGAAGATTCAGCCTGGATTCGTAATCTCGATACAGGATATATTCTGGGTATTGTTGCCGATGGCATGGGTGGACATCTTGCAGGGGATACGGCAAGCCGCTTGGCAGTGGAGACGTTGGTACAAGATTTGGGAACACTGGAACCAGGTCTGTCACATGCGTCTCTGTCTGCAGCTCTTAGCGATGCTATTTTGCATGCCAACGAAGTTATCTTCCGCACGGCATCCACAGATGACAAGTATCACAACATGGGAACAACCGTGGTTGCGGCATTATTGAACGATACGGAAGGTGTTATTGGACACATCGGGGATAGCAGAGCCTACAAAATTGCGAACAAAGCTGTGATCCAGCTAACCGAGGACCATACACTGGTGAATGAATTGTTCAAAAACGGTCAGATTAGCAAAGAGGATGTGTCCCATCATCCACGTCGCAACGTGTTAACTCGTGCACTTGGAACAGATGCCGAGGTGAAGGTAGACCTGGATACCGTCAAGCTGGAGGAAGGCGAAGTTCTTCTCCTGTGCAGTGATGGTCTCAGTAACCTGGTCAGCAATGAGCAGATTATTCAGGTTGCCGGTAATCTGGAACTGGCACTAGAAGATCGTGCAGACCGACTGCTTCAGTTGGCTTTACTTGCTGGTGGAGACGACAACATCACGGTTGCCTTGTTCGAGTTGCAGAAGGATGGTTCCGTGGATACGGAAACGGGGTGTGAGTCATGATTGGGCACCAGCTAGGCGGACGCTATGAAGTGATTGAGCGTGTCGGCGGTGGCGGCATGGCTCTTGTGTACAAAGCCCAGGATCTTCTGTTGAACCGGAATGTAGCGATTAAAGTTCTAAGACAACAGTTTGTGCATGACGAAGAGTTTATTCGCCGTTTCCGCAGAGAAGCACAATCGGCAGCATCACTGTCTCATCCGAATGTAGTTAGCATTTATGACGTGGGGCAGGAAGATGACGTTCATTATATTGTCATGGAGTATGTGGAAGGCAAAAACCTGAATGAAATTATTAAAGAGCGTGCGCCTCTGCAAGTGGACGAATCGGTCCGCATTGCTTCACAGATTGCAGATGCTCTTGATCATGCACATCATAATCAAATCATTCATCGGGATATCAAACCGCATAATATATTAATTGGCCGAAATGGCCGCGTGAAGGTAACGGACTTTGGGATTGCCCGTGCAGTTACATCTACAACGATTACGCAGACGGGTTCAGTAGTTGGTTCTGTACATTATTTCTCACCGGAACATGCCAAAGGCATCGTTACTGGTGAAAAATCGGACTTATATTCTCTTGGGATCGTACTTTACCAAATGCTCACTGGGCAACTTCCGTTTCTGGGTGAAAGTCCAATCAGTGTGGCATTGAAGCATTTGCAGGAAGAGTTCGATGAACCACGCAAATTCAATCCATTGATTCCGCAAAGTGTGGAAAATGTCATCTTGAAATCCATGCGTAAAAATCCGCAGGAACGTTATCAGTCGGCCAAGGAAATGCAGACTGATCTGGAAACTTGCCTGATGCCGGAGAGACGTAATGAAACGAAAATTGATTTTCCGGATGAGGATGATATAGACCAGACCCGCGTTATGCCAGCGATCAAGCCTGAACCGCGCGGAATTACGTCGACGGGTACGGTGCCAGTGATGGAGTCTGACGAAGAAACTGGCAAGGGTAAAGCGAAAGCTAAGAACTGGAAAAAACCAGCATTACTCATTTCATTAACCGTTCTTATTCTAATCGCCATGGTGGGCGTTGTATGGTATGTCAAGGGTATGCTGGTTGTTCCTGAAGTTACCGTGCCTAACGTGATCACCCAGACAGAAGAAAAAGCTCGCGAAATGCTTGAGGAGAAAGGACTCGTCGTCAGTGATGAGGTCATCCGTCTCTATCAGGAGGGTGTCGAACCCGGTATTGTCTTTGACCAGAGCAGAAAAGAAGGCGATGTCGTCAAAGAAGGTTCTGAGGTCCAACTCAGTGTGGGTGCAGAAAAAGAACTGGTGAAGATGATTGATGTCAAACAGGAAACTTATGATGAGGCTGTCAAGAAGCTGACTGCGCTTGGCATTAAGGAAGATCAGATTCAGCGGAAAGATGAATTCTCTAATGATGTGCCTTCAGGTTCTGTTATTTCCCAGACACCGGGTGTCAATGAGGAATTCGATCCAGAGGCCGTTCAGATTGAGCTAACCGTAAGTAAAGGCACTGAAACGGTCAAAATGCCTGATTTGAAAAATTTAACCCGCAGTGAAGCCGAAGAAAAACTGAAATCTGCTGGACTTGTGCTTGCTCAGGTGCAGGAAGAATCAAGTTATACGGTGGATCAGGGGAAAGTGACACAGCAATGGCCTGTGGAAGCGGGCGCAGAGGTTAGTCCTGGCGATAAGATTACAATCTTTATCAGTACTGGGTACCCGCCTGAAGCGCTGAAATATCCGTTTAATATCAATGTATCACCCAAAGAAGATGGAAAAAACAGTAAAATCCGTATCACATATGAAGACGCACGCGGCAAGAATCAGGAATGGGGAACACGCACGGTGAACTCAACCCAGACCTTGACCATTCCGCTCGTGCTGGCTCCAAATGAAAATGGAGCTGTGTCTGTATATCGTGATGGACAGTTCCTGGATACGTATCTTGTCTCCTACAGTGAAGCCAAAAACGGAACAGTGAATGTACCTTCCATTGACCCTGAACAAAACACACAGACGCCGCCAGAAAATGAGCCTGATCCAGGGCAAGGCAGCGTAGATGAGGGCAGTGTTGACCCCAATCAGGAAGGCGAGCCTGAGTCCACACCGGCAGACGGTGAAAGTGACAACGTTGATGAAGACACTTCTGCCATGAATAATGGTAAGGGACACGGCAAGGAAAAAGAAAAGAAGAAGAAGGAAGTCGTTAACGCATCAAGCCGTCCATAAGGGCGGCTTATGCTGGCGTCTGGATTAAATGTACCATCATCAAAAGGAGGGCGACGGAGCTATGCCAGAAGGTATCATCGTTAAAGCGCTAAGCGGTTACTATTATGTCATGCCAGTGGAAGACAACGGGGTTCCTTCGGTTGAAGGTTCCGCCGTTCAATGTCGAGCCAGAGGTATCTTCAGAAAACGGGGAACATCACCGCTTGTAGGTGACCGCGTCAGCTACATGCTGACGGAGAATGGAGAAGGAACGGTAGATGAAATTCGGAAGCGTCAGACGGAACTCATCCGACCTCCGGTAGCCAACGTAAGTTTGGCTGTTCTGTTGTTCTCGGTGAAAGAACCGGACATGAATCTGAATCTGTTGGACAAGTTCCTTGTTCACATCGAGCAGGCTGGTCTGGATGCTCTAATTGTGCTGACCAAACAGGATTTGGCTGATCCAGCCAAAGACACGGTTGCTGAAGTGAAAGCATTGTATGAACAGGTTGGCTATGAAGTGATCTCCACAAGTTCACGTACCGGCGAAGGCAGTGAACTGCTCAGAGATCGTCTCGCTGGCAAGATTAGTGTATTCTCTGGTCAATCCGGTGTAGGCAAGTCGTCCATGTTAAATGCATTGATGCCCGGGCTGACGCTGGAGACGAGTGCAATCAGCATGCGTCTTGGACGAGGGAAACACACCACCAGGCACGTAGAACTTATCCCCTTGGATAATGGTGGATTTGTGGCGGATACGCCAGGGTTCAGCCAACTGGACTTTCTGGAGATTGGTGTGGAGGAACTCTCCACGTGTTTCCGGGAATTCGCCCAGTTTGCAGATCAGTGCAAGTTCCGGGGGTGTACCCATACCCATGAACCAGGTTGTCGTGTGCTCGCGGCCAAGGAGGAAGGTCTAATCTCCGAAAGCCGATATCAGCACTATGTGCAGTTCCTTACCGAAATGAAAGATAAGAAGCGGAGGTATTAACATGATTAAAATTGCCCCATCGATATTATCAGCTGATTTTGCCCGCCTTGGTGCGGAAGTTGCCGAAGCCCAAGCTGCAGGAGGAGACTGGATCCATGTTGACGTTATGGACGGTCACTTTGTCCCTAATATTACGCTTGGACCTGCGATTGTAAAGGCGATCGCACCGCATACAAGCTTGCCGCTCGATGTGCACTTGATGATTGAGAATCCGGAACGTTATGTTGAGGAATTTGCCAAAGCGGGTGCAGCAGTCATTACCGTGCATGCTGAGGCTTGTGTGCATCTGCACCGCGTTATTCATCTGATCAAGGAGCAGGGAGTCAAGGCAGGAGTTGCCCTTAATCCGGGAACGCCAGCGTCTGCCATTCTTGAAGTACTGGATGATGTGGACATGGTTCTTGTGATGACGGTCAATCCTGGATTTGGCGGACAGGCTTTCATCTCAGGTACCATGAACAAAATCAAGCAAATTCGTACCTGGTTGAATGAAAAGGGACGTCATGATGTACATATCGAAGTGGATGGCGGAATTGCTGCCGACACAGCCCCGCTTGTGGTGGAAGCTGGAGCAGATGTACTCGTTGCCGGTAGTGCCGTATTTGGACGTGAAGATCGTGCTGCAGCGATTTCTGAAATTCGCCGTAGCTACGGAGGCTAATTGATGACTCTTAAGGAGACGCTGTGGACGATGGCTGCGAGTCTCGTAACGGGACTTGTGCTTGCTCTGTTTGCGGTTATTCAGTCCCCGTATAATGCCATTACGTCATTGATCGGGGTGGGTGTTGTTATTATGTATTTCCGCAAATTTGATCGTACGGGACATCGGGTTACTTTTGTTATCTTCGGCATACTGTATTATCTAATGAGTGTTTTCATGATCGCTGCCTATCAATATATTCCTACCCAAACGTAAATGACCTGATCTTCGGGCTTGTCATTGTGGAATAGGGATCGATGGTTCCGCATAAATATGGTTACATGAGCAGGTTTCTCATGTAGCCTTTTTTGTCGTGTTTGAGGTAAAGAAGGCCTGAAGCATAGGATACGGCGGACGCATGAGCATGATGGGGAGGGTGAATTATGAAATTTTACACATTCAAACTGCCGAAGTTTTTGGGAGGGTTTGTAAAGGCGATTCTTAATACGTTTCAAAAGAACTGATCTGATTGATAAGGTAACAGGGAATACCGCCGCTTGGCTCAGGCTAATCTGGAATTCGTACCTGCGAAGCGCCATGCGGCGGCCATTCACATGTTCATGAGTGTATTCAAGAATCCCTTTTTTGAATACCAAAAAAGCACCTGCAAGGAACAAGGTGCTTTTTGCTTACCCGATTTATAGTAGCTTTGCGTGATTATACGCGAGTCACTTTACCGGCTTTCAGTGCACGGGTGCTTACGTATACACGTTTTGGTTTGCCGTCAACGAGAATGCGGACCTTCTGAACGTTTACGCCCCAAGTACGACGGTTACGGTTGTTAGCGTGGGATACGTGGTTACCGGTGCCCGGTTTCTTACCTGTCACATAACATTTGCGAGACATAGATTACACCTCCTATCCTAAAATAACCAGTTGCCTTCAGAAACGAAAAGTCATTCCATAAGGACTAAATTGTTCTTCCTGATCATAAAGATCAGGCTTCAGTAGCTAATGGCGTTGTTTAAGCCGGCATGACCGGATCATTTCCATTACTTAACCTGCATAAAACAATACTTGAATATAATATCATAATCAAAAAAGCTTCGTCAACTGATCCAAAAACTTTATTTATTTCTCCTGCCTAATATAGTACAATGTTGAGTAGTCCATAATACAGTGGTGAACAGGCTGTTGCCGCGAGGAAGTCGGAGAATACACCGTACCTAGAGGTCGGTGGTCTGCTTTTTGGCAACGCTGTGAGCTGCGGCATTCCATCATTGGCACCAGTCTCCACGCGGCATTCATGCCGGCTCTTGATACCGGTGCATATCCGTATGCCCCGAAGTTAGGGGTGCAGAGAGTGCAGGATATTGGTAGCCCGGCCGCCCAGACCGTTAATCCGGCTGACATGTTGTATTGTATGCCTGTGCCGGACAAGGTATGGACGAAGAATAACGCAGTCCGCGTTAGCGCATGAACAGACCAGACACATCTTGGTGCAAGGTGTTCGTGTATCAAGCTAGGAAGGGGAATTCTCACTTGAGTATACGTTCTTTAAATGGAACAGATTTCACCGCTATGGTACTTGCCGGAGCGGAACAACTTGGACAGCATGCAGAGCACGTCAATTCCCTGAATGTTTTCCCTGTGCCGGATGGTGACACGGGAACGAACATGAATTTGACAATGAGTGCAGGAGTCGCAGAGATTAAAAGAAAAAGTTCTGCCTCCATCGGCGAAGCTGCCGGTATTCTATCGAAAGGCCTGCTTATGGGCGCACGGGGGAATTCAGGAGTTATTCTGTCGCAATTGTTCCGTGGTTTTAGTCGTTCAGCTGCTCCCTATGAGGAACTGAATACGCTCCAATTTGCAGCAGCCCTGCAGAACGGTGTTGACGCAGCTTACAAAGCAGTCGTAAAACCCGTTGAAGGGACCATTCTTACCGTAGCCAAGGAAGCGGCGAAACATGCCAACTACTACGCAAGACGGACGAATGATATTACTGAATTAATGAATGAAGTTTTGTTAAAAGCAAAAGAAGCACTGGCCATGACTCCGGAATTGCTTCCTGTACTGAAACAGGTGGGTGTTGTGGATTCAGGTGGTCAGGGGCTTGTATATATCTACGAGGGCTTTATGGAAGTATTGCTGCAAAGTGACGGTGTGAATCGTACTTCGCTGAACAAAGAAGTAACTCCATCCGTGGCAGCATCTGCTTTGAAACCGGCTGCACCGGGAGAAGTGGATATCAAGAAGCCTGCACAGCAGCAGGTGATTGCGCCTGAGATGCCATTGTCTGCGCAGGCGAGATTGGAAACGGAGGATATTGAATTCCTGTATGATATGGAATTCTTCATTAATCGTGAGCTTGGAGAGAACGCAGGAGTGGCATTTGATGATGAGGCATTCCGGAAAGCGTTGTCAGTTAATGGTGATTCGATCATTATCATTGCCGATGATGAAGTTATCAAAGTTCATGTCCATTCCAAAACTCCAGGCGATGTGTTGAATCTGGCACTGCATTATGGTGAGATTACACAGATTCATATTCTCAATATGCGTGAACAGCATCGGGATCTCCTGACAGCAGGCATGGATATTGCTCCATCACCTGAATTGTTTGCAGAGATTCCACCTGAGGCAGCACGCAGTATGGAAGAGGCTGTGCTTCCTGCAGATGAGATGGCACCGTATGGTTTTATTGCGGTATCCTCCGGTGACGGTATTGCAGAGATTTTCCAAAGTCTTGGCGTCGATGTTGTTCTGTCTGGTGGACAGACGATGAATCCGAGCACGGAGGATTTTGTAAAAGCTGTTCGCTCCATTGCTGCGGAGCAGGTATTCATACTCCCGAATAACTCGAATATTGTACTGGCTGCGGAGCAGGCACGTGAACTGCTTGAAGATGAGCGCCGAATTACGGTTATTCCAAGCAAGACCATTCCACAGGGAATGGCTGCTGCTTTTGCATTCCAGGAAGATGAGTCTGCGGAAACGAACCGTGACCAAATGTTGGAGGCCATCAGCCGGGTACAGTCCGGTCAAGTAACTCATGCGGTTCGTGATACGCAATATGATGAATTGGATATCAAGGCGGGACACTATATCGGTATTCATAACTCCAAAATTGTAGCGACGGATGAAGTCATGCTTCAAGCATGTGAAGGTCTGCTCAAGCAGATGATGGAGAGCGGAGATGAAGTAGTGACGATCCTTGAAGGGGACGAAGCTGACCCTGAGGTTACTGCTGCCCTCGCTGCATGGCTTGAAGTAGAGTATCCTGATGCTGAGGTAGAGGTACATCGTGGAGGACAGCCTGTGTATTATTATTTGTTCTCCGTAGAGTCCTAATAAAGGTTGTTCAAAACGTCTCTTGTTGAGTTTTTGAACAGGTACCAATAGCACTCTGGCGAAGAGGAGGAGAGTCATGAGCCACAAGGTTGCGATAGTAACAGATAGTACGGCGGATATTCCCGAAGAACTCATTCGCAAATACGGGATTCATATTGTTCCGTTGCGCGTTCTGTTCGGTGAAGAGACTTATGCAGATGGCGTTGATCTGACTTCGGAACAGTTCTACGAAAAATTGAAGAAGGTTTCTGTGTTGCCTACAACTTCACAGCCTTCTCCAACTGATTTCATGAATGTATATCAATCACTTCTGGATGAGAACCCGGAACGCCCGATTGTATCCATCCACCTGTCATCCGGCATGAGTGGTACCTACCAATCGGCCATGCTTGGCAAGTCTTTGCTGGAGCGTGAGGGTGACATCACCGTGCTGGATTCGAAGTCAGCATCGTATGGATACGGTCTAATGGTGGTACAGGCTGCTGAACTTGCCGAACAGGGGAAGTCAGCAGTCGAAATCGCTGCTGCTATTGAAGAGATGCAAAAATCTCGTAAATTGTTCTTTCTCGTGGATACCCTTGAGTATCTGCAAAAAGGCGGTCGGATTGGCAAAGCTTCAGCCATCTTGGGAACGTTGCTTAACATTAAGCCGATCCTGTCTATTGATGAAGAAGGCGTTATCTACGCAGTTGAGAAAGTCAGAGGTCATAAAAAGGCAATGGCACGTATTATTGAGCTGTTCCAGAAGGATCTTGCAGGCAAACGGGTTAACCTCGCGGTAGGTCATACCGCTGACCCGGGATCAGCGATCGCTTGTGCAGAGCAGCTGCGTGGTCATTTTACAGTGAATGAAGTGATCTATACCAATATTGGAGCCGTAATTGGCAGTCATGTTGGACCTGGTGTCATTGCGATCTTTATGTGGCCTGTTCCGGAATGAGGGATTAGACATGAAATTGGAAGAAATATCTGTTAAGCAAATTAACGGCGTGAGTGCTCTCAAAGAGGGAGAGCTTCACGCCTTTGGCATCTCTACTGTTAAAGACCTGCTTGAATATTATCCGTTCCGTTATGAGGACTATCGTCTGCGTTCGCTTAGTGAAGTGAAGGATGGGGACAAGATTACGGTCCAGGGACAGGTGATGGGCATTCCTGTATTACAACGATACGGCAAAAAGTCCCGTCTCACCTGTAAGATCATGACGGAAGAGTGGATGATTACAGCTACCTGGTTCAATCGCCATTTTCTCAAAGAACAGCTTACGCCCAATCGTGAGATTGTGATTACGGGGAAGTGGGAACAAAAACGCATGCAGATGACAGTTACCGACTCGGAGTTTCCCGATAAAGGCGATGGGCGTTCAGGTACACTGCAACCTGTATATTCGGTCACAGGCAAGCTGACGCAACAGTGGATGCGCAAAACGATCAATCAGGGATTAATCCAATTCGGAGATATGATTCCCGAGATTCTGCCCCAGTCCTTGATGAGGAAATACAGCTTCATGCCGCGAAAGCAGGCGATTGCGGGAATTCATCGTCCACAGGACAACCGGGAAGGCCAACAGGCCAGACAGCGGATGGTGTATGAAGAGCTGTTTCTGTTCCAGCTGAAAATGCAGGCGTATCGCGCGCTCAACCGGAATCGGATGGATGGTGTGGTACATACCACGGACAATACAACGATTCGGGAGTTTGTACGCAGTTTACCATTTGAACTGACAGATGCTCAGAAAAAGGTGGAGCTTGAAATTCTGCATGATATGCGTTCGCCTTATGCAATGAATCGGTTATTGCAGGGTGATGTAGGATCGGGTAAAACGGTTATTGCGGCAATTGCGTTATACACAACTGTCCGATCCGGTTTTCAAGGGGCTCTGATGGTGCCTACAGAGATTCTGGCGGAGCAGCATATGCGTTCACTGCAAAAGCTGTTTGAACCGTTTGGGGTAACTGTAGGCCTGTTAACAGGCAGTGTGAATGGGCGTAAACGTAAAGATCTGATCGCCTCGTTGCAAATGGGCATGATGGATATCGTGGTCGGGACACACGCCCTGATTCAGGAAGATGTTTTCTTCCGTGATCTGGGTCTTGTGGTGACGGACGAGCAGCATCGCTTCGGGGTGAATCAGCGCAGCGTTTTACGACGCAAAGGATACAACCCGGATGTGTTAACGATGACGGCTACGCCAATTCCACGGACACTTGCGATTACGGCTTTTGGGGATATTGAGGTATCCACGATCTCAGAACGTCCGAAAGGACGGATTCCGATCTCCACGTATTGGGTCAAGCACGATATGATGGAGCGGGTGCTCGGGTTTATCTCCCGAGAAGTGGATCAGGGGCGTCAGGCCTATCTGATCTGTCCGCTCATTGAAGAGTCGGAGAAGCTGGATGTGCAGAATGCGATTGATCTGCATGTGCAGATGCAGCAGAACTTTCCGAAATATCGTGTAGGTCTGCTGCATGGACGGATGACGGCTGCGGAGAAAGAAGAGATGATGCGTGACTTCTATAGCAATGATATTCAGCTGCTCGTCTCCACCACCGTTGTGGAGGTCGGGGTCGATGTGCCGAATGCCACGTTAATGGTCATTATGGATGCGGACCGTTTCGGTCTGTCCCAGCTGCATCAGCTTCGTGGTCGGGTTGGTCGTGGGGCCCATGCATCCTATTGTGTACTCATTGCTGATCCCAAGACAGAGGTCGGACAGGAACGTATGAAGGTCATGACGGAAACGGAGGATGGATTCGAGGTATCTCGTCGGGACCTCGATCTCCGGGGTCCGGGTGATTTCTTTGGTACCAAACAGAGCGGATTGCCCGAGTTCCGTCTTGCTGATATGGTTGCCGATTTTGCTGTGCTGGAACAAGCCCGAGATGATGTATCCCAGTTGATTGCGGAAGTAAATTTCTGGACGTCTATGGACTATGCACCTTTGCGTGATTTCCTACAGCAACAGCAAGTATTTAAGGGTGATCTGATTGACTAAAGCTTGCTTTGATAGCTGGTTTTTCATATTACCTTTGTAAAAAAAGACAAGTGTACAAGCCCTTCCGACATATGAATAA
Source organism: Paenibacillus sp. FSL R5-0519 (assembly GCF_037974275.1). Lineage (NCBI taxonomy): Bacteria > Bacillati > Bacillota > Bacilli > Caryophanales > Paenibacillaceae > Paenibacillus > Paenibacillus sp. FSL R5-0519. The sequence continues at coordinate 2,057,685 of NZ_CP150234.1, forward strand.
GAAGTGAGTTCATTTTTTGGGAGGTGCTATACGTTTTGGGTTACCAACAATATGGAATTAGTCCGCAACTGGTGGAGCGGATCAAACTAAAGATGAAAAACCCCGCTGTCAAAGAGCGTATCAAAAAGTTGATTGATGGGGTGACCAAGTCTGATCTGCAAGATAAGGCCAAAGTCAGAAGGCTGGTCAAGTCTTCCGCAGTCATTATGAATGAGAATTTTTCTGCGGCACAGGAGGAGCAGTTTGTTGCGTTTGTACTCGCGCAGAAGATTGATCCGAACAATACGTTTCATTTGATTAAGCTGTGGGGGATGTTTAGGTAGGGATTCGATGTAATGTTGGGTGGGATAAAATGAACTACAGGGTGTTACACGTGACCACTACGAGTGCAGTACCATCTTCCGATCGCTGTTATCCCCGGATTTTTTGGATTCCCTTTCTAAAGGGTAAAATCCGGGGATAAAGGCGCACGCTTCGCTTCTTCAGATTGGTTCTGCACTCTCCGTTACTGTGTAGCTGGAGTTCATTTTATAAAACCAAATTACATGAATGATTGTTTGGTAATTTAGTAAGGGGTGTTCCACTAGTCATGTATGACATGATGGAACACCTTTTTTGTGGTGGAGAGCAGTTGGGATGATGGAGGTTTTAGTTGGCATTAAATGGAATTTTTTATGTAATTTTATCTGCTGAACTCTTACTTTGATCAGGAAAAGAGCTGAGGAATATTAAAGTTATGATTAAAACTACAATGATAATGCTATTGGAAGGCAATTCTTTCAGGATGTAGTCTTGCACAAGTAAGACCAGGATAGAAATAAATAGAATCATTTGCAGGACAAGCTTTGATGAGCGATCCGGATCGTTGGATCGTCTGGAGACACCATATAGGATAAGCCATATTAGACTAAAAAGCAGAAGTGAACCTAGGAGTATAATGGCAAGCATGCTTGAACACCTTTCTGTAATTAATTTTTGACCAATTGGAATAACATGACAAGTCATTAATTATATCATAGGAATTTCTGTATTTGTTGATTTTATGGAAATATGAAGGGATCGTTGACCTTTACATATGACTCTTTTTATGATTTTCACAGGATGTACTTTGCTTTCCTATAGGGGGAGCGGTAAACTGTTGCATACGAGTTGTGTGAATCAGGCTTAATTTATAGATCTTGTGGCGGATTGGCATTACAATGAGACATACCTTTTATTTTCAGACAGATGTGGAGGAAGTACGATTGGAAATGTTTACGATGCTGCTGGGTTTATTTGAACGAGCGGCGCTGCTGATTATATTTTTATTCTTTCTGTCGAGGGTGCCGAGGTTCAGGCAGATTCTGCAAAAGGGGAAATTAAGGTGGCAGGAGTCTATTGCGGTTACCTTGTTATTCTGTGCTTTTGCCATCTTCGGGACATATACGGGCATTAATGTTGAAGGTTCACTGGTGAATGTACGGATCATCGCCGTGTTATCGGGTGGTATTTTGTTTGGAGCGCCTGTGGGTATTATTACGGGGATAGTCTCCGGGTTGCATCGGTATTTGATCGATATGGACGGGGTCACAGCCATACCGTGTCTAATCACGAGTATCCTTGCAGGTCTGGTCTCCGGATATATACATAAGTATACGGCCAAGCCTAAGCGATGGATTATTGGTATTGGTGCAGGTATGATCTGTGAAGCGCTCACGATGTTACTGATCCTGCTATTTTCCTATCCCGATCCATTGGGTGCAGATATTGTTTCCAAGATTGCGCTGCCTATGATTCTGGGTGAAGTCAACATTGGGCTAATTGTGCTCCTGGTGCAGAGTGTTGAAGGGGAAAAGGAAATGATTGCGGCTCGTCAGGCGAAGCTCGCGTTAGAGATTGCCAACAAGACCTTGCCTTATTTTCGATCGATTGATGAGGATTCTCTGCGCAAAATCTGCCGTATTATTCAGGAGGATATTCAGGCAGATGCCGTTGCGATCACGGATACCCGGAATGTACTAGCATATGTAGGATTTGGTGAGGAACGATATCATATTGGCAATGAAATTATAAGTGAGATGACCAAGAAGACGATATCCAGCGGGGAGATTACAATCAGTAATGATGTCATTGATGAGAAAACACCGGATATCCACTCGCTGTTAATCATTCCGCTCAAAGAACGAGGAGACATTACAGGTGCACTCAAAATCTATTATCGCAAAGCCTATAAAATTACGTATCCTTTGCAAACGATGGCCGTAGGTCTGTCGCAGATCATCTCAACCCAGATGGAGGTATCGCGGGTAGAGGAGATCAAGGCTGCTGCCAACAAAGCGGAGCTACGCGCATTACAGACAACCATTCACCCTCATTTTCTGTTTAATGCGCTAAATGCGATTGCTTCGTCCATCCGCACCAAACCGGATCGTGCTAGGGAGCTGATTGTGAATCTATCCGGGTACATGCGGTACAATCTGGAACTGTCGGATGAGTTAATTGATATTCATAAGGAACTGGAGCAGGTCCGTAATTATGTAGAGATTGAGAAAGCGCGTTTTGGCAGCCGACTGAATGTAATCTATGAGATTGATGAGGTCGCGGTGCATATCCCGAGTCTTGTCATTCAGCCGCTCGTCGAAAATGCCATTATTCATGGCATTCTCAAGGTGAAAGGACCTGGGACTGTTCGAATTCGGGTACAGGATTATCCGGATTTTGTGCGAATCAGCGTCAGTGATACAGGAGCAGGTATCAGTGCAGATATTATTGAACGGGTCTACCATGACCGTATGCCTGGTAACCAGATCGGGCTGTATAATGTGCATCGCCGGGTCAAGCTTATTTACGGACAAGGTGTAACCATTACACGGCTGGAACAAGGAACCGATATTTTATTTGATGTGCCCAAAGGAGATGTCGTAACAAGGTGATGATGGATCAATGAGAGCTCTTATTGTGGAAGACGAGATTCTGGCAAGCGAGGAATTGAATTATTTAATTCAGGAACATAGTCACATTGAGGTGGTGGATCGCCTTGAAGATGGGCTGGATGTACTGAAATTTTTACAGGAACAAGAAGTTGACGTCATTTTCCTCGATATCAATATTCCCTCGCTGGACGGCATGATGCTGGCCCATCATATTGGGAAGTTTGCAACCAAACCCTATATTGTATTTACTACGGCGTATAAGGAACATGCAGCAGAAGCCTTTGAATTGGAGGCGTTCGATTATATTCTGAAGCCTTATGACGAGAAGAGAATCGCTGCGATGCTCCATAAGCTGGAGATGGCTTTCAAGCGTGATACGCAGATGGAGCAACATGTTGAGGATGGACCAGCCCCTATGGAAGACGGATCTGCTGCGCACGGTGAACTGGTACGAGATACGAATTCCCATACGAACAGAAGAATTAATCTGCTGCGGAATGACAATATTATTGTTACGGATACGGCAGATATCTACTATGCGGAAGCGCAAGAGAAAGTAACGAAGGTATATACCAAAAATGGGGAGTTCACCATGCCAGTGAGCATATCGGATTTTCACAGCCGTCTGCCACAGGATACGTTCTTTCGCTGCCACCGTTCGTACGTTGTAAATCTGTCGCAAATCCGTGAAATCGTGCCTTGGTTCAACAATACGTACCTGCTTCGCCTGCGCGATCTGGAAGCTGAAGTGCCCGTGAGTCGCGGGAAGGTCAAAGAGTTCAGGCAACTCATGCGCATCTAGAAGCATTTCATTCCGCATCTGATGCAACTCATGCTCAAAACGGTGTAATGAATCCCCTTTCATGTATGATTACCTTGTGAACGCATTCATGTATATGACATCGGCAAAGGGGAGATCACGATGAAAGCAGCTATTTCATCCGCTTCATCAGCACCTACATCAACAATTACACCTACAAAAATGAACCGCTGGCTTATTGTTTTGGGGACTATCATTGTACAAATGGGTCTTGGAACCATCTATACGTGGAGTTTATTCAATCAACCGCTGTCTGATCGTTTCGGATGGGACGTCAGCTCGGTCGCGATAACTTTTTCAATTACCAGTTTTGCTTTGGCATTTGCCACATTGTTTGCAGGGCGGTTGCAGGAACGTTGGGGTCTTCAGCGCCTGATCCGTGTGGCCGGGGTTGTGCTTGGGCTGGGTCTTATTCTAAGTTCCCAAGTCTCTTCGTTAACTCTGCTGTATATTTTGGCTGGATTTGTCGTTGGTTTTGCAGATGGTACGGCGTACATTACGTCGTTGTCCAATCTGATCAAATGGTTCCCGGAACGTAAAGGTCTGATCTCGGGGATCTCAGTCGGAGCTTTTGGTACCGGTAGTTTATTGTTCAAATATGTGAACTCGGCGTTGATCGGGGCCGTTGGTCCTGCTCAGGCATTTATGTACTGGGGCATTATTGTTCTGGTTCTGGTGGTTGCCGGATCATTCCTGATCCGTGAAGCGGTTGTTCGTGAACAGGCTCCGGCAAGCAAGAATGGCCCGAAACAAGTGGTGGCGCGTCAGGACTACACGGTGAAAGAGATGCTGCGTACAAAAGAAGCGTACATGTTGTTCGTTATTTTCTTCACGGCGTGTATGAGCGGTCTTTATCTGATCGGTATTGTCAAAGACATCGGTGTACAGCTTGCAGGTCTAGATGTAGCTACAGCTGCCAACGCAGTGGCCATGGTTGCGATCTTTAACACGGCAGGACGTATTATTCTCGGTGCGCTGTCGGACAAAGTAGGACGAATGAAAGTCATCGCTGGTGCGCTGCTGGTGACAGCTGTAGCTGTCATGACACTTAGTCTGGTTCCATTGACCTTCGGGATCTTCTTCGCCTGTGTGGCGGCCGTTGCATTCTGCTTCGGCGGTAACATTACGGTATTCCCGGCGATTGTGGCTGATTACTTCGGACTGAAAAATCAGAGCAAAAACTATGGCGTGATCTATCAGGGCTTTGGATTTGGTGCTTTGGCAGGATCATTCATCAGCGCCCTGCTGGGCGGGTTCCATCTAACCTTCATCGTGATTGCCGTACTCTGTGCAGTCTCCCTGTTGCTCGCACTGATCATTACCCCTCCAGGTCAAGGTCGTCGTGCACGTCAACGTGAAAAACAGATGAACCTTAAGCCTTCATCACGGGCAAGCTAATAGCATGCATTGGAAGCACAGAACAGAGAATATTTCTTCATCTTAAAAAGCAAATTAAAAACAAAGTAAACAAAGCGGTCTCCAAATGAGACCGTTTTTTGGTATCTACTGTTGCCAAATTGCTGACCAGACTGTTGGCCTATTGGACCATCTGGCTGCCTGCAAGTGGGGTACCTTGTGTGCATTCCATCATTCGCTTCTGTTATACTCTAGGTGAATTCAACAACACCAAGACCAAGTTATGTACCCCAGAGGAGGCATATCATGAAATTCATTAAATACACACAACCTGATTTTGACGATTATTACGCATTGGTTTCCAATACGGAAGTGATGAAACAGATTACAGAAAGGGCAATACCGGAGCAAGAGGCGAGAACGCAATTCGAATCCATGCTGGAGTTTAATGAACGTTCCACATGTGGACATTACCGAGTATTCAGTGAAGAAGGTGCGGGAGTAGCCTATGCCAAACTGATTCCAGATCAGACAGACCCGAATCGGGCTGAAATAGGTTATATGATTCTGCCCGAACATTGGGGCAAAGGCCAAGGCACATCCATTGCGTCACGGTTGATTATCCAGGCACAAGCCGCAGGGATTGGATCGCTCTATGCTGTTATCGATCCGTCTAACGTCGCTTCCCGCCAGATTTTAACCAGACAGAACTTTGTATCCACCTGGACAGGTGATTATGATGGTCTTCCTGGTGAGATTTTGGAGTTAGATCTTCAAATGAAGCGGTAAAGTAACTGTTCTGCGGGTAATCAGACATATGAGGCATCTTGCATGGGATGGATGGAGCTCTTTGCTCATTAATGATATGGGCGCTCACCATGCACATTTCATGCAAGAGGTACATATAGAGATGTGGAGGAGATGACATATGAGCAATACAACCATGGAGCGTCTGAATGATTTACTGCCGGAGTGGCTGGAGACCAGTCGGTTGCACACAGGGCAAGGTAAAGTCGCTTCTTATATCCCGGAGCTTGTCAAAGCTTCTCAGGATGAGCTGGGTATACATATCATGGACGCCGAAGGCAATCATGTGTCGGCAGGGGATTGCGGTGTGCCATTTACGATGCAAAGTATCTCCAAAGTCTTCACCTTAATTCTGGCCTTAATGGATCATGGAGAAGAAGCAGTCTTCTTTAATGTAGGAAAAGAACCTACAGGCGATGATTACGACTCGATGATCAAGCTCGAGCTGGTTGAACCCGGAATTCCGTTCAATCCGTTGATCAATGCCGGCGCGATTACGGTGTCCTCCCTCATTGGAGGAGATTGCAAAGAGGAGAAATCACGGCGAATCCTGGAGTTCTTCCGTAGGCTCGCGCATAATGATCAGTTGGGTTATAACGAGGATGTATTCAAGTCCGAGTCGGAGAGTGGTCACCTGAATCGTTCACTGGCATATTTCTTGAAGCATAATGGTGTGATCAAGGATGACGTGGAAGATGTACTTGCCGTGTATTTCCGTCATTGTTCCATTGAAGTGACCTGTGCGGACTTGGCACGAATGGCGCTGGTTCTGGCTTACGATGGGACCGATCCGATTACGGGTGAAGAACTCATCCCTCGTCGGTATGTACAGATTGCGAAAACCTTCATGACGACCTGTGGGATGTACAATGCGTCAGGTGAATTTGCCATTGAAGTTGGCTTGCCCGCCAAAAGTGGGGTATCCGGAGGGATTCTGACTCTGGTACCGGGACAGTTCGGTATTGGAGTGATTGGACCCGCTCTGAATCGCAAAGGTAACAGCCTTGCAGGCGTGCATCTGCTTGAGCGTCTGTCCAAGGAATTCGACTGGAGCTTTTTCTAAAAAGTTTTCTAAAAAAAAGCCATACCCTTATAAGTAGCCGATGAATCATGTATCCGATATTTTACTTCTTTTGAACGAAGTGAATGGCCCGGGTATGTTTTGTCGGCTGCTTTTGGTATTCATCAGGATGTGTAGGAAGACAGTCCTGAATGTAACGACTAAGGTGCACCTATCATGGAGAATCCACAACACTGGGGTAGGTATAAACGCCCTCAGTCATTGGCTTGGGCCACATCTGTAATGAGGTTCATCTGAATATCCCGGGACCCGTCTTCCATCCGTAGTCTGAGGGTCCGGGCAGGACGGTCCAGCCGAAGCACTTGGCCGGTGTACCGAATATCGTCATGTTCGTGAAACAACGTAATGGTGACCCTATATCCAAGCATCATTGAGTTGCTGAGCAGACGGGACATTTCTTCCGCGGCCTGGGCATCCAGGGATGGGCGGGTGCGGGGAGCAAGTTGTTCCTGATGAAGTATGTAGGCTTCCCGGTGTTCGGGGAGCATCATGCGTGAGGACTCGAAGATACCGTTTTGCTGTAATTTTTTACTCATTTATAATGACCTCCAATTTTATGAGAACGTTCATGGGCTTGCGCGGACGAGCAGAGGGAGGATGCCCGCATAATGGCGGTATCTCCGTACCTGCGCTTGATATCATCTGTCGCACGTTCCAGTTCTCTTTTGCGTTCGCGGTCATCGAACCAGGACAGCTGCACTTCGGAATCGGGTACAAGTCCGGTCAGTGACACGCTGATGCGGCGGATGGGTAATCCGTCCCAATGGCGCAGGAACAGAGCTGCTGCTGCATCGTATACTTCATCCGTAATGTTGGTGGGTTCATTCACCTTCATCTGGCGGGAGAAACCGGTTGGCCGATCATAATCCTGTCCGCGACATCCAACCGAGACGACATGACCCATGAGTGATTTGTCCCGGGAACGTCGACTGACGAGTTCCGCCAGTTCAAGCAGTACTACCTTGATATCTTCCCATGAGTCATAGTCCCGGGGCAGTGTCATCTGATGTCCAATTCCCTGCTGCTGATGAGCATATGTCCCGGGTTTGACCGGGGAATCATCGATACCGCGGGCGATACGCCATAATACCTCGCCATTCACACCCCAACGTTCTCTCAGTCGGGATAGTGGAGTCTGGGCCAGATCACCGATCGTATGGACCCCCATCTTATAGAGATGCTGAGCCATGCGGGAACCAACCATGAACATGTCTCGGACGGGCTTCTTCCAAATGGTGGACGGCAGATCTTGGCGAGGCAGCGTGCAGATGCCATAAGGGACTTTTTTGGCATACAGGTCACAGGCCATCTTGCTAACGACCTTGGTATCACTGATGCCGATCCGAATGTATACACCCGTCTCCTCCATCACCTTGGATTGTATGTTGCGAGCAATCGTCTCGGGGCTGCCGAACAATTCCAGACTTCCGGTTACATCGAGAAACTGTTCATCAATACTATAGGGTTCTACCAGATCGGTGTAAGACTGAAGGATGCGTGTAATATGAAGGGACACCCGAATGTACTCGGCCATCCGAGGGCGTACAACCACAACATCCGGACATTTGGCGAGTGCTTCGCCTAGTCGTTCTGCTGTCGTAATTCCATAGGACTTGGCGAGTGGACAGGCTGCGAGAATAATCCCCGAACGGCGCGCCGGATCTCCCGCAACAACGAGGGGGCGGTCTTTGTATTCGGGATGTGCAGACTTCTCCACACTGGCATAGAATGACTGGCAATCGGCCAGCATGATGACACGTCTGTCTTGGCGGGGCATAAGACTTCTCTCCTTATCCGTGATGCTGTGCTCTTCTGTTATCTTCATTTGAGTATCGATAATTAACAGTTTATTTACAGTATGGAACAAGTGTTCTTGTTTTATAAGCATATCCGACAATTCGAAATGCGGCAACCGGAATTATTTTGCAAATTGGACACAATTGCCCTAAGACCATATTAGAGTCAGTAATTAGGAAATAAGATGTGCTTTTTTACATTTAATGTGAGTGATCCATGACTTGAGGGTGATGACCGGGCGTTCATTTAGGTTTTTGTAAAAGGGTTATAAATGGGTACAGTCCTATAGAGGGGGACTGATGTCCTTTTTTGGTTTTCTGCACTTTTCAGAAAACCTTGATGTGACGCGGAATATCGCTGATGCGTTATCAGACTATAGTATCAATTTTGTAATCTTTATGGTTAATACTGTAAAAACGTCCGCAACTTTAAAATATAACTCGCGTTTAATGGGGTATGCGTTCTAACGACAAACGTTGCCTGTACCCGCGTTGCACATAACAATAAAGGTTCCAGAATTGCAAGGTCAGCACGGTATCCAAACCATGCGATTCAAGCAGATATTAGTGTTCGGGAATCAGACGTACCCTGAAGGCTTTCGGGTACCCGTTGATGGCGCTTTTTACGAATCATGGGCAGAATGTTCCATTTCATGTTTGCTTCCATCAGCCTAGTTACAAATGCAGAGTCTTAGCGCTATAGTGAGAACTACACCGCTGACATCTCTACCAAGCGGACATCCGAAGCGGAATGATTCGTAAACTTCATGTTGGACCATTCGATGTTGAAGCAGGATGATATTAGAGAGGTGAGCAATCTAACGACATGAGCAGACAAAGACGAAGACGCTGGTTATTAACGGTGTTGACAGGCGCAGTGGTGGTGACCGGCGGGATATTTGCCGGATGGCACTATATGCAACCCAAGCTTGTTACGTACACAGCGGAGAACGGCACGGAGATGAAATTCAAGACCGATGGAGACCGGTTCATGGAATATGGGTCGGATGGAACGTGGAGGGAGATGTTCGTCAAAGGTGTCAACCTGGGCGCAACTTCACCCGGACATTACCCGGGAGAATTCCCGCTGACCAAAGAGGATTACTTGCGATGGTTCCAGCAGATTGAGGATCTGGGAGCCAATGTAATCCGGGTATACACGGTTCACGAACCGATTTTCTACACCGCATTGGTCGAATATAACCGTGGACGGGAGCAACCGTTATATTTTATACAGGGAATATGGTCACCTGAAGAAGAGTTGATTGAGAAGCAGGATGCCTACGCGGCCCATATTGAGCAGACGTTCAAGCAGGAGATTGAAAAGGCCGTATCTGCTGTCTATGGCGATGCGGACATTCCGGCCAAGCAGGGAGAGTCCAGCGGCAAATACAAGACAAATGCAGGAAAATATCTGATGGCCTGGCATGTGGGTACGGAATGGGACCCGGCGATGGTAGACAACACAAACGAGAAACATGCGGACGTGCCGCAGTACAAGGGAGTTCATTTCTCGGCTACGCCAGAAGCATCACCGTTTGAGAACTGGCTCGCAGAGCTGCTGGATCATACGGCGGTACTGGAGAAGAAGTATGGATGGGAGCATCCGATGACCTTCACCAACTGGGTAACGACCGATGTGCTGGATCATCCCGGCGAGCCGCTGTATGAAGAGGATCTCGTCAGTGTGGATGCCCGGCATATTCAGCCTGAGGGGTGGCAGGGAGGTTATTTTGCAGCCTACCATGTGTACCCGTATTACCCGGATCTGTTCCATATTGATAAAACGCTCCAAACCATCAAGGATGAGAATGGCGAGTACAACACGTACAAAAGTTATCTGCGCAAACTAAAAGCCGAGTTTTCCGATATGCCTGTAATGGTTACGGAGTATGGCGTACCTTCTTCTCTTGGTATTTCCCATCTGGGTATGGGAGGCCGGAATCAGGGTGGACATAACGAAGTAGAGCAGGGAGATATTGACGCGTCACTGACGCAGGATATCTATGATGAGGGATATTCGGGAGCCATTGTGTTCATGTGGCAGGATGAATGGTTCAAAAAAACATGGAACACGATGCCACTGGAAATTCCTGCTGATCGACGTGCATATTGGCTGAACGTGCTGACAAACGAGAAGATGTTTGGTCTGCTTGCCATGGACCCGGGTAAACAGGAACAGTTGACCATCGATGGAACACTGGATGATTGGCAGGACCTGAAGGATGAAGAAGTCACCACCTGGCAGGGCCAAGTGGATGGCATTCAGGAAATGAAGATGACCCATGATGAAGCCTATCTGTATATTGGGCTGACCTTGGATCAACCTTTTGACCCGGATAAGACAGTGCTGCGAATTGGCACAGATACACTTGCTGGAGGCAGTCAGCCTGATACGTTACTCCCTGGACGGACGCTCAGTGATGGTCTTGAGACGGTGATTACACTGGGACAGGATGAAGAATCTCAGGTGGAGATTGCCAAGGATTATGACTTCAATCAGCGTCTGTACGGCAAGGAAGGATACGACATGCTGCCAGATCAGCAGGCAGACTCATCAGATCCGTTCCACCCATGGAATCTGGCAGTCAGCCTCAGGATGACACCGCCGGATACCCGATCTGCTCATCCATTCATGAATGAAAAGGTCGGAACTTTGAAACGGGGAACGACAGCTCCCGGTCAGTCCGACACGGATTCGTTAACGGCATGGCAGTATAACGGCAATCAGGTGGAGATGCGAATTCCCTGGATGTTACTTGGGTTCGGTGATCCGAGTTCACTGCAAGCGATTGACTATGGACCGCTCAAGAATGGACGTGAGTTCTCCACAGTTGCTGTGGAAGGTGTCACTCTCATTCCATGGTTAACGGACCGCGCCACGAAGAAAGTATCTTGGCCTGGGGGTGAACAAACAACCCTGGATCTGAAGACTTTGCCGGTATATAGCTGGCAGCCTTGGGAGCAGGTGCAGTATAGTGAACGGCTGAAGCTTAGCTACGAAAAAATGAAGAAGAGCTACGATAAAATTCCTAGTTTTCAGATCGAATAAATGAGTATAAAGGAGGACCTTTTCACATGTTTCCAAGTTTGGCTTTGGCCTATCTGTTTTTGTACATCTGTATCGCACTTGTTGTTGTAGGCGTCATCGTATTGTTTGCCATGAAAATGTCCCACAACGGCAAACGACGCAAGACGGCGTTCTATGAATTAAAACAGCGCGACTACTTCACTTATCTGCAAACGGCCTTAACCGAGAATAGCCCGCTGAGATTGCCACCAGGCAAGCTGGCTCCGCTGGAACGCAGAGTTATTCAGGACAGGCTGATTGAATGGATCGACCAGTTCAAGGGTGAATATCGCGACAAGTTAATTGCACTATGCCGTGAAGCAGGATTTGTAGAGCATGATCTGAAGGAATTAGGCCGTCTGCGTTACGGTCGCCAGATTGATGCGGCTTATCGCTTGGGTGGCATGCGTTGTCCAGAAGCTGTTCCCGGCTTGATGGAATTGCTGAAGGATGAGAAGCCGGGGCCGATGGCCATTATGATTGGTCGCTCCATCGCAAGATGTACAACCCGTCAAGGGGAACTAAAAGACATGCTGGCGTTGCTGTTGAACAAAGGCAAGTCCATTCACCATCTTGCAGCAGATATTCTGCTTGAAACCGGTCTGGATACCAGCAGAATTCTAATTGAATTGCTGGAAGATCGGAATCCGGATTTTGTCAAAGTCGGACTCGTTGCGATGTGGGGACAGGCTGTGCCTGAAGTAATGCCTGCACTGGACAGACTTGTAGGAGCCGAACATCAGGATGTACGTGCCGAGGCGGTGAAGCTGTATCTTAGCGCAAGTCCGGCACTGCGGGATGAGACGATTCTGAAGCTGATTCAGGACACTGACCCGGAAGTTCGTGCCGAAGTGGTGCAAGCACTTGGTTCGAAGCATGCATCGGGTAGTATTCCACTGCTGCGCAAAGCGCTGCGGGATGAAGACTGGAGAGTTCGTTATAACAGTGCGGAGAGTCTAAGTAAGCTTGGCGAACCGGGATTTGAAGCGCTGTGTCAGGCTGCGGTACAAGGAACAGGTGCGGAACGCGAGATTGCGATGCAGCAGATCGAGAGTACCATGCAGCATACGAGAACCGATGACAGAGCTGTAGAGCAGATGATTGCTCATAACAAAAAAAGGCTGCTGTACGATCGTTATTTTGGGCCTGTACGAGAGAACAGAACCAGCAAGAAACGCACAGGCGTCGCTACGGTAGGAGGGGATTACACTGCTTAGGGATCTATTATTAATCTACGGCATGGTCGCAATCTACTATGTTGTTTTCGTCAATACGCTCTATTTTTCCATCCTGGCCTTATCGTTCCGTAACATCTGGACGATCTTCCGCCGGTCGCATTATTCCAAATATAATACCTTGTCAGGATCGGAACTGGTGCCTTCGGTTTCTCTGCTGGTACCGGCATACAACGAGGAACTGACGATTATTGAAAATGTGAACTGTCTGATGACGCTGAATTATCCAACATATGAAGTAATCGTCGTTAATGACGGTTCCAGTGACTCCACACTGAAGATTTTGCTGGATGAATACCGCCTGAAGCCGGTACCCAATACGAAGATTCGGGGCAAGATCGCCTGTCAGAAAATTCGCGGGATTTACCATAATCCGGAGTTCCCTGATCTGTATGTCATTGACAAGGAAAATGGCGGAAAGGCGGATTCCCTCAATGCAGGAATCAACTTGTCTCATTATCCGCTGATCTCTTCCATTGACGCCGATTCATTGCTGGAGAAGGATGCTTTGATCCGTATGGCACGCATGTATATGGAGAATCCGGAAGAGACAGTAGCCATCGGGGGCGATGTACGGATCGCCAATGGCTGCAAAATCGAAAACGGGGCAGTGCAAGATGTATCGCTGCCGCGCAAAATCTGGCCCATGTTCCAGTCGATTGAATATCTCAAAGCCTTCCTGGGCGGACGGATTGGCTGGAGTCATATGAACGGTCTGATCATTGTCTCTGGTGCTTTCGGCATGTTCCGTAAGGATGCTGTAATTGCCGTAGGCGGATACCGGGATGGTTATCCCGGGGAAGACATGAACATCATTATCAAGCTTCACCGTTATATGCTGGAAAACAAATTGAAGTACCGCGTTGCCTTCTGCCCTGAGGCGGTGTGCTGGACACAGGCTCCAGATTCCTACCGGATTCTGTCCAGTCAGCGCAAGCGCTGGGGCCGCGGGAATCTGAAGAACATGCTGGAGAATCGAGGTATGCTGTTCAATCCCAAATACAAAGTGATGGGTATGGTAACGATGCCGTATAATGTCATTTTTGAAGCACTGAACCCGTATTTCCGAATTACCGGACTGCTGGCTCTCGCTGGATACGTCCTTCTGGATATGACCCAGTGGCCGATCCTGCTCCTGTTCGGACTATTGAACTTCGTGAGTGGTTATCTGCTGAGTGTAGGCGCACTTGTCCTGGAGGAGATTGCTTTCAAGCGGTACAACAAACTCTCCGATCTGGTCAAAATGCTGGTCTACTCTGCGCTCAAATTCGTGGGTTATCATCAGCTGGGCGTACTGTGGAGATTGCAGGGACATGTGCAGTTCCTGCAAAACAACAACTCATGGGGGACCATGACACGTCAAAGCTGGTCCGAGGATGAGAAGAAAACAAGCGAAGCCGCATAAGTACAGAGATCATGGTAAGTTGCAGCAATTTGTATAGATAATCGAGGAGAAGGGTGGAAAAGAACATGCCAAATACGGCGACATTGCAGCGTGAGGCTGCCGTTAATGTGTACCGAAGTGTAGAACAGGGATTAAAGGAAACGGGTGCCGAAACATGCGGCTTAATGTTCATCCATTGTGCAGGACACGCTCAACCTGAGCAGCAGGTCAGGACACATCTGGAACAGACGAGCGAGTCTGCCTTCCAGGTGTGGAAGGATGGGGCGACACAGGCGATTGCCGTCCTGCTGCCGGGGTTGTCACTGGATGAGGTTCACTATAAAGGACTTCGGATCAAGCATGAGCTTCAAGAGACCGTACCTGGTGCCGATCCACAGATCACACTGGCCAGTTTTGCAGAGGGTGAGCGCCCTTCGAAAGCAACCATTCAGCATATGGCTGAATCCTCGAAGCTCGTAGATTCGTCGGAGATTCATATCTACACGCTGGACAATACAGCGGACGAGCCGGAACGCATTTTGATTGTGGACAACGATCCTACGGTACGGGAGTTCCTGCAGTTGCGTTTGAAAATGCAGGGATACGAAACCTATGAGGCTGTAGATGGACTGGCTGCACTGGACTTGATCGAGAAAGTCACACCGGACTTGGTACTCACCGAACTGAATCTGTATGGCATCGACGGTCTGCCGTTCATTCATCATATTCAGAAGCTGGAGATGGAGCAACCGCCCAAAATTGTCGTGTTGACCGAGCAACGTGTTGAGCAAACGATCAGTCAATGCTTCCGCAGCGGGGTCGATGATTACATGACCAAACCGTTCTCGCCCGTAGAGCTGGATGCCCGAATCAGACGCTGCCTGCATTAGAAGATAAAAAAAGAGCAACAGACAACCATCTATTTACATGGATTTGAAGCACCATCAAATACACTACCCGGAGGGAATATCATGGAGAATCAACAATTCCACACATTACTGAATGCGATTGAAAATAAAGAAGCTGTACTCGGCGTTGTCGGGCTCGGTTACGTAGGACTTCCACTTGCCGTGGAAATGGTCAATCAAGGTTTCACGGTAATCGGAATTGATCTGGATGCGTCCAAAGTAGAGAGTATCTATCAAGGGGATTCCTATATTCACGATATTTCGTCCGATGAGTTGAAAAAAGTGATGCAAAGCGGTCGCTTCCAGCCAACGACAGATTACAGCATGCTGCGCGTCATTGACGCACTCAGCATCTGTGTACCGACACCGCTCAGTGAGAATCAGGACCCGGATACATCTTACATCGAGACGGTTGTAGATCAGATCAAACTGCATATGAAACCAGGCATGCTGATTACGTTGGAGAGCACCACGTATCCAGGTACCACCGAGGAACTGATCCAGGATGAATTGGATAAAATTGGACATGAAGCAGGCAAAGACTACTTCCTGTGCTTCTCGCCTGAGCGTGTAGACCCGTCCAACGGACGTTTTACAACATTTAATACACCGAAAGTGATCGGGGGCACAACCGAAGCTTGCCTGAAACTTGGAACCGCACTGTATGGCAAGTATGTAGAAACCGTAGTACCGGTATCTTCGCCAAAAGTGGCTGAAATGTCCAAACTGCTGGAGAACACATTCCGCAGTGTAAACATTGCCTTTGTGAATGAAATGGCGATGATGTGCGACCGCATGGGCATCGATATCTGGGAAGTAATTGATGCGGCAGCAACGAAACCATTTGGTTTCATGCCATTCTATCCAGGCCCAGGCATCGGTGGACACTGCATCCCGCTTGATCCGATGTACCTGTCGTGGAAAGCCAAAGGTTTCCGTTTCTATAGCAAATTCATAGAACTGGCGCAATCGACCAATGACAACATGCCATATTATGTGTTGAACAAAACGTCAACGATTCTGAACGAATACGCGAAATCTGTACGTAAATCCAATATCCTGCTGCTCGGTATGTCATACAAACCGAATATTGCCGACCTGCGTGAATCACCAGGACTGGAAGTATATGAACTGTTCAAGGAAAGTGGAGCCAACGTAAGCTACTATGATCCACACGCGGATTCCTTTAAGGACAAGCATGGGGAGACGGTACACAGCGAAGCGTTCAATCTGGAACAGTTCAAGAAATACGATTGCATCGTGTTGATCACCAACCACAGCGATTTGCCTTACTTTGATATTGCCGAGATGGGTGTGCCGATTCTGGATACACGTAATGCATTCCGTTCGTACACACATCCGCACATCTACAAAATTGGTCACTCGGTTCAGCATCCTGTGTTTGAACCAAGTGAAGCGTTGCTCGTCTGAGGGAATATATGAGGCAACGGGTCAAGCTGGTAGGGATGGCGAAATGGGCCATTCTGGCTGTGGTGTTGTGCCTGCTGCTTCTGTCTTGGATGTTTAAATGGTTCTCCACCGAGGAACACAAAGCGACCTGGCTGTGGGACGCGTCCATTATTGCAGAACAGACACCTGAGATTATTGCTTTCTCCAAAGAGCAGGGCGTGGATACCATCTTCCTGCAAATCCAGGATGAGGTGCCTGATGCAACATACCGCAAATTCATTGCGGCTGCCCGGCAGGCTGAGATTGAAGTGCATGGACTTAACGGCCATGCAGACTGGGCCTATGAGCAGAAGCGGGATGAAGGACTTGCTTTTATCGAGCGAGTGAGAGCCTACAATGCAGCTTCTGCCAAAAATGAACGTTTCCAAGGTATTCAACTGGATGTGGAGCCGTATCAGCTGAAACGCTGGGAGGATGAAGAAAGCAGTGTCATTGCGGAGTGGAGCGACAACATGAAGGCTTGGACGAAAGCGGGAGAGGCCGCCGGATTGTACATGAGCGCTGCCATTCCGTTCTGGCTTGATGCCCGTCAGTCGGCGGAAGGTGAGGGTACATTCAGTCGCTGGGTTATCTCCCACTTCGATGCAGTGGCAATTATGGCTTATCGGGATAGCGGGCAGCAGATGTATGATCTGTCCAAGGAAGAATTGGAGGAAGCGGATGATCTGGGCAAGAAAGTCTGGATTGGCGCAGAACTCGCGGATACACACGAAGGGGATCACCTGACCTTTTTCCGTAAAGCGGTTAGCAACATGAATGAAGAAATGGCCAAGGTGTTCGATCTCGGTTCTTCCCATTCCTCTTTTGCAGGTGTGGCTGTGCATCATTATGAAGCATGGTATGCGAAGGAGAACGGTATTCCGCTTGCACGTAAGGATGAGAAAAAGGAATAGCGATAGATTAACGTTAACAAGCTATTGGTTTCGGTTACGTGCTTCAAGACTATAGTATAGAAAAAAGGCAAGTCCCAGGTAGATGGGGCTTGCCTTTTTTGGTGGTGGATTAAGCAATGGGTTTTGCAGCACTATGATGTACAGGAGTGCTGCAAAATCCACTGTAATTCTCATCTAACAAGGATGTTTCGATTTTACGGAAAGCTTCTTCGAAGTCCTTTTGTGCACGTTGTTCGGTAAAGGGGATATTGTACACAACCGCAAACAAAGCGAGGTACACGTGGCTGAATTATAGGCTGGATAGCGAAAGGCCGCTCCCTTACTCTTTCGTACTTTTTGCGGTCCGATAGCGATTGGGCGGCAGCCCGACCTGCTTTTTGAACGCTTTGGAGAAGGAGAACAAGTCCGGGTAACCTACGGAATGAGCCACTTCAGTTAAGCTTAGCGGAGTCTGCACAAGCAGACGTTTGGCTTGATTCATTTTCAATTGCTGAATATATTGCACGGGGGACAGACCATAGGCTTTGCGGAACTGTTTGGCAAAGTGGGTCCGATCCACACCGGCATGAGCAGACACACCTTCCACGGAGATGCCGCCTGCAAAATGAATATCCATGTATTCCTTGCCTTTCTGAAGCCAAGGCGTAGCCGAATCCGGTTGCAATCCTTTGGTTGCGGGGGACCGGGCAATTCGGTCGAATAGAGTTAGAAACCGAGTGAGTCGTCCCAGATCACTTGCTCCATCCTGTGGTTTACGAACATCCTCCATGAAAGAGCGCATGGCGCTTGCAGTCTCCGACGTCAGTACACCTGAACGATATGGTGATTTGGGTGTAAGTCCGATTCGAGACAACAGTTCGGCTGCGTATGCCCCATCAAAGGCAATAAATATTTTCTGCAACGTATGCTCCGGATCTGTCCAGTACTCATGCGTAACATGGGGAAACAGACAGAATGCATCCCTGGCACGAAGGGTATGACGCTGTCCGTCCTGTATGAATGTACCTTCCCCCTCCAGCACAATTAACAAATAATGATAAGGTGTGGTACGAGGTCCAATATGATAGTTGGTCTTGGCTATATTACGGCCAATGCGAATCGGCCAGGCGCCACCGGCTTTCTCGAATTCAGATGGAGTGAAGAAAATAATATCCAAAAACTCATGGTGGTCCTCTTTCATGCTCTCGGTCATCAGGAACACCTCTTTAATAATATAAGTATCGTTTGTACTTTTTAAAAGTTTCGCTTACAGATGTAGTTCAAAAAGTCCACTTTTGATTACGAATCATGCCTAGTGGCATGATCAACATCGAAGCTGAAATTCAGCCGAAATAAGCGGGAGGCTTACGAAGTATGTTTCCTTTGGAAACATTGTGGTTGCTCACGTAGGTCTCCTACGCTCCGCTACTCCATTTCTATCTTCATTCCATCTTCTCGGTACTGAAAACCAGACTTTTTTAAAACATATTTAAACCTATTATACAGGTGGGTTTTATACATATTCAAGATCAGCAAGACCTAAAACTGAGAAAAGACCACAAAATGACAAAATAAAATTGCCGCGAAATGACATTGCTCACAGACAAATCAATTGATATGATGTCCATACCTATTAAACCAAGTTAATTAATCGGTATTTAATTCAGAATATGCCTAATAAATCAATTTAAAGAATGACACGACAACGAAGGGGACAGAAAGGACCTGAAGAAGCGAAGCGGGCGCCTTTGTCACCGGATTTCCCCCATAAAGGGGAATGAAAAGAAATCTGGGGACAAGAGTGCTCAAAAGGTTTTCTGTAACCGAAGTGCTTGAGTGAAACATTTTTAGAGCAATTTATCATAGAAGGGATTGACTTTTGTGAGCGAACAGGAAGATATGAAGTTTGGATGGTTTTTGCCTACAGCAGGGGATGGGAAGTATGTGGGGGTTGCCCCGGAGCGGGAGCCGAGTCTGGATTATCTGATCGATGTGGCACAGACGGCGGAGAAGGCAGGATTCGAATTTGTACTGATTCCGACAGGGGGAGCCTGTCTGGACGCATGGGTGGTTGGCTCGGCAGTAATGAGTCATACGAAGACATTGCGTCCCCTTGTCGCCATTCGTCCGGGTTTGGTTACACCTGTACTCGCTGCACGCATGGGAGCGGCATTGGATCAGCTATCTGGTGGTCGCGCCATGATCAATGTAGTGACAGGCAGTTCTGTTCGGGATCTGGAGGAACTGGGAGATCCACTCGCACATGCGCATGATGAACGGTATGTGCGGGCGAGCGAGTATATGGAAGTCATGAAGCGTTCATGGACCCAATCGACGGGGCTGAATCTGACGGAGTTTGCCGGAAATGGTTCAAGTTCTGGTGCAGACGCATCCAATGATCCCAATCCTGAATTCAACGGCCAGTATTACAACTTCAAAGGACCGGTAGGCATGCCGGAGACGGTACAGAATCCGCATCCACCATTCTATCTGGGAGGCAGTTCACCGATTGCCAAGAAGGTCGCTGTTGAACATGCAGATACGTTTCTCATGTGGGGCGAGCCTCATGACTGGATTCAGGAGCAGATCGAAGAGATTGAGGTCATTCGTCAGCAGGTGAAAGAGGAAACGGGACAAGATCGTCAGCTCCGTTACGGCATGCGTGCTCAGGTACTCATTCGGGATACCGAGGAAGAAGCATGGGCTGCAGCGTGGGAGATTATTAGCAAAGTACCACCAGAAGCGATCGAGAAAGCCAAAGCAGCTTTTGCCGAAACGGATGCAACCAACCAACGCAGACAGAACGAGTTACGGGAACTGTCCGAGAAGCAGCAGTTTGTCGTAGGTCCCAACCTGTGGACAGGCTTGTCCGTTGTGCGTTCCGGCGGTGCAATCCTGATTGTGGGTACTGCCGAACAGGTCGCAGAGCGCTTGATGGAATATGGTGATCTCGGCGTTACGACCTTCATTCTATCTGGTTATCCGCATCTGGAAGAGGCTGAAATCTTCGGACGGACCGTGATGCCAATCATTCGCGAAAAATGGAAAACAAGACAGAAGCAACATTCCGTTACTACTAACTAAGTTACTGTTACTACTAACTAAATAGGTTCAACTAATCTCTTTATACGAAAACGGAGAGGACAGAAATAACGTGAAGAAGCGAAGCGTTCGCCTTTATCTCCGGATTTTCCCTTTATAAAAGGGAATCAAATAAATCTGGGGATAACAGCGATCGGAAGGTTATTCTGTCATCGGAGTGCGTTCAGTATAAACATTCTTAGTTAACATATCAATCATCCTCAGGAGGTCGTCTTTCATGAAAAAAAATAAAAAATTAATCCTGCCGCTCGTCAGTATGCTGGTGATGTCCATCCTGTTATCAGCTTGCGGCGGTGGGGATAACGCGTCATCTGGAGATAACGGCTCCTCGGGTTCAGGCAAGGTTACAATCAGCTTCATGCACTGGCGTGGTGAAGATGTGGAAGCACTCAACAAGACTATTGACGCATTTGAAAAAGAAAACCCGAACATCAACGTGGAGATGCAGACACTGCCCTCCGATCAATATCAGTCCACCGTTCAATCCAAAATCAGTGACGGTTCGGTAGGAGATGTATTTGCATCCTTCCCGGGTGCACAATTCGAAGCTTTCACCAAAGCAGGATTGTTCACGGATCTGAGCGGATCATCGTTCCTGTCGGCCTACAATCCAAAGCTGATTGAAGCAGGACAGCACGATGGCAAGCAATATGCGATCCCGTATCAACTCGTATATAACGATCCCATTTATAATGTAAAACTGTTTGAACAATACGGCTTGACGCCACCAACCGATTGGGAAGGCTTTCTGGCCCTTTGCCAGAAGCTGAAGGACAATGGCATCATTCCGATTGCCTTTGCCGGAGCGGACATTGGCCCAGGGCAATTCATGAATACAATGGTGATGAACAACGCACCGAGTGACGACATTTTTACCAAAGTTGAAGCTGGCGAAGCCAAACTGACGGATGAGTTCTGGGTGAAAACATTGACTCAAATCAAGGAACTGAACGATAAAGGTTACTTCCAGCAGGATGCACTGGGTACGAAGGACCCTGCGGCTGGCGCACTGTTTATTCAAGAGAAAGCAGCAATGCTGGCAAGTGGATCATATCAATTGGCTCAGAACAACCAGCAGAATCCAAATTTGGAGCAAAAACTGCTTGCGCCAATTACGGTAAGTGCCGATCAAGCGAAGTATGAAGGGGTGCATACGACCACATTCATGCTTGCGGTGAACAGCAAGTCGAAACATCCGGAAGAAGCGAAGAAGTTCATCGAATTCCTGAGTAAACCCGATGTGGCTAGTGACTACGCCAACCAGACGGGACAGAATGTAACGGTGACTGATGTGAAGTACGATACGCCTGAGCTTCAGGTAGCCGGAGAATGGGCGAGCAAAAAGACCGTGTTCCAGCCACGGTTCACCATCCTGAACGGAGATAATCAAAAAGCAGTAACCAACTCCATTCAGGCCGTGCTGAGCGGCACTTCTCCAGAAGAAGCAGCACAGCAGGCACAAGCGATCATTGATCAGCATATCGGGAAATAAACGATGAAGAATCGTATTCAGCTATCCCTGTTTTTGATCCCCGGGTTGCTGCTGTACGTGGCACTGTTCGTATTTCCTACATTGACGGGGCTGTTCTACTCCTTTACGGATTGGGACGGGGTATCCCCGTCGTATGCATTTGTAGGGCTGGATAATTACAAGGACAGTCTCAGCAGCATCGTATTCCGCAAAGCCTTTGGCAACAACGTGGAGTTCATGTTAACGGTTGTTATTGCACAAACCTTTATTTCACTTGTCCTGGCGCTGCTTCTGGTACGCAATACCAAGACACGCATTGTGCTTCGGGCATTGTATTTCCTGCCTGCAATTCTGTCTTCCGTATCAGTCGGGCTGATCTGGGCGTTCATGTATGATCCATCCATCGGATTGATCAACTATGGATTGAATGAGGCGGGAATGAGCAGCATGGCCCGCAACTGGATTGGTGATCCGAAGATTGCCATCTATTCCATCGCTGCGGTCCAAGTCTGGGCCCATGCCGGACAGATGATGATCGTATTCATCGCGGGTCTGCAAGGCATCCCGGCAGAATTATATGAGGCGGCTCGTTTGGACGGCGGCAGCAAATGGCAGGTATTCCGTACCGTGACCTGGCCGCTGCTGGCACCTTCGGCAACGATTGTTGTGGCCTATACGACCATCCAGTCGTTCAAGGCATTTGACCTCATTTTCACCATGACGGACGGAGGTCCGAATTACGCAACTGAAATTTTGACCACATATATCTATCATACCGCCTTTGGCAGCTATTCCTTTGGTCTGGCTTCTGCCGGTTCGATGATCTTCCTGGTGTTACTCGCGCTCTTGACGCTGTTGCAGTTCAAGGCACTGCGTGCCGACCGGGTAAGCTATTGAGGTTGATGCTGGAGCATTCATCCTGCAACCGGGGCAGAAGGGAGTTCACATGTTTTTAAAATGGTTCAATCGTCTGATCCTATTGGTATACGCGCTGCTGATTCTTGTTCCCCTGTATTTTGTATTTGTATCTTCGTTCAAAACAAGCAGCAACTTCTTCACCAGTCCATTCAGCTGGCCTGACCCGTTCACGTGGGATAACGTCATTGGGATGTTTCGCAATCAGCCGATGTGGCAATACTTCGGGAACAGTATGGTCGTAACGCTGGGAACGGTTGCGATTGAGCTGCTGCTGAGCAGTATGATTGCTTACGCCATTGTTCGTTGGGGCGGCAGCGTAGGCAAAATCGTATTTGCGCTGTTCGTGGCAGGCCTAATTGTTCCTTCTCAGGTGAGCATGCTGCCAATCTATTCCCTCACGCGTACACTCGGGTGGTCAGACAGTCTGACGGGCCTGATTGTCGTATCCGCCGTGATGCTCATGCCTGTCTCTGTATTTATGCTGACAGGCTTCATGCGCATGCTCAATTCGGAGATTCTGGAAGCGGGCAGTATGGATGGAGCAAGTGAATGGAGGCTTTATACGCGGATTGCACTGCCACTTGCTGCACCTTCGCTGGCGGCAACAGCAACATTCATGCTCGTCATGGTATGGAATGACTTGCTTATTCCGATGCTCATGCTCAGCAGTAAGTCCAAGCTGACTTTACCACTCGCACTGATGCAATTCCGTGGGGAGTATGTAACCAACTATCCGATGATGCTCACGGGTGTACTTGTCACTGCTATTCCGATGATTGTGCTGTTCCTGTTACTCCAGCGTTACTTCGTTGCAGGTCTGACAGCGGGTTCACTCAAGGGGTGAGGTATCGTAGAAATCGGAAGGAAAAGCTTATTTTGCATTGATTTCTCGAGCATTCTGCATAATAATGATTTAGTGTCAGAGTGACTACATAGAGATCAAGGGAGCTATAAGTGATGAGCAAACTGGAAGTATTGCGGAATCCCAAGCAGCGTAAGCTGCTGTTCAGTGCCGGTATGAGCTGGCTGTTTGATGCGATGGAAGTGGGTATGATCTCCTTTATCGTGGCTGCACTCGCCAAGGAATGGAGTCTCAGTCCCGGACAAGTCGGGGTGCTTACGAGTATTAACTCGATCGGTATGGCACTCGGTGCTTTGCTTGCAGGGGCACTTGCGGACCGTTTTGGACGGAAGGCCATTCTAATGTGGACCTTGTTAATCTTCACGATTGCAAGCGGTCTATCTGCATTGGCGACAGGATTTGCCGTATTGTGTGCACTACGTCTGGTTGCCGGTATTGGACTTGGCGGAGAGTTGCCTGTGGCATCTACACTGGTATCGGAGTCGATGCCTACGGCTGAACGTGGACGTGCCGTTGTATTATTGGAAAGTTTCTGGGCAGGGGGCTGGATTGTATCCGCGCTCATTGCCAACTTTGTCATCCCGGAGTACGGATGGAGAATTGCCTTTGCCATTGGTGCACTTCCGGCGTTCTACGCACTGTATCTACGTCGTGCCATTCAGGACCCGCCGCGGTATAAGAATCATGCCAAGCTTCACAAAATCACGTTCCGCGAGAAAGTGGCTACCGTCTGGTCAGCACCACATCGCCGTACAACGTTGATGCTCTGGATTTTGTGGTTTACCGTCATTTTCTCTTATTATGGAATGTTCCTGTGGCTGCCTTCGGTCGTGATGGCAAAAGGATTTACGTTGGTTAAAAGTTTCCAATATGTGCTGATCATGACGATCGCACAGTTGCCGGGTTACTTCACCGCAGCTTATTTCATTGAACGTTACGGTCGCAAGTTCGTACTGGTTGTGTATCTTACCTTGACTGCATGCAGTGCGATTGCGTTTGGACTGGCAACAACGGAAGCGACGATCCTGGCCGCAGGAATCTGTCTGTCCTTCTTTAACCTGGGAGCCTGGGGTGGTCTGTACGCCTACAGCCCGGAATTGTATCCAACTTCTGTTCGTTCGACAGGTGTGGGTCTAGCTACATCCGTTGGCCGGATCGGTGGGGTACTTGCTCCTTTAATGGTCGGTATGCTGGTTCAACGTGAAGTGGCGATCAGCCTGATTTTCACGATTTTCTTCGTGACGATTCTCATTGGCGCAGCAGCTGTACTGTTCTGGGGCCGGGAAACGAAGGGTCAGGAACTTGCTGAGTAATTGTCAATAAATACAACGCAACTTTTGTACGGGTCTGCCTGCCTACGGAAATAACGGGTTGGACAAGCGGTATAAGGTTGATACAAGAAGAGGTGTGACCCTGATACGACCATGGGCTCATGCCTTTTTTTGTTGTGTCCAAGACTCATTTTTACATGCTCCATCGGTCCGATAGACTTCATTTTTTCTATATCCTATAATGACACTCGGGATGTAGAGCCGTGAGGATTCAGGGGAAAGAAGTGGGATCTGGATTCAGAAAATGGAGGGTAACGAAAAGATGCAGACCAAGCGTGAAATGGATCAGATGCGTGAATTCAATGAAAACAATACGATGGGTGAAGCGACTCGTGCGAACAGCATAAATGGAAGCCACAACAACTTGATTGACATGGTGCGAGTACATGGGGATAACAACATACATGTAGCGTACAGCGATAATAACAGTAATGGTCGTAGTGAGATAAACGGAATGTATGATGTGTATGTTGTAGATGAAAGTAAACCTACGAAAGAGATGGGGGTCACTAATATTATGAATCACATGACGATTACGAAAAATATGGAGTATACGGGCAATGAGGATGTACAGATTATAGACGGTAATACAATTGAGGGGTCTAATGTGCAGTTGAGTGCTGACATCATAGAGCCTATCACCGTTAGCCGAAAAGTAACCCATCGGAGAGGGAGAAAGTCAGGCAAAAGAACAGGGCGAGTGGGTATGCTTCTCGGTACTTGTGCGATGGCTGTCGGGTTGACCGTAGCAGCGCCTTCTGCGGGAGCACAGAAGCTGGAACAGGGCGTTCGCAGTGAACATGTGCTGCAATTGCAGGAACAATTAAGTGACCTGGGGTATTTTGACGCCGGTATGACCGGTTATTACGGTTCGATCACCAAAAGCGCTGTCCGCGAGTTTCAGCAGGCGCAAGGACTCAGTGCGGATGGAGTTGCAGGTCCGGCAACGCTGAACAGGCTGAACAAAAAAGCCAAAGCGGAGGGCGAGACGCTGCGCCAGTTGGCGAAGCTGATTCATGGTGAAGCGCGCGGGGAGTCTTTTGAAGGGCAGGTTGCTGTAGGAGCGGTTGTCTTAAACAGGGTGCATTCGGATGCATTTCCGTCGTCGATCTCCAAGGTCATTTTCCAGAAAGGGCAGTTCACGGCGGTTGACGATGGACAGTTCAATACCAAGCCGACGGCGACTTCTTATAAGGCAGCACGCAAAGCATTAAATGGTGTTGATCCGACGTATGGAGCGCTGTATTATTACAATCCGAAGATTGCCACTTCGGTGTGGAGTAAGAGCAGGCCAACGCTTCTGACCATTGGGCAGCATGATTTTACGAGATGAGATAGTTTGAGTTATTAAATAGATCAAAGGCATCCTTTTAATAAAACAAGAAAACCCGGCTGTATGCTGCTTCTCTGCAGTTACGTGGCCGGGTTTAATAATTATTCTGTCGTGGAGAAATGGTATCTTAGCATTGAAGCAATTATAAGTTTAATCTTACTTCTGGATCGTGAAAGGAATATTCAACGAAGTAGGCTCTACAATGGTTTCTCCAGTGTCATAGTCATAGATTCTATTGAAAACCAATTCAATGGATTCCAGCTTGTCGGGGTCATCTGTATAGACTAAACCATAGCCCATATTATCCATGACTACCCCGTCATATTGATGATAAACATAGGGTTTCCTCATGAAATTCTGATCTGCTGAGATAGGTTTACCCGTGTTCGGATGAATGGAATTCAAACCGTAAAATCCGATATTTTGATCTGTTGTATTTTCGACACTGTAGATGATTTTGATATACGTCATATCAGGACCGATATCTTCTTGATTCAGAATAGAAATGTTTTTACGAGTATCATCTGGTATATCACTAGCTTCTAATAATTGAACATCCATCATGTGAATAGTTAATGGGCCGAATTCAATACTTTGCTTCAGAGGAACAGTTTTTAACAATTTTAATTGTCCGCCATAATCAAATGTACCTGTATCTCCGGATTTGGATAAAAGTGGTGGTAGTGAGCTTTCAAGAAGCTTGTCCTGAAGAATTTTAGCAGCCTGCTCAAATTGATTATAGTCTGGATCATATCCTTTGTATGTTAGTTCAGAACGGAAAGGCTTTAAACCGGATTCCAAGACTAGTTCAGAATAAGCAGGATGAGGTTGTAACGGATTGACTTGCAGTTGTGTAGATATGGCATCATTGGAGCTGTCTGAACCGCCCAAAAGTGCGAGAGCGAGCAGTAGATGAACAATAAACATAAGAAGTGGCACCCTTTCTCATAGACCCTATTAATTTAAATACATTTTATTTATAATCATAACAAACCAGATCATAGTCACCCATGAGAATTTCGACCCAACTTCAGGTAATGGTATATTGACAAGTCTTGATCTGATCTAGTAGCAAGGGCCTATTTAGATAAGGTGGTTCAATCAGATTGGTGAAATTCGGTTCATTTGTATATAAATTAAAGTCAGGGTGAGTAAAATGAAGTTGCTAAAGACCTCATTAGTTATAGTTGCACTAGTGGTCATCGCTTCTTTTACATGGTATGGCTCGTATAAGAGTGATATGAAGCAGCTGGAGGATGACTTGAGAACATATTTAACCGCCGAAAAAGGAATAGATGGGAATACGATTATAAGCATCACCGCTCGTCGAAGCAAAATGCCGATGTATCCTGTTGTCGTCCAATTTAAGGACAATCCGCAGGAACATATCTACTATAGAGCCGATGAATGGATTCAGCTGACGCCTGATCCGAATGAATAATTCAATCATACTTACTATGAGAAAAGAGAGTAATAAGCAACACCATTGGATTTACCCATCTAATCCTGTACAATGAATAACGACAAAAACAAAGGTAGATTAAGGATGGATTAGCACGATGAGAATTATCATATCACCAGCTAAAAAGATGAAGATCGACACCGATTTGATGGCTATCGCGCAGATGCCGCAATTTATAAACGAGTCAGAACAGCTATTGAGTCTGCTTCAAAAGTTATCCTATGACGAACTGAAAGTGATGTGGAAGTGTAACGATGCAATCGCCGAACAGAACGTGGAGCGGATTCGGAATATGAATATAAAAGCAAATCTTACGCCAGCTATTTATGCCTACGAGGGCATTCAGTATCAATATATGGCACCGGGCGTTTTTCAACATGAGGAACTGGCGTATCTTCAGCAGCATTTACGCATATTATCCGGTTTTTATGGCATGTTACGGCCTCTGGATGGGGTAACTCCTTATCGATTGGAGATGCAAGGTAAGCTGCAAGGTCCAGGTTTCAAATCGCTCTATCAATTCTGGGGCAGCAAGTTGGCGGATCAGCTTCAATCTGAAAGCAATTGTATTCTGAATTTGGCTTCCAAAGAGTATAGCAAGAACATCACGCCTTTCCTGAAGGAGGAAACCCGGATGATCACTTGTGTGTTCGGACAAATGGTCGATGGAAAACTTGTTGAAAAGGCAACCCGGGCCAAAATGGCCAGAGGTGAGATGGTACGATATATGGCTGAGCGGAAGATTACAGATGTGGAGAATATCAAGAGCTTTGACCGGTTAGGTTTTGTTTTTTCAGAAGAGAAGTCGGAAGAGAGTACTTATGTATTTATATATTCAGAGGGACAGTAGCCTGTTGTACAAAGGTTTATAAATTTGGGTTCGTATAGGTTACACATTCGTAAAATGCCATCAAATAATTTGATGGCTCTTTTTTTTGTAAGACTAAGGCAGTCTTGTTCGGAATATGTTTGTATCTAAAGAGGTCTACAGGAAGTGACGCCGGATATCTTGAAACCTAATATGAATTTACAAAGTATATATAAAGAAGGATATAATTAGTTGCTATTTATAAATTTGTACTCGTTTACATCCAAAGAGGGGAGGACGAATATGCCATTTATTGGGGGAATCATTTTAATCTTGATCCTAGCATTTATTCTATGGGCATTAATGATCCCGCTATTCAATAAAATAGGTAGTAGAATTCTGAAGAAATACAATAAATTCAAACAAGAGGAGAATGTTGATGAAAAATTCAAAGACGTTTAGAGCAGGAGCAATTGCGGTTGCTTTAGTTATTATTGTGGGCGTACTACTGGTGACTTTCTTTGTCACACGAATTCCTAATGGTTATGTTGGGGTCGTGTATTCACCCAATGGAGGCGTAAAAGATAGCACACTGAGTCAAGGGTGGAAACTGGTTGGAGCGTTTGATAAAGTAACCAAATATCCGATCCGAATTCAAACGGTGGAATACAGAGATATTCAAATTGCTACATCTGACGGAAAAAACATCACCATCGATTTTGCTTACAACTACCAAGTAGAACCAAGTAAAGTATCTTCTATTTTCAACACATTTGGGCCAATTAGCATTCAAGAAATTGAGGATACATATCTCAAAACACGTTTCCGTGATGCAGCTCGTAAAGGTATTTCCAAGTTTACAGTCATTGATGTGTATGGTGAAAAGTCATCTGAAGCAGGCGTCGATGTTCAACAACGTTTCTCTGATGATGTTAAAGAGTTAGGATTTATCGTATCCAACGTTACTGTAGGTGTTCCTCAACCTGACGCCAAGACGCAGGAAGCCATTGATAAACGTGTCGAAGCATCTCAAGAACTGGAACGTAAAACGACTGAACTTGAAATTGCCAAGAAAGAGGCAGAGCGCAAGCGCGTGGAAGCACAAGGTAATGCAGACAAACTATTGATCGAAGCAGAAGGTCAAGCTAAAGCCAATAAAGAACTCCAACAATCCTTATCGAGTCAACTCGTTGAATATGAAACCATCAAGAAATGGGATGGAGCCCTTCCGTATGTGAGTGGGTCCAACACGCCAATGATTCAATTGCCGGGTACTAAAGTAGAGCAAAATAGCGGCGCAGGGAGCGTATCTCCCTAATTAGCGGTTGAAAATGCAAGCTTTGCTTTCTCAACAAATTAATGTGTTGAAATTCGAATAAACAAGCCGGTCCAATCGTGGGCTGGCTTGTTTATTTTTGATGCATTTCAGAGGTACTGCGAGGAGATACAGTAAGCTTCACCATTGGCTTCACTTAGCCGATTCTGTACAATGGATAACGAGAGTAACAACGGTAGATTAAGGATGGATCAGCACGATGAGAATGTTCATATCACCCGCTAAAAAGATGAAGATCGATACGGATCTTATGGCTATCGCGGAGATGCCGCAATTTATAAAACGAGTCAGAACAGCTATTGAGTTTGCTTCAAAAGTTATCTTATGACGAACTCAAAGCGATGTGGAAGCGTAACGATGCAATCGCTGAACAGAACGTGGAGCGGATTCGGAATATGAATATAAAAGCAGATCTTACGCCGGCCATTTATGCCTACGAAGGCATTCAGTATCAATATATGGCACCGGGTGTGTTTCAACATGAGGAACTGGCGTATCTTCAGCAGCATTTACGCATATTATCCGGTTTTTATGGAATTTTACGGCCTTTGGATGGCATTACCCCGTATCGATTGGAGATGTAGTGCAAGTTGCAAGGTCCAGGTTTCAAATCGCTCTATCAATTCTGGGGCAGCAAGTTGGCGGATTAACTTCAATTTGAAAGCAATTGTATTCTAAATTTGGCTAGAGAAGTCGGAAGGGAGTACTTAAGTATTGTATATATTCAGAGGGAAAGTAACCAGTTTTCCGCTGATGATGTACTAGACTGATACCTATTTGATTCATTTAAAAGTCGCCAATTGGCGGCTTTTTTAATTTTTCAGATATTAAATCTAATTCCTAACAAAATAGGAAAGACGACCAATTCAATTGAAATAGTATTTGACTACATTTAATCTATTATTCTATTCAAATCAAGATAATACAGGTTTATTTTGAATTGTTATCTGAAATATAAAAGGAAAAAAGTCCCTGAATTTAGGGACAAATTTACTATGTCCTAAAATAAGGAAAATGACGATAATGATTTATTAGGCTCCATTTATACATCTGTTGAGGGAGGAAATGGAGGAAAAACATAAAGGAGGAATATGAATTCCATGAGTTTAAGAAAAGGTTTTATTGTTTTTCTGATGGCTTTGTTGTTAATTGGAACCATGTATCCAACTAGCGGTTATGCGCTTTCGGATCAATCGGATGCCATAATAATGACTGAAAGTAGCGCTGAGAATGTCGATGTTTTTATGGAGGAATCAACTGTAACAGAAGACGAGTATCTAGATCTTATTGATCCGGATATCCACGAAGAACCAGAAGGTGTAGACGAAGATGTGGAAGATGTAGATGATGCACAGACCGTAACTGAGGATACGTACGAAGAAGATTTCTTTACTCCTCAAGCCATGGCATTTGCCGAAGAGCAAGTTATAGTTATGTATCCTGGTGATTCCTATAGCTTCACTAATAATGGAACTCGCTCAAGATCCTTGAGCACAGATGCTGCTTCATCGAGAAGCAGTTCTTATGATTATGCTGTTTATAAAGCAGATGGAAGTATTTCAACGGATAACATGAATTCGACTAGCAGCTTATCCGTAGGAGCAGGATACACCGCTGTCGTGACTTCAAGTGGGAGCAATGCATTTACAGTAACAATACCTGCTGAATTTACTTATAGTGTATCTTCGAATCCTGCCTTACATAGAGCCACCTTGTCCAAAGGTGAGAGCTATCGGTTCGTCAATGAAGGAACACAAACGAGAGCTGTTAGTGCGGATACCTCCACAGTTCAAGACCGGAGATATGACTATGCAAACTACAATGAAGATGGAAGCCTTTCTAGTTCGAATTTTGAATCAACCGGCAAACCATATTTAGGGGGAGGAAACGAGATCATCTTTACGGGGGCCGGAGCACAGCCTGTCACCGTTGGACTTCCGTACGAAGTTTATACCGGTGAATGGAGTGATGAGCCAGCCTATACGCGTACGACTCTACATCAGGGCGAGAGCTACCAGTTTACCAATATCAGTTCCAAATCAGATGCGCTCCAAAGTGATGGTTCCACCAAAGATAAGCATGACTATGTCGTTTATCTTCCAAATGGAACAGAAAGTTCTACAGGGACGAATACATCCACTAAGCCTACTGTAGCAGCAGGAAGAACCGCCGTTGTAACTTTGGTTACAGCAACGCCTGTAACATATGGTGTGCCCTATCGGACATTTGATGTCCAAAAAGCCGGTGGCGATGCAATTACTCGAATCACTGTATATCCTGGAGAATCTATGATTTTCAGTAATAATGGTTCGTTGGCCAATCCGATAAAAAACAATGCCAGCAGTACCAATGGAGCCCTTTTTGACTATGTTCTTTATACAGCAGAAAACGTCGTTCATTCGGATGGATTCAACAAAAATACCAATCCGATCATTCGTTCACAAGGTTACGCAGTCGTGACTGTAGTTGGGCAAGTCCCAATTGAGTTTAGTTATACGGATGATTTCTCGGTTGAAGAAAGCATGGAACCTGCGTACCATCGCGTAACACTCAAACAGGGAGAAAGCGTGACATTTTGGAATAACACTACTGATCGGGAATATCTAGATAGTGATGCATCCACAACCCAAGGGCGGATATTTGATTACGTCACCTATTATCCGGATGGAACAGAACGGAGTACAAGAAAAGCAACAGCGGTTGAACCAGTTGTTTACTATGGAAATAAAGCAGTAATCACAGGCGTATCTGCGGAGCCTGTAACCATAGGTGCGATTTACACCATTTTTGATGTAGAGGATCGACCAAATGAAGCACTAACTAAAATAACGATATCACCGGGTCAATCGGTAATATTCCATAATGGAGGCTCACTCAGCAACCCAATACGGAGTAACGCCAAAAAATTAGGTGCACTGTTTGATATCGTGGTGTATAAGGCAGATGGCAGAGCACATAGTGACAAATTCAATAGCAGTGTAAGTCTCGCTACCATTCCTTCTGGTGGTGAAGCCGTCGTTACCGTAGAGGGAAGTACACCTGTAACATTTGAATACACGGATGATTTCTCTGTAGTGGATAGCCAGGAACCAGCTTATCTGCGCGTAACGTTGAACAAAGGCGAGAGCTATGCCTTTACCAACATAAGCTCAGATGCGAAAAGGGTCCGAAATGATGCTTCCAGCAGTGAGGGGCGGGTGTATGATTACACGATTTACAACGTAGATGGAACAGTGTCAAGCAGTAGAACAGCAACAGCGATTGAGGCGTATGTCTTGGGTGGTAAAAAAGTTGTTGTTACCAACATCTCGGATCAACCCATAACGTATGGTGGGATTTACCGCGTTTTCCGTGGACAAGATGATCAAGTCCCTTCACCAGAGACAGAAATCACTGTCAATCAAGGACAGAGTGCAGTCTTTACGAATCCGGATTCAAAACCTGCTCAAATTGAACGAATCGCAGGAGTAAACTCCGTTGTGGATTATACGGTCTACGACAAATCTAATAAAGCATTGTATTTCGTGGAAGGTATGAGTCATGCAACATGGGATATTCCAGCAGGTGCAACGCTTGTTGTTACCGTAGTATCTACGGAACCTGTAACGATTCAATATACCTCTCCTGTGACAGCCAGCTCCAGTCAGGAGCCTGCACTTATTAAGCGGAATTTGACGCCAAATAACACGCTCTTGTTCTCAAATACTTCACCTTATGAGGCTATACTTGTTGGTTCTCCTTCAGAAGGAGGAACCTATGATTACGTTATTCGAAATCAGAATCAAGCTGTTGTTAAGGAAGGAAAGAACGCTACAGGAGGACAATTTGTACCTGGAAAGTCTGACATTCAGGTGCATAACGTGTCATCCCAAACACTGAAATTCGTTGGTGCTTATCGGCACTTTACGGTCAAGGAAGTGGAAGTGGAGTTTCTGACTTTGTATGAAAACACAGAGACGGCGCTTCCGACAGTTCAGCAAGGGAATGTGTACTACCGTTTTAGTCCGTATAGCTCTGACAAGTATCGGATTGCCATAAAGGAATCAGGTGATTTTTCCATTGAACCTCGGATCGAATTGTATTCAGATAAGGAACTGAGCATTCCGGTAGCTGCTTCAATCGAGCAAGAACAGGTATATGGTGAGCAATATACCGTTCTTGAATGGGAGCTTGAAGGTGGACAGAATTATTATCTCAAGCTAAGTGAAAAAGAAGGAAAACCGATTCAGGGAGCCATAAAAGCAGCATGGATGAACATTCGTAATGACAATAGCTATGAGTACGGCTATGGCAATCA
Organism: Paenibacillus sp. FSL R5-0519; assembly: GCF_037974275.1. Classification (NCBI taxonomy): domain Bacteria; kingdom Bacillati; phylum Bacillota; class Bacilli; order Caryophanales; family Paenibacillaceae; genus Paenibacillus; species Paenibacillus sp. FSL R5-0519. The sequence goes on from NZ_CP150234.1 coordinate 2,092,316, forward strand.
ACTGCTTAAAGTTGTCCTATTTACGGGAGATCAAATTGTGTTCGAGTATGATCGCAACGGTAATTTAACGAAACGAACGAAAAAGATTTTCCCATTTAATTAATGATTGTCTAAATCTAGGTTGAGGTGATGGAGTGTTTAAGAAAATAACGATTATTTGGTTATGCGTCATATTGGTTCTTAGTGGATTCGGTACTTTTGGATATGGAGGACAAACAGCAGCGGCGGCAGAAGGTAGGGATTCCCTCCCTTCCGCTACCTACATTACAATCCATAGTTTAAAAGAGCAATTTGGTATCAAAGAAGATTGGATCGAGAAGAAACTAGATCAGGGTTACTCGTTGTACCAGTTGTATAAAGCTTTACAGACAGATCGCACAGGCGGCGAGGCTGCTGAAAAATGGCTAGAAGCACAAGAAATAAGCGAACCGATTCAAATGGAGGGGCTACGCCCTTCCGGTTCATCACAGCAAAACAACTTTTCGATTAATGCTCTTAATGAGGATACTCCAGGTACGGGAACGACCGTGGACGAAACTGGACTTAACCATGTCGATATCCGAGATGACGCATCGCTTTATATGACGTCTTATGGAGCGGAGTCCATCTCTACTGCTACAGGGGAATTGATGATTCAGAGTACTGACCTTTCTCTACCTGGACTCATTCCGTTTGATCTGACACGCGTCTATGACAGCGCTAGAGCCACTGGGCAACTTGGCGTTGAATATGACGAAACGACACAAACGTATTCCAATAAGGTTACGCCACGCAAGGAAGAACTTTCTGCTGGATTGGGGCAAGGCTGGCGTTGGGACATTCCTTTCATGGAAAAACGTGGCGATAATCAGTATATTCAGATTCCAGGCGTGGGCAATTACCGCTTAAACGCGAACCTGGAACTGGAAGGTTACGTATGGAATGACTTAACCGTTAAGGGAGATGCGACCGTGACTGTTAATGGCGTATCTAGCAGTTATCGTCTATCCATCCGAAACGGCTACGATTATCTATTTAATGAAGCCGGAGAACTGTTGCAAATTACAGATGGCTACCGCAATACCGTGAACTTTCACTATACGACATTGAACGGAAATCAAGCTATTGCACGAATTGAAAACAGCGAAGGTCAGGCGCTGACATTTGCTTATGACAACCTGAAGGTTACTGTACAGCTTGCCGGAACGGATCGGAAGGCAACGTACACGCAACGCGAGGACGAAGGCATTCGTATTTTGCGAGAATACACAGATGCTCTCGATCGGACAACGACGTATACGTATTATTATCCGGAATCGAAATTCAACTTTTTACCTGAGTTGCAAAGCAATCAAAATGCTCAAGGTGTGATGCATACAGCTTTACTATCGCGTATTACAAGCCCTTCATCAGCTATAACAGATTATGCATATATTCCTGCGCTGAAGCAGATTGGCGAAGCTTCATCCCATTTCGTATTTAAAGTAAGAGAGCGCAAGAGCCAGTTTAGTACAACGGAAGGCGAAGGCGTTCTGGACAAGGTTAACTTTGAATATTCTGGAGAAGACCTGGAAGCATACGGTCAACCCGCATCATGGACAACAAAAGTGAAAGCAGAGAACACTGTAGATACTTGGACGTTCTCCAAAACGTTTAGCGCTGCAGCTCATCCAGATTTGGTTCGCGCAGATAAGCACACGTTAACTGGAGATGACGTGACTTATTCCACGGAGTTGCAGTACGATAATCAGACGAAGCGAAACCTTCCGACTCAAATAACGGAGTGGGTTAGTGAGGGTGGACGTGCTGGCGAAAAGCTGATAACGACTATTGCATATGATGCCAACGGCATGGTGACGTCCGAAAAGCAAAGTACAGGACAGGAATCTACCTATGCGTATGAAACAGGCAAAGCTCCATACAACTGGATCAAGCCTGTCCGTTCTACCAGCAAGATTAATAGTACCTTGGAGAGATACACCGAAACAACCTATAACAGCCAAGGTTCCGTTCTAGGGAGCACAACTAAAAATGGATACGGCGGTCAGTTGCTCACTGAATCGGAAGTGAAGCTGGATGATAAAGGAAGAGTCATCAGCACTACGGATAAAGGCGGCTATTTAGCTAAAGACAGCGTAGCTACGTTGAGTTATCAGGCTAATGCAGGGCATTTGGTGAAATCCAAGTCCATGACCGTGAATGATGCTGCCGGTAAAGCAGAAGCTCTCGTGGAATCGTATGAATATACGAATGCTGGTGAACTGGAAAAGACAACCGATGCATCCGGGGAACAGGAATCGTATCAGTATGATAAGGAAGGGCGACTTCTGCAAATCGTGCATGCTGATGGTACGAAATCAACTACGGCGTACAATGATGTTAAGAACATCATTACAAATACATCACCAGATGGCATTGTCACGACCGAGCGGTATAATCCGCTAGGCCTTTTGGTAGAAGAGCAGACGGCTGAGGCTACGTACAAATACGCCTATGACCGCGAAGGTAATGTAACGGCTGTTGAGGATGCCGAAGGTAATGTTACGAGAGCTGTAGTCGACGCGTTTGGACAAACGATAGAGACAAAGTATCCAGACGGGACCATTGGAACAACCAATATTGATGCTGTGGGTCAAACAGTGACCTATAAGGACGCTGCTGACAATCAAACACGGGAGAAGAAGGATTTACTTGGTCGAGTGACGGCGGTGGAAGAATATCGGAATGGTGCATATGTTCCGTTACAACAAACCGAGTATGATATCGATGGTAACGTAATTGCATCTATCGATGGTAACGGTCAACGAACGACCTATACGTATGATGCACTTGGACAGATCACGACGGTAACCACACCGAAGCAAGAGACAAGCCGCTACTTCTATAGCTATCAGGGCCAAGTGACACAGATCGTATCACCGAATACGCAAACAGTCACAAAACAGTATGATGAATTGGGAAGACTCATTAAACAGACGCATCCGAGTCCAGCCGGGTATGCGACAACGTTATATTACGATAAGAAAAGTAATCTGATTAAAAAACAGGATCGACTTGGGAAAGTAACAGAGTATACGTATAACAGTGACAACATGCTCACAGGTATGAAAGCACCGGATACGGATGTATCCTATACGTACGACGAGATTGGCCGCAGAACATCGATGACCGATGATCATGGAAAGACCACGTACAGTTATCAAGCAGCAGATGGGATGTTGAACGGACTGACGTTCCCGGATGGGACACGATTTGATTACGAAAACAATACCCAGCAGCGTCTAGGGTATACCTTAACGGATGCCAAAGGACAATCCTTGCGCATTCACGGCGAAGTAGATGCCATGAATCGGGTAACCTCCATGGATATTACCTCGGGTTCAGGAGGGGCCTCTGCACTCGCAGCATCGGGAACGACGCCTGTGGATCGTATGACATTCAGTTATGCGTCCAATAGCTTGCTGGAGAAATTGTCGTTTGGCAAGGGCCTCAGCACAAGCTACCAGTTCAGCGGCTATGACCTGTCGGGAATCACGATCTCTCAAGGGACATCTGCGGTGCAACAGTTCACCTATGAATATGATGGGAATAAAAACATTACGTCCCGTACACAGAATGGGGAAACTGATCAATACACATACGATGAATTGAGCCGGATTCAGACCGAAACGGGCACGCAAAAAGAAACGTATACTTATGACCCGAATGGTAACCGGTACAGTACCGGAAGTGGTAAGGTATACGGTCTAAAGGATGCACAGTACACGTATGACAGCCAGAATCGTCTGATCAAAGCAACGGGTGAAGGCAAAACGGTAACCTACAGCTATAATGGAGATGGACTGTTGTATGAACGTACGGAAGGCGACCAAACGATTCGTTATTACTACGATGAAGAAGCCAAACTTATGGCTGAGGGCACTGTAACGTCTGGAAAAGCAGAGCTGACATATGCCTATATCTATGATCTGTATGGGCAATTATGGGCTCGCCAGGACAAACAAACAGGTAAACTGGAATACTACCAGTTGAATGGTCATGGCGATGTCGTTGGCCTCGTGGACGATGCAGGGAAAGTGCTGAACAGCTATACCTATGACATCTGGGGTGGACCGCTAACGACGGAAGAAACTGTTCCGAATATGCTTCGTTATGCCGGAGAATATTGGGATGATACGGTAGGGCTGCAATATCTGCGAGCACGTTGGTATGATCCAGGCATGGCACGTTTCATTGGAGAGGACACTTACGAAGGTGAACTGAATGATCCATTGAGTTTGAATCTGTATTCTTATGTGAGTAATAATCCAACAAAATATGTGGACCCAAGTGGCCACAATAAAAGACCTGGTAAAAACTCGTTAGAAGGTTTGGGACAAGGTAGTGGTAGTGCAAGCGCAGGGCGTATGGGCCCTAATGGAGGTTCGGGAGGTGGTGGAAGTCGGGGGGGAAGCGGGTCAGCAAAAAGTAAGCCATCAACTTCAAATAATGGACAATCCACCAAAGGGTCGAATAATGTCTCAAGTGCCAAAGGGCTTATTGGTAAAGACTTTGAAGCTTACTTGACCAAGCGGTTAGGTGGAAATGGAAGCTTCTCAAAAGGTGGTCGTGACTTTGATGGTGGTGTCGGAAATAAATGGTGGGAAGCAAAATCAGGAAATTATTGGGATAAGATTTTAGAAGGAAAGAATGGTGGAGTAGCAAAGTTTAAATCAGATATGGGTTCTAGGCTTGAGATTGCAAAAAGTAATGATGCGAAATATTATTTGTATTCAAACACTAAAATACCTCAGCAGATCAAAGATTGGCTGACTAAAAAAGGGATTGGATTCAAGGAATTTTTAGATTGAAGATAAGGGGGATTTTGCATGTCTGTTTCAATATCCATTGAAATAAGTTTATCAAAGAAAATCTCAAGAATGACTATTCTTCGCAAACTCGAAGATTTCGGTTGGTCTTATAACGATCAAGGAAAAGTGACTTATCTACCGATTGGAGATGATGATGAATTTAATTGGCAACGTAAATCAATTCCTCCAGAGGAGTTACTTAAGATTTTAGTCATAAAGGATAATCAAAGAGAATTAATTGGAGTGGCAATGACTTGGAAAGATACTGACGTAGGGGGAACATTTTTAATTGAAGAGAATGGTACCATACTTATGAGTCCTGATATCAATCGAAAAGTCCTTGATGTAGAAAGTTATAACAAAATAACTGACGTAAATTGGTATGTAACTAAACTAATACCTGTATTTGGTCAATTATTTGAGTCTATTTCTTATAATGAGAATGTATAGTTTCCTACGCTTAAACCTTGGGGCAATGTCCTTAAGGTTTTTTCTTTTTGGCCGATAGAATTGATTAAGTAGAGGAGTTATTCATTCTTGAAGGAAAAGATAACTGCTGCAATGAAAATAGGCAAAGCAAGAAGAAGTGCTTAATTGTGATATGAATTAGAACGATCGATGTAGTTTGAACTTGTATTCTTATATGAGTAATAATCAGTTGTTATAATGATCTATCAGGTACGTAAAAACTTGACATCTTAAAAAGTTGAAATGTTGATTAATGCTGCAACTAGAGGAGACAACTCTTACAAAGCAAATCTCAAGAAATGCAATTTATAGTGATAGAGGTCCTGAGTGTATTTATGCACAATTTGCACAAATATTATGTATTTATTAGGCATTTTCCAAAGCAAGTCTGGCTAAAATACAATCTATTAAATTTGTGGCTAGTGTTTTAGAGATTGCAAAATATTTTGCTTTTTCTGAGTGAGGAAACCAGATTCATTACTTGTATATTCGGATAAATGCTCAATGGGAAGTTTGTTGAAAAGACAACTTGGGTCAAGATGGCCAGAGATGAAATGGCACGTTATATGGCAGAGTACAAGATTACAGATGTGAAGGATGTAAGAATCTTTGATCGGTTGAACTTTGGCTTTTTAGAAGAGCGATCTAACGAGAGCACGTTTTTTTCATACAAGCAGAGGGAAAGCAGCCTACTGTGCAATGGGTTGGTTTCAGTACAAAGTCGCGCATTTTAATATCACGATGAGAAAAGGCGCAGGGATGTATATCCCTGCGCCTGATCAAGAATCAAATCCGTGTCCATCAATCCAGAACTTGTTAACGGATAATTAGCTCGCTCCAGGGCCGCACGAATTAGAGACTTCGCGGAATCTTTGTCAGCAAATACATTGTCCATGCGTATACGGCTTCCTTAGCACCATAACGAAGCATCAGCTTGTATTCCATCTCCATATGTCGCGCCAACAAGGAGGAACCTGCAATTTTACCATCAGCATCGATTAAGGGATTAAAGCCACTGTTTTTTTCCTCTGCTTTGTTCCACGCTCCTGAAATTCTTGGCATGCTTCGTCAAAGCCGTTTAAGAAAATATACTAACACAATTGTTAGCAGAAGAGTGGGTTGTCACGTCAAATTTAGGCACGATCCGATTTGTATCCGAAGCTGATGAGCTTTTAGGCGTACCTCCCCGTATTCCTCATGATAGAACCAGGATAGCAATTCCTCCAATATTCAGATTACATCTTTCCTGTTAACGAACATTAATCCAAGCGGTCCACTGTGTTGGAATATTAATGGAATAGACCGTACCTACAAATTGTCCGCCTGTTGTATTAGGGGATTCAGAAACCCAAGAATGGGCAAAAGCATCTACGACACGATCACCGTCCAGATCAATAGCTTCAGACCAGTTGTTGGTCATAGTATTGCCAGCGAGTTTGCCGTAGTGACTACTGTCATAACCGATCTGGAACGTAATACACTGAATCCAAGCCCCACCATGATCATTGGTCGTAGAGAGTGGGTTGTTATTGAAGCCGTAAATTTCTTGACCGCCATTCGGAGATACAACACCGTATACGTTAATGTGAGATACCTTCGGAGCAGGCGCAAACAGAACTGGACCACCCGTATCTTTAGCCTTCTGCGCTTCAAATTCAGCTTTAGCTGCTTTCACAGCTTCACGGAATTCTTTGGAATTAATAATTTCTTCCTTTGTCAACGGTTTGGCTTGAGTCACGTCACCATCTGCATAGGCAGCTACATTAAACGAAAGCACTAGAACAAGTATAAGAGCTAAACTAAACAATTTTCTCATAGCAATAAATTCCACCTTTCTTGTTATGGGTATTCTTTTACAAAAACATGCCATTACGACAAATAGACCTGCTTGCAGATTAAAGCTTCTTGCCCTCCTCTCTTATGAAAATGGTAGAACTCTACAGGCTAGAAAACTCTATGAAGTAGGAATGTATATGTAAAATGAATGCCTGCCAATGATTATGTGTTGCAGACAAAATGGAAAACTCATTTATACGCATTGATATCTTAGCTATGATAGGCTCTGATACCCATCTTGAAAATATAAGATTCCAAAATAATTATTTAAATTGTAATATATTCCATTTATACAAACATATAGTACCCCTATCTATCACTTTAAGTCAAGTATTTCATTAATTCTATTTTTTATTAAATCATGCTGCTCATCGCAGTAAATTGCCATAGTATCCTTTAGTCGTCAAATTGAAGGACACCCTCAGGAACATGTCTACACCTACATAGAGATCGTATGGGGCTGAAGGACGGATATAAATCATTCTGAGCGTGGATTCATGCAGTGAAATCAGGAGATTAGCCGGATGTCATTGGCATTAAACTTCTGCTAACATAGTCTTATCATATTTAAGATGAGCGGTGAAAATGGATGAGTACCATTAAAGTAACCCCGGAACAGTTACATCACGTATCGAATCAAGTAGATCAGGCGAGACATCAAATGGAGCATATACGGGAGGATCTCTCAAGACAGATCATGTTCCTTCAGCAGATGTGGCTGGGTGTGACGCAGGAGCGATTCTACTATGAATTTGAGCAGTCGCGCCCTGTATTGCAGAAGGCGCTGGAGAGTATGGTGGGCATCTCCAAGGAACTCAAGGATATCGCTATGCGGTTTGAGAATGCTGATGCTGAAAAGGTGAGTCTTGGAAGTGCTGTTGGCGCTGTGGGTGCGGGAGTAATGATGAAGACCTTGGGTAATGATGCGAGTACGGAGGATAAAGGCTACCGGATGGCGCAAGTCAATGTGTATGGGAAGCTGATGTGGATGCCTGTGAACGAGAATGGTGTTACGGATCAGGCTGCGCTCCAGGCATATAAGAAGGATCAGGGGCATTTGGATATTAATCGGATGCAAGCTACGGATGCTGAAGCGCCAGGAGAAGATATTTATGCGATGCAGATCAAAGCCTTTGAAAATGGAATTCATCCCTACACAGGTGAGCCTGTATCCGATAAGTATGCTCAGATGATGCTGACTTCTCTGAAATTCAGCCAACTATTTATGGCATTTCAGATGGTTCGCGGGAGTATGCCGGGTGGCAAAGGGCCGTTTCGCGTACCTTCTTCTCATCCAGCTGTGGCGAAGATTAAAAAGAATTTGGAAGCGGCTGAGGCAAGGAAAGCAAGTAATATTAAAGGGATGGGTAAAGATACATACACTGGAGGCAGGAATCACAAAGAGTTGGATGATTTAGCTCGAGATCCTTCAGGTGGTGATAAAATAGAACCAAAAAATATAAATGAAAGAGATGTTGGATTACAATTAGAAGCAAGAGGTGATTTAGGGAGAATAATACGTGATTCACAAGCAGATAAGGGCGCAGAGTTCATTGATACCACTACGGGCATAAAGTGGGACGTGAAGAGTTTTGAATCATATCCAAGTGGTAGGAACGGAATACCTATAACCAATCCTAAAAAGGGTGCTTTTACTATTCAAAATGGTATGCAAAAAATACATGAGGAATTTGCTAAGGGGCATGACGTAATTATTGATACGAAAAAAATGGTGCCAGAGCATATTGAACAACTGAAGAAAGCAATTGATAAAGAAGGAATAGCCCATAGAATATTATGGTTCCCCTAAAGGAGTGGAAAAATGGAAGAAAAAGATATTATTAATATGTTTGTTTTGCATAAAAAGTGGGTTGAGACAATTGGTGTTGAAGGTGAGCAGTTAAAGTTAGATGAAGTTGATTTAAGAGTTTTTGACTTATCTAATGTATTACTTGAACAATCCTATTTAATAGATTGTACTTTTGATGATCTCAAACTGGAAAATATTGATTTTCATTCATCATTATTAGCCTCATCAACTTTTATCAATACATGTTTAGATCAATGTGATTTTTATAAATCAGATCTCAGGTATACGGATTTTTCCAACTGCATCATTAAAAATAGTAGATTTAGTAAAGGGGATTGTTGGGAAGCAGCATTTAATAACGCATGTTTAGTTGATTGTAATCTGATTAATGTATCTTTCCATTTAACCGATTTTAGAAATGCAAGACTAGAAAATATAGATATAAGTGTATCGACATTTAAAGATACGTTGTTAAACGGGGCAACACTAAAGGGTATTAAAGGGATAGAAGAAGCTTTTTTTCAGAGTATAAATATTGGCACACCGGAAAAACCATTGCTGTTAGAAAAAGAAGAAGCTAGGAGATGGTTTTTAGAAAAATGTGAATCTTAAATATTTATTTCATTACATTAAACAGGTTGATCTTAGTTAGGTACCACGATGATTGACCTGTTTGTCATATCTTCGTTTTCCGGAGATGTTGTAGATAACAAATGAGTTTAATAAGAGTAAGGATGATGGCTTTGACTTTACAAAAAACAGTGGAAACATTGCATCAGTGGATTGATCAGAATTGGTCGACATTAGATCAGACAGAATTAAAGACAACGAGAGAGACTGTAGACTCTTTATACAATAAATTGATATCTGAAATAGATCATACGGACAACTCAGATCATTTATTGGAAGCAATCAATTACGAACTTACTCATTTCTTTCTGTCCATTCCTTGTGTAATGAAGATGTATCAAAGATTGATTTGGTTAAATCCATCCAACCTGTTTTACTATGAATGGTTCACAGATTACCTTTTACAATATGGTCCCGATTGGGAGGAAGAGGCGAATGCTTTAATCGAACTTTATATGAAAGAAGATTTTCAAAATGCTTGCGATTTTTCACAAAAGATTGAGCAAGTTAAAGATTTTGAGAATAAGTAATCCATGTCCAGGTATCATTTAAGATGGTGACCCTATAAAAGACTTCATCAATGGTTTGAATAGGAGGAGATATTTTGACTACTCAAATGAATGAGGTAATTTTTTCGACTAATTTATCTAAAGCCGTTGATAAGATAAGGAAGACTAAAAACATTTCAAGCGATATCGTTAAGTTTGTCATAGAGCCCGTTGAGGAACAGGGGAAAATGTTAGATGGTGGTAATGAAACATCTTGTGTTATCTAAAGAGAATATTGGTGGTAAAAACTATGGTTAGAAGATTCTGTTGGGGTTTTAGGAGGGTTTTTTCCGAAAGCTCCTATATGGATTAATGTATCTTTTATAAAAATTGAAGGAGATACTGCTATCTTCAAGCTGGAAACCAGTTTGCATTTTAGAAAACCGACTTTATTATGAAATGCTGAAACAGGTCATGCTTCTTTTAAAGCCATTGTATAAAGTATGTGAAGATTGTTTAATATCTTCATAGAAATTTATTGCAGTTTCAGATGAGCCGCAAGAGACAGTTAGAGAACAAATTGTTAAAAACAGAATCGGCCAGGGTATTTTCAAACAGAGATTACGAGCACTTGAGGAAAAATGTAAGTTGTGTGGGATTGATAATCCGAATCTTTTAAGAGCTAGCCACACAAAGCCTTGGAGTGTGTCTAGTAACAAAGAAAGACTCGATCAATATAACGGTTTTCTACTATGTCCAACCCATTGACATCCTTTTTGATAAGGGTCTAATAATTTTTCGTGATGACGGCTTTATTTTGGTCTCTCCATTACTTGAAGCCCATAATAAGATATTGATGAACGTACATGAAGAAATGAAAGTAAATCTCCTAGAGCGGCACAAGGTTTACTTGGAATATCACAGAGAGCGCATATTTAAAACTCAATAAAACACAGGTAACCTTCGGTCTTAGATAAAGCGGTTAATTTTGTTGGAAAAATAAAAAAAAGGAGGACGCGCTAACGTACTCCTTATTACCCAGGGTATCCCCCGGCTGAGATAGCGTCCCGTCGCGCGCGGCATTTATCGACTCCGCCGCTTTTTTTGCATTCCATCATAACGGAAAGCTGAGGGATACATATGAGAAGCAGATGAAACTTTGTTGTAGCGCGAACTTGAAGTCATGGAGGGCATCCTTGAGTCAAAGGAACAGTATCGTAAAATCGTCAAGGCATGGATTGCCCAGTGGTTGAAAGACCTACAGTCTGAAAATAAAAAAGATGCAGACTGTAAAGGATTTGGAACGTCTCATCGAGTTGGATATCAAGCTTCAGCAGGATGAGTTGTGAATTTAATGAAAGTCTTTGGATTCTAATAACTCATCGATAATTTGCAAGATAATAGTGTATGTGACTACTTTTTTATTAAACCGTTTGTTAGTTTGAGTTGCGCCAATCATAATAAAAAGAATAAACAAGTACATAGGAATAAATAGTAACTTTTCTGGTACTGAAGAAGGAACTATACTAAAAAATCCGACAATCAAGCTAATTAAAACAGCGAAAATTGCAATATTATTGCTTTGGGCACCCCCTAGTGATAATTGAGCTTGATAGTGGGTTCGGATATTCTTCAGCTCGTTTTCAACGTTTATTCCTTGCTTCGCGGAATTATGCACTATGTATCCCAGGCTTATTCTTACTTTCTCTACGTGCTCAGGATTTTTTATTTTTATTGCATTTAAGTACTCTTCGAGAGATTGCACTTTAGTATAAAACATATATCTCCTCCTTTGAATTTAATATCGGAATACGAAGTCCCAAATTAAATAATTGGGGGATGAATGTATGAGGATTACTGATTAAATCCGTAGTAACACTATAGTAACTCGATGATATTATAAATCCATAGAAGTATGAAGAAATGTAGAAGGTAAGGAAACTTTTCCTACCTTCTATTTTTATGTCCGGTGAAACATTGAAATGGTATCATAAAACCATTTTTTTATTTGCGAATTCAGTTCTTTCGGCCGCAGTAGTGTCTGTTCATCCCGATATTTCGCATGCGTTCTACAACTTTCTGCGTATGGGAGACACGCCAACTTAGAATGGCAGAAATCGTTAGATGCAATCAAGAACTTACTGGATTCTCCACTTCCCTCGCCTGGTTATCAGAATGGAAGGTCGCTGGACAAGCTTGATACGATTCAGCGGATTATGATCATGGTGCGTGGAGCTTGTGCTGGTGAAGTAATTCTTAACGAACGTTGTAACGATGTGATTGATATCGTAGCTGTTGACCCTGCGACAATTTGGTTCAGGAGAGAAGAGGATATGAATCAACTTGTTCCTTGGAAATACATCAAAAAATCCACGTCCCCGTTCTGTTAAGGAATGGTTGGTCAATAGAAAAAGATTAATACGCCGACATTCATCTATAGAGAGTTCTATCTTATGGTTGATGATCCTTACAAACGAACGCCCATAGCAAGTTTGAAAGGGTGAATACATTACCAGGGTACTAGTTTGGCTTTGCTTTCAGCATGAAAGGACTTAGCCACGGGTATATGAAGTTCAAGCCAAATCAATTTGATGGATAAGGCTTTCTTACATCCGTCCGATTCAAAAGATAATCTGTACTTGTCTGATGATAGTCAGCCAGCTTAATCAATATAGCGGTTGGAATGTCCAACTCGCCACGTTCATAGTTACTATAAACACGTTGACTACAGCCAAGATAGGTGGCCATTTGTGTTTGGGATAAATCTTTGTCTTCACGTAAATTGCGTATACGAGCGTACATTATTATCACCTCACCAACATCATACTTTAGCGTGTTATCCGCTATTGATTTTTAGCGGAAAATCCGCTAAAGTATAGTGAGAATAGTTGGTAAAAAGACTAGGTGGGGATAACATGTCAAACCTGATCGAAGATTTGTTTCACGGAAATCTGCGGTTGGACGAATCGATTCACCCTGAGCATACCGAGTATCAGGAGATCAATCGCCAGATATCGGATCTAATGCAGGAGTACAAAACACAGCTTACGGGGAACGAATACGATGCTTTGGAGCAACTGATAGACTTAATCGGACAATCCACGTCCATGTATGTGGAAGCCGCGTTTGAGCAAGGTTTTCGCACAGGCGGCAGACTGATGATTGAGGTTTTAGCCAAGCCCTGAGTATTTATCTATCTACCTCATAAGCCAGCAGACAATACACAGCAATTCAAAAATCCCCTCATCCATTACCACCGAGCAGGCTGGCATGGGAAAGGGGATTTAACTTTTAAATTATTCTTTTATCATATTACCTACCACCTACCGCGCTCCAATATTTGTACCTGATGGCGTACCTGACCCAATCAGATCACTGCCGTTCGCAAGCTTCAGGAAATTGCCCAGGACAGGCGTTCCGTCCGCGCTGCGCGTTACCGAAGGCACGAGGGAGACAAAGTCGGCTGCGCTGGCGAGCAGGCCTTTGGCGTTCTCGCTTTTTTTGTTCTTCCACCAGACGTTAGTGCTGCTGACGTCGGTTCCGCTGGTTTTGTCACTGGCGCCGCCTTGGAAAGACAGGTTGTTGGTGAAGATGTGGGTGCCTACATCAAAGGCAAAGTTGCTTTGCCCGTTGTTCCAGGAGGTGTTATTTTTCATCTGGATCGAACCGGGATTGCTGTTGTAGGTGAAGCCGTGCTTTTTATTGTTAAACGCAATGCTGTTCTCGACGATATGATTTACCGCAATCTTCTCACCGCCGAGCTTGAAGCCATTGCCATCGCTGTTGGAGGTGGAAGTGCCGTCTGATGTCGCGCCGTTACCGTAGGCGATGCTGTTACGGATCGTAACCGCGCCGATGGCGCCTGTGTCCGTTTTGCTATAGAGATCCCAGCCATCGTCCACGTTATAGGCCGCAATACAACCATCGAAGACATTGCCCGGGCCTACGGTCAGTTTGGCCGCAAAACCGTCTGCATCCTCGCCGTCATCCGGGTCATAGTTGTTGTGGGAGTACGAACGAATCACTTCATTATATGCAGGCCATTCACTCTTGGCGGCTGTGGAAGCATAACGCCCCATTTGAATACCCGTATCCCGGTTGTGATGAGCCTCGATCTGCTCCAGGCGGTTGTAGCTGCCTCCGATGAAGATGCCGTTATCGCCCGCACCCTTCACCTCAAGCCCTTTGACGAACCAGTAGTCTCCGAACATTTGCAGTCCACGATTGGTGGAAGCGAAGGCTTGGGCTGAGAAATCAAAGACTGGTTTTTCCGATCCATACGCCACCAGGTTTTTGCGTTGGCTCGATGTGCCGCTGTTGCCACGTTCAATGGTAATGGTCTGGGAGAAGTTATAGGTACCGCCCCGTAGATAGATCGTTTTGCCCGGTGCGATCTGGGTTAATGCGTTAGCCAGTGACGTTGGACTGTTGATCGTACCCGGATTGCTGGCTGAGCCGTTAGGGGAGACATAGAGATCACCCGCAGCAAGTGTCATACTTGAGGTGACGGCTGCTTCTGATGGGTTATTTGGCAAGCTACTCTCGATCAGTTCCGCCGCACCAACCGATCCACCACCAATCAATAATAGAGGAAACGCGGCACTCAGACAGAGTTGGGCCATTTTGGATTTGAGGGAGCGTTCCTTCTGAGAACGGGCAGATCGTGCAGATACATGAGTAGATTTGGATGGAAATAATTTCATTACGTAGACCTCCTTGGTTAATGGGAAATAGAATGCGTGAGCTGCTGTTGCTTTGTGCCGGACAGGTGAATCATTGGGGTAAGTCATTGCGATTGGACAGAACCCATCTGAACAGCACAGCTTCATGGTAAATGTTGTAAACGTTATCATCAATAATCATTTGCTCAGATTGGTGCACAAGCTGACGTAGCAGGCTTCTCCGGTTCGAACGCCATGCATTGCATAGGTGGCACATAATCCTGCCATCGGTTCATCGCCCTCATTTAACAGCCCATCCTCCCAAATGAATGTAATAAGGCTCTCTTTTGTCCATAGATGACACTCAAACACACCCTTAATCCACCAAAATCAACCTCGGTATCAACCGATGACGATGGGGAAAAGGGCATTGGTGATTGCAAAAATACGTCCTTCATTTATCGTGTCAAAAAAATGTTGTAATCCACGTCATGACGTGAGATAATTAACTTTTGCCCAGCGGCCTTTTTGGAACGGAAAATTGGAATTGGACCGCTTTGTCTAAGAATGGAGGCTGACCTAGGATTGTCTACACAACGTTATCCTTTTGCATATGATCCGGCTGAACCTTTTGTATCCCGTCTCGGGGAATGGGTTGCCGATGTTTTTTACGATATTTTGCCAGAGTCCGGCTTCGAGGTACGGGATGAACAGATTTTTATGGCGTACCAGCTCGAACGGGCCTATGGAGATAAAAAGACCATTATGGCGGAGGCCGGTGTCGGAACAGGCAAGACGTTAGTCTATCTGCTCTACGCGGTCTGTTATGCACGTTATACGGGAAAACCGGCGGTGATCGCCTGTGCCGATGAGTCCTTGATTGAACAGCTTGTGAAGCCCGGCGGAGATATTGCGAAGCTGGCTGCACATCTGGATCTGGAAGTGGACGCACGTCTGGGTAAGTCACCGGACCAATACGTCTGTCTGAACAAATTAAGTGCGATGCGATTTGCGGATGAAGATGCCCCTGTTATTGAAGAAGTGCATGAGAGTCTGCCGGATTTTGTGAACACGCCGGGTACACTTCAGGCTTTCCATCCGTATGGTGACCGCAAACAGTATCCACATCTGAATGATCGTCAGTGGAATAAAATCAACTGGGACCCGTTTCAGGATTGTTTTGTGTGTCCAAAAAGACAACGCTGCGGCCTGACGCTGTCGCGTGACCATTACCGTCGTTCCAAAGATATCATCATCTGTTCCCATGATTATTACATGGAGCATGTCTGGACCTACGATGCGCGCAAACGCGAGGGACAATTGCCACTGCTGCCTGATCACAGCTCAGTTGTATTTGATGAAGGACATTTGCTGGAAGAAGCAGCCCTGAACGCACTGAGCTACAAATTGAAACACCGCATCTTCGAGGAACTCGTGACTCGCCTGCTTGAAGGTGAGATTCGTGAATCCCTCGCGGAGCGTGTGGATGAAGCGATTGAGAGCAGTGAGCGACTGTTTGCATTGCTGGATACGTATACGGTGGCGATTCCGGGATCGGAACGGAAAGAAGTTCGGGTAGAGCCGCCACTGCTGCGTGAGATTGAACGTCTGACGAGTGTGCTGGATGCGATCGGTGAGGAACTGGTATTTGAGAGTGGATTGTTCTCGCTGGATGGTTATCAGATGCGTGTCGTGGAAGAACATTTGGACATGATTCAGTCTGCACTTGCCTTGTTCCGCAAGGAAGATGGTTACATCTGTTGGGCGGAAGAGAGCGAGGATGAGACAACCTTATCGATCATGCCGCGTACCGTGAAGGAAATGCTGAACGAGCGGGTGTTCAACACAGGTATTCCAATCGTGTTCTCCTCTGCAACGTTATCTGTGGATAGTTCATTCCGTTATGTAGCGGACAGCCTGGGCATTGATGATTTTGTATCGTTCTCGGTGGCTTCCCCGTATGATTATGCGGACAAAATGAAGATGAAAATTACCAATGAAGCTGTACCGGGTCACCCGGAGAACGAAAATCGCATGCGTGATGCGGTGTCGTTACTACAGGAGAGTGGAGGACGTGCGCTGATTCTGTTCCGTACGATGGAAGAACTACGGGCGTTCAAGCAGGACATCGTTCATGTACCTGGAGCAGAAGGTTTGCGCTTTATGTATGAGGGCGACCGGGAGATCAGTGATCTGATCGCGGCGTTCCAGCAGGATGAGGAGAGTGTGCTGTGCTCCGTTAATCTGTGGGAAGGACTGGACGTTCCAGGCCCGTCATTATCCAATGTCATGATCTGGTCGCTTCCGTATCCACCACAGGACCCTGTCTTCAATGCAAAACGCAGTGCGTCGGCAGCACCATACGAAGAGATTGATCTTCCGTATATGCTCTTGCGTGTGAAGCAAGGTCTCGGACGGCTGATTCGGACAAGCACGGATTCCGGTTCCGCGGTCATTCTCGATGAATCGCTGTATACCAAAAAGGAAGCCAAAGACCGCATTGCGGCTCTGCTTCCTGAAGGTGTGGAATGGACAACCCTGATACACTAATTAGCTTACGTTAGATGTTCTTGCTTTATTTTTAATGATAAGGCTTCTTGATAAAATAAGTTCTTGTTCTCTGCGGATTCACCATTCGTATGGGAGCAAGAGCTTATTTGTTTATTTTGATGGTTCCACTAGTGTACTTCTCTTCCCTTTTTTCGAGGGATCTACCCTCGCTCCTCGCTACTAATCGCTCCAACATTCTAACGAACCTACCGCACCTTATTAGGATGATAATGAAGTGATGTAAATTCTAACGAATCTCAGTAACGTTATCCCGCCGAAAATGGCTTTTAAGCCTGTAAATCGACCGAATTTGGAAAATAACGTCGCTGTGATTCGTTACCTGTCAAACCTGCGCAAATGAGAGCAAATAGCGTGTGTCAGGTTCATTAGAACCAATGAACGCCAAATGAACACTAAATGAAATGAGCGATAATAAAGAAGGGCTTCTGTCATCCGTATGACTTATGGGACATGGAAGCCCCTTTTTGATGTGTATAGATTTTTGCTGTGTTAAAAAATATCCATGCTCAGATACCGTTCCCCGGTATCCGGCGCAATGCAGAGCACTCGGTGCCCCGGCCCTAGTTCCTTCGCGATGCGAAGGGAGGCCCACACCGAAGCCCCAGAGGAAGGGCCGAGTAACAGCCCTTCCCGGGCAGCAAGCTGTCGCATCGTCTCCAGTGCGTCCTCATCGGACACCTGGATGATGGCATCCCACACGTCGGTATTCAGGATGTCCGGAATGAACCCCGGACTTGTACCGACGAGCTTGTGTGGTCCGGGCTCGCCACCGGACAACACCGGAGACCCTTTAGGCTCCACCGCATAGATGCGGATATCGGGTAAATGCTTGCGCAGCTCCTCTCCCGTCCCGGTTATGGTTCCGCCAGTTCCCGCCGTCGCGATGAAGGCGTCCAGCCTGCCATCCATCTGCTGCATAATCTCGGGAGCCGTCGTGATCCGGTGA
This sequence comes from Paenibacillus sp. FSL R5-0519, assembly GCF_037974275.1. NCBI lineage: Bacteria > Bacillati > Bacillota > Bacilli > Caryophanales > Paenibacillaceae > Paenibacillus > Paenibacillus sp. FSL R5-0519. The sequence continues at coordinate 2,110,555 of NZ_CP150234.1, forward strand.
ATGTCCGGGTTCGCCTGATTCTCGAACTGCTGCGGAATGAAGCTGCCCGGAATGTCTGCCTGAAGTTCTTTCGCTTTGCGAATCGCACCTGGCATCCGCTCCGCGGCAGGGGTGAGCACCACATCTGCGCCGTAGGCTTTCAGGATATTGATGCGTTCCTTGGACATATTGTCCGGCATGATCAGAATAGCTTTATATCCCTTTGCGGCGGCATTCATCGCAAGGCCAATCCCGGTATTGCCACTGGTTGGTTCGATGATGGTTGCGCCGGGTTGCAAGTGACCCGCACGTTCAGCCTGAACGATCAGATTGTATGCGGCACGGTCTTTGACGCTGCCACTCGGGTTAAAGTATTCCAGTTTCACGTATACGTCAGCGGAGTCGCTGCCTGTGAGTCGGTTTAGTTTAACGGCAGGTGTGTGGCCGATCAGTTCGGTTACATCTGCTGCAATGCCTGTATGTGCGGGTGTTTGTTTAATCGAATGGGTATTCAAATCCATGAAGTACAACTCCTTGATTGATAAGACGTTGAGAGTATATCCTGTTGAAATCAATTCCTCCCTTATTGGAATGGTTGGATATCTCTTCTCCATCTTAATGAACACAGCTAGCGATGGTCAACTTGTTTTCAATAGTGTCAGAGCTACATCAGGTCTGCGCCAAGTCCATCTGCAGATGCCGACTGAGTTCTTTTTTGACTTCATTGCGTGCAAATGTCCACAGCATGTAGAACCGTTGCCAATACCCCCTGCACATATACAGAGTTTCGATACCATCTGCTTCACGGTTCTCTTCCAGTACCTTGACACCGCGGGTTCTCATCTGTTTACGAAGGGCCAACATCTCCTTGAGCACATTGTTCTGAATGCGGGTCAGCGACAGAATGTAGACTTCAGGCATCTTCAGCATCAGCGTATCCAGTGTACGAATATCTCGTTCAAGTACATCCAGCAATAGCGTGCGCACAACCAGACCTTTGATCAGACGATGGTCTTCATCCGCAGGGGATGGGGCGGAAGTTGAGGATGTCATATGTTCACTTCCTTAGCCATAAATATATCGTTCTAATTAGGAACAAACGTTCCTGTTTATAGTATAGTCAGCATAATCCTGAGCCATGCAGGTTTCAACCTGAAAATATTTACATTCTCTCTTAAAGGCAGGTTGAATCACTTAAAAGTCCTTGTGAAATAAGTCTCGTAGGCAATTTCAACTTGTCGGAATGCAGAACATAAAAGGAGAATGTACTCCCCGTGTTTAGAGTTTGTTTATAGTAGCTCGTTATAATATCTTTAAAATTTCAAACCACACTGAAAGGAGTACTAATATTTAAAAATACATATTCAATAGATCTACGTCTAATGCATATACGAGCATAGTAGTTGAGCAGCTCTTAAGTAGATTTAAAAGGTTGACACGAGGCGGAGCAAGTCGGGGCAAGTGCAACGGATTTAAACAGGATGAATGGAAGGATGATAGTGATGAATCAGCGCTTAATACAACCTAAAAAAGTGATAACGATGTTAATTGTGGCTGCTTTAATATTTGGAGGATTTCCAGGATTTCAAACGTTGGGTGTAGAACGAGCCTATGCGGCAAGTGGAACATGGGTAGATGTAGGCGGAGCCGGATTTACTACAAAACAAGCGGAAAATATTACTTTGGTTTTTGATCGGGAGGGTACACCGTACACCATATTTAAGGATGGAGACAATGACGGAAAAGCAACGGTTCTAAAATACGTTTCTGGAGTATGGCAATCTGTCGGATCTGCCGGCTTCTCTGCTGGTGGTATTTATACTTCTTCGCTCGCATTTGATTCTCAGAATACTCCATACGTAGCGTATCAGGATACTGATAATGTTAGCAAAGCAACAGTTATGAAATTTAACGGAGAACAATGGGAGATTGTAGGTAGTGCTGGTTTTTCAGCTGCGGCAGCGGTTTATGTATCAATTGCACTTAGTCCTGATAATATTCCTTATGTCGGGTACCGTGATCAATCTGTGAGTAATAAGATTACAGTGAAAAGATTGAATGGGAATCAGTGGGAAAATGTTGGCCCAGTCGGATTTACAACAAATAATGCTTCTGGATTATCTTCAATAGTATTTGATAATGCGGGAATTCTTCATCTCGCATATACAGATTCAACGAGTAGAAAAGCAACTGTAATGAAATTTACAGATGGTTCATGGAAAAATGTGGGTAATACAGCGTTTACAGAAGACTCGGCATCGTATATTTCACTTGCATTTGGTCCGAATAATGTGCCTTATGTTGCTTTTGAAGACGGTTCGAAAGCTTTTAAAGCAACCGTAATGAAATTGAATGGCAGCCAGTGGAAAGTGGTAGGGAATGAGGGATTCTCATCAGGAAGGCTAAATAGTATGTCACTTGCTTTTGACCCTCAAGGTATTCCGTATACAGCTTTTAAAAATCTTGTTAACTTTAGCATGGACCCACAAGGTGTAATGATGAAATTGGACGGGAATCAATGGACCGTGGTTGGGGGAAAACCATTTTCCGCTAGCCAAATCAATGAAACTTCACTTGCGTTTGGTCCAAATGGAAATCCCTACGTTGCTTATGCGGACGGAAATAAAAATTACAAGCTGACGGTCATGACACTCTCTACAGAACATTCAGTTACTTACAACGCCAATGGCGGGATCACAGGAAGTGTTCCCATCGACAACAACAAGTATCAAAAAGATGAAACAGTAACCGTGTTGGACAACACGGGAGAACTGACAAGAGAAGATTACCAGTTCATGGGATGGAATACATCCGCAGACGGCAGTGGAACTAGCTACAGCGCAGCGGATACATTCTCCATGAATGATAGTGATGTGACGTTGTATGCACAGTGGCAACCACTGTATGTGAATATTAGTTTTGAATCGAACGGCGGAACCGAGATTGACAATCAAAAAGTGGACTACAACAGCTCAGCAGTAAACCCTGATGCTCCCGAAAAAGCTGGATATACGTTCTCGGGCTGGTATCAGGATAGCCAACTGCTTCAACCTTTTGACTTCAATACGAACTTGACGCAAAATATTACGCTCTATGCGAAATGGATGTCATCTACAGCAACACTCTCCACGCTGACGGTAAGTTCAGGGCAGCTGACACCGGACTTCTCTGCAGATGAGCTTGATTACCGCGTAAATGTTGAATCTGACGTGACAAGTTTAGACTTCTCTCTAGGCAAAGCAAATGAAGAACAAGTCGTACACGTAACAGGCGCTACAGGTGAAACCGTGACGGATGGGATATACACATACACAGTTACGGATCTGGTGTATGGCTCAAACCTTGTAAACATTAATGTGCAGGCGGAGGACGGCACCAGTAACGACTATAAACTTAACATCAATCGAATTGATATCACCAATGCCAAGTTGAGTGGAATATCTCTACCTTCGATCACATTAACGCCAGCATTCAATCCGGATGTAGAGATTTATGAAGCAACGGTCAGTAGTTCCATCAGCACAACTGAAATTAGCGTTAAACCGGATCAAACTGGAACCACAGTGAAAATTAATGGTGTTAGTGGTAATAGTACAGTTGTGCAGTTAGTCAGTGGCATGAATACAATTATTATTGAAGTGACTGCATTGGACGGAATAAGCAAGAAAACATATACGCTGAACATCAAGCGCAATAGTGATAGTACAGGTGGATCGGGTGGCAATGGAAGCTCCGGGGGTTCCGGTTCTGGTGGAAGTGGTGCGGCTACACCAGTGACTACTCCCGTCGTAACTCCCCCAACTACAGGTGCTCAGGTACTCGTGAACGGTAAAGCCGAGAACGCTGGAATCTTGACTACTACTGAAGTGAACGGACGAAAAGTTGTAACCCTTACAGTGGACGCAACTCTCATCGCACAAAAACTTCAAACCGAGGGCAATAAGGCTATTGTTACGATTCCTGTGACAGGCAATGCTCAAGGAGATCAGGTTATTGGTGAACTAACGGGGCAGACCGTCAAACTCATGGCTGACAAACAAGCCGTATTGGTGCTTCAAACGGATATTGCCTCTTACACATTGCCAGCACAGCAGGTTAATATTGAGCAGCTCGCGCAGCAACTCGGTGTGAACTCTGACTATTCCTTGGAGAACATCAAACTGCATATTGAGATTTCACAGCCGACAGCAGCAGTCATACAGACAGCACAATCAGCAGCTCAGCAAAATGGATATGCTCTTCTGGGATCACCAGTTGATTACAAAGTAACAGCTACCTACGATGACAAATCTGTGAGTGTGGATAAGTTCAATAGTTATGTATCGCGTACGATTGCATTGCCAGCGAACGTTGATCCTAACCGGATCACCACAGGTGTTGTCGTGGATGCAGAAGGAACTGTACGACATGTACCCACAAAAATTACACAGAGCAATGGGGTATATCAGGCACAGATTAACAGTTTAACCAACAGTGTATATGCCGTTATCTGGCACCCGCATACCTTCACTGATGTAGCCCAACACTGGGCTGAGACAGAAGTGAATGATATGGGTGCACGTATGGTTATCGAGGGCATTACGGACACCACATTTGAACCGAACCGTGGAGTTACACGTGCAGAGTTCGCTGCCATCTTGGTACGGGGATTAGGATTAAAACCTGTAGAACAGCTTAGCTCCTTTAATGACGTGAGCGGAAGCGAATGGTACGCGGATGCTGTGAACGCGGCGGCTAGCTATGGATTAATCGATGGCTATGAAGATGGAACATTCCGTCCACAGGCACAGATTACTCGTCAGGAAGCGATGGTGCTCATTGCACGAGCTATGACAGTGACTGGAATGGAAACAGCTGCGTCTGCCGGGAACGTTCAGCAATGGTCTGATTACGCAGATGCTGAGCAAGTAGCAAGTTGGGCGAAGGAAGCAGTTGCATCCAGTATCTCTACCGGATTGGTGTCTGGACGTGGAAAAGATACCATTGCTCCGAATCAATCGATTACCCGAGCTGAAACAGCTGTGATTATACGCAGATTGCTTCAACAGTCGGGTCTGATTTAGACAGCCCCAACATATAAGTACGAAATAATGACTAATGAAACAGGCAGCGCGAGGTTATGCGTTGCCTGTTTTTTTCGTAGAAAAAAATTAAAGTCTAATCAACGCTTATTAAAATTCTTATAGGTTAAAATATTTTTAAAAATGAATTTTAGAAAAGTATATTTTTCTTTTTTTATTTACAGAACATATGTTCTTATATTATAATTGGAAATAGCAAGTAGCAGGAAAGACGTGAACTATTACGATCATTCCTCGTCTTCTTTAGTTTGCTGATAGCAACAAACAGGACAAGCCTGCTCCAAAATAAGGTATAATTTATGGGTTTTGCAGGAAACCTAAGGCCATAAACCAAATAAGCCTTATGCAATACAGTCTGCTGCAGAAGTGATTATAAGCATTGAATTAAAGCAGTGAATTACAATAAGGATTTCAGAATGACTTGCCGCAACACGATGATGCGAAGTCAACGAGTAGAAGCAGTTTTATTTTTACTAGAAATGGGCAACAAAAAAGCCCTGCCTTGGGCGGCGGGGCCTATGGAATACTGCCGATTCAGCGGCAGGCTTGATGATGTGTTCAGAAAATTAAGCAAGATATTGAGGTTTTTCGTAGAACGCCTCTTTTTCAAGGATGACCTTATAAGGTCTTTCCTTGCCCTTCAGGGAGGGCCCAATAGTCGTTAGCGGTACGGCCGGCTTGTGGAAACGATCTTCTTCCTTGGGTTCCGGAACCGGTCGTGATGATTCGGGCGCAGAACTGAGGCGTACCTTTTTTTCGCTGCCCCAGCGCTTGCTTATTTTTTTCGTTTCCGGTTTCATTCCGGTTCGCCTCCTAACAAATCGTTGATGGCGTTGAACAGTTGACGATTCTGTAGGTCAATCTGCTGAAAAACCGCCTCATCCGCTTCAATATGTCCAATAATGTGAACGGTGATTACATACCTCTTGGCTACAGGATAGCATAGCAGATACTCTTTCTCAAGGTAATCATCATATAGGTTGATCTTGATCTTGTTCTCCCGGTAAGAATCAATCACCAGGATGCGCTTGGGATCATCCGGTTGTTTGTCGTCATTAGCGGACAAGTCATACTTTCTCCCCGGTTCTCCAACATTACCACATAATTGCTCAATATAACCACTGTCATCTGTACGGTATATGGCTGTGCCACGTACAGCGAATGGAGGATGAGAGACAAAGGCAGTACGCAGGGCATCACTCATTCGTTCCAGCATCTTGGCATCTGCTTTGCGGGTACGCAGCAATTCCCTAAAGAACCGCAGCAACTTAAGCAATTGTAACCTTGCTTCTCCCTCAGTGCGCTTATGCTTCTCAATGATGTTCTCCAATTCTGGATCACTCCAGCGTCCTTGTTCCTCAATACTGTCTGCGATCTTGGAACATGCCACGGACACGGCTGGTGCCCACTTTCCGTCAGAACGGATTTCATATGCGAGTGGATTTAACCCCAGCAGATCTGTGGGCATACGCAATCCTTCGACCTTGGTTATGTCCTTGATGTCCGTAATATCCTCCGGAAGAATGAAAAAAATACGTTTTCGTCCCAGACGACCCATAAACAGACCCATTTCAAGCATTGTATTATCCCGGACCGACGCGTAGTACTTCCCGCGAATCTTGGATATATCATCCGGATGAAAAATAAAAATCGCAAAGTCAGTCGTACGTACCTCTACTTCCAGATCGTCCATGGTATAGCTGCTTGGATTAAAAACCCCGGAATACCAAGGGGTAACTTCAGCTGAAAAACGTAAGTTTTCGTGTACTGCGGCTGCAATCGGCTTCGCTTCCAGCGAGCAGCCAATAAAGACTCTTGGCTTTAACGTTTTCATCAATCCGCCTCGCTTAAACGGTAGTGGGATTCAATTGTTATATTATACCATAAACAGCAGAGTAAGTCTGGAAACGTCTGAACTGGACAAATCATAAGCCAATTACGTTTGCTATAGTGTATGTGTGAAAGGAAAAGGATTCCTTTAAAAAGTACAAGAAAATAAAAAAAGGCCCCAATTTGTCACAGTTGGGTGACTAACAGTTATTTTTGGAAGCTTTGGTCATAGAATAAAGGAGCAGGTTGCACCATTAGCAAGCATTGCTACTCCTGGTGTGCCCGTATGACTGCTGGAGCAGCCCAGATGCTGCTTTATGCGCATATTTGACGGGTCCGCTGTTTAGACCCGGTCACGTTGGTGTTATATAATAGAAGAACAAGCAAGTTAGCTTTGGTGTTTAAACTGAATTAAATTGCATCTGCTGTAAATTGGATTTACAATTTGCACAGGAACGAATAGTGCAGAACCCAACTTTAGAAGCGAAGCGCTCGCCTAAAAGCTTTCTGAAAGAAAGCTGTTTCGGAAGCATTAAGCTATCACCGGATTTTCCCCAGAGGGAAAATGGAATTCCAAAAATCCGGGGATAACCGCAATCGAAAGAGGGTATTGTAGTCCAAGTGTGAGTGTACAATTAAATGTTCAAGCTTATGCATTGTAGTTATTTTTCAGTTTAACTAAGCACAGCTAACCACAACAGAACAGAAAGGATCAGGATACCATGAGTCCCCGAAGGACAATCTCCCCAAGGACAATCTGGAAACGTTACGATCTCTCATACACATAGCGCCCCTTGTAGAGTACATCAACCGGTTCAAAAAAACGGCTGACTCTGCGAAAGAGGGGATTGGAATGAATATTCGAAGGACACACACGATGATTTCTTCCAGGCTTACCTTTTGCAGGGTACGGTCGGTCTAAAAAACCAACCTACAAACTGCGAGGGAACCTGAATGAAGAGAACATCGTTAACCTTACAACACGTTAAAACAGAGGCGATCAAATTCGCCATTATGCTGCTCGGTACATTTATTTTAGCTTTTGCCTATTATCACATTAACTTTCAGAATCATTTATCGGAGGGCGGATTTGTTGGTCTGGCCCTGCTCGGAAAATACGCAACAGGCTTATCGCCTGCCATCGGTATGTTGTTGCTCGACATTCCGGTCATGATCCTGGCTTGGTTCCTCAAAGGCTGGAAATTCATGATTCAGGCATTGCTTGGCGTCGCTGCATTTTCCCTATTCTATGACGGCTTTGAACGATACTCTACACTGGTGTTGTCGTTTAACGGAAATCTGTGGATTCCGGCAGTTCTATCCGGTGTATTGACTGGAGTAGGCGCTGGGATTGTGCTTCGTTTCGGCGGAGCGACAGGCGGAGACGATATTCTCGCCGTGCTGGTTAGCCGCTGGAAGGGATGGAAGCTGGGGACCGTTTTCTTTGTCAGTGATGCTTTTGTATTGGGATTGTCGCTTTTCTTTCTTCCGGTAAAAGAAACTTTATATACGATTCTGGCCGTATGGATCGCCAGTAAAGTTATCACGTACGTTGTTAGTGTTCCGGCTCGCGGAACCGTGGCTACAACTTCGGCTGTGAAATTGCCGATGCCATCAGCTGCAGCCAAGGCAGTTAACGCTGCTGCTGTTTCACAACGGACTACGGTGGCTAGAGGGGTATCCCATTAACCATACGTTTCAGAATAACCACCAACCTGTATCGGGTTAAAATGGTTAACGTTCATACAAAAATCCCTTTTGACTGCTCTTCAGCAGCAAAAGGGATTTTGTTGTTTTCTGATTCATTCAAGACTTGATCGAAGAAGAGATCTGTCCATCCTGATTATGGATAATCGCTCGAATATTCTGTTTGCTACTGAGTTCTTTGGCCTTATCTACAGCCTCTGCCTTCGTATCGAATGTGGACAGATAGGTAGATTTTCCTTCTTCCTTGATCGCCCAGCCAGAGTCAGTAGGCACTACATGGATGTTGTCATGACTTTTGGACGAAGAAACAGGCTCAGAATGACGACGATCCGTGGAAGACGACTTTTGGTGGTCGGAATGATTGGAAGAAGATGTGGAGTCCGATTTTGAACTTTTCGGCACGGGATGATTTTCATCCCATTCTTCCGCCTTAGCTGTCGCTATGGCAATCGAGCGGCCTTCCTCATACCCGTCATCAAGCAGTGCATTGGCAATCTCAATGGCTTTGTGTCTGACACGTGGTTCCAGGTTCTTCATGGATACCGGATAATCCTGTTTATTCCAAGGCATATGAACTCCTCCTGTACAATAATGGATTAGTTGTATATTACCCTCTGAGGGGAGGGATAAACGATAAACAGGAAGGTGAGTAGGAGTGATTAACGATGATCCAGAAGGATCTCGTTCCTATACTTTTGCAAGCGGCAGGAGTATAATGCTGTCCAGGAAAGAAATAAGTTCAATAACAGGAAGATAAAGGAGTACATACATATGTTTAGTCTTAGTCTGGCAATCCCTATGTTGTTCACTATGCTGATTCATACCGCAGACAGCTTGTCGTACGCGCTCCGCCTTGGTGGTTTACGCACCCGCAGAATCGCGCTCGCCATTTCATTGGCAGGTATTTTGCTGCTGGTTTCTCGAACTTCCAATATGGCTCAGGGTCCGATGGTAGGTAATCTGGTGGATACCGCAACACGTGGAGCTAATCCTCATTTTGCAGCACAACTACATTGGCTGATGGGGGCGGCTACCATCGGAACCGCATTAGCTATATTGTGTTTTCCGACCATGGTTAAACTCTCATCCCGAATGGTCGTGCATTTTGAAGCAGCGGGTTCCATTCCTGTGATGGTTCGCGGAATGCTGAAGCGAAGCAAGATTAGAAATGCAATGTATTACATCACTCCGCCATCCTGGAAGATGGCCAAACGATTGGTACAGCATGGGATGCCAAGACGGTTAATGATGCTGAATGTAGCGGTAACCGCAATCTACACTACGGGTGTCCTGTCCAGTTTGTACGCAGCGTACCTTTATCCAGGGCAGGCTGTAGCTGCATCCCAATCGACCGGATTAATTAACGGAATAGCGACTATTTTGCTAACCATCCTGATTGATCCGCGAATTTCCCTGCTCAGTGACCGATCATTACGTGGTGAGATCCGTTTGGATCGCATGAACCAGATTTATGGCTGTATGCTCGTATCCCGTTTATTCGGTACACTAGTGGCACAGCTGTTATTAATTCCATTCGCGTATTGGATTGGTTGGATTGTAAGTATGATGTGATTGTAAAGTACCAAAAAGAGCAGTGGGATCATCCCACTGCTCTTTTTGGTATTCAAACTTATTGAAAAAGGACCGCGTACTCACCGTATCCTTCTTTTTGCAAATCTTCTTTGGGTACAAAACGAAGTGCCGCAGAGTTGATGCAATAACGCATTCCACCTGCTTCGGCAGGACCATCGTTGAACAGGTGACCCAGATGGGAATCCCCCTCACGACTTCTCACTTCGGTACGAATCATGAAGTGACTGAGATCGGTTTTTTCCTTCACATTGTGGTCACGCAATGGACGTGTGAAGCTCGGCCAGCCACAACCCGAATCGTATTTGTCGGTAGAACTGAACAATGGCTCGCCGGATACGATGTCTACATAGATCCCGTCACCGTGGTGATCCCAGAATTCGTTATGGAATGCAGGCTCGGTCGCGCTGTTCTGGGTCACTTCATATTGAAGCGGCGTCAGACGCTCTTTCAGTCCGTCTTTGTCCACTTTGCCGGACCAGTTGCGTTCGATGAAATCTACGCGTCCAGAACCTTTGCTGTACCGTTTGTAGTGGGCAGGGTTTTTGCGGTGATAATTCTGGTGATGTTCTTCTGCTTCATAGAACGGTTTGGCTGGCAAGATCGGCGTGAAGATGGGTTTGTCAAAACGCCCGCTTTGTCCCAGCTCCGCTTTGGACGCTTCCGCAATCTGGCGCTGCTCTTCGCTGTGATAGAAGATGGCCGTCTGATAAGAAGATCCGCGGTCATGGAATTGTCCGCCTGTATCCGTAGGGTCGATCTGCTGCCAGAACAGTTCAACCAGTTTCTTATAAGGGAAGATGGCAGGGTCGAATGTAATTTGCACAGCCTCTACATGTCCTGTTGTCTCCGAGCAGACCTCTTCATATGTTGGATTCTCGGTATGTCCTCCTGTATAACCCGATACAATCTTGTGAATACCGGGCAGTTCTTCAAAGGGGGATACCATACACCAGAAGCATCCGCCTGCAAAAGTTGCTAACTCGTTTGAATGTTGATCCATGCTATAGTCACTCCATTTCTGATGAAGATTTGGCGCTGGGGTTTGAGCTCCAGCAATCTACCATTTTTATTAACCTGTTACCACAAGCATTGGGCTTGTTCTTCTATTATATCCTGATTTGGCAAGCCAACCAAGCGGGATTGAAAACAAAGCGGATCTGAATGGCTTGCGAATCCCATATTCAGACTTTGTTACGTGACCGAAAGCGAAATAAGAGCAATACGATAGTCATGAACACCAGATATCCGGCAAGGATGGCCAGACTCAGCCAGATTGAGGTTTCAGCCTGTGCACCTGCATAGGCAAAAACAAAAATTGCGGGCATTTTGCCAATTGCTGTGGCAACCATGAAGACCCAGAATGGCGTGTACGTTATACCTGCATAGATATTAACGGCCATCTGAGGCACAACCGGCAACAGTCGCATCGACATGACACCCATGAATGGATGGGCTTCCATCCATGTGGTAAAACGGTTCAGACCCTTAATGCGTTCGAGGTACGATCTCGCCTGATGTCTGAAAATGGTCCTTGCTCCGCCATAGACAAGGATGGCAGCAAGTGTTGTGCCAAGCCAGCATATCCAGGCTGCTGTGGTCGTACCGTAACTGTAACCAAAGGCGATAATAACAAACTTATAAGGAATCACTGGCACAAGAGCAAACAATGTTGCCATGGCGAGTAACAGCGGGATGGACTGATGTAGATCGGTCCAGGCCAGCAGTTCATACCTGTAAATAAACGTGACTCCTGCAAGTAAAACATATAACAGAAGCCATAACCATTTTCGCAAAATCCCAAACGCTCCTTTCAGATCAGGCAGGTCTAGTCGTGTCCCGATCTGTACTGCTTTTCATTACAAGTTTACCACGTTCGCCCATGGTCTGAACAATTCGTGTGAAGTCTGCTGCAATCACTGGCAAGTTGCTGTCCGAAGGGTTACACTATAGGACGTGGAAATATAGAACCGAACTGAAGGTGGAATGATCATCATGGAAACAACCCAACGTAAACGAGTTGCAATTATCGGCCTCGGCGATATTGCACGTAAAGTATATTTGCCGCTGTTAACCGCTCATCCGAACGTGGAGATTGTAGGCATTATGAACCGATCTCCGGAGCCGGTCAAAGCCGTTCAGGAGGCGTATCGATTAGAACGGGGAACAACGGATCTGAAAGAACTGTTGTCCTGGGACTTGGATGCGGTGTTTGTACATACAGCAACAGAAGCGCACTTTGACATTGTCATGCAATGTCTGGAACAGGGATTAGCCGTGTACGTAGACAAGCCGTTATCCTATACGCTTCGGGAGTCGGAAGAGATGACTGCTTTTGCCGAGGCACAAGGTCTGTTGCTGGCCGTGGGCTTCAACCGCAGATTCGCACCGATGTATCAAAAAGCGAAACAATGGATGGAGGGTGGAAAAGGCTTCGACTCCCTGACAGTGACCAAACATCGTACAGGCATTCAGGATCGTCCTGCGGCTGAAACGATCTATGATGATCTCATCCATATGCTCGATCTGATGCTGTGGTACTCGGATCATAATGTGGAGCTGCTTCACCAATGGATTCGGAAGAATGATCTGGACCGATTACTACATGCAACCGGAACGGCCAAGCTGGGTAGAACAGCCTACGGTCGATTCGATATGGTGCGTGAAGCTGGGGCAGATCTGGAGAAGGTCGAATTGCATGGTGGTGGACGTTCTACGGAAGTGGTGAACATGGACACGATTAGCTACTTGGAACAGGGGAGTCTGGAAACCAAAGAAGCGTTCGGGAGCTGGGACACCGTGTTAGCACGCAGAGGTTTTAGCGGAGCAGTTGATAATTTCCTGGCTTGTCTGGAATCGCCAGATGATTGCCTGATCAGTGCAAGTCATGTCATGGACAGTCATGAACTGGCTGAACAATTGATTCGCAAATAGTTAGAGAATACACTTACGGAGGATTACACGTCATGGATGAATATGAAAAGGAACGTAACAAGCAGATCGAGGAAGCGGTCATTGAAACCTATAAACAGGAAGAAGAGATGATGATCCTCGTATTTGCCCAGTGGTGTGTCAATAATGGTTTGGACCCGGAAGAGATGTACCGGCAAGCCTACCCGAATCAGCAGAGCAACGAGCGTTTGCAGCAGGTGCAGAAGCTGATTGTATCCAAGGAGGAAGCCGGTGAGATCCCGGATGATACGGTACTTGGGGTGTTGTCCATGTTTGGCAATGAAGATCTGGCGATGGTTGTATCTGAGGCCATAGCCGCGCGCAAATAAGTTCAACTTACGTATACTGGTATGATTACATCTGTTCCCGGTGAATGACGCGGAATTCCTTCGGGGACATGCCGAACCGGGAACGGAATACCCGATGGAAATAGGTATAGTTGTTGAAGCCGGAAGACTCGGACACTTGCTCCAGGGTCATTGGACTGAAAATAATCCGTTCCCTGGCCATGTTCAGCCGTACGTCAAGCGTGTATTGCATGATGCTTTTGCCAAATGCCTCTTTGAAGAGATGAACACCCCGTGAGACACTGATGCCAATGTGTGTTGCCACATCATCCAGCTTGAATAAAGAGGAAGCGTTTTCTTCAATGTAGTTCTTGATCTCATAAGCCACATAATTGGTATTGGTTATCGTTGGATGCTCCGCAAGCAGACGATCCACTTCGAGACATAAAATCCGCATATAATAACTTGAAATTTCCGGATAAGGATTAGAGATGCGGCGCTGCTCCAGCACGAGCTGTCGAAACAGGACTAAAAGACTTTCCGTCAGTTCGACTTTGATCCGTGTCGGCCGTTTGTGACGTTTCCACCACTCATCCACCCAGGAACCATTGAAGAAGATGTGATAGTCACCACTCTCCACCAGTCGTTCTCCCATCGGATTAATTTCATTGTCTATTCTCAGCTCATAGGGCTCGTCAGGATCAAAAAGAAGCAGATCGCCCGCATCCACCAGGGACATGTCCCCGTCAATGCGTGCACGGCAACGCCCGTCTGTTTGCAGTCTTAACAGGTAGTTCTTGACCCCTTCAGGCTGCACCATAGCGTAGGGTTTACGATGAAATGAAAAGCCTGCTGTAAGAACTTGGCAGGATTGATCTGTCGGCATGGGCATACTCCTTGCAATTTGAAAATTATGACCAGATAGTTCATGTTTCAATCATATTATTCATTTTAATTGAAGCTGAAACGGAATACCATAGTATTAGATTTAAGGAACAGGAAACATCCAACAAAACATATGTATCTCAACCATTCAAACGCAGATTTTCACCATGCGTAAGGAGATGAACGTCACAGTGGAGAAAATGAAAGCAGGCATCATCGGGTGTGGTAACATCAGCGCCATCTACCTGGAAAATCTCAAAAACAACCCGGTCATTGAAGTCGTGGCTGTTGCGGATTTGATTCGTGAACGCGCTCAGGAACGGGCAGATGAATTTAATATCGCAAACGTTTACAATGTAGATGAGTTGCTGCAAAATAACGAAATTGAACTTGTGTTGAACCTTACGGTTCCTGGCAGTCATGCCATGACCGATCTGGCTGCACTCGAAGCAGGCAAACATGTGTATGCCGAGAAGCCGCTGGCAATTTCGCTTGAGGATGGTCGCAAGGTTGTTGAACTGGCTGAAGAAAAGGGATTGTATGTGGGTTCTGCACCGGATACGTTCCTTGGTTCAGGCATTCAAACGGCTCGTAAAGCGATTGAGGATGGCCTGATCGGCAAGCCGATTGCAGCGACTTCATTCTTCATGGGTGGAGGACCGGAAGCTTGGCATCCTAATCCGGAGTTCTTTTATGTTGCAGGTGGTGGACCGATGTTTGATATGGGACCCTACTACCTGACCGCTCTGATTACGCTGCTTGGACCGATACGCAGAATTGGCGCCTCGGCAGGCATACAGATTGCAGATCGCAAGATCGGCTCCGGGCCGAAGGAAGGTACAGCGTTGCAAGTAGAGACGCCTACCCACTTGGCAGGAACCATTGATTTCGCAGAAGGTGCCATTGCGACCATGATTACCAGTTTCGATATTCGCGGAGCTTCGGATCTGCCACGTATTGAAATCTACGGTACAGAAGGTACGCTTAGCGTACCGGACCCAAACTATTTTAACGGGGAAGTGAAGGTTCGCAGATACGGTCAAGACACTTGGGAGACGATCCAACCAGTCTTCGAAAGTGGACAAAACGAACGAGGCATCGGCGTAACCGAAATGGTTGAATCCATTCGTGCCGGACGCGAACACAAAGCCAGTGGCAAGCTCGCTTATCACGTACTGGAAGCTATGCATTCATTCCAGCGTTCTTCACTTGAAGGCAAGCACATACATCTGGAGAGCAGCTATGACGCTTTTGCAGTAACTCGCACAGTTCAAACTGAGATTGAAAGCGTGGAATCGCTCTAGTATGAGTAACAAGTGTTAACGCTTGATGCCCATACGGATGGTGCAGAATAACCAGTATTCTTACGTTCAATTTCAGGATAGAAACACTCTCGATTTTCCACACTAAGCAAACAGGCAGATGATCTGAACGGTAAATGTATACAGTTCAATTTTCATGAATTCAGCAATTATTCGATATCTAATCCAGGGAGGAATCGCACTTGAAACTCGGCGTATTTTTGGTACTATTCGGAGGACGTAAATTGGAGGATGCTCTTGATTATGTAGCATCCAAGGGATTAAAAGCAGTAGAGATCGGAACAGGCGGACATCCAGGCAATGCACATTGTAAGCCGGATGAATTGTTAAGCAACCCTACGGCACTTAAAAACTTCAAAAACGCAGTGGAGTCACGTGGTTTGACAATTAGTGCACTGAGCTGTCACGGTAACCCGCTTCATCCGCAAAAGGATATTGCGAAGGGATTCCATGATGATTTTGTTAAAACGGTAGAACTGGCTGAGAAGCTGGAAGTACCTGTAGTGAATACATTCTCCGGTTGTCCGGGAGATCATGAGGATGCCAAGTATCCGAACTGGCCTGTTGCACCATGGCCGAATGACTTCCAGGAGGTCCTGAAGTGGCAGTGGGAGAACAAAGTGATCCCGTATTGGACAGAGTGGGGTAAATTTGCAGCAGATCGTAACGTAAAAGTCGGATTGGAGCTGCATGGTGGATTCTCCGTTCATACACCAGCAACCTTGCTGAGACTGCGTGAAGCAGCAGGTGAAGTAATCGGAGCCAATCTGGACCCAAGTCACATGTGGTGGCAAGGTATTGATCCGGTTCAGGCCATTCACATCTTGGGCCGTGAAGGAGCCATCCATCACTTCCATGCCAAAGATACAACAATTGATCCGGTAAACGTGAACAAACACGGTGTAACGGATATGCAAGATTATACGAATATGCTGGATCGCGCTTGGCAGTTCCGCTCGGTCGGTTATGGACATGATAACAAGACATGGGCAGATATTATTAGTGCCTTGCGTCTGGTCGGCTATGATTATGTAGTAAGTATTGAACACGAGGACGGTCTGATGTCGGTTGAAGAAGGATTCTCTAAAGCCGTACAAAATCTCCAGCAAGTATTGATTGAAGAACCGCTGGGCGATATGTGGTGGGTTTAGAGCTACATTAGGGGGAAATTGAATATGATCAACGTCACCATTTGGAATGAATTTGTCCATGAGAAAATTCACGATGAAGTAAGGGAAGTCTACCCGGATGGTCTGCATCGAGCACTGGCTGACGGACTTGGCGGCGAAGGCTTTGCTATTCGTACGGCTACACTGGATCAGCCTGAACACGGATTGAGTGATGAAGTGCTGAATTCCACAGATGTGCTTATATGGTGGGGACATATGGCACATGATCGTGTAAGCGATGAGATCTCACAGAAGGTTGCACAGCGAGTGCTGAACGGGATGGGAATGATTGTGCTCCATTCAGGTCATTTCTCCAAACCATTCAAAGCGCTGATGGGAACCAGCTGCGATCTGAAATGGCGTGTAGCTGACGAGCAGGAAATTGTATGGTGTGTTAATCCATCTCATCCGATTGCAGATGGCATTGAAGGCAAGATTGTATTGGAAAAAGAAGAGATGTACGGTGAATTCTTCGATATTCCAGTACCGGATGAACTGGTGTTTGTAAGTAACTTCCAGGGTGGGGAAGTATTCCGGAGCGGATGTACGTTCCGGCGTGGTGAAGGTAAAATCTTTTATTTCCGACCAGGTCATGAGACGTATCCGACCTATTATAAACCGGAAATATTGCGAGTAATCAGTAATGCAGTAAAATGGGCATATCCTGCCCGCAGCTTTAAGCCGGAATTTGGCAAGAGCGAACCTGTAAGACCATTTGGTGGCGTGCTGGTTTAATTCACAATTTGCTTTATTCCTAGAAAGGAATCAAAAAATCTGGGATAACATATCCTTACCAAGGAACCCTTCTGCAAGTCGATGATGACTGTGGCAGTTGGGTTCCTTTTGGGTAAGATAGTATTATGGGGAAGTTAGAAGTTATACGATATTTCCCATGGTTACGAAGCAGGCTGTAAGGTATACTGGGATATAACAAGTAATACTTCTAAAATTTAAACTTTTTAGGGGCAGACGTTTTCTTTAATGCTTAAATATGTTATTATGAAATATACTAACAAAATGTAAGTTGAGTGATCTCTAAAGAGGTGATTAATGTGGAAGGTCAAGACTTGCGGATGTGTCCGCGTTTTGAGACGGCGTTTTCCTTTTTGGGCAAGCGCTGGAATGGTTTAATTATTCAAACGTTGATGAGTGGTTCGAAGCGATTTAAGGATATCTCCAATCTGATTCCATCCATGAGTGATAAGATGTTATCCGAACGGATGAAAGATCTGGAGGGTGAAGGTATTCTGGTTCGTCACGTCTATCCTGAGACGCCGGTTCGTATTGAATATGAACTGACGGATAAAGGTAGAGCGCTCCAGCCTGTCATGAATCAAATTCAAGACTGGGCTGAGAAGTGGGTTGACTAACGTCTAAGCAACATCACCCACTTGCGTTGCATGAATGACATAGACTCCTGATTTCTGTGGAAATCAGGGGTTTTTGTCTTAAAAATAACGTGGATCGGCGTTTTTCTCTTGGGCGTTGCACATGTTGTCATGAGTTGTAGTATAATCTATAGAAAATGGCCACAGACGGCCGGAGCGAAGGAGGCCCACTTGTCATGAGAGAAGAAAGCTTATCCCGTGAAGTACGCTACGGCAAGAAAGATATTGCAGAACTTGAGAGCGCATCCATTCAGGTCCATCTAATATACAAAAAAGCTGCAGAGTTATTTAAGCGCACAGCATACTCCCGTTCGGTTAAAGATGATCTAACCGAAGTGAATACACATTCTGTGAACAGCGATGGCCCGAGATTAGCTCCGGCTGTGCTGCAAAAATGGATTCAAACGTCCAGGGGCTGGAAGTGTATCGGATGTGAACTGAGACAACCTGATTCAACGATGTCTCAGATGGAAGAAACAATCGATGAAAAGCAGTTGCTTCTGGATATCGGAGAAGGTCGGTTGGTTCACGCAGAAATGCTGATTCAAGCGGTTGTCTGGTCTCAATATGAGAAGATTCGAATGTTAGCACCTTGGCTTGGGGATGACGCCTTCTATAGCGTTCAGGAACTGGATGTCATTGCCCGTTATATTGTGCCTACCTATTTCTCTGAACGGCCTTTGCATGAGCAAGGCAAGGTGTTCAAGATACATCAACAATATGGGCAGATTCCGTTATATCAGGAGTATGTAGACGCACCTTCATGTTGCGTGCAGGTGGACGGAGGTTTGCTTGAAGGGCGATTGCTGACAGGTGTATATGTGTCTGAAGAACAGTTCTTCGGACTTAATCCATACCTGAAAGATGGAGATGGAGGACGGACATACATGCAGGCTAGTGTCCAGTAACAGCAGAACCAATGAGATTGGAAAAATGATTAAGATTGGGGAGCCTGTGTGCAGGCTCTCTTTCTTGTACAAGCCCTATTTGGCGACGCACTCCATTAAAAGTAACGGCTTTGACACTTTTTTTTGTTGAAGGTTGTGCCATAATAGAGGTTATGGACAACAGGGTGAATGATTTTACGCAGGGTGGTGTTACCTACATGATGAAGAAAATCCCCGGTTACATAGGTGTATGTTTGCTCTTACTGGCGATCTTGGCTGGTTGTAGTGAGACACAGCCTTCTGAACAGCCAATTGTCAAAGAGACAGAAACAGCGAATACAATTACAGTGGCTGTAGATGGCAGTACGTTTTTGCCTGATGCAACCAAGTCCATTAAGCGCGATTTTAGCGAGGGTTTGACACTCAAAAAGGCATTACTTAATAGCGGACTGGTTGATTTTACGGCAGATGGCAAACGGATTCAATCCGTTGGTGAAGTTTCTCTGGATTCTTCGCTTAGCTGGGCTGTCAAATTGAATGGCAAGGACATTGAACAGGAAGATTGGGACATGGAGCTTCATGCCAAAGATGAAGTGATCATTTACGTGAAAGCCGCTGACAGTGGGGGGGATGGCGTTGCATATCAGACAACGTTACTCAAGGTGAGCGGTGGAAACATTATGCCAACCCTCAATCGTCAATATGCCGGAGTTTACGTTCAAGAGTGTACCGTTCGCGATGTGTTGAAGTCCAGCGGGATTGTAAGAATGTCAGAGAATAACAAATTCGTCGTTTCGGTCGAGAATGTCACACCCCGCATGAATGAGCGGTGGGTCATTATGGTGAATGACAAAGAACTAATGGAAAATGGTTTGGACATGAAATTGAATCCACGTGATGCGGTGAAGCTTGAATTGACCAATGCATCCTAAGCATACCAAGAAGCCCAATCTCTATTTAGGAGAACTGGGCTTTTTTCATTATAATTATAAGCAACATTCGATTAGCATAGTCAATTATTAAATACGACAGATCTCGTTCGGGCAAAGTTCACAGTGACAGATCCCTTGCAGCATCTTCAGATCTTTGATGACGATCATGCCGTTGTCATATTCGATCGCATCTTTCTTGCGCAGATCGCTTAACATGCGGTTTACACTTTCACGGGTAGCTCCAATCATATTGGACAGGTCCGTGTGGGTAATTTTTTTATGAATAATGACATGCTCTCCATGAGGCTCACCATACGAATTCGACAATCGAATGAGGGTGGAGCAAAGCGCACCTGGTTTGCCATATAACATGAGATCCCGGAACTTCGTCTGTGTCAATCGGTGGTGGATGCCCATCCATTTCATAAAGTCGATCGCGAAGTCACAATGTTGGCAGATTAACATCTCCAGATCCTTATGCTCTAGTACACCGATCTCACTGTCCTCCAGTACTTCCGCTGAGAAGGTGTGTTTCGAGCCGAAGAAGGGATCAGCCTGCCCAATCATATCACCGGACTGATACATATACATGATCAGTTCCTTGCCTTCATCCGTGGATTTGGTGATCTGGGCACGGCCCCGTTTCATATAATAAAGTTTGTCAGAGACGTCTCCTTCCCAGTACAGATGTGTACCTTCCGGATAAGTTCTATCTTTCATGGTAACCAGCAGATGGTTGAAATTCGCTTCCGAGAAACAGTTGGTATTGCCGCGTTTTTCCAGTACAGTTGTTAGTTCTAACATAAGTCTATCTCCCCTTTGTGTCCGTCGGATGGACTCCTGTAGCTTGCAGTAGCCTCCGAGGTTTGCCGCAAACCGTTGCCGTCCTGATCAGGGTCATCTCGGCCGGGAGGAAGGACGGTACAAATTGCGGTGGTTCAATTTTTAAGTTCAGTATATACCTAATCTTACCGTTTGAGGGGGAAGGAAAGGGGGCAAAAATGACGAAATTTCAAACATTGTGATTAAATTCACTTTTGATGGAGAGCATGAATTGTATAGCCCTATATTTTAAATAGGAAGCGAAAATGGTCTTATGAAGGACATTACAAAACTTAAATTAAATTCGTTATACTTTGTGAAAAAAATCACATATTTAACCTTTTACCCATGGTACGATGTGAATGTAAAGAAGAGAGACAAACCAATACGAACCTTTAGGAGGATGAGGGAGATGGCTGTAAAGAACGAAGTCGCCCCAGCAAAAGAACCGACAGCAGGTCAGTATATTCAAACGTTAATCGACAAAGCGAATAAAGCACACGCCGCATTCATGAAGATGGATCAGATGCAGATTGACCGGATTGTGCAAGCGATGGCGCTTGCGGGTCTGGATAAACACATGATGCTCGCCAAGATGGCTGTAGAAGAAACAGGCCGCGGAGTATATGAGGATAAAATCACCAAAAATATATTTGCTACAGAATATGTGTATCATAGCATTAAATATGACAAAACGGTAGGTGTAATTGAAGATAATGAGTACGAAAGCTTCCAGAAAATTGCGGAGCCGGTTGGGATCATCATGGGGATCACCCCAGTAACGAACCCAACATCAACAACGATGTTTAAAGCACTGATCTCCATCAAGACGCGTAACCCGATTATCTTTGGTTTCCACCCATCTGCACAGAATTGTAGCCGCGAAGCTGCCAAAATCCTTCGCGATGCAGCGGTGAAGCATGGTGCTCCAGCGGATTGTATCCAATGGATTGATGATCCTTCCATGGATCGTACAAACGAACTGATGAATCACAATGATGTGGCTCTCATTCTGGCAACAGGCGGATCAGGCATGGTACGTGCAGCGTACAGCTGCGGTAAACCCGCACTGGGCGTAGGACCGGGTAACGTTCCTTGCTTTATCGAGAAAAGCGCGGATATTAATCAGGCAGTGACGGATTTGATCCTGTCCAAGTCCTTCGACAACGGTATGATCTGTGCTTCCGAGCAAGCAGTCATCATTGAAGAACCAATCTTTGATCAAGTGAAGAAAAAAATGATCGCCAATGGCTGTTACTTTGTTAACAAAGATGAAGCAGCAAAATTGACGGCAGGTGCAATTAATGCTGAGAAATGTGCGGTGAACCCTGCGATTGTTGGTCAATCTGCGGTAAGCATTGCGAAGTTGTGCGGGATTGAAGTTCCGGCAGGCACCAAAATTCTTGTGGCCGAGATTGAAGGTGTAGGTACCAAATTCCCATTGTCGGCTGAGAAATTAAGTCCGGTACTGGCCTGTTACAAAGTTAAAACGGCAGCAGAGGGCATTGAGCGTGCAGCAGAAGTGGTTGCTTTTGGCGGCATGGGACACTCCTCGGTTATCCACTCAACAAATGAAGAAGTGATCGGCAAATTCGCAGATCGTCTGCAAACCGGACGGATTATTGTGAACTCACCATCCACACACGGTGCCATCGGGGATATCTACAACACAAACATGCCATCGTTGACACTGGGATGCGGATCATACGGACGTAACTCGACTTCTTCCAACGTAACCGCTGTGAACTTAATCAATGTGAAAAGGGTGGCTCGCCGTACCGTGAATATGCAATGGTTCAAAGTGCCGAACAAAGTCTACTTCGAAAAAGGGGCAACGCAGTATCTTGCCAAAATGCCTGACATCACACGTGTCGCAATAATCACGGATGCCATGATGGTGAAACTGGGATATGTGGAAAAGGTTGAACACTATCTGCGTCAACGTCAAATGCCAGTAGCGATCGAAGTATTCTCCGATGTAGAGCCAGACCCATCCACAACAACGGTAGATCGCGGAACCGAAATGATGCGCCGCTTCCAACCAGACTGCATTATTGCACTCGGCGGTGGATCACCGATGGATGCTGCGAAAGCGATGTGGTTGTTCTATGAATATCCGGACACGGACTTTAACGATCTGAAACAAAAATTCATGGATATCCGCAAACGGATCTACAAATATCCACGTCTCGGCGTAAAAGCGAAATTTGTAGCGATTCCAACGACATCCGGTACAGGTTCTGAAGTAACATCGTTCGCGGTTATCACAGATAAAAATCAAGGGAATACCAAATATCCATTGGCCGACTATGAGCTGACACCAGATGTAGCCATTGTCGATCCGGAGTTCGTATACTCCCTGCCTAGAACAGCCGTTGCGGATACAGGTATGGACGTACTGACTCACGCAATTGAAGCTTATGTATCTGTTATGGCGAATGATTACACGGATGGACTCGCGATCAAAGCCATTCAACTGGTGTTCCAATACTTGGAGAAATCGGCACTGCAAGGTGACAAACTGGCGCGTGAGAAAATGCATAATGCTTCCACCATTGCCGGTATGGCGTTTGCCAATGCATTCCTGGGCATTAACCACAGCTTGGCGCACAAATGGGGCGGTCAGTATCACACCGCACACGGACGCACCAATGCAATCCTGATGCCGCACGTTATTCGTTACAACGCGAAAAAACCGACCAAATTTGCATCGTTCCCGAAATATTCGCACTTTGTAGCGGATGAGCGGTATGCCGAGATTGCCCGGATTCTGGGATTGCCTGCACGTACGACAGAAGAAGGCGTAACCAGTCTCATCAATGCCATTCGCAAACTGAACAAAACATTGGGCATTGAAGAATCGTTCCAGGAAATCGGATTCGATGCCAAAGACTTTGAAGCACATGTGGATTATCTGGCAGACCGTGCTTTCGAAGACCAATGTACAACCGCCAATCCGAAGTTGCCGCTGGTAACTGAACTGGCTGATGTATACCGCAACGCTTTCTACGGAAAGTTTGAATAACACATCAGAATGAAGAGAGTGCCTTACGGCAAGAAGATCAGGGTTCCCCGAGAGGGGAGCCCCGATTGCCGTATATTCGCAGAAATAATACACAATGAGGAAAGGAGGTGATAAACAAGTAAGTGAGCAAACGGGAAAGTGGGCAGAAAAACGGAGAAGGCGTAGCGTCCGTTTTTCGAGAAAAGATTTGAAGATTTGTTTTGCTCCAAGTACAACGGAGCAAAAGGTTCTAAAAGAGGTGGCACGGAATCCGTGATGTGGCTGTTTGAACCAGATATTCACACGATAACGGAGGGGAGAGAAAAAACCTGAAGAAGCGAAGCGCTCGCCTTTATCACTGGATTTTCACCTTCGAAAAGGTGAATCAAAAAAATCCAGGGATAACAGTGATCGGAAGGTTATTCTCTCCACGGAGTGACCAAGTGTGAATTACCACAGGTGTTCAATGGGACACAGCGCAGGTGGAGTGAGTTAGTTCACTGACTTTGTGACAAAAATCACAGATGATGAAAGCCCCAAGACGTATACTGAAAATGTAAGAAAAACATTCATCCCGCGGTTCCGGTTCCCAAGTAGAGAGAACATGATCCGGTTTATGTGAAACAATTCACATTAATCGCGGCTCTGGGCACACAATGCTACGAATGAAGCAAGATGTTATGTGTCCAGAAATCCAAATTAGTGGAGGGATTAAGATGTCGGTGATTGAAAAAGATGTCAAACAACAAACAGGCTGGAGAAACTTTACCAAAGGAACATGGACCAAATCCGTAGATGTGAATGATTTTCTGGCACACAACTTGACTCCGTATTACGGTGATGAAGCATTTCTAGCGGGTGCAACCCAGAATACCAAAGAATTGTGGGAGATCGTATCCGATCTGACCAAAAAAGAACGGGATAACGGCGGTGTCCTTGACGTTGATGTGAACACACCAGCGACAATTGTTTCTCACCAACCAGGTTATCTGGATCAGTCCAAAGAGCAGATTGTCGGTGTTCAGACCGATGCTCCATTCAGACGTTCCATTCAACCAACAGGCGGAATCCGGATGATGATTGATGCATGTGAAGCATATGGCTTCGAATTGCCTCAAGGCGTCATTGATATATTTACGAATATTCGCAAAACACATAACCAAGGTGTATTCGATGCTTATACTTCCGATATGCGTGCAGCGCGTAAAGCAGGGATTATTACAGGACTGCCAGATGCGTATGGCCGTGGCCGGATCATCGGTGACTATCGTCGTGTAGCTTTGTACGGGGTAGACTTCCTGATCCGTAACAAAAAAGGCGAATTGAACGCACTCGAAGTTGATGTCATTGATGAAGATGTCATTCGTCTGCGGGAAGAATTGTCTGAGCAGATTCGTGCATTGCAAGAATTGAAGCAATTGGGTGATATGCACGGGTTCGATATTTCCTTGCCAGCGACAACAGCAAAAGAAGCATTCCAATGGTTGTACTTCGGTTATCTCGCTGCCATCAAAGAGCAGAACGGTGCTGCGATGTCTCTGGGACGTGTATCTTCGTTCCTGGATATCTACATTGAGCGTGATCTGCAAGAAGGCATCTTGTCCGAAGAACAGGCTCAGGAACTCGTTGACCATTTCGTAATGAAACTGCGGATCGTCAAATTCCTGCGTACACCGGATTACAACGAATTGTTCAGTGGAGACCCAACATGGGTGACGGAGTCCATCGGTGGTATGTCTGTAAATGGTGAAACACGTGTAACCAAAAACAGCTTCCGTTTCCTGCATACCCTGCACAACCTGGGACCTGCACCAGAGCCGAACCTGACTGTACTCTGGTCCACGAAGCTTCCAGAAGCTTTCAAAGATTATTGCAGCAAAGTATCCATTGAAACCAGTTCAATCCAGTACGAAAATGATGATCTGATGCGTCCAATCTATGGAGACGATTATGGTATTGCTTGCTGTGTATCGGCGATGAAGATCGGTAAACAAATGCAATTCTTCGGTGCTCGTGCCAACCTGGCCAAAGCTCTCCTGTATGCGATCAACGGTGGCCGTGACGAGAAATCCGGAGCACAGGTTGGACCGGAGTATCCTGCCATTACAAGCGAAGTGCTGGATTACAATGAGGTTATGAAACGCTTCAAACCAATGATGGAGTGGCTCGCGAAGCTGTATATGAACACCCTCAACGTCATTCACTACATGCACGATAAATACAGCTATGAGCGTATCGAAATGGCATTACATGACCGTGACATTGTACGTACGATGGCTTGTGGTATCGCGGGTCTCTCTGTTACAGCAGACTCACTGAGTGCCATCAAATATGCCAAAGTAAAACCAATCCGTAACGAACAAGGCATCGCGGTTGATTTCGAAATCGAAGGAGACTTCCCTTGTTACGGTAACAATGAAGATAGCGTGGACAGCATTGCTGTTGAACTGGTTGAGAGCTTCATGGGCATGATTCGCAAGCACAAAGCATACCGTAACGCTATACCAACACAATCCGTTCTGACGATCACTTCCAACGTGGTATATGGTAAGAAAACAGGGACTACACCGGACGGTCGTAAAGCAGGTGAACCATTTGCTCCAGGTGCGAACCCAATGCATGGTCGTGACAAAAAAGGTGCCCTGGCTTCCCTTGGCTCTGTAGCCAAATTGCCTTATGAACACAGTCTTGACGGGATTTCCAATACCTTCTCCATCGTGCCAAAAGCATTGGGTAAAGAGGAGACTACACGTAAATCCAATCTGACTGCGATGATGGATGGCTACTTTGGTCAAAACGCTCATCATCTGAACGTTAACGTATTTGATCGTCAGCAACTGATTGATGCGATGGATCACCCAGAAAACTATCCGCAACTGACTGTACGGGTATCCGGCTATGCGGTTAACTTCATTAAACTGACTCGTGAACAACAGTTGGATGTCATCAACCGTACGTTCCATGGCTCGATGTAAGTAATGTGCAAGTAGAAGACCGCTAGAGCAAGACATTCCAACTCTTATTAAACGCACAGCGGATGCGGATACAGAAAGGAAGAGGCAGCATGGTTAATGGACATATTCATTCACTCGAAACTTTCGGGACGGTTGACGGCCCAGGCATCCGCTTCGTGCTTTTTATGCAAGGATGTCTACTCAAATGTCAGTACTGCCATAACCCGGATACATGGGCGCTCGATGGTGGAAAAGAAATGACACTTGAGGAGGTATTGGCTGAAATTGAGCCATATCTATCCTACTACCGCAGTTCCGGAGGCGGGCTCACGATATCTGGCGGAGAACCAACGTTACAGGCTCACTTTGTAGGGGAGATCTTCAAAGAAGTGAAGCGCCGCTGGGGATTGCATACAACACTGGACAGCAACGGATTTAACGAACCGGAACGGATTCACGATCTGTTGGATCACACGGACCTGGTTCTGCTGGATCTCAAGCATATTGATGACGAGAAACATATCAAGCTGACAGGCAAATCCAACGAGAGAACGTTGAAAACGGCCAAGTGGTTGTCGGAGCAAGGCCGGAAAATGTGGATACGTCACGTGTATGTGCCTGGTATTCATAACGAGGAAGAGGATTTGCTTAACCTCGGACGGTTTATTGGAACATTAAATGGCGTCGAGAAGTTCGAAATTCTTCCATACCATCAGATGGGGATTTACAAATGGGAAGCGCTCGGCAAAGTATATCCACTGGATGGAGTTCCTTCACCAACTGAAGAAGAAGTGGAGCGGGCGTATCGCCTGATCGAACAAGGTCGCCAGGAAACGGCTGGCGTCGCTTGTTCCGGTAAGTAACTACAGTTATAGATGGTAAAACAATCAACCAAGCAGTCCTTGCGATCCTACTTCGCAGGGGCTGTTTTTTTGCTGATATCCATTGTAAATGCAAGTTTGTTGGTCCAGTGAAGGATTTTATCCCTCCATTGATGAATTGTCATCCTTACGATGTAAGCTCCGGCTTTTTATAATCAGAGTGTAAAGCCAAATGCTCAATATCTTGAGGAGGGTCAACCCGATGAAAAAAAGAATGACATTGCTGCTCTCATTATTGCTTATCACTTCATGGACTTTGGCGGGATGTGCAAGCTCAAGTAACGAGCCACAGCAAGGCGCAGGCAATACACCTGTGGAGGAGACAAGTAAGGAACCGGTTGAGATGCTTCTTCGCCACACGCAGGTGGGGGCTGACAAACAGAAACGATTGGCCATTCTGCAGGACGTTGTGGACAAAGTGGAGGGTGAGATACCCAATCTGACCTTTACGCTGGATGGTGTCGAATCCGATGTGAATCGCAAGGAGAAGCTTCGCGGGGAGATGGCGGCAGGTAACCCGCCGGATATATTTGAACTGTTCGGCAGTCCGGATTCCAAAGTGTATGCCAAGGAAGGTATGCTGCTTGATCTGACTCCGATCCTTCAAGAGCTGGGCATCCAGGACCAGTTTACATCCCTTGAGCCATTTACGTATGAAGACAAAGTGTATGGACTGCCGATTGGCGGTTCGGGCGAAGGTTTTTTCTATAATAAAGAGTACTTTGAACAAAAAGGATGGAAAGCTCCGACGACCATGGCTGAACTGGACAACATGTTGGCCGAGATTAAGGCTGATGGCAAAGTGCCGCTTGCTTCTGCATCCAAGGCAGGCTGGGTTCCGCTTATGTTAACCAACCACCTGTGGTCCCGCTATGCCGGGCCGGAGATTACTGCCAAGTTTGCAACAGGTGAAGCGAAGTGGACCGACTCGGGTGTGGTACAAGGTTTTGCCAAACACAAGGAGTGGGTGGATAAAGGATATTTCAAAAAAGGTGAGCTGGGCTTCGAATATGCTGAATACACCACGCAATTTACCAGCGGAGAAGCGGTATTAATGTATGACGGAACATGGAAATCATCTGTATTCAAGGAAGGCCAGAGCGGGGAATCGCTCATTGGCAAGGTTGGATTCTTCAATATGCCTCCGGTAGAGAACGGAGCAGGTGATCAGACGTCCTTGATGCGGGATGTGAACAATGGATATGGATTCTCGGCAGCAGTGGCGGATGACCCGCAGAAGCTGGAAGCCGTGAAAGCTTTTATCAAAAATTTCTACAATGAAGATATGCAGGTTCGCGGCCTTGTGGAAGATGGTGTATTGCCTGCCATGAAGCTGGATGAAAAAGTGTTAACCGATAGCATTACCGATGATCTGATGAAAGAAATTGTGGCCGTGCTTAATGCGTCCAAGACGTCGTTCCCGGCATTTGATGCACTCGTTCAGGCTGATGTGACGACAGAGATCAGTAATCTGCAGATTCAGAAGTTGATCGGTGGGCAGACTACGCCAGAGAAAATGGCAGAAGAACTGCAAAAGGTGCAGGAGGAAGCAAACGCTTCCGTGGAATAAATCAATCCAAGTTGAAACTGCGATCGTTGAAGTGACTGAAGGAGGCTGACCATGAATACTTCACTCCGCAGCCCGTTAATCTATACGCTGTTTGTAATGCCAGCCCTGATTCTGTTTATCATGTTCTTTCTTTATCCTATCGGCAGCTCCTTATATTACAGTCTGACGAGTTGGAATGGGGTATCGGCTGAGCCGCGTTTTGTGGGCTTATCCAACTATGTGAAGGCACTGACCGATGAACGATTTTGGATTTCCACACGGAATAATGGCTTTTTCATCGGATTTTCGGTACTGATTCAGGTACCCCTGATTATCCTGTTTTCGCTTTTGATTGCCAATGTGAAAAAGCTAAAAGGCCTGTATAAAACAGCTGTTTTTTTACCATCCATCATGTCGACAGCCGTGATCGGGATCTTATGGGGCTTCATCTATGAGCCCAATATCGGATTATTAAACAAAATACTTCATGTGCTGGGCATCGATCCAATCTACTGGTTGTCGGATAACCGATTTGCCATGTTGTCCATTTTGGTGACCAATGCCTGGCAGTGGACAGGATTTTACATTGTCATGGTACTGGCGGCCATCCTGGCGATTCCCCGTGATTTGGATGAAGCAGCTGCAATTGATGGTGCAACGGCGGTACAACGTGCAATGCGGATAACACTGCCGCTGATTCGCCCGATCATTTCCGTCGTTATCATGTTGTCCATTGCAGGAGCTATGAAAGCAGCTGACATCGTGATTGTCATGACCAAAGGTGGGCCCGCTGGGTCCACCGAGGTTCTGGCGACATACATGATCAAATATGCGATTACCAATTTCAAATATGGTTATGGCAATACCATTGCGGTACTGATCTTTGCTCTGACGCTTGTGCTTACTGCGGTGTATCAACTGCTGGTGGCGAGAAAGAGCGAGAAGGTGGAATATTGATGGCGAAAAACATAAAAAGTAGTATACCTCATGTGTTGTTAATGTTGTATTTAATCGCGATTTTGTTTCCCTTTTTATTTGTGATTTTCTCGTCCTTCAAGCAGGATAACAATGAAATTGCCTTGAATCCATTCGGTCTGCCGACAACATGGGAGTTTAACAATTATGTGGAGGCCTGGGTGAATGCGAAGATTGGCACGTATTTCTGGAACAGCCTATACATCTCAATTCTGTCTTCGGCATGTACAATTGCACTAGGTGCGATGTTTGCTTTTGCCGTAACCCGGATGAGACACCGGAAATGGAGTCTATTTCTGTACAGCTTGATTCTGGCGGGCATGCTTATTCCCAACAATGCACTCATGCTGCCGATCTATCTGCTTGTACGCAGAATGGGCATATTGGATACACATCTGGCATTGATCGTTCCCTATGTGGCGAATGCGATCCCCTTTACCATTATTATACTGGCGGCTTTTATGCGATCTCTGCCTGGTGAAATTGAGGAAGCGGCGGTTATGGATGGCTTGAGGGCTCCGGGTATCTTTGCTAAAATAGTGATACCTCTTACGGTTCCGGCTATTGTTACCGTTTTTATCGTTAATTTCCTCGGCAACTGGAATGAATTTTTACTCGCCAACTATTTCTTATCCACCGATAAGTTGCGTACGCTGCCAGTGGGCATGGTCCAGTTTCGGGATCAATATCAGATGAACTATGCCCAGATGTCGGCAGGTATTGTATACAGTGTTGTACCTGTACTTGTGATCTACGCTATACTCCAGGAGAAGATTATTGAAGGCGTAACTGCAGGTGGTGTCAAAGGTTAATACCATGAACCAGTGGATAGGGAGAACGGGATATGAACTTGCGAATGAAGCTGGCCTTGGCATTTCTGCTGCTGATCATTGTACCGATGTGTGCGCTGGGCATTGGCATGTTTCTGGTCACATCACATACGATTGAGAAAAAATACAATCAACAGGCCGAATATGCGCTTCAGGCCATTAGTTACAATATCGAGAATGTATTTCAGCAGATTAATAATGTGACCGACAACGGGATAGCGACATCAGTTTTTCAAATGGCGTTGAACGCCAAAGATCCAACCAAGCAGGATCTGGGAACCGGTAATCAGTTATCCCTCAATGCCAGCCAGCGCAATTTCCGTTCCCTTCTATATAATTATCCGTTCATCAGTTATGCCTTTTTATATGATTTGCGTTCGTCCGTGAACAATCAGATTGTCTCCATTTTCACCAAAGAAAATTTTCAAGCCCTTCCTTTTCAGCAATTCAAAGTACATCCCTTATTCAATGAAATTCAGCAACTTAATGGCGTGCCCAAATGGCTTGCACCTTTGGAATATCCCGAATTAACCGGGGTAGAACCTGTCTTCACCCAGATCAGACTGGTCAAAGAACTCAGTTATTTTCAAAATATCGGCGTGCTTGTTGTTCAGATCAAAAAAGGAGAGATTGACCGGATCTTCCGTCACCTGCAAATCAGCGATTCGGCACAGGATACATCATTCCTTTTAATTAATGAAGAAGGGCTGATCGTCTATGATCCTGCAGGTCGTTATAACGGTGAGAATATGCAAAACCTTGGTGCTGAATCCGACAGTTACGGTCCTGGCTTTAGCAGTGTCAGAACGGTCTTTGACGGCAAGGAGAGCATCATTTCGCAATATCATCTGAAGAACTATAACTGGAGTCTCGTCAGTGTGACTTCATGGGAAGCCTTGTCTGCGGAAACCAATGCCTTTGCAGGCTGGTCTGTCATCATTATTCTGTTATGCCTGCTTGCAGCGATGATCTTTAACCTTTTTTTCATGAATCGTATTACAGGCAACATTGCTGTACTTGTAAGGTTTATGCGTCGTGTGGATGATGGTGATTTTAATGCGAGGGTGGAAGGAAAAGGATTCGATGAAATGCAGCTGCTTGCGCAAGGGTTCAATGAACTATTGGATCGTATTGGGGGATTATTCCGTCGTGTTCGGGCAGAGCAGGAGCAGAAGGCCCAAGCGGAATTACGTGTACTACAAGCCCAGATCAAACCCCATTTTCTGTTCAACACATTGGAATCGATTAATGGCTTGGCATTGCGCGGAGAAGGCCGCAAAGTAAGCGAGATGGTGACCAGACTTGGCAATATGCTTCGTATCAGCATTCAGGATCAGGAGGAGATTCCGCTGGGTGAGGAAATAAGGCATTTGCAGAGTTATCTGGAGATTCAACAGTACAGGTTCAGTGATTTGTTCACCTATGAGATTGACATTCCATCCCATCTATACAGTTCAATCTTGCTCAAGCTGACCCTCCAGCCTCTGGTGGAAAATAGCATTCAACATGGGTTTGAGGGGATCACCTATCCAGGTGTACTGCGGATAAGCGCATATGCGAAACGGGATCATCTGGTGTTAAGTGTTGAGGACAATGGGATCGGTATTCCCCAGGAAATGCTCGCACGATTTGAGTATATGGCAGCAGACCCGCCGGAAGATATGCTGGCGAAAGGGGCGGAATCATTATCGTCCATAACGGAACGCCGGGGACTGGGATTACGAAGTGTAGCAGATCGAATTCGTATTCAATACGGGGCCGGGTATGGCATATTTATATGTTCAGCACCGGGGTATGGCACAGTTATTCGATGCATCATTCCATTATATGAGCAGGAGGAAGCCGGATGAATCTCACTGCAATGCTGGTTGACGATGAGCTGCCGATTCTGGAGAATCTGAACTACATTTTACCCTGGGAAGAGATGGGGATTGAAATCACAGGTACAGCGAGAAGCGGGGCAGAAGCGCTGGGGAAAGTTACAGAAAGTCATCCAGACATTCTCTTGTGTGATATTCGGATGCCGTCTATGGATGGATTGGAACTTATTCGTTTGCTGCGAGAGCAGGGTGAAACATGTGAGATTATTTTGCTGACCGGTTATCAGCAGTTTGAATATGCTCGAACCGCTATCAAGTATAACGTACATGAATACATATGTAAGCCAATTGATTATTTGAATCTGGAACATAAACTGCGTGAACTTGCCGGACAGATCCAGAAGAGACGTCAGGAAAACGAATCGCAACGTTATCGCAGCCAAGAGATGGAAAGCTGGATCAGACACAAACAGTTGATTGACCTGTTACGAGGAGAAGCACCGTTGAAGGTTGCCTATCCTGCCTCTGTTCCTGAATTCATAACAACTGCTGCACCGTATACGTTGCTGCTGGTGGATGCGGTCGGTTATTTTCGCCATTCGATCGGTTGGTCCGAGCTTCAGCATCAACGATGGCATGAGACCTTAAGTTCCAGACTTAGGGAAGTAGCAGAGAGAATTGAGGGGGACTGTCAGATTCTTTCGACCCGCAAAGGGGAGTGGTGCATCTTGCTGGAGGCATCGGGTGAATGGAAACGTCGCTCAGAGGAACTCGCCCATCAACTGTGTCTCGAATTGAATGTGATATTATCCCTGGATTCAAGTGTGAAGGTCAGGGTTGTTCAGGATATTGTGCCCGTGAACCTGGAAAGTCAAATTCTGGATCGATACCGGCATTGTCAAAAAATATTGATGTCCCATGCGGAGAGTGAGGACAGGGTGCTGAAGGTGAGTTGTCCCGAAACCACCTTATCGTATGAACATGCGGCCTCCAAAGGGGCAAACTCATGGATTACAAGAGAAGATCTGGAGCTTGTTACTCGGTGGATTCGACAAGGGAACAAGCAGGGATTACGCGATGTATTGGATCGGCTTAAACAGCGAATGGGGAATTCGGAAGAATCCTTCAACAAGATAGATGAAACCAATCTTCGGTTTATGCTTGTACATATGCTTCGGGAACTGCGCGAAGTACAGGCCATCGCTGAAGAGCACGAAGTGAATTATTGGAATGCACTGCAAGGGGCCGTCTTCATGAGGGAACTCCTTGAACTTGCAGAGGTCGTTATCCATGCCTGTCAGGGCAAACAAACGCAGCCACGTCCTTCCGTATCGGAGCTGATCCTGTCTGCATGTGAGTATATGGACGCACGACTGCAACAGGACCTGGGCATAGATGAAGTCTCCGATTGGCTCGGAATCAGCCCGGGCTACTTCTGCCAGCTATTTAAAACCCAGATGGGTGTTACTTTTGTGGAATACATGACGCAGAAACGGATGGAAAGTGCCGCTTTATTGTTGAGTACAACCGAATGGAGCATTACAGCGATTGGGGAAGCAACAGGGTTCAAGGAGCGTCGCTACTTCTCCAAGGTGTTTCATAAACACTTCCACATGAAACCCTCCGAGTACAGGCAGAGTAAACGATTGGGTTCGTAGTGGCAATGGAAACGAGAGGAGAGATCGAATGAAACCCTTGAATGATCTGACGTTGGAGCAAAAGGTAGGCCAATTGTTGATGTGTGGATTTCACGGTCAGTATGCAGATGAACAGATTACTCGCTTAATCCGTGACTATCACGTTGGGGGCGTCATCTATTTCCGGCGCAATGTCGAAAGTGTGGATCAATTAACAAGGCTGTCCGCCGAACTGCAAGATCTGGCTGCCGAAGCGGAGGCATTACCCCTTATGATTTCGGTAGACCAGGAAGGCGGCATGGTTGCACGGATTGACAAAGAAGGAATAACCCAAGTACCGGGGAATATGGCACTTGGTGCGACAGGCAACCCGGAATATACCCTGGCGTGTGCCCAAATTTTGGGACGTGAGTTAAAGAGCATCGGTATTGATATGAACCTTGCACCAGTGGTCGACGTGAATAACAACCCGCTGAACCCGGTCATCGGTGTACGTTCATATGGTGAACATGCTGAAAGTGTGGCCGCTCATGGTGTAGCAGCCATCACCGGATATCAACTACAGGGCATAGCTGCTACTGCCAAACATTTTCCGGGACACGGAGATACCGCCGTAGATTCTCATCTGGGTATGGTTAAGGTACCTCATGATCGAAGCAGGCTTGAACAGATGGAGCTGCTGCCGTTCCGCCGGGCGATTGAGGCCGGGGTCGATGCGATTATGACAGCTCATGTGATGTTCCCTTCGATTGAGCCCGAACCCATTCCGGCAACATTGTCGCATAAGGTGTTAACTGGCCTGCTACGTGAGGAAATGGGTTTTGAAGGCATTATTATTACAGATTGTCTTGAAATGCATGCCATATCCAAGCCATATGGGGTAGCTGAAGCTGCCATTCGTGCTGTGGAGGCAGGAGCAGATCTGATTCTGGTGAGTCATACCTTGCAAGATCAGGTTGCTGCGCTGGAAGCCATTGTAGAAGCAGTTCGAACGGGTCGGGTATCGGAAGAGGTTATTCATCAGGCGTTGGAACGCATTATGACATGGAAAAAAAAGCGCTGTGGGCAGCAGAATGATCATTTTGTTTCGCCGAAAGCGAGTGAACTGTTTGAAGCAGCAGATGTTGAACCTGTTAAAAACAGTGAATTCACTCAACCCACTGACTCTACTGAAACCAGGGAATTAAACGAATCGACGCTGTTCAAGATTGCTTCAAGCAGTATTACTATCGTTCATAATGATGGGCTGCTGCCGTTGGACCCGGAGAAGGACGTGTATGTCATCTGGCCTGAGGTTGTGCAACGGACAGAGGTGGATGAACCATGGTCCCATACAGAATCACTTGGTATAGCGCTATCGCAGCTGCGAGGCAGCGTTCGTGAACACAACATTACAACTCAGCCCACTTCTGATGAAGCAGATCGGATATTGGCGGAAGTGTCGGAGAGTGAGCAGGTTATCGTATGTACGTATACATCGGCAGGTCATCTTCCGAAAGGGCAACAGTATTTGGTTGAAAAGCTCAGTGAGAATCATTCGCTGATTGTAATTGCTCTGCGCAATCCCTATGATCTGCTGGAGATTCCGAGGCCAGGAAGTTATGTGTGTACGTATGAGAATACATCTACAGTTGTCAAGGCATTATCCCATGTGTTAACCGGTGGACTGCAGCCAACGGGAAGTCTGCCTGTCCGTTTGTGCTAGACCTATTCAAACCTTAAATCTCTCTGCGACATGGTGCTGATTGGCCATATTGCAGAGAGATTTTTTTGTTGGAAAGTTGCTATTGGGGAATTTTGGGATCTGATGCCAAAAAGATAATGGATAGATAACTATTTTCATAGTATTTTCCTTCTATTAAAAGTTTACAATTCTCCTCTTAACTTTTTAGCAACTTTTCCCGGTTCCAAGCGTCTAATAATATGACTTTTTGAGGGGGATATTTATAAAATGGGAGCAGAAGGAGCCAAAGACAAAGAATGAATTTGAAGAAGAAATTGTCCATACTTACCGCTTTTGCTGTTTTTCAGGCGTTTGCAGTTATTCCTGCCAATGCACAATCAGCAGATCAGAGCGATACTACACCAGTGAATACAGCCAAAGTTAAATCCGTGGAGGTTGTGAAGAAAGAACAAACCATCGCGGAATCCGAAGTGAAATCCGAAACAAACACGCCAACATCAAATAATGAAACAACTGAAGAAGTGAATCCGGAAACCAATGTTCCTACAGGAACAGATGTTACTCCAGTTGATCCGGTAGAGGAACCGACGGACGAAGAAGGTACAGCTGAGGAAACACCAGCACCTGCACCAGTAGAAGTAGAGCAACCGTCTACGGGGAGTTCATCTGTTGCTGGAGGCGGAGGTGGAGACCTTACTCTTTATATGAACAGTAATAAAATGATGCAAGATGGCAAAACATATCTTGCCGGGCAGCCAATGGCTGTTAAAAATGGTGTATCCTATGTAGCTATTCGTGCTCTCGTTGATCGGGTTGGCTATGATGTCAAATACGATAACACAACCAAAGAAACGATCATTATTAGTGGTGAAGATGAGCTGCGTTTCAAAACCAACAGCAAGATCTATACCGTTAATGGTGTGTCCAGAACGATGAAGGGCGCGGCTTATCAACAAAAAAATACGTTCATGGTGCCGTTGACTTCAATTACACAGGCTCTGGACATTACGTATAAAGTAAATCAATCTGCCAAAACGGTTGTATTGAATCTGAGTACCAAACCGGTGGCGAGCTTCACGGTACAAAAAGAGGTCTTTGCCGGAGACCAGGTGACCTATACAACCAGATCCAGCTCTCCAAAGGGACTCAGCATTGTAGATGAGCGTTGGACAGGTCGTCAGGATTCATTCGACCAACCAGGTGTATACACAGTAACCTATGCGGTTCAGGATTCAAGTGGTCAATGGAGCGATCCGTATTCGGTTACGATTAAGGTTGAAAGACCGAATCTGCCACCTGTCGCAATGTTTACGACAGATAAAGAAGAATACAAAATGGGTGAGAAAATCACTTATATTGATCAAAGCACAGATGATGAGAACGCAATTGTTAAAACCGAATGGGATAACAATGCACTTGCATTCTTTGTTCCAGGACCGAAGACCGTAACGATTACAGTCACCGATAAACATGGTGCTAGTGATAGCTACACCAAGATGATCAACATTACGGGCGAAACGCTGTATAGTTTGTCCGACTTCAATCAATTGTTCACACCAGTTGGTGAGAAGTTCACTTTTGACGGTGGTGGAGTACCCGCATTGGAGAAAGTACCTTTCACTTATTATGATGAACCCAGTCTGCTGATCCGCAGTAACAGCCCGGAAACCGTGAATACAGAAGGCATTGTGTACAAGGAATCTTCCTTCGGACAGACACGATTCATGATTCACCATGTGAACAACACGGGCAAAAACGTGAAAATGTATGTTGTAGCGACAAACAACAATGCATACACGGCGTCCATTGAACAACAAAACATGGGCTTTGCAGGACCATCTCCTTTTGCAACGGTAGCTGGAAAGTTGTCCATTGATCGTTGGTTCCAGTCCATGCAGAATGGTACCGGACAAAAGAAAGTGTATATCCAGCCAGGAGAAAGCAAGCTGATTCTTAATGATCTGAGTGTTCTCCCGATGAAACAGGGACAAGTCATCTCCTTGTATTCGGATGTATTCAGTGACTATGAACTGGATTACAACATTATCATGATCGAAGAAAACAAGGACCCGATGGAAGTGTTGTCGAGCCTGCCGGTTCTGGATCGTGATGGTGTTCACAACCGTGGAACGTACCCGAATGCAACACGGATCATCACGTATGATCAAGAAATAGGATCGAAGCCTGCACGTCTTCCACTTGGAGACAATGCAAGTGATCCGAACCTTGTAGGAACGGACCCGATGGCTTACACAGAAGCTTCCAACGCAGGTAACTTCGGTGTATTGTACAAAATTACATTGAATAATGTTGCTCCGCGCACGTTGATTTCATTTAACCCTCGTGGAGGCAGATACTCAGGTGTGGCACTCGTGAACGGACAAGTTGTTCAGATTTCCACAGGTAAATCTGTAACTGCACCTAATGAGCAAAGCGTAATGTATCGCACAGGTTCATACGGCGAGAGTGTAACGATTCTCTTCTCGGCGGCACCAGGAAGTAACTTGCCTGTAAACCTGCTGTTCACGCCGCTTCCGGCTGAAAAGTAATATCATGAACATGCACGGACGGTTTGGAGTGAAAGCTTATATCATATATACCCGTTCACCCCAAAAGTCGCCCGAACGATTGATCATCTGAACCGTCAGGAAGGGACTCCATTAATATGTAATGTCATTAGCTCAAAGCTAAACGTAATGGCAATGCATGTGTATGGAGTCCTTTTTATGTGTTGTTATAATGACCTAACCCGGTGTCTTCGTTGACTCTAATCGTAATTTGATGCATTATTAGATGTATACAGAAGAGGCAAAATGCTCGTAAGACAGGAGGTGCTTTAGATCATGCTGTCGACAGAACAGATTATTTCGACTATGTCCTCACAGGGGCTCCGCATTACTGATCAGCGGAAAACACTGGCCCGGTTATTTGCCGAGTCCCCCGGGTATCTTACACCCAAGGACGTCTATGAATATATGGGTAAGACTTACAGCGGACTGAGTTTTGACACAGTATATCGGAATCTGCGGGTGATGCAGGAACTGGGTGTACTGGAACAGGTCATCTTCGAAGATGGCGTTAAATTCAAAGCACACTGTAGTGAAGATCATCATCACCATCATATGATCTGTCTGAAGTGTCAGAAGACGTATCCTATTATTTTTTGCCCGATGCAGCTTGCGGATGCGCCTGAACAATTTCAGGTTGTGGACCACAAGTTTGAGGTGTTTGGCTATTGCAAGGACTGTGCTGAGCATGCTCCTGCCAAAGCGGCGTCGGGACATCACGCTCACGGGAAGCACTGGCGATGAAGTTATCGCGCAGAATCGCTCAGGCACCCATTCGGGTGTACCGCAACTATATCTCTCCATTAACGCCGCCAACATGTCGGTTCTATCCGAGCTGTTCGGCTTATGCCATGGAGGCGATTGAAGTGCACGGTGCGCTCAAAGGCTCGTTGTTAACAGCGAAACGTATTGCCAAATGTCATCCGTTTCATCCAGGTGGTGTAGATCTGGTGCCACCAAAGGCGGAGAAGTCTACTCTGGTATCCGAGTAACGTTATAACCTGAAGTATTCGGGTGGCCGTGAAGCAAACTGGAATTGAACTCGAGGCTGCTGCCCACTTGACAAAGGGGCCCGCATTTCAGTATATTTTTCCTATATATGCGAGTTCAAAAAGTCTGGTTTTACTTTTTGAAGAACTTCTATATGATTTCCAGTGAAGGGATAAGTACAGACACACCCCCAGTGCAGAGAGCCGGATGAGCTGAGAACCGGTCTGGGAGGAGGATGGAACATGGTCCCGGAGGAACCTCTTTCGAGCGTGCAGACAGCGATTTCAGAGCTGCTGTCGTAAGGCTGAGGCGTGATCCAGCGTTAATGGGCGGTCGAAGGACCGACAGAGCCTGTGTTTTGCGAAAAACATGGGAAATTTGGGTGGTAACACGTGAGAGCAACTCTCGTCCCATAGGGGCGGGAGTTTTTTGTGTTCTTTTTTAGTTGTTTTGGACGAAAGGATCACATGAAGCAGGACCATTTGAAGGAGGAGAAGTCATTCATGGCTGACCAAAAAACATTTTATCTGACAACCCCGATTTATTATCCGAGTGACAAATTGCATATTGGGCACGCGTATACAACTGTGGCGGGAGATGCGATGGTTCGTTACAAGCGTCTGCGTGGTTATGATGCTCACTATCTGACAGGAACCGATGAACATGGCCAGAAGATTGAGCGTAAGGCCCAGGAGAAAGGACAGACTCCGCAAGCTTTTATCGATGATATCGTTGTGGGAATCAAGGAACTGTGGAACAAGCTGGACATTTCCAATGACGACTTTATCCGTACAACTGAAGAGCGTCACAAAACCGTCGTTCAGGATATCTTTGACCGTTTGCTGAAACAGGGAGATATCTACAAAGGTGAATATGAAGGCTGGTACAGCATTCCGGATGAGACGTATTACACGGAGACTCAACTGGTGGATGTAGAGAAGAATGAGAAGGGCGAGATTATCTCAGCCAAGAGCCCGGATAGCGGACACCCCGTTGAATTGGTCAAAGAAGAATCCTACTTCTTCCGTATGAGCAAATATGCAGATCGTTTGTTGAAATATTATGAAGAGAACCCGGGCTTTATTCAGCCGGAATCCCGTAAGAACGAGATGATCAACAACTTTATCAAGCCAGGTCTTGAAGATTTGGCTGTATCACGTACTACATTTGAATGGGGCGTCAAGGTTAAAGGCGATCCAAAACACGTGGTCTACGTATGGATTGATGCATTGTCCAACTATATTACAGCACTGGGTTACGGTTCATCCGATGCATCCCTGTATGACAAGTTCTGGCCTGCGGATGTGCATCTGGTAGGTAAAGAAATTGTTCGTTTCCATACGATCTATTGGCCAATTATGTTGATGGCATTGGATCTGCCTTTGCCGAAGAAAGTATTTGCACATGGCTGGTTGTTGATGAAGGACGGCAAGATGTCCAAATCCAAAGGCAATGTGGTTGATCCGGTGACTCTGATTGACCGCTATGGTCTCGATGCACTGCGTTATTACCTGCTGCGTGAAGTACCGTTTGGTTCCGATGGTACGTTTACACCGGAGAGCTTCGTAGAACGTGTAAACTCCGACCTTGCGAACGATCTGGGTAACCTGTTGAACCGTACAGTTGCCATGGTAGATAAATATTTCGAAGGCAAAGCCCCTGCATTTGCTTCCAACGTAACTGAATTTGATGCTTCACTGGAAGAAGCAGGTCATGCCACGGTGGAAAAAGTGGAACAGGCGATGGAAAACCTGCAGTTTTCCGTAGCACTGACAGCGATCAGCCAATTTGTCAGCCGCACCAATAAATACATTGATGAGACGCAGCCATGGGCGCTGGCTCGTGATGAAGCAAAACGCGATGAATTGGCATCCGTTATGGCTCACCTGATCGAAAGCTTGCGCATTGCATCCATTCTGTTGCAACCGTTCCTGACACGTGCTCCGCATAAAATCTGGGCACAGCTCGGCATTCAGGAAGGTGAACTTACGGCCTGGGATACAGCCAAGCAATGGGGGCTGGTTCCGGCTGGAAACGCTTTGCAAAAAGGTGATCCAATCTTCCCGCGTTTGGATTCCGAACAGGAAATTGCCTATATCTCAGAAGCGATGACTGGCGGCCAAAAAGCGGCACAGCCTGAAGCAGGTCAAGCAGAGGCTGGAGCTTCGGCAGCTGTTGAACCGGTAACTGCACCTGAAGGTACGGAAGAGATCGGGATTGACGATTTTGCCAAAGTTGAACTGCGTGTGGCTCAAGTCATCTCCTGCGAACCTGTCAAAAAAGCGGATAAATTGCTGAAATTGCAGCTC
Source organism: Paenibacillus sp. FSL R5-0519 (assembly GCF_037974275.1). Classification (NCBI taxonomy): domain Bacteria; kingdom Bacillati; phylum Bacillota; class Bacilli; order Caryophanales; family Paenibacillaceae; genus Paenibacillus; species Paenibacillus sp. FSL R5-0519. Next base: position 2,152,586 of record NZ_CP150234.1, read on the forward strand.
GATCTGGGTTATGAACAGCGCCAAGTCGTCTCTGGAATCGCGAAGTTCTATTCACCAGAAGAGATGGTTGGACGCAAAGTGATCTGTGTAACTAACCTCAAACCGGTGAAACTTCGTGGTGAACTGTCTCAAGGTATGATCCTTGCAGCGTCCCATGGCGACCAGCTTACACTTGCTACAGTACCCGACAACATGCCTAATGGCGCACAAGTAAAATAAAAAGAATCAAATCATAATCCTTTTTTATGAGTTATGAAATTGATTCAAATATTGTCGTAACTATGACTCAAGGTGGCCCGATATAATTCGGGTCCCTTTTTTTATTGATATAATTTCGTATCTGACGGGTAGAGAACAAGCATATACTGTTATAACTCCGTACTTAAGGAAAGAATGAATAGGAAGGTATAGCTTGACAAGCGGGTTCATGTTACCTATAATTCTTTCAGTAATGTTTACGATTAAGAGATACGGAGTGAATCATAATGACATTTTATAAAGTGCAACATCAAGTTCCGGATAACCGGACAGGGAAGACAAGCAAAAGAGGCAATATGAAGTTACTGTGGACTGGTTTCCTTATTCTCAGTTTACTGGTGTTGTCTGCATGTGGGCAGGATAACTCCAAGAGTGCGACGATTGTAGAAGGTAAGGTAAACGTGGTGACGACATTTTATCCTGTGTATGCTTTTACGGCTGCAATTGGTGGTGAAGATGCCAATGTTATTAACCTGCTGCCAACAGGAGTAGAACCACATGACTGGACTCCAAAGAGTCAGGATATTGTTAATACGTCCAAGGCACAGTTGTTTTTCTATAATGGAGCTGGACTGGAAGGATGGGTGCCGAATTTCCTAAAGTCGTTGAATAGCGATACAAAGGTGAAGTCTGTTGCCGTCAGCGAAGGCGTGAAGCTGTTGACCGCAGAGGGTGACGATGGGCACGGTCACGGCGAAGAGCATGAAGACGAACATGCAGATGAGGCTACCAGTGAAGAAGATGTCGCTGATCATCATATTGATCCACATACGTGGGTTAGTCCGAAATCTGCCATGATCATGGCTGAAAACATCAAAAACAGTCTGGTTGAGGCAGATCCTGATCACACAGCAGGTTACGAACAACGTTATGAAGAGCTTCGTACCAAGCTTGAGACGCTGGATCAGCATTTTACAGATGAATTGGCTAAAGTGCCAAACAAGGAAATTGTTGTCTCGCACCAGGCGTTCGGCTACCTTGCACGTGATTATGGACTAACTCAGCATGCCATTATGGGACTTTCCCCGGATGCTGAACCGACAGGGCAGGATATTGTGAAACTTGCGAAACTGGTTAAAGATGAAGGCATTAAGTACATTTTCTTCGAAGAGCTGGTATCTGACAAATTGGCGAAAACACTGGCAAGTGAAGCAGGAGTGGAGACCATGGTCCTTAATCCGGTTGAAGGATTGACCAAGGAGCAGGAAACCAACGGGGATGATTATTTCACCCTGATGGAGAAAAATTTGCAAAATCTGCTGATCGCATTAAAATAAGATAGAATGAAGGAATCAGACATAAGAGTCTTTACCGTTCGCGGTGAAGGCTCTTAGACGCTATGAGATCCTCACATATAATGAAAGGCGGCTTTGCCATGCAGCAAATCATGCCATTATGTCATGATCCGATTATAGAGATCGAGAAACTATCATTTTCCTATGGGGACCAGCGAGTGATTGAGAATCTCAATTTTATGGCCCAGGAACGGGACTTTGTCGGGATTATCGGTTCCAATGGGGCGGGAAAAACGACATTGCTGCGTATGCTGGTAGGACTTCTTCCTCCTGCGCAGGGAGATATCAAGCTATTCGGAGAGTCGATCCGCAGGTTCAAGGACTGGGAACGAATCGGGTATGTACCTCAAAAGAATGCGTTTAATCCGTTATTCCCTGCAACTGTTCGTGAAGTGGTTATGTCCGGTTTGTACAATAACAAAAACATGTTCCGTCGGATGTCTCGCAAATGTCAGCAACAGTGCACAGATGCGATGCAGGTTATGCGGATTGAAGATCTGGCGAATAAACGAATTGGTCAATTGTCCGGTGGACAGCAGCAGCGTGTATTTCTGGCACGAGCGCTTATCAATCACCCGGATTTGTTGATTTTGGATGAACCCACAGTAGGTATTGATGCCGAATCACAGGCCAGTTTCTTTGAATTGATTACCCATATGCATGAACATCACCGCATGACTTTTCTGATGGTGTCTCATGATATGGATCGGATGGAGAGTTATCTGGGTTCTGAAGCTGCCGTAACGAATGGCAAAATTAATTTCCATGTTCGTCATTCGCATGAGGTACAGGATTGTGCAGAAACCAATCTGCAACATACCACTGCACAGGTACGCTAGCCGTATGTATGGCCCATTAGATTAGAGTAAGTTAGGCCGAAGGAGTCGTGTTTGTTTTGGAAATATTAATGAGTGATTTTTTTCAGCGGGCGCTGGCGGGTGGGTTGTTAATTGGCATCACCGCGCCGTTGATCGGACTGTTCCTGGTGTTACGGCGGTTATCCATGATCGGAGACACCTTGTCTCATGTGACCATTGCCGGCGTTGCACTTGGCTTCCTGATTGAAGTGTATCCCATTGCGGTAGGTTTGATATTTGCCGTCCTTGCTTCATTTGCGATTGAGAAATTACGCAAAGCGTACAAGAGTTACGCCGAATTATCGATTGCCATTATCATGTCCGGTGGCGTCGCTCTTGCTTCCTTGTTCTTCACGCTGGGCAAAGGATATAATGCAGATGTCATGAGTTATTTGTTCGGCAGTATATATACCTTAGACGCTACGGATCTGAAGCTGGTAGGTGTGGTTACGCTGATCGTGGTGATTGTAGTGGCATTGTTACATAAGGAATTTTTCCTGCTCAGCTTTGAGGAAGATGCAGCAGCGGTTACAGGATTGCCTGTAAGAATTCTGAACATGTTAATCACTGTAATGACAGCACTCGTTATTAGTACGGCGATCAAGATTGTCGGCGCACTACTGGTGTCAGCGCTATTGACCATTCCGGTAGCGGTCAGCCTGTTAATGGCTCGAAGTTTCAAATCCGCGATAATTCTGTCCGTGGTGATCGGTGAAATTGCTGTAGTCCTTGGATTGGTTGTTGCAGGCATCTGGAACCTCGCACCTGGAGCAACGATCGTATTATTGCTGATCATGATGCTGATTCTGACGATGATAGGAAAAAAAGGGTTCCGAGCCTGACGACGGAACGAGCGAGCACGAGAGCCCGGGGAAGGGAGACATCCGCTTCATGCCTGATGTTAATGTATGGATGGCTTTTGTAGCAGGTTTGGTCTCATTTATATCACCATGCTGTCTTCCGTTGTATCCGTCATATCTCTCTTACATTACAGGGATGACGGTGCAACAATTGAAGGATGACCGCAATCAGCGAGAAGTCCGCTTTAAGACCATGACGCACACGCTGGCGTTTATTCTGGGTTTTTCGGCTGTGTTTTATTCGCTTGGCTTGGGTGCCGGACTGTTTGGCCAATTTTTCAATGATAACCGGGAACTGATTCGGCAATTGTCTGCGATTTTGATTATGCTTATGGGGTTATTTTTGCTTGGTGTGTTCAAACCGCAGTTTCTAATGAAGGAACGAAAGCTGGATATGAAGTTGAAACCAGCAGGCTATCTGGGTTCTTTCATATTTGGTATCGGTTTCTCAGCAGGATGGTCGCCTTGTATTGGGCCTATTCTAACAGCGATTATTGCAATGGCTGCGAGTGAACCCACCACCTGGCTGGCGCTGATTACAGGTTATACTGCAGGGTTTGCCATCCCGTTCTTCATTTTGGCGTTTTTTATTGGTTCGACACGCTGGATCTTACGGTATTCCAATGTCATGATGAAAATCGGGGGAGCATTGATGCTATTCCTTGGAATATTGCTTTTTACAGACCAGATGACGAAGATTACGATCTGGTTGCAGCAGATTACACCAGACTGGATGATTATTTAAACGGATGAACTGAAATTAGATTTTTATCATGCATGATAAAGCAGGCTACATGTTAACCAGAGTCACTCTGGGTCATGTAACCTGCTTTTTAATCGTTTGGTGTGAATGTTTATACCAGCATCACTATTCGTGCAGGGCAGTCCCGTTTTTTCGTTTAGGTGAAGTAATCAATATTGGCTAGTGGAAAATGTTCAAAGATCCGTTCCGTAATGAATTCGCGCAGCGCATCTTGCTGATCATCTTTATACACATACTTGTACTGGCCCCAGCGGCCCCATTTCATCTTGCGTTTCTCGATATCCATCTCCAGTTTGGTCTTAGGATAACGCTTTTCAATGGTCGCTTTGGCCGTTTTGGTAAAACGGTGCTGGATCATCTCAAACGTAAGGTCCTTGGTTGCTTCCTCTGGAAGTGTATCTGCCAGCTTCTGCAACAGCTCGGAATATCCTTCTTCCCAGCCCTCATACCACATAATCGGAGCGATAATGAAGCCAAGAGGGTAACCTGCGTGTGCAATTTTGCCAGCAGCTTCTATGCGTTCCTCAAATCTGGAGGTAGCCGGTTCAAAGTTTTTGATGACATAATCCGAATTGACACTAAACCGGATACGGGTGTGGCCGTTATGCTTAATGTTCAGCAACGGATCAACGTGATGATATTTGGTTACGAAGCGCAAGCGTCCATATTCTTCTTCCGCCATAAAACGGATCAAGTCACTTAAATTCTCCGTGATATGCTCGAGTCCTACGGGATCAGACGTACAGGCGGCTTCAAATCGAGTGATTTCTGGCGCGCGCTCTTCGATATACCCTTTGGCAGCCTGAATGATCTCCTCGGTATTGACGTAAACCCTGACATAAGGCTTGGCACCAAGGGTAGTTTGAAGATAACAATAATGGCAGTGTCCCATACAGCCTGTAGAGATGGGAATGGCATATTCCGCTGAAGGTTTCGACTGGTCGAACTTGAGTGTTTTGCGCACACCAACGACCAGAGTACGCTTCGCCATCCGGTACTTTTCTTGTTCGGTTTCACCTGGTAGATTCGTGATCCGGTTATGCGATGTGGTCATCTGATAAGGGATGTCTTTGGAAGTCACCCACTCCATAATACGTTTACCTTTATCATATTCCAGCGCACCGGGTTCAAAGTACACCAAATCGGGAATAAAGGGTTTAGTACCTTTTGCTTTGCGAACTGGCGGTTGAGCAACACTTGTACTCACGAAATCACTCCTTTCGATGCGGAACTTAGCTTAGTTTGCCTCGTTCGGTGAAAAGTCACGCCTGCCAATTACTTGTGTACCGTGCGCTGCGAAATGTGCAGGACTTGCCAATGCGTATTGATAACATGTATCATTATAAGATAGGGACCAGGCACGATTAGGGGCCGGTCAGAGAGAAAAGAGGGAAGCAGATGCCAACGCCCAGTATGGAAGATTATTTGGAGCGTATATACAAATTAATTGATGAAAAGGGCTATGCTCGTGTGTCTGATATAGCTGAAGGACTGGAAGTGCATCCTTCATCGGTGACGAAGATGATCCAAAAGCTGGACAAAGACGAGTACCTGATCTATGAGAAGTACCGCGGACTGGTGCTTACGCCAAAAGGCAAAAAGATGGGCAAACGTTTGATGGAACGCCATCATCTGCTTGAACAATTTTTGACAACGATTGGTGTTCAGGAAGAAAATATCTACAATGATGTGGAAGGCATTGAACATCACCTGAGTTGGGACTCCATTACATGTATTGAGTCCTTGGTTGAATACTTCCGTCAGGATGAGAGTCGGTTACGTGACCTCAAAAATCTTCAGGACGTCATGAGTAATACGGAGTCTTGAGTTCCAGCAGTACATTAAACAAAGTAATATACAATGAATTGTATCCTGTGAACAAAGGATGCTTCTTGCCGTTTTAATGGCAGGAAGCATTTTTTTGTTTGATTTGACACCATAATTTGGTGATTTTTCGCAACTAAACGAACGGTAGGAGCGTCTATTAAACTAGTAGAATTTACCGCAAATTTATAATGATTTTGGAGGACTGCACTAATGAATGTTCGTAAAGGATTGATCCTGCTGCTCATTTTTGTACTTGGATTACAGACAGCAGGCATGACGGCACAAGCAGCCGGACAGAAGGAGATTGCTATTTTTCTGGACGGCAACCGCTTGGAGTCGGATGTATCACCATACATCCTGCCCAAGGTCAATGTAACGATGGTACCTCTGCGTGTCATTAGCGAAGGACTGGGTGCATCTGTACTATGGTCTCAGGCTACTCGTACCGTGACCATCCAGAAGTCCGATTCCGTCATCACGATGACGAGTGGACGCCAGCAGGCGAACGTGGATAACGCTGTAGTTGGTCTGGATGCATCGGTAGAATTGAAACAGGGTCGGGTTATGGTACCTATTCGATTTGTCAGTGAGAACCTTGGCATTCGGGTGAATTGGAACCAATCAGCCCAGACCATTGATTTGTACACAGGAGACGTTTCAACACCAACACCTGAACCAACTCCGGCAATCCCGGCAGAGCCTGGAGGCACAGGCACTGTACCGGCATCTGAAGAGATGCGGGGAGCATGGATCTCCACTGTGAATGGAGACTGGCCTTCATCCGGGGCGAAGGGAAATGTAGAGAAGCAAAAGCAAGAATATACGAAACAGCTTGATACATTACAAGGCATGGGTATTAACGCCGTATTTGTCCAAGTCAGAGCCAACGGGGATGCCATCTATCCTTCAGGTCTGGTACCTTGGAACAGTGTGCTGACAGGGACACAGGGTAAAGATCCAGGTTATGATCCCCTCGCCTTCATGATTGAGGAAGCTCACAAGCGGGGCCTGGAGTTCCACGCCTGGTTCAATCCATTTAGAGCAACGAATTCGGCGAGTACATCCAATCTGGCTGCAAATCACATCTCCAAGCTTCATCCAGACTGGATTGTGAACGCATCTGGCAAATTGTACATTAACCCGGGGATCCCGGAAGCCAGACAGCATATTATCGATACAATCATGGAAGTGGTCAATCAATATGATATTGATGGTGTGCATCTGGATGATTATTTCTATCCTTCCAATGTGACGTTTAATGATGATGCAACCTTCAAAACCTATAACACATTGAATACGAAAGACCGTGCTGAATGGCGTCGGGACAATATTAATCAGTTCGTCAAGCAGCTCGGACAGAGCATTCATAGGGTAAAAGCTAACGTTGAATATGGAATTAGTCCATTCGGTGTATGGCGTAATAAATCTGTTGATCTGACCGGCTCTGATACCAAAGCAGGAGTAACCGCGTATGACAGCATGAATGCAGATGTGCGGACATGGATCAATCAGGAGTGGATCGACTATGTCGCTCCGCAGGTGTATTGGAGTATGACACTAAGCGCAGCTCGATACGACAAAGTTGTGGACTGGTGGGCGAATGAAGTGGCTAACACAAATGTAAAATTGTATATTGGTCACGCTCCTTATAAGCTGGGCACGCCGGAAATTGGCTGGCAGACATCACAGGAGATCATCGATCAGCTGAACTACAACAAAAAGTATGGCTCGGTCAAAGGAGACATTTTCTTTAGCTCACAGTACCTGACGAAGAACCCTCTTGGGTTGATTGCCAAATTGAAAGCCTACTATGGTCTATAAAACATTTTAACAACATGTGATAAGACAAACCCTTGTTCTCATAGAGTGGCAGTAGAAATGTGCTGCCTGGAGAACGGGGGTTTTTTGTGATGTTAATTAACGCGGTATTTGAAGGTGGAGGCGTCAAGGGAATATCGCTTGCAGGTGCTGTTCAGGGTGCTCAAGATTGTGGCATTCAGTTTAATCGGGTAGCTGGCACGTCATCCGGCTCCATTGTAGCTGCGCTGCTGGCTGCCGGTTATCGGGCCGAAGAGATGAAAGACATTATTGAGAATACACCCTTTATTTCATTGCTGCGTCGTTCCCCCATTTTTAATACCCGATGGATCGGACCCGCAGCAAGGCTGTTCTTGAAGAAAGGACTGTATTCGGGAGAAGCGCTGGAATCATGGATTCGCAAGATGCTGGAGCAAAAAGGGATTCGCACATTCGCTGACTTGCCGCAAGGCAAGTTGCTTATAACCGCATCGGACATATCCAATGGGACCATCTTGGTGCTGCCGGACGATATTCGGCGGTTCGGCATTGATCCTGCCAAGCTGGATGTGGCAAAAGCGGTACGTATGAGTTGCAGTATTCCGTATTTTTTCGATCCGGTTGTCATACGCAAATCGCCAGTATTCTCCAAAGGACTTCCTTTTCAAGATCAGTTCGTGTACGTAGTGGATGGTGGGTTGCTTAGCAATTTTCCGTTGTGGCTCTTCGATGGTGATCGTACGGGACAGGGGGGAGATGTTATTCCGGTCGTCGGTTTCAAAATGGTGGGCAAGACGGAGGTGGAACCTGCCCGGATTAAAGGACCGTTAAGCATGCTTCAAGCCCTTGTGGAGACGATGCTCACAGCACATGATGAACGCTACATCGAACAGATTAACCGGTTTCGTACCGTGAAGATACCAACGCTTGGCATTAAACCAACACAATTTCATTTATCGTTACAGGACAGCACGGCTTTATACCGTTCAGGTGTTACCGCTGGAAGCGAATTTTTCAACGGGTGGAATACGAAAATGTATGATGAACAGCTAGACAAACAAAGAAAAGAATTGCGCAAGAAACAAGCAGAAGCTCCACCGCTGATTCCTGTATAAACGTGAAAAAAGCAATTCTCCGCATGGGGAGAATTGCTTTTTGTATATTCAGTAACTTTTAGTGATATTTCGGTATATCTTCATCGCTTTTACCCTTTTGTCCCTGAATCACCTGGAAAGGATAATCCTTGCGTTTCTTTGAAGAACTGCCGCTCTTTCTGGCACTGGACTGTGCATTGACTTTCGCCATGGTTCGTGCGGATGGCTTAATCTTCGGTGATTTGGTTTTGCTTGCCCAGCGACGAGGCGGATATCTGTACAGCAGGAATACGGCTCCGAACACGACCAGAGGAATAATGATCCTGGATGGACTAGCATTTCCCAGCCAAGTCAAGACTCCAACAGCAGCTAGTGCGATGAACGTCCAAAATAAGATTGCCTGCTTGTTCATATCATTCACCCTTTCACAGGATCGAGTGTTGCAACAGGTACTTCTGATGTAGCAGAGACATTGGCAAGCTTGGCATCCAATTCACGCATACGGTTAAACGAAGCAATGGATACTTCTACCTGTTCGTTGGTCGGTTCTTTTGTTGTCAGCAATTGCAGCCACAATCCCGGATAGCCGAGATAACGCAGTACAGGAATATCGCGTACCGAATTCGTTAGCTTTAACAGTTCAAAAGAAATGCCCAGCACAACTGGCAATAACAACAGACGCTGACCCATACGTTCCCAGAGGTTGTCATACGTGAAGAGGGAGTATAGAAACACGCCAATAATGACAGTCAACATGATGAAGCTGCTTCCGCAGCGGTAGTGCAGACGGCTGTACTTTTGCACATTCTCCGGTGTCAGTTCTTCACCAGCTTCATGTGCGCTAATGACTTTGTGTTCCGCTCCATGATACTGGAAGAGACGTTTAATCATCGGCGTCTGTGAGATTAACCACAGATAGGCCAGTAACAGGATCAGCTTAATGCCGCCTTCCAGTAAATTATGCAAAAACTGATTGTCGAATGCATTTTTGAATAGAAAATTCTCGATAACCACAGGAAGCAATGTGAGCACAACTTTACCAAAAAGGAATGAGAGGATGGCTACGGCGGTCACACCAATGATCATGCTAAGGCTCCACCCCGAACCTTCTTTCTCTTTTTGCTTGGCTTTCTCTTCCGGTTCCAGTTCATCATCAGCATAGGCGTCAGCAGAATAATTGAGATGTCTGCTACCTTTGACACTTGAATCTATAATGCTGACAATTCCGCGTAATAAAGGAATCCGCCGCAATTTCGTGACCCAGGACTTGTCTTGCTTGGGAACTTCCAGATACGTAATTTCGCCGTCTTTTCTACGAACAGCTGTAACGTTGACATGTTTCCCACCAAACATTACGCCTTCAATGACAGCTTGCCCCCCATAGCTGACAGGCTTGGATTGTTGAGGCAAATTATTCACCTTCCTATTCTGTTCTTGGCCTTCGCAATCAAAGGCAGTTTAATAACCCTATTGTATCGAATTTTAAGACCAATTTCTAGTTTGTGAGTCAAAGCTTGAAGGATGTTGTTAAGATTGTCCTGTTTTGAACATACTACCTCGTAGAATCAGACAGGAAATTCGGGGCATAACGCGGGATTATCAAGTGAATGAAGGAGAATATCGATGACAGAACGTACGCATGAAGATACATCACATCTTGAAGGTCAACGACCGAGAGAACGACAGCAAAAAGACAGGGGCAGGCGCCCTACCCAGAGACAGGGTCAAGCGCACTACTATACCAAGCCATTTTCCTTTGCTTTGGAGCTTGGTTTCTTTGCAGGTCTAATCTGGGGAGGGCTACACTGGCTATTCTACCTGTTGCACTTTACGATTGTGCCTGTAGGATTTCTCGCAGAGCCTTTTTTCAAACATCAATATATATATACCGCAGCAGGGCATTTGACAGGGTGGCTGTTTTTTATTGTCTTTTCGGTCTTGGCTTCCTTGCTCTACACGTTTACGATTAGAAAATTAAAAGGGCCGTTACCCGGCATGGTGTATGGACTTGTCTGGTGGCTGATTCTCTTTGTACTGGTCGGACCAAAACTGGGAATGATGAAGCCTTTGAAGGGTTTAACATGGGATTCCATCATCACGGAAATCTGCTTCTTTTTGCTATGGGGGCTGTTCATTGGATACACGGTAGCCATGGAGTACACGGATGAACGCAAACGCGAGCCAGAGCAAGCAGGGGCATAGCGCAAAAAAGCTTCTCAATCCGGCAATGCCTGTGTTAAAATAGCAGATGGTTATTTGCAGAGAGGGTGGAGCAGCGATGAAACGAATTATTGTGATCAATGGTCCGAACCTGAACATGCTTGGCGTACGCGAACCAGGCATCTATGGAACGCTTAGTCTGAAGGATATTGAGGACAAAATTCGCAGACAGGCTGATGAACTTGGCGTCTCCATCGCTTTTTATCAATCGAACCATGAAGGGGATATCATTGATCGTATTCATGCAGCGATGGGCGAAGCAGACGGAATGATATTGAATGCCGGAGCATTTACTCATTATAGCTATGCTATACGTGATGCAATCAATGCTGTAAAAGTCCCTACAGTGGAAGTACATCTATCCAACATTCATGCACGCGAAGCGTTCAGACATCATTCAGTGATTGCAGCGGAAACAATCGGGCAGATTGCCGGATTTGGCGAAGTAAGCTATGAACTGGGATTGCTGGCTCTTGTGCGTCATCTGGACAAACAAACCTGAGCCGGGAACCCGGGAATGTGAGAGAAAGAAGGGTTACCGATGGAAAACAAACGAGTTAATAAATTGCGTGAAGCCATGCGTGAGCGTGAACTCAGAGCAATGCTGATTACAAACCCGATTAACCGTCGTTATATGACGGGTTTTACAGGCTCGGCGGGATATGTGCTGATTACGGAACAGGATGCTTTCTTGTTGACTGATTTCCGTTACATGGCTCAAGCGCCTCAGCAAGCCAAAGGATTCACTGTTGTGGAGCACGGAGCTAAGCCGATGGATACGGTGCGCGAATTGCTTGCGTCCGCGAATATCAAAGAAGTAGGCTTCGAGCAGGATAGTGTTACATTCGGCACGCACTCTGCTTATGCTGAAGCGCTTCAATCTATTGAACTGAAAGCTGTATCCGGGATCGTGGAACAACTTCGCATGTTCAAGGATGAAGACGAGATCGCGGTCATGCAGAGAGCGGCAGATCTGGCAGATGCCACATTCAGCCACGTTTTGCAGTTTGCAAAACCAGGCATGACGGAGCGAGAAGTGGATCTGGAGATGGAGTTTTTCATGCGCAAACATGGAGCAACGTCCTCTTCGTTTGACACCATTGTAGCATCGGGTGAACGTTCTGCTATGCCTCACGGTGTAGCGAGCAGCAAGGTCATCGGGCAAAATGAGTTAATTACATTTGACTTTGGTGCACTTTTGGACGGATACTGTTCAGATCTGACACGTACCATTGCAACAGGTACACCTGTACCTGAACTGCGTAAAATTTATGACATTGTACTGGAAGCTCAGTTACATACGCTGGAGAACCTGAAACCGGGCATGACCGGACGGGAAGCAGATGCATTGGCTCGTGATATCATTGCAGGTCACGGATACGGAGATCAATTCGGACACAGCACAGGCCACGGTCTGGGTATGGAAGTTCACGAAGCTCCTCGCTTGTCCAAGCTTAGCGACGATGTATTGAAACCGGGTATGGTTGTTACCGTTGAACCGGGTATATATATTGATGGGCTTGGCGGCGTGCGTATCGAGGATGACGTAGTGATTACCGAGACGGGTATTCATATTCTCACGAAGTCGGACAAGAAGTTCACCGTAATCGGCTAAATTACAGCCACAGGGATATAAGACGGTTTTTAATATTGAGGTATGTATCTCTACGATTGATTCTATGCAAGTGCAGACGCAGTGAAGGGGACGGAATCGATTCTGAAGAAGCGAAGCGCTCGCCTTTGTCTCCCCATTTTCAACCTTGGTACAGTTCAGTCATGAAAATGGGGAGACAACAGCGATCGGAAGAACGATCCGAACCCGAAACGGTCATGGCGCACAGAGTCACCAGGTAGATAAACCCACCTTTACATTAACCCATCGTCTTATATCACCTACTTTTCAACCATATCAGGAGGGATTTTTTGTGATTTCAGTAAACGATTTTAAAACAGGCTTGACCGTGCAAGTAGACAACGATATCTATACCGTGCTTGATTTCCAACACGTTAAACCAGGTAAAGGCGCTGCTTTCGTACGTTCCAAATTGAAAAACCTGCGTAATGGTAACACCGTTGAAAAAACATTCCGTGCCGGCGAAACGATTGGTCGCGCCATCATCGAAAACCGCGGCGTATCCTATCTGTATGCGAGTGGTACAGAGCACACGTTCATGGATAACGAAACTTATGATCAGTTCACATTGACTAGTGATCAACTGGAATGGGAATTGAACTTCCTGAAAGAAAACATGGTCGTTAAAATCGTTAGCTACCAAGGTGAAATCCTCGGAATCGACTTGCCAACAAGCGTTGAGTTGAAAGTCATCGAGACTGAGCCAAGTGTTAAAGGTAACACTGCACAAGGCGCTACCAAAAATGCAAAAGTGGAAACAGGCTTGAACGTACAGGTTCCTTTGTTCATTAACGAAGGTGACGTTCTCCTGATTGACACACGTGAAGGCAAATACTCTTCCCGTGCGTAACTTTCACAAGCTGTAAGCTAATAAACGGTATTAACAACCCTTTGCCATTCCTTTGGCAGAGGGTTTTTTTCGAAAAAAGATTAGCCTATCAGGCGCTTTCGTAATATACTGGGTTAAAGTCATTTCTCGTAGAGAATAATGACGATGGACATCAATTATGCATACTGCACAAGGTAGGGAGTGGATTTGCGTTGTCATTGTACGTCATGAAATTTGGGGGCAGCTCGGTCGGAGATACGGAACGCATGAAGCGTGTAGCCGGACGTGTTGTAGAAAAAGCGGATGAAGGACATCGGTGTGTAGTCGTGGTTTCGGCCATGGGGGATACAACAGATGATTTAATTGATCAGGCAAAACAACTGAATAGTGAGCTGCCTGCTCGTGAGATGGATATGCTCTTAACCACAGGAGAACAGATTTCGATCTCTCTGTTATCCATGGCTATTCAAGCGCTTGGGCGCAAGGCAGTATCGTTTACAGGCTGGCAAGCGGGTTTCCGCACAGAGCCGGTTCATGGAAAAGCACGTATTCATGATATTCATCCAGACCGTGTGAATGCAGCACTTGCTGAAGGCAACATCGTTATTGTTGCAGGCTTCCAGGGCATGACGGAAGACGGCGAGATCACAACATTGGGTCGTGGTGGTTCGGATACAACAGCGGTAGCGCTGGCCGCAGCCATTAAGGCTGATGCGTGTGAGATCTATACGGATGTTGACGGAATATATTCTACGGACCCGCGGATCGTTAAGGTTGCACGCAAGTTGAAGGAAATATCGTACGACGAAATGCTGGAGCTCGCTAATTTGGGGGCAGCGGTGCTGCATCCGCGTGCTGTAGAGTACGCGAAGCATTCCGGTGTACCTTTGATTGTAAGATCCAGCTTTAACCATAATGAAGGAACGGTTGTGAAGGAGGAAGCAGCAATGGAACAAGGCGTAGTGGTGAGTGGAATTGCCTATGACAAAAATGTGGCTCGCATCAGTATTTTGGGTGTGCCGGATGTACCAGGAGTTCTGGCCGAAGTATTTGGTGCACTTGCGGCAAATCAGCTGGATGTGGACATCATCGTTCAGAGCGGAGTGATGGATGGCAAAGCGGACTTCTCGTTCTCTGTGGCGCTGTCTGATCGTGAGAACGCATTGCGTGTCATTGAAGGCCTTCACAGCCGTTTGCCTTACCGTGAAGTCACATCAGAGGAGAACCTCGTTAAAATCTCCATTGTTGGCGCAGGCATGGTCAGTCACCCAGGTGTAGCTGCGAAGATGTTCAAAGTCATCTCCGCTGAAGGCGTGAGCATCAAAATGGTGAGTACTTCGGAGATCAAAGTATCTTGTGTTATTGATGGAGATAAGCTGCATGACGTCATTAAGGCATTGCATACAGCATATGATCTCGACACTGCCGAGCAAGCCGTTATCGGTGGACCACAAGATCGCAGATAAGTTGTTTCTGTGTATGTAAATTAGCAAAGGTGTACTGCTGCCAACGGGCAGGAGTACACCTTTTTTTGTTTTACTCATCGCCATTCTCACATTAACTTGAACATCTTCCCCCCACGTATGCCTCTATAAGGTTGCATGCGGTTCCCCTCCCCCATCTCGGGAACGCAATCCAGCAGGTTTAATTGAGAACAATACGATATATCATGAACTCTGCCTAACTTTTCAAGCCTCCGTCCGCTAACCGATCTTTGCACCAGATCCGGGATACTCTCCTGTTTTTGGGATACCGCTTGATGAAGCACTGTGCCGAGATCGTTTAGTTGGAGGGGAGAACAGGATTGACGGTGCAGTTCATCGATGATACATCCGGCACATAAAGCGTCCTCCAGTGCAAATTCATCCTGGTTCCCCGCACATAACAGCAATACATCTCGTTGAAGTTCACATAGTACTGCTGCAACAGCCTGCACATTGAGGAATGAACCAGCGAATACATGTTTCCCCTTGGAAGCCTTGATCAAAGCTCGGGTTCCATCGGTTGTGGTTAGAATAATGGTTTTATCTGCAATGCCTGCGGTCATATATTCATAGGGGGAATTCCCTACCTCAAATCCGGTGATTTTTTTGTCAAAACGCTCTCCGCCTCGAATGCAATCTTTCACTTCCATTTGTTTGGCTTGTGGAACCGTCTCTACGGCAATCACAGCCGAAGCGTCATACGCCAGAGCCGTAACAATTGTACTGGTCGTACACAATACATCAATGACAACTGCACTTCGCCCTGCAATATCAATGGTACGTACTTCATTCACATTGCCAACGACATCGACTCGCACTCCCCACAGCTCCTTTCTGTATCTGGGGATCGGTAGTTCTGTTTTGAACCCGAATGGAACTTACCTATCTGCCATTACTGTATGCATGCGCATCTAGACGGGTGCCTAGAACAGAAGGTGGATCTATGCTTTCAACTCTCAACCGTATTCTGAAGAATTGATAGATTTCAGCGTCATAAATTAAATGTACAGGCATAAACTTGAGATATGAACAAGCGCCAGAAGCGTGAACCAAATGATCTCAAGGTTGGAGGAGCCTACTCATGAAGGTGAACTGGAAGGAACTTTTTCCGGAACCGATCCGAACCATTCTCGGAAGGATGCCACCCGCTCTATTGGAACAAGTGGAGGAAGTACGTATTCGTGAAGGCAGACCCCTGGAGATTAATGCAGACAACACATACCACTTCCTTACACCTCAAGGTTGTCCGACCGGGAATCCTGATGAAGCGTATGTCCCTCAGAAAGAAGTGACCCACAGGTTGCTGGATCTGATCAGTAATCATTCACTTTATACATTGGAAGAGGAGCTGCGCAAAGGGTTCATCACCATACCTGGCGGACATCGAATCGGACTTGCTGGCCGGACGGTACTAAGTAATGGGCGTGTTGAATACTTGCGCGACATCAACGGGTTTAACGTTCGGATAGCCCGTGAGGTACATGGAGTGGCTGATCGTATCCTTCCTTACCTTCTCGACATGAAGAGCGGACAGGTCCTGCACACGTTAATCCTGTCACCACCACAACAAGGTAAAACGACGTTGCTGCGAGATCTGGCGAGACAAATTAGCAGTGGTACAAAGCTTACAGGGGGCAATGAACGGGTTCAAGGCATTCGTCCACGTCTGAAAGTAGGCATTGTGGATGAAAGGTCCGAAATCGCTGGTAGCTACAAAGGAGTACCTGGTTTCGACGTAGGTCCCCGAACAGATGTGATGGACGGTTGTCCGAAGGCTGAGGGCATGATGATGATGCTTCGCTCCATGTCGCCCGATGTCCTGATTGTGGACGAGATCGGTCGCCCGGAGGATGCTGAGGCGGTGATGGAAGCCCTGCATGCAGGAGTCTCTGTGATCGCGACTGCTCATGGCCGTGACCTGTCGGAGCTGTCGGCCAGACCCGCCCTCAGAACCTTAATTACAGAGCAGATGTTTCAACGTTATGTCCAGCTGCAACGGACGAGCCGGGGCATGACCTTTCGGCTGGCTGATGGCAAAATGCGTGGGTTGCAGCAGAGCGGGGCAGGAGGTGAAGGATTTGGTTAACATGCTTGGTGCGGTAATCATTCTATTAGCCAGCACCCTCGCCGGTTTTTACAAGGCCAGACAGTATGCATTAAGACCGAGACAGTTGCGAGAACTCATTGCGGCCCTCCAGCGACTAATGACGGAGATTAACTATGGGCTCACTCCACTTCCCGATGCCATGAGCAAGATGGGAGCCCAGACCAAAGAACCTGTTAAGACGCTGTTCCTTCATGCAGCCACACAGATGGAACCTCCCCATGGACTCACCGCCCGCGAAAGTCTGCAGTCAGGCGTGGATGTGGCATGGGGAAGATCGGCCATGAAGGCTGACGAGCGTGAGGTCATGATGCAATTAAGCTTCAGCCTTGGCACAAGTGACCGTCAGGATCAGACCAAACATATATCGTTAGCCATTCAACAACTAATGCATGAGGAATCCCGTGCTCAGGCGGATCAAATGAAATATGAACGAATGAGCCGAAGCCTCGGGATGCTTGTCGGAGCGTTAATCGTCATTCTGATCTTCTGAAATAGCCGGGATAGTGAGGTGCCAAGGTCATGAATCTAGAAGTGAACGCAATCTTTCAAATTGCGGGTATCGGAATCATCATTGCCATGATTCACACGGTACTGAAACAAATGGGAAAGGAAGATATGGCTCACTGGGTGACCGTAATCGGATTTGTCGTTGTATTGTTCATGGTGGTCCGTATGTTGGACAGCCTGCTGCAAGAGATCAAATCGATATTTCTTTTTCAATGAAAAACGGTCATAAAGCCGGATGGTGGTGACCTGTGGAAATTATACAAGTTGTAGGTTTGGCGCTCATCGCAACAGTACTCATTCTGGTCATTAAGGAACAGAAACCGATGTTTGCCTTTCTGATTGCAGCCGCGACTGGCATTGTCATCTTCATGTTGTTGATTGGCAAAATCGGTGCAGTCATCGAAGTGTTGAAGCGGCTTGCCGAGAATTCAGGCATGGAAAGTATTTATCTGAAAACGGTGCTGAAAATTATTGGCATAGCGTACATTGCTGAATTTGGCGCGCAGATTGTCAGGGATGCAGGTCAGGAGAGCATTGCGTCTAAGATTGAACTGGCTGGTAAGGTATTGATCCTTGTACTTGCTATACCGATCATCAGCATTATTATCGAAACCGTCATGAAGCTGATGCCGGTGTAGAAGGGGCGTGCGGACTTATATGAAATTAATGCATCATAAGCCGCAGTGGCGCCTTACGGTTGTGCTGGTGCTCTGTTTTCTGTTCGGAGTCCTGGGACAAGTGACTGCAAGTGCACCTTCCGGTGAGTGGATGGAGCAACAGGCGGATCAGCTTCCCAAGGATCAGGTGGAGAAATACTGGGACCAACTGATGCAACAATACGGTGGTTTCTTCCCGGATGGGAAGACCCCTTCCTTCATGGATATGTTAATCCCCGGCAATGAAGGGTTCAGCCTGAAATCGGTGTTTGTAGCCATAGGCACCTTCATGCTGCATGAAATTTTATATAATGGCAAGCTTCTGGTCACGATTGTGATGTTAAGCGTACTCAGCATGATTCTGGAGACCCTTCAGACCGCATTTGAGAAAAATAATATTAGCAAAATCGCCTATTCCATCTGTTATATGGTCATCATCATCATTGCAATCAACAGCTTCAGTGTGGCGATTGGATACGCCAAGGATGCCATTACCGGCATGATCAACTTCATGATGGCCATGGTTCCCTTGTTATTCACACTGCTCGCGTCCATGGGGAATGTCATCACCGTCTCCGTGACCCATCCACTCATCATTTTCATGATTCATCTGGTGAGTACATTGATTCACTTGCTGGTATTCCCGTTACTTTTCTTCTCAGCTGTTCTGCATCTCGTCAGTTCATTGTCTGACAAGTACAAGCTGACACAGCTGGCAGACCTCCTGCGCAATATTAGTGTTGCATTGCTGGGTATCCTGTTGACCATGTTTTTGGGCGTAATCTCGGTTCAGGGGGCATCGGGCTCCGTAGCGGATGGAGTCAGCCTGAAGGCCGCCAAGTACATCGCAGGCAACTTTGTCCCTGTTGTGGGCAGAACATTTGCGGATGCGACGGATACGGTCATTACAGCTTCTCTACTGGTGAAAAATGCAATTGGGCTCACCGGGGTGATCATCATTTTGTTTCTATGTGCCTTTCCGGCACTCAAGATCCTGGCTCTTGCCTTGATATACAACGTAACGGGAGCCATCATGCAACCGCTAGGAGACACCCCGATTGTAGGATGCCTGCAGGCCATCGGCAAGAGCATGATTTATGTATTTGCGGCGCTCGCAGCCGTCGGACTGATGTTTTTCCTGGCAATTACCATCCTGCTGACCGCGGGCAATCTGACTGTCATGATGCGCTGAATGTATGTTGGCAAGAAAGGGGATGGAAAGGATGGGGTGGCTGAGCAACTGGCTCCAGGAATTGATTATGATCGTTCTGCTGGCGACCTTCGTGGATATGCTATTGCCGAATCGGTCCATGGAACGTTACGTCAAGCTTGTGCTGAGCCTTCTCATCCTGCTGACCCTTTTATCACCCATAACCAAGCTGCTCAAAAGTGATCCGGTTGGCGAACTGAAACGGGCAATGTCGGCAATGGATGCTCCATCGGATGGGAATGCAACACTTGAACAGATTTTGGCTCAGGGAAAACGGCTGCAAGCGGGTGAACAGGAACAATCCCTGCAATGGACAGCAAAAGAACTGGCTAATGTCATGAAAGGCCAGATTGAAGAAACCACAGGAGCGAGGGTTCGATCCGTAGAGGTACAGCTGGCCATGAGTAAATATGAAACCGAGATGGAAGCTGCCTCATCCGTCGAACTGCCTGTGATCCAGCGTGTGTTGGTTGAGATGGCAGGAGAGGACGCAGGAAGTGAAGTGAAAGCTACGCAGCAAGAAGTCGCTGTAAATACACAACCCATATTCGGTACAGACACTGCAACCGACAAGGATGAGTCATCTCAAATGCAGCAGCCCATCCAGATCAGTCAGATTGAAGTGCCTGAGGTACAGATTGATGTGAGTAAAGGGCAGCGTGATGGAAATGGAACGTCTTCCGAGCCTGTTATACGTGATCAAGCAGATGAAACGAAGCAGCAAGGTGAGACATCCACAAGGTCTGAACATGCAGTGCAGATTATTACCTTGTTGACTGAAAAGTGGGATGTTGATGCAAATAAAGTTCAAGTGAAAGAACCGAAAAGTGCTGAAGTGCTCTGAGAAGGAGGGTATCCGATGAAACAATGGTTCAAAAAGATGGAAACCTGGATGGGTGGCGGAGAGGGTGGGGCAAGGCGGAGTCAAACCTTCCGCTGGCTGATTATCCTTGGTTTGATCGGCGTGGGAATCATGCTGTTCAATTCTTTCGTCAATGTCAAAAAAATTGATTCCGAAAATATCGGTCGGGAACCACCGGACCCGGCAACATCCATGGCATCCATACAGAGTGATCCGTCGGAACAGAATCCTTTTCAGGCGATCGAAATTGCATTTGAAGACAAAATCAAAGGTGTGTTGGAAAACATCGTTGGTGTGGGGACGGTTGATGTGATGGTTACCGTGGACTCCACAGAAGAACTGGTCGTTCAGCGGAACGTTAAGGATTCTCAGCAACTTACCGAAGAAACGGATGCCAGCGGGGGCAAACGACATATGACGCAATACACCCGTGATGGTGAGATTATTACGTACGAAATATCAGGGGATCAGACACCCATAGTGACCAAAAAGCTCAAACCGCAGATCCGTGGTGTGCTTGTGGTTGCGAGGGGTGCAGAGAATAAGGTTGTGAAGGACCTGATAACCGATGCTGTAGAAAAAGGACTGAATGTGGCAGCCTACCGAATCTCGGTTGTACCGCGCAAACAAGACTAATTTGGTTTGTTGAATCACAAGATTCAATTCTCATAAGATTGAAGCCAATTTGAGGAGGAAGTTCTAATGAATAACAAACGTCAAACGGTATGGCTCGTTTCCATGCTGAGTCTGATGGTCATTTTGTCCGCGTATTATCTGTTCACTGAAGATTCCGGTCCAATCAACGCGCCGGTGGCTGACAGTCAGCAAGTCGATGGAATCAAGCAAGGGGAAGCGAAGGAGACGGCAGGCATTCTTGATCCTACAGAAGGATTGGTTGTGAATGAGGTAGTAAGTAGCGGCGAAGTTGAAAGTGATCCAAGTGCGGCTGGCGCTGTGCAAGAACCGGCGGCTACGGAAGGTAAAGAAGCTGGAAATACAGAGAAAACACCTGCTGCCGAACCGGGAGAGAATAATGGTGAAGCGGGCAAAGAGACCGATAAAGGGGCAACAACTACACCGGAGACAGACGGTCAGGCGGGGGGCACTGCAACCAAGACTGATGAGGAAGTCCTCAAGGAAATGGAAGAGCAGAATACGGCAGCATCTGCGAGTAGCCAGTTCCAGAACTATCAATGGCAGCGTGAAGAGAGCAACAATCGCAAGTATGAAGAACTGATGACTGTGGCAGGCGACTTGAGTAAAACACCAGAAGAGAATGCGAAGGCAACGGAGCAGCTCCGTACCTTGGAAGAAAAAGAAGCCAAAATCACAGGCATTGAGGAGACCCTCTCCCAACAGTTCGCCAATGCAATTGTTCAAGAAGATTCCGACAAGTATAAAGTGGTGGTCCTCAGTGACAAACTGGATGTAAAACAGGCGGTATCCATTGTGGATCTGGTGATGAAAGAATTGGCGGTTTCACAGAACAAAATCAGCGTGCAATACGTCACAGAACAGTAATCCAAATCATGGAAGAGCAGTCCCGGGAGCTGGTTCCACTCTCGGGCTCTTTCCATTTTTAATGATTATGATATAATACATAAAGCCATATGACCGTCCTAGTGAGACTGGCATGATGCCGAAGGAGTGAATAATGGAAATGTTTAAATTGAGTGAGATTAAAGAACTGATCAAACTGGTAGATGAAAGTTCCGTTCAAGAGTTGGAAATTGAAAATGAAGGATCACGGTTATCGATCCGCAAACCGGGCAAAACGGAGTATGTTCAAGCAGCTGCTGTGCAACCGCAAATGATTGCTGCTCCGCAAGTACAGCCGGCCGCAGTGGTAAGTGAAGCTGCACCGCAGGTCGATACTACAAGTCATTTACATAAAATTGTATCTCCGATGGTAGGTACTTTTTACAGAGCTTCCTCGCCGGAAGCGGGTCCTTTTGTGAGCGCAGGTGATAAAGTTGTTGAGAAAACAACGGTATGTATCATCGAAGCCATGAAGCTGATGAACGAGCTTGATGCGGACATCAAGGGAGAAATCGTTGAAGTGCTGGTTGAGAACGGACAGCTGGTCGAGTATGGGCAGCCCCTTTTCCTGGTGAAACCGGAATAACCGTTATAGCTGGTTAACAGCTAACCGCATGAGCTTCGAAGGAGGACAAAACGAAATGAAATTTCAAAAAATATTGATTGCGAACCGTGGAGAGATTGCGGTACGTATTATTCGTGCCTGCCGCGAAATCGGCATCTCAACGGTAGCCGTCTATTCGGAAGCGGACAAGGATTCTCTGCATGTTCGTCTTGCAGATGAGGCTTACTGTATCGGACCGACACTGTCTAAGGACAGTTATCTGAACTTCACCAACCTGATGAGTGTAGCAACCCTGACGGAATGTGATGCAATCCACCCTGGTTATGGTTTTTTGGCGGAGAATGCTGACTTTGCAGAAATCTGTGGTTCCTGCAACATTACATTCATCGGCCCTTCACCCGAAGCCATTACCAAAATGGGGGACAAGGCTGTTGCCAAACAGACGATGAAAGATGCAGGAGTACCTGTTATTCCTGGATCAGACGGTCTCGTTGAAAGTATGGAAGAAGCCATCATGATTGCTAGAGATATCGGATATCCTATCATTATCAAAGCTACTGCCGGTGGCGGAGGTAAGGGGATTCGTATTGCCGAAGATGAAGAGACGCTGATTAAGCAGATTACGGCTGCTCAGCAGGAAGCACAAAAGGCATTTGGTAATGCAGGTGTGTATCTGGAGAAATTCCTGACAGGCATGAAACACGTGGAAATTCAGATTATTGCTGATAAACACGGAAATGCAGCACATTTGGGAGAGCGTGATTGCTCGGTTCAGCGTCGCCGCCAGAAATTGGTAGAAGAAGCTCCATGTCCGATTCTCTCCGAAGATGTGCGTACACTTATGGGCGAAGCTGCGGTACGGGCTGCCCTTGCTGTGGATTACTCTGGAGCAGGTACATTGGAGTTTCTGCTCAGCCCGAATGGCGAGTTCTATTTCATGGAGATGAATACGCGTATTCAGGTAGAGCACCCGGTAACTGAGATGGTTACTGGCGTGGATCTGATCCGTGAGATGATCTCTGTAGCGGAAGGCAACCCACTTTCATTCCGTCAGGAAGACGTGGTTATCAATGGCTGGTCCATCGAATGTCGTATCAATGCAGAAGATCCGGAACGTAACTTTATGCCATCACCAGGCAAAATCGGATTCTACCTTGCACCGGGAGGACCTGGCGTTCGTGTAGATAGTGCTGCGTATCCTGGTTATACCATTTCACCTTTCTACGACTCCATGATCGCAAAATTGATTGTGTGGGGAGCGAATCGTGAAGAGGCGATTGCCAAGATGAAGCGTGCACTTGGGGAATTTGCGATTGAGGGCATATCTACAACCATTCCTTTCCATCAGAAATTGCTGGAGCACCCAACGTTCATTCGTGGTGACTTTGATATCAAATTTCTTGAGGAAAACGAGATTTAATAGGTATATTGGGCTTGTTTGTCATAATGTAGCCCAAATGATATAGTATGTAATAATAAGAGCGCATGTCTCCTGCAAAGGATAAGCCCGCACCTCGCGGATGTTTGCAGGAGTTCCGGTAAAGCCGGACCGGAAGGGTTCTGAAGGTTATCTAACCTGAGTCCAGCGCCCTGACGGATGGCCGCAAACTTATCTCGCGAAAGGTGTGTTGAACAGTTATGAGTACACTACCGACTGAATTTGAACGAACGGATATCGGTGAAATCCAAATCGCACCTGAAGTTATTGAAGTGATTGCTGGATTGGCAACCCTTGAAGTAAAGGGTGTTGCAGGCATGAGTGGCGGATTCGCTGGCGGATTTGCTGAATTGCTTGGCCGCAAAAATCTTTCCAAAGGTGTTAAAGTTGAAGTGGGTCAACGTGAAGCTGCAGTTGATGTTTCCGTAATTATCGAGTACGGATACCGTCTGCCACAGGTAGCTACGGAGATTCAACAGAACGTGAAACGTTCCATTGAGAACATGACAGGATTGAATGTGAATGAAGTGAATGTGCACATTCATGACGTTCAGTTCAAGAGCACCGAGAAAGTGGAAGAGATCGACCTGAACAGTCAGCGCGTAAAATAAAAGAAGACAGATTCCCCCGGCATATTCTGCCGGGGGTTATCCCCGTCTTGGACAGGTCTTCATGATAGTGAAAGCTAGATGACGATCTCATTTTTGCTAGTGAACAGGTTAAGTCATGTTAGTGAGCAAGGGAGGCTGTGCAGTTCGTGGCTAAAATACTGGATCGGCTTCTGTTGTTTATATACAGCATAAGCGTTGGAGCAATATCGGCAGCCGTCATTCTTTTGATAAGTGGTGTGCTGCCTTACGAATTGAATTATCAGCAGGAACAAAACGTTATTGTTGCATCGGTTATTGCAGCAGCCATTTTGTTTGTCCTGAGTTTGCGGTTTTTCTACATCTCGGTTCGGCGTGAGCGTGCATCGTTGCCGTCTGTAGATCAACGTACGGAGTTTGGTGATGTACAGATTTCGATGGAGACGATTGAGAATCTCTGTTTGAAGGCAACCTCCCGTTTCCGGGGAGTACGTGATGTCAAGGCACGCATACGCGTGGTTGAGTCAGGACTGGAGATTATGATTCGTGCGGTAGTGGATGGTGAGACACCTATTCCTGCGCTGACTTCTGATCTGCAAAAGGCGATACATGATCATGTACAAGAGATCACGGGCATCCCGGTTTCTTTTGTCACGGTGTATATCGCGAATGTAACCCAGTCGCCTAACTACAAGAGTCGAGTGGAATGAGGTGAGTTTCACTGATGCTGTGGAAAGAGATTTGGGATAGTCATAAAGGCCGAATTACCGGAATTATCGGCGGCATCTTTTTTGGATTTCTTTATGTATGGATCGGTTTTTGGGATATGTTGTTCTTTGCACTCTTGGTGTTCATCGGTTATACGTTAGGCAGACGAAGCGATTCGAAGCTGGGTTCGTCCATTCCCTGGAGGGAGTGGGGACAATGGCTGGGCGATCGCTGGCGTCCGTTTAAATGACCTACCTGAACCCTGCAATATGTTTCTTCCGAAAATAGAGCTGTAGTTTAGGTTGCCCGTTTTTTGGAGGAGACGTATTGCAGGTTTTTTTGTGAAAAGAGATAACAATAACAATACCGTGGAAGCCATCGACTAATCCCTTGAGGACTTGATGAGATGGTTGCATGGATTATAAAATAAGCATGATGACGCTCCAGAAGGAGCGCTGCAGGAGGCAGGACATGAAAAGACGTTTGGCAAGGGAAATTGCAGTGCAAAGTCTGTATCAGATGGAAATGAATGAGGTGGGTGCAGCAGAAGCTGTAAACATGTTGATCAATGAAGCTGCTGAAGATAATGAAACCGAAGTGGTTATTCGCGATGCAGATGTAATGCGTGCTTATGTTACTGAGATTGTACAAGGAGCTTGGAACAATAAGGAAGCCATCGACGGATTGCTCGTGGATTATTTGAAAGGTTGGCAGATTAGCCGTCTTTCGCGTGTAGATCGCCAGATTTTACGACTGTCTACGTATGAAATGGTGTTCCGTGATGACATTCCGGCAAAGGTATCTGTCAATGAAGCGATTGAACTGTCCAAATATTTTGGTACAGAAGAATCCGGCAAGTTTGTCAATGGCGTGCTTGGACGCATGATTCAGGAAGTTGATGCCATTAAAGCAAAATTGTCTTAAGTTATGATTAACCATAGTGCGTGTTCAAAAGGACCGGTTTTCAGTGCTCCTCGTAATCAAAAGCGGTTTTTTTGAACAACCTCTAATTTTATATTCACATAAGGGAGAGAGAGTACAATGACAGCATCTATTATTAACGGTAAAGAAGTATCCCAGGAGATCCGCGCAAGCATGACAGCAGAAGTAAAACAGCTTAGCGAACAGGGGGTAGTACCTGGTCTGGCTGTTGTGCTCGTCGGGGAAGATCCGGCATCCCAAGTATATGTGCGTAATAAAGAAAAAGCATGCCATGACCTCGGATTCTACTCCGAAGTGCATCGTTTGGATGCAGACACATCCCAAGAAGATCTGCTCGCGCTGGTGGACAAGCTGAACAATCAACAATCCATTAACGGAATTTTGGTTCAACTCCCACTGCCGAAACATATCGAAGAGAAAGCGGTCATTGATGCGATTGCTGTGGATAAAGACGTAGATGGATTCCATCCAGTTAATGTTGGTAATCTCGTGATTGGAGACGATAGTCTGCTTCCATGTACCCCAGCAGGTGTCATTGAACTGATCAAGCGTACTGGACTCGAAATGTCTGGTAAACATGCAGTGGTTATCGGAAGAAGCAACATCGTTGGTAAACCGGTATCGCTGTTGCTCCAACGCGAGAATGCAACGGTAACCATGTGTCACTCCCGTACAGCCAACATGAAAGAAATCACGCGTCAGGCTGATATTTTGGTGGTAGCTATCGGTCGTGCTAACTTTGTGGATGCTGATTTTGTTAAACCGGGTGCTGTGGTTATCGATGTCGGCATGAACCGTTTGGAGAACGGCAAACTGGCAGGAGATGTAGACTTTGAGAGCGTGAAGGCAGTATCTGGTCCAATTACACCGGTTCCTGGTGGTGTTGGTCCAATGACAATCACAATGCTGATGCAAAATACACTGATCGCTGCCAAGCGCGCTCACGGATTGGCCTAGGGCTCTGTCTGTGGCAGAACAAAAGATCTACTCCATCAAAGACCTGAACCGATACATTCGGATGAAACTGGAATCGGATCAGGTCCTGTCGGACGTTTGGTTACGCGGAGAGATATCCAATTTCACACATCACTCCAGCGGCCATATGTATTTTACATTGAAGGACAAGGACAGCCGGATTAAGTCGATTATGTTTGCCTCCCATAACCAGCGATTACCCTTTGTACCGAAGGAGGGTGCAAGGGTTATTGCCCGTGGTAATGTCTCGGTGTATGAACGGGATGGGCAGTATCAATTCTACGCTACTCACATGCAGCCGGACGGGATCGGCAGTCTGTATCTGGCTTACGAACAGCTGAAGAAAAAGCTGGAGGATGAAGGCTTATTTTCACCTTCGCGCAAAAGAGAGATCCCACGTTATCCACA
This sequence comes from Paenibacillus sp. FSL R5-0519, assembly GCF_037974275.1. Classification (NCBI taxonomy): domain Bacteria; kingdom Bacillati; phylum Bacillota; class Bacilli; order Caryophanales; family Paenibacillaceae; genus Paenibacillus; species Paenibacillus sp. FSL R5-0519. Next base: position 2,180,007 of record NZ_CP150234.1, read on the forward strand.
GACCATTGGTGTTGTTACTTCACCGACGGGAGCAGCGGTACGGGACATCATGATTACACTTCAGCGCAGGTATCCATCTGCCAAAGTGGTTTTATATCCTGTGCTGGTTCAAGGCAAAGGTGCTGCGCCTTCCATTGTTAAGGCGATTGGCAACTTGAACCGGATGGGAGAAGCCGACGTACTCATCGTTGGACGTGGAGGCGGCTCACTGGAGGAATTGTGGGCTTTTAACGAGGAGATAGTGGCAAGAGCAATCGTCGCTTCGGATATACCTGTTATTTCTGCAGTTGGGCACGAAACGGACTTTACGATTGCGGATTTTGCGGCTGATCTGCGTGCGGCGACGCCAACAGCTGCTGCGGAGCTGGCTGTACCTAATCGAGCTGAGTTGCTGGATCAGATTGCACAACGTCAGCGCCAGTTACAACACAGCTTGCGTCAGCGTGCTATCCACAATCGTGAACGGCTCGCAAGATTACAGCGTTCGCCGGTGCTTGTTCATCCAAGACGTACCTTGATGCAGCACACGGAACGACTGGATATGATGCATCAACGGCTGTTGAGAACAGTGGATACGCGTATGAAATGGACTGGAGAGAAGCAGGAGCGTCTTCGGGCGGCACTGCAACGATTCAATCCTCGTGATCAGGTCAATGCAGCACGCCGTGAGAATGTGGCAGCACGCAGACAGCTGGAACTTGCGATCAGATCCATAACCAGATCAAAGCAGCAACAATGGAAATCATCTGTGCGGCATCTCGATGCGCTTAGCCCGCTTAAAGTCATGTCTAGAGGATATAGCCTTGTCTATGACGAGCAGGAAGAGCAGTTGATCAAGTCGACGAAGGATGTACAGCCTGGAGATTCAATTAAGATTAAATTAACAGACGGACAGCTGGACTGTCAGGTTTGGGGAATGAAGGAGGACGACAATACCCATGGCGAATGAACCGGAATTGAATTTTGAAGAAGCAATGGCGGCATTGGAAGACATCGTAGGTCAGCTTGAACATGGTGATGTTCCGTTGGAGCAGGCCATCGATCTGTTTCAGCGCGGGATGAAACTTTCGCAACTTTGCGGTCTGAAGCTGGAACAAGTGGAACGTAAGATCGAGATGATCGTAGAAGAAGATGGAGAGCTTCGCAAGAAGCCTTTCGGAACTGCTGACGATGAGAGCGGTGAAGTCCATGAGTAATCGTCCTTCTTTTCCAGCATACCTCGAAGAGGTCACAGCTGAGGTGACAGAAGCGTTGAAACAGACGCTTCCTGATCACTGGGATGTACCCCAATCGCTGACTGATGCGATGCAGTATTCACTTATGGCCGGAGGCAAACGCCTTCGTCCTCTTCTGGTCGTTGCTGCGGCGGAAGCCTTCGGTGCACAGCGTACAGCTGCAATGCCGGTAGCCTGCGCCGTGGAGATGGTTCATACCTATTCACTGATCCACGACGACCTGCCCGCTATGGATAATGATGATTACCGCAGGGGAAAATTAACGAATCATAAGGTTTATGGTGAAGCAACAGCCATATTGGCAGGCGATGCACTGCTGACTCATGCTTTTTATAGCATTGTTCAAGCTGGACGCCGTAGTGGTGTGGCAGCAGATGCGTTGCTGTCTATCGTGGAGGACATGGCCGAACTCGCTGGAGCAAGAGGCATGGTCGGCGGCCAGGTTGCGGATATGGAAGGCGAACAAGGCATGACTGATCTTGCACAGCTTCAATATATTCATCTGCACAAAACGGGTGATCTGATTGTTTTTGCCCTCATTGCCGGAGCACGTATTGGTGGAGCAACGGAAGGACAATTGGAAGCCTTGCGTGTATTTGGCCGTGATCTTGGCCTGGCGTTCCAGATTCAGGATGATATTCTCGACCTGACGGGCGACGAGCAGAAGATGGGCAAGAAAACACAAAGCGATGTGAATCAGCAGAAGGTAACGTACCCTTATTTTATTGGTATGGAGGCTTCTGTAGACGAAGTAAAATCCCTTACCCAATCTGCTAAAGATGCACTTGAAAGAGCCAAGTTACCTGATGCATCGAGATTGCTGGAGATTGCAGATTATTTGATGAGTCGAGACCATTAGATTCTGACAAATGCGCTGTTTCAAACCCTGTATAACCGTGTAATAAATGTAATGTCCTTTTTCCGAGTGGAGGGAATAAGTCTGTCCCGAGTGGATGCGGGAATACATATGGAGAAGAATTCTAAATAACTTGCTGGCGAGAATGCTCGTTATCGGGAGTATAGTGCAGGAAATTATGATTCTTATTCTTTTATGTTATAATGATTTAATGTCATTTGATTCATAATGTATATATCGATTTACAACAATAAACTAAACAATCTAGGAAAGCGGGGAGATTCTCGTGCTGCTTCCACAAATTAAACAACCCAGTGATCTAAAGTCGATGTCTCAGGATGATCTTGCCCTTTTGTCGGCAGAGATCCGGCAGTTTCTGATTGAGAAGCTGTCCGTTACAGGGGGGCATCTCGCACCTAACTTAGGCGTGGTTGAGCTCACGGTAGCCCTGCATTACTGCTATAACAGTCCGGCAGACAAAATGATTTTTGATGTAGGGCATCAGGCTTATGTGCACAAAGTTCTGACAGGACGTATGGACCGCTTTGATACATTGCGTCAACATAACGGACTGTGCGGGTTTGTCAAACGCAACGAAAGTGAACATGATGTATGGGAAGCCGGGCACAGCAGTACGTCCTTGTCTGCTGCGATGGGGATGGCGCTTGCACGTGATCTGAAGGGTGAGGACAACCAAGTTATCGCGATGATTGGTGATGGAGCGCTTACAGGTGGTATGGCTTTTGAGGCTCTCAATCATATCGGTCATGAGCAGAGAAAACTGATGGTTATTCTAAATGATAATGAAATGTCCATTGCTCCAAACGTTGGGGCCATGCATAAATATTTGAGCAAAATTCGTTCGGATCGTCATTATCTGAAAGCAAAAGATGATGTCGAGGGGATGCTTAAAAAAATTCCTGCTATTGGAGATCGTTTGGCCAAATCGGCAAGCTGGATCAAAGACAGTGTCAAATATATGATGGTACCAGGTGTTCTTTTTGAAGAACTGGGCTTCACATATTTGGGACCAATTGATGGGCACGATATTCCAAAATTGATTGAAACCTTTAAACAGGCGGATAATGTGGATGGTCCAGTCATGGTCCATGTACTTACAACCAAAGGTAAGGGTTATCAGCCAGCAGAAGCCGATTCGCACAAGTGGCACGGGATTTCTCCGTACAAAATTGAATCGGGACAAGTGCTGAAAGCAGTCGGAAAACCGATGTACACAGAAGTATTCGGTCAAACGCTGATTGATCTTGCGAAGCAGGATAAGCGGATTGTAGCAGTAACTCCGGCAATGCCTACGGGATCTGGTCTCATTCCTTTTAGTAAGGAATTCCCTGATCGCATGATTGACGTAGGGATCGCAGAACAGCATGCGGCGACCATGTGTGCTGCACTCGCTATGGAAGGTTTGAAGCCCGTCTTCGCGGTCTATTCCACATTTATGCAACGTGCGTATGATCAGATTGTACATGATATATGCCGACATAACGCTAACGTGATGTTTGCCATTGACCGTGCCGGATTTGTTGGACCGGATGGGGAAACACATCAAGGGGTATACGATGTGGCATTCATGCGTCATATTCCGAATATTGTGCTTATGATGCCAAAAGACGAAAATGAATTGCGCCATATGATGAAAACAGCGCTTGATTATAATGAAGGTCCAATCGCATACCGTTATCCACGAAACAATGTGGTCGGTGTACCTCTGGATGATGTACTTGTTCCGATTCCAATCGGATCATGGGAGCAACTGCGTCCATCGGAGGGATATGCTGTCATCGCTTCCGGATCGATGGTACAGCTTGCTGAAGAAGCAGCGGAGATGGTGAAGCGGGAAGGTATCACAGCAGGCGTAATCAACGCACGCTTCCTCAAACCTCTTGACGAGCAGATGCTGCGTGATCTGGCTGTTCGCGGAACCAAATTGATTGTACTTGAAGAAGCATCCCAAGCAGGTAGCATGGGTAGTGCAGTGCTGGAGTTCTATGCAGAACAGGGACTGCATGATGTTCATGTTCAATTAATGGGGATTCCGGATCGCTTCATTGAGCATGGCAGTATTAAGGAACAACGTGAGGAAGTGGGTCTTACCGTGGAGAATGTATGTGCTGAGCTGCGCAAGATGGCCGTTCAATCATCCTACGGCATCCCCAAAACACGTTTTCCTTCGTAAATCTACATGATAGGAGAAATACATGTCACTCCCGAAAGAACGAATTGATGTTCTGCTGGTTGAGCAGGGCTATTATGAAAGCCGTGAGAAGGCAAAAGCTGCCATCATGGCTGGACTGGTGTATGCCAATAATGAGCCGATCGAAAAGGCGGGCATGAAAATTCCAAGGGAAGCCGAGCTGAAAGTTAAAGGCTCGGTACATCCCTATGTCGGCAGAGGCGGATTGAAGCTGGAAAAAGCGATCCGTCATTTCGGCCTTGATATGAATGGACTTGTCATGCTCGACATTGGTTCATCCACCGGTGGATTTACGGATTGTGCACTACAGCATGGTGCGTCTCACGTTTACGCTATTGATGTGGGTTATAATCAGCTTGACTGGTCTTTGCGTAATGATGAGCGGGTGACGGTTATGGAACGAACCAACTTTCGCTATGTCACTCCTGAAGATCTGACGGGACCAGTGCCGAACTTTGCGAGCATTGATGTGTCGTTCATTTCACTGCGAATCATATTACCGCCACTTCTGGCTCTGCTGAGACAACCTGCAGATATCGTTGCATTGATCAAACCTCAATTTGAGGCAGGGCGTGAAAAAGTAGGCAAGTCCGGGGTGGTACGTGATACGAAGGTGCACAAGGATGTATTGCAGACGATGCTTCATTTTGCCAGTCAACTTGGTTTGCATCTGAAGAGTTTAACTTTTTCCCCGATAACCGGTGGAGAAGGGAACATAGAATTTCTCGCACATTGGCGTCTGGAAGAACCAGATGCATCACAACCAGAGAACGATCCAGCTTCACTTGATGCACTTGCGGAGCAAGTTGCCAAGGAAGCAGCTCATACATTTACGGGAAACTCATCATAAGATGGGTTTCTTTTCGCTGGAAAGATGATTGGTGTAAAGGGAAATCGAGAATGAACCTCGAATATGTCTTCGAGGTGAGCGATAATGGATGGTCAATATGACACAATCGTTATAGGTGTACTTGCTGTCTGTTTGATCTTGTGGTTGTTCTTCGGCTTGCGTAATTGGGTAAACCGACCGATACCGGTAAGCTTGTCTGGAATGCAACTGAACGTGAAGATTCAGGATTCTCCTGCATTGGATTTGCTTGAAGCACAGGGTTACGAAGTTATCGGTGGCAAAATGAAAGTCCCTCTGGCTTTTGAAGCCAATGAATCCGTTTATTACAGCAGATTATTTATCGATTATGTTGCAGAACGTGAGGATCTCAGATACCTGGTGAAAACATCACGTCGCAGACAGCCACTTGAAATGACCGGCCCTGCGCTCAGGGATCGCTTTCTCAATTATCTGTTGTTATATCCTGGCTGTGAAGGATTGCTGTATGTTGACTTGGAGGATTCCGATATTAAGTTAATCAGGCTCATGGACTATCAGGAAGATGTTTATGATGGGGATGATCTGGACTAATATAAAAGAATAAACATTGCAGGGCAAAGTCTGCGGCGGGTTACAATTGCTGCTTTATTGCAATACATTTAACTGGAGGCATGTATGAAAGGACAAAGGCACATCAAGATTCGTGAAATCATTAGTCAAAATGAAATCGAGACTCAGGATGATTTGGTTGAAGCACTGCGGAAATCAGGTTTTCAGGTGACTCAAGCGACGGTATCCCGGGATATCAAGGAACTACTGTTAATCAAGATCCCGATGGATGACGGACGGTATAAATATTCTTTGCCGACAGATCAACGGTATAATCCGATTCAAAAATTGAAGCGAGCACTTGTTGACAACTTCCTGCACATTGATCACACGAACAACCTGGTTGTGATGAAATGTCTGCCAGGAACAGCCAACTCCATTGCAGCGCTGCTTGATAATATTGAGTGGAATGAAGTCATGGGCACGATCTGTGGAGATGACACTATCCTGATTATTTGCAGGACTGAAGGAAACAGCGTGACCGTTATTGAGCGGATCATGGGTTATATTGCTTAAAGTGCGTGTTCAAAAAGATCGGTTTTCAGTACCGAGAAGATGGGATGCAGATAGAAATGGAGTAGCGGAGCGTAGGGAAAACTACGTGAGCAACGGACATTTCGGCTAAATTCCATATTCGATGCTGATGATGCCATCAGGCATCCTTCGTAATCAAAAGCGGACTTTTTGAACAACCTCTTAAATTAATGGTTCAAAAACATAATTTCTGAGTTAGTCATCCGGAGGTGTTTTTGCAGATGTTAGTTACGTTATCGATTCGCAATCTGGCTGTGGTGGAAGAAGTGGACGTTGTATTCCATCCGGGATTCCATGTACTTTCAGGGGAAACGGGTGCAGGGAAGTCGATCATTATAGATGCTCTTGGCTTAATTGCAGGTGGACGCAGTTCGGCTGATTTGATTAGGTACGGATGCGAGAAGGCAGAGATGGAAGCTCTGTTTGAGATGGAACAAAGTCATCCGGTATGGCAGACATTAGAGAAGCTTGGTATCCATTGTGAGCCGGAAGAGCATTTGGTTATTCGACGTGAGTTAAATTCTCAGGGGAAAAGTACGTCCCGCATTAATGGACAATTGGTCAATCTGACCATGCTGCGTGAAGTAGGCGAGAAGTTAATCAATATCCATGGACAACATGAACATCAGAGTTTGCTGCGTGCAGAGAGCCATCTGGGGCTTCTTGATACCTATGGCTCGGAAGTAATCGGACCCGTCAAAGCGAAGTACCAAGAGCGCTACAGCAAGTTTATCACGGCGGAAAAAGAACTTCGTGCGCTTCAGGAGTCGAGTCAGCGGGCATATCAACTCTTGGACATGTATCGCTTCCAGCTTGAGGAGATCGCAGCGGCAAGCCTTACACGTGGCGAGGATGAATTACTCGGGGAAGAACGGGTCAAACTATCCCATAGTGAGAAAATGATGGACAGTGTCGCTGGTGCATATGATCTGCTCAGTGGTCAACGCGGGCTTGAAGCTGTGAGCATTGCTCTTTCAAGAATTGAAGACATTTCTGGATATGACAGCAAAGGATTACAACCCATTGTGGAGCAGCTGCAATCCGCATTTTATCAATTGGAAGACGCGACATTCCAGTTAAGGGATTATCGGGAGAAGATTGAATTCAATCCGGCAAGACTGGAAGAAGTGGAGCAACGGCTGAATCTGATTTCTGGCCTCAGACGGAAATACGGGGACAGTGTTGAACTTATTCTGAGTTATTATGATCAGATTAGCCATGAAACCGATCAACTGGAGAACAAGGACGAACGGCTGGAGAAATTGCGAGCTGAACGTGACAAAATGCTTAACCTTGTGATGGAGTCTGCTGAAGAACTCAGCAAGGTTCGCAAACAATGCGCGGAAGAACTTGCTGCACAGGTGGAAAGTGAGCTCAAAGATCTGCAGATGGAACGCACAACACTGCGTGTTCAGATTACCCCATTTGAAGATCCGAAGGGTATAGAATGGAATGGACGCCGTATTCGTCTGAATCGTCAGGGTGCTGACAATGCTGAATTCCTGATCTCACCGAATCCGGGCGAGCCATTACGACCACTGGGCAAAATTGCTTCAGGTGGCGAGTTGTCGCGAATGATGCTGGCGATGAAGAGTATCTTTGCACGACATGACCGGATACCTGTGTTGATTTTTGATGAAGTTGATACTGGAGTTAGCGGTAGAGCGGCTCAATCCATTGCTGAAAAATTGTTCCGTCTCTCTTCGACTTGTCAGGTTTTCTCAATAACTCACTTGCCACAAGTGGCTTGTATGGCAGATCATCAGTATCTCATTGAGAAACATGTTTACGATGGACGGACGATGACGCAAGTGGAATCGCTGTCAGACGAAGGCAGAGTGAAGGAATTGGCACGTATGCTAGGTGGTGTGGAAATTACAGAAAAAACACTGCATCACGCACAGGAAATGCTGAATTTGGCGGAAGCCAAAAAAGGGTGAAACGAACGGCTGGCGTAATGATTGACAGTAATAAAAGCCTGGGGGCAAGGTTATCTTAAAGGTACGCAATTGGCGACCACCTTTCGTCAAGCGAAAGAAGCAAAGGGAGTGTGACAGCCATTGAATTCCCCCCTCAGGAAGAAATTGCTAGGTCTTTTATTTGCCTTCTTTCTTTGTGTGATTAGCCAGGCCATTCAGCCTGTGCAAAGTTATGCTTCACTGCCGGATGAATTGCAGGTGTTTGCTGGCAGGCAAGCAGATGTCCGGCTCGCTGTACCTGCTGCTTCAAGCGCCGTTGTAGATCGTCCGGATATTGTTGGCTTGGATGATCAGGCCGCGATGCATGTTACGAGTCAACAACCTTTGCATCTTAACCCACAACAGACGGGACATGCCAAATTAACGTTGAAGTTGTGGGGGAAAATTCCGGTCAAAACAGTGCATGTGAATGTGATACCGGATTTGCGTGTTGTACCCGGGGGTCAAACGATTGGCGTCAAAGTGAAATCGGCAGGCATTCTGGTGGTTGGCCATCATCTAGTCCATTCCGGGCAGGATGAGCGTGTATCGCCAGGAGAAAACGCAGGCATTAAGCTCGGAGATCTGATCACGCATATGGATGGTAAACGTCTGGATGGCGTGGCAGGTGTCTCTGAAGCCGTTGAGCTTGCAGGGAAAAGTAAAAAAGGTATTGATGTTGTGTTGAAACGTGGTAATGAAACGGTCAAGACTCGATTGACTCCGGCTTATGACTCCGAGGATCAAGCGTGGAGGCTTGGTTTATACATTCGTGATTCTGCAGCCGGCGTTGGCACACTTACCTTCTATGCTCCCGATCAGGGCGTATACGGCGCACTGGGCCATGTCATTACAGATATGAATACACAAACATCTATTGTTGTGGGTAGTGGTCAGATTGTTCAGTCCAATGTGACGTCCATTTCGAAAAGTGAGACCGGTGATCCGGGTGAAAAACGTGCTCATTTCCTCAAGGAAAGCAAAATTTTGGGCAATATTGAACGCAATACGGCTTTTGGCATCTTTGGTAAAATGTCCGGAAATCCTGAGCACAGTTTGTATTCAAAAGGTATTCCCGTCGCTTTCTCACATGAAGTCAAAGAAGGACCGGCCGAAATACTTACCGTGGTTGACGGTCAACAAGTTGAACGCTTCTCCATTGACATTGTGCATGTGGCAGATCAAACGGAGCCAGCAACGAAAGGTCTGGTACTACGAATTACGGACCCGAAACTGCTGGATAAGACCGGAGGCATCGTTCAAGGTATGAGCGGCAGCCCCATCGTACAAAATGGTAAGTTGATCGGTGCAGTTACTCATGTATTCGTGAATGATCCGAAATCGGGTTACGGTTGCTTCATTGAATGGATGTTACAAGATGCTGGTGTGATGATGAAAAAGGAAAACACAAAGAACCTCAAGGCTGAATAAACAGCCCTGAGGTTCTTTTTTGTCGAAAGGAAACATAATATATCGGATAATGAAATAAATTATTTATTATATAGGATCGAGAAAAAAAAATAAAGAAAAATAATTTTCGACAGGAGGAATTTAACTTGCTGTGTCGAAAATTTAACCTGTAAGGAAATGTACGAAACGATGTTTAATTTAAAGGAGGATACCGTTTTGCAAAAAATTGAGGTATTGCTGGCCGATGATAATCGTGAATTTACGAATTTGCTTGCCGAATATATATCTGAGCAGGAAGATATGGAAGTAACCGGTATTGCATACAATGGAGAAGAAGTACTGCAATTGCTGGAGCAAACTCGGGATGTGCCGGATGTATTGATTCTGGATATCATCATGCCTCATCTGGACGGTCTGGGTGTGCTTGAGCGCTTGCGCAACCTGAATCTGTCTCCACAGCCTAAAGTAATTATGCTGACGGCATTCGGACAAGAGAATATCACACAGCGTGCCGTGCAACTCGGAGCTTCCTATTACATTCTCAAGCCGTTTGACATGGAAGTGCTTGCGAACCGTGTACGTCAATTGGTGGGAACACAGACTGCGATGTCTACAAGCAGCGGTTCATCTATGTTTATGAAATCCAATGTCGTGCCAATGGGCAAACACAAAAATCTGGATGCAAGCATTACGTCCATCATACATGAAATCGGTGTACCTGCGCATATTAAGGGATATCAGTATTTGCGCGAAGCGATTACGATGGTGTATAACAATATCGAAATTTTGGGAGCCATCACCAAAACACTGTATCCGGCGATTGCCGAAAAATTCAAAACCACACCCTCCCGCGTCGAACGTGCCATCCGTCATGCCATTGAAGTGGCATGGACTCGCGGTAACATCGACAGCATCAGTCACTTGTTTGGCTACACGATCAACATCAGCAAGTCGAAACCGACGAACTCTGAGTTCATCGCGATGGTTGCAGACAAGCTGAGAATTGAACATAAGGTAAGCTGAACGGGTCAGGAGTAGTAAGCGGCGAGTATAGTCTGGATTCAAATTTGATTCTAGCCAAATGTATTTATGGCGATCTATATCTGAATTTGTTCATTTCAGGCGATAAACTTCTGTAATATAAGCCAACGAATACCGTCATTTATTGGATTTAAGATATCCAGTAAATGACGGATTTTTGCTTTTAACTATTATGAAACAAAATGATGAAATTGATCTGTGTACGAATTATTCCCAGCATTTGAGATTCAGTATTAGTGTAATACGATTTAGTTAATTTTCAGTGGTAGGAAATCTTTCATAAACTTTTACCCTCAGTTAACGCTTTTTTGAGTAGAAAGTGGTACGATGTGACCATTGACAAAGACCTACATATATATTTGGGAAGTCCAGATTAGATGCTACGAACAAAGGAGTAGAATCGTATGTTTACGCAAATAGGCGAGATTGCTGAACCAATTCCTGTAGTACAATCTGATACAAAATGTGATATCGTCTATCATCTGTTCAAGTCCAATCCCAGTCTGGAAGGTATAGCTGTTATGGGGGAGAAGGGGGTGTCTTTGATGATGCGCCAACGATTCTTTCAACAGATTGGGACTCAGTATGGCTATAATCTGTATATGGGACGTACTGTAGAACTGGTGATGAACATGCAGGCACTGGTTGTGGATTATTCGGAACAGATTACAGATGTCAGTGTTCTCGCCATGGACCGAGATGAAGGGGAAATATATGACCTTGTGCTGGTCACGACGGGAGAAAGTTTCTTTGGAGCTGTGAGTATTCGCCGTTTGCTGCTTGCTGTTGCTGATGTACGCGCTGAAATGGCTATTTTTATGAACCCCCTGACTGGCCTTCCAGGTAACCATATCATAGATGAAAGGCTATCTCAGGCTCTTCAGATGGACCATTTTAGCGTACTATACGTTGATCTCGATCAATTCAAATCCTATAATGATAGCTATGGCTTCAAAATGGGGGATCAGCTTATTCAGGCGACAGCTAATTTGCTTCGTAAGCTTTTTGTTTTTCCTGAAGCTTTTATTGGACATATCGGTGGTGATGACTTTATTGTGATTCTCAATCACCATGATTACAAGCGCATTAGTGATGAAGTCATTTCGGATTTTGAGAAAATGAAAAAGACGTTCTACAACACACTTGATTGGCATAATCAACATGTTCTGGGGGAAGGACGTTCCGGGCTAAATCGGCCCATTCCTCTCGTGTCGGTATCCATCGCGGTTGTAACCAACAGGAAGCGAAAATATGAAAACATAGATCAGATCATTGATGAGGCCACACGCATCAAGAAAGGTTGTAAAGCGATTGCCGGCAGCATCATCTGTGCAAATGATACTGTCAGTAACCCATGTTAGAAGTGGAATTCACATACGAAATAAATTGAAACATACATTTATAAGAGAACATAGAGGACAGAATGAACCTCAAGAAGTGAAGCATCGTTTTAATACCCATACCATTAATATTCAGAAATGCAGAAAAACCACTAATTATCAGGAGTTAGTCACCTGTAATAGTGGTTTTTCTATCATTGGATGCGAGTTGAGAACTTTGCTATGAAAACAAAACACCTCAACCCTAATATGTATACATATAAGTATGTTTGAGCAAAAGGTACTCAGATTCGAATATCTACAGATGGATATGACGCAGCTGGAGAGGCGGAAGCCGGAGTTTGCGTGCCGTTTCCGGATTTCTGATTCGTGGCTCCCACATCTGATGGCTCCTTACTTTCCTTTTTCTTTCCTTCATTTACTTCCTGATCTTTTTCTCCAGATGTTGCAGAGATCGGAGGTTGTGTTGTTTCTTTAGGTGCAGGCTGATGAATCTCTTTCACCAGATCGCCAATCTTTTGATTGACCTTGCTGAGCTGAGAAGTGATGTCCTGAACAACCTCTCGTTTTGCCTGAAAGACGGTGCGCTCTGAGTTTTCCAACATCATTGATTTGCCGAGATCAGAACTATTTGCAGGAGGATTGATCTCCAGAACGAGTCGGTCGAAGCGGGTCTCTCCTTCAGTGGTCTGAATGGAGCCCTGCATGCGATCACGCAAACCGACGAGCTTACCCAATTGATCATATGTCTGACTATGTTTGATTAGATGATCCAGTGAAGGGGCTTGTGTCTCATCGCTTGGTTTGGGTTGTTGCTGTTGAGTCTTTTCGGGCTGTCTCAATTTGTTCTTTTCCTGCAATTCCTCTGCTTTAATCTGAGCAATTTGGCTATCGATCTGGGAGATGGAGCTTGTTAAGGATTTAATCCGCTGAGCTTTAGTTTTGGTATCCAACTCATCATTGGTTTTTACCCCTTGTATTTCTTCATTGAGCCGGACCTTCTGCTGCATAAGTCCCTGAATTTCTTTATCCCGACTGGAGACTTGATTCCCGGGAGTGAAACTGCTTTTGGTTGCAGATGAGATTGAATTCATATTCTCTGTACTCCTTCTACTCTTAATCATGGTTCTATTTACATATATCGGATGTTAAGAGAAGGATTTGAATAGCTTTATGTCAGTCAGAATGGTCTTATTTACCTCGCTTGTATTGCGTACTTCATCATAATAATTGATAATGGTTATCAATAAGTGGGTGGAAATCAAGACATAATACATGAAGACGGAGTTGGGTTAGCAAAATGTGGAATGATTATTATATCCTCTGGAACTATGCTGCGGTGAGTATAGCAGATATCCGTTACATGGAATTAGAGGCATATGAAGAGATGAAATACAAATTTCCAGCAAGTACCTTTGTGCTCACCATTCAGGGTGAAGCTGGAGTGATGATTGACAACGCAACGTATGAAGTGAGTCGCTTTTATATTCTCCATGGCGGTAAAGGGAGCAAATTGGTGATTCAAGCAGGCAAAGCCGGATTGCGGTTCTATTACTTGATGTACAAAGCCAACCTACCTAGCAGAGGAAGAACCGATCTGGGAAGGTTAATGGAGCGTACCAATCCGTTCCAAATGAACTACGGCTTTACACCCGATATGCCAATCCTTATATATGAGCAACTTAAACAGATGCATTTTTTGTGGGAGCAAAAGAACCCCATTCAGCACTTTCAGGCCAAGAGTATGTTCTATACATTTGTGGAGCAGGTATCATTACAGATTCCTCGGATGTGCAATCGCTATCCAAGTATTATGGATCAGGTCAGCAAAGTCATTGAAATTGTGGAGTCTTCCTACACCCAGCCCCTCACGCTTCATACTTTGGCAGAAATGATTGGTACCAGCCCAAGAAGTTTGTCACGCAAGTTCAAGCAGTCAACTGGAACCAGTCCCATTGATTATCTGATTCAGTTTCGTTTGTTTAAGGCCAAAGAGATGTTGTTGCAAACGGACGCCACGTTGGATGAGATTGCCGCCGGCATCGGTTATCCGGATGGATATTATCTGGGACGTATGTTCAAGAAACATACAGGTCTTTCTCCTTTGCAATTCAAAGAAAAGACCTCAGCACCCCTCTATTGGCCTGATCTGACATCAGGTATGGCGCGAAATGACATTTTCAGAGGTGGACGTGGAAGGTATGTTTATACTGATGGTGATAATCATTATCAATATAAGCATGGAGGGTCAATCAATATGAACAGACAGACAAGAACGGGAATGCTGCTGAGCATTCTACTAAGTCTTACATTACTGTTAAGTGCCTGCTCTACAGGGGCTGCGAGTAACTCAAACGTGGATGCATCTGGAAGCAATAGTGCGTCAAGTTCCACGAAAACAGCAACAGGAGAGAGTGAAAGCAAAACATCTGAAACACGTACAATCTCAACGGTGAAGGGAAATGTTACAATCCCTGCTGAACCTAAACGGATTGTGGTTGACTTGTATCTAGGGAGCCTAATTGCCCTGGGGATCAAGCCTGTGGGTACACCCGAGTTGAACCTCAAGAATCCTTATTTTATCAAGTCACTTGAGGGTGTGGAAAATATTGGCGAATACGAGACCATCTCTCTCGAAAAAGTGTTGGAACTTGAGCCGGATCTGATTGTGACAGGTAATCCTGATTTATTTGTTTCCTTTAGCAAAATTGCACCTACGTTAGTTATTCCGTTTGGCGAATTGAAAAACACCCACGAAGAGATTGCCTATTTTGGTAAAGTGCTGAATAAAGAAAAAGAAGCTGAGGCATGGTTAGCCGATTATGATGCAAGAATTGCAGATGCCAAGAAGCGCGTCGGTGAGGCGATTGATCCAGCCGCAGAGGTGTCGGTCATGCAGTTCAATGATAAAGGTCCGTTGGCTTTTGGTGATAATTTTGGTCGGGGAGGTCAGGCAGTCTACAGCGCGCTTGGTTTGAATCCTCCTGCAGATAAAAAAGAGATCTTAATGGAGGATCAACTGGTTGAAGTATCCTCAGAAGCGATTCCTGAATTTGCCGGTGACTACATCATTCTAACAGCAGATAATCTGACTCTGGAAGAGTTGAAATTGAAACCGGTCTGGGGCTCATTGGATGCGGTTAAGAATGATCGAGTGTTTATCTGGAGCCCAGATCGTTCATGGTACTTTGACCCGATTGCAACATTGGATCAAACAGAGGAATTGGCCGCGTGGTTTACGAAGATCTCTGAACCAAAATAAGCGTAACACATGCTTGATGAGATGAAATCCAATTCCACTCTAAAATCACAGTTGATAATGAAAATTATTATCATTTATAATAAGGTATATTAGTGAAACTCTGCTACGCATATGTTATCGGATGGTGTGGAAGAATGATGATCTTGTAAGGCCTTTGTTCCGGATGAGGCTGGGATTGGAGAGTAATTGATGCAAATAGATGAACAGATAAAATGCTGGAATCTTGCCGCTGTTAAGGTTCTGGATATACGCCGGATCGTTATGGAGGCGGGGGAACAACTGAGTTCCTACACACTTCCGGCAAATGGTTTTATATATACAACCCGAGGATCGGCTGTGCTTCAATTGGATGGACGAGCATACAAGGCAGAGCGATTTTTCATGCTTCATGGGGCGAAAGGATCTTCACTGGATATCCAAACCCACGAAGATTTCGAATATATTTTGCTCTATTACAGAGCATTCCTTGCCTTTCCTAGTTATCGCCAAAAGTGGTTATTGGCACAGCCTGAGGTTGCACCGTTCTCATTGCAATATGGATTTACGCCAAATAGTCCACTTGGGCTGTTACGTTACCTCGATGAGCTTGAGGATGCATGGGCACAGTCCGGCAGTCTGGATCTGCTTCATACGAAAAGTTTATTTTACCAATTCATTCATGAAATGCTGATTCAGCTAACAGAGCAAGAGATCAAAACAGAACATGCTGATCCGGTGAAACAAACACTTCGTTACATACAGAAGCATTACAGGGAACAGGTCACACTTGATTCTCTGGCTGAACAATTCAACTACAGCTCTCGTCATTTATCCATGCAATTCAAACGAAAAACGGGTTACAGTCCGATTGATTATCTAATTCAGACTCGACTTGCCAAGGCTCGTACTCTGCTTGTACGATCTGATGCAACGCTTGGTGAAATTGCAGCAGAAGTGGGTTATTCGGATGTGTATTATTTTAGTCGTATCTTCAAAAAACATGTCGGGATCTCACCAATCCAGTATCAACGAAATAGGAGAGAAGAAGCGAGAGCAGAGGATCGTCCATTACAAATATCTGAATCGTCCATTGGCCGTAGGTGGAAGTCAGGATATATTGATTATGAGAATCATTATCAATATATAGACGGAGGGTCTACACCAATGAAAAGAAGAAAAACAAGTTCAAGTATGATTATGGTGGCTCTATTGAGCATCACGATGCTGCTCTCAGCCTGCTCTTCAGGTACAACCACACCAACAGCTGGCGAAGGAACGGGTGCCAGTTCCAATAACAGCAGTACGACCGTGTCATCAGACATAGGAAACCAGACCAACAAAGACAATGAAACACGCACGGTCTCGACGGTTAAGGGTGAGGTCGTTGTCCCAGCTGACCCCAAACGGGTTGTTGTTCTGTATCTCCAGGGAGATGTCGTTGCCCTTGGGGTTAAGCCGATCGCTACCTCAGATGTATATGACGGGGCTGCATACAAGAGTGAGCTTGAAGGTGTAAATGCACTGGGTACCTGGTTTGAACCGAATCCTGAAGCTGTCATTGATCTTGATCCGGATCTGATCATTGTTCCTTCTGAAGAGACATATACGTTATTAAAGGATATTGCACCTACTGTATATATTCCGTACGAGAAAAAGACAACAGAAGAAAGACTGCATAGTATAGCGAGTATTTTTGGCAAAGAGCAGGAAGCTGAGACGTTAATCACTAATCTGAACACCAAGGTTGAAGAGAGTAAAAAGACGCTTGCGGATGCAGGCATACTGGACAAAACGATCTCCATTGTGGAGGGTGGTTTGAAAGGCATGAACATTGCAGAGAGCAAACAATATGGCCGAGGATCGCAGGCGGTATATGAGTACTTGGGAATGAAAGCACCTGAGGTTGTACAGAAAAAAATTGATGTGGTTTCGGACGAAGCCGGCTCCAGTATTTCTATGGAAGTACTGCCTGAATATATCGGTGACTATGTGTTTCGCTCAATATACGATGGGGCAGATAACTTGACGGATAATCCAATATGGAGCAGCATCCCTGCGATCAAGGAAGGTCGTTTGATTGAGATTGATTTTGATTTCTTCTACTATTCAGATATCTATTCAATCAATAAACAACTTGATTTTGTCGTTGAAAAGCTGTTGGCGGCTCCAAGAGCGCAATAGTGGAGTGCAGAGTAGTTCGTAAATGTTTTGTACAAGAAATGTTTGTTTTTTAGCCATTGTATTTTGATAAGATTACCATTACACTAGGATTTAAGTGATAATGAGAATCGATATCAAATACTCGATGTTCTGGATCGAATTAACGGAGGTATTTTTAATATGAATCAGCAGTTGGAACTCTATGATGTAACCATTATCGGCGGTGGCCCTGCGGGCATGTACTCTGCCTTTTATAGCGGCATGCGGGATATGAAGACCAAGTTAATTGAGGCACGGGACAGATTGGGCGGTCGCATGTTATTTTATCCGGAGAAAATGATCTGGGACGTCGGGGGTGTGACGCCAATCCTGTGTGAGGATCTGATTAAACAATTGGAAGAACAGGCACGAACTTTCGATCCAACGCTTGTGTTCGAACAACAGATCGAAGGATTCGAGCGTCAACCTGATGGCACAATTCTGTTAACTTCTGCAACAGGTGAACAACACTGGACACGTACCGTCATTATGGCAATCGGATATGGTATATATAAAATGGCCAAGCTGGAGCTTGAAGGTGCTGACCGTTATGAGGTTAGCAATCTGCACTATACCGTGCAGGAACTCGAGCCATTCCGGGGCAAACGGGTACTGATCTCGGGTGGAGGCGACTCTGCTGTAGACTGGGCGAATGAACTGGAAGCATTGGCAGAGCAAGTGACAGTTGTGCATCGTCGTGACCGTTTTGGCGGGTTGGAGCGTAATGTACTGCGCATGAGAGAATCCTCAGTAGATGTCCGTACACCTTATGCGGTAGAGACATTGCATAGTATGAGTGGCGATGTGATTGAACAAGTGACCATCTCACATGTGGACACTGGCGAGACTGAACTGCTTGAAGTAGATGCTGTCATTGTGAACCATGGCATGAAGAGTGACTTTGGTCCAATTCGGGATTGGGGACTTGACCTTGGCGAATGGCACGTCACTACAACGGAGAGATTACAAACGAATATACCGGGCGTATTTGCTGCAGGTGATTTTGTAGATTATGGTAGTAAACTTTATCTGATTGCGGGTACTTTCACTGATGCTGCTCTTGCGGTGAATAGTGCAAAGCTTTACATGGACCCTGAAGCGGAAAAAGTGGCTTATGTTTCTTCCCATAACAGTCGTTTTAAGGAGAAAAATAAAGCTCTTGGTGTTATAGAAGAATAAATGTTTACATTTGGATCAGAGCAAAATGACTTCGGGTTAATCCCGGAGTCATTTTTTTGCATAAAATGGGTAATAAGAAGGCATAATTTCAACACACACAATGGTTGCCGAATTGAACATGTGCTACCAAATGTCTATAATAAGCCTGAGATACATTAGAATGACAAAAACATCATCTGAAATAATCATTTACACAATAACGGAGAGGGCAGAAAAATCTGGGGTTTACAGCGATTGGAAGATTATTCTGTCATCGTAGTGTCAGTGAAAATAATCTTTATATATAGATCCAATAAATCCAATAAATAGATTAGAGTGGAGTGCAGCGTATGAAAAAGGGATCACAGCCACAGCGAGGGTTCACCTTCATCCAGCGGTGGTTCAAACGATCTGATAAAAAAAAGATCAAATGGTCTGAAATATATCTCGCACTTGCCGGGGCACTTCATCGCTTGTTGGTTGAAGGACGGCGTGAACGTACAGCAGCCAAACGGCTGCATCAGGACTTGCCCATTAACGCATTAGGCAAGATGAAGCTGGAGCCTGGAGATATTGTGTACACACCAAGTTCGGAATCAACGTATTACGCCGGGCATATGGGGATTATTGGGCTCGACGGCAAAGTGTATCATGTGCATCCTTATGGGCCTGTATTTGCTGATTCATTAGACTGGTATCTCACGCGTTTCTATGAAGGAGATCGCTTCATTGTATTCCGTTCCAGGCTGAGTGAGGCAGGCATGAAAGCAGCCGGTTGGGTACAGGACCATTACAAGCAGGTGAGATTCTACCGTTTGCAGACCAATCTTCGCAGTATTGAGCGTAATTACTGTTCCAAGTTTATATATCAGGCCTATCAGTTCACATCCGGACTGGATCTGTGGAGTCGCAAATTTACCCGAATGAATCAGGGGTATATCTACCCGTTTCGAATTGAGCGCTCACCAGAGCTGGACGTTCTGGGAACTTTTTATAAATAAGGTGGGAACCGACTAAAATACTGTTCTTCCAAAAGGAAGGAAAGCAGGTTATGTCGGTTTTTTTTATATGTGTAGAGATTAAAAACAGGAAAAACGCCCAAAACGTCGAATAGATTATGAGATAGGCATGCACAACTTGGAATCGTATACATAACAGAAGGCGCGATAATTTTTAACCAAAAGCGAAAAACGACTACGAGGTAAGCGAACAAGAGAGAGTGAAGCGAGATGAAATGGCTGGGCTTCTTACAACGATTCCGACAGAACCAAAATGTAGTGAAGCTATCGGACTATATTCCAAAAAAGGAAAGGAGGCACTACTGTTCCATATGTAAGAAAAACGTCAGATCGGTCGTGCATTATGCGGCACCGCAGGGAAATGTTTCAGGTGTATGCAGTTCTTGTAAGTCTTTGGCGGATGAAAGAGGAATGTTTCCCATTTAATAAGAAGAGATGCGCTCAGGAAATAAGATTTTTTTGATTTATGCGCGTTTTTGTAGTACATTAGCAAATGTATTCGAAGGAGGATTCTAATGTACTCAGGTAGACAAGACGATACTTTATACATCATGACCTACACCTTAAACAGCGGTATCAAGGGTACGGTTCCACTGTCTAATAAGCAGATTATTGAGTGGCTGGATTGCTACAGAAATGAGAAGCGCTTCGTGACCGAAATCGGCAAGGAGTTTTTTGGATTGAATGCAGGATTGGTAGCAGACTTTAAGGTTCAGAATCATCTATCGGATTATCAGCAGACCATTATGCCTACACAGCAGCAGGATAACCTGGAACGCCTGTCCAGTGCTTATAAATCAACCGAGTTATTAATGAAGATTGATTGTAAATGCGGCACGGCTTACGTGACGGAATCTCCATACAAACGCACGAAATGGTACTGCACGAAGTGTAAAGAGATTGTATTTTTGGATGCCAAAAAAGGAATGGTGGAAACGTCGCGTGGTGACGCTTACTACATGACCAACAAATATTTTGTTTCCCGGGACTAGCGGGAAGTGATCCTGTAAGCATCGCTGCAAAGCGGTGCTTTTTTGTGCAAAAGTTCGCTGCGATAATCAAAAAAAGCCCAAAAAGGGCTTTTTGGAGGATCTTAGAGATCATTTAGAAACTATGATGAGCATTCAACTTTGTGAGGAGGAATGAAGCAGCAACGACAGCGTGGCTCGTAAGCTTCTGAATCGCCAATCATGACAACCGGACCCAAAGTAACGGGTTCCCCATTGACGATACGTTGCGTAAAGGCAGCATCCGGACTGCCGCATACGGCACAGAAAGCCGAGAGTTTCTCAATGTCATCTGCCATGGCAAGCAAACCGCCGATATATCCGAATTCCTTACCACGGTAATCCATATTAAGTCCGTCCACAATAACATGTTTGCCACAATAGGCTAGCTCCGAGACCAGTTCCATGATGGCACTGCTGAAAAATTGTACTTCATCAAATGCAACAACATCAGCATCTATGGTTTGATTCAGGATCATTTCTACGGATTCCGTGGTTAATTGCCGGGGAATGGAATGGGCAGGGAGTCGATAACCAATTCGGCTCACGATTTCATCTTGGGCAAACCGATCATCCTCGGCTGGTTTGTAGGCTACCACCTTTTTACGGCCAAATTGAATTAATTTCTGACAACGGCGAATGAGTTCACCGGACTTTTCACTGAACATGGGTCCAGTAATTACGGTAATACGTCCTGTTTGCACGGTGCTGCTACTCCTCTCACATACGGGATTCAACAAAAAAAGCGACCATTACAGAGTACCACAAAATCTTTGGTAAGAGCCAGAACTAATCTGTGCAGCTTTGTGTTACTATATGGATTGTTAAGCTATTGGTTACGGCAGCTAATTAACAGGAGTTGTGAAAAGAGGTGTTTAGTATGAGTGAAGCATTAACAACACTGCAAGCGCAATATGAAAGTCTGAAAGATCAGGGATCTCTAGATGAAGCGGCGCAGGCATTATTTGCAGAACTGTTCGCAGAAGCGGAGCGACTGCAGGCAAGTAACCTGACGCTGCGCAGAACGATCCTGAAGTCTTCTTCCAAAGAATCACGTATGTCTACCAAACTGCGGGATGCTTTATACGAATGACCCGGAGATTACTCCGGGTCCTCTTCTGTCTTTAATTTGCGAGGGAATAGAATACCTGCTGTAATTCTGGCAATCATGGCAAAAGTGAGACCAATGCCTGCAAACATGTAGATCACGGTAAAGGCTTTGCTGAATCCGGTGGTTGGCACAAATTCAGGATGTCCCACCGTAGTGAGGGTAACCGCACAGAAGTATAACGCATCGATCCAGTGCAGACCTTCAACACGAGTGTAAAACAAAGTGCCTGACAGCAACGTTGCTGCCGTTAACGCGAACAAAGCCAGAAACTTGGGGTCTTTGAACGCATGGAAAATGCCTTTGAGCAGTCGTTGTAACGTGATTAAAAATGATACCATGAGGATCCATCCTGTCTATGTAAAGTAGGCGGTGTGTTATATAAACACACAAAAAGCCCGGACTCATGGAGTCCTTCCGGGCGTCTCTGCTTTTTCGGGTACATTTTTGGACCGGAAACGGGGACCTACATAATTACGCTTGCGGTCACGGAACAGGATCCAGCCTCCCAGAAAGCTCATACCTGCGGCAAAAAGGACAAGTCCACCGCCAAAGGAAAGCCACTGGAACCCTGGTGAAATCAGTTCGTTCCCGTGCTCGGCATAATATAGGAACAGGGCGTCTTTCATCATCAGAAAACCCTTCATTGCCATTAAACCGGGAATGACCAGAACAACAATCGCCAAAAATCGCGCAAATACCAATCTTGTATTCATGAGCATTATACCCTTTCTGCCAAAGTCGACATTAAATAAAGGTTACGCTTACAGATCATACCTGATTCCATCATAGCTTGGAATGCATGGGCTGTCCATGTGTGATTGGTTCAAACTTTGAGTTGACTGCTCAAGGAGAGTACAATGGCATATAGAGGGTATATTCCAAACCATGATTCAAGCCATCATAAATGATACTGAAATTTGATTCATAGAGGAGAGCATGAGAGATGCCAATTACATGTGATGTAGCAATTCTTGGAGGAGGAACCGGTGGATATGTAGCCGCGATCCGGGCTGCACAGCTGGGGAAACAGGTCGTTATCATTGAGAAGGACAAGCTTGGCGGAACCTGTCTGCATCGTGGCTGTATTCCGAGTAAAGCTTTGCTGAAAAGCGCGGAAGTGTACGCCGAGATTCAGGAGAGTGAGACGTATGGTATCGAGACCAATGGAGCCACACTTGTATTTCCCAAAGTACAGGCGCGCAAGGATGCGATTGTGGAGCAACTTCATCAGGGCGTTCAATATTTGATGAAAAAAAATAAAATCCAGGTCGTACACGCGAAAGGTCGCGTGATCGGACCTTCCATTTTCTCCCCGCAGAGCGGAGCGGTCGCTGTAGAGTTTGAAGATGGGGAGATGGATACGGTTGTGCCGACCAATCTCATTATTGCTACTGGTTCACGTCCACGTGTGCTGCCAGGGCTGGAACCGGATGGCAAGTTTATTATGAGCAGTGACGAAGCACTGCGTATGGATGAGCTTCCCGCATCACTTATTATTGTCGGCGGTGGTGTGATTGGACTGGAGTGGGCA
Source organism: Paenibacillus sp. FSL R5-0519 (assembly GCF_037974275.1). Lineage (NCBI taxonomy): Bacteria > Bacillati > Bacillota > Bacilli > Caryophanales > Paenibacillaceae > Paenibacillus > Paenibacillus sp. FSL R5-0519. The sequence continues at coordinate 2,203,297 of NZ_CP150234.1, forward strand.
TCGATGCTGAATGACTTTGGTGTAGACATCACGGTGATAGAAGCTGCTGCTCACGTGCTGCCTGCAGAGGATGAGGATGTTGCAAGAGAGATGCAACGATTGCTTGGTAAGCGGGGGGTTCGTTTCCTGACAGGAGCCAAAGTGCTAACGGAAACCTATAGCACGGATACAGATGGCATCCAGATTGATGTGCAGCTTGGTGACGAAAAGCAGGAAACGCTGAAAGCGGAGAAAATGCTCGTGTCGGTTGGACGTCAGGCCAATGTCGAAAATATCGGACTCGAAAATACAGATATCAAGCTGGAGCGTGGCTTCATTGCTGTGAACAAACAGCTACAGACCGGTGAAGGTCACATCTATGCCATTGGCGACTGCATTGGTGGTCTACAGCTTGCGCACGCGGCAAGTCATGAAGGCATTCTCGCTGTCAATCATCTGGCCGGCGAAACGGTACATGCTGTAGAATCCCATCGCATCCCGCGCTGTGTGTATACACGTCCGGAAGCAGCCAGCATCGGATTCACCGAGCGTGAAGCCAAAGAACGTGGCTTTGACACCAAAACAGGCAAGTTCCCGTTTCAGGCGATTGGCAAATCGCTCATTCACGGAAGTCGTGATGGATTCGTGAAGGTGATCGCAGATGCCAAGACGAATGATATATTGGGGGTACATATGATTGGCAACCATGTAACGGAATTGATCGCTGAGGCTTCACTGGCTCAGATGCTGGATGCCACACCTTGGGAAGTCGGACAAACCATTCATCCGCACCCTTCTCTGTCGGAAATCATGGGTGAAGCCATGCTGGCGGTCGATGGAAAGGCCATTGGAATGTAAGCCAAACAGGCTTATGAGAAAGGTTCTTTCCTTTTTTGGGTAAAAGGGATTATAATAAGGTTAAGCCAAGTCTTAGTACCAGGTTATAAGATCGGGTAGTAAGAGTGGCACAGGCTCTGATTAAAAGGAGGTACCTCATATGAGTTCACAAGGTACTGCAGACGCGGTCCATCGGCATCAACAGCTGGGACTTAGCGATGGTGAAGTATTGGATATGTACAAATACATGCTGCTCGCACGCAAGTTTGACGAGCGTTGCTTGCTCTTACAACGGGCTGGCAAAATTAACTTTCACGTATCCGGTGTAGGGCAGGAGGCTGCGCAAGTAGGCGCTGCTTTTGGTCTGGACCGGGATCACGATTATTATTTACCGTATTACCGCGATTATGGTTTTGTACTGGCGGTAGGCATGACTCCGCGTGAGTTGATGCTGTCTGCTTTTGCAAAAGCGGAAGATCCAAATAGTGGCGGGCGGCAAATGCCGGGTCACTTCGGTCACAAAAAGCTGCGGATTGTGACGGGCTCCAGCCCGGTTACCACACAGGTTCCTCACGCTGTTGGGTTTGCGCTGGCTGCCAAAATGAAGAAGCAGGAATTTGTTTCTTTTGTTACGTTTGGTGAAGGATCAAGCAATCAGGGTGACTTCCATGAGGGAGCCAATTTTGCAGGTGTACACAAGTTGCCTGTCATTATTATGTGTGAGAACAACCAGTATGCGATTTCGGTTCCAATTCACAAGCAGCTTAGCGGTAAAATATCGGATCGTGCACTCGGTTACGGTTTCCCTGGACTGCGTGTAGATGGTAACGATGCGCTCGAAGTATACGCTGCTGTGAAGGAAGCACGTCAACGTGCCATAGCAGGCGAAGGACCCACACTGATTGAAGCGATGATGTACCGTCTCTCTCCTCACTCTACTTCTGACAATGATCTGGCTTACCGGACCAAGGAAGAAGTTGATGAGAACTGGAAGAAGGACGGTGTGCTTCGCATGAAGAACTATCTGATTGATTGCGGTATCTGGGACGAAGCCCGGGATGCGGATCTGGCTTCCCAGCTTGCGCTGGAAATGAAAGAAGCTACTGAATATGCAGACAACGCGCCATATCCGAAACCTGAGGACACTCTGACGCACGTTTATGCGGACAGCGAAGAAGGGGGACGGTAAGTATGGCAGTGATGGAATATATTGATGCAATCCGTCTCGCGATGAAAGAAGAGATGGAGCGGGATGAAAATGTCTTTATCCTCGGTGAAGACGTAGGGGTCAAAGGTGGTGTGTTCACCACAACCAAAGGCTTACAGGATCAGTTTGGGGAGATGCGTGTCATGGACACACCGTTGTCCGAATCAGCTATTGCAGGTGTTGCCATCGGTGCAGCAATGTATGGCATGAAGCCGATTGCCGAGATGCAATATTCGGACTTCATGCTGCCGGCAACCAACCAGATCATTAGTGAAGCGGCCAAAATTCGCTATCGTTCCAACAATGACTGGAGTTGTCCGATTGTCATTCGAGCGCCGATTGGTGGCGGAATCTTCGGTGGGTTGTATCACTCCCAATGTCCGGAATCGATTTTCTTTGGTACACCTGGTCTGAAAATTATAGCGCCCTACTCGGCATATGATGCCAAGGGACTACTTAAAGCGGCTATTCGCGACCCGGACCCGGTACTCTTTTTTGAAAATAAAAAATGCTACAAGCTCATCAAGGAAGATGTGCCTGAAGATGATTACATCGTTCCAATTGGTAAAGCCAACGTACTTCGTGAGGGTGCGGATATTACGGTGATCGGCTACAGCCAGCCGCTGCATTTTATCATGCAGGCTGCTGAGGAGCTGGAACGTGAAGAAGGCATTACAGCACACGTTCTGGATCTGCGCACATTGCAACCGCTGGATCGGGAAGCGATTATTGCTTCCGCTCGTCTGACAGGCAAGGTGCTGATTGTACACGAAGATAACAAAACGGGTGGTGTAGGTGCGGAAGTTGCCGCGATTATTAGCGAGGAATGTCTGTTTGAACTGGATGCACCGATTCAGCGTCTCTGTGGACCTGACGTGCCGGCCATGCCAATTAGCCCAACATTGGAGAAATTCTACATGCTGAGCAAGGACAAAGCCAAAGCAGCAATGCGTACACTTGCCGAGTTTTAATTTCGTTTTATTGGATCGTTTAATCGTTTAAAAGTAAAGTTTGGAGTGATAATCAAATGGCTGAACGTATGAAATGGATCGAGGTCATTATGCCGCAATTGGCGGAATCGCTGGTCTCGGCTACCATAGGCAAATGGTTGAAAAAACCGGGCGACCGTGTGGAACAGTACGAGCCGATCTGTGAAGTAATCACGGATAAAGTTAATGCCGAGATTCCATCCACTGTGGATGGAATTATGGGTGACCTTTTGGTGGAAGAGGGCACAACAATTGCTGTTGGTGAAGCAATCTGCCGCATGCAGGTCGCAGCTTCTGACGAAGAAGCGGCTGAGCAGGTAACACAAGTATCGCAGCAACAGGAGCAAGTGCAGCATAATACGGCCCATACTCCTGCTGCCGCCTCAAATACAGCAGCACATGATCCCAACCAGCCGATGCGTAATCGGTATTCCCCGGCAGTTCAATCCCTGGCAGCAGAGCATGGTTTGAACTTGCAAAGCATCCAAGGTACTGGAGCAGGTGGTCGTATTACCCGCAAAGATGTGCTGGCATATGTTGCACAGGGAGGTAATATGGCTGGATCGTCTGCGTCTGCACAAGCATCATCTCCAGCTGCAAAGCTTACACCTTCTGGTGTGCCGTCTGCTTCTCCATTCAGTGGCGTAAATCGTGGAAATGGAGACATGGGTTTAACCGCTGGAGAAGCGATCTCAGCGTCCGATGCAGGCGTTCCTGTGAGACATTCAGGTATTCATCTAACCGAAAGCCCGAAAATTCCACAGATCGAAGTAGAAGGTGGCGGCCAAGGAAGATCGGAGTATTTCATTGATGTTACCCCTGTGCGTAATGCGATTGCGCGGAATATGCGTCAGAGCGTATCGGAAATCCCGCATGCATGGACGATGATTGAAGTGGACGTAACAAATCTTGTGATGCTGCGCAATAAACTCAAGGATGAGTTCAAGCGTAAGGAAGGCATCAATCTGACATATCTGTCCTTCATGATGAAGGGTGTCGTCAATGCGATTAAAGACTATCCAATCATGAACTCGGTATGGGCAGTGGACAAAATTATCGTCAAACGGGACATTAACCTGTCCATGGCGGTAGGAACCGAAGATTCCGTACTTACACCGGTAATCAAACATGCCGATCAGCGAAATATTGCAGGTCTGGCCCGTGAAGTAGATGAACTGGCTCGCAAAACACGTGAAGGTACGCTGAAGCTGGACCATATGCAAGGTGGTACGTTCACAGTGAACAACACCGGTTCATTCGGTTCGATCCTGTCCCAGCCAATCATTAACTATCCGCAGGCAGCGATTCTTACATTCGAGTCGATTGTCAAGAAGCCCGTGGTTATTAATGATATGATCGCTGTTCGTTCGATGGCTAATCTGTGTCTGTCGCTGGATCACCGAATCCTGGATGGTGTAATCAGCGGACGTTTCTTGCAACGTGTCAAAGAAAACCTTGAAGGATATACCATGGAGAGCACGGTGTATTAAGTAAATAGTAGACGAGAAAGTGTATGTGCCGGAGGCCGTGCACTTTTCCTGTTGTCTATGACAAGTGCTCAATTGTACATTGAACCTGAAGCAGAAGGGTGTGGGGAATCATGAGCAAGCCGCTGGATGTTGCATACATACCGATGCTTGATTATGAAGAGGCTTGGAACCGCCAGAAAGCGATTGTGCAGCGATTGGACGAGGGCGAGGGAGCCGAGCAGATGCTGCTTTTACAACACCCGCCAACGTATACGATCGGTTCACAAAATCATCCGGAGCATCTGCTTCTCAGTCCGGAAGAGTTGCGTGAGCAAGGGATTTCTTTGTTTCAAATTGATCGGGGCGGTGATATTACTTATCATGGCCCGGGCCAGTTGGTAGGTTACCCGTTATTGATTCTTGGTCGGGATGAAGACTTGGATCTACACGGATATTTGCGGAAACTTGAGCAGGTACTTATAGATTATCTCGCAGACCAAAGCATCGAAGCCGGACGCAAAGAGGGTTATACGGGTGTGTGGATCGGCGATATGAAGATTGCTGCAATTGGCATCAAGTTTAATCGCTGCAAACATCGCCGCGGTTTCGTGACCAGTCATGGGTTTGCCTTTAACATCAGCTCAGGCATTCAACATGCTGGTTTTCAGGGGATTGTTCCTTGTGGAATTGAGCAATATGGCGTTACCTCACTGGAGGATATCACGGGCAAGTCTTATACAGTGGAGCAGGTAGCACGCGAGATTGTTCCGTACTTTAATCGCATTTTTCCATATCAAATCAATTGGATTAGCGAAAAAGAAGCCCTTCAACGTCTGTAAACAGTTCGTCGAAAGGCTTCATGTGGCTATCCGAACAGCAACGGTTCGAGAGCGATGAAAAGGGTGGACCCGATCATGGCGATCAGCATGAGATAGATGATGATTTTGAACCATTTCTTTTTTTGCATGATAAGAGAACTCCTTTCAACATAAAGTGTGTGTTCAAAAAGATCGGTTTTCAGTACCAAGAAGATGGGATGAAGCTAGAAATGGAGTAGCGGAGCGTAGGGAAACTACGTGAGCAACCACAATGTTTCCAAAGGAAACATACTTCGTAAGCCTCTGCTTATTTCGGCTGAATTCCATATTCAAAGCTGATGATGCCGCCAGGCATCCTTCGTAATCAAAAGCGGACTTTTTGAACAACCTCATAAAAAGTAAACAAGCCATAGTAATTGTATTGTACCGTATCCACGAGAGGGAGGAAAGTCCTATGATTAAACAACAACGTGTTATCGATCAGTTCATGGAATTGGTGCAGATGGATAGTGAAACAAAAAATGAACAGAACATCTCAAAGGTGTTAAAAGAACAGTTTGCAGAGCTTGGTCTTCATGTCTATGAGGACGATACCATGGAGCAAACCGGGCATGGCGCGGGAAACCTTGTCATTACCTGGGAGGCCGAAGGAACAGATGGCGTTGCACCGATCTTTTTCACATGTCATATGGACACCGTAACGCCGGGACAGGGCATTAAACCTGAACTGGGTGAAGATGGCTGGATTCGCAGTGATGGAACAACGATCCTGGGAGCAGATGATAAAGCAGGGATTGCGGCATTGTTCGAAGCGATTCGTGTGATTCAGGAGAACAAGATTCCACATGGTAAAATTCAATTCGTCATTACGGTGGGCGAAGAGTCTGGCCTGGTGGGCGCACGTGCCATGAATCCGAAGGATATCGATGCCGAATTCGGCTATGCGTTGGATTCCAACGGAGCTGTAGGTACGATCTGTGTAGCTGCACCGGCCAGAGCTGAAATCCAAATGAGCATCTATGGGAAGTCCGCACATGCGGGCGTGAACCCGGAAGACGGGATCAGCGCCATTCAGGTTGCTGCCAAAGCCATTGCAGCGATGAAGCTTGGACGAATTGATGATGAGACAACAGCAAACATCGGCAAATTCCAGGGTGGATCAGCACTCAACGTGGTATGTGACTTTGTACAGCTTGAAGCGGAAGCCCGCAGTATTGTGCAGGAGAAAGTTGAGTTGCAGGTTGCACAGATGCGCGATGCGCTGGAAACGACATGTCGCAAATACGGTGCAACGGCTGAATTCAGAAGCGAGATTCTGTATCCTGCATTTGGTTTCCATGATGAACACGAAGTTGTACAACTTGCACAGCGTGCCATCCGCAGTCTTGGACTGGAGACAAGTACGTTCGCTTCTGGTGGGGGCAGTGATGCCAACATCTTTAACGGATTTGGTATTCCAACCGCGAATCTGGCGGTAGGGTATGAGGATATTCATACAACCAAAGAACGTATTCGTGCCGAAGATATTGTGAAGTTGTCCCAAGTGGTGGTGGCAATTATTCAAGAAACGGCAGCCGGCAAGAAATAAGATACTGCACATGTTACCTCATATGTTCTTAGACAAAAGTCCGAACCCGGTCTGTACGGATTCGGACTTTTTGTGAAATCATGTTATATTTCAAGGGAGAAGACTCGTTAATATTGGATGAAACATGTGTCCATGGCTGAATAGATCAATGCCCCATTGATTTGCGTCCAGCGAGCAGATCACTTAATTTGGCATCCGGTCCCCACTCGTGCAACCATTGCTTAAGGATGAGCTGTACTTGCCGGGCTTGTCCTACCACGTGTACGGATTTAGGCGTCAAATAACTGTTCATCAAAATTCCCCCTGAATTGTTTATATTTGCTGTGAGAGTTCTATACGCTCACCATATGCCCAAAATCAGAGATTTATACATTAACCGAATATATAATCCAACGATATGGAGTTGAAGAACGAATGAAACCAAACCAATCTGCCCAATCCATCCATGCAGCGCAACCTGCCAATCCGAAGTTGGATGAAGTGACCGTATCCACCAAGCCCATCTTCGAGGGGAAAGTGATTTCACTACAGGTCGATACGGTTAAACTGCCGAACGGTGAGACGGCTACACGTGAGATAATCCGGCACCCTGGAGCGGTAGCTGTACTCGCTCTGAATGGGGATCGTATGCTTGTAGTGGATCAGTATCGTCAGGCAATGGGACGCACCGAAGTGGAGATTCCTGCGGGAAAACTGGACCCTGGAGAAGAGCCGGAAGTGGCTGCCGCACGTGAATTGCGAGAAGAGACGGGATATGTGGCCAAGTCGCTGCGTCATCTGCGTTCGTTCTACACCTCACCGGGGTTCGCAGATGAGATCATTCATCTATACATTGCTGAAGAGTTGGAAGCCGGAGATATGGAACTGGACGAAGATGAATTCCTTGAAGTATCCGAGATCACACTGGAGGAAGCCTACGCACTCATGGACGATAACCGGATTAGTGATGCCAAAACGATGATGGCTGTGTACGCGTGGGACCTCTACAGAACGACAGGACGGTTCTAGGGATGAATGACCAACTGAAAACGTCCACGATGTGGGAGCCCTGTTATACAGACCTTCATATTCACATCGGACGAACCTCTCGCGGCGAGGCCGTAAAAATCAGTGGTAGTCGCGATCTGACATTTGAGAATATTGCCCGGGAAGCATCGGATCGCAAAGGAATTCATTTGCTGGGTGTGATTGATTGTCATTCGCCGGTTGTACAGATGGATATCGAGCAATTGCTGGAGAACGGTACGATGTCCGAGATTGAGGGGGGCGGTATTGCCTACCAGGACACCACCATTCTGCTGGGTACAGAGATTGAGCTGCGCGAGCCTGAAATGCGTGAGTTCCATATGCTCGCATACTTCCGTGATCTGAAAACGATGAAGTCCTTCACGGACTGGATGAAACGTTATATGAAAAATGTGAATCTCAGTTCTCAGCGGGTATACGTGCCCGCTCTAGAGATGCAGGCAGAGATTAAGGCACGTGGTGGACTAATTGTGCCTGCACATGTATTTACACCGCATAAAGGCATCTATGGCAGTACAGCCCCCCGTATGGGCGATGTGCTGGATACCCGTATTGTGGATGCGGTAGAACTGGGGTTAAGCTCAGACTCATCCATGGCCAGTTATATTCGGGAGCTGGATCATGTGCCGTTCCTGACCAATTCGGATGCACATTCACTTGGTAAAATTGGACGGGAGTATAACGAATTGCAAGTTGCTGCCCCTTCTTTTGATGAATTCCGTATGGCACTCCAAGGAGAAGCCGGCAGGAGCATTGCTGCCAATTATGGACTGAATCCAAGGCTGGGCAAATATCACCGTACCTACTGTGCAGCGTGTGGCAGTATTATGGACGATCAAGCAATGTCGGCAGAGCGTTGTCCTCACTGTGGCAGTCTTAAGCTGGTTCAAGGGGTATTGGACCGCATTCTGGCCATCTCTGATCGGGATAGTCCTCGTGTTCCTGCAAACAGACCCTCCTATCATTATCAGGTACCACTGGAGTTCATTCCGGGACTTGGCAAAGCCAAATTGCGCCAGTTACTGGACCATTTTGGTACGGAAATGAACATCCTTCATCGCACGCGTGAGGAAGAACTTGCTGCGGTTGTTGGACCTGTGCTGGCTGGCTTGATCGTGGCTGCAAGGAATGGGCAACTGGAATTGTCCTCTGGTGGTGGAGGAACGTACGGTAAAGTTGCTGTTCAGGAAAGAGCCACGGAGTGACTCGTGTAAATATGCTGTAGTTATATTCCGAGGTTCAACTCATATAGCTTACACCATACAGGGAACCAATCTGGACAAGAAGTCATACAGGTGCATTCCGATTCATAAGAATGACTATGAGGATGTAACTGAGAATCCTTGCAGCATGATACCGGAAAGGGGACTCGTACCTGTATGCGCTCATCCTACTTTACATTTAAAGGTCAGACTTCGTTATATGTATTCGTGGCTGTCTTGTTTCTGGTCGGCGTCATTTTTGGCGCGCTTATGGTGAATGCATTGTCTCTTGATCAACGCCAGGATCTGGAGGGTTATCTCGGTAATTTCTTCATGACCGTGCAGCATAGTGCGCAGGTGACAGAGACCGGGGCCTATTGGGACATCGCCATGCTTCATCTGAAATGGGTAGGTCTAATCTTTATTCTGGGTTTATCCGTCGTTGGACTGCCTGGTATACTGGTTCTGGATTTTCTGAAAGGTGTGCTCATTGGATTCACTGTGGGTTACCTGGTTGGACAGTATTCTTGGAAAGGGCTGCTGTTTGCACTGGTTTCCGTGGCACCACATAATCTATTTGTCATTCCAATCCTTCTGATCTGCAGTGTGGCGGCGATGACATTCTCGCTATACATCATTCGCAATCGTGTTTTGATGCAGCGAACACCTGGTCGACAAAGGCCGTTTGCTTCATATATAGTGTTAACTTTGGTTATGGCTGCAATGCTGCTCGGCGTGGCGTCTTTTGAAACATGGGTTACACCTGCGATGATGCGCTGGGTCACGCCAATGCTACTACCGGCATAACGTGCATTGCATAGTGTAAAATGTTGACTTTAATTATGCACTCCCCCTATAATGAAAAGAGTGGGTTAAGTTGCAGTGTGCAGTGATTTCCTAGGGGGAGGGAGAAAATGGAAGCACGGATTGATAAAATTAAGCAGCAACTACAGTCCCAAGGATATAAATTAACGCCCCAGCGGGAAGCCACCGTAAGAGTACTTCTTGAGAATGAAGAAGATCATCTGAGCGCAGAAGACGTATTCATGCTCGTTAAAGAAAAGGCTCCCGAAATCGGTCTGGCAACCGTGTACCGTACCCTCGAACTGCTGAGTGAGCTGCATGTTGTAGAGAAAATCAACTTCGGCGACGGTGTAGCGCGTTATGATCTGCGCGGAGATACATCCAAGCATCACCATCATCACTTAATCTGTGTTCAATGCGGAAGTATGGATGAAATACGTGAAGACTGGCTTGGACCGCTTGAAGAGCGTTTGGAGCGGGAATTCAACTTTTCGGTAGTAGATCACCGACTGGATTTTCATGGAATTTGTTATCGTTGCAAAGCTAAAAATGAACAAAAACCCAAAGATGAAGAATAACATAGCATATCTTCAAGCTCTCACCGGCGGTTTTGACGGGAGAGCTTTTTTGGCACCGGACGTGATCTGGAGTTTACCCCGAATGGCATAAACTTGTGTTTATGGACATACCCTGAGTCAAGGACATTACCGGATTTGAATCAGAAGGGGGATATACCCATGATTATATCAGTGCGGAGAGGGCTCCATTTTATTCGATTTATTATATTTTTTGCTGCACTAGTCTATCTGTTCTATCATGTTCTGGATCTGTTCAATGGCTGGATCTCACCTGTGGACCAGTATCAGATGCCGACTGGCAATGCAATCAAAGTATTTCAGGAAACGGATTGGCCGGGTAATGGAGAAGGACGTCCTACGATGGCAGAGCGTCTCCGTTTGTTCTATTGGTACGGGGAGTAGCTTCGAACAGTCAGGGATGCAAATACGGGAGCAGTCTGCCAAAGCGGCAGATCTGTCAGTTGAGGAGCGTTGTACATGAAACAGACGATACACGCCTATGCCTTATACTTGGAAGATGATAAAGGGATGTCGAGCAGCACGCTTGAATCGTATCTCCGAGACGTGGACAAGTTCATTGAATTTGCAGATAAGGAATTTGGCATACGCAAAGCCGATCAGGTCAGACGCACGCATGTCGTCCTGTTTGCAGGTCAGCTCAAACAGGCAGGACGTGCCAACGCAACCATTGCCCGCAGCATCGTATCACTGCGCTCCTACTTTCACTTTTTGATGCGCCGGGGGGAGATTATACAGGACCCTACGTTTGATGTGGAAGCTCCCAAGGCGGACAAGTCGCCACCACAGGTATTAAGCATACAGGAGATCGAACAACTGCTGACAGCGCCTGATATTCGTTCACCGCAGGGTGTGAGAGATCGAGCGATGCTTGAACTGTTATATGCTACAGGTATTCGGGTATCGGAACTGATTGCGCTGGATATTCGGGATGTACAGCCAGGCATGCGTTTTATACGATGCGGTGGAGCGGGCAAAGAACGCATTCTTCCCATTGGTGCACCCGCTGCACATTGGGCAAGTGTATATGTGGAGGAATTCCGCAACAAATTGCTCAAAACCGATTCGGACGAGCAGGCACTGTTCGTGAATGTATCTGGCAGACGTTTAACTCGCCAGGGCTTCTGGAAGCTGCTCAAAAAAGCAGCAGTGGACGCAGGAATCTCGGACGAAATCACACCGCATACACTGCGTCATTCCTTTGCGGCACACCTGATTGCTAATGGGGCGGATACACGTGCGGTTCAGGACATGCTGGGTCACGTGGAGCAGCCAGGGCAACAATATGGCAACCATGGTCGCAAAACGATGAAAGAAATCTATGAAACCCATCATCCGAGGGCAAGATAGATTTTGACGCATGACATTCACAAATAAATGCGGAACATCGGGCCGATTTAGGATAAAATAAATTGAATACATCCAAACGCCGTTATACATAAGCAGTTTGCATAAATTCGGATTGAATAGATTTTGCAAAATGCGTCTATAGACGGATCGTTTCAACTCAAGGAGGAACATACATCGCATGACAGCATTAAACCAACAAATGATTTCGGAAGCAGCATCTTATATTCAAAGCAAAAGCTCCATCAAGCCGGAAGTCGGTTTGATTTTGGGTTCGGGTCTTGGCGTACTGGCAGAACTGATTGAAGATGGCGTAAGCATCGCTTATCAGAATATTCCACATTTTCCAGTGTCCACAGTAGAAGGACATGAAGGTGAGCTATTGGTCGGCACCATTAAAGGCCGTCCAGTCGTAATGATGAAAGGCCGCTTCCACATGTACGAAGGATATGGTCCGGAATTGACAGCTTTCCCGGTACGAGTAATGAAAGAACTGGGTGTAAGCAGCTTGCTTGTAACCAATGCAGCGGGCGGCGTGAACACGTCGTATGAAGCTGGAGACTTGATGCTGATCTCTGATCACTTGAATCTTACAGGCAAAAATCCACTGATCGGACCCAATGACGCTGCCCTGGGCGTGCGATTCCCTGATCTATCCGAAGCCTATAGCCGCCGTTTGCGTGCGCTGGCGAAGGATACGGCGGCTTCACAAGGTTTTAACGTACGTGAAGGGGTATACGCAGGTATGCTTGGTCCGAACTACGAGACACCAGCAGAGATCAAAATGCTGCGTACATTGGGCGCAGACGCCGTGGGCATGTCCACTGTATCTGAAGTGATCGTGGCACGCCATGCAGGTCTGGAAGTGCTCGGTATATCCTGTATCAGTAACATGGCTGCCGGAATTCTGGACCAGCCGCTGTCACATGATGAGGTGATGGAAACGACGGAGCGTGTTCGTGAGTCGTTCCTGGCGCTGGTATTGGCTGTTATTCCTCAAATGTAAGCAAGAGTTGGAGAAGGTTACCTCTTCGAATGAGAAATCATCGGGGGTAACCTTTTTTTGTTGTGTTGAACGTCCGCTTACTCATGCGTTGAGTAAAGTGCGTTTTTTTCGCTTTGATCACATTTTCAATAAAAGTTCGGAAAATCATGCTTTACATGGAATAATTTACTGGAAACGGGCCGACAATGATTAGCAGTACATGCATGGAACATGCAGTAAGCAAGTCATTTGAGGAGGTAACCTTGTGAAGAAAAGAATAATGGCATCGTTCATGACCCTTTGTATCCTGCTGTCCCTTATGGCATCAACGGCATTGGCTGAAGAAACACCGAAGGCAGCGGGAGGGACGGATCTTGCCCCGTCGGCACGCTCTGCGATCCTAATGGATGCGGACACAGGAACCGTCATATATGAGAAAAACAGTCATGATCAGCTGCCTCCGGCGAGCATTACAAAAATTATGACCATGCTGCTTACAATCGAAGCGATCGACTCCGGCAAGCTGAAGCTGACAGATAAAGTAAGAACGAGCGAATATGCAGCTTCCATGGGCGGTTCGCAGATTTTCCTGGAGCCTGGGGAAGAGATGACCGTTGATGACATGTTAAAAGGGATCGCGATGGCTTCAGGCAATGATGCCTCAGTGGCTATGGCTGAGAAGATTGCTGGTTCGGAGGAATCCTTTGTACAGCTGATGAATGAGCGTGCGAAGGAGCTTGGCATGAAGGATACTCATTTTGCCAACTGTAACGGTCTGCCGGTGGATAATCATTATTCGTCAGCTCACGACATTGCCGTCATGAGTCGTGAACTGCTGAAGCATTCCGGGATTACGAAGTATACCGGTGCCTATCAGGATTATCTTCGCAAAGACTCGGAAAAGCCATTCTGGCTGGTGAACACGAACAAGCTGGTTCGTTTTTATGAAGGGGCAGATGGTTTGAAAACAGGTTATACGTCCGAAGCAAAGTTCTGCCTGTCCGCAACAGCGTCCAAGGACGGACTGCGTGTCGTTTCCGTGGTACTTGGTGAACCAAATACCAAAACACGAAATAGCGAAGTGTCATCGATGTTTGATTATGCCTTTAGTCAATATACGATGAAGGCTCTCTACAAGGCAGGGGATCTGCTGGGCAGTCTGAAGATCGAAAAAGGCGAAGTTGCCGAATTGCCTCTGAATGCCACGCAAAATTATAGTGTGCTGATGCGCAAAGGAGCCAAATCCAATGACATTCGGCATGAATTGCTGGTTGCCAAAGAATTGAAAGCTCCGATCAAGGCTGGACAAAGTATAGGTAAACTGGTGGTGTACCAGGGCAATGACGTCATTAAGGAATTCGACATTCAGGCTCCACAGGACGTGAATAAAGCTGGCTGGTGGAAGCTGTTTAAACGGACTACGTCCAACCTGTTTGATTAAAAGGCGAATTACGCGAGTTGTTCGGCATCCTTCGAACATATTTTGTAGTTAAATAGGGGTTTTCTTCTAGTTTTGTCGGGGGGCAGGAAAAGCCTTTGGATACGTAGAAATCCTTGTTCAAGACAGGGAGGAGAGTGGGCAAACGTGAACTTGCATGTGGAAATGGAACACCATCGCGGGATTCTGATTGTACGATTATCCGGGGAGCTGGATCACCATACAGCTGACATGGTACGGATGCAAATGGATGAAGCCATCCAGCGGAGACAAAGCGAGCATCTGGTACTCAGCCTGAAAGATCTGCAATTTATGGACAGTTCGGGCCTGGGTGTCATTTTGGGAAGATACAAGCTCATTAAGAACAAAGGCGGCAAGATGGTGGTCTGTGACGTCAATTCGCCGGTGTACCGTTTGCTGGAAATGTCGGGGCTGTTCAAGATAATGCCGATATACGAAAATGAGGGAACTGCTCTCTCAGGTCTGGAGGTCGTCTCATGAATGAAGGAACAGGGACAAATTTCATGAATCTGCAATTCGCGGCCAAGTCAGAGAATGAATCGTTTGCACGGGTAACCGTTGCTGCATTTATCTCCCAGCTTGATCCAACGATGGACGAGCTCAGTGACCTGAAGACGGTCATTTCGGAAGCCGTGACCAACAGCATCATCCACGGATACAACAACAACTCTGAAGGTGTTGTCTCCATCCAGGCCGAGATTCGGGAAGACATGATCACGATTATTGTGGAAGATCGCGGTGAAGGTATCGAAGATCTTGAACTAGCCAAGCAGCCGTTATATACGTCCAAACCCGAACTTGAGCGGTCGGGCATGGGCTTCACCATTATGGAAAACTTTATGGATGAATTCGAAGTCAGCAGTGAGCCCGGCAGAGGCACCTCCATCAAGATGAAAAAAAGGATTGAATCCAAGAAAGCATTGTATAATTAGGGGTTGGTGTTCTTATGGATGCTGAAGTGAAACCATCTTCACAGACCTATTTGGACGATGCCGAGGTCAAACGGCTGATTGCGCTCAGTCAGTCGGGTGACCATGTTTCACGGGATACGCTGGTGAACTGCAACATCAGACTCGTCTGGTCCGTCGTACAGCGTTTTATGAACAGGGGATATGATCCGGAAGATCTGTTCCAGATTGGTTGTATCGGTCTGCTCAAGTCAGTAGACAAATTTGATCTCAGTTATGACGTGAAGTTCTCAACCTACGCGGTACCGATGATCATCGGAGAAATCCAGCGATTCCTGCGGGATGACGGTACCCTGAAGGTCAGTCGTTCACTGAAAGAGATGGCGAATAAAGTCCGCAAAAAAAGGGACGAACTGTCCAAACACCTGGATCGACTGCCAACGATTAAGGAAGTTGCCGCAGAGTTGGGAGTAACCCCGGAGGAAGTCGTATTTGCCCAGGAAGCCAACAAACCGCCGACCTCGATCCATGAGACGGTATTTGAGAATGACGGTGATCCCATCACGTTAATGGATCAGATTGCCGACGAGTCTCAGGAACGTTGGTTTGACAAACTGGCGCTGAATGAAGCCATCGGTGGTCTCAGTGAGCGGGAGCGATTAATCGTCTATCTTCGGTATTACCGGGATCAGACGCAGTCCGAGGTTGCCAGCAGGCTGGGCATATCTCAGGTGCAGGTATCCCGTCTGGAGAAAAAAATACTGCAATCCATCCGCGACCAGATCGCGCAGTGATTCGGGGATTGCGACAACATGATTGGCGCTTATACACCAATATACGACAACTAACAACCTTCTATCGCGCATTATGGCGAGGGAGGTTATTTGTTGTTAGGCTGTGCATCCAAGGGATTATGATTATCCTTCAGCTAATGATTGGTAGATCATTAGTTTTTCATTTTCCTTAACAATCACCTGATCTATCGATTTTTCATTTTTGAATTGATAAATTTCTGTACCCACGGGAAATTGCGTAGACATCAAATCCTTAAATTCTCCCTTTTCTATATATTTGTTTTCAATTGTTCCTAACTTTTCACCTAATTGGTCAATGTTTTTGATTTCCTCTTTTCTTACATACACTCGATCTTTGAGTAAAAAGAGATCTGCAGATGGATCAGTTTGAATCATCTCATTCGCTAAAATATCGCCAGTACTCGTCATCTGATCTCCGTCGATTTTTTCACCACATCCTGCAATAATAGCTATCATAAAAACCAGTATGATATACTTCATGAATTTTCCTCCTTAAAAATAGTTACTTAGCAATCTATCAGTACCATTAGCGTCATTGTATTGAACAAAATAACCGCAAAGCACCTCTTTCAATTCCCTCCCTGCCCCCTCCCCAACATATTTATTACAAACGTTTTGGAAACGGGAGGACAAGGGGTAGTGGAGGGATGGAATCGGTCAAAAGGAGCGAAGCGTGAGGACTCATCTATGGATACATAAGCAACGCAGGCGGCAGATTAGACCTGAAGAAGCGAAGCGTTCGCCTTTGTCTCCAAATTTCTAACACTTAGAAATCAATTAGAAGAATTTGGAGACAACAGCGATCAGAAGGTTGGTCTGCCGTCGGAGTGTCTGCGTGTATCCTCCCCCGAGCAACAGCGACCAATGACCGATCCATCCCGCAGCGTCAACTCACCCTCCTCACGATCTTTTTCCAACCAATTTGTAATAAATTTGCACATTCTTCAAATACTAACCTAAATTACGCAGCAAAGGAGTGTTATGGATGTCTCAGACGCCCACTCCAATGGTCTACGTTCGACTGCGCAGCCGCATTCGCATCCAGAGGGGCAGGGCAGTCAAGCTTGGAGACATTGCACATGTACTGACCATTTCTGAAAATCAGGAGAGCAGGCTACTGGAGCTTGAACTTTTGCGTCCTGGACCGGAGGATGGCAATCTGATCCTCATTGATATATTACAGATTATTCCCCGAATTCGGCACATCTTGCCGGAGGTCAGTGTTGAACTGATGGGATCAGGTCATACGCTGGTTGAAGTCATCGCGGGAAATGGTCAACCTTCCAAGTCCCTGTTCATTTTGGTGTGGTTACTTCTTTTCTTCGGATCAGCCTTAACCATAATGAATTTTCATGCCGATGTGAACATGCAGGAAGTTCAGATTCGAATTGTGGAGATGCTCACTGGGCATCGGGACGAACATCCCTACCTGTTCCAAGTGGCATATTCGATTGGCATTGGATTCGGAATGGCAGTATTTTTTAATCACTTGTTCAAGAAAAAGTGGAATGAGGAGCCTACACCGCTGGAAGTGGAGATGTTCCTATACCAGCAAAATGTAGATCAATTTGTGGTCATCGAGGAAAGCGAACGGATGCATGAGCAGGAACGCAGGGAGATGAATGCGGATGAGCGTTCTTAATGGAGCAATCAGCATTGTATTGGGTATTGCCGGAGGAATTGCCGTAGGAAGCGGCGTAATTGCGCTTATTCTGGTGCTCGATATGATTCCCAGGTTGGCTCAACTTACGCAAACGTATGACAAGACTCACTGGTACGAAGGGGCGCTAATCGGTGGTTCACTGCTCGGAACGGTGGCGGACTTCTGGCATTGGAAAATGCATGGGGTACTGCTGCTTAGCCCGATCGTAGGGTTGTTCTGTGGTGTGTTCATCGGTCTGCTCGCCGCAGCACTCACCGAGGTGCTTAATGTACTGCCCGTGCTGGCCAAACGATTGGGCATGAAACCTTATTTGTTTGGATTACTGCTCGCCATGATTTTGGGTAAAATGACAGGTTCCCTGTTTGATTTTTTTATATATCAACGGTAACTCGTGGCCATAGGAGGATGGAAGATGGATGAACGAACGGAGCACACAGGCCAGGAACATAGTGAAGGTATAACAGAAGATATGCTGCACAAGTCTGCTTATGAGATTCAGAAGGAAGAAGAGGAGATAGCGTACAATAAGAAAAAACAAAATGAGATGTCCGACAGTATTGAGGAATCCGTACAGTATTGGCAGGAAAATGATGATATTTCCCCTCGGATGAGTGAAAACAAAAATACGCTCAAGCAAGTTCTCGGACTTGGGGAATCCTTTGATGTGGATATGAGAGAGATGGTGCTGGGTGGTAAACATGTAGGATTGCTTCTTTTGACGGGTTTCGCCAAGGATGAGATCCTACTGGAAGTATTAAAAAGGTTAACCTATCTCACGCCTGATCAGGTGTCTGAGCACGCACTAAAATCTTATTTCGACTGTTACATTCCCCATATACAGGTGGAAAAAGTCGAGAAGATGAGTGCGGTCATTAACAAGGTTCTTACAGGTATGAGTGCTTTGTTCGTTGAAGGGGATCGCTCGGTTCTAGTAATGGATACCCGGAGTTACCCGGTTCGTTCACCAGAAGAACCTTCATTGGAAAGGGTAGTCCGAGGTTCCAGAGATGGCTTTACGGAAACCCTCCTCACCAATGTGACCTTGGTGCGCCGAAGAATACGCGACCCTGGACTTAAGTTTGAGATCATGCAGGTGGGGCGGAGAACACAAACCGATGTCTGCGTGGTATACATTGACGATATTGTGGATAAAGTGCAGGTGGACTCAGTCCGTGAGAAAATTCAGCGGGTGGATATCGATGGTATTCCCGCCGCAGATAAACAGCTGGAGGAAGCGATTATCAACAAGGGATGGAATCCATTCCCGCTCGTTCGATATTCGGAGCGGCCGGATGTAACAGCATCCCATCTGCTGGAGGGCAGAGTCGTCATTTTCGTTGATACTTCTCCCAGTGTAATGATTTTGCCAACGACGTTCTTCGACCTGTGTGAACATGCAGAGGAAAATAGACAGACGGCATTGATGGGAACGTATTTACGATGGGTTCGTTTTGCAGGGATTCTCATATCGCTGTTTTTGCTGCCCCTATGGCTTCTCATGGTAATAGAACCTTCGCTCAAACCGATGGGGCTGGACTTCATTGGTCCACAGGAAAATGTGAAGTTGCCCCTGATTTTGCAGTTTCTTCTCATAGAGCTTGGTGTCGATCTATTGCGGATGGCTGCGGTTCATACACCTACACCTCTGGCATCGGCCATGGGTTTAATCGCGGCCATTCTCGTTGGAGATATCGCCGTGAAAACGGGATACTTTGTTAATGAGGTTGTACTCTATATGGCCATTGCAGCCATTGGAATGTTTGCCACACCAAGTTACGAGTTGGGACTTGCCAACAGGTTAGTCAGACTGTTTTTACTCATAGCAGTAGCGATATTCAAAGTTCCGGGATTGGTTGTTGGCTGTACATTGCTCATATTGGCACTCACCGTTCACCGGTCGTATAATTCTTCGTATCTATGGCCTTTTATACCGTTTAATGCAAAGGCCTTGGGCAACTTTTTATTCCGGCTACCTTTACTGGAAAATAAAAAACGTCCATCATTCAACAAAACCCGTGACAACACCAAAATGTCCGATGATCCGGACGGTGAACTGCGAAAAAGTAAAAAACACAAATGATCTTCCGAAAAATCCATTCATCTCGCCGCCTAATTTGATATACTGGTGTAAAATCATTGGAATAGCAACTGTTCCAGTATACAAAAAAGTGAGGAATGCAGATTATGTATTTACATGGTACAAGTAAAATAAATGCGCAAGGGCATCTGGAGATTGGCGGAGTGGATGCAACAGATCTGAAAGAACAATTTGGAACTCCCCTGTATGTTGTGGACGAGCAATTGGTTCGCGAGCGTTGCAGAGAGTACATGGAAGCATTCCGCGCTTCCGGCTTGGGTTTCCAGGTTGCATATGCAAGTAAAGCATTCTGTGTAATGGCGATGTGTGCACTTGCAGCTGAAGAAGGACTTTCCCTGGATGTTGTATCTGATGGTGAACTGTTCACTGCACTGCAAGCAGGATTTCCGGCTGAGCGCATTCATTTCCACGGTAACAACAAAACGCTGGAAGAAATCGAAATGGCTCTTGATGCAGAGATTGGATGCTTTGTTGTTGATAACTTCAATGAATTGCATCTGTTGCAGGCTGTAGCAGCGGACAAAAATCGTAAAGTAAATATTTTGCTTCGTGTGACGCCTGGTGTTGAGGCCCATACGCATGAATATATTTCCACTGGTCAAACGGATTCCAAATTTGGATTCGATATCGGGAATGGTACAGCATTTGAAGCGATTGAACTGGCTTCCAAGCAGTCTAACCTGGTATTGCTCGGTGTGCATTCCCACATCGGTTCCCAGATCTTCGAAGTTGAAGGCTTCCAGATGGCTGTTCAACGTGTTGCTGAATTTGCAGCAAGCGTATATGAACGTCTTAACGTTGCGTTTAAAGTGGTTAACCTTGGTGGTGGATTCGGAATCCGTTATATCGACGGAGATACACCGCTTGAAGTTGCGCAATACGTGAAGGCTATAACAGACGCAGTTAAAAATCATTTTGCCCAAATTGGCTATGCCGTACCTGAGATCTGGGTTGAACCAGGACGTAGCATCGTGGGTGAAGCGGGAACAACGCTGTATACCGTTGGAACAAGCAAAGACATTCCGGGCGTGCGTAAATACGTTGCTGTTGACGGTGGTATGACCGATAACCCTCGTCCTGCTTTGTATGAATCCAAGTACGAAGCTGTGCTTGCTAACCGTGCGAATGAGGCTGCTCAGGAAACGGTATCCGTTGCGGGTAAATGTTGTGAGAGTGGCGATATGCTGATCTGGGATCTGGACCTGCCAAAAGTGGAAAGTGGTGATCTGCTCGCTGTAGCTTGCACAGGCGCGTATAACTACTCCATGGCGAGCAACTACAACCGGATTCGTCGTCCAGCTGTTGTGTTTGTCAAAGACGGTCAAGGAGATGTCGTGGTACGCCGTGAGACGTATCAGGATATCATCCAGAATGACCTGGTACCAGCGCGTATTGGCAAACAGCCAGTAACTCGCTAATTCGTCAAAGATAATGCGTTTCTGCATTATTTAGGATATAGGGATTCTATAGTTGAAGCAGATGAAAAGGGAACTTCCTTTTTCGTCTGCTTTTTACGTATTCGGACTAAATTGTGAAAAAAGTTGCCGTTTTTTTTGCGATCCGGTCATTTTCGGTGTACACTAAGAAAAGTGCTGTAATGCTTGACCCAGGGTCATGCGTTTTGGCACCATTAACGATGGTCAATACGAAAGGAGTCATTTACATATGGCGAAACAAGCGAAAATTAAATTGGCAAACGGCGGAGAAGTTCTGATCGATCTGTTCGATCAAGAAGCTCCCAACACAGTAGCAAACTTTGAGAAACTGGCTAACTCCGGTTTCTACAATGGTCTTACATTCCACCGCGTTATCCCTGGCTTCGTAGCTCAAGGCGGATGCCCTAACGGTACTGGTGCAGGTGGCCCAGGTTACACAATCAACTGTGAAATCAACCCGAACAAACATGAGCGTGGAACACTGGCTATGGCACATGCTGGCCGTAACACAGGTGGAAGCCAGTTCTACATCTGCTACCAACCACAACCACATTTGGATGGACAACATACTGTATTTGGTAAAGTAACCAAAGGTATGGAGTTCGTGGACGCTTTGGAAGGTAAAGACAAAATGGAGACTGTTGAAGTTGTAGAAGCTTAATAAGCTTTGTAACGTTGACTTACTTGATTTAAACTCGGAGTGCTTCTTTTATAGAAGCACTTTTTTTATTTTCATCATGAAATAGTGCAAAATGAGCATAATGGATCTGGCGAAAGTTCTGGCATGGGGTTATTCTGTCGTTAGACGAAGCGACAAGGGAGGATGAAGAACCTTTGAATACAGTGGATCAATTACGTTTGTTAAAACAAGTCTATAGCGGACCCACACGATGGGACGAAAAACTACAGGCATCCCGACATGATGTTTCTCAGAGTATATCCACACCGGATTTAGAAGCGCTTGAGACAGCGAGGCATGAACCGAACCGGTTTGTACGTCCGGGGCATGATGAAACGATCAGTGAGCTGAAACAACTTGCAAATCAATGGACGATAAATGAAGCAGCACAGGCCTTTGTCGCATCGATGTGGTCAGCACCCATGATCTGGCGCTCGCTGATTACGGGCAAGCTTATTGCAAGCGGTATGCCAAGCCATGAACACACGCCATATCCATCTTCGAGTACTTGTCAGATCTGCGGATTAAGCGTAGATCAAGCAACCGACTCGACGTTGCAATGGTATTGGCGCATGACCAATGGAACACCTTTGGATGGTGATCCCTTTGGACATGTACTGGCACTTCGAGAGCTAGCTGCCGCGCAGGAGCTTCCAATACCTAATGATTACGACCGCTGGACACTCCGTGCGGTGTTAACGGTGCTGCGCCACTTACCTCCAAAAACACGCTACAGCAAAGCAGCAATAGCACTCAAGAAGGAACGTCTTTTGCCTACACAAAAGGAATATGCCTATCGGGACTTGCTTGAGACATTAGCTCTGATTGGCATACTGGATACGCCGGAACATCCCGGAATGATCACAGAATACACGACTTACATACAGCGTGACGCGCGCCCCAATGTGCGGGTTGAGGTACAGGCGCCTCTGGCGTGGTGGGACTCATCTATCGGAATCAATGAGAAGAACCTTAACCAGATATTCCATGATTTTGATCTGAGTAGCATATCTCTTGCGGATAAGCCTGAAGAGAGTCCACCTTTAAAGGAAACGACCCTGGGCGCATTGGAGAAAATGAGAAGTGTCCGGGGGAAAGTGCCAAAGAAATCTTCTGATGCAGGCACAGGGGAGGCAGAAGCTGGAGATGTGTATGCTGTTCGGGTCCGGGAAGGTGTATGGGTGACGGTATACTGTCATGAAGTCAGAGACAAACGCGTTATCGTTGAATATCTCGATGGTGTCTTTCCTGACATGCCGGGAAAAGCCGATTTGCAGGGAACGTTTCGACCGAGAACGACTGGACGCTGGCAATGCTCGGCTATCGCGATCGATTCCACAAGTTGGGTCAGAAGAGTTGCGAGAGGTATTCCGCTTCCCAGTTCGCCACTGCCAGAACCTGACCGCTTGCCATTTCACAATGCCAAAGATTTGAAGCATATGGTGCGTTGGTGTTTTCCTGATATGTAGAATGCTGTGATGGAACTGAGAAGGATGTAAACTAAAATCTATAATCTAAAAACTTAAAATCGTGTCTCTTAGTGAGATGCGGTTTTTTTGCTGTATCTTAGCTTATTAAAAGTTAGTATGTGACAAAAAGGAACAAAAAACAATTGATTTTTTGGCATTAAAGTGCTAACATCCAATTAATAACGAAAGCAATCCTTCAGGGCAGGGTGCAATTCCCTACCGGCGGTGATGCAGGGAGTGTAAGGACACATGTCCAGCACTTGATGCAAAGTCCGTGACCTGTCTGCCTGTGGCAGATGGCTGATCTGGTGTAATTCCAGAACCGACAGTATAGTCTGGATGGGAGAAGGAGAGGTGCAGACCTAACAAGTTTGCATTCAGCAGGAGTTTGGCTGTACAGTCACGATGTGTTTGTCTTGCACTGTGCAGGGAAGATCCGGCTAGGCCGGACAGTTCCATACATATGCCACACGATAAAAGCTCTTTACCTGTAATTGATGTTCATTAAGGTATGTGTCTATTTTCACTTGCCCGAAATGAAGTTTTGGGCAAAGTGTTGGCGTGCTGTATCCATTTCACTCCTGTTGTTGACATTTGTCTCTCATCATCCCCATCGAACGGTTGTTCGACGGGGATTTTTTAATAAACAAGACTTTAAACCGCGGGGTGAACGGATTTGGAAATGATCAATGATGAATTTTATATGGCACTGGCACTAGATATGGCGGAACGAGCACAGGGACAGACGGGAATTAATCCGGTTGTTGGATGTGTGGTTGTGAAAGAGGGGCGTATTGTAGGCCTTGGGAGCCATCTGAAACGTGGAACCGGTCATGCGGAGGTACATGCACTGAACATGGCGGGCAGCGATGCAGAAGGCAGTACGGTATACGTTACACTTGAGCCCTGCAGTCATTATGGCAAGACGCCACCTTGCAGTGAACGCCTGATTCATGAAAAGGTAAAACGTGTTGTGGTATGTTGTGAAGATCCAAATCCGCAAGTATCCGGCAGAGGCATAAGCATGCTTCGTCAACAAGGCATTGAAGTTGAAGTTGGCGTACTGCGTGAGCGTGGAAGACGCATGAATGAAAAATTCATTAAATTTATTACAACAGGCCTTCCTTTCGTGACACTGAAAACGGCTACGACTTTGGATGGGAAAATTGCTACTCGCAGCGGAGACAGCAAGTGGATCTCCAACGAGTCTGCTCGTGAGATTGTGCATGCCCTTCGTCATCGTCACCAAGGCATTATGGTTGGTGTCGACACGGTGATCGCAGATAATCCGGAACTTACAACCCGCTTGCAAGTGGAAGGCATCAGCCCGGTACGAATCGTGGTGGATTCCAAGTTGCGTCTTCCAGTAGGTTCCAAAATGGTTAAGGATGGTCTTGCTCCAACATGGGTATTGACAACAGACGAAGCCAGTCCTGAAGCTGCTGAACGTTTGGAAGCCTACGGTGTTGAAATTATCCGCTGTGGTCCTGGACCACGTGTGGATCTGTTAAACGGACTCAGCAAGTTGGGTGAGCGTGAGATTGGTTCGATTTTGCTTGAAGGCGGAGGCACTCTGAATGGAGCGATGCTGGAGGCACGGTTGGTCGATCGACTGCTCATGTTTATCGCTCCTAAGATTGTAGGCGGTTATGATACACCTGGCAGTTTCCGCTTCGAGGGTGTGGAACGTATGAATCAGGCAATTCAATTGAATCAGTTGGAGATCGAACAAGTTGGAGATAATATCAGCATTGGCGGTATTCCGGTGTGGCCTGAATAAATAAATTAAACAAGGGAGGCGGCAGCATGTTTACCGGTTTGGTGGAAGAAGTTGGTCAGATCCGGCGTATTGGTCGGAAAGGCGAAGCGATGGTCCTGAATATCGGAGCTTCCGCCATCATGGACGATCTGAAGATAGGTGATAGTGTAGCAGTGAACGGAGTATGTTTAACTGCGACAACGTTGGAAGGTGGCGGCTTTACAGCCGATGTCATGCCTGAAACGTATCGCCATACCAATCTCAGTCAGCTGCAATCCGGCAGTAAAGTTAATCTGGAGCGGGCCATGCAATCAGGTGGCCGTTTTGGCGGACATATCGTTCAGGGCCATGTCGATGGTACTGGAGTGATTGGCAGTATAACACGTGATCAGAATGCGATTGTGTTTGAGATCAAGCCGGATGATCACCAGTTGTTCAAATACCTGATCCCCAAAGGATCGGTTACACTGGATGGTATTAGCTTGACCGTTGTCCATACATCGGATACCGCATTCACGGTTTCCATTATCCCGCATACCATTGGTGAAACTGTACTAAATGTGAAAAAGACAGGGGATACCATTAATATCGAATGCGATATTTTGGGCAAATATGTGGATCATCTGCTCCAGTATGGGAGAGGACATCGAGAGACGAATGCTGGCAAGCCGCGCAGTATCAGTGAAGATTTTCTCGCCAATCACGGATTTGCATAAATAGAGAAAGAAATAAACTGGAGGTGGGACAATGTCAGAACAATCCATTTTGGACACGATAGAAGCAGCCATATATGATCTCATGCGTGGCAAACCCGTCATTGTTGTGGATGATGAAGATCGGGAGAATGAAGGCGATTTTATCGCTTTGGCTGAAAAGGCGACACCTGAAGTCATTAATTTCATGATTACTGAAGGTAGAGGTCTGGTCTGTGTTCCGATTACACAACAACGTGCGGATGAACTTAACTTGAAACCAATGGTTCAACAAAATACGGATTTCCACGGAACTGCCTTCACGGTCTCTGTGGATCACAAAGATACGACAACCGGTATCTCGGCACATGAACGCTCTATTACCGTGAAAGGTCTGATCGATCCTGAGGCGAAATCCGGGGACTTCCGTAAGCCTGGTCACATGTTCCCGCTGATTGCAAAAGACGGAGGTGTACTTCGTCGTGCGGGGCACACTGAAGCGGCAGTAGATTTGGCCATTATGTGTGGTTCGTATCCCGCAGGCGTTATCTGTGAAGTGATTAAGGAAGATGGCACAATGGCCAGACTTCCGGATCTGCAGGAGATTGCCCGCAAACATGATCTGAAGCTGATCAGTATTCAGGACATGATTCGTTACCGTAATGAAAAAGAACAGCTGGTTCAACGTGAAGTGGCTGTACGTATGCCAACAGACTTTGGCGAGTTTCAAGCAGTGGCCTATACAAATGCTGTAGACAACAAGGAACATGTGGCTCTGGTTAAAGGTGAGATTGATGGTTCCAAACCTGTACTTGTACGGGTACACTCTGAATGTCTGACAGGCGATGTATTCCATTCCCATCGTTGTGACTGTGGTCCTCAGTTTGATGCAGCACTCAAACAGATCAACGAAGAAGGCAACGGCGTACTGCTTTATATGAGACAGGAAGGTCGAGGCATTGGACTCATCAACAAACTCAAAGCCTACAAGCTGCAAGAGGAAGGTCTGGATACGGTGGATGCAAACCTGAAGCTGGGATTTGCTGCCGACTTGCGTGATTACGGAATTGGCGCCCAAATTCTGAAAGACCTTGGGGTTCGTCAGATCAGACTGCTAACCAATAATCCTCGTAAAATTAAAGGTCTTGAAGGATATGGACTTGAAGTCGTAGAGCGTGTTGCGATCCAAATGAAAGAGAACGAGGACAATACGGTGTATCTTCATACGAAGCAAGCCAAGCTGGGGCATATGCTCAAGTTTGATGATATCGAGCAGAACGAACAGTAAATGCGTTTTAGATGAACAACGTTCACCATGTAATTTATGGAATTGATTTCTTAGGAATTTCCGTTACTTACATTAAATTATACCGTTAGGGAGATGACTTGAATGCCACAATTTTTCGAAGGACATTTAGTATCAGAAGGATCCAGATATGGAGTTGTTGTTGGTCGTTTCAACGAATTTATCACCAGTAAATTGCTTAGTGCAGCGCTCGATGCATTCAAACGTCACGGTGTGCAGGATGATGAAGTGGATGTAGCCTGGGTGCCAGGAGCGTTCGAAATCCCTTTGATTGCGCAGAAAATGGCGGAGAGCGGCAAATATGATGCGGTGATTACCCTGGGTACGGTCATTCGTGGATCAACCACACATTATGATTATGTGTGCAATGAGATGGCTAAAGGGGTAGCAGCAATTAACCTGAAAACTGGCGTGCCTACAATCTTCGGGCTGGTTACGACAGAAAATATTGAACAAGCGATTGAACGTGCCGGAACCAAGGCAGGTAACAAAGGTTGGGATGCAGCTACGGCGGCAATTGAGATGGCAAACTTGACGAAACAGCTAAAATAGTGCTTATTTAATAGTAGTGCCCTGCTATGCGCAGACGAAGACGGGAAACCGAATTCGGACGGCTTGGCAGGGTTTTGTATTTTTCTGGCGGGAGGATTCGTCTAGTGACGGTAGTTACATACAAACTGGAGACTTTTGAAGGGCCTTTGGATCTGCTGCTTCATCTGATTGACAAGGCTGAAATTCATATCCAGGATATTCCCATCAGCGATATTACCGATCAATACATGGCGTACTTGCATTCAATGCAGGAACTGGAACTGGATATTACGAGTGAATTTTTGGTTATGGCAGCTACACTGCTGTCAATCAAGAGCAAACTTTTACTGCCCAAACCACCGGTCATTGAGGATTTCGAGGATTATGATTATATGGAAGAAGAAGATTATGATCCACGTGCAGAGCTGATTGCGCGTCTGATAGAATATCGCAAATACAAGGGAATTGCGCGTCACCTTCATGAACGGGAGTGGGAACGCAGCCTTATATTTTCCAAAGAGCCCGAGGATCTGCGCCCTTATATGCCTGTAGAAGCCCCTTCGAACCCGGTTGAGGGTTTGCATACCTCTGACCTGATTGCAGCATTTCAGAAGGCTCTACGCAAGGCTGAGAAGCGTACAACCGTAACCCGGATCAAGCGGGATGAGATTTCCGTTAAGGAACGGATACGGGATGTCATCGGCGCTTTGGAAAGTATGGGGCCGGGAGGCAGACTGTTATTCTCCAAATTGATGGATGAGCATATCTATCGCCATGAGATTGTTGTCACTTTTCTGGCGGTACTGGAATTGATGAAGATGAAGCAGATTGTCTGTTATCAGGAACGGATGTTCGAGGATATCGTTATGGAGTGGAGAGGGGAAACAAAGAATCATGGATTTTCCGAAATTGAAATCGATTATTGAAGGCCTGCTGTTTTTGTCCGGAGAAGAGGGTCTAAGCATCAAACAAATTGCCGAGATCGTGGATCAGCGAGTGGAGCTTGTAACGGACGCGATTGAGGAGATGATTCGTGAATTTTCACAGCAGGGCCGAGGCGTACAGATTCTAAAGATTGCTGGCGTAGTTCAGTTGGGCACCTTGCCTGAGCATGCTGTATATTTTGAGAAATTGGCGTACTCTCCAGCACGGACTTCCTTATCCCAGGCGGCTCTGGAGACATTGGCCATTGTGGCGTACAGGCAGCCGATTACCCGGGTTGAGATTGAGGAGATTCGCGGTGTAAAATCGGAGCGGGCTATTCATACACTTGTGAATAAGGATCTAATCATTGAAGTGGGACGAGCGGAGGCAATTGGACGCCCCATTTTGTACGGAACGACCAAGTCATTCCTGGATTATTTTGGATTAGCTTCAATTAAGGATCTTCCGGAACCAGGCTTGTTCGAAGATTCGGAAAACCTGGAGGAAGAGACACAACTGTTATTCAACAAACTGGATTTGCAACAACTGGAACCGGAAAGTGCTGATCCGGCAGATGATCTAAGTCATATCGACAATGAAGACGATCATTCGGATCCTTCTCTTTAATTGCAAGTTCATATTAACCGACACCGATAGTGGGGTCGGTTTTTTTGCATTTATTTTTAGAAAAAGGCGAATAGATAAGTTCCAAACAATATGAAATGGGATTTTTAGGTCAGACGTGAATTTTTTCCTATCCAGAGTGCCATACTAGACGAGAAAAGAATTGAGGGCTTGGAGGTAAGGCCTGTGTGGATTTGGCTTGGAGGAATCGGTTTATTGTTCGCATTGCTGATTGCCGCAGTCCTCATCTCAAATGTTCATGTACATTTTACATTCAGTAAGCATAAAAGTGATGATTACGCCAATATTAATGTTCGTATTCTTTATGGAATTGTGCGGATTAACTATGAGATCCCGAGTATTGTTTTTCGCAATATGAAGGAAGGTTTTCTGGTCAAAACTGAACAGTCCATGAATCATTCCAGAGGGGAAGCCCAGGGTAGTGAGCGGGTGAACAAACGTAAAGTCAAAAAGTGGGCCAAAGATGTAAAGGTTATGCTAAGAGCGACTGATGCACTCAAGCTGTGGCTCAAGCAAACACTCATGCATGTGCATATGACTCAACTGTCCTGGTCTACCCACATCGGCGTTGGCGATGCAGCATACACCGCGGTGCTGACGGGCTGGGTGTGGAGTATCAAGTCCATTATTGTTGGTTTTCTCACCTATCAGATTCGGTTCGATGATACACCCGTGCTTCAGGTGATGCCGGTGTGGTCAGACGAAATGGAGTTCAGAACAGAGCTCGATTGCAGAGTAAAGATTCGGATTACAGCTCTTTTGATCGCTGGATTTACACTGCTAACCCGTGTGCTCCAAGTCGAAGGCGGATGGCGGATGTGGCTCAAGCTTCTTCAAGAACAACGCCGTAAGCGTAAGGAGAAGCGAAAGCAAAAGAAAAAACTTAGTGGGACAGCACTGTAGATGTCCATCTTAGTCGGTCTGTTTTTGGGAGTATGAGGTTGGAGTTCAGGGAGTGTTCTTAAATTGCTTATTTACATAAGTCCCTTCAAGTTTGGGGATGATATGGTTAGATCAAACCTAGCTTACATTGAAACTGGAGGGAATTAAAATGTCAGATCATCCAATTCAAGGCTTAATGGAAACCGCTATGGAGAATATCAAGGCCATGGTGGATGTCAATACAATTGTTGGCGATGCAGTCGAAACACCGGATGGTACCGTGATTCTGCCAATCAGTAAGGTGGGATTCGGATTTGCTGCCGGTGGTAGTGATTTTCACGTCAATGGAGAAAGTAATGGCAAAAGTGGTGCCACGGGGACTTCTACTGAACATGCCAGTTCAGCAAAAGTGGCTTCTCCATTTGGTGGCGGTAGCGGCGGCGGTGTATCCATACGTCCTATTGCGTTCCTGGTGGTAGGTAAACAGGGGGTACACATTGTACCACTTGATAACTCCACACATCTGTTTGAGAAACTCATTGACTCTACGCCTTATGTTCTTGATCGAATTCAAGGCATGTTCCAACGTAATACAACACCAATGAATACAACAGATGTACCGGTTACACCAGATCCTTCAACCTATAGCTGAATAAGTTGGTCATGATCCCTCCCGCATCCAAGCGTGAGGGATTTTTGCTGTTTGTTTGGTGAATGGTGAGTGGTTTTTTGAAGGTTTTTGTATTGCATGAGACTTATGTCTATGATCCGCCTAACCTAGACATGAAATAGGTTATTGAAGGGGGAACGTTAATGCACAGAGACACCGTTTTTATGGTTTTGTTTGGCTGGCTGCTATCGGCAGTCGTGTATTTGGTAGGAGGGATTGATCACCTGTTTATTGCAGTGACCATCTTTGTGGGGCTGGATTACATCACAGGCGTAATGTCTGCATGGTATAGGAAGGAGTTATCCAGCAGGGTTGGATGGTGGGGGCTTGCTCGTAAGTCATTGACATTTGTTTTTGTCATTATTGCACATCAACTGGATATGGTTGCAGGCAACTCCAATGATTTTATGAGAGATGCGATGCTAATGTTCATTATCGGTACAGAAGGAATCAGTATATTGGAGAACCTGGGGAAATTGGGCCTGCCTGTACCAAAGTTTATCACCTCAGCTCTCTTTAAGCTTCGAGGCAATGAAGATCAAGTTGAAGACGAGGGGAAAATGTCATGATACAAATCACCAAAGACTACATCCCGGTTAATAAATACAGCCGAGTCGGACTGAAATTAAAAGCGAAACGTGGAATTGTGATGCATTATACAGCTTCTCCCGGAGCGCCCGCCAAGAATATTAGCAAATACTTTGCGAGCTTGGCACAGCAAGATTCCAACAAAGCAGTTAAAGGCCGCTATGCAAGTGCACACTACTCGGTAGATCGAACTTCGATATATAACAGTCTGCCGGATGATGAATTGGCCTACCATTGCGGGAGCGCAACATACACGAAGGAAGCTCTAGCCAATCTTGGGACATATCCGAACAATAGTACAGTGGGCATTGAGATGTGCATTGAAAAGGATGGCAGTATCCATGAAGATACATTCAATAACGTTGTAGATCTTGTTATATACCTGATCAGGGAACGAGGCTTCCCACCTGTCTTCTTTACACATAAAGAAGTAGTTGGATGGAAGGAATGCCCACTCCCATGGATTAAACAACCAAGCGAATATGAAAGATTCAAGCAAGCAGTACATACAAAATTAAACCCACTACAACCAATAGCAGTCACGGAGGATGATGACATGAATACCGTTTTGGATTACGCACAATGGGCCTGGAATGAACTTGATCAGTACATTGAAGATGCCTATAACGACAAAGTAATCGATGATTGGGCCTGGGTAGAGAAGGTACGCAAAAAGAAGTTAACGTATGGAGAGTTGCTGTTACTGAAGGTCTTGATTGATGAGCGCAGACGCAAAAAGTCCTAACCGTGAGATCCATGTGGATTAGGAGCTAAGGATGCCTGCCGATTAACCATGAGTTAAAGTGTGCTGGATCTTTCAGAAAATAAAAATCTTGTATAATCACGATATGATCAGGATACTCAAGTTCATACTGGATCTGAATCGAGGATTCGTCGACGACTCCAATAACCGCGAGTTGATTTGTTTTAATCACATGAGTTGTTGCGGGTGAGCTCATACAACCGTCCTTTCGTATATTAAGTCAGAGTCAATAGGGGCGATGAAGAGGTCCATGGTCCCTAGATGACCTATACGAAGCAGGATGGAGAAGATTAAGATGATTTGATCAAAATGGCTTCAGAATTCATAAATATAAATAAAAGCAGAACCCCACGTTGAATGTAATGTGAGGTTCTGCTTATGTAATTATTCTTTTGAGAACTTGTCTAGGGCCTCATCAGTAAGATGGAGTTCTGCAAAAGCCCTGCATATCTTTTGGAAAGATCTAATCGTATTCGTTTCGTACAACATCTCAATGGGATCAAAACCTAACATAACAAGCGAATCCACAAGTTCTGTCTGATCTACTTCAGTATGGTGTAGCGCTTCAAGCAAAGTTTCAATAACTGCTAAAAATAAAATGGCCTTATTCACTGTCTCGATCGGTGTCCCCTCCTTCGTAATACTACTAGAATAAGCGGAGGAGGACATAAAATAACGAGAAAGCCCAATTTCTCAGTAGTTAATCTATTTAATCTAAAAGTGTGGAGAGAATAATGGGTTGATGTAATTAAAATCTGATGGTAAGCTCTCCCCTTGTATGTAAGACTAAGCTTTTTTGTTTACTTCGTGGAGAATGGAATCAATTAATTCATCATCAATCAGCGCGCTAGCTTTTTCGAGTGCCAACAGAATACCTTGTGGTTGTTCAAAAAAGACTGTAGAGAGAATAGGTGCAACCTCATCTAGATTAATCTTCTCAGCTTTGACCATACTGATCAAGGCAACAACGATCTCATGTCCTTCCACATTACCTTCCATAAATCTTGTTCTTAAATGAGTTGCTACTATTTCAGTCTTTGACTGTGAGTACGCCATTACATTTCCCTCCAACGGTTCGAATATCTTAGCAGAGCTCCTCTTCATGCAAGTTTAAACCAGGTTAGATTAGGAGTTATCTTAACAATAATAAGGCAGATAGTTTAATTTATCAACAGCCACTAAGTCAATAAAATCGGATTGGAATCACCGTTTTATCCAATAAAAAAGACCCGGAGAGGGTCATTTTTTGGGTCTGCCTTCCCAATAATCAGGGAATCCGTTGTAATCCCAGGCGTTCAGATTTTCGTTGTCGGCTTGAATGGCAACATCTGCTCCGGAACCTAAGTCAACACCAACGGTATGCAGTTCTTTGGCCTTAATAGCCAGTACCTTGCCGGGAGCACCTGCACATACCAGAGCAAGCTTCCACGGTGTCTGTTGATAGATATGTTCCATTTGCTTGGAAGCTGTGCTCACATGAGACCATGAGGGACAGTCCACCGTTCCCACGATGCTTGTCCACCCGTATCTCCGCTCCAGAACTTCTCGATATTGCTCGGCTTTGGCCCCACAGATCAGAATAGGCATGTTCTTGAATGTTTCATAGAATAACTTGAATCGGGCGATGTAATTATTCTCAAAGGCATAGAAGGTCTCTTTGGGTTCCACTTTGTAATAGGCAAGGCACATATCAAATAACGGTTTGAAATACCAGTGATCTGTCTGGATCAGATGTCCGACGTAGTCCGCTTTTCGCAGGCAGTGTACGATAATTTCTCTTGCACTTGCATTGGGTAAGGTTATCCCACAATAGGTAGGATCGTTCAGCCAGCCGTAATGAGACTTGATGAAATCCATGGTCAGAACGGTGTCGTGAGCCAGAATGGTGTTGGAAGCATCCCCAAATCGAACAGAAGCATGGGCTTCTCCATCAGAGGCCATTTGGAACCAGTTGCGGATTAAATCTACACTCCCCAGCATGCATATCACCTTCTTTCCATCTGTGAATAATGGTTTCTTTGGTATACATATTCATCAACTCCTTCTGTACTAGAATAGGAAAAATGCTTCGTTCTCTCTCTTCTTTTGTAGAATCACTACATTTTGTTCAACGTGCGAAGGTTATAGAGGAACAGTCTAGACTATGTAAAAAGGGAGAGGGGATAGACTGTGAAAAAGGTATATATAGGTAGTCCTGTGCGAAATCGGGCTTGGATTATGGAAAGGCACTTGCAATCACTTGAGCAGCAAGTAGTGCAGAAGCAGTATATGTACATCCTGAATGATAGTGAAGATCAGACGAAGCATATCCTTGATCGTCACCACATTCCTTATCTGACGCACAATCTGGGGAGAACATATGGACATATACGTGGACAATATTCCTATCACAACCTGGCGTTGTTGAGAAATATGCTTCTGGAAGAGTTTCTAAAATCGGACTGTGATTATCTGTTCTCAATCGATACGGACATCATCATTCCCGAGGGTAGCCTACGGCAGTTAATGGATAATGACAAGGATGTATGTTCCATGCTTATACGGAATCATCCAAAGTTGAAGGCTCATAATGCCATGATTGGCGGAAAACATATACCTGAATTCAAAGCGGGCATGTTCCCGGTAGATCTGACAGGTGCCGTATATTTGATTAAGCGTGAAGTGATCGAAGCAGGCGTTCGATATGGTTCTCATCCAACAGGTGAAGATGCACCATTCTGTGAGCAAGCACGAAGATTGGGGTTTGAACTATATGTAGATACTCGGTTACGCCCCATTCATGCCTATGCGGAAGGAGTGGAGTTGATTGCTCAATTGGCTGCTTCGTAGAAAGCAACGGGAAAATCCGGGTTTGGAAAGTATGGAAATGACCATCGTCTACCCGCCTGCACTTGACTGGAACCTCCTGTTCCAACGTCCTCAGCAATTGATGACCGCCTTCTCCAATATTCCAGGTGTACGGGCTATCTTTATCAATGAAGAAACGTACAAAAAGCAGAGCCGCCCGATTGAAAAGTTAAATGAGGATCTGTTCCTTGTGCAAAAAGGCGTGAACTACGATCACTTGGTCAAAGGGAAGAAGGTACTCTGGTTCTCGAATCCAGGCCAGTACAATTATTCGGATGGGCGGAAGTTTGATTTCACCGTATTTGATTACCTCGATAATTCAGCTGATGAGTTTGCTGTGTGGAAATCCTACATCCCGAAATGTTTTGACCGTGCAGATCTGATCGCTACAACTGCCAAGGTGATGTATGAAGCCCATAAACATGACGGCAAACCAATCTTTATGTGCCCCAATGGGGCAGATGTTCATCATTTTGAGAAAGCGCGAGCGGATCTGCCGAAACCGGCGGACTTCCCCGAAGTTCATGATGGGCAAAAGGTGGTGGGTTTCCATGGGGCAATGGCATCGTGGGTAGATTATTCGCTGATTACCGCTATTGCAGATAAAGGTTATCGTGTCGTTTTGATTGGAAACAATGCCCTTTATCAAAAAAATATTGTGCATCCCCATGTGACTTGTCTTCCGCACAAAGATTATAAAGTGCTTCCAGCCTACATTGCTCAATTCGACGTCTGTATCGTGCCATTCAAGCTGACAGAGATGATCCGTGGCTGCGATCCAATCAAGTATTACGAATATTTATCTGCGGGCAAGCCTGTGTTAACGACACGTATGGAGGAAATTGTTCATAAATACAGCGATGTAACTTACTTTATGAATCAGCATAATTGCGGAGTGATGTTGGAGAAAGCCATTCGTGAGAATAGTGCTTCCAGAATTGCTGCGCGAGTAAAAGTGGCTAAGTCTAATAGCTGGGATGGCAGGGCAATGGATGCCGTGAGGATGATTAATCAGGTGATGGGAGGCGGAAATCATGAAAAAGATATTTAAACGAATGTTTGGTAGTCAATCAACGACTCCGCCAATGGAGCTTCCAAAAATAGAGATTGATGCGATGGAGTTCAATGTTACGACATACACCCCAAACACGAATACAACGATTGTATATCTGCCTGCGATCGATTTCCATAGTGAACGATTCGGGCGTCGACCACAGCGGCTGTTAAAAGCACTCGCGGAAGTAGGCTACAATATAATATATATCAACTCCAGTGATGAGTTCTATCAGGTAGATGCCTTGGAGTATCCTCATCCGGAGCTTCCAAACTTTGTCGTAGCCCGTGTGGGCCAGAATGTCCGTACGCTGTTTCAGGGGGATCGCGTAATCTATTGGGTGAACGATAGTCGGCTGGCAAGTTCGGTCGAGACAGCATATCCTGATCTGGTCGTATTTGATTCGTTGACCGACCCGGATCAATATGAGAAGCATAAGCACAAGATGGAAGCTATTGCTGACGTTGTCTTTATTACTCCCGAGAGAATCTATGAGCATGGCAAATATTGCTCGCATGTTCATCTGGTTACTGCCGATGAATTTGAGATCAAAGAACGTGCAGAACAGGTTGCGCAAATTATAGATGCTTTGCCCAACAGAACGGCCCCTCTGATGTAGGGGTCTTTTCTTTGATCATATATGGGAGTATCCCTTTTGCAAGGTGACAGGGCAATTCGGGCTTCAATATATTTCGTTGACATTATCGTTAGGGAATGAAGATAGCGTTCTACACTATAAAAAGCAGAGACGGCCAATAGCCAGACAGGTTAACGAAGGATCTCCCGATCATCAAGTCATTTAACCTGATCCCGGCTTAAGAAAGTCTCCGTAGCTAAAATTACATAATTATCCTAAGGAGTGGACTATTCAATGGCTAAAAAAATGATTATCAAAGGTGTAGGTACGTTCATGGCAAAACGCCTTCCAGCAGATCCAATGGGCGAAATTGAGGTAGTTACCCTGGGTACGCTGCAAGATCTGAAAATTGACCTTAACGTGGAGCTTGAGGATATCTTTGGTGGTGACGGTCTGTTCGCGATTGATGTACTGGTGAAGTCGAAATCGATCGAAGTATCGGCAACAGACGCCAAGTTCGATCTGGATGCAATCCAGCTGATGATGGGTTCAACGGTACAAGAGCAAGTGAAGTCTTATGTATGGGTACTGAATGAGCAGTCTACAGCGGCTGCTGGCGTATCCAATTCCGGATTTGCTGAAGCCAAACCGAAGCATGCGAGTGATATCTATGGAAGTAACGGTGACATTACGGTTCGTCTCAAAGATTCCAACACGTTGCTGAAACAACTCACTTCCAAAGGAACGGCCGTGGAACCCAATGCGTTCTTCTACGACGAAGCGAATGATGTAGTTATCCTGAATGCTGCCCATATCGGTAAAGAGGTTGTGTTCAACTACAAGCGAGACCAAATTGTAGACATGGTTGATCTGTTGGTTGATGAAGTTCCATTCCCGATCTCTGTCATTCATCACGGTACGTTCCAGCAAAAAGATGGTTCGTATGCAGGTGTTGAAACCGAGTTGTACATGTGCCGTGCAAAAGGAACATTCAGCATCAATGCCCAGCGTGCTGCCGCTTCTGCATCTGCAATCTCCTTGCAGATTCTTGATCCGGAACGTGCTGACGGAAAAATTGGCAGTATCAAACGCTTCAGCGCACCAAGCAAGATCTAATATCTGAATAAGGTTGATTGCTCCTGGCAAGGTATCAAACGGCATCTGTGTCCTCCCCTTCACAGCGCCTTGCCTTGCCAGGTTTTTTATTATATAGGGGAGAATGTCCTGGGGAGGTCTTTAAATTCATGGAAACAGAACGAGAAAAAGCCGAGCGTGAGCTTGCGGAAAAGCTGAATGAGGAAGCGGCGCAACGAATCAAGGATGATCCGGAGAACAAACGAGTGTCGCTGGAGGAAGTGGAAGCGGCTGAGCGTGCATTTTTTGAAGATGATGAGATTATTACCCTGCGGGATCGACGGAAATATCGAATTCCGCCATGTAACCTGAAGGATGCCCGTCGTCTGATGAAGTTGCTGAAAACGGTGAATATTGATGCCATTATTCTTAATTTCATTCCGACTGAGAATGATGAACTGGACGAAAAGCGTCAGCAGGATTTATTTGATGTATTGGCGATGGCATTCAAAAACTATCCACATATCGTGACCAAAGATGAGCATGGTGAGTATATCATCAATCGAGAATATCTGGATGAGTACCTCGATCTGAACACAGCTCGTAAAGTCATTGATATGCTCATTGGACTCAATGGTTTAAAAAAGTAGAACGCACCGAGGGGGAGTCTTTGGAGGGAACCGAAATCCGTGATACGGAAACACAAGAACCCGTTCACTGGGGAGAGATCTTCTTCACCCTCCATAAACACTGTGGGCTGAACAAGTGGGAGATTTGGGAGTACACACTCCCTCAGGTTGCGGAGCTGTGCAAGTCAGCCGAGAAATATATTCAATTTGAGATTGAACTTATGACAGCACCTCTTCGCATGTTCGGTGGCGGTGGGGGCGAGGAAGTCGAAGAAGATGGGACCGTCAGACGTAAAAGAACCTTCAATGACGAGGATTACACGGAGATATCAGAAGATGATATAGGTATGCTTGCACAAGCGCTCGGAGGATAAGAGAGAGATATCCCGTTTTGCCTAAATGAAGGTAGAACGGGATTTATGCATAAAGGCGGTGATTCTATTGACTGAAACAGAAGGACAAGGGGATAAACACTCCTTAACACAAGAAATATTAACGGATAGGGATCAATTAACTGGACAAAATGCAGCACTGAAAGGGAGCTACTTATCAGGTGTTAGCACGCTGGTTAGACGTGTGGAGACGATCAGAAGTGATATGCAGTCGCAAATGATTGAAACGTTGACTAACGATCTGGAGCAATTCTATCGTGGAGCATTCAGTGAAATGAAGGATGTGTCAGCAGCTGGATCACAGGAGTTGTTAGACTCCGTGATGAATACGATGAAATATATTTCAGCAGGTGAAACCAAGGGGTACTCATCAACAATGCTCAAGCAATCCCTTGCCTCGTCACAGCAGATGGATCAACAGCTGAGCCGGGCGGACCAGAATTTCGAGCTCAGATCGTCTGGAACATCGGATGATAGTAGGCAATACACACAAGCCGGAACGGTCAAAAATCTGCAACAGATTGCACTGCAACATGGCATGGATCAGGAAGATGTAGGTCTTGCCTATCGCATTGGCTCTCGTAATTATGATCATGCCTCTGAAGCTGTAGAGTTTGCCGAAGAAGTAGCCAAGCTGCATGCAGTGAGCAATACCGATGTAGAACAGACGGCAACAGGCCTGGAAGCTGTTACTGCGGCATCGGGAAGCAGTGGCTTTGAGCTGTCCCAAGTTACAGACATGATGATCAGGGCTGCAACGATGTTGGATATTGGCATTCAGGACTTAATGGATATGATGCGTCAAACTCTTCCAATGGCCAGTAAGCCTCATGGAACGCTTGCACAAGAGGATGCATTAGCCAACTGGATTAGCCAGGCTGGATTGGCGGTTCAGGAAAAAGGAGATATGATTCCGCAGCAGGCTTTTACATCGAATCGAGTCATGTTCGATCTTCTTGCTGAACAATTGAAGGCTGCGGATGCAAACGCGCCCATCCAACAACGCTCCGGTGGAAGAGATCATCTGCAATTCCGACAACGAGAGATCGAAATCGCATTTCAGATTGCAACACATGATGCGATGCAGGGGTTAAAAGAGGAATTTGCCGAGCTGGGCGATTATCTTATTGCAGTCATGCGGTTAATTGGTGATCGTACAAGTGGAATTGTTGATCATATGGAACTCCTTAACCGAATTATGGATGAAGTCGGAGTTCAGGTTGCGTGGGATAAGTTCGGTGAAGTGATGAATGAAAGTGATCAGAAACGATATGATCCTACAACATCAGATCCAGGGAAAGTCGAAAATACGGGGAGAGATGTTGCCGAACGACTTCGAGTCACGGATGTGCAGCGTGCTGGTGTAGCGCAGGAAATGGATAGACAGCAGAGTCGTCTACAGACTCTGAATCAGCGCAGAACAGAGATCCAGAGTAGGGCTGCCGCCAAGCGAGATGATGTAATTCAGGCACGGACTAACCGTGATCATCAAGATGAAATGTATAATCAGGCAATACAAAATGGAGATACAGCGGCTTCTTCCATTCATGCAGAAGAACGTGACGAAGCTGAGAAGCGAGTCAAAACGTATAGCCGAGAACTTCTTCTGTTGCGAGAAGAAATGCATTCACTCGATATTCAGATTGCAAAGACGAAGCGAGGTCTTGAGTTTCTAGGCCGAGAACTGGATGACACGAGCAAAGCAATGATGCAACTTGAACACCAATCTAGAGTACTGATGATGGCGATGGATGACATGGACCTGGATGCAGTTGAACTACGCAACAAATTGTACTTCCTTAATGCTGAGTTTACATACGGTTCAACCGATGTTCAGCGCTACGAATCCGAGATTCAGAAGCTGCGTAAGCAGTCAACGCTATTGAATGATGTTCTCTCCACACTGAGAACCGAAGTCAATGAGTTGAATGCTTCTTTTAGACAGGGCATGATCGATGCTACAGCATACATATCCAAACTGAAGGAACTTGAACAAGTTCAACTCGCGAGCATGATGAGTGGTCCAGGAGGATTACTAGTTGTTCCAGGTGCAGGCAGCGGTGGATCCCCTGTGAAGGAGGACAAGGAAGATTCCTCAAACAAACCTTTTTTAGAGAGACATCAAGAACTCATCAATGACGCAATTAAGGATATGGCTTCATCAAAGATTGAGGAAGTTATGGATTTTGGTTCAGACAAGAAGAAGAAGGACAAGCCCAAGCGGCGAGGGATTAAACAGAGATTCAAAGATATGCAGGAAGTCGGTAGTAAAAAAGCATTTTTTAACGGTCATGCACCTATTCGTGACAAGGATGGGAACGTACTTAGAGGACCGGATAAACCTGATGGAACCCCCGGAGATATCCTCACCCAGCGTGATATTACGAGAGAGCGTAAGAAAAACGGACCAGGAAAATGGGCAAAGCTCGGCAAGTTGGGCAAGTCGATACTGAAGCCCCTAAAAGCCGTTCCTTATCTTGGCGCGGCCATGACCGCGGTTGATGTCGTATCCGGTCTAGTTGATCCTCTGAGCAATATGGGGAAATCAGAAGCGGAGAAGCAGAGTATTCGTGCAACAAATAAAGAGGAACTGGCCAAGGATTTTAAAGATATGGAGCAGTCTTCAGTTGTAGGTAAAGTGTGGAAAGGCCTTAACCTTGGAATGGATGCAGTTGTTAAGGGAGGAATCAGCAGCCTATTTGGTAACAATGCAACGAATAACAAGTTCGGGGACTACTGGAAGGGGTTCAAAGCGGTATGGTCCGAAAAAGGTGGAGATGCAGTCGAGAAAAAACTGGCCAAAGAGTATAACTACGAGCAAGAGAAAAAAGATGCTCAGATTCAAATGGATAAAGAGTCAGGAAAGCCAACTGTTGATAACACTCAACAACAACCGCAGATACAATACATACCACCCCAAATGCAGTATATTCCTGCTGCGGGCGGAATTGGGGCATTGGCTAATGGGTATAAGCCTCAGCCGCAAAGTAATGGCATTGATGAAATGATCGCCAAAATTAATCGTCAGCTGAACAAATCGACAAGTGACAACGAAACCAATTATCAAGTCACACGATCCCGTTTGTTGATTAGTGGTGTACGAGAAGATTCGGGTCAGATGCGTGCGCTAATGGAGAAATATTTGCAAGAGAATATCAAGTTCTTCGATAAGGCCATTGCAAGTTTACAGAAGACGTATGACAAGATGGCTGAAGGTAAGGAGAAAGATGAACTGGGTCTGGAGATCAATGAGAAGAAACAACAAAAGGCACAATCAGAGCTTGAACTGAATGGTGTCAAAAACAGCCAAATTGATGAGCTTAGACGCAAGATGAATGATCAGCTTGAGTTGACGCAGTTGGATTATGATAAACGAATGTATGATCTTCTTGCGGCTAATGGCGGTAAGGAAGATGCACCAGAATTAATTGCATTGAACAAGTCCCGTGCATCTGAAATGAACTCACAAATCAGTTCGATCAAGCAAGAGTGGAAGAATCTGTTGAATAGCGGTGTATTTAAACCAGGGTCCAATGAATACATGGATATTTTTAAACAGATCCAGTCCTTAGGTGTAGAACAGTCCAAAAATCTGGCTGAAATTAGCAAAAAAATGGATAAACCGATATCCACATTCAACATTCCAGCAGGTCTTAAGGTCATGGATTATTTTGATTACATGACCACGAGCAATACACATAAG
Organism: Paenibacillus sp. FSL R5-0519; assembly: GCF_037974275.1. Lineage (NCBI taxonomy): Bacteria > Bacillati > Bacillota > Bacilli > Caryophanales > Paenibacillaceae > Paenibacillus > Paenibacillus sp. FSL R5-0519. The sequence goes on from NZ_CP150234.1 coordinate 2,245,707, forward strand.
AGTGTGATGGTTGGTTCGGGTGATGTTACGGTTCACGTGAACATCGATAATATGACAGGCAGCACAAAAGATGTGGAGAGACTGACATCTACGTTGGACAAGACACTGCGGCAGAACAACCCGGGTATGGTGAACTATATGGCCAGCAATGTAGGTGCAAGAATGGGAAGCAATCATATCCCGAGATAAAATAGGTAAGGAGGGCATCTGATATGACTCAGCAAGACCCGTTTGGCTTAGTAAATGACCGGTATAAAAGAAGGCTGATGGTAGATACAGGCATGAAGTTCGAGCCAGTGAACGGAAGAATTATTGATCCGTACTCTTCACCTTCGCCCAATCCGCAAGTGAGGGAAATTAAAATGATTAATGCTCCTTCGCATTTTCATCAGATGGGTGTGTCTTCGTACAAGGCGATCATTAACATTCTGTTTAAAGATAAGCAATCCTATCACGACTACGTCATGTACGTAGGCTGGACACACAAATTTTATGATGAGAAGGGCAATATCTATGTTGGTGTTGTAGAGTCCATCAAAGTTGACCCTATTTTCTATCATCAGGATACGATGGATAAGGATCAGAAGGGGTACAAGGTCGAGTTGACCATGACCCTGATCAAAAAAGATGGATATGACCGTAAAAGTGCGATACAGTTTCAGGATTTACAGACGACAGAAGGGAAGGACCACTGGGCAAGAGATTCCATTGAACGTTTGGCTGATTTGGGACTGACAGTTGTAACGCAATTGGATGGCACACCCATTCTATATTTCAGACCGGAAAACTTTATAACCAGAGCAGAGTTTGTTACTTTCCTGATGCGTACCAAGCGTCTGCTGGAACGAACAATTCGAGAGTAGGGTGACCTACTCTCTTTTCTGTCTATTCTAAAGATAGGAGGTGTTTATCATACGAAAATGGGTTGATGTAAACGAAGGGGACTGGTTCTATAACGATGTTATGGAAGCCACGAATATGGTTTTGGATGATGGTGAAATCTTTGTGGCCGGGATCAACTACAACAAGTTTGAGGAAGGCAAACCTTTTGTATATGAAGAAATCAAGGGGCAAGCGGGGCAAACCTCATTCAGTCTGCCTGTGCTGATTAAACCTACAGATGACAATCCACTGTATGTGTTTATTGATGGTGTTCAAACCATCTACCAAACGGCTGAAACCAATAGTAAGGGATTAACCGATGTGGAGTTGTATACCGGTGTAAAAGCAGGGCAGGTGGTGTCCTTCTGTAGTTATGGAGAACCGTTGCTGGACAGTGCTTGGAAAAGGCCACCCGTGTCCTGGACCGGAGATCTGCCCAGAGCTGTACTTAGTGCAGCGACGACCTATTTCTATGATCCATTCAGTCGCAATCATCAGGAATATTTGTATGCAGCAGGCCAACCACTCCGCAGACTCAGTATTCCTTCCGAGGTATGGGCAGACACCATGGGAGATGCTGAGGCGGTAACCAAAATTGCAACCAAGGCAATTGGTTACCGAACGGATGTATATTGTGTCAGCCCGGGGGGATCGGTGTTTCTTCCTTTTAATCTGAACGGTGTTACCTGCAAATTCAATTATTGGACGAAGAATAACAAGTTCATGAGTGAAAATATCAAAGCGACAACCCTCAAACCAGCATACAACAATTGTTTCTTTCCTAATGCCATTATACAGCGGGGAGAAGCCTTTCATCTGATTAACAAGTTGCGCAAGGTGTTCTATGCCAGATTTACGGACAAGGAAGCCCCTACGACAGGTATTAATCAGCCTATTACGGCATTTCAGGGTCAACGGGTGTTTAGACTTAACGGCAATTATCCGGCAGGTAAAAAGAAACTTAAAGTTACAGTGAAATTTAAAGACGAAAAAAAAGATAACGTCCAAGAAACACCGGGGTACTCGGAAATTGACAACCATACGGTTGTTTTCAATCAACCTTTCTCAGAGGGCGACGAAGTGACGTTCTATTATCTCAAAGATGTGAGCGAGAGGTTCGCAGACGTTGGCAAAGATTCGGCCATCTACTATCAGAACAAAGATGAGCGAGTCGTACAGAACAAGGATGCGTTCTGGAAAATAGCCGTCTCTGAGATGGAAGATGAAACATTTGCGAATAATGATCCACTCATTAATGGCATTCCGATCAAGAAAAAGATGGATGGTGCAGCGGTAGTCACGGATATGGGAAGACCTGTAGGTGGTACGGACGAGGAAGAGATATGGTTCCTTGGAAATTCCGCTATGACACGGGCTGAAGCCGCAGCTTTCCTGGACCGATTCATGAAATGGACCATCGAGCGATTCAAGTAAGGGGGAGATTACAATATGATTCCAATTTCGGATGAGGTTATGAATGTGCTATCCCAGCGTCTTAAGCTGGGGGAAGGGGCGCTTCCCAATATCCGGGTCGAAGTAGATCGGCTGGCCTTTATCCCGGGACGGACGGAAGAGTTCAGGCATATCGTAACCGAGCAGGTACCCATCATCAGTACAGAATCCGTTTGGGTGGATGAGTCGAGTAATGGTATATATAGCGGTTCGACTCAAGCGGATGCTCAGGAGATTTGTTTTCCGATCAAAGGTAAAACGTTTATTACTACTCCTGTGACAGATAAATTTGGTAGTCCTCGTGATAGCGCGTCAAAAATTCACCGGGGCATCGATTTGTCAGAAAAGATCGGGACGCCAATTTTGGCTGCGTGGGCCGGAAAAGTAGTCCGTACATCCTTGAATAAAACAGAAGGTGCTGGTAATGCCGTAAATATTAGACATGCTAATGGTGTAATCACCAAGTATTTTCACCTGAAAGAAATTCTCTGTTCAGTAGATGATGAAGTAGCTCAAGGGGCTGTCATTGGAACGCTAGGCAATACAGGTGGCGTATATACCGGTGGGCATAAGGTGTCCCCGGCTGAACGTGCGGCGGGCAAGGGAAAACATCTACATTTTGAAATTTGGGAAGGAGTCAATCCAACAACGAGAACCGGAGAGGGAGGCAAGCCAGTTAATCCTGAATTGTATTTCAAGGGCCAGCGCAAGTTGCACGGAAATGCGAAAACAACATTTACTGATGTAAAGCCGGTTCAGGTCGAGGGATATCCCGGAGAGATTAAACTGAATGAGAAATTCGACAAACGCAACTGGCATGAGAAAGACGTTTATACAACCGGATTGAAATTTTCGGATTATGCCAAGATTGAATCGGGCTGGACTATGTTTGATTCAGGAGGCAAGTTGCTATACACCTTTGAAGGCAAAGCCGCTGTAGCTGAATTCGAGATTAACGTGACGAAACTGAGTATGCCGACACAAGGGCTGCTTAGTATTGGAATGGGGACTAATTTCAGTGATGCGGAAGGGGATTCTTTCGCTGTGGTGATTGATGGTAAAACGTATGCCTATGTGAATAAGTTTAACGGGGCATATGATCTGACCAAACTCACGGAATTGAATAATATTGTGATCCCTGCAAAAGCCAAGAGTATCAAGATTAAGGTGACGTATGGGGGCAAACAAAACTCCACTGTCCCAACCGGGTCTGTTCCTGCTTCAAGTAAGAAGTATAAAAAATTCGCCATTGATTATATTCGCATCCAAGAGTTGTTGCCTGCTCCGTTGAAGAATCAAAAGAGTGAAGAAGGGCTCGATCCATCTAAAGGATATTATCAAACGAACAGCTACACAGATTTTATCAATAATAGAAGGGTCGAAACGGATGTTATCCAGGTCGGGTCTTTTGTCTATATGGATACACAGGTTCTCCCCAATATCATTAGTGCCGAAATCGATGATCAATTTGATTCCGAAGCCCGGGAAGCACGGCTGACGATCTCCAATCCGAGAGGATTCTTCTCCCCCGATTATAATCCTGCTCATTTTCCCGAGCTTGGGGGCGTACCGTCTCCATGGTCTTATTTCGCAAACGGATTCCATATCGGGGTTCTGAGTGAAAACACACCGATACGCATATATATGGGATATGGTCAGCACATGATGCGGGTATTTACGGGACTGATTGACAAGGTGGACATCAATGGGGAAGGCTCCACGCTGGAGATTACGGCCCGAGATATGTACAAGCGCATTATCGAGAAAGTCATTTCCGAGAAAAAAGCCTATCCAGAGGTAGAAGAGATTGATAATGTGCCGGATCCGGTGCCGCCTGCAGCAGTTGGCACGGACCGGACATCATCCATTATTCAGGCTGCGCAGGCTCAAGCTGCAGCGTATGGTGTACCTGATCATAAGTTTTTGCTTGCGATATGCAGACACGAGACCGTTCTCGGAACACAAGGGAAAGGCAAAGAAGAGAACGGCAGCTTCATTCTTGGATATGGCTGTCCTAGTACAAGTGCTTGCAACCCACTGTACAAGGGAATTCAGGAGCAAATGAAGCGCGGAGCAGAACGGATGTCCAAGGCACTGGCTTCCAGAGGGAAAAAAGTGACTTCCAAGGCGGATGTACTTTATTTCCATAATGGTGGAGACATTGCCCCCATGACCTGGAGTCAGGATCGGGAGAATTGGGTGGACAAGGTATGGACCTATTATCAGGAAATGCTCGCAGACCCGGCAAGCTGGACCATTACAGCAACCTCCACTCCGGCAGTTACACCAACACCCGCTCAGCCTGTAGAATTTGAAAAGCCGGCTTGGGTCAAATCAACCGTTGTACTAGATCTGGTTAAACATGCAGGTATGGTGGGTTGGAGGGCAACCAGTGAGGATCGCTCTTATCCTGACTACGTGATTGACGAGACCTATCTGATTGAGGTGAATCAGAAGACGGGCAGGGTCATTGTTCCCGTACCTGGTCAGGAAGGTGAGTTTGAAGTTAAGGACGCAAGTACAGTGCTGACACCGAACGGATGGCTTAATCCATTCATCGAGGAGTATGGCAGGACGTTTGAGCAATGGTCAGGCAAAGTTACGGAAGCCGTTCAGGAGGTAATCTCGGAGATTCCGTATCGTAGCTATTGTGACCGTTATGGTACATATCGATTGGAGCGCCTGAATTATGACAAACCGGTCGTGGCAGAGTTTTCCGAAAATGACAATCTGATCTCCATTACCAAATCCACGGATTGGTCCAGAGGAAGAAGTCACATCGTTGTTATCGACTCGAATAACAGTCAGAGCAGTTTCGTGGACAAGGAGATTCTGCTCGAACTCAAAGGAGAGATCCGAACCATGGTGCTGGCCGTTCCTTGGGCGAAGACGGTTGAAGCCAAAAGACAGGTGGCAGAGCGAGCTTTTTTTGACATGAAACGCATGTGCCGTACGCTACAGGTATCCATACCTGCGAATCCTGCGCTTGATCTGCTCGACAACGTTATTGTGACGGATAAAACGACCACCACTCGAGCTGTCTATACGATTAAAAGTATTAAAACCAGTTATTCGGTCGACCGGGGCATGTTACAGGTCATTGATATGATGTGGGCAAGAAAGGGAGTGATGGTGTAATGGCCGGCATTGTAAATGAAAATATTGTATACCCCGTGCTGGATCTCATCCACCGTGAACTTCGCAAATATAGCAGTATCTCCAATTCGAATGTTTCTCCTCTTGAAGGTGAGCCTTCCGTTACATTATATCGGGAGCACATGCAGGATCCGGACCGGGTGACTGGAGCAGATCTCTTGTATGAATCGGCATGGAAGGTTTCGATCTGGATGAAGTTTGGCTCAGAGGATGAGGAAGACTTTCCTTCAGGGGTGGGCTACTCCCACCCGGATTATGATTATTACAAGTATTACAGGCTAACGCAGGTGACGGCCCGTACATATGATGCATCTGGAGAGTCGATGTTCACTTACAATATTGCTCTAAATTATGATGACGAAGGACGCTTAACTGGAACGAGCGTAAGTCGTATATAAGATATAGGAGGTGGTTCCATGGCATTTAATGTATCTTACATCGCGGGTGGCGTCATCGACAAAGTGCGCGAGCTGCCGTACCCACACTTCAGTAAAAAGACGATCCCGTTCATTCGGGGACAGATGTTGGACATTCCGGCGGCCAAAACCACCAAGTCGGATACGTTCACCTTGGCGTATGACACAGAGTTTCTGAGCATTGCGTTTGCTGCGAGTCACTACTGTGTCGGCGATTACTGGGAGCTGACGATCGGGACTGAAAAGGTGTGCCGCACCATTTATGCGAAGGAACTTCCCGAGTCGGTTTCCATGGGTAACAGTTTCGGAATTGTCTACCCGATTCCGGCTGGAACGACTATCACGTTTGACTTTTTTAACGCGGTGGCTGAAGCCAAGTCGGTCTGGTACAACATCAAATTTTTGAGATAAGGAGGGTGACGATGGCACTGCAAAAACCGCAGACGAACTTTGCCGCTTATATTGACGGAGAGTCGGAAGCACAAAAATTAATCAATACGCTGGCCGATGAAATTGTAGGTGCTGATATTCCCAGAGTAGAGGGCGGGATTGACGCCAATCGCTGGGAGAAAGTCTACGAGGCTGAGCAAGATTACTGGGTAACCTACACCCCTAAAACTCGGCCTAATATTCAAGGGAAGTACCTTCATACGGATGGTAACTTGTATGACGTAGTTAAAATTCCTGACTACAGTAAACTTAAGTTTAAAGATGGAACACCAGCTGTTGAAGATGATGGTTTTCTTCATGAAGTAAGTTCCGTATATTGGGATCAAATTGTTGAAGGTAGTAGCCGTCCCGCAGTCAGAGAAAAGGATTACGGTAATTACAGAACCGGTAGAAAAATTCAAGTTGTTCAGTTTTCTTATACAGATAAGACTGGAGCTAATATTTTTATAGACGTTCCTAATCAGCTGGCTACATTGGTAACAGACTTGACGAAACCTGACGGGGTTACTGCCTATGTCGTAAAACAGAAGCAAACACTGAGCACGGGTGAAGAGGTTTACGTGAATGACTGGAATGAATTTGAGTTAGTCACGGAGCTTCCTGAGGACTGGAACTACAGTCTTAAGACAGCCTATCAGTGGGAATATGTAAGATTTTTTGATTATTACGGTAGTTGGACTTCTTTAAAAACAAGCAATGTAGAGCCTGGGAAGTCTAAGTATACTTTTACTGAGCGTTATTATACTGCTGATCCTGTTCATGATGTGCCTTCTAGAGTAGTAGTTAAAGGTACGCCAACTGTACCAACTGGTATTCCTGTGCGAGAGTACTCTGTAATGTTGGAACAACCTACGAATGATTGGAACTATATTAATATTTATTATGGTGAAGAGTTTGAAGGTACAAACACAAGTGGAGATTCAACGACCACATACAGAGGAGCTTGTGATCCAGCTACGGTTAAACCGGGGTTAACGCCTACAGTTATAGATCAAGCCAAGGCACAAGCCATTTACGAGATGTGGAACACAGATACGATTGTCAAAACATTCTTCCCACCGTCCACGAATTGGAAGCTGGATTATGACGGCAAGACAGAGATCGTAAGCCCGGCTGCTCGCTTTTTCCACGGCAGACATTCTACCACGTCATGGTTGCCTAACAAAAAACGCAGACCGGATTACCTGGTAGCTTACACTTTATCGGTAAATAATGATCGAGTAGTTCTTGTTTTGGAAGGTGATCCTTCACCGAATATTCATAGCTATTACCGTAGTTTTGGATACATAGGCAAGATTGTTCCGTTCAATGATTATGACCATGGAGGTAACTTCGGTGTTACTGTAGGCATGGGTGATCTGCGAACAGATATGACTGGTTATACGAAAAATGATATTCTCACAGATCTCAATCCGGATCTCTATGCCAAATACGGTGAGTACACTTCAAATGGTATGGACTCCATGTCCATGTTGAAGACACGCAGTAATGTTTTGTTCCAGCGGTATTACCCGGCATTTATTTCGCATCTTCCGAACTACCCTTCTGTGGGTAAACTTCCCCCAGGTCTATCAAAATTGATTGTAGATGCGAATGGCTTCCAGAAATCTCTCTGGACAGGAAAGTATCATGCAAGTCCAATCTACCTTGTTCATCAGGCAGAAGGATATCGGGGTTATATGGACGGTGTAGTTGCGATATACGACCATAACCTAGTCAATCGCGATGAATTAATCGTAGATACAGAAATTCTGAAAGATCCTTCCAAACCTGCGTTGGGTACGTGGACAGAGGTTTACAAGTTTTTCAGTATCAAGAGTCCGTTGAATCTATTCAAACATTCCCCATCCCCAGATGTAATTACGATTGCATTTTTGAAAGAGATAAAATAAGGAGGATTACATAATGGCAAATTTTAAATATGTAGAAACAATCACTACTTCACAGGACGTGTTGACAAAACTGAAGGAGGAAGTCACAGGGTTTAAGAGTTTCCCATTTGAATCCACTGCAGGCGAGTCTCAGGAACAAAACTTGTGGGAAGTATTTTACGAAGAAAAGGACAGCAGTGACCGAATTCAGGAACTTATTCTTCGCGGGATCATGACCATTGGAACACAAGCAACACCAATTACTAAGCATTTCTATGTAAGTTTCATCAATCATGCTTTGGTACCACGCATCGTTGCACCTGTTCCAGCCTATGAGGAGCATAGTACGTTGACTGTGCAGTTGCTTGAAGGATTCGAAGGCAGTGAACCAACCACACTGCCGGTAACTACTCGCCCTACATTCAAGCTTACAGGACATCCGGTACTCTACCAATGGGCACTGGAAAACTACACACCAACAGATCGAAATAAAGAAAAACCTGTGTACATGTATGTGAATGTTATGAACAATCGTTTGGCGATGGTTCTTGTCGCCGACCCAGCAGTAAACTTCCTTGATTACAAAAAATCCTTCCTGTATGCAGGTGCATTGAAACCGTTCAAATACAACCTGAATGATGTAGACGGAAACGTCATGCTGACAGCCGGAGCGGTAATTGAAGAACCGGATATCTCTCAGATTGCCACAACGGGAACGTACTACTATGGTCAATATACCTCTGCAGGTAACAACACACTTCAGATGTTGAAAACCAAGTCAGGTATTGAATTCCAGCAGCACTATCCTTCCTTTATCACGCAAGCTCCACCGAAAGGTAAAGCTTATCAAGATCCTGAATTGGGTGATACCGGTTTGGAACTGGAGCCACAGGGCTTCCAGGCATCCAAATGGACGTCCAAATATCACTTGTCTCCGATCTACGTGGTTCATCCTTATGAGGGCTACCGCGGTCAATTCGATAACTGCATCGCGGTTACGAAGCATAATATCCTTCATCTGGATGAGTTAATTATTGATGTGGAAGGCAAGTCTTGGGACCAAGAGGTGTATCGTTACTTCGATACCGATACAGCACAGAATTTCATGAATCTGTCTGCTAACCAACGCATGGGTGTGGCTATTCTGAAGGAAGTCCGTTATACGGCGTAAGTTAAACTGAATCAAAGCTGAGTCGTATAGATTCAGTGAGAGGGAACTTTCTGAGACTCCACTCAGGGGTTCCCTTTTTTTAGTTGGAAGGGGGCAGTGACGTGAATCAAGTAATCAATAAGTTTGATTTCACCGTTATAGATTACACGACAACTCAGTACGGTTACCTGTTTACAGTCGGACCTACAGGAAGCAGGCCTGAGGATTATCGATTTATATATATGCCTTACAGCCGGTATCCAAGTGTCCTGATGCTTGATTTCTACATGGCAAGATCCATCTCACATGGATTTAATCATCAACTTGTGGAAGCGATTCGCAAGGATCTGGAAGGAGAAGAACGATTTATTGTCCTAAGTGATGCAAAACAGGATAAAGAAGGACTTTTGCAAAGTTCCATGGAAGGATCGAGCTCAGCTACTAAGCAAGGCGATGTCATGGAATTTTCGTTCGAAATGGAGCGATCTGCGTTAATTGAAGCTTTGGAAATGGATCATCAAGACGAAGGCCACAGGCCCGGAGGATTAAAGGATTCATTCATTCATGAAAATATGTCAGAGGGCTGGCGCGTAGATAACGATAAAGAGTTAAAGATTGTCCGTAATTTGGGTCTAACTCGTAATTTTGTGAAAAATCTGGATAAGTTGGAGCCAGGAAAAATCAGTTTCAGGGTCAGTGAATATGGGATGATTGCGGATTATGCAGATAGTGCAGAGCAAGATAGCAGCTCTGAACTGGAAATTAAGCAATGGATACACGCTGTTCGAAACGACAAACCGGATATGGATGTGGCAGAGGTTTTCGAGAAAGTGGAGAAAATCATTGGACGCCGGACACAAAATGATTTTTTGCTAGAAGCCATCCAGGACCACTTCAGAAGTACAGAACTGGAGAGCAGTCTTCAATCCAGGAAGGTAAGCAAACAAGATGTGGAATTTCTATATCGGGATCTGCTAGGTTTACGAGATGGTCATAAAGAAACATTTGCCGAACAAGCTGCCATGATGGGGAAAAGGGTAGATGATCATCAGCAGTTATCCATTCTATCGGATATGTCGACTGCTTATATTCGTCGCTTTCAGGAAATAAAGTATATGCATTTTGATCGGACATTGCCTTTAGCTCAAAGAATCTCTAACACATCCCAATTGACACTCATGCAAACACTAGGGACAGCTATGCGAGAAACAACCTTTACTGGAATGACTACTGGCAGAATTGTTCAAGCAGTCAGAGACATTGAAGAGAACATGTTCCTATCACAACTGGATCAGGCTGCGCGGGTTATTGAGAATGAATTGGTAACTCATGAGAACGTACTTGCCAAACTGAAGGATCGTCAGTACCCCACAGTTCTGCATACCGATATGAGAAGTACGCGAGAAGTCAACGAGCAACTGTACTTTCATGATGATCTAATTCAAAGCAGCCGTGACCAACATCGTAATGCGTTAGTCTTTCGTGCAAGTAATACCCTATGGCATCCGCTCCAAGCTCACAGAATAATAGACAAACATCCGGCAACTACAGCATCCGGTATCCTTTTGGCATCCAGAGATATAGGAACTATTGCTGATGTGGAAAAACAGTTTCCTTGGGCTGTTCGGGATCAAGCAGAAGATATGAACGTCATAGGTGAACTGACTACGGGACAAAGAGTTTATTTGGAGAAAATGTATATTGAGCATGAGCGTCCTAAGGCGCGACGGATTTATGTGGTTCATAGTGAGATAGACCGTCATGCAGCTCAGGCTTATCGTGAAAGTACGGAGTACGGTTTTGTTTTCAGAGATTTGCAGGAGAGCAGAAGGGTCAGTAAGGTTCCCGGGTACGTGGAGAGGGAAAGAAAGCTAGGCAAACGAGTGGCCGCAGAGGCTCTAGAAATACTCAACAAGAAATTACTTGGTGAAAGGGAAAGCGAGTTTGATAGCTATATTGAGGACAAGTTTCATACTGCAAATATAGAGAAAAGGAATCTGTACATCCCGAACAGCGAGGAAGGTGCTGCAAGAGAAAAATCCTTTGAAAGCTATGCGACCGGTTCGACAACGGCAGAAAGAGCATTAGCTCATGATTTGTGGTTACCCGAGTCCGAGGACCATATGGCTGACAAGGAATTATTACGTTCTACTATACTCGAAAAGCTAAATTCGTATGGAAAGAACGACGAACAGAAGCATGTACATCTGACTGAGAAACCAATTGTGCTACATAGAGAACGTAAAGAGTTGCATCTGGAAACAATCCTGCATTCCATCCGAGATCGAAGTCGACCAGCCATAGTTCGGGATGACCTTCTGGACAAACTGGTTGGAGGAGGATGGTTGGGGAATAAAGCATACCCTGGATATCTGGACGAGGAATTTATCGTAGGAGAGATCTTGGAGAACAGCCCGGCAGTCATTCTGGAAATGATGATGGAAGCTGTGAATAATGCCGACGCTTCGGTTTATTTTGATGAACCATTTTTGGCTGGGGTTAGAGAGCGGATAGATGCGTTAATCGATTGTGGGATCTTAACAGCTGATAAAGACGGAACCAGATCAGGCATCATTTCCTTTAATTTGGAAGGTGCGAAGGAATCTCAGCTTGGTGATATTGGAACAGAACTTGCAGAAGCTTCCAAAGAGTTGAATATGGCAGTACTTGAAGATGAACCAAGATCGGCTCAACTCGACAGACGTAATTCTACTTTAGAAACAGACGTTTTCGAGGGAGTGAAAATAAAACAAGATCAGCATGGCGAAATTACGGAAGTCATTTACGGCGCAGATTTTAATGCAAGACCGGCGATTATTGAGTTTAAAGATTCATTAGGTTGGTTGGAACATGAAGGGGGACTATTCCCCGATGATCCAATGTATGAAGGAAGTCAAGTTGAACGTAGAGGACAAGCCTTTGATGAGCATGGGATAGGCGAGAAAGACAAACGGAATGGAATGGCTCTTGACCATCATATCGTGAGTTCCAACATGAACCGTGAGAGTGTGATTCATACCGAATTCAATATGGGCGGAGTTTCCCGCGAACGCTATGGCATGCTTGATGATGAATACACCATGGGTGGTACGAACTTGCGCCAGATGCTTCTCAATAGCGAATATGCTATTGGAACGTCGAAGACTCGTGAGGGATACGCGTATGATCAACAACCTATTTCTACTAATCCAACAAGAGAAGGTTTAATCAGTGGTGAGTATTCTATAGGCACAGCCAAGATTAGACAGTTGTATTTGAATGAGAGCTATTCTATTGGCGTGATTGAGCCACGTCAGGCAGCTATGGATATCGATTACTCACTGGCGACTATGGAATGGAGATCAGCATTGCTTAACGACGATTATTCCATAAGCAGCGCGAAATATCGAAATGGAGTAGCTGAGATTGGATATACGCTTGGTTCATCGTGGGCAAGAGAAAGTGCAATAGATATTGAGTTTAACGCAGGGATGCGTCAAGTTTGGGAATCCACTTTGATCAGTAATGCTTCTGAAGCGATTAGGGTAGATCGATATGGATCGGTTCAAGATGAGATGTCTCTAGCCACTACTGTAATGAAATCTGCGAACCTGGATGATATGCTGACGGCTCATTCAATCATGCGCAAAGGGCAATCCAACGTGGAAATCCTCTCGGATTACATGAACAGATTATCTCTCATGCTGGAAGAAAACGAATCTACAAGAATCTTGAAAGAGGCATCCGTCCATGAGTTGGAGAGTGAAGTTGTCAAGTTACGCTTGAGTGAATTGCATGGTGAGGGTTGGTATGGTGGTAAAGGGTTCAGAGATACCGACTTAGTCGAACTGATCTATGATACGATAAAGAGTACAAAGGATTCGGTACTGGATCACGATGTGATCCTTGCCTACAAGCATACTCACGACGCTTACCTTCATGAGACAACGGATAGTACGATTGAAAAGCTTGCTAATCTTGAAGAACAACTTCTAGCGGATAAACCGCAATACGGTTACATGGACCTCACGTTACCACTAGGCGGTACTAATCTCAAATATGCTGATGTTCCAGTGGAATCCGTAGGTGGGACGGGGCTCAGTTATGGAGATATACCTGTAGAAATTGTTGGTGGAACGAATCTAAAATATGGTGATGTTCCGGTTGAGATTGTTGGTGGAACAAACTTGAAGTATGGTACAACAGAGATTGTGCTCTCAGGGGATAAACCGCAGTACGGTAATATGGAAGAGAATCTGCTCGCTGACAAACCGCAATATGGATCTTTGGAAGAGAACATATATGGTCTGAAAAATGCCAAAGATTCCACTATGGGTGAGCAAATTCATGCGTTTAAAGATGGTAAAGAAGTCGATTTGATCCGAACACTTGAGTTCAATAAAGAGGATCGATCAGCATTCCTGCATGACAACCTTTTTGCGGTGAAAGCTGAAAGATGGGCACATTCTCATGAGACGATCAATGATGTAGTGAAACTTCGAAATGGATCGCTGGATCAGGACATGTTCTACGGAAACAAGGAATTTAATGAATCCATTTTGGACATGGAACTGGTTGGCTTCCAATATAAACAGATAGATCTGATCCAAAGCGAATATGCTTATCTTAAAACGAGAGACGTTTATATTGAAGATAACTCCTTCTTGAGCTCCAGGATTTCTTATGACGCGTATAACCATCAATTGGATTCTGGAATGAACTTGTTAAGAAGCACGGCTCTGGATTGGGAGCAATTCGCAGCGGAGAAAATAGATCGATATGGTCATTCACATGAAATGGAAAGTGGTGTTAGGGGTGAGCGATCCGGTGACCATTTCGATGGGATATATGGGACTACACTCCAGAGGTCTGCTTTCTCAGGTGACGAGTTAAGTTACGGAAGTAGTCTTCCGTACACAAGCTACGTTGTTAATGACGGTGAGAGTTTTGGCAGCAAGTTAATAGACCCTGGTTATCTTAGTGAAAGTGATTTTAAAGGGATAACTGAGGAACGTGAATCCAGCATAGCAAGAGAGTTGCCGACTGGTATAGCGAACGCCAGATTGTCTGAAATTGAAGATCCTGATTCTCTCATGGCTTCATTTGAAGAACGCTGTTCTCAAGTCATCACAGGTTTTATTTTCGCTGAAAGACCAGAGAAAAGAGCAGAGTATTTGGAGCAGTTGCATGCGTTCCTTCCAGAGAGAACAGCTCATCTTATGGAGATGTATCATAAAGCCAAGATGGAACCTCGTGAGAGCTTCACACTGACTGAGCACCCGGTGGCTGAACGGGAATCCGCTGATGCTTACATTCCAATGATGGACACTATGGCGCAGGGTCTCCTATTTGATTATTCAGAAGATCTGCTGGATCGAGGAATGGATCCTGAGGACTGGGAAGGCGGGTTGGGCGTGCCGGAGGACTACGATCCGAATGATCCGTTTAATGTGTACTATCCGTATTCCAAGGATATGGATGCGCTAGAATTATCCCAATCAGACGACTGGACTAAATTCGGTCAAGGCGATTGGGAGCGGGATCAACTGCTTGGAAAGTTTTATTCCAAAGAAGATACGAAGGACATCAGCGGATGGTACCGCAATAATTTCCTGGCTGAGACATATAAGTTCTCAGTTGATTTCAAGGTAGATACAAGTACGGATGGGGATGGTGCCGGAATTATTTTCAAATATTTTGATGAACATAATTATTGGATGTTTATGGTTCACGGAGGAGACAGCGATAACAGTCTGGATATGAGAACACCGATGCAGCTATATAAAATCATTGCTGGCAACCCAACGGCAGTGGGTTCTCCGATGCAACCCTTCAAATGGGAGAAGGATAAATGGTATACATTGTCCGTGTCAGTGATGGAAAATAAAATCCAGATCTACACAGACTCAAAATTACAATATGATCTGACGGGCACCGATTAACTCGGTGCTCTTTTTGTCGTATAGAGAGATTGGGAGGTGATTGGTATGGGTCATACATTTGGTTTGTTCTCCAAATCACAAAAAGGTGTATTGTTCGCGAATATGAGAGCGAAGATTGCGGACGAGAGTTACAGCAACCCCAATAACCCTGCGTATTTACCGCAGAGTCCCAATGCACCGAGGAGTGAAACGGACCGGCATGGCGAAGAAAATAATCCTA
The DNA here is from genome assembly GCF_037974275.1 of Paenibacillus sp. FSL R5-0519. Taxonomy (NCBI): domain Bacteria; kingdom Bacillati; phylum Bacillota; class Bacilli; order Caryophanales; family Paenibacillaceae; genus Paenibacillus; species Paenibacillus sp. FSL R5-0519. Next base: position 2,261,225 of record NZ_CP150234.1, read on the forward strand.
TTCTGGGTGATCCAGGGTACGGTCAGATCGGACGATGGCAGACGGTTCAATTGGATGCACTGGAAAACAGTATTGATCAGATCATTGAGCAGTACCTGAAGGATAAGTCATGGTATGCAAGTGTACGTTGCCGTGAAGCACTGTGGAATATGTATCGCAGGATTGAATGGTGGGTAGAACAACAGCAGCCTCCAGATAAAACACAATATCAGCGAGTACTGCAGATGATTAAAGATTGTATTCACAAGATACTTGAAAATGCTCAGAAGCCTGGCGGTAGTCATCATGGTGTGTCATTGCCGATCTGTCTGGCACCCTACTACCATCATTTTAGTGGAAATTACTTCAATCATTTTGATGCAACTGTATATGAGATTCCACTCTTTTCAATGAAAAAAGACGTCCCATTCTCGAATAAATTCCCTGATTTCTTCAGATATGTATCCTCAACGGAGGATCAGGAATGGGTAGCTGTTCACTCCGTAGGTCGAAATGAACAAGCTGGCTCCGAGATGATCTTAAAACTAGATTTAGGGCTTCTGGAGATTGGCAACTCATCCAAAATTACATTTAACTGGCGTGTGAAGCGTTATGGACAGATCAGGTTCAAGTACCTGGCTAATGCCAAGCGAGGTAATGGCATGCTGTTCTATATTAATGGGCAGCAAGTCGGAGGTGAATGGAGCGAGAACAGTGGATGGCAGGAAGCTGCATTTACGTTACAGCCAGGGCAGATGTACAAGTTCGACTGGTTAATTCGCAAAATGAGACCTGAAGTATGGCAGAACAATGGTATCTATATCAAGGATGTTGAGGTCGTTGAGATTGTTGATACACGCAAGCCGCCTGCTCCTTTGGATATTGATCTGGATGGGGAGGGAAGTGATAGTGATTGGTATGTAAAGTCTTCAAAAAGCATTGCACAAGCCCATTTTCAAGCTCAGTTCATTACAGATGAAGATCGAAGTAAAACGATGAAAATGGATTTGGAGAATGAATGTGACGGTACAGTTTCTTTTGCTTACTTCATGGGAGTAGATAAAGAATCATATCCAACTAAAGATTATGAATTGTTTTTTGATGACATTTTTGAATCCAGAACTCAGCATGGAGAAAGCAGGCATGGTAGCCATGCTCAATCTTTACACGGTGTAGAGTGGAATATCAATGAGGAATATTCAGAAACAACAGCTAATCAAGCCAAGATTGAATACGAAATTATAGCAGGTCCTGAGACGACTGTAGATTTAAGAGGTGTAGTTGAAGTTATATGTCCAACGTACGAGATTGATCATTGGGAACCATCGCTTCATGGTCAAGGGATTGGGAGTTATCAGTGGCAGATGTCGGGCAGTCCGCCATGGGTAAGATCAGGGAATGTATTAAGACTGGATGAACCTATAGAAGGGGATATGATTGCTCAAACCGAAGTGAACTTGCAAGATGAGGGTTGGTTTTTGTTTAGTTATTCTCATCAATTACGAGCTACGGAATCGTTCGAGGTGACTGTAAATGGCATGCTTGAATACTATTCAACGATGCATAGCCAGGGGGAGCAGATACGAATTCCGCTAGAGGAAGGTTTAAATATTATCCAATTCTATATTCGAGATTATTACACTGAGCAGCCTTTCATCGATAAACTAGAAAAATTATTCACGTACGGGAACAATACTGGCAATACATATCGAACTGTAACTGATCTAGGCTCGTATGTTGATGTGACTCGTGGATGGGATGTAACAGATGCAGGAGCTAGAACAGAAAAATCTGGTGATACGATTAGATATAATGCAGAGTTAAATCCTGGAGCTAAGTTTAGCATTCAAGAGCATATGCGTATCTATCCAGCGATGGACTCGTCATACGATCCAGACAAAGGGGTAACAAGAGATTTTAACGTTTTTGAAGAATTGTTTAATGAGGAAGGCAAGTATCATGAAGCATTAAGATTCTCTGGAAACTGGGTGTGGAAAAAAATTGTAAACGGTGATGGGGTTATGTGGGCACAGGGGCATGATCAGGATTTTATATGTGATTTTGAAGCTCATTTAGATAATTCTGGTTACATCTGTTGGCAATACGGAGGGCAATTTGATCCGGGAGAAAAATTGGAACTACAAATTGATGGTATCTCTGTATGGACAGGGAGTCAGTCGAATGACAGAGAAGGGACCAATTGTATGTATCCTCTACCTTCGGGGAATCATCAATTCCGATGGAGATACCGTGACGGTAAAAAATATACACCAGGTAACGGAGATGGGAGGGGGGGAGATTCCACTGGACCAGGTACGGGAACTGATCAGCAAGGGGATACAACGAAAGATCCATATGGAGTGAAGTGTTATAAAGGAGATTCAAAAACGAATAACATCCAGTACGCGCAAAAATCATATGGAGGGCATTCGCCACGTGCTGCTAAGTTTGATGCAACCAATAGAGGTGAAGTTTACTCATCCTCTGGTCAAGCGTACGCATTGGGTGTTACTAAGCAAAATTCGACAATTGTTCGTACGTTTACTGCCCCTAAGATTGGAAGTTTCAATTTCTCTGAATTGTTGACAGTCTATCCAGTAACAAAGAGAAGAGTCTTTGTGAAAAGAGAACTAAATAATAAGAGTGCTCAATATGATCGTGCTGAGACTATTAACAAATCAAATGGTACAGTGGACTATTACTCTTTGGATGTTTCTGGAAACAACCCTCAAAGTCCTGAATATAGTTTATTTGGCTCAGATACCAAGAAGATAACTTTTGAATTCTATTGTGTTGAATCATTTGATATTAAATTTAAATATTTGTGTTACCTGTTACAAGATTCAATTCAAGCCGGGCGACTTAGGGTTGCTTATTATCCTAAAGATAAAGCAAGTCAAGCGGTAACAATTCTTGATTGTAACGATAATTTTGGAGATCAAAAAGGATATAATAGCAAAAGTATTGATGAAACAAAATGGAAAAAAGCAGAAAAGTTTTCTATTCCAATTACAGTTGAGAAACCTGGAAAATATACATTAATTATAGGTCTTACTGATACTTATAATGGGCGTGAAAGAGGAAAAGAAGGTAATTACTATTATGCAGCCATCAAAGATCTTGTGGTTCGCACGGATGATCCTGATGGTGTGAATCAAAATAAACTGCTAAATCCAGTCTTGGTGGATCGATCAACTTATGTGAATGTGCAGTGGTTTGATTTAACAGACGAAAAAAACAAATTTAATCCTATTAAAGTATCCGTTGAAAATGGTCAAAAAGTTAGCGATTTCATTAACAGCCCTCCCTCATTAATACCCGGGCACAAATATAAAGTGGTTTACACACTTATTAAAGATAAAACCTCAACGAACGCGACAGGTCTTGATGCAGGTGGATTTACATTAAGTGAAGGTAGTTTTTCCGAGAGATGGCCTAACTACTGTATTGATGCAAGTGGAAACATGTTCCCTGAAGGCAATTCCCCTCACCCAGGCAAGGAGCCATCGAATCCACCAGACACTACAACACCAGATGGTGGGAGTCATGCTTGGCTAGATGTTATTCGTCTATACAAAAATAACAGCAGAGCGTGTTCTGGGACGAAAATCGTTATTGAAACCTTCGAAGAAGGGAAATTTCTTCATTCCCGAGATGTGACGAATCAAGATGACACATTGGTTACAATTGAAGTGGAAAATACCTCAGATGAGAAGCGGAAGTATGAAGTTCAAGTTCGTTTTGTACAAGATTGTCCTGGAGATGGCGCCATGATCTGGGGAGGGAAACTTAATATTGATGACATTATTAAAGTTGATCCATCCTGGGCAGAAGTGACCCATTTCGAAGTTTGGAATAACAAACCAATTTGGATGGGCGGCTGCGATAACAGTAATATGCGCGTAAAAATTACACGTGAGGACGGAAAAGTGTTATGGGATGAAAAGTATTATGGAGACGGTTATCGTGGCTTCGAACTGAATGAACTGGCTCCCAAGCCTTATAGCAAGTATAAAGTGGAGATTACAACAGATCAGAAGGGACAGATCAGTGACTGGACAGGAAAACGATATCTGACCACCTTCCGGGTGCATGACTTCAAAGCCTACGAAAGATGGGTATGGGTACCTGAGCCGTTTGATTGTCAGCTGGATTTCTTCATTGATGATGAACTAATCAAAACATTCACCCAGGAGGGTGGATACTATACATTTTCACATCCAGTGCCCAAAGGCAAACATGAATTCAAATGGGTGTTTACCTCGCTTCAGGAAGCAGGTACGCGTAGTTACGAATACGCTAATCTGGACTGGATGGAACTGACCAACTGGATCTGTGATGACGTCTATGTCATTCCTTACTGCGAAGGCGGTGGGGGAGACAAGTGTGTTGAAGCACTTATTAAATGCCTGCTGGAAGTTTGGAAAGCACGGCCTAAGATGTGTGTAATCGGTAAACGCATCTGGTTATTCACGTAAAGAAAGGAGGAGCTGTATGGGTGTTGCGAGATTGAAAGAGTCAGGCAGGATATATGAGGATGCGTTCGCAAGCTCCAACCTGGATTCCAAATGGGAAATACTCCCTAATGATGCTACTCGCTATGAAGCGGGTAGTGGCAGTTTAGTACTCAAACATGGTCAAGATCCACTGTATATGTTCTATAAGCCTCTGACAGATATGAAGCAATTCGTCATGGATGTGAAGAACAATTATAATCCCGATACAGAGGGATGTTATGGTGGGGTTATTGTTTTGGTAGACGAACATAATTACATGGAGATTGAAGAGTTTCTGGATGTGTCTTTGCCAACGCCTTTGTTAAAGACCTATCCATGGATACGTTTGATTCGAGATTACAACTATTACACTGCGTACTGGTCGGATGATGGCGTGTTTTGGAACATCATTGGTTCTGTAGAACTGGTGGGAGCTCCTAAAATTGGTCTCTATCTGAAGGGTGAAGGGGATCACCCGATGTATGTTCAGTATATTCGAATTAACAAAGGAACATCTATTGCCATAGACAATCTAACCAAAGGAACTGTGGTTGATCTAATCGATCAGAATGGTGTTGTACTTGAGTCCAGGGTATGCCGATCTGAAGAAACGGTAGTACATTTTAACATGGATCCATATCCATATCCGTTTGAAGGCAATTTTGGGATCAGGCTTCCGGATGGAAATCGGTTTCAGGCCATGGATTCTATTAAGTTATACAAGGGAGACCTAATGTATTTTGAGGTTACACCAGATTTATATTACAAAGAGTCAAATCCTGAAACAGGAGAAGATTTCGATGTGCTTCTCTATCCCAACACGGATCGGTTTCTAGGCTATTTAACGGCAGGTGGTTCTGCTACACAAGAAGTTCGAATGTTTGCCAAGAACCCCATGATATCAGGAGACTTTAAAAATGTAACTTTTGCGCTCACAAGCGGAACGGATAAAGTGCAGATTGCGCCCGATGTTGAAGGCGTTCCTGGGTCTTTCAGCTACTCAATCACCGCTTTTACCATTTTGCCAGGAGCGTCCTATCGATTCTGGCTGCGAATGGAAAGGGAAGAGTCTCAAGACAGGTATGCTTCCCAGGTCAAATTTTCGCTACAGATGTATTCGACATACATATGACTTAATCGTATTGGAGTAATTACGTATAGATCATGTAAGGCATGAATGGAGGTGGTCAAATGTCAGTAAGAATTAACCAGTCTCATCGATCATCCGCCAAGAGTCATAAGGAATTGAGTGATATTGGGGTTCGTACGCATGATGAGATTGATTCCTATCTTGCAGAGTTGGAAGAAGCCAGAGGGTCTGCACTTAGTCTAGGCGACCGAATCACACTCGTAGAAGAGTCTGCACACGATTGCCGAGATTCAGTAAAAGATCATGAGCAGAGACTAGGCGATGTCGAGACTAAGGTTACTTCAAACAGCTCACGATTAGATGATGTTCAGCAGGATATTCTGACGGCAAGAGCAGATGTCAACACTCTTTCCAAAAGTCAGGATGACCATGAGAAGAGATTGAGCCTGGCTGAGAAGGAAATGAAAGAAGCACGTGGAGCAGAGGCATCCATAGATCATCGATTTGACACGTTGGAGAAAGCGATTGAAGTTGTAGCGAAGCAACCCATTCAGGATCTCAGTGTTACCAACCCCATGTATTTAGATGCAAATAACAGTGTTCAAGTTACGATTAATGCAGGACGAGCCAGTATCAACAAGGTTATTGTGGATCAGTTTACTCAGACATTTAGTATCCCGGACATTGTGGCAAATAAGACATATTATATTTTTCTTCATGAAAATGGGGTGTACTCTTACAGTTCAGATCAAGAAGAGCCCAAGGATGCCGTGATTATTGGTGGACTCGATGTCGGAGTTTCTCCAACAACTTCACTTACGGCTTTGGATTTCAGATATTTCTTAACAAAAGGTTCTATTGAAAATGACATGTCTGAATTGGGAATTCGTGTAGATGATCTGGAAAAAACCGTTGGTGAGCAAACCGCAACAATTGCTTCACATCATGCGGCGATTGAAGCGATGGAAGCTCAATTAGAAGCAACTGCTGAAGAGGTTGTGGTCTCAAGAGAAGATAAAAACGGAGTCGTCTATGATGCTCTCAAGGACAGACTCGACAACATGCAGAGTCGTCTTGAACTCGCTGAGAGTCGAGGCACCATGGAGCATCAATCCGTATTCCATTTCACTTCTGCTCCTAACAGCAGGTTGTCGACGACTAGAGATTTTCAAGTGCCCAGATATGTGATTGGTTCGAATTCCGCAGAGGTATTTCTGGACGGAATACGCATGGATGCAGGAGACGATTACATTGAATATAATGATACGCTTATACGGTTTACTTTTGATGTGCCCAAGGAAGCCCGGGTAACGATCATTGGTCGTGGGTCTATTATTAATACCACTTCGGTAACCGAATATACCTACTATCCAGATGGAAAAGTACATACCGAGAAGATTGATGGAGGAATTAACCGTACTATTGAGCACTTTTATAGCCCGGATGGAAATTTGGAACGACAAGAGGTTACAGAGAGTAACGGACAGATTAAGTCTATTGAGTATCAGCGTGACATTACGGGTAAAGTACTGCGCGAAATCAACAACGGTGCAGATTATTATGTACTTCAAGGTGGTGCTACCTTCGATGACACGGACATCCGGAGGAGGCTTGTCTTTCTTGAAGGAAGTACGCTTGAGCTCGATGTCGTGTATAACTACTTCTCTAATGGTGACATCGAGTCAGAAGAAGTGTTCTCCGTAGAATTGACACCGCAGCTATTGAAGAAAACATCGTTCACTTACAATGCTGATGGTACCGTTAAGACCGAGACATTGATCTATGACGGCCAGGGAGTTCAAAAGGCGTTTGAATACGATGCCGGCGGTAACATCAAACAAGTAAAAATTAGAAAGGTTGTGATTTGACGTGACGAGGACCGTACAGGATGTGAAATTTGCTCTACATACCATTATGGATAAATTAGTGGGCAATCACTCAGAGCCATACAGTACAGAGGAAATTGAAATCCTGATTTTCGCTTTTGAAAGCAATATTCTGTTTGATAATGTGGCTCATAAGTTTCTGCCTTCACTTAAAGGGTTACCTGAAATTCAAGAGGCTGCTAGTGGTGTGAAGTCAGAGGGTGAAGCCGGGGACAAAGTGCAGTCTTACCATGAGAATCTCATAACAGAGAGAAGCGATATGGTGAAAACAATCTTGTTTGCTGTTATTAAGGAACATATATTTCGTGACATGAGTTTAAGATTCGGGACTTAAGGAGGTATTAGAGTGGCTGAGAACATTCTACTAAGCGCGCTACGAAGATACGAGTTTTATTCTTACTCGTCCACATTTATTTCAGAACTTTATAAAACAGTGAGCCAAGAGTTGTATGGAGATACCAACTGGGAATGGGATTACAATACAACGAATGAATACTCGATTCCAAGAAGCTGGAATAGTATCAGTAGATTTACAGGAAACCAAGGCACGATAACGGCAAAAAATAAAAATGATCCAAGTTTGTTTTTTACAATAAGTATGAACATCTCAAGATTTTATACTAATTATTATACTAATGACTACACACGGAGTTATTTACTTAGAACTGGATATAGAAACAATGGCTCAGTAGTGAAACCTGATCTTTATACTGAAGTAGGCGCTGTGTCAGAAATACCACTAAACACCTGCATCAATGAGGCCTATTCGGACAGAAGCACTGCCCCAAATGTATACTGGAAATGGAGCTTATTCAGCTCACAGCATTATATTTTCATGTTAGGTGAGCCACAGAATGCTACTGACATAGCGTATCCAGTAAGATTGTATCTCGGAAAATTGAAACCTTTCGAAAATGAGGACCCTTTAGTAGCTAACGATTTTGTAGGCGTTTTCGGACATTATCCTCTAGGGTTGAACATGTCGGACGACGAATTAAAGTATAGTACAGGGCGAGGCTATGTGAGAACATCAAGAAACGGCACTGCAAATGCTTTATATCACTTTTCAACAAGTTCCCAAGTCTCTTCTCCGGGTTTGGGTGGGAGGTACTTTGTTTCGCCCTTCTATGTATGGCATGAATCAGAAGGTGTGCGTGGAGAGTTTTATGGTATTCGAACAGCCGTTCTGAGGGATGCAGGTATGTATCCCGATGGCTCTATTCTAGATCTTGGAGACGAACGCTATTATGTTTTTCATGTTATGAATCAACAGCATCCATCAACACATCAAGGTTTTTATGCAAGCAATGGAGCTTACTACAATGGCCAACCCTACTTCTTCGATTCCCCCTTACTCCTAGGTGGTGGGCAGCGGGTGCTGCTGTTCGAAATTGAGAAGGAGGTGTAGGGCGTGACTATGATTCGCAGACACGAGTTTACCAGTACGCTAAGCTTATTTACTTCCACACTTGTTAACACATTGAAAGATGCACTCGATCCTTACTGGGATACCATACATACGGCCGAAACGACTTATGCCAACTGGGGTAATGCACTGTTGACCAATAAAAAAAATACATCCATGCGTTTTACTATGTGTGTATGGGCGCATGCCAGAGGAGTTAACATTCGTTGGGGGCTGAAGAACCTCGGAAACAATGTGGCATCACCAGATCTATTCGTCAATCCGCCAGTAGACACGGATAAATTCATGTTGGAAACTCCCTTTTTGTGTCATAACGGACAGTACAATGTGAACTATAAGTGGTCTGTAATTACAAATGAGGATATCCTGTTTATCCATGGAGAAAGTCTGAACTACCCGGAACGAGCGTACCCAGTACGAATATTTCTAGGCAAATGCCAGCCACTAGAGCAAGAAGACCCGGCGATTGCCAATAAATTTTATGGGGTTTTCCCACATATGCCTTTATCCGCTTCAGATAACAACACATCAGATCAATATGATACACCGAGAGGTGTCGTTATGTCTTCACGGAATGGAACGGAGTATGCATTGTACAATTTTGGAACAGAGTCGATTCCTTCTCCAGGTGTGGGTTCCAGATATTATGTTACACCTTTCATGGTCTATCATCCTTCTGAAGGGGCCAGGGGTGAATTCAAGGGTATGCGCTCCATTGTATTTAAAAACAGTGCGCAGCACCCGGACGGATCGATCCTCGATCTTGGCAATGATGGCAAGTACTACGTCTTTCATGTCGTAGATCAGGATTACCCGAATACAGACTATGGACGTTATTACTACAATTCGAACCAAGTTCCAGTGTATTCAAGACCAAAGTTCTTCCATGGTGCCCGACTGCTTGGTGGCGGGCAAAGAGCGTTACTTTTCCAAATATAGGAGGTGTCGATGAGGGATGGCTAATTTCACAGGTAAAGTGAAGATGAATGAATTATTCGCGAATATTGTTCAGGGATTTAAAACGATTGCGGGTTCTCCCTGGTCCGTTTTTTACGAGACAGCGAGTGTGATCGTGCTGAAATCAGTGGGTACAACCGGCTCAGATAAACTGTTTTTCAGACTAGAGGTTGGAAACACGAAGGGAACTACGGGGAACACATTGACCGTGAGTGTGGCTGAAGATGTGATGGCAACAGATGGTAGTATTCCATTAGGCCGAGCTGAAGTGAAGAAGGACTTCCTATGTCATACGAGTGCCGTTGATACGAATCTATTAATTGATTACCAAGTTTCAGTTCAACCAAACCGTATTATTATTTATTTGCAGGGGGATGTGAACTCGGTTACCGGTATATCCAATCTGGGTTACTTTGGAATTCTGAACAGGTATGCGACAGAGACAGATTCCTCGAGTTTGAGTGTAGGCCTCAGTTACAACGGAGATAACGGTATTCGGACGTTGCGCGATAAAGATAAACAGATGGTGAATAACATATATGATGCCTACTCTGCCATGCTTCCTGTTAATCCAGGCTGGGGGTCCCTTTATCATCTTGCTCCGGTTATTATGTGTAACGGTGTGGAAGGTCCGAGAGGCGAGCTTATTGATATCTATGCGGTACCTTCTGCCGGAGTTTCTCATGGAGATGAGATCAAAGTGGGCACCAAAACATATAAGGTATACTCTCTATCGATTGGTGGACAAAGCTTCTTATCAGGAGCTACGGTTGCTGTCCTGATGAATTAAGGTGGTGAATGGACATGGCAATACATCAAGGGAAAGTTGTAGGGACCGCCGAGAGCGGTTCTATTTTTACCCAGAGTAAGGCAGTGGTCCTCCATGGCATTGGATACGATCTGGATGCCGTTCCGTTAACCATTGAAGGTAAGGAAATGGTCTATTCATTAGGAACGTTATCAACTACGGCAGAATTAATTGACATCTATCGCTGGGGTACATGGAGGGTACTGGACAACCATAACGATCTTTTGATTGGATACGTTACAGATAAGTATATTTATGGGCCACGAACCAGTGTGGGAGTTCCTAATGAAAAAAATATGATACTGAAGCATAAATTTTTGACCCAATCCAGTGGAGTAGGTTTAATTCGAGAAACCATAAGAGGACTAAAAGCAAAACAAAATTTTGCGGGGCTCGATTGGTGTATTAAGGTCAAGATTCCTACCCAGCAGGCGGGGTTAGTAGGAAAAACGTGGGGGGATTGGTCTTACAGCGGAAGTGGCAACACTTCTGGCAATCATCTTCGTCCACGACGGTATCCGGATACACATATTCCTAGAAGGAGGGAAGACTCTTGAACAGGACATGGAAACTGATGGAGGAGATGAGAAAAGTGCTATTGCCGGTATCGTTTGCCCAAAGAGTAGAGTATGTTGGCGGTGGGGCGAAGGCAATGATTGATATTCCCATGGAACATCCTCGATTCATGATCAAAACGATCAGAGTCATTCCGTCCAGAGAGACGAATGTGGAAGTCCATGTGTTGAACAGTGCCGGTCCACATCCAGAAGTTCTCTATTTCAACAATGCCCAATACTCAACGGGGAATTTTATGGAAGGGATCTATGATATGATCGATTTGCCATATGAGGACGTAGATGGGACTTCAACACTTCACTTGTCGTTAAAAAATCTGGGTATAGATGTGGCCAACTTCGATATTGAGGTCGTTGGCTTGACTACGAGGTAGGAGGGGACCACCACATGGATATTGTTTCATTCAGCAAAGCTGCCAAAGTAGAACGTGAAGTTAAACAAGCCAGGGATTCATATGCCTCACTTGATGGCAGACTGGACGCGGTGTCAGTAGGAAACGTGGTCTCGGTCAGACTCAAAACAGAACTGCCCACCGTAGGTGAAGCAGGAAGATTATATCTGGTACGCCAAGACTCAAGCAATCAGAATGAATCAACGACCTATACATACAGCAGCGGGGAATATGTTAAGGTGGGTGGTGATCGAGTTTCGAACCATCCGGAGAATGGAACCATTAATCTTAATGGAACCAGAACGGTGATCTATAACCATCCTGATACACACAGTGCTGATATGGTAACAGATGGAACTCATAACGTTATCATGACTCTGGACGAACGTGAAAAATTGTCCAACATCGAGCGTGAGGCCAATCATTACACACATCCTGATACACATAGTGCCGATATGATCAGTGATGGCGAAACACATGTGAGCATGACGTGGGGTGAACGAAAACGCCTGAATGTCATTGATCCGTGGGAATCAATCAGCGACTTGGTGGATTATACAGATGTGGTTACATATTTTGCTTTTGATATGCAGGGAAGAGTTATTCGACAAGTCGTTACGGACAATTACACCGAGCAGCTGGTTAGAGAACCTGTGCTGACCTTGCCGACTTCTTCAGAAGGTTACGCTCAGGATGATTCCTTCTTGGTCATTTCCATTGGTGAGATATATCGATATGACGGTCTGGACTTCGTACAGCTTCCAACTTTGGTTGATGTCATTTATCAGTATGATGGTGAGGGAAGATTGGTAGAGAAGTCTATCGCCAGAATGGGAACAACACCTGTTCAAACCAACTTCCAATATATATATGATTCATTCGGCAATCGTATAGCGGTTAAGAAATACTAATAGGGAAGGATAGCATATGCTGTCCTTTTTTTCTTTTAACAACGAATAACATCGAAATAATTTTTATTTCACATCACCATATGAAGACTAGCATTAACACTTGGCTGATCAAGTCGTATAGAGAAAGTAGTATGAGAACGTAATTATTTCGGGAGGTAGTGTACGATGAATATTGAACTGACTGCTCATTTCTATTTCAAGGGAAGTGGGAAGAAAAAAACGGTGAACTGGATAGAAGATAATCCTAGATTACAACAGAAAGAGAAAGATTCGGATAAGGTCGTACGTGAAATCCCGTTAACTGCGGATGAGGTTAAGCAAGAATATCGACGACTTTTCACTAAACACAAGAACGAGGGGAAATCGATCACGCTGGAAGATACATACGATGTGGTTCATATCATTGATCTTACGGATGTACGAAACATTGAATTGACTTCTAAGGAGGGGAATACAGATGCTGTACAGACTGACCTTCGCACTGAATGATGAGGAAATTGTGACTACCGAGATGACTTCGGATAAGGAGGATCTGGTTGGAGCAACCGAAGAAGCATTCGATTTGATCGAAAGAGACTATGGAGCCAATGTCGCTTTGAATCTGGTCGCGTTTAGCCTGCTAAAAATAGAGCTTACCAATGAAATGATAAATTAAGCGTTTACGCTAACAAATGTTAGCTTTTCAGCATCAACTGCTAATTTATTTGAATAATTATAAAATATAGTTAATAAAGTGATATACCCCAAGCCTAGTTCTGGGGTCTATTCCTTTTTCATGAAAAGTTGATCGTGTCTTGATTTAATGCATCCATTGAAACTTGTCTTGTACAAGTAGTTTTGATTAAACTAGGTTGAATTCATATGTTCAGGGGCAGTAGAAGGGGTCAGGATGATTGGCAAGGAGGGATGGGACATTGAGATAAAAGACTTGGAAAGAGAGCTCGCAAAGTTGGCATCCAGAATAAGAAAAGATTTTACTGAACGCGGGCCGGTAGATACCAGAGTCTCTATCATGAATCATTTTATCATCTTAAAATTTACAGCAAAATTCACCAAGCCTGAAGCATTCATGCTGAAACATATGCAATCACACTCAAGTCAAATTTTCGCCGAATACAAGATGAAGCTAGCACATATGATGAGAGAAAATTTCAACCCCGTTTTCTCCTATATCAACATGGGTCTGAAGATCGAAGACATCGAAACAACATTTTTTGGCCCTGATTTTGCAGAACAGATTACAGTCTTCAAGATGAACAAGGATGTTGAAGTGCTGCTGAAAAATGATGAGATAAACATGCCTTAAGTCCTATTAACTAAATTTTGAATACTATACAGGTTCTTAGGAACTAATTTTTGTTGTTGACAATATCCTACATATTTCCTTATACTACCCTTATGGCGATTGAATAGATTAATAATCTTGACGAAGCCTATAACCTTGTTAAAGAACTTGAAGGCCATATCTTCGGTAATTGGGACGAAATAGATGTCAGACCAAGACCGACACATTCCACCATTTTGGTATTTTCCAGTGGTGCGCTCTGTGTTGGTCTTTTTGTTTGTAAAAAATGCTGCTTTACCTTTCACCGTATACTTCGTATATAGTCAGTAAAAGGCATATAAGCGAACGAAATAAATAAATGTTGCGAACATTAGTTCGTATTTGTTATTCTGAATGTAATAGGATGGGAATGAGGAGGCGGATCAAAGGGGGATTTTTTGATCGTTTGTATGTAATTAGGCTTATTAGTTTCAATTGTTTGTAACAAGACTACATATGGTATGTGAGATTTAGGGAGCAATAGCGGGTGTGTATAGTAAAATCACGCTGGATAGTAACTAGATTGTGAAGAAAGTATACGACCGACAATAATTAAAAGTTAATGGGGGAAATGTATTATGTCTGCTACAACTGCTATGGGTTTTGATGATTTATTTGAGATTGGGGATATAGACATGTTCCTGAATAAAGCTCAGGAGAAGTGTCGTCACAAGCTTAGAGGGAAAACATTTGCAGGGATGGAGAAAGAAGATGTAACCCAGGAGATTATGATCAAATTGGTTAATTCCCTGGACAAGTATGATGCAGAAAAAGCGAAAATGTCGACGTTTGTTGATCATCTTATCGAAAATAAAATCAAGGACATGTACCGCAAGTGCATGTCTGAGAAAAATCTCAGTGTGGTTAACGCTGTACAGATCATGTGCACGGATCAGAGTGGTGGCGATGAATCGGAAAGTTCAGATATTGCATTAGCGCTTGGTCATGCTGGGTTTGCATATGAGAATTTTGAGTTTGTAACAGATATTATGGAAAATATGAGGCTGAACGAACGTGAGAAGCAAATCTTTAAACTTCGGACTTCGGGGTATGAATTTGTAGAGATTGCAGGAATGCTAGGTGTATCCAAGGCACGTATATCCCAGTTATGGAAAGCGATTCGTGAGAAGTACGAAGCATTGTAGTCATAAGTGGCAATTAATAGCCTAAGTTAGATGAAAGATAGATTCAGTAACCTACATAGAACAGAGAGAGCACCCTTAACTGGGTGCTCTTTTAAGTCGTATAGAGTGATTAGTACAGAAAGAAAGGCGGAACAAGATGCTTAGTGTGGTGGTTTTAGGATTTACGATGGAACATCTGAAGGGGTATTCGGATATCGCTTGGGCAAGTCATGATTCGTCGACAGCTGCTGATTTAAGCAACAGGGAGTATGCCTTGATTATTGAGAAAGTAGTCGTACAGGCTGATGCTGTCTTGGTTAATCTGGCTATGGATCAATTGAGCTCTACTGATATTGTGATCATGCATCATGCTTATATACATAAAAAACCAATCTTGGGTGTGGGTTTCAAGCCATTGGAGCCTGTTATCGAAGATTTTGTCTCCAAACGAGTGACTGATCTGGATACAGCTGTACTCCATATGCGGACGAAGTATTTGGTCCTAAGCAGCGGAACAAGTACTTCATCTGCGCCTCCAATTTAACTGCCGCTCCGATAACACGTATAGAGAATGTAAGGGCAAGCATATTCGTTAAACTTTAACTTAATGGAGGAATAATTCGATGACACGTATGATCAAAGCCAAAGAAGATAAATTAACGGAAGAAATCGTAGCAAGCATGATTGGAAAGTATATCCACGCACCAACCAACATGCATGAGGTCCAGACGCCAACCGGCGCAACAACCCAGGCTAACGTATGGTTTGCTGGCAGTGTAGCGGGTTACGAAAAAGCCGTTATTGGATTCAACTATGAAGAAGGTACCTTTCATGAAGAACCACAAACATTTTATAACGTTCATTTAACGGATGGTATGGGGTACATTCTGACAAGTGCTTACGAATTGGAAATTCATGAACTGACCGAAGAGGAGTTTAATCAACTCATTGAAGAGAAAAAGGAAGAAGAACAAGACTCACGTGGTGAAGAGCAATGAAGGTGTTGAACTACGCCTCGGATTTAGCAGTAAAAACGTTTGTGTCCACTAGCGCTGCAGGTATGGAAGAACTGATCAACGCATGGATGTTATCCAAACCACACACATTTGTTACCGGACTGGAGTTTACCTCCAACGTTGATCCACTCAGCAGCATGTTGGAATTTGCAGCAATTATCGTATATCAACCAAGTGAACAAGACCAATCCTAACTTATACATGAGATTTTTCTTCTATAATATAGAGGCTTTCAGTAAGGAGGTGGACGAATCTGTTGTTCACTTTAGAAAGAGCAATAGGTGTTGTTATTGCAGTTGTGGTATTGGCTTCGCAATACGGGAGTCTATCGGCATCAGAAAATTTCAAACGGGTTTACGCAGATATAGTTGGCTCTCAGAGATTAAAGGAAGTAACACAAGAAGAGCAGATAAAGCAAGTAAAGCCAATGAAGCAAGAAGAACAAGAAAAACAACAGAAACTAGTTAAATCGGTAACTCCTGCACACCTACAAATGACGGATATGCTTGAGCAGTATATAGAACTCCACCATGAGCAAAAAGTGAGCCGGGCAAAGCTGCTGAAGTATGTGAGGTGGGTAATTCAATATTCGAAGGATACGGATATCGATTCCGTCTGGATTCTGGCAATGATGTGGCAAGAGAGCCGAATGGTAGAGGAAAGTGTATCATCCCATGGAGCGATTGGTCTACTTCAGATTCTTCCTAGCACAGCGAAATCGTTTGGAGTGAAGCAACAGGAGCTACATCAGCCTGAAACAAATATCAGGACAAGCATTATATACTTGAAATATCTCATGGATAAGTACGATGGAAATCTTCGTACAGCAACCATTGCGTACAATCAGGGAGAAGGCAATGTAGCTAAGGGAAAGGCGCGCCCCTGGTATTACAATCAAGTGAAGGAACACCATTACAAAATGCTTGAAATAATCAAAAAAGGTCTATGAACATCAGTTAACAATAGAATTTGAATATTACAATACCGTTTATCAATTTTACATCGGGAGATCCACATGGGAAAATTTCCAGAACATATTAGTATGAATTTACAGGTAGATAAGAAGCATTACACAATGGATGACGTAGAAAATATTGAACGTTGTAAGCTCGATGAACATTTCCTTGGGGATTGTATTCTGGTCAATGAGAACCTGATTTGGCATTCCGTTCATAAGTATATAGGAAAGCCGGAAATGATTATTAAGAATCATTGTGTAGAGAAGGATGATATTCTGCAACTGGGCCGTCTTGGATTTATCAAAGCGATTAGGGCATTTGATACCGGGCGTGGCGTAAAATTTAGTTCGTTTGCTGTCACTGCGATCGTCAGAGAAATTCGGTGTTTTCTAAGAGATAGTGCAAGCATTATTCGTCCAACTCGCACAGCTACGGAATTAATCAACCGAATTAATCGACTTGAACACGATATGGGCTACCTGCCACCAGCACATGAAATCGCATTGCTGTTGGATGAGGAGGAAGATAAGATCAACAAAGCACTTCAGGTGGGTAAAGGTGTGAAGTACCTGGATGAGCCTGTAGGTGCTGATGATCAACAAACTCAATCCGTGACGTTGATGGATACCATCTATAGTGGGGAGAACATTGAAGAAGGTATTCTGGATAAGCTATATGTTGATGCGGTCATTGATTCGGTCAAGCGCAAGCTCAGTGAGAAAGAAGTGACAGTACTGAAACATCGTGTAGACGGATTTAATCAAACTCAGACCGCGGATATGGAAGATATTAGCCAGATGAGAGTCTCCAGAATTATGCGAAAAGTGGCAAAAATGCTGAATAAACCGGATCAGGCGTGATCGTCATCACAGCCATTGCTATTTTATATAACGTATCATACATAACGTCCCTCCCGCATCCAGCGTGAGGGATTTTTGCTGTTTTTGCCCCATGGGACATACTCCAAGTTGTCCGAACATAAGATAGTACAAGATTCCAAGTGACCCGGAGGAATGAATTGATGCGAAAAATAACGAAAGTTCTTGCATGCATGCTTATCCCTGTCTTCTTGCTATCTTCCTTAGGGGTTACTCAAGCCCAGGCAATAATTCAAGGTCCGTCCACACATGCGCAAAGCGCTGCTCTCATCGATGTCACATCAGGACGGATCTTATACAGCAAGGATGGGGATAAGGAACTGCGAATTGCCAGCTTGACCAAAATCATGACAGCGATTGTAGCAATCGAACACAGCAAGCTGGATGAGAAAGTGAAAGTGTCTCCCACGGCTTTTGCCAAAGAAGGATCATCTCTCTATCTGAAGTTGGGGGAAGAGATGACACTCGAGAACATGTTGTACGGGCTAATGCTCCGTTCAGGCAATGACGCGGCTTCTGCGATTGCAGAGCATGTGGGGGGTTCGGAAGAAGGATTTGTGCTATTAATGAACAAAAAGGCAGAGCAAATCGGTCTGACGCACTCCCACTTTATGAACCCTCATGGACTGGATGCAGAAGGTCATTATTCTACAGCCAATGACTTGGCCAGATTAACTGCCTACGCGTTGCACAATCCGGTGTTCAAACGCATCGTGGCCACGGAGGACAAATCCGCACCTAACCCCAATGAAAGCTGGGAATACTCCTGGCACAACAAAAATAAAATGCTGCGGATGTATGAAGGTGCAGATGGTGTGAAAACCGGCTATACAAAGAAAGCTTTCAGATGTTTGGTCAGCTCGGCTACACGGAATGGACAGCAGCTCGCCGCGGTAACGCTGAACGATGGAAATGATTGGAACGATCATGCTCGGATGCTTGATTTTGGGTTTGAATACTTCCCATTGGTAGAGATTGCGAGGCAAGAACAGCCTGTGCAAAATACAGATGTCGTTACAGGTCGGGGATTTTGGTATCCACTTGCTGAGAGTGAGAAAAGTTCATTGACTAAAAAGTTGATTTTGCACGAAAATCGCGCCCAATCTGAAACAGATGGGAATAAACAATCCACAGACCCTACATTTGGATTGGCAGGACGCATCGATATGCAACTTGACGGAAAACTTGTTGGCTCGATTCCGGTATATCGCAAAGGCAGTTTTATTCCTCCTGAACCAAAGACAGATGAGGCAACGATGGGGGGAATTGGAGACGTTTCTTCCTGGGCAGCAGCTTGGCGTGCCGTGTTAAGTCACCTGTTGTCTCCTTAGTAGAACCATCGTTGAAGGGAGGGGATAACCATTGATCAATTTAATTTGGCTGCTAATGATCTTAATCGGATTTGCTTTTGCAGCCATCAACGGCAATATTGAGGTGGTCACGCAAGCCGCTTTTGATGGCGCGGCCACGGGAGTTACAGTGTGTTTTGGACTGATCAGTGTGCTTGTGTTCTGGATGGGCATGATGAAAATGGCTGAGGATGCCGGTCTCCTGTCTCGGATTGCTAAGCTGCTCGGTCCCATTGTGGGCTTCCTGTTCCCCGATGTGCCCAAAAATCATCCGGCGATGGGTTATATTCTCTCCAATATGAGTGCCAATCTGCTGGGGCTAGGAAATGCGGCGACACCAATGGGAATCAAAGCCATGCAACAGCTGCAGGAGCTTAATCCGGATAAACAAACAGCTTCTCCAGCCATGTGCACCTTACTGGCTCTGAATACGGCCAGCATTACCATTATTCCAACAACGCTAATTGCCATCCGATTAAACTATCATTCCGCCAATGCTACAGAGATCGTGGGAACAACATTAATGGCTACCATTATCGCTACACTTGCTGCTATAATCGCCGATCGCTGGTATCGGAATAGGGCTTTACATAAACCGCCACGTATACAGAAAAGTGGCAAACCCGGCATGAAAGGATGAGTAGCTTTGTTAACCTTCATCAACTGGATCTCTGTCTGGGCCATCCCGGTTATTATCGCGTTTGTTCCATTATATGCGTTTACCAAAAAGGTCCCGGTTTACGAATCCTTTGTTGATGGGGCCAAGGATGGATTCTCTACTGCAATCAGTATTATCCCGCATCTCGTAGGCATGATGGTCGCAATCAGCGTATTTCGTGCCTCGGGTGCACTGGATTTTGTAATTAGTCTATTGGCTCCATTGGTGTCCTGGATGGGTGTTCCAGGCGAAGTGTTACCACTCGGAATACTGCGTCCTTTGACTGGGACAGGCTCCCTGGCGTTTACAACCGATCTGATCAAAACCCATGGCCCCGACTCCATGATTGGACGTATGGCATCTACGATTCAGGGGAGTACAGATACTACATTATATGTGCTGACTGTCTATTTCGGGGCTGTAGGCATAAGGAACGGTCGGTATGCACTCAAAGTAGGGTTGTTTTCTGATGTCGTTGGTTTTATTGCTGCCCTCGCCATTTGTTTGCTCGTTTTTGGTTAAAAGATATCTCCTTTCCTTCCGATATATTAGTTATGCTAGAATAATAGCGGAGGAGAGTGAGACATGCAGAAGAGTTGGAAACGAATGCTCCGTGTTGGAATGTCAGGTGTGCTTGCCATTGCAATGCTCGCTGGTTCAACGGGGCTGGCGGCGGCTCAAGCCGTTCAGACGATACATTTTACAGGTTACTTCGACAAACAGCTGCGTGCACAAATGGCAGTCACAGCGGATTCTTTCCCAGTCGTGAATGTACGTTTGGTCAAGCAGAATGAACCCGATATGGTATATTATGATATTGGTACCTCGATACTGATCTCGAAGGATGAAGTGCTCACGAATTACCATGTGGTTCAGAGTTATGCTGAACTGTCTGGTGGCGATGAAGGCACACTGACTGTTGCGAGTCCTGGTTCCTTAGGTAAGCCTGTAAAGGCAAAGATTGTGAAGACAGATCCGGTGACAGACATGGCGCTGCTGAAGCTGGACAAGGAAATAGACGCCCAACCGGTCACATTTGCAAACGCAAGGGATAACCAGCTTGTCTATACGATTGGATTCCCCAAAAATCCTGCTGGTGATCTGGTCATCCTGGATGAAGATTTTCCTTCAACCTACAATACGATAGCCAAAAGCAGAGTGTTCAGTTCCCAAGCCTCTGATGTTCCGGGTAAAAAGGGAATCGGCAGTATTGTGAAATCCATGGCACAAGGTAATTCAGGTGGCCCTGTTCTGGACCAGAACAACCGGGTCATTGGTATGATGACATTTGTATACGGTGGACGCACCTATTATATTACTTCCAAAACATTGCAGTCTTTCATTAAGGACAGCGCTACGCCTGCCAAAAAACAGGTTGCAGTTGCCGGAAAAGTTTCCAATTAATTGTTTTGAGGTAAAGGCTTATCTTTACGCTATCTGTGTTGAACAGATCGTGCAAAGGTAGGCTTTTTTTACGTGAATCTCAAAGGGGAAGTCAGCCTGAAATGGATATTCGTGTCGTCAGTTTACAAAATCCTTGGATTATCCTTGTGATTTCCTTGCGTGATGGGTATCATTAGTGTGAGGTGACATGACAAACATGGAAAGATTACAAAAAATTATCGCACAGGCAGGCATTGCATCCCGCCGTAAGAGCGAGGAACTAATCCTGTCCGGCAAAGTAGAAGTTAACGGGGAGGTCGTAACCGAACTGGGTACGAAAGCGAACCCCGAAGAGGATATGATTACGGTTAATGGAAAACCGATCCGCAGTGAGAAAAAAGTGTACTTGATGTTGAACAAGCCAAAAGGCGTGATCACAAGTGCATCTG
Organism: Paenibacillus sp. FSL R5-0519; assembly: GCF_037974275.1. NCBI lineage: Bacteria > Bacillati > Bacillota > Bacilli > Caryophanales > Paenibacillaceae > Paenibacillus > Paenibacillus sp. FSL R5-0519. Next base: position 2,282,885 of record NZ_CP150234.1, read on the forward strand.
ACCCGGAAGGTCGGAAAATTGTATCCGACTACCTGAAAGGTGTCAAGGAACGTGTATACCCTGTGGGTCGTCTGGATTATGACACAGAGGGCTTATTGATTCTGACCAATGATGGTGAGTTTGCACATTTGTTGACGCATCCGAAGCATCACGTACCCAAAACGTATCACGCAACGGTCAAAGGTGTGCCGCATGGTTCGGCTCTGGAAAAATTAAAGACAGGCATTATGCTGGATGATGGCATGACTGCTCCTGCAGAGGTGGAGTACAAAGATGTGGATACAGCGGCCAATGAGTCGGTGATCTCTATTACGATCTATGAAGGGCGTAACCGTCAGGTTAGACGCATGTTCGAGGCGATCAACCATCCGGTAACCCGGTTGAAACGGATTTCGTTTGGTGGCATTTTGCTACAAAACCTGAAACGTGGTTTGACACGCAATCTGACCAAAGAAGAAGTTAACAACCTGATTACCCTCGCACAATCAGAACCAGCCAGAAAAATGAAAAAAAGGTAATGTGAGGACACATAATTTTCATAAAACCGCCGCAGTTTTGTGACGAAATTCGCTATAATTGTTCATAGGATGTTCACAGTTGTCCAGTTCAATAATATGCGAGTGTTAGAGTCACTTAAAAGGGGAGCAGCACATGGGGAAATCAAGAAGAACGGTGCAAATCGTCATTTTGACATTGATCCTGGTGTTGGGCGGATATGCGATTACGACATCGGTATCCGGCTCGAACGGCAAGCCAAAGGAAGGGGACAAGTCTCCTTCTTTTGAACTGCTGGGCCTGGATGGTCAAGTTCATACGTCTGACGAGTACAAAGGAAAAGCATTGGTGATCAATTTCTGGGGCACCTGGTGTGAACCTTGTGTTAAAGAAATGCCTGCACTTCAGGCACAAGCTGACAAATGGAAGGACAAGGGAGTACAATTTGTCGGAATTAATGTTGGAGAAGACCAGATGACCGTGGATAATTTTGTTCGGCAGGTTGGGGTTACATTTCCAATCATGTTAGACCGTGAGAAAAACTCGGTTCGTGATTTCGGGATCTCTCCGATGCCAACAACATTTTTTGTATCCGACACCGGCAAAATCTCTACCATTCATATCGGGCAACTTGATTTGGACACACTTGACGCTCAAATTTCGCAACTGGCGAAGCAGCCCTGACAGGAGGTCTATTCGTGTTCCAAAATACCAAATGTGAGTGCGGACACCAAAATCCGGTTGGCACTGTACTATGTGAAGCATGTGGGAAACCACTACTGGAGTCTGAAGCTAAATCGACTGAAGTGCTGGAAATGCGTTACGATGGCATGGCGCGCCGTTCACAGCGTAGTAATCCCAACATCATTGATCGCATCTGGAACTTTTTTTCATCCGTCAAAATTGCTGTCTATATGATTGTGTTAACGCTTGTAGGCTCTATGCTTGGCACGATCTATCCGCAAGAAAGTACATTTCTAAATATTGATCCTTCCGTGTATTACAAAGAAACATACGGTCAGTTGGGTCATATCTATTATCTGTTGGGTTTATCCCATACATACGAATCCTGGTGGTTTATCTTGCTATTGGTGATGATTGGAGCATCATTGGTGATATGCAGTCTGGATCGCGTCCTACCGCTCTACAAAGCACTGAATAAACAGAAAATACGTAAACACAGGCAATTTCTGACGAGACAGCGTCTGGTGTACCAAGGTCCTATCGAAGAGGCACCAGAAGACTGGATTAAGAAAGCGGTTACGCCGCTGAAAAAGAAAGGCTACCGCGTGCATACTCAGGGTGATGCTTTACTCGCCGAGAAACAGCGATTCAGTCGATGGGGCCCATATGTCATTCATATTGGACTCATTATATTTCTGCTGGCGGTGCTTGCACGAGGGCTGCCTGGCCTGAATCTGGATGAGCATGTTGCTTTTCCGGAAGGTGAGATCAAAAAGATACCGAATACGTCGATGTATCTGAAAAACGAACAGTTTAATGTTGAATTTTACAGTGAGGAAGAAGTACCGGAGCAATTCCGTAACCTGAACAAGACCGTTCCAAAACTGTTTGAAACAAAAGTTGTGTTGTATGAATGTACAGCAGATTGTTCGGATCTTTCAAAAAAACCTCAATTAGCTGAGGTGGCCAGACATGATGTTCGTGTGAATCATCCCTTAAATTATAACGGTCTGAAAGCATATCAGTTTGATTATGATCTAACACCCACCATTCGGTCCGTAACGCCGGATCTGGTCAATACAAAGACTGGTGAAGTATATGGGGCGATTAAGATTGATATGGTCGATACCCAAAAAACATTTGAAGCGGGCCCTTATGAACTGACCGTGAAGGAAAAGTTCATGGACTTTGGATTGGATGAGAATGGACAGCCCAAATCAATATCGCCTTCACCTAATGCACCTGCTTTTCTATTTCTCATTAAGGGACCGAATCTGCCGGAAGAGGGGATACAATATCTTTATTTTGCGAAGCAGATTGATAAACAACGGTTTCAGCAGGATGCAATTAACCAACAGCTGATTGGAACAGAGATTCCTTTACAGTTGGAAGTGGACAGCATGGACAAGGTTGATATTATTCAATCCGTAAGTTATCTCAATATACGCGTAGATAAAGCAATGCCTTTTGTGTGGGTAGGAGCCGGCATTGTCATGTTGGGTCTGGTCATGGGATTTTATTGGCATCATCGCCGCATCTGGATTCGTTTTGATGATCAACAGCTTACCTTGGGTGGACATACCAACAAAAACTGGTTTGGCTTCAGGCGTGAAGTGGCGGCTGTTTTGAAACAAATGAATTTGGAAGTGGAAGAGAAGTCGTTGGATAACGGGGGGAACCAAGCATGAATTTATTGGATTTCAGCAGCGACGCATTTATCGTAGCTTTCTTTCTCTATTGTGCCGCATTCTTTTTATATGGTGTTGCGGTAATGGGCAAAAAATGGAGCAATCGTGATCCTCTGGCGCATATGAATCGCTGGGGTAAACGAGCTTTCATTGCCTCGACTGTCGCTTTGGCGGCACATCTTGTATTCTTTGCAACCCGATGGGCTGGGGCAGGGCATATTCCTGTTAGTAACATGTACGAGTTCATGTCTTTTCTGTCCATGATGATCATGGTTGCATTTATCGTTGTATACGCCATATATCGGAAGTCGTTACTGGGTTTGTTTGCCTTACCACTTACCATCATTATAATGGCTTATGCTGCTGTATTTCCTCAGGAGGTACAACCGTTGATCCCGGCACTTCAGTCCATCTGGCTGAAAATTCACGTGACGTTGGCCGCACTTGGTGAAGCATTCTTCGCCGTGGGTTTTGCCGCAGGGTTCATGTATTTGCTCCGTACTGTTGATTTTAGTGGTAAGGACAAGTCTTCAAGACGTCAACGAGGATGGGTTGAATTCACCCTGGTTACGATCGTTGTCGTTATTGGATTTATAGGAACGGTATTTGCCTTTCGTGCAGCTGGCTATGAGGCGGTTTTTGTGCAGAAAACGGTCAGCATTGACATGCAGGTACAGGAAAATAGTACAATAGAGAAAGTGAATTATCGCATGCCTCCAATTTTTGCGCCATATAATAGCGAAGTGGAGAGCATGACACCGTTTCTTGGCATGAAAAAACCTTTACTTGAGACGCCTTCCTGGATGAACGGCGTAAATGCCGGGCGTAAGCTGAATACGGTGGTTTGGTCACTTATTGTAGGTCTGATCCTGTATGGAATTGTACGACTTCTTGTGCGCAGACCCCTTGGACAAGCGTTACAGCCAATGATGGATGGAATCGATGCCGATGATCTGGATGAGATAAGTTATCGTGCGATTGCCATCGGTTTTCCAATATTTACACTGGGAGCATTAATCTTTGCCATGATCTGGGCTCAGATTGCCTGGAGTCGTTTTTGGGGTTGGGACCCCAAAGAGGTGTGGGCGTTAATTACATGGCTATATTATAGTGTGTATCTGCATTTGCGTTTATCCAGAGGTTGGCAAGGCCAAAAGTCTGCATGGCTTGCGGTTCTTGGTTTCCTGGTTGTCATGTTTACGCTGGTTGGGGTGAATCTGATCATTGCCGGATTGCATTCGTACGCTGGAGCGGACTAGGACAGACTCGTCTTGCAAAGGTTGGGTTTAGAAACGGGAAACACAAACGTACCTTTTTATTGAAGGGTATTCAAATATTGTTCGCCAGATCGAACATAATAGAAGTGATCAGGAGTTATTGCAAAGGGGCTGGAGAGGCATGGCTGAACATGAGAATCGAATACTGGTCGTGGATGACGAAGAGAGAATCCGCAGACTTTTGAAAATGTATCTCGAAAAAGAAGGTTATGAAATTGATGAAGCTGAGGATGGGGAAACTGCGCTGCGTAAAGCAACAGCAGGGGACTACGGACTGATTTTGCTTGATGTGATGTTACCGGGTATGGATGGAGTTGAAGTGTGTACCCGTCTTCGTCAGGTGAAATCAACGCCAGTTTTGATGCTCACTGCAAAAGGTGAAGAGATTAACCGGGTTCAAGGCTTCGAAGTTGGCGCTGATGACTACGTAGTAAAACCATTCAGTCCGCGTGAAGTGATTTATCGTGTCAAAGCGATTTTGCGTCGATCTTCCGCGACAGCTTATCTATCGAAGGAGAGCAATTCGAGTAATAACATCGTGTTCCCACATTTGGTTATTGAGCATGATGCCCACCGGGTCACGGCTGGTGGTGAAGAGATTAGCCTTACACCAAAAGAATATGAATTGTTGCACTACCTGGCAACATCTCCCGACAAAGTGTTCTCCAGAGAAGAATTGCTCAAAGATGTATGGAACTACGAGTTCTTTGGCGATCTTCGTACCGTGGATACGCATGTGAAGCGTCTTCGCGAGAAACTTAACAAGGTATCGCCAGAGTCGGCGGCCATGATTACGACGGTGTGGGGTGTCGGTTATAAACTGGAAGTACCGAAGTAGTTTAAGTTTCTGGAGATCGCTGGTCGGGAAGTTATGGATCACTATTATCTGCCTTGTGGGTTGTGTACTTATAGCGCTGGGTCTTTTTTTGCTGCCCTACATTGATACGAACTTTGCAGAATCCGAGTCCAGAGATATTAAACGGTTGTTCACCTATATCTGTATTATCGGATTCAGTTTAACTACCTTTTTTGCATTGTTCCTATTCACCAAAATAACGCAGCCTATGCAGCAATTGATTCAGGCAGCCAATGCGATTCGCAAAGGCAACTACGGAACACGTCTCTCCCTGGTAACGAGTGATGAGATTGGTGAATTGGCCAATACTTTTAATCATATGGCTGCCCAACTGGAAGATAATATTCGAAACCTTAACCATGAGAAGGAACATTTGGCGAGTGTGCTTCGAAGCATGACCGATGCGGTGGTTACATTTGATGGTGAAGGCAAAGTTATTCTGACGAATCCGCCAGGAGAGAAGATCATGCAGACTTGGTATGATCTGGATTGGGCGAAAGTGGACGAAGGAAAAGATTCTGAACAGTTTGACAAGTCTTCACGTGATGTACCTGAGCCCCTTCTTCCATTGTTCAGAATGGTGATGGAGCAAGGTGGGGACCAGAACTCCAATGTTCATGTACAGCAAGGCGTTTGGTCTGTCCAGATGGCACCGTTGTATGCTGACAGTGTTGTCAGAGGCGCTGTGGCTGTCTTGAGAGATGTAACAGAAGAAGTGCGTTTGGAGAAAATGCGGCGTGATTTTGTGGCTAATGTATCTCATGAAATACGAACTCCGCTATCCATGATGCAAGGTTACAGTGAAGCCCTACTGGACGGTATGGCAAACTCACCGGAAGAGAGCGAAGAACTTATCCAGGTTATTCATGATGAGTCCCTGCGAATGGGCAGATTGGTCAAAGACTTACTTGATCTGGCTCGGATGGAAGCTGGACACACGGACATGGTGATGAAGGAAGTTGACCTTGGGGAACTACTTGAGCGTGTATACCGGAAGTTCTCAGTGCGGTCGAAAGAACAGGGAATTCAACTGCACTTCGAATGTGAACAGCCAACCATTGAACTTCAACAGGCAGATGAGGATCGACTTGAGCAGGTCTTTACGAATTTGCTGGATAATGCCTTCAGGCATACGCCGACTGGCAAAAATGTAATGATCTCGGCAGAGCGGGTCACTTATCTTCGTGCGCCATTCGTTAGAGTTTCAGTGAAGGATCAAGGTGTAGGTATCCCTTCATCCGACTTGCCATTTATTTTCGAACGATTCTACAAAGCAGACAAGGCTCGTGTTCGGGGAGAAAGTGTAGGTACAGGGCTTGGGTTAGCGATTGTGAAAAATATTGTTGATGCGCATCAAGGAATGATTACCGTCAACAGTGTGCTTGGCGAAGGAACAGAGTTTATTTTACAATTTCCCTTGGATTCATCGAAATAGCCTGATTTCATACAAAAAGTGCGGAAACACCCTCTTACGGAGGGTGTTTTTTGTTGAAGAGTACCGTTTAATCTTGTTCAACGTGGAACATGATTTTTTTTTATTTTTGACTAAAAAGAGTGTCCAAGATAATTTTCCTTCCTATGTTACATAAGCTTGAAAAGCAAGCAAGATAGAGGAGGATTGAGTTAAGCATGTCCGATGATCGAAAAAGGGTCAATATTAAAGCTTTTCTGGAAGGTAGATCTTTTAGAGCGGGCTCTCCGTTTATTCCCATAACCACTAAAGAACTGGAGCAATTTGAGTCCATACTGCGTTCTCTCGCTGTGACTATTCCAGCTGCACTCGGCCAGCCGACTTCAGCCAATATACTAGCATTACAGAATGGATTACGCCCGTTACTTACATTTGTAAATGAATCCGGATTTCGTGCCGGGGTAAAAGCAGAATTACAAGCAGTACTGGAATTAACGATTGCAGGCTCAGAGGTTATTCCTGTTCCTTTAATTAATCTCGCAGGTAACTTGCAACATTTACTAGATGATTTATTGAGTGTGACGTTACTTCTTGAAGTGCCACCTGTAGAAAAAGATAAATTCGTGGGGTTAATCCGTTCGATATCGTTATCCTTAAGTCGGGCGACGACAACTCTTGGAAACGGAGGAGCTACCGGACCAACTGGCCCACAGGGAGTTCCAGGAGTACCAGGTGTACCAGGTGTTCCCGGGGTGAAAGGTGCTACTGGACCGGCAGGAGGAATTGGACCAATCGGCCCAGTAGGCCCAATAGGTCCAGTAGGCCCAGTAGGCCCACAGGGATCACAAGGTCCGGCAGGGGCACCTGGTGTAGGTTTAAACAATATTACCGGATATGATCCAGCACTTGGACCGACTTATGCTCAAGGTCAGGTAGTAAGTTATGAGGGGAATCTTTATGTTGCTAATGTAAACGGTCCGTTGGGTATACCCGGGAGTTCCCCGGATTACACTCTTTTGTTGGCGGGAGGAACGACCGGAGCTACAGGAGCAACCGGAGCTGGTTTAACGGGTGCATTAACATTTGATCCAGCGCTTGCTCCGGGTTATCCAGCCGGTCAGATAATTACGTATAACGGGAGTACGTACATTACAAGTGTTGCTAGTCCTTTAGGAACACCTGGAACTTCGTCAGATTATACATTAATTGCGGCTGCGGGGAACACCGGTGCAACTGGTGTAGGCCTAACTGGAATAACTTCTTTTGATCCGGCTCAATCCCCGACATATCCAACCGGTCAGGTTGTTACGTACAACGGGAGTACTTATATTACGAATGTTGCAAGTCCTGGAGGAGTACCAGGAAGCTCACCGGATTACAGGTTGCTTGCGGCTGCGGGAGACACGGGTGTAGGAACGACAGGAGCAACCGGGGCCACAGGCGTAGGTTTAAGTGATATCGTGCCATTCGATCCGGCATTAGCACCAACCTATCCCGCTGAACAGATCATCATATTTGGGGGAAGTACTTATATTACCAATGTGGCATCACCAACAGGTACACCCGGCAGTTCACCAGATTATACACTGCTAGCAGGATCTGGAGTTACAGGTTCGACTGGAGCTACGGGCATAGGCCTTGATGGTGCAGTTACGTTTGACCCTGCAGTAGCTCCAACGTATCCAACCGGTCAGGTTCTTACCTTTAATGGCAGTACGTATATAACAAATGTTGCTTCTCCTACGGGAACTCCAGGGACTTCGCTAGACTATACATTGCTTGCAGGAGCAGGACCTACAGGAGCCACAGGTGCATCAGGTGTAACGGGAGCAACCGGGGCAGGACTAACAGGCATTTTGCCATTCGATCGTACCGTGGCTACAACATATTCAGTTGGCCAGGTTGTAACGTTTAACGGGAGTACGTATATCGCGAATGTGGCATCACCAACGGGAACGCCGGGGCCTTCAGCAGATTACACATTGCTTGCTGGCGCAGGAGCGACGGGAGTCACAGGAGCAACCGGGGCAGGGGCAACGGGAAGTACTGGAGCTACTGGCGTCGGAATGAGTGGAATTGTACCGTTTGACCCAACAGTAGCTCCGACCTATCCAGCGGGTCAAGTTGTAACGTTTAACGGTAGTACGTATATTACGAATGTAGCTCTGCCAACGGGAACACCGGGCACATCGCCGGATTACACATTACTTGCAGGCGCGGGCGCAACGGGTGTCACTGGTGCTACAGGTATCGGTCTGAATGGTGTTGTTCCATTTGACCCAGCAGTAGCGCCAACGTATCCAGTCGATCAAGTTGTAACGTTTAACGGCAGTACGTATATTACGAATGTGGCATCACCAACGGGAACGCCGGGGACTTCATCGGATTTTACGTTGCTTGCGGGCGCAGGAATAACTGGCGTTGGAGTTACAGGAGCTACAGGAATCTCTGGTGTAACAGGAGCGACAGGCGTAGGTTTGAGTGGCCTCGTGCCATTTGATCCAGCCTTAGCCCCAACGTATCCAGCCGGCCAAGTTGTAACGTTTAATGGCAGTACGTATATTACGAATGTAGCTTCACCAACGGGAACGCCGGGGACTTCACCGGATTATACATTGCTTGTTGGCGCAGGAGCAACGGGAGTTACTGGGGCCACAGGAATTGGATTAGATGGTGTTGTGCCATTCGATCCGGCGGTAGCGCCAACGTATCCAGCCGGTCAGATTGTAACGTTTAATGGAAGTACGTATATCGCGAATGTGGCATCACCAACAGGAACGCCGGGCACATCGCTGGATTATACACTGCTTGCAGGTGCAGGATCTACGGGGCCCACTGGAACAGCAGGTGCAACGGGAGCGACAGGTGTAGGTTTAAGTGGCCTCGTGCCATTTGATCCAGCCGTAGCCCCAACGTATCCAGCCGGCCAAGTTGTAACGTTTAATGGCAGTACGTATATATCCAATCTTGCATCTCCAACGGGCACACCGGGTACATCACCGGATTACACATTAATTGCGGGTGCGGGAGCAACAGGTGTGACAGGTGCAACGGGAGCTGGAGTGACGGGAAATACCGGAGCAACGGGTGTTACGGGTGCAGGACTCACGGGAGTGGTGCCGTTTGATCCAGCAGTTGCGCCGACGTATCCAGTCGGTCAGGTCGTAACGTTTAATGGAAGTACGTATATCGCGAATGTGGCATCACCAACGGGAACGCCAGGGACTTCACCGGATTTTACGTTGCTTGCGGGCGCAGGGGCAACGGGTGTTACGGGAGCCACAGGAGTTGGCGTAACCGGCAGTACTGGAGACACAGGGGCATCCGGTGCAACCGGCGAAACGGGAGCGACGGGAACGGCAGGGCTAACCGGAGTCACTGGTGAAACAGGAGCAACAGGTATAACGGGAGCCACGGGAGTCGGCATAACAGGAAGTACCGGAGCAACGGGTGCAACTGGTGAAACAGGAGTAAGTGGAGTAACTGGTCTTGCAGGGGCGACCGGAACGACTGGGGTTACAGGAGTTACAGGTACAACGGGTGCAACTGGGGGAACAGGAGTTACAGGGATAACTGGAGCAACAGGAGTCGGCATAACAGGAAGCACGGGACCAACGGGTGCAACTGGGGGAACAGGAGCTACAGGGATAACCGGAGCAACAGGAGTCGGCGTAACGGGAAGTACGGGACCAACGGGTGCAACTGGGGGAACAGGAGTTACAGGGATAACTGGAGCAACAGGAGTCGGCATAACAGGAAGTACGGGAGTAACGGGTGTCACTGGTGAAACAGGAGCGACAGGGATAACCGGAGCCACAGGAGTTGGTATAACGGGAAGCACTGGGCCAACGGGTGTCACTGGTGAAACAGGAGCGACAGGGATAACCGGAGCCACAGGAGTTGGTATAACGGGAAGCACTGGGCCAACGGGTGCAACTGGTGAAACAGGAGCAACAGGGATAACCGGGGCCACAGGAGTCGGCATAACAGGAAGTACCGGGTCAACGGGTGCGACAGGTATAACCGGAGCCACGGGAGTCGGCATAACAGGAAGTACCGGACCAACGGGTGCGACTGGTGAAACAGGAGCTACCGGTGCAACCGGAACATCTGTAACATCTAACTCTGCTTTTGCTGAGAATACTAATGGTACGATTGTTGTAATATTGGGAGGTACACTCGTTCCATTGCCGAATAACCAAAATATCGGCACAGGTATAACCGTCAATGGGACAAATGACACCTTCACACTTGCCAATGCAGGTCGTTACTACATCTCATACAAAATAAATCTGACAGCTGCGCTTGCTATTCAATCTCGGGTTTTGCTTAATGGTACAGCTATTCCAGCGAGTGTAGTATCTCCAGCACTTTCTCTCAGTCAGCTTCAGTCTGATTTTATGGTTACCGTTACGGCTGGTTCAACAATACAGTTACAATTATTCGGGCTTATTGGCACAGCTATTCTTTCTCCTCCAGGATCTACACTAAATATTATTCAGTTAAGTTAATCGTCTGATAACGTCTTAAGATGAATCACTAGTGGGCAAAAGCAGAGGGACTCATACGGGATTGGTGCATCAGAATCCAGAGAAACCCAAATCGTTTTTATAACTCGGGTTTCTCTTTCTTTCCAGATAGTGGTCAATCAAACAACAGGTATTTGGGGCAACCGAAAGTGCACGGCCAGAAGTATCACTCACCATTATCATATTTAACTTGAAAATTGAAATGAATACTGAATTTAATTCGCGACAAAAAAAGGCGGAACCATGATGGTCCCGTCTTTTCTTTTACATTTATAATACGTATGATTATTCCAGCACGATTTCAACAGCAGTATTGATCTCAGGCAGCGCAGCAAGCTGCACAAGCACGTCTTTTGGCACAGCTTTATCTACGGTCAGAATCATGATGGCTGCACCACCAATAATTTTACGTCCAACCTGCATGGATGCGATGTTGACATCGTTTTGTCCAAGCAGTGTTCCTACACGACCGATAATACCAGGCTTATCGTTATGTGAGATCAAGATTTGATGACTTTCCGGAGCGATATCTACCGGGAATTTGTCCAGACGAACGATACGTTCTCCATAACCTGCAAGCAATGTACCTGCTACACGGCGTTCCTCAGCATCCTGAGTTGTAACCAATGTTACAGTAATCAGGTTAGTGAATCCTTTGGTTGCAGAGGTTTGGCTTACAACCACATTCAGATCACGGATTTTGGCCAAATGCATGGAGTTGACGATGTTGGCTTCCCCACCCAAATGTCTGGCGAGAATACCCTTCACAATGTAACGCGTAAGAGGAGATGTATCTACTTCAGAAAGTTCGCCAGCATAGTCGATTCGGATCTCCTGCACTGCATTTTGTGTAATCTGTGCTGCAAAACTTCCCAATGTTTCACCCAATTTGAAATAAGGCTGCAATTTGTTCATTACGGTTGGTGCAACAGCCGGCATGTTAACTGCGTTCTTGAAAGGTTCATTGCGCAGAATGTGAAGAACCTGTTCAGAAACGTCAATTGCTACGTTTTCTTGGGCCTCAACAGTGGATGCACCAAGGTGAGGTGTAACGATGATGCTAGGGTGATTCAGGAATGGATGGTCTGGAGCAGGTGGTTCACTTTCAAATACATCAAATGCCGCTCCGGCAACAATGCCTTCGTCAATGGCTTCCACAAGTGCCATCTCGTCAACTACACCACCACGAGCACAGTTGATGATTCTCATGCCTTTTTTCATAACTTCGAATTGTGGACGTGAAATCATGTGCCGTGTTTCCGGTGTTAATGGCGTATGAACGGTCATGAAGTCCGCATTACGAATGATATCATCTACACTAGCCAGCTTCACTTGCAGCTTCTCGGCACGCTCCTCCGTCAGGAACGGGTCGTAAGCAAGGATGTCCATTCCGAATGCTTTGGCGCGTTTGGCAACTTCACTACCGATTCGTCCCATACCCAGTACACCCAGCGTTTTATTTCTTAATTCCACACCCAGGAAGGTTTTACGATCCCACGTACCCTGAATAGTCTTGGCGTATGCCTGAGGAATGTGTCGTGCCAATGCCATCATCATGGCAAACGTATGCTCACAGGTTGTGATGGTATTGCCATCAGGTGCATTAATAACGATGATCCCGCGCTGTGTAGCAGCTTCCAGATCAATGTTATCTACACCAACACCTGCACGTCCAATCACTTTAAGGTTGGTACCCGCCGTCATAATACGATCTGTCACACGAGTCTGGCTACGAACCAAGAGGGCATCATAATCACCAATAATGGCAACAAGTTCATCTTCACTAAGACCGGTTTTCTTCTCAACAACAACATCATTTGCATCCACCAGTTGCTGGATACCGAGATCACTGATTGGGTCCGACACTAACACTTTGTACATGGTTTCTTCCTCCTTAGGTATGTGTATCTATATCGTCAAGGTTTGACCTCAGGGAAGAGGTATTCCTTAAAACCAGGTTGATTCTTCCGCCCAACAACGCGGTGTCGCAGCAGAGGGGGAAGGTGAAGCAAATAGAGTGATTCCACAGATATCCTTTAAAATAAATCAAAAAACTCTCAATCCACATACTGCTTGCGCAATAAGGGACGAGAGTTGTCGTGGTACCACCCTAATTCACCGCCGTTTCGCAACGACAGTCTTAGCGGTCAATGAAGACCGAAGAGGATAACGGGTCTAAACCGATTGCACCTACTCCAATTTCAATGCAATAACTCAGGAGCGCTCAAGACCATTTGCCTGCCACCGATTCACACCAACCATCGGCTCTCTGTAAGACGAAGCAACGTCTTTTTTCCATCATCGTGTTTAACGTGACTAATTTTTTCATAATGTATCATGGCTGACATGAGCATGTCAATAGGCTTAAATGTTTTAAATTGTTTTGCAGATGGCTTTCGCTTCGAACCTATACCAAGACATCATAAGCAATGCAATCCTTATTCTATCTACTACAAGAAGATGGAATGTAAGCTGTTTGGTGAACCGGATTTTACTGCTTTAATGAAGTAATGTCACTGACGCAAAACCAGGACTTGGGGCAGGCCTTGAACCTATTTGGTTTTTTGGCTATGATTTAGTATACTATCCGATTGGACAACGTAATTGTTATCCATCAAATTTAACTCAAGAGGACAGACGCATCCGATGAAAAAATTCAAGTTTCCCAAGTTCAAGATTCAGAAGGCTGAGCCACAGCAGCTCACCGAGCGTTTGCTTTTAATCAATCTATACTTTACTCAAGGTCTGACACTGATTATCGGAGTTGTGTGGATCTTATTGCAAAAACGAAACTTGTTAGATGTACTCGCATGGCCTGACAATTACCAATTTGTATGGTGGGGTCTTGGTCTTGCTGGCATCATGCTTGTTATGGACTTGGTACTGTCGTATGTTATACCTCAGGAAAGCATGGATGACGGTGGAATTAACGAGATGTTGTTCCGTGGACGTCCGATCTGGCACATTGTATGTATAGCAGCCATTGTTGCTGTGTGTGAGGAATTATTATTCCGTGGAGCCATTCAACATGCCATCGGTCCTTACTGGACAAGTATTTTATTTGCAGTTATCCACATTCGTTATTTGCGCCACTGGATTCCAACAGGCTGGGTGTTTGTCTCAAGTTATGGATTGGGTTGGATTTACCTGCAATCCGGCACATTATGGGCGCCGATATTATGTCACTTTATTATTGATTTGGTGTCCGGATTAGCGATACGTTTTCGGAGGGGATCATGAATCAGCCATTAAGTAGAATGAAGACATATGGCAGTCAGCGCCATCGTCAATCGGATAAAAAAGAGACTTCCGAGCGAGAGGTGGCTTCTCAAGTAAGCATCGTTGCTGAAACAGCAGCAGCTGCTGAGGTTGGCGGAATTACACCAATTACTTCCGTTACTTTACCTAGATCACAGCGCAAGCCTTATACAGAAAAGTTGGAAAGTCCAGTACTTCCTCAAAGGGCACCATCACGCTCCAAAAAAACGCCAAAAGCAACAGAAGAATCGATCCCCGAAGCGGGTTCGCTTCCTACACGGACTGAATTACATCCTTCACGTCGCTTAAAATTGAGCAAGAGGTTTGTCAATTCACTCATTTTTATTTTTGTCATGCTAACGATTAGTCTGGTTTGGTGGGGAGTAAAAGGGGCTCCCGCTCTGAATACGTTCCTTCCCTTGCCGTGGTAATGTTATTACTCGCAGGATTAGTCATTTTGATTGGAATTTTGCTACTCTTTCATATGTGGCGTCAAGCCCATGTTCATCAATTGATTGAAGAAGAGGTCGAAGTTCCTCATCTGCCAACATCCTTTGATGGGGCCATGATTTTGTATGTATCCGACACTCATAAGCGCAAGCTAAAGCAGAAGGATCTGGCAAACTTTAAAAACAAGGTGGACTGGGTTCTGATTGGTGGGGATGTTGCGGAAAGAGGAATCTCGTGGTCTCTAGTAAGACATAATATGAAACTCTTATCGAACATTGCTCCTTCTTTTACCGTGTATGGCAACCATGACAAGCGGGCTGGTACCTCTCAACTTGCTCGTATTCTTCAGCAATCGGGCGTTCAGCTCTTGCAGGATAATGTGGAATATCTGCAAAGGGGCAACGACAGATTAAGCCTGATCGGTATAGATTATCGTTCCAGACAAGGCGATGAATTGTTACAGCAGGTCGGCGACAGTTTTTGCAAAATTGCGATTGTTCATGATCCTTTGCAGGCCCTTCGCTTGGAGCAAAATGCAGATCTTATTTTAAGTGGTCATACACATGGTGGGCAATTAGTATTACCATTTTTTGGACCCGTTTTCCTTAGTAAAGCGTATCGTCCCATATCAAATGGGTGGTACTCCCTGAAGCGCAATCCGGAGGACGTTCATCAAGAAGGTAAAATGCTGGTCAGCAGAGGATACGGTACGAATCATCTTCCTCTTCGACTAGGTTGTCCTGCGGAGATGCATATCATCACATTAAGAGCGCCCGCGGAAATAGCACTTACAGAGAAACAGCCTTGATCCATTGGATCAAGGCTGTTTAACTTTACACATACGAGAAATAAGGATTTAACGAGCTTCCAATTCGATTGCACGCGGATCGACAAATGCGTAGCCTTTCTTTTCGAGCTTGGTCAGCAACTCATCCAATGCTTCAACCGTCCATGGCAATTCATGCATCAAAATATTACTTCCTGGATTTAACTGGTCCATTACATTTTGAATGACTTTTTCCGGTTTGTCTTTGGTGCTTTTATCCCAATCAAGGGAACCATTAGACCATGTCATATATAACATGCCATTTTTCTTCACAGCAGCTTTCAGTGCATCATTACCCGATCCAAAAGGTGGGCGGAAGAATTGCGGTTCTTCACCAATGGTATCCTTCACTATTTTTTGGACATCTGTAACCTGCTTTGCCGCTTCAGCATTAGACATTTTTTTGAGATCCTCATGATCCCAGGCATGATTGCCTACAATCTGACCCCGTTCGTGGATAAGTTTGAGCAATTCCGGATGACTTTTCACCCGATATCCATTGACGAAAAATATCGCTTTGGCGTTGTGTTTATCAAGAGTGTCGATTAGTGAAGTAATCATTTTTTCTTCTTTGGGTCCATCATCAAACGTTAACAAGACCACTTTGCTTTGGCTTGTATCATCGTTCGGTTTAATATAATAATTTTCATTCATATGATAGGTCTTTTCCATTTTCTCTTCTGTAGAAACCTTCCCCGAAGATTCGGTTTCTTCTTCAGTCACAGTTGTATCATTCGCTGAGAGTTCAGGGGCACTGGTTCCGGGTTCTCCTGTTTCAGCTGGGTTAGAATTACTTTGTTCTTCTTGAATCGTGGTGGATTCGCCTACTGATGTGGAATTTTCTGATGTTTTTTCTTCGGCTACCCCACAGGCTGACAGCAACAAACTTGCAGCAATAATCAGGGAGGCTGTATGTCTGAACATGATTTCAACTCGCTTTCCTGTATTTATACGGAATGAGATTGCTCACTACCGCAAACACTAAATATGATTTTAACACTTGAAGGAGGTTGGTGTAATGAAGACGTCATCCTTTTTTTGGGGCATTGTGATTGGTGTTGCAGCCAGTTCATGGCTGTCCAAAGGCAAATTGCCCATGATGTCATTGGGTTCATCACGAAACATGATGGATCAGGCAAAACATAAGATGATGGAGATGACTTTCCCGGGTATGGATGGGTTCACAAGCAAGCAAAATCAACATGGTGAATCACACAAAAATCCAGTGGCAAAGAGCGCAAGAGCAATCACACCGCAGGAAAAAGAAGCGAATATGAGTATGCTCAAAGATTTTATTCGCACTAATCCAGACGTGAAGCATGAAGTTGAGCAAATTTTAAGCCAAACAAACACAACAGTACCGGGTTTATAAACCAAAACCTCCAATTAGAATCATCCACAGTCTTGATTGGCTGTGGAATGATTCTTTTTTTGTCGATTTTACTTCGTGCATTTAGAGGTATAAAATGATAACATAACTACATAGATTTATTTTCAGCACATATTGTTTTGTGCTTCATAATCTGTTATAAGACTTGCTTATAAAGGGGAGATCCTGTATGAAAATAGAACGACTAAGTCACGATAAGATACGGATTTTCCTGACCTTTGACGATCTGAGCGAGCGCGGAATACAAAAAGAAGATATGTGGCAGGAAATACCTAAGGTTCATGAACTGTTCACTGAAATGATGGATCAGGCCTATTCCGAACTTGGATTTGATGCCACGGGTCCACTCGCTGTCGAAGTATTCGCACTTCCCGCTCAAGGGATGGTTGTCATTGTCACACGTGGAAAATATGATCCGCAACAATATGGTTCAGGTCATGAAGATGATCTTCCTGAAGAAGTATATGAAATGGAAGTTACGCTCGAGCAAAGCGATTCCATCGTTTATGCGTTCAAGGACTTTGAAGTGCTCATTGAAGCTGCACATATGTTGCGTCAGCATGTTACGGATGCTGGGAGACTTTATTCTTATAAAGACAAGTGGTTCTTGCATTTGGAGCCAGATGAGGTTGATTCCACTAAACATGCGGCATTGATTGCCTTGCTTGCTGAATTTGGTGAAGGCTCCTCAGTGACTCCTGCTGTTATGGAAGAGTATGGTAAGGTAGTTATTCCTGCACAAGCGATTGATGTTATCTGCACCCACTTCAAACGCCAGGATTAATCTCTAGTTGCAACCGCGTCTTTAGTCAGAGGAGGGAATTTCGGTGCTTTTGTTTTCGGTCTTAGCGGCAGCAGTTGCTCCGGGTCTCGCCTTGTTAACATACTTTTACCTGAAAGACCGTTATGATTATGAGCCACTTCATATGGTATTGCGAGTGTTCCTTATGGGAATTCTCATGGTATTGCCTGTGATGATCATTCAGCGTGGCATGATGATGTGGCTCGGAGATAATCCTTATGTTGAGTCCATTCTGATCTCAGGTGGCGTGGAAGAATTCATCAAATGGTTCGTGCTTTATCATATCATCTACAATCACACCGAATTTGATGAACCGTATGATGGGATCTTATATGCAGTTGCTGTCTCGCTTGGATTTGCCACAGTTGAGAATGTGTTGTATGCCTTTGCGGGGAATGCATCCGTCTCAGCTATGTTTCTCCGGGCGTTGCTCCCTGTATCAGGGCACGCTATGTTTGCGGTAATCATGGGTTATTACATGGGCAAGGCCAAGTTTATCGGTGGCAAGAAAAAGCGGTGGTACCTGGTTCTTTCCCTTGTGTTACCTTTTTTCTGGCATGCGTTATACGATGTCATCATGAACACCATGGTGAATTATTGGTTATGGTTTATAGCGCCGCTAATGGCGGGCCTGTGGTATGGGGCAATGGGTAAAATCACACGTGCCAATAACCGTTCTCCTTTTCGTTTTGTGAAGCGGGAGGAAGAGGTTAAATTATAAAAATACGGACACACTGGTGGACATAAAGCGCATATTGCGCCTATGGCTCCGGTGTGTTTTTATTTTTGCGAAATATACTCCGGGGAATGACCAACAGAAACGGAGATTAACTGTGATGAGAATTAAAATTAAAATCAGATGCAAACAATGTGGTGAACGTTTTACATTACGTGGCAAGAAGGAACGGGGCCGGATTGAGACGGGATTCAAGCAGTGCCTCTGTGATAACAGAGACCAGTTCGAAATTGAAGAAGAGGGCATGGCAACTGGGGTTCAGTTGAATTAAAAGCAGGACCCAAACGGTACTTCAGCAGCCTGCTTGTGTAAGGACTGGAAATCGCATGCATAAGAGGTCTTTCTTCGATCCACAATAGAGGTAGTGGTTTAGAAGAAAGGAGACTCTACCGATGTATAAACGTTTAAGTTCAGTTATGTTTCCGATATTTGCGGTTCTGCTGGTCGGTGCCCTCGTGTGGGGCTATCAGGAGAATCAGGAGAAAAATGCGATTCTGATCAAGGCAGAGAACCAATATCAGCGTGCCTTTCACGATTTATCTTTTCATATGGATAAATTGCATTCGGAGATTGGCAACACCTTGGCGGTTCACTCCACATCACAGGGGATGCACCGCAAAGGTTTGATGAATGTATGGCGACTCACCAGTGAAGCACAGAATGAGATTAACCAGCTGCCACTCACGATGCTGCCATTTAACGAGACAGAGGAATTCCTCTCGCGCATTTCCAACTTTGCCTATCGGGCGTCGATGCGTGACTTGACGAACGAGCCGCTCAGTGAGAAGGAAATGGGCAACTTGAAAAAGCTGTATCAGAATTCATCCGAAATTACCAAGAATCTGCAGGAAGTACAGCAGAAAGTGCTGACGGACCGTTTGCGCTGGATGGACGCGGAGACTGCCATGGCAACACAAGAGCAATCCATGGACAACACGATCGTTGACGGTTTTCGTACTGTGAATAAAAAGGTGCAGGAATACCCGGAGCTTGATTGGGGTCCTTCCGTATCCAATATCTATGCCAAACGAACAGTCAAGAAACTGGACGGCATGCCGGTGACCAAAGAACAGATTCAGAGCAAGGCTGCAAAATTCTCTGATGCGGACAGCAGCAAAATTAAAGTGCAGGAAAACGGTAAAGGAACGGACTGGGAATCGTATACTGCGACGGTCGATCATGCCAACAATGGCAAACTGATGATGGATTTCACCCGTAATGGGGGGATGCTTATCTCTTATAGTGATACACGTCCGATTGGAACCAAAAAAGTATCTCGTCAGGATGCCATGGCAAAAGCAGATCAATTTCTAACGAATAAAGGCTACAAAGATATGAAAGCCGTCAATTACGATGAATTTGGTAATTTGGGTAACCTTACTTACGTGCGTAAGCAAGGGGACACCTTGATCTATCCTGAGAAAATGTCAGTTCGTGTAGGACTGGATACAGGAGAAGTAACCGGATTTCAGGCGAGTGACTTTGTCTATGAACATAATGACAAGCGCAAAATTCCGAAAGCAACACTTACGGAGCAACAGGCACGTCAAAAGCTCAACTCAGACTTTGAAGAAAATTATGTACGAAAATCTCTGATTGAGAATGATTACAGCAAAGAAGTATTGTGTTATGAATTCGGAGGGAAAATTAACGGTTCTCGTTACCGGATATACATTAATGCGAATACAGGAATAGAAGAAGCGGTTGAAGAGATCAAACCGGTCAATGCAACCTCATAAAAAGATGGATAATCTCAATTTTAAGTTGAGCGAATAATTGCGGCAGACCACGATGTGGTCTGTTTTTTTCTTGTTCAATGTGAGAAAGGTCATGGTATAATAGTCCTTGTACATACGAAGATAAATACATAAAGTGGCGGTGAACAGCTTGTTTCCTAAAATAAATGAAATTTTATTCATCCAGATTGCTTCTGCAGATGAAAAAGAGGAACACAAAGAGTACAAATCACGCATTGCAGATATGGATGACAGCAGTTTTCTGATTGAGGTCCCAATGCAACAAGGAAGCAGCCGTCTGAAAAGGCTTTTTTTCGGAGAGGAACTGTCTATTTCATACATTACGGAAGATGGAGTCAGACATTATTTTAATACCTTTGTCACAGGGTTTGAAGAAGATGTAATTCGTCTTGTTCGTATACGCAAACCGCTTGCGAGCGATATATCCAAAATACAAAGGCGTAGCTTTCTTCGTGTTCATGCAAATCTCGAATTGGCCATCCAGAGTGAAGATCTGACCCGTGCCGTCGGATTGACTGAAGATATTGGTGGCGGTGGATTGTCCATCTACGGCGAAACAGGGTTTTCAATAGCTGAAGGTCAAAAATTGAAATGCTGGTTGCTTGTTCCATACCGGAATTCAATCATTGAACATGTGAATTTTGAAGCTGAAGTTGTGCGGATCAAAACCCTGGAAACCGGCAGACAGCTATGCATGCTGAAATTTGTGCAGATCTCAGATTCGGACCGCCAGAAAATTATCAAGTTTTGTTTCGAACGGCAACTGGACTATCGCACGAAATAGGAATGTTGTGGCATAAATAGAGGGAACTGCGGGCACTGTAATGTAAAAAACGGAGGGATTGTCTTGAATCATCGTCATGCAACCCGCAGATATGAACGACTTTATTATGTTTTCTCCAGACGAATGGAACGAAGGGTTATGATTCTGATTACAGGCCTTTTGATCCTGCTTGTGGTGTATCAATTACTGCTGTTGGTACCAGGATTCAAAAAGAATTTGACCACGATTGACCGTCTGGAAGGAACGCCAGTTCAATTGCAAACGGTGAATGAGTACGGACAGCGCTGATTTGTCTGTTTTTGCATCCATGTGTAGAGTGTGGTATAATTTTCACGATGCAGGCAATGCCTGTTTTTTTATTGAGGTTTATCGTTTGAGGAGGAATGCCCCGTTGGCAAGCCAGAACACATCAGAGAACGGGAAAATGAACGTTGCAATTGACGGACCTGCCGGTGCCGGGAAAAGCACGGTGGCCCGATTGGTTGCAGAGGCGCTCGCGTATGTATACGTCGATACAGGCGCAATGTACCGTGCGGTAACCTTGCACATGCTTCGGAAAGATATTGCGCCAGAAGAAGTGACACAGGTACTTCAGGAAGCCCAAAAGCTGGTCATTGATTTACAACCGGATCCCGACGGACAGAAAGTGTTCTGTAATGGGGAAGAAGTAACCTCGGAAATCCGCTCCCGTGAAGTGACGGGAATCGTGTCCCGATATGCGCAAATCGAGGGGCTGCGTACGCAATTAGTGGATACTCAGCGGCAAATGGCTTTGCGCAAGGGCGTCGTTATGGATGGACGCGATATCGGAACGACAGTATTGCCCGATGCGGAAGTGAAAATCTTTATGACTGCCAGTGTGGAAGAGCGTGCGCTTCGCCGCTTCAAAGAACTGGACCCCTCTGAAGGACTGACGTTGCAACAGCTGGAGCGAGACATTGCCACCCGTGACAGATTGGATGAGAATCGGGAAATTTCCCCACTGCGTTGTGCTGAGGATGCTATCGTCCTGGATACAACAAAGATGAACATTCATGAAGTGGTTGACAAAATCGTATCTTATTGCACAATGGTCAGAGGAGAGATCGGTCTATGATTTACACATTTTGCAGCACATTACTGCGGATCATTTACACCATTCTTTTCCGCTTGGAGGCCGTTGGACGGGAGAATATTCCGGAAGAAGGCGGCGTACTTTTATGTTCCAATCATATTAGTAATTTCGATCCTCCAACTGTTGGTATCAAAATTCGCCGTCAGGTGCGTTTCATGGCCAAAAGCGAATTGTTTGAAGTTCCGGTACTCGGCCGAATTATCAAAGCCGTGGGCGCTTTCCCCGTTAAACGTGGAGGTGTCAGCAAGGAATCCATCAAAACCTCACTCAATATTTTGCGTGATGGTCAAGTGCTTGGGATCTTCCCCTCGGGAAGCCGTCACAATGATGGAGGTATCGGCAAAAAAGGAGCAGCGAGTTTTGCTCTCCGTAGTGGCGCTACAGTTATTCCTACTGCTATTATCGGTAACTACAAAGTTTTTCGTAAGATGAAAGTTGTATATGGAGCACCAGTAAGTTTGGACGAGTTCAAGGAAGACTCTTCCGGAGAAGCTCTGGAGAAGGCGACTGAAAAGATTATGTCCAAGATTAACGAAATGGTGCAAACGGGCGTGCCAAGCAAGTAATGGCTTCGTCGGTAGCTGAGTGCATGTTTCCATATTTTTGAGGGAGACTAAAGCTTGAGTACTCAGTGATGAAAGTGTTTTGAACTCTGCTATAGGCAGGTTTGAATATAATGGGGTTTTTGAATTGAGGAGGGTATTTGACATGTCGGAAGAAATGAAAAATCAAGAAGCAACCCAAGATGAGTTGGATCAATTCGTTTCCTTGAAAAAAGGAGATACCGTAAAAGGAACCATCGTCAAATTGGAAGATAACCAAGCCTATGTGAGCATTGGATATAAATATGACGGTGTCATTCCAATTCGTGAACTGTCTTCATTACATGTGGACAGCGCGTCTGATGCAGTAGAAGTTGGACAAGAAGTTGAAGCTAAAGTTCTTAGCATCGACGACGAGAAAGAAAAACTCGTTCTGTCCAAACGTGCAATCGACAGCGAAAACGCTTGGGATCAATTGCAAAAGCATTTTGAAGACCAAGACGTATTCGAAGTTGTTGTAGGTGATGTTGTTAAAGGTGGTCTGGTAGCAGACGTGGGCGTGCGTGGATTTATCCCGGCATCCATGGTTGAACGCCATTTCGTTGAAGACTTCAGCGACTACAAAGGACGCACACTGCGTGTTAAAGTGAAAGAGATCGACCGTGAGAACAACAAAGTGATCCTTTCCCAAAAAGACGTACTGGAGCAAGAATTCGAAGCAAACAAAGCAACGGTTATGGCTGGTTTGCAAGAAGGTCAAGTGATCGAAGGTACAGTACAACGTTTGACCCAATTCGGCGCATTTGTTGATGTGGGCGGAGTTGACGGTTTGGTTCACGTATCCGAGCTGGCTTGGACACACGTTGACAAACCATCCGACGTTCTGTCTGAAGGCGATAAAGTTAGTGTGAAAGTGCTGAAAGTTGACCCTGAAAAAGGAAAAATCAGCCTGAGCATGAAAGCAGTTCAACCAGGTCCTTGGGAAACTGCAAGCGAGAAATTCAATTCCAGCGATATCGTAACAGGTGTTGTAAAACGTCTGGTCGACTTCGGTGCATTTGTTGAAATCGCTCCTGGTGTTGAGGGACTTGTGCATATTTCACAAATCTCCCACAAACACATCGGCACTCCTCATGAAGTGCTGAAAGAAGGACAAGAAGTTCAAGTTAAAATCTTGGACATGAACCCTTCTGAGCAACGTGTAAGCTTGAGCATCAAAGAAACTGAAGAAGCTCCTGCTCAACCACAAAAATCAGAGCGTCCAGCAAGAAACAACGCTCCACGTGAAGAAATCAACAATCCAAACGTTTCCTTGAACAATCAAGGTATGAGCACTACGCTCGGCGAACTGTTTGGTGACAAACTCAGCAAATTCAAATAAGTTAACAATGCATGGTTCTAAGTTATATACTGCATATTTTGCTGAATAATAAAAGCAAGATCGGCGAGCCCCAGGCGGGTTCGCCGATTGTTTTTATTGCAAGTAATTTGGCATGAAACGTTAGCCAAGACTTATCTTTTTTGCTATGATGATTATCGTAAGTATGGACAGGAGGAGTGGACTGTATGGCAAGACCCGTTGTGGCAATTGTCGGACGACCGAACGTGGGTAAATCCACCATTTTCAATCGGATCATCGGCGACAGACTGGCCATTGTGGAAGACAAGCCGGGCATTACCCGTGACCGTATATATGGAATCGGTGAATGGAACGGTAAACCATTTAGTATTATTGATACAGGTGGTATCGAAATTGATGGTGAAGATGTAATCTTAAAATCGATTCGGATGCAAGCAGAGCTCGCTATTGAAGAAGCGGATGTTATTGTATTCATGTGTGATGCAAAAGCAGGTATTACGCAATCGGATGAAGAGGTAGCAGAGATGCTATACCGCTCAGGCAAGCCTATTGTTGTAGCGGTTAACAAAGTGGATAATATCGGACGAAGTGAGCTCATTTATGAGTTTTATGGATTCGGTTTCGGTGATCCCATCGGCGTATCCGGAAGTCACGGTACAGGTGTAGGTGATTTGCTTGATGCTATTGTGGAGAAGTTGCCAGAACTTGAGGAAGAGACTTACGACGAAGATGTCATTCGTGTAGCTCTGATCGGACGTCCTAATGTGGGTAAATCTTCACTGGTGAACGCTATTCTGGGGGAAGAGCGTGTCATTGTAAGTGATGTGGCTGGAACGACCCGGGATGCGATCGATACACCTTTTGAAAAAGACGGCCAACGTTACGTGCTGATTGATACAGCAGGTATGCGTAAGCGTGGTAAAGTATATGAAACAACTGAGAAATACAGTGTAATGCGTGCTATGCGTGCGATTGAGCGTGCAGATGTCGTTCTGATTGTCATTAATGGTGAAGAAGGCATTATAGAGCAGGACAAGCATATTGCTGGATATGCATTTGAAGCGGGCAAAGCGTCTTTGTTTGTTGTGAACAAATGGGACGTGGTTGAGAAGCATGACAAAACGATGAAAGAGTTTGAGACGAAAATTCGGGATCACTTCCTGTTTATGACGTATGCTCCAGTCGTATTTTTGTCAGCCCTGACAAAACAACGCTTACAAAAATTATTGCCGGTTGTAAAACATGTGGCGGAACAACACTCGTTGCGTGTTCAGACGCATCTGCTTAACGATGTCGTATCGGATGCGGTAGCTATTAACCCTCCGCCAACAGATAAAGGACGGAGAATGAGAATCAACTATGTGACTCAGGTTGCCGTTAAGCCACCGACCATGGTTGTTTTTGTGAACGATCCGGAATTGATGCACTTCTCATACGAGCGCTATCTGGAGAACAAGATCCGTGCAGCGTTTAACTTTGAAGGTACACCAATCCGTATATTTACTCGGAGGAAGTCCGACGAAGGTTAGGGGAGAAGTGTGTGATTTTACCAATCGCAGCGATTGTACTGAGTTATCTGCTCGGTTCGATCAGCTTTAGTGTCCTCCTTGCAAAAGCGATACGGGGGATCGATATTCGTCAGCACGGAAGCGGAAACGCAGGAGCTACCAATACGTTGCGTATATTGGGTAAAGGACCGGCTATTGCTGTTCTGTTACTTGATGTACTTAAGGGTGTTGCAGCTGTATGGATTGGAATCTGGCTCGGCAACGGTTCTGCCTGGATTCCTGCACTCAGTGGTATAGCAGCCATCGCAGGACATAACTGGCCTCTTTACTTCCATTTTCGTGGAGGAAAAGGGATTGCCACCGCCATTGGTGTTCTGGTGAGTCTTGCTTTCCTACCTGCGTTATGTGCTGGGGTGATCGCTATTCTGTCTATTGTATTGACCCGGTATGTTTCATTGGGGTCTCTGATTTTTGTAGCATTTACACCCATCTTTATCCTGGTATTACCCGGATATTCAATGAATATCTTCTGGGGGAGTCTGATTATTTGTCTGTTTGCGTTCTGGAGACATCGTACCAATATTGCGAAGCTCGCCAAAGGACAGGAAAATAAATTGGGATCGAAAAACCCTGGAGGGGGTAAACGTGTTGTCTAAAAAAGTTGCTGTTCTGGTTGCTGGGAGCTGGGGAACAGCTCTGGCCAGTGTACTTGCCGCCAATCAGTTGGACGTGATGATGTGGACACGTGGTGAAGACCAGGCTAACGAAATCAATAGCAAGCACACCAATGCTCGCTATCTTCCGGATGCGGAGCTTTCACCACGAATTCAGGCAACAAGTGATATGGAAGCAGCGGTGGAAGGCGCTATAGCTGTGTTAATTGTTGCGCCTTCTTCAGCCATGCGTGCAGTTACGAACCAGCTTAAGGCTTATTATAAGCCTGAGATGTTAGTCATTCATGCAACCAAAGGTTTTGAGACAGAAAGCCTCAAACGGATGTCTACAGTCATTTCAGAAGAACTTGAATGTGAAGAAGGCCGTGTTGTGGTTCTTTCTGGCCCAAGCCATGCGGAAGAAGTGGTGAAGCGTTGTCCGACTACTGTGGTTGTAGCTTCATTGGATAAGTCCTCTGCCGAGGCTACTCAAGCTTTGTTTATGAATGCCTATTTCCGGGTTTACACGAATCGGGATATGCTCGGTGTTGAGCTGGCAGGCGCATTCAAAAACATTATTGCTCTTGGTGCAGGTATGTCCGATGGTCTTCAATTCGGTGATAATGCCAAAGCCGCTTTGCTAACACGTGGTCTGGCAGAGATCACACGTATTGGAGTAGAGATGGGAGCGAATCCGTTAACGTTTTCGGGACTTGCCGGAATCGGAGATCTGGTTGTAACGGCTACAAGTCAGCATAGCCGGAACTGGAGAGCAGGTTCGATGTTGGGCCAGGGACAGAAGCTGGATGATGTTTTGAAGTCCATGGGCATGGTGGTAGAAGGCATTCGAACTACCCAAGCTGCCTATTTCATCTCGCAGAAATACGGTGTGCAAATGCCGATTGCGGATCAGCTGTATCACGTTTTGTTCCAGGAGAGACAGCCGCGTGATGCAGTTGAAGCCTTGATGGGACGTGACCCGAAGACTGAAATGGAAGTCATGAAGCTTGAAACCTGGGAGCAGTGGCATTCCTGATTGTAATCAGCCTAAACCTATTTGTGAAATGAGAAGCTTATTCACCTTTTCTGCTCCGGACTCATACTATACACATGAGTATTGCCGGAGGAGGGGAGACGAATGGGTAACAACATTTCCAAAGATGCGCTGAATGCAATCAACAAGAAAACGGGTAAAACGATCACAGAAGGTGCCGTCAAGAAATTGGCAAGCACGGTGAAACCAACGACGATTCAAAATGAAGCTCAGTTGCGCCAATTGATCAAACAAGTATCCGCCATGGCGAAAGTTCCGGTATCTGAGGATACGGTTAAGGATATTGTGAGTGCGGTCAAGAAAAGCGGATTGAATCCGAGCAGTATGGAATCGTTAATGAAAATGATGATGAAAAAATAATAGATCACGCCTGCATGTGCAGGTGATCCAGTAAGACAAAAAGACGAGTCGGCTCCTGTCGGCTTGCTTTTTTGTCTTTTTTTTGGAAAGTTGCGCTGAATTTCGTGTTATAATGGTTGCAATTGTCACAGTGTCAGTGATGAATATCGGACTGAAGGGGAGATTGCTGGATTATGAGCGCAATGGACAAGATGTGGCTGTCATTGGTCGCCATCCTCATTATGGGACTATCTGTATTCCTGATTACGTTTGCTCGTGCCAAAACAAAAGGTATTGTACGGGGGATTCTTTCCTTCATTGCATTTTTGATTATGCTGATTGGCTTTTTCGGTGGAATCGCTTCTCTGACCTGATTTCCTTTGCCTGAAGGTTAACATCCGCATAAGCACATCATAAGAACTGACACAATGAACACGGATGAGGGGAGTGTGAGCCTATGGGGCCGCATGATACGGAGGGTCGGACAGAGCGTTATCCGGAATTACACGCGGCTTTGCTGGAAACGGCCAAAGCCTGGAACACACAGCCACAGACATGGTTGCTTGGAGGAAGCTGTGGGTTGCTGCTTCAGGGGGTAGAGTTGCAACAGGCTCCCAGAGATATCGATATTTATGCGGATGTTGCTGCTGCTAAGGAACTTCACCTTAGTGCTCCAGGGGAAATGCTTGACGAGCCCACAGTGGATAAAACAGGACCTTATGCTTCTCTGCTAAGCCACTATCAGGTTGGTGAATGTGCTCTGGAACTGGTTGGTGGCTTCGAAATATGGGCTCGAAAAAGTTGGTACCGCATCGATATTGAACATGTACTTGCTCCGCATGCACCAGTAGCACAAGTGGGTTCATATCCCCTGCGACTGATGCCGCTTGCGCATGAGCTGTTGTTTAATATGCTGCGAGGTCGAGAAGATCGTTATGTACCCATTGCATCACAGATGCGTCAGCAACCACATGCCCATCAACCTATAATGATGCTTTTAAGTCAACAGAATGTATGGACAAGCCGCTTCAGAGCCGAAGTGGAAGAACTTGTTGGCTTTGCATGGTCACAGTAGGGAGGAACATAATGGACTACAAAGTTACTTTTTTACCCATGAACAAATCGATCGTGCTTAAACCAGGGGCGACACTTCTGCATGCAGCACGACGAGGGGGAGTGAAGATTACGACCCGATGTGATGGTAAAGCTGCTTGCTTGATGTGCAAGGTGAACGTAGACGAAGAATATCGGGCGGAACTGTATCCGCCAACGGATGCAGAAAAGCGCAAGTTGGGTTCATTGTTGGAAGCAGGTACAAGACTGTCCTGTCAGGCCAAGGTGTGTGGTTCTCTATCGGTTCATGTTCCGGAGGACCCGCTGAAGGCAGCCATACGGAAACAACTGGAACGTCAGCAACAGGAAGACGACTGGTTCTGAGATAAGCGTTATTCTAGGAGGACACGAATGATTAGGAACAAGCCAAAAGGTGTTGAAGGAAGCGGACTGCACCGTGTGATGCATCAGATGAGCGGTCTGCTGTTATTCCTGTTGTTTGCTTTTACAGCAAGTGGTTGTATGTATCCATCGCAGAGCAATTCGGACCCTAAAATAGCCTATCGGGAAAGCGTGAGCCGTATCCAGAGTGCGGTAGAGGCATTCCAGCAAGATGAGGGGATTTTACCCATCCTCAATGCAGATATGGAAACGCCAAAATATGAAAAATTCAGAGTGGATCTGCCCAAGTTGAAGCAGCTGGGGTATCTGGATGAAATACCGGGAACCGCTTTTGAAAGTGGTGGTAGCGCTTACTTCCTTATTCAGGATGAAGAAGTGAATCCCACCGTTAAAGTGATGGACCTCCTGACCGTTCAGAAAGTCAACGATGTGCAGCGAATGGTTAATCAATATAAATCCGTACATAACAATAAGCTGCCAAGCGGGGAAGAATTGTATCCGGGGTTATATGCTGTGGATATGGATCAGGCTGCACGGGCAGGAACTCCTTCCATTACATTGAATAGTGTGTATTCGGGTCAGGCACTACCTTTTATGATGGATGACGAAGGCAAGGTCTATGTAGATTATGCTTTTGACATTATGCAGGCAGTGGAAAAGTCTGATGTGTCTCCAGCAGAGACGGATGATGTTCGGGATCTTCTGTTGGAGCACTCCTACTTCGTACCTGTAAAATCTGTTTTATACACTTGGCAAAATAATGCACCAGTGGCACAGCCAACAAAATAAGTCTGGTTGCCATTCATATGATCTAACTGTATGCCTCACATGCCTCTAAGGGTTCAAAAAGAGATATTCCAAATCAGGGATATCTCTTTTTTCTTTTGTCCGTATGAGCAATAACCGTCATAAAAACTTCATGGATCACATAAAGTAGATTGAAATAAAGACGCGCAGTCCGAGATCGGGGGATTCTCCTAATGTCATCACCATAAGATAAAAAAACAAAAATACGCGTCATATTGCCGCATACGGATACATAAGATGATACTAGTCCAATTGCATGTACGAGTTAACGCCGCTCTCGCCGGTTTCATCAGAATGCAATGTTCGGCGGCGGACGACTTCCGGGCACTCACAAAGGCGGCTCTACCGTTGCAGGGATTTCAGTCTTCTGATTGAAAAAACGAAGCGGATGCTCTTTAGCATTTTTCCTTCGGAGTAATTTAGGGAGGGGATTTCATTGGAGAAAGTGGACATTTTTAAGGACATAGCTGAGCGGACCGGAGGGGATATTTATCTCGGGGTTGTCGGCGCAGTCCGGACGGGAAAATCAACATTTATTAAACGATTCATGGAAACGATCGTATTGCCCAACATCGCAAGCGAGGCCGATCGTGCCCGTGCAGTGGATGAACTTCCACAAAGTGCAGCAGGCAAAACCATCATGACAACCGAACCAAAATTTGTACCGAATAACGCAGTCCAGATCAAGGTGGCCGAAGGGCTTGATGTCAATGTACGCCTTGTGGATTGTGTGGGTTACGCGGTGGAAGGAGCCAAGGGATACGAGGATGAAAATGGTCCGCGCATGATCTCCACGCCTTGGTTCGAAGAGCCAATTCCATTCCAGGAAGCCGCCGAGATTGGGACTCGCAAAGTCATTCAGGAGCATTCCACACTGGGTGTTGTAGTCACAACAGACGGCACAATTGCCGAAATTGCCCGCAGTTCCTATGTGGAATCCGAAGAACGGGTTATTGCGGAATTGAAAGAAGTCGGTAAACCGTTTGTCTTGGTCATCAACTCCACTCGCCCACGCAGTGAAGAAGCCCTGCAATTGCGTAGTGAACTTGCTGCCAAATACGACATTCCGGTGATGACACTCAGTGCAGCCACAATGACTGAAGATGATGTGACGGGTGTACTTCGTGAAGTGCTCTATGAGTTCCCTGTGCATGAAGTGAATGTAAACCTGCCGAGCTGGGTTATGGTGCTGAACGAGACTCACTGGCTGCGAAGCAACTACGAAAATTCTGTACGGGATACCGTGAAGGATATTCGCAGACTTCGCGATGTGGATCGGGTTGTCGCTCAGTTCATGGAATATGAATTCATTGATCGCGCAGGCCTGAGTGGTATGAACATGGGGCAGGGTGTAGCTGAAATTGACCTGTATGCGCCGGATGAACTGTATGATCAGATTCTCGTGGAAGTGGTAGGCATCGAGATTCGCGGCAAGGATCATCTGCTGCAATTGATGCAGGAATTCTCGCATGCGAAGAGAGAATATGACCGCTTTGCAGAAGCGCTGGAGATGGTCAAAACGACCGGATACGGCATTGCTGCTCCATCTCTCGCCGAGATGGCTCTGGATGAACCTGAGCTCATTCGTCAGGGCACCAAATTTGGCGTACGCCTGAAAGCAACGGCACCGTCCATTCATATGATCCGGGTTGATGTGGAATCGGAGTTCGCTCCAATTATCGGCACGGAGAAACAAAGTGAGGAACTGGTGAGATACCTGATGCAGGACTTCGAGAACGATCCAATCAAGGTATGGGATTCAGATATGTTTGGCCGTTCACTGCACTCTATCGTGCGAGAAGGGATTCAGGGCAAGATTGCCATGATGCCGGATAATGCAAGATACAAACTGCAAGAGACGCTGGGAAGAATCATTAACGAAGGTTCAGGTGGCTTGATCGCTATCATTCTGTAAGACATCAAAAGACCGTAAGGGGAAATCCCCTCGCGGTCTTTTTTATGTGATTTCTTTATTTTGGATGAAATGGATGGGAAGAATAGTGCTTTCAAAAAAACTTAGCGATTTTTAGCTTTAAATTACTAAAACCCATTTACATACTAGGGATTAGCCGTTATATTAATATTCAACTATTGTGATCGAGATCACAGAGAGTGGACAGGGGGAGACAGAGATGAAAAGAAAAGAGACAAAATGGGTATGGTTGAGTGTGTTATTGGTATTTACATTGGCACTGTCCGCTTGCGGAATTAAAAAAGAACCGGCAGCAACTCCAGCTTCAGATGCATCAGCTGATACGCCGAAAACGGAAGCAGTTACAGGCCCTCTAAGCGGTAAACGAATTGCACTTATTATGGAATTTAATACAGGTACCTTCTCACAGCAATATGTACAAGGAGTCAAACAAGAAATCGAAAAATTCGGTGGCGAACTAACGACGTTTGTTGCTGATAATGACAAAGCAAAGATGGTATCTTTGCTTGATAGCGCAATTAACCAGAAATTCGATGCCATCCTTACGGATCACGGTGATTCCCTATTAGAACCAGGCGTGAAGAAGGCAGTAGAACAGAACATTCCTGTGGTTGTATTCGACGCAGCCATTACTGTACCGGGAGCTACAGTCCTGTCACAGGATGACCAGAAGATGGCTGAACTCACACTGGAGCAAATGAAAAAAGATATCAATGGACAAGGAAATATTGTCAAAGTATGGGTAGCTGGTTTTGCACCGATGGAACGTCGTCAGATTGCATACGGTGAATTCATGAAAGCAAATCCGGACATCAAGGAAATAGCTACATTTGGTTCCGCACAGAATCCGGCGCTGGATACTCAAGCCAAAATGGAAGCTATTCTCAAGCAATATCCAAAAGGTGAGATTACAGCTGTATGGACTGCATGGGATGAATTCGCCAAAGGTGCAGCGCGTGCCATTCAACAAGCTGGACGTGACGAGATCAAAGTGTATGGTATCGATATGAGTGACGAGGATCTGCAAATGATTCAGGACCCGAAAAATCCTTGGGTTGCTTCTGCTGCTGTTGATCCAACGGATATTGGTCGCGTCCAAGTCCGTTATGCTTATCAGAAACTGAACGGGGACGAGACAGAAGATTCAGTTGTGCTTAACCCGGTCTATGTTCAACGTGAAGCTCTGCCAGATCAACAAATCTCCACTTCGGAGCTGTCAGAGTTCGTTGAAGGATGGGGTGGAAGCACACAAGGAATCAAGGACTGGATGAGCGAATACGGAATTACTGCTAAATAAGCAGCGTATGGGAAGCGCGCCGCAAGGCGCGCTTTTTTCAAACATAATGAAGATATGTATGGCCTGGATGAAAAAAGGGATGCTCCCGGAAGGGAACGATTGGAGGTTAACATCATGAGCACTGCACCGATTCTGCTTCAAATGGAACACATCCACAAGCAGTTTTCAGGCATACCTGCACTGAAGGATGTGGATTTCTCTGTAAAAGGCGGGGAGATTCATGCACTGCTGGGTGCCAATGGTGCCGGTAAGAGCACATTAATGAAGATTTTGTCCGGTGCTTACCCATTGGATCAGGGGACGATTCAGCTGAGTGGACAAGCGCTTCATTTAAGTTCTCCGGGAGACGCGAAGGCAAGCGGGATTCACTGTGTCTATCAGGAAGTGGACGCGGCACTGGTGCCACAGCTGACGGCTGCGGAGAACATTATGTTGGATCAGCTGGCTTCACCTGCCGGGGGTTGGTGGAAAAGTCCGCGGAAGCTGCAACAGCGTGCGATTGAGGCATTGAAGCAATTAGGGGCGGACATATCCGTTCATCAAAAAGTGGCTGATCTGACGCTTGCAGAAAAACAGATGATACTGCTGGCGCGGATTTTGATTCAGGATGCCAAGGTCATCATTTTTGACGAACCTACTGCACCGCTGAGTCAGGAAGAAACGGATGCATTTTTCCGGATTGTTCATCTGTTGAAGGAACGGGGCGTAGCCTGCATTTTCATCACCCATCGTCTTGCTGAAGTGACGGGTCACTGTGATCGCGTTACGGTTATGAGGGATGGGCAACATGTATTTACCGGTGAAGCAAAGGGACTGACGATCAACGATTTGGTTACTCAGATGCTGGGCAAACCATTTGAAGAAGAGTTTCCGAAGACGGAAGCGCCCGTGGGGGAGATGCTGTTGGAAGCTCGTGGGCTTCGGCGTGGAGTGAAAGTCAAAGGTGTTGACCTCTCTGTACGCCGAGGTGAAGTCCTCGCTGTGGTTGGCTTGGTAGGCGCGGGTAAAACGGAAAGCTCCCGTTTGCTGATTGGTGCAGATCGGCTGGAGGGAGGAGAGATTCGGCTGAACAACCGTAATCTCCGTCTGTCTCAGCCTGCGGATGCGGCGGCTCTGGGGATTGTTTCTGTACCGGAGGAGAGACGTAAACAAGGAATCCTGATTCAGGAGAACGTGGAACGGAATCTAAGCCTTCCTTTGCTTAGCCGTCTGAGTACATTGGGTTTCGTAAGCCGCAAACGGGAACGTCTGAATGCGGAATCGTTGGTGAAACAGCTTGGAATCAAAACATCGTCAGTGAAGCAGGAAGTGAAATATCTAAGTGGTGGTAATCAGCAGAAGGTGGCCATTGGCAAATGGCTTAACGCGGATGCAGATGTATTTATATTTGATGAGCCAACCAAAGGCGTAGATATCGGGGCAAAAAGTGACATTTTCCGCATTATCAACGAACTGGCTTTAGCCGGCAAGGGCGTCATCTATTTCACCTGTGAACTGGATGAAGGCATGGGAATTGGCGACCGAATCGCTGTCATGTGTGAGGGTGTTATCGTGAAAGAGTTCAAACGAGGCGAAACTAATCAAGAACAGCTGCTATACTATGCAAGCGGTGGACAAGAGGTGCAATCATGAAGGATAAATCACTGGATTTTGCGTTCCGTTACGGAGCAATTATAGTTATTATAGGAGTTATCGCATTTTTCGGCATTAAATTGCCTTATTTCTTTACGTACAGTAACTTGACCGATATTTTGGGCTCGATTTCAATCGTCACGTTTGTAGCGATAGGTGTTACGTTATCTCTCATTGTTGATGGATTTGATCTCTCTGTCGGGGCGACTGTTTCATTGACCACCGTCGTGACTGCTTCGTTAATGATATGGTATCAACAACCGCTAGCAATCGTCATTATCGTGCCACTAATTATCGGTGCTGTTATTGGTTTGTTGAACGCTTTGCTCATTGTAAAATTGCGTATTCCGGATTTGCTGGCAACCCTAGCCACGATGTACATCATCGGAGGTATTCACAAAACGTATGCACAGGGATATACCATTTACAATCATATGCAGTTCCCTGATGGAAGCAAAGCTGCGGGCGAGATGGACTCGACCTTCCTGCTTATAGGGCAGGGTAAATGGCTGGGGATGCCTATATCGGTTATCCTGCTGCTTATTGCGGTAATAGGTGTGCATATCTTTTTGACGTATACGAAATATGGGCGCCAGATGTACATTACAGGCGGTAATGAGGAAGCTGCACGATTGTCTGGAATCAAGGTGAAAAAGGTACGTACACTCGCCTATGTGGCCGCTGGAGTGTTTGCAGCAATCGGTGGTATCATCTATGCTTCCAAAGTAGGATCTGGGCAAATCGATGCGGGATCACCGTTGTTAATGGAATCCGTAGCGGCAGTATTTGTCGGTTTCTCTGTGTTCGGCGCGGGTAAACCGAATGTCATCGGAACCTTCATCGGTTCGGTTCTGATTGGTGTTCTTGTGAACGGGTTAACGATGATGAACGTACAGTATTTCACGCATGATATTGTAAAAGGTGGAGTTCTCGTGCTTGCCCTGGCGGTTACATTTTACGTCTTAAACCGCAACCGGACTTGAAATTGTGGGCTGTCTGTATTAGTATGAAATTTGTTCGGCGTCTGAAATGCCCGTAGTTTCAGACGACATTCTGCCGAAAATGACTGTTGACCGCAAGCGGAGATTTGTGTTCATCGCTCAAGATGTACGTAGATTTTTTGCGTATGAACGTATATTTCGCTATAAAACGGAAACACAGTATAACATTCAGGACATTGATACAGGAGGTGAAAAACAAATGAACAAATCAGACTTGATTACACACGTATCTGAAGCGACTGAATTGTCCAAAAAAGATGTAACGAAAGCGGTTGATGCCGTATTCGAAGCAATCTCTGAGGCTCTTCAAAGCGGAGATAAAGTA
Organism: Paenibacillus sp. FSL R5-0519; assembly: GCF_037974275.1. Lineage (NCBI taxonomy): Bacteria > Bacillati > Bacillota > Bacilli > Caryophanales > Paenibacillaceae > Paenibacillus > Paenibacillus sp. FSL R5-0519. Next base: position 2,318,848 of record NZ_CP150234.1, read on the forward strand.
CAATTGGTTGGTTTTGGGAACTTCGAAGTTCGCGAGCGCTCCGCACGTAAAGGACGCAACCCGCAAACAGGTGAAGAAATCGAAATTCCTGCGAGCAAAATTCCTGCATTCAAACCAGGTAAAGCGCTCAAAGACGGAATTAAATAAGATTTCTACATATTCCATATGTCGACAAAAAGACCGTGACTTGTTCACGGCCTTTTCTTTTGCCCTTTAACGATGATTCTTGCGGCTATCCGAGTGCTCAGGATCATCCGGTTGCCCGGTATAAGCAACCAGAATCAGTTCTTCGCCAGCAGCTGCAGACAGATGCTGTTCAATTTCTTTTAACTGATGAATATGCTCGTCTGTAAGTGCGGCAGGGGTGTACTTCATGTAGATTCTCCTTTCTGTGGCGGTACAACTGTAGTATGACCCGAGGGTAGCTGATTCTTGCGGTGCATTCGTATAAGGCGCAGGTTGACAAATGAAACAATCTTAATCATCATTAACGCTATCGAACTTAAGAAGGGGACATGCGTGATGGATCATCCAACCGGCAATGATTATATTGTAATTAAGGCAGAGGAAAATGGTGTCCAGGTGATCGGATTAACCCGAGGTCAGGATACACGTTTTCACCACACCGAGAAATTGGACAAGGGTGAAGTGATGTTTGCCCAATTTACCACCCATACCTCAGCTATTAAAATCCGGGGCAAAGCCACGCTGATTACCAAGCATGGACAGATTGAATCGGAGTAATGTACAGATTGAATACAATCAAATGAAGATTGCAGGCATAGCCTGCTTTTTTTCATTGTACAATGAGGTATGAGCCTTTACCGGACAGACTACACTAACAGGTAAAGGCAGGGAGGCGTATATGAATCCGCGGATGATTGTTACTGCTACAATGCTGGCAACGGTTGCGGCAGTCTTTCTGCTTGTTGCGATACAAACCTTACATATGCGTACCTGGGGCGGGGAAAACGTACAACCTGCCTCTGCATCACATCATCCTGTTCAGCTAACGAATGACAATTTGGTTGATGTGCTAAGCTCCATGCAACTATCCACACCCATCGCAAGAGTGGAATGGAAACAGTCCATTTTGACACTGGACCTCAAAGTAAAAGGAACGGGTACAAGTTACACTGAAATCTATGAGAACATGGCAGCTGTGGCGGATCTGGGCTTTCGTACTCTGGATAACGTGGATCAGGTGCTGCTGCGTGTGATGGCAGAGGATGAATGGATGCATAAACGACATCTGTTGCTTGCTGCTGATATTCGGCGTGGTGAGTGGCCCCTGTATGCGATTGACACATTACGGAACTGGAAAAGTGCGGCCTTTTCAGAGGAATTGAAGGACTGGTTTCATTTGATGGAAACCGAACTCTGGAAGAAGCAATTCGAAATGACAAGTCAGGGGTAATAGAATAGCAGGATTCAGTGCGTGGCCGATCAACATATGCTATAATATATAAGATTGTAGTGCAGAAATGGTTTAACAATGTTAAGGCTCGGAGGCTGAGAATGAATTCATATCGCGTACCCCAACTAGCAAAGAAATATACGGATTACGACATGATTCGACAACATACGGAAATCCCATCATTTCCGGATAGCCGAGCACGTCTGCTGCAGGTATTTGTGGGCCGCACAGACGAAAAGGTGCATCAAGAGTTATATGCTCTTGCAACTTCGCTCGTTCAGTTGGCCATGGATACGCATGATCGAATCGATACCATTTCCGGTGAGCGGAGAGAGCAGGAGATGCGTTCACGCCAGTTGAATGTACTCGCCGGAGATTATTTAAGTAGCCGTTTTTATCAATTGCTTGCCCAAGCGGGCAGAATTGAAATGATTGGCAAACTCAGTGGTGCTGTATCCGAAGTGAACGCACGCAAGATGACGCTGTATGAACGGATGAAGAAGCTCCTCGTTTCGGCTGACGAATACTTGCGTGAAACGGTACAGCTGAGGATGCAGCTGTTTCTTTCATTTACAGGCATGATTCGAGATAACGAAGAATCACTATGGAACAGCCTGTTGACCGAATTCAGCTCCTGCGAAACGATCGTGGAAGAACTGAAGCGGATGAATGACGAAAAACAATATCTCCACAGCTATGCATACTGGCACATCTACGAGCATGGTAATGACGATGAGCGCACTATGCTGCGTCAATCTGAACCGGATGTACGTGCATGGAACGCTATGATGCTGAAGCATAGGGTTGGTGAAGTTTTGCTGGACAAGCTTCGCGATTGTACACACCGCATTCAAGTGTTGTTGCAAGACGAGGAAGTGCGAATGGGCTTGCATGAGATCCATGCGATTCTTGAGCCTTACTTGGCATATTTGCAGCCTTCACATGCGGCAGTAAGGGAAGATTGAGGGGGAGACAGACGAATGGGGAGCGGAGAGACCAAACCGAAAGAAGAATATGTCCATTCGGTTTTTCAGAGCATAGCCGGAAAATATGATGTCATGAATGATATTCTAAGTTTCCGCAGGCATAAGGCTTGGCGCAAATTCACCATGAAAAAGATGAATATGTCCAAAGGCGACACCGGTCTTGATTTGTGCTGCGGCACGTGTGACTGGACGCTTGCTATGGCAGAAGCAAGTGAAACAGGGCACATGCACGGACTTGATTTCAGCAGCAACATGCTGGAGGTCGGTCAGACGAAGATCAATGCGGTGCAACGTCAGAATCAGATTACCCTGACACAGGGAAACGCCATGTCACTTCCTTTTGAAGACAATTCATTTGATTATGTGACCATTGGATTCGGGCTTCGCAATGTACCGGATCTCAGACAGGTGTTATCTGAAATGAAACGTGTGGTCAAACCGGGCGGTATGGTTGTGTGTCTGGAATTGTCCAAGCCAACATGGCAGCCGTTCAAAGGCATTTATTATTTTTATTTTGAGAAGGTTTTACCGAATCTTGCCAAAGTGTTTGCTAAAAGTTTTGAGCAGTACAAATGGCTGCCCGACTCTCTGGCGATTTTTCCCGGAAGGAAGGAACTGGCGGACATTTTTGCAGAAACAGGATTACAAGAAGTGCAGGCCTACCCTCTAACCGGAGGTATCGCGGCATTGCATATTGGAACCAAGGAGAATCAGCATGTTTAGGAAAATTCGCATCTTTTTAGAAATGATCAAGATTGAACATACGCTTTTTGCTTTACCCTTTGCATTTATGGGGGCCATTCTAGGCTCCATGGTAGTGAATGATACCTTCCCAAGCTGGATGCAGATCATGTGGGTATTGCTTGCGATGGTCGGTGCACGTAGTGCAGCATTCGGTTTGAACCGGATTATTGACCAAGCAATTGATGGTAAAAACCCGCGTACTGCGATGAGAGCCATCCCGGCAGGGCTTTTGAAAAATGGGGAAGTTGTTATATTTGTCATTATCTCATTTATATTGTTATTCTGGGCCTCATCCAATCTTAATGTATTATCCATGCAGCTGTTGCCTATTGCTGTGTTTATGTTGGTACTGTATTCGTACACCAAACGATTCACATGGTTATGCCACGTCGTTCTCGGAATGACGATTGGTTTGGCACCACTTGGTGGCTGGGTAGCTGTAACAGGCACGATGGATTGGACAGCGATTGTACTGTACGTTACGATTGTGTTCTGGACAGCGGGTTTTGATATTATCTATGCATGTCAGGATCTGGAATTTGATCAGGGAGAGGGTCTTCACTCCATACCTTCCCGTTTTGGCCTGGTTAAATCCTTGCAGATCGCTAAGTTCTTCCATGTGATTACTGCAATTGGTTTTCTTGCGTTATTGTTGATGACAGATCTGAGCTGGTGGTATGGCGCAGGCATGTTGGTGACGTATGGAATTCTGTTCTATCAACATTATATTGTATCGCCTAATGATATGAGCCGTGTTCAAACGGCATTTTTTACCATGAACAGTTTGCTTAGTATAATCGTATTTACGTTTACTCTGATTGATCTGGCGGTGAAATAAATGGTACAGCAGCCGGACAATAAACGACTGGTTGTCGGAATTACCGGAGCGAGTGGCAGTATATATGGCATTCGATTAATTGAAACGCTGCTTGATTTGGAATATAACGTTCATCTGGTCATATCCAATGCAGGGTGGCGTGTATTGAAAGAAGAAATGGACTGGGATGTGACGAATCGGGATGCGGTGCTGGAAGAAAAATTCGGCAACCGTGCCGGTTCTCTGATCTATCATCCTGTGAGTGATATAGGGGCCTCCATTGCAAGTGGTTCTTATCTGGCCGACGGCATGATTATCATGCCATGTTCTATGGGAACTCTTTCGTCCATTGCGCAGGGAACGTCGGATAATCTGATGTCCCGTGCAGCTGATGTGATGATGAAAGAGGGAAGAACATTGATCCTCGTACCACGTGAGACGCCTCTTCATGCAATCCATCTGGAGAACATGCTGAAGCTTTCACGTCTTGGTGTGCGTATGATACCGGCTATGCCTGCTTTTTATTACAAACCTCAGACTATGGATGAGTTGATTCTGTTTTTGGTGGGAAAAGTGCTGGATAGCTTGCGCATTCCACATCAACTTTTTACAAGATGGGGAGAACCGGATGAACGGGGATAATGACTGAGTCCGATACAAGGCGTTTTTTGCCAAGGTGTTGCTCGGTTTATTTGTCCCCCGAATCCCGGGGTATTGGTGAGTGCTGATGGTGAGTCTTCATGAACCACAGTCTTGACCCATGCTCCGGCAACTTCTGTATTTTGTTTCAGAACAAGTCGCAGAGTTTAATTCCCGGGTGTCGGCCATGACATTCGGTGAAGAAGAATACGTTAGATCTTTATGGAAAAACACAAGCAAGAACGGTAAGACGGGTTTTTCGTAATGCCTGCAGGCCCGACTTGCTGGAGGGGAAGGTAAGCATGGATTTGTGGACTGACAATACGCTGATACGGGTGAACGAATGAAACTATTGGACATTTTCGGGTTGTTAAAAAAGGACATGGATTACATTGAGAAAGAGCTGTATCGCAGTGTTCGAGGAGAACAGAAGCTGCTGAGTGAAACGTCGCTTCATTTGCTCAAAGCAGGAGGAAAACGGTTGCGGCCCGTTTTTGTATTACTTGGTGGGAAATTTGGTACATATGACATTGAACGTCTGAAGCTGGTCGCGGTTCCACTGGAACTGATTCATTCCGCATCGCTCGTTCACGATGATGTGATTGATAATGCGGAGACACGCCGAGGCAAACCCACGGTGAAGTCAAAATGGGATAATCGGATTGCCATGTACACAGGTGACTATATCTACGGTAAGGCACTTGAGATGACTGCCGGATTATCCGACCCAGCTATTCATCGTATTCTTGCCAAAGCCATGGTACAGATGTCTATTGGTGAAATGGAGCAAATTCGCGACTTTTTCAATACGGGACAAAGTGTTCGTAACTATCTGCTACGGATTCGCCGTAAAACAGCACTTCTGATTGCAGTTAGCTGTCAGTTAGGAGCATTGGCCACACGTGCACCTGAGCATGTATCTTCCCTGCTGTATACATACGGATACAATGTGGGGATGGCTTTCCAGATTCAAGATGATGTACTGGATCTGGTAGGTACCGAGAAACAACTTGGCAAGCCGCCAGGCAGTGACATGAAGCAAGGAAATATCACTCTTCCTGTACTTTATGCCCTAGAAGAATCCGATCTGCGGGAACCTTTGCTTAAGGAGATTTCCCGTGTCCAGCATGAAGAAGGACGGGCAAGTGCATCGGATGCAATTGGAATGATTCGCCAAAGTCAAGGAATCGCTAAAGCAGAAGCCCTTGCTGACCGATATATGAAGAAAGCGCTCGATGCTCTCGATCAGCTACCTAACATCAAGACGACCAAAAACCTGCGTGATATCGCTCATTTTGTGGTTAAACGTACGCATTAAACTTTGTATGACCTTCAACTCTCAGATCTCTCATACCCAATGATGAACAGACTTGTGATATTCCTCATTGGGAGGAATTGGACATGTATGTTACAATCAGAGGGATTGCGTTTACATAGTGATTAACTTTGAACCGTGAGTGAGGAGTGAGCTGATGGATCGTACATTTTTGATGGTGAAGCCGGATGGTGTGCAGCGTGGATTGATCGGTCGAATTATTAGCCGTCTGGAAGACAAAGGATTTAAGTTGGTGGCAGGCAAATTGGTGCAGATGTCTGAGGATCAGGCAAAACGCCATTATGCTGAACATGAGGGCAAACCGTTTTTCGATGATTTGGTTCGTTTTATCACATCTGGGCCTGTATTTGCCATGGTGTGGGAAGGGGACGATATTGTGGCGCTTGCGCGCATCGTCATCGGAAAAACCAATGTGAAGGAAGCAGCTCCGGGTACCATTCGCGGAGACTTCGCCAGCCACACACCACATAATCTGATTCATGGGGCAGATTCACCGGAAAGTGCTTCCCGTGAAGCAGCCAATTTCTTTGCTTCAGATGAACTGGTGGTATACGACAAGAGCATCGCAGCCTGGTTGTAATTATTAGCCAAAAGGGTGATACACGATGCTGGAGCAAGAACAACTACTAGACCCGGATTACACCGGATTCATTCGTAAAATCAAAGAGAGCACAGGCATTGATCTTGCTCAATACAAGGAAGGCCAGATGAAAAGAAGGCTGACCACACTTCGCAACAAAAACGGGTTTCATACATTTTCTAACTTTTTTGATGCTATGCAGAAAGATAAATCATTGTTCTACGAGTTCCTTGATCGCATGACCATTAACGTGTCCGAATTCTGGCGTAATCCCAATCGTTGGGAAGTGCTGCGGGACGAGATCCTGCCAGAGCTGCTGGGTTCCAAGCGTCGTGTGAAGGTCTGGAGTGCAGCATGTTCAACAGGTGAAGAACCTTATACACTCGCCATGATTCTGGACACGATGGGCATTTTGAAGGAAAGCTCGATTACGGCAAGTGATCTGGATGAAGGTGCTTTGGCCAAAGCCAAGGAAGGGCGTTATATGGAACGCTCACTTAAGGATGTGCCGAAGGAAACGGCGAACCGTTACTTCAAGCAGGATGGCTTGGTATACCGTATTGATGAGCAACTCAAAAATTCGATCAAGTTCATGAAACAAAATTTGCTCGTGGACCGATTTGACGATGGGTACGATCTGATTGTGTGCCGGAATGTCATGATCTATTTTACCGAGGAAGCCAAAAACCTGTTGTATCACAAATTTGCAGCAAGTTTGCGTCCAGGCGGTATTTTGTTTGTGGGCAGTACGGAGCAGATCTTCTCGCCGGGACAATATGGTCTGGAGACAGCAGAGACATTTTTCTATCGGAAAAAATAATGATAATGCTTGTTCAGCCGTCTGAAGCACATGTACATGTGTTCAGGCGGTTATTTGTATACCAAGTACAAGAAAGAGCCGACTTTCTTGTCAAAGCCGGTCAGCTATACTATAATAAGCAAAGAAATTATGGGATTTTAGCAATGTGAAGTTTAACAGTTTAAAGGGGGAACGTATTATGAGTTTACGCTATTTAACCGCAGGGGAGACGCACGGACCCCAACTGACCGCTATTATTGAAGGATTGCCAAGTAATTTGACGATTGATTTTGAAGAACTGAATTTCCAGCTTCACCGCCGCCAAAAGGGGTATGGTCGTGGACGCCGGATGCAGATCGAGAAGGATCAGGCGAATTTCGTTGGTGGTATCCGTCACGGATATACAACAGGTGCTCCGGTAGCGCTAGTTGTTCAAAATAATGACTGGAAACATTGGCAGAATATTATGAATATTGAGCCGATCGAAGGCAGTGACGAAGAGAAACGTCGCGTTCATCGTCCTCGTCCCGGACATGCTGATCTGAACGGTGGACTCAAGTATAATCTCAAAGACTTGCGTAACGTATTGGAGCGCTCCAGTGCACGTGAAACAACAGTACGTGTGGCATGTGGTGCCATTGCACGTCAATTCCTGGCTGAATTTGGAATCAAGGTAGCTGGACGTGTACTTCGTATTGGAGAGATCGAAGCTCCATATCAGGACCTTCCGATTGATGAACTGATCGCAGTGACAGAAGCTTCCTCTGTACGTGTCACGGATGCTGAGACAGAGAAGAAGATGGAAGCCTACATCGACCAGATTAAACAAGAAGGCGATTCCATCGGAGGAATCGTGGAATGTATCGTTGAAGGGGTGCCAATTGGTCTGGGTAGCTATGTTCAATACGATCGCAAGCTGGATGCGCGAATCGCTCAAGGCGTAATGTCCATTAATGCATTCAAAGGTGTAGAGATTGGTATCGGATTCGAAGCCGGAGTCATTCGTGGATCACAGGTGCATGATGAAATCATGCATACGGATGAGCGCGGCTACCATCGTGCGACCAACCGTTTGGGCGGATTCGAAGGCGGGATGACGAACGGTATGCCAGTGGTTGTACGCGGTGTGATGAAGCCAATCCCAACCTTGTATAAGCCACTGCAAAGTGTGGACATTGATACGAAAGAAGCATTTACGGCTCAAGTTGAGCGCTCGGACGCTTGTGCTGTACCAGCAGCAAGTGTGGTGATGGAGCATGTTGTAGCGTGGGAAATTGCCAAGGCATTCCTGGAGAAATTCGGCGGGGATTCCATGGAAGAGATCCGTGCTAATGTTGCTAACTATAACGCTCAACTGGAGAATTACTAATATGCGTCAGCTGACGGTACAGTTGGAGGAACGCTCATATCCGATTCTGATTGGTAGCGGCCTATTGGCACAAGCCCCTCAATATTTTGAGCAATATGGCCTAACCAAAAAAAGTCCGTTACTCATCATTACAGATGAAAATGTGGCTCCCAAATACTTGTCAGGTTTGGAGCAAACGCTGGGTACGGCTGGTTATACAGCCGTATCGGCGGTTGTACCCGCTGGTGAAACATCGAAATCCCTTTCGGTGTACCAGGATATGATGACCGTTGCGATCGAAGGCAAACTGGATCGGAGTTCTGCGATTCTGGCCCTAGGTGGTGGTGTCGTAGGTGATCTGGCTGGTTTTGTTGCCGCTACATATATGCGTGGAATCAAGTTTGTTCAAGTACCTACAACGATTTTGGCGCATGATAGCAGCGTAGGTGGCAAGGTGGCTGTCAATCATCCGCTGGCCAAAAATATGATCGGTGCATTCCACCAGCCCGAGCTGGTACTCTACGATGTGGACACACTTCAATCCTTGCCGCCACGAGATGTTTCGGCAGGTTTGTCAGAGATGCTGAAGCACGGGCTGATCCGTGATGCGGCTTTTGCACACTGGTGCGAGGAACATGCAGAGGAGTTGCTAGCGCTCAATCCCGAAGCGTTGGGATATGGTCTGGAGCGAGGTTGTGGTATCAAGGCAGAGATCGTATCCAGAGACGAGCGTGAAAATGGAGAACGTGCATTGTTGAACCTTGGACATACGATTGGTCATGCCATTGAAGCGATTGCCGGTTATGGAGAATTCCTGCACGGAGAAGCAATTTCCATCGGTATGGCTGGATCGGCATTGCTTGGTGAGAAGCTTGGTGCGCCAGCAGGGCTGTATGAAGATACGGTCCGCATGTTGCGTTCACTTCGCCTTCCAACAACAATGCCTGCTCATCTGGACACAGATGCATTAATGGAAGCGATGATGCATGACAAAAAATTCCGTGAAGGTCATATGGTGTTCATCATTCCTGATCGGATTGGGGCTGCAAGAATTGTGAAGGACGTACCTGTGTCGGCAGTTAGGGACGTCATTGAATTGCTCAGGAAGGGAGAATAACAGCAATGGTCACACGGGGAATTCGCGGGGCTACAACAGTCACGCAGAACAACGAAGAACAGATTTTGAAAGAAACGGCTGTATTGCTGCAGGAGATCGTGGATCGCAATGAGATCCAACCGGAAGATATCTGTAGTGTGTGGATTACGTTAACTGGGGATCTGGATGCTGCTTTCCCGGCAAAAGCTATACGCCAACTGGATGGTTGGGAACTCGTACCACTGATGTGCGCACTGGAAGTTCCGGTTAAAGGTGCCTTGGCACAATGCATTCGATTCATGGTACATGTCAATACAAACAAAGCTCAGAACGAAATCCATCATGTGTATCTGAACGGTGCACAGGCATTGCGTCCTGATCTGGCAGCACCTTCTGGTTCTTAAAGAAGCAGGTTGTCAAACCGATCATAATGATGTATAGTGAGAACCAGTTGAGTAGAGTAGAGATTGAGCTGAGAGCAGCTGAGCTAGTGGAGTATATAGCAGAGTCCAGTGGGTGGTAACCGGGGCAACAGAAACCGGTCAACTGATTCACGGTACGTCGTGCTACGGAAGTTGTAACAGGAACAGGGAAGCAGCAAATGTGTCGTAGGACACCTTTTGTGTAGATATATATCGGTACAACATAAACATGTACTCTCCCATATTTTATGAAATATTGGAATGAGTAGTTGATGTGTTATAACTGATTTATTTTCCCGCATTGGATGATGTAACATGCATCAATCCAGAGACCTGAAATAATCCGAGAGCGAAGTATAGGGACTTGTTATTTATGAAGCATCACCCTGTTGAATACAGCTTATAACCAAACCTCTACCTGATGGTAGAGGTTTTTTTCGTATATTGAATTGCTTCTTCTACCCCTATAAGTTCAACTACACTTGTACACAAAAACGGAGAGGACAGAAATAACCTGAAGAAGCGGAGCGTTCACATTTATCACCGGATTTTCCCTTTAGAAAGGGAATCAAAAAATCTGGGGATAACAGTGATCGGAAGGTTGTTCTGTCATCGGAGTGCTCAGTGTAAACCTCTTTAGTTGAACTTACCTAAATCTGAAAGGACGTGATTTGATGATAACGCCAAACGTTAATCAAGTACTGAAAATGTCAAATGAGTATAATCTGATTCCGGTAGTCAAACGGATTTTGGCAGATATGGAGACTCCGATTCGAATATTCCGCCGTTTTGCTGACAACGACCGGGCATTCCTGTTGGAAAGTGTAGAGGGGGGTATCCAATGGGCGAGATACTCGTTCATCGGTACAGATCCGTTCCTGATGATTTCGGCCAAGAAGGGCCGGATTGTAGTGGAAGAAGCGGGACAGACTCGTGAATTGCCAGGCAAACCGATTGAAGAACTGAAAGCACTGCTGCGTAAGTACCGCAGCCCCAAAGATGATGAACTGCCACCATTCACAGGCGGGGCAATTGGTTTCTTCGGATATGATCTGCTGTCCTATTATGAGAAGCTTCCAGCCCACGCGCTGGATGATCTGAATATGGATGACATTCGTTTTATGTTCTGTGACCAGATTATCGTGTTCGACCATGTGAAGCAGCAGATGCTGCTCGTGGGTAATGTACACGTCAAGGATGGTGCAACGGATGATGAGATACGGCAAGCGTATGCAGTGACTTCGGAGAAGCTGGAGCAGGCCGCTGAACGGTTGCAGCAGCAAGGACCAGGGGAAAACCTGAATCCGCGTTCCATTCCGGGAGACGTGGAGTTGGGAGATATTCGATCCAACCTTACGAAGGAACAGTTCATAGGTAATGTAGAGCAAGCCAAAGAGTACATTCGCGCAGGTGATATTTTTCAAGTGGTATTATCCCAGCGTTTTCACATTGATACAGAGGTTTCTCCTCTTCACGTGTATCGCGTGCTTCGGACTCTTAATCCATCACCTTATATGTACTACCTCAAAATGGATGATGAAATTATCGTCGGCACTTCGCCTGAAGCGCTGGTCAAGGTGGACGGAAATCGTGTGGAGACACGTCCGATTGCGGGAACACGTCCACGGGGGGCAACCGAAGCGGAGGATCGTGCACTCGCTGCTGATCTGCTCCAGGATGAGAAGGAACGTGCGGAGCATCTGATGCTGGTTGATTTGGGCCGTAACGATCTGGGTCGGGTATCCAGCTTCGGCAGTGTGAAGTGTGACATGTTCATGGAGATTGAACGGTATTCTCACGTAATGCACATGGTATCCAACGTTACGGGCGAGCTAAGAGATGATAAGGATTTCTTCGATGCGTTCCTCTCATGCTTGCCAGCGGGTACCGTATCTGGTGCACCGAAACTGCGTGCAATGGAGATCATCGCGGAACTGGAGAAAGAGGCACGCGGTGCATACGCCGGAGCGATTGGATACCTCGGTTTCTCGGGTAACATGGACTCCTGTATTACGATTCGTACGATTATTTTCAAAAAAGGAAAAGCATATGTACAGGCCGGAGCGGGAATCGTGTGGGATTCTGTACCTGAGAATGAATATGTAGAGACGGTTAACAAAGCCAAAGCATTGCTCAAGGCAATTCGAACAGCAGAAGCCATGTTTCCTGCCAAAGAAAAGAACAGCACGTTGAGACTAGCAAATGCAGATTATTTTGTCACACCAGCGGCCGCTAAAAACTGAGAGAGGAGAGACCGGAGATGAACATAAACCCGATTATGAATGAAAACTCTGTAACCCCAATTACTGAGATGACTCGCGAGGATGGTATGAAGAATGGATTAGCGAAGATTTTGGAGGGCAGCCATCTGGAGCAAGCCGAAGCACGAGATTTGATGTATTCGATTATGAGAGGTGAGGCAACGCCGGCTCAAATCGGAGGTTTGTTAATGGCGCTGCGTATGAAGGGAGAAACGGTGGATGAGATCACCGGTTTTGCTGAAGCCATGCGTGGTCAAGGCGGACGGATTCTCACGGATGGCAGCGGCTTGTTGGACACTTGTGGAACAGGCGGATCGGGAATTCATAAATTCAATATTTCCACGGCATCTGCCATTATTGCTTCCGCCGTCTCGGTTCGGGTCGCCAAACATGGCAACCGTTCAGCTTCAGGCAAAGCAGGTAGTGCAGATGTATTGGAGGCACTCGGTGTAAATATCCATCTGAACGGGGAACAGGCCAGACAATGTCTGGATGATATCGGAATTTGCTTCTGTTTTGCCCAAGTATATCACCCTTCCATGCGACATGCGGCAGGACCGAGAAAAGAGCTGGGTGTGCGTACCATTTTCAATATGCTCGGACCATTAACCAATCCTGCGGGAGCAGATCGCCAATTGCTTGGTCTGTATGATCGTTCCCGGACGCCGATGATCGCTGAAGTGCTGAAGCGTCTTGGTCTCAAAAGAGCGTTGGTCGTGGCCAGTCATGATGGTTTGGATGAAATCAGTATCTCGGCGCCAACCCAGGTATCTGAACTTCGCAATGGTGAAGTGCACACCTACGATATTGATCCACGTGATATGGGCTTGTCTCTGCATCCGCTTGAAGCAGTCCTTGGAGGAGATGCGGCACAGAATGCCGAAATTATTAAGAGGATCTTCCAGGGTGAGCAGAGTGCCTACCGTGATGTCGTACTGTTGAACGCTGGAGCATGCATCTACGTATCCGGTCTTGCAGATAGCATTGCTGAAGGGGTCACACTTGCCGCCGAAGCGGTAGATTCGGGCAAAGCTGCCGGGAAGCTTGAACAGTTAATTCATACAACGGAGGCGTACAGTCATGTATCTTGATCGAATCGTTGCAACCAAACATAAAGAAGTAGAAGTATTGGCACAGACATTTCGCATGGATGAGGCTATCCAAAAAATCGAACAACTACCCGCAACCCGGGGATTTGAACAAGCATTATCAAGCAAACGTAATCGCAAACTCGGCCTTATTGCTGAAGTGAAGAAGGCTTCACCATCCAAAGGGTTAATTCGCCCGGATTTTCATCCGGTAGAGATTGCTGCTGCTTATGAGCGTGCAGGTGCAGACTGCATCTCCGTATTAACGGATGTGTCGTATTTTCAAGGGAGCAACGAGTACTTGCAGGCGATCCATCAAGCGGTGAATATTCCGTTATTACGCAAGGATTTTATTATAGATGAGCGACAGATTGCCGAGGCAAGATTACTGGGTGCGGATGCGATCCTGTTGATTGCCAGTATTCTGACACCTGAACAGATTCGTCAATATCTGGAATTTGCCAAAAGTTTGGGACTTGATGCCTTGATTGAAGTTCACGATCGAACAGAACTGGAGCAGGTATTGGAGATTCCGCAGGCCACACTTGTGGGCATTAATAACCGTAATTTGAAAACATTCGAAACCAGTCTGAGCACGACACTGGATTTGATGGAATTGATTCCAAGTGGGGTCACTTTGATTAGCGAAAGTGGTATTGACGGACCAGAATCAACAGTGCCTCTGATCCAGGCCGGTGTTCATGGTATTCTCGTAGGTGAGCATCTCATGCGCAAGGATGATGTCGAGGCGGCTGTATATGATCTGATGGGACCCAAATGATGAATACTTCCATACACGATGGCACAGGCGACAGTATGTCAGAACGGAGAAACCCGCTGCCAGCGGCCGTAAAAATATGTGGACTTCAGGACGTTGAAGTGCTAAAATCGATGATAAACTTGCCTGTGGATTACATTGGTGTTGTTTTTGCCAAATCACGCCGCCGAATCGAACCCGAGCAGGCTGCTGCATTAAGAACGGTGTTGTTCGAATGGTCAGCCTATGATCGGCCGAAGCTTGCGGGTGTATTTGTGAATCCTACGCTCGAAGAGTTGGAACACATTATGGAGATTGCTCACCTGGATGTTATTCAGCTACACGGACAGGAGACTGCGGAGTTCTGCCAGCAGGTGAAGCAGCGGTGGAATGCGCAAGTATTCAAAGTTTTTTCTTTTCCCAAAGATGAAACGGGTCCGGAAGCTGATGAGGCGTCCATAAGGGCTCTTGATGCTTATGATAAATTCGTGGATGCGATATTGCTCGATACCCATGATCCTCTATATGGAGGGGGCTCCGGGAAAACGTTTGCCTGGGAGCGAATTCCTGCCTATGCGGAATGGGCGAAAAGTCGCGAAATCTCTCTGTTCGTTGCAGGAGGTTTGCAGCCGGACAATGTACAGCAATTAATACAGACATATGCACCTTTCGGCGTCGATGTATCCAGTGGCGTTGAGACTGAAGGTGTGAAGGATATTGCCAAAATTACAGCATTCGTAGAAAGGGTGAAGCAGGCATGACACATCAATTGCCGGATCAACACGGGCGTTTCGGTCACTTCGGAGGCCGCTTTGTACCTGAGACACTAATGAACGCACTTATTGAGTTGGAGGAGGCATACAGCCACTTCTCTGAAGATGAGGAATTCAACAAGGAACTGAATTATCTGCTGAGCGAGTATTCTGGACGTGAAACCCCATTGTATCATGCAGAGCAATTGTCACGCCGATTGGGTGGACCGAAAATTTATCTGAAACGTGAAGATCTCAATCATACAGGCGCGCACAAAATTAATAACGCCATTGGACAAGGTCTGCTTGCCAAACGGATGGGCAAAAAGAAAGTTATTGCCGAAACGGGTGCAGGTCAACACGGCGTTGCAACGGCAACTGTAGCCGCATTGCTTGGACTGGAATGCAAAGTATTTATGGGCGAAGAAGATACAGAGCGTCAGCAGTTAAACGTATTTCGGATGAAGCTGCTCGGAGCAGAAGTAATTCCGGTTACGTCCGGAACACGGACACTGAAGGATGCTGGTAATGAAGCGCTTCGCTACTGGGTCAGCAATGTGGAGGATACGTTCTATGTGCTTGGATCAGTGGTTGGACCTCATCCATATCCGATGATGGTGCGGAATTTCCAACGTGTTATTGGTGATGAGACCCGTCGTCAGATTCAGGAGATTGAAGGACGTTTGCCGGATGTAATTGTAGCAGCTGTCGGTGGAGGAAGTAATGCGATCGGCATGTTCTATCCATTTATCGGTGATCAGGATGTGAAGCTTGTTGGCGTTGAAGCTGCAGGCAAAGGGGTCGATACCGAGTATCATGCTGCGACGATGAGCAAAGGTACGCATGGTGTATTCCAGGGATCTATGAGTTACTTGTTGCAGGATGAGTATGGACAGGTTCAGCCAGCACATTCCATCTCGGCCGGACTTGATTATCCGGGTGTTGGTCCGGAACATTCCTATCTCAAGGATATTGAACGGGCAAAATATGTACCGATCACGGATCAGGAAGCACTGGATGCCCTGCAACTCCTATGTCGGACGGAAGGAATTATTCCTGCTCTGGAGTCTGCACATGCGGTTGCCCAAGTTGTCAAACTGGCGCCTGAACTCACAGCAGATGATATTGTAGTCATTTGTCTGTCGGGACGTGGAGACAAGGACGTTGAATCAATCATGAAATACACGGGAGGCGACTTGGGATGAATCTGATGGACCAGACCTTCCAGCAATTAAAGCAACAGAATCGCACGGCACTTATTCCATTCTTAACCGTGGGAGACCCGGATGTGGATACAACGATTGATATCATCAAGGAGCTTGAGCAGGCCGGAGCGGATATTTTGGAACTGGGTGTTCCTTATTCCGATCCGCTTGCAGATGGTCCCGTCATTCAGCGTGCTTCCGAACGTGCGCTGAAAAGCCAGATTACCATTCGTACGGTTATGGAAACCGCAGCAAAAGCTCGTAAGGCAGGCGTGAAACTGCCGTTTGTGCTGTTCACCTATTATAATCCGGTCTTGCAGACCGGGTTGGATGTATTCTTTGAAGAATTGGTCAAACACGATATTAGTGGCATGATCATTCCGGACTTGCCAATTGAGGAAGCGGAAGAGATGCGACAACGTGCTAATCGCGCGGGAGTGCATCTGGTGCCACTTGTTGCACCTACATCTAATGCACGGATTGAGCGGATTGTGAATGGAGCAAGTGGCTTTATCTATTGTGTATCTTCCCTTGGAGTAACCGGAGAGAGAGCTTCTTTCTTTGATGGTGTAGAAAGCTTCATTGAGACAGTGAAAAGTCTGACAGACGTCCCTGTAGCGGTAGGTTTCGGTATTTCTAGTCATGAGCAGGTGGAACATTTCTCCCGCATCTGCGATGGCGTTGTTGTAGGTAGTGCCATCGTTCGTCAGGTGGAAGACGCGATTCCTCTGCTTGGAAATCCGGACACGCGTGCAGAGGGACTGTTGCAAATTCGCAACTTTGTGGCACAATTGAAGGGATAGAGATGTCTTGAAAGTACATCCCTTGCACACATGAGGTGCACGCTCATTCGTGTCTAACATTATTTCAATAACAGGAGGCGGTCGGGTTGAAACCGAAATCCCAGATTGTCAATCTGCCTGTGTACCAACCGGGCAAACCGATTGAAGAAGTGAAACGTGAACTGGGGCTTGAACAAGTCATCAAACTGGCCTCCAACGAAAACCCATACGGCAGTTCTCCTGCCGCCCTGGAAGCCATTACGAGAGAAATGACTAACATAAGCATATACCCAGACGGTAGCTCGGTTGAGCTGACTGGAGTTCTTGCAAAGCATCTTGGTGTTGAACGGAACAACTTAATATTTGGTTGTGGTTCTGATGAGATTATTGCTTTGATCACGAGAGCTTTCTTCTTGCCGGGTGACGAGACCATCATGGCAGATCAGACATTCTCCGTATACAAAAGCAATGCTGATATTGAAGGAGCCGTTACCATCGAAGTGCCTCTTAAAGATGGAACGCATGATCTGAGCGCGATGCTTGCGCAAATCAACGACAAAACGAAAGCGGTCTGGGTGTGTAATCCAAATAATCCGACAGGTACGATTATCTCTGAGCAGGAACTTACAGCCTTTATGGACCGTGTACCTGCTCATGTGATGGTTATACTGGACGAAGCTTATTATGAATTCGTAACCGATGATGCATATCCGCAAAGCATACCATTGATCGAACGGTATCCGAACTTGGTCATTCTGCGGACATTCTCCAAAATTTACGGTTTGGCTTCGCTCCGGATCGGATACGGCATCGCACGTCCCGAAATTATTGATTTGATTAACCGTGTACGTGAGCCGTTTAACACTTCCCGATTTGCACAGGTTGCGGCAACCGCTGCACTACTGGATCAGGATTTTGTTCAAGAGTGCTCGAAGCGGAATGCAACGGATCGGGATTTCCTGCAAAATGAATTTACACGGCTCGGATTGTCGTATTTCCCTTCACAGGGTAATTTCATTATGGTTGATCTGAACATGCCTTCGGCAACGGCGTTCCAATCCTTGCTGAAACAAGGCATTATCGTTCGCCCAGGATTCCACGTATACCCAACTTACATTCGTGTGTCCGTCGGAACATCAGAACAGAACCGTGCATTTGTCACGGCACTGGAGAACACGCTGGCTGAGAAGGCGGTAGCAAGCCCTTAATACTGGCGATGAAAGAGTGAGGACCCATGAAACTAAAAATTGCAATGATTGGTGTAGGACTCATCGGCGGTTCACTTGCGCTCTGCTTCAAAGGCAAGCCAGGTGTAACCGTGATGGGCTATGCCCACTTGGATGAACTGAAGGACAAGTACATAGCGAGCGGTGTAGTGGATGATGCTACGCTCTCACTGGAAGAAGCGGTAGAGGATGCCGACTTTATTTTTTTGTGCGTTCCCGTAGGTTTGCTTGAGTCCTATTTCGAGAAGCTTTCCAGGCTGCCATTGAAGAAAGGATGTATCATCACGGATGTAGGAAGCACCAAGGCTTCCATTGCCGCTTGTGCCGAGCATGTGCGGCTGACTGACGCTTACTTCATTGGTGGTCATCCTATGGCAGGGTCGGAGCGTGCGGGCGTGGATGCGGCCTCAGCCGTGTTGTTTGAGAATGCATATTATGTCTTAACCCCTTCAGAGCAAGTACCTGAAGAAGCTTACAGCAGGTTGTCGGAGCTGCTTGCCTATACGCGCGCACAGATCGTGCGTGTGGAGCCTCTGCTGCACGATGACATCGTGGGTGCGATTAGTCATTTGCCACATGTTATTGCTGTTGCGCTGGTCAATCAGGTGCGTGAATATAATGAGTCAAATCCGCTGTATAAAATGCTGGCTGCAGGTGGTTTCCGGGATATTACCCGGATTGCGTCCAGTGATGCAATTGTATGGAGAGATATCTTGCTTAGCAACCGTGATGTCCTACTGGGCTTGCTTAAGGACTGGAATAGCCAAATGACGGCCTTTACGGATATGCTGGAGCATAAGAACGGTGATGGCATAGAGGAAGCATTCCGTCAGGCCCGTGAGTTCCGCAGTGTATTGCCCGAACGACGCAAAGGCATGATTTCACCGTTATTTGATCTGTACACCGATGTCCAGGATGCTCCGGGTATGATTGGTAAGATCGCAACTGAGCTTGGGGCGAATGACATTAACCTGAGCAACTTGGAGATTATCGAAAACCGGGTGGATGTGCCGGGCATCATGCGTCTGTCTTTCCGTCAGGAAGAGGATATGGAACGAGCCAAGACATTGTTGGATTCCTTAGGCTATCAAGTGTGGGTATAAGACGAGAAAGGGGGCGAAAGCCCTCTTTTTTGTGGAGTTGTATTGGTGTTGTTATATGAATTTCTTCAGAAATCAAAGAGGGCGATATATAAAAGATGAATGCAAATGTTAACCTCTAAACTAGAGGTAATTCCTTTTTAAAGACAAAAAAAAGACCGCTTACAAAAGCGGCCATTGCTCACGTGGAGCAATACAGTTATTGGATAGGAGTGGAGAGAAACCATACTGTACCCTTATTATATGTATACGTTTTCATTCTGTCAACACTTTAAATAAAATTGTTTGAATTAATTATATCTTTCGGTAATTCAGGATAATAACTCCTTTTTTTGAGGGCCTGAAATCAAAAAAATATCACATTTTTGTAACCTTTTCAGTATATCATGCGTCTATATATGAAAGGCTTACCAAAAAGGCTCTAAATGAAGTCATGAACGTGAAAATGACTGCATATGAATGACAGGTCGGGTTCTGTGGACAGCAATGGATTTGCCAGGATGATGCAGACCGTTGTACAATAAATACTGTTAATGTAGAAACGTTGGGGAAATTGCCATTACATAGGGGAATTTGGCGGGAAGGCCAGTTATGGCGCTGAACGCTGTTTATATGCGGTGAAAACCGCAACTTTTTTGTGCCTGTTCGGTAATACATGGATAGAGTCGAACGGGGAGAAGCACATGGATGGGCGAGGAGGGGTCGCACTCAAATGACGGATTCCCAGTTGATTCGAGAGATCAAGGAAGGTAACCTGGAGTTATATTCCGAGCTGATGAGTCGTTATCAGCGTAAAATACTGGCTTTCGTATATCATATGTTGAAAAGTTCCAATATGGAGCTGCTTGCGGAAGATCTCTGTTCTGAGACTTTCTATAAGGCGTTCCGCAGTCTGCACTCTTTCCGTGAGGTGGATGCCTCATTCTCAACCTGGTTATATACCATTGCGAGAAATACGGTACTGAGTGAGCTTCGCAAACAGCGCAGCGGAAATGTCCCACTTGAAGAGAGCGGGATTGTTCCCGTTGCTCCTTCGGAGAATGCACCGGAGTATGCTGTACTGCGCAGCGAGCGGGTGATGCTGGTTAGAGATGCGATTAACAACTTGCCGGAGAAGCAACGTTCTGCGATTATACTCCGCGAGTATGATCAACTAGACTACCAGGAGATTGCGAATATTCTTGGGCAGAGCGTCAGTTCTGTGAAATCGCTATTATTCAGAGCAAGATCAAGCGTAAAAACTCAATTGGAACCTTATTTCTTCGAACCGGTGTACGAGCCATATGAAGGGATGAAGAACCGATGAATTGCAATGATGCCCAGGAACTGTTTGCACTGGTCTGGGACTTGCCGGAGAATCATCCTCAGCGGATTGCATTTCATGCTCATCTCGCTGGTTGTGAAGACTGCTCCGAGCAGTTTGAGGTTTGGGAAGAAGCCCAGATCTTGCTGCACAGCATCCCGATTCCAGTGACAGAACAACAGGCAGAGAGAGTGAACCGTAACGTTATGGACCGGATTTATGCGGAGTCTCCATGGTTATTGCCGGAGGAGGCAAAGGTTAATCGTTTCTCTGCTGCGATCCGCAAGCATATGTCTTTGTGGATTGCCGCGTTCCTGGCTATTTTTTTATGCAGCTTTCTGTACATGGCAATGTTTAAGCCAGATGTGTCAGAAGCTGAGCAAACCAAAGTTGTTGCTACGGGTATTCTGGAGACAGGAGTTGCCGGAAGCGCACCTTCGTCATCTGGATTATATCAGTACGACATGACTGGAGCGGATAGAGGAAGCATTATCGAACCTTTTGTAGTGAGTATGGGACCTGCTTATCCGCAGTATTGGATGGCCCTGTCTTTACTTGCAATTGGAATGGCGTTATTTTCTCTTGGCCGTATGCATCGAACAACGAATAAACGTAAACAAAGTGCGAGTGCATAGGTAATAACCTTTCGTTCGCCGTGTGGAGAAATGAGGGATGTAAGTGCGAATCGGGCTTATTCGTCACGGTCTTACAGACTGGAATGCGGCAGGCCGTATACAGGGGCAGACTGATATACCTCTGAATGGGGAAGGTCGTGAACAGGCTGAGCGACTGGGAAGACGTCTGTTGACTGAGGATTACCAGTGGGACCATATCATCACAAGTGGATTATCGCGGGCACAGGAAACAGGGGAGATTATCTCCAAACTGTTAAATGTACCTATGCTTGAGCCGGACGCACGGTTGAAAGAAAGGGCTTTTGGTCAGATTGAAGGTCTGACGTCAGAAGAGCGGGTTGCCCGTTGGGGCCAATCCTGGGAGACATTGGACTTGGGACAGGAGAAGATTGCGGATATCCAGCTTCGTGCAATGGCGTTTCTGGAAGATCTATGGTCTGCCTATTCGGACCAAAACGTACTCATTGTCACTCACGGAGCTTTTCTCGCCAACCTGTTAACAGCCTTGTTTAAAGATCGGTATACGCAGCGGATTGGAAACCTGTCACTGACGATCCTGGAAAAGGAACGTGATGACTGGAGTCCGCTGTTATATAATTGCACACGACATCTGTCTTTGGACACAGCAAAACAACCTGAGTAATCCAACTTGGGTTGTTTTTTTGCATTTTAGGGGGAATAAAGCCTTTATATGATTTCAAACCTCTCATTTTTCTTCTGATTGGCCGACTTGGGGCATAGTATGATTAACAAATTAATTTCATAATTCACTAAAGATATTATGAAATTGATTCAAACATAAAAGATTTCCAAAAAGAGGTTTAGATTATGGGAATTCCGTCAACGATGTTTACAAAACCAAACTATTTCAGGCTCCGAATCAGCAGCCGAAGTAGTTAACGGGCGAGGCGATGGACCCATGAATCTAGCGGATATGCTTACTTTTGCCGATATTGGCCAGCTTAATCGAATTGCAGACTATTACCAATGTGAATGCAAACCCAACTCCAAACATGAACTCATCCAGAGTATTCTCACTACATTGGGCAGCAGACCCTTTTTTGAGCAGCAGGTACGACAACTGAATCAAGCAGATCAGCGCTTTTTGAACAACTTGTTGTTTGATCCTCGCCAGTATTATGGTATGGAAGAACTCATTGCCATAGCCCGTCAATCGATGGACAAAAAGGAGAGTGAGGCTGGCGCCAGTCCACGTGATCTCATCGTTCGCTTCAATAAGAGTGGATGGTTGTTCAATGGGACAACGCAGCAGACCAGGTATTTGTATCAGGTGCCACAGGATCTGAAATTAAGATTCAGGGATGTGTTATCCACACATCTGCGAGCAGGGATCACCAAAACAACGGAACCGCCCATGTATCGGGATGAGTATCATCTCTTAGCGGATGATCTCAAGTTGTTCCTTCAATTTGTCCAGCAGCACGAAATTGCCCTTAACGCTGAGGGCATGATGTACCGGCGCTCTCAACAGCAGATTATGGAGCATCTACACATTAGTGAGGAATTGGTGGGAAAAGGTGGCTGGAGATTCGGATATGGCCGTTCATTCAAGGATTACCCGGATCGTTTTGCACTTCTCTACGACTATGCATTTCACCACCGGCTGGTTCGTGAGGAGCAAGGCACGCTGAAGCTGTCACCAACCGGAGAAGACAAGCTGGGGGCTGAGAAAACGGCCGAAATGATACAGCTATTTAGGTTTTGGTTAAGATTGTATAAAGGTGCTATTCCCAATCTGTCCTCTATTGTGTATTGGACAGGCGAATGTGCCTTGGAATGGTCGACCGCCGAGTCGCTGTTTCGTCAGATTGGTCCATTCATTCAGCCGTTCTATTATGATACGGCGGAGGCCATCTATGATAACAGAATTGTTAAAATGATGTTGCATCTTGGCATGGTCCGGATTGGGGAACATGAGGAAGGTCGGACGATACAAATGACAGCTTGGGGTTCACGTCTTGCTGCATCCTGTCGCTCCATTTCAGGAGACGTTACACCTATTATGTTTGACAAGTGAAGGACAAGTTGCTAAAATCACTCCCAAATTAAGGAGTGATAATAATGATAATTCCATACAAAGGTCTACAACCTCAGTTACACTCTTCGGTATATATAGCTGAAGGTGCGAAACTAATTGGTGATTTGAGAATGGGAGAAGAGTCTTCCGTCTGGTTCAATGCAGTCCTGCGGGCTGATTTGGCTCCTATTGTCATTGGAAAGCGCTGTAATATTCAAGATAATGTTGTTGGGCATGTCAATACGGATCAACCTTTAATTGTGGGAGATGATGTTTCCGTAGGACACACAGCGATCATTCATGGTTGTCGTATTGGAACAGGATCATTAATCGGCATGGGAGCCATTCTGCTGAATGGAGCCGACATTGGGGAATATACGCTGATTGGAGCCGGTTCTGTTGTTACTGAGAATAGTAAAATTCCGCCCTATACTCTTGCTTTGGGGACACCTGCCAAAGTGATACGTGAGTTGACTGATGCTGATCTGGAGCGGATGTCCAGAACTTCACTGGGTTATGTCACCAAAGGAAAAGAATATAGGAGCTCTTAAATCCGTTTTGGAGGTGCATCCTATTGGATAAAATGAAAGTTACGTATGAAGTCATGTTGGGGCTAGCAGCTGAGATGGTGTGGGACGAAGCGCTTCGCAAACAGCGCAGCGAGAAACTCTATTTGGAAATCGATAAAGCGTTAGCTACCGGAGACGAAGTAGCTTTCCGGAGTCTGACGGATGAACTGAGGACCATAAACTGATGGGCAAAATAGTTCCTTTCTGAGATAAAAGGGAATGCGCAGATGCGTGTTTCCTTTTTTGATATGTGAAATTACGAAATGAATGTCTGGATTTATAAGAAATGGTCATATATAATATGGGAATAAAATGGATAGAGAGGGGATATAGGGAATTGAAATTCAGTGAGATGACTCAAGACAGCTGGGCTGAACTGCAACTCTATCTGGATACATGCCTTATTCCATATACAGCTCTTAGCGGTGAGCAGTCGCCGGTTGAAGTTACCGAGGCATTGGAGCGGCTGAGAGATTTTCTGGATCTGGTCGAAATTCCTTTCAAAGGGAGAATCATGACTTATCCAGCCTTTCACTATGCTAATCCGGAATTGTCAATGACATTAAATTCCTTGTCTTCACAGCTTAAGTCTTCAGGATTCAAATATGTGGTTATCATGTCATCAGATGGTCAATTAAATGAGGTGGAAATTCCTGCTGCTGATCTGGTTTTGAGTCGGTCCGTATTAACTCATGAGGTCGGAGAAGAGGGCATTGCGAGATTTGTAGGGGAAAAGATACGAGAGTTGTGGAAAAAATAGTTTTTGGCGACAAATGTGACAATTTTACAACATTTTTTTAATAACGCTTACAAATGAACCTTAAAAATGTGTGACAAATTCTTGACGGTGTTCTAGGGCTACTATATGATTATGTATGTTCTAGTAAGTCGTGGAATTTATGAAAATGAAAACGGTTGAGAGAGTTGGCTGAAAAAGGGGGTTGGAGACAGTATGAGCAGTGAGCATGACCACCACGAAGCTTCATTGAAATTGCCAAGCCGCATGGAGATGTCACGCAGGCAGTTTTTGACCTACACGCTTGGTGGAGCTACAGCCTACATGGCCGCCGGTGCAATCCTTCCTATGGTCCGTTTTGCGGTGGACCCGATTTTGCAACATAAGGGAGAAGGCACCTCTGTCAAAGTAGCTGAAATCAGCAAAATTACGAATGAGCCTCAAGAATTCACCTTTGAACTTAAACAACAGGATGGTTGGTATCTGAGTAATGCATCGTTAGTGGCGTGGATTCGCAAAGACGAGCAGGGTAAAATTTATGCACTTTCACCTATCTGTAAACATCTGGGATGTACAGTAGGCTGGAATAGTGACAAGCAGTACCCTGACGAGTATCATTGCCCCTGCCATGGCGCGCACTATGACAAGGAAGGGAAGAATCTTGCCGTAGCCCCCAAACCGCTGGATGAGTACGTAGTCAAGGAAGAGCAGGGTTGGGTATATCTGGGCGACATTGTTCCGAACACCCGAGTGAATTAGGAGGCGTGAACGCAGATGTTTAAAAATGTCTATGACTGGATTGACGAGCGTCTCGATATCACGCCAATATGGCGGGACGTTGCGGATCATGAAGTTCCAGAGCATGTAAATCCGGCTCATCACTTTTCCGCATTCGTGTACTGCTTTGGTGGATTGACGTTCTTTATTACTGTTATTCAGATTCTGTCAGGCATGTTCCTGACCATGTATTACGTACCTGATATTATCAATGCCTACGCAAGTGTGGAGTATTTGCAGACCAAAGTAGCCTTCGGCCAAATTGTTCGCGGCATGCACCACTGGGGAGCCAGTCTGGTTATCGTAATGATGTTCTTACATACGATGCGTGTGTTCTTTACAGGCTCTTACAAGGCACCGCGTGAAATGAACTGGGTTGTCGGCATGCTGATCTTTTTCGTCATGTTGGGCCTGGGTCTGACAGGGTACTTGTTGCCATGGGATAACAAAGCCTATTTCGCAACAAAAGTAACACTGGAGATTGCCAATACGGTTCCTTGGTTGGGACCAATT
This sequence comes from Paenibacillus sp. FSL R5-0519, assembly GCF_037974275.1. Lineage (NCBI taxonomy): Bacteria > Bacillati > Bacillota > Bacilli > Caryophanales > Paenibacillaceae > Paenibacillus > Paenibacillus sp. FSL R5-0519. Next base: position 2,344,774 of record NZ_CP150234.1, read on the forward strand.
ATTAAAGAATTCCTGCAAGGCGGTACGATTGTTGGTGCACAGACACTAACCCGATTCTTTGCCCTGCACGTATTCTTCCTCCCCGCTGTGCTTCTGGTGCTTCTGGTCGGACACTTTATCATGATCCGCAGACAGGGCATTTCGGGACCACTATAAACGAAAGAAGGGAGGAATCGCAATGGCTCACGGACATAAGAAGCATGATGAGGAAAAGGTTATCTTTGTCGGTGATTCACGGGTTCGTAAAGGTGCGGGATTCATTACCCCGCCTGATTACACGGCGTATCCCGGCAAATCAGAAGCCTTTATTCCTAACTTCCTGCTGAAAGAATGGATGGTTGGTGTCGTTGTATTGGTAGGGATTTTGGTACTAACGATCTCAGAACCTGCACCTTTGGGGTATCCGGCCAATCCAAGCGCATCCGTTATACCCATGCCGGACTGGTACTTCCTTTTTCTGTATCAGTACTTGAAGTATCCATACGCATCAGGCGATTACGTGTTGCTCGGGGTACTGGGGGTCAGCGGGGTCGCTTTTGGAGCTTTGCTGCTGGCACCATTTCTGGACACAGGCAAGGAGCGGCGTTTCTATAAGCGCCCCATTGCTTCATCACTTATGATTTTGTCAGTCATTTCTGTATTCTATCTGACGAATGTAGCGTGGACACACTACGAGCATGAGTTGGAAGCAAATGGACAGAAGCCTGAACATATTCAACGTGAAGAAGAAGCACTGGAGAGGCGTGAACAGGGGCTCCCTCCAGTTTCCAATGCACCTGGACAGCAAGAAGAAGTTGCGATCGTGGAACAGGATGATCCTGCAATGGAAACGTACAAGAAGGCTGGGTGTATTGGCTGCCATGCGGCTGATATGAAGGGTGCAAGTGGACCTTCACTTCGGGGTGTAGGTGACAAGCACAGCCAGGAAGAGATTCTGACCATTATCAAAGAAGGCTACAACGAGATGCCTGCGATGTACGATCAAGCGATTGCTCAAGGTGTAACGGATGAAGAAATTACTCATCTGACCGAATGGCTTGCGAAACAGAAAGCAGAACAGTAAAATCGAAATAACCAATGAAACCTGATCGTTTATGCGGTCAGGTTTTTTTGAAGTGTTTTTTGGACAGCACTGTATTGTGCGCAATATATGATGAAGGAAGGGGCAGGGAATGTGGCTTTATCGTATTTCTGGAGTAGGGAGTTTCTGACCAATCGTTATTTCCTGTGGCTATTATTTTGGTGTAATGCGGTAGGAACGGTATACGGATACATCTGGTACGGAGAGCAAATGAAATTGACGCTGGCCGAGCAGCCGGTGTGGCAGATCGTATTTGTGCCAGATAGTCCAACAGCGAGTTTGTTTTTTACTTTAGCGTTGCTATGGATCTTGTACCCACCACGGTCCATCGTTATCAAACGGATCGGACATGTGATTCAGGCGCTTGCTGTGGTCACATCTGTGAAATATGGCGTGTGGGCCGTATCCATTATTTTCGCTGGCTGGATGCAAGGTGGCACACAGCACTGGCAAGACTGGATGTTGATTGCTTCGCATAGTGCAATGGCGATTGAAGCTCTTATATATGTACGCTTTTTCGGCTTCCGATGGGCTGCCCTTGTCATTGCAGGTCTCTGGACGCTGTTGAACGATACAATGGATTATACATATGATATTTACCCTTGGTTACCCGCCTCCCTCTATGATCATGTAGATGGTGTGCGTAATTTCACATTCGGACTGACACTGGTGAGCATTCTGTGCGCGTGGCTAGCCTTAAGACAGGCAAGACGTACCTGATCTCATACTTTGGGGAGTGAATAACAGTCTCATGAAGAGTCGCTATTTTAGCGGCTTTTTCTATGTCACAAATCGAGTAGGGTACGGAATCCTCTTCTGCTTGTTCTAACGAGTTGTCCCCCGCCATACATTGGTGGTGGGAGGGATGTCCATGAAGAGAACGTTCGGGATCAAAACGGGCTTATTGGTGGTATCGTTCATGGCTCTGCTGCTTTGGACGAACTTAGCATATCGTGTATCCGCGCAAAGTGATGGACTGAATTCGATTTCGGATCAGCAAGTGTCCACTAGCAATTCAATTGCACAACTTAATGAAGAAGCAGCCATTTTGTATCGTCAGGCACTGGAGAACAATATTGAAGAAGTGCGAGGAAGCATTCTGCGTATCAGTAAAAGTCTGGAGCATATCTCCTTTGAGGGACAAACGACAGTCGAAGGCATTCACGCCTTATCCGAAACCATAGTTGAAGTGAAACAAGCCGTTGTGAAGGTGAAAAATGACGATGCTTCTCTTCAGCAGTCCTCTGCCAAACTCAGACTTGCAGCAGATAGTCTCGCGAATCCAACCAAGCCTTTATGGCTTCAGTATTATAAAATCGTGAAAAACGATCTGGATGCTTTATCCGCTGCTACAGATCAAGGGCAAACTGCGGCTGTGCTGGCAAATCGCTACACCGTTTTGGAGGAGCATTATGAGACGATACGTCCTGCTGCTCTGATTCGACGTGAACCGTATGAAATTGCTCAGATGGACGCTTGGTTATCTCATACCAAAGGGCTTACCGCTGCAAAGCAGCCTGATCTGGCTCAGTTAAAGAGCATGGTGGGCCACGGGGAGGAGCTGGTGAACCAGTTATTTGGTCGCGAGAAGGACGAGAGTGCCTTTGTACCGTTTGTACAAGGCCCTGATCGGAGGGCAGCCGGGCTGCTGATAAGTTCGGTCATTGTGGCGACGCTAAGTTACGCCGGATATCGTAAATATCGTGCACAGCAGCAGGGGATTTTTCCTTTTCGGCGCTAGTTGGATATAAACGTGATCGTGGTATATTTTTTATAAAAAAAGACCTCTTTCGCATAAACAGCCACGGCAACGGCTCTTCATGTGAAAAGAGGTCTTTTTGCAATTTCTACAGCATGTCAGCTTTCTTTGAAACCTTCTCCATGTACATCGTGAACATCGCTGATGATGACAAAAGCTCTGGGGTCTATGGAACGTACAATAGTCTGCAGACGCCGGAACTCTTGCCTGGAGATCACACAGTAGGCCATGTGCTTGGCCTGTTTAGAGTATGCGCCAATGGCTGGAATGAGGGTAACGCCACGATCCATATCCCGTGTGATCTGGTCCGCAATCTCGGGTGCATGGTCACTAATGATCATAAATGCCCGAGCAGAATATGCACCTTCCTGAATAAAGTCGATGACTTTGGAAGCAATGAATACAGCTACGAGCGTATACAGGATTTTTTCTTTGGGGATGTAGATGAGAGAGAGCCCGATAATGACAAAATCGATGCCAAGCAATACCCGTCCCATACTCCACCCATACTTGCGGTTTAGAATGCGAGCAATGATGTCTGAACCGCCCGTCGTTCCACCCCAACGAAATACGATGCCAAGACCGGCTCCGAGGGTAACACCTGCATATAATGCAGCTAACAGGAGGTCATTCTCGGTATGTAATGGTTCAATCCAGCCCAGATGAATCAACTTTTCAAACAACCATAGAAAAACGGTCAAAGCCCCGATTCCGATACCCGTATAGATCATCTGTCTGCCGCCCAAAATTTTGAGCCCGATCAGAAAGAGGGGGACATTAAGAATCAAGGTCGTTAGAGAAGGTGAGATGCCGAAAGCATAATTAATCAGCACGGTAACCCCGGTGAGGCCACCTTCCATAAGCTGGTTAGGGATAATAAAGTAGAGGAGCCCGAAGGCATATAGGGCTGTACCCAACAGGATGGGAAGTACCAGTTTAACTTGAACCCAGGTTTTGGCAGTGCTCATAAGATCCCTCGCTGTATATAAATTAGAATGAAGAAGCAATCATTCCCATCCTAGTATACCTGTTTATTGATTCTTTAAAAATGATTTGTCGCTGATGATGGTGGAAGTGAATCTAAATAACTGATATTATTAGGAACAAATACGACATCATTTCAAAAGGAGAATCCGTTCTCATGGAGAAAAGCATCGCAGAAATGCAGCGTGAGGTTGATCAGTATATCTCCCAGTTCAAGGAAGGGTATTTCAGTCCCCTGGCCATGTTGGCCCGGATGTCTGAAGAGGTTGGCGAGCTTGCCCGGGAAGTGAATCATGAGTTTGGCGAGAAGCCAAAGAAATCTTCCGAAGCAGCCAATTCCATTGAACTTGAGCTTGGAGATATTTTATTTATCACGATTTGTTTTGCGAACTCGCTGGGAATTGATCTGGCTGAGGCGCACGACAAAGTCATGCATAAATTTAACACCCGCGATGCCAATCGGTGGACTCCCAAAAACACCGATTAGGCGTAGATTACATATGCTGTACCATCACCCGATCGGGGAGGGTCAGCTTAATGATGAAACCGGAAGAATATATGCAGCAGGCTTACCGCTGTATATTGCAAAATGATTTTGAGCAGGCGATTCGTTGGTTCGAGTCAGCCATTCACGCTCATCCCAAACATGCAGAGTTATATTATCGCTGTTCCATTACCCACGCCCGCAGCAAACATCTGGTTCCGGCGCTTGAATATGCGCGTAAGGCGGTTGAATTGTCGCCAGGAACAGAAGAGTATATATTACATCTGCAGACGTTGGAAGCGAAACAATTGACCTCCAGAGCGAAGTTGCTGTTGGAGCAAGCGGGTATTGCAACACAGGAGCGCTATGTGGAAGCGTCAACGCTTCTGCAAGAAGCGGTCAAACTTGATCCGCTCTCCGTGGAAGCTCATGTTATGCTTGCGCTAGCTTACAGTGATTTGAATGAATTTGACTATGCCATTCAGGTGCTGCGTGAGGCAATTTTGCTGGACCCGCAGAATGGGCAGCTGCATCAGATGTTACAGGAAATCAAGCAACGTATGAAATCCATTCAATAAGAATTCATTTTGCAAAGATTCTTTTGAGTTGAAATGGATTCAACGATATGATCCAACATAGCGAGGAGATGCAGTCAATATGAGTGAAGTAATTAGAGTTGCCGTCATCGGAGCGGCTGGCCGAATGGGCCGTGAAGTTGTGAAATTGGTACTTCAGGACCCGGAATTGGAGCTTGCAGCGGCTGTAAACCGCTCCGGAGCAGGCACGGATGCAGGAACCCTTGTTGGTTTGCCGGAGTGTGGAGTGCTGGTGACTGATGATATCGAAATGGCGTTTGCCGAAACAAAACCTCAGGTTATGGTTGATTTTACGGTGCCGCAATATGCATTTGCACATACCGAGATCGCGATTCGTCATGGGGTTAGACCTGTCATGGGTGTTACCGGCTTTACGCCGGAGCAGATTGAACAGTTGGACAAGCAATGCCAGGACAAAGGAATTGGAGGGCTTATTGCCCCTAACTTCTCGATCGGTGCCATTCTGATGATGCGATTCGCAGCACAGGCTGCCAAACATATGCCGAATGTGGAGATTATCGAATATCACGGGGACCAGAAGCTGGATGCTCCTTCCGGAACAGCGATCAAAACGGCTGAACTGATTGCTGCCAATCGGGAAGAACTTCGCCAGGGTAACCCGAATGAGGAAGAAACGATCGAAGGATCACGTGGCGGTTATTACAACGGCTTCCGAATCCACAGTGTACGTTTGCCTGGCGTATTCGCACAGCAGGAAGTTGTTTTCGGAGACTATGGACAGTCACTCAAAATTCGGCATGACTCATACGAGCGCGCAGGTTATATGCCTGGTGTTAAGATTGGTGTGCAAAAGGTTATGGAATATACAGGAATGATCTACGGATTTGACCACTTTATCGACTAAAAGGAGATTGTCATGTTGAAAATAGCATTTATCGCCCATGATCGTAAAAAAGAAGAGATGGTTAATTTCGTGACAGCATATGAGCCTGTTTTTACGGACCATCAATTGTATTCTACAGGAACCACAGGCCTTCGTATTATGGAAGGAACCTCTCTGAAGATTCATCGATTTGAATCAGGCCCATTGGGCGGAGATCAGCAGATTGGAGCTCTAGTTGCTCAAAATGAGATGGATCTGATTATATTCCTGCGTGATCCACTGATGGCACAACCTCACGAGCCGGATATCAATGCATTGTTACGTCTTTGTGATGTGCAGGGAATTCCACTTGCCACGAATATCGCAACCGCTGAGATTCTGGTTAAGGCACTGGATCGTGGTGATTTTGCCTGGAGAGAGCTGGTACATAAATACAAGCCGGAGGCTGGATTGAATTCAGGTGATCCCGAATGAGTCTGGATATTCTCATCTTTGGAGCTCATGCGGATGATGCGGAGATTGGTATGGGTGGAACGATTGCCAAACATACCGCTGCTGGCTTGAAAGTAGGCGTGTGTGATCTGACTCGTGCTGAGATGTCCTCCAACGGAACAGTAGAGCGCAGAACCGAGGAAGCGGAGCAAGCCTCCCGCGTCCTCGGTCTTTCGTGTCGAACGAATCTGGGGCTTCCTGATCGTGGCTTGTATCTTACTCCAGAACATGTACAGGCAGTAACGGCTGAGATCCGCCGTCATGCCCCTCGGATGGTATTTGCTCCCTATTGGGAAGATCGTCATCCGGATCATGTCAATTGCAGTAAGCTTGTGCAGGAGGCTGTTTTTAATGCCAAGCTTCGGAACTACATGCCAGATATGCCTGCCGTGCAGGTGAAGGAACTTTATTTTTACTTTATTAATGACATTGGACCTACGGATTTGATTGTAGATATTACGGAACACTATGAGCAAAAAGAAACTTCATTGCTCTCTTATCGTTCCCAATTCGAACTGGGAGACGGAGCGGTCTCGACGCCATTGAATCAGGGGTACATTGAACGTGTAAGAGCCCGTGATTCGTTGCTCGGACAACGCAGTCTCATCCCGTTTGCAGAAGGTTTTGCTACAATTACGCCTTACGTGGTTCATCAATTTGGCCCGAGTGCCCAATAAACGATTTCACTTTTTACGTATTAATGAGACGATTTGTTTCATTATTCCGTTGCATTATATCACCCTGCATGAAGCGGGAGATCAAAGGAGCGTCCACCGGATGGATCAAAAGTTAAAAATCGGCATCACCTGTTATCCGTCCCTCGGAGGGTCTGGCGTTGTCGCAACGGAGCTGGGCAAATTGCTTGCCGAACAGGGGCATCAGGTTCATTTTATTGCCAACAGTATCCCGTTCAGACTGGGTACGTTCCAGAAAAATATTTTTTATCACGAAGTTGAAGTCAATGATTATTATGTTTTCCGTTATCCTCCGTATGATCTGTCACTGGCAACGAAGATGGCTCAGGTGGCTAAGTCACAGCAGTTGGATCTGCTGCATGTTCATTATGCGGTGCCACACGCCGTATGCGCCTTTCTCGCGAAACAGATGGTAGGGGACGGCTTGAAAGTAGTTACCACGTTACATGGAACGGATATTACGGTTCTGGCTCAGGATGAATCTCTGAAGGATCTGATCCGACTTGCCATCAATGAAAGTGACGCGGTTACTGCCGTATCACAAGATTTGATTCGGGAAACGGTCGAATTGCTGGATATTCAACGTCCAATTGATTTAACCTATAATTTTATTGACAAACGAATATATTATCCGCGGGATGCTGCCAGTCTGCGAAGAGACTTTGCTGCGCCTGAAGAAAAAATATTAATGCACATTTCCAACTTCCGACCGGTGAAGAGAACTCAGGATGTGGTAGAGGTCTTCCGTCAGGTACAGGAGCAGGTTCCGGCAAAATTGCTATTTGTAGGAGAAGGGCCCGATTTGCCGAAGATGCAATGGAAGATTAATGATCTCGGCTTAAATAATAAGGTTCATTTCCTTGGTAAGCAGGATGATATTGCCCAAGTGATCTCCATGGCTGACGTGTTGATGCTTCCATCGGAGAAGGAAAGTTTCGGACTTGTGGCGCTCGAAGCAATGGCTTGCGGCGTACCCACGATCGGTTCACAGGCTGGAGGAATTCCGGAACTGGTCTTACATGGTAAGACGGGATTCTTATCCGCCATTGGGGATACACAATCCATGGCCGAGAACACCATCCGTTTGTTAACAGACGATCGTTTGGCTGCGGAGTTCAGGGAAGCGTGTCTTCAGCGCGCACATCATGACTTTTGCAATGATGCCATTCGGCATGAATACGAGCAGATTTATTACCGTGTGTTGGGAAGGGAAGTTCCGAACTTGAAGCCGGTTTGCGGTTAATCAATTTTTTGACGTAATTATACTGTGCATACCACAACAGGCAAGAGAAGAGGTGATATGTGGTGGTTCAATGGACACAGGTTGATCGTGAAATGGCAATTCAAAGTGAGAATGTACTCACAACTTTAAACAAACATGGCTACAAGGCATATTGGGTAGGTGGTTGTGTTCGTGATGAATTGTTGGAACGTGTTGTAGACGATATGGATATCACGACATCTGCTTCTCCCCAGCAAGTCATGGAATTGTTCGACGATTGCATTCCTACAGGTTTGCAACACGGAACGGTTACTGTTCGTTCAGGTGGTTATTACTTTGAAGTGACGACGTTTCGAACAGAATCCGATTATCAGGATAACCGCAGACCTACTGCGGTTCAATTTGTTCAAGAAATAAAGGAAGATTTACAGCGGCGTGACTTCACGATGAACGCTCTTGCGATGGACGTCACTGGGACAATCGTTGACCCGTTTGGTGGACAGGCAGATATTAAGGAAGAGCGAGTCAGATGTGTAGGTTCTGCGATGGAACGATTTGGTGAGGATGCACTGCGGATGCTCCGCTGTGTCCGGTTTGCTTCGGTATTTGATTTCAAAATTGCCCATAACACGTGGAAGGGTCTTGTAAGACAGAAAGACCTGCTTCAACATATTGCGATGGAACGGGTACGCACCGAGATGGTAAAAATGATGTCAGGACCGCATCCTCTAAGAGGGTTGGAGCTGTTATACAGAAGTGATGCGCTTGCACACATCAAAGCGCCGGTTAACTCGGATCGCTTTATCAAGAAAATTTTAGCCAATCTCGAACAGCTGTCAGGTGAGCATGTGTTGCTCCGTTGGTCACTCATCCTGCTTGCTGGCGGTTATAGCAAGGACGAAGCAGACGTATTATTACGTCAGTGGACATTCTCTAATGAACATCGTTCTCGTATATCAGGGGTCCTTCAGGTGGAGCAGTTGATTTATACTTCCGTTCAGGAGCAGAAGGATACGGTTAGTCTCCGTTCCGATTGGATCGTTACTGTTCTGGCATGTGGTGTTCAGGCTGCGGATGATTGGCTTCGAATACAGTCCCTACTGCCAAGAGGCTGGCGGAACCAGTCCGAACAAGCAGAAATGCAGGTTGTTTTGGTTCAAGAAATGGCAGTCGAATGGAGTCAATCAATCCCTGTGCATGACTTGAAAGAATTGCACATCACAGGGGAACAAGTGTTACAAATGGTGCAGCGCAAAGGGGGGCCTTGGCTGGGTCAACTGATGAAACATTTGTTAAGAGAAACGGCGATTGGAACGATATCGAATCAGCATGAAGCACTAAGTGCAGAAGTGAAGCGGGTGGTTGAAGATGACCAAGCATGAAGATCTGTTACATATGTTATTAGATGCAGAAGGACGGTTTGTATCGGGTGAAGAGATTAGCCGTCATCTGTCCATCAGTCGGACTGCTGTGTGGAAACATGTGAACAAGTTGCGGGACATGGGGTATGAGTTTGAAGCTGTATCCCGTAAAGGATATCGTCTGGTCACGAAGCCGGACAGCATTGACGCAACTGCCCTCCAATTGGCGCTGGATACAGCCCTATTCGGCCGTAAGGCTGTTCTGTTAACCTCGACCTTGTCTACACAAGGGGATGTTCTGAAGCTGGCTGAGCGGGGGCAAGCTGAAGGTGCTGTGGTCATTGCGGAAGAACAAACAGGAGGACGAGGACGTTTTGGTCGCCAGTGGTTCTCTCCCCCGGGAAAAGGAATATGGATGAGTATCCTGTTGCGCCCTGATCTACCACTTCAGCATACGCCACAGCTTACTTTATTAACAGGAGTGGCTGTATGTCGTGCCGTTCGAGCTTGTACAGGCACTGATGCAGGCATCAAATGGCCCAATGATCTGATGATTGATGGACGCAAGGTATGTGGCATATTGCTTGAATCCACGGTGGAAGATCATGAAGTCAGATACTGTATTGCAGGTATAGGCGTTGACGTGAATTTTGATCCCGAGGATTATCCGGAAGATCTGACAGCTATAGCTACTTCACTCAAGATGGAGACGGGGCAACCTGTTGATCGTACCAAGCTCACGGCTGCCATTTTAACCGAGCTGGAACAGTTATATTTTTTGTATCAAAAAGAAGGATTCGGTGTGATCTCAGCTCTATGGGAGGCCTTGTCCGTATCGATAAATCGAGAGATTACAGTGACGAATCCTCAGGGTGTCATTGAAGGGAAAGCAATCGGTCTGGCCCCTTCAGGAGCACTCCTTGTGGAGAAACACGATGGAGAACAAGTACACGTCATCTCTGGTGAGATTTCCTGGAAATCGTAAACAATATGTCGAATTTTACTGGTAAAATGAACATAAGACGTGAAGTTTGAGCAGAACTTTGGTATACTGTCTTCGTGAGGCGATATCGGCTAATGCAGACCGAATTGCACTCCCGTAACAGTAACCTTTGTTCTGCTTTGATGTGTTTGATATAAGCAGATCGCAGTGCAAGAATGAAATAAAATTAAGTGAGTTGTTGGATTCTGCTCTGAGCCGAAGAGGACCGAGACAGAAGGGACGATCGCAAGTGACTCTTTTTTGACTTTTCGGGACTTTTTAGTGGAAAACTAAAAGGTTTTTTTGTTGCGTTTTATTTGAAAAGAAGAAAGGAGCCATGAGAGAAAATGGCAAACAAACAAGCGATGAATATTGTGAAAATGAAAAAATACAAGCAGGATGGCGTGCCGCTTAGCATGATCACGGCTTATGATTATCCTACAGCGCTCCTCGCAGAGGAAGCAGGAATCGATCTGATTCTAGTTGGTGATTCACTCGGCAATGTAGTGCTGGGTTATAATTCAACACTTCCGGTGACCATCGACGATATGGTGTACCATACACGTTCCGTCGTACGCGGGGCTGAGAAGACGTTTATCGTGGCTGATATGCCTTTCATGACTTATCATGGCAGCGTGGATGAGACGCTTAAGGGTGTACGTCGACTGATGCAAGAAGGGCATGCCCATGCGGTTAAGATGGAAGGCGGGGTGGAGATTGCGGACACCGTCAGAGCCGTTGTGCAAGCAGGTGTGCCTGTTCTTGGACATATCGGGCTGACACCTCAATCGGTCAATCAGATTGGTGGATATCGCATTCAGGGCAAGGATGCAGCAGATGCGAAACGTTTGATGGACGAAGCCAAAGCTTTGGAAGCTGCAGGAGCGTTTGGCATTGTGCTTGAACTGGTTACGGAAGAAGTTGCACGGGCGATCTCGGAGGAACTGTCGATCCCTACCATTGGGATTGGTGCAGGACGAGGCTGTGACGGTCAGGTACTGGTATTCCACGATGTGGTTCAATACGCCTCCCCGTATACGCCCAAACGTTTTGTCAAAACCTATGGAGATGTGGGTACATTAATCAGAACCAGCATTGAAGCTTACGTGAAAGAAGTTAAAGATCGTTCGTTCCCGGCCGAAGAGCATGTATTTAATGCTGCGGATGGTGTTCTGGATCAATTGTATGGACAACGCAAGGAAAAGGTGGGAAGTAACTCATGAAAGTATTACGGACAATCGCAGAGTTAAGACAGGAGCTAAGCTTGAAGCGTCAAGCGATTCGATCCAATGCGTCCGTTGTAGGTCTGGTACCGACAATGGGGTATCTACATCAAGGTCATGCAAGCTTGATGCAAGCAGCCAGACAGCAGAGCGATATCGTGGTATTAAGCATATTCGTTAATCCAATTCAATTTGGTCCTAATGAAGATTTTGACAGCTATCCGCGGGATGAAGCCAGAGATGTGGAAACAGCACGCTCACAAGGAGTGGATATCGTATTTATTCCCTCAGTTGAAGAGATGTATCCACAGGCAACGCAGACAACGGTATCTGTGTCAAAATTGACTGAGCGCTTATGTGGCGCTTCCAGACCAGGACATTTTAACGGAGTAACGACGGTAGTCTCGAAGCTTTTCAACATCGTACAGCCACAGCGTGCTTTTTTTGGTATGAAAGACGCTCAGCAGGTTGCGGTCATTCAACAGATGGTGAATGATTTGAATATGCCTGTAGAAATTGTTCCCTGTCCCATTGTTCGTGAAGAGGATGGTCTTGCCCTTAGTTCACGTAATGTCTATCTTAGCTCGGAGCAGCGTACACAAGCATTAGTTCTGTCGAAGGCACTGCGCGCAGCTCAGGAAGCCGCAGATACGGGTATGGCTATAAACGCCGCAGATATACGTCGTATTTTGCGTGAGCAGATCGCAACCTCACCGCTTGCAGTGATTGACTATGCCGAGATTCAGGCTTTTCCAAGTCTGGAGCCGCTCGCAGATCAGGAAGAAGTTCAAGGACGTGACGATCTGCTCATTGCACTTGCGGTGAAATTCGGAAAAACAAGATTGATTGACAATATAAGGTTGCAAAAATCGGAGGTGCTGTCCCATGTTTAGAACACTCATGAAATCCAAAATTCACCGGGCTACGGTAACGGAAGCCAACTTGAACTATGTGGGTAGCATTACCATAGATGAAGACTTGATGGAAACATCCGACTTGATGGAAAACGAGAAAGTGCAGATTGTGAACAACAACAATGGTGCACGTCTGGAAACTTATGTGATTCCAGGACCGCGCGGTAGCGGGGTCATCTGTCTAAATGGCGCAGCTGCTCGTCTGGTGCAGCCTGGAGACAACGTCATTATCATTTCTTATGCCATGATGTCGCAAGAAGAGGCAAATACTCACAAACCAACCGTTGTGTTTGTAGATGGACAGAATAAACCTGTACAAACCATGAAGCAGGAAGTTCACGCAACAATTATGTAATCGACTGGTAAGGAGAATGAAATCGGCCCTTGAAGCAAAAAATGAGTACAGGTCACTGCACTAATCCATTTTTTCAAGGGTGGGGATGCAACGATGTTCCAGCATGTTTTCGCAGAAATGAACGACATGTTAGATGAAATTATCAAGAGCTATCCTTCCGCTGAAGGTCTGAACAAACAAGAATTGCTGCAAAAGTGGAACTTGCTTAAGCGGATGAGTGACGGAATGTTGGATGAATGGCTGATGTTTGAAGAAAAGATGAGCCAGGTGAGGGAACGGCAGATGGATAAGCCAGCCTCCCTTGAACCGGAACAGGAAGCTGTCACCGCTCTGCCTGAACTCCATCTGGAATGTTTCAGTCGAGGACAAGGGTATTTCAAATTACAGATGTATCCGCAGGCGATCTTGCAGTTCTCCCGGGTTGTGACCGACCATCCGGAGAGTGCATTGACTCGTTTTTACTTGGCACTCGCATATCTGAATCTGGAACAAATCGCTGAAGCCGGGACACATTTGCAGCAGATCATGTATCTTAAGGGCTCACCTCGCTTGAAAGGGCTTGTATGTAACGCTCTGGGCTGTATTCAAGCCAAGCTTGCGAACCCGGAGGCTGCATGTTCACTCTTTGCACAGGCCCTTCAGTATGACCCGACATTGACCGAACCGCTGTACAACATGGAAGCTTGCAGGTTGAACAGGGGAAAATTGCAATATGCTAATCAGCTGACGACCCTTCATTAAGCGGGAATTCGGCGACAAAAAAACGGTGTTCCCTCCTTTGGCATAGCGGCGGGGACACCGCTTTTTTGTCAGTTAATTTTCAAATCCCCTTTTTTTTGCTATGCTGTAACATAGACTGGAATGGAAGGGACCGTATATTGCAATGAAATTTGCCGTATTGGATTTCGAAACAACCGGCACGCAGTCCGACGGGGAGATTATACAAGCCGGACTTGCCATCATAGATCATGACTTCAGCATAACTCAAATATATAGTTCTTATGTGAACCCTGGTGTCCCGATTCCCCCGTTTATCTCGGGGTTAACGGGTATTACCGATGAAGATGTGGCGGACGCTCCATCACTCGAAGAGATGATGATGGAGATGGTTCCGCTGCTTAACGATGTGGTGCTTGTTGGACACAACGTCGCTTTTGATTTTCACTTTTTGCAGAATGCTCTTGACCGTTGCGGTTATCTGCCGTTCACTGGCCGTATTCTGGATACCATTGATTTTCTGAAGATTACGTTCCCATCACTGGGTTCTTATCAACTCGGTTATGTGTCTTCTGAATTTGGATTTCAACATGATCGCCCTCACCAGGCCGACAGTGACGCACTGGCGACAGCCTATGTGCTGCTCAAGTGTCTGGATGAGTTAAAGGAATTACCGCTCATAACGATTCAACGGCTCAGTGACCTGTTCGCACCAGAAGACAGTGACTTGGGTTGGTTCTTGGACGGGATGCGCAGTGAGAAGGAAGCAGAGCCGATTCAGGATCTGGACGGACATACCTATTATCGGCAGCTTGCTCTTAATGTAAGTGATTGGACTGATATTGGTGCACCGCGTGATGAGCGAGAGGGTAACCCCCTTGATGGCGTAAGCTTCGAACAATTTATGGATCAGGTTCGGGAGAACCTGAAGGATACGCTGGATCATTATGAAGAGCGTGAAGCGCAGACCCAGATGTTCAGCAGTGTAAGGCAAGCCCTGGATGAAGAGAAACATCTCTTGATCGAAGCTGGAACAGGTACCGGTAAATCTCTGGGTTATCTGCTGCCAGCGATATACGAAAGTGTGAAACAAGAACAGAAAGTCATGGTCAGCACGCATACGATCAATCTGCAGGAGCAATTGAGAGAGCGGGATATTCCGATGCTGACCCAAGTGGTTCCGTTTCCGTTTAAGGCTGCTGTCTTCAAAGGACGTGGACATTACCTGTGCCTGCGCAAATTTGAACACAAAATCAATAAACGTGAATTCGCCACGCCCAAAGAGGATTATTTCACAGCCGCTCAGATGATCGTGTGGCTCACACAGACCGAAACTGGAGATGATGAGGAGCTTAACCTTAGCGGACGCGGAGGCGACTTCTGGGAGACAGTACAGAGCGAATCCGAGTCCTGTCTGGGAAGATCCTGCCCATGGTTCCGCAAATGTTTCTATCATCGCGCCAAACATGAGGCCGGGTTGTCTGATATCGTAATAACCAATCACTCCAAATTGTTTACGGATGTCAAAGCAGCACATCAGTTGTTGCCAGCCTATGAGAGTCTTGTGATCGATGAGGCCCATCATCTCGAGGATGTGGCTGGTAAACATCTTGGAATGCATATGAAATATTTCACTTTGGTTCATACCCTGACCCGTCTGTTCAAAGACAGTCGTAATGGACAACTGCCTATGCTTCGTTCGCAGTTATCCGGGCATGAAAATTCGGTGCAATGGGGCTCCATGGTGGATCAGATGTTCCCGCTGGCTGTTGAGGTTAAGGAGCTGTGGGATCGTATGAGCGATGCCCTGTTCGGTCTTTTGCCTGAACGAAGTGATGCTTCACCGGGAGAGACAGGGCAATTTTCCCTGCGCCTCAAGGCATCTCAGAAACCAGCGAAATGGCAGGAGTTGCAGGATCTGGAGAACCAGATCTATGTGACTCTGGGCGATTTGGTTCGCAAAGGGGACAAATTGCTGCTTGAGGTGAAAGAGGATCAGGATGATTATCAATCGGATAGTCTGATTACGGACATTACAGGACTGCTGAAAGATCTGACCACATTGAAGGAGAATCTGCGATTCTTCATGCGTATGGATGATGCCAAAACGGTGTACTGGATGGAAGCCAGCGGTCAGTTCCGCAGTAAATCTCTTCAACTGTACGCCGTACCTGTCGATGTCAGTGCACAACTGAAGGATTTGTTCTTTGATAAAAAGAAAAGTGTTGTGCTTACATCGGCTACGCTCTCTGTAGATAAGTCATTCCAGTTCATGATTGAGCAGCTTGGCTTACAGGAAGCCTCTGAGAATAATCGGCTGTTAACGTCGATGCTGCCATCACCTTTTAATTATCGCGATCAGGCACTTCTAGTGATTCCGCGTGATTTCCCGAGTGTGAAAGGCAGTGTGGGTGATGCGCACTTTGTCAATATGCTGGTGCAATCACTCGCAGAGACCGCAATTGCCACTCGTGGCCGCATGATGGTTCTGTTTACTTCATACAAGATGCTGCGCCAGGTCTATGATCCGCTGAAAGAGGCACTGTCAGGTAACGACATTTCGTTGTTGGGCCAAGGTGTGGACAGTGGAAGCCGCTCCAAGTTGACTCGCAGGTTCCAGGAGGCCAAAGCCACGGTACTTCTGGGCACCAGCAGCTTCTGGGAGGGTGTAGATATCCCGGGAGAAGCACTGACCTGTCTCGCTATTGTGCGTTTGCCTTTCCAGCCGCCAAATCATCCGTTGGTTGAAGCCAAGAGTGAATTGCTCCAGGAGCAAAAGAAAAATCCATTCATGAAACTGTCTGTGCCGCAAGCGGTCATTCGTTTCAAGCAAGGATTTGGCCGATTGGTGCGAACAGCGAAGGACAGAGGTATTGTCATTGTTTATGATACACGTGTGATCGAAGCGTACTATGGCAAATTCTTTTTATATTCATTACCTGGTCCTAAAATGGAGCATATGCTCACGGAGCAGATGGTTCCACGAATTACCGAGTGGTTAGAAAAACCTTTTAATGAACAAGAATAATGGTTAATTTTGTTCGTATATCATTGCATGACACTATCGTTTGGCGTTAAACTTTATTAGATATTTCCGTATCCGATTAAAGCAGTTGCACGTAAGAACTTATAACCTAAATTACAAGGAGCATTCTGTATAAAATGTCACGCGTCTATCTTTGAGTTTATACAGAATGCTCATCTTTTCATCTATTATTTTATCGTGGCATTGGTAAGGGGGAGCAAGAATGAAATCGGATAAAATTTCGGAAGCGGTGGTACGACGTCTGCCTGTATACTTGCGCTATTTGAACGAGTTGCATCAGCGTGAGGTGGCTACTGTTTCTTCTCAAGAGCTTGGACAAAGGCTGGATCTGAATCCGGCCCAAATTCGAAAAGATCTGGCTTACTTCGGTGATTTTGGTCGAAAAGGGATCGGGTATGATGTATCCTATTTGATCGAGAAAATTCGTCACATTCTCAAAATTGATCAGCAAATTAATGTAGCTCTGGTAGGTGCGGGTAACCTGGGACAGGCCCTGTCCAACTACAACGCTTATCTGAAAGACAACATGAAGATTGTTGCTGTATTCGATGCATATGGACCGAAGATTGGTAGTCAAATCAACAGCTTGACGGTAAAACCAATGAATGAATTGACGGAAGCGGTTAAGACGGATAACATCCGCATCGGTATTATTACAGTTCCGGATACGGAAGCTCAAAATGTAGCCGATCAACTTATTGAATCGGGAATCGAAGCGATTCTTAATTTTGCACCAACCATTCTAAAAACACCGCCACATATCCGCATTCACCATGCTGACTTTACAACGGATCTGCTTAGTTTGGCCTATTACTTGGAGACTGGAAAGGACGACGAGGAAGATGACAACAAATAGATGGGTAATTCACAACGGCAAATTTGCCGTTAATGAAGGCACTACATGGAACGTGGTTCATGGATACATGGTTGTCGAGAATGACAAGATTGTGCATATTGGTGAGACATTGCCGGATGGAGACGAAAATTGTACCAAAGTGGATGGAAAAGGATTGTTCTTCCTGCCGGGTCTGATCAATACGCATGGTCATGCAGCGATGTCGTTGCTCAGAGGACACGGGGACGATCTTGCATTACAAGTATGGTTGCAGGAAAAAATGTGGCCGATGGAAGCAAAAATGACTTCTCAAGACGTATATTGGGGAACTTCGCTATCCGTGCTTGAAATGTTGAAAGGCGGAACTACAGCTTTCCTGGACATGTATGATCATATGGATCAGGTTGCCAAAGTTGTGGAACAATCCGGCGTTAGAGCAGCACTGGCACGTGGTGTAATCGGGCTGTGCTCGGAAGAAGAGCAATTGCGGAAGCTGGAGGAGTCGGCAGCGTTTGCGCGTGAGTGGAATGGACAGGCAGATGGTCGCATCACAACCGTAATCTCTCCACACGCACCATATACATGCCCTCCTGACTACATAGAGAAGCTTGTACAGGTCGCAAATGATCTTAACCTTCCTCTGCATACACATATGTCGGAAACGCTTCGTGAAGTGGAGCAGAACGTTACAGACTATGGACTGCGTCCTGTGGCACATCTGGAGAAACTGGGCTTTTTTTCCCGTCCATCCCTGGTTGCACATGCGGTGCATCTCAATGACGAAGAGATTGAAATTTTGGCCCGCCATGATGTGGCTGTATCCCATAACCCGGGAAGTAACCTGAAACTCGCTTCCGGCGTTGCGCGGGTGCCTGCGTTACTGAAAGCGGGAGTTACCGTGTCACTCGGAACCGACGGACCGGCAAGCAACAACAACCTGGATATGTTTGAAGAAATGAGACTGGCTGCATTGATCCACAAAGGTGTGTCTGGTGATCCGACTGCCGTGCCAGCGGGCGAAGCATTACTACTCGGAACTTCATATGGTGCTAAATCCATCTTCCTGAACAATACCGGAGCGCTTCAGGCAGGCATGAAGGCTGATTTCATCGCCCTGGACATTGAACAGGCACACTTCTACCCACATACAGACCTGATCTCACATACGATTTATTCAGCCTCTGCCAAAGATGTGGAGCATGTATGGGTAGATGGGAAACAAGTGGTTAAACATGGCGAATGTCTGACGCTGGATGAAGAACGCATTTTGCGTGAGTCTCAATTGGCATTTGATGGTTTGCTTGCTCGTTAATTGCATTGCGGAGCATCATAGGGAAAGGAAGTTCGACTTTTGAAGAAAAAAAAGAAGTGGATATGGATTTCGCTGCTTGCACTGGTTCTGATTCTGATTGGACTTCAGCGTTATTATGTGTATGTCACACAGGATCAGCGCAAGGAAGAAGCGCTCGCCATAAAGGCAGCACAGGAGCAACTGGGCATTACATCTTATGATGAATTGCGTAAGTACATCTGGGGAGATAAAGAAGGCTCTGACAACATCTACTGGACCCTGATCGGCAAAAACAAGGATAACCAGGATGTTATGGTCTGGGTTAAGTTCGATGCAAACAATCAACCTGCTACAGGTGCTAACGCTATACACAGTGAACTGCTGCAGAATGGCATGTCCGAAGCACAGATACGCAATCGCTTTAGTTCCGAAGTTTCAGCCGGTGAGATTAAACGAATCATGCCCGGAGTTGTGAATGGAATATATGTGTGGCAAGTGTATTATAAAGACGGTACGCATAACCACTATCGGTTTTATCGTTTTAGCAATGGAGAACAGGTAGACTTGGTTTACACACTTCCGAACAGCTAGAACAAATAGAGTAACTTAGCTAGAGAATCATAGAAATGAAAGAACCGGCAGACGGATATCCGACTGTACCGGTTCTTTGTGTTGCCTGTGAACAGTTTTGATTTGAATAGTTAAAATTAATAATTTATTCATATTTTCGCCTTCGAAATTGTATATACGATGTGATATACTCAGTTATGTACTCAAAGTTACATTCATAACAAATAAACCTGTCGAAATTCTCGCAGGAGTCAATGTGCACATATTCGTATATACCAATAGGCCAGTAATTTAGGCCAAAATCTGGGAGGGGTAATTCACTTGAAGCTAAAAGTATTGCCTATTGCTTTAACTGCCGTCATTTCAGCCGTTGTGTTGTTTGGAGGTTGGTTTGTGTATCGTCAGGTGGCTTTGCAGAATCCGATTGAAAAGATGGTTACCCAGTACGATGGAGTCAATGACGTTCAATTAACTATTAACCGCAATGACGTACAATTGAAACTGGATCTGCAACCTGATGTTGATTTGGGCAGACTGGTACAATATATTCACAAAGAAGGACAGACCTTGATTGGAACTCGCTCATTAAAGTTGGATGTTGTAGATCATTCCAGTGAAGCACTGGAAAGCTGGTGGGGTGATGCGATGTTTACCGTAGCTCAGGCGATGGAGAACAAACAGTACACCGAGATCACACCAACATTGTCCAAGATGGCTACGAATGGAATAAAGGTAAATACAGCGATGGATGACAACAATGTATATGTTAGTCTCAGAGACGGAGATGCCAGCAAGTTTATTATTCTGCCGCGTGTGCCCGGTCAGATAGGAGTGTGGCCTAATGCCTAAGTGGACCAAAGAAATTGCCATTGGATTTGTCCCGGTGTTGATTATTTTTCTTGCTTTTACTGGTGTTAATATTGTTCCGATTCTAATTGCAGCGGTGTTTGTTGGGGCTTTGTTGTTCATGATGCAAATGCGTGGCGGGATTACCGTAGGCGCTGCACAGGAGCGTAAACGGAAGAAAAAAGGTCCTTCCAAGCTTACTTTTGAAGAAATTGGTGGTCAGGACAGTGCCAAGCAAGAATTGCGTGAAGCACTGGACTTTCTCATCAAACATGAAGAAATTCGCAAGTTCGGGATTCGCCCGTTAAAAGGGATCTTGCTGACAGGCCCTCCAGGGACAGGGAAAACGTTGATGGCCAAAGCGGCTGCGCATTACACCGATTCTGTTTTCGTTGCTGCATCGGGCAGTGAGTTTGTGGAAATGTATGTTGGTGTAGGTGCCAGCAGAATTCGGGATTTGTTCAAGGATGCGAGAACCCGTGCCACCAAGGAAAATAAAGAAAATGCTATTATATTTATCGATGAGATCGATGTCATCGGGGGGAAACGTGAAGGCGGACAACAGCGGGAGTATGATCAGACGCTGAACCAGCTCTTGACGGAAATGGATGGAATTTATTCTTCCGATACCCCAAGAATACTGGTTATTGCTGCAACAAACCGCAAGGAAATGCTGGATAGCGCCCTGACACGTCCAGGACGTTTTGACCGCCACATTCAAGTGGACTTGCCTGACAAGAAGGGTAGAAAGCATATTCTGGAACTGCATGCGGTGAATAAACCTTTGATGAAGGAAGTGAATCTGGAGAAGACAGCGGAAGAATCGTATGGTTTCTCCGGTGCGCAGCTTGAAAGTGTGATGAACGAAGCAGCGATATACGCCATGCGGGATGGGCTGTTACACATAGAACAACGGCACTTGTCTCTGGCTATTGATAAAGTCATGATGGGCGAGAAAACAGACCGTGAGTCCAGTGTGGAAGAGAAGAAAAGGGTTGCCATTCATGAATTGGGACATGCTATTATGGCTGAACTTGTTCGTCCGGGCAGTGTAAGCCAGGTGGCACTCAGTCCGCGTGGACAGGCACTGGGATATGTGCGTCATAACCCGCAACAGGAACAGTTCCTTTATACGAAGCGTTTTCTTGAAGAGCAGATCATGATTGCACTTGGAGGAGCTGCTGCAGAGGAAATGTATTACGGTGGACGTTCTACGGGTTCGCGCAATGACTTTGATCAAGCAACCAATGTCGTGCAAACGATGATGGCTTCCGGATTGACTTCTCTTGGGATTGTGAACATGGATATGGTTACCACCGAGGAGCTCATGCGAGAGAATAAATTAATATTGCAAGAACTCATGGAACAGACGAAGCGCTTACTTGAAGAACAACGGACAATTTTCGACAATTCACTCGACATTCTGATTCGAGAGGAAGTTTTGTCCGGCGAGCAATTTCGTTGTCAATTTCGTGACAGTGCCCGTTTACCAGCATAATTTCTTTATGCTGGTTATTTTTTTTTACATTTCACTCGTGCTAAGATATTATTATATGTTGGGTCGAAATTTGTAATTTTCGGCGAACAGGGTACAATAGAGAAATAGAGAACCGAAAGGATGGAGCAGAACCATGTTTTTCAAAAAAATAGGAGTTGTCGGCGGCGGTACGATGGGGCAAGGTATTTCCCAAATGCTCGCAGCCAAAGGACTTGATGTGCTTCTCGTGGAGCACACAACACAAAAACTGGATCATGCCTATGACATGATCGAAACGAACCTGGATAAACAACTGGAGAAATGGGCGATTACAAAAGCGGAGAAGAAATTGATTCTTTCCCGTATTACCAAGGTAGCTCATTTAGCTGAACTTGGAACTTGCGATATGGTCATTGAGACGATTTCAGAGGATCTGGATGCGAAAAAAGCAGTATTCAGCCAACTGGACCAAGTTTGCCCAAGCAATGTCATTCTGGCAAGTAATACATCCACGCTGAGTTTGACCGAGCTTGCAAGCTCGACCAAATACCCAGAGCGTGTTATTGGTATGCACTTTATTCACCCGGTATCCCGGGTTGATCTTGTAGAGATTATTCGTGGACTGAAAACGTCGGATTCAACATTCGAAGAGACCAGACGTTTTGTTGAAGAAGTGGCAGACAAAAAAGGAGTCATGATCTATGAATCACCTGGATTCGTAACTTCCCGCTTGATCTGTCTGTTGATTAACGAAGCGTTGCATGTATTACAGGAAGGTGTTGCATCTGCTGAAGATATCGATGATGCAATGCGTATCGGATACAACTTCCAACATGGACCACTCGAAATGGCTGACCGTTTCGGATTGGACTCTGTTGAAGCTGCACTCGAAAGAATGTTCCGTGAATTCGGAGAATTGAAATATCGTCCTTCCACGGTCCTGAAGAAAATGGTGCGTGCAGGACACCTGGGTGTCAAAACAGGCGAAGGATTCTTCAAGTACGACAAGGATGGTGACCGACTGTGAAAGTACTCGTAATTAATGCGGGGAGTTCCTCGCTCAAATATCAACTGTATAATATGATGGACGAATCTGTCCTGGCTAAAGGTCTGGTAGAGCGGATCGGAATGGATTCCTCCATTCTGACACATAAACCGACAGGCCGTGAGGATGTTACAGAAGTTAGCGAAATTCTGGAACATACAACAGCAATCCGTAAAGTCATTGATATTTTGACTCACAAAGAAAATGGTGTACTGGATTCTGTAAATGAAATTCAAGCTGTGGGACACCGTGTTGTTCACGGTGGTGAAGCATTTAAAGAATCTGCATTGGTAGATGATGCTGCCAAAGCTGAAATTCGTCGTTTGTTCGACTTGGCTCCACTTCATAACCCAGCAGCAATGATGGGGATTCGTGCTGCTGAATTAAATATGCCAGGTGTGCCTCAGGTAATGGTCTTCGATACAGCGTTCCATCAAACGATGCCGGAAAAAGCGTATCTGTATGCTATTCCGCGTGTACTTTACAAAAAATATAAAGTACGTCGCTACGGCGCACATGGTACTTCCCATGATTTCGTAAGCAAGGCAGCTGCTGAATATCTGGATCGTCCAGTGGAAGATCTGAAAATCATCACTTGTCACGTCGGTAACGGTGGTAGTGTAACAGCAGTTAAAGGTGGCGTATCCGTTGATACGTCGATGGGTATGACTCCGCTTGAAGGTCTGATGATGGGAACGCGTTCGGGTGACCTTGACCCAGCCATCGTACCGTATGTCATGAACAAGGAAG
This sequence comes from Paenibacillus sp. FSL R5-0519, assembly GCF_037974275.1. Lineage (NCBI taxonomy): Bacteria > Bacillati > Bacillota > Bacilli > Caryophanales > Paenibacillaceae > Paenibacillus > Paenibacillus sp. FSL R5-0519. The sequence continues at coordinate 2,368,343 of NZ_CP150234.1, forward strand.
AACTGAGCGTAAGCGAAGTGAACTCCATGTTGAACAAACACAGTGGATTGCTTGCAATCTCCGGAATCAGCAGCGACATGCGTGAGATTACAGAAGGTATGGAGAATGGCGATGCGAACTCCACGCTCGCTTTTGAAATGTACGAATACCGTCTGCGTAAATACATCGGATCATATGCAGCTGCAATGAACGGTGTAGACGTGATTGTCTTCACAGCTGGTGTAGGTGAGAACTCCGTTGTTCTTCGCCAAAAAGTATGTGAGCAACTTACGTATCTTGGCGTTGAGCTGGACGAAGCCCTGAACGCAGTCCGTTCTGGTGAGCCGCGTCGCATCACAACAGCGAACTCGAAAGTGGATGTTCTCGTTGTTCCAACAAATGAAGAATTGGTCATTGCGCGCGATACGCATCGAATCGTATTGAATTCTAAGTAATCTAACTGTAAAGTAAATATAGAGTGGCAAGGAAGTGCAGAGGACAGGCAACAGCCTGTCCGCTGCATTTTCAAATTTCAGGAACCAAGGGGAGATATGGCATGAATACGAATTGTGTAATTCGTAATGTGAACGAGCATGTGGGCGAGACCGTAACGATCGGTGCCTGGATTAACAACAAACGTTCCAGCGGCAAAATTCAGTTTTTGCAGTTGCGTGATGGAACCGGATATATTCAAGGGGTTGTTGTAAAAAGTGAAGTTAGCGAAGAGATCTGGAACAATGCGAAGAGCCTGACTCAAGAAAGTTCTTTGTATGTTACAGGGATTATTCGTGAAGAACCTCGCAGTGCGTCCGGTTACGAGATGACTGTGACTGGGGTCGAAATTATACATCTGACTGAAAACTATCCAATCACGCCTAAAGAGCATGGTGTTGATTTCTTGATGGACCATCGTCATCTGTGGCTCCGTTCTACGAAGCAACGTGCGGTTATGGTGATTCGTGCAGAGATTATTCGTGCTGTTCAGCAGTTCTTTGATGGTAACGGATTCACACAAGTTGATCCTCCGATTTTGACACCGTCGTCTGCGGAAGGAACGACAAACCTGTTCCACATCAAATACTTTGATGAAGATGCTTATCTGACGCAAAGTGGTCAATTGTATATGGAAGCAGCAGCCATGGCGCTGGGCAAAGTATATTCCTTTGGTCCTACATTCCGTGCTGAGAAATCCAAAACACGTCGCCATCTAATTGAATTCTGGATGATTGAGCCGGAAATGGCATTTGTAGATCACGAGGAAAGTCTGCGCGTACAAGAGAAATTTATCGCTCATGTTGTTCAATCCGTGGTGAAAAACTGCCGTGCAGAACTGGAATCCATCGGTCGTGATGTATCCAAACTCGAAGGCATCGTAGCGCCATTCCCGCGAATTACGTATGATGAAGCGATTGAATTCCTGCATGGACAAGGCTTTGATATTCCTTGGGGAGAAGACTTCGGTGCACCGCACGAAACAGCCATTGCCGAGAAGTACAATACACCAGTCTTTATCACGCATTACCCTGCAGGAATCAAAGCTTTCTATATGAAACCAGATCCAAATCGTCCAGAAGTTGTTCTTTGTGCTGATATGATTGCACCTGAAGGCTACGGAGAGATTATTGGCGGTTCTCAGCGTATTGATGATCCGGAATTGATGCAACAACGTTTTGAGGAGCACAATCTCTCGGATGAAGCTTACCAATGGTACCTGGATTTACGTAAATACGGATCGGTTCCTCACTCCGGTTTCGGTCTGGGATTGGAGCGGACGGTAGCATGGATCTGTGGATTGGATCATGTGCGTGAAACAATCGCATTCCCACGTATGCTCTATCGTCTGTACCCTTAATGCTTAACCGAGGAGCGTCTATGGAAGATACCACATCCAAAGCCTGGTTGGATGGGGCAGCTTATGGCATGACTTCGGGTACAGCCCATCTGCCTTATGCCTTGTTACGTTATTATCACCAGCTTGGCCTATCAGATGCAGAAGTGCTTCTTCTGATTCAACTCCTAGGGTTCCGTCAGGCGGAGTTCAATGAGTTTCCGACGCTTGAAGAGCTTGCGGGGCGTATGGGACTTGCACCTGAAGGCATTGCCAGAATGTTGCAACGTCTGATGAGGGATGGATATATCGCTATTGACGAGCATCGTGACGAGGAACATGACATCCAGTACGAACGATATGACTTACATGGACTCTATGCCAAGCTTGCAAAGTGCACTGCGGAAGAAGTAGCCGCATTGCGTGCGGAGCAGCTGAGCAGCAGTGCAGCACGCCAAGATTCGAACAGTGTTCAAAAAGAAGAGGAAGAACGGAACATGTTCTCCATCTTTGAAAAAGAATTCGGACGTCCACTCTCTCCAATGGAGTGTGAGACGATATCCAGCTGGTTGGATCAGGACCGTTACCAAGAGGAATTGATTCTAATGGCTCTGAAGGAAGCGGTTTTTGCAGGTAAAGTACATTTCCGGTATATCGATCGAATACTGCTTGAGTGGAGCCGTAATCGTGTCAAGACCGTTCAAGACGCGAAGGCATACACGCAGCGGTTTCGTAATGGTGGACGTTAATTCAGATGTGGGCAAGAACAAGAGACAGGCCAGAAGTCATTCTGTGCCTGTCTTTTTTTGAATTATGGATTGGGTGAGTGATCAGCGACATCGACCTTTCAGGCAATGATTTCACTTTGTTACACAAAAATTTGATAGATCACGCAGGGGTAAACACACAAGCTGTCGTCTATTGTATTGGAGAGGAGGGGAGAGTTATTGATGAAGCGCGCGTAATCGAACAAATTCGTCAAGGAGATACATCGCAGATGCGTACTCTGATTGATAAGTATAGCCAGCATGTATACCATGTTGCCTATTCCGTACTCAGGAACGACCAGGAAGCACAGGATGCAGCTCAGGAGGCGTTCATACAGATGTATAAGTCTCTCCCCGACTACCGTTCCGAAGGTTTCAAAACGTGGTTAACCCGAATTGCCTTTCACAAAGCGATTGATGCCAAACGTAAGCTGGGCAGACGAACGGCCGAGGATCTGGGTGGAGAAGAAAAAATAATAAACATGCCCGGACGGGATGAAGACGTTCTTACCCGTCTCGTACGTGAAGAACGTCAGGACAAACTTCGCGAACGGATCAATGAGTTGCCTGCTCAGCACCGTGACATTATCACTGCGTATTATCTAAGCGAAAAAAATTATGAGCAGATTGCCAGCGATGCACAGGTGGCTGTGAAAACTGTGGAATCCCGCTTGTACCGTGCCCGGCAGTGGATTCGAAAACATTGGAAGGAGGATGAATGGCGTGAGTAAACAGGAAAAGTATACCGCTGAGCAATGGACGGATTATATTGAAGGTTATATGAGTGAAACTCAAGCGAGTCGAATGGAGCAGCTTCTGATGGAAGACCCGGATGCGATGGACAGCTATCTGGAAGCACTCGGCATCCATGGAGAACTGCCCTCGTTGCCTGACCCGACAGGGTTTGCAGATTCAGTCATGCATCGGATTGAGGGGATTCAATCCTCCAAGGCTCAACGCAAATCCCGTGCTGGACGAAAACGACGCTGGCTTGAACATAAAGTGTTCCATTACGCAGTAGCGGCCTGTTTGACATTGATCTTCCTCTCGTCTGGACTTTTTGACAAGGTGGCACCGTATCACAAGTTTCAGGATGGCGACCACAGAGGGTCTTTTACGGAGAAATGGACGGAGGCAGCCACTTCATGGCTGGATAACCTCAAGCCTAAACCATAAATGGTTTCACATTGCCTGAAAAGAAAGGATGACGACTGTGCACTCAGATCGTAACAAATTACTCGCATTTCTATTAAACCTGATACCCGGTCTTGGTTTTATGTATTGGGGTAGGCCGGCAAGGGCTGTAATCTATCCATTGCTTTTTTTTGGAACAGCTGTTGGTTCATTTATGCTGGCAATGCTGCTTGCTGAACATGATTTATTGATTATTGGTGCCATTTTTTCGGCTTTCTTCTGGGGGATCAGTATGCTGGACATGATTATTGTTCTGCTCCGTGCACCTACTGCCCGGGATGCTCACTACAGGGGATACGCGGCGCACTATGGGCCACAACAAGGAGCAGCATACCAGGGAGCATACATGGGTCAACAAGGGCCTATGGAACCTGAAGATGAGCAGCATCAGCATCCAGGTAGTGAATATAGTCACCATGAGGGTGGATATGGTCAGCCCATGTATCAAAAAGGCAGTGAAGGTGAACGTTTCTTCACCATTTTACTTTCATTTGTTCCTGGTTTGGGACATCTTCATCTGGGATTGTTGCATCGCGGGTTGTCCTTCCTGATAGCGTTTTTTGGTTCCTTTGCCATGATGGTGTTTGTAGCTTCAATCACCAATGAATCGGTGTTTTTAATGTTCTTGCTCATTCTGCCTGTAATATGGGTATACTGCATGTTTGATGCGGTGCAGCATGTCCACCGTAAGCAGGCTGGAGAGGTACTGCAGGATCGGACGTTATTCGAAGAATTGGAGATGGGCAGAGTAGCTGGACGACGCAGTAAAGTGCTGGCAACCCTTTTATCTGCTTTTCCAGGTGCGGGTCATCTATATCTGGGTTTGCAAAAAAGAGGCATGCAATTGATGTTCCTATTCCTGGGCAGCATTTATGTTCTGGACCTGCTACACCTATCCGTGTTTCTTTTCATGATACCGTTAATCTGGTTCTACAGCTTCTTTGACGGGCTACAGTGTTCCAGCCGCTATGGACGCGAGCCATTGATCGATCAGCCGATCTTCAAGGATTGGGCCCGCCATCAGCGACTGATTGGATTCGGGATTGCCGCGCTGGGTCTATATTACCTGACGATCCGTCTTGTCATTCCACAGCTGAATGAGCTCTTCCCTAATGCATTTATGACGTATGAGATTCGTTCCTATTTGAACACCGTTATTGTTTCCTTGCTGCTCATTTTTGGCGGCTTGAAGCTGCTGTTCGGCAAGCAACGGGGAACAGGCACCAATTATGCGGTTCATCGGAATGACGAAGAAGTGGATAGCCTCTTTTTATTCAAGGATCAGGATGATCGACTGTGAGTTGTAATCGAAGTGGATCAAAGATGATTTTACTGACGCTGCGATGACAAAGGAATTTTCTATTCCATATCATCCCACAACATAGAAACACGCCAAGGACTGTGAAAATTCAGCCTTTGGCGTGTTTTTTGTTTTACATTTTAGATTTCAAGATGAATGATTGCTATTTCGTAGCACCCTTCAGCAGAAGTTGACGGTACATCACTTCGAATAGGAATTCGAACGCTTCCAGATGACGTTTTGCTTCAAAAGCATCTTTGCCCCAAGCATATATGCCGTGATTACGAAGCAAGATTCCTGGCACATTGGCATCCAGAACATCTGGCACCAACTTAGCAATGGATGGGATGTCGGCAAAGTTAGGCAAGACAGGGACACGAATCTCGGCATTTTCTTCCCAGATGTTGAAAGCCTTAATCAGTTCGATGCCCTGAATCGGCACTTGACCCTCTGCTCCAAAGAATTCACTAATCAGATTGTTAAACACGGTATGCACGTGGAATACAGCACCGCAGCCGGTCAAACGATAGATTTCGCAGTGAATCAATGTCTCGGCACTTGGTTTCAACGTTGTTGTCTCAATTGCTTTGCCATGTTTGTCCACAAAAAGAAAGTCTTCCGGTGTGCGAAGAGATTTGTCTTTGCCAGAGGCGGTAACCGCAAAATAAAATTGCTCCGGGTCAAAATCTCCTACACGCATCGACAGGTTGCCACTTGTACCCGGGAACCAGTTACGGCTGGCGAACAACGCTTTAATATCAGCCAGTTCTTCAAGGACCTGACGTTTGTGTTCCAATGTAATCTTTTCAAAGCCCATCGTTTACAGCACTCCTTGTGTTTGCTTCTGTTTCATATCTTCGATGATATCGTAAAAGGTAGCGAATGGTACATGGTCTACACCAAGTTCTATGCACTTGTCCGTCAGGATGGAACGGGAGTAGACCATATCCGCTATTTTGGCACCTTCGAAATCCGTCAGACTGTCTCCAATGAGGATTCGATTGTATTGTTCTGCCGGGAATGTACGAATCACGGTCGTTTTACACATTCCGCAACCGTTCTCACAAGGAGGCTGGCAGGGATGCGGCCAGTCAATGCGGATGGTTTCACCAGAGAAGTCAGCGCCGTTACAAAAGACATGATCCTGCGGGATATCGAAGGGCGCGAGTAAGGGTTCGATAAAGAAGTCCATACCACCGCTGGTCACATTGAATTCAATCCCTTCGCCGCGAACATAGTCAAGAAATTCTCTGAACCCTTCACGGATGCCGGCTTGTCCAAGTACGAATTCGACAATTTCATCTTTTTGCGATGCAGGCAACAGAGCGAACATGGCTCCAACCCCTTCACGCAGCGAGATGTTCTGCTCAATCGTATCTTTCATAATTGCATCAATGCCCTCAGGCTTGAAATGTTTCATAATCGCGACAATATTGTCGGAGAGGGTAATTGTACCGTCAAAGTCACAGAAGATGACGGTTTTTTTATCACTTCTCATCGTTCGCCACCCCACAGGTCCAGTGCGCTTTTCAGTTCTGGATGATCGATTGCATATTCAGCGAGTGGAATGGAACGCTGAGCCGCCTCAATCGCTTGCAGGAATGCACGTCCGCCTGCTTCAGTCCCCATAGGATGTCCATGAATACCGCCACCAGCATTAACGATGACATCTGTACCAAAGTCTCGCAAAATAAGCGGTACTAGGCCTGGATGGATACCGGCTGATGGTACTGGCATACTGGATCTTACAGGCAGATCAGCTGTCAGTAATTGTTCTGTGATTGCCATATTTTCTTCCTTCGGCATCGTTACCGATCCATAAGGAGAAGGGAAGAGCACCAGATCGGCACCCGCAAGACGCATCAACTGGCCAAGTACAACCGAAGCCGAGATGCCGTAATGTGGTGAAGGATACAATGCTCCTGCAAGGGCAGGGTGAGCCATAATCGGTACACTAATATCAGGATCACTGCTGAGTTCATGCAGGACATCATACCCGTAGGACAATACGTTGAACAACAAGGCATTGGCTCCAGCACCGATGGCACGTTCAGCCTGCTCTTTCAGACGAGATGTAGGTCCTGTGAGATTGGTTGCATACAGTAGCTTCTTGCCTGTCTCTTGGCGTGCCTGTTCGGCAGCTTTGATGCAGACCTCAACTCTTTTTTCGATAGGTGTTAATTTGTTCTCGAACAGAATTTCATCGTCTTTGATCAGATCCACGCCACCAAGTGCCTGACGGATAAACTGTTCACGCAGTTCATCAGCGTTCAGCCCGATGACGGATTTGAAGATACTCATTAATAGCGGACGATCATGTACACCAAGCAGATCACGAACACCATTCAGTCCAAACTTGGGTCCCGGGAATGCACGGAGGAAGCCATCCGAGAAACCAAGCTTTGTCAATTTGATTCGGCCATCCATTGAGATTTTACCAAAGACCGTCACGAGCAGGGCAGGAATATCACGGCTAAAGTTGATATCAGGATAGCCGATGGTAATGTCAGCGTAACGCTCACCCGCAGCCATTCCATCAGCTTCATGTACTTCTACGCTTATGACTTCACCCAGATGCTTCTGCATCGCTTCACGCTGAGCTTGTGGCAACTCCGTCCAGCTGCCCACGGTCATGCCGATCGCGATGGACTCGGCCTTCTTGCGGAAGTCTGCATGGTCATCATGCAGACGATATGTGGCTGTGCACATGTTATTCATTTTTTAAATCCCCTTCCAAAGCAGCTCCCATCTCCCGTGAGCGCTCTGCACAGCGGTTGACGGCTGCGATTACATTTTCAAAGAAATCACCTTCGTCCAGCGTCTTCAGTGCTGCTTGTGTTGCCCCTCCCGGGGATGTCACATCACTGCGAAGCTTCATCGGCTCCAACCCGGTTTGCTGTACCATGCGTGACGCGCCGAGCACCGTCTGAACGGTGAGATCACGAGCTTGCTGGCTGGATAAACCACCACGAATACCTGCGGCAATCATGGCCTCCATTAAATAGTATACATAAGCAGGGCCGCTTCCGGAAATCCCTGTGAGCACTTCGAGTTTATCTTCAGGCACGATGGTCACGATACCAACCGCTTCAAACATAGTCATCACTATACTGCGCTGTTCATCCGTAATCTCCGCAGAGAAGGCAAGTCCGGTTGCACCAAGCCCGATGGTACTGGATGTATTCGGCATGGTTCTGGCGATTGGCTGTTTACGACCGAGCAAGGACTGCATTGTGCGGATCGATAATCCGGCAATGACAGACACGATCAGTTGATCAGGTGATAACAACGGACCGAGTTCACGCAGCGCTGCGGCAGCATCTTTTGGTTTCATACAGAGTACAATGACCGGAGTGGAGGCAAGATGATCCAGAGATTGTGAAGCCGTTCCGGTATGTACTGCATAACGGGTGCTGAGCTCCTCCTGACGTTTCTGGTTGCTGCGGTTCAGCATCGTAATATCCTGAGGACGAACGACTAGGCGGGAGATGAGTCCGCGCACGATGGCTTCCGCCATCGCGCCTGCTCCGTGGAAAGTAATCTTCTGTTGTAGTAACGTCTGTTGCTCTTGACTCATATTAATCGTTCCTCCTATATAACTGGTGCTGGGATATTATTGACGAATCTGTCCATTGCCTGTAATCCGATATTTGGTTGATGTCAGTGCTGGCAGCCCCATTGGTCCACGTGCATGCAGTTTTTGGGTACTGATGCCAATCTCGGCTCCATAACCAAATTCGAACCCGTCCGTGAAACGAGTGGAGGCATTGTGATAGACTGCTGCTGCATCCACATCATGCATGAAGCGTTCTGCATGGGCTGTATCCCGGGTTACGATACACTCGGAATGTTTGGTTCCGTAATGTGCGATGTGCTGCATCGCTTCGTCCAGGTTCTCAACCACACGGATATTTAAAATATAATCGTTGTACTCAGTCGCATAGTCTTCCTCGGTTGCCTCAAGGGCGGTAGGGACAAGACGGCGCACCGTGTCGCAACCTTTCAAGACCACACTCGCCTCACGGAATTGCTCGGCAAGAGCAGGAAGATGCTCTTCCGCGTATGCGGCATGCAGCAATAACGTCTCCATGGAGTTACACACGGATGGGCGTTGTGCCTTGGCGTTGATGGCAATTTCGGCTGCCATGACGGGATCAGCTGATTCATCCACATAGGTATGACAGATGCCCGCACCGGTCTCAATAACAGGCACGGTCGCATTGGCAACCACATTACGGATGAGGGAGGCCCCGCCGCGTGGAATGATGACATCCAGCAGTCCGTTCAACTTGAGCATTTCATCTACGGAAGCACGATCCGCGTCTTCAACCAGTTGCAAAGCATCAGCAGGCATGGCTGTTCTTGCCAGTGCATGGTGCAGAACCTCTACAATTTTGCGATTGGAGGACAGGGCAGAGGAGCCACCGCGCAGAAGCACTGCATTACCTGTTTTGAGACATAATCCGGCTGCGTCTACGGTGACATTGGGACGAGCTTCGTAGATGATACCGATTAGACCAATAGGCACTCTTAACTTTTCAACATGCAATCCGTTGGGGCGCGTGAATGTCTCCAATACCTCACCGACAGGATCAGGCAGATCAGCAATCTGACGTAGTCCTTCGGCAATGCCTGCAATCCGTTCCTTATTAAGTGCGAGTCGATCCAGCATCGATTCCGGCGTGCCTTGTGCTCTGCCTCGTTCGAGATCTTCAGCGTTTGCTATGATGAGGGATTCCGACTCCGCGATCAATGCATCGGCCATGATACGAAGGGCCGCATTTTTCTGATCTGTATTCAATCGGTTCAGCTGTGGAACCGTGGCTTGAGCTTTGCTGGCTTTTTCTCTCACTTCACTCATCTTAATTCCTCCTCATATATACAAAGTTAAATTTGTAACCACATGTTGGACTAAAGATTATTCACACAGACACTACGATGACAGAATAACCTTCCAATCGCTGTTATCCCCAGATTTTTTCGATTCCCTTTTCTAAAGGGAAAACCCGAGGATAAAGGCGAACGCTCCGCTTTTTCAGGTTTTTTCTGTCCTCTCCGTTACGTGTAAATGATTAGTTTAACTTAATATAGCTTCATGTTTATTTTAACGTAATCCATTCGTCTCTATGAATAACCTCAAGTCTGTGGATGCTGGCAAGTTGTTTCATCACTTCGCCACTGGGAAGTCCGGCAATGAGTCGAAGCTGGTCATCATCATAATTGACAATACCGCGACCAAGCAAGGTTTCATCCATTCCAATGACCTCTACGACGTCTCCGGCGTGGAATGTTCCCAACACCTTTTTGACTCCTACAGGCAGCAGACTATGCCCACCATGCACAAGAGCCTCTTCGGCCCCAGCATCCACAACAATTGTACCGAGCGGAGTGGACATGAAGCCAAGCCATTGCTTTTTACGGGATAACGAAGCGAGTCGTGTCTCAAAATAGGTTCCTTTGCCCGTTCCGTCCACGGCCTGTTGCATATCTCCAGGCTCTTTCACACTTCCTACAAATACAGGGACACCACCACGGGTTGCTACCTTGGCTGCATCAACTTTGGATCGCATTCCGCCTGTGCCAACCGATGATCCTGAGCCTCCAGCAAAAGCGTAGATCTCCGCCGTTATTTCGGGGATACGATCGTAACGTACGGCAGACGGATCTTTGCGCGGGTCAGCAGTGTACAACCCGTTGGTATCCGTAAGAATGATCAGATGCTGTGCCTTCACCAGGTTCGCAACCAACGCGGACAATAGATCGTTATCACCAAACTTCAATTCGTCTACGGATACCGTATCATTTTCATTGAATATCGGAATCACTCGCTGTTTGAGCAGCTCTTCTACGGTCATTCCCGCATTACCCATACGTTTACGACTGTGAAAGTCTGTGCGGGTTAACAGAATTTGTGCCGTAGTAACGCGGTGCGCTGCAAAAGCCTGTTGATATGCCTGCATCAGCAATGCTTGCCCAACGGCTGCTGCAGCTTGTTTCTCATGCAGCATTTTGGGCCGCTGAGGGTAACCGATCTCCCGGAAACCTGCCGCCACTGCACCAGAGGTAACCAAGAGCACCTCATGACCCTGATCAGCCAAGGCTGCAATTTCTCCGGCAAAAAAGGTGATCGAACTGCGATCCAGACCGCCTTCTTCCGTGGTAAGCGAGCTGCTTCCAATCTTAACTACAATACGTGAAGTCATGGTTTCACTTCCTTAAACATGATTAATAAGTGATTTTGTGTGAGGCTTAAGCGGGTACAAAAAAAACTCCCGCCCTTTAGTTAAAAAGGACGAAAGTTCGTTACTTCCGCGGTACCACCTTTATTGATGATTAAATCATCCGGCTTCATGCCCTGTAACAGAAGGCACTGTCCTGTACGTAACAGGCCGCTCAGGGGTAGGTTTCAGAGAAGAGCCGCGGTAAATTCTTTCAGCAGGGTGGAATTTACTCTCTGGGCACGACTGATATTCTCTTACTGGTCCCGTCATCACGTTTCGTTCAATATTTCTTATAACATACCATGGAAACTTGGCATATGCAAAGGGGTTATCGTCCTGTAAATTACTTGAATAAGTTCAGCTTGCCAATCCGTTCCACAGCTTCGCGTAATCGGTTTTCATCACTGAGCAGTCCTGCGCGGACATAGCCTTCACCATGTGAACCAAAACCGACACCTGGGGCGACTGCCACCTTGGCTTCCCGCAGTAACAAGTCTGCAAATGAAGCAGAGGTATAACCTGCAGGTACAGGTAACCAGCTGAAGAATGAACCTGCCGGTTTCGAAGCTTGCCAGCCAATCGAAGAAAGAGCGTCATAGAACGCATTACGACGGGATTCGTAACGTGAAACCAGCGAAGTGACACATTCCTGAGATCCAGTAAGTGCTTCCGTTGCCGCAGCTTGTATCCCACCGAAAAGACTGACATAGATATGATCCTGAAGCAGATTGATTTTAGAGACGATCTCTGCATTACCCAGCGCGAATCCAACACGCCATCCAGCCATATTGTACGTTTTGGATAACGTATAAAACTCAATCCCCACCTCTTTGGCACCGGGAGCTTGCAGGAAACTGACTGGACGATGTCCGTCGAATCCAATCGCACCGTAAGCAAAGTCGCTTGCAACGACGATTTGATTTTGAATGGCGAATTCAACCGTATCTTCGTAGAACGACAGTGGAGCCGTTGCCGACGTTGGATTGTTGGGATAGTTGAGGAACATCAGCTTGGCCTTCTCCCGATCTTCGGCTGTAACTGCTTCATAATCCGGCAGGAATGCATTGGACTCCAGTAAAGGCATAAATGACATGTGTGCTTTCGCGAGTGCAACACCAGACCAGTAGTCCGGATAGCCTGGATCGGGAACGAGAACAGTGTCACCGGGGTTAAGCAAAACCTGAGGTAACTGAACCAGTCCTGTTTTGCCTCCGAACAGAATGGCTACTTCAGTCTCGGGGTCCAGATCAACATTGTAATCTTCCTTATAACGTTTGGCGACCGCTTCCTTCAGGAAAGAGTATCCTCTAAAAGGGGAGTATTTGTGGTAGAGGGGATTTTCAGCCGACTCTTGCAGTGATTTCACAATATGGGGAGGTGTAGGTGTATCCGGGTTCCCCTGACCCAGATTAATCACATCATGTCCACTTGCGATTTCACGATTTACATTTTGAACAAGGGTAGCAAAAAATTGTGTTGGCAGCTGTGTCATTACATCAGAAGTCGGTATCGTAAAGGCTGAACGAGCAGTTATATGGTCTGAATGGGTCATTAGCTTCATCACTCCGGTTATTAAAAATGGCAAATAGTTCTCATTAATTTATCACGCCAATCCCGAGCTGTATAGAGGGAAATACACTTGATTATGCAGTACATAGGAGCAAAGCGTTGTTGTGTGCAAGTTCATAACAAAACAGGCTTGCAGTCTTCAAGAGGATCAAGCTATGATAGCAGGTATTACGGTTCAGAGGAGTGCTTGTCATGACAGAACAACAACAGGGAGAAATGCGTATAGCTCTGATTCAGGGGGATATCCAGCTCGGAGACCCTGAGGCTAATCATAAACATATGCAGTCGTTGCTTGAACGTGCGGTAGAACAATATCCGGATCTGGGGCTGGCTGTGCTGCCTGAAATGTGGAATACCGGATACGCGTTGACTCAAATTCATGAACTCGCTGACCCGGAAGGCCAGAAATCTCGGGAATGGCTGTCTGCTTTTGCTCAAAAACATCAAATTTCCATCGTTGGCGGTTCCATTGCCGAGAAACGGGATGGTCAAATATACAATACAATGTACGCGTATGATCGTGAAGGAAAACAGGTTACTCGGTACGATAAATTACATTTGTTCCGTCTGATGGACGAGGAGAAATATCTAGAGCCTGGTGCGGAACCTGAAATTTTTGAATTGCAAAATGGTCTTACAGCGGGTGCTTCGATCTGTTACGACATCCGGTTTCCGGAGCTTGCTCGGACCCTTGCTTTAAATGGTGCCAAGGCATTGATTGTACCTGCCGAATGGCCGAATCCTCGTCTGCATCACTGGCGTACGTTGCTTACGGCAAGAGCGATTGAGAATCAGATGTATGTGATCGCCTGTAACCGTGTGGGAAAAGGGGGAGACACCGAGTTTTTCGGACATTCCCTCATCATTGATCCATGGGGTGAGATTGTGGCTGAAGGTGGCGAAGGGGAAGAGATCGTGACCGGAATCATTCGCCCTTCCCTGGTAGATGAGGTTCGCGGACGTATTCCCGTGTTTGAAGACCGTCGACCTGGCGTTTATTTTGGTGATAAATAAAAATTGAAATAAATTCTGCAGAAAAAGTGTTTATTCTTCCAGCCTGCGGGTAATGATAATTATCCCGTTACCAAGGAGATGATCAATCAATGGACAACCATGTGAAAGATACGCTCAGGAGACTGGAACAGGATAACACAAGGGAAGATCACTTAAGGGCATTCTTAGAGAATGGAGCAGGAGGGCTATCACCGCCTGATTCAACTGTTCAGGATGAAGGCCGTGTAATGAATCAGCAAAACAGGCTGACAAGCGATCGTAATTTGCGAAAATAAATCGTCACACATGAAGTTTTCTTATGTACGTTTCTACATTAACATTATAAATTAGCATGAAAGCTAAACAACTTAACAAGCAACATTGTACTCTAACCAGTTACTGTGATTGCGTTGTAAGAACTCAATCCTGCTTATGCGGGAAACGAATATATGACAAAGGCTTGGCCCATTAGGGTCAAGCCTTTGTTTTGGTCTGTGTTATATGTCTCCATACCCCTAGGAGAAATTCCTTAGTCTCCCTTGGACAATTCGGCCACCGTTTGTTGGAACGTATGGATGAATGCTTCGGCTGCCTTCGACAGTACTCTGCCTTGCCGGTAAGCCACAACAAGTGTTCTGCTGGGAGTTGGCTCAGCAAGCGGCACATACACGGGTACGAATTCACTGCGCGGCGCACGGGCAATAAAGCGTGGAACCAGTGTAATCCCCATCCCTGTGGCGACCAGTGACTGAACGGTTTCAATATTTGTGCTCTCGAACACAACCTGGGGATCAAAACCGGCCTGCTCACAGAGATCAAATGTAAGTTTGCGGAAACCCTGTCCTTTTTTCAATACAACAAATGGCTCATCCCGAAGCTCTTCAATGCGCACAGGAAGCGGATTCTCGGGATCTGCCCTGCGTGCCAGAGGGTGATTCGGGGGAACCGCCAGATCAATCCGTTCTTCGCCAATAGTTACATAAGACAAGCTTGGTTCTTGTAAAGGAAGAGATAGCAGGCTCAGATCAGCTTTGCCGCTTGCTGTCAATTTCTCAAGCGTAAGTCCGGAGTCTTCCAACAAGGTAACCTCAATCTCGGGATACGCTTGTTGGAACGCAGGAAGCACGTGTGGGAGCAGATGTGAGCCTGTGATTGGCATGCTGCCCACAACGACTTTCCCTTTGCGAAGCTGGGAGATGTCTGACATTTCCTGACGCAATAGCTCCATGGCATCTACGATCTTCTGGGCTTGCTCCACAAACGTAACACCGGCATGGGTTAACTCCACGGTACTTGTATTACGCTGAAACAGCAGTACGCCCAATTCTTTCTCTAATTTGGATAATTGCTGGCTTAATGAAGGTTGGGCAATATGCAATTTCTCTGCTGCTCGTGAGAAATTGCGTTCAGCCGCTATTTGCAACGTATATTGAAGTTGTCTGAATTCCATTGTCATTGGTCATTCCTTTCGTTATGCCACCATTATATCACTACAGATGAAGAAATCATTAATTTCGCTTAACCGCTTGCACTACATCAGAAGAGTTGATATACTGATTTTGAAAACGCTTAAAAAAACTACTTACCCGGGTAAAACAAAATCAACGTTTTCAAATTGTGACAGCTTCTAGCTTTAGTAAGAATACATTTCAAATGTTCATATTCTTTTTTCGTTCATATAATTGAATAACATTCATCCAACGATGGCGTGTTACTGTTCTGCAGGCAAGACCTAGATTGGGTGGGAAGAGTTTCTTTTTCCTACCCTTTTTAGGTCTTTTTTTGTTCCCATCAAGAAGAAATGGCGGAGGTGTCGTTATGAATTCCAAAAAGCTGGCTCAGGAAATTTTGGAGCATGTAGGTGGAAATAATAACATCAATCAAGTAATTCATTGTTCAACGAGATTACGTTTTACACTTAAAAATTCAAAGTTAGCCAATACAGAAGAGATCAAACGGTTGGATGGAGTTATAGGAGCCGTGGATAGTGGCGGGCAATATCAGGTCATCATTGGTAATGATGTGAGTTATGTATATAACGAACTGGCTCCGTTAGTAAGCTTGGAAAATTCTGGTGATGAGGTTAAGCCTCAGCGGGATTACAGTCCCAAGGGTCTGTTTAATGCCTTTGCCAATATCGTCGCAGGGATCTTCCAACCAATTATTCCGGCTATCGCAGCTTCTGGGATGCTCAAAGCTTTGCTGTTGCTGGCTACCGTTTTCGGGATTATGGCTAAGGAAGATCAGGCTTACGTATTTTTGAACGCGATCGCGGATGCAGGCTTTTATTTCTTGCCCATGCTGCTTGCCTTTTCAAGTGCAAACAAGTTCAAGGCTAATCCATATATAGCTGTATTACTTGGAGGCGTCTTGCTTCATCCGAACATGATTGGTCTTCTGGGTGGAGAGGAACCGGTGAATTTCCTTGGCATGAACGTACCGAATGTCGCTTATGCCACTTCCGTCATCCCGATTATTTTGACCGTTTGGTTCATGTCTTATATCGAACGCTTCGCTGATAAGATATCACCCGGTCCTGTGAAAATATTTTTGAAACCGCTCATTGTGATTCTGATTGTTGCCCCGGTTTCGCTGATTGCACTCGGTCCATTGGGCACATATATCGGTACGGGAATGTCAGAGGGTGTCTTCTGGATACAGGATAAAGTGGGCTGGATAACGGTCGTTATTATGTCGATGTTAATGCCATTTATCGTGATGTTTGGGATGCATAAAGTGTTTTATCCTGTGATCTTTGGAGCAATTGCTTCGCCAGGTTATGAGACTCTGTTCCTCATTTCTATGCTTGCTGCCAATATGGCACAAGGGGGAGGCGCACTTGCAGTAGCTTTCAAATCGAAAGATCCAAAAATGAAACAGATCGCTCTTTCTGCCGGAATTTCCGGTATGTTCGGTATTACTGAACCAGCGATCTATGGCGTGCATCTC
Source organism: Paenibacillus sp. FSL R5-0519 (assembly GCF_037974275.1). Taxonomy (NCBI): domain Bacteria; kingdom Bacillati; phylum Bacillota; class Bacilli; order Caryophanales; family Paenibacillaceae; genus Paenibacillus; species Paenibacillus sp. FSL R5-0519. The sequence continues at coordinate 2,385,143 of NZ_CP150234.1, forward strand.
CGACTGAAGAAGACCTTTTTGGCTTGTATCATCGGGGCTGGAGCAGCGGGCATGTTCGCGGGCATTGTCAATCTGAAGGCATATACAGCAGTTGGCCCGGGTCTTGCCACATTGCCGATCTTTGTCAGCGATGATCCCAATAATATTTTATATGCGCTGATTACGGTTGCGATTTCTTCCCTTATTGCCTTTGTAGGGGTATTTCTGATCGGATTTCAGGATACCGTATCAAGCCCGGAGCTTGCCAATGCGAGTAAGCCATCAGGTGAGCCAGTTTCTCCAATCCGCATGGATTCTCAGTCGCAAGCTTCGGTTTCAGGACTGAAATCCAAAAAAGTGGTTTTTGCTCCTTTGGAAGGTAATGTACTGCCTCTAAGAGAGGTGAAGGACGAAGCCTTCTCACAAGAGGCCATGGGACAAGGTATGGCGATTCAGCCAAGTGTTGGAAAGGTGTTTGCCCCGTTTGATGGAACCGTTGAGACGGTGTTCCGAACCAAACATTCCATCGGTCTGAGATCGGTAGAAGGGGTAGAACTTCTGATTCATGTCGGATTGGATACGGTGAAACTGAAAGGCCAGCATTTTGATGTGAAAGTGAACGAAGGTGAACAGATCTCTCATGGTCAGCTCCTGATCGAATTTGATCTTGAAGCCATACAAGCCGCAGGTTATGACACCACAACCCCTGTAATTGTGACGAATTCCTCGGATTATCTGGAGGTACTGGGTAATGAATCTGCAGCGATGACTGGACCGGGGAAACCATTAATTACAGTGTTATAACCCGCTGAAATATGAATGAAAGGCAGGCAGCCTGATATGGAAGTCGTAAAAGTACTGAATTCGAGCATTGTTCTCGCCAGACGTGGTGAGGATGACAAGGAAATTATTGTGATGGGAAAGGGCATCGGCTACAGGAACAAACCGGGAGATGTCGTGAGTGAGGATGAGATCGAGAAGATCTATGTCCTTGAAAATGAAACGATCTCTTCAGATCTCACCGCTCTGATGAAGGAAACGCCAAAAGAATATCTGATTCTGGCTGACGAAATCATCTCCTATGCCAAACATACATTGTCCCGCCATCTGAGTGATCATCTCTATGTCGCATTAACAGATCACCTGTATATGGCCATGAAGCGATTCAAGGACAAAATGACGATCCAGAACCGAATGCTGTGGGAAGTGAAAAAATTCTATCCGCAGGAGTTCAGTATCGGGTTGCATGGCCTGTCTCTCATTCAAAAACAGCTCGGGCTCTCCCTGCCTGAAGAGGAAGCGGCGAATATTGCCTTTCATCTCGTTAATGCTCAGCAGAATGATGACAATATGAATCAGGTCATGATGATGACCAATACAGTCAAGGATGTACTCAATATTATTAAAATTTACTACCAAGTGGAGCTGGATACACACAGCATCAATTATTCACGCTTTTTAACCCATTTGCAGTTCTTCATTCAACGGCTCTTTGAGCATAAAACGTTAAACACGCAGGATCATGAGCTCTTTGTGCAGATTGCGAATAAATACCCGCAGGAAGAAGCCTGCGTACTGCTGATTAAGGATTATATTGAAGCCCGGTTTGAACATACGATCTCCAATGAAGAGATGCTGTATTTGATTATTCATATCAATCGAGTCATGAGTCGTAATTAAGCAAGAATTCAAGAGTCAAAGAGATAATCCAAGGAGGAATACACAATGACTAATACAACAAGAACGTTTCCAGAAGATTTTCTATGGGGAGGGGCAATAGCTGCCAATCAGGCGGAAGGAGCCTGGAATGTGGACGGTAAAGGTCTATCAACAGCTGACATTGCTATCTATCGAAAAGGTGTAGCCAAGAGTGAGTATAAGAAGCATAATGCCATTAATGAAGAACAGATCAAGACTGCGATGGAGTCTACCTCGGATAGAGAATATCCGAAACGCAGAGGCATTGATTTCTACCACCGCTACGAGGAGGATCTGGCCCTGTTTGGGGAGATGGGTCTCAAAACGTTGCGTCTATCTATTGCGTGGACTCGAATTTTCCCAAATGGCAACGAAACAGAGCCGAATGAAGCCGGTTTGCAGTTCTATGACCGAGTTATTGATGGCATGCTGAAACAAGGGATTGAACCATTGATTACGTTGTCCCATTACGAGATGCCGATGTATTTGGTGAATCACCACGGTGGATGGACGGATCGGAAAGTTGTCGATTATTTTGTTCACTTTTGCAAAACTGTGTTCACCCGTTATAAAGAAAAAGTGAAGTATTGGATTACATTTAATGAAATTGACAGCATTGTTCGTCATCCGTTTACTAGTGGCGGCATTGTTCCAGAGCGTTTTGAAAATGTGGAGCAGGCCGTATATCAGGGGTTACATCATCAATTTGTAGCAAGTGCGCTCGCAGTGAAATACTGTCATGAGATCATTCCCGGTTCCCAGATCGGATGTATGCTTACCAAACTGACGACGTATGCTTACACATGTAATCCCGAAGACGTACTCGTTGCTTCCCGGGATAATCAATTCAATCTTATGTTTACGGACGTCCAGGTGCGGGGAGCATATCCGTATTTTACGAAAAGATTTTTTGCCGAAAAAGGGATTAACCTGGATATGCTTGAGGGGGATGAAGAGATTCTGAAAGTACACACTGTGGACTTTATCTCATTCAGTTATTATATGTCCCTGGTATCAAGTGTGGATGGCGACCGATTGGAGCAGGTGAGTGGCAATACAACTGGAGGGGTGAAGAACCCGTATCTGCAAACGAATGATTGGGGCTGGCAGATTGACCCGGTAGGTCTGCGCATCTCACTGAATGAACTGTATAGCCGTTACGAGGTACCTTTGTTCATCGTTGAAAATGGAATTGGGGCGGTAGACACGATTGAAGCGGATGGTAGCATTCAGGATGATTATCGTATTGATTATTTCCGCTCTCACATTGAACAGATGCATGAGGCGATTCTGGATGGTGTTGAACTACTGGGCTATACCAGTTGGGGAGTGATTGATCTGATTAGTTATTCTTCTTCAGAGATGGAGAAACGATATGGCTTTATTTATGTAGATCAGGATAATGACGGCAATGGAACACTGGAGAGAAAACGCAAGAAGAGTTTCTATTGGTACAAAGATGTGATTGCGAATAACGGTCTGTAATACAGTAGTCGGACAAGTACTCTCTATTAGAAGGCGTTGATATGATCCTTTTCATTTCATAACAGAAACTAGCAAAGCAGCTCTGGATTCAGGGCTGTTTTTTCTTGTTCTAGATAAAAAACATTGACAGCGACGAAGCGGGAACGTACTATAAGACTTACATGATAATGATAATTGTTATCAATTGAAACCTCTGCGATGAGCAGTGGTTTATTTGTCTTTCTCTCATTATAGGTTAAACCTATTACATCTATAGATATTATATCTTGGAACAATGAAGGACAGGGTGATATATTTATGTCATTCAAGAGCTTCACTTTTAAAGGAAACAGAGGCTCTTCCAAGGACCGAACTTATAATGAGGTGAAAATGATGAGTAAAAAAACGATGTTTGAGAAAATTTGGGAAAACCACGTGATTCATCAAGAAGAAGGCAAACCAAGCATTCTGTATATCGATCTGCATCTGGTGCACGAAGTAACATCTCCGCAGGCATTTGAAGGACTTCGTCTGAGCGGACGTAAAGTTCGTCGCCCTGAGCTGACATTTGCAACAATGGACCACAACGTTCCAACCAAAGACCGCTTCAACATTACAGATCCAATCTCCAAACAACAAATTGATACTCTTTCGCAAAACTGCCGTGATTTCGGCGTGAAGTTGTATGATCTGGACACCATTGATCAAGGCGTTGTGCACGTTATGGGACCTGAACTCGGTCTGACTCACCCAGGTAAAACGATTGTATGTGGTGATAGTCATACATCCACACACGGTGCATTTGGTGCACTAGCATTCGGAATCGGAACAAGTGAAGTTGAGCACGTTATGGCAACTCAATGTTTGCAACAAGCGAAAGCTAAAACGATGGAAGTTCGTTTTGTCGGTAAACGTAACCCGGGTGTAACCGCGAAGGATATGATCCTCGCAGTCATCGCCAAATACGGTACAGACTTTGCAACAGGTTATGTTATTGAGTACACAGGCGAATCCATCCGTGAGTTGAGCATGGAAGAGCGTATGACGGTCTGCAATATGTCCATCGAAGGTGGAGCAAGAGCAGGATTGATCGCTCCGGACGAAACAACATTCGAATATCTGCGTGGACGTGAATACGTACCAGCGGGTGCGAAGTTTGATGAAGCTGTAGCAGGTTGGAAACAGCTTGTAACAGATGAAGGTGCGGAGTTTGACCATGTGGTTGAAATCGATGTGGAAACATTGATCCCGCAAGTAACTTGGGGAACAAGCCCAGGTATGGGAACCGATATTTCTTCGAAAGTTCCTGTTCCGGCTGAATTGCCTACAGAAAACGAACGCAAAGCGGCTGAAAAAGCGCTTGAATATATGGGACTTGAACCGGGAACACCAATCGCCGAAATTCCAATTGATTATGTATTTATCGGTTCTTGCACGAATGGTCGGATCGAAGATCTGCGTGCAGCAGCAAAAGTGGCTAAAGGTCACACGGTATCCAGTCAGGTTACAGCAATTGTTGTACCAGGTTCAGGACGTGTTAAAATTCAGGCTGAGCAAGAAGGTTTGGATAAAATCTTTACAGAAGCCGGATTCGAATGGCGTGATGCGGGATGTAGCATGTGTCTGGCGATGAACCCGGATGTATTGAAGCCAGGACAACGTTGTGCTTCGACATCCAACCGTAACTTTGAAGGACGTCAAGGACGCGGAGGACGTACACATCTGGTATCTCCGGCAATGGCAGCAGCAGCAGCGGTTAAGGGTCACTTTGTGGACGTACGGGACTGGAACTTCAAAACGGAAGCAGCGATCTAATCTATAACAGACAGAAGGGAGAACGTTTAATATGGAAGAATTCAAAACATTACAAGGCATCGTTGCACCGGTAGACCGGGTCAATGTAGATACAGACGCAATCATTCCGAAACAGTTCCTGAAACGGATTGAACGTACGGGATTTGGACAATTTTTGTTCTACGAATGGCGTTTTGATGAAGAGGGTAACAATAATGCCTCCTTCGAAATGAACAAACCTCGTTATGAAGGGGCATCCATCCTGATCTCACGTGCCAACTTTGGCTGTGGATCTTCCCGTGAGCATGCGCCATGGGCAATTATGGACTATGGATTCCGTTGTGTCATCGCTCCATCTTTTGCAGATATCTTCTATAATAACTGCTTTAAGAACGGGATCTTGCCAATCAAGTTGTCAGAAGAGCAAGTGGAAGACTTGTTCCAACGTACAGCGACACATGAAGGCTATGAGATGAATGTAAATCTGGAAAACAAAACGATTACCGATGCATACGGACTGCATATCGATTTTGATCTGGATGAGCATCGTCGTCAATTCCTTTTGCAAGGACTGGACGATATTGGTCTCACTCTTCAACATGATGACGAAATCGCTGCGTATGAGCAACGCCATGCGGCTAAACTATTCGGTTAATCGCTAGATTAGCGTACAGCAGAAAGCTTCTGTCTCGCCAAAGGAACCTTGTTTCCTATGGATGAGACAGAAGCTTTTTTTATAATTTCAGAAGCTAAAATATCTTAATGAATCCTCTATACATAGAACTCCCGATCTCTCTCGATTGAATACTTCAACATGTAATATCTTCAATATATGACATCATTGATACGGAATCGATGTACATTCATGTAAAAGAGAGGATGTTTTTGAATGTGACCTGCTTTTTTTATCTTATTTCCGACTGAATATGACAACGTTGTAACCGGATGAAGGGACAATATCTGATAAACTGATTAGTAGATTATGGAAGGTTACATAGCGCCATTGATGTTACGCTGCAGAGAATCAGGTCGGATGTTCAAAAGACAAAAAGAATGGTGGATGAGGTATGAAAAAATGGTCCGCAGCAGTCGTTTTTCTTCTGTTCCTATGTTTATTTCCAGTCATGGCCCATGCAGACACCACTCCCTCGATTGTACTCGACGGTGTAACCATTAACCAGCAGACAGGAGCACCTGCCGAAAATATCGGAAAGACGGTCATGGTTCCGATTCGAATTGTATCGGAGAATCTGGGTTATAAGGTGAAGTGGGAGAAGGCAACTCAGTCAGTTCAGGTTCAAAAAGGAAACAGCACAATTCAAATGACGGCTGGCAAAGATGCAGCTACAGTGAATGGAAACGTGGTGAATCTGGATTCGCCTCCACTGATCAAACAGGGAACGACACTTGTTCCGTTACGTTTTGTCGGGGAAGGCATGGGTCTGCGTGTTGGTTGGGACAATGGAACCAAGACAGTAAGCCTATTTAGTATTCCTCCTGTAGTCGGAACGGAAGGTGACAGTGACCCCGTCGAGGCTCCAGTCCCGGATGGTCTGACAGAGCTTCAAGGGATCACCTTCAGTGGAGATCGGTTGATTGTAGCAACAAATGGAAATATCAGTCCCAAAGTATCCAGTATAGGCGGGCCAGACCGTATTATAGTTGATCTGCCTTCAGCCACATTTTCTCAGGAATTCATTCAGGGACAAGCCTCTAACGTGGATGGCAGTGGACAGATTCTCGTTACGGATTCATCATTCGTTTCGAAAGTCCGGTATGCCATGTTTAGTAAATCGCCTTCCACCGTGCGTGTCGTTCTGGATCTGAGTCAGACGGCTACTGCCAAATGGTCTATTGGAGATAACAATGTCTTGCTTGTTGACCTGACAGCTACAAGTGGAGAACCCACAAGCCAACCGGCATTACCTACGAATGATGGCAAAACCATTGTGGTCATTGATCCCGGACATGGTGGTCGTCAATCCGGCGCAGTAAGTTTGTCTGGAGCTTATGAGAAGGATTTCAATCTGGCTGTAGGGCTGAAGGTACAGGCTATCCTTCAACAATACCCAAATATCCAAACGGTCATTACACGCCAGGATGACACAGAGCTTTCACTCAAACAGCGAGTGGATATTGCTGAATTGAATCAGGCAGATGTTTTTGTGTCCATTCATGGAAACAAATTCACCACACCCGTGCCAAACGGGATTGAAACGCTATATAGTCGCAAAGAAAGCAAGACTTTGGCTGATACTCTTCACAAATATGTGTTGCCGGTAACCGGACTCAAGGATCGTGGGGTTAAAACGGCTAGTCTACATGTGACCCGTGAAACAACCATGCCTGCTGTGTTGCTTGAATTAGGTTTTTTAAGTAACCCCACAGATGAAGCAGTCATGTTCACAGAAGAATACCAGGACAAATGTGCACAGGCGATTGTGGACGGAATTGTTGAATTTTTGGGACTGTAAAGTGAATTGTGCGCAAATATGAAGGCTAGGCTAGTACGTTGTTTAGAGATGTATATTTGATAAATAAGGAAAAAATAAGACATTAAAATGTAAAAAAAGCTTGATCTGACAACGTTTTTTTTCTGTTATGTTGGAATATATTCGCAACTTTTGAGAGCGAGGGGCGTCTAATAGGTGTCTGGTAATGCCCAAACGGTCAGTCGGAGTTGGAAAATGACAACATGCGGCAAAAAAATATGAGAATGGTAGGGGTGAAGGATGAAGAAGTTCGGTTTTTTGGTACTGTTATTTGTCTTTGGGCTCGTATTCCCGGGCTATAGTCATGCAGCAACAGACACGAAAATTATCCTAGACGGAAAAGAAATCGTACAGCCATCGGATACGAAGGCGGAAATTATCAACAGCAAGGTGATGGTTCCGATCCGGGTTGTGTCCGAAAATCTTGGGTATAGCGTGGAGTGGAAGCAGCAAACGCAAACGGTGACTATCAGCAAAGACAACACTGCCATGCAGATGATTGTTGGACAGAAGACGGCAACGGTGAACGGCAGTAACGTAAACCTGGATGCCCCGCCACTCGTTAAAAATGGTACTACGCTCGTACCTCTCCGATTTATTGGTGAGGAAATGGGTCTTAAGGTGGGTTGGAACAATACCACGAAGACGGTAACATTAGTTACCCAGAATTCAGGTTCCGGAAACGGGACAACCACACCTCCGAACTCTGGCAATGAAGGCGGAGGATCGGATCAGGAAGGTCTTGTACTGGTGAACGGCATCAGCTTCAGCGACAACCGCCTCATGATAGCAACAAGCGGGAGTACGAAGCCGAACGTCTTCACGATGACAGGACCAGATCGAATCGTTATAGACTTGCCGAATACCGCATTTGCTGATTCATTCAGTGAAGGACAGGCTCTAGACAGCAACCAGAATGGACAACTCGTCGTTAGCGGCTATCCGGATGTGTCTAAGATTCGTTACTCGTTATACAGCAACAGTCCATCCACAGTTCGTTTTGTGATCGATCTTTCCAGTTCGAAAGGGTACAGTGTGCAAAATGATTCCGGACTGATCATGATTAACCTCGACAATCAAAGTGGTACACCTGCTCCTCCCGTTGGGAATAATGGCAAAAAAGTTGTCGTTATTGATGCAGGTCACGGAGATCAGGATCCAGGGGCAATTGGTGTAACGGGTAAACGTGAAAAAGACTTCAATCTGGCAATGGCTCTGAAAGTGGAAGCATTGTTGAAAAAAGAATCCAAAATTGACGTTGTGTTAACCCGCAGCGATGATACATTTTTGGCATTAAAAGAACGTGTGAAGATTGCACAAGACATAAAAGCGGACATCTTCATCTCCATTCATGCTAACAGTGGCCCTGCTGCTGCGAACGGTGTAGAGACATTCTATACACGCTCCAACAGCAAAGCACTTGCTACAGTGATGCACAAGTATCTCTTACAGTCTTCCGGACTGAAAGATCGCGGAGTGAAAACGGCAAGTCTCCATGTTACCCGTGAAACGACAATGCCAGCAGTTCTGCTGGAAGGTGGATTCCTTAGCAATAAGAGCGACGAAGCAGCCCTCTTCACGGAAAGTTTCCAGAATAGTGTTGCCAAAGGGATTGTTGCAGGAATCAAGGAGTATCTGGGAATTCAATAAGGGACAAGCCCTTATGTTGAGGAGGCGGAGTTAGAATGAACAAGAAAATATGGATTGCAGCCTTGCTGGTAACGGTTATGGCAGTTGCTGCTGGATGTGGAAGCAAGCCAACAGCTGCTCCGAATCAGACGCAAGGCGCAGGAACGCAAAACAATGTGACCGAGGTTGAAGGCGAAACAATTACCGAACCGGTAACTGCTGAACCAGAAGAGAACACAACACCAACAGAATCCACGGAAGGCAGTTCGGAGGGAACGACTACAACTACTCCGCCAAGCGAAACGTCTACGGACACGCCAACAACTTCCGAAAGTAATGAAAAGAAAACGATCACTGTATTCTATACGGATGAAGAAGAACTGGAGTTGCACAAAGCTTCGGCAGAGATTTCATACGCATCGGATGATGCCAAATATAAGGCTGCCTTTGAATCACTGCAACAGAGCAAAGACAATAAACTTGTTCCACTGTGGTCTAAAGAAATTGAATTGAAATCTGTTCAGTTCAAGGATGGAGCTCTTACCCTGGATATTCATATGCCAGATACGGCACGTCTTGGAGCAGGTGGAGAAGTCTTTGCCATGGATGCTCTGAAACAAACGTTCTTCCAGTTTGATGAAGTAAAATCACTTGATTTACTGGTGGATGGTCAGCAGACTGAGAGTCTGATGGGCCATGTGGATCTTGAACATCCAATGACAAGATCCGAATAGGCTGTACAGCAGGCTGTTGTACCGTGAATCCACGGAATATGGGTCGTTTTACATGAGAGAGGGGAATCATAGGTGACTTTTAAATATAACAATCCATCACACTCTAAAAAAGTAGTATCAGCCGTGCTTGCAGGCATGATGGCCCTTAGCGCCGGCGGAGCTGCCATGGCAGCAGAATCAACAGAAACGGGGCAGGGTCAGACAGCTGCAATAACGAATACGGCTGCACCAACTGGTTTGTTCAGTGACATCAAGGTCGGATACTGGGCTGAGAAACATGTGTACAAACTGGCATATCAAGGCATTCTTCTCGGTAACAACGGCCTGTTCCGTCCAGGAGACGCGGTAACACAGCAAGAAGCTGTAACGATGGCAATCCGTTTTATGAATCAAGAGGGCCAGTTGAATAACGACACGGCTGCGGCATTACCGACAAACATGGAAGTGGGAAATTATTTCAAGCCATATGTCGCGCTGGCACTTCAACTGGGACTGATTGACAAGACGGAAGAATCTACTGTGGATGTATCCAAGACATCATGGGGGCAAAAGCCGGCTTCACGGGAATGGATTACGAAATTGTTAATCCGCTCATTGGACAAGGATGCTGAAGCAAAGGCGCAAAACAATCAATCTACCGGATTTGCTGATAATGCAGATATCTCTGAAAGTGGTAAAGGTTATGTCAATCTGGCTGTTAGCCTGGATCTGGCCAAAGGTGTGGAAGGTAACAAATTCAATCCAACTGGTTCCGTAACCCGTGCTCAACTCGCTACCTTCTTCAGTCGTGGCGAATCGTTAACGGATACGAAGTATCCGAACACTTCCACGGGTTATGTGACTGGATTGAAAGATGGGCAGATCACGCTGGTTGTGGACGGCAAAGCCGTTAACTTCGCAGTGAACAGCAGTACGCCTTACTTTACGAAAGACAGTGAGACGCGTGCTTCATCCACAGATGTGAAACTATACACGAAAGTTATGGTTATGGGTTCGGCTGGCGGGGCTTCCTATGTGGAAGTCGTTGATGCTACACCACAGGTGGAAAGCGTTGAAGGTACATTTGCACGTTCATTGTCTGGCAATAAGATTGGTATCTTTGTGGGCGAGAATTACGAAACGTACAGTTATGATGAAGCAACGGCATTCATCGATCAGAATGGTAATGCAATCAAACTGTCTGATATTACGGCAGATAGTGTCATCGAAGTACAGCGCGAGACGTTCTCGGCTGACAAAAAAACAGTCGCAATCCGTGTGAAATCCGGCATTGTGAACAAGAGTGACAATGGCGTAGTTGCTGAAGTATCTTCTTCTGGCAAAACCATTAAACTTGTCAATGCAGCGGGTGCTACCGAACAGTTTGCTTACAATGACAATCTGCTTATCACATATCAGAACCGTATCCTGTCAGTGGCTGATCTGAAAGCCGGCAGTGCCGTAAAATACACCGTTAAGGACAGTGTTCTGCAAACGATCGTATTAACTCAAGGTGTGGAGCAATCTGTGCGCGGAACACTGGTTGAGATCGGTGGTAACCAATCCACGTTAACGTTCAAACGTGAAGGAGGTTCACTGGAGGCGAAACTGCTGACTGAAAAGCCGGAAGTCATTATCAATGGCATTCAGGATGCAACGCTGAATGATCTCATCACGGATGCTACGAACGGGGATCAGGTGGAGCTCACATTAAACGCTGATGACCAGGTAACGCGTATTCAGGTCATTGGACGCCAAATGGAACCTATGAACGGGGTAACAGTTGTGTCTTACAATAGTAAAACAAAGGTACTTACCGTGCTGGACAACAACAAAAAACCGTTTGTATTTACATTGGATGAGAAAACCAAGCTGGATTATAATACGACCAAACCTACACTGGCTGGTCTGGAGTCACTCTTAAACGATGGTCGAAAATTGGATCTGACATATGTGGGAACACGTGCATTGTCCGTTAAAGTGATTTACAAGTATGAAGGTACAATCAGCAACATTGATACTTCTGGCAAGAAAATCAGTTTGTTGTCCGGTAATCAGACGATTACAGTGCCTTATTCTACGGTTCCTACAGTCGAGATGTATAACAAATCCGGTGCAAGTCTGGGAGATCTGAAGATTGGTGACAAAGTTACCATAACACTTGGAGCAAATCAGGATGTAGTGCAGAAGATTGCACTGAACACTGTGGCTCAATTCGAAGTGGTTGCCTTGGAAGCAAATAGTCGTATTCGAGTAAAATCCGATCTGTTGACAAGTCAGTTTTACGTGGATCAAGCGGTACTGACAGGAGAGAGTGGTCAGACGATCACGCCTTCACAGCTGACAGCAGGCAACCTGATTAATGTAACGTTTGAAGGAGCTACGCCAAAAGCGGTTCAAGTCGTGAAGCGTACGCTGGCTGAGGTTACAGCAGTGGATGCTTCATCCGTAACGCTCAAGCAGTTTAACGGCCAGACTGAAACCGTGCCTGTTAGCGGTTCTGTTAAAGTCGTAAAATCTGGCTCTACGTTAACTTCGCTGACTAGTCTTACGGTCGGTGATCGTGTTGAAATGACAAAAGATACGGATAATTCAATACGCTTCAGAGTGCTGACTGTCATGAGCAAACAATTCTGGTCTTATGATGGTGTGGGTAATCAGATTTTGGTTAAACGGGAAACGACAGCAGACACAAACTATCGTTTTGCACTCGGATCAAGTGTATTTGTTCACCAGGGTGACAATACTTTAAGCGTGCAATCTCTCAGAGATAATGATAATATTGTATTGTATCTCCTGAACAATGTGATTATGGAGATTCAAAAACAGTAATCGTTTCTTTTCGAGGATCAAAAGAATGACCGTCTTGATACGGGATCTTTCCCGCATCAAGACGTTTTTTTTGCAAGCTTTTTGAGGTCCCCGCAAAGTATTCGGATGAAGCTTCGAAGTAAGGCTCCGCAGAGTGGAGTCATTTTGTGGGAGGTAGCTCTTCATGAATGCAGCGACGGTTAGGCATATACTCGAAACGATGGAAGCAATGTTTCCTGATGCACATTGCGAATTAAATCACAGCAATGCATTTGAATTGACGGTAGCTGTCCTTTTGTCTGCCCAGTGCACCGATGAAACGGTGAACAAGGTAACCGCAGATTTGTTCCAGAAGTACAAAAGCCCAGCAGATTATTTGGCGGTTCCTCTCGAAGAGCTGGAACAGGATATTCGGCGAATCGGTCTGTACCGGAACAAGGCCAAGCATATTCAGAACATGTGCCGAATTCTAATAGATCAGTATGGCGGTGATGTACCGCAGGAACATGATCAGCTTGTGACACTACCAGGTGTCGGGCGGAAAACCGCGAATGTAGTTGTTTCCAATGCGTTTGGTGTACCGGCAATTGCGGTAGATACTCATGTTGAACGTGTATCCAAGCGGCTGGCGCTTGCAGGTTGGGATGACTCCGTACTTGAAGTCGAAAAGAAACTAATGAAGCGCGTACCTCGGGATGAGTGGACTTTAACTCACCACCGATTTATATTTTTTGGACGCTACCATTGCAAGGCACAGAACCCTGCGTGTCATATCTGTCCATTGCTGGACATATGCAGGGAAGGGAAAAAACGTATGAAAACGTCCCAAATCAGGAAAGATAAGGAACGTGTCACCACCCGAAAACGAAAAATAAATTAATGAGCAGAAAAGGATGAATAATCATGAAATGCATTTCCGTGTACACTGACAATTTTGAGGCCTTCTCCGATATTTTTGAACAAATCGTTGAACAGGAAATGGCTGAGAATGAAGAAAAAGAAGTAGAAGGCATCACAGTAAGCCATTCTGGCGACGTGCCTGAACATTACCTGGAGCGTATGTCCGTTAAACCAGAAGTTGTGGTTATGAGAGACAAAGGCAGAGACATTACAATTCTTCAACATGGACAAGTATTTGAAATCTTGCTTCCTTCCATGGAGAACGCAGTTTCCTAAGTAGTGATTACACAATTGGGTTCTGTTGTATTAAAGAGTAAGCAGTATGCTAAATACTGAGTATAGAACGTCTGACAGATAAAACCGACTTGTTCGGTTTTATTTTTTTATAGATTTATATGTTCACAGCGCACCTGAACAATTCGGTAATTGCAAGAATAGCAATCACTAAACGCGTTCTGTCTTCTGTGAAAATACGTTGATCAACGTTTTTCTTATATTTGCATTTTGTATATATAGGATAGTTCAGGTATATTCCATTCAATCGTTCAAATTCAAACTTGATAATGTTAAAATAAATGTTGTAAAAGAGATAGACATCGAAACGGATGTCAAATTAGAGGAGCCAGGGGGAAGGCCAGTCATGACCAGAACAGATTACCCAAAAGAAATGGCCAAACCTCTGCTTCCGCTGCGTGAAGCGATGGAGCAGACAGGGGACCATGCGGCTGTACAGGCTTTAACGGATTTAATCAGCAAGGCAGAAACGAAACATCTGACGATTGCGTTCTGTGGTCATTTCTCTGCAGGCAAATCGAGTCTCATCAACAGTTTGTGCGGTAAGCGGGTGCTGCCTTCGAGTCCCGTGCCAACAAGTGCGAATGTGGTATCCATACGTAATGGTAAGCCGAGAGCGCTGATTTATACTACGCCAAACGTAAGCGCTGACAATGGAGCAGGAACACTTGAAGTTTCTCCAGAGGAATTGGAGGCGTATTGCAAAAATGGGGGAGCGTACAGCTCCATTGAGGTATGGGATGATATTCCCTTGCTGAAAGATGATGCTGTTCTGTTGGATACACCCGGTGTGGATTCTACAGATCGTGGGCACAGTCTTGCGACCCATTCCGCGCTCCATCTGGCGGATGTGGTCTTCTATGTCATGGACTATAATCATGTCCAGTCCGAGACGAACCTTTCATTTGCCAAAAGTTTGTCGGATTGGGGCAAACCCTTGTTTTTGATCGTGAACCAGATCGACAAGCATCGGGAACGTGAGCTTTCTTTTGAACAATATACCGAAGGGGTCGAAGCTATATTTGCAGCCTGGGAAGTTAGATATGACGGACTGCTGTTTACTTCCCTCCGCGACAAGGAGCATCGCTACAACCAGTGGGATATGCTGCCGGAACTTATTGGACACATGATGCAAGAGAAGGAAGCGTTAATTACACACAGTTTGGCAAGTTCGGCCAGTCATGTAACGGAGCAGCACCTGACGAGAGAAGTGGAGAAACGTGAGGATGAAGAACAATCTCTGCTGGATGAGATCGGTGGTAAGGAAGGAATTGAACGCTTGGAACGGGAGCTGGAGCTTCTCGATCAACAAGCAGAAGACATTCGTACCGGGCCTTCGCGAGTGCGTGAGAAATTCCGGGCAGAGCTTGAGCCTCTTCTGGCGAATGCAAATCTTACTCCTGCGGATATTCGCGCGTCGGCTGCTGCCTATTTGGAGAGCCGAAAACCGGGTTTCAGGGTTGGCTTATTGTTCTCAGGCGGCAAAACCGAGCAGGAGAAACAACGCCGTGCTTCTGAACTGGTGCGTCTATTACAGGATCAGGCTTCCGGACAAGTGGAAGTACATATTCGTACGATGCTTAGGCAGCTGGGTGAATCCCATCAGATATGGGGAGCGGAGTGGGAGCAGGCGCTCAATATGGAGCTTCCTGCTGTGGATGAAGCACTATTGGAGATGAAACGCAGTGCCAGTGCAGAGGTATCTCCCGAGTATGTAATTCAATTCAGCAAAGATGTGCGGGGCGAGATTGAGGCCCGCTATCGCAGGTCGGCCATGATGCTGGCCGACCGCATGCTTGAAGCGCTGGGTACGCGAGGCGAAGCCGCGCTCCAGGCGCTGGACGCCAGCCGCGCAGCGCTGCTGGCGCAATCCGCGGCGGCGGCGCGCTACACGGCGCTCCAGCGCAGCGCCGCCGCAGAGGCAGCAGGGCTGCGCAGCCTGCTGCCTGATGCGGGCCCCCTCCCCTCCGGGCTATTACCGGAGGTGAAGGGCCCGCACGTGCCCGCGGTGCCTGGACCGGGCGAAGCTCCCGGTCCGCATGCGGGCACGTCAGCGTCTGTGGCTGCGCAGCCACAGACGCCAGAGGCACCGCCAGCGCAGCGCGCAGTCGCGGCGGCGGTGCCAGGGCCAACGGCGGCGGCTGGCGCTGAACGCCGCCGACGCCTGGACGCAGCAGCGGCACGGCTTGAAGCCGCTGCTGCGCTGGTAGAGCCGTACCCCGCCATGGGGTCGGCGGTACGGGATCTGCGTGCACGCGCGGCTTCGCTTGCGGGCGGCACGTTCACACTCGCGCTGTTCGGAGCGTTCAGCGCCGGCAAATCCTCCTTCGCCAACGCGTTGCTGGGCGAAGCTGTACTACCCGTCTCGCCGCATCCAACAACAGCGGCGATTAACCGGATCATGGCTCCTGCCGGGGGCGCGGAGCATGGAACAGCCCGGGTCCGTATGAAGACCCGGGACGCCTTCCATGAAGACCTCGCCTATTCCTTCCGTTTGCTTGGACTGGGTGAGCCTGGAACCGAGTGGCAGAAGCGAGTACGTTCCGTCTCGCCACAGGATGTGCATCCGGCGGGGCGCCCGCATTACAGCTTTTTGCAGGCGGCAGCAGCCGGCTGGGAAGAAACAGCGAACCAGTTGGGCCAGGATGTACTGGTGGATCTGGAGGGTTACCGTAATTTTGTCGCAAACGAGAAGAAGTCCTGCTTCGTAGACAGTATCGATCTCTACTACAGTTGCGATGTAACGGAACAGGGCATTGTACTGGTCGACACACCAGGAGCGGATTCCGTCAATGCTCGTCATACGGGTGTAACCTTCAATTATATGAAGAATGCGGATGCACTCATTTTTGTGACGTATTACAACCATGCTTTCTCACAAGGCGATCGGCAGTTCCTGAATCAGTTGGGACGTGTTAAGGATAGTTCTGCCATGGATCAGATGTTCTTTGTCGTGAATGCCAGCGACCTGTCTTCCTCTGAAGAAGAACTGGAGCAGGTTCTCGATCATGTGAGCACCCAACTGCGCAGTAATGGAATTCGGGCACCACGACTCTTCCCAGTATCCAGCATATTGGCGATGGAAGGCAAGATGGCAGGTGATTCAAAGCTGCTTGAGCAATCCGGATTTATTCGTTTTGAGGAAGAGTTCAACCAGTTTGCAGGCAGAGAATTAGCCGATCTTGCCGTAGGCGGTGCTTCCGAAGAGATGGCACGTGTCATTCAGCGGCTGAAGAAACGCGCGGAGGATGCGGCTCAGGGAGAGGAAGCTTTGCAGCAGCGGCGGAATGAACTGGAGACGATCCAGGGACAATCACGCCTGCGCATCCAGCAACTTGCAGCACGATCCATGAAGGAAGAACTGTCACAGGAAACAGCAGAACTGCTCTTCCATGTGAGGCAGCGACTTGCCTATCGCCTTGGCCTATTCATGGCAGAAGCATTCCATCCATCCGTACTTCGGGAGGATCGGGGCAATCTGAAGACGGCTTTTGCAGCCTGTGGACGTGAACTGTTGCGCATGATTGCCATTGAACTGGAGCAGGAACTGCTTGCGACCACCCTCAGACTTGAACAGACAGGTCAGACTTGGCTGACAAAACAAGTTACAGATTGTATAGATGACGTCAGACAGTTATCAGGTGGGGTGGATGTGTCACTGCCACTGAACGAACGCTGGAGTACACCTGTGCTTGAAGAAGTCCGTTTGGAAGAACCGTCTGGATGGAAAAGCTATTTGAATTATTTCCGCAATCCGAAACAGTTCTTCGAAGGGGATGGGCGTCAGCGGTTACAGGAGGCACTTGATCCTGTTCTCAAACAGATGATCATTGAAGTTCTTCCTGCCGCGCAAGACAAACTGATACAGTTTTATGACAACCAGCTCAGTCAGTCATTGCAACACCAATCCCGTCAGTTGGAAGAACGTCTGGACGAGGCGGTGAGCGGAATTCAAGATACACTGGAGAGCGGAATTCCGGCGGAGCAATGGACCAGCTTGTCTGTGCAATTGGAACAGATTGAACACCGTTAAAATCGTGGCATAACGCGTATTCTCTGGAAGTCTTTGTAAAACAAAATGAATGATACAGCAACACATTGAAAATGTTGCGAAAATCAACCTAAAAAGGCCCCTGCCGAAAAGGCATATAGGGAGCCTTTTTTTGGTGCGAACAACCTGAAATAAAGAGAATATTCAAACATTTGATTGAAAGGTGGGTATTTACCTTCATTAATGCGTCAATAAGCTGAAAGCAGGCAGAATATGGTCTGTTATTCGCTTTGCCGCGAATGGGGTACGGTGATAAACTTCATAAATGTTCATAGTATTTTTGAACGACATAAGAGGAGGAGAAACATGGATGTTCTTAGGCAACTGCAAATCTTTTTTTGGGAAAAGCGAACGTATTTATTTGTATCAATCTTGTTCCTCGCCTTAGCGACCGCACTTGGGTTGGTGTATCCGTACATGCTGAGGATACTGATTGATGATGTTATTGTTCCGCGCACTTTTGAAGACGTTCCCATAATTGCCTTGACTGTGTTAGGTGTAGTGATTTTAAAAGCAGGAATGCAGTTTTTACATGGCTTTTTTGGAGGACGCTTGGGTAACTTCCTGGCGTACAGACTTCGTAACGCATGTTATGAAAAGCTTCAATTTTTATCCTTCCGTTATTATGATACGGCCAAGACAGGTGATCTGATGTCCCGCCTCACGGGAGATTTGGAAGCCATCCGTAACTTTATCGGATTTGGTTTCGCCCAGATTCTCAACATGGTATTGATGGTCGTATTCGGCGCAATCATGATGATGACCATGAGTTGGCAGCTTACACTGTTCACGCTCATATGCATCCCATTACTTGCCTTCGTTGCGCTGAGATTCGAATCCAAAATTCACCCTGCGTTTCAGGAGATGCGGCTGGCGCTCAGTTCACTGACGACAGCGGTACAGGAGAATATTACTGGCGTGCGTACGGTAAAATCCTTTGCACGTGAGCCTTATGAAGTGGAGAAGTTCTCCACACGCAATGAGCGTTACAAGACGAATCAGATTCATGCCGCAACATTGTGGAGTCACTATTTTCCGATCATGGAGATTCTTGCTTCGGTGAGCATCGTGCTGTTGCTGGTAATCGGTGGAAGAATGGTTATACAGAATACGCTGACACTTGGTGAACTCGTTGCCTTTTTCAGTTTGATCTGGTACATAATCGGTCCAATGTGGAATCTGGGGTTCCATATCAACAACTATACGCAATCGAAAGCTTCAGGTGAACGGGTGCTCGAACTGCTTAACACGCCAGTGGATGTGGAAGAAACACAAGATCCGGTCATTGTGGAAGCAGACCAAGTGAATGGTCATGTGACATTTGAATCCGTTACCTTTGCCTACGGCAACAAAATGCCAGCGGTAACCGATATTAATTTTGATGCTGCACCCGGTTCTGTAATCGGTTTCCTCGGGGGCACAGGGTCAGGTAAATCAACCATCATTCAGCTTCTGATGCGTGCATATAACGTCAACTCGGGTACGATCAAGCTGGATGGCAAAAACATCAAAGATATAGGCATTCGCAGTTTGCGGAGTCAGATCGCTTCTGTTTTCCAGGAAACCTTCCTGTTCTCATCCAGCATTCGCAATAATATTTCCTACGGACTTAAGAATGTCACCATGGATGAGATTATCCGCGCAGCCAAGCTGGCCAAGGCTCATGACTTCATTATGGAGTTCCCGGACGGATATGACACGGTGGTTGGTGAACGCGGTATGGGACTATCGGGTGGACAGAAACAGCGGATTGCGATCGCAAGGGCTTTGCTGAAAAATCCGAAAATCCTGGTACTCGATGATGCAACCAGCGCCGTGGATATGGAGACGGAACATGAGATTCAATCCGGTTTCCAGGAAGTCATGCGCGGTAGAACTACATTTATTATTGCACACCGGATATCTTCACTACGACATGCAGATGAGATTCTGGTGCTGGATGAAGGTCGCGTGGTACAACGTGGCAAACATACCGAACTTATTGAAGTACCTGGACCATACCAGGATGTTTATAAAATTCAATACGCAGATTATATTGCCCGCGGTAAGCGGGAGGCTGGGGAGCAGGTGAATTCATGAGTGCCGAGACGATAGCAGACAGGCGCGAGGCCAAAGGGGCCTCCGAGAAGAAACTGAATGAACGATTTGTGTATCAGGATGATGAAATTATTGAAAAACCGTTTAACTGGAAAGAATTCGGACGTTTGTTTGCATACATGAAACCTTATGCAAAACAACTGTTGCCACTCGTTATTCTAATGATGATTCTCGGTACCATTACGAAATTATCCGTACCTTTTCTCATCAGTCTGGCGATTGACCGGGCCATCGCACCGGCAACGGGGCTGCCAAGTATGACGATGCTTTATCTGATCGCAGGCTCCATATTCGTGTTGTATCTCATTCAATGGGCAGCCAATACGTACCGGATCAAATTGACCAACATTATTGGACAGCGCGTTATCTACGATCTTCGCTCGGATCTGTTCAAGCATATCCAGAAGCTGTCCTTTAACTTTTTTGACAAAAGACCAGCAGGTTCCGTACTGGTTCGTGTTACGAATGATATTAACTCCCTTCAGGATCTGTTCACTAACGGTGCAGTTAACGTCATGATCGACTGCGTGCAGCTGCTCGGCATCATTGTGATCTTGCTGTTGATTAACTGGAAACTGGGTCTTGCCGTAATTATTACGGTGCCGATCATGTTTATCATCTCGACCAAACTGCGGGTGCTGATCCGTCGTGCCTGGCAAGATGTGCGCATGAAGAATTCCCGGATTAACTCTCACTTGAATGAATCCATTCAAGGGATTCGAGTGACTCAGGCGTATACACAGGAAAAAGAGAACATGAAGTATTTTGACAACATGAATCTGTCTAGCAAAAAGTCATGGGACAAAGCATCAGCGATGAACCAGGGCTTCGGACCACTGATCGAGATTACCGGCGGCTTCGGGACATTAATCCTCTTCTGGTTTGGTGCCTATCTGATTCAGGATGGTCAGTTGACCGTAGGTTTACTTGTCGCTTTTGCCAACTATGTCGGCAACTTCTGGGACCCGATCAACCGTCTGGGACAGATGTACAATCAACTCCTGGTTGCCATGGCTTCATCGGAGCGTATCTTCGAGTTCATGGATGAAAAGCCAAGTATTGCGGATAAACCAGGTGCCAAGCCACTTCCTTCTATTAAAGGAGATATCGCATTCGAAAACGTGGTGTTCGAATACGAGAAGGGCAGACAGGCGCTGAAAGGAATCAGCTTCTCTGCGGCTGCGGGACAATCAATTGCACTCGTTGGTCATACCGGTTCAGGTAAAAGTACGATCATCAACCTGATCAGTCGTTTCTATGATATATCCGGTGGACGTCTCACCATTGACGGACAGGATGTGCGGGATGTAACGGTAGAGAGTTTACGCAGCCAGATCAGTATTGTCTTGCAGGATACCTTCATCTTCTCGGGTACGATTCGTGACAATATTCGATTTGGACGATTGGATGCAACGAATGAAGAAGTGGAAGAGGCCGCCAAAGCAGTCAATGCGCATGAGTTCATTATGAAGCTGCCTGGCGGATATGATACCGAAGTGGAAGAACGAGGGAACGTATTATCCATGGGACAACGGCAATTGTTATCCTTTGCCCGTGCGCTGCTTGCCGATCCTCGCATATTGATTCTGGATGAAGCTACTGCCAGCATTGATACCGAGACAGAGCTTAAAATCCAGGAAGCACTGAAGGTATTGTTGCAGGGAAGAACGTCCTTTATGGTCGCTCACCGTCTCTCCACCATCCGGAATGCAGATAACATTATTGTCCTGGATCATGGTGAAATTAAAGAAGAGGGCAACCATGAGCAGCTTATCCAAAAACAAGGCGTCTATAATGGATTAATAGAAGCTCAATACAGATTTTTGTAATAAGACCGTCAGACGTCTTTAAAGTGTCTGAGCGCATATGAACGTATAATACTCTGGCGTTCTTTAGCCTGATCCTCAATAATAAGTGCATTTTATTTATTGAAGACAGGTTAGAGGATAGCCGGAGTGTTTTTTTTATCTTTAGTTCGTGTGGTATGTTATGTTTTAGAGAATGAAATCAGCATAATCGTTTAAGTCTGGAGGGAGATCAATGCAGATGGACAACAACGAAATAGACTCAAAACATTTTGATCACCTGGATCATATGAATTTTAGGCTCATTCAGGTGAATTATACGACTGGTCCTGCGACGGAGTGGCTTCTGAGGAAACACTTTATTGAAACTTACATGTTATTATTTGTAGCGAGTGGCCAAGGTTGGTTAAAGATAGATGGGACTTTCATTGAATTGAAAGCAGGCGGACTGTACATAGGTTTTCCAGGGCAGTTGATTGAGGCAAATGTGCTTTCGTTGGATGAACGAGGCGTGTATCACATGAGTTTTGATGTCATGTACGCACTGGAGCAGGAGGGTGGAACAGCCCTTGATATGATGAAGCAACTTTTACGTAATGAAGTGAATGGCGAGGTCAGCTCATATTCTCCCATTGCCGTTGGCGTGATCTGTCAGATGATTTACCACCACACAATGAAGAAGGATGGCTTGCAAAGGTACTATGGTCAGATTCGTTTTCAGGAACTGCTGTATACCCTGTTTTACGACGTGGCCTGTGCAGAAAAGACGGATCCGGCTTCACCGATTGAGCATGTTAAAGCCTACATGGAGCAGAATTATTCCAAGAGATTAACTATTGAGGAATTAGCAAATGTGGCACGAATGAGCCCTCGACACTTCATGCGTTTATTCAAGAAAAGGTATGGCTACAGTCCAGTCGACTATTTAACGCTATATCGAATGAAACAAGCCCAGATCTTAATGAGAAATGATCACAGCTATCGACTCAAGGATGTGGCATCGTACGTGGGGTACCAGGATGAGACGTATTTCCGGCGTAAATTCAAGCAAATCTCCGGCGTTCCACCGGCAGCGTTTATACGTAATAGCAAACAAAAAATTGCAGCGGTTCATTCCCTGAGCATTGGTATACTGCTTGCATTGCAGATCATTCCATGTGCCGCGCCGGCAACTCATCCATGGACATATTATTATAGACGTAAATATGAAACGGACAAAGTTATGCCACTTGCTGGGAGTGAGACCACCTGGCTGGAACAGCTTCGATTAGTTAAGCCTGACTATATTATTACGGTTGGGACGGAGTCTGAGGTTTTGCAAAGTCAGCTTCAATCCATTGCTCCTGTGTGTGACCTCCCGTGGGAAAAAGGAGATTGGAGAGAGCATTTGAGAGTTGTTGCAAGTTTTTTGGACAGGTCTAATATTGCAGAGGTATGGCTTCAAAGATATGAAGAGAAAGTAACGGTCATAAAGAATCAGCTTGTGGATTCCATACGAAAAGACAAGCTAGTTGTACTCAAATTTTATGGCGAAGAGTTGCAAGTGTTAGGCCCAAGGAGCATTGCTTCCGTTTTTTACATTGATATGCAAATGGATGGTCCCGAGGGAATTGAAACTTATTGGGAACGGGGAACAGTGAGCATTAAGGAGTTGTCTGTTCTTAACATTGAAAGAATATTACTGATTGTGGGTGATGATGAGACATCCAGGCTGACATGGTCTGTTGTGCGTAAGTCTGAAGAGTGGCTTGAGCTGTTAGCGATACAGAATGGCGTAATAGATGTCCTTTTGTCGAGCGTCCTGCTGGACTACACGGCGTTTACCCATGAGCTTATGTTGGATGAAATATTAAAGTTATGGCAAGATCGTCCATGGCAAAAAGTCTGAATAGTCAATATCATGCCTGAACATATTTGATTATACTACTCCTATATCGTAGTGATAATGATAATTATTATTGATTAGACATTGTCATATATTATAGGGGGTACATACAGAATGAGATTCAGATGGTTAACCGTCATATGTGGAATGATGTTAATGTTCGTTATTTCGGCTTGCGGGGCAGCAGGTAAAGAAGCGTCCACGAGTGAAGGACAAGAAGCGGGTACCACCAATTCTTCAGCGACAGAAGCAAGTCAGGTGAAGAAAGTGGACACGGAAATGGGAGAGATTGAAATCCCGATAAACCCACAAAAAATAGTGGGTCTGTCTGTGGTATATCCAGAATTTTTATATTCACTTGGGATCGTACCCATTGCTGTTCAGAACTATCATGAGGAGTTTCCTTCTTACTTACAGGAACCGTTCACAAACACGATGAAAATGGGAATCGGAAGAACACCTAATTTTGAAGCCCTCATGGAGGCAGCTCCGGATTTAATCATCGCTCCTGACTGGTGGTCCAAAAAGGACTATGATCAGCTTACGCTGATTGCACCTACCGTACTTTTACCACAGCGTGATGATTGGCGTGATGAACTGCGGGATATGGCCAAAATTCTGGATAAAGAAGAGCAGGCAGAAAAGGTTATTCAGGATTTGGTCGCTAAGGAGAAGATAGCTGCTGACAGATTGCATAAGCTGATTGGTGAAGAGACTGTTCTCTACATTAGAGTAATGGAAAAAGAAATCGTACTTCATGGGGAGAACCTTGACCGAGGAAACTTTGTCCACAAACGATTGGGAATGAAACCACTTCCTAATTTCCCGAAAGATCAAACCGCCATGTCCGTATCCTTGGAAGTACTGCCTGAATACGACGCAGATCATCTGATCGTTCAGCTGGATGATGATACTAATCCGGAAATTAAAAAGAAATTTGAAGATATGTTATCGTCATCGTTATGGAAAAATCTGAAAGCAGTTAAGCAGAACCATGTTTACATGGTGGGTGGCAAGGAATGGTTCAATCTGGGAATGTCACCGCTTGCCGACGAATATGTCATTGATGATATTGTAACTGCTTTTGAAGAAAAAAATAAATAAGGCAAACCGTATGTTACCAGAATCTCTCTAATTCATAACTAAATTAACAGGGTGTGTTCAAGATGAATGAAGAAGATATCTACGATGTAACCATCATTGGAGGCGGACCTGCCGGCATGTATGCGGCTTTTTATGCAGGGATGCGTGATATGAAAGTAAAGATCATTGAAGGTAAAGACCAGCTTGGTGGTTTTCTGCACACCTATTCGGAAAAAACAATTTGGGATGTAGGCGGTCTGCCGCCTATGAAATGTTCGAAGTTGATCGAGTGGCTTGTTCAGCAGGCCAATACGTTTAACCCAACGGTAGAATTGAATTGTAAAGTGGAAAGGTTCACTCGAATGGATAACGGAATATGGAGGATGTATACCACTGAAGGAGAGATACATTATACTCGTACGATCATTGTTGCAGTAGGCCGTGGTATAGCAGAGATTCAGAAGCTGGAGCTTCAGGAGCCGATTGAATATGAGCAAGAGAATCTTCATTACACCGTGCAAAATCCAGAACATTTTTCCGGGAAGCGTGTACTCATTTCGGGTGGAGGCAACAGTGCAGTAGACTGGGCAATTGAACTTGCTCAACTTGCTCGCAGTGTAGTTGTAATTCACCGGAATAATGAGTTCCGTGCAATGGAACGAAATGTCAGTGAGATGAACAATATAACGGATGTGAGAACACCATACAGCATCACGCAGCTTCATAATAATGGTAAGCGAATCCAGCAGGTTGTGATTACGCATATGGAAAGTCAGGCCAATGTCGTGTTGGAAGTGGATGAAGTCGTTGTTAGTCACGGATATAAAAGCAATTTAAGTGATCTGGCAAGTTGTGGGCTGAAGATGGACGATGGAATGGTTCGAATGAGCCACCATGCACAGACGAGCCTTCCAGGTGTTTATGCAGCAGGGGACTGTTCGACCCACGAGAGCAAAGTCAGACTCATTGCCGGAGCCTTTAATGATGCGATTGTTGCAGTCAATAGTGCGAAGCAATACATGACTCCAGACGCACCCAAGATGGCTTACGTTTCCTCACATAATGAAATTTTCAGAGAAAAAAATCGACAAATCCCAAGATTTTAAATTTGGGATTTGTTTGTGCACCCCGATTCTCTGAAATATTAAAATCTTCCCTTTTAACTTTTCCTTAATTCTGGGAGGAATGGAAAGAGTATCGAATCTGTGAGCGGTAATTGTAAAATTTGATCGAAAAAACACAAAAAATCTTGTAAAATTCACAAGAAAAATAGGGAGCACTCTTGCAATCTTTAACCAAAACCCCGAAAATAGAGAGACAGATATATAGAAGATTTCTCTTTGGGAGGATTGGAAAGAACATGTGGGGTGCTCCTTTTACGGCTCAAGCCAAAAAAATGCTGCTATTAGGCAGTGGAGAATTGGGAAAAGAGGTCGTTATTGAGGCCCAACGACTGGGAGTAGAGACGATCGCTGTTGATCGTTATGAGAACGCACCTGCAATGCAGGTCGCGCACCGGTCTTATTGCATCGACATGCTGGATGCCGAAGCTTTGAAACAATTGATCCGTAAAGAAAAACCTCATTACATCGTACCTGAGATTGAAGCTATTGCAACAGAAGCTTTACTGGAGCTTGAGGAAGAGGGATTTTGTGTAGTACCTACTGCCCGTGCTGCACGTCTAACGATGGATCGCGAAGGCATCCGTCGTCTTGCAGCCGAACAATTGAAACTTCCGACAGCTGATTACCTTTTTGCGGACAACCTGGAACAACTTCAGGAAGCCGTACGTGAGCTTGGCACACCTTGTGTCATTAAACCATTGATGAGTTCTTCCGGCAAAGGGCAGAGTGTATGCCGTACACCGGGGGATGTGGAGGATTGCTGGAACATTGCTCTTTCGGGAGCTCGTGGCAAATCCGTTCGTGTCATCGTGGAGAGCTTTGTGCAATTTGATAGTGAGATTACATTACTTACCGTCAGGTCTGTATCAGGCACCGTATTTTGTCCTCCGATTGGCCATATTCAAAAGGATGGGGATTATGTCGAATCGTGGCAGCCTCATGCAATGACTCCTGAGCAATGGAAACAGGCTTGTCATATTGCCAAATCCGTTACGGATGAACTTGGCGGCTATGGACTGTTTGGAGTGGAATTGTTCCTAACATCGGATGGTGTTGTGTTCAGCGAGGTATCTCCTCGTCCGCACGACACAGGTATGGTTACAATGGTGACGCAAGACAGTTCCGAGTTTGCGCTGCATGTACGTGCAATTCTTGGTTTTCCGGTCACAGGTGTACATCTGTTGACACCGGGAGCTTCAGCAACGCTGAAAGCTAATGATGAAACATCTGACTTTACTGTAGGCGGGATTGAAGAAGCACTGGCTCTTCCTCGTACTCAGATTCGTGTATTTGGCAAACCTGAGACGAAGGTAGGACGCCGAATGGCTGTAGCGCTAAGTGCTGGCCAAGATGTGGAAGAAGCTCGTAAAACAGCGGTGCAAGCCGCTAATATGCTGAAAGTGGAGGTAAATCATGTCCAATAATGTTGAGGCCCCTGTACTGATGATCCGAGAGTGTGAACTGCGAGATGCTGAAGCGGTAACAGGATTGATGCGAGAGGTCAGCTATCCGACAACAGCTAATGTCATGAAAGAACGCATCGAATGTTTGGAAACCAATCCAAACGCATGCATGCTTGTTGCCGAAGTGGATGAACAAATTATTGGTGTGATTGGCTTGCAATGTGTGCAAAGTCATGCCTATCCAGAACCTGCCGCACAAATTACTTCCCTGATTGTAGGTCAAGAACATCGTGGTGGTGGTATTGGCCGTCGTCTGATGGCTCGAGCCGAAGATTGGGGCAGACAGCAAGGTGGTAAACAACTGTTTGTCACGGGTGCGAACCGTGAAGTGACGTCAACAACGTACTCTTTTTATGAGCACATTGGTTTTCAGAAGAGAGGCTATCGGTTCAGTAAGGTTCTTCTATAGTATAAAAAGGTCTATCCTACAACATTAAATTCTCATGATATCCTGATCTGCATGTTCTGCTGTAGTGACTGATAAATAAATGGTGAAGCGACATTCGACTAGCTTTGTTAGTCCGAATGTCTTTTTTTTATGGCTAAAAAATGACAAAAAAGTTACTTTTCCATATTTTATAGGTTCACAATCTCTTGTTGAATTGATATACTGCTAGAGTATTCATTACAAAGTTGTAATAACTAATTTTAAGGAGATGAATGAATTTGAAAAAGAAATGGATGAAAACTGTCGTAACGAGTAGTCTGACAGCCGTATTGGCCGTAGGTGTAATGCTTCCTGCTTCCGCGTCTGCTGCAGATTCAACATATAAGACTACCACAACGTATAAAATTACAAGTACAGACAGCCTGAAAGCATATATCGAACAGTGGCTCAAACAAAACGGATACACTGTATCCGAGGGACAAATTGTAGAGAAGCCTGCTACGCAGCCTGATCAACCAACCAAACCTGCTGAGCCGACTACAAAGCCAACTCAGCCAACAACTAAGCCTGAGCAACCGGCTAAACCAGCACAACCAACACAAGAAGAAAAACCGGCAACCACGCCAGCTAAAGATTCTTCAAACACAGGTAATACCGGTAACAATACAAGTAATAATGGCAGCGAAAGCACACAATCCGACTTTGCTACGCAAGTTGTAAAGCTTGTGAACGCTGAGCGTGCCAAAGCAGGTCTGAGCGCACTGACTTCAGATGCTCTTCTGGACAAAGTAGCTGTAGCCAAAGTAAAAGATATGAGCAACAATAACTATTTTGATCACCAGTCACCGACGTATGGTTCTCCGTTTGATATGATGAAACAATTCGGAGTAACTTACAGCTATGCAGGTGAGAACATTGCCAAAGGACAAAAAACACCTCAGGAAGTTGTAACAGCCTGGATGAATAGTGCAGGACACCGTGCCAATATTCTGAGCAAAAACTTTACACATATCGGTGTAGGGTTCTACAACGGATACTGGGCTCAAGAGTTTATCGGTAAATAAGTAATTATAATGAAGTAAATAAAAATTTGTATATCAAAAGGTTATGCCAGCACAGTTGAAATCTGTGTATGGCATAACCTTTTTTCCGTTAAATGACATATAGAAAATGAATTCTGCGAATGTAGCGGCAAAATTTGCAAATTAACGACAGAACATTTATGTTATTTAGGAATAGCATCATCAAGGCGTGTCTTGAAAACTCCGAAGCAGGCGGATTTTCAGACACGCCTTGATGTAAAGTCATTATAAATTATTAAGCACCCAGACTGGTGTACATGAGCGGAGATGTGATGATGAAAAAGAAAAAAAGCCTTGATTCAGCACCATGGATCTGGAGAACCGTCAGTACAGTATCCATCTTGGCAACCTTGCTGTTGTTATTTGGATTTGGATACGCTATAAAAGACGTGATTTTCCCCGAGGGAGATTCAGCGTTAACTACAGGCCAGGAGGCAACTGCTCCATCTAAGGATAAGGAAGGTGAACCGGCCGTAGTGGAAGATGGCAAGATTCGGATGGCCGTCATCGGTGATTCCTTGGCAAGAGGTACGGGGGATGATGAGGGACTTGGTTTTGTGAGACGTGCAGGGAACTTGTTTAAAGATAAAGGATATGATGTTCAGGTTCTAAATAATCTGGGTGTAAACGGGTTGAGAACGGATGCTTTATTAGAAAAACTCGATGAGCAAGGGGTGCGTTACGTCCTACAGCAGTCCAATTTTATTTTGCTATCCATTGGCGCGAATGATCTGTTCCAGGGAGGGCAAGTTCTACAGGGGGAAGATCCGCCAACAGCAGAGCAGCTGGCAGCGGCTTTACCGGAAACGTCAAAACGCCTTCAAGAGATTTTGAAGAAAGTCAAAGAAATCAATCCCGATGCACAGATTGCGTACATAGGGTTGTACAATCCATTTGGTGATGTGAAAGAATTGGAGAAGCCAGGGAATGCGGTTGTTGCTGCTTGGAACGATGCTGCACTGGCTATTTTAAACAATGAGGATAAGATGACACTTGTCCCTACATTCGATTTATTTGAAAATCATCTGGGGGAGTATCTCTCGTCAGATCATTTTCATCCAAACGGCCAAGGTTATGAGCAAATTGCAGTTCGGATTGCACAGGAATTCCAGGCGGATACACCGGCAGAAGGGAGCGGAAAATAAATGGCAGAGCAGCAGTATGATTCCGTCCTGTCTGTACAGCATCTGAAGAAGCGGATCGGGCGCAAGTGGATCATTAAAGACGTTACATTTGACGTGAAACCCGGTGAAATCTTTGGATTTCTCGGTCCTAACGGTGCTGGGAAAACAACAACAATACGGATGCTCGTGGACCTGATCAAACCGACAGAAGGGAAAATTAAAGTCTGTGGGTATGATGTGAATCGGGACCCTGAGCGCGCTTTGAAGTATGTAGGCTCCATTGTTGAAAATCCTGAGGTATATACCTATCTGACCGGATGGGAGAACCTGGAACATTTTGCTCGCATGCAACCGGGAGTGGACAATGATCGTATCCAGGAAGTTGTGGATATTGTACGATTGGATCAGCGTATTCATGATAAAGTCAGAACCTACTCCCTTGGTATGCGTCAGCGGCTCGGTATTGCACAAGCGTTACTTGGGCGGCCTCGTCTGCTCATTCTGGATGAACCGACGAATGGTCTTGATCCAAAAGGAATTAAGGAACTTCGTGTCTTTATTAAACAACTTGCGAGTGAAGGCATGGCTGTATTTGTCAGCAGTCACTTGTTAAGTGAGATCCAGCTTCTCTGTGACAGAGTCGCAATTATCAGTGCGGGACGTGTGCTTGCCGTTGGAGGCGTAAGCGAACTGATTGAAGATCATTCCAAGTTGGCGATATGGCATGTATCCCCACTGGAGCAAGGCCAAAAAATGTTAATGGATGCAGGCATTGCTCTGGTAAGTCGACCTGCGGATGTAATGGATGATACGATTGTTGCGGGTCTTGGTCCCAACGCTGTGGTTGCCGAGATGCATGAAGATCGAATTCCTGATATGGTACAGCAGATGGTTCAAGCTGGTGTACAGGTTGAAGGGGTACAGCGAATTCAGCCTACGCTCGAACAACTATTCTTAAAAATGACAGAAGGTGAATCCATTGAGTAATATCATGCCGCTGATTCGCAATGAAACGATTAAGATGGTGAAGAAAAAACGGCTTTATATTATATTTATTGTACTTGCGATCCTGGTACCGATGTTTACGTATGCCCAGATGAAATCTGCGGAGAATAATCGTGACAAATTCGGAGGCGATTGGCGGCTTGAACTGCAACAGGCCATTACAGACAATCAAAACTCGCTCGGGAGCGATCGGGTACCTGAAGAGTACAAGAAATATAGAACCGTGTATATCCAGCAGATGCAGTATTATCTCGAAAATGACATCAATCCCAAAGAACCGGGTGGTGTTACCTTTACACGGGAGTTCATGAACAATGCAGTTGGATTGTTTATTCCACTGTTAATCATGGCTATTGCTTCAGATCTTGTTTCAGGTGAACGTACCACAGGTACGATTAAAATGCTTTTAACGCGTCCGGTTAGGCGCTGGAAAGTGCTTCTGAGCAAATTAATTACACTGATTATGTTTGTTTCGATCATCGTGGTATCAGCCTACATTATATGTTACGTCATATCGGGTGCGGTCTTTGGCTACAAAGGCTTCAACATGCCAATCTTTACAGGATTCAAAGTTGTGGGAACCGATGTAGATATGTCGGCAGTGCATGCTGTAGACCAGTGGCAGTATATGCTTATGCAGGCAGGACTGATCTGGTTTGTGAGTGTAATCGTGGCTATGCTAGCATTTATGGTATCCGTACTTGTGCGAAGTACAGCTGCAAGTATCGTGATTATGATGGCCGCTCTGATTGCAGGAACTATCTTGACAAGTATGGCTGCATCTTGGCAAACAGCGAAATATCTGTTCATGGTTAACCTCGAACTTCCTGATTATTTGTCAGGTGGGTTACCGCCAATCGAGGGTATGAATTTAGGTTTTTCTCTTATTGTGCTTAGTGTTTGGGGCGTTGCTTCACTCATTGTGTCATTCCTTGTCTTTACGAAACGGGATATCTTGAATTAAAATGGACAAGGATAAGAAAACATCTGTTTGCATTTTAAGCATTTTTTAGTTGCAAGTTAAGAAGGGGGAGCATGAATGGTCGAGCAAATCGATATGTCGGCAGGTTCGACAGGCGGAGGACAGGGGTCTTCAGGCTACGACGCGGACGACATTCAAGTACTTGAAGGGTTGGTAGCAGTACGGAAACGGCCGGGGATGTACATCGGCAGCACCAGCACTTCGGGTTTACATCATTTGGTATGGGAAATTGTCGACAACGCTGTCGACGAACATCTCGCCAAATTCTGCTCCAAAATCGATATCACGCTGCATAAGGACGGTTCTATTACGGTTCAGGATAACGGAAGGGGAATTCCGACAGGTATACATAAAACAGGGATTCCTACTCCCCAGGTCGTGTTTACGATTTTGCACGCAGGCGGAAAGTTCGGTGGATCAGGATACAAAAAATCAGGCGGTTTGCACGGTGTAGGTGCGTCAGTTACAAACGCATTGTCCGAGTGGCTTGAAGTCGAGATTTTCCGTGATGGCAAGATTCATCGTCAGCGATTCGAGTATTGGAAGGACAAAAAAGGGATTGAACATGTCGGTGAACCGGTCTCCGGTCTCGAAGTGTTGGGCAATACCAATCGGACAGGTACGAAAGTGACATTCAAACCGGATATTCGGGTGTTCCAGAATGGCATTCAATTTAATTATGATACATTGGCAGAACGCCTTCAGGAGATTGCCTTTCTGAATTCAGGTTTGAAAATTGTGCTCAAGGACGAACGTTCGGGCAATCAGGATGAATACATGTATGAAGGCGGAGCAAGCCAGTTTGTTGCTTTTCTTAACGAAAATAAAGATGTGCTGCATGATGTTATTCACTTCTATGCGGAGAAGGATGACATTGAAGTCGAAGTGGCAATCCAGTATAACGCGGGTTATACGGAAACACTGGCTTCATTCGTGAACTCGATCCCTACTCGGGGCGGCGGTACTCATGAGACCGGATTCAGGGCTGCGTATACCCGTGTAATGAATGATTACGCACGGCGTACCAGCATGATTAAGGAAAAAGATAAAAACCTCGAAGGTAATGATCTGCGTGAAGGCATGATGGCCGTCATCAGTGTCAAAATGTCAGAGGTTGAGTTCGTAGGTCAGACGAAGGATCAGCTCGGTAGCGCAACCGCGCGGAGTGCTGTGGATTCGGTCGTGTCCGAGAATATCCAGCGGTTCCTGGAAGAAAACCCGCAGGTAGCGCAAACGTTAATTCGCAAAGCGGTGCAAGCCTCCAGAGCCAGAGAAGCAGCTCGCAAAGCACGTGATGATATGCGTACAGGCAAGAAACGCAGTGAAAGTTCCAACCTGAACGGCAAGTTGACGCCGGCGCAATCCAAGGATTTTACCCGAAATGAGTTGTTTATTGTCGAAGGTGATTCCGCGGGTGGTTCTGCCAAACAGGGACGCGACTCGAAGATTCAGGCGATTCTGCCCCTCAAGGGAAAACCGCTCAATCCGGAAAAATCGAAGCTGGCGGACATTCTCAAAAATGAAGAGTACCGCGCCATAACCGCGGCGATCGGGGCGGGCATAGGAACCGAATTTGCAGTTGAAGACAGCAATTATTCCAAAATTATCATTATGACCGATGCGGATACGGACGGCGCACATATTCAGGTGCTGTTGTTGACCTTCTTTTATCGTTATATGAAGCCTTTAATTGATGCAGGCAAAGTATATATTGCTCAGCCGCCATTGTACAAACTTACTCGTAAGTCTGGTAAGCTCGCGAGTGTTCGATATGCATGGACGGATGAAGAACTGGCGAATTATATGAAGGAATTCGGTAATAATGTTGAGCTTCAACGTTATAAAGGTCTTGGTGAGATGAATCCGGATCAACTGTGGGAGACAACAATGAATCCGGAAACTCGTGCGATGCTGAAGGTACAGATTGTTGATGCAGCAAAAGCAGAACGTCGTGTATCTACGCTCATGGGTGATAAGGTTGATCCGCGGAAACGCTGGATTGTAGAGAACGTCGACTTTACAGAGTACGAAGAATAGAAGGTGCTTGGAATGAGTCCATCAGAACAATTTATGCCGGCCTTTCTCGAAGAGGTCGTAGGGGACCGTTTCGGTCGCTACTCCAAATATATTATTCAAGATCGAGCCATTCCGGACGTCCGGGATGGATTGAAGCCAGTACAACGGCGTATTCTGTACGCCATGTACGATTCAGGTAATACGCCTGACAAGACTTACCGCAAGTCTGCCAAAACCGTTGGTGACGTAATGGGTAATTATCATCCACATGGTGACTCCTCCATCTATGAGGGCATGGTGCGGATGGCTCAACCATGGAAAATGGGCCATATGCTCGTGGACGGTCATGGTAACTGGGGATCACAGGATGATGACCCGGCAGCGGCGATGCGGTATACGGAGGCCCGTTTGTCGCCCATCGCGATGGAGATGCTTCGCGATATCGAGAAACGGACGGTGCTGTTTAAGGATAATTTTGATAATACGGCCAAAGAACCGGTTGTATTGCCATCCCGTTATCCGAACTTGCTGGTTAATGGTGTCAGCGGTATCTCCTCAGGGTTTGCAACGGAGATTCCTCCACACAACTTGCGTGAGGTCATTGATGCTTCCATCGCTGTGATGGAGAAGCCGTCGATTGAGTTGGACGAGATCATGATGTTCATGAAGGGTCCAGACTTTCCAACCGGCGGACTGATTATGGGCGGTGACGGCATCCTGGATGCTTATCGCACAGGTAAAGGACGGATCTACATCCGGTCCAAAACCGAGATTGAAAATATGCGCGGTGGCAAACAGCAAATTGTCATTACCGAAATTCCTTATCAAGTCGTGAAGTCGCGTCTGGTTACAGCGATGGAGAACATTAGACTTGAGAAAAAGGTCGAAGGTATTGCCGAAGTGCGTGATGAGAGCGGACGTGAAGGTCTGCGAATCGTGGTTGAGTTGAAAAAAGAAGCGGACGCACAAGGTATTTTGGCTTATTTGCTGAAGAAAACCGACCTTCAGGTCACTTATAACTTCAATATGGTTGCGATTGTGAATAAAGCACCACAGCAAATGGGATTGAAATCAATTCTGGAGGCTTACATTGCCCATCAGCGGGAAGTTGTAACATTCCGTACCCGGTTTGAGCTGGAGAAAGCGGAAGACCGTGCACATGTGCTGGAGGGCTTGGTTAAAGCTCTTAACATCCTTGACGAGGTCATTGCAGCGATCAAAGCGTCTAAGAACCGGCAGGATGCTCAAAATAACCTGATGTGGATGTTTGGGTTCACGGAACGTCAAGCGGATTCCATCCTTACTTTGCAATTGTATCGTTTGACGAATCTGGAGATTAATTCTCTGGAGAAGGAACTCGGTGATCTGATGAAAAAGATTGCGCAATTACGATCCATTCTGGATAGTGACCGCAAGCTTATCGGAGTCATCCGCAAGGAATTGATGGAGATTCGTGAGAAATACGGTATAGACCGTCGTTCTGCGATCCAGGGTGAAGTGGAAGAACTCAAGGTTAATCTCGAAGTACTTGTGAATGCAGAAGATGTATTTGTTACGTTATCCAGAGAAGGATATGTGAAACGTACAGGCATGCAGTCCTTTACACGTTCTGGTGGTGAACGGAGCGGAAGTGGTGTAAAAGACGGCGATTATATCGCTCAGGTTCTGGAAGTAAATACGCTTGAGAATCTGCTTGTCTTTACGAGGAAAGGTCAGTATTTCCTGTTACCTGTCCATCAGGTACCTGAGTTCAAGTGGAAAGACCCGGGCACAGCCATTGTGAACGTCATTCCTCTTGCGAAAGACGACCGTATTGCAAGTGTGCTTGCTGTGAAATCCTTTGAAGAGCCGAATCACAGTCTAGTCTTCGTTACACGAAGAGGGCAGGTGAAGCGGACGGAACTGAAGGATTACGTTACCAAACGTTCCGGAGCAGTTGCAGCTTGTAAAGTGGGTAAGGACGATGAAGTGTTATCTGTACATCTGAGTACGGGTGACCAAGATATTATGTTGATTACAAAAGAAGCCATGGCGATTCGTTTCCGTGAGGATGAGGTCAATCCAATGGGACGTGTATCCGGTGGTGTTCGTGGCATTCAGTTGAGAGATACAGATGAAGTTGTATCCGCCCTATGGGTTGCAGGAGATGAAGGTGAAGTTGCCGTGTTGTCCGATTTGGGATATGGTAAACGTTCATTACTGCTGGATTATGCTGTGCAGAGTCGTGGAGGCAAGGGACTTGCCACATTCGAGTTCAAGGAAGGCAAACGCGTGAAACCGAATGGCAGTCGTATTGTTGGCGCTTTTTATTGCAAAGAGCAACGCAACATCACTGTCATGACCAAGGAAGGCCACGTGCATCCGATCTCTTCGGAAGGTGTTCCGATTACGGAACGCAAACATATTGGCAAACTGCTCGTTCCTGTGGATAAACAGGACGAGATCGTTGAACTTCTGAGGGACTTCAATGAGAATCAGCCAGCATCAACTTGATAAAGAGTAAGCAGAAAAGACTTTTCGCAGCGCAGCTAATCCTGTCATGCGAAGAGTCTTTTTTTGTTGTTCGAAGGCGGATTAGAAGAGCACATCCATGCGAAGTTTAACAACCTTCGTCGATTACGGTCGATCGCTAGGAAAATGAAAAAAGGCAGCAGGAATGCGGCTTTGGAGGGCGAAAACTTAAGCAGGTGAAGTGATAACCGGTTGCAGAGAGGAGCGATGCAAGATGTATAATTCCGATTTTGCCAAGTGCTGGTCCAGACTAACCAAAGATTATAAACTGCATATGGATCAAGAGCTGGCCCCCTCATTGACGGAGGCTCAGCTAGCTGTCCTGGAGGTGCTTGAGGATCATCAGAAGATGAAACCTTCGGATCTTATTCCTTATCTGGCGACTACGCCAGCTGCCGTAACCATGCTGCTCGATCGTATGGAAAAGAATGATCTGATTCGCAGGAATCGGGATAATCAGGATCGACGCATTGTCTGGGTTTCTCTTTCCGATAAAGGAAGAATGGAAACAGAGCGGGGGATTACCATCCGCAATGAATTCATGAACTCTGTTCTCAGTAACATATCGATGCACAATCAACAATTGCTGGTATATCTGTTAGGCAAAATGACAACACCTAAAACGAAAGAGCCTGCATTATCCACTTCGGTATAATACAAAGCTGATTCTTCTGAGTAACCATAGGCGTACCTGCTCGTTTCATGCAGGAACCCTATGGTTATTTTATTTACAAATTACATATCATACACATTGTGTCCAGGTCACTTGATTATTAAAGGCATGGTTTGAACACAGTTAGTATGTACTAATATTATTTTGGTATTTCATATGTAAAGAGTTGACTATGTAAATATTTTTGTTATAATAAATAATTGTTCCCCTGATATTTCGTGTACGAAATATTATATTCCATAAGTAAAAGGGTGAAACAATGACTGATACGTATGAAGTATTCTATATTATCAATTCGTTCCGCCAAGTGAATCAAATGCTTTTTCGAGCATTCTGGAATGAAAACAAGGAGATCGAGTTGACTTCGATTCAGTTTATGGTGTTATCCATCCTGAGGGAGCGTCCTTCCATCGGCATCAACGAAGTAGCTGAGCTATGCCATATGGGCAGCAGTTCCATGAGTGCTGTTGTGGAGCGGCTCGTCAAGGGCGAGTATATCGTTCGGACACGTTCTGATGCTGACCGCCGATCTGTTAAACTTCAGATCACGGATAAAGGGGAGCAGGCCCAACAGGAAACCCACCATCTGTGGATGGAGAGAGTGTCACCCATTCTGGATATATCGAAGGAAGACCTTGAGCACCTACTTAGAATTCATAGTCAAATGATTGAAAAGTTACAAGGAAGAGAGATGAACAACATATGAGCACGACTACTGCTGCAGCTCCATCCTCCGCGATGGACAACATCAAGAAAGGCCCGATTGTAGCGGCATTGTTAATTGGTGCCTTCGTGGCATTCCTGAACCAAACCCTGATGAACGTAGCTCTTCCTAAAATTATGGAAGACCTCGCGATCAATGCAAACAAAGCCCAATGGTTAACCACGGGTTACATGCTCGTCAACGGTGTACTGATTCCGGTTACGGCATATCTGATTGCGAAATTTTCAACTCGTCAAATTTTCATTACAGCCATGACTCTCTTTACCATAGGGACGTTAGTCTGTGGTCTTAGTCCAACCTTTACGATTCTGATGGTGGGTCGTGTCATTCAGGCTGCGGGTGCAGGTATCCTGATGCCTCTGATGACCGTTGTATTCCTGACCATCTTCCCGATTGAGAAACGTGGTCAGGCCATGGGAACCATGGGGATCGCGATGATTCTGGCTCCTGCGATTGGGCCTACACTTTCAGGTTATGTAGTTGAGCACTATTCCTGGAGATTATTGTTCTACATCATCTTGCCATTCTCTATTATTGCAACGGCAATTGGTATTGCTTTTGTCAAAAACGTAACACGCCAGTCCAGACCTAAACTGGATTATCCAGGCGTTATTTTATCTACACTTGGTTTTGGTAGTTTGCTTTACGGATTTAGTGATGCGGGTACTGATGGATGGGGCAGTGCAATTGTCATTGGATGTCTCGTGGTAGGTGCGATTTCCCTGATTCTGTTCGTTATTCGTCAATTGACAACAGATCATCCGCTCCTTGAATTCCGTATTTTCAAGTACAATATGTATTCTTTAACGACAATCATCAATATGCTTGTGACGATGGCGATGTTTGCAGGTATGATCCTGCTTCCAATTTTCCTGCAAAACATTCGTGGTTTCTCACCTATTGAATCGGGACTTCTGATGATGCCTGGTGCGATATTGATGGGGATCATGTCTCCGATCACGGGTCGTATATTTGATAAGGTAGGCGCTCGCTGGCTTTCAGTTGCAGGTCTTGCCATTACGGCGATTACAACATTTGGACTGAGTCGTCTGGCCATCGACACGACTTACGGTTACATGATGTTTATCTACACGGCTCGTATGTTCGGTATGTCGATGCTGATGATGCCGATCCAGACAGCAGGTCTGAATCAACTGCCTCAACGTCTGAACGCGCATGGTACAGCGATGTCCAACACATTGCGTACGGTTGCCGGAGCGATCGGTACAGCCATTCTTGTTACCATCATGAGCAGCAAGCTCAAAACACATCTGGCCGATGCAGTGGCTGCGGGTCAGGTTGATCCTACTGATAAGACAGCGATGATAGCTGCTACAGCAGATGCAACAATATATGGTGTTAACTATGCATTCATCGTGGCTACCGGAATGACCGTGGTTGCTTTAATTATGGCGTTCTTTATTCGTAAAACGAAACCAGCTGTTGAACCTGTTACTGTAGAACAGGAAAAAGCGACGGCTACCGCATAACAAATATCAGATAAAAGCTAAAAAAAGAGAATTCTAGCAGTTGAAAAGGGGTAGCCCCTAACTGCCTGAGTTCTTTTTTTTGGTGTTACGCGATATGAGGAGTAGGAGAGTCGTCTTATTCGGGCTGGATCGTTGGATCGAGAAGAAATACAGGATCGGGCTCATGTCCGAACCGTTTGAGATTAATGGTTCCGTTTAGTTGGAACTCCACACCTTCGCTAATCAGTTCTGTTTCCTGCATCATGCGCGAGTGTTCATCCGGTATGGAGATTTCGCCTTTTGCGTTGACGACACGGTGCCAGGGCAGACGTTCCTTGCGGCTCATCGAGTGCAGGATTCGTACGACTTGTCTCGCTGCTCTTGGACTACCGGCATGGGCTGCAATCTGACCGTAAGTCATCACTTTGCCTTCTGGAATCGCCGCAATAATCGCAATGACTTGTTTGGTAAACGGGGTCATCAAAATGTCTCCTCTCTGTATCTTAGGCATATAGCTGGAAATATTAAAAAACGTGTCGTCAGATACAGAATCTGAACGACACGTTGTATAGACAGATCTAACCTGATCCTGTGTATTTATAGAGGTTGTTCCAAAACACCACTTTTGATTACAAAGGATGCCTATCGGCATCATCAGCATCGAATATGGCATTCAGCCGAAATGTCCGTTGCTCACGTAGCTTTCCTACGCTCCGCTACTCCATTTCTAGCTTCATCCCATCTTCTCGGTACTGAAAACCAGTCTTTTTGAACACGTATTTATAGAGGTTGTTCAAAAGCTTTTTGGTACACTGCAGCAGGCCATTCCGCCCAGGGAAATTCTCTTACAGGCAAGGATTGCAGAATAACTTCTTCCTTGGTAACTGGATGGGGGAAGGCTGCAATCACAGACCATAGCGCAATCTGTTGCCCGGGTTTATTCACGCTTGCACCGTACTTCTGATCCCCGTACAGAGGGCAGCCAACTTCTTTCATTTGCACCCGAATCTGATGAGATCTGCCGGTGTGCAGTTCGATATGGACGAGGCTGTAACGGTCTGTCTCCCCAATAACGCGGTAATCGAGAACGGCATCCTTACCACCAGCTGTACCCTTAGGTACAACCGTAACAGTATTCGTGCGTGCATCCTTCAGGAGTGTGTGTTTTAACGTTCCCTGTTGTGCAGGCAACTTGCCATGTACAACTGCCGCATATATTTTACGGAAATGACGTCCTCGCACAGTCTCGGACAATCTCGAAGCTGCCTTGGATGTCTTGGCAAAGATCATGGCCCCTCCAACAGGACGATCAAGTCGGTGTACCAACCCGAGATAGACATTGCCAGGTTTGTTATATCGTTCTTTCAGATCCTGTTTCAGCAATGTAAGCAAATCCGGATCACCTGATGCATCTTCCTGGGTAGGTACATTGACCGGCTTCGTAATGCCTAATAGATGGTTGTCTTCAAACAGAATCGGAATTGCATCATGATCATGCCGATGTTCTGACATGATTAGGACTCCCAACGGCCCAGAATACCACAAGGCAGATCAAGACCACTGCGTGTGATCGGCAGCCCGATTTCACCTGCAGTAATGTCACCACCGTACTGAGCAGACATTGTCATGGTTAACATGTTGCGCAGAACCGTGGAGGAGATCCCCGTGGTGTAGGAGTTAACCAGCATGAATAATGGATTATCCGACAGGATTGTCATACATGATTTCAAGAATGGATAAAGGTTCTCTTCCAGTTTCCATGTCTCTCCATTCGGACCACGGCCATAAGAAGGAGGGTCCATGATAATGGCGTCATAACGATTTCCACGCCGTTGCTCCCGTTGT
This sequence comes from Paenibacillus sp. FSL R5-0519, assembly GCF_037974275.1. NCBI lineage: Bacteria > Bacillati > Bacillota > Bacilli > Caryophanales > Paenibacillaceae > Paenibacillus > Paenibacillus sp. FSL R5-0519. The sequence goes on from NZ_CP150234.1 coordinate 2,426,244, forward strand.
ACGAATTTGAATACATCATCTGTAATAAAACGAACAGGGCGATCAGCCAGTCCGGATAATTGAACATTTTCCTTGGCCCATTGAACCATGCCTTTAGCTGCATCTACATGCACGACAGAAGCGCCTGCATAAGCTGCGGCTACCGTTGCACCGCCTGTATAGGCAAACAGGTTCAAGACAGAAATCGGACGGCCTGCATTGGAGATTTTATCCATCATCCAACTCCAGTTGGCAGCTTGTTCAGGGAACAGGCCAGTATGCTTGAAGCTGGTAGGTTTAATGTGGAATTTCAGGTTTTCGTATCCGATCGTCCAGCGCTCGGGAATGGGCTTTTTCATATCCCAGTTACCACCACCGGAAGAGCTGCGATGATAGTGACCATGCACTTGACGCCATTCATTGGTTTCTTGCTCAAGAGGCCAAATAATCTGTGGATCGGGTCTGCGTAAAATCACATCTCCCCAACGCTCCAGTTTCTCGCCGCCTCCTGTATCGATTACTTCATAGTCCTTCCAATTCTTAGCTACGTACATAATGATTTATCCATCCTTCAAAAGTCATTTGGATACTATTGTACAACAAAAAAGGGCTTGTACGCCAGTTGGGGGACGGGATCATTGGAGGAAGGTATGACATTGGACCTTAAAAGGGTGAAGGATATTTAGCTGTGTTGAAATCCAATGTGCGCCATATATTGAAAAACAGAGATAATCAAAATTTAATTTGACAATGATAATCATTATCACATATGATTTTGTTAATTCAAATTCATTCTTTCTTTGGAGAGAATATTAACATGATCCAACTAAAGTGAGGGAAAAATAGATGGCTAAATTGTTAGTGGCTTATGCGAGCATGACGGGAAATACAGAAGAAATTGCAGAACTGATTGTGGAAGGAATTACACAGGGAGGACACGAGGCGGATCTGAAATCCGTAACGGATTGTAATGCATCCGATGTATTGGACTATGACGGATTCATGATTGGCGTCTACACTTGGGGAGACGGGGAGTTGCCAGATGAATTCCTGGATTTCTATGAAGAACTGGATGAGCTTGACTTGAGCGGGAAGAGAGCCGCGGTGTTCGGAAGTGGTGATACCTCGTATGAGCAGTTCTGTGGTGCAGTTGATCTCGCTGCTGCCAAGCTGCAAGAGCGTGGGGCGGAGGTTTCTCCAGAGATGTTAAAAATAGAATACAGTCCGCTTGAGCAGGAGAAGGATTCATGCCGTGACTTTGGCAAACGCTTTGCTGCTGCCGGATTACAGGTGTCCTAAAGATCATGTTAAGACATAATATTCAGGCGGCGATGCCGGTCGGGAGGAATGACCTTCCTGTCCGCTTGCTTGAAGATTACAGATTGGAAGAAATGCTGCGCAGCCCAGACCGGTTCATCCGCCCTGAACTCGTGTCTGAGCAGCGTCCTCCACTGCATTGGAGGCACCGTGTACAATATGCGGTGAGCCATGCGGTTAATGCCTTTTATAGCCTGGACCCCGATGTTCGCAAAGAAGTACCTGTACAGTATTTACTTGAGAAGTGGTGGCCCAGAAAGACAGATGGTTTCGAATCGGTTCTCCATTACTGGGATGTGAAGAGCAAGATCACGGATGAATTGTCACTCGCCATTGCAATGAACGATGATCTGAAGCATCCAGCCATTCTGTTTGAACAGTGGAGAACGGAGTTACCTTCATTATCCATGCATTTGTCGATGATATTTCAGGCGGCCTGGCAACCAGAAGGCTGGGATTCGCTGCTTATTCAGAAATATATGGTTGTCCATGATCCTAACGTAGTTGAGGCGTTTCAGCATATGGTTAGTGCATTCTGCTGGGAAGCTTTCGGAAAATTACCGGGTATGATCGAGGTATACTGCTTGTTGGAAGGACGCAAAATTAGGTATATCCCTGGACGCCAGTCTCTGATTCGTTCCATGGACTACATTCACTTGATACGTGATAGCATGCCGCAAGCAGAAGTGGTGGAGTCAGAACAGTTTACGACGCGTGATAAAGTGCGCATACACGAAGAGGTAGATCGCTGGAGAACAGAAGCCATTGAACCGAAGAAAACTTGGTTGATGTGAAGGCGGTTGAAGGATAACGATATATCATGCAGATAGAGGAGGGAAAGTAGCCATGTCTACCGGTCTAAGTCAAGATATAAGCAGCGGCAAAAGACGTGCAGGAACTTGTGAATTCAGTCCGTTGCCAGTACCCCAGTCAGTTATACGAAAGTTGCTTGATGAAGCAGATCCTTCATTATATGTGATGAGTTCAGAACCTTGGAGGTTTATGTTGTTTGCAGGCGAAGGGCGACAGCTATATTTGGAAGCGGTCAGACAGAGCTATCCACCCCATCTGGCTGATCGTTACGGCGATTGGGCTACATATCAGTACACGGAAGCGATCCCTACCCATCTGGTTGTGGTAGCGCCTGTGAATGCCCGTGAGGATAATCTTCTGCCGGCCAAAGCCTGGAGCAAACGTTTCAGTATTCTGGCTGCGGAACAGGGGTTGAATGCTGTCTGGAAGATCAATGATTATCAGCAACATCCTGTATTTATGAATCTGATGGGTTTGACAAGTGCAGAGAAGGTGTTAGGTGTATTCCATATCGGTTACGGAGACCAGCCTGGATTGCGGGATGTCGATGCAAGCAGACCGGCCTCTGAACTGATGACGGTCTATGACCATCTGGTATAAAATGAATCTTTGGTTCTCTTATTTGCTGGTATTTGATAGAAAATCACGAACGAGCTTACGATTTGTCTGATCTTTGTTATATACGGAGTATAATCGATTGGATACGGTAAGGACATTGCCAAAAAAGAATCGTTCGAATTGAGTCTGTCTGCCTCCGAATGATCCAGCCCCAAGTTCCCAGATCAGACGGAACAGAGCGTTGCGTTCATAAGAAGCCATATCGTTCCCTTTCAAATAGATATTCAATGAAGGGGCGATATCGGATTGAAACTCTTCTTCCTGAGGGATCATAATTACCCCACTCGAACCCAAAAGTTGCAGAGTTTCAATCATCTCAGGATAAAGTTTCGGGAAAAGAAGATTGGCTGCCATCAATGGTTTGGGTGCAGGTAATACAAATCCTCTTCCATCTGGTATCGCACCTGCCTCCGCAGCCAAAGCCAATGCTTTTAATGATTCAAGACCTGCGAACAGACGTGCAGTTTTCTCAATAACATGAGCTTCCGTATTCAGATCGAGAGTATCCGTGAGAAGCTGAATCGTACCGAGGACAAATTCCGTCTTGGCAATATAACGACACAATACCTGATGACCTGCGTGAATATGAAAGTTACTACCACTGAAGAGACGTGAGGACATCTCCTCACTTCCTGCAAAAAATATTCGTTCATGTGGAACGAGTACCCGGTCAAAGATAACGATATTGTCCATTTCTTCATATCTGGAACTCAGTGGATAGTTGGTGTGAGATTCGGCTGCATAGGTATCCCTGCATACCAGACTGATCCCGGGAAGATCATTGGGGACAGCAAAAGAGAAAGCAAATGGATTTTCGTCATCAAATGGGGCAGGAGAAGGTGACGGATAGACAAAAATCTCATCCGAAGTGGCCGCTTGTGTAGCCATCATAAATGCTCCGCTAATAATGAGACCTTCTTCGGTACGATCTACGACCTTTGCGGCAATAGCATCCTCAGTGGCATCCAATTGCCCTGACATTTTGCTGGCATAAGGCTGAATGAAGGCATGAGATAGCGTAATATCATGATCACGGCAGTAGGCATAATAATTCTTGAGATTTTCTGCATATTGGGGAGACAATTCGCTCAGAAGATCGGCACCTGTGTAAAAGGACATGATGGCTGTATTCATGTAATCGGGTGAGCGTCCAAGAAAGCCATGATGGACATTTGCCCAGATATTCATCCCTTCCCGTCGTTTGCGGAGGTCGTCGGCACTGGTTGGGGGAAGGAACGATATGCCCACAGGTTTTCCATCGGCCGGAGAGGCATACGTCATCGTTTCCGTAAATTTAGGGTCAGATTGCAAATCATACATGTACATCTGAGTCTCCATTAAACCAGCAAATGCTACATGTTCAGAGCGTTTTCCAGTAATAAGGTTACCTTTGTACCAGCAAGGGACGGATTGTGCATCAATTCGTTCACGATACTGTGTGCCACTTTTAACAGGCATTGTTATTCACCTCTTGGTTCTAATCGTCAAGGGCAGATTGACTTCTTACGTAGTGTACGTAGGTGATCTGTCCAATGTGCATTTAAGAGGTGAGAAGGATTTTTACAGATTAGAGCTTGATAATAATTATCATTCTTGTTACAATAGACAAAGAAAAAAGGAACCGGTAAGGGCTCCTTTAGGGAATTACACGAGATTACTTATTTTACTTCAAAAGTCTTACAGTCTGTTTCAGCAGACTGACTTGCTTCTTTGGAACTGTGGCTTACGATGTAGATTGAAGAAGCATTACATTTGTTCTCTTGAGCCCAGTGACGACAGGAATTAACTTCACATAATACGTCTTTTGCCATGATTGTTAACCTCACTTTAATTGGATTACATTCGTTGGTATAAAGAATCCAGATGTAGCAAGTTGCCGCTTGCGAATATGGAAAATTTTTGCTCTCGCGAAAAATGGAGGGCTTTTTTGCGTTATACCCAACGATGCATATTTAGAATAGCAAATTTTATTGAAGCTTGCAACAAAATGACTTCCATCTGTGGCAAAATAGTGGACGTGCTGTAGCTATATTTGCAAAAAGGCATTAATGTGATATTATTTAATAGTAATTATTACGATTAAAGTCTATTGGATTCTATATAACTTGAATCACGGACTTAAACTATAAGTAAAGGAGCATATGTTTACATGAGCAAAGTGAACCATATGAACCGGATTCCACGAGCAAAAGGGATCGATATGGCTGCTTTTTACACACCCAAAGAGTGTAGGCGCAAAGCCCAGCATATTGTATTTTCCGCTGAAAATGAGCGTATCATTAATGAATTCATCACCATTCTGGGCATGAAAGAGAAATTCAGAGAGCATGATGTGTCCATCCCCAATAAAATGGTCATGTTCGGGCCACCTGGTACAGGAAAAACATTAACGGCATCATATCTGGCAGAGCGGCTTGATTTGCCACTTGTACTCGTGAGATTAGATGCAATTATTCATAGCCATCTTGGGGAGACGGGCAGTAATGTTCGCAAGTTATTCGAATATGCGCGATTGAATCCCTGCGTGTTATTTCTAGATGAATTTGATGCCATAGGTCGGACGCGTGAGAGCAATGATGAAGTAAAAGAGATGGCTCGTGTCGTCAATACGTTGTTGCAGTGTCTGGACGAATTCGATGGGGACAGTATTCTGGTGGCTGCAACGAATCTGGAAACCCAGCTGGATCATGCCATATGGCGGCGTTTTGATACGAAGATGACCTATGGTATGCCTGATGATTCAAGTCGCAGATTGTATATCAGCAAGTTGGTTGGGACTTTTGAACAGGAGACCCGGCTGGAAGATTACATATGTGAACGCCTGGCAGGGTGCAGTTATGCGGATATAGAACAGATCGTTTTGAAAGCAAAGCGGAAAGCGATCATAGCCAGCAGTTCACTTCATAAGCAACTGATCTCGGATGCGTACGATGAATATAGGCCACGTGTATTAGAGTGTTGACTGAAAAAACGCTGGAATAGCCCAGTCTCCTGAATGGAATCCTGGGCTATTTGTCATGTTAGTGTTAGCATGTTGCGTTACACTTTAACGGCTGCTCCGTATGCTTTTTCCGTATTCATGGCTTCTTGACTTGCAGTCCAGCGTGGCAGGCTCAATCTGAACGTGCTGCCTTCCGGACTACTGGAGAGAAGTTTCAGTTCACCGCCTTGTTCCTGAGCGAGTAGCCGGCTATATGTTAAGCCTAGACCCAGGCCGCGGTTACGACGTTTCTTGAGCTCTCCACGATAGAAGCGTTCGAAGATCTTGGGTTGGTCTTCAGACGCGATGCCTGTGCCGTTGTCCTTGACATCAACGTATAACATCTGTTCTTCTGCACGTAGATAAATATCGAAGACAGCCTTTTGTTCAGGAGCAGTGGCATGAAGTGCATTATTGAGCAAATTAACAATGATCTGCTGAATGCGGAGAGCATCCCCCATGGTAAAGAAGTTGACTGGAGGGGTGTGCAGCTGAACCTCTGGCATTTTATCCTCATACGCAATCTTCCACTGATAGATGATCTCACCGACCAACAGCTTCAGATCCGTCCGTTCCTTGCGAACCGTAACACTTCCTGCTGCCATGGCGTTATAATCCAGCAAATCTGCGACCATACGCTCCATGCGTTCAGATTCCTTCAAAGCGATATCCAAAAATTCTTTTCCTTCCTGTGGACTCACAACATCGTCACGTACTGCCATTACGAGCCCCTTGATGGAAGTTACCGGTGTCTTGAGTTCATGACTTACCCCTGCCAGCGAAAGTGTGCGCCATTCTTCAAGTTGTTGGAGACGAGAGGCCATATCGCGGAATGAATTAACAAGTTCATTGATCTCACGCTCTCGTGTATTCAAGTCAAGACTCACATCATAATTGCCACCTCGAATCTGTTCAGCTGCATAAGCTACCTGACGAATAGGTCTGGATAACTTATTGGACAGGAGATAGATTGTGAACCATCCACAGAGGATTAGTCCACCGAGGATTAGAGACACGAGCCATATGGTCTCTGGACCAAATGTAATGGATTGTTTGGACTGCATGACCCACACTTTACCCAAGGTTTGATCGCCCTCGGAGATGTTGACCGTTACACCTGCATATTTGTTGTTTCGCGGTTCAAGATAGTCGTCTGACAGTCGATATTGTACATCTTTTTGCTCCATTTTAGGCTGGGAAAAAATCAATTGATTGTTGTTGTCCAAGATCATCACACAAAAATAATGATCTGTATTAAATAGTTTCTCTCGCTTGGTTACCAGTCTGTCCAGATCGGGTGGAACCCGTAGCATATTATTTTCACTGGTCACATGATCTGCGATCTCCAGACCCAGCAGTTCTGCAGTTTTGAGGCTTTTCTCAATGGAAGTTGTTCGAATCCAGTAGAGTGCCCCAGCCACAATAATTGTGAAACCAATGCATAGAATCAGAAAATATCGCAGTGTCCAGTGTGACAGAATGGATATCGTTCGTTTCGGTTTCTTCTGTTTCAGTTGGCGATCCAAAATTGATACCCCATTCCTCGCAACGTCCGAATTTCTCCTGTCTCTGGCGACCAGTGGGAGAGGGCTTGACGTAGTCGTTTAATCGATAGATCCACAGCACGGTCACTGCCATCATAGTCCATCCCCCATACCTGTTCAATAAGGTGATCCCTGGTAAACGTACGATTCGGATAATCGGACAGGAAGAACAGTAATGAGAGGTCACGAGGTGTGAGTGCAACTTCTGCACCGTTCAGCAGCACCTGCTTGGCAGCAAGATCAATGACGAGATTTCCAAAGGAACGTTTCTCTTCGCCACCTGAGGTCCAATGTGGATTACGGCGCAACACCGCATTAACTCTAGCGACCACTTCTTCTGGTACAAAAGGTTTGCTCATATAATCGTCAGCACCGGCATTCAATCCGTTGAGACGGTCTGAAATGTCATCCAGTGCGGTTAGCATGATCACGGGACAAGCACTTTTTTCACGAATAATCCGCAGCAGATCCCATCCATCCATTCCTGGCAGCATCACATCAAGTAATACAAGGGAAGGCGTTACGGTATCAAAAAGGGTAAGTGCAGTCGGTCCATCTGCTGCATGATGAACTTCGAATTCTGCTTTTCTCAGATAAGCAGCCAGTACTCGTGCAATAGCTTGTTCATCCTCAACGATAAGTATGGATTTCAAGAAAAGCGTTCTCCTTTCATTTCATAAACTTGTACTGATTTTACATGAGCCAGAGCGTAAAGCCAATCCTGCATTACGGATTCGAAAAAAATATGGGCCTTGTCTTTTCTTGACTTCTTCCTGACACATTCAATTGATATGATCCATTCAACAACCAACTTAAACAATGATGTACTGGAGGAAATAGAGATGAACAAGAAAGCAAAAGCATGGCTCATAACAGGTGTGGCGGCGGTTGCCGTAATTGGTGGCGGTGGTTACTATCTCGCAAATAGCTACTTGGGGAACAACGTGGAAATTGAACAGGTGATTCCTGCGAGCACAGCGACTTCCACAACTACGGTAGACAGCACAGGAACGGCTGTAGCCAATGAAACTGCGGGAGCAGAGCAACTGAACGGAGACTGGAGCATTAGCGAAGGTTCCAAAGTATACTTCTCTGTAACTACTTCGCAGGAGACCGTTAACTTTGTGGACGAGCAGGTAACAGGCAATTGGACTATTAATCTAGACGATGCTTCCCAGATGAAAGCAGAAGGACAGATCGAGATGGACGGAATTGATTCCGGGAATGGACAGCGTGATGGTCACGTGAAGCAAGCGGATTTCTTCGACATTGCTACATACCCACAAGCAACATTTAAAGCGACATCATTTGAAGGGGTACCTGCGGAATGGCCTGTCGGTCAGACGGTTGATATCAAGATGAAGGGTACTTTAACTGTTAGAGGTATTGAAAAAGAAGTCACTTTTGATGCAAAAGCGGCTTATGAGAATAACGAAGTTTTGTTGTCAGCGACATCGATGGTAACCTTCGAAGATTTCGGAATGGAGAATCCGCACTCGGTTGTGCTTTCGACAGAAAATGATATTCAGGTACAGCTTGAATTAAAACTCTCCAAATAAGTATAGCAACGATCATATACCTAAAAATCTGTTCTGCATCCGCATTCCGGTGCACGGACAGATTTTTTTGTTTCTGACAAAAAGTGTGATTCTTATAGCTCAAATGTAACTTTTACAGGATCATATTGTTAAAATAACTGCTGTTTCCTTTGGAAAATGCCGTGTTATCCACCGCTATTAAGCGCTTACAATGAGGAGGATTCATCACATTCATTGATCCATGCACAATCAAACACAAAAAGGGGGAGATCAAGAGTGAACAAAAGGTACATAAGCGGTTGTCTGGTCTTACTGATGCTGTTCTGTGATCTGGGACTGATGGTTCGTCCAGCGGCTGCGGAAGAAGCGAAAGTGAACGTGGCACTTAACAAGGCAGTTACGGTAAGCACAGAATATTTGGAGTGGGGAAGTAACAAAGACCATTTGGTTGATGGCAAAAGTGATACACATTGGGCTGCTACCGCTGGAGTGACAACAGAACAACCACAGTGGGCTATGATTGATCTGGGTCAGGACTACAATCTGTCCGGAGCGCAAATCACGTGGAGAGAAAACACGATTGTGAAATATATGATAGAAACATCTGCTGACCAGGAGACATGGACGGAAGTTGTTGATCAAAGAGAAAATGCCGATCCCAAACAGATCGCTGATCTGACGTTTGAGCAGAATGATGTACGATACATCAGGCTGAATATTTCCTTTTTCAAGGGTGAAGGAGTCTGGCCGGAAATATTGGAGTTCAAAGTATGGGGAGAAGCAGAAGGCACTGAACCGGCCAATATTAACAAATATGATCCGATCGAAGTGAGAACGGTGACCAGAAGTGCGCCAGTTCTGCCAAACCAGGTAAAAGCATGGTACCAGAATGGAAAATCGGGAATGGTGCCTGTGACATGGGATAATATCGACCCTTCGAAGTACGCCTCTTCAGGCAATTTTACGGTAACAGGAACTGTATATGGTGCGCCCCCAGAGCCTCGGCCTGAAGCCAAGGTAATTGTTGAGGGATATCGTGAAGACTATGTTAGAGGTGTCGATATATCCACGTTGACTGCCATTGAGGACAAAGGCGGAAAATACGTGGACAGCAACGGTACAGAGCGTGATTTACTTGATATTCTCAAGGATCGCGGTGTCAATTATGTACGTCTTCGTCTGTGGAATGATCCACAGAAATCAGGGGGTTACAACGATAAGGAAGATGTCATTCGTTTGGCCAAACGGGTGAAGGAAAAAGGCATGAAGATATTGCTTGATTTCCATTATTCTGACGAGTGGGCTCACCCGGGTCAGCAGCTTCGACCTAAAGCTTGGGAAGGTCTTTCCCACGAAGAGCTGAAACAAGCCGTATACGATTATACGGTTGAAGTTGTGGGAGAGATGAAAGCAGAGAACGCCATGCCTGATATGGTGCAGATTGGTAACGAGATCAACAGTGGTCTTCTGAACGGCTTGAGCAGTGACGTGAATTTCAACGAAAATGTTGCATTGCTGAAAAGCGGAATTGATGCTGTACGTGCAGTAGAAGGAGAGGTCACCAATAACGCGGATAAGGTGAAGATCATGATCCATCTGGCTGAAGGTGGCAAGGCGGATACGTTTGACTGGTATTTCAGTGAGCTGCAGAAACGCGAACTGAAGTACGATATCATCGGACTTTCTTATTATCCGTTCTGGCATGGGACATTTGCCGATGTGCAGAAGACCATGAATGAAGTATCTAACAAATTCGAAAAAGATGTGATTATTGCCGAGACATCGTATCCATTTTCATATAAAAACGGGGATGCACACGGTAACATCATTGGATCGGACGAAGCGCTTCATGTAGGGGGAGCAGACTTCCCTGCAACCGTTCAAGGTCAATATGATGCCATCGCGGGCATTATGGACATGATTGCGAACGTGCCGAATAATCATGGCGCAGGGTTCTTCTACTGGGAGCCAGCTTGGATTCCGGCCGGTGTAGGCTGGATTGCATCCGAAGGGAATGCATGGGAGAACCAGGCGATGTTTGATTACGATGAATTTCCGGCCAACGGCGGGCATTCGTATGAAGGCAGAGCGTTATGGTCCCTTGATGTGTACAAACGTGGATTGGGTACTCTGCCCGCAGATCGACAGCAACTGGCTGCGGCACTTACACGAGCCAAATCACTGGTCGAGACTGATTTTACTCCGGAAACTTGGGGTACTCTGGCTCCAGCAATCTCCTCAGCGAATGCAACATACCAACAGGCATACACACCGGGTGGGGTGACTCAAGCAGATACAGATGCAGCAACAACAGGATTGGAACATGTGATGCAGCAAATGCAGGTGATTCCACCGCAACTTGACGAGCTACGAGCTAAAATAGCGGAAGCGCGTACGTATCAGCAGACTGACTGGTCTGCGGCCACTTGGGCGGTGTTGACCAAAGCGCTGGAAGGCGCTGAGCAGGTCTTGGATGATCCAAGAGCAACACAGACGGATGCGAATACAGCGGTTAAACGTTTGCATGATGCCATTGAAGGCCTATCCAATGTGGACAAAACACAACTGCACCAGTACATTCAACAAATGCAGCAGCAGAATGAATCTTCCTATACACGCCGGAGCTGGTCTGTATTGCAGCAATCTTTGCAGGCAGCGATTCAGGTCCGAGATAACCAAGCTGTTGTCCAGTCTGAAGTGAACTCAGCACTGAGTACGTTGAAACAGGCCTTTATTAATCTGGTCTCTCTGGAGGCTCTCACAACGGGCAAAACGGCAACGGCTTCAAGCAGTGCAGGGACAGGAGGCAATCAAGCCAACTCTCCTGAAGGTGCAATTGACAACAATCCGAACACTTCATGGGGAACGGATAAGAGTATAGGAAGCTGGTGGCAAGTGGATTTGGGGCAAGTCGCAAACTTGCGCAAGTTGGAAATGTCGATGTGGAGTGGCGGCATCAAATATACAATCGAAGTGTCCAATGATAACCAAAATTTTGTGAAAGTAGTGGACACCACAAGTGATGTGGTTGTATCGACCGCACCTAGCCATGTACTTCCAGAAGGCACGGAGGGACGTTACATTCGGGTAACGATTAAAACAGGTCCCACATGGGTAGGATTCATGGAATTTGAAGCATACGGTACGTTCCCGGCGGACAAATCGGCACTGCAAGCTACTGTAGATGCCGCTGAGAAATTAAAGCAAACCGAATACACGACTGCAAGCTGGAATGTGTTCAGTAAGATGCTTTCTGAAGCGAAGGAGCTCATTGTAGATGTGGAATCTTCCACGCAAGAACTAAGCAAAGCGGATCAAGCGTTACAAGATGCTGTGAGCAAGCTTGTGCGTCAAGATACTACACCTGACCCTGGTCAGCCATCCCAACCAAGTGTACCTTCACAACCATCTAACCCGGGAACAGCTCCTTCGACGGGAAATCCGGCTGTAACCCCGCCAGTTGGATCTGGCACTGGACCAGTGAAGGGTTCAATAACGGTAAAAGGAACAGCAACCGGGGATGACAAGTACTCGATTCGTCCGGATGCATCCCAATTAACTCAGGCACTGCAGTCCATGGATACAGGAAATCGTACGCTGAAGCTGATCGCAGATGTGCCTGATTCAGCCAAGACAGTCACATTCCAATTGGCTGCAAGCCAACTGGCAACATGGGTTCGTTCCGAGGAAGTGCAATCCCTAAATGTAGTCGTAGGACCGACTACCGTTCGTGTTCCTCTGAAATCACTCCCGCTAACCATTGCGGAGACTGCGGGAACGTTCGACATCATAGTAGCAAAAGGATCGACAGATACACTGTCCACATCTCAAAAAGCAGCGATCGGTAATCATGCGATTGTTGATGTGAATCTGTTAATGAACAATAAGCCATTGCAATGGACAAACAGAGCGGTTGAAGTTGTTCTATCCAGTGTAGAGCAACCTAAGCAGAATGATGTAGTTATGGTCGTACATTCCATATCTCCAGGTGGAGAAATGAAACCTGTTACGTACTCCAAGTACGATGACAAGACAAAAACGATGGCGTTCAAACCGTTGGAATCCGGCAGTTATGTTATTGCACAAGTTGAAGTGCCCTTACATGATCTGCAAAATCACAATTGGGCTCTCCAAGAAGTGCAGAACCTCTACGGTAAGGGAATTATTAAGGGGATGAGTGCAACACGTTTTGCCCCGCAAGGTGAACTGACCAGAGCACAATTTTTGCAAATGATCATTAAAGGCATTGGTGATACACGCCAGTACGATGCATCCATTTCGCTCCCAACGGATGTGGAGGAAGGGCAGTGGTATGCCGATTCAGTAAGACTTGGCATTGAAATGAACATTATTCAAGGCCGGGCGGATGGAAGCTTTGGAGCGAATGAACGTATTTCACGAGAAGATATGGCCGTTATGCTGAATAGGGCTCTTCAGGTTGTGCAGCGTGAGAATGCGACCCATTCTGTACAAGGCAATATGGTGTTTGCAGACAACGACGAGATCGCGCCATACGCCAAAGAGGCTGTAGACTTGATGCAGCAACTTGGACTGCTGAATGGCATGCCTGATGGCACGTTTGCTCCGAAAGAAACGGCGAACCGTGCACAAGGGACTGTTGCGGTAGCCAGATTGATGGAACGACTGTATTAGAAAATAACAAAGCAGGTAAGGAGATCGAATCAACTGATTCGGTCTCTTTGTTTTTTGTGAAAAAAGAGGTTTAGAACTTAATGCTTTTCGCCACATAGTCATATGAATCATTTGTTAATGTCGTATTGACAATATCAAATTCATTTGTTATCATTTCGATAATATCAAAACGACAATATTAAGAAATGGGGAATGAGCCATGTTTGGATTCCGATTTGCGAAGTTCCAACCCAGTGAATATGTAATGAAAGTGAAAAATGGCAAGGTACAACGTCAAGGTGTGGGATTGTCTTTCTATTATTATGAGCCGACCACATCGGTAGTGGTGCTACCCGTGTCTTCGGTGGATGTACCTTTTATGTTCGAAGAGATTACGGCGGACTATCAGACCGTTACTGTCCAGGGACAGCTAAGTTATCGCATTGTAGATTATTTGAAAATAACACAGAGCCTGAATTACACGTACAATTTGCGCAAAAATCGGTATATTTCCGACGACCCCGGCAAACTGGACCAACGGGTAATCACCACAGCGAAAGTACTAACCAAGAAATATCTGGAGAAAATGCCGTTGAAGGAGGCCATACAATCCAGTGAACGGTTGGCAAGCAGCATGAAACGCGAAGTTGTGCAAAGTGAAGAGTTGGAGAAACTGGGCGTTGAGCTGATGAGTCTATCCATTCTGGCCATTCTGCCCAATAAAGAGACGATGCGTGCATTGGAAGCACAAGCACGGGAAGAGATTTTACGTCAAGCAGATGAAGCGCTGTATGTTCGTCGCAATGCATCGATTGAACAGGAGAGACGAGTGAAGGAGAACGAACTGAACACCGAAATTGCCGTGGAGACAAAGAAACAGCAAATTCGTGAGACCCAACTGCATGCAGAACGCTCGGTGAAACAGAAACAAAACGAGATGGAGCAGGAGCAGCTTCAGTTCAATACAGCGATGGAGGAACGCAAGCAGCAGTTAATTGAGTTAACCATTGCCAATCACAATGCGGAAGCCGATGCCAAAGCGTATGAGATCGCTGCCGTGATGAATTCGTTGAAACATGTACAGCCGAGTGTACTGCAAGCAATGGCAAACATGGGCATGAATTCCGATAAGCTGATTGCACTTGCATTCCAGGAGCTGGCTGAAAATGCAGGCAAGATTGGACAGCTGAATATTTCGCCGGATCTGTTGCAGGGGTTGATGTCTCCCGCGCCGGGCAGAGATCAGGGAGGTAGAGGGCGATGAGATTAGGAAGAAGAGAGCAGGCAGAGCAAGCAGGGAAATCAGTACGTCATCCGGCTACGCCGGACGATCGAATGAGCGAACACAAGCTCATTCTCGTTAAGCGTCGGACCCGACTGGAAGAGTTGGTGGTTCGATATAACACGGTGCAGCAAGCTCAGTTTTATATTGAACGTCTGGGCGCAGACTTCAGTGATTATATGGAGGAAGACCGTCGTTATCGGTTATCTGTGCAGCAGGCGCAGCAGCAACTGGGGGAATTAGGACGGGTTCAGACGATTGATCGAGAACATGTACCGAACTTTATTTTTGGAGAGCAGGATATCGTGGTTGTGGTTGGACAGGATGGGCTTGTAGCCAATACCCTCAAATACGTAACCGAGCAGCCACTCATTGGCGTGAACCCGGACCCAATGCGATGGGACGGGGTGTTATTACCTTTTACTGTGGAGGATCTAAGTTTCATTGTCCCGGATGTCATTCGAAAACAACGAACGTTGAAAGAAGTCACACTCGCCAAAGTAGAACTCAATGATGGACAGTATCTATATGGCGTCAACGATCTGTTCATTGGTCGGAAGACACATGTATCGGCACGTTATGAAGTGCGTTTGGGTACATCCGTAGAACAACAATCCTCCAGCGGTATCATTGTATCCACAGGCATGGGATCGACAGGTTGGTTCAAAAGTGTGCTGGCCGGGGCCACCGGAATTGTAGGATCGGCGGCATGGCAGCACATGAATTCGGAAAATGAGGTTGCTACAGCATCCTCATCCATTCATGGAAGCAGGCAGGAGCTGAATCATTTTAACTGGGATGCGCCGTACTTGTATTTCTCAGTAAGAGAACCCTTTCCAAGCCGAACGACAGCGGCCAACCTGGTGTTTGGACAGATCCATTCGAAGCAACCGTTGCACATTGTATCCCAGATGCCGGAGGATGGAGTTATTTTCAGCGATGGGGTCGAGCAGGACTTTCTGGAATTTAATTCAGGGGTGGAAGCTATCATTGGTTTGGCAGAGAGAAGGGGGCGTCTCGTAGTCTGACCCTTTATTTCCAAGCCGTTTCCAACTAAAATGGGTAACTAGATGTGATACATTGACGTCAGGAAACGGAAAGAGGGTTAACGATGCAATCGATATTGTTGGTTGAAGATGATGCCAAGCTTGCAGGATTGCTGGCGGCTTATCTGAGCCGAAATGGATTCCAGGTACAGGTCACCGGTGATTTTCGTCATGTATTGGATGAATTCGTGAAGATGGAACCGGATATTGTGCTGATGGATGTGAACCTGCCTCAATATGATGGCTACTATTGGTGCAGACAGATACGTACACATTCCATATGTCCCATTCTATTCATATCCGCTCGGGATAGCGGCATGGATCAGATTATGGCACTGGAACATGGAGCGGATGATTATATTACAAAACCTTTTCAATATGAAGTTGTGCTTGCCAAAGTCCGCAGTCAGCTGCGCAGAGCCTATGGTTCTTACGCTGCTGTGCAGCAGGAAGTGAAAGTGAATAACGGTCCCATGATTCTCTATCCTGAGCGATTCGTATTGGAATATGATGAACGCTCAACAGAACTGACTCAGAAGGAAGCGATACTGGTGCAAGCGCTGATGGTGAAGGCAGGTCGAGTGGTCAGCCGGGAAAAATTGCTAGAACAGATGTGGGAAGATCAGCATTTTATTGATGATAATACGTTGAATGTCTATATTACACGTGTACGTCGGAAGTTGAAGGAACTGGGAGCAGAAGAGATTTTGGAGACGGTTCGCGGAGCGGGTTATCGCGTGTTGGATCTGGGCGCTTTTGCACAAGGACAAGGGAAATGAAACTTTTTCTGAAAGACCACCAGATGTTAGTTGGATTTTATGTGCTGCAGATGCTGCTTGTTCCGTGTGTATATTGGCTCTCTGGTGAAGATCGTCCGATGAAAATTATCCTCTATGGCATGCTGATTAGTACCGTTGTGTTACTGGTCTATCTGGTCGTACGTTACTTCCAGCTACGAGCGTATTATCATCTACTTCAACAACCACGTAAATGGGTAAACGAGTCTTTTCAGACCCTTGGAAATTCGGTTGTAGCTGAGGCTATCCAGGAATTGTTACACGAACTGGAGCGTAATCGGCAGAACGAGATTGGTCAGTTACGTACTAGCAAGGAACAGCAGGTGGTATTCATGAATCGCTGGGTTCATCAGATGAAGACACCGTTGTCTATTATCCAACTGACCTTGGAAGACGTGGAAGATGAGACGGCTGGCAGCATTCAGGATGAGCTAGATAAAATGCGTAAAGGACTTGAAATGGTCTTACATTCATCCCGGCTTGAACAGTTCGAAGGAGATTTTCGTGTGGAGCTGCTGTCTCTGCAAGAGGTACTTCGGAGCAGCATTGCAGAGAACCGACGTTTGTTTATACGCAGAGGCATTAAGCCGGATATCCGTATGGAGGAAGATCTTAAGATCTATAGTGATTCCAAGTGGCTGCGGTTCATGTTCACCCAGATCCTGACCAATGCGGTGAGCTATTCCGATAGCAAATCAGGCAAAAAAGTGATCATTACCGGCTATAAACAGGAAGAGCGTACAATTCTGGATATTCAGGATGAGGGAATCGGCATCTCGTCCGAGGATATTCATCGTGTGTTCAATCCCTATTTTACAGGTGAACGTGGCAGGCAATACCATGAATCTACGGGAATGGGATTATATCTGGTTCGTGAGATCAGTGCACGCCTGGATAACCGGGTAGAGTTATTTTCAGAGCTGAATAAGGGAACATTGGTTAGATTCAGCTGGGTTCATACGAAAGTTCCGCAGTAAAGAGCGCTTTGCCCACAGCCGTGGGTGAGGTGTTTTTTTATATAGATACCAAAAGTTATGGAGGCAGGGGAACAGAACCTTAAACGTACTGTAAGGAAAGTTTAAGGTAATTCGATAGCACCGTTACGGAAGGTCAGTTAGGATAAGAATAGGATTAACATATAAAGAGTAATAGATTCGGAGGGGAATACACATGGAAATGTTACAAGTATCAGCACTAAGCAAAGTATATCAGGGCAAAGTGCAGACTCAAGCCCTTAGTGATATTCATCTGACAATCAAGCAAGGTGAGTTTGTGGGCATTATGGGCCCGTCTGGCAGTGGCAAAACCACATTGTTAAACATGGTCTCTACCATTGATGAACCCAGCTCAGGCAAGGTGCTAATTAATGGCATGAACCCGTTTGATATGAAAAAGAAAGAACTTGCCATGTTCCGGCGTCGGGAACTCGGGTTTGTCTTTCAGGATTTCAATCTGTTGGACACGCTGACGGTTGCCGAGAATATTGTACTTCCATTGACACTGGACAAGGTCAAACTGAAGGAGATGGAGAGTAGACTACAACGCATTACAACCAAGCTTGGGATTGATCATATTCTGGATAAACGAGTGTACGAAATCTCGGGCGGTCAGCGACAGCGCACAGCCATTGCGAGATCCATGATCAATATGCCTTCAATTGTATTGGCGGATGAACCTACGGGCGCATTGGATTCCACTTCATCTCAGGCTGTCATGGAATCGCTTGAACAGATTAATCAGCAGGAGAAAACGACCATTATGCTGGTGACACACGATCCCCTTGCTGCAAGTTATTGCAATCGAATCGTATTTATCAAGGACGGGAAACTGGCAGCGGAGGTACACCGCGGAGATAATCGGCAGACGTTCTTCCAGCGGATCATTGATACGTTATCCTTCTGGGGAGGGAATTCACATGAGCTTTCCTCAGTTCGCGTTTAATAACATTCGCCGCAATGGGCGAGCGTATATTGCTTTTTTTCTAAGCAGTGTGTTTATGGTCATGATTTTCTTCGCTTATGCAGTGTTCATCTATCATCCGTATGTGACAGAGTTGCCGATGGGTGACACAACTGCTACGGGGATGCAGGTGGCTTCGATCATTGTATATGTGTTTGCGTTTTTCTTTGTCATGTATTCCATCAGTGCTTTTCTCAAATCACGGAACAAGGAGTTTGGCATTCTAACCATACTTGGTGCGGAGCCTGGACAGATTCGGAAATTAATTATATTGGAAAATATGTTGATCGGCTGTCTTTCCATTATTGCGGGTATCGGCGGAGGCATGTTGTTGTCGAAGCTGTTCCTGATGTTAACCACTCGTTTTATCGGGATGGATGATCTGCCCTTCTATTTTCCGGTGAAAGCGATTCTGATTACGATCGGGGCATTTCTGTTATTATTTTTCTGCATTTCACTTTTCACATTGATATTTATCGGAAACAAACGGACGTTAGAGCTTTTGACAGGGACCAGCAAACCTAAAAAAGAACCCAAAGCTTCGTGGTTCTTCTCACTTCTGGGCCTGACATTACTTACAATCGGATTTGTAGTACTCCGCAGTAAATTGAGCGGCGGTACGATCTTACTCGCAGCAGTAACAGGCATCGCGGGGACGTATTTTTTCTACTCACAACTTTCCGTGCTCATTATACGGGTATTAAAGCGTAATCGTAAAACGGTATGGCATGGTACTCGTCTGTTATGGATCTCAGAGATGAGTTACAAAATGAAGGATAATGCTCGCATGCTCTTTATGGTGACCGTGGTCATTGCGATTGCTTCGATGAGTGCAGTTGTGATTTTGTCACTGGATCAAGAGAACCGGGAGCAATTTACCAATAACGATTTTGCAATCCAGTACAATGTGTACACACCTACGGATCAAATGGATATGAGCGCTATTAATTCAGCACTTGAAGCCGCAGGCTTGGATTATCAGCAAATGTATCTGGAGTATTTCTGGTCGGATGCGGATCAGAGTGCTGTCTCGGTCATGCCGCTTAGTCACTACAACCGATTCAATACAATTCTAGGAAAAGAGACATTCCAATTGGATTCAAATTCAGCATTGTTCGTAGATTCCCGGAATGAGAAGGATCAGGCTCAGATCGATCGAAACAAGTTTCGCAATTTTTCGGAAGGAGACACATTGACCTTGAATTTAGAAGCTGGCCCAATGCAAGCAAGAGTTACAGCTACAGATGTGGAGCCAAGGTTTGCAACCTTAATCTATTCAACAGGTGTAGTTGTCCTCCCGGATGAGAAGTTTGAAGAGATCACACAACAGGTCCATGAAAATAGGTTATCTGGCAAAGTTCTGTATCAGATTCCTGCCTGGGGTCATGCAGTACCTGACCGGCACTCCTCGGAAGCCATGGTTAGCGATCAGTTACTTTCGTCCGCAGATACCATTCGAAGCGATAATGCTTCGGATGAGAATTACTCCGGATATCTGAGTACGCGGTACGGTGATTTTGAAAGATTTAGACAGGGGACAGCACTATTTACCTTCTTGGGCATATTTATCGGATTGATCTTCTCCATCTCTTCAGCAAGCTTTCTGTATTTCAGACTGCATACCGATCTTGAAGCGGATGGAAAGATGGTGCATTCTCTTTCGAAAATGGGTCTCAGTTTCCAGGAGATGAAACGATCATCCACCGTTCAGATTGCTATTCTGTTCTTTTTACCGATCGGGGTAGCTATCATTGAAACGTTGGTCGTGGTTAAGCCATTTCTTACTGAATTCGGTATTACCAATTATACGATGCCGGTGTTGACTGTATTTGGTGCCTTTGTACTTGCACAGACGTTTTATTTCATCGTTATACGTTCGAGATATATCGCTTCTCTGCGCAAAATGATGGTGTAACCATCTTAAAAACAAAGGGTCGTAGGGACCGACTATGATCTGTTCATTGCCTGCATTCCTTGATTCAGATCAAGGAAATGCGGGCTTTCTTGCGATAAGATGAATGTATTCACAGATTATATTATCGGGGAGGAAGATTAATCATGAGTATGACGTCATTGCAAGAAGTCAAAACATTCAGCGAGGATCGTTTTACGAAACGGGTATTATTCCAACAGGGTGGGGGAGTGACCTTTGTCCTTCATTTTCTGCCAGGACAAGAGCTTCCCGTCCATCAACATCCGGGCACAGACGTTATTCTGCTGGTGGTCGAAGGCACAGGCACACTTATTCTGGATGGTGAAGAACAAGTGGTGAATCAAGAGGATGTAATCCATTGCGGCGGCGAGGTAGAGTTCGCATTCCGTAATACAGGAGAACAGGAAGTTCGTTTGTTCGTGGTGTTAAATAAAGTACCAGCAGCATCGTATGCAAAGGACATCTAAGAGTTATTATCAAGGAATAGATACAATGATTCACTGATCGGCACTAATATAAGGGGGAACTCTATTCTGGAGTTTCCTTATTTATTTTTTTATCCAAAAATCACTGCATGTGTCCTACAAGGCCATGTCGTAGGAGACGATCCAGTGCAAGTCAATCCTTCGTAATAAAAAGCATACCTGGGTCTGAGAGAACATCAGATATCAGGTATGCTTTTTCATATTCCGTCAGCAACTTGTTCATTCATCCTGTCTATCGTCATTCGGCCTAGAAGTATCCCAGCATTTCCTTGGCTTCATTCGACATCCGCTGTGGAGACCACTGTGGCTCCCACACGACTTGAACATCAATATCAGTCTTGCCCGTATTTTCCTGCAAAACCCACTTCACCGCACCAACGATGGTATCGTGCAGCGGACAACCTGGTGTAGTCAGCGTCATCCGCACATAAACTCGTTCAGGTTCTTCTCTTACTTCATACACCAGACCCAAGTCAACGATATTGACACCTAATTCAGGGTCATACACTTCCTTGAGACATTCGAGTAAATGCGTCGTTTGTTCCACCTTTTCCACGCTCCGATCGATTTCATAATGTTAACGTCTGAATACCAAAGCAATATTTGCGATATAAACGATGGAGACAAGAGACAAAATCGTTCCACCAACCATCATGACCTCCGCCAGATTAATCAGAATTCCACTGACAAGCAGCAGGCTTCCAGCCACCATGGCGAGCATACCCCAATGGACATACCGTTCACTCAGCATACCTGCCATCAGCGGTGTTCCGGGTCTGCCAGCCTGCTTGCCATATTTGTGGGTCCACCACAGAAAAGGCACGATTTTGGAGGCATAGCCAAGTATGGTGAGAGATACCCAGCCCCCGAGATATATCCATCCAGACAACAGAACAACACGTGGATGGAGCAGCAGCTCAGTCCCTTGCGAGGAATAGATCAGTAGGGCTACAGCATATACAGCCAACGCACGGCTTATATACACAGACCAGCGAATCCCCGGACCTGGGTTGCTTTTGTGTCGTTTCTCCTGAATTTGCTCCAAGTGATACACATAGACGAGTAAGGCTGCGGTAAGGAAAAGTAGCGCGAACCAGAGCCAACCTCCCTTGAGCCCAGTGAGAAATGCAACAACGCCTGTGATTACAGCTGCGTTCCACAGAACCAGAACCACTTTCTGTAATCCAATGGAATAATTGTGGGACAGGTAGAACATGGGCAGCATTTTGTAACTGAAGCCGGTAATTAACATGCCAAACCAGCCGAGTGTACCCATCCAGATGTGTGCGCCGAACAAGCGTTCATGCAACTCATTCCAATCACCAAAGGCAAAATTCAGACCCATCAGCATACCGGACAACCCGGTAAGAACCAGATAAAGACAGGAACAAGCTGCGCTGATCGTTACCGGATTCCATTGTGAAGCCCGGAAGAGGGTAATAGCCATATTCCATCCGAACAACAGAATGCCAGAGAGCGCGAGTGCAGCAGAACCGGCAATCCAGATGACATCAGCATGAATGAAGCCATATAACATGCCCACGATACCGATACTGAACAAGAAATAATGACAATAACCGAGAAACAGACTATAGATATTGGATTGCAAAATAACATGTATCAACTGATATATCGCACCCATAGCCAGCATCGTTGCCCATCCAAGCACAAACAAATGAGCATGAAACCAGCCTTCGGGTCCTCTGAGTTCATCACCAAGCCAGCCTGTCAGCGAGAGCAGGGAGAAGGCATGATACATTACAAATCCCAAGATGCCCGTGATGATAAAAAGAAACGGCAACCTGGACATGGCTTTCGCCTCCTTACCCTTTTTCAATTCTCACTTTGGCTGTGCCATCGGTTTGATCTTCAACCGTGTAGGTGCAACCGAGATTGTTCAACTCTTCAATCAGGAATACAGGTACACGGTCATTGTGAATCAGCACAATTTCCCCAGGTTTGCAACGCTCCAGTGCGGCAAGTGTTCGGATCATGGGTTGTGGTGGTTCCAATCCGCGATTGTCCAGTATAACGGTGGGAGATTGTGGAGGTTCCGTGTTTTCAATGGCTACAGTTTGTTCTTCCGGATGTCCATGGCATGAAGCGGATTCTTCGTCTGAATCGGGTTCCGAATTAACTTCCGACCCAGATAAAACCACTGCAGAACAAGCTGCTGCACCCGTTTTGTTTTTTTTGTGCACAAACGTGGTAACCCAGTGATCTGAACTTCTGCGTTCAGATGTACTGGAATACCCCTTCAGCTTGAGAATACCGAGCAGTGGTGTTGGTTTGAATGGAGCGTGTAGTACAAACACATCTTCATGCTGAAGGCCTCTGACCGTGTCCATGATTAGCTGAAACGGCTCCAGCTTTTTACTCAGATGAGGACGCACATCCAATTCAACAATATGAACATCAGATGGAGACATGTGCATTCACATCCGATCCTACACTGGCTACATTCACCTGCTGTACCAACTGTAGAGATGATTCATACAGGGCCGCCATTCCACCGTACAGCGCATAGAAGAATGACTCCGGCGCATCGAGGGAGAAGGACAGATAAGATTTGGGGTCCATGCCGAGCATCTGTTCAAATAGTCTTGCACTGTCATAGGCGTAAAAACAGAAATGAGTATATTCGAACACTGGCATTTTTTCGTAAATGGTAATAATCTCTTGCGCATATTCGGCCTGTTCACGCTGTGCCATCTGCACCATGGTTATGGCATCTTCCAGCCGTAGCGTGATGCGAAGTGTAGTATCATCAATGATTTCAACGTGCGCCATAGCGGTTCAGCTCCAATCTATAGTTTGCTGATTTTGACCTGGAAGGTTGTAGGGCCCTGCTCAATATATTCCCAGTTGAAACCATCCGGATGTGTGGACTGGAACTGGAATCGAAGTGGCTTTGGATCGTGATCGTTAATGAGCAGCATGGATTCCTGTGGTCGCAACTGATCAAACGTTTCGAAAATCACTTTATGTTTCAAATGCGGTGCATACTCCGTGGCATTAATGGTTGCTGTGTATGTGTTCATGTGTAATTCCTCCAAATAGGGATAGTGGGTGGTACAATTTGATTATAGAAAACGTGAGGATAGGGCTGTGTGAGCCTGCTCACATATTTGTAATGTCATTGTCTCGCCTTAATATGACTGAATTCTGCATACACAAAGAGACCTTAACGTGGGTTACGGGCGCTAAGGTCTCTTTGTGTAAACACAGTTTATTGTTAGAGTGTGGGCCAAAAACAAAGTAGCCTGGGTGCAGGGAGATCAAGTATCCCTTTGCTGCTTCAAAGCTTGCAAATCATGAATTATAATCCGGTTGCGATCCACTTCGAGCAGATTCTCTTTTGTAAGCTGGTTCAAAAGACGATTTGCTGTTTCCCTGGTTGTACCAATGGAATTGGCAAACTCCTGATGTGTCATGGGCAGATTGATGACAATATGTTCTTCATGTTTGTGTCCGTGCTGCTCTGCGAGCATAAGAAGGAAGGAAAGAACACGATTGCGCACATCCTGACCAGAGAGCACCTGCAACTTATCTTGCAATTCTCGTATTTTATCACCGAGCACACGCATAATTTTGATCGCAATGGAGGGTGTACTCAACATTAATCGTTCGAAAAGCCGCACAGGTATGGCCAGTAGCTCGGTAGGGGTAATTGCTTCCGCAGTAGCCGGGTAGGGGTGGGTGTTAAAAAAACCGGTGTGTGGGAACATATCTCCTGTTTTGAGGAAAGAGACGATCTGTTCATGCCCGTTCTCATCGGTTTTGTAGGCCTTTACAATGCCGGTACGAATGAAAAAAACAGCTTCTTTTTCGCTTCCTTCGCTAAAAATAACCGATTTTTTCTGAATGCTTCTGGAAATGGCGATGTCTTCGACTTGCTTTAATTCCTCGGGGCTAAGATCCTGGAAGATGGGGAACTGTTGTAGAAACTCCGCTGTTGTATCTTTGTTTACCCTGCTCATGAGAATCTCTCCTCTCTGTGCTCATATTTCTGAACTACGACATCATTTTATCATAGCGTTATTTTTGCACATAACAGGTGATATAGGTCACAAAGTCATAGGATTGTTTTCGAGAGCTGATCCAAGGTTAATGGAATGATAAAAGATAGAATATGATTGAACAAGAGAGGGGTCGACCCGGATGTGGACTGCATTCATGTGGGGCGGCATCTCTGCCTCAGCGGTAGTCATTGGCGCACTCGCAGCATTGTTTGTGAAGATTCCCAAACGAATCATTGGCTGGATCATGGCATTTGGAACAGGAACATTAATTGGTGCAGCAACCTTTGAACTTCTCGGAGATGCGCTGAATGATGGAGGTATTATACCCACAGCCATTGGATTTACGGCGGGGGCTGTTGTGTATACGCTGTTTGACCTGCTCGTTTCTGCAAAGGGAGGGGCAGGGCGTAAACGTTCGGCAAAGTCGGGAGACTCCAATCAAAGCGGCCTTGGCATCTTTGCAGGAACGGTAATGGATGCGATCCCGGAATCCATCATGCTTGGAGCCAGCTTGCTGGCTGGCAACGGTATCAGTGTAGTCCTGGTGGTATCGATCTTTGTCAGCAACATCCCTGAAGGTCTGTCCAGTACGGTTGGGTTACAGGGCAAGTACAGTCGCGGTAAGATCATGCTGATGTGGCTGAGTGTCCTGTTGATCTCTGCTCTTGCGGCACTGGGGGGCTATCTGTTTCTGGAGCAGCTTCCCAAAGAGATGGGTGCAGCGATTGGTGCATTTGCAGGTGGCGGAATTATTGCCATGATCTGCTCAACAATGATGCCGGAAGCCTTTGAAGAGGGCGGGCCTGTAGTGGGATTGATTGCATCCATGGGACTGCTTGTGTCACTGTTGTTGGATATCTGAATGAACCGACCATACGAAAGAGTATCCAAACAGAAGCCCTTCTGTCCGGATACTCTTTTTGGCATAGACAGACTGCTCGTACCTGCAAACTTGCTTACCATGTTCATTGGCTTAACGCTGGCGGTTCAATTCTTTCCCTGAGCTGTTCCAATTGAAGAATAAGAATACAGTTCCCTGTAACCTGAAGAAGTCCCTGCGCTTGCATCATGGCGAGTTTACGACTTAGCGTCTCTGGTGTGATACCAAGTAATAGAGCCATGTCTTTTTTGAAGACAGGCAAACGGATCTCATGCCTTGCATGATTTCGGTTGTGGAAGAACAGAAGCAGCTTGGCAATCTTCTGTTCCGTTGTCATGGCACTAAGCGAGCTGTTCCATTCATCGGTTTCACGCAGAAGATTGGAAATGGCAAGCAGGAAATGATAAGCAAGCTTTGGATCATGTTCAAGTAACCGGTCAAAATCATGCTTGCCGATGGAGCAGATGGCTGAAGGCTCCAGAACTTCGGCGTTCGCGGCATGTGGTTTTTGGTGTAACAGGGAATCTTGTCCGAAGAAATCTCCAGGAAACAGAAACCGGATAATATGTTCTTTGCCATTTTCATTATATTTGGATAACTTCACACATCCCTGATGAATCACATTAAGCCTATCTGAGCGTTCGCCCTCCTGGACAACCATCTCACCTTTGTTATATCGGCGGGTATGCAGAAGGGAGCTCAGCAATGCAGCTTCGGAATCATCCAGATGCTGGAACAGAGATACTTTGGAGAAACAGGTATCCTTCGCTTCGTGCGCACAGACCATCATATAATCACCTCGAAATTGTTCAGGATGGGTACAACCATTACCTATTGTTATGTCTTTAGTGAGACATGGCGAATCCACCATGATCTTTACCATCCTTGGTCACACGCAGAACAGCGGCAGCTCCTTTGGCTACATGATTGAACTGGTGGGTTACGATCGCATAATCGCCTTCTTCGGTCACGGTAAACTCGACGACAGCTCCACCACTTGCAGGAAGCATAACCGTCTGTATTCCATACTGGATATTGCGTGGATTCCCATCGGTATATACACGGTCCATAATTGTACCTACAACGTGGAAGGATGAGACTTCATTGGGCCCGGCATTGCTAACATAGATCCGCACTGTATCGCCAACTTTGGCTAGCAGGGGGTGCTTGGTCAATCCATAATCATTGCCGTTAAATACGACATATTCAGGTTCTTCGTTCAAAAAAGATTCGTAATCATGCTCTTTATACCATTCACTCTGAACCAGGGTATACTCACGATCAATCAAGTGATCGGAAGGGTATCCAGCCTTGGGCTCCACAATAATCATGCCATACATGCCGTTCGCAATATGGGCCAGCACTGGTTTGGTTCCACAGTGATACATGAATACACCGGGCGAGGAGGTTGGGTAGGTGAACGTTCCTTTCTCGCCTGGCATAACATCTATAAATTTGCTGCTGGGAGCGGCATGTACCGCGTGAAAATCCATGGAGTGAGGCAAGCTCGAATCTTTATTTTTTAGTGTGAACACCAAGGTATCCCCCTCGGTCACTCGCAGGACGGGTCCCGGAACAGTACCATTAAATGTCCAGGCGTTGTAGATCATACCCTCGGAGATTTCGATGTCTGTAACCTGAGCCGTCATTTCAATATATACCGTAGTTCCTTCTCTGCGAATGATTGGGTCCACCGGGGGTTGACTGGCCACAGAGGAGGAGACTTCATCATTGTGAACAGGTTTAATTGTATCGGTGGAACTACAGTGAGAGAGAGTTGCAGTGAATATGGCGAATAAGAGTGACCATTTATATACATTTATGAAGGTAAACATAGATGCACAACCTTTGATAAGTGATGTTTTTCACAATCTAAAAAGCAGGTATACTTTCAATCCAGTATTTATTTAGTTATAGATTACGTTATTGAGGCAGGAGCTGGTGTGACGGGGCACACACTTGGGTATGTCTTATAAGAGCCATTTTCAACAATCTGGCTTCCATTCTTGTGCTGAGGAACGGAGTTACATATAATTTTAGAGAGATGGATTGGTAAATGTTATGTATTTTCAGGCTGTGTATATCTTAGTTACAGAAGGAAGGGTGGATTCGGAATGAAACGTTTCGAAGATGAAGGTGCGTATAAGTACAGTTTCTATGCGGTACTTCGTAGGGGCGAGCAGGTTGATGTGAAATGTCCCCAATGCGGTGGGCACGCATCTATAGAACAACGGAACAATCAACTGGGTTGGAAGTGTTTTGAATGCTACGCTCAAGCGCTTGAAGAACCGGTGTATCAATATAAGGCCAAGGGGAATTGTGCTGTATGTGAACGTTGGTTTAACGTGGAAGTCACAGACGGGAAGAAGACTTCTCACCGATCAACGCATGTGGAATGTCCGCATTGTGGTGCTGTTAATCAGGTTGAATTACATGCCAAATCGACATACGGAAGGTGTTTTTCCGAGATTCGTGCAGGGAAAGATCCTGTATTCGGGTTGGAGCTATACTTCCTGGATGAGTTCAGAGGCAAAATAATATGGGCTGTGAATCGGGAGCACCTGAATTATCTCATTGCTTATGTTTCCGCAGATCTGCGTGAGAAACCTGGAAATATGCCTTTAAGAACAGCTTCACATAGTATTCCGGCTTATATTAAGGATGCGAAGAACAGGGATGTGGTTGTTCGTACACTGTCGAAGCTTCAGCACAAGACTGGATGAGACTGAAAGCGAAGATGAAGCGTTAACGCTACAAGGGAGAGTAAAACATGAAACTACGATTGAAATTAACTATTTTTGCAATCATTCTGGGTATGTTGATGATTCCGGCTTATTTTATTTTACAGACTTATGGTGTATTTCAAAAACAGACAGTTTTATCTGACTATGCTCTCGCGGTTGATGTGAATGGCAAGTCCTATGCAGCCTGGCCGCTGATTAACAGTTTTGCAGCGATGGATAAACAAGAGGACAACCGTCAGTTTTATTACCGGATCGATATGAGTCATATCCAATACCTGTTTAATCTGGCCTATCGAGAGTATGAAGTGAAGCCCGGTGGGGACAATCCCTATCTGGATGGTACTGTAAACTATGAACATACGGACCATAACTACGTGCAGACCGAGAGAAAGTACGAGAATGCCAATGACTTCTCAACGGTCTTAAATCTGTATGATCAGGATGGGCAGATCATCTATACCTACGATAATACTGGCAAAGCGGATAACGAATTGGTGAAGTCCATAATTCATCAGGGAATGAGCCGTACCAGTGGGAGTGGCAGCGAAGCTGCTCGCGATCCTTATATCAATATTACGGCGCTATTCCGTGACAAGCTAAACATCGATGTGAAACTGACGGTGGATGAGGAGCACAAAGTAGCTACTATTCGAATGAACAAATCGGAGGCGAGATGATGAATGAGTATGGTGTACAACACGGACCTGTTTATCTGGAAGGTTTGACAAGAAAAGAAGAGGACGTTAAGTCCGAGGAAGTGGAGTGGAAAGGCAAGCTTCTAACGAGTGATGGTCATGATAAATTCCATATTTTTTATTATGGTGACTTGACGGAAGATGATCTGATTACCTGGCATGATTCGACACCACTTCTTGTATATGCGGAGCATACCGTCACAGGTGAACGTTACCTGCTCATTGATGCCGCCAAGCACGGATATGATGCCATGTTATGTGAGACCTATTCGGAAGAAACACTACGTGACAGACCTCTTCGCCCTTATCTGGATGTTGAAGGAGAGGACATCTTTGAGGTGGAATTGACGGTCTACTACAATGTGCCTTGGGATGAAGAGTTCGGCGAAGATGTAGATGAAAATGGTGCATATGAACTGATTACGGGAGAGCGCATGCATTTTGATCAGGTCAAACGTGATGGATATGATGCCTTTGCCATTCGTATTCTGAATCGTAAAGGGGTCTGGACTGACATTGTACAGGAAGAACTGGCTTAGATCTGTAACGAATGAACCAAATTGAGATGGGAGATGCCAAAACAATGTATATCGTATCCCGTGCACTTAAGCCGGTTCCAGCAGAGGAATTGGATCACTTTGAACAACAGCATGCCATCTCACTACCTTTGTCATACTGTAACTGGATTGAACAATATGGGGAAGGCACATACACGGGCTGGATGAATGTGCAAAGACCGGACCCGGAAGTGTTGAAGCCTTTTGTTGAATATGATTTTTGGATACATACGGATGAATCGCCTATAAGTCAGCATCAACTTGAGCATTGCATTACCATCGGCAGTTCTGTAGATGGAGATTTCGTTGCTGTTCATCCGGAAGTTGAGGGACTGTTATGGCTACCGCGTCATGATGAGAATATCACCTTATGGACATGTTCGGAGACTGAATTTGGCCAAACGCTGGATCGGATCTATTGTGGGTATTACCATCAGAATACACCGATAATGCCTCGATACTATGAACCGTGGAATGAGCTACGGAAACATACGTTTTACCACTTTACAGGTCTGGAACAGGGAATTTCAATGAAGGCTCTGGCGGAGAAGTGTAAAACGGAATACGTGTGGGATGCTGTGTTGGAGAATGAATACATGTGCAAGCTGTTTATGGCGTCAATGGGCGGATATGTACGTTTTAACTATGCAACGGGGAGAGAAGTTGCCTTGTTTTATGAAGAAAAAAGAGGTACTGAAGAGGCCACAGATAACGATATCAGTCTGTTTTTGCAAGCACATCATTGCACGGCATATGAATAGGTTAGGGTGGAGGGGAACAGATGAGTTGGTTAAAGGAAGACATCGCGGAACAATGGCGCAATGAAGGCAAGCGTTATGCAAGGGATGTCAATGCATTTGTACGGAGAAGCATGGAGGGAGAGCAACCAGATGAATCCGAGCTGGAGGGAGACTCCAGAAGCGCGATGAGTGCTAAAGTGTTCCATATGGTGAGACAGGCCAATCTCCAAGGTGACCTAGAGGTGCTCCGACGTGAATTGCCAGCAGCAACATGGCCATTTAGCGAGGCCTTTCAGGCTTCCATGCAAGCGGTTAATGTTGCAGGTTATTTGAACGAAGAAACGTGTGTATGTAATACGGGTATCTTCACGGACAAGGGTCAGGTCTATACGATGGATCAGCACGGATGGCAGTTGATTTCTTCGTATACTTTTGCAGGGTGTTCATCAGACGGATTGGACTATGCGCTTGCAGGACCGGATGGGATTCGTGTCATTCGTCAGCCTGATCGCAGGTTGGAAGGGCAGGAGTTGGCAACATATCGGTGGGAGGATATTCAAGCCCGGATACAGTCGTCCTTACCTCGGATTGAATCGCTTGCGGACTGTGAGCATCCCGAACGGACACTTGAGGGACTTATCCCTATGGATGCAGGCAGAGCACTACTCATACAATCACGATATGGGATATATCTGGTCACACAAGCTGAGGTGACCTTGCTTCATCCCGATCTGGCAGAGATCGAAGAGTATGAGTTAGAGGATACACAGATAGATATGGGACATGCAGCGGTATCTCGGGATGGCCGATGGATTGCCTATGGTAGCCAAGGGAGTAATCATATGGTGATGGACCGTCAGGTGAACAAGACTTACTCCCTCTATCCGGAATCGAGTTACCCTCATTATGCCGCATTCATGAATTCTAAGCAGAGCGTCTGGTTTAACGCATGTCATTTCTATAACGGGGTCACGATACAGGTCCCGCTGGAATCAATTGCAGACAACGAAACGAAGGAAGATTGGCCAGTGATGGATGAGAATGCACGTGTGTATGCGGCAGTGGAAATAGAGGCGGGAATGGTGCTTGGAGATGCATATGGTTACCTGTACTGTGTGAATGGCGAGGGTGAGGAAGAATGGCGTCATTTTGTGGGCAGTACGATCTATTCTCTGGCTGTATCCCCTGAGCAGTCCAAGCTGGCAGTAGGTACCTATGGTGGCATGTTGCATGTGCTCAATCTTCATTCCAACGAGATGGACGAGTATGGGATCGGTACAGGTACACTGCGTGAGTTGGAGCGGTATGTGTTGTGGCGTGGAGAAGAACCTCTACGCTGGTGAGGTAGCTTGATGAGATGGTTAGGGGTGAAGGCATGGAACGTGAAGAGGCAGTAATGTTATTAAAATGTCATGCTTTTTCCTATGATGATCTGAGTCATCCCAAGATGGAGAACGGTTTTATTGGCAGTCTGCGTCCCTTTCGCGGACATTTGATTGAGGAGAATTTTCATGAATTGATGGAGATATTACGGGTTCTGGCACCAGAACTTGCGCGGCCTACACTGGATCGGGAAGTAATAACTTGTCTATGGGGAATTACTCACATGGCACGTGCCTGGGCTGTTGAACCCGAGGGCATGCTCCGCAGAAACAATCTCATCTCGGACGAGCAGGTAGTGTTGATGGAACAATGGCTTAATGTGTTATCTTACGCAGTCATGATCCTGATCGAGGGTGGTGGAGAGGAAGAAGCATTCTGGGAATATCATCAATATATGCAAGAAGGGAATGGCGGAGCTAAGAAAGGGGAGGCCTAGTGAAACCGGAGTCGAAAGTAACATTAAACGTACTTATGGACGAGCTGAATCGATTGCTTGATGAAAAAATACAGGATCAAGAGATTCGCCATTTGTTTGAAGAGTATCAGCATCGGGATGGGGCATACGAAGAAAGTCTCGATTTGTTCGAAAAGGAGTATGGAATTAGATTTCCTGCTGATTTTCGTACTTTTTACAAAGGCAAAGATGGCAGTGGCTACGGGTTGCATGTGTTGTACCCAGGTGATGCTGAGACGGGGCGTTGTACGCCATTTTATCTGATGTCATTGGAAGAGATTCGAGAGACCAAACAATATTTCTGTGAAGTGGATGAGAAGCTGGAAGAGTATTATTCTGCGGAAGAGATCAGCCAGTTGGACCCGGAGATCAAGCCATACCTGTTCCATAAACCATGGATTCCATTTGCAACGATCGCAGGAGGTTCATTATATCTGATGCTCGATTTCGATCCAACGGAGGAGGGAACGTATGGGCAGATTATTATGTACGTGCATGATCCTGATTTTGTCTATTATCTAACCCCTACCTTCACGGATCTCCTCAGCATGTCGAACCGAAATCTGAAGGTGATGGATGAGATCACATATTAGCTCTAAACGATTAGAGGATAGTTCGAGATGAATAAAGAAGCTGCTGAAGCAGCTTCTTCATCTGATCTGAACCTGGACTTTGAATGAATCACATTGTTTACCACTGAAAGAAACGATGTCCGTGAAATCCTCCGCCTGGAGGTCCTCCGTGTCCACCTGGACCACTTGGCCCGCCGTGAGGCCCGCCGGGATAGCTACCTCCTGGGAAATGACCAGGGTGTCCACCGGGGTAACCACCGCCGGGATAGCCACCATGCCACCAAGGACCACCGATCGGAAATGGCAGTGGAACAGGAACGACGGGCGGGTATGGGTAGGGGTAAGGGTAAGGATAAGGTGGCGGTGGTGGTGGATAATAAGGGTAAGGATAACCCGCAGGTTGCGGGGATGATACTGAACCAGGGCCGTATGCCATGTAACAAGCCTCCAATAACTGGATTGATGATATCAGCCTATGCCACAGTGGTTGCAGGTGATACAGCAGATTGAAGATTAATCAATATAGAGTCATGAGGGGGAACCTATGGTAGCTGTAGCTTTTCACACCGATCCAAGTGGAACTGCCTATGAACTGTTGATTGACGAATTGATCGAGAAGACAGATCGTTTTATGCTGGCTGACCGAAAGTATGTTGAGGGAGATACACCTGAGAGGGTTGCCAAAGTGTTACAAAGACTTGAGCCGTATCTGATTGAAAAGAGTACGATGGAAGAAATGATGATGCATAGTGGCGCGATGTACTCAGAGGGCATCTATTACATATATCGGTGCACGCCTGATTCCGGGCAGGTCCTTAAGGAGGAAGCCAATCGCTTTCATGACTGGTTATATCCGTCATTGCCGGATGATCTTTGTTTTCTGAAAGAGGATGGGAGCGATTACTTCTACACGGTTGCTCATGAGCATATGTATGGCATGCACATTACACAAGAAGAAGCAATTGAGCTAATGGAGCGTATTCCAGGCTTGTTCTTCGAGTTAGATCGTCAGAGAGATATTCATCGACTGTTGGACGATGCTATCATACATCAGACTGATGTGCTGAATATTAGTTCACATTTCTTGAAAGAGATTCCGGAACGAATTCGGGAGTTGACGCATTTGAAACGTTTGACGATTTTTGAGCAGGATGTATATACGCTTCCTCCAGCCCTTTTTGAACTGACATCATTGGAAGAATTGGAGATCATGACAGCGGATTTGGAAGGTATTCACCAAGACATTGGAAAATTGAAACAACTTCGAGAGCTTAGAATTTATTGCGGTAGTTCTTATCATGTTCCTACCGGGTGGAAGCCAAAGGAGAAGTCGGATCTGGGTCTGAAACATATTCCAGCCGAGATTGGCGAATTGAGTGAACTTGTGAGTCTGGATATAAGTTACTCTGGCATTCGTGAAATCCCACCCGAGCTGGAGCAGTTGAAGAAACTGCGGTATCTGAGTATAACGAATAGTTTAATCGAAGGAATGCCGGACATAGTCAAGCGAATGACCTGGCTTCAGAGTGTAAATCTGGACAGCACTCCATTAGGGATCAGTTGGGAGGACATCTCCGACAAAGAAGAATTATAATAGCCAAATATCCCTGCTCCGTGTATCCGAGTCAGGGATATTTGTTATGCGATAAAAACTTGGCAGAAATGGGCTCACGTCTCTGGGCGCTGGGCATAAGCTGATATATAGGTTATGACCTAAACCGAGAGCGAAGGGCAGGCGTTTTATTTTGGCAACCTCAACCATGGATTATACTTTACCAACCACCCAATTTACTTACGATTTAAGCAACAATCCGTTATTTAAGAAGGATGAGGACAACTATATTAACTCTCTCTCCATCAACCAGTTAAACACACTGGGCAATACTTCCTTACTGGATATTTTCCTCAACACAGGCAATGTGGTTGAACCACATATTCATCAGAATGCAACCGAACTGGTATATTGCATCAGCGGTTCTGCCGTTGTGTCCCTCATCAATCCGTTCACCAATGAGTTGCTTCATTTCCCAATTACTCCGGGGCAAGTGGCGAATGTACCTCAAGGCTGGTGGCATTATGAAGTGGCTACGGCAGATCAAACGCATTTACTGGCGATCTTCGATGCACCCGTGCCTGAAGCGATATTTGGCTCAGACATCTTGCGACTTACACCTGACAAACTTCTGGCTTATACGTACTGTCTGGACGAGAAAAAAGTTCAAGAAGCGCTGGCCCCAATTCAAAAAACAGTGATTATTGGCCCGCCGGCAGATTGTATGACGTCCACTGCCCCTATCTCTAACAGTGCTCCGAATGTGAATCATCAGCCGTACGTAATGCCTAATGTACAACCAAACATGCAACCAAACATGCCGCCCAATGCTCAGCCCAATATGCAACCTTACGTAAACCGTCTTCCATACTGGGGTACTTGGGTTGATCCACGTATCATCCACGAACCGGGTTGTCCGTATTATAGAGAGCTTCCTGTGAATACGAATAATCAAGAGGAAAGATGACGGTTTATTAGGCAAAGTTTATATAGTACACATAGGTACTTCAGTTAAATAAGGTATAGAAAAAGAAGCGTTCCTTGGCGAACGCTTCTTTTTTCTTGATTGCAGGTGTCTTCATACTAGCGGAAAGCCATGTTTAGAGCTACGCATGAGGCGCTAACGAATGGTAGGCGTCTTAATCAAGGATTAGAAGCGTACCCAGAAATCTAAAGAATCTGAGACATCTACTTACGATGTGTAATTTCGTCCCAAACCAATTTCCGTTAGTAATTGCCGATAAGCAATTGAAGTACGGTCAGCGGGAATGTGGGCCTCGGCATGCAGATCTAGGGGCAGATCCTCCGGTTTCTGTGACTCGACCATCTCGCGGTCCTCTTCGAATACCTGCAAATTAAACTTGATTGTGTCTTCAATCGGAGCGTCTTTGTCAAAATTGCGTGTGATTGGACAGAATAGACGGGTATACCGAGCAGAGATCGGCGAAGCACAATTCAGAATATTGAGCTTGTCGTCGCCTGGGAAATGTACCGTCAGCGAAGCCGCAAAAGGCGGGAATACCCGAAACTCACGCAACCATTGGAAACCTTCTGGAGCAACAAGATCTTGCCCTTTGCCATAGTTGCTCACCGTACTCCAATACTCGGCCAGTAACTCATTACCTTCACGTTTCACTTTGTATTGAGGGACTTCTGTGTTGTTTTTGTCACCAAACGTTTCCGTATGCACATAGGCAAAATGGGATACATCGAGGAATCCCTCCATTTGTCGCCCAGAAGAACCGGCAATATCAAAGTTGGGTGGCAAAATATTGATATATTCCGGATCATCCCATCCAGGGAAGGAGGGGATCTGTTCTTCCGTTCCCGCCAAAGTGGTCCAGATTAAACCATAACGTTCAACTGCGGGATACACGATAAGTTTGAGCTTAGGCGAGATCTTGGAGCTTGGGTGTGCAGGTACTGCGGTACATTTACCCTCACAATTATAACGGAAGCCGTGATAAGGGCAGACAATCTCGCCATTTTCTACCCAGCCTTTGCTAAGTGGGGCCCCGCGGTGAAAACAAAGATCCTTGGCTACGACAACCTGATCATTACTACGATAGAGAACCAGCTTCACATCGAGTAATTGAGCAGCAAGTGGTTTGTCTGTTACTTCGGTAGCTTGTGCTACCGGATACCAATATTGTGATAATACATGCCAGTCTTCAGCGGTGAATGTACAACCTCTAGGCAATTCGGACGTATTAGGGTTTGCGTTGGAAGTTATCATAGTAAAAACACTCCTTACCAATATGAATAAACATTTCTCTTTATTATGTTAGAAAAGTTAACTTTATTAGCCGTATGTTACTACTCTTATAGTCAAAGTATCAATATATCCAACCTATTTTTGGTTGAAATCACAAACGATACAGCAAAAACCGTACATGAACACGGAAATTTTCGAGTTTACTTTACATCATATGTTATCTGTAGGGGGAGAAAACAACTTCTAGGCATGTTATTTCTTTAACTGATGGATGGCTGTATGGAGATGTTTTGTTAGAATCTCAGTGTAATATCTGTTAGTTGAGCAATCATTCTTGTGGGAATAAAAAGATTTTCGTAAAGTATGTCACAGATCCCGGCCGTCGTTTGTCTACAGTATGTAAACCAAATGATGGAGGCGAATGAAATGAATTTAAGAACCAACTACAGAGCAGTGAGTCCAGGCGCTTTTAAAGCGATGATGGCGATGGAGCAGTATATATCCGGGCAATTCGAGAATAAAGTATTGTATGAGTTGTTAAAAATCCGTGTGTCCCAGATCAATGGCTGTGCCTTTTGTCTAGATATGCATGCCAAAGATCTGATGAAACTGGGTGATTATGCGGATCATATTCTATTGCTGAGTGTGTGGCGTGAAGTGTCTTTCTACACAGATCAAGAACGTGTTATGCTGGAGCTGGCTGAGGCGGTGACCTGTATCTCGGAACATGGTGTACCCCTTGCGTTGTACGATAAGGTTCGTGAACATTTCAGTGAATCCGAGCTGGTGGATCTGATCCTGGCCATTAACACGATTAACAACTGGAACCGGATTGCGATTACAACCGGCATGTATCCGGGCTGCTTTAACTAAAATACATGCACCATTGCCAGAGGAGGCCATTCTTATGAATTCCAATCTCCACGCCAATGAACCAGAAGTGTCTTCTCTGGATGTTGGTGAGCTGTATATACAGTATAAAAATTATGCATTTTCAATCGCTTATCGCATGCTCGGCAGTGTGGTAGAAGCTGAAGATATTGTGCAGGATTGTTTCACGGGAATTCAGAGCACGTCTGCTCAGGCTATTCGCAATCCCAAGTCCTACATTGCCAAACTGGTTGTGAACCGAAGTTTGAACCTGCTCAATTCTGCCCGCAACCAAAGGGAAAATTATGTTGGAGAGTGGCTTCCGGAACCGATAGCAGACAGTAAGGCGGGAAACATACCTGAGGAAACGATGCAGAAGAAAGAGATGATTTCCTATGCCTATCTGGTCATGTTGGAGCGGCTCTCGCCTGTTGAACGTGCTGTTTTTGTACTTCGTGAAGCGTTCCAGTATGATTATTCCGAAATAGCGGATTGGCTGGGTAAAACGGAGAGTAACTGCCGTCAAATCTTTAGCCGCGCCAGACGGAACTTGCCTGAAAAACTTCCACCAATTGAGCAGAGTGATGCTGATATGATAGCGAAGGGTGAATTAATCAGCCGTTTTACAACGGCTTTCCTTCGTTATGATGTCGCTGCGATGCTCGAGTTACTAGCAGATCAGCCTATATTTACAGCAGATGGCGGTGGCGTTGTGCATACTGTGATGAGAACGATGAGCGTTCACAAAGGCGTGCTTGCCCTTCTGACCTCACGGCGGGTCCTTACGCGATTGCGTGAAAGAGAATGGGTACCGATGTGGATCAATGGTGAGCTTCAACTTGCATTGATGAAAGAAGGACGATTGTCCGAGGTGCTCTGTTTGGAATTGGACTCTTCCGGGGAGCGGATTGTGGGCATTTATCTCGTCGTTAATCCGAACAAACTTACATCGGTGCACACGTCAACTCTTTGAGCAGAACGGAAGGACTCGATATATAAACGGAAAAGCGACAACCTCTGCTCCGAGGCTTGCCGCTTTTTTGCATTCAATTGGTGCTTGCTGCACCTTATTATTCAAGGGCAAAGTGTCGTTCAACAGATTCAATAATTGCTCTGACTTCTGGTGTAAGCTCATCATTGTTCTGATTGAGAACGAATAAAATCTTTTCCATGGCATCCAAAAGAACACTCTTCGTATTGGGCTCCCGCTTAGCCAAAGCTTTTTCGTAAGCCTTTTTCACCTCAGGGTCCATGGTGCGGATTTCTTCATCCGTGTACCAATCATATACAGGCGTGTTGTCACTTCCGTAAAACAGATATTCTACAAATAACCACTGCTTCACTGTTGATGTACGATTGGAATTCGGGAAGTTGGTCAAAAAGGCTTCTTTCTCCAATGTACGCTGAATTAATTCATTCCAAGGAATGATGATGCCAGCATCTGCAGTTGTCATTTGATTGGACTCGGTAGCCATAATATCAATGTACGCGGCAATATCTGCCTTAACGAAGGGTTTGAACTTCTGGTATATCTCATAATTGATGATGGGGTAATACAAGCCTTCACTGGTTTCCAGTTTGAACCCGAGATCGGATGCTTCCTGCAAAAGCTTCTTCACTGTCGGATCTTTAATTTCTTGCAGCAGCCGACTATATGTAAGCTTCTGTTCGTAACCAAGTTGTTCATGTGATTGAGATAAGGCCTGTTGAAACTGTTTCGTATACATTTTGTATTCCATATCCGCCAGCTTCATATTCTGCATATTCTCCAGTTGCAGCGTCATTAATGTTGCCTGCCAAGGACCGACTTTGTCGATATGATTCATCAGGTATTTACGTGCTTTAACCAGACTTTGTGTGGATTTCACTGCTGCTGTTCGATAGGTCTGGAATTGATGATACACCGCATTGGAAGCGGGGACAGGTGCAGCCAGTGTGGATGAGGTCATAAATGGCGAGCCAAGCGCAGTACAGCCGAGAGCCATAATCAGTAAACCAAGTTTAGCAGGTTGCTTCCATCTCATTCGTATACCTCCCCTTAATCAAGAAAGCCTTTTGAATTCGCGTATAACAGTAAACTGTATTTAACCTGTATTCAATACGTATGTTCCATAAGTTGAATATGTACGGATTAGACTTTGATTAAACCAGTTTCTGGTAAGTGAATCAAGAGTCTTCAGTAGGAAAAAGATTGTAAAAAATCAAAGAACAGCCCCTAAACCCCGAATGGGTTATAGAGACTGTTCTCGGTAAACGGACTTCGTTTTCATTTAATGAAGTGGTTTATTGCTGTTAGGCATCTGAGGTGCTCCGGTTGCTGGGATGTATGCCTGAAGCATCTGTTGTGTGTCACTTGCAGTGAGTTGAGGGACTTGATAATAGGCGTTTTTATTCTGGAACATGAAAATCTCATAAGCCATCTCGATAAAATGCTGGATCTGTGAAGCAATGACACGGCGAACCGTTCCATTTGTGATCTCGCTGCAGGACATGCCGAGCAGACTCGCATGTGACTTGATCAGTCCCAGCATATGACCGCTAATCCCGTCATCTTTTACATCAGCCAAGCTCTGATTTGGCTTTTTTGGTGCTGATGGCTTAAGGCCATATACCGGTGGTACGATGTTGGGAATCATGTAGGTTGCTGTCTCTTGATGTGGCTTCTGTCCGGATGCAAAACACTCTGCTGTCAGATTGTACTGGGATAAAATGAAGTTATACTGGCGGTCCAAAATGCCAATCAGTTCCTGGCTCTGTACAAATGTACGAAAGATCATATATTGATCCAGCACGTTAATGGTGGATGCCAGAATCTCATGCACATCGAACATCTCATGACCACCATGATTCAAGTTAGGGCTGATATTTGGATTTGTATTTAATGTAGGATGTACTGCATTCTGAGGGTTCATGGAATTTGGATTCATTGGTAATTTGATTCTCCTTTGGTAAATGGTATGATTCTAGTATGCTTGGTAAGTAGTAAATTTATGTATATAAGTGAGGTTAGAATCATTGAGAAAACTGAACTATATTCGCATATTTATTTTCCTTAGTATGGTCACAGCCGTAACGCTGGGCTTGTACTATGTAGCCGCAGATTGGCTGGATCAGCGTTATTTCCGCTTCCTGATCTGGAATCTGTTTTTGGGCTGGATTCCTTTTGTGTTCTCCTATGCATCCTATCTGCTATCTGATGTGAAATGGAAAGGTGCCGCATGGCTTGCAGTCGCAAGTGGGCTACTGTGGTTATTATTTTTCCCCAACTCTTCTTACATTGTTACGGATCTGGTTCATCTGACAGCGAGAAGTTCCCGGTATTATAGTGGTAATGGGGTGGACTATACATATTGGTACGACTTAAGTGTTGTATTAATGTTTGTCTGGACAGGGCTACTGCTTGGATTCCTGTCGATGTATCAGCTTCAGGAAGTGATCTATCACCGCATTGGACGCTGGGCATCTTGGATCTTTGTACTGGCTGGCTGTGCTCTGGGAAGTTATGGCGTATTGCTTGGACGTGTATATCGACTGAATAGCTGGGATGCACTGACGAACCGCGAGACGCTAATAGAGCTGATGCACGAAAGTGTAAGCCGCCCGTCTCTAGCGTTCTGCCTGTTTTTTGGCACGTTTATCATCACAATCTATGCCACACTATATTATCTGATTAATACGAGGTCTCTCCGTGATACGAAGAGTAGTGCTGGAATTCCAAGGTATAAAACGAGTGGAACA
Source organism: Paenibacillus sp. FSL R5-0519 (assembly GCF_037974275.1). Classification (NCBI taxonomy): domain Bacteria; kingdom Bacillati; phylum Bacillota; class Bacilli; order Caryophanales; family Paenibacillaceae; genus Paenibacillus; species Paenibacillus sp. FSL R5-0519. Next base: position 2,467,589 of record NZ_CP150234.1, read on the forward strand.
AGTGATTGAACAGCATTTGAGCATGCTTTGTTCAACGTAGTCTTACCTTGTATGAAGAAGGGGTATTCCTTTTATAAGGGAGTAACTCTTCTTTTTTATGAAAATTTGGCAGGTATACAGGATATAACGAAGAATTAAGAATGAGAATGTAATGAATACATAGACAAGTAGGTGAACAACAAAATGTTGAATGTATTAGAGCTGACAATAAAAGTAGAAGAAGTCATGGAACGCGTGAATTTTTCGGGTGTTGTATTACTCCAACAAGGCGGGAAAACCCTTTTGAATATGAAACGTGGTTATGCGAATCGCAGTGAAGAGTTTGCCAATCAGGTGGATACACGCTTCGGCATTGCATCAGGATGTAAGATCTTCACGGCAGTGAGTATATGCCAGCTCATTGAAGCGGGTAAGTTATCTGCTGATTCCAAGCTTACGGATGTGTTGAATGTGGAATTTCCGCAGTGGGACGAAGGAATTACCATTCATCAATTGTTAACACATACGTCGGGTATTCCAGATTATTTCGATGAAGAAGTGATGGAAGACTTTTCGGAATTGTGGAAAGAGAGACCCGTCTACGCGATGCGGCGATTAAGTGACTTTCTGCCCATGTTTCAGCAGCTGCCGATGAAGTCTGCTCCGGGTGAACGTTTTCACTACAACAATGCGGGTTTCATTGTGCTGGGGCTTATTGTGGAACAACATTCAGGACTGTCGTTTACAGATTATGTGGAAGAGCACATTTTCAAACCGTGTGGCATGAAGGACTCCGGTTATTTCGTAACAGATCAGCTTCCGCGTAACACGGCTTTAGGGTATATCGATCATGAAGATGGCTCCTGGAACACCAATATGTTCTCCATTCCTGTCAAAGGTGGATCAGATGGTGGAGCCTATGTTACAGCGCCGGATATGGTTCGATTTTGGGATGCTTTGCGGGGTCACCAATTGTTGAATGCTGACACAACACGGCAGTTATTAACTCCACATGCTCATCAAGAGGATGAAGAGTATTATGGGCAGGGGATCTGGATTGACCGCAAGGGTGAAGGGATTTTCAAATTTCATGTCATGGGGTTTGACCCAGGGGTGTCGTTCATGTCTTCCGTGTATCCAGACTATGATCTTCAACTGGTTGTGCTCTCGAATCAAGAGTCTGGTCCGTATCCAATCACGATTGCCATCGAAGAAGCATTGGCATAACAAAATAAACCCTCAGCCTATGGATTGGTTATCCTACAACTAGGTTGAGGGTTCATTGGTCTAACCATGGGTCGAACAACATAAAAGTACGGCTTACATGTATAACATTTTCCATAGTTCAGGAGCGATTAATCGAGGGAAAACATCCAGCGGAGGCTTCTCTTTCTTTCGTTTGTCATTGGTTAACACGGTAACGAGTTCTAGCTCTGGCACAATATATACATACTGACCACCAAACCCTCGCGCGTAATAGTAATGGAGATTGGGTTGGGTGTCTTCAGCAGCAATATCTTCAGCAGCAGACCTTTCGTTCGGATAGACATCCACCCACCAATGCCAAGCATAACTGCCGTAATTAGGTGGGCTAACTGTAATGAATGGCTGCGTAGAACGGGTAACGAGATGATTGGAAATGAGAGACTCCCCTTCCCACATTCCTTGCTGTAGAAAAAGCTGACCAAATTTCAGCAGATCTCCGGGCAACATCTTCAGACCGAATCCGCCAGTATGGACACCTTGTGGGTCACTTTCCCATTCATAATCCTTAATGCCCAACGGGTCAAAGAGATAACGTTCTGCGAACTCGGCTACATTCATGCCTGCATTTTGCATCAGGATAGCGGATAGAATCTGTGATACTCCTGAGTTGTACTCCATATATGTACCCGGTTCATGGCTTAAGCGTTGTTCCAACGCAAAATTCACCCAATGATCGGTGCGGGTCATGCGAGGGAATGAATTCTGCCCGCCGAACTCGTCCCAGTTGAATCCGGCTGTCATGGTGAGCAGTTGTTCCAGTGTAATCGCTGGTTTACGCGGGTCAGGATCGGATGTCAGCTGTGGGAAAAAGGTGGAGATTGGGGCTGATGCCTCTGGCAACAAACCTTTATCCATCGCTATACAGATGAGTGCGGATAGCACACTCTTGGTACAGGAATTGATTTTTGCAATATCGGTCGCAGCCTCTTGGTTGCGGTAGTGTTCGTACATAAGCTCACCGCGTACACTGACGAGGCAGCTTCGCAGATCCAGCGGTGGAATGATCTGTTGTAACTTGGATGACAGTAATGAAGGATTCATAGTGTCCTTTCTGTACGGTTGATTTGTAATAGAATTTTGAATTTTGTAGAAATAGGTGTCCATTATCTTAGCATACTCCTGAGGTAGGGCTCAACAAGCACTCCATTATTATTTCAAAGCAAGCATGTAAAATACGATTTTCGATGAAGGCGATAAGAATTACATGCGAATATCGCATAGAACCTCAGTATTGTCTTTCAATCTTATATAATTGTCATGAGAAGAGCGCAAGACATTTATTGGGACGTTGATTATGATCGAGAGTGGATACTCAAGCTAATATTTTTGATTTTTCACAACAAGTGATTATATAGAAGAAGTTAGTAAAAAGTGATAGGGGGAATCTTTCTTGTTCAAAATCGGAAATCAAGGATCGTTCGAAACGCTTCCTGATCAAGCTAGGGCAATATATGAGGGAGACACCGGTGCTGTAGAACAATTCATTAAGCAGGGCATGGATCTTGAGGAAGAGATTACACTCAGTAAATACATAGCATTAACGCCGCTCGACCTTGCCTTAATCTGCAATCAGCTGGAAGTGGTCAAGTTGTTGGTCGAGCATGGAGTTAATCTGAATGTCAAAAATAATTCGGCGATCCTGAAGGCAGTTAGATATTGTGGAGAAGAAATGGTGCGATACCTGTACCAGCAAGGTGCCAAGTTAAATGGACTTAATCGGGTCAAATCCAGTGCATATGATGAAGCCTACTATGGTAACAAAAAGAATATAACCGTGCTGAATGAACTGGGGTTGGATATTCGTAAATATGGAGGCAAAACGTTGCGCAAAGCGGTAGCTGATCACGATATGAAGACAATTCAGTACTTGCTGGATCAAGGAGTGGATGTCAATTACAATGAACCGGATATGGTATACCCGTATAAGGCGACACCTCTCACGGTAGCTGCAAGACTTAATAACATGAAGATGGTTCGTTATCTGGTGGACCAGGGAGCAGATGTGACCATTCAGGAGAAGGATGGAGAGCGAGCGTACACGATCGCAGTGAGTCAGAAAAATGAAGAAATGGCTGAATATCTAAAAGGGCATGAACCTCAAGAATTTCATGATATGAGCAACAAATTGCATACATTGAAGTCTTATAAACTTCCGCAGCAACTTATTGATTTTCTAACTAGTGGACCCCGAAGAATAGACTTGCCAGATAGTGAATCAGGCATCCGATATATAGAATTCTTCCATCTGATCGATACCGTAGAGATGAAAATGGGCAGACAGAAGCTACTGCGTATTTCCTCGGATATCGATCAATACTCACATATCCTGATTGTCTGGAATCCGAGCAAAAAAATGATGGGATATGCGGATATTGAACATCAAGAACATGGAACGATAGCTACCTTTGAAGAGTTCATGGCAGATCCTGTTGCACTCGTAGAAGGTACCCTGAATTAGATGGATTGTATACGGAAATTCTATGAACCTCTTCTTATTAACATGTGGAAGAGGTTTTTACTATTATAAATATGCGAATATAGGAAAAATATCATATGGAAAAAAGTACGATAGTGTGTGATAAAGTTTTAATGGTAAAATACCGAATTATGTTATAACCGTGGCGACAAATACCATGTAGGTGCTTTGATATTATCTCACCATCCCCATCCTGAACCAGAGCAACTCAGTTTCAATGAAATTGAGATTGGCTTATCTAATGAAACGTTTCGAATTCATTTGAAGGGAGAACATCATGAAAAAAGTAAAACTATTCAGCTTCATTTTAACTTTTTGTCTGTTCGCTAATCTAGCTTTAACTCCGATGGCCTCAGCAGGTGAATCAAGCAATTTAATTGGATTTCGAGCAGAATTGAAAGCGATTGCATATAAAACCTATTCGTATTTTGAGGATTATACGGATCAGAACACTGGCTTGACTTACGATGAAGTTCGGCTCACTGAAAAAGGGACAGAAGAAGCTAAACGTACCTCGCCCACGAACATCGCCATGTATATGATGAGCACCGTTTCAGCGCAACAATTAGGCATTATTTCTAAGAAAGAAGCTGTTCATCGCCTGCAAACGACTATCAATTCCCTCGAAAAGTTAGAAAAGTGGAACGGCCTATTTTATAACTGGTATAACACAGATGACGGTTCAGTGAAGAAAGATTGGGGACAATTTATATCCCAAGTCGATAATGGCTGGTTATCCGCTGGTTTAATTGTTGTTGGGCAAGCCTATGAAGAACTTCATGGGGCAACAAGCGAGTTGGTCGAAAATATGAATTATACTCCGTTATATGATCCTGAAGTCGGTCAATTCCGCGGAGGCTATGATGTGGCTAAAGGCGCAGTGACGGATCACCATTATGGAATGTTTTACACGGAACCACGTGGAGTGGATGTGTTTGAAGGAAGTTATGTATACAAGGATAAAAAGTTCGTGCCAAGCTGGGGAGGCAGTATGTTTGAAGCTCTTATGCCCGGTATCGTCATAAAGGAAAAAGACCTAGGTACTCAAGCTTTGGGATTGAACAACCAGCGTCATGTTGAATTGCAGATCGAATATGCCAAAGAAAAAGGGTATGCAGCATGGGGTTTTTCACCTTCTGCAACGCCGACAGGTTACAGTGAGTTTGCGGCAACGCCGTTAGGGACCTCAGGTTATAAAGATGGAGCAACGGTTACAGCACACGCAACATTTCTTGCCCTCGATTATGCCCCTGAAGCTGTTCGAAAGAATATTAAAGCTTTAAAGAAATTCAAAATGTTTGGCAAGTATGGGTTCTATGACTCAGTTAATGTTGAAACGGGAGAACTCGCAAAAGCTTATCTGGCACTGGATCAAGGAATGATTATGGTGTCGATCGCTAACTATCTTCAAGACGGCGTTATACGCGATTATTTTCACAGTGATGTGATAGGGCAGACGCCAGAAGAATTGTTGAAAAAAGAAGTGTTTTCTATTCAATGAAGGGAAGGAAACCTGCCATAACGATTGTTTAAACGGAACGAAGCAGCGTGTTTTCTGCTTCGTTCTATTTGCATTTGTCGAACCGTCTCTGGGTACAGCTCGAGATGTTTAGGCTGGGTGAAAGGAGTGGTTTCTCTCATGAATGATGCAATGACTTAGAGTTGTATTGGTCGTTATCAAGATCCTATAGAGAAGAATTTTTCTTCGTATTTAATACCTCAAATGCTTCTGTCAAAAAATCCATGGTATGCTTAGGGATCAACGACTCATAGGGTTTTACGTTTATATAAAGTTCTTCGTTCTTTTCTTCGTCATGGAGAATCAGTTGATTTAATTGGGTATTTGTAATGATATCCTTCAACTGTTGCTGTATGGAAGGATGATCTGGTTTAAGATCGTGTAGGGTAGCTCGATGGACAAGCAATACCAAATTGAATAATTGTTCATCCAAGTAAGTTTGCTTAGAGATATCCTCTGGGAACACCTTTTCAATAATATCCGCAGAAACATACTTTCGAAGTAGCTTTTTTTGGTCCTCCTCAACACGCATCGAGTTCATAAGTAACATGAGTAATTCTGAGTTTAATTCATTGAATTGATCTTTTTCCTTTAACCGTTTTATTCGTTTAATTATTGCTAAAGAACAATCAATAGCTTTTCTCCTATGTTTAAGCGATTGTTCTTGAACTTTAATTATTTCATCAAAAGAATATTGCGGATTATCTAAACTGGCTTTAATCTCGTTTAATGAAAGTCCTAGACTTTGCAACAATTGAATTTCATGCAGCCTTTTAAAATCCTCATTTATATATACATGATGATCATTTTCGTTCTTTTGTGAGGGAACCAATATGCCAAGTTGTCGATAATGTCTTAACGTACGAACTGTCGTGCCCGCCAGCTTTGCAAATTTACTCACTGTTAATTGCATCTAACGTCCCTCTTTTCAAATAATCAGTTCTTGTATTTTCGTGCCAGAATAATTCCAACAGAAATATTATAAAGGACATGGGCAAGGATTGGGGGAATTAACGACCCCGTAAAATAAAAGAGTAGAGCAAAAATCAACCCATTTACAAACACAACGATAAGGACACCCGTAGCTCCTCTATATTGAGGAACATGTATTATCCAGAATAGAAAAGTGCTTATTAGAATGACGATCCAATCCAGGAACAAAGAATATCCAATAAATAATCCGATCAGGACCCCTCTAAAAAAGAATTCTTCAAATATACCACCTATCGCCGTTATAGCTAAACCACTTGGTTGGATCATTATTTTTTTAATCATATCTGACCCTTCGGTTTTAGGGAGTTCTGTTCTTGTTCTGATAAATGTAATTAGGACAATCGTAGTAATAAAAAAACTGGCAATAAGACCAATGATGATTACGGATAATATACTAATCACGTTTGGCATGAATAGGGAAGCTATAAATGGTAATATTCCTCCCCACTTGAAAAACCCAATAAAAATAAATCCAATAGATAGAAAAGCTGATTGCGTTAGTAATGCGATCAACAGTATTTTGTAATGTTCCTTTGCATAGGTCTCAGACATATGAAAACTCCTTTATCACATTTTTTTCATTGTAGATTGTGACGTAACGTCCTCCGCAACAGCTTTTTTTATCAAAGTATGATCAGCTATTCATAACAAACGTTTGAATTCTTGCTCGGTGATCACAATATGTTTCTTTTGCAACGATGAGGAGGTTCGTAATTCACATATTTACAGCCTTGCTCCATCTGCAACCATCCACATCAGGGCTAAACGAAAAGTACCGCAGTAGCGCGGTTTTACACAGCCTATCGTGACAATGCAGAACCTACATATTTACCGTGTCATCTTCGTTTCACTATACTTCGAATTGTAAGCGTTACCAAAATAGAGTCAGCAAGAATGCAAAGCAGCAACATAACCGTAGGTAATGAATGACATAGAAAGGAGTGAGAGAGTGAAGGAGAGTCACACAGTAGTATCCGTAAATCCTTCATTGAAGAAGAACTCCCTTGGCAAGAGAATTTGGAAAAACTGGGAGCTTTATCTGTTCATGCTTCCCGTGTTGTTGTATTTCCTTATTTTTCATTATGGCCCGATGTACGGCATTCAGATTGCTTTTAAGAATTTCGTACCTTCAAAAGGAATTACAGGCAGCGAATGGGTTGGTTTTGACCATTTTGAACGGTTTTTCAATTCTTATTTTTTCTGGGATCTGCTCTGGAACACATTCAGTATCAGCTTCTATGAACTTGCCATCGGATTTCCGTTGCCTATCATATTGGCGCTGGCCTTCAATGAAGTCCGTAACGGTCCGTTCAAGAAATCGGTCCAGACGGTCACCTATGCACCCCATTTCATTTCTGTAGTTGTCATGGCAGGTATGATCATTACCTTTTTATCACCCTCAAGCGGAATGATTGTCCGGTTCATCGAGTTCATTGGTCTTGAACCAGCACAGTTTTTGACTGATCCCGCATGGTTTAAGACGGTATATGTATTCTCCGGCGTCTGGCAGAGCACCGGGTGGGGAACCATTATTTATCTCGCAGCCCTGTCAGGCGTAGATCCCCAGCTTCATGAAGCAGCCATTATGGATGGAGCAAGCCGAATGAAACGGGTGCTGCATATCAATCTGCCGACGATATTACCCACGATTACGATCATGCTGATCTTGAATATGGGTAATATACTGGGTCTTGGTTTCGAGAAGATTCTGCTGCTGCAGAATTCACTCAATATGGAAGCATCCGATGTAATTTCCACCTATGTATACCGCGCCGGATTGGTGAACGCTCAGTATAGCTTCTCAACAGCTGTCGGATTGTTCAACTCGGTAGTCAACGTTATTTTGCTTGTTACGGTCAACCAGATCGCCAAACGCACCAGTGAGAACAGCCTCTGGTAGAAAGGAGTTGAAGTCTTTGGTTACTGCGATGAAAGAATCTCGGGGGGACAAGCTTTTTCTGATCAGCACTTATATTTATCTGGGTCTGGCAATGTTGGTTGTTCTCTATCCGCTAATCTATATTCTCAGCGCTTCAATCAGTTCGCCGCAGGACGTCAATTCGGGAGCGATGTGGTTGTTTCCGAAAAATGTAACACTGGACGGATACAAGCTTGTGTTTGAGAACCCAAAGATATGGAGTGGTTACTGGAACACCATTATCTACACAGTGGTGGGCACTCTGCTCAATCTCGCCGTCACTCTGCCGGCCTCGTATGCGCTCAGCAGATCTGATTTTGTCGGGCGCCAATTGTTCATGGGCCTCATTCTATTCACGATGTTCTTCAGCGGCGGAATCGTGCCGACGTATCTGCTGGTCAAGAATCTTGGACTCATGAACAGCATGTGGGCATTGGTCCTGCCGGTGGCCGCTTCGGTCTGGAATATCGTCGTAGCCCGTACCTTTTTCCAGACGACCATTCCGAAAGAACTTCAGGAAGCAGCGCATATTGACGGCTGTACGAATCTAAAGCTGTTCATTCGCATTGTTCTACCGCTGTCGGCACCGATTGTAGCCGTTATGGCCCTGTTCTATGGGGTTAGCCACTGGAACAGCTACTTCCCTTCTCTGATCTATTTAAATGATGAAGCGAAGTATCCGCTGCAGATGGTTCTGCGTCAGATCCTTGTTCTTCAGGAAATGACAGCGGAAACGACGGGCTCTTCCATCAACGGCGAGGTGGCCACCGCCATGAATAATAAGGCAGAAACGGCATCCCTGATTAAATATGGAGTCATTGTTGTCTCCACACTGCCCATCGTGGCAATTTATCCGTTCCTGCAGCGTTACTTTGTCCAAGGGGTCATGATAGGCTCTGTTAAAGGTTAAACAGCTAAACTGTGATGAAATCAAGGGAGGAATTATAAATGCCAACCACACGTAGGTCATGGAAGCTTCTGTTATCTTCGGCTTTAGTTATTACATTAATGGCAGGCTGCAGCAGTTCAAACGAAGGTGAAGCGAACAACAATCTCGGAAAAGTCGCTGTGAACAATGAAGGTTTCCCGATTGTTAATGAACCCGTTACTTTGTCGCTTATGGCCCCAGATGTAGGGATTCAGAACTGGGAGAACATGGCTGTGCTTCAGCAGATGCAAGAGAAGACCGGTATTAAGCTGGAATACAAGAACGCACCGAAGGATAGCTTCGAAACGAAGAAAAATCTGGTGCTCGCCAGTGGAGATTACCCGGATATCCTCTATGCTGCCGGTTTGACAACTGCAGAGCAGATGAATTACGGAGAGCAGGGAATTCTCATTCCACTGGAGGATCTGATTGAAGAGTATGCTCCGAATTTCAAGGCGCTGTTGGAGGAGAATCCGGATGTCCGCAAGTCGATAACTGCACCGGACGGGCATATCTATTCCTTGCCAGTAGTAGAACTTAGCCAGCACTGGTACCGCAATCCGATGTGGTATAACGGAGACTTTCTCAAGGCGCTGAATATCGATAAACTCCCCGAAACGACAGAGGAGCTGTATACCTATCTGAAACGTGTGAAAGAGGAAGATCCAAACGGTAATGGCATAGCTGATGAAATTCCGATCTCCTCGGTGACTACACCCGCTGCGAACCTCCGCGATATCCGTACATGGCTGCTGGGTGCCTTCGGCATTTATGAAGAAGAAATTTACGTGGACGACGCGGACAAGGTGCATTACACACCTCTTGAAGAAGGCTACAAGGAATATTTGACCTATATGAACCGACTGTGGTCTGAAGACCTGCTGGATCATGAGAGCTTCTCACAAACAGCGGAGCAAAAAAAGGCCAAAGCACAGAACAATCAAATCGCCCTCTTTTCGGACTGGCATGCCTACATGAGCAAAGGTGGAGAGCCTTCGACGGCAGATCCCATGTTTGCACCTGTCCACAGTGAATCAGTTGCTGCCCCAGCGATTGCAAAGAACAGGGGGATAACAAGCGGAGCCTTTGCTATTACGCAGAGTAATCCTGCGCCGGAAGCCTCTATGCGCTGGGTGGATTATCTCTATTCCTACGAAGGTGCCATGTTCTTTAATAAAGGTCCAGAGGGCACTCTCTGGGAGTACACAGACAAAGAGAATCGGGTCAAACGTTACTTGCCAGTACCGGATGGTAAGGAAATGGAAGATTATCGGGCAACTCTGACACCTAACTACGGCATTCCCGCTCCAACCCTATCCATGGATGATATTAATAAGGGGCTGAAGACAGACTTTGACCTATGGGTAGAAGAGGAGACCAAGCAGAAGCTTCTCGATAAAGGCGCACGGATTCCGTTTCCGACACTGTTCCTTACCGTGGAAGAGCAGACCGAAATCAGTGGCCTGAATTCTGATTTGAAGACATATGTGAATCAGATGGAGGCGAAATTCATCACTGGAGCGGAGCCGCTTACGGGCTGGGACAATTATGTGGCGACAGTCAAGAAAATGGGCGGAGAGCGTATGGTTGAAATCAATCAGGCTGCCTATGATCGTTGGAAATCCAACTAATCAGGTCCATGCGAAAACGCGTCCCTGAACATTCATGCAGATGCAGGAGGAATAGACATGCAAATTACGAGACATCCGAATAATCCCATTGTTGTGCCGGGCGATTATGAATGGCGTAAGGTTACGGTTTTCAACCCGGCGGTTATCATCGATAACGGCAAATTTTATATGATTGAGCGTACCGCGGGTTCCCTAACTCCATGCAAAAATTATTTGGGTCTGCTAGAAAGTGAAGACGGGGTGAACTTTACCCACGTGAAGGATGAGCCCATTGTGACGCCAGACATGCTGGGATTCCCTTATGGTAGTGTGCAGGATCCGCGGATTGTCAAAATCGACGGAACCTTCTATCTAAACTACGCCCTTCGTCCCTGTGCCATGAGTTATTACCCTACCGGGGCAGGCGTCCCCCTTCGCTCTATTCCGGAATATCCGGACGGGTGGGGGGACGAGGCGGAACATTGGCTAACCCGGTCCTCCATATTGAAATCAGATAATCTGCTGGATTGGGAGTATGTGGCGGACACGACACCTCTTGATATTAATGACCGGGACAACATTCTGTTCCCTGAGAAAATAGGTGGCAAATTCGTACTGTTGCGCCGCCCTGAGGAATATGTAGGAGAAGCCTACGGTACGGATAAGGCGGCCATGTGGATTACCTACTCTGAGGATCTCGTGAACTGGGAAGAGCCCAAGCTGCTTGCTACCGCCCAGAACCTCTCCTGGGAATCAAGGAAGATTGGCGGCTCAACGCCCCCGATTCGTACGGACAAGGGCTGGCTGGTGCTCTATCATGGCGTCGATGAGGACATTGTCTACCGTGTGGGAGCCATGCTGTTGGATTTGGAGCAACCGGAGAAAATCATTGCCCGAACGCATCATTTTATTATGGAGCCAGAGATGTATTATGAGAAATTTGGGTTCCAGATCCCAAATGTCATCTTTCCGACTGGAAATGTGGTCAAAGATGGACTGCTCTATATCTATTATGGGGTAACAGATACGGCGATTGCTCTTGCAACAGTTCCGCTGGACGAACTGGTAGAGCACATCCTCCAGAAAGGGCAGTAGCTAAGCTAAATAAACCTTAGATGAAGCGGTATCTTTGAATATAAAAATGTAGTGCAGAAAAGGCGGAAGCTCCACTAACTTAAACAGGTCCTTTAATAGTGGCTGCTCTCAGGGCATGTTCCTTGCGATACTGACCTGGTGTCAAACCGATTTCTTTTTTGAACTTGCGGATGAAATTTGGCGCATCCATGTAACCGACCTGTTCGATAATTTCTTTGAGGGGTGCGCTAGTGTTCTCCAGGAGCCGCATGACTTCATCTACACGCCGCTGCCAGATATATTGTGAGAAATTGCGGCCGGTCTTCTCTTTGAAGCTCCGGCTTAAATATGAAGTTGAAATGGCAAACTTAAGTGCCACATGCTCTAGGCTGAGTGTGTAGTCTGCAAACTGTTGATCCACGTAAACCAGAATATCATCCATTAATGTTGACTCGCTTGTCTTCGTATTCAGCTCCACCTGCGCGCAAATGTCAGCAGCCAGACAGAGCAAACGACTCTCCAGCTCTTCAAGTGTTTCAAAGGCAGTTAATTCTGACATATTGGCGAACACCTCGTTCATACCAAGCTCGGAGGCGGTGCGTAGAAAAGCGTTTAGCAGATCGAAACAGATGCAGCGCAGCAGGTGAACCTGTAATGGCTCATTTTTGATCATATGAATGGTTTCGGTAATCAGTTGCACGGTTACTGATTCGTTGCCCTGCTTAAGGCTCTGCTCCAGTTTCAGCATGGATTTGCGTGGAATCCAGAAGCTCTCGGAAGCAGAAGGGTTCAGCTCTGCAAGCTGCTCAAAATAAGTTACCTGACCGCTGTGTTGGATGATCCGGTGCTCCAGAGCTGTAGCAGCTTCAATGAAGGATTGGTTAAGACGGGCCAAGTCCCCGTATGCCGTGCCGACACCGATACTCAGAGATAGCTGCGAATGCTCGCGGATTACCAATTGAATGGCTTCAATTACCTCTTCCAATTGGTTTTGAATCGGCTTTTCCACATCACCGGGAAGTGAAATTATCAGAGCAAACTGCTCTTTGACCGAGAATTCAACGCCGAAGATCTGAGCACCGGTACCTGGGAGACATACATTGCTAAGTATATCCTGCAACAGAAGGCGTTCCTGCCAGCACTTGTCGCCAAGCAAAGTATCATCCCAAGACAATATAGTCGAGAAATAGAGGCCTTGACCTTGAGGATGCCGGAATCCGGCGTTCAGAATCATTTGTTCGATCTCAGGATCATCCGGCTTGCCGTGCTTGAGTAACAGCAGCATGCACTGATTACGGACGAAGGGCTCCTGAAAATCAATTTTCGCACTGTAATTGTGTAGGGTCTGTCGTATCCATTCCCATTCATTGTGGAGCTTGGAAGCATCATCCCCGTTGCCTCTCATCTTGTCCATCAAATCTCTGATTGGATGGTACTGCCGTTTGGCTAGCAACAGCGCAGCAGCTATACCGGTAATGACAGTAATGCAGAAGACGATCAGGATCAGAGTCTGGACATGGGCGACACGGCTGAAGAATTGGAAGCTTGGCATGGTGGTTACATAGGTCCAGCCATTTTCTTCCGATTGGACAGAAACAACGGAGTATTGTTCTCCGTCCATCTTCAAATTATGGATACCAGGCGCAAGTGTAGCTAAGTTCTCAATTTCGTTCTGTGGAAGGCTGATGCCATGGTTGTTCGCGGTCAACACCTGTCCGGAGGGACTGAATATATAACTGCTTCCTGAAAAATCACTCAAAATCGAATCCATGACCCCGGTAAGGTTGGATTCTTTCATTAAATATACAACGGTCCCATATGGAAAGGGGTCATTCGGTTTAACGGGCACAAGCATGACGAGCATCGGCTCCATTCGGGAATTAACCTTCACGTTCTCAGCGGGACGGACCAGGGGCTGCCTAGTTTCATTTAAGTCCTGCCGCAATTCTTGCAGATTCCAATGTTCGAACTGATAGAGGCTAGCAAAGGTGACATCAAGATTAGCCAAACCGCGGTGCGAATAGATGTGGGAATCATTATGGAAATAGAGAAGCAGATCCTCTGCAATACTGCTGCTAGCTTTGTAATTGGCCAACGCTTGAATCGCCTCCAAGCTGTAATAGGGGTGCTTTACCATATAAGGGGTCAGGTGTTTGTCATAGGCGATTCTCCCCGCTATTTCCTGAAGTTCATTCATCCGGTTATCTATAGTGCTCTTCACCTGGTTAAGTTGATTGACATTTGATTGTTCAATCTCAACACGCAATCCCTTGACAGCGTTTTCATACACAAAAATAGTTACACCTGTCAGAGGGATAAGAAATATGAGAATGTAAGAAAAGGCATATTTCAGCAGAAGCCTTGATTTGAAATGATTCCAGCTGAGCCTGAATCTGTCGAGCAAGGATGGCTTGAATGCGGAATTTGCCATGAAGCAGTCCCTCCAGTGTTAAAATATTCGGATTTTGAATTGAAAATCACTGTTCTCTTCTGGATTACACTTGTGCTAGTATAAACATTATAACATTATAATCTTTGAAGTGAAGTAGCTCATCAGGCTTATTTTAACGATTTTCAAATACAGATCTCATGTCATGAATCATTTTTTGGAATTTGCCTGTATACCGTGTTTGAAAAAGGAGATGGGATGAGTGGGCACAGAGAATGTGCTGCGCAATTTGCAGCTTGTTGACGGGCGGATCGTGGATATCACCATTCAGGACGGGATCATCACCGCCATAACACCGCCATGCCAAGCTGAAGGAGAAAATGTGTTGGATTGTTCAGGGTTATATGCGTCCAGTGGGTGGATTGATATGCATGTGCATGCCGTCCAGGATCTTGACCCCTATGGCGATAATATCGACGAAATTGGTGTGAAGCAGGGGGTAACAACGCTTGTAGATGCCGGAAGCTGCGGTGCAGACCGAATAGGAGCTTTTTATACCGCAAGACTACAGGCTGCTACACAAGTATTTGCTCTGTTGAATATTTCAAGGATCGGACTCGAACGGACGGATGAACTGTCACAGCTGGAATGGATTGACCGGGCCAAGGTCTTGAAGGCGGTAGCGGCTTATCCTGATTTCATTGTTGGTCTGAAAGCCCGCATCAGCGAAAGTGTCGTCAAAGACAGCGGGATACAACCGCTCAAGCTCGCACGCACACTCTCGGAAGAAACGAAACTTCCGCTCATGGTTCACATCGGTTCTGCTCCGCCCGCGATCTCGGATGTGCTGGAGTTATTACAGTCTGGCGATGTAATCACCCATTACCTTAACGGCAAGTCCAACAATCTGTTTCATCCGGACGGCACACCGCTGCAAGAATTACTGGACGCGGCTGCTCGGGGAGTTCATCTGGATGTGGGACATGGTACAGCGAGCTTCTCCTTCCGAATTGCAGAACAGGCCAAGGCTGCAGGCATTGCGCTAAATACAATCAGTACGGACATTTACCGAGGCAACCGTATGAATGGTCCGGTATACAGTATGTCGAATGTACTGACGAAATTTCTGTACCTCGGCTACAGTCTGGAAGAGGTCATTCGCGCGGTTACAAGAAGTCCAGCGGAGTGGCTCGGTAAGCCGGAGCTCGGGAAGATCAGGGTTGGACAGCAGGCAAACCTGACTTTGTTTTCCCTGGAAGCAGGCGAAAAGCAGCTTGAGGACTCGGAAGGAGATGTCCGGGTCACACAACACTATATTGAGGTTAAAGGAGTGTTTGCTAATGGGTCACTCACTACAGGCTAAATATGGATTGAAGCGTGTTATTAATGCCAGTGGAAGAATGAGCATCCTTGGCGTTTCTGCACCAACGGATTCAGTCATGGATGCGATGAAACAGGGTGGACAGCGGTACGTGGAAATGGCTGATCTTGTGAACAAATCCGGAGAATATATTGCACAGTTTCTTGGCTCGGAAAGCGCAGTTGTGGTGAACTCTGCATCCAGTGGTATTGCGCTTTCGGTAGCGGCCATTGTGACCGCCGGAAATCCGCGTATCAGCCTTCGTTTGCATCAGGAGCCGGTATTGAGAAATGAAATTGTTATGCTAAAGGGCCATAATGTGCAATATGGAGCGCCAGTAGAAACCATGGTATTCCTTGGAGGTGGCCGGGTAGTGGAAGTTGGATATGCGAATGAAGGCCGCAAGGAGCATATCGATCAGGCGATCGGTGAAAACACGGCAGCCATTCTTTATGTTAAATCTCATCACACTGTGCAGAAAAACATGATTTCAGTGGAAGAGGCCTGGGAGGTGGCACAGCGCAGAGGGGTGCCGCTGATTGTGGATGCGGCAGCGGAAGAGGATCTGCGCAAATATGTCCAATTTTCGGATCTGGCCATTTATAGTGGGTCAAAAGCTATTGAAGGCCCTACTTCCGGTATTGTCGCCGGCAAAAAGAAATATGTGGAGTGGTTACAGGTACAGCTTCACGGGATTGGCCGAAGTATGAAGGTTGGCAAAGAGACCATCTTTGGGTTACTTCAAGCTCTGGAGGAATACCAGGACAAAGCGGACCACAGTGAACGAGAGAAGCAGACGCTGGAGGCTCTTCAGCCACTTGGTGAACTTCCTGGTGTTTCGGTCCGCATTGTGCAGGATGAAGCCGGCAGATCGATTTTCCGAGGGCGTGTCCAGATTGATTCCTCTCTTGCTGGGTTGGATGCAAAGAAAGTGAATGACCAGCTGCGTGAAGGTGTAATTGCGGTATATACCCGAGACTATGGCGTCAAGCAGGGTTATTTCGATATTGATCCAAGGTCGCTGCAAGGGGATGATTTGCAGGTCATCGTCAGCAGAATACATGAAATCGTGGGAGGCAAACCAGAATGAGTCATATTCAGCAGTGTCTGTATAAGAATAGAGCCGCAATAAATGTACTGGCAGGAAGTATCGGGAACGCTAGAGATGTGTACGAGGCTGCGGAAGGTTATGTACTTGTTGGTGTGCTCTCCAAAAACTATGCTACGTCGGAGGAAGCCGTAATTGCCATGACTGAATATGGTCAAGCGATTCAAGATGCAGTATCCATCGGACTTGGTGCTGGAGACAGCCGTCAGGCTGCAGTTGTGGCGGAGATTGCCGCGAGCTATCCGGGAAGCCATATCAATCAGGTATTCCCGGCAGTGGGGGCAACCCGTGCCAATCTGGGACCTAAAGATAGTTGGATTAACTGCCTGGTATCTCCGTGCGGGCAATCAGGCTATGTGAATATATCGACTGGCCCCGTTAGTTCAGTAACCACTCCGCAGGCCATTGTT
This sequence comes from Paenibacillus sp. FSL R5-0519, assembly GCF_037974275.1. Lineage (NCBI taxonomy): Bacteria > Bacillati > Bacillota > Bacilli > Caryophanales > Paenibacillaceae > Paenibacillus > Paenibacillus sp. FSL R5-0519. The sequence continues at coordinate 2,484,619 of NZ_CP150234.1, forward strand.
CCAGTTCATGCCGCCATTGCACTGGTTCGTGACATGGGAGGGAACGCGCTCAAATATTATCCGATGCAGGGATTGAAGCTGGAGGAGGAGTACCGTGCGGTTGCCAAGGCATGTGGGGAAGCGAGTTTTGCTCTGGAGCCCACAGGTGGAATTGATCTGGACAACTTTGGACCCATTCTAGAGATTGCACTACAGGCGGGTGTACCTCAAGTTATACCACATGTTTATTCTTCAATTATTGAGTCACAGACCGGGAATACCAACGTACAGGATGTCCGCAGATTGCTCGAAATAATGAAATCGCTGGTGGACCAGTATGCATAGGGTTGCTGCTTTTGGCGAAGTGATGATGCGGCTGCAGGTTCCGGGATACGAAACGCTGGTCCAGAGCAGCAGGCTGGAGTATTCTTTTTCCGGCAGCGGGGTGAATGTAACGGCAGCACTAGCCAGATACGGCCATAACGGTGCTCTTATTACGACTTTGCCGGAAACTCCGGTGGGCGAAGCGGCTATCGCTTATCTGCGCAAGCTTGGGGTGGATACCTCTCTTATTAGACAGGGCGGTAAACACCTTGGGATGTACTTTCTGGAGAATGGCTTTGGAGCCCGACCAGGCAGAGTCACATACACAGACCGGCTGGGCAGCAGTTTCAATACTGCGGGTGCAGCCAATTATGATATGAAAGATATTGCGTCCCGGATCGACGTGCTCCATTTATGTGGCATTACGCTGGCTATGAATGATGGCGTGCGCAAGCAGATGAAACAGCTTGCGGAGGAAGTGAAGAATGCTGGAGGCAAGGTTGTCTTTGATTGTAATTACCGTCCTGCGTTATGGGGGCCGGATGGCTATGTCAAGGCCCGCCCGCATTATGAAGAAATGCTGGGGCTAGCAGATCTGGTGCTGATGAATGAGATGGATGCGAAGGGTATTCTTGGCATCGGTACCGAAGAATATGATAGAATGACACGGATGAAGCAAGCGATTCCTGAAGTTGCACAGCGCTTCGGAATCGGAACGGTAGCAGGAACCCACCGTGAGATCAACGCGGACCATACGCATTCCTTGACAGGATATATCTATCATCAAGGTACGTTCGTATTTTCCCGCAAGCTGACGTTCCCGGTATACGACCGGATTGGTGCCGGCGATGTGTTTGCCAGCGCCATCATCCATGGGGAATTGCAGCGATATCCACAGGAACATACGGTTAATATGGCGGTGGCAGCAGCGATGCTGGCCCATACCACACAAGGTGATACAGCGCTTTTTACCGAGAATGAAGTACTCCGAGCGCTGTCGGACCGTACCTCAGATGTTGAAAGGTAGTGAACAGTGAGTGTCCCTAAAGCGCAAGCAAGGTCCTTTATATCAGCAAATCCAAAAAATTCTCAAAGATCGGATTCTACATGGCGTATATCCTCTCGGAAGCATCATTCCCTCCGAACCACAGCTGGAGAAGGAATTCGGGGTCAGTAAAATGACAGTCCGCGGTGCGGTCCAAGAGCTGTCCCAGGAAGGCTATGTGCAGAAGAAAAGTGGAGTCGGTACAATTGTAATGCGCAATACCTCTCATCAGAAGCTCTCAAAGGGCAAACGGTTTACGGAACTGCTCGTAGAAGAGGGTCATAAGCTGGAAAAGAAAGTTCTGAATTCCCGGTTACTGACCAATGATACTGGTACGGAGGAGTATGATCTCTACGGGCCATATTGCCAACGGATTGAAAGACTCTACATTCTTAACGGACAACCTTATATTCATCTGATACACTTCTTGGCAGCAGCTGCATTGCCCGGCGGAGGCAAGGAGGAAATCAATGGAGACATCCAATCGCTCTATGAATCACTGGAGGAGAACGACATTTTGCTGGAGAACTTCAAAGACCGTTTCTTTGTAGAGCCGGCAGCTCCTGAAGTATGCCAACTACTGAAGATCTCCCTGGGAACGCATGTGCTCAAGCGCCTTCGTAACTCCTTCGACGGAGAAGGCAGATTGATTGAGCACAGTATAGGGTGTTATAACACGGAACTTCATCATTATCTGGTTAGTTATGACACTTGAGGCCGGCGGACATATCGTGAAAGAAATTGTATTCATACAAAAAAGGGTTCTGCACTTTTGATAACAGGGCCCTTTTTGCGTAAACAACGGTTTAATGGTGAAATCCCTAGAAATCTCTCAAACGTCAAATACCTCATATAATTCCTCGTGATTAACTTCTACCGAATCATCTTGACGCAGTTCCTAATTCTGCTGCATCTGCTCTAGTTGACTTAATTGACGAATTTCCTTCAAACACGGCTTGTATTTTCGTTCTGCACCATTTGATGCTAAGCTACTTGTAAATCAGGTATTCTGAAGAACTAACAATAAATGGATTATATCCAAGTCATTCAGAGACTACCATTTTGGGATAGAGTCGAATAGGCCTGAATACTTTTATAAAAAGGAACGATGTCTATGGATGCAGGTATGAGCCGTAGCAAAAAACTGGGTGAGTTTTTGAAATCACGTAGAAGCCGCATTCAACCGGAACAAGTTGGATTGTCAGGATCTTATGGACAGCGAAGAACACCGGGACTAAGGCGGGAAGAAGTAGCGGTATTGGCTGGTGTCAGCGCAACGTACTACACGTGGCTTGAACAAGGTAGGGAGTTGGCAGCTTCACGAGAAGTAATACAAAGCATAGCGAACGCGCTCCGGTTAACCCCGGAAGAGAAGATTCATCTGTTTGACTTATGGGACCCGAATGCGGAACATGAATTCCTTTCATCGTATTCACAACTGGACCCAGGTTGGCAGAGTATTATTAGTCAGTTGACTCATCCTTCCTTTATTACCAATGAACGCTCTGAGGTGCTTGCCTGGAATGAAGCAGCGGATACGAACCTCTTTAAGTTCTCGTCGATGAATATGAATGAGCGACTATTGATGCGGATTTTATTCTTGGATGAAACGCTGAAGGAGCGAATGCACAATTGGGATGAATTCGCACGACACTCGGTAGCTGTTTTTCGTACGTATTATGATAAGTATCCGAGCGACCCCGGATTTGGCAGCATCGTGAAACAACTGAGTGAAGAAAGTGTGGACTTCCGAACGATCTGGAACCTGCACCAAGTCGAATTAAAACAAGTCAATCGTGTTCTGCTTGAAACGACGGAACGGGCAGATGGTATTGTGCATGCGTACGATATCTTTTCCATGAATAATCTGAACAGCCAATCAGGCATTCATTGTTGTATTTACGTTCCTGTTGTTATGTAGAAGGTTGACTAGACTAGTAATTTCTTTACTAGCATACACGGAGTGTGGTTGGTGTCTCGGTATTAAAATAGAATGAACTTAAGCTCACTCGTAGCTATTTATCGTTTCTATTTTAAGATGAAAAGAGGAAGCCTCATGCTCAAGACAAGAACGTTAGGCAAAGACAAATTACGTATATCTGGGCTCGGCCTGGGTGTGATGATGATGCCGGATAATGACGAATCGGTACATACCATTCAGGGTGCACTGGATGCAGGAGTCACCATGTTTGATACGGCGGATCTGTACGGAGAGTATGAAAAACAGCGATTTGGAGGAAATGAAAAACTGCTTGGTCGTGCGCTTCAAGGTCGAAGATCCGACGTTGTTGTTGCCACCAAATTCGGTATTACGCACACGCAGGGCCCCAAGGGAGATCCCGCCTACATCAAAAAATCAGTAGATGCGAGTCTCTACAACCTGGGAATGGATTATATTGATCTATATTATCAACATCGTCCTGATCCGAATACCCCCATTGAAGAGACGGTAGGCACACTTGCCGATCTGGTTCAACAGGGAAAGATCCGATATATTGGTTTGTCCGAGGCGCCAGTAGAGATCATTCGGCGTGCACATGCTGTTCATCCGATCACAGCGTTGCAGACGGAATATTCATTGTGGAGTCGGGAACTTGAGGATGAGATTATGCCTGTCCTGCATGAATTGAACATCGGCTTGGTTCCATACAGCCCATTGGGACGTGGATTCCTGACTGGTCAGATCCGATCTATAGACGATTTGGCGGAAGATGATTATCGTCGTCACTATCCGCGTTTCCAAGGTGAGAACTTTCAGAAAAATCTGGAGGTTGTTGGATTGATCCAAGAGATGGCTAAGCAAAAAGGATGCACCGTTTCTCAACTTGCTCTGGCCTGGTTACTTGGAAAGGGAGAGCATATCGTTCCGATCCCGGGGACTCGCAACCTGGAAAGAGTTCACGAAAACTTAGGCGCGTTAGAAGTTTCGCTTACGGATGATGAGATGAAGCGGATTGATCGCATATCACCCCAAGGCATCGCAGCTGGAGGCAGATTCCCTGGCCAAGTCTAACTCTTTAAGACATGATTCATGAAACCTGCAGTTTCGGATGGAAAGAATGTATAACAAGTCAACGGTATTATCTTTCTACTCTCCGGCATACAGTACAACAATGAGATGTATGCTCAAGGAGGAGAAATGATCGTATGATGAATCCGATTTTGCAAGCCCCAAATGCGCCACTCGCTGCCGATTCCAATGCGGTTGTCAATTATCAGAGGGATTCACGCAATTATGTAACCCAGTTGTTTGGAGAACAGCTGCCGACCATTGCCAATGGTTTCTTCAACGTGTACTTAAGCAAAGGAATTATTGTACAGCCACACTGGCACACCAATGTCACGGAGATGGTTGTAGTTATCAGCGGTGAAATTACAGCGTCAGTCTTCAATCCGTTTACGCGTGAACGATTGACATATCGCCTGAAACCAGGTCAGGTTGTGGTATTTCCGAAAGGTTGGTTTCACTGGTTTGTCGCTGAGACAGATGATGTATATGTATTAACGATCTTTGATCAACCAACCCCTGATATTGTGTTTGGAGCGGATTTCTTGGCAGCTACACCACCGGAGGTGGCTCACCGCGCGTACTGCTTGGATGAAGAGGCGTATGCCAGAGCCGTTGCGTCCATTAAAAATGATGCCATTCTGGGCCCTCCAATAGGATGTGATACGGAGGTTTCTGATCAATCGACTTCACCTTCCAAGAAGCCAGTGTCACCATCCGATAAGCAGAAGTCTTGATTCAAAATTCCTTATTCATCATTATATAAGTACAGAGCCTGTAACTGGGGAATAACAGTTGCAGGCTTTTTGATGTGCCGATGTAATCATTATCGTATGAAGTCCATGGAGGGGGGAGCATTATATTAGAAAAAAAATCAAAATACCTGAGTCAGTGCATTGCGTTCTCTGTTAGTATAGTATGAATATCCAATGAAAACGGAGGACTCCTTAATGAACATGTCAGAGATGGAAACACTTGAAACTGCAATGAGTTATGCACCTATTTTGATGTTTGACAGAGCAGAACCCTTTTACCCTGATTTTGTTGGTATTTCTGTATTGCTTCAATCCGGGCCTTCACCATCGTTCAGAAGGGAAATTGCGTTTCCGAGCGAGGTCGTCCAATACGTGATTGAATATGCAATTTGGTGGGATTATGAGATTGGACATCTGTACGAAATGGAGCATGTATGGATATATGTGGGTCATAACGGAGAGGTAGTTGACTGTGAAGCAAGCTTTCATGGTAAGGTTCTGCGCGGATTATTGAAGGAACGGGTTAATATGGTTGGGCATCATGTATGTCTGTATTCGCAGCCCGGGAAACATGCTTTCTCACCACTTCCGGTTGTATTTGAGTTATTGCCTAACCTGTATAGTGCAGCGGGTTCAGAAGCTGGATGTGATGGGCTGCTTGTGAATGAGTTGTTTCAAGGTTATTTTGAAACGAATGAACAGATCGATGCTCAGGTGGAGCGTTATCTAAAGACCAAAGCGTTCGTTCCTACCATGGAGTTTGAAGAATATATATTAAGACCGGAGATGTTCATGACGTGGGAGAATCTGTTTGGTATTATTCCGCATAGGATTAAAGACCGCTTAGTGGAACTGGAACAATTATATAACACATGAAAATTAGTTTTTTTATGGGTTTTGTGTTCATTTAAAGTGTCTTTTTTGCTTCAAACCAAACTTTGTTGATTCGGGTTTGGTTTTTTTTGTGGGAAATAGGACTCATTATACGTGAGTATTTAATAGACTTAAGTCTTGTAATTTGGAAGTGGAATGTTTTGATACATATATTTTTTTACAAGAAATATGTATGTGTTAGACGTAAGAACTATATAGTTTCTTATGTAAATTTAAGAATACCATATTACATGAAAATTTGTATGTAGATGTATGTGCAAGTTGATGCTGATACTTTCGTTATGCGTAGATATGTAATGTTTGAAAACAATTATATAGGTAAGAAGTATATAAATAATAAAAAAGTAGATTCTTTATATCTGAAATAAAAATTCATAATAACGCAAATTCATATAAATAAAAATCTTCTATTCAGTTTTATTATATTTATGTCGAAATAAATCGTAAGTTGTCTGGAGCGCGACCAAGAGAAGGGTTAGCCAAGCGTTATATACATAACTGGACACTACGATGCCTAGGAGGAGATTACATGAAGTGGTTTGGAAACTTGAAAACAGCAACAAAGATTATCTCGGCATTTTTAATTGTGTCGATAATCCTTGCGGCGCTTGGGGTCTACTCGGTAGCAACATTGAGAAGTACAAATGAACGAATGCAAGAGATGTATAACAATAATCTGATCTCGGTTAGAGAACTGTCCTCAGCTCAGGTTGATTATCAGAGATTGCGAGTTAACGTGCGAGATTTGAATTTTGAAACTGTAGCAGCAGAACAGACCAGAGTTACGGAAAATATGGCTACAATTCGTCAATCCATGGAGGAGCGAATTGCTACGTATCGTCCTCTTGCTACTACCCCGGAAGAAACGGAATTGCTTCGTAAGTTAGATACCCAGTATGACAGTTATATGAAACTATTTGATCAAGGCGTCACTAAGGCGTTATCTAATGATGATGCAGCTTTCATTACATTCCTCAAATCAACATTGAAACCTCCGGGTGATGAGGTGGTAAAAACACTCTCTGATTTGGTAAACCTTAATGTAACCCTGGCAGAGCAGGCAAACACGAAGTCTGAAGAAGCCTATACAACTTCTTTTGCAGTAACCATTATTCTTGTGATTCTGTCTGTACTCTTCAGTATCCTCGTTGGTTACATGATCTCTCGCTCGATTTCAAAACCACTCATGTCCATGTTGGTTCTGGCTAAGGAAGTCGCCGGGGGAAATCTGGCACTTAAGTCAGACATCACTAGTAAAGATGAAGTGGGTCAACTGGCAGCAGCACTGAATCGTATGGTCGACAACCTGAAAGAGTTAATCAACAATATCGTGTTGAACTCCCAAAGTGTTGCTGCTTCTTCGGAACAGATCTCAGCCAGCACACAGGAAATAGCAAGTACCAGCACAAGCCAATCCAGCGAGGCAGGAAATATCTCCGAATTGTTCAAGGAGCTCTCACTTGCCATTAACTCTGTTGCTGCTAGTGCGGAAGAAGCGGCTGAATTGTCCAATGATACTGTGAAGACCGCGCGTGAAGGTGGACTTGTTGTACAGACTTCTCTGGAAGGCATGCAAGCTGTTAATACGAAAATGACCAAGCTTGAAGATGATTCCCGTAAGATTGGCGACATCATTGAAGTGATTGACGATATTGCTGAGCAGACCAACCTGCTTGCGCTGAATGCAGCAATTGAAGCGGCACGTGCGGGAGAACAAGGACGAGGATTCGCCGTGGTAGCAGATGAAGTCCGGAAGCTTGCAGAACGAAGCGGCGAGGCGACAAAAGAAATTACAGCCATTATCAAAGCGATGCAGGAAAATACGAGACAGAGTGTGCAGGCAGTAGCAGCCAGTGTTGAGCAGTCTTCCATGACTGGACAGGCGTTTGATCAGATCATTGATATGGTCAATAACTCCTCCCAGAAAGTAAACGAAATTGCAGCTGCATGTGAGGAAGAAGCGGCGCAAGCGGCAGAAGTAATGAGTTCTGTTGAATCCATCTCGGCTTCCAGTGAAGAATCCGCGGCTGCATCAGAAGAGACTGCGGCAACCTGTCAGTCTTTGGCACAACTGGCGGAAGAGCTGGCGAAATCTGCGGCTGCCTTCAAAACCCATTAAAACAAATTGAATTGAGGGTGAATCGATGTCTTCACTTCAGAAAGAACAATATATTGAGCTGTCTGTAGGTTCAGAGACTTGCGCCATTCGAATCGAAGAGATTCACGAGATTATTAAAATGCTAAGCATTACAGATATCCCATTTAGCCGTCCGGAGATTAAAGGGGTAGTTAATCTGCGGGGCAAGGTTGTGTGTGTTATGAGTCTGCGCAACCTGCTGGGTATGACGGATGAACCGGATACCAGAACAACACGAATTATCGTGGTTCGGTATAAGGATGAATATATTGGCCTAATTGTGGATCGAGTGAACAAGGTAACCACATATTCGGAAATACATCCACCAACCGGGGGTTACGGTCGTAACCGTGAAGACTTTTTCCATGGCGTGGGTCAACAGGAAGACAAGCTTGTGGGCATTTTGAAACTGGACGAAATATTGGGCGGTTAGGGAGGTATATACGAATGATGGATTTGTCTGCCTACCGTGACATCTTTATCGAAGAACTGAATGATCAACTGGAACGGATGGATCAGTCTTTGCTGGCGTTGGAGCTTTCGCCTTCTGTTGAACTGGTTCAAACGCTGTTCCGGGCAGCACATACCATCAAGGGATCGGCATCGACAATGGATTTTCGTGAATTAAGCGACCTCACTCATGAGGTGGAGTATGCCCTTGAATGGGTTCGGGAGAAAAAACCCGAGATGACTTCAGAGTTAATTGATACGTTATTCCGCTCTTTGGACGCCATGAAGGTGCTTCGTGATCAGTATATCCGTGGAGAAGCCTATGCAGACTTTCGAGCGGTCGTACGAGAAATTAAGGATCTAATTCAAACCCCGGCAGTAGTTGGGAAACTTGCAGCACCTCAATTGCAACCAGCGGAGGCAAATGTTGCACAGGTTGCTGTTGAGTCAGGAAAGCGCCTGTTGTCCATTCACATTGTGCTTGAGCATAAGTGTATGATGAAAGCGGCCAGATATCATATTTTGCGCCAACGCATTGAAGACATATGTGGGACGGTTGTTACAACTTCTCTCATGGAGATCCAGCCGGGCGCGCAGAATGAAGATGACCATTACAGTCAGTTCATCATCATCACGGCAACTTCGAAGGACTCTCAGCAGCTTGAGACAGAATTGTCTACAGACTCGGATATTCATACGCTGGAGATTCATCCATATATGCTGGAATACAATGAGGTTGCAGCGGCTTCTGCACAACCTGAATTAATGAATGAACCAGAGCAGATAAAACCAAGCTTGCCTACCGTGGCTACATCTGGCCCGGAAGAGAAAGCGAAAGCTGCTCAACCTACAGTTCGTGTGAGTGTTGAACGTCTGGATCATTTGATGAATTTGGTCGGTGAACTGTTAATTGATCAGACATCCCTTGCAGATCTGAGTGCGTCGGGTGCGCGTAAGGAGTCTTCTTCACTGATTCAGAGTATTAGTGGTGTATCCGATCATATGGGCAGTGTTATCAAGGAGCTCCAAGACGGTGTGATGAAGACCCGGATGTTACCCATTGATCAACTGTTCAGTCGCTTCCCGAGGTTGGTTCGGGACCTTTCGCAGAAGCTGGGTAAAGATCTGGAATTGGTTATTCAAGGTGGAGAGACTGAGCTTGACCGGATGATTATTGAAGAATTGAGTGACCCACTGATCCATCTCATTCGCAATAGTGCAGATCATGGTATTGAAAGCGCAGAGGTTCGTGGAGAGTCAGGCAAGCCGTCCAAGGGACGTATTACCTTAACATCATTCCATGAAGAGAATCATGTTGTCATCCGGTATTCGGATGATGGCAAGGGTATTGATGGGGATAAGATCAAGGCTTCCGCCTTGAGCAAAGGCATTATTAGTGAGGAACAGGCTGCACGCCTATCAACACAGGAGGCTGTACATCTCATATTTGAGCCCGGTTTCTCCACAGCTTCTTCTGTTAGTGAAGTATCAGGTCGCGGCGTTGGAATGGACATTGTGCGCAGCCAGATCGGGCGACTGAACGGCATCATCGATATTGATACGGAGGTTGGTGTTGGTACTACGTTTACGATTCGTCTACCGCTCACTTTGGCGATTATTAAAGGTCTGTTAGTCAAAGTATCGGGGCGTGTTCTGATCGTGCCGATGTACAACGTGTCCGAGATTGTTCGAATTTCACCTGAAGATATTCAGATGATCCAGGGGCAACAGGCTATCCTGAATCATGGACGCATTGTACCCTTTCACCGTCTGTGTGACAGACTTAACTATCCACGAACGGAACGCAAATCCAAAACCATTCCTCTGGTGATTGTGCGTTCCGTAGACAAAATCGCAGCATATGCAGTAGATGAGATTATAGGAAATCAGGAAGTCGTTATTAAGACACTCGGTACGTATCTGGGCGCGATGAACCATCTTTCTGGCGCAACGATCCTTGGGAATGGTAAGGTTGCCCTTATATTGGACGCGTCCTATCTGGTCAGTTATTAATCGTTAGATAAACTAAACATTATGCAGGCCAAAGAGCCTCATCATCCATTACGGGATGGTGGGGCTCTTCGTTATACCTTTTGACATTGTAACCACTCAGGATTTGAAAATGAGATCCATAAACCGGTTGGCAGCCAAAGAAATCGGCATATTACGCTTGGTCATAATCCCCACATGGGAAGGGGGGAGTGGAACATCAAGCTGAATCTCGAAGAGGGAACCTTCCTCCAGCTCTTTGGAGATGAATTCTCGTGTCACATAGGAAATACCCAGTCCTCGACGCGCAAACTCAATCAACAGATCAACGCTACCGACCTCAATCTCAGGCTTCAACGTGTAATTATAGCTGTTAAACAACTCGGTTATAGCCATCCGAACCCGGCTGTTCCGGGAGAAGAGGATCAGTTGATGCTCTAGGAGCATCTCAAGTGTCATGACTTTACCCTTCAGCTGAGCATAGCGTTCTCCGGCTACAAAACAGTCTTTCAACTGAATGCTTTCTCTGACTTCGAGCTGCGGATCAACAATGGGCATCCGAACCACACCAAGATCGATCTTGCCTTCTTTGAGAAAGGTAATGACTTCCGGCGTGGTTCCATGACTCAGATGCAGCTTGATGTTAGGATACAGGGTGTGGAATTCCTCCAGATACGCCAGCATGTAATGCTTGAACAGGGAGTCACTGCCACCAATCCGGAGTTCACCATTGTCGAGATTTTTCAGTGCGGCCATTTTTTCTTCCGCAAGTGAGATCAGAATCTGGGATTGTTCAATATAGGAGTACAGGCTGGCACCTTCCTGTGTCAACGCTACACCCTTGGAATTTCGATAAAACAAGGTAAGACCAAAGCTATCTTCCAATTGCTTAATGGCATGACTGACGCTGGGTTGAGTGATGTACAATGCTTTCGCAGCCTGTGTCAAACTTCCTGTTTTGGCGGCCCAGTAAAAGACTTTATATAGTTCGTAATTTGTAGTCATAGATGTGGTCTATAGCTCCTGTGAAATATATTAATTACTTGTATAGCTATAAAACGTATTATAGTGTAACTACAACAAAGAAACCAGAGTTACTTGGAAGGAGAACGGTGAGATGGAACCAACTACCATTGTTTTATTTGGTGCTACTGGCGATTTAGCCAAAAGAAAAATATATCCTGCCTTATATAACTTATATCTTGAGCAGAAGCTTCCTGAAACCTTCTCATTGATTGGTCTGGGGCGTAGAGAGTGGTCTGATGAATTCTTTCAGGCACAAGTGGAAAAATCATTAAATGAATTTTCCAGACGCCAGGCTGATCCTGAAGTTGTGAAGTCATTTGTGAAAGCTTTTCGCTACAGTGTATTGAATATAAGCCATAAGGAAGATTATATAAAGCTGTTGGGATTAGTTGAACAAAGAGAAGCTGAACTTGGCATTCCGTCCAATCGCTTGTTCTATCTCTCGGTTGGTCCGGAATTCTTCGAACCGATTGCCGAGAACATTCAACAAAGTGGGCTGGGTTCCACAGAGGGCTGGAAGCGTCTCGTCATTGAGAAACCATTTGGTCACGATCTGCCGTCCGCCCGAGATCTCAATCGCAAATTAAGCGAATCGTTCACGGAGGAAGAGATTTATCGGATTGACCACTATTTGGGCAAACCGATGGTACAGCGCCTTGAGACGTTACATCAGAGTAACCCAATCATGAAGGCGTTATGGAACAACCGTTACATCTCCAATGTGCAAATTACGGCTAATGAGACTGTAGGTGTCGAAGAACGCGCATCCTATTATGATCATGTAGGTGCAGTGCGAGACATGTTCCAGAATCATATGCTGCAATTGCTTATGATGATGGCGATTCAGCTTCCATACAACAGTTCTTCCGAAAAAGTTGGATTGAAGAAAAAGCACATCATGGAATCGATCCAGCCATTACAAAAACAAACCGTGGGCGCAAGCATCATTCGTGGGCAGTATGCAGAAGGCAACATTCAAGGCCAATCAGTCAATGCGTATACTGCTGAACCGGGTGTAGCGGAGAATACGATGAATGACACATTCATTGCTGCCAAATTGCAAATCGATGATTTCTTCTGGCGCGGTGTTCCGTTTTACATTCGTACGGGTAAAAGAATGAAGGAGAAATCAACACGTATCGTGATTGAATTCAAAGAACCTTCAGGACAGACGAATGTGCTGAAAAACAAAGGCTCCAAGCCAAACCTGCTCGTCATTGAGATGAGTCCGGATCAGAGCATGACACTGCAACTGAATGCAAGTGATCCAGAGAATAAAGGTGAATTCAAACCGGTTCATATCGATCTTTCTCCGGATAAAGGTGACCTTGCGGAAGCTTACGAGAATCTGATTCGTGATGCTTTGCTGGGAGATCCAACTTTCTTTGCCCACTGGGATGAAGTAGAATTGTCATGGGCATGGGTGCAACCCATTCTGGATGCATTCCAGGAAAATCTGCTGCCACTTCACCTGTATCCTGCAGGAAGCTATGGACCAGCTGAATCAGATGCTATGCTTGAAGAAGATGGTCACCACTGGTGGTTTGATGAGCCGGCGGATCAGGAGTCTGTAGTTACAAATAGCATGCCCTTGGCGGTTAATGCGAATCTCTAAACCATAATAAAAAATATATCTGGAGGTAATTAAATCATGAAATTTTTTATCGATACAGCTAACGTGGAAGACATCCAAAAAGCATACAAAATCGGTGTATTGTCTGGTGTAACAACAAACCCATCTTTGGTAGCCAAAGAAGGCGTGAAATTCGAAGATCGTATTGAAGAAATCTTGCGTTTGGTACCTGAAGTGGAGTCCGTATCTGCGGAAGTGACACCAGATGCCCTTACTGCTGAAGATATGATTGCACAAGCAAACGAATTGATCAGAATTAACAACAGCGACAAAAATATTACGATCAAATTGCCAATGACACTTGCAGGACTTGAAGCTTGCCGTTACTTGACCAAAAAAAGCGTTAAAACCAACGTAACGTTGATCTTCACTGTGAACCAGGCGCTTCTGGCTGCTCGTGCTGGTGCGACATATGTATCTCCATTCCTGGGACGTCTTGATGATATCTCTGAGGATGGCGTACAATTGGTTACCAAAATTGCTGAATTGTTCCGTACACATAACCTGGATGCACAGATTATTGCGGCTTCCGTAAGACATCCGGATCATGTTACACGTGTAGCAATGGCGGGAGCACATATCGCGACTGTTCCATTCTCCGTTATTGAACAAATCTCCAAACACCCACTGACAGATCAAGGTATGGACAAATTTGCAGCGGACTGGAAAAAAACAGTACAATAATCACTGAACATTTATTCGTTTCAACTTACAATAGAATTATATAAATCATGGAGCATTGGGAGGACATAATGAGTAAACAACAGATCGGTGTTATTGGATTGGCAGTAATGGGTAAAAACCTGGCTTTGAATATTGAAAGTAAAGGGTTCTCGGTATCGGTATTTAACCGTTCCCCAGAGAAAACCCATGATCTTCTGAAAGAAGCAGAAGGTAAAAACCTGACAGGTTCGTTCACTATTGAAGAATTCGTGGAATCCCTGGAATCTCCGCGTAAAATTCTGATCATGGTGCAAGCAGGTAAAGCAACAGATGCAACGATCGAGCAACTGCTTCCTCATCTGGATCAAGGCGACATTATTATTGATGGAGGTAATGCTTACTTCCCTGACACACAACGTCGCAGTAAAGAACTGGAAGAAAAAGGTTTCCGATTCATCGGAGCAGGTGTATCCGGTGGTGAAGAAGGCGCACTGAAAGGCCCAGCAATCATGCCAGGTGGTCAGGAAAGTGCTTATCAGTTGGTAGAACCGATCCTGACAGCGATCTCCGCTAAAGTTGGCGATGACGCTTGCAGCACATACATCGGACCGGACGGTGCCGGACACTATGTGAAAATGGTGCATAACGGTATTGAGTACGGAGATATGCAGTTGATTGGTGAAGCTTACCACTTGCTCAAATCTGTATTGAATGTTTCCGTTGAAGAGTTGCATGAGATCTTCACCGAGTGGAATCAAGGGGAGCTGGACAGCTACCTGATCGAAATCACGGCAGACATCTTCTCCAAATACGATCCGGAAACAGGCAAACCAATGGTTGACGTGATTCTGGATGCGGCTGGACAAAAAGGAACAGGTAAATGGACAAGCCAAAGCGCGCTGGATCTCGGCGTACCTTTGTCCATGATCACGGAATCCGTATTCTCCCGTTTCCTGTCTGCCATGAAGGACGAGCGTGTAGCAGCAAGCAAAATCCTGAATGGACCAGCGACTGAAGCATTCTCTGGCGACAAAAAAGCGTTCATCGATAACGTGCGTAAAGCATTGTTTGCAAGTAAAATCGTATCCTATGCACAAGGATTTGCACAAATGCGTGCAGCTTCCGATGAATACGGCTGGGATCTGAAATACGGTAACATTGCCATGATCTTCCGTGGCGGATGTATCATCCGTTCGCAATTCCTGCAAAACATTAAAGAAGCATATGACAAAGATGCAGCACTGAAAAACCTGCTCTTGGATCCATACTTCCAAAACATCGTTGAGTCTTATCAAGGTGCATGGCGTGAAGTTATAGCAGCTGCTGTAAAACAAGGTATTCCGGTACCAGGCTTCTCCAGCGCTCTTTCTTACTACGACAGCTACCGTACAGAGCGTTTGCCAGCAAACTTGCTGCAAGCACAACGTGACTACTTCGGTGCCCACACATTCAAACGTGTGGACAAAGAAGGTTCATTCCACTTCCAGTGGATGGACACGAACGAGTAAATTAAATAAGAGCACCTTCGTTACTTTTCCTTTGATTAAACTCAAGGGGGAGTTGCGAAGGTGCTTTTTTTTTGTTTTCGAGGAGTTCTGAATACTAAAAGATGAATAGCATTGTGATTAATAATAGGTAATGTATGTGCGATTTTATATGGAGAAATTTAAAATTTGTTTTATAAACGATTTTTATTTACATAATCGATTATTTATAATAAAATCAATTTGCAGGAAGGAGGAAGCGGTTTCACAACGAAAGTTTTTAACACGAATGAACATCTTGGAAAATTAGGGGTGAGCTTGCAATGAAAAACAAAAAAGATATGGCTAAAGAAATCATAGAGTTGGTTGGCGGGGAGTCTAACATCAATTCCTTGATTCATTGTGCAACAAGGTTACGCTTTACTCTCAAAGATCGAACGAATGTTAAAAAATCGGAATTAAGTAAGCTTCCTGGAGTACTGACAGTGGTTGAAACAGCGGGACAGTTTCAAGTCGTGGTTGGTAATATCGTTGGGGAAGTCTATAAAGAGATTATGGAACAAACCTCACTAGGTGATGGAGCGGGTTCTGATAATTCTGGTTCCAAAGGTTCTATTTTAGAGAGAGCCATAGATGTGGTTTCCTCGATTTTTTCACCAATTATCGGAGTTTTAGCCGGTGCGGGTATTATCAAAGGGATTTTATTAATTCTGACTCAAACGGAGCTGCTCCAAAAGACGACGGGAACTTATCAAATTTTGAATGCTGCCTCGGATAGTGTATTTTATTTTCTTCCCGTAGTACTTGCTATTACAGCATCTAAAAAATTCGGGACAAATCAGATGGTTTCCGTCATTATCGGATTGTCTCTACTCTATCCTGGTTTAGTTACTTTTATGGCAAGCGGTGAACATCTTACCTTTCTTTCCATACCTGTACTAAGTGGAACATACGCTTCAACGGTGATTCCGAGTATTATTGCAATTTGGGTACTTTCTTATCTGGAACGGTTCTTAATTCGAATTATTCCCGATGTGTTAAAGCTTCTACTTGTACCTGCAATTAGTTTAAGTGTGATCGTGCCTTTAACCCTATTGATATTTGGACCATTTGGTATCTATGTAGGTAATGTAGTTTCGTCGGGGTATAACTACATGTATGAGGTAAGCCCACTGATCGCAGGTTTGTTTGTAGGTGGAGGTTGGACTATTTTAGTAATGTTCGGCTTACACAAAGTGCTTGTTCCGATTGGTTTGAATGATATAGCCACGTTAGGATACACAACCATTTTTGCATTTGCAGCACCAGCAAATCTTGCTCAATCGGGTGCAGCTTTGGGTGTGGCTTTAAAACTTAAAAACAAGAAAATGAAATCGGTTGCAACTTCAGCATCATTAGCGGCTTCTCTGGGGATCACGGAACCTGCTATATATGGCTTTAACTTAAAATACAAAGCACCCATGATTATCGCAGTTATTAGCGGATCTATCGGTGGGATTATCGTCGGGATTGCAGGCTCTAAAGCATATGCAGCCGCAGTTCCAGGACTGATGACATTACCTATCTTCTTTGGCCCTGGTTTTATAGGCATTATCATATCAATAGTTACCGCGTTTGTGGTTGCGTTTGTGGTTACTCTTTTATGGAAGTTCAAAATGGAAGACGATATTCCCGAGGAGATTCTCGGAAATTCAGTTGAGGCTACAACATCTACCTTTCAAGAGGTCATTATTGATGCCCCGTTAAGTGGTACTGTTATGCCATTAACTGAAGTGAATGATGAGGCGTTTGCTTCTGAAGCATTAGGTAAAGGTACGGCGATTACGCCTAGCATAGGATCCGTATATGCACCTTGTGACGGTGAAATTGTTTCCGTTCATTCGGGTGGCCATGCGATTGGAATTAGGAACAAGGAAGGCGTTGAACTTTTGATTCACATCGGAATTGGTACAGTTAAATTGAAAGGCAAATACTTCACTGTGCATATCAAGGAAGGCGATATCATCAAACATGGAGATTTGATCGTTCAATGTGAGTTGGAGAAGATCAAAGCTGAGGGCTTTGATACGACGACGATGCTTATTGTGACTAATGGTTTTAATTATTCCACAATCGATGTGATCTCCCATGGAGAAGTGCAAGCGAATGATGCACTTCTCAAAATATCTAATGAAAAGCTGGAGGATGTATAAGAATGGACTTAAACAATAAAAAGATCTTCCCAACCGATTTTTTGTGGGGAGCTGCGACTTCTGCCTTTCAAGTTGAGGGCGGTTATGCAGATGATGGAAAAGGACTTTCTGTTGCGGATGTTGCTTCATTCAAACATTCGGATCAGTATGCAGATACCAAGGTTGCAAGTGATTTTTATCATAAGTACAAACAGGACATTCAACTTATGGCGGAGCTTGGTTTGAAATCGTATCGATTTTCTATCGCTTGGGCTCGCATTTTTCCCAATGGAAACGATGAGCAGCCTAATACCGAAGGCATTAAATTTTATGATGATGTAATCAACTCGCTTTTGGAAAATGGAATCGAGCCAATAGTCACTATGTATCACTTTGATATGCCTCAAGCCCTTATTAATCAATATAACGGCTGGCAGTCTCGAAAGAGTGTTGATGATTTTGACAGGTATGCACGTACACTACTCCATCATTACGGGGATCGAGTGAAATACTGGCTTCCAATTAATGAACAAAATCTGATGATACGAAAAGACAAATTATTAGGTCTGCAACATCTGGACTCTGGTGATATGAAAGAGAGATTGCGTCACCAAATGAATTATCATATGTTTTTAGCTTCCGCAAAGGCTGTTGCTGCATGTCATGTGCTATGTCCGAAGGCTAAAATTGGTCCGGCCTTTGCTTATCTTCCAGCATACCCAGCAACTTCTCGTCCAGAAGATGTACTTGCAGCGCAAGACTCAGATCGTTTACTTAATCATTATTTAACAGATACGTATGTCTTTGGTGAATACCCGGCGTATTACAAACATTATCTTGAAAAACAAGGGTGGCTTCCACAATTCCGAGAAGGAGATGAAGAGATTTTAAAAGCTGGATCTCCAGATTTTATCGGATTTAACTATTACGTCTCCTTCGCAGCTCAGTACTGCTCACCAGAAACTGAAGCTGATTATACGAGTATTTTAAATCCTGTACTTCCTGGTTATTTTGAATATGTTCCGAACGAATATTTAGATGCTACTGAGTATAACTGGCAAATTGACCCAACCGGTTTTAGAAAATCATTCCGTGACTTATATGATCGTTATCATTTGCCCCTCATGGTTACTGAAAACGGCCTTGGTACAGCCGATGTTCTTAATTCCGAAGGGAAAGTTGAAGATATTTATCGTATAAAATATCTCAAGGATCATATTAGTCAAATGCGAACAGCTATTGCTGAGGGTATTCCAGTGATCGGGTATAACATGTGGGCTTTTATCGATATTGTTAGTTCAAGCAATGGTTTCAAAAAAAGATATGGTCTAGTGTATGTAGACCGTAATGAGCTTGAAGAAAAAGAGTTAAGAAGGGTACGTAAAGAGAGTTATTACTGGTATAAACAAGCGATTTCTACAAACGGAGATGATTTATAAAATAAATAAAAAATTTTAACGTTCACAAAATCGATTATTTAATATATAATCGATTTTGTGAAGGGAGGTTATTTTGTTTTGATGTACATCTTAATAATTGTTGCGGTAGTCATCCTTTTAATCGCATGGGTTACAAAAGACTACAAAACGTGGAAGGCTTTAGGCAAGGGAGGGGTTCCTTACAATCTGTATGGTTGGTTGTTAGTTTCATACTATCGATTGAAGAAACGTGATCCATTCACATTGGATATTTATCAGGATCGAATTGGAAGTTCGGAAGACTCGATACGTATTGGAGAATTGCCATACCGAGAGGGTAACCGGCCGAAGATTGGAGTTCATCCTGTACCACACAGACAGTTGGATCAACGACCTAATCAAGAGGTAAGAGAACTGCTACAACGGACCTTTGATGATTATGTAAAAGATCATCAAACGAAAATTCATTTTGTGAAGAGCTATTATGAAAAGCGTAATGATGCTATAACGTTACGTGAAGAGATTGAAGGACACCCCGTTAGTAAAATCACATGTGGGGAAATTGCTCATATTCATCCAGATGACTCTTCCATGCATATGGTTTTTAGTCCTACTGATTCATCAGAAGTGATTAGAAAAGGTTGGGGAGAGCGCCATTCTCTTTCAGGTTCTCCTATTTTGGGATTACCAGATACTTATCTGCTGATCTACGCTCCGCGTAATGCCGCTGAAGTTGACGTTGTCCGTCGCCTAGTAGATGGAGCTGTACAACATGTGTGTCAATGTACGAATCACTAAATGACCTCGGAGAGGAAGTTATAATTATGAAACTCATTCATTTTCTACAAGATCAACAATCCAAAATAGGTGTATGGACTTCCCAAGGAGTCCTTGATGTAAGTAAAGCAAGCCAGTTCTTAAATGTGGCTGTTCCTAACACAATGCAAGAAGTCATTAATCAGGGACAAAGTGCCATAGATTCTCTGCAAACCCTTGTTAATCGAGCTCAAGAACATGGAGAACATTCTTTCTTTTTGGATGAATCCAGCCTTCGTAATCTCCCGGTAGTGGAACAACCAGAAAAATTGATCTGTGTAGGTTTAAACTATATGCCACATATCCAAGAAGCCAAAATGGAGGTTCCTAAATCACCTGTTCTTTTTAGTAAATTTAATAATGCCCTTGCTGGACACAACGAAGATGTGAAACTACCAGAAACGGCACAAAAATATGATTATGAGGCAGAGATGGTATTAGTTATCGGGAAAGAAGCCAAAAACGTATCTCAAGAAGAAGCATTATCGTATGTCTTCGGATATAGTGTGGGTAATGATTTGTCTGCGAGAGATCTTCAGTTGCTTACAGGTCAGTGGTTCCTAGGAAAATCGTTAGATCAGTTCGCTCCAGTTGGTCCGTACCTCGTAACAGCTGATGAAGTAGATCCATCCAACCTTGAAATCAGTTGTAAGGTTAATGGCGAAGTTCGTCAATTGGCGAATACCAAGAATATGATTTTTGATTGTGCATACTTGGTAAGTTACATTTCTAAATACATGACTTTGAAACCAGGAGATTTAATCTTTACGGGAACGCCTGAAGGGGTCATTCTTGGTTACTCTGCAGATAAACAGGTGTGGTTAACAGCTGGTGATGAAGTTGAAGTGAGCATTGAAGGTCTGGGGACTCTTCAGAACAAATTAGTTTAAAAGCATATTCGCAATAAAAAGAAGCTCTTGTCTATTCTGGCAAGAGCTTCTTTTTATTGCGTATTTAATTTTGTTCTTTGATCAAGATGTCCGCAGTTACGTGAATGTGTTGTTTGTGGAGTTCAAGTGCTTCAGATGTATTTCGTGCAATTATGGCATTCATCAATGCTTTGTGTTCGTCGTCAACGTTTCGATTTACATCCCTTGTTATAGACCAATGTCGATAAAGTTCACTAATATCCCAAAGACGTACACAAAGATCAGTTAGAAAAGGATTAGGGCATGCAGACAAGATGCTTTGATGGAATTCTCGGTGTAATTCAGTCCACTGCATATTAATTTGGGTTGGGTTTTCAGATAAATATTGAGGGGTTTGACTTAGTTTATGGTAAGCCCCAATGATCGTGGATTCCCAATGAATATCCCCATGTTTAATAGCGGAAGCCAAAGCAGCACCTTCATTGAGTATGCGAAACTCAATCAGGTTTTGTAGTTCTATTGTGGAAATCGTTTTAACGCTGAATCCCAAGTTAGGTAAGGATACAATTAATCCTTGTTCAGCTAATCTGGTGAGTGCTTCTCGTATTACAGCAATAGAAACTTCGAAAATCCCAGATAATTCAGAAGCCTTAAGAGGTTTCCCAGGAGGGAGATTTCCGGAAAGAATCTTTGATCGAAGTTGTTGTAGAACATTTTCACTAAGTGTGGAAGAGCCGTTTCTCCTAGCCATAAATAATAACCATCCTTTATTAAATCAGTTAATCTTTCTTTAGATAAGAGCTATGAACTATGGATAATACTTTAACATTACCAAATTACTTGAATGAAATGCAATTAAACTAAAGAAATTCACTAATGAGACGAGAAATAATTAAATAAAATAATAATCGATTATGTTTACAAATTATATTATATATTATAAAATCGATTAAGTCTTAAGAATTATAAAAGGTACGGTATTAAAGAAAGGAGCATTTCAGATGAGAAAAACATGGGGACTATTGTTACTGACAGGAGTATTATTGCTGTCAGCTTGCAGTCAGACGCATGAACAAGAGGTTGCAACGAAAACAAATTCAACAAGTGAGAGTAAGCAAACTGCAGAGGAAACTCAAGCTAAAGAGGCTAAAAATGATCCGTTTTACCGGATGCCTCAAGTTGCTGATTTTGATGTGAAAAGTTCAGATATCGGTAATGATCGTGTTCTGAAAGGAGAGCAAATGTCTGCAATATTTGGAGTGGAAGGCGGGAAAGATATTTCGCCTGAACTCACATGGTCGGGTGCACCGGAAGGAACAAAAAGTTTTGCAGTGACGATGTATGATCCAGATGCGCCAACAGGTTCAGGATTCTGGCATTGGGCTGTTGTGAATATTCCAGCGGATGTAACTTCGATTCCAACGAGTGCAGGAGATGAAGGTGGAGTGAAACTCCCTGACGGGGCAATTCAGTTGCCAAATGATGCTCGTGCCGCACGTTATATTGGAGCTGCTCCTCCAGCAGGAGATGGCCCTCATCGCTACTACATCGTGGTACATGCTTTAGATGTAGAGGATATCGGAGTTAAAGCCGAGGATACGCCAGCATTTCTGGGGTTCAACATGCTGAGTCATACCTTGGGAAGAGCTGTCATTGAAGCTTCTGCAGAAGTTAAATAATAATATATGATTAAAGAGAGGTTTTTTTATGAATAATCCATTCGCAAGAATCCCTGAAGTACAGGAGTTTAGTTTAAAAAGTACAGATATTACAAATGAGCGGTCCCTTCCAAGTATTCACTTATCAGGTATTTTTGGTGTTCCTGGTGGTGAGGATGTTTCGCCGGAATTATCCTGGGAGGGTGCGCCTGAAGGAACAAAAAGCTTTGCAGTAACGGTGTATGATGCAGATGCACCAACAGGCTCTGGTTTTTGGCACTGGGCAGTTGTCAATATCCCGGCTAATGTAACTCATTTGCCAAGAAACGCTGGTACACCTGATGGCGCGAACTTGCCGAATGGAGCATATCAACTTCCAAACGATGCTCGCGCCGCAAGATTTATTGGTGCAGCTCCTCCAGCGGGGCATGGAGCTCACCGCTATTATTTTGTAGTGCACGCTTTGGACGTAGAGGATATCGGAGTAGGTGCCGAAGCTACTCCGGCATTTCTGGGATTTAACATGTTTGGACATACCCTTGGCCGCGCCGTTATCGTAGCCCATGCAGAAGTAAAAGAATAAGCATCGAGAAGTTATAAGAAGATTTTGCAGCAAATTAACAGCGGAGTCGTAGCTAATGCTACAATTTCCGCTGTTTTATATTCCGTCCAAATAAAGGAGGTTTTGATGATGAAAGTGATTAGTATTGTTTCTTTGGAAAAAACCGTGGAAATAGAGCTGAAGAAGGCTTTTAAAGATTATGGTATGACCTTTAAGGGGATTGATCACATCAAAGAGAACGATCTCCTTGATGCTGAAGTTATCTTAGGCTGGGATCATCGCTGGGAAAAACTTATTCTGGCTAATCCTTTTTTAAAGTGGGTACAGCTGTGGCTCGCTGGAGTTGAATCTATTCCATTAAAACAACTTAGCGAGAACAACGTTGTTGTAACAAACTCTAGTGGTGTATCTGCAAAAAATATGGCAGAACAAGTCATTGGATATATGATCATGTTTGAACGAAACTTACACTTAACGATGCGAAACCAGATCAAACATTCTTGGCAAGAAGACATGAAATTCGGAGAGTTGTCTGACAAAACGATCGGGATTGTAGGAGTGGGACAGATCGGGGGACGGTTAGCCCAGCTTGCTAAAGCTTTCGGGATGCATACCCTAGGTATACGTCATTCCAAAACGCCAACTCCATATATTGATGATATATATGATCTGAGCCAATTAAGTTACGTATTGGAACAAAGTGATTATATAGTTAATACGTTGCCATTGACGCAGCTGACATATCAGTTATTTAATACAGAACAATTCGAAAAAGTTAAAACGGGAGCTTTTTACATTAATGTTGGTCGTGGTAAAACAACCAGTACGCAGGCATTACTTAATGCATTAAAAACAGGTAAACTCCAGGGGGCAGCTTTGGATGTCTTTGAGGAGGAACCTTTGCCAGCAGAACATCCGCTTTGGACATTGGAAAATGTAATCATTACTCCTCATATTGCTGGCGATACGGATCGCTATAATGAAAGATTGGTTGATCTTGTTTTGTATAACTTAGAAGCATATAAGCAAGATACTCATTCCATGAAAAATGTAATTCAGGCGAGTAGGCAATATTGAAGCGACTTGAAATTACAGCCACCATTCTTGGTGGCTCACTTTTTCATATCTTTCAACTGACTTAACTAATTCAATTAGAAACTACAATAACAGTCAAACTATTAGAGAATTTGGTTCCTGCTGTTCACTTTGTAAACAATTTAGTATACAACGAATTACTTAAATTTGAATATCATCAAATTGTAATAAAATGTACGAATCTGAGTTTGGCAAACAGATGATCTGACTCTTCAACTACGTTATACTTGTTCAGACGGAACTACATCCGTGATGAAAATTCAGAATACAACTTATTGACGTGGAGGTTAGACCGGGAATGTTTGTATTAGCGGGGATATTGTTTTTGGTCGTATATGGATTATTAGTGTTCTACATAGGCTGGAGCGGTTGGAGTTGGATGAAACCAGTCGTTTCCGCCAGATTTCGATGGTTTTATATTATAGCGCTTGTATTCCTTGCCGTTTCCTTCATTTTGGCACGGGTATTTGGAAGCATCTCGTTCCTCGGTATTATCGGTTCTTACTGGCTGGCAATCTTCTCGTTGTTACTGTTGATCCTGCCCGTCATTCACCTTACGATGTGGTTGCTGGGATTAACCCGTATTCCTAGACACCACACACAGAAATGGGCGGGTGTTGTTACGCTCGTGCTGTTAGTGTCCACAATGGGTTATGGAATTTTCAACGCCTACAGCCCGGTAGTGAGAACATATGATATCCAGATTGATAAAAAAGTAGAAGGTGTAGACAAGCTTAACATTGTCATGGCTGCCGATATGCACTTCGGATTACTGTCCGGCCCAGCACATGCCAAACGCATGGTGGAGGAGATTAATGCACTGAAGCCAGACCTGGTGCTGTATCCTGGAGATATTATCGATGACAATCTGGATATGTATCTGAATAGCGGGATTGCCGATATTATCAGTAATATTCAGGCTCCATATGGTGTCTATGCTTCTCTTGGGAATCACGACAAATTCGATGGTCCGATCGAAGATCTGATCGCTGCGCTGGAGAAGAGCAACATGCAAGTTTTGTACGATGACAAGATTGTTCTGGATGACAAGATCACTCTCATTGGACGGAAAGACCGGACAGAGAAGGATCGTGCAGAAGTAGCTACTTTAATGCAAGGTTCCGACTTGAGCCAACCGGTACTTATGATGGATCACCAGCCGTATGATCTGGATATTGCGCAGCAGAACAATGTAGATCTGGTGGTGTCCGGTCACACCCATCGTGGTCAGATCGCACCGGCTCAGTTCATCACACAGGCTATTTACGAGAATGATTGGGGTTATCTGCAAAAGGGTTCCATGCACTCCATCGTAACCTCAGGATTCGGATTCTGGGGACCTCCAATTCGTACAAGCAGTCGTTCGGAGATTGTACAGATTAATGTGACCTTCCAGTAAGGTTGAAAGGCCCTTCGAGAGAAGGGCCTTTTGTTGTTCAATTCATGCTATGATTGGTTGGAGTGACGTTGTTTGAATCTGCATCAACATGTGAATCATAAAACATATGTACCTTAAACATGAATCATAAGACCATGACTCAAGTAAGGTAATGAAGTGGAATAGCAGTGGCAGTATTTGTGGTTGACACCGTTTTCAGGTTATGATAAATTAGATCCGAGGCTTGTTACCGGTAATGCGGGCAAAACCACTATGGAAATGATTTTATTATTTCTGTTTTGGTTTTGCCCTTTTTTATTCCTCAAAAAAAACCAGGTGGGTCCAGAATGATTATTAAACAGATATTTAATAACAATATTGTCAGTACCGTGGATGACAAAAATCAGGAACTGCTGATCCTCGGCCGGGGTATCGGATTCAAGTTCAAAGCAGGCGATGAGATTGATGAAGAGCGGATTGAGAAGGTATTCCGTCTTCAGGATACATCGATCTATGAGAAATTTAAATCCATCGTAGCTGAAGTACCTATTGAGATTCTGCAGGCAACCGATGATATTGTGACACTGGCACGAACGCAACTGAACAAAACCATCAGTGACGGGATCTATGTCTCGCTGTCGGATCACATTCACTTTGCTGTTCAACGCTTGGAAAAAGGAATGATTACTCGTAATCCACTTTCTTGGGAAGTTCAGCACTTCTATAAGGCAGAGTATGATGTGGCCAGAGAAGCATTGACCTTGCTGAAGGAAAGACTGGATATTGAGTTCCCCAAAGATGAAATCTGTAATATTGCCCTACATTTCATCAATGCGGAAGTGAATGATTCCATGAATGATGTCACTCATCTAATGCAGCTACTGCAAGAAATTATGAATATCATCAAATATCACTTCAATATCGAATTGGATGAAGATAGCGTCAATTATTTCCGCTTCATCACCCATTTGAAGTATTTCTGTCAGCGTGTTATTACGCATTCTTCACATGATGATGCCGAGGAGTATCTGTATGAAGTGGTTCGGAAAAACTATCCGGAGACATTCAAATGTATTGGCAAGATCGAGACTTTTATCCATAAGAACTATCAGTATGACATGACTCACTCGGAGCAGTTATATCTCACGCTCCATCTGGAACGTCTGATGAAAACCAAGCGGGACGTATAATGTTCACGCGATCGTATGAAATTACAACTGGATATCCCATGGGCTTGTTACTGTTCAATCAGGCAATACCCGAATGAGATGGCGCCACATTTTTGCGCTATATTCATTCGGGTA
The DNA here is from genome assembly GCF_037974275.1 of Paenibacillus sp. FSL R5-0519. Taxonomy (NCBI): domain Bacteria; kingdom Bacillati; phylum Bacillota; class Bacilli; order Caryophanales; family Paenibacillaceae; genus Paenibacillus; species Paenibacillus sp. FSL R5-0519. The sequence goes on from NZ_CP150234.1 coordinate 2,511,276, forward strand.
TTTTTTATTGGGAAAATGAGGAGGAAAACATCATGAAACATCAGGAAGCGGCGCAGGAAATCATCAAAGCCGTTGGGGGAACAAACAATATTAACTCAGTTTATCACTGCGTCACACGACTGCGCTTTGATCTGAAAGACAACGATAAAGTTGATAACGGTTCACTCAATAAACTGGATAAAGTCATGGGTACGAACATTTCGGGTGACCAATTTCAGGTCATTATCGGTAACGATGTGTCGAAAGTATTCGACGCCATGGTGAAGGAATATCCAGCGATCCAGCAAAGTACGGAAAGTAAACAGCCTAAGCCGGAAAAAAGTAAAAATGTCATTCTGAATATTTTTGAGACCATCGCAGGTGTCTTCGCCCCTATGCTTCCGGCGATTACTGCGGCAGGTATGCTCAAAGGATTACTCGCACTGTTTGTGTCCTTAGGCTGGATGTCCGCTGGAACAGATACGTACCGTATTCTTTCAGCCATTGGTGACGGCGTATTCCATTACCTGCCTTTACTGATTGCAGTCAGCGCGGCTCGCAAATTCGGCAGTAACCCGTTTGTTGCGATTGCACTAGGTACGGCACTCATGTATCCAGACATGACAGCATTGTTATCTAGCGGTGAATCGGTTGGTTTTTTGGGAATCCCGGTTACAGCTGTAAGTTATGCTTCATCGGTTATTCCGATTTTACTCGCTGTATGGTTAATGTCCTATGTTGAGAAGTGGGTTGACCGCGTTATCCCTGCTGCACTCAAGTTATTGCTTGTGCCGTTGATTACCTTGCTTGTTATGGTTCCGGTGACACTGATTGCAATCGGTCCATTGGGTACATTTGTAGGTAGCGGATTGTCTGGCGGCATTAACTGGCTGCTGAATGAAGGCGGATTGATTGCAGGTATCGTACTGGGCGGCGCGATGGCGCTCATTATTATGACAGGAATGCACTATGCACTTGTGCCGATCATCTTGAGTAATATCGCTACACTGGGCTTCGATAAATTCTTGCCATTGACCTTTATCTCCAATATGGGGCAGGCTGGTGCAACTCTTGGTGTATTCTTCCGGGCAAAAGATAAAAAACTCAAAACCGTGGCATTGTCAACAAGCTTCACCGCACTTATGGGTGTAACGGAGCCGGCTATGTACGGGGTTAACATGAAATACAAAAAACCATTTGCCGCAGCGATGATTGGTAGCGCAGTTGGTGGCGGCTTCGCCCTTGCTTTTGGCGCAAAAGCGTATGTGCTTGCAGGTAACGGTGGTCTCCCGGGACTTCCTTCCCTGATCGGTCAAACGTTCTGGTATTCCTTTGGCGGTATGATTCTTGCATTTGTTGTAGGTACGATTATGTCTACGATATTCGGGATTAAGGAAGAAGAAGGAGACGCTGAGGCATTGGCTCAATTCTCACCAGGCGCTTCTTCTGCGGCAGCGACAACACCTTCGAGCGATGCGGCAAGTGTAAACGTGGACGACATGGGCGCTCCAACACCAACGAGTGATGCGGTAGCCGTTGCTCCGATGACGGGTAAAGCGATTCCGCTCCAGGAAGTTAACGATCCAACATTCGGTGATGAATTGATGGGTAAAGGTGTGGCATTTGTTCCAACAGTAGGCGAACTGGTATCACCAGTGACAGGAACCATCATGAATGTGTTCAAAACGAAACATGCAATCGTTGTCCGCAGTGATAACGGAATGGAATTGCTGATTCATGTCGGAATCAACACCGTGAAGCTGCGTGGACAGTACTTCGATGCACATGTGGCTACAGGAGCACGGGTACAGGCTGGGGACAAGTTGCTCACATTTGAACTGGCCGAGATTGCCAAAGAATACGACATCACAACCGCTATGGTTGTTACCAATACAGCGGATTACAAGCAAGTTCTGCCTGTGAAATTGGGCGAAATCACGATGGGTGAAGACGTATTGAAAGCTGGAATATAACGTTTAAGATTAGTGGCTAATCAGCAAAGATTAAATCAATCCGAAGAGGAGAGATAGACATAATGAATCGACAAGGGTTTCCGGAAGGATTTCTGTGGGGCGGCGCTATTGCCGCCAATCAGGCTGAAGGTGGATTCGACGCTGGCGGCAAAGGATGGTCGACGGCCGACATGGTTCCTTATTTTGAGAAAAAGGACTACACGAACCTTAGAGAACTGATGCATGTTACGAGTGCGACGGTTGAGAAAGCAATGGCACATCACAGTGCGGAAGGTTATCCGAAGCGTTATGGGATTGATTTCTACCACCGTTTCAAAGAGGATATTGCGCTGTTTGCTGAGCTGGGCTTCAAAACATTTCGTCTGTCCATCAACTGGCCGCGCATTTTCCCTAATGGTTATGATGTAGAACCAAATGAAGAGGGACTGCGCTTCTATGACGAAGTGTTCGATGAACTCCGTAAATACGATATCGAACCTCTCGTAACACTCTCACACTATGAGATGCCGATGGCACTTGTGCTGAAATATAACGGCTGGGCAGGCCGCGAAGTGATTGGACATTTTGTAAGATATGCAGAAACCGTGATGAACCGGTACAAGGACAAGGTAAAATACTGGTTGACGTTTAATGAGATTAACACGACCATTATTGAACCGTTCACAGGTGGAGGTATTATTGAAGACCGGGTGGAGAACACGATGCAGGCTTCCTATCAGGCACTTCATCATCAATTTGTAGCCAGCAGCCTGGTAACGGAAAAAGCACGTCAGATTAACCCGAACTTCCAGATCGGATGTATGCTTGCACGCATGATTCACTACCCGGCGACATCGAAGCCAGAGGATGTGCTGCAAGCACAGATCGATAACCAGCTGAACCTGCTGCATACGGATGTACAAGTTCGTGGTAGTTATCCAACATTCATGGCTCGGTACTGGGCAGAGAATGGGATTACCATTGCCATGGAACCGGGGGATGAGCAGATCCTGCGTGAGCACACAGTTGACTTCATCTCATTCAGTTATTACACATCCTTGGTGTCCGCAGTGAACCCAGAGGAATATGGAGTGACGGGTGGTAACCTGTACAGTACGATTAAGAACCCGAATCTGGAGCGTACGGAGTGGGGTTGGCAGCTTGATCCGATTGGTCTGCGTGTGGCATTGAAAGAGCTGTATGATCGGTACCAATTGCCATTATTCGTGGTGGAGAATGGACTTGGCGCGAAAGATACGGTTGAGGCAGATGGTTCCATCAACGATGATTACCGAATTGATTATCTGAGAAAACACATTACACAAATGAAAGAAGCTGTAATGGATGGTGTGGACCTCATGGGCTATACCAACTGGGGAGCGATTGATATCATCAGCGCATCCACTTCGGAAATGTCCAAGCGTTATGGCGTGATCTACGTGGATCAGGACGACAACGGACAAGGCACATTGAATCGGTATAAGAAAAAGAGCTTTGGCTGGTACCAAAAAGTCATTGCCTCGAATGGCGAGAACTTGGAATAGATCAACCTATATGGGCACCCCGGACGTAGCTGGATTTACGGCGCCGGGGCGCCTTTTTACTATAATCTAGCAAGCTTCTCACTAGCACCAAGGGCACTTTAATGCATAAAAGATGACTATATGACATGATGGATGGTATACTGTGATCGTATTGGGGGAGGGATAACCATGAAGAAGCCTATTATTGCTGTAGATATGGATGACACGATATGTCATCTGGTCAAGCGGGCTATATATCACAACAACCTTAACTTCCCGACCCATCCGTTGCGGTATGAGGATATGATTCATTGGGATACGTCCCATTTGCGTCATCCAGAGAGCACGCACGATGTATTTTATGGTCGGCCGGGTCTGTTCGAGGAATTGGAATTATACGACGAATATGTTGTAGATGAGATGCGCAAGCTGAACGATGCCTATGATGTCATTGTCGTGACAGCAGCAGAGCCAAAAACAGTGGTTGAGAAGTGGAACTGGCTTCAGCAGCACATGCCTTTTATAACCGCTGAACAGTTTATTACATGTAAACGAAAAAACTTGCTAGGATTCGATCTGCTCATTGATGATGGAGCACATAATCTGATTCCCGCGCATGAGGATGGCAAAAAGGTTATCTGTATCCCGCATCCGTGGAATATACAGGAGCGTGAGCGATACAACTTTCCGTTGATGTCTTCATGGAAAGAAGCCAAGGCATACATAGATGAAATGTTACAGGTTGTTGGTGTCTAAAAGATAGGTAATCTTATCGTCCAGAGTGAAGTGCTCTGGATTTTTTGCGATAGGCGAGAGGTGTTTCGCCTGTTATTTTTTTGAATGCGGCATAGAATGAATCCATATCCCGATATCCGACCAGTTCGGCAATCAGGCTGACTTTGTGCTGTGAATTCTTTAGAATTGCGCAGCTTTTTTGTATGCGTAGATGTTGCAGGTGGCCGCTAAAGGTCTGTCCGGTATGCCGCAGAAACATTCGCCCAATCTGCTTTTCACTCCAGCCTGATATGCGTACCAGATCAGACATCCGAATACGATTGCTTACGTGTTCCTTGATATAGTGAAGGATGTAATCAAAGCCAGTGGAATGATTCTCTTCATCCTGATCCTTTTGATACAGTTGTCTGTAGGTCATCAATACCAACTGGCTTACCAAGGTGTATAACATGGTAGACGAGCCGATTCCAGGAACGGAGGATTCACGATACAGCTTCACTATTAGTTCTTCCATCTGATCGTTGCGATCCACAATGGATATATAAGGAACCTGATTTTGTGCCAAGTCCATTAGATGTTGAATGATTTCTTTCTCCTGAACGATGGCTGTCAGCGTGTTGATCAACTCAGCATTAAACAGACAATTATATATAATTAGCGGATGCTCGGTCACATTTGTGCTCGCAGGACGAAAGACATGAGGAACGCCAACAGGAATGACAAACAGCATGCCTTTCTTCACGGGAATGACATCTTCACCGATATGATGAAAGCCCTTTCCTTCAGCAACATAGCTATACTCAATAAAATCATGCGCGTGAAAAGGAAGCATAAAGTCTTCAGAGCAACGATTGACAAAAAGTTGCAGATGATTATGCAGAAAGTATTCGCTTTTCATAAGTTGTACAGATGAATCCACAGGCAACCTCCTTGCATAGATGGCTGAATCACCGGATGAAATAGTCCGGATCACCGGGTATTTACGACAGCAGGATCGATATAATTATATCGTAACCCCGAATGGGAAGCCAAGATGGAAAGGACGATCTGTTAATGTTCAACGTTAGTCACCTTCGCTGTGAATATAGAGTCAACCCGATAGGCCTCGATGTAAAATCACCGAGATTAAGCTGGCAGTTGCAGTCCGATCGGCGGAACTGTATGCAATCCGCTTACCAGGTACAACTCTCCCTAACGAAAGATTTTGATGGGATTACATGGGATTCTGTCGAGATAAGCAGTGATCAATCCATACATGTGGAACTAAACCATTTTCAGCCTTCTCCGCAAACGCGATACTATTACCGGATTCGGGCATGGGATGATGCAGGAAGTGATTCGGGTTGGTCCGAAACGTCCTACTTCGAGATGGGACTTATGGATCTTCATAACAAGTGGCAAGCAGATTGGATCACAGCTCAACCAACAAATGATGGAGATACGTCATGCCCGCGTATGCGCAAGCTGTTTAATGTGAAACAACCTGTTACATCTGCCAGAATATATGTGACAGCACTTGGATTATACGAGTTGCATATGAACAACACAAGAGTAGGAGAAGATTATTTTACACCTGGCTGGACCTCTTATCGTAAGCGATTACAATACCAAACCTATGATGTTACCCACCTGCTTCAAAATGGACAGAATATATTGGGCGCATATCTTGGAGATGGCTGGTATCGGGGATATCTTGGCTGGAACAAAGAACGGGAGATATTTGGTTCAACGTCCGCATTGCTGTTGGAACTGCATATGAAATACGCAGATGGATCAGAGGAGTGTATTGTATCCAATGGTGAGTGGACGACTGCTCCAAGTGCCATTCGCATGTCGGACATCTATATGGGGGAGACGTATGATGCAAGAATGGAGTCTGATTGGTCGGATTCATTTGAAGTGAATTGGTCACCTGTGAACATATTGGAACATCCCAAAGATATCATCGTTGCGCAGGAGAATGTACCCGTTACTCAAGTCGAACAAATACAGCCAATCGCCTTCTTAACAACTCCACAAGGAGATCGTGTAATAGACATGGGGCAGAATATGGTGGGATGGGTGAGATTTAGCATTCAAGGTGAGATCGGTCAGACGGTTGAGCTGCACCATGCTGAGATATTGGATCATGAGGGCAACTTCTACACCGATAATCTTCGCGCTGCCAAGCAGTGTATTCGCTATACGTGCAAGGGGGATGAAGTAGAAACATTTGAACCGCATTTTACGTTCCAGGGTTTCCGATATGTGAAACTGGTTGGCTTTTCTGAACACATTCATCTCGATACTTTCACTGGCATAGTGCTGCACTCAAATATGGAGCAAACAGGTCAGTTCTCGTGCTCCAGTCCCTTGGTGAACCAACTGCATCACAATATATTGTGGGGGCAAAAGGGGAATTTCCTTGATGTGCCGACAGACTGCCCACAGAGGGATGAACGGCTCGGGTGGACCGGTGATGCACAGATGTTTGTCCGCACGTCCTCCTACCTCATGAATACGGCGCCCTTTTTCACCAAGTGGTTGCGGGATCTGGAAGCGGATCAGGGAGAAGATGGAGGTATTCCATTCTTCGTTCCGGATCTGAGAAGTTCCACGTCGGAAGGATGGGGAGACACCAGTCATTCCTCCGCCGCTTGGGGTGATGCAGCAGTCATCTGTCCTTGGACCATCTATGAGATGTATGGGGATGCCAGATTACTGGCTGAACAATATGAGAGTATGAAGCGGTGGATCGAGTACATTCACGGGCAGGGCGATAACCCATATCTGTGGAACACGGGATTCCACTTTGGCGATTGGCTGGGACTGGATTCCAAGCCGGATAGTTATGTTGGCGCAACGGACACGGACTATGTAGCAACTGCATTCTATGCCTATTCGGTTTCTTTAACTCAAAAAGCGGCAGAGGTACTTGGTAAGACAGATGATGCTGATTATTATAAAATGTTGCATACGAACATTGTTCTTGCGTTTAACAAAGAATTCGTCACTCCAGCCGGCAAAATTGCTGTTCCAACGCAAACAGCGCATGTTCTCGCGCTGCAATTTGACCTGCTGGATGGTATGGCCCGAACTCGCGCTGTCGATCAATTGGCACAACTCGTGAAAGAGGCGGGCAATCATCTTACTACAGGCTTTGTGGGTACACCTTATCTGAATCCGGTACTGAGTGATGCAGGTCTTCACGATCTGGCTTATACAATACTTTTTCAAGAGGATTATCCGTCCTGGTTATATCAGGTGACTCAAGGCGCAACGACAGTCTGGGAACATTGGGATGGGATCAAAGAGGATGGCAGTCTCTGGAGTGCTGATATGAACTCATTTAACCACTATGCGTATGGTGCGATTGGGGAATGGTTGTATCGTTATGTTGCCGGAATCAAGTCCGATGAACATCAGCCAGGATTCCGAATGGTGCATATTGAGCCGCAACCCGGACCTGGACTGGATTGGGTGGAAGCGAGCTTGGAGACGATGTATGGTCAAGTTGCTTCAAGTTGGCATCGGCTGGCGGAGGGAGAAATGGAGATACGCGTACACATTCCTGTCAATACGAGAGGTACGGTACGTCTTCCTGGAGCAGATGCACAGATCGTTCTGGAGCAAGGGAAACCGTTGGAGCAGGTAAATGAAGTTCAGGATATTCGAAGTATTGGAGACGATATTGAAGTTACACTTGGATCAGGAAGTTACCAATTCAAGTATAAGTACTGACCGATTCTGGATAGAGTATGTCGAATAATGAAGAATAATGGTGAAATTTAACGAAAATAATATAGATTATGATTGTAATACCCTCGCGTGCTGATTAAAATGAAGCTTAGAATCTGGATTGCGGCCGGAAACTATCATCCCATATCAGGCACAAGTGAGGTTATTTTATGAATCAACCGGTTAATCGGCCCCGGCGTATTGAGTATCTGGATCTCTATCGTGCATTGGCCATCATGGCAGTGGTAGCCATCCATGCGACTTCAACAGCAGTTGCGCATTACCCCAAGCACACGTTAGATCATGATGTGTATTACTTCTGGAACACGTTCCTGCAATTTGCCGTTCCAGCGTTCCTGTTCTTGTCCTCCCTGGTTCTGTTCTACAACTACAGCTCCAAGGTGAACGAGAAGGGTTGGATGCTCGCCTTTTACAAAAAGCGTTTATTCTATGTATGTGTACCCTATGTGGTATGGTCCTTTATCTATTTTACCGTTAAACAGTTGCTTGCGGGCAAAGAACCTTTGACCCATGGTGTGCAATTTGCCAAACAATTAGTGATGGGAACTGCTCATACGCACTTGTACTTTTTCCTGATTATTCTTCAATTCTATATCGTTTTTCCATTGCTTCTGTCGCTAACACGCCATCTTCTTTTTACTCGATATTTGCCATTATTCTTTATTATGGGCCAAGCAATCTTCTATGCACTGCATTTGCAGCTTCACTTCGAGCGAACAGGAAGTTTGTTACCCAGTTATTTGATTGTAATTGGTTTTGGCGCATGGGTTGGGCTCAACTTTGAGTGGGCATTGAAGAAATTGTATACTCACCGTTATGCACTTATAGTTGCGTTATTGAGCGGAGGTGCCATTTTTATATATGGTAATGCTTATATCAAAACCGCTTTTGCTGCATACCCGGTGGTAACCTATACCGTGTTGTTCCTGTTCCGCAATCTGTTTACGTTGTCAGCCTGCTTGCTCCTGCTGATCTTTAGTGAACGGTTGGGCGCAGGAAAACATACTGAAGTTCGTAAAGCTACGCATGTTCTGGATTCCTTGGGTACAGTTGCGTTCGGTGTGTTTTTAATGCATCCCCTCGTACTGCTCTTCTGGAGACGTGAATTCTCAGATGACCTGGCTCGGCACTTCAGCGTGGGTATCATCCTATCTTATGTTGTGGCGCTCCTGATCTCATGGATCTGCGCGATGGGATTGCGCCGGATGAAGTGGGGATGGGTCCTGATAGGACGTTAAGTTAAAATAAATCTATGTCATCTAAGAAAAGAGTTTTCAAGCCATCAAGCATTGTAATCGGGTACCCATACACTGAACACGTATAAAAGCAGTGTTTAGTGTATGGGTACCTTTATTTAGAACAATTCTATGGAATCAGACTCATACTAATGGAAAGCGTTCTATTAGATGGAATGAATGAATTGGTTCGTATTGGATCCACTGTTGCTGTTTGTGGTAATATGTATGAATTCCATGGGAACGTCCTTAAGAAACTTTTGACCAAAGATTGCTAGCCAGTCACCTTTACGTCCAAAAGTTAGAGTCTACCTACATAATTTTTTTGCATATTTTAGTAGTAAACCTACCTCGACAACCTCACTTATTTATTTCTACAGATTATGATCAATTTCACATTTATGTATAATATTGTTGATTTCAGTCTAGGAATCAACTAAAATTTAATAAAACATTCCAATTTCTTCAAATGGGGGCGACTTTTGATGACATGGAATTTGTACAGTATGATGCCCAAAATGATCATGGCTCCCGGCTATTCTGAAACAGTATGTACGGAGCCAAATAGAATTTTGGTAGCGTTTACCGAACAGTCTTTTGAAACGAGGTATCGTGACACCTCGTACTATATCTCCTCCAGGGACTTGTTGGTGGGCAACGATCTCATCCTGTTAAACCGATTGTCAGTACCTGTCGTAATCAGCGTTCTGACCTTGGAAAACATGACTAAAATGCGCTTTGGTTTTCCAATGGTATTATCCAGACAAGACGACGGAGTCAAGTTGTTTGTAAAACGCGTTTTAGAGATGTTCGGACAGAGCACTTTCAAACCTGAGTACAGCAAACAACTATCCCTTGAATTCACACGATTTTTCAATATGTACCGGGTGATGAACCAGAGCACCGATAATTTGAAAGGTAAGATTGACAACCGATTAATTATCGTTCATCGCATGATACGAAGTCAATATTCGGAGCCGCTTACCCTTGAAGACATGGCCGCACGAATCAGCTGTAATCCGGTCTATTTAAGTAACACATACAAGAAAGTGTTCGGTTGTTCACCCATTAAATCTCTTCAGAAAATTAGAGTACAAAAAGGACGCGAACTGCTTAAGCATACCGATCTGACGATCAATGAAATTACGAAGTCTGTCGGTTATATCTCTAGTTCACAGTTCTCCGGGTACTATAAAAAATATTACGGGCGCTCTCCAAGTGAATATCGTAAACATCTGTGCAATAAGACAGGGGAGGGAATCAGTGATGGAACAAGTATCTAACTCGATGATTGAAGCAAAAATCTTTCAGATTATTCACAATATACTTGGATATCACTTGGACATTCCTGTGGATGAGCGATTAGAGAATCTCGGGTTTAACTCAATAAAATATATTTCACTAATTGTTTCACTAGAAGAGGAGTTTGAGATTATTTTCCGCGATGAGGACCTGTTGTATGAATGTTTTGCTACAGTCGAGCAGATAGAGTGGAGAATCTCGGGTATGGTATCTTCTGCGTAAGAAATAAGATGGGGAAAATATGGACAGCGACTTATGTTCAAGGCTCTATAATTGAATTATATTCATTAAACAACATGTTAACGACATTTTGTGCGATAAACGTATCACAGAAATCGTGCAAAATAAACACTGCGAATTCATGGAATGAGGGTCTGAATTGAAACGATTATGTGAGTTGTTAGATCATTCAGAACAACGATATCCGCATAAAACAGCTTTGATCACAGACGAAGGCCATTTTACTTATAGTCAACTAACTCAGGAGAGGAATCGTATATCCACTTATTTGCAATCCTGCGGTGTAAAAACTGGCGAGCGAATCATACTGCTTTTGCCTCATGGCAAATTTCTCGTCTCATCCATTTTTGCTGCCTCCAGGCTTGGAGCAGCTTATATCCTCTTGCATGAGAGTACAACAAGGTATCAGTTGGACTACATTGTTAAAGATTCGCAAGCTTCCTATCTGCTGACGACCGATGCTTTTGTTGAAAAGTTGGCGATGTCATCCTATATAGGGATTAAGGTCATATCGGAAAATGACGTGACCACACATGCATTGGAGCATAGCAGATTAGATGACCCCGATTACGAAGATCGCTCAGGTAATGAAGTTGCCTGCCTGTTGTATACATCGGGAAGTACAGGCCGGCCGAAGGCTGTGGTGTCACACCACTCCAGCATGCTATTTGTACTGGAGAGCATTCAGTCTTGCCTGAAAATAGAAGCAGACGACGTAATCGGCAATTTTCTTCCATTGTCTTTTGATTACGGGATGTATCAGGTTTTTCTGGCGTTTAATCAAAATGCAACGATAGCCTTGGGTCAGCGATCTGATGTGGGCCCGGTGCTCATTCATAAAATAAGGGAATGGGGTATTACCGGGTTACCAATTGTACCTAGCATGGGAGAAGCGCTGATCAAACTTATGCGCAGACAGATGACGCAATTACCGGAGATTCGTTTCATTACCAATACAGGAGCTGCACTTCCTCAAACTTATGTAAACGAATTCAAAACATTTCTCCCGAATGCTCGGCTACATCTGATGTACGGACTGACGGAGTGTAAACGGGTCTCCATCCTTCAGCCGGAATTTCTCGCTGATAAACCGGGTTCTGTCGGAACATCTCTTCCGGGTACAAGTTGCACCATAATCGATGAGAGAGGATTGCAACTGCCACCATATAAGGTTGGCGAATTGGTTGTGCATGGTCCTCATGTCATGATGGGGTACTGGAATGATCCGCAGCGAACACAGCACGTTTTTCGAAATATGGCTTCTCCTGAGCGAAGCTTGCACACAGGGGACTACTTCTGGATGGACGATGAAGGTTTCTTGTATTTCTACGCTCGAAAGGATGATATGTACAAGCAAAACGGCTTTCGTGTAAGTCCTACGGAGATCGAACTGGCAGCAGTCGATATCGATGGCGTCGAACAAGCCGCGCTGATACTGACCGGAGACACTGCTGTGCCTATTCTTGCGGTGAGTTCTACACGGACTGCGGATAGCATTCTCGACGAATTACGAATGCGGCTGGAAGATTACAAGATGCCAACACACATCTATGTTACAGACCAGTTACCTTTAACTTCGAACGGTAAAATTGATAAAAACAAGCTGAAAACAGACCTGGAAAAGGAGTGAAGCGTTTGGACTATGGAGAGTTGCGGTCGAAATACGGCAGTCCGTTATATATATACGACTTGAATATTCTTCGCCAATCCTGCCACAGGTTGAGAGATGCATTACCCGAGTCTTCGATGTTGTATTACTCTCTGAAGGCCAATCCCCACCCAGCAATCGTTAAGCAGTTGTTAGATTTGGGGTGCAGGGCTGAAGTTTCATCGCTAGGTGAGCTGAATTCCGTGTTAGAAGCTGGAGGATTGCCCCGGGATGTATTGTACACGGGTCCTGGAAAGAGTGAATTGGAATTGAAGGTGGCTGTTGCACAGGGAGTACAATGGTTCTCGGTCGAATCAATGAAGGAGCTGGAAAGATTAAGGTCTGTAGTGTCTTCTGGTACACCTCCAATTCAAGTCATTATGCGAATCAATCCCGATCAGGGCTTGGCTGATGCTGGACTGGCCATGACGGGCACACCCTCTCAGTTTGGAACGGATGAGCAGAAGCTTTTGCGAGAGCTGAAGGAAATGCAGGAATGCGACGAAATTCGTATTGCCGGTTTTCATATTTTCAATGGCACCAATACTGCGAATGCAGAGAGACTTGCGGAATCTTTTCTCTCTTCCATTCAGGTGATTGCTAGAATATCCAAGGAGACTGGAATCCCACTCCAATTCGTGGATTTAGGAGGGGGATTTGGACATCCTTATGCTGTGTCAGGCCCCCCTCCGGATTTTAGTGAAATCAAGGTCCAATTGGAGACTGCTCTCGATGAGCATATGCCAGGATGGAGAATCGGAGAGCCTGCTATAGCATATGAGTCCGGACGATATCTTTCGGCCGCATGCGGTGTTCTCGTTAGCTCGGTTGTGGATATCAAGGAAAGTAAGGGCAGCCGTTTTATCGTTCTGGACAGCGGCATTCACCATCTGGGCGGGATGGCGGGGCTCGGACGCATTCCACGTGTTCAGTATGACATCAAGCCCATCACAGAGAAACCCGACACTCATCCGGAGTCGGCCCACATTGTAGGACCGCTATGCACCCCTCTTGATTTTTTTAACAAAAAAGCAGCTATGCCTTCCTTACAATTGGAAGAGCAGCTCTACATTCCGAATGTTGGGGCTTATGGGATTACGGCCAGTTTATTGGGATTTTTGAGCAGGGAAATTCCCGTTGAATTGGTCGTGGATGACGGTAACGTGAAGCATGTTTCACAGCTTGCTATAACACGAAGAACGCATTTGAATGAAATGCATGAAGGGAGGACTATTCATGAGCATGGAACACATTGAACATGAAGTCACGGCGCTGGTAAAGCAGAAAATTCATCGGGATCTGGAGATGACGGACGATCTGAAAAGTGCAGGTCTCGATTCTATGAAAGCGATCGATTTGCTGCTAGAACTGGAAGAGAAGTTTGAAATGACTATTCCCGACGAGTACATGATTAATGATACGTTTGCTTCCATGAGCAACATTGTGAACATGATCCATACGTTGAAGCAAAATGCTTAGCTTTTCTATTAGGGGCGAGGGAGGATGCCATGGACGTACTTTTCATCTATAGCGGAAAGGGCGGAGTCGGAAAATCCACTTTCGCTGTAAATTTAGCCTATTCATTACCAGGGTTAAGAGTAGGATTGTTTGATGCAGATTTTGAAGGGCCGAGTATACCTACCATGGTATCCGGAGTTGAAGAAGAGTCTATGGTAGCAGAAGGACTTGGAATCCACCCGGGAACCTACGCAGGCATCCGCATCTCTTCCTCTGGACTGATTGAAAACAACGGCCTCAGCAGATCTCTTTCAGGAAAATATTTGGAAGGTGCACTGGATCAGTTACTGATAAAAGCCCGCTGGGATGTAGATGTATTAATCGTCGATATGCCTCCAGGGACTTCCGAGATTCACCATCAGCTGCTTCGTCTGTTGAAAGGGCGATGTCTTCTGATTACAACGCCTCAGACGGTAAGTTTTGCAGATACTCAGAAAGGGATCGACTTGATGCGACGGATGGAGGTTCCGCTGCTTGGTATCGTCGAAAATATGTCTCAATTCCAATGCGAATGCTGCGGGCATTCCACTGCAATCTTTTCGGGGGATACCCAAGGCATGTTAGCTGTTCCGAACGGTCTGCAAGTGCTCGACACGTTTCCTATAATACCTGAGCTTAGTGCAAAGGGGAACTCGGGCATTCCATTGGTACTTGCGAATCCAGAACATCCTGTTAGTGTGCGAATGGCCGGACTTGGACGTCAACTAGTTATTTTACTCACACAAAAGTTCAACACATGGAGTGTACATTAAGGGTCTTACTTTGGTAAAGGGGAGGATGCCGTTGCTAAAACCGTTAGAGCTGAGCAGAGGACTTATCCCGGAGGATATGCTATCGCAAGCGTTAGAGCAGTACGGCATCATGGAATACACAACGTACCCGTATCTCAATATGAATGGTACTGTCGTTCCGATCAACCGGGTTTCGGAGACATCCAGAAAAGCCCTTATTGAAGACCGGGAGGGAAACCTCTACTTTTTGAAAGAAATTCCTTGGTATATCCGATCCATTGAGCACGCCGTGAGCGTAATTCAGCTCCAGCATGAGCTGGCTCAGAAAGCGGTTCGGGTCCCTGCCGTTCAGTTAACCACATCCAGGGAGCTGATTGTACATGCAGGTAATCAAAGTACATTGTACCTGCAATCGTATATACCAAACGGTTCGATGTATAATGCCCAGCCTCAACAGATACGTGCTGCCGGGGCGGTATTGGGTGAATTTCGGACAAAGGCTGCGTCGGCATATCCACTTCAGAGACTGAAGTTGCCCGAGCAATCTCCGTATGCTTCCACAAAGGATGTACTTGTACTTTTACTTAAAAAGTACATGCAGAAACGCAATGAAATGAGTCAAGAGGAGCAGAAGGATGTGCAGCATTTTGTCCAGGTTTGCAAGAAACTGGTTGACGAGTGGTCTGTTCAGCACACTGACAGAGCAGAAGCAGTGACATCGATTGCGCACGGAGACTTGAATCCGATGAATTTCATTTTCTCATCCGATGGTTCGGTATCGGCACTGATTGATTTTGACAATGCATGCTTCACCAATTCCCTTGTGGATCTGGCTGAAGGATTGCTCACTTTTTCTGGCATAACCTACCGAACTGGCAGCTCGCGTTTTAAAGCCGTTCATGAATTGGAACCTCAGCCGTTCCAGCAGTTTCTTGAAGGCTATCAAGAACATCATGCCCTGCTGGCCGAAGAAATTACGGTACTTCCGCTGTTAATGGGCACAACGTGCATCAAGCTGGCAAGTCTTGGTCTCATTCGAGGGGATTGGCCAGTTTCCTCAGCGAGTATGCACATCGATAACATTCGGAATGTCGTGAAGAGCTCTCAAGCGTATTTGAATGAAAATTACTGAACATTCAAGGGGAGGGAGGTTTGGCAACACCTGTTGAATCTTGCACTGGATCACACCCCATTTTTCAATGGAGTTGTTACGTAAAAGCAAGCACGAACGGGAAAAGTATATCGCCAGCAAGGTTTGATTTTAACTCAAAATAATATCCATATGAGGAGAGATGAGCTTATGTTAGGACCTTATTATACAAAAAAAGACAAGAAATTGGGATATCGCGGGAACAACATATACGATGGCTTGGATAACGTACTTGCAGGCCAATACACGCTGGCAGAAGCTGAAAATCGGGTCAAGAGCTTCAGCGAACAGAAGTATTGGGGCGCTATCGCCAGAATTAATCATCAGATCAATATGTCAAGCAATCTGTTTTTTGGAGAAATGAATGCCCTGTTTACACTGCTGCCTTTGACTACTCGAATGATTTCTTCCCCGGGTGCCGTATATGGTCGCGAGGCGATCAGTTATACAACCGATGTATGCCCTATTTCTTTGGAGTGGTTTGACCTGCCGAACAAGGCATTTTTATCAGAGTCCTCACAAATTTATCTGGAATTGTCGGTGCTCCAGCACCAGGTAGATCATGTATATTCCGTGTATAACTCATTCCGCAAGGAAAATGTGGATGCATCCCATCTGTCCGAGTTTCACCATATCGAATATGAAGGCGCGGTGGATCAAGTAGCCAACAAGGAAATAATCCGTCAATTGTTGTTTAGAGTCATTCAGGATTTGCTCAAACATAATGAAGCGGATCTGAGTGTTTTCCTTTCCCAGGATCGTCTGAATCAACTTGACGAAGTCAGTCGCAGTCAAAAAATAACGGAATTAACCTTTGAAGAAGCTTTAGCTGCACTTTACGAAGATACAAAAGATGAAATCTACAACAAATTCACACTTGAACATTTCGGTTCATGGGAAGAAGTTCGACTCACCGAGATTTATGGCGGATTCTTGGCAATTAGCGAGTTTCCTCTACTTGAGGTACCGTTCTACCACGCTGAAATGAAGGGGCGGGACAGACGCGTTGCAAACAACACGGATTATATCTGGCCGGGATATCGGGAAACGATCGGGAGCGGTCAGCGTGTGGGTACCCTTGAGCAATTGAAAGAAAAAGCAGAAGTGTTTAACCTGCCTGAAGAAGATTACGCATGTTATCTCCAGTCCAGAACGCTCGATAACTACAGGGAGACATCGGGTTTTGGCGTCGGATGGGAGCGATTGATCCATGGTTTGCTGGAGATGCCATATATATGGAGTGCCGTTCAGTTCCCAAGAACCAATGTGACTTTGAAACCATAAGGTGGGAAACCATTGATGATAATCAAGTGGGATCATGTTCAGGACAAGCTACTAGGTTTAATCGAACACGCAACAGCAAAGTCTTCATTCTACAACCAAAGGTTACAAGGCGTTACCGATGCCGGCTGGAGCCAAGCTCGTTTTGAGCAGATACCCATATTGGAGAAATCTGAGCTGACTGGCAGAGAAGAATCGCTGCTGACGGACAATGAGGCCAAACTCTATGTCGAATATACCAGTGGTTCCACGGGACAACCGCTCAAATGTTATAAATCAGCTGAGGAAAAATGGAAAAAAGCACGCCTCTTATGGGGCCTTCGAAACAGGAATGGAGGTATTGGACCTAAAGATCCGTATGCCATGTTTTATGCCTTCAATGAAGATGATCTGTCAACAGATCCCATATCCATCTACCATGAGGTCATGTATCTCTCCATGCTTGATCTGTCCCCGGAACGACTGGATGACTATTATGAAGCGTTGCTGAAGTATCGTCCGCAGTGGATGCTGTCCGTATCTACCGCACTCTATCTATTCGCGAACCATCTGCTGGAGCGAAAGCTGGATCGGAGCAAACTTCCGTTTAAATATATCGAAATTAACGGGGAGATGTTATTTGACTATCAGCGCAAGGTGATTGAAGAGGCCTTTGGTCCCATTGTTTATAACCATTATGGTTCCCGCGAATTTTGGTGCATTGGCATGAGCTGCAGAAGCGGTAATCTGCACTTGTCTAGCGATCAATTGTATGTAGAAATTGTGAATTCGGACAAAGATGGCTATGGAAACGTAGTAATTACCGACTTGACCAATCGAATCTGGCCATTGATCCGTTATGACACGGGAGATATTGGCAGGCTGTCTGAACAGAAATGTGACTGCGGATCGCGACATCCCGTCATTGAAGTGACCGGTGGGCGGGCAACCCAATATATTCGATCAGGTGATTGGATCGCCAATCCGATTCTGTTTCATTATGCGGTAACCAAGGTCAACCGGAATTTCCCGGATGCCGTTCGACAATTCCGTGTAATGCAAGTGCAGGAAAAGCAATTTATATTTTACCTTGTACCTGGCAAGGGATCTCAGGAAGCAGCCGAGTTCCTATTGCAGCAAGAACTGCTGCACAAACTGCCTGACGATGTTAACCTGACGATTGTTCATCAGGACAGACTGAGTATGGATGGTCCCAAGTTCGATTATTTTATTCCTTATCGCCAGGCGAATACATGATGTCAGCAATATTGCCAAATCATTCTATATCTGAGGGTGAGCATATGTCGCATTATCAAACGGTGTGCAGGCTCGTAAAAGAAGAGCTTGAGGATCGGATTGAAGAAAATTATGTCTTTTCGGGAAAAGAAAATCTGGTTTCTGATCTGCAACTGGACTCCATCATGATTCTTCAGTTGATCATCAAGATCGAGGATGAGTTTCAAATCACGATTGAGGATGATGAACTTACACCGCAACTATTTGAGAATGTTGAAGTGTTAACGGCCTTCGTTGATACCAAGACAGCGTAAAGGATGAATATTCGTGCACATTTCTCTTCAAGGACTTCGATTGCTTCTTGTTGGGGGTTCGGGAACGCTTGGAGGGTGTCTTCTTGAAAAAATGCTGCAAGAAGGGGCGATTGTCGCTGCCACCTATAACCAAACCCCTATTCATATTCATGAAAATCATTTGGATATACAGAATCGTCTGCATGTCGGTCATCTGGATGTCACAAATACGGAACAACTGGATGAATCCTTACAACTACTGATGGATCGACTGGAATGGGTGGATGGGCTGATATATAATGCCGGAATTATCAACGATGCGTCTTTAGACGAGATGAGTTATGCTCAATGGCGCGATGTTATCCAGGTTAACCTGGATGGCGCATTTCTCGTTTCTCAGAAGGTCAGCAAGGTGATGAAGGAACGAGGCAGGGGGAAAATCATTCACGTGTCCTCTTACCGCGGTATTGTAGGAAGCGCACAGCAAAGCAATTATGCAGCTTCCAAGGCCGGACTTAATGCTCTGACCAAATCAATGGCACGTGAGTTGGGTTCATTCGGCATTGCCGTTAATGCAATCTGTCCGGGATTTATGCGAACCAATCTGAACCGGCATCATGCTGGAAAATATCAAAAGGCTCTCGATGAGAGTCTTTTGTCCCGCATTTCCACACCGGAGGAGACAGCGAATTTTATTCTCTACCTGTTGTCCGAACACGTTGCCAACGTGAGCGGGCAAATCTTTCAAATGGACAGCAGGGGCTAGACAAAATGTACGCGAAGGAGGCGAGTGGATGAAGGATATGGAACCTCGGTGTATCGGTGAAATACTGTTACATCAGACAGAGCGGAGTCCGAATCGGATTGCCGTAACATTCGGCGAGGAGAAGTTCACGTATAAGCAGCTTTTGTCCACAACCGCGGCCTTGCAGTTAAAGATTGAGGACCGTGTTAGGGAAGGCGAAGTGGTGGTGATCTGCTTGCCCAACTCTCCTGCCTATATCCATGCTTACTTCGCTGTTACCTTACTGGGAGCGGTAATCATGCCGCTCTATTCCGGCAGTTCCGAGGAAGAAATCAGGCTGGCGTGCCGCACGGTAGACGCTGCTCTCTGTATCACTACTCACGAGATGAAATCCAAGCTACGTATTCATAACCTGTCCGTCCTGAGCCAGGAAGATTGGCAGGCACCGGATGAGGAGAACAAGCCCATATACAGGCCTCGTCTTGCAGACGAGGTTGCCTTAATGCTGCAAACGTCGGGAACGACCGGGAATCCCAAAATCGTGCAGCACACTCACCATAGCCTAATTACCAATGTGAAGGCTCATTGCGAATCTCTGTCACTGACGGAGAAAGATACCGTGTTGATTACGCTGCCTATGCCTTTTGGCTATTGCAATACCTCCCAGTTCTTGAGCCACCTGTACCTGGGTGGAGAATTGGTCATTATGACTGGTCTATTTCTACCGTCTTCATTCATGAAAACGATGCAAGAGCAAGACATTACCGTAGTTACTGCAGTACCAACCATGCTGCAAGCGTTGAGCCTGCTGAAATCCGATTATAAAGCGCTGCCCCATCTGCGTTATATCTGCTTTGGGGGAGGACAAGTCACGCCTAACATACTGGAATCTGTTCGCAAGAAACTGCCTTCCCATGTGAAAATGGTGCAAACGTACGGCCAAACGGAGGCTGGTCCGCGTATTACAACCAGGATCATTTCGGGAGTATACGAACCATCTAATGTAGGGCAAGCCATACGCGGGGTTGAAATCTCCATAAGAGATGAAGAAGGGAATCGCTTAGGCGTTCATGAACCTGGTGATATATGGATTCACAGTCCCAGCATCATGAAGGGATATTACCTCAATGCAGCAGAGACGGATAAAGTTCTGCAAAACGGATGGCTTCGTACAGGAGATCGCGGTTACTTGGACGAACAAAATAATCTGTGGCTACTGGGAAGAACCAAACTGTTGATCAAAACAGCAGGAAAACAAGTACATCCTGAGGAAATTGAGCGACTGATCATGGAGCACTTTCCACTGGAGCAAGCCATTGTCAAAGGAGAGGCCGACCCCTGGCTCGGCGAAGCACTGGTGGCTTACATCATTCCTCGCAAGTCGGATACACTTGTTGAAGCTACGGACATTTTGCGTTTTTGCCGTTCCAAGTTATCCGCTTACAAGGTACCTAAAAGGGTGGAAATTGTGCAAACCCTTCCGAGAACCGCTACCGGAAAGATCCGAAGAGATTAAGGAAGGAGGAACTCTTCTGTATATTTATCGTTACGGTCCCTTTCATGTACAGGTGGATTTTGCATCTCGTCTTCATGCGCTTGAGGAACGGACCAGACAATGGTACTCACACGTCTTGATAGATGATCAGCCGGAAAAGATGGATCATCACTGCAGGATCGAAGCTTGGGACACAAGCCCTTGGATTAACAACCCGGAACGAGACGAAGTAATCTGGGGCGAAGACCGGGTTGAAATTCGTTCCAGCCTTCAGTTCAATTATAACATCGATTGGGATTCCGCTTGGAACAGCAGACTGCATTTCGTTCAGCGGACGGGGTATGACGAATATGAAGATCGGTCATGGGAATTTTCTCAACGGATTTCTCTTTTTCCCAAATTGATGGACATGAACGCATTTCTCTTGCACTCGGTATGTGTTGTAGGTCAAGACGGAAAAGCGATTATTTTCCTAGGGACAAGCGGAGCCGGTAAATCGACGATTGCCCAGAAAGCAATCGATTCAGGGTACTCCGTCATTACTGATGACACGGCGTTGCTGATGTTTGTCGAGGATGAATTGAGAGTATATGCCACTCCGTATATCTCGCGATCCGGTCTTATTGGAGAGCCTGGATTCTGGACGGTCGGTGCGTTTGTTCTGTTGGGGAAGGATGCTGTTAATACTGTCATACCGGCCAGCAGACAACCGTTCGTACAATCTCTGCAGGAACGAATTTTTGAGACACAGTATCTTACTCATATCTTCTCATTCTCCAGCGGTGGACTAGGTGGCGACATTGCCAAACGATTGCTGGGGTATACACGTAAAATTACGAGGCAGTACAAGGCTTATCATCTCCAATTCAATCTGCAGTTGAAGCTGGATGACGTGATGGGCGAATTCCTATCTGGGGAGGGGCAACATGTACGTTAACGTACGCGCTATGATAGAAAGAGTGGTGAACGGTGAGCTTCAACTTTATTTACAGATTCGGGACAAGCCCAATCAACCCAAAGCATGGGAATTGCCTGGAGGGCAACTCGAAGAGTACGAGTCCATGATCGATGGACTGAAACGGGAGGTCAAGGAAGAAACAGGCCTTGAACTGACTCGCATTGCAGGTAAGGATACGTATTTGCAGGTAAGAACCAACACAGGTTTACTGGAGGGCATTCAACCTTTTGCTGTCTACCAGACACTGGAGGGACCTATCGATTCAATGGGCGTGTATTTTCGATGCGAAGCTGAAGGCATAGCCTTGCAGTCTGGCGATCAGGCTCGTGACGGACGTTGGATACCTGCCAAAGAATTAAGGCAAATGACAAAGCAGGATTTGGAAGCCTTCAGCTGGATTGATTCTGTGGGTATCCAGTTGTATCTGCAATCGGAAGATAATAAATCATTTCAACCATTGGAGAAGGGGGATTTAAGATGAGCAAAACAACACACGACACCATTGCGTATTTCAAAAATAAAGCGGACAAGTACGACTTGGTAGAGGAACAGGCATATTGGCAGCTCTCCGACCAGCTGTTATGGAACGTTTTCAAAAAAGAGGTCTTGGATCGATTACCCGCTGGATTCACGTTTTTTGACGCGGGTGGAGGGACTGGTCGCTGGTCGCTTAAAGTCCTTCAAGAATACCCGGAGAGCACCGGATATACGTATGATCTGTCGGAAGACATGCTGAGACAAGCGAAGGCCAAACGCGAAGCGAATGATCTTCAGGACAGATGGACGATCCGGCAAGGTGACCTTCATGCTATTGAAGGCGTACAGCCGGCATCCGTGGATGTCTGCTTTAACTTTCATAACGTATTGGGATTTGTGGAAGAGCCGCTTAAAATGCTGCATGAAGTCGTAAAGTTGCTTAAACCCAAGGGATACTTGGTATCGTTTACACCTAATCTGTACCATGCCCTGTACTTTAATATTTCCCTAGGCAGAATTGAAGAGGCACGGAAGTTAACGGGCGGCAAAGGGCGCTTCACGCTTGAAATGCCCGATATTTATATGTTTACTCCCAAGCAGCTTCAAGAATATTACGTTGAATGCGGGCTGAAGGTATTAAATCTTAAAGGCTTCCCTGCCTTCATTTATCCCGGATTTCTGGAGACACAGATTGAGGGTAACACCCAAACCCTAAGCGAGATTTTGTCTGATCCGGCTGTGTTCGAGAGCATTTTGGAGATTGAATCCCAGTATCTTGACGTAGAAGAACTTGTATCGCGTGGAAACAATATTTTTATTGTCGGGCAGAAGTAATTCTCTTCCAAGGCGAAAGGAGCTGTTTGCCATGTCATCAGATTCTACCCTAACCGATGAAGAAAGATTGGTTTTATTGTGTTCAAAACCTGCTCTTCGGAATGCGGAGGTTGAAGATTTTCGTCAATTAATGGCTGCTCACATGGACTGGAGCCGAGTATTCGGCATGCTGCATACCCATGGTGTGATGGGAACCGCATGGCAGAATATCGAGCGTTACTTTTTGGTGAAAGGCACGGAGAAGGCAGTCTACGGCAAATTCGTTAGTTCGGTCAAGCAAATGTATCATATGCAAAAAATGCGAGGCGAACAACAGTGCAGATTCACCCTTGATATTTGCCATGAGCTGGACAAGCGGAGCATTCAATACAGTTTGCTGAAAGGTATCGTACTTTCCCAAGTCGCTTATGGGGATCTGGGAAGCCGGGATTTCAAAGATAATGATATGCTTATACATTCAAGTCAGATTGATGAAGCGATAGCGGTTATGAAGGAAATGGGATATGTGCAGGGGATGATTAACTATAAAACGAATTCGGTTACCCCGCTGCCTCGCAGGGAAATCATGATCCGATCAATGGTGTCCCATGAAGTCATTCCTTTGATCAAATATATCGAAAATAGTCCATTTCTCGAATATCATGCGCTGGATTTGCAATTTTCGCTTGATCTCATGACCAGCCGTCGAACAGATACGGCAGTGCAGCAAATGCTGGAGAGAAGCCAGATTATTGATGTTGCAGGACATCCTGTTCGCACTTTGGAATGGGAAGATCTGCTGTTATTCATGCTTATCCATCTTACCCGCGAAGCAACAAGTGAATTGGATGTTATGGCCTACAAGGATATCCTGCTCTATAAATTCATGGATATTCACCGATTCCTGAACAGCCCTCAAGTGAATGTGGATTGGGATAAGGTACTGCAGCGGGCTCAGGATTTGAATTTCCAAAAGGAAGTATTCTATGCCCTGTATTATACGCAGATCCTGTATGGCGAGGCCGGACCGGAAGGATTCCTGGACAAGCTGAATATTGAAGATCAGGAATTCCTCGATCAGGTGTATCGGTACAACAGTGAAGATATTGCTATCCGTTGGCAGAATTCCTTTGAGGAACGTTTATTTGATACGAATCGACCGTTCAAACTTCAGAAGAGCAATCCGATCGTTCCAGGGAAAAGATGAAGCATTTCTGACCAAATCCATTTGAGTGAAAGGGATTTTGATATGCGATATTCGTATGAAGTATCCGAAGTCACGGACACATTGTCCGAGGTAAGAATGGCGGCAAAGCGATTTGCTGAAAGGGCCGGTGACCTCGACCGAGATGGGTCCTTCCCCAAAGAGAATATAGCTGACTTGAAGTCTGCAAGCCTAATGTCAGCATCAATCCCTAGCCGGTCAGGCGGTGAACGGCCTTCACTCCGTTCCTTGTCCTCTATGGCAGAACTTTTGGCAAGCGGGTGCTTATCCACAGGAATGATATGGGCCATGCACATACAGCAGGTGGAGGTATTAATCCGTCAAGAACAGAATGATTTTTCAGATCATCTACTGTCCAGACTGCAGGAGGAACAGCCCTTAATCGCCTCAGTCACAACTGAAAAAGAAAAAGGGGGGCACTTGCTCTCGTCCCAAAGTCCGATGGTTACCAATGGAAGCTCGCTCTATATTGACCGAGATGCTCCAGTCGTAACTGGCGGTGAGTACGCTGACTGGTTTCTCATCACAATGAAACCTTCTGATGAAAGTCCCGACAGTGACGTTCAACTGGTTTTTGCCGAACGACATCAACTGGAACTGGAAAGTGTCTCCGATTGGCATGCCATGGGGATGAGAGGGACCGGTAGTGTGGGCATGCACATTCGTGGCTCAATTGAAGAAGAACAGCTGATCGGTGCAGCGATAGACTTCAAACCGTTAGCTGTACAGACGATGATTCCCATGGGACATATTTTATGGTCTGCCTGTTGGCTTGGAGCCGCTAAGGGAGTATACGAAGGATTAATACAACTCATCCGTAATCCGCAAAATCGTTCCCGCTTCAATTTGCAGTCCGAGTTGCTCTATGCAAGGCTTGCAAGGATTCGACTGCAGTTGGACACAGTTAACATATACCTGAACGAGATGATCAAACAGTATGAAGATCATTCCAATCAGGGGAATTTGAAGCTGCTTGAAGCGCCGCGGTTCAATATTCACATCAATAATCTTAAAATTTTGGCATCAGAGACTCTTTTTCAGGCAACGGATCAAATGATAGACATTGCAGGACTATCCTACGGATATACCACTAATGACCAGCTTCCCTTGGAAAGGGCTTTTCGGGATTTGCGTTCTGCAAGTCTGATGTATCACAATGATCGGCTGTTACTGGTGAACGGAAAGCTGAATTTAATAGATCACAGGTTGCTGCCTTGAAAGGGCGCAAAGTTTGAGGGTGACATATGAAGGATAATGTCTCAGCAGCAATACAATCTAAACGATCGGTACCTCCCCAAGACTCACTATTTAAAACTTATCGATGGGTCCTGTCTTATGTGCAAAAATATTATGGCATGTTTTGGCTGCTGGTGTGTTGCGGTATTGGAGTCACGTTCATTCAGGTTTCTATTCCCAAGGGTGTTCAGTACTTCATCGATATCATCGTTCCATCCGCAGACGTGATCCGATTCCGATGGCTCATTATACTGTTGGTTGTCGGCATGTTTCTGATGTTTGGTCTGATGGCATGGCAAAATCTGTTGCAGAGGTCCATTCAGGAGAAGGCGGCACGAGATTTGCAATACGATATTTTTAGTCACATGAGGAAGCTGGGGTATTCTTATTTTCAACAACGCCCTGTTGGTGAAAGCTTGTCGTTCATGAACACGGAAGTGAGTATTCTGCAGGACTTCTATCGGTTTCTTCTTCCGCATACGATCCAAAACATTGTAGTCTCTATTGTATCTGTCACAGTGATGTGTGTCATCAGCATTCCTTTAACACTGATCATGGTGCCGTGCCTGCTTCTCTATTATCTGTTCGGACCATCCATCGAAAGAAAGGCTACCATCTTGGCCAAGCAGAATACGGAACAGCGCATAGCCTATAATCAAAAAGTATACGAGAGTGTGTCAGCTCTGACCGAAATGCGTGCTCACGGAGCCGAGGACTGGGATTGGAAACGGTTCAAGGGACACATGCAGCCTTTTTTGGATGGAAGGGTTCGCATGTTATGGATGGCCTTTTGGAGGGGCACGATACGCCGATTATCCTATTACGTCGGTGGGGTGGCAGTCATCCTGTACGGCATTCACTTGGTCAAGGAACAGGCGTTGAGCGTAGGAGAGATGTCTGCATATTTGCTTTACTATTTTCAGGTCATGCAAACGGTAACTCTGGTCATTACGGTTATTACGGAGCAGAAAGTTCTGATGCATCAAGCTTCCAAAATCCATCGCTTCATGCAAACAGAACCTCAGGTTGTCGAAGAGGCCACACCGATCTGCTTGAAGGAAATCAGAGGAGAGATTCGGTTCGAACACGTCACATATCGATACAACAAGGGTCCGGAAGTGCTCGCGGATTTTAATCTGGTGATTAAGGCCGGTCAACGAGTGGCCATCGTAGGTCCGAGTGGACACGGAAAATCTACCCTGCTTCAGCTTCTGGTTCGTTTTTATGATCCACAACAGGGCGAAATTCTGTTGGACGGTGTACCTATACGAAAACTTTCATTTGCACAATTACGAGAAAGTATAGGATATGTGTCTCAGGAAACGTATCTTTTTGGCGATACCATTCGCAATAATATTCTTTTTGGTCATCCGGATGCGACAGAGGAAGACATGATCCAGGCGTCCAAGGCCGCTTATGCTCATGATTTCATCTCTGCTCAGCCGGATGGATATGACACGCTGCTTGGGGAAAGAGGCGTTAACTTGTCCGGAGGTCAAAAGCAGCGTATATCCATTGCACGTATGTTTATCAAGAAACCTTCCATTCTATTGCTTGATGAGGCAACGTCCGCGCTTGATACAGCGAGTGAACAAGAAGTACAGCAAGCCCTGGAACGTCTCCTGCTAGGCAGGACGACCATTGCCGTTGCTCATCGGTTATCTACCATTAAGGATTATGATGTAATTGTTGTACTCGAACATGGACAAATTCGGGAAATGGGAAGCCATGAGGAATTGATGAGAAGACAGGGAGCGTATTATCAGCTGAATTCGGGAGAGGAGGGGTGAGCATGTCGCTGAAACAGCATATTCACTTTCTGAAAAAATATATCATGTCGCGTCCCTCATTGCTGCTCATCTCCATCATTCTGATGTCCCTGGAGTCATTGTCTTTCCTGAGTATTATTGGTCTCCAGCAGCGCCTCATTGACGATATTCTATTACAAGGCCAATATGAGCTTGTGCCGAAGATTGTCTGTCTTTTTGTGCTGGCTTTCCTTTTATATGCTGTGCTGTTCACCTATGCTCCGCACATGATGCATCGAAATCAGTCTGTTATCCAGTCTCAGATGGCCGATGATTTTATGTCCTATGTATACAGAATTCCAATACGTCAATTGCAAAAAGAACGCATAGCTACATATGTGCATTACATTACCCAGGATCTGGACAAGGTTGCCGATATGATCGGAAATCAGATTCCTCGCGGTATTCAGCAGCTATTTGTTGTTCTGTTTGTAGCTGTCATGATTGGCATGGTCAGTCCAGTCATGCTGATTGCCTGTTTTGTACTGGGTACGGCATACGTGATTCTTGGCAGATTCTTTGCAGTTAAACTGAAGAAGGCAGCCGGCCATGTTCAGAAGGCAAAATCCGGTGTGCTCGTTCATATTGAGCAAGGGATCTCGTCCACCCGAGAAGTGCTGGCTTATCACAGACTGGACTGGGAGAAAGAGAGATATGACAAGCTGTACAATACGTATTATGAGAAAGTAATGCAGGAAGGCAAACAAGTGAATCTCAAAATGATTACTAGCGAACCCCTGAATTGGGGAGTAAGAGTGCTCATTCTTGGATATGGAGGTTTGCTCGTCCTACAAGGCGAACTATCCATTGGCATGTTCGTTGTGCTTTTCCAGCTAGGATTCCAGTTTATCCAATACTTACAGGATCTGTTCAATTCATTCATGGACTGGTCCGCAGGCGGTGCCAGCGTGGAAAGACTGCTCAACGTGATGGAAGGGGAGCAAATGGAGGAAGGCAACTCTCCTGTACCTTTGCCGTTGCAAAGCATATCTTTTAACCATGTTGACTTTAGCTACGAGCCAGGGCGAAATGTTTTATTGAATAATCTGACCTTCGACATTCCTATGGGACTTAAAATTGCCATTGTTGGTACCAGCGGTTCCGGAAAGTCAACCATTGCCCAACTCCTCATCCGTTATTTCGATCCGGATGCAGGTTGTATACTGGTGAATAGTAAGCCGCTCAACCAATTGTACCGTTCAGACTGGACAGAGCGTATAGGCATTGTATTTCAGGAACCTTATCTTTTTCCGGATACCATTCAAAACAATCTTTTAATGGGAACAGAAGATGAGAAGTCTGCCAATTTGATGAGATCCGCTTGCGAGGCAGCACAAATCAATGATTATATCGTGAGTCTGCCGGAGGGATACGATACTTTTATTGGTGATCGGGGGATCACCTTGTCTGGAGGCCAGCGTCAGCGTCTTGCCATCGCCAGAGCCTTAATTCAAAACAGAGACATTCTGATATTGGATGAAGCAACCTCGGCGCTGGACTTGTCAACAGAAAGACGCCTGCAGCAAGCTATCGACCGTTACCGTAAAGGGAAAACAACCATCGTTATTGCTCATCGTCTATCAACGATTCAAAATGCGGATCTGATTTTTGTCATGCATAAAGGGGAGATGGTTGAATCAGGGACGCATGATCAACTGTTGAATCGAGAGGGATTGTACCGGGATATGGTCAGTCTACAGGACTTGAATGGAGAAGGACAACAAACGGACCTTCTCCAGCGTTTGAACCAAAGCGGGCCGTCAGCTTTGGCTTAATATCGGTTTGCCACTGCGAATACCCCGACTGTTGAAATCATTTAATAACAGCTCAAGTGACTCTTTCTCCAGTTGGTACAGAGCACCTAATCTGCCCATCAAGCTGATGATATGATCCTCACGTTGGGTCATGCCGTATTTTAAAAACTGGTTCAGGATAATCGTTGCTTCTTGTTCAACTCGAATATAGTTATCTTTAAACTTTACGGGAAAAACATAGTGGCCTTCCTGTTCTATATATTTAATTTTGAGATTCATAAATTTTTTGTGTTCTTTCAACGTATACAACAAACGTGTATCAATGGTTCGCTGCTTGGAAAGCATCATCTCAAAAAACATGATTAGTTTATGATAGATATCCAGACCGAAGGTGCGATCCGAATAAAGCGCTGGCGTATAAAAGCTCTTGAAGTTTTCCGTTTCATTACGAGAGGTATAGTAGTTTTCCATACACTCGGCAAAGTAGGAGAGAGAAAACTCATAAATTTTTCCATTGTGGTACTCCGGGTTAATCTTTAACAGATGGGTGAAGTTAAGATAATCATCATAGATATCACAGTGCTCGAACGCCGTCTTCAGATCATCATAAGAGACGGTTGTTCGAGAATAAATCCGATACTTGAAGAATCCAGCAAGCTGGAACTCCCGTGCGGTGTCATCATATCCATAGATCATAATCGCATGTGCAAAACGATAATTGCGAAACGAAGGCGTATCAGGAATATAATATTCATCCACGTGAGTCCATACGTAATACCCGGAATCGATCTGATCCTTAATAAACGAGATGAAATCGGGAATAGACCCCAGGATTAGATCGCGGTGCAGTCGCTGTGAGTCTTTGAACCAGGGATTAAAGTGATGTTCCGGTGTCTGTACGTAGAAGTCTAGGAAAATCTCGTCATTTTTCCAATCGGATAGAAATAGATGCGTATAATTCGAGTAAATCCAAGGTTGGCACTCCTGATGGTCAGAAATAATGGAAAGATAAAAGGCATGTTGAGGATAGTTTGAAATGAGAGGATCACAAAGAGGCAATGTTTTCATCATTGGTGCTCCCTTCACTAGATAAATTTTTTACTCATATACCTTAATTATGGGAGATTATTGCTTGTTTATTTGTATTTTAGTATATATTTGTTAAAAATTCAAATATTTAAATGTTCACAGGTGATTAAAAATTGTGAAAATAGCGATATTTCATTAGATTTCTACTTTTTTTGGAAATGAAAATTAGTATTCTTTCTATTTTTGCCGGAGAGGGTTGCGTGGAAAGGCACACTAAATTCAATGCAAATGATCGGGAATGTTTACCCGTTCTTATATATTAACATGTGAACTTTTGCTTTATAATCTGCTTAAAAGAATGCTTAAGGTTTAACAACAATGTCTAGGGAGAGACGTTATGATGGTGAAAATTGAATTACCCATTCAAGATACTATTATCAACACATTTAATGTTTATGGTAGTATTTCATCTATTATATCTAACAATAAAAAGTGCTTCCCCTGGTTTTATAATAATTTTATTCAAATTCGATATGTGTATGATTGGGATACGTTTTTTTTTGATAACCACCATTTATTATTGAATAATTGTCCTTGGTTAAATCATCATATAGTTCCTCGTTTCGTTATCGAAAGTAAGTGGGATTCAATAGTAGATTTCATAGTGGACTCAATAAAATTAGGTCATTATGTTTACTTGTATGTTGATCGATATTTCATATCTGCTTCTAAGGCCTATCTAAAATGGTCTCATGTACATGAGATCTTTATTTATGGGTTCAATTCTGAAAGCAAGAAGTTTTTGATAGCCGACAATTTATCTGATGGGAAATATGTACAGACTGAATGTACATTTGAAGAAATTGCACAGGGACATAACGCAATCGAAGTAAGTAATCATTTTTTTCTCAATATTCACTTATTAAGTAAGAAAGAGGAGGAGGAATATACTTTAAATCTTCCCCAAATTATAATGTCCATTGAAAATTATCTCAATTCAGTTATTACACTGGATGTTTCTTTCAAATAAAAAACGCTGTTTGGTCAAAATGCAATATTATTTTCAGTAGATAAAATGATAAAGGATGAAAATAAACTATTAGACAAAAGAGCTTTTCATTTATTCTTGGAGCACAAGAAACTAATGTTGAGTCGAATTAATTACTTAATCCATGTAAATGAACTAAAATATGAACATGTTTCAGAAAGTTACAAAGACATCCTAAGAAGATTCGAAATTATAAAAAACTTGTCTTTAAGATATAACATAACCAAGGAGCGGGATGTTTTATTTAGGATCAGAGATCAGATATTAGATGGTCTGTATGAAGAAAAGCTTATTTTGGATGAAATGATAAAGCTAATATCCAAGTGAAAAGTGGCAAAGTTTATTTAGACACGATTCAATTTGTATGCTGAACCCAGCTACCTTAGCAGAAAAGATAGTCTATAGAGAGGGGCATTACACATGTATTTTGTTATATTTTTGCTCATAGGACTTGTTTTATGTTACCTGTTCCCATTTGGTCCAATAGTGGCAGGTGGCATTATTTTTGCACTTGTTGTGGACCAATATCGCCAGACGATGCATATGCGTGAAGATATCCGAGACATCAAGAATCATCTGGGGTTAATGAACAAAGGCGAGGCGCAGGAGTACGAGATGAATAAAGAATACAAGCAAGTCGATCGTTTGGATTCAGAACAGATGGATATCATTAATCGAAGAATTGAAGCGGAACTGGAGAAAGAAAGCAAAAACAATAAATCGTAAATTATTGTAAAATGATTCTTGTTTTGCTTACGCCTGTGAGTATATTTACCTAGATCGGGAGTCATTTTAATAAGATATTATCTTTTTGTTGCACTGTGTAGAACTTTGTAATATTATGAGGGAAGCGCGTACAACATATCGGGTTGTAACTGTTGAATCAGGCAAAGCCGTTTACCTTGAGAAAAGGGACTGGTTTGTCTTTTTCTGTATATTGGAGTGATAAAGTGAAAATCGAGAAGGTGCTGAACAATAATGCTGTAGTTGCCATGAATGACGAACAACAGGAAGTTATTATCATTGGCCGGGGGATTGCTTATCAGAAGCGGGCGGGTGATATGGTTTCCGAGCAGCATATCGATAAGATATTTACTTTACAGAATGAAGATATTCAGGAAAACTTCAAGGCATTAATCTCAAGCATTCCTTTGGAATACATGAAAGTGTCCGAGGAAATCATCGCTTATGCCAAATTAAAACTTGGCAAGAAACTGAATGAGAGCATTTACTTGCACCTCACAGACCATATTCACTTTGCCATTGAGCGGTATCGCAAGAATCTGCCTATACGCAACGGATTGATCTGGGAGACGAAGCAGTTATACAAAGAGGAATACGAAGTAGGAATGGAAGCGCTCAACATGATCTGTGATCAGTTTGGCGTAATTCTGCCCGAGGACGAAGCCGGTTTTATGGCACTTCACTTTGTCAATGCAGCTTTGAACGAGGAAATGCCCAACATCAAGAGTATGACGCAGGTCATGCAGGAAATCTTGACGATCATCAAGTATCATTTCAAGATTGCTACAGGTTGGCAATATGAATACTGATGGACCAGTCTCTAGTAATGATGCGTCTGAATCTTCCGGCAAAAAAGAAAGTCTTCTGGGTCGGTTTATCGACTTGATCTCAGGTGTATTTACACCTATTCTCGGTTTGCTTGCTGCAACAGGGATGATCAAAGGTTTCTTGTCCATGTTTACTTCTCTCGAGTGGCTGGACCCGGCTTCGGGAACATATCAATTGTTGAATGCTGCAGGAGACTGCCTATTCTATTTCTTCCCTGTCTTCTTGGGTTACACGGCAATGAAAAAATTCGGTGGATCTCCATTCCTCGGGATGGCCATCGGAGCATCACTTGTATATCCGGCCTTAACCGGTCTAAGTGGCGGGGAACCGTTATATACGTTGTTTGCAGGCACATTGTTTGAATCACCGATTCATATCACGTTCCTGGGTATTCCTGTTATCCTGATGAGTTATTCCTCATCCGTAATTCCAATTATTATTGCTGCCTATTTTGGAGCAAAAGTAGAAACGTTCTTCAAAAAGATCATTCCCTCTGTTGTGAGAACCTTCCTCACGCCATTCTTTACCATTCTGATTGTTGTACCTGTAACATTCCTCTTGATTGGTCCAATTGCGACATGGGCTAGTCAGCTGATTGGTGCTGGGGTATCAGGCATCTATGGATTGAGTCCATTGGTAACCGGTATTGTTGTTGGCGGATTGTGGCAAGTATTGGTCATCTTTGGACTACACTGGGGAATTGTACCAATCATGTTGCTGAATCTGTCTACACTGAAAGCAGATCCGATTCTGGCCATGATGTTTGCTGCTTCCTTTGCTCAGATTGGTGCCGTTCTTGGCGTTATGCTTAAAACGAAAAATACCAAACTGAAATCACTGGGTGTTCCTGCCTTTGTATCTGGTATCTTTGGTGTAACGGAACCTGCAATTTATGGCCTAACTTTGCCGTTGAAGAAACCATTTATTATGAGCTGCATTGCTTCAGCAACGGCTGGAGGTATTATTGGATTCGCTGGTTCCAAAATGTTTGTATTTGCTTCAGGCATCTTCGGTGTTCCAGCGCTCATTAGTCCCACAGAAGGGATCAACTATGAATTCTGGATGGCCATGATGGCTACGATTATTGCTTTTGTATTAGGCTTTGTTCTCGTTTATTTTGTAGGATTCAAAGATCCTGCTAATCCAGAGGCTGCAAAACAGGCTCCTGAGCCAGTAAAAGAAGAGAAGGCTGCACTTGAACCTAATCCAAACAATCGTTATGAAATTGCCAGCCCGATGACGGGTGAGGTGGTTCCTTTGCAAGAAATTGATGATGCTACTTTTGCTGGTGAACATATGGGTAAAGGTATTGCGATTCGTCCAAGCAGTGGAAGAGTCGTATCCCCGATTAATGGTGTGGTACAGACGATTTACCGCACCAAACATGCGATTGGACTTGTAGATGATCAAGGTATAGAGATTCTAATCCACATCGGTCAGGATACGGTACAGCTCAAGGGTCAGCATTTTACAGCACATGTAAAAGACGGGGATCGTGTGAGTGTTGGCGATTTGATCGTTGAATTCGATCTTCAAGCTATTATTGAGGCGGGATATGAGACCGTCACACCGATTATTGTAACCAATACGGCTGATTATTTGGACGTGGTTGCGACAACAAATCGTGAAATGCAAGAAAAAGATAAATTGATTACGATTATTGGTTAATTCTGTTCGTATCTTATAAAGACCTGCAAGCTGCACACGTTGAAAAAAGTGATTTCTTGCGGGTCATTTCTATGTTATTTCGATCAGAAACAATGCATGGAACGTCATGAATTGACCGGTAAATATGTTCATGTGGTTAGAACGACAGGTCATTGATGAATATTCAATAATTTATTAAAATAAGTGTTGCAAACGTAGTTCAGATGTACTATGATGAGTTCAAGAAGTAAGCGCATACATCAATCGGGTTGTAACTGTTTAATCAGGCAATTCCGACCATCCTCAGTTCAGAGGATATGGCATGCAGATTACTTTCACTAGTAAAATAATTAAATACCAATGTGTACAGCCTTACAGGGTTGCAACCGTCAAGGGCAAAACCTGAATTGCTGAATAACACGACTGATTTCCGGACGATCCGGTATGTTGTGTATGTTCAGTGGTTCAGGTTTTATTTGTTTCACAAAAGTCATGGGGAGTTCACTTAGAGAGGGAGAATTACAATGAGCAACTACGATCAATTAGCTAAGGACATTCTGTCACGTGTAGGTGGTCGCGAGAATGTAAACAGTGTATTCCATTGCGTAACAAGGCTGCGGTTTAAACTAAAAAATGAAAGCGTAACCAAAACGGAAGAACTTAAAAATCTGCCAGGTGTTATTACCGTCATGCAGAGTGGTGGACAGTATCAAGTTGTTATCGGCAACGAAGTGCCGGATGTATATAAAGCAGTTGTTAAAGCGGGGAATTTCCCAACCGAAGGTCAGTTTGAAGAGGAAGCTGATAACTCAGGTAAGAAAGTTGGATTGTTCAGTCGATTTATCGACATGATCTCTGGTGTGTTTACACCACTACTCGGTCTGCTGGCTGCAACAGGTATGATCAAAGGTTTTACAGCCATGTTTCTATCATTTGGATGGATCACAGATACGTCAGGTACGTACCAGCTGTTGAATGCAACGGGTGACTGTCTGTTCTACTTCTTCCCGATTTTCCTTGGTTATACGGCAATCAAGAAATTTGGCGGTTCACCGTTCCTGGGTATGGCGATAGGTGCTTCGTTAGTCTATCCTACGCTATCCGGTTTGACTGCTGGAGATCCATTGTACACCCTGTTTACAGGTACGTTAATCGAATCGCCGATTCACATTACGTTCCTGGGTATTCCGGTTATTCTGATGAGCTATTCCACATCGGTTATTCCAATCATTATTGCTACATTCTTCGCTGTTAAAATTGAAAGATTCTTTAAAAATATCATTCCTAAAGTCGTTAGCACGTTCCTTGTTCCGTTCTTTACTTTACTCGTTATCGTTCCGGCAACATTCATTCTGATTGGTCCAGTATCCACTTGGGCAGGACAGTTGATCGGTGCAGGTGCAACAGGCATATACGACTTAAGCCCAGTTGTTACAGGTTTGATTATCGGTGGTTTGTGGCAAGTGTTTGTACTGTTTGGTCTCCACTGGGGACTCGTGCCAGTCATGCTTCTTAACTTGAGCACATCTGGAGCTGATCCGGTAATTGCCATGTCTTTTGCAGCCTCCTTTGCTCAAATCGGTGCTGTACTTGCCGTTATACTGAAAACCAAAAATACGAAACTGAAATCTTTAGGTATTCCGGCCTTCATTTCTGGGATCTTCGGTGTAACTGAGCCAGCGATCTACGGAGTGACACTTCCGCTGAAAAAGCCGTTTATCATGAGCTGTATTGCTGGTGGTATCGGTGGTGGTATCTTGGGATTGGCTGGTTCGAAATTATACATCTTTGGTGGACTCGGTGTGTTTGGTTTCCCAAGCTTCATTAACAAAGCAACAGGCGTTGATTCCGGATTCTATATGGCTCTCGTTGCATGTGGTATCGCGTTTATCCTTGGTTTCATTCTGACGTACGTGGTTGGTTTCCAAGACAAAGTAGAAGCAAAACCAGCTCCAGCACCTGTACTTGATCCAAATCCGAACAGCAGATACGAAATCGTAAGCCCAATGGCTGGTGAAGTCGTTGCACTGAAAGATATTAATGACGTAACGTTTGCAGGAGAGCACATGGGTAAAGGGATTGCGATTCGTCCAACCAGCGGTAGAGTGGTATCTCCAATTACGGGTATTGTTCAAACCGTATATCGTACCAAACACGCTATTGGTCTTGTAAGCGATGATGGGGTAGAGATGCTGATCCATATCGGTCAGGATACGGTCAAGCTGAAAGGCGAACATTTTACAACCCATGTGAAAGATGGAGACCGTGTTAACGCAGGTGACCTGATTGTTGAGTTTGATCTGCAAGCGATTAAGGATGCAGGATATGAGACGGTAACACCGATCATTGTTACGAACACTTCAAATTATCTGGACATTGTGGGAACGAAAGAGGCATCTGTTCATGAGAAAGATAAATTGATCACGGTATTAAGCTAATTGAAATCACAGATGGTTTAGGAGGAACGCCTCAATGAATGAAAAATTTACAGCCTTCCCGGAGAATTTTCTCTGGGGAGGAGCAACCGCAGCGAATCAATTGGAAGGTGCCTATCTGGAAGGTGGCAAAGGCTTAACTACGGTAGATCTGATTCCGATTGGTGCCAATCGATGGAATATTGCTCTGGGTAACCTGGATTCGTATGAGCCAAAAGCAGGGGAATTCTATCCTTCCCATGAAGCGATTGACTTCTATCATCGATATAAGGAAGATATTGCGTTATTTGCAGAAATGGGATTTAAGTGTCTCAGGCTATCCATCGCCTGGGCACGGATTTTCCCTAATGGGGATGAAACGGAGCCAAACGAAGCTGGCTTACAATTTTATGATGATGTCTTTGATGAGTTATTAAAATACAACATTGAACCTGTGGTAACGATCTGCCATTTCGATGTACCTGTGCATCTTGTTGAGAACTACGGCGGTTGGAAGAATCGCAAGATGATTGGTTTCTTTGAGAAATATGCGACAACGTTATTCAATCGATTCAAGCATAAAGTGAAGTACTGGATGACGTTTAATGAGATCAATATGTTGCTGCATCTGCCTTATATCGGAGCAGGCATTGTCCTTCAGGAAGGTGAAGACAAAGAGCAGGTCCTGTATCAGGCAGTGCATCATGAATTGGTAGCCAGTGCCCTTGCTGTGAAGGCCTGCCATGAGATTATTCCGGGTGCACAGATCGGCTGTATGCTAGCCGCAGGAATGGTCTATCCATATAGCTCTAACCCGGATGACGTATGGAAGGCTATGGAGAAAGATCGTGAGTCGTTCTTCTTCATCGACGTGCAGTCGAAGGGAGCTTATCCAGGTTATACGAAGAGATTTTTCAGGGAAAATGACATTCGGATTGAGATGCAACCGGAAGATGCAGAGATTTTGATGCAGAATACGGTCGATTATATCGGTTTTAGCTACTATGCAAGCCGTTGTACCAGTACTGACCCTGAGATTTTGAAAGATTCGACTGAGGGCAATGTGTTTGGTTCAGTGAAGAACCCGTATCTGAAAGCATCCGAATGGGGATGGACGATTGATCCAAAGGGGCTTCGAATTACGTGTAATCAGCTGTATGACCGCTATGGCAAACCTTTGTTTATCGTAGAAAATGGACTTGGGGCAACCGATGTGTTGTTAGACAATGACGCAGTTGAAGATGACTATCGCATCGAATATCTGAATAGTCATTTTGCCGAGATGGCTGAAGCGATTCAAGACGGTGTAGATCTCATAGGTTACACAAGCTGGGGACCGATAGACCTGGTCAGTGCGGGTACCGGAGAAATGAAGAAGCGGTATGGCTACATCTATGTAGACAGGAATAATGATGGCACGGGCACACTTCGCAGAGTGAAAAAGAAAAGTTTTCATTGGTACAAAGATGTCATTGCGAGTAATGGCGCACAATACTTCTGATACAAGGTGTTCGACGCTATAGAATTGACAAAGGGCAGTCTCGTTATTATGAGATTGCTCTTTGACTGGGCAATCGAGAAAATCGATTGGGATCATTTATATGCCAAATGCTAACAAAAGACGAATACTTTTTAAGCAAAGAAGGAGCATCTTACATACAGATGCCCTTTCTTTTTTTATTCGTGAAAATAGATGATATGCCTTTGTGCAATCTTGAGTGATAGTCAGTGTATTATGGCACCTGTAAGCTCCTATAGGCATTCAATCGTCCATAAGTCCAGTAGACACCGGAGCCGGATACTGGATCAGAAGCGAAGCATAGTGCATCCCGAATCTGGGCATTGGTTTTACCTTTTGCAGCGAGAAGTGCGGCTACTCCAGCCACATGTGGTGCTGCCATGGATGTTCCACTTAGGTAGGCATAGGAACCACCCAGATAGGTGGATAGGATGGTATCTCCTGGTGCAGCCATATCGACCCACGAACCATAGTTGGAGAAATTGGATTTGAGATCGGAAGGATTGGTTGAAGCGACAGCAATGACGTTGGGATACGATGCGGGTACGATCGGGAATGTAGTGTTGTCGTTGCCAGTTGCAGCAATAATTACGGCTCCACGATCCCAGGCATACTGCACAGCAGCTTGGAGGAATGCGTCTCCCATCGGACCACCAAGGCTCAGGTTAACCACCTGTACACCGTTATTGGCAGCATAGACAAGACCGTTACCGACATTACCGACCGTTCCTTGCCCGTTGTTATCCAGGACCCGGAGCGGAACGATGGATGCAAGTGGTGCAGTGCCTGCGATTCCCACACCATTGTTGGTAACAGAAGCAGCGATCCCTGCTACATGGGTACCATGTCCGTTCCCGTCTTCAGGGATATTATCATAATCAACATAATCGTAACCGGGGATGAGCTTGGAAGCCAATTCTGGGTGGTTTAGCTGTACACCAGTGTCGATAATGGCGATTTTAACAGAGCTGTTACTTTGAGTGATATCCCATGCAGCGGGTGCATTGATTTTGGACAGGTTATACTGGTAAGGGAAGAAAGGGTCGTTAGGGGTGAAGGAAGCCTCAACAAGGTAATTCGGCTCTGCATGTTCAATCAACTCATGATCTTTGTAATGTTTCAGGATCCGATGCATTTTTTTGCGGGATTCCACACGGTACCAACCCAAATCCTCGTATGTTTCCGCGACTTTACATCTCCCTTTTTTGTGAAGGGTGTGCATCTCATCTGGTGTTGTACCTTCCTTGAATTTGACTAAGAGCTGCTTGGGAGCATGGGGGTGAAACTTGCTCTCGGCACGTTGGTCCAGAAAACGATACACGAACACGATTATTGCTAGCGAAATGAAACCAAAAACACCTAACCATAACCACATGAGCGTTTCTCCCTCCAACATGGATTGTGACACGCCTTATCGTATGCGAACTCTATCAGACTGTGAGGGCATGTTTTTAATTTGGTTAGTAGTGTAGATAGATTGATAGGGAGGGCCAAATTCGGTAAGATGAGATGAAGAGAGTCGATCTGACATGGCATGAAGAAGGATCAAGGAAATGCCTAGAGATGGCTCCCATTATAGAGGAGAAGGAATGTGGATCTTTTGACACAACTTCAGAGTATACCGACAGTAACACCAGTTCAGGCACACCAGATTCATGATGCCATTGATTTTGCCATGCGTGTACGTAGAGAAGTGTTTCCCATGATGGATCACACGAGGTTACCTGTGGATTTCGAGCAGTTCACAGAACATTATCTGGTATCCAATGAATCGATTTTTCTTGTTGCAATGATGGGGGATGCGGGCATCGTCGGAACGATTGGAATATTACCATATGATGGACGTATTCAGGCCGTAGACGGTCGATATGCAGCCGAGTCTGCAGCCGAAATTGTGAAATGTTATGTAGATCCTGCGTATCGCAGATATGGCATTGGTTCCATGCTGGTAAAAGAACTGGAGAATGTGGTGAAGGATATGCACTATACTACACTCTACTTGCATACACATCGCTTCTTGCCAGGAGCCGTAGATTTCTGGAAACGTCAAGGGTTTACGGTTATTGCTGAGGAAAATGATGACTGGCAAACTGTACATATGGACAAGTTGGGATGAAGGTAATCATAACTCAATGACATTACAATGGTATTGGAGGAGATCTATCCATGTATTCAAGTCTGATTGAGAAACTGGAACATACGGAGGCTATACGCTGGTTCCCGAATCATCAAGTTCAAGAGAGCTGGATTGTTGAAGTTGAACAAGAGTTGGGCTTTTCGTTACCCCCATCCTATCGCTGGTGGCTTCTGAATTATGGTCAAGCGCTGTTAAGCGGAACAGAAATTCTGACGATTACGTCTGAAGAACACCGAGAGTATACGGATGTTGACATTTTGTATAGATACCGACTTGCCGATGAAGACGCCAAGAAGGAAGGGAAGCTGGAGCTGTTTGTACCGGACGAGGATGAATATTACTACTTTGATACGCAGACGGCTGATCAACTTGGGGAGTATAAAGTGATGCGTTTGGATTACTTTAATGGGGAACCTGAGGTATACGCGGATTCTTTTGCCGGATTTTTGGAGAAGTTGATTGATCAGCGAACACCACGAAATAGGTAATTTTATATCAGGAAAATGCCTGTCGGTACTCGCTAGGTTAGACATAGACAACATTACATGACAGGGGCATAAGCAGATGCAAGAAATGAAGCGGAAAATTGTATTTATTGATATTGATGGCACATTGGTAGATGATGACGGAAACATTCCGTTGTCAGCGCAGAAGGCGTGCAAACAGGCCAGAGAAAATGGACATCTTCTCTATTTATGTACGGGTCGCTCCAAGGCGGAGATTTATGATTCGATCTGGGATGTCGGATTTGACGGTCTGATCGGTGCAGGTGGGGGCTATGTGGAGTTTGGTAAGGACGTGCTATATCACAAAAGGGTCACAGCGGAAGATGTTCGACATATGGTCGATTTCTTCAATGAACATGGCATTGACTTCTACCTTGAATCCAATTCGGCATTGTATGCGAGTAGCAATCTTCAACCTCACCTGGAACGCCGCATTTATGGTGATGTGGAGAATGATCCGGTAGCCCGAGAGAAGAAGGAGTTGAAACCGCATCCGTTTATTGCCGGATTGACGTATGGAGAGGCAGACCTGTACAAGGATGATGTGAACAAAGTATGTTTCCTGGAGAGCTCGGTGATCCCGTTTGAACAAATCAAGCAGGAGTTCGAAGGCAAATTCGAAGTCATTCAGTGCACGGTGCCGATCTTTGGTGAAGGAAGTGGTGAGCTGATGATCCCTGGCATTCACAAAGCTATTGCAATCGCCGATCTGCTGAAGCATCTGGACATGTCGCAGGAGGATACATTTGCCATCGGTGATGGCATGAATGATGCCGAGATGCTGGAGTTTTGTAACGTCGGCATTGCCATGGGCAATGCTAAGCCAGGTCTGAAAGCCATTGCAGACGATATTACTGGTACACTTGAGGAAGATGGCTTGTATCATAGTTTTGTGAAGTATGGATTGATTGAGGGGTAAGTAGACTTGTTATGCGTATGTAAATTGAAATGAAACAGGCAACATGATCATCTCTCCCGAATGAGTTTAACATATCAACTAAAACGAATGAAGTCTGCTTACATATAAGTAGAGTGGTGTGGCTTACTCAACATTTGATTCCTACTGACCGATATAAAGTAAGTACGCCCATATATAAGATAGAGAAAGGAGTGAAGATCATGGATATTGCAGCATTATCAATGGCAATGAGCCAAGCTTCAGTCGTACAGTCGGCAAGCTTGCAAGTGATGTCAATTACAAAAGACATGGCACAGCAGCAAGGCCAGCAGATGACGGAGATGTTGAAGTCTGTGCCTGCTCCTCATCCCAATCTGGGTGGAAGTCTCGATCTTTCGGTTTAATTGATATTACAGCATGTGTTTTAATGTAACACCCATTGCAGCAAGCAAAACCCGACCCGCTCCAATTCGAAAGAATGGAAGCGGGTCGGGTTGTTTTTTCGATAGATATGTTTAGACGTTTACTTCCAGACCTACTTCTGCTCAGCGTAGCTTCGCCAGGCTTGGCAATCTGCATTCAAAAGGCAGTGTATCCTTCAACGTCCATAACTGATCGTAACTGGAAATCTGAAGATCGGCTTTGGATAGGTCCTGGTTGCCTGATCCCGGATTGTGATAACCGATGCAGCGCATGCCTGCACTTTTGGCTGCCTGAACACCATTACGAGAGTCCTCAATCACCAGACAATTGGACGGGGATGCGCCAATCATTTCAGCGGTGGTCAGGAAAATATCCGGTGCCGGCTTGCCGTTCTCGACCTCCTCTCCGGTCATTCGTACCTCAAAGTATCGCCCAAGTCCGGTCTTGTTCATGATCAAATCAATCAGTGCACGTGGGGAGGAAGAAGCTACGGCTATGGAAATGTGTTGCTCGTGCAGCCAGCTTAACCAGCGTTCCACGGAAGGCATTGCCGTCAAGTTGGAATGAGCGAGCATGGTTTGCATCACATTATGCTGATGATAAGCCAATACTTCATCTAACGTAGCTGTCAGTTGATGTTTGTCCAATACTTGCTGCCACATGGACTCCAGCGTAACTCCAACATAAGTATGGTGTTCTTCTTCGGTCATCACTGCGCCAAAATGGGCAAAAGAGCTGCGTTCAATCTCGAAATATATCGGCTCGCTGTCAATCAGTACACCATCCATATCAAAAATGACTGCTTGAATGATGTTATCATCGGCCGCACCCAGTCCGCCAGATTCTTGATTTGCTACCATGTTGTATTCCTCCTCCAGGATTGTGTAAACATATATCTCTAATCTACTCTATTTTATCATGGTTAGCTTTCCGCTTTAGAAACGGGAACCGCTGGATTGCAGTACAACTTTGATTGCATGTGAAGAGGCTTGAAGTGTGCGCCCCTGGATATCGCAGCCAAGTGTGCGGAATGCTTCTTCGTAATCTTCCAACGGAAAGGAGTGGGTAATGATTTTTTTAGCCGGAATGATCTCTTGCTCAATCATATAATGTGCTGTTGCGAATGTGCCCAGAGAATCAATGGAGCCAATAATTTTCAGACTACGGTCCACGACTTCTTTTGGATTAAAGGACGTATTTCCATCTCTTAGACCTACCAGCATCAGATAACCGCCACTGGCGAGCTGGGAGAGTACTTGTGTACCTACGACACCTGTAGTATCCACAATCATATCAACCTGATGGGTTGCAGGTGACAGCGATTCTATTGCATTTTCGAAGGATGAATGAACCTGCCAGCGATCTGGTGCAATGGAGTCGGCAATCGCCAAGCGTTCCTCCGAAATGTCGACCAGACAGCCGGTAACACCTTTGGAAGCGAGCGCGTAGCTGTACAGAATGCCAATCGGGCCTGCGCCGAGGATGATCGTTCTGAAATTCGGCAGTAGATGGATCTGATTAATCCCCGTTAGCATACAACTGAGCGGTTCCGTCAACGTCGCTTCCTCATAGCTCACATGATCCTTTAATTTGTACAAAAAGCGATCCTCGGTCACATAATAATCCGTAAACGTCCCGTCAGCACTTACACCTGTCTCCGTAACCGATTTATGTGTACAATGATTTTGTCTGCCTGTTCTGCACATGTCACATTGTCCGCAATAGTAGGTAGGATCAATCACAACCCGGTCGCCCGGTTGTAATGTCGTTACCGCAGAGCCAACATCGAT
The DNA here is from genome assembly GCF_037974275.1 of Paenibacillus sp. FSL R5-0519. Taxonomy (NCBI): domain Bacteria; kingdom Bacillati; phylum Bacillota; class Bacilli; order Caryophanales; family Paenibacillaceae; genus Paenibacillus; species Paenibacillus sp. FSL R5-0519. The sequence goes on from NZ_CP150234.1 coordinate 2,555,310, forward strand.
AACTTCCCCGGCAGACTCATGACCGAGTATGACGGAAGGGACCGCATGATATTTGCCACTGACAATACCGAGATCGGTACCGCACACGCCTGTCGCCCGAATACGAACCAACACCTGATTATCTCTTGTAATTTCCGGGACGGGCCGTTCCTCAAGCGCCACATCCCATGCCGATTTGTATACCAATGCAAGCATGATATAACCTCCTTATAATTATATAAAATATAAATATAGCGTTTGATCTTAAAGCAGTTTCTGAGAAGATCCGAAGTTAGTGAAGGGGACGAAATCGATTCTGGAGAAGTGGAGCATTCGCCTCAAAGCTTTCTGAAAGAAAGCTGCTTCGGAAGCATACGCTATCAACGGATTTTCCCCTTGGGAAAAGGGGAATCAAAAAATCCGGGGATAACAGCGATCATAAGAACGATTCGTAACCGAAATGACCACTTCGAACAGTTACATTGAAGTGTTTTAATGCACGCTGGCAAGCACCGAATCCAACCGCTCCACAATCTCTACCAGTTCGTCTTCAGTTGTCGTAAGGGAAGGCCGGACCTTAACCACGTTACCGAAGCCATATCTTGAACTTCTCAAGATCAGATGCTCATCTGTAAAAGCGCGGTCAACAATGGCATTGGTTTTTAACGTATCCGGTTCATTACCGTTACCTACGATCTCCAACCCCCACATTAACCCGACTCCACGAGCTTCCCCGATACTTGGGTATTTCATAGCCAATTCATGCAGCAATTCACCCAAAATTTCACCTTTGCGTTTCACAGCATCGAGAAATCCAGGTTCAGATACCACCTCCAGGGTGGATTTGGCAGCGGTTACGGAGATCAGATTGCTTCCAGAGGTGAAGGAGTGTTCGTGCTTTTCGAGCACATTCAATCGGGATTGCATTAATACAGCAGCAACAGGTACGCCGATTCCGCCAAGACCTTTGGCAAGGGTAATCATATCAGGCTGGATATCAAATAGTTCGCTGGCAAACATAGTTCCGGTCCGACCGATGCCGGTCTGTACTTCGTCCGCAATGAGAAGCATGTTGTACTCATCACACAGTTTACGCAGTCGTTTGAAGTATCCGGCAGGTGGAATGATATTGCCACCATTCCCAAGAATGGGTTCGATAATCATGCAGGCGACTGAGCCGGAACTTGCATATTCTATTGCATCAGAGATAGCTTCAACGCATTGATAGGCGCAGTCTCCGTTTGAGGATTTGAATGGGCAGCGATAACAGTATGGGGCAGGTACATGAACAGCGTTAGCCGCTGCTGAATTGGGGAACCGTTTCCGTCTAAAGGCATTTCCCGAGATTCCGGTGGCAAATTGGGTCTGTCCATGATGGGATAGATACAGGCTGATGATGTCTGTCGATTCGGTATACTTCTGTGCAATTTTTGTTGCACATTCGTTTGCAGTTGAACCGGTAATATCCCGCATCCATCCGGCATTAATGTCGTTTGGAGCATATTCGATTAAGTGATCAAGTACTTCATTTACGTATGGTTCAGTGAAGGAGGAAGACATATGCGTCAGATTGCCGACTTGTTCCTGAATTTTGCTGACTACATGTGGGTGATTATAACCCAGTGACAGATTGAACGTACCTGACACGCCATCGAGGTATTCAACACCTGAATCGTCAATCAACTTAATCCCTTTTCCGGCTACGAAGCGGTTGTTGGTCAAAGTTTGCATACGATTTCCTCCAATATTATGGTGTACTAGCTCGAACGAAGCTCAACAATCCCGGATGATGCGGGCATCACCTCCCTTAAGAAATGAAGTTTACATTTCCTTACTATGTTGTGCGAGAGCTGCACTTACGGCATTATTCTTAACAGTCCATAGATGAGAGACCATCAATGTGAGAAGAAGGATCAGACAGAATCCGGCCAAAATCCAGATTGTATTCACAATAGGCCAGGCACTCATACTCCATCCAGTCACATACTGCAAGACTGCACCTCCAATACCACCCGATGCGATCATGATACTGGTTGTGCGTTCGGTCATGCCGGGAATCAGAACATTAGCATAGACGAGTGCAATACAGAACAGGCCTGACATGAACAAACCGGTACCGAAGATCAGCACGTACGTTGCCCACTGTCCTGTTACAAATACCATAGCCACTGCGAATATAAGCGTGCCGACCGTACTCCAGAGCAAAAAAGGCATATAGTTGACGGCTTCCGCTATTTTCCCGGAGAAAAGACGACCGATGATCATCGCAATCCACAGGATGGAGACACTTAGCGAGGCGACAGACTCCTGAAGTTGCAGTCGTTCTACGAGAATGGAGGGCAGGAAGTTCATTAATCCCAGTTCCAATCCCATGTAGATGAAAAAGAAGATGACGAAGATCGTCAGCAGACCGAGATGTTTTTTTGAATATCTGGCTTTACCTGCGGCATGCCCCACTGTATTCTCACCAGCTTGTTCCAGATATAGTGCGGCTGGCCGGGGCATAGTGATCCACAGCAACATGAGAACCAGTGACAACACGGCCACCGCATAAAAAGTGAGATGCCACATGTCCATCCAGATAAATAAAGCAGCGACAGCAGGAATGAGAAGTGCTCCAAGAGCAAAAAAGACATCCAGCTTAGACATGGCGACTGCCTTCTGATTCTCTGTGAATTCGATCGTGAATGCTCCAACGGAAGGCTCAATGATGCCTGAGCCAAAGCCTATGAGAATGGTAAGCAGAAGAACGCTAGTCCAAGATGGCAAGAATCCGAGAACAGTATAAGCAGCCACAATACAGATCAAGGCAAGGGTCAGCATGGCTTTTCTTCCGATACGGGCTGTCAGGGCAGGAGCTACAAGTACGCCGACAAGAAATCCAAGAAACTGCAGAAACAACAAAAATCCGCCATCACTGTAACCGCGCTCATAATATGACAATAAAACAGGAAGAAGGGCACCGAGCACAACGCTGGTTATGCCGATTAACAGATAAAAACCGCAGCTTAGAGCGAATATTCTTTTCAAAAGCATGCCTCCTAGTTGGATGAAAATTTAATATTATGTAATTAATGTTTATTTCATATATAACTTAAACCATAATTGCCCAAATGTACATTCTTTTTATTGTAAAATAATGTTAAGTTTTGAAAATTCGTGTTACACTTTTTTCTAAAACGATTTCGTGTCGAAAGGATAGATACGATCCAATCAATATGACCTTTTAACAGTGCTGTCACTTGTGTGGATCGAGAATTGTAAACCGTGCGAATATTAAAAAAACGCCCCCTGTCTAAGTAGACAGGAAACGTTCTGACTAGCCGTTCTATATGATGGACCTGACACACGTATCACCATTAAGCAGTCTGTACAAAGAAAATTCCATCGAATGGTGCGTGAGCAGACGCGAGACCTTTTCGCAAAAATAAATAACCGTTAGCATCAGAAAGACCCAATATATCCTGATATGGATCAGGAAAATCCCCGGAATATATCTGACACACCAGTTGATATTCCTCTAGCAGATGGTCAATTCCTTTCACACCGTTCGGTAAAGTGGGAGAGAAGAATGAAAATGCAGGGAATTCCTGATCGTGAAGCTGCATTTCAATCAAACGTACGCCGCTTAACGGAATGGGTGGAACGGGACATACGGAAGTTAGTGGATGCGAAGATACCGAGACATAAGTGTATCCTGCGAGAATATTTTCGTTCCATTCCAGCTCATCTCCCGCATAGGTTACCTGGTCCAGAAAGTATTCGGAGGCGGAGTAGGTGGAGAAGACCGAGATATATTTATCTTGTGGTAAAGAAGGGATATCGACATGCTGTGAAAGTGTATTGCAATGGATGGAGAACAGATGCATTAAAGGCTGCCCCTCAGGGTTGACCGGCCAGTCTGCAACGTATGCTATTTCTCCACCAATCCATATGCCAGAGTCTAGGTTTGGATCATCGGGATCAATTGTAAGTCGAGTAACTTTGTCCATGGATACTCCTTCCAGAGTGTATTTTGGCTTTCCTATGAACCGTGGTATGTGTTTTCATATAACCATTCATTGCTTCGTATCAGTATAAATGAGATGATGGGGAATGAGAATCAGTACAAGGTACTAACTCTTGCAGGGAATTACAAATGAGAAGCGGTGACACATGTTAATTAACAAATACATAAGTGAAACGGGATTCTGCTCCCGCAGGGAAACGAACCGATTAATTGCAGCCGGACGCATAACGATCAATGGCAGGGTATGTGAAAAAGGGGCGAATGTTGAACCTGACGATGTGGTACTCATTGATGGCAAGCAGATTCCTCGTAATGACAGCGAACCTGTCTATATTGCTCTGAATAAACCCATCGGTATTGTCTGCACAGCAGCAGAACATGTGGAGGGCAACATCATTCAATATATGAATTATCCTTCTCGCATATTTGCAATAGGCAGGCTGGATAAGGCATCTGAGGGGTTGATTTTGCTTACGAATGATGGAGGCATTGTGAACAAGATGATGCGTTCGGAGCATAATCATGATAAGGAATATGTAGTGACTGTAGACAAACCTATAACAGATGAATTTGTAAAGTCCATGTCTGAAGGTGTTGAAATTCTGGACGTGGTGACCAAACCTTGCGAAGTGAATAGGCAAAGTGAAAATGTGTTTCGTATTATTCTGACACAGGGGCTCAATCTGCAGATCCGCAGAATGTGCAAAGCTTTGGGGTACCGAGTATTGAAGCTGGAGCGCATCCGAATTATGAATATTACGCTGGATCAACTGGAGCGGGGGCAATGGCGTCATCTGGAGCAAGAGGAACTGGAGATTCTGCTGTCTCAATTGAATGAGATCAAATGAATGAACTTTGCTGTATGTCAACGGTGGTCAACCAGGAGTTCCAGTTATATCCGTAAAAAATGAAGCAAACACTAACCGCTACGCGGATTAGTGTTTTTGTTGTTAAGCTTGTGTCCTTTGCGCTCTGAAATGTAAGAGCCGAATAGGGTTAAGAACGCCCCAATTACAATCACCCAAGTGATCTGTTCCCGAAGAATGAGTGCAGATGACACGACAGTAATGACAGGTACCAGATAGATATATACACTCGTTTTGATAGCTCCGAGAAGATTCACAGCCTGGTTCCAGGTCACGAAACACAGCGCGGAGGCACCCAGACCGAGGTAAAGTAAATTAGAAAGATTGGTCATACTCGTGAAGCGCCCGAGTTCCAGATGGAATTCAAACAGGAAAAGAGCTGGCAGCATGAAGATCAGGCCATAGAAAAATACTTTGCGAGTCGCACCAATGGTGTGATAGCGAAGCTGGCCAATTTTACGCATCAATACAGAATAAATGGCCCATACCGCAGGTGCTACGAAAGCAAGCAGATCACCTAGCGGATTCAGTTGCAGAACGAAACTGCCGTTCAGTGCGATGAGCAGGATACCGCTTAAGGCAATCCCAAATCCGATAATAAAGCGGCGAGTTAACTTTTCACCCTCCAGGAAGTAATTGGCGAGCACAGCAGTGAAGAACGGGGCAATGGAGACAATGACCCCCACGTTTGAAGCAGTCGTATACACCAGTGCAATATTTTCAATGAGAAAATATAGAGTTACTCCACATATTCCTGCTCCGATAAATAAGCATTCTTCTCTGAATGAGGCGGCCCGCAGTGAACGCGGATAGATCAGTACGAGTACCACATACCCGATCAAAAAGCGAAAAAATAAAATTTCTACAGGAGTAAAATCAATCAACAGGACCTTCGTCGAGACAAAGGTAGTTCCCCAGATCAATATGGTAAATAAGGCGAGCAAATGTCCGGTAGCGGCCTTGGTGTTATGAGGACTTGTCATATGAGGTTATTGATGGCTCGTTTCAATTGCGCATCATGGTTGAATATACGTCTGTATTGCTTCGGCGTCAGGCCAATCAGTTTTTTGAAAAAATTTGTGAAATGGCTCTGGTCACTGAAACCGGTCTGTGCGGCTACTTCAATCGGAAGCAGACCTTGTTCTAACAGACGTTTAGCATGATTAATACGAATGGTTTCCAGGTAGCGGTATGGTGATATGCCTTTCTGGCGAGTGAACAAACGCAGCAGGTGATACTTACTCAGCTCCGTCAATTCAGCTAACTCGTTCAGCGAGATGCTTTCCATGTAATGAGTTTCGATGTAATCACATATGCTCCTGATCTCCGTGGTAACATCCTGCGTGGATACAGGTGGTCCAGCATCCGAATAATCTCGCATCAATTGATCCAGCAGCAAGAGTAACAATTCTTCTTTGCAGAAATCCGATTGCTCCTGCAGAATCATCTGATGCAGCTCGTGCAGGGAACCTACAAGTTCACTTTGGTAGAGAACGGGGGAGGTAAACCGTGGCAAGTAAGCTTGTCCGGTAATCTCTCTCGCATACTCTCGCATCACCTCAGGCTGGACATTGATACAGCGATAATCGAGGGTTCTGCCATCGATCTGTTCGCAAGCATGAGGATCATGTGGATTAAAGACAATCATGTCGCCACTATTCAGAATGTATTCTTCATTGTTGCAGACGAGGTGTCGCTTGCCTTGCTCAATAAATCCAATGACATAATAGTCATGAAAATGATTGGGAAACTTCTGCATAATGCCTTCAAATTGATAAGCTTCTAGCTGGAGATCGGAATCAAATACCACAGTCCGGACTTCCCGAGTCATGATGCACCTTCTTTCTGGTAAGTTAAGATCATTATAGGTTGCAAAGAAGGATTTTTCTTGAACGATATTGCTATTGCTCGAAGGGGTTGATCGTACAGTTATCTCCAAAAACAAAATACCCGCAATCCCGGAGGGATAGCGAGCCCTTTGCTTAGTATAGTTGATTCATGAGTTCAAACCTACGTATAAGTGCGAAAAAATGATGTGAGAAAAAAAGTCTGGAACAATAAGTGATTGTTCTTAGTGTAGCGTAGCCAGTGCTTCAGGTGTAAAAGTCTGAATCTCAGAGACGCGGCCTTCGCGTATTTTGGCAGCCCATGCCGGATCACCAAGAAGTGCGCGTCCCACAGCTACCAGGTCAAATTCCTTTTGCTCATATCGCTTCATAAGTTCGCTCATCCCCGGATGTTTGACTTCATCGCCTTCTGCTTCAGGTTCATCTGCTATACCTACAGAACCGACCGTTATCGTGGTTTGGCCACTTAGCTTCCGCACCCACCCTGCAAATCCAAGATCAGATCCTTCAAACTCGGGTTCCCAGAAGCGTCGTGTGGAGCAGTGGAAGATATCTACACCTGCGTCAACCAGCAAACGAAGGAATTGTGCCAGTTGTTCCGGTGTGTCGAACAGTCTGGCTTGATAATCATTCATTTTCCATTGGGAAATCCGCATTGCAATAGGAAAATCAGGACCTACCGCAGCACGAACTGCCATGACAAGTTCAATCGCAAATTGAGTTCGTTTCCGAAGGTCACCACCGTAGCGGTCTGTCCTTCTATTCGTCGTTTTCCAGAAAAACTGATCGATCAGAAAACCGTGTGCACCGTGAAGTTCAATTCCGTCAAAACCGGTGCGTTGAGCATTAACTGCTGCATCAGCATAAGCTTGAATCACCATTGCAATCTCTGCCTCCGTCATGGGCGCACCTACTTGATTACCCTCCATATCAACTCCCGATGGACTCAGTGATGGATCTTCCGGGTGTGGGTCAGATCCTGAAGGACGAACGATGCCCATGTGTAAAATCTGCGGAAAAATCTTGCCGCCGGCTTCATGGACTTGTTCGACCACTTCAGCCCAGCCTTGAAGAGCTGCTTCTCCATACATATGAGGGATTCTAGGTTCACTTGATGCAGAGGGATGTTCAATGGTTGCACCTTCGGTAATAATAAGTCCAACACCATGCTCGGCACGTCGACGATAATATGCGGCTACGTCTGAGCCAGGGACACCACCCGGGGAAAAAGCACGAGCCATGGGGGACATGACGATGCGTGAGGACAGGGTTAGCTTTGAAACAGTGTATGGTTGAAACAAACGCTCTGTAGAAATAATGTTATATTGTGGATTACTCAAAATATACACCTCCATGATGTTGTACCTCTCAGTGGGTACGAGTGCAATGTTAACAAGGTCTAGAGGCATGCTCAACCAACAGTTTGATTGTTTTGTTGCTTAAGCGAAAGACACGGATTATTGTATGGTGTCTTTGCACTTACTTTCACTTGTTGAACCAATAGCACTTATCTATAATGAAGGAGTCTAGCCAAATATTTTCTGTACAAAGGAGGATTGGGGCATGTCGGGTGTATTGTCTCCAAACTCGAACGATCCGCGTGTGATTCGCACTCGGCAATTAATCCTTGATGCGTTTTTAGTTCAACTGAATCTTAAAAATTTCAACAGTATTACGATTCAAAATATTACGGAAGAGGCCACCATTAACAGAGCCACTTTTTACGCCCATTTTCAGGATAAATATGCACTCCTTGAATCCTTGTTATCGGATGCTTTTATGGAATATGTCACGAAAAGGGTGGACCCGGATGCCCGGTTATCAGCGGAAACCATAGAGCAACTTATATTTTCATTATGTGATTATCACGTCTCAAGCAATGACTGCATCAAGAAATATGAGACGGTTGCACCGATAATTGAAGAAAACATTAAGACACAGCTGGAGCAATTCTTGCTTGAATTAATGAGCAGAGCGGCGAAGGATGTAGATCCCAAAACGCTGAAAATAACTGCAACGATGCTAAGCTGGTCGATCTATGGAATGACGTATCGATGGAATATGGATGGAAGAGAGGAATCTCCCACTGACTTGGCACAGCGAGTTGTCCCTTATATGATGGGCGGATTGGAATTGTTGAATTAACTTCATGAATTAACTTCATTTAACGAAATCGCTTTACTATTCGAATGGACGAAGGAGAAATCACAATGATTGAACATTTGGTTGTTTTCAAATTTAACGATAAAACCACGCTAGCCAAACAGCAGGAATGGGTAGAGCAATTGCTCGCGCTACAGGAGCAAATCCCGGGGATTGCCGCGTTGACCGCAGGGATCAATGTAACGGAAGAAACGGACCGTATTCAAGGTTATACGATTGGGTTGAGAGTGACGTTTGAAGATCAGGACGCACTGCGTGCCTATGGTCCACATCCTGCTCATCAGGCATTTGTAGCCTCTCTCGATGGTTGGGTGGAAGATGTCATTGTTGTTGATTATGCGATATGAAGTTGCGATTCTAGAGGTTAACGACTATAGGAGTTGAAGATTCCCATGTGTTTAATTTTATTTGCTTACCACATACATCCAACGTATCCGCTTATATTGGGGTCAAACAGGGATGAATTCTATCACAGACCTACGGCTCAAGCACATTATTGGGAAGATTACCCTCAGATATTGGCAGGGCGAGACTTGTCAAAAATGGGAACCTGGATGGGCGTAACAACCGGTGGGCGTCTGGCTGCTGTTACGAATTATCGTGATCCGAATGAAGAGATACATGCCAAGGGCTCAAGAGGGGATCTGGTTGCTGACTTTTTAAAGGGAACCTCCACACCTGAGCAATATATACAACGTGCGGAGCAAAGACGAGATCATTATCCTGGCTACAATTTGTTAGTGGGTGATCCGGAGAACCTCTATTATTATTCGAATGTGGGCAATGTCGTGATGAAGTTGAAACCGGGAATATACGGGATTAGTAATCACTTGATTAATACAGATTGGCCCAAGGTGAAACGTGGGAAAGAAGGGCTGGAGAAAATCATCCATGGAGAGAACGTAGACGAGAATACTCTCACTGAACAAATATTAGGTTTGCTGCAAATTGCAGATCCTTCAGTGGATGAACTTCTGCCTCATACAGGTGTTCCATTGGAGTGGGAACGTTTGCTTTCTCCCATCTTCGTCAGAAGTGAGAAATTTGACTATGGGACGAGAGCTTCATCCGTTGTTCTGATGAACACAGAAGAAGTGTTTTTTACAGAAATGGTTCACCAGAACGGTGAGATAATGGAGCAACGTTTTAACATCAAGCTTCTCAACTGACAAGCTGAGAATGTGAAACAAGTGATGTTGAGAAATACGCATTAACATGCAACACTGAATTTAAATTCCACATTTATGTCTCTTTTTTTCGAGTGTCAAAGAGGGCTATCCAACCTTACGTGTTAACTAATATAACGCGACATAATCGGTATGAGAGTACCTTTTGTATAACACGCCCAATTTTAGTTGGGCTCTTTATCTCTGATCACAATTCTATGTTATGAATCATGGAACTTCCCTGAATAGTTTATATAATGTGAATCAACATAACATGATTTTTGCAGCGGTTCGGTTGATTCTAATTTCAGGGGGGCAACGTGGGATGAAAGAAACCAAAAAGATGAGAGTTTTTTCACTGGGGATTCAGCACGTACTCGCAATGTATGCGGGAGCAATTCTGGTACCTTTGCTTGTGGGCAGAGCACTAAATCTGACAGCAGAGCAGTTAGCGTATCTGGTATCCATTGACCTGTTAACGTGTGGGATTGCAACATGGCTTCAGGCTCGGAAAGGAAAGTACTTGGGTATTGGTCTTCCAGCGGTGCTCGGAAGTTCTTTTGTAGCGGTGACACCGATGATTGCGATTGGATCGCAATACGGCATTCCTGCCATATATGGGTCGATCATTGCAGCGGGTTTGTTTATCGTCATCTTCGCCGTGTTTTTCAGCAAAATCGTCAAATTGTTTCCGCCAGTTGTGATCGGTACAGTGGTAACCATCATCGGTCTTGCGTTAATTCCAACCGGCATTAAAAACATGGCGGGTGGAGCAAACAGCGAGAATTTTGGAAGTTTGGACAATTTGGCCCTTTCATTTGGCGTTTTACTGTTCATTCTGATTCTGAATCGATATGCTCGTGGTTTTGTTAAATCTCTGGCTGTTCTCCTGGGTATTATCGTGGGGACCCTCATCGCTGCCTTCATGGGAAAAGTGAATTTTGCCTCTGTACAGGAAGCCTCCTGGTTCCATTTACCTCAGCCCTTTTACTTTGGGTGGCCTACCTTCGAAATCGGCCCCATCATCACAATGATTATTGTAGGTACAGTCGTTATCATCGAATCAACAGGTGTATTTATGGCTTTGAGCAAAATCTGTGATCAACCGATCAACGAAAAAGATCTGGCACGGGGATATCGCGCAGAAGGTCTCGCGTTTGTCCTGGGCGGCATATTTAATGCTTTTCCATACAATACCTTTGCACAGAATGTCGGTTTGGTTCAGCTCTCGAAGGTGAAAACAACCAATGTTGTTGTTGCAGCCGGAGGTATCCTGGTCTTTCTGGGACTCATTCCAAAGGTAGCTGCTTTTGCAACCATTATTCCAAGTGCTGTCCTCGGAGGAGCGACTGTTGTCCTCTTCGGAATGGTCGTCTCATCGGGGATCAAAATGCTGCAAAACGTCGACTTCGGCAAACAATCCAATCTATTGATCGTGGCTTGCTCCGTCTCACTTGGGCTTGGTGTTACTGCTGTACCTGATCTATTTGCCGAGCTTTCTCAAAGTATTCGGATTATTGTTAGTGATGGTATTATCACGGGAAGCCTGTCAGCGATCCTGCTCAATATCTTCTTTAACCTCGGTTTCAAAAAAGAAAGCTTGCCTGTACAGGTACAGGCTCAGGAAGCACACACGTAATCCTTGCCATAACAGACTTGTCATCGGGTATACGTAATAGATCCAAGAAGGATCTTCTGGGAAGTGGATTGAAAGGGAATGATTCCACTTGGCCAAGGAACTTCTTGGATTTTTTTGGTGCGAAACCAACGATGTGGTAGTTCCCTTATCCAAGTGACTAGTGATGAGGAATGCAAAAGGAATGCAAATATGCTAAAGTTTTATCAAGAACATTTTAGATGTTCGTTTAAGTCAACATCCTCTTGAATTCAATTTCCATGCGACTACATAAATGAGCATTGGTTCACAAGGCAAGAATATAACCTGGGGATGATCCCTTGGTACAGAAAAGGAGTTGTGATCACCATGCAAGAAGAAACGTTGAACAAAGGATGGAATTTGGACAACAGCTATGCGCAGTTACCACAACCTTTTTTTACAAGTCAGAGCGCAGTGCCTGTTGAATCACCAAAGCTAATCATATTCAATAGACTGCTTGCCTCCAGTTTGGGACTGGATGTGGAGTCACTAGACAGTGATGAAGGAGCGCAAATTTTTGCAGGTAACCTGGTTCCGGAAGGAGCTGAACCTTTAGCGCAGGCGTACGCAGGACATCAATTCGGCAATTTTAACATGCTTGGTGATGGAAGGGCTTTGCTGCTGGGAGAACAGATTACGCCACAGGGCGAGCGAGTGGATATCCAGTTGAAAGGTTCAGGAAGAACACCCTACTCCCGTGGAGGGGATGGACGAGCTGCTGTTGGACCCATGTTGCGTGAATATATCATTAGCGAAGCGATGCATGCACTTGGTATTCCAACGACTCGCAGTTTGGCGGTGGTGGCGACAGGAGAAAACATTATTCGAGAAACAGAGCGGCCTGGGGCTATTTTGACTCGTGTGGCTTCCAGCCACATCCGAGTAGCAACCTTCCAGTACGCAGCCAGTCGGGGTTCTATTGAAGATCTTCGGGCATTGGCTGATTACACGTTGCATCGACATTTTCCTGAGGTTGCTCAAGCCGAAAATCGTTATCTTCTGCTCCTTCAGGAAGTGATTAAGCGGCAGGCGGCTCTCATTGCCCAGTGGCAGCGAGTTGGTTTTATTCATGGCGTGATGAATACGGACAACATGGCTATTAGTGGTGAGACCATTGATTATGGTCCATGTGCTTTTATGGATGCTTACAATCCTTCAACCGTATTTAGCTCCATTGACAGACAAGGTCGCTATGCTTATGACAATCAACCGTATATTGCCGGCTGGAATTTGGCTCGATTTGCCGAGACGCTTCTGCCGCTGTTGCACGAAGATGAAGAGCAGGCGCTGCAACTCGCGCAAGATGCCATCGCACAATTTTCAGAATTGTATCATCATCATTGGCTCAAGGGGATGCGTTCCAAACTGGGCTTGTTGGATGAAGAGGCAGAAGATGAGGCATTGATCAAGGATCTTCTTGAACTTATGGAGAAGCATAGTGCAGATTACACGAATACGTTCCTGGCTTTGACTTTTGATACTTTTGAAGGAACAGCCTGGTTTGGCACGTCAGAATTTGCTGGATGGCATGAGCGTTGGCAAGCCAGATTGGACAGACAGCAAGGTGGGAAGGAAGTCTCTACGCAGTTGATGAGAACGAGCAATCCAGCGGTCATTCCCCGTAATCATCGGGTCGAGGAAGCCCTTGAGCGAGCAGAGAATCATGGGGATCTTAACGTGATGGAGAAGCTTTTGGCTGTCCTTTCAGATCCGTTCGCACATTCACCTGAACAGGCTGAGTATGCTGAACTACCTGCACAATGCGATACTTCGTACCAGACTTTTTGTGGGACCTGATTGAACAGTAAGGAAGAAGAGGCTGCCTTTGGCAGCTTTTTCGTTTTTTTATTAAAATAGGCAGGTGCATTCATGTCCAACATGTTAAACAAACAACAATTGGCAGACATCCTTATACAGCTTTTAGAGCGAACTTCTTTCCGCAGGGAACAGATGCAGAACTATGTTAACCGCCTGTATGAGACCTTTAAATGGGACGGTGTACCCTATGTGGAGTGTGGAAAAGATACGTATATCGTTCGAATATACGAACGTGGTCTCGTCTCGTTAGAGAAACGAGTAAAACAGCCGGAGGAAGTCATCTATTGGCTGCTGGAGGATATTATTTTCACCGCGACGCATGTAGGATTGTTGGAAAGACATGGTGTCGATAATAAACAGACGCATCTGAACTATACAGATGAAGTGATGAAGGAACTGAACAGGGGTGTTCAGGAAGCTTTCCAGCAGATCGGTGATCCGTATTTACATTGGTATCAGACGGGTAAACGTCAGGAGTTAGAGCGTTTGGAATAAAGATAAGTGAGGTGTGTTACGTGAGCGAGCAAGATATCCATGATATTTGGTATGAGTATGCTGTATTATTTGTCGAAAAAAAGAATGAATCTGAACAGGGCTGGGCTTCGTTGAATTCGAACGAGCAGGACATTGCTGCTTTATGGCTGTTAGAAGCGGATGTCTTTAATGGCGGTTTAATACAGTTTTTCTGCAACTGGGGGGAAGAAGTATACCGTTACGCGTTACGGGCATTACATAACATTGGTGCGACTCAAGTTGTGGAGATTATAACCTCGGCATACGGCTGCATTGAGCATCTGAAAGAGGATGAAAGGCTTACTGGACTATGGGACATTCCTAAATTACTGACAAAGGAACAAGAGCACCATTTAGATGCGCTGGATCAGCAATTTTGGAACAATGAGGATCAGATCGCGGAGAAAGCCTATGGTTATTATCACGGAAAATTGAACATGATGATTATATAATCTGGTTTCAACTAAGCATCCGTTGTTCTGTTTAAGGTTTGCATACTTGGTCTTGCAATGACCGAAACGTTCGGCTATACTTGCTATAAATTGAATACATGAATCACGTTGATAGAGCGCAGTAGCGGCTTTGTCCCTGTTACAGAAAGTCAGGGGTTGATGGAACCTGATACATACAAGGGCTGCGAATTACACTCTGGAGTACTTGGGTAATGCCAAGCGGATGGGCAAACGATATATTGCCAAAAGTGGTATGGATAGCGTGTTAAGGTTATATGTTATCCATGCAATTTGGGTGGTACCACGGTTATGATAATCGTCCCTGTGTCTAATGAAGACAAGGAGGCGATTTTTTTGTGTCCAAAAAAGCCGTTCCAGCGTGTTATTTCGTAAATTAACGTAGATCATGACTGAATTTTGAGGATAGAAAAGGGGTTATACGAATGAATATTATTGATGAACTACAGTGGCGTGACGCCATTAATCAGCAGACGGATGCTGAGGGATTACGTGAATTGACTGAAACGAAGTCCGTTTCTTTGTACTGCGGTGTTGATCCAACGGGAGATAGCATGCATATTGGACATCTCATTCCCTTCATGATGCTGAAACGTTTTCAACTGGCAGGACATCGTCCAGTCATTTTGATTGGTGGAGCAACAGGTACGATTGGTGATCCGAGTGGTCGTCAGGCAGAGCGGTCATTGCAAACGATGGAGCAAGTGCAGGAGAATGTGGATGCACTGACAGCGCAGATGAAGAAGTTGTTTGTAACAGATGGGGATAATCAGGTTCGCATGGTGAACAACTACGATTGGACACACAAAATCAATGTCATTGAATTTTTGCGTGACTACGGCAAAAACTTTAACCTCAACACGATGCTGGCTAAAGATGTCGTCGCGAGCAGACTGGAAGGCGGCATCTCGTTCACTGAGTTTTCCTACCAGATTCTTCAGTCACTCGACTACCTGCACCTGTTCCAGAACGAAGATGTACAGCTTCAAATCGGCGGTTCCGACCAATGGGGGAATATCACGAGTGGTCTTGATCTGATTCGTAAAAAAGAAGGATCTGAAGCGAAGGCGTACGGTCTGACCATTCCACTTATGCTCAAATCCGATGGAACCAAGTTTGGTAAAACAGCTGGCGGCGCAATCTGGCTTGATCCGAACAAAACAACACCGTTTGAATTCTACCAGTTCTGGGCGAATACAGATGACCGTGATGTGATCAAATACTTGAAATACTTTACCTTCCTGAGCAAAGAAGAAATTGAAGCTTTGGCTGAAAAGGTAGAGACAGAGCCGCACAGACGTGAAGCACAGAAAGCACTGGCGGAAGAAATGACAAAATTCGTTCACGGCGAAGAAATGCTTGAACAGGCTAAACGTATTACAGCGGCGCTGTTCAGTGGTGATATCCGTTCCCTGACGGCAGACGAAATCGAGCAGGGCTTCAAGGAAATGCCTACCTTTGAAACGGATGGCGAAGCCAAAAATATTGTGGACTGGCTCGTGGATCTGGGTCTGGAGCCATCCAAGCGCCAGGCGCGTGAGGATGTTACCAAAGGTGCGATTTCCATGAATGGTGAGAAAATCACCGAGCTTGAATTCACGGTGTCGGCAGAACACGCCATTGGCGGTAAATTCATCATTATCCGTAAAGGTAAAAAGAATTACAGCCTGGTTAAACTTCAATCGTAGTTTTCAAGAAGTAGAACGTAACACAGACACGTATAGAGACTGCAATAGAGATACAAAGATAGCCACATATACAGGAACAAAAAAGACCGTCTTCCATCTCTGTCAGGCGACAGAGCGGAGACGGTCTTTTGTACCACGGGTCATTGCTTGACCTATTTTATTGATTAACAATCGCTGTGATCTCTTCATCCAGATCAAGTCGTACATTCTCACGGTACGCCCGGATGTTGTATTCACTGTGCAGGTAACGAAGAATCGCTTCAATCATATTGGACTCCACCAGATATTGACTACGGCCTTGAATCCAAACTTCAGCGGAATAACCGGTATCTTCTTCCCAACTCAGTTCTACGTTCACATCGGTTGGACGTACACCCTTACGTTCTGCCATATGAATACAGATTGCATTCACAATTTCATCCATGCTCAGAACCATAGAGATTAGTACCGTCCGTTTCTGTTACGGTCATCATCACGATCATTGCGACGGTCATAACGACCATCCGCTGCAGGTTTGCGACGATTGGAGATGGCTCTGAAGAGTGCCATAGCCAGCATAACAATCAACATGATTGCTGCAACGTTCACGAGCAATCCAAGGATGTTACCCAGAGCGCCCATGCCACCGAACAATCCGCCAAACATCATACCAGCAAGACCACCAAGCATCATGCCTTTCATGAATCCGCCGCCACCGCCGAAGAATCCGCCACGGTTCGTTGTAGCTGCTCCATTGCTAGAGTTGTTATTCGTATTCGATTTGCTTACATTGCTGTCGGATTTCTTAGGTGTGTTGGTATAACTTTTTGTACCGGATTTGAATCCGCCACCACGTCTTGCATCCGCAGAATCCGGATTCGTTACTCCCACTGTTGCGAATAATAATGTAAAGGCCATAAATACCATCATTAGATGTTTAACTCCGAATTTTTTCTTCATTGTAAAGATCGTAACCCCCCGATTAATTTGTTTGATTCGCCCATAATTGGACCTTACTCAAGTAATACGGTTAACCTACAGGAACGTTTCAAATTTTATTGAATTTCAGAAACGCTTGGACTGGGGTCTTGAATTGCAGCTTGACCATCAAGCAATTGGGTAACCCAATGACACCATTCCAGACCTGTTTGCGCATGCATTAATCCTTTTTGTACCAGGATGTAGCTTCCAAAATCCCGATTGCCTACACGAAGATTATCCAGAGGTATACGTGACTTCAGATCCTCGAAGTACCGTATACGTTCCATAAACCAGCTTTTACGCTCATTGAGAATGCGTCTCATGCTTCCGTCTTCCGCTATGCCAACACACAAAATACGCAAATTAAATTCATCGCGTGTAACCGGTGCGGTAACCGGAGTGATCATCCATTCCAATAGCTTTTCAATGCCTTTTTCCGTAACCGCGTACATTTTCTTATCCGGTTTGTCAGACTGTTGTACCCAGCGGGAGGCCAATAACTCATCGTTTTCCATCTTGGACAGGAGTGGGTAGATCTGGCTGTGTTTTGCCTGCCAATGCGGCTGGATTTTCAGCATTAGATCATAGCCCGATGACTCCTCGCGGGTAAGCAGCCCGAGTAATCCGTAGGAAAGTATGTTCATGCACATGTCTCCTTAATATTAGGGCTAGGTCAGAGAAAACAATTGATTTTGCTTTCTTTGACCGCTTTCATAAAAGTGTACACTGAAACTGTATGGTTTGACAACCTGATAGAGCAACCGCCTTAATTTAGACAAAAAAAGTGCGAACCATAAGGTCCGCACTCCAAACCATTTAGAGAGATGCCTGTTGTCCATACCCTTCAGCGACAACATCAAGCTCACCTGTGGCAGAATCGATAACCATGCCGTGAACGGGTACATTGGGAGGAAGTAATGGATGCTTCTTGATCACTTCCACAGTTCCTTTTACCCCTTCTTCAACACTGTCAAACCCACGCAGCCACTTTTGCAGACGAATGCCGGAATTTTCAAGCGTAGACATGACCTCTTCTGAAACTCCACGTTCTGTCATGTGACCAATCATCGTTTCAGCATGCAGGGAAGCCATACCACATTCTGTATGACCTACCACCAACACCTCATCAGCGCCCAATTCATAAATAGCAACCAATACAGAACGCATAACACTACCAAAAGGTTGGGAGATAATTGCACCTGCGTTTTTGATGATTTTTACATCGCCATTTTTCAGATTCATCGCTTTCGGCAGCAGCTCTACAAGACGGGTATCCATACAAGTGATGATGACCATCTTTTTGGTTGGGAACTTGCTAGCCGTATACTTCTCGTATTCTTTAGTCTCGACAAATGATTTGTTGTAAGCCAAAATCTCTTGAATGTTATTCATGTCCATTGCCTCCTGTTATCCAATACGACGAGCACGGCCACTTGCAATTGATGCAGCTTGTCCTACGCGCCTTTTTGCTTTAATAATGTATCACGGTCAGCAAATGGCATTACTCCAACCTTATAGAGGTTGTTCAAAAAGTCCACTTTTGATTACAAATCATGCCCGAAGGGCATCATCAGCATCGAAGTTGAAATTCACTTCTATCTTCTCGGTAATGAAAACCAGACTTTCGGAACACGTATCTTGAGGAGGATCATGCGATTTGCCTCTGTTAAAAGTTGATTATACGCAATAGGAAAAGTATCATCAATAGGTGAATAAACTTTTTTTGAAGAGGTGAACGATAACAATGGATAAACAAACACAGGAACATTTGGAATCCTTCCGTAATCTGGCTCGTAAAATCAAGAGCTATCATGAAGCCATTGGTCTGCTTCACTGGGATCTGCGCACAGGTGCGCCAAAAAAAGGCGTTCCGACTCGTTCGGAGACGCTGGGTATGTTGTCCACCGAAGCATTCAAGCTGCAAACCTCGGCTGACATGAAAACCTACCTGGATGCATTGACTAGTCCAGCAGTATTGGAACAACTCGAAGATATAGATCGTCGTCTGGTCGAAGATTGCAAGAAAGAGTATGATCGCAGTCAATCCGTACCACCTGAGAAAGTGCAAGCCTATACCGTACTCACGGCCAAATCCGAAACCGCTTGGGAAGATGCCAAGCATAACAGTGATTTTGCAGGGTTCTCCCCATATCTGACAGATATCGTTAAGCTCAAACAGGAGTTTATTGATTATTGGGGTGTAAAGGATACGCGTTATGATACGCTGCTTGATATGTACGAACCGGATCTGACCGTTGAGAAAGTGGATGCTGTATTTGCCCGGCTCAAAGCACGTTTGGTGCCTTTGCAAGAGAAAATTAATGCTTCGGACAACCAGCCCAATACAGAGTTCCTGAATCAGTTGTTTGACACCAAACAGCAGGAGAAGTTCAGTCTGTTCATCTTGGAACAAATGGGCTATGATTTTGAAGCTGGACGCTTGGACGAGAGTGTGCATCCTTTTGCAACGGGGCTTAACCCGGGTGATGTGCGGATCACAACACATTATCTGCAGGATGATGTAGCAAGCGCAGTCTTCAGTTCACTGCATGAGGGTGGACATGCCCTGTACGAGCAAAATATTGATGACAGTCTGGCGGGTACCCTTCTGGCCGAAGGAACGTCCATGGGGATTCATGAGTCTCAGTCCCGTCTTTGGGAGAACATGATCGGTCGCAGCCTGCCATTCTGGGAACGCTATTACAAAGATTTGCAGCAGCATTTCCCGCAACTGAGCGAAGTTGAACTGGAAGATTTCTATCGTGCAATCAACCGGGTGGAGAGTTCACTCATTCGGATTGAAGCGGATGAACTGACCTATAATCTGCACATTATTATCCGATATGAGATTGAAAAAATGTTATTCAACGATGGCTTGGAAGTGAAGGATCTGCCAGAGACCTGGAATTCGAAATACAAGGAATACCTTGGTATTATGCCAACGAATGATGGAGAGGGCGCTCTGCAGGATGTTCACTGGTCTGGTGGTGACTTTGGATACTTTGCTTCGTATTCTCTGGGCAATATGTATGCAGCACAAATTCTACATACATTGCGTAAGGAAATGCCGGAGTTTGATACCCTCATTGCCGAAGGTAATCTGATTCCGATTAAGGAATGGCTTACAGACAAGATCTACCGGCATGGGAAAAGTCGGACACCTTCCGAATTGATTGTTGCCGTAACGGGTGAAGAATTGAACCCGGATTATCTTGCTG
Organism: Paenibacillus sp. FSL R5-0519; assembly: GCF_037974275.1. Taxonomy (NCBI): domain Bacteria; kingdom Bacillati; phylum Bacillota; class Bacilli; order Caryophanales; family Paenibacillaceae; genus Paenibacillus; species Paenibacillus sp. FSL R5-0519. The sequence continues at coordinate 2,575,664 of NZ_CP150234.1, forward strand.
ATTACCTGGAAGCTAAATACGCCGAGATCTACAAGCTGTAGGTATCACATATATAACGTATTGAATAGCATTATGAAGAGCGGAAGAGTCGGGCATCATTGCCCGGCTCTTTTTTTGCATTCAAGTTCTTAACCTTTTGTTGGGCAGCAGCATATCCATAATAGAGAGAAACTGCTCAAACCAGTGAAGGAGGGAAACAACATGAAATACACGCCATGGTTCGTCCGGGGCATCGTTATTCTGCTGATTATCATTGTGGCGCTTACCAGCTGTAATAAGGAAGAGAATGAAGCCAAAATTACGATTGGCGAAGTGACTCGCTCGGTATTTTACGCACCGGAGTATGTGGCTGTGGCTCAAGGCTTTTTTGAGGAGCAGGGACTTGAGGTGGATATTCAGACGACTGCTGGCGGTGACAAAACAATGGCGGCATTACTCGCAGGTTCGGTGGATATCGCCTTGGTAGGAGCGGAAACGTCCATATACGTCTATCAGCAGGGAGCGGAAGATCCGGTCATTAACTTTGCTCAACTCACCCAGACGGATGGTACTTTTCTGTTCGCACGTAACCCCGAAGGCAGCTTCGATTGGGAGCAACTGAGGGATTCCACATTTTTAGGACAGCGCAAAGGCGGCATGCCGCAAATGGCAGGGGAGTTCGCATTGAACAAACATGGCATTAATCCGCAGAGTGATCTGGAGCTGATCCAGAATGTGGACTTTGCCAACATTGCATCTGCTTTCGCCTCAGGCACGGGAGATTATGTTCAACTGTTTGAACCCCAGGCATCGATCTTTGAACAAGAAGGTCGAGGTAAGGTTGTAGCATCGTTTGGAGCAGAAAGTGGTGATCTGCCCTACACGGTTTTCATGACGAAACAGAGCTATATTAACGACAACAAGGATATCGTGCAAAAGTTTACGTACGGTCTGCACAAAGCGCAAGCGTGGGTAGATTCACATACGGCTGAAGAGGTTGCAGAAGTCATTACTCCTTTCTTCAAAGACATTGATCCAGCCATTCTGGTCAGCAGTGTAAACCGTTATAAAGAACAGGGCAGCTACGCTACGGACCCGATCATTGATGAGGAAGAGTGGAACAATCTGCTTGATGTTATGAGTGCTGCCGGAGAGTTGAAAGAACGCGTGGATATGAGTGCAATTGTGGATAATGTCTATGCGAAAGAAGCTGCAAAGTCAAAGTAATGGGTATTCAGGAAAGGGAGTGAGCAGAATGCCTGAATCCGAAAGTGTGATCCGATTGGAGGGGATCTCTCAAGTATACGTCAGCGAGCGGGAAGCTTCATTGGTGATTGAAGACTTGAGTCTGGAGATCCAAAAAGGAGAGTTCGTCAGTCTCGTTGGACCGAGCGGATGCGGGAAAACGACATTGTTGTCGATCATCGCCGGGCTGCTCACACCCACCCGAGGAGAGGTTAAGGTTAAGGGGAAACTCGTTGGCGGTCCCTCCGCACAGATTGGTTATATGCTTCAACAGGACTATCTGTTTCCATGGCGGACCATTCTCGATAATGCATTGATCGGTCTTGAACTGACAGGCAGATTGGATGTACGGAGTCGTGAGCGTGTACGGGAACTGCTGATAAGTATGGGCTTGGCCGGAACAGAGAATCAGTACCCTTCAGAGCTTTCAGGGGGCATGAGACAGCGGGTGGCTCTGGTACGCACGCTGGCAACCGACCCGGAAATTTTATTGTTGGATGAACCATTCTCGGCACTCGATTATCAAACCAAGCTGCAATTGGAAGATCTGGTCTCGGACACGTTAAAACAGTTTGGCAAAACCTCTGTACTCGTCACCCATGATTTGTCTGAAGCCATTGCGGTCAGTGATCGCGTCATTGTACTTGATCGCAATCCTGGGCGCATTCGTCGTGAATTTATCATTCCCGAGGAAATTCGGAAGGCTCAGCCATTCCATGCCAGGGAGCAAGAAGGGTTCAATGCATTGTTTCAGGCATTATGGAGTGAACTGGATCAGCCCGGGGGAGGTGAGAAAGACGCGTGAATCAAACGAATCCGAAGCAGGAAAAGCGTGACGAATGGATGGGACAGCTGCATCGGAATCATATTCAGCAGGTGGCCAGATGGCGACATCAAGTTCTTGCCGTACAGTTATCTATGCTCGTATGTATGTTCTTGTTATGGGAAGTGGCGGGCAGGCTCCGTTGGATCGATGTACTGTTATTCAGTTATCCAAGCAAGATATTTGCACAGATTGGCAAGGATATCGCTAGTGGCGAATTATGGGCGCATGTTGGGGTAACCGTAGGGGAAACGGCCGTTGGTTTTTTACTGGGGACACTCGTTGGGACTTTGCTTGCGGTTTTAATTTGGTGGTCTCCTTTTTTGTCCAAAGTGCTGGACCCCTATATGGTTGTGTTCAATAGTATGCCAAAGGTAGCACTCGGCCCAATCTTTATCGTTATGTTCGGCGCAGGTTTTACAGCCATTGTCATGACCACGTTGTCCATTACGGTCATTATTACAACACTGGTGGTGTATAACAGCTTTAATGAAGTGGATCCCAATTATATTAAAGTGATTCGTACGTTTGGTGGAGACCGTTCCGAGATTTTTACGAAAGTTGTATTGCCAGCTTCTTTTCCGGCGATTGTATCCACCTTGAAAGTGAACGTAGGCATGGCCTGGGTGGGTGTAATTGTAGGGGAGTTTCTGGTCGCCAAACAAGGGCTTGGTTATCTCATTATCTATGGATTCCAAGTATTCAACTTCACGCTTGTGTTATCAAGTCTGTTAATTATTGCAGCAGTTGCAACGGCCATGTATCAACTTGTTGTCTATGCAGAGCGCAAATTGCTGGCTGGGCGCAGATAATGTGGCTATGTTTTATTCGTTTGATGAACGTTTATATATGTATACAATTTCACAAGGGGTGTCACGTTGCCCGATACCGTAAAATCAAGTACCATATTTAGTATGAATATTCCGCGCTGATCCGGAATGAATGCGATGATTGGAGAAGAGGGCCTTGAGGTTCTGTCGCAACGATCTAACTTGCCAGTGTCCCTCATTCGGGGCGTATTGCTGTGACCGGCATGCATGCGCATGTCGGTTGATGTCGTCTAGATTACACTTGGACGAGACATACTAGTCATGATAAATGAATGAGGCGACGAGCTAGCTAACAATTTTTTTACAGCTTAGAGGAGATGGAATGTTCTATGGGTTTTAGGGTAATAAAAACCGCAATCGCCGCATTAATGGCTGTGCTGATTGCGGACTGGTGCGGCTTGCCAGGACCAACATCAGCAGGATTGCTTGCCATTCTTGGGGTGGATGTAACGAGAAAACGAAGTATTCGCACCATATCAGCGAGGTTCTTTGCTTCAGTCGTTGGACTTTTATTTGCAAGTGTACTTTTTCACTTTCTAGGATTCCATTACTGGGTACTGGCCGTATACATATTGATTGCATTCCCGGTTATTGTCCGGGTGGGCTTTAAGGAAGGTATTGTAACAGGTTCAGTCGTTGTGTTTCGCGTGTTCAGCGGCGGAGAGATGGACGTGAATGTTGTCCTCGTACAAATTGCTTTGTTACTGATTGGTCTTGGTTCCGCAATGGCGGTTAACCTGGCCTATATGCCAGCAGCAGATCCACAGATGCTGCGCATTCGCAAACGGATCGATGAACTCTTTTCGAAGATTTTCAAAGAATTCGCGGCGACGCTGCGTAATCCCAATGAAGCATGGGCGGGTAGAGAACTGATTGAAGCAGATAAAGCGATTCTGGGTGGTATTGATGCAGCCAAGCGTTCTCTGGAGAATCAGGTGATTCATCCGAATGAGGAATGGAGTGTTTACTTTTATATGCGCAAAACGCAGCTGGACTCCATCCAGCATATGATGCATCTGGTGTCCCAGATCTATCAGAAGATGCCACATGCGGAAATGGTGTCGGAGCTGTTCGATCAACTTAGTCAGGATGTTCTTACCGAATCTTACACCGGACGAACTGAAAAACTTCTTGCGGATGTGCAAGAAGAATTCAAACGTATGGAACTGCCGGATACAAGGGAAGAATTCGAGATTCGTTCCGCAATTCTCCAGTTGTGCCGCGAACTCGCGCTGTATCTGAAAGTCGCGAAGAAGGACAAAGCACCGTCCCCAATCTCGGAACGGTCCCAATCTACAAACGAATAATAGAAAATAGTTGTCACCCTAGACGAATGCCCTGCATACACTTGTAGTGAATGATTGTATGGAGGAGGTTTAAAGATGTCATTGAGTCATAAACATCAATGTAGAGAGATTATCACGAAGGCGATCTGCGGCAAAGGTCGTAAGTTCTCTACCGTAACACATACCGTGACTCCGCCAAATGGTCCGACAAGTATTTTGGGGGCTTGGATTATCAACCACCAATATGAAGCCGTATCAGCGGGTGACGGAATTGAAGTTATTGGTACTTACGATATCAACATTTGGTATTCCTATGACAAGAATTCGCAGACGGATGTAGCCAAAGAAACGGTGTCGTATGTAGAACATGTGCCTTTGTCCTATCTGGATCCGAAACACCGGACTTCCACAGTGGAGGTATCTGCGGATGCAACGCAGGAACCTAGCTGTGTGGAAGCCACAGTATCGGCGGGAGGAAGCAGTGTAATTATCCGGGTAGAAAGGGAATTCGCTGTGGAACTCGTTGCCGAAACCAAAGTTTGTGTGAAGGTCTGCACAGATGGTTGCGGTGATTACGAAGACAAGGACTATGAATTTGGCAGTGGCGATGGAGATTATGACGATCTCGATCCCGACCTGCTCGACGATGAGCTGTGAGATTGACTCAAGTATTTGATGACCTAAGGTATCATATGCGCCAGAAGGCGCGATGAAGAGGGCGTAAGCCCTCTTTCTTCTTAAATATTGAAAAATGGGTGTTAACGAGCCTCGCCATATGCCTGGAATACCTTTCACGGGAAGGCTCCGCATTGCGGGGTTATTTTTATTTTAATTGCATGATCCGGGAGGGGGGGACGTAATGAATGTGATGGAACAAGCGGAGGAGGCATTACGCCGATATGAAAGGATGACCTCCGGAGAACGTACAGAACGGTTGAAACAGGCAGGCATTGAAGTATTGTCACTACGCGATCGGCGCAAACGAGAACAAGGCTTGCGCGTACGTTATGATGTAGAGATAAGTTGTCTGCAGGCGATCCGGATCAAGCGCAAGGATACGAGTGGCATGGGAGGAGCGCAGGAAACGCTGTTGGAGCGTGAAGCGAGTTCAACCCTGTTTAGGCGCATAGAACGACTTGCGATCAAAACGCTGTACACACTGGGACTGGATCATGGAGCCGTTCGAATGGAATCCTCAGGGAACGGCGGTTGTGCAGTGATTTCGATCGATCCGAGTCCGTGGAAAGGAGTGACGAACCTTGCTGCAATCTACAGGGAAAGCTGGAAGCAGCATCAGGAACTGCTGGATGAGGAGCAGAGTCGCAGACCTATTCCCATACTTGGCATGGACCCTGAGTTTCTTCTGGTGCAGATGCCGGAATCCAAAATTGTCCCCGCCTCCAGATTTCTGGAACGTACCGGGATGGCAGGCTGTGATTCCGTGACGATTGGTGGCCGGCGCATCTACCCGGTTGCTGAATTACGGCCCGCTCCCAGCTCAGAACCACGAGAGCTACTGGCTCATCTGATGAGGGCATTTGCAGCCGCTTCCCGCAGCATTAGTGATCACTCGCTCATCTGGCAGGCAGGGGGGATGCCACAGCGGGGGTTACCTCTTGGTGGTCATATTCATTTTAGCGGCGTGAACCTTACCGGGGAACTGCTCCGCACACTGGACAATTATCTGGCATTGCCACTGGCGTTTCTTCAGGACCCGCGTGGATCGGGAAGACGTCCACGTTATGGAGCGCTTGGTGATTTTCGTCTGAAATCCTACGGTGGGTTTGAGTATCGTACGTTACCCAGCTTTCTTGTCTCACCCCTTGTTGCAAAGGGCGTTGTGGCATTGGCAGGTTTAATCGCTAGCGGGTATACTCAATTACTGCGGCGTCCGTTGGAGAAAGCGGAGGTTCATACCGCTTTTTATGAAGGAAAGCGTGAAGTGATCAAGGAACACATTCCAGCTCTGGCAGATGATCTGAAGAGTTTGGAGGGATATGCACGTTATGAACGGTATGCGTCTCCATTACTCCTTCAATTAAAATTGGGAAGAACCTGGGATGAGAGCCGGGATATCCGTAAACTCTGGAATATTCGGGCAGGTTCATGAAGAATGCACGTTTTTTTGATATAATAAGAAACAAGTCATTCTAAGTGCGTGTTCAAAAAGTCGGTTTTCAGTACCGAGAAGATGGGATGAAGCTAGAAATGGAGTAGCGGAGCGTAGATAGAGCTACGTGAGCAACGGACATTTCGGCTGAATGCCATATTTGATGCTGATGATGCCACTAGGCATCCTTCGTAATCAAAAGCGGACTTATTGAACAACCTTTATAATTGGTAGTTACGGAAGATATGAAAGCAGCAACCCTTGAAGGAACTGGCGAATAGCCAACACATAAGGCGGAGGCGCAAACACGGTGCCTGACCGTCTTATTGTCCTTCCAGGACGCGTTTCTTCCTGACATTATAGGAACGGGATGGAGGATATTCATCATGGCTCAGTATACGCCAATGATTCAACAATATTTGCAAGTGAAAGCCGAAGCACAAGATGCTTTTTTATTTTTTAGACTGGGTGACTTCTATGAAATGTTCTTCGAGGATGCGATTAATGCTGCTCGTGAACTTGAGATCACGCTGACTGCACGTAACGGAGGCACGGATGACAAAATTCCGATGTGCGGTGTACCTTATCATTCGGCTGACAATTACATACAGCGTCTGATTGAAAAAGGATATAAAGTTGCGATATGTGAACAGATGGAAGATGCAAGTGTAACCAAAGGCATGGTGCGACGTGAAATTGTTCGTGTGGTTACACCCGGAACGGTAATGGAAGGCAAAACACTGGGTGACAAGTCCAATAACTACATGGTGTGTCTGACTGGTAATCAAAATACGCTCGCGCTCGCAGCCTGTGATCTGTCAACGGGTGAGTTGTATGTGACATCCGTACCCTTTTCCAAGGAATGGCTGAAGGATGAAATCGGCATCTACGAACCATCGGAGCTGGTGGGGGATGCAGCGCTGCTTGACACGGTAGAAGCTGAGGCATCTCCAATCTCTCGCCCTGTGGTCTACACGGCGTGGACAAAGAATAAGGAAGATCTGGTTCGTCAGCAGTTTGGTGAGGCTGTGTGGGCAAGATTAGAACCTGAACGTCAAGCTTGCATTGCACGTCTTTTCTCCTATCTGAGTGAGACACAGAAACGCTCTCTGGGACAATTAACCCAAATCTCAACGTATGAGCCGGATCATTATATGATCTTGGACCCGTTTACCCGACGGAACCTGGAATTGGTTGAAACCGTGCGTGAACGCTCCAAAAAAGGTTCATTACTCTGGTTGCTTGATCGGACCGAGACGTCCATGGGTGCAAGAATGCTGCGTCGCTGGGTCGATAAGCCATTATTGCAAAAAGGGAAGATTAATGAGCGTCTTGAAGCAGTGGATACGTTATACAACCAGTTTATATTGCGTGAGGACCTGCGGGCAGAACTCAAAGATATCTATGATCTGGAGCGCCTGGTTGGCCGGATTGCGTTTGGTAATGCCAATGGTCGTGACCTGAATGCGCTCAAATCATCACTGGAGAAAATTCCAGGACTTCGTCAGCATTGCGCAGGATCATCTTCCGCAACACTTCAGCATATTGCCGAAACGATGGATGATTGCAATGATCTGCGTGAAGCGATCAGGCAAGCCATTGTGGACGAGCCGCCTGTATCCGTAAGGGACGGAGGTCTGATTCGTGAAGGGTACCATGAACGTCTGGATGAATTGCGTGAGGCTTCGGTTAACGGGAAACAGTGGATTGCGGAGCTGGAAGCGCGAGAACGCGAGGCGACAGGCATTCGATCGCTGAAGATTGGATATAACAAAGTGTTTGGTTATTATATCGAGATCACCAAGTCCAATCTGTCCGCACTGCCGGAGGGACGTTATGAACGTAAACAGACACTTGCCAATGCAGAACGTTACATTACGCCGGAGTTGAAGGAAAAAGAGACACTTATTCTCGAAGCTCAGGACAAAATGGTTGATATTGAGTATGGACTGTTCGCAGAACTGCGCGAGCGGCTGAACAAAGAGATTGCAAGATTGCAAAAGCTGGCTGAACAGGTAGCCGAAATTGATGTGTATCAATCTTTTGCGGTGATTAGTGCTGAGCGAAACTTCGTACGGCCTACATTGACCGACGGTTATGATCTGGTTGTGGAAGAAGGGCGCCATCCGGTGGTCGAGGCGGTCATGCGAGATGGTGCATTTATTGCCAATCACACGACAATGACCAAGGAGGAGGCACGGATTCTGCTGATTACTGGACCGAATATGGCTGGTAAGAGCACATATATGCGACAAGTCGCTTTAATTTCCATTTTGGCTCAAGTGGGTTGTTTTGTGCCTGCGGGTCAAGCGGAGGTGCCGATCATGGATCGCATTTTCACACGAATTGGTGCAGCGGATGATCTCATTGGCGGACAAAGCACATTCATGGTGGAGATGGCTGACATTCAGGTCATGACGGACAAAGCAACACCACGCAGTCTGATTATTATCGATGAATTGGGACGGGGAACATCAACCAGCGAAGGTATGGCTATTGCTCAGTCTGTTATTGAATATGTACATGATATTATCGGCTGTAAAGCCCTTGTATCCACACATTTCCATGAGCTTGCTCATCTGGAGGAGAGTCTGGACAAGCTGGCAAACTACTCGATGGCGGTACAGGAGAGCGGTGACAAGGTTAATTTCCTGCGCAAACTGATTGCCGGAGCAGCCAGCAGCAGCTATGGTATCTATTGTGCACGCCTTGCAGGTCTGCCTGATAGCATTATTGAGCGGGCGAATGGACTGTTGCATGGGTTCGAGCATGCGGCTGCGCAAGTAGCGGTGGGTAGTGAATACATCAGCAACGAGAAGCAGGAAGCAGGCCTGAGATTAAAAGATGGAGAGCTCCAACACTCGGATTCAGCGTCTATGCTCCGGGAGCGTGTTACTGCGGAAAGTGCAGATTACACATCTTTTATTGAAGATTCAACCGGGGCTGGGAAGCAGAATACCAAGAAATCTAACAGCAAAGCACAGTCCAGCGCAAGCCATTCGGATGTGGTTCAACTGTCCATCTTTGGGGATGATGAGCCGAACGTGGCAACGAAAACGGATGTAGCTGTAGTGGAAGATAAGCCAGCACGAGAATTCATACGGACGATGAAAGATATCGATGTCATGAACATGACGCCTCTTCAGGCGATGCAGATATTGAATGATCTCAAATTGAAGGCACAGCAATTATCCTGAATATAAGGGAGGGGAAAACCTGTGGCGAAAATACATGTGCTAGATGAACATATTGCCAACCAGATTGCGGCTGGTGAAGTGGTCGAACGGCCTGCGTCAGTTGTCAAAGAGTTGCTTGAAAACTCGGTGGATGCAGGCGCCACCAAGATTGAGGTGACGGTGGAAGAGGGCGGACTCCTCAGTATTCGTGTCAAAGACAATGGGTCAGGTATCGAGCCAGAGGATATGGAAACTGCCTTTTATCGTCATGCAACCAGCAAAATAGCCCATGGACGAGATCTGTTCCAGATCACAAGTCTTGGATTTCGCGGGGAAGCCCTGGCGAGTATTGCCGCAGTCTCCAAGGTAGAGGTGTTATCGGCAAGTAACAATGACGGGCGGGGGCGCCGCATTGTAATTGAAGGCGGGAACCTTGTCTCTCATGAAGATGCAACCTCGCCCCAAGGTACAGATTTTGCAGTGAAAGAACTTTTTTACAATACACCAGCCAGACTCAAGTATATGAAAACGATCCAGACGGAACTCGGACATATATCTGATGTTCTATACCGAATGGCGATGTCGCATCCAAACATTTCGTTCAGATTGCGCCATAATGAGAATGTTTTGCTACAGACGTTGGGCAACGGCGATCTGCTGCAAGTGGTTGCAGCGATCTATGGGACAAGTGCTGCCAAAGCGATGCTTCCTATTCAGGGTGAAAGTCTGGATTACCGGGTGAGCGGGCTGATCAGCCTGCCGGAATGGACACGAGCGAATCGTGGGGGTATGTCGACGATCGTTAATGGGCGATTTGTTCGCAATTACGGTCTCAATCAGGCTATTCTTAAAGCCTACCATACCTTGCTGCCCATCAATCGCTTCCCGCTTGTCGTGGTGCAGCTGGAGATGCATCCCTCTCTTGTGGATGTGAACGTGCATCCAGCCAAGTTGGAGGTACGTTTTAGCAAGGAACCAGAACTCTATGAATTTGTGGAGACGACGTTGAGGGGGATCCTCCGGCAGGAGGTATTGATTCCGCAGGTCAAGAAACAGCAGATTCGACGTGGAGATGATAGTTCCTTTATCCAGGAACAATTCCTCTTTCCGCGTGGTCCGCTGAAAGACCAGTCTGATGCAGAAGGCTATGGACAACAAGGTCCACTCGGGAAACCTTCGAATGCATTGTTAAAGTTAAATACGGAAGATGATGATCTGGATGCTCCGGCGGATCTTTCCGCAGTACAACCGGTAGCTGAAAACGGACAGACAGTGCCGCTGCCCGAAGCTCCACCTGAGGTTACACACCCCCCTGAGCAGTTAGAAAGTTGGAACGGGCATATTTTGCAGAAGGGGTCGAGTCATAATGGAGGGCAGACAAATGCTAACGTGCAGGAAGCTACTAAAGAGGTAAGTACAAGTTCTTCCGAAGCTTCTCCAAAGTCTGACCTTTCTTCTCAAGATCGTGTAGCAACAGAAAAACCGCTGACTGAAGGCAAACCGGTAACGTATCGATCCGATTCTGTGTATTCGCCCGTCAGGGAAGCACGTTCATCGTATGATCCGTCTTCCGCGGCAAGAACTGAACGGACGTGGAAAACTTCAGGTTTGCCTGATGCCACTAAACTTGCTGCTGCCATTAAATCGGATGCATCCATGCCGGCATTTCCGGAGCTGAGCCTCATTGGACAGCATCATGGTACGTATTTAATCGCGCAAAATGACCAAGGTTTATATTTAATTGATCAGCATGCGGCTCATGAACGCGTGAATTATGAGTATTATTACGAGAAATTTGGCAATCCTGCTCAAGCCTCACAAGAGTTATTGCTGCCGATTACGCTGGAGTTCACACCTTCAGAGACTGAAAAGCTGAAAACAAGACTGGCCTGGTTCGAGCAGGCAGGCGTATATTTGGAGCATTTTGGTGGACAGACATTCCGTGTGCGTTCCCATCCGTTCTGGTTCCCCAAAGGAGACGAGAAAGACATTATTGAAGAAATGTCCGAATGGGTTCTTAGTGAGCGCAGCATAGACGTCGCTAAGATGCGGGAAGCGGCATCCATCATGTGTTCCTGCAAAGCGTCTATCAAAGCCAATCAGAAGCTGACGGATCAGGAAGCAGAAGTGCTGATTCAGCGTCTGGGTTCATGTCGTCAGCCCTACACCTGTCCACATGGGCGGCCGATTGTGGTTTCATTTTCAACGTATGATCTGGAAAAATTATTTAAACGAGTGATGTAGCTATTTAGGGGGACATTATGTACATTACAACCGGTGACAAGGAGATTGCCTCTCAGGTGGAGCGTGCGCGTAAGCTCGCCGAAACGACAGGAGGTACCTACGTACCGCGCAATAGAACGTCTTTACCCAGACTGATTGAACATTATGGTATCAATGAAATACTAGTGGTACTCAATGGCAGAGCCCGTCTGTTTCGCAAAGATGCAACGGAGCTTGAGTTTCACCCCAGTATGGGATTTGTTCGAGCTAAACGTGTTCTAAGAGGCGAAGCTGATCCCATGCTGGAAGCTGGTGCGGTACTTGAAGGGGATACCATTGTTGATTGTACCGCTGGACTGGGCTCAGATGCACTGGTATTTTCGGTTGCGGCTGGTACGCATGGACGGGTCATTGCCTGTGAAAGTTCGCAACCGCTCTATACCCTGCTCTTGGAAGGCATGTCCCATTATAAGAGCAATCAGCCGCTGGTGGATGAGGCTTTCCGGCGCATCGATCTGCGGCACGTGGATCATCTTGAGTTACTGTGTTCCATGCCGGATCGAAGCTGTGATACTGTATATTTTGACCCGATGTTTCGTGAACCGATGATGGATTCAAGTGCGATACAGCCCTTGCGAGATTATGCGAATGCTCACGCGCTGGATGAACAGAGCATTGTGGAAGCGAAACGGGTTGCCCGTAAACGGGTAGTGATGAAAGAGAAGCGCGGCAGCGCGGAGTTTGACAGGCTCGGATTCGAAATACTTGATCGGGCGAATGCAAAAACCCTGTACGGAGTGATAAATGTTGAACGTGGAAGTTAAACCAAAACCCAAACTGCTTGTGCTGGTTGGGCCAACAGCAGTAGGCAAAACAAGAATGAGCATCGAGCTTGCGCAAGCATTCAATTGTGAGATTATCTCAGGGGATTCGATGCAGGTATATCGTGAAATGGATATCGGAACTGCCAAAATTACCTCTGAAGAAATGAAGGGTGTACCTCATCATCTCATTGATATTCATGAACCGGAGTACCCGTATTCTGTGGCCGAGTTTCAGGAAAGTTGTGCCCGATTGATTAGTGAAATCCATGAACGTGGTAAAATGCCTTTTATTGTAGGTGGCACCGGTCTGTATGTGGAATCGGTATGTTACGGCTTCCAATTTTCGGATAGTGGTTCGGATGAAGCGTTCAGGGAGCAACAATTCAGCTATGCGGAGCAATATGGCGCACAGGCCCTTCATGATCGTCTAAGGGAAGTTGATCCGGTCAGTGCAGATCGTCTGCATCCGAATGACCAGCGGCGAATTGTGCGTGCACTTGAGATCCATCACCTTACAGGCGAGAAGTGGTCTGAACAGCTGGCAGTACAGAAGAAAGAGTCGCCTTATGACCTTCTTATTGTTGGTTTGACTATGGATCGGGAGAAGTTGTACGCCCGGGTAGAAGAGCGGATTGATCTGATGATCGAACAAGGTCTGGTAGATGAGGTGAAATCCTTGTTGGAACGGGGTGTGGCTAGAGGTCATATTTCCATGCAAGGGTTGGGATATAAGGAAATTGCAGCGTACTTGCAAGGGGAAGTGAGTTGGGAAGCTGCGGTTGAGTGGTTAAAGAGGGATACGCGCCGGTTTGCCAAAAGACAGCTGTCCTGGTTCCGCCATATGAAGGATATTGAATGGGTAGACATGACGGATACCGAGGATTTTGAAGGGAAATACAAGCAGATAAGTGAATTGATTACACAGAAATTTGATTGATTTGAGCGATGATTAGTATTCATCTGACTGGCATCAAATAGACTAAGATATGTAAACCTCTACCTTTTGGTCATCAAAAGGATAGAGGTTTTTATGTATCACTAGAATAGGTGCAAGAGATTAAGGATTCGCCAAACAATGAATAAATGAGCTTTAAAATGAAGAGTTTGACCCTCTTTTGCAAAACTGGCAAGCGGTGTATAATGGATAAGTCTTCTATTTGTTTTCCTTGCCAAGAATGGGTGTAAAATAGCAGACAAGGGGTTTTTGTGGATTATATGAAACTGTTCATGATATAATAGCACGAAAGCTACTCAGCGATATTGAATATTACTTGAACACGAATTCAAATGAACCAATGGGGGTACGGCTAATGAACAAGTCCATCAACATCCAAGATACGTTCTTGAACCAACTGCGGAAAGAAAATATTCCTGCTACGGTCTATCTGACCAACGGCTTCCAAATCCGCGGGACGATCAAGGCATTTGACAATTTTACGATCGTCATCGACAGCGACGGACGCCAGCAAATGGTCTACAAGCATGCCATCTCCACGTTCACGCCGCAACGCAGCGTATCGCTGATGCAGCAAGATAATAGCGGCGAAGCTTAAAAAAATTACGAAACCTTTTCACCAACCATTTCGTCTACAAGTATAGGTATTGAAACAGAGCAACCTGAATAAAGGGTTGTTCTTTTCATTCCGGGCAAAATATGTTTAATATATGCTTGAGCCAACAGACGAATAGAAATTATGCAACTGAAAGGGAGTCAGGAGGTAACATGCCAAACGATCCGTTGTCGAGGTCTAACAATCGCAACAACAATAACAAGTCATCCAAAAAAGCGAAGCCAAAGACCTCTAAAAAGAAAAAAATTACGGGTAAACGCGTTGGATGGACAATGTTTTTCACAATGGCAATCGCCATATTCTGTGCACTAGGTGGATATTTATTTATTATGGTGAGTGGTGAAAATCTGCTCAAAGCCAACAAGGACAAAACTACAATTAATGAAACTTCAAAAGTATATGATCGTAATGGCCAATTAATGGGGGAGCTATCCATTCAGAAGCTGGAACCCGTCAAAGAAGATGATATTCCTGAGCTGGTGAAGCAAGCCTTTGTTGCAACAGAGGATAAGCGATTCTACGATCATCAGGGCGTGGATATCTGGTCCATCGGGCGTGCGGCGGTTAAGGACGTCATGGCTCGTTCCATGGTGGAAGGTGGTAGTACACTAACCCAGCAGCTTGCTAAGAACATGTTCTTGTCCCGTGACAAAACGTTCTTCCGTAAAGCAACGGAAGTATCGATTGCCATGGCATTGGAGCGCAAGTACACAAAAGACGAAATCCTGACGATGTATCTGAACCGGATTTTCTTCGGCCATCAGCGTTACGGGATTAAAGCGGCATCTGAATTTTATTTTGGAGTTACCGATCTCAAGAGGTTGAAGTTGTGGCAAATTGCAACATTGGCAGCTATGCCGAAAGGGCCGTCTGCCTATAACCCTGTAAGCAATCCAAACGACTCCAAAGCACGCCGTGGTGTGGTATTGCAGCTGATGTATGAACAAGGCTACATTACCAAGGCGGAGATGGATGAAGCAAAAGAGATTAACTATAACTACAAGCGACCAGAGAAAGACATGAAGTATCAAGCCTTTATTGATTATGTGCTCCGTGAAGCTGAACGAGTAACAGGTAAAACGGAAGATGATCTGAATATCGGCGGATACAAAATCTATACAACCATGGATGCTCAGGCTCAAACAGCCATGGAAACTGCCTTTACAGATGATAGTCTCTTCGAGGCTAGTAAAGACGATCAACAAGTTCAAGGTTCCATGGTTATCATGAACCACGAGAATGGCAGTCTCGTTGCCCTCCTGGGTGGACGGGATTATCAGACCAAAGGTTATAGCCGTGTAACGCAGAGTCGAAGACAGCCAGGTTCAGCTTTTAAACCGATTGTGTCTTATGCACCGGCTCTTGAATCAGGCAACTACAGTGCTAATTCGGCGCTGAGTAATGCGAAGCAATGTTTTGGTAATTACTGTCCGGGTAACTTGCATGGATATTCTTCAACGATCAGTATGACTGATGCCATTACGAAGTCGGAAAATATTCCTGCAGTTTGGTTGCTTGATAAAATAGGCGTTAACACTGGTATTAATTTTGCCAAGAGTGTAGGTATACAGCTGACAGATCAAGACAAAAACTTGGCGATTGCCCTCGGTGGTCTGAGTAAAGGTACAAATACACTGGAAATGGCGCAAGCCTATAGTGCATTTGCCAACCTCGGAGAATACCGACAAGCCTATTCAATCAAGGAAATAAAGGATAGCGCAGGCAAAACTACGTATAAACACGATAACTCGGACACAACGCGTGTCATGAGCGAGCAAAATGCGTATCAGCTTACGCAGATGCTGCAGAACGTTGTTAATGACGGTACGGGACGTTCAGCACGTCTGGATCGTCCGGTAGCGGGTAAAACAGGAACGGTTCAAAGTGGTATCTCTGGCAACAGTGCCAACCGTGATGTATGGTTCGTTGGATATACACCGGAATGGACTGCCGCAGTCTGGATGGGCTATGACAATCCGGATGCCAATCATATGCTTAAGAACAGCAGTAAGCTGTCCGCAGCTTTCTTTGCCAAAGTCATGGGAGACGCTTTGAAAGGCGTTCCAGTGAAGCAATTCAAAACACCCGCTGGAGGGCAAGCACCTCCGCCAGTAGAAGAACCAGAACAACCAGCTCTGTCTGTTAGTGGTCTGAGTGGATCATATGATCCAAATGCTCAAACCGTATCACTGAGTTGGACTGGAACAGGTGACACGAGCACGCAATATCGTGTGTATCGTAAAGAAACCTCCGAAGGCCAGTTCACGCATCTCATTGATTCAGTGGGATCGACCAGTGCACAAGATTTAAGTGCATTGCCTGGCCTGACCTATGAGTACTATGTGACAGCTTACGACTTGGCATCAGGACAGGAGACGGATCCTTCGAACACCATTTCCCTGATGATTGAAGCGCAGGAAATGCCACCAGAGGAACCTGATCCTGGTATAGACCCTGGTACAGAAACCAATCCTGAGCAGCCAGGTACGGAGAATCCGGACAATGGTTCGCCGGATAATGGCAACTCGAACGGTAACAACG
This sequence comes from Paenibacillus sp. FSL R5-0519, assembly GCF_037974275.1. Lineage (NCBI taxonomy): Bacteria > Bacillati > Bacillota > Bacilli > Caryophanales > Paenibacillaceae > Paenibacillus > Paenibacillus sp. FSL R5-0519. The sequence goes on from NZ_CP150234.1 coordinate 2,592,272, forward strand.
GAAATGGGAATGAAAATGGCAACAACGGAAACGGAAACGGCAATGGTAATGGTAATAACGGCAATAATGGAAACAATGGTAATAACGGCGGAGCCGGCCAAGGTAACGGTCAACCTGGTGGAGGAAACACGACCCCACCTGGTCAGGGGACAACAGAGCCAGGCGGTACAGGTGAAGGCTCTGATGATGGGGCCGTAACAACACCGGGCGAGGTTGTAACTCCAGACAGCGGAACGAGTGGTGACACTGGAGGAACAGACGAACCTGCAGATTCTCAAGCTGGAACTGGCGGCTAAACCAGTGAATAACTAAATAGCTGCATGAATTAAACTGCTTCCCGGAATTTCGGTGAAGCAGTTTTTTTGGTTATACGAACCTTCTTTAATAGAAGATCATGTAATGAATAGGTGGGACAAAGCTTGATTTTGAGTGTATACCTTAAATATGGTAAGCTGTAACTATTCGTAATACGTTGTGCAAGGGCGGGTCCAGAGCGCTGGAACCAATCATGCGGACGTTATTACATTGTTCACCAATAACATCAGAGCAGGTCACGGACCTGTAGTCGGCAAAGAGGGGTTCGTATGAAACGGAAATTCGGGGACCGCGCGAACTGGCGCCGGATTACGAACCGACAATTCACATGCCGGTTCGTTCAATCCAAAATTTTCACAGGTTATATTACGTTGTACACCATACAGGATTTGAAAGAACCTCTGTGGAAAACATATGGAGGCAGTACCTTCTGTATCGCAGATAAAGGGTATTCCTGGCTGCAATACTACCCGAAGGGAGAGCACTTCGTTGTTACAGCGATGTTTGATGATCAGGAACGGATTGTGGAATGGTATATTGATACATGTCGCAGTCAGGGGATAACGGATCAGGGTGTTCCTTGGTTTGATGACCTGTATCTGGATGTCGTGGTCCTGAAAGATGGAGAAGTATTTTTGCTGGATGAAGATGAGCTTGAAGATGCCTTGTCGCGGAAGCATATTACGACAGGTGATTATGACTTGGCTAACAAGACGGCAAAGGAATTGCTGCATGCCATTGATGCACATGTATTCCCATACTTTCAGTTATCACTGAAGCATAGGCAGAGTTTGTTTGAGAACGGAGAGTTTCGAAAAAACATTCAGATCTAAGACATGTACCTACCGTAGAATTCTTCATGATCCTTCTAATATTGGAGCACCTGATAGAATACATTAATAATCAGGAGAGTTCAGCCCGATAAAATAGAGGTGATGGCGAATGAACGGACGGGTCATGGCTGCAGGAGAGCAACCAGGAGGCAGACCATCCAGACAAATTAATATTGTGTTGCGCAACCAGGAACCTCAGATGTTGGTCAAAGATGAAGCAGCGTCAGTACAGGCAGCCAAGAGCATAACCAAACATGCGCACTTCCAGGAGATACAGGGTGAATTGGAGCAACTGGTTGGACTTGAAAATATCAAAGACCTTGTATTTGAGATCTATGCTTTTCTACAGATTGCTCAGATGCGTACTGAAGCAGGCTTACTTAGTGGTGCGCACGTGTATCATATGATCTTCAAAGGCAATCCGGGGACTGGAAAGACAACTGTAGCGAGGATCGTTGCCAAACTTTTTCAGAAGATGGGTGTGTTGAGTAAAGGTCATCTTATTGAAGTAGAGCGTGCGGATCTGGTTGGAGAATATATCGGTCACACGGCGCAGAAAACAAGAGATCTGGTTAAGAAGGCACTCGGTGGGATATTGTTCATTGATGAAGCTTACAGTTTGGCCCGCGGGGGAGAGAAGGATTTTGGAAAGGAAGCCATTGATACGCTTGTAAAGTCCATGGAAGATAACAAAAATCAGTTTATACTGATTCTTGCCGGGTACTCGGAAGAAATTGATTTTTTTCTTCAGACGAATCCTGGATTACCTTCCCGCTTTCCCATTCAAGTGGAGTTTCCAGACTATAGCATTGATCAGTTGATTCAAATCTCTGAGATTATGGCCAAAGAGCGTGATTATATTTTAATGCCTCAGACCATACTCAAACTAAAGCAGCATTTGCTTCAGGAAAAAAATGATTCGCTGCACGCGTTCAGTAACGCCAGATACGTTCGTAATGCCATTGAGCGTTCGATCAGGCATCAGGCGGTTCGTTTGTTGGAACAATACTCAGAAGGCAGTCCAGGAAAACTGGAGCTGATGACAATCCGGACAGAGGATTTGAACTTTGAGCGAAAGTAAGCGATAATATAGTTTTTACATCAGCCGGCCGGGCCAACCGGTTCGGCTTAAGGCATGCCATGGCATATTCGTGGCAATGTATCAACGGATTAGTAATTAGAGGGAGTGAACATATACATGACAAATGGCACGCATGATACAGATATGGTCAAAAAAGATCGCGCCGTCTTGGTGAGTCTTGTTACGGATGATGTAAAACGTACAGGTATCAATCCGGAGTACTCTTTAGAGGAACTGGTGAAACTTGCTGAGACAGCCGGAGTGGAAGTACTAAGTGTGCTTTCTCAGAACAGGGAAAAACGGGATACCAAATGGTTCATTGGTAAAGGTAAGGTAGAAGAGCTTCGTGCGATTGCAGAGGAACTCGGAGCAACTACAGCTATATTTGATCAGGAATTGTCAGGCGCACAGGTTCGAAATCTGGAAGAAACCCTCGATCTCAAAATTATTGACCGTACCCAATTAATTTTGGACATCTTTGCACAACGTGCCAACACGAGAGAAGGTATCATTCAAGTGGAGTTGGCTCAACATAGCTACTTGTTGCCACGTTTGTCGGGTCACGGCAAGAATCTGTCCAGACTCGGTGGAGGCATCGGAACAAGAGGGCCGGGGGAAAGCAAGCTGGAGACAGACCGTCGTCACATCCGCGGCCGCATTGACGATCTGAAGCGTCACCTGGAAGAATTGACACGTCATCGCAAGTTGCACCGTGAACGCCGGAAGAAGACAGGTATTGTTCAAGTGGCCCTTGTTGGTTATACCAACGCTGGCAAATCAACCTTGCTCAAGCAGTTAACCGCTGCCGATGTGTATATTCAAGATCAGCTATTTGCTACTCTGGACCCAACTTCACGTACGATGGAACTTCCAAGTGGCAAAGAGATCGTACTTACCGACACCGTTGGATTTATTCAAAATCTCCCGCATGATCTGATTGCGGCTTTCCGGGCAACACTGGAAGAAGTGAATGAAGCAGATCTCATTCTGCATGTTGTCGACGCCTCATCAGCTATGCGTGAAGATCAGATGAGAACGGTTAACACGATTCTGCAAGAACTTGGTGCAGGGGATAAGCCGCAGTTAGTCCTGTATAACAAAAAAGATGCGTGCACACCAGAGCAGCTTGAGATGCTTCCACTGGATAAAGATCATATTAAAGTAAGCGCATTAGATTCAGAGGATCTGCTTAAAATCCGTGAATTGATTCAGAACGAGCTGACAGGTGACACGAAACGCTTCCGTATTCCGGCAGAACGTGGGGATCTTACGTCGGTACTCTACAAAATTGGTGATGTAGTGGATACCAGCTTTGAGGAGAATGATGTCATTTATGAAGTGGAATTGCAAAAAGGTGAATATGAGAAATTTGGTTATATGCTCGAAAATTTTATTGAATCGTAATATTCATGACATATTGATGTGATAAGTTACACGATAATGGCTATTCAACGTCAGATTCGTGCTATGAAGGGGAATGAAGTAAGATGGTAAGCTTTGATTCAGCAATATCTGAACTTCAGCAACAAGTGGAGCGTCAGATTGAAGGACAACTTCAACAGATTGATCGGATCACAGATCACAATCAATGGAAAGTGATTAATGCTTTCCAACAGCGAAAAGTAAGTGATTTTCATTTTGCAGGTTCAACAGGTTATGCGTATAACGATCGTGGGCGTGAAGTGCTCGATGAAGTATATGCTGATGTGTTCGGCGCGGAATCCGCGTTGGTACGTCCTCATTTTGCTTCAGGTACACATACGATTAGTACAGCACTGTTTGGCGTATTGCGCCCAGGTGACGAACTATTGTACATCACGGGTAAGCCTTATGACACATTGCATAAAGTGATTGGCAAACCCGGTGATGGCACAGGTTCCTTACGCGATTTTGGCATCGGCTATCGGGAGACGGCCTTAACTGCTGAAGGTGGAGTGGACTGGGAAGCAGTTGAGAAAAGCATAACACCGGCTACAAAAGTCATTGGGATTCAACGTTCACGTGGTTATGACTGGCGCTCATCCTTCTGTGTTGCTGAGATCGCTGAGATGGTTACACGTGTTAAAGCAATGAAGGAAGATGTCATCGTATTTGTGGATAATTGTTACGGTGAATTCACGGAGGAACGTGAACCGACAGAAGTCGGAGTTGATCTGATGGCCGGATCACTTATCAAGAATCCTGGTGGAGGCATTGCGGAAACCGGTGGATACATATGTGGGAAGGAACAGTACGTACAGCTTGCAGCCTATCGCCTGACAGCCCCGGGAATCGGGGGAGAAGTGGGAGCCATGCTGGGGACAACACGTGGCATCTACCAAGGACTTTACATGGCACCGACAATTGTAGGACAAGCTATTAAAGGCAGTACGTTTGCTGCTGCGATGTTTGCTGAATCGGGATTTGTAACCAAGCCCGCTTGGAATGAAGTTCGTACAGATCTGATTCAGGCTGTTCAGTTCAGCTCTGCTGAGCATTTAATTGCTTTTGTGCAGGGGATTCAGCGTGCAGCAGCTGTAGATAGTCATGTGGTTCCTGAACCGTGGGATATGCCTGGTTATGAACATCCTGTCATTATGGCGGCAGGTACGTTCATTCAGGGCGGAAGTCTGGAATTATCAGCCGACGCGCCTATTCGGGAGCCGTATATCGGGTATATGCAAGGCGGATTAACGTACTCTCATGTCAAATATGGCGTTTTGATGGCATTACAGACCATGAAAGATCGTAAATTATTGTGAGTTTATCTAACACGTCATTGACACTTGGTAACAACTAAATGTACAATAGGGTGAAGAATAGATGACTGGAAGGTTGATGAACATGGGTGATGAAATTCGCAGAAATATGGCCTTATTCCCAATTGGTATTGTAATGAAACTTACGGATCTGTCTGCACGTCAGATTCGTTATTATGAGCAGCACAGCTTGATCGTTCCTGCGAGAACGTCAGGTAATCAGCGATTATTCTCTTTTAATGACGTAGAGAGATTGCTAGAGATCAAGGCTTTGATTGAAAAAGGAGTTAACATCGCAGGGATCAAACAAGTGATGAATCCTGTTTCGAAAGAATCCGAGGAAGCTACAGTTATCACGCCAGATACAGAAGTTAAACGCAGAGAACTGTCCGATACGCAGTTGCATCGCTTGCTGAAGCAGCAGCTTGTGTCAGGTAAGAGACCAGGACAAGTATCTCTCATTCAGGGAGAGCTTTCCCGATTTTTTAATAAAAAGTAAGTTCGCCTAACTTGGCGAGTGAGAGGAAATCATGCACTTATGGTGTAAGAATCCTTGACCCGTGGAACTTTCTCATGTACAAATATAACAGGCAAGCCAAATACGCAGATAAGAAAGGGAGAGGTTATAGTGAGCTATACAAAAGAAGACATTCTCCGCATTTCGAAAGAAGAAAACGTACGATTCATTCGATTGCAATTTACCGATTTGCTTGGAGCTATCAAAAACGTTGAGATTCCTGTGAGCCAGTTGACTAAGGCTCTGGATAACAAAATGATGTTCGATGGATCTTCCATTGAAGGTTATGTACGTATTGAAGAGTCCGACATGTACCTCTATCCAGATCTAGATTCTTGGCTTATTTTCCCATGGGTAGCAGAGAACCGTGTTGCACGCCTGATCTGTGACGTATACCTTCCGGATGGTAACCCGTTCCCAGGAGACCCACGTGGTATCTTGAAACGGAACCTGAAGGAAGCCCAAGATATGGGATTCACTTCCTTCAACGTAGGTCCTGAACCGGAGTTCTTCTTGTTCAAAACAGACGAAAAAGGAAACCCGACCAACGAGCTGAATGACCAAGGTGGATATTTCGACTTGGCACCTACGGATCTTGGTGAAAACTGTCGCCGTGACATCGTTATCACACTTGAAGAAATGGGCTTTGAGATCGAAGCTTCCCACCATGAGGTAGCTCCAGGTCAGCATGAGATCGACTTTAAATATGCTGATGCGCTGAAAGCAGCTGATCAGATCCAAACGTTCAAACTCGTTGTTAAAACGATTGCACGTCAGCATGGTTTACATGCTACATTCATGCCGAAACCACTGTTTGGTATGAACGGATCCGGTATGCACTGCAACCAATCCTTGTTCAAAGGCAATGAGAACGCATTCGTTGACGAGTCGGACGAGCTTGGTTTGAGCAAAACTGCACGTCACTTCATGGCTGGAACTCTGAAGCATGCACGTGCGTTTGCAGCAATTACTAACCCAACTGTGAACTCATACAAACGTCTTGTACCAGGTTATGAAGCACCTTGTTATGTAGCATGGTCTGCGAGTAATCGTAGCCCAATGATCCGTATTCCGGCTTCCCGTGGTCTGAGCACACGTGTTGAAGTTCGTAACCCGGATCCGGCTGCTAACCCTTACCTGGCTTTGGCTGTTTTGTTGAAAGCAGGTCTGGACGGAATCAAACGTGAGCTTTCCTTACCAGCTCCAATTGACCGTAACATCTACATCATGTCAGAAGAAGAGCGTGTGGAAGAAGGCATTCCAAGCTTGCCAGCTGACCTGAAAGAAGCATTGAATGAATTGATCCGTAGCGAAGTCATCTGTGATGCTCTCGGCGACCACGCCTTGGCTCACTTCTATGAGCTGAAAGAAATTGAGTGGGATATGTACCGTACACAAGTCCACCAATGGGAACGCGATCAATATATTACTTTGTACTAATAGCTCAATCCCTTGGCGCTCTATCGCTGAGGGGTTTTTCTTTTTGTGGGCAAGTACCTATATATTTAAAGAAAAATCAAAGTGCCCACAAAATGCCCACAAAATATTTTTCTATTCGAAAATTTCTTCAGTGAATTTCTCAAATCTATCTATATTGCTTTTCTGGATCTTGCCTGAGATGTGGGCATATACATCTGATGTGATCTGAATACTTCCGTGACCTAATTGTTCTTGAACGAATTTCATATCTGCCCCGGACTCAAGTAAAAGAACCGCGCAGGTATGTCGGAGAGAGTGAATGGGGAGGGATGGAAGATCACAACGTTGTAAGATGCGGGAGAAGGCATTGAACAATGATGATTTAGGCATGAAGTTTCCATCTTCCCTACATAGAACCAGATCAAGGTCATGGTGGTATCTATCCCCAAGTATCCCTTTGTTATGTTCCTGCCACTCTCTGTGAAATTTGATGTCATTTACTAGATTTGTAGTAATTTTTATTTTTCTTTCTGATTTTTCTGTCTTGGTGTCACCGAATAATTCTTCTTTGTTTTTCGCTGTAAAATCTAGAGTTTCATCAATTGTAATAAAATGATTATCCAAATCAATATCGATCCATTTTAGAGCAGCTGCTTCGCCTTTTCGCATACCAGTTTCAATTAACACTCGGAAAAATATCCAGTATACATAACCATAATGACGAGAGTTTTGCATAAACAATGGTATATCATCGGAATCAATAAAGTGGACTTCCTTCTTTTTACGCTTAATTTTTATTTCGACACCTAGACATGGATTTTTTTCTAATTTTCCGATTACAACAGCTTTTTGTAAGGCATTATGCATTGTGGAATGAATCAATTCAACCGTACGTCGGCTATATCCTTTCTCACTAATATGGTTTATAAAATTTTGGTACATAATTGGCTTCACATCTCGTATAAGCATGTTTTTAAAAAAAGGGATAATATGATTTTTAATGTTGTTCTGATGAAGTAATAATGTATTCTTACGAACACTTCCTTTCTTATATTCATTGATCCAAAAATCTAGATAATCTTGAAGCGATAAATCAGATTGTTCATAGCCAGCAGCAAGCTTTCTTTCAAATTCTCTAACTGCCAACTGCGCTTCTTTTTTTGAATCGAATCCTCTTTGTGCCTTCTCTCGAAATTTCTGTGTGAAAGGGTCCTTGTACCTTAGTCGATACTCCCATCCAGTCCCATGTTTTTTATAGCTAGCCAAATAAAAACCTCCTATAAAGAACGTATGTTCTGTTTTTGTATATGTTAAACCGTCTTGCAACGGTGGAAGCGCAAGATTACATAAAGCTATGTAGTTCAGGTGGAATAGAGCAGCGTCTTAGTAACTGTTCCTTCGTTTCCCCAAGTTCTGGTTCAATTGTTGCTGTCAGTAACTTAATTGCAAACTGATTTGCCTGTCTTTCGTATTTTCCTGCATTAAAGAATGAGTGTTCATCTAAGAAGAATCTGCTTATGCCGGGGTGGAGACGATCATGGGCGAGTTCGTGGGCACAAACAAATCTCATCCAAGGCTCACTTAGATCAGAGTTAATTACGATAAAGCGCCGCCTTAGTTTACGATAGTACATGCCACGTGTATTCTTCCCAAGATCACTGTACCAAACCTTAATGTTAAGTCTTTCTGCAATTATAAAGGGATCGTTTGTCTTGAAGCGTTTAATGAGTCCTTGAACGATATCGTCCATAGGCTATTCCTCTTTCTTTTTACGACCGTAGGTTTTCTTGTTATCTTTTTTAGCGTCCCAAAACATTGCTTCCATAACTCGTTTGATTTTTTCTTTATCCTCACCTGAGATAGGTACCCCGTCAAACATTACGTCTCCATCTTCCTCTAACATTGTTTTGAAATCTCTTTTATCTTTGGGAGTTGCCCATTCGGGAAGTACTGTTGAATCTCTACCCAGCAGAAAATCTACTGAAACTTGATGCAGTTCGGCTAATTTATCAATAAACTCAATGTCAGGTTTTGCGATACTATTTTCCCATGAATTGTACCTAGGACGTTTGATACCGAGTCTTTCTGCCATTTGATCTTGAGTTAATCCTTTTTTTTCGCGTAATTCAGTTAACCTCTGACCTAGTTTCATTTTGTACAATTTCTCCTTTTTAATAAGAAAGATAATAAAATTATCAAAATAATATTGACGATAATATAATTATCAAATATAATCAGAGACAAGGAGGTGAACAGTTTAGTGGAAACACAAAAGCGACAATTTTTCTCAGACTGTAGGAAACATAAAGGCACACAAGCAAAAGTGGCTCAAGATAATAAAATCTCAACGGTTTATGTTCGAATGATTGAGAATGGAACATTTACTCCTGGCAGAGATCTCATGTTCAAATTATCAAAATATTTCGGTCATCCAGCAGAAAAACTGTTTCCTGATTATTTTGAAAGGCTTCTTAGTCATGCAAAAAGCGATAATTAAATTATCTACTGTTAATATAAACGATAATATAAATATCGTCAATAATGTAGAATATATTTTTTTGACCTAATTGATAATTAAATTATCAATCTATCGGGAAAGGAGATTTTTATGCTATCGATCAGCGTTGATGAAAAAGAAATAAAAAAACTCCTAAAGGAGAAAGTGACAGAGATTTTAAAAGAAGCCGACGCTGAGTATATCTTCTGGGATGCCTCCGAATTGAAGCGCAGGACTTGCATGAGTTGGAATTTCATTCAGGATCAATTCTTCTTTGATAAAAGGTTTCCTAAAAGGAAAGTCGGAAGTAAATGGTACTTTCCAGCAAGAGAAACACGTGAATTTTTGGAAGAGTGGCTAGCTGAACAGCCAGTAATATGAAGATTCTATTTTAAACGTTCTGGAAGGAGAATCAGGGTGTTAATTGACACTAATAAAATCAAAGTCAGTGACCGAATCCGAAAAGATTTTGGCGGCATTGAAGAATTAGCAAAAGATATCGAACAAAACGGTCTCATTAATCCTATCGTTGTAACACCAGATTATCAGTTAATTGCAGGGGAACGCCGCTTGCGTGCTCATCAATACCTGGGACGTAAAGAGGTAGTAGTCCGAGTGATGGAAATCAGCGACTTTGAACATCAACTTCGGCTTGAGATTTCAGAAAATGAGCACCGAAAAGAATTCACCTTCTCGGAGCGAGTTGAATGGGCAAAACGCCTTGAAGACGTCGAGCGAATTAAGGCCAAGGAACGGATGGCAGGAGGCAAGGAAATTGTTCCTGAGCAGCCAACCGGACAGGTTAGAGATATCGTTGCAGAACAAGCAGGATTTGGTTCTGGTAAAACGTATGATAAAGCCAAATTTATCATGGAGAATGCTACGGCGGAAATCATTCAGCAACTCGACGAAGGAATCATTTCAACACATAAGGCTTTTACGGAAACAAAAGAACGTCTTGAAGCCGCAGTCCGAGAAGCAGAAACGCGGGCACTGCAAGCTGAACAAGAGAAAGAAGAACTTCAACGGCGATACAAGGATGCGATTCCAGCCGTTCAGGTGGACGAAGCAGTAGCAGCGGCAGTAGAACGCCGAGATGAAGAGACAGAAGTTCTTCTGGAACAGAAAGCTCAGGAAGCTGAACGGAAGATTAAAGAGCGTGACCAATACTGGAAAGCCAAGCTTCAGGACGATGTGGAAGCTGAGCGTCTGAAGGTAGAAGAACTGAAAGTCGGTTATCAGCGGACGAAAGAAGAATTGGAGACTATGAAGCTTCAGCAGCCAGATGACTTCGATGAACAACTGGCGACAACTCAAATGAAGAAACTTCGCTTCGAAGCTGATAGCAACACCATACAAATTAGCATCCATGTGAAACAGTTTCTCCAAAAGGTTGGAATTACATCGTTCATGCTCGGTGCAGTATCTGGCGCAAGCACGAGTGAGAAGAAACGGCTGTCAGAAGGTCTTGATATGCTCCAATCCTTCATAGACCAACTTCGTCCGGCAATTAATTCGAGAAAGGTGGTAAATCTGAATGACAACATTGATGAATCCTAATCAGCCTGACTTCTTGTCGGTTGTTGAAAGACAGATGCAGTTAACTGAAGCTCAAGGTATGGCGATTCGTGGTTTGGTGGATGGCATCAGACAGATGCAAGAGGATGTAGCAGAAAAGGTTGGAGAGGTCCAAGTGATGGTTCAGGAGGTCCGGGACAGCGTGACTCTGACGGATGCGGAGTGCTACCAACTCCAGTCTCTTGTTCGCAAGAAGTCGAATTTATTAACGAAGGACCGATACAAGGAGTCAGATGAGAAATTCAAAGACTTGGTCGGTCGGTACCGCCGGATGATCTGGAGTAAGTTGAAAGAACGATTCGAAGTAGCGAAATACAGCCATGTACGGCGTATCGACTTTGATGACGCAGTTGATTTCATTAAGGAATTTCGTCCGGAAGACTACATCTGATCTGACAGGAGTTGAAGCCGATGGTATACAAATTTATGACTCTGGATGACTTAGCACGTATCTGGTCACACAAGCCACTACAATATTCGATCATACAGAGAAACATCGCTAAAAAGAAATGATGATACACACTCATAAGTTGATGCAAACCAGAGTGTTGCGAAGACAGATCAGGGATTTGTGTGACGATGCAATTGATGCATTAGCAATGGAGCGTAGTATCAAACCCATCAAACAACAAATCAAGGTGCTCCGTATCGGTCTTGAAGAATTGGAACGATCAATCGATAAGAACGCAGAGTATGAAGGTCTAATTTGGAAAGAGCCATCAGGCTATAAGGTTGAAGGGACAGTGATTGGTTTGTGTAAGCACTGCGATAGAGAGGTTTTCTCTGGACAAAAAACACCTGATCCAAAAGAAGAAGGACTCTTTTGTAACTACTATTGCAGAAGAGTCTACCGCAACAACAGTATCAAATGAGTCCTTAGATTAATCGTGCTACCAACACGATCATTTGTTAAATCAACTACACATGACTTTATCATAAATTTATTATTTTGCAAGTATTCGCAATAAACGTAAGAAGATAGAAATCAGAAGTTCCGGGGTGAGGTGAGTGGCAAGTCCCCAGTTAGGAAACGGATACATCGGCATAGCTAATGAGATATGGGATGAGATCATCAGCAGGAAGTTCACCGAACGTCAGCAGAAGATTCTCAAACTCGTTCTAAGATTATCGTATGGCTGTCAAAAGAAAGAGGCTGTCATACCCCTCCTGAAGCATTTTGAACTATGTGGAGTGCGTATTCAGGACGCGAAGAAAGAAATTGTTTACTTGCAACAATGCAAAGTAATCATGTGGGACGGAAATCAAGTTTATTCGCTCAATAAAAACTATGATGAATGGCGAGTTAATCTTGTGAAAGAGTGGGATAAAGACAAGTTTTCAGAACTCATTTCTATTAATTTAAGTGCTAAAAAAGTTACGAAAAGTGTAACTGAAAAAGAACAGAAACATGCTGGAAGTTACGAAAAGTGTAACTCCGAAGTTACGAAAAGTGTAACTGATGAGTTACGAAAAGTGGAAGTCGAAGAGGGCCCAATCCCTTGTGGGAGTAAGAGTGAAGGCACCTCTAAAGACATGTTTAAAGACAGTATTAAAGTTAGTTGTTGTTTAAGTGATCCTGATTCGGTATTTGAACCATACAAGGGAAACCCGGATTCTGTTCCTAATCCTGAAGCAGATACTGGCTCTGATCAGGAGGTTTCCCAAATCGATTACCGCAATCAAGTGGCAGCTCGTTATCTCCAGAGGAGAGGGAAGGGACTGGAGATATCATTCAACGATGAAGAGACTGTTACGCAGTTCATGGCTGAAAGGATTCCGCTCCAAACAGTCATAGACGGGATTGACCAGGCATTCAACAATTTTAGACCCAAAAACAAATGGGATCAGATACGAAACCTGAGTTATTGCGCCACGGTTGTATATTCGCTGCATGCGAAGCGAGAAAACTCAAATCAGGTTGTAGTTCCAGTGCCGGACACTCGGCCTGAGGAAGAATCATCCGAAGCTTCTGTGACAGAGAATGATTTAAAAGAAATGTTGGCTGCTTTACGGTCAAAACAAGGAGTGTGAGAGTATGGGGAGCTTCGAAAAAGAATTAAAGGCGCTGATCCCTCCTGATTTTGCGGAAAGACAGCAGGCGGCTATCCGACAGATTGATAACCATCCAGAAATAAAGCGGCTTAGACAAGCGTACCCTGATCGTTCAGGCGACCTGATTAGCCCACGAAGATATAGAGATGTATCAGAGCACCTTGCTCAATGTGATGCATGCGATGCGTGTCCTGGTCTAGCGAGCTGTCAGAACGTCCAGAAGGGGCATAGGAGCGTCGAAGAGCCTAACCCCGATAAATCGGACGAGTTAGTGTTTCGGCTCAGTAAATGCGATTTACTGAAGTCTCACGAGCGACAACAGGGAATAGGGCAACGGATTAAAAGCCACTTCATCCCACAACACATTTTGAACGCCGCCTTTGATGATATTGAACCTGATCCACAGCGATTAGCTGCGATAACGGCGGCGGTCAAATTCTGTAGCACATTTAATCAGGGGCAAACGACAGAAGGATTGTATCTTTATGGCCCGATGGGTGTAGGTAAAAGCCTGATCGCTGGAGCGATTGCACAAGAACTTGCCAAATGTGACATCGATGTTCTCATGGTTTATGTCCCGGATTTTCTACTCGAAGTCAAGGATGCTATTGGTTCCAAGACAGAAACAGTTGAGAGCAAACTTGATTCTCTACGGACAGCATCTGTACTGATACTCGATGATATTGGAGCTGAGACATTAACCATCTGGACAAGGGATGAAGTGATTGGGCCAATACTCCAGCGGCGCATGGAGCGTTTGCCGACAATATATACTTCCAATTTGACAGTTAATGAACTGAGACATCACTTTGCTAATGTAAAAGATGCCAAAGAGATGGACAGAAAGCAGCATGAGAAGAAGGCAGAGCGGATCATTGAGCGGATTGAACCTTTTGCAAAAACAATATCGGTAGGCGGAAGAAATAGACGGAGGGGATAGTAGAATGTGCAAAACATGCGATGGCGCAAAGGTAACTTACCAATTTAAAGGCGCAATGATGATGTTGGGTCCTTGCCCAACATGCAATCCACAAGCTAAAAAAGAAGTAAAGGAGGGAATCCGACCTTATGAAAATAGTCGTGGATAGTGAGCTGCTGGTTGAAGCTCTCGAAGATGCAAGTAAGGCTTTTGCGAGTAAGAGCCTCATGCCGATTCTTGATTGCTTCTTGATCGAAGCAAACAGCGAAGGGCTTAAAGTTACCGGGACGGATACTCGGACAACAATTCAGTCGTACATCTTCAGCAAGGATGTCCAGGTAGATTCGGATGGAGTGATAGCGATTCCGAAACTATCGTTGGAAATGATGAAGAAACTTACTGGCGATGTCAGTATTGAGACTAAGGGAACTACTGTGATTATTAGGTCCCGAAAGAAAGAAATCGACATGGGTATTTTCGATCCGCAGGAATTCCCGCAAGTGCCGACTATTGACGACAGTGAGTTGTTCGAAACTACTGGCAAGGAACTCAGGAGACTATTCAAAAAGGCAACTTATGCAGCCGATCCCACGGGTAAAAATGCAGCAATACTCGCAGGAGCACACATCTATATCGATGACGGTTTGATTGGTATTGAAGCGACAGATAGACATCGACTCGCAAAAACGGAGTATGCCACAGATGTTAATAAATTAGGTGGAGCTGTTATAGAGGCTAAGGCACTCGGGGATCTCCAAAAGATAATTTTGGATAAAGACAATATCGAATTTGGCTTCTCGAAGTCTTTTACTGGAGAAGTAGTTCACGTATTTGCTAGGACGGATCGGTTCACCTTCTATTCCCGAGTGTTAGAAGGAGCATTCCCGGATGTGAGCCGGATGTCAGTTGTGCCAGAGGGTGTCACCAAAATAACAGTAGATAAAAAAGAGTTAATGAATTGTCTTGAAATGATTTACACACTCGCAAAGGAAGACAAGCACAACAAAATAATTCTCAACATCTCAGAAGAAGAAATGAGTATTCGAGGGCAAGGGAAAGAGACTGGAAAGGCAAGCGAAAGTATTGTTCCTCTGTCGTTTAGCGGTGAAGATTTCGCTGTTGCCTTAAACTCAAAATACTTCATGGATGCCATCAAAGCATTGGATGGAGATCAAGTAACTTTGGTGTGCTCAGGTAAAGTCAAACCTATCTATATTCTGGATGAGAGTGATGAAAGATCGGTTCACATTGTACTTCCTTATAGGACGGAAGAAGTGTAATGAACAAATACAATGCAACCAAAGTGATCGTCACTGAAGACGGGACATTGTTCTCGGAATGGATCGTTAAAAAGCACAATCTGGATATAACCGGTATACGATTCGATAGCATAGCTGAGGGAGAGTATTATCAGCTCCTTCTCCAGCAAAAGAGGTTTGGGGAGATTAAAGCCTTCGAATGTCATCCTAAATTTGTTCTTCAAGAGAAACCGAAGGTCACTTACACTGCTGACTTCCTGGTAACTGAATTAGATGACAGTCAACGGGTGGTGGATATTAAAGGAGTGGAGACCTCCACGTTCCGCGTCAAACTGAAACTATTTCAAGCGAAATATCCGACTTTACCAATTGATATACTCGTCAAAAAACGCGGAGAATTCATACCGCTTGCCCAGTATAAGAAGGAAAAATCAGCGCGTAAACGAGCGGCGAATGCACTTAAAAAACGAGTAGATGAAGGGAGAATGCAAAATGAAAATCAAACATACCGTAATCAAAAACGAGGACATTAATAAGCATCTTAACCAACAGGAGAAAGAAGACTTGCTACGCTTGTTTCATAAAATTCAGTATGGTCGAGTATCGGAGGGGAAAGTTGGGTTTAACATGTACCTGGTCGTAAATACAGACGAAACTTACGCTGAAGACGTTGTACGTATATTACAAGAAAACGGTCATTGGGAACCAACATACGATCCAAATCAAATCGAGTTTAGGCAAGAGGGAGATACGATGGAGCTTCCAGAAACTGAGATGGAGGCATGAGTGGACAAAGCCCTGGACCCAAGGGCAAAGGAAACATTTCCTTACCTCATCTACGGAACATTCTACTTGAACTTAATAGTCAATTGGGAGGTGGGCTCTGTGACTGAAGCTGAGAAAGATGAATTCTCCACAGCTTTATCTGAAAGGTATGCGCAGGTTAAACAGTTAAGTTCTTCTAACAAAGAACTGATGAATACATGGGATGCAGTGATCAGCGATTTACCACCCGATATAAAATCAAAATTTGAAGAAAAACAAAATCGATTGTCGGCTTTGTAAAGGAGGTTTGGATATGAGTACTGTAGATCTGAAAAACTTTGATTAACAACATATTGAAGTGCAGAAAGCCATTGCTTTTTATGTTGGATACTCCCTTCAAGAAGTGCAAGCGACTGCCGAAGAAAGACAAGCGCATTACACTGTTTTGGAAAAGTTCGGATTATTGGAACCGCTAAATCCGTAGTGGAATCGTAGTGAATTAGGTTCAAAATATAAGCATAAGCACAGGAAATGCGAAGGGAAAGGCGGATGAGTAATGGCCCATCAGACATTCTGGAAACCGGAGAAAAAAGCGAAAGAAAAGAAAGCGAGCAGTTTCGGACGTGGCAAGAAAGAAAAGCGACCTGTTCCGGAATGGAAGAAGGGAATATTATCTCATCACCAATCCAGACCAGGTTCGAAGGAGCGCGGCGATTTCCCGAAAGAAGTCATAGCTCAGCTTATCGTAGAATCAAACGGGATTTGTGAATCCTGCAAGATTGTTGAAGCAACAACTACTCACCATGTATATCCGCGAGGTAGAAAAGGACGCGGTGTTAAGAACAACGGTCTTCGGCTTTGTTGGCCCTGTCATGATCGGATACAAACGAATGAGGAGTTGCTTCAGTTTTGGATATCTGCCTTCCGTGATAAATATGGAGACCACTTCTGGTTCGACGAACAAGATTGGGATGAATACAATCGGAAGCAAGATGCGCAACAGAAAGTGGATCAGGAAAAACAGAACCGTGAGCAATCATTAAATCCCGTTAAAGAGCTTATCTCTTCAGCGGCAGGACGTTCATTGAAAGCAAAAGAGGTCCGGCTTATTGAAATGATGGATGATAAACAAATCGCAATTTTCGAGACTTTGATTAACGATATCGTAAGAGTTGAAGAGAAGCATCAAGTTCCGTTTGGATACGGACACTTCGATGATTAATATGCAAATAATTAATATAACAACGAGTTTATAA
The DNA here is from genome assembly GCF_037974275.1 of Paenibacillus sp. FSL R5-0519. Lineage (NCBI taxonomy): Bacteria > Bacillati > Bacillota > Bacilli > Caryophanales > Paenibacillaceae > Paenibacillus > Paenibacillus sp. FSL R5-0519. Next base: position 2,609,501 of record NZ_CP150234.1, read on the forward strand.
CGTTATCTGGGGTTGTGGTTCCCTGGATAACAGAGAAAGGGAGACAAGACATGAAGATGCCCAGGATTCTACATTACCCAGGGAGCAAATGGAGCATGACGGATTGGATTATCAGCCAGTTCCCTGATCACACCACATATCTGGAGCCCTTCTTCGGGAGCGGAGCCATACTTTTCAACAAAAGCAGATCTATTCTTGAAACAGTGAACGACCTGGATGGCGAAGTATCTAACCTGTTTCAGATCATTCGGGATCAACCTGAAGAACTGGCCAAACTTATTCATTGGACTCCATATGCCCGAGCAGAGTATTACAAGGGCTATGAAACCGAAGGGGACGATATCGAACGGGCACGCAGATTCTTGATCCGTTGCTGGATGGCCCGAGGCGGAAAAACAAGTGATCGGACAGGGTGGAGGCACATCATCGACTTGAACGCGCCGCATCCCGCTCGTGACTGGCAGAAGCTACCGGACAAAATAATGCAAGTGACTGACCGCTTACGCGATGTACAGATAGAATCTCAGCCTGCTGTGAAGCTAATTGAGCGATATAAACGCCCTGAAGTCCTTATATATGCAGATCCACCATACATCCTATCAACTCGCAGCAAGCGGATGTATAAGAACGAAATGAATGAGGATGACCACACGGAACTGCTTGATGTTCTGATGGATCATCCTGGACCGGTTGTACTTTCAGGATACGCGCATCCGATGTATGACGAGCGATTGGCAGATTGGCGGAGGGAAACAAAAACAGTTAAAGCAGAAGCGGGTCGGATCCGGACCGAGGTTTTATGGATTAATCCAATAGCCGCTGGCAAAGTCGGGCAGATGGCACTTTTTTAAGAGAGGAAGGGAATGAACTTAACACCAATTAATAAATAAACATATATATACACATCTCGAACGTCAATGCCCGAGTTTGAATATGTCGTTCGGGGTACATTCTAAAGCCTTGCATATTCTGTACAACGTATCAAACTGAATACCTTTAGTCTGGTTATTATCTAAGTCGTAAGCAGCCTTGTGGCTTATATTCGCTTCCCGAATCAGCCAGTATACACTTTTTTCTTTCTGCTCTAACAATTCTTTTGATGGCTACTTTCATTTAATTTACCTCCTTCTTTTTTCATACAATTGTACATTAGCTTTCAATAGTTATTGTATAGTATAGCTAAAGGTGGTGATTAAATGATTCTAGCTAAAAAGGTTAGAATTCGACCAACTCCTGAGCAGGAGCGGCAATTGTGGCGTTCGGCAGGGACGGCCCGCTGGGTGTACAATTTGACGATTGCCCGGCAAGAAGAGAATTACAAGAACGGCGGGAAGTTCTTGAACGATGGTTTAATGCGAAAAGAGTTGACGCAACTCAAGCAACGGGAAGAATATGCTTGGCTGTACGATGTGTCCAACAATGTAGCGAAACAAGCCGTAAAAGATGCTTGCGACGCATACAAGAAGATGTTCAAAGGACAATCCAAGAAACCGAAGTTCAAGAGCAAGAAGCGATCCAAACCAGTGTTCTACAACGACACTGTCAAGTTCAAGGTCAAAGACAGTAAGGTCTTACTCGAAAAAATAGGCTGGGTGGCAACGTCCGAACAACTTCCAGAATCGGACAAGTACAGCAATCCGCGCGTATCGTTTGACGGAAAGTATTGGTACGTATCTGTAGGTATTGAGCAGGAGCAAAAAATCCCTGAACTGTCGGACGAGGCGATTGGTATTGATGTAGGCATTAAAGAACTGGCGGTCTGTAGTAACGGAATGGTGTTTAAGAACATCAACAAGACATCCGCCGTAAGAAAGACAGAGAAACGATTGCGGAGGTTGCAACGCAAGGTTTCACGCAAATATGAGATGAACAAGGAGGGGAAGCGTTTCGTCAAGACATGCAACATTGTAAAAGTCGAAAAGTCCATTCGTTTGCTTCATCGGAGAATAACGAATATCCGTACCAATCACATTCATCAAGCCACAAGCGCTATAGCGAAAACCAAGCCGAGTGCCGTTGTAATGGAGGATTTGAATGTTAACGGGATGATGAAGAACCGCCACTTGAGCCAAGCGATTGCTGGGCAGAAGTTGCATGAGTTTACCCGGCAGATGAAATACAAGTGTGAAAAGATCGGTGCACTGTTTATTCAGGCCGACAGGTGGTTCCCGTCATCAAAATTGTGTTCGTGTTGCAGACAGATTAAGAATGAACTGAAGCTGTCTGAACGCACCTACGAATGTGATTGCGGATTAAAGATTAACCGTGACATGAACGCGGCAATCAACCTATCAAAATTAGTAGGATAACACTTGAACGTTACTGCTAATATGTAGGAATCGTTGCATCCGAATTAACGCCTGTGGAGTGCTATATCAAACAAGAGTAGTCTTCGGACAAAATTGGGCACGTCGAAGCAGGAAGCAAACAAGACTTGTGCATACTTGTACAATTTCTTGGCAACGAGAATACCCTCCCTTCCCACAACACAAAGGAGCGGATAAGCGTGAGTAATGATGAAGTAGTTGTAGTAGTCAACAGAGAAGATTTCGAGGATACAAATAAGATCATTCAACTCAACTTTTTCTCGGATGTAGATGAAGTGGATATCCGCAAAACCAAGTGGTTACTCGGAAAATATGTAGACATGATGGACATTATACAAAACTATGAATTCGCACTAAGGCAGATTGAGAATGGAATGTCAGCCTATGAGTTGTTGTCGGCAGAAGGATCGGTTGCTAAACGTGAGACGGGTCATGAACTAACTTCTGATGTAACGGCAAATTCTGTTATCATGAAGGACAAGCGGCATGCCAACTACGAGCTATACGTGTTCATATCCAACAATGTCCGATTTGCTATAAACAACTTAAAAGATGTACACGAAGGCGTTGCAGCAAGATTGTTATTCTTGGAAGGGAAAAAATACTTGAAAGCGCAGGAATACATGGAAAAAGGTTATCGTAAGGGCGTTCCTGGCATCGCGGCGACTACATTTGCAGATAAGCGGCGCAGGGCCATAGCTAACATAGCTAACAGTTTAAAATTCAATCGAACCTTAGATTTTGTAACAATTGACTATGGAAGAGGGCGGAATAACGAAGGGGAAATAGGCTTACTGATTCCGAGATGAAAAGCCTCGGGATGGAGATTACTTGAGTGGGTCGATTAAAAGAAATACATCCAGTCGGTACATTGACTGGATGTTTTATCATTACTGATACAACTTCGGCTCACCAATTAAAATGTTTGCATAATCACTCTTTGCACTGAACTCAATTTTCAGTTTCAGTACACCCTCTAGATTAATATCTACAGGTACCGCATGATCTCCGCCCTTCAAACCTTCATATGACTTAATGACTTCTCCGTCACCATAGAAAGTAACTGTGTACTCTCCTGAAGTATTTTTGTACTTATCCTCAATTCCCGCGAAAGCCGTCAGACGTTTATATTTTCCGTCCAGGTTATACTCAACCGATGTAACCTTCTCATCTTTCCATCCAGCGTCAACCCGTGTGAGAATGTTATTTCTGTACTCCGTCCCTGTCACCGTTTTATCGGATTCATTGAACCACATACGGTTATCATAGGCATCAAAACGTGCATAATCCTTGGATGTCAAATTGATACCATAGCCATCACGTTTACCAACCCATATAGCTTTGTTTTTACCGTCATACTCCACTTTCTCACCTAGACCTTCACTTACAAACCGTAGAGGAACATATGTAGTACCCTTATAAATGAAACTTACTTCTCCTGCTGCCTGCTTTTTTTCTACATTGTTAAACATAAACTTGAGGTTTGCGATATCAACTGTTACTGAATTACTCGCAGCCAATGCAGTCGCTCCAAACAGCATTCCAGCTGCTACAAAACCTGCAATAAATCCTTTTGATCCTGAAATCTTTTTAGTCATTATTTTCTCTCTCCTAATTCAATATTTACCAATTTTAATTCTATCGTATTACTTATTTTAGGACAATAGTAATATTTCTGAGGGCTGAAACATGACATTTGAACCAGGATTTAATGCACGCTTGCATAAGGGATGAATGGTGGTTAGTAGAATGGGGGACTAACGTCTTGTATTGATTAAACTATTCCTTAAATTATCCTTGTCCAGAAAAACGAAGTAATCCTGAATTAAAAACATGTTATCTTAAATCCATATAATAACGTAAATGAGAAGGTCGCTCTTAGGAGCGGCCTTTTTGTATTGGAGGGAAGAGTATGGAGGGTAACTATTTCAGCAGAAATGAACCGGCTATTCCAAGGGTATCGGACAAGCAGCCGGAACAGTGTCGTGGGTGTGGATGGGGAACGTGGACAGGAGTGAATCAATTATGTATTATGCCGAGATGTTGGAAAAAGGACCATGATCCAGAGAAGGTGATGAAATGAGGAAAGTCCAGCCGATCCGTGATGAACGGGTTATAGAAGGGATGAAGGAATACTTCTATATAAGAAGCATGCGCAATTACTTATTCTTTTGTATGGGTATATACAGCGGACTTCGTGTTTCTGACTTGCTTAGTCTAAGGGTGTGGCAAACGAAGGGAACTCACATAAGCATGGTTGAGCAAAAGAACAAGCATGCCAAAACGTTTATCATTCATCCAAGTATTCGATCAGATCTGGATGACTACACAGCCGACATGATTCCGACTGATTTTCTATTTCCCAGTCGCCAGGCAAAGACGGTTAGCCGGATGCGGAAACAGCCGATTGACCGAACGACAGCATATCGTTTTCTGAGTGAAGCAGCCAAAGAATTTCGCCTCAAAGACATAGGGGTTCACTCATTGCGTAAAACCTGGGCATACCGCCTTTATATGGACGATCCAGAGAATTTAGCGTTACTAATGGAAATGTTCGGACACATCGATCCGAGAGAGACTTTAGACTATATTGGGTTGACTCAGGACATGATGGACAGAGCGATTCTGAAATTAAGGTGATATGGGTGAAACATAAATCACCGTTTAGTGCACTCATTTAAGCGAGGTGAGGACATTAGATGAAGAAACACGTTTTTTTATGCCCTAAATGAGTGAAACAGAATTACCTTTATGTTTCAGTCAACTTACATTATTTAGTGAATATGAGCACAGAACAACAGCCTGCGATTCAGACGGAGGCTTATTTTGATTCGTAACGTTTGACTATTACTGACCTTAAATAGGAATTCCAACTCAATTACATGAAAGTGGTGATAATTTTGTGAGCAGAAAGCAGAATCCGAATCGGAAGAAAGCCTTCAAAATCTGGAAAGATAGCGGCGGGGCGATGAAGCCGAAAGAGATTGCGGAAAAGTTGGGCATTACACCTGAATCAGTCCGGAAGTGGAAATCACTTGATCAATGGGAAGGAAAGATGGCGAATGCTAAGCCTGGTGCTCCTCGTGGCAACCAGAACGCTAAAGGTAATCGAGGTGGAAAAGGGGGACCTCTGGGCAATCAGAAAGCTGTTACACATGGATTGTTCCGTAAGTTCGAGCCGCAAGATCCTGAGTACCTTGAACTTATTGACATTGTTCAGCAAATGGAACCTATAGACATGATCTGGCATAACATCACTCAAGGATTCCGTAAGATCATTTGGGCGCAGCGAATCTTCTTCATCAAAGACAAAGAGGATATGACCAAAGAGTTGAAAAGGGAGAAACCAGGGGAGTATGGAGATGAATACGAATGGGAAATTCAATTCGCTTGGGATAAATATGCTAGTTTTATCAAGGCAGAGGCTACGGTCATGCGTGAGATCAGGGGAGCTATCAAACAATTCCTTGATATCGCGCCGCAGGAAGATGAGCGAAGGTTGAAACTGGATCAGATGCAGGCCAAAGTTGATAAAACCCGCCTTGAGATTGAGAAACTGAAGAACGGCGATGGAGATACCGAGGATGATCTGATCGAAGATTGGGTGAAGGCGGTGGAAACTGGTGAGTAAAGAGTCTCCACAAACTAAACGCAGATTTGCTGCATTCAAAAAGCGAATTCCTGAGTACCGGAAGAACCCGGTTCTTTTTTGCGTGGAATTGCTGAAATTCACTCCTGATGAGTGGCAAGCAGAAGTGATGATGGACATAGCTGGAGGTCCACGAGTGTCTGTGCGATCTGGACAAGGTGTGGGGAAGACTGGCCTTGAAGCTGCGGTGGCATTATGGTTCCTATCGTGTTTCCCGTTTCCGAAGGTTATCTGTACAGCTCCTACACGTCAGCAGCTACATGATGTACTTTGGGCAGAGATAAGTAAATGGCAAGAGAAGAGTCCTCTGCTCAAGCGAATACTTAAATGGACCAAAACGAAGATTTACATGCGAAATTATGAGGAGCGCTGGTTTGCTACAGCTCGGACAGCTACCAAGCCCGAGAACATGCAGGGTTTTCATGAAGATTACATGCTTTTCATTGTGGACGAAGCTTCAGGGGTTGAGGATCGGATCATGGAAGCGATCCTTGGTACACTCTCAGGCGAGTTCAACAAGCTGCTCATGTGTGGAAACCCAACACGAACCAGCGGTGTATTCTATGATTCTCACAACAGGGACCGGGCAGATTACAACACGCACAAAGTATCCTGTTTGAACAGTCCTCGGACAAGCAAAGAGAATATAGCTATGCTTGAGCGGAAGTATGGAAAAGGATCTGATGTATGGCGTGTCCGGGTTGAAGGTGAGTTCCCACGAGGGGAATCCGAAACATTTATTGCGTTGGAAGTTGCTGAATTCGCTGCCAAGGAAGTAAATCTTTCTCCAGTCGGTGACATCATGACGATTGGCTGTGACGTTGCTCGTTTTGGTGACGATGAGACGTCCATTTACGCAGGGATAGGGCCGGTAACAGTTGGACAGCATCATCATTTCAAGAAAGATACTATGGTCACTGCCGGCTGGGTTTTGAATTTGATAAGGGACTTGTTGCCACATTACCCGGAAGTTGTCCATACGAGAATCAGGATAGATGATACCGGCGTGGGTGGTGGAGTGACGGATCGACTGAATGAGATTATTGCCGAAGAAGGACTTCCTTATGAAGTAATTCCGATAAATAACGGATCATCCTCATTGGATGAACATTACGGAAATTTAGGCGCAGAAATGTGGGCATCCATTAAAGGACAATTGGAGCAGAACATGAGCAATTACATGAATGGAGATCCTTCTGTTTTACAATTACCTGACGATGATGTACTCACTGCTCAATTGACTACAAGAAAATGGTCAATGACCAGTAAGGGGAAGATACTCCTTGAAAGTAAGAAGGACATGAAAAAACGTGGTCTCAAGTCACCGGATAGAGCTGACGCGTATATTCTCACCTTTGGTGAATATTTGCTGGGATCACCTCAGTCTATTATGATTCCAACAATAAGTGGTGTGTCTATCAAGAGATAATAATTAATTGTTAATTTTTCGTATATTGAGTGGGTAGGGTCTTGTGGAATAGTCAGAATAATCAAATTAAAGGTTGGACTTCTTTCATAATTTCTTTTCTGATAATATCGGATATATACAAATGGGATGGTGAGTACTTTGGATAATGCACAGTTATTGTTTAAACAAATTGTTGAAGGTGGTTATAACGGGATAAAAAGTATGATCGGAACTTCAGAAGAGAATCTCTTTTTGGACTTCAAAAGAAAAACTAATCCTCTTTTGGATGGATTAAAGAGGGATGATAAGACCACATATGCTAAGGCATTATCTGGTTTTTCTAATGCCAGTGGCGGAGTTATTGTGTGGGGAATAGATGCAAGAAAAGAGGGGAATACGGGGCCAGATGTAGCTCGTGAAGAACAGCCAATAGCTGGGCTGAAAAGGTTCTTAACTGACCTGAATAGTCTAATAAGCGATGCTTTGGTTCCGGTTAATACGGGAGTCATCAATAGAGAGATATACATCAATGATGATCCAAAGAGTGACAAAGGGTTTATCGTCTCCTACGTCCCAGCAAGTGATCTTCCTCCCCATAGGGCAATGTGTACAGAAAATATTTATTACACCAGAGCGGGAGATAATTTTATAATGATGGAGCATTTTATGCTTGAAGATGCATTTGGAAGAAGAGTGAAACCTAAATTAGAGATCTATTGCAGAGTGGTTAGACATCGAACTAGTATTGTTAGTAATACTCCCTCATTTCATCTACTAATTGGAATAAAAAATAAAGGGAAATATATGGCGAATTATCCGGCTTTAAGAGTCAAAGCAGTATCAGGGTGTAAATACGCTATTGAGACTTCTTCTAGTAATATTATAAACATTAATCTTAACAATGTTTTACAAACTGAACAAAAGATACAAGAGTCCGGAATTTTCTTTGCAGGAGGAGTCAGTGACTGTATACACCCAAATACTTATCTGGAGGTAACTAGATTAAATCCGGAAAAAGAATGGTCTGATAGAGAATCATTGATAGGACTTGCAATGAGAGATGAAAAAATAATTTTTGAGTACAGCTTATACGCAGAAGGCTGTCCAGAAGAAACGGAGACTGTTGAAATTACTGCAGAAGAAATTATGGATTTATTGAGAATCTAATTATCCTCCATTGGAATTTAGACGTGATATATTTGTATTGTGAAAATCGGCGAGAATGAAACGCACACCTGCACATGCGGCATATGACCGGGGCGTTACTCTTCTCGCCTTTTTTGTTTCATTAAAGCAAACGACGAGGTGTTGTTCTGTATGAAGGTAATCTCTACCTGTTGTCGAAATAAGTAGTATCACATCAAGGGAGAGATGCCTAAATGCATTATGAACGCGATATATTAACAATTGACGAAGTATTTGAATTTGAAACCGAAGAGACAATGACTGTAATACGTGCTGTGAATTATGCACTAAGAGAAGGAGATAGTTTCTTTATCATTGCTCCTGGTGTGGATACATCTTATGTAGTAGAGGCGGTTGATTTGAATGATTATAGTTGTACCGTTATCTATGATGGAGGGAAAAGGGTTGATATAAAAGATGTGTTCCCTCTATTTTCGGTTGGTTCTTTGATCAGTATGTTATCATTTAATAATGAGTTTGATCTCCGAACTGCTGGACCTAAATGGATTGTGATCTTCGATGATAATCAAGAGTATGCCTCAGAAGAAAATGAGCTTCTTGTTACTTTCTTGTGGCATGTTCTGCTGGATTTATGTGCACGAGGGATGATAGGTTAATCTATTTTGATTATCTTTAATGAAATAGGGAGAAATTTAGAGGAAAAGCATGCATAATTCGAACTAATCAATCCTCATCAGTTTTTATGATCTTGACTATAAATTCTGCGTGTAAGTAAAAAGGTCTTGTTCTTCCTCTATAGTTACAAAGTACGTATGCATTTAAAGCAAAGAGCGCAGCGCATTTGCTGCGGACGGTACGGACACCAATCTTTTAGAAACCGTCACACGATTATCCAAAAGCGTCATTATATAGCCATAAAACGTATTTTGATTGGTCATTATCGTACATAACACAGCCAAAGTCGTTCCTTCAATGGATCAGCTTTTTTATTAGGAGAATTGAAGTGATCAGCAGCAGAAGACGAAAAAAGAAACGCATTCGCCCCAGTAAGCAACCTGAGAAATGTAAAGGTTGTTTATGGGCCAGATGGGATGGAGTGAAGCAGTTCTGTAGTAGACCTGTCTGCCCAAAAGAGGTAAAATATCCCTATCATATTTGACATGGAAGGGAATTTAGATGAGCGAAATTGATTATACTGGCTTGCTATTAATACCAGTAGCTACTGCACTCCTTACTACAGGAGCATTGTTAATTAAAGAATGGTTTCAAAGTAGCAATGCTACCAAAAGGGCTCTAACCGAGAAAAAGTTGGTTGAACTTTACAACCATTTGTACAGCACGGTTATTCGATACGAAGGAAGGTTGAGCATAAAATATAATAAAGAAGTCTATGATGTTGATCCGAACGGAAAAGAGATGTATAGGGAGATACCTGAGGCCGAAGATCCTGAAGTATGGGAAGAAGCTATCCAAAACGTCTCAAATGAAATTTATAATAAGATACATCTTTTAGAATATGATGATCTTGTTCTATGGCTTAAAGTTGAAAATGGTGCTCAAGAAGAATATGCACTGGAAGAACACTCTGTTAATAAAGCCCTGTCATATCGGAATTTTAGCAAAAATGTTAAGAAAAGCTATGGCCGATTATATAACGAATTCCATTTAAGCACCCGAAAAAGGAAGAAAGCGAGAATCAAAGATATAAAAATCAGTATAAAGAATTTAAAACGAAATCCGTTTCTTGAGAAAGACGAGCGTAAGAAACAGAAAAAGAAGTTAAAAAAAGAAATTAAAACTATCAAGAGAACGTAGCACCCACCGTGGTGCTTTTCCTTTTGCTCTCATATGACAGAATGTTAGTCGGTTTAAGCTTCTCAGCATGAGAACGTCCGTTTGCAAGGATCAAACCATTGAAGAGCGGAGAACACCGTCTGATTGCGCGTACGCACGAATATGAAGATCACCCAAACGTCGAAACCAACTCAACACAAATATTTATGTTCCTTCGCTCACATTTTGGAGGAAAAGGCTTGTTTTTGTTGAATTATTGTAGTTGAGGAGGGATTATATGGATATTCAAAATTATCTTGATTCATTAAACAGCTCTGGTAAACACCATCTCATTTTGGTTGTTGCTCCTAAAGGTGAATTTCCAACAGATATTATTGATCAAAAGTATTTGATGTTTGAGAAAAGCATTTTGAAAAATCCTAAATCTTATATAGGACTCTATGAAAATGAACTAGATGAGATTATGCAATTCACAGCATTTCGGATATTTTTAAAAGATGAAGTAACTGATCACTACAATCTCCCATATAGCACTGTTGAGGGAAAGAAACGCGCGACCTCAGAAGAAGTTCTGAATTTCTTTGTGGTTAAGGAATTTTATAATCATGTGCCTCATGGAAATAAAAGTGAGGAAGATGCAATAACCGAAGGGACAGAGTCTGGAAGGGAATTCCTGAAGAAGTACAATAATGATGAATACGAGTATGTTATCACTTCTTTGGGTAAGCACAGCAATGCTGCAAATGTATTGCTTGATATCAATTTCTCGTCCAACGAGGCTTATCACTTCGACAAGGTTTATATTTATTAAGAGCTACAACTGTAATATACAAAGATGAAGGACTGACCAAAAGGTTAGTTCTTTTTTTGTTGCCACATTACTACAGGAGGTAGAGAATATGAACATCAGAATCGTGCCAATTGATCAGATTAATGCAGCAGCCTACAACCCCCGTGTTGACCTTCAACCTGGTGATGTTGAATATGAGAAGCTTCGCCGCAGTATAGAGGAATTCGGTTATTTGGAGCCGATTGTCTGGAATGAACTCAGAGGGCATATGGTCGTCGGTCATCAGTGATACAAGAAAATACTCAATGAACAGTAAGGGTAAGATATTACTTGAAAGTAAAAAGAACATGAAGAAGCGCGGATTAAAATCACCGGACAGAGCTGACGCATATGTTCTCACATTCGGTGAATATTTGATGGGAACCCCTCAGTCTATTATGCTTCCAACAATAGGAGGTGTATCAATAAAAAGATAACAAGAAACTTTGAAATCATATTAAGAGGGAGGGCGATTATAAAGTAACTTGAATCTTCAATAAAACTGATCTGCTGCGGGCAAGACGGCAAACGCTACGATTCTTATAGAGAAACAGCGCTGGGTGTACAAAAGATAGGACTTCTATACACACCAGTTGGAAAGGGAGCAGCGGCTAATCAAAGACGAAGAAGCCCGTAAAGCCGTTGATTACAGATACATTCAAGGTTATTCACGCAAAGAAACGATACTCTTCTTCCGGCGCGCTCTCAGTGATAGTATAATCAAGCGCAAGATCGATGAGGGGCTGGAGAGTGTCGCAAATACCTTGAAGCTAATCGGCTTTTTTGAGCAAGATGATGCAGAATACTAAAAGAGAAGCTGACGATTAATCGTCAGCTTCTCTTTTTTTGCACTGTTATCCTTTAATGAAATCTTGCAGTTCGCTCTTAAAGAATTCAAATTTTTCTGGAGTGTTGTTTAACACTAATTTAGTCAGTTCCATTCCATGAACTATTTTATTGTAGTGTAAAGAGTAACTTTTGAATAAGCGTTCTAACACTTTACTTCCAACAACGTCTTTTAATACATCTGTAGAGCCTTTCCTATGGAATAATTTGTTGTCATCGGTTGATGATAATAAATGGTCGATTTTGCTCTTTATTCGATCTGGGTCTGTAGCAGCTATTGACGAATTTTGGTTAATGATCTCAGAAATTTCTTGGTAGCAGTCCAAAAAGTAGTTCTCGTACTCTCGTCGTCCCAAAATAATTATATGTTCCCCATAACTTTTTCTTAATTCGTTAAGTTTTTCATCAGTTTTCTCGTCCGCATCAATAATTATTTTGTAAGGTATTGGGCTCTTTGATATGCCACTTAGAACTAGGTCAAGTTTGTTTTTATACTCCCGCATAGCAGAATTCTTACTAAAATAATTACCAGTTCCCTTCATATTTAATATTCTGTAGTTATAACCGATTTGTTTTAAGCCGAAATGAGAGAGGATCATCGGAATTACAAGTTCCTCAGTTTGTCCTTCTACAAATATTAATTTATCAGATAAAGCGTAGTCACTGTTACTAACACCTATATCATGTAATAATTCTTGTATGTGCATTAATTGCGTGAAAGAACTGATCCCCTTATTTTTACTAACATGGTATAAATGTTTCTCTGAAGGATAATTAATTAGAATTGGTGAGTGAGTTGTAAAAATATACTGGTGCTCACCGATCTCATTTACTATATCATATATGGCTTTTTCTGCTGAAGGATGTAGAAATACTTGTGGCTCATCGAAAAGAATTACGCAGTTTCCTTTAGTGAATAAAACACATAAAAGCAAAAGAACATGAGTATACCCACTGCCACAATGATTTAAAGGAATCGCTGTATCTAAGCCGTCGAAGGTTATAGATATGAAAGTTTGTTCTAGTTCCTTGACAGGAGTGCTTATGGAGGTTACGTCAGTGAATATTTGAGTAAAAACATTCTTGATTCTATCAAAAGTTTTTTCATCGTTATTATGTAATGTGTAAAGAAAACCATTGAGGTTGGTACCATCAATATTTAATGTGCGATTTATTTTTGAAGCTTCAAACGAAGGTACATATCTTGAACCAATTATATAAACAATCTTTGTTCTGAGAAGAGAAATTAAATTATGAAGGAAAGCAAGATCTCTGGTCCCAAATAATCCGCTCTCACCGTATTTCGCAAAAAAATATTCTGATTGAGATCCCGACTGATCATAATTACTGTTTACGAAAATATCGAAAAAATCATCATTATAGTATCCTTGTATTTTTCCAAAAATCGTAATATTACTGTCAGCAAAATGCTTAAAGAATATTCGGAATCTCTCTGAATATCTTATTGTGTGTTCTGGATTAATAGAGTCAGATAATATACTAAATTCCTCGACTGAAAAATTCACTTCGATTACAAGTTCTGTTAGTAGTATGTTTGTGGGCTGTAATACATCTAGCTGACCATGCAAAACTCTATACAAAACCTCAATGAAAGCTGATTTACCAGTGTTGTTTTTACCTGCCAAAGCATTCATTTTGGCATGTAATTTGATCTCTTCTGAATCTTTGATGCTTTTGTAATTTTTAATATGTACACTAAGTATTTTCATTGTTATATCCCTCTATTCTTTATTTCTATATAAAATAACTATATCATTATAGTCTATCTTAGCATGTAATTAAGAGAGGGAATTATTGACCCGAACGTGAACCGAGTCTGAGCTCATTTTGAGACCATGTTGAAACTCACATGACTATATTATGAGCATAGAAAAAGGCGCGAATGAAAAGGTTGTGTATGGGGAAGATGGGATGGAGTGAAGTAGTTTTGCCCCAAACCTCCTGATTGTTGTGTTAGAAAGGAAAAACCCTTTTGATGGTCGAAATCTGTTAAAGATGATATCAAAAAGGGGGATTATACTTTGAGTGAACCTGAAAATAAAATGGAAGTTGATAGTCAGCTAATTGGTGATTTCAAAAAGGTTGCTTCAGAGATTGTATAGAGCTATGGTATCACAAAAAGTGGTATTTTTGAGATTCTCAAATCAAAGCAAGATCCAGAAATAAAAAAGTTATTGATTGAACACCTGAAAGATATAGATGATTCTCTTTATGATCATTTTGAAAGGATTAATTATGTTGGTGAAGGTATTAAAGCTTTAGAAAAAAAGGTGAATCATCAATACGAAAAACAAAATAAAAACATTAATAAATCTTTCAGTAGATTAGCAAATAAAATTAGCAAGAGTAATAACAAAATTTTATTAGAATAGGCGCCCGTTGTGGTGCTTTTTCTTTTGCTCTCATTTGACGAGATATGAGCCATTTTAAGCTTGATTAGGTGAGAACGTCCGTTTGCAGAGATCAGCCATTTAAGAGCGGAGAACAGGCATTGTGTGAGCCTACGCATGCATATGATTGTTACCCAAACGTTGAAACCAGCTCAACACAAATGAATAAAAGGATTGCAACAAGTACAGGTTATTGATGTACTAATAGGCACCTTTAGATACTTATGAGATTGCTTTCGAAAAGATAATCACTATCATGAATACTCTAAGACGGTATTTAACGGTTACTTTAGATAGTGACAAAGAACTTGTTTCTTTCCTACTGGCTGCTATTGATGAGTTTGATAAGGCTGGCGAAAGCTAAGAGATCTCGGGATAAGTTATGGCAATCCCAAACAGCAATACTTGCAGTTATAGGGTTCAAACAATTTGACATTAGAGTAGAAGGACTCTAGTTCTGCTTTGAATCTTGATAAGTTTTTGAGGTCATCTACATATTGGCCTATTATTTTAGTCTGTGTTTTGGTAATATTGGAAATAAAAAGAGGTGTAAGGCGTAAAATGAGAAAAACACTTTATAATTGGTTTATAGAACGAGTACCAGTTGATGTAGAGGGAAAGGCAAAGGTAACAGAGACAGAGGAAATAAAACTCTTAAATGTATTGTTGGCAGTTTTTATCGCTTGGTTTGTTGTCGGTGCAGCTCTTTTCTTTTATGAGGATCGTGGAACATTTGGGGATATGTTTGGTTCGATAAACACAATTTTTTCTGGATTTGCTTTTGGCGGTATCATATATACTATATATCAGCAAAGAGCTGAGTTCAGATTGCAACGTGAGGAACTTCGTCTTCAGAGAGAAGAGGTTGCTAAGACAAATGAAGCTATGACCGAACAAATAAAAGCAGCAAATATCCAAAGATTTGAGAGTACTTTTTTTCAACTTATAAGCTTACATAACGAGATTGTTAGAGACATTAAGAGACAGGAAAGGGAAAGCTTCAGCCAATTAAGAAATGGTTTGATTGAAATGGCAGAAATGGAGAAAAACCAACTTTACGGTTCAAAAGATGCAAATAGTCTAAACGAATCAGAACAACTTATAGTAATAAGTTATGCCTGTGAAAGATACTTTAGATATTATGAGCCTAAACTGGGAGCTTATCTTAGAAATTTATATAATTTATTACGCATGGTTGAGAAAAATGAATGGATAAAAGAGCTCGAGCAAGAAAAAGAATACACAAGAATAATTCGTTCCCAGTTGTCCGCTAATGAGCAGATCATACTTTTCTATAATTGTTTCCAAACGAAAGGCAGAAAGTTTAAGTATTTTGCTGATAGATATGATCTTTTTGACAATATGGTAGAGGATCTGCTTCTACATCCCTCACACTATGGATTTTACAACAAGGTAAAACTACCAGAAGAGTAAATCCTATTAATTAGCGTTTTTTGAAAATATCTGGCGTCTAATTATTTTTTACTACAATATACAAGCTTGGGGGAAGAATTATGGCAGGAAGGAAAAGTAAGGCGAAACAGGAAGAAGAGCTATTCCAAGGGTTAGCTGGTATGGCAATGCTGGGAGGTATTGTAGGGACGTATTCTTTAACAAAATCTTGGCAAGCATCACTCGTCGTTGGATTTCTTGGGGTTGTTGGTATTATTATTTTGATGGTTATCATCCAACAGAAGCGAGCCGAAAGACTTAAGAGGTCAGGAATAGCCGAAATTGATAAAATGGATGGAGTGCAATTTGAGCACTATCTTGGACATCTGTTTCGTTCGCAAGGGTTCAAGGCAGAAGTTACAAAAGCTGCAGGTGATTATGGCGCCGACCTGGTTATATCCAAAGATGGGAAGCGAATCGTCGTGCAAGCTAAAAGGTATAAGAAGAATGTTGGTTTAAAAGCTGTTCAAGAAGTCCAAGGAGCTAAGGCACATTACAGAGCAAATGGAGCATGGGTTGTTACAAATAGCAACTATACTGAACAGGCATATCAACTCGCTAAATCAAATGGGGTAAGGCTGATCGCTCGGGATGAACTGGTTGAGATGTTGCTTGTTATGAAAGAGAAATTATCTGCCACAAAGAAAACGGCAAATGTAAAGACGATTGCCTGAGATTAATAACGAGGAAATGCAAGTGAATCATTTTCTACCGTTTCGAAAGTACTTTAAGAACAAAAAAACAATATTATACATATCACAGCTAAAGTCGTTCCTTCGGGATCGGCTTTTTTATGGGGGGGGATTTAAGTGATCAGCAGATGACGGAAGAAGCATCGTGTTGGTCCCGATAAGCAGCTGGAGAAGCGCAAATATTGTGTATGGGATATGGGATTAAGTATAGCTGTCTTGTAGTGGACCCGCTTGTTTAAAAGTAGTAAAATATTCCTGATACAAATACAAAGGGGGAGTTACTTTGGAAAATGAAATTATTATCAATGGATTGAAATTTATAGTTCAGACATACAACCTTACAAAGGAGAAAAATGACTCAGGCAGCGATTTAGCTAAACTCGAAATAGAATTTTCAACTAGTAAAGAACAGAAGCATAAAGTACTAGAAGTATTAAAACCACAAGATAACATTATCACTATTCCTGAAAAAGAGCTTGCTTTTAGGGCCAATAGACCAAAAATGAGTCACCGATTTATTGATTCTGAGGAAAAGGTGGAATTTTCAGTTACCTTTCTTGAGATCGATTCTGTTCAAAAAAATACAATCATGAATGAAGTTGTAGCTCAATTAACAACATCTTCAATTCAAAGTGTAGTAGAGGTTACTAAGAAAAGAATAGCTTTGGAAGAAGTTCTGATAGATAAAGGTGTTTTTACAAAGGAAGAATTAGATGCAAAGTATCAGATGGTGGACAGCCGTGATCATCAAGAAATTAGTGAGTATCTGATGCGTCATTATTTAAATGCTCTCAAGTAGGAGATTCAATGAAGGTGCTCAAAGTGGAGCCTTTTCATTTGGAGGAATAATAATCCTGATGTCGAATTATGATGTTATAAGGAGGTATATTAGTTATGGTTACCGTTCATGCAACGCTTCAAGAAGCAAATGGAAATATAGCAGAAACCAGCGGTAATGTTTTTGAACTAGACGAGGCTCAAGTGACTGCCTTGCTCAACTCGGATATTGTTACATACCCGCGTGATGGCGGCAATGGGTGGAGGACATCCGTAAAAACAAGAATTATTGAAAAGCATTTTTCTTTGTTTGATAAGAATCAACCCTCATGGCAGATAGTTTTCAAAGTGATTGAATAAGCATCCTTCGAGGCGCTTTTCTTCTGTTATATGCAGGGAATGGTGATTTGATGTAGAAATATATCAAAGAAACTCATTTTCTGTGGAAAGAAGTGGTATTTTGGAGAAACTAGTATTAAGCTATAAGAATGACAAAGGGTTATGTCCAAATTGTAATGAGAAACTTAAATATGAGGAAGAGTGGGATAGACTTTTTGATTCCTATGATGTAAATACGCCTCAGATGATTATGGTTGTTCAAAGACTGTATAATGAAGACGTACCAAAATACACTTGTAGTAACTGTACTGCATCAATATATGTCAGACCATAGCACCCATTGTGGTGCTTTTTCTTTATTCTTCATCCTTCATATGACATAATATGAGCCGTTTTAAGCTTTATTCAGCGAGAATGTATTTGCAGG
Organism: Paenibacillus sp. FSL R5-0519; assembly: GCF_037974275.1. NCBI lineage: Bacteria > Bacillati > Bacillota > Bacilli > Caryophanales > Paenibacillaceae > Paenibacillus > Paenibacillus sp. FSL R5-0519. The sequence goes on from NZ_CP150234.1 coordinate 2,627,598, forward strand.
GATCAACCCGTTCAAGAGCGGAGAAGAGGCGCTGAGTGAGCGTATCCACGAATATGAAGCTAGTTCAGAAGTTGAAACCAACTCAATTTAAATAAGGATATTTTTGTTTATTTGTAGTAAAATGATTACAAAAATTAGGAGTTGGTATAGTGAGCACGTTTACTCAGAAGGAAGTCAAAAGAGCCATCAGAGATTTTGAAGTTATTGCGACTTCTTTACTTAATGCTTCTTCGACTCATTTTTCAGCTAGAGTCACTCAATTTATTGATTTTATAGAAAGGAACCTTGTTATTAACTCAGTCCTAGGAGAATACCTTAATCTCCCAATAAAAATTGAAGATATTGAATCGGATGAATCTGGGTGGTTACAGGTTTCTCTGCCTTCTGAGATGGACTATCAGATCGCATACATTTTACAGACTCTTGTATCTTTTAGACGGGATGAGAATGCTGTAATTAACTACACATTCCATCTATATAAAAATAAAGGTATTGATTATAATATTCAATTATTTAATGAGGATATGTTGCAACCGATTGTACGGGAGATTTTTAATAGGTTAGAGGATTTAGTTGAAGACGAAGTTGAGGGGAAGGATAATATCCCGAGTTCCTCCTTATCTATTACACATATTGGAGATATTATCGCACATACAGGTAGTAATATTGCAGTAGGCAAGAACATAACTCAAAATTTGAAAACAGGTGACATACGAACTGAAATCATAGATAAGCTCAAGGAACAAGGTGCTATTCCTGAAGATAAGATATCTGAAGTAGAGCCAATAATTGCTGAGATTGAAGAGGTGTTAAGTGATGAGAGTAACCCTAATTCCGGAAAATTAAAAGATTTAGTTGGGAAAGTATACAACCTTGGAAAAAACGCTGCTTTAACTGTATTTAAGGATACTATAAAAGATCCACGCTGGTCTTCAGCTATCGCAGATTTCTTCCTTGGAGGAAACTAAGATAAAAAGTTGCGATACTATAAATAGTTGTTGACTTATCAGCAAAGAAAAGTCATTCCAACATTAGCGGTAAGATGCTTAATATAAACATAATCAAATCATGCTGTGATGGGAGACTGTTGCAACTTTTTTTAGGGGGGGGAGGTATGAGGATTGATGATTAAATCCGTAGTAATACTATAGTAACTCGATGATATTATAAATCCATAGAAGTATGAAGAACTTTAGAAGGTAAGGAAACTTTTCCTACCTTCTATTTTTATGTCTGGAGGTGAAATTTTTGAAATGGTATCACAAAGCCATTTATTCATTTGCGAATTCGGTTCTTCCGGCCGCAGTAAAACGTCAGATGATGGGTTTTGGCAGGATGACCTCACCAAGATCATCAAACGGGTGGGACATATTCAATTGGCTCCCGAAAAAGTACCAGAGTGCCCATAATATTGATCTAACCAAGCTGCAGAATCATACAGCTGAGGAATTACTTGAAATTCTTGTGTCTGTCCATCCTGATATTTCGCATGCACTCTACAACTTTCTGCGTATGGGAGACACGCCACTTACATTTACAGCAAAGAAGCAGAATGGTAGTGACGATAAGAATGGGCAGAGGGCTTTGGATGCAATCAAGAACTTACTGGATACTCCACTTCCCTCACCTGGTTATCAGCATGGAAGGTCGCTGGACAAGCTTGATACGATTCAGCGGATGATGATCATGGTACGAGGTGCTTGTGCTGGTGAAGTAGTTTTGAACGAGCGCTGTAACGATGTGATTGATATCGTACCTGTTGACCCTGCGACGATTTGGTTCAGGAGAGAAGAGGGGACGAATCGACTTGTGCCTTGGCAATACATCAAGAATCCACGTCCTCGTTCTGGCGAAGAATGGTTTGGGCAGTACAAAAAGATTGATACGCCGACATTTATCTATGAAGAGTTCGATCCAATGATCGATGATCCGTATGGGCGAACACCAATACTGCCTGTCCTTCAAGCGGTCTTTTTTCATTTACAGGTTTTGCAGGACTTGAAGGCAGTTGTTCACAATCAAGGATACCCAAGACTGGATATATCCGTGGTTGAGGAAGTTTTGTTGAAAAACATGCCTAATCAATATAAGAATAATCCTGCGGGGCAGCAAACGTGGTTGACTGAACGTATGAGTGAAATTATGGGACATTTCAATTCGCTTAATCCAGACGATGCCATGATTCATTGGGATAGCGTAAAAGTTGAATATCTCAAGGGTGGCAATTCAGGACCGATGATCGACATCAAGAAATTGATTGATATTATCGATACGCAGATGGCAACCGGATTGAAGACTTTGCTCACATTACTATCCAGGCATCAAGGTTCCACAGAGACATACAGCTCTGTGGATACTCAAATATATATCAAGTCAGTAGAGTCCGCTCGAAACGTAACCAAGCGCTTCTGGAAGCGGGCTTTTTCTATTGCTGCAAGAGTACGTGGCGTTCAAACCTTGGTAGAGGCCGACTACGCTCCGATTGATCTACGTACTGAAATGGAGAGAGAGCGTGATCTGAGAGCGAAGCTTAACAACTATGTACTGGCGGAGAAAGAACGCTATATCACTGCCAAAGAAGCGGCGACAGAAGCACGGTGGATTATGGGGCTTGATCCTAATATACCGTCTGAGCTGCTTGCTGGTCTTGAGAAGAAGTATGGGTCTGATGATAACGATCATGATTCAGCAAGTTAAGAAAGAAGAGTCGTTTATTACATGAAGGAGGTGAAAAGGAGTAGATGGCAAAGCCAACAACTGAGCAATTAGCGAGAATTAATCAACTTGCGCGTGTTCCGCTCACGGAAGAAGAAGCCTATGTGTTTCCTGCAAAGCTTGTGGGAGATCAAATCATCCCACGTCGATTTTACCGATTAACACCTAACTTCCTTCGAAAGATGGCTGTCCAAGCCAGAGAAGGTGTGTCGCTGCTGTTGGATCACTCATGGGCCAACTTAGGCATCATGACAATTCCACTCGGCAGAACCTTTGACAGCCGATTGCAAATGGATGGCGATGAACTGGCATTATATGCCGACCATTACATGAAGCTGGGCCAAGAGGTCGGAGACATCAAGATAGATCAGATAGCGGAAGGTATTGATGCCGGAACGATCTTTGATACCTCAATCGGCTTCACGGTAAGTAGCCAAACGTGTTCCATCTGTGGTCAGGAATATTTCGGCGGGAATTGCCCTCACATACGCGGCAGAGAGTATGATACAAAACTCTGCACGGTTGATATTAATGACGGTGACCTTATGGAGAACTCACTCGTCTTTGACGGAGCTTATCCGGGTGCTGGAGTAGTGGGGATGAGCAATGTCACTGAGCAACAGCCAACTGTGAAATGGGAAGCTTTATCAGAAGATACGAAGTCGCTTCCTAGCGGCGGACGTGTCTTTTATTCTTTTAGCGGAAAATCCGGTCTTGATGGATTCGTAATCAAGCAAGAAAAAAACAATGTGGCCGAAACACAGGCCGAAGGAGATGACACTGTGACAGAAGAACAAAAGGCTGCATTGGCAGCATCACAAACTCAAACAATCGCGCTGACTGCTGCGAATAGTGTACTCGGACAAGTCCGGGCTGCGCTGGGCGTTGAAAATGATGCGGACATTACCTCAAAGTTGGCTACACTTAGCGCTCAGGCTGCTGATGGTGCGGTCTACAAGACAAAGGTTACGGAGCAAGCTTGCGGAGCTGGTGTACGTGCGTTGGGAGAAGCTTTTAATACGGAAACGATGAAAGCTATGCTGTCCCACTTGCCAGTATCTGAGATTGAAAAAATCGGCGCGACTTACGAAGCTCAGGCTCAAGCTGCATTGGGTGGTGGTGGTCGTCATACCGAGGGTGATAACCCTGATCTTCCTGCAGGAGCTGCCAATGGAACAGCGCCAACTAACGCGCAGGCTGCTGGTCAAAAGACACCAGAACAACTCCAAACAGAGGCAAAGGAAGCGGCTAGAGCTGATGCTATAGCTGCCCTCAAAAATACCGGCAGAAGTAATCTGCTGAAGGAGGATAAGTAATATGATTGGATCTCAATACAACGGTGCTCCGGGACCTGGTCAGATTAACACACAGGAATTTGTTGAAGTTCTTGCTTCCACGGACTTGCAAGCGCGGATTCCTGGTGGTGTGTTGCTTGCAAAAGGGAACGGAGTAATTAAGAAAGGTACTGTCCTTGGAAGGGTAACAGCTACTAATAAATTCGTTCCCTATCTCTCTTCAGCATCCGATGGTTCGCAAGACGCTGTTTGCATTTTGGACAATGATCAGGATACTACGCTTACCGATATGGGTGCTTCTGCATGGATCGCTGGTATTTTCACTGAATCTAAATTGACAGGCATCGATACAGCGGCTAAAACAGCGCTTAAACTTTGCTACTTTGTATAAGGGGGAACAAACTAAATGGCAAACGTACTCGACCCGTACTTTCTAACAGAAGTCGTTCGGAACATTCGTACAGATATTAACAGTTTTCGAGGTGCTCAGATCCTGACAAATGGTGTGGATTTCAAACCGGAACTCGGGCTGACAATTAAATATGATGTGACCTACGACGATACTGGCATGACTCCACCTACTGGACTGAATGATCCTTCACCAATCCACGCTTCGCCAGTTGTGAAACAAATGGAGTTCACCAATCAGGAATGGCGTGAAAAGTCAATCATTGATCGAGAAAAAATTGCTACCCTTCGCAAGCCAGGTAACAGCCTTGAACAAACTTGGGGCGAAGAATACATGATTGAAAAAATGGTGAATCTCAACCAACGACTTGAAACACGTTTTGAGTGGATGCGCTGGCAATCACTTACGGGTAGCCTTATCGTTCCCGCTACAGCGAATAAACCTTCTCGAACAATTGATTACGGCGTTCCGGCTAATAACAAGCCAACAGCTGATGTGCTGTGGAGTAATACTGCAACGGCTGACCCATTAAAAAACATTGATGAATGGCTACTTAAATTCAGGGGTAGTGGCGCAAGAGGCGTTAAAATTGTAGCTAACAAAAAGGTGGATATGTACCTGAAGCAGAATGAAAAGATTCGTGATCTGATTAAATCCACCTACGGCAAAGATATTGTTACGGATGGTTCGTTATCAGCAATCGTCAACCAAAACCTGAATGGGCTTCAATACGAAGTGTATGATGGTGGATATATTGACGATACAGGAACGTTCTACCCGTTTATTCCCGACAACGCTGTAATTATAATTGGTCAAGGTATGACAGGCTCTATCATGGACTTGGTGACCAGTCCGAACAACTACGAAGACATCTTCACCGGTCACACTGGAAAATTTGCACTCGCTAAACTTATTCAAGGCGATCCTGACCAATGGCAATTAATCAACGGTGCAACGGTACTGCCGCGTTTAAAATACGTCAACTGGCATATCTTTGCTACAGTGGCGTAAGGGAGGAATAACCTATGACCATCGTAAAAATTTTGGTTGATGCTGTTGGGGAATACAACGCAGGGAACATCGTGCATGATGCCCCTGATGGGCTTATTGAGATTGCAAAAAAGGAAGTTCGCAATGCAGCAACTGGAGAGGTATTGGCAGAGATCGTAGAAGGCGATCCAACTTCTCCGGATACTCCATCAGAACGAGAATTAAAGCTACAGGAAGAGTTGGACGAATCAAGGGAGCGTGAAGCAGAACTTCTGGCTAAGATAGATGAACTGCAATCCGATACCCAAAATAATGATTTGGACGATGAACTTAAAGAGTTGAAATCCGTTGCGAAGGAAATGAAAATCCCTGGCTATACAAAAATGGATATTGATGAGTTGAAAGAAGCGATTGCCTCAACTGGCGGTGACGTTGGTGGCGAATAAGATACTTACAACTGAAACATATCATGAAGAAATAAGAGGGCGTCTAGGCGTTGGTGAGGATGTGATAACTGACTCCGACATAGACGCTATTTCTGTTTTACCAATCGCTGAAGCGAGGATTGTAAAGCAAGTTCCAGATTACGCTGATTTGATTGGTGATGATCAAGCCTATGTATATGCAGCAGCTATTTGTATGGTTGCTGCTATACTGGCTCCATCTATGGCTGCGAGGATCAAAAAAACGATGAAAGACTTCGACTTTTCTTTCGAAAATCAGGCAGTCAATTGGGAGAGACGAGCGACACAATTGGTTGATGAGGCCAATGAATTAATGGGATTAATATCCACCTTTCAAGAAACCTTGGATGCTCCATTGCTGATGTTATCTGGTCCTACAAGGGAGAAGGAAAGGCGGGGGTTTAGTGTTTAAAGATTTCACTCACAGACATTCTCCCTGCACTGTGAATGGGGAAGTGGATAAAGTCATTCTGTCCAGAGAAACAAAGGCGACTACAGTTCTGGGTAAAGAGTACATGTACAACGGCCTTTTTTCTCCTAAGTCGCCTGTAATACCTGGGGATGTCATACAGAATGACATGACTTTCTTGGTTCAAACCCTCCGTTTCACCGCAACCAAAGACAAATACTGCTCCTTGATTAAAACGAACGTTATAACGGAAGTTCAACGATACATGCAGGAGTACGATATGAATGACAATCCCAAGGGAAAACCTGAGTTTACTCCTGTTGTTACAGAAGTTGTTGGTTTTGCTCAACATGTTTCCGCGCAACTCAAACAAGAAGATCCTGGCCTTCTTCCAACCACATCGTTGATTCTTCTTTTGCAAACCGATGTAGATGTTAAAGAGCCGAGTGACCCGGCGCTTATGAGTCCAGATCGTATTGTGTTATCCGGAAAGAAATATCAAGTGGATGTAGTGGATCGGATCAAGTATCCGAATCTTCTACATATTCAGTTGTGCGAGGACAGGCGATGATTACCGGGTACGATGCAGAACGTGCAGCGAAGGACTTGGAAAACAAGTTGGCTGTTGAAATCACAGGTCTAACGAAAATCGTATTACTTACTGCGAAGACCGGCATTCGGTACTACCCTGCTGTCCGTGAGCGGTTGGAGATGCAAATGATCGTGCTAGCGAACCAAATGATTTCAGGAGACATCACCGCTGATTACTGGCAAGCGTGGCTTGAGCAATTCGGTAAAGGCTCACTTATGGCTGGACCGAGTCAAAACCCGGGTTTAGTCAGCTACATGAACAGTGAGGCGTGGAATAAGTTGAGGTCAAAGGGTAGCCGGGTAGTCGTAGGGCGGGGTAGAGGTACTTACCGAGCTATCGATGGCACGATTAAAAAGTCCAAAGGCGGATACGCAGGCGTAGATTTGGAGGAGTTGGCAGAACGCGGGGACCTTGATCCTTCGTTCAAAGCTACTCCTCCTACTTATTTCATGCGTATCGCTCTTGAATCCAATCGTGATCGGATATTAAACGGGATTAGTCGTGTCATTACCGAGTTTCCATATCATCGTTACTTCAGGGAGGTGAGAGATTGAGTCTTCAATTGTTGGATGCTGTTCAGCATGCGCTTAAAGGTGATGCCGAACTCATGGAGTTACTTGAGCTTGACTCATCTTCACCTTCCGTGGAGGTAGCGAAGAGATTGACAAAGGGGATGGAACCTGAAATCACTGTAAGTCATGAAACGGTTCCTCATATCTGCCAATATGTGATGCCAGGGCGCTTTTCTCCGAATCAATTAGTCTTCGAAGGAAAGTTTTGCTTAGATTTTTATGCTGGTACTGGTTATGCAGCAAAGGTGCTCTTTGAAAGAGCGTTTCGTATCTTACACGATAAACGGATAACGATGCCAGGTTGGGCGACATACCTATGTGTACTGACGTATGATGCAGATTTTGCAACGGGTATACAAGGTGTCAAAGGGTATAAGGCCATATTTGATGTTGACTATCTCCGGATGAATTGAGGTGAGGATATGTCTGAAAAACAAACTGAAGTAACAGATAACGAGCCGGAACCTAAGGAAGAATTTCCTGAGCTAGAAAAGTTGATCCGAGAAAAGATTCGTCTTGCACAAAAACTCGGATTGATGGATGGCAAGGAACCAGTTGAAGGATATGAAAACATGAAGGAATACAAACGAATTAAAGAGATTGATGCACGGCTCTGGGAGCTTGTCTAATCAACTCTATACCCAAGGAGGATAAATATGAGACCACTCGTTTTTGATGGCGTAGGAACAATCGTAGCCCGTAATTTGGATGGAACAATTAAGTACGTTGAGGACAAGGTAACAAAGGTTACGTTACAACTGCAATTTGACTGGCAGGCAGTCATGGGCGGAGACAGCGGATATGCATTCCACTACACAGCAGGGGATCTACAGGACAAAGTCAGTATTGAAGTGCCACGTTACTCTGCGGCAATTGCTGATATGTCTCAAGGTGGTAAAACAGAGAAGAAAGAAATTGTGTTTGACGAAACAGAAACAGCTTTTCTGAAGAATGGCGAATACAAACTGGCCTTCGGAGAAACCTTGGTAGCGGACAGTGACGAAGTCTATCTCAAGGACCCGGATACTGATGCATTGACTCAACTTACCCGTGTGGCATCAACACCAACTGATCAACAATACACGATTACTGCTGAGGGAGTGATTGAATCTACCCAAGCAAATAATGACAAAGAGCTTCTTGTTACCTACAAATGGTCTGAACAAGGCACGGAAACTTCATTCGATGGAACCCGTCGCCCAACAGCGTTCAAATTCACACACAGATTTAAACTGATTGATGACAAAACGAGCAATGAGATTCAATGTCAGCTCACTATTTACAAAGCGTTGGGTGGCGGTACACTCGACGTATCACAGGAGCGTAAGAAAGCCAATACCTCCACGATGGACCTGCAAGTAATGGAGCCTGAACGCACATCAGATAACCCGAAAGGTCATGCAATGACCATCAAGTTCGGAATTTAAACTATCACACACAACCCTGCCGGTAATCGGTGGGGTTCTTTTTTTGGTAAAAACTATATTTCAAATCAAAGGAGAATGAACATGAGCGAATTTGAACAAGCAGTTGAAATCCAAGAAGAGAAAACGTTGGACCAGACATTGAACATTGGCAGTAGTGTACGTTTGGCTGAAGGGCTACAGAAGACAATTAAGATTGGAACGATCAAGTTGATCCGGGAAGTTCGGCAGCAAGCGAAAAACCTAGGGGGTATACGCTTTAGCTATGTAATTGGACGGGAGGCCATTGAAGCAGCGCAAGTTGGTGAGCAGGATATCCCAGCTATTGACTGTCCGGCTATTGAGCAGGCGTATCAAAAAGCCTTCGATCTGATTTTTGTTGAGGGCCTAACGGATGAAGAGTATGAACAAGTGGACATGGAGGGTATCCAGGCTTTGGATAACGTTTTGGATCGATTTCTATAAAGAATCTTTCCCTCCAGACCCTGATTCAGAGGATGATGAGGACGGAGATTCAGAAGGTGAAGAAAACGAACACCCTGGAACGGACTGGATGGGCCTTTGGGCGCTCTGTATCAGTAATGGTATATCTGATGCGGAGTGGCCCAATATGACTATCCCGAAAATTCGGGCGCTCATGCAGGAAAAACAACGTTCTCGTGAGTTTGAAATTGCCATCCACGGCGGACAAGTGGAGAACAAAAAACCGAAGAAGGCAAAATTTCTATCTGATCTTGGTTTCTTTCAGCCAAGATAGAAAGGGGGAAATATGGCAGAGGGTACGAATAGAGATGTCGTTGCTGCGCGGATAAAATTAGATACTGGTACAGTGTTACAATCATTTAAAAACATTGATACAGGTGCTAAGGGTAATGCCGATGCGTTCAAGGCGCTGAATGCTGAATTATCTACGGCTGAGAAGTCATACAAGAATATATCATCAGCAATGGATAAGATGGCCTTAACTGCGGATCAACGCCGCCAAAAGATAATCGCTGAAGCTGAAGCTCAGCATAAGCAGAAACTCGCTCAAACAGCCTTACTTGGTGCCAAGGCTCAACAGTTGGAACAAACCAATCGTTTGATTGATGCTAAGATGCAGGCACAACAAGCATTGATCAAAAGAAGGAATCAGCAGATTGAGCAATCCGAACGTGAACATCAACAAAAGATGCAGATTCTTCAGAATCGTTCTGTCAAGACCGGGCAGGAGGCAGCAAAGGCAACGGGGACAGGAACGGATGACCGGACGAGAGAGCGCGTACTACAAGAGGAACAGAAGATACGTGTTGCTCTGACAGAGCGCCAGAGAAAAGAAGAAGTTCTCCGGGAAAAAGTGTTGCAAGAGGAACAACGGATTCGGCAAGCTTTGTCTCAAACTGAACAGCAAACCAAACGGATGGGGTCCACAATGGACGCTGTCTCTAAAAGTTGGATTGGCAGATTAGGAGACATGGCTACACACGCAGTCGTGTTCCACACGATGTATAAGGCGATGCACGAAGTCACTCAAGCCATGAAAGAGGGCTTGGTAGATATTGAATCCAACATGGCAGGGTACGTCCAGACCAACGAACACTATTTTGTTCATTTCGAAGATGGAACGAACAAGATGGTTATGGATACACAAAAGCTCAACCGTGAGACGAAAGCTTTCATTCAAACGGCCCATGAACTTGGATCAAATATTCTGGATGTTACGGAATCAGCTCGTCTCTGGGGTCGGATGTACAAAGATGTAAACGTAGTCCAGGAACTTGTCCGTCAGTCTACAAAATTGTCCACCGTTGATATGGTGGAGCTCGAAGATGCAACCAAGTCTATGGAATCCGTTATGTCTCAGTATGGGGTCCATATTACGAATGCGAATGAAGCTATGGTTATCGGTAACCGTGTTCTGGATTCTTGGTCCAAGGTTGCGCACGATACGATGGCACCGGCCCGTGACTTGGGAGCGGCATTCCAACGTACAGGTAAAATTGCGGCTGAAACAGGCGTGTCATTTGACGTAATGAACGGTTTGATCTCTTCTGGTGTTCGTAACACGGCGTTATCCGGAGAAAACCTCGGTAACATGTGGAAAACAGTCCTAGGTACGATTCGGACAGATAAAGCAGTAGATGAAATTGAACGTCTAGGTGTTAAAACCAAAGAGGTTGTAGATGGGGTTGAACAGTGGCGGAAGGCTGAGGATATCCTGTTGGATCTTTCGATCCAAGTAACGGATAAAAACTACGACCTCACTCAGTCTTATGCAGATATCTCCCGAGGGGTTTACCAGTATGCAAAACTTGCTGCATCGCTCAATGTAGGGGATATCTTGCTGGGAACTGCTGCGTCTGTCGGCTCTTCCGGATCTACCATGCAGTATTTGACGGTTCAAATGGATACGATTCAGCGTAAAGCAGCTCAAACCAGAACATCACTGCTTGAAATCTTTAACACGGCTGGCGAAGATGGATTGCGTCAGATGATCAAAGACGTGTTAGATGGTATCGACCAGCTCCTCATTGGTCTGACGAAAATACCGACTGGTGTCTACGCGGCTGCTGCGGGATTAAGTGGGCTGTTGTTGGCATACAAAGCCCTTAGCGGTCCGATTACGTCCGTAATTGCGGCAATTCAAGTACTGAATGCTGCCAAAGCGCAAGAAACCGTTTCAACAGTCGCAAGTACAACTGCAACAGTAGCTAATTCAGCAGCAAATACCGTTAATATCGTTTCTAGCGAAGGTGTAACTATCTCCACAGTTCAACAGACAGCCGCAAGGGAAGCACAAGCTGTAGCGACCACCACGGCAACAGTGGCAACCGGTGCTTTGAGCAGGGCGCAGGCTGCTGCTACGGTGACCATGGCGGCGGCAACTGCGGGACTATCTCTGCTAGTCGGAGCTATTGCTATTTTTGCGATGAAAAGTGGGGAAGCCGAAAAAGCAGAACGTGATCGGATTCAGATGATGAAGGACAACGATTCAGCGAGTCAACAAATGATTAGTCAGTATCAACGTCAGATTGATTTGTTGCCGAAGATGGTCAACGCTCATAATTCCTTAAAAGCGATGATTGATGGCGGAACGCTATCCACAAGTAAACAGGAACAGGCGAAACGTCAACTGGAAGAGATATCTAAGGCTCTGGCGATGACTATAGGTAAAGAAGGATTGGCGCAGCTTGAAGCAGCAGGGTTTACGGATGAGGCAACTCAAACACAAATTGCTGCGCTTAATTCGCTCATTGATAAGCAAAGGGAAGCCAGAAAAGCTGTATTAGAAGATCAGAAAAACGGTTTACAGAACCAAATGAATGAAAACATCGCAGCTATTGAAAAAACGAAGGAGAAGATAGAGTCTCTTGAAAATAGTTTGATCGCTGGCGGCGTGGAGTTTATGAAGAACATCTTCAGTTTCAAAAGCGTGGACGAATCATCCAACCAACTGGAGAACTTACAATTGAAACTGGACTCTTTAGAGACCAAAAATCGCGAACTTGAAGCTTCATTAAGTGATGCAAATGTGCAGATGCAACAAATGACAGTCGAATCTATTGAAGCTCAAAAGGAGACAGATGCTTTAGCCGGAATAAACGGTAAGGCTTCGGATACGATTGAAGAACTGACAGAAAAACTGGTTGAGCAGACCAAGGCTTTGAGAGAATCCGTTCAAGCAAGTATTTCTTCTGTTTCTGAGCTGAATCAAGTTGCGGACACACTCTCCAAAGGACAGTCTTTAAGTTCATCTGCTGTAGCAGACTTGATTTTGAAATATCCTGAATTAGCTTCTCAGATACGAAAAACAACGGATGGTTGGATATTTGAAGGTCAAATTCTAGAGAAATTGAGGCAAGCAAAAATCAAGAAAGCTATTGATGATCTGAAAGCAGAGAGGGATTCAACGCGCAGTGTAGCGCTGGAGAGTTTAAAACGAATTCAGTTTTATGGGCAAGAATTTGAATCTATCTCAACCTTTGCTGAAGCACGCGAGAAAATCAAAGATATTGAAAAAGAAATCACCGAAGAACAGAAGAAGAATGCTTCTGAATTAAATAGCACACAGCTTATGAATCAAGGCATAGCTAATTTTCTTCAACAAAAGGCCAATGAGCAACTTGAAGCTAAAAAACAAAAACTTAATGAGTTAAACGATGTCGTGAAAAAATATGCCGGTCAACTACAGTTAAGTAATGACCAGATCGAAGCCATGACTAAACTTCTGGAAGATGATACTTACGGGGTAGAAGACAATAACAAGGCCAAAAAAGAAACCGTAGAGATTATGACAGACTTACAGAAGGCGATTGAAGGCTACAACAAGTCACTTGAAAAGCTGGATTCTCAGCAAAAACGTGTCGCGAAGTCATCCAAAGAATATCTGGATATTCTCGCACAGAAACGTGCTGCTCTGCTGGAGGAGCAGAAGCTTTACGAGCAAGGATACAACGATCCGTCACAACTCGTATCATCACAAGCAGAAATAACAACAAGTGGGGCACCATCTACAGATATCACTAAAATAATATCCACTGCTGTAGATTTGGCGAACTCTGGCGTGATGAAGTACAAACAAATACCAGGTAACTTTAATGGTTCGTTTGATGAGTTCAAACAACGAGCCTATTCGGATTGTTCTCAGTTTGTCCAGGAGATGTTTGAGACAATAGGTGTACAAGTGCCTAGAACTGCTGCTCAACAAGCTAAATCTGGACTGGCTGTTTCCAAAAATAACCTCCAAGCGGGGGACCTTGTATTCTTCAACACAACGGGTAAGGATAACTCACACGTTGGCATTTACATGGGGGATAGCAAGTTCATCCAAATGGGCAATTCCGGACTAAAGGTTCAGGATTTGAACAGTGACTATTGGGCGACAAAATACAACGGGGCAACTCGTGTTCCTGGAGTATCTATTGATAATGCATCTCCTGGATCAGCAACTGTTTCTCAGGCTAGTGGTGGCGTGAAGTATGCTGGTAAATATGCTGCTGAGATTAACGCTGCCGCCAATCAATTTAATGTTGATCCATACCTTGTCGCTGCTGTGATCCAACGCGAATCAACTTTTGGAGCTAAGGGCGTAACCAATGTCATGCAAGTTAATGGCATGAACAATGCGACAGTAAAACAGAGTATTGATGCAGGAACGAAGATGCTATCTGAGTTATTGAAGAAGTCTGGTGGAGATGTTGCCATGGCTCTGGGCGGATACAACATGGGATCGGGAATTATTGATTGGTTCAAAAAGTCTGGTGGTTACAATAAAGCTGATATGGCTGCGTATTCAGAGAAATACAAGAAAGTTTATAAAAGCAAGATATACGGAGATGTAGGATATGTAGATAAAGTCTTAGCTGATTATTCTCCACAAAAGGCCGGTACAACTTCACAACCCACACAGAAGCAATTGAAGGATGCAAAAAACACTGCTGATAGCGAACTGCTTCGGATTAGTGATGAACTTTATAACATTGATGTTTCAGAACTTGAGAGTAAACTCGGTATCAAAGATATGAAAATCTCTGACAAAGAGTTAGCTTTAAAACAATCTGAAGCGCGGCAGAAGAATTTGAAGAAAGACTCGCAAGAGTACAAAACCGAATACGAGCTTCAATTGAAACTCAAAACAGAAATCCAGAAACTGATGCAGGAGCAGCGTCAGATGATTGAACAATCCGGGCTGAAATCAGATGAGTTAACTAATAAGCGGCGAAGCCTGACTGAGAAAATCGGGGATGTACAGTCCGAGAAAGAAGACATGAAGGATCAGTATGCCAGTGACCAATTTGATACGGCGCAGGCGAATATGGAAGCTCGTGTTGAACGGATGCGTCAGCAAGGACGTTCTGATATGGAAATGACCAAGACGCAACTTCAGTTTTATCAGGGGCAACTCAAAAATACGGCCCTCACTGAGGAACAGCGTGTTGAATCAGCTAAACAAGTGTATGACTTGACGAACAAGGTTACGGATCTGAAATTTAAAAATTCAACCAATTGGATTGATAAACAAACGGATCAGATGGAACGTCAAGGTAAGTCTGAGGTTGAGATTTATCAAATGCAGGCCGAGGCTTACAACCGGATGCGAAACGACACCACGCTAAAAGCAGAACAACGAGCTGAAGCAGAGAAAATGTATCAAGATACTTCCAAGAAACTGATTTCGTCTAGGTACGAGTACTCGGAAAAGTGGATTAACAAAGAAGCTACGAAGATGGAAATGTCCGGTGCTCAAAAAGTTGACATCATGAAGTGGGAGCTTCAAGAGTTTCTGAAGATGCAAGCTGATAAGACGATGTCTTCTGAACAGCTATGGGATCTAGAACAGAAAATATATAAGCAGCGTAATGATCTGGATAAGGAGTACTATTCTGCTGCTGAGAAACGAATTAATCACTTGAAGGCGATCGGTGAAATGACTACCGAACAAGAACTTTCCGAGTATATGAAACTTCAAGCTTCTTACCTGGTAGGAAGCGATCAACGGATGGATGCAGATGAAAAGGTCTACGATCTAAAGAAAAAACTCATGGACGAAATGACCAAAGCTGTATCCGAGTCGGTAACCAAGCAGAAAAAGTTACTGGACAATGCGAGGGATGAGGAGATTAAACGTATCCAGGCAGAGAAGGATGCTTTCACCTCGGCTCAAGAGGCCAAAATCAAAGCCATTGATGATCTGATTCAAGCCATGGAGCGAAGTAACGATCAGGATGACTATGAGAGATTGCGTGCGGAGAAAGTAGCACGTCTGGAAAAACTTCAGTCCGCTGTTGGACCAGAAGGTATTGAAGAACGGAAACAGGTACAGAAGGATATCGAGGATATGGATCGTGAACACGGGCGCAAGCTTGCGAAACAAGCGCTTGAGGATCAGAAAACGGCATTGCAAGAGGAAAAAACAACTCGCGAAAAAGATTTTGACGATAAAATCCAAGATGCTAAATCAAATTACGATAATCTGTCAGCAGCCTTTGATGAATTTTCTTCAAATACTGAACTATCTGCTGAAAACCTGAAAAACATTCAGGTACTGAAGGAGAGCGAGAAGAACGAAACGATCCTCGGAATGCTTGATGCATTTGTTTTGGAGTACCAGAGCCGTCTTGATCAGATTGCTGCGGCAAGTGCTTCACTTGGAGTTACTGATGTCTCTGGGGGAGCTTTGGCTCCAGGAACCGCTTCGAAGGACTCTTCATATCAAAAGGAAATTGATCTGTACACCTATAACGCTAATAAGGATGCTTGGGATGCAGCTAAAGCCCGCGGTGATGCTGAAACTATGCGACTCCTTCAAGAACAAAACGATGCCATTCGTAAGAAATATGGAATCAATAAAGATACAGGTAAACTCCAGCATTTCTCCGAAGGTGGGATTGTCAAAGGTCCTCGCGGTGCAGCGGTTCCAGTTATCGCTCATGCTGGAGAGGCTATTCTTAACGATCGACAACAGGACTCATTGTTTAATCTCCTGAATCTACGTATGCACAGACTAGACTTCACAATGCCTGAATTCTCAGTTCCTCAAGGTTCAAACGGAGTAAATCCGGAGAGAACCAGCAATCAATTCGTAATTAAATCAGGAGATACTTATATCGCAGACGAATCGGCTGCGAAAGTCTTCTGGAGTGAACGTGATAATTTGATGCGTAGGATGCAGGCAAGAGGAGGTAAGGGATAATGATCAATGCTACTGCTGATGGAAAGTCCTTCCGAGAGATTGGGCTTGGCCTGAAGAAGCACAACATCCCGGTGTTGCCACCGACGAGGGACTACAGTCTTGAAATTGCAGGACGGGATGGAGAAATCGATTTTGGTAGCACATATGGCCCAAGAGTAATTAATCTGGAGTGTATCGTTATGGCAGACGATGCTACCCTTGACTATCACAGAAGAGTCGCCCAAGTGGCGGCTCTTTTTAATATCAAAAAAGGGGACATTGTACTCACGTTTGAGGATCTTCCGGGCAGAAGATATATCGGAAGATATGCTGGGACGATGGATATTGAAAAAATCATTTTTGATGGGGAACTGACAATTCCAATCAAGATGGGAGAACATCCCTTTCCGGAAAGCGATGAAAACATGCTGGAAGAAACTATTACTCATTCTCCAGAAAAGATCAAAGTAATTTCTTTTGGTGATGAACGCGCAAGTCCGGTGATTGTTTTAACCAACACAGGTTCCACAACAATTCAAAAATTCAAGATTCAGAATGAATACTTGTTAGAGGGGTGAACCAATGAACATTAGTAAATATTTAGCGACCAAACAACTGAATGTATCAGCAAGAGGGGAGAAATTCACTTTCCCAGATAGGCTATATGTCGCTCTTTATAATTCCGATCCGACCTGGAATGATACGGGGCAAGAGGTGTCCGGTGGAGGTTACGGCAGGCAGGTACTCACCTTTGCTGAACCGTCTCAAGTTACTGTCCAAGAGTTTCACCCAGTTACAGGTGTCTTGAGCAATATACAAAAGATGTCCATCAAATCTGCGGCAGATGTAGCTTTTGCAGTAGCGACAGCCAATTGGGGCACAGTTACACATTTCGGTCTGCGGGATGCTGTTACAGGTGGGAACCTTTATTATTTCGGGACTCTAGAAACACCACGGAGCATTTTGAACAATGACATTTTTAAATTTTTAACTGGGCAAGTGGAGATCCGGTTGAACTAAGGAGGTATAAACGATGATTGAAACAATGTATCCGGCAGCCGTCAACAGTAGGCAGACGGAGCTGGCGACAGACATTGACGATACTCAGACCAGTTTCACGGTGCTGGACGGTTCGGTATTACCTCCTGCGCCTAACCAACTGGTGCTTGATCCAGCTAACGAAAACGCAGAAACAATACTTTATACCGAGAAGACAGGGAATGTGCTTACAGGTGTAACCAGAGCATTTGAAGGAGTAGCTCAGTCATGGGGAGCGGGGACGAGGGTTGCCCGATTTTTCTCGGCTTATGATCACAACACATTCAAGGCCAACATTGAGGACTTAAACAGGCGATTAGAAAACATCCCTGCACCACAGGACGCATCTTTAACAGATAAAGGTATCGTCCAACTATCAAAGTCCACAACTGGCGAAAGGGATACCATAGCAGCTACGGAGTCCGCTGTAGGTGCGGTTCAAGGGCAAGTCGGTAATCTGGCTGAATTACAGACCACAGACAAGGACAACCTGGTTGATGCACTCAACGAGGTTTTTACACATGTCGGTGACGGGAAAAACCTCATTAAATCCGCCGTCATCGTCAAAGGGGGAACGGTAGCAGGGACTTCCCCTCACTCTTTTGCAGAGCTTGCAGATGGGATCGGGACGATTGAGACTGCAACGGTAATTAATGGGCAAGAAAAACGGAAAGTTACTTATGCAGAAAGCATCAATAGTAACGATCCCATCTATGCGAATACTGCTATTGGTGACATAGTTGATTTACCCGATAGGCCGCCTGGTTCTTACAGCAGAAGTGTTGCATACAGCAAAGATGGTAAATACGTGGCATTTGGTTTAGGTGCATCACCTTTTGTCGCCATATACAAAATAACAAATGGTGAGTACACAAGGCTGCCTGACCCTGCTGTGTTACCAACAGGTGACGCGTATTCAGCGGCATTCAGTCCTGAAGGCGACTTGGTTATTGGGCACGCAAATACTCCATACATTACAATTTTCAAGCGTATTGGAGATACCTTTACGAAAATAGCTAATCCTGCCGTGCTACCGTCAGGTACCTCCACGTGCATTGCTTTTAGTCCAGATGGGGTGTATTGGGCCATAGGACACTCTGGCGGTAATCTCCTTACGGTTTACAAACGTAGCGGGGATACTTTTACGAGAATAACAGTTACAGGACATCCGAGTACAGTTAACGGAGTTGCTTTTAGTCCAGACGGTACTTATTTAGCGTTAGCGCATGTATCAACTCCATTCATGACAATTTTCAAGCGTAATGGCGATACCTTTACAAAATTGTCAAACCCAGATTCACTCCCGGTTAGTAATGGTAGAGCTGTGTGTTTTGCATCTGATGGGATCTTGATTGTCGCCTATGAAGGGTCACCATATATTAGTCTCTACTCCAGAAGTGGTGACGTATTTACTAAAATGAGTGATCTATCAGGAGCAGTAATGACTAGACCAGACGGAGTTGCGCTGAGCCCAGAAGGAGATGTACTTGGCATAGCACATGCGGGGTATCCTTTTTTCACTACCTATTTACGCCAAGGGGTATCTTTTACTAAAATGACAGCCCCTGCAATCTTACCCGTAGCTAATGCGTTTAGCGTTGCTTTTAGTCCAGATGGCATGCGAGTTGCACTGGCATCTAATAGTTCCGGTGGTAGCCGATTTATCACTATGTACAAAAGAACGCTACAAGCATTCAAGAGTAACAACTCACTTACCGACGTTAAATCTGCTAATAGTTTAGGCTATGCTTTGGAATCAGGTATTGCAGGGGAAGAAAAAGACGCGATTATTATTTGGAGGTAGATAACATGTTATTTTACGTACAGGTAGACGGTGACATCATTCGGGATGTTATCCAATACGAACATGAGGGTTATCAACCAGTCGAATTACCAACGCCCTTACCGATTGGTATTAATGCAGGCTTTTACCGTTTGCAAGATGGGGTGCCTGTATTGGATCAAGCGCTCAAGGATGAGGCGGACAAAGCCAGCAGACCTATTGAGTACGTTGAACTGGAGCAAAGGTTGGCAACATCCGAGGCCGAAACTGCACAGTTAAAAGTGGAAAGCAACGCAAACCAACTGGCGCTCATGGAATTGCATATGATGCTGCTGAGTGTGTTGCCTGATGAGAGTTAAGCTTGCAAGCCTTCTGATCCGTTGGGCTATAGCACTCATGAGAGGAGGTGAGAACATGTTAGCTGTATACGTAATGATGATTCATAAAGGGTTGATCGAGTTGGATTCTGTACCAGTTCAAAGTCGTGATAAAGTGGCTGCTGCACTGGAAATTGCGGGGATGGACCAAAACGGCAATATCGTGTAAAAGGCGTTCCGACATTGGAGCGCTATTTTTATGCCTTATTTCAGACTATTTAACAACTTATGAGCTAAATCGTATAGACCTAATAACAACAAAAAGGAGGGATTAATGATGCCAATTGAAACGAATCGTTTAAAACTGCCCCTGCCTTTGGGGAATGAAAGTGTAAGCCGAGTAGGTATTAATGCCATCTTTGAGAAGATTGATGAGGGTGTTGCAACGCGAGATGAAGTTGAAGAACTTCGCCAATCCGTAAACGAGATGGACATTCCAGACGCATCGCTGACTCAAAAAGGTAAAGTGCAGTTATCAAGCAAAACAAACGGTGATAGAGAAGATGTTGCTGCTACTGAAAAGGCAGTAAGTAATGCTAATGCTCAGACTAAAGATTATGTAGATCAAGAGAACCTATGGGGGGCGTTATAGATGGAGGTAACAGCTAAAAGATTATACGGCGGAAACATGACAATTGCCGCGACAAATGTGTATACGGTACCTTCAGGCACAATCACATTTGTTAAAGCGATAACAATATGCAACACAGCCGCCTCTGCTGGAACAGTCACTCTTTATTTTGGGGAAGTACCCTTGATATATGAACATGTGATAAAAGGGAAAGATACTTTGACTATACCTTTCTTCGACCAAATAATGATGTCAGGTGAAAAAATCAACATTCGTGGAAGTGCAGCGAACATAACTCTTTATATCAGCGGCAAAGAGGTGACATAATGCCAGGGATAGATAGTTACTCATTGGATAATTACGGGTTGGATGGGCCAATTAACAAGTCAAGCAGAACCGTGTATTCCGACACGTATGATATAACCATGAGTCCTAACACGACAATATATCAAGAATTATTTGTGATACCCAATGGGAACGGATTCGTAGACGCGTATCCCACGACGACATCTAACGGTACAAGTGCTATTTTAACTGTACATGCATCCACCAACGGAGGAAACGGACAAGGTGACGCAAGAGTGGCGTTGGTGTTTCAAGACGATGCAGGGAGAAGATCACAAGAAACATTAGTCAGCACTGGACAGTACAACAACGGCATTGGGTTTCTAGCTATGAATATAGACAGAGAAAATAAAGTTGTTAACTTTATTCAGCCGTTTAAGCACACTACAGGCGATAATCCCTTAACTTCATACACATTACCAGCAAGCTTTAATATGTTGGGTAAAATAAGCGTACAAGTAAAACATGTAAGTAATCCAGCGGCCTCTTGCCACGGGTATGCAAGGGTAACAGGAGTTGTAGTTACAACTTGATACAAAGAAGTGTTGTCATTCGGAGGATACTTAACATCATAGAGAGACAGGAGAACGGTCTGGTAGGAGTGCGTTCATAGAGATAAGTTGAGTAAAGTAGTTGGTTGAAAAAATAGCATTAACGTAACACGTTCGAATATGGAACATGTCATTTTGGCCTGGGGATCACAATATATAAAGATAACCAGTGTACCTATATGGTAGCGCGCCCATGTGGTGCGCTATTTTTTATGCCCTCTGAAGTGGTCAGATGGCCTTTTACAATAAAGGAGGTGGGGCGATGTTTAACAGAGGGGCTTTTAACCGCATGGCCTTTAACCGCCAAATATCCGTATTCGTCTTTGGCCGGGCAGTTGCTGATATATCAGGATCTGCCGTTGCCGCAGCCACGATGGAAATGACGGGTTCGGCGGTTATGGATGTCAATGCGGGAGCAACAGGAGATTTTGTCCGAGAAATCTCATTTACGGCGGTTATGGATGTAGCTGCTGGCACAAAGGCGGATTTCATTCGAGAGATTACCAAACGTGCGATTATGAATGTCGGTTTTGGAGCAGTCGCCAAGGGGAGTCGGTACCATGTAGAATTCCTTGAATTCACTGGACCATTCCGGCCAGGTGATCAAGTTGTTATCGATGCCAATTCGTACAAAATAACTCAAAATGGAGTTAATGCTTCGTATTTACTTGAAGGTGACTTTTTTGATTTAAACCTTGGAGAAAACAATCTCACATGGACAGACCCTGAAACAGGTAGAAACGTTCTGATCCGTGTTACACATAGAGACAAATTCCTGTATTAATTGAGGTGTGATATGCCTAACCCAACTATGAAAGTATTCGATAAGAACATCCGGCGTGTAGGTACGTTGATTGATAGTTCAGATATACAACGAAGAAGACGTATTAACAGTGACTATGAGGTAACATTTATGGTCCCAATGACCTCAGATGATTACCGCGAAAAAATAGCAATCAAAGGCCACGTTCAAGATGAGCGTGGCCAATTTTATGTCATTCAGTCCAGGAGCCGGTCCCGTGAAGGTCGGAAGCTTATGGCTTCAATATATTGCAATCATATTATGTTCAAGCTGAATGACTTCAAGTTTCCTTACACCTCATATATTGACGAAGCTTATGGAGTTCACCTCAACGAACTAACGGAGTTAATTACAAAAGCTACAGGTGGGAGATTTACATTCGTTATTCACGATACGTTTGATCTACATGACGTTAAAGATTTTGGGCGAGGGACATGTCTTGAAGCTCTGAATAAGATCGTCGATATGTATGAATGCGAGGTAGAACCCGACAATTTTGTGATTAACCTCAAGAAGAGAATTGGATCTGACCACGGTTTACAGTACCGGCTTAAGAAGAATATCGTATCCAGCTCATTCAAGGACAAAGGAGAATCTCTTGTCACAAGAATGTATGCACAAATGAAAGATGGTCGGACATTCATTGGAATGGATGCTTCGTTGCTTACCGATCTGGAGCGTAGCTTACTTTCAAGTGTACCTGGAGCCATAGTTAACGGAAAATTGGCAGTCAACTATCTCATATCTCCGTTTGCTCAGTATTGGGCGAGTGATTCGGTTCCATTTTACGATGGAGAAATTATTGAGCAAGATATTGAGGAAGCAGAGGACTTGCTGAAGGCTACACGTAAGGCATTACTTGAACAAGAGGTTGTATCTCTGGAGGCAACCATATCCACGGCAGACTTGTTCAAAATCGATCACACTGAACCTAAACCTCATTTAGGTGATGATGTCATGTGTATTGACCCTGATATGGGAATGAACCGCCTAAAAGCCCGAATCACAGAACTCACAGAGTATCCATACAGTTTGGACAAGCATGCTGAACCGACGATCTCCAATATCAATTTAAGAGATTACGATGATATTATCAGTGACCTTGAGCGGAACAAGAATATCACGAACAACCTGTTTTCAAACGGGAAGATCCGGACGGATGTCTTTGAATCATTTGCCAAGCAAGCGGTCATTGACATCAACAACAGCAAAACCGAGCTGATCTATCCACCAGAAGGCGGGATATTGGCTCAGGAGAAAACGAATCCTCTGGAACAAGTCAGATTCACTTCTAAAGGTGTAGGCATATCCACTGATGGATGGAAGTCGATACGAGCAGCAATCACAGCCAGAGGCGTTGTGGCGGAGCAAGTAATAGGTCAACTCGGTAACTTTGTCTCCATGCTGATCGGTAATGGTGAGGACATTGTACAGATCAACACGAATGGTATTGCAGCAGGGGCCTCGTCATTTAATAGCGCACCTTTCAGACTAAATATGAAAGGTGACTTGATAGCGAATAGCTTAACAGCGAACTATGCCAATATCGAATATTCCAACTTTAAAAACGGGGCCATCGTCGGTTCCTCAATAAACGTAGGCAATGGGATGTTCACAGTTACTTCAGGTGGGATTATGTCCGCAGTAGGTGCGAACTTCTCTGGATCAATTACGGCCTCTACTGTATCAGGAACAAATATCAATGGTGGCACAATTACCGGCGCTTTAATTCGTACTGCTCAATCAGGAAGGCGTGTAGAGCTAGATTCCCAAGGATTGCGCTCTTATGATGCAGGAGGACGTACACGGATTCAGATAGCTACTACTGAGGATGCTACAGCTGCAGCGATTATTTGGAGAGATGCAAATGGATCTTCTGTGGGGGAAATAAACTCTTATGAATCTAGTGGACAACTCACTATATTCAGCAATAACCTCTTTCTGGGATCTAACAGCACTGGAAATCCCATTAGGCTTCAAGGAGCTGTCACATTTGGCGGTGCAGCATATTTGAGAAGTGGTTTAGTGTATGGTCTCAACACAACTGATATTTCTGGACTTCAGTCAACATTGAATAGCATTCAAACTCAACTAGAGACATTGCAGTATAGGTTCAATAACCACAGTCACAGTGTAACTTTGCCAACCCACAACCATGGTCTTTCTAATGCTACAAATTGGGGAGGAACCTTCCCAACTTCAACTCCGTAATGTATCATAATAGGTAAATTGCACCAATCTGGAGGTTGAAGCATGAAGAAATTTGCATACATTGTTGGCGGTATTATAATCGGAATTGTTTTTTCGACATCAGCAGGAGCGTTCGCCGATTCTGTGAAAAGCATGGTTGGAAAAAAGGTAACAGGAGAGTACTCGATTATAGTTAACGGAAAAACATTATCGGACAAGGGGGCTGTCATAGACAGCAAGGCTAATGTGCCAGCTCGCGCGTTGTCAGAAGCATTGGGAGCTGATGTTAAAGTGGAAGGGAAGACGATAAAAATTACATCTGAAACAGAAAGAGAAAATGTTGATAGTTCTGCGAAATCTACTGATACACCTACTTCATCGTTAAATAAATACATTGGAGGGTCAAAGTCTAGTCTTTTGGAACTGAAAAATAATACAATAGACAAAATTCTCACTCCAACAAAAGCTGGAAAAGAGCAAGCGTTGCAGGGTTTAGAAGAAGCTAAAAAGACTGGAGATTCTGCGATAATTAAACTCGCAGAGG
This sequence comes from Paenibacillus sp. FSL R5-0519, assembly GCF_037974275.1. NCBI lineage: Bacteria > Bacillati > Bacillota > Bacilli > Caryophanales > Paenibacillaceae > Paenibacillus > Paenibacillus sp. FSL R5-0519. The sequence goes on from NZ_CP150234.1 coordinate 2,652,320, forward strand.
AAAAGCTTGCTGAATATGATGCAGAAATTGCTAGATACGAAGCGGAAATTAAATTAATTGATGAAGCATTACTTACTGCTAAATAGAATAAGTCTCTGAGGGTCCGTTATCGACGGACTCTTTTTTTGTTTCTGTGACTATAAATCCGTAGCCACTCCGTAACAAAGATAAAAGATAATAAATCCATGAAGCCCTATTCCTTAATTGGAAGGGGCTTATTTTCGTATAGAGAGGAGGAAAGGTCTTGGCAAAGATGACACATACACTCCAAGTAGAAATGGATCTGAATAAACCGGTTGAAGAATTGACTCAGGTAATCTCTGCTGTTCTTAGTTCACATCCACTTAATCAAAAAGAGATTCTGACAGCTTTAGATTTGGAGATCGGGAATGTGCTGGCAGTAATTGAGATTGAAGAACAAAAAGATGTACCAGAAGTTAGTGAATAGGTCAGGAAACATTTCCTGATCAAAGGGAGGCTTTTTTAATGACAGAAGAACAGAAATCATTAAAAAACATGGAGAAAGTGAAAGAGGCGGCAGAAAAAATGTTTGACCACCTCTTCGCTAATTCAGATTATACGTTAAACGTTTCTATTACGAAGAAAGACAGATCATATGACCATGGAGTATATCGATGTGCTATAGGAGATGTCCCTGAGACAGGGATTACCCACTGTCATGAAATTTCTCTTCACTCACCCACCATAAGTTCTGAGTAGGGAACTCTTTTTACAACTCTGATCGGAGACTTTATTAATAACTCGTATTGAGGATGATCGGAAGATTTTCCAGTCCAATAGTTCTCGGCATAATAAGCAGAAGTTAAAAACGAAGGTTTATCCATATCAGTTCCAAGCCAAGAAGCATCGAGTTTAACGAAATCGGAGTGTTCGAATTCAACTTCCCATACAGCAAACGATTCTTGATTTCCTAGCTTCTTAAACCAAAATCTAAGTTCTCTCATTGTTTCAGAGGCGAAGAATGATTGAAACCTTGAAGGCATGTGAGCATAATTCAACCTTCGTTCATACTCAAAGATGTTTTCTGTAAAGACATCTTGTATTTCTTCTCTTGTTTGAGGTTGTCGGGCGTAGTATGTATTTCCATGAAACGATAAACCATCAGGGTAACGTTCGTCCATTATTTCTTTTAGAACTCTGGGCTCGATATTAATATCACTCATCAAATTGATAACTTCGTTTTCTTTAAGCCGGTTGTAACGATCTATGTGATATGCAAGCAAAGAATGAACCTCCTTAGATTATGTATGTTACGGGAATTCTACACGAAGGGAAGGTTTTCCTTTTTAAATATTTTATCAGCCTTGGGTTGAGGAGCTACTTTCGTTTAAGCAGTTGAATTTGTAGGGGGAGTCGAAATGGATTGGATAGCAATCCTAGGTATTTTAGGAACGCTCAGCGGACTCATTTTAGGATGGGCAGGTCGATCAAGATCATACAGACAAGATATTATCCAAGAAGCAGGGGCTGATGCCTTGCAACGCGCAGACGTTGATTACATAAAGCGCGGCGTGGATGATATTCGGCTTGAACAAAGAGTCCAGGCACAGCGCGTAGATGCGCTTTCAGAACGGGTGACACGGGTTGAAGAGTCGGCCAAGCAAGCCCATAAGCGTATTGACCGAAAAGAAGATATTGGAGGCGCATAGATTATGCAATGGGAAATTATTCAGGGATTAATTGATGGTAGGCTGCTGATCGTGTTGGCGGCCTGTTGGGTGATTGGTTACGTTCTCAAGCAAACACCAAAGGTACCGGACTGGACGATTATCTTCATCGTTACAGCGGTGGCTATCGCGTTCGTGTTGTTGATCCTTGGACTTACCGTGGAGAGCGTGGTACAAGGCATCCTGGTAGGTGCTGTGGCAGTCTACGGTAATCAATTCATCAAGCAAGCTAAAAAGGGAGCTGGTACAGATGCAAGCGCGTAAACAGGGTAATGCTCAGGGGATTGACGTATCCCATCACAACGGTAATATCGATTTCAAAAAGGTGGCAGCGGACGGGATTTCATTTGTCTTCATGAAGGCCACACAAGGCAAGTCCTTCCGGTCATCGAAGTTTCTCCAGTTCGTGAAGGATGCCAAGGCAGCTGGCCTGCTGGTCGGTGCATACCACTATGTGGATGACTCTGCTGGGAGCGTTGATGCAGCAAAGGCAGAAGCACAGAATTTCTACAGAGCCATTCAGGATGCTGGTGGGATCGGCATTTTCGATCTACCGCCAGTTATGGACTATGAATCAAACAAAAAGGGCCACAGCAAAGCAACGATTACGGCAGTAGCCAAGACGTTTCTGGAAGAGACTCATAGGCTTACAGGGGTTAAACCACTAGTGTACACGTATCCAGCATTCATCGGCAATTTCAGCGGTCTGAGCGGCTACCCGTTATGGATTGCACGTTATAGCACACAAACACCTGCTGATGCTTCTGGTTGGACACGTTGGGACTTCTGGCAATACAGCGATGGCGCGGCTGGTGGATATCTGCCACGCGGTAATAGGAAGGTTGACGGGATCAACGGTGCGGTGGATCTGAATGAGTTTGACGGAACGGTTGCCGAGCTGAAAGCGAAGTATTCAAAGAAGAGTGAACCTGTTAAGGAGGACAAGCCAGTGAAGCAGGAGAGAGATGTTAACGTTTCGAGCAAGTGGGCTGAAGCGTCATGGAAGGAAGCGCAGGCTAATGGGTACTTTGATGGAACGCGTCCAGGCGCGCCGATTACGAGGGAAGAAACGGCCATTGTGATTAACCGCTTGCGGCGTAACTTCCTGTCCCTGATTGCAGGTACTAACGGTGATGTAAAAGGACTTGATGAACGCCTGAAACAGATCGAAGCGACTCAGGAATAATTTCAGAATATTTTATACCCAAATTGACAAGTCTTCCCCGCAACTATCTCACTAAAATCATGAGAATTTTGCAACCATAAATCCCAATCGCTTGGGAATGAATAAGGCCCTATCAGCACATAGCTGGCAGGGCCTCATTTTTATTTGAACAACTTTTTGATTACCTTGAAAATATCAAACGAAGTCTTGCGGTACACCTTGTTGTAGACTGCTTTCTTCGGGTTCCGGAGCCAGGCATATCCACGTGGCATTTTAAGTCCGGACCGATGTATGATTTGACGCTTGATACTGGTCCTGGCTGACAGGCGCTTCTTAAGCGATGGCTTCCGGAATCCGAATTTCATAATGAACCTCCGTTATTTCAAATTATCAATTGCGTATTGTGCTTCTTCCTTCGTGAATTTCTCGCCGTATTCAGAGGTCAACTGATCGTAGATACCTGAATCTGACATATTCATGCTCTCTGCGTAATTTTGCGCTGATTTAAGTGCGTTCTCTTTCCAGTCAACCTGAATGTTATCAATAGCATATTGAGCAGCTTCTTTATCGAACTTCTCTCCGTACTCAGACGTTAATTGTTCATAAATACCCTTCTTTGACATATGCATAATCTCAGCATATGTTTGTGCCGATTTCAAGGCTGCTTTATGTTCCCTAGGAACACTATTTGCCTCGGCTTCCTTTTTAGCCAATTCTACTGCCGCAGCTTCATCTTTTGCTTTCTGTTCCTCAGCAGCTTTTTTATCGGCTTCAGCTTTCTCTTTTTCAGCCGCCGTTTGTTCTGTAGATTCGCTCTCTGCCTTAGGCTGCGCTGCTACTTCAGATGCTGTCGCGTTTGGTTTGGCTTCCTTATCGCCCATATTGCCAATTAATCCGATAACGACTATGATTCCAAGCCAAAACCACCACTTCTTATAAATCGGTTTCTTTTCCAAGGTAAATCCTCCTATGTATTTAGATAAAGTTAGTCTATCAGACCTAGGAAAATGTGGCTATATTTAAATTGGAACAATTTATAGCCACTATATTTAAATCCGATAGCATCGGTAAAAAGTCCCTCACTGGAATAACACTGGTGGGGGACTTTATTTATGGGGATTATGTTTAATATTGGTACATATAGTATTTGTGTATATTTACATATTGATCTTCAATTGGTATATTGTGTATTCAAATTAATGAGGAGGTAAATAATGTATAATCTTATTAAGAAAAATCTTGTGTTTCTGTTAGCACTTGTGCTAATGCTGGGTGTATTCCCAAACTCTACTTTCGCGGAGGATTCAAGTCAATTAGATAATGAAGAAACTTATACTTCGACTGACAATGAGTCCATTTCAAACTATGGAGTCGGCGAAGTTGAGGAAATTGATGACATTGATGAAAATCAAGAATTCAACGAAGAAACTGTCCCAGATGCATATGGAACATCACCTGAAACTACTTTTAGTTTCGAAGTAGACGGTGAAGCCTTTGAAGCTGGCGATGCTTTCGAGGTTCATTATATCCCATCAATTAATCAAGTATATACAACAACAACTGCAGATAGCGATTCTATTTATAGACCTGCTGCAATTGGTATAAATACGATTAGAATGCAGCCGACGTTGTTTCCGTCAGCAGGAAACAGTAAAATTACTGTAGGTATGGGAGTGCAAAGTGTATCTGGCTCTAAACCTGTTTTAGTTTCCATAAATTATGTCTTGAAGAAAGCCATGACTAAAGGTGGCTCATCAGAAGTTATCTCTAGAACATCCGATAATATCACCCTACCAGGGGTTGGATCATCAACTCAAAAGCTTGTTCCATTATCAGGAGTAGGCTATTATAGTGTTACATTCGAAACTAGTATACACTATCCAAAAGAGATTGTTCCGAGAGTAGTAACATCAGATAAACTACTTTTGAGTAGAACAGCTAGAACTTGGCCTGGAGACTACGTTGACAGTGTATCTGGGAAAAGAGTTACTGACCCAGTAAGTTTGACTTGGCCTCACGTTGTAGCAGCAAAAAGGGTGAAATGGGGAAGTCCTGAACTTAATAAATTTAGGACTTGGTATGAAACAACCTACAGGTTAAATAATTTTAACTGGTCCGGAATAGATGTACACCATATCAAGCCAAAAGAGTACGGTGGTACTAACGATCCATCTAACCTTATACCAATGCCTAAACCTGTACATCAGCTATACACTAGCTTTTTTGCTGGATATAAGTAAAGGAGACTATCTGTATGAATAATTCTGAGTTAGAAAATGGACCGTTAAAAACAATATTGTCTCGTTTGTATAACATTGAGGATATGACGATACAATTTGAGGATGGTTCTGTTCAACCCGCGACTTTTACGTTTAACACAGGCGCTGATCTTAAAGATATCGAGGCATTAGAAAATAAACATGGAATAAAGCTGCCAGAAGATTACGTCGCTTTTTTAAGATTGCACAATGGAGCGAAGTTGTTTGATCTTGGTCATGGCGACTATAAGCATGTATATTCTATCTCTGAAGTGGATGCAGATGCAACATTATATTCGCCAGATATCTCTCCAGGACTTTTTCCAATAGCAAGATATCTGGGCAACACCATTTATATTGATACTAGTCGTGAAGATTTGTATTTATTTAAGGGTGGATCAAGTCACGAGTTTGATTTTCTAGGAATGAATTTCACAAATTGGTTGATTTATCTTATTGTAGCTAATGGTCATCCATTTTGGGAGTGGTCGCCTTCCTGCTTTTATCGAACAATTGATGATCGGGAACTCACGGCTCAGGATTATTCTGGGATATAATATCCGCAAATGTAACATGGTTAAAAAAGCACTGCTGGCATAACGCCGAGCAGTGCTTTTTTTTGTTTACATATATATTTTAACCAAGCAGCGTGTCCGGCTCTTATTTGTCTGAAGCTCAGCAGCAGCCTTGCGACCAAGTAAACGTTTGACGATACGGATCGCTTGATAGTATTTAATGAGTGAACTTCATAGTTATTATTATTCTCTATTTTGAATTGGCACGGACAACGAGCAATGTTTTATTTCATCTAAAGGTACCCATTCAACACCATTCTGGTGTTTGACTTTCACTCTTTTTTTATCTGATGACATTTCAATCATTCCTATGTACTTCGAATTATCCTCAAAAACTAAACAAACTTCATACTGCTTCGCCTCAGCTAGAAGCAAATCCTTAATCATATTTTCCCTACATTTCCATTATTTATTTACAGTATAACATGTCCGCTACGAAGAAAGAGCAGGAGGCATGACCTCGCTGCTCATTATAATTAACTAATCTCTTTGATCAATTCCTTGGTATTATTTCGTACATTACCTACTGCAGAATCCACTTTGTATGCTTTCATTTCATCGGCTTCATAGGGTCTGAGAAGCTCCAGAACGCTATCCTTGTCCGATTCCTTGCTTAGCCAATCTGCTTCATCTTGCTGTCGTAGAATGACCGGCATACGATTGTGAATGTCTGCCATAAGACTGTTAGGTTCGGTAGTAATGATGGTGCATGTGCTCAGCTTGTTCCCGTCCGGATCGGTCCAGGTATCGTACAGGCCAGCAAGTGAGAATAAGCTGTCATCTTTCATCAGGATGCGCATAGGTTGCTTTGCTGATCCATCTTTTCGCCACTCATAGAACCCGTTCGTCGGTATGATGCACCGCTTGGAACTGATCAAACGTTTAAAAGCTGGCTTTTCAGCGATCGTCTCAGCTCGTGCATTAATCATCTTGTTACCGATCTTGTCATCCTTGGCCCAAGTGGGAACCAGGCCCCACCGGAGAGAACCCAATCGATTACCATCTTTGCTCCCTATGATCGTAGGGATGTATTGCATAGGAGCAGCGTTGTAATTAGGTTTGTACTCAAAGCCATTAGCTATAGATGCATAGTACCTGTCCATTATCGCGTCTATGGGATCAGTGATTGTAAATCTTCCGCACATGACAATGCCTCCTTTGAGACTCTATACTATCTAATTTTACTCAAATCTTTAAGATTAGAAACGGGTAATTTGTGGAGATACGCATCCAATATAAAATAAAAATGCAATAAATTAGATGATATTTATAGATCAGCAAGTTAATGTTTAGACAGTTTTATCAATCTAATTTATCTTAAATTAATAATTAGATTTGTAGGAGGAACAATAAATGAATAAATTTCTTAGGTTAGGTTTAGTTTTTACATTTTCTTTTTTACTGTACATAGGCTTTTCTCAATCAAGTACATATGCTGCTGCATTAGGTGAACAACTAAAATCTCCTGAAGAGGGTTGGACAAGATATTCAGCAAACAATAAACTTTTTAATTACGGAAATCTCTGGGATCATATGACTGACGAAAAAGCAAAGATAGCTTATTCGGGTGCAAAAACCGGTAGTGCTGGAGATTTGAATTTTAATTTTAAAGGGACTGATCTTCGTCTGCTTATCTCTGTGAATTATTCATACTCGAAGAAAGTAGCAATCAGCATTGACGGAAACGTTGAATACTTTAGCCCGTATAATCAGTCAGTCAAAGATTATAACTACAATATTTTAATATATGAGAAAACAAACTTAAAAATGGGAGTACATGAAGTAAAAATTTGGACTGTTGAGCCATCAACAAATACTTTAGGAAATGACTATAGATTATATAGCATTGATGTTATCGGTGAATTAACAACAGAAGTTCCAAGTATAGAAGAACCTGTAACTGAGGAGCCAACGGAGCCTGAACAACCTTCGGGCAATCGTGCAATTCTCGTAGTGACCATGACAACAGGTCTGGAGAAAGAGTTCGACCTAAGCATGCAAGAAGTGAATAGTTTCATTGATTGGTATGAAACAAAACAAGCAGGCAGCGGAAGAGCGTCCTATGCTATTGATAAGCATGAAAATAACAAAGGTCCGTTCAAGAGCCGTAAAGACTACATCCTGTTTGATCGAGTCCTAACGTTTGAAGTGAGCGAATACTAATAATTTGTTATAAAGGCTACCGCAATTGTATTGCGGTAGCCTTTGTTCGTTCTTTTATATTACACTGAAATATCTTTCACTTTTCTTTATCCTGATATAGTAATATTTAACAACATGAATAGTCTAACACACCTAGAAAAAATGTTAGTATATTTAATTGGAACAATTTACGGCTACTATATTTAATTCCGAGAACATCAGTTAAAAGTATCTAACTGGCATAACGCTGGTGGGGAACTTTTTGTCTTTCATAACTCATAAGTTGAAAATTTTCTCAAGTGTATTTTCGAAATAGTCTATAAATTAATGTTTGTTTAAACCGATATTATGTATATTACAACTGAATTTGAAAGGAAATGAAAAATGAAAGTTAGCAAAGATGAACTGCTAAAGAGAATAACTAACATTAGTGAGAATGCTTCAGACTACGAAGATGTTGGAATTTTGTTAATTCAAAAGTGTAGAAAGCTTTATAAGAAGACTGACTCAATAGATCACAGAGATTTCAAAGCACTTATAGCAATCAAGTTTGAAATTCATGAGTTAGAATTTGTACTAGATCAACACAAACAAAACAAAGGTACTGCTCACGCAAAACTAGGTTCAGGATGGGCCTATCATACTGCAATATACGGTTTTCTAATTCTAATCCTAGTTTACTCATATCTATTTATGTTCGTAGTCAATTTAGAATCTATCAGTATTGCTGCGAATAATATCTCCGACCAAAGTATGTTTGTGTATATGAAGTATCTTCTTTTAAGTATAATGGGAATGATGTTTTATTATGTAACTACATACATTGTGAAATATAGCGAAATTTTCACAAGACTGTTAGTCGCACTGTTCATTCCTATTTTAATTACAGGAGTGGTATTCACGTTAGAAGATGGAGCCCTGAAATTCTCTGGAGGGCAATCAATTGTTTTTTTACTCGGATACAACACTAACTTAATAATTGCCTTACTAAAAAAAGCCAATGATAAATTAAAAGCTTCTATAGAATCGCAAGGTGGAGCCAATCCTTAAATCCAAATATAAAAGAACCAGTCAGCGATATGCCTGGTTCTTTTATATTTGGAGTCATTATTTTATATTTATAATAGGAACAGTCAAAGAGCAATGCTTTATTTCATCTAACGGTACCCACTCAACACCATTCAAATGTTTGAATTTTACTCTTTTTTTATCGGATGACATTTCAATACTTCCTATGTACTTTGTATTATCTTCAAAAACTAAACAAACAGAATATCCTTTTTGCTCTGCAATAAGTAGGTCTTTAATCATTTCAACCTCCGAGTATAGGTATATTTATCTACTTCATTATAATACTTATTTACTATATAGGGAAGTTTTGAGATACTGTTATAGTATGAAACTAAAATAGTACTTAGGAGGAAAAAAATGAGATTTAAGAAAACTGGATTACTATTATTGGCATTCCTAATGGTTGGAGGAACAGGGGCATATGCAGCAACCAAAAGTAAAACGATTCAAGCTACAGTTAGTAATTTCAAGTATGCTCTAAATGGTAGCAACTGGACCCCTCAGTCAAAAACACAACCAGTAGTAATCAATGGACAAACGTACATACCAGTAAGCTTGGCTAAAGAAGCAACAAAGACTAATATCACTGTCGATTCGAAATCAGGGAAAATGAGTTTTGGAGAAAAGCTTGCGAAAACACCATTAGATAAGGAGAAAATGGTATATCATACTGGGAATTATGCTGCACTAACAAGGGATTCTAAATATACCGAAGGTAAGAACAAAGAAGTATCATTGATAAATAATTTAGGTTATATCGAATACTTTCCAGAAGGGAAATATCAAACAATGATTCTTGATCTTAAACTGTTTGATGGATCAGGGAAGATCATTTTGAAAGATTTAGAAACAGGAAACCAAATTCAAACCCTCTTCTTAGAGGAGGGGAAAATCGAGCAAGTTGAAGTTAATGTTACAAATATAAATGGAAAAGGTGTTAGGTTGTCCATGGAAGCTGAAAAATATAGTAAAGGTACTGCTCTTGTTGTACTTCCTACATCACACTATAAATAGAAGATACTTCCGAAATCAGTATAAATGCTAAGTGCAAAAAAAAGAGCAGCGAGGGAAGACACACGCTGCTCTTTTTTTGTTACAAATGTATATAATATAGATCAATTATTCTATTATATTGATATTTAAATATTCTATAAAACTATCACTATTTAAAAAATCCGTATAGTTAGTATTCAATTTAAACATTTCATTTTTATAATCATCATGATCTATTTTATCTTTATCTTCATTGTTTAGGTATGATAAGAATTCTATATGTTCCGATAAAATATTATTAATATTCTGAGATAAATCTTTATTAAAAAGTAGCTTTGACTCTCTAAGAAGTGATAATATTTTAAAACTCAACTCAGAAAATTCTTCATGATCTAGTTTGGGGTTTAACATAACTGTAGCAGTGGTTTGTTGAACACTTTCTAACTTTTGATAAAACTCGAATCTATATTCATATTGTGATAATTTATTCGCGTTGGATGCTATATTTGCTTGTCTGTTATATGTACTATATTGTGCGACACTTACAACTATCAACATTAAAGAAAAGAGTAAGGTTATAGCTGCATTATGTCTTTCTATAAAATTAAGTATATTTCGAAATGTATTCTTATATTTCTTTTCTTTAACTGTGGATACGTTCCCCATATCTTTTTGAGAGTCAATATCTGGGGTTGCCGTTGTGTTAACTTCAATTTCTTTGATCTCATTTTTTTCTTTATTGTCTTTATTCATGAAGCACCTCATTTTTAAAATTAATTTTCTTTGAAACGAATAAACATAAGATACTCCTTCTTTACTTAGCAGAAATTCGTATCTTTCTATGGTTACCTCCTAACTCTTTGAAGAAAATAATCTAAAAATATGACACTTATTCTTTGTTATCTCATTTTCTACAAAATCTTAATCCTACTATCTTTGTTTAATTTTAGTTTATAACAGCTTGTTAGTTGAAGTCAAACGATCTATTCACTCCGAGCTTCTTGTCATTTGTGATATGCTCTTCCTGTTCCATTATAGGTAAATCCAGATAATACTTAGTCAATTAACTGGGTATTTTTTTCTGTTGAATAACGAACATACATTCGCATATAATGAAAATACAAACAAATGTTCTGTGAAATTGGAGGGATGAACATGCCGGTGAAATACTTGGGTTGGTTGGTTGAAATTATCTATGAGGATCAAAGTGGAAAGATCACTAAACGACGTATCCAGGTCAAGAGCATACGGTCGGGAATGATTAAAGCTGATGATCTATTGTCGGGAAAGCCACGTACGTTTAGGGAATCCGGTTTACTGGCATGCCGTCCAATAAGAACGACAGCATAGGGGGCATAAACATGTTGACGGATTACGAACGGAAAGTACTAAGGATACTGTTTAATTACAGTAGCGGCCGCAGACGCTTACCAACGATCCATGAACTTACGGTTAAGACAGGTAAGGGTGAGCCGGATGTTATGGCTGCTTTGGACGCTCTTATTGCAATGAAGTACATACATTGGGAAAACAAGTCCGATATAAGCACTCTCGTTATATTGGAAGGATGGGAACGAGATTCGGAAAAGCCAGTTATCCCGAAAATTAATTCATCTTCACCGGCTCAGTCTAATGATTTACGTTATTGGACTGATTACTAAGGAGGGGTTATCATGAGCATCAAGTTATCGGGAAACGGATTGTTTGAGTCTTCACGGATGATACTGCCTGAACACAGAGAGGCATGGTTGGCTCAGTGTGAGCAACAGAAGAGACGTGGCAAGCCAAATTTGGACGATCAGGAAATGCAGCGAATCAGTGAAGTACTTGTTGACTCTTATGATAGAAGTAGTACGGTTGATTTAATATTATTTAACCCGTTCTTCGAAGAGCCGATATCAGGAGTAGTTGTGGGATTAAACTCTGCAAGGTGTGAAATAAAGTTGATGTTAGAGGATGAGTTCCGCTGGGTTTCTTTAGCCGAAATTGTCTCTGTTAATTAATGAGATTTTATCGCTTTGAAATTGCGAGCTTATACTTTATAATATCTGCATAATAAGTATATTATTTTGATTAGGAGATTTTCGATTTTACCAACGTCATATAGACTAGATTTATCGCGTTTAATGTTAGAGTATTAATGCAATCAAAGTGAGTATTTGAAACGAGTTTCTTCATTATAATAAGAAAAAAAGGGCGCCCACAAAAGCGCCCACAAAATGCCCACAAAAGTCTGAATGATTATGATTAGTTTTGAAAAGTTGATCACTGATAATACTTGTTTTAAGTGGGTTTTATACGGTGAATGATCCACTTTGAAAGCATGGAACATAAACCGTACACAAGTCCACCAATGGGAACGCGATCAATATATTACTTTGTACTAATAGAAAAAACCTTGTAACTACGGGGTTTTGAAGTATCTAGCCGGGGGACGTTTTGAGGAGATTGCACTTCTATTGAGGTTGCGTCCCCCAAACGTCCCCCGGTTTTTGATTCTCTGATCCAAAAATACGGGAAGTGTACTCTTCATATTTATCAATGTTTCTCTTTTCTAGTTTTTTAGAAATATGAGCATACACATCGGATGTAATTTGCACACTGCCATGCCCAAGCTGTTCTTGTACAAATTTGATGTCAGCCCCAGCTTCAAGCAATAATAAGGCACAGGTATGTCGGAGTGAATGAAAGGGGAGAGGAGGTCGCTTCGATCTAGTATTCGAGAGAAAGCATTGAATAACGATGATTTCGGCATATATTTGCCGTCTTCTCTGCATAACACTAAATCTAGGGGGCCAGATGTGTCTCTCCAACAAGTGTGATCTCAAGTTAATTAATGTACTGTGTATGGTCTCTAACTCAAACGGCAAGAGATTCTTATACGTATGATCTGCTAACTTCACTTTCAAATAAATGACCCTGAGGACTGGTAATAAGTAATAATTAACAACCACAACAGATGTCGAGGAACTAGAACATGCTTCCATTGAAGTCGCTAATTTAGTGGATTTTATATTTGTAAGTAGTTATACCTTAAAGAGGATAGTTACGTCTGTCAGGGTTCAAGGTAGCAATCAAAGGTACTATATCGACAGGAATAAGTTAATTCCAGCCGAAAATCGAGTTTTTGTTTCAATGCCGGTATATGATTGAGTAATAGTGAAATCAATAGGTAAAAAAAATAACTTAGGAGAGGAATAATTATGGGAAATAATAAGAATTTTCTGGCTCTTATTGTAAAACGTAAAGTGTTGAAGATTTAAGTAATGAAGAACTAGCTCTGACTCGAAAAATTTGTAAGTCAAAAAGGGAACCCGAATTGCGCGGTTAAACGGGGTAACTATCTTTTGAGCAGAAACGCTTCTCTTAGGCTTAGTTATAAGTGAAGGGTCTTTGATTGGGTTAACTTTGAAGAACAATACTTAAGATTAACTATTAAACTCAAGAAAGTATGGCAGAATAGTGAGTAGTTCAGAGAATATTTAGAGTAGGGGATGATATCGATGGGGAGTTTTCCGTCAATTCGTATGAGAAGAAATAGAAACAATGACTGGAGTCGCAGATTGGTGGCCGAAAATCGCTTGTCGGCTGATGATTTCATTTGGCCTGTTTTTGTTCGGGAACAATCGGGAGAGCCAGAAGAAGTTGTTTCGATGCCAGGGCAGTGGCGAGTCGGACTGGATCGTCTTACTGAGCATGTGGGACAAGCGGTAGAATTGGGAATTCCAGCAATTGCACTATTTCCTGTTATCGAGCTAGAAAAAAAAGATGCTGACGGGAGTGAGGCGACAAATCCGGATAATTTAATTTGCCGGGCAGCCCGTCAGCTTAAGCAGGCATTCCCGGAACTAGGATTAATCGGTGATGTTGCATTAGATCCTTACACCACTCATGGGCAAGATGGGATTTTACGTAATGGCTATATCGTAAACGATGAAAGTGTAAGTAAATTATGCGAGCAAGCCATCATACTTGCGGAAGCTGGGTTTGATGTTGTAGCTCCATCCGACATGATGGATGGGCGTATAGGTGCTATACGGAGTGCTTTGGAGGAAAAGGGACTGGTCAATACAAGAATTTTATCGTATGCGGTGAAATATGCATCCGGTTTCTATGGTCCTTTCCGTCATGCTCTGGGGAATGTCCTGTCCGGGGATAAAAAAAGCTATCAAATGGATTTTGCCAATAGCGATGAAGCCCTTCGAGAGGTAGCGCTTGATTTGGCCGAGGGCGCGGACATGGTCATGGTAAAACCAGGACTGCCTTATTTAGATGTCATACAGCGGGTGAAATCGGAATTTAAAGTTCCGACTTTTGCTTACCAGGTTAGTGGAGAATATTCCATGTTGATGGCAGCTATTCAGAATGGCTGGCTCGATGCCAATGTTGTAATAGAAGAATCATTATTGGCGTTCAAACGTGCCGGATGCGATGGCATTTTAACTTACTTTGCTGTAGATATGGCGCGGCGAATGAGAGATGGAGAATCTCTGCATTGATATACACAACTAGACAAAATTGCTTTTTTATTTGAGTTTAAGAAGTATCAGCGCCAATGAACTGTGACCCGTAAGATGGACACTTTGAAAAAAGTGCCCTCTTACGGGTCTTTTATGTTCTAATCAGATTATAAAAGTCTGTGGGGATGTAGATTGTGGGGAAAAGCAGACGGTATTTTTACGGAGATTGAGTTCAAGGTACTGGAGTAGAATCCATCAATTCTTTCCGTCATAATTAGGTCGGCCCAAAATAGATAAATATAACATATAAAAGTTATATTTATATTTGTAAATAATCTTGTTGTAGAATGTTGGTTTAAAAAGTATTATTATGGGATTTGTAGTTTGTAAGTAATTATGTTCAGGAAATGAAATCCTTTTGTCGAATTGGTAGATTTGGTGATGAGATGAATTACACATATAAGATATTATCCACAGATATGGGATTTCTTCCAACGGCCTTAACTTAAGTCCGTATTTCGTCTGGCGTGTCCTATGTGATAAGGAACATATTATTGACTAAGGTGTATCAGTAGAAGCTCATATATTAGTTTCCATTAAGATCATGGGGAAGAGATGTTTTCGTGAGATATTTGAATTTAAGATACATAAATAGGAGCCAAATGTGGCTTCTTTTATTTTGTGGGTGAGAACAGATGAAATCAACTAAAAGTAATATACTCACAGAATCCCCCAAATGTCTCCTGAATTATTCTTCATCAGCTCCCATAGCATTTTTGTGTTTGTCTGTAACCAAGCTTACATATAACTAACAGATACATTCATTTACCGATAGATAATCGTAAAACCCTCTTCTCATCATTGAAAGAGGAGTTTTTTATAGGGTAACTGAACTCTCTATGAACTTTAACACTTCATGTTAGTAATAACGCAAAATCATTTTTCATTTATCTACTAACCTATGAAAAAGAAAATGAAATTAGAATTTTTTCTATATTGAATTAATCTGTCGGAAGCGAAAGATCTAAATCAAGCTCCGAAATTCTGATAGCCACGAAATAGAAAGAAATACTAACATTCACTCTTTTAGAATCCAAACCATCACTCAAATACATACAAATCAATGTTTCAATTGTATGTTGAAAGTTTCATATAGAAGAGGTATACTTTAAATAAATTTTGAGCAATTTAATTTTAAATGATTAATTGGAGATGTTGATATGGATCAGGCAAAACCATTGGTGACAGAACAACGTACATTTTTTTATACAGGACAAACTAAAAATATCGAGTATCGGATTAATGCACTTCAGCAGCTTAGAAAAGGAATTGAAAAGTATCAGCAACGGATACAAGATGCACTTCGGGCGGATCTGAACAAATCTGAGGCGGAAGCATACGGTTCCGAGATTCGCATTGTTCTGGGTGAATTGGATTTTGCATTAGAACATCTGGAGGAATGGGCTGCGCCAAAACAAGTCCCAACCAATTCGGCTATGCCGGATGGGGTGAGCACCATTTACCCTGAACCATATGGAGTGGCTCTTATTATTGCACCTTGGAATTACCCTTTCCAACTGGCCTTTGGTCCACTGATTGGAGCAATTGCAGCCGGTAACTGTGCAGTTATCAAGCCTTCTGAATTAACACCAGCCGTATCTCGTCTGACATATGATCTGGTTCAGGAGATCTTCCCCCAGGAGTATATTGCCGTTATGGAAGGGGAAGTTGAAGCCAGCACCGCATTGTTGAAAGAGAAGTTTGATTATATTTTCTTCACAGGTAGTACGGGTGTTGGTCGTATTGTGATGAAGGCAGCTGCGGAGCATCTGACTCCTGTAACTCTAGAGTTGGGTGGTAAAAGTCCTGCTATTGTCCATCGTGATGCAGATTTGAAGCTGGTGGCCCAGCGTATTGTTCGGGGTAAGTTCCTGAATGCAGGGCAAACTTGCGTTGCTCCGGATTACTTGCTTGTGCATGAACAAGCTCATGATGAATTGATTGATCTGATTGGCGCAGAGATCAAAGATAAATTTGGAGATGATGTGTTACAAAATGCTGATTTCCCGCATATTGTCAACGCGCGTAACTTTGATCGGTTGTCGAAATTCCTCACAGATGGCCAAACGCTGATAGGTGGACGTTCTGTGCGGGAGCAGTTGCTGATTGAGCCGACGGTACTTGGAGAGGTGAACTGGGAATCATCTGTTATGCAAGAAGAAATCTTCGGTCCGATTCTTCCAGTGTTTACGTACAGTGACTTGACCCCCATGCTGGATGAGATTGTCCGCCGGCCAAAACCATTGGCGCTTTATCTCTTCACACAGGATGAGCAACTGCAGGATCAGATTCTGAATCAAGTATCCTTCGGTGGGGGATGTATTAATGACACACTTTCTCATATGACATCACATTATCTCCCGTTTGGTGGTGTAGGAGAGAGTGGTATGGGCTCATATCACGGGCAACAGAGCTTTGATGTGTTCTCGCATCACAAGAGTGTTCTGAAACGCAGTGAATAATTAGCCGATAAAACAATATAAACATAAAAAGAGGTTGTCCTGTTCATCAGGGCAACCTCTTTTGGTATTTCAGTGTATTGCATCTAGTTATGTTACTCAGGTTAGATATTAATGAATATCTCGGAAAAGGCCAATGACTTTACCCAGAATACTAACGTGTTTCAAACGTAAAGGTTCGAAGGTCGCATTCTCCGGTTGAAGGCGAATATGATCTTTCTCTTTATAGAACGTTTTCACTGTAGCTTCATCGTCTTCAGTCATTGCCACTACGATATCACCGTTATCAGCAGTTTGCTGTTGACGGACAATAACGTAATCTCCGTTAACGATTCCTGCTTCCACCATACTATCTCCGACTACCGAAAGCATAAACACTTTCTGTTCACCTACATAATGTGTAGGAAGAGGGAAGTAGTCTTCAATGTTCTCGGTTGCAGTAATTGGAACCCCGGCTGTAACCTTACCAACGACAGGAATACGTGCAACGCTATGAGCAAATTGATGAGAATGCTCAGATTCTTCCTGGCTCAAAAGCTCAATGGCTCTTGGCTTGGTAGGGTCGCGTCGGATCAAACCTTTTTTCTCCAGGCGATCCAAATGTCCATGTACTGTTGAGCTGGAAGCCAGTCCAACAGCTTCACCAATTTCCCGTACGGAAGGAGGATACCCCTTCAACCGGACTTCATTTCGTATAAATTCCAGAATTGCCTGCTGCCTGCTGGATATCTTCGACATACCGTATCAACCCCATTTTAGTAACGTTTGGGAAAATTATAACATAGAACCTCCGTTCGTACAAACATAAGTTCTAAATAAAATGGCATATAATCAGTGTTTTTTAACTTATAGAACCGAATTTGTCCAAAAGTCAGAGCAAAATACTGCAAATGCTTCGCAGAAGGGTTTGAATTAAGATATTGCTCCTTCAAAAAATAAGCGAACAATTGTTCTAAAAATCTATTGAACAAAACAAGTGTTCGTGTTATATTGATTTTAACAGATAGGAACAAACGTTTGGAGGCGGGTATTTAATGAGATATTCAACTTATCAAAGTATTTATGAACCGATGAATTCGGAACTGGTTAAGTCTAACATAGGGAACTACAAGAAGGTTTTAGCGCGTTTCAAGATTTCTTCATGGATATTAAAGGTAGCCATCACTTCTTTGATTATATTTATTGGTTGCAGCACTGTATTAACGGTATTTGCTGGCAATGAGAATGATGTTCTCCCTGGAGGAAAGATAGCCGTTTCACAAGGGGAAACATTATGGAGTATTTCTTTGGAACATAAACCGACTAACATGGATACACGTATATATATAGAAGCAATTAAGAAAGTGAATCAACTTCAAGCGACTTCCATCCAAGTGGGACAAGTACTAACTCTACCTCAATTCGCAGAATAAAAGCACATCAATGAGAGTTAACGCGTGTCAGCTTGACAAGCAGCCTTTATCATGGCAAAGTTAGTATGACTTTGTATTTTTGGAGGGGACAAGCTTGGATATAGATAGTCTGGTAGCACGTATTAACGAATTGGCTCGTAAGCAAAAGTCCACTGGATTGTCGGAGGAAGAACTTGCTGAACGTGCCGAGCTAAGAGAGATTTATTTGAGTAATATTCGCAGCAATTTCAGACAACAACTGGATACCATTGAGATTGTTGATGATGAGAATGACAAAGGCCACCAAGGCAAACTCAAACACTAACGAAACCTAATGATATCATTATGATATTTAGGTTTCTTCCTGTTATTCTGAGTATGCAATTTATAGGGGGAAATGTTGGTTTACAGTTATGTAAGCCGATACAAAGACACATAAGGGGGATTCTCATGTCGCGTTCGTTCGAGAGAACGGTTAAGAAAAATTCCAAGCAGTTAAATCAGCAACGCAAAAAAAGTGGTCAGCCTATCACAGGTACACCAGGTGAAGAAGTCTTTAAGGGACGTAGCCTTTTGTTCCCTATATTTTTGATCGGTCTCGCCTTTTTGTATCTGTTTATGAGCACGTTCCTTGTGCAAGCTCCGATGACAACCTGGGACTGGGTGACGATGCTGCTTTACGTATTTTTGGCAGTCATCTTCATGCTTCGTCGTCCATACATCAAGATCAGCAGTAATCGGATTATAACGACAAAGGGTAATCGTGAACGTTCAATCGGGGTTGAAGATATTGTCAAATTCAGAATTGAACCAGGCACAGTTGTTATCGAACATAAAAGTCGCGGGAAAAGATGGGTGTTCACCAAGTTATTGAACCGTTACGATACAGATGCGATTGCAGAACGTTTGCTGAAGTTTGCAAAAGCACACCAGATCACCGTGGAAACGATCGATAAGTAATTATTGCATAAAGGGGTAGATGATCGGAATGGCGTTAAAAGCGATTTTGTTCGACCTGGATGATACTTTATTGTGGGATGAGCGCAGTGTTCGAGAAGCATTTCATGAGACTTGTCTAATTGCAGCACAAGAGACTGGGGTCAAACCGGAGGAACTTGAAGAAGCTGTTCGTAACGAGGCACGTGCACTGTATGAATCTTATGAGACCTTTGCTTTTACCAAAATGATTGGAATCAATCCGTTTGAAGGCCTTTGGGCCAACTTTACTGGTGGGGATCAAGCTGAGTTCCGTCAGTTGGAACAACTTGCTCCAGTTTACCGTAAAGAATCCTGGCGTCGTGGCTTGTTGAAGTTGGGTATAGATCGGGAAGATCTTGCTGAACAACTGGCCGCGCAGTTTGGAGTAGAACGTAGATCCAGACCTCATGTGTACGAAGAAACGATGGATACTTTGCGTCAATTACAAGGGAAATACAAACTGTTGCTGTTAACGAACGGTTGTCCTGCTTTGCAACAAGAGAAGTTGGATGGTGTACCTGAATTGACTCCTTTCTTTGATGAGATTGTTATCTCGGGTAACTTTGGAAAAGGAAAACCAGATCCGTCCATATTCGAGCATGCTTTGAGTAAACTGGGTGTTAAACCCGAAGAGAGCATGATGGTTGGGGACAAGTTGACGACGGATATTCGTGGTGCTCTATCAGCAGGCATCCAAGCCGTATGGATTAACCGTGAGCATAAGACCAACAATGAAACGTATGCGCCTGACCATGAAATTACGCATTTATCCGAATTAGATCAACTTATTGCTAAGTTCTGAGCAAATCAGCCATAACATCTTTCCTCAGCACTCTGAAACATTGGAAGCTTCAATGAACGATGATATCGTTCTTGAAGTTACCAATGTTTTTTTATTTTGAGTATATTAACTAAATTGCCTTGTTAAATGATATTTCCATTTATTTTACTAAAAGTTATTGAAATTAAGGGGAAGCTGGATTAAAATATAACTAACATACTAGTATGATTAGTATTTAGATTGTCCTAAGCAATTTCTTTTGACTCAATTCAAATGAATTCATTTGAATGGAAGCGAGGGTTGTTGCTAATTATTTCTTATTTTTTGTAAGCGCTTTATACACATCGAAGACCTTCTCTAGATTTGGAGATCACACCAATTATTAAGTGCTAATGCATGATGTGAAGCACCTTGAATTGAGTGATTTTACATAAAACATCAAAATGATATCGCTTACATTGGACTGTACTCTATTTCGTGGTGGGGGTGAAATTGAAGGATTGGTTGTTTTCTACCAAAGAAGCGATGGGAATTGCTCATGAAATAGTCTATATCTATCAAGTCCTGGATTGGAGTGAAAACACATGGAGTCGGAAACCGCTAAAACAACGTTAACCATGACATCTTTACGTAAAGAAAGCAGATTACGAACGGCAGCAACCTTGTTCCGCAAAGACTGGCAGTTGTATTCACTATTAATCCTTCCCATCATCTATCTCCTTATTTTTAAATATGGGCCGATGATTGGTAATGTAATTGCATTCAGACGCTTTGTTCCCGGAGGAAGTATATTTGGAGAAACGTGGGTTGGGTTAAGATACTTCAAAATGTTCATTGAGGACCCAACCTTCTGGAGAGTATTTGGTAACACGCTGATGTTGGGCGGACTCGCGTTGCTCTTTACATTCCCGGTTCCAATCATTTTTGCCTTGATGCTTAACGAAGTGAAGAGTAAACGATTCAAAAAGTTTGTTCAAACCGCATCTTATCTGCCTCATTTTCTGTCCATCGTTATCGTGGCGGGTATGATCCTGCAGCTGACAGCAGTGAATGGTTCCATTAATGGATTGGTGGCTTTCTTCACCGGAGACAATATTCCTTTTATGCAGCGGGCGGAGTGGTTCCGAACAATCTATATCACTTCTGAGGTATGGCAGGGTATGGGTTGGGGAGCGATTCTGTATCTGGCTGCACTGACAACCATAGATGATTCTCTGTATGAAGCTGCACGTATCGATGGTGCCAACCGGTGGAAGCAAACGATTCATGTAACGATACCAGGGATCTTGCCGACGATTGTGACATTATTGATTCTAAACATGGGTAATTTCCTTGCTGTTGGATTCGAAAAAATCTTACTCTTGTACAATCCGCTAATCTACGAGACATCTGATGTGATCTCCACTTACCTGTATCGGGTCGGACTGGAATCCAGTAACTTCAGTTATGCTACCGCAATTGGCTTGTTCGAATCGCTGATCGGTCTGATTCTGGTGTTCTCCGTTAATGCCATCTCACGCAGACTGACACAAAGAAGCTTATGGTAAAGGAGGAGCATCATGCAGGAATCCAGATCTTACAAGGTATTTAAAGTATTCAATGTTATCTTTCTGCTGTTCGTGGTATTTATAACGCTCTATCCATTCTTAAATGTCGTGGCACAATCCTTCAGTAGTGAGTCCTATATTAATTCGGGCAAGGTTAGTCTGTTCCCAAGAGGATTCAATGTGGAGACGTATAAGACCATCTCGCGTGACAGCATGTTCTGGACGAATTATAAAAATACGATTATCTACACTGTGGTAGGTACGCTAATCTCCATGTTCATGACGACTATTTTCGCATATGCCCTGTCCAAAAAGAGATTAATGGGTCGCAAGTTTCTGACCATGTTCGCAGTATTCACCATGTTCTTCAGTGGTGGGTTGATTCCAAACTATGTGTTGATTAATTCCCTTGGATTCAACAACACCATGTGGGCACTTGTTGTTCCTGGCGCAATTAGCATATACAACATGCTGATCATGAAATCATTTTTTGAAAATATGCCTGAAGAACTGGAGGAAGCTGCCTCCATTGACGGTTTGAACACTTACGGAATCTTGTTACGCATTATTTTGCCACTAAGTAAAGCAGTTATGGCAACCATGGTGCTATTCTACGCAGTAGGTCATTGGAATTCCTGGTTCCCAGCCTTTCTGTATTTGGACAAAAAAGAACTGTTCCCGGTCACCATTTATTTGCGCAATATGATTGCAGGAGCGACAAGCGGGGCGTCTGCGGGTGCAACCTCTGCAGATAACCTGACACAGATTGCTTCCAATATTAAATCAGTAACGATGGTATTAACCATCTTGCCGATACTAACCATCTATCCATTTGTCCAAAGATACTTTGTAACCGGTATCATGTTAGGGTCTGTCAAACAGTAAAAAGCAGCAGCTAGAGTAATTCACATGATTAATTTTTAGATGTTGTTTAAAGTTTAAGACAAAGTCAACCTAAACCAAACTCAGGGGGATAACCTAAATGAATCAAAAGCCACGTAAGTTTGTTGGTAAAATGGTGTTGGCAACAATGATGACCTTCGTTCTGGCAGCATGTAGCAGCGGTACTGGAGCTGGAGGTGACGTCACGGAAGTTCAAACCAAGGCAGCGATGGAGACGTACAATGTAGGAGATACATTCAAGGCGACTGAGCCATTTAATCTCTCCATACTATATAGTGATCAACCCACCTATCCATATAAAAAAGACTGGTTACTTTTTGATAAAATTACCGAATTGACGGGTGTTACGCTTGAGCCAACGATTGTACCCATGAGCGATTACTCTCAGAAGAGATCCCTGTTGATTAGTTCCGGTGATGCACCACTGGTTATTCCTAAAACGTATCCGGGTGAAGAGTCTGCATTTGTGTCCTCAGGTGCAATCTTGCCAATTAGCGATTATATTGATCTGATGCCAAACTTCAAGGATAAAGTGGAAAAATGGGGTTTGGAAGATGAACTAGAAGGACTTCGACAGGAAGATGGAAAGTACTATGTACTTCCGGGTCTGCATGAAGAAGTATGGCCAGATTACACACTACTTGTAAGAACGGATGTTTTTGAAGAAAATAATATCGCGATTCCTACTACGTGGGACGAATTGTATGATGCAGCCAAAAAGCTGAAAGAGATCTACCCTGATTCCATTCCATTTTCGGATCGATTCCAATTTAATAGTACATTGAACATTGCTGCTACCGGTTTTGGTACCAAGGCTGGATGGGGTTTTGGTAACGGATTGACGTATAAGGAAGATCAGGATGAATTTGTGTACACGGCTACAACACCAGAATACAAAGAACTGCTGACGTACTTTAACAAGTTGGTATCCGAAGGATTGCTGGACAAAGAAAGTTTTACACAGGATGATGATCAGGCGGTACAGAAATTTGTATCCGGCAAATCATTTATGATTAATGGTAACTCCCAAACAGTGGTATTGCATCGAAATGATATGAACAAAACGCTGGGAGAGGGCAAATTCTCAGTGGCGAAGATTACGGTTCCTGGTGGACCAAAAGGGCAATTAATGTCAGGCTCCAGACTTGAAAACGGTGTCATGATATCCGGAAAAATTCAAAAAAGCGAAAACTTCAAAGCCATTATACAATTTATCGATTGGTTATATTACAGTGATGAGGGTCAAGAGTTTGCCAAATGGGGTGTTGAAGGCGAAACATTTACCAAAGAGGGCGGAACACGCAAATTGGCAGAAGACGTAAACTACAATGGCTTGAACCCTAAAGGAACGAAGGATCTGCGTATTGACTTTGGTTTCTCTGGTGGTGTCTTTGCGTACGGTGGTACCACAGATCTGCTGCAATCGATGTTTAGTGAAGAAGAGTTGAAATTCCAGCAAGACATGAAAGATACCAAGGAAGTGATTCCGGCAGAACCGCCGATTCCTTACTCTTCAGAGGACCGTGAACGGGTAACGCTTCTGAGTACACCACTGAAAGACTATTCTGACCAGAATACACTTAAATTTATTTTGGGCGAACGAAACTTGTCTGAATACGACACTTTTGTTAAAGAACTTGACAGTCAGGGGCTATCCAATTATCTGAAGCTGGCAAATGACACGTACAAAGCCTACAAAGAAAATAAGCAATAACATAGTTGATGTTGGCCAAATTACCGTTTCACACCGATATTTAAGTGGAACGGTAATTTGTGCTAATATGAATGAATACGGCTGAGAGAAAGAGGTCAAGGCATGTCAATTAATCAAAAAATCAGAGGCTCGACCCGGGCATATTCATATAATTTGTTAAAGGAACGAATTCTGCATCTGGAACTTAAGCCGGGTACCAAGATTTCAGAGAAAGAGATTGCAGATGAATTGCAAGTGAGCAGAACCCCCGTGCGAGAAGCATTCATGAAGCTTGCAGAAGAAGAACTGCTGGACATTATTCCCCAGAGTGGAACGATCGTCTCTCATATTAATCTGGAGCATGTGGAAGAAGGCAGGTTTACGAGGGAAAAGATGGAGAAGGAAATCGTGACTTTGGCATGTGTTTCTTTTCCTGAAGAATTCCGATTTCGACTTGAAACCAACATTGCGATGCAGGAAGTTTGTATAGGAAAAAACAATTTCTATCGTCTTTTTGAGCTGGATGAAGAGTTTCATCAGATTTTGTTCCAGGGCACGGGTAAGCTAAGAACATGGAAAATGTTGCAACAACTGAATATTCCGTTTAATCGGTTGCGTTTGTTACGTCTAGCGGAGGACTCCAACCTGGAGGTCATTATCTCCCAACACAAAGATATATATCGGCTTATCACAGAGCGTAAAACAGAACAGGCTGTTCAGGTAATGGAAGCTCATCTCAGACTGGTTGTGATTGAACAGGAATCGATAAAAGCGAAATACCCGCATTATTTTATATAATGCACGGATGTTGTATAATACTCTCCATATCCGTATGCGAAAACCCCTGTTCAATTGAACAGGGGTTTTGGTTAAGCAAGTCATAACACGAGAGTGTTAGGCTTGTTTGATAAATGTAGGATCAGGGTATGGATCTGCAATCCAGCCATCTTTTTCGATGAACAGACGTACAGCGATAATTTGTTTGTTCTCCATTAAGGTGAAGAAGTGCGGTGTATTCTCAGGTACGGAGATGACGTCTCCAGGAGACAGTTCTACATTAAAATAACCTACATCATCTGTGGCTTTGATAACAAAGATTCCTTTACCAGCGACAATCGCACGGATCTCATCTTCAGCGTGGGTGTGGATCTCTTCGAACTTGGCCAGCTTTTCTTCGATATCTGGTGTTTGCTCGGACAGTGTGATCACATCCCAGATTTGGTACCCGCGACGTGCAGCCAAATCTCTGATCTCATAGTCGTAAGTTTCTAAAACCTCGGTTTTCTGTTCATCCGTTAATCCAAAGTTATTTTGCAGATCAGTGTTCAGTTTGGATGCGTCCCACTTCTCATATAATACTTCGTATTTGTTCAAGAAATTTCGAACATTTTCGTCACCAGTGATGCGTTCGTTCGTATTTCGGATAACAATTTCAGCCATGTTCTTTCCCTCTTTTCCACTTGGTTTAATTGAATTATATCGGATTGCTCTGTTTTTGTCGATTCTCAAATTCCGTTCATAATTCGTGTAAACCCGCCATCTTTCGCGAGAAAACCCGATCTTTCACATTAAGTTAGTTTCTGTTAAACTAAGATTTAACGTTTTGCGGGGGTGAAGATATTGGATAAGATTAGTCTACACGATGCATTAAAACAACGAATATTAATCCTCGACGGTGCGATGGGGACCATGATTCAACAAGTTGATCTGACTGGCGAAGATTTTGGCGGCGAAGATCTGGATGGATGTAATGAAATGTTAGTGCTTACTCGTCCAGAGCTGATCCAGCGCATTCATGAAGAATATCTGGAGGCTGGCGCCGATTTAATTGAAACCAATACATTTGGTGCGACATCGGTCGTGCTTGCTGAATACGATATTCAGGATCGGGCACGCGAAATCAACCTGGAAGCAGCCAGAATTGCGAAAGCTGCGGTTGATCGTTTCTCTACACCGGATTCTCCACGTTATGTGGTAGGTGCGATGGGACCAACAACCAAAACACTGTCTGTAACCGGGGGAGTAACGTTCCAGGAACTTATCGACAGTTATTTGGAGCAAGCGCTTGCTTTAATAGAGGGAGGCGTTGATGCGCTACTGCTTGAAACCTCACAGGATACCCTCAATGTAAAAGCAGGCAGCATCGGAATTCAGCAGGCCTTCGAACAGAGCGGTGTTACACTGCCGCTGATGATCTCAGGAACAATCGAACCGATGGGAACGACCCTTGCGGGCCAGAACATCGAATCCTTTTATATATCCTTAGAACACCTTAACCCAATTTCGGTAGGACTAAACTGCGCTACGGGTCCGGAGTTCATGCGTGATCATATTCGTTCGCTTTCTGGAATGGCATCGGTTGCCGTTAGTTGTTACCCGAACGCGGGTCTTCCGGATGAGAACGGTAACTACCATGAGTCACCAGACTCGCTTGCTCAGAAAATTGGTGCTTTTGCCGAACAGGGCTGGTTGAATATTGCTGGTGGATGTTGCGGGACAACCCCTGCACATATTCGGGCTATGCGTGATACGCTTGCCCAGTACCCCCCCAGAGAAATGAACGGAACACATCCACCGGCATTGTCTGGTATAGAACCAATCTATATCGAACAGGATAATCGTCCCTACATGGTCGGTGAACGTACGAATGTGCTGGGATCACGGAAATTCAAACGACTCATTGTCGAAGGCAAATATGAAGAAGCTTCGGAAATTGCTCGTGCTCAAGTGAAAAATGGAGCGCACATTGTCGATGTGTGTGTTCAAGATCCAGACCGTGAAGAGTCAGAAGACATGGTGAAGTTCCTTGAACTTGTTGTGAAAAAAGTAAAGGTTCCTCTCATGATCGATACGACAGATGCTTCAGTCATTGATTTGGCACTTCAGTACTCGCAAGGTAAAGCGATAATTAACTCCATTAACCTTGAGGATGGCGAAGAGAAATTTGAGCTGATCACGCCGTTACTTCATAAATATGGTGGTGCGGTTGTTGTCGGAACGATTGATGAGCGGGGTCAGGCGATTAGTCGGGAAGACAAGCTCGACGTAGCCAAGCGTTCATATGATCTGCTGGTGAACAAATATGGACTCAAACCAGAAGACCTTATTTTCGATACATTGGTGTTCCCGGTAGGTACGGGAGATGAACAGTACATCGGTTCAGCCAAAGAAACCATTGAAGGTATAAGAGTGATCAAAGAAGCGATGCCTGAATGTCATACGATACTTGGGATCAGTAACATTTCATTCGGACTGCCTGAGGCAGGCCGTGAAGTGCTGAACTCTGTATTTTTGTATGAATGTACCAAAGCAGGTCTCGATTATGCCATCGTGAACACAGAGAAACTGGAGCGTTATGCATCCATTCCTGAAGAAGAACGCAGGCTCTCGGAAGAGCTTTTATATAACACGAATGATGATACACTGGCGGCATTCGTAGCGGCATTCCGTAACAAAAAGGTGGAGAAGAAGGAAAAAATCTCGAACCTTTCATTAGAAGAGCGTCTCGCTTCATATGTTGTCGAAGGAAGCAAAGAAGGATTACTGCCAGATCTCGAACAGGCACTTGCCAAATACACAGCACTTCAAGTGATTAATGGTCCACTTATGCGGGGGATGGAGGAAGTAGGTCGTCTCTTTAACAACAATGAGTTGATTGTAGCCGAGGTGTTGCAGAGTGCGGAGGTTATGAAGGCTTCTGTAGCATATCTGGAGCAATTCATGGAGAAGAACGAGACTTCGGTTAAAGGAAAGATCATTCTGGCCACGGTTAAGGGTGATGTGCATGACATCGGGAAGAACCTGGTAGAGATCATCCTGTCCAATAACGGTTACCAGATCATTAATTTGGGTATAAAAGTACCACCAGAACGTATTATTGAGGCTTACCGAGAAGAGAAAGTCGATGCAATCGGTCTCTCGGGGTTATTGGTAAAATCAGCCCAGCAGATGATTCTTACCGCTCAGGATTTGCGAACAGCAGGGATTGATGTACCTATTATGGTTGGCGGAGCGGCGCTAACTCGTAAATTCACCAAAAACCGTATCCGACCTGAGTATGATGGAATGGTTGTATATGCCAAAGACGCGATGGATGGTCTGGATCTGGCGAACAAATTGATGAATCCCGTTGCACGTGAAGCCATGCAATTGGAGATGGATGCGGAGAAAGAAGCGGATGCTTCAGGTGCTGTAGCTGTTCAGGCCCTTCCAGAGCTTACACGAGTGGAGCGTTCGGATATTGCTGTAGATCATCCGGTTCTTGTACCGCCGGATCTGGAGCGACATACGATGCGCAACTATCCGCTATCACATATTCTGCCATACGTGAACATGCAGATGCTGCTTGGACACCATTTAGGGTTGCGCGGTTCAGTTGAACAACTGCTTGCTTCAGGTGACAAAAAGGCTACCGACCTGAAAGCAGTGGTGGATGATATCATGCAAGAGGCTGTTCGTGACGGGATTATTCAGGCACATGCCATGTATCGTTTCTTCCCGGCGCAGTCCAGTGGTAACAGCATCATTATCTATGATCCAAAGGACACGAGCAATATTTTGCATACATTTACGTTCCCACGTCAAAAAGTCGAGCCGTTCCTGTGCCTGTCCGACTTCCTGAAACCTGTTGAATCCGGTCAAATGGATTACGTTGGCTTTATGGTTGTTACTGCCGGACACGGTGTGCGTGAACTATCCACGGCGTGGAAAGATCAAGGGGATTATCTTCGCTCGCATGCTCTTCAATCCGTAGCGCTCGAAGTAGCAGAGGGATTAGCTGAGCGTGTGCATCATATGATGAGAGATATCTGGGGATTCCCAGATTCTGCGCAGATGACGATGAAACAACGACACGGTGCACGTTATCAGGGGATCAGGGTATCCTTTGGATATCCGGCTTGTCCGGATTTGGAAGACCAAGGACCGCTGTTCAAGTTGTTACAGCCTGAGGATATCGGTGTGGAATTGACGGAAGGTTTCATGATGGAACCTGAAGCATCCGTATCAGCGATGGTATTCAGCCATCCGCAAGCCAAGTATTTTAACGTAGAAAAGGCATAAATCAGTTGAGTGTCAGGCAAAGCCCTCCGCATTGTCGGAGGTTTTTTGCTGGCAACAGAAAGAGGTGCGATCCAGAATGGAACTATATTTCCTGGGAACTAATGCTGGTGTACCTACGCTTCAACGGAATGTAACTTCCATTGGGCTACGCATGTTGGATGAGCGCAGAGCTTTGTGGTTGTTTGACTGCGGGGAAGGAACGCAGCATCAGATTTTAAGTTCTCCGCTTAAACTAAGCAAATTGGAGAAAATATTCATTACTCACCTGCATGGTGATCATGTATTTGGACTTCCAGGACTGCTTTCGAGCAGAGCCTATCAAGGTGGCACTACACCATTAACGGTATATGGTCCGCCAGGTACGGAACGAATGATCAGTACAACCATGGAGCTTAGCCAATCACGGGTCAACTACGATTTGAATATCGTGGAACATACGGGCGGCGTCCTGTTCGAGGATGACAGTTTTATCGTCGAAGCCGCTTTGCTTGAGCATCGGATTGATAGCTACGGATACCGAATCACGGAAAAAGATCGTCCAGGAAGCCTTGACCCGGCCAAACTGGCGGGATACGGTTTGAAACCAGGCCCATTGTTCGGCCGGCTGAAACGTGGAGAAACCATTACGCTGGATAACGGTGATTCGCTTCGTCCAGAAGATGTATTGGGCGCGCCAAAACGCGGCATGGTAATCACCATATTGGGTGATACACGTCCATGTGACAATGTACAGCCTCTATCCGTAAATGCAGATGTGCTTATTCATGAAGCTACATTTATGCATGATCTGGCCGATACAGCGCATGAGTACTATCATAGTACTTCAAAACAAGCGGCGGAAGCGGCTAGAGCAGCCAATGTAGGCCAATTGATCATGACTCACTTTAGCTCACGTTATAAGGATGAGGATCAACTGCAGCCACTTTTGGAAGAAGCACAGTCCGTATTTCCGAATACCAGACTTGCAAACGAACACCAGCTTATTCCTGTTGTGCATCGCAAGCAAGAATTTTAACCATGATTGCGATCCATTGCACGGCTAAACACGTCATATAATGAACCGGGTAATTGCACGGGACTGAGGGAGAGGAACTCCCGCGGTCCCTTTTGCAATCTGGTCAGAAAGCGTGTAGGATGGGCAATATGAAGAGGGAAATGATTCAAATTATTTTCCGGGAAAGCGCAGGAAATGACAAGCTTGTACAGAAGACGCGCGAGTTAAACCGTCGGTGTTCGATTTGGTTCGACTTGTTGCGTGCACATGTCAGCAAGCCATTATTTTTGCCTGAATACATAGGTTCGCGGTCAAGTTCAAGGTAAATGATTAAGGACATGAAACGTTAATGGAATAAAGAAAGGAAGTGCTATGTGTGATTAAGGCCTATCTGATTGACTTGGATGGTACGCTCTATCATGGCAGACATCGTATCGAAGGAGCCGATCAGCTTATTCGAACACTGCAAGAGCTAGGCAAGCCGTATTTATTCGTAACCAATAATTCTTCTCGTACACCACAAGGTGTGGCAGATCACCTGAACGGGATGGGCATACCTGCCGATGCGTCTCAAGTGTGTACTTCTGCTGTGGCTGCTGCTGAATATGTTGCCGAAGAGTCCCCGGGTACAAAAGTGGCATGTATTGGTGAAGCAGGACTTCTGCAAGCGATAGAAGAAGCAGGACTACATTTGACAGAAGATGTACCTGATTACGTGATACAGGGGATTGATCGTGAATTTTCCTATTCTAAACTGACCAAGGCGCTAAGGTGGATTAATGCGGGATCAAAATTCATCATGACCAACCCGGATTTGCAGCTTCCTTCCGATGATGGACTGACGCCTGGTGCGGGAACGATTGGAGCAGCAATTGAAGCCGCAACCGGAGTTCGTCCTACAGTCATAGGCAAGCCATCCAGTGTTATAATGAAGTCAGCCATTAGCCGGCTGAACCTGGCATCTCATGAAGTGGCAGTGATCGGAGACAATATGCGAACCGATATTGCAGCTGGAGTTGCAGCAGGATGTGAGACGCTGCTGGTACTTACCGGTGTGACAACACGGGAAAACATGGATGGACACATTCAAGCAGCCAAGGCTCGACCTGATCATGTGTTTGAAGATTTGCATAAATTGATGGAGTGGCTGTCGCAAGAGACAGACCAAACTTCCAAAAAGGGGTAATGTACGATGCCGGAACTGCCGGAAATGGAAAATTACCGGACCTTGCTGTCCGAGAAAATACTTGATCTACTGATTACAGGTGTTGTAATTAACCGCGATAAAACGATAAATACGGAGCCTGATCTGTTCATTAATGAACTAACAGGCAATCGGATCATATTTGTTGAGCGCCGAGCGAAACATCTGATTTTCCACTTGGCTAATGGCAAACGTCTGGTGCTGCACCTCATGTTGGGCGGTATGATTTTCTGGGGCACGGAAGAGGAACGCCCGGATCGTTCCACACAGGTGGAAATCCAGTTTGGCGATCACATTTTATTCTTTATTGGACTGCGCTTGGGGTATTTACATTTGCTTACTTCAAAAGAAACCGAAGCGGCTATGTCCGATCTAGGACCGGAACCTTTGGATCGACGGATGAACGTGGAACGTTTTGCTTCCCTGTTGAAAGGTCGTCGGGGTACGCTTAAGACAACGTTGGTGAACCAGCATATCATTGCAGGGATTGGCAACTGTTATTCGGATGAGATTGCGTTTGCTGCAGGTCTGAGACCAAGCTCCAAAACGCAGAACATCGCAACTTCACCTGAACTGACGGAGCGTTTGTTCCATTCGATGCAGTCCGTGTTGCGCGAAGCAGCTTCTGAAGGTGGATATATGGAAATGCCACTGATGCAAGGGGATACGAAGACAGGAAGCTTTGACGAGCAATGTCGGGTGTACGATCGGGAAGGCGAGACTTGTCCGCGCTGCGGGGGAACGATTGAACGAGTGGAAATTACGGGCAAGAAGGCATTCTTCTGTCCGAAATGCCAGCATGAAGCCTAACAACGGAATCGGGGCACATGTCAGCACGAAAGGTGGATTTCTACAGGCAGCCAAGAGAGCACATGCGATGGGAGCAACGGCGTTTCAGTATTTTCCGAAGAACCCACGTAGTCTTGGTCTGAAAAGTCTGGATCTCAAGGATGCTGAGCAGTGCAGGGATTGGTGTGAACAGCATGGACTGGCTTCGATTGCCCATTCACCCTATCCTACGAATCCGGCGTTGGGCATGACCCGTGGAGAGGCGGGATTTCATGCTACAATAGCTTCCATTCGCAATGATCTTGAAATTTCGAATGCTTGCGGTTCCGTTGGGACGGTGGTCCATTTTGGACATATCAAAACAAATGATCCGCTGGAGGGTTATCAGAACCTCATTCATTGTCTGGATACCGCCTTGGAGAATTGGAATGGTCATTCGAAGGTGCTGCTTGAGAATCAGGCAGGTGATCATGGCCCCATGGGCACGACAATGGAAGAAATGATACAGATTCGCAAATTGTCTCGATATCCAGAGCATATTGCATTTTGTTTTGACACATGCCATGCTTTTGCTTCTGGTATGTGGTCGTCAGGCAACGAATCAGAGATGCTTGATCAAGGCAGGGTGCTTGGATACTGGGATGATGTTGCTGCTGTACATTTTAATGATTCCAAATATGCGTCTGGTTCGTGTAAGGATAGACATGCAAGGATCGGACAGGGATATATCGGAAATGAATCACTGAAAACATTGATCAATGCGCCTGAGTTCCAAAAGGCGGTTGTTGTGCTCGAGACAGAAACGGGCGAAGATGGAACGCACCGTGATGATATAGCGCTCATGCGTTCCTGGTTATAATGGGGAGAGGAGCGATTGTATGCATGTTTTTTTGGATGACTATCGGGCATGTCCAAAAGGATTTGTTCTGGCAACGAATGCCGATGAGTGCCTGATGCTGCTAAGAGAAGGTGACGTGGACATTTTGTCTCTGGATTATGAACTTGGTCCGGATTCGCCAAATGGCGGTGAGGTTGCGGCATCCATTGTACGAGAAGGTTTATTTCCGCGTGAAATCTATTTGCATACGTCCAGTATGTTTGGTAAACGCCAGATGTACGAGATGTTATATAGCAATAAACCCGATACGGTAACCATTCATAACGGTCCTATGACGGGTGAGGTTATGCTGCGTGTTGCTGCGGGAGAAGAAAGTTCATGAAGCCAATCACATCCAAAATGTTAATGCGCGGCGTATGGGAAGGCATGCCACAGGCTGTGTTTATATACACCCCTTTATGTGGGACATGTGCGGCTGCACGGCGTATGTTAGAGGTTGTTGAGCACATGCTGCCAGAAGGTATTTTATCCGAAATGAACATCCATGACATTCCTGAACTTGTACAACAATTTCAAATTTCAAGCGTACCAGCCGTGATGCTGTTTGACGGCCAGCAAGATGTTCCAAAAATGGTTTATCGGATGAGCTCTGTGGAGCATTTACTCTCGGAGATTCGGAAGGCGGTGCTGAAATGAGTATAATCTCAATGGAACATGTCTCACTCAGACGAGAAGAGAATCAGATTTTGGACAACGTGCATCTACGCATTGAACAAGGCGAGCATTGGGTTATTCTCGGCCGGAATGGTTCTGGTAAAACAACGTTACTGGAAATGATGAACGGATATATGTTTCCAAGCCAGGGACGTATTGAAGTACTCGGTAATCTGTATGGACAATGTGACGTTAGGGAAGTGCGTAAGGAAATTGGTTATATCAGCCAAACGTTGATTGAGAAACTCACACCCAGAGATCCGGTATGGGAGGTCGTTGCTACTGGGGCTTATGCTTTTTTACGTTTTTATCAGACCATTCCTGATGAAGTAAAAGCAAAGGCAGTGGGTTTACTAGATGACATGGGCTTTGCCAACCTCGCCAACAACCCGCTTGGAACGTTATCCCAAGGGGAGCGCAAAAAAGTCATGCTTGCTCGTTCATTAATGGCTGAGCCAAAACTGCTGATTATGGACGAGCCTTGTGCCGGGCTGGACTTATATGAACGTGAGAAAATGCTGGCTGAGATTGATCGTTTGTGCCAGCGTAACATTACTGTTGTGTATGTAACACATCATGTTGAAGAGATCGTACCATTATTTACGCATGTGGCTTTAATCCGCGATGGACGTATTGCGGCGGCTGGCCCCAAGCAGGAAGTTTTGACACAAGATACAATTAAGCATACGTACGATGTCCCGGTCGATATCCAGTGGGATAACGGTCGTCCATGGATACACGTACGTTCTGGAGGGTAACACAAGTTGAGTACACAATCGTCATGGGAAGAAGGCAACTTCTCCCGTTTTATATGCACAGCCAATCATGGCTTTGCCCCTTATGCACAGGAAGAATTACGCCGTACGTTTGGTGCGGTCAAGAGCACGGTACTCGTACCCGGAGAAATTTTGCTCGCCGGTCTGCCGGTAGCGGAGGAAGAAGTGGCAGGTAAATTGTTGGAAGATTATCCAACGTTTTTACGTCATATCCAGCCTGTTCAGTTTCAGGAGAATACAGAAGATTCGGAGCAGTCTATCGAGAAATTGATTGCATTTGTATTGAATCATAAGGAACTGATGGGTGCTTCTGTTGTATTACAGGTACGGAAGACAGAAGGGTCCTTTTGGCAAGAAAATGCAGCCTCATTGAAGCAATTGCTGACTGAAAAGCTGGATGAGCTGGGATGTGAATGGGTTGTACGTGATGCTGAATATGTCATTTCCGTATTTGCTGCGAATGATATGTTGTATGCTGGCGTATCCAGACCTGAACAGAACCTGTCAGACTGGAGCGGGGGAGCGGTACGTTTTCAAAAAGAAGATGGACAGATCTCACGTGCCAAGTTCAAATTGCTTGAAGCTGAGCAAACGTTTGGCATTGACTTTACTTCATTTCATAAAGCACTTGATATCGGTGCAGCACCAGGCGGATGGACCTCGTTTCTGCTTGAGCGCGGGCTTGAAGTAACGGCAGTAGATCCGGCGAAGATGGATGCAACGCTGCTGGCATCGCCCAAACTGACATTTTTGAAAAAAAATGCAGGGGATGTGCGCTTCCGTGAAGGGGAATTCGATCTGCTCGTATGTGATATGAGTTGGAGTCCGAAGCTGATGAGCCGACTTGTATCAGACCTTCTATATAGTCTTCAACCTGGGGGAACAGCGATTGTTACCGTGAAGTTATTGCATAAAAAACCGCTCGCACTCATTAAGGATGTTATCGATACGTTTGAGCGTTCGCGAATGCAGATTCAACGTTCCAAGCAGTTGTTCCATAACCGGGAAGAGATTACACTCTATATGGTCAAATATTAAGAGATCTAGCCTTGATTAAAGCAGCTAAATCTATTATGAAATTGATTTGATTAAGCGCATTTAATTTTGTTCTTTACAATCTATTCCGGCCTGTACTATAATGATACCAATATTAACCATAACAAACCTAAGGGAAAGCATCCCGAAGCGAACGAAACCGGATATCCGGTCTGTTCTTCTTCGGTGAAGTTTTCCCTTTTTTGTTGTGTATTGAAGGAGGAATTGGTATGAGACATCCGGCCAGGCTGGAACGCGGAAGCCTGCTGGGAGGTAGATATCGTATCGTATCCATTCTGGGAACAGGCGGAATGAGCCATGTATACGAGGCGGAGGATCTGAAGCTGCCGGGCAAGATATGGGCAATTAAAGAAAGCGTAACGGCTATGCCGTATGAAGGCAGCATGGAGACAGAGGCCGCTCTCCTGACATCACTCCGCCATCCAAGATTACCGCAAATTGTTGATTTTTTTGTCCCGGATGAAGATGGGTACACCTACTTGGTGATGGAATACATCGAAGGTTTAACGCTCAGTGAGTATTTCAAGCAGTGCCGCGGGAAAATTCCGATGGAGCAGTTAACGGAGCTGGTGCTTCAATTGCTGGATGTGTTGAGTTATCTGCACAGTCTGAATCCACCTGTGATCTATAGGGATCTGAAACCATCCAATATCATGATCACCCCGGAACATGAAGTAAGATTAATCGATTTTGGCATCGCCAGAAGTTACAAGCCGCAAAGTGCAGAAGATACCGTCAAGTTGGGAACAGCTGGTTTCGCCGCTCCAGAACAATATGGCTCGGGTCAGACCGATGCCCGTTCGGATCTATATGGACTCGGAGCATTGCTGCTATATCTTATGACTGGTGGGGCGTATACGGAATGGATTCAAGGTGTAGAAAGCTCTATTCGGAGTGATGTTCCACGGACATACATCCCTGTGGCGAGAAGACTGTTAAGGTATAATGCCGAGGAGCGATTCCAATCTGCGGATGAGGTGAGGAAGGAACTGCTCCGCATACCTGGTGGAATAACGCCTGGTGGAGATGCGACCATGACCCTGAATGGCGGAACAAGAGTTATTGCTTTAACTGGTGCTTCATCTGGTGTAGGGGTTACCCACACCGCTATAGCTATCAGTCATTATCTCGAAAGGCAAAACTTTAAAGTCGCTGTGATTGAAATGTCACCTCGCTCTCAATCCTTTGCAAGAATCCAACAAATCGCTCAAGCCGGTAAACCGGTGCCGGCAGGCAGACAATTTGCAGTGGATGGTGTGCATTATTGGAAACAATCCGGGCGAGCGGATATTTTGTCTTTGCTTGGGGGGAGCTATCAATTCATCGTGATGGACCTCGGTAGTGGTCAGGACCAGAACCGGCTGGAAGAATTTCTGCGTGCAGATCTGCCGATTGTTATAGGCTCAGGTGCCGAATGGAGACAGGCGGAAATTGGCGCTTTTGTTCGATCACATCATCGGTATCCACGAGAGAAATGGATATATTGTCTGCCCCTCGCAGCAACTGAAGCTGTTCAGCGCATTCGTAAAACGCTGGATACATCGAGTGTATATGGTCTGCCGTTACATATTGATCCTTTTGACAAGGACGCACAGATGGATAAAGTGTTTTCTCATATTTTAACGCATATGATGGCACAGCAACCCAAGAAACGTTCGTTCTTTTCAAGAAGGAAAGTTCATGATTAGACGAGATTACGAAAGGAGAGCCTCTTTTGTCTAAATTAAGAAAACAAAGCCGTAAACTGATCTATGCCGGGCTTATCGGAGCAGGCGCTGTAGGGTTGGTGTTCGGAGGATATGTTATTTATAATGTCAAAACGATGGGTGATGTCAGGTCAGCTGTAGAAGCCCGTTATTTATCGGCATATGAGGAAAAGGAAGCTGAATTAAAGCAACAATGGGATTCGGGAGCACAAGGATGGGTCACGGTTCGGGATATTGAAGCAGGTGAACCGATATTACCGGAGGATCTGAAGCTCATTGCTGTTCCAGATGCACAAGCTCCACGAAATCTCTGGTCCAGTACCAAGCAGATGGAAGGCCAAGTGGCCAAAATAGAGTTGAAAAAAGGAACAGCCATTACGACCGAGATGGTGTATGAGGATACACCGGCTCCGCCTGATTTAAGAAATCGAGAGCTGCAAGTTGTATTATTGCCATCCTCACTCGTTAAGGGAGATATTATTGATGTTCGTATTCAGTTCCCGACAGGGCAGGATTATGTTCTCTTATCGAAGAAAAAAGTGGAACGACTCAATGCAGCTACCTTATGGATTACGATGACGGAGGAAGAGATTCTGTCACTCTCCAGTGCAATTGTAGATGCCTATTTACATAAAGCTTCAATCTATGCCTTAACCTATGTAGAACCACAGTTTCAGACACCTGCAATCGCGACATATCCTGCCAATTCAGAAGTATTAAAACTGCTGGAGAGTGATCCGAATATTGTTCGACGAGCGGAACAGGAGTTATCCAGACAGGTGCGAAGTTCGCTTGAAAGTTCACTGGCCGCTTCGGTGACAGCACCATCGAAAGGAGTGGAACAGGATGTGGCACAATCCTCAGTTACCTATAACAGTCGTCTATCAGCAAATAATCCGGCACCATCGGATGGAGTCATGTGGAATGATGGTTCAGGTAACGGAGCAGGGGCTAATGCAGGAGACGTAGATCATTCTGCGGATGCTTCACAATCAGATGAACAGCAGAGTCTGTTAACGGGCGCAGAATAGAGCCAATACGAGTATGTATTTTAATAGGATTCCGATAACAAGGCGATTTAGGGATAATAGAAGGGAGTTACAACATCTATGCATACATGGATCTTTGCGGGTTTGTGTGAGAAGAATGATCTGATGTTATATCTTTGCAAGATATTGGCTTCAACAGGCAACAAGGTGTTGCTTGTAGATGGAACCTTACAGCAGAAGTATGGGTACGGTGTAGGTGACAGTCAGCAGTCTTTGCGAATTACGGAATTTGAAGGATTTGATATCGCTTGTCATTTTGTCACTTCAGCAGCTGTAGAGAATCATCTTGAAGTAAATGGAGAGCGATTGGACAGTTACGACTATGTGTTATATGACATGGAGACCTCGCATTTTGCTTCACGTAATCTCTGGCTAAGTGCTGATGTAAGAGTCTGGGTGAGTGATTATGAGCGTTATAATCTGGAACGTGGCAAGGGTTGGTTGAAGCGATTGCTTGAAGAACAGTCATTGCCTGGTGAGCTGTCATTTCAGCGGCTCTTAATTAACGGGGTTGATTGCAAACTTGAAGCTCGTTATCTGTGGGCATATCTGGAGGGCAGTCCATTTGTGTGGACAGGAGAATCCTTAGTGCTTCCGTGGGATGAGTTAACAGCGGCGGTTAAGCTTGAGAATGAGCATCATCGCCGAGTTCATCTGGGTCCTTTACCACGAAATTACAAAAAATCGTTGTGCCGCGTGGTCGAGCAGTTAACAGGTTGGGAAAGTGTTCGCAGTCGCCGTGCGATGAAAGAAGCAGAGAGGATGAGAGCATGAGCACCATTACCTTTTGGAGCCCTTTTGCAGGAACAGGTTGCACTTCAAGCACATTAATTAGTGCTTATGCGATGGCACTTCACTACAGAACAAGAGTTTTACTTGTTAATGCAGGCCTTGCCGGAACTGGCACAGAAGCTGCTCTACCATCCAAAGATACAGATTCAGCGGATTATATGTTCTCCTTTGAAGAGGGGGGCTGGGATGCGATTGAACGGCTGCATTCGAGCGGAAGTCTAAATAAGCACAATCTCAGGGATTATACCAAGCCACTTTTGAAGGAAAGACTTGATTTCCTAACCGGAAGAATTGATGAGATGCAACGTTCCCCGCAGGAACAGGGTGAGACTGTGACAAAGCTGTTGAACGTAGCCAACGAGTATTATGATCTGGTTCTTCTGGATGCGGATCATGCTGGTGTCGATTCACAGCTCAAGCTGCAACACGCGGACTATGTTGTCATTAATCTTGATCAAAATATGCGAAATCTGGAGTTGTTCTTTGAAGAGATCCTGCCAGAACGACTGAACAAACAGAATATACATGTTCTAATTAACAAATACGATTCTCACTCCCGTGCAACGCTTTCCAATATTCGGCGCCAATTCAGATACAAAGGTACGATATCTGCGATCCCGTACACAACTGGTTACCTGGATGCAATGAATCGGCGAGATGTCGCCAGGTACTTGCAGTTGGAAAGTTTGTCTGAGAATAAGGATATTCGTAAAGGGAGCTTTGCTGCAAGCATGAGCGAACTCGCTCGCCTGATTATGGACGGTGCAGGTATGCGCACAGTTCTGAAGAGGCTGGAAAGGGGAGCCTGAACCTCCAATGCTCTGGAATACCATATGGATAAGTTTAATTTTGATTCTGTGCCTGACTTATGTCTGGTTCAAGTATAGAGCGTTTCTTCATGAGAAGAATGCTCGTGTTCCTGAACAGGAATCCTTCACGATTGACATGTTGATTGAGAAGGTGAAGAACTCACTTCATGAGCTTAGTCATAGTCAGCTCGCGGATGCAGGTCTGCATGAAGAAGAATATCGTCGAAGAATCAATCAACGTGCAGAGATGAGAAAAGCGCTGAAGGGCTGTGTCTCAGGCAGTATCAGTGACAAAACGTATGTCAAAAATCTGATAGGGGATCTTCTGGTTCGAAGCATAGGACTGAACAAATCAAATGTAGATGAAGTCATTTTGTTTGCGGAACCGGATTTGTTGACGATCCAGGACCGATTTGAAATTGTGTTTTATCTGTACCGACAGCAATTCGGTGTGGATGCACTCTCCCGAATGATTGATACCTACGATCTGGGAAGGCTGAGAATGGAGGAAGGTACGGAGGACGGAGGGAGTTATTATATTTCCGAGGAAGACATTCACTATGTTTTTGAGTGCGAATATCGAGAGCTTGGATTCAGAGAAAAGACAGAAATCATCGTGCAGCGTATCTACCAACACTACAAAGGGTTCTCCGTTGTTGATGAGATAAGGGACCAACGTATTGACGGCGTTAGTGGTGGTGTCAGCGGTATGTTGGATACTGTTCATAATATTGGATTTCAGAAACCGGCATCATGGAATGATCTGTTGGAGCAAGGACTGGAGGATGATACACATGAAGAGCCGCTTAGCGGTATGGAAAGTGTCTGGATTTTTTATAAAGGTAAGTCCATTCATCTATCCTTTCTGTCATTCGGCAGCATCCGTGAATTGAAAAGGGTATGCCAGAATATATACAAATACAATTATCCCGGACAGTTGTCGGAGGCAAGTGGATACAAGGTGAATGAGATGAAAGACGGCTCCCGTGTTGTAGTTGTTCGTCCTCCTTTCGCAGAATCATGGGCATTCTTCGTCCGAAAGTTCGATATTCCGAATGCTTCACTTGAACAGTTGATTACAGGTAACAACGCGAATCTGCCAATTGAATTATTACAATACCTGATGAAAGGGAGCCGGATCACAGCTGTAACCGGTGCACAAGGTTCGGGTAAGACGACGTTGCTTATGGCTATGGTCAAACACATCTATGCATCGTACACCCTTCGGGTGCAGGAGATGGCGTTCGAACTTCAATTAAGACGGATCTATAGCCGACGTAATATTTTGAGTTTCCGAGAGACTGAACACATTTCAGGTCAACAAGGGCTTGATTTGCAGAAAAAAACGGATGGTACCGTCAATATTCTCGGTGAGGTTGCGAGTGATGAAGTGGCAGCATGGATGATTCAGATGTCCCAAGTTGCGAGTCTGTTCACCCTGTTTACCCACCATGCCAAAACGTTTCGTGATCTGGTATTCTCTCTCCGTAATTCCTTGCTCAAGACAGGCATGTTCCAGCATGAACATATTGCTGAGGAGCAGGTTGTGAGTGTCATCAATTTCGATGTTCATATGAAGAAAGATGCTGAAGGACGAAGATATATCGAACGTATTACGGAATGTCTTCCTCGTGCGAATCAAGGTGACAGCGTGGAAGAGAGGGCTGGTTTTACATTTCGTAATGTAGTGGAGTACAGAGATGGAGAGTATGTAGCAACAGCTCCAATCTCCTCGGAATGCATGTTGGATATGCGAGAACAGATGACATTACAGGATGCCGAGAAATTTGGACATTTTATGAAGCAACACTGGGGTGATCCGCATGACAATTAAATGGATTCTGCTCCTCGTATTAGGTATTTGTGCAGGAGGGTTGCTGATCACACTTCTGGTTTTAAATGTATTACGTCGCAGAGGAGGTGGTCCAACAAGTCCATCCGGCGTTATTCTAACTACCGGAACGAAGGGGTTCAAGGGACTGGGATCATTCTTGTTGCAGTCCTACCGCCTGGGAATGAAAGTTCCACTGTTATCCACCTATATTCTACAAGTGCAGAAACGTATTTCATTTCGACATGTTGGAGATGAGCCTTCACTTCGAAGACTGACAATGACAGTGATTCTCATTATTTTCGGAGGTTATGGCTGCATAAGTGTCATTCTGTTCCTTCTGCAGCCGGGTATCGCTTTTGTAATATTGTCCGTGCTCTGTGCTGTGGTGCTAAACAGCTTGGTGCTGGATACGTGCCTCAGTCGTATGGAGAAACGGTTGCTGGTTCAGATGCTGGATCTCTTTGCAGATGTAAGACATCGGTATCATCAGCATGGCATGGTTGAGGAAGCACTTTATGAAGCGGCTGAAGCCGGTACAGGAGAAGCAGCAGAACAGGTAAGACTGATCTATGAAGCTCTAACTTCTCCAGATCCTAATGAAGCACTTGAGCGCTACTATGAAGTGGCACCCAACCGGTTTCTCAAAGGCTTCGCCGGCGTTTCCTATATGGTTATGGAGTTCGGGGATAAGGACCGAGAACAAGGGTCTATCTATCTTAATGGACTGGGGAACCTGACACAGGAGATTCATCTGGAGATTTTGCGGCGTGACAAATTGGATTACCTGCTTAAAGGACTTAATATCATCGCGCTTGCCCCGGTATTATTCACCGCTCCAATTGAACGCTGGGCCAGAGTCAGTTTTCCAACGATGGATGAATTTTATCGTAGCAAAATTGGTTTTGTTACCAAAATATCAATTTATGTCATTATCATTCTTGCTTATTTGCTTCTGCAGAGGCTCCAGCAATACGATGAAACTCGTTACCGCTCAGGACATAAGCATTCATGGTTGGATCAGTTTCTATACAGGCAGACCTCCATCCGGAAATTGGCGATGTTGTTTGCGGCGAAGCCTGGCAGTGTACAGTACAACCAAACGATACGGCTTATGAGGGAGAGTAGCTCGGAGTTGAAATACGAATGGCTCGCCATTCGCCGAGTGATGTTATTCGCAGGTTGTTTGGTCCTTACACTGGGCTGCATCCTGCTGTTGCACCAGGTTGAACGTAACCACATCTTGCATGATCCAATCCGGGATGATCGAATGTTTGGTGCAATGGCTGAAGCGGATCTCAGGAAAGCTGAGGAAAAAACAACATTGGATCAATCCGTGCTGGAAAGTGTAGAGATGAACCGAGGAGCTACATACGAAGACATCTTGGGCGCGTTACAGCAGTTATCTCCCGTTCAGCTGGACCATGATACCCAGGCTGAGACGATCGCGCGCATTATGCAGAAACTAGAGGTATATAACAAGCAATATGTACGCTGGTGGGAAATGATTATAGCGATTGTCTTGGGCGTAGCAGGGTATTACATGCCCATATGGCTCATGTTATTTCAGCGGAAAATGCGAAGGTTGGATATGCGGCATGAAATCTATCAATTTCAGACTGTGATATCCATTCTGCGTGAGATGGACCGGATGTCAGTCGAGGAGATATTGGAATGGCTTAATCGATTTGCCGTCATTTTCAAGCGTCCGCTGCAAAAATGTTTGTTGCATTTTGAACATGGGCCAGAGCTTGCACTTGAACAATTAAAGGAAGAGGCGGGCTTGCCCGAATTCCAGCGACTGATTGATAAATTGCAGCTTGCCCTTGGCAAAATCTCAATACGTGAAGCCTTTGATGATCTTGAGAGCAT
Source organism: Paenibacillus sp. FSL R5-0519 (assembly GCF_037974275.1). NCBI lineage: Bacteria > Bacillati > Bacillota > Bacilli > Caryophanales > Paenibacillaceae > Paenibacillus > Paenibacillus sp. FSL R5-0519. The sequence continues at coordinate 2,695,975 of NZ_CP150234.1, forward strand.
GATGGCATTCTATTTTGAACAACGAAAGCAGGAGTACAGCAAAATGATTGATGTTAAAGCATCCTGGGGGAGAACCATCGGATTTGCTCCCATGTATGCCCTAATCTTTTTGTACCTGGTCATACCATTGGTCGGTATGAGCTTCCTGCAGATGAACATCTATTATGAACAAATTCAGAAACTGTAGCACAATTCTTCTGTGTGACAGTCTGAAATATATTAATAATTTATAACTTGGGAGGATTTATCATGAACAATGCATCAAGCGCTTTAAAGGTGGCAGCAGGGATATTTTTGACAATCGCTCTGATCACAATTGTAGTTCTGTTATTTATTTCGGCTCAGGAAGCAACCAAGACGGCGCAGAACAATTTTGCTGATATTCAAACCGAGCTGTCCCAGGCTGCATTCACGGTGTATGACGGAACAACGATCAGTGGATCACAGGTAACCAATGCGCTGCGTAAATACGCGGACAAGGATCAGTTCGGTATTCAAGTCATTACAGGTAAAAATAAAGCGGGTCAATGGTATGGTAACCAATTGAACATTTCACAGGATCTCAATAATGCGGACTACGGCTCGGTTATTGCTCCTGACGATAAAGTGGGGATTATTAACCAGACCATGAGTGAAAAGGACAATCAATATGTCAATCCAAGTGGTAAATTCAAAGCCATTATTGTAAAAGACCGCTCCAACGTGGTAAGAGGGCTAATCTTCCAGCAATCCTGACAGGAGTTGGTTTAACATGTCCCAGAATACCCAGCATCTTATGTTGTTTTGTACGGCGGTTGTCCTGTTTGTGACAGCCTGCCTGTACGGGCAACATCATATTAAGATCTTATCAGCGGCATTGAACGACAGAGTACAGACAACAGCAGGTATGGAAGGTCGGCTGACAACGACATTGCATACCACCAAGCCGAATCGGTATAAGGGCGTAGAGGTATTGCATACCGTGAGGCAGATGACAGGCACAGGAATTCCGGTGGAAGTAGATGGGACTTCCTATGTAATCGATCCACTTGTCAGCAAAACAGCAACGATTCCGGTGCAGCTCGATGCCGTCTACAGGCCTGAGTTTATACGAAATGAAACTGGAGAACTGCTCAAGATTGTTTTTTGGAAGGAGGCCAGTGTGAATTGATTAATGCCGCATCCAAGCTGCTTGCCGTATTGCTCGCAGTCCTTCTGCTCTATGTGTATCCAGCTGCGGAAACAGCTGATCGGCAGGATGATATAGCGCGCATGACGGCTGTTCAGAATGTAACACGTTTTGTCGATGCTGTCCGAACGAAAGGATATATTTCCCCTCGAATGTTGGCTGAGTTTGAGGAGCAACTGGCACAGACGGGCAATTTGTATGAGTTGTCGATGGAACATTTACATAAGAAATATGTACCTCATTATACGGACCCGATGGACATTAACAGTTTTACCGGGACGTACGAGGTTGTACAAGATGGATATTACGCAGCTCAGATTCGAGAGAGGCTATTCCCTTCCTCAAGTGTGACTCCGGCTGATGATCCTGGCCGAAGATACACGTTGACAACAGGAGATTTTTTTACCGTGACGCTCCAAAATACAAACCGTACACCTTCCATGCTCATTCGTGAATGGCTTAGTGGTACGGCTCAGGCCTCAACGGTATTTGTAACCTACGGAGGTATGGTCCTCAATGAAGATTACTGAGCTATCCATAGTATTCGTGCTGATCTTCTTCCCGCTCTTCTGGATCATCTCACTCCATACCCAAGATGCCGAAGAGGCTAACTTTCTTGGACATCGATACAGATCTGCACTTCAAACCGCAGTGATGGATGCAGGTGCAGTTATGCATCAAAATGAGAAACAAAGTGATGAAGCAGGTTATGATTCAACCAAGTTTGTTAAAGCGGATAAGGAGCTTGCCTTGTTGACGTTTACTCAGACGATGGCTTTGAATATGGGGATTCAGGATGATGCCGCAGCTATTCGAAACATGTTTAATTACATTCCTGCCGTGGTTATCCTGGATTACGATGGCTATTATATGTTGTCCACAGAAACAGAGTTGACAGGTAACCGGGAAGATTCTTTCAGGCAAGTATGGAGTCCCAAGAAACCTTATACATATTCAGATTCATACGGTAACAGTATTAACTTTACATTGGACGACTATGTCTATGCCTACGACGCAAGCGCAGGGAGATGGGTGGAGGGCTTTCAAAAAGAACTGGTTTCAACCACACAGATTCCTTTACTTCAAGATAGCAGCGTATTTGAACAAGTTCGACGAAGCCGGGTTGTAACTTCTGTGCAGGATGATCTTGCTGATGTGATTAACCGCCATAATGAGTTTGCCAGAAAGAACGGTGTATCCTATACATTTACGATGCCCCTGATAGCACAGGAAGATTGGTACAACTCCATCAACGATACAGGGATTATGGCCTTTATCCAAGGTATAGGTGTTGGTGACCAGAAGATCAACAATTATGCGATTGGTGGAGGCAGACTTGTGAAGAAAACGGCCATCGTAGGTGGAGTAGATCCTTTAACGGGTATCAAGTACTACTATCCCTCCACATGTGGTAATGGTTACCGTGCCGAAGAGGTGTTCACAGACGGAAGACAAGCAGCTGCACAAGGCTATTTCGAATATAACTGCTCTAATCGTTAGCTTGCGAACATGACAAAATCTTGGAAGGAGTTCCTGAACTGTTTACATTACTTTCAGAAAAGACGAGACCTGTGCTAGAATAGGGGTTCGGAACCATAATAAAAGTAATGTCTAATAGATAGGAGCAACCTCATCTTATGAGTTTATTGTCAGTAGAGAACGTGAGTCACAATTTTGGAGATCGCACGTTATTTAAAAATGTATCGTTTCGTTTACTCGCCGGAGAGCGTGTAGGACTTGTTGGTGCCAATGGTGTTGGTAAATCCACATTAATGAACATCCTTACCGGTAAATTGCTTAAAGACAGTGGAAAAGTGGAATGGACACCTAAGGTCCGTTATGGATATCTGGATCAGCACACCAAGCTTACGCCAGGCAAAACGATTCGTGATGTGCTTAAGGATGCTTTCCTTCCGTTGCTTGAATTGGAAAAACAAATGATGAATATTACGGACCAGATGGCAGATGCAGATCCAGATAAGCTGGAGCAGTTGCTGGAAGAGATGGGCGATATTCAGGAACAACTGGAACAGGGCGATTTTTATCTGATTGACGTAAAAGTTGAAGAGATGGCCAATGGTCTTGGTTTGTCTGCAATTGGTCTTGATCGAGATGTCGCAGCTCTAAGTGGTGGACAGCGCACCAAGGTGCTGCTTGCCAAGCTTCTGCTCGAAAAACCTACAGCTCTGTTACTGGATGAGCCAACCAACTATCTGGATGTTGAGCATATTGAATGGCTGTCACGTTACCTGAAGGACTACCCGCATGCATTTCTCCTAATCTCCCATGACACGGAATTCATGAATGAAGTCGTAAATGTCATTTATCATTTGGAATTTGCCAAATTAACGAGATATGCAGCGAACTATAACAAGTTCCTGGAGATGGCTGATATGAATAAAGCTCAGCATATTGATGCGTACGAGAAGCAGCAAGAGTACATCAAGAAACAGGAAGATTTCATTCAGCGTAACAAGGCGCGGGCTTCAACTTCAGGTCGTGCGAAGAGCCGCGAGAAACAGCTGGACAAGATTGAACGTATTGATCGCCCGGATGAAGCGGCTAAACCAACGTTCAAATTCAAGGATGCCCGCGCGAGTAGCAAAACGGTCTTTGAGGGTATTGATTTTGAAATTGGATATACGTATCCTTTGCTGCCCAAAATGACGATGACGATTGAACGTGGTGAGAAAATTGCCATTGTAGGCTGTAATGGTGTGGGTAAATCGACACTGCTGAAAACCATCCTCGGGAAAATATCTCCACTGAGTGGAAAGACCTTTTTGGGAGATTATCTCGAAACGGCCTATTTTGAGCAGGAGGTTCGTGCTGGAAATATCACGCCGATCGAGGATGTCTGGAATGAGTTTTCACATTTGACTCAGAATGAGGTCCGGGGTCATCTCGCTCGCTGCGGATTAAAGAATGAGCACATTACTCGTCCGCTCAACATGCTGAGTGGTGGAGAACAAGCCAAGGTTCGTTTATGCAAACTCCTGATGCGCGAAAGCAACTGGATTTTATTCGATGAGCCGACAAACCATTTGGATGTCACAGCCAAAGCGGAGTTACAGCGTGCCTTGCAAGATTTTAAGGGAACGGTGTTACTGGTATCTCATGAACCTGATTTTTACGAGGGTTGGGTCACCAAAACATGGAATGTCGAAGAATGGTCTGAGAAAAACTAGATGATTTGAGACCATGTTTAACAGAAATGACGGTGACAAAAAAATCCGTCTATGGTAACATAGGCTACAACTTCATATGAACACTAGGGGGGCCGCACGATGCGGCTGAGATGGAAGAATGCGATTCCGGACCCTTTGCACCTGATCTGGATCATACCAGCGTAGGGAAGTGGCGAGCGCGTTTCAGTGAATGACGTGAGCAAACGGCAACTCGAAAAGATTTCAACCGTCTGCTTAGCGAATTGAAACATGCAGTTGCGTGTATAACGTTATGGCTATAGGTCTTTAGCTGTACTGCACGAAATGAACTGTATGCATCAGTCAGTGATCTGATCCTATAATTCATACGCAGCCACTCCCCTACGGGAGTGGCTTTTTTTGTGTTTTCATAGCATTCACGCCTGGAAGGAGAGGGAGGGTACCGCAATTTTTCATGAGCATGTTCACGAATCATTTGAATTGCATGTTGTATCTACGGGTGCAGGAGATCGAGCATCTTTTGTAAAAGCAGCCAAGGATGTTTGGCCATGGGTGGACTATATTCACATACGAGAGAAACAACTTACATGGCAAGACAAGATCGGTTGGGCTGAAAGTATGCGTAATGTTGGTATTCCATCTTGTCGCATCGTTATCAATGGTTCAGAACTGCCCTCAGAGAATGATCTCTATGGCGGTGTTCATTGGGGGCAAGATGCGATACGTAAATACAACCCTGCTGTCATAAGCAAAATGCAGCGATATCGTCTGGGTGTATCTGTTCATTCCATCGATGAGGCAAAAATCGCTGAAGAACAGGGAGCTGATTACCTTTTCTTTGGGCATGTCTTCGCGACCAACAGCAAGCCAGATCTAGAACCAAGAGGATTATATGCTCTTGATGAAGTATGCAGAGGTGTCTCCATTCCTGTCATCGCGATCGGAGGCATAGAGCCGGGAAACATCGACGCGATTCGCTCTGCTGGGGCACAGGGAGTCGCCGTGATCTCAAATGTATGGTCGAGCGATTCCCCGGATCGGGCAGCTGCATCACTAAGGCAGGCTATCGTTGCTACAGGAAGTCTAAGCCGGTGAAAGGAGATAAGAGGATGAATGAGATCGTAACGGGTCAGAACAGGAATCATTTCAGTCATCAACTGAACTCTGAAACGGAATCAAGAAGCAAAAGTGTACCTGATAATCCGGATAAGATTCATGTAGAAACGATTATTGTAGGCGGAGGTGTCGTTGGTTGTGCCATTGCGTATGAGCTTGCTTCCCGTGGACAGGGTGTTTTGTTGCTGGAGCGTTCCGCGATTGCGGGAGGCACTTCTTGCGCAGCGGCTGGAATGCTGGCGCCAGATAGTGAGGATTTTGCTCATCCTTTGATGGCTAAGCTTGCCAGGCAGAGTAGACAGTTACTTATTGAGCAACAAGGGATAATGGATACCCTCAGTGGGGTAGAGGTCGGCCTGCAACGCCATGGATTCTTGACCCCTTTTCGATCATACAGTGAATTAAGCCGCTATAAGAACAATCGAAATTCCGGTTTGTCTGTTGATGAGGTGTGGTGGGATCGTTCGGTTGTGCAACAGGAGGCAACGTGGCTTAACAGAGATACATACGGAGCCTACTACAGACCATACGAGAGTGAAATCCTTCCTGTCCATCTAACTAGGGCATATGCGGAATCTGCTCAAGCCATGGGCGCGCGGTTTATGGAGGACATACAGGATATAAATGTACAAGCAAACGAACACGGCGTGCAGGGGATCACCACATCGATCGGTGAGATAACGTGCAAACATGTCGTTATAGCGGCTGGATTACAGAGTGAAGCATTGATGAGACATGTGAATCTGAGCTTACCTGTGTGGTCGGTAAAAGGAGAAATAGCTGCTGTTCAGTTCTCAGATGAACATGCAGGGTACAGACCTGACAGAACGGTTTATGCAGAGGATGTCTATATTGTTCCCAAAGCCAATGGCGAAGTTTGGCTCGGGGCAACCAGTCTGCCGGGCAGAACGGATTTGAATGTTTCTGTACAGGGTGTTCAGAAGCTGCTAACAGCGGCTACCCACTGGGTACCCGGGATGAAAGAAGCGCAATTTAAGCGAGCGTGGGCAGGTGTAAGACCGGCAACGCCAGATGGGCTGCCTTATATAGGTGCATGCAAGAGTATACCTGGACTGTTCGCTGCCTTTGGGCATTACCGTAATGGTATTTTGCTAAGTGCGATAACAGGCAGGCTTATCGCGGAGTTAATCGCTGGCAAAAGCTCAGAAGAACTCGGAATTGAAGCGCTGAATCCAGAGCGTTTGAACAGAAAGGGAGTGGTGCAGTGAATATCATCGTTAACGGTCAACGGATGGAGATTGAAGACAGCATGAATCGAGTGGATAAACTGCTCCAATCATTTGACCTGCAAGTCAAGACTGTAGTTGTAGAGCTGAACAGGAACATCTTAACGCGTGAGTATCATGAGACAACGGCATTAAGAGAAGGCGATCGAATCGAGATTGTACATTTTGTAGGAGGCGGTTGATGATGTTGAACATTGGTAAATATACGTTTGAGTCCAGATTATTGCTCGGAACAGGCAAGTTTTCGGATTTTGAAGTGCAGAGTCAGGCTGTGGATGCTTCTGGAACGGAAGTTTTAACCTTTGCTGTTCGTCGTCTGAATCTGGAGGAACGTAACCAGAAGCATTTTCTGGATACATTGGATCTGGATCAATACACGCTTCTTCCGAATACGGCCGGGGCTTCCACTGCGGAAGAGGCAGTGCGGATCGCCGAGCTTGCGCGGGCTTCGGGACTTTGTGATATGATAAAAGTCGAAGTCATCGGAGATGGAAAGACATTGCTCCCAGATCCGATTGAAACGTACAAGGCTTGCGAAATTTTGCTTGAAAAGGGCTTCACCGTATTGCCTTATATTTCAGATGATGTCATTCTGGCCAAAAGGCTGCAATTGCTTGGCGTACATGCCGTAATGCCTGGCGCTTCTCCCATCGGAGCAGGTAGAGGCATTATTAATCCCTATAATCTTGAGATCATCATTGAGCAGGCCGTTGTGCCTGTGATTGTGGATGCAGGGTTGCGCTCTCCAAAAGATGCTGCTTATGCCATGGAACTTGGTGCAGATGGTGTATTGTTGAATACAGCAGTATCCGGATCAGGAAATCCGGTGAATATGGCTAAAGCGATGCGAATGGGTGTAGAGGCAGGTAGACTGGCATATGAGGCAGGCATGATTCCTGTGAAGCGTTATGCAGCGGCCAGTAGTCCGGTGGAAGGAATGGTTCATACATGATAGATCAACAACAATCAATTTCCTCCGAGCAGGCCGACCGGTATTCCAGACAGGAAAGGTATGCGCCACTTGGCAAGGAAGGCCAGGACAGATTAAAGGGCAGCAGAGTCTTAATTGTAGGCGCTGGCGCACTCGGAACAGGGATTGCCGAAACGTTAGTACGTTCAGGCGTCGGGCACATAACGATCGTGGATCGTGATTATGTGGAGTGGAGTAATTTGCAGCGGCAGCAATTATATGTAGAGCAGGACGCCATTGAACGGATGCCGAAAGCGATGGCTGCGGAAAAACGTTTATCTGCCATTAATTCCACGGTTCATGTGGAAGGAAAGGTATTGGATGTCAGAGTAGATGAACTGGAAGAACTCATTCAGCATGCAGACTTGATCATGGATGCAACGGATAATTTTGATACCCGACTACTCATTAATGATATGGCACAAAAGCATCGTATTCCCTGGATTTATGGTGGATGCGTGGGGAGTTACGGCATCACCTATACGTTTATGCCTGGAGAGACGCCATGTTTAAATTGTTTGCTGGGTGAAGTCCCCCTGGGTGGAGATACCTGTGATACGTCTGGCATCATACCACAAGCGGTACAAATGGTAACGGCGAATCAGACAGCAGAAGCGATGAAGCTGCTTAGTGGCAATGAGAATGCATTGAGACGCAAGTTGTTGTCATTTGACGTGTGGAGGAACGAATACATATCCATCAATGTGGATGGTGCGAAAAAGCAAGACTGTCCTTCATGCGGCCCTTCGGCAACGTATCCATATCTTTCTGCGTCCAATCTGGAAAAAACCGATGTGTTGTGTGGAAGGGATACCGTTCAGATCCGCCCTGCACGGCGCATGAATCTGAATCTTCAACAAACTGCGGATCGCTTGAACAGACTTGAAGAAGGAAAAGTGGAATGCAATCCGTTTCTGGTTTCTTTTACAACAGGAGCTCATAGAATGGTCGTATTCCGGGATGGACGTGTTCTCGTACACGGAACAAAAGATACAGCTGAAGCGCGTACTCTCGTTCATCGTTACTTTGGTTAAAGCAAGAAAGAAACAAAGTCTGTTCCCTTGAGGGAATGGACTTTTTCATTTTACGGCATGCTAACTGTACCAACCACTGCTACGAGCAGCGGGGATAGAGACAGGCCGGGTGAAAAACAGTGAAAACAGCCATTTTGCTGATTGGAGCAGGAGAGCAGGTCAGCCTTATTTACGACGTTTTATGTGCTGAAGGGTATGAGGTGCAACGAATGGAGTGTTCTGAACTAAACCAATCCGTCAAGTCTTCGTTGCAGCATATTAACCTGATCATCCTGGTAGACCGGGAAGAGGGGTATGCACACCTTAACCAGGATCAGAAATCAGAGTTGAAACGTTGGATAGAGAGCGGACAGGTGATCCCTCTGCTGGTTATTACTTCAAATGCATCTCCTCAGTTCATCGTGGAATGGCTGGATTACGGAGCTAATGACGTGATGGAGGAGCCCATTCACTTGACCGTGATGCTAGCCAGAATACGAAATCTATTGCGTGTTTTTGCGAATGCAACGCAGGAGAGTGAAGAAGTGATTGTAGTTCATGATCTTAAAGTGAATTTACGCTCAAGGCGGGTAAATCGTGCGGGTGAGTACCTGACATTAACACCAAAAGAGTACGAATTGCTGGAATTTCTGGCGTTGCATGTGAATGAAGCATGTACCCGGACTGATATTTTACGGGAAGTGTGGGGGTATGAGTATGCGATGGATACCAATGTTGTGGACGTGTATATCAAACATCTGAGGGTAAAGGTGGATAAGGGGAGAAGTGTGAAACTGATTCATACTGTGCGTGGGATCGGTTACATGTTACACGATAAAAATTAGATAATTCAACCATTCCAGGAATCTCCAGTTTAAAGCATGGCGAAAAAAGGGTAAAAGAAAAAGACCGGATCATATCATCCGGCCCTTGCTCTTTAACTATAAACGGTTCTACAGTACACGACGAGCTTTAATGTACGTTCTCTTCCACGTACCGGAGTTCAGATCCGAGATCGTTACACCTGGTGATCCATACGTATGCAGAATCTTTCCGTCCCCTGCATATACGCCTACATGTGTAATGTTGGAGCCCGTAGAACGGCTACCGCTAGAGAAGAATACAAGATCGCCAACACGAAGATTAGCTTTGGATACAGCTGTACCTTCTTTAGATTGGCTCACGGATGTGCGTGGCAAGTCTACACCATACTTTTTGAAAATATATTTCATAAAAGAAGAGCAGTCAAAAACTCTGGTTGTTGTTGTTGAAGCACCAAATTCATATGGAGTTCCAGTGAATTTTTTACCATAGTTAACAATTTGTTGACCTGTGGACACAGATGCAGTTGCTGCCTGTGCGACAGGGGCGTTAGTCATTAATACAGCTCCAAAACCTAGTGTAGCGCACAACCCGACGGTTACGGCCTTTTGGACAAAGATGTTTGTTTTCATATTAGTTAGTACCTCCAAAATTCGTTTTCGTTAAGTTGCTAGAGCGAGTATAACAGCTTTGTAACAGCCTAGAAATTGGATAGGGATGTGTAATCCCTTGCGCCACAGCGGTTTGGGTATGTTTATTAAAATACAATTAAAAATGTCAAAAAATTAATCATTGACGAATGATAAATAAAGATGAAATAGAAAAGACCCTTGAATATCAAGGGTCTTTATTGTGTATGAACCTATTTTCTTATCGGAATCACTGGTTACAAAAACGTAATAATTCAGAAGACATGATTGATATATTTAATCTTTGCTTTGAATAATCAGTAGTAAGCCGCTATCAATCGTGACCGTGCCAGATTTGCCTAAGAGTTGGTTACTTACACCCAATGATTGTCCCATACGAATGGTGGCTTGAACCAGCGGATACATAAAACCCTCCAGAGTTATTCCTGTAACTTCATGGGTCAAGGGGAGTAAGGAAACATATTTATAGTCACGGTGTTCAACCACAGCTTTGGATGTTGTAAGTGTCATGTAGTTGTGCTTGTCCTGAATGGCACAGTAGATATGATGCTGCATCGCGCGAACCATAATATGTACATTAGCAAGTGTGTGATCCATCCGTGTACCTGTAGCGCCTAACATAAGAATGTGAGTAGGTTCGTGATCTAACGCTGTTTCAAAAGCCATTTCCGTATCGGTAAGATCCTTATGAACAGGATCGCATGTAATGAATGTCGTGCTATTGTTACTAACAATTATACGTTCCTCTTCTGAGATAGAGTCGAAATCTCCAACTGCAACATGAGGCTGAATACCGTGTTCAATCAAAAATAATGCGCCGCGATCGGCCGCGATGATCATGTCATCTTCACGTATTTCCTGAAGTAATTCCGGAGATAGATTTCCGCCTGTAAATATAACAATCCGTTTCACCGTCATTTTATTTCATCCTTCCTAGTTCAAAGAAAAATAGTTCGTTGTTCAGATATAATGTTTGAACCTGTACAAATATATTCACCAAACCAGTATAATCCACAAAATGTGGTTGCACAATTTCAGTGCTCGCGGATACAATGGGTAGAGCGACATGGAGATGACTTGAAAAGTGAGGTTTGAACAGGTTGGACTTACACATTTTTGAAGTGTTCAGTATTATAGGCACCATCGCATTTGCAATGTCCGGTGCTTTCGTGGCAATGGAAGAGGAGTATGACATTTTGGGTGTACTGGTGCTAGGACTTGTCACGGCATTCGGAGGCGGGATTATCCGGAATGTACTTATAGGTATACCTGTAACGACACTATGGAGTCAGGGATCACTTATTATGTTAGCCTTAGTATCTGTAGCAATTGCATTTATATTGCCGCTCAAGTGGATTAGTCACTGGAAGCGAACAGAGGCGTTGTTTGATGCAATTGGACTAGCAGCATTTGCAATTCAAGGGGCACTGTACGCGGCGAACATGGGACATCCGATTAGCGCAGTTATCGTAGCAGCAGTAATGACAGGTATTGGTGGAGGCGTTATTCGTGATGTGCTTGCTGGACGCAAACCGCTTGTATTGCGTGATGAAATCTATGCTGTATGGGCAATGACAGCCGGTTTTGTCATAGGTATGGGCTGGTTAACAACAAATGCCGGATTATTGTTATGTTTCGCGGCCGTTGTGTTCTTCCGGATGTGTTCTGTACATTATAAATGGAAACTGCCACGTCGTTCGTTGGTGCCATCTGAGACGGGGAGCGTTAGTCCTCAGTCGGAGAGCATCGCAACACAGCCAACATCGTCGGTACTTCAAGGTACGTTAAGCAAGGGGGACTAATATGATTCACGTTTTGTTTGTATGTCTGGGTAATATATGTAGATCACCAATGGCTGAAGCCGTTCTGCGTCACAAAGTCTTGGAGAAGGGGCTTGAACACCAGATTCGGGTGGACTCTGCGGGTACAGGAGACTGGCATGTTGGTAAACCTCCGCATGAAGGGACTCGAAAATTGCTGGATTCGTACCAGATTTCTTATGCCAACATGGCAGCAAGACAATTCGCCAGCGAAGACTTTACTCAATTTGATTACATTGTGTGTATGGATAATTCCAATGCAGATAATGTACGCAACGTTCCAGGCGGAGCTGAGGCGGACATCATCAAGTTTATGGACATGCTTCCGGAGGAAAAACTCAGGGAAGTACCTGACCCGTATTACACAGGCAATTTTGAAGAGGTATACGAATTGGTTAACGCAGGCTGCGATGTTCTGTTGAGAAAGATTGAAGAGGAACATTCCATAGCCTAGTAAATAAACCTAATATGATATTTAACTTGTAATCGGACAAAGAAGCAGGAGTGGGCATTTAACCAGGCAGGAAATCCTGCTTCTTTTTCAGATTACAATTGTAAGCGGTGTCATTATGACGCAAAACAAAAGCGGCATTTCAGCCGCCTGTTGAAGTGACCCAATTTAATTTATCTTTCCTGAAGAAAATATAACAATGCATCTGGCAATTCATTCTGCCAAAAACCCCATTGGTGGTTCCCGTCTTTCTCCTGATAGGAGACGAGAGCGCCACGTTTTTCCAGCAAATCACGCGTATCTCGGTTTAATTGAACGAAATTATATGTACCGGTGTCTGCCTTGAATGCAGTTTCCTGCAAACCAACGATCATCCAGATCGAGAGCCAGGACAGATCTTCGGCTGCAGCATAGATTTCTTGAGAAGCAGAATAGAAGGCACCGGACATGCTGATGACACGTGTGAACAGATCCGGATATAACAGAGCAAGATGAAGCGAAACACTGCCACCTAGCGAGTCTCCGGCAAGAATACGTTCCTGCGGAGAACGGCGCACAGGATATTTCTCTTCTATATAGGGAATAATCTCTTCAGCGAAGCAAGCGGTATATGCCTTGAACCGATCTCCGAATGGAGCATATTCCTGCGTTCTCACAGACACATCGACCTGAACACCTACAATAATGAAAGGTTCAGCTCCTTCGTCCAAAATTATTCGGTTAGCTGTTGTGGCAATTCGACCGAAATTGAAAAACTCTTCACCATCCTGACAATATACGACAGGGTAGCTAAGTAATTCGTTATAGCCCGGAGGAAGATAAATACGGAGTGTTCGCTTCTCTCCGAGATAGCGACTTTCAATCTCTTCCTTCACAATCGTGCGTTTCAAATAGCGGGAATCCGTCATAAAACGTCACCTTTCTCGGTTAATTTTTTGCATTCGACCGCGCAATACGGTAAGATTACCCTTGTGCGGGGTTAGGTCAAACACGCAATCATGTATTATGCTGTTATACCAATATTAAGCCCCTGTTATACATACAATCCGACAGGAAACATAAAAAAAATACGGATTTCTTTGACGTATGGAGTGAAACAGGTGTATAATAATATTATAACAGCGGAACTTGATATTCAAATTTTTTGTTGAGGTGAAGAAAAAAATGAGCAAGGTTCCTTATGAAGTGTATACAGAGGATGTAGAAGCTCTGTCCGTGCTGTCTCCTGACGGCGAAATTGTTAACAAAGACATGATGCCTACACTTTCCGATGATCAATTAAAAGAAATTATGTACCGCATGGTATTTACCCGTACTTGGGATGACCGTGCAGTAAACCTGGGCCGTCAAGGTCGTCTTGGTTTCTATGCTCCAGTATCTGGTCAAGAAGCTACAATGGTTGGTAGTGAATTTGCAATTGAAAAAGAAGACTTTGTATGTCCTGGCTATCGTGACATTCCGCAACTCGTATGGCATGGACTTCCTCTTTATCAAGCATTCTTGTACTCCCGTGGACACCAACATGGTGGACAAATTCCAGATGGCGTTAATGTATTGATGCCACAAATCATCATTGGTGCACAAATTCTGCATGCAATGGGTATCGCTATGGGTTACAAATTGAAGAAACAAAAACAAGTTGTTATCACGTACACAGGTGATGGCGGTTCTTCTGAAGGTGACTTCTATGAAGGTCTGAACTACGCTGGTGTATACAAACTGCCTGTAATTTTCTTCGTGCAAAACAATGGTTATGCCATCACAACTCCTTTTGCTAAACAAACAGCAGCTCTGTCCATCGCTCACAAAGCGGTAGCAGCAGGGATCAAAGGTGTTAAAGTTGACGGTATGGACATCTTCGCTGTTATCAAAGCTGTTCAGGAAGCTGCTGAACGCGGACGTAACGGAGAAGGCGCAACATTGATCGAAGCAGTAACATACCGTTTCCGTCCTCACTCCCTTTCGGATGATGCTTCCAAGTATCGTACAAAAGAAGAAGAGGCTGAATGGTCTGCTAAAGATCCTATCGCACGTTTCGCTAAATATCTGGAGAAAAAAGGTCTTTGGACTGAAGAAGATACAGCACGTGTGAAAGAAGAAGCAAAAGCTAAAGTAAATGAAGAAATCAAAAAAGCGGAAAAAACCGAGAAAATGACGATTTCGGGCTTGATCGACAGCATGTTCGAACAAACGCCTAAGCACTTGGAAGAGCAAAAAGCTGATTTCCAATAAGTTTTTTCCGATAAAGCATAAACATCCGTGACTTTAATGTCCCGGTATACATGTACGAATTCAAATGTGAACTGTCAATGTTTAAGGAGGAAATGAAGCAAATGGCACAAATGAACATGAAAGAAGCAATCCGTGATGCGCTTCGCGTGGAGTTGAAACGTGATCCTAACGTTCTGCTTTTCGGTGAAGACGTAGGTAATGTAGGCGGCGTTTTCCGTGTAACGGAAGGTCTGCAAAAAGAGTTTGGCGAAGAACGTGTATTTGATACACCACTGGCGGAGTCCGCTATTGGCGGTTTGGCTGTAGGTCTGGGTGTGCAAGGCTTCCGTCCGGTTGCTGAGATCCAATTCGTTGGTTTTATCTTCGAAGCCCTTGACCAAATGGTAGTGCAAGCTGCTCGTATGCGTTTCCGCTCCGGTGGAAAATACAATTCTCCAATCGTATTCCGTACACCATTCGGTGGCGGTGTAAAAGCGGCAGAATTGCATACAGATTCCCTGGAAGGTCTGCTCACGCAAACACCAGGTATCAAAGTAGTTGTTCCTTCTAACCCATACGATGCAAAAGGTCTGATGATCGCTTCTATTCGCGATAATGACCCTGTATTCTTCATGGAGCATTTGAACCTGTACCATGCTTTCCGTGCAGAAGTTCCTGAAGAAGATTACGTTGTTGAATTGGGTAAAGCGAACGTTGTTCGTGAAGGTTCCGATGTAACGATCATCACTTACGGTATGATGGTTCATACTTCTGTGAAAGCAGCAGAGGAACTCGAAAAACAAGGTATCAACGTTGAAGTTATCGACCTTCGTACGGTTAGCCCGATCGACATCGATACCATCGTTGCTTCTATTAAGAAAACAAACCGTGCAATTGTTGTACAGGAAGCTCAAAAGAGCGCAGGTGTTGCAGCTGAAGTCATTGCCCAAATCAATGAAAAAGCAATCCTGCACTTGGAAGCACCGGTTCTGCGTGTAGCTGGTCCGGATACTGTATATCCTTTTGCACAAATCGAAGATACATGGCTGCCTAACCCGGCACGTATCGTTGCTGCGGTTAACAAAGTCGTGAATTTCTAATCTAATCATCTGACATGCCGCAAGGCGCAGTATGGTGATTCACACCGCAGCGCAGGCTGCACTGTAAACAGCCATTAGCCCCTTGAGTAACAGTTATTTGCATTAGCAGTAACAGTTGGTTCTTGGAGTTAAGGGTTGTTTTCAGGATTGAGCACATAATCAAGGAGGTTTTTCAGTTGGCTAAATTTGAATATAAATTCCCTGAACTAGGCGAAGGCCTTCACGAAGGCGAAATCATCAAGATGCACATCAAAGTCGGGGACAAAGTAACTGACGATGATATCATCATGGAAGTACAGAACGACAAAGCGGTAGTTGAAGTACCTTGTCCGGTTAACGGAACAGTGACTGAAGTATTTGCTAAAGACGGTCAAGTCTGCCACGTTGGTGAAGTTGTTGCCATCATTGATGCAGAAGGTGAAATTCCTGAGCAAGATGACGCTCCTGCTGGCGATCAAGGCGAGCAAGAGAAAGATGCAGCTCAAGGCGGAGCAGATACTAGCGGTTCTTCTGCGGCAGCTTCCAGCTCGGATTCAGCTAAAGAAGGCGGTAATAACAGCGTTCCGGCAGTACCTGCCAAAGACGTTCTGGCAACGCCAAGCGTGCGCAAGTTTGCTCGCGAACAAGGTGTAGACATCGCTCAGGTTAACGGTACTGGCAACAACGGTAAAGTAACTAAAGAAGATGTTGAATCCTTCAAAAACGGTGGCGGTTCTTCCGCAGCGGCATCTTCCGAAGCTCCGGCTCAAGAAGAGAAAAAATCCGCAGCACCAGCAGCGGCTGCAGGTGATCAATACCTTGAAGAAGAGCGCGTACCATTCAAAGGTATCCGTAAAGCGATCTCTAACGCAATGGTTAAATCGGCTTACACTGCACCTCACGTTACAATCATGGACGAAGTGGACGTAACTGAACTGGTTGCTTTCCGTACTCGTATGAAACCTATTGCAGAGAAAAAAGGAACAAAAGTTACTTATCTGCCATTCATCGTTAAAGCACTGGTTGCGGCTTCCCGCCAATTCCCTGCTCTGAACGCTATGATTGATGAAGAAGCTAACGAAATTGTTTACAAAAAATACTACAACATCGGTATCGCAACAGATACAGACAACGGCTTGATCGTTCCTGTTATCAAAGATGCTGATCGCAAATCCATCTGGATGATCGCTGATTCAATCCGTGATCTGGCAGCTCGTGGACGTGACGGCAAATTGAGCGCGAATGAAATGAGAGGAAGCACAATCTCCATCAGTAACATCGGTTCTGCTGGCGGTATGTTCTTCACTCCAATCATCAACTTCCCTGAAGTTGCTATTCTCGGAACAGGACGCATCAGCGAAAAAGCAGTGATCAAAAACGGCGAAGTAGTTGCAGCACCTGTAATGGCTCTTTCCCTGAGCTTTGACCACCGTATCATCGATGGCGCAACAGCACAAAACTTTATGAATTACATTAAACAGCTGCTCGCTAACCCTGAGCTGCTTGTTATGGAGGTGTAAGATATGGTAGTAGGCGACGCTTCTCTCAATATCGACACATTAGTAATTGGTGCGGGTCCTGGCGGCTATGTAGCTGCCATCCGCGCTGCTCAACTGGGCCAAAGCGTATTGATCGTAGACAAATCCGAACTGGGCGGTGTTTGTTTGAACCGTGGATGTATTCCATCCAAAGCCCTGATCTCTGCTGCACACCAATATGAGTCTGCACTTCACGGTGAAGCTTTTGGTATCTCTGCTGAGAACGTGAAAGTGGACTTCAGCAAAACTCAAGAGTTCAAAAACGGCGTTGTTAAGAAAATGACTGGCGGTGTAGCTGGTCTGCTCAAAGGCAACAAAGTTGAAGTTTTCAACGGTGAGTGCATGTTCATCAACGAAAACGAAGCTCGTGTATTCAATGATCACGAATCTCCACGTTACAAATTTAAAAATGCAATTATTGCAACAGGTTCCCGACCAATCGAACTGAAACCTTTCCCGTTTGGCGGACGCATTCTGTCTTCAACAGAAGCTCTGAACTTGCCTGAAGTACCAAAAAGCATGATCGTTATCGGTGGCGGTTATATCGGTGCTGAGCTTGGTCAAATGTATTCCAAATTTGGTGCGAAAGTAACAATCATCGAAGGATTGGATACAGTACTGCCAGGTTTCGATAAAGACATGACTAGCCTTGTGGCTAAAAACATGAAGAAAACAGGCATCGAAATCGTAACGGGTGCAAAAGCTGAAAGTGCTGAGCAAACGGATAAAGATGTAACTGTTAAATATTCTGTAAATGGTGAGTCCAAAGAAGTAACTGCAGATTACCTGCTGGTAACTGTTGGACGTCGTCCAAACACAGATGGTGAGCTTGGTTTGGACCTGATCGGTGTAGACGTTGACGAGCGTGGATTCGTTAAAGTTGACCACCAAGGTCGTACTAGCATTCCTCATATCTTCGCTATCGGTGACATCGTATCTGGTTTGGCTCTGGCACACAAAGCTTCTTATGAAGGTAAAGTGGCTGCTGAAGCAATCGCAGGACAACCATCTGTAGTTGACTACAAATGTATGCCGGCTGTTGTGTTCACAGATCCAGAGTGTTCCAGCGTAGGTTACACGGAGAAAGAAGCTAAAGAGAAAGGTTACAAAGTTAAAGCAGGTAAATTCCCTTATGCGGGTAACGGCCGTGCTGTATCTTTGAACCACGCTGAAGGCTTCGTGAAAATCGTAGCTGACGAAGAAAGCGGCCTTGTATTGGGTTGCCAAATCGTAGGTCTGGAAGCTTCCAACTTGATTGCTGAGCTTGGTTTGGCAATTGAAATGGGCGCTACTTTGGAAGACCTGGCTCTCACAATTCACGCTCACCCAACTTTGGGCGAAATCGTGATGGAAGCTGCGGAATTGGTTATGGGTCACCCGATCCACATCATCTCCCGTTAAGATCATCTAAGCTTCGGATCCGTCCGGCATTATACGTAATCAGAAGAGACGAATGACGCTAACGCGTTGTTCGTCTCTTTTTTCTGAGCAAAAGCTGAGAAATTCATGATACTCGTGTGTATGATATGATGAAAAGTTACATACTCAAAAGTTTCATTGAATTGATTTTATCCAACAACTCAATTGTGGTACACTGTAGTAATGATCAGTCATGATGTGGCTCCAAGCCAATCACGGTCTATGTAATTAGTATTGAAGTTAAACTAATCTTTTACACGAGAACGTAGAGGACAGAAAGAACCTGAAGAAGCGAAGTGTTCGCCTTTATCCCCGGATTTTACCTTTGGAAAAGGAAATCAAAAAAATCTGGGGATAACAGCGATCGGAAGGTTGTTCTGTCATCGGAGTGGTAAGTGTAAAAATTCTTTAGTGAGGAGATTGCAACATGAAAAACTATCTCGATTTATTACAGGATATTCTGAACAATGGCGTTCATAAAGGAGATCGTACGGGAACAGGAACACAATCCGTATTCGGCAGACAACTCCGTTATGATCTCTCCGAAGGATTTCCGCTGGTAACAACCAAACGAATTCATCTCAAATCGGTTATTCATGAACTGTTGTGGTTTTTGAGTGGCGATACCAATATATCTTATCTGAAAGAAAATGGTGTGAAAATCTGGGACGACTGGGCAGACGAAAATGGAAATCTTGGACCGGTGTATGGTTCACAATGGCGTACTTGGGAAGCACCTAATGGGGAGAAGATCGATCAGATCTCCGCAGTCATTGATTCAATTAAAAATAATCCGGATTCACGACGTCATCTTGTCAGCGCATGGAATGTGGCAGAGATCAATAATATGAAGCTTCCACCTTGTCACTTTGCGTTTCAGTTTTACGTTGCGGAGGGTAAATTATCATGTATGCTTACGATGCGTTCCGTGGATACCTTCCTCGGGCTGCCCTTTAACATCGCGAGTTATGCGCTCTTAACTCATATGATCGCGCAGCAATGTGACCTTGAGGTGGGTGATTTCATCTGGTCTGGTGGGGATGTTCACATCTATTCCAACCATGTTGATCAGGTCAAAACTCAGCTGGAGCGTGAACCTTATGCGTTACCTAAGCTTGTAATCAAGCGTAAGCCCGATTCTATTTTTGATTATAAGTTTGAAGATTTCGAGTTTGAGAACTATCAGCATCATCCAGGCATCAAAGCCCCAATTGCAGTCTAATTATGTGTTCAATCTCGATAAGTGCGTGTTCAAAAAGTCTGGTTTTCAGTACCAAGAAGATGGAATGAAGCTAGAAATGGAGTAGCGGAGCGTAGGCAAACTACGTGAGCAACGGACATTTCGGTTGAATTTCAACTTCGACGCTGATGATGCCGCTAGGCATGATTCGTAATCAAAAGTGGATTTTTTGAACAACCTCTAGAAGAGACTTGGATTGAAGGAGTGTATTACCCTTGAGTATTGAATTGGTATGGGCAATGGGGGAGAACGGTGTGATCGGATTGAATAATACGATTCCATGGCGGTTACCCAAAGATATGGCCTTTTTCAAACAACGTACGTTAAACAAAACGATTATTATGGGACGTAACACGTGGGAATCTTTTGGCTGTAAGCCGCTTCCTCAGCGCCGTAATATCGTAGTGACAAGAGATCTGAACTACAAGGTGGACCAGGCTGAGATCGTACATACGATTGAAGAAGGGCTGAGCGTAACCAAAGGTGAAGAACTGTGCGTAATTGGAGGTTCCCAAGTGTATCGCGAGTTCTTGCCCTTTGCAGATCGTCTTGTGGTGACAAAAATTCATGAGAATTTTGAGGGAGATACGTTTTTCCCCGACGTGGATTGGTCTGAATGGGAACTGATTGACCAGATTGAAGGCGAACAGGATGAAAAAAATGTTCACGCATATACGTTTGAATTTTATGAGCGTAAACAGTAAATATGGCATATAAAAATCCTGACTTCGGTCGTGGTTGTATGATGTGAGGCGCTGATTGCGAAATATTCGTGAACAGCGTCTTTTCTTTATAAAAAAATAAGCCATTTGTTTAGAATGGAATCCATATTACATTAATATAACATGAATGATTGAATCGTATGTATATTATACATACGATTCAGCATTAAATAGTAAAAAAGTGTAAAAGATTTGGGAATTTAACGTTGTGAAGCCCTAAAAGAGGTCTGGAATTCGGAAATACGAACGATTTCTAGCAGAATATGTTGAATTCCATGACAAATTATCTAACATTTATATGACGTTTCGACTTATTATCTCTTTATCAAACACTAGATTTCGGAGTTTAAGACCACATTTAACGC
Source organism: Paenibacillus sp. FSL R5-0519 (assembly GCF_037974275.1). NCBI lineage: Bacteria > Bacillati > Bacillota > Bacilli > Caryophanales > Paenibacillaceae > Paenibacillus > Paenibacillus sp. FSL R5-0519. The sequence continues at coordinate 2,716,973 of NZ_CP150234.1, forward strand.
CAAAATAAGGGTATTGACCATAGGTAGACTTCAAAGATATGATGTATAAAATACAAATAATTATGCGGATAATCCATTTAATATTCACCAAAGTAAATGCTACTATAATTGAAATATCTTCGAGAAGATTTTGTGATACAATAGACAAAAACTCAAGAAACGAGTAATCCATTTCATATAGAACCATGCAGATGAAGGGATTAAGACAAGAACGGATGGGGGAAAACGTAAGATGTCTACACCTACTGGATTTATGGAATACAAACGTCAACTGCCAGCGGATCGTGAGCCGGCGGAGCGGATCAAAGATTGGGAAGAGTTTCATAAACACATGGCTGAAGAAGAACTCAGAACACAAGGTGCACGATGCATGGATTGTGGTACCCCGTATTGCCATACAGGTATAGATATGACTGGCGGCACGTCAGGTTGCCCTGTGCATAACCTGATTCCGGAATGGAATAATCTTGTTTATCGCGGACTGTGGAGAGAAGCACTTGAGCGCCTTCACAAAACCAATAATTTCCCGGAATTTACAGGTCGCATCTGTCCAGCTCCTTGTGAAGGATCTTGTACAGTTGGCTTAATCGGTCAGCCTGTAACCATCAAAACGATTGAAGAAGCAATTATTGAAAAAGGTTTCGAAGAAGGATGGGTCGTTCCGGAGCCTCCTGAAAAACGTACAGGTAAACGTGTAGCTGTGGTAGGCTCAGGTCCAGCTGGCTTGGCAACTGCGGCTCAGTTGAATAAAGCAGGACATTTGGTAACGGTATATGAGCGTTCGGACCGTGTTGGCGGATTGCTGATGTACGGTATCCCAACGATGAAATTGGATAAAAATGTAGTTCAACGTCGTGTTGATCTGCTTGAAGCAGAAGGGATCCAATTCATTACAAACACCGAGATCGGTAAAGATATTCCTGCGCAACAACTGGTGGATGAATATGACGCTGTTGTATTGTGCGGTGGTGCAACGAAGCCGCGTGAATTCAATATTGAAGGCAGCGACTTGAAAGGCGTTCATTACGCTATGGATTTCCTGAATGGCAGTATTAAGAGTTATCTGGACTCCAATCTGGAAGATGGTCAATACCTGTCCGCCAAGGATAAAGATGTTATTGTCATTGGTGGCGGTGATACAGGATCTGACTGTGTAGCTACATCGCTACGTCATGGTTGTCGTACGATTACTCAATTCGGTACGCATACACAAGCACCTATGGAACGTGATCGCATCAATAACCCTTGGCCACAATTCCCGAACGTATACACACTTGATTATGCACAAGAGGAAGCCAAAGCATTGTTTGGTCAAGATCCGCGTGAATTCTCCATTATGACAACGAAATTTGTCGGAGACGACGAGGGGAACCTCAAAGAATTGCATACAGTACAGATCGAGCGTATTGTGGATGAAACTGGTCGCAAAATTTATCAGCCGATTCCTGGTACAGAGCGTGTATTCCCGGCTCAGATGGCCATGATTGCCATTGGTTTTGATGGACCGGAACAAACGTTGGTAGAGCAACTGGGTCTTGCAACAGATCGTCGTACTAACGTTAAGGCACGTTACGGCAAATACAACACCAATGTGGATAAAGTATTCGCAGCAGGTGATATGCGTCGTGGCCAAAGCTTGGTTGTATGGGCAATTAATGAAGGCCGTGAGGCTGCTCGTGAAGTGGACAAATACTTGATGGGTGCTTCGGTTCTGGTGTAAAAAGTATAGGACGAGATATTAATGACAACCTTCGCGAGCAGCGAGGGTTGTTTGCTGTTATTTTAACCAATTTGACTACATATTTCATGCAAGTGTGAGCAATAGCATTGCTTTTTAAGTGATAAAGATTTATTATTATATTATAATAATTATAAATAAGGGTTGAATGAAACCACGAATCCGTAAGATAAAAGTAAATTTCAATGAATATAAACCGGAGGTGCGACCTGCTATGGCAAGTAACCGGGACAAGTCCATTTCAGAACAGATATTTCACATTAAAAATCAATTGGTTGAAAAAGGATATAAGTTAACACAACAACGGGAAGTTACTGTACGTGTGTTGCTTGAACATGAAAAGGATCATTTTAGTGCAGAGGAAGTTTTCCTCTTGGTTAAAGAGCAGTTCCCTGAGATTGGATTGGCTACGGTATACCGAACTCTCGAACTGCTGAGTGATCTTCAAGTCGTTGAAAAGATTAACTTTGGCGATGGTGCTGCGCGCTTCGATCTGCGAAGTACAGATGGTTCTCATCATCACCATCACTTGATCTGTACCGAATGTGGGAAAGTAGAAGAGATCATGGAAGATGGTCTGCTTCGTTTGGAACAACAGATAGAGCGTCAGTATGGCTTTGCTGTCACGGATCATCGTCTGGATTTTCAAGGTGTATGCAAAGAGTGCAGACAAAAACATGTACTGAAAGAACAGGCTGCAGTTTAATTCATTCTGGGAGGGTGCTCCCGAATCCAAAATCTGATATAATATGTATCAGAAGCAAGGGGCTTCCGTCGGCGGAAGGCCCCTTTTTGCCGTCATGCGGACGGTGAAGGAGGAGAGATGGACGGATGAAGACACTGGTTATAGCGGAAAAACCCGACATGGGTCGAACCATTGCCGCCGTCATAGAACCAAAGGCCAAAAACAATCGCACCTATCTGGAGGGTGAGCATTACATCATCACATGGGCGATAGGGCATTTGCTTGGACTGGCTGAACCGGATGCCTATGATACGAAGTACAAGCGTTGGAATATAGCGGATCTGCCGATCATACCCGATCAGTTCAAGATCGTACCCAATCCGAGAACGAAAGATCAGCTCAAAATGATTGGAGAACTGGCGAAACGGGCTTCGGCGATCGTTAATGCTTGCGATGCAGGGAGAGAAGGGCAGTATATCTTCGCTCTTATACAACAGCAATTGAAGCTGCGTCAGCCTGTAAAGCGTTTATGGATATCGGATTTGACAGCAGAGAGCATTAGGCGTGGTTTTGATGGTCTGAAGGATGCCTCTGAATTTGAAAATTTGACCCATGCTGCTCGCGCCAGAAGTGAAGCCGATTGGCTGATCGGCATGAATGCCTCACGGGCATTTACAACCCGTCATAATGCATTGTTGTCTGTAGGCCGTGTGCAGACGCCAGTACTTGCGCTAATCTACGATCGGGAAATAGAGATTGAAGCGTTCCAGTCACAGACTTTTTATGAAGTGGCCGCCTGGTTTCAGCAGGAAGGTGTCGAGTACCGGGGGCTGCGTCAAGGAGATAAGTTGACCGATGCGGAGGCAGCAGAGGCCAGTGCAGCCAGTGTGAAGGGCAAGAGAGGGCAGATTACCAAATATGAAGCGAAGCAGACGAAGGAGTATCCGTATCGTTTGTATGACCTGACCCTTTTACAACGTGAAGCCAATGCCAAATTCGGATATGGTGCCAAAAAAACACTGGATATCGCGCAGGCCTTGTATGAGAAACACAAGGTGATTTCGTATCCGCGGACCAACTCCAACTATGTTACAGAACAGAATATTGAAGGAATGCACAAAACGCTAAACCTGCTTAAAAATGGTACCTATAGTGAGCTTGCGCAAGGGGCTAAGCCAGAGCTTGTTCATAAAAATAATAAAGGGGTATGTAATCCGAGCAGGGTTGAAGATCACCATGCGATTTTACCTACTTTGAAGCGACCAGGTACCTTATCCAAGGATGAGCAGAACATCTATGATTTGATAGTAAGACGTTTCTTGTCTCACTTTTATCCTCCGGCGGAGTATAAGCAACATACCGTGCTCACCGAAGTGGAGAAACATCAGTTTAAGACATCTGTCAAAGAGCTGCTGTCCCTCGGATGGAAAGTGGTTCTCGGTTCCGGAGATCAGGAACAGGGCGGTGCAGGCAAGAAGAAGACCAAGAAAAACGGCAATGAAGAAGAGGAAGCTGAAGAGTGGACTGACAAGGCTTTTAGCGTACAACCTGAATTGCCTGTTCAATGTACGAAGAGTGAGTTCAAAGAGAAGGCGACCCAGCCTCCCAAAAGTTATACCGAGGGAACATTGCTGAAAGCGATGGAAAGTGCAGGCAAGCAGATCGAGAATGAAGAGCTGCGAGATGCGATGAAAGACAGTGGTTTGGGTACTCCGGCTACACGTGCTGCTACAATTGAGCGCCTCAAAAACGTAGGTTACATTACGATGCAGGGGAAAAAAATGCAGTTAACGCTCAAAGGAAGAACGGCTATCGAATTGATTCGCCGAGCAGGCGTAGATCTGTTAACCTCACCCGAGATGACAGGCCAATGGGAAAGAAGGTTATATCAGATTTCCAAAGGTGAGGCGGGGCAGGACAAGTTCATGGAGAACGTTAAGAAATTTACGTTGTCCATCATTGAGAAAGTGCGTGTGCAAGCCCCGGCGCCGGCAGATGCTTTTGGAGAAGATTCGCGTGCAGGCAGGGGGAAAGGCAAGGGAGCCAGAACCCAGGCAGGTAGTACAAGGACATCAGCCAAGACAGCTAGTGGCGGTTCAACTGTAAAAACGTCCCGTCAGACTTCGGCATCTTCATCGAGAGCCGGCAGTGCGAAAAGCACGACCAACAAGGCGCCATCTTCAACTGCGAGCCCAACCGGAGTGAGAGAGTTACTGGCACCTTGTCCTTCTCCCGGCTGTACAGGTCAGATTATAGAGGGCAAGAAGGGTTATGGATGCTCACGTTTCAAGGAAGGCTGTTCGTTTGTGGTATGGAAAGAGTATGCGGGCAAGAAAATCACCAGTACGATGTTAAAATCGCTGATTGAGAAGGGGAGTACACAGGTCCTATCATTCAAACGAAAAGACGGGAGTACCGTGAAGGCACGTATTATTTTGCAAGACGTGGTAACAGGCAAGTTATCTGGTGAGAAACAGGATGCTTGATGTTAGTCATGATAAAGTAAAAGGACCCTTATCCAAGGGTCCTTTTTTGTTGCTGCTGTTGTATATTTTCGTGTATGACTTTGGGTACCTCTTCCAGTGCAGTGATGGTATACATCGATGTTTCCGGATTAGGTTGAAGTTCTACGATGTTGTATTGCCATTCATTTGGTTGTTTGATATATATGCTGTGTATTCCGGCTTTTACCGCGGGCATAATGTCTGTCCGCAGTGAGTTGCCAATCATCCATGTCGCCCGACGATCAAACGGACCTTTAGACAGAATGCCTTCCAGTGCCTCTATGTTTTTGTGTTGTCGGATATAGATCCGATCATCAAAATACGCCGAGAGTTTCATCTGATCAATCTTACGCTGCTGGATCACAGTTTCGCCGCCGGTATATAAGTAGAGGGAATGTCCCGCGCCTTTGAGGTTCTCAAGCGTTTCAACCATATGAGGATAGGGTTCAACTTCCTGTTCGTACACGCTCATACCCAACTTGCTCAGATAAGATTCTTCTCTGGGAGAAGTCGATCTGGCAAACTTCCCAGAAAAGTAACGATAGGTATCAATCAGGGATTGCGGGAAATGGTGACTTGCAAAGCCAAGCTTGTCCACTCCGGTTACATCGATCTCCAGCTGTTTCTCACGGATCTCTTGCGTTGTCAAAGAATGTCCATCAAACCACTCCTGCATATTCTCAAAGAATTCTCCCAAAATCAGGTTGAAATATTTATTGCAGTATACGAGTGTATCATCAAGGTCAAACAAAATATGTTGTTTCATTAATTTCATGATCTAACTCACTCCTTGTAGCCAGCAACTCCACATTGGTTCATATGAATTATATGCGAATGTAAGATTCCAGAAACATATTCAATTCAGATACGCCATCTGGGCGAATACTGTATTTCTCTTTACGGTTGCTTCCGAGCAGATGAGTTCGCAGCAGACCTGCGATGCGCAGCGCCATCACCTGATCTTTGACCGTATCTTCGTCTTTGCCCAATTCTTCACACATCTCAGCGAGAGACTTGGGTTCATCTGATACGTAACGAAGCAGGCGAAGTCTTTCGGGATCAGCCAGTGCATGGGTGAATCGTAAAAGGCATGTTGGCGGCTGATCTTCATTTTCTTCAGGTGCATCTACGGGATACTGCATAATCATCATTCCCTCATAGAAGCAGTACATATTAATAGGGCGATTGTGCACCGTTGGAAACAGGATGACTTCGTTCAGGCCAGGCATCGGTTCAACAAGAACGCCCGCTGTAGCATATTCAATAAGCAGTTCAGAGCCCATTTTATCAAGCAAAATGCGTTTTTCCTCGGCATCTTCTTCCAGCCATACACGTTGATCTTCGCTCATATTCTGGCAGTAGTGTTCATCCCATAGTCGCAATAATGGGACATAACTGTTCCGAATGCGCGTAGATTCTTCTATTGTAAGTGCGGGCAGAAGAGGAGACACACGTGCATATAGGTCTTCCGCTGTCATTCCGGCAAGCATGTCCAGGAAATCACGATTCTCCGATGTATCATTTTGATATGCTGCCCATGCAAACAAAACATCAAAATCATCAAAAGGCCAAGTGGCAGCAGGTGCGAGCGCAGCTCGTACATTGGAACTTAGTTTGCCTTCCACTTCCAGAATCCATTCAGGACCAATATCCAGATGCTGAATCCATTTTTTCGTGACATAAACCAGAAAGCTGTTAAGCATTTCATATATCGGTGAAACATCAATTTTCACATGATAAGCCATAATGTTGCAGAATCCTCCCGTCACATCTAAATGTACGCAGCGACTTAAGTACGATTAGTGCGTGTTCAAAAAGTTTGGTTTTCAGTACCAAGAAGATGGAATGAAGATAGAAATGGAGTAGCGGAGCGTAGGACAACTACGTGAGCAACGGACATTTCGGCTGAATTTCATCTTCGAAGCTGATGATGCCACTAGGCATGATTCGTAATCAAAAGTGAACTTTTTGAACAACCTCTATTATGGCTTGTTTTGCAGGGCGTTGTCCACTATAATGTTCAAGTCCGGGGCAAAGCCCTGGTCCATGAATAGCAGTTTAAAACCATATGTATAACATACGAAAGTCGTCAGCGATGGCGATTTTTCTTTGTGTGCTTGCAGGAGGAATGAATTCGTGTCATCGATTACTCGTCCCAAACGATCACACGCGACAGCCAATTATCTGATTCTGATTACGGTTATTGTGGTGGCGGGCATAAGCCAGGGACTTTTGCTTCCTGTGCTTTCGATTTTTTTGGAGCAAAAAGGGGTTTCACCAGGTTTAAACGGATTAAACGCTGCCGCCTTGTACGTTGGTTCATTTGCCATGACGTTAGTTGCGGAGCGACTACTGGGTGCATTGGGGTTCAAAAAGCTGATTGTAGGCGGCCTGTTATTGGTCATGGTTCCTTTGATCCTGTTTCCTTATTTACCGGATATTAAAATATGGTTCATTTTACGTCTGGTCGTTGGAATAGGAGATAGCGCACTACATTATGCGGCCCAGCTCTGGGTGCTGCTTGTTACTGCACCTGAAAAGCGTGGACGTTACATATCGTTATATGGCATGTCCTACGGTCTCGGATTCAGTATTGGTCCTCTCGGAATAAAGCTGCTTGGCTTCGGTGATGCTGTCCCTTTCTGGGTCTTGTTCATCTGTATTGCAGCAGTACTTATCCTAGTATTAATGAAGCTTCCGGATACGAAACCGGAAAAAGCAGAGCATGGCCAACTGCCGGAACGTCGCTTCCGTCGCAGTCTGGCATGGGCCTGGTATGCACTTTTACCAGCACTCTTATACGGATATATGGAGGCCGGTATGAATAGCAACTTCCCCGTGTACGGCCTTCGGATTGGATTCGATACCAATCAGATTTCATCGTTGCTTCCATTTATCGGTATTGGAGGTTTGTTCCTTCAATTGCCTCTCGGAATGTTGAGTGACCGATATGGGCGTAAGAAGATATTGATGTTTGCGGGCATCAGTGGGGGGATTGTATTCATGCTGGTTCCTGTTGCAGGTACGCACTTCTGGTGGACACTTGTATTGTTAACGATCGCAGGTGGTCTGGTCGGTTCCTTTTTCTCCTTGGGCTTGGCCTATGCCGCAGACATTTTGCCTAAAGTGTTGCTGCCCGCAGCCAACGTGGTGGCATCCTTTCATTTCACGATTGGAAGCATTATCGGACCGAATCTAGGTGGTCAGATGATCAACTGGATCTCACCCGGAAGCATGTTCACCCTGCTTGGAATCATGTACCTTCTTTTTGGTGTGGCAGGTATATTATTTCGTCGTAAACCTGAGTTTGAATCTGTGTTAAAATAGAAGCTGGTGTTCGCATGGAAATTGATGTCCATTTCCGAGTACACTAGTGGTAGGGAAAAACATGGACAAGAGGAGACATCGCGATGATCAGAGTAGAGAACTTGAGTAAATCCGTTGGCGTGGACCGCGTTCCCGTTCTGCGGGATATTCGATTTGATATGCAACAGGGTGAGATGATTGCTGTCGTTGGTTCAAGCGGTAGCGGTAAGAGCATGTTGCTTAAATGTTTAGCCATGATGGAAAAATGGGATTCTGGCCGATTCACGGTGGATGGTGCAGAGATCTTGAAAGAAGGCTGGTCTGGAAAACGGAAAATCAAACGGGAATGGGCATACTTGGAGCAGAATCCTGAGTTATTCCCCAGACGTACAGCTCTTAAAAATGTATTAATCGGGCGATCGGGTCAGACTCCCGTATGGAGAATGGTAACCGGTATGGTACGTTCTGATGATTATATGGGTGCTATGGATTATCTCGAAGGATTGGGATTACTCGATAAGGCTCATCAAATCGCAGAAAAGCTTAGTGGTGGCGAGAAGCAGCGTGTTGCCATTGCAAGAGCACTTGCTCATGGTGCCAAAGTGGTTCTGGCCGACGAACCTGTGATTGGTCTTGACCCTCACACGGCAGATTCGGTGCTGGAAACGTTGCGCAAATTATGTGAAGAAGAACGTGCTACAGTCATTGCAGTACTGCCTATTGAGCTTGCTGAGAAACATGCCACGCGGATCTGGGGATTGGCTGAAGGCAAGATTGCTTTTGATATTCGTGGACGGAGACTGACGCAGCAAGAAAAAAACCAGATTTAAACTATTGAAAAGAGTGATGAGATTGTTTAATTCACGGTGGGGACGCTTCATTGCAGCAGGAACTATGGCAATTATGCTTGGTTCTGTTCTGAGCGGATGCACAGTCATAAGTGACCCCAAAGGTTTGATGAGAAAACCAATGATGTCCACAGATAAGGAAAAACTATACAACGTGGTTCAGCTTAAATTACCACCAGAGAGCACCTTGATCCGTCCCAAGGATATGAATAACACCAGTATGATTCGGGTAGAAGACCTGAATGGGGATGGAACTCGAGAAGCGATTGTCTTTTATGAGACCCCAAACGAGAATGTGCGAATCCATGGCATGATTTTGGAAGAGCAGGGAGGCGCATGGGTTAAAAAGCTCACATTTGATGTGCCGGGAAATGAGCTGCAATCCTTTAAAGTATTGGATATTACGAATGATGGAAATCCGGATATTATTCTTGGTGTAAGTTTACAGGAGCAGAAAGCTTTGACTGCCTACTCTTATAAAGGCGGGGCGCTGGAGCAGGTTCTGGGCGGAGTACCATATAACCAGTATATTATTGATGATGCGCAGGGAAACACGCTGGATTTGAGTGGGGACGGCAAGAGCGATTTTGTTATCATTTCGCTCAACAACAGCGGCTTTGCAACCACTGCTTTATATCAGTATGAAGATGGCAGCTTCAAGGAAGTTGACCGGGTGCAGACCGATTATACGGTTAAAGAAGTTTATAGTGCTCTTGGTGGAGAGATCTCCAAAGGACAAATGGGGATTGTACTGGATATTGAGCTGGATGATCGGAGCTCCTTCTCGCAAATCATGTATGTTAAGGATAACAAGTTAATTAATGCTTTTAAATCACCGGATCAAACGTATAGAGATGACAAAATTTTAAGCGGTGATGTCGATAATGATGGTATTATTGAGTTTGGACTTAAAGAGACTCCAAAAGGTTGGGAACATTACGTTTTTGACTCCAGGTTGTGGTTCTATACCTATTATCAATGGGATGGCAAAGAAGGCAAGAAATTTGTCTCGTTCCAATTCCGGGATGATGCTGATTTATTTCATCTAAATCTCAAGCCAGAGTGGTACGGTAAGATCACTATAGACACCAAATCGGAAAAGGAAAAATATATTCGATTTAAAATGATTGATACGGATGAAACCGTGGCAGAGATCAAATATTTCACCCTTTCCAAGTGGGAACAGGAGAAGGGTAAAAGCTGGAAGGAAATTACACGTACCAAAGATCGGGTTATTGCTTCACGAGTAGCACAATCAGAGGCGGGTAAAGATGCACTGAGCAATATTTCTCAGCTGAATAGAAAGGGAGAACTTAATGAGTAAAGTACTTATTCTTGAGGATGAAGAATCCATCCGCAGTTTTATAGTGATTAATTTAAAGAGAAACGGATTCGAAGTGCTTGAAGCGGGTGACGGCCATGAAGCGCTTCGCATACTGCAAACAGTACCGGATATTGATCTGGCTCTGCTTGATGTCATGGTACCAGGTATTGATGGATTCGAGGTGTGTCGACGGATCCGTGAAACCAATGAACGTCTGGGCATCATCTTTTTGACCGCGAAAGTTCAGGAGCAGGATAAAGTGTACGCACTCTCCGTTGGTGCAGATGATCACGTAAGCAAGCCTTTCAGCCCAACAGAGTTGATTGCACGTATTCAGTCGTTATTACGCCGTGTGAACGTGCATCGGGAAACTGCGGCGAAGGTTACGTTCCAGTCCGGACCATTTTCGCTGGACCTCATTTCGAAGCAATTTAAGAAACAGAATGAAGCCATTGAGCTGACTCCAACGGAGTTTTCCCTGATTCAGTTTTTCCTGGAAAAAGAGAATACACCGCTCAGCCGCGATGTATTGTTAGATCATGTATGGGGAAAAGAGTACATGGGTGATCCCAAAATTGTGGATGTTAACATTCGTCGTTTGCGTCAAAAAATTGAGAACAATCCTTCCGAGCCCGAATACCTGCAGACTGTATGGGGTCACGGGTACAAATGGAAGGGCCGGGAGCAATGATTAAAAAAGGCATTACACGGCAGATCGTACTACATTATTTCTTTGTAGTTTTTCTTGCTCTGCTGTTGGTCGAATTCGTATTTATGTTGGCAGTGCAAAGGTATTATTATGAAAGTATCTACAATACGATTAGTACCCACATTTCCAATTCAAAGGACTTTTTCGAGCCGATCGCTCGTGAGAATAACACGGAAGATGGCAATAATCTGTCCAGATTAATTGTAAATTTGGCACTGTCCAATACTGAATTGGAAATTTTGGATCTGAACGGGCGTGTATTGGCAAGTTCAACTGCTTTTGAATCCGACCGTGCGGTGCTGCAAACCAGTGATATTATGCAGGCTTTGAACGGGGATATGGGGCGCTGGATTGGAAGACAACCAGGTACTGGAGAATCTGTCATGGCCGTTTCACATAAGTTTGATCTTGGCGGCGAAAATACTTATGTTATTCGGTACCTTACATCGCTTGAAAATGTGAACTCCAAACTACTGAATATGGGAATGCTTGCAATTGCGGTCGGTATTGGCGTGCTTGCTATAGTTTTGATCATTAGTATTGGGATGGCGAATTCCATTGTACGTCCAATCAACAACATCACCGCAGTCTCTGCCCAAATGGCCAGAGGACGGCTGGATGTCAGGGTAAAGGGGAATTACAAGCACGAACTGGGCGAATTGGCATCAACACTTAATTTCATGGCACATGAGATTGTGCGCAGCAATCAGATCAAGGATGATTTTATCTCGTCGATCTCCCATGAATTAAGAACACCGCTGACCAGTATCAAGGGCTGGAGCGAGACACTGGACTCAGGCGGCTATGATCCGGAAGAAACCCGTATCGGCATGGGTATCATTTCCAAAGAAACCGAACGATTGATTGGACTGGTCGAAGAGATGCTGGATTTCTCCAAATTGCAGCAGAATCAGATGAAGCTGGTTAAAGGAACGGTCAACATACGTGAAATTGTGCAGGAAACGATGTTGAATGTCTGGGCCAAAGCGGAACAAAAGCAGGTTCATCTGAAGCTGGAAACAGACGAGACTCGAGCTTATAATGTCCATGGAGACGGCAATCGACTGAAACAAGTCTTTTTAAACATTGTAGATAATGCGATCAAATTTTCACATGAGAATTCCTGGATCTTCTTGTCTGTTAAAGAAGAGAATGGTCAGATTATTGCAGCGGTTCAAGACACCGGTATCGGAATTAGTGAAGAACACCTGATCAAAGTACGGGATCGCTTCTTCCAGGTCAATCATCAAAATGGGGGAACGGGACTGGGACTTGCGATTACGCAAGAACTGGTTGAACTGCATGAGGGAACAATCACGATGCAGAGTGAACTTGGATCGGGTACAATCGTTACGGTGACGTTACCGGCTGTGGCTGATGAGACGGGTACAGAAGAATCTGTAACGCAGTCTGGTGATAATGTATTCCCTGAAGAACGAGCAGCAAGTGATGTAAAATTGGATCAAGAAAAATAATATCCATATCAACACCAAAAAAGGCGAGCCATCCAAGGCTCGCCTTTCTTGTATAATGTCTATATTATTATGAAGAAAGTTCACCAGCGCGCAAGCGCCCACTTTTCTCATATACTTCTTTCAACATACGAACGGGTTGCGTACGGACAGCCGGTTTGGCAGAGACGACCTCGTTAGGTCCAACGACAACAATTTCATCCGCTGTACCCTTCACAATTGCACCGTCTTTGATAATCGCACCTTCACCGATGATGGCGCGTTCGATGTGAACCCCACGGCCTATACGTGCGTTAGGCATAACGACACTGTCTTTAACCTCAGAGGCTTTACCTACTTCAGCGCCGCAGAAGATAACGGAACGTTCTGCACGACCTTCGATGGCACAAGAGTCATGAATCATGGAAGCTAACTGTTCGATCTTCGCATTTCTGGCTTTGTAAGCACTTGGCTTGGAACGCCAGCCGCGAGTAAACATCGGCCAGTTTTCTTTTTGCAGACTCCAATTTTCATCGTTGTAGAGCAGGTCCATATGGGCATCCCACAGACTCTTAACTGTACCGACATCTTTCCAATACCCATTAAAGTTATAGACAAAGAGGGGATTGTTTTCGTTCAACATCTGTGGAATAACATCTTTACCAAAGTCATGGCTGGACTCAGGGTTAGCAGCATCTTCCAAGAGATGGCGCTTCAAGTACTCCCATTTGAACATGTAAATGCCCATTGAAGCCAGATTACTTTTTGGTTCAGCCGGCTTCTCGGCAAATTCTGTTACACGCAGATCAGCATCGGCAGCCATAATGCCAAAGCGATGTGCTTCATCCCACGGAACTTCCATAACTGAGATCGTTGCCGCGGCATTATTGGCCTGATGAGCCTCCAACATATCACGATAATTCATATGATAAATATGGTCACCCGACAAAATTAGAACATTTTCGGGGTTTTGTTGATCAATATAGTCAATATTTTTATAAATAGCATCCGCCGTTCCCAAGTATTCGTCATTTCCTGTATGATAAGATGGAAGTAAGGAAATTCCTGCCTCATTTGAGTTGCCATGTCCCCATGGTTCTCCTCCACCAATATGATCATGTAACGATTCCGCTTGGTACTGCGTCAATACTCCTACAGTGTCGATCCCTGAGTTTACGCAGTTACTGAGAGGAAAATCGATGATCCGGTAGTGCCCGCCAAACGGTACAGCGGGTTTTGCGATACTTGAGGTTAAAGGAGCTAATCGCTTCCCTTCTCCTCCCGCCAACAGCATAGCGATGCAATCTTTATTAAACATAATTCGTTTCCCTCCCAAAATATTGTGCATTGTAGTACATCATTAACGCAAAGTAGAACAATTGAAACTATTGTTGCTGTAAAAATTCAGAAAAAATACAACATTTTCTAAAGCACCGCATTTTTCTTTTCAACTTGGCTAGAATGGGGTAATGGTAACTGTTATATCTATTTTCTTGAGAAGAAGGTGATCTCTTGGCCATTCAACCGTTAGCACATCCGGATATATTGCCGGAGCATATTTATTTATTTCATGAAGGAAACCTTCATCACAGTTATCGAATGTTGGGCGCACAGCCTGAGACTTGCGATGGCCTTCAAGGGTATCGCTTTACCGTATGGGCACCAAATGCCGCAGAAGTAGGACTGGCTCTGGACCGCAATGAATGGAAAGGCGAAAAGGAACCTTTATATAAGATACCCGAATCAGGATTTTGGAGTCGTTTTTTTCCGGAAATCAGTGAAGGAACTTTATACAAGTTCCGTATACTAACGGAAGACGGCACAGAATTGCTCAAAGCGGATCCATATGCGTTTCAAGCGGAGGTTCGACCTCAGACAGCTTCTGTCACCAGTTCAATCGAAGGGTATAAATGGAATGATGGAGCCTGGAGACGCAAACAACGTACCATGTATAACAAACCTCTACATATTTATGAAATGCATATGGGAACCTGGAGGCGAAAAGAAGACGGAAGCCTCTATAATTATCGCGAGATGGCTGATTTACTTGTTCCTTACTTATTAGAAATGAAATATACACATGTTGAAATGATGCCCCTCAGTGAACATCCATACGACCTTTCGTGGGGATACCAAAACACAGGATTTTACGCGCCAACCAGTCGTTATGGACATCCTAAAGATCTGATGTACCTGGTGGATACATTACATCAGGCTGGGATTGGCGTATTACTGGATTGGGTTCCTGCACATTTTGCCAAAGACGCTCATGGGCTGCGTATGTTTGATGGTACGCCTTTGTATGAGTATGCAGATCCGATGTTAGCGGAGAAGCCGGGTTGGGGGACACTCAGCTTTGACTACTCGAAACCTGAAATTCGTTCATTTCTGATCTCCAATGCATTATATTGGATGGAGATGTATCATTTTGACGGACTCCGTGTTGATGCAGTTACGAGTATGCTTCGGCTTGATTTTGAGAAGCAGCCAGGACAATATCGTACCAATGATGAAGGTGGTCTTGAAAACAAGGAAGCTGTAGCTTTCTTACAGCAGCTAAATGAGACGGTGTTTAAGTATTTCCCTTATGCATTGATGATGGCTGAAGAATCAAGTGCATGGCCAATGGTGACTTTACCAGTACATGAAGGTGGTCTGGGCTTTAACTACAAATGGAACATGGGCTGGATGAATGACACGCTTGATTACATTGAATCTGATTTTCATGAACGTCCTTCCAAACATCATTTGCTGACTTTCCCGGTCGTATACTCCTTTGCTGAAAATTATGTGCTTCCTCTGTCTCATGACGAGGTTGTTCATGGCAAAAAGTCGCTCCTCGACAAGATGCCAGGAACCTATGAGCAGAAATTTGCTGGCATGCGTGCTTTTCTGGGCTATTTTATGACTTTCCCAGGGAAAAAGCTGTTGTTTATGGGTGGAGAATTTGGCCAGTTCATCGAATGGAAAGATGAGGATCAACTGGACTGGTTCTTGCTGGATTATGACAGTCACCGCAATTTACATCAGTTTGAGCGTGAGCTGTCTAACCTGTACTTGAGCGAAAAAGCTTTGTGGGAGCTTGATCATTCCTTGGACGGTTATGAATGGATCACTCCGGATGATCAGGACCAGAGTGTCATTTCATATGTACGCAAAGGAAAAAAACCTGCGGATACACTCCTTGTGCTCATAAACTTTCAGCCGGTCAAGCGGGAGCGTTACCGGATTGGTGTCATGCGTCCCGGTATGTATACCGAAGTTCTGAACAGTGACCATTCCGTTTACGGCGGTTCAGGCATTACTAATGATATGCAGCTGCCTACCGAAAAGATTCCTTTTCATGGGCATTCGCATAGTCTTGAATTAGTTTTGCCTCCGCTGAGCATTGTGATTCTAAAAAAGAACACACGTCGGAAAACGGATGAATCGCCTGCGAGTATTACTTCCGTCAGTTCAACAACGAAAAATAAGAAAGAAAACAACACGCTAAAGCCGAAGAGGAGGACAAAGGCATGAATATTCTATTTGCTGCTGCTGAAGTACATCCATTTATCAAGACAGGTGGCCTTGCTGACGTAATCGGTGCTCTCCCTTTCGCATTAAAGAAGAATGGGGCAGACGTGCGGGTGATTATGCCTAAATACAAAGGGATTCCTGATGAATATAAAGAGGCAATGCAACCAGTCATCACAACCGATGTGCCTCTTGGTTGGCGCAGACCTTATTGTGGGATAGAAATGCTGGTTTATGATGGAATTCCAGTTTATTTTGTGGATAATGAGTATTATTTTGGTCGTGATGGAGTGTACGGGTATATGGACGACGGCGAGCGTTTCGCCTTCTTCAACCGTGCAGTTCTCGAAGTGTTGCCACAGATTGATTTCAAACCTGACGTGCTGCACAGTCATGACTGGCATGCAGGAATGATTCCTTTGGTACTTGAAGCCCATTACAGACATGATTCATTCTACAGTGATATTCGTACGGTATTCACCATACATAACTTGTTGTACCAAGGGGTATTCCCGCATGAGTTATTCAGTGAAATCCTTGAGTTGGACGATCGATATTTCACCGTAGATGGAGCCGAATATTATGGTAATGTCAATTTCCTGAAAGCAGGAATTGTGTTTGCTGACCATGTGACAACTGTGAGCCCAACATATGCTCAGGAGGTGCAAACCTCTTATTATGGATACGGATTGGACGGATTGCTAAGCTCACTTGGAGATCGTTTCAGCGGGATTGTGAACGGGATTGATACCAAGAGCTACAACCCGGCAACGGACACCAAAATTCCAGTGAAATACAGAACGAGTCTGGCCAAGAAAACGGAGAACAAAATTGAGCTGCAAAAGGAACTTGGACTTCCAGTTCGTCCCGATGTACCTCTCATGGTGATGGTGACAAGGCTCGTGGACTCAAAGGGGCTTGATCTGGTCTGCCGTATCCTGGATGAATTGTTGTACTATGATGACATTCAATTCGCTGTACTGGGAACAGGAGAGCCGACGTATGAACACTGGTTCCGTGAAGCCGCTAATCGTTATCCGCTCAAAATGTCTGCCCAGATCACGTTTAACGATGGGTTATCCCGCCGCTTCTATGCAGGGAGTGATATCTTCCTGATGCCATCGAGGTTCGAACCATGTGGTATTAGTCAGTTACTGGCTCTGCGGTATGGTAGTGTGCCTCTGGTAAGGGAAACAGGGGGGCTGAATGATACTGTGCAGGCATACAATGAGTTTACTGGAGAAGGGAATGGATTCTCATTCACTAGCTTTAATGCACATGACATGATGAATACCATTCGACGTGCCGAGGAGATCTACAAACAGCCAGAACATTGGAAGAAGATTGTGAAAAATGCAATGAGCGGTGAATACAGCTGGAACGTCTCAGCTGAAGAATATATGGACATATATCGCCGGATCACACATGAGCCTGTAAACTGAGGTAATCCTGAATGAGCCGCAGCATATCATGCTGTGGCTTTTTTCAAACTAATAAACAAAAACACTTCCAAAGTTCAGAATGAAAGTCAACATCTGAGACAGTGTAAGTGTTTTCTCTTTTTTTATATGTCTGAATATAAACTTCAATAGTGTTGGATGTTTGTCTGATCAAGCATCAAGCTGTCTATACAAAATGCGGTACCCATAAGGGTCAAGTTTAATATTCATCATTCCATCGGTTGGAAACACAGGCTCTTCAGTCAATGCATCCTTCCAGTCTTTCGTTTCCATGGGATGAGAAAGCGTTCGATCTTGAGGTGTATTATTCATCCATACGGTAAAGTGAAGGTTGTCATCCACACGCTCATACACAATACAGGGATCATGGTGATCCGCCTTAAGGAAACGGAAGCGTCCTTTGCGCAGGGCTTCATTGCTTTTACGTAAATCAATCATCAGACGATAGAAATCATACAGTTCTCTGTCTTGCTTGGCGGGGTCCCATTCCATACATTTTCGACAATCCGGATCAGCATCACCACTAATTCCCACCTCATCGCCGTAGAAAATACAGGGTGTACCGATATAGGTGAAAAGAAATACAACCGACAACTTTAAACGGCGTTTGTCTTCTCCTAACCGGGTCAGCAGTCGTGGGGTATCATGGCTGCACAGCATATTGAAGATTACTTCGTTGGTTTGTTGTGGATAGCGCATAATCAGTGAACCCATCTCATTGGCAAAGTTATAACCATCCATTGAACCACAGAAGAACTGAAGCACTTTGTCGGCAAATGGGTAATTCATGACGGAATCGAATTGATCACCCATAAGCCAGGTTAAGGAGTCGCTCCATACTTCACCAACAATATAGGCTTCCGGATTCGCTGCCTTAACAACCTTGCGAAAATCGCGCCAGAAATGGTTGTCCACTTCATTGGCTACATCCAGACGCCAGCCATCCAGCTTGATTTCCTTAATCCAGTACTCTGCTACATCAAGTAGATATGCTTTAACCTCTGGGTTGGCTGTATTGAACTTGGGCATGTTGCCATAGAAACCAAATGTATCGTAGGTAGGGATACCGTCTTTTATCTGAACCGGATATTCATTGATGTGGAACCAGCCGGCATACTTTGAGTTTTTTCCATTCTGGAGAACGTCTTGAAAAGGAGGGAAGTCTTCACTGCAATGGTTAAACACAGCGTCAAGCATCACTCGGATACCCAGACGATGGCATTCTTCTGTCAATTGTTTGAGTAGGACATTGTCACCAAAATGAGGGTCGACTTTTTTATAGTCTATTGTGTCGTATTTGTGATAGGAATTGGCTTGGAATAGCGGGGTAAAGTAAATGGCGTTCACGCCAAGTTCGGTCAAGTCATGCAAATGATCCAGCACACCTTGCAGATCTCCACCAAAAAAATTGTCCAGCTCCGGTTTGCCACCCCATTCATGCGTTTCTATAGGATTCAGCTTGGGATCACCATTAGCAAACCGTTCAGTCATGATCTGATAAAAGACGGCTTCTTTGGCCCATTCAGGTACCTTAAACACGTCGATTTCATGTATATACGAAAACTCATAATATCCTCCGGTTGGATAGGGGAGCTCATAATGAATTCCGTTATCGGCAAGAAAAACATCTTCCGAACCGGCGGTTATTCGAAATATATAGGTGAGACGTTTGAATTGTGGCTTGACGGCAGCCTCCCAATAATCAAACATGCTATCCGCAGCAGCCTTCTCCAGTTGTATTTCCTTATACGTTCCGTTCCAATTGTACTTATCTCCGGTCAGTGCAGTCACATATTGCACATCATTTCGTTTGGTTCGTACACGCAGATGTATGGTTGACGAATTATAGGCATAAGCCCACTTGTCACGAGGAACATGATACATGGCTTCGAGCAGCATGACAGCACCTCCTCAATATAGGGTAAGTTATGAAAACCGGTCTTTTTTGAATACCTACTTATAGTAATAAGTAACCAAGTTAGCCAGCAAATGAATCATATTTACTGTAAAAAAATGAATTATTTTCATCGTTTTCAAAGGTTTCTTTCACAGCATCTCCAGCTTCTTGCTGAATATACGTACAGCTAATTAAGAAAAAGGCACCCTGAAACAGCTGGGAATTCAAGTCTGTTTAGGGTGCCTATATCACATGTTGATTAGATTCTTAGCGAATAGCTTGCTCGAACTCCGTTCGGATGGTTTGAAGCAGTTCTGGCTGACTGAGTACGTCGTAGGCTGTTGTAGCAAGTGCTTTTGCTCCCAGAATCATGCCATCCAGTGCGCGATCCTGAAGTGCAAGATCACGGAAGGCAATGGAGTGCAGGGTATGAACCTCATCCACCACACGGATGTAGGGGTGGATTGCGGGACATTTCAGGGATACGTTACCGATGTCCATGGAGCCATGATCGTTACCACTCACAATCTCTTCTTGCGGGATGCCGAGTTCCATCAGATTTTGACTAAATGCAGCTGAGAATGCCTCATTGGTGACCATCTCGTCATAGGACGTTTCATAGTTGGATGTTACGAGCTTGCAACCTGTCTGGAGCGCAGAACCTTCAGCGATCTGAATCACACGTTCGGTGAGGATATTCAGTTCTTTGCGGGTTGCAGCACGCACATAAAATTGTGCAGAAGCGTAGTCAGGAATGATGTTTGCTGCCTGACCTCCGTTATTGATCACACCGTGAATCCGAACGGTACTTTTCACTTGTTGCCGGAATGCATTGATTCCGTTGAACGTTTGAATGACGGCATCCAGAGCATTAATGCCTTCATGCGGACTTGCGGCAGCATGTGAAGATCGACCATGAAATTCAAATTGAACAGCATCAATCGCCAGCGAGCTGCCTGACTTTTCGTAGGCATAGTATGGATGCGCCATAAGGGCAACATCGCAGTCATCGAATAAGCCTGCTTCCGCCATTGGAACTTTGGCACCACGAGTCTCTTCAGCGGGTGTGCCAAACACTTTAATTGTTCCACCTACTTCATCCAGAATGGCTTTAAGCCCAACAGCAGCTCCAAGACTCATCATGCAGATCAGATGGTGACCACAAGCGTGACCGATCTCCGGCAGGGCGTCATATTCGCACAATAATGCAATGGTAGGGCCGGGTTTGGCAGCGGAATACGTTCCGATAAAGGCTGTCTCCAGTCCAAGAATGGGAGCCTCTACAGTGAAACCATGATAGAGAAGTTCTTCTTTCAAACGGGCAGAAGCGAGATACTCTTCATTTCCCAGTTCGGGATTCGCACCGATATATGATGAAATGGCTTTAAAACGGGAAGCATATTGATCAATGACCGTAAGAATTTGTGGTTTGTTAGATGTCATTAGTAAACTCCTTATGCAAAAATGAAAATAATTCATTGATTATATCATGTTTGCTTTATTTTTTCAGAAACAAGTCAAGATTTGTATTGTCAAAATGCATTGCATAATCATGCATTGTACTTTATAATGACTCAGTCATCAACATGAGAAGCATACAATGTACTGTAAGGGGAGAAAAAGGTTGAAATTAATAAGTCGCTACACCATGATGCTGTTGACCTTTGTTATTCTGCTGACGACTGCCGTTCCTGCGGCATTGGCAAGTGGAACTACAGATAATTCAAGCAGTAAAAAGCTGGTGCTCGGTACAAGTGCCGATTTTGCACCATATGAATTCCATAAAGTGATTAATGGTAAAGATGAAATCGTTGGTTTCGATATTGAAATCGCCAAAGAGATTGCCAAAGATCTTGGCGCTGAGCTTGTGATTGAAGATATGGGCTTCGACGGTCTTCTGCCTTCATTGCAGAGCGGGCGTGTTGATCTGGTAATTTCAGGTATGACGCCGACGGATGAGCGGAAGAAAAGTATCGATTTTTCCGACACCTACTATAAATCAAAACAAGTGATTATGGTTCGCAATGTGGATAAAGACAAATATCCAACCATGGCCGAACTTGAAAATGCGAAGATTGGCGTTCAGAAAGGCTCCATTCAGGAAACGATCGGACAGAGTATTCCAGGAGCGAAGCTTACTGCGCTTGATAAAATCTCGGATATCGTGCTTCAACTGCAAACCAAACGCATTGACGCAGCAATCGTAGAAGATACCGTGGCTGCAGGTTATCTGGACGATATCATTGGACTTGCTGCCGCAGTTCCGGACGAAGAACAAGCGGAAGCCGCAATCGGGATTCGTAAAGGCAATACCGAGCTGCTGGCAGCCGTAAACGGAACACTGGAGCGACTGAAAAGTGAAGATAAAATCAATCAGATGGTGACGGACGCCAGCCTCTTGATGGCGGACAAAGCAAACAAATCACAAAATATTTTCCAAGTATTCTGGCAGTACAAAAGTTTCTATGCTACAGGTATAGGCTACACACTTCTGTTGTCTGCACTTGGGGTTATCTTCGGGGTAATTATTGGATTGATCATCTGTTTGTTCCGTTTGCATGACGCTGCAATTTTGCGCTGGATTGGTACAGCTTACGTTGAAGTGATCCGTGGTACACCAATGCTGGTACAGCTGATGATTATCTATTATGGTATTTCCTTGACGTTTGGAATTAATTTCTCTGCTCTTCAAGCGGGTATTCTCACACTTTCCATTAATAGTGGTGCCTATCTGGCGGAGATTTTCCGTGCAGGTATCCAAGGTGTGGATCGTGGTCAGTTGGAGGCAGCGCGTTCCCTCGGAATGGGCAGAGGGGCAGCAATGCGTTACATTATATTGCCACAAGCCTTCAAAGCTGTATTACCAGCGATCGGTAATGAATTCGTGACTATTATCAAAGAATCCTCCATTATCTCTGTTATCGGTATGGTGGACATTATGTATCAGGCTAGCGTGGTCAAGAACATTACGTTCCAAGGGTTGAGTCCGTTTTTGATTGCAGCAGCCATCTACTTTGTAATGACGTTCATTTTGTCCAAGTTGCTTGGACGACTGGAAAGGAAGTTGAGTGCAAGTGATAGACGTTAGACAATTACACAAATCTTATGGAAATAACGATGTGCTTAAGGGCATTAACGTGACGATTGGCAAAGGTGAGGTTGTCGTGGTCATCGGTCCTTCCGGTTCAGGTAAAAGTACATTCTTACGTTGTTTGAACCTGCTGGAGAAGCCCACCTCAGGAGAGATTGATTTTGAAGGCGTGTCAATCACGGACCCCAAGCACAACATTAACGCAACTCGTGAGAAAATGGGCATGGTGTTTCAGCACTTCAACCTGTTCCCGCACAAAACGGTAGAGCAAAACATCACAATCGCTCCGATTAAAGTGAAGAAACAATCCACTCAGGAAGCGGAGAAAATTGCTGCTGATCTGCTTAACACCGTGGGCTTGTACGATAAAAAAGATACATTCCCGAATCAGCTGTCTGGTGGACAGAAGCAGCGGATCGCTATCGCTAGAGCATTGGCCATGCAACCGCATGTGATGCTGTTTGACGAGCCCACGTCGGCATTGGACCCCGAGATGGTCGGCGAAGTGCTGGATGTCATGAAACGTCTTGCAGAAGGCGGGATGACCATGGTCATCGTAACACATGAGATGGGTTTTGCACGTGAAGTGGGAGACCGAATCCTGTTCATGGATGGCGGGGTTATTGTGGAAGAAGGAACACCTGATGAGGTATTTGGAGCACCGAAAAATTCACGTACACGTGATTTTCTTGCAAAAGTACTCTAAATGAAGTGATCAAATAGCGTTACTGACTTCGAGTCGGTGACGCTATTTTTTATGGGAAATAACCACGTATGGATTCGGAAAAGTAACTATTCTGTTACCAATTATTAAGGAATTATGACGCCCAACATTTCTAAAGTATCCTGTATTCTTACATATGCTTACATGTTAAAACCATTTGGTAAGAATTACTACAAGTTCAGGTTACAAAATTGTGATATATTGAACTCTGCCGAAACTTCCGGACAGGGAGTGCGGGGGATGTAACGATGCAGACTGTGCAGGGGGAAGATCTACAGCACACTGCTTGGGGTGAATTAGGGGTACATATCGTTTCAAATGTAATGATGAACCTATAGGGTGGGCTCCTCATCCGAATCCGACAACTAACTTCGCAGGCATAATGAGGGAGGAAGACCATGATTAACAAGAAACGTATAGCCAAAACAGCAGTGGCATTAATGACAACAGCGATGCTTATTCAAGCCGTTCCGGCTCACGCCGATTCAGTTCATGTGGCCAAAGAGGGGGATACCTTCTACACCTTATCGAAACAATACGGAGTAGCAATCAACACATTAGTTAAAGCAAACAACGACATCTCGCCTTACAACATTTATGGTGGTTTGAAAATTACGATTCCTGGTAAGGCAAACACTGTAGCTGCCGCAGCGGCGGAGAGCAAGACCCAAGCCAAAACGGTTACCACAGCAAGTTTGGACGTTAATACAGATAACAAAGTGGTTCAAGCCTGGGGTAAAACATTCGATTACAGCAAAGCTGTGAACGTGAAAGCAACGGCATACTCTGCTGATCCGTCTGAAAATGGAGGATGGGGTGCAGTCGATTATTTCGGGAATGACCTTGAACTGGGTACGATTGCAGTTGACCCAAGTGTGATTCCACTTGGAACCAAAGTGCTGGTAACGGGTCACAGCCATCCAGGATTGCCAAAACAGGCTTTTGTAGCCACAGCACGTGATGTGGGCAGTGCAATCAAGGGTCACCGGATTGATATCTTCATCCCTGGTAGCAAGCAGTCTGTGAGCACATTTGGTTTTCAGGATATTGAGCTGTACATTCTGAAGTAGAGAGTAAATTACATCTAAAATAATTCAAACAGGGTGTCTGCCAGTCGCTAACTTGCGATTGAACAGCACCCTTTTAATATACTCACTTATTTTCTGTCTCGGGCATCCTAATCTTTGGCCTTTGGCAACCCCAGCATTTCGTCCAAGGTGACCAGTTCATACCCCCGGGTACGCAGTTCCTCAATAATTTCTGGCAAAGCCTCAATCGTGCCATTCAGGTTTGATCCTACACCGCCTCCTGCATGTTGCAGAACGATGGAGCCAGGTTTTACAGCAGACAGGATGTTATCTTTCACCTGTTCCTTAGAAAGGCCTTTCCAATCGAGTGAGTCGACGTTCCAGTTCACAATGCTATAGTGTTGTCTTGCAGCCCAACGCAGCTGTTCCTCATTAATGTCTCCATAAGGCGGCCGAATCATCTTCGGCGTATATCCCGCCAGGCGTCGAATAATATCCCCGGTATGTAAGATCTGTTTGCGAAAGGCATTCATCGACAGTTTACTGAATTCCGGATGATTGTAACTGTGATTACCAACCATATGCCCTTCCTTAACTATGCGTTTCACCAGATCGGGATGTTTCTCAGCACGACTACCCACGATGAAGAATGTAGCTCTGACGTTGTATTTCTTCAATACATCGAGTACCTGTGGAGTAAAGCGTGGATCAGGTACATCATCAAAAGTCAGTGCAACCTTCTTTGTTGAAGGGCCATTGGTTTTGAACGTATCGGCATATTTCTGACGTAACTGTCCTAATGTCAGTTGTTCTTCTTCCCCGGCATCCGAACCTGATACCGATTCACTTGACGGGCTTGAAGAATCCCGCGATGAAACCGGAGCATGATATCCTCCAAGAAAAATAACGATAACCATCAGCATAATGAGGCGTACGCGCATAATAACAGCCTCCTTTTCCAAAATGACGTTCTTCTTGGTATGCCCGGGGTCTCCATAAAATATGCGTAGTGTTAGAAGTTTCATTGTCGATTTATCCCATCACGGCCATAATTCCTCCATATATAACATATAGAAAAGGATAGGTGGATAGGATATGAGTACATATGATTTGAAATCCATACGTTTACAGGTCATTGAAGCAGGCGAGGATAAGGTTTTTCTCGTTACCGGAGGAAAGGCGCATATTGGCGCGGTAGCCACGTTTTATGTAGATCATGAACGCGTTAGCGGAACGACGGTACATATTCCCGGTCATAAGGAACAAGAGCTGTGTGAGCGCCTAGCCCGAAAGGCGGCCCTACAGTTGAAAGTAACTGTTACGGTAATCATGGGTATCCATTTTGATTCCATTACACGGATGCAGATCGACGAAATCGTGCAGACTGCAGAGAGGCTGATGGAGGATCATCTGAGCAAGGATAAACGATCTTGCTAATATAAAGAGCAATCGCATGTTTTAATTTTATTTGCTAAAATTGAAACGAGTTGTAGATTGTTACGTATGTATGTTTATATACGATGTAATATCGACTAGGAGGAATAACATAATGTCCATTTTCAAACGTTTACGTGATCTAACCATGTCTAACATCAACGCGATTATTGACAAGGCAGAAGACCCAATCAAGATGACGGACCAATATATCCGTGACATGCAAGAGGATCTGGAAGATGCGGAGAAAGCAGTAGCGCAACAGATCGCCATTGAGAAGAAATTCAAGCAGCTATTCGAAGAGCAGGAAGCTCTAGTGAAAAAACGTGAAGAGCAGGCGCATACGGCAGCACGTGCTCAAAACTTGGATCTGGCCCGCAGGGCTTTGGAAGAGAAAAAAGCAGCCGAAGAGAAGATGACTGAGTACAAAACCAGCTATGATCAAAACAAGGCTTCAGCAGATAACCTGCGTGGCAAGCTGGACGAGATGCGTAAGCAACTGACTCAAATGAAGAACAAACGGGAAACACTGGTAGCCCGCTACAATGCAGCAAAAGCACAAACGGAAATCAACAAAGCGTTGAATGGATTTGGCTCCGATACTGCAAGTGCCGGTATGAAGCGCATGGAAGAGAAAATGATGCAGATGGAAGCACAGGCAGAAGCAAGCAACGAGATGTCTTCCAAAGGCAAATCGCTTGATGAAGAGTTCGAGAAGTTGGGTAAAGATCAGGCTGTTGAAGATGAACTCGCAGCATTGATGAAACAGTACGATAATAAGAATTAATACCTTGGTTGTCAGCAGGGTTAACCAGCGGAGGAGAAGAATGTTTCTCCTTCGCTTTTAAATGCGGTTCATGTTGAGATGTGGGGGCTGTGTAAATGGATTTGAACATTTTGGCGATGCTGGTCTGGACGGTATCTGGTTCGGTTTTGCTGTTTGTCTTGATGTATGTCGATTCACTGTTCACGAAATATAAGGATTTTGCTGAAGTTAAGGCTGGCAACATGGCGGTTACCACTCGTATGGTGATGAAATTATTTGCACAAGGCTATGTACTTGCTACGTCCATTTCTACGGCTGGTCATCTTGGAGAAGCGTTGTTGGTGTCCGTGGTATCCTTTATCATCTTATTGATTCTGGAGAGTGTCGTTCACTTTATGATTCGCAGATGGGCCAATCTCGATCTGGATACAGGAATTCAGCAAGGTAAGACAGGATACGGGTTGTTCTCTGGCGCTTTACATATCGTGGGCGCACTGATTATTGCAGCTTGTTTATAAGATAAGGAACAGGAGTAATTCTCATGAGTGTATGGAAACGAATTAAAGGAATACTAACGAAACCTGAACCACCGCAGGCAGAGAAAACCATGCTTCAGCTTGCACCTGGTGATATCTGTGAGGTTTCTCTCGTCACTTATGAAGTCGTTGGTCGGGTACAAAATCGCGCTCGAAATGCAGTTGTGCTCACGCTGCAGGATGGTACCGCATTTCGATATTTGCATATCGAAGAACGGGAACTCACACGTTACGCCCTATATACACCCATTGATGGCAGGCTTGATGCACCTGATGAAGTACCTACATTGCTGGATCTGGATGGACGCGCATATCATCTGGAGGAAGAGTATGGAGGAATGGTGTCAACAGCAGGCAGAACACCGTATGGCCAGGCTGGGGAACAATTGGTATGGCAGTATCAGTCCGATGATAATATGCTTCTTCGCGTGGAGTGGCAAGACAGAAGATTTACACTGTATGAGGGTGAGTCCATTCTTCCTGCGGATATCAAAGTGATTCGTTCGAGCTAGGAGAGGTTCCAATGAAAAAACGCTTGGCACATGGATTAAAATTAATGCTGGTCCTCAGCCTTGTGATGTCTCTGTTGTCCGCGTGCGGAGCACCTTCTGTTCAGGACACATACCCGCTTGAATCGGTTAACGGCAGTGGTAACTCAACGTCTTATGTGTACCGGGCTTCGGACCGCACCGTTCCGGATGTGGCTCAGGAATTGTCTGACCAAAGGCAACCGGATCAGATCTCGGCAGAGAACACAGAGCGTATGTTCCTCGTATATCAGGACGAGTATTATCACCTGCAACAAGACCCGAACAAGCCGGAGGATACCTTGGTTGAGGTGGACTCCAAAGAATATGTTCGACAGAACTACGATTCATCTTTTCTACAAGGCTACCTGACCGCTACATTAATTGGTAATCTTTTTGATTCGTTTGGCGGGCGAGGTTATGGCAACTATCGGGGATATACCAATAAAGATACGTATAAACCGAGTGCAGGATCTTACCGTGCGCCGACAAGTAATGACAAGAAGCTTGCACCACCTATTACTGTCGATCGGAAAGGTACGATTACAAGGCGCGGAAGTGATAAAGATTCAAGTGTGGGATCTGGCGGAGGATTATTCAACCGCAACAAGGATCAGAGCAAGGGAACCATTGATCGCAACAAAAGCAGTGGTGGTCTGGGCGGGTTGTTTGATTCACCCAAAAAATCCTACAAAAAACCGAAAACTAGAGTGGGCGGCGGCCGCATTATGAGGCGTAGATAATAATCTAATCCTAAGCGTGGTAACCAACCCTCAAATAGTCCAATTCATAAGAACAGTGAAAAGGTAAGGCGGATTTATCTCTGCCGGAACATTTACCTTGGAGCTGTTCTTTTTGGTTTACGATTTGCGAACATGGTTGGATATACGTACACGGGGAATGGTTGAAGCAGGTTGTTTGCGAATCCAGCGGATAAATGGAACCATTCGTTCATCCTGTCTCAAGGACTGCAGATCCGTAAGACCAAGCGTTACAATATCACGATTGGTATATAGCGAATGGATCTGTTTGTGACAAGGGATGCACAAGTTGGCCGTAGGCAGAAAGGTTCCTCCCATTTCTTTGGGTGTCAGATGATGAACGGTCGTGTCCACAGGTTCTCTTCCGCACAATTCACATTGGCCATCCATGTTGATTACCTCCTTTTGTAAATTATATTATGGGCAGACAAGAGTCCTTTCATGTTAAATATAAGGTCGACGAATGTTACTTCCTGTATGAAAATAAGATTTTGTCACAGGAATTCAATTAACTGATGTGCTTGTTATCTTACAGCATTCGGGCTACACTTTCTTAAAAGATGATATGTCTCTAGGAGGTAAGAATACTTTTGAAACTGAACTCACATTCACATGATATGACAACTGCCAAGTTCAACCGTACAGCTGTACAGGTCCCGGATGCTCAAGCCAAAGTAGCAGCACACGTAAATTCAGGCTCCATAGAGAAAGTTCACCTTGAATCTGCCCATGGCCGTACACTTGCAGAGACGATTCAGGCACCGCATCCGTATCCATTCTTCCGGAGATCGGGTATGGATGGATTCGCGATTATAAGTACAGATACCATAGATGCATCGAGTGATCATCAAGTTTGGTTTCGTGTTATTGATGAAATTCCTTGCGGTTACACCTCGGACCACACCATTGTTTCAGGTACGACGGCTCGCATCATGACGGGGGCACAGGTTCCGGAAGGTGCAGATGCGGTAGTCATGATGGAGATGACGGAGAGCAAGATAGAGAACGGAGAACAGTGGATTGCATTGAAGCGGCACATATTGTCGGGTGCTAACATCACACCAATCGGACTGGAAGTCCAAGAGGGACAGCAATTGCTTGAAGCAGGCACGATCATCAGAGCAGGAGAGCAGTCCGTGTTAGCTACTTTTGGCATAGCAGAAGTTCCCGTCTTCCAACGTCCAAAGGTGGCTATATTCGCAACAGGTACGGAGTTGCTCGATGTGGATGAGCCATTACAACCAGGTCGGATTCGCAACAGTAACAGTTACATGCTGCGCTCTCTGGTCGTTGAAGCCGGTGGAGAGCCTGTGATGTATGGTTCAATTGCGGACGATGTGAATACGGCAAGAGCCAAACTGGAAGAAGCCATTCAAGATAATGATATCGTAGTGACCACAGGTGGTGTATCTGTCGGGGACTATGATATTATGGGCGAACTTGTGCTGGAAGAACATGTGGAGATGTTGTTTAACAAAGTGACGATGCGACCAGGAAGTGTAACCACAGCTGCTGTATATAAAGATAAATTACTTTTTGCACTTTCGGGTAACCCGGGGGCTTGTTTTGTAGGTTTTAATCTGTTTGTTCGTCCAACCATTCGTTCCATGCAGGCGGATGCTCATCCTTATTTGGAAGAATGGACTGCAATTTTGGAAGAAGAATACACGAAAGTGAACAATTTTACACGGTTCGTACGTGGACGTACAGAGATCCGTAACGGAATGGTGTATGCGATACCGGCTGCTTCCCGTGTAGATGAGTCCAGTGTGATGATCACCATTAAGGACAGTGATTGCCTGATTGTTGTTCCACCTGAGAAAAAAGGTATTCCTGCGGGTGAGCAGGTACGTATTCTCAAACTGCCCACAGGTCATGTGAGGTAGTTGATCGATGACGACAATGAGTAATACAAAACCACATATTATACAGATTGTCGGATACAAAAATACGGGCAAAACAACCCTGGCAGCCGCATTGATCGGGCACTTTTCTTCCATGGGACTTAAGGTAGCGGCGATTAAGCATGATGGACACGATCATTTTGAGATGGATCAACAAGGAACGGATTCATATCAATTTGGGGAGGCAGGGGCCGCGGCCGTGGTTGTCATGTCAGAGAAACGTACTGCAATTATGGAAAGAAAAGCAACCAGGTTGAAGGATATGTTAAGTCATCTGTCCGGATATGATTGGATTGTGATCGAAGGATTCAAGGATACATCTTATCCCAAATTCGTGATGGTTCGTGAAGAGAAAGACCTAACCCTAGTTGATCAACTTGAAGGGGTAGTGGGTATAATCTCATGGTTATCTTCAGAGAAGTTTATGGAGCGGAGCATCGTAAGCAGAGATATGACTTGGTACTCCATTCAAGAAACGCAGGTGATAGCCCAATCGTTGTTAGAGAGGGTCAAGAGCGAATGAGTAGTTACTTGGGTAAGGTAGGAGAAATGTTATAACGCAATATTTATTATGTAAACTAAAATTGTTTATTAGGTCACTTCTAATCAAGATACATCTATATTAGCAAAAGAATTCATCAAAAAAGCAGCAGGCCTTTCTCGGATCCTCATCCTTGAAGCGCTTTGCTGCTTTATGTTGTTTAAGATGTTACATCCCGTCGTCCGTACGACGTTCGATGGCTTCGAACATCGTTTTGTCAGTAAGGTGAGCATAGATCTCGGTTGTTTCCGTGGAAGCATGTCCAAGCTGCTCCTTGGTTTTGTAGATATCATTTTGCAAATAATAGTCGGTGGCGAATGAGTGTCGCAATTTGTGCACGGTCAAGTAGGGTTTGCCAAAACGTTTGGCATATTTCATGATCATGGCCTGAATCGCCCTTTTGGTCATTCGGCTTCCTTCTGAATCTCCGTTACGCAAAGCAATGAACAGACCTTTCTCCCGCTTGGGCGTACGATAACGTGATTGCCGCAAGTTCATATAGTTCGCGAGTTCGTCCTTGGCCTGTTCCCTGAAATAAACGGGTGTTTTGTACGTCTCATCATTATTACCTTTGCGATATACATACAGGAGTTTGTTGTTCAGATCGAGGTCATCGACGTTCAGGTTCACAACTTCCGATACCCGTAAACCTGAATTGAGAATCAGGCTGGCAATGCAGGCATCCCGTTCTTTATTGAGCTCATGGGAATATAATGCCTGCTTGTTCTTCTCCATATCGACAGCATAACCTTCAAGGATATATCCGATAAATTCCAGCAGTTCCTCTTCTTCCAGAATTTTACCTTTGAGTTTGGCAGCGGTGTCTTTGGGTTTATGGGTTCGTTTGATCTCGATTTTGGCCATAATGTTCCGCTTCAGCAAAGGGTAGAAGTCTTCATCTTCCGCAATCTGGCTCAGGTAATGAAAAAGAGAGCGAAGGGAAGAGAGTTTGCGAGAGACGGTAATTCTGGAATTGGTTCCTTCCCGTTTGGTTGTGAGAAATAACCGATAGGCGGTAACCGAATCCATGCGCAGGACTTCCAGTTCATTCAACGTTACTTCTTTATTAGAACTTGCTTCGGACAGCCCTTCTGCTCGCAACCAACCGAAGAAAGCTTCATAATCTCTCAGATATTCTAGCAGGGTAGAGGGGGACAGGTCAGGTAGCTTGTAGTCCATGAATTGCTGAACGAACCAAGGCATGGAAGGTAGTTTATCATCCAGCTTGCGTCGATCAATCTCTTTTTGCACGTTGGTCAAGTTCGACACCTCCATGTGAAAAAACATATAAAATTAATATTCAATCTAATCGTATTCTATTCTCTAGTGTACCATAATTTACATGCTCACAGCTTGTTCACCAAAGTAGGTCTAAGTATGGGATGCTTCCTTGCCCTTCGGCGCGTAAACCTTTAAAGTAATCAGTATACGTAGAACAGAGGAGGTGAACCGGATGAATATGAAAATAGAGCTGGTTCCCCGGGAACGCAGTCAGGTGATTCGGCATTTAATGCAATTTTATCTATATGATTTTACCAAATATCTGAATATTGATGTGGACAATAATGGTATTTTTCCTGAATATCCCGGTCTAGAGGCATTCTGGACAGAAGAAGACCGCAAGTTTCCTTTTTTGATTACAAGTGATGGGGCACCTGCAGGGTTTGCTCTGGTGGAGAGATTGGAACCTGGAAGCAAGGATAATGACTACTATTTGACTGAGTTTTTTGTGATGCAAAAATATCGGCGCAGTGGCGTGGGCACTCGGGCAGCATATGAGCTGTTCAAACGATTCCCAGGGAGATGGAAAGTGACCCAGGTTCGTAACAATGTCATTGCGCAGGCGTTCTGGCGAAAAATTATAGGAGATTATACGGGAGGCCGTTTTCGAGAGAAGTTCCATCCGGAGCTGGGCAATCCAAGCCAGTATTTTGTAACCTGATCCCCATGGGGGTTTAATTACATATAAAGTATTTGCATGATTGCTATATAAGTTGAACTGATCATTTACACGATAACGGAGAGGACAGAAAAAACCTGAAAAAGCGAAGCGTTCGCCTTTATCCCCGGATTATCCCCTTCGGAAAGGGAATCAAAAAAATCTGGGGATAACAGCGATTGGAAGGTTATTCTGTCAGCGTAGTGTCAGTGAAAATAATCTTTTGTTCAACTTATATAGAATATCTGATGAAGGAGTGAGTGACATGAACGTACCCACATTCCATCTCGATGGACAGACAGCACTGGTGACAGGTGCAGGGAGAGGGATCGGAAAAGCAATTGCCATTGGACTTGCCCAGTCAGGCAGTGACGTTGTACTTGTATCCCGAACAATGAAAGAAATTGAGGAGACAGCCGCTTACATTTATGAACAGACAGGGCGTAAAGCGCTTGCTCTAACTGCAGACGTGACTTCAAGAGAACAAATGGAAGAGACGTTTCAAGAGGCGATCTCGGAGATGGGGAGTCTGGACATTCTGGTGAATAACGCAGGTATGAACATACGGACACCAGCACTTGAAGTTACGGACGAGCAGTGGGAAACCATCATGCAGACAAACTTAAAATCCGCTTTCTTTGCTTCGCAATTGGCGGGTCAGCATATGAAGGAGCGCGAGGGTGGGAAGATCATCAATATCTCTTCGGTAGGCGGCCACACAGCTCTTCGAACAGGGGTCGTATATGGTGCGACCAAAGCTGCATTGATTCATATGACCAAAGTTCTCGCATTGGAATGGGGGAAATATGGCATCCGTGTCAATTCAGTGGGACCATGGTATTTCCGAACACCGCTGACCGAAAAACTGCTGGATGATCCACAGTATTTACAGGAAATTGTGAGCCGCACACCGCTACAGCGAGTGGGTGAACTGGAAGAAGTAGTAGGACCGGTCGTATTCCTAGCATCGGATGCAGCGGGATACATCACAGGTCAGACGTTATTGGTTGACGGTGGCATGTCTATCTACGGATTCTAGATGAGTACAGTTGGTAGCAGTCTGAAAAAGTGGGTGGCATAACCAACACTTGGGTAATAACATAAGGGATATTAATCTGTATTTCTATTTATCTGTACCCAATTCACTGAACTTGGAGGAAGATAACGATGGAAACGCGTAATTACGGAAACACAGGTATGAAAGTAAGCACACTTGGATTCGGTGGGTCGGAGATCCGGGATTCATCCAGAGGTGATGTTGAAAAAATGCTGAATAGTGCCTTGGATGCGGGATTAAACGTGATTGATACGGCTGAATGTTATGGTGACAGCGAGGAGTTAATCGGTGAGGTGTTGTCTCATCGGCGCGATGACTACTATTTGTTCACCAAATGTGGACATGCTGCCGGGATTGATGGTCCGGATTGGGATGCCAAAGTACTGGAGCAGACGATTGATCGTAGTCTGAAGCGGTTGAAAACGGACTATGTGGATGTTATCCATTTGCATAGCTGTTCTGAAGAAGTACTTCGACAAGGAGCAGTAATCGAAGTACTGCAACGTGCGAAGGAAGCAGGCAAGACCAGGTTTATCGGATATAGTGGAGATACAACAGATGCGCTATATGCGATTCAGACCGGAGTATTTGATAGTCTGGAGACTTCATTAAATATAGCAGATCAGGAAGCCATTGAACTTACCTTACCTGAGGCAAGAAAAAGAAACATGGGGGTAATCGCCAAAAGACCTATTGCCAATGCGGCATGGACGTATGAAACACTCTCGGAAGAGGCTTATCCATTCATATACTGGAAGCGCTTAAGTGAACTTAACTATGGTTTTTTAGGTGAAGATGCTCAGGCAACGGTAGAAACAGCACTGCGATTTACGCTAAGTACTGAAGGCGTAGATACGGCTATTGTAGGAACAGCCAAGCCCAATCGCTGGCAGCAAAATGCCGACCTTGTGGCTAAAGGGCCACTACCCCAAGAATTATATGATGAGATTAGAGCACGATGGAAAGAAATCGCCGGAGCGGATTGGACTGGCCGGACTTAATAAAATGCATATATTTTAGGGAGTCGCCATTATGGCGGCTTTTTTTATACCATACATTAAACATTTTCAACATATGAAAAATTCACAATAGATTCGGAACAGAGGCTGCGAAAACTTCAGGCAATCATGTCTAGATCAGAACGGGATGGGAACCTTTCGTTTGATAAACGACTAAATTTTTCAAAAAAGCTGTAGTTGTTGAGATCAAACGAAAAATATCAAGTCTGCGTTCGATACGAATGAAACAACAACTTTATTATAATATTTCAACATATGAAAAATTCACAATAGAAAGATCGTTTTTTCACCTTAGTTACCATATCACATAAAGTTTCGTTAACGCTCCAACATGTTTAAAAGGAGAACCGCTCCAAGCGTTAGAAGTCAATGACTATTTTTAAGTGAATATACAAGGTGCGATGGAAGACAGGAATAATCTTATCTTACTCTAATAACGGCCTCTTTAAAGGCCGATATAAATATGAGTAGATTAATCTAGATAAGACAGGGGAGTGAACATTAATGTTAAAAAAGAAGTGGCTAATAATGCCATTGATTGTTGTACCATTGTTTTTTGCCCAATCCTCTTATGCAGCAAATACATTTAATGATTTGCAGGGCAAAAAATATGAATGGGCTGCTGAATCTATTGATTTGATGGTCGAAAAAGGCGTTATTACCGGTTATAAGGATGGAAGTTTCAAGCCAGGAAAGACGATAACCAAAGCAGAGTTTGTACATATGTTTCATAAGCTTTTCCCAGAAATTAATTATTCAGATGGAAAATCTTCAGAGTTTGTAGATGTACGTAAACATTGGGCAAACAAAGATTTTGCAGCTATAATTAATGGGGATTACGTGTGGAGTTTTTTTGAAAGTTTAGAGGGGCAATACCCAGACTATAAATTCTCTATTAAACCTGATAAACCTTTAACTCGCTGGGACATTATGATGATCTCTTCTATTAGAACTAATTTCACTGATCAGACCCTTCACCCTGAAATTGAAGATGTAGTTTCTGCAGCTTCAAACTATAAGGATATTAAAGTTCGTCCTGCAAGTTACTATGATAATTTCTCGGTTAACTATCCGGTGATTTACATTGATCAGGATGAAGGAGAATACTATTATGATGGTGATTCTCAAGATTTTAAGGCAGAAGCGTTTTACACACTGACTAATATGGACATTATTACTGCGAATAACGGATACCTTCGTCCGAAAGATTTTGTGACACGTGCTGAAGCAGCAACCATTTTACATCGCTTGTACGAAGCAACACAAAAATAAGGATTGAAGCGAGTTTGATTAGATATACCCAATGGAAAACCTCTCACAATATTTACACGTGGAAGGTTTTTCTTTTTTTGAATTGATAAATAACAAGTTCTTCATATAACTGAGACAACAAATAATTACAAGTCAATACATCTTTAAATACATATTAATTATTATGTAAACTAATTATAATTCTTTTGGCAATACGGACATAAAACCTCCATGACCTGTAAATCGTAAGGGGAACAGGTTGAAGGAGGAGCTTCATGAAAAGTCAGCAACACCGTAAAAACGACGACGAAAAACTAAGTTGGGTAAGCCTGTCTTTATTTGGCGCGGGTTGCACACTGGGAACGGGATTTTTTCTAGGAACCAGTCTCGCGATTCATTGGGCTGGCATATCTGTACTCATATTATTGGTGCTGGCGGCGGCAGGGACTTACTTTGTATTTGGTGCGCTGGCACAGATGACCGCAGATGATCCAAAGGAAGGTGCTTTTCGAACCTATGCGGGCGAAGCATTCGGACGTTGGGCTGGTTTTGGTAGTGGATGGATGTATTGGTTTTCTGAAATGCTCATCATGGGCAGCTCATTGACCGCACTTGGGCTATTCTCTCAATTCTGGTTTCCCAAGATTCCGCTGTGGGCATTTGTTGCGATCTATGCCGCTATAGGTCTGTTCATTGCTGCACTGGGAGCGAAGGGATTAACCAAAACGGAGAATATCCTTGCTGTAATCAAACTTGCTGCAACGGTTGCATTTATAGCTATAGCAGGAGCAGCTTGTCTGGGGTGGTTACCTGTAAAAGTGACGCCCGAACAATTAAAGAATGAATGGTTCCCTCATGGAGGTAAAGGGGTATGGACTGGTTTCATCTATGCATTCTTTGCTTTTGCCGGGATCGAGGTCATGGGCTTGATGGCAGCCAACCTGAAAGAACCAAAAGATGCAGTGAAATCAGGCCGAGTAATGCTATTATCGGTGAGTACACTCTATGTGATTACCATTGCATTGATCCTATTTATTGTGCCTTCTGCTCAATTGACCCCGGATGAAAGTCCTCTGGTCAAAGCCATGTCAACCATTGAGTTAACCGTAGTTGTTCACATTCTCAACGGAATTCTGATTATTGCCGGATTCTCGACAATGGTGGCTTCGCTATATGCCATTACGTCCATGTTGGTGAAACTCGCAGAAGATGGAGATGCACCTAAGCTGTTCACGAAGACCTGGGGGAAAAAGGACATGCCACTTCAGGCATTGTGTTGCACAGCGGCCGGATTGCTCCTGTCTACGTTGATGGCATTATGGATGCCCAAAAGTCTTTTTGAATATGTGACGACAGCAGGTAGTCTGGTCTTGATGTATACATGGCTACTTATCTGCATCACATACATCAAGAAATTGAAGCCTGTGAAATGGAATCGCATCAAAGTATGGATTGCCATGGTATTCATTGTGGCTGCTGTGGCCGGAACAGCGATGGAAAAAGCCAGCAGAACGGGTCTGCTGGCAAGTGTAGGACTTGTCGTAATTCTTGGGATCATCACATATATTGTTCACAAAGTGCG
Source organism: Paenibacillus sp. FSL R5-0519 (assembly GCF_037974275.1). Lineage (NCBI taxonomy): Bacteria > Bacillati > Bacillota > Bacilli > Caryophanales > Paenibacillaceae > Paenibacillus > Paenibacillus sp. FSL R5-0519. The sequence goes on from NZ_CP150234.1 coordinate 2,754,571, forward strand.
TGGCTCCAAATCGCCGCAGTCCTCACCATCCAGACCTTAGGATTATTTCGTGAACTTACCTAAAGCTTGCTTCATCCGCATGAATGGACATTTGGAAGGTGTCTGCTCATCATCAGGCAAGAAATACTGTTTCCATTCCAGATTATCCTGCTGACCATACCACATCAGTGAAGGGTGAGCAGGTACAGCATCATACGCAGCGAGACGTTTGCGAATCAAGGTTTTCATTTTACGGCCAAGAGGGGTGTTGTCATTGATGGATTCGAATACCCAACGTGGCTGAAAGGCAAACATGAGATATGGAAAATGTCGGCTGGCTCGGAGTTCATGTGCTGGAGTCGCACAGAAACAAAAATATGGCTCTCCGCCAAAGCAAAACTCCCATGATGAATCATGAGGATCAGTTGAAATATGTTCAGGCCACGGCTCGGTATCGTGTGAACTTACCCGATTAAGCATTTGCCAGAATAACGTCTGATATTGCTCTACCGTTGTATGCTCTTTCAGATCACTTGGCGTATCACAGATCACAACCATCGAAGCGTATTGACCAGTATCTCTGGAAAGAGGGCCATACTGTCTGAGCAGATCGGCCATATCTACAGCAGCCTGTTCTGAACGAGGGTCACACGTAAAGCCGTATCTCAAATGTCCTGACAGAAATCCCATTCGTCCAGGTACACACGGATACGTATTATGTTCATCGGCGATCATCTTGGCAAATTGCGAATAAGCGTCCTGCTGCCAAGATGGAAGACGCTCATATAAATTATTTATTTCGTCGGCACTATACAGCTCCGCCATGAATACCCAACTCCATTCCACATGATACCGTTACAGTATTAATGTGGGGGAAGTTGGGTGACTGTCCAGCCTGATTTTTATTGTCAGAAAAAAATGGAACGCACGGCTTCGTAACCGAAATATAAACCAAATCCGATCAGGCAGATTCCTGAAATGATGGAGATCCAGCGCAATACATTCTCACTACTATGTTTGTGGAATCGGCTGGCCATGCCAGCCATGATGACATCCCACACCAGGATACCAATGAATATGCCTGAACTGTAGAGCAACAAATGAGCGGTATCCGTATGTTTCACAGTCGTCGCAAGAATGGAGCCGTAGATCCCAAGCCAAAACAAAATATTCAGTGGATTGGACAGGGCCATCAAAAAGCCGGAAATAAATGATTTTCGAACAGTTGCTTCCGCTGTAGATGTGCCTTGAACTCCCTGTTTCAGCTTCGAGAGCGTTTCCACTCCTGTATAAATCAGAATAAAACTGCCAAATGACCAGAGAAAAGAGCGCATGAACGGCGTATCCAGAAAATGGGCAACCCCAAAATAAATCAGCAGCATATACACCAAATCCGCAAACATGGCGCCGAGCCCCAAAATCCAGGCATGCATGAATCCATGTCGGGCTCCACGGTCGAGCTGGGCGGCGTTAATCGGACCGATTGGAGCGGACAAGGATATTCCCAAGATAATATAACTGAACAGTACAGACATAAACACGTTCACTCCTTAACGGGTTCGATGAATTGTACCAGTCGTCGCAGAAAATGGGTACAAGTCATCGTATTCCCGCAAGGAGTGAATTAGAACAAGCTACTTATATCATAGCGTCAAGGCCCTGTTTTTTGCTAAAGTTCCACATCCAATTGAATTGGTGTACAGTTGTAGCCGTTGCAAGAGCTTTCTTCACAAGGACAAGCGGAGAGCCCAATCGTGAGATCCATTAATGCCTCCATCTCGATATAATCCCCCGCACGAGAATCGGGAGCTACAACATCAATCTTGCCTTCACTGTCTACAACGGACTTCATAAACAAATTAAAGGGATAGTGTTGATCCGGTGGTAAGATCTCAAAGGGTTCCAGTGCCGTGTTCAGATTGTGGTAACAACTGGCGTGATCCTTTTTATCGTATAACACCTCATACATCTCTGGACGACAAGCGGAGTTGAAGAAATCATGTACTCCAACGGTGTCACGAACAATCTTGAGTATTGGTTGATATTGATTGGAATACACATACTGTCCCGGTTTAATTCGGTAAGTACGCAATACGTCCATGGTCACACCGGGGTCCAAGCGATGATTAGCATCTGTAGCATCGTACGCCACAAAATCAATAACTTGTTGTCCCTCCAGATCTGTTATGCGTAGTAAGGAACCTTTGCTTACTTTCAGAGCATATCCCGTTTTGGCAGGGATACGATAAGACTGTTTATGGCGCTGATTCGTATTCATCCGTCACATTCCTCCGCTACTTTTTGTTTTCAGTATGCGGAGCAGATGAAGTTTTCATGCTGGGAAAAGTGGATTACCTTTCATCCCGATCCAGAGGTCTGATTGTTCAAGCTGTGCAGCCAGATGTAATAACCAATCTTCACGTCCCTTGGTTGCCATCACTTGAACACCCATTGGCAAACCTTCAGGTGTGAGATGCAGAGGTACACTTATCGCAGGCTGGCCGGTCAGATTCGCAAGTTGGGTGAAAGGTGTATACGTAAGACTGGGCTCAAACATTTCATAGATGAGTTGTTGCTGCTGGATCTTGTCCAATTCACTAATTCGCATCAGATTATGGATCTGTTCGTCGTGAGGTGTTAATTCTCCAATCTTAGGCGCAGAAAAAGCATTAACAGGTGTGACGTAGAAGTCATAACGCTCAAACAAGATAGACATCTGAGCTGCGGCTACATCCCATTCAGCTAAACTATGTACAAATTCTGCTGCGGACACCTTTTTGCCAGCTTCAGCCAGAACCCAGGATTCAATCTCCATATCATCGGAGGTCAGAGCCCGGCCCATGGAGCGTTCCATGGAAGAGATCATCGCGGCCATCTCTCCACTGTTCATCATGTAATAGTTCTCCATCAATCTGACGCCGTTGACTGGGCTCAGCTTTTCTTCAACATGATGACCTTGGCCCTCCAACCAGCGAACGAGCTTGAATACAGACTCCTTGGCTTCTGGACTGACGGGTGTACCTACAGGCGAATCCGTTGTGTATGCAATTTTCAGTTTGCGTTGATGCGGATAGCTCATATCTGCCAAGTAACTGCCTGGAAAAAGCGGCGCATGAAACGCAGCTTCAGGCTGTATGACTTGTAAAGTATCCAGCAATGCAGCACTGTCCCGAACCGAGCGAGAGAGGGCAAAATCAATCGATGCGCCTTGCCATTGACGACCAACTCCCGGTCCTACAGGTGTGCGCCCGCGCGTTGGCTTCAATCCAAACAATCCGCTAAAGGAAGCCGGGATACGAATCGAACCGCCTCCGTCACTGGCTCCAGCCAGGGGAACAATACCCGAAGCTACAGCGGCAGCGGCACCACCGCTTGATCCACCTGGCGAGTGATTGATATTCCAGGGATTGCGAGTTGGGCCATGAAGGCGGGGCTCCGTAATATTTTTCAAGCCAAACTCGGGCGTGTTCGTATGTCCTATGATGATAAAACCCGCATCACGGAGTCGAGTGACAAAATTGGAATTGCGTAATGCCCGATGCTCGCTGAACAGACGGGAGCCTGAAGTCAGAAATTCACCTTCCAAGGATTGCGAGATATCTTTCAGGAGCAGGGGCACACCGGCAAAAGGTTGTTCTCCAGGGCGAACCAAACTGGCTTCCTCTCGTGCGCGATTTTCATATGTACGAATAACCGCATTAAGTTGCGGATTTACTTCTTCAAGCCGTGCAAACGCCGCTTCCAACAATTCAACCGGGGAAACTTCCCGGGATCGAATCAGTTCAGCCAAACCTACGGCGTCGTAAGAGGTATATGAGAATGAAGACATGTTGATCGTTCCTCTCTGAATATAATTCATCTGTTTATTCCATATGTCATCGTACCACCGGATTGGACAAAAGACAAAACATAGAAGAGACATAGTGCAATGATTTGCATATTCGATATGAGGTTGAAGGGAAAAGAGGGGAGGAGTTTCGATATCATTTGCGATATCGAAATAAAACACGGGGTTAGTAGCTCGTATTACTAATTGAGAAAATGATCTAGTCATATCAATGGAATGGAAATGAAAAAGCCATTGCTCATCTAATACGATGTACAATGGCTTTATTTTAATATTTAATAATTATTAATCTATATGTGATGCGGATATTACCTTACTCTGTTCGCAGCTTTGGTGCCGCATCGGCCACAGTGGATGATCTTTCTTGCTGTTTGGAAATGGCAAACAGGGCAACCCAGATCAAGATGAAACCAAGTAACTGCTCCCATGTAATCAGTGTACGGAAAGCAATCCAGTTCACCAACACACCTGCCATCGGGAAGCTAAGCTCTGCGAGTGTTGCAACAGAAGCTTTGGTTGACGACAGACCTTTGTAATACAGCAGAAGACTTAGCAAACCTGGTAACAATGCCTGACCAAGAATATTGAGGATAACAGCAGTCTGTTCACCCGTTCCGGACGGAAATGTCCATGCTGCACCTTCGTTCCACGTCATAAAAATAAGGAGCGGGAGCGCAACGACAAAGCGAAGGGATGTGACGGTTTCGTAACGCGCCTGTCCCAGCATCAATCGTCCCATAACGGTTGAACCTCCCCATAAGGCAGCAGCCCCAAGGGATAACAAGCTTCCAGCATGAATCCAGTTGTCCCAGTTACCTAATGGCAATGTGAAGCCGAATGTGAGCAGATACGTTCCTGCTAATGCGATGAAGAACAATCCACCGAAGCGACGTGGTAACGTCTCTTTCAATAACAGCTTAGCCAGCACGATAGCGAAGAGTGGTTGCATTTTTTGCAATAAAAGAACCGTGTTCGGATCATTATGAGTAAGTGCCATGGTGAACAACACCGTTGCGAGAGCTGAACCTCCCCATGAGATAAAGATCACGGCAATCCAGTGGCGAGCACGCAGGTTTTTCAGATCAGCCCGGAATTTCCACAGCACAGGAATGGCGATTAGACTGACGATGATATGTTCCACCAGTACAATCTGCGTGGATGTCATCGTATTTAGCAAAATAATGCGGAAGAGTGGGTCGACCCCCCATAAGGCGGCGCCGAGAACTACAAGCCAGAATCCGGTATTACTTCGTTCCTTGCGGTAAACAGGTGATGCTGCTGATGTCTTTTCCATATTCAGGACTCCTTCGTCAGAACACGGAATCTTCAGTTGGCAAAATCGACAAAAGCCCCCGTTTTGGTATATACCAAATAAACGGGGGCTCATCCAAGGACATGCGTCAGGAAAGAGGCCTTCCCGTGAACGGCATGTCAATGTGTTGATCTTCTCTCATCCGGACTGTACCGTCGGCCTTGGATTCACACCAAGTCAGTCGCTAAATGTCCTTTGTTAAGAACAAATAGCGAGTCGCGGGCTGGTTCCGAAGAACATCACCGCCGGTTGGGAATTGCACCCTACCCCGAAGATCCTATTCAATTATATAGTGTGTTGAACAAGCTGTAACATTAATAAGTTCATCTTATTCCTGTAAGCGCTAGCAGTTCAAGCATTTTTTTTAGAAAACGATTTTCCAGCTTCCTTGCTGTCTGCGAAGGAGCACAATCTGTCCTGCGTGATAGGCATCGTGAAGTATCCAGCGGGCAAGTTCGTGTGCCCATTTCTCTTCAGATTCCATATAAGCAGCTTCAAGATCTGACTCTTCAAGTGCAGCCAATTGATCTCGCAACTGTTGGGCTAATCGAGTTGTACTCTTCATCAGTGTATTCCATCCGGCTTCATCCGTTGCATCCCCAGGATTGCCAAACGTGTATTCATTGGAGTCTACAGCAGGAAGGGTAGGCTCTTTACCTTGCATGCGACATAATAAGCGATGATTGTAATAATACATATGGTTAACCAACTGCCAGATGCTTAATCCTCCTGAGGGTGGAATCCAGGCTGCTTGCTCTGCTGTAAGTCCTTCCAAGGACTTCGACAAAGGTACAATCCAATTACATTGATCCCAGGTATCATCCTTTTGAATCAGTAACACATCTAATGCTGTTGTTTTCGTCATTGCCGTTTCCTCCTTGAGTATTATTGTGTTGTATGATGTAACTAGCTAAAACTGATTAATGAGGTTACACTTAATATAACACATCAAAGACAGAGTGTAACCACCTTTATCGGAATAAGATAGTTACACTAAACGGAGGTAGACATGGACAGACTTTGGACTGATTTTGTAAACAGCGATTATCACGATTGGCGTGGGGGAGATCGATCGGAGGACAGGCTAGGGAAGGCGAACTGGCAGCAAGAATTTTTGGATCGATGGCAACTTCAGGCTTCTGTCCCTGCATCTCCAGAAGATGAGTTGTTGATGAGAAACTTCAGGAATGATTTGTTGGCTCTTGGAGCCCGCTTGTCTTCTGGAGCATCATTAACGGATGAAGAAAAACAATGGCTGAATGGTGTTATGGAGGCAGGGCATGTAAAAAGAACATTGACTACAATTGATCAGGGACTGAAACTCCAACTAATAGCTGTAGAAGCTCATTGGCAACAGGTTATGGCTGAGGTAGCTGCTGACTTTGCAACAACGTTGGTGGAGGGAGAAGGGGGCAGGATTCGGATCTGCGATAATTCGGATTGCCGCTGGATGTTCTATGATGATACCCGAAGCAGAACTCAGAAGTACTGTGATGATAAGATGTGCGGCAACCTGATGAAGGTCAGAAGATTTCGAGCCAAACGCAAAACCCAAAATTGAAAAATATTAACAACAGCTATATAATGTATATATACTAGCGAAATAATAGTCAGAAGCAGTACGGGTTCGTATGCAGGATGTGATCGTCTTTCAAACCAAAATAGATGGGAGATGTGTCTTGTGAAGACAAGTTATCTGTTGAAAAATGGCTGCGTGTTGTCGATGGATGCACGGATTGGACAGTATAAAAGGGCGGACGTTCTGATTCAGGATTCATTAATCATGGCGATTCAACCCGATCTGGAGATTCCGGATGTGGAGGTCATCGATGCTTCATCCATGATTATTATGCCTGGGCTGGTGGATACACATCGGCATATGTGGGAATCTCTGGTCAAAACAGCGGGAACCAATTGGTCATTGCCCGTTTATTTGCAGAATCTCTATTATGGTGCGATGGGAAGCAAGCTCCGCCCACAGGATAGTTATATTGCTAACCTGCTCGGTTCCTTGGAAGCGCTTAATGCAGGTGTTACGACAGTGTTGGATTGGAGCATGCCGTATTCCTCAGACCATACGGATGAACTGATTCGTGGTCTTCAGGATGCGGGGATTCGGGCAGTATTTGCTCACGGAGTTCCTGGTGAGACGAACTACTGGAACCGGGATAGTCAACTGACATATTCAAACGATGTGCGAAGAGTCAAAGAACGTTATTTTTCATCACGGGATCAATTGCTTACTTATGGGCTTGCCATTCGGGGTCCAGAGTTCAGTCACTGGGATACAACCGTAAAAGAGATCGAGCTGGCCCAAGAACTGGATGCCATCTGTTCCATGCACGCCGGATTTGGCAGCTGGGGATCGGTAGATCGCTCGATTAGTCACATGTATGAAGCGGGATTGTTAAGTCCTCGAGTAAATATTGTTCATGGCAACACCATGGGTATGGATGAATATAAAATGTTAGCGGATAGCGGAGCTTCCCTGTCGGTCACACCTGAGGTTGAAATGATGATGGGTCATGGATATCCGGCAACTGGATATTTCCTCGAACATGGGGGAACCCCTACACTTGGTGTAGATGTTGTCACGTCTACAGGCGGAGATATGTTCTCGCAGATGAAGTTTGCACTTCAGGCTGAACGATCCAGAGCCAACGAACAACTTCTGCAGCAGGGTGAGATGCCAGGTGAATTGAACTTGCAGTCCAGCCAAGTACTGAGATTTGCAACTTCGGCTGGTGCACAAGCATTGGGATTAGAGCAGAAGGTCGGTACATTGACCCCAGGAAAGGAAGCAGATCTGATCATGATTCGCACTACGGATCTGAATCTGTTCCCCGTCCATGATCCAATCGGCGCTGTCGTTCAGTTCGCCAATCCATCCAATGTGGATACGGTCTTTGTAGCAGGTAAACTCGTGAAGCGAGAGGGTAAGCTGCTCCATGTTGATTTGGATACCATTCGTCATACCGCGATGCAGAGCCAAGAATATTTGTTATCCCAGTACCGGATGTCGGACGCAGAGAGAATTGCTTTTTCCTAATTCGCTTTTTCATAAAAGCCAAGAAATAGTTACTTCGTATTTTCATATACACCTCTAGCTGTACAAAGAGGAAAGGAAGAGCCATATCATGCGATGTGGCTCTTTTACATGCTTGCATATCGTCGAATTAGACAGGATAACGGAGGAAGAGACAGCGGAAAAAGACGAAAAAGGCTCTCATTCTCGTAACTTCATATAACAGAGGGTATTGGTTGTTATTCATACAAAATAAGGCTCATAAAAACTGCGCATAATATAAATTATACGCAGTTTTGTTTTAAATCGATTTTCATATTCAACCCCGTGCAATAGTTCATGATAATTTTCGCGAAAAAAGAACAAAATAAGAGATCTCTAAAAATAAATTTAACCAAGCAACGCGATAACGTGTAGAATTCGATAGGTTTTTATAGATGATCGATAAGATAGAACAAATGACTTTTTCATAGAACAGATGGGAAACCATTTAATCTCTGCTGCATCCATAGCACATTCAAGATTCATGACGAGAGGAACATGACTATGCATGAGAACGAACATCGATCTTCATTATTTCGTAAAAAACCAATTGCTTCGGAGGGAGATAACAGCAGTGCATTAAAACGGGCGCTCGGCCCCTTGGACTTAACCACCCTTGGGGTGGGTGCCATTATTGGTACCGGGATTTTTGTGCTGACCGGTGTAGCTGCCGCAACGTATGCTGGCCCGGGTCTTGTACTGTCATTCTTGCTGGCAGGTATCATATGTGCCTTCGCTGCATTGTGTTACTCGGAGTTTGCCTCAAGCATACCGGCATCGGGTAGTGCGTACACGTATAGTTATACGGCTTTTGGTGAAGTGATTGCCTGGATTCTGGGATGGGATCTGATATTGGAGTATGGATTCGCAAGTGCGGCGGTAGCCAGCGGATGGTCTGGATATTTCCAGACGTTATTGTCCGGATTTGGATTGGAGTTACCACATGCACTGACGAGTGCGTTCAGCCCGGAAAAAGGAACCTATTTTGATATCACGGCTGCGGTCATTACGTTAATTATTACCTTCCTGCTAACCCGAGGGGTGAAGGAGGCGGCTCGTGCGAACGGCATCATGGTTGCGATTAAAATTATCGTGGTATTGATCTTTATTGGTGTGGGTGTCTTCTATGTAGAGCCAACCAACTGGCAGCCATTCTTGCCCTTTGGTATCTCAGGCGTAACTGCGGGAGCAGCAACCGTATTCTTTGCTTATATCGGATTTGATGCGGTCTCCACAGCTGCAGAAGAGGTTAAGCGGCCACAACGGGATTTGCCGATTGGAATTATTGCGTCACTGGCGATCTGTACCGTTCTCTACATCGTTGTATCATTGATTCTCACAGGGATCGTGCCGTATAACATGTTGAATGTAAGTGATCCGGTGGCGTTTGCATTTGAATTTGTTCAATTAAAGGGATTATCCTGGATTGTATCTCTGGGAGCGATTGCGGGCATTACGACAGTATTGCTGGTCATGATGTATGGCCAGACACGACTGCTCTATTCCATGTCTCGTGATGGACTGCTGTCTCCCGTTTTCTCCAAAGTTAGTGGCAAAAGTCAGACACCAGCCGTAGGGACTTGGGTTGCAGGCATTATCGTGGCTCTGTTCTCCGGGTTCATCTCGCTGGGACACTTGGCAGAACTTACGAACATCGGAACGTTGTTTGCTTTTGCAGTCGTAAGTCTGGGTATTATCGTGTTGCGTAAAAATAACCCGAATCTCAAACGAGGCTTCCGCGTTCCGCTGGTGCCGCTGATTCCCATTCTGAGTGCCTTGGGTTGTGTCTACTTGATGACACGCCTTGCGGCTCTGACATGGATTACGTTTTTTGCATGGTTGATCATCGGGTTGATTATCTACTTTGCGTATGGACGCCATCATAGTCATCTGAATCCGTCACGCCGGATCTCCAATGCTTTCAGATCGAAGGATAAGTAGACAAGCCGAGAATAACTTCAACCGAGAAATATCTTCTATTTTCCTCATTTCGTATCGCTTAGGCGAATCGGGATGGGGATTTTTTTTATATAGCAGGACAAAGGGAGATAACATCAGGAGAAGGTTGGAATTTTCTTCATATATGGGTAAGTAATAAGAGGCGTGGCGAACTTAATCGAGAGGTCGGGGTTGCGGCTAAGTCAAATATGAAATATATTTGGGGATGTGACATGCCATCAGACAGAAGAGAGGGGATGTATCATGAACACACCATTACATACGAATTCGGATCATCAAAATGCAGCTTTTGGATTTGCCCTGGCTGACTCAGCCGTACTTGCAGATGCACAATTGCTTGTTTCACATTTAGAGGATTCACAAACCTTCCAGTTGGATATTGATCCGCAGCGCCTTCTGAAGGATGGACGTAAAGTATCGGTCATTGCACAACCGTTGGATTCACCCGTCCATCGTCAGGATGCCAATATCATCTATGGTCAGGAGTTAACATATGTGCAATATGCTGTTACTCTAAAACCGGATAGCATGATCTCCATTGCTTCTATTGAAGGCGTTGAACATTCTGTTGATTTTGGTTGGTCCGCATTTGCAGAAGGGGAATACGAACTTCGAATCTCCCTGCATATGAAAACACCTCGTATTGCTGAAGGTGCGCTCGAACCTGAACAGATTGCCATGGTTAAGTACGCGCAGGTGATTACCGTATTTATATCGCTTTTCCCGGCAGAAGCAGCGTCGTTGAATTCACCATCTCAAGCAGTGTGGAGCAGAAACCATCATGTATTTGACTCCTATGGCAGAGGCGGCTTCATTCTCGCTGACCTGCCTCGACTCGCTGAACGTGTAGATGAACTGATTGGACCGGGTAACCATAATTTGATTGAACAATTTGCGGAAGGGGAACTGTCAGATACGTTGCTGGAAGAAGGCTTGATTGCGATGGCATGGGGCGTGACGCCCTGGTGTTATTCACTCTATTCTGCACCAGACAAGACATCCGCTCGAATGCTCGCTGTAGACAAGCTGGGGGATGAACCTGAACGGCAAGGGTTCTACCGTATTGATCCGTCAATTCAGCAATTAAGTATTGTACCGGCGAATGAACTGGCTTACTGGCCTGCCTGTGTCCAGAACGATTGGCCTGTCATCGATGTTGCAGGGGAAGGCGAGACGTTGCAGATGGATCTGTATATTCAGATCTGTGAATCCGTGAAGGGGTTACACGAGAATCCATTGCCGTCATTTGTACTTACGCGCAGTCAAGGCAAACCGGAAGCGATCATTCCGCTGATTGATGTTGTCATTGTGGAAGAAGAGTAGGGTCTCTGGTCAGCTTAGTCAATTTTAACCGAATCGAGGTGACGTAGACAGATGATGACTGAGGAGATCCAGGAGCAATATGCGGACGAGCTAGAAGCTTTTCACATATGGATGAAGGACGCCGGATATACAGGCCATACGGTAAAATCATACACGGGTGACGTGGTGGAATTCCTAATCTCCATTCAAGGAAAGTCACTGGAGCAGGTCAAAAAGCTGCATGTGCTGTCTTTTCTGTCCCGTGCCCGGGAGCGTGGGGTTAGTGATGCCACGAGAAATCGCAAACATGCAGCGGTGAACTGCTTTTACAAGTCCCTCATTGAACTCGAATTGTTAACGAACAATCCGGCTTTTGGGATTAAGAAATCCAAAACCGAGAAAAACCGTGCGCCCGTTTTCCTGGATGAAAGTGGTTTGACACGTTTTCTGGAGTCGGTAGAAGGCAAGTATCGCACACGCAATCTGGCTGTTTTTCTGCTGATGGGGTATATGGGATTACGGGTTGGAGAAGTGCATGCTTTGGATTGCAAAGACTATAATGCACAGCGGCGTACATTGGATGTATTTGGTAAAGGTCGTAAATGGCGCTCGCTACCTGTACCGGAGACTGTGGCAAACGTATTGTCTCAAGCTATGGCTGAGCGTTTGGAACCTTGGCGACCGAAAGAAGAAGCATTGTTTGTCTCGCAAAAAGGAAAGAGACTGTCGATTCGCAGCATTCAGCTCATATCTACGGAAACCTTTGAACGCTTCCAGCAGGAATCACCAGCCAATCAGCGTCAAAACTACTCCAGTCATAAGTTGCGTCACTCCTTCGCGACCATGATGTTACGGCGTGGAGCCGACTTGCGAACGGTGCAGGAGCTGCTCGGTCACGCATCGATTCAAACGACAACTGTCTATACACATGTCACCAGTAGGGAGAAAGAAGAGGCTATGGCTCTGCTTGACGTTAAACTCCCCATATATTAAAACTAAGAAAGCCAATATGTAATCCAAAATAAGAGTCTGTCCAAGTGACAGGCTTTTTTGTGTTCATTTAGATGGTGAATATTATAACATAATTAATATTATGTAAACTATATTAAAAAATTAGTATCTGAAGTAGTCATTTTTATCATTGAAATCAAAGCAAAGAACCATTTGAATCTTCTCTCCGGAAGAAACAAATGGCCCTTTGGGCAATAACGTGTATTTTATAGTTCATAACGTTTAATGCGCTGAATCGTTCATAACATAAAAGATTGCGTGTTCTATGGCCGGATTACTCCAATCCAGCGATCTGTTCTTTTAATTTGTTAGCAGAAGCCTGGAAAGCCACTTTCTCGGTTTCATTCAACGGAAGAGGAAGGATCTCGCGCACACCGTTGCGATCAACAACACATGGAACACCCAGATATACATCCGATACGCCATTGTAATCTTCAAGTAACGTGGACACGTTCAGAACGGAGCCTTCGTTGCCGAGAATTGCAGCTACAATGCGGTCCAGAGCAAGGGCGATTGCATAGGAAGTGGCCCCTTTGGCATTAATAATCTCATACGCTGCATTTTTGGTACGGTCGAAGATATCCTGCTGTGTTTCTTCATCCAATTCCAGATCTGTTCCTGCAACGTTAGCCAGGCTCCATACCGGTACTTCGGAATCACCATGCTCACCAATAATGTGGGCGTGAATACTACGTGGGTCGATCCCTTTATTCTTACCAATGAGGTAACGGAAACGTGCGCTATCGAGCAATGTGCCTGAACCGATGACACGGGAAGCAGGCCATCCGCTTTGTTTCCATGAAGTATAGGACAAAATATCTACAGGATTCGTTGCAATTAACAAAATACCATGAGAATTCACTTCAGTAATACGCTCAATAATTTCTTTGAAAATGCTTGCATTTTTCTTCAGCAGATCAATCCGGGTTTCGCCTGGTTTCTGGGAGGCACCTGCTGTAATAATAATGATATCTGCATCTTTGCAGTCGGAATAATCGCCAGCCCATACTTTCACGCCTCCCGTAAACGGAAGACCGTGGTTCATATCCAGCATTTCGCCGGTTGCCTTATCATGATTCACATCCACAAATACCAACTCGGACGAACGCTGTCTCAACATTAGCGTGTATCCCGTTGTTGTTCCCACCGCACCCATGCCTACAATCACGACACGACTTGGTTTCAATGCTGCACTATTTGTCATGTTCATATCCACTCCTTTTGGGTTATACTCCCATCCATATTAAGGGATTACAGAATAGAAAGCGAGTGTTGTCTATAAAATAGTTCACATTATATGTCTTTTTACCAATTATTCCGTCGAAAAACAGTTTAGGATAAAATTAATGATAATACATGTGCAACACCTAGCCCAGAGCTTCAGTTAAAAAGAGGGAGTAGGGCAGCCCTAGAGGGGGCAATGAGCCTTTTACGCAAGGTTTGTGGTAGAATAGGAGCAGTGGATTCTGATGAATCGTAAATATAACGCCATAGGACAGGCATGCGCGCCTGTATATTGGATGAGAGAGGTGGAACCCACTTGCGTTTGCAATGGATCAAAATCGCGCAGACAGCATTGCTGTCTATAGGTATAGCAGCCTTACTGGCTGCATGCACCGACTCAGATCAACCTCCGGAAGCAGAACCTCCACAGCAGCAGGAGGATGCCGGGAATACAGGGCAGACATTAACTGTCGTTCCCCCTGTCAACAGTACAGAATCTGCGGATATGGCCAAGTATCAAATACAGACCCGTTTGACCGATTTCCAGTTGCTTAATGACAATGGAGGGTTGGCATGGGGGGTGACGCGTAATGCGCTGCGTCTGTATTATACACAGGATCAAGGAAAGACCTGGACCAATATTTCACCTTCGGAAAATGTACAGTTTCCGGCTAACCCTCAATATGGACAAAGCATTTATTTTGTAGATCGTACGCACGGTTGGATTGTTCGCGAAGGCATGGGTGGAACAGACACCATGGTGCTTCGTACCAACAATGGAGGGGTAAGTTGGAGTCTATCATCGCTGTCCAAGACGGATAAAGTGACTGCGATCTCCTTTGTATCTCCTGAAAAAGGATGGATTCTCACCACGGTGGATACCGCTATTGGTAAGCAGGACAAGAAACTTTACTTTACCGAAGATGGTGGAATCACTTGGAACCGGATGTCATCGAGTGATGGGGATGGTACATCGAAAGCAGATGAGATTTCTCAACGTGGATACACAACAGGTATGACCTTCTCCGATCCGAAGCATGGTTTCTTGACAGCGATTGAGTTCGGCACACCGAAGATGTACGTAACGTCAGACGGTGGAGAGAACTGGGATAAAGGGCCATCTTTCTTTGATCGAAACAAATTCAACGGGTGTGGTAATTTTAGTGTCAGTTCACCCCAATTTTTTGGACGTGAAGCACAGTCAGCCTGGATGTCAATGTCCTGTTCTCAAGGGGAGAGCACGACATTTAATGGTTTTTTCACTACAGATGGTGGAAAGAGCTGGAAGGTATCCAATTTTACTTTGAATAAACAAACGGGTCCGAATCGTAACCTTTCACCGGTATTTCTGAACGCTGTAGAAGGTTGGGCGATGCAAAAGGGCATAACCTACCACACCAAGGATGCGGGCAAAACATGGAGCGCTCTTCCTGCGAGCAGTGTACTGGAGAAAATTCTTGAAGACTATCCGGAGATCGTGAAAATTCAGATGATTACCTCCAAGCTGGGTTGGATATTGGTTGAAAATACCGATGCCAAAAGATCGTTGTTACTGCAAACAGTGGACGGCGGTGTACATTGGAAAGTGCTTTAAATGTAGCGTATTTTAGATGTGATTAGATATAGGGAAAGTGAGGAGCCGAAAGGTTCCTTTTCTTTTTTGTTTAATTTGTGAAATAAATCACAAATAAAACTGTTAGAAGGTGATATATTTAACTCAACAAGAGAAGGAGTGATGAAGATGAGAACCAACGGTCAGACTCAATTCACGCAGGCGGACGATTTAACCAGATATATGCTTCAATTATGCTACACATGTGATGATGCCAATCGTTGTACGACAGAGGAAGCGGTGAAGGCTTGCATGGCAGAACACGCAAAGGCAGACCAGCCCGAACCAGCCGAAGGTGGAGAAGTAACTCGCGGTTTTATGGACATGATGTACGCTTAGTCTATCAAAACGGATCAAGAAATCTGATATATCAACGTTTTTGCCCCTGAAGTGCACCACTTAGAATAGTCATAGGAAAAACCTCTGGGTTTAGCCAATGAAATTCTAGGGGGTGCATTTTTTATAGCGATTAAAGAACAATTTGAAAGTGTTATATCGGATGGTATCACAATTACTATTGTAAGAGGAACGTTAGCAACTGAACCGGTTATTTATTCCGCGACATCTATGAATGACTTTGGCCCTCTGGCACCACAGACTTCCAGCAAAAGATTTCAACCCACCACTGACGTATACTGCTTTTATAGGCAATAGCCTGGTATCTGTTATTCATGTAGATCCTGAAACTTCGATGGGTTCATTATCTCGGACTATCGGAACAAAAAGGATAATTGTGGTGATATAGGAACAAATACGATAGCATCGGTAAAAATGACTTCACTGGCATAACGCTGGAAGAGTCCTTTTATTATTATTATTATGGATTTTAAATCCCACAAATGTTAAAGTTAGGATATCCGACAGAAGAAAGGGGAATACTTAAATGGAAACTAAAGCAAATGGAATTTTCAAAAATTTGATTTATCTTGTTTTAATTATTGTTTTATTCGCAGTTGGATCTCTGTTACTCAATAACCAACTTACGCAAGCCAGAACGAGATTTGATGTTAGTCCTTTTTTGATAACAATTATACCAATTGTTTTTTTCGGAGGCATTGGTGTCGTTCTTGGATTAATGATTAGAGGACAATTGAGTCCAACAAAACAACAGGACACATCGGGTTTCCTAGTGATAACTTTACCGGCTCTTATTGCTTCTTTAAGTTATGTATGGGCCTCATTTGGATGGTTAAATGATTCTATATATCAATATATTATTGTTAATGACTATTTAGTGATTGTGGCTAGTATAATCTTAGGATTCTCTATAATGTCAGCTTTGCCAAAGAAGAATTAGACTAATATTGGAATTTAATTGATTATTATGGTATATTTTATAATAATATAAAAAAGGAGGATTAATAAGTGAAGAAGAAATTAGGATTGCTTGCTCTGTCTTTAGGATTAATTTTTGGGGTTACTGCAAAACCAGCGATTACAACCGCAACACCAGCTGGTACTCCATCCCCGCCTCAAATTGAATTCAGTACTTTAGTAACTGACGAAAATGGAAACAAAGTTGATGTTGAACTTAAAGATGTAAAACAAATTTCAACTCAAGATAATTCTAATGAATTATTGAGAACTCAAAATTCCGATGCCGTAACATCTGTTACTGAAAGTTATGAAGTTACAGTTTCACTACCATCTGATAATGATACGATAAGCACTTTTGATGAAGGGGGAGGTGGTAAAGCAGAGAATAATGTGAAAGCAAGAATAGATATAACTTATAACCATCGTAATAACAAGCAAGATATTCAAATCACAAAATTTACTGGTTCTTGGACGCCAGAAAATTCATTAATGCTTGTTAGTAATAGAACCGCGGCAGTAACTGATGGTACAGGGTTGGGAGTTGAAAAGGTGCTCAGATATACTCCAACTTCAAATACATTTAGTTATAATACAGGCTGGGGATACGTGAGTTGGTATCCTGATACAAATATTTCGGGTCCTAGAGGTAACTCCGAAGCTACAGTAACTGCTACAGGTATGGGCTCGGGCTACAATTTATTCTTATTCTTTGCATTAACTAAATAATCGGACTAATAAATTATGAAAGAGCCCCACTACTAAAAGTTAGTGAGGGTCTTTTTTAATTATAGAGTTTTATCACACAACGTGTCAGGCTTTTATTCGTCTGCAGCTCAGCAGTAGCCTTGCGGTCTAGTAAACGTTCGACGATCCGGACCGCTTGATAATACTTATCTGCCCCATTCACATAAATTTATGTGATCTCTCCCGCGTTGTTATACTTCCAATGTATAGTCATCCCCAATCCAACCCTTATGTTATTTTCTGAAAATTAAGACTGACAGTATTAAAGCAATGACTGAGATGATGAACCCACCTATTAAATCGGGACTTAACACAGTCCGGCTTCGTTATCAACAAATGACCAAACACCAACTGATTGAACGTCTTATTAGTACAGAACAATACATTGCTCATTCAACCCAAGCATAGTTAGTGAAACAGTTTGAATCCTTTACTAAGGTTTAACTCCGTACAAACAAGCAGGGAGTACCGGTTGTTTGTTTATTTACCTACGTGCAATTCACAGTACAAGCCTTAAGTTATCATTTTTGCAAGTGTCCTTGGCAAGGAATATAGATCATTTCTGTCCACGAATCCATTGTACTAACGTTCTTAAGTCAGCTTAATAGATGTTGAAGCGTTTCGTAAGATTAAGTGGAGAATTCATCAATAATTTCTACCACTTCAATTCTTCCGTTAATTAACAGCTCAGGAAGTTCGTTATTTATATTGCCTTTCCAATATTCTCTAGCTTGTTCAATTTTTTCTTAGAAAGGCATACCTTCTTCCTTGGGTAAAAGGCGTCCGTCACCTTCAAAGATAGCCCCAATAACCCGAAGTTTAACTATTTGTAAAACCTTTCTATTGAAAGAATCAAAAAGTTCTTTCCATTTCAAAGCTTCTTGATAGTTTTTCGCAGCGTATAAGCAAGACAATTGTGAAGGATACTCTGGATATTCTTGCATTCTAACCATTTCAACGATCACTTCTCTAATAGCTCTGATGTTTGCTCCACATAATGAATAGCTACATCTGCATTCTCTTTGTCCAACCTCAAACCTTCATTAGTATAATGATCGTTCAAGATTTGAATAAAGTCTTCACCTTTGGAATTCAACTGTTCCTTTTAGAAAAGAAGTGATACAAGGTGTTTTTTTGGTTTTTGTCAGCGTTAATGATTTGGCCTATATCCATCTTTTTTCTTGTTACAATGTGATAAACATGTAGTTCTCTTCCTTGCATCGCGTACCTCCTATTAACCATTATTACATGATAATTTCGGCATTTACCGGTATTTCCCTGCTCTTTAGTTGAACAGAAGCAGCCGATCATTTTGATCAGCTGCTTCGTTGTATTAGTTTGTGGTACAGGGTTAACTTCTCGTTTGCAAGGGAAATCATGCACTCAAGCTCATGCCGCTTGGATTCCAGCTCCACTAGATGCTTCTCAAGAATTTCTATCCGTATGTGTAAGGCTGGAGTGAATTTAGCAAGTTCTTCTCCCTGTTGAATTTTATCCAGTACACATCCGTCACGAGTAAATTCTGTAATTTCATCAAGCGACAATCCCAATTTTTTCAATCTAACTAAACATTGTATATATGAAACCTCACTTTCGGTATAAGTACGTGTCCTTCCATTTGTTCGATTTGGTTCCTGAAGCACACCAATTTTCTCATAATAGCGAATCGTATAAGGAGTTAACCCCGTTCTTTCTGATACATGGCTTATAGTAAGCATTGTTTTATGTGTCACTCCTTTTTTTCTAAACCAAAATATAAAACAATTATACATCTTTAAGTCAGCTCGAAGTTGGTATTTTCCCCTCTAACTTCATTTCAGAAATTTGTACTTGATTTCTAGTTGACTCTAAGTTGTAAGCTAAAGTTGCTAATTAACATAGATGAAAACAAAACGCCATAAAGGTAAAAGCAATGGTTTCAAACTATTTTGATGGAGGAATAAATAATGAACAACAAATATTTCACAATTCAACAAGCAGCTGAAGGTATCTGGGGGGCTATTTCAGTACCTAGCAGTGGTTCTCTGGGGAATGCGGCCATTATTGACATGGGGGATCTGGCCGTTGTTGTGGACACGACTAATCTACCGCAATCTGGGGCTTTGTTACGTCAAACCGCAGAAGAATTAACGAATAAACCAATTAAATATGTGATCAATACTCATTTCCATGGAGATCATGTCAACGGCAATCAGGAATTCATGGAAAGTGATTTTATATCTACCGTTTGGACCAGAGATTTACTATCTGAAATGGGTAAAGTGAATGTTGATCTTATGCAGCAAAATATTCAGAAGTTAATAAATAGCCTGCATCAAGTAAGTTCACTAGAAAAAGATTCGCACATGTTAACCGAAATTGGCTATGATCTTTCCGTGCAGAGAGCCTTGTATAATGCTGTCCCTTCCCTTCGTAGGGTGATACCCACGATAACTTTTGACGATAAACTAGTTATTAAAGGAGCAAAACGCACTGTTGAAGTTATTTCTTACGGCGGCGGTCATTCTTTGAGCGATGCAGTTGTATATGTGCCTGAAGAACGAACCTTGATTGCTGGTGATTTAATAACCAATAAGACAATTCCGGTCATGCCATATGGTAATCCACATGCTTGGATACGCATCCTTAGACGCATTCAAAAAGATCTGAAGGTAGATACTGTAATCCCGGGGCATGGAGATGTGACCACTTCAGATAAAATTTTAGATGTCATTCGCTTTTTAGAAAAAACGATGGCTTATGTGTCTGAAGCTGTGACGAGCGGAAAACCAGAGTCTTACTGGTTAAATAAAGGTGTGTTAAGTGGCTATGAAGATTGGCATTTAGTGCAGTATTTCAAATGGAATTTTCGCTGGCTCTTTAATACAATGCTTGTTCAAAATAATAGATGAGACACAACTATCACTGCCTTTAACTCAGCCAGATTAAAAAGCCAGTGAGCTGCGGGGTGTTGTCACAATAACTAGAACTCGGATGGGAAGTAATAAATCAACTTGTACAACTACAAACGTAAGTGAGCGGAAATTATAGTAAAGATGGACATGATGTACGCTTAGACTAAAGATTCACGGAGAACGCTCCTGCGGGAGTGTTCTTTTTGATTTGTTGATAAATATGTGCGCTCTTAAATTCACTTCGCAATTATTGTAGCATGGGTTATTATAGAAATAATTAAGGTAATTTACTCAAAATGTGGAATTTGAGATAAAGGTACGAAATAACAGGAAGGATGAAGCCATGAATATTAAGGATCTCCCCATTGAAATCAGAGAACATATAGGGAAAATTCAGAAAATCACTTTTCCTAAGCAAGGTCATACTTCTACTGTGGCTATTCTGGATACGTTCGACCAAAAGTACATCATCAAGAAGACAGAAAACGCTCTTTATAATGAATGGTTATCCGATGAACATCAGGTGCTTCAATACCTTCATCATTCGGGACTCCCTGTTCCAAAGGTATATTCGTTTCATATGGAGGAGACATCGAGATGGCTTCTGATGGATTATATTGACGGAATAAGTTTAAGAGAATTTCTCTCTACAATGCCTGACCTTGAAAGTAAAGAAAAAGCGATTTTCAACTTTGGGCTTTGTTTAAAGAGAATACATGAATGTTCTTGTCCTGTTGAATTATTGAACAATAACAGTCCCTGGTTAGATACAATGCTTAGCAAAGCAGAATATAATCTAACTCATTTTGCGGTAGATGGCTCAGCAGAACCACTTCAACAGTTGAAAGAAGCAAGACCAGAACCAATAGATCACACTTTCATTCATGGAGATTTTACTATAGATAATGTGCTAGTTAATGATGGTAATATTGTTGGCGTTATTGACTGGGCAGGGGCGGCATATGGCGATCCAAGATATGATGTAGCATTAGCCATTAGACCGAAACCTAATGCGTTTGATAATGAAAGAGATAAAGAAATATTTTATAACGGTTATGGAAAGTTAAGAATAACGGATGAAGAATACAATTATTTTGAAGACGGGATATATAACTTCTTTTAGTCTGGTTTTATATTATTATATTCCAACGTATATCAATCTCTATAGAAGGAGTAAAACAAATGAGCCCTCCAAAACATATCGTATCTGCCGCTGCAATCGTGATCAACGACAAAAATGAATTATTACTTATTAGAGGCCCACGAAGAGGATGGGAAATGCCGGGTGGTCAAGTCGAAGAAGGGGAATCTCTTAGTCAAGCTGCAATTAGAGAGACGAAAGAAGAATCTGGCATCGACATTGAAATCATCAAATTCTGCGGCATCTTTCAGAATATCGAAAATTCAATATGTAACACATTATTTTTAGCCAAACCAATAGGTGGGGAATTAACGACATCATCGGAGAGTTTAGACTCTGGTTTCTTTCCAATTGAAGAAGCCATTCTAAAAGTCGAATGGAAAAACTTCAGAGAAAGAATAGAGGTTTGTTTAAACCCTGAGATGCAACCTTTTTGTATTGAGTTCAGTGATAAGAGTAATATTTAATGTTTCCGGAAATGAGATTACATATTTCAACGAGGGTAACAAGTGATGTTCTGGATGTAGTTTATAAATGGGAGGCTAACAGATGAACAAGAAAAGTGTTTATGAAACAAACAGCTTCTATTGGGATACAAGAGGGAATGATTATTTGAGAGCAATCGTGCTTCCGCATTATGGAGCATTCATATCAGAAGAAAAACACCAACTATTTGGGGATGTCTCAGGATTAAAAATGTTAGAGGTGGGCTGTGGAGATGGCCAATCCTTGCAGTATCATGGGGATCACAATGCTGGTGAACTGTGGGGTATGGATATATCACAGAAACAGATAGAAAAGACACAACAACACTTGAGGACACACGGTATTTCGGCAACATTGATATGTTCACCCATGGAAGAGGAATGTGGTATTCCTACGAATTATTTTGATGCTGTGTATTCAATTTATGCCATCGGTTGGACCACTGATCTTCAAGGTACTTTCAGCCGAATCGCTTCTTATTTAAAGAAAGATGGCATTTTTACTTTCAGTTGGTCTCATCCAATTCATAGATGTGTCGTTGAAGAAAACGACAGATTTGTTTTTCATAAGCCATATGCTGATGAATCGTGGTATGCGGTATCTCCTGATTTTGTTCAGGGTGAATTAACTTTAGCCGATCGTCAAATATCAACCTATATCAATGCTTTGGCGAAAGCGGGATTTGTCATTGAACACATGATCGAAGAATCCGATGAGGATATCATGCAATTACATGATCATAACGATAATCTCCATAAAAGAGCGAAGATGTTACCTGTTACCTTTGTGATTAAAGCAAGAAAACGATAAATAAATGAATCGGAGAGTGGACTATGTTTAAATATCAATTGGATACTGCTACCTATGTATCGCTATTGGCAATGAAAGATGCACCCCAATTATATAATCTGATCGATCGAAACAGGGATCATATAGGAGCATGGTTGAAGTTCCCCAATATGACATTAACAGAAGATGATTCAAGATCCTTCATCAAGAGAACACGTATACGATATGCTGAAGATGATGGTTATTGGCTAGGAATCTGGTGTGAAGACGAGCTTGCTGGTTCTATTGGCTACTTATACATTGATCAAGAAAACAAGAAAACTGAAATAGGATATTGGCTAGGTAAGGAATATGAAGGTAGAGGACTTATTACAAAATCGATTAAAATGCTAATTGATTACGCTTTTAATGAACTTGAATTAAATAAAGTTGAAATTGGCGTAGCGACAGATAATTTCAAAAGCCGCGCAATTCCTGAAAAATTAGGCTTTCAACATGAGGGTGAATTAAGAGATTACGAATATATTAACGGTGTTTATCTAAACAGAATTATCTATGGATTGAAAGCAGATCAATGGAGAACGTAATTAATTAAAATGTATGTATTTAAAGGAGCTAGTTATGAGAAAATTACCTTTATTTATAGTGACAGGCGCAAGTGGAACAGGAAAAACAACGATCTCCTCGCTTGTTCGCAAGCAGCTTCCCGAATTTGACGTCTTTGATATGGATATCATCGATAACGTGGATTGGCAGATTGCCAAAGAGAATTGGTTGAGGATTGCGTATAGCATATCCCTAAGTGGACGAGGAACCGTTTTATGCGGAACGATGGTGCCGAAAAACATTGCATCGTCCGACTACATCGATCGATTTGATCAGATTCTATATATGAATTTGCATTGTGACGACGTTACTCGCGAGACGCGTTTAAGAGCTCGTGGGTGGGATGAGAACTCGATCGAAGATCACAAGAATTTTGCAAATTGGCTACTCCAGAATTCGGAAACTGCATTTGACCCGCCCATGCAAAAAAAATCGAAACGGCAGAACTTACAGCAGAGGAAGTAGCTGAACAGATCAAAGAATGGGTTCTAAAAAACTGGTGCGAGGAATGAACACCTAAAATAACCTGATAGTTAGATTGAGTGGGAGGAACAGATGTTACCTTTTCAAGTAAATGAATCTATTGTATTAAAGCTGATCGAATCTCAAGATCGAGATGTGTTGTATGCATTAATAGATGAGAATAGAAAGCACTTGAGAACGTGGTTACTCTGGGTTGATAAACGGCAATCGCCCCAAGATTTAGATTCTGTAATAGAGTTATGGACACGTAATTATGAAGAGCGAAACGGTTTTGATTCCGGAATATGGTTTAATGGACAATTGGTCGGGATGTTAGGGTTGCACTATATTGATTGGAACAATAGAGCAACGAGCATTGGATATTTTTTAGCTGAGTCAGCACAGGGCAAAGGAATCATTACCCAATCAATAGAACAATTGCTTAAATATCTCTTTAACGAGTTGAAGTTAAATCGTGTGATCATACAATGTGCAGAAAACAATTTTAAAAGCAGAGCTATACCAGAGAAAATTGGATTTACAAATGAGGGTATATCGCGAGAAGCTCAATGGGTTTATGATCATTACGAGAATATAGTGACTTATAGTCTGTTATCTGGTGAATGGGATACTTAATCGGAAGAGCATATTGTCTGCTAAGCGAAGGAGGGCACGGATTGTTTCTCAATGTATTACTTTGGTTGATTATCCTATGGGTGATCTCTATCTATTTCAGTTTTCCCAAGAAAGATCGCATGAACAGCGTCAATGTGCCAAGTACATATTACATTCAATCTTCCAATCAACTGGATATGCAAAAGAATAATGAATGTGCTGCATTTTCCAGTGCGTTCGTCTTGAGACATTTCGGTTCGGAGTCCAACGGAACTAAGCTTTATGAATCCTATCCACGCAAATTGCTGGATGGAACCGTATATCCGAAAGCGGTTGTTGTTTTTTTTAGAAAGCTAGGATACCAGGCAATGTACTTACGCGGTAATGTGAATACGTTGAAGCAACAGATCAGCCAAGGAGTGCCTGTTATTTTATTTATTAAAGTCCATGCCAAACAACGTTACTTGCATTTTGTTCCCGTTGTTGGTTATGATGAAACGCATTTTTACTTGGCAGAATCGTTAGATCACAAGGTTAATTGTGATGAAGAGTATTACAACCGAAAAATCAGCATCAATGAACTCAACACGGTATGGAGGTCATGGTTGCCCTTTTGTCAAAACTCATATATCGTGGTACATCCGGCACAGATTTAATTGTTCAAATATTTAATCGGGTTAACAAGTTCCGTGTCCGTCCGCATATACATTACAGGAGACGGGTCAAGACTCCGGCTGTCCTAAGTTGTATGAACGGAGGGAGAGACATGGGCATTGAATCATCCTGGATGTTTGATTTGTTTGGAACCGTCTTTCCGGTTGTATTTGTTCTGATTATAGGTATAGTCCTTCTGTCGATGGGAAAAGAGGTATGGAGGTGGGGACGCAACAACTCGGAGCCGCTGTTGACCGTGCCTTCACGAATCACCAGCAGACGGATGAAGTTGAGCCAGACGCAATCTGAACCAGGCAGTACAGCACGAACGTTATACTACGTCACCTTTGAAGTGGAGAGTGGAGATCGACTCGAATTCAAAGTGAGTGGCGAAGAGTATGGTTTGTGTGCTGAGGGAGACGAAGGACGGCTCTCGTTTAAAGGAACGCGTTATGTAGGCTTCGAGCGATATAATCGTGTGTATTCCGAACGCTTACGGGGTTAAACTAAGCAGCTTGCGCCAGGATGGCGTGAGCTTTTTTTGATTATTTGCTGGACAAGCGTTTCTTAATGGCTTTAACGTGTATTTATATAAGAAGAGGCATACTGAGATTATGATCAAAGGATCATTACCATAGAGGAGGCAATGAACATGTCATTTACAGATCAGGTAGTTGTTGTAACCGGTGCGGCACAGGGAATTGGACGGAGTGTGGCTGAGGCTTACGCGGTCGCCGGTGCCAAAGTTGTACTTGCTGACTACCAGGAAGCGGAGGGTGCGGCAGCTGCGGCTTCCATTCGTAATGAAGGTGGAGAAGCCATTTTTGTCCAATGTGATGTTCGGATTGAGCGGGACATTACGAACCTTTTTCGCACAACCGTGGAAGAGTTCAATCAAATTGATGTGTTGGTGAATAATGCAGGACTCGCCAAATGGAAGTCCCCCTATGAGCTAACGCTGGAAGAATGGGACGATGTACTCAATACAAATGTGAGAAGTTGCTTTTTGGCAAGTCGGGAAGCAGCCAAACATATGAAAAGCAATGAGCACGGGGGTGCCATTATCAACATGGCTTCTACACGTGCACTGATGTCTGAGCCGGATACCGAAGCTTATGCCGCATCCAAAGGAGCGATAGTAGCTCTCACGCATGCCCTGGCGGTCTCACTGGGTAAAGACCAAATTCGGGTCAATTGTATCAGTCCGGGATGGATTGAGACGGGTGACGTGGAGAAATTGAAGAAGGAGGATCATGAACAGCATCCATCCGGGCGAGTGGGTGTTCCTTCGGATATCTCCCGTGCTTGTCTATATTTATCTGATCCAAGCAATACCTTTGTCACAGGGACCAACCTCGTTATTGATGGAGGCATGACCCGAAAAATGATATATGAGGACTAGAACCGGGATCGATCCGGGCGAGCCCGCCACTATACCAACTTAAGAGTAATAAGCCCAAGTTAAGCACTTGGGCTTATTTGTTTTTGATAACTCGGTTGCTATAATAAATGTGATTTTACAACCGTAGAGGAATGGAGGGAGTATATGTTCGGGAAACAATCCCGGAAGGTATTTTGGCTGTTACTGCTGATCGGAGGGATGATAATGATAGGGAATGAGTCACCTGCTGAAGCTGACGGCGCGGATATACGGGCGGCCTGGGTATGGCAGGCACAGTCTGTTAGCAACGGAGATGAGCTGTTGGCCAATGCAGCTAGACATAAGATAAGCAGGCTATACGTAAATGTAGACATGACGTTGTCCAAGGAGGTATACCAGACGTTTATAGCCAAAGCCAGCCGTGCAGGTATCGCGGTTGAAGCGCTAGGAGGCGATCCATCCTGGGCAGTTAGTGGTCGTGAAGGCCCCATGCTCAGATTAGCTTCCTGGGTAAGTGACTACAATCAGGCTGCTGAGCCCAACGAGCAATTTGATGCCATACATCTGGATATCAAGCCCTATGTGTTACCAGCTTGGCAGGAAGATGCCAAACCACTGATACAATCCTGGGTGGCCAATATGAATCTGTTATTTGAGCAAGTGAGACAGAATGGCGCGGTTGCCGTGAATATGGACCTGCCATTTTGGCTGGATTCCTATACCATCACAGGAAATAGAGTTTCGCAGGATGCAGATAACGAACCATTGTCACGTTGGTTCATCGAACAAGTGGATCATGTCACTTTACTCGCTTACCGTGATAACGCACAAGGAAACAACGGTATCATACGTTTAATTGAACAGGAAATGAACTGGGCCGACGCCAGCAATGTGAGTGTAACGGTTGGGTTGAACACCAAACCGATGCCTGGCGAGGAATTCACGACTTTTGCTGGTAAAGGTGCAGCGCAGCTGGAAAGCGTTATTGAAGAAGTTGCCTCCGCATTCAGTGAACATACTTCATACGCCGGTTCTGCTGTACATGACATCGTATACTGGGGACAACTGGAGCCGTCAGAACTGCCATTACCGGAGATTCCAGCCAATCAACCCGAGATTCGGGGGACGTATATCTGGGAGGCCTCTCAGGTGACGAATGACGGGGGAGAGCACATACTAGAGTTTGCGAGAGAGCAAAATATTAACTGGTTGTATGTTCGGTTAGATCTGGATCAACCGTATTCGAGTTACCGCAGTTTTGTGAAACGGGCAAAAGCGCAGGGTATTGAGATCCATGCGATGGGTGGACATCCGATCTGGGGCAAAAAGGAAAACCGTCCACGCATTCAGCGCCTGATTGATTATGTGAAAAACTATAATGCGGAATCCGAGCCGGATGAACGATTTGAAGGTATCCATCTGGATATTGAACCTTACACTTTGCCGGAATGGGAGAATAATCGGGACACCCTGTTGACCGAATGGGCAGCCAACATTACATTTTTCCAGGAAGAAACGAAGAAGGACAGTGATCTCGAAACAAGTGCAGACCTTGCTGTATGGCTGGATACCTTCCCGTTGCCGGGAAAAGACATGTCTGTGACAGAGTTTATGATTGATACACTTGATCATGTGTCGATGATGGCATTCCGTAATCAGGCAGAAGGGTCCAATGGCATTGCTGCTGTTGTGAGTCAGGAGATGGAGATTGCAGATCGTCTGGGCAAAAGGTTAATGATTTCGGTAGAAATGAAGCAGAACCATGAAGGTCAGCATATTTCTTTTTATGAGAAAGGGGCAGCAGAGATGGAACTTCAGCTCGCCAAGCTTCCCGATCTGCTGGCCGAACATCAGGCTTACCAGGGCAACATTGTACATGCCTATGATTATTGGATTGAAGCCAAGCCTTAAACCGGCGAGTATTATAAGAAACGAATTGCTTCGGGACTTCACCTTGGGTGGGGTTCCGGGCTTTTTTTTATGGAAAAAAGATGGAATCGTGTCACCGAATGGGCTCCTGCACAATACGATGTACGGTGATGAACAGCTGAAACAAAGGAGGAAACAGACTATGGCTGTTATTAAAGCCAACTCAGAGGACGTCAAGCTGCTGGCTAGGCTGCTGAGGGCGGAGGCTGAAGGTGACGGCGAACAAGGCATGCTGCTTGTAGGTAATGTAGGTGTGAACCGGGTGCTGGTGGATTGTCTGGACTTCAAAGATATTCGTGACATCAACCGCATGGTATTTCAGAACCCCGGAGGCTTCGAGTCAACACAGAAGGGTTACTTCTACCAACGGGCGAGACAATCCGAGATTCGTCTGGCACAACGTGTAATTAATGGAGAACGGTTTTGGCCAGCCAGCAATTCATTGTGGTTTTTTCGACCTGTGGGCGACTGTCCGGATACGTGGTATAACCAGCAAAATACAGGACGTTTCAAAGCACATTGTTTCTTCAGTCCGACAGGCGACGACTGTCCGGAAGTCTATTAAATTTGGGGAGGAATCACTATGATTAATCAACCGTATCAACCTACGACTCAAACGATGGGTCAGCAAGCGAATTCCGTATTGGGCCAGCAAGCGAATTCTGTGTTGGGTCAACAAGCCAACTCTCAGGTTCAAGGTACATCTTACAAAATTGGTAACAGCATGCCTAGCATGTCACCAACGCCAGGAATGGTATCCCCTAGCTCAACTAGTGTACCGCCACTCGTATCCAGCGGAAGTCCAATGACTCCCTCGGGTGCTGTGGTTACGACAACGGCTCCTCAATTTGAGCAATCGTACATTGAAAATATTCTGCGTCTGAATCTCGGGAAGTACGGCACGTTCTACATGACATATGAAGGCAACAAAGAATGGAACGCTCGCATATTCCAAGGTATTATTGAGGCAGCGGGCCGTGACCATATTATTATCAGCGACCCGAAGACTGGAAGACGGATCATGCTGTTGATGGTCAATTTCGACTATGCTACATTTGATGAGCCATTGTTGTATCAATATCCGGGCGTGGTAGGCAACTACCCACAAGCTCCAAGCAGATTCTAATTGGTGGTTCTCCGTTTTAATTGATTGGATATGTCTAACACATCCTGATTTATTATGCTGTCCCGAATGTGGAGATGATCCGCGGACGGGACGGCTTTTTACATAAGCATTTAAGCGAAATCATTACAAAAATAATTGAGTCAGACGTAACCTTTTGATAAAAAGATGGCACTTATATATGAACAGAACAAGCAACAGGCCTATATGAAGGGAGTCCATAGCATTGAAGTCATGGATTGAAGGAGCAATGAAGGGCGAACTCGAAGCTTATGCGCAACTGATGGCGCAATATCGCGGAATGGCTCTTACTGTAGCCCATCACCGGCTGGGGGAACCATTCTGGGCAGAAGATGTTGTGCAGGAGGCCTTTACGGAGGCCTTTGGCAGTCTGTCCAAACTGGAGGACCCAGAGGCCTTCCCGGGGTGGTTCAAGGTAATCGTGGAGAGGCAGTGTTATCGCTGGCTACGACGCAAGCAGCATACCATGATTCCCGTTCAGGAGTTGGAGCATGTTTTCCATGAAGAGGAGGATCAGGCGCATAATCCGGAAAAACAAGCGGTGCAAAACGAAATGAATCGTACGCTGCGTGATTCTATTGCAATACTTCCATCATCGATGCGGATAGCTGTTGAACTGTTTTATTTGGAAGGATACTCGCTTAAGGAAATATCGGATTTCCTCGGGGTCAACGTACCTGCATTAAAGAAAAGACTGTTCGATGCCCGATCCAAACTTAAGCGTTCTATGCCTGTGAGAGATCTCGCCTCGATGTTCAATGATTTATATGAAGGAGGAAAAGGATTGTTACACATTATGAATGGGGACCACGCTGCCAATCGTTTAAGAGAGAGTGGAATCGAGGGGGATATCCTCGTATGGAGAGAATTATATACGTTTGGACCGGTAGTCCAAGATATGGGAGATGCAGAAGAGCGGAAGAATCGGGCATCCGTATTGGAACGGCAATTGGGCATTCCACAGACGAAATACTTGCAGATTGAGGAGCTAGAACGCAGGTTGCATTCGTTTCAACAATATAAAGAGATTGTCCTATGGTTTGAATACGATCTCTATGACCAGACGATGTTATCTTACCTGTTACATTATTTCAACGGACAAGCACTCCAGAATACGAAACTAAATCTGCTTTGTATTGACTCGTATCCAGAGATCAAGCACTTTAGGGGATTGGGTCAGCTTACTTCCTCGCAGATCGAACGGTTGTCCGGGAGTTGGCATCTGATTGAGAAAAAGGAGCTACAAGCCGGTACACAGTTCTGGGAAGCCTATACGTCAACGGATATACGGCATCATCTGGATTATTTACAGGCAGATACTTCTGCGCTACCCTTCGCAAAAGCTGCCTTTAAGGCGCATTTGTCCCGTGTACCGTCGGTATCCAATGGCCTTGGAGTCATTGAACAGACGACCCTGGAGACCGTTAGAGCGGGAGTAGATCGTCCATATCCTTTGTTTCGCGAGGTAGGGG
This sequence comes from Paenibacillus sp. FSL R5-0519, assembly GCF_037974275.1. NCBI lineage: Bacteria > Bacillati > Bacillota > Bacilli > Caryophanales > Paenibacillaceae > Paenibacillus > Paenibacillus sp. FSL R5-0519. Next base: position 2,785,518 of record NZ_CP150234.1, read on the forward strand.
ACAAGCTGCATATTCTTGGGATGGGTGATCTTGAATACTGGGCACATCTGAGGCGGATGACAGAAGGACCTCATGCTCTGCTTCAACTGATTGGAGCAACAACTTTCCCTAATTTCAAGCAAGATGATGAAACATTCCGGGACGGAGTCCTGTCGCTAACGGAACTCGGAATTCAGGTATTGAATGGAGAAGTCGATTGGGCACTGCTGAAACAGGATGAATTCTGGATCGGTGGATTGCATAATCCGAGCGGGGAACAGACCAGATGGCGCTGGGATTCTGCTTCTGGAACTGTAGTAAACAAGGAGTCGACATCGTAAATAATCGTAATTAAGGGATAGAATCTGAGGAAATAACTGAATTGCTTAAGGAGAGTATCCAGCCACGCGGAAGCATGAGCGATACTCTCTTTGGTTTGGTTGGATCAAGGTTATGCGAAATGTTAAAAAAACAGCGTATTCATTACTTTTGTTAAAGAAAAAAGGCGTTTGTGCCATTTCGTTGTCATAGGACACGGATTGACTGTGTAGTGTAGAATTATATAATAAAAGAAGCATATCTTTGTTATTCGACAGAACAAGGTGGAGGTGGAAGCATTGGGAAGTTGAAATTGCATATGAGCGGCAGAATGGCTAATATCCTACATTTTCGAAGGAGGTGGACCTATTTGCCGAAGAATGACGGCGAATAGGATGAAAATTTGAGTGACCCCTTACCGAGTATTTTAAATTTAGTATTGATCGGTTTACTTGTATTAATGAATGGTTTCTTTGTGTCGGCGGAATTCGCGATGGTGAAAGTTCGTGGAAGCCGGATTGAGACTTTGGTGGAAACAGGTAACAAAAATGCAATATACGCTTCCAATATCATACGCAATATGGATGCATATCTGTCAGCTTGCCAATTAGGCATAACGCTGGCTTCACTGGGACTTGGATGGTTGGGAGAACCCGCAATTGCACACTTGCTAGAGCCCATGTTTACCGCATTTGGACTGGGACCCGTCTATGTTCATGGAATCTCTATTGCCATTGCATTTGTAATTATTACAATCCTGCATATTGTACTGGGGGAACTTGCGCCCAAGACGATGGCGATTCGAAAGTCTGAAACGATCACGCTGTGGTCTGCAGCCTTGCTAACGTTCTTCTACAAGCTAATGTATCCATTCATATGGGGACTAAACGGTATGGCTAACGGCTTGTTGAGACTGTTCCGAATGGCACCCGCTTCCGAGATGGACGACGCGCATAGTGAAGATGAATTACGTATTCTCATGAAAGAAAGCAATAAGAGCGGTTTAATTGATAATACTGAATTAGCACTTGTTGATAATATATTTGATTTTACGGATACAACCGCCCGTGAAATTATGATTCCGCGGACGGAAATGATCTGTCTGAATGCCAATCAGTCCATGCTGGAAAATCTGGAGATTGCCAGTGAGAGTATGCGAACAAGGTATCCGGTATATAACGGAGACAAGGATCATATTATCGGCTTTATTCACATTAAGGATCTGATGCGATCCCAACTTACGGATACCATCTCCGTAATCCGGCCGATCCTGGCTGTGCCAGATACGACCCTGATCAGTGATCTGCTTAAGCGTATGCAGCGTAGCAAAACGCAGATTGCGATTCTGATTGATGAATACGGGGGAACCTCCGGGCTTGTCACACTTGAAGATATCATGGAAGAGATCGTAGGCGAGATTCAGGATGAATTCGACCAGGAGCGTCCTGCCATTGAGCAAGTGGATGAGATGGAATACTCTATTGATGGCATGATGCTGATTGAAGAAGTCAGTGAACGATTCGGACTGGAGATGGACCGTGCCGATTACGATACCATCGGAGGTTGGCTATACTCCAGAGTGGATGCCATTCCACCTGAGGTCGGTCAATCGGTTGAGTATGGAGGTTATGTATTTGTCATTCAAGAGACAGAGCATAAGCGGATTTCCCGAGTGAATGTGATTAAGCTGGAACTGTTGGTTGAAGAAGAAGGCGCTTAGCCAGATCGAAATTCGAACAAATGAAGCTGTATGGTGACGAATGGTCATCGTACGGCTTCTTTGCATGCTCATGATTCCTGGGGTGTGAACAACAATACTTACATTACTGAATACATACGGGATGGAATAATTTAGGTTTCACCATATTTGAAAATGTATAAAAAAACAAAAGACGCTGCCGACATAGAATCGGAGCGTCTAATTTTTTTTGAAACCTGTCACCTGATTCGTCCGTTTATACCCTTACACAAAATGAAGTATAGAAGCGGAGGATGGATCAATATGCGGAAGATGAATAATAAGAGTGCAGTATCTATACTAAAAATAACCCTTGTTGCCTTGTTCATGGTGCCAACACTTCTGGTTATTCCTACGTCTGAACCAGCCGTTGCAAGCCCGATTATGAAGGTGTCCTCTGGTGCACTTACAGCTCCACCGCCGCCAGAACCATCCATCCATTCGCTCGCTAACACTCGCGAACGTGGACATATCTATCAGGCGGTCGGTGCAGTTATCCCTGGAGGAGGCCTTTCGGCCATCGTGAATACCAAGACTACGACCTATACAGCAATGAAGACACTTTCCGTAGATTATCGACTTGAGCGCTGGACAGGAACAGCATGGGTAACTTTCAAAGCCAGTTCCAACAATGAAACGAATACAAACTTACTGAATGCCAAATCGGATTGGACCGTTATGCCAGGATATTATTATCGCGTTACCAGTATTCATACAGCGTATGATGGAAGTACTACGGATACAAGTAAACATGTCTCTGACACCGTGTTATTTTGATTTTATCGGCGGGTGCTGCCGGGAAACTTCTGCTCTTGAAAATCGTTGGCGATCGCAGTCATTTCTTCTTCCGAAAGGGTGCCAAACAGACTCATATTGTTGGAACCCATCATCCATTGAAAGGAGTTATAGGGTGGGCCGATATACATCAGTGCTTCTGTGCCGTCAGCAAGCTTGACGGTGCTCATATCACGAAGCATGGCTCCTTCAATTTTCTCCCCAGGCATGACATAGACATAATCAAACTGGATAATCTCTTCCTCTATGCTCTTGCCTTCACTGGTATATTGAACTCTCATTTGGGTGGACTCATAATAATCGTCTGGATTCACAGGGTTTTCGGTATCGAGTACGAGTTCGAATTTCACTTTGTTGAATCGCTCCGGAATGGCCTTGGATAACAGAAAGTCACCCATGAACCCTTCACGTGCAATCTCTTCCGTAACAAGCACTGGACGAAGCACGTGGCTCGATAACTCATACGAAGGTGTATTAAGAGCGTCTTCTTCTTGTAATCTAAGAATATCTTCCAATGATGTTTCCGGTGGTGGAGGCGTTTTGGCGGTTGACGGATCAGCCCCCAGATGAGTCGTGCGATCTTCGATGATAATGGATTTCATGCCATTGCCCCAATCCTTGATGGATTGCACGAATGGGGATACCGCTTGTGTACCGGACGGCAGGCTGAAAATAACGGCCCCAATGGTCACCGATGCAGCTACGACAACTGAAAGTCGTAAGGTACGTATTCTTTTTTTACGTAAACCGATTCTGTTAATTTCCCGTTGTACCTTCTGCCAGGATTGCTGCATGGATTCGGTATGGGAGGCGGAAGGGGCAGAGACAGCTTGATGGAAAGCCTCATCAAAAGCCATTTCAAACGCAGCGTCGAAATATTCGTCTTCTAGCTCGGAATCGAATTGCTCCACATGCTTATCGGACTTGCCTTTGCTCAATGCTTCCACCCCATTCCTTATGTAATTTCTTCTTGATACTGCCGCGGGCTCTGAACAAGCGTTGCTTCACAATCTCTTCGGAGGTATCCAGCAGTTCGGCCATCTCTCGGTAGGAGAGACCTTTTTTCCACCGTAACTCCACTAGTACACGGTATTCCGGTTTGAGCTGTCCGAGATAATATTCAATGGACTCTTCCATCATCTGCGTTTCTACCATACTTTCCACGGAAGCTGCTGTCTGATTCATCGTCTCCATATCTATAAAAACACTATCCGTATCCAATTGGTTACGGTTATTTTTATTTTTTCTCAGATAATTAATAGCGGTGTTCCGTGTGACGACCTTGAGCCAGGCTTTCAGTTTGACCTCGTCTTCGAAAATGGGTTTGTTTTTAATAATTTTGATAAAAGCTTCCTGAATAATATCTTCTGCTGCAGCACGCTCCTTGATAATATAAACGATAAGACCATGAACCATATTATAATATTCATAATACACTTCTTCTTGAAGTGCAGAGCCTAAATTATGGAAATCTGAGGCAAGTAGTAACTGGAGCCGATTGGCCATGATGTTCTCCTTTCTGGTGAACAATCCACAAACATTGGTATCATTACATTTTACAACATAATATGGAAACGATACAATGGGAGGTTGGTCCGAGAAAAACCAGAAGAAGAGAGCATGTGCAGCCTCCGGACAGTTTGCTGAAAATTAATAAAAAGGCTGTCTTGCAACCATGAATACATGGTTGCAAGACAGCCTTATGACCGAAAAGTGAGCATATTTCTTTCGAGCACTTTTCCGTAATCTGTTAAAATGCCCAGTCTCCCTTAAGGAAGATGGGTTCACGTTCACCGTTTGCCGTAATACCGTAGATGTCCGTCTCGGGGGAGCCCATCATGAAGTCCACATGGGTGATACTGCTATTCATGCCACGAGCTGCAAGCTCTTCTGGAGACATTGTTTTGCCACCTTCGATATTGAATGCATAGGAACTGCCAATCGCAAGGTGGCAGGACGCATTCTCATCATACAATGTCGTGTAATACAGGATGCCACTCTCAGAGATCGGTGAATGGAAGGGAACCAAAGCGACTTCGCCGAGGTAATGAGAGCCTTCATCCATGGAAATGAGTCTTTCCAGTGTGTCCTGACCTTCTTCAGCATGAAAATCAACGATCCGTCCGTTCTCGAATGTGAGTGAAAAACGATCAATGATACTGCCGCCATAACTGAGTGGTTTGGTGCTGGACACCTTACCATTAACGCCATGCTTGGATGGAGCGGTGAATACTTCCTCTGTCGGGATATTGGCAACAAAAGGGATGCCTTGCTCATTTACGCTACCCGCCTGCGCCCAAATATGGCCATCTGGTAGCTCGACTGTAAGATCCGTCCCGGGGGAGAGGAAATGAAGTGCTTGATACTTTTTGTTATTGAGTGCCACAGCCTTGGTTTCCAGTCGTTCAATATGCTGTTCCCAGGCCGCTACAGGGTCCTCCAGGTCGGCTCTCACCGCAGCAAAAATGGCTTCCCACAGCTGGTTAACCTGCTCCGTTGCAGGGAGATCCGGGAATACTTTGGCTGCCCAAGCGGGAGAAGGACAAGCCACACCCGTCCAGCTCATTTTATCCGCCTGTTGATACTGTCGGTACTTGGCCATCGCCTGACCAAATGTACGCTGATGAGCCGAGATCCGCGCAGGATCAATACCTTTCATCAGATCCGGGCTGGATGACAATACAGTCAGGAAGGCTGCATTATTGGCCGCCAGTTCTTCAAGCTCCGCTGCATGCCACTTCGGCGGCTCTTGGAAGGATTCCTCAGGGGCCATCTCAAACCGCAATCGATTCACCGTTTCATCACCGTATTTTACAATAACCTGCTTGGCACCGGCCTCGTATCCCTTACGCACCAGCAAGCGCACGAATTCAGCGGTATCAATCATCGCACTAATAACAAATACTTGCCCGGGCTGCACGTTGGCACCTACTCTTACAGCCAGTTCAGCGTAACGATCCAGTTTTTGTTCAAAACTTAACATATGAGTTCCCTCCAATTGTTGAATTAGTGACCTGTTGACGCAGGAAAAGAGAGGAGTGATCTCCTCTCTCCTAATACATCAAAGCGATCAAACAGCCCAGTTTCCTTGCAGGAAGATCGGCTCTTCCGCACCTTCGGAGGTTACACCGTGAATGTTCATCTCTCCAGATCCAATCATGAAGTCCACATGAGTGAGACTGGAGTTCATGCCACGTTCAATCAACTCTTCTTTGGACATCGTTTTACCACCTTCCAGACAGAAGGCATAAGCATTACCGATCGCCAAATGGTTGGACGCATTCTCATCAAACAAAGTATTGTAGAACAAAATATTCGTATCCGAAATCGGTGACTGATGAGGAACAAGGGCTACTTCACCCAGATAGTGTGCACCTTCATCCATCTCGATCAGGTTTTTCAGTGCATCCAGTCCCTGTTCAGCAGTGTAATCTACGATTCGACCGTTCTCAAATGTCAGGGAGAATCCGTCAATCAGGTTGCCGCCGTAGCTCAGTGGTTTCGTGCTGCGAACGGTACCGTTAACACCCGTTTTCAGCGGAGCTGTGAATACTTCTTCGGTAGGCATGTTGGCAATAAAGACATGTCCTTGCTCATTCACACTTCCACCAGATACCCAGATATGTCCTTCTGGAAGTTCAATGGTCAAGTCTGTGCCTGGAGCTGTGTAGTGGAGCTTTTTGTACTTCTTGTTGTTCAGCAGATCAGCGCGGGAATCGAGATTTTGCAAATGGGTTTTCCATTCGGCAACAGCATCCTGTTCACCGATCCGTACGGTTTTGAAAATAACATCCCACAAGCGGTCCACTTGCTGTGCTTCCGGCAGGTCCGGGAATACTTTAGCAGCCCATTCCGGAGAAGGGACGGCTACAATAGACCAGCTGAATTTGTCGGCCATCTGATATGAACGATATTTTTCGAGCGCTTTGCCGCGCACTTTTTGACTCGTAATAATGCGTTCCTGAGCTACACCGTTCAGCAGATCCGGGTTCTCAGCAATGACGTGCAGTACAGCTGCTCCTTCTTCAACGAGTTCAGTCATTTCAGCTGCAAACCATTTCGGTTCAATGGAGAAGGCTTCATCGGGTGCAAGATCGTAATGTAGACGTGTAACCGTTTCGTCGCTCCAGTTTACTTTAACCAATTTGGCACCTTTACCATAAGCTGCTTTGACAATCAGTCGTACAAAATGTGCTGTCGAGATTGGTGCATTAACCACAAGCGTCTGCCCAGGATGGATATTGACACCGACTTGTACAGCCAGTTCAGCATATTGCTGCAGATTTGTTTCGAAAGTATTCATGCTATTTTTTCCTCCAATGTGATAATAATATCGTAGCTTGTTGGCTATTATAGATGTTGGTCAAACACGTATTATAGTCCTCATTACAACTATGTAAGGACTCAAATGGTTCCTTCATTGAATAAGGTATACGTTGCTACGTTATATATTGTACAATTAACCAATAATAATTACCAAACTAGGTTTACCAGAAATGTTGGAGACCGACTGTAGATGAAAGATTAAAGGAGAGAATGATTGTGAATATTGAAATTATCCGTGCTGAAATGCGCCGTGAAGATGAAAAAAGTTTCGTAGGGAATACCGTTTTCCGTACAGAAGGTGAAAAGTCAGTATATGAGATTACCTTCATGAGCAAGAACGGAAAAGATTGGGACTACAGTTTGCATTTCACGGAGCAATCCGGTGATGAAGAAGAGTTACTGCGTATGGACGAGTTACTGGAGAATGACGATGATCTGTACAATCAATTGCTCGATGCTGCTTTGGAGGCATATCCGGCTTAACTGGCGGAGATGTTCTTGTTCTATTGTGTCGTGTCGATGACTATACTAGACGGTGTATGCCCGAAACAGGGTGTATACCGTCTATTTTATTGGAAATGTTGAATAGATGATCCAGAAAAGGGAAGTCTACGAGATGAATGGAACCAGAGAAATAATCCGCCAAATGGGAGGTAACCGTGAATGGCATCTGACAATCTGATTACAGAAGGGTTGACGGGACTTGAAGAAGTCGCGCCCGATATTCTCAGTTTACGTACACTATTCGTTAATGTCGTGTTCATCGGAGAGCCAGGAAGCAGGAACTGGGTCCTCGTGGACACCGGAATGGCGAGGTTCACAGATCATATTGTTCAGATTGCAACAGAACGATTTCAAGGTCCGCCGTCTGCGATCATTTTGACACACGGTCACTTTGACCATGTAGGAACCGTTATTGAGCTGGAACAATTCTGGGGTGTGCCCGTGTATGCTCATCCGCTTGAAATTCCGTATTTAACGGGATTGAAAGATTACCCGCCAGCGGATCCTTCTGTAGGTGGAGGTTTAATGTCCAGGTTGTCATTCGCGTATCCCAATGAGGCAATCAATCTGGATGATCGGATATTCAGTTTACCCAAAGATCACACTGTTCCAGGCTTAGCAGGATGGGAGTGGGTGCACACGCCAGGACATACACCTGGACATGTGTCACTGTTTCGTGAAGCGGACCGTCTGTTAATTGCGGGAGACGCAATCATTACAGTGAAGCAGGAATCGCTGTGGAGTGTGTTGCTTCAGGACAAACAGTTGCATGGCCCGCCTTCCTATTTTACAACCGATTGGCAGGCTGCTCATCAATCGGTTCAGCATATAAGGCATCTGGAGCCGAAACTTGCAATTACCGGGCATGGGCATGCCTTGAGCGGAGATATGCTGAGAGAATCCCTGAAGAGGCTTGATATGGACTTTAAAGAGAGCACTGTGCCGGATCACGGCAAATATGTGGATTAATTCAACGAACATATGAAAGTATGCAGAGACAGCCGCAGGGGATTGTAGCTGTCTTTTTCCTGTCTTTTTTGTTTTTCTATCATGAATTTGTTCTCTTTCATAGATTGGTATTTTGTGCTCGGGCATGATATAGTCGAGCCGTATAATATAACCTTAGTATGCAGGAGGTACATATAACGATGACACAACAAAATGCAGCATTTGAAGAACAATTTGGAGGGATACCGGCCATTTGGCTTCGTTTTAATCAGTTTGAAGCGGCTGTTATTCCAAGCGTGGGTGCCAACCTCGTTGCTTTCCGTGATACAGAAAAGGGTTTCCGTTACTTAAGAGAGCCGAATCAGGATCAGATGGATGAGTTTATGGCTGCACCAGCGGTCTATGGAATTCCGATTCTATCTCCGCCGAATCGTTATGAGGATGGACGTTTCCCTTGGAATGGTCAAGTCTATCAGTTGCCTGTGAACGAACCGGCTACAGGTAACCATTTACATGGATTTTTGCATGATGCCGAGTGGAAGGTTGAGGGGTACGGTTCTGACCAGTTGGAGAGCTATGTACTGCTTAGCCAGGACGTGAAAGAAGGACATACATTCCATAAGTACCTGCCGTTTACGTTCACAGTGACGCTTCGCTACTCTTTGAGCAGCCTAGGACTTCAGCAGCAATTGATCGTCCGTAACACCGGAAAGGAAACCATGCCTAATTTGTTTGCATTCCATACGGCAATTGCAGTACCATTTGCACCGGACAGTCAATCCTCGGATTACACGGCCAAAGTTACGATTGGACAACGACGTGAATTGAATGAGCGTTCTCTGCCAACAGGACAATTTCAACCGCTTACACCTGAGGAAGAACAATTGAAGAAAGACGGAGTTAGTCCGTTCTTTGCTGCCATGGATAATCATTACACTGCAGAACCGCAGAATGGTCGTAACTATATGGAACTTACGGATCACCGTACTGGAGACAAACTGGTCTATGATGTGGGTACTTCCTACAAGCACTGGATGATCTGGAATAATAACATGGGTGGCGAATTCTTCTGTCCTGAACCACAGATGAACCTGGTTAACGCTCCTAATGTTGAAGGCATCCCGGCAGAAGAAATCGGATTGGTCGGTCTGGCACCAGGCGAACTATTCGAACAGAGCAGTCGACTTTATCCAATTGCGGCACAAAAATAATTGATATTCGTTTTGCGCTACGCTTACAATTTTGTCGAAAAGGTGAAAACCTGCTCGTAAATCATGTATAATATGACGAGATACACACGCTTTGTAGAGACCCAAACCATCTTTTTGGAGGAGGACAAGCAAGTGGAATACCGCATTGAGAGAGATACGTTAGGCGAAATGAAAGTACCAGCCGACAGGCTGTGGGGAGCTCAGACGCAGCGCAGCAAGGAGAATTTCCCGATTGGCAGCGAACATATGCCGATGGAAGTTATACGTGCCCTTGCCATTTTGAAAAAAAGTGCTGCGGCCAGTAACCATAAATTAGGTAAATTATCTGCCGCTAAGTCCGATGCCATCGCTTATGCAGCAGACGAGATTATTGCAGGTCGTATTGATGACCATTTCCCACTGGTCGTGTGGCAGACTGGTAGCGGAACGCAATCCAATATGAACGTGAACGAAGTGATTGCCAATCTGGGGAACCAACTGCTGGAGCAAAAGGGAAAAGAAGAGCGTCTGCATCCAAATGATGACGTGAACATGTCCCAGAGCTCCAACGATACATTCCCAACGGCTCTGCATGTCGCAGGTGTTCTGGCTGTTGAGGATCAGCTCTTGCCGGCCATTGCGGTATTAAAAGCGACTTTTGCAGACAAGTCGGAGGCATTCAAGGATATTATCAAGATTGGACGTACCCACCTTCAGGATGCAACACCAATTACGCTTGGCCAGGAGATCAGTGGTTGGGAAGCCATGTTGGGCAAGAGTGAGCGTATGATCCGTGAAAGTGTACAGTACCTGAAGGAGCTTGCGATCGGCGGTACAGCTGTTGGAACGGGCATCAATGCTCATCCGGACTTTGGGGACTTCACTGCCAAGGAGATTGGCAAACATACAGGGAAAGATTTTGTATCTGCACCAAACAAATTCCACGCCCTTACAAGTCATGATGAAGTTGTATATGCGCACGGTGCCGTTAAAGCGCTTGCAGCTGATTTGATGAAAATTGCCAATGATGTTCGCTGGTTGGCCAGTGGCCCCCGTAGTGGATTGGGCGAGATCCGTATTCCTGAGAATGAGCCAGGCAGTTCCATTATGCCGGGTAAAGTCAACCCAACTCAGAGCGAGGCCATTACGATGGTGGTTACGCAGGTCATGGGTAATGATGCAGCGATTGGTTTCGCGGCAAGTCAGGGTAATTTTGAACTGAATGTATTCAAACCAGTTATCATCTATAACTTCTTGCAATCCGTGCAACTGCTGGCGGACTCCATTATTGCGTTTAATGACAAGTGTGCCGTAGGCATTGAGCCTAACCTGGATCAGATTGAACATAATCTGAACAATTCGCTCATGCTGGTTACAGCGCTCAACCCGCACATTGGTTATGAGAATGCAGCCAAAATTGCGAAGCTTGCGCATAAAGAAGGCTTGTCTTTGAAACAGGCGACGTTACAAACGGGCTTGCTTACCGAAGAGCAATTTGATCAATATGTCGATCCAGCCAAAATGATCGCTCCAAAGGCCTAAAATCAGACCAAATGAGCAATATAGATCAATGAAGAGGGCGACCTGCACAAGCAGGTCGTTTTTCTTATGCTTACCGATGAACTTAGAGCTTGTCAGACTATACGTATCCATATAAACTACATATGCACCACTTTTCATTTAATAGAATGGGATTCGTATATATTTGGAGGTTTCCGCGTTGTCAAAAACGAGAAGATTTACGATACGCTCCAAAATTTTATTGGGCTATCTTGTGGTTGTGCTTTTGTTTGGAGCTGTTCTGCTAGTGCTTACGGCCCAAATTAATGTACTACAGAAGGAAAATGATTTTATCTCTCATCATGATCTGGAAGTACATAATCTGACCAACGCGATTGAAAAAAATGTCTTGAACATGGAGACAGGACAGCGTGGATTCATGATTACAGGCAATGAGAGTTACTTGGAACCTTATTCTCAAGGTCTATCCCAATGGAGTTCCAACTATGATCAGTTGAATGCTCTCATTAGTGACAATCCTTCGCAGCAGCAGAGTCTGCAAAGCATCAAAACTCATATTACGCGCTGGATTGAGATTGCTGGGGAGCCGTTGGTAAAGTTGAAAAAGCAAGAGGATCAAGCCAAAGTTGTTGCATTCTTTCAAACTGATCCGGGTAAAACTGAAATGGATCTACTACGCTCCCAACTTACTACCTTCCGTAACACAGAGATCGCATTGACTGAGGCAAGGGTAACCGATCTAGCCACACGGAGCTCCACATTGTTGACGATTATGTATACGCTGTGGGGGGTTATCGCGGCGTTATCAATTGCAGCGGCTCTTGTGATATCCGGAAATATCGTCAAAACGTTGCGAGATGTTATGCAGACCATCAGTGATATCTCCAAAGGTGGGAACCTGAAGCAGCGAATTCAGGTGCGGACACATGATGAAGTGGGGGACCTGGGCCACGAAACCAACAAATTACTGGATGAAGTACAGGAACAGAATCGGGTCAAGGACCAGATCACAGGCATTGCGACACTCTTGCAGAATCCGACCAATCTGGAGGGATTGTCCCGCTTGTTCCTGAGCGAGCTTGCCATGTTGTTTGAAGTTCCCTACAGCGTCTTGTATTACTGGAAAGACAATCGACTGCTGCGTGTGGCTGCATATGCTGCGGATGGAGAGAAAGAACGTTCGCTCGGTAAAGTGTCGCTTGCCCCCGGTGAGGGGCTGGTGGGTCAAAGTGCCGTGGAGAAGCGAGTCTTGCGCATGAATGATCTGCCCCAGAACTATATTCGAATCTCTTCGGGTCTCGGATATACATCTGCCACCTCTCTTACCGTAGTACCGGTCCTCTTCGAAGGCAGAACGATTGCGGTCATCGAGCTTGCTTCAATGAAGCCATTGCAAGAGAATGATATGAAGCTGATGCAAGAACTGACGGACATTTTTGGTGTTTCTTTACACTCGACCGTCACTCGTATGGAATTACAGCAATTATATGATGAGTCACAAGTTCTAAATGAAGAGTTACAGGCACAATCGGAGAAACTTCAGTCTCAGACCGAAGAAATGTTGTCTCAGACGGAGGAACTGCAAATGCAGACCGAAGAGCTTCATATGCTTAATGAACGCCTGGAGATACAGAAGAGCGCTGCTGAGACATCAGCCAATGAACTTGCAGTTGTGGCAGATCAGTTACGAACAAGCTCGGGGTACAAATCCGAATTCCTGGCGAACATGTCCCATGAACTGCGGACACCGCTTAACAGCATGTTGATTTTATCCGAAATATTGTCTGAAAATAAAAACCAACACTTGAATAGTGAAGAACAGAACTATGCTTCGGTCATTCACAAGTCAGGTAAAGACCTTCTGAATCTGATCAATGATATTCTTGATCTGTCCAAGGTAGAGGCCGGGCAGATGGAAGTGGATTTTGATGATGTTTATCTGAGCAGTCTGCCTGAAGTCATGAATCAATATTTCCTGAAAACAGCTGAGCAGAAAAAAATAGATTTCCGAATTCAGCTCCAAAGTCCTTTACCGGAAACCATCGTGACTGACGAGATGAGAATGCATCAGATTCTTCGAAATCTGCTCTCGAACGCATTCAAGTTCACCAGTGAGGGTGAAGTTGCTTTAACGATCTCCAAAGTGAGTTTGGCTCATCCTGAGGTAGAAGATCAAGAGACCGATGTGATTGCTTTCTCCGTCAGTGATACAGGGATTGGCATAGCGGAAAACAAACTTCTGCAGATCTTTGATGCATTCAAACAGGCGGATGGGGCTACGGCACGTAAATATGGCGGAACAGGGCTTGGTCTGTCGATCTCTCAATCGCTTGCAACTTTGCTGGGTGGGTCAATCTCGGCCACAAGTCGTGAAGGACATGGCAGTGTGTTCACGCTGTTCCTGCCTCTGCGAAGAGATGAACCAGAGACTATGAATGTATCGCGGTTGTTCTTGAATGAGGTGGCAAGCACTAGACCTGAGATCAATAAACTTCCTTCAATGACTTCCGAACAATCGGATATTTTATTGACACCTCTGGAAGAGTCTTTGCTCAGTGGTCGTCAAGTGCTTGTCGTTGATGATGATATTCGAAATGTATATGCACTGGCTAACGCTCTCGAGCAATACGGCATGAATGTCATTTCAGCTCAGAATGGGTATGAATGTCTGGAATTGCTGGAGCGTGGAGGAGTCAAGCCTGATATCATCATGATGGATATTATGATGCCGGAACTGGATGGTTATGAGACAACTCGCCAGATCCGTGAACGGCTTGGCATGACTCAGCTTCCGATTATTGCACTGACAGCCAAGGCCATGAAAGAGGATCGGGAGAAATGTATTGCTGCAGGTGCTTCGGACTATCTCAGCAAACCGCTGAATGTCAAAGATGTATTATCTCGAATGAAATTATGGATGAATCACGAAACCATGGAAATCTGATCTGAAAACCTATGCCGATTACAGCAAAGTGCGCTGTAATTAGGTCATAGGTTTTATTTTTTTGTCGTGTAAGCTTTATTGAATGAAATGATGTTATAATACTTAACAACAAATAAAAGTAAAACGACTGAATATGGATTTAATTCGAGAAATGATACGAAATTTAGTTTTGATAATCAGAATGACATTATATCGTGTTATATATATGGGAGGTAGTGTCCATGCAACTTACGGTTAAAGAGGCTTTACAGGTATACCCGTTATCCGAGGCCAAACTGGTTGCGGGTGGAGAAGGGACTTCACGGATGATGAAATCCGTTAATGTCATGGACGCTCCTGATATCGCGGATTGGATCAAATCCGGAGAAATGTTGTTCACCACCGCTTTTATTATGAAAGACAGTGAGACAGATGCACTACGTTTGATGCGGCGCTTGAATGAACGTGGCTGTGCAGGACTCGGCATCAAGCTGGGACGTTTCTGGCAGTCCATTCCCCAAGGCATTGTTGAGGAAGCTGATCGACTTCGTTTACCATTGCTTGAGCTTCCTTTTCAATTCACCTTCTCAGACCAGATGAATGCTTTGTTCAAGGCTGAACATGAACGCAGTAACCGATTGCTGCATGAGGTTGTGCAGAAGCAAAAGAAATTAATGCAGTTTGCACTGAAACAGCAGCCACACCGGAATGTGTTCGCCGAACTTGCCACAGTGTTGAACTATCCGCTTGCCGTCATTGGTTCTCGTGGGCATGTGCTTTACGGTAGTGAGGGCATTGCAGGGGATGCTGTAACCCAAGGCTGGCCTTGGAAATCCGTCATGCACCGAGTGAAATGGAATCAGGGAAGTTGTCATCGCGTACCGATCAAGCAAAATGATGAAGAATACGGATCGTTGCTGGTATTTACCGATTCAGCCCTATCCCTTCGGGCAGAAGAAGAACTGTTCCAACAGGCTGCTGATGTGCTGGCATTTTATATGGATATGACGTATCGAGAGCATATTAATCCGACCGTGCAAGATGAGATGCGTACGCTGCTTTCACAGTATCTGGATAACAAAATAACCATTCAGGAATTGACCACCTTGAGTGAAAACAAAGGTGTACATCTGTTCCAGGGAACGTATCAGTGCGTACTGATTACGCTTGAGCCAACTCTGTTTGCCGAGGGGAAGTTGCTTAAACAGATTCATCGCGAATTGCAGTACAATCCGCTGATGCAATTCACGGCTTCACAGCATTTTCAGATCGAAGATGGCATTCTGTCCATCTATACCTGTCCAACAGGGCGAGATTATGGAGAGGAGCTGTCAGGTTTTCTGTTGAACCGCTTCGGTGATGTTCTGGCAGCACAAGAAGCAAAAGGAGCACCGGCTCCGCGTTTCTGGATCAGCAAGATGAAGCATGAACCCAAATCGCTCCGTGAAGCTTACCAAGAGTGTCTGGATACACGACAACTGGCTCGTCGGTTCGGCATGAAAGACCGTGCGCTGCAATTTGAAATGCTGGAATTTGCCTACGTGTTCCAACATGTACCGGATAACATCATGGAGAACTACTGTAATAAAGTGCTTGAACCGTTACTTGCCAGGGACGGTGATCCCAATCAGGTATTGATGAATACATTGGAGTCCTTTATCGAGAATGATGGACTGATCAATGAAGCTGCCAAGCAGCTGTTTGTGCATCGTAACACGGTCACTTATCGTATGGAGAAAGTTGGCAGCTTGCTGCAAATGGACTTTAAGAAAACGAATGATCTGCTCAAATTAAAGCTGGTATTCACCTTCCGCAAGTTTGTGCGGGACAAAGCAGCTGCAAGACCGCACAACGCGCAGCTCTAGACCGCACTTTGTGCATCGTTACAATGCTACTGGGGCTTAGACCCATGAACCGCATTCCCTTGATGGAGTGCGGTTTTTTCATGTTTAAGGACAACAAAAGCTGAACTTCCCGTGCACAGCAAACAAATCGCAACTCTGATGTTATGTTATATTACAAAATTGCGTAAATATTGTTGTCGCGACATTGAACGACACTTAGAATGAAGAACAATAATCCATAACAGACCGGAGGTTCTAACATGAGCGACTTAATTAAACTTGTTAACAACTGGTCTATCACGCAGTTCGTGCATACGTTTGGCGGCTTATTTGAGGAATCACCATGGGTGGCTGAACGTTCCGGGCTTTTACGACCTTTCGATTCATTTGAACAGATGATGAATGTGATGAAGAATGAGGTTCAGGCATCGGATGATGAGGTGAAGTTGCAGTTGCTTCGAAATCACCCGGATCTTGGAGCACGAATCAGCATGAGCACCAATTCCGTTCAGGAACAAGCTGGAGCAGGCCTTGATTCACTCTCACAAGAGCAGTACAACGAACTTCAACAATTAAACAAAGCATATACAAGCCAATTTGGCTTTCCTTTTATATTGGCTGTAAAAGGCCATACCGCAAGCTCCATCCTCGAATCCATGAGGCAACGGCATCGCCGAGGCAGGGAAGAAGAATTCGAGACTGCATTGAAGGAAGTATTCAAGATTGCAGGCATACGTTTGGAGCAATGGCTTGTACAGATCGGTCATGAACATGAGTTCGTGAGCAAGCCAGCCGCAGTGCAGCAGCGGACCATGTATTACGGCAAAGGGGATGTGTGGATGTACCGTTCCTACGCCAAACCGTTGACGGGTATTCAGTCCATTCCGGAATCTCCTTTTATGGGACGCAGCAATATTCTCTTTGGATTGAACATCAAGGTGGCCGTGCAGGGGGATGAATTCTTGCCTTCTTTTGCAGAAGGGGATAATTCGCTGGTGGTCGCAACCGATTCAATGAAAAATTTTATTCTCAAACATGCAGCGGATTACACAGGGGCAACGGTGGAAGGATTTCTTGCGCTGGTGAGTCGGCGTTTCCTGGAGACGTATCCGCAGATGAGCAAGGTTCAGATGACAGCGGACCAGATTCCTTTTGAAGATATACCCATTGGATTAGAAGGAAGTTATCGACCGAGTACGCTCGTATTTCGTTATTCACAGAATGATCGTGCGACAGCTGCCGTTGAAGCAGAACGAACCGGAGGCTCGATTGAACTAAGCAACCATTTCAGTGGTGTAGCTGATCTGAGACTGATCAAGGTCAAAGGCAGTGAATTTGCCGGATTTATGCAGGATGAATATACCACTCTTCCAGAGACATGGGATCGACCGTTATTTATTTTCCTGAACATCAATTGGCGTTATGAAGATCCGAGAGATGGCATGGATGATCAGCATGGACGGTATGTAGCGGCGGAACAGGTCAGAGATTTGGCTGCTGCGGTGTTTCATGAGTGTCGATCCGCTTCCATTCAACATCTGATCTACCAGATTGGACGAAGGTTGTTAAGTCGATTTGAGCAACTGAGTGAGGTTTCATTTGAATCCAACAATCGGACTTGGGAAACAGTGCTGGAGGAAGTGAAAGAGGGAGAAGGCAAAGTATTTACCGAACCGAGGCCACCTTATGGATTCCAGGGTTTCTCGATGACAAGGGATGATCTGGGAACAGGCGGCCGTGACGCCGGGAAAGAAGGTGACGTCTAATGTCGATGTCTGATGGCCGAATTACAACACATGTGCTGGATACCTCCAAGGGTGTCCCTGCTGCGGGTGTTCGGATCGAACTGTATACCCTGAAGAGGGATGGAGAACAGGAAAACAAGACAAAAGTAGCTGAGTCGGTGACCAATGCGGATGGGCGTTTGGATGCACCGCTGCTGGATGGAGGCAAGTTGGAGCCAGCGATATATGAGCTTCAATTCCATGTCGAGAGTTATTACGCACATCGTTCATTGGAGGAGCTGGGGCAGGCATTATGGACGATTGTTCCGATACGGTTTGCCGTATCTGATGCCTCAAGCCATTACCATATTCCATTATTGATTGCTCCAGGAGGTTACAGTACATACCGGGGAAGCTAAGCATGCACGCATCCGGTTCGGATTCAGGGGGAGGGTCATCCACATGACAACATTTGATACCATCATCCGGGGGGCCCGGGTGGTGCTGAGAGATCGGGTAGAGCAACTGGATATTGGCATTACGGGTGAAAAAATAACAGACATATCCACACGCCTGACCGCTGGCGAAGCGACATGGATCATAGAAGCTGAGGGACTTACAGTGATGCCAGGTGTCGTGGACATTCATGTACACTTCAATGAACCCGGACTCGCCAGTTGGGAGGGATTCCGATCAGGTTCGGCAGCCCTTGCCACCGGGGGAATTACGACGTATGTCGATATGCCGCTTAACGGCGTACCGCCAACCACAAGGCCGGAATCATGGGAGATGAAAATGAAAGCAGCGGCAGACCAATCGTATGTGGATTATGCTTTCTGGGGAGGCTTGGTTCCCGGAAACCGTGAGCAACTTGCTCCACTGTCACGGCTGGGTGCTGCCGGATTCAAGGCATTTATGTCCGAGCCGGGAGGTGAAGGGGAAGACATCTTTGCCAGAGCTGATGACCATACGCTGCTGGACGGGATGAAAGAACTTGCAACATTAAACCGTGTGCTGGCACTTCATGCAGAGGACGAAGGCATCGTTGCCGAACTCGGTGCGAGAAGCATCGCAGAGGGTAAGACGGAACCGATGGATTATGTCCGGTCTCGTCCTGTGGAAGCTGAAGTCGTCGCGGTTGCCCGAGCGTTGAAATACGGCGAACAGACCGGGTGTGCGCTGCATTTTGTGCATATTAGCACCCGGGAAGCGCTGGATCTGATTGCAGAGGCCAAACGGCGTGGGCAGGATGTCACTTCAGAGACATGTCCTCATTATCTGACGCTGACCGATCAGGATGTCGTCCGTTTGGGTGCTGTAGCAAAATGCGCTCCACCGCTTCGCAGCTCTTCCGAACAGGAGCAGTTATGGGATGCACTGACTTCAGGATTGATTGATGTTATCGCCTCAGACCATTCTCCTTGCCCACCATCCATGAAACAATCGGATAACTTCTTTGAAATCTGGGGCGGCATATCCGGGGCACAAAGCACACTGCTAATCATGCTGGAGGATGGACATCTTCAACGCAATATTGACCTTCCGTTGCTCGGAAGAGTGCTCTCTCTGCAACCTGCTGGAAGGCTTGGTCTGGAGAGCAAAGGAGAGATTGCAATTGGCAAGGATGCAGACCTGGTGCTGATTGACTGGGAGAAGAGCACAACCCTGAACACAGAGGATCTGCTCTACACGCATCAACAGAGTCCTTATGTAGGACGTACATTTAAATGTCAGATCACAGACGTATTTTGCCGAGGGCAGCGCGTCTACAACTCGGAATCCGGCTTATCCCCTGTGCCTATCGGGCAACACATTGTGGCTTACTCTTCTAGTCCCATCGAAGCGGGAACGGAGGGGAATCCATGACGGAGTCTGGAGTATACCGGTCATCCGGTACGAATAATGCACCGCTTCCTTTGCCAAATGTGGAACAGGTGGAGCTGCAAGCCATGCTTGACTGGCTGTCGACATATGGTGCGGATGCACAGGGGGGCGTCACACGGCTGTTGTATGACTCGGCCTGGTGTGAAGCACAAGGTGCCCTTGCTGCCAAAATGCAGGAAAAAGGGCTGTCTCCCGAGTTCGACCAGTCCGGTAATCTTTATGGCACACTGGAGGGCGAGGGTAAGGGATCGGCGACTGGTACTGAAGAATTACCAATCGTGACCGGATCACATATCGATACCGTGGTGTATGGAGGCAAGTATGATGGTGCTTACGGTGTGGTTGCCGGTGTCCTTGCTTTGGAGTATTTGCAGAAGCATTTTGGAGCACCGAAGCGCACGCTTCAAGTGGTTTCCCTATGTGAGGAAGAGGGAAGTCGATTCCCTTTTGCATATTGGGGCTCACGCAGTATAACAGGAACAACGTCTCTGCAAGATGTAGAGCATTTGAAGGATCAATACGGCGTCACCTTTGCACAAGCGATCCGCGATGCGGGCTTTGGACCCGATAGTGCATATAGACCGGCCGCAAAAAAATATGGTGCCTTTATTGAGCTTCATATTGAGCAAGGTCAGGTTCTGGAACGTCTCGGACATTCGATTGGCGTTGTATCCGACATTGTAGGTCAGAAGCGGTTCAGTATTACGGTAAGCGGAGAAGCGAATCACGCGGGAACGACACCGATGTCCTGGCGCAAGGATGCATTAGCCGGAGCGGCTGAGATGATTACTGCAGTAAGGGATATTGCATTGCAAGCAGGAGAACCGCTGGTAGCCACGGTTGGGCGAATCACAGCCGATCCGGGTGTGGGGAATGTGGTTGCAGCACGAGCGGTGTTTTCACTGGATATCCGCCATATCCGGCAGGAGAGTATTGATCGCTGCTGGCAGGATATACTTCAGGCTTTTAGTCGGATCGCAGCCGAGCAGCAGCTCGGACTGGACTGGGAAGAACATCTGTCGGTGACGCCCATTCCTATGAATGCAGAGATGATCTCAGACATCCAAGATACCTGTGAGCAGGAGAAGTTGTCCTATTGGCTAATGCCAAGCGGAGCGGGACATGATTCGCAGATTTTTCAGCCGGCTTGTCCGACAGCCATGATTTTTGTGCCGAGTCAGGACGGTATCAGTCATAATCCACTTGAATATACAGCTGAAGCAGACCTGATGCACGGTTTTCGGGTTCTGGTCCGGCTACTCTATAAATACGGTTACGGGAGTTGAATGCAGATGTCCAGCTATAAAGAGTTATCTCCGTCCTTGCGGACCATTATGACCCCGGGACCGGTTGAAGTTGATCCACGTGTACTCAGAGCATTATCCTTCCCGATCCTGGGGCAGTTTGACCCGGAGTTCACATCCTTGATGAACGAGACGATGGCGATGCTGCGTGAGTTATACATGACAGATAACGAGTGGTGTTATCCGGTCGATGGCACATCCCGTTCAGGCATTGAAGCGGTGTTGGTCAGTCTGATCCAGCCCGGTGACAAAGTTCTCGTTCCGATCTATGGACGATTCGGACATCTGCTGGTTGAAATCTCGGAACGCTGTGGTGCAGAGGTTGTCTTTTTTGAAACGGAATGGGGAACGGTATTTGATCCGGAAGAGGTGATCAAGGCGATCCATGCCCATAAACCAAGTCTGGTTGCGATGGTTCATGGTGAGACTTCCACTGGTCAGATGCAGCCCCTTGCCGACATTGGTAAAGCCTGTCGCGACCTTGATATTTTACTCGTCGTCGATGCTGTAGCAACCATTGGCGGGACACCGGTGGAGACGGATGCCTGGTGTCTGGATGCGGTGATGGGCGGAACGCAGAAATGCCTATCCGTTCCTTCAGGGATGGCACCTCTCACGTACAACAGTCGTGTGGAACAGAAGCTGATGAGCCGGAAAACTGTTGAACGTGGACTGCGAGACGCAACTAGTGCGCGGGCAGAAGGCCGCACCATTGCCAGTAATTATTTTGACCTGAGCCAATTGCAGGATTACTGGAGTTCGGCCCGGTTGAACCACCATACAGAAGCTACTTCCATGCTTTATGGTCTTCACGAAGGTTTGCGCATTTTGCTGCAAGAAGGGTTGGAAGCCAGGTTCCAGAGACATCTGGTGAATGAACGTGCATTGGTCGCTGGACTCCAGGGAATGGGACTGCAATTGTATGGGGATATGTCCAGTAAGCTTCCGGTGGTCACTTGTATCACGATTCCGGAGGGGATTGATGGTGAGTCGGTGCGCAGCATGTTGCTGAACGACTTCAGTATTGAGATTGCCAGTTCGTTCGGGCCATTAAAAGGACAAATCTGGCGAATCGGTACAATGGGATTCAGCTGCCAGCGCAAGAACGTACTTCATGTGCTTGGAGCGCTGGAAGCTGTTCTATTACGTAATCGACACGTATTGCCTGCCGGTGAAGCAGTGCAGGCCGCATTGGATGTGTATGCAGGGAAGGAGGGCGCCTTATGTTAAATCAGATGCCAATCTCCAGAGAGGTCATGGTTACTACTCCTCATTATCTGGCGAGTGCAGTGGGAAGCTCCATCCTCCAGCAGGGCGGGAATGCTTATGATGCTGCTGTTGCGGTCAGTGCAGCACTGGGCGTGGTATATCCGCATATGACCGGACTTGGAGGGGATGCCTTCTTCCTGATTCATGACGGAGCCAGCGGTGAGATTACCGCGTATAACGGAAGCGGCCGCTCAGCAGCAGGCATTCATGCAGAAACGTTCAAAGCGATGGGCATGAGTGCGATTCCTCAGCGCGGTGTGCTTAGTGCCATCACGGTTCCGGGAATGGTCGATGCCTGGTGGGAAGTTTGGTCCCGGTACGGTAAGTTAAGCTGGGGGCAACTGCTTGAACCTGCTGCGCAGTATGCAGAAAAAGGATGCCCTGTATCCCGGAATCTCCGCCTGTGGATGGAAAGGGATGAAGATTACATTATGGGGCATACACCGCTGCGAGCGGTATTTGCGCCCTTGGGTACACTTTTGCAGGAAGGCGAGTTATTGATCCAGTCTGATCTTGCTGCCTCCATTCGTCTGATTCAGACGGAAGGGCGAGATGCTTTTTATACAGGAGAACTCGCGGATCGGCTGACTTCGGCTATTCGTGAGGATGGAGGTATGCTTGCACCAGCGGACTTTGCAGGTCATCGAGGGGAGTGGGTGAAGCCGGTCAGTACGGGGTACCGTGGGTATGAAGTTCATCAGATGCCGCCCAACTCGCAGGGTTTCTCCATGTTAATGATGTTAAATATGCTGGAGCATATCGATCTGTCCTCGGTTGCACGTACCTCACCGGAATTCTATCATCTGATGGCGGAAGTGGTGAAAAAGGCGTTTCGTGATCGTGACCAGTATCTGACGGACCCTGATTTCAGGGACATACCGCTGGAACATCTGTTATCCAAGGATTATGGAGACCAATTGTGGAATGAGATTCAATCTGCGCCACCTGTGGCACAGCCGTTTTTGTCCAAAACGATAGGTCAGGACACGGCGTATGCAGCGGTTGTAGATAGCGAAGGCAACGCCGTTTCCTTCATTCAGAGCCTGTATTTTGACTTTGGTGCAGCGTATGTCCCAGGGGGTACAGGGGTGATCATGCAGAACCGGGGATCTTTTTTCTCCTTGGATCCGAGAGATGCCAACGTACTGGAACCGAACAAACGCTCATTCCACACCCTCATGCCGGGCCTTGTTACACGAGATGGCAAACCCTATATGCTCGTGGGTACACAGGGAGGAGAAGGCCAGCCGCAGACCCAATTATCGGTGCTTACCGGCGTGCTTGATTACGGGCTGAATATTCAGGAAGCGATCAGCCTGCCACGTTGGGTGTATGGACGTACATGGGGCGAAGAAGGTGATACGATGCGTGTGGAGAACCGATATCACGATGACGTATGTGCAACCCTGGCCAAGTGGGGACATAACGTTGAAGCTAGAGCACCGTGGGACGGTATTATGGGACAGTCGCAAGGCATTGTCATTCGTGAGGACGGCATGATTAGCGGCGCGGCAGACCCCAGGGGCGACGGGATGGCTATTGGATGGTAGCAGCTATGTGAGCACTTATAAGTTCTACTATATAGACAGACACAGATAGGGGAGATTGGCATGGGA
Source organism: Paenibacillus sp. FSL R5-0519 (assembly GCF_037974275.1). Classification (NCBI taxonomy): domain Bacteria; kingdom Bacillati; phylum Bacillota; class Bacilli; order Caryophanales; family Paenibacillaceae; genus Paenibacillus; species Paenibacillus sp. FSL R5-0519. Next base: position 2,809,401 of record NZ_CP150234.1, read on the forward strand.
ACGATCCTGCTGAAAGGCGCACAGCTTGTGACGATGAATGCAGAAGAGGAAGTGTTCATTGGAGATCTGTTAATCGAGGATAATAAAATCAAGGAGATTGCAGCTCACATTGACGTTCAGGCTGATCAGGTCATTGATGCTCGCGGCAAAGTGCTGTTGCCTGGCTTCATCCAGACGCATATTCATCTGTGTCAGACCTTGTTCCGTGGACGGGCGGACGATCTGGAACTGATGGATTGGCTTCGTCAACGGATCTGGCCGCTGGAAGCAGCGCATGATGAGGAGTCTGTGTATTATTCAGCAATGCTTGGACTCGGCGAATTAATCTCCAGCGGTACTACGACGATTCTGGATATGGAGACGGTACATCACACAGACTCGGCCTTTCAGGCGATGGCACAGAGCGGCATCCGGGTCATCTCTGGCAAGGTGATGATGGATCATGGTGACGAGGTTCCGGAACCTTTGCGTGAGAATACGGCAACTTCGCTGCAACAAAGTGTGGATCTGCTGGAGAAATGGAACGGGTTTGGCGGAGGTCGCATTCAATATGCGTTCTGTCCTCGCTTCGTTGTATCGTGTACCGAAGAATTGCTGGTAGAGGTCCGCGACCTGTCCAATAAATATCATGTCAAAGTCCATACCCATGCCTCCGAAAATCGCGGAGAGATTGAACTGGTAGAACATGAACGTGGAATGCGTAACATCGTGTACCTCGATCATATTGGTCTGGCAACTCCAAGATTGGTGTTGGCCCACTGTGTATGGCTAAGTGAGGAAGAGAAAGAGATCATCCGCAAGCGCGGAGTCAAAGTCACTCACTGTCCTGGATCGAATATGAAGCTTTCCTCCGGGGTAGCGGATATTCCAGATCTGCTGAATCGTCAGATCGCGGTTGGGATCGGGGCCGATGGTGCGGCGTGCAACAACAATCTGGATATGTTTCAGGAGATGCGCCTCACGGCGCTGATGCAGAAGATTCCTCATGGTCCAACGGTGATGGATGCCCGGACTGTATTACGTATGGCTACCATGGGTGGTGCAGAGGTGCTTGGTTTGTCGAAGGAAATCGGCAGTCTCGAAGTGGGCAAAAAGGCAGATATGCTGTTGCTGGATCTGGATGATTTCCACACGTACCCTTCCTATGAGACAGATGTCTATTCCCGCGTGGTTTATTCTGCAACACGTAGCTGTGTGGACACCGTTATTATCGATGGCAGCATTGTACTCAAGAATCGCAAGATTCAGACGATTGATCGTGGCATTGTTCTGCGTGAGTCTGATAAAAGCATTGCAAGATTGATGAAGCGCATCTGATTGAAGCAATCTTATGCAATGCCAGAAAGGATGGAGACGACGATGGAAATGCATGATCTGTGTGCAATTGCAGCCCGCGAAACGCACTGTGTACTCGCCACTGCGATCAAGGTAGAGGGTCATGCTTATCGTAAGCAGGGAGTCTCTATGCTGTTGACCGAGGATGGCGAAATGTATGGCAGTATCAGCCCGGGATGTCTGGAGAGTGATCTTCAGGCCCGGGTGAGCCATGTTCTGGATACGAAGCAGATGGAATTCGCGGAATATGACATGCGGCCCGAGGATGATCTGTCCTGGGGTGAGACGATTGGCTGCGGCGGACTCGTTGTTGTGCTGCTTGAACCCGTATGTGATGATCTCCGCTTTATTTTGCAGAAGATGCACGAGTCTTTTCAATCCGGTACTTGGGTAGCGTTAACCCGAACGTTCCAAGATGATTATACGAGGGTTGAATATGACTGGAAACGGATTGAACCTGCGGAAAAGCGGCACCAACCAGTCTTGCGACCTGCGCTGGTACCTCCTCATGATCGTCTGGCAAATGATAATCTAACTTCATTGCAGGTTGATGTACAACACAGCAGTGGGAATCTTAAACATGAACATACGGAATCAACACAACCATCTCTCGATGCCGAACTACCTCGCCTTACGCTTGTACCTGAAATACCGACAAGCGATGCGTTTTCAACCAATCCCTGGGATCTCCCGCAGCAACTCACTTCACTGTACACGCCCAAACCTCGCCTGATTATCATCGGAGCCGGGAATGATGTTATTCCTGTTGCCACGCTCTCCCAATCCGCAGGATTCCGTGTTGTGGTAGCCGATTGGCGAGAGTCTTTATGCTCCTTGGAACGGTTTCCTGGAACCGAACTCGTACTGGGTTTCCCAGCTGAGATCATGCCTCTGTTAAATGTAAACAACGGGGATTATCTGATTATGATGAGTCACAATTTTCCCCGCGAACGTGAGCTGTTGGAGATGTTAGTGGACTGTGAGTACGCGTATCTGGGCATCATGGGTTCCAAAACACGAACAGCCCGCCTGCTGGATGGCTTACCACCGTTGAAACATGTGCATTCTCCCGTTGGTTTGAGCATCGGAGCAGACGGTCCCGAACAGATCGCCATCAGCATTGCAGCGGAATTGATCGCATGTAAACATAAGGTTTCTGCCTTGAGCTCTGGGGTGGTGGAGAAGGGAAGCGTTGCACATGCGAATGACGGGCATCGTTCTGGCAGCAGGTAGGAGTTGTCGCCTTGGTCGGGATAAACTTTCGGTTGTCATGCCAGACGGGAGGTCACTGGCTGCATGGTCACTGGAAGCGGCGCTGAATTCGGATCTGGATCAAGTGGTCTGTGTGGTCAAACCGGAAGATTCGTTGGCTTGGCTGCCTGTAAAATGGATTGATTCTGTCGCGTATGCGTATCATCCCACAAAGCGACTTCGAATTGTAGTCTGTTCTGACTATGCTTGCGGCATGGCCAACTCTCTTCATGCTGGTGTATTGTCGGCCATGGAGTACCAACCGGAGGGCGTTCTCATGTTGCTGGGTGATCAGCCTCTATTAAAAGCGCAGGATATGAATCGGGTGATTACGGCACTGGCTACCCACAAGCTGTGTGACTATGCGGCAGCTACTGACGGAGAGGGTGGCAAGCCGCCCGTTGCTTTTCGCTCCCATATGTTCGGACCTCTGTTGTCTCTGCATGGAGATGAGGGGGCGCGCAAGATTATGCGCAGCGCCAACTATTCAGGCGTACATGTACCCCTGGCTGAAACGAGTTTTTGGGATGCGGATACGGAATTGGAATTGGAACGCATTTTGAGTCATGTATATGAATCGGAGCAGGCAGACTATATAACAGGAGAAAATAAATGACCATGTATAAATTAATAACATGATGAGGTCAGCCAGGCAGTCTGGTTGGCCTTTTTGGCTTCTTTTCACGTCTGGCGAAAGAGACTTCATGTTAGCTTTTCATAGATCATCATGCATCAAGCACAAATAGAACGCAGGTTTTATACATTTATCCAAAACGATGTAAAGGTAATTGACGTTGCTGCTTAACTCTCATATGATTTGAAGAATTATCTGGATCAGACGGTTGAATTTCCTGCCCAAGGAAGAGAGAGAAAGGGGATGCAGCGATGGTAACACCGGCATATGGTTCTGGAGCATTGCCATCCGTATGGCAGCCGGAGAGCCTGCAAGAACTGCAAACGTTGAGAAGTGAATTGAAGGGAATATATTGTTTGACAGCAGGTGGAACGTTACTGCGAACCCAGTGGGAGGGCGGCTTGGTTCCAGCACCTGAACACATGATTAGCCTGGCTCGTATTCCTGAAATGAGCGGTATATCTCATCGTGGAGATGAGATCATCATTGGTGCAATGACCCGTTTAAAGGAATGTGCTACACAGACGTTGCTGCATCAACTGCCGATTCTGCATGAAGCGGTGAATGCAATTGCAGCTCCTTCCATTCGAAATGTGGCAACCATTGGCGGGAATATTGTATCCGGAGTAGGCGATACGCTGCCTGCTTTGCTTGTATATGATGCGGAACTGCATTGGTTGACTGACAAAGGAATTGAGATCCGCAGTGTGTCTTCGTGGCTTCAGGGCGGACGGGATGGCAGCCGTAATCCAGGGGATGTATTGATCTCGATTCATCTTACGATGAGATCGTCATCGATGTTCGATGTGCACGATGAGCAACACAGACCTGCTGCACGAGAAATTTCCTTTTACCGCAAGCTGGGTCGACGGGAGACGTTCAGTGCATCGCTGGTGACGGTTGCGTTATACGGTGAGATTGATTCGGATCATCGCTGGACCAAGATTGCGATTGCTGCAGGCGGGGGCTCAGGCATGGCGATGCGACTTCTGGAGACGGAACGACAGCTTCTGGGTAGCGAAGCTTCCGTCATGCAAGCGGCTAATCTTGCAGCTACTGTGGCTGACGAATTTACTACTTATGGCGATGCATTTGCAACGGAACATTATCGTAAACAGACCGTAGGCAACCTACTTGGCGCGGGGCTATGGGAAGCACTTCTCGAATAGATAAATGGGATCAAGGTAAGGGGGAGAGGGATCATGCTGTTGAATCGGAAACAGAGCGGGAAACGCTGGCACTTGCGGCCAGATGGGGCACCCAAAGTAACCGGGCAGCTTCAATATCTGACGGATATGACGCTACCTGACATGATTCATGGAAGAGTATTGCGAAGTGAATATCCTCATGCTCGCATATTATCTATAGATACTTCGGAAGCTGAGGTGTTGGAAGGTGTCTATGCGGTTCTGACCTCCAAAGATGTGCCTGGTCTGAATCGTTTTGGCATAGCAACCCCGGATCAGCCGGTGTTCTGCGAGGATATTGTTCGTTATGTCGGGGATGCCATTGCAGCCGTTGCTGCGGATTCCCCGGAACGGGCAGCACTTGCGCTGGATGCGATTCATGTAGAGTATGAGGAACTCACGCCGCTGAATAGTACCGACGCTGCATTGGCGCCCGGCGCACCAGAGCTGCATGAGCATGGTCCGGGTAATGTGCTGCATCGGACGGAGATCAAACGTGGAGATGCCGAGCAAGCTTTTGCCACGTGTGATCATATCGTGACGGAGACGTATTATACGCCTCGCCAGATGCATGCGTATATGGAGACGGAAGGTGGCCTGTTTGTCCCGGATGAAGCGGGAAGGCTGAATGTATACGCGGCAACGCAACATGGTTATAAAGACCGGATGCAGCTTGCGCGCATTATTGGCTGTCCTGAAGAAGATATCCGGGTGGTCTCTTCACCGATTGGTGGTTCATTTGGCGGAAAAGATGAACTCAACGTACAACCTTATGGTGCATTGCTCGCCTTGAGATGCGGACGTCCTGTGAAAATGCATAATTCACGTAAAGAATCCGTGCGTGCAGGGTTGAAACGACATCCAATGAAGATTGAAATGCAAACGGGTATGAGTCAGGAAGGTATTATACAAGCGCATCGTGTCCGCATTACAGCAGATACCGGCGCGTATGCCACACTGGGTGCACCGGTGCTGAACTTCTGTACCGAGCATTGCCTTGGACCCTACGCCATCCCTCATGTGGATGTGGAAGGTGTGTCTGTGTATACGAATAATGGATTGTCCGGTGAGTTTCGCGGATTTGGCGGGAACCAGGCGATATTTGCCATGGAAGGTCAGATGGATCGGCTTGCAGAGATCATGAACATGGACCCTTGGGAGTTCCGCAGACGTAATATGAGGGAAAAGAATGATCCCGGACCGCTGAATCAACGCATACTGGTTACGGATGGACTGTCCCAAGTATGGGAGGCCCTGAATTGCTCCGAACTGTGGCAAAAACATCAGCATCCCCCGACAGATCCTACTCTGCCGCCGTGGATCAAACGCGGTGTGGGAGCAGCCATTGCCATGCATGGTGCAGGGCTGGGTTATGGCATTCCAGACCCTGCGGGCGGTCGCTTGTCCCTCAATAATGAAGGCAAGATTGAGGTGGCATTCAGCTACGAGGAATTCGGTCAGGGACTCATTGCAACGCTGGAAATTATGCTGTGTGATCTATTCCAGTGCAGTGCATCGGATCTCAGTATCATTATTGGAGATACGGATCGTGTGCCACACAGCGGCTCAAGTACGGCTTCACGTTCAACGACAATGGCCTGGATGGCCCTTCAACGGTTGCAGACTCCATTTCGTTCCCGTGTTCTCGCTGTTGCATCTGAGATGTCAGGCATTCCGGCGGATGAACTGGTAACAGGACTTGGTGGTGTATGGCGCAAAGGCCAGCTTCCTGCCGAAACATCAGAAGCAGAAGCAGAAGTAGAAACAGATGTGCAAAGAATAGGAAAGAGCGACAAGAAGGAAATTCCAGCGCTGAATGTAGCAGATCAAGATGCTGAACATGAAGGTGCATCTGATCCGATTGCGAAAGCAGGATTGCGTTCAGGCTTCGTGATCTCGTATGCTGAACTCGCGACGCAGGGCGAAGCCGATGAATGGATTTTCGATACAAAGTTCGATTATCCAACTACGCCGGACAATGTGGTAGGCGGGCATTATTTATATACGTATGCGGCGGTTGCGGCAGAGGTGGAAGTTAATACGTTAACCGGAGAGACCAAGCTGCTGGATACACGCCATGTCGTAGCGGCAGGTCCGGTAATCAACCCCATGGGCTATATCGGACAGATTGAAGGCGGCAGTGTCATGGCCCTTGGATTCACGCTGACGGAGGATGCGGTCATGCAGGACAGCCGCTATGTAACCACGAACCTCGACACGTATCTGATCCCAACCATTAAGGATATTCATACCCATCTGGAGGTTGAAGCCATTGAAGACTTGCCTGAGGGGGATTCATTCGGCCCGAGGGGCATTGGTGAGATTGGTTCCGTAGCGCTTGCGCCAGCCATTACAGCCGCCATTCACCAGGCGACAGGCGTATGGGTTAATCGGCTTCCTGTACCGAGAGAACAACTGGTCAGACCTTTAAATGTACCTTTGCAGGAAGGAGTGAGTCCATCATGAGTAAGCCACTTGAAAGTCACTGGACAGCCGTTGTGAATGGCGAAGAGAAACATCTGGAGATCGCGCAAACGACCCGACTTGTCGATGTGCTTCGGACTCATTTGCAACTGACGGGTACCAAAGTATCCTGCGAAGTTGGTCGCTGCGGCGCATGTATCGTTCTGATGGATGGAGAGCCCGTGAACTCCTGTCTTGTCATGGCTTATCAATTTAATGGCAGTGACATTACAACGATTGAAGGTCTGCACGGGGATGAGAAAGGGACTCTGCATCCGATTCAAGAGGCTTTTGTGGAGGAAGGTGGCTTCCAGTGCGGTTACTGCACTCCGGGCATGATAATCTCAACCAAGGCATTGCTGGATGCACATCCTGAGCCTACAAAGGAACAGATTGAAACGGGATTGTGCGGGAATCTATGTCGTTGTACCGGTTACGGTGGCATTATTCGGGCGGTACGCAAGGCAGGGGAAAGCTGTGCGATAAAGGAAACGTCTGCTGAGGAGACTGTTCGATGAGACGGAACGCAGAACGTAGACTTAAGCAAGATAAATTGAAGAAACATTCTTTAAAAAAGCATTCGATCCCTGAATGCTTTTTTTTGTTTTTGTATGTTTTCTATCACATAACGGGAGGTGAAGTTCAGGCCCGATTATGGTGAGATAATGAATCGTTTTCGGTAAATCATTAGGTTACAGATTGTTTTAGGAATTAATGTTTAAAGTGTTGGTATAACAGAAGTCTGTATAATCATAATCACCATATATTTACAAAAATTGATGCACATGCTATGTTTACAATGAAAGCGTCATCATGAATGGGTTCATTGACATTTCACTATCATATTTCACTTGGGAAGGAAGATGGAATTGATGAAAAATTGGCTCAAAAAGGCAACCGCAATGATGCTGGCATTGGCCCTGCTGCTTGGATTAATGACAGCGCCCGTTCATGCAGACACCCCACTGTTCACCATCGAAAGCGAAGATGCGCAGCTCACTCCAGATCTTCAAGTGGTCACTTCGATCTATGGACAACCCAAGCCCGGATTCTCAGGGGCCGGATTTGTCTGGATGCAGAACTCTGGCACATTAACGTTCACTGTTACTGTCCCGGAAACCGGCATGTACGCAATCTCCACACGATATATGCAGGAGCTCAGTGCGGATGGAAGGTCTCAAAATCTAATCGTGAATGGGGTTACAAAAGGTGCGTACATGCTGCCTTACACGACTACATGGTCAGACTTCGATTTTGGCTTTCACAAGCTGAATCAGGGTAGCAATACCATTGAGCTGAAGGCTGGTTGGGGCTTCGCGTATTTTGATACGTTTACCGTGGATTATGCAGATCTGGACCCGCTGAATGTACAGCCTATTCTAAGTGATCCTGAGGCCACACCGGAAACGCAAATTCTGATGAACTATTTAACGGAGGTATATGGTAACCATATTATTTCTGGACAGCAAGAAATCTACGGGGGAGGGAATGACGGAGATTCAGAGCTTGAATTCGAATGGATTCATGATCTGACCGGAAAGTATCCGGCTATTCGCGGCTTTGATTTCATGAATTACAATCCGCTGTATGGTTGGGAGGACGGTACAACCGATCGCATGATTGATTGGGTGAATAACCGTGAAGGTATTGCAACAGCTTCCTGGCATATCAATGTACCCCGCAATTTCAATACGTATGAGCTAGGGGACTTTGTTGATTGGAAAGAAGCTACCTACAAGCCAACCGAGACGAATTTTAATACAGCGAATGCGGTCATTCCCGGTACCAAAGAGTATCAATACGTGATGATGACCATTGAGGATCTGGCTGAACAACTGCTGATCTTGCAGGACAACAACGTGCCGGTTCTATTCCGTCCGTATCATGAAGCAGAGGGCAACGGCGGACTGAACGGGGAAGGAGCCTGGTTCTGGTGGGCTTCGGCAGGCGCAGAGGTGTACAAAGAGCTGTGGGATATGCTCTATACCGAACTAACGGAGACGTATGGCTTGCACAATCTGATCTGGACCTACAACAGCTATGTATATAGTACTTCTCCGGCCTGGTATCCAGGCGATGATCAGGTGGATCTCGTCGGATACGATAAATATAATACGATCTACAACCGTTATGACGGCTTGTCCGGCGTGCCCAATGAGGATGCGATCACCTCGATCTTCTATAAGCTTGTTGAGTTGACAGGCGGTACGAAAATGGTAGCAATGACGGAGAACGACACGATTCCAAGCGTGAAAAATCTGACAGAGGAGAAATCAGGATGGTTGTACTTCTGTCCTTGGTATGGCGAGCATCTGATGAGTTCTGCATTTAATTACCCGGCAACATTGAAAACGCTCTATCAAAGTGATTATGTCATTACGTTGGATGAGCTGCCGAATTTAAAGGTTAACAATCCCAACCCAAGCGCATCCATCACACCTGGAAACGCTGAATTTGACAAATATGCACCCAATCAAAGCGATAAAACCGTAACCGTGAATGCAAATGGTAATACGCTAACTGCTCTCCGGGCAGGAAACAATGTGTTGACCGTAAATACGGACTATACCCTGAGTGGAAGCACATTACTGCTGAAAAAAGCTTATCTGACGACCCTGCCAGTTGGCGAGCATTCGATTGTTCTGGATTTTAATCAAGGGCAGGACCCTGTGTTAAAAGTCAAAATTGTGGATTCAACACCGAGTACGAATGCTGCGATCTCTCCTGTGAATGCAACATTTGATAAAGCGACGAATTCCGCGCAAGACATTAATGTATCTATGACCTTAAATGGCCGTCAACTCACAAGCATCACGAAGGGGAATGTCACACTTGTAGCGGGTCAGCATTATACAGCATCCAGCTCTGCTTTTGTTCTGAATAAAACCTATCTTGCTACGCTGCCCTTGGGACAGAACGTATTGACCTTTCACTTCAATGGAGGAAATAACGCTGTATTAACAGTGAACGTAGTAGACAGTACAGTTACTGTACCTGCCGGAGATTTGACGATTCAAGCGTTTAACGGCAATACAAGTGCATCCACGAACGGAATATCACCCAAATTCAAATTGGTCAACTCTGGTAATTCGGCCATCCTGTTGAGTGATGTAAAACTCCGGTATTACTATACCATTGACGGGGAAGAAACTCAGACGTTCTGGTCAGACTGGGCCAGTATGGGTAGTGCGAATGTTACGAGCAATTTCGTTAAATTGGCGACGCCAGTTGCCGGGGCGGATCATTATCTTGAAGTGGGCTTTACAAGTGCAGCGGGATCACTGAATGCGGGCCAGAGTGCAGAGGTTCAAGCACGCTTTTCCAAAAACAATTGGTTGAATTACACTCAGACGAACGATTACTCGTTCAAGGCCTCCAATAGTCAGTTCGCAAACCATGATAAGGTTACCGGGTATGTGAACGGTCAGCTTGTGTGGGGAATTGAGCCGTAAGGTAGAAGCACGGTTTATGGGCTGGATCAGGGGGTTAACCTCTGATCCAGCCTTTTATGATGTAGACGGTGTACAACCATTAGACGGAATGTTCTTTTTCACGCTCAGTACGTGACGATATATCCATGTCTGTTAATAGGCGATCTATTATCCTTTTCGTGTAGGCCATGATGAACTGAAGAAGTAGACCTGCAAAACATACGGTTAACAACGTTCCAAGCCCGATCGGCCCACCGACCAGGAATGCCAATATCAAAAATACTAAGTAAATCAATGTTCTCGATACAAATAAGGGAGTTCGAGTGAGTTCATGCAGGATTAATGTTAGGCGGTCAATCGGAATGGGTGCGAAATTAGTCTGTAAATAGATGGCCGTGCCGATACTTATGATCGCTAATCCAATGACAAAAGTCATGAGTTTGCTGTACCAGACTTCGGGCGTGACTAAAGATTCAGATACATAAAGCCATAGATCAATCCCCACACCAGTAATGAATGCGGTGACGAGCCCCAGATACTCGGGTTTTTGCAGCTTTAGAAGGGAATTGCATCCGATTAATAAGAGTGCAATGATGACCTCCCAGCTTCCTACACTTAGCCCTACATGTTGGGAAAGCCCCACCAGAAGTGCATCAAACGGTGAGGTGCCCAGTTCAGATTGGATGGTAAGGGAAATGCCAAGCGTTAGGATTAGAATACCTGCGACAAAAAGCACATATTTCAAATTCATTCAACCTCTTTTTTAATATTATGTTGCAAATGCAACAAAAATAAGATAAATTCAATGTAATCCTTTTTAATTGCATTTGCAACAAATGATTCATGATTAATTTGTTAAAGGAATGTGAATATAGATGATGATTCGTACAGAGAGATGTACCATTGAACATGTAAGTGAACTGCAGGAGATTAGTTATGAGACGTTTAATGAAACGTTCAAAGCGCAAAATTCACCCGAAAACATGAAAGCTTATCTGGAAAAGGCGTTTAATCGGGAGCAATTAGAAACGGAACTGTCCATGGCGGATTCGCAATTTCTTTTTATTTATGTCAACCATGAACTTGCAGGGTACATGAAAGTAAATATCAATGATGCGCAATCTGAGAAGATGGGCGTGGAATCCCTTGAGATTGAGCGGGTATATATCAGAAAAGAGTTCCAAAAACATGGCCTTGGTAAAGTATTGCTTCACAAAGCCATTGAGTTGGCAACAGAACATCACAAAACGAATATTTGGTTAGGCGTGTGGGAGAAAAATGAAAATGCCATCGCATTTTATGAAAAGATGGGGTTTGTACAGACTGGATCTCATGCTTTTTACATGGGAGATGAGGAGCAGATTGACTTTATAATGACCAAATGATCCTGTAACTGGTTTAATGAGGGGATAAGCTTGGGGGAAAAAATGCTGTTAAGCAGAATTCCCTCGGGCTTTTTTATGTTTTGCCAGTACCGTTGAATACTAAAAAGAAGAAACGGATGAGAAATAACACATAACAAATATTATGTAAACTTATTATTTTCGATGACCTTCATAAGCTGTATCTATGGCTTTAGTAAAAGTTAAAGTCCTGATTAATACATAATGGCAGTAAAATTTGGTTCAATAATCGTTAAGGGAGCCGATTGACCTCAAGGACAATCATTACAATTTATTAGTTTTTTTCTGCGTTTGGACAGCCATTCGAAAATCGTTTTCGTTTGTAGCCTATTAGATAGCGTTATGTTCTTAAAAATCACGATGTAAGTTGTATATACCTCATGTTAAAAGAACTTTTTGCGCATGAAACGATCATGTTAAATCTCCATGTTAAAGCATTTAGATCTTTACTCAGAAAATGGAAAGTATAATTAATATTTTAAGTGCGAAATCAAATGGATTGGACTCGTGAAACGAACCGAAAATGGAGGGAAAAGAATCAAAATATTAATTGGATAAATAAGGTATAAAATGTTCGAAAGGCGCTACTACGCCATTTTATAGATCAATTTCATATGGATTTGCGATGGATTTAGTACCGCTTTCACGATATGCTTTTGGAAATTGGAAAGGAAGTGGGAAAAATGGAACGCGAACTGGCGTTGGAAATTGTCAGAGTAACAGAATTGGCTGCGTTAGCTTCAGCACCCTGGATGGGACGAGGCGACAAGAACAGTGCAGATGAAGCGGCTACTTTGGCCATGCGCGCCATGTTCGATTCCGTGTCCATTCGCGGCACGGTGGTAATCGGTGAAGGAGAAATGGATGAAGCACCCATGTTGTACATCGGCGAGGAAGTGGGCAACGCTGAGGGGCCAGAGGTGGACGTGGCTGTAGACCCGCTCGAAGGTACAGAAATTGTGGCCAAAGGACTAAACAACGCTCTATCGGTTATTGCAGTGGCGGGAAAAGGTAACCTGCTCCACGCACCGGACATGTATATGGAGAAACTGGCGGTAGGCCCTGCGTTAGTAGGCAAGGTCAGCATTGAAGATCCGGTTGAAGTCACACTGGAGAAAGCTGCTTCCGCATTGAACAAAAACATCTCGGATCTGACGGTAATGATTCTGGATCGTGTGCGCCATGAGAGCATAATCAAGACCTTACGCAAAGTCGGCGTGCGGATCAAGTTCCTCAGTGACGGTGATGTTGCGGGTGCGATGGCACCGGCCTTCCCCGAGGCGGGTATAGATCTCTATGTCGGATCTGGAGGAGCGCCAGAAGGTGTGCTGGCTGCCGCAGCGCTGTCTTGCCTGGGAGGCGAGATTCAAGGTCGCCTGATGCCTGCCAATGCGGACGAATTCCAGCGCTGCCTGCAGATGGGGATTGATAATCCATACAAAGTGTTAACGATGCAGGATATGATCGGCACGGAGGACGTCATTTTTGCCGCAACGGGAGTGACGCCAGGTGAGATTCTGGGAGGGGTACGGTATCTTGCAGATGATCGCGCCGAGACGGATTCGATTGTCATGCGTGCCAAAACCAAAACCATTCGTTTTATTCGTTCCCAACACTTCTTACCTAACAAAGAAGTGCTGCACAAAGTAAGACAGCTCCAATCCACGCCAGAACCATCGGACCGCATTCCGAGTCATGTGAAAACGATGGAGCAGGCTGAGTTTAGTCAATCCTCCGTTGATCTTGGCGTTACAACCACGTTGTGAGCTGGACTCCCCATAATTGAACAAACAGGATCAACTGAAATCCTTGTATTTAAGTTTGATAAGTAACTTGAACCCCTAAGATTACAGGTGCTTGAATCATTGAAAGTACCATCTCTGGTAAGATAATAATGAGGGCTTGGATTAATCCGAACCCTCATTATTTTTTGTATTAAAGCATTGACAACGGTTACATGGCATGAGAAAATGTACGCGCGTACATAAATATCGATTTTTATTTATTTGATTATTAATGATGAGCGAGAAAGGGGGGGGGAATCATGGCATCTCGTAAAGAAGTGGCTGATCTTGCGGGTGTTTCCGAGGCGACGGTCTCCCGGGTGCATAATGGGGTAGGCCCTATTAAGGAAGAGACACGCCGCAAGGTTCTTGAAGCTTCCGAACAGTTAGGCTATGTGCCCAGTGCTCTTGCTCGCAGTTTTGCCAGAAGTAAAAGCGGGAACCTTGGCGTGGTATTACCTTATGTTCCGAAGGCGCATCTGTTCTCGGCGTATTTTTTCTCGGAAATGCTGAGTGGGATTGGAAGCAAAGCCAGAGACCATGGCATGGATCTGCTGGTTATGTTCCGGACACCCGGTGAAGTAATGAATTATACGGATCTGTTCCGGCGTCAGAAAGTGGACGCTTGCATTATCCTTGGTGCCAGAGATGAACATGAAGAACTGGCAGCCATGCAGCAGCTTCACCAGGAAGGACACCCGTTCTGTGTTATGAATCAGCATTTTGCGGGCCAATTGTTTACGGAAGTGGATGCGGATCATGTGGAAGGCAGCAGGCTTGCCATACGACATCTGACGGATCAGGGGTATCGCAAAATCGCTTTTCTCAATGGTCCAGACAGCTATTCCAACAGCCAGGAACGAATGGAAGGTGTCCGTCTTGGTCTGCAAGAAGCAGGTATGGAACTGGACCCGAGTCTGTTGCTTGAGGGGAATTATAGCAGACGAAGCGGCATTGAGGCAGCAGCGATTGTAGCAGATCGGCTACATGAGATTGATGCTGTATTTGCGGCCAATGACCGGATGGCCATTGGTGTGATGCATGGTTTGCGTGAGCGGGGAATAGGGCCTGCGGATTTCCCGGCATTTGTGGGTTATGACGACTCCGATGCCGCCGAGATGGCGGTTCCGCCGCTGAGCAGCGTCAGGGTTCCATTTTTTGAGATGGGTGAACTTGCAGCATCGAAGGTTATGCATGGGTCTGTGGGTGAGAGGCATCAAGCGAATAACCTTGTTTCAACGGTAAGCGAATCAGCGAGAGCGTTGTTGCCTACCGAACTGATCATCCGTGCTTCTTCTATCCGTCAATAGTTTATTGGTACACATACTGAAAGACTTTTAATATTCCAAAGGAGGAAATGACCATGTCAAATCGTCTTCGTGTCGGAATGGTTGGATACAAATTTATGGGGAAGGCTCACAGTAATGCCTATCGCAGTCTGCCGATGTTTTTCCCGTCTGCTCCGCTGCAGCCTGAGATGTCTGTGATCTGTGGACGTAACGAGCAGGGAGTGCAGGAGGCAGCGAATCAGTTCGGCTGGTCCGAAAGTGTAACGGATTGGCGCGAACTGGTGAAGCGGGATGATATCGATCTGATTGATATTAACGCGCCAAGTGATGCCCATAAGGAAATTGCGTTGGAAGCAGCTCGTCAGGGCAAACATCTGTTTTGTGAGAAACCATTGGCCCTGTCCCTCGCGGATTCGCGTGAGATGCTTCAGGCCGCAGAGGATGCCGGGGTCGCCCATATGGTCGGGTTCAACTATCGTTTCTCACCAGCGGTGCAGTTAGCGAAAGATCTGGTGGAGAGCGGGCGACTGGGTAAAATCTATCATTTCCGTGCGTTTTTCCTTCAGGACTGGATCATGGACCCATCGTTCCCGCTGGTATGGCGTTTGCAAAAAGAAGTGGCTGGCTCCGGTTCCCATGGGGATCTGGGTGCGCACTTAATCGATCTGGCTCGTTTCCTTGTTGGTGAATTCCAGGAAGTCATCGGTATGAGCGAAACGTTTATCAAAGAGCGACCGCTTGCAGCTGAAATGACGGGGCTGAGTGCAAAAGGCAGTTCAAATGCGGATGCTCCCAAAGGAGAAGTGACTGTCGACGACGCTACACTGTTCCTGGCACGATTCGCAGGAGGTGCGCTGGGCAGCTTCGAGGCTACACGTTTTGCAGCGGGTCATCGCAGTACGAACTCGTTTGAAATTAACGGCAGTCTCGGCAGTGTACGCTTTGATTTTGAACGGATGAACGAACTTGAAGTTTACTTTACAAAAGATGAAGAGGACGTGCAGGGATTCCGCCGTGTACTGGCAACCGATCCTGCGCATAAATATGCCGAAGCTTGGTGGCCTGCCGGCCATATGATTGGATTCGAGCACACGTTCACCCATGAGATGTTGGAGCTGGTGACTGCGATTTCTGAAGGCCGACAACCATCCCCAAGTTTCCATGATGGGGTTGCCTGTCAGGCTGTACTGGAAGCCGTGGAACGTTCGGTGACGGAGCGGCGCTGGGTGACGCTTGAAGAAATGTAAGCAAAGATGGACAGCGAGACAGAGACGTCAGGATTAGAGATGAACACTACTAAACTATTCGAAAGCGAGTGATGAAACGATGAGTAAAGCACTGATTGTCTGGGGCGGCTGGGATGGACATGAACCGGAGCAGGTAGCGGCGATTTTTGAACGCATTTTGAAGGAAGAGCAGTTCGAGGTTGAAGTCTCGAATACGTTGGAGTCTTATGCGGATGCAGAGAAACTGCTGGGTCTGGATCTGATCGTGCCGTTGTGGACGATGGGACAGATTGAGCAGGAACTGGTCAATAACGTATCAGCGGCTGTTCAGAGCGGTGTGGGCTTGGCTGGTCTTCATGGCGGGATGTGTGATGCCTTCCGAAATAACGTAGACTGGCAGTTTATGACGGGTGGACAATGGGTTGCTCATCCAGGTAACGATGGTGTGGAGTATATGGTGAACATGAAGCGTGGCTCTAGCCCGTTATTGGATCATATTGAAGATTTTCAGGTGAAAAGCGAACAGTACTACCTGCACGTAGACCCGGCAGTGGAAGTCCTGGCAACAACTCGTTTCCCAGTGGTGACTGGTCCTCATGCAGCAAATGGACCGGTAGATATGCCTGTTGTCTGGACGAAACGATGGGGCGCAGGACGGGTATTTTATAACTCACTGGGACACCATGCAGACATTGTAGACATGAAACCCGTGACGGAAATGATGCGCAGTGGCTTCAAATGGACAGCAGCAGGCAAAGAGCTTGCCAAGAGCCGAGTAAGTGCAGCAACCGAAGTGTACACAGGTATGGCGGACAACCAGAATTAATGAAATTGTAGTTTGATTGCAAACGTAAGTCAGTGTCAACCATTCATCCTCAATGGATAAACCATTACTGATCCACGGCGAAGGGAGCCCCAGGCATGAAAACAATGAAAGTAGGCATTATTGGCTGCGGTAAAATCAGCGGTATTTATATGGAAAACTGTCACCGGTTCGAGGTGCTGGAACTTGTTGCTGTAGCGGATCTTGATCGGAAACGTGCCAAAGAGCAGGCTGCTGCCTATAACGTGCCTAACGTATACAGCGTCGACGAAATCTTGGCTGATCCCGAGATTGAGCTGATTATCAACCTGACGATTCCTTCCGTTCATGCGGATGTATGCTTGCGGGCACTTGAAGCGGGCAAACATGTCTATGTGGAAAAACCACTTGCTGTTACCCGTGAAGAGGGTCAGGCCGTGCTCGAGACAGCAAAGCGTAAAGGACTGCTCGTGGGTTGTGCACCAGAAACGTTCTTTGGTTCAGGCATCCAGACTTCACTTCAATTGGTGGAGGAAGGGGTCATCGGTAAGCCGGTGGCGGCGACTGCATTTATGATGAGCCGTGGTCATGAGCACTGGCATCCCGATCCGGAGTTTTATTACGCATCAGGCGGTGGGCCAATGTTTGACATGGGTCCGTACTACCTCACGGCATTGGTGCAACTGATGGGCCCGATTAAGTCGATTGCTGGTATGACAGGTAAAGCCATGGAAGAGCGCACGATAACGAGTGAGAAAAAGAGAGGCCAGGTAGTTCCCGTCGAAATTCCGACTCACGTTACCGGTCTGTTACAGTTTGAACAGGGAGCCATTGGCACCCTGATTACGAGCTTTGACGTATTTGGCGGAAGTGCACTACCACCGATTGAGATATATGGCACGCACGGCACATTGCAGGTGCCTGACCCGAATACCTTCGGCGGTCCCGTTCGTTACCGTTTGTTAGGTGAACATGAATGGACAGAAGTTCCGCTTCTCCCAGGATATCAGGAGAATACACGCGGTATCGGTGTGGCAGATATGGCCTATGCAGCACATAGCGGACGTGCACATCGGGCGAGTGGGGAACTGGCATACCATGTTCTTGAGGCCATGTGGGCATTCCATGATTCATCCGATGAACAGACATTCTATCAGATGAAAAGCTCGTGTCATCGCCCGGCTGCATTGCCTGTGGATCTGCCATTGTATACGTTGGATAAGTAAGATAGCCATTATCCTTTATATCATGAACGAACAGCCCCTTTTCCTGCAAAACAGAAAGGGGCTGTTTTATTATTAAGTCAAAAAATTCTGGGTTTAACAGCGATCGGAAGGTTGTTCTGTCATCGGAGTGTCCAGTGTAAATATTCTTTGGTACAACTTATATAGTCATTTACGGTTCGAATCCAGCCTGACTGATCCAGATTTCATCCTCGGAAAAATAATCTTTCATCCGCTCAACGACGATCTGATATGCATCTGGATGATACCAGTCCGCCATCCCCACTTGCTGGTAGAGCGACTCCATGCCGAGTCGCCGGGTGCGCTTGCCCTCACTGCCATCGCCCATGAAATAGTCGTCAATGCATACACGCTGAACGAGAGGTCTCAAGATGGCTGCAAACTCCTCACTGCTGGGTAATACGGGAGCAATCGCAACCTGTGTGGGTATTCCGGCATCCCGCAACTGTTCCAATGCACGTAATCGGCCTGCAATCGGTGGAGCAGAAGGACTGAAATGTTTGCGCATATCGTCCAAATCCGTCTCCACAGTCATACTGACCCGAACCCGGTCTCCTAACTGTAGTAAGAGATCTATATCCCGGGTAACGAGGGGACTGCGGGTTTGGACCAATACAAAATCGGGCGGATACTGTACCATCGTTTCAAGCAATGAACGCGTGATACACTCCTTGTATTCGGCGGGTTGATATGGGTCGGTACTGGATGACATGAACAGAGTGACTTTTCCTTTCGCCAGGGCACGCTGCAATTCTTTGGCGAACACCCGGGAAGCCTCCTGTTTCACATCAACCCAGCTCCCCCAATCCTCTTTGCGAAATAGAGAGACTGGCATCTGTCTGACATAACAATAGGAACAACCGAAGGCACAGCCTGTGTAAGGATTCAACGTATGTGTATATCCATTAAGGAAACCTGTTCCTTTGTTCAGTAACGTTTTGGGTACTTTGTAAGAAAGGTTGGTTTTCATGAGTTGTCATACCTTTCGCGGTAATGTGCAGGTGTAAGACCTGTGTGTTTGCGAAATACAGTAATGAAATAAGCCGAGTTAGGTATACCGACCTCGCGTCCAATATCCGTGACGGTTAGTCTGGTATGTTCAAGCAACTTTCGGGCTTCGGTCATTCGTTTATCCTGAATGTATTGAACCGGTGTGCGGCCTGTAATCCGCTTGAATACACGATGCAGATGATAAGGGCTGCCATGACTCACGGTGGCAAGGACATCCAGGGTTAGCGGTTCGGCGTAATGATGTTCAATGTAATCGGTAATCCCATATATCCACTCCTGATCAGGTACCCGCTCTCCTGTAGGTTTGCAACGTTTGCAGGGCCTGAACTTTCGTGCCAACGCTTCTTCAACACGTTGAAATATCAGCACATTTTCAGCTTTGGGTGCTCTGGACTTACAGGAAGGGCGGCAGAAAATGCCTGTTGTCTGCACACCGTAAAAGAACGTTCCATCATAAGAATTATCGTTGTGGATGATGGCACGCCAGTATTTTTCATCTATCGATTTGGGCAGTATACGATCTTGATCCGGACTTTCCATGGTGATCACCTCATCTCTAATTATACCCCTGATTCCAAGGGATTGACGAAGTTTTAGCTTAAAAAGCAAGATATCAATACCGGGATGCCTTACCTTCCTTCAATCTGAATGAAATATGAGCTACAATATACAAGATGGTATAAAGGTTATATCTCAAATGAAATTTATAGATGAAAGAGGTAGGTAGGCATGGTTCGTTTTGGCGTAGTGGGTACCAACTGGATTACAGAAAGGCTTCTTGAAGCCGCAGCACAGGTTGAAGGATTCAAATTAACCGCCGTGTATTCAAGAACTGAAGATAAGGCTAATGCATTCGCAGATAAATATGATGTTGAGCATCGCTTCACCGATCTGGAAGAGTTGGCGGCAAGTGATGTGATCGATGCAGTCTACATTGCAACACCGAATACGGTTCATGCAGAGCAGGCTGAACTTTTTCTGAGAAATGGCAAACATGTATTGTGCGAGAAACCTCTGGCTGCAAATAGCACCGAAGTTCGGAGTATGATAGACACAGCACGAGAACATGAGGTTCTGCTCATGGAAGCGATGAAATCTACCCTTGTTCCCCAGTTCAAAATGGTGCAGGAAAACCTGCATAAAATCGGTCCTGTCCGCAAATACGTAGCAGGCTACTCTCAGTATTCTTCGCGTTACGACAAGTACAAAGAAGGGATTGTCCTGAACGCGTTCAAGCCTGAACTCGCCAATGGGGCGTTAATGGATCTCGGTGTATATTGTCTCTATCCGTTGATTACATTGTTTGGTGCACCTAACCGTGTCCAGTCCCAAGCGATGATGCTGGAATCTGGCGTGGATGGACAAGGGAGTGTGCTTCTGGATTATAATGGGATGGATGCGGTCGTTACCTATTCCAAAATCTCCAACTCTCATGTACCAAGCGAAATCATGGGGGAACTGGGCAGCATCATCATTGACAAGATTGGTTCACCAGAACATGCAGAGATACGATACAATGACGGTACGGTGGAGCAACTCACAATCGAACAAAACCATCCGGCGATGTATTATGAAGTGGAGGAGTTCGTGAATCTGGTTCAGGAAGGCCAGATGGAGTCCAGTATGAACACGTATGAACGCTCTTATGTTACGATGCAGGTCATGGATCAGATTCGGAAGCAGATTGGGCTTGTGTTCCCTAACGATTGATTCAAAAACAGGAAAGGTAGCTGAGACGAGATGAGCAGAGATGAGCAGAGCAACATTAGAGATGATCAGAAGAATAACAGCAGAGAAGATAATCGTGCCAATGATTCTGGTGGTTTGGAATTGTCACAGATTGTCTTTATAGGAAGAACCTTTGAGGAATATATGAAAATGTTCAACTTAACGGTAGAGGAGATTACTGGCAAGTCGATTCTGGATTGTCCCGGTGGAGCATGTTCGTTCAGTAGTCAGGCGCGCAAGTTGGGTGCAGACCCCATAGCGGTAGATATTGCCTACGAATACGGGATCGACGAGCTTGAAGTAAAGGGATATCAGGATATTGAGCATACGATGAAACAGATGGAACCCGTGCAAGGCATATATGTGTGGGATCAATTTGGATCAATCCAGGGGTTAAAGGAAGAGCGAACTCGTGCCATCACAGATTGCATCTCAGATATGAGAATGTTTCCTGATCGTTATGTGACGTCTGTCCTCCCGGATCTTCCTTTTGCCGATGAACAATTCGATCTGACGTTATCCGCTCATTTCCTGTTTACGTATGCGGATCGATTGCATGTTGATTTTCATGTTGCAACCGTAATGGAGCTGCTGCGTGTGAGCAAACGAGAGGTTCGCATTTTCCCAACAGTGGATCTGTCTGGCGAACGTTACAAGCACATGGATGAATTAAAATTAATACTCGAACAGCGTGGATACGCCGTTTCCGAAGAACCAACGTCATATGAGTTTCAACGGAATGCTCACACCATGCTTCACATTGTTAAACAGAATTGAAAAAGATAGGAGGTTTTTCGGATGAATAAAGTCCTTATACTTGGGGGTACACGCTTTTTTGGCAAACGTCTCGTGGATCACTTACTGTGGGAAGGGAAGTCGCAGATCACAGTCGCCACTCGTGGTAAAACGGATGTCGACTTCGGACCCGAAGTGAACCGGATCAAGATGGATCGTGAAGACCCGGAATCTCTGGCAGAGGTTGCGCAGACAAACATGTGGGATGTCGTGTACGACAATATCTGTTATTCACCAGATGCGGCAAAATCGGCATGCGAGGCATTCGCTGGGCGAACCAAAAGATACGTTTTGACATCCACACTCTCGGTGTACGGTGATCCCAGACCTGGATTTAAGGAAACGGATTTTGACCCGTATACATATCCATTACAGTATGGGAGTGCGGAGGATTTTTCGTACGGAGAAGGCAAACGGCTTGCAGAGGCTGTCTTTTTCCAGGGAGCGGATTTCCCGGTTGTAGCGATGCGCATTCCCATTGTACTCGGAATTGATGATTATACGAGAAGACTCCATTTTCATATTGAACATGTGCAAAAAGGAAAACCGATTGGCATGCCAAATCCGGATGCGGAGATTGGATTTATCAATTCCACCGAAGCGGCAAGATTCCTTGCCTGGCTTGGACATTCTTCCATTACCGGGCCGGTGAATGCAGCCTCCAAGGGCGCGATTACGTTGTCAGCCATGATACATCTGATCGAGACGGTCACGGGCATGCAGTCCCAAATCCTCACAGAAACGGTGAAAGAGGATATGTCACCCTTTGGAATTGAGCAATCATGGACGATGGAGACAACGAAGGCAGAACAAGCTGGATATACGTTTGAACCTCTGATGGACTGGTTCCCGGGACTCGTTCGCGAGGTCGCTCTCGCATTACAATCGGAGAGGTAGAATGGAACTGACATAAAACGGTATAGACATAAACAGGGTGCAACCAGAGCGTAATCTCCGGTGTACCCTGTTTATGTTGTCGTTTTTTTCGAAGTAGACGTGACCTAATCCAGATAAGTGGGACGAATCATTTACACAATAACGGAGAGGACAGAAAAAACCTGAAAAAGCGAAGCGTTCGCCTTTATCTCCGGATTTCCCCTTTAAAAGGGAATGAAAAAATCTGGGGATAACAGCGATTGGAAGGTTGTTCTGTTATCGTAGTGTCAGTGTAAATAATTTTTGGTTCACTTATTTAGTCAACTCACGTGCTTAACTCTATTATGACTCTCGTGGGGCAGAGGCAGAAGCCCTTATGCGCATTTCTGACGGTAAAATGATGGTTTGGGGCTCGGAAGGGGCTTTTCCCTCAATCCTGTCAATCAGCATCTGTACCCCCTGAAACCCAAAGTCATATGCCGGCTGTGCCGCTACGGTCAGAAATGGATCAAAGGCAGAAGCCAGATCCAGATCGTCGAAGCACACGACAGATATGTCTTCTGGCACACGAAGTCCCCGTTTGCGTAAAAGCCGGATGACCCCAATCGCCAGCATGTTGTTGGCGGCAAAAATGGCGGTTGGTTGCTCCGGTTGTGAGAGTAGTCGATCCAGTCCCTCTTCATCGGTGAAATTCCGGTACCCTGTTCGAAGCACAAGCTCGGGATCGATCTCAGCTCCGACCTCACGTATACCCTCTATATAACCTTCCTCCCGCAGTCTGGCGGTAGAAACCTCGGAAGAGCCATTAACCAGAGCAATGCGCCGGTGCCCCAATTGCACCAGATAGCGGATTAGCTCAATTGCGCCTTCCCGGCTATCTCCAGCAATGATATCGGACGTAATGCCAGGGACGGTCCGGTCCAGAAAGACAAACGGAATGTGACGTTCCTGCAGCTGTTTCAGATGAGGGAGAGAACGATCTCCAGCCGGGGCAAAGAGTACACCATCCACACGAGTTGACAGAATCGCATCTACGTAATCCTTTTCCTTATTGTAATCCTCATCACTGTTGCCAAATAAAAGACGGTACCCTCGAAGATGGGCTGCATCCTCAGCACCACGGGCGAGTGTTGTATAAAAAGGGTTGGTAATATCCGTAATAAGCAGCGAGAGCATCTGGGTTCGTTGAAGCACAAGGCTGCGCGCATTCGAGTTCGGGATGTAGCCAAGTTCGTCGATCACCTGTTGCACTCGTTCACGTGTAGCGGAACTGATGCGGCCTGTATGGTTAATGACCTTGGAGACCGTCATGGCGGAGACGTTGGCTTTTTTGGCAATATCGTAAATGGTAATCATAAGAGATCTAACCTTTCCGCAACATAGTCTTACCATTCTATAGGATAATGCCAATTGACAGCAAGATAGGCTCATGCTATGTTAGGGTTACCGATAACCCTAATGGGTTCTGAACGCCTATACTACACCAACCATTTCGTTGAATTCGCTTATGCACGTTCCATTTTCTTGAAAAGGGGAACTACATACAAGAACGATTTATGAAATGGTTTATTGGTATTTCTTAAAAATATGTAAACGCATTCAATCTCAAGTGAGACCTTGATCATCTGTATTTGCAGCTCTTGCGTGCCACCCGGGTATCGGTTGTATGTCCGTCATTATCTCATTCTAATCAAGTGCATTTGAATCAGACAAAAGATTTCTCAATTCAACCCAAATTCTATGAAACGAATTGAAGGAGGACACTTTAGTATGACACATCAGGATTATCGTTATAAGCAGGCTTTCCCCAAGATTGGTATTCGTCCAACGATTGATGGAAGACGCAAAGGGGTCCGTGAGTCACTGGAAGAGCAGACGATGCGGATGGCGACAACCGTTGCCGAGCTGCTTGCAGCCGAACTGCGTTATCCGGACGGTTCCGCGGTGGAATGTGTTGTCGCTGAGACTTGTATTGGCGGTGTGGCCGAGGCGGCCGCAGCATCTGAACTGTTCAGTCGTTCCAATGTGGGCGTAACGATCACCGTGACACCATGCTGGTGTTATGGTACGGAAACGATGGATATGTCGCCATCCATCCCTACTGCCATCTGGGGGTTTAACGGGACTGAACGTCCGGGTGCAGTATATCTGGCAGCGGTACTCTCTGCCCACGCACAGAAGGGCATTCCGGCCTTTGGGATCTATGGAGAGGATGTGCAAGACGGCGGGGATACAACGATTCCTGATGATGTGCGTGAGAAATTGCTCCGGTTCAGCCGTGCGGGTCTTGCAGCCGCTACCTTGAAAGGGCAAGCGTATCTGTCCATTGGTTCTGTATCCATGGGAATTGCGGGTTCGATTGTGAATGATTCATTTTTCCAGGAGTATTTGGGTATGCGCAATGAATACGTGGATATGAGCGAACTTACTCGCCGTATCGAAGAAGAAATCTACGACCCCGAGGAGTATAAGCTTGCGCTGGCCTGGGTGAAGGAGAACTGTACCGAAGGTCCGGACAACAACGCTGCCCATCTGCAAACGGATCGCAAACGCAAAGCGTACGAATGGGAAACGGTTGTGAAAATGACCCAAATCGTACGTGACTTGATGGCGGGCAATCCAAGATTGGCAGAGATGGGTTTCACAGAGGAATCGATGGGGCACCATGCCATTGTATCCGGCTTCCAGGGACAACGGCAGTGGACGGATCATTCTCCGAACGGAGATTTTCTGGAATCCATATTAAACTCTTCCTTTGACTGGAACGGCAAACGCGCGCCTTATCTGGTTGCAACAGAAAATGATAGCTTGAATGGCGTATCGATGTTGTTTGGTTCGTTGCTCACACATACGGCTCAGATCTTCGCTGATGTACGTACGTATTGGAGTCCGGATTCGGTACAGCGCGTGACGGGGCACCAGTTGGAAGGAAACGCGAAGGATGGCATTCTGCATCTGATTAACTCCGGTTCCGCAGCTTTGGATGGCACAGGACAACAGACCAAAGACGGGAAGCCTGTCCTCAAGCCGTTTTGGGAAATTTCAGATAAGGAAGTTCAGGATTGTCTGAAAGCAACATCGTGGAGACCGGCATCCGTAGAATACTTCCGCGGAGGTGGCTATTCAGCGGATTTCCTGACCAAAGGCGGAATGCCTGTAACGATGACACGTCTGAATCTGGTCAAAGGGCTGGGCCCGGTGCTGCAAATCGCTCAGGGTTACACGGTCGATCTGCCTGAAGACGTGCATGATACGCTGGATCAACGGACAGATCCAACCTGGCCATCCACCTGGTTTGCACCTGTTCTAACCGGGGCAGGAGCGTTTACTTCTGTATACGAGGTCATGAATCAGTGGGGTGCGAACCATGGCTCCATCTCGTATGGACACATCGGTGCTGATCTGATTACGCTCGCTTCCATGCTTCGCATTCCGGTAAATATGCATAATGTACCAGAATCGGAGATTTTCCGTCCGCGTGCATGGGGATTATTCGGCACAAGTGAACCCGAAAGTGCAGACTACCGTGCTTGCAGTGTGTTTGGCCCGTTATATCGCTAAAATAAAGTTCCATTCCTGTCAAACGCCATGTTCCTTGTGAAATGAAGGTACCATGGCGTTCTCTTGAAAGCTGTGTTCAGAACCTGAATACGGCTCATCGCGTAGCGTTAAGGAGGCTGGGTAGATTGGGCGATCAAGCAACACATGTGCTTGCTGCCGATTACGGCGCCGGTAGTGGACGTGTAGTCCGGGGTTCTTTTGATGGGAGCAGACTTTCGTTACGAGAAGTGCATCGATTCAACAATGAACCCGTGCAGCTGGGGGACGGATTGTATTGGGATTTCCTGCGACTTTTTCATGAATTAAAACAAGGCATTGTGAAAGGGACGCAAGGCATCTCTCCATCGGTCCGTTCTATAGCTGTGGATACGTGGGGAGTGGACTATGGACTGGTCGATGGGGTGGGAAGATTATGCTCGAATCCACGGCATTATCGGGAAGCACGCAACGCACAGTGGATGGCAGAAGCGCTGCAAATGGTGAAAGAAGAAGAACTGTATGCCATGTCTGGCGTTCTGCCGCAGCAGATCAATACCGTATTTCAACTGCTAGGTAGTGTACGAGAGCAGGCCGAAGGTTTGCGTCAGGATGTGCGCATGTTATTTATGCCGGATTTGTTTCACTATTATCTATCCGGTCAGCAGGCTTGTGAATATACGATTGCAAGTACCAGCGGGCTGTTGCATGCAGGTGAGGCGCGATGGAATAAGCATCTGTTCGAGCATCTCGGTCTACCGGAAACATTATTTCCAAAACTCGTTCAGCCTGGCACCATACTGGGCAATTTAACACCTGAGTTGTGCGCTGAATTACGGACTGGACCGATGCAGGTGGTCTCTGTGGGCTCACATGATACCGCATCTGCCTTGGCAGCCATCCCTGCGATGGATTCGAATTTCGCTTTTATCAGCTGTGGAACCTGGTCTCTTATGGGTGTGGAGCGTGATACACCTGTATTGGATGACCGAAGCCGTGCATTGGGATTCACCAATGAAGGCACCGTAAGTGGAAAGGTACGCACCCTGAAAAATCGTTCAGGTCTGTGGCTGCTACAGGAATGCAAGCGGCAATGGGAACGGGAGAATCAACGTTTCACACATGAAGAACTGGTTCAGCTGGCTGCCTTGGCAGCGCCGCATCAAAGTTACGTATCGCCGGGAGATAGCGTATTTTTGGCGCCAGGGAATATGGCTGAGCGAATACGACAACAATGCAGCGCCAGCGGACAGACTGTACCCGAAACGACTGGAGCGGTTGTACGCTGCATTCTGGAAAGTCTTGCTCTGGAATTCAGACAGACGCTGGATGAACTGCAGTTGATTACAGGTACAAGACCTGATGTGATTCATATGGTTGGTGGCGGTGTGCACAATCGACTATTGTGTCAGTTTACAGCCAATGCAGCCGGTGTACCGGTGGTGGCAGGCCCCGCAGAGGCGACTTCAGCCGGGAATTGCATGCTGCAATTCCTTGCTCATGGAGAAGTGAGTAGCTTGGCCGATGTTCGGGAGGTCATGGCTGCTTCCTTTTCCCCCGATACCTATGAACCTGAGGATACAGAGCTTTGGCAAGAAGCTTATGAAAACTACCAAAGTCTGAATCACATCAAAAGGTAATGAACAGATTCAAATCAATGAGCATGGACGCAAAATACTAAAAAAAGAAAAGTTCGAGGAGTGGTGAGGAACATGTCTGAACAGCAAATAAGGGAAGAGCTGACGAAATATGCCCGCAGAGCAGTTGCCCAAGGACTGGTCGTAGGCCCAGGTGGTAATCTGAGCGCCCGTTCGGAGGGGACGATGTTGTTGTCTCCGAGTGGTTACGCGCTTGAAGATCTGGAGCCTGAAGAATGGATCGCCATTGATATCGAGACAGGGGAAACTAGCGCAGGATCAACACGTCCATCTTCCGAAGTATTAATGCATCTGTATAGCTATCGTGTGAATCCTGATATCCAAGCCATTGTGCATACGCATCCGGCATATACGATCGCACTTAGTCTCGTTTTTGATGAATTGCCACACTTGTTCCCTGATCAGTCGGCCTTGGTGGGCGATATCGGATTTGTTCCATACGTTCTACCAACGACGAAACAACTTGCCGATGCAGTCTCAGCAAAGGTAGAAGAACATACGGCACTCATTCTCGTCAATCACGGATTGGTCACAACGGGGAAAAATCTCCGTGAAGCCTATTACCGCACCCAAGTGGTGGAAGAAAGCGCGAAGGTATATATGATCGCCAAGGCAGCCGGAGAACCCAAAGTGTTAACTGCTGAAGAATATAAGGAAATTCAATCCCTTGAAAGTGAAGCCTACCGTGTGCAGCTGCTGCAACAACTCAAGTCCTGATACATTATTTGTTCATAATTGATTGTATTCGTGATTTTAAAAAATTGCTATGTTAAGAGCAGATTGCATCCTCCAGATAAACGCTGGAATACAGGATGTGAAATGCTCTTTTTTTTATTTTGATATGGAATAGAAAGACAAAAAATGTAGTTGGAAGAAATAATTCATACTAATTTGATGAGAATTGTTGAAAAAGAGAAGCTTAGAAGGTATACTATCGTTAATCATCAATGAGTAATAACTACGAAAGAGTCGATAAAATCATAATGAAGTAACTAAGAGGGGGGAAAGTAGTGGGTCCTGAGCTAAACGAAATGGAGTTGGAATACGAACTGCTGAAGCAGCTTCGAGAAGCGAGCGCTCCCATCGGGGCCAGTACGTTGGTTCACACTTTGGGCAAAACGTATGGTCTGAGTCAGGCAACCATCGGAAGAAGGCTTATGGAGATGGATGTTGAAGGTTTTACGGTTCTGGAAGGTCGCAAGGGAAGAACTTTGACTGAACAGGGACTTGAGCGAATCCAGAGTTTGGAGAAAGATTTGCAGCAAAAAAGCGTGAATTCACAGTTAATTCAGATGCTGAACCATTCTGGGGAAAAGGCTCTGTTAGATGTTCTTGTTGCCAGAAGGGCTCTTGAACGGGAGATCGCTTCCCTCGCAGCACAGCGTGCCTCGAAAGAATACATAGCACTGTTGCAAGCATCGATTGCGAACCAGCATGAATTGCTTTCCAAGAATATCATACCATACGAGGAGGACCGGGAGTTTCACAGATTGCTGGCTTATGCGGCGCAAAACCAAATTCTTCTTCATGCGGTTGAACTGGTATGGGAGACAAGCCGTGATTTTCTGGAAACAGCGTATATTCGCCGGAGAGTAGGAAGTGAATTAGTGGTGGATCATCAACAGATTTTGGATGCTATAGTAGCGGGCTCTTCGGAGCAGGCTGAAGCGGCAATGGTGAATCATATCAACCAAATGATCGATGATGTCAAACGTTATTTCGCCATGCAAAACGAATAACATCCCTTGGAAAGAGACCCGGTGATAAAGGAGTTGAGCTTGTGGACACAATCTACCGTTTAGGCATAGATATCGGAGGTACTTTTACGGATGCACTGGTGATGGACGATCAGGGCAGGGTGATTTCGGCGCTCAAGACGCCATCGATTGCAACAGCTCCGGAACAGGCCATTTTTAACGCCCTTGATCAACTCAAAGAGAATGGTGTAAACATTCGTGAGATTGATCTGTTTGTGCATGGAACAACACTTGGCGTAAACACATTAATCGAACGAAATGGTGCGGTTACAGGTCTGCTGGTGACCAAAGGATTCCGTGACATTCTTGAAATCCGCCGATTGCGACTTGAGGATACAACCAATCTGTATGGTGACAAGACCGAGGCGCTGGTACCGAGACAACATGTCAAGGAAGTTGATGAACGTGTGATTGCGGGTGGGGGCATACTCCAGCCGTTGAATCAGGAACAGCTGCTGCAAGCTGTGCATGAGCTGGTGGAGGATGGCGTTACTGCTCTGGCGATCAGTTTTCTACATGCTTATGTAAATCCGGTCCATGAACAGCTTGCGGAAGATCTGATCAGGGAACGTTATCCGCACCTGTTCATCTGTCGGAGCAGTGCCATCTGGCCACAACAGCGTGAGTTCGAACGAACACTCGCAACAGCAATGAATGCTTATGTAGGTGAACGAATGGGGTCTTACTTCCTGCGTCTGCAAGAAGGGATTCAGGCGTATGGCCTCAAAGCCAACTTGCTGTCGACCATGTCCAACGGTGGAATTATGACGGCTGCCAGAGCGGCCAATGAGCCGGTGCGTACGCTTCTGTCCGGACCTGCTTCCGGTGTAATCGCCGCGACCCATATTGCTGAACGAGCGGGTATTCATCAGGTCATCACATTTGACATGGGCGGGACAAGCGTTGATGTTGCTCTCATTGACAAAGAACCAACTTATTCGTCCGAGAACAAGGTGGGGGATTTTCCTGTAATCATTCCTGCTGTTGATGTAACGGCTATAGGAGCAGGTGGTGGTTCCATTGCCTGGCTTGATTCCGTAGGCGTACTCAAGGTGGGGCCACACAGTGCGGGAGCCAACCCCGGTCCGGCCTGTTATCAGCGCGGGGGAGAAGAGCCGACAACAACAGATGCCTATCTACAGCTTGGTATCCTGCATGCTGACCGTTTCCTGGGTGGACAAATGCGTCTGTATCCAGAACTTGCAGAGCGTACGCTGGGCAGTCTGGGAGAGAAGCTTGGTCTGAATGCTGAACAGACTGCGCAAGCGATCCTAGATGTGGCAACCGCCAATATGTATGCCCAGTTTTCTCCCCTCATGGCTCGCAAGGGCGTCGATCCCCGCGATTTTACGTTGCTGGCATATGGCGGAGCTGGCCCGATGCATGCTTTTCTGATGGCACGCGAGGTAGGCATTGGCAGAGTGCTGATCCCGCCATCTCCGGGAACGCTGTGTGCGATGGGCTGCACGGTGGCCAATCTTCGCAATGACTTCGTTCATACGTTACACAAAAGCATCCAGACTCTGGAGCCCGGTGAGTTAAGTTTCCTTTTCACTGAATTGGAAAACCAGGGACGTGGCTGGGTCGATGAGGAAGCCCGTGGTGGTGTCAAGCTGGATAATATCTATTGTCTATATAGTGCGGATATGCGCTATGAAGGACAGGCCTTTGATCTTGAGGTCACGCTGACATTGGAAGAAATTGAAGATCCCAAGAAAGCAGGGGTTAAATTCCATGCGTCCTACCAAAATGTGTTTGGCATCAGTCAGCCAGAGGCTGAGGTGATGTTTGTAAGTCTTAGGGCGACCATTGTTGGTGTTTTGCCTACCCATAACACGGTGAATCCAATAGATTCACCATTCTGCGAGAGTGAAGTTGAGGAACGGATCATTACCTTTGACCATATACAGCAGACTGCAAAGGTACTGAAAAGAGGACAGATTCCATTCGCGGATGCTCCCATCCCCGGACCCGTTATTGTGGAGGAGTATGATACAACGATCTTTATCCCGCCTGGATATAAGGTATACCGGGATATACATGGGAACGTGATTGGGGAGGTGGAAGCATGATCGGCGACAAAGTCTTTCTTGAGATTTTCAACAACCGGATTCAAGCCGCGGTGGAAGAAATGGCAAATGTGGTTTTACGGACAGGCTTCACCGCTTTTGTCAAAGAAACGGGCGACTTCGGAACCTACCTCTTATCTCCATCCGGGGAAACGTTCGGGTCGCCCTTGGAGACAGGGTACAATCTGTCTCTGGGCATCCCTGCTGCTGCGACCATTAACAGCATAGAAGACTGGAAAGAAGGGGATCTCGTCATATGTAATGATCCTTATTCCACCAAAGGCATGGTCACACACCTTCCAGACATTCATCTCATCAAGCCTTATTTTCACGAAGGGAGAATCATCGCTTACGGCATGTGCTTCGTCCATTCATCCGATGTAGGCGGCAAGGTACCGGGGAGCGTATCTCCCAGCGCCTACGATATTCACATGGAAGGCATTCGAATTGCACCAGTCAAGCTGTATGAAGCCGGTGTTCTGAACGATCAGATTCTCCGCATGTTTCTGGACAACAGCCGCATTCCAGAGCAAAATCTCGGTGATCTCAAAGCGCTTATGGCTGCATTGAATCGGGGAGAGCAGCGACTTGCGGAACTCATTGCACGATATGGCGTGGAGAAAATCGAGCAGGGCATCGAGCATTTGCTGGAGTATGCCGAACTGAAAGCTCGCGCTATTGTGCAGGATATCCCTGACGGTTCCTATGACTTCTGGGACTACCTGGAGAAAGGTCCAGGAGGATATCCCATCCGCTTGCGCTGCACAATGACGATTGAAGACAGTGACATTCATCTGGACTTTAGCGGCACCGATCCTCAGGTCAGGGCTTCATTCAATATTCCTACCCACAACCAACAGGGACATTACATGCTGGTACCTGCACTCATTCGTTATTTCCGTACACTCGATCCGACCATTCCGTGGAATTCGGGCATGATCCGCATGGTACGAAATTACGCGCCCCCTGCTTCCGTACTCAACCCGGAGCCGATGGCAGCTGTGGGGGCCCGTGCGGCAACCTTTATCCGGCTGATGGACGTTATCACGGGAGCTCTGGGGAAAGCACAGGGCAGTATGGTTCCCGCAGCAGGAGCTGGACAAGCCTGCATTATCATGATGGCGATGACAGACGCATCTGATGGCAAGAAAAAGGTGGGCGTGATTCAGCCGATCTGCGGAGGTTCGGGAGCAAGGCCGATGAAAGACGGAATTGATGGTATGGATTTTGCGGTTGGTCATCTTCGGAATATCCCTGCGGAAACGGTGGAATCCGAGATGCCTGTGTTGATCGAGCATTATGGTCTTCGTGCCGATTCGGCAGGTGCGGGAACCTTCCGTGGTGGAAGTGGAATTGACCTGTGCGTCAGAATTCTAACACCGGATACCGTGATGACGGCCAGAAACATGGAGCGTATGGAGTTTCAGCCCTGGGGCAGGCTTGGTGGCGGTGTAGGTTCACATGGCGAAGCGATTCTCAATGCTGGACGTGCAAGTGAGGATCATCTGGGCAGAATTGATGAGTTACTACTTCAGCCTGGAGAAACGGTTACGTTCCTGTCGCAAGGTGGAGGCGGATATGGCGATCCATATGAGCGTGATTCACGTCTGGTTCTGGAGGATGTAAGAAGTGGGCTGGTATCCCCGGAGAAAGCCCTTGAGTTATACGGTGTTGTGATTAATGGTCTGGAGCTGAACGAGAGCGATACAGAACAACTGCGCGCCAAGCGATCACGACAGCAGGAAGAATTCGCATACGGCAAGGCGCGTGAGCAATTTGAAAGCATCTGGAGCGATGAGATGCAGGTATCACTGAATCAGGCATTGCTGAGTGCTCCGCTTGCACTGAGAGACTACCTCAAGCGTCAGACCATGGGCGTTGTAGAGGAGAAATATAAGGATTCCCTATCTGTAGACCCACGGGAAATATCCGACATAATGGAAGGGTTACGCCAGAAAATAGGGTTGCATTGATCAAGTGCAAGGAGACTATGTAGTTCTGTCTTATCGATAAAACCAATTCAATTGATGGGGGAATTCGCATGTTCAAATCAAACAAAAAACGCTTTCTCAGCCTTGCTTCTCTGACACTGGCCGGTGCATTGGCGCTTTCCGCCTGCGGTGGAACAAACAGCTCAAATACTGCCGGAGAGACTGACGCTTCAGGAGCAAGCGGGGACAAAGTTAAGCTGACCATGTTTATCTGGGCTGGTTCCAATCAGGATGTCGTTCCAAAAGAAGTGGTTGCCGAGTATGTGAAAGCACATCCCAATGTTGAAGTCACCTTTGAGGAATCCTCCAATTCGGTAATGTACCCCAAGATGGTCGCTGGCAAGCAGGCTGATGCGAACAATCCGGTCGTCAATTTCGGTTACTTCAATGCAGATGCGACGGCTAAAGGCTTAAATGACGACATGTGGGAACCACTGGATACAAGCATTGTGACGAATATTAAGGATATTCCAGAGTCCTTCCACAAGCCAGACAACAAAGGCGTGGTCTGGGGCGTTTCGAGCTTCGCCTTGGTGTATAACAAAGACCTTGTGAAAACGCCGCCTACCAGCTGGAACGATCTGTGGGATAACGAGGAGTTCAAAGGAAAAACGGCGCTCTGGGATTACATGTTCTATTCCTATATCTCCCCACTTATTGCTACCAAAGGACAAGAGATTGGTGCATCCTATGAAAATCCCGAGCCAGCCTTCCAATACTGGGCAGATCGCAGTGACCAGATTGGCACATTGGTTTCATCCAATGATCAGCTGAAAGCACTGCTGGAGTCAGGTGATGCTCTTATTGCCCCATTCAGCGCACAGGTTGCACAGACATGGATTGATGGGGGTTCTCCACTTGCCGTAGCGTATCCGAGCGAAGGAGTGATCTCCTTCCCGTACACACTCCAGGTCGTGAAAGGCTCAACACCTGAGCAGGCCCGTGTTGCAAATGAAATTATTAACGAATTGTTGAGCGCAGAGGCGCTGTCTAAATATGCAGAAGCAACGGGTACGCCAGTCACCAGTACAACAGCTGCAGTTCCGGACAAGTATAAGGATGATCCTTCTTTCTCCGTGGAAACGCAAAGTAACGGCATTAATCCAGACTGGTATGTGCTTGCACAGAACAGTTCTTCCTGGAAGGAACTATGGGACCGACTCGTGAAAACCAAGCTTCAATAAAAGGATTATTGCCAGGCAAACAACAATTCCGTGTTCTGTTATGAACCCGGAATGGACGGGAGGGAATCAGAGATGAGCAGCGTACAAGAGACCATATCCATTGAAACAAGGGAAGTCACGAAGACCTATGGTGAACGAGCTGCCGTTGATCAAGTCACACTCCAAGTGAAAAAGGGAGAATTCGTTTCCTTGCTTGGTCCGAGTGGCTGTGGCAAAACAACACTGCTGCGCATGCTTGGCGGACTTGAGCAGCCGAATCAGGGCACCATTATGCTGGGAGGCCGGGATGTTACCGGCATTCCAGCCCATGGGCGCAATAGCAATATGATTTTTCAGCAGCTTGCGCTGTTCCCTCATATGGACGTATTCAACAACATTGCCTACGGGCTAAAGGTGAAGAAGTTACCCAAAGCCGATATCAAGCGGCAGGTAGGTGAAATGCTTGATCTCGTCCAGCTCGGAGACTATGGCACGCGTGCTGTATCTGAGCTGTCCGGCGGGCAGGCACAACGCGTCGCTATTGCTCGCGCACTGATTAACAGACCCGAAGTGCTGCTGCTTGACGAACCTCTCTCTGCATTGGACATGCAGCTGCGTCTCGATATGCAGCGTGAACTGAAACGTATCCAGCGCGAATTCGGCGGAACGTTTATCTTTGTAACGCATGATCAGAGCGAAGCCATGAACATGTCTGACCGAATTGGCGTCATGCGAGCCGGAAAGCTGCTGCAATATGCAACCCCTGATGAAATCTATGAAAGACCGACCGATAGCTTTGTAGCCAAGTTCATTGGAGATACCAACCTCTTGGAGACGGAAGTGTTAGGACAGGATGTAAATGAAATCCGGGTGGAATGCTTCGGCAAGTCATTACTGGTGAACGTCAGTGATGGCAAAGCCGTACCGAAAGCCGGAGCCCAACATTCCTTATCGATCCGCAATGAGTATATTCGACTCGGAGAAGATGCAACTCAATGCGTGAATAAGCTGGATGGACATGTGATTGAAGCGGTATACGGCGGAGCAAATATTCGATATAACGTGCAGATTGCTGAGGGTTTTCTGATTCAGGCCAGTGTGCTGCATCAACGGGGAGCTACACGTTATAGTCCAGGCGAGCCGATAGAAATTGGCTTTGATCCAGAGGACGCGCTCTTGTTATCTGAACCCGTGTATGGCCATGTAAAAGGTGCAAGAATATGAACCGGATCGCGGAACGGATCGTGAATTTGTATTCCTTTGGAAATCGCACATGGGTAACCCGGCTGTTGCTTCTAGTGCCTGCACTTGCTCTGATGGGCATCGTGTATCTTGGCGGGTTGATGATCTTTGGCAGATATAGCTTCGATATCTATGAAAATGGAAAGCTTATTCGAGCCTGGGATTGGGGGACCTATCGTGCTTTTCTATCTGATCCTTACTATTGGAAACTGATTGGCACGACATTTCGGATTGCCTTTAAGGTTACATTGTGGAGTCTTTTGCTTGCCTATCCGCTGGCCTACTGCATAGCAGGTCTCAAGAAGCCTGGCATGAAGCAGTTGTTGTTGCTGCTCACGTTTCTTCCGCTACTGGTCAGCGCGGTTGTGCGTTCTTACGGATGGCAGCTCTTACTGTCCAAACAGGGCTTCATGAACTGGTTGTTCATCCGGCTGGGGCTTACCGACGAAGGATTCAGTATGATCTATAACGAGACAGGTGTTGTTGTTGCACTTGTCCATATATTCCTGCCATTTATGGTCTTTCCAATTCTGAATGTCTTGTCCCAAAGTGATGCTTCTTTAAAGGCAGCTGCTCAGGACTTGGGGGCAGGCAGCTGGCGAACGTTCCTGACCATTACTTTGCCTTTATCGGCAAGAGGCATTGCAAGCGGGGTACAGATTGTGTTCACGTTATGTCTCACTGCTTTCACCACACCACAGCTGATCGGCGGGGGAAGAGTCATGACACTCCCGGTATTTATATACCAGCGTACTCTGGACACCAACTGGCCGATGGCTGCGGTTGCCAGTCTGTTCTTGCTTGTGTCTTCCATCGTTGTCTCGTTGCTTGTGAATAAAGGAGCAGAAATATTGATGTTCCGTCGTTCCCATAAGGGAGGTCAGGCATATGGTTAAGTCGAACAGGGGCACCAAGCTGTTGCTCTATATCTTTGTGGGTGCCGTAGCCATGTATTTGCTGCTGCCATTGCTGATGATTATGTTGACATCTGTAGGCTCTGGTTCAGCCAGCAAATTCCCGCCGGAAGGTCTCACCTTGAAATGGTATGCCAATTTGAGTGAGCAGACCCAGTTTCTTGATGCGTTCAAGAACAGCCTTATTGCTTCCACAGGAGCTGTTCTGCTTGCTTTGATTACGGGTACACTTGCTGCGCTAGCGATCGTGCAGTACCCTTTCCCGGGTTCTGGTATCTTAAGGGCATTTTTTGTATCTCCGATGGTTATGCCGAAAATTACGCTGGGTATCGCATATCTGATTTTGTTCTCGAAAATGCATATTGCTGGCGGACTGTTTGCACTTATTTTGGGTGAAGCGGTCATTGTGCTTCCATTCGTGCTTACTCTTGTGGGCAGTGCATTAGCCAATCTGCACCCGGCTCACCGGGAAGCAGCCGCGGACCTTGGCGCAGGGCCGATACGTATTTTTTTCACAATTACGCTGCCACAACTCCGACTATCCCTGCTTCTGTCAGGGTCAATCGCTTTTGTCTTCACTTTCGATCAGGTCGAGGCTGCACTGCTGCTGCTTCGTCAAGATAGCTACACGTTGCCCATACAGCTATTCCTGTATATGGAGAAATGGCAGGACCCAACGATTGCCGTGGTGTCTGTAGTTCTGATCGCTTTTGCGCTGGCCCTGTTTATGACGATTAAACTAGTGCTGCGCTCTGTACCAGGACTTGAAAGTTTGTTTGGTCGCAGGAAAACAAAAGGAGGTCTGGATCAAAATGAATAATTCACAGCATCTATCCCATAGCGCAGGTCTGAACCGGGGTCGGGCGGAAGAAGTGATGAAAGCACAGGGGCTAAGCGCCCTGATCGCAACGACTCCGGAGAACATTCACTATGTCATCGGGTCCCAGCTGCGTGCAAGCAACTGGACCATGCAGATTTATGCGGTTCTACCTGCCGACAGATCTGCTAAGCCATGCATCATCATTCCGACGAATCGGTTGGGTGTTGTGGCTCAGTTTGGTATCACGGGTGTGGACATATTTGCCTACAGTGATTTCTTCGTAGAAGGTTCGATCGAAGGCAAACCTTCCACTGACGACATTGATCTGTTCTATTCTCTCCTGCAAACGACGATTATTCATCCAGGTCCTGTTGAAGCCCTCAAGGCAGCGTTACAACAGCTTGAGATCGAAGATCAGCCGATTGGCATCGATGAGATGCGGATCGCTCCCGATATTCTGATGAGAATCAAGGAGGAGGTTCCTGACAGAACGGTAATACCCGCATATAAGCTGTTCCGACATATCCGTCTGGTCAAGACACCTTTCGAAATCGAGCAACTTCGTCAGGCTGCCCAATTAAATGAACGGATTGAACAGGAACTCATTGATCTAATTGCCGCAGGTGTTCATGAGAAGCAACTTGCCGATCATTATCGTCTGGCTGTGATGAGAGCAGGTGGAACTCCTGCAATGACAGCGGTAGGGGCAGGGCCACGCAGTGCGTTGCCCCTCATCGAAAATTATTTTCATACGATTGAAGTTGGTGATCAGGTTCGTTTCGACCTCTGCCTCCAGCTGGAAGGATACTGGGGAGATACGGGTCGCACAGTTGTTGCAGGTGAGTCTACCGCCTGGATGAAAAAACATTTTGATGCGGTCAAAAGTGGATGGGAGACAGCACTTGAAACCGTGCGCCCTGGCGTCAAGGCATCGGAAGTATTCCATGCGGCAGTGTCTCGTGTGCAGCGTGAGGGAATTCCGCATTATCGACGTCAGCATGTCGGACATGCGATTGGTTTGGAACTGTACGATGATATGACGCTCTCTCCTGGTGACCATCGCGTACTGGAGCCCGGTATGGTGTTATGTGTGGAGGTGCCTTATTACGAGCTTGGTGCAGGTGGATTCCAAATCGAGGACACCGTTGTTGTAACGGCAGATGGTTATGAGTTTCTGACCCATATGGAGCGGAAACTGTTCACTAAATAACGATAAATGGAAGGCTTCACTGACCGGCGACCAGACCAAAGTCGATCCAAGAAGCTTTCTTACTGAGAAAGTTGGAACATCCATGATTCAGCAGGGAACTAAGACGTTTCATAACATTAGCCTTGCACTGTTCGCCGGAGGTTTTGTCACTTTTGCTTTGCTCTACAGTCTGCAACCCCTGATGCCTGACATTAGCGATACATTTTCCATTACGCCGGCACACGCCAGTCTTACGTTATCGGTAACAACGATCGCCATGGCACTGACGATGCTGTTCATCGGGTCTTTGTCTGATTCTGTGGGCAGACGTTTTATTATGACAGCGGCGCTGGTGATATCCGCTGTGATTGCTTTGCTGAGTGCGTTCAGCTCGGGATATACGGAACTTCTTCTGCTTCGTATTCTCCAGGGGGTGGCACTCGCAGGGTTGCCTGCGATAGCCATGACATATCTGTCAGAAGAAATTGAACCTAGAAGTCTTGGTTATGCCATGGGTCTATATATCAGCGGGAATTCGATAGGAGGCATGGCCGGTCGTTTTATCAGCGGTGTGGTGACAGACTGGTTCAGTTGGCGCACCGCTGTGGGTTTTATTGGTATTCTTGGACTATGTGCAGCCGTTATTTTTTGGCTTGTTATCCCGCCATCCCGTCATTTTGTCAAAGCTGCACCTGGATTCAAAAACCCAATACCTCTTTTGTGGTCACAATGTCGTAATCCAAGGCTGCTGTGCCTGTACGGGCTTGGTTTTCTCCTGATGGGAGGCTTCGTGACCCTGTTCAACTATATAGGTTTTGAATTAATGGGTGAACCCTATCATCTCAGCCAGTCCATTGTTGGAAGTCTTTTTGTGGTGTATCTGATGGGCACACTTAGCAGCACCTGGATGGGCAGGCTGGCAGATCGGTACGGCAGATCACATGTACTTGGGATCACGCTGGGCATTATTCTGGCTGGTGCAGTATGTACCGTTCATCCAGCGATTGGGGTCAAAATTATCGGACTTGCCCTGTTTGCTTTTGGTTTCTTTGGTGGTCATTCCATCGCAAGCAGCTGGGTTGGACTCGTGGCCAATCAGCATAAATCTCAGGCCAATGCGTTATATTTGTTTTTCTACTACCTTGGTTCAAGCGTAAGTGGAACAGGGGGCGGATTGTTATACAGCCATTTAGGATGGATCGGCATTGTGGGGTTGATTGGTGTGTATGTTTTGATCGGTTTTGTCTTGTGTAATTTGCTTGTTCACAGGTTGAAGGGACAGGCTACATAAAGCAACTTTTTCCGACAGGTATTGCATATCCTGAAATACCGAGTATAATACTTGGTAAATAGACGGAAAGGGGATGCAATAAACGATGAAAACACATGCTGAATTGAACTCACTTCTTGTTGACGATTATCTGGATCTCCTGAACATTGCGAAACAGCTAGGTGATGACGAATGGAAAGATGCTATTCTGCAAGCATTGAAGGAAGAAGTCGATGCGAATCATCATCTGGATTCAAAAGAGGTAAGACAGGATTTATGGATTCAATTCGAAGGCATTAATGAACAAATGCATGATCTGTTAATGCAACTGAAACATGCCGACAGTCCTGAGGAGAAAGAGCAGATTATTGAGATGATCTGGGGATTGAAAGTGGACCGTCATGCGATCACACGTAAACTTGAAACCATGAGCCGTGCCAGCGCTGGATATCAATAAGCTCTAGGTTGAAATATACATTGAAACCCGCATGTTTCCTGGGAATATCCTAGGAAACATGCGGGTTTTATTTTTGCTTTGATTGTTTACTACACTGCTGATGATGTCACTAGGCATGATTCGTAATCAAAAGCGGACTTTTGAACTACCTTTCTAAAATTGTTTTGCCAAAGTGCGCGCTTGTTCTATCGCCTGTTGCTTGATCTCATCCGCTCGATCTTTATACTGATTATGCCCCTCAACAAAAATACCATCAAGCTTTGGCACGCCAAGGAAAGACATGATAATGCTCAGATAACGATGACCGGATTCCATCTGAGCCGCTGGGCCTTCGGAATAAATGCCGCCGCGGGCCTGAATATGCAGCGCTTTTTTGTCAGACAACAGTCCGACAGGACCTTGTTCGGTGTAACGGAATGTTTTGCCAGCTACACAGATGGAGTCCACATATGCCTTCAGGATGGGAGGGAATGAGAAGTTCCACATCGGTGTTACAAAAACATATTTATCTGCTGATGCAAATTGATCCGACAGTTCATTCAAACGGCTTACTTTTGCCTGCTCTTCGGAAGTCAGATCACTGCCCGATTGCAGTTTGCCCCAGCCACTGAAGACATCCGCATCGATATGCGGAATATCCGAGCGGTACAGATCGAGGTGAACAACCTCATCGGAAGGGTGACTTTCACGATACGCATCAATAAATGCTTTGCCCGTAGCCATACTGAAGGAGGTTTCATGATCATGAGGATGGGCAGTAATATACAATAAGGTAGACATGCAGTTCTTCCTCTCTGTGCGATTAATGGTTGAACCAATCTTGGCAATAATGAAGCGACCGCAGTAGTATGCATCGTTCCTACCGTTTTATACGTCAGAAAGGAATTGAATGGATGGAGACAATACTGAATTGGATGCTATGTAGTAACCGGATACTAAATCCATGTATAATATACAGGACGAGTATTTATGTTCCAACGATAATAGGGATGAGTGAGATGAGCGCACATGGGAATGGACCTGGAGAAGCAACGATTAAGCATTGAAGCAGCGAAATTGTATTATCAGTCCGATTACAGCCAGCAGGATATTGCCGCAAGATTGGGCGTGTCGCGTCCAACCGTATCAAGGTTACTTCAGTACGCGAAAGATCGGGGATACGTCCGGATTGAAATTATGGACCCGCTGGAGGATATCGATATCATTGCCGGAGAACTCAAGTCGAAATATGATTTAGATACGGCA
This sequence comes from Paenibacillus sp. FSL R5-0519, assembly GCF_037974275.1. Classification (NCBI taxonomy): domain Bacteria; kingdom Bacillati; phylum Bacillota; class Bacilli; order Caryophanales; family Paenibacillaceae; genus Paenibacillus; species Paenibacillus sp. FSL R5-0519. The sequence continues at coordinate 2,851,172 of NZ_CP150234.1, forward strand.
CTCGTGTGTTTTGCCCCGTTGAAGAGTGATGAGGAAATACAGAAGCATATCAGCAAACGAGCAGCAGACTACCTTCAGGAGACGGTTCAGGATGCGGATATTATCGGGGTGACTTGGGGAACAACCATGCATGCCGTAGCACGTCAGCTCCGTCCCAAGCAGGTTAAAGGTGTCGAAGTTGTACAATTGAAGGGGGGCGTAAGCCACTCCCATGTCAATACGTATGCCGCTGAGATTGTACATTTATTCGCTGAAGCTTTCCACACGGTACCAAGGTATTTGCCACTGCCCGTTATTTTCGACAACATCGAAGTGAAGAATATGGTGGAGGCCGATCGGCATATCGGCAGAATCGTAGAACTTGGCAGACAGGCCAACATCGCTTTGTTCACCGTGGGTACTGTAAAAGAAGATGCGTTATTGTTCAGGCTTGGCTACTTCAATGAAGAAGAGCAACAATTATTAATGAACTCTGGTGCAGGTGACATTTGTTCACGCTTTTTCGATGCGGAAGGTCAGTTGATCAGTGAAGAGATCAACAGCAGAACCGTCGGAATTGATCTGGCCGAGTTGAGAAATAAGGAAAAATCAATACTGGTCGCCGGGGGTCAACGAAAAATTGAAGCGATTCACGCCGCGCTTAAAGGTCATTATGCGAATATTTTGGTTACGGATCAGTACACAGCCCAGGCATTACTGCGGTTCTAATTTCAAATGGATATGGATGACAACATCTGCCACGTAAAAAGGGCGGATGTTTTGCTTTGTTAGGCAGAAAATATAACGTAGCAAGAACGGTAAGTTAAGTTGTGAACAAAAGTTCAAGTTGATTTTTACATATGTTCATGTTAGTGTAAGGGTATAGAAAATAACTAGTTCAGATAAGGGAGAGATTCAATTGACTACACCACAATTAGCTAAAATGATCGACCATACGTTGCTTCGTGCGGACGCAACGCAAAGTGAAATGGCCAAGTTAACCGAAGAAGCGAAGCAATACCAGTTTGCTTCCGTATGTGTTAACCCAGGCTGGGTAGCTTATGCTGCTGGGCAGTTGCAGGGTACTGGCGTAGATATCTGTACCGTTATCGGTTTCCCTCTGGGAGCATCCACATCGGAGACAAAAGCTTTTGAAACCAAGGATGCAATTGCTAAAGGTGCAACTGAAGTCGATATGGTCATCAACATCAGTGCTTTGAAAGATGGCAAAGATGATTTCGTTGAACAAGATATTCGTGCTGTCGTTGAAGCGGCTGCGGGTAAAGCTTTGGTGAAAGTCATTATTGAAACTTGTCTGTTGACGGATGAAGAGAAAGTACGTGCTTGTCAGGCAGCTGTACGAGCTGGGGCTGATTTTGTTAAAACTTCTACAGGATTCTCCACAGGTGGAGCAACGCCAGAAGATATCGCTTTGATGCGTCGTACTGTAGGTCCTGATGTTGGCGTTAAAGCTTCCGGTGGCGTACGTAGCCTGGAAGATATGCAAAAAATGATTGAAGCGGGTGCGACTCGGATCGGTGCAAGCTCTGGCGTGAAGATCATGCAGGGCGGTCAATCTACATCTTCTTATTAAGCAAAAAGTTTAATAAGCACAAGCTTATCAAACAAAAGTAATGTTATGTTCTCTGTACTTGAGCGTTCGTCTCAGGTACAGGGAATACAATTTACACTTATATTTTAATTAACGGAACTTATTGTAAGCGCTTCATAAGTTTTCTGAAAGATTACTGTTAAAAATGCTTGTAATCACCCTTTGAGCTGAATTCCACATCCGGCTTAACTACCTTCAAAGGAGAGATCAAATGAAATTTCTAATTGCCCTTCTTGGTTTACTCGTTGTTTTTGGACTGGCTTATATCGCAAGCAACAGTAAAAAGAAGATTCGTTACCGACCACTGGTTGTTATGGTTGTTTTACAGGTGATCCTGGCGTATGCCTTGCTGAATACAGGAGTCGGGACATGGTTAATTGGCGGCTTCGCGTCCGTATTTAAAAGTTTGCTTGATTATGCGAATGAAGGAATTGCATTTGTATTTGGTGATCTGACCACCGTAGGTGCAGATACCGTAGGCACACCGTTTTTCCTCAGCGTGTTGATGCCGATTGTTGTTATCTCTGCACTTATTGGGATATTGCAGTATATCCGAATCTTACCTTTTGTTATAAAATATATTGGTCTGGTATTAAGCAAAATCAACGGAATGGGCAAACTGGAATCATATAACGCGGTTGCTTCGGCTGTATTGGGGCAATCTGAAGTGTTCATTTCTGTGAAAAAACAAATTGGGTTGTTGCCAAAACATCGGCTGTACACCTTGTGTGCTTCGGCGATGTCCACGGTCTCGATGTCGATTGTCGGTGCCTATATGTCCATGATTGATCCGAAATATGTGGTTACGGCACTCGTGCTCAACCTGTTTGGCGGTTTTATCATTGCTTCCATTGTGAATCCGTATGAGGTTACAGAGGAAGAAGATATATTGGAAGTACAGGAAGAAGAGAAACAGTCCTTCTTCGAAATGCTGGGTGAGTACATCCTGGATGGATTCAAAGTCGCCATCATCGTAGCTGCGATGTTAATCGGTTTTGTTGCCTTAATTGCACTTGTTAACGGAATGTTTAGCGCAATACTCGGTATTTCATTCCAGGAGCTGCTAGGTTATGTGTTTGCACCATTTGCCTTTATTATGGGTGTTCCATGGAAGGAAGCTGTTCAAGCGGGAAGTATTATGGCTACCAAAATGGTATCCAATGAATTCGTAGCCATGCTTGATCTGACGAAGCAGACAACGTTGTCTGCCAGAACAACAGGGATCGTATCCGTCTTCCTCGTATCGTTCGCTAACTTCTCCTCCATCGGAATCATTGCTGGTGCGGTGAAGGGACTTCATGAGAAACAAGGTAATGTGGTGGCCCGCTTCGGTCTGAAACTGCTTTACGGTGCATCGCTTGTTAGTGTATTGTCAGCGATCATCGCCGGACTGTTCTTGTAAACCGGATTATTGGAAGGAGTGCTTAGATTATGTCAACTTTTAAAAGAGTACATCTGATTGTTATGGATTCTGTAGGGATCGGCGAAGCGCCGGATGCAGCAGAATTCGATGATTTTGATGTAGATACCTTTGGTCACATTGCACGTGAACGCGGAGGTCTGAAAATGCCTCACATGGCCAGTCTCGGACTGTCCAACATCAAAGAAATCGAAGGTGTTCCTGTAGCGGATGCACCTAAAGCGTATTACACCAAGATGCAGGAAGCCTCCAGAGGCAAAGACACCATGACAGGTCATTGGGAGCTGATGGGCCTTTACATTGATACACCTTTCCGTGTGTTCGAGAATGGTTTTCCCGATGAGTTGATTCAGCGCATTGAAGAGAAAACGGGCCGGAAGGTCATCGGTAATAAACCGGCTAGTGGCACGGAAATTCTCGATGAACTGGGTGCAGAGCATGTCGAAACTGGCGCGCTCATCGTATATACATCCGCGGATTCCGTACTGCAAATTGCAGCACATGAGGATGTTGTTCCATTGAAAGAACTGTATGAGATCTGTGAGTTCTGCCGTGAAATAACACTTGAAGATCCGTACATGCTCGGCCGCATTATTGCCCGTCCATTTGTCGGTGAAGCGGGTAACTGGAAACGTACTGCGAATCGTCATGACTACGCGCTCAAACCGTTTGGTCGTACGGTAATGAATGAACTGCAAGATGGCGGATTTGATGTGATTGCCCTCGGTAAAATCGCAGATATCTATGATGGCGAAGGTGTAACCAAGGCTGTTCGTACCGTGTCTAACATGGATGGCATGGACAAGTTGTCTGAAACGATGGATGAAGAGTTCACTGGACTCAGCTTCCTGAACCTGGTTGATTTTGATGCCCTGTACGGTCACCGTCGTGATCCGCAAGGGTATGCTCAGGCGCTTGAAGACTATGATGCAAGGCTGCCAGAGATTTTTGCCAAAATGACCAACGATGATCTGCTGCTGATTACAGCTGACCATGGTAATGATCCAACTTATCGTGGTACAGATCATACACGTGAATATGTTCCGCTACTTGCTTACTCTCCGCGCTTCAGCGAGGGCAAAAAGCTTGATCTGCGCAGCACATTTGCTGATCTTGGCGCAACCGTAGCCGAGAACTTTGGAGTGAAAATGCCGGAATACGGCACCAGCTTCCTGAAGGATTTGAAATAAGTTTTTCTGAAACGGGATAGGGGATGTCGGAGTAGCTGTGCTGCTCCGGTCCTGTCATCATAATAGACTAAATGTATAACTGGAGGAGATTCATTCATGAGTACACATATTGGAGCAAAACCCGGAGATATCGCAGAAACGATCCTTTTGCCAGGAGACCCTTTGCGCGCGAAGTATATTGCAGATACGTACCTTGAAGATGTTGTATGTTACAACGAGGTTCGTGGAATGCTCGGTTACACAGGTACATATCAAGGACACCGGATTTCGGTACAAGGTTCAGGGATGGGCATTCCGTCTTTTGCAATCTATGCTAACGAGTTAATCAGTGAATATGGCGTGAAAAACCTGATTCGTGTAGGTACTTGTGGCGGTATGCAAGAGCATGTCCGTGTACGTGACGTTATCCTTGCACAAGCAGCATGTACGGATTCCAGCATGAACAAACATGTATTTGGTGGATATGACTTCTCGCCAATCGCTACGTTCTCTCTGCTGAAAGAAGCATATGACCGTGCAACAGCTAAAGGCATGAAGATTCATGTCGGTAACGTGTTCAGCTCCGATTCTTTCTACCGTGATGACCGTTCCGTCACTGAGAAGTTGATGAAGCACGGCGTACTCGGCGTAGAGATGGAAACAACAGCACTGTACACCATCGCTGCCAAGTTCGGTGTTAACGCACTGACCATCCTGACAGTAAGTGACCACTTGCTGACAGGCGAAGAAACATCTGCCGAAGAGCGCCAAAAAACATTCAACGACATGATGGTAGTGGCTCTGGACACAGCAATCACACTGTAATTGTTGTATTTTATATTCATCATCATTTGATTTTAATCGAAACTTTTGTTTTAAGCATGGAGTGAAGGACCTGGAATCGATTCTGAAGAAGCGAAGCGTTCGCCTAAAAGCTTTCTGAAAGAAAGCTGCTTCGGAAGGATACGCTGTCTCCGAGTTTTCCCATTGTAAAATGGATCAAAAAAACTTGGAGACAACAGCGATCATAAGAACGATCCGGGGCCGGAGCGGTGTAACTACAAAGTGTTCATTAAGATGACAACAGATGTTGTTGCATATTATATTCAACCATCATTTGATTTTAATCGAAACTTTTGTTTTAAGCACGGAGTGAAGGAACCGGAATCGATTCTGAAGAAGCGAAGCGTTCGCCTTTGTCTACGAGTTTTCTCCATTGTAAAATGGATCAAAAAAACTTGGAGACAACAGCGATCAAAAGAACGATCCGGGGCCGGAACGGATTAACTACAAAGTGTTCTATACAATCAATTTCACACACAAGGAGAGATCATCATGAGAATGGTAGACATTATTGCCAAGAAACGCGACGGTAAAGAACTCACAACAGCTGAGATTGACTTTGTTGTTCAAGGATACACACAAGGAGAGATCCCGGACTATCAAGTCAGCGCATGGGCGATGGCGGTATTCTTCAAAGATATGACAGACAAGGAACGTGCCGATCTCACAATGTCCATGGTGAATTCCGGTGAAACGATTGACCTGTCTGCCATCGAAGGTATCAAAGTAGACAAGCACTCCACAGGAGGAGTGGGCGATACAACAACACTGGTACTCGCTCCGCTCGTTGCTGCGCTGGATGTTCCTGTTGCCAAAATGTCCGGACGTGGACTTGGTCACACGGGTGGTACAACAGACAAGCTGGAATCCGTTGCCGGTTTCCACGTAGAGCTTGAAAAAGAAGAGTTCATTCGTCTCGTAAACGAACACAAGGTTGCGGTTATTGGACAAAGTGGTAACCTTACGCCAGCAGACAAAAAGCTCTATGCACTGCGTGATGTAACAGCAACTGTTAACTCCATTCCACTGATCGCCAGCTCCATCATGAGCAAGAAAATTGCAGCTGGTGCTGATGCAATCGTATTGGATGTGAAAACGGGTGCCGGTGCATTCATGAAAACAACGGAAGATGCTAAAGAATTGGCACATGCCATGGTAAGCATCGGTAACAACGTTGGACGTAAAACGATGGCGGTTATCTCCGATATGTCCCAACCACTGGGTCTGGCGATTGGTAACGCGCTTGAAGTAAAAGAAGCTATCCTCACCCTGCAAGGTAAAGGCCCGAAAGATCTGGAAGAATTGTGTCTGGCGCTTGGACGTCAGATGGTATTCCTTGCTGGCAAGGCAGATTCCTTGGAACAAGCCGAGGAGAAATTGAAAGAAGTGATCCAGAACGGTAAAGCACTGGAGAAGTTCAAAGATTTCCTGGCTAACCAAGGCGGAGACGCTTCGGTTGTGGATCATCCAGATCGTTTGCCACAAGCACAATACCTGGTAGAAGTCCCGGCAGACAAGGACGGCTATGTTGCCGGAATCGTCGCTGACGAAATCGGAACGGCAGCAATGCTGCTCGGCGCAGGCCGTGCAACAAAAGAATCTGAGATTGATCTTGCGGTTGGTCTGATGCTGAACAAAAAAGTCGGTGACCCAGTTAAAGCTGGTGAGTCCCTCGTAACGATTCATGCCAATCGTGAAGACGTAGCAGACGTCATCGCGAAGATCAAAGAAAACATTACGATTGCAGATCATGCCGATGCGCCTGTATTGGTTCATGATATCGTAACAGAATAATATCTTGGTATGTGTGACTGACGTAACGTGGAGTGAACCACAAGGAAGCACATATTTTATATGCCGTACGCCTGAATAAAGAGGCTGTCTCAAAAGCCTTTAAAACAAACATCGGTGAAGTGAATGAACACCGAGATGCCAAACGGGACCAAGCAGAGGTTCATCCTGCTTGGTCCCGTTTGCGTTTTTCCGCTATTGTCGCTTTTTTGAGCAGATTGTGGGCAAGACAAAGCCACCCGACCTCAAGGCTTACTTTTTGCAAGCCACGAAGCAGGAATCTTCGGAATCCCCGATTATTTTTTATTTGCCCAAACACACTTTCCGGCTCAACCATGCGCCGAACCGATAGCATGTATCCTTCCTCGCTACGTAGGCGTTCTCGCATCTCGTTTTTTTGCCGCATGTAGGTCAAGCTGACCGCAATCTCCCGGTCACCTTGGGCCTTGGTGCACGTCGCTTTCAAGGGACACTGACTACAATCCTCACTTCGATAGTGACGTGTCTGAATCGTGTAGCCGCTTTCCGTCATCGTCCGGCTTTCATACCGAAAAGGTAACGTTTGTCCAGCCGCACAGGTCCACGTATCTGACGTTTCGTTGTAACTCCAGTTGTCCACTTTACCGATGGCTTGCCGAAAAGCACGAGTCTTTTCCTTGTGATATGTCCCATATTTGACGATAGCCTGAATGTTTTGTTCTTCTAAATAGCTGTAGTTTTCTTCGCTTCCATACCCGGCATCGGCAATGATGGTCTTCGGTCTTTGGCCAAGCGTTTCTTCCAGATGATTCAGATGGGGTTTCAGACATTTGGTATCCGTAGGTCGTTGGTGTACGCTGTAGCCCAAAACAAACTGATTTTCCGTTCCGATCTGCACATTGTATCCGGGCTTCAATTGACCATTTCGCATGTGATCCCCTTTCATTCGCATGAATGTCGCATCCGGGTCGGTTTTGCTGTAGCTGTTCCGCTCACCGGCGGTTTGAAGCTGATATTCATATTTTTGCAGCCGCGGCAGCAAGTCCTTCCGCAACTGGCACACAGCTTTCTTGAGCGTTTTGTCCTTGGGTTTTTCGAGCAGTTTTTTCTCCAATTGCTGGACGGCTTGCTCCAGCTTGTCTGCCGTGAGAGCCGAGGCTTCGCCAAGCTCCGGCAGGTCGGTTCTGGTGTGAAGGGCATCTTCGTCGTTTTCCGCCTCTTCGATGGCTTGAAACAGGGTATGTACTTTTTCTTGCAGCTTGGCCTGGTGCTTGACGACGGCTTTTTTCCACACAAAGGTGTAGCGATTGGCATTCGCTTCGAGCTTGGTTCCGTCTAGAAAATAGTGATCCAATGATACATATTGCTCCTGAACCAGCAACTCCAGTACATGGGTAAATACGGTTTCCAGTACCTCTTTCATCCGCTCGGAACGAAAGCGATTGATGGTACGGAAGTCCGGCTGTTGGCGCGCGGCGAGCCACATGAACATGATATTTTCGCGAACCGCCTTGGCGATTTGCCGGGAAGAATAGATGCGCTGGGTGTAGGCATAGATGATGATTTTGGTGAGCATTTTGGGATGATAGCTGTGACGGCTACCACCAGGGTATGCCGCGGAGAAAATGGAGTCGCTCAGGCGATGAACGGCCTCATTCACGACACGCACGAGGTGATTTTCGGGGATATCTGTCTCCAAATCCATTGGCAAGAAAAGTTGATCCATGGTATATTGAATGTACAAAAGAAGCCCTCCTTAAAAGTGGTAGCTCGACACTTCCATTTTACCAAGGAAAGGCTTCTTTTTGTTGTGTAAATTTGGAAAACGGGGCTATCCCGAGTCTTTTTACGACTTATGGGACAGCCCCTTTATTTATTATCCAGAAAACAATAGGAATGGTGGCGCCGAAGAAACTGGCGTTTGTATTTTTCGATGGAATGACAAGTGTGGACTTAGCTGGAGTTTATGAAGCAGTGACTTGGTTTAGCTATCCTGAAAGCGAAGGAAAACGTCTCGTAGACATTCTGTGCAGACAAGGATGAAATTACAGATAATCGAGGGCTGAAAATGAAGTCTGATGCAGTGTTACCTAATCTAGGAGATTATGATCTAGTGTTTTTCCCGGTGGATTATCAACTAGAACCCTTCGATTTGATGAGAATTTCATTAGCTGGGTTTGAACGGCAGAGAACGTGCCTTATAAGATTTCTATTTGTACGGGGGCTTTACTCTTGGGCTCAGCGGGTTCCTGAATGAAAAAAGGCTACTAGTAACTCATTAGCTTATGATTTACTGGCTTTTTATTGTGAGGAAGTAATATTTGCGAGTGTAGCGCGTGACGGTAATACGATAATTGGTGGCGAGGGTTATGGTTTCCATTGACTTAGGACTAGACTTGGTCGAAATGTTGATGAGTACGGAGATCGTTCTTCAAGTTAAACAGAAACCTATTATAAAGCTGGTAACTTAAAAGATGTCTACATGCATGCTTTGCGGCAGTAGGAAAAAAAATTCACCTTTTTCATTCGGTTGATAGGGTCTATTGTACCAATAGTTGATCTGTTCAGCGCAAATGGCAGTCGGTTATTCTGGTTGCTTGCAAATGGTATTTTTCGCTTCTTTTCATCAGTAATGCTAACGGTTAGTAGCAACAAATACTTCGACCGTAAAGATAAAATGGTATTATTCCCTTTAATAGTATAGTGTAGTATAATATTCCCTGTCATAATCCAAAAGTACTATAAACACTTTATATTTGTTAAGCCTAAAGTAGATGGGAGTAATTCATATGAATGTAACTCAAACAATTAAAATGAAAAAAGGCATTATCAAATCTTTTTTTATCAGTGAATGTGAACGACAATTAGTAGGTGACTTATCAAATGAACAGGCAATAGCAGAAAATAAGAGTACCGAACTTGCTGCTGCTGGGAGTTCTTTAGAGCAAATATTCAAACAAAAGTTATTAAGTAACCATCTATTCCTTCATGCCCCAGAAGAGCACTTTGATGATGGAGAGTGAGTCTTATGTTGTATACTACTGACAAAAGAAATTTAAAGTGGTTTTTAGATAGACTAGAACAAAACCGTGATGACTATGAATTTTGGTGGGAACCCAGTTACAAAGCACCAAATTTGAATTCTGAGGACATTGACATTGAATTTGAAACGTGCAAACCGGATTTAGTTCTGGCTGTTAAACAACCGAACCATTTGAATAACAAAATAACTTTCGGCCTTACAGTTGATGATGGAGATCAGGTTATAGCATATGAAATGAGACAAGAGGATAATCGTACTAGATTGTTTATTATCGACCTGAAAATGGCCTATAGTGTGGGGCCTTACCACCCTGAGGCCGCTTACTATGCCTGGACTTTAACTAAAACGATTCACCAATTAGGATATGATAAAAAATTTGTCGTTTGCAGTGCGGGTATTCTGCCGGAGGCTGGGGCAGGAATCATCGATACAATATCTCAAGATAAGGAAGATGTATTTACTAAAATGTACGATTACACAAGTTGGATAGACTTAAAACCCTGGATGAATAAACTTAACGACTTTTTTTCAACTGCATTACCTGCAGCAAGTAAAAAGACATGGGATATGGCTGACTGGTATATCGGAATGAATAGATGTTCTGCTTGTAGATACCTTGGATATCCAATTTCTTCGGATATACCAGATCATAATTGTCACGCACAGGCAATGGAAGAGAAGCATCTCGAATTAATCCCAGGATTATCACGAAGCACTATTGAAGAAATGTTTGTTAAGGGTTTTTATAATTTGAAAGATATTAATGGGTTAAAGCTTGATGACCTCGGATCAAAAGAAGATCATTTATATAAAGCTATATATGGATATGGTATCGATAAAATTTCTGTGCTTTCGAAAGAAATAAATGAGTCATTAGATGACGGTCGTTTACCTTTAAAGGTCGAAGCTTCAGAGCACTTTAGAAGTATTTCCATTCCCTATAAAAATGAGAAATTACAGGAATATGTTATAAACGTAGAGTTTGATTCATCATCCCATCGTTTAGGATCAATAGCCCTAAATCGGGTAGATGATAACCAAACTATATTTTATCAGGAATCTCTACGGCTTGCTGATGATATTCTCCCTACAGCTGAAGAAGAGATAAGAATCTTGATAGCCGTGTCCGAAGTACTTAATTCAATAATTATTGAATCTGAACAAATTCACTTTTATATTTGGAGTAAACGCGAACTTAGCTTTATTAGAGAATTATTGGAACGCTATCAGTATACAAGTGAACAGTTTGCAGCTCTATCCGGACTATTTATAGTTCCTACACATTTTCACTCACCTACTCTCATCCAGTCAGAATTTGCTAAAGGTTCAAAGAAAGTACTCTCGCCTGTTACAGTACTTGATAGTGAAATGGGACGAGCGTTCCATTTACCTAGTTTATATGCTTACTCAATTCTAGAGACAGGCCGATTGTTAAATTTATCATACGAACATTTCCAAACAGACGAGTATCCAGATATGTTAAGTATTTTATCCGATGCAGTACCTGCTGCGGGAGTTCATCATAATTGGTTTATAGTGAGTAGTGGTGGTAGCAGTAAGCTAAAAAGGATTGTGGAACATAAATTAAATGTCTTAAGAACTTGCGTTGCCCATTTAAGAGAAACATTCCCTTTTCAAAGGATTGCTTTTTATAGCAAAGAGTTTGGTTATAATTATAACTATCCGCCAAACTTAGCAAAAGAAGCTCATGCCTGGCTGTTACAATCCACCTTAAATTTCTGTGAGGGAGCGCAAGATATTTTAAGAACATGGCAATTGCCAATTCACGAAAGAGTAGTATCTGGGAAGAGTGCTCAATTAGTTCAAATATCACCCGAAAAATGGAAACTTATGTTCGATGAAAATCCTGTTATATGGATTCGTAGAGGTTTCGAAAGAGACTATCCTCAAGGCACTCTATTATTTACATACGACATGCTAAATAATGCCTTAGATGTACAGGAAGGGCAAATAAACTGGAGCATTGCCCCTAACGGTGATGCCCTTAGTTTATTAGATGTCGATATACCAAGGGGAGCACCAAATTATCATGCACGTACTCATCCAAACAGTGGAATTGAGTATTATTATGAGTTGCTAAGTTGTAAAGTTATTCGATACCGTGAAGGAATCGCAGTAGTTAAAGTATGGTCTCCAGAAGATAACCCTACTAAGTTTAGAGGGTATCAATGGGGTAGATGGGATAACAGGAAAAAAGCATTTTGGGCAACGCACTGTAACCATGCTGAATGGTTTACACTTGAGAAAACTGCTACAGACTTTTTAGTAGAACGACTTTCAGCCTCACTTCCTCAGGTATTCCCAGCTGATTTGAATATGGGCGAGTTAAACGGAACTTTAAAAACGTATATACAGCAATTAATGCAGCTGGTGGAGAAGGCCAGAGAAAAACGCGAGATTAAAAGTATTTTAGAAAATTTGAAGGAAGATCTAGAACAGTTAGACAGCAATTTAACAAAAGAACATGTAGATTATTTTCATGATTCTTTGTCACTGTTGATTTCTACAGCGGAGAAAACGGCATTGAATGACATGGAAAAAAAATTTGTGAGTAATATTGATGACATTGGCTGTAGAATACACTTTTATTCGCATTTTGCGGTCACGACTCCAGAAGGTAGAGGACATCTTGGTTCGAGTTTGCATACATTCTGTGCACAATATTTACTTTCACCTCCTAATAATTTCTGTGATAATCAGTTGGATACTTCAGGAATCCATTCGGATATAGATAATTTAAGTTCTGATTTTACTAATTCTCAAATTGAAGCTCTTAGAGGGTTTGTTGATCAACCCGTCTCAATCCTTTGGGGGCCACCAGGTAGCGGGAAATCACATATTATTCGAAAGTTTATTGAATTATGGGTTAAACATTTCGGGGATCAGAAAATTTTATTCAGCGCCTCTAATAATTCAGCTGTCGATGGTCTTCTGGAAAAGATCCCAAGTACAGTCGACGTTTTAAGAATTAATAACTATAGAGAAGTAAAAGCGATTGAATATTCAAAACACAGTGTTTTTGCAACAACTCCTCAGAAAGTTTGGGGGCTATACTTCAAAAGTAACTGGAAACTAAATGCACATCAAATTGATGTTATTATCATCGATGAAGCCGGTCAGATGCCTCCTGCACAAGCTGCTTTAGTCATGATGGCTATTCGGAACGGAGCGCGTGTTATACTAGCTGGTGATGATCTTCAACTGCCACCAATTCATCAATACGTTCACCCAGATGGGCAAGAGCAATACGTATCGTCAGTTTATTCGTTTTATAAGAACATCCATAAAGTAGCGCCTATCATGTTAAAAGAAAGTTTTCGTTCACATCCTGATATCGTAAACTTCCTTGCCAAGGTAGGATATTCAGGATTTACACCTGTAAATACAAGAGATTTACGTAAAATGGATTTTCACAAAGATGCAAAAGCTTTTTACGACCGGTACTTTGACTCTGCATGTGTTGTTATTGTGGATGATGATAGTAGAAGTGAAAAGCTCAATACGGTACAAGCCAATGAATCGATTGATATTATTAAGACACTTTGGGAATCACAACTACAGGATAAAAACAATAACCCATATAGTCTTAAATCCTTCTTTACTGAAGGGGTCGCAATTATTGCACCCTATAGACTGCAGTACCAACTAATTCAAAGAAAATTGTTACAATATGTACAAGAACTTTGTCATTCAGAGGGAATCGACTTTGATGAAGAACTACAGGAAATTGTTTCTGATTCCGTTGACACGGTACATCGGTTTCAGGGAAGTGAGCGCGATGTTGTTATTCTTACATTACCAACAGGAGAAAAGGAAAAGATCAATGATAAGTTATTATTAAATCCTCATCTACTTAATGTAGCAATTTCTCGTGCTAAAAAGAAAATTATAATTTTCTGCACAAAAAATGCATATCAATGGACAAACTCTTCTGAAAGCGACCATCCTTCGTTGTTCCAGCACCATTATATTTTAGGTGAATTTGTTGAATATTGCTCTGAAGAATTTCAGGTTACTGATACCAGAAAAATTCGTTATCTGTCTTCTCCAGTTTGAAATTTCATAAAATAAAGGACTATCTAACGTGATAGTCCTTTATTTTAAGTAAATATATTTACCCCTTTAAGAAGACACCTAAAAACCTTCATGTGATCATGGGGTACAAGTATTTCTTGGAGAGGATATTTTTATGGTGAATAAAGGGCAAACATTTCAGACGTATACCTAAGAGTTCTAATATAACTGGAACGATGTCCAGCACTTATTGGACACGATGGAACAATGGACACAATTAACGGGAATTTTGGAAGCTGTGCTCCATTCGATCAGAGCCAGGGGTACGATCGAAGTTTCGTGGCTTTGTTCGGGCAAATGATTAGTTCTTCTTTATTTTCTCATACGCCATCACCGAATCAGCACTTGTATAAATATAAGGCGTGGATGGCTCGAATACAGGTGTCACCTTTGTAGCCCGAATCTCAATGGTATCCTTACCGTTCACCTGTGCTGAACCGATGCTGCCATCGATTTGCACCCAGCTGTCTGTAGGGAAGTTATCCGCTTCTGGGATGTGAATCATCACACCGAAGGGAGCTGCATCCGCGGGGCAGCACATGACGAGAAATCGTCCCAGTGCAAAATGTGATTCATGATCCATGCTTTTGTCACGATAGACGAACCCGGTTAACGAGATATCTTTGCCTGCAAATTGTCGCTGGAACATATCAATCGTGCCGAGGGTTTCAGAGAAGATCTCAGGATAGACTCGGATGACCTGTTCTGCATACAACTTCTCCGCCAGTTCAGCGAATTCGCGGCTGTACTCGTCCGGAGGAACGAATTGTACTTTGGTGGCCGATGCAGGCTGAACGGTCGTTGGTTTTTGTGTAAGATCTTGTACATTCAATTGCGTTGCCGGATCTGGTAAAGATTCTTTCCGACGAATCTCGGGAGGTGCATAAGTGAGAGACATGCCTTTCTGACTGGCCATGGAGCTGCCGAGCGCCCGATCAGGTAACAAAAATCCTAGCAACAAGGGTATGGCAATCAGACCATATACCATTGAGCTACGAAGGAAGCCCGAGGGCGGTGGATGTTCACAGTCGCAATGAATCTCGTTTCTACCGAACAGTCCATGCCAGGTCATGATAACAGCAATAAACAATAAGGGAACAGGGCAGCATAACAGCAGTTTTTGCATGGTAGGAGCCAAATAATAATGAAGCGAGTCACTTGAATTCAAGTGAATAATGTACACCGCGAGCCCGCCGATCCATACCGCACGGATCAGGTTATGCCATTGGAAGATGTGTGATCTTGGAACAGGAGATTTGGTCATCGTATAAACAGTGTTGTTCATATCATCACCTCATTTCTATTCATAGTCAGGATGAAAGTTCATGGGGTTAACCATTCAGATCATGAAATATGTTGCTCAACGTTTATACCAGCAGGTTAATCAACCAAGAGCCGACAAAGACGAGTATGATAATCGCCAGACTTAGACCGATAACAAACCGGGTACGGAAGGTCGAGAGCAGCATAAGCGTGCTTTTGAAATCCAGCATCGGACCTAACACAAGGAAGGATACCAGTGGCCCTAGTGCAAACGTATGAGAGAACGCAGAAGCCACAAAAGCATCCGAAGTGGAGCAGAGAGACAGTACATAAGCAAAGCCCATCATGAACACGTAAGAGGCGACAGGACCATTGCCAAGTGAGATCAGATCGCTGCGGCTAATGAATGTCTGGATGCAGGCTGTAATCAGGGCACCGATCACCAAATATTTGCTCATATCAACGAATTCATCTCCGGCATGAATGAAGAAGCTGCGCCAATTTTTCACATGGTTATGGTCATGAGCATTTGCGTGTGCATGAGCATGAGGTTGAGCCATTTTGAATCCGGGATGTGTCTTAACCTCTGTCGCAGCGACTTTCGGCAATCGAAGGGGATTTCGACGAACGAACACATATACCAATCCACCTATGGAAGCTGCCACGGCAAAGGCCAGTCCCATGCGGGCAATGGTAATCTCAGGATGGGAGGGAAAGGCGAGCAAGGTTGCGGTAAATACGATGGGATTCACTACAGGCCCACTCAAGATGAACGTAACTGCGATATAGGCAGGCATGCCTTTGTGCATCAACCTTCTTACGACCGGGATCATGCCACATTCACAGATAGGAAAAATAATACCAAGTAGCCCCGCAACCAGCACACCGCCGATCGGGTTCTTAGGCGTAAGTCTGCGGACCATTTCTTCGGATACGAACCACTGCAGGAGCGAAGACAATAGCACACCCATGAGCAGAAACGGTGCGGCTTCAAGGAAAATACCTATGAATACGGTTTTCATATTTTGCAAAGCTTCACTGTTCCATGCTTCCTTCAGATCTGGAGCCATCGTGATCAACACGGGAACAAGAAATGCACAAGGGATCAGGAAGGACAGTAGCTTCAGATTGGCTGCCATTTTCATGAAACAGACCTCCACAACTAGGACTTTACTAAAATATATGCTTGTACGTGCGGCAACATACATCATTCCTGTGTTCTAATCAACATTTTTACGATTAATCAAGATTCTTTATCATAGTAGAGTTGACAACCCAAAGAAAACTGAGGTATAGTTCGGAATGATTACCTTTAATAGTAATTATTACGATTAAAATTGAAACTTAAACAGAGTGGAGGAAGCAGAAATGTCAGATCAACAGGTTCAAAATAGGGTTCCAGTAACCGTACTTAGTGGATATTTGGGTGCAGGCAAAACGACACTGCTCAATCATGTGCTTCATAACCGCGAGGGAATGAGAGTTGCTGTCATCGTGAATGATCTTAGTGAGGTTAACATCGATGCAGGCTTAATACGAGATGGTGGCGGATTATCGCGCATTGATGAGAAGCTGGTAGAGATGTCGAATGGTTGCATTTGCTGCACGTTGCGGGAGGATCTGCTGAAAGAAGTGGAGCGGCTGGCGCTGGATGGTTCTTTTGATTACATATTGATTGAATCCACGGGTATTGGTGAACCGGTGCCTGTTGCGCAGACGTTTACCTATATTGATGAGGAACTCGGCATTGATTTGACGAAATTCACCCGTCTCGACACGATGGTCACGGTTGTTGATGCTGCCCAGTTCTGGCGTGATTTTTATTCCAAAGAAACGTTGAAAGATCGTGGACAGGAAGCCGGGGAGGACGATGTTCGAGGCATTGTTCATCTGCTGACGGATCAGGTGGAATTCTGTGATGTGCTGATTTTGAATAAATGTGATCTGGTGTCGGAGGAAGAACTGACGAAGCTTGAAAAGGCGTTACACGCCATGCAACCGGAAGCCAAGCTTATTTGCACAACACATGGGCAGATTGATCCCAGAGAGATATTGAATACAGGACGTTTTGATTTTGAAAAAGCAAGCCAGTCCGCGGGCTGGATCCGCGAATTGATGAAAGAGGAGCATACCCCGGAGACTGAAGAATATGGAATTCATTCATTTGTCTATCATCGTAAACGCCCATTCCATCCGGAACGGTTGCTGCGTTGGATTGCGAAATGGCCAGATAGCATCGTGCGATCCAAAGGTCTGATGTGGATGGCAACAAGGAACCATATGGCGATCTCTTTCAGTCATGCAGGGACATCAAAGCAGCTTGCGCCTGCAGGAATATGGGTAGGGGCGATGAGTGAGGAGGAACGACAACTTCATTTTGGCGACACCTTGCCAAGCATACCGGATTGGGATGATGAGTGGGGTGACCGGGTGACGAAATTAGTATTTATCGGCATTGATATGGATCGGGCGGCGATTGAACGTACTTTGGATGAGACTCTTCTTACGGAGGAGGAGATGAAATTGAACTGGCGTGAATTGAAAGATCCTTTTCCGGCGTGGAGTTGACAAAAGAAAAAGCATAGGCTAATATCATTAAATAGTAATTATTACGATTAAATAAGAGGAGGCAACAACCATGAGAGTCATTGTAACCTTAGCCTGCACCGAGTGCGGCGATCGCAACTACACAACAACCAAAAACAAGCGTAACCATCCGGAGAGACTTGAGATGAAAAAGTACTCCCCACGTTTGAAGAAAATGACGATCCACCGGGAAACCAGATAAATTTTTTTGTTATTTTTAAATCGTAATATTTACGAAAAGAGGGAGCGGCATGATCCTATCTTCCATGCGTGATGTTGTATTTGGATATGGCAAAGAGCCAGTCATTGATCAACTGTCGCTGGATATCCATGTGGGAGAGTTCATTGGCATCACAGGTCCCAATGGTTCTGCCAAAACGACCCTGTTAAAGCTGCTGCTGGGGCTGCTCAAGCCCTGGAGCGGCATGATACATATGAATCCACAGTTGAAACGTGGGAACAACTCCAATATCGGTTATGTGCCCCAGCAGGTGGCATCGTTTAATAGTGGATTTCCCAGCACCGTAATTGAACTGGTTCGGTCAGGGTGTTACACCAGGCTGGGACTATTCCGCAGATTCACAGCAGAGCAGGATGCCATCGTTGAACGCAGTTTGCGTGAAGTTGGCATGTGGGAGTATCGGAATACACGAGTTGGTGAACTGTCCGGTGGACAAAAGCAGAGGATCTGTATCGCGAGAGCTATGGCTGGACAACCCCAGGTTCTGGTACTGGATGAGCCTACAACAGGAATGGACCGCCACAGTCGTGAAGGATTCTACAATCTGATGCGCCACTATGCTGACGTCCATGGGATCACCATTATTATGGTTACTCACGGGCTGGAAGAAATGGGAGATCGATTGGACCGAACGATAACTCTGGAGCGGCAAGAAAGTGAGGAATGGCAGTGTTTGAGTACGAATTCATGCAACGTGCCTTCTGGGCAGGGGGACTGATTGGAGTCATCGCTCCAATTCTCGGAGTCTATCTGATGCTCAGGCGGCAGGTACTAATGGCAGACACGTTATCCCACGTCTCACTCGCAGGGGTTGCGCTCGGTTCGGTCATGAATCTTAACCCGGTCATCTGTGGATTCGCTGTCGCATTGATCGGTGCATTATTGGTTGAACAACTGCGGCGAAGTTACCGAACCTACAGCGAGGTACCCGTAGCGATCATCATGACTTCGGGGCTGGCCCTTGCTGTGGTGTTAATGAGTCTCCAAACTAATCTGTCGAAGGCATTCAGCTCATACTTATTCGGATCAATTGTCGCAGTTAGCGATATACAGTTGTGGATGATGGCAGGCGTATGTGTGTTTGGTTTACTTTTTTTCATTCTGTTACGCAGACCTTTGTACAGCTTTACCTTTGATGAAGAGACAGCTTCCATAGGGGGTGTTCAGGTGAAAGGATTATCGTTTGCCTTTGCCATTCTGACAGGAATGACTGTAGCTTCAGCCATGCCAATTGTCGGTGTGTTGTTGGTATCAGCTCTCATAGTACTGCCCGCTGCCTTGGCACTGAGAGTGTCTCGTAGTTTTACAGCAGCGATTATTATCGCGGTAATTACAGGATTAATCGGTATTTTTAGCGGACTCACAACATCTTACCATCTAAATACACCTCCAGGAGGAACGATTGCTCTTATCCTGCTGGTCTTTCTATTGACTGGAATATCAGCGCAAAAGCTGATTGCACGATACAATCGCAAGCGTCACCGCACAGAAACAAAATCACAGCACGTCATTCGGGTCACCCATTCAAGGAGGAAACCATCACATGAAATTCAGTAAAAAAACTACGCTCGGATTATTGTTCAGTCTTACACTTATCGTTGCAGGCTGCGGCCAACAATCCGCTTCGAATACAAATGCAAGTTCTGCAGGTACCGGTAATACGGCCCCCACAGAGAGTGAAGCTGCCAAACTAAACGTACAGGTCAGCTTCTACCCGATGTACGAGTTCACCAAAAATGTGGCAGGGGATCTGGCTGATGTACATACACTTGTTCCAGCAGGTATGGAGCCTCATGATTGGGAGCCCACACCACAGGACATTGCCAGCATTGAAAAAGCGGATGTACTTGTATACAACGGTGCGGGTATGGAAACATGGATGGATCAGGTCACTGGAAGTTTGAGCAATGCTTCGCTCATTCAGGTAGAAGCGAGCAAAGGCATTAATTTGCTTGAAGGCGGGGAGCATGATCACCATCATGGAGATTCTGAGGCAACAGAAGATGACCATAACCACGACCATAACCAAACGAATCAAGCGACTACAGAGGAACACGACCACGATCACGCGGTTGAAGTGACTACGGAAGAACACGACCATGATCATGATGCTGAGGCGGAAGAAGGACATGATCACGATCACGGTGGACTGGATCCCCACGTATGGCTGTCACCTGCACTGGCTGTCAAAGAAGTACGTAATATTGAAGCGGGATTGGCACAGGCTGCCCCGGAACATGCAGAACAGTTCAAGAAGAATGCAGATGCCTACGTTGCTCAGCTGGAGGCACTGGATCAAGACTTCAAGGAGGCTGTGGCGGATAGCAAACGCAAGGATTTCATCACACAACACGCTGCATTTGGCTACCTTGCACAGGAATATGGATTGCAACAGGTGCCCATCGCAGGATTGTCTCCGGAACAAGAACCTTCGGCAGCGCAGATGGCATCCGTTATTGACTTTGCAAAAGAGCATCAGGTGAAGACGATTTTCTTCGAAACACTGGTGTCCTCCAAAGTGTCTGAGACGATTGCAAGTGAAGTGGGAGCCAAGACGGCAGTACTGAACCCGATTGAGGGACTCACCGAGAAAGAGATCGCGTCGGGAATGGACTACATTAGTGTGATGAGACAAAATCTGGAGGCTCTGAAACTGGCATTGAACGAATAATAAAAGATCAGTTTGATGCCTTTCACTTAAAAAGGTACAATAATACAACATGCTGAGGAATGGAGTGCCATTCCTTTGCCTTTTTGCGAAGCAGAGAGCACAGGGATGTGCTCTCTCTTTGTTGATGAGGTGACCGGATCAAGGAGAACAGGAGGACGCATTGGATGAATTTAAATGAAGAACATGAAGTGCTACTAAGTGAACAGCCTGCCCATCTGTGGAGACGGCGCAAGCTGGAGCTGATGCACTGGACGGAACGTGACAAACATACGGTATCCCCGAAGAAAACGGAGATGTGGAACGGTGTTGAAGTTGATGCCGAGCTCGTGAACGCATTGTCCATCCTTCAGAAGTCGGGGTTAACGACGGAATTTTCATGTGCAGGGGTGAGTCCGCTTGATGAACCTGTCGATCATTCCCTATACGCTTATGTTACCCTTGTGCAAAGTGAAGTTGCCGATCAATTCGTGCACTACGCGCTCCATCGGATGCGGAATCGATTGCTCGTTACGCTAGAGGCCGAAAAAGGCCGCTATGATCTGTCTTCTTTTTTCATTGGACACAATCGGAGCTTCTGCTGGTGGATGGAGCACTGCGCATTACAGTTCGGAAGCCGAAACGAATCGAGTGAAAAAAGCGTAGTATAAAGGATAGGCTTGTTTATTTGACGGTAAAGGAGGTATGACACGATTGAATAAGTGGGTCAAAACGATACTTTTTCTATTAGGCTCCGTCTTTCTTACACGATTCATCCCATTCTCGTCCTTGTTCCGCAACCTGGATACGATGATTCACGAATTCGGCCATGCACTAATGACGCTGATATTGTCCGGTAAAGTGCTGCGGATTGAATTGTACGCTGATCACAGTGGTGTAACGTATTCGTCCATGCTGACACCAGGAAGATCGATCCTGGTTTCTCTCGCAGGATATATCAGTGCATCCTTGTTCGCCTGGCTGCTGTTTTACTTATACCGTAAAGGCTTGCATATGTGGGGACTGGGGATTATGACGGCTGTCGCTCTGGTGTCGCTCCTGTTATATGTAAGAGGAGAGTTCGGCATGTTATGGCTGACCGGGTTCATCGTACTTAACGTTGTCATTATGATTTTTGGTGCCAAGATTGTGAAGTACTATTATCTGTTACTGGCGTTTCTTACGCTGGAAGAGTCAGTCGTTAGTGCCGTTTACGTTGGACTGATGTCCTGGACTCAACCTTCTCGGGCAGGCGATGCGGCGAATCTCGCTCAGCAGACATTCCTTCCGGCACTATTCTGGGGAACACTGTTTGCTTTGTTTGCACTGTGGTGCGCCAAAGGTGCGCTGACACTCTTTTTCCGCAAAGAAAGTACTTCACGATCATCACGTTCTCGGGGATTACGAAGAGCGTAACGAATATGAAGATATACCAAGCAAAGAAGGCACCTCCTTTCTGCCTGAAGGGAGAGTGCCTTTTGCTTTTGGATTTACATCGGATATAGATTACACGGAAATTAATCTCCGAGATTTTCCCATAACACATAAAAGTAATAAATCTCTTCCATAATCGCCTTATCATCTTCTGCCGCAACGCCGCCCTTGATCCGCGCAAGGGTGCCCAGAATATCATATATGGTTTCACGTTCCACACTGAACTGAATGCGGTTGACAATTTTATCCCAGGCCTTCATGGCGTAATTAACTTGAGACTTGGCTTCAGTCCATTTTTTACCCTCAACCTGTTTCTCTAATGTTTGTATAGATTCAAGCAAGCGATCATCGGTGCCAAATGGCTTTTTAAGAAAGGATCCGCTAGCCATAATTGCAACGAACACAAGAATGAGGAAGATCGGAAGCACATATAACAGCCAGAAACGCGTTTTCATTCAACCGCCTCCTTGATGTAAAGAGTTTAGAAAGGCCCCTCATAATCGCCCATATCAATTTTATCGGTGATCTTGTCCTTGAACAGATCAACATACAATTTGTCATTGGGCAATATCGCGGCAAAAGCAATATCCTGTATCGTGATCTTTTGCTTTTTCAGCTGCTCGCTGAGCCAATTGATATCCTTGTTTCGTTCCTCCAGATTCTGCTTAATCAGCAGGCCATCAATGATAATCTCGGTCATCAGCTTGCTCTTGGGCGGGTGCATATGCATGTCTTTTGCGGTTACGGGCTGATTCTCAGGTTTCAAAACAACGGAGAGGCTACCATCCGGTTCAAGAATGGCATAGTCTAGCGTCGTAATATCAAATACATCCTTTTGCCTAAGCATCATGGTCAACTCGTCGAATTTGACTCGCATTTTACTCAGGTTCTGTTCGAGAATTTTACCGTTCTGGATGATCAATGTGGGGTCAGAGTCCATTAGTTTGGAGATGGTACGATTCTTCAGTGTAATATACTGAAAGATGATCGTAATGATTGTGAAAATGGTCAATGCCACAAAATGAATCCACGCCTTGGAGGAGAGATCGGTTGCAAACGTACCCGCAATGGAACCGATTGTGATGCCGTTAATGTAATCAAAATACGTTAAGTTACCCATTTGCTGTTTGCCCAGCACCCTTGTGTAGATGATGAGGGTCAGGAAGGCAATAATAGACCTTACTGCAACAACCCATGTTTCTTCCATCATATATGTATCACCTTCCTTTACTTCACTTCTCCAATTCTCTATGACAAGCATTTCCTAGGTTGGGTGATCTTATGCTTAAACGCAAAAAACCGACACATGGATAAGTATTCCAAGTATCGGTTTCAGCAATGACCTATATGAGTTGAACTGAATCATTTACACGTAACGAAGTTACAAGAAAAAACTTTGAAAAGGAAGCATTCGCCTCTATCGTTATACACCGGAGTACGCCATAAATCCGCCATCTACAGGAATGACTGTACCCGTCACGAAGCCTGACTGTCTTTCATCCGCAAGCCACATCAATGTGCCAAGCAGATCTTCCGGTTTGCCGAAGCGGCGCATGGGTGTATGTGCAATAATTTTACTGGAACGCTCCGTAGGTGAGCCGTCTGGTTGCAGTAATAGATTACGGTTCTGCTCGGTCAGGAAAAACCCGGGTGCAATAGCATTGACACGAATACCGGATTCGGCCAGATGAACGGCAAGCCACTGCGTGAAGTTGTTAATTGCGGCCTTCGCAGCACTATACGCTGGCACTTTCGTCATGGGAGATGGGGCGCTCATGGAAGAAATGTTAATGACAGTGGCAGGAACATCGCGCTCTATCATATGTTTTGCAAAGATCTGAGTGGGGATGAGAGAACCGACAAAATTCAGATCCATCACCTGACGAAATCCCTCTACGCTTACATCGAAAAATGTTGTGACATCATTCTGCGCCAGATCTTCCAATCTGAAAATTTCATTCGTGGTGTTGGCACTGGCGTTATTGCCACCCGCGCCATTAATAAGAATATCACAGGGTCCAAGTTGCTCCAGCACAGCATCTGCCGCTGCTTGCACACTCTCGGCCTGGGTTACGTCACAGGCAACAGCAATCGCTCTGCCACCCTCAGCTTCAATTGCAGCTACAACTTCTTGTCCCTTGGACACGGTACGGTTCAGAATGGCTACGCTTGCACCATGTCGAGCGAGTTCTTCCGCCATGGAGCGGCATAATACCCCAGCACCTCCGGTGATTACAACTGTTCTGCCTTCGAGACGAGTTGAGCGTTCATATTGGTGTTCACTCATGCTTTTGCCCTCCTTTGCAGGGAATCCCAGACGCCCCAGAGATACATGATTCCCAAAGCCCGGTCATAGAGTCCATAGCCAGGTCGGCACTGTTCTCCCCAGAGATGACGTCCGTGGTCGGGTCTTGCATATCCTTCATAACCGATATCGTGATAAGCCTCAACAACCCCTGCAATATCAACACTGCCATCCTGACTGCGATGTGAGGTTTCGATAAAGTCGCCATTATCGTAGATTTTGACATTACGAATGTGGGCAAATGGAATCCGATCCTTGAACTCGTGTATCATGCCGATAATGTCATTATCCGCATTTGCTCCCAAAGAGCCACTGCATAGTGTCACGCTGTTGTAAGGGCTATCATAAAGATTCAAATATTTCCGAACATTCTCCTGACTTGTAATAATCTTCGGCAATCCAAAGATTGGCCAAGGCGGGTCATCCGGATGGATGGCCATTCGAATCCCCAGCCGTTCGGCTGTAGGCATAATCTCTTGCAGGAAATAACGTGCGTGCTCCCACATATGATCCTCGGTTACATCCTTGTAGGCTTCGAACAGTCCTGTTAAATACTGCAATCGTTCCGGTTCCCAACCTGGCATGGTGAGTGCGGAGTTTTCCGTAATGCGTCGAACGAGTTCTAGAGGTTCTATATCTGCGAGTTTACTGTGCTCATAGAAGAGGGCAGTTGAACCATCCTCCATTTCCTTATGCATATCCGTGCGAAGCCAGTCGAAGATCGGCATGAAGTTGTAACAGATGACCTTCACACCCACCTGAGCCAGTTTCTCCATCGTTTTAATATAGTTCGCAATGTATTTATCCCTTGATGGCAGACCCAACTTGATATCTTCGTGGATGTTCACACTCTCAACGACATCCAGATGTAACCCGGCCTTATCCGCTGCCGTTTTGACAGCGAGTATCTTATCCATCGGCCATTCCTCGCCAGCAGGAACATCGTGCAGTGCCCACACAATACCTTCAACACCCGGAATCTGCCGGATATGATCCAGCGTTACCGTATCATTGCCTTCGCCGAACCAGCGAAAAACCATTCTCATCACGTTCACCTCATCATGAATAGTAGTAAGAAAAATGCAGTCATTGAAAATAGGTAGGATATGTATCCTGCAGGACAGCCAAATCGGTAACAGTTAAATGCAAGTGTTCCTGCATCAGTCGCTCTGCTGTGTCGGCATCATGCTGTTGAATGGCCTTGACCATCGACAGGTGTTGTTCAATTAAATGATCCCACTGATGATCCGAGGACAGGCGTAACATGCGACTTCGATTCAAATGTACATTCATCTGCTGGATAACAGTCCAGATGTTGCTTTTATTGCAGCCTGCAAAAAGAGTGCTATGGAATTCCTCATCCAATTGAAACATTCGTTCATCATCCGGTTTGATCCTGCATTCCTGCTGCCACGCAAGGTTCTGTTCAAGAGTTACCATTTGTTCGTTTGGAAAGTTCTCGCAGGCGATCCTGATTACGGCTCGTTCGAGCTGTTCACGCATGAACCGTGCTTCCTCAACGAGATCGACCTGAATCAGAGAGACGTATGTGCCACGCTGTGGGTACACTTCCAGCAGACCTTCCTGAGCAAGTCTTACAAAACTCTCTCGAACAGGTGTCCGGCTGACCTGAAACTCCAGTGAAATTTCCTTCTCAGAAATAGCTGTTCCTGGAGGCAATTTCAGACTTAAAATGAGTTGTTTCAGCGTGAAGTAAACGACATCTCGCGTTGAGTAAGATTGTTTATTCATGGAAGACATGCTGCTCGCAACAGGTAACAAACCGGCTTTGGATGAACACTTTGGGGTATATTCCACAAATTCAACTCCTTCATTGACATACTACCATACTTGTATGGTAGTATGGAAGCGCTTTATCGGCATTATATTAAATTTAGTTGACGATTCACTTGCAGTTCAAGGAAATGCAGAGTACAATTCAGTTTATTGGGTTCGAATGTTTAAACCAACAGACGCAAATAACGAGAAATTACACGTTGGACTATTGATAAAGAAATATAAAGAAATCGTATAGAGGTGAAACCATGGGACAAAAAGCAATCAGCGTTTTTCAAACCTGTATCCCGTTATTTCAGGTGTTAAGTGACAATCACCGTCAAGCCATTCTGCTGACACTCACCGAGAAGGGCAGAATGACCGTGAATGAAATTACTGAGCAATCCAGTCTATCCCGGCCAGCCATATCTCATCATCTCAAGCTTTTGTTAGAGAAGGGACTCATATCCGTGGAACAGAAGGGCACACAGCGATATTATTCGGCTTCATTGAATGCATCGGTGGAACTTCTGAAGGAACTGGTAGCTGCTTTGGAAGAAGAGTGCCTGTAGAGGAATAGTGCTGTAACATGCTTTTGCATGTACCTAATAGGTTCGTAAGTTTAAACGCTTAATCAAAACTAAACAGAGGAGTATGTATATATGACAACGACTATGCAGGAAGTAACCAGTCAGGAAGTTGAACTGATTTTGGAGCACCAACGACAATTCTTTCATTCCGGGGCCACACGATCAGCAGAAGCTCGAATTGCCCGTCTGACCCAACTCAAGCAGGCGATTCAAAAGTATGAGACCAGACTGACAGAAGCTCTATATCAGGATTTGGGCAAAAGTGAATTCGAATCCTACACGACCGAGATTGGATTTATGATGGACAGCATCACACACACCATTCGTAAAGTGAAAAAATGGGTGAAACCCGTTAAAGTGAAAACGCAAATGGCACTCTTGGGGTCCAAAAGTGTAATTATACCTGAACCCTATGGGTCTGTTCTGATCATCGGACCGTTCAATTATCCATTTCAACTCTTAATCGAACCATTGGTAGGGGCGATTGCGGCAGGTAACACAGCCGTGCTCAAAGCGTCAGAGAATACACCTACGGTGTCCGCGGTTGTACGTGAAATGATTGCGAGTGTGTTCGAACCGGCATACGTACAAGTGCTTGAAGGTGCCAAAGACACAACGACAGCGCTGATTAATGCGCCATTTGACTATATTTTTTTTACCGGCAGTGTACCGGTAGGCAAGATTGTGATGGAGGCAGCTGCCAAAAATCTCGTTCCCGTTACGTTAGAACTGGGAGGCAAGAGTCCGGTCATCGTTGATGAACAGGCGGATATCAAAGTAGCTGCGCAGCGCATTATTTGGGGCAAACTGCTCAATACAGGACAGACCTGTATCGCACCCGATTATTTGCTCGTGCATGAGCGCGTGAAGGAACCGTTAATTACAGAGATGAAAGCAGCGATCGTGTCCTTCTTTGGGTCGGATATCCAGCACAACAAGGACTATGGGCGAATCGTGAACAAGGGTCATTTTAAACGTCTGACGACGTTAATTGAACGGGATCAGGCCAAAGTGATATATGGTGGCGCATCGGATGAGGAAGACCGTTTCATTGAACCTACATTAATTGATGCTGAATCTTGGGATGCAGCGACGATGGAAGATGAGATTTTTGGACCGATTCTGCCCATCATTAGCTACCGTAAGCTCGATGACGCCATTGTAGAGATCGTAAAGCGGCCGAAACCCCTCGCCTTGTATCTGTTTACTTCCGACACACGGATTCAGGACAAGGTGTTGCGTGAAGTTTCTTTTGGAGGCGGCTGCATTAACGATACCATCACACATGTTGCGAATCCGCGTTTGCCATTTGGCGGTGTTGGTCATTCCGGTGTTGGTTCATATCATGGAAAGTACAGCTTCGAAACGTTCTCCCATCTCAAAAGTGTACTGAAAAAAAGCACCAAACTGAATCTGCCGATTCTGTATCCCCCGTATGATAACAAGCTGAAGCTGATTAAACGTTTGTTGAAATAAATAAGAAAGACGAAAGCCTGCTACTGGACCTTATTCCAGAGCAGGCTTTTCCTGTCGGTAACGGGATGGTGACATGCCGGACCAGCGCTTGAATTGACGACTGAAATGGGCAATATCCTTGTAACCAAGCATGACGGCAATATTTTGAACGGATAGCTTCGGATTGCCCAGAAGTAGCTTCGCTTCATGCAAAACCAACTGGGACAATACAGCACGGGGAGACTGACCGAATACCTGCTTGAACACGCGATTACAATGAGAAGAACTGATACCCAGCTCGGCTGCAATATCATCAATGCCATAGTGACCACTCGATTCGTGTCCCTGTTTGAATTGCTGACTCATCAGGCCCTGCAGTCGATTCCGAATCTGGTGGGCGAGTTCGATCTTTTCATGTCTGTCGGTAAACCATTGCGCTGCCTCTTGCGAGACCGCCTCCCACAGATGACCAAATAATTCGAATACCGCAGATTGCAACTGCATACGCTGCACCATCGTATTTGCAGTTTCATCATCCGCAGATGACATCAATTTGTGTAAAACCGGCTCAATCTGCTGTGTAACCGGACTATCCGCGCTGAATCGTATTTGCTTGATGCGTGCCAACAACGATAGGAACAACTGATCATCAATATCAAAGTGCATACAAAAATACGTGAATCCCTTGCCGTTATGGCTCTGACTGGAATGAATGCTTCCCGGTGGAATCAGGAGCAGTTCGCCAGCCTTTTGAATATATAGGGTACCGTTCACCATCATCCTTTGCTCGCCTTCGGTAACATAATTCAGTTCATATTGAGGGTGCTCATGCGCCGGATAATCCCAGTCCGTATCAACTCTTCGTAAATGGATGGCGAACAGATTGACGGTTGTTTGCACATCTGGATAAAAAACTTCATGGACACTTTCTCCCAAAGCAGGAGGCAAGAACGTTGACGACATGGAAGATCCCCCTTTATAGAGATTGTTCAAAAAAAGCGCTTTTGATTACGCACTTATCTCAAATGGAATACTTTTTTGTAACCGCTTTAATCCATTATAGTCTATCAGCTTGATTTGGGTAAATATCAGATTGATTTGATCATGGTCTGAGGTGGAACCACGTGTTAGGATGGGGCTAATGAAAACGTATGCAAACTATTTTGGGAGGGGTTATGATTCGTGAGCACATCGAAATCCATCTTTTATAATGCACATCACGCACCGATCGGTGCTTTTGCGAGTTTCACACTGGGATACAAAGGAGCCAAAGGCGGGCTGGGTCTTGAGCTCGGCAAACCGGCAGACCAGAATGTATATATTGGATTACAATCTCGTGATGGAGAGAATTATCAGGCGCTTCCTTTTTATGAAGCTTCCGAGGATGAGAGCAGCCGTTATGATGTAGAGAAGTTGGAAAATGGGGACACGGCGCTGACCACAGCGTCCAAAGTTCCGCAACCTCTGATTGCGGCTTTTCGTGATGAAGAGATTACCCGTGAATTCACCTCAGGTACGGATACATGGACTGCAGGGGATCTGACATTTCGTATCTACTCGCCTGTACGTCCAGTACCTGATCCAACGAGTGGAGAACGTGAAGCCTTAATGGATACACTCGTACCTGCCGTATTGGTCGAGATGACGATTGACAATACGCAAGGTCAACAAGCACGTAAAGCCTATTTTGGCTATCAGGGCAATGATCCGTACTCTGCAATGCGTCTAATTGGGGGACCTGAGGGCGGCTCCATCACAGGTGTGGGACAAGGTCGACTTACCGCAATTATGTCGGCAGATGACGGACTGTGGCCAGCACGCGGATTCACGCTGGAGAAGCTCTTGCAGGAGAAACATCGGGATAATCTGGCATTTGGACTTGGCTCAACCGCTGCACTACTGATGGAGGTGCCGGCTGGAGAGAAACGTACGTATCAATTCGCCGTATGTTTCTATCGCGGGGGCATTGTGACAACCGGAATGGACACAACGTATTGGTATACGCGCTACTTCTCCGATATTCAGGCAGCAGGAGCGTATGCACTCCAACGATTCAGTGAGTTGACCGCTTCCTGTGGAGAGGTTGAACAGCGACTTGGAACGGCTGCTTTGACCGAAGATCAATCATTCATGCTTGCTCATTCCATTCACAGTTATTATGCCAGTACTCAATTGCTGGATGCCGATGGCGAGCCACTCTGGGTGGTGAACGAAGGGGAGTATCGGATGATGAACACACTTGATCTGACGGCCGATCAGTTGTACTTCGAGCTTGCCTTGAATCCATGGACGGTGCGTAATGAGCTGGAGTGGTTTGTCAAACGATACAGTTATACCGATCAGGTTCGTTTCCCGGGGGAAGAAAAGTTACATCCGGGTGGAATTACCTTTACCCATGATATGGGTGTTGCCAACGTATTCTCACGCCCCGGACACTCGGCATATGAGCTGGTTGGCATTGACGACTGCTTTTCACAGATGAGCCACGAGGAACTGGTGAACTGGCTCTGCTGCGCGACAGTATACATTGAACAGACACAGGATCAAGCATTTGTGAAAAACATGCTGCCTGTTATCCAAAATTGCTTCGAAAGTATGCTTAATCGTGACCATCCTATCGCGGAGCAGCGTAACGGTCTGATGGGCCTCGATAGCAGCCGTACCCAAGGTGGAGCGGAAATTACAACTTACGACAGCCTGGATGTGTCACTGGGTCAGTCTCGCAATAATATCTATCTGGCCGGTAAATGTTGGGCGGTCTACGTTGCATTGGAGAAGCTGTTCGCAACGGAGAAGTTGGCGGATCTGTCACATCAAGCAGGGCTTCAGGCGGATCGCTGCGCAGCCAGTATTGCTGCACAGTTGACGGATGGCGGCTACATTCCAGCTGTTATTGCAGAAAATAATGATTCTCGAATCATTCCGGCGATTGAAGGTCTTGTATTCCCTTACTTTACAGGCTGTGAAGCAGCATTGGATGTCAATGGTCGTTTTGGACCTTATCTGAAAGCACTCCAAACTCATCTGAAGACGGTTCTTGTACCAGGAACATGCCTGTTCGAAGATGGAGGCTGGAAACTGTCCTCAACAAGCAATAACTCGTGGCTGAGCAAAATCTATCTGTCCCAGTTCATCGCTAGAGAGCTGCTGGATGTGGAATGGAATGAGACAGGCAAGGCAGCAGACGCGGCTCATGTCAACTGGCTGTTGCATCCGGAGGAATCGTACTGGTGTTGGAGTGACCAGATCCTGTCTGGTGTAGCGGTTGGCAGCAAGTACTATCCGCGTGGTGTGACGTCGATTCTATGGCTACTCGAAGGAAAAGGGAATCACCTTGCACAGATCTATGCTACCAAGGAGGCGGTACAATGAACCAATCTATCGTTCAATCTGCTTTGTCAGGTCCACAGTATGATGCATGGCTAGGGTATCACTCCGAATTGCCAAAAGCGAATGGAATTGCCCGTAAGAAGGCTCCGGCGTGGAGCAAGCTGATACTGGCGGAAGAGAAGCATGGAGTAATCACCACAGCGCTGACCGAACTTTCACGGGGACTGGAGAAGCTGTATGGCGTGAAACCGACAGTCAGTCAGCTGTCTGATGCTCAGCAAAGTGAGCGGCACAATCACGATTCCGCTCCCGCCATACGAATCGGTACTTGGACAGGGAGCGATTCGGTGGCTGCGTCGTTCAGTGAGACAGAGCGTTCTGCTGTTCAAGGAGAAGGGTACATCATTCGTGAGAGCGAGGGTGTGCTGGTCATTGGTTCAGAGACTCCCCAAGGATTATTGTATGGTGCATTCCATCTGCTTCGGGAACTGACAATGGATCAAGGAAGTGCAAGTGAGGCGGATGGCGCTGTGAGTAAATGGAGCTTCATTACAGAGCAGCCTATCAATGCGCTACGGATGATCAATCAGTGGGATAACGTGGACGGCAGCATTGAACGTGGTTACGCAGGAGACTCCATTTTCTATGATAACGGGGAATTCACACTAGACTTGGACCGCATCAGGGACTACGCACGTTTGCTTGCTTCGACGGGCATCAATGCCATATCGATCAATAATGTCAATGTACACCGCCGTGAGAGCTTGTTTTTGACGGAACGTTATCTTAGCGATGTGGCGAAGGTTGCTGCTGAATTCAGAGCGTATGGTATTCGATTGTTCCTGAGCGCCAACTACGCGAGTCCAATCGAGATTGGTGGGTTACGTACGGCAGATCCGCTGGATGCGCAGGTACGGGAATGGTGGAACATTCAAACGGCCAAGGTGTACGCAGCCATTCCGGATTTTGGCGGTTACCTGATCAAGGCAGACTCCGAGAATCGGCCGGGACCGTTCACGTATAACCGTGACCATGCTGATGGTGCAAACATGCTCGCTGAAGCTCTTCGGCCATTCGGTGGATTGGTGATCTGGCGTTGCTTCGTCTATAACTGCAAGCAGGACTGGCGGGATCGTTCCACTGACCGTGCACGTGCAGCATATGACCACTTTACCCCGCTGGATGGGCGTTTTGCCGAAAATGTCATTTTGCAGATCAAGAACGGGCCGATGGACTTTCAGGTGAGGGAGGCGGTATCCCCGCTGTTCGGCGCTATGG
Source organism: Paenibacillus sp. FSL R5-0519 (assembly GCF_037974275.1). Classification (NCBI taxonomy): domain Bacteria; kingdom Bacillati; phylum Bacillota; class Bacilli; order Caryophanales; family Paenibacillaceae; genus Paenibacillus; species Paenibacillus sp. FSL R5-0519. The sequence goes on from NZ_CP150234.1 coordinate 2,884,008, forward strand.
AACATACGAATCAGGTAATTGAATTTCAGATCACACAGGAGTATACCGGACAACAGCGTCATCTCTGTTATCTGGTTCCCCAGTGGAAAGAAGTATTGGACTTTGACACCTACGCCAAAGGCAAAGGTTCAGAGATCAAGAGAATCGCGGATGGTTCTCTGTATAAACGACCTCACAGCGGCTTCGCGGCAGTCTCCAACATTGGTGCCGATGCCTGTTGGACAGGACACCCACTCGCGCAGGCGAATCTGTATGGATACGGAAGACTGGCGTGGAATCCGGAGCTGTCCGCGGAAGAGATTGCCGATGAGTGGGTAAGACTCACATTTGGACATGGAGACGAAGTTGTACGGCAGGTTACGGGTATGCTTTTGACTTCACTAGATATCTATGAGAATTACACGGCGCCTCTCGGTGTGGGCTGGATGGTTAATCCCGAGCATCATTATGGGCCGAATGTAGATGGGTACGAGTATTCCAAATGGGGAACGTATCACTTTGCCGATTGTCATGGCATTGGTGTAGATCGAACCGTGAAGAGCGGTACAGGATACACCTCACAGTATCACCCTGAGAATGCGGATCGCTATGAGTCCTTGGACACCTGTCCGGATGAATTGATTTTATTTTTCCATCACGTGCCATATACCCATGTTCTGCATTCGGGCAAGACGGTCATTCAGCATATTTATGATACCCACTTTGAAGGTGTAGCGCAGGCGGAGGCGTTAGCCGAGACATGGAGACAGCTGGAGGGCAAAATCGACCCGGACATTTTCAGCAAAGTTGCTTCATTACAGGATAACCAGGCCGAACATGCCAAGGAATGGCGGGACATGATCAATACGTATTTCTATCGCAAGAGCGGTATTGCGGATGAACAAGGTCGAACAATCTATTGATTGGTGATGTGAAGAGGGAAGATACCTTGTTTTCTTTGATGTGATGTAGAATAGACAGCATGGATATACCTGAGGAGGAGATACGTATGGGACAACATCAACTGCCCGAGAACATGAAGGCCGCTGTCATGACAGAGCCAGGACACATTATCATTGAGGAACAACCCGTTCCGCAGCCCGCAGCAGATGAGGTGTTAATCCAGGTGATGGCTGTCGGGGTGTGTGGCTCGGATGTGCACTATTTCGAACATGGGCGCATAGGCAGATTTGTCGTGGAAAAACCGATCATTCTGGGTCATGAGTGTGCCGGGATCATTGCTGCTGTGGGCTCGAACGTATCACGCCTGAAAAAAGGGGATCGGGTTGCTATTGAGCCTGGGGTGACTTGCGGACGTTGCACGGCATGCAAGGAAGGTCGCTATAACCTGTGTCCGGATGTACAATTTCTGGCGACCCCTCCCGTGGATGGCGCATTTGTACAATACATGGTGATGCGTGAAGATATGGTATTCCCGATTCCAGATCATCTGTCTTATGAAGAAGCCGTAATGAACGAGCCATTCTCCGTTGGGATTCACGCTGCACGCCGGAGCAAATTGGCTCCGGGTACAACCCTGGCGATTATGGGCATGGGTCCAGTTGGACTCATGGCCGTGGCTGCTGCCAAATCTTTTGGTGTAGAGAAGATCATTGTAACGGATCTGGAAGAAGTTAGGCTGGAAGCGGCTCGCCGCATGGGGGCCACTCATGCCATTAATGTGCGGAATGAAGATGCGCTGGCTGTGATTCGCGAGTTAACAGGTGGTGTGGGTGTCGATACCGCATGGGAAACAGCGGGCAATCCGAAGGCGCTGCAATCCGCTTTGTATTCACTTCGACGTGGAGGAAAACTTGCAATTGTGGGCCTGCCTGCACAGGATGAGATCGCACTCAATGTTCCATTTATCGCGGACAATGAAGTTGATATCTATGGCATATTCCGTTATGCCAACACGTATCCGGCAGGGATTGAGTTCCTGAGCTCTGGCCAGCATGACGTGATGTCTCTGATTACAGATCGTTATTCACTCGAAGAGACACAGCAGGCGATGGAGCGCGCATTACACAATAAGAGCGGCAGTCTGAAGGTCATGGTATATCCGAACGGCAGATAAGAACAACGTGAAAGAGTCCGGCAGTTTAGGACTCTTTTTTTGTTTTTTTGCAAAAAAAGTATGGGTCAAGCTCCCATAACATGGTATAATTCATGAAGATTTTAATATATAAAACGATACACACCATAACGGTGAATAAGTACTTAGCGAAAGGAACTGAAGGTTGTGAGAGTACATGAATTTATGATTCACGCTGATTTTCATCGGGATGATCTGATGTCGGTATCTTCTCAAGCGTCACGTTTTTCCTCGGATATTATTTTGTCGTATATGGAGTCTGAGCATGAGCATCGTGTAGATGTCAAAAGCCTGCTTGGAATGGCGTTACTTCCCATTCGATATGGTAGTGTTGTCAGATTACAGACAAGGGGCAGGGATGAACTGGAGGCTTTGGAGTACATGTTGAATGTACTGGAGAAAGGGACGGCGTAACACCTGATTAGTTGCAAAATCACAGATATCATATTTTTTTTGGCTATTCCTCAAATCCTGCTGGTACTTTGTCCAAAAAAAGAGTATAATAAAATTTAGTTTGATTCTAAAGAAGTACCCATATTAAAGGAGTGTAAATAGATTATGCCAAAAGTTGACATCCATCCAAAGACACAAATCGTAATTTTTTACGATGCAAGTGCTGATTACAAATTCCTGAGTTCTTCCACGAAGTCCTCTAACGAAACTATGGAATGGGAAGATGGTAACTCTTACCCGGTAATCCGTGTGGACACTAGCTCCGCATCCCACCCGTTCTTCACTGGTAAACAAAGAAACGTGGATATCGGTGGTCGTGTTGATAAATTTAACCGTAAATACAACATCAACAAATAAGTTTGTCCATACATTACAAGAAAACCTCGGGATTCGTCCTGAGGTTTTTTTGTGTCTCAATAAAAATTAATTCAACCAATTATTGCGCTTACAACACATTCGGATGTAAACTAGAAAACAGAGCAAGAACATATGAAGGAGGAAATAGAGATGAGCAGCATCACACATATGGTAACGTTTACACTATACGCAGGTAAAGATACACCGGAGGCAGAAGCCTTTTTGAAGGAAAGTTCGGATGCATTGGCAGCCATTCCTGGGGTAGAGCAATTTCGGGTTCTGAGACAGGTAAGTGAGAAGAATGAGTTTGACTACAGCTTCTCGATGGTCTTTGCGGATCAGGCTGCGTATGATGCATACAACAATCACCCGGTTCACCGTCAATATGTAGAACAGCGTTGGGAAAAGGAAGTCAGTCGCTTCCAGGAAATTGATCTGATCCAGCATAATCATTAATATTCTCTACATATAGGGAAGAAAGCTGACTTACCATATACAGCATTGTACAATGCTGTATTCTTCTCTTCATAATGCGTAATTGTAGAGAGAATACAACCTTTTTCGAAACCGTTTTCGAAAAATAAATTAAAGGAGGTTTTCGCTGTTATGCAATTGGATCTCACAGGTAAAACGGCTCTTGTTACAGGCGCAACCGGACAACTGGGGAGAGTCATCGCACGCACGTTGGCCAACTGTGGCGCCAATCTGGCTTTACATTACATCAATAATGATACCAAAGCTCGGGAGCTCCAGGGTGAGATTGAAGCACTTGGTCGTAAGGCTGTAATTGTACAGGGAGATATGACGAAGCAGGATACGGCATTTCGGATTCGTGATGAAATTCAGCCTGTCCTCGGCGGAGTGGATATCGTCGTTGCCAATGCGGTCATTCAATATGAATGGACGACGGTGTTGGAACAGTCTCCTGAAGATTATTTGAGTCAGTTCGAGTCCTGTGTTATGCAGAGTGTGTATCTTGCCAAAGCTTTCATCCCACATATGCAAAACGTCAAAGCAGGTCGCTTTATTGGCATTAATACCGAATGTGCGATGCAAAACTTCGCTCACCAATCGGCCTACACTGCTGGTAAGCGTGGAATGGATGGCGTATATCGCGTGCTGGCCAAGGAGGTTGGCGAGTATCAGATTACCGTAAACCAGGTTGCACCTGGATGGACAATTAGTGAACGTGATCGCTCCAGTGAGCCTGGACACGATGAAGCATACACGCGTACCGTGCCACTGAAGCGCAGGGGTGAAGATCAGGAAATTGCCAATGCAGTTGCTTTTCTCGCTTCGGATCTGTCCTCATTTATCACAGGTGCCTATATCCCGGTAAGTGGTGGAAATGTGATGCCTGCCATCTAAATACGAATAAGAGTTCAACCTTAATGAGGGTGTCCCATAAGTCATGAATATGACGGGGACATCCTCTTTGCTGTGTTTTTTGTTGTAATGAACCTGACACACGTTATTCGCCCCCATTTGCCGAGATCTGCGATCACACGAATCAAAGAGAGGCAATTTCGTCGATTCACTTGATTTTTTAGGTTTTGAAGCCCTTGTATGACGAAATAGCGTTACTGAGGTTCGTTAAATCTTGCAACCGTTGATGGTCTGCCTTTTAAGGTGCGTTAGGTTCGTTAGCCATTGGACCGAAGTCGAATTCCTTTTGAGACAGTCACATTTTTTTGCATTTTGCTAACGACGAAATAACAGTCTTAAGGCGCATAACTTTTCATATATCCAGATATACATATGATTTGGTTCGGATTTCAGAAGATTGGGGTATAAGAATAGGTATATTAACAGAGTGGAAACATAATCAAAATGAGCTATCAAAGGAGACCCATCACTTATGAAAAAAACAGTCGCGGACGTTCTGGTTGAATCTTTATTGAACGCTGGCATCAAACGAATATATGGCATTGTTGGAGACTCTTTGAATGCGGTGCTTGACTCCATCCGTCGTTCAGGCAAGATCGAGTGGATTCATGTGCGGCATGAGGAAGTGGCTGCTTTTGCTGCCGGGGCAGACGCTGAGGTCAGTGGAAGTATCGCTGTCTGCGCAGGTAGCAGCGGTCCGGGTAACATGCATCTGATTAACGGTCTGTACGATTGTCATCGCAATCGTGTGCCTGTACTCGCCATCGCTGCACATATCCCAAGTGACGAGATTGGTAGCGAATATTTTCAGGCGACTCATCCGGAGTATCTGTTTCAGGAATGCAGCGATTATTGTGAAGTGATTACAACAGCAAAACAGATGCCACGTTCCCTTACGATGGCGATACAGACAGCAGTCGCACGTTCAGGTGTATCTGTCGTTGTATTGCCGGGGGATGTAGCTGGACTGGATGCGGCGGACCTGCCTGTGCCAGAGCATGTATATCACGCGACCCATCCTGTGGTCCATCCTTCTGAGCCGGAACTCGTGAAATTGGCGGAATATCTGAATCAAGGCAAAAAAATTACATTGTTGTGCGGTGCAGGCTGCGCGGGCGCTCGGGAACCCCTGATGCAGCTCTGTGATCGGTTGAAATCCCCCATGGTTATTGCGTTAAGAGGCAAGGAATATTTGGAGTATGACAACCCCTATTCCGTCGGCCTTACCGGCCTAATCGGGTATTCATCCGGTTATCATGCCATGATGGACTGTGATGTATTATTGATGCTGGGAACGGATTTCCCATATCGTCAATTCTATCCCGAAGATGCAAAAGTACTTCAGGTCGACATACAATCTTCCCATCTCGGCCGTCGTACGAAGCTGGATTACGGCGTGTGTGGGGATGTAAAATCGACCATTGAAACCTTGCTTCCATATCTAACAGAAGAACACAGTGACAAACATTTGCGTAAAAGTGTGGATCGTTATGTGAAAGTACGTAAAGAACTGGACGAGCTGGCCGTTGGAAAACCGGGTAAAAAGCCCATCCATCCGCAGTACCTGACCAAGGTCATTAGTAATGCCGCCGCAGAAAATGCCATCTTCACATGTGATGTCGGTACACCGACAGTATGGGCGGCCCGTTATATTGAGATGAGCCGCAACCGCAGACTGCTCGGTTCATTCAGTCACGGTACGATGGCGAATGCCTTGCCACAAGCGATTGGTGCCCAGGTTGCTGATCCCGGCAGACAAGTCATCTCGTTGTCGGGTGATGGTGGTATTACGATGCTGATGGGTGATCTGTTGACATTGAAACAGCATAATCTGCCGATCAAGGTTGTGGTGTTTAATAATGGAGCCCTTGGTTTTGTTGAGCTGGAGATGAAGGCTGCCGGATTCCTCGAATCGGGAACAGAGCTTGTCAATCCCAACTTTGCGATGGTTGCTCAGGCGATGGGCATGGAAGGCATTCGGGTTGAGGACCCGGGTGAACTGGAAGGGGCTCTACAGCGTGCACTTCAGCATGATGGTCCTGTACTGATTGATGTGGTGGTGAACCGTCAGGAATTGTCCTTACCACCGAAGATTGAGTTCAAACAGGCGGAAGGATTCACCTTATGGATGATGAAAGCCGTGCTGAACGGACGCGGTGACGAGATCATTGAATTGGCAAAAACCAATTTGTTGAGATAGGCGCTACGTTAAAGTGGATATGCACGTTTGAAGGTGTGGAATCACTAACTTTAATAGGGTTATTTATGTAATAAAGAGAGCATGCAACAAGACATTCTAGTTGCGTGCTCCTTCCATGAAATGATGAAAATGTGACATGTCATATAGTATGGATACATATTATATGATTTGTTTTTATGTCGAAAGTCTATTAGAATAGGTAAAGTCAGGAAGGTTTTATGCCATTTTTGACCTACATATTGCATCATTGCATGTACGTACGTTTCATATCGGTTTCATCGATCCAATCACAAGATGACACACACACATGGAGGAGATCAACATGAGTCACGCAGGAAAAGTAGCCATTATCACTGGAGCAGGAAGTGGATTGGGCCAAGCAGCAGCGCTAAAGCTGGCTGAGAAGGGCGCATCCATTGTCGTTGTGGATCTTGTCGAAGAGACAGGTCGTGAAACGGTTAAGCAGATTGAGAAGCTGGGAAGTAAAGCTATTTTTGTACAAGCAGATGTGAGTAAAGCACCTGAAGTTGAGAATTATGTAAAAAAAGCAGTCGAAGAGTTCGGACGAATCGACATGTTCTTTAATAATGCAGGTATTGCGGGTCCTGGGATCAAGCTGATTGAACATACGATCGAGCAGTTTGACCAGATTATTGATATTAACCTGAGAAGTGTGTTCTACGGGTTGAAGTATGTGATTACGGAAATGCTCAAGACAGGTGGGGGTTCCATTCTGAACACAGCCTCTACAGCCGGTATTGTTGGTGTACTTGCGGTTGCACCCTACGCAGCAACCAAACATGGCGTGGTCGGCTTGACCCGTACAGCTGCAATTGAATATGGCAAGGACAATATTCGTGTGAACGCGATTGCGCCAGGCACGATTGAGACACCGATGGTTGTTCAGTTTGGTAAAGATAACCCTGAAGTGTTCAAAGCAACGGTGGATAGCATTCCATCTGGACGCCTTGGCAGACCGGAAGAGATCGCGAACCTGGTTTCCTTCCTTCTGGGAGATGAAGCGCCGTATATCAATGGTGCAGTATATCCGATCGATGGTGCAGTTACAGCCCAATAAGCGTTAAGCTTATCGGCAATAAATAGTCGTTAAGATGGTCAAAGAGAGGTCACTGTATGTGTACAGTGCCTCTCTTTTTGATTCCTCTTTTATACTACGAATGGTACTGCGAATCCATATCAGGCAACGTTGTGTGATGCATCAGTTTGTGTACTTTTATTAGATGATGAACGATACGAGCCAATAACAATGATGATGGCCACAACGACCCCGACAGCCCCAATCCAGGTAATGGATGACAATGATACACTACTGACCGCGATACCACCAATACCTGCTCCAGCGGCCATGGCTAATTGCATGACCGAACTATTCAGACTAAGCATAATACCTGAGGATTCGGGAGCCATCGTCACGAGGTTATATTGCTGAGTTGGACCCGAAGACCATGCGGCAAAAGACCACAAAATCAGAACAAGCAAGACAGCGAGATAAGAGCTTGCCGTTATATTCAGCAGGACCAGACTCACGATATGCAGTGTCATGCCGGTGATCAACGTCCGTTTGACACCCCATCTGTCAGCACTGAATCCTCCTACTTTTGAACCGATCAGACTAGCTATGCCAAATGCCAGTAAAGCTGAACTGAGTAGTGCTTCGCTCATTCCTGCAACGGTTACGAGATAAGGTGAGATATACGTGTAAGCAATGGAATAACCACCTAACCAGAAAAATGTCACCAGCAGTGCCAAACCAATTCGTGGCTGTTTGAGCAGAGACAGTTGTTTCTTCAGCGGAACAGACGCTTCCGCTTTGGAAGGCGGAATGGCGGCTGCAATAACCAGCATGGAGAGAATGCCGAGAACGGCTATGCCTGCAAAAACAAGCTTCCAATCCCAAGATGCAGCCACAAGCCTTCCGAGCGGGACGCCAACAATCAATGAAGCGGTAAAGCCAGTGATTACTGTAGCGATTGCGCTAGCTTGTTTGCCCTCGGCAGCTATTTGGGAAGCAACGGTTAACGCCGTGACAACAACGACGCCTGCACCCAGAGCCATCAAGACACGTGCTGCGACGAACAGGCCATAGCCCGGCAACAGATAAGCAAGTACATTAGCTAGAACGAACAGACCAAGGAAGTACAGCAACAGCCTGCGACGATCCCAGCGCGAAGTCAGTGCAATAATGACAGGTGTACCAAGCGCATATACGAGCGAAAAAATCGTAATGAGCTGCCCGGCAGCGATCAAAGAGATATTCATGGTATCTGCAATGCGATCCAAAATGCCGGCAATGACATATTCGGACGTTCCTACAAGGAAACTGACCAAGGCAAGAACATAAATTTTGAGCGTAGAAGACATGGAAACATAACCTCTTTTCGTTTATAATTATTATAATTCTAGAAATATAGAAATAAAGACGAGAGAACAAGGCATGAATCTGTGAATGCAAATCATATGTGAAATGTAACCCATCTGCGAATGGTGATGTAACAATTGAGATCATGAAGATTGGCTTAAGCGTAAACTTATGTGACCTCATTCTACAATGATAATTGTTCACTGTTTTTATATTTCTAATTATATAGAAATATAACTTAAATTTTTTTATTTATTTAGCAAATAGGGAACAAACTTCTGTGCGGTCTCCGTGTTCAGACTGTAGTAGATATACGTACCTTTCTTCTGCGATGTGAGCAAGCCGCAATCGGACAGCTGTTTCAGGTGATGAGACAGAGTTGATAGGGCAACGGTAACAAGGCGACTCTCCAGATCGGCAGGACACAGGTTGCTTTCGCCCGATAGAATCTGAATGATTTTATAGCGTGTATGCTCACCCAGTGCTTTATGAATTTTGACCACTTGTTCAAGTTCATTTGGGTTTGGTTGCATCATCATCCGTCCTTTCGTCTTTATTTCTTATTTCTAGTAATATAGAAATACAGTATCATATGCCCTTTAAAAAGTAAACTCTCGGACGAAGATTCTTCCCCCGAGAGTGATGTGAGTTGTATATTACCGTTCCAGGGAATCAACATAGTCTTTGGCTTCCTTCAACGAAAGACCTCTGGCCTCGCGCAGTCGTTTGATCGCCATAATTTTTTTCCCTTGTTGTATAAGTGCAAGCAGCTCCAAATCCAGATCAGTTTGACCCGGTGGGCTTGTGTGTGAAGCAGATGCTTCCTTCGGCGACAAGGTGTAATTGTAGTCGGAGCGTGGGCTGGCGATTGCGGTTGAACCATTCTCCAGACGCTCCACATCTCTTTTCAATTCATTCAATTGGCGTTGCAGGCTGCTGACTCTGACCAATAATACCAGGATCAGAAGCGACAGAACGATCCATACCAAGGTGTTCATTTCCATGATGTCATGTGCCTCGCTTTCATGTATTCCTTATTAGCCATTATTTAAGTTGAACCGGGATTTCCTTGACACCACGAACAATCATGCCAGGTCTCCATTCCAGTTCATTCACATCTGCCTGAAGCTGCATATTTGGAAAACGATTCAGAAGTGTGCTGACTGCAATCTCACCTTCCAGACGAGCAAGCGGGGCTCCGAGGCAGAGATGAATGCCTTTGCCAAAAGCCAGGTGTGAACTTTTTTCGCGGGTAATGTCGAAGATATCAGCATCTTTAAAATGCTGTTCGTCCCGGTTGGCGGAATCAAGCGCAACGATGACAAGTTCACCTTGAGCAATATGCTGTCCACGAAATTCAATATCTTCTAGAGCCCAACGGGATGTACTGAACTCCACCGGTCCGTTATAACGCAGCATTTCTTCAATGGCATTGTGAATAAGCTCGGGTTGCTTGATCAGCAGTTCACGTTGCTCCGGATGCTCCAGCAGGGCGAGAATGCCGTTGCCGATGAGATTAACAGTGGTTTCATGACCGGCAATGATTAATAAAGAGACCACGCCAAGCAGTTCTTGTTCAGTTAACTGCTGCCCTGATTCTTCTGCAATGACGAGCTGGCTGATCAGATCTGTGCCCGGGTCTTGACGTACTTTGGCGAACCAGGCCGTAAGGTAATCCGTAAACTCCCTGGAATGCTGCTCAAACAGCTCGGCACTCTCGGCTGTGGAGGCATCAATTACCGTATTGGACCATATGCGGAATTGATCACGATCCTCGGCAGGGACCCCCAGAATTTCACTAATAACAATGATGGGAAGCGGGAAGGCGAAGTCATCGATTAGATTCATTTTTTCCTGTGACGGGAGGTTGTCCAGCAGATCATCAGCAATGTCCTGAATATGGCTTCGCATGTTTGCGACCAGTTTGGGCGTGAACGCTTTCTGCACCAGTCCGCGAAGACGTTTATGATCTGGCGGATCGGAGAACAACATATTATTTGAGAAAATGCTTTGATTGTCAGGGCCGTAACGTCGGACCATGTCTTTGCTGAAGCGAGGATCTTTCAGAATCTGGACTGCATCCTCGTAACGGGTAATAATCCAGCCAAATTCTCCATGTGGGAACATGACTCTGAAAACGGGCTCATCTTTTCTTAACTTTTCATACACTGGGTAAGGGTTATGCGTGAATTCTTTGGTAAAAAACGCTGGCCTTGAGGATTCGTTCGGTTCATTCGGTTTCAAATGCAAAATCTCCTCTCATTTTCCTGCTTAATACCTGCACCTTCTATATATTCAATACGTAAGCTTTGAAACCTTGTTTTTAGTTCATCTGGATGATTGAGCAGGAAAATAGAGGAAGATGGAAGAAGTCATGGTAGAGAGGATCAGTACCCATGCTTGGTAAAATTAAAAAAGAGGTGAACGCTGACATGTCCTACGCACAACTTCCTTTGCATCACCACCAGATTCCGGCAAGTCGAATGGTACTTGGCTGTATGCGATTTGGGGGTGAATGGGATGGTCTTCCCATTACTTCTGATCTTGTCGTGGAAGGTCATCGGGCAGTAGAAGCTGCAATCGAAATAGGCATTAACCATTTTGACCTGGCGGATATATACACACGTGGTAAGGCAGAGCATGTATTGGGACGAGTTTTATCCGAAACTTCTGGCTTGCGTGAACAGATCATCATACAGTCGAAATGTGGTATCCGTCTTGTGGGCGATGATGAAGGACCGCAGCGTTATGACACCTCAGGTGCACACATCCTGACGAGTGTAGACGGTATTCTGGAACGGCTCGGGATCGAATATCTGGATATTTTGCTGTTACACCGCCCTGATCCACTCGCCCATCCACAAGAGATTGGAGAAGCACTGGCTGATCTGCATCATTCCGGTAAAGTACGCCATTTTGGCGTGTCCAATATGGGTTCTGAACAGATTCGCCTTCTTCAGCTTCATAGTAAAGTACCCCTGATAGTGAACCAACTGGAGATGAGTCTGGACAAAATCGGATTCGTAGAAGCTGGTGTGACGGTGAATCGGCCCCAAGCCAGAGACAACGTATTTCCCTATGGCACGATGGAATATTGTCAGGCAGAACATATTCAACTACAGGCATGGGGGCCACTTGCCCAAGGGCGATTTACGGGCAGGATCGTCGAAGGGCAACGCCCGGAGATTGAGCATACGGCTCAATTGGTTGATCGAATGGCCAAGGAGCGTGGGGTAACGCCGGAGTCTATTGTACTGGCTTGGTTAATGAAGCATCCAGCAGGGATTCAGCCTGTCATTGGTTCGATTCGACCAGAACGTATTCTGGCCTGTCGTGATGCAACGCAGATCGAGCTTACCCGTTATGAGTGGTACGAACTTTATTCCGCTTCATGCGGGCGTAGAATGTAGTAGGGACATCGGAGATATCGATTCTTTACGATCAAGATTAATAGATATCGGGTGAAATATTCAGGTGAAATATGAATGTATAAGAAGGCATTGGTTGTTGACCTGTGTCTTCTTTGTAATTTTCGTCCTCATTTGGTTGAAATCCAATATGGGGAGTGTAATTATTCTAAGGCCATATGGCCTACAATGCGAATGCATATGTAATTAGTAGGCTCTGCAGATCTGAAACGAGTATCTTGGCACGACTGTAAGGATATTTCACCTTCATAATTGTGCTAGAGGCTATGTCCATGGACTTAGGAAGAGTGCTGATAAGAAGGACGTTTCAACCATTTTTATCGTTTTACCGGGTAGATGCTGGAGTGCTGTGATAAAATGATAGGAATAAGAACATACGATCTGTTTATGTGAGAGGAGACACCTTGACGATGGAGATGCTTAAACCACCCGCCGAGATACTATACGAAGTTGAATTACGTGCACTGCGAGAAGAGGATCAGGGGAAACGTCCCCCGAACTGGCTGTTATCTCCCGCCTATGTGCGCGATTTTATTATTGGCAGGGACAAGCCTGCGTTATTAAATGGAGAAGAGATTCCGATTACCCGCAAATTTTATGGTAACGACGTGCTGATTGAACGCGCAGTAGTCACTTTGGCAGGCAATCGGGGATTAATGCTCGTGGGAGAACCCGGTACAGCGAAGACCATGCTTAGTGAACTTCTGACGGCTGCGATCTCCGGTACGAGTCTGAACACGATTCAAGGTACAGCGGGTACGACGGAAGACATGATCAAGTATTCATGGAATTACGCCATGTTGCTGGATAAAGGCCCTTCGGAAGCTGCACTTGTACCATCGCCGTTATATAACGGAATGAAGAAAGGCATTCTTACCCGATTTGAAGAGATTACACGTTGTCCCGCTGAAGCGCAGGATAGTCTGATCAGTATTCTCAGTGACAAGGTTATGAGCATTCCTGAACTGGATGGCGGTGTACTATTTGCTCAGCCGGGATTTAACGTTATTGCTACAGCCAATATTCGGGATAAAGGTGTTAACGAAATGAGCGGTGCCTTGAAACGGCGGTTTAATTTTGAAACGATCAAGCCCATTCATAACGTGAAGATGGAAGCCAAAATTATTGAATCCCAGGCACGAAACCTGTTATTACATAGTGGAATTGATATTGAAATTAACCCGGATGTGGTTGAATTGCTGGCTACAACATTTATGGAACTGCGCACCGGCATGACACGTGAAGGCTACAAGCTGGATACACCTCAAGCATCCATGAGTACGGCGGAAGCGGTGTCCGTCTATGTCCAGAGTGCGATGACTTCCTATTATTACGAAGATAAAGCTATTGCGCTGGATCGGTTGGTGCAGAACATGCTGGGGACCATTGCAAAGGAAAACGACAAGGATCTGTCCATTCTCAAAACCTACTTCTCCAAGGTTGTTAAAGAGCGTTCCAGGGAAGAGGGAATGTGGAAGGACTATTATGAGGAGAGAAAATGGATCGGTTAACAGCAGTACTGGACCCTGATGTTGATCAGTTGCAATCCTTGTTTGAATCCCAGGTGTATAACCTGAGTAATCCTACGGTCTATTATCCCATACGACACCATAGTCCTGCATGTTCATATCACTTGTTACGTTTAATCGAAGAGTACAAGCCGGATATCATCCTGATCGAAGGACCAGAGAGTGGTAATCCATTCATTTCGGTTCTGAGTGATGAGGCAACCTTACCTCCTGTCAGCCTGTACTACACCTATGAGAGCGAATTGGAGAGAGAAGCCTGCTATTATCCGATGCTTCTTTATTCGCCTGAATATGTGGCTTTGAAAGAAGCAAAACGACTGGAGATTCCGGCGAAGTTTATTGATCTGGACTATCAACATTTCTCCACTCGTGCATCCAAATCCGGTCAGATAGAACAAAAGGAGATCTCCATCCAAGACGAAACCTTGCTTGCAGGGTCGGAATTTATCAACCGATTGTGCCAAAAAACAAACTGTCGCAGTTTTGATGAATTGTGGGAAAAGGTGTTTGAGATTGGTGGTCTGGAAAAATCCACCCCGGAATTCGTACAGGATGTATTCACGTATTGTACACTTTCCCGAATGTGCTATTCCGCGGAACGATTACAGTCTACTGGTGATCTGGCAAGAGAAGCACATATGAGACAACGTATTCAACAAGCGGTACTTGAGCATGACCGTGTGCTAGTCATTACCGGTGGATTTCATACGTATGGACTTTTACAGCCGGAGAAACATGAATCCGACTTGAACCAGCCGAAGATGGATACACAGCAGGCGGATCAATGTTCAGATGAACAAGGTAAAACCGGTACATTTCCACGTTCTCCACAAAGTGCTGTTGAACCAGCTACGGTTCACCAGCAAATGTACCCGATGGTCTATACCTTTGCTGAAGCAGATCGGCTTAATGGATATGTAAGCGGCATGCCTTATGTGAATTATTACGATCAGATCTGGAACCAGCTGCTCCGCAAGAAGAGTAAACCATACAATCTAACGGCTCTGGACTTGTTATCTCGGCTGATGTGCAAATTACGGGATGGTCACGAACATGTATCAACCAGTGATGCGATTGAGGCGTACAGTATGATTCAGGGACTTGCCGGTCTTCGGGGTAAGAGCGAAGGCGGCGTGTACGAGTTGATGGATGCAGCACTCTCTTCCTTTGTGAAGGGGGAGCTTACCTTGGCTACCGATAAACCGTTGCAGGAGCTGCAGCAGTTATTGACAGGAGACGCCATAGGCAGCGTGGCTCCCAATTCATTCAGTATCCCCATCGTGGAGGATTTCAAGGCGCGTTGTACAGAGTACAAATTGCAGATTCGCACAACAGGACAACACAAGAAGGTGCTGGATCTGTATGCGAAACCGGAGCATCGTCAGATCAGCCAATTGATTCAATGCATCACCTATCTGGTTCCGGAATTTGCGAAACGGCAATCGGGGCCGGACTGGATCGCAGAGCGTGACATGAATTTGGTTCGCGAAACCTGGGTTTATATGTACTCTTCCCGCATTGAGGCCAGATTGATAGAGAACTCCCTCTATGGCGGAACACTTGCTGGAGCAGCTACACGCAAAATGGAAGAACAGATGCAGGAGATCCCGGATCATCATAGCGGTGAACTTGCCCGACTCATGCTTCAAGCACTGCTCATGGGACTTCAAGACACAGCAATGAAGCTCTATGAACAGGTGCGCTCGGCGCTGAGAACCGACGGGAATTTCCTATCCTTATGTAATAGCCTGCAGATCTTAAACCGAATTCACCAGCACCGCAGGCTACTGGGACTATCGGAAGAGCAACATCTCCCTGACCTTGTATCCGAAGCGTATAGGAACGCCGTGGACAAGCTGCTGCAGCTCTCCAGAGCCAATCCGGATGAACATGAAGCCATTATTCAGGGATTGAAGCTGTTAGCCATGCTCGCGGAGTCATCTGAGTCGTATTTTCGGGATGAGACATTCCGAATCCATCTGAATGAGCTTCTGTCCGATCATCAGCTTCCGGCTCAATTGGAGGGTGTGTGTGTGGCTATTTCCTCAGGGCTCGGTGACAGGCCAAGGGATGAGATTGTTGATCGTGCTCGCGGGTATATCCATGGCACACCGGATCAGACCCGTCAAACGGCACTTTTTTTACAGGGTGTATTTACGGTAGCACGTGATGCTTTTCTATATGAAGATCAGCTCTTATCCGAGTTGAATGTGTTGATTGAAAAGCTGTCATACGACGACTTCATCAGCATGGTACCGGAATTGCGGCTGGCATTCACGTACTTTACACCAATGGAAACAGGCTTGATTGCTGAACGGGTGGCAAGTCTGCATCAGGTTGAACCAGAGGAGATGTCAAGACCTGCGGTTGATGAACAGATGCTGATCCAGTCCAAAGCATGGGACGAAGCGCTTCGAAAGGAGTTTGCCGCATGGAAGCTAATATGAATGAAGCGAATCGGAGCGCTGGCGAATCCAGGGATAACCATGAAAGTTCCAATCTGGATGGAAGCAAACGAGGCGAGCATCCTTCTGCTGAAACGTTAAATCGCTGGCGCCTGATTCTCGGTGAATCGGCTGAGGAAGGGCTGTGCAATACAGATCAATACACTTCGAGTGAATTTCAATATACGGAAATGGATGAGATTCTGGGGTATCTCTATAACCGTGAATACGGTGAAGAACAAGGTTACCGAAAAGAGGGAGGACGCGGTGCGTCTAACCTGACTGTACCGAAATGGTTACACAAGGTCAGGGAGCTATTCCCCAAATCAACGGTAGAAATATTGGAGAAGCAGGCACTCGACCGCTATGGACTGACTGAATTGTTAACAGACAAAAAGCTGCTTGAATCCCTTGAACCCAATATGAATCTGCTCAAGAACATTATGCAGTTCAAAGGACGGATGAAAGGTGAGGTCTTGAAGAGCGCCAAAGAGATCGTGCGAACGGTGGTTGAAGAACTCCGCAGCAAGCTGGAATCTCAGACTCGAGCCAGTATCATGGGTAAGCGCAGTCGTTATACTTCGAGTTCAGTACGATCCTTGCGCAATCTGAATTTCAAAAGAACCATCACCAAAAATTTGAAAAATTATAATAAAAATAAGCGCAGATTTGTGATTGATCGCCTCTATTTCGACGGGAATATACAACCTTATAACAAGTGGAACATCATTATTGGGGTGGATGAAAGTGGCAGTATGCTGGATTCAGTTATCTACAGTTCGGTGATGGCCAGCATCTTCTATCGCTTGAATGCGCTGCGCACGAAATTATTCATTTTTGATACACAGGTGGTTGACCTGAGCGACAGGCTGGAAGACCCCGTAGACGTGCTTATGAATGTACAGCTCGGTGGGGGGACACATATTACCAAAGCGTTGCGTTATGGCGAGACGCTGATCGATAATCCAGGCAAAACGATCTTTATTCTGGTCAGTGACCTGGAGGAAGGCTACCCAATCGCGCAGATGTACAAAGCCTGTAAAGATATCATCGACGCGGGCTGCAAATTGCTGGTTCTCACTGCGCTCGATTTTAACGGAGATTCAGTCTATAACCAACATGCAGCACAGACGTTGACCAATATGGGCGCACATGTAGCAGCAATTACCCCAAACGAGCTTGCGGATTGGATTGGCGAGATCATCACTTAAATTCAAGGAGGAATGTGTAATGCTAACCACAGATCGTGCAGTAGAAACTTTGGTGGAGAAATTCGCAGTAACGTGTTCAAACGAGTATTCATTAAAAACAGATCGAAGCTCCGAAATTATTGATTATGTCTTGGGAACGACAGACAAGTTCCCGGATATGTTGGGAAATTCGAGTCATTATGTATATCAAACGATTGATCTGCTCATGAAGCTCGCCAAAAAAGAGGACGGAGACATCTTTTACCGTGCCGGGGCTATTGTGATATATCTGGAATCGACTTATTCCAAAAGAAATACATGGAGAACGGATGCCTTTACCATCTGTATGGGAAATGATTCAGAAGCCTACGGCTTAAGCGGGAAGAGCAAAAGTTCTGATCGCATGGGCGGGTTGTTGGCCCGGTTGGAGAAAATCAAACAGTTTGCAGGCGAGAACGAAATTCTGGCTGAATTGAAGAGCAAATTAAAACGTGCCCAGTGGCTTTTTGATTCCAAAAAAGCGGACAGTCAGGGGGATTATCGGGATGTTATTAATGCATTAATGCTCCTGCAACTATATTCGAAGCTGAATGATACCTCTTCTAATGCAGAGGTTGAATCTTCTGCTCAATCGTTGCCAATGTTGTTTCAACATGTGATGGCGAATGATCCTGATCAGTTGCGGAATGAGCTACATACGTTGATCGAACCTATAGTGGTCAGTAACATTCAAGGGAAGCATAACGGATCTTCCCAAGAATTGAAGGATGAATTCCTCAAGCAAAAGCGTAGTCAGCTCATAGCTGAGCTGTATCCCAATACATCTTTCTCGCCAAAAGAGCAATGTTCACACGCTGTATTCCATCAAACGATGGTACTGGTGAGCAGTGCCTTGTTGTACCTGATTAATATTAGTGGAGGCAAACAACGGTTTCTTGATGCAAAGAGTGAGATCGGGAATGTTTTGCTGCATACCCTGCATCAGTTACATGAGATTTATCCACTTGAAGTTCGAAGTTACTTGCTGAGTATGGACCCGAGAGCAAAGAGTCCCAATGATCTGCTTGCTGGACTTGTACCTCTGGATGAGCCTTATCAGTTGGTTGAAATGCTGCGGGACGAGCTTAATATGTATACCATATCCTGGAACATGTTACGATCCGCGGTCACGAATCATCCTGAACAAGCAATTCGAGCTTACGAGTTGATCAAAACGCCATTCCTCAAACTTTGCATTCAAAAATTCATGGAGGATCAGGGATTGGAGCTGCCCAATGCGGAGGAGTCATTGGAGCAAGCCGTATTCAGCGCTCTGCGGCATCCTTTGGACGGGGGACGGCAGGGACTTGCGATTGCAAGATATTTAAGTGGGGAAAACACCCTTGAGGAATATTGGCAAGACTCGAATAGTCGCGCGTTGTTTAATCAACTGAATCGGGACAAGAAGCGTGTTCATAATCTCATTAGTATTAGTTTTCTGCCGATGGAGTCGGAAGCGATGCGCAGATTCGCAATATTAACCACTCATCCCGATTGGACGCTGGATATTGTCTCAGACATGTATAACTCATACGCGTTTAGTGGAGAGAAACTGCTTCAACGTTATGGGCAAGATCCTGAGGTACAACGTGAGAAATTGCTGACCAGCCTGATCTCTCTCAATGGCATGACCGACTACAGATACAAAACCATGCCACATGACGAATACCGCCGAATCATCCAGCAGAATCTGGACTATGCACTGACACAGTACAAGAAACTGCCAACGGATACGCGCATTTTAATTCTGGAGATTACCTTTGAACAGCGTGATGAGCTCTCGAAGAAACAACTGGCCGAAGCGATTCGTGCTGGATTGCAGGATTCGTCCAAGAAGGCCAATGGTGTGGCGTTAGCCGAATTCAATCGGATTCCTGATGAGGACTTGTATACGCTCGTATACCTTTCGGAGAAAAAAGCGGGAATTAAAGAGATGGCTCTGACCGCAATCCGCAGTTTGGAAAACAGCAAAGAGCTGTACGGCGAGCTCCTGAAGAAAGAGAAGGCAGCCGATTGGAAGAACCTGATTCAAATTCTGCTCGATACCGCAGATCTGAGTCCGGAGTATGCTCATGCTGCGCTCGCTGATCAGGCAGATAGCAAAAAGCTGTCCAGACTAAGCTGGTTGTCCCTGAAAGATATCCCTTCCCTGATACGAACAGAGGATAATCAGCCGGTAGATGACCGAATCAAACTTTATGTTTTGGTGCAATCGCTGGATCATACATCTGGTCCCAATGAAAGGTTAAATGAATTACGGGACTACGTAAGTGAGGCATCGCTTGCTCGTTTTGCAAGTGAATTGCTTCAGGTCTGGATTCAGGAAGGTGCTCCCGCGAAAGAAAAGTGGGTGATGTATGTTTCAGCACTCTTTGGTGATATTCAGATTGTGAACATTCTGGCTCCGCAAATCAAGGAATGGACCGAGAACAGTCGTGGTGCGATTGCAGCGGATGCTGTAAAAGTGCTCGCTTATCTGAAAGATCCGTCCGCTCTTATGGCGATTGACAAGATCAAACGTAGCGTGAAGAACCGCCAAGTGAAAGGTGCAGCAGAAGAAGCCTTGCAGCTTGCAGCCGATAATATGGGACTTACCTCGGAACAATTGGAGGATCGGCTGGTCACTACGCTTGGTTTTGATGAAAAAGGAACGATGCAGCTAAGTTACGGAGAGCGTTCCTTCCTGGTTAAGGTGAATGGAGACCTGCAAGTGGTTGTACTCAATGAAGAAACGGGCAAATCCGTGAAGAGTCTGCCTGCTCCTGCACAGAAAGACGATGCTGAACTCGCAGCACAGTCCAAGGCGCGTTTCACGCAGCTGAAAAAAGATCTCAAAACCATGGTTAACATTCAGGCGCAGCGTCTGGAAGAGTCATTGTCCAAGCAACGTCTGTGGTCTGCCGATGAGTGGAAATCCCTGTTTGTCGATAATGTCATCATGCAAAAATTTGCTGTTGGTCTGATCTGGGGGACGTATGAGGATGGCGCTCTGATTAGTACGTTCCGCTATATGGAGGACGGTACCTTTAATTCCGTGGATGAGGATGAGGTTGATCTGCCTTCAGGTGCACAAGTGGGACTTGTACACCCATTGGAACTGGATCAGGCGACGCTTGAAGGTTGGACAACGCAGTTGGAGGATTACGAGATCAAGCAGCCGTTTGAACAACTAAGTCGTGAAATCCATCAGCCAGAAGATGAGGACAAGACGAAGAATGAATACGATCGACTGCCTGAGTCTGATTTCTCACCAACGTCTTTCCCCAAAGCGCTGGAGAAATACGGTTGGATCAAAGGGCAGGCACAGGACGGCGGCTGGTATCATGAATTTTATAAAGAGTACGGAGATCTTGTTGCCGAATTGCAATTCAGCGGTACGAGTATCTCGTATTACGAGGGATTGGATGACATTACCCTGGAATCGCTACATTTCTTCAAACCTAATAACAAGCAATATTATTACTACGGTGATAATAAACCGATTGCGCTGGGTAATGTTCCAGGTCGCGTATTCAGTGAAACGATCTACGATATTTTGAGAGCAACGGGGCGTTGATGACGTGAGTGCATTCAAGGAGAAATTCCGGATTTTTTCGAGGCTCTGCACAGAGGATTATCTGATCCGTTACGCAAACAAGGGATTGTACAAAAGGTCTATAAAAGAGTTGGACAATGGAGTAAGTGTCACGTACAAATGGAATGCATCATCCGTGAGTTGCCAGTTAAGTGATGGGACACACTGTACGCTTGAGAATACGCTGGATCATTGGGAATGTTCCTGTCCATCAGAGCATATCTGCAAGCACGTGCTGATCGCCATACTATATGATCAAAGGGAACATTCGTTAGAGGATTCCATCCGTGTTGACGAGAAGCAAATGCCGGATAAAGACACAGGGATAACGGAACATGATTCGTTGGACGTAACAAAAGGTGTAACAGTAACAGACTCTGTACCAAACGCAGGATCAAACTTGGACGATCCAGGCGAAGTTGCGCATGAAGCATCTCGTGCGGTCGAGTCTCGCTTTCGCTGGATGACGGAGTCTGACCTTACCGTGTTAATGAAGTCGTATAGTTCTTCCATGATAGAGGAAGTAGTATTCCGTTTAAGATACCCTGAAGAGGTCAAGATCATTGAAGATTCACTTCTTACGGTACAGCTGACAAGTCATAATATGGAGGTGTCTTTTACCGAGGAAGCCAGCCTTGCAAAAGCGTTATGCAAGGTACCGCAGACAGCCGGAAAGATGGCCAAACTTGAAGCGTTGTTGCGATATCGTGCACTAAAAGGGCTGGATGATACGGGTGCACTAAGCGGACGGGTGTACGAAGCCAAGTTCTCTTTGCAGACGGTGCAGGAATGTCGCGTGATGCTGGCAGGATTGTTGAAGACGGGACTGGCCCGTCTTCCGCAGTCCTATATGGCACAACTGGAGACACTGGCCATTGCAGCCCATAGTGGCAACCTGCCCGACATCGAACGCAGTCTGCGAGGGATTCAAGGCGAACTACAGTTGTTTTTCAACAGACATATCCGTTTCTCCATGCAATCCATGCTGGATCGGGTAAGCAAGCTGTATCTTGCACTCCAGGTTCTTGAAGAGAAACAGGTGTCAGCCATTCAACAGAGTCAGCTCATTGGCAGTTTTCGAAGTAAATACTATACGGTTCCTTCACTTCACCTATATGGACTGGGAGCCGATGCATGGGAGACGCGATCCGGTTTCCGTGGTATCACCTATTATTTCTATGGTTTCGATGATGAGGAGATCTACACCTATAGTGATGTACGTGCTGTGTATTATGATGATCAGCAGTTCTCATATACTGAGCATTATGGAGCATTCACCCCATGGCTGCCTCATCTGACCTTTCGTGAGCTGGCGGGTGAAGAAGTTCAATTGCAATCCGTGAAAGTGAATGAAGAACGCCGGATATCTTCCGGGGAAGGTGCCAAGCTTACCATTTTGCCGCGTTCGGGGGTGGAGACACTGCAAATGGGCAAAACCATGCAAAATGCATCGTCTGTACTTCACGAGGAATCGCGAACATTTGACTTATTCGCTGCGCCAAGAGAACGGCTGGCTGTGATCAAAGTTGCTCGGATTGTGGAGCATGACTTTGTCAAACAAACGCAAGATCTTGTCCTCAAGGTTGAGAGTGCCGATGGAGAACTATTGACTCTCACTCTCCCGTATTCAACGGATTGGCAGACAATGATCCAAAGACTGGAATCAGGATATGGTTCCCAATCGCTTGAACACTTCTATGCCTTTGTGCGTGTGGAACCAAAACGGATTAGCCCAATCAGTTTCCTGAAGGGTCAAACGGTGCTCAGTCTGAAACTGGATATCGGGAATGGAAGGATGGGAATACTTGGAAGAGCATAATCAGTTCATGCAAAGAATCAGCAGCTGGTCTGAAGAGCTGCTCCTGCGGGGGTTATCCCAGTTTGCGATCCGAGATATTGAAGTTCTTGAGCAGCTCGTAGCTGAATCCATGCGGTTGCATATGAGTTTCCTGCATGAGTTGTTGAATCACATGATCAAGGAAGGGCGTAGCGTGGCTCTGGGACAAGGTAATGAAGAGATGCTGTTATTTCAGTATTGCCGTCTCACGCAATATGTGCAGCTTAGTGTGCAAGAAGAGACGTGATACTGGATAATAACCGCGAAGCGAAGGCACATGAAGTGATATGATGTAGAAAATAAGATATAGCATAGAAATAAGAAGATTTGCAGAAGGCCACAAGGTCACTGCAAATCTTTTTTTATCGTGGAGTAAGTAAAAGTCATTTCTCAAACGAATATAAGTAGGAAGCACGGATCAACACCAGCATTTGTTACTCATATGCGCATGGAAGGGAGGGGTATATAATCGTGGAAGAAGAACAGATACGGAAGGTAGTAGTGAATCGTGATCCTGAAGCCATGGAATGGGTGATGAACCACTACGCAGGTTTGTTATGGAAGATTGCTCATTCTATCCTACATCATGCATCGGCAGAAGAGATTGAAGAATGCGTAGCAGATACATTTTTTGCTTTTTGGCAGAATCCGGATGCATTCCAATCTGGGCGAAGTAGCTTGAAAAATCACCTTGCAACGATCACAAAACATAAAGCGATTGATCGCTACCGGAAACTTAATCGAAGAACTGAGCTTACATATGTAGAGGAGATTCATTCGGTGCAAACGGATGATTTGTTGGTTCAGATGATCAGTAAAGAGACATATACGGAACTTAATCACATGATTGAATCTTTTCCAGAACCGGAACGGGAGATTATGAAACGTCGGTTTTACGAAGGACAGAGACCCCATGAGATATCGGAAGCATTGTCCCTACACGTTAGGCAAGTCCATAACAAGCTTTATCGCTCCAGGCAACGATTGAGGACATGGTGGATGAACAGGAAATAAAGGAGGCGATCAAATGCGAAAATCCGAGAAAGAATTCACTGAGCAGAACCTCTTTAATATTAAAAAGTTGTTCTATGATAAATTGGCGATGAATGAACCACCAACCGTTACGAGATCAGATTCATCATTATATCCATCCGCTCCATCTGCACAGACTAAGAAGTCCATGAATAGGGGAAGAAAGTATCGCAAAGCCATCTATATTCCTGTAACCGCTGCGTTATCGTTATTTCTTGTTACAGGTGCAGCTGCATCTGTGGGCATCATTGATCTGCCTTCTATTCTTCATTTTCTAGGTGCAGATCGGATTGGCATTCTTCAGCCTGTTCATCAGGTGAGTGAAGATCAAGGGATTCGAATGGAGGTTATAGGTGCTGTCAGAGACGGAGATACAACGGAAATCTATGTTTCATTATCAGATCTGACGGGTCATCGCATTGACGATACATTGGATGTATATGATTACAGGGTAACCGGAGGTAATGCAAACAACGCTCAGATTATTCATTACGATGATGCTAATAAAACGGCTATTGTCCGATTCCTCATTCAAGGAAAAGTCAGCAAAAATCGAATTACAGTTCAGGTAAATACGCTGATGTCAGGTACCTCTCGTCAAGATGGTTACAATGTCCAAGTAGACTGGGATCGATTGTTACAAGATAAGAAAATTAATGACTATGATATTCTGAATCAAGATCGTATAAGTGGCTTGGGAGGTAAAACCGATATTCAGATGGAAACCGATCCAATTCCGGTATTGCATCAGGATGTAACGAATATCCCTATTGAGGGCATCGCATGGATGCATATTTCCAATATGGGTTTTGTGGATGGCAAGTTACACATTCAGATTAATCCAGATAATGAGATTGGCGAATATAATCATGGATATTTCTACTTCACGGATGAGCAAGGTCAAAAGCTCGATATTCCCCAATATTCCATTAGCTACGGGAGATTCATGAAAAATGGAGTAGACATTGGTGGGGATTACATTGAGTATGTGTATGATCTGTCCGCTGTTGACAAATTAGATCCGTTGAGACTTCAAGGTAGCTTTACGAGCATTAGTGAAGTTGTACAAGGGAATTGGAAAACTACTTTCAACCTGGGTCAAAATGCTTTGAGTAAAAAAGGAAACATTCAGCTTGATGCAAATGGAGCCTCACAGGCAAATGTAACTCTTTCCTCGGTTGGCGTCACACTTACAGGTGAGGCACTCAGCAAGATTCACATGGAGAATCTGAGTATTGAAGTTCACCTGAAGGATGGTACCAAGTTGACTGGCAAATCCGGTTTCCTCCAGCTTGATCAGGATCTCATTAAGTGGATATCCCCTAAGACCATTCCGGTGAACGATGTGAGCTACCTGTTACTCAATGGAAAGAAAGTGACTTTGCAAGATAGATAAATAATTTAAAAGTGGATAGCAGTGATCGGAAGGCGGTTTTGTCACCGGAGTTGTAAGTGTGAATATTTTTAAGTCCAACTTATATAAAATGAATTACATGTCATATCCCGATTTATGACGCATACCATTAGGCGAATGCGGTCATAAGGGAGGAAACTGAGATGTCCATGAGCGAACCGCTGTTAACGCAGATTGTGAATCAACATATTCCGGCTGGTGCAACGGTCGTCACTATTGATAAACCTGTTCAACATCAAGCAATCTATGCGGCAGATCTTACCGGTGACGGTATGCCGGAGATTGCTGCAGTCTATCAGTTGAATGGTGAGCTGTATTTGCTCATTCTGAAATTTGTTCAAGGGCATTGGATCAAGATGGCACTAATTAAGGGATTGGGTTATGGGGTGACTTT
Organism: Paenibacillus sp. FSL R5-0519; assembly: GCF_037974275.1. NCBI lineage: Bacteria > Bacillati > Bacillota > Bacilli > Caryophanales > Paenibacillaceae > Paenibacillus > Paenibacillus sp. FSL R5-0519. The sequence goes on from NZ_CP150234.1 coordinate 2,909,739, forward strand.
AATGACTGCTGCCCCTGTAACTTCAACGGCAAGGAACAATCTCATCATTGGTTGGCGGATTGGATCGATCTGGTCTAAGCTGGCCGTATATGAGTGGACTGAATCAGGGCTCAAAGATCTGGCGCCTGACGATCTATATTATAGCTATGCGGAGATTATAGATATGCCTGGTTCACATGGTCGAGATGGCAAGGTGGAGATTGCACTCTGGATACATGACACAGGTGAAGCTTATCGTGCGGAGATTATCCGATGGCAGAATGGGAAATGGGTTCCTGCACCGGACGTATATGTAGCCTATTATCCCAAAGTGGTGCAATATTACGAGCAACTAACCCAACAATACCCTGATTATATCTTCTACTGGTATTACCTTGCGGATGCTCAGTACCATGCAGGTCAGTATCCGGCAGGACTCGTTTCAGTTCAGAAGGCACTCCGTTTCCCGGAAGCGTATCCTTCCAGGGAAGTACTACAGGAACTGGAAAAGAAAATTAAGCAGGCGATGGTCCCCATAAGCCATGCTCGGGTAACAACATGGTTATACCCCATCTCCGTTCGAACCACGAATGGGACGCGTTGGGGATATATGGATGCCCAAGGTCACATTCGGCTTGAGCCAGTTCTGGATGACGCGCAAGCGTTCCAGCCCAATGGATTGGCTGTGGTTGTGAAGGATGGTCATGCTGGCGTAATTAATCTTCAGGGGCAGTATGTCGTTCAACCTGTATACGATTCCATCAATTCCTTTTCTGAAGAACGGGCGATAACCATTGATTCTCAAGGATTTAAGATGATTAATGAACAAGGCACAGTTCTGACCAAACGGGCATACCCGTATATCTCGAATATGAAGGACGGCCGAGCGTTGTTTTACGATTCCAACCCTGGTCAGACAGATGGAACGGTGAGTCTGTATGGTTATCTGGATGCTTCGGGCAATGAGGTGATACCGGCACAGTTCACATCAGGGAATGATTTTCAAGATGGCAAAGCGGTTGTGCAGATCAAAGATAATGAATATGCGCTTATTAATCGCAATGGACAACGACTCGCTACTTATCCCTATGCCTATGTGGGACCACTGGGGGATGGACTGCTTGCTTTTCAAAAAGAGGCTTCTGGCAAATATGGGTATATCGACGAACGGGGGAATATTCGCATTCAGCCCAAGTTTTCATCGGCATTTCCTTTTAGTGGCGGGCAAGCGATTGTCAATACAGCGGAGGATTACAAATCGAACTATGGTGTCATTAATACGCAAGGATCATTTATCATTCAACCCGCTTATAATGACATCCGTGAACTAGGTGAGCATCGTTACGCGCTCGGGCAAGCCATTAATTCGGAGCAGCCTTATATTGGCTCTGTATATGCGATTGCAGAGACGAACGGTAGAAGGCTTACGGAGTTCTTCTATCGTGATGTAGGCAATTATACAAACGGTCTTGCATCAGCTTCTGACGGAAGACAGACCTATCTGCTGGATCTGAGTGGTAGGCCTGCCGCTGGGTATCCTTATGTAGAAGGTTCGGGTACGCTGGAGGTCGTGGCACCAGATCTGATTAAAGCCTATGTAGACCAGCGCTTATCTTATGTGAACCGGGCAGGACAGATCATCTGGCGGCAAAATACAATCGTTCCACTTCATCCGCCGTACCGTGTACGCGAAGAGAAGTACAAACCGAACAGGGACTATCTCGTATATTATCCGCAAGTGGAAGGATTCACGAACCAAGCGGAGCAACTTGCGCTGAATGCCAAGTTGAAGGAGCTCTCTCAGGTTAAACCGATTCCTGCCGATCAGCAGCTAGATTACACGTATACAGGGGATTTTGATATCACGTTCTATCAGCAGCAATTATTGCAATTGCAACTCACAGGTTATAACTACCCGGCTGGTGCAGCGCATGGTATGCCTACGATGATCTATGCGATTATTAATCTGACGAACGGTCAGTTGTATGAGCTGAAAGATTTATTTAAACCGAATAGTGACTATGTCAAAGTGTTAAGCCAGATTGTGGGGGATCAGATCAAAAATGATCCTCAATACTCTTATGTGTTTCCAGACACTTACAAGGGTATTAGTGCGGATCAGCAGTTTTTTGTTACAGCGGATGCGTTGCATCTTTATTTCAATCCATATGATATTGCACCGTATGCGGCGGGATTTCCAACGTTTACGATTCCTTTTGTGCAGATCAAAGATATCATTAATACAGGAGGTTCGTTCTGGAGAGCTTTTCATAGTTGAGTGCCATTCTAATTGCATGACCCACCATGATCGATTGAACTCTGTCGCCATCAACGATGGCGGCTTTTACTGATTAATGATGTAAGTAGCCAATTCTCATATTTATCTATATTAAATGAAAGATATTGCGGGAGTTAGAGAATAGAAAAGTCATATTTATCTATACAAGTAAAAACAATTTCTCCCACAACACTTCTTTTGCATGGGTACGATGATTCTAGAAGAACAAAAGTAGTTGAATCAGAGCCATCGCTATGAGTTCACGTTAATAGAAACAAGTCGCCGCTTGTTTGTTTGTGTTGTTTGTTCGAAATCATGTAATTTGAGCGGTTCCGGCTGCGTTTATACATTGAGGTGGTGATCAGATGTTGGTGAACGCGATTCAACGATTTGTGGTATTAGGACTTATATTTATCGGAATTTTTTTCACAGCACTTATCGTTCTTGAAAGGATTGAAGGGTATCAAATAACAACAACAGAGTACTACGGGTTACGTAATCTAGGAGTCCTGATATATATTTTGTCGCTTATGCTTGGGTTCGGTCAATATATACTCGCTTTTTATGTTGTGATTCTAAGCCCGATCTCATGGCTGATGTGGAAATGTGTACGCTCTCTTACAGTGAGAACTATCATATATATGATTGGGTTTGGTTGGGGAGGGTTGTGGGTTTTTAATCAAATGTACAATCCATATTTCGTTAATGGATATGAACTTAATCGAATGACATCTGTCTGGATCTTTGCCATCGCCGGTGTAATTTATGCCATTGTGGAGTATAAGGTTTGGCGAAGAGGGCAGATGTAGAGTGAACAGAATAGTACTTAACTTCTGTTAGATATCCTTACTTGGTTTACATAATTATTATTTTGTTATTATGAGACAGAAGCTACATGGACGACATCAGTTATGAAATTTAATAGTTTGTAATAAAATTCACAAAGGTAAATGAGAAAAATAGGAGTTATATCGTAAATAGGTGTTATACTATTTGAGTTGTGTACATAAATTTAGATGTTTTCTAATGAAGGGAGTTTATGAAGAAATTTAGCCGCTTAGTTTAAAATTTTAGTTTGGAGGAAAGTATTTTGTATAAAGCAGGTTTTTGGATTAGATTAGGAGCAAGCATTCTGGATAGTCTTATTATTTCAATTCCTTTAGTGATTATTGCGGGTGTTCTTACCGGCAACTTTGATGCGGATGAGCCGATTGCGAAACTACTTAGTGCGTTATACTCAATTTTATTACCAGTTTACTGGTATGGTCGAACCATTGGAAAACGTATATGTGGAATTCGAATCCGTAGCTACGATACACACGAACCGCCCAAAATTGGTACAATGCTAATGCGAGTTGTTGTGGCTGGACTCGTGTATGTAATAACTTTGGGTATCGGAGTTATTGTGAGTGCTTTTATGGTTGGTTTGCGTGAGGATCGACGTGCGATTCATGATTTTATTGCAGGAACAGAAGTAGTCTGGGATTAAAAAAATCGGAGAACTATAAAGAATTGAAGAAATGGCTGTACAGGGTTTAAATCAACTGTGCAGCTTTTAATCATTAGTACTGTTTCACAAAACTCGTATTTTGTACATATGTATAAGTCTTCTCAGATGGAATTTGATGAATTAACTGATTTATTTTCTTTCCCTCTAATTCTGAATCTTTTATCGTATTTCCATCTTCGTTCCCGTCTTTAACTACATTCGTTTTTTCAAAGTGAGCGAGTGAGATATGTAGAAATTTATGATTACTTCTCTCTTTCTTGTATGTCTCAATAACGCTGCTTTTTCCGGCACTGTAAGCACCTGTTATAGCTATATTTCTTTAACCATTGGGTTCGTCAAATACAAAGTCTAAGGCTTCTCTATACACTTTTATGTCTGCATTTCCTATGGGAATTAACTTTTGAAAATTTATAATTATTAGGATCATTACTCATGAGATTAGCGATCTCCTTCACTTTCTATATAATTAATGTAGATAATATTTCGTCTTTCCCAATCTAATTTTACCATAGAACGATAGGAGTTACTCTAAACACGTAGTTTAAAAAGCTAGTTAGATATACGCCTAATCGGCAATCGGACTATGTTCTTGTCCCTCGACAAACGCATAGTTGGAATACCAATTTTAAGACCCCCGCTGTCCGACACGAGGGTCTTTCCCCAACCCAAGGTAATTTATCCAAGTTGATCTCTATCAGACCAACATCTTCTAGATCGCTTAATTGAAGTTTCTACTGTTTTGCAATTTCTTTATAGTCAAACCAATCAAAATCAACATATGAAAGATCATGATGATGGTTGCCATCTTGATTTAACGCTTCATTTAAATCTAGTTTGGCTTGCTTACTTCCATAAAGACCAATGTAGGTTCCAGTAAAACCACCAGCACGATCAGTACTAAGCAATCGACCATCGGCTTTTTCGAATAACACACCCCACGAAGCACACTCATTGGAACGATAATAAAAGCTGTACTCCTGTTCATGTCCAACAACCTTGAATTGAATATGAGGATCGCTCCATGGATGAGAGATCAGAAGTTTATCCACCCCTACCTCCCTCTTTACAAGACGAATAACAGGTTTTCCTTGCTCCAATCCCAGCTCCATTCGGAAGTGATAATCCTGATTGTGAAATAAGGTCAGACCTGCGGTTTCACCCTCATTTTGAGGCTTAAACTCCATATTTGTAGATGCACTGAACGTCAGGTGCTGCTGCCGCCGACCAACAAAAGCAGGATTGCTCAGTTCCGTCAGCTGCTCCTCCTTCAATCGCAGACGCAAATGCCCAGGTCGTTCTGTCATACTCCAAAATTCTCCGCGCGGCGTTCTCAGAAAATTCCATGTAGGAGATAGAGAACTCTCTTCGAAGTCGTCCCGAATCGGTTCACTTGGCCACCGCACTTCAGGCAAGTTAGGTGATCTCGTTTCCAGCTCCAATCTGCCCACTCCTGGACTAACAACAGGCCATTCCTGTTCCCACTTTACGGGTGCCATGAATGTTTCCCGCCCCAGATTTCGGTAGTAACCTCCGGCTGTTCTGGATGCCAGACATAGTAACCACCACTCACCTTGCTGTGTTTCAATCAGTTCTGCATGTCCTACATTAACAATCGGATACGTTCTTCCCAGATGTCTATGCGTCAAAATCGGATTGGATCGGTGCCCCTCGTAAGAACCTGTAATGTTACGGCTACGCGCGATGGTCACGGCATGCGTATGTCCAGTTCCCCCCTCCGCAATCAACAAGTAATACCAATCATCCTTCTTATAGATATGCGGTCCTTCCTGAGCATGAGCCACCTTAAGCGCGCCCTGCCATATGCTTACTTTTTCGCCGATGAGCTTGCCTTGCTCCAGATCAATTTCTTGAAGCCAGATATCCATATGTTTGGGGTATTCCTGACCGTCAGGTGGAATCCGGTTTCCTGTATAATACGCTCTGCCATCTTCGTCGAAAAATAGGGATGGATCAATACCTGGGGCATCGTCCAACCAGATGGGATCAGACCAATCACCTGACGGATCAGTAGTGGTTACATAGAAGTTATGTTCCTTCTTTTCGTTATCAACGAATGTAGTAATCATATAGAATGTGCCGTTATAATACCGAATTGTTGGAGCCCAAATGCCCCGAGAAGGCATAATTCCATCCAAATTAAGCTGTGAAGTACGGTCAAGAACATGACCTAGCTGTTGCCAATGAACCAGATCTTTACTGTGGAATAACGGTACGCCGGGAAAGTATTCGAAACTGGACGTAACGAGATAATAGTCTTCTCCTACACGAATGGCCGACGGATCTGGATGGAATCCCGGCAACACGGGGTTGCGAAATGTTTTCACGTCAAGTTCTCCTTCATTCAAATGTTATGGATCATTAATCAGCGCTCTCTTGCACGAGTGAAAGTTCTGCGGCCGGATTCCAATTATCCGCTCCGGCAAAGAGCTGGGCAGGCATATATTTCTCTGCCTCTTCCGTCGTCAACTGAGTCGTCCAGTTAAAACGTGCTTTGGGATTCGCTCCAGGCCCGTAACTGGCAAATTCGGCAAAACGTGCTGTACGTTCATTATCCGGATTACTCCAGTTATTCCATCCAGATGCACTAATGTGACTATCCATATAGCTGTTGATATAGACTACATTGGCATAAGGTCTCCACGGTCTGCCAAGAGGTATGGTACCAGCAAGACTTGAATCGCCAGTAATGCGACTATTCAGGAATACATAACCAGACTTCTCTTCCGCAGTGGATGCTGCAGTAACGTAACCATTGCTTAAACTGTGAATGACGCTGTTCTCAAACAATGCCGTTGCATTGCCAAATATAAAGTCGACATCACCTTCAATATAACTGTCCACATAATATTGCCTTCCATCATTCACATAAAGTGTGTCCTGCCACCCTTTCAAGCTAACGTCCCGGAATACCAAACGATCGCCGCGAGCGAGCAGAGCAACCGCTTGACCTGCATTGTCGCCAGCATCATTTTGTATCGTCAGATGCTCAGCTGTAAAATCGTTTGTCTGCACCCGGAAGCTATAGCTACCAGAGGTACCGAGTGCATTGCCGGAAGAATCCAATGTGCTGGCAGAATCACCGTAGATCAGCACAGTGCCCTCCCGGCTCTCTCCAATGATACGCAGATGTTTTTTGCTGGACGGTACGTCCAGCTTCTCACGGTAAATTCCGTCCTTGATTCGTATGATGGTAGGAAGCGTGCTATTGTCTGGAACAGCATGAATAGCTTCCTGAACCTGTTCATATTGTGCACTTCCATCAGATGACACGGTTAGAACCGGTGCAGGAATTTCAGATATTGGAGCGGATGACATACTCTCGCCAACTTGATTTAATGCCGTAATGACATAATAATAGGTGGTGCCATTGATTAACTGTGTATCAGAGAATGAAGTATCATTTACATTGGAAGCTACAGTAACGAATGGTCCTTCGGGTGATTCACTTCGTTTCACTGCATATTCCTCAGCCCCCTCGGCTTCTTGCCAAGCAAGAGTGATTGCACTCTCTCCTGGCTCGGCACGAATCTCTAACGGGGTCTGAGGTCTACCATCATCCACTGCTGGTCGTGTGCCAGCGGCTGCGGAGTCAAGGCTTCGTGTGCCTTGAGATAGTGCGGTCACTTTATAATAATAGGGCTTACCGTTTACGAGTCCTGTGTCCAAGTAGGAAGTTCCAGATTCCTGATCAGCAATGACATCATAAGTTCCAGTCAGGGACGTTGCACGCTTGATCACATAAGTCGAAGCTCCTTCTATCGCTTCCCACGTGATTGAAACGGATTCAGGAAGAGACTCTACTGTGACTTGGGGAGTAGATAAAGCCATGGTCGGTGTTACAGCAACAGGGGTAGAATCTGCCCCCTCTCCTCCAATACCAGTCGCAGACACAACGTAATAGTAGGTCGTACCGTTATCCAGTCCCCCATCCCGAAACGTAGGAACAGCCGTACGAGATGACACCGTTGTATACGAGCCTTCAGTCTGCAAACTGCGTTTTACCGTGTAGTAGTTAGCTGCTTCAACTTCTTCCCACGTTAAATCTGCCTGTGCATTTCTCGCAACAGCCATCAGATTCTCAGGCATTTCTGGTCGTACAGCATCCTCTGAAGGTGTCACTGAAGACGTATTGGAATTACCGCTCTCGCCCAAAGGGCCAACGGCCGTCACGACATATGTGTAGGTCGTTCCATTGTTGACCTCTTCGTCAATGTAGGTTGTCTCCGTTAATTCAGTAGCAATCAATTCATAGTCGTTCGCGGACTGGATACTACGCTTTACATTGTACGTAGAAGCTCCGTCCGCTTCCTCCCAGTGCAATCTCACCATACCATTGCCTGGTTCGGTACGGAGACCTTTAGGAGAACTAACAGGTTCAACATAGAGTTTGACATTGTCATAGAACAATGTGCCTTTACCCGTGCCTGGTGTTCTGGCAAACATTCGTCCTACACCTTCGGCAGTCACATCGGCCTGGAACGGCACATCATCTGCGACGCGCACATCATCAACGTATATATCCGCTTTTTGTGAGGCTACATTGCCAACGATCTTGAAGTTGTACCATTGATTATTGACCGGTGCATCCATTAATTTGTGATCTTTGCCGTCTTTTTTGTATATTAGCGTATATTGATCCTCTGCTACCGGAGCAGAAGGTTTGCGTAGCTCAATGGAGAGTGCGGAGCGACTGCCCGTTCCATTTTGCAATTGCAGAACGGTTGATGTGCCAGGCCAGCCTTGAGACATGATATCAGCCTCAAACACAAAACTTCCCCGCTGTGGTGGAAATGATCTTACGAATTGGGCGATCCCAGCCCCATTGTCATATAACATGAGTGCTTTAGTAGACGAGTTTCCTGTAGTTCCTATGGGAATCGGGGTAACAACGACTTTAAGGTCGTTCGTCTGTGGGTCAGGTTGTACAATGTAATTTGCTGGTGTTGTATTGATCTCATTATCCTCAAAGTCATCATCCATGTAATAGATGGTCTCTGGCTCTCCTTCCGCTGCTGCACTAGCCTCATTGGAATAGAAGCTTGTGCCATGATTATTCGTAGCCTTCATTGCATAATAATAGGATTTACCTACAGTAAGATTGGGATCTGTGTAGGTGGTGGTCGTAATCCCTTCTTGCTGCAGAGTGTATGGACCACCAGGAATCTCTGCTCTATATATCGAATAAGAGTCCGCACTTTGCACTTCATCCCAATGTAACTGAATCGACTTGAGGTCTGGCTCAGCTATAAGTTCAGTAGGTGCTGTCGGGAAATCAGTAGGCAACTCCTGAACAGATGCATTGGAGAAAACTGATGTATTGAGCTTATCAACTTCATCATCCGGTTTGGAAGCATCGGCTGCTAATCCGATGTAGACCGTTTCGTCAGCTGGTAATGATTGTGAATCAATAACAAACCAATCGTAGCCGTCCTTGGATACGAGTGAAGTCACTTGATCACCGAGTCGTACAAGCCTTACCCAATACGGAAGTGTGACCATGCTGCCTCGTTCCTGATGCACAACTTCGTTGCCCGCTGCATCACGAACGAGGCTGACCGCTTGTTGTCCTCCCTTCACATAAGCGACCATGGCGGCAATAAACGGAGATGACGCATCTAGGCTTTTACGAATCATGACACCTGCTTGGGCTCCATTATCGGTAGCTGTCACCTGATCAACTCTAGCTACAATCTCACCATTACCCTCTAAGGTCTGGTAAGCATAGTGGAAATGATCCGTCTCTCCACTAATATCTCCAGCTGATTTTACCGTAACGTCAGTATGGTCAGCCCCCAATTGGGTATGACCCGTAATGCCCGGTTCTCCAATATCGTTGGATGACCAAGGGGAAATACTACTCTGCTTGTGAACGTGTACCGTGACATTGTTGGACTGCGTTGAAGTCCCTGAGTCATCAATCGCTCGCACGGTGAGATAATGCGTGCCATCCTGCACATCTCCCCATGTGAACGTATAAGGCGCTGTATCATCTTCCCCCAGTTTCACATCGTTTTGGTAAAATTCCACTTTGGCAATGCTACCATCAACATCAGAGGCAGAAGCGGTGATCTCAACGGAAGACCCTTCAGTCTGAACGGTATGGTTGGCAGGTGATTGAATTTCAACCGTAGGATTCATAGATCCATTGCCAGCTATGCTGTTCAAATATACTTCGAGATAGGTATAACCTGATTCATGTATTTCATTGCGGTCAGCAGGATCATTAGGATCGAGTCCCTTGCTAATCTCCCATTCGTCAGGCATACCGTCATGATCCGAGTCAACCAGAACTGAAGCAGTCTCCTCGAACTCAAGGTAACCCCCGACTTCCTTTTGTGAATTAATATGTTGTCCAGTACGATTCTTCACGTCATTCACGATTCGGGCATCGATGGCGTCACGTCTAGGCAGACTTGCACCTGCTTTTGCCAGAACTTGCTCATAGGCTGTTTCAGCTTCGTCCATGGATGCGGGATTAGCCATCTGCACAGGAGAGAGCAGTTTGGAATCTGGATTCGCAAGTTCTCCCACACCTAACCAGTTGTCCGCTGTGACGTCGGGATAACTGTCCACGACATTGCCACTCACATGTAATCGTGTATCAGTTGCAACATCAAGGAAAATCTGATCCCGGGCGTTACGATACGTATTCGGTCCGTATTTATAGTAGTTATTCATTAGATTATAGTTGCCTTCCTCACCGCCATAAGCAGAGAAGAACCCCCAATTATAGACAATATTGTTGTAGGACTCGGTATTAAAACCAGGAGCTCCTGCAAATCTCGGGTTACGGCTTACGTTATGAGCAATGATGTTATGATGGAAGGAGGTGTTGTTCCCGCCCCAGATGCCTGCGTATCCATGCCGCCCCTTCTGATGTGTAGTCATCAGCATGCTCTCCGCGATAACAGACCACTGCACAGTTGTATTCTCGTTGGCGTACATACTTAGCACTTCATCAACAGACCAGGTAAATGAAGAGTGGTCGACCATAATGTTTTTGTGATATCGCCCACCAAATACATCATCCTCACTTGGGTGTTTATCCCCGAGCCGGAAGCGCATATGCCTGATGATAATGTTGTCCGCTTGGAAAGTAGTCCAATAATCCGATACAGTGATTCCTTCTCCTGGAGCTGTCTGTCCGGCAATGGTGATATTAGAACCGGTAATCGCCAGAGGTGATTCCAGATGAATCGTTCCCCCCACTCTGAATACTACCGTGGTATCGCTGTGACTAACGCCATCTCGAAGTGATCCAGGGCCGGAATCCGCAAGGGTGGTCACTTCATATACTGAACCTCCCCTACCACCTGTCACGTACTTACCGCCGCCTTCAGCACCGGGAAATGCGGGCAATAATGGAGCAGCTTCATCTTCTGCAGCAACCATACCTGGCAGCAAACTGAATAACATCGCAACGACCAATACGAATGATACCATTCTTTTCAACGAATCTTCCTCCTTCGGTTTACTTGTACTTGTGCAGAATGTTACCTCACTGAAATCCAGATATTATGCAATAAACCTATCTGTGATCTGGCATCACCTCCTCAAAATAATGTAAGCGTTATCAGCTTAAGGATGCGAAAACCCGTTGTAATCCGAAACCTATCCGTACTCTTCCTGCGATCACGTTCTAGGTTTCCGATCCAACGGGTCTCGGTCATAGTTCATTAAACTTTGGCATGCAGCAGGTACTCGTATTCGGTACATGCGAGCAAGAAAGCGCCCATTCCTTTTTGATCATTCGTTATAATCGGTTCACTTATATAATACGCGTAACTTCCGTCACGCCTTGCATCTCCACCGAGCCCTGCAACCTGGCAGTTTTTGTAGAGATTCACCCAGCCCTGATTGGTTTCCATTACGAATTCAGAGATTAATCCTGCATAAGCATGATGCAGTACTGGTTCCCATTCCTCTGATAACCATCCAAGGCGAACCCCTTTGGCCATCGCGTAGACAATCATGCTGGATGCTGATGCTTCGAGGTAATTTCCTTTGCGACCTCCCTCATTCACCACCTGGTACCATACCCCACTAACTGTATCCTGATAAGTGCGCAGCGCAGTCATCGTATCTGTGAAGATATCAACCAACTTGCGATAATCGGGATGATGGCTTGGTAATAAATCCAGAACATCCACTAAAGCCATAACAAACCAACCGATAGATCTGCCCCAGAAGTTGGGTGATTGTCCTGTTACTGAATGGCTCCAAGGCTGAACGCGTTGTTCATCCCAAGCATGATAGAGCAGTCCTGTAGCATCGTCTCGGGTATGTTGGGCACACAATATAAATTGCTTAGTTACATCGTTCAACAAGCCCTCTTCGGGCTCCCAGCGAAGCAAGTACTCCAGATAGAAAGGCGCGCCCATATAGAGACCGTCCAACCAGATCTGATAGGGATATACTTGCTTGTGCCAGAAAGCTCCTTCTGACGTACGCGGGTGAGTCACAAGCTGTTCACGTAACAGACCTGTCGCAAGCTTATATTTTATGTTCCCTGTTCTGTCATACAGGCCGAACATCAGCTTGCCGTTATTCAAATGATCAATATTATGTTCTTCCATCCGGTATCCCCGAATCGATCCATCACCTTGAATAAAATAATCCATATTGTGCTGGATGTATTGTGCATATTGCTCATCACCAGTCGCTTGCCATAACCGTTCAAATCCTTTTAGCACTACCCCATAATCATAAGACCACTTGCCGTGATGCCCATTCTCTTCATACAGCTTAGGGGTTCGCTCCATAATGGATGCGGCTGTTTTGGCTGCCCATAGATCTTTAGCAGATTTCTTCTCAAGCATCTGTAGATTTCCTCCTCCACACGTATTTGCTGTTTATTTATTGTTTAAAACGGTTTGATGAGCTGCCTCGTATTCGGTAATGATTTTGTCGCCGCCCGACTTCCTCCAGGTATCAATTGCACTCTGGAAGCCTGCACGATCCAACTTACCCAGGATATACTTGTACGTTGCATCCGTGATGATCTTCTGCAACTCAGAGCCTTGTTCTGAGAACGTTGGTGATTCCAGCGAATACACCGGGTTCAGCACGGCAAAGGTTGTATTTTCCTCAATTAACCGTGTAGATTCAATACGGAGTGGGTCAGCATCCATAATGGCATACCCGTTCTCGTTAGGACGAGAGGAAGAAAACGGTTGTACCTCTTGTTCCCATAGTTTGGTATCGATAATAGTGGCGCCATTGTTCTCGTCAAGGCTATAATGTACATCTTTGATACCGTACGTCATTAAGGTAAATACCTCTTCACTCATCAGATCATCCATGAATTTCAGCACACGTTTCAACTCGGCTTCGTCTTTGACCTCCGATTTAGGAAAAGCAAGCAGTCCACCTACACCATTGGATGTCGACCAGATCGCTCGATCGCTCTCATTTCCTGTGGACGTAATATCATTGACCATGACAAGCTCCATATCATCTTGGACACCTTTGGCAAGATTGAACAGCCCTTTACTATCAAATAGAGCTCCTACATAGATCCCTGCCTTACCCTGTGCGTAACCTTCCTGTTGATCCTTCTTGGCTGTTACGGCAAAATCCTGATTAATGTATCCATTGGTGTACAGCTCTTTCATATAATCCATCGCCTGAATATAACCTTCGGACTCAAACTCAGGTGTCACTTTGCCATCCTCACTAATCGCCCAACCACTTGGTGTACCAAAGTAAGATCCTAGAGTCTTAAACGCACCGAATACCAAATCACTGCGATCAATGAATCCGGTTGTGTCTTTCACGCCATTGCCATCGGGATCTTGTTCTGTAAATGCTTTTGCTACTTCCATGAGTTCTGCCGTTGTTTTGGGCACAGGCAAACCAACCTTGTCGAGCCAGTCTTTACGTAAAATAACACCATTGCGCGCTACCTGCTTTTGCATCGGAATACCGTATAACTTTCCTTCAATGGATGCCGAATTGCGCATATCCTGAGATATGCTTTTCAGGTTCGGGAATTCATCGAGATACGGTCCAATCTCCCAGAAGACGCCTGCTTTGAGCGCATTGCGAACGGAAGAATTCTCCAGAATCGTCAAGGATACGATGTCAGCGAGAGAACCGGAAGCAAGTGAAGTATTGAGCCGTTCTTCCTTGGAAGCATCCGGAATCCAGGAAAACTGTATATCCACATCCGTAATCTCTTCAATTTTGTTGAGTACGGTATCCGTAGGTGGTGAAGCGGTATGCATGATATTCAACCAACTAATCGTCGTTTTGCCATCAGCATTGGTTCCTGAATCCCCACTTCCTCCCGCACAGGCAGATAACAGTAAAGCTCCACTTAACGTAAGCGCTAACAATTTGGCAGTTCTAGATCTCATCGTTCAATCCCCTTTTCACGAATTATCGTCATTCTGGATAGCTACTAGTACACGCCGTCTTCTCCTAATTTTTTGGCGAGACGATTAGCGAACATAACCAGCACCAAACCTACCAGACCTTTGAACAACCCAACCGTTGTACTAAAGCTCAATTGTCCATTCTTCAAACCTGCCGTGAAGATATACGTATCAAATATCTCACCGACCTCCCGGTTAAGCGAATTCAATAGCAAGTACATATGTTCAAAGCCAAGTTCTAGCGTGTTTCCGATTTTGAGAATCAATAATGTAATAATGACCGGGCGAATTGCGGGTAACGTTACGTGCCACATTTTACGCAATCTAGACGCACCGTCCATCTCGGCAGCTTCATACAGCTGGGTATCTACAACGGTAATGGCTGCGAGGTAGATGATGGTTGACCAACCGGCTTCCTTCCATATAATCTGCAAAATGTACATCGGACGAAGCCATTCTGGAGAGGTTAAGAAGCTGATCTTGCTACCACCAAATGCAGCTATAATTTCATTGACGACGCCCCCATCCACACTAAGAAATACATACGTAATGGAGACAATAATCACCCATGACATGAAATGTGGAATATACACGATCGTCTGGATAGAATTTCGGAATAATCTGTGTCGTACTTCATTCATCATGAGCGCAAGGATGATCGGAATCGGGAAGAAAATCACTAATTCAAGCGCGAACAAGATCAATGTATTACTAAGTAGCATGGCGAAGGTTGGTTCCGTGAACAGACGGACAAAATGTTTGAAACCCACCCATGGACTATCTCTAATCCCTAGATACGGCTGATAATCCTGAAATGAAATAATAAGTCCGCCCATCGGAAAATACTTGAAGATCACAAAGTAGATAAAACCGGGAAGAATCATTAAATAAAGAAGCTTGTTGGATGCAGCGTTTCTCAAATAGTGACCTAATCCTTTATTCCGATGTGCTTTGTGTTGTAACGAAACGACTGAGGGCTCAGATTCTCTCACTGCTTGCTGACCTCCTTGTTTGGGATGGTGTAGTTGATTGCTTCCTAAGCATATGAGATGTAAGCGATTCCGTACATAATCATTAGCTATTGTAGTTGAAGGATTCCCCGTGCAGCGCGGCTTGAGGCCAGATGAACAGGTGCAGATCGTAGATCATGATTATTATTGGTACTATGGATTATCATGGAATTTCAATGCTTTTGCATCACTATAACGTTCCAGTTCAAGTCAGTAGGTCAGGATTATGTACGTAATATTCTTCGCTTGTTAAGGTAAGGAAGAATCACTACTTAACAAGGAGGAACATATCAGATGTCCAAACACAATGTTAAAAAGGAACAACTCGGTGGCGTCATATTCAATGTAATGAATTATACGTTCTTGCTTCTTTTCTCTCTCGCCTGTCTTTTACCCTTCGTAAACGTCGTTGCCAGTTCCTTCGCTTCCACGCAGGAGATTGTGCAGAAGAAGTTTATTCTGTTTCCGACCTCCTTCTCACTTGATGCTTATCGTTACATCTTCTCCACACCTACCATCTTCAAAGGACTCGGCGTATCCATCTTCATCACGCTGGCAGGAACCGTTGTCAGTATGACGCTAACGGCACTTATGGCTTACGGGTTATCCAGGAGATATCTCATGGGACGGAACTTTATCAATTTCTTGGTCGTCTTCTCGATGTTGTTCAGCGGGGGGATGATTCCTACCTTCCTGGTTGTGAAGGCTGTTGGGTTAATCGACTCGTACTGGTCCATGATTATCCCTACTGCGATCAATGCATTCAATCTGATCATCATGCGCAATTTCTTCCAGGCGCTACCGGATAGTCTAGAGGAATCTGCCAAAATTGATGGTGCCAACGACTTTCGCATTTTGCTGCAAATTATGATCCCGCTGGCTCTACCTTCCATCGCTACCTTATCTCTGTTCTACGGGGTATCCTATTGGAACACGTATATGAATGCGATCCTATATCTCAACGAGTCCACCATGTGGCCGCTGCAAGTATTGCTCCGCCAGATTGTCATTGTATCCAGTGGCATGGATGGCAACAGCTCGGTTGTAGACATTGTTCCTCCATCTCAGACCATTAAGATGAGTGTCATTGTTGTGGCTACTGTACCGATGCTGCTTGCGTATCCTTTCGTGCAGAAGCACTTTACCAAAGGGGCTTTACTTGGTTCAGTGAAAGGGTGAGCTGAACCACATATTGAAAATAAATCCCCTCGGGATCAACCTGAGGGGATATACACTTATATGGAATGGAGTTTAATTTTGAAGGTGCTTACGGATTACCAGATAAATCTAACGTTTACGGGAATGCTCAGCTATCCATCCGCAACCTTCGATATGCACCAGGGGTGAGATTCTCTTTTTTCCGAAAAGTACGTATAAAGTTCTGGGAATTCTGATATCCCAGTCGTTCGGCTATATCTTTGATGGGCATGTTCGTGTCCACCAACCATTTCCTTGCTACATCTAGTCTGATATTCATTAAGTACTCGCTAAAGGTCATATTGTACTCTTTACGGAAAATGCTACTTAGATAGTTCGGCGTATAATGCAATCGTTCACTTATGGATTCAAGTGACAAGTCCTGATCGTATTCCGTGCGTACAATAGACGCCATACGATCTGCAAGTGTGCGGAACTGTTGACTCGCTCTCTCCTGCATACTATCTACCATAGGATAGATGACCTCGTGAACAAGAATGTGCTCAACTTCTTCCGGATTCAACGTGTGCAGCAGTCGATGATACAATGTGCCGTTACTCTGTGTAAGCAACACGTCCGTACCAATGAGCTGCTCCAACTGAATCAAATTGTTCACGAATCGAATCAATGTGATCTCCAGATTCATTGGATTAAGGCTATGTTTCATCATATCCGCTAACAGCGGGTATAACGTGCGCGTCACCTCTTCTCTGTCTCCTAGACGTATGGCATCGAACAGCCGACTCTCCAATTCTGTAGGGTAGTGAAGTAAGGTAGGTCCGCTGCTACCGCGTATGATATCCTCATAGAAAATAACGGACTCTTTGCCTAGCTTAAGACGCTGGTACAATGCTTCAAGACTCATATCACAGGCTTCTCGTGTATTCATCAGGTCTCCATATGGACCACTGAAGCCCACACTGACTGAAGCAGACCAATACTCTCGCGACAATTGGATAACTCTTTTGGCATAGTGCATCATCACTTCTCGATTGTCGGAAGAACTGGAAGCAAAGGACAATATCGTTGCTTGTGTCCGTTCATTCAACACGACGGGTAACATCCGTTGGGACGGGGGGATGATCTCCTGCACTAACTGATTAACGGCCAACAGCAGTGTATCTTTATCAGCCAGCGGGCCTTTCCCGGGACGGTCAATCTGAATCAACATGGTCGAATATTTCTCGTTGTGTATCTTCGTATATTCGAATCGTTCGAGATAGCTATGGATCTCTTCCCTGGTTAACCTATTCTGTAGTACATTTAGAACGAATTGTGTTTCAAGTTTAGGCTTTTCAAGGTGGATAAGTTGTTCGAGATGTTGTTTCTCTGAAACAATAGAATGGATCGACTGAATGATCCAACCGACCTCGTCCCTGACCGTTCTCTCAGCACGTCCACCAAGACTATGCTGAATTTGAAGAACGGGCTTGGCAAGCCTCAAAGCTATAATGTATGCAAGAATGATCATCAGAGCCATAATGACGGCACCCATTACAATCAAACCCAAGCGGGTCGATGATAGAGCTATGCTGACTTCTTTTTGGTTGGGAATTGTGATATAAGTCCATCCATTATAAGTAGAACGGGCGTACAAGCCCATCATTGAATCACCCGATGCAGCAGGAATTGTAATCTGTCCTGAAGGAGGCTCACTAACTATTTTTTTGCTGATTAAGTTCATTTGCTCAGCAGATATAGGGCTTTGTTCGGTTAAAGCTGCGTAGAGCAATTCACCCTGTTTGTTCAAAATGTAGATCGGAGCATCGGATTGCGTCTGCAGGGATTGATTCATTGTTCGCAAAGAAATGTCCGACATCGCAATGGCTTCCTTGTCCTTCGAATACATTGGTAAAGCATGTAGCAATCGAAGACCTTCCTTTGTTTTGGTCCAATAGAGATTATTGCCTTCCGGGTCAGCGAATAAGGCTTGCATCCTTTGCTTCTCTTCATCTGTAATTCTTTTTAACGACCCGTTAGACAGGCTCCAATTCTGCTTCAGACTCACAAGCGAATACTGTACGCCATCAAGCCCCATCGTCGCAATATACCCTAACTGGGAATTGAGTTCTCGGTAAGCTTCATAATCTTGCCCGCTTAATGGACTGTTAATGACCTTACGAAACGATGGCGTTGTGCTGTACGTGGCGAATGCGTATTCAATGGTTTGAATTTTTTGTTCCAGTGTATTTCTCACCTGCAGAATTAAGCTTTGGTGCCCTTCGCTTACACGCTCTATAACAGATTTTGTAGTTGAAACATAGATATAACTCCCAAAACCTACAACGAGTCCAATGCTAAGGAGTAGGATCGAGACAAAGATATTCGTAAACGTTTTACTCTTTCGCATGTCCTGCTCCTCCATCTGTTTGAATTGGTACATCAGATCTGAGTTCATTTGTCATGAAACCCTTCACGGCAGATATGTAATCGCTTGCATTTTTCTGCACTATAAAAACTGTAAGCCTTGGTAGATCTCGTTACACTAGAGTTTATCATGGCAATGAATAAGAATATAGACATAAAGAATTTAAAACTAGCCAAAAATTGCACTGGAGGTTAAGATGGATGTTGCCTTTTTATGAGATTCGTAAGGATGAAATTTCGGTTATCCGGAATTTGAAGGAGATTTCATTCCCTCCACATATGCATGGATATCTTGAAATTCTATATGTTATTTCAGGGTCTCAACGGATTGAAGTGAATGATCAAACGTATAATTTGCACGAAGGTGACGCAGCAATGATATTCCCTGATATGGTTCACCGTTACGAAACAACTGGACATTCCTCAACGAACGAGGTGTTGATTATTGTGCATCCCAAGCTCTTAGGCGGTCTGTTTCCTGATCTGACTCGCTTCCATCCCAAGAATCCCATTATCACTAAACCATATGTTCATGAAGATGTTGCTGTCGCTTTTGAGAAAGTGAAGCGTGATGATGATTATGCCATTAAGCTTGGTTGGACTCACATTATCATCGCACATCTATTACGCGAAATTGAATTTGAACAAGTACAGCAACTCCCCGTACAGGATTTATCCAAGAAGCTGATGGAATACTTAGCAACACATTTCACTGAGCCCATCACCCTAGACACTCTTGCCTACGAGTTTAACGTAAGTAAATATTATATTTCTCGCATTTTCTCTAAGCGGTTCAAGATGAACCTGCGAAACTATCTATCGATGCTTCGGGTAGAATATGCTTCCATGCTAATTCGTACAACAGATGCATCACTTACAACGGTGTGGATGAATGCAGGATTCGATAGTCAGCGTACATTCAATCGGGTGTTCCAAGCGATTTACGGCATGACACCACGAGATTTTAAGAACAATGTTAGTAACTATCTGAAATGAATGAAGAATAACCAGAGTACCATTGACTACAATGGCTCTCTGGCTCCAGAAATGGAAATAAGTCAATTATCGATGACTCGTCAATGATTAATATGGTTTACAATGTCGTCTATAACTTCCCGACAAGTCAGAATCTCGTGGATTCCTCCTGCTGATGGAGAAACACTAATGGTTCCTTGATCTAAGTTCCCTAATAGGAGCGCTTCTTTATATCCGTTTTTATGATACGGAACAGCCTCTTGAGCTTTCCCTTCCTTAATGAGCTGATAAGCTGTTATTCCTCCTAGTGTTGGAATTGTTCGCTCATGAACTCCTTCAAGTTCAATGATTTCTTCACTGTTGACCTGAACAATTGCGCGTTTTGCCGCCTGACTCGCGGGATTTTCCACTGTAGCTATGAATCTTGTTCCCATATACACGCCTTGTGCGCCCATCGTGAAGGCTGCTTTAGCTCCTCGTCCATCAATGATACCGCCAGCCGCGATTACAGGTATACTAACAGCTTCGGTTACTTGGGGTAGCAAGGTAAAAAGACTAACATTGTACTGACTAATATGACCTCCTGCTTCGCTACCGGTGACAATAACAGCGTCAGCTCCATGTTTCTCTGCTTCTCTGATGTTCTGAACTGTAGGTGTGATTGGTCGATACAGAACCGTGATGCCGTGCTTTTTTAACTTAACCATTTCGCTTGCAATCATCTGGTTTCCAATGGCTACTACATATTTCACCTCTTCTTCGATCAGGATGTTGAAAAGCATTGTAGTAAACGGTTGAGTACCACTGTCATCAAACGGAAAAATATAATTTACAGCAAAGTTCTTATTCGTTAACAGCTTCACTTTCCGAATCTCGTTTCGTACGTTGTCAGCGTACTCTTCCAAACTAGTTGGATTAAGAGTTTGTCCTGCATTTGGCCCCAGTACCCCCATGCCTCCAGCATTACACACAGCTGCTACCAGCTCTGCTGAAGTGACCCAATTCATAGCCGCAGACATAATGGGATATTCTATATTTAATAACTCAGTAATCTTATTCATTGGATAAGCTCCTTTATATATGTTTGATGTGTTGATTGAGGAACGCTTCAATGTCTTCTATACTAGATGAGACCTTCATATTAGAGAAGTAGGCAATAATAATGAACATAGTCACTTTTATAGTACTATATGACGATTAGATTGATCAGTGAGAGGAAGAAATATATGAGTCGGATATGTTTGGATGGATTTCATGAAGAATTTAAGGAAGATTACCCTATGATTTTTGGGATGGCTTACACTCAGCACGTACTATCAGGACGCTGGAAGTTTCTCATTATCTGGTTCTTGAAAGATCAAGCACGACGATTTCATGAGATCAGATCATTTCTGAATGATATACCGCAAGGCTCTTTAACGAAACAATTGAGAGAGTTAGAAGAAAACGGGCTCATATCAAGAGAAGTATTTCCAGAAGTTCCACCACGCGTAGAGTATTCTCTGTCAGAGAAAGGACGGGATTTCCTGCCTATCTTAGATATGATGGAGAAGTTTGGACTGAAGCATGGGGAGATTAAAGAGACACATACGACTGATCCGACTGAGAAGAAATAATAATCATACGATGTAATGAGACTCAATTCGCTTTCAGTTTTTAATAAAGGTACAATTAAGTTCAAGTTAACTTTAACAAGGAAAGGATCGTTTATTATGTATAGTATTAGTGAAATTGAGAAAATTACAGGTGTACGCCCCTCCACCCTCCGCTATTATGAGCAAGAAGGAATCTTACCACACGTTGATCGGAATGCTTCAGGTAGAAGAGAATACTCGAACGAAGTTCTAGAGTGGCTTGAACTGGTTATCGCTTTAAAAGATACGGGAATGTCTATTGAAGATATTAAGGCCTACACGGAGCTGATTCGACAAGGCGATCCTTCTCTGGATGCCAGAAAAGAATTTTTGCTTATGCATAAAACTAGAGTGGAACGTACAGTAGCACAGACGCAATTCCATCTGGAGAAGATCATACGCAAAATAGCGATCTACGATGTTTTGATGTATAAGAAAATGAAATAAGTTCCTGCAAAAGAAGTATCTAAGATCAGTATTGACTTCAAGTTAACTTTAAGATGTAAAGTGTGATTATCAACTTGAAGGAGTGATTACTTTGTCAGAACCAAAAGTATGGCTTATCACAGGATGTTCAACCGGATTTGGTCGACACATTGCGGAGCAAGCGATTGATGCAGGTTATAAGGTTGTAGTAACAGCCCGTAATGTTGATCAGATAACCGATCTTACAGCTGGGCATGAAGATCATGTGCTTGCTCTCCCACTCGACGTTACTAATTCGGAGCAGATTCGATATGTGGTTGACCGTACAATAGAGAAGTTTAATCGCATTGATGTGCTCGTGAACAATGCAGGTATCGGTTATTTCAGTTCTGTTGAAGAAAGTGTAGAGGAAGAAACACGTAAAATGTTCGAGATTAACTTCTGGGGGCTCATGCATGTTACGAATGCGGTACTCCCTCATATGCGTTCTCAAAAAAACGGACACATTATAAACTTCTCTTCCATTGGCGGCTTAACTTCCTTCCCAACTCTCGGGTATTATCATGCTACAAAATATGCTGTTGAGGGAATATCCGAGAGCCTCTCTCAAGAATTAGCGCCTTTTAATATTCACGTGACTTTAATAGAGCCAAGTAGCTTCCGCACGGATTGGGGGGGCCGTTCTTCTGCCAAAACTGAGACAAGTATACCTGAGCTTAAAGAATCCATTGTTGGACAGATGCTGCAAGGTATTCAACTAGGTGCTGGTCAAGAAGCTGGAGATCCTCTAAAGGCTGCTGAAGCCGTTATTAAAGTTGTAGAAACTACAGAACCACCTCTTCGTTTGTTACTTGGACAACAAGCCTATGATGCAGCAACCTATAAATTTAATAACATGCTTGAGAGCATAGAAGAATGGAAAGAAACAACGATAAACGCTGATTACAACAAATAAAAACCAACATTCACCGGAGTCAGCTAAAAAATTCAAGATGGCAGCATTCTGTTCAAAAATGAACAGAATGCTGCCATTCCTGATTTATATTTTAATGATTTACCCTGTATCTCTTTCCATTTGTCTGTATATTATGGGCATTGGCGTGCTCTGAAACGTTCGGAATGTATAGCCTCATTAGTCCGGAATTCACTGTCTTGTCGATTTTGGTTAAGCTTCTAGCATTAAAAATATTTTTATACTGAACAAATATCCCGACTTGAATGCACTTCATAATGATAAAGCTGAGAACCAACGGTCCGAGGAAGAATAGATCCTATTTGATAAATTTCATTACTCTACTCCCCATTTACTGAACCCGATGCCAGATCCAATTTAATCATTACGCAATGCTTCAACCGGATTTTTAGCGGCAGCCATCCGAGTATCTGTATTTGATTTTTTATCATTATAGTGATCTAAATAACTTTTGATCCGTTCTTTTTCGCTCAAAATTCCTGTTATTTGGAGAATAATTGCCGTTTTGACGGAAATCCACACTTACTCTCTTTACGGCTATTACATGTTCACCGCTCGTATATGATATTTTTAATATCCATTAATGGAAGCTTC
Source organism: Paenibacillus sp. FSL R5-0519 (assembly GCF_037974275.1). Classification (NCBI taxonomy): domain Bacteria; kingdom Bacillati; phylum Bacillota; class Bacilli; order Caryophanales; family Paenibacillaceae; genus Paenibacillus; species Paenibacillus sp. FSL R5-0519. The sequence continues at coordinate 2,933,079 of NZ_CP150234.1, forward strand.
ATTATATGTTCCTTCAGAGTTGATTCAATTCAATACGTGTTGACCTTGGCTCTTAAAGTACTATGGCGGATTCATCAAACTGAAAATAAACGAAAGGGTAAAAAAAGAAAGATCTCTATTAGCATAAGGACCTTTCCATGTAATACTCATCTAGAAAGTATATCTGCATATCGCTTAATTTTATTTTTGCAGCAAGTAATGAGCAAATTCGGGATACTCAATGTACTTGAGATCCTTATAGCTGCTTATACTGCCAGCGTGTGCCATATTAAAATTCTTCACATCATTTCCATTTACTCCGTCATAAGCTTGGATGACTTTATAGCTGTAATCTACAGAAGGATTATACGATGTGATTACATCCGTCGCATACATTTTGTATGGATACGGTGTGGCTGTCGATGTTACACCACTATCTGTGTAAGAATCTACATCCATGACATAGGTTGACATTAACTCTTTATCCCAATAACCGGTACTTAATTTGTGGAAATTCTCAAAGCGGTTTGCTTCAGAATACGTATGTGCTTCATATGCGCCAAGAATTGCAGCATAGGGACGATCTTCATACATATGATCCCGCTCAATGAAGTTATTTAAAGCATGTAATCGGCCATTCCCCGTTTCCGGTGTTCTTCGAACACAGGAGTCAAAATAATTATACGCAACTGTAGCATTATTTTGATCGATTGAATTTGCTCCAAACGTAACAGCCCAGTAGCGATTAGAGAATTTTGAATAGGAGATGGTGTAATAATCCGGATCTAAATCCTGATTTCCACTGTAATTTACCCAAATATATTTACCTACTTCATTAACGTCAACAGGCATATTGGAATTAAACGTACAATGATCCACCCACACATTTCTGGAACCATATACAGAGAGGTTGATCAAACCAGGACGATTGTCCACTTCTATACTAAGATTTTTCAAAATAATATTATTACTTACTCCTGTCACACCATACGGGTCATCTGTTATGAATCGAGGATTCGTTAATGTGTGCGTGGAATATGAACCTATGAGTGTTTTGTTTGAACCTATTTTGGTAACCACAGGCTCAACACCAAGATCAATATTAGCGGCTACGATAATCGTTCTTGGCAGATCATCATCCAGTGCTTTTTTCAATGATGGGTAGTCCCTTACTTCAACTGTCTCACCAAGTAAGCCACCTATTGTTCCTGTTTTAATTTTGCCGTTATGTTCAACAAACCCTGCATAACCAACGATACCAGACGAGTTGAGTTTCCATTTCTGATTAGCTGAACCTATGTAATGGGAGAGTGTCAACATGTTGTTAGATTTTTCTTCAGTCAAAACCAGGTTGGAGTCATTTTTACTGACAATGGTGTAGTTGTAAAAGTCACCATAGGCATCCTTATCTGCACCAACGAATTGCCATAATTGCGAATTTTCATTGGTGTCGGCGAGAGTAGCATCATGCGGGACAATTGTGTCCGTCAGATCATTTTGTGATAGCGGTTTATTTGTTTTCATGTTAATGATCTGAAAATAGATACCATCTGAAGTTGATAGTCTCCATCGTTCATTACTTTCACCAGTTGAAAATTCAGTATGTATGCGACGGTTGTCATGATTCTGAATTGCTAAATTTCGGTCTGTTTCCCCCATAATTAATACTTCTTGAACAGGATACTGTACTTCACTTGAATTTTCACCGGATTGGGTACCAAGAGCCTCAGCGGTATTCAATGGGACGTAACTCAGTATCGATACAGCACTTAAGAATAAGCAACCTATCCATAAGAGTAAAAACGAACGCTGGTGTTTCATGTTAATCATCAACCTCCAAAAGTAATAGAATAGTAACAATTTAATGATATTGTCATTTTTTGTCCATAGGAATATAGTATGCATATTGCATAATGAGCCAGTGCCTTTGGAATGATATCTGATCTAAAATGCATACCTTTTGACTCGAAATAGTACTATATAACTAAAATATGTATTCAAATCTCAGTTGGTTTACCATATAAATAAAGAAGAAAATTGTCGAATAATTCAGTATCAATCTATAGAACTAACAAAATAAGTGCTGGAATGAAAAGTTTTCAATTATTCTTGAAATTTGCATGAATGTGATGAGTCCTTTTTACTATGAACTCGGTTATTTTTACTGATTTGTGATAAAATGCAGTTCAGTTATTACTGATATATCAGGAAGGAATGAGCGGAATGTTTCAAATCCTCATTGTAGAAGACGATAATAATACTGCCAAATTAATGAAAACAATTATCGGATCTGTAGGATACGAGGTGTTTCTGGCGGAGAATGGCATCGTGGCATTGGAATTAATGGACAGGCAACATATTGATTTAATTATTCTAGATATCATGATGCCCCAAATGGATGGATTCGAATTGGCTCAGACGATCCGTGACGGTAAAAATGATATCCCTATACTGATGATTAGCGCCAAACATCTACCCGCTGACAAACGTAGAGGCTTCATGGCAGGTACAGATGATTATATGGTCAAACCCGTGGACGAGGACGAAATGCTTCTGCGAATGAAAGCTTTGTTGCGACGAGCCAAGATCCAGAACGAACGGATGCTTAAACTAGGTAGGGTTACTCTGCAATACGATGAATTGTCGGTGTCTAGAGAGAATATAGTGCAGACACTGCCGCAGAAGGAATTTTACTTATGTACAAATTACTGTCGTACCCGGACAAAATTTTTACCCGCATTCAATTAATGGACGAAATTTGGGGTATGGACTCCGAAACTAGCGATATCACGTTAAATGTTCACATTAACCGTTTACGCAAGCGATTTGGCGATTATCCGGAATTTGAGATTATATCTATTCGAGGAATTGGCTATAAGGCGGTAAAACATAGTGAGTAGAAAAATAATGAATTTTATTAAAGAGAGATCTTTACGTGGATTTGGACTAACGTTTGTGTTTACGTTCATTGTGTTATTTATTTTGCTCATCTCTATTTTTCTTTCGTTGGTCATCGTCATATTTTTTGTATATATCGGACTGTACCCTTCTCCTCCACCCGGAGATCCAGATTCAGGTGGTGCTTTGGTTCTTATTACATATTTTGGAATAGTGAGTATTCTCGTCAGTATCCTTGCCTCGTTGATTTTCAGCCGAATACCGCTCTCTCCGATTCGAAAAGTCATACGTGCCTCTGAAGAATTGGCCAAAGGAAATTTTTCCGTTCGTATTCAGCTTAAAGGGCCGAAAGAGCTTAGAAAACTGAACAGAAGTTTTAATCACATGGCTGAAGAACTCGGTAGTCTTGAAATGTTACGTTCCGATTTCATTAATAATTTCTCGCATGAATTCAAAACACCGATTGTTTCCTTACGAGGCTACGCAAAAGTACTGAAAAGGAAAAACTTAACCGATGAGGAACGTAATGATTATTTGGATATCATCATCAATGAATCTGAACGGTTGGCTGAACTTGCTACTAATGTGCTTCAGTTATCGAAGGTCGAAAGCCAAGCCATCATTACGGAGAAAACGACATTTAACTTAACTGAACACATCCGAACGGTGATTGTATTGTTGGAGCCGAAATGGTCCGCAAAGCATATAAGCTTTCAATTTGATTCTTCTGAACTGATTGTTTCGGCAAATGAGGACATGCTTAGTCAAGTTTGGATCAATCTTCTGGACAATGCCATTAAGTATTCACCTTCAAATTCTGAGATCACAATCGTTATGGACTTAAATGTTCAACAAGTCAGTATAACGATTCACAACAATGGACCAGAGATTAATAAAAGTCAGCAAAAAAACATTTTTGATAAATTCTATCAAGGAGATTCTTCTCATTCATCCCCGGGTAATGGATTGGGTCTGAGTATTGCACATAAGATTGTTTTGCTGCATAGTGGGACGATTCAAGTTGCGAGCTCTGATGACACAGGTACAACTTTTGAAGTAACTCTTCCTGTTAGTTAAGAAAAAAAGATCAAACATGCTGGTTCCATAATGTATGGAACCAGCATGTTTGATCTTTTTAATATTTATTATATGCACTTAATTTTTAACAGGCATATATTTTTCTAGATATGTCTCTACATTTTGCATATATTCCAAATACTTTTTATTATCATTTTGCAATCCATGACCGGAATGCTCTAAAACGCTGTATTCATGAGGTACATTATACTGATTGAGTGCATCATTGAGCCGAACCGATCCATCATACGGCTGGAATTTATCGTGAGCTCCGTATGCCATAACTGTAGGTACAGTATTCTTATCTACCCATTGAAGTGCTGAGATATCCTTTATCGTTTCATCGTATGCTGCTGTTCCGAACATTTCCGGTGTGATCTGCTTGCCGGACATTACGCTGAACAGGCTTGCTGCCCCTTCCTTGTTCTGGTCAAAGCCATAGCTCTTCCAGTCTTCCGGATAAAAGCTCGACGGTCCTACAGCCTCAAATACCATACGGACAGGAACCGGCGAAGTATTCGCATCACGATAGCCATAGAGAAGAGCCAGAGTGCCTCCTGCAGAACCACCGGAAATTGCCATTTCATCGATATTGTATCCGAGCTTCTTCGCTTCTTCAATTACATACGGCATGCTGTCCTTGATCTCCATGGACTGTGTATAAATGTTCGCATCCGGATTATTTTCACCGAATAACGTGTAATTAATACCGGCGGCGACATAGCCTTTTGAAGCAAGCCATTGTAACATCTTTGCATCATCAGCTTTATCGCCGCCAGTAAATCCACCTGCATGAAGATAGACTACCAAACCATAGTTGTTCTTTGTCTTGTCTGCTGGTACATAGAGATCAAACTTCTGCGCGTCCTCTTCACCATAGGCAAGGTCTTTATGCACGGTTCCGATTTCTTCATTCCAGGCAACCGAATATTTCTTAAATGATGCTGGCTCGTATGACATCTTAAAGACTACAGATCCTGCGAAAGATACAATGAATGTCAATATACACAAAAATACAAACTTCACAGTTTTTTTTCCTCTCTTTTCTAGCGTCTCACTTTTTTGATTCATAGGAAATTACCTCCAAATAACGTTCCTCCAAGCATAAAGTTCAGTACAGCTCGGACGGTCAGTCTTCCTAAAACAAAGCCGACAATAATTATGATTGCCAGAGTGGTCCATCTCTGTTTTGTCATCATCAGTTTTTCCTCCTTGACTTCTTAATGTAACTTTTATACCATTTTTGGTGTGACAAATGTACCATCCATCGTGATCTCAAATCAAGCTTTCAAGAAAAATGGTACAAATAAGGAGGAATTGTTCCATCATGGGAAATAAGGACAGAAACAGTTTTGTAAAACAACAGATTACAGATGCCCTGCTTCAGTTACTGGAGAGAAGAGAATTAACAGAAATAGCGATTCACGAAATCACAACAACGGCTGAGGTCAGCCGTAATTCGTTTTACCGCAATTATACGGATAAGGATGATATTCTCCGCCAGTATCTGAAATTCATGTTGTCGAACTGGCAGGTAGAATGGGAATCAAAAAATTCAGATTCCAATGCAGAACTCTTCGGGAATCTCTTTGCCGAATTAAAGAGTAGAGCTCCTCTATTTCTGCTCTTAGAAAAGAGGAATCTGTTTTACCTCTTTCGCGAAGCATATCTTGAACTCAATGCCCCTCCTAAGGATACAGATAATATGGTGGCCTATACAATGTCCTTTGTCGCAGGCGGGGTGCTTGGGTGGATTGAAGAATGGATCGCGCGTGGAATGCAGGAATCTGCGGAAGTCATGAGCATTCTTCTCAGCACACATGGAATGAAATAGCTGATTAAGCGACTGTATAAGAAAAGAGAATTGGATCTCAAATAGGTTTGTTGTCCCTATTTTGGCTACCTAAGTCCTAAGAGATATACTTAGAGCTATTCTGGTTATTACCCGAATAAGCTCAATTTTTGTTATTCTATATTAGCCTTTTGTTGATGAACAATTAAAGAAAAAACCGCTGATCTTTTTAGATCAACGGATTCGAAATTTCATACGTTAAGGCAGAAAAAAGACTCTGTCGCCTCAAGTTAGTCTGTATTTGGTTCTTGGGGATTAAGCATGTAGTCGGTACCCCAATCTTGTAATTGGATTAAAATGGGGACAAGGCTCTTACCGATATCTGTTAAGCTATACTCTACTTTGGGAGGAACTACTGGATACACCTTCCTGTGTACAAGGGCATCTTGTTCTAGCTCACGTAATTGACGGGTCAGAGTTCGGTGCGTAATATCTGGGAAAATTTTAATTAATTCATTGAACCTTCTTACTTCATGTGTACTTAATTGGTAAAGAATGAGTATTTTCCACTTACCTTCAATCAGACTTACTGTAGCCTCGACCGGACACCTGGAATCCGTATTTTTTATATCTGTATTCATTCATCATACCTCCATAGTATCTCGAGTGATACTACATATCTTTAATGTGCGTACTTACATGTAATTTAAATTCTCTTTACAATACGGGTAAGACCTATCTCTTAATTTAACACAATCCACCCACGAAGAGGAGCATATCATGAAAGAAAAAGAACGTTATCTTGTTTATGGAGCGTCTGGTGTACAAGGGGGCGCTGTTGCTCAACTACTGATCATGAATGAACAGCAGGTACGTACAGTTACTAGGAGTAACGAAACGGCTATTACATTAAGAAATCAAGGGATTGATGCTTTCATTGGAGATTTTTCCGACAATGAGTCATTAGATAAGGCACATCAAGGAATTGATAAAGTATTTCTGAATGTTCCTGTTGATTTTGATCTCCGTAAAGTTCGGAGAAATTTCCGAAATGCAGTTGATGCTGCTCAACGAGCAAACGTTAAACTGCTAGTTGTTAATACGAGTGTGTTCGTGTATGAGCAGCCTACAGATTGTCTGGCTATTGAGATAAAACGTGAACTAATATCGTACGTTAAAGAAAGTGGCGTACCTTATATTATTGTTCAACCGATCGTTTACATGGAGAATCTCCTGATACCAGGTGTTCTAAATGATGGTGTGCTTGCTTACCCTGTACCTTCTAATAAACCCATTGCTTGGATCAGTGCAGAGGACGCGGCTAAATATCACTTCTATGCGTTAACTCATGCTGAGTTGGAAGGAAATACACTGCAAGCTCCAGGACCTGAAGCGTTAACTGGAGCGCAGTTGTCTGAACGTATTAGCAACATTTTAAATCAAAAGATTGAGTTCGTCTCCCTTCCTTTTGAAGGTTTCGAAGCAGCTATTAGCCCCATGTTGGGCAAAGAAACGGCTCTTGGCCTTAGTGGTCTTTATCGCTGGTTAAGCCAAAATACAGAATTACTACCCGATTTCAGTGAAGCTAATCCAAAAATAATAAGTAGCTTCCAATGGACCACCCTCTCTGAATGGTTAGAAAAAGTTTTAAAAAAGCAACAATAAATTAATATGTTGTAAAGAAGAGGATGTCCCAAAAGTCATGAATATGACGAGGGACATCCTCTTTTAGTTTGATTTTGTTTTAATGCACCTGAAACACGCAGTTCGCTCCCATTTGCCCAGACCAGATCAACTTGCAATTGTTGCTACGTTTAATCATTTCAATACGATAAATAAAGTTGTATATGCCCAAATATTATCGTATGCCTTCTTTAAGCCAAAGATATCAAAAAAACGTTTAAAAATAAATGTATTAAATATCTCTTTTTTAAAAGCATGATACTCAAATCATGTGACATATATAAGTGCACTTGATGGATTGCCTGAAATTTTGTATAACTCGGATCAGAGGTTTGGAAGATAAGATGTTTTTATAATTTCTTCTCCTAATAGTTACAGTGCAGCTTTTGTAATTCTTTTATCTACATAAGGAGTATTTATATTAATTTTTTCATGGTACATTTGCCCCCGTTTTGTTCCATTTTCGCAAAGTTCGTTGACTTCCTTTACTACAGTTGATACATTTATTCCGCTAAATGGTACATATGTTCGAATTAATCGCCCTTCAGTACACTTAGGAAAAGGAGCAAGTTTATGAGAAAGGTATTAAAAATTACTGGATATCTACTACTCGTTGTTGTTTTAGGCATAGTTATTCTGTATCTTTACGCTGACAATGCTCCTGTCATCCATCAGGGATATAATCAAAAAATCAAAACAGGGGGAGATATTGAACACAAATATTTGCAGAACGGGAACTTTACAACGAAGAAGACCACTGCAAAAGCGGAGAAGCCCCTCAAAAAGTATACGATTTATCATCCAGAAGAATTGGAGAATGCTGAAAGGCCCTACCCGATGATACTGGTCATAAACGGAACAGGTTTCAAAGCCACCAAATACAAACCTGAGCTAGAGCAAATGGCTTCGTGGGGATTCATTGTAGTTGGCACACAAGATAAAGGAACCGGTACAGGTAAAACAACGATTACGACCTTAAATTATATGTTGGCACAGAACGAAGATCCAAATAGTGTTTTTTACCACAAGATTGATGTAGACAACATTGGCATTACTGGATTTTCACAGGGAGGTGCTGCCACAATTAGAGCTTTCAATATGTATGACGAAAGTCATTACTTCAAAACTGCAGTTCCGCTTTCTCCTGTGAGTGAAAGAACCGCAGAACAAAGTACTGATTATCCATATGATAGCGCAAAGATTAACCGCCCTATCCTCATGTTAGCGGGTACTGTGGGAGAATTTGAAACGAAAATCGTCATTCCAATTACCGAAATGAATAGGATGTACGATAAAATACACGCTTCCAAGGTTATGGCTAGGAGAATCGGAATGGATCACGACCAAATGATGTATTCTGCTGGTGGTTATGTTACTGCATGGTTCATGTGGCAACTACAGGGAGATGAAGAAGCTGCTAAAGCTTTTACTGGAGATAATCCGGAATTATTAAGTAACCCATTATATCAGGACCAGAAAATTGATTTAATATCAGAGGAGTAGTGGTATGAGGAAACTTTTTAAAGTATTGGGGATATTATTGGCGATTATTTTAGTTATAGCCTTAATCATTTTTAGGTTTGTTTTACAATATCCAAACCTGAAAAGTGACCCAGCCCTAGACAAATGGTATCGTGTTACCAACAAAGAAATGAAATCATCAGATGGGAGCCAGTATCGTGCTTTCTTCAAAAAAGGCAACGAGAACAAGGTACTTGTTTATTTTGCAGGCGGCGGGGTCAGTGTCAATGCAGAGACCGCAAGAGAAGATATGTATAACAAAAAGGTTGTTGGCGTTGATATGCTTGCAAACTTAACCATGAATATGGGCGGTCTTGCTACAGCAGGTGAGACAAATCCCTTTAAAGATTGGACCGTAATCTTATTTCCATATGCAACAGGGGATTTTCATACAGGAACGAATGAATTCAAATATGTAGATCAGAATGGTAAGGAAAAAACGCTTTATCATTACGGTTACAGGAATTATAGTACTGTGATGAACAGGGTTATGGAGCTAGCCGGGATAGATAACCCGGAGGCCGTAGTTGTTACAGGTTATAGTGCCGGTGGGTTTGGAGCTGCTTTGCTTGCTGATGATGTATTTACTAATTACTTCCCAAAAGCCGGTAGCAGAACCGTTCTGGTGGATGCCTCTCTCCTCCTAAATGATGACTGGCACAAAATTGCAACTGATGTATGGAAAACACCAAAGGGAATATCTGACAGATTGAAGTCAGATAATATCACCCTGGATAGTTTAACAGCACTACATGAAAAGTTAGGTAATAATATTCATATTCTCTTTGATTCGTCCACCCGGGATGGAGATCTGGCAAAAGTACAAAACTATTTTGATACAGGAATTTTAGATGTAGATGAAAATAAAGCAGACATCTATCAGCAAAGTTTGAAAGATACTATTCCACACTTCAAAAAACAGGCAGGAGCATATCTGTATGTATGGGATGGGCTGCCTTGGTATGACGATCCACGAAATCTTACGATGCATACGATCATAGCGACGCCTTATGTTTTCGCCAAGATGGGATATCAGGATGTGTCTATTGCCGATTGGTTAATGAATGCTGTTAATGGTAAATTGCAGGATCATGGTATAAATTTAGTAGATAAAAAATACTAAAGAAAAAATCGGAAGACTGACCTGATTAGCCGATAACTGCAAAAGACCTTTCATTTCTAAGGGCGGTACCATGCTGAGATTCCCTCTACCAACTGGCAGGATGTAAGAGTAAATCAAAGATTACATTTAAATCTTCATCTATTTGGAATTTGGATAGAATCATGTTTAATGTTGAACAACGTATTTTTTCCAAATTCCTCCAAGATAACTGGATAAAGGTGCAGCGATGTTGTAATTAAATCACATCATGACACTTTTTTTCTGCGTTATTTGTGAATAAAAGAACGCAGCACATCTAGTATATCTGTACTTACGCCAATTGGTTAGAACCACCACGTTTACAGATGAATAAAAAAACAAATGTATAGTCACCTGTACGTTGATATTAATCAGCATAGTGGCCCACAGTGCCTAACCCCTAATCTTCTTTATTTCCTGCTATAGCATAATCCTGATAGCTTTGTAGCATGCATCAATCCTGTTTGTGATATCCTACTCGCCCTATATTACGATTAAAATCACCTCTTGTCCCTTTTGAAAATCAAGGGTCTGATTCGTAGATTCTGCCGATGCTTCCGCTGACTCCTTAAAGGTATATGGTCTACCGACAAGTATCTCTGTTTAGACGTATAAAAGTAAGACATTTTGCACCATTCCTTTATAGATATTATGCAGTCAGTATATGACTACACACACGCAATGTGCCTAGAGCTATAAATTTGCAACTATATCTGGGCATCTTTTATTACTGGATAGGTTTTGACTTCCTGATCCAAGCTCCGCTTGTCCATCCATTCCCCATCTACGATAATGCAGAGATGCTTTTTTTGTTTTTTATATCCTCCAGCAGATTTTTATCAAGCAAAACGAGATCAGCAAGCTTTACTTCTTTAAAACTTAGCCGCTCTGTTTAACCTCAAGTTGTTCTAAATAAATTTGAAGATTTTCATGTATTATGATATTTAATGAAGTTTTAAGTACATTTGATTGATATTTAGATGTTTATCTAATCGAAAATCGGGCTATGTTCTTGTCCATTCCGGCAATCGGTACAAGTTCTTGTCCTTGGCTCGGGACAAGAACTTGTACCGATAAAATAAAAAAGCCGCTAAATTAGCGACTTCAATGGGTATATGTTCTTGTCCCTCAACATTTCTGCGTGTGTCACTGCTATTTCACCCATTATAATGCGAGATTTGTTTAGCATATTTGAAGAAGTAAGTCCCTGCCGCCGCCAGCACCAACAATATAAGCACGGATATGCCAGCCCAATGAATCGCGAGACTGGTTCCTAGAAAAAATCCCGTTCCCAGTGTGCAACCCGCGCCAAATAAAGACAGGCTTACCCAACTTAGTTTTTCTTCGTCGTTTTTACGGTGTTGCTGACTTTTCATGAAGCTCCTCCTTCAACCTGTTCCCCTTACGATTTACAGGTCATGGAGGTACCGGTCCGCCAGCCGTGACCTGATCCCCGTCCATGCCCTTTCATGTACACTTCACTCCTTTACGCTCCTGTCGTGGGATATCAGATGAGTCATGTCTTCAAGTTTAAGTTGGTGACTTTTCAGAATTTTTCTGTCTTGAATCATTTGAATCAAATGTTTTTTGCCAATGGACTCACTAAATCAATGTCAAGGTCTTTATCTAATGGGTAATACAAATTGTCTTCAAATATCTCTTTTCTCTCATCATACATCAGTAATTGACAGCTTGTAATAGAAGACGTGAACAATAATCCATATTATATATTTAATTTACAAATATAGGTTGATCACTTTTGGGTTATTGGATATAATTAGTATATAATACTAAAGGAGGAATAATTCTTTGAAAAAGAAGTTATCACTCATTTTGGCATCAATCATGGCTTTATCTGTATCAGTTTATTCGTTTGCAAGCGCATCTGAGACACAAGTAATTCCAGTTGACTCAGGTAAAATCGAAAGCGGTTACGTTTATCTTAATGGTGTACCGATAAAGGAAAACGAAGTCATTGAAGTGACAGAAGAAAACCAAGATGAAATCATTTCCAAGTTCGGTATTGAAAAGCCGTCAGAAGGTGCGAAGTTACAAACGATTCGCGTTGTTAATACTGACCCGCGCGGCTCAAGAGAATTCTTGCAAGAGGATAATGAATCTGTTAACCCTCAGAATATTTTTGGGTTTAAACTTACAAAAGGAACACCTCAATATATCGATGGATGGACTGAAATCGCAAGAGCAAAGCACTTTTGCACAAAGGCAAAAGGACAAAGTTGCAATGGGGTAGAAATCACAGTCTCCGCAAATGAGAACGTTGCTGTTGAGGTACAAACCTCCCTAAGCGTTGGAGTGAAAGAGTTTGTGGCGGCAGAGTTCGGACGATCACTTAACGAATCAGTGGGCGTTTCTACATCAGTTATGGTTCCAATGAACATTCCAGGTCAAAAAACTGGAATTGTAGTTGGATATCCCGTCTACAAGTCAACTTTCTGTCAAGTTTATCAAAAAGGAATCTTCGGGGATACTTATTTAGGTGGAGCATCTATGCTGGAGCCAAGCAAATCCTCTATCGTTACTATGGATTGGATTCAAGGGTAATATAGTTGCTGATCTTCATTAAAAAAAGGTGATTGCGTATATGCAGTCACCTTTTTTTATTCCGTTTCGAGTATTATTTTACTGCAAGAACATTGCTCCTTCTTAGGTAAGTTCCTCTTTCTCACCTTCGTAACAAGAACTAACATATACTTCAACTGATTTTGGAGTTTAATAAAATCCATATCTGGTTTGCTTCCTCTGACCATTTTCTGTTTTTCAGTAAAAAGTATTTTCATATAACTTCCCCGTATGCGCATCAAGCACTTCGGGCGTCCGCTCGTGCTCGTTACCAATCATTCGATACACTAGTTCGTACGGGGCCTCTTCCGCCCTAGCATTGTGCATCCGTTCCCATTGCAGACGCAGCTTGGCCTGTGCCGTCCATCGGAGGATGGCTGTCTGGTAATCAAATGAAGGCACGGTCTCCAGCTTCTTTAACTGTTCTGGCCTTATGGAGGGGGACATCAAACTTTTTACCCTCCCATTAGAGCGGTCAACAGCTAGTTGATAGCATTCATCCCTGACAGATACGTCTTGAACATATTCACCAATGCGAATGATTTCCAAACGATCTTCGTCGTCTGTCTCTTCAGTTAGAAGCTTGAGATACGGCAACATGTCGGCTGCTAGTCCTCGGACATAGTCGATAGCTACTTCTATACATGCGTCTCGATCCCAGGTTAATGGAGCTAGTTGATCTGGCTTACCATGCGAAACAAAGTCAATCAGTTGTCCGGATTGGCTGTCTACTCGCGCCTTGACTGCTCCCTCCATCTGATCAGCCCAATAGGTCTTCCAAGACCGGTCATTCTTGGCTGGATGCTCTTCATTCTGTTGCTTCCACACCATCAACTTGGTGTTCGAGCCAATATTGTCGTCTTGTACTAACTGAAATTGGTCGTTGTCTACGCCAATCCACTCTTCAGGCTTCGTGCGGGCGGGAACTCACCTGGCCACTCGTCCAGAGTTCTTGGGTCAGAGGGGACAGCTTCTGCCCTATAGGCTGTCGGAACTTCCTCCTGTGATGATGCAATATAGATTAGCCCTCTACTTCGGGGGGGCGTAAACAAGATGGACCTGATCGTCACCATCCGTGTACACGGCTTTGTCCAATACGCAATATTCCACATGTAGCAAAAAATTCGCCTTCATACACGCCATCTGTTCCTCTTCTGGTGTTATCATGGTTGGGAGCGCTGGCCCTGGAACGGTTCCGTAGTACCTAAATCCGACCACGCGACCGCTGGGGTGAACCATAATCAGGCATCCCGTCTCAGGAAGCGGCAGCCCCATCGCCTTCTGCTGTCGTGTGTACCCAAACATCTCTTCCATCCACTCCATCTCACAATACGGAAAATCACGCAGTGCGCCGGGATAATGATCTTCCAGGAATTGCTCTGCCTGCTGTTTGAGCTCTTCCTCAGATATCCGTGTCTCGTTGTCCAATGAGGCCCAGGAAATGGCATAGTCTAGCAAGTTGCCGTCCCTGGAGAGCGTGGCAGAAACGGCGTCATCACTCCCCGTTTTAACCCATAAGAATCCCGCTTCTCCCTTCCCTGTTCCCCTCATGGTGTTCTCTTGATAGTCATTGACGATCAGATCATAATCCGGTGAAACGGCAAACTGGTGCTCTGCCTGTTTTCTTAACTGCAGGCATAATGTATCCAGGTCTCGTTCGAGAAAATCTTGAGCCATTTCGTTGCGCAAATGTTCCAGCCCCTTCCGTAATTGTGTTTTTACAGTACCTAATGGCATATCCAGGAGATGGGCGATTTGCTGCTGGTTCAGGTCCTTCTTATATTTTAAGAACAGGAGCTGACGCAGCTTCGGATTCAGACTGGCCAATGCACGCTCCAGATCCAGGGTTTGATCGATATCATTAACGACCAATGGCTCTTGCGCCTGAGGGTCTTCGCTCAGGTGAACACGCTTGGATTTCTCTAAATGATTGAGCGCCCGGTTCACCACAATTCTGGTAAGCCAGCTCTCAAACACTTCGGCTTGCTGCAGGGTATGCAGTGACTCATAAGCCTTAACCTGGGCATCCTGAACGATATCCTCCGCATCTTTGGACTCCCGTACATAATGGCGAGCCACTCGGTGCAGCTTATCCGTTCGATCCTTTATAAGAGAAACGAAAGCATCGTGATCTCCGTTTTATGCGGCGTTTATTTGTTGCTGTGCATCGATCATTATCGTTCACCTCCTGTTATATAGACAGCTAACTCTGGGGTTTGGATTTAATTAATGTAACATTATTCTGGAACTGACTGATCAAGTGACCACCCGCATGCGGCAAGCACGGGTGCCAAAGAGGACGTCATTCTTGGCGTGTTCCTGCTGAAGCTCCTTCATCCCACTGAAGCAGTCTACCAACCCGGTATGGGTATTGGAGAACACACAGTCCTTTCCTCGTTCGATCCCCCGGTAGTCGATAGCGCGAGCGACATGGATTTCTTTCGCAATATCCTCATGGGTTCCACGCCCTTGAACGTACACCCAAATCATCAATCTTCCATTGTCCATCCACTAATTTGACCTTAATGATATAAGCTAACGTACTAATATTGGTTTGTACTTCCTTCTGCGGCTCCAGCTCTACATTGGTCATTTTGGATTTGACGATCGTTAGCGTTCCGCAGCGCTGTTCTTGTTCAATGCGATTCCCTTCAAAGATCGATCCAATAAGTAGTGCAATCATGCCTAATGCAATAATGGCACCAAGCCATGTCTTCACTGGCCCCTGAATGACCGATCCCCCTCGCTGCTCGAAGGATGTAACGAAATGCTCTGTACCCGGTTTTTCTGCTGTGCAGAACGTATAGATGTGGAATCGCCATGATCTGCTTCCTGATACTCTGTACTTCTGCCCCCAAGCGATTTTACCTCTCTGGATGTTCGGAACTTCTCAGGCTGCGGTCTTCTTTGGCCTTGTCCTGAATCTTTATTGGGGGCGTTGTACACCAGGAGTCGTTAGTTGGTTGTCCGCCCGAATATATCTCTTGTTTATAGTTGTTCCCAAATAAGTGCATATGCTGATTATTTAGATATACACCTAATCGGCAATGGGTCTATGTTCTTGTCCATTTCGGTAATCGGTACAAGTTCTTGTCCCTCGACAATACACATAGAAAAAAAAATAGCGACTTTGAATCTCTTTTACTTGGACATCTATCGCTAGCAGCCTTCATAAAGATATGTTGTTTTAAAATAAACGTCGTGCTATTTTGCTGTTACCGTTAAAATAATTTGCTCGCTAGCATTCACTTTTCCAGTTGAAATCGGCTTTTCTATACGTTCGATTATATCAGCGTTGGTGATAACAAGCGGTGTAATAATATCTTTTGCTTTCTCTTTCACCAAATTTAAATCAACGGTTACAAGCAAGTCTCCTGCTTTAACTTTGTTTCCTTCGGTAACATGTGTGGTAAATCCTTCACCCTTCATGGATACAGTCTCAAGCCCAATATGGATTAAAATCTCAGCACCATTGTGAGCTTTTATGACAACTGCATGTTTTCTCGGTAATACACGGACTACCTCGCCTTCGATTGGTGCATATATTTTCCCTTCTGAAGGAATAATGGCAAACTTCTCCCATCATCTTTTCTGCAAAGACCGGATCTGGCACTTCTTCAATGCTCACCAATTGGCCTGTTACATATGCCTTCAACTCGATCATTTCTTTTTTTTAGTAAGTTCTGAAAAGATGATTACCGCCTTGGATCAGTTTTATCCTGTAGTATGAATCCAAGACGGTATATCCCTACACACTTTTCATATTAACTAACATTGTGAAGTTGCTAGAGAATTTATTAATTGGAATGTTCTGCGATAAATTGTTTATACCAATAGAAGCTCTTCTTTTTGTAACGTTTCAAACTACCGTTTCCTTCATTATCTTGATCCACATAAATAAATCCATATCGTTTAGTCATCTCTGATGAACTGGAAGAAATAATGTCAGTTGGTCCCCACCAGCAGTACCCGAATACGTCTACCCCATCCAGGATAGCTTCAAGTAATTGTTCCAAGTGATCCTTCAAAAACTGAATTCTTGCGTCGTCTTGAATCTCGTTATTTTCATCAAGGATCTCTACATCTGAAAAGCCATTCTCTGCAATGATCAAGGGAAGTTGATAACGATCGTACAGATTATTTAAAGCAATTCTGAATCCCAGCGGATCAATTTGCCAGCCACTTTTGGTTGAGCTCAGATAAGGATTCTTAATATCACCTATGAATTGACCATAAAAGTTGCTTCACAATTAGTCAAACTTAATCCCGATATGAAAATGATTTATATTACGGGAATGGGAGTAGATAGTACGGAGCAAGGACCAGAACTATGGGCCCGTGTGGAAGGGAAAACCGAAAATGCGTTACTTCGCCTACCTTTCAAAGGAGCATATATGTTACGTCCATTAGTTATCTTACCCATGCACGGTGTTCGCTCAAAAACAGCACTTTATCGTATCCTATACAATGTATTAAAACCTGCATCCGTTGCTAAAACGAATGAAGTGGGCTATACCATCTGAACAATTGGGTCAGGTTATTGTACATTTAGCCAAAACGGGAACAACTAAAGAAGTGATAGAAAATGAAAAGTTAAAAGAAATGGCGTTATCCAAAATAAGATGTGTTAACGAAGATTAGATTATTATGACTTTTCAAATATATTATAGTTTGTGAAGAAAATTCGCTTAAGCATATAAGGATTAAATTTTATAACAAAATTAGTTACTTATGTTTGATCTTCAGCAATCTGAGTCTTTATGAACTAACTCAGGCCTATTTTCTCTTTTATAACAACTAGAAAATAGGCTTTCTTAGTTAAACCGGTTGCAACTTATATTCCCCAGCCTTAGCCTATTGAATTTTTATCCCACTTTTTACTCCATAATGTTGTATCTGTTACATTAATCTGCTCGTTAGGTTGCTGATCCCTGGTCATGAAGCAGGACACCGCGTGCTGGGAGATGAACGCGGTGCGAAAAATTGGCAAAATATCTGTAGCAAGTATGGAGTTATCACCTATTGAAACACCTCGAAGAATTCCACAGTGGCCTCCAATTCGAGTATTATTCCCTTATAGGAATACAGTAACCAGATTTCTATCCATCCCTCTGCTTTACGTTATGACCAGTCGTATAATACCAACATCAGGTGCTATCATGGAATTACCACCGATTCGAACCTCTGCCATATCCAATATTGTGCAGTAGTACCCTGCTTAAACTCTCTGAATCGCAACCACTACATTTCTTAACATGTTTATGAGCTCGTAAGCTTTTTCTCGAAGTTCTAACATCCCACGTTCATAGTACACTTTTTGTTTGTGTTCTTTCATTATTATCCTCCAGGCAAAATAACAATTAGATATTAGCCTAATCGGCAATCGGTACAAGTTCTTGTCCTTAGCGTGGGACAAGAACTTGTACCGATAAAATAAAAAAGCCGCTAAAATAGCGACTCTGAATGGAACAATGTTCTTTTCTCTCGACATTTTCACAACAACATTGTCTTTTTGCATTTAAGTTATATCTTTTTACTGCAACAAAAAACCGTTAAATCTTCATATCACAGACTTACGGTTCTAAAAGTTTAATCTCTTAATATGCTTCAACTGATTTCTGTAATGCTTGTGCAATTACTTCATCCCAAGAAGGCGTGCTAATCTCCTTACTTCTCTTCCCTGCTATCTTCAGCCAGGCATTAAAAAAAAATTCCCTGATTTTCCCTAAATTAAACAACTAATTTTTCGATAATCCAAAAAAGTATTCTTGCAAATCTCGGGGATCCGTTCCTTTGAACTCGACAATGAATCCATCCAATCCTCGCTCAACCGCAAGTTCAACCGCTCTCAGTTCACACCAATGGCGAGCTCGATGAGCCGGTCAAGAATATTGGCATAAGTCATGCCGCTAGCTTGGAGCATGTTAGGATAGCGGGAATTCGATGTGAAACCAGGTATCGTGTTGACTTCATTGAACACAATTCTTCCGTCAGTGTCCAGGAACATATCTACTCGCGCAAACCCTCTGCATCCAAGCGTTTTATAAATAGTCAGAGCGCTCTCTTTAACCTTCATTGCAGTATCCTCATCAATACGGGCTGGCAAGTGAATCTTCGAATTCAACAAGGAGTACTTTTCCGAATAATCAAAAAAGTGTCCCAGCAATTCAATTTCATCAATAACGCCGATTATGGGATCAGAATTGCCCAACACTGCACACCCCACTTCAAAACCGTTGATATTTTGCTCAATAACAACTTTACTATCATGTAAGAAGGCTTGTTCAGTCCCAGTAATTAATTCCTGCCTATTGTTCACCTTCGATATCCCTAAAGACGATCCTGATCTAGCCGGCTTAACAAAGAGTGGGTAACCCAGTGCTTCTGCTGCTGATAACACTTTTTCCATCCGTTCACTTCGATGTATCGTAAGGGAACGCGGCGTATCAATCCCTGCTGCCTGCACCAGTTTATGAGCCAGTTCCTTGTCCATACATAACGCAGAGGATAACATGCCACATCCAACAAACGGTATATCCGACAGTTCCAATAATCCTTGCAAGGTTCCATCCTCACCGTGTTTGCCGTGAAGCACTGGAAATACAACATCAATCGGTGTTACATGATACTCCGTATGCACTAGCTCAATGAGTCCTCTGACTTCTCTGCTCGGTGAGAAAAAGGATGGGATACAACTCGGATGCAAATGCCATCGATCATTACGAATATCCTCAACCGTTCCACTATATCTGAGCCAAGAACCTTGCTGTGTAATTCCAATTAACACAAGATTGTATTTTTCGGTATCCAAATTTTCAATCACTGAAGCGGCCGAACTCAAAGATACGTTATACTCACCTGAACATCCGCCAAACAATACCGCAATCGATTTCTTCTGCATCTTAATATCCTCCTAAAATGTAATATAATCTATATAATTCCTATTGTTATTACTTAATTGTTAGAGAAAGTCGTAACAATGAATCCTTCACGATTCGTACCTGATATCCGATAAGAATCACATTTCAAGATCGGGATATGACTAGACGCCCCTTTATCCGCTGGAACATAATATATCTGGATTGTCATGTCTTTTTCTTTAACTGTGAGCTGCTCTCCAGAGTACCGATATTGCTGTACAAAATCGATGTACTCCTCTAAACATAGATTGTTTTCTTCCATGATTTTGGAATGGGGGTATCCTACATATCTAAAATGCCATGGCTCATACGCAATACGAGTGATTGATTCTTTTTCTTGCTTATATCGAAGAATAAAACCGAATTGTATGGCATGTTGTCTGAAGGACCTGTATATGCCCGTGTCAGGAAAGGAAGGTGCAATAAAATCGATATTCGATTTCAATTTACCGACATCGATAGCCAACCCTGTTTGGTGCTCACTCTGGTCAGGCAAGGCTACGTATTTGGAAGTATATTCTGGCTTGTTCTATCAAACAATCCTGATAGATTTGGGATTGTTCTTTTTTGGTTCGATATGCACTGACAGCGACAATTTCATCCTTCCCCCCACAAGCCTTAAGTAGAGCATGAAATTGTTTGAAGCACTGCTTCTCCAGAAGCATCTCCTTATTTAACTTCTTTATAGAAAGTAAGGAATCCAAGGACTCTAGTTGATTAGCTTGTACTTGCCTTCTGATTGGGTTTTGAAAATTTATTAACACTAAGTGCCCGCGACATAGTTCTTCGTTACTTACGCTGATTTCAATATGTTGTTGTACGACTTCCCGTGATTTCACGTTGAATTTCCCCGCCTTCTTTATAGATTCGCAATACTCTGTCAGTGATGGAACTCGTTATTTCTTGAGATACACCACCGATATGATTGGCCAGTTCCTGAACCGTAATTTTCTGCTCACCTGAATAACCAATGAAGGTCACCTTGGATCCTTCCGGAAAATACATGGGAAGCTTAATCATCAATTGATCCATGGAGATTTTTCCTATAATTTCTGCTTGATGCCCCTCCACCAACACCTTCGTATTTTGCATTCTCTGCGACCATCCATCTGCATAACCGATAGGCACTGTTCCGATCCATTGATCGGAGTCTGTTTGATAAGCATTGTTGTAGCCCACATATTCGCCCTTTTTTAATCTTTTTGTTTGCAATAATCTACTGTGCATACTGAATGCAGGCTTTAGCTGGATGTTCGATACTAGTTTTTCCGGATAGAAACCATAAATTGCAGCTCCTATTCGAGCCATATCCATACACAATTCCGGAAATCGAAGAGCTGCCACACTTCCCGCGCAGTGATAATGATTGACTGGAATCTGGGATATACTGCTCCATTCTTTCATTTCCAGGAAGCGTTGAATCTGAAGCTGCAGATAGCTGTTGTCTGTCACACCCGCTGTCGCGAAATGAGTATAGAACCCGTCCACTATTACGTCTGGAGCCCCGAGCCACGGAAGCATTTCAAGCCATTCTTCTTCCGTACGTATACCGATTCGCCCAAGTCCAGAATCCATTTTCACATGCATAGATAGCTTATGCCGGGTATGAACAGGTTTGTATTTTCTCATCTGCTGAAACCATGAAGCTTGTGTAACAGTAAGCATCAAATCATGTTCCAGAGCCAGAGGTACAAGTTCTGGACGTATCGGAGTCAAAATAAGAATCGGTTGTGTTAAGCCGGCTTTTCTTAAGCGGATGGCTTCTTCAATGAAGGCACACGCTAAATAATCTGCGCCTGCCTCTACTGCTTCTTTGGCCGTCTCAATATCTCCATGGCCATATGCATTTGCTTTAACAACTGCCATTAATTTGGCCGAACGGGGTAGAAATTTGCGGATCTGTATGACATTCTCGCGAATTTGCGTTAAATCTATTTCAGCCCATGTATCTCGGTACATTCGAATAATCCCCTCAACCGAATAGATGGTATGTTTTTACTTACTATTTTTAGTAGATCCGCATATGCACTTTTCATAGTTTGGCCTCCTAAAGGTGTGAATGTGGTGCGTTGAATTGATCTAAGTGTATATTAAGGCCACTTCAGCTCCTATCGATCAAACTTACGCAAAACTGACAACGATGTAAGATTACAGATTTGCACTTCTCCACATCTCATAGTTACAACAAAAAAAAACCTGCACTAGGGCAGGTTTCTTTCATTATTGTAGATTTTCATTGCTCATCCAGCTATCAACATACAGTGGTTCACTGTAGTCCTCACGGACCGTAAATTGTTTTAAACGTTTCTCTGCATCTGCACGATTCTCGAAGCCTCCCATAACGACGGTGAATTTTCTATTTTGAATCTGCACAACGCTGCTGCCATCGGCAGAATACTGTTCAGCCAACATGGCCAGTGCTTCACCCTGCTCCATGTCTTCACTACGGACAAAGAAAAGTTCAAGCGCTTGTGTCGACTTCCCGTCAGAAGAAAGCTTCAACTGAATATATCCAGGCTGCTGATACTCTGATACGGAGTATTCCACATCATCCTTCTCCAGCTTGTCATAATCCAGATGACGTACCCCATTGAAGGTGAAGATCAATCGGTTCGGCCCTTCTTTGTGATCCACGGTATACGATGGAGCAGACGTGATCTGTTCACCATCGATCTGAAAATTAATGTTTAGTGTATCTGATTCTTTGGTCGTTGTAACCGAAACCCCATCCGTGCGCTCCCCGCCACCACCAACTTGCAGAATTTTAACGACAGAACCTATAACGGGTACATCGGATAGTGCCTTGGCCACACCTGGTATGTTAGCTGTTATCATCACCGCAGCACAGGCAGCAACCAGGGAGGAACTGCGCCAGATCATCATTTTTCTTCGCTTTTGGTTTCGTGCGCGCTGGCGGGCTTGCTGAATAACTCCGGAAAGACCGGATGGAATAATGATCTGTTCTTATTTTTCTTTTCCTGTCATGTAAAATCAACCTCTTCCTTGGTTAGATGTTTTTTGAGTTTGTTTAAGAGCTTATAGAACCTGGTCTTCACCGTGCTTTCTGGCAGCATAATACCTCCGCCATATCCTTGAATCGCTGATCCCGGAAAAATTTCAAAACGATAAATGCCCTATCTTCGGTATGCAGGTGATCAAGTGCATCGTATAAATTCCATTGCTCTTCAAGCCCCATGGAACTCTCTTCGGCTGCAAATGGTATTGTACTTTCTTCCATATACGTGTGTTTCTTCTTTTGTCTGATGTGATCCAGAGAACAATTGATGACAATTCGGGTCATCCAGGTTTCAAAATAATCTGGACTCTTCACTTTCTCATAAGATAGAAAACCTTTATAAGAGTCTTCGGATATGATTTCCAAAGCTTCCTGCTCATTTTTCACATAAGAAAACGCGAAGCGATAAAGCTTTTCTTTACATGCCTCCAGACGTTCACTAAACTGCTGTTCAGTTAGTAAGGTGCTTCCTCAGACGAATGACCTTTTATTCTCCTTCACGTTTAGTTTGAATTAACATTAGAATTTCTTCCCTTAAATCAAAACATAAGCTTAAACATCTGAATGTTCCAGTTTCCATAATAAATAAGTTTGAAGTTTTCTATAGAATCCATTGCTACTAATGGATAATACCGAATAGAAAAATCCTCATCACCCATTTTTACTGTAAAGTGACAAAATGATGAACAAAAAAGTTTTTATATATCACGAGATAGCTCTGTTGAGCCATCTTCTAATTCGAAAGGCTCCCGTATACTTAAAAAGTATTTTATTCAGTTAAGAATGGAGTTAGATGATGAGAACGATGCCAGCAGAACATTCAAGCTCTTCTACACTCGAAATGAAAAGAAAAACATCATCTGTAGTACGCCAGACCGTCTATCAATCCGTATGGAGGTGGCATTTTTACGCTGGTATAATTTTTGCGCCTTTTTTAATTATTTTAGCTTTTAGCGGCGCCGTCTATTTATTCAAGCCTCAGATTGAAGGCCAGCTGTACAAAGATATGTTGACGGTCCGTGAAGTCGGGACAACACCGATGGCACCAGAGAGTATTGTCGGGAAAATAGTCAAAGGTTATCCCGGAACGGTGGTATCCTCAATCACATTGGAAAACAATAGGGAGTCTACTTATAAGCTTTCCGTCACTAGTGATGGAATTTCTAAGACGATGTATGTGGACCCTTATACGGGACATGCACGCGGTGCGATGGATAGCAGCAAGACGTTCTCAGCCTTTTTCAAAAAAATGCACAGTGAGCTTGTGATCGGTGGTACGTTCGCGAACCGACTTGTCGAACTTGCGGCATGCTGGGCGATTATTCTAATTTTAACGGGGCTATTCCTGTGGTGGCCAAGAAATAAAGCATCCATTTGGGGAACGGTTTTACCACGACTTAGTAAACCGGGAAGCCGCCTCTTTTGGCGTGATTTACATGCTGTCCCTGCCTTCTGGTTATCTCTGCTGATTCTGGTCATTATCTTAAGTGGCCTTCCTTGGTCAGGGATATTCGGCGGTCAGATCGATAAATTAGCCAATTCGACCAATACGAATACGCCTCCCTTCGCCTACAGCTTTGGAGAAAAACCGGAATCCGTAACAGTAGCAAAAGATATTGCCGAGGATCTGCCTTGGGTAGCCGAGAATGTTCCCGTACCCGTTTCAATGTCTGGAAAGTACGTTACGCTTGGACTCAACGACATTGCCCTTATCGCAGATGATCAGCAAGTTATCAAGCCCTATACCATTACCTATCCTGCCGGAGCAACGGGTGTGTTCGCCGTATCTACTTCCCATTCCAAGCCAGGTCACAGCGCCACACTTCATATTGACCAATACAGCGGTGCGGTACTGACCGATGTTCGCTTTGCGGATTATGGAATTATGGCCAAGCTTATCTCGTATGGTATCGCCTTTCATGAAGGCAGACTATTCGGGCTGGCTAATCAACTTCTGGGTTTACTTGCTTGCCTGGGATTGATACTCGTTTCCATTAGCTCTTACGTCATGTGGCGCAAGCGAAAGCCTTCAGGTAAGCTCGGAGCACCGTCTAAACCGAAAAATCCAAAAGTAACGATAGGTGTGTTGATTATCATGCTGGTTTGCGGCGCCGTCATGCCGCTAGTAGGCTTGTCCATTTTAATCGTGCTTGTTCTCGATCTATTCATTCTCCGCAGAATCAAGTCGCTCAGGCACTGGTTCTCGATTTAATAGCTGAAGGAGTCTAAATATGAATATAAAAATAAATCGAATGTACAAATGGATGTCTCCCGTACTGCTTGTTGTGTTGCTGTGCGGATGTACTGCCAAGGTTGCAGAAACCGATGAGAACGGCCTTCCACCGCATATAAGCGTGGATCTTCAATTACCTGAAGAACTCAAAATAGGTAGCTCTAACGTTTTTTCAGTACAAGTGTCCAAACGTAATGTACCGCTAGAGCATGCAGAGAAAGCAGAATTTGTTATATGGCCAGAGAACGACAAGGATGCTGCTGTAATTATTCAAGCAGATGAGCCCTCCCCCGGTTCGTATGAAGTCTCTTATGTTATTGAAAAAGAAGGACTATATGTTGTGCAATCACGTATCCAATTCGCTGATGCTCAGGTTATGCCAACCAAACGTTTTGCTATTGGAAATCAGGACATAGAGCGTCTTGTACAGCTTGAGAACGATCAACACACGGATGCGCCTGCTCCAGCAGCCGGACATCATTAAATAAACCATCCTCCTATACACATACATCACTCTCATTACTACGTAAATGATACCGCATACTTATACAATGAACCTGGTCCATGAAAAAAAAGAAGTCGCTATGTTAGCGACTTCTTGACCTGTTCAAACTTTGCTCGTCCCACTAGTTCTGTTCATCTCAAGGAAAAATCCTGCTAAAGCTTCATCCTTTGCAGGCGCAAAGAATTCAATACAACCGATACGGAGCTAAAGGCCATTGCTGCGCCAGCGAGCCAAGGCGCCAAGAAACCCAGAGCTGCAATCGGAATACCAATGACATTATACGCAAGTGCCCAGAACAGGTTTTGCTTGATATTGCGCATCGTTCTTCGGCTGAGCTCGATGGCATCCGCGACACTGCTCAGATCACCACGCATTAGCGTGACATCTGCAGCTTCCACAGCGACATCTGTTCCAGTTCCAATAGCCATGCCGATATCGGCTACAGCCAGAGCCGGGGCATCATTAATCCCATCCCCCACCATCGCAACCTTCCGACCACCTTCCTGAAGACGCTGTATTTCCGTTGCTTTGCCCTCTGGAAGCACTTCAGCCAGTACGGTCACGATACCAGCCTGTGCAGCCACCGATCGAGCTGTACGCTCATTGTCTCCTGTTATCATGATGACATCGACACCCATGGCTTGAAGCCTTTGAATGGCTTGTCTTGACGTGTCTTTGATCGTATCTGCAACAGCAATCATGCCAGCCCACTGTCCATCTACGGCTACGAGCATCGTGGTCTTCCCCTGCTTTTCCAACTCAGACATTTGAGTGAGTGCTTCTGGCGGAACGGTCACATGTTGATCTGAGAGAAGACGTCGTGTACCAATGAGAACGTCCTGTCCCTGCACAGTTGCCTGCACTCCGTAGCCTGGCATGTTCTTAAAGTGCTCTGACTTCGGAAAGAGGCTTATTCCCGTTGCTTTGATCCCTTCCACAATCGCTTCAGCCAGTGGATGTTCAGAGCTTTGCTCCACCGCCCCTACCCGGTTCAGAAGCGCTGTTCTTGTCCAGTTCGCAGCAGTTTTAACATCTGTCAGAACCGGCTTACCGTTTGTCACCGTTCCTGTTTTGTCCAGGACGACCGTTTGAATATGCTTTGCAGATTCCAAATATTCTCCGCCTTTGAACAGAATGCCGTACTCGGCTGCACGCCCGGAACCCGCCATAATGGAGGTTGGAGTGGCTAGCCCAAGAGCACAAGGACAAGCGATGACCAATACCGCAATCGCCTTCTCCAGAGCACCACCGAAGTCATAAGGACTGATCAACAGGTACCAGAACAAAAACGTGATGGCTGCAAGGCTGACTACAATGGGGACAAAAATACCTGAAATTACATCGGCAATCCGCTGTATGGGGGCCTTGGAGCCTTGCGCTTGTTCCACAATCTTAATAATTTGCGATAGTGCGCTGTCTGCGCCCACACGTGTTGCTCTCAAACGGAGTATACCGTTTTTGTTCAATGTAGCTCCTGTGACGGAGTCACCCGGTTTCTTGTCCACGGGAAGGCTTTCACCACTCAACATGGATTCATCAACGGATGAGAATCCTTCTTCCACTACACCGTCTACGGGTATCTTTTCTCCAGGCTTCACGATAACAAGATCGTTCATCAAGACGTATTCAGGCACGAGACTGATTTTCTGACCATCCCGAATTACTCTTGCACTACGCGGAGCCATCTCCATTAGGCTTTTGATTGACTGGGTGGATCGTCCCTTGGCTAAAGCCTCCAACCATTTGCCTAGAAGAATAAGAGTGATCAGTACCGCACTGGTTTCAAAATAAAAATCAACCGGAGCTTGTGCCGCAGCATTCGCGGTATCCGTTACAACTGCACTACCTCCATGATTGTGACCGGATAATCCACCTGTGCTGGTCAATGAAGTCAAGTAGAGACTATAGAAATAAGCCATACTTGTTCCCAGAGCAACCAGTACATCCATGTTGGCGCTTCGGTTTTTCAATGCCTTATACGCACCGATGTAAAACTGGCGACCTAGGAAGAATTGCACAGGAGTAGCGAGTACCCATTGAAACAATGGATTCATAAATGCATCAGGCACCCAGATCCAGGAAGTGAATGAAAAGTGACCTACCATCGCCCATAATAACGGGAGAGAAAGAATAGCCGACAGAATCCAGTTCCATTTTTTTCGCTGTAATTCCTGTTCTCGCAGGGAGACGGTCTCTTCTTCCGTTTCTTTTAAATGGGCAGTGAAACCCAATTGTCTGATCTTGTGGATGAGATCCGAGCCCTTCAATGTTCCTGAAACGTATTCGACATGACCCGTTTCCAGGGCCAGATTCACATTGGCACGAGACACGCCAGGCAGCTTGGAAAGGCCTTTCTCAATTCGCGCTGAACAGGCTGCGCATGTCATGCCTGTAATATTCAAGTCAACAGATTCGGTGACAGTCTGGAAGCCCAGAGCTTCCACTTTGTTCCTAAAATCATGTATACCGATATTGGCAGGATCATAGGAAATCGTCGCCTTCTCCATCGCAAGATTGACGTTAGCCTGTTGTACGCCCTCCATACGAGATAATCCCTTTTCAATACGAGCTGAACAGGCTGCACAAGTCATCCCCTTAATGTTAAGGGTTGTTTGCCACAGTGCAGGGTGATCATCTGTATTGGAAGGTTGGGTTGAGTTAGATGTGGAAAGCTTGTCCATAATTTCGGTCTCCTTTTTTGACGTTGTAACCAACTAGAACCATCATACTTGAATAAGAACTAACACAGGATGACTCATAAGAGCTATCTCCAGGCGGTTATAGTTTACAAATGAAAATAATATATGAACTTTTTCACCAAAACATAGCAGTTTGGTTCCAAATTCATGTCTTTGTAACAATATCCATCCTAATATAGCTAGAACGAGCCATGTTCGCTTTGTCGTCCAATGTTCATACTGGATAGGAAAGAAGGTGAACGATGAATCATGCCTCCAGCTCTGGAAATTCAGCATGGTACGGCCGGTTATGGCACTTCCCCCGTTCTTCACAAGCTAGACTTTCAAGGCGATCACGGGGAGACGATTGCGATTACAGGTGCGAATGGCGCGGGAAAAACAACGCTGTTTAAAGTCATCCTCGGTCTGATCCCCATGAGAGAAGGCTCCATGAGCATTGGCGGACGACGGATGGAACACAAAAAAGACTTTAAATGGGCGCAGAAAAAAATCGGGTTTGTGCCTCAGGGCGTACAGAAAGGAAATCTGCCCATCACGGTTTTTGAGTATGTAATGCTTGGCAACTGGGGAAAGTCATTTGCATATTGGAAGCGTCCTTCCATAGCAGATAAACAAAAAACGACGGAATGGCTTGAGTATGTCGGATTAACGGAACTGGCCAATCAAGATTGCAAGGATTTATCTGGAGGACAGCAACAACGGATGAATATAGCACGTGCTTTAATACGCGAGCCTGACATCTTGCTTTTGGACGAGCCAAGCACTCATTTGGATACGTTCTCAAGAGATTTGCTGTATAGACTTATCGATGAATACAGGCAACGGGCACCTCAGCTGCTCACACTCATGATCACTCATCAACTGGAAGAAACGGAACATTTGCATGACCGCATTTGTCTTATGAAGGACGGGACGCTAACGGATGTTGGTGGTACTGCATGACGTTAATCGACTACATACATATTCCATTGTTCCAGCGGGCATTGATCGCCTGTATGATCGGGGGTAGCTGTTTGTCCCTCGTGGGTATTGTCGTGATTCAGTTCCAACTGACGGTTGTCCGTTTTGCTCTGATGCATTTGGCTCTTCTGGGGGGCGCGTTTGGATTGCTGATTGGCATGAAACCTATGCCTGGAGCCATGCTGGCTATTCTTGCCGGCTCGTTGTTATTCGGTCCGTTATCTGCCAAGGTTAAGCTTGAACCCGCCATAACCGGGGCCTTCCTTATGACAGGTTCGCTTGCTGCGGCTTTAATGCTGTTCCATATTGGGGGAATCCCCGCGATGGATGTGTTTGGTCTGTTTGCTGGCAGCATTCTCACACTCACTTCTTTGGACATGTGGTTGCTTGGTGGAATCAGCTTGATTATCGTGTCTCTGTTCGTAGTCTGTTACAGGGAGATTCAACTGGTGCTTCATCATGCAGACCATGCGGAATGGTTAGGTATTCCCGCCGCCAGAATCCGCAATGTGCTGCTGTTTCTGACTGGAATCTCGATTGGAATTGCGATGAAGCTTGTGGGAGCTTTGCTGATTGACGCACTATTGCTACTACCTGCCATGGCAGCTACAAGAGTAAGCAGAACGTATAAGCAATTACTCTTGTTGTCATCTCTTTTTGGCACATTGACTGCTGTTGGAGGTTATATCGCTTCACTCATCTTTAACTTGCCAACGGGTGCTTCCATAACCATGGTCGGTGTCATCATCTTAAGTCTTTGTTATACGTTTACTCGAAAATAATGATATGTGGAGGTCTAATTCTAATGAAAAATAAAAAAAACATACTAAAAAAATTCTCCCCCCTACTGGTGCTTGTCATGGGAACCATTCTCTTCACCGGGTGTACAGGAAATGCATCCAGTACGGTAACCGAAAATGCTCAGGACACAGAACCAAAGCAAGCTGAAACGGTCACTCCAAAGATTGTCGCATCCACAAGCTGGACAGCATTACTGGCTAAAACAGCCGGTGCAGACAGCATCTCGACCCTTGCTCCCGTGGACATGAAACATCCTAATGAGTATGATTTTAAACCCACCGATATTGAAAAAGTAAATGATGCGTCAACGGTTATTTACTCTGAATATGAACCGTTTATGAAACAAATTTTGGAGGCAGCCGAAGTAACCGATGAAGCTCGGCTTATCGTGGTAACAGAGAATACACCGGACATGCTTCGCAAACAGATCACTACCATTGCGGAGAAATTGGGAACAACGGTTACTGCACAGCAGGCTTTGAAGGAAATCGACAGCACATTTGAAGCAGTCACTGCTGAAACGTCCAAGCTGGACACCGAATCCAAACGAGTGGTTGCTCAGGCTTACATGGTACCTGTTGCCAAAGCTCTCGGATACGAGGTCGTAGGCGAGTTCGGTCCGACTGAAGTGACACCGACACAAGCAGCAGAGCTTGCGGCTATGAAGCCTGCGCTGATCATCGATAATCTCCATTTTCCTCAAGGAGCGGAAATTGCAAACATCGCGGATCGACCAGTTGTAGAGCTTCGTAACTATCCCGAAACTGCCGAACAAACGCTAGTTCAGCTTATTCAGGATAATGCTAAAAAGCTGGGATTAACACTGGCTCATTAAAACTTAGAATGTGATAAATATAAAGAGTCCGCCCTTGAATTTGAAAAGGTGCGGATTTTTTTGTATCCATGTTTAATGTGTTATTTTTATTAACATCAATTTGCATTATAATGTCTAATATTTACATTATATAGATAATAAATGAATATAGAGTTATATAATATGACATAAAATGGTTGACTGACCCCGGATATCGTGCTACATTTTCACAAATACGTGTTACTAAATTACGTAACCAACATCATTTTCAATCTCATCCGAAGTTCATTACTAAGTTTAAAGGGAGTTGTCGACTATGCATTTGACTGTTCAGGAACGCGAAAAATTAATGATGTATCTTGCCGCAGACATGGCTGAAAAAAGATTATTACGCGGTGTTAAACTGAATTATCCCGAAGCTATTGCTTATATTACCGGGTTTGTCATTGAAGGCGCTCGTGATGGCAAAAGCGTTAGTGAACTTATGGAGGAAGCTCGTCATCTCCTGACCACTGAACAAGTAATGGAAGGTGTAGCTGAACTCCTTAGTGAAGTACAGGTGGAAGCCACGTTTACAGACGGTACAAAACTGGTCAGTGTACATGATCCTATTCCACGTCCTATAGGTGGGATGACTCCAGGCGAGTATGAATTTGCTGATGATCCCATTGTGCTGTTACCTGATCGTAAACGAATAAGCCGTACAGTTACCAATACAGGCAGTCGCCCTGTTCAAGTTGGATCTCATTTTCATTTCTGCGAAGCCAATCCTGCCCTTTCCTTCAATAGAGAAGGAACAAAAGGATATCGCCTGGATATCCCTTCTGGTCTATCCGTTCGAATTGAACCTGGGGAAACAACGGAAGTTGAATTGGTGGAGATTGGTGGTTTGAAAGAAATACATGGATTTGCTGGTTTGACCAACGGGAGGGTTGAATGATGAAGACAATCGATCGTGCAACTTACGCAAGCATGTATGGACCGACGACAGGCGACCGCATTCGTTTGGCAGATACTTCGCTCAAAATCGAAATTGAAAAAGATTTCACGTTTTATGGGGACGAATGTGTTTTTGGTGGAGGTAAAACCGTTAGAGATGGTATGGGTCAGCATCCACTCGCCACACGAGAAGAAGGCGTTCTGGATACTGTCATTACCAATGTTGTCATTATTGATAGTTGGGGTATTGTAAAGGCTGATATTGGTATTAAAGATGGTTTAATCAGCGGGATCGGAAAATCAGGAAATCCGTTGGTCATGGATGGTGTCACGCCAAACATGTACATAGGTGTAGGCACAGAGGTTATTTCCGGAGAAAATTTGATTGTTACTGCTGGTGGTGTGGACAGTCATGTTCATTTCATTTCCCCTCAACAAATCGAGATCGCGCTGCAAAGTGGCGTTACCACCATGATTGGAGGAGGCTCCGGCCCAGCTACAGGGACTCTTGCCACAAACTGCACATCAGGCGTCTGGCATATCGAACGAATGCTCCAAGCGACAGATTCATTACCTATGAACTTTGTGATGTTAGGACGTGGCAACAGTTCGAGACCTGAGGCTTTGAACGAGCAAGTTCTGGCTGGTGTAGGCGGACTTAAAATACATGAGGACTGGGGAAGCACCCCTTATGTAATAGATAAGTGTTTAAGTGTTGCAGAGCAATATGATATCCAGGTGAATATTCATACAGATACATTGAACGAAGCCGGCTACGTTGAGGACAGTCTCCGGGCTTTCAATGGTAGAGCTATTCACACCTACCATACGGAAGGTGCCGGCGGAGGGCATGCCCCGGATCTATTGCGTGTAGCATCCATGCCCAACGTTTTACCTTCTTCAACAAGTCCTACTATGCCATATACCCGTAATACGATAGATGAACACATGGATATGCTGATGATCTGTCATCATCTTGATCCGCGGATTCCTGAAGATGTAGCCTTTGCTGCCTCCCGTATCAGAGAAACAACGATTGGTGCAGAGGATATCCTGCATGATATTGGTGCAATTAGCATGACAAGTTCGGATTCTCAAGCTATGGGTCGTGTAGGTGAGGTAGCGATCAGAACCTGGCAAACGGCTGATAAAATGAAAAAACAGCGTGGCCCCTTATCAGGTGATACCCAGGCAGATAATAATCGAGTGAAACGATATATTGCGAAGTACACGATTAACCCTGCGATCACGCATGGGATATCTCAATATGTTGGATCCATCGAAGTTGGAAAAATGGCCGATCTCGTATTATGGAAGCCTGCATTTTTTGGTGCCAAACCGGAAATGGTCATCAAAGGCGGCGTGATTATTCATAGTGCCATGGGTGATCCGAACTCTACCATTTCAACCCCGCAACCATACATGTATAGACCCATGTTTGGTAGTTATGGAAAAGCTCGTTCAGCCATCTGTGCCACATTCGTTTCTCAAGTAGCCATTGACAGGGGAACCTTGCCTTCACTTGGACTCACGAAGCAGCTGAAACCTGTTGTCGGTTGCCGCACGGTCGGCAAGAAAGATATGATCTTGAATGGAGAAACACCTGACATTATGGTTGATCCGGCAAATTATAGCGTATCGGTTAATGGTGAGACCCTCGTGTGTCGTCCCGTTGATGAACTTCCATTAGCCCAGCGATACTTTCTTACCTGATACGGTTATAAATAAAATCCGGCTATCCTTAGCCGGATTTTATAATTTAACTTCTTCGCTTCGCGTATTTGTGAACTAATTGCTGCGTATATTCATGCCTCTCGAATGTAAACAAAGCTTCTTTAGCAAAATGGTCGATGATTCGTCCCTGCTGTATTACCATAATTCGATCGGATATACGCTGGATTGTAGCCAGATCATGTGAAATAAATAAACAGGCAAATCCGATATTTTTTTGCAGTGTCATAAGCATCTCAATGATCTGAGCTTGTGTAATCATATCCAGACTGGATGTGGGTTCATCCATGATAATCAGGGATGGCTCGCTGCTTATTGCTCTGGCAATAGCGACACGCTGCTTCTGTCCTCCACTGAGCTCATGGGGATACTGATGCAGGAGACGCTCTGGTAGCTCTACCATATTCAGTAACCGTTTGGCACACTTTAGCCTGTTCTGTCTGCAGTCTTGGACCATTACCGGTGTTCGATTCTTTAAGATGTCCAGCGGTTCCATTACGGAATCGATGATCCGAAGTCTGGGATTGAGACTCGATGTAGGATTTTGAAACACGGCCTGAACTTGACCCTCAAGGGCTCGATAGGCGGAAGCAGTTCGAGGTTTTAACATCTCTCTTCCCTGAAACCACATTTGCCCGGAATCCATCTTCTCCATCAATAAAATGCAGCGTGCCAGTGTACTCTTTCCGCTCCCGCTTTCTCCGATCAGCCCCACACATTCTCCCGGGTGGAGACTGAAAGAAATTCCGTCGATCGCCCTTGTCTGTCCAGCATAGGTCTTGATCAGGTTTTGAACGGTAAACACAGCTTCTTCACTCATGATAATCCACCTCGTTCCGGAACGACGCCAGGTTCAGTATAAGACAGTATGGATTCAGCTGCCAAAAGCTTTTGGGTGTACGGGTGTGTGGTTTGTGTCAGCACGTCCTCAGCCTTGCCTGATTCCAGTATTCGTCCTTCCCGCATAATGACAATCTGATCCGCGCAGCGTCTGGCGAGCTTCAGGTCATGTGTGATAAACAGAATGGAGCAACCTGTCTTCGCTCGAAGTCGTAGGAGCAGCAACAGTATGTCTTCCCCCGTAACCCAGTCCAGCGCAGACGTAGGTTCATCCGCAATCAGCAGCTTCGGTTCAAGCAGCATCGCCATCGCGATGGATACCCGCTGCAATTGTCCGCCACTTAGCTGAAACGGATAGCTGTCAACAACCCGTTTGGCAGGCAAGGAAACGTCATTCAGAGCTTCCGCAATCCGTTCCTTTCGTTCCTGGCGTCCCCATGTATAATGAACCCTAAGCGTCTCATCCAGTTGTTTCCCTATGGGAAGAAACGGGCTAAACACGCCTGTATAGTCTTGAAATACATATGCAATTTCTTTTCCGCGTAGCCGATTCATCTGTTTCTCGGACAACTCTGACAGAGACTGGCCTTTAAACGTAATTTGTCCAGCCATATGGCGCACCCCGTTTGGAAGCAAGCGACCGATGGACAAGCCTGTAAGTGTTTTTCCGCTGCCGCTTTCCCCGATGACAGTCAACCAGTCGCCCTCTTGAATGGACAGGTGCATATCGTGAATAAGGGTCTGCTTTCCGGCCACAAGCCGTAGTCCTTTTATTTCGAGTAAACTCATCCGCTTCTCACTCCCTGCTTCGTTTGATATCCAGCCTATCGCGAACCCGATCTCCCAGCATGTTGGACCAGAGTACGACAAGCATAATCGCAAGTCCGGGGGCAATCATAAGGTAAGGTGAGCTATGAAAGTATGCCCGTCCCTCGTTCAGCATGGCCCCCCATTCTGGTGCAGGAGGCTGTGCCCCCAATCCGATATAGGAGAGCGAGGCAATCATGAGAATGACTTTACCCATATCCAGCGAAGCGATCACAATTACATGAGACAGCGCATGTGGCAACAAATGCTTCCACAAAATCTGATGAGGGCGTAATCCGCTCAGGCGGGCAATGGTAATATACTCCTGATGTTTCTCCGCGATCACGCTATTTCGAACGATGCGGGAATACGTAATCCATTTGACCGAAACGATGGCAATCATCAGATTGAAGATACCTGGTCCCATCAGTCCACTGAGCACAATGGCAATAATGAAATCCGGAAATGCAAGAAAAGCATCCGATATGCGTTTATAGATTCGATCCAGCCACCCGCCTGCATACCCGGCCAATAATCCTGCGGGAATTCCGATCGCTAGTGAAGCCAGGAGAACCATCAGACTGGTTCCTACCGTATTCCTTCCTCCGAGCAGCAGACGGGAGAACAGATCTCGACCGAGGTCATCAGTTCCTAGCAGATGGTCCATACCTGGAGGCAGAAGCCGTATCGCCAAGTCTACTGCATAGGGATCATGCGGAACAACATAAGGCGCACAGATTAAGGTCAAAACAACGAGCACCAAAATGACGATGTGAACGCTCATTTTTGGTTTTTGCACTGGAGGGGTAAGTCTAAACTTGGTTTTAAGCATGATTATCGTTCCCCCTTCAGCCGAATCTCGGGGTTCAGAACGTCATTCAGAAGGTCGACGAGCATGTGGATAATTGTAACGATCACGCCCATCAGTACCATATAGCCCTGAATAACCGGGTAATCACGACTCTGAATGGCATTAACAATGAATTTGCCCATACCGGGATAGGCGAACAGCACTTCAATCACGACCGTTCCCCCAAGCAAGCTTCCGATGCTTACACCAAACATGGTGACAACGGGAGTGAGTGCATGCCTGAAGGCATGTCCAAGGAGCACACTCGAGCCACCTATTCCTCTGGATCGTGCTCCCCGAACAAAATCCTGACCCAGACTTTCCAGCAAACTTGAACGAATGAGGCGCACGTATACGGCTGCCATGGTTAATCCCAGTGTTAGGGATGGTAGTACCAGATGCGCAATGGTCCCCGTCCCCATAGAGGGAAACAGATGTGTTCTCACAGAGAGGCCTTCTATTAAAAGAAGCCCCAGCCAGAAGCTAGGGACTGAGGTGCCCAGTACAGCCAGAAGACGACTGAACCGGTCGATAACGAGATTGGGATATAAGGCGGACAGTGTGCCGAGCGGAATTGCGATGACGATCAGCACAAGCAGTGAAGTGCACGTCAACAGCAAGGTTGCCGGTAATTTGTCCAGTAATTCCTCCGTTACCGGACGATTGGTCATATATGAAGTGCCCAAATCGAGTCGGACAAGACGTCCGAGCCACTGCCCGTATTGCACGAGCACTGGGTCATTCAGCCCCAAAGCCTCACGCTGCTCTTCCATTTGGGAAGAGGTAATGGCCACATCATCCGAGCGCAGTATTTCCCTTACCGCATCACCGGGTGCTAATTTTACAAATACAAAGCTGATAAAGGACAGAAGCAAAATAAAGAGAATGAACTCTATACTTCGTTTCAGGAACTTGTTCATGTCTATTCCACATCCAGTTGATTCGTCAGCATGTAATACTCACTTTTGCTGGTTACCCAATTTTTCACCCGATCTTTATACACAACGAGCGTATTGGGATGAACCAGGTAGGAGTAATATGTTTCTTCATCAATATGCATCAGGATTTTTTCAATTAATTCATTTCGCTTATCAGTATCCACCATCTGATCCAACTGATCAATCCACTGATCCAGCTGCGAATCATTAATTTTGCCAAAATTCAGCGTCCCGTCTTGTTTGAAGGCTACATTGAGGAAGTAACTGGCATCTCCGCGTGGTGCAATTAATGGACTGTATGTGCCCAGGTCCCAGTCATCTTTGGTGAGCAAATAGTCTTCATAATTATCCACGAATTCAATCGTAATATCGATACCGATTTCTTTCGCTTTTGCTTGCAGTACCTGAGCAAACAAGGGGAATTCCGCCCGTGATGTATACGTTACAAGCTTCAAGCTGAGCGGCTTTCCGTCTTTACTGACCTTACCCTGCTCCACCTGATAACCCGCCTTTTCAAACCATGCCAATGCTGCTTCGACACCTGTCGTTTTGGCTTCATAGGAAGGAATAAAGGAGAAGCCTGGCATGAATGGCCCCGTTGCAAGCGTAGCCTGTCCACCCATAATCACGTCCTTCATTTCCTCACGATTCACGAGGGCATCAAAGGCTTTTCTCATATATTTGTCCTTGAATTCGGGTTGGTTTGTATTAAAAATAAGCTCGTGTGTCCGCAAGCTTGTGACCGATTCCAAATGAAGAGTGGAATCACTTTTCATCGTTTCCAGACTTTCAGTTGGTGGGCGATATACAATATCCGCATCTCCCGACATCAGAGCCGAAAGGCGCGCACTCGCATCCTCATTAAAGTTGAATGAGGCACGACTGAGCTTGGCAGCTCCGCCCCAATACTCATCGTAGCGCTCCACCTTGAGTGAGCTTCCAGCTGTGAAGGATGTAACTTTGAAAGGCCCAGTTCCAACAGGTGTTTTGTCCGGGTCAGCCGCATTGACATCCAGAATGGATGCGTTCGGGTGAACGAGCTCGGATGGAAACTGCGGGAAGGGTTGTTCGGTCGTAATGTCCAGCGTTTGACCGGATGCACTCATCTCTTTAATCTTCAAAACCTGTTCTACACCCGGATTCACCTGGATTGCACGTTCAAGAGATTGTTTAACAGCTTCGGCATCCAGGGCCCGTCCATCCTGGAAGGTTACATTTTTCTTAATCTCAAATGTCCAGTGCTGTCCGTCCGTCGTGTCCCACTTCTCAGCCAGCCAAGGCTCGATCTGCAGATCCTCACCCAACTTAACCAGGGTTTCAGTAACTCCGGCTCTGAGCGGAGTATAATCCAGATGTGGATCAATCGTCTGGCTTGCAAAGTTGAACAAAAACGTAATTTCCTTATCTTCCGTTGCTGCAGATTGCGTTGTTGCATCCTTCGATGTACTTGAACAAGCAGAAATGAAAAGTACTAAAGTTAAAACCATAATCATCGTTATTTTTCTCTGTGTCTGCAACGTTGTCTAACCTCCATTGATAAACGTCTCTAATTGTATAAAAACAATATGTACTTTATCGTACTTGATGGTATGGATATTCGTAATAGCCCCAATGAGCTATTAAAGCTAAAATTTGTGACAGAAAAAAGCTCAAGCCATTGAAATCAACCACTTGAGCCAAGAGGATAAAACAATAGTCATACCCTTTCTACAATGCACCCCTAGAGACCATTTATGCTAGCCTTTTGGAGCAATAAACCGGAATATATAGGATTGTTCATAGGCAAACTGCAATTGATCTGCCACTCGGTTATACCACTTCTTACCATGAGACAGATCGACGAATCCTGTTGGCAGCATGCGACGCATGCTCACCTGAAATCCTGCCAGCATGAACGCTTCGGATATGGTATCCAGTGTGTGATCCTGCATAGGAATGGCTGCATTGCTGTTAATACGCTTCCGGATGTGGTTACAGACTTTCAGTAGTACATATTCCTATGTTTCAATTAATTTAGCTAAAAAAAACATCTATTTCATGCACTTTACTGATAGTGGTACTTTTACGCCGGGATTTTTAACAAACATGGGAGGTGGATAAACAAATTTATTCTTTAAAAAGCTGAAAGTTGTAGACGGAAATGGGTTCAGTTTCAATATTTTTTATCTCAGCATCCACGTTAAAAACATCACGTAACATTTCTTTTGTAATTACATCTCGAGGAGTGCCAAAGTCGTACAACGTTCCAGATTGAAGCACAATGATGTGATCTGAAATCATGGCTGCTTGATTAATGTCATGTAGGACCAAAATAATGGTAAGACCTTGTTCGCTATTCAACCGTTTAATCAGTTCAATGATTTCGAGTTGGTGATGGATGTCTAGATAAGAAGTAGGCTCGTCTAATAACAAAACAGCAGGCTGTTGGGCCAGTGCCATCGCGATCCACGCCCGCTGGCGTTCCCCTCCCGACAAACGATCTAGTGTTCTTTCCGCTAAATCCATTAAATGAGTAAGTGAGATGGCTTGATCAACAATGGCAAGGTCTTCTTGATTTAATCGTTCAAATTTACTTTTATGAGGGAAACGACCATATTCGATAAGTTGTCTAACTGTTACCTCAGGATTGCTCTCATGGACTTGCATTAAAAAGGCTAACTCTCTTGCAAAAGCTTTTCTGCTCCATGTATTGATATCCCTATTTTTAAATAGAATCTCTCCAGCCGTAGTCTGTATTTGCTTTCCCAGTGCTTTTAATAGTGAACTTTTACCACACCCATTGGGACCAAGAATACTATGAATCTTTCCCTCTTCAAACGTAAGGTTTAGAGCTGAAATGACTTCATTTTCATGATATCCAATATGAGTATTCTTCATCTCCAGTGTCATAATGTTCTCTTCTTTCGTAACAAATATAAGAAAAATGGAGCACCTATCATACCCATAATAATGCCCACTGGTAGCTCAATTGGTGCGAAGACAATACGGCCAATGGTGTCAGATAAACACAGAACCGTCACTCCCAGGAGTGCTGAAGCAGGAAGTAATATCCGATAATCATTCCCCACAAGCATCCTGGCAGCATGAGGTACGATTAATCCCACAAAACCAAGCATACCCACGATACTTATTGCACTTGCAGCAAGCAAGGCGCTTAGAGCAATAAACCATAAACGGTACCCCTCTGTGTTTAATCCCAGTGATTTCGATTCTGAATCCCCAAGCAACAGTACGTTCATTCGTTGAGCACTTAATAGTGCCAAAAGCAATCCAATAATGCTGTATGGGATAATCGTATCGACATGTCCCCAGCTTTTAGCAGACAGACTTCCTACCATAAAGGAAACCGCACCTTGTATACGATCACTATAAAAAGTATACAGTGCGGAGACCCCGGAATTTAAAAAAGCAGATGTTGCTACCCCAGCAAGAATTATTCTCATTGGAGAAACGCCTCTATCCCAAGCAAGTAAATAGATTAACAAAGCTGAAGCCAGCGCTCCAACAAACGCAACTGGTACTAACAAATGTGAGAATGCCGGGAAAACCAGCAACATGGTGGTTCCAAATAACCCCGCACCAGAGGAAACACCTATGATGTGGGGATCAGCCATAGGATTGCGCATAACTCCTTGTAATAATGCGCCTGAAAGTGCTAGATTTATACCCACAAATACGGCTACAAGTGTACGTGGCAATCTGATATTCCAGATAATTGTGTAATAATCAGAACTTGTATTTCCGAATAAAATACTTAGAATAGACCGTACATCCACGGAGACAGCTCCGAAGCCTAAACTAATGATGATACTAATTATGGCGAAGCTCATAAAAAGTCCAATAATAAAGAGCTTCCAGCTCAGTTTGTTTTTAAAGCCGCTATTCTTAATCATAAACGTTTAATTAGGTTGACTTGCAGCAATCAAGTCTGCCATATATTTATAGGATTCGGCAACATCAACACCAGGAGTAATTGCAAATTTATGTTTGGGAAGAAAGAACATTCTGTCATTTGAGACAGCTGAAAGTGATTTCCATGCTGGATTGGATTTAAAATTTTTCTCAATCATTTCTTCTGCTTCCTCATTCGTTGTATGAGAAAGAATAAAGAGATAATCAGGATTAATCATTACCATCTCTTCCATGCTAAACGGAATATATCCAGCAAATGCTTCTCCATCTATGGATACTGTAGCATTACGAAGCTTTAACTGATCCGCAATATCTATAGCTATGGTTGAACTTTGCTCAACATATGCAGTGTCTCCCATGACAGTTAGTATGGCATAAGTCGGCATTTCTTTCTGATCTGGAATCTGCGCGATCGTTTGATCGATATGTGAGTTCATTTTATCTACAAGCTCTTTGGCTTTTTGTTCATTACCCGTAATTTTCCCCATCAAAATCGTATTCTGTGTTATGTCCTCGATAGATTGGGTATTCAAATTTGCTAAAGGAATGTTAGCTTCTTTGAACATTTCTCTCAATTTCCCATGGTCAAAGCGCTGACCAATCACCAAATCAGGCTTCAATTCGAATACCTTTTCCATATTAACCTCGTGCATCAATCCTACCTTCGGAACGTCTTTCGCTTCTGCAGGTGGATCAATGTTAAAGGGAGTCGGTACGCCCACTGCTTTTCCTCCAACTTGATAAAAGGAATGCAGTACCTGCTCATTCAAGATAACGATCCTTTGAGGTTTTTCCTGAAGTGTAACGTTTTCCCCATCAAAGTCTTTAAAAGTTAGATAAGGTTTAGCTGAATCATTTGCCGCAACATTTTCTATGTTCCCTTGTTGTTGTGAAGTACTTTGGCAACCACATACAATTAGAATTGTGACCAAAATACTGATTATGAATTTGAATCGGTGCTTCATCATTGTTATCCCCTTTGATCGTTTTCTTAAATTTTCACTCAACAAACCTAAGTCTATGGTAAATCATGTGAATAAATATATGCCTCAACTGAGCTATTTTTTAGCTAAGTGAGAAGAAAAACTAACAATGAATGAAATAACAGGATAAAGCTGACATCTATTGTCTGTTTGTATTCCAAACAAGTCCTTGCTCAAGAGCATAACGCGTTAATTGCACCCGATTTTGTAACTGTAGCTTCTGCAAAATATTTTTCAAGTGGTTCTTCACGGTGTATTCGGATATGTCATATTTCCCTGCAATTTCTTTGTTTGTCCATCCTTCAGCTACCCCATATAATATATCCAGTTCTCGGGTCGTCAGCTTAACTTCGGTTTTCTTCTTTTCGGTTACATTGACTTCCTTCAGAATCTGATAGGCAACATCTCTGGACATGGGAGCTTCCTCATTAATGATAGAATGCAGATATTCAAGCCATGTCGTTGGTTCCAAATTTTTGAGCAGATATCCTTGTGCTCCTCTTTTGAGCGCCTCAAGTAGATGAATCATATCATCCGAAACCGTAATCATGACTATTTTCACATAGGGAAAACCGAGTTTGATTCTCCGCGTTGCTTCGAGTCCGTCCATAATGGGCATTTGAATATCCATTAAAATGAGATCGGGAAGCCACTTTTCCATGAAGTCAATCGCTGCTTGTCCGTTGTTCACCTCACCAATAATTTCAAAATGATTGTCCAGGCTCAAAATTTCACGAATGGCCTCCCTTGCATGGGCGTGATCATCCACAACCAGTACTCTTGTTGGAGTCATTGTCATATCAATCCCCCTTTTTGAATCTCGACGATGGTTCTTCCATCCTTACGATACATGTTCATGATCCAACCCATCTCATTACAGCGCTCCTTCATAATTCGTAAACCGAACTTGTTTTTCTTGGCAAATGGATCTCCCTCAAACCCTTGACCGTTATCCGACACAGTAATTTTCCAGCTGTGACTCATCCCTACTGCAGTGATTGAGCCTTCAGTAGCTGACGCATATTTGTCCATATTAATAAGTGCCTCACGTATACAAGCAGATAATTCTATTTTTTCTTTATCGTCTTGATGATGCTCCTCTAGATCCCAGTGAATATGGATTGGTGTGCGGATGTCTTTAGACATCGCATGAACTTGCTTCAGAAGTGATGGTGAGGTCCGGTGTACAGGATTTTCGTTACGATCCAGTCGAAGATTGGTGATCGCTTGTCTGACATAACGATTTACCTCATGAATCGTTTTACGAATGGACAGAACGTTTTGTTCTTGTTGATTCCCGTTACTTCCTATTTCAAGCTTATCTGCCTTAACAGATAGCAAAAACAGAGATTGAGCTATTCCGTCATGAAGTTCTCGTGCCAGCTCTTCACGTGCTTCAAGTGCAGCTTTGGCAGAGCGTGCACGTTCCAATTCTTTCTGAATGTTTTCAAGGATACGGAATAGCTTGGTTAACAATGTAATAGTAACAAGATACACCAACACCGGTGTTAACCAATTGCCCA
The DNA here is from genome assembly GCF_037974275.1 of Paenibacillus sp. FSL R5-0519. Taxonomy (NCBI): domain Bacteria; kingdom Bacillati; phylum Bacillota; class Bacilli; order Caryophanales; family Paenibacillaceae; genus Paenibacillus; species Paenibacillus sp. FSL R5-0519. Next base: position 2,976,221 of record NZ_CP150234.1, read on the forward strand.
AATCCATCGAGATATAGGGTAATAAAAATTGATGTCTCACATATTCCCAGATAGCGACTGTAATGGTTGGAATGAAGAGAATCATCCATTTAATTTGTTTATAGGACATAATGCTCCTCCTGTATTTGAATAGAGAACTATTAATGGGGCAAACGAAGAATATATCCGAACCCCCATAGGGTTTGAATGAGGTCTTCACGATTCGATACATACTCCGATAATTTGTCCCGTAATCTTTTGACATGGGTATCTACTGTTCGGTAATCCAGTTCTTCATTTTTCTCCAACTTCCAGACGATTCTTAACAAATCCTGTCTGGAGAAGGCGATCTCCGGATGAGTTGCCAGATGGTATAACAAATCAAATTCTTTTGGTGTCATATGAATTTCTTCATCTTTGATCAGAACTTTTCTAGAAGTGGGATTAATTAAAATGGATGAAATCAGGACTTCACTGGCAGAATGATCGGGTATAACATGCCCGTAAAAACCGGTAAAACGTGCCATCATCGACTTGATCCGAAGCACAACTTCCCTGGGGCTGAAGGGTTTCATCACAAAGTCATCTGCTCCGGCCTTAAACGCCTCAATTCGGTCACTTTCTTCAGATTTTGCTGTCAGAAACATCACAGGAATGCTTGTGCTCAATCTCAGATAATTGCATATTTCAATACCCATAATGTCAGGAAGCATCCAATCGAGAATGATTAATGCATAAGAACCTTTATGAAGTTTGCTCAAAGCTTGCACACCAAGGGAGGCCTCTTCGATAATAAATTGTTCTTTTTCCAGATACATTTTAAGCAGCCTCCGGACCCTTTCATCATCATCCACGATCAATATTCTGTTTTTTTTGCAGGGTCCCATTCATATGTCATACCTCCATCTAATCAAACTAAATAGCGTTCATTTACGTCCTGCTCCAGTGTGAAATGAGTAAAATGAGTTTATCGTAAACAGCATACCGTCAAATGATAAAAAAAAGCATGACTCTATAGAGCCATGCTTTCGGAAGAATTTCACTTAATTGCAAACAATGTATGAACGTAAAGTAAAATACATCATTCATGCCATGGGCACTCCATTAAATTTCTAAAATATAGAAGATTACCTATAGACTTGAACTCAAAAATTCCCACTCTATGATTTTATATTGATATATGAATAATATTAATGTAAATTTGACATTACATTTTCAAAAATGAATAATATAGAAGCGAAAGGGATACTCATGGAAATTTATCTTAAGTATTTTTTAATTGGACTTGCTATTGCAATGCCAGTTGGAGTAATTACAGTAGAAATGACGAAGCAAGGATTAAAAAATGGATTTGTTCATGGATGGGCTGTTCTGTCACAATCGTACACTTCTTCCAATACAGGCAGTTTTGTGGTCTGGCGATCCCATATTTTTCTTTTTGCCTAGTGCAAGTAAAATTCTACGTCATCACATAATGATTGCTACAGCTTCAACCTGTTACTAAGACAGCGACTGTTAAAGAGAAAATTGGAACTCATATTAATCATGCTCGTAATAGAAATTTTCCACATCAACATAGCCTTGTTCTCTTTCATTATTAAAATTATAAACCCCGACTCGATCTCCACGATAGTACCCCCAACCCATCTGGTAGACTCCACCAAATCTAATAAAATTCTCACCATCTAGGCTGTATTCATAACAGTTTTCACCCTGTAGGTTCCACACCGATCTTAACCATATGAAGGATGAAGGTATAGCCGGCCCCCATTCTATCTCACCTGAATGGTTAAACTTCAAAATTCGAGCTCCTTGCCGTTGATATATACCAATCGTACAGTAAGATTGTCCAAAATGGCAGAGCCCCGCTTCCTGATCGTCAACCATACCACTGATATCATATTTGGCAGTTACTACATTATGATTAACTCGAAATGTACGCTGCGAAATAGTATTACATATCTTAAAGAAATTGTTCTTCTCCAAAGGAACACAAGCATATAAACGCAAATATCCAGTTCTTTCTGTTAAAGACCACTTATCTGCCTTAGGCTGATGATTCCATTCCCAATGCGGTTTCAATACTTGGCTTTCAAAATCATCATTTATGGCTAAGGCCGTTTGGGGATGCCCGTTAATTGGCTTTATTCCTCCCCATACCATCTCTCCTATTCCATCACCGTCAACATCTTCACCGATCATGGGCCAACCGTCCATCCACCAAACGGGAAGCAAATGTAGGGTTCTGCCTTCAAAATAGCCGCCCGCTCCTTGGTGGCTAATGAAGTACCATTCCCCAGTTTGTGTTTGGACAAGCCCGCCTTGATTCGGTTCGCGATCCACTTCCACGCCATGCGTATGGATCAACTCTTTTTCTTCATAAGGACCGTATAGTTCTTTGGATCGAAGCATCATCACGACCCTTACATCCTGACCATTCTCTTGTCGTACTTCACTGTGGAAAAGAAAATAATATCCGTCTATTTTGTAGAGCTTGCTTGCTTCGCTTCCGTTATATTGATGTATCACAACCCCGCTGTCATGCAGAAGACTTTGCGCGTCGTCACTTAACTTAAATAGATGGATGTTGTAATTGTCAGCAAAATTCGTAGCAACCAGATACCCTTGACCATCATCATCCCAAAAAGGACAGCAATCATCCCAGCCATCAGTTTCCCACATGTGATGAAGAGGCTCCCACGGTCCAGCGGGATTCGTAGCCGTGCTCATGAATAAGCCTTCATCCGGTGTGAAGAAATATACCCAGTATTTATTCAGATGATAACGGATAGCACCCGCCCAGACTCCTCTTCCATAACGATTCATTCGATTATGCCGGTATTCAGGCCCGATGAGCGTTAGATCATGGACAACATGACTAATCACACTCCAATTTACCAAGTCTTTTGAATGCAGAACGGCCATGCCTGGTGAGCAATGCAACGTCGAAGAGATACAATAATAATCTTCCGCAACTCGTATGACATCCGGATCACAGTAATCTCCTGGCAGGACAGGATTGACATAAGTACCGTCCCCCTGATCGCCCCATTTTCCTTTTTTGGACATAACATTGTAGTCTTTTTTCATCTCATTACCTCCCATATCTTTTATCAAGCGAAATGTGAATCTAGGGGGTGCTATTTGCGTAGCCATACACTCATTTCCCCAGATTTACGGTTACCCCACAAAAAATAGGGTATAGCTTTAAATCGAGTTGGTAGAAGCGGCTTGGCTATTGAATGATACGGCTGATCTTCTGGCCAAGTCGATCCATCACTTTTTAATCCTTCACCCTCAAGAACAACACATCCGTCAAGTAATTCGGAGTTCTCCAACTCTATCCCATTGGGAGTACCAACAATGGACAATGTGGCAAGAGGCAATTCGTTGTCAACCTCTTCTAAACAATAAACAAGTGGTCCTCGTTGTATCGCAACTTTCCCCGCGTTTGCACGAATTTGCGGATGAGCTTCGATTAACCGCGTTTCTGTTGGCAGTGTCCAGTCCAATACATCTTCATTTGACCAAATCCGATGAATATGAGCGTAACCGTTGATTATTGAATAAGCATGCACTTCACCATTGACTAGAAGAACAGGGTTCTCACTCTGGAACCAATTCGGAATTCTTAATGCAAGAGAGAATTCAACACCATCAGTACAATCAGATGAAAGTAAAACTTTGAACCCAACTTCGCCCTTCCATGGTAAATTTGAGCGCTGCGTAAGTGTGACTTTCCGATCATTCAGCGTTTTAAAATGTACAGTACTTCCAATATACAGATGTACATGGATTATTCTTTCTTCCATACAAACATCATAGATATAATCATTTAACGAACTAAGTAAACGGGCAACGTTAGGCGGACAACATGAGCAACCAAACCATTTCTGACGGACGGGTCTAATATGATGCTTATCAGGATTTCGTTCACTTGCTTCCGGCCATACTTCGAGAGGATTTACATAGAAAAAACGCGTTCCATCTTTAGACATACTTCCAAGTACGTTGTTATACAACGCTCGCTCCATCACGTCCGCATATTCACTTTTGGCTTCTAAACGAAGCATCCTACGCGCCCAGAATATAAGACCTATGGATGCGCAAGTCTCAGCATACACCGAGTCATTGGGCAAGTCGTAATCAAATGTGAACGCCTCACCCAGATGTGTCGCGCCGATGCCACCCGTAATATACATTTGTCTACGTGTAGTGTTCGCCCACAGTTGTTGACATGATGTAAGCAAGCTATCGTCTTTTTTCAGCCGAGCCAAATCTGCCATTGCAGTATACATATACATTGCACGTACGGAGTGACCAGTCGCAACGGTCTGCTGGCGCACCGGAAGATGTGATTGAAACATCTGCAAATTAGGGGAACCTAGCGACCAAGGCCAAATACTTTTTCTCCCCCGCTCTTCCCACTCTTCAATAAAATAATTAGGACTCTTGCCTCGTTCGTCAATAAAATATTGGCTCAACTTCATATACCTTTCTTCTCCGGTAGCCTGGTATAGTTTGATTAGTGCTAGTTCGATCTCTTGGTGACCACAATAAGCTCGCTTTTGATTCTCTCCTGTCCCAAACAGACTATCAATCAGATCAGCAAATCGGCAAGCGATATCAATCAATTTGTGTTTACCCGTTGCATCTGCATACGCTACTGCGGCCTCAATGAGATGACCAGCACAATATAACTCATGAGCCTCATAAAGGTTAGTCCATTCTTTACCTGGCTCCTTGATTGTGAAGTATGTGTTGATATAGCCATCATCACGTTGCGCACGACCTATAAGATCGATTGCTTCATCCGCAATGCTTTCTAATGCTGAATCCGGGTAATTACGCAGAGAATACGAAACCGCTTCCAACCATTTATATAAATCGCTATCTTGAAACACCCATCCACCAAATTCGCCTTGTTCTAAACCGGCAGCGATACGAAAATTTCGAATAGCATTGCTTGGTTCTGCCCCTTCAATGCGGTCGTTCAATGCTTCCCATTGATAAGGGATCACCGTTTTGCGTACTAACTCCAAATAGTTCTCCCAAAAATGATCTGAAATATGGACCTGTGTTGTTCCCATTAGTAGTACCTCCTGTGGTGTAAGTTGACTCTTTACGAACTCAATTATAAGCTTGGCATAATGGGCGTAATACAAATGATATGAACTATTTTCTATAAAATCTCACACAACGAAGGTGGAATTTACAGATGCATGAGGAAACTAGAATTGAGCTTCGAATCCCTCCCCTCCCACATTATTTGGGCTGCGGAAAGACAGAGTATGTAAAAGGAGAAAAACATCCTCATCGCAGAAATATTCAGGCGTATGATTTGCTAATTATGATACATGGTGAAATGTATATAGGTGAAGATGGTTTGTCTTGGACACTAACAGATGGAGACCTATTACTGTTACTTCCTGATGCAGAACACTATTCTGTAAAACCTTGTGAGAAGGATACTGTTTTTTACTGGATTCATTTTGAGCATTTAACCCAAAAAAATTTAATTTTCTCTGAAACAATGCAGGATCATTTCTCTAAACCATCTAACAGGCCATTTAGCAATTCATATACACTTCAGATCCCTAAATATATGCGATTACCCGACAAAAAGAGAGTGTTCAATATGGTAGAACAATTGCTTGCTCATCCATCCGCGCTTTCCTTTTGGCAAGAACAGCAATTGCTTGGAGAGCTACTTGGCCTAATAGAGGAAATGAGCTTTGGAAAGAAAGACTCTGCCATTACAAAGATTGCCGAACAGACGGTCACGTTCCTTCAAGAGAATTATAAAGACAAAATTACCAATGCTATAATCTCTTCTTCCTTACACTTCCACCCAAACTATATTGTTCGTTGTATGCAAGAGAAATATAACTGCACACCATTAGATTATTTACTTCACTATAGACTTGAGAGAGCCAAGCGACTCCTGGTTAGCAACGACTGGTCTATCGAAAGTATTTCCGAAGAAGTAGGCTTCCGACATGCACCTTATTTCTCTGCCTGCTTTAAGAAAGAATTCGGTACTTCACCGTTACAGTTTCGCAAACAATATTTAAAATAATTCTACTATTTTAATATTAAGCATTCAGGATAGTTGTTTTTTAAAGGATTCGGCTTAATACTGTAAGTTGGGTTTTCAGCCTGATTATATCTCTTATTTAATGTGAAATCTAAAAATCGCACCTCATATGTTGAATACTCAATTTTCAAGTAAATGAGCTCATTATTTTGACATTTATCTAATCATTAAGGAGAATGAATAAGTGCTATTCTTTCTTTACTTACCTTTAGTTAAGGTAAGCTGCCTGTTAGCTTAATAAAACAAATTACATTATCCCACCACACTATCTTTATCATAATAATATTTAGATAACAATCTAATCCGAAATGACACAATGTTCTTGTCCTTGGACAGCTGCTCTCATCAAAGTTATATTTGAAAGCAACATCTGGAAACGAGTGATCCCTAATATTCTCAATTTCCTTTCAAGAAGGTACGCTAACTTCTTTACTTCTCTTCACTGCGGTCTCCATCCAAACACAGAAGAAATTCTCACAAAACTGTATGACCAGTTTTCAAGAATCCAGGAAAGTCCCCCCATATCAAAACTTCCACGGATTTTCATTTGATATTTGACGATCTGATCAGAGAAATACTCCAGAAGCTCCCTGATTAGAAGTGGTGCTGAATCTGAAATCGATCTTGTTCTTAACGGAATAAAGCCGTAGAAATGCTCCTCCTTTAACAGAGATTTTCTCCAAAAAACAAAAGCATATGCATAGGGACAAATTTCAGGGAATTCAATCGTTTCATTCGATTTTCTAAGCTCCATCAATTGAGTTATGCAATGTTGATGAGACTTAAGAATACTCTGAAATAGTACAACTTGTTGAACAGCATAAGAAGTAACTTGCAGTAAATCTTTTTTTGGAAAATGTTGTGCATGTATAATCCATTTGGAATGCATATTTGATATCTTCATGTTTGCCTTGTTTGCTTGAACCCAACGAAGGACAGCAGGATTCATTTGATCAGGCGCTCTCCATTCGTTCCAACTGGACATATAAAAAGTAGCAAAGGCATATCCACACTTGCACTGAAATGCATGTTCTAACTGTCTATTCGACAACAAGAAAGGTATTGTTGATCTACAGTTAGGGAAAGTATTATTCAATTTCAGATCATGAAATGCGCATTCATCGAGAAGTTTAAACTGATGCAGCCAAGAATGATCCCCCTCCATACACTTCGAACACCAATGCAATTCACGATGAAACCAATGCTCCCATGAACTATATAGTTCAGAAAATGGACCTATTAACGACTGAATATTCTTAAACATGTACTTCGGTTTCATCTCATAGGTTTCTGTTAGGCTGTTAAAGTGCTTTGTAAGCAGTTGTCCATATGCGCCATCCAACTGCCAGCGATACACCGCTGCTCCAATGGGAAAATCATCTTGATACAGGTCTTCCAGAGAAGGGATACCTTCTTCAATCTCATGTTGTTCGGCCAGAGTAAATGATACATCATCCACATAGAACGATAACGTATCTACGCTATCTTCAGAGAGGTAGGGTGTTTCGATGAACAAATTCAATTCAGTGGGATCATCGCTATACTGAAATTTTCCGGTGATCTTGTGCCAGCTGTTCCATTCTGTCTTCGCAATCTTCACGCTGCCGATCGGATTCCAGCTTTCGGCCGTTGTTTTTTTACATGTGGTGAGCTGTAGCGTGTGATCCGTGGTGGGCTCCTGGGTAAGTCTAACATATGCCGTAATTTCGTACTCTTGGTTACGCTCAAGCAGATCCTTCATGGATAACATCGGTCCATGATAGGAACGCTCGTTTGGCAACCAGCATACTGGACTGACCTTCGTGTGCCTCCTGCTGTGTAACTGTCAAGCTTTCACTACCGATCCGTGTAGTCCATCCCTGAAGTGTATCGTCTTCAAAGTTTGTGCTTATTCAACATGGAAGCATGTCAGCATCAGAGTTCCCTTTGCGTCCCCTCTACGATGCCTCTATACTCTCCCGGTGTCTGTCCCGTATATTTACGAAATACCTTATAAAAGGTTCGGCTATTATCAAATCCGATACAAGCCGCAATTTTGTCTAGGGGTATGGTGCTATCGCTAATCACTAGCTTTTTCGCCTTCTCGACTCTTAATCGATTAATGTATGCCACAAAATTTTCACCGGTTTTCTGCTTGAACAGCTTTCCCACATAAACCGGATGAAGATTCAGATATCGGGAAGCAGCGGATAGAGAAATATCCTTCATATAATTGGCTTCAATAAAGGCTTTCAATTGCTTGATATACTCGTTATTTTCTTCTCCCTCACCTGCACATGTCAGCTCGCCGTACTCCTCGCTCCTCTTCTTATGCTCCAGCACCTCAAGAGCCATTCTCTTTAACAAATCCGTCAAATACCGTTCATCAATTGGCTTTAATACGTATTCCGCCACCTGAAGCCGGATCGCGCTTTGAGCATATGAAAATAAATCATAGCCTGAAAGGATAATGAATCGGTTCACCTGCTTTAACTTGGCTTGTTGAATCAATTCAAGTCCATCCATCTCGGGCATTTGAATGTCGGTAATCAGCAGGTCTGGATGGAAATAATCCATCATCTCCAGTGCTTCAAAGGCGTCGCCCGCAGTCATAATGCGTGTAAATGGAGTATTTGCATTATCAATTATGTCCCGAATACCGGAGAGCAGAATCGGCTCGTCATCCACAATCATCAGCTTTAGCATAGCTACCATCCTCCAGCATCAGTTTAAGTGAAACAGTCGTCTCGGCACCTGGCTTGCTGTTTATCAGAACCGCTGTACCTGGACCATAATAAGCGCGCACCCGGGCCGCTACATTGCCAAGTCCAATACCCAGTCCCTTGGGCTCCAGTCGTCCTTCAATAGTCGTACCACTAGCCAAAAGCTGCTGCAGAATTATTAAACGTTCATGTTCGATACCTGCTCCGTTGTCGGTCACTTCTATTCGAAGCCCATTTTCTTCATGTTTCATGGAAAGTGAGATGCTCCCGCTTCCACGCTTGCGTGAAAGACCATGAAGAATGCTATTTTCGACTAGCGGTTGCAGGATAAAACGTGGACAAGGAATAGATAGTATACTTTCGTCCACATCCAGATATAACTGAAGGTCCTTCATTCGAATCTGGTGTATTTTCATATAGGAGCATACGTGCTCATACTCCTCTCGGAAAATTGCATCGCTTTTCGAGGAGAGGCTGTATCGGAGCATATTACCAAGAGCAAGCGCCATATCAGCTACGACCTGTCCACGACCTGACCGGGCAAGCATTCGTATCGTTTCAAGCGTGTTGTACAAAAAGTGAGGCTGTATCTGGGCTTGCAGCATCCGAAATTCCGCTTCCCTTTTCAGCAATTCCACATTCTGAACTTTGTTCACTAATTCGTCCATTCGCAGAATCATTGCATTATAGCTCGTAATCATGTCACCAATCTCATCTGATCCCGCCGCGCCTGTATAAGGCGAATCCAGTGTATCCAGGTCAACCTTTCGCATATGTCGCGATAGCTTGATGACACGTTTCGTTAGAGAGGCCACAATCAGGTAATACAGTACTGATAAAATACCAAGCATGATCAGCCCTGCTGCCACCCATAACAACTTGACTTGAAGCAAATCAAATACCACCTTTCGTTGAGCCACTTCTACGATGGTCAGTCCTAACCTGGATAATTCGATCCGGTTCACGAGTAGTTCGCCGCGTTGGAGATCGAAAGCGCTTGTTGTTTGTCTAGATAATTCCTGTTCTAGTGTTAAAACATCAGCGGATGATATTGTGGCACCCACAGGCTTTCCAATTAGCTTTCCATTCTCATCCAACATGAGTAACGTGGTTTCCGAATGATTATCGAGAATCTGGTTCAGTACGTTGTCCAGGAACGCTGGATACACCACAATTTCGAGCATACCCAGATCGGTAGTATAAAGGTCGCTATAGATTTTTTGAAAATAGTTCAAGCGTATGCCTTTCTCATCCAAAGTAGGCTTCCATAGACCCTTAAGCGGACGCAATGCACTCATTTCCGAAGCAGTCAGCTTTCCGTCCAGTTCTTCATACGGGAGGAACCCGGGGAGGTTCAGAAGACGTTGCTGTAGCTTGGGGTAGATGGCAACAAACTGTACGCTTGATTCAGCAAGTGTCGCAAAAGAAAATGCGGGACTGATGTCTCGAAGGTAGTAATAGATCATATCCCGGTCTTCCATGTTGGTATCTTGCAAATAATCGATGAGAGCTGCGTTGTTCTGATAGATCGTTTGAAGAGATTCAATTTTGCCCAGGGTTGATTCTGCATTCCCCGCAATCTGTTCGAGATTTTTCTGATTTGCCTGCTGATATTGTGTCAATAGCTTGTCATTCAGCTGTATATATAAAAAAATGAAAAAAAACAAAAAGGGTAACACAATCAGAAGGACATATCCAATAAACATTTTGGTGCTGATCCGCATCTTCATCGTCCTTCCTCCAACTCAAGTGATCATGACACAATTAAAAAACATATGGCCCGGAGGTCCACTATTCATGGACCCACGGGCTGATCAATGCTTCTATGCAAAAGATTATTTTTTCGTCAGACTGTCATATTTCTCTTTATAAGGTCCATATTGTGCATTCGCCCAGCTTTCCAGTTTTTCGATCCCCATTTTATCAGCTTTAATCAATAGATCATCGAACGCCTGATTCGCTTGATGCTCATCCTTTGCCAGATAGACTTTGGTAATCTCCGTTTTGATCATATTATCTATATTCGTTTTAATAATTTGCTCTGGAGAATCCGTATCGGGAGCAATCATACCGATAGCAGGGTTAAATGAAATAATTTTGTCGTAATGCTCACCTTGTCTTGTTGTTTCTGAGCCCTCCTTATACGATGTGAGCGCCATGCCTACACCGGATTCCCAAGGGACTCCCCACCAGTAAACTCCTTTATTCTTAATCGATTCAAGGTCGTTGTTATCATATTTGAATTCGGGATAACCTTGATCGTTCCATGTCCAGTCCTGGTTCTCTATGCCCCACTCACCCAGTCTCCAGCCTTCCTCTGTAAACATATATTCGAGCAACCGTACAGAAGCTTCCACATCTTTATTATTCTTCGTTACATAGACACCCAGACCACCGGTTCCCGTACTGACTATCTTCGCTTCAGGCCCAAGCGGCTCAGCAAGCTGAACGAACGGATACTTTCCCTTGCCATCTGCATTCAAGCGATCTGCAGCAGCATAGGTCCAGGTATAAGCAAACCCTTTATTTGCAAGCATCATTTGTTCCGTCTCCGATTCATTCTTATAAGCAAAGTTCTCGCTTGATACGAAACCATTACGATAGAGACTATTCATATACAGTGCCGATTTGCGTAATGCATTCTGTTTCAGGTAATAAACGAGCTTGCCACCTTCATCTACAAAACCGCCTTGGGCTCCAAACTGGGTATCAAAATAAGGACGCAACCAGTTTGGATTCAGGATCAAAGGACTCATCTCAGGGTGCTTCTGCTTCACCTGCAAGAAGACACTATTCAGATCCTCCAAAGACTTGATCGGAGGGTTACCGATTTCCTCCAGAATATCCTTACGCATCGCAAGTCCGGCCGTCATCATGTGGGCGTATGGATTGGCTTTCCATTCTGATTCCGTAGAAAAGTCATTACGAATGGCGTAATAATTCCCATCACTTACCGTATTCACAAATTCCTTCACCGGATCAAACTTCACATTTCGTGCGTATTGAGGAAAGATTTCATTGTAAGGAAGCGAGAGCTTACTGTCAGACATTAGCTTGAAATTGAAGGAAACCACTAGATCCGGCAGGCTGCCTGACGCTACCATTAGAGCAAGTTGCTTATCGTCCGTAGCAACAGTTACTTTTGGCTTCACACATGTTGCCTTCGTAATGGCCTCGGGGATCTCGCCAGACCAATCCTGGAAGGGATACCATGTAGCATCGACAAACATGTCGAGCTCAACCGGATTCGTGCATTGTCCTGGTACTTTCCCTCCACTATTGTTCGCAGGGGCACTGTCACCTTCCCCCGTAACACTGCTGGTACCGCCAGTGCCATCACTGGAGTTGCATGCCACTGTGCCTCCAAGCAGGAGTGCTGCGACTGCAAGGAGTGCTGACTTTCTTAACCGCTTCAACATGGTTTATACCCCCGTTAGATATAATTGTATCTAAAGCATTTTCAGATAAAATCAGCCCGTAAGACGCCTTGAAACTACGTAATCATCTTGACTGCTATTATCCCTTGACGGAGCCAAGCATCATGCCTGACACAAAATGTTTTTGTAAAAATGGATACACCCCCAAGATGGGCAAAATCGAAACAACCATTGCTGTTGCTTGAATAGAAAATGGTGTGACATGTGTTCGAGACATTGCGGCATTCGCAGCCTCGCTGGCTCCAGAGGCAACCATGGATTGGTTAATAACCTGCATCATTCGATAGGTAAGGGTGCGCAGGTTCTCATTTTGAACAAAATAAGCCGAATCCAGCCACGAATTCCAATGTCCAGAGCCAATGAAGAGACACATGGTTGCGATGAGCGGCATTGACACAGGAAGTATGATGCGAATAAAAATGTTCACCTCACTTGCTCCATCAATCCTTGCAGATTCGCCAATCTCCTCTGGGATTTCGTTAAAGAACGAAATGGCAATGAGCAGGAAGAACAAATTGAGCATACCTGGGATCACATATACACCAAACGTATTCATGAGCCCGATGCTCCTTAGCACGACATAATAAGCAATCAGACCGCCCGAAAAGTTCATGGCAAATATGATGATAAAAAAATAGGATTTCCGGAACAAAAGCTCTTTGCGAGCCAAGCCGTAAGCGACCAGACAGGTGAACAACACGCCAAGCGTCGTTCCTACAACCGTTCGCAGGATGGACATGCCAAACGCCTTCAGCCACTTGGGATCATTCAGAAAATAGCTGTAGTTCTCAAACGTAAATTGGCGCGGCCATAAATACATGCCTCCGCTTGCCGTATCTGTCCCGGAGTTAAAAGTGATAATCAGGATGTAGTAAAACGGATACAGCGTAAACAGAATTATGAGTATCAATAGAATTACAATGACCGAATCCAGTAGCCAGTCTTCCAAAGACCGCTTTTTTCCCTTCCCTATGGTTATCCGCTCCTTTCTTGTAGAATCATCAGAACAAGCCTGTTCCGGAAACACGTTTGGCGATATAGTTGCTGGAGAATATAAGAATCAGCGAGATTACAGATTGCGCCAAATCAATTGCAGTTGCAAAGGAAAATCGTCCTTGTGCAAGACCGACATTAAACGCATAGGTCTGAATGATCTGTGAACGCTCTATATTCAGGGCATTTCCGAGTAGCATTGACTGCTCAAAGTTGGATCCCACCAGACCACCTCCAAGTATGCTGCCAATGGTAAGAATCAGGACAACGATCGCAGCACCCTTTAAGCCCGGCAACGTAATATGGAGAATTCGCTTTACTCTCCCTGCACCGTCCATTTCTGCGGCTTCATAGAGCGCGGGATCAATCCCTGCAAGCGCGGCAAGAAAAATAATGGTCCACCAACCTGCTTCCTTCCAGATTGCCGTCGAAACGGCTAGCGTATAAAAAGAATCAGGATCAGTCAAAACTTGAATCGGTTCCTTAATGACATGCAATGAGAGTAAAAGATCGTTAAATATGCCATACCCGGAAGAAAAGAAAGCGTATGCAATTCCTGTTACAACTACCCAGGATACAAAGTGTGGTAAATAACTGACGGTCTGCACAAATCGTTTAAATACGACATTGCGAACTTCACTGAGCATAATTGCGAATAGAATCGGTATTGGATACGAGAAAAGCACCTTAAGAATGCTTAACCACAGGGTATTTCTGACAAGACTCGGAAAATTGTAATCGTCAAGCATTTCCTTGAAATGAGATAGTCCGGCCCAAGGGCTGGTGAACATCCCTTCAATGCCTGTGGCGATGTTGTAATCCTTAAATGCAATAATGATACCGAACATCGGTATATAGCTGAAAACTAACAAATACAGAATTCCGGTACCAACGAATGCATGAAAGGGGAATTGCTTTCGCAGTAGTTTTGAATACGCTTTCTTTTGAATGAGAACCCCTCCTTTGATTCAACCTTATCGTTACTCCAATTATATAATTGGAAACAATGGCATGAATACGGTCCATTTTCAATAAAGGAGGGTCATTTTTAAGCGTACGCTGCATCTTACATATGATGATTTGTTCCATATATGACCAGCTGAACCGGTCCTAACAGTCCGGAAACAAGTTCACCCCGATATTGAGTCGGAATCGTCTTATAATGATTAGCCAACGTATTGTACACACACACTTCGATTTCGTTATCGCCCGAATTTAAATAGGCAGTGATATCTGCTTCCCATGGGGGCTGCAACAATGTACGCACATGTTTACCATTTACTTTTACAGCTGCGGTAGCCGAAACATGCCCTAATTGCATAATGACCCGTCTTGGAGCTTGTTGTGGATTCCAATGAATGTACTTTCGGTAGACAGCCCCACCGGAGTAACATTGAAGTCCATCGATCTCGGACCAGTCTCCAAGCGTAATCAGTCCTTCACCACATTTTAATTGTATGGGTTCGGGTATAGCGGCACCTTCAAAGAAGCCGCCAGATGGCACGAGGCGGATCGCTACGGGTGACGAATGGATCACGGGTTTGGACAGCGTAACCTGGTAGCGAACAGCACCTTCTGCACCTTTCCCTATGGCTACTAAATGACATGAGATTCCATCCGACCAGACTTCTATTTCCCCATGTACGGTCAGTTCCATCGCTTCTAGCCCGGGCGGAGCATTAAACCGATACCAGCATGGTTGCTCTCGTCGCTGAGGAAATGCGTTAAAATGCAGGACAGCAGCATGGTTATACGAGGACATAGCAAGTGGGTAAAGCTCCGTGTTGCTCGCATGTTGAGCTGAAGCAAACACAATATACCCTCGACCGGGTCCGCTATACCTTGCCAGCAATGTATTGTTTCCTGCATGGAGTGGCACAATCTTGTCTTCCACTCCCAACAAGCGGCCGTTCAGCCAGAGATGATCTGGCTCAAGTCCACCCTGGAGCAACTCAGCCTGCTGTGGTATATCCGAATCGATGGTGGACCATAGATAGTAGATTTCAGCATCGTCCGCTTCATATTGTATCCCGGTTAACGTATGGAACGGACGACCAAAGCTCAGGAAGGCATCCGAAATGTTGCCCTTTAATCCGTGATAGCCCTGATGCCCCGGATCACCTGCAATACCGTAGCGTGTTGAGTATGCATAAGTGGTCCAGCGCGCCTGCTCCAGATGATCTGTCTCTTGGGGCGGGCTTTTCAACAATGCCCAGCTTTGCTCCAGCTCCATGGAGCATTCCTCCAGAGTGATGGGCTCCATCCTCCAAAAGAAGGGGCCATATCCAACCTCTGTTTGTCTCCAACACGAATCGTCCAGATTCGATGTATGCCAGTCCAGCACTTCTGATACATCTTCCTCCCAGGCAAATCGAAGAAAGCGTGCCTCCGAACCGATGATCTCGTTGCTGGCCGGTTGACGAAAATCTCCGAAACGGTTATCCATCGTTGGGAGGAGATGAAACGACCATTCCGCTCCCAATGACATTATTGAAGCAGGTTCTAGAGATTCCGCATAAAGCGATACATCCGTATGATGTACCAAGCTCTTTGTGACAGGCCTAAAGACGAGCAAGTGAAGCTCCGTGTGCTCCAATGGCATACAGAGCCAGGTTCCGTCCTGATCTACTCGTTGAACCGGAATAGGTGTTGTTGAGCCATCCCACGGGTTCCAAAGCTCTACTGAGCCATGGCATCTAAAGAAGCATTCGGTTCCTCGGGGAACGTTGTAGACAGCGTATAGCTCATACTGACCAATTCTGCGATGTTGTATAAAGGGAAACGCATCAGCGAAATCAAAGGTACCTGAGCAGTAAAAGTCTCGGGGAAATGCTGCTTCGATCGACTCAACAGCCTCTGTCCAGTTACGAACCGTCTTGGCTATGCCTCCAGCCGATTGCCTATTCGTTCTGAATCCCCCATCCTCCGCTGACTCCGCAGCCGTCCAGCCGAAGAGCCGACGAACGGATTCATCCATTTGAGGGTCAGACGAACCGGCCCGCTCACTTGCTTCAGGCAGGCAACCGATGGCAATTACGATTCCTCCTGAGTTAAAGAAATCAAGTGCCTTATGCAGTGTCGATCCACGAATCGCACGCATCGCGGGTAAAATAAGTACTTTGTAGGATTCCCCAGCCACTGCAAGCTTACCTGACTCTACCTTGGCTCTCTCGATAGACTGATGATCAATGAAATCAAAATCGATTCCTCTTTTAAATAAGTTGTCTCCCGCTCCGAAAGCAGTCTCTAGGGAAGTATCCCCAGCCAACCCCGCTTCCAGGCTTGCTACAGGGTAGACAACGGCTACATCGCAGACATGATAACCTTGGCTAAGTACATAGCTCAATCGTTCTGTGCATCCCATCAAGCTCTCCATATGTGACCAATAGGGCATTCTAAAATGATTGCAGGGCGGAGCCCACTCCCACCAACCGCCATATGTTGTATAGTACAGCCCATGGAGTGTAAGCAGATTATGTCCGCTCACAAAATTTCGGAATATGGCGTCCGTTAACGCTGCCGTTGTCGTACCCCAGCCACTTCCGTAGAACCCTTCAAGCCAGGTTCGTGGCCGCTCGTACAAATGTGCAATTGAACTGGCCACTTTGTTTTTAATCAAATCACAAGCTAGATTTGGCTGATCACACCCAGGGCCTTGATTCCAACGCTGGGTACGAAAATAGTCTCCAAATTCGATCGGATCTTTGCCCCGTCCACCATGATCGCAACCATAAATTAGCCCCCGGCGCTCATGCCAATCAAACACAGGTTTGAAGTAATGGTCTTCAGATAACTCCACCATCACATCCCCGTAGTCAAGTCTAATCTTTGTCGTCCGCGAACCGATGTCAACGAATAGACCTGCCAGCTCAGGCAGAGGATCATAACCCTTATACCTGATGAATGCTTGACGGAGCGCGTCACTCCAGATGAATCTCCCCAGTCCGAAATCAAGCTCATCGGAGAAAAAGAACCCCAAACGCGCCCCCGGTATGTCCTTGAGGCGATCCTCAAACCTTTGGAAGAAATGCGCAATGACAAGCTCACCGCTGCGCGGATGCGTAGGATCTATCGACATGGGTCGCTCCTCAAGGTGGACTGCGGTTATGCGCCAGATACCTTGTGACGTGGACCAATGAAGATAGTCTCCATGGATATGGGCATTCAGGTTAAGAACTTCAACTGCAGCTCCATCTTCTTCCCGAACGGCCATTATGCTGAGTGTATGTAACGGAATTGCCCATGACGAGAGATCCTGCCCCGTATCCCAACTTGTGCTTTGGAGGACTGACCCAGCCAGATCAGGGTATTTGGCCAAAATCTCATCCGCGTACGAGCCTTGCCCCGGCGTACACAGCGTATAATCGCTCAAACTGACGGAAATGCCGTATTCTCCCGCCTTAGCCGCAAACCAGCGGAACAGCTCCCACCATTCTTCGGAGAACAAAGGAGGGTCACTCGGATAAGTCAGCCCATATGATAGACCGCCTTCATCCCCATGAGCATAATTAATTTGTAGTGCAGTTATGTGGTGGTCCTTCAATTGGCACAGTTGCCATTCGAGTCTCTCCTTGTCCAGTGCCTCTCCTACCCACCAATAGAAGGCGACTTCGCCGTATCCTTCGGGTGGGGACTGAAAACCGGATAGAACATCGAGGTCGGGGGAGCGACTAGGGTACCCCAATCTCCGCTTCCCTTCTGACTTTCCCTCGGCCAGTTTTGCTTCCCTTTGAGATGAATCATCCATGTTCGTACTGTTCATACTGGTCGATTCCTCCATTTCTTTTTGTGAACGCTAACACTTTCATCGTACCTAAAAAGAATTGCTTCTCATAGACATAGAACTCACGTAGATGTGTAAGATAGTAACCTTTCATGCTCTTATGCTAAAATCATTCATATCCAACGACATAAACAAGGAGGGGGATGGATGGGATTGTCACAGCTTCAAAGACACCTTGAGGAGATGAAGGTTAATGTGACCTTAGCCGGGAATGTGCGGGTACCTGCAGATTGGAATCACTACAAGCATGTCACTGCAAATAACTGTCTGTATTTATTTCTTGAAGGTCAAGGCAAACTTGAGATTAATCATGAATCATTCCGCCCCCAATCTGGGGAAGTCTATTTCCTACCTGCGGGTTCTCTCATCTCATACTCTACATCGCAAACTAGACCTTTTCGACAAATGTTCTGTCATTTTCATGCACACTGTGGACACATCCCACTGTTTCGTATATTGTATCCCCCACTGCGCATCAAGCTTGGAGAAGATCATCGTGCAGAGCTGATTTTTTCCCAATTAATTGAAGCGTTTAACAGTGACGACGAATGGTCACCGCTTGCGGTTAAAGCCGCTATATTCGCTCTGTTTTACGAGTTATGGAGCAAACCTGGTGCTCGTCCCAAGCTGATTGCAAATAGCCAGCAGGAGCGTGCAGATGCAATCGCCCAGTATATGCAAGAACACATCGACGGACCATTAAATATCGAATCTGTTGCAACGGCATTTGGTTATAGCCCCAAGTACTTCTTTCGATATTTCAAATCAGTATTCGGTACAACACCACATCAATACTGGGCAAGCCTGAAGATGGAGCGTGCCAAAAAAATGCTTCTGACCACGGATTGGTCTGTAGAGGAAATCGCTACAGAACTAGGAATGGAGCGTTCGCATCTCACTCGTATGTTCCTTCAATATACCGAGATGACACCCGCCAAATTCCGTATTTGGAGTAGGTAAATAACAAAATCCCCAAGATGCATTAGACTCTGTAAAACAGAGTTAATTAAAGTCATCTTGGGGAACATCTTAATACAGCGGCCTCTAAATTATGGAATATAAATCAAAGTACACGTAGGCCCACAATGTAAGTACGTTGATTTAACAGGATAACAATATCTGTGATACCTGTTCCAACGCCTATTATTGTACCGTCTGGTGTGACCGTAGCAATGTCAGAACTCATGGAATAAAACGTGGCTTCGGCGTTCATCTCAACTTTACGCCCAAACCCATCGGATTTTAGCAACGGAAGTTCGATGGGCTCACCTTGGCGAAGAACAATATCATTATGAGGAACATAGACCTCTCCCTCGAATTGTGGACCAGTATGAGAATAGTGGTAATAAACGAAGTCTACATAGCCCTGATCATACGTCTGATTATAACAATACAACCCTATATTGTTGCCACGATACCCTCCCCACCGCAAAGGGTACGGGTTTCCAAATCTAACCCATTCTGTTCCATTCATACTGTAATAGAATACGCTGACACATTCATCATTCACTCGGGTGCCCAGCCAGATCTCTTCCTGGTTTGTATCCAACACAGGTCCATATTCCGATGCACCATTTACTTCAGTATAAATTACACATCTTCCGCCATGCTGTGAGACTCCAATCATGGCATAATCCACGCCCCCATTTAAATGAACCAGGCCCGCTCGAAGCCCATCCGACATTCCCGCAAGATCAAACTTGGTATCCACCTGTAGTCCTGTCGTCATGAGGTAGCGTTGAGATAACGTATTCCCAGCCTGGAAAAAGCCACCTCCCTTGATTGGTCTGAATCCCTTGAGTCGCAAATGTCCCGGCCGCTCAGCGAGAGTCCAGTAATCCGCACGAGGTTCATGATTCCATTGCCACCTTGGTGACAGGAGAAGTTCATTAAACTCATCACTTCCCTGGGGTTGCTCAACACCATATCCTTGCACAGGCTTGGGAGCTTCCCAAGTCATTCTACCGTTAGGAGAACCATTCTCGATTTCGCCAAAATAAGGCCAGTCATCCATCCATGTCACAGGAATCAGATGCACTTTGCGTCCGGCTACACCACCATCATCGTATTGGCCCATAAAATGCCATTTTCCATCTGGTGTATCAATAAAAGCACCCTGTGAGGGAAACTGGTGACCCATAAAACGAATGTCATACGATCCGAGATCGCCCGGTCCTCCTGCCGTTCCATCAGGCTTGGTACCGTATAGATGTCTGGATCGCTTGATATAGCCTCCCCGTCCTGCGGGGCTTCTTCCTTGAAAATCCACGTTAAATAAATAATAATATCCATGATACTTGAATATTTTATTGCCTTCTGTACCTTCGACCTGATAAAAAACGGTGCCTGAACCTGGGAGGTCATCCACATCTGCGTCAAGTAGATGGGTTCCATCCGGGCTCATTTGGAACAAATACAAAGAATGGGTACCCAAATATGCTGTGGCAAGATATGCTTTTCCATCATCATCCCAAAATGCATCCGGGTCTGTCCATGGCTCTACTCGAAGCAACTTGCCATTCTTGTCTTTTAACTGGTTTACTTGCCATGGACCTTCCGCCTGTTTTGCTGTGGCAACGAAGAAACCTTCCCCTTTATAACAATTCACATATACTCTGAATACCCCATCATGATAGTGAATAGATGGGGCAAAAATTCCATGACCGTAATTATCCATCTGATCCCAATTGAATTTGGGGCCAAGCACAGAGACATGCTTGATGGCATAACTAATCGTCTTCCAATTCACCAAATCCTTGGAATGAAGGATGACTACACCCCCAGAATTCTGGAAGGTCGATGAAGCCAAATAATAATCATCCCCCACTCGAACCACATCTGCATCACTATAATCACCTGGAAGTACAGGATTACAATAGCGACCATTACCTTGGTCTCCCCAAGGCTGGGGAAACCCCGAGTTTATATAACGATGTTCATTGTTTTCTTTGCGCATATAAGTCTGATGGCAGGTTTTCCAACCGCTCTCCCTCCTGTATGAGTTGTCATTAGATTTGATCTGTATCTTGAAATGGGACGAATACGCGCAGTTGTCCTCCATCCAGCGACAACCTGATCTGACGCTGGATGCCCGGGATGATCTCCTCGCTACGTGTATCCATCAACGTGTGCTCGTATCTCAGTTCGGTTGTTACACGTTCGTCACTCGTATTGACAACCAGCATGGCCTCAACACGATTCATATTCATGATCTGGTAAGCTGATATATGCTCTTCCGAGCAAGGTATCGGATTAATACGCAGGCCTTCGCTACCTGTTGGATGAGGGTAAAGCACTGTCAATAGTGGCTCATTTCGACCAGCCTTTACTCTCAGATAGTTTAACTGTGATTTTCCTTCTACAGGTGGTGCAAGGGCACAGCTTCTTCCCCACTCTTGGATTAGGTTAACTCGCTGCGGAAGCAGGCTGGTTGTCTCCACGTCAATACCATAATGGCCGGTTGATAAGGCACGGCGGTCTTCAATGACCGTTGATGCAGCGGCTAGAGGCAGATTCATTCTTGTTCCTTCTGCCGCATCCCGGATCACATCCCACAGAATCAGCACATCCAGTCCATTTTTCACATATGCGATATGACGAGTATGGCTACCTGTATCTGTCGGACTCTGAATACGTATCGTGATCTCATCTAACAGATCAGTAGTACATAAATGCTGGACTTCGCTCACCCGCGGCATATCGACGTATTGCCCCTTATGACAGAACTGGACTACGCTATGAGAGGAGGAGCCTTTATACCATGCAAATGTACTGTCAAAATAACTTTCTACCCCCGGATCAACCACCAGTGGTATTCCGTCGACATACCATATAAAGGAACCCTGATCATGATGTCCATGACCCACAGGTGTTCGGCTTGAGATCACAGACAGGTAACGTTCATTCGGGCGATCAAAGTTCTGACGAAACACATATAAGCCGATATCTTCGAAACGTTGTGAAGCCAAACTCAGAGTTTTTGAATCAGAAGCCAAGGTGTCGATATGGGATGGCATGAAAAAGTTTTCCAGCATATTTGATTCCACGCCAAATCCGCATAACGGTTTTCCAGCTCGAATCCATGTCTCATACACCTTTGCTCCCAGTTCAGGATCAGAAGAGACAATCTCATCCACGTACAGTCCCAGAACGGCGAAGCCCGCTCCGTTATCCAGGGTGTGATCTCCGAAGTTGGGCGTACTAATTTTGTTGTCAAAAAACGTATAGGGAGGTGTTTGTACCGACAATGCATACTGGAATGTGCTGCTGAAGCGCGTACCCTGAAACCAATTTTCTCCCGTCATGTGACGAAGTGTCTTGGCGAATGTACCATAGCGCTGGATAACAGCGAACAGATAACGGATCGACTCCGGCCAGGAGCCGTCTTCGTTAATGTGATAGTCCAGCTGACCTTTCAGAATTAATTGACTATTATCCAACCATTGTCTCGCATGTGGCATTTGCGGGAATGCCATCGCCAGCATAGCTGCGCCTGCCGCCATATCCGTCTGCCAGTTGCTTGTTCCTTGCTGTGCGCGATAAGCCCCAAGCTCCGTTCGATCACGCAGATCCATCAGATCACGGATCAGATAATCCAGCTGTGCCATCATCCGGTTATATTCATTCTGAGAGAATACATAGGCCTCCCGAATTAGTGAGTAAGAAGTAGCAATCAGGGTAGTGACACGTCCGATTTGTACCGCACCATATGCATCCAGTCCATCAGGACGCACATTATGAACAAGCCACGATTCCACACCCTGACAATAATCATTTAGCAGCCATAATATCTGGAGCTTCACCTTTTCAGCATAACTCCGATCGCCCGTCCAAACATACATCAGTGCATCCGCCTGGAAAGATACCGTGAGTTGAAGCTCTGGATTTCCTGGCAGTGACTTCTTATTGTGTATACCTTGGAAAGAGCCTACTTCTCTGCCGAAGGCATCCTTGAACGTGAGTACAGCATGAACACCTTGCTTAAATTTCCCTTCGACCTTCGCAAAGTACGTAATTGTATGGCTGACTCCCCCTTGTAGCGGGATATCCTTCTCATACACCCAGGCCCCCTCGTCTCCCGACGTCGGGTTCTCCAGATATATGGAGTGAGAACCTTCCTGCACATATTCCTTGCGATCTTCCCAGCGCAGTAAGGGCTTTCCTCTGATTGTCGCTGGCGTCCAATGATTTGGAAGTTGTTTTCCTTCATCAAACCCGCTATTTTCAATTTCCAGATTGGTATCATGTGCAGGGATAATGCCTACACTGTCAATCCAGACATGACCGAGTTTGCCATGCTCTTCATTCTCTTCTGAAGGCAGTAGAAAGATAAGGGATGCAGACACTGCGTTTTCTGGCGGGGTAAAGGTTAGTAGCCGCGAGCGGGTCCACAAACCGAATTGATCATTCAGCAAATGCCAGTCCGGTTGCTCCTGTATCACGGATATATACGATTGCAGATCGGACAGACTTCTGCGTTCAGACCATTCCCTGACCTTCTGGAATTCCCGCGAAAGCTCCTCATTTTGTGCAATTTTTGTGCGAAGGTCTTCTAGTCCCTGGTCAGTAAAAAACAAATTCCATGCTCCGGGCATATCACTGCGTAATACCCGGCTATGCCGAAGATCACGCATAGCATTAAGAAGTCGTACCAGTGCTCTGCCGGACTCTGTTACGATTTTCCGCTCTAACGATGTACGGACTATACATTCCATATTGGCTAATTCCTGCTCTAATTGCCGATAGGCTCCAGGGTTAACCTGTCCCAGTGCGTTACCCGGATGTTCGTCCTTCAGGATTTGCTTCGCTCGCTGACACAATTCGGTTGCTTTTTGCTGCCATGCCTCCGGCTGCACCTCATCCCAAAATAGCTCGATGAGAGGTCTCTTCTGCTCCTCCGAGTGGTTGCAGGTGTAGAATCCGCAAGGCAGTTCGCCTTTTGCAAGGGTCATTGCCAGCTGCACATGTTCACCATCCTCGATGGAACGAATGACATACTCGGACAGATCGGCATAGCTGAACCCTTCAGCGAAGCCAAGCTGGAACGAACGAAGATAATGATCTGTACCAGGCATCATCTCAGGTTGAGCCTCCATCTGGCGATACGTCAGATGCTCCAGCTTCACGAGATGGTGACTGGAATGGTCTACAGCATATAGATCTGCACGTTTCCCATCAGTGAATTGATTAACTAGCCGTATACGAGCATGGCGAAGTCTGCGTTGACCTGAGGGTGGCAGCCTAAAAGATAAATACGCCATGCTGCCGGAATTAAGTTCTACGGTTGGACTGTCACCCAGGGCCAGCTCTGGATTACTTTCCTGTACACATCCGATGGAATAAGCATATACCTTCTCCGTCTGATAACAGTCTGTCATGATGTGTTGATAGGTGTACCATTCAAGTGCAGGTCCAAGCCCGTATGTGCCCATGCTGTAGCTGGGTGCCATTGTGCAATGCTCTGTCACTGCCTGGATATCTTCATCCGCTCGGGGATTCACAAAAGCACGATTGCGAACAAATGGTGCTGTGTACGTTCCTTTCAACGCGGCTTCTGCCCTCTCGATCTGATCCAGCAGGGCTACCTTTGCGCCTTCCGTATATTGATCTGAGTCTATGAGTAATATCGCCCGGGCTTTGAATACAAGACGGGTAAGCTCTCGTCGATATGTTGAATAATCAAGCAGGTTCTTCTCTTCATTAATGATCCGGTTAGAACAATGTACCCGGCTCAGGAATTGGTCCATTCCATCTAGTAGATGCCGGGTCGACGACTTGTCTCGCTGCGCGTGTTCTTCTGCTTCCAGGAGCGCAACAATAACCTTCCAATCGTGCTCACTGTATTGCCCCGGTTCAGTTCCTACTACTGCGCGCTCCACCCAACGTTTGGCTAATGTCAGAACGGCGCCAGTTTCCTTTGTTTTCACCATGATACTATTCCCTTTCCTTGAACATATTCGCCGCTACACCTTTTCGGACAATAAGGCGATCGCCCAAGCGCCAATATTGAAATGGAGTGTTAATCGACCCGCGCTGTCCGCAATGAATTCCCGTTTGTTCAGTTGATTTGCGTAGGCAATCAATTTCTGAGTTTGCTCCCTGCTCGGGGAATTGGGACTGCCCATCTCGTTCCACAACTGCACAGCTACACCGTGCTCACGATCTACAGTTCTTAATACAAATTTGGTACCTGGCGCAACCTGCTCTACAACCAGATTGAACGTTCTGCTGCTACCAAGTGATTGTGCTGTCTGTGCTACCGTTTGATCCGGATAAACGGACATAGGTACCGTCCCCTTATAGTCTTCGGGATAATTGTAAAACAACCCGCGAAGTTCTCCGTTATCTGTACGAGTAATTATCGAACCTTCACTCCGTGCGAGTTCATGCTGTCCAAGTTGATTCAGAAAGGAATACGCATGGAAGGTCGGTTTCGGTACACCTTGCAGACTCAGCATGCCGAATCCCCCATGAAAAGCCGCCGGTCCTGCGCCAACCTCTTCAAATACATCTGTGAACACCCAATAGGACAGCGAGTCAATCAGGTCAGACACGTCGAGATTCGTCTTGACCACATACGCAGCTGCAGGCAAATAGTCGTGACTGCAATCCCGGGAAGAAGGACTGCTGCTCCATTCGGTAAGATGAATTTCCACATCGGGATAGGCACTGCTCGCAATCACACGTTTAATCCATTCAATATCCTCTTTGGTAGAACCGGCATGTCTAGATCTTCCCTGAAACTCGCCATGTCCATCCAGCGCAAAGTCCGTAGGGTATGGATGAGTGGAGATGAAATCAACCGGCAGTTTCTTTTGCTCGCAGTAAGCAAGGAAATCCTCGATCCAGACCCCTTTCCATTCCAGCGAATCCAGATCGTCCGTTACCAGTGTTAGATGGGACGAGATATCTTCTAATTCGCCATCAAACCGCGTATCCGGTACAAAGTTGCTAGTAGCCGGTCCACCGACACGAAGACGGTCATCTATAGCTTTAATTGCCGCAACAGATATTTCATACAACCTGAAATATTGCTCCTTAGTTCCATCCCAGAATGCACTCAGGTTCGGCTCGTTCCAGACCTCAAAGTACCAATTCTTCACTTCCTCCAGACCATATCGAACAACCCAGTGCTCCACCAGCTTCGAGATTAGATTCGCCCATTTATCATAATCATTCGGAGGTGCAATATTGCCTTTCCACCAAAACTGAGTTCTTTCAGTAGACGCTAGATCACTTGGCATAAAGCCAAATTCAACAAAAGGACGAATTCCCCGATCCAGCATCGCATCAAACAATGCGTCAACATACTGGAAATTAAACACTTCCTGTCCATCAACGATTTTGTATACATGCATATCATCGTGAAGCAAACCATGGAATCGCAAGTATCGGAATCCTCCATGTTCTACTGCCTTGGACAAGTGACTCTGCCAGTCTGCACGCAGTCCTTCATTGGCTCTGCCTGCCCCCACACATGCAGACCATATATGATTTAATGGTTTGGATTCTCCTTGAAAATTAATATTCATTCATACCCCTCCATCATCCATTCATGTTTGTAATGTAATCAAGTGTATTGACCTGTGTAATCAGATATGGTATCTGGCGAATACCTCATAGATATGACCTGCTTCCAGTTCCAACGTTTTCGGCTCACCGTTTGTGCTTATACTCTCTGACAGGTTAGCCTCAGCTCCCTGCTGTATGATCTGGTTTATCTGCTTTGCCTGAATGCAACACATCCCGGTCTGTGTGGCGGTAATACGGGCAACGAGCCGCCCGTCTGCAAACCATTCAATATCCACTGTATAGCCTCCGCGTGCCTTAAGGCCTGTTACTTTTCCCTCGGACCATGCAGGAGGCAGCGCCGGGAGAATCGACAATGTTCCGGTGTGACTTTGCAGTAATGCCTCCGCGATGCCCGCTGTAGCACCAAAGTTACCATCAATCTGGAATGGTGGATGATTATCCAACAGATTCGGTAGCGTAGAGTGTTGTAACAGAGATATCAGGTTTTGATAGACTTGTTCTCCATCAAGCAGCCGGGCCCAGAAATTAATCAACCATGCCCGGCTCCATCCTGTGTGACCTCCTCCGTTCTCCAATCGACGTTCTAGTGTTACTCGTGCAGCATGACTTAGCTCTGGTGTATTCGCTGGTGTAATACGATTACCAGGATACAGGGCGAACAGATGGGACATATGACGATGTCCCGGTTCCGCTTCCTCGTGATCCTCCAGCCATTCCATGATCTGTCCATGCTTCCCAATCTCGATCCCTGGAAGGCGATCTCGTGCCGAAATCAGTTGATTTCGAAACTCCTGATCCTTGTTCAATTGAATTGATGCCTCGATACAGCCTGTAAATAACTCATGCAGAATTTGGCTGTCCATGGCTGGGCCGAAGCATAACGTACCTTTTTCACCACTGGGCAACATATACGTATTTTCTGGAGAAACAGACGGACTCGTCACCAGTCTCCCGTCTGGAAGTTCAATCAGATAGTCGAGGAAAAAGACAGCAGACTCCTTCATCGTTTCATACGCTCGTCCCAGAAATGGCAAATCGGCACTGTATAGATAATGCTCCCACATATGAAGACACAGCCAGGCCGCGCCCATCGGCCAATGTGTAGCTGGCATATACGTATCCTGTGGAGCGGTGTCTGCCCAGATATCCGTATTATGATGTGCGACAAACCCCTCACATCCATACATAACTTTAGCTGTGTGTCGCCCAGGCTCTCGCATCCGTTCAATCAGCTCAAACAGAGGTTCATGGCATTCAGACAGGTTGCAACATTCGGCTGGCCAATAGTTCATCTGGGTATTGATATTGATCGTATATTTACTATCCCATGGCGGCGTAAGATGTTCGTTCCATATGCCCTGCAAGTTGGCGGGCAAAGATCCAGGCCGACTGCTCGAAACGAGGAGATACCTACCGAATTGAAAATATAGTTCAATTAATCCATGATCCGTTTCTCCAGCCTGAACTCGTTCAAGGCGTATATTGGCTGGAAAATGTTGCAATTCCTTATTTACCGGACCTAGTTGGAGTGACATTCGCTGGTATAATGCCTGATAGTCGGTCCTGTGCCGTTTTTTCAGCGTATCCAGTGTATATTCTGCAAGTTGTTGCAGACGCGTATCACATTCCTCTAGCGGTTGGTCGTACCGGAATGAGGTTGCCGCAGTGAGTGAAATGATGACCTCATCTGCGCTATCCACCACCGCGGTTTCCCCAATCATCTGTACGGAGCCTCCAACGGAACGTACCTGTAAGGCTGCCGCATAGTTGACTCCGCCCCCGCCAGTACTCCCATGCATCGCCATGCGATTGTCGCTTAAGCGAATTATTCCATCCATATGACGTTTGCGTACACCGCCCGACAATTGTACATCCACATCGATGCTTCCTGGCTGATCAGCTGTCAGATGAATAAAAATTGCATGGTCAGGATAACTAGCAAATATCTCCCGCCGATGTGTTATTCCGTTCTGCGTATAACTTACCGCGACATGCCCTTCATCCAGGTTCAGCTCACGGCGGTAGGACTCGGTTGTAATAGCCTCTCCCGGCAATGCGGATCGAAAAGTTAAGTTCAGATCACCCAAAGGCAAATAATGACGCTGGGATTCAGGAACTCCCGACAAAGAAAGTAATGCAAGACGTTCAGCTTCCTGAAGGTGCCCCTCCATAAGTAACTCCCGAATACGTCCCAGGTTTGCAGAAGCATCAGTGTTGTTCCGGTCCGTAGGACCGCCATACCATAAGCTGTCCTCATTCAATTGAATAACTTCCTGAGTTATACCGCCGTAGACCATGCCTCCCAAAGTACCGTTACCAATGGGCAGACACTCGTTCCATTCTTTCGCTGGCTCGTCGAACCATATCGCAGACCCATTATGATTAGCAGCGTTCTTGACTACGCTCATGTTTCCAGCTCCTTTCCAAATGCTGTATCCATCACGCCTATTCGTCCTCTTTGAAGATCGGTTTCAGCCACAGTTCGAAGGTGAATGCTTTGTCATCCAGTCGATAAGCTTCCAGCAATTGCGGCCCAACGGACGACGAACCCAAGCCACTCATTTTATAATCCAGTTGAACGACCGTTTCCTGTCTCGGTTTTAGATCATACGTATGGGAAGCAGGCGCCAGATCTTCCGGTGTATAGTGTGATGCATTGAACGAGAACGGACGGGAAGAAGCGAATTTCATACCCATGCCGAGCATATTCGTAACCATCGCCCATTCTGTTCCATAACGAGAACCATTCTCCTGTGGCATCACATAATCATCCTGGAAAAGATCATCTACGCAAGTGAGATATCTGCCTTTGCGTGCACTTCGATGTTTATCCAGATAGCTCTCATGTGGGCCATACCCGTAATATTCAACTTCCTCATTCCCGGCAGGCATGATCCATTCCAACCCGAACCGCGGCAGATAAGGGAAATTCTCACGTACATTCACCTGGGTTTGCAATTGGATTACACCGTTATGATGCACAATCCAGACCGCTTCACCTCGCACAATCGGATACCTGTCCGATGCACCGATCGAGAATTGGACGTTCAGGGACACACCGTCTTCCGTATGCTCCCATGTCGTTCCATATATTTTCGTTTTGGCACGGTCATACCCTTCTTCACGCCATTTGCCCAGCATATAAGTATCGTTATCAATCGGTGCACGCCAAATGTGGAAACGAAGTGGACTCGCAAGCATCTCCAGCCCTTCCCGTGTAATGCTTGCAAAAGCTCCCTTATCCAGACTAAACACATAACGATATCCTTGACCTGTTATTACCAAAGCTCCTTGAACCTCTTCTGCCTGAATCTGGCGATATGCTATGGGGCTCGCTGTAATCTCCTCTTGAATTCGGGCTAAGGATTGAGCTTCATGAATGACGAACTGGGCAAAAGCAACTTCATACCCCATACTCGCCCATGTGGTCTCCTGATTGTTCCAGAAGGACAGGGTCAGCTCCGCCGTCTGACAGTTCAATGCAGTAAAGTCATATGGAAGAGAAATATGCTGTTCACTTCCGGCTTCTGCTTCAAGTTGCCAGATCTGCCCTTGCTGTTCAGTGACTCCATTCGATGTGATTTTCCAATGTAGTCCAATATGGGACAGGTCTACAAAATCATAACGGTTGATCACATTGAACAATCCTTGCGACAGATCGAAAGCTTCTACACGAATCGGTGCATGGATTTGCTTCAGCTCAATCAGACTCGAGTGTGGCTTTCGATCAGGTGTGACCAGCCCGTCGATGCAAAAATTCCCGTCATTTGGAGAATCTCCAAAATCTCCGCCATAAGCATAATAAGGTTCACCATCCGCTGTTTTGGTTGCAATTCCATGATCCGTCCATTCCCAGATACATCCCCCCATAAGCTGCGGATGTGCATAGATGAGATCCCAATAGTCCCCTAGATCCCCGCAACTGTTGCCCATGGCGTGGCTGTATTCACAGAGGAACAACGGCTTATGGTTATTGTTATCCTCGACATAATTGCGTACTTCATCGTAGGTAAAGTACATCTTGCTCTCGATATCAAGTGATTCCGTATTGAGATGTCCTCCGGCTTGTGGTGCTGTTCCTTCATAATGGACCAGTCTGGACTCATCTCGGCTTCGAATCCATTCAGCCATAGCGATGTGGTTAACGTGATAGCCTGATTCATTACCCAGCGACCACATGATGATTGAGGCCTGGTTTTTGTCACGTTCTACCATGCGAACCGCCCGTTCAAGGAACGCTTCCTTCCAAGCCGGATCGCCAGATAGTTGATGGTGACAGCCATCCTTGAAATTACCTGCTTGCCCGATGCCATGGCATTCCAGATCTGCTTCATTAATGACATACATGCCGAACTCATTGCACAACTCCAGAAAACGTGGGTCATTGGGATAGTGAGCTGTCCGAATCGTATTGACATTATATTGCTTCATCAATTTGATATCTTCGATCATCGCTTCCAATGGAATGGTCTGTCCCAACTCCGGGTGGGAATCATGACGATTTACTCCTTTCAGCTTGACTGCCTTGCCATTGATCCGGAATACGCCTTTATTTACATCTACCGTTCGAAAACCTACAGAAGAGAGCAGTACTTCATCCCCTGCTGTAACATATAAATCGTACAGGAACGGATTTTCTGCACTCCACATCCGGGGTTGATCCACATCCAGTTTCAACGAACCTTTGTCTTCAATTACACCCTCGGCTGCTGCAACCAGCTTGCCTGTGGCATCTTTAAGTTCAGCCTTCACGTTCAAACGGCCTGTGGTTTCAATCTCTGACACCAGCGTGACCTGATTGCCCCCTGCCGCAAATTGCTGTTTATGAAATGCATCGCGAATATGTGTTTTGTCCCGTGCCAACAGATACACATCCCGATATATTCCTGAATATCGCCACATATCCTGATCTTCAATGTAGGTTCCATCACACCACTTGAGTACCATCAAAGCCATGCGATTGGATCCAGGCTGAAGATATGTCGACAGATTAAATTCTGCTGGTATTCGGCTGCCTTGACTGTATCCAACATATTGACCGTTGACCCACAGATAGAAACAGGAATTCACACCTTCAAATACAACATACCTTTCTTTGGCATCCCATTCCGATGGCACCTCGAAATCCCTTACATACAAGCCCGCAGGATTATCATCGGGTACGAATGGCGGATCACATGAAATCGGGTAGTTGTAGTTAATATAATGAAGCTGATCATATCCATTGACTTGCCAACAGGAAGGTACGGTTAGATCGTCCCACTGGTTAATATCATGACCCTCCTGATAAAAAGCTTCATGCACTTGTGCCACACTAGCATGATATTGAAATTTCCATTGACCGTTTAGTGTTTGAAAATAAGGGGATCTACCTCTCTTACGTGTCTTGGCAGTCACATCATCTTGATAAGGAATATAGTAGGCTCTTGCGTCCTCTCGATTTACATGAAGGGTGGACGGATCTTCCCAGTGTTTTTTAACATTCAGCATGTCAACATTCCTCTCGATATGTTATATGGAATCACTATTGAATTCACATTCCGGCTATAAAGTAAAGCGCTTGCAACAAACGTAATCATACTTTTTCTGATTGACAGACTCTCCCTGGATTTAATGCAAAATGCTTATCTATGTGTATCCTAACTATTTTTCAGTGACAAGAGAAGCCAAAATCCGCTTGCAATGGTACCAAAAAACAACTGAATTCCAAAAAGCAGAGGTTCAGGATTTTCTCCTTAGCCCTCTGCTCTGATTGACGAAATGTACGAACGCCAATGATTAATTTTGATATTGTTTCTTGAACTCGGAAGGTGTCATGCCTACTTTTTTCTTAAAAACGTCGCTGAAATAGGATCGTTCATCATATCCCACCTCCATGGCAACTTCCTGAAGCGTTATTCCCTGTAAAATCAAAATTTTGGCCTTTTCGATTCGTTCTTGCACCACAAATTGCAATACCGATTGGTTGGTTACTTTTTTGAACAAATTGGAGTAATAGCTCGTGCTTAGATGTACCTGTTTGGCATAATCGGCTACAGATTCATTCAGGTGCAGGTGATCTCGAATGTAGGCGATGGACTCATTAATGACCACATGTGCCGTCTCTTTCTGCTTCTTGCCTATGTTCTCACAATACATATGACAGATCTCGGCCACGATGGACTGTAACTCGGTTATTGAGTCCGTATCATACGTCAGCTTATGAATCTTGCGATCGAAGAAATGTGGTTCTTCCAGCTCCAGATCTTCGTTAATAGCATTACGAACGTTGACCATCAACTCAATCCAGAACACTTTGACTTTATCGGGTGTAGGCATAGCCTGACTATCTTTCCATTCACTAAAGATGCCGTCCAGCACTTCATTGATTTTGCTGGTAGCCCCTGAACGAAGCAAATAGACCAGTTCACGCTCTTTTTCGGATGAAAACTTCACATAGGTCGCATGATTGTCAGCATAACTTGGATAGGCAAATACACTGTTACCGCCAGTGTAAAAATTATATGATAAGGCATACATGGCCTGTTGGTACGTTATGGGCAGTTGGTGGATATGCTCCACCTTGGTGCCGACACCAATGGATATCGAGTACCGCGTGTATCTTTCCACATTTTCTCGACAAGCTTCAGCAATCTTGAGCATTTCATCATTCTCTGCGTCCGGACGATCGTTCACAATACACACGAACCGGTTAATATCGTCCCTGAATACAACGGCTTCAGTGTATGTACGAATCGTTTCCTCCAAAATATTCTGTAATGAGAATCGCTGTAATTCAACCTCGCTTACTCCTGCCTTATTCGTATAATAATTATCCATCTCCACGGTAAATACTGTGAAATAATGGTCATTCATGTTGACGTTGAGAAAATTCCACTTCTCCTTCACCGTTTCCGGATGGGAAGAATATCGCACCAGCAGATTCAGGTACTCCTGCCTTAGCAAGGGCATGCTCTCCCGTAATTTCCGTTCCACATCCATGAGATGATGACGACTCTCTTTTTCTTTTTCCAGCTGTGCCTTGGCTCTGCATATGGTCTCCAATAGCTCATCGGGTGTAAAAGGCTTCAAAATATAATCAAACCCGCCAAGATTAAGAACCTGCTGTGCGTAGCTAAAGTCTGAATATCCACTGATGAAAATAAGCTTGGCACCTGAATGCTTCGCCTGTTCGATCATTTCGATTCCACTCAGCTTCGGCATGCGTATGTCTGTAACGATGATATCTGGTTGTTTCTCCTGAATAAGCTTCAATCCATCCAGACCATCATACGCGGTACCTACCACTTCGATCGCATGATCTCCCCAGGGCAAGTCATGTGCTATACCATCAACGACAGCAGGAATATCATCGACTACGACCATTGAAAATGTTTGCTTCATCTTAAGATGCCCCCTCGATTTCAAGCGGAATGAGAATTTCGATGTTTGTTTGTTGGAATGGTGTACTGTTGACATTGAATTCTGCTCTGTTTCCATAGTACAAGGAAAGCCGCTTACCTATGTTTCTAAGCGCAAAACCTTCACACGCAGACACATCAAAATGAGGATCATTAACATCATGCTCAAGAGTATCGAATCCTTGACCATTATCACTCACCTTCATCTGCAGGAATCCATCGACTACTGTAATCCGTATATGAATCTGCCCCTCATTGCGATAGTCTTTGAAACCATGCAGGATGCTGTTTTCTACTAACGGTTGCAGGAGCAGTTTAAGCGTTGGAAGTGGTTTGATCTCCTCTTCGCATTCAATCTTATATTCAAACAGACTCGCATAACAAAGCTTTTGAATTTTCAAATACTGGGTTACGTGTTCCAGTTCCTTGGCTACCGTTGTGAGTTCTTCCCCATTGTTCAGCCCTACGCGGAACAATACGGACAAGGACATAATCATCTCGCGAACTTCCTCTTGTTTGTTGGAGTGAGATTTCCACAATATGGTATTTAACGTGTTGTACAAAAAGTGCGGATTCATCTGTGCCTGCAATACTTTCATCTCAGCGATTCGTTCGGCATGCTGTGCATCCATCCGTTCCCTTGTGAGGATTTCAATCTGATCCAGCATGCTATTAAACCTGAAGCCAACATGAGTGAATTCATCCTTGTATTCCCCTTGGAATCGAACAGACCAATCATTATGCTCGACCTTCTTCATGACGGATTGTAGCTGATTTAATGGACGTAGCAGCAAACTTGTTAATTTCCCCGAAATCAGCAGTGCTAACAGACCGAAAATGACGATGACACTGACCGTGACGAGTTGAATTAAACGTACGTCTTTCAAAAGCACATTTCGTTCTGTAAGGTGCACAATCAACCAGTTATCCGGGAAGGCCACCGTAGAGTAATTTACCAGATAACGAATATGGTTGACTGTATACTCAAAATGCCCTTTATTGCCCTTCAAACGGCTTCTGAAATCCGCGTCGGCCGCAAGTTGACTGGAGAGGGGATCGGCCTCAAACGCCAGTCTGCCATTCTCCGTAAACACAACGGGGATAGCGTCTCCACTGTTTTTGAGCAAGTACTCCTTCAAAGCACTCTCACTCACATCCACCACAATATGTGTGTCTGCGGGCGCATTCTGCACAATAGGTACAAACATCAAACTCAGCACGTTCTGCCCGGTTCCAAATAGATCATCCGGGTGTGACTCCACCCATCCTGGGAGATGAACCTTGTCCAGAAAAGGATATACGTTGCTCTCAGAGAACGGGATTCTCCCGGTTCGATTATCCGGATTGGAAAAGTACTCACCAACAGGTGTGTTAATCAAAATGGACGTTATGCCAGGCTCAATGAGCTTCATCTGAAAAATCGGCGTTTGTAACGATTGGTTCAACTTAAAATGATCATAATAGCTGAGTTCATCTACCTTAGCGGTTTTCTTGAGCAGCTGATTAAACTGATCGCTGGACATAAAGGTCAGTACGGCAAGTCGTATTTTGCGCAGCTTTTCTTCCAGGGATTGCGCTGATTTATCGATAATGCCCTGATTCAGTGAATACGATTTGTTCTCTAATATTCGGGAGGCAATAAAATAGGATGTTCCTCCGCAGACAACCACAGCGATCATCGTAAACAAAATCAACGATAATTGAATACGCTTTCGAAATGTAGTGGAATGTAGCCATTTTTTCATATGCATTCTCCCGCTAATCAATAATTCATAGTATAACGCACTTGCCGAATAAGAATATATAGCAATAGAGAAGCCAATTGGCTTCCCTATTGCTCTGCTGCACCGCTACACCACTATTGAATACTTAAGTAACGAGCGTACGCATCATTGTAGATTTGGATATATTCTTCAATACCGAGATTTTTCAGTTGAGCCTGGTAAGCAGCGAATCCTCTCTCCACACTTTCACCACCCATAACCCAGGTCTGTGCTTTCTCTGCAAAATACGTATCAATCTGCCCTTTCAACGCATCCAAACGTTTCTGTTCATCTTTCGTGAAGTTCAATGTTGGCAGTACATAATCATCGGAGATCAGGTTGTTCTCCTGGTATTCTTTAATACCTTTTAATGCAATTTCATTGGTCCACTGTTCCTCGTATGAGAAGTCCTGCCATGCCCCCATCTTCGGCAGCTGTGCGCCAAAGGCTTCAACCAGATATCCGTTAACCGCCGGTTGGCTTAACACTTCCTCTGTGAATTTTGGTTTGCCATCAACCATGGTGTAAGACTCGCCCTCAATCCCGAAGTTGAACAAT
Source organism: Paenibacillus sp. FSL R5-0519 (assembly GCF_037974275.1). Lineage (NCBI taxonomy): Bacteria > Bacillati > Bacillota > Bacilli > Caryophanales > Paenibacillaceae > Paenibacillus > Paenibacillus sp. FSL R5-0519. The sequence continues at coordinate 3,012,465 of NZ_CP150234.1, forward strand.
CGGCGTCCTTCTTCACTCCACCAGAAATCAAAGTATTTCACCGCATCTTCAATATGCTTGCTTTGCGACGTAACACCCCAGCCAAATCCGCTAAGTTGTGCACGTTTGCCGACCTCATAGACTTTGCCAGATGTACTTGCAGGTGGAGCAAATGGGATAAAGTTTAGATCCGGTACATCTTTACTCAGAGACTGATTAAAATTAGATGTACTTGCAAACCAGTCGTGTGTGGAACCAGCCGTGTTATTACCTAGCAATACTTCACGAGCCTTGGTACGGGTATAGATCTCTTTATCAATCAAACCTTCTTTGTACCATTTGGCAATATTCTCAATCCCGGTCTTGAATTGATCCTCATAGGGGCCGAATACAATTTTTCCATCTTTAATATAGAAAGAATGATAAGCATCCCATAGGGGTAACAAGCTATACGCACCGACTATATTGTCGCGCTGCATGAAAGGTACTTCATCCTTTTTGCCATTTCCGTTCGGGTCCTGATCACGGAAAGCTTTCAATACTTCGTAATATTCGTCTACCGTTTTTGGCGTTTCCAGATTCAACTTGTCCAGCCAATCCTGGCGGATAAACCAACCAGTGGAAGCGCTACCATCAGCGACAAAAGGAATAGCATATATATTTCCATCAGCAGCGGTGATCGTTTTTCTTACTTCTTCATGTTCATCCAGGAACTTCTTGAAGTTAGGCGCCAGTTTATCGATATAATCATTCAGTGGTTCCAATGCACCCTCGGCTCCAATGGAATTCAAGTCAGCCGTGTAATAACTAACGATATCCGGCAGTGTTCCGGAAGCGAGCATCAGGTTATAGGCCTGCTTCTCTTCCCCACCAGCCGAAGCCACATTGTTCAAGGTTACTCCGGTGAGTTCAGCCGCTTTTTTCAGAACAGGAGAGTCCATCTTGACTACACCCGCATCATCAAAATAGAAGATGCTCAGATTAGCTGATTCTTGGCTTGGTGAACCTTGGGATGGAGTTTGCGTGTTGTTCGCGGTATTGTCTGAACTACACGCTCCGAGTACGGATGCGCTTAACAATAGAGATGCCATTAATAATGATGTTTTTCTTTTCACACAAATGCCCCCTCTGTGATAGTGAAACTTCTATATCAAAATGTAGTCGGATGGGACAACATTCGGATAATCCTTATCCTTTTAACGAACCAATCATGACACCCTTAACAAAATATTTCTGAATAAATGGATACACCGCAATAATTGGAATAATAGCAACCACGATTGTAGCATAAATGACGGTTTCTCCTGTTGTAAAGGATACATCGTTCATCATGTTCTCAGACGGTTTCATCTGTACGACGAGTCTGTTCAGCAGAACCTGTAATGGAAACTTGCTCTCATCCCTCAACATGATCATCGACCAGAAGTAACCATTCCATCTGGCTACGGCATAGAACAATCCAATTGTAGCCAGCGGTGCTTTTGAAAGGGGAATGACAATACGCATCATCACGCCGATATCTCCCGCACCATCAATGCGTGCAGCCTCTTCAATCTCCTCCGGAAGTGATTGGAAGAACGTACGCAGAATAACGAAGTTAAATGTACTGATTGCAAACCCGATAATAATACCAAAGCGGTTATCCAGCAAACCGAGGCTTTGGAAGTTCAGGTACATCGGAATCATGCCAGCGTTGAAAATGAGCGTAAACGAAATGATCAGGTTAATCGTTGTCCGACCTTTCAGCCTTTTCTTCGCCAGTGGGTATGCACCACAGATTGTCAAAATCATGCTTGTCAACGTACCAACAACGGTATAGAAAATCGTATTGCCGTAACCGGTCCAAATCCCTTTCTCACCCAGCACGGAAGTATACGCTTCCCATGTAATTCCTTTTGGAAACAGAAGCACCTCCCCTGTCACCACTGCCTGCGGGGAACTTATTGACGCAGACAGAACATATAAGAACGGATACAGGGTCAGACAGGCGAACAACCCCAGAATAATATAATTGAATACATAGAATATCTTTTCTCCACGACTCTCCATCATAAGCCATCACCTACCATAGTCCAGATTCTGTATATTTCTTGCTTAGTTTATTTGCAGCGATGATTAGAATAAATCCAACAACCGAGTTAAACAGTCCAACAGCTGCTGCCATATCATACCTTCCGTTTACGATACCTTCACGATAGACATAGGTACTAATCACATCCGCAGTTGCATATGTCACTGGCTGGTAGAGAAGTATGATAGCTTCATAGCCCACTTCCAGCAAGCTACCGATCTGTAGAATGAGCATGATCATGATCGTAGGCAGAATTCCCGGGATCGTGACGTGAAGTGTACGCTTCCATTTGCTTGCTCCGTCAATAACTGCGGCTTCATACAGTTCCGAATTGACACCCGATAACGCTGCGATATATATGATGGCCGCAAACCCGGTACCCTGCCATATGCTCATGGAGTTCAGGATAGTTCGGAAGAAACTGGCATCAGCCAGGAAGTATATTTTATCACCGCCAAACTTCGCAATAATCAGATTGATTATTCCGTTGCCGGGAGCCAGGAAGTTCGTAACGATACCCGCAACGATAACAACTGATATGAAGTGAGGCATATAAGTAAACGTTTGCACAACTTTTTTGAATTTGGAACTCTTCACTTCATTCAGAAGTAGAGCGAAGATGATCGGTGCAGGAAATACAAATAATAACGCGTACAAGCTGATGATTAACGTATTCTTTAACACCCTGTAGAAATACTCACTTTGCAGAAAATCCTGAAAGTGTTGAAGACCTACCCATTCGCTCCCTTGAATGCCTCTGAATATGCTGTAGTCCTTAAATGCAATCTGTATGCCATACATCGGCTTGAATGCAAACATGACATACCATAATAAAAAGGGAACCAGCAGCAGGTAAAGGAACCAGTCTCTTTTGATCAAAGCCCAAAATGTAGTTGTTCTCTTCATGCTCTTGGCAGTGTACGGTTGAACTTTTGTGTTTGTCGTCACTTTGTCTAAGGCCTCCTCCAGATCCTTGTGTATATGCTTGTTTGTTGGTTGTGAACCCATCTTAACATGGAACACAAATAACCTAAGAGGTAAAATCCAACGCCCTTAGTACGGAAAAACAACTTTGTTTTGTAATAAAAAATCAAACATAAAAAGAGGACAAGCTATATAAGCAAGTCCTCCAAAGTTCACCAGAAATACAAGTCGGTTCCTTTTAACTTATAAATGGCTTCGATAAAGTAATAATCTCCATAAATAATGGATTGATGATGCTCTTTGGCATGATACGCTGCCGATCCATTTTTGAGAATACAATCGCAATCTTCGGTCCAGTCTGCTCTGTCCTCGTCCAACGTTTTCAACAATTTTAGTGCAGGTTTCAGATAGAGATCCTTCTCATGAAGTTCGACTGCCTTGGAAATCTCGATAAGTCCGCAGGCTGCAATTGCTGCAGCCGTTGAATCTTCATATGCTGGCTCCTTCGGTTGTCTAAAGTCAATCGGAATAATTCCGTTGTCAGGAATGTTAGCGATAAAATAATGTGCAATGCGCTTCGCTGTATTAAGATATTCTGCTTTGCCTGTATGAATATAACTCATCATAAAACCGTATAATCCCCACGTCTGACCTCTCGTCCAGGAAGAGCCCTCACCATAGCCTTGCCCACCATATGATTTTACAACATCTCCTGTAAACGGATCGAACTCTACAATATGATTGACGGAACCATCAGGACGTACGAATGTCTTCATGACCGTATCCGCATGCTTTAGGGCAATCTGCATAAATCGGGGATCTCCGGTTTCTTCCGCTGCCCAATAGAGTAAGGGGATGTTAAACATACAGTCAATAATGGCCCATCCTCGAGTGTCTTCTCCACTGATATCGTTCCATGCGCGAATAAACTCTCCCATCGGGTTGTAGCGTCCTGCCAACAAGTTGGCAGCGTGAAGCGCCCGTTTGCGAGATTCAGGATTCTGGGTCAGTTTATAGTTTGCGACACTGGTTGGCAGCCACATAAATCCCACATCATGATGCAAACCATAATACTGCTGCAAGCCCGCATCGAGCTTGTCTTCTGAGATATTTGCAATAGCTTTGTACTTCTCCTGACCCGTGTTGTGATACATCTGCCACATCATTCCACCCCAGAAACCATTGGTCCACCAGTTAATGCCGTCTGCATGTGTACCACTCGGATTTTCAACAGATCGGTCATCATGTACACCATGAACGGTTGTGTATGGAATTTTATTTTTGGATTTGTCACTCACCCAGTCTAATTTTTGAATGATCCGTTGCTCAATATCTTGTAGCCAGACTCGTTGCTCTTCTGTATTTAACATGCCAGTTCCCGCTTTCCTGTTATGGATTCTTATTCATCATTTAGTTGGAACAGCATCAGTGTATCATGCTAAAACCCGCAATAGTTTTGCTGTGTTTAATGAAAATACCGTTCTGTTGCACTTTTGACAAAAGATAAAGCAATGCTACAATCTAGTAAAAATGGTGTGGAGTGATTTTCATGGAAGTCGGTTTTGAATCAGTCCCGTTTCATGGAAAACCTGTGGTGTGGACAGATCGTCATCGAACGAGTCAATCAAACAGCAGTTTTTATCATTGGCACCAGTGCTGCGAGTTCTTGATTGTATTTGAAGGCAATGGCACTGTGGTGATGAATAACAAGACGTATCCAATCAAGAAAGGTATGCTCTTTGTATTTCAACCTTTCGAAATACACAAAGTCTTTGCTAAAGTAACTCATGAATGTCCCTACGAACGTGCAGTGATACATATAAACCATTCGCTTATGAATCAATATTTGAAAGAATATCCACGTCGCAGAGAATGGTTTGATCGTTTGTGCTATTCCAGTGAGATTGAGCGCGCATTTGACTTCAGCAGAGATATGAACCTCTTTAACTACTGTATGGAGGATTATGGACAAATTGCTCATATGGAACAAGGTGACACTCAAGAGGAAATTACCGTATTTATTCTTCAGTTTCTTAGTGCTGTGGCAAGGATCTTCCCTGAAAATCAATTGGAGTCCACGCTTACACGTCGTAAGAAAGAACATTCCGAACTGATTATGCAGTGGCTGGACGAACATTATATGGAATCTAACATACTCAACAAGCTGGCAGATCAACTGCATTTTACAAGATCCTATGTATCCCGCCTTTTCAAAAAAGAAACTGGGAGTAATTTGAGCGAGTACCTTACTGCGAAACGAATTAAAGTAGCCGCTCATATGCTTGAAACGACAACCCTGCCCGTGGAAGTAATAAGCCATCGCGTTGGCTTCCAGAATGTTTCACATTTTATCTCGTGTTTCAAAAAAACGTATCAAGTCACACCTTTGAAGTACAAGATAAATCAGAAAAAGAATGCATTATAATGTGATCTAAGATAAGTTAGCCTCCAAAACATTTGTCATGAAAAAACCTCCAAACCCCACTAATAAAGTGGAATCTGGAGGTTTCTTGTTTCTTATTTGAAATATAATACGGATAAAGAGTGTTTGGCTCGTTCTATTTTTTACGATGATGACATCAATATTAAGTGATCCGAACCAGACCATATCATAAAATGTCTCTACTGGATACTTACATTATCAAATGTAGCCGTTGTAAGCGTCGTGTTCGCATGAGATGTCACAGCAAGACCTACATAGGCTGTGCTCGCAGCAGAAATTAATGACGAACCTGTCTGCGTCCATGTCGTGCCATTTGCAGAAATATATGTTGTAACATTGTTCCCAGATCTGGTCGCTCTGACCCAATATGGTGCAGTTACCGTTGCGGATGTTGTAGATTTCGTTACTGCACCTGGTGCCGTCCGATTTTGGAATACGGCGAGTCCTGGTTTCATAGCGGCATACACATTGCTGGCATCCTCAAACAGAGATTCCCGAACCATAACCCCTGCTTTGGCAGACGAATGTGTATTCGACAGGCTGGCAACGCGAGCGGTAATCGTGTGATCCCCTTTTAACGGCACATAAGCAAATCGGAATTGATCCGCGTAATCCCATATATCACTTCCCGAAGCTTTGACTGTATATGTTCCGCCGCTGTAGCTATAACTTCCCGCAACGCCTACACTGCCAATGTCCTGTGAAGAGAACGGAATTTGCGCAGTGGCAGAGGACAGTGTTGTGGCAGTCACCGTACTGCTTGTTGTAGATGTGTTCGATTTTGCATCATATGCGCTTACCTGATAATTATAAGCTGTGGAAGCAGTCAGCCCTGCATCGGTATAGTCCGTAGTTGGTGAATACCCCACAATGGTCCCATTCCTGTATATTTTGTAACCACTCACAGCAACATTATCGGTTGAAGGCGACCAGCTTAGATTAACGACTTTATCTGACAACGGCTTGACTGTTAACCCCAATGGTGCTGATGGTTTCGTTGGATCGGTAATGGTGCCCAGTCTGTATGCAAATGTGAGCAGCGCGCTATCGGTATTTGTCGCCGGCATGCCATTCATATAACTGGTTGTATACGGTGCGGTCAATCCTTTACGCGTTACATAGTGAGCATATATTATTTCATTTTGAGCCCATCCAATGGAAGCACTTCTTCCCGTTCCATTAATGCCACTCCAAGGTCCCATGGTACAACGTCCGTATGTTGAATCCCATGACATTGGTTCATTACCCAGATTATAATTAGACCAATACTCCGAACCAGCTAAGAGTCGATTATCTCCATCTCCAAACAAATCCACACCCTGTTTCCATGCGATTTCTGCGACTACTGTCAAGTTACCAAGTCCGCCGAGTGCATGGATCTGATCCCGACCGGATTCAGAAATTTGTCCCGTAGACATTACGTTTCGTGTAACCGAAGCACAAGAATTCGTTCTGAAATTGGATATTGCAGAATCAAACATGGTTTGATTGTTCGAGAAAATAGCGATGGAAATCATGGATTTCATCGCTGATCCACCCCAATTGGCATCTCCAGGTGATTGAATGTGAGGATAAAAAACGTTGGTCAGCATCGTTTCCAGTTGTGTAATATTCGCCGAAGCCCAGCCAGAGTTGCTATAGCGTAACAATTCGCCTGCATTAGCCAGGAAAATGCCATTATCTCCCGCAGCAAGCTGTGCATCGGTTCCAGCAATGGTAGTCAATGTGCTTGACCAGGCATTCAAAATCTCAATGGCTTTGTTGGCATACGCTTGTGTTCCAGTCACATTCCACAGAAGCGCGTTATAATATGCAGCTCGCGCGTCATTCTCCAAAGCACTGTTTCCGTTGTTGGCATTCGTGCATGTGGAAAGTGTCGAATCGTTCCTGCAAACCACACTAAAAGGCCCTTGTTTGGGATAAGTTGAGGAGGCTTTGCTATCTGTTTTGAAATTAGCTAATGCTGATTTCCAGGGTTCGGTGTTCTGATTGGCAATCATTCGGGTGAGATCCTCAGCATTGTGCATAATCCCGGGATGAGCAAATGTAGCCGCTTCTGCCGTTTTCGGTAAAACTAAACCATATGCGGGGATTAGAAGCATGATGATGACTAGCATGATACTCATGAACGTTGCTTTGGTAGATCGTTGTGACATAAAATCACTCCTTTAATAGTTGTGAGTGGAAACCAAAATAAAATGTAATCGATCTTAAAATTTATGGTTGAATTAATTTTTGTTACCCAACACATTCAAAATCACGGTAACTGCCTCTGCGCGGGTCACATTCGTTTTTGGCGAAAAATGATTATTTCCTATACCCTGCATAATGTTTAATTTTACAGCCTCATAAATGAAAGGCTTCGCCCAAACAGAAATATCGGCTGTATCAGCAAATTCATTCACGTTAGTCACATCATGGCCTTCCTTACCAAGTGCGCGAACAGCAATCGACGCCATCTCGGCACGAATCATTTTCGCGTTTGGTCGGAACGTGTGATCAGCATAACCGGTAATAAGTTGCTTCTGCACTGCTGCTTGCACATGAGAGGAAGCCCAAGTCGGGATCTGGTTCGCATCGGCAAATGCTGCATGCAAATCATTCACGTCAAGCTTAAGCGCTCTGCTAAACATAACAGCAAACTCGGCACGAGTGACCTCCTGCTTGGGACGGAACGTGCCATCCGTATAGCCGTCGATAAATCCGGCTGCTACCGCCTTTAGAATGGAATCCTTTGCCCAATGCCCCTTTATATCACTAAAGATAGTCCCTGATTCCGTCTGTATGGTCTCCTGTAATGCAGGTGTCATGTTAGACATAATCAGTTTTGAATCCACGAGCTTGAGATTCTGAAGTGTAATCGTGCTTTTACCGGCACGTTGCACGCTAAACTGTAGGCTCGTCAACAATTGATCCCCGCTATCGCCTTTCACGTTGCCTACTTTGGTATGCGCAATCTGGAGATTGTTCCCCTCCACTTTCGACACGACCGTAAATCCAACATTTCCTGTGCTTGCTTTGGAGAAACGAAGCGTATTCGCATCAAACTGCAGATTCATTTCATAAGCGTACAGATCCTCAAGATCATGTCCGATGACCGAAATTTCAACCAGCTTGTTGTTGACAGACATCGTCTTTAACTCAAAGCTTGCACGCTTTGACTGCTCTGCTTCTGTGGCTGCATTCACGCTCGTTGCACAGGTCATCAGTAGCACCAATAGACTTGTCCAGACCTTTCTCATTTTCATTTTCTTAACGCTCGCCTTCAATCTCAATGGAGGCCCTCCCTGTCCCATGAATAATCAGAAGGAAGGCACCAGAGTGCCCTCCTATGCTCATTCAAGTTTTATTTTTCCAGCCAGTCACCAACAATCATTTGAGCAACAGCAGCCAACTCACGAATGGTGATTTCACCTCCGTCGAACAGGTCCGCTTTCTCAATATCGCTCCAGCCTGCATCCGTCGATTTGGTACCATAATACTTCGCAATCAGCGACAAGTCCTTGATGCTTACTTGTGTCTGACCTGATACAAGGGTGATCAATTGGGATGCAAATGTATTTACTGCCGATTGAAGCTGGGCCACCGCTGCATCCACATTCGCTTGTGTTGATGAGTTATTGTTTTTCACCTCTATTGCCGCATTGAGAATGGTCTGTAGTTTCGTTATAGCTTGCTGAGGGTATTGACCAATCTTGGTTCCTGCGACAGCTTTAGCCAGTTTGCCTTGAACAAACTGGATCTGTCCTGTCAACGCAGTATGGTCTATAGGTTGAGGCGTTGCCGTATGAACACTTTTTCGGAATGTTGTAATCGCCGCTTGCAAAGCATTGACTGCTGTGTTCACTTCCGCCTGACTGGTTCCACTATTGTCGCGAACGGTCATTGCACTTTGAATTGCGGCATCAAATACTTGTTTAGCCTCCAGTGGGTATTGCCCCTGTGAAGATCCTACAACAGCCGCTGCGGACAATTGCTGTGCTTGCAGGATCGTCTGTTGCAATTCAGCTTTGCTTACACCAATGACAAGCTTTGTGAATAATTCTACCGCTTGATTCAGTTCTACAACTGTGGCATCTACTTCTGCTTGGGTTGACGCCTCATTCGCTGCTACCGTACTTGCATGTTCGATGGCTGTGAGGAGCACTGCTTTGGACCCAATCGGATACTGTCCTGTATCGCTTCCTTCCACTGCCGTGTCATGCAGGGATTGTGCGGACTGGATTGCAGCCGTCAGCTGTGTCTTATCGACTTGAATCTGAATAGCGATTGACGCTGTCGAGGTATCCAGCATGTTAGAATTTCCGTCTGCGGAAGCTTCGAAATCACTTAAGCTGACTTGTGCTTGCCCAGTGGTCGCATCTGCCTTGACTTGCCCATGCAGAGCGATAAGATCCCCAGAATTGGTAATTTGATTCTGGTTCGTGTTAGCCACAATAAGGAGAATCTCACCGGATTCCGGTCTCACCCCTGTTCCAATGATTTGAAAGCCTTCTTCTAAAGAAGTCACTGCTTCATCACCCAGAGTAATATGTCCTTGTTCATCCTCGGTTGTGGGGAATTGCAACTTGTACGTATCGTAAGTTACGGTCAATTGTGCCGTTGTGAAACCATCCGTGACGCCATGTACACCGATGTTCAAGTCCACTGATTGCCCCGGCGCAGCTGTTAAGGGTCCGCGTAGCGTAGACGAATTTTCTGTTTCTGGCTGCGGTTCTGCTATTTCTTTTACAATGATGGTCCAGATAGCAGCTGTTGCTGCACCTTTGGCATCACTCGCTTTGAAGTGGAGCACATAGCTCCCTACTACTTCTGGCGTCCAGCTGAATTCACCCGTAGCTGTATCCAGCTTCGCTCCTGCTGGCAGATCTATACCCGCATACGTGATGGAATCCCCTTCCGGGTCCGTAGCGATAAGCGTCTGCTTCACCTCTTGCCCTGCCGTCACCGTCACTGGAGCCAAATCGGCAAACATGGGGGCTTGGTTATGCTCATCTACGTGTACTACTTTTTTGTACAATTCAAGTTCTGCCACATTGGCATTGCCCTTAGGTGTGTAATACCGAAGATATCGATATCCCTTATCGTTCGTAATTCCTGCAAAGTACCATTTGGCAGTAGAGATGGTTCCGACAGTGTACAGATTTTCAAATGTTGTACCATCATTCGACCCTTGAATGACAGCATCCTTCATCCGATTAAGATGTGTACTGCGCGGATAAAATTTCACACCGCTCAGGATCGGTGCATTGTTTTGACCTAAATCAATCAGAATCCAGCTTGGGTTGGTCAAAGCATCAGGTGCCGTTTCTGTATTGCCATCGAACGCACGCCATCCATTACTCTCAGGAGTCCCGATTCCTGTTGAGTCGCTTGCATCCCATTGCTTGGATGAAGCCTTGACCATCGACTCCGTAACTTGAATGACAGAAAGGGTGGTTATACTCACAGCTTCACTTTTCGCCGTTTCTCCTGCATTTCCGCCGCCAGCAACCTGGTAAGCGTATACAGTACCGGATTTCAGATCAGCATCGGTCAATTCAGTGGAAGTGGTTTCTTTCCATTTGGTAAACGTTCCTTCTGACCCTTGCTTGCGATAGACACTGTAGTAGGTTGCTCCTTTGACCTCCTGCCAGTTCAGCAGAACGGAATTCGGCCCGGTTAACGTTGCGGTTAGTCCTTCAGGGGCCTTATTCTCTTCCTCAGGGTATATGGTCAGCTTCACTTCCTTATCGACATAATTGGATGTATCATCTTCTGCATAGATATGGAAAACATATTCACCTGGCGCAAGTCCGGCCGGTTTAACAATTAACGTCCCGCCTGCCTTGCCATTTAGTCCATTACTATCAATATAAGCCTGATGCTCCGTTGATAAAGATACATTCACTGAGTCTGGATCTTCAACGGATACCTTCAAATTCATATCAGCGCCATTCTCGTAAGCCGCTACACTTGTAAGCTCGAATCCTTGTTCACTTGTCAGCTTGATGACAGGCGGAGTGTCCGCAGGATCAAGCGTGTAGCTCTCCAGCATGACTTCCGTATCTTCCATATTCGTCATAATGGACACAAAAAGACTTTTCACATAGGTTGGGTAGTCATTCGGTTTCACATGTTGATCTGATATGTTCGTGCTTACTCGAAGCCACTCATCGTTTGTATCCGGTACTCGAATCGTAGCAAAGGGGGCAGTCGATGAATCTCTTTGCAGCTGCAATGTGGCCTCCCCATTGGTCCTGACCGTGAAGGAAACGATGCTGTCTTTGGTACGATCCACTTGAAGTGCCGCCTTGCTCAAATAAACGAGGCTTCCATTCTTGGTCTGAATATAAGAGCGACTGCCTTCTTTGCCTACTTCAAATGCACCTGAAATCGAAATGGCCTGATCAGCGATAGAATTGGCTTGACTGCCGGATGTATCTATGTAAGCCAAGCGGTTGCGCTCGATGTTCCGGTATGACTTGAGTGTAATCGGTGAGCTGCCTTTGTATTTTAGGGTAATATCATGAATGCCCTTGATCTTGGCCAAGTCTGCTGCTGCAACTTCAGAGGTGAATTTCACCATGACATTGCTCGTATTTGGCAACTTGTAGGTTGATACCAGTGTTTCACCGCTGTATAACAGCAGTTGGCCCGTCGCATCCGTTGTTTTGGCCTGTAATTCAATGCTGTTATTACCGCTATCAAAATTCATTTTGCTGAATGAGATCTCCCCTCCGTCATTCAGCTTCACACCGTCCGAAGTCTCTGTAGCTCCTGCAGAGAGAACACCTGATAGCGCAGCATGTTCATTTCCTGCATAGCTATCCGAGAATGCAAACCAGTCAAACGCAATCTGATAGGACAGCCAATTTGCACTGCCATAATATTTGAATGCGATTAGATGCTTGCCTGACAGAGGCTTGCTAAGTTTGCCTGAGACGGTTGCATAATTAGTCCACCATCCCGTGTTCGGAACCTGTAATGTGGTTAACACTTCACCTTTGGCAAGATCGGCTGTCGTAACATTAGTGCGATCAATTCCGTCTACTCCATCCAGCAGAATCACGTCCACCTTGGTGCCCACACTTGAATTGCTTGCAGCTCGAATCGTAATCTCTTTGTAGCTGTCATCCAAATCGAGATCATACCAGGTGTACTGATTTTCATAACGAACGTCATACAGCACCGAACGCATGCCATCCAGATCCTGGAACGTGCTCGTGCTGGTTGTTGCGCTCCTGCCAATATAATCGAACGCTTGTAGACGGTCATAAGCCGCTTTCACTTCCGTATATGGCGGATTGCTTAGTGGCTTAGGTGGACCAACCACCTCACCTGTTGCCAGATTCTCTGTCCCTTGTAATAGAACATAGGATGGGAACGCTTGTAATCCACCTTGCTTTTCAATGGATTCTGCCAGATATTTAATCCGTTCATCGCTTGGGTCCAGTGTTTGAGCCTTGTGATGCATATAGTATCCGTATGTGACCTCGGACGCGTAGCCCAATCCTCTGCCGTTATCACTTACGGTATCTACGTAATTGCCTGCCGGATCACCAACCACAGCATTGCTGATATTTACCGGGGTGTACAGGATATCGTAACCCAGGTTATATTTAGCCAGTACATTGGCTCCCGCCAATATCCGATTATCGAGGAATTCAAACAACCCCACACCATTCGCTGCATCCGTTACTTCTCCAAACGTTGGTGAAGCTGGGTCCGGATTGACCTTGGTCCCCTGAATTTCAGCCATGTAGGCAATCATGGATAAGGTTGCTGTATTCCCCGAAGCATGGCCCATGTCGCGGAACATTTCCACAAGTTGTACATGAGGTTCAACCGGTGCACCCGTTCGTTCATTTTGCGTGACATAACGAATCTGATGAAAAATATCACCGGATTGCCCTTTGAACGTAGCCGTTTTGTTAGCGGTAGCCCACTCCACAGCCTCTTGGTACCATTGCTGATTATCAGAGAAAACAGCCGCCATCATATAGGCCTGGGAGATAATACCATGCTGGTTCATCCAGCGGCCGTTGTTATGATAGAAGTTACCATCGTAAAAGGCCATCAGATAATTCTGCGTAAAATTCGTCGTGTCCTCATCCGTCCACGCCCATTCCCCACTGCCTGCCGTATAACGAAGCAATTCGGCAGCTCTCACCATATTCGCCATGGCATCACCGATACTAATGTGCGAATCTGTAAATCCTTTCGGATTAGCCGGATCAATCTGAGACCACAGACGAACAATAGTCATCGCTTTTTCACGGTAACGAACATCACCTGTCGCTGCCCAGATCACGGCATCCGTAAATGCAGCTTCCGCATCTACCTTAGCTTCCTTGGCTTTGGCATCATTATCGATCTTTGTATATGCCGGTTTTGTTTTATCAAGTTTGCTTTGGTTCCGAATATCATAATCAAGTGATCCACTAGGACTAGTCCTGAATTCCTCGAGAGCGCTCGCCCATGGCTCTGCGCCAATGGCAACCTTCTCCTGCATCAGCTTCAGTGCATTTCCAGTGAAACCCACAGAAGGATGAACGAACCCTTCCGGGCTAATCGTCTCCAAAATTGCAGGTTGGGAATGAATCACCGAATCATCTGCGGCCACCTTGCCAGGGACAGATGCTATAACCACACTGAGGCTTACTACCAACACACGAATGACCATCCATTTCATAAGGTTGCAGCACTTCTTCATTTCATAGCCTCCTGGTTCGCTAAAATGTCAAGTTCATAAGAAAACGTTTCCAAAAATCAATATCTCCTTCCCTTGGATTGTTTTTCTTCATGAAGCGTATAGAAAAATCGACCAGAAGTGAACCCAAATTCCGATGATAAAAGTAGGCAAATTCTATTTTTTTCATGTTCTACGATAGCCTGGAAAATTTCTCTTGTGAGTTCTTGAGACGAGTGCTACAATTTTGAAAAAATATGGATTGTAAGCAGTTTACAACCCTACAGCAAACGTCATTCTAATCTTTCAAATTGAGGTGTATTTATGATTCATTTAACGATTGAAGTACAGCGTGAGGATGGAACGATCCTTGCCGAACATACCGATACCAACCACACTCATCTGGTATACGATCAACCCTATCAACCCGGGGATTCTATTGTTCTGAGAAGCTCTAGGGAAAATGTCTATTTGTACATTCAGCTGGATGATGCTTTTAATCCGGATTTTGTATATCTGTCCGGGCTAGAGTACCGTCTACGCATCCCTTTTAATGAAAAGAAAACCTCATACTCTCCCAAGTCATTCACAGGTCAACTTCATTTGCTAACTGTCCGGGTTGCATCCACTGAGGAGATACGCTCCTACAAAAACCTGGCCGCGAATTCGCATGATCATCATACCAACTCAACGTTATATCCTCATGCTTCGGCTAATGTCGAGACGCGTGGTGAGGCCGTGTTTGCTGCGCGTAATGCCATTAACGGCAATACAGTAACCTATTCCCATGGAGAGTGGCCATTCGAATCATGGGGAATTAACCAACGATTAGATGCAGAATTCATCCTTCATTTTGGACGACTTGTTGAAATCGACAAAATCGTGTTGTACCTGAGAGCCGACTTCCCCCATGATAATTACTGGAAGCAGGTTACCTTATCTTTTTCAGATGGTAGTTCTAAGACTGCATCTCTTGAGAAATCTGGAAAATCACAGGAAATTCTATTAGAGCCAAGGCAAGTGGAATGGGTGAAACTGAGCGAATTACTTCAGTCGGAGGATCCTGCATTATTTCCGGCACTTACACAACTTGAGGCATATGGGCGAGAAGTTTAAAAAATTAGAAGAGAACCCCCCGTTGAGCTGCAGTAAACAGAGTTTTACGAGGGGGTCTATGTGTAATAATTGTAAATTATAAATCAATAAACTTTGTTTCATAAGGATCCATCTTCACCATGTTTTCCTGCACAATTCGAGCGATATGAATGATTAAATACAATAATTCCTCGTTTGATATGGAAATGTCCAGCATGCTTTGCACGTAGGTTTTGATCATCTCCGCACATTTGTATTCAAGCGGATGCTCCTTAACCATGTGTTAAAATATAAAATCTTTTACGAATTGCCCAGGCGTCCTTCATGTAAACGCTGGATGAAAAATTGTAAGTGCGTAACTAGTCTCACATAGTGGATAGAATTTTTGTTCAACTGCATATCAAAACTGTATTGAATGAGATTAAAAATATCTTTTAACATTTTGACGGATTGCATTGTGCGCTCCATGTTTTGCTCATGTGTTTGGGCATTACCAAATGAAAGGCGATATTTCCTGCTTCTTCTTCCGGCAGATCAATATGAAGTTCCTGATTCAGCATAAGGACTGCTTCAAAGCCCAGTTCGAATTCGACGGGATGAAACCGCTAGATCTCCCACTCTACTCAGATATTGAACGGAGATGTTGTCTTCAACGAACGAATTGAGCTTTATCCGGCCACATTAGTTCGGTCATCATAATATTCAGATAATAATCTAATCAGCAATGACGCAATGTTCTTGTCCCTCGACATTAGTTGCATACATTACACAGTTCTAATCCCATAAATATAAGCTAAGCATACAACTCTTACAGTTGCACGCTCTTTTTTTATGTCGTTCTAGGCCCAAAATATCCAACTAATTACTAAAAAAGCATGTCAAACGTAAACCAAACGTATCTTTTAAATAAGTATCTGTTGCTAATATAATTTGTTTCATAGAGTTTGTGATCTCTAATATTGATACCCCTGGTTGGACAATAGAAATTTCAAATTCTGTTTCATAACCAGCTCTCACCATCTTTTTTAACATATTTAAAGTCTGTAAGGTCCCTTTTTCGAATCGTGTTTCACCATAGTTTTTCTGTCTCGAATTTTCCCTTTCAATCATTCTTTGTATTATTTCTAATACATTATCATTCCACATAATTGATTTTTCAGCTTGGCCGCAAACTTCATACAGATCTGAGACACGAGAACCGGGATGCTCTCCATGTGAATACTTACAATGATAAAGATGAAATCTAATTTTTTTATGCTTCATATCAATTTTAACAGAAACAATATCAGCAATTTCCCCTGATCCATCATCGTCAAAAATTATGTCTGAACTTTGATCTACAATATGATGTATAGTAGCGTATTGTATAGAATCAATCTTTCTTCCTCTCCCTTGTGATTCCGATTTAATATTGACTCCAAGATCAGGCCAGTTAACAGCAATAAAAACATCTGAAGATAACTTAATACCACTTTTTGGTTTAATCACTGTTTTTAGATTCTCCTGAACTACAACTACAGTTCCATCATGCTGAATAAAAGATATTTCCGGGGAATACTCATAGAAGAAATCAATCATTTGAACTGATCTCTTACCTAATTTCACCATAAGTTTTTCACCTTCAATTTGCTTAAAGCTATAAGAGGAATCATTAATAATTTGTTCAAATGCAAATTTTCTTTCATTTATTAAGAATTCAAATTGAAGATTTCCATCAACCAAACTGGGGCTGCTTATTTCCGATTGATAGAAGGGGTATGCCTTTTCTTCTTTAGTAATATACAACTGTTTCGTGTAAGTATTAGACGTTTCAATCGTTTCTGGTAGTAGTATTTTATAAGGAACACCTTCTGGAAAGTCCTTTATCACTTCTAAAGTGAGTGAATTATCTAGAATACTATTTGTATCTCGGTACCCGCAAACATTCTAAAGCTAATCCTTTCACTTGGTTGTTGTTTCAATCCTAAAGTACCAATCATTAACCTATTAATCTCATTCAAGCTTCGATAAACTGAATCCCCTTAATTGCCGTTGCTTGTGAGAACAAACTTTCAACGAGTCGATTACCTTTTCCGGTATCAGTTTCGTTTATATGTATGATTCCATTCTCCTTATCCAAAAACAAAACAAAAAAATCATAATCATACTACAATATATCCTTTTGATCAGACCAAACTACTTTTGTTTCAATTTCCTCAATGAAAATGTAAACAGAATCTTCTTCATTTACCATGGATGTAGTTCTATCTGGATCTAGGACCAATTTCCATGCATCTAAAAAAGTTCTTTCCGATGTGCTCCTAAACATTCGGGTACTTATTTTCATCTTAAGTTGTGATATATCTATATCCGTAACATGACCTTTTTCAAACTTTCCAATAAACTCACTAAGTTCAATTTCTTTATCAATAGCTTGATGTGAATGTATATTGAGGAGAGAATTCCAATCAGAATCTTGACTGTACAACTCTTCTATCGAGTCCTTTAAATCATCCATTGCCACATTTGTTATGAGCTTTGCATTTCCTAAATTATTACCACTTGTTCGAGCAAATCGTCCAATAAATTGAAGGGTAATTGGAAGTGACTTATATTTATCATGGAGTGCTGCAATCTTCAATGTTGGGATATCTATACCTTCACCAAACATGTCTACACAAACCACAATTTTTGCAATACCTTCTTTAACTTCTTTTAAGTATTTATTTCTCTGTGCAGAAGGAATGACAGTATGAATTACAACTGGATGGTACTCTTCGTATTGGGAGTAAACTTTTTCATATAACTCATCAGCACGTTTACGGCTTTTCGCTCGCGCAAGTAGTACATGCTCAAATCCTTTTTCCAAATCTTCATTTAATTGTTTGATTGCAATTTTGGCAATCTCTTCATCAGACTTTTGTTCATCAAATTCTTGAATTGGATGAAACTAGATTGGCTTGAAATATCCAGCTTTTTGAGCCATTCCCAATCCGTAATTGAATATTATCTTACCATCAACTTTTTTTCCATCGTTTCTAAAAGGGGTTGCTGTAAATTGTAAAATTCTCTTTCCTAAAACCTTTTCTTTTACAGTTCCCCAATCCGGAGATGCAAGATGATGTGCTTCATCAAAGATCACAACTTCTAGTTTTTGAACAAATTTCCCCCAAACAGATGAAGGCATATTCTTTATCATACTCGGAGTAGAAACGACTATATTTGCATCCTCTAGCGCAGCAATCAATGTTTCCTCATCTGTAGCTTCAACTTTTGATTTATAAAGAAAAGTAGTTGGATGAATAGACTCATCAGAAATCATATTTAATTTTGGAAGTATGCCAAAATGACTCGCTCCTTCATAAATTTGTTCTCTCAAGAGATTAGAAGGCACAATGATTAATGTTGAAGTAATTCTTTCAGAAATAATTGTTGCATACATCGTTTCAGACTTTCCTGTACCAGTAGGCAACACAATTGTAGCTGGAGAGTTCGATATTGCCCAATGTGCACGAATTGCCGATAAAGCTCCAAATTGAGGTACACGTAAGCCAATCTCACCTTCCTTTCGCGAAACTTTCTCCTGGTAAGACACTCTCCAGCTATCCATTATTTTTTCTAGGCTAAATTTATTACCTTTGCTGTCTGTACAACGACTCAACTTATTACCACGTCCTATGGTTGACACTACTGTTTTATACCGCATCAAAAACCTTCTTTCTGTGTTGAAATTTTGAAGATCTCTTCAAGTAATTATATAATAATTATTTAAAAAACCCTCAATTAGAAATGCTTATTCTTATTATTCTACAATCAGGTATTATAAATAGTTGGTTTAACGGATCCGGCTCAATACTGCGCGTTTGATTATCTGCCCGAGAATTATTCTTCTGGAGTCTTCTGTTCATATGAAATGTGAAAACCCTCCTTTATATGCTGCTCATTCAATTTTTAACTGCATCTGTTTTTGTTTATATATTCATCTAATCGGTAATTGAACTATGTTCTTGTCCATTCCGGCAATCGGTACAAGTTCTTGTCCCGAGCCGAGGACAAGAACTTGTACCGATAAAATAAAAAAGCCGCTAAAATAGCGACTTAAATGGGACCATGTTCTTGTCCTTGGACCGCAACCCCCCCTTTTCTTGAAGAATCAAGACTGTATCCAGTACAGGTTCTCTGAGTTTTTGATCTGCTTCTTTAACATACGGGTTACTATACACTGATGCATCTTTCCCCAAAAAATAAATTTTGTCCCCAAGCGGTATAAGAGCTTCAATTAATTTAGGGAAATAACGGTCAGCATTATTTTCGGTCAAGGAGTTCTCATGAATTGTTGCACCTACGACCTCAATTGCACGAATCGCTAGATGTACCATTAATTTTTCGCGGGTTTCTACATATCGATGTAATGTGACTACACCGATGTCAGCTGAATCAGCAATCTCATTCATAGATGCGTTGGGTTTATCGATAAGAAGCCTTGTGACTACATCTAGAATCGTATTCAATCTGTTTTTTTTCATGGGGCTCATACTTCTTTTCATTTTACACCTCATGGAATGGTGAATAGTTGTCCAACCTATATTTTCTTGACCATTCTGTACAATGAGAATGCAGGTTTTTCCTCTTCTGAAGTAATCTCGTAGCCGAGTCGGCTGTAGAGCTTGGCCGCAAGTTTATTTTCTTTTTTTACTGTCAGTGATACTACTTTGTATCCTTGTTGGATTGCCTGTTGCTCCGCATAGTGAATGAGTTGTGATCCGACTCCCATTCCCCTGCTCTCCGGCATAGATGCAAGTGAAGCGATATGATACTCTCCTTCGAAACCTTCTTTCAACGTTATTGTTGAATATAGTGCTATAGGGTGCAATAGATTATAGAAAATTAAACCTAACTTTCGAAGAGATAGCACCTGCTGTGTTGTAGATGAAACCAACTTCTCTAGTGTGGGAATGGGCAAACATGTAATGATTCCTAGTGTCTTATCATCTAACTTGGCCTCATAAGCATATTCATGGCTAAATCGGTTGTTCTTGAACTGCCACAACTTTCTGAAGGTATGCTCTATTATGATTGGATTCTTAGAACCAGCAATAGTGTGGGAAACGTTTCCCACGGCCATGAGATTCAATTTGGCTCCGTTAAGTGAGTGTGGACTGGCTTTACCTATAGATATGTTTGTCATATGATCTATTCTCCCAGTTATGATTAGTTTATAACTTCTTCTGCCGGTTTCCATACAGTTAGGAAAACGCTATTCCCTCGACCTTGACATGGATGGCACCAATGTCAATACCAGTAAGACTCTCTTTTTACATTTTCCTGTAATTGTCTAAAAACCTCATGAATTCGAATTCCTCTTTTCACCAGAATATTTAGATGAATGTTTACTAATAGGTCTTGTTCATGGATGTCAATTCCGGTATATCCGCTGCTGCCTGCTAATTTTGTGTGAGTGCTTCAATAAACCTAATGGACAAAAAAAACAATTCCTTCCTTTATACTAAGTATTTTCCAAAAAAATTTGTATCTACTTCTTTAGAAAATGTTGTGTTACCCAAGATGCTCCGAATCAGCATTCACGTCTCGATCTTCCGAATAATGGATAATAAGAAATAAAAATCTTATGAAATGATACATAATGATTTTTAATGATAAATTAAACTATCAATTAATGAGTAATATACTCATTTTTATGTATTCAGTCAAGTTAGTCCATTAAAGGTGAAATAAAGACTCAATAAGTTTGTAATAAAAGGTAAGCACCAATCCGACACAGGAGTTGGCATCATTGCCAGTGTTCTCTCAGGTATAGGATAAAGATAAGTTCTGTATCCTATACCTGAGAGAACAAATTATGGAAAACTTTTCTGTTTTGCTTTTGTGCTTCGGTAACCATTCGTATATGATATGATTAGAGTCTATCCATTTTGAGATGCGAGAAGAAACTCTCTATAGAATCATTGTCATAACAATTCCCTCGACCAGACTCTGATTTATAACCTTAAATCTCTCTTGTTTTCTTTCTCCTTCAAGATACCAAGCACTTTTTTAGCAATTCATTCTCATGTTTCAAGTGTTAGACATAGCGTTCTAAATCCTAGTATACTTTTCGGCGAACTCGTTGTTCCGTCTGTCCGAACTCACCTTGTCCCCCATATTTTCGAAGGCATCGTTTAATTCGTCCTGGATCATGAATCCCCAGATGTTAATTAATCTACCTGTAAGTTAAACTTTCAACTGTATGCACACGGATAAATTCTTTTTTTAATTCTGCCGATACGTTTTAAACTTTTGTCCATTAATCGCCATAAAAAATGCACCACCTAGAATTTCATCGGCTAAACCAGGGGTTTTTCCAATATCTATTCTAAGGGGTGCACTTCACATTCACACAAAGAGAATCTACTATGAGCACTAACGAACTTAGCATAATTAAACTGAGCGAACTATGACTGTCCTATCAGCAAGGTGTTTTGCTCTTGTCACACGTTTCTGTAAGAAGTGAGTAGATCATTCCCTGTTCTGTTGAAAAACAAAGATAACCTTCGCTGTTCAAGAGCGCTGCAATCACTGTTGAACCCTGACGGACTTCGACGCTGATATCACTTTTAATCTTAAATATCTGCCCTGCATGTGAGATTATTGTAGCTTTTGTCCAACTTCCATTAACCCAATCAATATCAATCTCAAATCCGCCTCTAGCCCGGAGTCCTTTGACTTGACCTTCCTGCCAGCTTGTTGGTAATGCAGGCAGAAATTCAATATATTCTTGATGAGATTGTAGCAGCATCTCAGCGATCCCGGCTGTAGCTGCGAAGTTGCCATCAATTTGAAAAGGAGGATGTGCGTCGAACAGGTTTGCATATACACCACCCTGTTCATGATTAATGGGTTCATTAGACTTGACGAGCCGAAGAAGATTCGATATGAGTTGTTCAGCACGATCGCCTTCTTTGAATCTGGCCCATAGACCTATTTTCCATCCGAGACTCCATCCGGTTCCACCGTCTCCACGAATTTCAAGTGACTTTCTTGCCGCCTTGAACATGTCTGGCGAGGAGTTCTCGGTAATCAGTTTACCTGGGTATACACCGATAAGGTGTGACACATGTCGATGATGGATATCATCTTCTACGAAGTCAAGACTCCATTCCTGAAGACGCCCCTGCCCATCTATTTGTAATGGGAAAATCTTCCTTTTCTTTGCCCGAAGAATCGCGGTAAACTCCTCATCACAGCCTAATATTTCAGCAGAACGAATACAGTTATCAAACAATTCTGAAATTAGACAGAGATCCATCGTTGAAGCTTCACTTACTGCACACCGCTGACCATTCACAATAAACTTCATTTCTGGCGTGGTTGATGGTGAAGTGATAAGATAACCTTCATCATTCTCGATGAGCCAATCCAGACAAAACAGTGCTGCCCCTTTCATCAATGGATAGGCTGTATCATTTAGATAGGCTTGATCTAGACTAAACGAATAGTGCTCCCAAAGATGCTGAGTCAGCCAAACGCCACCCATAGGCCAAATTGCCCACACCGGGTCACCTATTCCATAATCCCCTACTGGAGCAGTCTGTCCCCAAATATCTGAGTTATGATGAGCTACCCACCCTTGTGCCCCATAATTGGTTTGAGCCGTTTCTTTACCGTTCTCTGCAAGTTGGCTAACAAAATCAATTAATGGTTTATGAAGTTCTGCCATATTACAGGTTTCTGCTGGCCAGTAATTCATCTCCGCATTAATATTCAGCGTATAGTTGCTACTCCATGGAGCCCGAGTATCTTCGTTCCATATCCCCTGTAAGTTGGCTGGACGTGTTCCAGGTCGCGAACTGGATATGAGAAGGTATCGACCATAGTTGAATAACAGTTCGACTAAGCCCGGGTCCTTGCTTCCGTATGTCTCAATGCGCTGATCCGTTGGCATATGCTCAGGCGCAAAACTGCTACCCAATTTCAATTCCACTCTATTAAATATCCCCTTATAATCTTCTATGTGTCGATGACGTATATCCTCGTAAGACTCTTTTTCAATACGCTGGATAGCGGAGTTGGTTAACTCTTCAGGATCACGTAAGATGTTGCCCTTGCTGGACTCAGGGTCGAAACTTGTTGCCGCCAAAAAATATAATACTGCTTCTGAAGCTTTTGTCACTTGCAAACCTGTTGTAGTGATGTTTACAACTCCGTCAGTATGTGGCACTACGATTTTGCCAAAAAATTTAAGTCCCAGAGAACTACCTTCTTCTCCATAACGTATCGGTTTTTCAACATCATGATAGTTAGGAGCAACGTACTCAGGGGCGTTTCCGAAAATAGCATAGCTGTGGTCGTCTGCTTTTGTTGATGTGCGCAGTGGGCTATTGAGTGTGGCCCTGAATTCAAGAGCACCTGGCTGGCTGGCTGTCAGACGCACCACAATCATCTGATCGGGATATGAGGCAAACACTTCTCGTGTATAATCAATTTTTCCAATGGAGTATTTAACAGAAGCAATCCCGGTTAATAAATCCAAATCTCGCTTATAGGTACCCTGGCTACTTAATTGTCCATGATCCATCGTAATATGAAGATCTCCGAAAGGCAAATAAGATTGAGTGAAGGGTCCCATCATTTGCTTGCTAAGCTGATCAGCTTCTACGTAGCGCTCTTCAAAAATCAATTTTCGAACTTCTGGAAGAATCTCTTTTGCTACAGAATTATTCCAATCTCTGGGAAATCCAGACCAGAGCGTATCTTCATTTAACGCTATACGTTCTTTCTCAATGCCTCCAAATACCATTGCTCCTAACTTGCCGTTACCAACAGGTAACGACTCCACCCAATATGCTGCTGGTGTGTCAAACTGTAATTTCATATTGTTAGTTACCTCCATGTGAAATAATATGTTAAATATACTTTAGTTTAACGTACGTCTAGCAGTTGCCTTTAATCTATGAAAGGACTGATCTAATGTACCGTCAATATTTTCTACCTTCTTTTGAAGAGTTTAATTTTTTCTGCTTCCCGCATTCGTTGGGAAAATATACACAGCCTGATAATCACAATGTTCTGCGCTCCGAAGGAACAAGAGACTTCAGCTTGCATTTTATTGTTGAAGGCAAAGGCTTCATTGAGATTGAAGATACCTTGTATACTTTGAAAAAAGGAGATGCTTTCCTCCATTATCCTCATCAGCAGATGAGGTATTACACTTCGAGTACAGAACCATGGGATATATACTGGATTCAATTTAATGGTAGCGGGCTATTAGAGTTTATGCTTGAACGCGGATTTCACGAGTCCTCTGTTTGGTGTATCAATAATTCCAATATGCTCGAGCAAGCCTATCTGGAGTTAATAAAAGAGATGCAGCAGCATAAATTTATGCGTCCTCCAAAATTATCCGCCCTTACCTATTCCATCATTGTTGAATTCGTAAGCAGTGCGATTGCCTTTACAACAAAAAGAGGAAATCAGAATACCGATAAAATCATTAAGCTGCTTCCGTTGATGCAACAAATGGCAACCCGTCCGTTTGAATTAGAGGAGTGGGCATTGAAAGTGGATTTAACTCCTAATTATTTTTGCAGTCTTTTCAAAAGAGTAACTCGAATGACACCGTTATCATACATTACTAAATGTCGTATCCAGTATAGCAAGCAACTTCTATTATCCAGCCTGGATATGGCTGTAAAAGAAGTCGCTATTAGTTCTGGCTATACAAGCATCAGTTACTTTAATAAAATTTTCATGCAAGCAGAAGGTCTAACTCCGACAAAATTTCGAGAGGTTCACTTGAAAAAACGTTGAAATACGAACTGATCTTATTATCAGTAAAAATTCTTATTCAGTCATAGATTTCAACATGTTGAACTTCCATAGGAAGCTCAGGAAATTCTATTTTCAAATAACGTGTGCTTCTTAATAATGAAAGTTCAATTGTCTGGTTATCATGCAGCTTAACAAAAGATAATGCTTCAAATTCTGTTCCGCTTTGAGATGTAGAAACCTTGATTGGATGGAAAATCTGCTTTGCAAAATGGATGGTAGCTCGCTTTGTTGCTTTGCTGCCTTCTAGATCCACCATAATCCACTGCTCTGAGTCCAGCACTCTGGCACCCCAAAATGTTTCTTGTTTACCATCTGTAACATTCATACCAGGATGTTCTGATGCGAAGCTGCTACAAAAGACAGGACGGCTTCTCGCAATATCCGTTTCTTCCCTTTCGGTTGGGATCTCTGCTCGCTCAGGCGGTCCTTGTTGGATGTTTCTCTGCTGTCCAAGCCATGGAACGTCCCCTTCAGCTTCGAATTCAAGGATAGCTGGTTGTACATTCTCTGCAGTAGCCTTAACTTTGATACTTCCGGCGTAGTAGGAACGCAGTTCGATTGCCCCTGCTCCATCCAGAAAACTGCCGTTTTCAGGGGTCAGAACGATCTCTCTCCCTGTAGGAAAAAGAGCGCCGCCTTCAATGACTTCGAGAGTTACGTTACAGGTATTACTGATACGTTTCCCATTTGCATCGCATAGCTCAACAATGAGATAGATATCATCGGTACCGTCTGTAAGAAACCTAGTCTTGTCACTCGTCAGTTTAAGTGAGTGAGGTACGCCTTGTTCAGCTTCAGGTGGAGCATCAATCCCTAGTAGGTCCTTTCGGTACCAATACCATGCACGTAAAGGCAGACGAAAATAGTCAATCATGCCCATATATCCCATATCTGATATAAAGCTACCATGATGAAATCCGCACCAAAGTGCTTTACCTGAGCGCCAAGCTGGATTATTCTCGACGCCATCTGTATATCCAGAGGAGTATTTTCCAGGACGCTGCGCCACGGTGCTGCCATATTCGGATACAAAGCTGGGGAAACCTGGATCTACAAATAAAGAAGCGCCGTCACCGTTATATCCTGCTATATCACCAAGAACGTCAAAGCCTTGTCTCTGTGCTCCCCCTACTGCTACAGGACGACTTGGATCAAGGCGACGGCTTTCTTCTACCAACCGAACGGTCAATGCCTTGGCTTCTTCCATCACCGATTCTTCACTGAAAAAAGGTTCATTACTCATACTCCAAGCAATGATACTAGGATGATTTCTATTACATCGAATCATTTCTTGAAGTGTTGTCAGACAACTCTGCTCAAATTCGGCTTTGTCTTCCTCATATACGGGATATGCACTCGCTGTCCAGTAGCCTTCAATATTAGGTCCACCGACTCCCCAATAGCATAATTCGGACCAAAACAGCACCCCTTGCTTATCACATTCCTCCGCAAAGTAAGGATGATGTGGATAATGGGAACCACGAATAAAATTCATGCCACATTCCTTGATCATATTAACATCACGGCGCATTCCGGCTCGTGTAACTGCATCGCCCCATCCTGCATGGTCCTGATGTACGTTGGCTCCGGTAATATTATACTGTTCACCATTCAGGAAAAAGCCATGTTTTGCATCAAAGTCGAACCAACGAATACCGAAGCTAGTCGTCTCTTCATCCCTCAACTCATTGTTGATATAGATTTGGCTTCTCAACGTATACATATAAGGGGTATCCGGATGCCATAGATAAGGGTAATCTATTTGTTCGGATTGATTAACAACCGTGCTTTCTCCTGGCTTAAGTTTTCCATCAGAAATGACTTGAATCACATACTCTCCATTAAACTCCACTGAAGATACAAGTCTATACTGTGTAGGGTTGCAATCGTTATTTGTCACTTCCGTTTGCACCAACAATGTAGCACGTTCGGTGGATACTTCTGGCGTAGTCACAGTTGTACCATACCAAGCAATGTGTATCCGGTCAGTCACGATCAGACTGACATCACGATACAATCCCCCATTAAACACATGCTCACCAGCTCTCGGAGCCAGACGTGGATTCCACAGATTATTTAATCGGACAAAAACCAAATTATTGCCTTCTTTAACCTTGGATGAGATATCTACTGCAAAGGCTGTATATCCGCCTTGATGATTACCGACAAGCTCTCCATTTATATAAATGTGAGCATCCTGAAAGGCAGCTTGAAATTCAAGCAGTATCGTTTTCCCTATCCATTCGGATTCGATATAAATTTTTTTGCGATAACAACCATATCCGACATAGAATTCATTTTCCATAAAGTAGGGAATACCAAAGGAGTGTGGGATACCGATGTCATACCACCCCGAATCATCAAAGTTTGACTCCTTGCCATCTAAACAATCGCCGTATGAGAACTTCCAAAAACTATTAATATTTTTCTTTAACCTATTTGTGCTTCGCAAATTTGTGTCCCTCCCTGTAGATTGAATCATTCGATTTCAGCAACAAACTATTTGTGGAAATGAGCAAATCATAGTAACTATATTATGATTGTAAATCAAAAAACATCTATATTAAATATAACAATGTAACAATGAGTAATACTATATTACGTTTTAATAATGTATTCCCTGATATTCGTTTTCATCATTCCCATTTGATCTACCAGCATCGGACCTACCCGCAGCCCAGTGAGGAAAATCGGTTTAGGCCATTGTTCTCGTAAAGTAATGTGACCTCAGAAAATCTTTTTTCAAAACCAGAAGATTTCAAATGTCAGTAGGCTAAACTTCAGTATGACGAAGTCCCTTGTTCTGATTTTACTGTGCAAATGCTCCCCAACTATGATGCTACAGCGGTTTCTGAAT
Source organism: Paenibacillus sp. FSL R5-0519 (assembly GCF_037974275.1). Lineage (NCBI taxonomy): Bacteria > Bacillati > Bacillota > Bacilli > Caryophanales > Paenibacillaceae > Paenibacillus > Paenibacillus sp. FSL R5-0519. Next base: position 3,040,312 of record NZ_CP150234.1, read on the forward strand.
CTGTGCGAACATTAGAGATACCTTTTTATTGAGCGGTATATATCCTGGAAAGCCCTGAATTTTAGAGGAGCATCGAGTTTTAGTCCTTACGGATTTCCCTTTCCGCATATTGTGAAAAAGCACCCGGATTGATCAGTCCTTTATGGGACAGCAATTTAAAACCGGTTGTTAAAATCACAGTATCATTACTTGTTTCTTCTATTCTTATGCATTACGACATATTCATGGAGATGTTGACGTTTATAATAATACAAACAGTATATAAATAGATTGATTCGCTGCTGTAATTCGGCAATATCTTATAAGATGGATTGAAAACTGCCCTGTTTTACGCTACTTAAAAAGCTTTTTTCATTTAGATGATTATCTAATCGATAATCAGACTATGTTCTTGTCCATTCCGGCAATCGGTACAAGTTCGTATCCCAAGCTAAGGACAAGAATTTGTACCGATAAAACAAAAAAAGCCGCTAAAATAGCGACTATCAATGGGAATATGTCCATGTCCATCTACATTTCCAGAGATCTAAACTATCCCACCAAATCCAGTTTAGATCATTTTTAATTGTCCAAAAGTTGAAAACGTTTTATCGTCCAAAGTTTAATTTTCTCATACCCATCCGAGGTTTTTATTACAATAATATTTGGATCTGACGTTTGTATATATTGACCTACGTAATACTCCCCGCTGACTAAATGTACGGAAAATGCAGATTTATAAGTATGCAGAGCCTTTAAAAAAGTGTTCAATCAATATTCCCCCTAAATAAACAAGTAAATGGACGACCTCTCCCAATACAACTGATTAGCCTTTTTGCAAACCTTAATCTATCTTTAATCAGATTATACTGGCTATCTAGAGTATAAATTTACCCATTCACTACTACATTAAACATTAATTTAGAGAATTTATACTAAGCCACAAGAAAGGCTGTATTCATAACAGTTTTCACCCTGCAGGTTCCGCACCGACCTTAACCATATGAAGGATGAAGGTATAGCCGGCCCCCCATTCTATCTCACTGAATGGTTATACTTCAAAATCCAAGCTCCTTGTCGTTGATATATACCAATCGTACAGTAAGTTTGTCCAAAATGGCAGAGCCCCGCTTCCTGATCGTCAACCATACCACTGATATCATATTTGGCAGTTACTACATAATGATTAACTCGAAATGTTCGTTGCGAAATAGTATTACATATTTTAAATCCTGGTTAGCCACGACTAGTCTATCGAACGTATCTCCGAAAAAGTAGGCTTTCGACATTCCCCCTATTTCTCTGCTTGCTTTAAGGAAGAATTTGGTACTTCACCGTTACAGTTTCGCAAACAATATTTAAAATAATTCTACTATTTTTACATTAGGTATTTACAATAGTGTTTTTACGGATGCCGCTTAATACTGTAAGTTGGGTTGTCAGCCTGATTATATCTCTTTACATTATCCCACCAACTATCTCTGTCATAATAATATTTAGATAACAGTCTAATCCGCAATGACACAATGTTCTTCTCCTTTTCGGCAAAGGAACCAAGTTTTTGTCCTTAACTTGGGACAAGAACTTGGTTTCTTAAACAAAAACACCGCTATAATAGCGATTTTAAATGGAACAATGCTCTTGTCCCTGGACAGCCTCATATTTACTTTTAAGTAGTTAAGGTTATTTTATATACCGTTGTTACGCTAAGCTACCCGTTAGCTTAATTAAACAGATAAATCTTAACCGTTTCAACGATGAACTAGTCCTTACCTTCAATCGGTCCTATCGTCGAGTCTAAATTCTATTTGTATAACTAAATGAAAGAACCTGCCCTAATGGCAGGTTGATAATATTTGATAGGTTTAAGATAAGAATGCATCAGTATTTTTTGCTTTAGTTCTGAATAAGATGGATCACCAATCGATTCTACCTTTTGGGAGGATATCCCAAAAGATAACTTCAACCAAATCATAAGCTAAATTTAGAACACAGGTCTCTTTTACTTTTTTCACAGGATAGTGGTCCAGCTTATTCAAAATTAGTTCGGAAGCTGACGTCCTTGTTCGCTTCCAGTTCTTCGCGCAACTGAACCAACTTCTCGGAAGCTCTACGGTACGCATCACTACCCATGAACAATTGAGCCGGAGGGTTTGGCAATTCCGCCAGATCAATGAACACCTCTGCCGCTTTTTCAGGATCACCAAGTTGCTTCCCATCTTGCGCTATGAACTGGTTGTGCCCAGCATGGAGCTCGCTGTAATCCTCAATTTTATTGGCAGACAGAACCAGAGAATTCGGCTTGTTGAACTCCGTTCTGAAGCTTCCGGGTGCTACTACCGTTACTTTGATCCCCAGAGATTGCACATCCTGGGCAAGCACCTCCGTCAACCCCATAAGCGAGAACTTTGTCGCTGCATACACGCTCCAGCCCATATGCGGAGCGAAGCCAGCGATAGACGCGATATTGAAAATGTGTCCTGATCGCTGCTTACGCATATAGGGCAGTACACTTTGAATGACATTGATCGGACCAAATACGTTGACTTCAAAATTAGCCATGATTTCCTTCTCCGACAGCTCCTCAATCGCACCACCAATGCCATAGCCTGCATTGTTAACGACCACATCTATTTGCCCGAAATATTCATACGTTTTGTTCACGGATGCCTTAATCGAATCAGCTTGGGTCAGATCAACCGCCAACGGCAGGAATTGTCCCTCTGGCACCTCACCAACAGCTTGCTTTAAATCTTCTATATTACGGGAAGTTGCAGCGACTCTATATCTGAACTCAATCAATTTTCTCACTAAGGACAATCCCAGACCTTTCGAAGCCCCGGTCACGTACCATACTTTATCATGTGTCATATTTCTCCCTCCAATGGATAATCATAATTGTGCTATCGGCGGTTGCCGCCGGTCTGTTGGAACAACTTTATTATGCTCCTGTCAGGCTTTATTCCGTTAGACTATTACTCGCACGTTTTTGCCTATTATTCTCACCCCTCTTCACAAACACAGTTCAAAAATTTATAATGGAACACAGTTGTTGTGGGGGGGATTCACATGTTAGATGACGCTCAAAAAACATACTATAAACAATTGGAGCTTGCGCAACTCGTTGAGAAGTTTACAGGTACAGATGGCGACCACGCTACTCCAATCCCCTCGTTGCATCTGGTTCGCGATTCCCGCTCTGAGGTTCCAATATGCAGAATTCAAAAACCTTCGCTATGCATTGTTGTACAAGGCGAGAAGGTTATCATGCTCGCCGATGAGTGCTACCGATACGGGGTATCCGATTACCTCGCGGTGTCCCTGGATGTACCCATTACCGGCCGGGCTACTCAGCCCTCTCCTGAATCTCCCTACTTAGCCATTCGTCTCGATTTAGAGGCCTGCCAAATCTTTCAGATCATGAAGGAGACTGAATTACTTCCTGACAGCACCAATAGATACCACAGAGGGATATATGTAGGAAAAATGAATAATGCTCTTCTCGATGCCGCCGCGAGACTAGTAGGCCTGTTAGACACGCCGAGGGATATTCCGGCACTTGCACCTCTCTTCATACGTGAGATTATTTACAGACTCCTTAGCGATGATCAAGGGGATGTGTTCAAGCAGATTGCTATGGCTGGAAGCAATTACGCATCCATTGCAGAGGTGGTCGAGCGGATCAAAAGGGATTACAATCATCCGCTGCGCATCGAAGAATTAGCTGAGCAGGCGAACATGAGCTACTCATCGTTATATCGTCACTTCAAAGAAGTGACTGCCATGACTCCAATACAGTATCAGAAGCAAATCCGATTACAAGAAGCACGCCGTCTCCTGTTAACCGAATCTACCCACGTTGCAGATATCGCTTTTGAGGTAGGTTATGAGAGCCATTCCCAATTCAGCCGGGAATATGCACGCCTGTTCGGCTTATCTCCGGTAAGTGATATCAAGCGTTTCAGCAAATAAGACCTTTTACGTGACTATCCTCCTACCAAATGCATCAAGTCTTACATAATAGGGACGACGGCATTTACAATTTCAATTCCAATACAATTCGAGATTAGCCCGACTTACAGCCGAGTATGATGGTAGGGGATTGCCTTCCGGACTACTGCTCTCTTGATCATAATCCATCCTATAAGTCTGTAAATCGCTTAAAAGAGACTCACTTCAACACTTAGATATCCATCTAATCGGTATGGATTAGAAGGTCACGCGAAATCTTTAACTGATAGGCAATCAGGTAATCCATCGCTGTATTTCCGCACCTTTCCTGAAACCGTTTATTCATATATGGTTGAGATGGGCGCAAATCCGTTAGTTCCTGCACAGCAATCTTTTAAGAGTAATGCGTATGGATGTAATCCAGCACGGCATCGACGGGCGAGTGTTCTCTCTGCTGATTCAATTTCTCGAGCAGGCCTAAAACTAGACCCAAAGGGAGTCTAGAAGGCGCCGACATAGCATCGGCACCTTCTCTCTGTACAATTTAATTACAACGTAATCGCACGGTGAGGCTTGCTGTAATGACTGGTTCCCCCGCCTCCGACGATAACACGCCCTCCTTTATTAAACATCAGACGCTTGGTAATATTTCCACTGAGCAGCACTTCAACTTTAGCTTGATTGGCAGTAGCTATATAGATGACATAACCACTCTTAGAAATTACTGTCCGCCAGTTCCGGTCAAACTCTGACCGCAAGACTCGGCTGGAGTATACCTGATTTTCGACTCTACCTGGTTTAGTTCCCTTCATCGAAATCCCTCATTTCTGAAATCTATAGGACACGTTAATAATCTATTCACTAAGACTCTCAGAAGTGTAGGTAGATTCCTAAGTAGATGAAAGAAATAAAATTGACTTATGTGACTTATGCAGTCTCGCCTACTGGAATGACGCGACGTTTAACAATAACACCATTTCTAACGGTAAACTCGATAAAATGGAAGATTGGGGTTGGTGCGCCCTTGAGAAATCCCTTTTTGACAAGTGGTGCCCCGGCTCCCCCAGACAGTTGATACCTCGTGCCTTGATAGGAAAGTTGATCTAATGCATGCACATGGCCAACAAGAACCTGAGAGACCTTGCCGCGAACGCTGGATAGGAACCGGGTCAGTTGTCCTCGGGTGTTCCCGAACGTCGATGTGGGATCTTGAAAATAACGGGGATTTGCCCATTTCCCGATTCTAGGGGGAACGTGCATGGTCACAACTGTATTTTTCTGTGCCTTTTTTAGCTGCTCTCTCAGAAAAGCCAGTTCTCCTGGTGCAAAACCGTAGACTGACTGACCACTCCCATTGGAGTTAAGCTCTTGTGAGTTATTCAGGCCAATGATCGTAGTTTTAATTTTGGGGAGATGGATTCCGAAATGTGTTGGTCCGATATATTTTCTGAAATTGGTAAGTGGTCCGTTGATGCCCGTATGTTCATGGTTGCCGGGGACGATAAAAAAGGGGATATCAGGTACACCTCTGTTCGGATCCTGAATCATCTGCAGCAAGCTTTTTACCGGTACACCCGAATATGTCCCGCCTGTCTTGAATTCTTGGTCTGTTCCCGTGAATACGGCATCTCCGTTATGCAGAATAAATAGAGGTTTTCTCTTCAATTTGGAGATAGTGGATAAGGCCGAAGTAAATATTGCATTGCTGGATTGGCCGTTCCCAGCCCAACCGTCTCCCATGCCGATAAAAGTGTATTCATTGTCTTTCAGTTTTTTCACCTTTGCCAATAATCGAGCTTTGGATGTCTGGAACAGTGTTCTCTGACTTGTAGTGGTTCTTTTGACATGAGCTGTCTGGGTTTTGGATTTCATTTGGTCACCCTTCCCTGTAGATACATCTAATTTTATGGGGCAGATGACAGTAGTGAAACGGCATTAGCCTATGTCGCCGGCAATCACACAAGACTTTTCTTGATCGAATTCATAGAATACAGGATCAACGATCAAGGAGTGATATATTTGAGTATAATCAAAGCTGGAGATTGCGTCGGCATCCTTTATTTCACTACGATGGGTGCACCGGCTACAGTACATGACGGCGTTCTCGTTTCTCCTAAAAGTTTGAATTCGCAAACGTATAATGGCCCGGTTACTATACTGCATTACAATATCAATAGGAAATCCGGTCACCTTTTTCGCCAACTTATTACCGTGACACCGATTGAGATCCGTAAAACGCCTTTTATGACTAGCGATCAGAGAGGGCGCTGCAGCAGTTCCCCTTCTTCACCTGCTATAAAAGCGGGATCTTGCGTAGCTGTTAAATTCCGGGTACCCAAATCAACCACATTCCCGGCAGGACGGGAAGTGAAGAACGGCAGATTGCTGTGCCCGATCAAAGATGGAAACAAGCCTCCAAAAGAAGTATGGATATACCACTGGCTGGTCAGAAATCCAAACAGCGACTCTCCTAGTTTAAAGCTCGAACTGAAAAAGTATACCGGCGTTACGTATGTAGAAAAAGCGAGAGTGTCTCCTCTCCCAACTGCAAAATTGAAATAATTAATTCAATTGATGTTACTTTGTGTATAGCTTGGTCCTTTGCTGTGTTCTGAGCGGCCTGAATAATTTCAGACATAAGGCTTGTTTCATGCATAGAATGCTCTCCATGGTTTTAGTAGACAACGCTGTTCAATAAACATAGGTATATAATCTTTTTTCACGCTGCCAGATGGATATTTGTACAAAGAAAAACCGCTCAATTTTGATAGAGCGGTATGTTATAAATCATATAATTAATAGAAGTCTTTCATTCAGCGGCCATGGCAATAAGGGTCAAGTTCATGTACCTGACCAAGGACATGAACTTGACCCTTTAAAATGAAAAAACTCGCCTAGAGCGGGTTTGTATCGGAATGGTCTTAGTGGTCAAAACCTCAATCCCTCAATCCCCCCACCCGCATAGCAGGTGGTTTTTGTTTCGCGCGTTTTGCGCACTCAACTGGCTAAAACCATAATAAAAGCCTGGGCGGCATACACCCAGACCTTTCACCTGTTTCTGGTTTACCATCCGATAGCCGCACTATCTCTTCAAGCATATTCCACAGGAGGTCATGGTCAGGTATTGCTCTTATTCATTCCGTCCTCTACTGGACAAAGAAGAGGAATACACCAGCGAGATGATGCACACACTTGAAGCCTATTTCGCCAACAACGGTCAAGTGAATGAAACTGCACGTGAGTTATATATCTATCGCAACACAGTACTGTACAGGCTGGAGAAAATTTCGGGACTGCTGAATCTGGATATGAAAATACCGATCATCTGTTGCTCTTAAAGCTGGGACTTATGTTTAGGCATTTAATGTCTCCGGAGAGAAAAATTTAAAAAAAGGTCTAGGGTATACCTAGGAGACTCAATTCCTGGTAACCGGTCAGAGCTCCCGCGAATTGGCCCGGTTGAAAAAGGCTGGGTCAATTTCGAATGAGCAACCATTATTCAGATTGAACAAAAATGCGCAAACAAGTTATCTTTCAGTCGAATTATCCTCAAAAAGTCTTATATTAATGTGCTTTTCCCCGCCACACACCGGGGTTAACAATCACAAGGTGAACCCCAGAAGGCCAATGGACCGCGATACCGGGTCTTCCAGGATCTTGTTTCATAGAGAGTCTCGCCCTGGACAAGCAGAGTCGCCCATGGTTGAATCATAGATAATACTTTCATTCCCCTACGCTCCATTCCATTTCTGTTCATAATGCGTTATTATCCCCAAACATTCTCGGGACTTTCCATACCCGCATGATGCTAAATCTTTACCTTCGATCGGAAAAAAACTAATTCCTGAAACATGTCAGCTAAAGTTATCTGATAAGTTGAGAGATCAACTGAGTACCCACACTAAAATATGAACTTGCAATCATAAACCGATCGGTTTATAATAAAACAAACGGTATAGAGAGTGAGGCGATTCATGAACAAGTCCCCTTTCGTATGTCTGATCCAAATAGCTTGTGTATAAACAAAAATATAACAACTAATGGAGGTATTTTCCATGGCAAAAGTGAATGTAGGCGCTGAGAATGAACAAGCAATTGAACTCTATTATGAAGATCATGGTGCGGGAAAACCAATTATTCTGATTCATGGCTGGCCTTTGAGTGGGCGATCCTGGGAGAAGCAAGTTCCTGCCCTAATTGAAGCAGGCTACCGTGTTATCACATATGACCGTCGTGGATTCGGTCAGTCTTCTCAACCTTGGGATGGTTATGACTATGATTCATTTGCTTCGGATTTGCATAAATTGATACTTCACCTTGATCTGCGTGATGCCACATTAGTCGGATTCTCCATGGGTGGCGGCGAAGTTGCACGTTATGTGGGAACCTACGGGACAGAACGCGTTTCTAGAGCCGTATTTGCGGGAGCGGTTCCTCCCTATCTCTATATAACCGAAGACAATCCTGAAGGTGGATTGGATGATGCAACGATTGCAGAGTTCCAAAACGGGGTAAAAGCCGATCGGCTAGCATTCCTGGATGGTTTTACAAGCAACTTTTTCGCTGCTGGAGACCGCACAGATCTTGTGAGCGAACCATTCCGTATCTATAACCGTGATATTGCAGCTCTGGCTTCACCTAAAGGCACATTGGATTGTATTGCTGCCTTTGCCCTTACGGATTTCCGTCAGGATCTGGAGAAGTTCAACATTCCTACACTGGTTATCCATGGTGATTCCGATGCCATCGTGCCTTTGGAGGTGAGCGGACAACGTACTCATGAATCCATCCCTGGCAGCCGTCTGGTCGTTGTTGAAGGTGGACCACACGGTTTCAATGCGACCCATTCTGAACAATTTAATGCAGCATTGATCGAATTTTTGCAAGATTAAATTTAATTCGACTGATCACTTAGCTAAAAGAACAAAATGAAAGAACAAGCAGAACGCCTCCTATAGAGGAGAACGTCCTGCTTGTTCATTATTTCATAGGATATGCATATGAAGAATGCACACTCTCGTGATCATTGATAATACACCAAAATGAGCCACTAAAGCATAAGATTGATGGCTACTTGGTACATTATGAATCTGAACCGATTCGAAATTTGTATTGAATTTCGGATGTAAACTTGCATTTATAAACCGATCGGTTTATACTGATACAAACAGTTTAGGAAGCGAGGAAATCTAATGAATAATTTAACTCCCCCATTCACTCTTGAGACAGCAATCCAAAAAACGCGTATGGCTGAAGACAGCTGGAATAGCCGAGATCCTCAGCGCGTCTCACTTGTGTATACTAAGGATTGTTATTGGAGAAATCGGAGCGAATTTATAACAGGCCGCCAAGAAATTGTATCTTTACTAACTCGGAAATGGGCCAAAGAACTGGAATACCGCCTGATCAAGGAACTTTGGTCATTTACGGATAACCGTATTGCCGTTAGATTTGCATATGAATGGCGTGATGATCGTGGCCATTGGTTCAGATCGTATGGAAACGAGAATTGGGAATTTGCTGAGGACGGCTTGATGCAGCGCAGATTTGCTTCGATTAATGACATGCCGATTAAGGAAGAGGAACGTAAATTTCATTGGCCTCTCGGCACGCGCCCCGCTGATCACCCAAGCCTAAGTGAGTTAAATCTATGACTCGTACTGTTTTTGAAAAAGCGGATGTCATCCCTCTCGTTGCTGAGGTATTTCGTGAATTAGGTTATGAGGGCGCATCTTTGAGTAAAATTACAGCCCGTACGCGTCTATCTAAAGGAAGCTTGTATTATTTCTTTCCAGGTGGAAAAGATGAGATGGCTGCTGAAATTCTTGCACATATTGATCAATGGTTTATCAAGAATATTTTTGAACCGCTCGAAAAGAATGAACCCCGGGCAGCCATTGATCATATGTGGCAAGAGGTCGATACTTATTTTCAATCCGGTCAGCGTATATGCCTTATTGGTGCATTCGCTTTGGACGAAACAAGAGATCGATTCGCTGCTGTCATTCGGCAATATTTTATAAGATGGATTGAAGCCTTCAGCGCGGCACTAGTTCAAACAGGTATCTCTAAAGAGACTGCTGACCAAATTTCAGAGGAAACCATTGCCAGTATTCAAGGGGGATTAATTCTGAGTAGAGCTCTTAATGATGAATCCTTTTTTGAACGTACGTTGGCAAATCTGTCACAACGAGTCTCAACTCATGTTTCCAAAAGCAACTCTGCTAACTGACACAAAATTGTTTAAATAGGAGGTCCATATCATGAGCAATTTTGTCGCTGATCAATTGGGATTTGTTCGCCGTCAGGCAGTTGGTTATGTGAAGGATATAGATGACTCTGCCTCGGAAATCATTCCAACAGGTTTGAAAAACAATATAAAATGGAATCTAGGCCATATGTATGTTATACATGAGAAGTTCGCGTTCCAACTTACTGGGGAAGAAACCAAATATCCTGCTCATTTTAGCAAGTTGTTTGATCCAGGAACTAAACCGTCTGACTGGAATATAGAGCCTCCAACGATGGCACAGCTAATCGACTTGTTAAATGAACAAATTGAAAGGGTTGAAACGATCCTTTCAGGCAAATTGAAAGAAGAAATCAATCCCCATTACAAGTCTTCTACAGGACTTACCTTTACAAATGTAGAACAATTACTGAGTTTTCTGATTTACCATGAAGCCATGCACTTTGCAACAATTAAAAATATCAAGAGCATAATTGACAGTTAATAGTGTCCCTTCATTAAAACAAACAAACCGACCTTATATTCTACTTAAATCGGAATAAGGTCGGTTTTTTATGAAGTGCAAAAAGATAGTATACAATGAAATGTACCCACCAAACCCCAATGTGATACCCGTTATGTACTCAAACAGCGATAGCTCGGATATTTGCCGTTTAACTCAAATTTTGGTGATGATACACAGCATAGTTACAGCAGATAAGGTCCGTACTACAAAAGATTGAGTTGAGCTGTAAATTCGAAGGACTGTAGGCATTACACGCATATAGAGGAAAGTTTCAGCAGGAGTTAAGAATTACGTTTGAGTGACACAATTGATCCTCCTATCAAAAAAAGCAGCCCCGTCAGGAGCTGCCTCATGTTATGCCTTATCTTGTAATTGTATCTGTTTCTGCTAACCGGCCAGCTTACTCACCGTCCGGATAAGGATTGATCTTCTGAATCGTTCCGTCTTCGTTGTATTTCAGCTCGGAATATTTAACGCACCGCTTGTGGTTGACGCCTTCCGACAGGGAGCTGTCGTGATAGAACAAATACCACTTGTCTTCAACTTGCACAATGGAGTGGTGGGTTGTCCAGCCGATAACCGGAGACAGAATCTCGCCCTTGAACGTGAATGGTCCCATCGGATTCTTGCCGATCGCATATACGAGCTTATGTGTGGTGCCTGTAGAGTAGGACAGGTAGTAATATCCGTTATATTTATGCACCCATGGTCCTTCAAAATATCTCCGGTCCTCATCCCCCGCCAGAATCGGATTCCCGTCTTCATCGACAATTGATATCTCAGCAGGCTTGCCCTGGAAGGACAGCATGTCGTCGCTAAGCACGGCAACTTGCGGTCCAAGCGCCGGCTGGTCAGGAGCCGGTCCTTCTGCATCTGGCACAAAGCTGCCAGTCTGCCACTTCTCCAGCTGGCCACCCCAGAGTCCGCCGAAATAGATGTATGACTGATTGTCGTCATCCAACAATACGGCCGGATCGATACTGAAGCTGCCTTCCATATAATTCGGCTGCGGCGTGAACGGGCCTGCCGGAGACTCTGATGTTGCCACACCCAGACGGAAGATGCCGTCATGGTCCCGTGCCGGGAAGAACAGGTAATAGGTATTGTTCTTGTAAGCGGCGTCCGGTGCCCAGAGCTGCTTGGAGGCCCATGGAATATCTCTCAGATGCAGCGCTTCACCGTGATCGACCACCGGGGAATCGAAGTTGTCCATTGAGAGAACATGGTAGTCTTCCATTTTATACTGGTCGCCGTTATCGTTGCTCGGCTCATCATGATCGAGGTCATGGGAAGGATAGATGTAGATTTTGCCCTCGTAGACATGGGCGGACGGGTCAGCGGTGAAGATGTGGGTTACGAGCGGCTGGTGAGGCTTAGGTAGTTGTTGTTGATTCATAAGGCATCTCCTTTGGTATTGGAATAATAGAATTACGGGGTTGAGTTAATTCATTGAATGCATCGTACCCTCTCTCGGCAATTAAAGCAAGCGCTTACAATATATGATGTAATTCTACACTCCCCGCTAGTTTTTTCCTATACACATACTAAAGGTCTTCCCCCGATAAAATATACAATTCCCACATAGAAATTAACTCTTTTTTCAATCGCAATATCTATATATCGTTCATGTGATAGATAGCAACAAAAAGTCGCCCCGCATAGCGGAGCGACTTTGAAAAAGCAATCATTAAAATTTATCGATTATATTTGGTTTAATCCATCGAATCGGTTACTGCCCCTTTGGAAGCAGATGAAACTAATTTGGCATATTTACCCAGTACACCAGATTTTACTTTCAGTGGAGGTTGTACCCACGCTTCCGCTCGAGCGGCTAACTCTTCTTCTGACACCTCAACCTTCATCTCCTGGATGTCACTGTTAATGGTGATCATATCCCCATTTTGGAGCAAAGCGATCGGTCCACCTACCTGTGCTTCAGGTGATACATGGCCGACTACAAATCCATGCGAGCCACCCGAGAATCGACCATCTGTAATGAGAGCAACTTTCCCACCGAGTCCTTTGCCTACGATGAGTGCTGTTACGGAAAGCATCTCTGGCATACCTGGTCCACCCTTCGGACCACAGTAACGTATGACCACGACATCACCTTCTTTAATTTCATCATTCATAATCGCTACTGTCGCCTCATCTTCGCTATCATACACCTTAGTCGGGCCAGAGAACTGTTGTATCTTCATACCTGACATTTTGGCAACAGCGCCTTCAGGAGCGAGGTTTCCGCGAAGCACAACTAATGGTCCATCTGGCTTCAGCGGATTATCGAGCGGACGTATAATCTCTTGATCATTCGGAAGTGGAGCAGCTTCAGCTAAATTCTCCGCCAACGTTTTGCCTGTTACCGTGAGGCAATCCCCATGAAGTAATCCCTCAGCAAGCAATAGCTTCATTACCCCTGAAACGCCACCGATATCGTTCAAATCCTGCATTACATATTGACCACTTGGCTTCAGATCCGCCAAATGAGGAACACGCAGGCGAATGCGCTCAAAATCATCCAAAGTTAAATCGACTTCTACCGAGTGCGCAATAGCTAGCAGATGGAGAAATGCGTTAGTTGATCCCCCCAGAGCCATAACAACAGTGATCGCATTCTCAAATGCTTTCTTCGTCATAATGTCTCTTGGATAAATCTCTTGTTCAAGCAGTGAGATGACCTGTCTACCAGCTGCTTCGCATTCCTTTGCTTTATCCGCTGAAATCGCTGATGTCGAAGAAGAACCAGGTAAACACATCCCCATTGCTTCTGCAGCGGCTGCCATCGTATTAGCGGTATACATACCTCCGCAAGCGCCTGGACCTGGGCAAACACTGCATTCGACCTTATGCAACTGTTCATCTGTTATTTTGCCATCTTGATATTGGCCAACGGCTTCAAAAGCGGAAACGATATCCACTTTTTTGCCATCGAGATTACCTGGTTGAATGGTTCCCCCATATACATAAACGGAAGGAATGTTCATGCGTCCAATAGCCATCAGACATGCAGGCGTATTCTTGTCACAACCACCGATCGCAACAACACCGTCAAAACGCTCGGCTCCGGTCACAATTTCAATCGAATCAGCGATAGCTTCCCGACTTGGTAGTGAGAACAACATCCCGCCGTGCCCCATCGAAATTCCATCCGAAACGGTAATCGTATTAAAAATCAGTGGAGCACCGCCGTTATCACGTGCGCCCTGCTTAGCTTGTACCGCCAAATCATTGATGTGCATATTACATGGCGTTACCTCACTCCACGTACTCGCTATTCCAATCATTGGCTTTTTAAAATCATCATCCTGAAAACCAACTGCACGCAGCATGGCTCTGTTCGGTACCCGGTTAGCACCTTCACTGATTACCTTGCTTCGAATACGAAGATCTTTTTTATTCTCCATTTTTTTTATTCCTCATTTCAAAGTATTTCGTACAGTTCCTGCATCGGTCGAATAAAATTTTGTTTCATTAGTATGTGAGCATCATCGCTATTTTTGCCTTCAAAAGCTTTAATAATCAAATCATGCTCTTCCAATGAAGCTAGTGTAGCCGTGATAGGTTGTTTTAAAAAGACATATTTAAATCGCCTAATGTGAATCTGTAGAGAGGCATTAAATGTGGCTACATAAGGATTATCTGAGAGCTCCACAATATAGTTATGAAATTGCTCATCCACCTCCATAGCCTGATAAACTTGTCCATTTTTAATGGAACTAGCAAATTCCAAATTTATGGATCTTAGTTTCTCGATCTGTTCTGAAACAATAATTTGGGCGGTGATTTCAGCAGCTAAAGCCTGAAGAGCAGCCATCGTTGAGTACATCTTGAAAATATCGTTTTTCTCAATATTCGTTACTTTTGTTTCTTTTCCTGGATGCATAGACACGAGGCCTTGAACTTCGAGCAACTGAAATGCCTCCCGAATCGGTGTCCGGCTGACTCCAAGCGATTCAGCCAATTCCGCATCCATAAGCTTTTCACCTGGTTGCAGTGTTCCATCAATAATCCATCGCTGAATCTGAGAAAACGCTCTTTCTTTTGCAGACATACGGGCGGGTAAGGCAAAACCTTTGGGAATTGGCATGGTTTTCATCCTCATTACAATTAATCTTATATGCAATATATCGCATACACGATTGAGAAGCAAATATTATTTGATGACGAAAAGAAAAACCGCCCAATTCCAATAAGGAGTTTGGGCGGTTTATGATTCTGCCTATTTCGCTTGAACTGACTATCTACACGCTGTTCTAAAATACATTGTGATTGTTCTCTCGATAATGCTTTCATAATATCTTTGTCTTACCACTACCTGGCTTTATTTATTGAGATGCTTGGTTAAGAGCTTTTAAAAATACCTCTGTTGGTTGGGCGCCGGATATCGCGTATTTTCTATCAATGACAAAGAAAGGTGCTCCTGTAATCCCTAATTGTTTTGCTGTAGCTTCATCTGAACGCACTTCGCTAGCATAATTGGAGCGGTCATGGAGAACTGCCATGGACTCATCTCGGTTCATTCCAACTGATTCTGCAATATCTGCTAATGTATCATAATCGCTAATTAGCTTGGCGTCCGTATAATAAGAATAGAACAACTTCTCTGCTAATTCCTGATCTTTACCCACAGCTTTGGCATATTGGGTTAAACGATGCGCATCAAACGTATTGGTGGGCTGTATTTGGTCGATATTATACACGAGACCCATCATTGCTGCTTGTTGTTCAAGTTCAGCATGTGCCTTTTTCGCTTGCTCGATACTCATACCATGTTTCTCAGAAAGTATTTGATGCATACTTTTGCCTGAGTACATGGATGTTTGCGGATTAAGTTCAAAGCTTCTATATTCAATGACCACTTCATTTGGATGAGCGAACTGCTCCAGTGCAGACTCTCTCGTTTACCAATATAACAAAATGGACAAACATAATCCGACCATATCTCGATTTTCATTTTGAATTCTCCCTCACTAACCACCTTAATCGGTGAATACTTCATTTTTATTGAGTTTATTTGTTATAAATAATAGGCATTTTTCTAATCAATTGGTTGTCACGAGCAGCAGAGTACATGAATTTGGCAACATTTTCTCTGGAAACAGATATTTTAGCCGATTGATCTCCAAATGAATAGTCATAAGATTGTCCTGTGTATTTAACATTGGGGTTAATAATTCGAACGACTGTCCAATCCAGATTCGATTGTTTAATTATTCCTTCCATTTTCTTCATTTCTGCATATCCGTTTGGAAGGAGTATTTTGGCTAATACACCTGGAAGTATCGTGGACATGTTTTTCTTATCGTCATCTGATTGCAAAGCTGGCGTTGCAAGTGTAATGAACCTTTTTTTGTTATGTTTCTTCATAGCCTTAATTATCAGTTCGTGTCCGTCAGCAATCGGCGTGCCTTTAAGCTTTCGTGACATATCGGAGGCTGGCCCCAATGTGCTGATTACGACATCGGATTCGGCTACGGCTTTCTCGATGGTTGAGCTATTCGAAAGTTCCCCTTGGACAAGACTCAAATTTGGATGTTTGAGGCTGATTTTTTTGGGGGTTCTAACGTATGCTTTAACGAAATCTCCGTGATCTAATGCTAGTTGAGTCACAAGCTGTCCAATTGCACCAGTTGCACCAAAAACAGTGATATTCATATTCTTTCTTGTGTCTCCTCTAATATAAATTATTCAGCTTAGACTTTATCTTCAGTTATAAACTCTTCTACTCTGTCTCTTCTGGTGTACATGTCGTACCAAATATCAGCGATTTTATCTTGAACTCCTGAATTCGGCTGCATCCAAATTCCGATCGAAAGGTGACCTGCATAAACTCCTTTGTCAGTTAGTTCGCTGTTCAAATTAAAGATATAATTACGAAGTCCTGAAATTGCAATGCCGACATTCCCCATCATCGGTACCGGGTGTACTGAAGCACCTCCCGTTGTAAATAACAGAGCACCGCTTTGCTTATCCAACATATCCGGAAGCACTTGTTTAACACTTGATAAAGCACCTAAAACATTATATTGAAATTGGTATAATGCATTTTCTTCAGTTACATCTAGCGTTGGCGCTACTGAGTCAAAGCTCGGCGTTGGACTGTATTCAAGAACATCAATAAATCCGTATTTCTCTTTAATAGCAGCAAATGCCATCTCAATTTGTTCTTTATTTAATATGTCCGCTTGAAATGAAGCAGCTTCGATTCCCAATTGTTCTAATTCAATAACTAGTTGGTTCAACTTTTCTTCATTTCGTGCAATAAGCGCTACGCGGAATCCATTTTGTCCGAATTTCTTTGCAATGGACATCCCTAAACCTGCTCCAGCTCCAACAATCGCTATCGTTTTCATCTAAAATCTCTCCTTTAATTAAAGTTAATTATCAACCAGATAAATAATGGTCAATGTGTTGTATATTTATCTTTTGTTTATTATGATAAATAAAAGGTCAGCATTCAATGTTTAATAATTTTGATTTTGAGAGATAAAATACAGTTTCAACTTAAATGTCGTATATCTAACAAAAAAAGTTAAGGGAATGAGCAATAATGAGCAAAAAAATCGATTTACGTATCCTTCGCTCTAAACATTCGATAAAAAAGGCATTTATAGAACTTCTTAATGAAAAGGGCTACGAAGGAATTACGATCCAAGATATAGCCGATAAGGCGATGATTAACCGAAATACCTTTTACCTTCATTATCAGAACAAACCCGATTTGTTAAATGTATCTATGGACGAATTATTAGAAGAATTAAAGAGTACACTCAATCTTTGTTCGAGCAGCAAATCTCCTATAAGTGGCTCTATGCTTGAACAACTGATGCAAACCATACTGGAGCAAATTAAGGGTAATATCCCCTTTTACAAAGCATTGTTACTTGATGAGAACAGAATTTATGGTTTTCAATCAAAAATGGAGGAGATTATAAAAAATACAGTGGAAGATGGCCTGGATGATATTCCCCTGAAGATTTCAAAGGAATTAATACTTCAATATATCGCATCTACTTTTATGGGCATTGTAATATGGTGGGTTAAAAATGATTTTTCTTATACTCCAAGTGAACTCGCTTCTCAATTCGGAAAAATTCTCACTCATGGACACTTAAAAGCCGCAGGTATTCCAATAGATGATGAGTGATAAATGCTTGCGAACAGTAGCTGGGTAGATAGCACAGAAAAGGAGCCCCTCGAATGATGGCTCCTTTTCTGTGATTACACTTTTAAAAAATAATATTGATAACATTAAGCTTTGCGAAGCATTTGTCTCTCGCTTAGCTGTGATAACATATCCTTCGTCATGGCCTTCAAGTCGTAGCGGGCATGAAATCCCCATTCTGTTTTTGCTGCTGTCGCATCAATGGAATGCGGCCAGCCATCGGCTATCGCCTGTCTCTTCGGATCAACGTCATAATCTAGGATAAAGCCAGGAAACTCCTCCCGAATTGCTGCGGCGATCGCCTCCGGATCCACGCTCATTGCGGTGACATTAAAAGAGTTTCGGTGCTTCAACCGGGATGAATCCGCTTCCATTAAATCGATGATCGCGTTTAGGGCATCCGGCATATACATCATGTCCATGTCTGTTCCCTTGGCGATATAAGCTGTATACCGGCCAGCCGTCACGGCTGCGTAATAAATTTCCACCGCATAATCCGTCGTTCCTCCGCCGGGAGGCGTCATATAAGATATCAATCCTGGGAATCGCAGCCCCCTGGTATCCAGACCGTACTTGTGAAAATAATAATCACAAAGCAGTTCGCCGGACACTTTGTTCACGCCGTACATCGTATTGGGCCGCTGGATTGTATCCTGCGGGGTATTGTATTTCGGAGTCGTAGGGCCAAAAGATCCAATGGAGCTTGGCGTGAACAGTTGGCAGCCGAGCTCTCTGGATACTTCAAGTGCATTCATCAATCCGCCCATATTCAAATTCCAGGCAAGCAGGGGTTTCTCCTCTGCGGTAGCCGACAGCAGCGCAGCCAAATGCATGATGGTATCCACTTCGTACCGCTTGGCGATTTCGAACATCGCCTTATCATTCGTCACGTCCAGCAGCTCGAAAGGTCCGGATCGGGTAATTTCGTGGGCTGATGACCTGAGATCGGTAGCAACGACGTAATCCGCACCATAAATCTCACGTAATTTAACAACTAACTCAGAACCGATTTGGCCCAATGCTCCGGTCACCAAGATCTTGTTCATAAGACATTCCTCCCGAAATATACTCCCGCGAATGCAGCTAAATCAGCTTCATTTCCTTGCCAACTTGCTCATAAACAGAGATCACCTGGCCCAGCATCTCCTTGGTATGTGCAGCTGTCGGCATGTTGCGTATTCTTCCAGTTCCTTTCGGGACCGTAGGAAATACGATTGCCTTGGCGTAAACGCCTTCTTCATAGAGCCGTTTGCTGAACTGTTGGGTGGTTACTTCATCCCCAATGATACAAGGTGTGATCGGAGTTTCGCTTTGGCCTACATCATATCCAAGCCGGCTCAAGCCATTTTTCAAATGATTGCCGTTCTCCCAAAGCTTCTCAATCAGTTCTTTGTCATTCATCAAAATGTCGATCGAAGCGCTACAGGAAGCGATTGCAGCCGGAGGTAGCGATGTGGAGAACAGAAACGGACGGCTTCTCAGCTTCAACCATTCGATCAATTGCTTTTTACCCGCGACATAACCGCCGACAACGCCGATCGCCTTGGAGAGAGTACCAATTTGGAAGTCAATACGGTCGGACAATCCAAAATGCTTCACGGTTCCTGCACCTTCTCCGAGAACGCCCGAACCGTGGGCATCATCTACATAAGTAATCAGATCGAATTCTTCTGCTATTTTCACAATTTCGGGCAGCTTTGCTATATCGCCATCCATGGAGAAAACCCCGTCGGTGATGACCATAATTTTATGGTACTGACCGGATTCCTTGGCCTCTTTCGCCAACCGTCTTAAATCATTCATATCCGAATGCTTAAAGCGAATTACCTTGGCTCTCGACAGGCGGCAGCCATCAATAATGGAAGCGTGGTTCAGCTCATCGGATAAAATCGCATCATGTTGGTCCATCACTGCAGATATAGCAGCCATATTACAGTTGAATCCCGATTGATACACGATAACGGCTTCCGTTTTTTTGAAATGGGCCAGTTTTTCTTCCAGCTCAATATGAAGATCCATCGTACCATTAATTGTTCTTACAGCCCCTGCTCCTGCCCCGTATGTCTGCGCCGCCTTAACTGAAGCATCAATCAGTCGGTCATCGGTTGCCAAGCCCAGATAGTTATTAGAAGACAAATTGATTAGGGACTTCCCGTCAATACGAATAACAGGACCATTTGCACCCTGCAGTGTATCGATGGAGTTATACAGACCTTTATTCT
This sequence comes from Paenibacillus sp. FSL R5-0519, assembly GCF_037974275.1. Lineage (NCBI taxonomy): Bacteria > Bacillati > Bacillota > Bacilli > Caryophanales > Paenibacillaceae > Paenibacillus > Paenibacillus sp. FSL R5-0519. Next base: position 3,060,384 of record NZ_CP150234.1, read on the forward strand.
TTAAATCTTCGATGTTCGAACTTAAAAATTGGCCCAATGTTTGACTTGACATTCGATTCCCTCCTTAATATACGTTTGTCCTTGTACAGGAGACATGTCATTATGCGAAAAAACCTTGTTGTAAATGGGGTTTTGCTAATTTAAATGTAGCATCATTTTTATTCTTTGTACACATGTGGAGGACAAAAATCAAAAAAATACGCAAATAAACATAGTGATTATTCTTTCATCCCTAGATCCTAAATCAACTTCTTGAGTGGAGTTGCAATACTGTAGACTCCTCCCTTTTTCAACAAAAAGAAAACGAACTATCTAATGATAGTCCGTTGAAATTAGTTACAGTTGAAGCCATCTAGCCACATCTTCAGATATAAGACCATTCTGACGATGTGTGACAGGCATTTCATTAATTTGTAGCAAAAAGTAACTATCGTGTGTACGTAGACACTCAAGAAGGTACTTATCTAATGGTTTTGTCTCTCCTGCCCAAGTCTGCCCTCATTATAAAGACCGAATAGGGCATTTTCCATGCAACAATCTTCCGATACATAACGCGATTTAACTTAACTTAACCTTGTAAGTACGTCCTGCAGATGTAGGGAAGCTTATGTGATTTAAATCGGTGCCCTCCGTTTCAATCACGTTGCCGTCAAGTGTTACCACAACTGGAACTTCACCTTTAAGCACGCAGTCCCGGCCCAGGTGTGAAGTGATATACGCTTCTGCAAGTTGTCCGTTGTCCCACCGGATACTAACCTCAAATCCGCCTCGGGCACGCAGACCGGAAACGCTGCCTTGCTGCCAAGCATCCGGCAGTGCGGGAAGCAGTTCCATATAAGGACGGTGAGATTGCAGCAGCATCTCGGCTATCCCGGCAGAGGCGGCGAAGTTGCCGTCGATCTGAAACGGAGGATGTGCTCCCAGAAGATTCGGATAAACCCCTCCATGGTTGTATTGTTCCGACGCTCCATCTCTGACCAGGCGTAGCATGTTGGATAGCAGACGCAGGGAACGATTCCCTTCCCTGAAACGACTCCAAAGCGCAACACGCCATCCCAGGCTCCAACCTGTGCTTTCGTCTCCCCGTCGCTCAAGCGAGGTTCTGGCGGCACCAAACAACTCTGGTGTCTCCTCGTCCGAAAGCTGTCGACCCGGATAAACCCCTACGAGATGTGAGGTATGCCGATGATAGATATCCTCATCCTCAAAGTCCTTCGACCACTCCTGCAATTGGCCGTATTTGCCGATTTGCAGTGGTAGTAAACGTTCACGGATGCTCACCAGTTCATTCCTGAAATCCGGGTCTGTTCCAAGAATCTTCGAGGCTTCAATACAGTTGGTGAACAATTCCCAGATCAATGAGATATCCATGGTTGAACCCGGACTGACCGCTGCTACACCTTGCGTTGTTCTGAATTTATGCTCCGGCGAAGTCGAAGGTGCAGTCACAAGACGACCGCTACCATCGTCAATCAGCCAGTCCAGTGCGAACAGGGCTGCCTCCTTCAACACAGGATAAGCGGAAGTACGCAAATACATCTCGTCTCCGCTAAAGGTATAATGCTCCCATAAATGCTGAGTCAGCCAAACACCTCCCATCGGCCAGAAGGCCCAGCTTGGATCACCGTCACCATAATTGCCCACCGGCGCCGTCTGTCCCCAGATATCCGTGTTATGATGCGCGGTCCACCCGCGAGTTCCATAATTGACCTGTGCTGTTTCAACGCCCTTCTTCGCCAGATTGCTGATCAAGTCCAGTAAGGGCTCATGGCATTCCGCCAGATTGCATATTTCAGCAGGCCAATAGTTCATCTCCGTGTTGATGTTCAACGTATAATTGCTGCTCCAGGGAGGGCGAGTTACTGCATTCCATATACCCTGAAGATTCGCGGCTTGTGTTCCCGGACGGGAGCTTGAGATCAGCAAGTAGCGCCCATAGTGAAAGAGCAGTTCCACAAGCCCCGGGTCCTCTGCTCCATAGGTAGTAATCCGTTGTTCGGTCGACATCTCCTCCGGAGCAAGTGAATTCCCAAGCTGGAGCTTCACCCGATCAAACAACCTACGGTAATCTTCAATATGCGAGTCAAGTATGCTGTCATATGGCTTGGCTACCGCCCCATCCAGAAATGAACTTGCAGTGAAGGAAGCATCTTTTCCCTCGACTCCCGGAATGGCATCCATACCGTTAAAACTTGTAGCTGCGCTGAAATAAAAGGTTGCCGTTGTCGCACTCAATACATGAATTCCATTGCCATCCACCGTTACCTGTCCATCCTCTGTCTTCACCGCTAGCTGTCCTTCAAATACCATTGCCTTGTTATGTTCAGGGTCACCGTATCGAATCGGCTCATCGCTTGCAAAATAGCTCGGATCTACATGCTCCGGGGCTGTTCCTTCCAGAACCAAACGTTCTCCCCTAGCACTAGTCACATGCCGAAGCGGGCTATCCAGTGACGCATGTACATTCAGTGCACCTTCCACACTAGCAGCCAGCCGCAGCACAAGTACCTGATCCGGATGCGACGCAAACATTTCGCGGGTATAAATCACATGGCCAATCTGATATTCAAGGCTGTGCACTGCATTTTCTACATCCAGCGTCCGCTTGTAGGAATGGTAGATATCCCCGTGTTCAAAACGCAGGAGTAAATCTCCGAAGGGCAGGTACGATTGGGTGTACGGGCCCATCATCTCTCTGGTCAGCGTGTCTGCTTCCGTATAACGTTCCTCCTGTAACAGCGCGCGGACCTTTGGCAGAGCATCCTTTGCCTCAGGATTGTTGCCGTTCTTCGGATAACCGGACCACAGGGTGTCCTCATTCAAGCTGATTTTCTCCTGCTCCACCCCACCAAAGATCATGCCGCCAAGACGGCCATTACCTATGGGAAGCCCTTCCGTCCATACATTTGCAGGTTTGTCATATTGAAGTTTCATGTGCACTCTCCCTTAAAATTCTCTCATTAGCTAGCCAGTTCTATTTGGAACATCCGTAAACGTGTTATCGACAAGGTTAACCTCGCTGCATACGCTTACATAAACTGTTTCTTCAAGGTAGGATAACTTTCCTGTCTCTGTGGTAGACAATTATTTATTCGACTTGAAAACCAACCTACGAGTGGACTTGGCGTTCAGAATCTGGACATCACTGCAAGATGAGAAACTATCTATATATTTCCTTTTCCATATATGCTTTCATTAATTTTGATTAGCAATTTCTTTAAGATTTGCTTCTGCTCGTCATTAAAGGTTTGAGCAATTTCATCCTCGATCCGACCACTAATATTTCTGATACCTTGTCAATCCAATCCGTGTGGTTCAATTGGACAAATCAGCAGCGCTCCGGACGGGTATAAGCTGTGCATGATCGAAAACGGCGTTGCCTGTTCAAGTGCCATGCTGGGCGATCCGATTCCGGGCGTAGACAAGCGATGCTTTGTTAACCCCGAAATACCGGATGAGCTTCCTGTGGTCACGTTCTTCAACGCTGGCTTTGAAAAACCGGCTACCACATCGGCCAGACCGGGACCCATGACCAACGGATAGGTGTTCGACAGCCGCTCCGGCGTGCAGCATAACAACGGTCTATTCCAGGCTACTGCTGCCCCCACGATAAGCCAATCGATCCATTTCAAGCCGGGAACATACCAAATGTCGTTCAAGGCGGCCAAACGCACCAGCTTTGGCGGCACACAGTCCTTTGACATCTATTTCGATGATCAGGTTATTGGCTCGTATCGGCCTGAATCCGGCAACTTCCAAACTTTCCGAACAGGGGCCTTTGAGACGGCTGGGGGGAAACACACGATCAAGTTTGTAGCCACAACGACGGAAGGTGACAATACGGCTTTTATCGATGATGTACGAATTACGTTGCCACAGACTCCGGAAGACCCTTATATCACCAATTCGAGCTTTGAGTCACCTGTGGTTACTGATCCGTCGGGCACGGTGAGGGCATAACTGCTGGATGGAGCTTTAATGATCAGGCGGGGATATTGCGAAGTGGCAGCAGCATGAATCCTTCACCACGGATTGGTTTACCGTTGAACCTGGATCGCATACGATCCTATTTTCCGCAACAGTCACAGGTGCAACGTTTATTGATCAGATTTCCATAGAAAAGGTTGCCGTTCATGACCATGCTGCTCTGCAACATGGTGGATTCGAAAGTCCGACCATCACGTCCCAGAACGGCGTAGCGGTGGCAAGCGGTGACGGCTGGAGCTTCAAAAACAATGCAGGCCGCATTCGCAATGGCAGTGTGTTCGGTGCTTCCGACGCACCGGAAGGCACGCAAGCTGCATACTTGCAGACCCTGAATGGCAAGCAGGGCGAGTTCAGCCAATCGCTGATTTTCCCAGCAGGCCACTACGCCATTCAATTTCAGTCTGCGAAGCGGAGCAGTTTTGGGGGACAACAGTCCTTTGATGTCTACATGGATGATCAGTTGCTCGGTTCTTTTATACCGACAAGCGGTGCTTATGCTGAGTTCACCACGAACTCCTTTCAGCTCATCAAGCCGGGAAAACATCAAATCCGGTTTGTGGCAACTTCGGGAACCGGGGACAACACAGCTTTCGTGGATGATATCGTTTTACTGTTCTTCCATAGAAACATAAGCAAAAATTTATTACCTTCCATTAGGAAAAGAAGGAAAATTACAACCACGCGCTCGGTGAGCTGTATCTCGATTGTTGGAAACTTTCTGACAATTGGAGGTGCAGTTCATAGCGGGTGGAGAAGTTCAAAATGAAGTTGAGTCTCAGGCAAATCAGTAGTTCCTTTCCACTGATTTGCACCGTATCCCAATTCTAGAACTGCAGCAATACGCTCGTTACTCAGTACACCAAACACTTCAGTACGGCTTGGGTCGTACATCCAGTCATGCAATGTACAGCGAACACCCAGACTCTGCTCATGAGCCAACAAGCGGAAATTCTGAATGAGGCAGCAGACCGCTGCAAAATCCTCTTCCCGCTTATGTTGATCAGCCTCTGTTTTCACCAAGACTAGAAGATACGCGGGGGCCTGCTCTTGCAAACCCTGCAGGATGTCCCCATACGGGTTATCAACAAAGATAAATCGCCACGGCTCTCGGAGTCCATCATTTGGCGCCCATACGGCATGATTGAGCAACTCAAGAATTAGGTCCTGCGATACCGGTCGATCCAAAAACTCACTCGGACCGCCCATGTCTCCTTCCAGATCTGACAATTTCATTTTTTACATCCTCCCTCTTCTATGTAGATTGACCTCTTAATACGGTCCACTTCTGCTCGGCTGGTGTTCTTTTCCGACTTCTCGGCACTTTGTCGAAATACCCTATATGAAGAATGCCAACGAATCTTTCATCCTCACGCATGCCAATTCCTCTGAAAAATCCTTCATGCTGAATCATGGACTCTGTATCCCATAACATTCCTAACCCATGTTCCCAACCCATTAGTTGGAAGCTCTGCATCATCCCGCAGGCAGCCGCATAATTGCGGTCATTGGTCAGTTGATCCGGCCCAATAGTCGACATAACAATGACGTGTGCAGGAATATCGGTAACTCTCTTTTTGAACACATCCAGAAGTTTCCCGGGAATCAGTTTGCCGAGTTTGCTCTGCGACATCTGTTCGAGCATGCAGTCCACCAACCGTTTGCGCGCTTCTGGAGTTCCGGCATATACCACACGCCACGAGCCAGCCTCACCAAATGGTTGAAGCCGATTAGCCTTACGTAGTAATTCAACAACTAACTCCTGGTCCACCGGCGTAGAGTTACATTTACGAATGCTTCTGCGCTCCCTGATCAATTCCGCCAGACTCAAATGCTTCACTCTCCTTCGTTTGATCTGGATTCAATATTGATGCTACTGTCTTGAAGAAATTGATGAATGACTTTTAGCTCTGTTTCCGAATATTTGTCGAGCGTACGATAGAAGCGCTCAGCCTCATGTACATGCAGACGTTCATGCAGTTCAAATATTTTTTTGCCTTGCGGTGACAACCGGAAATAACTCTCCTTCTTGTTGTCATTCATTTTTGTGCGTTTGACGAATCCTTCTTCCAGCAGTTTGTTGCCAATTTTGGTGATACTTGCTTTGGATAAATTCATCGCCTCAGCAATACCTGTGTTGTTAATAGGCTCATACTTGCCTATGCAATCGATCATATGAACCGCGGTCAAATGCTGAGGAATGTTCTCGATGCTTTCTCGCTGGGCGACACTTAGGAAATGCTCAATTTCTGTATTCTTGTGGTTCTCATATACATGTAAGAAACGGATAAATTGGTCATGAAGCAATTGTTTTGTTCGATCTTTTGAAGTCATCTTGTGATCGCTCCTTATTTACATGTAAACAAAAATATTTCTTTAATAATAAAGTGTTTTAGATATTTTAATTATATTTTGTTTACTTGTGAACAATATATCATGAATGATAATGTTTATCAACTGTATTCCTCTGGCATTACAATATCACTTTACAATCTAGGACAGATAACTGCCCGTTCATTAAAGCCGACGCGCCTGAAGGCACGGAAGCTGCGTATTTGCAGAACCTGAATGGTTTTATTATGGTTCTAATTCAAGGATTTTCTCTGTTTTCCGGTATGGCCGTCGATTGACCTGTTCTTTGAAAGAAACTATACTATTCAGCAAAGAAGGTGAGTAGATTGAAACAAATAAGTAGTCGCTTTTCGATGGCCGTCCATATTCTTTCCATGATCTCGTTGGACCCCCTATATAGTACAGGCGATCGAATTGCCCGTAGCATCAATAGTAACCCTGTAGTCATTAGAAGGATTATGGCTCAGCTCAAAAAAGCAGGATATATTGATACAAAACCAGGAGTTGCGGGGGCCTCTCTTCTGATATCTCCTGAAAGATTAACGCTACTGGATATCTTCCAAGCAGTCGAATCGGTGGACGGAAACCAGCTTTTCAAAATCCACAAGGATACTGACCCCAATTGTTCTGTAGGAATGAACATTGAATCCATCCTATTACCCCAATTCTCTAATGCACAGAAGGCTATGGAGCATGAACTTGCTTCTGTTACCCTAGCTCAAATTGTGGAGCAACTACGGATAAAGGAAAATACAAAATAAAGCTGCTCCTCTAATGGAGTAGCTTTATTTTGTATGTTTCGATGTTGCACGAATTCAGACAGAAGCTTGCTCAGGCTCAACATATTCAATAAAACTACCATCTGGATGTTGAACAAAAACGCTTGGACCAATAGGACCATGCTGATCTCTAACGATAAGTGTATTTTGTTTTGTTAATTCTACCTTCAATTCGTCCATGGAATCGACATACACCACTGCCCGGAGTGATCTGGCAGGTTCCAGCGCCTCTGGACTTCCAGATACAATGACGTAGGGATATACTGTGGCTAAAGATAAGCCAGCCTCGGGAATATTCCACGTACGATCCATAGATCGATTTGCTAGAGATTCATAATATTTAACGGTTAACTCCAGTTGCTCGGTAAAAACGGGTATAAAATGATCTGTGATTTTCATGTTAACCTCCAATTTTGATTTTTGAATATAACCATAATGGTTATAACTAATTTAGTTATATATAAACATGTTGACTTTGTCAATCTTTCAGTGTCATTCAGGTACATGAACGCACACTGGAAGAAAAAATATTCATCCAACCGGTAATGGGGAACAAGTTTTGGTCTTTGGCTCGTCACAAGAACTTGTTCCGATAAAATAAAACAAAGCCGCTAAAATAGCGACTTTGTTTAGACTTACGTACATATTATGATCATTAATCTAATGCCAACACGAGAGAGTATGTTGGGTGCGGTGTTTATACGTTTGTTTCTGTTTGGTCCTCCATGGCCCGTTTCGGTTATCCAGTCTCTGTTCGTATATGGTTTGCAGCCCCCGCTATTCATTAGCTACGCCAAGCGCTTTATTCCGCTCTTTAAACCTCTCGTTATGTGATGATACATAAGCCATTCTTGGCGCTTCGGGATCTAGATACCGTTTGGCGCTGTTAAGAGCTAAGGCAGCATCCGTGAATGCCCCTGCAATCAGGTTAAGCTTGCTGTCGTAATTGGCAAAGTCGCCAGCCCCGAAAATGCCCGGCAAGTTGGTCTCAAGTTTTGGGCTGACGAATATGTTCCAGTCGTCCATATCCAGCCCCCAATCCTTGATCCCTGTAAAATCGGATTTCAGTCCGTGGTTGACGATGACCTCGTCAACTTCTAGCTCGTGCGTTTCTCCTGATTCGATATGGGCAATCGTTACCCGTTCAATTGCCTGTCCATTGCCGCTATATAATTGCGTAACTTCATATGGCGTAAGCACATCGGCGGAGGACTCCTTCATTCGAACAACGTTTTTTTCGTGTCCGCCAAAGTGATCCCGTCGATGTATGACCGTCACCTGAGCAGCGATGGACACCAGCTCGTTCGCCCAATCGACAGCGGAATTTCCCCCTCCCGAAATAAGCACTCGTTTTCCTCTAAAAGGCTCCAGTTCCTGTACCGTATAGTGCAGATTGGACACTTCATAGCGCTCAGCCCCTTCCAGCTCCAGCTTCGCCATTCGCAGAATACCGCGACCAATCGCCAGAATGACTGTGCGTGTCCAGTGTTTCTCCCCTGTTGCCGCCTCCAGAATGTAGGTCGAATCCGCTTGTTTCTCCAATCCGACAATGTGCTGGCCGAATACAATCGTTGGGTCGAACGTTCTTGCCTGCTCCGATAATTGGGCGATTAACTTTTCGCATAGGATTGGGGTAAATCCGCCAACATCCCAGATCATTTTCTCGGGATAAATGAGCATCCGCCCTCCCAGCTCGTCTTTCGCTTCTATTAACTTCGTCTTTAAATCACGCATTCCACTATAAAAAGCAGTATACATTCCCGCAGGACCACCGCCGATAATTGTCACATCGTATAATTCAAGCTGCTCATTCAATTGAAGTCCTCCCCCTGCCGGCTTATGTATATGTCCGCACTTATGATAATCATTATCATTGTAGCTTCGGCAACGTGACAATAACAATGGACAAAACCGACGGTTGCTTTATACAAAACGGAGAGTGCTGAGCCTTTGGTTGAGAGGGAAACAAACTTATGCTAACGATCGCAGGATATCATCTATTTTTTTGCCGTTAGAAATAATACCGTTATTCATCCAAGTTAGAAAATCTACCTCATATACGCGGTTGTTTCTTACAGCGGGAAGATCGCGCCACTCTGGCTGCTCCAGCAGTGCCCGTTCCTTCCCTTCTTCTTGGCTATGCCACTTATCAAAAGTAATGAACAGATGGTCTGCGGTTAACGCACTCAGTTCCTCTACAGAGAGAGTGAACATACCCGGCCTATTCGATTTTGAGGTTATACCTACTGCGGAATGGGAGCGCAAGCCAACGTCACCATAGAGTACCGTTGAAACAAAGCCTTGCCCTTCTTCCGTATATTGGATGATCTGGTCCGCCGAGATACGCAAAAAGGCGACTGTTTCACCTTTCATAAGCTGATTCAGCGTGTGGCTTGCGTTCCGTGCTTTGAAAGCATAATTTGCAATCGCATCGTCGGCCAACTCCATCCGGCCAAAATAATCGGCGACGGTACGCAGCAGCGTACGCCAATTCGTGGTCTGCTCTCGCAGGATGCATGTGTTGGATATGCGTCGGCACTGAGAATATTGTTGTTGCTCGTAACGATCTACAAGCAAGATCAGATCGGGATTATAATAGGTAAGCTCGTCAAAATTGCCGTTGTTCTCGTCGAACGTCGGAATGTGGTTTAAACCCAGATAGTCTTGTTTTCCCCATTTCTCATGTCGATATTGAGCGATCGGCTGCATACCCAGCGCAACGAGAAAATCCTCCAAATACGGCGCTACTACTCTAAGCTCTCCCTTGCGGCTTCGGCGGTATTGTCCGGGCGAGATGCCTACCGTCTGTTTGAAACGACGACTGAAATAATATTCATTGTTGAATCCTGCATTGAGCGCAATATCGAGCAGCCTGTCATCGGCGCATGCCAGCCACTTCTTGGCTTGACTAATCCGTACTTCATTCAAATACTGAAGCGGTACTTGACCTGTAACCTCTTTGAACAGACGAGTATACTTCCAGCGATCAATGCCTGCAATGGAAGCCAGCTCCTCGACCGTCAGAAGCTCACGGTAATATTCATGGATGTGCCGTATACTGCGCTCTACCCCGTGAAGATTGATATCCGTTCCTTTATCTTCAGTTGCAGGTGCATTTTGGCGGAATAGAAAGAGCAGCAGCTCTTGGAATTTAACATATCGTTGAAACAGCTCGAGCTCGCCTGTCGCTTCGCTAAGTCCATATAACTCATCAATCAGTTCCATCACCTTCGCGAAGGGAGTGCAGGCAAGCTCTTGCTTGTCAGGCAGCAAGCTTGAAGCTTCATCATTGCCGATGGTTGTGAAGCACACTCGGTAATAGCTGCAGTTTATGAGCTGTTGATTAATAGAGAAAGGTCTGCCAACACCCTGTAAATAGCATTTTCCCTGACCGGTTCCATTCATGATAAAGAAGAGTTCAAAACCTTCTTTGTCGTTTCGCTTTCGATCTCCGTCTTCGCCCCAGTCACTCGTCTCTACTTGTTCGCCCACTACAAAGAAGCGGATCGATTGCAGCACATATTGAACTAAAGGAGCCGTCCACGCTTGTTTGCCCTCTTCAATATCCATTCTTACTATCCATCGCCTTTCAATTGATATTCATTCTCATTGTATATAGTTTAAATTAAAAAGAGCCGCCCTTCAACCTTCGTTGAAAAGTGGCTCTTCCCTGCTCCGTTATGGAGCAAGTAATCGAAGTAAATCATCCATCTTCAGCCCGTTGGCTGTAATGGCTCCCGTCTGCCAATACGATCTTTCAACGGGATATACATGGCCGTTCTTAAATGCAGGAACGGTCTGCCATAACGAATTAGCCTTCATTTCTTCAAGCGCTTTTGCGTTACTCTCTTCCTCCCACGTTCCGTTGGACGGCAGCAAAATAATATGGTCCGCGTCAAGTTCCGGAATAACCTCATTCGACAAGACGATGTTGCCCTCCGTCATCGCCTCGGCGAACGCGGGTGCCTTCAGCCCAAGTTCCTTATACAAGATTTCTCCGACAAACGTGTTATGGATGCCGAAAATATTAATCGATTTGTCCGCGACGTTCATCCGCAGAACAACAATCTTCTCATTGCCGATCGCTGAGTTTAACTTTGCTTTTACATCGGCAATGCGAGCATCGTAATCGGCAATAACCTGCTCAGCCTTCTCGCTGAGACCAAGCAAATCAGCAATTAAGGTCAATGTTTTGCGCGAATCCGCAAGAACATCGTCCGGCAAGCGAAACGTCGGAGCAACCTTGGAGTAAAGCTCGTATTGTTCAGCATCGACCTCTCCGGCTCCGATGATTAAATCTGGCTCGGCCACAAGCAAAGCCTCAATATTTCCGGTCACGTCGAATAACGGTGCATCCAGGTTCAAATAATCCTGCTTGCCCCACATCGGGTTATAATATTGCACAATAGGCGTTACGCCAAGCGCAACCAAATAATCTTCACGATAAAGAGCTGAGACTCGCTTCGGATTGGTCGGAATCTCTACCTCTCCGAAGCCATCGGTTACAACGCGTGTCCCCGTCTGAGATGGAGCTTCGCTGGTCGCTGCGGTTGCCTGCCCAGCTTGATCGGTAGGCACAGTAGCTGCACCTTGTTCGCTTGCCGATGCGCAACCTGTCACCGTAATCATGGCTGCCGTTATAAGCGATATCCACCTAATTTTCATAAATACTGATCTTGCCATGTCTGCCTTCACTCCCGTAAGTTTTATGTATTGTAGCAAAAATAATTCATTTATAATGATAATCATTATCATTATCATTTGCTTGAGTAGATTTTACCTCATATCGGATTGCATGCTCAATATACATTCTATAAAATCGGCTTTATACAAACTCATCATTTCACTATTCAGATACAAGATCAACTAATCCTAAAATTGTTCAACCATAGTTGAAATAGAAAATTGAACTGAAAATTCGATGGAACAAAACAAGCCGTTGATCATCATCAGATCAACGGCTTGTTCATTGTGGAAATTGCTGTTTTATTACTGTTCTTTATACACACGTACATAATCCACTTGCATCGTCGCCGGGATATCAGATGCGTTCGGAGTGCGGCCACCGTCAAAGTTTCCGCCGATTGCCAGGTTCATAATGAGGTAGAACGGCTCATCGAAAGGTGCATTCGGATTATTCGGTGCGGCTGCGGAATACCACTGCTCGTTAGTGACTTTATAGTAAAACTTGCCGTCAACATACCATTTAATGTTGTCCTCTTCCCAGACTACCGAGTATACATGATAATCATTGGCAAAAGTTTGCCCTGCCGGGAAGTGATAATCGCCGCCCGAATACTGGTTCGCGGGCCATTGTCCACCAAAGTGAATGGTACCACTTACGGATCCAGGCAGACGGCCTCTCGCTTCCATCACATCAATTTCACCTGATGCAGCCCAAGTACCATATACCGAGTCTTGTGGAAGCATCCACAGTGCAGGCCATACACCATCACCTGTAGGAAGTTTGGCACGGAAATCGACTCTGCCGTACTTCAATGACAGTTTATCCTTGGTGTTGATCTTTCCTGAAGAATACTGTGCATATCGATTCGGGTCTTGCGGGAAAGACTTGCTGTCGTTCATAGCTTTGATATTCAGCTTTCCGTCCTGTACATATACATTTTGGGTGCTGTTCGTGTAGTGCTGCAGCTCTGCATTACCCCACCCCCATGTACCGGGATCGTTGTTGAGATAATATCCTGTTTCATAGTTCCATTTACTTGTATCCAGCGTAGTTCCGTTAAACTCATCCTGCCAGATGAGGTTCATGCCCGCGATAGCCGGGTTGGTTGGCGTTCCGATAGAGATATCCTCTTGGTCAGATATATCCGGACGCGGAGCATTGGGATTGCCGATAAAGGTATAGTTGACGAAGTTGTTGCCAATACTTCCGCCCGCCTGACCGTTCAGTGGATAGCCGATACGAATCTGCATATTTTCCTGGATCGGCTGGAACCACAGGCCATAAACGTAATCGGCCCAGTATCCCCACTGGTTGGCATCAGACATATTGTTGTACCCATTACCGGAGTATGCAAATTTGCTCTGGCTGGAGTTACTCAAATCAACCCATTGCCCATTGATGTTAATTTGATATACAAAATTACCGAGTTCCTTGGCGATGGGCGCTCCCCCATCAATTTTCGGAAGCGGAACCCCGATGGAACCATTTGCATCTGCTGTGAAGGTTGTTCCTTCGTATGGCGTAATGACATATGAATTTCTTGTAGGTTCATTAAACGTAATGGTATAAACAAGATTAGCCGAAGAAGTCTTTGATTCCAATTTGACATTGATCGACTCCGTTACGTTAAACCAATACCCACCGCCGCCATCCGTGAATTGGCCAAAATTTTGATCGTAAATCCAGCCGCTGGCTGCGTTATTGTCAATATCGATCCAGGTGCTGCTGTTAACAGGTTTGACATATACCTTCAAATCATCCGCAACAGCTTCATAAGTGACCGCAGGATTATTGTTGAACGTTGGATATGTAAAGCCCGCACCGCCTGTGAAGCTCGCTGTGATCTGTGGACCTTGTGTCGCATTCATCGCTGTGATGGTTGTTTTGTTGATGTTTTGGAATACAAGCTGATACTCCAGCTTCACACCATTCGCTTTGGAGTACAGCTGAATCTCGGTTGTTGCGGAGAGGGTGAACCAATAGCCATTGAAGCCGCCATCGCTCCAGTGCCCCCAGTTTTGGTTATAGATATATCCGCCTGCCTGGTCGATATCAACCCAGTTGTTGCCCACTTTCACATTAACGCCTACATCACTGTAAACATCATTCCATGTCGCGGAGCCACCATTGAACTTAGGCATAACAAATCCGTAGCTGGCCTTGCCAACACCTGATTTTGAAATAACAGGCCCGTCTGCTGGTGAGAAGTACTCCATTGAGGTTACGGTAGTTCCCGCTGCCTGAACCTTTGAAGCCGGAAGTATGCCAATACTAGCCAGCATCACAACCACAAGCAACATACCGAGTACCTTTTTCATAAACCGTTTCTCCCTAAAGTGAGATGGATTCATAATTGCCCTCCTTTAATAGAATAATAGCTTCTCCCAATCCATACGTATTAAGGTAATCGCTTACATAAGGGATATCTTTATTCTACGAATAGGTTAATTTGCTGAAAAGGTACAATTGTTTTTGTGGTATCCCATTTTTTTGGCTTTTGATTCAATCTGCCTTCTGCCGCATCATCTGTCGGTACTCAGTGGGTTGGATCTGCATCACATGTCGGAACGCACGTGTAAAGCTTTTATAGCTTTCATATCCAACCATAGCAGCCACCTCAACAATTTTATGATCAGTTTCGGCGAGAAGCCGCCGCGCTTTATCCAGACGTACATCCCGTAGGTATTCAGCAAAACCTTTACCCATATTCTTCTTAAACAGATTTGAAAAATAAGCATAATTAAGCGATACATGATTGGATACCATCGCAAGATCCAGCGGTTTATGGTAACTCTCGTGTATAAAACGAATGGCTTCATTAAGATCATTCGAATGGCGATAGCTGCATTTATAGTCATAATAGAACTGATTCAGCCGAAGCAGCTGCTGTTGCAGTGCTTGTAGATAATCACGCATCCCTGGATAATCAAAGAGATTACGCAATGATTCAAGGTCCAGCGCTTCTTCCCCCATATAAGGGCGGATAACTCGTTCGTATTCCTCCATCATTTGAATGGTGGCGGCGCAGAGCTGCTGGGTATAGCGAATAGGATAGCGCTGCAATACCTTTTTGTGAAATAGTGCAGAAATACCCTGAGTCATTATTCCACTGTTATCTGTTCCGATTGACTGGAAGAGTTCATATAAGTCTTCATAGGGAAGTTGCCACTGCTGCTCCATATGCTCAATATGTGCTGGGAAGATACTATACTGATCAGGAAACAGGTAACTGTGGCGATAGAGCTCAAGCACTTGGGTATAGCTGTGTGGTAGTTCTTTTAACCCCTGAATCGGGTTAGTCATGGCTGTTATGGCATCGATCTTTCCTTCCTTGAGTGCTGCAGGCAGAACATTTGGATCTATGGACGCATCCACCGCAAGGATCAGGTATGGGCGATGTTGCAGGCAAATACAACCTTGTCTGCCAAACACACGATAAGCAATGGCTTCCATGCTATGGACGCTGCTGGCTCCGGGCTGCTTAATGCCAACTTCTTCCTTCAGCAGGGCTAGGCGATAATTACGCCATAATACATCATTTTGTTCCTCAATCTGAAGAATCCATGTATCATCACTTAACGCACCTTGCATAAACATTCTTAATTCTTTACTCTCGGTCTCTTGGGCGAGACGGGATACATGCTGCATATTATGCGTAAGTGCCTGCCGTGTCTCGATCTCTTGCCATATATGCTCCAGGGAATTGTGCAGATCCTCTCGTTTCAAAGGTTTTAGCAAGTAGCCCTTTGCCCCAAGTCCGATCGCTTTTTGAGCATATGTAAAATCACTATAACCGCTGATAATGAGGTATTCCACATCCATGGATTCCTCTTTGCTTTGAGCCATGAGTGCCAACCCATCCATATCCGGCATCCTGATATCGGTAATAACGATGTGAATGCAATGCTGCCGCAATAGGCACAGCGCCTCCATCCCGCTCGCGGCACAGTATATGTTGTTCAGCTTCAGAGGAAATTGATGCAGCATGGCCTGCAGCCCGTCACGAATGTGTTTTTGATCGTCCACAATCAGGATATTCATCATGCTCTACCACCCTCCAAGATTTTCATTTTCCCAAGGCAAGCGTATCGTTACACAGGTATATTCGCCTTGCACACTATCAATCCAAAGACCGCAATTCTTGCCATAATGAAGCTGCAACCGCTTATTCACGTTTTCCAAACCAAGTCCGCTCCTGCGGGTAACCATCGGCGTATCCGATTCGCTTCGCAGTACTGCCTGAAGACGGTGTAACATCGCAGGCTCTAACCCTTCTCCGTCATCTTTTATGTTAATGAATAGCAGACAGTCATTCTCCACAGAAAACGTAATTTCTATAGATACGCTACCGCCTGAAGGTGCTCCGTGATGAACCGCATTTTCAACAATGGGCTGCATACACATCTTGGGAATGGCGTAGCGAAGGATCTCCTGCGGAAGATCTGCCGTCATAATGATATTGCCGCCTTCCATGAAGTTGATAAATTCAATATAACTTTGGATGTTGGCAAGCTCGTCACGAAATGCAACAGTATCGCTGCGCCACTGCATGCTGTAACGTAGCTGGGAGCCGAGCGACACCAATGAATTGGCTATAGCAGGTTGCCGCTGTACCTCTGCCACCATTCGAATGGATTCCAGCGCATTATATAAAAAATGGGAATTGATCTGCGAATGCAGAGAGTGTAACTGTGCGTTTTTGGCAATTAACTGCTTATCCACGACCTGTGTCATCAGGCGTTTGACTTCATGTAACATTTTATTATAATTCACCGCCACCTCATCGATTTCATCTCCTCTTTCGTTCTCATCAAGGCCTGTATCTATCATGGCATCCAGCTCGCCTTTCCGAACCTGACGCATGGATACCAGTACACTGTCCAACCGCCGGAAAATACGCCGCGTCGTTTGGGATACGAGTAACATCATCAGCAGCAATACACATAAAGTAATCATTACCACAAATGCGTACCAACTGCGCGGCCCTTTCATCAATGTCTGATGAGAAGCAATATCGACCACATAAGTGTTCAATGGAGCGATGTATCGATACAATGCATAATAGCTTTCATTTCCTACCTTAACCTGAAGCGGGCTTTCCTGCGGCGATATATCCAACTGGCGATGAATATTCCCAAGGATCTCCTTCAGCCCCTGCCCGTACCTCTCAGAAAACTCATGCTGGGGATTGTAAACATACTGGGGAGGATCACTTGCGTTCATCAACACTGAAAAGAAGTCCCCCTTGCTCTCCTGGAGCAGATCGCTGAAAAACATGCTGTGCGGGACGCGCACTTCCATAATACTGGGGCGTTTTTGTTCCTGCCCTTGAAGGCGAACCAGACGATAGTAGGATAATGTGTGTTCACCATCCCTAAATGAAAATAAGCGGTAACCCGCACCACCTTCATCCCGAAGCTTTACCCAATAATCCTGAGGTGAAAATTTCTTGTAATGATAAATTTCAGGCCAGATTTCGTACAAGTTTGGGTTATCGACGTAAAAGCTAAGCTCACTGATCATCGCATTGCTTTGAATGATATTGAGCATTTGCTCATACTGGTTTTGTTTAAACTTTACCAGTCGCAGTCCATCCACAATCATATTGGAATGAATAAAATCCACAAATGACTTTTGAGTGAGGGCTGTATTGGAAACGGTCTCAATCATGTCCATTCTTCTGCGCAATTGTTCATTCAGCCATGAAACGTGACTGTTGCCCGTTGCCATAGCGTCCTTATATAGCTGGTTTTCTTGCATGCGGATATACACAAAGGATATCAAAATAACAGGTATGGCAATCATCAGACTAAATGCCAGAAACAGCTTTTGGGATATACGGGCATTGCGATAAAGCTTCCTCAATCTCGTCAGTAAGTATTTCATTCGGATGTATTCACCACCTTGGTTATACCACATATTGCTAGTTAGCTGAGATTTTAGATTTTTATTAGGGAATGGTTATCTGCCGATCTTGGCTTTCCGCAGTTCCAGTTCAGCCTGGCGATATTCCATCACCTGGTTAAAGCCATAGTTCACACGACGGATCAGAAAATTCTCGAAAATTCTGTCAAAAGCAGCTTCATCCTTCGCTGTAATCAGTTCTGGCAGCACCTCTTCCCAATTCTGCGAAATACGTGACCAGGCTAACGCTATATCGGAATCACCCACAGGATCGAGTCCCTTATAGATGCCGCTGTCCAGATCGGCGTGTTGGTTAGCGAACGCCTCCATTTGCTTAATGGACGGAGTATGTTCTGGTCTCCACGGGTTGACGAAAGCAGGGTTTCGAAGCATCCAGTAGGTATCCATAATGCCATATTCCTTTTCCAGCCGCTCCCGATCTGTGTCATACAACTGGACCATTGCCGCCGTCAGCTGCGGTTTGCCGTTCTCCATCGTCCAAGTTTCACCTTCTTTGCCCAAAAATAAATCTCTTTGGCCTTCTTCGCTGGCCAGATAGGTCAAAAAACGGATGGCTCGTTCAGGGTTTTTCGTGGATTTGCTAATCATCGTAACCATCCAGCCATCCATGCTGCCAGGGAACAGTTTGGCGGATTCTCCCCTGCTGTTCCGGGGTCCATCTACAGCAATATAGGTTGAATTTTGATTCGTAAGGACTTCCAATTTCGAATTGAGGTCCGATATGTCTGTCCATTCCCGAATCATCATAAAATATTGGGCATGGCTGGTTTTTTCCTGCACCTGTGCACTGGAGTCGACCAGAAAATCAACATTAATCAAACCCTGCTCGTATGCAGTACGAAATGTTTTCAGCCACTCGATATAATCGGGATCTGTCATTCGGTCGTATACCTTTCCGTTCTGTTCATGGGGGATCGCAAGCAAATTTTGCAAGTATTCGGTCATTCCATAGGATGCATTTCCCTGTGCCCAAAACGGACTGATTAGTTGGCCTTTATAAACCGAATATTGATTCTTCAGCAAGTGCAGTGCATCCAGAAAACCTTTCGGTGTGCTAAGGTCCGGTTTGCCCATTGACTCATACAGATCTTTACGTACGAGAAAGGTTTGGTTTGCTCCCGTCAAGCCGGTTGAACGCATCTGTTCGGGACTGTAAGCATCATTGGGAATGACATAGGTGTGGCCGTCTTCCTGTCGATACCATTGTAGAGCACCATCATCTGCTACCTTGAAAAAGTAAGGATCATACTGGTTGGCGAGCTCATCCAGGGCATAGATGAGATTACTCTCCCGGAGTTTGTTAACGGCACTCTCCCAGGAGCCGATGGTTATCAGATCCGGCAGACTACCGGTCGTCAACATCCGTGATAACATCTCGCTTGGTTCAACAGTGGGTACTTCAAATTCGATATGAACCCCTGTTTTTTCGGTGACATATTTGGAAGTTAGGCTCTCACCCCATGTGTGCCCATACCATTCGGCTCCAACGAACCACTTTAGATTGACGGGGGTGGTATCCAGCTTCCATGACGGTTCTTGCACATTCAGATTAAAATGCTGGCTCTGCTCTGTGAAGTCAGCCTTTGTCGTAACACCCTTATCTTCCGCTTGCTCTGGCTCAGAACAAGCAGCCAAGCTTGACATCAGACACATCATCAACAAGGCTATAATAAAAGGAATTCGAAATAAGAACACCTAACTGCCTCCTTTCTGTACTGGTCATCTTCAATCCCTATCTGCACCAGCATTCATACCTAGTGGTGGTACAATCGATTTTACTATCATTGGATTAAAATGGAAATAATTTCATGATCGATTCTCGGATCATCCGCAACATTCCCTCTAACGAAACATAACTTGTAATAATTCAATGGAAGGGAGACCAATGCGTGTATCTAATCTGGATACTTATTGTCGGTGGGTTAATTGGCTGGTTAAGTGGAAATCTGATTGGACGGGACGTGCCGGGAGGCGTACTCGGGAATATCATTGCTGGTTTTGTGGGATCTTGGTTAGGGTATGAACTGTTGGGACCGAGGGGGCCGGTGGTGGGTGGATTTCATATCATACCCGCGATCGTTGGCTCAATCATTGCTCTCTTGATTTTCTATGCTCTGGCCCGTGGTGGAGCGTTCCGAAGACGTTAACAGGCGGAGACGTAAACCTGTTGTATATTGGATAATCCTGATCAGAGATGCTGCGACATCAGCGACTTTCATCAAAAAGGCCCGAACCGATAATCTTAGAATGATTACCGATTCGGGCCAACATCAATGATAATCCTTCCATCGTTATAGCTGACTTGAGAAATATCTTCTCAGTTCAATAAAAAATCTTCTCCTTTAAGATATTTCTTAAAATAGTTCTGAATAACTGATGGAAAATTTTCCGCTAAGGATGGTTGTTCATTTGAATTTAGAGAGTGGAATGCAAAAGTTCTAATTATTGACCATATAAAAAATGCTTCTAATAACTCGAAATAATTCTCTTGTAGTTGATGTACTTTGCTATACGTTGAAATAAATACTTTCCTATTCTCAGATGAAAGGTGCATAAATGTTTCAGCCATATCAAATAAATAAAAGCCATAGCCACAATTGGAAAAATCTATGGGTCGAGGAGTATCCTCATAAAAAACATAGTTACTCTCATGAAGGTCAGAATGAATAATTCCCCAGTTACTTGGCAAATGTTTATGATTTTGTATCACATTTGCTATTTTATGGGCTGACTCTTCCACATAAACAAATACCTCACTTGAGATAAGCTCCAAATTTACTAACTGTTTTAATTGATCAAGTGATGAATATAAATGATCAGAATTGTATATTGGTCTATTAAAGCCTTCAGGTGGATTCCACTGCATAGAATGTTTATGGAGAGCCGCCATTAAGAGAGCCAAATTTTCAGTTTCATTACTTGTTGGCTCTCTTCTAAGCACACTTCCATGAATCCAATGATGAATCGTCACCATGATTGTATTTTCGCTAAGATCCGTTGATATTTCTGTTACCAGATTACCTTGAAAATTTCTGACAGGGGCAGGTACGACGAGATTTGTATCTTTAACCAAAGCTTCAAGCCAAATAAGCTCTGATGCAACATTCCCTTTTGGATGAATGGAAATCGTTGAGATATGGATTTTGATAAGATACTTTTGATTATCATCGTTGGTCTGAACTTGAAATGTAACATTATCATTCTTTCCGAGATACACAAGTTTTTCCCAAATGATTGGGTATTGAAGTAAAGCTTCTTTCGCTACCTTCGCATAATCTTCCTCAGAAAGCATAGTATCCACTCCAGTTAATGTGATTTTTACTCCACAATTCTACCAAGTAGACTTTATTTTCTGGTGATAAAAATTGATTATAACTAAACTTTACTGCTCAGTAATTGAATAAAGCCGCCGATTCTGTTGATCGGCGGCCTTATTTGGTTTTATGGAACTGTTGTTTCCCTTGAGTTAATGAACCGTCTGCCTAATTAAACCCACCTCGAGAATGGATGATTTGTCCGGTGATCCATTGGGAGTCATCGCTTGCCAGAAAAGCAATCAGGCGGGATACATCTTCAGGAAGACCGATCCTGCCCATCGGAAATCCCGGTAGCAAGGCTTTTTTCACTTCTTCTGACATCCAACCCGTATCAGTAGGACCGGGATCAACCGCATTCACAGTAATGTGAAACGGAGCCAGCTCAGCAGACAGACATTCGGTAAAGGTGGAGACAGCGCCTTTTGTTGCGGCATAAGCGAGATTGCCAGGCATCGGCCCCTTACCCTGACCGGATGTAAGGTTGATGATCCGGCCACCGCAAAGGACCTGCCGGCCAGCCAGTTCATCCTCCAGCATACGCGCAAATTCGGCCGATAGCATGAACGTGCCTCGAATGTTCATAGCGCAGTGTGCATCGATCAGTGATGCATTCAATTGACGGAAATCAGCTGATACGCTGTACGTAGCGTTGTTGACGAGAATGGTCGGCAGCCCGACAGCCGACCGGCAAGCATCAAGCACTCGCGCCGGAGAAGCAGGATCGGTAAGATCGACCTCCATATGCGCTGCCTTAATGCCATACGAGCGAAGTTCTTCAGCGAAGAGATCCGGCCAGTTCTTGTCGGCATCTCCCGGATTCTCTGTCTTATCGTAATCGTACAGATGGGTATAGAACACATTAGCGCCTTCTTGCGCCAACGTGCGGCAGACGGCGGTTCCGATCCCACCAGGGCGGCTTGTGCCTGTCACGATAGCCGTTTTTCCATATAGTTTGCTCATTTTATTTCCTCCGTTTAATAAGGGAGGGAGAAATCCATTTTTCGTTGGAGATGGAATTCCTGGGTAAAACAAAAAAACGGATACATCAAGTATCCGCGCCCGGGTTTGATCAAACGGTTCCTCGCGTCCCTTGAATGATTGCAGATCGGCATCACAAACGAGGCGTGTGGTTATAACCAAAACACCAAGTCGAGCGATCCAGTTTAGATAATCATTACAAGGAAGTCCACATTGTCCAGCGAGTCCCCTTTCCTACATCTCCACTTCAAATATTACGAGTCAGACTCAATTACTGTCAAGATAAATACAGGTTAGGTGCCAAAAAACGCAATTCTTATTGAACTAACCTGATTTCTCTCATTTTATATGGTTAATATGCCAATCACAAAATTTGAGACAAAAAATACCGACCCTTCAATTTCAAAGGTCGGTTTACCCAAATCGGGAGAAGAAAACAATGGTTATAGCTGTATTATATCCACCCTATGCCGTTATATACCGTATTCTGCTCTAACTCTATGTTTATCTTGGCATATCAGTAATATCAACGCTCATATGTTCAGTAAGCATTAAGGTCACATCCACTTTCACTTTGCTCCACAATAGAGTCATTTTGTGAAGGTAACCTCTTACCGAATAATTTACTGTTAAACTCAGTTCGGATCTCTCCTCTTCAATGATTTTTATATGATGTTCCTTTAAACTTTGTTTTGACTTGTACATCTCTAAAGCAATTTTCTTTTGGGTACCGTCCAGGTAATCAATATACACCGATTTCATCTTAAAGTTTGAAGCGTATATTTTATGCTTATCTACCTCCAGAGCACCTAAAAGATACGGAAGCTCTACCAGCCTCTTGACGAGTGCAAGTTCCTCAGAAGTTTGTCTCACCGTACACACCTCCTCCTTCTTCAAACTTTACAGTGACCAGTTGATCAAAATCGACCCATTCAAATCCATTATCCATTTCAATTTTTATTTTTTTTCCAAAGGCACTGACTGAAGTGACGATCCCGTGTATATACCGATTGCCTGACTCATGAAATACTTCAAAGGTGGCTTGCAACGTATAGTTGAGGGACATATCTATATGTTGAGCAATAATCTCCCACTCATCTTCATGAATCAGAGGTTTCGCTTGAACATGAATTTGAGTACGATGCTGTATAATTCGTTCTTTATGTTGTGGAAGCATCATGCGGCTCGATTCCCATAATCCATTGGCCTCCAGTTTTTTGCTCATTTGTAATGCCCCCCAATTTTAGATGCTCGATCGATCGCTTGGCCCGCAGCCGTAATGGAGCTCGCTCGAAGAATGGCAATGTCGCCATATCGATCCTTGATGTTGTCCATCACCTGATCAATGGCTCGTTTCTGCTCTTGATCATTGAAGAAAGATAGTTGATATGTATCCGCGTTGGATAATTGAGACAGGGAAACGCCTACACGACGCACAGGTTGCCCATCCCAATGTTGATGGAATATGCGTTTGGCTATTTTGCACACATCAACGGTTATGTTTGTAGGATCAGACAGTTTAACCTGCCTGTGAAAACCCGTTGGGTGATCAAAATCTGCTCCCGATACACTCACAGATATGACACTACCCATCAGCCCCTTTTTACGGGCTCTTCTGCACACTTCTGTACAGATATCGAGAATAACCACTTCAATCTCCCATGCTTCTGTGAAATCTCTGGGCAGGGTCATTCCGTTTCCGATATCCTTTTGTGTATTGTGTGTGTTGACCGTTACCGGCGAATTGTCGAGTCCATTGGCAACCCTCCAGATGACTTCTCCATTAACACCCCATTTGCTTCTTAATTTGGAGAGAGGCGTATTCGCCAGGTCTTTAATGGTTCGGATGCCCATCTTCCACAGATGTTTTTCCATTCTTGAGCCAATCCCCCACATATCGCGGATGGGTTTATCTCCAATGTGAAGATGTAACTCCTCTTTCTTTAAGTGAAAAATGCCGCCCTCCGCTTTTTTGGCAATCATATCGCAGCATAATTTACTGATAATTTTGTTCTCGCCAATGCCCGCTCTGGCGTAAACCCCTGTTTCGTTATAGATTTTGTCTTGAATTTGTTTGGCCAGATCGATTGGATCATTACCAAATAAATGCATAGACCCTGTAACATCAGCAAATAATTCGTCTATACTGTATGGCTCAACCAGATCGGTGAATTCCTCAATAATGGACATAATTTGGGTGGAAACTTCAATATATTCTTGCATGTGAGGTCTGACAATGATCAGTTCAGGGCACTTCTGAAGAGACTGCCAGAGTGGTTCTGCGGTAGATACCCCCTTAGCTTTGGCTAATGGACAAGCGGCAAGAATAATGCCAGAACGTCTTGCTGGATCGCCTGCAACGGCGAGAGGTCTATTTTTGTATTGGGGCATTTTTGCCTTTTCGACTGAAGCATAAAAACTCTGCATATCAATGAGCATGATGGTTCGCTGCTTAGTCCACACTGAAATCACTCCTGTACATTTAAGAACGTATGTTTGTATATATTATAAACCGAACATGTGTTCTTTATGCAAGAGGTAAATATTTATATTTGGCATAGGACCAAGTGAAGGATTCAGATCATACTAGGTTACACCCGCAAAAAAAAGTCGCTAAATTAGCGACTTCAATGGGAACATTCTTATCCTTTATGAAATTTCCAGATGCAACAGCGGGAACGGATTACCAGAACCATCGAATTCGGAGCGTCCGATCTGTACAAACCCCATTTTGCTATAGAATTGTGCAGCTCCAGGATTCTGTTCGTTGACATCCACCTTTAGGTGGCGTCCTTTGATCTTGATGGTATGTTCGATCAGCAGACGACCAACTCCCTGTCCATGCTGACTTGGATCGACGAATAACATCTCAATAAAGTTATCTTGCAACCCGATAAAACCGACAGGCTGATGTTCTTTATCTAGAGTTTCCCACACTTCGACTTGCCGTTCCTGTAATACTTTGCTTACCACATCCCGATAGAATTGAATGTGTTGTTCCTCCAAAAATGTATGTGTTGCTCGAACAGCTCTCTCCCAAATCTGAATCAGTCGTTCCTGATCTTGTTCCCGGTATGGCACGATATGCATCTAAATCTCTCCAGTCTCTTCTTTAGTTAACTTGGATCACTGTTTCTTGCTTAGCTTTTCAATAGCCAGTTCTTCCTCTGTTACGAAGAATATATCGTTCCCCATGTTGCTTTCATAGATAAAATCTCGAAGACTTTTGCTGGTATAACCGGAAAAATCACCGATGATCGCAATTTTGGTATGGTAATTGATGAATTTTTGCAACACTTCACCTGCCAGCCGTGTTTTCAGATCAAAAAACACTTCACTGACAGCAGATTTGTTAACTATAATACGGTGACAATCGGCCTCATATCGAACCGTAGCCATAAGATCGATAGCGGATTGAACATCGGTAATTAATTGTTCATCACTTGTAACGTAAGCAATAGATACTCCATTTTCGTTTATTTTTCTGATATTCATGTCTTCTTCTCCCTCATTCCTCTGTTTCATCAATGTCGTTGTTACCTGGAGCCAACCTTTACCATTTGTTTGGCCTGCACACGACCTGCCTGTAACAGATCATCACTGAACTTCGCATCACTAACTGCCCGTGCCAGTGCAACGGTACCCACCATACTGCTAACCAATGCATAACCATCAGTTGTATTGATCCCAGCTATAGTTGTAATAAACGCGATAAAACGTTGCAACTCCTGCGTGTAAGCTTGTCGAATATCCTCCGATAATTGGGATATCTCTCCCGATAAAGCGGGTAAGATACAACCGACTTCCGTCTGATCTCGATGCAGGGAACTTAAATAAAAATCAATGACGGCTTCAATCGGCGTCTGATCTTCGTTTTTGTTTTTGTCTGCAATGCTCTGCAGCATTGCAATGGTATCACTAATGGCGAAATGACAGGTCTCCATCACAAGCTGATCTTTATTTTCAAAATGGGAGTAAAATCCCCCATGTGTCAGTCCAGCACCTTTCATAATATGTGGAAGACTAATATTCCGCACGCCATGGGTTCGAAATGCTTTGGCCGCACTGGTAATAATATGGTTCCGAACTTTGAGCTTGTGCCCTTTTGGATAAGGCATCCCTACTTCTCCCCCTTATATAAGTCTGTATCTGTGAGTGTGTTTTAAAATATTATAGTTATCATATTATTTAATGTCAATTCATACTATCCGTATCTTCAGCAAAGGTTGAGTGACTGCAAATGGAGTATTGACTCCCTTAAAATATGATGACTATAATATATTACGATCATCATATTTTAAATTTGGAGGTACCAATCATGAATTCATTAGAAGTCGTAGATACGCTGGTCATTGGATCAGGGCCTGGCGGTTATGTGGCTGCTTTACGTTCGTCACAACTAGGCATGAAAACAGCCATTGTAGAGCGCCAACAGATCGGAGGTGTCTGTACGCATGTAGGCTGTATTCCTTCCAAAGCGCTCATTGCTGAAGCGGAGCGTCTTCATATGCGCAGACAATGGGGAGCTGTTGACGGAGCTTCTTCTTATCAGGAGGCTCAGGTGTTCAAGCAAGCTGTGGTGGATAAGCAGTCTGGAGGGGTTCGGTTTTTACTCAAAACGGCGGGTGTGACTGTTATCGAAGGAGAAGCAAGCTTGATTGATGCACATACCGCTGAAATATATCACGCTGAACAGAATGCACGTCGAATAGGCTTTAAGCATCTCATCCTGGCAACCGGTTCCCGTCCGATTGAAATAAACTCTCTTCCTTACGGTGGACGAATTCTCTCTTCCACTGAGGCGCTATCGCTGCCCGACATTCCAAAGAGTCTCGTTGTGGTTGGCGGCGGTTATATTGGCGTGGAACTGGGTCAGATGTTTGCGAGATTTGGAACTAACGTTACGATACTTGAGGGCGGTGAACAGATTTTGCCCGGATTCGAAGCAGAGCTTGTTGCACCTGTCGTTCGTCAACTGAAAAAGGACGGGATAACGATCTTAACCGAAGCTAAGGTTATAGGAGCAGATCAATATACGAGTCACATCGATCTCCACTATATGCGTCAGCATGAACACCATGTTGTTCAAGCTGACTATGCATTAATTACGGTAGGCAGAAAACCGAACACAGATGGAGCCTTGGGTCTTGAACATATAGGTCTGTCCCCTACTCCACAAGGCTTGATCGAGATTGACGAACAGTGCAGAACATCCATCCCGCATATTTATGCCATTGGAGATATTGTTCAAGGTCCTGCTTTGGCTCATAAAGCTTCCTATGAAGCAAAAATTGCAGCAGAAGCGATCGCAGGCAAACCCTCTGTCATCGACTACAAAGCTATTCCGCTCGTTGTGTTCTCTCACCCGGAGATTACGAGCGTTGGTCTTAGCGAAACGGCGTGTAAGCAAAAATCAATTCCTGTTGTCGTTGGTAAATCTGTATTCTCCATTAACGGCCGTGCACTGGCTCTGAAGGAAACCGAAGGATTTGTCAAAATCGTTGCTCACGCGGAGTCTGGCCTTGTATTGGGTGCACAGATTGTCGGGGCTGAAGCATCTACTCTTATATCTGAGCTTTCCCTTGCGATTGAGATGGGAGCAACAGTAGAAGATGTAGCCATGACCATTCATCCGCATCCAACCCTGGGCGAAATCATCATGGAGGCCGCAGATCAGGCCCATCAGAGAATGGAACAAAGGAAACCGGAGGTCGTTTGATTACGCTTGGAAAATGTGTGTGAACCAACTCTTATCATAATAGAGAGTAATAAGATTAGGGAGAGATCATCTTGAAGTCTAAATGGAGTTTGTATATCGTCATAACTTTGATCATTATTTTGGCCGGCGGTTTGTTGATCGCAAATGGGACAGACGCCGTGAGTCAGGCTGAAAGTAAAAAGCAGGGAATATTGAATACGGAACCTAACTCCGAAGGGTTTTATGTTGATCTGTATATTCCGGAATCGCAGATTAACCAGATTCAGGCAGATCAAAAGGTAAACGTTCGTTTTCCATATCTGGAGAATCTTCTTGTAAAGGAAGGGGTGGTTACGTCGATATCCCCCTCCCCTCAATTCGCCAATCTGCGCATGACGCGGGAAAAGGGGCAATCAGATCTAAGTATGTTTCTGATCCGGATTTCTATTCCAACAAGTACAGATTTGCTTCCGGGGATGACTGCGGAGGTGCAGCTTGATGAAATCACTGGCTGATGAATGGAAGCACATACGCGGGAGTAAGTGGATCATTATTATTTTTGCTGCCCCTCTCATTGCCGCTGTATTTTTTGGACTTATGTTCTCCCAGAATCAGTTGAGCGAAACACCGGTTGTCGTTGTGGATGAGGATCACTCTTCCTATTCAAGGCAACTCATTGAAGAAATCAATGTTTCTCAATATATGAAAGTCACGAATGTGTTTGCCAATCGCCTCTCTCCGGATACGCTCCTGGCGAACGAGAAGGCAGTGGCAGTCATTTTCTTGCCGGATGGATTAGAGCAACGTAAAGACAAAGGATTGCCCTCAAGTATCGGGATATGGATGGACAACACGATGCCTTCCAGCCTGAGTGGTATTCGGCCTGCAATTCAAGAAATAATAACAACCGAAAATATGACGCTTGCCGTATCACGTATTACTCAAACCGGCATTGACATCGAATCAGCAAAAGCTCTGGTGTCCCCGCTATCTCAAGTGCAGCGCATGTTATATAATCCAAATTCAAGTTATATCGGTACCATGGTGATTGGATTTGTAAATATCATCATACTGATGCTCACGACGGGTGCGGCTGGCGCGATCGCTCCCCGTCTTCGGCAAGAGGGTAAGCTTATATCTGAGGGGAATTCCCCCTTCCAGCTCTGGATTCGTGTCTTGCCCTATGTGATATTAAGCACCTGCTCTTCTCTGCTCAGTTATGGGATGTTAAAACAAGTGGGACATATGCGATTTGAAGCGGCACCGTATGTCTTTATCATTCCTTTATTGCTGTATTCGATGGCATTATGTCTGCTCGCGATGTTACTTGGTTATTCTGTTCAAAACGTGTCCAGGGTTGGTGTGAGAATGAGCTTGATCCTATATCCATCATTTCTAGTAACAGGTATTCAACTGACGCCACTTGCATTTCCAACATTTTTTCAGGTTACAGCATGGGCTCTGCCTATGAATTGGCTCAATCGTATGATTCGTGGAATGGCCTTTAGACACGGTGAGTTGACTTTTTATGGTGTAGAGCTAGGAGCCTGTATACTGATTATCGGTTTGGCTTCATTAGGTATAGGATTATTCCTGCGAAGAGAATCACAGGTGACAACGTCAACACTTGAAGCAAAAGCAGTTTAAGAATGGACAATCGCCGTAAGCCTGTGAGCGTGATAGGCTGCGGCGATTTATGTTAGAATCAATACCAGAGAAATGAAGCCACCAGCACCAGCAAGAGAACATTACACAGAATAAGTGAGGTATATGATATGAAGAAATCAAACGAGGTATATTGCGTGTCCGAGCGTCTCGTTATTCGAAAGTTCGATTTGCAGGATGTGCATTCGTTCTATCAGTACCGGGCTAATCCAGATGTTGCCCGTTTTCAATCCTGGGAAAACTATACGCTCCAAGATGCTGAAGCATTTGTCAGCAAACAAATCGTACATTCTCCTAACCAGCCCGGGAGCTGGTATCAATACGCCATTGCCCTAACGGAGTCGGATCAACTAATCGGCGATTGTGCCATTCATACACGTGCAGATGAACTTCGGATTGTCGAGCTCGGATTCACTCTTGCACCTGAATTTCAAGGAAAAGGATACATGAATGAGGCACTTTGTGCCCTGATGGACTATGTATTTGGCACTCTAAATAAACATAAGATCATCGCTTTTGCCGATGTAAGGAACACCAAATCAATTCAAGTGTTAGAGCGATTGGGCATGAGACGTGAAGGACACCTGCTCGAAAATTACATGTCCAAAGGTTTCTGGATAGATGAGTTTCAATATGCAATGTTGCAATCGGAGTGGTTGAACAAATAACAATATAGCTAGAGAGGATCGTTCTTTTTCTACAGGAGGAAATAACATGTTGAAGGAAAAGTATGCCAAAGAGAACGGCTCTATTTTTCGAAAGCTGGCACTCGGTCTCATTTTGATGTTTGTACTGATCGTACTGATCTTCTGGTGGATCTATCGATTAAATGTCGAAGATATTCAACGAGAGTTAGAAAAGAATAAATTGGGCGAAGTGCGATTCATGTCCTCCCAGCTATCGAATCAATTTGAGCAGGTATTAATGAATGCGCTAACATTATCAGAGGATCAATCCGTCAGAGGTTATACATATGTTTTGCATTACGGAAATGATTTTGCTAAATACAAGGCCAAGCTGGAGCTCATTGAGAAGCTGGCTTTAAACAGTGCTTCCACCTCATGGAACAATACCATTATTTTGTATTATCCGGATCAAAAGGATACGGTATCTTCTGATCCCCAGTTTTCATTTCGATCATTCTCCATGTCTCAAGATCCGCTCAATCAATGGATATTACATATGAACAAGGATGGTACAGGTTATTATTCACATCTCACCAAGGGACATCGAGGGCCGATGTATATCGAGATCCGGATCTCATTAGACGTATTGCAGAAAATGATGTCTGATTATACATCCGGAACACCGATGCTGTATGATTCCCATTTTCAAACAGCCATTCGCGGTTCAGGCTCCCTTCAACTTGCCCAGGCGGATGCTCAGGTTGTTCCACAGCTCAGAAAGGACAGTGGTTTCTTTGAAATCGCCTTTCAGGACAGGAATTACTTTATCACGTATATGAAAGCAAGTATTCTGGATTTGTACTTTATCGATTATCATCCAACCAATCAGCTTCAGCAATCGATTTCACGTAACAATACGTTGTTTGTGCTGGCACTTGTAGCCCTGCTGCTTCTTTCGCTTCTGTACATCTTGGCTCTGCGTAATCAGATTCAACAACCCATTATTCGGTTGCGTAAAGCGATCGACCGGTTTGACCGGGGAGATTTCTCCAGCCGTGTCGACGAAACTCAGATTCTGGAATTCAAAATCCTGGGTCGATCATTCAACCGAATGGCTGAGAATACGCAGACCTTGATTGAGCAGGTCCTTCTTGGAGAGCTTTCTGTCAAAGAGGCCAGACTCAAGCAGTATCAGGCTCAGATCAATCCCCATTTCCTATACAACTGTCTCAACTATATTCAGAGCAAATCGAGTGTAAAGGATTATGAGTCAGTCACAGCCATGACCTTGGAGCTGGCCTCCTACTGCCGTTATATTCATCGTATTGAAGATATGGATTCGACGCTGGGTGAAGAGCTTCGTTTTGTGAATCATTACATGTCGATTATTCATATGCGAAAAAAAACGATTACTTTTGATATCGATGTACCCAAAGAGCTTCTCTCGGTACGGATCCCTCGTATGATTTTACAGCCACTCGTTGAAAATGGGGTCAAACATGGGATTGAACCCTCCATGGGTTCCGGGCAAATGACGATTCGCGCGGAGCAGGACCAAGAGGTCATCCGTATCATCGTTGCTGATAATGGTGTAGGCATGCCGGAAGAGCGGCTGTCACTGATCTGCAAACATATGGATGAACTAACCCGCCCAGAGGAACAGATCGGAACGGGAGTTCGAAATGTCAATCAGCGAATCCGGCTCACATATGGCAAACGATCGGGCTTGTCCATTCAATCCGGCTTATATGAAGGTACACTGTGCATGATTACGATACATAAGGAGGATATTGCAGATGCATCAGATTCTATTGGTTGACGATGAATCCTATGTGATTGATGATCTTGAGATCTCATTTCCATGGGATGAATATCGGATTGAGCGTATTCACAAAGCATATTCGGGAATGCAGGCCTTATCCATTCTGGATGGACAGACCGTAGATATCGTGATTACCGATATTTCAATGCCGGTGATGAACGGACTTGAGCTGATTCGGCAGATCAAGGCTGCTAGACCCAACCTGCCCTGTATTTTGCTTACCGGTTATGCCGAATTTGAGTATGCCAAACAAGCGACGAAACATGGAGTTGTTGAGTATTTATTAAAACCACTTGATGTCGAAAAACTGGCGGCATGTCTGGAAAAAACGGTACTTTCCATTGAGGAGCAAATCCGCAGAGCCTTGTCCTATGAACAGGCGATGAACTCGTTTCGCGAGCATCTGCCTTCGTTGAAGGACAGGCTACTGAATCAGTTGATTGAAGGTAATCGTTATGCTGAAGATGCCCTGAATGACAAGTTGCAACACTATCATCTGCCCTTCCATGCCGAAGGTGAAGTTCAACTCGTTCTGGTACGGCTGGAAGAACATTTCACCAGACATACGACGAGCAGCCTGCAATTGTTTGAATACGCCGTGACCAACATCGCATGTGAGTTATTCAATACCGCTTCTCATACCTGGCATTGTCGAGATCGTTATGATTATCTGGTTTTCTTGTTAAAGCCTGCTGGACCTGGTGCCAACGTTGATGCTTCACCAGAATCGAATCGCAGCGAGCAGCCCATGAAGCAAAATCAGGGTCTCACCCATCTTTCCCTGCAGCTGCATCATAACGTCAATGAATATCTGAAAGGTGGCATTTCCGTCATCCTGAGCCAAAAGGGTACACTCCAGCATGATATCCGTGACATGTATGAGCAAGCCCTATCCGCTCTCAAAAAGCAGGTAGGTAACGGTACAGGGTACTTCCTTTCCCTTCAGGAAAGCTATCGTCCCTTATCCATTCGTTCCTTGCATATTTTATATGAACCACCAACCTTCAATCATTTGCTTGAAACAGGACAATGGAAAGTATTCAAAGAACGTCTGCACCGAATTGAGGCAGGGTATGGTACGCTGCCTGAACAAACCGAAGAACATCTGGACGAGATTCAGATTATATTGTTATCGGCCTTTCATTACATTGCCCACAAAAATCATGCGCTGTTGTCCGATCTGGTCGGAAACGAACGGGTTCCGCGTGGGCCTTTTCGGTCTGTATCCCAGCTTACAGACTGGGCTGAGAACATGCTTGATCGACTGCGCATGAAGCTGGAAGAACAGTCTCTAGATGAACAGCATGACGTCATTCATCAGATCAAGACGTTTGTTTCCGCCAATCTGCACTGCCTCAGCCTTCAATCGATTGCAGATCATGTATGCTTGCATCCGGTTTACGTCTCCAAGCTGTTCAAGCAATTTCAAGGCATCAGCTTGAGTGAGTACATTTTAAGTGTCAAAATGGAACTGGCCCTCTACCTGCTTAACCATTCGCAGGATAAGGTTTACGAGATTTCGGATAAACTGGGCTACGCCAACTCCCAATATTTCATCAAGGTGTTTCGCGATAAATTTGGTATGACGCCTCAGGATTACCGGGAGCAGTAAATCGAAGTATCATGAAGAAAGTAAGCGTAAAACAAAGCAAGCGTAGAACACTGTAAAAAACCGCCCTTCACGCACACTGGCTATTAAAGCCCGATTACATGGAGAGCGGTTCGTTTTTTTTATTTTATCGTGTCATACCATGCGTTTACTTCTTCCGTGATCTGTTCCCCACCAGAAGACATGTACTGTTGCACGAATGCATCAAAATCATCAACAGGTGCTTGGCCGTAAATGATTTTATTCAACACTTCCTTTTCCAGCTTGCTTAGCATATCGCCTCGGGAAACCTGTGTTTTCGTCGGTACACCCGTGAACATCTCAGGCATGACAATATCTTTCTGGTCTATGACAATCTTGGCGGCCTTAATCTGCTCAGGGATGCGGTCTGCTAGGTTTTTCTCATACTGGGTGGTTGGTTCTTTACCTCCTGCAAGTTCTGCCAGGGTATTCATCATCAGGTTAGGGATAATTGCGCCGTCAAAAGTCAACGTATAACGGATCGCATCAATCCAGCCACCAGGAATTTTGTCGCTTTGCAATTCTTTATAGACGGTTCCGTCTGGAGCGATGTCATAATCATAACCTTTAGCAAATCCGTGCACGAACGTTGTGCTGTCCGGGTTAGCCCAGTTATCAAACAAATAGTTCTGATATACAAAGAATGCATCTTTATGTTCCATATCCTTATTGATCAGGACGGCTCCTGTACTAATAGGGGTTCCATGTCGTCCCATCTTCCCGTCAGGGCCGGCCGGAAGCGGATAGGCTTTATACTCGGCATCAGGCACGTTTTTCTGCAGATCCGGGAGCGGCCAGCCTGTCATCCAGTACGGGCCAACGATTATACCGGACTTGCCCGCAGTGAATGCCTCCGTTGCTTTTGGCTCATCATAGAGCCCCGCTTCCTTATCAATGTATCCTTTTTCCATCCATTCTTTCATTTTCGTCAGTGCGGGCTTCATCTCTGGCTGGATGGAGCCGTAGGCAAGTGAACCGTCTGCAGCTTTGTTCCACTGATTCGGCATCGCTCCAAACATGCCAAAGATCCAGCCGGATTCCGACATCCAGGTGTTCAGGTCATTCTTGAAACCTACAGACAAAGCAATGGTATCCTTCTTGCCGTTGCCATCCGGATCCTGATTGACGAAGGCATCCATGACCGTCTCCAACTCAGCTAAGGTGGTTGGTGCTTTCAAGTTTAATTTCTTGAGCCAATCTTCGCGAATGTACATGACGGGGTCATTATTGTAAGCGTTCTCCAGAATGGGAATAGCCATTCGTTTACCATCACGGACATACGGGTTCCATACGTTTGGATCTTCCGCCATCGCTTTTTTGTAAACATCGGAGGCATATGTATCAAATAATTCCCCCGCATCCGTGAATTGACCCGATTCGATCAAATCACTGATGAGCGTAGAGTCACCACGGAAAGAGATAATATCCGGCATTTTCTGACCCGAAGTTAACATTAGACGAAGTTTGGTCTGGTACGCATTATTTTGTTCACTCACCGTCCATAAGTATTTAATATCGATCCCCAGTGTATCGTGAGCCCACTTCGTATGAACGTTATTTTCAATGTTTTCCCCATTTTTGAACTTCAAGCTGCTGGTGATCGGAAATACAGTCGAGATGGTAACCGGTTCAACATATTTACCATTTTCAAATGGAGCGGAATAAAATTCATTACTGTCGCTAGGCGTTTTCTCTGATGACGATTCATTGCTGCACGCTGCGAGCACACCAGATAACATTGTAGCAGCCATCAATATGCGAAGCGGTTTTTGCCATGTTTTAAACATGTTGTCTCCCCCATATCATTCTAATTTGGTTAAGTCTGAATTTCTCTTACTCTTTAACAGCACCAAGTACAATCCCTTTAACAAAAAAGCGTTGCAGTAAGGGGTACACAACCAAAATCGGTGCCATGCCAATGAAAATCTGAGCCGCCTTGATCGTCCGTTGTGAGATATTCTCCAGATCTTCGGGCCGCACGGAAACTTTACTAAAGTCTTGCTGTACGATAATCGTTTGGAGGAAGGTGGCTAATGGATACTTTTCGTGATCCGTCAGGAAAATCAACCCATCGAACCAGGCGTTCCAGTGCCCTACCATGGAGAACAGGGATAGTGTAGCGATGGCTGGCATCGACACAGGCAAAAAGACAGAGACCAATGTTCGAAAGTAACCCGCCCCATCGATGAAGGCAGCCTCCTCCAGCTCTTTGGGAACGTTGCGGAAGAAATTCAATAAAAGAATCATATTCCAGACAGATACCGCTCCAGGAAGAATAAGCACCCACATGGTGTTAAGTAAATTGAGTTTCTGGATAAGAATGTAGAATGGAATTAATCCTCCGCTGAACAGCATCGTAAATACAAAATACCAGGTGTAGATGTTGCGCCGTTTGAAGCTGCGATTCTCCCGGGATAAAGGGTAGGCCGCCAGCGTGACAATAACCATACTCAGGATTGTACCCAGCACAGTTCGTTGTACAGCAATCCATAGGGAACGAAGGAAGTTCTCATTGGCCAATGTTTTCTCATAAGCATCAAGCGTAAATTCCACTGGAAAGAGTCCAACCAGATTCGCATTGGCAGCTGCTTTACCGCTGAAGGAGACCGCGAGAATGTGAATCAACGGGATTATACAGAGTAGTGATAATAGAATTAAGAACGTATAGTTAAACACGGTGAATACTTTGTAAGGCTTGGTTTTATGATACATGCGGTGAGGTCTCCTTTCTAGAAAATACGGTAGTTCGCAAATTTATAAGCTGCACGGTATGCGATTACGATCAACACGAATCCGACTACCGATTTGAAAAGTCCGACTGCAGCCGAGAATCCAAACTTGCCATCGATGAGACCTACCCGATAAACAAAGGTGTCGATGATATCACCCTTATCGTAAACGAGCGGGTTATACAGATTGAAAATCTGATCGAATCCTCCGTTCAGGATATTCCCAAGGGACAACGTTCCTACCACAATCATGATGGGAATGAGAGCCGGAATCGTAATGGACCAGGTTTGCTGCCAGCGACTTGCTCCATCCACTTCGGCTGCCTCGTACAGTGCTGGATTAATGCCTGCGAGCGAGGCAAGAAAGATAATGGCACCGAACCCGAATTCCTTCCAGATATCACTTGTAACAACGACGATTCTGAACCATGTACCATCTCCAAGGAAAAAGATTGGTTCAAGACCAAAAACCGCCCCAAGAAACTGATTGATCATACCTTTTGTTGCAAGCATGTCCAGCAATATTCCGCCTAGTATGACCCATG
Organism: Paenibacillus sp. FSL R5-0519; assembly: GCF_037974275.1. NCBI lineage: Bacteria > Bacillati > Bacillota > Bacilli > Caryophanales > Paenibacillaceae > Paenibacillus > Paenibacillus sp. FSL R5-0519. The sequence goes on from NZ_CP150234.1 coordinate 3,097,121, forward strand.
ACAGAAAGTGCGGCAGATAAACGAACGTTTGTATACTCTTCTTGAAGGCTTCCTTTCGTACTTCATTAAGGAGTAAGGCAAAGATCAGCGGTGCAATCAGACCTCCAATCAGTTTCAACCCCGCAATAATCAGGGTGTTCCAGATCACCTGCACATTCTCCGGCATACTGAACAGGAATTGGAAATGCTCCAATCCGATCCAGGAAGACTTGGCAAACCCGAGCCAGGGCTTGTAATCCTGAAAAGCAATGACCAATCCACCCATCGGTATGTACGCAAATATGAACGTGAGGATAACTGCTGGCAATAACATCAGATCCAGTGCCAGCGTTCGCCTGGAGCCTTTGTTGCGTTTGTTACGCCGGGGACTCGGACGAATCACATCGGCTTGGGGCGGTGTATTGGCTTTTGCATTACTCATTCGTGTGCTCCCCCTCTTTCTCTATTGGTTTCAGAGACATCAGCCAAGGTTCTGTATGATCTCTGTAGGTTTAAGTATAGAGTGGCTCCCTCCAAGTCAACATGATAAAACCATAGCTTCGATAACAAATTGTTAATATGACTTGTCTTGTGCACGAAAAGAACCCCCATACCTATGGAGTGTTCTCTCCACAAGTACGAGGGTTCTGACTTTACAGTGATACCTAACGAAGATTTAATGTTTGTCTTTTCCTGCAAAAGAGAGAATGCCATACTGGGACGTATTTCTCCAGCTTTCATTGGTTTTATCATTCCACTTCGCTACGTTTTGCTTGCCCTCCCCCTGGTTATCATTAATTTGAAGCTCGAAACCGATCACATCTCCTGCTTTGGGCGTCAGGGACTGTAACTTGATTCTGGCTTCGACCAGATATCCTTTTTTGGTTTTCTTCACAGCACTTGTGAACCGTCCAGGCGAGGCGCTGCCTGCGAAGGTCCCCACGTTGTCTGCGCTGACTCTGAATTGGGCGTCATCATATTGGAAATACGGTGTGCGCTGGTGATTTTCGTCCAGGAAAATCTCAACCGAATCCTGATCCCATGGGTTAATACTATCCGTAATGATGTTTGGGTCTGTAACATCGATTAGCAGATACAGATACTCACCTGACCACAGCGCACGAGCCACAGCCTCAGCGCCTGCCTCCTTATTCAACCGTTTTACTTCAAAAGGAACGGCCTTATTCCACACCGCCTCTTTAATCCCGTCAATCTGAACTTGAGCTTGCATTGCTTCTACAGATTTTGGCATAGGGTCAAGTTGAATCACGCCGTATTTGCTGGTATCTATGTCCTGAGATTGTGTGCGGTCGTTCCAATACAGTGCTTGATTCGGTTGCTCTACACCTGCACTGCCGTCCGTCACACGAATGTCGAAGCCGATTTCAGAGCCAGACCCCACCTTTACATGACTCCAAGGAATGGACAATTCTACCTGATACCCGCCTTTCGTTTCTCTGACACGAGAAGAACGTACATCCTTACCCTGATATTTGCCTTTACGTTTAATCACAATATGTCGGTCATCTTCTTCGTAGGAGGAGGTCTTGCCATTATTAAAATCAACAAAGATGTCTACACGGTCATTCTCATCGACTTTCGAATCTTGTACATCGACCAGAAGATAGAGGTTTTTGGGGTCCCATAAGGTACGGAAGCTGGCTGTACCGGATGATTCTCCCTTCAATGATGTAGATACGGCTTTATTCCATAGTGGGTCATGAAGCTTTTTTTTGTTATCGGGTTTACCCGAAAGCGAGATGGCTCTCTGTGTCAAAACAGGCAAGCTGGACGCATCCACAAGTCCCCAGTAAGCTTTTTTGGCTTTCAGTTCTGAATCAAACAACATCGCCTGGTTGTTGTAAGACTTCTCATCCTGAAGTCCCCACAGGGTTACGGAAGAGATCTGATCTTTGTGTTTTTGATACAGATCCATTAATTCCTTGTAGCGATAAGCCTGTTGTACAGCAACTTCAACGGGCATCTCTTCACCAAACGGGATTCCGCTATCCACATCCAGTTCCGTGATCTGAATATCCAGTCCAAGTCCAGCGAACAGGTTGATGGTTTTCTCGATTTCCTCTACGGGCGGGGAAGCCAGATTATAGTGGGATTGCAAACCCACGCCATCGATCAGTCCCTTTTCTTTCAGTCGTTTGACCAACTGAACCATATGCTCTCTTTTCTCAGGGACTTCTGTGAAGTATTCGTTATAATATAGTTTGGCGTCCGGATCGGCTGCACGAGCGAATTCATAGGTTTTCTCAATATAATCCGGTCCGATGAGTTCATAAAAAGGACTTTTACGCAAACCATTGGCATCCCCATTACTATCAGCAATCGCCTCATTTACCACATCCCAGGCATCAATTTTTCCTTTATACCGGGTCATGACGGTTTCGACGTAATCCTGAATCCGGGCAAGTAATAACTCCCGGCTTGCAGGTCTACCCTGAGCATCTTTCAGCATCCATTCCGCAGCATCAATATGCCACAGCAGCGCATGTCCGCGTACACCCATATCATGTTCCTCGGCGAACTTCACATATTGATCGGCCGCCTCGAATTCATATACGCCTTCGGATGGGGACATGTATTTTGGTTTCATTTCATAGGTTGCTGTCAGGCTGTTAAAGTGTTTCGAGAGCAGTTGTCCATATGCGCCATCCAATTGCCAGCGATATGCCGCTGCGCCAATGGGGAAATCATCTGCATACAAATCTTTCAGAGATAAAATATCTTCTTCAATCTTCGGTTGCTCGGATGGGACAAAGGATACATCATCCACATAGAACGATAACGTATCTACGCTATCCTCAGAGATGTAAGGTGTTTCAATGAATAGATTCAGTTCAGCAGGATCATCGCTGTACTGGAATGTTCCAGTGACCTTATGCCAAGTATTCCATTGATCTTTGGCAATCTCCACGCTGCCGATCGCATTCCAGCTTTCGGCATTCGTTTTTTTATATGTGGTGAGCTGTAACGTTTGATCGGTGGCTGGCTCTTGTGTAAGCTTGACATATGCAGAAATTACATATAATTGATTACGCTGAAGCAGCTCTTTCATCGAGAACATGGGTCCATGATAGGAGCGTTCACGATTGGTAACCAACATGCTTGACTTCCCTTCATGTGCTTCCTTTTCTGTTACTGTGAGGTTTTCCGTACCAATCCGCGCGGTCCATCCCTGAAGTGTACCATCTTCAAAATTGGTGCTGAACTGTCCTGCTTCGGTACCTGTGACTTCATTGGCTGCGTGTGAAACATTTGAAAATGGAAGGGTAGTTAAAACGAGCAGTAAAACTAAAAATCCAATGTTCCATTGACGTAATTGTTTCATGTGATCCTCCTTTTCGTTTTTTTATCCAATTTCTAGATGATTTAACAAACATCCAGATAAGTGGATTATATTTCTTTTGTTATCGCTTACATATAACAAATATCTAATAAAGATAACAAAATCTTATCATCTGGTATGTAGAGCGTAATAAACGATTCTGCATCAGAATGCGAAGAACCGTTGATCATTGTAGATCAACGGTTATATATGAACGAATAAGATGATCACTCATGCAGTTAGAAGATTAATATTTGGACAAAATGTTCAGGAGAACATCCCCATTTATATTGCCACCGCTTAACACAAGTGCGATATTCTGACCTCTAATTCACTCTTTGTGTTCCTTCATTGCTGCAACCGCAGTAGCGCCTCCTGCTTCAATCTCCGCAAACCATGTGATCGTTTTATGCCCAAATACCTTATCTTGTTTCAGATACCCTGATTTGATGTACATATCTGCCTTAGAGTAGAGCAAATGATCCTAAATATATGGTAAAATGGTTTCCTTTTTGGAAAAATAATATCTTATTTATAATGTGTGAACTCCGTAAGTGCTAACCTTATTTCTGCTTCATAAACGAATTCATGATTACTCCAAAGATTAAAGGAATGGAGTGAGTCCATATTAATTTTTTGGCAAAAAAACTGCACCTCCGATCTGTTAGATGGTGTATAACTTATGCAATAGGAGTACCGTTAGGGATTTCAGTATCCGGCGTTAACAGAATAACATCTCCTTTTTCCGGGACTCCGCCCAAAACTAATACCTCCGATTTGAATCCAGCAATGCGCCGAGGAGGAAAATTGATGATTCCTACAATTTGTCTTCCTATAATGTCCTCAGCCTTGTAACGCTTCGTTATTTGTGCACTTGAGGATTTCATCCCGATCTCCGGTCCAAAATCAATCTTAAGCTTAATCGCAGGGATCTTTGCTTCTTCAAAAAACTCCGCTTCCTTAATCGTTCCCACACGAATATCTAGTGCTGTAAAATCATCGATCGTTGCCAATGTTTGACCTCCCCAATGTTCTAGTTTAATGCGCTGGACGAAACGGTTTCAGGATTCGAATCCCTTTCTCAATGGATCCCTCCATCAGTTCTAAGAGCTGAGGCACCAGTTCTTGCATCCGCGGGGCGTTCAGGTGTCGATCGAGAGCATCCCGGTTTTCCCAGCGCTCGTAGATGATGAATGTACCAGGCTGGCCTTCTACCTCGTGAGCCTCATAGTCAATGTTACCCTGGTCGTTCCGTGACGGGGTGACAGCTGCAGTCATAAACGCCTTCATCTCGGCTTCTCTCCCTGCCTTGGCTCTCGCCTCCCAGAGTACAGTAACGTAACGGTTATTGGTATCGTTCATGTTGATTCCTCCTATGTTATCAATAATGCATGTTCAAACGGTTGTTGTGACATCAGTCATACTCACGTTACTGCAGCTTCATCTGGCTGCGGAGCATCCGGTCGAGAAGTTTATCCGGGAGAATACGAACAAGTCGGGTCAGCAGTGCCGAATCTCGGCCAGCCGTATAGCGGGTGCGCGGATTACTTGCGTGGATGGCTCGTGAAACCACTTCTGCCACTTTCTCAGGAGGAATACCGCTCGTTGCCCACGATTCAGCCTGCGCCTTCACGGCGTCAAAAAGGCGGTCATGTCGTCTGTGCTGATCGGGCGTCATCAACTTGGACAGCCGATTGGCTGTCGTAACCCCTTTCTCCGACAGGCTGGTGCTGACACCACCCGGAGTAATCATGATAACTTTGAGTCCGAACGAGGACATCTCTCTGCGGAGGCTGTCATTGATCGCTTCCATCGCGTATTTTGCAGCTGAATAAATTCCGAAACCGGGCATTGAAATTTTGCCGCCAACGGATCCGATATTCACTACGCGTCCGCCGCTCTTCAGCAAGGCGGGAGTAAGCGCCTGAATAACCGCAACTTGCCCAATCACGCTGACTTCGATCTGACGGCGTAATTCATCCAGCGGAACCATCTCAAGAGGTGCATTAACGGCAATGCCAGCATTGTTGACCACGGCGCGCAACGGGCGACCAAGCGGATCTTGCTCCACTCGTTCGGCCAGCGCCCTTAGTGTGTCGATAGCAGTAATATCGAGAATGACCGGTTCGATATTTTTTTGTTTGATTTTGTCGGCATCTTCCTGACGGCGAACCCCAGCTAAAACGTGGAATCCTTCAGCGGCAAGCTGCTCCGCGGTAGCCCTGCCGATTCCACTTGAAGTACCTGTGACGACAACCATTTCTTGAGTTTTATATCGCATTGTAAACCTCCCGAGTTTGATAAGTTATGAATCACTGTATAGCACTGTTATACGGTCATTATAGCACCGCTATATAGAGATGTCTATAGCGGTGCTATATATTTTTCATGTTGTAATCCTCCTGCGATCTGACATCATTAATGACGGGCACAGCGTGATATACTTTGACGTTCACGATATACCGTAGCGTGAGGAATGAGCTCATCGACACCCTCTGAAAATGAAAAAGATCGCCATCCTGCTTGGATAGGCGATCTCTCTTATGTGCTACCATTTGTGGTTCTTCATCTTTACCATGAAACAAAACAAAGCCCACATAGGGGCTTTGTCTGGAGTCTCCAAGCTCTTTCATCGATCCCTCATTTTGAAGCAGAATCCGGCATTGGGATCAAGATAATCTGCATCACGCTTTCTCGAATGAGATCAACGATGTCGGGCTGGGGTGGGGGTGCCTTGCGAATTTGGGACGTCACATACAGCCATGAGGCCGTATTGGCAGAAGCCCAGACCAGATCTGCCGCAGTTTCGGCTGAAACAGCCAGTTTTCCTGCGGCAGCAACTCTTTGAACATTTTGCACCAGTGCTTGGTGCGACTGATCTGCCGCCTCGATATGGGCGCCCTCAAGCAGCCGCCCCATCATTGCCGCATATATCCGAGGACGGGCTGCCGCGAAGCGGACATAGTCATCCCACCCCTGACGAAGCGCCATCTCTGGAATAGGGGACTCCACTGCGGCAATTTTGCTTTCGAATAACTGTTTGAACGCTTCCACTATAGCTGCACTCAGGAGTCCATCGGCATTACCGAAATGGTGGTAGAGTGTAGGAGCCGTAACCTGCGCGATCGAAGTGACAGCTCGCGTCGAAAATTGGGCTCCGCCCTCTTCTTCCAGTACCTTAAGAGCAGCTGCTAATATTTTGTCATATGTGCTCATAAATTCTATTATAGCAGTGCTATATATATATGTCCATGACGCATGATGTACTTCTGAGACTATGAATCCCTTTTGAAATCACAACAGGGTGAAACTCTGCCTCTTTAAGTTTTAATCGAATCTATTGATCAAAAGCTAGGTGCAGGTAATTCATCAATTTTCATACGGAGTAAACTATACGGTTTTTGTCGCAGATCTTTTCCATAATGAAATCTTGCCTGCCTATGTAATTGATTTACAATTACATATAAGTATTGATCCGGACCAATAGAAAACGTATCTGGCCATAAAATTCGGGGATCATGGGCGATGGTTTCCATAATTCCATTCGGCAATATCTTGCGAATGCTATCATTCTCATAATCTCCAGCATACACGTTTCCTATTGCGTCCGTGATCATCCCATCCGATGCTCCCTTTTCTCCCCAATACTGCACAAGATCATTTAATTTGAAATCCGGTATCGTTCTGTCTCTTAACGATTCGGTTGAGATCGAGTATAGTTGGCGACTGGTTAATGGACAATAGAATAGCATTTTCCCATCAGGGGAAATGGCTATCCCATCAGAGGCCAAGCGAAAGGGAGATGTCGAACCATCCGCGTTTCGATTCATCAAAATTTTACCTTCCACTTTCGGTACAAAATACGGGTCTGGTGAGGTTGAGCTTGCTCCATGCAACCGTCTATACGCATTGCCGTTTTCTAGATTCACGACGATAATAGCGCCTGGACCATTGGAAGAAGAATCTGTTATATATGCGTAACCTGCGTTACCTACACGAAAGTCAAATCGGACATCATTCAGATATGTTGTTGGTAAGACAACATCATCTGCAAATATATATACTTTTCTTATTGTATTTGTTTCTAAATCTACCGCGACTAATTTTGCCCCTCCTATAATTGGCTCAGAAAAATTAGGTGCAGCCGTATCCAGTACCCACAGGGTTCCTCTTCCATCCGTAACAACACTTTGCACACTGATGAAAGACATAGCGTTATTCGATGGGTTACTCAAGTTCGTTTCTAAGTTAGGATAGGGCAGCAACTGACCCTCAACAATTTCCGCTACGGTAAATTTAACGTCATCTCCCCATTTCGGAAAGCAAACAAAGATACGCCCGGTTTCGGAAACACTAACACCTGTAGGCATAGCTCCGTAAAAGGAATGAACGAGTTCTAATTTACCAAAATATTCTTCCATAGGTAACATAGGCTGTATGATGTCCTCCTCAACATAGTTGGATAGATACTACCTATAATTATGTTCAAGACTTTTTCTAATGCCTGGCCCTGGTTTATTCTTTTTCTACTTAAATTTTGAAAATGTTTGAGACATCTAAAAACAAAAAAACTTCGGCGTAAGCCGAAGCATGTTACAACAGTGACTCTATGTGTTCTAAGGAAAAATGCTTCCTCCGATCGTCAACGCAGGTAATTCCCATGCATTAGGTATCGGAGAAAAGGAGGACAAAGAAAATCCCTTCTAAGATTGTCAGCACCAGAACCATTTTATTGTTGGTCTGGCAGGCGTAATGCGTTTGCTGAAGTTTGCGCTTGATCTAAAAATTCATCTGCTCGGGTCAATTGCTGCCTTACAATCTCCAACGCTTCTGAATCTGTTGCATTAGATTCATTTAGCGAGCTTATTGCCTGATTTAAAGCCGTCTGCACTTCAGAAACCGCGTTAGATGCATGCTGCTCCAGTGCATTTTGACTCGAATCAAGTGCACCTTCTGCCGGTTTTCTTGCATTTTCGGTGGCTAGATCAATTCTGTTTTTATTGGGCACGGTGAGTCCTCCTCCCTATTTTAAGATCATTTAAAAATGTATACAAACTTCATAAATTCCTTCGTTTTTATACCACTCCTTCTTCATTTGCGTCCTGTAGTATGACTTACATCGGGTTAACGAAGGAGCAGAACGAATGAAGAAAACGATGATGTTAAGCTTACTCATAGTCATTATGGCAGGAATGATCTGGTGCAACTGGGGGCTTGTTAGGACAGGTCAGAATCAACCGGACTCTATAGCTGGTACCAGCGGCTGGCAGGAAAACAGGCTTATTGCACATGCATTTGGTGGAGTTGACGGTGCCAGCTACACCAATTCTTATGAGGCATTTATAACCAATTACAATCGAGGGTATCGTTTGTTCGAGGTTGATCTTGTGCAGACGACGGACGGGAAGCTTGTAGCCAGACATGATTGGTCGCAGAAGCTACAGCCGGACTTGGCCGCTCATCGCGGACGAAACGTAACCAAGTTTCAGTTTGCAAACTCGCTTATTATGGGCAGATTCCACCCTCTTACCCTGCCGGACATCCTGCAGCTGATGCAGCAATATCCTGATTTTGACTTAATTGTGGACACGAAAGCAGGCAGCAAAGCGCAAATTCATCAGCAGTTTGTGCATCTAGTTAATGAGGTTCGACGTACGGATCCTGTACTGCTCAACCGGGTTATACCTGAAATCTTCAGCCCGGAAATGTATGACACGGTTATGGGAATCCACCCCTTTCCAAACAAAATATATTCACTTTACAAAACTGGCGCCTCCGCTGAAAGTATTGTAGAATTCGTAAGGGACAAACAACTGACTGCGGTTGCCATGCCTGTATACCGGGTGTATCTCAACCCAAATTTAGTTCCAGCACTGAATAAGTTGGGGGTAAAAAGTTATGTTCACACCGTCAACAGCAGACCGGTTATGCAGATGCTGTCCAGGTTTGGGGTGCATGGATTTTACACGGATCAAGAAGAATCACCAGAGGAGCTGATGCTTGCAGACGCTCCCCCCGGCCATGTTAAATTTTCGGGATACATGAGTTCCGGATTAGCAAGTATAAGAAATATCGTGATGAAGGTGAGACATAATGGCTATCAATAACATTCTTGTTGTAGACGATGAACCGGAAATTCTAGAAGCGCTCGTTATCTATTTGAAAAGCGAAGATGTGGATGTATTCACTGCCTCTAACGGATTGGAGGCGCTGGAGATTCTTGAACAAGAAACCATTCATCTTATTATTATGGACAACATGATGCCACAGCTCGATGGAATTAAAACAACATTTAAAATTCGTGAAAATAAAAATATACCGATCATTATGCTTTCCGCCAAGTCAGAAGATAGCGACAAGATTTTGGGACTCAACGTTGGGGCTGATGACTATATTACGAAGCCGTTCAATCCTCTTGAGTTAATCGCCAGAGTCCGATCTCAGCTGCGCCGCTTTACGAATTTGGGTTCCTTCCAGTCAAACGGGGATGAGCTCATTCAAGTAAGAGGACTCGTGCTGAACAAAAGCTCGAAGACTGTTGAGATAGATGGTGAGGATGTCAGACTAACCCCGAAGGAATACAAAATTTTGGAGTTGCTGATGGAGAACAAGGGCAGAGTCTTCTCGATCGAAGAGATATATGAGCGCGTGTGGAATGAACTGATCTTCACTTCAGAGAATACGGTTGCCGTACATGTGAGAAACATCCGTGAAAAAATTGAAATCAATCCTAAAGACCCAAAATATTTAAAGGTGGTATGGGGAATTGGATACAAAATCGAGAAAAAATAAAGCCGATCGGAAGGTTCCCATCGACCTTATTGTCATCATTGTCGCCGCGATCTTATGGATCCTCTTACTCATTAACTCGTATTCATACACGGGGTTGAGTATTGGCTACTCAACTTCAAGTTACATCCAGGCCCTGCTTGCCTTTATTATTCTTTGCTTACTGGCAAGTAGATTGTTTCTTTATTTTAAGGCACCCCGTGGTAGGCGTTCCTTCTGGCATGGCAGTCTGCTGATGGATTACTTTCATAGCTGGAGAACCGGTCTTAAAGCCAGTTTGCAAAACTGGAGACTAACGTTTGGCCTCATCATGATGTTTTTGCTAACCGCTATAGCCAGAATATGTATTTGGCAGGCAGCCACATATTACAGCATATATCAACAGGGCTCACCCTTACTTTATGTATTGCTGTATGTGCTGTTCCTGGTACCGTATATCCTTTCCAAGCTTGGTCGCTTCATCGCCATCATCAACGGGAGCAAAGAAATTGCCGAAGGCAATATTCAGAATACGATTCAGGTTACCGGCAAGGATGACCTATCCAAGCTTGCTGGCTATATTAACAATATGAAAGCCGGGTATCAAAGTGCGCTGGAGAATCAAATGAAGAGCGAACGGTTAAAAACAGAGCTGATTACCAACGTATCACATGATTTGAAGACCCCGCTCACTTCCATTATCAACTATGTTGATTTATTAAAAAAAGAAGATCTGTCTACGGAGAGCAACCGAGCCTATATTGAAATCCTGGACCGGAAGGCGCTACGGATGAAGCTGTTGATTGAAGACCTGTTCGAAATCTCCAAGATGGCCAGCGGTACAGTAGAGCTGGATATGGAGTACGTCGATGTCTCAACCTTGTTGACACAGGCGATTGCCGAGTCCAACACCAGTATGGGACAAACGTCGCCTGAGATTCGGGAGAGGATTGCAAAATTCCCCATCCATGCCCATTTGGACGGCAATAAAATTTGGCGTGTATTCGAAAATTTGATTGGCAACGCGCAGAAATATTCGCTTCCAGGAACCAGAATCTATATTTATCTGGACGAGTCTAATGATCAGGTACTATTCAAAATTCAAAATACGGCTGCGTATGAGATTGATTTTGCTGCGGAAGAGTTGTTCGAACGTTTCAAAAGAGCAGATGAATCCCGTCAGACTGAAGGCTCCGGCTTGGGGCTGTCCATTGTGAAAAGCATCGTTGAGCTGCACGGCGGGGAGATTAACATCGAAATTCACGGCGATCAATTCAACGTTATTCTGCATTTGCCCAAGCAGCGCTTAATCTAAAGGCCAAAACGAAGTTAACCCTCAATGCTCCTTTACAGGATGGTTGAGGGTTAACTTTTTCATTTTATTCTAGTCCAGAAGACTGTAGATCTGAATGCTCTCGACCTTGGCATCCTTGATATGGAATGACATCACATCCACATAATTGGATGGCTCATAACGGAAGTCATCCTCCTCATCTGGAGCTCCATCACCAACGAGTTTCCCCTCAGGGTAAGCGTTTTTGAGTGTGTCCAGACTGTCTCCTGCTTTAATGTTTCGAACTGTGGTGTACTTGGGATCTGTGATTTCAATATGAAAGATGGAGTCTTGTTTCCCCTCTGGTATACTGATTGTTTTAATCTCCAGACCAGGATACGTGTACACTTTTTCGGTAAAACCGATTAACGTATCCATGTTGGTTCCATCGTCGGCAGTGTACGTATGAGATTTCAGGTTATCCGGTTTGCCCAGCATCTGTTCCATCTGTTCTTCATTCGCTGTATCCGAAATCGCAATGGTATGCTCATTATAGACAAAAGCAAGCTCCTTCAGTACCACATTACCTTCCTTCTCCATCGAACCTTCCTTAATAGCTTCAGTTCCCTTTTCTTCAGTACTTTCGGAAGCAGGCGTATTAGCATTTGTCGTATCTTCGCCTGTGTTCTGTTCGTTTGCTGTGTTCTGTCCGGTTGCTGGAGATGTAGCATCACTGGATTGACAGCCCGTTAATGCCGCCGTTAGTAATGCACCTAGTACGATAAAACTTGCAGCTTTCTTTGTTAATTTCATCATGATCCCTCCATAAATGTGTGATTTGTTCTTATGAAGTGATTATAAATAAAAGATTTGTTAGTCTTATAACAGAAATGTACCAATCTTGTAACGTTACCTCTTTAGGCTTGGGTTTGAAATGCAGGGCTACGCACGAGGTAAAACAATTGTAACGGTTGTCCCTTTTCCCAGTTGACTTTCAATGTCGATATATCCATTAAACCGCTCTACAATCTCTTTGCAAATGGAAAGTCCAAGACCCGACCCATTTGCTGTACTTGCATTTTTCGCTCGGTAAAAGCGTTCCTGCACTCGCTCCAGCTCATCGCCCGCGATGCCTATGCCTTGATCACGTATCCGTATAACGACCTCGCTTGTCGTATGTTCCAACTTCAATTCGATCAGCGATGGACTGCCTGAATATTTGATGGCATTGTCCACAAGATTGGCGATGGCATGGGACATCAGCATTGGATTCACGTTGGCTTGCACTCTTGTCGTACCGTCATCTTCCGGTTCTTGCTCCGCCTGACTAACTCTGATCTCGATCCCTCTATCCTTAGCCTTGGCTCCCATATTCATTGCAACTTGCTGAATCAGTTCGTTCATTTCCGTCTTCTTTGCTTCCAAATCATTAGAACCCGCCTTATCGAATCGGGATAATAATAACAGTTCATTAATCAAGCGGGTGAGTCGATCCGATTCCTGCAACAGATGAGCATAGATTTTCTGCAGCTCCTTGTTCTCAGTCTCACCTTCAACCAAGTATTGAGAGAACCCACGAATGGCTGCCAAGGGTGTTTTTAACTCGTGAGATACGTTGGAGACAAATTGTTTCTGGTACTGAATGTAATCATGAAGCTGTCGCCCCATGGAATCCAGCCCTTCTGCCAGCATGCCCAGCTCATCCTTCCGGTTCAGTTGAACTCTCCGAAACTCCTGTCTAGAGAAGCTTTGCGCAGCGCCAAGCAGCACCTTAATCGGCTTGGTTGTGTTGCGTGCAATCCACAGACTGGCTAACGTAATCAGCACAATGAAACCGCCTGCACCCGCAAACAGGATATAACGGATTTGATCCATAATTGCATAAAAGTACGAAATGTCGTCCACGAACTCATACACATAAGCATTTTCGTAAAATTGATTCTGAATGGGAGTTGCAAAATAAAGCAGATGATCTTTCGTTACGGTGTAGGCATAACTGCCGCTCAGGGCTTTCTCAATATTTTGGTCGAAAATAAGCGGTTTGCCATCATTAATAATGATGCCATCCACAGCCAAGCCCAGCAATTGCTTGGAGCTGTCATAGATACGTACTTCCTTACCTGAAGCTTTCAGCTTTTCCAGAGCAAGTCTGACGATTTCCTCCGTCTGCGGCTCTCCTGAGGATGACCTATGCTGGGCTAACACCTCTCGGAAGGACAGCTCGGACAGATCCGCCTTCTCCATCATCTGTTTCTCAATCGTAATGAAGCTATAGTAATCAATGGCTTTGTTCACCGCAAATATGATGATGCCAAAAGAAAGCACGGAGAAAAATAAATAATTCAGCAGTAGCCGGGTTGCATACTTCAGGCCTCGCCACCTCCAAGCTGATAGCCAAATCCATAGATTGTCCTGATGTATTTCGGTTCGTCCGCATTATCCTCCAGCTTTTTCCGTAATCGCATGATGGTCATATCCACACTGCGACTGTCCCCCATGAAGTCATATCCCCATCCGATCTGTAGCAGTTCATCCCGGGTAAAGATTTTGTCCGGTCTTTTGAGTAGCGTTTCCAGAATTTTAAACTCTTTGGCCGTTAAAGACACAGCTACATCGTTTTTCAGCACTCTTCGGCTCTCTAGGTCAAAAGTCAGCTCTTCATGAATGATCCGTTTCGATTGCACTTCTGTCCCTTCACTTGTGCCCTCCCTACTCTCGTTTCTTCTCAGAATCACCTTGATGCGAGCGAGCAATTCACGATTATCAAAGGGTTTGGTCATATAATCTTCCGCGCCTAGTTCTAGTCCAAGCACCTTGTCGATTACCTCATTTTTGGCTGAGAGCATGATCACAGGAATGGCGCGTTTTCCGGTAATTTCCTTGCACAAGTCATATCCGGAGCAATCTGGCAGCATCAGATCAAGTACCACTATATCGGGTTGAAAAGAGTCGAGTAGCTGCAAGCCCGTTTTGCCGTCCTCTGCGGTCTGCACATCGTAGTTTTCTCGCCTTAGCACCAGCTCAATTAAATCTCGAATTGCGATTTCATCATCAATGACTAGGATTTTCTTCAACTGTACACCCCTATCTAGCCTTGTTTTCACCAGCTATAATCAATTATTAACCCATCTTAGCACAGGCGCTTTAGATTCCTCCACCAACTGCGAGATGAGGTATATTCCAACGAACCCAACATAACTTGTAATAAACCCGAAGAAAGGAGAACAATCCATGGATCTGCTCTGGGTACTCATTGTTGGTGGACTTATTGGTTGGTTAAGCGGCAACTTGATTGGGCGGGACGTACCGGGCGGTGTACTTGGGAACATTATTGTGGGTTTTATTGGTTCCTGGTTAGGAACGGAATTGCTGGGACCAAGGGGACCGGTGATTGGCGGATTTCACATTATTCCAGCCATCGTTGGCTCCATTATTGCCCTGCTCATCTTCTTCGCTCTCGCACGTGGCGGAGCCTTCCGAAGACGTTAAACAAGAGAGGCGGAAACCGATCCCGACGTTTATTAGATAAAAGGACCGAAAGCATTCATCGATGAAAGATGAACACTTACGGTCCTTTTTTTTGTACTGCTTTATCCATTCTTTCAAGCCTAAAAAGGCATGGAAGATCAAACTTTTATCTGCTCCAAAAATATTGCATCCGTTTATAGCCTACATCCCATACTTTTTCGTTCCCTTCGATGGTAATCTTCAGTTCGCTTCCCGGTTCGAGAGGAATCTTGAATATCAACGGGAATAGTTCAGGATCACTCCGCTGATCTTCTCCAGAGCCGGTCATTATCTCGTTTCCATTGAGAGTAACACGAATTTTTCCTGAATAATCTGTTGGTTCAGGGATTCCGTAATAAAAAGAGAAAATCGTCTCTCCCTCAGACTTGTATGTAAACGTTCTAGGATCTCCGTCTTCAGCGCCGTACATATTATAGAGAATCTTTACATTCTGATCGCTTATTTTGATGCTGTCCGGTTTGTCTGCAGATGATGAATTCCCCGAACTGTCCATCCATTCGTTGATTGCCACAAAAGGGCCTTCTACTTTAGTTGCTGCGTTATCTAACGCTCCGAATAATCCCCATACGACTAATAAAAGAATCATACCGGAAATAGCCGTTCTCGCCAGATTGCGCCAAAGGTTCCGGGAGCGGAAACCAAGTTTGTACGCCCCATAACCAATGGTTGCTCCTATCGTATTCTGAATGGCATCGTTTATATCGAAACTACCAAGTAAGGTAAGGGCCTGAATGGTTTCCAGCACAAGAATCGCTATAACAAATAAGGTAAAGAACCGGGCAAAGGTAATCCTGTACAACCATGGCATCAGGATACCAAAAGGGATAAAGGCGGCAATGTTACCAAAATCAACTAAAGTCATGAGACTGGGATGCAGGAGTTCAGATAGAGCCGGCAGTTTAAAAAAACTATCTGGGGAGAAAAGAAAGGTATAGCCAGTCGTTGTCTCTGAAGCATCTCTTCTACCGAAGGCGAGGAACATAAAATAAAGAATAAACAATGTATAGAATATGGTTAAGGTTAAAATGATTTTACGTTGTTTGATCATGGTTAACTCCTTTGCCAGATGCATGTTCTTATCTAGGCTTATTGCCCCGTCTATTTTACCACATATTATAATTAAGCTGCTTATTAGTGTTATGGAACCGCTGATCCTTTATCATTTTCGGCAACTAAAGGATAGAAAAACAGCGGCATTTGTAGGACACATTATCCTGAAATGCCGCTGTATAGAGGAGTTAATGTACAATGAGGACTGGGCAACTTGCTAGCTGTGAAACCTTGTGACTGACACTTCCAAGCATCATTTCTTTTATGCCTCTTAGCCCACGGTTCCCGATAATAATAAGTTGCTGCTCCGTATCCCTTGCATAATTCAATAGTTCATGCCCAGGATCTCCCTTAAGATGAATAGTTTCCGGGTTAATTCCAGCAGACTTTAATTTAGATTTGGCTTGATGCAGCTGTTCCAAGCTCGCTTTCTCCAGTTCGTTCATTATGTCTTCCAGAAAATTCTCTGGTAGAAACGTCATGCCGATCGGCACATAACTCTGGCTAACATGAACCAAGGTAACTTGAGCTTGTTTATTTTGTGCTATTTCAGCGGTTGCATCAAGGAGTTTGTTCGTTATTTCACCTTTATCAATGGCGACCATAATTTTGTCAAACATAGTTATCATCCTTTCCGTGACATTTCGTAACTATTTTGACTACCCACAAAGCGGTTGTTTGCAGCTCCTATACCCACTAAAAAAAGTAAGATCGAAGCCCCTAGAAGAATGAAAAGTGGCAGGTTCCAGCTATTTGTTGCATCATGCAGATATCCTATAAGAGCAGGACCCATTGCGGCAAGAAGATATCCGATCGATTGCGCCATGCCAGACAGCTCCGCTGCTTGGTGCGCATTTTCGGTACGTAATCCGAAAAACATCATAGCCAAACTAAAGGCGAAACCTCCACCAATTCCGAGTATGATGATCCACAACAGAATGATATTGGAACTGCCGTAAAGAAGTCCGAGCGTGCCCGTCATTAGCAAAATGGTTGTGATGACTACTAATGAACGTTGGCTAGACATGCGCCCCGCAATAACGGGGACGATAAAGGTAAATGGGAGCATAGCTAACTGCATGATCGAGAGGTACCATCCAGATTGGTTGGACTCAATTCCTTGCTGCTTTAAAATTTCAGGCAACCAGGCAATCAACACATAGAAAACCATGGACTGTATCCCCATAAACATGGTTACTTGCCAGGCCAGCCGGGAACGCCATACATTCACATGGTTGCTAGCCATTTGATGACTCGTCGTGGCTGTTTGTTTGGTTCGATTTCTTAATTGAGGTAACCAACAGAGGATTGATACAAAGCTTAGTATCCCCCATACTGCCAGTGCTCCCTGCCATTTTAGCCCTCCGTTTATGGCCAGCGGTACACTGATTCCCGAAGCGATTGCCCCAGATAAATTCATTGAAATGGAGTAAACTCCTGTCATGGAGCCAATTTTATTTGGGAAATCCCGTTTGATGATACTGGGCAATAATACATTACAAACGGCAATTGCGAATCCAAGAACTGCTGTCCCAATAAACAGATTAACTGCACCAGATAAAGATCGTATTACAATACCAACAGTCAGCAACATGAGGGCAATCCATATGATACGTTCAACCCCATATCTTCGTCCTAATTTGGGTACTAGAGGCGATAATAAAGCAAAGGCAAGCAAGGGTACCGTTGTGATCAGGCCTGCTAATGTATTGGAAATATGAACGTCATCCCTGATAAGGCTCACTAAAGGACCAACTGAGGTTAAGGGAGTACGTAAATTGGCTGCAATAACAATAATGCCGAGAATCATAAATCCTATAGAGGATGCTGCGGCTTTTTTATTTTGTTTGTTCGGCATTCTTCCATTCTCCTTTTTGAATTCATATCCGCGCGGACAACGAAAGTATATTATAATATATTAATATTTACAATAAGTATTTTATGATATACTTAAATTGTGGAGAAAAAAATACAACTCAAATTCCCGTCATGGAATTCGAAGTTGTATGATAAGGAGCACTTTTGATTTTTAGAAACCATACTTTAAGGAGATATGGAGCACGGTTTCGCTATTCGTATGATTGGTATACGAGTGAGGACAATCTGCACGAAAACTGATCGTATCATATTGATTCAATGTGTACATCTCTTCATTCACTTGAATTTCAATGGAACCCGTCATTACTGTTGCAATTTCAGTGGTATTCACATGATGACCTTCAGGGTGATACGAGCTATGGGGCTGCAAGTAAGCCCGACACATTTCAATACCGTTGCTTTTAAAGACGGGTTCAATGATCCAGTTTTTTTTGTCATTAGAAAATCGCAGCCCTTCGCCTGCTCGATACACACTAACAGGGTCTTCTGTTTGGAACAAAGCCAATAGCGGTAAAGATATGCCTTTTGAAATTTTCCATATCATCGCCAAAGTGGGATTTGTTTCGCCACGTTCGATTTTGCCCAGAGTAAGTTTGCTTACGCCCGTTAATTCCGCTAAGTCATCTAAGCTCATATTGTTTTCTTTTCTGTACTTTTTCAAGGCACTGCCCATTAGTAGTACCATTTGTTTTGATTCATTCACGTCGTCCATTTCATAACTCACCTCAACTAAACTGTTATAGTTAGTATATTGTTATTCTAGAATCTTTTCCATACGATTAGCATGGGATAGATTGTGAAAGGTGGTATAGATATGAAAATTCTCATCGTTGGTCATTTTAACGAAACTGCAAAATCAAATATTACAACGTATTTTCCGCAAGACTGGAACGTGGTCATTGTCCCGCCCGGACAAGAAATGCTGCATCATATTGAAGATTGCCAGGTACTCATCCCTGAACATATTAAAGTGGATCACAGCCTGCTTGCGAACGCCAAAAAATTAAAATTGGTACAGACGGGTGCCGGGTTTGATAATGTCGATATCCCTGCCTGTACAGAGCGAGGTATTTGGGTGGCCAATGCTGCCGGAGTGAATGCACAGGCAGTAGCCGAGCATGTTCTCGCATTGATATTGTCTTATTATAAAAACATACCTTTTCTTGATAACTTCATGAAAAATAAGATGGATGAAAATCAATTGGACTATACCGGGAGTGAGTTAAAGGGTAAAACGATTGGGATTATCGGTTTGGGCGCGATCGGAAAAAAAGTAGCTGCGTTTTGCAGGGTTTTTGATATGAATGTGCAGGCTTATGCAAGAAAAGCTGTTGTACAATCTGACGACTCGGTGAAAATGGTGGATTTTGATACGCTTATAAGCACATCGGACATCGTCAGTGTACATATTCCCTTGAATCAGCAAACCAAGCAGCTCATCAACAAAGCGGCATTCAAAAAAATGAAGAGCACAACTCTGTTTATCAATACAGCCCGCGGCGGGATTGTCAACGAAAGAGACTTGATTGATTCATTGAAAAACAGGGATATTTCAGGCGCATGCCTGGATGTGTTTGAATCTGAACCACTTCCTATGGACAGTGAGCTTCGGAATCTGGCTAATGTGATACTTACTCCCCATACAGCAGGCATGCCTGATGGTCGGAAATTTCATAAAATAAGATATGATTTCTTTATAAGCAATATAAAGCGTGTAGAAAATGGTGAAGAGCCCGAAAGCGGGCTCAATCAGTTACTCACCTAACATTCGCCTGTTCATTTTCACTGTACCTGCTTTGCAAATTGCAGGAAAGCGGAATCGCTTAAAGCCCCCAAAAATATATGCTATAGCATGTTTTTAGGGGCTTTAAATTCTATCATTTCAATTCGGTTAATCCTCTTGCACATTCATGTACAGTTTTTCTAAAATTACTTTTAACTGCTTAAGTTCCTCCGGCTCTATCCATCGTGTAACGTAATTATGAACGTCCTTAACCGTTAACAACAACTGTTGCTTAAATAATCTTCAAAAACATCAAGCAATTGACGGCCCGCATATGTCTTGTCTTCAATCTGCATTTCTTCCATATTTCCTTCTTCATCTAAAGGAATACAGCCGTGAATTAACAAATTCCCGTTGTATTTTAAATAAAGGCTCCCCTTTTTCATGAGGAAATTCATATGTCTGGCCAGCTTTTCGGAATGCTGAACGGAGAACAGCAGTTTCTCCATCACCTGGCGTTCTTCCTCTAGCAATTCTTCAGGTTTCTGCGGATTTACGGTGGTAAAACAGGTGTTTTCCAGTTGGTACGTTTTTCCGCAAATGTTGATTTCATTTTTGTCGTATCTGGCGCAGATCCGGATAATATTTGCAAGGCAGACCAGAGAACCCGCGTAGGCACCGATCCAGAGGACATCATGGTTCCCCCACTGAATGTCTACAGAATGGTAGTTGATTAGTGTATCCATGATTTTATTGGGGTCCGGTCCCCTGTCATAGATATCTCCAACCACATGAAGATGGTCAACCACCAGGTGCTGGGTCGTATAAGCAAGACCAATAATGAGCTTGTCCGCTTGGCCCAAGGATATAATCTGCCGATATATTTCCTCATAATAAGGATCCTTATTGTTGGTCGAATACGTCTTGTATAGAAGCTCCTCTACAATATATACATATTGTTCCGGCAGAGCTTTACGCAATTTCGAGCGCGTGTACTTGGAAGAGGCGTAAGCAATAAGCTTAAGCATGTGTTCAATCGTTTGTCTATACCACTGGTTCAAAGCATCTTTATTGCTCAGTTCGCCTATAACCAGTTGTATTTTATCTTCCGGATAATAAACCAACGCTGCAAAATCATTGATTTCCTGCTCCGACCATACCTCCCGGAATAATTCTTTAATTTTCTCTTTGACGGTACCTGAACCGTTTCGGAGTACATGCTGAAAAGCATGGAACTCCCCATGCAAATCACTCACAAAATGCTCGGTTCCCTTCGGGAGATTGGAGATCGCCTCAAGGTTGATAATCTCTGTAATGATTTTTTCTTCCGTATCATATTTTTGGGCCAATAAATCTAGAAACTGCTCATCCAAAACAGATGTCCCCCTTCAAAGAAGTTATGTGATATTGATACTAAGTAAGTTTCCAAGGGACATTAACTTATATGGTGACTATCAGCATTGTCCTCCCTAATCATACTCCAGTTCATCAACTATGAACAAATTTAAAATTGATGCGTTTTGAATGTATGACTTATCGATCAACGTTATTCAAAGTCTGTATTTTAATGTCGAAGTTAATATTAATTTTCATATTCTCCCAATATTTCAACCATTGCTCTTCCGTTAGTTCTTTGGAAAACGGCTTAAGAGAATGTGATCCGACTTCTAAGGGATCTACTTTCAACCGTTGCATGCTTTTTAATAATACTGATGTTTGTTCCTCAAGGTATACCTCAATCTCATGAATTAAATGTTCCAATTGTTCCTGGTTTTGAATATTCTTTTCTCCCTGATATTCCTCAATTCTTCCTTTCAGTCCCGCATGTAAAGTCAAGGATGAATAGTCACTCGATAGCTTCATGTGAATTTTGGATCGAATTCGTCCTAAACTGATCGATAACTTTGGAATGGCCAAGACTTTTAAGAAATGATCGTTATCCAGAAGTTGAAAAATCTCATCGTTTATGTCTTGAGTGACCATTGCTTCTTTGTCATTTCGGAACAAGGCTGTTCCAACGTAATTGAAATTGTTCTTATCCGCATGAAAAACGGGCAGAATTGGATCCTTAAGCGGAGAATATAACTTCTTCATAAATTGATGAATATTGACAATGCTCATCTCACCTTGGTTATGCTTCTCGTAATGTTTTAACATCCGATAAAGGAAATAATCTTGGTTTTCTTGCTTCGTCAATTGATTTTTTATGTATTCATCAAAATCACCTCTAACAATCACCAAATAGACACGCATTGAAATATCGGGATCTACCAATATCGTATTGATCAGCTTTTCAATACCTTCTTCTTTTGCCAGTTTCTCATTGATTAATAATATTCGCAGCTGTCCCTGTTTCAGTTCCCGATAATAAATTAAATTAAACTCCTTGCCTCCCTGCTTTATCAGATCCACTTCCTTGGATAGAAATCGTTTTTCTTCTTTGATGAGTGGGGGTACTAAAGTGCTGATTTTAAACTTTCCCTCCGTCCCCTTGTCAACCGACCAGAAAACTACAGGAGCAATCTCTTCGATCAGATTGTTTTCTACATATGGAGCAGAGCAGCCGGTTATGCACATAAGGCTTACAATCGCCAATAAACCATAGTACTTGTAGGGTATCATGCCTGCATACTCTCCTTTCGTTTAACCACAGTGAAAAGGATCGTAGGAACAAGCAAATAAATCAAAGCGCCCATCCAGATTTGAAGGTTCAGTAACATCGTTTGACCCGGAACCGTTTGCCATAACCATCGATCCATGATGATGATACTTATCAAAATGACGAACCAACTCGACAATAATCCGGTCAGCGTTGTACTTGAATTCATTTTTTTCATGAAAACTCTTGTAGCTCCATAAAAACATAACAAAAGAATTGAAATGTCAAATACATAATTAAACATATGGAAAGAGATTAGAATGTACTCGATTCGTTCTAAAGCGCTCGTTTGAAGATAGCTTCCCATATATGCAACCGGAAAGTTGATCCTGCTTAAGAAGTTGGAACCGTAAAACAATACGGAAGCTATGAACAATAATGAATATTCCAAAATCGTCAGCATGTTGCCCATGACAAGATATTTGGTTATTTTTGTGTTGGAGCTTAACCATGGAACCATAAAGGCCAAATACACTGGACCGGAAAATGCCGACCATAGAAACAGCAAACCCTGCCATGATTGCCCTGACCATTCGGTGGGAATTAGAGGATACAAATCGCGGTAATTTGAAATCGACGAAAAGAAAAAAGGAACAAACATGATTAAGATCCACGCCCCGCATAGAAAGGCGATTACGACAAAACGCAATGTTTTTTCCATGCCATGTGAAGCCACAAATAAACTGATCGATAGAATAACGAGGATCAGCCACGTTTTATTCATTGATGGATAAATAAAACTATGGAGCATTTCAGCGTAACCCAGAGTGATGATTGAAATTTTCAACAGGATTATCAAAAAACCAAGTATTGCGAAAATGTGAACTATCCGTTTTCCAAAAAGCTGTACAAATCCTTGATAGCCTTTGGCTGCATAACTGGAAGCAAACCATCTGGACAGCATCATCAAATTAAGTTGAGACAGCAGCCCCAAGGCGATTATTCCCCAAACCATATAGGAATGGATCAAATAAACGGGCATGATTAGAACAAAATAATGCATTTGCGTACGATTAACCAACAAAAGGAAATGGATGCTGCCAAGGGTGGAGGTTTGTTTGAATAAGGATAGAGTTTTCATTTCTTCATCTTCTCCTGTCGCCATTTCTGTAATGGTTTTAGATTACTCGGACGCGTTTTCATCCAAATCAAGGGACCGCGAATAAAGAGGTCAATCCAATCCTTCCCGTAAAAAGGAGAAAGCGGTGCCAGATAAGGTTGACCTAGTGACGTTAATGCATGGAGATGCGCAAGAATTCCGATCAATCCAACCACGATTCCTGGCAATCCAAGAACCGATGCAAGGATAAGAAGAAATACTTGCAACAGAACCATGGATTTGGTCATTTGATAGTTGGGGACCAAAAAGAAAGCAATAGCGGATATACCCATCAGAACAATTAATACTTTACTTGCAAAGCCTGCTTCCACAGCCGCTTGTCCTATGACAATACCGCCGATAACCCCTAAAGTTTGACTCGTTTTGGTCGGCATTCGCAAACTGGCTTCTTTGATGATTTCCAGCGTTACGATCATGAAAAGTCCTTCCACAAACGGAGTAAAAGGCAATTTGCTTCTCGATTCCAATAATACGAAGAGAATCGGCAGCGGAACCATTTGGTAATGAAATGTCGTTAACGCTACATAAAAAGGAATCATCGTCAAAGAAATAATAAAACTTCCATACCTCATTAAACGCAAGAAACTGGCGACCGGCCAACGCAGGAAATAGTCTTCGGGTGATTGGAACAGATGAAATAATGTAATGGGACAAATTAAAGCAAATGGTGAATTGGAGACCAATAAAGTCAGCTTACCCTCACCTAAGGCATAGGCGCAGGCATCCGGGCGATCCGTTTGCAGAAATTGCGGAAAGACCGTATGGTTATGATCTTCAATAAAAGCTGCAAGCTGTGCGGAATCTAAAAACTGATCGAAATCCACACTTTCAATTTTCTTTCTTGCAATGGAAACAAATTCCGGATTAATGATTCCGTCTATGTACATTAACACAACCTTCGTTTTACTTAGTGATCCGATCGTAAAGCTTTCTGTTTTTAATGTCGTTATAGGCAAACGTCTGCGCAACATTGTGATGTTTTTATCGATTTGCTCACTGAAACTGTCTTTCGCTCCATATATGACCGTTTCTGTTTGGGAAGGTTCAACTGCCCGGCCAAGAGGATTTTCCAATTGAACGCCTAGCCATTGATCGTTGACGGAATCGTAGAGAAGAATAAATCCTTGCATTATTTTTTGCTCCGCATCTTCAATCGATATAATTTCCGAAAACTCGGAATTAATGATGCCTGAAGAAACCGTATCGTCAGTAGATCGATGAAGCGGCTGAATAATGACCTCGTTTAAACGCTCTGAATCAATTAACGTGTTTATGTATAAGAGATAAACTGAAGATCCGGTGCCCATTCTGTGCTCAAGGATTTCGGCATCATCCATATGGTTTAATTTCTGTTTCAATTCATCAAGCCATATGGACATGGACATCTGAGGATTTTCCATCTGAGGTTCGTGCTTTTCAGCCATGGTCTGCTCTTCTCCTCCTTTATTCTAATTAATTAATATGATCATATGGTTAGTATGTTGTCCTGTAATCGAAAAATCATACGACTGGTCCTGGATCGGAAGCTTGGTAGAGAATTAATGTGGGGAAAATGAACAAAAAACCAACGCGCCCGACAACATGTCGGTACGCATTGGTTAGTTTAAATGAAGCATTATTCATAAGCCTCAATGTCTTATATGATGCTGAACTAACGTTCATTATTGGCTCGCTTTACTGAAATTCTTCTTATTTTGCATCCTGAGACTGATCCCCTTCTACAGCTCTACGACCGCCACCGCCCATGCCTCCTCGAGCATTATTCTCACCCAGTTTGGACAGATCGATGGAAGAAGCATCAATCAGTGAATCAGCGTTTTCTTTTTGTTTCTCGGTCGTGGAAGGGATATCTCCGTCCAATTGCCCTTGTATACTTTCCGCACGCAGCGTCCCGAGTTTGGTCAATTCTGTAACAGCTGTCTCGTACTTATCATACGTAACAAAGGCCGTAGGGTCCTGCTTCACATATTCCGCAATCATGTCGTTCAGACTTTGTACTTTTTCTTCAAACTTTCCGTCTGCGAAGTATCCATCTACGATCTCCTGTAAATATTCATGATACTTGGCCTTATACTCAGGCACTTCAAGGAGTTTGCCCAAAATGGGGCGTTCCTCCAGGCTGACCCCTGATAGAGGCGTATCAATCGCCAGATTTACGACATCGGATGCAGTACCCGCTTGGAATCCACCGAAGGCCATGTTGTAATCCCAAGGCAACATGCTGATCTGACCGTCGTTCTCATACAGATAATAGTTATGTCCCATGTTGGACGTGTAACTGTCCATATTAACAACCACCGTGTGGGCCGCAAAATACCTCAGTACTTCGTCCACATCCACATATTTCTCCAGATCGGTGCCTGTGCTCAGGTTTTTGAGTGCTTCGATGACACGCTGATGATCTTCCTCGGTTGTTTTGGTCTCAGCATTGTCGAAAATGGCAGAGTAGCTGGACGTTTCATCATCGGTGTACATCAACGAAACACCATTGCCGCTTCCGTCCATACCACCTGGACCACGGTTGCCTCTCCCGCCAGCTTCGGCTTGTGTATTGGTCCTCTCTTCCCCTGTTCCGCCATTCATATCCGGAGGGCTTGCTCCATCCGGTGGCGCCATACCTTCTTTGGGAGCCTGCATATCTCCTCCATATCCTTGAGCAAAAGGATTGCCATCTGGGCCTCCCATACCTCCTGCTCCCATGTTGTCATCATTGTTTGGCTTGTACAGTTCACCCTCATCATTCTTGGCACGAGCGAGATATCCGCTGTCTATATCCTCAACAGCCAGGTATAAGCCCCAAGTCTCTCCATTGACACTAATATTGGAAAATGCAAATAGAGGTGCGTCCACGCCAATGTAACTCATAATGTCATAACTTAAATATTCCTTCATATAGCTACTGTCACTAATCATGTTGTTAACGACGAGTTTGTCCAATCCCATCCACGTCTGATCCTTAACATATTCATCAAACTTGATTTTGAAACTATATCGATCCGTTGTATCATCACTAGCGACCTGCCGAAGGCTGGAGTTGCCCTTTGGACGGATTCCGACGTTCTCAATTGTCGTTCCGTTAATGGTAATGTTTGCTGAGATGTACTGCTCCTCGCTTGCATTATCCAGCATTTCTTTCCAGGCCTCTTCATCCACATCAATTGAAATGGACATAACCTCCGACTTGTTGATTTGATCGGCATATGCTGCTGTTTCCGTTTTACTCTGATTATCCGTATTTGTTTGTTCCGTTTCAGTGGTATTGCTTTCTGAGTCCACATTTCCTTGATTCGTCGAGCTACATGCTGTCAACATTGCAGTACATAGTACCGCCACCCCCATAAATTTAGTCCATTTGTATATACTCATTGCTATCACACCTCATTATTATTGTAGTTGTTGTTGTATGTAAACATCATAGATAGCACTCCTTAAATGAATCTGAATGAGATACATCGCAGATTTCAGACTGCGGCACTTCCATACAATCAAAAATGGGTATTGAGCAGGACGTTACGTCACAGCTTATAATAAAAGCATGGTGACTATAAGTCTAAAACAGTAATATAGCTGGAGGTGATAAGGTGGAATTTACAGTGGGGAATTTCGCTAGCATGGTGAATACAACGGTAAGGACTCTTAGGTATTATGAGAAAATCGGACTCCTTGTACCCAAAAATAAAAATGATCTTAATCAGAAAGTTTACGTTAGAGAGGAAATCAAGAAGTTTTATAATATACAATTGCTCAAGAGCATGGGCTGGTCATTAAATGAAATCAAACAAATGCTAGAAGAGACGGAATATTCTTTTAGAGACATGTTAGAAATGCGAGAAGCTGTTCTTCTCAATCACAGAAATAAAATAAACCTTTCCCTGGACATGATGAGACGAATGAAGAAGGTAATGAATGAAACGGGTGATATCAATAACGAAGATCTGATGTTGCTCATGAATACTATACGTCTAGAGGAAGATCAAAGGACGATTCTAGAACAGCATTTCTCTCTAGACACGGTAGGAAAAATCATGCCCATAAATAAACATCAACAAATCACATTGGATCTATTAAACAGGAGATTATTATCTTTTTTTCAAACGACAATTCATCGTGAACTTTGTCCCGATAGTCCAGAAGTACAACGAGAATTAACAGAACTGTTAGCCATGGTTCCTGAATCTATTCAAGGGTTGACTGAGTCTGATTTGGGCATGGTCAAACAATTGGAGGTCTTTAAAGCTTTGTTGCCTGTTGGTATGATCGAATTTATCGGGGAAGCGATTCAAGTGTTATATCAAAACCAGTGCGAAGAAAACGGGGAACAAGTATGAGTGAATTAAGTGCTCGACAGCATAATAGATTATTGCTTCAAATGATATTGGGCTTAATGCCGTTCTCATTTTTAGGTTTAGCGCTTATTGCAATTTTTAAGTGGGGTAAAATAATCCCCTTATCCGTTCATTGTTTCTTCCCAATGAGATGTCTTTTCTTGATGTGACCCTACTCGGTTTCATCTTGGGTGCGATTGTGGCATTTGTTTCTATTGCTCTTAATATAAAAACAAAAACAAAGCTTCCTCAATCGAAAGGTGGAGAATTAATTCTTCATATCATGAAAACTACAAGTGGTATTGCCGTCAGTTCACTAGCGGGGAGTTTTTTGAAGAGTTTTTCTTTGGGGGAGTACTAATAGGATTATTTCTAGGTTATAACCATTATGTAGATGGAATGGTGATCTGCATGAGCACGTTTTTGTTTTGGCTTATTCACATACCACAATATAAGAAGGTATATTTAGCCTACGGATTAGTATTTATTAATGGATTAATACTTGCCCTGTTGTTTTATTATACGAATTCCTTAATTGCTTCCATGATTGCTCATGCTATTTATAATCTAGGCATCGGGATTTGTTTTATTTAATCAACAGCGGCTTTCCGAAATATTACAAGTTACACGAGTACATACTAAGGAAAAGTTGGATGAAGCTTACATAATGGAGGTCTCTTCATGGTATTTACAATCACAATTATCATCGTAGCACTATTTGCAATTTGGGGTGCTGTCGCTCCCGATCAGCTGGCAGATGTGGCAAACGTTGCCTACAATTTCTCTATTTAGAATTTTGGCTGGTTTTATCTGTTAGCTACATTGTTCTTCCTGATCTTTGCTTTTTATCTGGCGTTCAGCCGATTTGGTAATATCAGACTCGGGGACGATGATGTGATGAACCCGAATATTCTACAGTCTCTTGGCTGTCCATGCTGTTTAGTGCTGGTATGGGTATTGGACTGGTTTTCTGGGGAGTTGCTGAGCCGTTGTCCCACTATTTATCTGCGCCGGAGGGAGCAGAACCAGGAACAACCCAGGCAGCAAGACTTTCAATCCGTTATTCCTTTTTCCACTGGGGACTGCATCCTTGGGCGATCTATACCGTCATCGGCCTGGCTCTTGCTTACTTCCAGTTCCGGAAAGGTTATAAAGGATTGATTAGTTCCACCTTCATACCTTTAATCGGTGAGCGGCTTGCTGAAGGGTGGCTCGGTAAGGCCATTGATATTCTGGCGGTCATCTCCACCATTTTCGGTGTTGCGACATCACTTGGATTGGGTGCACTTCAGATCGGTGGCGGGCTGAATCACTTATTCGGTATCCCTAACTCGACAATAGTCCAAGTAATCATTATCACCGTTGTGACCGTACTATTTTTAATCTCAGCCACTTTCGGTCTGGATAGAGGGATTAAGATTTTAAGTAACACCAACCTTGTTATCGCTGTGCTATTAATGCTGTTTGTATTGGTGACTGGTCCGACTACGTTTATCTTTGACACATTTACAACAACCTTGGGCAGTTACATGCAAAACATCATTAATATGAGTTTGAGATTGACACCATTCTCAAAAGAAACCTGGATTGGGGCATGGACATTATTTTACTGGGCATGGTGGATCGCGTGGGCTCCCTTTGTCGGTACTTTTATCGCCAGGGTATCCAAAGGTAGAACCATTAAGGAATTTGTAATTTACGTCTTGCTTATTCCGAGCCTTTTCGGATTTGTCTGGTTCTCCGTCTTTGGTGGTACAGGAATTTATATGGAATTGTTCAATGGCTCCCATCTGGCGGAGGCTGTCCAGGCAGATACGACAACCGCCCTATTCCTTATGCTGGACATCGCATTGGTGATGTTTATTGGGAACCCGCAGCAACCATTGTACCGTCAGACTTAAGACCAACCGTATGATAACTCCCGGCTGCGACGGCTACAATGTCGGACCAGCCGCTTACGTTGCATTCCCCTTC
The DNA here is from genome assembly GCF_037974275.1 of Paenibacillus sp. FSL R5-0519. Lineage (NCBI taxonomy): Bacteria > Bacillati > Bacillota > Bacilli > Caryophanales > Paenibacillaceae > Paenibacillus > Paenibacillus sp. FSL R5-0519. The sequence continues at coordinate 3,126,738 of NZ_CP150234.1, forward strand.
GATATTTCTACCCACAGCCGCTACCGTTCCATCTGTTTTAAGTCCAACCGTATGAAGACACCCCGCCGAAACAGCCATTATATTGCTCCAGTCGTTTACGCTACATTGGTTATACTTATTGTTACCGACAGCTGTCACTGTACCGTCTAATTTCAAACCGACTGTGTGCCAGTCACCCGTCGTGACCGCTACAATATCATGCCAACTGCTTACGTTGCATTCCCCTTCATTATTTCGGCCCACTGCAACCACCGTGCCATCTGATTTAACTCCAACCGTACGGCACCAACCTGCCGAAATGGTTACTATATCGCGCCACTGGCTTACATTGCATTGATCATGCTTATTCCAACCTATAGCTGTTACTGTACCATCCGATCGAAGACCAGCTGTGTGGGCATTACCGGTGTTCGTAGCCATATGAACATTACCCACTCCAACTGCGACTATATGGGACCAATCACTTACCTCACATTGCCCGCATTTATTATCACCCACGGCTGTCACTGTTCCGTCGGATTGGAGAGCAACGGTATGGCGACGACCCGCCGCTATGGTACCGTTACGGAGCCGTCTCGTATCCAACAACGTTTTCTTCCGAGAATCGTAGTCCATATCTTTCCTCCATAGCAATAATAAAAAAACCTCAGATGAGATAGCCATTCTGAGGTTCATCATTATGCTGTTTTTCTTGTAACATTTGAGAGTTTTCTGAGCGTTTTTTGAGATACATGATTCATCTTACAATCACTCAGTTGTTTTCAATACCTTTAATAACTTCAACCTTTTTATCCCCTGCTGTCTTTGCTACCTCTGTCGTGGTACTGCCTTGGATAGCAACGATCACGCCAGAAGCCAGCATAGAAACGATTAAAGTTGCGCTGAGAGACTTGGAAATTTTCTTCTTGAGCATAAAATAGACCTCCCATAGTTCATGATATTGTTTTCGTAAACCAATATCAGTTATGATTCAGCTTCACGGGCGAATTACAATATTTCACTTTTTTGTGGGTTAATCCACCTGGTGATTGTAGTATAGCGTATTGACAATGATTGTAAAAGGCTTTTTGCTGAGAGACTAACTTTTTCGGTAAGCAACCTTATGAAAGTCTTCGATATAACGAAAAAGTTTCTCACCCTCATCCGACACCCGCGTGCTTCCATCCAGTGGCAACATCATCGCCTGATACGGTTCAGGTACCATTCGATACTGATGAACATAGGAGGTTAGAACAAACCCGTTGTGTTGCCAAAACTGAATACGTTCATGATGGGCCTTTGTTGTCCCTGACTCCGCCTCGATGATGATGCCTTTGATCCCATGTTCCCTTAATGCCCAATCTCTGAGTTGCTTCAGCATCCATGTTCCGATACCCGACCCGCGCAGCGTCTGTTCAACCGCAAGGTAATCGATAATCAGGATGCGGTCTGTCCCCTTCCCCACCAGTCCAGTAACAGCCATCGCGACCACTTCTCCATGATGCACACCTGTGTGTAAATAACCAATGCGCCGATCCAGCATACTGCGAAGAATTGCTTTTGTCTTGGCTCCGCTTGGAAAAGCTTCATGATAGATCCGCTCCATCCGCGCCCACAATACTTCATCCCACGCGTCTATCGTCGTAAACTCTAATTCCAGCACTTTTTCACCCCCACATGCTGCCTCTCATTTTATTATTGGACTCTAAAAGTGTTTGGGGCGTACTTGCTTACAGGAGGTACAGCACTGAACAGATATCCTAAAGTCAACACGATTAAGACAATGGTAAGTACCCACAGTGCAGGGCCAACAAACATTGCCATAACAAAGCCTAATGAAATTAGACTGTTCACGAATGTGAAAGGAGGATTGTTGGTGTCCAACGATGTTGTGTAGGGCTGGAACACATAATATACCAATAGATGATGTACAGAGAAAAATACAGACAGTGCCATCGTCATAACCCAGATGAGAAGCAATGTACGTATATCGCGTCCTTCTGACAAAACAAGTAAAGGCGCACTTAGTGCAGTTGCTAAACACACACCTAATTTTAGATTCAAGACTAACAAACTCCTAAACCTCAAACGAAAATATTGCTTCGCATGCTTTCGATAAAATGAATAGCGCATAAGCTGCATATCACAATGGAGAAATATCCCCTTGCATACCTCTCTTCCGATTGTCAGACTAAGCATAGCCATGATAAGTATAGGTGAATATCGTTCCACTGCGTTTAGAGAGACATGATCTAATGAATGCCGAGAAAGATAGTACTATTCCGATGATTACAATAGCCGCTAAACGTCTGCGGAACGGCACCTGGGTGAGATGTCGGTACCTGCTAAGCAGGAGGTTATGCATTTGTTCGTATCCCTGTTCACCTAATGAAGTTTGCCTGCGAGCATGTAGGTTGGAAGAGGTATATTGCGCAGCATCATTATCTGTTGCCTGCATCATTTGTTGTTGGATATTAGCCATCATGATTTCCCTATTCAACAATGGATCAGCTTGGTTCGTTACTGCGCGTACGGCTGCTGTGAAATCCGTATGTTTTAATAAAATATATCCGGCAACAGTCCCAGATAACGATATGAGTGTGACAAGCCACCATTGCTCCAAGATTACGGCTCCGAAAATGCGCTCCGAAGCGGACTGCTTAGCGAGGCGTGCAGGTTCAGCATGCCCGGTTGGCTCGCAGTTAGCCTGATGACAATGGCCTGATCCGGATGTGACGCGAAGATCTGACGCTTATAGTGAACATTGCCGATGCGATATTCTATCTGTACGTCGCCGTTTTGCAGATTCAGACTGCGTGTGTAATTCCCATCTATTTTTCCATGTTCGAATTGCAGTTGCAGGTTGCCAAACGGCAAATAAGACTGCGAATAACTACCCAACATGGAACGGCTGATCCGATCAGCTTCCAGAAACTCCCCTTCTCTTAGCAAGTCCCGTAATGCAGGAAGTATCTCCTTCGCTTCAGGGTTGTTACCGTTCCTGGGAAAGCCAGACCATAGTGTATCTTCATTCAGCTGAAGAAGTTCCTTTTCTGCGTCGCCGAAAATCATGGCCCCTAACCGGCCATTCCCGATTGGTAACGCTTCAGTCCACGCTCTGGCGGGTTTATTATAGTAAAGACGCATTAAATAAGCCTCCTGTTTTAAGAAGATGATATGATTCAGGAATCAAGACCCAGGATTCTGGATATCAGTACAGCAGTTTCCGCCCGGTTGGCCTGCTCTTTTGGGAGAAACCTGCCCGAAGTATCACCTTTCATCCAGCCTGCTGTGTTCATCGCCTGAACGGCATCCATAGCGAAACCGGAGATTTGAGAAGCATCTGAAAATGCCTTTTCCGAATTTCCGTTTGGTAAAGCTGCACCGGCTTGCTTCAGGATTCGTGATGTCATCACGGCCATTTCTTCCCGAGAGATCGCCTGGTTTAACCCAAAAGTGCCATCAGGATAACCTGTTACCAAATTCAACGCTTGAGCCGTAGCGATCGCATCGGAGTACCATTTGTCCGCTTGTACATCCGTGAATGTACTGATATGCTCTCCTTCGACGAGATCAAAGGCTTCTACAAGTATTTTCAAATACTCTGCCCGGGTAACCTCTTTTTGAGGATTAAAATGTTCGTTATCCGTGCCATTGACAATTCCGCGTGCAGCAAGTTCAAGAATACCTCTCCTGGCCCAAAGAAACGTTTGGATATCTTCAAAAGTTGAACTCTTTGCTACGACCGCATATTTGCTGAAATGCTCAACGTTGAATACCATTTCACTTGTTTTCGGGTCATACTTTGACTGTTTAAGAACTTCAAGATCCTGCTTATCGTTGATGTAGGCAGCAACAAGTGTTTTGTTTGAGGTGTCTACAGCAGAAAGATACGGTATGCGAACTTGAACTTCTCTTCCTGTTTTAAATGTATTAATGCGCTGATTATTTAACGACAGGTTAAAATCTCTGACTGGCATGTTCTCGAGTGCAGAAGACAAAAAATCAGACAACTTACTCAAGTCAACCTTATCGACAGATAACGTCAAATTTTCTCCCTGCTTGAGTTCCTCAATGGCATCGGTTGGAAAAGACAGTGTTGCCAGCTCTGATTGAAAGGTAATCGTGTTAATGCCGGATTCAATCGCTTTAAGCCATGCATCCGTTGGAAACTCAACCGAAATGGCATTCACTTCATCATCTGCATTTAATACAATATCAAGCCTGTCGGAACGATCCTGAGAAGAACGATCTATTGATTTGATTACTGCCCCGACATCCAGAGATGCTTGCAGCATGCCTTCCTTCACGATCCCCTTTACTTTTAGTTGAGAGCCCGCAATCTCATACTCGGTTTTTGGCGCCGATGGTGTGCTCTCCGTATTGGTATTGCTATTTTCGAGGGGAGGATTCGTATAGTTACTCTCCACTTTACTTGTTCTCACTTCGTAGTCTGAACTTGCAGTACGGCTCCCGGCTTCGTCAATAGCGACTACCTTGAAAGTATATGGCGTATCAGCGGAAAGACCCGTAAACAGATAGCTATTGGTCTTGCCGGAGACAGCGGCCTCTAACTGGCCATTTTTGAATACCTCGTAGCCTGTTAATTCGATATCATCACTAGGAGCAGTCCAATTCAGTAACAGGGAATTAGCTGAAATGGATGTTGCATGTAGACTATGTGGTGGGGAAGGCGCACCTTTATCCAACACTTTCACTGTAGCCATTGCTTTTAGCGATGTTCCATGAACGGTACCTGTCACGTTAAAAATGCCAACGGTATTATACTGATCCGAATTCACTTCATCCCATGTGACAGAAACATTTTTTTGCGTTTGATCACTGTAAACGGCATTGACGGTTGAAGGCAGCGTGGGAGCAATGCCGACTGAAGTCATGACCTCAACAGAGTCAATATTTTGGATTGTTGCTTCTTGAACCAATGCCTGTATCGCCGCCCCTAACTGATCGGACATCGAATCGATCTGCTGCTGTGTACGGCCAGTGTCTTCTTTCAATGTCTCCACGAGGGTTATCACAGCTTGGAGCACTTCAAAGTCTTCAGGCTTATATTTGTCCTCATCGAGACTTTTCGCTTTTTCCAATTGCAATTCGAGTAAGGTTTCATCAAGTGGTTTTGGATAAAATGCCAGCTCGGCTACGTTTGCAAAGCCGTTTGGTGAATAAAACCTCAGGTATCTAAAAGACGTATCGTTGCCAATCGGAGTCACATACCACTGCGCGGCGCTAACTCCATCGATTGTATATAAATCCGTGAATATTGTACCGTCATTAGAGCCTTGAAGAATGGCTCCGTTCATACGGCTGATCTGCGTTGCATCACCACTTCTTGGATAATATTTAAAGCTGCCAATGGTATTGGCGGTGCCCTCTCCAAAATCAACTAAAATCCAGGCAGGATTGGAAATGGTGTCGGTTGCGGTGCTCAAATTGTCGTCAAAAGCTCGCCACCCATTGTCCTCTTCGGTTCCTGCGCTTGCATTTGGCCAAGGTACTGTAGAAGCCGTTACCATCTGTGGTTCAACGATGAACTTCTCTGCCTGAAGTGTACTTGTTAACACCAAAGAATTCTCCGCTTGAGCTAGTTGGTTAACTAATTGCTCTCTGTTAGCATTCGACTTATCCATCTCGGTTTGAATTCTCTCTACTTCGTTGTGGTACAGGTAATAGCTGCCTTTGGTATACGTTGATGGTTGAAGAACATGTAGACCCACATTGAATTGAACGGTCTGTTCGGAAGTGAACGTCCCGTTGCTTACATAAAAGGTAATGAAATGACTTCCGTAATCCGCTTGACGAGGTGTCCAGCTAAAGAGACCGGTCTCTGCCTGAATTGAAGCTCCCTCAGGTAAATTGGCTGCAAGATAACTTAGTTTTGAGCCGGATGGTTCTGTTGAAGTTACTTGATAGGTACCCGGCTGCAAAGCAGTCAACTGCTGAATCTCCCCTTCCCCAATGGTAGGCAGACCCTTTACCGTGATCTGGATGGTCTGACTGGTTGATTTTCCATTAACTTCTGCTTTAAAGGTTACATTGTAATTGCCGCCCTGGGTCTGGGAAGGCGTCCAAGAAAAAGTCCTTGTGACGGAATCGAACGTTGCGCCCTCCGGTAGTGGTTCAGCGGTAAATACAGTATCGTCGATATCGTTGGACGTTTGAATCACAATGGTTAATGTAGTATCTGCTTCAACCACCTGGTTTCCGATCGGCTTCAGCAAGGGAACATTATCCCCATAAACTAATTGTTCAATGGCCGTTTGAAGTTCTACAGCAGCCTCGTCAACACGGACTTGGGTAACATCTGATGTTGTTGTTAAGGCTTCTGCAGCAGACTTGGCTGCTATAACCCTCTCGACGCTTTTCTCGGTATAATTCTCGAGTTGAAGTGCATTTAGTTGATTTAAAACGTATTGAAGCAGTGTTTTGTCAATTGCCTTAGTATAAAACTCAAGCTCAGCGACATTGGCATTACCACTTGTCGCATAATATCTTAGATACCGGAATGCCGTATTGTCATTGATGACCCCAGAATACCAATCCAACTTACTGATTCCGCTTATCGTGTACAAGTTAACATAATTCTTGCCATCGTTGGAACCTTGAAGGATTGCACCGTTGATTCTGCTTATATTGCCGTTTCTCGGATAAAATTTGAAAATACCTAGTGATTGAGCGTTATCTTCTCCTAAATCGATATGGATCCAGGAAGGATTGCTAATCGTGTCCGTTGCCGTGCTCAGATTGCCATCGAAGGCACGCCAACCATTTTGCTGGGCTGTCCCAGCGCTTTTATCAGGCCATGGAACCGTGGAGGCCGTAACCATCGGCTCTGATACGGCAATTTTCTCTCCCACAATCGTGTTCTTCGAAACGAGTTGCTTTCCAGCCTGCAACAATTCCTGCAGCAGAATGGACTTGTTTGCTCCAGGTTCCGCGATAGCTTTCCTGATTCGTGCTATTTCTTGTTCATATACATAGTAACTGCCTTTTGTGTATCCATCTGGAGCTAACACTTTCGATTCAAGATAGGTCGAATCATAGTCAAAATCTCCATAGAATTCGACTTCTGAAATATTCCCGCTCCATGCAGAGCTATTGTACAGTCTCAAATATCGATACGCTTGTTGATCGATAATTTGATCTTTATCCATTTTGTACCACTTGCCGGCGATTGTGCCCGAAACAGGCTTTGTCAAGGGGGTCCAATGGTTATTATCGTTGGAACCTTGTACAATCATTCCATTTAATCTTGCGGGAAAAGCATCTCTTGGCATAAGCAGAACTTCATCCAGCTTCACGGTTGCACCAGTTCCAAAATCAATGGTGTAATAAGAACCGGACTGCGTATTTAAATCTCCAAACGTAGATATGTTTCCGTCAAACAACAGATAACCTACCTCGGTTTCTGATAAGCCACTGCCTGGCCATTGTTTTGCGGAGGCTGTTACTTTTGAAAGTTCGGAGACAGGAATAAACTTGGATCCATCGACAAGGAACAATGTTGTTCCATCTGTCGTTTCATAAATCGTATCTCCATTCGTTCCATCCGTTTGGTCATAATCGACTGTTATTTGAACTGAACCTGTCGGTACACTTTGGTTCATTATGGCTTCAGCAGTCCAGTTAACCTGGTCTGTGGTTCGAATTGTGGCTTCAATTCCTTGAATCATCACCTTCACATTTTTAATAGCTTCCTTTGCTGTGATGGATACGTTTACTTTTTCGCCCAATTCAACCTTTCCATTGATCTCCTGATCAGCGCTTAATGATACAGACTGGATTTTGTTGTCGATATCATAACGGGTTCCGTAAATGGTGAATCCTCTCGGTTCCAGGAAATTTCGAACGACGCCATACAAAACGTCAGGAAGAGGTTGTACCATTTCCAGTTTTATATAACGATATTTCTCCTGTTGATATTCAGAAGATACATCAATGGTGTTGTATTCCTGTGTATACGCTGCAACGCCAGGGGTGATACGAACCCAGTTGATTCTGTCGTTTGAAGCATATACCGTGGAGTTTGCGATGCGGTCTGCAAAAATACTAGCTTTAAATCCGAAACGAGAAGCCGAAATCTTATAATCAGGACCGAAATCAATAATATGGTATAGGTGCGGCGGTGACCCGAGCGCCAGTTGATATGAACCTCCGCCATCATCCGCGATGTCCAAACCGGCTGCATCTTTCCCCCAAGAACTCCACTGTGCTACTTTTGTCCAGTACATGCTGCCAAGCGGTGTCAATGGTGTCATCAGCTTAAGATTTTCGGTTGCAGTTCGCAGTTGCTGAAGCAATTGATCGAAATCTTGATCGGAAGCGGACCCAATCTGATTAACGGTGTTCTGATATACGGTTTGATATTGTGCAAGCGATTGTTTCTCATAAGTTTGATTCAAATCGTAGGTCTCTGTAATGGCTTCAATGGCCGTAGCACGGTCGCTTAATACAACAATGTTAACTCTCTTTGTTGTCATTACTTGGCCGTTAGTCGCAGTAACAACAAACGAGAAATTTCCGCTCTCATCCGGTTTCCAAGAAAATGCGCCCATTTTGGTATCGATTGCTGAACCAGCGGGATTGTTCTGTAGCCCATAAACGATCGTATCGGAGGTACTAGAGTCCGTTACAGAAAAATCGATGTTAACGGATGCACCTACATAAGTATAAAGCTTCAAGTCTCCGTTTCCCGCATGAAATGCAGGTACTGGCAAAGCCGCAGAATTGATATGATCAATATCTACATTAATATTGGATGCTCCATATATGGTTATTTCGTAGGAGTCGCCAGGTGCTCCTTTTACAGGGAAATATGTCCATTCCCCTTTGGTATCTGGGAGGGATAGGGTTTGCCCCATAGAGTTTAGAGTAGCCACGCCATTGGTTCGTATTTTTAATCCATAGGTTGCATCCGTATACAGCATTGAACTTAAATAAACGATCTTCGTACCTTTCTCTTTTGCCTGCATCCGAATAAATGACGTGTTGCCTTCCGTCATTGTTTTCACTGCAGCGTTGTCGATATTACTGATATCTTGAATGGCATCCTCATTATCGTTATCTTTAGTAGCAGGTTTATTGTCGTCCAATTTGGTTAAGTTCGTGTAACGATCCTCAACCTCGTAGATCGTTCCGGCTGAGTTATCTTGAGGGATGAACTTAGCCGCATCGGCTTCGGCTTCCTCGGGCAAATAGAGCCAGAAATCATTCCCTGCATCCGCATTGCGCCATCCGTTTGAACTTGCTGGGAGTTTTTTGGAGAAAGCTTCGTTATAATAGGGTGCAAGTTTGGATAAATCTTCATTTTTTACATAAGTGTAATACGAATAAAGATCCCAGAAGTTGGCTGTTGCAAATCTTCCTTTATATGCGTTCGAAATGACGTTGTACGTATCTCGAATAGTTCCGCCCATTCCAACCTGATCCGGATCGCCACCGGTTATGGCATAGGCTTGCGGCGTCCAAACGGTATCATAACCGAGCATGTAATGCCAGAAATAGTCCGCTGCTCTTAATATTCGATTATTCAGAAACTCCATGACATCAACAGCATCACTCGCAGTAGACGGTGTACCGGTTGTAGGGTCTATTTTCGTGCCTTGAGCATGGATTAAGCGGCTGATCATCGCTGCATTGGTGAGATCGCCGCCGCCATGTGCCTGGTCTCTGCCCATCTCCATGTGCTGGACATAAGGTTGCGTAATAGCTGTTCCTTCCCCGACTTTGATACCGGGTTTTTGTTCCTCTTCAACTAGTCGAAACAAAGCCTTCAGTGATCCGTTGAATCCTTGGTCATTAGCGGTACGATTGACGGTAAACCATTCTACGGCCTCGTTGTATCGATCTTTATTGCCTGTAAAAATGTAACCGGACATGGCTCCGAGTATCGGATAATTGTGCTGGTTCATAAAGTGGTTTTGATTGTGCAGCAAGGTTTCTGTAATTGGAATAATCAAGTTATTCGTAAACTTCGTTGTATCTTGGTCTGTCCATGCCAGAGACGGCGTTTGGGTACTCGTGTATCTTAAGATCTCAGCTGCCATAACCATCCGGTTTAACGGAACCCCGGAGTGAATATGCGCATCCGTATAGTATTCGTATTTGGCAGGGTCCATCTGTTCCCATATACGGATAATCATCATGGCATTGGTGCGGTATACTTCATCGCCGGTCATGAAATACATAAATGCCTGGGTATACGCCTTTAGCCCATCGGCAATGAATCGCGATTGAATCCCTTGGCTATTAAAATAATCTGCAGACGGTGTTTTACCGTCACTGCTATTACTGGATGTAATCGCTTTGGAAGCTTCTGGAGAATCCAGCAGCATCGAGTTAAAGTAGTACGTCCAGGGCTGCGCACCCGCCCTTACCTTTGTTCGTACATTCTCAAGAAGCTCTTTGGTGAGACCAACGCCTGGATGGGTAAAACCGGCATCATCTGTAATTTGCGTTATCTCCGGTAGATAGTCCGTAAAAATGGAGCTGGTTTCCGCCAGAGCCGTCTCAGTTTTAATCCAACTTAGCTGAGAGACAACGACCACTGCGATAAGTAGTGAACATAACTTAAATTTCATAAGTTTCATCCCTTTCTGCAAGGGAATGGTTTACGATTCCTATCAAGAAAAATACATGAACTATTTCCGTATGCGCTTTCAAAACTCTTTACTCCAAGTAGTAACCACTCTCGGTAAGAATAATCTAAATTTTTGGATTGGTGTTATCCCTCCTTTAAGGTTCCATGATCATAACCACCTCATGATATAAAACAATATTAATGTTCCTTTTTATTGTAGTAGCCTTATTCTGAACTGAACATGCCACTTTTTTTAGCGGAATATGTGGTTTATTTTGGATAGAAATCTCATTAATAGGCAAGGCAGCAGAAGATACTGATGAAGTAAATTGGTTAGCTGTTTAAGTAAAGAAACCCGTATCTTTAAAAGACCGGGTTTCTCAATAATTTGAAGTTAGATGTATAATTTATGAAGGATAGCCGACTGGAGTAGGGATTTTATTCACCAAAAATATAGATCCTTCCCTTTCAGCTTCAAAATGGCTTCAATAAAATAATAATCGCCATAAATAATGGACTGATGATGCGTAGCACTGTGATAAGCTGCAGATCCATTTTGTAATATGCAATCACAATCTTTGCTCCAGTCTGTTCGCTCTTCAAACAAAGTGCGCAACAATTTTAGAGCGGAATTCAGATAGAGATTCTTTTCGCATTCTCCTACCGCTTTGGCCAGCTCGATAAGTCCACAAGCTGCAATTGCAGAAGCTGTGGAGTCCTCGTATTTTGGTTCTTCTGGCTGCCTGAAGTCTACAGGAATAATACCGCTCTCACCTATATTGGCAATGAAATAATGTGCAATCCGCTTGGCCGTCTGGAGATATTCATCCTTTCCTGTATGACGATAACTCATCATGAAACCATACAATCCCCAAGCTTGACCTCGTGTCCAGGAAGAGCCATTCTCATATCCCTGTCCCCCGTAAGTTTGAACTACGCCGCCAAGATACGGATCGAATTCGACAATGTGATGAACGGAGCCATCCGGCCGCACAAAGCTTTGCATAACCGTATCTGCATGGCGTTCTGCAATATGTCTGAAACGGGGATCACCTGTCTCCTCCGTTGCCCAGTATAACAAAGGAATATTAAACATACAGTCAATGATTGCCCAGCCGCGTGTATCTGTATCGGGTATATCATTCCAGGCACGAATAAATTGGCCCACAGGGTTATAACGGCCAGCAAGCAGATGGGCTGCATGCAGCGCTCTTTTGCGTGAATCGGGATTCCGGGTTAACAGGTAATTGGCCACACTCGTTGGCAACCACATAAAACCAACATCATGATGCAATCCATAAAATTTCTCAAAACTTTGATCCAGCTTATCCTCAGCAAGATTGGCATAGTCTCTGTATTTTTCCTCTCCTGTCAGATGATACATTTGCCAGAGCATACCGCCCCAAAAGCCGTTAGTCCACCAGTTAATACCATCTGCTTCATCACCACTCGGGTTATTGGTTGCCCGGTCATCATGTTCACCTTGCAACGTTGTATATGGAATCTTGAGCTTTGATTTGTCGCTGACCCAGTGCATCTTATCCGTAATGTTCTGAACGGCTTGGTCTATCCAAGCGTGGGTTTGATCTAGCACCAGCATGTGTCTCCCTGCCTTCTCTCTCAAATTTGTTTGTCCATATAAGGAGTTATTGGAACTGATCTCTTTCAGATCAAGTCCTTCTCAAATATTCTGTACTCAAAATAATCAAAATCCGCATGGCGATTCGTTCCCTGCAAATCCTGCACGCAGACACCTGCGAAGGCACCCGTAAAAGATAATTTGTTCATGTATTCATCTGCAAGTACACCACTGTATAATTCAGGCCCAATGACGTTCCAACGCTCGCCATCAGGAGAATAGTAAAATTGGATCTTTTCTTGACAGATAACGGCTTTTAGATAACAGCGCACCCAACCATTAATGACGGCAATATCCTCAGATTCGTCATATATACCTCCTTGATTCATGATGACTGCTGCATGTTTTCCATGATGCTCGTCATGTGAAATTCGCAGATAAAAATGATCTGTTTCGTCGTAAAACAACACCAATCCGGCCATTTGTGTGAAGGATTCCGGCTCAAATTCAACGCAGATCGATATCTCACATTCCAAGCTCTGCAAACGCCTTGCTAACAAGCTCTGACGATGCCAGGAATAAAGCGATTCCTGGCCATACAGACGAAGGTACCCTGGACGCTCCGAAAGAGATAACCACGATTTCTCTACCGGAATACGTAATGAATTCCAATGGATAGAGAGTTGTTCTGTATTAAAATCTTCTCTCTCAGGCTCTGCCGGAAATGGATAGGGCGCCAGCTTTGGCGGCTCTACGCTCAAGCTTGGAAGACGTCCTCCATCTGCCAGGCGGAGCCAGTCATCTTCGGTCCAGATGACTCGTTGCAGAGAGGTTTCACGTCCCAAGGGGCTAAGCCGGCTCCCATCCTGAAGCGGACGGCTGCTTATATGCGCCATATACCATTCCCCATGCTGGGTTTCAACGAGGCTCCCGTGTCCTGCTTTTTGAAGTGGATAATTGGGTAACTCCGCCGAAGTCATGAAAGGGTATTCTGGATCAACTTCATATGGACCGTCGATCGTTCGGGAACGCAGCAAAGTAGCCGCATGATTTATTCCGGTTCCCCCCTCTGCTACAAGGAGGTAATAATAGCCGTTTTTTTGATATACCATTGGACCTTCAGTTACCCCGAGAGCTGTTCCTTGTGTTACCTGCTTGATAGGACCGACTAGCTTACGTTGCTTCAGATCGAATTCCTGCATGATGATGCCGGAAAATCGATTGTGGTTTTTACGGAAGTCCCATTGCATATTGAATAACCATTTGCGCCCATCCGTATCGTGAAAGAGAAAGTGGTCAAATCCGCTTGAATTTAAATGAATAGGCTCTGACCAAGGGCCCTCAATGGCCGGAGCAGTGACAACATAGTTATGAAGATCCTTGAATACACCGCGGCGCCCGACTACATTGGTATAACACAGATAATACAGTCCATTGTCATAACTCAGCGAAGGTGCCCATACGCCTCCTGAACTTGGAATGCCTTTCAGATCAAGCAAGTCAGGACGGTCAAGCGGTCTGGCTACAGGTTGCCAGTGGATCAGATCCTGGGAATGATAAATCAGTACGCCAGGATACCACTCGAAAGTGGAAGTAGCAATATAATAGTCGTCTCCTGTACGGATAATAGAAGCATCCGGGTTAAAGCCGTGCAAGATCGGATTTTGAATCATGGTGAGATCCTCCCTTATTCAGAAATATCCCCAATGCAACATTGAACTCGTCGGGTGTCTCCATGTTAGAAAAGTGGCCTGCTTCAGACAAGAAAACAGTAACCGCATGTGGCATGCATTGCAGGAGCCGATTCGCAGAGTGATGAGCTCCCTTGAAATCTTTTCCCCCATTGATAATGCATACGGGACCTGGATTTTGGATTGCACCCAGTTTGTTCAGAACACCTTCACCCAAAATGCAATCCGGTTCATCGTGTGTGCGTTGCCACCCTGTCCAGTCTGCAATCATCGTCCATAGTCTGTCCTGATACCCATTGCGGTCTTCCCCGCAACCTTCCTGCAAGCGTGCAAACCATTCCTGCTTGAAGCGAGGCAGGTCGATCACTCGCGGCGGTGGATCATCAGGTTTGGGATCCGGGATGGCGCCGCTTGCTACAGTCACGGACCGCACACGATCTGGGTACATTGACCAAAAATCGAGTGTTACAAATGATCCCAAGGATAGACCGATTATGTGAGCGGTATCAATATGCAGTTGATCTAAAAGCACCCGCAGGTCAGCCGCGTGAAGGAAGTGTTTTCCCTCGAAAGGTAAGGAACTTTCACCATAACCTCTCAGATCATAGGTAAGCACCGAATAACGGGATGTAAAATGATTAATCTGCGGTTCCCACATGCGTTGGTCGGCCGAGTGTGCATGAATAAATACCAATGTCTCGTGAGCTGCTTCCTGAATATGATATTGGTATTTCAGACTAATCCCCGGCTCAACTTCTAGACAGCCCAAAAGCAAATTCGTTTGCTTCATTCTATAACCTCATTTCCGAGCAAACCTGTATGTTCTTTTCGAAGAAATTTACCTTCCATATCGGTTTCGATAATCTCTACCTTCAGGTCAGAAGCCTGCCCGCGTTGCTGCATGTCTTGAACGCGAATGTATTGAATTCTGCCGTCTGCCAATCTCACCTGGATTTCGTCTGCAGATTGGGCTGTAGCGGAAAGAATCATAGCTTCATTTTCATAGGGTTCAATAACACTTACAAATCGTGCAGCTCTGCCTCGGACCCGAGAATTCAGCAATTTACGTCTGGAGGACTCATCTCCCAGCGGATAATCCCCACCGATGGAAGTGACCAGACGAACTGCCTGAAGACCTGTCAGATCAACACGGATCAAACCCTCTTGATCCTTTAGCAATGGCTCTGCAGGCAATGCTTGCGGGAACGATTTCGCTCTGATCTTGACCGGGCCTCCGTAATAGTCCACGCCAATTCCATGACCGTTGTCCGTATTTTCACGTATCAATGGCAAGTCAGACAGATAAAACCGCTTGCCATCTTGGTTTATAATATATGGGTCTCCCCAGAAAACTGTTTTTTCGAAGGTTTTGCTTATCCCATGTTCTCCAATTCCTTCTTCCACGTTTACGGCAAGTTCTAGCATTTGAATGCCTTCCACAGACACGTCCAGATCGTCACGCCCTAACAACCAAGCTCCGAATTGGCCTTGAGTCAAGACTCGGCCGTCTCCGCGAATCTGATAAAACAATCTTTTGTCCACTTCCCAATACTCTGGATCATTGCCTATAATAAGATTGATCTGTGGTGGCCAGAGTGAGTAATGATTAATATTCAGCGGGCCATCCTCATTATGGTATGTCCGATTTCCCCGATGATCGTATTCGGGACCGAATCCGGTTTTGAATTGTGCTTTGACAGGACTAGCTGCCTCATACCACTCACATTCCGTAATAAACTGGGCACTACCCAGCGGGTCAGCATCAAGTTGTTCCGTTTGAGCGATAAGCTTTAACCC
Organism: Paenibacillus sp. FSL R5-0519; assembly: GCF_037974275.1. Taxonomy (NCBI): domain Bacteria; kingdom Bacillati; phylum Bacillota; class Bacilli; order Caryophanales; family Paenibacillaceae; genus Paenibacillus; species Paenibacillus sp. FSL R5-0519. Next base: position 3,142,381 of record NZ_CP150234.1, read on the forward strand.
TTCTGCTGCTTCAAGGGAGGTCAGACCTTTACAATGGAAAAGATTTTCATAATCATGTTCCGTTTCTCCCGAGACGTAATCAAACAGCACAACGTAGTCATCGGTAACGACAGTCAATCGCCGCTGAAATATAGGTTCTGTAAAATCGGTACGTTTAGAATATGCAGGCGCGTTTTCCGGTATTGGAACATATCGCCCTTCGTTCCAGGCTCTCTCCTCGAATGTCGTGTCTCCGTCTACTCGCCAGCCACCATAGGGGGGATAAGACCACTTTGCTTCATTTTCGACAATACAAGCCTGAAAAAGTGTGCCACTGTGAAACAGGGTGAGCTTGCCCTCATTGGGATCTTGCTGCTTCCGGTCTACTACAACCATATTGTGAGTTATCGAGGTCTGCACATAGAATTTGTACATAAACGTGTGATAGTTATACCATATGTTCTCCGGATTGTAGAAGCTGCGCCCGTAGCGCATGACAGATAGCAGGCTGACCCTGTCGTAATGTCCGTGAGCTCCTCCGTGAGAGCCATACTTGACTACAGCTTGAATCTGTTCCCTGGCTTCCCGGCCTTCGGTCTGTGAGCGAAGGATGGCTATACCGGAATTGTCTGCATGTGCAGAACGAAGATAAGGTTTAGACGTACTGGGTGTAAGTTCCGGAACGGCATATAATAAATCCCGGTCCGCAAGCTCACAGTTCAGCAGAATATCTGCATACTCGGGCTTGCGAAACAAATAATACGCCAGATCATATCGAGCATCCATGTAACCTCTCGGCGAGATGCCCGGCAGTTTCGTCTCCGCCGAATCATTAATGCCAAAAAGAACACCGCGGTAATCAGCAAAGGGCAGAAGGCTGTCCCAGAGCTGTGTTATGGAACGATAGTTCAATTGTGATGGTCCCCATATATCCACACTCAGTCCATCAATATCCGGTTTTTTTCCGGGTGTTATCTGACTGTGGTATTGCGCAGGAACCCACATTTCAGCAAGGTTGATGCCCCACGGGCGACAGCTTTGCGTAATTTCCGAGAAGAGCCCAGCAGCCATCAGGTTATAACCGACCGAGCACTCATACCACCAGCCGTCATCCAGTGTTCCTTTCGACAGATGATCGATGTATCCGCCGTTGCCGTATAGAAAACGGTTCATCCGCTCCATATCTTGCAAGGCCTGACTGCAGTAAAGCGCCCCAATCATCTCTGCAAGAGTCCAGTTGGATATTCCTCCGACGCTTAGTGCCCAATCAATCAAATCCATAAATAACCGAAAGGTATATTCTACATTTTGATGATCGGTTGAACTTAGCAAGCCGGAATCAAAAAGCAGATCATACACCACCGCTACATGTTTGAAAAATTCACCTTCGTGCACAAGCTCCTGGTGACACGCTTTTCGTGTTCGAGGATACCCATAGTCTGGGTCAGTAACCCCACGGAGGAATGAAACCAGTTTTTCTGCGAAATCTTGTCTTCCAGTGAGTTTCCAGGCAATAATAGCGTTTTCAGCCTCATGGGCGTGATAACTCTCATACAGAAATTCTCCGGTTCCTGGAGGTGGCAATATCCATTGCTGTGCACGCTCCACATACATATCAAGCAGATCGCTTGCCCATGAATTCTCTTGCACCTTGGTTTCCACATTTGTCCATTCCTGCTCCACCAGTTTGATGTAGGGGTGCGGAAGTGTTCGCAGCGTAATTAGTTCTATGTGTTCTGTCAAATCTCCCCGGCCTCCTGGAACAATCGCCAGCTTTTGTACTTCATATCCGCCTGGTGGGACACGTTTGGATACCTCCACCTGGATGGTCACTTTACAGGAGTCACTTGGTTCCAATAAAACAGTCTCGGGTTGAACAGACACCTTCATGGTTTCCCACCCGTAACGTGTCTGGTTCAATGTTATAGATTGAATTTCTTGCGTATAATTGGTTAGTTCGAGCGTGTAGCTTGCTACTTGCTCGGCTTCTGCTGACCGTGACCTCACAGAAGTTTGAACATGAATTCCAAGACTACGCTTTATCTCCAATCGGCGAATCGACATAAATGCTTTTCGCTGAGGTATGTTGTGTTGATCCGGAAACTCTGCTGTTAAGCGTACGGAACGAACGAATTTCCATTTTCCAGCCAATACCTTCATGTCATCAAATTGGTCAAATGGAACAATCATTTTGCTGGCTCCGGATGCTGAGCTAATCCGATTGCATCGATAACGAACATACTCGATTTCTTCTGGCAAAACGCCTTTGTCACGCAACAATCCGACTTCGAGTGTAAGATCCATCGGTTCCCTAAGTGGCAATTCAGCTTCCAGTTCAAGACCGTACCAATCTCGCAGATCAACACTGTATTGGTTCTGACTCAAGAAGCCTTTCCGGGTCCAATGATTATTCAGGTTCACTCCGGGAAAACAAAAAGTTATGGTTTCACCCTGCGTCAAAATCAGTGACTCCCCAGATGCATAAGCTGGCTCAACCTTACACGAACACTCGCGATCCCATGTTAAAAGATTTATATTGCTCTCGCTGGTATGCATTATCTTCCCCTCATTCCATGCTCTGATTGCTTATCGTGAAAGTGATATTCTGTGTGAATGGATTGATCATAAAATTCCCTTGTTCGGGCTTGCACACTAGTTCATCATGAATGTGCAAGTTTTCAAAGACTACATTTTTGACTGTTCGATAGTCATCGTATCCGTAAATACGATTAGGATGGGTATTGCGTCCGAAGTACGTAATATTACGGAACAAAATGTTTTCTATGGTGTGTCCAGGCTCTGGATTGTAATCCTGATTTTTGATTACTCGAATATCGACCAGTTGTCCACGTTCAAATTCCTCCACGCGGATGTTCTCATACGTGACGTGGCGTATTATATTTTTATCACCGGCATTAATGGCCATAGCTCCCCAGTAGTTCTCCTGAAGTTCATGATGCTCAAGAATATCTATATTTTCAAAAAGGATATCCTCAATAACATCCCCGTTGCAGTGATGATTGCCATGTGTACCCATCATTAGCGGATGTGCAACGTCTGCCCAAAGAATCGAATTTCGAACCGTGACTCTTCGTGTATCTCCACAATATTTCCATCTGGAACCATAAACGGCAATGCAATCGTCTGAGGTACGCAGAAATACATCCTGAATTTCAATATCTGAACTTGCCATCATGTCAATACCATCACACCAGCCCCGGGTACTGAATGCTTTAAAGTTAGATATATGCACGTCTTTCGACTGGCCAATGTATATGCTGTAATGAGGCGGATCAAGTACGATAAGGCCTTCTACTGAAACGTTGGCACTAAACAGGATACGAATCCCCCGAAAAGCCGAGTATCGATGAAATTCAGACAGATCGATGATTCCTCGACCACGAATAGTAACGTTCTCCACTTTATCGCAGACCAATGAACCCATAATTACAGCACCACCTGCAACATAAACCGTAACATTGGAGGGAATGCGAATTAACGTTTCTTCTATATAGTGCATGCCGGGTGCGAAATACAGGATGTGTGGATGTTGTCCATCTCCCCCATCTGGGGTGCCGGTCATCTGGTAGATATCTTCACTCCGGTGAATGGCAGGTTGAATGAGATGAACGCCAGCATCATGAGGTTGAGGTGGTGATACTTCCAGCGGATTGGCAAACAGATGCAGATTGCCAAAACGATCGCCATTCACTTCGATAGACAACTTGCAGGGTTGGTTGAGCGTAAATTGTATGCACCCTGCTTCCACAGTAAAAGGGATGGCCTGAGACAACGGACGAATAACAACCTGTTTCGGAATGGTATTCAGACATTCTATTCGAACTTCAACGGTTCCTGACATATCGAAATAAGCCATTGAAGCGGATCGGACCTGATGCATATCTACCTTCGCCTCATAGCTAAAAAGTTCTTTCCATTCCTCATCTGCCTGACGCACTTGTACCTTGAAATCTCGGCATTCTCTGGCACCCTCAGGCTGCGGATAAACCGTCAATTGATTCATATTCTGCCCCCTTGCTTCCCAAGTCTCTTTCCATTGTATCCCGTTGGCGCATGGCTGAAATGATGCTTTTTTTGGCGTCATATGTATAGTTTTTTAGCTTTTCAATCAAAAATCCCCTGTGAAAGTAAGTGTTCAAATACCTACTTTTACAGGGGAACCATAACTTGAATTTTATGAGTGTTGTTGTATTACCTTAATGGTAACTGTTGTTTAAAGAGACTTACGGACGTACTTTTAATTGATCCCATATTTGGTCTGCTCTGGTTAAGGCTTCATCCGTTGAAATATTTCCTGCGATCATCTCTTGTATAACCTGAAAGAATGCGTTACGGAAACCAGGAGGAATCTCGTCTTTTCCCCAGTAATGTTCCATTCCCCGCAACTTCACCATGTTTGGATTGCTAAGCCATCGTTGCACCTTCAGCATAAGTGATGTAGATTCAAAAGGTTCATGCTCTCTGGTCGCCGGAGTACCACTCACAGCCTGTAAATACTTTGGGTACTCTTCATTGCTATAGAAAAAATGCAAAAACTGTTCAATGACCTTCGCTTTATTTGAATCAACAGCAGCCTGCGATGACATGGCCCAACCTGATGGCTGGGGAAGTCCCAAAATATAAATATGTCCCTGGCGATCAGGGACTGGAAAGAAACCTATCTCGAACTCCGGATCGGCCTGTTTCAATTGGTTAAACATCCACGGCCCCGACATCATCATCACCGCTTTGCCACTAACCATATAATCAATGGTCTGGTGATCCGCAATGTTCATGAATCCGGAAACGACATAGTCGTTATCCCACAACATTTTTAAATCCTGTAAGACGCGTTTCGGACCAGCATCCGTCCAGCTAACCTGACCTGCGGTTCGTTTACGGTTCCATTTCTGGTCTTTAGCATAGATATTATTCAACATCAACTGATTGGTCCAGAAACCCATATGCCATAAATCCTTGCCTCCGACCACCAATGGATACACACCTTTGTTTCGAATTACCTTACAAAGTTCAAGAAATTCCTGATATGTGGCAGGTTCATTCAGTCCCCAGTCTCTAAACATTTTTTTATTGTATACAATACCTTGAGGTACTTCCGCTTTGAGCGGTGCCGTATAGATGGTTCCATCGACGGAGGGAATGTTGTCAAACAATCCGACTATGCTCTTCGGCAACTCTGCTAATAAGCCAGCATCGGCAAACAGCTGGGTATCCCTCATTTCCATGAGATCTGGAAACTGGCCCATTGCATCCAGCAAGGACAGCTCATCACCATACCCTTTGGCTTGCTGCGTATGTTCAAGTACAGTGATTTGTACATTGAGATGGGATTTTTTAAAATCATTAATAATGGTTTGAATTCCTTTATGGTGTGCCCCGTCTCCCATAGCGTAAGTGATATTGATGTGAACCGGTTCAATCTCAGTAACAGATGAAGCGAAAGAGTCCTTTGGAATCATCTCGCAACCTGTAATAACGAGTAGCATCAATACAAGGCTGATCTTCTTCAAATAGATAAGTTTAAACGCTCGAAGGTACGGTGGATGAGGTTGAGTTGAATTAGCCATGTATCGTTGTTCCCTTCGAATTTCTGAATTCCTGTGGAATCTGACCATAGTATTTTCGAAACATGTCGCTGAACAGCCGAGCACTATTATATCCTACCCTTTCTGCAATTTCATACACCATCAGATCGGAGTAAAGTAACATCCGTCGAGCATGCTTCATTCGAATCTCGGTTAAATATTGTTTATAATTCTGGCCAGTATGTTTTTTGAAGAAAGTGCTGAAATAAGAAGGGTTCATAAATATAAGTGCCGCTATCGAATCCAGTGTAATGTTCTCGGCATAATGAGTTTCAATATAATCTTTTACCCGTTTGATCTGCACGTGCTCCTTATTGCCAAGATTGTTCTTCACCGTAGAATAAATATCCGCTATAAATTCAGTCAGAAAAGACTCAACTTCCTGAAAGGTATTATATTCGTTAAGTCGTTGAAGCAGCATTTTGAAGTCCTCATTAAGAAACTCCAGAGATACATCTAATGCTTGCAAATACTGACGCAGGGAAATCAACATGTCATATACCCCTGACACCGCAGCATGTTTATTGCCTGTTGCAGCTTGCTTGATCGCTAGCAGCAGTTCGGACAAAGGCTCATGTAAAGCTTCAGCATCGACGGCCTGAATGAGTTGTTCGAAAAATCGGGATTTCAACTCCTCTACATGCAACTGCGCAGCAGAGGTATCTGAAGAGAGAGTGTATGAGTTAACATGTCCGGGGCCTAGAAAGTATGCCCAGTCTAAGGCTTCCAAAGCTTGATTGAAGGAAAAGAACGTTTCCTGAAGAGAACTCACGGCACCTCCCACTCCGATGGTCATATCCAGTTTCAGATAACTTTTTATCTGATCCCGAACCGTTGTTGACACTTGAACCGGTAATCTGCGATCTTCACTTAGTATGAGATAACAAAACATCTCTCCTTTGCGGAAGAATAAGCTTAGTGGGATGGTTCTCAAGCTCTCACGCATGACATTGGTTATGGCAAAATCGATCAACTTCCGTTCTCTTTTCTGCCACCTCAGTTGATCTTGTACACTCCTGCTGTAGTCACACGCACATATTGTTGCAAGCATTCCATCTTCCAGCGTTAGGGAGTTTTGAAGGATTTGAATGGCGTGATGATCACCATCAGTCAAACGCTCCAGTAATTCTTCAAACGTTCTGTCCTCATTATCACGCTCAAGGTGCTGAAGTTTCTCACGTTTCCGTTCCTCTTCTGTTTCTGCCCGAATTAGAGATATTGCCTTTTCAATCACCAGTTCCAACTGTTGCGTGTTCACTGGCTTAACCAAGTAATCCAAGGCTCCATACTTTAATGCTTCCTGAGCATATTCAAACTCTTTATGAGCACTTATAAAGACAACCTTCGGTGCTCGGCGTGATGTCTGAACATGCTTTATTACATCTATGCCGGATTGGCCTGGCATGCAAATGTCACTCACAATCAGTTCAGGATTACAGCGATCAATCAATTCAATCAGTTCATTTCCATCGTAAGCCTCACCTACAATTTCAATCCCGAGCTCCTGCCAGTCAATGAGCATTTTCAAACCTCTTAGGATCACCGGTTCATCGTCAGCCAGAATCATGCGAATTGTTTTCATGTTGCACCTCCAGGTTCAGAGGGAGCAGAATTCGCACCGAAGTTCCAATGTGAGGTCTGCTCTCCAGATCTAGTCCATATTCGTTCCCATACGCTGCCTTAATGCGTTCGTGTACATTTTTTAGTCCAATGCTCTTTCCGAGTTGTGAGTCCTGATGATTCAGATGCTTTCGTAAGCACTCTAATTGTTCTTGTTCCATCCCTGTTCCATCATCATATATCGTTATAATCAGATTGCTTTGTTCCAATTGTTCAATTGTAATTAGGACACGGCCTTTCCCTCCCTTGGGGCGGATACCATGATGAACAGCATTTTCAACGATAGGCTGAAGGATAAGCTTAAGCACGCGGGCTGAGGTCAACTCACGTGACTGCAGGTCGATTTGTAAAGAAATACGATGGTCAAAGCGAACTTCAATTAAATGAAAATAGTGCTGAAGATGCTCCAGTTCCTGGCCTAAAGTTACCGACTCATCCCCGTAATCAATGACATATTGTAGTTGGTCAGAAAGTGCATGAATCATATCAGCTACCTTTCGATCTCCATTAGCTACAGCACTCATACGAATGACTTCTAGTGTGTTATATAAATAGTGTGGTCTGATCTGGCTTTTCAGAGCATTCAGTTCCGTCTGTTTTCGTTTAATTTCATTGACATACGCCGTATTTATGTGATCTTTGAGTCGTTCTACCATTCGAATAAACCCATTTGCCAGCCTGCCCATCTCATCCTGTCGGCTCGTTTTCAGTTCAATGTCCAGATTGCCTGACTCCACTTTGATCATCTGACGTATTAACTGCAAAATGGGTTTGGTGAACATCCTTGAAAATATTAATCCCATTAAGAAGAGTGCAGCAAAACTTGCAAAAGCAGCTATCCAGACACTGTTTTTGGTCCGGGTAATCGGGGAATAAATGTCTTCTTTCGACATTAAACCGACAACTTTACCCTGAATATATGGAAGCGGCTCACTAAAGATAATCATATCCCCGCGTGATTTTAGCCTGAATTCATCAAAGCGTGAACCTATACGGTCCCGATGATTCGAATATAAAATAATATCGTTCTCATTCACAATGAAGATCTCATCTTTTTTGCCAAGTCTCGATTGTTGAAGCAAAGCGTCAAACACACTAACATCGATATCCAGAAACAACGTTCCGTAACTTCGAGGCGGGGTTTGCACACCTCTCGAGATATCAATCCAATTCCTTGCAAAAGTCATAACCAAATCCTGTGAATTATAATAAGTCTCCATGTGATACGGAAACACAGAAAGCTTTTTGGAATTCATTGTAATCGTGTAATCCCACTCAATTGGCGGGTAAGTCACAAAAGGATCCATTTGCTTGCTTCCCCGGGATTGCTGGTAGAGCGTTTCTTCGCTTGCACGTACAAACAACACATTTTGGATATTGGGATCGCTGAAGAGAACGGTTTTGATGAAATCATCCATAACAGGCGAGTTCAGTCCATCTGCATACAGGTCGGATGATTCATTGGAAAAAATACGATCTGGTTGTGCCTTGGTGTACATTAGATTGGTAATATCATCATACCTTTTGAACATATCATTCACGTTGTTACGCATGTAAACCATCATTTGTTGAATGTTATTAACTGTGTGCCTCTCAATTTGCCCCGTAAACTGATAGAGAGAGAGTAAGGTTAGCACAAAAATCGGAAGCAGTCCTGCAATCAAAAATGCTACGGAAAATTTGAAAAACAGACTGTGCGTGAAATTAGGTCGAATTTTCATGATGCTCGCTCCCGCTATGACAATGGTTTTGGTTCAATCATAAACCGAAATAACATGGCATGAAAGATTTTTCTGTTTGAAGGTTCACAGGGTGAGCACATGGCCTATTTACAGGGCAATCATTTCAAAATATACAGAGAACACCCGCCTCGTGGCACGGGTGTTCATTGCAGTGTAGATCAACAGGAAGTGAAGTTATTAGCTTTGACTCTGATCCAGAAATGCTTGAGCCTGCTTCACCAGTTCCTCACGAATTTTCTCCAAACCGAGATTACGCAGCTCTTTGTTCATGCCAGCAGCACTTTCACGCCAGTTGGCATCAAGTCCGTTTTTAATAATTGGGTCAAGAGTAGCTGCTTTTGGCTGGATTTTAGCGATTTCTGTCTTGACAGGTTCAGTATTGAACACAAAACCAGAAAGCGGCAGTTTATAATAGGTATCGTTTTGCGTTTGATAGGTGATAAGTTTCATGGCATCTTCAGAGTTATCGGCACTGATCCGGGACAGCGTTGGATTCCAGGTCAACTCATAGCCGGGAAATGCATAATTCTGTGTATTATCAGTTGATTTATATTCTTTTTCACCTGATGTACTCCAATGCGTACCTTCTATACCGAGCTCAAACAAGTCATGGTTCTCCTGATTTGCAAATAACCAATCCAAAAATTTCATCGTTCGATCTGCGTTTTTAGAGGTTGCAGGTATAACGAGATCGTTCCATGCTTTGTATTCAGTCCCGATAGCTCCCTTTTCCAAGTTACGGATTTTTGAGTTATAAACGAAGAACTCCAGTTCAGCTTCAGGTACTGCTGTTTTCAGTCGGTCTCTCATGCTGGCATAACCGTTGATGGTTCCTTCATTAGCAGCTGATTTGCCGCTGGTAAACAAAGCACCAGGATCTTTTTCATTCAGGACATCCTTCTGTACATAACGGTTCCATTCAACTTTTGTATCATTATTTCCGTAGAAGTAGTCCGAGTTGTTGAAAGGTGCAGGATATTTGGCGTACTCCTCTTCCGGATCACCAAGTGTTGTGGCTCCAAGTACTGTCTTTTGATCCTCGGATAAAATCAGATTAAATGTTGTACCTGTCCCCGAGATCGCATAAGGTTCAGTACGAACCTGGGTTTGAGGTTCTTCATTCCCAAACATTTTAAAGAATCCGCGATCTCCCATCAAAGCAAACGGAATCATCTCAGGTTCATTTTCCTTCACCTTATCAAGATAAGTTTTAAGTTCATCGTAAGACTGGATCGGAGCCAATCCATATTTTTCTCTCAGATCCTTCCGAATGTAAATCACTTCGGAATCATAGAACATATTTGTGATAGGGATTGCGTAGATATGACCATTCACTTTATTTGCATCGAGAAACTCTTGTGAAAATGCTTTTTTCAAGCCTGGGTATTCATCATTATTAAAATATTGATCCAGTTCCTGGTAAAATCCCTGTGAAATATTTTGGTTCAGATTCATCCATGGCGCGTCAAACATTAAGTCTACTGCTTCACCGGCTGCCAGCTTTAGCTTGGTTTTTTGTTTATGGTCAGCTGCCGGATTGAATTCGATATCAAGCGTGGTATTCAGTGTGTCTTTACTTCGATTGCTGAATTCTGCCAGTACTTTGTCCATATCTACGGGCTTATCTCCGAACAGCATCACCTTTAAGGTAACAGGATCTGTTGATGAAGGGCTCGCACTATCTGTACTTCCGGATGAAGAAGAACAGGCGCTCAGCAATCCGCCCAATAATGCGGTGACAACAAGGGGTGCGAGAATTTTGGACATTTTTTTCATGATACATGAACCTCCCTTATAATGTTTGTCTGATGAATATCTTCATTGACAGCATGCCAGAAGATATTCCATTTCTTTATGAATGAAAGGTACAGTATGCATTGGATGAATTATCCTTTGACTGCGCCTACCATTAATCCTTTTACGAAGTACTTTTGCAGAAACGGGTACAAGAAAATAATCGGACCAATCGTTACTACGGTAGTTGCCAGACGAGTGGTCAGGGTGGGCACGACATAATTAGGTAAGGAAACTTTGGCAGACAGCTCTGAGGCAAATTGGGTATTGCTCATAATCCGCATAATTAAATATTGCAGTGGCCATAGATCCTCTTTCGAGATATATAACATGGCTTCAAACCACTTGTTCCAAAAGGCCAATGCGTAGAATAATCCGACGGTAGCTATGGCCGGCATGGAGATAGGCAAAATGATGCGGAACAGGATGTAGATATCGTTAGCTCCATCAATTTTGGCTGACTCTGCAAGCGATTCATCAATGGATCTAAAGAAGTTACGCATCAGAAACATGTTCCATGGACTAACCAGTGCCGGGATGATCAGCACCCAGATCGTGTCTTTCATGTCCAGATATTTGCTGATGAGCAGATAGTTTGCTACCAGACCACCGTGAAACAACATGGTGAAATAGACATAAAAATTGATGGTGTTTCGGTACTTGAGATGACGTAAGGACAAAGGATAAGCTAGTGCACAAGTAACAAGCATAGCAAGTGCCGTCCCTACCACTGTGACAAAAATCGTGACACCATAAGATCTATAGATTGTGGCATCTTTAAAGATTAGTTTGTAGGCTTCCAGTGAAAATTCACGCGGCCAGAGAGAATAACCATATTTGAGAATGCTGGATTCGGTTGATAGAGAGCTGCTGATCACCGAGATGAACGGGAATAGACAAAAGATTGCGAATATTATCAACAGCACATGAAAAACGATTTTTACAGATCGGTCCTGCCAGTTTTCTTTAATTACCATATCACTTCACCTGCCTTTTACTTCGGTTAGATTAGAAAAGTGCGGACTCTGGACTGAACTTCTTAGCCAAGCTATTTACGATAACAACGAGTATGAAGCCAATCAATGATTGGAAAAAACCAACAGCAGCAGCCATACTCATATCACCCAAGTCCATCAGAGCACGGTATACATAGGTATCTATGACGTCTGTCGTCGGGTATAAAGCTACGTTTCGACCGACCAGTGCATAGATCATTCCGAAATCACCATAAAATATGCCCCCCATCGCTAATAGCAACATTAAGATGATCGTTGGTTTCAGCAAAGGTAATGTGATAAATCGAATTTTGTGCCAGCGGCTTGCTCCATCTATGGAAGCGGATTCATATACATCCGGATTAATTCCCGTAATGGTAGCCAAATATACAATGGAACCGAAACCGGCTCCCTGCCAGATTTTCATAATGACCAGGATCCAAGGCCAGTGCCCCGGTTCATTATAGAAAGAAATGGGCTCTGCCCCGAATAAACCAAGCATCTGGTTAATCATGCCTGTGTCCGTAGAGAGCATCGAAACCGAGAACATGGCAATGACTGTCCATGATAAGAAATTCGGCAGTGTAACCAACGTCTGTGTAACTCGTTTGAACACCTTTCCCGTTAGTTCAGAAAACATAATGGCAATTGCGACTGATCCCAATGTTCCACAGAGAATAAACAACGTATTCAAAAACAGTGTGTTGGCAATCACCTTTAATGTATCTGTGGATTCAAGGAAAAAACTGAAATTTTTCAAACCTACAAATTCACTTCCGGTGATCCCTTTAATCGGATTAAAATCCTGGAAGGCAATAACGATTCCGCCCATCGGCAGATAGGAAAAAATAAAAATGACAGCCATTCCGGGCAAAGCCAGCAAGTACAACAAGTAGTTTTTTTTCATCTCAGCCAGAAAACCTGTCTTTTTTTCTCGTTCGAACTTACTGGTTCGAAGAGCAACGTGACTTTTCATTGATGACAACCTCCTATCGAGTTCTCTTTCTCTATTTTTGCGTTCCTCCGTAAGCAAATTAAATATAGCATTGGGTTAAACTTTGATAAATGCAGATTTTCATGAGCAATATGTATGTTTTTTTGGATCAAAAGTAATCCAGATTCTATCTACCTCAGAACATGTTCTTTTAACGCTATAATTATGAATAATTACTGAATATTTTGGAATCAGACTATCAACAAAATGCTTTTTACACTACAATGTGTAGTGTCATTTATATAAAATTTTATATATCGGAGGTTTCCTCATGTGGCTTTCCATTATCAGTATCATCATGACTGTTCTCTTATCCGGTTACCTTCTATTGAAAACACATCAAAAGAAAGAGAGCCTTGCAGGTATGTCAGGCATGATGATTGCTATGAGTACAGGCATGATGTCCAGTCTTGCACTGGGGTTTCAACTGGGGATCGTGTTTAACCGGGATTTGCAGGTCTCCTCGATCATCGCGATATTGTTTGGCCTGGGAGCCGGTTATTTCACCGGAAAACCAATCAGTGTCCTTGCTTCGCTGGAAGGCATGCTGGCTGGCATTATGGGTGGAATGATGGGTGCCATGCTAGGGTCTATGGTTGGTTTTTCTTATCTGATGACCTTGTTTGTGGATGTTTTATTTATTTTCGTTTTCTGTGTTGTTGTCCAGTTATTCAAAGCAAATCAGATCAAAAACGATCAACCAGCCTCATCCGGTAGTAGTGGTATCAGTGCTGTCTTTATTGCAGGTATTGTGACAGTTGCTTTAGGAACCGTTTCTGTCGGGCTATTGTTGTTTGATCAGTTTCAAGATCATCGAGTTTCTGCCGCTTCCTCAGAACATATTGAACAACATACTGTACAGAAAAAAGGCGATGTTCACATGATTTCAGTGGATGTTGCTTCAGACGGATTCAGTCAACCTAATATTGTAGTCAAAGCTGGCGTCCCTACTCAACTGAATTTTGTCAAACATACGGGCTATACTTGCATACGAAGTGTGCAATCTGCAGAGGACAGGTTTGATATCTACCTTGAAAAGGGCGATAACGTAGTTACGCTTAAAGATCTGAAACCGGGAACATATCATTTTAATTGCGGCATGTATATGTATTACGGAACAATTACGGTCGTATAATTCGATATTCTATCGTCCGATCGAGATAGAAGATGAACGGGAATTGAAAGAAACGCGGGCTACTAGACATCAGTAACCCGCGTTTCTTTCAAATTATCATGGGTTCACGCCGAATGTTTCTAATCAAGAATTGTTCGCCTGAGACGTATACTGGAAGCCCTAATCTGAATGAAGCACGGCTTCCTAAACGTTTCTTTTTTGTCCATTTTTTTACCGTATCTATCTAAAGGGATAATATCGACTTTATAATTTTTTCTCGATAAGATTGTGATTATCGATTTGAGTGGTACGTGGTGCATAAGCGCTAAGAAAAACACGCACGCCCTCTGCAATGATACGTCTGGTTTGTTCCGCATCCATACTCCCTGTTCTTCTAGGTTGATTGAATACCAATAGAATTGTTAATGCAGCGAAGTGTTTGGTAGCCATTTTAGGATCTGGCACATCAATTAATCCCTTTTGAGCAAACTCTGTAAATTTCCTCATAATGCCCTCTTCTGTTGCCTTGTCCAGCTTTTCAAGAAACGAGTCCGGCAGGTTGGCTTCTTCCACCATGACCAACCGGATCAATGCCTTGTAGTCGGCCGAACCGTTCGCGGAAGCTACAATCTGTTCGCAGAATAAGATGAGTGCCTGCTGCAGATCCTCGAATTCCAAGAGATGGTCTGCAATCCCTTGCTCAATCATCTCCAGAACGGCCAAACTGGATTCATCCACAACAGCAAGCAGCAGGTTCTGCTTGTCGCCATAATAATCATACACTGTCCGTTTGGAGACCCCAGCTTTGGCTGCGACCGCATCGACGCTGGACCGATCAAATCCATCTGAAAGAAACAGGTCTCGTGCTGCCACTATAATTTTGGCTCGTTTGTCAGCAGAGCCTTTGCGGATTTTCTTATTTTCCGTCATGTCCATTTTTATTTTGCCTCCCACAGGTTTACGTCTGAAATGAATTAGAGTTAAAGCTTTGTTTACAAACTACACTGCACGGTGTAGTATAGCAAATGTAACACATTAAATCAATGAACAAGGAGGTTTCAACCATGAATATCAAGCGGTCTGTTGTTGATGTTCTCATTGTCGGGGCTGGTCCTACTGGACTTACACTTGCCTGCGATCTAGCCCGTCGAAACGTTGCCCATCGGATTATTGAACGAAGCTCCGTATATAACGTTGCTTCTCGCGCGAAAGCAATCCAGCCTCGTTCTCTTGAAGTCGTCGATGATTTGGACGCGGTTCACTACATCACTGACACTGGTGTTGCAGATTTGCCTGTTCGTTATTATACCGCAGATGGCCGAAGTGTGGAAAAGCCGACAATTACTGTGGCAGCCAGCGCCGAACTGGAAACGCCCTATCGTGATCCGGTCTGGATTGCTCAATTTGATGTGGAAAAAGCACTGCGTGATCGGTATGCAGAGCTTGGCGGTCAAGTTGAATTAGGCATGGAAGCTGTGGGTCTGGTTCAGGATGTGGATGGTGTAACGGTAACCGTGAATTCACCACAGGGAGAAGAACACATTCGCGCTCGTTATGTCGTCGGCGCTGACGGGGGAAAAAGCAATATCCGCAAGTTTATTCATTTGCCGCTGGTTGGGAAAACACATGATCATGAGCGCTGGTATCTAGGCGATGTACGCTTGGAAGGGTTGGATCGTGACCATATCCATATCTGGACATCTCCAGAGGGCATGGTCGGAGTGACACCTCTACCAAAATCCGATATTTGGCAGCTGCAGGCTACAATTCCGGAAGACATTGAAGAGCCAGAGCAGCCGTCGCTGGAATCATATCAAGCCATGTTTGACCGCAGGGCCGGGGCAGAACATGTTCAGTTCACGGATGCTTCCTGGCTCTCCATCTACCGGGTCAACATTCGGATGGTTGAACGTTACCGCAATGACCGGATATTCCTTGCCGGCGATGCTGCTCATGTTCATTCGCCTGCCGGCGGTCAAGGCATGAATACGGGAATGCAGGATGCGTACAACCTCGGCTGGAAGTTGGCTGCTGTGCTACGTGGAGCGGACACCGCTTTACTCGACACGTACGATGAGGAACGTCGCCCTGTAGCTCAAGCGGTGCTGGAAGACAGCACGAAGAAGATGGGCGTGGTCATAGGAACGGCGACTGAAGGCGGTGGATTGTCCCAAACTTTGAGCAATATATCCGACGATCTGACGACCGGGCTTCTCATATCCTATCGGTCAAGTTCTCTAAGCCGACCGTCTGCTCTTACACATGCTACCTGTTTATATCCTGGCGATCGTGCTCCTAATGCTACTGGCCTGCAAGGCACCGGGTTTACAGGAAGCATCTTCGACCTGTTGCGTGGCCCACACTGGACGCTCTTGGTTTTTGCAAATGGCATCCATCCTTCACTGAATATCTTCACTAACGACGAACTGCATGTGCATTATATCTTGCCATCCAACGTCTTGGGAGCGGAAGGCATAACAGACACAGCAGGCAATGCCTATCGAATTTACGATGTAGCAAGTGAAGAACTCATATTGATTCGTCCCGACGGTTACATCGCATTGCGTACATCCATGGATGAACCCACAGTGATTTCGAATTACTTGGATTCCATCTATCGCGCAAACTGATTTTCACAATCGGAATATGGGTCTTGTCTTCTCTTTGGGACAAGAACATATTCCGATCAAAAAATGCTGTTAAACGTTTTCAACATGATGTAGCGGCTCAAGAAATATGACGGACCGAGGGTAACTGAGAGATACAAATGATCGCTTCATTTCACATTTTTTGGGTTATCCATCTAGTTCGTTCTCGATGTAATATCATTTTGACTTAAAAATCTCCTCAAATCATTGTTCAATTGTAAAATCTCATTGTTCGCATTATTTGCATAATCCGGCAACATCATATCCCTAACCATTTTAGTTCGCAGCCATGTCATAAAAAATAGATCCAACAATAAGTTCGGAAATTTAAGCACCATTTTAAAAATGGGCGGATCGAGTGAAACGCCAGCTTGTTGTATTGCCCTTAGATACGTTTTCAAAGTGACTGTTATTCGGTGTGCCGTCGTTCTGGTGCTGGCTGTTTTGAGATCAATGATCTTATGTTCAGAATGCAAAAAGCTCAACATGGCAATGTCTGATACGGAATGTGTGATGAGATACGATTGCATATCCTTTTTAATAACGTAGGGAAGCTTGGCTGTCTTAAATAATTTTGCAAGGTTCTCTATACGCTCTGTCACCACACCATTAATTTCTCCAAATACAGTTGCAGCTATAAACCTTGGTAAAAATCGAGCATGTAATACTTCATCTTTAATCTGTCCTCCGAAGCCTGGAAAAGCTGGTAAAAGTCTATCTCCTACGATATCCAGCCACGAGGAAAATCCAATGGAGTTACTAGTCATCGTAATTATATTTTTGCTTTGATTATCTTTTAGCGCGAACAACGCTGATTCGGATCGATCATAACGAACGGTAACGAAAATAAAATCATATACATCGTCATGTTCGAGTGTATCAATGACATTCACTTCAATCGATCTAACGGCCCCTTTTTCTACATATTGCAGGCCATTTTTTCTCAATGATTTATATCTATTCGAATGTGCAAACACGGTGACATCAAATCCTGCTTCAATAAACTTAATTGCGTACATGCTCCCGATAACACCTGCACCAAAAATTAAAATTCTTTCTTGTGTGGTTGACATGATCCACCCCCTAGGTAATAATATTTCCTTTTGATTATCAGACAGCATGTTGTATGATGCGATTATAAATCTTCATTATGCCTTGATCAACCAGCAGTTTTTTAATATTTGTCGGATAATACTCGTATTCCATAACAGGAGGAAAACATGAAAAAGCAACCTCAAATAACGGAGAAAACAAGACAAAAGTTTATAGAAGTTTTCTGTGGGCTATATAGTCAAAAGCCGATCGAAAAAATTTCGGTTCAGGAAATTGCAAATAACTCAGGATATAACCGCAGCACCTTTTATCAATACTTTACGGACATTTACGCATTGTTAGACGCTGTTGAAAATGATCTGTTGAATGACATAAAAAAAGAATTGGCAAATAAAGAGCTATCAATGCATACGGTCCAAGAATCGCTCCATTGTATGGACAAAAGAGAACATCTCCTGGTTCTGAATGCTCTTTTGGGTGATTACGGGAGTTTTCACTTTTTAAAGCGCTTAAAAAATGAAGTCGCTATGGATCAATTCGTATCAAACATTCCGCAAAACATGCTTTAACGCCATACTTAATTGAGTTTTACCTGACAACTTCCCTTGCTTTATTTCGTCTTTGGCTCCAGCGTGAAAAGGATTTATCATCAGAAGAATTTCTCAATTTAGTGCAGAACCTATACTCAAGAGGAATAACCCATCTTGATCAATAATAAGGGATAATTGATTCCTGTGGCGGTGGCATCTCATAGGCTCCTGCCTTCTGTCACATCGCTCCCTTTAAAAAAAGAAAAACTCGTACAGGCCGGGTATATACTTCCCTGCCTGTACGAGCGTCTGTGTTTAATTACACTTCAACATTTAATCCGGATGTTTTTAGCAAACGTTTTAATTCATATAGTGATATTCCAGAAGGTCCTTCAAATTTGAGATTTTCTGCAGTAGCTTCTCTCCAACATTGGTTTCCTTCACCAGTTTTCGTTCCAGTTCCTTATCCACCAGTCTTTTTACAGACAATACGTCCGTTCCGTTGCATAACACATCTTCTTTTGAATTAAATTTCTGATGGGCGACGAGCTGCATGCCAAAGGAATTAAACAGCAACGTATATCCGGCAATGCCCGTTGTGGATTGATAGGCTTTGGAAAAACCGCCGTCAATCACGATCATTTTACCGTTTGCTTTAACAGGGCTCTCTCCACGAATTTCTTTGACTGGCGTGTGGCCGTTAATGACATGTCCATGATCCGGATTCAAATCAAACTCCTGCAGGATTTTCCGGCACACCTCTTCATTCTCACGTAAATGGTAGTAGGGATTCTTGTTCTCCTTATGTGCTTCTTTATCCTGGATAAAATACCGTTCAAACGTAGTCATTTCTCTCTTTCCAAAGAGCGAGGAACACTCCCCTGTCCAGATGTACCATACCATATCCGTCGCCAGATCTTCTGTCTCCTCCGGATGCGCGAAGGCGTAGCGTAGATAATCTTCAAAAACATCAAGCAATTGACGACCCGCATATGTCTTGTCTTCAATCTGCATTTCTTCCATATTTCCTTCTTCATCCAAAGGAATACAGCCGTGGATTAACAAATTCCCGTTGTATTTTAAATAAAGACTACCCTTCTTCATCAGAAAGTTCATATGTCTGGCCAGCTTTTCGGAATGTTGAACGGAGAACAGGAGCTTTTCCATTACCTGACGTTCTTCTTCCAACAATTGCTCAGGCTGCTGCGGATTTACGGTGCTAAAACAGGTGTTTTCCAATGTGTACGTTTTTCCGCAGATATTAATTTCATTGTTGTCGTAATCAATCTTCTCCAGCAAAAGTCTTTCAGACATATTGAAGTAGGGGCGTCTCTTAATAATCGGGATTTCGAGTTTAAACTGGATCATGGCAATGGCCTGGTGAATTTTGGTGATCTGCAGAATTTCCTGCTCCGATACGTTATGACCAGCTTGAAGTTTAGGTCTAAAGGGCAGATTGTCTTCGTAATATTTCTCCGCCAGATTTAGCAGTGGGCGTAGATTAATTCCGTACACATCTTCAATGATGTCCAGATTATCGTACCTGGCACAGATCCGGATAATATTCGCAAGGCAGACCAGAGAACCCGCATAAGCACCGATCCAGAGGACATCATGGTTCCCCCACTGAATGTCTACAGAATGGTAGTTGATTAGCGTGTCCATAATTTTATCAGGGTCCGGTCCCCGGTCGTAGATATCTCCTACCACATGAAGATGGTCAACTACCAGGCGTTGGGTCGTATAAGCAAGGCCGATGATGAGCTTGTCCGCCTGTCCCAAGGATATAATTTGTCGATATATTTCCTCGTAATAAGGGTCCTTATTGTTGGTCGAGTCCGTCTTATATAGAAGCTCTTCTACAATATATACATACTGCTCCGGCAGAGCTTTACGCAATTTCGAGCGCGTATACTTGGAAGAGGCATAAGAGATAAGCTTAAGCATGTGTTCAATCGTTCGTCTGTACCACTGGTTCAGAGCCTGTTTATTGCTCAGTTCACCTATGACCAGCTGTATTTTTTCTTCAGGATAATAAACCAAAGCGGCAAAATCATTGATTTCTTGATCTGTCCAAGATTCCCGGAATAATTCTTTGATTTTCTCTCTGACGGTACCCGAACCGTTTCTTAGTACATGTTGAAATGCCTGGAACTCCCCATGCAAATCACTGACAAAATGCTCGGTTCCCTTCGGGAGATTGGAGATCGCTTCAAGGTTGATGATCTCGGTTACGATCTTTTCTTCCGTATCATATTTTTCGGCCAATAAATCTAGAAACTGCTCATCCAAAACAGATGTCCCCCTCCAAAGAAGTAATGTCTTCCCCAATCATACTCCAATTCGTCGTAGATGAACAAATTTCATTGAAACCGTACGTTAATGTCTATCTTTAAACCGTTTAATCGCATCCTCGGTCACGGGCTCAAAAAGGTTAAGTAGGTTACCATCGGGATCGCGGAACAGCATGGAACGGTTTCCCCACGGCATCATGGTCGGTTCTTTTACCCAATGATCGACAAATGACTTTAAGCGCTCATATTCGGCTTCCACATCATCGACTCGAAACTCAATAATGACAGTACGGTTATGAGCGCTCAGTACAGCATCCGTACCGAATAACTGTGCCGTCTGGGTATGTCCTATTGCAAGGGTACATGATGGCACAACGAGTTCGGCAAATACCGGTGCAGGTCGTTCTGCCGTAACCTCCAAGACTTTTTCGTAGAACTCAACGAGACGATCCACATCGTCAGTAATGATGCGTACAGAAGAAAAATTCACAATATATCATCCTTTCTAAATCTAACTGTGTCCTATTTTTTTGTAAAACAGACATGTTACTTATCCATATCTTTTACTTTTACATATCCAATGATAAAAAAACGCTACTGACAACGTTATGTCAGTAGCGTTTTAAAATGATTGGGGCTTTCTTTCACTTCACTCTAAAGTTATTTTGAGCATATTTGGATACGACAGGTACCGCACTGAACAGATAGCCTACAGTCAATACAATTAAGACAACAGTGAGCACCCACAGAGTTGGACCTAAAAACATCGTTATAACAAAGCCTAATGAAATAAGACTGTTCACTAATGTAAAAAGAGGACTATTGGTGTCCAACTCCGTTGTATAGGGTTGGAATACATAATATACCAATAGATGATGTACTGAGAAAAATATGGACAGTGTCATCGTCATAAGCCAGATGGCAAGCAATGTACTTATATCCTTTCCTTCAGACAAAACAAGTATAGAGACACTTAGTACGGCTGCTAGACACGCACCTAATTTTAGATTTAAGAATAATAAACTTCTAAATCTTAGACGAAAATGTTGCTTCGCATGCTTGCGATAAAAGGAGTAGCGCATAAGCTGCATATCACAATGGTAAAATAGCCCCTTACAAACCTCTCGACCTATTGTCAGGCTTAGCATAGCCATAATGAGTATAGGCGTAAATCGTTCCACCGCGTTTAGAGAGACATGATCTCTGAAAATGAGTGCCAAGAAAGATAGTAATAATCCGATGATCATAATAGCTGTTAAACGTCTTCGAAAAGGCAATTGGACGAGATGATCATGCCGAGTAACCAGGAGGTTGTGAATTTGCTCGTATCCCCTTTTATCCAATGAAGTTTGCACGCGATCATGCAGGTTAGCCGAGGAATCGCTGCTATGCTCATGATCTTTTGACTGAACCATTTTCTGTTGAAGATTAGCCATCATGATTTCCGTATTTAACAAAGGATCAGCTTGGTTCGTAACTGCGCGTAATGCTGCTGTGTAATCGGTATGTTTGAGTAAGACATAACCAGCCACAGTCCCCGATAACAATATGAGTGTCACAAGCCACCGTTGATTCAATATCACCGCTCCCCCAAGAGGAATGCTCAGTGACGTCAATGGAAGGTACGCAGCAGTTAGTGTGAGTATCATGACCACGCCCATAATCCATGTTTTCTGTATAAGAATAGTCCCTTTCCATCGAAAAACGGCCAAATGTATAACTTCGCTCATTACGCGCCAAATCGTCATAACTCCAACGATCAGAAGTGCATGAGATATTGAAAAATCAAAGAACCATGTAACCAAAGAAAAGGCAATCCCTTGATACAGAAAGAATGTAGTATATCGGTAAAACAGCCCAGCTCGCATAAATTTGGTAGGCACAATTCGCATAAGTCGAACAGCAGTATACTTCATCTTGTTTGATTCCAAAACTTTTGCACTCGTCATCCCGGCCATGACTCCACTAATGCAAAAATACATGTGAAGAAGAAGTGCAAACCGCTCTGTCGTGTTATATCCCTCTGTCCATAAGAATATGGGCAATGCAAGCATGCCCCCGATATAGAATAAACTTTCTAACAGACCAGCGACAAACATCAAAATCACTGCGATCGCGCCAATGATACGTTTCGTCCGAAAAGCAGCATAGGTTTGTTCACTAATTAGACGGCCTACAACGGGTATCCTCTGCATGAAATATATGAGGCGGTTTACGAGAGTAATAATCTGCAGCTGCCGCATGCGAGAAATCGTACTAAACATTTCCTGCATCGGCATTCTCCTTCTCAACTCTATTTTCCATCTGTTTCCGTTCTTTTTCTGTAGGAGCAATCTCGCTTTCATTTCGCAATAATGTAATGACCTTCTCTTCAAAATCGGGCTGGGTGAGGATATCGGGCGAAATCTGCGTCAAACTGCCATCATTTAGAATAATTAATTCATCACATAGATCGGTTGCCAATTGTAATATATGAGTTGAGAAAATGAGTACATGATCCTTTTTCATATTATGCAGCAATTGTTTCATCTCGCTCGCAACGATGACATCAAAGGAAGTGAGAGGTTCGTCCAGCAAGATTACTGTTGGTTTAGTGAGTAAAAATAACATCATTTGCACTTTGTTTTTCATTCCATGTGAGTAGTGCTTAATGAGTTTATGCCGGTCTTCCTGTGTCATATGCATCATATCAAAGAGAGTGTCAATATCGTCTCCTCGACCTTCAATCACTTCAAAATTAACATCAATGAAAAAACGTACAAACTCATATCCCGTTAGAAATTCCGGTAACAATGGCATGGAATATACATATCCAACATCATCTATCTCGATGTTACGTGATGTGGATTCGTCTACGACTTTTATAGTGCCACCATCTGCCTGTATCTCGCCACCTAAACAATTAAATAATGTTGTTTTTCCAGCACCATTTCGTCCCAAAAGGCCATATATCTTTCCTTTTTCAAATTGAAAACTGAGATCGTTTAATACGTGTTGATCACCAAAACTCTTCCTTACATTCTGAAGTACCAATTTCATTTATTTTCTCCTCACATTCACCATAATTAGTTAGTCGTTTACCTGAATCTTCATTCATAGATACAACAAAGTTACTGTTCTCGTTTGCAAACATATTTAAAAGTTGTGTCGTTTTCATATAATCAGTCCTCTCATTATTTTGAGAATCGTCTTTCTTGATCGATATAGCCAATATTGGTAAAATAGACAATCCCTCATAAATGTATTCTATTTTGAACGTAGAATCCCTCTCTTTGAACCACTTTATATAAAGTATATGATTTTATTAATTTCTAGATTCTTATTTTTCCGTCAGGAGACGATAAAAAAGCCGCCAAAATAGCGACTTGAATGAGCATATGTTCTTCTTGTCCCTGGACATCTAAGACATTCCAGCTTGCTGTAAAACATCTTCTAATTTCAATTTTCCAACAACTTGATACCCTTTATGGTCTCCCAGTGGTTTAATAATGACTGTCTCCATACTCGAGAGTTCTCCTAATCCCAGACCGCTAGGAAAAGAGTGAGCTACAATAAGCCTGTTCGAATTCGTTGGAGAGGTTTGCTCCACTTCATTTGTAAATGCTTGAATTGTACTGTTTATATTTTCTGTGTCCAGATTTTGACTGAGTTTATATATGTTTAACCAAAATGTATTTTCTTTTACATTTTGTGCACCAAAAGCAATCTGAGCAGTTTGGAGAGTTCGACAAAGGGGACTTGCTTCCACGGGGAAATGGACGGGGATATTTAGTTTCCGAATAGCATGACCATACTTTTCTGCCTGTTCCTTTCCAAGCGCACTTAAATTCCTCTGTGTGGAGCAATCTGTCAGACTAAAATCTGGTTGATCTACTCCAACTGTTGCATCTCCATGTCGGACATAAAGGATGTAACCCCCTTTTTGTAGATCACTAATGAGAGAAGATGTGGATATTTCTGATGCTTCGGCAGTATGATATGCTCCAAAGAACAGAAACAGACTAATGGCTAGAACGGTTAAACGGTACATGGATTCCCCCCCTTTTTTCTCCCTACTCTCCCCCTTCTTATCATTTTTTATTCAACATTTCCTCACCTGTTTCAATACACGTCGAATTGTTTTATGTTATCAACATCTGGCTTTTAGAATGATAACTAGCCAGACTAGCACATACTAAGGAAAATTTGGATGAAGATTACATAATGGAGGTCTCATCATGGTATTTACCATCACAATTATCATCGTTGCACTGTTTGCAATATGGGGGGGCGTCGCTCCTGATCAGCTGGCGGATGCAGCAAACGTTGCCTACAACTTCTCTATTCAGAATTTTGGCTGGTTTTATTTGTTAGCGACACTGTTCTTCCTGATCTTTGCTTTTTATCTGGCATTCAGCCGATTTGGCGGGATCAGGCTGGGGGATGACGATGATGAACCGGAATATTCTACGATATCCTGGCTGTCCATGCTGTTTAGCGCTGGTATGGGAATCGGACTGGTTTTCTGGGGAGTTGCCGAGCCCCTGTCCCACTATTTATCTGCACCGGAAGGAGCAGAAGCCGGAACTGCGCAGGCAGCAAGACTTTCCATGCGTTATTCCTTCTTTCACTGGGGGCTTCATCCTTGGGCGATTTATACCGTTATCGGTTTGGCGCTCGCTTACTTCCAGTTCCGGAAAGGTTATAAAGGGTTGATCAGTTCTACCTTTATTCCTCTGATCGGTGAGCGTCTTGCGGCTGGCTGGCTTGGCAAGATCATTGATATTCTGGCTGTTATTGCCACCATCTTTGGTGTTGCAACCTCTCTTGGATTGGGTGCACTTCAGATTGGTGGGGGACTGAATTACTTATTCGGTATTCCTAACTCGACGTTGTCCCAGATTGTCATTATCTCAATTGTAACCGTACTGTTTCTAATCTCGGCAACCTCCGGTCTGGATAAAGGGATTAAGATTCTAAGCAACACCAACCTCGTTATAGCTGTGCTATTGATGGTGTTTGTATTAGCAACTGGACCGACCTCTTTCATATTTGACACATTCACGACAACCTTGGGCAGTTATATGCAGAATATTATTAACATGAGTTTGAGATTGACGCCGTTCTCAAGAGAAACCTGGATTGGAGCATGGACGTTATTTTACTGGGCTTGGTGGATCGCATGGGCTCCTTTTGTCGGCACTTTTATCGCAAGAGTATCCAGAGGCAGAACCATAAAGGAATTTGTAATTTACGTCATGGTTATTCCAAGCCTTTTCGGATTTATATGGTTCTCAGTCTTCGGCGGAACCGGACTTCACATGGAATTGTTCAATGCCGCTCATCTGGCGGAAGCCGTCAAGGAAGATGCGACAACCGCCCTGTTCCTTATGTTGGAGCAGTTGCCTTTGGGCTCGATCGTAGCATTCATCGCTACACTCCTCATCATGACCTTCTTTATTACGTCGGCTGATTCGGCTACCTTTGTGTTAGGCATGCTGTCTTCAGATGGCAAGTTAAACCCAAGTACAAGAGTGAAATTAACTTGGGGAATCATGCAGTCCGCTATTGCGGTAGTGTTGCTGATTAGTGGGGGATTGAACGGCCTCCAGACGGCCTCCATCGTGTCTGCACTGCCGTTCGCTGTAGTCCTTATCGGGATGTGTTTCTCCCTGCTCAAGGCACTGCAGGCTGAGGACAAAGAGCGACGTCAGAAGGAAAAACGGCAGCGCCAGAAGCTGAAACGACTGCTGGAGGAACAAGAAAACTTGCAGCCTGAAGTTCCGGGCACGTAATGTATCTTGTTGATCTCGTTAGAAAGTGTCCCTGTCTTTTGTTCCTCAAGAATGTAGTACAAGCGTCTCCTTCTATTACACGCAAGTACATAAAAAAACCAAAGTTCCGATCGGAACTTTGGTTTTTTTATGTAACATTTGAAGTTTTTTGATTCCTGTTGACTTTCGCATCAGGTGCTTTGGATAGCTTTAATCACTTCAACCTTTTTATCTCCTGCTGACTTCGCTACCTCTAATGTTGTTTTACCTTGGAAAACGACGATTCCGCCAGTAGCCAGCATAGAAACGATTAAAGCTGCGCTAACGGCTGTGCAAAGTTTCTTCTTGATCATAACAATACCTCCGATTTTTTTATATGGATTCACGTCACTCAACACAATGTGCCGTGCCGATCCCGTAATCAATTTCTACTTATACATGGTCTCAACCAATTACATTATTTCACTTTTATATTGGGTATTCCCATCGATTATTTTATTATAGCTTACTGACAATGATTGTAAAAGATTTAGTTGGAGATACAACATAAACTTGTACAAAAAAATAAGCCGTTGAAATAGCGATTTAATGAAAATATGTTCGTGTCCTTTGACATTTTTCCGCGGCCGAGTTGTTTACGCATTATTCCAGACTGCTGAAAAAACGTCCAACAAATACATCACCATATATTTTCTTCATATGCGCCGTGTTAAAAATATATTGTTCCATATGCTCAAGCTTGCGCAGATTGCGGACGAGTACTTTCCGATCATCGTCAGATAGGTTGGGGTCATCGTCTATCTTCTTCATAGCCTTTTTCACACGTGAGGATACCTGTTCAACATACACATGGTTTTTTGATTTTGGCGGAATACATTGGGTTAGGTCACAGCCTACAAAACGAACTCCGTCAAGGATGCAGTTTTCAAAATTGGCGATTAACTTTTGTGTGCCATCCCCTTCAAACGTAATATCCACCAGCTTGCCGGTAAAGGAACAATTGACGATATTCGCCGCTTGTAGAATCCGGTCATTAAATCGGCATTTAAAAAAAGTACAGTCGATAAACGTTGCATTCTCCAATGTCATGCCTCTCAGATCGCAGGAGGAAAATTCGCATCATCCCTATCACCCTATCATTTCTTTGAAATAATCTTCCGTGCTAGAAAAAAAATCCCTTGCGGACCCGTTTGGATAACTTCTAGTTAATTGACCATGATCTTGTACCCATAATATAAAAAAGTTGCTTAAAAAGCGACTTTAATCGATAGATGTTCTTGCATATTGCCATGACTTCTTCAATCGTAAATTTTGGCGGTCATTCTTTTGGATGTAAAGTTTCAACAAATGCAATAAACCTATTGGCTGCTGGAGAAATATGATGATCTTCTCTCCACTTCAACCCGATTTCCCAGTACCATCCTTCATCAAGGATAGGGATCCAGACCAATTCATCTAACATTAACCCCAATGTCTTTGGCAATACTGATACACCCAGACCTGATTTGATAAAACCGGCTACAGTGATCAGGTCCTCCGCTTCATAAGCCGAAGCAAGAACAAAACCGGTATGTTGGAAACGGGACATAATCGTTTCTTTTAATCCGCAGTTGTTTTTCAATCCAATAAACGGCTCGCCAGATAGCTCTGCCAAACTAAGAGCATTACAATTTGCATAACGGTGTTGGGAGGGAACAACGATATATAAAGGAACATTTTGAACCGTTTTCCAGTGATGATTGTCCAAAGTAGATTCCCTCGATGTAATCATAACATCCGAAAATCCTTGTTCTAGATGTTCATCGATATCCCCTAAGTTTCCTTGTGTCAATTCGAACCGAACTTTAGGGTACTTCAATTGATAACTCCGGATTAGGTTAGGAATCAATTCAACACCGAGAATGTTTAGATAAGACAACGTAATTACACCCGTATCAGGATTGGACCACTCTTCGATTTCCCTGAGCCCATTATCAATATTTTGTAGGGCTCTACCAATCCATTTAGAGAACATGGTACCGTTTCGGTTCAGCTTTATATTGCGTCCATTACGCTCAAATAATGGAGCTCCTATTTCATTTTCAAGCTTGGCAATTGCATGACTTAACGCTGGCTGAGTAATACCGAGTTTTTTGGAGGCTAATGTCATATGTTCAAGCCGTGCAACGGTCATAAAGTATTCTAATTGTGTAAGTTCCATTAGGACAACCTCCTATATTAATATTATTCATCATTTTCATTATTATAATAAATTGGACGTTATGAAAGTGGCAAGTGTAGTATTAGTTCTAGCTCCTCTCTCATAACACAATGTTAAGAGACAAAGCAATTTTTAATCATTGAATATCATTACTAGGAGGAATAATTATGCATAAAGAATTTGAGTACTCTCTATCTGAATTTAAAGGCAAAAAGGTGTTGGTAACTGGAGGAACAAAGGGAATGGGACAAGCTGTTGTAAAAAGACTTGCAAACGCCGGAGCCACAGTCCTTACTACTGCCCGTTCAGTATCCACTGACTTGCCCAATTCAGTGAAATTTGTTCAAGCAGATGTCGCCACACCTGAAGGTACAGATCAAATAATTACAGCAGTAAAAGAACAACTTGGAGGCATCGATATTATTGTCCATTGCGTAGGTGGATCAACCACACCACCTGGAGGCGCACTTGTATTGAATGATGAAGATTGGCTTCATGCATTAAATTGGAATTTACTCGCAGCAGTTCGACTTGATCGTGGCTTAATTCCACTTATGTTAGAAAATAATTCAGGTGTTATTCTTCATTTCACTTCTATCCAAAGACGTTTGCCTTTATATGAAACTACACTGGCTTATGCATCTGCAAAAGCCGCGCTGGCTAATTATAGCAAGGGACTATCAAATGAATTTTCCCCTCAAGGAATTCGCATAAATACATTGTCTCCAGGGTTTATCCAGACAGAAGCGGCTGACGCATTAATTGATCGAATCGCAGCGGAAACTGGAAGTCGAGAAAGTGCTCTCGAACAACTCATGACTTCACTCGGAGGTATTCCCATTGGACGGCCAGGGTTTCCTGAAGAAGTCGCTGAGCTGGCCGCATTTCTGGTATCAGACCGAGCAGCATCTATTACAGGTAGTGAATATGTCATTGATGGGGGAACTATCCCTACCGTCTAAAGCGATTTAATAAGAGGAGGAACAATATGGATCTCAATCATTTACCGTTTGTAATTAGCAAATACATTCATGCATCTAATAAACCAGACCCAGCAGTATTTGTAGATTGTTTTTCAGAAAATGCCGTTGTATTAGATGAAGGAAAAAAGCGAGATGGTAAACAGGCGATTCGGGAATGGAGTGATCAAAACCATTTCGCGGCGAATGTAACCTTAAAGCCAACAAAAGCAAAAAAAATAGGTGATGAAATTGTGCTAACATGCAAGCTCGATGGTACCTACGACAAGACTGGTCTGCCCGATCCACTATTATTGAATTATCATTTTGTACTTGTTGACGATAAAATCGTCAGATTATCTATTATCTAAAGATAAACACAAAGGCCTTAGAAATTGTTTTCTAAGGCCACTTTGGATGTCTATGATTCATCATTTCAATTCGGTTTGTTACGCTGAGTTGTTCGAACAATTCCGTCAATGACCGATCCAAACAGCTGTTCCGGCAAATCATGTCCCATGCCTTCAAGTACCATATATTCGGAGTCCGGGATGGCTTTCGCCGTGTCTTCTCCGCATGCTGGCACAAACATGGAGTCTTCCGCTCCATGGATGACTAACGTGGGCACATCTATTTTTGCAAGTTGCGGACGCCGGTCTCCGGATACGGCAATAGCTGCAATTTGTCTTCCGATACTGCCCGGATCATACGCTCGCCGCAGTTCTTCACGAATAATGGAATGATACTCTTCCTCGTTAAACGCATAACCCGTACCTGCAATCTGTCTGGCAAAAGCCGTACTTTGAGCCAGATATCCTGCCTCATCCTCTCTCGGGTTCGGAGCTGGGCGAGTCATTAACGCCATGACCTCTGGTGAAGTCTGCGGAAGTTCTGGATTGCCTGTAGTGGACATGATTGAAGTCAGCGAGATCACTCTCTCGGGATAACGGCTGGCAGTGAGTTGGGCTATCATACCACCCATGGAACGTCCAACAATATGTGCTTTCGCGATGTCCAGTGCATCTAACAATCCAATCGTATCATCAGACATATCCTCAAGCGTGTAAGGTATATGGGGGCGTTGTCCTGACATAAGCGTTCTGGCGAGTGTTTCAAAATCCAGAGGATCGTGCTGACTAAAATGAGTAGATAACCCGGTGTCTCTATTGTCAAAACGAATTACCCTGTATCCTCTGGCTGCCAGCATTTCACAAAAGGGGGCCGTCCATCGGATCATTTGTGTTCCCAGCCCGGCGATCAAGAGAATGGTTTCATGCTTTTCATCGCCATAACTGTCATAAGCCAGATCAATACCATTAACGTTTAATCTATTCATTAAAATATTCTCCTTCAAATTTATATTTGTTGCATGAACGCACCTTTGGCCAAATCCTTAACATAGTCTCTGATATCTGGCGTCCAGTCATCAATCCATTCGTAAAAAAGAGCTTCATTGCCGGCATACAGTGCTCTCAGAGCCTCTTCATACTGGTCAAAGTCGCCTGCCATTGCAGTCATGAAATGATACGTCGCTTCTTGAGCGGCACGAACTTTACTTTCACTCTCACCCACACGGCGGGCTTCATCAATCAGTTTCCTCAATGTGACAGAAGCGCCTCCGGGTTGAGCTTTCAACCATTCCCATTGCCTGGGAAGCAGCGTAACTTCCCCAGATACTACGCCCAGCTTGGGACGACCAACCTTGCGAGCAGGCTGTTCATTTTCTTTTTCTGTTGTATCCGAAGTAGGCCCTTCCATACCCTCGCCGTGTAATCGGTCAAGCACTTCAACTGTGCTCCCGCGAAAATCAACGTCAACCGGTTTACCTGTCCCATCATGGAAAATAAGGATTTGTGCAAGTTGACTGTCCTCCAGATTATCTTTGGCAATGCCAACAACATGTTGTAATGAGCCCTTCGCGAAGCAGGCTCGATCCACAAAAGCGGTGTAGCTAATTGGGTGTGATGAAGCTTGCATATGACTCCTCCTTCTCTGATCTTACCTTGACTCTTTTATATTACCCGGGTAAAAATATAAAGTCAATATTACCCGGGTTTAATTATTTGTTTTGAAAAACGTCAAAAAACAGCAGCCCGATGGATGGACTGCTGTTATACAGCATATAGGTGTGGAATTTATTTTTTGGAAATCAATTTTTCTCTCCATGCACTTACGCCGCCTTGAAGATTAGAGATCTGAGCGTAGCCTTGCTTGCTTAATATTTTGGCTGCACTCTTGCTGCGCATGCCACTCTGGCAGTATAGAAAAACACGCTTGTCCTGTGGAATCTCGCTTAGTCGCTGCTGCAGTTGCGACAAGGGGATGTTGATTGCTCCCGGGATATACCCTCTTTTATATTCAGCAGGCTCGCGCACATCCACCACCATGCCTGGAGGGTTTGTTTTGATGGCCTGCCGGAATTCATCCGGTTTTAGGTTGGTCAGGCCGGTGACCGGCTTCAGTCGAGTATAGAGGAACCATACAATCAGAAGCAAAATGGCGATATTAATAACAGTGTTTGTGTTCACTGGACTCTCCCTTTCTATTCATGGCAAAATAACAACCCTTCACTGCATACAACTGTCTGAATCCACGGCGTGCCAGTATGCGGGCTGCTTTTTGGCGGGATAGCC
The DNA here is from genome assembly GCF_037974275.1 of Paenibacillus sp. FSL R5-0519. Classification (NCBI taxonomy): domain Bacteria; kingdom Bacillati; phylum Bacillota; class Bacilli; order Caryophanales; family Paenibacillaceae; genus Paenibacillus; species Paenibacillus sp. FSL R5-0519. The sequence goes on from NZ_CP150234.1 coordinate 3,174,295, forward strand.
AATTCCGTGAAAAGATCATGACCTCCTGATCGGGTGACAGCTCCTTCATCCAGACTGCAGACAATCGGCCAATGGATATATTAATTGAACCCGGGATATGATCTTGCCAGTACTCGCTTGAGTCTCTGATATCCAGCATTCTGACGTTAGACCACCGTTTCTGTGACGGGTCCCATTCCTTGCTGTTCACATAGGTTAGGGAGGAGACCGGCCACAGCTGAATGATTAGCCATAGGATACCAACTGTAGCTGCAATATACACCAGTGTCATTCATGACATCCTTTCTTCCACGTGCTTTCATTCCTGCAGTGAACAGGTCTTATCTAACCAATTGATCGTAATCTGTCCAGTTGCTAAGACCACCTGTCATATTCACAATCTGGAGCCCTTTCTCATGTAAAAGTTCACAGGCCAAGCCGCTGCGGTTCCCGCTTCGGCAGATCACAATGATCTCTTGTGAGACTGGCAGCTCCTCAACTCGTTCCATCAACTGGCCTAGCGGAATATGTTTTGCCCCCTGGACATGTCCTTCTTCCCACTCAGCATCCTCCCGAACATCCAGCAGGTATAGCTGCTCCCCTTGTTTCAACTGCGATGATACCTCTTGAGGGGTGATTACTTTTGGAATTTGAAATGCCATCTACATCCGCTCCTTTAATAAAAAAAATATGATTTTCACGATGCTTTTATTTATCTTCAAACCGAACATATACTGAATGTATCCATGTGCCGTCTATTATCATTTTAAACATATACCCCTATAGGTATTATGACAACAGACTAGAACTTTCTCAAGTCTAGCCAGACTCTCCATTTTAATTCTGATTCTTGTACCTTGCCTATCGGCTTTTCACAAGAAGCTCCACCGCTTCCTTCACTAACTTACTCGTATCATTATTGCCAGCTTCTTGTTCAGCCTTAATACATTGTTGGAGATTATCTGCCACAATTTGTGCTAGAGCCCGGTCAGAAGCATTACGGACAGCAGACAACTGAGCAACAACCTCTTTACAAGGTTTATCTTCTTCCATTAGACGAAGCACACCACGGACCTGTCCTTCAATTTTGCGCAAACGTGTTTTTAAGCTATCTGAATAATGATATTCCATATCCAATCTACTCTCCTTTATAGCATACCAGTATAGGTATATTATAGAGCAAAAAAGGTTAGCTTACACCTTTAAATAAATAAGTTCACCTTTCCGTTCGATGCATCACCTAGATAAGCAGCAACACCTGCATATTGCAAACCATCCAGTAACTCTTCCTGTTTTAAACCTAGAAGATCCATGGTCATGGTACAAGCAACCAGCTTCACTCCTTGTTCTTGTGCCAATTCCATCAATTGAGGCAGGGATAAGGCGTTGTGTTTTTTCATAACATGTTTAATCATTTGCGGACCCAAACCGCCAAAATTCATTTTGGAAAGACCAAGTTTGTTGGCTCCTCGTGGCATCATCCATCCAAAGGCCTTTTCCAGAAAACCTTTTTTGGTCTGGATAACCTCGTCTTTCCGAAGAGCATTCAGCCCCCAGAACGTGAAAAATATCGTTACTTCGTGATCATATGCCGCTGCTCCATTTGCAATAATGAACGCCGCGATTGCTTTATCCAGCTCCCCGCTGAATAAGACGATCGTTGATTTATCTGCCATTAATCTTAATCCCCGCTTTCTTGAATACATAAATTACAATATCTTGAGAACATGTTTCGCTCCTTTAAAGAATTGTTGACCAGACTTTCACGGCTGTCAGCGCAATCAATACAACGAGTCCATATTGAAGCACCTTGACATTGATTTTGGAACTGATTTTGGATCCTAGAGGAGCACCGATCAAACTTCCTACGACTGTAAATAAAGTTGGCCATAAAGGAATATGTCCGCCAGTAAGCTTTCCAATTACCCCGCCGATGGCTGAGATAAAGACGATGGCAAGTGAAGAAGCGATGGTCGTACGTGTCGGTATTTTAAGAATGGTGAGCATGATGGGAATGAGAATGAACGCCCCGCCCGCACCGACAATTCCCGAGACAATACCCACGATAAACGCTGACACAACCGCGATGATTTTATTAAATTGAAGATGATCTTGTATATTATCCGAGCCCCTGCGAGGAATCAGCATCAGTATAACTGCCAACAAAGCAAGAATGCCGTAGATCAGGTTAATAACATCTCCTTGAAGCAATCCCGATATATATCCTCCGATCAGGCTTCCTGCCAGAATCCCGCTTCCCATATAAACAACGAGTCCCTTATGAATGACGGGTGGCTCCAGCTTTCCTTTGCTGTTTTTCTGAAATGCCAGAACGCCTGCAAGCGAAGCAAAGAAAACCTGGAACATGCTAATTGAAGAAACTTCATGAGCTGTGAAATGAGCTGCCCCGAATAGTGGAGGTACATACAGCAATAGCGGATAGTTAATAATGGCCCCACCGATCCCTAACAACCCTGAGAAAAAAGACCCGATTAAGCCAAGAGTGATCATAATGATCAACATGAGGAAATCCATAGTTCTCCTCCTTTCCCTGGCTTAATCTGAATTAAGCCAGTTTTAAACAACGTGAACATTTGCCCTGCTTCCTACTGCGTGTTCGCTTATTGTAGTAATTTAGATTTTTCGAACGTAAAATGTATACACTCCATCCTTTTCCTCATGAGAAATCAATTCATGTTTCGTTTGCTTCACCCAAGCCTGAAAATCATTAAGGGAACCTTTATCCGTAGACAGGACTTCCATGATCTGTCCGGCTTCCAGACTATCCAGTGCTTTCTTTGCTTTAACAATCGGCATAGGACATGCCAATCCTTTCGTATCCACAGTCATATCTGTTTTCATCTCATGTTCCTCCTTTTAATTGTCATGCACGGCACAGCGGTTGGGACCAATTTCCATCTCACGTTGTTTATCTTCATCGGGTGTAATTTTACCCATGTTTGTCTGCCGGATCTCCTGATACGCATTCGGTTGAGGTGGAAGATTCTTGGTCACCGTGCGACGGAAATCTTGCTCATCACCAATGTTAAGGCCCGGATTTTTTTGATACAAATCAGAGAGTTTCGCCATAACCCGGCCGCCTTCCCCGAGCTCCGTTACTTTTCCAAAGTGTGCAGGCAGGACGATAAGCTCTGAAGAAAGTTCTTTATATCGTGTATAAAGTGTTTCACGAAGATCACCTACCCAATCCTCTGCAAGACCCGCCAGATCAGGACGACCAATCGATTCAATGAACAGGATATCGCCGGTCAACAGATATTGGTTATCTATAATAAAGGATGTGCTTCCAATGGTGTGTCCGGGAGAGTAAATGGGCTGAATTTGGATCGTTGTGCTGCCGACCGTGATGTCACGCCCTTCTTCAAGTCTCTCATAATTAAAAGTAACTTCCGTTGCATCTTTTGGAGGCAGCCAATAAGTGGCACCCGTATGCTCAGCTAATTTTCGTCCGCCTGAAATGTGATCGGCATGCAGGTGTGTATCCAGTGTGTGTTTAATTTGTACTCCTTGCTCTCTTGCGAACTGTTCAAATACTTCCGTCATCCGCAGGGTGTCAATCACTGCGGCTTCTCCCCCCGAAATAACCATATAAGACAAACAGCCTTTCCCAACTCTTACGAACTGATACAATGCACCTCCATCCTTCAATTCGCCAACTTTGACGGGTTCCAGATGTTCACTCCATGATTTCATGCCGCCTTCAAGGTAATAGACGTTGCTTCTGCCGGCTTCAACAATTTGTTCTGCCACAAATTTGGAAGATCCTTCCTTTGCGCATACAACAAGCAATTTTTTCCCATCAGGAATCTTGTCGAGTGCATCATCAACGCCGTCTAACAGATCAAAATAAGGAATGTTCACGATATCTACACCGTATCCTTCAATCTTCCAATCGTTGAAATCTGTTTCATTCCGAACATCAAGGATAAATATCTCTTCTTTAGCCAAGACAATAGTAGTTAGTTCCTTTGCCGTCATTGTTCTTAATTCCATTGCTAGTTTCCCCTTTCATCCTGCAAGCTCATTAGAACGACAATGTAACATTGGCATCCTTCGCAAAATCTAGAAAAGTGACTGCTCCGCCGACTTCAATCCCATCGATAAAGTCTTCTTTGGTCAGGTTCATTACATCCATCGTCATTTGACAAGCTATAATCTTGACTCCCAACTCCTGAGCCATTTCTACGAGCTGCGGAATAGATGGAACATTTGCATTTGTAAAGCCTTCAGCAATATGTTCAGCTCCTGCCGGGAGAGGCAGCTGGTGATGGGCTTGCTTATGAATCAAGTTTAATCCTTCAAATGTGAAGAAAATGGCAACCTCTGCTTCAGTTGCTGCTGAAGCGGTAGCAATATTAAACACTTTGTATGCATCGAACATCCCACCATTGCTTGCAATAATAGCCACTTTTGTACTCATTGTTATTACCTCCGATTTTTAATTGTTATTTATTTTTCTGTTGGCCCTGTCCAGCCAGTCATGCCTGGCTCTACATTATTTACTTTTTTGAATCCTTTTTCGGTAAGAAATTGACAAGCCAGATCACTACGGTTGCCGGTTCGGCATACAACATAAATATCATCTTCCTGATTAAGCTCCTGGATTCGGTTCTCGAGTTCACCAAGCGGAATAGAAATGGCTCCCGCAATTCGATTAAATGCATATTCAGCAGGTTCACGTACATCCAGTACAGTCACCTTCTCATGATCTGCAAGTTTTTTCTGCAATTCATCAGTTGAAATGACATATGGATGTTTCTTCTCTTCTTTGGCTTCGGTCGCACTCGCTTTGCGAACATAATGTTTAAGAACGTCATTATCCTCTAGTGTTCCCAGATAATGATGACCTGTATTTTTGGCCCAGCCTTGGATGTCCGCGAGAGAACCCTTATCTGTAGCTTGTATTTCAATAACTTGACCAGCATCAAGTTGATCGATAGCCTTTTTCGTTCTTACGATTGGCATAGGACACGCAAGCCCCTTGCAATCAATGGTTTGATCTACTTTAATTTCGGACACTGTAACAACCTCCTCCAATATGATTATGAATAAGACAAGCATTAGAACAGAGCAAAGAATGATATGTTTTTCTTTAGAAGTGGCTCTGCACTCAGTTATAAACAGGAGATTAACTCTAATACGTATACCCCTATAGGTATAATACAAAGATCATATGTTTTTGTCAACACTTCACTAGATAGGAGATATCACTTAAATTCTGGAATAAAGGTTCTGAATATATAAAAAACCAACCACTTAGGTGGTTGGCTACTCTCTACTCCGATATTTTGAAAAAAGCTGTCACATGGAGTTTTACAAATCGATATAACTGACAGCAATTGAACCAGGACCTGTGTGCGAGCCAATAACACACCCGCCCTCAATAAGAATAATATCTTTAAAGTGATTCGTTTGCATCAGAGATGCATACAGTTTATCCGTCATTTTCTCTGCAAAGGTTTGAGCAATAATAAGTACGTTTGGACAAATCTCATCTTTACGGCTAACAATTTTTTGTACAACTCCGTCCAGAGCCTTTCCCATTTTCCCGCGATACTTCCGAATAGAGCGCACTTCTCCCTGAATAATATTCAGCACAGGACGGACTTTAAGGACATTCCCGATCAAATGCTGTAAACTGCTCACCCGTCCACCCTTATACAGATAATCCAGACGGTCCACGAATACCTCAATATTAACCTTCTCTCGTACATTCTCAATATCCTTGATCACATGTTCAAGCGAACAACCCTCTTCAAGTGCCCTTGCCGCACGTACCACCAGCATGGCATAGCTTGCAGACAGATGCATGGAATCCACGATATGAACCTGCCCATGCGGTAGCTCGGATGCTGCAATATGTGCATTCTGGTTAGTGGAAGACACCTTGGATGACATGCTGATATATAAGATTTGTTTGCCTTCTTTGAGTGATTTTTCAAAATAATGAATGAAATCGGCTGGAGATGGCGCAGCTGTTTTGGGAATGATGCCCTCTTCATCTGAGCGACGATACAATTCTCCAGTCATGATATCTATATTATCTTTGTACGATTGAGCGCCCATAACGACATATAAAGGTACAACGCTGATATCGTACTGATCGAGCAGTTCCTTTGATAAATCTGAAGTGCTATCCACCATTAATTTAATGTTCGAAGGCATTACCATAGCTGCATCCGTCCAATCTCTTCGTATTTTGTGAAAATATAAAAACTTAAATTATCATTTGATATAAAAGTATATCACTTTATGGTGTGAGTCAACTTTCCTGTGAGAAGCACAGAAAAGTTGATGCCGATATCTCCGTATGTCCTTCAATTCATCTGGGGACTAATATGATTACCCAGATCCGTAAGTCTGGCTGTAAATTCTTCAACCATTATAGGGATTGGCTCATTCGCTTTTGTAATTCTACCCAGTATGGGTTTGTTATCGGAGCCGAGCTGTTGGATTGGAACCGTGACCAATTGTTCCTTATAGGTGGAGGCCAAAGCATTAACGATAAAATCGGGAGCAATTGTAATTGCATTGCCCTTAACAACCATCTGACCCAACGCATCAGTATTATTCGTAATTAGAGATATTCGATTGCCAGCACTTGCAGACATCAGATCATGGGCAATATTTTCGATATGTTCATCTTTATATAGAACAAACACTTCGTTCTCCAAGGTTTCTGGAGATATCATTTTGAAATAACGCAGTGGTGAGCTTGTATTCATAATGATTACAGCACTGCCCTCTACAATCGGGACCCATTCAAACGTAGAATTTTGTTGACTTTTACTGTAGGATAATAAACCCATGTTCGCGTAACCTTCCTGTACTTGCTTCATGACGGTCTGAGTATCTCCTTCAATCATCTGCACCTTAAGCGTTGGATAACTTTGCATTAGCTCTAACGTTGCCTGAACGACTTGCGGAACAAAACCGGGAATGGTTGCAATCGTAATGCTCTCCATATGATCTTCCTTTAACATGAGCAATTCTTGGTGCATACTGTCTATATTTTTTAGAATAGCTGCTGCATGTTTCAGGATCAACTCCCCTTCTGTTGTCGGAGAAACGCCCTTTTTGGTGCGGTGAAAAATGATGGTATCCATCTCTTCTTCAAGCTGTTTGATGGATTGGCTAATTGTTGGCACGGTTAGATGATGTACACTTGCTGCCTTGGTAAATGAACCGAATTGTGCAGCAGATATTAGATATTGAAGCTGGGAAATATTCATCTCATTCTTCCTATCCTTAATTAATTGTTTATGATACTAAAATATTATTAAATATATTTTATAATTATAATCAAGTATGATTTGTCTAAGGAGGTCGATAGTATGCGTAGTATTCGAAGTTTTCTTGTAGAATTGTTGCTCAAAATGACGAAAAGAAAAATGAATGTACATGAATTTATGGAAGAACGTAGAAAGAGTAATAGCGTTCCCTATGAAGTCCCTGTGAAGCTTAAGCACAAATACAACATTACCAAGGATCAGAGCCTCCCCGTAGATACTTATATTTTGAAATCCAACACTCAATCTGATGAACGGATTGTTCTATATTTGCCTGGCGGAGGATTCGTTGAGCAGCCACTGACATGGCACTGGCATTTCCTGAATCAATTGACGGAGCAATTAAATTGTACGGTATATGCATCAGTGTATCCAAAAGCGCCAAACTATCCGTGTATGGATGCAATTGCATGTGTGTTGAGCATCTATCAGCATATCTTGAAAATAACCAAACCGCAAAATATCACCATTATGGGTGATTCTGCGGGCGGTGGCCTTACGCTGGCCTTTGCGCAATATTTGGCAGAACAAGGGTTACCTCAGCCCAAGGATATCATTCTGTTATCTCCATGGCTTGACATTACATTGAGCAGTCCCGAAGTCATTACAATGATTGATGATGAGCCAATGCTAAACTGGGACATGCTTGTTGAAGCTGGTAAATTATATGCAGGTGAACTGCCACTCTCTCACTACTTGGTCAGCCCGCTTCATGGTGAGATCAAAGACCTGGGTAAAATCTCCCTGTTTATCGGGACCCATGAATTTTTCCTTCCGGATGCACGTAAATTCAAAGAAAAAGCTGCCCGGCAATCTGTAGATATCAATTATATCGAGTATCCAAAAATGAATCACGTATTCCCGGTATTCCCCATCCCTGAAGCCAAAAAGGCGCTAAAACAAATTATAGATATTATTAAAAGTTAGAACTGCTGGAATAGCATTTCGGCTGTGATCGTTTCATTATAATTAGCGGCCTTCTATAGGCTCCCACCCATTCCCCTGCTCAATTGCCTACATACAATACATTAGACTAATGAACAGGAGTGATGTGATATGACATTTTTACCTCCTTTTGGACCTGGCGGAGGGTTTGGTGGACCTGGGGGACCAGGAGGACCCGGTGGAATGCCTGGTCCGCCATCGTTCCCCGGTGGTGGAGGCGGTGGACCACAAGGCGTGCAAGCACCTACCGGGCCGCCACCATCATTCATTCCACAGCAACCCGCATCGTTATTTGCAGTTGATCCAAGAGCCATATCTGGCTGTCTGTTTCGTTACACATATATTTGGCCGGATCGTGGTCCCGGCTTCTGGATGTACCCGGTATTTGTAGGTAGAAATTCGGTGGCTGGGTTCCGCTGGAATGGCTTCTTCTGGCTATACACCGGCATTGATCTGCAGCGAATCAGCTCGTTTAGCTGTTTCTAGAAGAAATCCCCCTGTATACGGATTAATCCGCATACAGGGGGATTTAATTTATGAACTAATTAGCTGTCTAAAGCAACTTAATCAGCTTTTCCAGCTCATCTACCAGACTTTTTGCAAGTTCAAAGTTAGTATCTTTTAGAGCCATTTCGATTTTCAGTTCAACAGACTTTTTCTTTTGTTCCGTTTCAAGATAGTCTTCATTAAAATGACTCGTATATATCATCTCTCTAAATTCTTGAATACTCATTTTAGTAATCGTCTTGTCCTCGATAATCAAAACATAATCCATACCATTTACAACCGAATAGAAGTCGTGAGAAATCATGAGAATCGCACCTTTGTAGTCCTCAATAGCTTTCTCCAATGCGATTTGGCTATAGATGTCCAAATGGCTTGTCGGTTCGTCAAGAAGCAATACGCTCGCTTGACTGGCAGCAACTTTAGCCAATTGGAGCATGTTTTTTTCACCACCAGATAAAGACTCTATCTTCTGATCAAGGATTTCTCCTTCGAAGCCATAGTGCACAAGATGCGATCTAATCTCATCATACGTTTGAAAACCGGCATCAATAAAGTCATTTAGTATGGTATTCGAATCCTTAAGCATTTCACCTTGAAACTGAGATAAATAAGCCACTGTAGCATCAGCATTTATTTCAATAGAATCCTGATTGTTTTGGAAGATTTCACGGAGTAAGGTCGTTTTTCCGGTACCGTTTGGACCGATCAGGGCTACTTTATCTGTCGATTTGATCTCAAAGTTCACATGGTCCAAAAGCAACTCGTCAAAGGAAACGCTATAGTTATTGACGTTAACAACAACGGTATCTTGCATTTCCTTATCAATATCAAAACGGATATTCGGCTGCTTGATATCGACAAAGGGTTCTTTAATTCGACGTGCTTCCAAGCGCTCTTGAAACCTGACTCTGGCTTTTAACGCTCTGCCTCTCGAGGCTTCCGAATTATAAGTGGCGATCTCTCTAAGATTGTCGATGATGTGATCGTATCTCTCAATTTCTTCAGCTTCAGCAACTGCAATTTCTTGTAACTCGATCTTCGTCTGAAGCAGCGAGAAGTTATAGTCGATGTATCGCCCATCAAACTCTTGGATCTCCGTGTTTTCAAGGTGTATTATTTTATTGAAACAATGATTCAATAAATAGCGATTGTGCGTAACAACGAGCAGCATACCTTTGTGGGTATTAATCAATTTTTTAAGTGCATTCAAGTTTTCAAAGTCTAAAAATACATCGGGTTCGTCCATGATCATTAAGTCTGGACGATTCAGCATTTCCTTCATCACTTGAATAAGTTTGAATTCCCCGCCGCTTAATTCGGATACATCAAGGTCTTTTAGCTTCATGAGGTTAGCCAGATTTAGCTGTTTATTAATGGTGTTTTCGAAATTATCCCCGTCCATGGCCTGGAAGGCATCCAAAGCCAATTGAACTTTATCCATCAGCGAATCCATATCCGATGTCGTTGCCATTTCCGCATAAAGGGCTGTGATTTCATCTTGTATCTTGATGAATTCTTCTCCGATATATTCAAAAACGGTCATTTCTTTCGTGTTATCTACTTGCGAGAACTGACTCACATACCCGATTTTGCAATCGGGGTCTATCTCTAACTTGCCATCGAACAAATATCTTTCCGGATCCATCAATATATCGATCAGTGTACTTTTCCCACTGCCACTTGTTCCTATGAAAGCACAATGTTGTGCCTCTTCAAGCGTAAATGAAATATCTTGATATAGTTCCTTTTGCGGGAATGAGAAGGACAGGTTATCAACTTTTATCATCATGTTACCTTTCTTTATACCTAAATTGGTGATCATCATTAAATAATTTGTCGAACACAGACTTTTAGAGTAACACTGTTTACCACCAAGCACAATCCATTTGTAGCACTTACAGGCTTTAATACAGGGGCAGCGATCGGCGAGTGAACTGTCGAACATCTCCGGGCAGCTCGCTGGCCTTGCTGGCAACCTCAAATCCTATTCCGATCAATTTCAGATTGAGGTCACTAAATCAAATCCACCAACGTAATAGGAGTTTTGTCACGTTGACTAATTAAGGATTCCTCATTTATAATTCGGACATCGAAAGGCAGGCAGAATACTGCTTGCCAGGTAAGACTGAACTATAGATATGTAAACAAAACTCAACCGTGAAAGATGTGAGTAATTATGAGTAAACAAAAGGTATACTACGGTAAGGATATCGAGGTCATGTTTAATTCGGATGTCTGCATTCATTCCGGTATATGCGTAATGGGCCTCCCTGCTGTGTTTGATTTGAGCAAGCGTCCTTGGGTTGATCCTGATGGTGAGACTTCGGAGGCCATTGCCCGTCATATCGACACGTGTCCAAGCGGAGCATTGACGTACAAGCTTTTGAACGATGAAGACTCAACAAAGAAAGAGGATGAACATGCATAATGTAGAACATGAAGTTGCCAATAAGAGATTTCTTATTCATGATAACGGCGACATTGCTGCGGTAATGACGTATGTAATTTCAAGTCCAGAACTATACATTATTGATCACACATTGGTTGAAAATGCATACCGGGGACAAGGGCTTGGGGATGAACTTATCAAAGCTATGGTTGAATATGTGCGGGAAAACGGTATTAAGATTTTACCTTTATGCCCTTTTGCCAAGGGACGTTTCGAACGTATCTCTGAATATGCGGATGTTCTCCATCAATAAAACTAACTTTCTGCGCTGAATTTCATGTGGCTAACCAGTGTAATGGTTAATTATTGGCGAATTCCGATACTCCCGCCACACAACAATTAAAAAGCGTCTATATCATTCAGAACATGATATAGACGCTTTTTTACGTTTCCTGCTTATACGTTATCGCTTAAACCAACGATTGTTTCGAACGGTCGCAACACCAGTGGCAGCATGCCACTCTCATAGTTGGTAAGCCAGATCTCCGAGAAGTTGAGGCCAAGCTCATCTTCCTCAAGCTCCACGATATGTTCGGTTAGATTGATGACAACCAGCACCTGTTGGTCTGCCAGTGTACGTGTATATGCATATACACTCGGATGATCCGGCATAAGAAGTTCATAGATACCGTAAGTCAACGTATCGTGTTTTTTTCGCAGCTGAATCATTCGTTTATAAAAGTGAAGGATGGAACGTGGTTCCTGAAGTTGTTTCTCTACATTAATATTGACGTAGTTATCATTCACTTTTAACCATGGCGTACCGGTGGTAAACCCGGCCTCTTTGGACGAAGACCACTGCATCGGCGTTCTGGAATTATCACGACTTGAAGCCCAGATGATGTTCATGATCTCTTCGTGAGACATCCCCTCTTCACTTTTGATCTGATACATATTCCGATCGGCGATGTCGTTATAATCTTCTATGGAAGGGTAAGCCACGTTGGTCATGCCTATTTCTTGCCCTTGATATATGAAAGGTGTGCCTTGCATGAAGAAGTACATGGCACCAAGCGCAGTGGCACTTTCATACCAATACGCACTGTCATTTCCCCAAGATGAAACTTTGCGGGGCTGATCATGATTTTCAATAAACAAAGCATTCCAACCGACGTTTTCCAGGGATTTCTGCCACTTGGTCAAGACGTTTTTCAATTTGGGGATATCCAGTTCTCTGTCCGTACTGTTTTTCCAAAGGTCTAGATGTTCGAATTGGAAAACCATATTAAATTTCCCTCTGACTTCACAGATCCAATCCAGCAGATCTTCCTGGTCTTCGACCCTTACTCCGTTCGCTTCCCCAACAGCCACGACGTCATATCTGGACAATGTATTCTCTTTCATTTCTTGCAGATAACTCTGGATTCCCTTCACATTCATATGTTTTTCAAAAGAAGAGATGTATTTGAAGCCTTCTTTAACAGGCATGTCCAAGAGGCCCTCTTCCTTGTGAATATGGCTAATGGCATCCACACGGAACCCATCAATCCCTTTATCCAGCCACCAATTCATCATTTCATATATGGATTTACGAACATCTTTATTCGCCCAATTCAAATCCGGTTGTTTTTTGGAGAACAGATGGAGATAGTGCTGTCCGGAGACTTCATCATATTCCCAGGCAGAACCGCCAAAGATGCTCTCCCAGTTATTCGGTTCCTCTCCGTTCTTCCCATCTCTCCAGATGTACCAGTCTCGTTTGGGGTTATCCAGCGAAGCTCTGGATTCAATAAACCACGGGTGTTCGTCACTTGTATGATTAATCACCAAGTCCATAATAAGTTTCATGCCGCGGTGATGCACTTCATGCAGTAATTGGTCAAAGTCTGCCATCGTGCCGAATTCATCCATAATGGAACAATAATCACTGATATCATAACCATTATCATCGTTGGGTGACTTATACATTGGGCAGATCCAGATCAGATCAATACCGAGATCTTGGATATAATCCAGCTTGGATATGATCCCCTGAATGTCACCAACACCATCTCCGTTGGAATCCATAAAACTTCTCGGATAGATTTGATAGGCTACTGCTTCTTTCCACCATACTCTTTTCATTGAATATAATCCTTCTTTCTTGAGAACTGACAATTATATAACATATTACGTAGTATGCTTTAATTATGAATAAGGTACATTCTTGCTTCATATGGACGTAATATGCTCTCGGAGAGCTCACCTGTATAATTGGATATCAAAAGCTGATTGGACTTTGTTAAATGCTCCTGAAGCGAAAGTTCGGTTGTATCCCCCTGGAAATTGCACACCACCAGAATCGTAGTACCATTCAACGTGCGGGTATAGGCAAACACGTCTGGGTTTTCTGGAAAGATCAGCTCATAATCACCATATACAATGACTTCATGGTCTTTTCTAAGTTGAATCAACTTCCGGTAATAATGGAATATGGATTCGGGGTTATTCAAACTTTGCTCGGCATGGATATGCTTATAATTCGGATTTACCTTAATCCAAGGTTCCCCTCGTGTAAAACCTGAGTTATCAGAAGTATCCCACTGCATAGGTGTTCGTGCGTTATCGCGACCCTTGGCGTAGATCGACTCCATCACGCTGCTTTCAGGATAACCTTTCCCCATTCTTTCCTTATAAAAGTTCAACAATTCAATATCTCGATAATCCTCAATCGCATATTGTACATTCGTCATACCCAATTCTTCACCCTGATAAATATAAGGCGTGCCCTGCATGCCATGAAGAAGGGTAGCCAACATTTTAGCCGATTCGATTCTGAATTCGCCATCGTTCCCCCAACGAGAGACAATTCGGGGCAGATCGTGGTTGTTCCAGAACAAACTGTTCCAGGCTTCGCCCCCTAGCTCCGTCTGCCATTTGGACAGCACTTTTTTCAATTCCAACACATCCAAAGGTTTAAGAGCCCACTTTCCTTTGCCTTCTTGTTCATCCAGACTGATGTGTTCAAATTGGAATACCATTGAAAACTCGCTGCCGTCCGGGTTGCTGTACAGTTTGGCGATTTCCGGAGTGGCGCCCCATGTCTCACCTACGGTCAGAAGGTCTTCCGCGTTTTGGAACGTCTCCTTGCTTAGTTCCCTGATATATTTATGCAGATTTGGTCCGTTGCCCGTAATCTTTGCATCCGGTTCTTTGCCAATTAAGTCGATAACGTCAAGTCTGAAACCACCAACACCCTTGTCGATCCACCAATTGATCATGTTGTATATCTCCTGCCGGACTTTCGGGTTTTCCCAGTTGAGATCTGGCTGTTTGACGGAAAATAGATGTAAATAATATTGCCCGATCTCAGGCACCCATTCCCAAGCTGAACCACCGAAGGTGGACCCCAAGTCGTTCGGAGGGGTTCCTTCAACACCATCTCTCCAGACGTAGTAGTCATGGTATGGATTGTCTTTGCCTTTTTTGGCCTCTTGAAACCAGGGGTGTTCATCCGATGTATGGTTCAATACCAGATCCATGATTATCCGAATATCTCGTTTCTTCGCTTCAAGAATTAACGTTTCCATATCTTCCAAAGACCCAAACATCGGATCGATATCCTGATAATCTGAAATATCATAACCGTAATCATCCTGAGGGGACTTGCACACAGGTGATAACCAGATCGCACCAATGCCGAGTTCCTGCAAATAATTCAATCGGGATACAATGCCCTTCAAGTCGCCGATGCCATCTCCGTTACTATCTTGAAAGCTCCGCGGATATATTTGATACACAACGGTTTCTTTCCACCATTTTTTATTTTCCATGTTCATTGAACCTCCTTAACGTTATTCTTTGACCGATCCGACGACAATGCCCGTCACAAAGTATTTTTGCAGTAACGGATAAATCAGCAACAGCGGGATAACAGCGACAACGATTTTGGCTGCGTTCAGGTTTTTGTTAGAAATTTCAGTCAGGTTGCTGAGCTCGCTGGAATTCGTACCGGCTTGAAGCAAATCGGCAATATTCACGTTAAGGGATTGAATATAGGTCATTAGCGGATAATTGCTGACTTTGGTCATATAGATCAGACCGCTGAAGAAGTCATTCCATGTCCCCACAATACTGAACAAGGCAACTGTCGCCAGCGCTGGAATGGACACGGGAACATACACTTTGAACAAGACTTGAAGCGGATTGGCCCCATCAATGAACGCTGCTTCTTCAAGCGCTTTAGGTACAGCAGAGAAGAAGTTCATCACGAGGATGACACTGAAAATCGGAACAGCGCCTGGCAGAACAAGTGCCCATATCGTATTTAGCATATCCAGGTTTTTGATCAGCAGGTAAGTCGGAATCATACCTCCACTGAACAACATGGCAAAAATCATGATATTCATATAAATGTTTCTGCCTTTGAATTCCCGCTTCGATTTGGATAACGGATAAGCCATCAAAATAATCAGAATCATATTAAGCACAAGGGCAAGTGCGACACGTAGAACAGATATGCCAAAGGAACGCCAAAACTGAGCATCATCGATAATTTTGGTATACGCTGCTGTTGTAAAATTGACCGGAACGAGACCTACTGCATTGGCAGATACCGCCTCGCTACTGCTGAATGATATGGCAACGATATTCCATAACGGAAGAAGGCAGATCAATGCCAGCATAATCACAATGGCATAGATGACAAACCGGCCAGTTCGTTCTTTGAAGCTTGCTGAATAGGACACAGGTTTGGCCTCCTTAGAATATTTTTCGATCCGTATATTTTTTAGCCAACTGGTTGGCAGACATCAGCAAAACAATACCGATTACGGACTTAAACAAGCCAACAGCCGTACCGAAGCTATACTGTCGCCCTACGAGACCAATTCGATAGACATAGGTGTCCAGAATATCGCCCGACTCATAGACAACCGGATTATACAGATTATAAACTTGATCGAAACCGGCGCTCAAAATGTTGGTCAGGCTCATTACGCCCATGAGCAGAATAATAGGCAGCATGCCTGGTAAGGTGATATGCCATACTTTTCTCCACCAACTGGCTCCATCCATACCTGCCGCTTCATACAGACCGGGATCAATCGACGTGATCGCAGCCAAATAGACGATGGAACTGTAACCAAACTCTTTCCATACATCTGTACCGATAATCAGTGGCTGGAACCAGGTGTTGCTGCCAAGAAAATTAATATTTTCTAGGCCAAAGAACGCGAGCATTTGATTCACAATGCCATCCAAACTGAACATGTTGACAACGACCGATGCCAGTACAACCCAGGATAGAAAGTGGGGTAGATAAACGATCGTCTGCACCGATTTTTTAACGTATTTGACACGAATTTCATTTAACAACACGGAAAAAATGATGGCCATCATCGTTCCCAGCAAAATCTTGCCAACCGCTATCACCAATGTATTGCTGACGACTTGCGCGATATCCGGCAGCTTGAACATATAAGTAAAATGTTTCAGCCCTACAAATTCAGAGCCAAACATGCCTTTGGCTGGTATATAGTCCTGAAAAGCCGTAATGATGCCGACCATTGGAACATAGCTGAATACCAGCAAAAACAAAATGCCTGGCAGCATCATCATATGGTACATGGCTCCTGGGCCAAGCCGGCCTCTCGCTTTCATATTTCCCTGTTTCATGAATGAACCCCTTTCGTTGAAGAAAGGCTGCGTATCGCAGCCCCGCTACTGTTCATAGATGTTATTGTTTGGATGCGATCTCGTCCTCAATTTCCTGAATGACTTGATCACCGCCTTGTTTTTTCCAGTTATTCACGAATGTATCGAAGTAATCCAAAGGTTCTGAACCCGTTATAATTTTGATAAACGATTCCTGTTCGAGCTTCGTCAGATTGGCCCACGTCTGTTTCATGCTTGCTGTGGTTCCAGAGAAAGCAGGTGTCATCCATTCGAATTTCTTTTCCTGTGTCAATTTGTCGATTAGTCCAACACCGTTGATCCGTGAATGATATTTGGACCAAGCAGTCACATCATCCGTATCCATGTCGCTCAAATAAGTTTTGATGCTGCCGATATTGTTTTTCGATTCGGTTGTGCGAACCTCATCCAAACCAATCTCACCTTTGATCCCACGAACAACGTCAGAGTAATCATCCAGCAGCGATGTAGCCGAGTTGACTTCGATATTAAAAGGTCTTGTAGATCCGTCTACCCCGGTCTCCTGGTACTTGGCAGCTTCCGGCATGGTTGTAGCGGCATCTTTATCATTGGCCAGTTTATCGTAGAACAGGTTAAGAATCTTAACGGCCAGTTCAGGGTGTTCATATCCCTTTCTCACCACGATGAACTGATTGGATGGATTGGCATGCGCCACGTTAACTTTGCCATTTGCGTCCTCCAGCGTATAAGCCGAGAATTTCGCATTTTTATCCATCTGTTTCGCACTGATCAGTCCCCAGTCAGGGATATGCCACGGTCCAAAAGCAATACCGCTTTGGCCATTGGCGTAGAGTGCGGTAATATCGTCAAACGTGCGGGTTCCAAATTGCGGGTCAATGATCCCATTCTTGA
Organism: Paenibacillus sp. FSL R5-0519; assembly: GCF_037974275.1. Taxonomy (NCBI): domain Bacteria; kingdom Bacillati; phylum Bacillota; class Bacilli; order Caryophanales; family Paenibacillaceae; genus Paenibacillus; species Paenibacillus sp. FSL R5-0519. The sequence goes on from NZ_CP150234.1 coordinate 3,191,971, forward strand.
ACCAATCCGCCATGATACCGAGCATCTTCTTCGTTGCTTCTGTCGTGGAACCATACACGATTTTGCCGTCTTCACCATTCATCCAATATTGTGGGAAGGCTCCTTCAGTTGAGGCCACACCCAGCATCGTATATGCAGAGCCATTGTAATCTGTTGTATTCATCGTGTTCACAAAGGGGATACCTACCGGGTTTCCGGATTGGCCAGGGTCTCTTTCCAGGAATTCCTGTGCCGTTTTCTCTACTTCATCGAGCGAGATGGCACCGTCTCCGTCTGCATCAAGTTGAATCCCGAGCAGATCCAACCAATCCTGACGAACCCAAACCATCGTGGGTGCAGAATCCAGAGAAGTCGCCGGAAGTCCCATCAAACGTCCGTCAATCGTCGCATTTTCTAATGCACGGCCATCATAGGAATCGTATATCTGCTTGATATTATCCGTAGCATATTGATCATATATGGTTGTCAGATCCTCAATCAGATCATTATCCACCAGCTCTTTTAATTCATCTTTGGAATCAACACGCATCATGTCTGGCAATTCCCCAGATGCGATGGCGAGCGAAACCTGACGGCTATAATCTTCGCCATTGGCTTCAAATTGATCTGAAATCTGAGCGTTAAACGTGTCTTTGACCAGCCGAGTATACGCGTTATTCTCATAGGTATCACCGGCTGGCAGTTTCGGGTTGGCTGTGGTTACCCGTCCTATGGTAACGGTAATTTCGTCTTTATAGGCACTGAACGAATCTCCCGGCGTTACCTCATATTTGCCTGCTTCTTCTGCAGTAGGAGGAGTGGAAGAGTCTCCACATGCCGCCAAGGCAGCAACCATTAAGGCAGACATGGACAGCACGGCCAGACGTTTTGTCAACCGATTGCTTTTCATGGACCATTTTGTTCTCATCTAGTTCGATTCCCCTTTTTCTGATGTTTAATATTTGTGTTTGCGCTTTCATTATAAAATGGAGTGAAGTCCCATCGTGATAGGGAATACACGTCCGTTTGGATAGAGATATGATTACAATTTTTCAGTCCGCATTATGAAGTATGGTTAACTTGTGAGCATTTACCCTACTTACGGATCTACATTCGTCTAACCACCCTTACTTTTAATCAAAAACAAAAGCCGGCAGCTCCTAAAACAGGAGGCTGTCGGCTATTTATTTCCTCTACCCAGCTGCCGATATTCGCTTGGCAGAAGACCTGTCAGTTCGCGGAAAATGCGGCTGAAATACTTTTCATCCGTATATCCCACTCGCTCCGCAATCCAGAAAATCGTATTATTTGTATTGAGCAAATACTCTTTGGACTTCTCTACCCGGATATATCGGGAGTACTCATTAAAGGTTCTACCCATCAGATCTTTGAAACATTGACTGAAATAACTTCGGCTGATGTTGAGTTGTTGCGACAGACCTGAAGCTGTATAGGCCTGCTCCATATCATTTTGCATGATCCTCACTGCTTTCTTAACGGCATCGATGATTTCCTGCGAATAGGAAGTCTGGGCATCTGCTTTTTGAATGCTTGCAGCTGTCTGCTTGATCCATGCTTCAACCTCGTACCAGGACTCAAAAGAATGAATCATGGCGATTCTTCCAAGCGTAGTTTGGGCAAAAAGGTGGTTCCATTCCATAACGATCGAGTACAGCAATCCCATCAACTGACCTTTATGTAATCGTAATGATATAAACTGGTCAATGAGTTGATTGTAGTAACTGTCGTTGTGGGTCCATGGTGTCTGGAACCAACTTTGCTTAATTCGATCGATATCTTCATCATGCGGTTCTTTTAAACTTGTGTTGTCCTCATTCATCGAAACGGTAATGACTTGGTTATTGGGGTTGTACGCATAGAAAAATGACGTATCTGTATAATTCATAATCCAGTTTTTGATCTGTGACCATGTGCGCTCTTGTACATCAGACAAAACCAACAACGTACTATGGGCATCATGATGCAACAATTCTTTCAATTGATGAAAGAGTTGATCCTCTTCCGATGGACGAACAGCCCACATGCAGCTATTACGCTCAACCTCCCACCTAATCTCATATTCATGTGCAGTTATCTCCATTGGCCACTTAGGCTCTGATTTGCGATCCTGTGAAACCAGTGCATACACATGTTGATAATGGACGTTGATTTCATTCTGCGAAGGCATCTTTCTGATCGTGTTCGTCAACCCGTTGATTCGGGTATGTATCCGTTGCAAAACATGCTCGAATTGTTCTTTCTCCAGCTGGACTTTGGCTATATAGTCAATGGCTCCGAGTCTAAGTGCTTCCTGGATATAATCGAAATCCTGATGCAGGGTTAACACAACGATATGAAGTTCCGGATAAAGCTGCCTCGCAGCTCGCATCAGTTCAATCCCTGACATAACGGGCATCGCAAGATCGGTCAGCATCAGATCGACCGGTTGGGTTTTCAGGAAATCCAGTGCTTTCGCCCCGTTACTTGCCTCTCCTACAACCTCCATGCTGAACTCGTTCCATGGCATCGCAGAGCTAATGCCTTTGCGTACCAACTTATCATCATCTACAATTAATACCTTAATCATGCCGAGATATCTTCTCCTTTAATAGGCAGTACGAGCAGGATGCTTGTCCCTGTCCCCAATTCACTCTCGATCACCAGTTGTGCTTGGTCCCCGTACTGTGCCTTCAACATGCGGTGAACGTAATTGAGCCCGATGCCCATCCCTACTTTTTGTTGTTCAGCTACACGATTGTTTAGCAGATTATGAATGGTTTCTTCAGTCATGCCTGCACCATTATCTTGTATCATAATGTTCAGCGTTGCAGTGCATGTCACTTCAATCTGAATAAAACCTTCGTCACTCAATCCATGATATAACGAATTTTCAACCAGCGGTTGCAGAATAAAGCGGGGCACAGGAATTTGAAGCACTTGTTCATCTGCAGTAATGCGGACGTCAAATTCAAAGTCATAGCGAATTTGCTGCAAGATCAGATATTGTCTTAACGCATCAATCTCCTCTTCCATCGTGGATACTTGCCCTAATTTGCCCAAATTGTAATAAAGCAGCTTGTTCAATGATTGCACCAGCTTGTCGATCTCCCCTTGACCATTCATGACGGCCAACCAGTGCACCGTATCCAGTGTATTCATCAGAAAGTGCGGGTTGATCTGATAGAGCAGTTTTTCCACTTCCAGGTCTGCACGAATCTTCTCTTTCTGCTGAACTTCCTTGAAGAGGTCACCAATCTGATGCTGCATATTCGAAAATTCACCGAGCAGAAAATCAAATTCGGGAATCTGAGTACGAGCTCGGCTCCCGGTCGTTTGAGGATTCTTGGACATCCCATCGATTTCCGAATGGAACAGCCCGAGTGGTTTGTATACCATCTTCCACAGGAGCCAAGCGAGAAACACGGTAAAGCCGAGGAAAAATAAAGCGACCAGCAAAATTTGAAGCAACCACTGGTTTTTCTCCTGTTGATATTGAGCCTGCGAAATGATCGATACGACACTCCACTTCTGTGAGGAATCCTCCTTGAACCAGTGATACCCTCGGGATATTCCGTCCTTCGCAGGATCGGCTGTTAAGCTGGAGAAATTCTCGCCGACCTTCATGGCCTCCGGTATCTCACTGTACACAATGTTTCCTGTACCATCCAGGATGAGGTGAGATAATGCGCCGTTGTATTGATTGTAACCCAAGATATCCTGTGTAAGCCGAAAGCCGGACTCCACGTAAATGTACACATCGTCCCTTGTGGAGAGTTGTACTTTTCGCATAGCGGACAGAACGAGTTGGTCATCGAATCGGTTCATACTGATATGAGGGCCATAGTATTTAATGCCATAGGTTTGGAAGAGCACAGGTAAAGAGTCAAAAGATAAACGATCCTTGATTGGAAAGTTGCTAAACTGCGTTGTACCTTCTTTATCAAAGTAATATAGCGTCAGTCCGATGTTGGGATTGGTAAATGTGACTACACTTAACTCGCTCTTTAATTCGTCCCTGGCCTCAATCAATTGAAAGATATCAGAGGACGGATTCAAGAATTCATCCATGCTTTTGCCCAAAGTTCCCCTGTAGGACAATTGCTGGGTAACGTGATTCATATTGGTGATTGAATTCTCCAATGAGGACGTGACCTGCTGTAAATTGCTACGGATGCCATCATCAATTTTATTGGCGAAGATGGAGTCAATAGTATAATAAGAGATTGCAAATATGCTGATGAAAGGGATAAACGCACTGAGAAAGAACAGTAAAAATATTCTTTTTTTAAGAGTCATGGGGTCCTATTCTCCTTCTGAAAATGAAACAGCAAGCTTCCTGTGTATGGAAGCTTGCTCCAAGTCCAATTTCCTTTCATCATTATAGATTGATATTCAAATAAGTCAAACGCTTTCATAGTGGATGGTAAGATCTAAGAGATTAATAAATGAAGTTCTCTAAAAGAGATCGAAATTTGCTCAATAAAGTGCTATCGATTTCGACATAATGAGTTCCATAAACTCATTCAGATGATTAGCCACTTTTTTAATTTCTTCAAATTCTGGTTCTTCTCCATATACGATCGCTCCTATTTCATTGGATAAGTCAATAGCATAGAAGGAATAAACACTGTTAACAGAAATCATGATTGGTAGATAATGATTCCACCATGTCGTTATTTCTGATCTCCATTGATCGTCTTCGTTTGCTGCTTCCAAGCTGAGCAGTTCAAATTCATTCCATTGAAAATCAGCATCTGAGCTATTTTTGTATTCACTCTCACAAAGGAACCATGTCTTTTCATCAGGTGTAATGCATTGTTCCATAACATGTAAAAAATCTAAATATTCTTCAGGAATAACTTTGTATCTAGTTATGAAACTAACATCTAAATCTAAATGACAATTCGATTTCTGAGTTATGGTCCAACCGTTTGACTCAGCCCAAATCATAAATTCATGGATTTTGCTGCTCAAAGTGCACCTTCTTCCCTCAAAATGGACTCTCTTTACAATTTTATCGCAAAATAAGTAGAAAGTGCTACTCCTCGAATGGATGAGGAATAGCACTTTTTTTATATACCTAACCTACTTTATTTCATTGTGGATAATGGAATGCCTCAAACCTCTCAGCTACTCGCGCACCGTCACATTTAATTTGGTTGATCTGGTTTCCCCTGAAGGATTACGAAGCACAGCTTCATATTCATAGATTCCAGGTGCCCTTCCAGAGATTGCGGTAGCCGCAGACTGAGCACCAGGTGAATGTGATTGCAGCGATTGTGTGTCAATCGATACACCATTTTCGTAAAGTTCGTATTCAGTTGCGTTGGTTCCCCACCATAGATTCATGGTGACATTATAGTTGCCGTCACCGTCCCAATTGTCATGCGACAGAACGGCTTGCCCCGGGGAAGCGTCCGTGACGACAACTGTCAGCGGAACACTCATGGTCGTACCGAGTGCATTGATTAATTCCCCGGTATAGATATAGGTACCATTTTTCTTGCCGGTAATATCAACTTGAACGGATTGGGCGGAGGGGGATTGATCCCCCAGTGAAATGTCCTTAATCAGTTCACCATTCTCATACAGCTTGAACTGATTGCCGTTATTTCCCCACCACAGATTCATCGTGACGGTATAATCCCCGTCTTTGAGCCCCGTGTCATAACCATTATTATCAGATAACACTGGAGTGCCAGGGGCCCCGTTTGCGAGTGGCGTTGCCTGATGGAGCCATTCCTCCCACTTCATCAGCACACTTGCCTGCTCATCTGTAAATATAGTTCCTCTAGCTGCTTGAACGTCAGTACCGTAGGATGCGAGCAGTTGACGCGCTTTAGCTCCTTCACGATTGTTTGCCGCCTGTTTGGCCAGCTGTAACGTGTTTGAGAGCTGATCAGCAAGAACGTTGGCATTCGCATCAGTCGATTCATCAGCAAAGGCATTGGTCAGATTGATCAGGCTGTCGAATGTAGCAATAACCGCAAAACGATATTCTACCGTCTGTTCCCACCCAGCCACATCGGAGACGGTTGCCGTAACCTGATTTAGGCCGGGTTCCAGTGTATACGCCGGAGTGTCCAGAAGCACACCCTCCGGTTCAGCCACACCGGATGCCGTATCAGAAGCGATATAGCCAATTTCCACGTGCTGATCAATGGTGTACTCGGTTTGACCATGAATTTCAATGGTTGGTGGTACGAGATCAATGGATATGGACAACAATTGTTTGCTCTCTTTGTTACCGTCAACATCGACGCTCCAGTAGGTGATCGTATGTGTACCTTCTTCAGCTAGGGTCAACTGCGTGCCACTCACCGTTTCGCCACCATTGATTTGATAATAGGTCCCTTCGATTTCGGAGTCTTCATCGGTTGTTGTAAAGGTCACTTGTACAGGAGAAGTATACCAGTCGTTCTGCGATTCTCCTTCCACAGTTGCCGCAGTATGTGGGGCTTGCTGCTCCGGTGATTCCCCTTCCAGCGTGACAGAATCAGATAAAGGGATATTTAAATCTTTGACAAGGCGTGCCACGAGTTCAGACACCTTGATTGCACCGTTCATCTGCAAATGTGTGTTGTCTTCGGTTGTACCTACCCACATGAATATCGATTTGGTTCCTTCAGTGCCAAGTTCCTGAAAATGCTCCCAACTAGCCTGATTCAGATCGATGATGAGGGTTTCCGTTTCCTGCGCCGTTTCTTTCATCGCCTGTACGTATTCCGGGAAGCTTTTGTTCAGCACTTCTCCGGTAAAATCACGACGATTCACTGGTGTGACCAGAACCGGAATAGCACCTCTCTGGAGTGCACCGTTAATGTATTCTTTCAGATATACCTTAAACTGCTCGGGCGTAAGATATCGCTCCGGACGTGAAGGTGTGGAATCGTTATGAGACCACTGCATGAACAGATAATCGCCTTCGTGAATGTCGAGCAGAATATCGTTCAGATATCCGCCGACCAGGAAGGTTTTGCTGCTCAAACCTCCAACTGCCCGGTTATCAATGCTGACTTCATTTGCATCAAAATATTCACCCAACGTTTCGCCCCAACCTGCTTGCGGACGGTAGCTCTCCGCGTAATTAGCCACAGTTGAATCGCTCGCCAAATATATAACAGGTTTATCGCTTTCGCTGTGATCTGGCAGACGCTCCAGCTTCAGCGCATTGATCTTCGGTGCATTTCCGGTGAAGTTGAAGTTAAATACCCCATCAATCAGAGCGATATCGTACGTAATTTCTTTGAATTCGCCCTTGGCAACGGTTGTGAGTGGCAACTTGGTCATTTGCTCCACAACAACATTTGCGCTAGTTGATTCCTCTGCATCCCCGATGGTCATCGTTACCCGATAATTGGCCGGCTCCAATTCCGCCAGGAAAGAGGTGCCATTTACTCGTGTGAAATCCTCTTTGAGCGCATCCCCGGTCTCCCGGTTCTCATCTTTGGTCAGTGCAGTATCGGCAAAACCGTAACCGTTGCCTTCGATGTACGCTCTCTTGGCATCTACCTTGATGTATCCTTCGGCAGCACCGCCGGAACCAAAATCAAATCGGTATTCACTTATCTCTTCGCTTGGTTCACTTGTCAATGAATCCTTTGCCACAGTTAACATGTTAAACGCATGGTCAACTTGAGCCTGAGTGGCTTCCGTATTAAATATCGCTTCCACTGCTGTCAAAGCCCGGTTCACCACAGCCTTTGATGCATCTGTATAATCCGACAGATCCAGTGCTTTAATCTCATCGTACAGAGCGATTAATGCCGTCTGATCGCCACCCTCCGAAGGAAGCTGCGTGCCTTCAATCCGCACGTTGTCGATCTGGGTAGTCCAGTTCAACGTGCCTCCACCGCCTTTTCTTGTTCCGAGGAATCGAATCGCTCTGACGTTGTCGGCATATGCGATGGAACTCATAGGGATATCTTTAATCGTTTGTGTAACGGTCGGATTCGCCACATCTGTTAATGTGAGATCCAACGTTTTCTTTGCAAAATTAACGGTTGCATCCACAGTGACCCACTGGTTCTTGGAAATCTCGGTAGCCGTTCCCCCTTCGGGTATAGCTGTATCTCCTGTGCCGTAGTCCGGATTATATGCACCGATATAATAATGAATTTTGGTACTTCCGGTTTTGGTGTACAGTGTGAACAGGGCATTTTCGTTGGAATCCTGGACCGTGAGGTGACCTTCTGACGGATAGGCACTCACATTACCGGATTGCCAGTCAAAGTTTACCTTTACCTGATCGCCGTTTACGGCATCAAACAGACGGAACACCTTGGCCCGATTGCCTGATCCAGACCCTGTGACAGACAGTACCTTATTCCCGGACTGTTCAACCACCGTTCCCGCCATGGTTCCTGCAATACCCGTGGCATTGACCATCGCATACTGGTAGCCCGAAGAGTCGCCTTCAAAATCCTCCTCATAAAGCTGGGTTTCCGGCTCTGGTTCGGGTTCGGAAATATCAGGGTCAATGACCAGCGATGAGATACTCAGCTCCATGTCTTTGACCGCACCAGCAACGAGACCGGCAATTTTCTGTGCACCATAACTGCTAAAATGAGTATTATCGTTGATTCCATTCGGGTATTTTGGATATTCACCCGGATTAGCATATAGGAATACTTTTTCTGTAGCTGTATTACCAATTTTGTCGTAGTACGCAATACTTAACTTGCTAAGATCAATCAGCGGCACGTCAAGTTCCTCCGCCACTTCTTTCGCTGCCTGCACATATGCCGGGAAGCTGACATTGAATTCCTGAGTCACCGTATTGAAATCCCGGCGTCCAACCGGTGTGAGCAATACCGGTGTAGCACCGCGCTGTTTAGCACCGTTTATATAACGAGCCAAGTAGATCTTATAGTCCTCCGGTGAAGCATACCGATCCGGTATCCCTGCACTGGCGTCATTATGACCAAAGGAAATGAAGAAGAAATCCCCAGGCTTGATTCGTTGCAGGATCGTATCCAGACGACCATCTACCATAAATGATTTGCTGCTTCGGCCACCGATCGCATCGTTCACGATAACTGCACCGTTAGAGAAATAACGTCCGAATTGCTGGCCCCATCCTTCTTGAGGAGCCTGCATTTCACTGTACGTTTGCATGGTTGAATCACCGGCCATATAGATCGTTGTTGCCGCACCGGCCACTTTCTCTGGATATTTTTCGATCAGGATATCCTGGATGTCTATGGCTGTACCAGTGAACAAGAAATCGAGCTGTCCATCCACCAATGCAACATCATAGGAATACTCGAGCGGTGCTCCCGCTGTCACATTTGTTACGGTGAGCTTCTGAACGAATTCGGATTTGACCCCCACGTTGGAGTTATGCGCATCACTGCCCAATCGCAACGTCACCTTATAGTTGGCATTTGGCAGGTCAATAGCAAATGTCGTACCTGTCACAACCGAAACCTCGTTTGTACCTACGGTAACCCCGCTTGCATCCTTGAAGCCGTATCCATTCTCTTGTGTATATAATGTGTCCTGTATAGCCGTACTTCCTGACGCTGTTTCTGTACCAAAATCAAAACGGTAAACCTGCTGAGGCATTTCTGCTTCGCGGGTCAGCGCCAGATCGGCTTTCGGGAATGCTGTAGCTTCTGCTCCGAGATAAAAGCCGGTGTGAGGCGGCTGATTGTAAGATACATTTTGCCATGCTACGCCAAGTCGATACACAGGGTCCTGCATCAGCGTAGGGATGCGATAGTCCGAAGGAATGGTCGTTGTGTAGAGACGATATTCCGAGCTATCTTCGCTCCGCAGCAGAATTTCTTCACGCCAGTCGCCCAGAATGTCCGCCTGAAGCGCCGGATTACCTTTGGTATGATTGTTTGTTAACGTACCGGTTGCCCGGAAGATTTCATTCAGCTTTTTATTTTCGTAATCCCATTTGTAAATGAGTGGAATTCCTTTGGCAGTACTATTATCCCACTGATGGTCAAACAGCTCCCGCTGAAGATCTCCGTCCCACCAGATGGCGAAGTTGGCAGTTTTGGGCCCTTCGTCCACCGTGTAGATCGCATCTCCTGCAGCAGAGTAGGTATTGGTTACAGGCACACTTTGCCCGTTGGTAACGGTCGTGGCCCATGATTCGTAGCCCGGATAGTTCGGATCGATGTCCGCCGACATCCCGCGACCGGTGTCAAAACCTGTTTTCTCACCCCAGAGGATTTCACCTGTGGACGCATCGCGCATCTCCAGTCCATACGCCGCATCTGAATGCTCGTGAACACTGACGACCTGATAGCCATCCCGATTCGGGTCAAGCTGACCGGCGTGCATGGCATCACCGTGTCCAAGTCCGGTGCTGTACATCAAGCTGCCGTCATCGTCTATAGCTAGGGCGCCAAACATAATCTCGTCCTTGCCGTCATGGTCTGCATCCAGTACACTCAGATTGTGGTTGCCCTGTGCTTGATATTGTGATCCTGCTTCGTTGGTGTCGAACGCCCAGCGTTTGACGAGTTCTCCACCAACATAATCATAAGCAACAAGCACAGTGCGGGTATAGTAACCCCGGCTCATCACGACGCTTGGTTTCGTACCGTCCAGATAACCAATCGCGCCAAGAAAACGGTCTACACGGTTGCCATACCCGTCCCCCCAATCACTTACGTTGCCTCTTGGCGGATCATAATTCACCGTGGATACGGCTGCGCCAGTCTCACCGTCAAACAGCGTGAGATATTCCGGCCCTGACAGTATGTATCCGCCCTCATTACGATAATCCTTCGTCCCGTCACCAATAACTGTGCCTTGGCCGTCCTTCGTGCCGTCCGCTGTCTTAACAACAACCTCGGCCTTTCCGTTGCCATCCAGGTCATACACCATTAACTGTGTGTAGTGCGCTCCGGCACGGATGTTTACGCCCAGGTCAATTCGCCACAGCTTCGTGCCATCCAGTTTGATGGCATCGATATAGACGTTGCCCGTATAACCGGCCTGCGAATTGTCCTTGGAGTTACTCGGACTCCACAAGAAGACAATTTCATATTCGCCATCCCCGTCCAAGTCAGCTACCGAAGCATCACCTGCATAATAGCTGTAGGTTCCGCCGTCCTTGGTCCGTCCGTCGGCCGGTTTCTCCAGCGGAATAGGCAGATAATTGTTATGCCAGACCGATACAACCTCCGGCTGCATCTGCTCCTTACCTGAAACAACAGTGGAAATCTGATATTGCGAGCTGTCGAAACCCGTGGTGTCGACATAGTTTGTCACGTCGCTTATGGGCGACGTATTCACTTTGGTTCCGTTTTTATATATATTGAAAGCGATATCATCTGGGTCGTTGTTTAAATACCTCCAGCTCAGAAAAATACCGTTGTCTACAAGAACCGCAACCAACCCCCGGTTCAGGTATTCTGCTTGGCGACCCGGCATGTTGTTTGAAGAAGACTCTGCACGCATCGGTGCTGGAGGAACAGCCAGAGAAATAACCATAAGGAGTGCTAAAAAAGATACAAACATCGATTTCTGGATGGAAACAGTTCTTCGGATCATTCGATTAACGCCTCCTTATCTAAAAATTCGTTTTTAGAATCATCAGTTCGATCCTGCCCTGCTTGTTGTCATATGAATACAATTTACAGCCACCTCCTCTTTATGTTACCGCTTACATTTATCTTACAGGTCTTAAAAAAGACAGACAATCTAAAAAATGTGACGTATTATATAAAATAATTGACTTTTTCAGGAAGGAGATTCACGTATGGTTCATACGGTATCTTACGCTTTTCGTAATGACGATACATCAATCATGACACTGGACTCTATTGGATGGCAGATCGTTTCGAGCGAGGAATATCGTTGTCCCAGTGATGATAGACCTGACCCGGGACACGTTGTTTTTCAATACACACTTAATGGTCAGGGTTATCTGGATATTGATAATCAAACGATTCCTTTACCCAAGGGACATGCCCTGCTTGTTAAAATCTCCGGAGAACATTGCTATTACTATAAACAAGAGAACAACGAACCATGGGAATTTATATGGATTAACATTCGCGGGGATGAAGCCAACCGAATTTGGGATATGATTCATGATAATGAGGGACATGTCATTCGACGAAACGCAGATTCTCCCTTGATTCAAGAGTTATGGCAAATCATCCATTTGATTCATCAGGAGAAAGTCACCGACAAGTATCGTTTGTCTATGCAAATCTATCGTTGGTTGCTAATCTTGGTACAGACGAGTCGGGATGCGGAGAGGGATATTGGTGCCCTTTCCATAACAACGATTGAGAAATGTAAAAAGTTCATCCGGGAGAATTATGCTTCCCCATTGACGCTGGATCTGCTCGCAAGCCATTGCGATATCAATAAACACTACTTGTGCAGGTTATTTCAGAGATCGGAGAAAACATCACCGCTCGCCTATCTCAAAGACAGACGCATTGAGGTGGCGGTTAGACTTCTCCGCACAACGGAACTTCCGATTTCCCAAATTGGTCAACAATGCGGCTTTGAGAGCCCAAGCTATTTCGGCAAAGTGTTTCGGCAATATATGTCCATGTCACCCAAAGAATATCGCTTGAATAAGTTGGAGTTTCCTTATGAGGCCATCTATTATGAATAGCTAACTGCTGTGTGCTCGTCAACCGTCAAGCTCTTCAACGTTCAATCTTTGTCTTCCCACAGAAGTATACATTTGGCATTTGGAACATGTCCTTTTGCTTGACTGTGAACTTGTACGGCACGGTAACTGATAAAATAAAAAAAGCCGCTATAAAAGCGACTTTTAATGGAACCGAACTTTTGTCTCGTGACAACTGCTGCCCTTATTGCGCAGTGTATCCTCCATCTATGATCAGGCTATTACCTGTCATGTATGAAGAATCGTCGCTAGCCAGGAACAGAACAGCTTTCGCCATCTCTTCTGCCTGACCCAGACGTTTCATCGGTGTTAATGCAGCAAGTGCTTGTTTGCTCTCTTCCGGGATAATCGGTGTATCGATGAAGCCTGGGCAAAGGGAGTTCACCCGAATATTCTGCTCAGCATACTCCAGCGCGAGGGAACGAGTCAGATTCACAACGCCACCTTTAGCTGCATTGTAAGCCGCTGAACCAGGAGAACCAACCCATCCATACATGGATGCCGTGTTGACGATTGTGCCGCCGCCAATTTTCAGCATCTCGCGAATTGATTCCCGCGCAACCAAGAAAACGCCGTCCAGATCAACATTGACCGTATTACGCCATTCGGCGTAGTCAAGCTCATGCGTTGGATGAACTCGTCCGATTCCCGCATTGTTGAATACGATATCCACTTGACCGAAGGCTTGGACGGTTTGTTTGAACATCTCGGCAACCTCTTCTTCACTCGTGATGTTTGCTTTGATAAAGAGAGCTTCCGTATTAAGCGTTTTCAGTTCCTGTTCGAACGCCTTGCCTTTTTCTTCATTCAGATCGACCAAAACCACTTTGGCTCCCTCGGAAACGAACAGGCGAGCTGTTGCTGCACCGATTCCGGATGCTCCTCCTGTAATAATTGCTACTTTATCCTGTAGTTTGCCCATGAATAAATCCCCCAGTATAATATTTTGAATAGTGCCTATATAAATAGTGCTATATGATGTTTACAAAACTAATTCTATGCTTAAAATTGTAACATTCCAATCATTAAGATATGACCAAGTGTCTACCTCGTAGACACTTCATAAAAATATGTCTATATTTATAGGAGTTTTTTTGAATGAATAATGAACTTATTGTGACAGCTCAACATCGTAATCGAACCAAGGAGCACCTAAAAACTGCTCTGATTCAGCTCATCAAGAAAAAAGGATTCCATGGTGTGTCTGTCAAGGATATCGTTGATCAGGCGGGTTACAATCGCAGCACGTTTTATTTACACTACCAGGACAAATATCTTCTCGCTGAAGAATTACTGAGTACAACACTTCAAGGATTAAGGGGGGCGGTAGGTAGGCCCTATTGGCACGGTCAAAAGGTTTCAACTAACAAGCTGGATGCCGAATCTTTTCAAATCGTGGATTATATCTATGAAAACCGAGACTTCTTCGAACTGATTCAATACGATGACACGTTACCCGGTCTACATACAGGTTTCCCCCAAACTATACTCAAAATCTATCAGGAACAGTTTGTCTTTGAGACCATCAATAACTCCCCGGTGAACATGGACTACTTCAAGTACTATACCGCCTACGGTTTTTTTGGACTATTGAACAATTGGATATTAAGCGGATATCATGAATCACGTGATGTTTTTATCAACAATGTGATCGAACTGACCAAAACGCATATTCACTCGTTTCATTATGTGGGTGAGACGTTTGATACATGATCTCGTGAACGAGCTAGTTCATTGATATGAATATGTAGTGCCTCCGCAGCTTGGACAGCCGGCGTGGGCCTCGCCCAGACACCAACGGGACGCAAAATCACAAGGGATTTACAGCACAAATAAAAAACGGGCATGCATTACACGAGAGGAATAAAATCCTCAAGGTAAATGCATGCCTAATCACGAACTAGACCATTACAACTGCGAATTATCCCCATTTATGATCTAGAGTAAGTTTCTCTATGCCTTCCATTATTATTCCGATGGAGTCAATACCTTATTTGGTAACCAGCCCTTTTCACCCTCTGCGGTATGAACAAAACTCCATTCATTTAGTTCAAATTCTTTTGTAACGATGATACCGGGTTTTACGGTTAATTCGTGTGCTGAATAATCTGATAATGCAGTCGCGATCTGTTCTTCATTGGGAGTGCTTAATATTTGCTTCGGTACCCAGCCGCTTTTTTTAGAATGCACGGATTCACAGAAAATCCAGTTGGGGAATTCAGTATCTTCTCTCCCATATAGGACTGTATCTCCTTTAGCTAAAACGATGGGATCAGGATAGTTTGAATTATGGGGTTGAACAACTTTATATAATTTCATAATATGCCTCCAACTATTATATTCGACCTGTTACCGACAAACATAATATCATATTATTATGTAGTTATTTATCCCTATTTGATAAAGCAGCGCCCCCTTCACAAGGGAGCGCTGCTTTATCCGAATAGAAATATTTTATCACGAGTCCACCTTATAACATTTGAGCAATATCACACAATCTTCTAATTTCTTGATAACTCTCCAGACACACCATCCGCAGAATCTATATGGCTTAATGCATTCACTTCATGCTTTGCTTCTCTATACACAAAGTAATCAAAATCGGCATGTTTTCGAGTTCCACCGAGATCCTGCACACAAAGTCCGATGTAGGTTCCCGTAAACCGAATATACTCCGGAGATTCATCGCACAGATGTGTGATATCAACCCACTCGCCTACATGATTCCAGGATGAATTCTTATTTAACGCATAGTAAAAGCGGGCGCGATCATGATCAACCACTGCTTTTAAGCGAAGCGTATTCACCGACTCTAGCGGAATATCCTCCAACAGTTCGTCATACACCCCGTACTTGGACTGAATAATTCCCAAGCACAGCCCCTTTTCTTCATGATAAGTTATACGTAAATAGAGATAGTCCTTGGTATCGTAGTACAAAATCAATCCTGCCATCTGCTGTGGATGATCCGGCGCAAATTCCAGAGCTGTTTCGGCTTCACACTCAAACGTTTGCAATCTTCGCGCGATCATGCTTTGCCTATGTGTTGAACTCATTGACTCCATACCGTGCAAGCGCAAGTAACCGGGACGTTCCGACAAGCTGAGCCAAGTCGGGTCGGGTGGAATGCGAAGAGTATTCCAGTCATTCCGAAGCTCGGATTGATCAAAATGATCCATTTCAGCTAACGGTTCAAACGGATGTGCCGTAATCTTCGGTGCAATGACCTGGACCTCGGGATACCGGTTACCGCTCGCAAGCCTCAGCCAGCCGTCTTCGCTCCACGTACACGGCTGAAGTGCGGTCTCACGTCCAAGAATGCAATATTTTTGATGAACAGGTCGTCCAACCAGATGAGCCATGTACCATTCGCCGGTATGTGTTTCAACAAGACTGCCGTGGCCTGCCTTCTGCAGAGCCAAATCCGTTCTGCCATATGAAGTAAGGATCGGATTGGCAGGATCAACCTCGTAAGGGCCTTGTAATGTACGGGAACGTGCTACTGTAACCGCATGCTCATAACCGGTTCCCCCTTCAGCCGTAATGAGATAATAATAGTCCTTGTGTTTATACAGATGAGGTGCTTCGGTTAATCCTAAAGCGGTTCCTTCAAAAATGTTCTTGGCTGGCCCGACCAGCTTTTGCTCCCCAACCGAATACTCCTGCAGAACGATGCCTGCAAACCGGTTTTTGCCCTTGCGGTGATCCCATATCATATTGACCAGCCACTTCCGTCCGTCCCCATCATGAAACAGGGAAGGATCAAAACCGCTACTGTTGAGATATATCGGTTCGGACCAAGGCCCTTCAATATCGGTTGCTGTCACAAGGTAATTGTGAGTGTCTTTAAAGGCGCCTACCCGGCTTTTGACATCGGTGTAGATCAGGTAAAACACGCCGTTGTCATAACTGAGACATGGTGCCCATACACCTCCGGAGTTAATGTTGCCCTCCATGTTCAACTGCCTTGCACGAGTCAGCGGTGAAGCGATTGGTCGCCAATGAACCAGATCTCGCGAATGGTGTATGCGTACACCGGGGAACCATTCGAAGGTGGACGTGGCGATATAATAATCTTTTCCCGCCCGGCATATGGACGGATCTGGATGAAATCCGGGGAGGATGGGATTGGTGATCATTTTCTTGATACTGTTCATGGAAGAAACCTCCGGTATGAAAGTGATGATCTGTACAACAGCAAATACACGAAAGGTAGAAATCAGTACCAGCCCAGCGTTTTTTTGCCGGCTTCCAGAGCAGTTATAATTCGCTCTACATCGTATACATTGCCTCTCCATGTTCCGCCGCTGACAGATTGCAGCGCAGCCCAGAGCTTTGTATCGTCCGGTAAAGCTTCATCAGGCCGCATATCCGGATGGAAGGACCTTTGTGCCAGGATGAAAGCACCTTCTTCCGGCGAAACCTCGATTTCTCCTTCTCCGACAAAGTTAATGCTGCCCTCCAGCGTGCTCCGATCCACCACGATGTCAATCAGGTCTCCGTTCCGCAGCTTGCCAATTGGTCCGCCTGCCAGCGCTTCGGGGCCAACATGACCAATACACGCACCGGTGGAAACACCGGAGAACCGGGCATCCGTAATCAGTGACACGTATTTGCCAAAAGACAGATGCTTAAGCGCAGAGGTTAGCTGGTACGTCTCCTCCATTCCGGTTCCGGATGGACCTCGTCCGAGAAGCACGACCACATCCCCAGCCGAGATACCTCCGGTCTTAATCGCACGGATCGCCTCGCGTTCGGTGGTAAATACCTTGGCTCTGCCACGATGACGGTACACGCCATTCTCATCCAGCACAGCAGGATCAATAGAGGTGGATTTGATGACAGAACCTTCCGGAGCGATGTTTCCGGTTGGAAATGTTACGGTCGAAGAGATGCCAAGCTGCTGGGCGTGTTCTACACTCATGATGACACTGTCCGGATCGATGCCGTCCTGCTCTTTCAACTGCTTCCGCATGAGATGACGGCGTTCCGACGATTCCCACCAATCCAGCACCTGCCCCAATGACGTACCTGTAACCGTTGGTACAGACTCATCCAACAGACCAAGCTGTCTGAGGTGAAGCATAACCTCTGGTACACCTCCGGCCTGAAAGACGCGAATGGTCGGGTAAAAGATCGGACCGTTAGGCAGGGCACTAACCAGTCTTGGAACATTCTTGTTGACCTGTATCCAGTCCTGTACCGTAGGCACGGTTAAACCAGCCGCATGGGCTATCGCCGGTATGTGAAGAAGCAGATTGGTCGATCCCCCAAACGCAGCATGCACGGTCATGGCATTGCGAATGGATGCATCCGTGACGATCTCTGCCATCCTCATTCCCTGAGACTCCATATGGATGAGTGCGCGTGACGATTGGCGCGCCATTTCAATCCAGACGGGCTGCCCGGAAGGTGCGAGCGCGGCATGTGGTACTGTCATGCCCATGGCCTCTGCTACGACCTGGGCTGTTGCGGCGGTACCTAGAAACTGGCAGCCTCCTCCCGGTGTAGCGCACGCGCGGCATCCCAAATCCGACGCCATTTCGAGCGAAAGTTCCCCGCTGACGTATCGTGCACCGATGGTCTGAATTTTACCGGCGTCCTCTCCATCGGTAGGTGGAAGCGTGACGCCACCGGGAACAATTACACCAGGCAATTGCGGCATACCGGCAAGCGCGAGCATCATTGCCGGTAGACCTTTGTCACAAGTAGCGACACCCAGCACCCCTTTACGTGTCGGCAGCGAGCGAATCAGTCTGCGAAATACCATGGCAGCATCGTTCCGGTAAGGAAGCGAGTCGAACATGCCGGTCGTTCCCTGTGATCTGCCGTCACACGGATCACTGACATAGCCGGCAAACGGGATTCCTCCCCGGCTTGACAGTTCTTCTGCGGCAGCTTTCATCAGTAGACCGACCTCCCAATGACCCGTATGGTAACCGAGAGCTGTGGGACTACCATCCTCGTTGCGAATGCCGCCTTGTGTACTTAAGATCAGAAATTGTTTTCCGTTCAATTCCCCAGGTTTCCATCCCATTCCAACATTCTGGGACATGCCGAACAAGTCGCCGCTTGGAGCATTTCGTAGTAAATCATCCGTTAAAGGCAGACGTCCGGCAGCCCCTGGAGCATGTGCTATGATATCAAAGCAGTTGGATGCCTTCTCCCCCATAATCGACGTAATCTGTTCGTACATGATAGCCTCCCACAGTTTATGACTTCACGAAGACCGTTTTGATGGCGGTGAAAAACTCGATAGCCGCTTGCCCCTGTTCTCTGGAATGTGAACTTGACATCTTCATTCCACCGAACGGAGCTTGCAGCTCTACGCCGGCCGTTTCTGCATTAATTCTGACGAGTCCTGCGTCCATGTCCCGGATGAAGGACAGCATCGCCCCTACGTTCTGAGTATAGATGGAAGCACTTAAGCCGTAGTCGCTGTCATTCGCCGCTTCAATCGCTTCCTCCAGGGAATCTACTGCAATCAAGGCCAGAACCGGACCGAAGATTTCTTCCCGGGCAATGGACATATGGGATTCGACCCCTTCAAATACGGTCGGTTGCACATAGAATCCCTCTTCCAGTCCGGGACCGTCTCCTCTTTTTCCGCCAGCAAGCAGAACGGCACCTTCATCCTGACCTTTTTGGATATAACTCAACACCGTATTGAGTTGTCCTTCACTCGCACATGGACCCATCCAGCTTCCAGCAGACATGCCGTCACCCAGCCGAATTTCCTGGATTTGCGAGAGCAGTTTTTCTTTAAAGGCATCGTATACGTTTCGTTCAATGATGACCTTACTGGTAGCTGTACATTTTTGCCCTGTTGATTTCAATCCACCGCTGATGGTGGCTTCGACAGCCAAATCCAGGTCAGCGTCAGCTGCAATGATGATCGGGTTTTTACCACCCATCTCAAGTTGATATTTGGCCCCGCGCGCCAGCGCTGCAGCGCCAACCCGTTTCCCCACTTCATTGGAACCCGTAAATGTTATTCCGCCCACATCAGGATGCTCGGCAAGTGCTGAACCGATCACTGAGCCTCTGCCGCAGATCAGATTAAGAACGCCTGCCGGGATGCCCGCCTCTTCAAAACATTCCATGACTTTAGCCGCAGTGACCGCAGTTTCCTGAGCCGGCTTCAACACAACTGTATTGCCATAGATTAAGGCCGGAGCCATTTTCCAAATCGGAATGGCTACAGGGAAATTCCAAGGGGCAATAACTCCTACTACGCCAAGGGGTACACGAGTCGTAAACATCAGCGCTTCGCTGTCTGTCGAGGGGATAACGTCTCCTGTTTTTCGCATGCCTTCTCCGGCGTAATACCTTAAGATCGCGACACCGCGCATCGTCTCTCCCTTGGCTTCAGGAAGTGTTTTGCCCATTTCCCTGGTCATCGCCTCTGCAACTTCATCGGCCCGACGTTCCAGCACATTTGCTGCCTGAAATAGATAGTTGCCACGTTCTGCACCCGATAATCTCCGCCATTTTTTTGCTGCTTCCTTCGCCGCTGCGACAGCCCGGTTCAAATCCTCTACGCCGGAAGTGGGTACATAGCCGACAACTTCCTTCCGATTCGCAGGATTGATGCTCGGTTCGGTCTCACCAGACGTGGCCTTCACCCATTCTCCATTAATATAATTGTTGTACGTCTGATCCACTTGAAATGCGGTCATAGCCTTATCCTCCTTATAGATTAGTTTGAAATAACAGAATTTACGAGTGTCCCGATATCACTAATGGATATTTCAATGCGGTCTCCGGGTTCAAGTGTGAATTCATTAGGGGGAACGATACTTGTACCTGTCAAAAGAACCGTACCGTCAAACAAATCATTGTCCCTTGCTAAAAAAGAGACCAATTCATCCAGCTTACGGTTTAATTCACTTGTGTTTGCCTCGCTTTTAACAACCAGTTTACCTGCGCGATAAATTTCGCAGACAATGCTGAATGCGTACGGATTCTGCACCGTTTCTGCCAATCGGATAGCCGGACCGATGGAGCAGGAGTTGCGCCACATTTTGGCTTGTGGCAGATACAGCGGATTCTCCCCTTCAATATCACGGCAGCTCATGTCATTACCGGCAATGTATCCTACAATACTTCCGTCACCCGCAAGCACCAATCCAAGCTCAGGCTCCGGGATCTGCCACGTGGAGTCGCTTCGGAGCGTGACGGCATCATTCGGACCTACCGTTCGCGCTGCCGTGGATTTAAAGAAGATTTCGGGTCTTTCCGCATCGTATACCTTATCGTAAAAGGTCGTTGCATCCATTTTTCCATCCGTCGCTTCATAATTTCTCGCTTCCCTGCTTCGTTGATACGTAACACCTGCCGCCCATACTTCCGGGGCATCCACTGGTGTGATCAGGTGCAAGGTAGTCCAATCATCCGTCAGCTTGTTTAATGGTTTAAAAGCGCTTTCAACAAGTTGAATAGGTGATATCCCTTGTTCTTTTGCTTGATGGATCAAAGTCATAAAATCGGCTTGCGGCAAACGATAGGCTTTTTCATCATCCGTAACGGCTGCCAGCCACTTTTGTTGCCCGTCCAGAAATCGAATAATTCGCATTCAAGCTTGCCCCCATTCTCCCTATTGGGTTGATAATATTACCTTAGCACCAGCCAGGTTTCGTGACGATGTTCTAATCACTCCAACGAATTACCCTTTTCACGCATTTTTTTTCTGTTAAGATAAATCTAGAGATGTTGGTATATAGAAGGATAAGGAGGTTGGGTGCTGTGGCCAAGCTTTCGGAAGCCGTGTATTTAGGTCGTCTGCCTGATGTTCGCATGTCTTTTCAATTATTGGGGCTACATGCAAGAAAAGTCGATTCAACCTGGACGTATCCATCTCATGAGCATTCAATGTATGAAGTGCACTGGATGATGGACGGCCAGATGAATATGGTTGTTAACGGAGAGTTATACAGTCAGACTATAGGCGATCTTCTGTTCATTCGCCCTGGTATGACGCATTCCTGTACGGGTGCCGGACCGGAGGGGTTCACATACTTTTCCGTGCATTTCAGTGTACAGGATACGTCCTTTTGCAGAGAACTCAACCGTTGCAAAGACATCTATTATCCGGCAAATTCTAATTTGGCTCTGGGGCTGTCCTCTTCCCTGTCTACCTTGTATAATCTGGCCACAGAGCATTTGTCGAGTTCGCTATCCTCTTCCAAACAGATGAAGGTGCATGCTGCTGTGTTCGAACTGCTCGGTTCCCTGGTTGGACAGTTATCTCAGCAAGCATCCGTTACGTTGTCGAGAAAAGAAACCATTGCCCATCAGATTGCTGAGCACATTGAGGAATCGGTGAGATATATCCATCTTCATGGGGAAATCCAGGAGAGCGAGCGAACCTGGATTCAGGATATTGCCAAGTCGCTGAGCATTAGCCCGTCACAGGTTAATCGTATATTTCGGCAGGTATACGGCATCGCTCCGCGTAAGTTTCTATCGGAAACCCTTCTGAACGAAGCACAGCGCTTGTTAAAACAAACCGACCTGAACATAGACCATATTGCGATGATGTTGGGGTATAAGACCAATGCGCATTTCAGCCGCCAGTTCAAGCGGTGGACAGGCATCGCGCCAAGTGAATTTCGCAGTCATTCGCAGCAGAATAGTGAAGCCACACATTCGGATGACTATACTTAATCTGAGCCGCAGGAAGCTAACCAAAACAAAAAGCAGCTGCTGGATGTCCAGAAGCTGCTCTATCTTTCTCAGGTATTCGATGTTCTGATGCAACTTTCACGCTAAAATAAATGCAGCGAGGCTCGCACTTCCCGAACCCCGATATGTAAAATACAACGCCTGTATACCATCCGGAATATTAATCTCGGCTGTGTAGGGTTTCCAATGATTAGTGAAATGTACCGGTATTGTACCCAGTGCAGGACCGTCCCATGCGGTTTTGACCTCAAATACCCCGTTACAATATCCACGCACCTTGATCGAGATTTGGCGAATCCCTTTGCAATCAAAATACTTAAACCCTGCCGTTGCGGATTCAACCATGTTGGCAATATAACCGATCTCTTCATCACCATCTCTTCCATCCTGGGTGATCTTGGGAAATCGGCTGTCAAGCCAGGCTCCTGCCCCGAAACCGCCAGTATACCTTTGATCCTCTTGGGTAAAAAGATTGCATGCAAGATACGCAGGGTACTCGCCTCTTCCCTCCAACGGTCTACCGTTTGAGCCGCAGGAGGTCATTTCCACCTGAGGAATGCTGCCGTCCTCTTCAAATGATATCTTCTCAATACAGCCCTGGCGGTTGAATGCGTCACCATTGGTATGACGGTGATAGAAAACATACCAGTCTCCGTTGATCTCTACAATGCTGCCATGGTTATTGCCTCCATAATACATGGGTTTGTCAGCAGGTTTGTAGGAGTCGATATGGAGATCACAGTTGCTTACGATGACGCCCTGATATGTAAATCCTCTATTTGGAAACAGGCTGGTGGCATAACATAATTCATGCATAACGATAGAGGAATATACGAGGTAGTAGGTATCCCCTCTCTTGCGGATGGAAGGCGCTTCAAAAAATTCATGGCCCTCATAACCGCTGCCCTTACTGTAAGGTTCGCTCGGTGCTACGAATACGGGTTCTTCCACAATCGTCAGCATATCTGAACCTAACATCGTGGCCATCGCGCCATGTCTTGATGGGTCTCCAGGTGCACAAAAACCGGTATACAGATAGGTATGCGGTCCTTCAGTCATCACGCCGGGATCGAACTGCGGCTCATCCCCATCTCTTTCGCCGAGACGAGTGCCGTCAGCATATTGTACATACCCATAGAATTCATATTTGCCAGCAGGTGTATCACATACAGCCACCGAAACAACGGGTACCTTATCCAACACATAATACAGATAATACCGTCCGTCGGGACCCCGCGTAACATCTGGCGCATACAGGCACATATGACCATTTGGATTAAGGGGGTCATCAGTTTTTTGGTAGATTACCCCTTCATTTCGCCAATCCCCAAGGTTATTCACGGGTGCAGACCAGCATACATAATCGTTCAGACAGAAGGCATGTCCGTTAAAACGGTCATGTGAACCATACACATACACTCGATCATTGAATACATAAGGCTCGCCGTCGGGGATATATTCCCAGGATGGTAGGTATGGATTCAAACCTTGTTTATTCATTCAATGCACACTCCTTGTATAAATTGATAGACCATCTATTACACTTACGATTACTTTCGTATAATAGAGAACAACTACAATGTTCCATAAGTGTTTCTATTTATTCCATAACCTGCATGGTAAAGGTGAAGAACAATGAATACGATTTTTTACGTCGAATATGATGCTGCCCATAACCATCCGTTTGTGTTTGATATTCCAGAAGGACATGATTGCTGGCTGTTAGTTGTTACTCAGACTCCTGCACAGTTCTGGGTGGGCGGGAAATTGATAGATTATCCACCTCATTGTGCCGTTCTCTATCCACCTCATCAGAAAATATATTATCGCTCTTGTACGGAGCAATATGTGAATGATTGGATTCGTTTCGAAAGTGATGAGATGTATGTAACCGAAACTTCCCTACCGAAGGGCGAACCATTTCCATTAGATGATCCTGAATTTTGTCACAAGCTGTTTCAATTACTTGTTGCTGAGCATTCTTTCCAGAAAAACTACCGAGAATCAACGATAGATTATTTACTACGAACGCTGTTCAACAAGCTGTTGGAGTCTTGCGTTCAAGAGAGTATTGGCCCGCAGCATTATCCTCTGATGAAGCTTCGAACAGAGATTCACAATAATCCGAGTCACCCATGGACAGTTGCTGCCATGGCCAAAATCATGAATATTAGTCCGGGATACTTACAGCTTGTATATAAGAACTCCTTTGGGGTGTCGTGTATGGAAGATGTAATTCATAGCCGAATTCGGTTAGCTAAAGAGCACCTCAGACATCGTCAATATACGGTTGCAGAGATCGCCGACAGGTGCGGGTATCGTAATGTCGAGCATTTTTGCAGGCAATTCAAACAAATGACGGGTGCATCACCCAAGCGATTCATAAACGACGACATAAAGAACCCGGCTGACATAACAGAATGAGAGATAAATCTCACTCTCTCGCTCTGTCCAATGGGCATTTACACATAACTTCTTAGCCATCCAAAAGGTATACGTCAACGAGTTTGTTAGCGTTCTCTACTGTCATTTTAAGTTAAGGTTTTAGCCTGGATATTGCAATGACATATTCTCAAGCATTATTGATCTATTATCATATCGAGATACTTTATAATGACATCTTGTTTTTGGCAAATGCAGCCGCGCCGATCATTCCTGCTTGCCCTCCTAATTTCGCTTGCACTATTTTACATGCATGGGATGAAAGCTTTAACGCATGTTTCTCAACAGTGTCACGCACCGTATTCAGCAATCGATCACCGGCTGCCGACATTCCACCACCAATAATAATCACTTCCGGATTGAACAGATTGATTACATTGGAAAGACCAAATCCGAGAATCTTACCGGTCTCATGCATAACTTCAATAGCAAGTGAATCGCCAAGATCATATGCTTCCGAGATCATACGTGCAGTCATTGTCGTCCAATCCTCTCCTACCCATTCCAGAATCATACTTGATCGCCCTTCCTCAAGCTTGTCTGTAAAGGTTTTGACGATTCCTACCGCAGACACGTATCTCCCCAGACAGCCCGAGCTTCCACAACGACAAGGCCGACCCTCCCGGTACATATTCATATGACCTATTTCACCGGCACTCGATGTAGTACCGTAAATAACCTTTCCGTCATTGACAATACCAGATCCCAGACCTGTGCCTAACGTTATCAGTATCAGGTTTTTATAGTCTGTGCCTGCGCCAAACTGCCATTCACCATACAGATTTACCCGAACATCATTGTCGATGTAAACAGGAAATTCAAAATGATTTTTCATATAGTTCACGACATGAATGTTTTCCCAGTCTGGAAAATTAGGTGAAAATATGGATAGTCCCTGCTCCGGATCTAATAATCCAGGAATGCCCATACCCATGCACAGAATAGAAGCTGGCTCAATCCCCTCAGAAGACAGCATTTCTTGGATAATGTGTACAATTCGGTTTAATACATGGAACGGTCCTTTTACCGCCTCTGTAGGGTCGCTTCTTTCGTGAATTTTTTGAAACTCCAGAGTGAAAATGGAGGACTTAATATTGGTTCCACCCAAGTCAATTCCGATGATGTATTCTCGCATAATAATCTCCGCTCTCATTTAATTTGATATTGATGAACAAACATCAATTTGTTAATGGACTTATGCTCTATTCTGCCATGATGATTGCATCTCAACAAAGCCAAGTACTTTAGAAGCAACAATTACCATCCTGAAATTACAATGGATCTGTTGTTCCCGTCCTGCTTCTCAAGTTCTTAAATAGTATAATGACAAGAAGTAAAGCAATGCCTACAGCTCCAAAACCCAACCAATTTAAGTGCAGGACTGATGTACGACTGATCACAATCCCGCCTAATCCGGATCCCAATGCAAAACCAAATTGGATAAACGACGTATTGACGCTAAGGGCAATATCAGGATTACAAGGTGCCAGTGTAACCAGATATAGTTGCTGGGCGGGAGATATGCTCCACGTGGCTAACATAAAAATCATTAAAACCAAGATTAACATCACAAGATTAACTCCAGCTAGAGCGAACAAAAGAAGAGTCACCCCTTGTAACAGAAGGCCTAGACACATTGTAAACTTCGATCCCTTTGCATCTGCCAATTGTCCGCCCACTTTTGATCCGACAAAGCTGCAAATTCCCGCGAGAAACAGAACACCGCTGATCTCGGTCATGGTAAGAGTGGATGAAGCTTGCAAGAAAGGCGTAATATACGTGAACAGTGTCGAATAGCCGCCGATATACAATAACGTAATAAGTAAGGCCGTCAGAATGAGTGGATTTTTTAAAGTGGAGAGCTGCATTCTGAGGGTGATCTTTTCTTCCTCTTTGATTACCGGAACCTTTTTGTTGATAATAAGTGATGGAAGAACAATTAACAATCCAATCAATACAAATAGAACTCTCCATCCAAACCTTTCACTAAAAAATGTACCCAATGGGACACCCAGCACTAACGAACTGCTCAGCCCCATCAAAATGATGCCGATGGCATTGCCCCGCTTTTCTTTTTCAACCAGTCGTGTAGCTACGGCCATCGCTACTACAGTAGCGATGCCTCCGCTAGCCCCTTGTACCATTCGTACCCATAGTAAAGTTTCGTAAGAAAGGTTAAAAAGCACGAGTCCGTTACTGGCAATAAACACACTGAGGGTGGATAACAGTAACTTCTTGCGATCCATATTTATTGTAATTGCAATGAGAATCGGGGCAATAATGGCGGCTGACAGAGCGAATACAGTCACCAGTAACCCCACTTGGGAAGTAGACACGCTCAAGTCTGAGGCGATCATTTCAATGACTCCCGTAATGATGTACTCAAGCGTTCCGATCAGAAAAACAACTAACGCCAAGATATATATGATCCATTTATTTTTCACTTTACTCCACTCCGTCTTCTTCAGTTATCTATTTAGTATTGGGATCTGTATCTCTATGAATTGTGCATCTTGTTCTTGGGATAAGGGTAAATATAGTTCCCTACCCGCTTCGTTTTCCTTGATCTGATAGTTATTCTTTTCAATCCATGTAGCTAAATGAACACAGGCTTTGCAAGCAAAGATGGCATTGGAACGATAAGCTATAGTGGCCATCATGGGCTCAGCAGGAAGAGTCCGGAGTTGAAATGGATATGGAGGTAATTGCAGCTCACAAGTTAAGAAATAACCTATTTCCAATTCAAACTTTTCCTCTTGTCCAGGGATTTCTCTCCACAAAACAACCTGTGGCCCCTGGGTCATTTGACGTATTTCTTTGGTTAATGAGCGATCAAACTGACGAAATAAACTCGGAATATCCTCATCCCCCCCGTACCCAGTCTGAAAAAGAAACTGCCGAGCACTTTCCTCTTTGATTCGGATTTCTTGCCCAGTTTCGACGTGCCCCTCTTCCTCCATAAGCTGCAAGCGTTCCTCAATTCGGACGAGTTTGGCTTGTTCTGTATCGATAATCTGCTGAATTTCGCTTTTTTTCAGTTGAAACATGCCTTGAATATTCTCCAATGTAATATGTTCCTGTAGCAATTGTGTGATTTGTGGCAACGTAAACCCCAATTCTTTATAAATGAGGATTCGGTTGAGTTCCAGAAGCTGATCTGCGGAATAGTAACGGTAACCCGTTTCGTGATCTACCTTTCTCGGTTTAAGTATGCCAATCTGGTCATAATAACGCAGGGTTTTTAACGAAACCCTACTTAGCCTGGAAAATGCACTGATTTTGAACAACATATCATCTCCAATCTATTAATATAATGCGAGTATATAGTTTCCCGTGCAGGGGAAAGTCAAGGGGAATATGCTTCTTTTTTTTATAGTTAAATCAACTAAATCAACCATCATCCTTGTCATCACTCTATGTTGGGCTTATGGGGAAGTCAAAGAACCGTTTCTGAATGAAACGTTCATTTTTTTTGAACAAAAAAATGCCACTTATCGTGGCATTCTCTCGGTATTCATTCAATTATCCTGCTCAGGCAGGGTTGTATTATTTTCCGGTTTCAGCAAATGCTTTAATACGTTCCCCGATCTGGTCACGGACCCTTTGGAATACGGACCATTTCTCTTCATCTGTACCTTGCGCTTTGGCAGGATCATCAAATCCCCAGTGTTCCCGCTTCACATGAGGAGGCGTCATTGGACATTTATCTGCGGCATCTCCACACAATGTGACTACGAAATCAGCGTTGTTCAACAACTCTGAATCAATGATGTCCGAGGTTTGAGTCGAAATATCCAGATCAACTTCGTTCATGGCTTTAACCGCTTTTGGATTCAGACCGTGGGCCTCTATTCCTGCGCTATAGATGTCCCAGTCTTCACTCAGATATTTCTTGGCCCAGCCTTCGGCCATTTGACTCCGGCAGGAATTACCGGTGCATAGGAAGTACAGTGTTTTTTTACTCATGTTCATCTCTCCTCGTTATTTAAAGTTATAAAATGATTAACCACAGATACAGACCCACTAGGGTAATAGTCAGAGTCGGAATGGTGATTATGATACCTGTCTTGAAGTAAGTGCCCCATGATATTTTGACACCTTTGGTGCTAAGTACATGAAGCCAGAGCAGGGTCGCGAGTGAACCAATCGGGGTAATCTTGGGACCTAAGTCCGAGCCAATAATATTGGCATAGATAAGTGCCTCTCGAACAGTCCCTGTTGCTGTCGTTGCATCAATGGCAAGTGCATCAATCAACACGGTAGGCATATTGTTCATCAGGGATGAAATAATTGCCGCGATAAAGCCCATACCCATTGTTGCAGCAAACAATCCTTGATCTGCTACAGCCTGAATGACTACGGCCAACAGATCCATCAAGCCTACATTACGTAGACCATAAATCACGACATACATGCCGATGGAGAAAAATACGATGGCCCAAGGTGCTTCTTTGACAACCAGTGCAGTCGGTACAGCAGAATTCCGGGAAGCCATGATCAGGAAGAATATCGCGACAATACCTGCCACAAAGGATACGGGGATTCCGAGAAATTCACTGGTAAAGTATCCAATGAGAAGAACCGCTAATACCACCCACGACAACCGAAACATCTTCATATCCTTAATGGCAGTTACCGGAGGTTTCAATTCACTCGCATCAAATCGTTTGGGAATACTCTTGCGGAAAAAGAGATACAGTACACCAATACTCGCCACCAGTGAGAACAGATTCGGAACAAACATTCTTCCTGCGTACTCCATAAACGTAATACCAAAGAAATCGGCAGACACAATGTTGACCAGGTTACTCACAACCAGCGGCAAGGAAGTCGTATCCGCAATAAATCCGCTGGCGATAATAAATGGAAATACTCTCTTTTCATCAAAATTCAGTGCACGTACCATGGCTAGAACAATTGGTGTCAGAATCAGTGCACCTCCATCATTGGCAAAGAAAGCAGAAACCACTGCTCCCAGGATGGAGACGTAAACAAACATTCGTACACCATTGCCATGAGCGGCTTTGGCCATATGTAAGGCAGCCCATTCAAAAAAGCCGATACGATCCAGAATTAACGAAATCAGAATGATTGCGACAAATGCAAGCGTAGCATTCCAAACGATTTGCGTTACATCCCAGACGTCATGAAGATCGACCACACCTACAAGTAAAGCAAGAATTGCTCCGCCGCAAGCAGACCAACCAATGGACAGGTTCTTAGGCTGCCAGATGACAAGGATTAGCGTAATTAAAAAGATCATGCACGCTAGCAGCGTAGAAAACAATATATTCCCCCCTTTCAGTTCCTCCATCTGAATTTATATTTGTATATAACAATATACTTATATATTGATTAAAAATTAATTACATACGGATGTAAAGTTCTCTTTATTCAAAGACTTAAGAATCGTTGCCGTGTCCGGCATCAGTTCCAAGACAGATTTAATATAAGGTGTATTCTCTACATTTAAAGAGTAGTATACCCACTGGCCACGCTTATTCTCCTTAACCAAGCCTTGATCCTTCAGCTTGCGTAAATGCTGACTAATTCCAGGTTGTGACATGTCTAAAATCTCTACAAATTCACACACACACCATTCACGTTCTTTGAGGAGTGTAAGGATCGTAAGACGTGTTTTATCGCCCAACAATTTAATCTTTTCTGCTGCATTTTGAATGGAATCCATGTCACTTCCTCCTTCCGTTAAACATAAGTGCATGCTTATATTATAATATTAAAAATTTGAAGTCAACATATTCATGGGATCTTTGACATGAAAAATAAGGCGCGTAACTCAGTTCGAGCTCTGTCAACTCCTGTATATGTCCTCCAAAATATGATTTATTGATATGATTGTCAAAAACGCCTGTCAATACTGCTAAAAGCGAGTTTTTGACAGGCGTTTATATTGGATCAATTATGAAATAACGATTCAAATGAATGTCTTATGTTAGAGTATAACAGGCTGAATCAATCCGTCCTTGCCGAAAGGAAGCAGATCAATACATATTTCACGGTGATAACCCTTTCCAGAGGAAAATCTGGAGAGTGGCGTGACAAAACGGTGATAGGCTATCCGGTACTGATCAGTTTCGGGCTCATTAAATATACAGTGATGACCTGTGCCCAGCATGCCTTTCTCCACATTTTTGCTCAGAATCGGGTATTGATAGGTAATTGGACCGTATAATTGCTCTGACGTACCGTAATTCACATGATAGTTCTCACTGCCCGTATCATCACAGGACCACGTAAAGTGGTATAGTCCGCCCCGCTTCAACACCGTTACCGCCTCACGAAAATCATGGAGCCCTGAGAGATTGCTCATGGTGTCCTCTAAGACACTTGTCATGTCGTCACCAAGCTCCACAATGGCAGCATGTCCATTGCCGAATAGCAAATACGATTTTCCATCCGTTTCAGTATAGATAGAAGGGTCGATAGCTTGCCCCATGGTGATACCCAGACGTCTTAACTGCTGCATTGTGATCAAAGGCTGCGACTCGGCCAGGAATGGCCCAATCGGTGTATCCGCTACAGCAACGCCGATAGCACTCTCCCCATTCAGCATTTTGCCACAGAAATAAAAATAGAACTTTCCGTTGCGGGTTGCAATGGCTGGTGCCCAGGCATTACCGGTTGCCCAGGTGACATCCTCTGTCCCCAGATCAAGGATCACACCTTCGTCTTGCCAATGCTTCAGATCTGAAGAAGAAAACACCTTGAACTGTGTTCCCGACCACCCCTCGAAGCCATCTGTTGTCGGATACATATAGTAACGATCCTCAAACTGTGCGACATCTGGATCGGCATATTGTCCAGGAAGCACCTGATGACCATCCCCGAAAGCAGCCAAAAGCCGGCTGCACTCCTCAGTTGTGATGGGCAGGACACTTCCATGACGCTTTTGATTCGTTCCCATATCAAAATCATCATCAGGAACGATTCGGAACTCTCCGCTTCCCAGGTCTGTAGTCAGCAGAGGAAGATAAGCCTTGCCTTCAGCAAATCGATCAACAATCAGGCACCATTCTTCCCGGTCATTGAATTTAAATATCTGAGGTCCCTCCACACCTGCCACAGCCTCCAGAATCGGGGCTTGCAGCGGAACAAACGCTTCTTTGTCGAGAGAGTCTCCTTTTTCTACCCGTATGTTTTTGGTTGTTTCATCCTTGGAGTATCGATAGTAACAACCACCCGAAGGAAGAATCGTTGTATCAATAATATGATTATCCCGCTCAATGTATTTTTCCGATGCGGAGAACGTACGAAAGTCTTTTGTGCGAGCGCTGTATATTTTTTGCTTTCGTTCTTGCTCCTGAGGCTCTTGCGTTGCAGAAGCCCAAAATACGAGAAACTCATCTGTTGTTTCATCATACACCGCTTCGGGTGCCCAGACACATCCAGCCCCCTCAACACCCAGTGTAACGTTCCATGGGGATGACCAATTCACGAGATTGCTGGATTCCCATATAATTACGTCCCGGCTCCCGGCATTAACGGCATGAGACCATCCTTTGCCGCTTGCGATGCGCAGATCTGTAGCAATCAGATAGAATTTATTTTCCTTGACTGAACGAATCAGAAACGGGTCCCGTACCCCTTTTTCTCCAAGGTCAGAAAACAGCACAGGTGATCCGCCATTAAGATCCTTCCAGTGAAGACCATCCTCGCTATAGGAGAAATAAACCTGCTCTCCATCTGGTTGTTCGCCAATAAAATGTACAAATAGATACCCATTATAATTTGAAGATGATGTGGTCAATGGAAAAGCCTCCTGAAATGAGATTGAATTTAAATGATTTACTTTAAACAGAAAAATGAAAGCGTTCTACTTATGTTGTATCATACTTCAAAAATAGGGGTATGAGTATATTTTTATAATCTCGTCTGTTGCAGATCATGTGAATCCTTCGTCGGAACCCTATTGTCCTGAATGGGAGTTCGACTAATTTGACTAGCCCCTCATGCAAAGAATTATCCCATCGCTTTATTTTGTTTATTTTACCTCAGGTATACAAAATTCTTGGTGTTCATTTACAAATGAATGCTAACCTTTTTAATGATGAACAAATGAATATAGATTCATGCATTCATTTTTGTTTTCGAGATATGATGAGGAGGAATCATTGTGAAATTATCCAAAAAAGTAATACCAGCGGTAGCGCTGACTCTGGCTGTATCGGCTTCTACTCTCATGTCTGCCGGACAAGCAAGTGCCGTTCAAGCTGTAAGTGTGGAGAAAAAACAAATCAAGAACATCATCTTCCTCATTGGGGATGGCATGGGGACCTCTTATACTTCGGCCTACCGTTATATGAAGGATGATCCTTCAACGAAGGGCATGGATAAAACCGTATTTGACCCTTATCTGGTTGGGGTACAAATGACCTATCCGGATGATGATAAACAAAATGTGACGGATTCCGCTTCCGCAGCAACGGCCATGTCGGCGGGTGTTAAAACATACAATGCGGCCATTGCGGTTGACCCTGAGCAGAAGGAAGTCAAAACCGTACTTGAGCAGGCCAAAGAAAACGGTAAGTCCACCGGACTCGTGGCTACGTCGGAGATCACTCATGCCACACCAGCTGCATTTGGTGCCCATGATATCAGTCGAAAAAATATGGATGCCATTGCGGACGATTATTATGATGAGTTGATTAATGGCAAGCATAAGGTGGATGTACTTCTGGGTGGAGGGAAATCCAATTTTGTACGCGAGGGTCGTGACCTGACGAAGGAGTTCCAGAAAGCCGGATTCAGCTATGTGACGGATCGTTCCTCTCTCCTCGCTGATAAGAATCAACAAGTTCTTGGACTGTTTGCCGATGGAGGATTGGACAAGATGATCGATCGTACTGCTGCAACGCCATCATTGGCTGAGATGACCAATACAGCGATTGATCGCCTCAGTTCGAACGACAAAGGGTTCTTCCTGATGGTTGAAGGCAGCCAGATCGACTGGGCAGGACATGATAATGATATCGTTGGCGCGATGAGTGAAATGGAAGATTTCGCAGCAGCATTTCAGGCAGCTATTGATTTTGCCAAAAAAGATGGTGAAACCCTTGTCGTAGCTACTGCGGACCACTCCACGGGCGGACTTACACTTGGAAAAGACGGAGAATACAACTTCTTCGTAGACCCGATCAAAGCTGCACTGCGGACTCCAGACTTCATGGCAGCACAAATTGCAAAAGGTGCTTCAGTTGAAGAAACACTGAAAAGTTATCTGAAACTCGAGTTGAAAGCGGAAGAGATTGAATCGGTGAAAGAAGCAGCCAAAAGTGCAGATGTAACGAAGATTGATAATGCCATTGAAGCCATTATTAATAGCCGTTCGTTTACGGGCTGGACCACAGGTGGACACACAGGGGAGGATGTTCCTGTATATGCCTACGGCCCGGCAAGTCATCGCTTCGCCGGTTTGATCGACAACACAGATAATGCCAAGATCATATTTGATATTCTCAGCAAGCACCAATAATTTGAAAACAATTTGGTAGTTGTGATCATCCCTTCTCTTCTTTCATCTGAAGAGAAGGGAATTTTTTTATTTCTGATGGTGTCACTCGACATCAATGGGATGCTTGATTTGATCCTCATAATAATCGATATAGATCCTGCCGTCACTTCCTTTTACAGCATAAAATACATCGTTTATGTTCTTGCTTTTCGATTCAAGCTGTTGCATTAATTGCTTATCTGATATGCCATTTAGTTCTAGATTCTTGCTTAACATCGTTCCGTCCATAATTAACTCCACAGGCATGCGTTCAGGTTTGGACTCTACCTTCCTTTGAACATCCTCAACCGTAGCCGTTCTATATTTGTTTTTTTTCATAACTGAAACTTGTCCATTCACTTCGAGTAAGGCGTATTCTACTTCCTCCATATTGAAAATGTCTTTCTGTCTTAGCATTTGGTTTAAGGAATCCAATGTCAGTTTATTCTTGGCGAGATTATTTTCAAGGATTTTGCCACCTTCAATCAATACGGTAGGTGAACCTTCTGCCAGTAGGCGGATTTTTCTGCTTTTCAGATTTAATTTAGATAACAGATAAGAGGTTCCGGTAAAAACAATTAGAGAAATAATCAGATGTGTGACTTCTATTTTCTCGTTAAAAGCTAGATTGGCAGCTATGGCTCCCATAATGACTGCGGTGACAAATTCATGGAAGTTCATATCAGACAGCGTTTGTTTTCCCAGAATGCGAGCAATTCCCAATAGAAGCATAAAGGCAAAGATACTTCTGATGAAGATGATAAGATGTTCGTACAATACAAGCACCCTTTCGTTCGTTTAGTTCATTATGGAACTCTTCTGAGTATTCACCCAATCATTCTTAAATATGTTGTCTTATGTATAACTAATGAAACAAAACAACATGATCCGTTATAATTAGAAAAAATGATATAAAAATTGAAAGCGGTTGATAAACCATGAAGCATTACATGAAGCAGATGCTTGTCACGAATCTGGACCGTACACTGCCGATCTATTTGGAACAAACCGGTTATAACGAATGGCAAGAAGAATTTGATAGACCTGCCGGCTATCATTGTTATCACTGGCTGCATACGACAGGCGGTGAAGGGCAATTTGAATGTGTGGGAAACACGATGACACTCGGGCCTAATCAGGGAATTCTATTGCCACCTCATGTTCCGCACCGTTATTACACATCGTCACATCCCTGGTCTACTTGGTACATCACATTTAGTGGTGATTTAGCCACAACGATCATCTCTTCCTTGGGATTGGCAACATCCAAGGTCATTCGTTGGGAAGGCGATTCCAGGCTATCGAGAATTCATAACACGACCAGCCGATTGGCGAGGCGGCAGTCTGAATTCAGCGGAATGGACAGTTCCATGTTTGTGTATCGATTTCTGATGGATCTGAAACGTTATGGACAAGTGGATAACCAACGCTCTTATTCCCAACAATCCTCGCGACTGACACCCTTGATTCGATTCATGGAGGAGCATTTTCATGATGCCTCAATCGGCTTGGCTGATCTGTCGGAATATGCAGGCTTAAGCTCACAGCGGCTTAATTATTTATTTCGTATGACGACTGGAATGAGCCCTTATCAATATCTGATCCAACTGCGAATCCAGAAAGCCAAGGAACACTTAATGAATAACAAACATATGACGATCAAAACCGTTGCTTCTCTCGTGGGATTTCTGGATGCGAGTCATTTTGTCTCTACCTTCCGAAAGTTTGAGAATATTACGCCTCAACGTTTTCGTGAACTCCATTAATCAGTTTCATTTTATTATATGAACTTCATTTTTTATTATATATATTATCCGATCATCAGCGATTAGAATAATTGATATATTTAATATTATTATATGGCGGTGATCAGGATGTTATATGCAGGTGCTAACTACCACCCCCATGACTGGCCGCGCGAACGCTGGCAACACGATATCGACTTGATGAGTGAAGCTTCGTTTACAATCGTTCGACTCGGCCATTTATGCTGGGACAGCTTCGAGCCATCGGAAGGCTCCTATACTTTTGAATGGTTTGACGAAGTCATGACCTTATTTCACCAAGCCGGTATTCAGGTCATTCTGGATATTGCGACCCGTCCGGCTCCGACTTGGCTACACAGAAAGTATCCCGAAATCTCTTTAAGTACTTCGAGCGGCCTTCGTATGGAAGCGCAAACAAGATATATGGAGGATGTCGGTCATCCAATCTTTCAAGAATATGCTTATGATTTTGCCAGAAAACTTGTCATTCGCTACCGACATCATCCGGCCCTCTATGCTTTCGGATTATGCAACGAGTTGGGCTCTGGTGCTCCATCCTATTCCCATGCGACCCGGGACCGATTCGAGGTCTGGCTTCGTAATAAGTATGCAACGGTCAAGCAGCTTAATGAAGCCTGGACTGCACAGCGCTGGTCCCGTAAACTGAACAGTTTCAGTGATGTGGTTCTCCCGATTTCGGGACAAGTCAAAGGTGCGCCAGAACGCCTCCTGGACATGGCACGTTTTTACTCCGATGAGACGTTGGCTTATATGCAAGGATTGAGTGACATCGTGCGGGAACTAGCTCCAGAAGTCAGAGAGACAACGAACCACTGGTCGGAAAATCCGGGCTACGGTTTCGATTATCTGAAGCAGTACCAAGAGATGATCGACTTGCCGGGCATTGGCTTCTATCCCGGGACCAATCCCGAAGACGCACAAGCGCTAACGGCTGCGTGCTTCTTCATGGACCATCGCATTGGTGAGCTGGATCGGCCGATCTGGTGTCTGGAATTCCAGACGGGGGACTTTGGCGGCTACGCTTCTCCACCGGGAGCGATGCGAATGTATGCGTACCTGTCTCTGATTCACAGAGCGCAGGCCGTTTGTGCCTGGACCTGGCGCACAATGCTGGGCGGCGAAGAGCAATATGTGTTTGGTCTTGTGGATCATGATGGTATACCTGGCTGGAAATATGATGAATTTGCACGGATTGCACAGGATTTCAAACGGCTGCAGGAGCTGGACCTGCCAAGAAAAACAAACCCTGAAATTGCGATTGCATACTCCTTTGAGGCGCTGAAAGTTATGGCTGGCAATCCAAGCTATTACAAGACCGATTATACAGGTCAGGTTTTGCAAGCATACAGCGCTCTGGAACAGTCCAATCTGGATTGTAACATCATCGATCTGCGCAGCCTTCATCAAAACTACAAGCTGATTATCGTACCCGGACATGCGATCATGGATGAAGAATCTGCTGCAACACTGCGGGCTTTTGTTAAACAAGGGGGTACCGTTATCATGACGGCTTATTCTGCCAAAGTCACTGCGAACAATCGGGTGTTTGATACTACCCTGCCAGGAGGCTTGAGTGATGTATTTGGCATCCGCTGTGGTGCATTTGTTCGAACGCGGAGCCATACCCCTTGGGAGAATGCCGGAGGTTTGGAAAAAACCGAGCTTGGCCTGGAGCGTGAGAAGCCGGTCATTGTCATGGATTCGGAAAACATTCAGCCGGATATCGATTATTATGAGATCCTTGAGCCGCGTACCGCGAGCGTCATCGCCAGTTTCACGAATACACGTGAGTCTTCCCCGGCGGTCACCTGCAATAAATACGGACAGGGTCAGGCAATCTATGTGGGCTTGCCTGCAAATACAACGTTTTTGAGTGCGCTTCTGCATCGTCTGTATCCAACGCTTGGCATAGCCCAAGGTCCCGCCACACCATCTGGTGTCGTGGCTCGTCATCTGGACAATGCAAATACCATCTATGTCAACACAACAGGCAAGTCGCAGACCGTGCTCATTCAGGAAACGGCAATTGGTATCCTGTCAGGCCAGACCATGGCCTCTGAGTTGAAGCTTGAGCCCTATGATGCTGAAATCATTCAATTCATTTCAAATTAAAGGAGATGTTACTCATGAGCCACTCCATTCAGACTCTTGCGAATATCACCCCATCCGACCGTCAACTGGCCTGGCAGGAGCTCGAATTTTATTCGTTTATTCATTTTGGGATAAATACATTTACAGATAAGGAATGGGGATTCGGTGACGAATCTCCTGCCCTCTTCAACCCTACCGATTTTGATGCCATGCAATGGGTAGAGGTGTGCAAATCTGCAGGAATAAAGGGACTCATTCTAACCTGTAAACATCACGATGGTTTCTGTCTCTGGCCAAGCGCATATACGGAACATACGGTTAAGAGCAGTCCGTGGCGCGAAGGCAATGGCGATATGGTAAAGGAAGTCGCTGAGGCTTGCAGGCTGGGTGGTCTGGCATTTGGCGTATATCTATCCCCGTGGGATCGTCATGACCATCGATACGGAACATCCGAATACAATGATTATTTCAAGCTGCAGTTGCGTGAACTATTGACCTCTTATGGTGATATCTTTTGTGTATGGTTCGATGGTGCCTGCGGTGAAGGATCGAACGGGTTAAAACAAGTGTATGATTGGGATGGCTACTATGAAGTCATTCGCGAACTACAGCCAGGTGCCGTCATATCCGTATGTGGTCCCGATGTGCGCTGGTGCGGAAATGAAGCAGGACATACGCGGGATTCCGAGTGGAGTGTAGTCCCGGAGGAGCTCAGGGATTGCGAGAAGATTCAGGAGGCTTCACAACAAGTGGATGATGGACAGTTTGCCAAGCTTGCCAACTCTCGAGACGAAAATCTGGGCAGCCGCGATGCTGTAGCCGGAAAGCCGGTTACTTGGTACCCTGCCGAAGTTAATACTTCGATTCGTCCGGGCTGGTTCTACCATGCTGCTGAGGATGATCAGGTCCGAAGTCTTGAGAAGCTCCTTGATATTTATTACAAGTCTGTTGGCGGTAATGCTACATTTCTGTTAAATCTGCCTCCGGACCAACGCGGCAGAATTCATGAGAATGATGCCAAGCGGATGCAAGAGCTTGGCGATCGGCTTCGCGCTACGTTCCGCCATAACCTGGCCTTCGGAGCACACGTCACTGTATCAGAATCGCTTGATGAGAAGCATGATGCCACTCGCGTGCTGGATGGGGACCAAACGACGTATTGGCGCCCCAACGAAGGAACCGAACACGCTGTCATTGAACTTGATTTATTGGAAGAGCATACGTTTGATACTATCCTGATACAGGAGCATATCCGCGCTGGTCAACGTATCGAGAAACTTCACATCGAATATCTGGATGGCGAGATATGGCATGATCTGTGCGACTGTACCATCGTTGGATACAAACGAATATGCCGTTTTCTCCCTATCCGAGCAAGAAGGCTTCGTTTGATCATTGAAGAATCCAGATGGTATCCAACATTATCTGCTATTGAAGTCTACTTAAGCCCTCAATAATGTTAATAGAATGTATGATGGAAAGATCGCCACCCTCAACTGAAATGCCCTGCGTCGATAGATGTAGTAGAAATGGATGTTCTACTGCCCGATTGACCAGAGCCAATTCAGAGGGTGGCGATTTTTTTTGCCGTTTGTGTTTATTTTAGTCTTCCGTATAACCATGCATTATTTCCCATGAAGATGGGTACTCTAACTTAACTATCTATGTGTTGAAGAAGAGAAATCCGATGAATGCGGTTAACGACTGGTTGAGGCATATTGCCCACAATTATATATTGATTGTTATTGCCGCGATACTCTTTTTTACGGTCAAAGCAATCATTGGATACTACACATACAAGCATTATGATAAAAAATTAAATGCACTGTCAGATCGAATGGATCGTCTTATGGAGAAGAAAACGACGGACTGATTTAAGGATGAGAATCAAGAATCATTAATTGAAGTAACTAGCTTTGGAGGAAAAATAA
Organism: Paenibacillus sp. FSL R5-0519; assembly: GCF_037974275.1. NCBI lineage: Bacteria > Bacillati > Bacillota > Bacilli > Caryophanales > Paenibacillaceae > Paenibacillus > Paenibacillus sp. FSL R5-0519. The sequence continues at coordinate 3,232,012 of NZ_CP150234.1, forward strand.
ATGTTAGGAAATTTGCTTTTGGGTATGGTTCTTCCCATTCTGTTGGGCGTGTGGATTTTGCGACGACACGTTAAAATCCTCGTTATTTATTACCCACTGGGTGTGGCTATTGCCGCTTGTATCAACAACGTGGGGTTTAATTATTTCTGGAACATACTGCCGAATACTCGCAACCAGTCTTTTGCCGCTCTTCCTATGGACCTCGGAATCTATCCAATTGCCGGATGCCTGATGATGTATGCCATTTTAGTAAAAGGGGCGAAGCCCTGGGCAGCCATTTTTGCGGCCTCCTTATCACTGACATTCATAGAATGGATTGCTAAAATGCTGGGACATGTGATCTATTTTAACGGTTGGAACATCTTTTGGACTTTCTTGTCCTATCTCCTGCCATTTGTGCTCGCTTACGGGTACGGCGTGTTATTGAAACATCTACACAGCGATCAAAACCCGGTCTGAAAAGTTAAACGCGTACATACAAAACAGCTATGGGTTAACGCGGATGGGCATACGTGCATATGCTAACTCATATTGGTCTTGGAGGGATTCGTAATGTATGTGGCATATCCTTATGGTTACAGGTACACTTTTACTCCGGTATGGGCGACATCACCAGCCGAAGCACTTGAATTAATCAAATCCGCTGTGCAGGGAGAACGAAACGATGAGATGTTCTATGATTCACTGATTCAGTTATCACCTGATGCCAATCAGGCTGCCATCATCACAAGCATCCGTAATGATGAACGCGGACATAATCAAATGTTTCGTCAAATGTACAAGGATCTGACAGGTCAGGAGATTTCGGGCGTGAGTAACGAGCCGGTTGAGAAGGTCACCTCTTATCTTGGCGGACTGCAACAGGCATTTCAAGGTGAATTGGCGGCCGTGGAAAAGTATCGGAAAATATGGTTTGGTCTCCCTTATGGGATATATAAAGACACGGTCTGGGGAATTATTCTGGACGAACAGAAACATGCGGATAAATATAACAATCTGATTACTTACAATCTGCCGAGATAGTCAAGTTCGGGATAAATAACGCGTGGATTCCTTCACAGAGACACAATTGAAATCAGCAAAAAACCAGTGAGCTTTAATCATTCACTGGTTTTTTGCTTTGCTGAATTTCTCATTTAAAATCTAAATCTTATATGCATTCTTTCAACATATCAGGTTCCACGTGAACGTGAACGGTGTATACGTCATGCTCCTCCATTAACTCGTTCTCCACGTCTGTACAGATATCGTGTGCTTGTTGAAGATCCAGCTCAGCATGTACGGTGATAACAACATCCACGACAGCATTATTGCCATAATTGCGTGCTCTTACGTCTTTGACCTTCTCTACACCGTCTATTCCGGCAATCGTCTTTTTGTACTCCTGAATCAGTTCGACATCAAAACCATCGGTCAGATGATGTGTGGCTTCCTTGAAAATGTCCCAAGCGGTCTTGCAGATCAGGAAACCTACGATAACAGCCGTTACGGGGTCCAACCATGGAAGGCCGAACTGGGAACCCACGATTCCAATGACCGCACCGGTACTCACCCAGGCATCGGAGATATTATCTCGGGCCGCAGCCATGACCGCCTGACTTTTGATACGTGTAGCAAGTCTCTTGTTATATCGATAGACCAGATACATAATAACCGCGCAGAAAATGCCTGTGTATGCGGCGATGATATCTGGAGATTCATGTGTACCCTGGAACACAGAACTGATTGCTTCAAACAATACTTGTAAACCTACCGCCATCATGATAAAAGATGCAACAAGGGACGCAACGGTCTCTGCTCTCCAGTGACCATAGGTATGATCTTTGTCGGCTGGGCGTTGGGCAAGCTTCAAACCGATCAGTACAGCTATGGAGGCCACAATATCGGTAGCATTATTTAATCCATCCGCCTTAAGCGCTTCTGATCCGGCCATATTGCCAACGATCAGTTTTAATACGGTCAAACATATGTAGGCGATAATGCTGATGATGGCTCCGCGCTCCCCCAGCTTTAGATTATCGTATTTTAGTTGATCCACAATGATATCCTCCTGCAATATTCATTTCTAGCACGTGTATGATGGTATCATTGAAGATTTGTGTGGGTCTAGAGAAACGTTTTGAGTGTGACGAAACATAATCTGAAAGCGGCAATTTTTTTAAGAGAATCCAAAAAAGTTGGATTTGGCAAACTTAAGTGTTTGATGGGTACGAGGAAGGTGGCCTACTGGCTTCCTTACCTGTGACCACACCTTCTTGCTCCTAAACAAAAAGAGCCAAATGGATCGTTTTGATCCACTTGGCTCTTTGCTCTTAGCGTTATTTTACAATAATTCGTATACCATCACTTGCCGTTGTTTCATTTCCATTCATAATTCACTACTCTTGTTCGGAAACTGTCGGTTCACCTGGCGCCTCATTTGTGAGCAACTCCGAATCATTGGAATGCCGTTCAAACATAACTGCGTCAGCCCTCGTATAGATCATATCCGCAGGAAGTGTTGGCGGATCTACCGTTGTAGGCGTAACCCTGGTTAACCGGACATACTCGCTGCCGTCACCCGTAAAGTCGAATGTTCCCAGATTAACCCAACCTGATGAGCCGACCGTTGCATCGATATAGGTGACCTCTGTACCCGTCTTATGTTTCACTTCCACTTTGACATGGTTATCGTTTGCCGTTGTATGAACGAGCTTGTAGATCGAGACTGTATATTTCCCCTCTGGAAACTGACCTTTCCACGTTGCTGATGATCCTTGAACTGTTGAGTAGCGAGATTTGACCCCAATTTTGTAGCCGGCTAAATTACTTTGGCTCCAAGATCCTTCTGTCGTGTATAACCCTGTTGTATCTGTACTGTCCACGATAACCGTTAGATCCCTGATCGTGATGGTCAAAGGCGGTGTGGTTAAGGTCACCCCGTCAATCGTTACCGTGGCCCATACCTCAATATGATCCGTGTCCCCATCGAGATTGAGAAGAGTCAACAACCCACTGCTGTCCACTTCAGCCAGATCCGTACGATCAACGAAATACTGAACATCGGCCTGTGTCAGATCACCGATCAAACCGTTATCCAAATAACCGATTACACTCAGTTGTGCGGATTGAGTCATCTGCAACTCACTGCGATCAGTTTGGATCACCGCAGACTCCAATTGTGGTACCCTGTTTGGGTCCACCCACATCATCGCATCGGCTACAACTCTGGATTTGTTGGCTTTATTGGTTAGTTCCACATATCCGCTATCACCTGCGACAAAAGGATAATCACCCAGGTGTACCCAAGTACCATTTGCCATTGTCTCATCAACAGTAACCGTCTCGGAGCCTCCGTTATAATAAACGGTAAATGAGGCATTTGTTGCCCAATTTTCACTTGTTGCAGTGATTTGCGGAATCTTGTAATACACACTGTAAGTTACACTCTCTGGCAACTCAGGTCGCCATTTCATTGTGCTTGTTGCCGTGCCAGTCGTAGATTTGGCGTATACATAGTTGTCATAATAATAGTCGTTAGCCGTCGTATCCCTTATCCAGACACCTTCTGTCTCCGCCTCCGTGTTATCCACAATGATCGATGAATGATCCTGCCCATCATCGGGCTGGACTGGCGTTTCCGTTACCCGATCCGGCAGATAGAGTGTGCGCTTGCGGGTTTGTTTCCCCTCCGATTCCACGTAGTACGTGAAGGTTTGGGATAAATCATTCACCCGTATCGACCATTCCATCGGGTAGATCGTATCCGGGACGGTCGTATACGTAGCCCCGCCATCCAAGGAATAATGAATGGTCGCTGGTTTTGTCGTTTTTGCCTGTACATAGGCATCATAGACCGTCTCGTCAGGCTTTACGATCAGCATACCTTTAACGGCATCAATTGGACTGTGAGTATCAAAGAAATAGCTTGCATCCGATGGTTCAGCTGTTCTGACCTGATGCAGCGGTACATCAATGTCAAGTCCCTCTACAATGATAGCCGTGATGCCCTTGCCTGAAACGGTGGCTTGAATGATTCCGCCACTCATAACGGTTTGCTCAGGTGTACCATTGTCGCGGATGATCGTTACAGTATAATCTTGTGCCGGGTTGAACCCAATGATCTGTTCATTCAATTCGATCGAAGTCTGAATTTCTTCCGACGATGCGTTGCTTAGCCCAATGTAGAATTTATCTCCACTCTCACCTGTGATCCAGTTCAATTGAGGATGATTGGTCTTAATGATCCCCTTCGGCATCCAGAGCCAAACGTCGGAATTGCCATAAAATTGACCTGGTTTATTCCCATAGAGGTGATATTTGAACCACAGAAAATTTGTTTCGAATACGGATGGAAATGTAATGCTACCGTTCGATTTCAAGGATTGTTCGCTGATCAAATAATCCATCGTTTGCCCGAGCTGCCCCGGAATATGGTGATAATAGATGGATGTTGCCCCGCTTGGGCCTTCCAGAGGGAAGTCCGGTTCAAGTTGGCTAACGGCGAAGCCTTTATAATAATAACCTGGATAACTTGAATAGCGACCAATAACCGCATTATGAGCAATATCCTGCAGCAGTTTATCCCCTGTATAGAGCGACAATCGCAGCATGAACGGTGCTTCCTGAGCATTCATCCGATAATAGCCGGTTGTACTTCCTGCTTCAAACGTCAATCCGCTTGGTGAAACAAGCCAACGCTCGGCTTGAACGCCTCCGGCAATATCTTCGGGAAGTTTGAGCCGAGGATATTGAAATTTACCGCTTTCCGGCCAATGGAATGACTCCGCGTAATTATATGTCTCTGGTTGAGGAATCGTAACGTTCCCTTCAGGAACTGGACGAGCAACAAACATGGTTGCATACCGTTTAGCTTCCTTGTAAGCGGCATCCAAGTATTTGGGTTCCTGCGTTTCTTCGTACAGCTCCAAAATTTCCATCCACAGCTTGCTATAATAATAAATGAACTCATTTTTACTCACATCGATAGATGCAGGTATATCGATATATTGTGTAATATAGTTGTCGGCTGCATCCTTCGCAGCCTGCAAGTACTGTGCCTCTCCCGTCATACGATACATCATTAGAGGCTGAATGACAGGCCCGCGGTCTTTCTGGTCAGGATCACGCATAAGGTACTCTTCCTGTGCCAGCGCGCCAATTCCTGCCGAAGTGCCCATCATCTGATTGACAGCGGCTACGCTTGAAACATCGAACGGCAGAGTAGCCATTTTCCATAAAGAAGGCACGCCGTAAACTTTCTTCTGCGTTGGCGACCAACCAATACCATTTCGGGATACGCCATACTGGACGGAGGGCAATGCTCTCGTATCGTATAGCTGGTCATCCCCAGTCAAATAGTAAGCCCCCAGAAGAACTGCATTCGAGCTTGTTCGAACGCTGTCCTCATTTTCAATATCGATAAAACCCTTGGCACGGCTCCACCACCCGCTGGGTGATGGGACATAATTAACAGAGTCGTCCCCTTGCGGCTCAATTTTAAGGAGATCAATCATATTAAACATTGCGTCAGTGAGCGACTTATTTGATACATTTTCACGATATGCCGAATATTCGTACTCATTGCGAAGAATATCCACGTAGGACTCATACAGATTGCTTTTTTGCGCAATTAGCCCCATATGAAATTGATAGGTGCTTTCAGCAGTCATCTGCGAATAAGCCCCCAACTGAGGGGCGTAAAGGATGGGCTGCACGCTGCCTTCGTTATTAACAAGGCTCATGCCCAGCCGTTGTTTTGTAACACCTCCCGTCGGCTCAAATTCAACTGGTAACTCTTCCGAAGGTACAAATACCCCATACGTCAATGGATTTCCCGCGTTATCATTCTTCTCAACCAGACTCATCGGAGCGCTAAGCTCCCGCAAGCTTGTTGATTCCACTGTACCTACCATTTTGGCATGAGACCTGAATCCATTTAACACTTCATTGATGCCCGAGACTGACTCGGTTGTGAAGGAGTGATATCCTATCACGTAGTTACCGTCGCGGCGAGGTGTGAAGGCAAAGGAAACATCTGGTTTATCTCCTGCCATGGACCAGTTCACTTGTAAATCGTAATCACTTCCATGTGAGGAATCGGTTAATACCGCCGTGTGGCTGTCGGGAAAAATAATTCCGTCAAATGTAATCCAGCGCTTATTCATCGTATCGTAGTAATTGGTTCGGCTGCCCGCATTCCCATCTAATAAAACCCATTGTTCTTCAAGTCTTTCCGATTCATTATTGATTGGAACCCAGTTCCCCGTCTCCGTGTTTTTGTAGAACATGTCACGAACGATGGAACTGCCCCCATCCCACACTGCTTCAAAGAAAGTTGCTTTATAGTTATCATTTTCAATGCTGCCTTTTTCCGTGTAACTGAGATTCGCTAATGTGCGGCTCCGCAGCGGGGGCAACGGTGGAGCTTGCTGACGGATATTTCCCTCGAACTTGACGGCATCGGCCCGCGTAATAATGGTACCCGTCGTAGGTTGCGTTCGAGTCAGTCTGACAAATTCACTATCTTCACCACTAAACTCATATTCCCCCAAATCAACCCACCCGGTTGATGGACCTGACGAGGGTCTTAGATCCAGAAACTTCACATCCGTAATCCCGTTATGAACAATTTCAATCTTCACATTACTATCTGCTTTGTCCGCCCAATCCAGCTTATAGAACGATATTCTCGCCGTCCCTGCTTCCAAGCGTGGATTCCATGTGATTGTTCTGCCTACAGCATCCGTATATTTGGAACTGGAATTATTGTATCCCTTCACTCCCGCGCTTGTGGTCCAATAAGGAGCGGAGAATCCGTTATTGGCATTATCTGCATCAACAGTGACGACATTATCAATCGTGAGGCTTCCATCATCAATGATGATCGTCTTATGTGGCTCTTTTTGCTCAATATTTCCTTCGAACTTGACCGCATCAGCACGTGTAAGGATCGTGTTTGTGGTGCCGGTAGACCGGCTCAATTGAACGAATTCTTCCCCAACCCCGGAAAAATAGTACTCTCCCAAATCAACCCAACCTGCCGGCGCGCCAGATGAGGGTCTAAGATCCATAAAGACTACATCTGTTGTCCCATTATGAACAATCTCAATTTTCACATTGCTATCTGCTTTATCTGCCCAATCCAGCTTATAGAACGAAATTTTCGCTGTTCCTGCTTCCAAGCGTGGATTCCATGTGATCGTTCTGCCTGCTGTACTCGTATATTTGGAGCTGGAAAGATCATAGCCTTTCACCCCTGTGCTTGTTGTCCAATTTGGAGCCGAATATCCATTGTTCTCGTTACCTGCATCAGGTGTTAGAACATCATTGATCTTAATACTCCCGTCATCGATGATAATGGTCTGATAAGGTAAGGTTTCCGCATAAGCGGCCCTTATTCCAATCAGGCTGAAAGGAACTACGATCGTTAACATGAAAACGATGAAGAAAAACAGCTTCCTTTTGACCATACAATTCACAGCCTCTCCTCAAAATGGTAACGCTTTCAAAAATAGATTACCTTTTGCTCAAATGATTGTAAAAAAGCAATTGACCTTAGCTTTATTCTTCTGCCTAATTGCGCTCTGTTGTTTTTATCTTAGCAGTCACATCACCGTAAAATTTCTATCATTTTAAGAATTTCTTATACGATTTCAAGTAAAAAAACCTACATCTAACTGAGCGCTCATTGCCGTCAGATAGAATGCAGGTTTTCCAAGAGTTCCAAATGTCCTTACTCTTCCAATTGGACTAATCCATTATAATGGCGGCTGCACCAATAACAATTTTCCAAGCTGGATGACCGTTTGATCATACCAAGCTGGATGCTGCCGAATATGCGCCATACTTCGTTCATTGCCGTTAGCCTCAAACACGGCCGCTTTGTCCGTCTTCTCATGATCGATCTCGAAGCGAACGGTATGTTTCCCATTCGGTAGCTCCGGCAAGAAAACATATTGATTTCGATTATGATCGTTATAAGGAGTGAAACGATCGATAATAAAGGACTCCCCCCCATCCACCGACACCTTCAATCTGCCTGAATCCGGTCCCCCGATATCAAATAAGCCGATGTGTGTTCCCTCAAACTCCACTGTGATCGCCTCACCAGGATCAACTGCTCGCCACAGACCTGGGAACAACCAATCATACTCGCGTACTAAGGCAAAATCATTGGAAGTCACGTAAGACCATCCTGCGGAAAAATGAGTAAGACGATCCAGTGGCAGCATGGTAGCATACTCCCAAGGATTAGCCGGGACCAACAGGTCCTGCGGCAAATGATGTTCCACTTTTCCCACGTGATCTCGTAGTTCTCTCATTTTCTCAAATGACCGGGTGATGGTGTCCGTGTATATCTGATGTCCTTCTGGAATCGTTGGATGGATCGAATCATGCGTGAAAATAACGGCACCGGGAATGGACACATCTGAACTTGAGGTGAAAATGAGCTTGCCATCTGAAACCAATTGACTGACCGCCACGCCCAGATGAATCGAAGGAATACCGTAATAGTCGGCGACTTCCTCTTGCATAAGAGCGCCCTTCTGGTACTCCCCGGATTGAAATAAGTTCAAATCCCGCTCTTTAATCGTATATACGAACAGGATATCGGTAAACCGACTGCGCTTGCGGATCTGGCGAACAATGCCTTCGATCCGCGCCTTGGATTCAGGAACTCCGCCATCGTTGCCAACAAATTCAACAAACACGAGATCAGGCTGATGACGCAGTACATCTGTCTGCAAACGGGCGCAGCCGAGGTCTGATCCTGTCCCATCAATACCTGCGTTCACAGCACGGATATCGGCATGGGGATACTCCCCTTGCAGCCACTCCGCCGTCATGACCCTGTATCCTTTCGAACGTGTATTACTGCCACCAAAATAAACGATGGTCACGGGTTCTCCATTTTCCAACTTCTGAATGACATTAGGCAGTCCTCTACGTGAGAAAAATTCCTTCATCTCGACTTCACCCGACCTCACTTAACGTTTTAGGAGCAAAAAGTTTCACAGCAAACACTTCATAATAAGGTGAACCATACGTTGCACAGAAATCAAACCGGATTCGGGTTACACCTGTTGTGTTCACCTGATGTTTATTCAACGAAAGATAATTACCACGGATATTAATTTCACTCTTGGTTCCGTCCTCTAACGTTAAGGTCACATCATAATCCTGGATTAGTGGCTGGATCGGATCGTCGAAATGCTCCAAATTCAGCTCCGAATTGAAAACAAGATGGATTTTATCCAGATTCCTCGGGCTTGCAAAACCAATTTCCAACCATTCCTGTCCTTCGGTACGTTCCGAAATCCAGCCGTTCGGTAGGCCATAAGGTCTGGAGAAGCCGTTGACCACGTTCACTGGATTATACATATCCTGCGATGGTTTCAGATCCTTGAAGCAAATGCTCTTATTAAGCTTCTTCAGCCTGGATGGCTCTTCCGGTCTATAAAGGAAGCTCACCGCTCCAGTCATTTTCTCATCATTGGTGTGTATCGCAAGGCTCTCTGAACCTTCCATTACGATGTAGACCTTGTCATCAGCCGGTTTCTCACAGCCCAGGTCCAGCGTAATCCAGTCATCGTAACCCGCTGAAATAAGCAAGGGATATTTTTTAAACTCGCTTGTCGGAATATAGTTCTCCTTCCGATCCCCGCCATACAGCTTCACTTGCAACGTTTCTGTATGATCAGATCTATTTTTAATTTTGATCTGCACGCTTTCAGCCACGGATGTCTGAATCGGCAAAACCAAACATAACGCTTTCTCCAAAGAGATCTCTTCGGTTGGATGAGGATGTTCATAGCTTCGCTGAGACGAGGCACGAATCGTTAATCCCTCAGCGAAATAAGGGTCCAAGGGCTCTTGAAGCCCTACAATGGTTTGCCCGTCTCGAAGCAGCTGTGCCTGAAGCTCACCCATATGGGCTTTGACGAGAGCTGCAGGGTCTGCCTCATATTTTACGCATAACGCAGCAGCCGTTCCTACTGCCTGCCCCATACAACCACAGGTTGCCATGACCCTTGTAGATCCAAAAGCCACATGGGTAGCGCTTATATTGCGGCCAGCGAACATGAGATTGGGGATATTGCGTGAAAATAAGCTGCGGAACGGGATATTATACAATCCCGGCACGAAATTCCACGCTGTAGCCGGCCCCTCATCGTAGATGCCTTTATTCGCATGCAGATCCATATACCAGCCTCCGACGGATACAGCATCTTCGAAATGAGGCTTTGCTGTAAGATCATTCTGAGACAGCATGTGCTCTCCTATAAATCGTCTTGATTCACGCTTTCCCGGAATCGGGCACACATAATCCAGAATGAGATTGTCTACATCATCGAACTCGCCGCTATTTTTGATATAATCCCAGATTCCGTACACCAATTTTCGCAGTTCCAATGCAATGTCTTCATTATGCTTGATAATATCCATATGTCCGCCGTATTCCAGCCACCACAATCCGCCAAGTCCGTTGATTTTCCTTGGAAAAGACCGGTGGTTTAACCCTTTTCGAATACTATCGAAAAAGTCCAGCTTCGTAATATCATACGCAAAGCCAGGCCTTTTGTAAGGAACGGCATAGTCAACGTCACGGGCTTGAAACAGAATCGTATCGCCCATGGTGTAATGATCCGCCACTTCAGGAGCCAGCTCCTCTTGGTATTCATGCTTTGCCTCTCTTCCCCATCGGAAGTGAGCGCCTGCCTGGTATCCAACAATTCCATCCCCGGAGCAATCAATGTAGGTGGGGCTTTCAAAACGAAATTTTCTTTCGGAAGCCAATTGCAGGCCATCCACCCATTGGATTCTACCGTTCTCCATGCCTGTTTCATGTACGCATGTGTTCAGGAATAGAGAGATGTTGGGCTCACCATAAACCATGTCGAGTAAGACTGTATCGGAAAGCGAAAGCATCAACTTCTTGTTGTATAACGGGTTGTAATGAAATATCTTCAGCTTCAGTTCTTCTATCAACCCGCCCTCTCGTGCATAGTAGGATGGACTGTTCCCGAGATAAGCCGACCCGTTGATATGCACTCTGACCTCGCTGCTCGCATTTCCCCCTAGAACCGGCCGATCATTAATAAGTGAAACCTGCAGACCTTGGCGTGCAGCTGCAATGGCAGCGCATATTCCTGCAATACCTCCACCTACGACGGTTACATCAGCTTTTATAGACTCCATTTTGATAACCTCCATGATTAGATGCTCCTATCATGGTAATGGTTTTGAACGGTCTTTTTTTACAGGATTTCGCGAAAAAATCATACATTTTTTGCATCCTTATTTGGATTCGTACCGTGTCATTTTGATCCGATATTGCTTGGGTGTATCACCCGTATATTCTTTGAAAAGTTTGCAAAAGTAACCTTCATTGACGATGCCTACTTCCTCGCATAATTCCAATAACGAATAATCCTTATCATTTAACAGCTCGAGTGCTAATTGGATTTTTTTACGGTTGATGTAGCTAATCACGCCTTCGTTCATTGTTTTTTTGAATAAGCTGCTAAAATACGATGGCGCTAAATTTACTTCCTCCGCAATGGCCTCCAGCGTTAAACGCTGTTTCAGGTTTTTCTCTATAAAATGAATAGCACTCATGATTTCTGCACGATGTAATCGTTGGCCTGCATGCACGTATTCAAATGTGAAGTCGCCAATATAGGCGAGCTGCTCTTGAAATGTCATATATTCCATGGGGAATTCAGCTACTTCCATGGTCACCTTATTCCCCGATTTAAACTTTACAGTAATGTCTCTGTACAAGTCTCTAATCATTGGCGCCATGATTGACTTGTGGATTTTATGATCCGAAACAAATCGCAAAAGTTCGGCGAGTGCTTTGTCAAGTTCTTCCTTGGAAATCTTTCTTTTCATCCGTACAAGAAAATCAGCCAGCATCTGCTCAAAGTCTGTTTTTTTGTCATTATGGTACTGGAATCGATGCATCGGTGTTTTTACGACTTTTTCAGTATGATAATAGAAATCCTCACTCACATGTTTAGCTTCTGTATACGCTTGTTTGATCGATTCCCAGCCTCGGTGTGGACTTCCAAAAGCGACGGATACCTTTTGATTCAAATATTGATGCAAATGAGAGATGATCTGTCCTCCCAAGGATAGGCAAGCATATTCCGTTTCCATATCACTGCGGTTATTCTCCCAGGATAAAAAGCCAATAAAACGATTATCGGACAGATCGGCAGCTACTCCACTGCCACCATTCGTCACCGTTTCCTCGATGATATTCGTTATCGCATATTTCAAGATGTTTTGATCTGCGGCAGCGTATTCATTGCGGAAGCTTTCATACGTATTCATCTCTACGATGAAGCAGCAATAGTTGGCTTGAAAAAAATGAAACTTCATGCGATTGGCAAAATCCGAAGCCCGATGAGAAGGAATTTCACCTCGGATCAATTCGTTGAAAAATTGCTTGCGGACTCTATATTTATTTTCAAGTACGGATACGTTTAACGAGTGAAATTCTGCTTCTTTTTTCTCAAACTCATTTAAAATTCCGGCTGCCTTATCCAACGCTCGATTCAAATCGGCTTCCCTTAGCGGCACCTTTACAATATACTCCAATACGTTCGCGTGGATAGCTCGCTGAGCGTATTCGAAGGATGAATAAGCGGTCAGAAGTATGTATTGGGTATGGGGGAGCTCCGCCTTTAGCTGCTCAATCATGGAGATGCCATCCATTCGCGGCATTACAATATCGGATATGACGATATCTGGCTTCAATCTCATGATCTCCTCGATCCCACTCAGCCCATTATTGGCTTTTCCCACCAGAACAAATCGTCTATCTCTATGGGAGAGCTCACTAAAAAACAATTCCAATCGTTGAATGATCAGGTCTTCATCGTCAACAATGAAGCAGGTATAGTCTCTCCCCATTATGCATCTCCTTTTTGCAATTCTGCCGGGAATAAGGCGCGTATACGGGTCGTTTCCTTAGGTATGCTAATGATATCCAGTCCGAACTGATCTCCATAGTGGAGTCTTATTCGACCATGAATATTATTCAGCCCGATTCGTTTCCTTTTCACTTCCTCTTCACCCGGTTCTGAGCGTAAAATATGTTTTATTTTATCGGCCGGAATTCCCTCACCTCGGTCAACAACTTCGATGATGACGATGCCACCCTCCCTGTATGCATGAATCGTAATAGGACCCTCGATTCCCCCACCGTTATAACCATGGAAGATACTATTCTCGACAAGAGGCTGCAGCAGCATTCGGAAAACCGGAAAATCCATTAGCCCTGCTTCGATATCTTCAATCAAGTTGAAGTTTCGGTTATACCGAATGTTCTGGATCTCGATATAGTCCGATACATTGCGTAGTTCCTGACGTAGGGAAACCTTCTCTGAAGCGTCGTCTATCCCATATTCCAATAATGAAATGAGCGACCCGATTACCACATCGACTTTCTCTATTTGTCCAAGACGTATCACATTGCTGATCGAACCAAGCGTGTTATACAGAAAATGTGGGTTTATTTGAGACTGTAATACCTGAATTTCCAGCTTCCGCTCAAGTTCATTATGAAGCTCGGCTCGGCGAATCAGTTCCACAATTTGCTGTAACATCCGATCAAATGCGCGTGAAAGATCTCCAAACTCATCGTTTCGGTTAATGGTTACTGTCGTTGTGAGGATGCCTTGTTCGACCTGTTTCATTTTTGTTTTGAGTGTATATAGTGGTTTTCTTATAAATTTGGCAACCATGAAAGAAATGAACAAACTTAACAGAAGACCTGCAGCCAGAAGCTCAATATAATAGGTTTCCAATCTGGACAAAGCTGCTTTCAAACGTGATTCATCATTAACGGAGACAATGGTCCAGTTGAATTTCTCCGTTGGCTTCTTCAAAAGAGAGACGGGAATACCATCCTTCGTATGCAGTTGAAGGTTGCTTTCTGACGTATCCAAAATTTCTTCCGCTGACGTTTCTCCGATTGAAAACGTATGATCTTGAATACTCAGGGGTCCTTTATTTTCAGAAAAGCCGGCAATGATTTTACCTGACTCGGTGATCAGAGCCAGATTCATTTGTTCCTGTTTATTAATCTTGAACAAGGTTTCTTCAATGGCATTTAGATCCAGATCAACCGCAATGGCCATAGGAAACGGAGCACCGTTCAGATAACGAACCATCGTAACAGTCCAGCCGGAGTATTTTGATTTGTATGGTTCACTAACAAAGGTAGTCCTTCTATTTTTGTCAGCCGCATCATATAAAGGTTCTCTTTCCGATAAAGGTTCATCGAATATTCGTGTAGGTGCACTTCCGCCCAGAATGGATAAATCGCTTTTGATCAAATAAATATTACTAACATAATTACTGTTGAGTTCATACAGTTCTCTTAATTGCTCTTTAATCACTTCGGTATGGTTAATATTAGCTTTCACCGAAGTTTCAACCGAGAAGAGGATCGTTTGGAAGGAGGAAAAGTTAACGGTGAAATACTGGTCCACCTTGTCTAATATTTGATTGGTGTAATAAATATCATTGGTTCGTATTTCTTTTTGGACATAACGATAAGATAATTGGCTTATCAAGAGGATGCAGCCCAATACAAATGCAAACACGATAAAAAATAATTTTAAAGGCAAGCTGATTCTTCTTCGCATCGATCATCTTCCTTTTAGTTCCGTTTTAAACTAAGAATAGCATATGCCAATAAAGAGAGGGGCTACGAATAGCCACTCTCTCTTTGTTTATTTTTACTTGATGAGGCCGGCGTCTTTAAATTGCTGGGTGGCTGTTTCCTTATATTTCTGCATGTCAAACTTGGTATCCAGCGTCTGGAGGAAATTGTCCCAGTTGGAAAGAGGTTCTTTGCCCGTCATAAATTTGACCAAGCTTTCATTAATGAACCGTTGGCGGTCAGCATCCAAGGTGTCGCTCGGGTCTGGGGTCAATAAATTACCGGGCAACGTTGGCCCCACATATTGCTGATTGTTCTTGAAGGCTTCCGCTGTCTTCGGATTCTGGAAGCTGAAGTACTCCGCATCATCACCACGCCGCGGCATTCTATAATGATCGACCCACAGGTACTTCTCTTTCATTTCTTTCGATAACTCGGAGGTTTTATTTTTGATCTTGCCGTCTACGACATCCCAATGAATCCCTTTGATTCCGTATGCAAAATTGGGATAAGCTTCTTCATCCGTAAAGAGATAATTCAGCATGGACAAGATGCGAATAATTTTGTCCTCGTCCGCTTTTGCAGATATGGCCCATGAATTGCCCTGGAACGATTTTCTCTCTACAATCTGATCCCCGTAAGGACCTTTCATCGGGGGAATAACGATCCATTCCGGCACCTCTCCACTAATTTCTTTCATTTTCTGCTGATAATCCGGCTCCAGTCTGCGAGCATCTCTAATCATGAAGCCAACTTTACCTTTAAACATTTTTTGGTCCAGTAGATCAGGCGAATTCATCGTCACCCAGTCCGGGTCAACCACCTTGGCTGCCATCATTTTATTAATATAAGCAAGCGCCTCTTTCATTTTGGGATCGATAAATAGAAATACCGGTTCATTATCTTTGATCTCAACGGCCGAAGGCGGATTAACGCCAAACATCCACATCAAGCTATCGAAGCCGTAGGTTTGCAGATTGCCTTCTTTATTCATACCGCCGATGAATCCGTACGTATCGTTTTTGCCATTCCCGTCCGGATCTTTCTCTGTAAAGGCTTTCATAACTTCGAATAACTCATCCGGTGTTGTTGGCACTTCCATATTGAGCTTTTTCAGCCAATCGTTGCGAATGAAGAAGCTTCGACTGATACCGTTTACATTATCATAGCCTGGAACTCCGATCGTTTTCCCTTGATAGGACATCGCTTCCCATGAGTCGTTGCCAAACCTTTTTTGTAGTTCAGGAAACTGATCCAGATAGGGTGTCAGATCCGCAAGAACACCTTGGTCGTAATATTGCGCAAGATCAGAACGACTCTTCAAGAAGATTAAATCTGGAATATCTCCACCTGCAATGAGCGTATTCAGTTTGGTTGTTGCTTGCCCTGCTTGAGGAATCATCATATCCAAGTCGATGTTCATTTCTTCTTCCAACATTTGGCGTTGAATATCTTCATCACGTGGAGGTACCGGAGCAGCAGCATTGAAAGTACCTTGGTTAAACATTGAGATTTTCATTTTGGTTGCAAACTGGCCAGACTGGCCTTGCGAATTACTCGAAGCTGTCGATGTAACTTCTTCTCCCCCACAACCTGACAATAACGTTCCAAGTCCCAAGATTGCCGACAGGATAACAAATGAAATCTTTTTACGCTGCATATTGACCTCTCCTTTGTTTGTATATTATCACGGTTTCCCCGTAATAAGTTAGGTTGGAGCATCTTTTAACCTTTAACAGATCCCAGGAGCACACCTTTGGTAAAATGCTTTTGCAAAAATGGATAAACGATTAATATCGGGACCGTAGTCACAACAACGGTAGCCATTTGCACAGCGAACGTACTGACAGCTCCGGAATTGGCAAGTGAATCAGCGCTTTGCGTGGCGACGTTAAGCAGGATGTTGCGCAAAATAACTTGAAGTGGCATATAGTTGGAATCATTGATATATACAATGGCATCGAAATAACTGTTCCAATGCCCGACTGCGTAAAACAAGGAAATGGTGGAAAGCACGGGTAACGACAGGGGTAAAATGATCCGCCATAACGTCTGAAGCTCACTGGCACCATCTACCCTCGCTGATTCCTCGATTTCACCTGGTAGTTGCTCAAAAAATCCTTTAATAATCACCAGATTAAATGCACTAATGAGATTGGGAATAATCAATACCCAGGGGCTGTTTAACAATCCCAGAGAACGAACTAATAAATAAGTCGGAATTAACCCCCCACTGAACATCATGGTAAACACAATGAAGAGTAAAAACGGACTTCTTCCGGGCAAGTATTTTTTGGATAACGGGTATGCCGCGATGACTGTAAAAAACACATTTAACGCAGTGCCTACAATCGTTCGAAACAACGTAATTTTATACGCCTGCCAGATCCCGTGAGAAACGAATACTTCTTTATAGGCCAAAAAGGTAAAGGATTCGGGTATAATCACAATCCCTCTTCTTAGTACTTCCGATTCTGGCGTTACGGAGACAGCAACCACATATAGAAAAGGCAGCACGCACAGTAGGGATAACAAAATAAGCATCACATAAACGACGGTTTGCCAGACTTTTTCCCCGATTGTCATATGAATCATTCTAAGGACCACCTCACCAAATTTGCCCATCGAATTTTTTGGCGAGCTTATTCGCTGCCAACACTAAAGCAAATCCGATGACAGCTTTAAACAATCCTACAGCAGTAGCCAAACCAATCTTGAGACGCTCCAACCCTTCCCGGTATACCCATGTATCGATAATATCGATCTTCTCCTGGTTAAAGGTGTTGGCAAACATGAATATTTGGTCAAAACCCGCATCCAGGATATGGCTTAATTTCAGAATCAGCATCAGAATAATGACTCCTCGAATGCCAGGTAACGTGATATGCCAGAGCTGTCTCCATTTGGAAGCGCCATCCATTCGAGCAGCTTCATATAAGCTTGGATCGATTCCTGCCAAGGCGGCAAGGTACAATATTGCCCCCCATCCAATATCCTTCCATACTTCAGATAAGATGATCAGCAATCTGCCCCAGGCAGGTTCCGTTAGAAACGAGATGGGTTCAAAACCAAAATCCTTCATAATCATGTTAAAGAGACCATCGCCTGGGGCTAGTAGTGCGACCATAATTCCATAAACAATGACCCATGACAGAAAATGAGGTAAATAAGTGATGGTCTGTACGATTTTCTTAAACCACTGGCTATACACTTCATTGAGGAGTAAAGCAAGTACGATGGGCGCGGAGAATCCGAACAATAGCTTATACAGCGATATAACAATCGTATTTTTCATGATGTCCCAGAAATAAACGCCGTTCATAAAATCCGTAAAATTTTTGAATCCCACCCAAGGGCTATCCCATAGTCCCAGAGCGAGGTTATAGTTTTTAAAAGCAATCATGATTCCCGCCATGGGGATGTATTTGAATACGGCAAAGTAAATTAAGGCTGGTAATAAGAGAGCATACATCACCTTGTACTTTTGGATCGTCCTGATCCATATCTTTCGCTTTGTGGAGATGGGAACGGCGTCCGCTGCCAATTTCGCTTGCATTTCATCACCTCGTCTTTGTTTGTATTTGTATAATAGCACCCGCCTATCGGATAAATTTCTGAAATTTCTAGAATTTCTTATAAGATTTTAAGGAGTCTGCCAGGGTTCGTTTCAACAACTGAATCCAAGCAAGCTGGACAAGAACTTGTTCTAATAAAATATAAAAAAAGCCGCTAAAATAGCGACTTTCAGATGCCGTATTTATACTTCTCCCCAAAAAAATTCAGTTTCATAGTCGAATGCAACAGTACCCTCTTGATTATTTTTATCAAATAAATTTTGCAGTGCTGATATCATCGGATCGTAATTCGGATGCCCGGGTACAGGACTGTAAGAAGATGATAACAACCGGCCTTTCAACCCCTCGAAATCGAACTCCTGACTCATTCTGAATCGTATTTCATGCATTGAACCTTCCTTGAAAAAAGAGAGCAGCATCGTTTGAGAAATATTTTTATGATTAACTTTTTGGTAGTCGGTTCCATATGTATGGAGCAGTTGATTGTACTCTTCACGAAACGGAGTACCGCGTGTAAGACGTGAATTCCAGATGAGTATTACTCTCCCACCTGGCCGTAGAATTCTGCGAAACTCGATTTGGGCTGCGGATTGATCAAACCAGTGAAATGCCTGAGCGCAGACAATAAAATCAACCGACTGATCAGGTAATCCCGTAGATTCTGCAGAACCTGCTATACTCACGAATTGCGGGCTGCTTTTTAACGTTTGCTCGGCGGCTTCCCGCATAGCCTGATTTGGCTCGACCGCTATTACATAGCTTCCGCGTTCCAGAAGTAGCTTCGAGATGATTCCAGTACCTGACCCGATGTCTGCTATATTACTGTTCGCACGTAAACCAACAACGTCGTATAAATGGTCAATAGCCTCAATTGGATAGCTCGGGCGGTATTTCAAATACGAATCGACCCGGCTTGTAAACCGTTCTCTATTGTTCATCGATCGTCACGCTCCCATCAATATTTTTCTGGTCCATGAGCTACGTTTATCTTGGCTGTATTGATCGTTGATTATATAATCCCTAATACATTCATCGGGATGGATTCCTCCTAAGTAGAAATAGCAGTGCCATATATGGCTTTTTTTAATTGCGTCCATTACGTACATTTTCATATTGCCTTATGAAAAGAAAAGACCCCATATGGAGTCTTTTCTGTCGATGATTAATGTGCCACTCAAACCATTCGTTGTAAGAGATAAGAGAGACAACTATCTTACTTCTCCGATGGGAGCGGTGTAAAGAGCAGATTGACCGGCAGGTTGCTTCCTGGCGCGGCTGAGAACAGAATCGTTACGCTCTCTCCGATTGATCCGGTGCGGTAAAGAACGCTTTGTTCACTTGAATTGGCAACGGCAACGTTGCCTTCGGCAATCGATACCAACTGGTTGTTCACCAGCGCTACTCCGGAGTACTTTCCTCCTCGAGGGTTAAAGGAGATAAGCGTACGCGGTGCAACATTGGTCAGCGTGATTTTGTACAATACGCCGAAATTACCCGCGTTGGATGCGTCTGTGTAAGCCATCGGATCTGTTCCTACCAGATTGGGATCGCTTGAATTGTCACCAAGTGGCAGACGAGCCGGTTTGAGTCCCACGTGCTCATCGTACTTGATGATGCGAGTCGCGTTCGGATACGTCCCCCGGTTATGCACTCCGTCACGATCAAGGACGGGAAGCAATGGCAACGCTTCGAACGGATCTTTATTTTCTTCCACCAGGATAACGTTATAGTCTAAGGAATAATCACTATATGCATCCGAATAGAGAGAGATGACTTGTCCTTCTTTCATCGGCGTTTTATTAAGTTCGGTCAAAATCAATTTGCTTTCCCCAGGTTGAAGGTACTCTTTCTTTTGATCCGCTCCGGTCTGAATTGACTTGAACCATTTATCAATAGACAATTTCCCGGCTACAGTAGCATACGGTGTGGGTCCAGCAAAGCCCATATTCTGCTGTTCGAATACAGCCGGATTCGGGTTATTATTGGTGGCAATCACATACATTTTTACTCTTTTGCCTGTATTGTTCACGTGGTGAATCATGAAACGGGTCTGTCCCGAAGATGATTCTTTATACACGATGCCTTCCGTATTCACCGTTTCCGGGCTGTTGCTGCGGATCAACAAACTTGGCTCATCCATGTACGTATAAGGCACTTTCTCCATGGTTGTCACTTCGCCGCCGTTAAAGGTAAACTTCTGTCCTACCGGTATGAAGAGTAAATTGAAGTCAGTAAATGAATATAAGGTCTCATTGGTTATGGTGATCACCTTGGAGTACGTGTTCGTAGCGCCATGATTATCCGTAACCGTAAGTGTCACCGTTTTTGGACCCGGTTCAAAGAACGCAAGTGAATTGTTCTCCCATACGGCTTTGACAATATTATTTTCATCATCTGTGCTTTGGTCTGTGTATGTTATTTTTTCGCCCATTTTATATTCTTCTTTATCCGTTGCGAACATGGCTACAGGAGGAAGATTAGGACTCAACACTTCAATGGTGATTGAATAGGGATCACTCCATTGGCCGTTGGAATCCTGTACTTGATATGAAATCGTATATGTACCTGCTTGATCAAATGAATCCTGACGACCTGTCCAGCGTTCGTCAACGATATCCATTCCATTGGGGGAGCTGTTAGAAGTCACATAGTCCACTTGATCGCCCGCAAAGATTTCCTTTTGGGAAATGGTGAAGCTTGCAACAGGTTTGGTATTCAGATTCAGCACAACCGTCTTGGCTGGCTGATTCACTTTATAGGTGATGTTCAGGGCTTGAGTGATGGAAGTTAACGGCACCATGAATGTACTTTTTTGCTGATAAGCTGGGCCTTTCATCGTTCTGGTCTCTCCATTTACCGTATAGTCCTTGCTGTTCGTCTTGAATCGGAGTTCATCGTCACCACTAATAATGATGGTTTCCTTGGTTATGTTATCGTATTTGACCCCGTACCCCACACGATCAACCAGCGCACGGATTGCAACATAGGATACACCGTTTTTGACAGCCATGGGCTGGCCAGCAAGATACGTTTTTCCATCCTGCTCCATTTTGTTGCTATTCATGTATAACGTCAGATTACCACCTGCTGCTACAGGAGACGTCCCGTCAATGGATGGTTGCTCTATTTCTGCTGGCGTAGCTGGCGTTTCAACCTTCTCAGGCACTTCCTCTTGAACCTCAGGTTTCGTGCCCGTTGCGTCAGTAGTGGCTTCTTCCCCATCCAATGCAGGTTTCTCACTATCTGTTTTGTTTGTTGCCTGATCGCCAGTCGAGGTTTTAGTTTCCTTGGCTTCAGAGGATGGAGTATTGATCGATTTGTTATTGCTCTCTGTCTTCACTTCACGCTCTGCAATCGGTTGCTCTTGTTTTAACACCTCTACGGATTCTACATTGGCCGTGTTTACTGACGCGGTGTCACCTTGCTGTGTTGATTGTGCATTCACAGAACCAACTGCAAATGCCTGAAAAACAGCTAATGCGGTAAAAATGGATAATTTCTTCTTCATATTCATGCGTTGTCTTTGGCTCCTTCTACTCTCTAGTATTTATTTACAACCCCTCAAAAACTCATAGTATTAGACGCTAGATTCAGGGAAAAGTTTCTAAATCAATTGTAAATAATGGATTTTGACAACGATCTTTCAAACTTTGGTTATAAGTTCTTGAATAAAAAGCCTCTTTTGATAGCGAATGTGAGTCTCCGTCAACGCATAAAGTGCACCTCGTAAAATTTCATCGGATCAACCGGGGGTTATCCTATGTCACTCTACTGGGTGCACTTCAAATAGTTTCGGACCTTATGATCTGCTGTTCTTTAATTCCGTACTACAGGAATCCACATTTCACCATATACCAAACCGTTTTTCTGTCCCATTTCAACCGTTGTATTGGGTCCGCCAACATAGGCGTAATCCTTTTCTGCAGGGAGCGCTTGACCAAAGGCAATGCCAGTAAGCATATTGCTGAGCGCTTCTGCCGTCTCTGCTTCGCCCTTCACAACCAGGTATTCTCCCTTAGGAAATTGGATCACTCTTGTTGCTTCTGGCAGAGATTCTTCTGTCATGACGCCTGCATAATGCATCATTTTGTTATTTACTGCTTCGTTTACAGCAAAAATATAGTCATTCGTAGCAAGGGACTTTAATGTGTCCAGGCTTCCATCCTCTTTCACGGTGGACCAATAATCCGCCTTCTCTTTGTTGATGCCAGCATAGTCTGTGTAGTCGCACTTAGGCTCCGTACCAATACCTAAAACGATAAAGCTGTCTTTTTCTTCAAAATAATAATTGCTCATTGATACACCATCCTCTTTTAATTTTCAATTGATTTGTGTTTTCACTTGATGAGTTTATAATAACCTTAAATCATGTCAGAATATGATACTGTTTAGGGGGCCCAATGAAAAAAGTAGAACGTATTAATATCATCACGAGGTATATCAATAACCGAGCGCACTTTACCATTTCTGAAATCATGCGAGAATTTAACATTTCGCGTTCGACAGCCATTCGAGATATCAGAGAAATTGAATCGATGGGAATGCCACTAGTCGCTGAAGTTGGGCGCGACGGGGGTTATTTTGTCATGAACAACTCCCTTCTGCCTACGGTCCGGTTTACCGATAATGAAATCAAAGCGTTATTCATTGCCTTTATGGCGACAAGAAATCAACAACTTCCTTATCTGAAGAGTCGTCAATCTTTGGCTGAAAAATTGTTGGGCCTTATCTCAGAGAATCAGCAAGATGACCTTGTGCATTTGAATCAAATATTGCTTTTTGAAGGGACCAATCCCCATAATCCGGACTTGCTGGATCTGTCAGACTTGCCCCACCCTACCTTAGAGAAACTCATCCAAATTCTTCTTATCGAACGTTATTTGTTAGTTACTGTCCAAGAAGAGAAAAAAACAAAGTCCTATCCCATCGTGCTCTTACACCTTCATCATCAAAAAGGCCATTGGATCATTGAAGGTTTTGACTTGGAGGAAGAAAATAGACGAATCATATCTGTCGACAACCTCATCCGTGTAGAAGCATACCCAACGAAAAACAGACGAAGTACGAAAAAGATTGTAGAACAACTAAAACGAAATGCGCAGGAAGAGGTCATCAACCTTGTTCTTGAACTTGGCCCAAAGGGGATTGCCCAATATAAAAAGTACCATCCTTTAAAGTTTTCAATTGCCTATACGAATCCGTACCAAACTACAGCCCTTCTAAAGGCATTTACGAATGTTCATAACGTAGACGAATTAACTGAAATCACCAGTTGGTTGCTTTTTCTAGGTGAAGATATCAAAGTTAAAGAAATTCCGGAGGAAGTCCTGAACGCTGTACAAGAGAGATTAAACGTATACCAGTTGAAGCAGTGAACGTTCAGTACGAAAAACCAAAAAAAGCCGCTATGTTAGCGACTTGTAATGGAATCATATTCATTATGCCTCACGCCAATCCTTGGCGAGCTGTTCCTTCTATATTAAATGTCAGCATTAGACTGGGCATGATTAGGTGTATGCTGCGAGATTTTTTTAACGAGTAGAAAATAAGTAACAATGGCAATGACACTGGTCATTAACAAAGTGAGTCCTAACGGGACGGCAGTGTCCTCACCTGCGATCCCGACCAGAGGAGCAACCAATGCACCCAGTAGAAAAGGAACAACACCGAGCAGTGCTGCAGCACTTCCGGCCATCTTGGCTTGGCTCTCCATGGCCAGCGGGAATGCCGCTGTAGACGTAATACCGATTGAGCACACGAAGAAGAACAATGGAATGACCAAAGCGAAAAGTGGACCATGAACCAAAGTTACCACCAAAGCCGCGACACTTGCTATTAAAGCAAGCCATAGCCCGGATAGTAGAAGCGTTTGCTCAGGGATACGTTTGGCCAATCGACCCACAATTTGAGAACCGATGATCAAGCTGATGCCGTTTGAAGCAAACAGTATAGCAAATACCGTTGGTGTGACTCCATATATATTTTGGTAAATAAATGGTGTTCCGGCCACATAAGCGAAGACCCCTGCCGTCATGATTCCCTGTGCGAGCATGTAGCCAACAAACGTGCGGTCACGCAGAAGCATTCTGTAATTACCCAATTGCTGTTTGAAGTCGGGAACCATACGTCTTTCAACTGGGTGTGTTTCTTTTAAGCTCCACTTGGTCATGATCAATAAGAAAATCCCCAGGAATGCAAGCGAGATAAATACGCCAACCCATGTCGTGAAGGAAAGAATGCCACTTCCCGCAATCGGTGCTGCCAAAGGCCCCAAATTACCTACAAGCAGCAGCAAAGAGAAAAATTTAGTGAGTTCATGTCCACTATATAGATCTCTAGCTATCGCACGGGAAATGACAATTCCAGCTGATGCCGCAAATCCTTGCGTGAAACGAAACAAAATCAATAGTCCGATATTCGGAGCAAACGCACATGCCAAGGAACAAATAATGTAGGCTGCCATGCAGATCAACAATGGTCTCCGTCTACCGTACGCATCACTCAAAGGACCCATCACGAGTTGTCCTACACCTAGTCCTAACAAACAAGCAGTAAGACTAAATTGTACAAGGGATGCCGTTGTATTCATATTTTGTGCAATCTCCGGGAAAGCCGGTAAATACATATCAATCGTAAATGGACCTAATGTAGAAAATAAACCTAGTAGTATTGCGAGTCCAAAAACATTCCAATTCGTGCTCTTCGCCATGATAAATAAAATCTCCAATTCCTCATATAATTTGCAAGCCTAATCGGAGTATAAGACATAGAGTTAACTGTAGGTCAAGTCTTGAGGTTATTAAAACAAAAAAAGCCGCTAATTAAGCGACTTTGGATGGAAGATTATTAAATTGTGTAACTTCCCCGGCCTGAACCCATATGACTCATAATCATTTCTGCAGCTCGCTTGTAACCGCCAGCCTGCCTTAAGGATTCACCAATGAGGTATGCCTGCCGTCTATAAAGTGGATTGTGTAGTACCTCTGTTAATGCCTCTCTCAAATCAGTTGCATTGAGGTTATGTTTATCTAATGTAATACCCGCGCCGAGCTCCTGTACCCGATTGGCGACAAGAGGCTGATCCGATGTTAATGGAATCATCACCATCGGAACGTTGTAATATAACGCCTCACTCGTGCTGTTCATTCCAGCATGTGTAATAAAAACATCGGTATGCTGCAGCATGTTTAACTGGGCAATGTATGGCTTAACGATAAAATTAGGAGGTATTTGATTAGCCAGCGGCTCCATATCCGTGTATTTTCCTGAAGATAGAACAACATTCACAGGTAGATTCCCTAATGCTTCAAAGCAAAGCTGATAGAAATCCAAATTTTTATTTAAAATCGTACCCATAGCAATGTACACGGTTTGCGGATACCGTTCACGAAGCAACTCAAATGAGAAGGTCGGAGCATCTTGACGCGTTATGATCGAAGGACCCGTGAAAATAAAACGATCATCCAGCTTTTCTGCCTGCGGCTGAAAATAACGGCTGGTGTACACGAGCTTTAACTGACCTGCATGTGCCGGAATCTCTTCTATGGCTGGGATACTCACTTGAAACTCTTCGGCTAACTCCGTTGTGATCTTCATCGTAGCCTCATAAAGTTCCTTCTTCTCCGTTTCATTCAGAACTGAGATAGACCCCAGAGGCTCCACAAAAGCAAAGGACGCAATCGAGCACACCGCAGGAATCCCCAGTTTTTCTGCAAGAATAGTCCCTCCCCATCCCATCAGGGAATCAAAGATCATATAATCGAACTTTTGATCCTCTATCACCTGCAGCACTTTGGGGATGATCCTCCGAATAATACCGCTTACCATCATATGAATGAACTGATAAGAATGCTTGTATTCCTGGGGTTTCAACACCGGATCATGAGAGAAGGCATCTTGTGGAAACGGATAGGTAATGATCTGGGCACCGGTTTGTTCAATTCGGGAACGGTACTCCTCCGTGCACACATAGACAACTTCCTCACCGTTGTTAGTCAACTGAGTAACTAATCCTAACGATGGATTCACATGTCCTTCAGCTGGAGTAATGACGACTAATACACGTGCCATCTTATCCACCTCCCAATGTAATTAGTCCCCCCGTTCTTCATGATGTATTTAACGACGCGGTCGTCATCCGTTACATGGAGATGTTATCCTTCACTTGGTTGATTGGATGATGTTCTTGATGAACGAGTTTGGTAATTCGTAGTGATGCTAAGAAACTTAACAAGACCCATAATAATTGCAGTGTTAACACGATGAAGACGCCAGTCGATATGCCCCACTGTAAAGTTTCGGACAAGGCAATCAGTGCGCCACCGACTCCAATACTTACTCCCATATAAAAGGAGTCCACAAATTGCAGATTCGCGGACATTTCTCCCTCTTTCCTGGGCAAGGCATGTTGTAAAGCAATGGCTGCCGTTGTAGGGTTGGCCAATCCAATACCGAACCCTGTAATCATTTGTGAGAGAAGGATGAGTATAATCCCGCCGTCCGTCAAAATAAGAGCCAGGATCACAAGTACAGTTCCAACGATCATAATCCCAATGCCCGTCATGACCCTACCCTTTCGGGCACGACCTTGATCTCGTGCATCAAGCTTGGCTTGTAACCACGCTGCGGCGGACCAGCTGAGAGAACCTGCTGCTACAATGAGGCCAGCAAGGTCAGCTGATAACCCCTTCACTTCGGTTAGTGCCAAGATCACAAAACTTTCCGTTGTAAAATAACAAGCAACATATAGTCCTCTCGAAACCAGAGTAGCAGGCAATCCTTTTTGTACCGAGAAAGTCCCCACAGGCAGCAATTTGCGCATTGGTGTGACCATGACGACTAATCCAGCCAAAGTGAGTACTATGCCTTTCCAATCGGTAATCATACCAAGTCCTGAGAGTAACAGCCCCGTTCCAACGGCAAGCAGAATCGCATACATAATCTTTGAGTCGGTTGCGCGCGCTGGACCTGTCAGATCTTGCTGAAGCTGCAAATTCCGGAAAGATCGGAATGTGAGGCTCAACGCTATTCCAATCAAGGGTAAAACAATCCAGAAAACATATCGCCACGAGATGTAGGAAGCAATAAGGCCTGCTGCATAAGGTCCGATTAAGGTAGGCAGGACAAATGCCATGGAGAATGCGGCCAGGATCTGAGTACGAAGTGTATCTGGATAATGTAACGTCACACAGGTATAAACACATGTAATCAGTGCCCCCGCTCCAAAACCTTGAAGGGCTCTTCCGCCAATAAGCATGTGCATATCGATAGAGACAGCGGAGACCACAGTTCCTAACACAAAAACACTAAAAGATATCAGCATGGATGTAAAAACGCCGCGCTTGTCAATCTGCTGACCAATTACCAACGTTCCAATAAGCTGAGATAACAAAAATGCGCTGAAGATCCAACCGTATAAATGAATGCCCTCTAAACTTTGTGCCATTTTCGCAGCAATGGTCGTGATAGCCAGTCCTTCGAATGCTACGGTTGACAGAACCAGCATAATCCCAATTGTAGGCGCCCTGTACTGAGCATCAAAAATCCCAATCTGATTGTTATTTGTCTTCTACACCTCCATAATTTGATGGATATTATGGTAAAATAAACCTTCCTGAATATACATTAAGTGTTATAATTTGTAAATTCAAATGTTTAAAAAGTAAGATTATGGTCTAGAATAGGGTTCCCATGTTCAATAGGAAATTTTGCTTGAAAATATACCATTTTCATTACAGTCAATTTGGAGAAGATCATCCTCCAGGATCCAGGCATCTGTTTTTTCAACAAAGAAATGAAATCCTCCAATGGATTGAACCAATGCGGGATCGACCGGTGTAGCACTCGCATTTATGCCAATTGTAAAAGCATCGGAGCCTCCTCCAACATATTTTGCGTAAATCCTTACATATTGGTCCTCTTCCAATTCCCATTCATTCTTAAATGAATCAATTGCTTGTTCAGATACTACAAATGAGATCATTGCTCTGCACTCCTTCCTACATTAATCACATTTTTTCACTTCACCACGATAATTGGCCATTCTAAAACTGGCCCCGCATCCACACGAAACTTTGGCATTTGGATTATTCATGGTGAATCCACCTAACATTCCGCTCTCTTCATAGTCAATCTCAAGACCATCAATATATGGAATACTGTTTGCGTGAACCAATATTTTAAATTGCTTTTTATTTAACACAATGTCTTCTTCTGCCTGCTGTTCATCCACGATAAGGGTATAAGACAAACCACTGCATCCCCCTTCATCAACGCCTACTCTAAGGAAGGCATTTTGGATATCCGCACTTGATAAGATCTCAACGATTTTGTCCGATGCTGTATCACTGACCTCAATGATCATCTTTATTCCTCCCGGATGTTTCATTTTGAAAACCTGGTATCCCAGTCCATTAGACAGGGTATGAATGCAGCAAGAGCAGCTCCTTTTGGCGTAAGTTCATAAATAATTTGTGTAGGGCGTGTCAGTATTGTTCTTTTGACCAAATGATCATGTTGAAGACCCTTTAAACGTCTGGAGAGGATCATTTCGGAAATGGAAGGAATACTTTCGAATATTTCACCGAATCTCTTCGGG
Source organism: Paenibacillus sp. FSL R5-0519 (assembly GCF_037974275.1). Classification (NCBI taxonomy): domain Bacteria; kingdom Bacillati; phylum Bacillota; class Bacilli; order Caryophanales; family Paenibacillaceae; genus Paenibacillus; species Paenibacillus sp. FSL R5-0519. The sequence goes on from NZ_CP150234.1 coordinate 3,260,843, forward strand.
CCTTGAGACAGAGCACATAAAATATGGATCGTCCATTTCGTTCCGATGATACGATAAGCCGTAAATAGTTTATTCGGATCTTCAGTGAACAATGGTCTGTACACCCACTTTCTTATTCATCCGCGTGGTGAGATCCGAGTGCTGGCAATGATACTCGTGACGATTAACAAGAGATGGAAACCCATGGCTACAATTAAGCCGGATTGAAGTGACATCCCCCCAGCCTGACACACGACAAGAATGGAACCACCAATGCCGATCACTACACCAGGTGTAAAAGAATCTGCAAATTGCAGATTGGCCGAGGTTTGGCCCACGCCTTCCTCCCCCGTTTGGGAAAATGCGACAACACCGCTAATCGGATGCGCCAATCCAATACCAACTCCTGCAATGATCTGACCAATAACTGCAATGGTAACGGTCACAACAGGTACCCAAAGTACGATGGCAATCCCTATGGCAAGTAACATTACGCCAAGAATAATTCTCATATGACGTCCACTGCCCTGATCTGCCGCATCCCACCGTCCTTGCAGATACGCAATGATACACCAACTTAATGCAGCACTCGCCACAATTAATCCGGCCTGAGAAGGTGTAATTCCTTTCACATCGATGAGAGCCAATACCAAGAAATTCTGTGTACTAGTATAGGCAGCGAAGAACAATCCACGTGTTGCCAAAATAGCTGGCATTCCTCTGCGTAACGTAAGTGTTCCCTTCGGTAGCAATTTACGGAGAGGAAATATCATTAATGCGAAGCCAATTATGACTAAAACAAATCCCATAATGCTCGGAAGCCTACTTAGACCAACCAGGAAAATCCCTGTACCCAACGTTAAGAGTAACGCCATCCAAGTGGATGAAGATCCGCTATCCCCTCCCGTCTTCTGCACTTTCAATTTCCTAAAGGCAGGTAAACTAAGCAATACTGAAACCACCAGCACAGGTAAGATCCCCCAGAAAACAAAGCGCCAGGACCACTGATCTGCGATTAGACCGGCTACATATGGACCGAGCATGGACGGAAGAACATAGGCAGTACCAAATGCTCCAAGAATTTTGGCACGTAGCTCATCCGGGTAACTTAAGGATATAGCCGTATACACACAAGTCATCATGGCTCCGGCACCCAAACCCTGTAGAGCGCGTGATCCTATCATGGTATACATGTCGCCTGCGGTTGCGGCAGCGATCAGCCCTACGATAAACAACAGAAGTGCAAAAGTGAACGGTGCTGCAGGTTCTCTTTTATCAATGATCCGACCAACGACCAGCGTTCCGATAATCTGCGCAAGCAGATAGGTACTGAATATCCATCCGAACAGGCTAAGGCCGTTCAAGTCTCCAGCAATCGAAGGAGCAATGGTGGTGACGGATAGACCTTCGAATCCAACGGCCATCACTGACAAAATAATTCCTATGGACAATGCAAAATAACGCGGACTGAAAATACTTTGATGATTAGACGACATGAAATGTGACCTCCAAGAAAATTGGTATGTATACATCGTATCCGGATACTTAGTAAACATTTTTGTTTATAATGTCTAAGCTACAGTTCGGCTTTGACTTTGTCAACATTTTTGTTTAAAATGTAGTTAGTCATGTAGATTTAGTTGCTTCAAAAGGAGGTGCACGATGAGCGGAAATCAAACTAAAAAGGATGCCTCGACCAGTACCCGGAGAGCAATTATTAATCTGTTAAAAGAGCGCGGGGGAATGGATGTTGTCACTCTCTCCTCTCAGTTTTCGTTATCCGGAATGGCTATTCGGCAACATCTGAATGCGCTAAAAGAAGAAGGATTGGTTACCACTGTGGAAGAAGCCCGTCCCATGGGTCGACCAACCAAGCTATGGATATTAACTTCCGCGGCTAATCGTTTTTTCCCAAGCGGATATTCGGATTTATCCCTCAGCCTCATCAACTCGATGAAAGAAGCTTTTGGTCATGAAGGGCTGGACAAGCTGCTGGATGTTCGAAATAAAAATATGCAAGAACAATATCTTCAGCATCTTGGCGATTCATCAGGAGTTAGAGAGAGATTGGAGAAATTGGCCGAAATTCGCACAAATGAAGGTTATATGGCTGAGGTTAAGGAGCAGGATGATGGCAGTCTCCTGTTTATTGAGAAGCATTGTCCGATCTGTGAAGCGGCCGCGGTCTGTACTGGGTTATGCAAGAATGAGTTACATTTATTCAAAACGGTTCTAGGCGATAATGTTCATATTGAACGGGTAGAATACATTCTTGCCGGAGGAAGAAACTGCGTGTACACCGTTAGGCAAAATAAACCATGACAAAAGGAGCAACCTCATTGGAGATTGCTCTTTTTATCATGATTGTGAAGTAACTAGTGAACCATTCCGAGGAATATCCCGGGATTATTTATTTCAGACTCTGTATTTTTTTCGACAAACACTAATGATCGAAGGAGATAAAGGATGGAACGGTGTTTTATCCCAGTCCGAATATTGATTCTTGATCCAATCACGGAACCTGACCCAGTGCATGATCTGCTGACTTGTATCATACGTCTGTGTTCCAGATACCTTGACTGTAATCCCATCCTTATCGATAAATTCTCCCCAGGGGCTTTCCTCTTCGTTGGATAAATCGGTCCCCAGAGGGTTTCTGGTTTCAGGTAATTAAATTGCCGGTAACCTTTTTAAAATCACTGGCGTTGCAGCTTCCAATAGAATCATCATCTTGATCCTCGAACAACAAAGAATGATAACACCAACTAACCACTGTTTTAGCAGGTTGTTGTTATCATTCTTTGTTATTTTACCTATCTAATTACCACTCAGTAATCCTCGTTACTGTCTCCATTGCTTCACACACCTACTTCTCCTGCTCCTTGACCACTTGTTCGATCCCCAACAAAATCAGTTTCAAGCCGAACTCGAACGCTCCGTCAGTTCCCATCACCTCAAACATACCGCTCTTATACATCCTGCTGAATATTCCAGCTTCCTTCTCACTCATGGCGTCCAGAAGGTGAATCATCTCTTCACCCTGAAGTTCCTCGTTGTACTTAACAACAGCAGAGATATTACGCTGATGCTGGTAATTGTCCAGAACGAAGTAAAACACATAGTTCACAAGCGTGAGTACGGCCTGTAGTTTTTGTTCTTGCTCTAGTGGCGTCGATTCCATGCAGAGCAATATGCGGTTGGTGAACCGGATCATGTCCGGCTCGTGGGGTAGTGTCATCATCATGAGCTGGGTAGAACACGGGTATCGGCTGAGTACATTCCGTACAGTTATCGCAAGCCCTTCCATCTGTTCCTTCCAGTTCCCATCAGTCTGAAATTCATCCAAAATAATTTTTGATATCTGGTTGGCTAACCGCTGGTAAAGTGCCTGCTTGCTCTTGAAGTACCAATATAGAGATGGAGCCTGAATGCCCAGCTTGTCTGCCAAGCGCCTCATGCTGAATTTCTCAATCCCCTCTTCGCCCAAAAGCTCCCACGAGGTTTCCAAGATCTTATCTTCCGAAATCTGAGGCTGTTGTTTTTTCATCGTTATCCGCCCTTTAATCTAACAGTGTAAGTTTATGCTTTACAGGTTCATAAGTTCATGATAACATCTAACACTGTAAGGTTCAATCTAACGGTGTTAGATTAGATCAAAAATTAATGATGAAAGTAGTGATCCACATGGATGCAGAAAACCTCCATTACTTTGAAAAAGCACCAATCGCCAAAGCTGTAGCTCACTTCGCTGTCCCGATGATGCTGGGCACGTCAATGAGTGTCATCTATTCCATCTTAAATGCCTATTTCCTTGGTACATTGGGCAATACGGCCATGTTAACCGCGCTCGCCCTAACGTTGCCATTATTCGCAGTCATTATGGCGCTAGGCAACTTAATAGGCATAGGTAGCGGCACATTCATCTCTCGTTTGTTGGGTGAGAAAAAAGTGGATGATCTGAAACATGTCTCTTCATTTGCCTTTTATAGCAGTTTAGTTCTTGGAATTATCGTACTAGCTGTTGGGCTCCCTTTGATCGGGCCTATTGTTCATGGGCTGGGGGCAACACCCGACTCCTTCGGATTTACAAAAGAGTATGTCACGATCATGCTTGTCGGTTCTCCATTTGTCATCTGGTTTTTCACGTTGGAGAATATCGTGCGCTCAGAAGGTTCAGCAATCACGTCAATGATCGGCATGATGCTCAGTGTTGTGGTGAATATTATTCTTGATGCGCTATTCATCTTTGTGTTCCATTGGGGCGTGATTGGTGTCGCATCTGCAACGGTCATCTCCAACATGGTTGCAAGTGCATTCTACGCTTTCCACATCAGTTATAAGAGCCCGTTCTTAACCGTCTCCTTGAAATGGTTCAAGGTTACTAAGGAGATTGTGAGCAATGTGTTCAAAATCGGAGTTCCCGTCTTTGTTATGAGTGTTTTCTTGGGTGCCATGTCGCTTATTCTTAACCTTTTTCTTGTCGAATATGGGGATCAGGCCATCGCAGGGTATGGGATTTCATCGCGTTTGTTGCAGTTTCCTGAGTTTATTCTGATGGGTCTGTGCGAGGGAGTCGTGCCGTTGATTGCCTTCTCATTTACAGCGAACAAATTACGCATGAAACAAACTATAGGATTCACGATTAAAACGATTCTGGCCCTGGCTGTCCTGTTCGGCGTTATTGTTTATCTGATTTCTGACCACTTGATTGGTTTATTTACGACTGATCCACAATTAATTGAGATGGGTAGCTACATTCTCCATGTGACCTTCTTATCCTTGTTTATTACAGGATTGACTTCGTTGTTTATTGGAATTTTCCAAGCTACAGCCCAAGGAACTGCTGCTTTTGTGATGTCCATCATTCAAGGAATTACGCTGATTCCTGTATTGTATATCGCGAATCAACTGAATGGTTTTCATGGAGTGATCTGGTCACTTGTTATTGCGGACGCCGTCGCGTTTCTTGTAGGGGCCATCATGTTATATGCTTTGCGAACCAAATTACAGCCGGATATGGCACAATTGGTACAGTAATTTTTGCTGAATATCAGAAAAAACCACGGTACCCATTTCGGTACCGCAGTTCAACAATGATCAATCTCTAATGGAGTTGTTTCATGTAAGATTTGAACTCTTCAGCGATCTCTTTATATTTCGTATGTTGCAGGTAATGTGAACCATCCATCGGGATCACTTTGCCCTGTGCAGATTGTTTCACTTGCTCTTCATGCAGCGGAATCCACTGGGGATTTTGCTCGTTATTCGATTGAACGAAGAGCAGCATCGGCAGATCACGAGGGTAAGTGAGTTTTTCTCCATTTTTGAAATTGGAACCCAGGTGTTTAAGCTCATCGATCATTGTCGAATTGGTAGAGACTTGATTCGAGATCAACCTCATCTGTTCTTTGGTATGCTCGTCGTATGCAAGTGATGCATATGAATCACCACTCACTTTAGCAATTACTCTCATCAGGCCTGATTGTTTAAGAAATTTCATTAGGTTCAAAGGTAACTTAACATCCATGCCAGGTTGATTTGGAACGCTGCTATCGATCCCGACAAAAGCGGAAACTTCATCCGGATACGTGTTCACATAAGTCGCTGCGTAAAGTCCCGTGATGGAATGCCCCATCAGAATGTAACGGTCAATACCGAGCTGCTGTACAGCTTCATGAATTTCGCTGACGATATTTTCCGTGGTTCTCTCCGTCTCGGTTTCGTCGCTTAATCCATAACCTAAAGGTTCGATTGCAACAACCTTGTAATCAGGAGTTAATTCATCAATTAACAATTTGAAGTCAAGTACTGGCGAGGGGGTTCCTTGTCCAGGCAAAAGCACAATGGTTTGTTCGCCGCTGCCTTGAATGTACACATTCATATTCTTCCCATCTACATTGACATATTGGCCGTACGATTCGATTTTCTTTTTCTCTGCCCCATTACTTATCGTATGAACGACAAACGTGATGCCCATGAACAGCACCAGCGCGCCGATAATACCACCTATTATTTTCAACCATAAGTTCCGTTTTCTACGGCCTTTAGTCCCCGTTGTTGTTACATCCACTGCTTCTGCCATATCCATCTTCTCCTGTCCTTTATATCTGTAGAGCCGCTCTTGCGACATAGGTATAGTGTAACCATGTAAGATGTACCCTTCGTGACGGGAATATGAACTGAATATGAACAAACAAAAAAAGAGAGCTGCTTATTAGAGCAGTTCTCTTTATGATTAGACCTTGTTTAGTGATCAAGAAACACAAGCTGAATGAAGAACAGTACTGCAAAAATGTAGAAGATTGGATGAACATCTTTACCTTTTCCGCGAAGCAACTTGAGTACTGGGTAGAAAATAAAGCCTACGCCAATCCCTGTTGCAATACTATGCGTGAGCGGAGTAAGGATGATAATCAGGAAGGCAGGAAATGCTTCTTCGAGATCATCCCATTTGATTTTACTGATAACGTTAATCATAAAGTACCCAACAATGATCAGTGCCGGAGAAGTAATCGCCGGAATACTTGATATTACACTTACGATCGGTGTAAAGAACAAGGTCAGCGCAAGCAGCACACTTACCGTTACCGCGGTCAGTCCCGTTCTTCCTCCTGCAGCTACCCCTGTGCTGGACTCGATGTAAGCTGAGGTTGGACTTGTTCCGAGTAAAGCGCCACTTGTGGTTCCTACCGCATCTGCCAATAATGCGCCACGCGAGCGTGGGAATTTACCTTCCTTCAGCAATCCTGCTTGTTCGGCAACGCCGAGCATCGTGCCCGTCGTGTCAAACAGTGTGATCAGCAGGAACGTAAATATGATCGTATACAAGCCATTCGAGAATACGCCTGCCAGATCCAGTTGCAAAGCCGTTGACGAGAGGCCTTGCGGCATGGATACAATGGATTCCGGCATTTGAAATAGTCCCATGATCCAAGCCAGTATCGCTGTAACCACCATTCCGATGAACAGGTAACCTTTCACATTATAAGCCATCAGCACAACGGTAATAATCAATCCGATAATAGTCAGATAAGCCATTGGCTCAGCCAGGTTGCCGATTGTAATCAAATTCGATTCCGAATCGGCAATAATGCCGGCATTTTGCAGACCTACCGTTGTAATAAACAATCCGATCCCTGCGGTTATGGCATGTTTTAAGCTTGCAGGAATGGCATCTAGCAACATGTAACGGAATGAAGTCAGTGATAAAATAATAAACAAAATCCCTGCGATAAATACCGCTCCCAGTGCAACCTGCCAAGACACGCCATACCCGGCAACGACGCTATACGCAAAGAATGCATTCAGTCCCATACCCGGCGCGATGACGATGGGATAATTGGACCATATGCCCATAATCAGGGTTCCGACAATACTTGCCAGTACCGTTGCTATGAATACTCCGTTAAAATCCATGCCCGTGCTGCTGAGTATACCTGGGTTTACGATCACTATGTATACCATTGTAAAGAATGTTGTAATCCCCGCGATAATCTCTGTGGGAATGCTCGTACCTCTTTCTTTTAGTTTGAACCAATTGTCCATGCTAAAGCCAGCCTCCAACTTTCAATTTATACTCCAAGCTAAAAACAAAAAATCCTAATCTTCATATAGGATTGTATTATTAACGCTCCTATATTCGTCGTTAGGATTAAAGATTTAACAGCTATGCTCTATACGAAACATAAAAACGAAACATAAGATACTCATCTCTGTTTTAACCTGAAGTCCATTTCGTATTCTAATTAAAATAACATGCAATGTCAACGATTTGATGATTTGTTCACAGTTATTTACGAACTATATATACCTTATAACTTGTGTTCATTCGTTTTTAGAACATAGTAAGTATTTAGTACTCAATTTTAGAAATCAATGTCTGCAACATATGAAGAAAGACTGCCAGCAATGTTCACTGACAGTCTTTTGCCTAATTTGTAGTAGGTTTCTCTTCATACTCGCTGGATAATTCTTTTAGCGATTTGATTTTACCATGGGGATGTTGTTCTTGCTTTCGTGACTTCCAGGCAGCTTCTTTTCGTTTCTTCTGGTCAGCCATAAAAGAGATCCTCCTCTGGAAACTGAGATGTGTACTACCTCTTTATGATGTCACTATAAGGCAACTTTATTCTACGTTTTTAGCTACTAAGAGGGTGAGAGTAGAAGCTAATTGGCAGGACCCAGATTAATTAAGCTGACATCGGACAAATAGACAGTTGTGTTACCGTCTTCTGCGCCGTCGATGTTACCCAGATCAAATGAGATGCGAGTATTCGCATAGCTGGCTTCTGTTGCATCAAATGTAAACGTAAACTCCTGTTCTTCTGGAGTCAAATCAACTCGTGCCCCAAAGAATCCATGCCATTCATAGTTGGCAGCTGCGTCGACCCATCCAATTCCCAAACCCACTTTTCTGGACTTCTCCGCTTTGGCTTTAAACGTTAATTTGTATTTAAAACCTTGCTGTATGCCAAATCCTTCATTAATGACTTGACGATCCCAAGGGTTCTGTCCAGCGTTACCAATCTTGGCAAGAAGCTGTTGATTGCTAACTTGCATCTCAAGATCATCTGCATTACCATCCGCGTAGGTAAACCAGCTGTCTTTACCTTTGGAGAAGTCTCCATTGGAAATAAGATTAACATGAGCTGGTTGCCCTCCTTGATCTGCATTCGGATTAACTTCATATAACTGAATGTTATGAATGTTAATCGAGTGTTCACCTGTAGATAACGGGTAACCTAGTCCGAATGCAAGTACGGCTGCCGAATCTGGGGTATCCCCCATGGTGATGGTATAACTATATGACTGTGGAACAGCAGTTAATTCCACTTCTTCTTCCAAATACTTCACAAAATCCCCTGCGTTCTGAGAAAGGACCGCTTGCATGGATTTAGGACTGGAAGCAGATGCCTCGAAGGTAAGTCGATATGATTTATTTGCATCCAGTTCGATCTGATCTTGTTGCAGCAAAGCATCCCACCATTGTTCAGTTGTACCAGGCAAGTTAATCGTTAATCCTTCGCCTTCGTCATGTGAAGCTGTCAGATCATTAGGAATTAGCTCCCAATGATTCAGATCTGTTGCAAGCTGGCTGTTTCGAACTTTGTTTAGTGAGATATCCACCCAACGTGTATTATAATTTGCTCCTTCAAAATTGACATAATAGGATTTGCCTGCTGTCAAGTTGACCCCCGGGAAATACACAGTTTTGTATGTTTGCCATCCCCCCGTGTCTCCGAGATTCAGTTCGGATTGAGCAACGATTGTACCTTGTTCATCCTGAATGCTGAACCGTACTTCAGAATCACTTTTCCCACTGGCCATTCGGGCAGAGAGTACATATCCCCCCTCTTGGGCCACATCAATTTTATATTGCAACAGATCTCCCTGATCCATGTAGCTGACGTGTTTGCCGCCTTCGACGGAGTCCTCCAGTTGCAAACCTTGCATCTCCCAGGCTTCGGTTGCAGGGATATGTGCGTAGCCATTCACGGACAGCGGTTTGCCTCGTTTGGTCAGACGTACGTTGTCCACATATACCTTGCCGTTGGAACTTCCGAATAACAGTCTAAGTTCGGATTGTGCGATTGCTGGCCCATCTCCAACGATGATCTCTCCGGTATACGTTTTCATTTCTTGGTTCAATGAGAGGTTTTGTCCTTGATGAACCTGCACCGTATGCCCATTACTGCTGACAACATCGATATCGATGCTTCGTGATGAATCTGCTTTGGCATCAAAGGAGAATCCATACGTTGAATTGGCCTCCAGTTTCAACTCCGGTTGGTTCACAGACACCTGTTGTGGTTCACCATTTGTCTGCGTAACATCCACAACCAGTTGACGCTCCATAATCGGGAATTTCAAGAAGTTATTCACGCTGATTTTGGCTTCAGCATTCTCCTGAACACTGGTGGTCCAGAAACCGAGACGTTCCTTGCCTTGATCAAATGTACCATTGTAGATGAAATTGCCATCAGGCAGTGTATTTCGTTCTACAACTAATGGATCAGCTTCACCTACTTCGATCAGCCTGACATTGGCAAACCAAACGCTTGTATCATCCAGCCCCAGATTGAATTCAAATCTGGCATTGTTATCCGATCCATCCCGCATATTGAAGGTATAGTCATAGGATTGCCAATCCGTCGTGAGTGCAAAGGTGTTATCACCCGAATAATTCGTCCAGCTTTTTTCATATTGGTTCACTTTGGACATGATTGTACGGTTAGCAGATGCCTTCGCATCAAATTGTATTTTGTACTTTTTATTCTTCTGGATGTACATCGGCATCTGAGTGAGTTGAACTGAATAGTTTTCAGTCCCCGATGCATCAATGGTAACTTGTGCTGCTTTCCCTTTCTGCTCATCATTTACCACGTTGACACTGCCGGCTCCATCAGCATTCGTAATGAATTTCCACTGCTGAGGTACTCCATTTTGTTCAGACCCTTCCGTAAAACGATCATTGTAGATTTGATTGCCATCGGTTTGTGGTTCACGCTGTTGCGTGGGCTCGATGGGGTTGGTTGTTACATCAGGCCATGTGTTGAGATTTTTGTAAGAGTAGACACGCACAAAATCAACATTCATCGTTTCAGAAGTGAAATCGCTCTCAGGTGAGCCCGGCCAATCTCCGCCAACTGCCAGATTCAGAATCAGATAGAATGGACGATCAAATGGTGCAGGAAACGTGTAATACTCGGGTTGACCCGCAGCCTTCGTTTGCCAGTTGGTCACTTCATGATGCAGTTTACCATCTACATAGAATCGAATCATACCCGGCAACCATTCCACCTGGAAATCATGATAATCGTCAGCAAAGGTTTCTCCCTCCGGAAGAGTAAGGCTTCCCTGATCATGTCCATGGGAACCATCAGGCTTCACACTATCATAATGCAATGTGCTATATACCTTGTCATTGCTCTCATTGCCACCAATGAGCTCCATAATATCGATCTCTCCAGATGCCGGCCATCCTCCATAATGCGCTTCATCGGTTGGCATCATCCAGATGGCAGGCCACATGCCCTTTTCAATAGGAAGCTTTGCACGTACAACCACTTTACCGTAGGTCCAGTCCCCTTTTCCCATGGAGATCAGTTTGCCTGAGCTGTAATCTTTACCGTTTTTCTCTCCTTTTTTCGCTTCAATCTGCAGTACACTTCGATTCTGATCTTTCGTAATGCGAGTATTGTCCGGGCTGTAATATTGCAACTCATTATTATATACCAGACCCGTATCCTGCACGGTCCATTTGGAGGCATCAATCGCAGGTCCGTTGAACTCATCATTCCAGACGAGTTCCCATTGATCATGCGGAATCGTTGTAGCAGGCACCGGTTTTTCACCCGCAGGATTGCCTGGTGTTGATGGGTTAGATGGTGTCTGCCCTCCTGGAGTAGATGGCGTTGGCGTATTTGGCACGCCCGTTGACCCCCCAGGCTGTGACGATGCAGGTTGCGGAACTTCCCCTGTCATGGATGTACGCAGACCTCGTTTTACTTTCTCTCCATTAATAACAACATCATTCGCATCAACACTTAATTGTTGGATCGTACCTTTGCTATCCACTCGGGTCTGGTTCGCACCTGCGAGAATATTCATAGTATCAATCAGACTATTGGAGGAGATATCCAGAATGGATTGTTGCATGACAACGATCTCCTGAATCGTACTTTCTTCCGTGATGGCAACTCTTACGGGTTCCCCACGTTTGTCAACGACTACTCGATTCAGCTTGGAGTTGCTAATGTCGATGGAATGACTGCCCCCGCCTTTAATAATGACACTTCCTGTAACCGTTACGCCCTGAAGAACAACAGTCCCCTCGCCAATGCCTTCTGCCAGCAGCAGATTCCCGTTGATAACCGTATTTTTCAGCGTGACATCTGTCGAGTTAACAATGAAGTTGCCATCCACCCGGGACTCGTATACACCAGGAGCGTTTTTCACATCGGCAATCATCGCCGACAGTAACTGGGCTGTCTCCGCTCGTGTAATTGGTGCTTTGGGATTTAATTTCCCCTGGAAGCCTTTGATCATATTTTCGTTCACCAGATAGGTAAGCGCTTTCTTGGAATAACTGGAAATATCATCTGCATCCTGAAATTTTGATAGATCACTATCTTCGTTCATAGCCGTTGAAAGTTGAAAAGCTCGATCTACCATAACCGCTGCATCTTGACGGGTAATCGGTTGTTTCGGTGACAGATGCTCACGGTCTGTGCCTTCAATAATGCCAGAACCATTGGCCCGAACCATCACATCATGGTACCAATCGTCTGAAGACAGATCCGCATATGAATCAGTCGTCGCATTACCCGTGAAACCAAAGGCCCGATCCAAAATCATAACGAATTCAGCTCGGCTAATGACCTGATTAGGCTTGAATGTGCCGTCCGTGTAACCTTTCAATAGATTCAAGTCCTGCAACCGTGTAACTGCGGATTGTGACCAATGCCCGGTAAGGTCATTATAGGAAACAGAGGAGTGCAGGCTTTTCGCCTGCACATTTCCCACCTCCGCTTGACCCTTTACACTTTCTGCTCCAGTAGTTGCTGGATAAACAAGCGAAGCCATTAAACTTGATGCGACCAACCATGCCAGTCCTCTTCTCATCTTACTTCCTCCCTCAGCTCAGTTATCCTTGCATAGTCTAGCTATTCCTTGACTGCTCCAATAACAATTCCCTTTACGAAGAAACGTTGTAAAAACGGGTATACCATCAGAATCGGAAGCGCACCGATAAAGATCTGTGCTGCGCGTACGGTCCGCTGCGAGATATTCTCCAACATGGAAGGATCCACGTTGATTTTGCTGAGATCTTGCTGAACAATAATAGTCTGTAACAGAGAAGCAAGCGGATAGTTTTTAATATCAGACATGTAGATCATTCCGTCGAACCAGGAGTTCCACTGATACACCATTGTAAACAAAGACAAGGTTGCGATTGCCGGTAGCGACAGTGGGACGTAGACCAGAATCAACGTTTTGATATGACCTGCTCCATCCAGATAGGCTGCTTCTTCAAGTTCTTTCGGCAGACCACGGAAGAAGTTCATCATCAGAATGACGTTCCACACGGACAGGGCGCCGGGCAGAATAAGCGCCCAGATCGTATTCATCAGACCAAGCTTCTGAATCAGAATGTAACTGGGAATCAGACCGCCGCTGAACAAAATGGTGAATACAAAGAACCATGTATACAACGAGCGACCTTTAAAGCTGATATCTTCCTTCGACAACGGAAATGCGGTAATGAGCATGATGACCATACCGATGATCGTGGCAAGCACAGTCCGTTTAAGAGACACCAGAAGCGAGTTGATGAAATTTGAATTTCCGAAGGTTTTCACATAAGCGTCCGTTGTGAAACCAATGGGCCAGAAGCTGACAAGATTCGATGATGCCGGCGCCATACTGCTGAATGAAACAGCCAATATATGAATAATTGGTAAAATGCAGAGTAACGATAATATCCCAAGAAAAGTATAGTTAGCGATGCTAAATATGCGGTATCCTTTTGTTTTATAATACAAGCCCTTTTCTCCTCTCTAGAAAACTCGATAATTAGCCAGTTTGTAAGCCATTCTGTACGATATAACAATCAAAATGGTAGCTACCACTGATTTGAATAACCCCACTGCTGTGGCAAAACTCATCTTCCCGTTCAAGATTCCGAGTCGATATACAAAGGTGTCAATGATGTCGCCTTTGTCATACACAAGTGGATTGTACAAGTTGAACACCTGATCAAATCCGGCGTTCAGGATATTGCCGATCGAGAGCGTCATCAATACAATTGTGATTGGCATCAATGCTGGAATTGTAATGTGCAGCGTCTGTTTGAAGCGGTTGGCCCCATCCACCTCGGCAGCCTCGTAGAGCGCAGGATTGATTCCGGATAGAGAAGCCAGAAATACGATCGTACCAAAACCAAATTCTTTCCAGACATCGCTGACGATTAGCGTAATACGGAACCATGTGCCATCTCCCAGGAAGAAGATCGGTTCTCCTCCAAAGGCTACGACAAGCTGGTTCACCATGCCGCCCTGAGGAGACAGGATGTCGAGCAGAATCCCACCGAGAATAACCCATGATAGGAAATGTGGCAGATACACAAGCGTTTGACTCACTCTTTTGAATGCCGTCAAGCGAACTTCATTGAGCAAAATGGCAAACAAAAATGGGGCGAACAGTCCCGCGATGATTTTGAAAAATGCAATGACTAGTGTATTCCAGATCACCTGACCTACATCCGGATATAAGAATAAATATCTAAAATTGTCCCAACCAACCCATTTGGATTCAGAAAATCCCAAGTAAGGCTTAAAATCCTGAAAAGCAATGACAATGCCGCCCATCGGTATGTACTGAAACACCAGTGCCAGCAATACGGCTGGTACGAGCATCATATGCAAGGTCCAATTCCGTTGCATATTCCAGCGCTGCTTGACCCTGGTGGAGCGCCGTTTATGCGGCGTTTCTAACGTATGTTCCTTCACTCCTGCATCCCCCATGTTCTAAAATTTATATTTTACAAGTCATCGTGAACTTGTATATTAAAATTATAGCAATGGAAATTTGCGATCTATATCCTAATATTGCAACAACGATATCACTATTTTAATGAGATTAAGGAGGTTGAACTTTGCTCACACGCATGAATGTCTTTACCAAAATTACATTGTTGTTTGTGATGCTGCTTATTTTGGTATTGTTTCTCTACACGTACTCGAACCGGGAAAGCGTACGAGTTATCGAACATGAGATTCAGAACAACACGATGAATCATCTTTCGACGTTTGCGGATTCAGTAGAATCAAATATATACCAATTGTCATTATATGGAATGTCTATTGGACAAGATTCCAGTATTCAGGAATATCAACGTCCTGACTACAAAGACGTACCTTATGAACGTGTAAAAGTCGGAAGCGCCATTCTGGAGAAGATGAATCTGTATAACGCAGCGAGTAAATGGCACTCGACGATTACGCTGTACTTCCCCCGGATGAAGAAAGTGATATCAACGGATTATTATGCCTATATTCCCTATAGGGATAACGAATTCACGGAGCCGCTGTCCCAGTCGTGGACCTATGCCGATCATCAGTTTATCTGGTATACGACCGATCCAACGACAGCGATGGCGAAACCCGGCAAAGCTCGGTTAATTACCAAAATCAGTTTTCCGGATTACCATTTAACCGCACTGCTGAATCAAAACAAGTTAAACAACAAGGGTGATCCGTTTATGTTCCACCCGGATTATGGTTTAATCAGTAATAGCTCCGGAAAGGATACCTTGAAGGCCATCCTGCCCTCTCTGAAAGAAGCAGATCTGAAAACCAGTGGTGGATTCAGCACAACGTTGAACAAGACGGAATATTACGTCTCTTACATTCAATCCAAGAGCCTTGGCTGGTACTATGTTGACTATGTTCCCATGCAGCAAATATTAAAACCGATTACGAGCAGCCGGAATCTCTTTTACGCTTCAATTGCGGTTCTGATCGTGATGAGTGTTGTTGTGCTGTATACACTCTATCGCAGTGTGCAACTTCCACTTCTACAGTTAGTGAAAGGAACGAATCGTTTATCCACCGGGGATTTTTCCGTTCGGCTGCATCATACGGCGAGGAATGAATTTAGTCTTTTATTTGCACGTTTCAACATCATGGCACAACGAATTCAAGAGTTAATCGAGAATGTATATGAGGAAAAATTGAGAAGTCGCGAAGCCACGCTTAAACAGCTTCAATCGCAGATTAATCCGCATTTTCTCTATAACTGTCTCTTCTATATCAAGAACATGGCCCGAATGAAAAATGAGAAAGCTGTGGTAGCCATGGCACTTAATCTGGGAGAGTATTACCGATACATAACCAGGTCTGAAAAGGATCAAGCCACGCTTCGGGAAGAGTTGACGATGGTCAAAAATTATTTGGAAATTCAGTCACTGCGATTGGAACGAATGCATTTTACAATCGACGTCCCCCATGCTATTTTGGATAAAACAGTTCCCAGACTGACCCTTCAGCCTATTATTGAGAACGCTATTATTCATGGTTTGGAACCCAGATCCGAGAATGGTGAGATCAAAATTTATGCCGATTGCGAGAATGATGTGTACACGATTACAGTGGAGGATAGCGGGCTTGGTATGTCTGATGAACAGCTTGAACAATTAAGGAATAATCTTACCAAACCGCTGGATGAGAACATGGGATGTGGCACATGGAATGTCCACCAACGCTTGTCTTTTCTCTATGGTGATGGATCAGGACTGGCCTATGATCATTCTGAATCAGGTGGGATCAAAGTTAACATCGTATGGCACGACAATACTAACAAGTAGGTGAGCAACTCATGCTGCAAATATTACTAGTGGACGATGAACGATCAGTCGTGGAAACGCTGGCCGAGACCATTCCGTGGGAAAGCTGCGGGATTGGCACAGTACATGAAGCCTTATCCGGTTCGGTAGCGTTGGAAATCATGGAAAACCACGACATTGACATTGTCATTACAGATATACGAATGCCCGAAATGTCAGGTATAGCGCTTATTACAGCGATTCATGAAAAATGGCCCCATGTCCAGACGATTCTGTTATCAGGTCATGCTGATTTTGAATATGCAAAACAGGCTATCGCCCAGGAAAGCTTTGATTACTTGCTAAAACCGGTTAGCGATGAAGATCTTATTGAAACGGTCCAACGCCTCGTTCATCGAATTAAAGAAAAGTGGGAAACGGCAGCCTCCCATCAACGAGCTTTACACGCCTTTCAGGATCACCTGCCCTTGCTTCAATCCACAATGCTGCATGAATTGCTGACTGGAAAAGTCTATGATCCGAAGACACTGGCAGACAAGCTTGATCTGCTGGAGCTTCCCTACTCCATAGGTGAAGACCTGGGTATGCTGGTTATTCGCATGGAGAAACATCTATCTGAAATGGCACACGGTGACCTTGCCCTAATGGAATATGCGATATGTAATATCATTAGTGAAGTGATGCATAATCATTTTCATATCTGGCACACACGAGACGTTCACGATTACATTGTTGTTCTGGTTAGCATGAAGCACTCCACAACGATGAGCTATAGCAGGAATGAGACACCTCAGACCCTGCTTGAGCAATATGCTGCCCAGATTCAAACGAATGTTAAGTTATACTTGAAGGGTGCGATCTCGATTTCTGTCTCTAACTGGGGCAAGTTTCCTCACGAAATAGGGGAAATCTATGAGCGGGCCGTTATGTCCATGCGTAAACGGATGGGGCAAGTTCAAGGCTTGTTTGTCACAGCTTCCGATGAAACGGACGCCAATCCGCTTCATACGATCAGGTCACTTTATCAGCCGCCAACGTTGATCAGTCTATTGGAAGCTGGGCGGTTTGAGGATGTGGAACAAAAAATCAGGCATATTTTTGAGGAATTGCTGCATTCGAGTGAACATCATGATATTGCGGAGTCAACCATTGAGGTGTATTTTGCTCTTGCTGGTGCATTTGCGTACATCATTCATAAAAATGGTAAACAAATATCATCATTGATTCCAGCGGAGTCCAATCGTTATTTTCATGCTCCTAGCTATTCTACTGCACAGCAGTTGCAGGACTGGTCCATACGTACGCTTTATTACATACGAGATGATGCCGAACAAGAGCTCAGAGACAATCACAGCACCATTGTACGCAGCGTCAAGAGTTTCGTAGACCTTCATCTGGCCGGAGATGTATCGCTGCCTGCCATTGCCGACCATGTGCATCTGCATCCAGTATACTTGTCCAAGGTATATAAGGCAGAAACCGGTGAAGCACTTACCGCCTATGTATACCGATTAAGGATGGAGAAAGCAGCCTATCATTTGCGAACGTCAACTGCCAAGGTATTTGAAATTGCTGAACTGGTCGGTTACAACAATACCGCCTATTTCATACGAGTTTTCAAGAAATTTTATGATCTTACTCCTCAAGAATATCGGGAAAATCTGCCGGTTTAGGCAATACTCCGACCAGACTTTAACGTTTTGCCAGACTCACCGTTTTCCCCATTTTCATAGTGCATAGCAAAAGGCATTGCCGGAGTTCATATCCAGCAATGCCTTTTGTCTGCTTATGTGAGCGCGATGCATCGAAGTAATACTCGCGTCTCAGTCCTCGTACTATTTTCCGCTTTTCACGGAATCATACCACTCGTTTACTTCTTTTGTAATCTGATCTCCGCCGGAAGACTTCCATTTCTCAACAAATGAGTCGAACGCATCCACAGAGGTTTTGCCATATACAATTTGAGAGAAGGTATCTTTCTCCATCTTCGTCAAAATATCATTGTTCATCTGCATCGTCATGGAAGGTGCACCGGTAAACATCTGATTGAACACGATATCTTTTTGATCCAATACAATTTTGGCTGCATCAAGCATAGGTGTAGGTACACCTGATTTGATTTTTTTCTCAAAAGGTGTTGTTGGTTCTTCACCACTTGCCAGCTTCGCGAGTGTTGTCATGCTCAAACTCGGAATACGCGCTCCATCAAAAGTTAACGTGTACTTCTCGGGAGCATAACCACCCGTCAGACTTGCATCAGTTGATGGTTTCCCATCGACCATAACCCAATCGTATCCTTCTGCAAATCCATGTTCGAACTCATCGCCCTCTTTAGGATTTGCATAGTGATCAAAGAGATAGTTCTGATAGGTGAAAAAGGCTTCCGGATTTTTCATGTCTTTGTTGATCAGAACTACGCCGTTTCCATTCGACGTACCATGTCTCCCTGCCTGGCCATTCGGACCGGAAGGAATCGGGTACGCTTTGTATTCAGCCTCAGGATTGTTTTTCTTCACATCCTCCAGTGGCCAGGATGGCATCCAGTGAGGACCTACCACAATACCTGCTTTTCCAGCAGTAAATTCTTCAGCTGCCTTTGTCTCGTCATATACACCGGCTTCTTCCGGGATATATCCTTTGCTCATCCAGCTTTGTAATTTGGCTAAAGCCTGTTTCGCACCGGGTGTCACGGAGCCGTATTCAAGTTTTCCATCTTCCGTCAGATTCCATTGGTTCGGCATGGTACCATAAGCGCCAAATACCCATCCGGCTTCTGACATCCAGGTGTTAAGCCAGTTCTTGAAGCCAATGGTCAATCCGTAGGTATCCTGCTTTCCATTGCCATCTGGATCTTGGTTCGTAAACGTTTCCATAATAACTTCAAGATCATCTATGGTTTTAGGTGCTTCCAGATTGAATTTCTTCATCCAGTCTTCACGGATCCACATGACAGGATCGCCGTTATAGGCATAGTCCAGAATAGGAATACCGATTCTTTTTCCATCTTGCATGTATGGATACCATACAGAAGGATCTTCGTTTACGGCTGCTTTCCATGTATCGCTTGCATATTGGTCAAACAACTCGCCAGCATCGACAAATTTTCCAGACTCAATCAATTCACGTACCAGATTGAACTCGCCGCGATACGAAATGATGTCAGGCATTTCAGCATTGGACGCCAGTGATAGGCGCAGCTTTGTCTCAAATGCATTATTGGTAGAAGGAGATATCCACTGGTTTTTCAGCTCAATACCGAGTTTCTCCTTTGCCCATTTGGTATGCACGTTGTTATCCTGATCCTCACCCGGCTTAAACTTCACATCTGGACCCCATGGCCGTAAATAGGTAATAGATACGGGTGGATCATATTTCCCATCTTTGAGCTCCAACGTTGTCGCCGGTGCACTCGTTTCTGTTGGTTTGTCGTTTCCGCTGCTGCATCCGCTCAAGGCTGCTGATAGGGCCAATACACCGATCATGACCAAGCTGCCTACGCGTCTCTTTTTACTTGTGTCCAACTTCGTTCCCCCAGTCTATGTAATGTTGCTTACACGTTAATCATAATGAATGAATGATATTTATGCCCATACTAATATTGCAACATTTATTGCATTAATTTAGGATATTGGATATTGAATACATATATTTAATAAATGCAACACACTTGAAGACAGTAAAAAAGCAGCCGCTAACGGCTGCTTTAGTCTACTTAATTACTCGTATATTTGACCCAATCGTACTCTGCATACAGCGGATTGGCACCGTTGTAAGGACCGAGCCAGCTATCTACACCCGTTCCATTCCAGAGATTCATCATAATTTTGCCCGGTGTTTTTGGAATATTACTGGTTGCCGTATGCTTCAGGACACCATCAACATACCATTTGATATATCCTGGCTGCCAGTCGAAAGCATACGTATGGAAACCTTGAGATGCATCAAAACCTAGATTGATAACCTTCTCATGATTGCCAACGCCATTAGTATAATAATTAAACTGCACTTTGGTGGTGTCTTTGCCTAAAAATTCGATATCAATCTCATCCCATTGGGTGCCATGTGCAGGCCCAGTGTATGTGAAGAATGAAGAAACGACACCTGTGTTTTTGGCAGGTTTCATACTAACTTCATACAAGCCGTACCCGTACGTATTGGTGGAACGGTACTCTCCGCAATCAAACTTGTTCTGTGCAGAGCTGGTCAAACCAAGCTTAAGCTTGCCATCACTTGTAAAATTAACATTGTTAGCCCTCCACGTACAGTTGAACATGTTCCCATTGGAATATCCATCCGCCTTTTGCCATGTACTTGCGTTAAAATAGGTTAGTGGTTCCCAGAACACATAACCCGCGAAAGCGCTTACTGAAAAAAACAACGAAACAATACCTGTTACCGCCAAAGTATACCAAGACTTCCTCTTCATCATACACCTCCATGAATGATTCCAACATGTAAAAGTTAATATTACTGAGTGCAGGTCAATAAGGTAAAGAGAACTGCACTGCAACTAATAGATAGCGCTTACATGGTTGGTATTTCCATTTTATCTGGAAGCAGAGTGGTACACTATAGAAAATTTCAAAGCAGAGATATTCATTTTTTAATATATTGAAGCGCCTGCCCCTCAGCATCGAAGGAAGCAGGCGCTCTATAAATACCATTTACATGTAGCTCAACATTTTGATTTCTTTATTGACACTAGATCATTTCTATTGGGCTCCCGCCCGTACCAAAATGTCTTCTATTTCCTTAAAACCTCTCTTTTTTGCATGACTGAGCGGTGACACACCATCACGATCTGTTATGTTTACGTCTGCTCCATGCTCAATAAGTAATTGAATGGTCTCCTGCTGTTGTGCATTGCCATCGTTTAATATGATCGCTTCCAGAAGCGCTGTCCATCCCAATTGATTCACATGGTCCACATTCACTGAAGTTTGGGTCAGGAGTTCCCGTACCACCTCCACATATCCATGCTCCGAAGCCGGAATAAGTGCCGTTCCTCCATATCGATTCGTTATCGCTGGGTCTGCTCCCGCCTCGATCGTCAATTTCAAAATGTCCAAATATCCTTCAGCGCCAGCATACAGGAATGGGTTATTCTTCATATCATCTTGTACATTTACATCTGCACCAGCTTCAATCAATATTTTTGCTGAGGCCAGATCGTTGTTATAAGTTGCCATCATGGCAGCCGTTCTTCCGTTCTCATCCTGAGCATTGATATGGGCGCCCGCTTGAATCCAAATTTGAATACTTTCGTTATCTCTATCCTCTACCGCCTTGAACAACTGTTCTTCCAGTGAAGTCATGTTCTTCTCCTCCACATTCGAGTCGTTTTTCAACTCAGGTACACAGCCTTGCAAGATAAACATACTACTTATTAGTATAACGATGATCAGCAACTTACTCATACGGCCTCCTTTACTCCAGGGTCAGGGTAACCGAAGAAGAGACGCTCCAATCCCCAACTGGGTTTAATGTATAGGTCGTACCTGGAGTCAGCTTTCCGTCATTCGTAATGTCGAATACACCTGTAGATCCTTTTCGACTTGAGTATTTATAGGTGGCTGTCAGAACTTCCCCGCTAGGTGCTGTTAACGTTACACTACGACCAGAGAACAGTTCATCTCCGGGATCTTGGGCAAGTGTAACTTCAATGGAGGTTTCACTCACAGCCTGAGCACTTGCAACCTCCAGCGCATCAAACGATTTTGCAGTGAATGAAGCATTTTCAAGGTTTGCCCAGTCTGAAGAAACGGTATATGTTACACCTGGTTTCAACACTTGACCTTCAGGCAAACGGAACTTTGATTCTTGTTTGCCGTCTGTCGATTGTGTGAACGGTACATATCTGGCAATGATGGGCTCGCCGTCTTCTGGCGTAATTACAACTTGCCTTGCCTGCATGGAAGAAATGATTTGAAACGTTTTGCCTCCGGCTTGTTCTTGATCATTCAGCACGAACGCATTCGCGCCTCGACCACCGCTGTAAGCCGAGATAATGTAACCGTAATCCACGACTCCGTTCTCTTTCAATGCTTCAATCTCGAATGTATCATTCGTGACTTGACTAGCTGTGGTCATGTTTATTTTCGTGCCACTGCCTTCAAAGGAACCAGCATCTTGACCTTTGTAAGTAAGGCTGTACACTTCACCAGCATCTTGTACGGACGTTGGAACGATGTAAGTGGCAATCGAGCCTGTTTTCAAACGGGGCATATTGGTTAAGGTCAATCCACCACTAAACGCAAAGTCCGATTGTGCCTTGGCAAAAGCTTCATCCGTTGCTGTCAGTGGTTTGTCAAACGTGACGATTAACGTAATGGCATTCAGCGATCTAACGCTCTTGATTTGAGCTTGCTCCGAAGGAACGGCTCGGTGAGCTGTTTGCAATAGCACCGCTGCTTCGCCACGTGTTGCCGAACCGTTCTCGGAGTAGAACTCGCTCATCCAATGCTGAACGGATTTTACGTCACGCTGCATCGCTTTGGATACGACCTGTTCAAGTTCCGCATCTGTCACTTGAGCTTGTGGCTGGAATTGTCCATCGTTTGCCTCCATGATGCCGAGTTCAACAAGCTTTGACGCATATGGCGCATACCATGCATTGGGATTGACATCTGTTAATTCTAAGGTTTCTCCTGTTTTGCTCTCCAAATGAAACGTTTTAAAAACCAATGACGCTAACTCTGCACGGGTAATTGCTCGATGTTCACCCATGGATTGATCTGCGTACCCGTTCATGATCCCCAAACTATTCAGTTCTTTGACAGCAGCATCAATCTGCTGTGGAGTAAGCTGTGCGGTTGTTGCCGCAATGGTATTAACGTATGTAGCTGCATGTACTTGATTCCCAGTTAGCGGGAATACTGCTGTACCTAATGCAGTTATGGTTAGAAATGTAGCGATTTTGCGGGTTGTCGAATTCATGGTTGAATTCCTCCTCTATAGGTTGTAGTTGCCTGTATCTATAGAATAGAGGACAAAAAGAAACTCCCAATGATAAAGTTATTAACAAAATATAAACTGGCTCTAAATTTTCACGAAACTTATGCAGTAAACCGGTAGCCTGCGCCCCATACGGTTTCAATATACGCCGGATTTTTGGGGTCTGTCTCCAGCTTGCCACGCAGTTTGCGAATATGGACGGTAACCGTTGCTATGTCTCCGGTGGAATCCATGCCCCAGATGCGCTCGAACAGATCGGATTTGCTGAATACACGATTGGGATGACTCGCTAGAAATACAAGTAACTCGAATTCCTTGGTTGTAATTGCCACCTCTTCTCCATTAACGAAAACACGGCGTGATCCTTTGTCAATGTGAAGCCCCCGAATGTGGATTTCATCCTGCTCAGTTGGTTTGTTTTTGCCAAGCAGTCTCTCGTATCGGGTCAAATGAGCCTTTGCTCGCGCAACCAATTCACTTGGGCTGAACGGTTTTGTAATAAAGTCATCCACGCCCAGATTAAATGTCCTGATCTTGTCGATTTCTTCCTTTTTCGCTGAAACAACAAGGATGGGCACCTCCTTCACCTCGCGAATACGCCTGCAACATTCGAAGCCGTCGAGTCCCGGAAGCATCAGATCAACAATGATCAGATTGTAGTCCCCCTCCAGTGCCTGCTTCAGACCTTCATCTCCGTTGTGGCAGAGATCCACGGAGAATCCATTGAGCTCAAAATAATCCCGTTCCAGTTCCGCAATCGTTGTTTCGTCCTCAATGATCAAAATGTTTGCCATGACTCATTAGTCCCTCTCTTCATTTAGCCGTTTCAGTTTGATATATAAGCTAGTGCCGTTATGAGGCTTACTTTCTGCCCAGATGAAGCCCCCATGTCCATCAATAATTTGCCGGGCAATAGCTAGCCCAAGTCCACTGCCACCCGTTGACGAGTTGCGGGATTGTTCTGCCCGATAGAAACGTTCAAATATATAGGGCAGTGACTCTTCGGCTATCCCCTTGCCATTGTCTTTAAACGCCATCGTAATCCATTTCTCATCAGCTTGAAGTGTAATCTCGAATCGTTTGTTGTCATTCTCCATGTATTTGAGTGCATTATCCACCACATTGACAACGGTACGTTTTAACTTCTCCGGATCCACAGCAGACATAGCGGGACCAGACACATGGTTGTTCCAATGCAAGGCAACACCTTTGTCCTCCAGATCGTATCTCAACTCTTCAATGCTGTCTTCCAGGAAATCAGCGAGATCAACTGTTTTGAACAGGAAAGGTTCCTGGTTCAGGTCGAGCTTCGAATATAAAAACAGTTCATCCACCAGTTTATCCATACTAACTGCTTTGGAGTGAATGATATTAACGTAACTCTCCATTTTCTCAGGAGTATTGGCCACTCCGTCACGAATACCCTCAATATAACCTTTAATATTGGTAATCGGCGTACGGAGATCATGCGAAATGTTCGAGATAAGCTCTTTTCGGTTCGCTTCGTCCTGCTGTCGTAACGCATAGGAGCGCTGCAATTGATTCCGCATACTCTCAAATGCTTCGCTGAGTTGCCCAACCTCGTCATTGGAATTCAGCTGAATCTCAAAGGATAGATTGCCATCTTTAATATGTTCGGCTGAGCTTCGTAGTTGATTCAACGGCTTAATAAAACTGCGCGTGATCCAGCGGAACAGTAGCAGATTGGTGATAATCAGGACACCGATTAGCAGAAGTGACATCACAGGCAATAATTTGCGAGTAAGTTCCGCAAAGGGGCTTCGCTCCCGAATAACGAAGATACTTCCCCGTTCTCCATCCGAGTATTGAAAATCAAATTTCGCATACGCGTAGAATCGCTCACCAATATTGAAGGTGCTTCGAATCTGATAATTGTTAAGATCGTAGGCAGGTAGAGCTTGTCTCAGTTCAGGCTGGTTGAAGGTCAGCGATTCGAAGATCTGACTATTCTCCCGTCTGACGTAGAGCCCTGACTTCTCAGCTCTCAGCTTCATGTCATATTCACGCAGCAAAACCTTGTTCTGCAGGTCGTCAGGATCATTTTTAGCCAGAAACTTCATCTCTTGAAAGATCGATTCTCCCTGGTCACTCAGTGGATTGATCTGATAATGTACCTTGTATATATCACGAAAACTCTGCAGATCCCCTGTGGCCGCAATCGTGTACAGGCTTGCTGTTAGCAGGATGAACAGCAGACTTATTACGAGCATACTCGTGAAAGATAGCAGCATTTTAATTCGAATGGACATGGGTTCCCCTTCTCAAGCAAACATTTAGATTAGTTAGTGCACATGTTAACACAAGATCGATTCAATTGCCCAGATGTAAAAAAGAGGTTTCGTACTCTCGTTTGTAGTAAGATCTGCAGCCTTTTATCTCAACAGGACTGGCAACATTATTGAAACGAGGTACGGAATGTGAAAGTAGACGTTAATCAGTTAGCAGCGCATTTTGCACACATTCCTTTTCAAGTAGAAGGAATATATCGATATGCTAGTAATCCAGGGGTTCCTCACGCTGACTATACCGATTCCCTCCCTGGATTCGTGTTCCCCCTTACAGGAAAAATACAATTTCATTTTGATGGGACGCCCTATATCTTTTCACCAGTAGTAGTTGTACATGGGGGAGCAAAAATGAAACTGGATCAGACCGTGTTTAATAAAAATGACTGGAGTATATCTTGGTTTTATACCGAATATGTAGTTCAGATCTGGAAGAGTCAAGCTTCTCTCATCAGCATTTTGAATTATCAACGGGCCAATCCCCTCGTCTGATCGAATTAATCATGCGTCTTTGGCATGTGTATAACCAGCATGGAGGTATTTCAAGGTTTCAGACAGAAATGCTGTTTCGCGAAGTGCTGAATGAAACTTTGTTATGTGTTGACCATAGGCAAAAAAGTTGTAAATCAGTTGTTTTATTTGAACGGGTCTCTGCCTATATTCAAAAATACTATGATCAAAGTCTGACGATCGCATCGCTTGCAGAACAAAATAACGTTAATCGTAACCGACTTTAAATCTAAATCATTATACTGAACTTAAACGAACATTACACAGGAGGAATTACAATGCACGATCAAGCTATTAAATTGAATGAGGAATTTGCTAAAATCAACGATCTGTGGTCTCCGAAACTCATTGGAGAAATGAATAACCATCAATTTAAGATCGTAAAGATTGCTGGAGATTTTGAGTGGCATGTTCATGAGGAAACCGATAAGTTGTTTTTGTGCTCGAAGGGGAAATGATAATAGATTTTCGTGATGGGCAAGTGAAGATTCGTAAGGATGAGATGTATATCGTACCCAAGGGAGTCGAGATCAAACCTTCCGCCGAAAAGGAATGTCATATCATGTTAATGGAGCCTGGAAGTGAAGTAAGCACTGGCGGAACTGCTTCAGTATAACCAGTAGTGCCAAGAACCAAGATCTTCTCCTCGGTTAGGGACAGGATCTTGGTTCTTTTATAACAAAAAAAGCCGCTAAAATAGCGACTTTCATTGGTACTATACACTTAGCTCATGAAACAATCTGTAGGCACGAATGTTCACTAGCTGAAATGGCGTTTACAAACCGAGATCATCAGCGAGCCCTTCAACACCTGTGAAGATGGAATCTCCGTAGCCCCAGAAGTTGTTGAAATCAATAATGTAGATTTTCTTGTTTTTAACTGCATTGATGTTCTGTACCTGCTTGTTGGCTAGCAGTTTTTCAATTGTCTGTTCAGGATCAATGCCACCAGCATACCTTGAAATAATCAGGGCATCCGGATTAATCTCGATTAGCTTCTCCAGACTGAGTGTGCCGGTTTCATTAATCAGCATATTATGCATATTGATTAATGACATTGCACTTTCAATAAACGTATCTCCATTTCCGTTGTAGATTCCAATCGTCCCATCACCATTATCCGAAAAAGATGCATAGTTGATCGTTTCAGCGCTAGCTCGGTCCGACAACGCAGTCTCGCGTGCTTTTAGCGTCTCAATATATGCCGCTGCATTCGCTTGTACGTTGAATATCTCACCTAATTCAGTAATATCCTGATACAGGCTATCTAACGATGCATCAGGAACACTGGTGCTTTGTACATATGTTTTGATCCCCATATCATTCAAGCTGCTTACTGTACCAACACCCCAATCTGCATCCTCAAACAATCCACCACGCCCCACAACCAGGTCAGGCGAAGCACCTATGGTCACTTCCTTACCTACATAGCCTTCAGCCAGCACAGGAATTTTTTTGAACTCATCAGCAATATCATCAGGCACACTGCCGAACAGCGCTGCTACACCTACAAGCTTGTCTGTCAAACCAAGGCGAATCATCAGCTCGGCTGCACCTTGGGTATTAGCAACTACTCGTTCAGGTGCCTTGTCAAACGTTTGATCCTTCTTCACCCATGAGCCGTTCTCTGTCGTATAATTTGAAACGGTTATCGGATACGTGGTTTGAGCTGCACCTGAAGCGTCTGCACCCGATGTCTTCTCATCTGCTGCAACCTCCTTCGTTGCTTCCTGTGAGCTATTGTTTGCCTCATTGCTTTCACCCTTACTACTGGAACAGGCTGCAAGTACAAAAACAAGTGCAGCAATAAAGCAAAATAACATTCCTTTTTTTAACCATGTGGACATTTAATTCTCTCCCTTTTCATTTTTATTTTTCTATTTGTGCATTATGTAAAATAGTTAATGTCAGTATACAGCAAATGTCGAATTTCGTAAATGATAATCATAATCATTCTCATTTGATGTCAACACAGCTATTCTCTTATCCGTCTTTTTGCTTGCCTTTGTCAACAATACCAAAAAAGCCGATCCATTTTGTCTATGGATCGGCTTTGCTTGACACTATTCATACTCCAGCTGTTAAATCTGCTCTTACCAACCGCGGTTGGACATGCGCTCTTCTGGAGCCAATTTGGAAATTTCGATCCCTTTCATAGGGGCGCCCAAGTTTTTGGATACTTCGGCAATCAGTTTGTAATCCGTGTAATGTGTTGTAGCTTCAACGATGGCACGAGCGAATTTCTCAGGGTTATCTGATTTGAAAATACCTGATCCTACAAATACACCATCTGCTCCAAGGTGCATCATTAGTGCTGCATCCGCCGGAGTAGCTACACCACCTGCTGCAAAGTTAACGACAGGAAGTTTGCCATTTTCATGTATTTCGCGGAGTAACTCATAAGCTACACCCAGGTTTTTGGCTTCAGCATACAGCTCGTCCTTGGACATGTTTTGCACTTTGCGAAGCTGGCTGTTAATTAGGCGCATATGACGAACTGCCTCTACAATGTTGCCCGTTCCTGGCTCGCCTTTTGTACGAATCATGGATGCTCCCTCGCCAATACGGCGAAGAGCCTCTCCCAAATCTTTGGCTCCACATACAAATGGTACAGTGAACTCATGTTTATCAATATGGAACACTTCGTCTGCAGGCGTGAGAACTTCACTTTCATCGAGATAGTCCACACCAAGTGATTCAAGCACTTTGGCTTCTATGTAATGACCGATACGTGCTTTGGCCATAACTGGAATAGACACAACTTTCATAACTTCTTCAACGATCGTTGGATCTGCCATGCGGGCTACACCGCCGGCTGCGCGAATATCAGAAGGCACCCGCTCAAGAGCCATAACTGCTGTTGCCCCTGCCGCCTCAGCGATTTTAGCTTGCTCAGCGTTCATAACGTCCATGATGACGCCACCTTTTTGCATCTCAGCCATTCCTCTTTTTACACGATCTGTACCTGTTTGCATAATTGTATTCCTCCTATTAACTTTGGGGTGATTTTCAATAAAGGCATCGCTCTAAACTATGATTTAGTATAAAATGAGAATGGTCATATAAAAAGATCCAATAATTTCGATTTTTATTGTACCACTTCAATGATAACTCTGGAGGGCATATGCAATTTCACGTAGCTTACAGTTCATATTTAAACCGAAAATATACCAAAATGAAGGCTCTTTATCATGCGATTCGTGATGCTATTCATGAAGGCAATCTAATATATGGTGAGAAGTTACCCTCGACCAGAGAGTTGGCTGCGACGTATCACATTTCCCGGGGAACCGTGAATCAAGTGTATGATACGTTGACTGCGCAAGGTTACATTCTTTCAGAGCATGGAAGAGGAACCTTTGTCGCGTATCAGTTGGATTTGAACAATGATGCATCCACCGAGAAAACGTGTACCCATCACTTATCAGCCTGGGGGAATCGTATTCAGCAGTTGGGACAACAGACGATTCAAAGAGATGCACATACCAATAGTTTCAGTATGGTGAGCGATGAAGTGATCGACTTTAGTAAATACCAACCTGATTTCTCCAAGTTTCCTTATGATGAATGGAATAATCGATTGTATGCAGAGATAAGGCATCGTGAGCATCACCTGGAAACAACCTCTGCTATGGTGAGTTCAACAGGTGAGCCTAGATTGAGAGAAGCCATTGCTGCCTATCTTCGGAGAATGCGGGGAATTCAAGTCGATCCGGATCATATCGCCGTGACTGCAGGTTCCATGCAAGCCATAGCTCTACTCACTCAGTTACTTGCAGATCCAGGGGATTATGTAGTAACTGAGAGTCCTTGTTATGTCGGGATATCTCAAGCTATTTGGGCTGCGGGTGCAAAGTTGATAGAAGCCAATCTTGATGGCCAGGGAGTTGTACCTCAAGACTGGGAAGCTCGCATGTTGTTTGTCACGCCGTCACGACAATTTCCTACCGGCGAGATGCTCAGCCTTGAGCGCAGACAAACCTTGCTGGACTGGGCACATCGGCATGATGCCATGATTGTCGAAGATGATTATGATAGTGAATTCCGATATCGCGGAATGCATGTTGAACCGCTAAAAACACTTGATAAAGCAGGTCGTGTTATCTACCTTGGCAGCTTCACAAAAACCTTGCCTTTAGAAGTACGACTTGGCTATGTGGTTCTTCCCCCTGCCTTGGCGGATACCTTTAGAAAGGCGCAGGCATTATACGAGCCACGACCCGTCAACCTGATCGAACAACGAGCATTAGCAGCATTTATGACAAGCGGTCAATATGAGCGGCATCTGCGCAGGATGAATCGTCTGTACAGTCGTAAATTCCATCTCTTACTCAAACTGTTGAATCAGCAGCTCTCGACATGGTTTGATTGGGTAGAGAATGAAGCAGGTCTGCACGTGTTTGGCTGGTGGCGAGATAATGTGACCACTTATGAGGCCTTTCGGGCATCGGCTAGATTACAAGGTGTGGTATACTCAGAAGTCAACAGTTCAACGTCTGATGGTACGAAGTATGGGATCTATTTATCTTTTGCACATTTGTCAGATGAACAATTACAGGAAGGCGTATCCAGATTAAAAAATGCCGTGAACACTCCATTGTGAAGTAAATCGTTTCCAAAGTGCAGTACAAGAAGATCATCATTCGGAAGGAGGGGATCGTTATGAATTGGTTGAATGAACTCTATAAAAAAAATCAACGGGAACCGCAAAAGGAAATCGAACGTTCTATGGTTAACGCGATCTTCCGAATATATGACCGGTTCCCCCGATTCGGTCTTAGAGAGCGGATTGGACAGCAAGAAATGTCACTCGATATCGCCGATGCTTATATCCATGGACATCATGCCATGATTGAAGCTGGTGTTGGAATCGGCAAATCTTTTGCGTACTTGATACCAAGTCTGCTCACGAATCAAATGTCTCAGAAACCTGTCATTATAGCTACATCCTCCATTCAGCTTTCGGAACAGATACATAAAGATTTAAGGATCATTGGCAGTCGGTTGGGATTCTCAACGGTTCGTTCCGTTGTGGGGAAAGGCATGGGTCAGTACGCTTGCCGAAGCAGGGCTGCGGAATTAATCAGGTCTGATGATCCCAACCCCTCCGGGTCTCCTCTTGCCCAGCGCATATTAGATTATGAGATTGATGAGCGAGCTGATATTAAAGCTGGAGTTAGTGATGCCGAATGGTCCCACGTTTCCGTGAATGATTGCAAATTTGAACGTTGCCAGCACAAAAATGCATGTTTGTTTTATGATATGAGAGCAAAATTGAATGCAAAAGCTCATGAGATTGATTTTATTATCGTGAACCAAGACCTGCTCATCCGGGATTTGATGAAGAAAAAAGAAGGAACCAAGCGTATTATCTCGGAACAGCCTGCTCTGATCGTCATTGATGAAGCGCATAATCTGGAAGCAAAAGTTCGAGACGCCAGAACACTGGAGTTCACTTACCGAGGAATCTGCCGCGTTCTGGATACCACGGTGCAGCTGCTCACGAAGCAGTCCGGGGATAAAGGGCTCTTTTCACAATCCAATTTTATTAAAAAATGTGTCCGGCATATATTCAAACAGGTAAATGTGGATCTGCTCCACCACGCCAAGCAGGATAACGACCGAATCAAAGTGTCGGAGATCAAAGGAATACCGTTGAACCAAGCGTTGAGTGATTTGAAAGATTTCAGTCTACGCCTTTCCATTTTGACCTCACGCCATGAGCGGGAGATCGATGACGCTTTTGAAGCCATCAACGGACTTATTGCCCTCATTCATGTCTTGATAGAAAAAGAAGATAACTATCTCTTATGGGCAAGCAGTCCTTTCGGTGCAGCCACGATCAGCATCTGTCCCAAAGATATCAGCCAATTCCTGAAATACGCCTTATTTAATGACAAGGTGCCTGTCATCCTAACATCGGCAACGCTGTGCCAAGGCGGAGATACACTGGAGGAACAATATGCTTATCTGGCACATTCCCTCGGGTATACCGGGGAGTTCATGGATCGCAAATCCTCCCCTTTTGACTACACCAATCATGCCATGATGTACATCTCGAACAACGTTCCATATTATGACCATGACCAGCGCGAAAACTATGTTGAAGCAGCTTATAAGGAACTGGTTGAACTCTGTAATCTGACTCACGGTAGAACCATCGTCCTTTTCTCAGCAAAGGAGGACATGAAGTACATTCACCAAAAGTTGATTTCAAGGGGAAGTGAAAATACATGGGCAGTCCATGTTCAAAAAGAGGGATCTTCTCAAGATAGTGTCATCGCCGAATTCAGGAAAAGCAAAGGTGTACTCCTGGGTACAGGTGTATTCTGGGAAGGTGTGAATATCGAGGGCTCTGACCTGTCACAGATTATTATTTTCCGTCTGCCCTTCCCTGTTCCTTCCGACCCTGTGTATGAATATAAGGCATCTGTAACGAAGAATCCGTTCATGGAGGTGTTTGTACCGGATATGCTTCTTCGGTTAAGGCAAGGAACGGGTCGCTTGATTCGTAGTGAAACCGACCTTGGCATACTCAGCATACTTGACTCCCGTCTCAGCGCAGCGGCAAAAAAGAATTACCGGGAACAAGTGCTGGACACGTTGCCCTTCAAAAATATGACTGAATCTTTGGAGGTATTGGAGAAGTTTGTTCAGAAAAAAGGCATAGGACGTGCAGATTAGACGTAGTCACCCCAACTACATACAATGTTCAAATCATATGAAACAGCCCTTCTGGCAATCAAGCGGATGGGCCTAACTTAATGCTGGTAGCAAGATATATGCTACAATATATTCCATAGTTATGAATACCGAAGGAGGCATTACCATGGTTGAACGACCTAATACAGATGAATATGGAGCTTTTTATGAAGGTTATATCCGGCTTGTTCCTGAAGGGAACATCATCGAACGCTTGGAACTGCAAGCCAATATCGTACCAACGTTGCTCTCTTCATTAACAGAGGAGCAAGCCAATTATCGTTACGACGAAGGCAAATGGAGCGTGAAGGAGGTCATCGGCCATCTTCTGGATAACGAACGCATTATGAGCAGCCGATTGCTTCGAATCGCCAGAGGTGACAAAACGAATCATCCCGGTTACGATCAGGACGTGCTTATGCAGAGCCATCCCTTCGATGCGTATACACTGGCCGATTTGAGCGAAGAATATGCCGTTACACGCCGCTCAACCATTCTGATGCTCCGTCGCCTCACGCCGGAAGCTTGGCTCTGTAGAGGACTCGTCAGTGAGAATCCTGCTTCAACTCGATCGATAGCATATGTTATGGCTGGACATGAGCTCCACCATTTATCCGTACTTCGCGATCGTTATTCGTTAGATTTGAAATTATAAAATTTGTGCAAAAAGACTTTGAACCTACATTTTTCGTAGGATCAAAGTCTTTTCTCATCAGTCGTTTTATAGTTAAATTAGCGTTCAAAATGAATCAGATGTGCATACCGTTACCTCTCTTCTCTTCTTTTCTTTTAAAAACATCGTTTAATTTGTACCCGATCCAAATACCTTCACTTCCCATAACCTTGGGGTATACCAGTTGTTAGGGTTATTATGGAGCGTCGCATTTAACATATTAATCCGTACATACCTGGCGGCAGTGTTCGATATAGAATCTGAGGTGAAGCCATAAGATGTATTATTAGTTCGATCCAACGCCACGGTCCAGTTTACATTATCCGTGCTGGTTTCTATTTTATATTTGTAAAATCCTTCAGAGCCTTTTTGCATCCACCAGGAGATTTGTACATTACTCAATGGTTGAACGGAGCCAAGATCGACCTTCCACCAATGTGGCCAGGAACTGCCTGTGCCCACCCATTCGGTTTGATAGTTGCCGTCATTAGCATAACTTGCAGGGTTCGTTCCGGTAGCCGTTTGCGCTGTTGCCGGTTTACCTTGTGACAGGAGTTTTCCATTTTGGACTGGAACTAGCGTATCATCGCTTGTGTTGTACAGGACTTGATCAAAATAATCATAAAATGCATATCCATCGGAGAACCACACGGGAAGCAATCGTTCCTCTGTTGTTCCATTTTGTGTACCTGCCCAACCGAACATCCAGCGATACGCAACCATAACCACGTTGTCACCCGTGTTTGGCTTCACCCGCATAACGGAACCCGACTGCGCCGAGAAAGTTGATGTGTTGCCAATGGTCCGTAATTCAGACCAATCTCCGTCTATGCTTGCTGCGGAAGAATACAAAGGAATACTCG
Organism: Paenibacillus sp. FSL R5-0519; assembly: GCF_037974275.1. NCBI lineage: Bacteria > Bacillati > Bacillota > Bacilli > Caryophanales > Paenibacillaceae > Paenibacillus > Paenibacillus sp. FSL R5-0519. The sequence continues at coordinate 3,295,174 of NZ_CP150234.1, forward strand.
GATACCAACCTGCCGCTTGGGAAGAGAACAAATAATAAATGCCATCCTTTTTGATCATTTTAGGTAGTTCTCGGTGTTGATTTTCATATATAACAGATACTTGATGATCCACATCCAGCCAATCAGAGGTTAACTTATACAGAATCGTGTCCGAATTATTATTGGCGGTAGAGATCAGATAAGCTGAGTCATCGTCATCTTTGAAAATGGAGATATCTCTGGACTCATTTCCTTCCGGCCGAAAGCTTTTGTGAAATGTAAAGTCTTCTCCAGGCGTTGCTGAAGCCACAGATACTCTGGCAAGCGTGTAGTCTGTACTGTTTTCATAGTGAGCCCAAAAAACAAATTTATTCGTAGGCGCATGGTACAGGATGTTAATCCCTTCAAACTTGGAATTCGCCAGATCGGGGTGATCCGTGTAGGAAAGGACCACTTTGTCGTTACCGTATGTGATATCATCTGTTGACGTCTGTTGAATCATTTCACCAAAACCGCCTGATGACTTTTGTACAAAGTTAAACCTATAGTAGGTATCCCCCACTTTAAGTTCATTCGGGAGCATCAGTGTGGATTGCGTTGTGTTATCAAAAGTTGTGAGGTTATCTGGAAGACTGTAAGGGGTGTATTCTGGCGAGATCGCAGAGGTTAACAAGGAAGTCCCACCGTATGCCTTCACTTGGTATTTATACGTGTTACCCAAGTTGAGCTCGTAATCATCCGTCGTTATACCTGTTAAGGTCTGTATTAACGTATATGGCGCATTGTTCTCGGATCTGTACAACTCGTATGCAGTCGCCCCCGATACAGGTGCCCAATGGATTTTGGCATTGGATACGTCAGATTCATTTTTCAACACAAATAGTGTTGCAGCTATCTTGGTCTCTTCACCAGCCGCATGAACGGTTTGTGCTGAGGACGTTAAATAAACAGTTAACAGCATCAATGCAATGACAATAGCCATCCACGATTTACCTTTGATCATGTCTCATCATCTCCTTTTTTAGGAAACCAACCTCCCTGTTGTCGGAAGGCTGGTTCAGGTGAAAATTGACTTTATTTCAAATTCATCAGTGTCATAACATCCGTCTCGCTGGCTTGGTTGTACCATTCGTTAACTTCTTCGATAACCGTGTCTCCGCCTTTTTCGTGCCACTGTGTGACAAAGGTATCAAATGCCTCAAGCGGCTCATTGCCATATATAATTTTGGTGAAAGTTTCTTGTTCCATGGTGGTCAACTGTTCCCATACATTTTGCATCGTTGGTGTTGGTGGACCATTAAACGCATTGGGCAGCAAAACATCCTTGTTTTCATATGAAATCCGGTATCCGTCCTGGGTCGTTTGGTCCTTTGAAGCGCTTTGAATGAGGACGCCCGTGTCAGCTTTAACACCATTCGCCAGATCATAGTACGATTGGCCGGGACCATCAACACTCGGTGTGTTTTTGGTGAATGCCATCTTCCCAACGCCTTGTATAGCCTCTAATGGCTTATTAAATTTCGTTGGATCAAAAGTCACTTCGTCGTTGACGATATCGTAATCGTATCCCTGAGCGTAGCCGTATTTGAAATCTCCCGTGCTGAACGCTGCGTCGTACATTTTATCGTAGTATAGGAAGAAGGCTTCCATGTTCTGAAAGTCCTTATTAAACATGAACACACCATCGTTCAATTGGGCGGACTGATAGGTCTTATCACCGTTCACGCCTTGAATGGTCGGATAAGCACTAATTTTTGCACCCTCTACGTTCTTCTCTACGTCCTTCACACTGTCGTAAAGCCAAGGACGACCAATGATAATGCCAGCTTTCCCCTCCGTAAAATCGGACAGTGCGTCCCAAGCCCCTTGGGTGGCCAATTCTTTGTTCAAGTACCCTTTTGCATACCAATCGCGTAACTTGGAAAGTGCCTCTTTGTTGCCAGGAGCCACAGATCCATAGGTGAGTTTGCCATTGTCGTTATGCCATTGCCTTGGAAGATGTTTACCCGTGTATGCGCTGAAAATCATGACCGGATCGCTGACCCAGCCCGTGTTGTAGGAATCTTTACCCGAGAATGTAAAGCCGTATGTGTCTTTCTTGCCGTTCCCATCCGGGTCCTCATTGCTGAACGCAGCGATGACTTGCTCAAACTCCTCAATCGTTGTTGGCGCTTTCAAATTCAATTGGTCCAACCAGTCCTGGCGGATCAACATGACTTCGCCTTCCGTCAGATTGGGCGCGATGGCCATCCCGTACACCTTGCCATCCCTAACCACTGGATTGAAAGTGGTCGGGTATTGTTTGTATATTTCTTTAAGGCGGTCAGGCATGTAAGCGGAGATGTCTTCCGTAATCTCCTTGACCTGCCCCGACTCGATCAGATCATTAACCAGCATGGTATCATAGACGGGGAGAACGTCTGGCAGTTTTTCCGAACCCGTCAACGCCAGCCGCAGCTTGGTATTATACTGGGAGGCATCTCCGCCCAGCAGGGTGGTTTGGATCTTGATGCCCAGATTTTGTTCACCCCAACGGGTCAAGACATTGTCATTCAAGGTCTCCCCATTGATATACTTTCCCGCATTTTCATCCTGCTGTTTGGCGATGGTGATCGTCATTGGCGGATCATATTTTCCGTCTTTGAGTACCGATGCCGATGCGGTCTCGGAAGCACTCTCCCCTTTGCTACAGCCAGCCACAAGCATGGCCGACAGTATGACCAGACTTACCGTTTTCCACAAATCATTTCTTTTCTTCATGAATTCATGTCCCCTTTACTCTAACTATTCTTTGACGGCTCCCAGTACGATTCCCTTCACGAAATAACGCTGCAAAAATGGATAAACCAAAATGATCGGTAGCGTGCTGACAAAAATTTGAGCTGCCTTGATACTTTGCTCCGACATCGCTGCCACCTCGGACTGGCTCATCGCCATGTTCTGCATGTTACTCTGCACAACAACGGTTTGTAGGAACGAAGCCAGCGGATACTTGCTTGCATCCGACATATACAAAATTCCGTCAAACCAGGAGTTCCAGTGCCCCACCATAATGAACAGGGATACGGTCGCTATGCCAGGCAGAGATAATGGTAAATATATTTTGCTGAGGATGACGAAGAAGGACGCTCCATCAATGAAAGCTGCTTCTTCCAAGGCTTTTGGAATCGTTTTGAAAAAATTGACGAGAAGAATCAGGTTATAAGCACCGAAAGCACCCGGCAGCACAAGAGCCCATATCGTGTCTTTTAATCCAAGGGCTGTGATCAATATGTAAGAAGGTATCAAGCCCCCCGAGAAGAGCATGGTGAAGATAAAAAACCACATGAGCACGTTGCGTCCCCGGAATTCTTTGGACAGGGCATATCCGGCACAGATTAGGATAAACATGCTGATGGTTGTACCCAACACGGTTCGAGTAATGGATGTCAGCATGGCACCGTTAAAATTGGAATTGTTGAACGTTTTGACATAGGCGTCCACGTTGAATCCGACCGGCCAAAATGACACCATATTCCCGCTAATGGCCGCTTTGCTGCTGAGCGATTGTGCCAATAGATGAAGCAGTGGCAGAAAACACGCCAGACCAGCCAGTATCATAAACGCGTAATTAAAATATGAGAATACTCTATAGCCTGTCGTCTTATGGTACATGATCCCTCTCCCTCCTTGTTAGAATATTTTGTAATTGGCATATTTATAGGCCAGCCTGTAGGAGACAACGATCAAAATCAAGCTGATTCCCGATTTGAACAGTCCAACAGCGGTCCCGAACCCGTATTGCCCGTTTAACAAGGATGAACGGTAGACATAGGTGTCAATGATATCTCCTGTACTGTAGACAAGCGGGTTGTACAGATTGAATACTTGATCAAAGCCTGCGTCCAGAATATTGCCTAGACTCAGGGTAGAAATGACGATAATCATGGGCAACATGCTTGGCAAAGTGACGTATCGAATTTGCTGTCGGCGTGTGGCCCCGTCGATCTCAGCCGCTTCGTAATAGGAAGGATTGATCCCGGCAATGGTAGCCAGATAAACAATCATGCCGAAGCCAAAGCTCTTCCACACGTCGCTGATGACAACCGTGAATCGAAACAAATCAGGATCACCCAAGAAATAAATGGGATCGGTTCCGAAAATCCGGGTCAAGATGTGATTGATGCCTCCGTCTAATCCGAGAATGTCGATCATTAATCCTGCCACAGTAACCCAAGACAAGAAATGCGGCAGATACACTAGTGTCTGCACACTTTTCTTAATGCCCATATTTCGGATCTCACTCAGCAAAATAGCCATGACGATTGGAACGATAATGCCGACGATAATTTTGGAAACGGCGATAATCAGCGTATTCACAATTGCTTGTGTGGCTTCTTTGTACTGGAAAATTCGTTCAAAATTATCTAACCCGATCCATCGTGAACCTGTGATGCCAAGCCATGGTTTGTAGTCCTGAAATGCCATGAGCAATCCTACCATCGGGCCATAGGAAAAGATGCAGACAAACACAAAAGCGGGAATACACAGTACGTACAAAGGCCAGCTTTTCTTAAGTTCCTTTTTCAATGAAGATCGCTGGGGAATCTTTGTTTTTGTTTTTTTCGGGGATCTGGCGGGCACAGTTTCGTTAATGTTGCATACCTCCTCTATGATGGCTCTTCAAAAGCGATCCTTGAAGATAAGCTTAACAAAAGCGCTTTCATTCCAAAATGCCAAAATTTCAAGATCATCACCCCAACCTGAAGCAATTTAAAACCGCTTTCATGTATTGCCTATGCTGCCCTTCCGCTTTTCGAAGGTTTGCCTTATATTAAGGATAATCCGATCTGGAGTTTGAACTTCTACGTTTGGCGTTATGAAAGGAACCACATATGATCAGAAAAATGTATATGAAACGATTCATTTATTTTTTTGTTTTTTTTCTGTTGTTAACGTTGAGTTTGTTTTTCGTAATGAATCAATTGAGTTCCAAGACACTGGAAGAAAATCTGATCGGCGCTTCCAAAAACCAGCTTGATTATGTGAAAGGCATTCTTGATGGAGTGATGTACGAGGCAAATATGTATGGGGTTCAGTATGCAGCTGACAGTGATGTCCGGTTTTATCAGAGGCATGTGATCGAGCTGAGCAATTACGATTCGCAAATGAAGAAAAACGATATCGTTGATCGCTTGCGGCAAACGCTTCTATCCAGTCGCTCCATCGAGTCCATCGGCATCTACTGGAAATCTGAAGAAACGTTTCTGTCCACGAACAATACGCCAGAGGCGCGAATACCTTTCAAGGATGTTCATGGGCGGGGTTGGCAAATTGTCGGCAATAGCTTGTATTACTTTGCCCTCTATCCTTACATCCAAAAATCCGGACAAAATGAACCGACTCAGTACGTTGTTGGGGTAAAGCTGAATACCGATTATTTGAAAAATCTGCTTAAAAAGGCTGTAAACAATGACAGCTCAAACGCTCTATTTCTGTTTAACACTGATCAGTTATGGAGTGAAAAAGAAGTCGATAACGAACTCTTGAAAACGGTTACCGATATGGTTTCTCCACAGCCGGAGGTCACTTTAAAATATGATTATCACACCAATTCGGACGATTACTATGTTCTTTCCCGATATATTGAATCCATCGATGCCTATCTGATTACATATACACAGACGAATGATTTCCTGCAGCCGCTTGACCGCAATCGCAAGGTTTTTTTTGGCAGTATTTTAGCCGTTTTTACGCTTGGGCTGGTTGTGATCTTTACGTTTTACCGGAACTATTACCGAAATATCCGTTTGTTGGAGCGAAAGTTTTCTCAGGTTGAACAAGGCAATCACAACACGCGTATTACCGAAAATACGGATAGAGAATTCTACAGCCTGTTTAAAAGTTTTAATCATATGGTTACCGAGATCCAGGATCTGTTCGTATCCTTGAAGACCGAAACGGAGCTCAGGCGAAGTGCGGAACTTCAACAACTCCAGGCTCAGATCAACCCTCATTTTTTGTACAACAGTTTGTTTTTCATCATGTCGGTGGCCCAGTTTTCACCTGATTCGGTCATGCGCATGAGTAAACATCTAGCTGAATATTATCGTTATTTAACCAGATTGGATCAGCATGAGGTCACGCTGGAAAGCGAGCTTCAGTTTGCAGAACATTTCCTGATTATTATGGCGCTCAGCAAAAAAATGGAGTACAGCATTGATCTTCCGCCGGAGCTGGCCTCCCTTTCTCTCACACCGCTGATCATCCAGCCCGTAGTTGAAAATGCGATTCAACATGGGATTGAAGGACAACAAGGTGCCCATCGAGTAACTATTGATGTAAAACAGACGGAGGATGCGATAACGATCAAGGTCTCTGATGACGGGAAGGGTCTTTCACTGGACGATATCCGCAACCTGGAGACTCGGCTTGAGAGCGATTCCCCTCCTGAAGGAATCAAAGGTGTAGGGCTCTGGAATGTAAATCGACGTCTGAAAAATACGTACGGCGAACGTAGCGGTTTACATTTTACTACCAATGATTGGGGCGGATTGTCCGTCCTGCTGCTCATCCGTATTCCCGAGATGAAAGGAGATAGCTGATATGCGTTTATTAATTGTGGATGACGGACATTATGTCGTGGAGTACATGAAGCATTTGCTCGATTGGAACACTTTCGGTATTGACCAGATCGAGACGTTGACCAATTCGATTGAAGCAAGGGACATGCTGACTCAAAATCACATCGACATTCTGATTACTGACATCCGAATGCCCGAAGTCTCTGGTATCGATCTGCTTCAACATATCCACCAACATGGCTTGTCAACCAAAGTTATCATCCTCTCCGGTTACTCCGAGTTCGAATATGCGCAACAGGGAATTCGTCTGGGTGCACTCGACTACCTGCTCAAACCTGTCGATAAAGATGACGTGGAGAAAGCCATGTCCAAAGCCATTAACAATATTGCAAAGACAAGGCCCGCCCAATCTATCGTATGGGAAAACTTCGATGGATTGGCGTTTCTGCTCTCGCTGCTGGGTCATAACGCGACATTAAGTAAGGAGTATGAGGCTTATACTACATTTCTAGGGGGACGCCATTTTTGCTGTCTCAAACTGGAGGGTTTCACACAAGAACAGGAGAGTGTTATAAAATATGCTGTCGGAGACAAATTGGATCGTCTCGTATGGGCTACCGGAACCCGACTGACTGCTTTTATTCCGGAAGAAGCTGCTGGAGAACTGACTATCAAACTGGAGCAATCGGTCGTGTCTCCTCCATTTTTGTTAACTGATCGAAACATGACCCGACAGATATTCTACAGGTTCTTCCTTAATGAAGATGTACACTCAGAAGACTTCATAGCCATATTCAACCATTCTCCATCATGCGGTGATGGGGAGTCAGCCGGACTCATTATTAAAAAATATGATCATATCCGTTCCCGAAAGCAAAAAGTAATCTTTCTCATGGAGATCATTCGATATGTGTATCTGACGGATAAGGATCGTGATACCACCGAGATCGTGGATTGGATATTCAACCAGTTACAGTATCCTGATGAACTATCGTCAACTCTCATGGAACGGGTCAGTCGGATCACAAACAACAAACAGATGTCCATTCAAACCATCATCGATAAAGTACAAACGTATATCGAAGAGCACCTGTCACATGGCCTTAGCCTGGATGAACTGGGCAAAGTTGCACATCTGCATCCAGTCTACTTTTCCAAACTGTTTAAACAAGAGACGGGCGAAAATGTGTCAAACTACATTTCCAGGAAGAGACTGGAGAAAGCTTCTCAATTGCTTCAAGATTCGGAACTCCGGGTCCACGATATCGCGCAAATGGTCGGTTACAAAAAAAATCAATATTTTATCCAACTGTTCAAAGTGGAATACGGAGTTACGCCTTATCAATACCGAAGAAATATGATCCATCAATGACTTCGTATGTATAGGTTATTTGAATGATATGTGTAAAGCAGTACGGAAAAAGCCCAACATCCTACTCTTGTGATTACAGAGTGAGTTGGGCCTATTTAGTGCCGTTTAACCTTGAGTTAGGTCGATCATCTTATCGAAGCAATATGAATCTCTGTCATAGCCGTTATGTTCATAAAAAGCATGGGCATCGGTTCGCTTAACTCCGCTACATAATAAAATACTTGCTATTCCCCGTTCTTTGGCATAATTTTCAGCCTGTCTTAGTAATTTTGTTCCGATTCCCCTGTGTTGAACATTCCTTTTAACCGCAAGACCTTGAATATGTAGATAACCAATTGGAACGCCAACAGATAATGCTTGAACAATAGTTACAAATCCGACCACTTCATTTTCTATTAATGCGACAAATGTTTTATAATTCCCTTCTCTATTCATCTCTTCCATAGTCTCTCGAAAGTTTGCAATATTAACATTGCACATTCCAAGCACATCGTTCCATAAAAAAACAACCTCAGCATAATCATCTGATATTATTTCTCGTATTTTAATATCCATATCTAACCCCCTCAAGATAATATAATCAAACAATCTTCCCTTTCCCTCTAATGGCGCTGTCTGTAACGGCAAGTTTTAGGGCCATCCTTTGTGGGGATGACCCATACTATACGCTGAATTTATTCCGTTGTCTTCTTCGTTAATGCCTGCATTTCGCAAACATCAGTGCGTTATTTTTTCTTCACCGGTATCCAGATTTCTCCTGAAACATTTCCATGCCGTGCCATTCCATAATACATTTCGAAAGTAGGGCCCTCAACCTGTTCGTATTCAGATGTCGGAAACCACTCAGAATAGATTCGTACCCATAGTTTTTGCATATCACTTTGCGGCTCGGGGAAAACCGCCCACGTTAATGCTGGGACAGCAAGTTTTGTGAATCTCTCTGGAATCTCAAGTCCTTTAGGTGCATGATAACAGATCATGTATTTGAAAGATTCTTTCGTGTGATCATAGAGGGCGGCATGCAACATGGTATCACCAAAACGTCCCAGTAAGTCATTCATATGATCAACGCTGCCATCATCATCACATTTTATACGGAATTGAGGTACTTCAGCGAATGCTGTTTTCTGATCTGCATTGATAATCCCATATACTCCAAACATCTCAAACGAATCTCTTTGCTCAATACGGTAATTCATTTCGACATCCCCTTTGATTGAAATGTGAAAGGACATTCGAGGATAGGCTTTTAGAGAGTTGCCTGTATTGCGTGCAGATGTAGGCATAATACCATGAAGATTCTTAAAGGCTCGTGCAAACGCCTCCGGCGAATCATATCCATATTTCATAGCTACATCAATAACCTTTGATTCTGTTGTCTGCAGTTCGAATGCTGCCAATGTCAACCGTCGACGTCGAATATACTCCGATAACGATACGCCAGTAATAAATGGAAACATTCTCTGGAAATGATAGGTAGAGCAACAGGCTCTCTGTGCTATTTCATCAATTGAAATAATGTCCGCTAGATTTGATTCGATATATTCCATGGCACCATTCATCCTGTCCAACCAATCCATCGTAGTAGTCCCTCCCTTCAAGGTAAGCTTATGGGAAATACATAATGAATACCTTGCAATTTATGCACGAAAAAGTCACTCCGACAAAAGAGCAAATTTTCTAGGGATAAATCTTCAATTTATTTATTTGCCTCAATTGTAAATTTCCATTGGATATTTTCATTTTCCCAGTCACGATGCTCATCAAATTTTTTTATTTTGAAGCCAGGTGTAATTACGGAATTTATTATATCAATTAGGTTTTTTTGAAACCGCATACAATTATATGGAGTACTTATGAGATTAAGCCCTATCATATATAATCAATTCTACTCAATAACCCACAGAATTCCTTAAAATAAGAATATTCTCCTGAAGGAACGTACGATTTTTTTCAATGCCTCTATTTTTACACCAAACAACTGCGCTGAAAGCATCGTACAGATCGTAAAATGGCAGCACTCTTTCCAAATCCAACATAGGTCGAATTGATTCATAGCCTTTAATATACGGGATCTTAGTTTTCGGATTGACTTTCCAAATATATCGATTCACTTTTGTGAAATCTATTTCCGAGGAACCGCTACGAGCGCTCTCGAAATCAATAATACCAGCAACCTCGTTACCATTCACCAATATATTACCTGGTCTAAAATCCATGTGAACAATGCATGGTCCGTCAGGATGCGGTAAAGCAGAGAAAACACCATCAAAGTGATGAATACATCTCTCAACCAATTCAGAGTCGAGAATATCTTTACAGGGTTCTTTCCATTTCTCAAAGTTACTTTTGATATATAATCTCCAATTATTTTGGTCAAGTAACTTAAAACCATCAGTTCCATGGTAACCATACCCAGAAGTTTTAACCTCATGGAGCATAGCATGATACATGCCAATCTGATAAGAAAGACGCTCATCCATCTCTCCTGTAAAAGGCATACCTTGAAGTGCTGAAAGGAGCAACGCTCCAATAGCACTTTCATCCCCATACCAAATGTCCAATACCTTAGGAACAGGTATTACACCCTTTAATCGTTCGAGGATCTGAAATTCACGGTATAGTTTATCCTTATTAAATGGGATTTTCACAAATACATTTTCTCCACTGACAAGAGTAAGTTTGTATACATCAGAACTATATGACTCTGGAACATCTTCAATATGTAAGACCTTCAACTTTAGCTTTTCTATAACTTTCAGAATGGTATTCATATGTCGCCTCCTGTTTTGGAGAATACATGGCAGATTATTCTACGAGAAATATCTCCCTGAGTGCAAATCTTCTATTTCATAAGAAAGTCTTTTAGTATGTGGCTTCATATAACATTGAGCTTTTTGCAAAATATCTGTATGTCCACCTAAATCATACAAGATTGTAGTGGATAACACTTGTACAATATAAAGGATCGTTTGAGTTGCCATCCATTCAAAAAAATTAAAAAATTTCTCGATTTGTTCTTTGTCGTTATTTTCACGAAGCAATCCTTCTACATAAGTAGCCACTTCATCACCGAAAAACACATGACCTAAAAACTCTTGATTTAATTCCAAGTGCTCTATGTAAGAATAGTGAAATTCAGGAAACAATTTTAAGAATTGATTGATTAAAATGTCTCTGTCCATTCTCAAACCTCCTTTTTTACTCATACTTACTGTTCTTTTCGTTTGAAAAACATCTTGCCAGCCATAAGTCCCATAGCAGATGAAATGATCAGATATCCAAAGAACAAGAAAAGTAAATAAACACCATGAAGGTCTGCAGGAATCTGTTTTACACCTTCAAACCAAACCAAACGAAAAGGATAAAAAATGACTACCCAAATGATTAGCAAGAAGAGAAGAAAATTAATTATTTTTAGCACAATTACGATCCTTTCAAGTCTGAGTGGAAAAAGTTGAATGTACATGCTTCATTTTTCATTTCGCATTACCTCACCACTGCCCGCACTATAATAGTAAACATATGTATTGGAGTTGCTATGTTGAATCTATAAAACTACAAAATTATAACAGGAAAAATTAGGGGTATTTCTTATTTTTCTTCAGATCCTAAATATACGTTAAATCCTTCCATAATTTCAACATAAATTAATAAGCAAACGTAGATATTACGATATGCTATAACGTACAAGAAAACAAAAAAAGTCGCTAAATTTAGCGACTTTCAGTTTGCAGAAATTTATTGAGTAACAATAATTGGACCATTTTTAGTAAGAATAATCGTATGTTCGATTTGAGCTACATAGCTATTTTTGGTAGCAAAGGTCCAGCCGTCTCCGGTCTGGAATACTTCTTCTTCTGAAGTTGAGACAAATGGCTCAAATGCAATAACCATGCCTTCTTTTAACAATTCATCATCCGATGGATCATTATAATTGTAGATGTGGTCAGGTGCTTCGTGTATCGCACGTCCAACACCATGCCCCGTAAGGTTTTTAATAACGGTTAATCCATGCTGTCTGGCAGTTTGGAATACGGCTTTTCCAATTCCACTTTTTTTGGAACCCGGTTTTGCTTTCTTAAGTCCTGCTTCGAATGCCAGTTTAACAACGTCGCATATTTTCGTTAATACTTCTTCACCTTCGCCTACGACAATTGATATTCCCGTATCAGCAAAATAACCGTTTTTGGAGCCGGACACATCAATATTCACGATGTCCCCTTCTTGAATAACCCGCTCTCCCGGAATACCATGTGCCACTTCTTCATTAACACTAATACAAGTAAACCCCGGGAAATTATATTCACTTTTTGGAGCAGAAACTGCACCAGCTTTCTCAAACAGTGCCCCGGCCAGATCATCAAGTTCTTTAGTTGTTATACCTGGAACTGTTTTTTGTACCAATTCATCACGAATAGCACCAACAATTTTTCCGATCTCTTTCAAACCATTAAAGTCTTCTTCTGTTCTTGCGATCATTTTTTCTACCTCACTATCTTAATCATCAATTAATTAATCATATCCAAAGCAGCATAGCTTCGCAACTTTTTTATCTACATGTGGCTGTAACGGTTAGCAGCGTCCAAATGTCATGAGTCATGATTGTCACATAAATTCAGTTTTATAAAAGTGACTAGTCGGTGGAGTTCATCAAAACAGAAAAAAAACGAAGGTCAATGCCTTCGTTTTTTCTATTATGCTTATTTGGAAAGTAACTGCGAAAAAAGCCTCCAGTTTTCCTACGTCCTCTTTAAAAATGGAGCCATATTCTCATCTCACCAGCCTGGCGATTCCCCCACAAATAATAGGGAATGGCCTTAAAACCTACAGCCTTTCTCTGATTAATATAAGAACGGTACGGCATCCCGTCTAACCATAAATTGCTGTCATCAGTCACTAGACCATCGCCTTCTATGATGACACAACCACCTAGTAGATCTGGATCTGCATACTCCGTTAATTGTGGCTCCGCAGCCAACGCGATTGTAGTGAGCGGGGCTCCATTGTCTGCTTCTTCGATGCAATACACGAGCGGGCCGCGTTGAATGGCTACTTTGCCAGCATCTGACCAACTTCTCTTTATTTTTGCGTACCCATTCTCAATATGAAAATCTTGCCTTTCTCCATTCACTTTCAACACGGAGTGAAGCCTGTGAGGACATCCGCAACAACAATCAGTGCCTCTGAAGTAATAATTGTAGTTATTAACTCCATCCTTGGTGCAGGAATACTAACGCTTCCTCGTACGATTGGCAAGGTGGTAAAAACACCAGATGTATGGATCTCCATCATTCTGGCTGGTTTGATCGTAACGACAATCAGCCTTCTTCTTGTAACGTTATGTCGCAGATTCCCCGGTAAAACGGTGTTCGACTTTATTCCTGAAATCACGGGAAAATGGATTTCTTATCTGTTAGGAATTCTAATTATCGTATATTTTACTGTTCTATGTTCATTCGAAGTCAGAGTCATGGCTGAAATTACAAGTATGTACATTCTTGAGCGTACCCCTAGTTGGGTCACCATTATGGTTAGTTTGTGGATTGGTATTTACATGCTAACGGGTGGTCTTATGGTCATCATTCGTGTCTTTTCAATCGTTCTGCCCGTAACGCTGGCATTGCTCGCACTGGTATTCCTTTTGAGTACGAAAATGTGTGATATCAATAAACTCAGACCCATGCTGGGTGAAGGGAGTATGCCTATATTGAAGGGACTTAAGCCATCTTGTCTCTCCTATTCCGGATATGAAGTTTTGCTCATCGTCACAGCTTATATGACAGACGTTGAAGGCAAGTAATAAGACTGCTATTTTCAGCATACTTATATGTACGATTATATATATGGTAACAATTGTTACAGTCGTGGGAATTTATCTTTGTCGGGTGTTGAGACACGGATGTGGCCAACGTTTGATATGGTTCGGAGTTTAGGAGATTTGTTTCGTCTCAAAATATTACCCGAATACAATTTGCGATGTTACCCGTGCTCTATTTGATTGCTTATTTACCCAAAAACCTGGAGGAAACGCTAGCTTTGGGTGATTTTCTTGGCAATATGTCCATTTTTTTATTTGGTTTGTTACCACTGCTGCTGATTCTTAGCTTTGTTCGTAAGAAAGGCGGGAAGCAAGCTACTAGTGGAAACCTTGAGGTAAGTTAAATGTTGGGTGTATAATGCATGGTGTAATCCGTACAAAAAAGAAAAAAGCCGCTAAAATAGCGACTTTCAAGGAAAGCGTGATTATTTATTGAAAGTAACTTTCTCTGAACTGCCTTCAAAAATGATTGAAGTGTCCCTCGGTTTCGACTCCGCAATTTTACGACCGCCTCTGAAGGAATACAGTACACCGGCTTGTTTGCGGACAGCCTCATATTCGTTCTCTGCTTCAAGTACGATAAAGTTAGCGGGTTTGCTTTCTTCAATACCGTATACATCTTCAATGTGTAACGTTCTTGCGCTGTTTTTGGTAATGAGGTCAATCGAATTCACGATCTGATCGTAACCAAGCAGCTGCGACGCATGAATCCCCATGTGCAGCACTTGCAACATGTTGCCCGTACCTAGCGGATACCACGGATCGAAAATGTCATCGTGACCAAAACATACATTCAGACCTGCTTCCTGCAATTCTTTAACACGTGTCAGACCTCTTCTCTTCGGATACGTGTCGAAACGTCCCTGCAGGTGAATGTTGACTAGCGGATTGGAGACAAAGTTCAAATCAGCCATCTTAAGCAGACGGAACAATTTGTACGTATAAGCATCATTATACGACCCCATTGCTGTTGTGTGACTAGCCGTTGTGCGTGAGCCTAGTCCACGTTCGTAAGCTTCCTTGGCAACGACTTCTACGAAACGAGATTGCTCGTCATCGATCTCATCGCAATGGATATCAATGAGCCGATCATATTTTTCAGCCAGATCAAACGCAACTTTCATGGAATCAACACCGTATTCTCGCGTGAATTCGAAGTGTGGAATACCACCGACCACGTCAACGCCCATTTTCAGTGACTCCTCTAACAATTCCGCACCGTTTGGATAAGAGTGAATGCCTTCCTGTGGGAAAGCAACAAGCTGAATGTCCATGTATGGGGACATTTCTTCTTTGACTTCAAGCATCGCTTTAACTGCGATCAAGCTTGGATCTGTAACGTCCACATGAGTCCTTACATGCTGGATGCCCTGTGCCAATTGCCACTTTAGCGCCGTTTTGGAACGTGTTTTGACATCCTCAAGCGTCAGGGATACCTTGCGCTCAGACCAGCGCTGGATGCCTTCGAACAGCGTTCCGCTTAGATTCCACTCCGGCTCGCCTGCTGTTAGCGTTGTATCGAGATGAATATGAGGTTCGATAAATGGTGGCAGTACAAGTGATCCGTTGACATCAAGGATCTCTTCATTGTAGGTCACTTCCAGTGATTGTGTGATTTGTTCGAACTTCCCGTCTTTCACAACAATACTCCATAATCCTTCTTTACCCCGCAATTTTGCGTTCTGTATAATCATTTATTTTCCCCATTTCTTTGGATTCATTGGCAGGAACAATCAACATCAAGATGATATAAGCTACTGCTGTACCAAGCAGTGCATTCAATGGTGTTACGCCAGGAGCCAGTTGAGCGAATGCCACGCCGATGGCCCAAGCGACAAGCGCTACCCAGTTTACATTTTTGAAAGACATATCCGCAAAAGGCTTATAGTTTCTACGTTTCACAATGAAGTAATCTGCAATAATAATAGCTCCGATGGATGGTATCGCCGCGCCAAGTACGTTCAGGAAACTGACGAAGTTGTTGTACATCCACATGGCGAATACGGTACCGACGATGCCATTAACAACGACGAAGAATTTCTTTGAAATTTTGGTGATGTTGGCAAAACCAAGACCTGAAGCGTACAGTGCATTATCGTTGGTCGTCCATATATTCAAGCCCAGAACGATGATCGCCGGGATGATCAATCCTTGCAGGAACATGACCTCCGAGATATCAGCCAGGTTATACGCCATTGCGCCAACTGCTCCGAACAGAAACATAAGCGAGTTGCCCAGGAAAAAAGCAATGACGGTTGCGGTAACTGCCTGTTTGGATGTCCGGGAGAACCGGGCAAAATCGGGTGTCAGTGTTCCGCCACTGATGAATGATCCGATACAGATCGTTAATGCGGCCGCAGCAGTAAGTGACTGTGTTGGCGTGTATTCAAGCAACCCTTGCAGACCTCCCAGCGAACCTGCACCTTCGAACATGGAGTATCCACCGAGAATGGCAATCGCAGGAACTGCGATATAACCGAGAATGACGAGTGACTTCATACCGAAGATGGCCGATGCCGTCATGGCAAGTCCAAATATGATGATCAACAGATACACGTTCCAGTCCATCGCTTTCGCGACTGGAATGGCGAACATGGCTACGCCGACTCCGAACCATCCGACCTGTGTGAAGCCTAGCAGAAACGAAGGCAGATACGACCCTTTTGCACCGAATGCATACTTAGCGAGCAAATGTGTGGACAAGCCTGTTTTGGCAGCGATATGGGCCAGTGCCCCTGTATAGATACCGAGCACCAGATTACCTGCAAGCACGATGCCAATGAACTCCATGAACGTCAAACTGACGCCCAACGTTCCTCCTGCCAGCATGCTTGCTGAGAAAAATGTAAAACCGAGCATGACCGATAACGTCTTCCAAAAATT
The DNA here is from genome assembly GCF_037974275.1 of Paenibacillus sp. FSL R5-0519. Classification (NCBI taxonomy): domain Bacteria; kingdom Bacillati; phylum Bacillota; class Bacilli; order Caryophanales; family Paenibacillaceae; genus Paenibacillus; species Paenibacillus sp. FSL R5-0519. Next base: position 3,311,792 of record NZ_CP150234.1, read on the forward strand.
GTTTCTTTGTCCTTTCGGCACCGCTTGCCATGAAAACTCTTGATCTTGTTTGCTCATCAGAATACCCCCAACATAAAGTGTATCTGATACCAAAAAAAGCAGAAAAAAGAGGCTACTCATCAGGTTTTACACTGACAAGTAGCCTCTTTTTGTATCATAACCCGCGCGAAGACACAGAGCATCCCATGACGGAATATGCCCTGATTCTCGCGTGATTATGAAATCCGCTGCCCTTGCCAGCCTCTCTGGACTGAATTAAAGGTACCAGTATTCAATTACAATCTATTATTTTGGAAAATCCCGCAGTTGTCAATGTAATTATTATCCAACGGTTATTAATCCCTTATACAGCATGCTGTTTTTTTGTCGTAATCACCTCCTAGATTTATTAATACAACAAACAGGGATGTCTCACAAGTCATAAATATGACGGAGGACATCCCTACTTAATGTGATTTTGTGCTAATGAACCTGTAAATATATAAATTTTATTTATGTGTGCTTAACAGTTTTTCAAACGCTTTGATATTCGTGTCAAAATCAGGAACGGTTTGTGTTTCTTCAGCAGATTTGACCAGCTTTACAACCAAATCATTATAAGGTGTCGCAATTCCGGTGCCTTCTGCTTTGCTTGAAACTACTCCGTTAATATAATCAATTTCCGTTTTGCGGTTCTTCTCCAGATCTTGAAGCATGCTTGCTTTGAGCAGTCTGGATGGCTCCATCACGTAACGTAATGTTTTCACCCGTTCAGGGATATCGGCTTCGCTGTTCAGTTCGAGTGAAGCGATGTCGAATCCATTCATTTTAACCAATGTGACTCCATTGGCGCGAGCAACTTTAATCGTCTCGTCTGCAATATGAGCTGCACTCTCAATGCCGGCTTCATGATCAATAATGTCCCCATATTCCCCATTCAATGCAGCTGACAACCCACTGAATGCATTGTTGATCAGTAATTTGGACCATTTGGTTCCAACCAGGTTATCGGAAATATGTGTTCCACCCACAAGGTCTAACACCGATTTCACTTGTTGAATTCGTTCAGTGATGTCACCATTCAATTCACCAATTTGAAAAGCATACTGCTTAAATTGAGTGTACTCCGTTGTGAGACTTGATACACCTGGTTCAATAAACGTAGCGCCAAACTCAACAGAGCCTGCGATGACGCGTTTTTCACCAACAATAGAAGCGACTTTTTCTTCCGGAATCCCGTTCTGCAACGAACACACCATGCTGTCTTCTTTCAAGAATGGAAGTAATTCCTGAAGAATGGAATCGTTATAGAGTTGTTTGGTCAAAAGTAACACGAGGTCATATTGTCCTGATTTCTGCTCAGGTGTAATGGCTTTTACATTTGCCTGAAACTCCGTTGTACCCGTCACTTTAGCACCCGTTTGATTTAAAGCTTCAACATGTTCCTGATATGCATCAATTAACTCAACGTCCATTCCGCCATCCGCCAGGTATGCACCTACGATGGTTCCCAATGATCCTGCTCCTACAATTGCAATTTTCATTTTATTTTTCCTCCTTAGTTCTCTTCCAGGTAGTTGTATACAGGTTGTGCAGCGTTCAAGGTTAAGTTGGTAAGGATATGAGAAGCGGACACAACTTCCAACACAGGCAGATCTGCCAGAGGTGCCAATGCATGTTCGAACAGTTGCAGCCGGGCAGGTCCTGTCCAAGCCTCTTTTACTTCGATGTCCGTAATCTGAGTTCGGATCAGATCACATACTCTTAAATTCCCGGTATAGTCTGTCGCAATCTTAATCATGAAGTTAGGTCGGCATATCTCACGTTTGGCGAGTTCTTTATCCACCTCCACATGTTTATATCCCATCGTTGCCGTGGCTACACGCAGCGTTCCATAATCAAGTGTGCCGACAAGTGTATCTGAATCGGTATACAACTTCGGTGCGCCCAGCTTTTTCGGATAGGCGGTGAGTTCTCGACCACTTGCAATCGCGGGGAAATTGTCTACATACATCGAATGCACATAATCGCCCTCCTCCCCATTGAATTGCACAGGGATAACTTGTCCAGCTTCCGTGTAGGCGCCCAGCCCAGATACATCGGGCATCCACATCACTTCGAATTTAACCAAAGCTTCAGTAATTTCCAAAGGCTCGGGCACGGCTGCCCGCAACGCTTTTTCATCAGTTCGATAAATAATGTTCAAGTATTCACGATTCACGAATTTGTACGGTGGCATTGGATATGCTGGAGCCGTTAGGGGTGTATTCAGATTTTTAGTTATGTTATTCACATCGATTTTCATCAAAGACACCTGCCTCATACATTAATTAAGTTTTGTTATATAAAAATTTGAACTGTATCTCATAAAAAAATTCTACATCAATATTTAAATTTAATATAATACATAATAAGTACTATATATATTTATCAAAATAAATAAGAGGTGCAGAAAATTGGAATTGCTTCAGCTCAAATACTTTCAGACCGTTGCCTATACTGAACACATCTCCAAGGCAGCTGCACAATTGAATATTGCTCAACCTTCCCTAAGCTTGACGATTAAACGACTTGAAGATGAACTGGGTACGCCTTTATTTCACAGGAGAGGACGAAACATTCAATTAAATGCCTCAGGTGCAATTCTATTGAAACACGTAAACCGAATTTTTATTGAAATTGAAAATGCAGAGATGGAGATTAAAGCGGAGGAACATCATATATCCAATACGATCAGGATCTCCATTACGAATACCCGCTTCCTCACGGGTCTCATAAGTGACTATATCAACGCTTCTCCTGATACCAAGCTCCATCAAGGCATAGGAACGCGCGCTGAGATTATTACAGGTTTGAAGAAAGGTGAGTTGAATCTGGGCATTACGGGGCATCCGATTCAGGATGAGGAAATTGAGAGTGTTGTGCTTGTCGAGGAGGATATTGTTCTGGTTGTGCCAACGAATCATGCATACGTCGGAGAGACAAGCATCTCTTTGAGTGTTGTTGCAGATGAGCCCTTTATTTCGCTTGCAGATAATAAGGAATATAGCCGGTTTACAACCACCCTCTGTGAGAAAGCAGGCTTCCTCCCCAATCTTGCATTTGAGGTCGATTCTCATACCCTGCTCGAAATTATCAGACTTGATCAGGGTGTTGCATTACTTCCAATCTCCGTATGTAGAACACTCGGGTTAAGCTATGTAAAAATTGCTGATGATTCAGCGATATATCCAATTAGCCTCTCCTGGGTCAAACAAAAATGGTTATCCCCTTCTGTTGGAGAATTTCGTGATTTTATTACTTCGTACTATGAAGACCATGCTGGCTTGTTTAAAGTGCAATAGAATATCTTCCTAAATGACATATGGTAATTGTTAAAAACAAAGACCACGTTAATCCTTATGAAGGAAACGACGTGGTCTTCTATTGATATCTGTTCCTAGTTGAACTGTAGTCTATCCTTGTACCAAACGTCCGGAATCATCTGACGCTCCAGTTCCAACAATTCGTGTATAATCTTGTCTGCATCACTAATGGAATTCACGAGCGGGTCGGTGAGCATTGCTCTTCTCAGCTTCTCGTAGCTCTGTTCCAGCACAGCTTCAACCGTAAGTTCATGCGTATCCAGTACAAGTTCTTGCATCCCTCTGATCCCACGCGGCATCTCGCCTATATGGAGTGGTCTCACACCATTCATATCTACATCGCATAATAGTTCCAAGAAGGAATCTGCATTCATATTGGTTACCGCACCTTGATTGAGTGTATTGATGAAGAACTTCTTGCCCAAATTTCCCACCATATTTTCAATGATATCGGTCGCATGATCCGGGCCAAATCTGTTCATATAGTCGGCAATCGGTATAGTACCTGCAAGGAAGTCATCCACCTGCTGCCACATCTCATCATGCCGCTGATACCTGTCCTCTGTCTCCCAGATTGATAACGGTGGAATCGTGTCCGTTGTCTTGCCAAGCCCTTGCCAATATCGAACGTATTCCTTCGTATGTGCCGTGCAAGTAGGAATGATTCCAAAAATATTATACAGTTCGTAGGTAATGGCATCGTTAAAAAGAGCTTTGGCTCCCCGATCACCGCCGTTGTTCTCTTCACCTGCCAGCTTACGCATGGCTTCTGCGATTGTGGGCATTACATTCTTTCCTTCATACTCGGCTTTGAGCAGCCAAGTGAAATGATTGACTCCAGCGATGCGGAAATCAAATTTTTGGTCAATTTCTGTGGTGAACTGACTGTTCTCTTCAATGATGCCAGCTCTTACCGCGTAATAGGCTTTTTTATGCGGCATATGATGACTATCGCACAGCGCAAACGACTTAAGCTTCGGTGCATAGCGATGTAATGCGATGCCATGAACGGTTGACGGGTTAATATAGTTGATCACCCAGGCCTCTGGACACAGTTCCTCAATATCCTTGGCACATTCCATAATCACCGGCAATTCCCGCATCGCGCGAAAGATCCCACCCGGGCCGATCGTATCACCGGAACACATGCGAATCCCATATTTTAGAGAGACTTGGCAGTCGATGCCACGATATTTCACCGATTGCTCCGCAAAGCTGAGTACAACGAAGTCAGCTCCTGGAAGTACCTGTCTACGGTCGACCGAGCCCTCGATCTTTAAAGATACGTTGTTCTCCCTAGCGACCATCTCCGCCAGAGTTACCATTTTCGAGAGCCGTTCCTCGTCTGTATCGACCAAAGCCAGCGTGCCCTGATTCAAATAGGGGGAGTGAACCATCTGCCAGATGGACTGACGACCGAAAAACAGGCTTCCTGCGCCAATAACGACTACTTTTGGATGCTGTGTGCTTGTAACATTCATTAATTACCCCTCCTTGTAACGATATAAGTTCATTATAGGGGAGTGGGATGGAATCGGAATGTGTGATAGTTTTCAAAAGATGTCAAATCGTACGATAGTTAACAAAGGGTAATTCCTTTGATATGATAGGGGAAAATGAAAGATGTCATAAAGTAGAGAGGATTCGGCTGAATTCGATGCAATCGGGAACTGTAAATATGAGTATAATCGACGAGCTTTCGGAGTATGTCACGCTTCGCATGAGCTCTTATCTGGAACAAACGCATGACAGTCATTGGATTGAACATAAGTCACATTCCGATTACGATCTGTGGTTCATTACATCAGGTTCTGTCAAGATTACCATCGCTGGAGTCGAGCATATGGCGGCCACGGGGGACGTCGTGTTTTTTTATCCGGATATGCCCTACACTGCTTCCACGACAGGAGAGCTTTGCCGGTTCATATACATACACTTTGACTTCAGCATCGCTGATCAAAAACGGATTCTTGGCGAGTTTCAGCTTCCTGGCATCGTACCTGGTAACCTGATTCAGGAGGAATCAACGCTGTTCACCTCGTCCTACCGAAGGTTTAAGCAGAGTAGCGGCGCTACCGGAAGTCCACTTTACATGAAAGCCGCTCTTCTTCTCGTGATCGCCAAAATTTTCGAATTACATGGGCAAGGCTTCTATCACGGTGAATTTTTGAAAGACCGAAAACCGAGGAAAATTGAAGCGAGTCTGGAAGTTCTACAGAACGTATTCCCATACGTGGATGCGAATCTGCATCGTGCCATTCGAGTGAATGAACTTGCTGTAATTGCTGGCGTCTCTGAGAAATATTTTATTTCTTTGTTCAAAAAAATTCTCGGTATCACACCGGGGCAGTACATTAATCAAATCAAAATGAACCGGGCCAGAGATTATTTGTACGAGAAAAAATATACGATCCAGCAAATTGCCGCATTTCTGGGCTATCCCGACCCCTTTACGTTCTCCAAAGCATTCAAAAAATTCTACAATGTGCCTCCTTCCAAATTCGAATAACAATAGACAAAAAAGAGGCAACCTGTCAATCCGGCTGCCTCTATACCTTGGTGAATCATTAGAATCATTGGTTATTCATGGTTTAATTAGGATCTAGATCCTTCAGCGCTCCTCATATTCAAAGGGTGCTTCACTCGAATAGATATCATGGAAAAAACCCTTCAATGGTATATCCTCTTCCAGACATTTAATGAGATATAACAGAACCTCGTCATCTTCTTCTAGTTCTTCCCCTTCGCGTTGCGCCACCTCAAAATGATCCAAAATATTCTCCAGAAGGCTGACTTGAATAAATAAAGGCAGCTTCTCCAGCATGGCACCAGAAATCTGGGTTTCTGACGTGTATCCGGCGAGCACGGTTTGGAAATACTCATCCATGAACTGTTTACGTTTGTCTGCTTTAGGTTCAAATTGAACCCAACCGACTCCGTTCATCCACAGACTTGCGAGGTCAAGCATGTACCAGCCATAACAGGAATTGTCGAAATCATATACCGTGATTTGTCCCGTATCAAAATCAATCGAATAATTCCCGTCATTATAATCAAAATGGATCATGCCAAACGTCTCCTGAGTCGAACTCAATTCTTTTACCGCTTGGAGAAGTTCCTCCATTTTGTTTCTGAGCAGAGAGTATGATTTAGGGACTAATCTCTCGATATGCTCCATGTTATATTTGTCCAAAAAATGATGCCTGCTGTGAACGGGTACATAGCTTTGGGATAGCTGATGCATTTTGCCCAGGACTTTACCGCTATTATAATAGTATTCGGTAAGCGGAACCCCTTCACGATACTGATAATGGTTCTCTACCAGCAACTTCCCCTTTGCCTTATTAAACAGGCATACAAAGAACTTATGCTCATCATAAGTTATCTCTTCCAGCAGATGGCCATTCTTGGAATTCATTACATTCGAAACGCTGCCTCCATGATCAAATAAATACCGTACATACTCCAGTTCGGCAACGTAATCTTCACGCTTTCTGTCAGACAAAAAAGACACTCGGAGAATTAGCGATTCACACCCCTCTTGCTCACAGGTGTATACGACATTCCGTCCTCCCTCATGAGGCGGAATAAGCTGAATATTGTACCCCTCCAGATGAAACAACTCGGTTACCACTGACAGTACATGTGTATTGCTAATGTTAACAACCTCGTTAAATTTAATAATGATCTCCTCCAGTAAACATTGTTGGGACGGTTCCCCTACTGCAATGTTCACAAAAGGAATCTCTGTAACGAAAATATCCTTTTGTGAACCTAAAGCACAATCACCTTGTTAGACATTGAATTCGCTCCTTTTGTTTTAATATCGCAATTCTACATAATTATTCCTAATTTTACTAGTGCAAAATAAAGACCGCCCATATGGGCGGCGTGTAAGAATTTTTATGATTACAGGGTTTCTCCGTTCGTTTCAATAACTTGTTTGTACCAGTAGAAGGAATCCTTGCGGGTCCTTTCCAATGAACCGTGTCCTGCATTGTCCTGATCCACGTAGATAAATCCGTAACGTTTACCCATCTCTGAGGTTGAACAGCTAATGATATCTATAGGTCCCCAGCTCGTGAATCCCATCAATTCTACACCGTCAGCGACAGCTTCTTTCATCTGCTCAATGTGGCTGCGCAAGTAATTGATGCGATAAGGGTCATGCACTGTTCCATCCTCTTTCAGTGTGTCGGTAGCACCCAGCCCGTTCTCAACGATGAAGAGTGGCATCCGGTAACGATCATACAATCGGTTCAGCGCGACGCGAAGACCAATTGGATCGATAGGCCATCCCCATTCGGTAGCTTTCAGATGAGGGTTTTTGATCTGACTTACCAGCATACCCGAGTTGCTGTTGTCATTCGGGTCATATTTTCCGATATACGTCATGTAATAACTGAAAGCAATAAAGTCCACGGTATTGTCCCGAATAATGGCATCGTCGTCAGGAGCTTTAACCAGTTCAATGCCGTTTTCCTCAAAATATCTCTGCATGTAGGATGGATATTCGCCTCTTGCCTGCACCTCTGGGTAGAACAGGTTCACCTGATCTTCCTTCATCGTCTGCAACACATCTTCCGGTTTACTAGAAGCAGCATACGTTTCCAGACGACAGATCATGCAGCCAATCTGAGCATTTGGCATCTTCTCTTTACCACTTTTGACAGCCAGTGAGCTTGCTACAAATTGATGGTGAGTTGCCTGATAGGCTACCTGCTCCGGTGTCCCCTTAATTTTATCTTCCAGAATGCCGCCGCCAGTGTACAGACTTGTCAGCATCATATTCATTTCATTAAAGGTAATCCAGTATTTCACTTTATCTTTGTAACGGTCAAACAGTGTGTTGGCAAATTTCAGATACAGATCGATCATCTCACGGCTTTCCCAGCCGTTGTATTTACGGGTTAATTCTACGGGCATTTCGTAGTGTGAGATCGTTACAAGCGGTTCAATCCCGTATTTCAGCAGCTCGTCCAGTACGTTGTCATAGAATGCCAGACCCGCTTCATTAGGAGCTTCCTCCTCTCCTGTCGGGAAGATGCGTGTCCACGCGATGGAAAGTCGGAATACCTTGAATCCCATCTCTGCAAACAGTGCGATGTCTTCTTGATAGCGATGATAGAAATCTACGCCATTTCGTTTGGGAAAGTAGACGCCTGAGTTACCGCTCAGATATTCTTCCAGCTGAACGGAATCCACATCAAAAGTGAAATCTTTTCCGTTGCGTTCTTCATGAGGGATATACGGTGCCATGTCTGAAGTAGAGAGACCTTTGCCATCTGCATCATATGCCCCTTCGAGCTGATTGGCCGCGGTAGCTCCTCCCCATAGGAATCCTTTAGGAAATGAGTGTTTGATTGTTTTTGTCATGTGGTTTCTCTCCTTTTTTTTGGTTGAATAAAAATTTGTCTTATGTTGATCCTTTTATAAAATTACGCCTTCACACAGCTGTTAACGAACGGTGAGGAGAAGCAATTCATTCATCGGAATCACCCCCTTCACCTGAACCGGCACCACGTCAAGATAATCTGGTGTATTGGCTACGATTACAGGTGTGACCGGATTAACCCCAGCATCCCGCAAGCCATCCATGTCAAACTCCAGAAGCAGATCACCCTTCGTCACTTCTTGTCCAGCAGTAACCTTCACGTCAAAAAATTTCCCTTTGAGCGATACACTGTTCAATCCAACGTGAATAAGAATTTCAATTCCGCTCGTCGACGTTAACATGACGGCATGTTTACTCTTGGCAACCATGGTGACGATCCCGTCAAATGGGGCTGTTACGCGTCCTTCCTGCGGAAGAATGGCAATACCTTTTCCGGTCATCTCCTCAGCAAAGGTTTTGTCCGGTAGCGATGCAAGCGGCACGACTTCACCAGTGAGCGGGCTGAATACTTCGCCTTTCTTTTCCTCAATGGAATGTACGGTTACAGCGCTTGACTCTTCATCAGTCACAACAGTTGTTGTGGCTTGTTGCGGTTGGGATGCATGCTGCTGGGATGAACCAGATACGGAAATACGATTTGAGTTGGGCTCATCCCACTTGAGCAATAAAGTCAGGATGAAGGAAACGGTAAAGCTGATGCCGATACCGATCAGAGCATACCAGAAGTTAGCCATGCCTCCGCCTGGGCCAATGTATAATGGAAGGGCCAGCAGTCCCGGCACGGCAAAGCCAAAGCACTTCAAACCAACTGCAGTAATAAACCCGCCGCCAGCAGCCCCGCCGATCAGTGAAGCATAAAATGGTTTTTTCAACTTCAGTGTTACCCCATACAGCGCTGGCTCGGTGATGCCAAGCAAAGCAGAGATGCCGCTGGATAAGGCTATGGACTTCATGGACTTGTCTTTTGTTTTGAGAAACACGGCCGCCACGGCACCCGCCTGACTCATATTGGTCACAAGGTTGATCGGCAACAAAAGCACGTCATATCCAAGTTTGCTCAAGTTCTGCAACGTACCCGGGAAGAACGCGTAGTGCATGCCTGTCATGACGATCAATGGCATTAATCCACCAAGAACAATTCCGGTCAACGGACCTGAATGAGCAAATAGCCATGAGGTACCCATTTCCAGATAGATACCGATGTAATTCCCGAGGGGACCAATAGCAATGAGTAGAATTGGAACCGTGATGACCAATACAATCATCGAGGTGAAGATCACCTTGACTGGGCCAGGAATGAATCGATCCACCCAGCGATGAATGTAACTCAGAAGCCACACACCCAGAATGATTGGAATGACAGACTGGGTATAATTCACAATGGACACGGGTAGTGATAGAAACCGTATCGGCTCCAACTGATTTGCCAAATATGCATTCAAAATGGTTGGATACAATAACGTACCCGCGAGGGTCAAGGCAATATATTCATTGACTTTGAACTTGCGAGCAGACGAGACAGCAAGGAGAAAAGGTAAAAAGTAAAAGGCTGCATTCCCTACAGATGACAGAACCTGATACTCTCCACTTGTCTCCTGGATTGCTCCGAGTGTAACGAGTAGTGCCAGAATCCCCTTCAGCATACCTGTGCCTATGATGGCAGGAAGGATCGGAGTGAAGATACCCGAGATGGTATCCAATACAGCATTAATGCCTTTGGAACGGGGAGCACTTGCTTCGGGTTGCGGCTTGCCATCCTGTTTCAGTTGATCTTCAATCTCTTCATACACGGCCGCGACCTTATTTCCGATGACGACTTGAAACTGGTCACTCTGAAACTGGGCTCCGAGCACACCGTCCAAAGCTCTGATCTGCTCGAGCTGAACCTTATCTTCATCACGAACATTGAATCGCAGCCGTGTGATGCAGTGCCAGGCTTGTGTTATGTTCCCTTGCCCTCCTGTTAAGTGAATGATTTCTTTCGACAACTCCCGATGATTCATGCTGCTTCCTCCTTTTTTGGGCGAAAAAAAAACCAAATGTCAACCGGCCCGCCATAGGTAGCGAAGTCCGAAACATTTGGTGGTGCCTGATCGAATCAGTAACACTCCATATTCATAATCATGTGGTATAACTTAAGCTGGTTGAATTGAGATCAACCCTTGTCGGAACGAGATGTTACTCTCTCGATGTGAATCATGAGGTATACCATCTCATCGGGAGTAATCGCGAATCCGCGCTGCTGCTCCATCTCTTCCTTTATCTTAAGTGCACATTGGAAACTGAACGGGTATCGTTCCGATAATACATCATACAGAAACTGCTGATCTTTGAAGGAGAGCACTTCCCTGTTCAATTGTCGAACGATGAAATATCGGAGATGGGTAACGAAACGGGAAAAATCAGTGGTTTCCTGATCCAGTGCCATGCCAAAATGATCTGTCATGATACCCAGAATGTCATTAATCATCTGGGTTATCTTGATCGTTTGATTCATACTGCCGGAATCAAACTGCGAATTCACAAAATGAAGAGCGATGGAGCTTGCCTCTGTTGACGGCAAACTTACCTCAAAAGCTTCGTTAATTAGCTCGACGGCATAGGCTCCGATACGGTATTCCACAGGATACAGATGACGGATATCCCAGTGAAGCGGATTCTGCATGTCCACACCGCTCTTGAAGCGATCCAGCGCAAAGTGAATGTGATCAGCCAGGGTGAGCAGAATGGAATCATTCAACTTTTTACCGATTTGTTTCCGGCCATGCTCAATGATTTGATCGGTGACGTTAATGACTTGCAGCGGGATATCATTAAAAAATTGCTCCAATCGCTGGTATTTGTCATCTGAGCCGATTCGAAATGTTTTTTGAATCTGCTCCCGTTCAATCCATTGTCCTTTCACTTTTTTGAACCCAACTCCGGTCCCGATCACAATGACTTCGCAGCCTTCGGCATCTTCTGCCAGAGCGATGTTGTTGTTTAACGATTTTTTGAACCTCATGATGTTCTCACCCCCAATATGCAAAAAGCACCACCATGGTCCAGAGCACAAGTCAAACAAACTTGTGAAATCCAGACTGTGGTGGTGCCTGATCGAATCAGTGACACTCCTTATTTAGCTGTATCTTATACCACCCATGTAATCGTTGTCAATACCAATACTATGGAATTTACATGCAATTCGTCTATGTGTGCGTTGTCTTATTAAATTGACATAAAAGAAGGAATTTTATACATCAATAGGCGTAGATTCCCTTGCATCCTCGTAATAGTATCGAATCAAAATGTCCTGATCGTAGTTGCCGAACCCTTTCCCGAAAAGTGTCAGACCACCACGCCCGGGCACCCCTTCTTCCGGCCTTAATGCAAACGTCCAGTAGGTCGATGAATCGAGTTGCAGATCATGGATACACACATCCGAGATACGCTGGCCATCCATAAACGTTCCTTCTCTGTTAATACGAAGTACCTTCAGAACACCATACTGATTAACGTCCAACTTCCACCACAGCGGTGTATGTTTGCCTTTCCGATCCCCAAAGTCCCCGGGGCTTGTCCATGTTCCCAGGTGTTTTCCATTAAGGGAGAAACGAATGTCGGAAGGCCAGTTTTCATTAACTTGAGGTGCTTCCGAACTGAGTTCGAGTGAAATCTCAATCTCTTGGAGATGCTGTTCTGTATTCAGATAATTAGGGACTTTATATTCCAAGAACCCGCGTGCCAACCAGAGTATACCCGCATTAACCCGATCCGGGTCCATAAAGCACGCCGGCGTATCATATTGCCCAATCATTTGTGTTGTTGTTGCAATTCCACAGGTGGGCCAGGCTTCGTAATCCGTGTAGTGACCAACTGGAATAGATACTTCATGGTACGGAGCATCAACGGGTTCAGGAGAGAGATTGATCGTCATGAATTCTTGCAGAATAAAGCAGTATTTATATGTACCACCATTCTCCCGCTTCATGCGACTGCCTACAATCCCGGCTTTTTGCAGCTTGCTCACATGAGTACTCACGATGGCTTTGCTCAGATACAGTTCTTTGGCCAGCGCATTAATGTGCATTTCTCTGTTCTGCAATAATAAGCGAACAATATTTAGACGGGCCTCGCTTGCGAGGGCCTCGTAAATGATTAAGGACGCGGCATCCGTGCCAAGCATCATGAACTTCACTCCCATATCTCTATAAAATCCATTATATTTAGTGATTTAGGATTCGTTTTTTAGCGAACCCTGTAAAATGAACTTGCTCAATATAATAGCATTATGATACACATTAGATAACAAATCAATGAGTTGATTTTGCTTTTATGCGAATTCAAAGTAAAATAAAGTCCATTACGCACCTAAAATTAATTCTATGGAGGTTTTCCCATTGCTTACATCCAAAATGCTTATCGATAAAGACTTTCAGATTGCTGAAGTAGATCCACGTGTCTATGGTTCATTCATAGAACATCTGGGACGGGCCGTGTACGGCGGTATTTATGATCCAGGTCACCCTACTGCGAATGCTCAAGGTTTCCGTCAGGACGCTATTGAAGCGATCAAAGCGCTGAATGTACCCATCGTTCGTTACCCAGGTGGCAATTTCGTATCCGGTTACAACTGGGAAGATGGTGTGGGCCCGGTTGCTGAGCGCAAACGCAGACTTGAACTCGCATGGTGGACGATTGAAACGAATGCGGTAGGTACGAATGAATTTGCAGATTGGGCCAAACTGGTTGGAACCGAAGTGATGATGGCTGTAAATCTGGGTACTCGCGGTATTGATGCGGCCAGAAACCTGATTGAATACTGCAACCACCCATCCGGCACATATTGGAGTGATCTGCGTATCTCTCACGGTTACAAGGACCCGCATAAATTCAAAACCTGGTGTCTTGGCAACGAAATGGACGGCCCTTGGCAGATTGGTGCAATGACTGCATATGAATACGGTCGTATTGCGAACGAAACAGCAAAAGCGATGAAATGGGTTGATCCAGAGATTGAACTCGTTGCATGTGGCAGCTCCAGCCGTGACATGAAGACATTTGCAGATTGGGAAGCAACTGTACTCGATCTCACCTATGAAAATGTAGACTACTTGTCCCTGCATCAGTATTACAATAACAACAAAGACAACACGTATGACTTCCTGGCGACATCGCTGGATTTGGATCAATTTATTGATAGTGTGGCTTCGATCTGTGATTTTGTACAAGCCAAAAAACGCAGTAAAAAGAAATTGATGCTGTCCCTGGATGAATGGAATGTCTGGAAATCCATTGGCACAAGTCGTATGGAAGAACGCTGGCAGATTGCTCCTCCTGAATTTGAAGATGTATACACGCATGAAGATGCACTAGCCGTGGGTTGTTACCTGATTACCATTCTCAAGCACGCCGACCGTGTAAAAATGGCTTGTCTTGCTCAGTTGATTAACACCATTGCACCAATCATGACGGAAAATAACGGAGCGATCTGGTTCCAGACGACATATTTCCCGTTCATGCATGCATCCAACTTCGGTCGTGGTACAGTGTTGCGTTCCATCACTACTTCACCTAAATATGATTCCAAAGACTTTACAGATGTTCCTTATCTCGAAGCAATCAGTGTGCATGATGAAGAGAATGGCACGATCACGATCTTTGCGGTGAACAGACATCTGGATGAGCAATTGGAACTGAATGTGGATCTGCGTTCCTTCGGAGAAACCACATTTGTGGAGCATATTGTATTGGAGAACAACGACTTAAAAGCAACCAATACCAAGGAAAACCCACGCAACGTTCTTCCTCACAACGGCGGGCACACAACCGTAGATCAAGGTAAAGTGCAAGCTGTACTGAACAAAGCGTCCTGGAACGTCATTCGTCTTAAAACCAAACAAGCTTAATCAGAGCGGAATAGAACTTTCTCTTACTCTGCAACATCAGCATTGTTTTTCGCACCGCGTGCAGCTCCCTGCGCGCGGTGCTTTTTGCTGCATAAGGGTAGTCGGCCGAACTACATGGTATCAAAGATAAATGTTAGACGCGTATTGAAAATCTCGGTTTTTATTCCTCGCAACGAAGGAATTTAATGAACACAGGGAGTCTTATTAACCCGATTCGGGCGAATTTTAATGACTTGATATTGACCCGAATAAGGTTTCTGAGGTTCGTTAGCACTGAGCAATCATGCGAAATCGAGCTGGTTCAAATCTCATATACAGCATAAGCAAATAAGCCACCCCCCGTCTGGCGCACGGAGAGCAGCTTGCAGTTAAGCATCTAGCTGAGAAGATAAGAACAGATCAGAAAGAGATCAGATCACCCAACATACTAGCAATCCTTCCTTTCCATATGCAACGAAGGTTGTGTTCTATTTCACTATTTCACGATTTTCATTTCAAGTATTATCCTCGTTGTGCCTCCTCTTCACCTTCGGCATCTGCCGCAGCCTGGCTTGCTGGAGTCATCAGCCCTTGAACCGCCCCCATAAATGGCTGAATCTGCTTAATCATGCCATACCCCATTTTGACCACAGGTGTAAACCGCTGGATCATGCCAAACAACCGCATACCACCGCCTAACATACCTCCAATCGAGCCTGCACCGCCAAGTCCGCCAAAGCCACCACCTAACAATGAACCTAACATAGGCATGAATGATGATACCTGAGCTTGCCGAGAGATTGAACGAGAAGACATCGACCGGGATCGTACCTGCGACTTACGAGTATTGTTCGTCCGTTTACGCTTTCGAGAGGATACTGTTTTTCTTGTAGCCTCTGCTTTAGGTTTGCTTTTGCGAGCACTTCCTTCAGATGAGGGTGCTGAGATTGCGGCCTGAGTAAGCTTTCCGCCTCCGGTAATCACTACCCCTGCGTGATTGACACCAGAGATATAGCCAACGTACGTTTCCCCATTATGAAGAGTCACGCAGACTGGACGATCTTTGAGCCGTTTTGCCTTGACGTGTATTTCATTGGTCTTAACCATGGAATTCACCTCACTTGACTTGATCTACTTTAGTCTACGCAATGGGTGGACGACTTGCCTGTGCGAATAACACAACCGTGTGCCGAAGCAGGAAGATTCTGTTAAGGATAATGTGCTGCTACAGATTTCTTGTTTTTTCTCAGATATACTCAATATACATCTCATTCAAAATATGACCCATACGATATGTGTTTTCAGCCAATTCAGATGTCACATAGGATGCAACATCACTCTTTTCGATATCGTACATGACTTCTATTTCTTTAGAAAAAAGAAGGTGTCCCTCATTGATTTTCTGCTCCAACGGGGTAATCTGTTTGGGTTGCAGATCAACTCCCAGTACTTGCTGAAGTACTTGCACATAGGTTTCAAGAGAACGCGCTCCGACAATTTTCATACCTTCGTTCTCTTCATTCACAATGATAATGGATGGGAAACCTCTAACTCCCAAACTGGCGACACGTTCAAAGTCTTCCTCCAGTAACTCTTGTGCAGATTGCTGTGCAGCCGCCTCAACCACTTCTTTTCCATTCATGCCCAGTTGATTGACGATATCTGTCAGCACATCATCTTCCCCAATATTTCGATTAAATGCAAACACGGCTTCACGCGCACGTCTTAAAAATTCATGTTCTTTACCAGGGTGTGTACTCTGAATGACCTTATATACGCGAGAAGGCGGATAGGAAGAAAGTATTGGATTATCGTGCCATAAGGAACCGTCGATGGGCATGCGTGAATGCTCACCCACTTGCTTCCAATGCCCTGCAACGTCCGAAGGCTTCTGAATCCCGTTAGCTCCATCCGAGAAACCATTCCAGTTAGCCAGTAGCCCACCCATTTTGGTTTGCATCGTAAAATAATGACCGTATTCCTCAACAAACCGTTGAAGCACAGGCTCTAGCGCCCAGCAGTGAGAACAGATCGGATCTGTTGCGTAATAAACAGTTATCCTTTTTTCAACGTGATTCAGATTGATTTTTTGCATAGCCTCCTCTTCACTCACACCACATATGCCTGTTTCCAGATCACACATCATAGATTCGTTACTCACATATATCCCGCCTTTAACTTTATGAATTGATTTCCTTGTGTTAGTTTGATTATAATGTCTACAATCTTCTGAACAAGTACGATTCTTTTTCTGACTTAGTATCAAAAAGTATACTATTGGAGGGTATCAAGTGAAATACGAGTTTAATTTCGATCAGTTATGTCCAGCGACTTATGCATTTCAGGTCATTGGAGGCAAGTGGAATCTTCCGATCCTGGCCATCCTCAGTGAAAGTGACTGTATACGTTACAATGAATTAAAAAGAAGATTGCCTGGCATTACCGGAACGATGCTAACGAACTGTTTGAAGGATTTGATTCATTCCGGTATCGTGCATCGGGAGCAATATAACGAGATACCACCGAGAGTGGAATATTCACTCACCGAATCAGGCAAGGAATTGGTTCCTTTAATTGAATCCATGGTCTTGTGGGGTCAGAAACATATGACAGCAGGTGTGAAGGAACAAGATATGTAACACCTCACTTTGGTGGGCCTTGCCTTATGTAACCCCTTAGTCTAGGGTTATTTTCGAATCGATCAGTACACTTTGTTCAACGGCAAAAAAGGCTATCTCACTGGACCATCACGTCCTTTGAAATAGCCTTTCCTTATATAAATAAAAGACTTCCGCTTGTTTATGCATCACTTCATATTCATTCTCGGCTTCGATGTGTTAGACACGACTAACCATACAGTTCCTCATCTTCCTCATTTCCTAAATACATAACCGTGGGTTCTCCCCCAACCAATCTAAGAATCTGCTTTCGTAATTTTGAAGGGAATAAAGGTAGTTCGTTTATGTTTTTAATTTCCAGCCATTCATATTCCACCTGATTTTCGTCACTTGGCAGAATAGAACTATCTGTGTCCATCAAACCTATGTACTCGCACAAAAAAACAAAATCTACACGATGAAAAGCTTCACCGTATACCCCTTCAATAACGAATTCCAATGATAACGGTTCTACCTCTACTCTGATTTCTTCTCCGACTTCACGCTTCACAGCGTCGGTCAATGTCTCCCCTGCATTCTGGCTCCCGCCCGGCAGGATATAGATCACTTCATCATGATCATCCTGCTTCATTGCAAGCATCCTTCCATCGTTGATGATCAATGCTTTTGCAGAATTTCGAATCTTTCTTTCCATTGTTAATCCCCCATATATGTCTGTGAAGAATATCTTAACACATACATCTAAACAAATTCTGAACAATCAACTTAGCTCACGCTTGGCGACCTGGATGAAAGCAGTGATGGATGGAGATATCCATTTTTCTCGATGCCAAAGCATTTGTGCAGAAAACGATACATCTGTTAAATTCCAAGGTAATGCAACCAGTTCCCCTTTGCTTAACTCTTGTTTCAAAGCCATTTCAGGCAATAAAGCGATCCCGAGACCTGCCACTGCGCATTGTTTAATGGCTTCTACACTATGAAACTCCAGCTCTGTCAGCACATCTGCGCCTTTCTTCAGCAGAGATTGTTCAAAATAAGCACGATAAGAACAGTTCTTTTCGGTCAGCAAAAAATGCTGTTTGTGAAAGTCATCGATAACTAACGCGGAACGCGATGCTAACATATGATCGGGTGAAACCACCATTTGAAAGGTTTCGTTCTTCAAAAACGTGGAGTGAAGATCTTTGGCACCCACGTGCTCATCCAATACAAAAACGACATCCGTATGCCCTTCCCTCAGACTTGATTTAAGCTCTTGACCAGACAACGGGCGGAACAATAACCGCACACCAGGATAGTCCGCTCGGAAACGTTTGAACAAGGCTGGAAGAAGATAAGCACACAGCACTTCGTCCGCTCCAATAACTACCGTTCCCGCCAATTCCCCGTGTTGACTAGATATGCACTTCGCTTCCTCTACATCGTTTAAGATTTTAGTGGCGTACGGCAGGAATTGCTGCCCAGCATCTGTTAATACAACCTTTTTACCTAATCGATCCAGCAATTTCACGCCCAACTCTTCTTCAAGCGATTTGATTTGCATGGTTATGGTAGACGGGACATAACTCAATAATTCAGCAGTTTGATGAAAGCTACAAGTCGATGCAAGGGTCCAAAAGGTTTTTAGCTGTCGTATTTCCATGAATCCAAAACCTCCTTTGTTCAAAATAAATGAATGTTATATTCAACAACGTTTCGTTGAATTGATGATAGACGTATTGTAGAGTGAAATCAAGTTATCACTACTTTTATAAGGAGAATCCATCCATGAACGATTATGAAACATATCACCTTGGAGCTACATTACTTCAATCGGGTCAGCATCTCCCGCAAGCTTTTATTGCCTACAAGACCTATGGTAACCTCAATGCGGCCAAAGACAATGTTATTGTTGTCCCAACCTGGTTTGCTGGACTTCACACAGATAATGAATGGTTAATTGGAGTGGACAAGGCACTGGACCCCAGTCGGTATTTTATCGTTGTGCCCAATATGTTGGGTAACGGATTATCGTCGTCTCCGAGCAATACCCCTGCCCCATTTAATAGAGAGAACTTTCCTCTCATCTCCATGTATGACAATGTGCGTGCCCAACATCAACTCATCACTGAGAAATTCGGTATCTCCAAAATCAAACTCGTTGTGGGCTGGTCTCTGGGAGCCATGCAGGTGTTTCAATGGGGCACGAGTTATCCGGAGATGGTCGAACGTATTGCCCCCTTTGGCGGGACAGCAAAAAGCAGACCCCATACACAGTTGGTATTCGAAGCAATGATCGCAGCGTTACAGGCAGATTCCAATTTTAAAAATGGCAGATATGAGCGCCCTCCGGTTGCTGGTCTCTCTGCAATGGGGAGAGTTTATGCTCCATGGGGGTTTTCGCAGGCGTACTATTTGGAGAAATTGTATCAATCTGAAGGTTACGATACCTTGAAGTCTTATGTTGAAGATTACTGGGACCAGGTGTTTCTATCCTTTGATGCTAACGACTTAATCACCATGCTTCGTACAGGAATATATGGAGACATTAGTGATAATCCCACAGATAATCGCAACTTTGAACAGGCACTGCGTAAGATCACCTCTCCTGCCCTCGTTATGCCTGGGTCCAGCGACTTGTTCTTTACACCAGAAGACAGTGCGTATGATGTTCTACACATGCCCAACGCTGTGTATCAACCGATAGAATCCAAGTGGGGACACTGCTTTGGAATCGGAGCTAACGAAGCGGATTCACTCGTTATCGATCGTCATCTAAAGCAATTTTTGGAGACATGAGTAAAAAAAGAAGGCGTATAGAGTAAAAAAAGTGCACTACGCTTATTTATCTTTTCTTCGCTACAACTCAAAAGTAAAAAAACGTATGGGTTCTCGTCAATAACCTTTATATCCCCTTTCCCCTTTCTCGTTTAGAATATTTTCAAGAAAGCATTATTGAAATGACTGATAAGGGGGAAAAGAAATGAACAAGAAAACGAAAGCTTTACTCTTGTCTGTGTGCATGTCAACCTTATTACTTGCTGCCTGTAGCAGTGGAAGCGGTGCCGAGAAAGATCCAACGACGAACCCGGATTCCAACGAGGCTGGAACGACAACTATTCACACCGTAACGTCAGAATACTCTTCTGCCAAATATCCAAAGGGCGATGATATCACCAACAATGTGTGGATTAAGCGATACAAAGAGAAGTTTAATATCGATGTCAAAACAGACTGGGTCAGCGATGAATATGATACCAAATTGAATTTGGCTATCGCATCGAACGATCTTCCTGACGTATTCAGAGTTAATCCATCACAACTGAGACAGTTGGTCGAAGCCGATATGGTCATGGATCTCTCCGAGGTCTTTGATCAACACGCTTCGGATCGTCTCAAAGGTTATATGGAAGCGGATGCAGACAGTTACGAGTCCGGAAAAAAGGATGGTAAGCTGTACGGCATACCACAGATGCACTGGGGATTAATCGAACAACCAGACTTCATCTGGATTCGGAACGACTGGAAAGAAGAATTAGGGCTTCAGGACCCGAAATCTGTGGAAGACATTAAGAATATCGCACTTAAATTCATGGAAAAGCATGGCGGTTACGGCATAGCAGTAGACCAGTCGTTGGACTACCTCAACCTGCTCGCGATCGCATGGAATGCACATCCGGACCTGTGGATGGAAGATGCCAGTGGAAAACTCGTATACGGATCTGTACAGCCTGAGATGAAGCATGCGCTGGCGGAGTGGTCGGAATGGTACAAGCGAGGCATTATTGATCCGGAATTTGCAATCAAAGACTTCAATGCGATGAACGCGGACATTGTCGCCGGCAAAGTGGGAATGCAGCCTTATTACCAATGGTGGGGTTATAATCCGGGTGTCGATACCGTATCCAACTTGGGTAAGGACGCGATCTTCTACCCTTATATCATTCCTACCGTCGATGGGAAGGAAGCCACACAATCCATCTTCTTCGCCAACAACAATTATATTGTCATGAAGAAGGGATTCAAGAACCCCGAGAAAGTGATCCAGATTTTGAACGACTATGCTTATATCGTGGATGAAGGCAATGGCAAGGAATCTACAGAAACGCTATCTGCGTTGCTGGATAACGATATTGCCCATGTTGTTGGAGCCTTCCGTGTACTTAACCCCAATTCCGATTACGAGCAATTCGAGGCGGTGTCGGCTGCCCTTGAATCCAAGGATACCAGTGGACTCACGACTTCGGGTATGTGGCAAAAATATAATAACAGTGTTGAATTCATGGAGAACGCAACCCCTGGTGCAGTCGGTGATTATTTGCAACAAGGTGCTCCCAAAAATGCATATGGCCTAGCCAAAAAAGTACTCGACAGCGAAAACTATACGAAGACAGCCTTATGGGGTGTTACACCAGAGATCCTGTCCAGCTATGGAACAACCTTGGATGATATCCTGACAGAGGGCTTTACCAAGATCATTATGGGAAGTGAAAGTATCGATTATTTCGATGTGATTGTCCAGAATTGGCGTGCAGCCGGAGGCGATGATGCAACCCAGGCAGTCAATGAGGCATACGGGGCAAAATAATCTCGTTCATAAAGAGGGGATGAGGGTGATCTCACCCCTCTATTTGATAGCGATTACATTTCCCGCACGATGAACGGAGGAATATGAATGTTGAGAAAATGGAAACAGCAGAGTCCTTACCATCTCATGTTGATCCCAAGCCTGGTCTTGGTCTTCATCTTTAGTTACATTCCTTTCTACGGACTTATTATCGCGTTTCAGAAATACAATCCGGGACTCGGCTTCAACTCGCCATGGGTGGGATGGGATAATTTCACGCACGTATTCAATCAGCCGAACTTCGTAAGAACCATCTGGAATACACTGTACATGTCTGTCTTCAAGATTATCGGCGGGATAATCGTGCCCGTTATTTTCGCATTACTCCTTAACGAAGTCCTTCACAGCGGAATCAAACGTACATTTCAAACGCTTGTATATATTCCAAATTTCCTCTCTTGGGTCATTATGGCTGGCATCATGCTGGACATACTGAGCTCTGACGGCATTATCAATACCTTTTTAGGCGTATTCGGGATTGCACCGATCTCCTTTCTTGGCACACCCTCCATTTTTCCCTGGACAATGATCGTGAGCGACATATGGAAAGGCTTCGGGTTTGGCACAGTTGTATATTTGGCAGCCCTGACCAGTATTGATCCGGGACTTTACGAAGCCGCGGTAATTGACGGAGCCAAACGCTGGAAGCAAACCATCTACATTACGCTGCCTCTCCTCATGCCAACGATTGTCTTAATGACTGTGCTGTCGTTAGGAAATGTACTGAATGCCGGCTTTGACCAGATCTATAATCTCTACTCCCCTGTTGTCTATCAGACCGGTGATATTATTGATACCTATGTATATCGGTTGGGAATTCAACAGGCTCAATATTCGATCGGAACCGCTGTCGGGTTATTCAAATCCATCATTTCCAGTGTTCTCGTTGCTGTATCGTACATTCTGGCTTACAGAGTGGCTGGCTATCGTATCTTCTAAGAAGGAGGAGGAACTCACATTATGATCCATGATAAAAGTATGAGCAGACGTGTATTTCTTATCTTAAACTACACTATATTGCTTCTAATTTCTCTCTTATGTATCCTGCCATTTATTAACCTGCTCGCTGTATCATTCAGCAGCAGCGCAGCTGTATCTGCGGGGAGTGTTACATTCTGGCCTGTGGAATTTACGACAAAAGCCTATGAATTTGCGTTAACGGGAGGGTCATTTTTCTCCTCTCTCTGGGTGGCCATCCAACGAACCGTTCTCGGAACATTGGTGAATCTGGTTCTGATCGTACTTACAGCTTATCCCCTTTCCAAATCCAAACAAAAATTGATGGGGCGTAATATCTACATGGGATTTTTCATCGTAACCATGTTATTCAGTGGAGGATTAATTCCGACCTATCTCGTGGTGGTCAAAATGGGACTAATCGATTCCATATGGTCTCTGATCCTGCCTGGGGCTCTCCCCGTATTCAGTATGATTATCCTCATGAATTTCATTAGGGGGTTGCCCGAGGAGATTGAAGAATCAGCCATTATCGATGGTGCTGGTCCAGTACAGGTATTGCTTCGGATTCTGCTTCCACTTCTTAAGCCCGCTCTCGCAACCGTTGGTTTGTTCAGTATCGTTGCCCACTGGAATTCGTGGTTCGATGGCATTATTTATATGAACAATCCAGCCAATTATCCATTACAAAGCTACCTGCAGACCCTGTTGCAGAGCTTTGAACAAATTATGCTGAAATCAGGATCAGATTACACGCAGCTGTTGTCCATGATGAACGCCAGAACGGGACGCGCAGCACAAATGTTCTTGGGAGCCATTCCGATTTTACTCGTGTATCCGTTCCTACAGAAATACTTTACCAAAGGTTTGGTGCTAGGAAGCGTCAAGGGGTAAACCAAAGGGCTTGCAGTTCATACTGCAAGCCCTTTGGTTCTATCTAAACTCTGAAATGGCAGGCAGCAAAATGGAGAACTTGGTACCTTCACCTGCTATACTCTCCACCTGTATTCCATAAGGTTTCCCAAAATGAAGTTGAATTCGTCGCTGCACATTATGCAGTCCAATTCCATTGGTTCCTGTACCTGCACCGGACTTTTCTTCCATGAGGTTCTGCATCGTATGTTGATCCATACCCACGCCATTATCACAGATTTCAATGACAACTTCATCCATTCGCAGTTGAATCCGAATGGTGATGATTCCGTCTTCCTCTAGCTCGGCCAGGCCATGAAAAATTGCATTCTCCACAATGGGCTGCAGGATCATTTTGGGCATCCGATAATCCAACACGCTATCCTCAATCTCATATCTCATCTGAATACAATCATAGTACCTGACATTCTGGATCGTTACATAATTGGCTATATTATCGAGTTCCTCACGAATCGTTACGAGGGTTCCATCGGATTTTGTGGCATAGCGGAGCATCGAGATTAGGGCATCAGTCATATCCACGATTTTGTCAGCTTGTTGCATCGAGGCGATCCATTTCACCGACCCAAGGGTATTATATAGAAAATGAGGCTTGATCTGGTCATGGAGCGCACGCATCTCGGCCTTGGCTTTTTCGATCTCTTCTTGCTGCATCCGTTCGACCAACCGCTTCAACTCGTGAGACATTCTATTAAATCGAATGGATAAGTGTCCAATCTCGTCTCTTGAGCCAATAGGTTCGACTTGTTCAAACTGACCTTTCTCAACTAACGCGATATTCCGTAACAGTTTTTTAATGGGCGTTGTGATCACGTGAGATAGAAAAATGGATATGACGGCAGCAAAAAGAACAATGACTATGGCGAGTGTAACCAGATTACGGCCCAATATTTTGCCATCCGCAGTCAACTCATCCAAAGGCATATATAAGTAAGTTGTCCATTTTTGCTGACTAAGGGGACTGGTCACCACGACATTGAATGTTTCAGGTGGACGCACGTTGTCCCTGAACAATGTCCCAATTAATCGTTCGTTCACGTTATATACGATTTTGTCATCCTCATCAACGATCATGAATCTGGAGCGTAACCCTTCCTGCAAATTTCGATTGACAATCTCGATGAATTTGATATCAATACTGACAACGATTACACCAAGCAGCTCTCCACTAGACACATCATGAATTTTGCGAGCGTGTGACACGGCCAGTATTTTATTCTCCAATTGCTCGTCGATTCGTGTTGTGAGGGTAATGGTTCGATCATTATCATGCATGAACTTTTTAAACCATAATTCATTCGCTACTTTGTAGTTCGGATCAATGGGTTGATGCGGACTGACAAAAAGGTCCTGTCCCCCGTTCATATTGTAGAGGTAGATAGAGAATACACGATCTTTCATCATGATATAATTCATCAGAATGTTGTATGCGGCAATCTCATGCTGTTCATCACCCGTTCGCAGGAAATCCTGGATCGGAAAACTTCCTTCATGAGTGGCAGACAGATTGTCACTAAGACCATTGCTAGCCAGTAATGAAATTTTTTCAATCTCCTTGAGGAACTCGTCAATGCGAATATTCGTCTGTTTGGCCAGATCATTGAGCAGCGTTGTATAGTTCTGTGCCAATAACCGCTCTGAGGAGTAATACGAATTGATCGTCATCACCAATACCGGAAGGATAATGACGGTCATACAGATCACCATAATTTTGTACTTGATTCGGAAAGGCCGAACATGCTTCATATGCTGCACCTCTATTCACCGATTACATTTATCCCTGCTGTAACTCTCGATATTCCTCAGGGGTGACACCTACCGATTTTTTGAAAATCTTACTGAAGTACGTGTAATTATGGTAGCCTACCTTTTCTGCGATTTCATACACTCTCATTCCTCTGCTCGATAGATACGTTTTAGCGTGTTCAATGCGAACTCGGGTCAAATACGTGATAAAGTTCTCTCCTCGTTCCTGCTTGAACACCCGGCTTAAATATGACGGATTAACACTGATTTGGCTTGCGATGCCTTGCAAGGAAATATCTTCAGCATAATACTTGTCGATCAATTCAGTGGCCAGATCGGTGTAGGTGCTTTCCTGTTTGTTTTGGGAATCGGTTTGGAAGTAATACGCAATATGGGCAAGCATATCTTGGTGAATATCTTCCCAATACTCCCCCTTTAGAACGATTTCATATGGCGATTTTTCTGTTAAAGAAGATGTACCTCTTTCCGTAGCTCGGGAAAGATGGGAATGTATCACTTCCAATACCATGATATATTGCTTGCGAATGCTATTCTCATCCGCTCGTAGCTGCTCCATATTGGATCGGATTCCTTCGAGGAACTCTTTCGCTTTATTGATGTCTTTGCTTACCCATAACTTCAACAAATCTCGTTCTTGTTGCGGGCTTAAAGCCCCTTTAACTTCCTGTCGATCTGGGGATTCGACCATATACTCGTAATACAATACCTTGTTGCTACCTGTGAAGAACCCATGTTGTAGAGCCATTTCCGCCTCTTGGCAGGCCTTCTTAATGTGAGGGAAGCCGGAAACCATCGTACTTACCCCTGCGGTGAGTGACAGATTCATAAAATCCTTGATGGAAGACAGCAATTTGTTACATAGTTTATTTATATCGGTGTTTACCGATTGGCTCTCAGGATGTACATTGACGATCACCCAATATTCAGAAGAGCTTTCAACAAAAATCTCCTTCTCCCACTTCGAGGGAATAATCTCTTCCATAATATTAAGAATTGAAAATCGGAGTAGCTTTTCCCCCTTCTCAACATATTTCCTCTTTGCGTCCTCGTAATAGTTCACGATGAACTTGATGACAACCAGCTGGTCCGAATGGATACGAAAATGCAGTTCTTCTGCTCTGGAGAAGATGTACTCTCCACTTATGAATCCGCTTACAATATCTTGAAAAAAACTATCCTTTAGATATCTTAGATTCTTGGAATAATCCTGCGCGATAGAGGGTGAATTGGTTGGATGAACATGTTCACTTTGCAGTTTCTGTCCAACCGTGCTCAGGAGCTCAATAAGGGAGGATTCGGTGATCTCGCTTTTAATCAAGTAATCTGTAGCGCCAAGTTTCAGTGCCTCTTTCACATAATGAAATTCGTCAAAATTACTCAGGATGACATACTTACAGGTTTTTAGTGAGCTGGAGGCCTCTTGTATAAGCTGCAGTCCATCCATAACCGGCATCTTGATATCTGTAATAATTAGGTCCGGCATTACTTCAAGTGCCAGGCTCAATGCCTCTTTACCATTTCCAGCTTCACCAACAACATGGAAATTGTACTCTTCCCAATTCAGCATAGAACGAATTCCAACCCGCATGAGCAATTCATCATCGACGATCATCAGTTTATACATGCGTATCCCCCAACATGAACCATTTTTAGATATTTTACCATTAAACGAACTCCTGCGAAGGAGTCTAACGAACCTTCTTGGATTATGGTTTTCATAAATACCACTTTTCCAGAACATACGTTCGTGTTATAATCAGATTATCGTATTTTGTGCAGTATATAATCTCTACCTGGAAAGGATACATACCATGAATTTATATAAGTTTGAATTGACGGTGAATGGATATCTGTTACGCGTGCACTTCAGTGCATCAGAAGAAAGTGGACTGAAATGGTGCAAACGAATTGCGACTGAATTCCAGAGCAACGTTGCCAATCTGGAGATTAAGGTTGATATACATAAAAAGCAAAAACAAAAGAAAGCATGGGAATATCACGGTAAACCGTATCTATATGATCGAACACTCAGGAAAAAACCGCTTGCGAAGAAAAATAAGGCATCTGAATCATCTGCTGTGATGTAAAGGTATTGAAAAGACGGTCTTAAAACCAAAAAAGCCGCATTCTATCTATGCGACTTTTCAAGCAATCATCTGTTGTATAGTTGTCTATGTTTCCTTTCTAAATGCCTCAACGATGCTCGTTTGGTTCAATCGATACATCGGCCAAGCAGTGGCAGCAAGTGTTGTTGCTATGGCACCTGCACAAGCAAGAACTATACTAGCCCATGGAATGGACCAACCTACATCGAAAGCACCTTTGAAGAGAAGATGTATCCCATAGCTTAGTATTGTTCCGAGTATACTACCATATCCTGCAGCGTACACGCCGTATATAACACCTTCTAATAGAATCATTTTACCGACATTACGCTGTGTCATGCCGATCGCTTTGAGCACCGCAAATTCTTTGGTGCGTAGAATGAGGTTTGTGCTGACGGTGTTCAGTATATTCAGGAAGGCAATCAGGACAATGACACCAATAAATCCGTATAAAAAGATCTTGGCAGTTGTCGCATCGTTTTTTGCTTGGGCCAGTTGCTCCACCTTATTTGTGTAGCTATAACCAGCATCTTTTTGGGGTAAAGATTTGAGATAGTCCGTAATTGGTTTGTTGGAAACATCGGTTTTGGCAAGAATAAAGATTCTGGAGTACGTATCGTTTCCTGTGACCTTCTCTACGACTTCAGGCGTGGTTATGAATTCAAGCATTGCACTCTCATTATAACTGTTCGACAACAAGCCTTGATCAACAATTCCAGTTACCGTCAAAGTCTCGTATTCTTGATTCTCACTATCCATACTGCGTACTTTTATGTGATCCCCAACCTTAAATTGAGTTTGATCTGTAACTATCTGTTTGCCATCATCGGTTACTACTCTTAGTTTTTGATTAATGATAACACCATTTTCCTTGTTCATCTTCTCTATGTTGACCGTACCAGCGGTTAGTTTGGATTTCAGAGCGTCAAGGCCATTATTACCAAAAGATTCTATAAAGTTGTTGCTTGTTTGATACTCTTCCCCTATGGCAACAGGATACATACCTGGACGGATTTCATAATATTTAGGGTTAACTTTTTCCTTGGGATATATCGCCATAATCTGATTGCTATAAAACCTGTAAGCATGTTCTACTGCATCAAGCTTGACAATGTCAGAATATACGGAATCATCGATCCGTTTGGAAGGTCCTTCATACATAACCGAGTAGGAATAATCGATACCTGATTGCGATGGCTGCCCAAGTAAACCAGCCAATCCGTTAAAGACAATAAATAGAATCATACTGACCACTATTGAAAAGGCAGTGATGCGGAAGCGTTTTTTGTTCCGTCTGATGTTTCGACTAGCAAACTGCCCTTCGATACCTAACAGTTTTCCCAGCAGCTTTGATCTCCGGACAGATGTTACGTTCTCGACATTCAGGCTACCTGAGCTATGAACCGCCTCAAGTGGAGATACCTTCGCTGCCAGTCTCGCAGGTCCGATTGCCGACAGATAGACAGTCAATAATCCCAGTACCCCGGCGATGATTAAAATTGGCATGGAGATGACCATTTGCATATCATTCAGAATTCCCAACGCCAAAAAGCTGATGTTGTAAAACAAAAGTTTCATAAAAACAGTTCCCGTCAGTAATCCAATAGGGATAGCAATTAGACTAAGTATTGTAGCCTCTTTGAGAACTAATTTACGTATTTGTGATGGGGTAGCCCCTATGCACCGTAACATTCCGAATTGGGAGGTCCGCTCCAGAACAGAAATATGAAACGTATTATAGATCACTGCACTCGTACAACCCATAATAATAATGATGATCGCTGCGAATGCATATAACAAACTATGGTTTACACCTTCAAAGGTGCTTTTGCCATACAGCTTAAGCAGTTCATTATTGTATTCGACACGAATATTTTTATATTGATTATCCTTATCCAAGGCTAAGGCAGAGCCTTGATCCACTTGGTTAAGCTTTAATGAAGATATTATCGCTTCCGTCTTCGCCTGAATCTGATTCATCGATTTCATTTTGACATAAATAAAATAACTTTTGTTCGCATCGATGTTTACATTATCTTCATACGTGATGGCTGGAAAGATGAAGTTGGACGACCACGAAGCATTAGTACCTCCCTTCATAAACCCTACAACAGTGAACTCTCTCTCTTTTTGCGGACGAAAGTCTTCATCAAGATCCCAACCAAAATCACCCAGACCATTGACAGGTTTGATCTCCCCGGTTGATGCGACCGTTCGTTCTCCCAGACCCAGGGTAATCGATTCTCCAAGCTTTGGTTTGGTCGCAAATCGATCCAGACTCCAGGTCGAAAGAATAACTTCATGCGAATTTTTCGGCAGCCTGCCCGAATCCAGTTGAACTTGGAGCATGTTCATCGCATCGGCATCATAACCTTTGAGGTTCAAATACCGATAAGGTGCGGCAAACGGATTTTCCTTCTTTTCTTTTTCATTCGTTTTGCTGATGACCGAATAACCTTCTCTGCTAATGATCCCAGCACTCTCTACGGATGCATTATTGACGACTCTTGGGACTGCTTCTCCAGGTAATCCGTTAAAAGAAACATGGTAATCCCCGTACTCTTGAACGGTTTGCCGAATCACCTTGTCTCTGAAGCTAAGACCAATGGTTCCTATGGCAGTAAGTAGAGTTACGGATAAAATAATGCCAGCGATCGTTAGGATTGATCTTTTTTTCTGCCCCAGCAAATATTTTTGGGTAAGACTGGTATACCTATTCACGACCTATCACCCCTGTTTGCTGCAAGAGTGCACCATCTTTTATATTTACAACACGGTCCGCTCTCTGAGCAACATTCAAATCATGTGTGATCATAATCAAGGTTTGATTGTACTTTCTGACGGAGTAGGTAAGCAGATCCACAATTTCTCTACTGTTTTTGCTGTCCAGGTTGCCGGTTGGTTCATCCGCCAGAATAATCGATGGTTTATTGATCAATGCGCGTCCAATTGCAGTTCGCTGCTGTTGCCCACCTGATAATTGGGATGGAAGGTGGTGCCTTCGATCGCTGAGTCCCAGCACGCTCAATAATTCCTCAAGATAACCCTCGTCTACATGTTTATTCTCAAGCAGCATTGGCAATTTAATGTTTTCTTGCGCAGTTAATACCGGGATCAGATTATACGATTGAAAAATAAAACCGATTTTGCGTCTTCTAAACACAGCAAGTTCATTTTCACTTTGAGAATACAGGTCAATACCGTCAATAATGACATGACCACTTGTCGGTTGATCCACTCCCCCGAGCAGATGCAGCAATGAACTTTTGCCAGATCCGCTGGCGCCTACGATCGCGACGAATTCTCCTTGATTGACGGACAGATTAACATCTCTCAATGCTTCCACCCTTGCCTCAGCACTTCCGTATATTTTACATAAATGATCGGTCTTCAAAATTTCCACCCTGTTGTACCTCCAGTTGTATGATTAACATTGCTTGATTGTTATTATAGGTGTGGAAGCTTACGTTGAAGTGAAGAAGAAGCTTACATTATCGTAAGCTTCTTCTTAGTTCCACTCTTTTTTGAAAAACGAAACTCTGAATGTCGTCCCTTCTTGAGGCACACTCTCCACCGTTATGATCCCGTGTTGTTCCTCAATGATCGATTTGCTCAAAGCCAGACCAATGCCTATACTGTTAGGCTTGTTATGGTTCTTGCCTTTATAAAACCGCTTGAAAATGTGAGGCATATCTTCGGGATGAATACCTTCGCCGTAGTCCTGAATAATGATTGTATCAAACAGTGAATTCTCCTCCAAATGGATTCGAACCTCTCCCTCTGAGGGGGTGTGTTCCAGTGCATTTTTTATCAAATTCATAACAGCTTCCTTAAGCCATTCTTCATCTGCATGCACATACGCATTCTCACTTCCGAGGATGGATATGTTTTGCCGCTTCTGGTCTGCTACCGCCCGGAGTGAATAGACAGCGCTCTCCACCATCTCCCTTAACCCGATCCTTTCTTTTCGAAATCCAATTGCTCCCGCCTCGACTCGTGCCAGCTTGAGCAGACTGATGATGAGCCATTCCATTCGATCAAGCTGCTGCCGACTTCGTTCCAGAAACGTCATTCTCATTTCTTCTTTCATCCCGGGATCATTTGTCAGATTTTCATTGAACACAATCAGAGAAGCCAGGGGTGTTTTGAGCTGGTGGGAAATGTCGGATAACAAATTGCGCAGGAAGGTTTTTTCCTGCCGGAGTAACTCCAGGCTGTTGGATAATCTACCGGCCATTGCATTAAAGTTCCGGCCGAGCGAGCCAAAGTCTCCATCCTCCGTTTCAGGCAGTTTTTGATCGAATTGCTGTTCCACAACCTGCTCCGCCGCATGGGAAATCGTTCTGATTTTCACGAAAAATTTGCGATACTCCCACAGAAGTACAATAAGGAGTGGAATCAGGAACATCAGTACTTGAGTCGCTGTTTTCAAGGGTAATGCTCGTCCTGTAAGAGCAGGTTGCTCTTCTAAAGGCTTGCCTGTCTGATAACCGTATTGTGCAAGAATGCGTTGCCCCTCTGCGATTTCATCGGCCTGAGCTCCTTGGGTAACAAAGTGAATCACCTCATTCTCCAACTGGGGATCTTTCATCAACAAATGTCCGATTAGGGCGCTATTCTGATTCACTATGATTGTATTGATGCCATCAACTTGATGCTGCATGTATAAGAACATCATAAACGACAAAAGAACTTGCAGAGCAAGTACTTTAATGGCGAGGGACTTCCACTCGGGATTTCGCAAAACTTCAATCATTTTCATTTCCCTATAACCTCTACATTCCATTTATATCCGATCCCCCGAACAGTTACGATATACTGTGGTGCTGCAGGAATATCTTCGATTTTCTCTCTTAACCTGCGGATATGGACAGAGAGCGTATTATCATCAATGAAGTCGCCAGAGAGATCCCAGAGATGATTCAGAATTGAACTTCTGCTGTATATCTGCTTTGGATGAGAGATCAACATCAATAGTAGTCGATATTCAAGTGCCGTCAGTGTAATTTCACTATTGTTTTTGAGTACAGTTCCTTCTAAAATACGAACCTGAATGTTATCGGATATCCATAAGCCTACTTCTTGTTTTCCCTTGTTGTTACGTCGCAATACGGCCTTGATTCGTGAAATAAGTTCTTTGGTTCGTACAGGCTTGGTTACATAGTCGTCTGCTCCGAGATCAAGCCCAGCGACCACATTCGCCTCCTCATCCAAAGCCGTCAAAAAGATAATGGGTACTTGCGACGTTACCCGAATCTCACTGCATAGTTGATATCCCGATCCATCAGGCAAAGTGACATCCAATAAAATCAGATCGATCAACTGTGCCTGCAGTGCCTGTCTGGCTTCTACCAAGCTACTCGCCACAACGACCTCATATCCTTCATTGGACAATGTGTATTGAATACCAAACACCAGGTTCTCATCATCTTCTACGAGTAATAAGCGATTCATCGTACACCTCAGCTCATGCTATTTTGAACTTGTATATATTTGATTTTGATTATAGCGTTCCTGCGTCATTATACATCATTTGAGTTCACTCACGTGAATGTTTGCCATCATCAATGGATAGACAAAAAGACTAAAGAACGGATTACTGTTAATAACAGA
The DNA here is from genome assembly GCF_037974275.1 of Paenibacillus sp. FSL R5-0519. Classification (NCBI taxonomy): domain Bacteria; kingdom Bacillati; phylum Bacillota; class Bacilli; order Caryophanales; family Paenibacillaceae; genus Paenibacillus; species Paenibacillus sp. FSL R5-0519. Next base: position 3,345,000 of record NZ_CP150234.1, read on the forward strand.
TAACATCAGTAACCGTTCTTTAGCCTGTTTTGAAGCACTATCGACACCACGAACAGGACTCTTCTTACATTCTCACGCCCCGGCGTCGCCGATCATTTGTCGTTCAACTTGCTTCATTTCATAAAAGTAGCCTTTTTGCTCCATTAACTCGGAGAAAGAACCCGATTCTACAATCTTGCCTTGGTCCATGACGACAATCCGATCCATCTCTTCCAATCCCGTAAGCCGATGGCAGATTAGAAGAATTGTATCTTCGGATGCCTGTGCCAGAAAATGCTGTAATACACGTTGCTCTGTGAGGTAATCCAGAGAAGAAGTCGGTTCGTCCAGCAGCCATAACCGTCCGTTTCGCAACATGGCTCGTGCCAGTGCCAGCCGCTGCTTCTCGCCATCGGACAGGTTCTCCCCTTTTTCATACACCATGTCGGTCAACGACTTATTTGGCAGTTGTACTTTATCCAGCACAGCCGACAGATGTCCATCCGAATGTTCTTCTCCGTTCAGCAGCAAGTTATCCCGAATGGTTCCCCGGAAGAAATGACTTTGCTGCAACACAACATTTGCCCTTTGCCAAATACTCTCTTCATTCAATTCCTGCACCGGAACATCATTTAACCGTATATCACCAGACATTGGTGTACGCAGCTTGAGTAGCAGATCGATAATCGTTGACTTACCTGACCCGCTCGGCCCGACAATCGCAGTTTTGGAGCCTGCTGTAAGCTGCAGGGATAGCTCCCTCAGCGCCGGTCTCCATTCTCCTTCATATTGGAAGTTAACATGAGATAACTCGATTGATACTGCATGATCACCTGACAATTCACCCCTTGGCTGTGCAGGATGTACATCGGAGGTTGGCACCGTTTCCGTCAGTCGCTGAGCTGCATGTTCGCTGTCCTGCTTATATAGAGGTAATACAGCCATTGCCGCAGCTTCTTCGAACACGGTCTGTGTAGCCAGAATTAGCATGGCGAGGAACACACCGGCAAACACCCCATTCATAATTAAGAAAGCGCTCAGTGCCAGCACTCCCCATGTCACGAGGTACGTCACAAAAACGTGCATGGATTGCCCTCGTAGCAAGTGCGAAGCGGCTTGTTTCTGTTCTGTTGCCAGTGCAGCGGAAGCCTGCTGAAGCTGCTGCTCGCGCTGTTCCAGTTGGCCGTATACTTTCAGATCCCGGAAACCATACAACACTTCGGTCACTTCCGTGGACAGCAAGGCCCGTTGCTGGCGGACACGTCCGTGGATTTTTCGCTGACCTAACAAGACAATGCCTGGTACAACAAATGCCGTGATCAGCATACCGAGTACTAACAAACACGCAATCCAGATGGAAAAAGCCGAAGTGAACAGCATGGTTGCCAAAAACACCATAACAACAATGATCGGTGGATATGCGACACGCAAAAAGTAATTTTGCAAGCTTTCCACATCACCCACGATCCGCGCAAGCAGATCTCCGCTTCGATTTTTGTTCAATATACCCGGCGTTACCGGAATGAGTTTGGCAAAAAAAGATGTCCGCAAACGGCTGAGCATGGAGAATGTCGCCCTATGAGAGTACAAGCGTTCTGCGTAACGACTCGCCGCCCGAAGGAAACCGAGCAGTTTGACCATCGAGGTAAGTACGATTAGGGTATATAGCGGTGGCGCAAATACCGTTTGCGAAATCATGTATCCACTCGCGGAAAAGAGTGCTACCCCTGCTATGCCGGCGATGAATCCGCCCACAATCGAAAGCAAGATATCCTTGCGCTCCTGAATCATCGCTTTTGACAGTATCGTCAGCTCAGTCATGCTAATCCCCCTCTCCGTTGTACATCCACCATCTCCGCATATTGAGGCAGGCGCACCAGAAGCGCTTCATGATGTCCTGAGTCAACTAAGACCCCATTGTCCATGAACAAAATGTTGTCTGCATGTTGAATCGTATATAAACGGTGTGCCACCGTAATCATCGTCGCTGTTTTGGCTAATGACGCAATGGACTGTTGCAGTACCCGTTCGGTGTGAAGATCCAGTCCTACTGTGGGTTCATCGAACAAAATAACGGCTGGTCGCTTCAGAAAAGCACGTGCCAAGGCAAGTCGCTGCTTTTCCCCACCAGATAGCCCCCGACCACCCTCACCAACAAACGTATCCAATCCCTGCTCCAACTGAGCGACAACGCCAGCAAGTCCTGCTTCCTCTGCCGCCTGCTCTATTTCAGCTCTGGAGACGTTTCGACCTGCTCCAATCGCTATATTTTCAGCAAAGGTACCTGCAAAAATATACGGATGCTGTGTAATGTAGCTAACTTGCTCAAACCATGCAGTTTCATCATGTTGCGAAAGCTCACTTCTGTTAACCAGAACCGCTCCCGAATCTGGTTTTAACAAACCGGCAATGAGATGCAGCAGCGTTGTTTTGCCGGAGCCGCTTTTGCCTACAATGGCAATCTGTTCTCCCGGTCCAATCGAGAGCTGTCCTGTCTCAAGTCCAAAGGAATCCGATGCGTACTGGAACCGGACATGGTCGAGTTCAATGGTTGGTGGCATTGGAACCAACTCGGCACGAGTTGTGCGTAACTCGTCCTGCTGCACCCTTAGATCATTTGTATCACCGATATGTGTACTCTTTTCGGCTTTCTCATCTACGATTGGCATACTTGCGCCACTTGTGTCCTCAAGCATCTCTTCCACCTTACGAATCGCCCCCATACTGGTTCGCCCGCTGTGAAAAGCCGTTCCTGTATTCTTCAATAGACTGTAAAACTCAGGCACGAGCAACAACACAAGAAAGGCCGTGTGGAAGCTCATCGATTTGAACACGAGTAACTGTATAGCCAGTTCGAGCGCAACGATACCGATGCTTAACATTACGATCGATTCCAGCATAAACGTATTTGTAAAGGCAATCTTCAAAATGCCCATCGTGGCATCCCGATAACCCAGACTGCTGCGCTCAATCTCCTGCTGCTGACGTTTAGCCCGTCCGAATATTTTCAACGTAACCAGCCCTTGAAGCGAATCCAGAAATGTACCGGAAAACTCGGCCAGCTGCGCGTATTTCTCTTCGGATTTGTTCTTTGTCTTGAGTCCCACCAAAATCATGAACAGCGGGATAAACGGTGCTGTAAACAGCATAATGTAGCCTGTGTTGGCGTGCTGCGTAAACGTAACAATCAGAATCAGTATCGGAATCATTGCAGCTTCCATCATACGCGGCATGTACTGACTGAAATAGCTGTCAGCTTCATCCACAGCATCCAGAGCAACGCTGACCTTTCCTCCCGTCTGTCCACGAAGGGTTGAAGGCATGGAAGCGCGGGTAAGGTTCTGCAACACAGAAGCTCGCATATTTGTCTTGGCACGTGCTGCCATATGCAAACCCACTTTCCCGTTGCCATACGTCAACAGTGTGCGCACAGTCATTACTGCCAGCAATAGCCCAAGCAGCAGCATCGCCGATGAGAAGGAAGCTTTCTCTACAAAAATCCGTTGGACTGCTTCAGTCACCAATGCCGCCTGACTTATAATAGCCACACCAAGCGCCAGCGAAATGATCGCAAGGAGCAGCCTGTTTGTTCGTTGTAACGACATTTGCTGCGAGATCAGATTGGATTTGGCTTTTCTCTTCACGGAAAGCTCCTCCTTTATTTTTTCCCTTTCACATAATCCGCATCAAACAGGAACAGTTTGAAGACCAGAATAAGAGAAGGAATTAACAGGCACAGCCCACCGATAAACACAACCACTAGCGCAAAACCCATTGCTGGCGGTGTGGCACTGCTCTGAATCGTGATATATGGATCAAGAATATAAGGATACTGCCCAATGCCGTAAGCGAAAAAGGCTGTGAAAAATTGCAGCATAATGAAAATAAAAGCTAATCCGTAACGGCGACCGTTATATAACAGCCACATGGCAATCATGAAAAATGCAACGGATAGCGCCAGCAGCCACCATAAATCCATCATATTTTGAAAATGACGCTCATTGTGTTGACCCAAATATATAAATGCAGTCAGCGCGAGAATAATGGTCGGTGTACTCCAGAACAGAGCATAGTTGTGCATCAGTTTTAATGCCGCATGATCCTCTGCCCGAGAAGCGTAAAATGTAAGAAATGATCCGCTAATGAACAATACGGATACGATGGCGAGTCCAACGATGCTCCACGATAACGGATTGGTGAACAGCGCCCAATAATCCAGGGAAACCGTCTCCCCCTGCTTTAGAATAAAGCCACCTTCAGACAGTGTCAGTGCCACTGACAACGATGCCGGGATAAGCAAACCCGTAGCTCCGTATAAAAACAAATATACAATGTTATTTTTGGAACCGTAATTCTCAAAAGCATAAAACGACCCCCGAATAGCAAGCAGAATGACGGCAATACTTCCCGGGACAAGCAGCGCGGAGCCATAATAATAAGCGGTATCCGGGAAAAACCCGACGATGCCAATATAGAAAAAGACAAAAAATACGTTGGTGATCTCCCACACCGGTGATAGATACCGGGAAATCAGCCGATTAATCAGATGATCCTGCTTGGTGAGGCGTGCATAAAAGGCAAAAAAACCTGCTCCAAAATCAATCGAAGCTACAATAAGATAACCGTACAAGAACAGCCAGAGTACCGATATCCCAATCAACTCATAACTCATCAGCTCTTATCCCCTTTCTCGGCTGATTGATCATGCTTCTCCTTCAACCATTTCTCCATCTCAAGCTCTGCAGGATTGTTATTGAACAAACGTCTCAACACGAGGACACAGATGACGCCGAGCACGATGTACAGAAGCAAGAAAACGAAAAATAAAATTCTCACACTCGGTGAAGAAGTAGCGGCCTCTTCTACGCGCATATAACCTCGGATGATCCATGGCTGCCGCCCCACTTCTGCATAGAACCAGCCCATCTCAACAGCCAGAAATGCAAGCGGTGCACTGAGTGCAACCATACGTAGCATCCACTTGTTAAATTGGTTGCGCTTCTTCCAGAACACAAACAGGAAATATAGCAATGAGATCGCGAGTAAAGCGAATCCAATTCCAGCCATCAAATCAAACAAGTAATGCACAAGTAACGGCGGTTGCTCATCAGGTGGAAATTCGTTCAACCCGGTAACCTCGGCGTTAAAGTCTCCAAAGGCAAGGAAGCTGAGCACTTTCGGCAAATGAAGTGCGCCTATAATTTCGTGTTCTGCATTCAGCCATCCCAATAAAATTAAGTCCGCACCGCTTTCCGTCTCGAAATGCCACTCGGCAGCTGCGAGTTTCTCCGGTTGATGCTCAGCCAAAAACTTGGCAGATACATCTCCGGCTAAGGAGTTTAATAAGCTGAAGACCAGAACAACGGCCATCATGAGGTTCAGGCCCTTTTTGAGGTAGGCTGACACCCCTTTTCTCAGCATCGCCAAGGCTGCAATTCCAGCTAACAGAGCAGCTCCTGTCAGATAAGCAGAGCTTAATACATGAAATACTTTGGAGAATGTCGCCGCATTCAGCATTGCTTGTACAGGATTCACTGCCAAGAATTGACCTGCTTCCATGACAAAGCCTTCAGGCTGGTTCATGAATCCATTGACTGTCGTGATAAAGACAGCAGACATCCCTGCCCCGGCAACAACCGGTATAGTCAGCAACCAGTGAATATAGGGATTTTTGAACCGATCCCACGTGTACAAATAAATACCCAAGAAGATCGCTTCAAAAAAGAACGCGAATACTTCCATAAATAGTGGCAGTGCAATAACATTCCCGGCCAATTTCATAAAATTCGGCCACACCAGGGCCAATTGCAGCGATATCGCTGTACCTGTCACCACACCAACCGCCACAGATATGACAAATCCTCTGGACCACCTCTTTGCCATAAGTATGTAATGGTGATCTTTCTTCCGAATGCCGATGAACTCTGCTATAGCAATCATCAAAGGTACACCGACACCCAGCGTCGCAAAAATAACGTGGAATCCGAGTGTCAAACCAGTCACCAGTCTGCTCCATAACACCGTATCAATAGCCATTCTTTGTATTGCCTCCTTTCAAACTCTGTCCATTTGTAGTAATCAATTTTGGCGTATGACTAGGTCTGCACTCACTTGTTGCATTTAATATCAGATTAGGACCTCCTATAGTTTGCATCTGCAGGACAAGAGAAAAATTTCACAAAGTAAACGGCAACGATATGTTGCCACATGTACTTTGCGATTACTCCTGTTGATTCCTGATATTAAATGCATAGAAAATGCTATGCGAGACCTAATAATCAAAATTATTATATCTTTATTTTTACCTAATTCAATCAAAGTCACGTCTTCTACCCTAAACGTTCAAGAAAGGATCAACTCTTTCTGACAACTTGGTGAAAAACAAAAAATACACCCAATAGAGCTATTGATTCATTGGGTGTAAACGTGGTATTGCACGGTGGATTCACTATTTTATTTGCTTGCTTATTTGCTCTGGACTCACCGCATCTGCCTCGCGGCGTACGCTCATGATGATCAATGATGCAGCTAATACCGTAAGGATGATTCCAAGCATCTGAAATCCTGTCACATTGAATGTATCTCCCATAACAAGTCCAATCAATAACGATGATATGATGGTCCCTAGGTAGCGTGATGTATTAAAAATCCCCGATGAAACACCTATCATTTCTTTGGGTGTGCTTTTGAACAGAGCTGCTTGCATGCCAACCGCGTTTAGACCGTTACTTATGCCAAATAAAGCCAAGGCAACAATGACAATGAAGATTGGAGAAGTTTCATTCATGAATACGATGAGTAAAGAGCCAATGGTCATTAACCAAGCTGATACGATTAAAGCTGGCCGTGATCCCGATCTGTCAATCCAGCGCCCTGCGATCGGAGCAATCATGACTGAACATAACCCCAAAGCCAGCATGCTCATTCCTGTATGAACTTCGTTGAGATGACGTACCTGCTTCAAATACGTAGGAACTCCAAAAAAAAGTGCATAAAACAGGATGTTCACCAGCGTGTATTGTACATTCACCCAAGTCATCTCTGGATATACGGCAAATGTTCGCAGAGGGATGAATGGCTTGGCTGCTTTTAATTCATGCCGGATGAACATGACAAATGTAATTAACCCGATCCCTCCTGTCAGCAGATGCCATGTAGAAATATCACCTGTGGAATTTACTGACAGTAATCCGATGAGCAGAGTCACCAAAGCTACCGTAAACATCAGGATGCCTGGTGCATCAATTAATGCAAGCCATTGCCGAATGGACATGTGACCAGAGATAGACGGATATTGCTCGTCCTTCGGGATTGTTTTCCAAGCGAACCAAAAGCTTGCCATGACAAACGGAATATTAACGAAGAATATGCTATGCCAGTCCCACCAATGTATCAATACTCCACCAATAAATGGCCCGATGGCAGCTGCTCCAGAGAGAAATATCGCCAAAGTAGACAATGCGGAGGCTTGTTTGTCAGTTACGTTAACTCTTACAATCGCCATTCCGACGGCCACCATCATACTTGTGCCAATCGATTGAACGATCCGGAATACGATGAGCCACGAAAAGCTCGAAGACCACGGAGCTAGCATGGACGATACAAAAACAATAACAAGACCCATGAGGAAGATATTCCTGCGGCCAAACAAATCACTACACTTGCCCATGACGGGTTGAGCAACAGCACTGGCAATGTAAAATGATAAAATGATCCACGAAACAGCTATAAAATCAAGTTGGTACACTTGTTGTAGCCTGGAGATTGCCACCGAAATCATGGAGGAATTCAACGGATTCAACATAATTCCGAGTCCCACAGCCAACATCAATCCTTTATTTCGAACGTTCATCAGTGCATCACTCCTCCTTCTTCTGCTGTCATCTTACTTGAACCTATTCATTTATTCCAACGCATTGTATGTTATGATTTGATGAACTAGAAGGAATGAAGGAATGGTGCAAATGGAGCTTCTTCAACTTAAATATTTCCTGACGGTGGCCCGATGCGAACATGTTACGGAAGCTGCGGGAAAGCTGCATGTTACGCAATCCTCCCTGAGCAAAACGATACAACGATTAGAGGAAGACCTGGGAGTCCCTTTATTTGATCGAATCGGGAGAAAGCTGCGACTAAACGACTTTGGAAGAACATTTCTTCAGCGAACTGAAAAAGCCCTATTTGAATTGGAACAAGGAAAGCGGGAAATCGCTGACCTCTCCAACCCGGATCAGGGTACACTGCAATTGGCGGTGACTACGGCAAGTACTTTGCCAGGTATAATGCGGGAATTTCGGAAAAACAAGCCGGACGTTCAGTTTCATGTACAAATGGTTTCGTTAGAAAACATGTACAGGCTTCTATATCGGGGCGAGGTGGATTTTTGTCTCTCCTCCCCTCCGATTGAAGGTGACGATATCGAATGTCAGATACTATATGACGATCCGATCGTAGTCGCTGTTCCTATGGGGCATCGATATGCAGACCGAAGCAGCATTCAATTAACCGAGCTTAAGGACGAGTGGTTTGTTGGGGTGAAGCAAGGATATGGTGTTCGTGATATGGTGGATTCCATATGTCAATCCGTTGGTTTTGTACCGAAGTATGTATATGAAGGTGATGAGCCTGCAAGATTAACAGCCCTTGTGGAGGCGGAGATCGGTCTTGCGTTTATACCTAGCACAGCCAGAAACCCGCATGAGCGCATTAGATATCTTCAGGTAGAGGAACACCAGCTCGTTCGGGAAATCGCTCTACTTTCACATAAAAACAGGTATATTTCCAAAGCCGCTTTAGAGTTTCGCAGCGTGGTTATGGAGTATTTCAATGCTATGCCATGAATAAAAAATCAATCCAAAGGAGATGTCATTTTGATATTAAAAGCAGAAAAATTTGATCATATTTCAGAGACAGAACGGCTAGTCATTCGACCATTACAGAAAGACGACTATGAAAATTGGTTAAATGAATTTGAAAACCGCTTGCCTTCCCAACACCGCCATGATAAAGGAAAAATGGATATGAGTGAATGTACGCTGGATTGGTTTCATGATCTGGTAGATCGACACCAGGAGTTAGCGCGTACAGATACGGTATATGTTTTTGGAGTATTTCGAAAGCAAGATGGTACACATCTGGGTATGATTGATATTGCGACCTTGGCAAGAGATGATTTTCAATGGGGAAGTTTCGGATACACGATCCATAATCAGCATTGGCGAAAAGGTTATGGGAAAGAAGCAGTGAATGAAGCACTTCATATTGCATTCGAACATCTGAAATTTCACCGCATAGAAGCTCATATCAATGTGGATAATACCCCTTCCACGAAACTGGCAGAGAGTGTTGGTATGGAATTTGAATGTCTGCGTAAAGGGTTTATACACGAAAATAATGAATGGACCGATCATTTGGTTTATTACAAAAATTTTAATTAAACAACTCCACCGATAATCTAAAGAGCGAACAAAGCACTTTCGTGCCCTGTTCGCTCTTCTTCATTCAATCGTATCTCCGTGTTCTCCTTACTCGCCCAAGATGTTCCAGAAGGATTGAAACGCGCCTTTTTCAACTTCGAGAAATGCAGGAACATTACCGTAACGAACCAAACCTTCACCGAACAGAACCAGTTGAACCTGCGTTTTGTCTTCCAGCGTGAGATAGATGATCTTGCGATCTTCTTTGCCATAGAGATTCTCTTCCAATTCCGGACTCGTTGCAATTGGTTTAGCAGCAGATAACGCAGAGATGAAGCTTTCCAGTGATTTATCCGCTGCTAACGGCTGAAACTGCTGCTTTCCATTGTTCCAGCTATCAAACGTCTCCCATTGTGCCGAGGCAACGTTACCTTCGAGATGCAGCTTACCGATCAGGTCGGCACCCGTACCAATGGTGATCCCGTTGTTCTTGTCAAATAGTTGAGCATACACCTGACCGTCGATCTCGGTGTAAGACATGATGCGGAAGTCCTTATCGTAGCCATTCACCGCATAGATGTCTGCTTCTCCAATGTTGGAAGCAAGCTCCGTGTATTTATCCTGACCACTAAGTTCGTGGATGCCGCCAGTTGTAGTACCCAGCTTCTCGCCCCGCAGAGGGAGTGCATTTGCGCCCTCAAGCAATGTTGGGGACTGTGTATAGATGTTTCCTCCATACACAACCAGCTGCAACATATCCGCCATCGCGCCTTTACCCTGAGAATCCGGCAACTCCTTCTTCGGAATCACAATCGGATCAAACGACGCGCCCGGAGTCACCTCTGCCACCTGAGGAGTTGGTGCAGCGGGTCCATTGAATTGTTGCCATACACTCGGTGCAGCCAAGCCAATGCTGGCAGCGATAACAACACTTGCTGCAATGTATAATGGTTTGCGTTGACGTTTTGGCCCCTGATTTTGCGTGTTCAAAGCTTGCTCTACCCGTTTTTTCATTTGTTCGTTTGTTTTCATATGATTCACCGCTTTCTTGTAGTTTTGTTTGAATTGTTCTTCCTTCATTACAGTTCCTCTCCTTCCAGCTCCAGCTTTAACAGCTCTCTTCCTCGCTTTAATCTCATCTTCACCGCTGACTCGCTAATCTCCAGAATCTCGCTGATTTCCCGAATTGCATAATCTTCGTAATAATACAGATGAACCACCGATCTATACTTGAGGGGCAGTGACAGCACGAGTTCGATCAGCGCGTGATCTTCCGGGTTGTCCGCTGTAAGGGCATCGACACCCTCCAGCTTGACCTCCCGTTTGCGCCAGCCTCTGCCTAATAAGGATTTGCAATGATTGGTGATGACCCGAATCAACCATGCTTTTTGATGCTCTGCATCGTTGAATGTAGGGGCTTTTTCTATTAGTTTGATGAAGGTATCCTGAGTGGCTTCCTCCGCATCTTCCCGTCTGCCAAGGTGCACCATGGCAATTCGGAACAGCGTATCCGCATATGTCTCGTAGACTTTCATCACATGATCGCCCAGCTGGGGCACTGATCGCTGCATGGTTGTTATGCCCTCCTTTATACCTCTAACACTCCTAAGGACGGCGTTTGGTCACATTTTGTTTTGGATTTTTTTATTTGTCGATTTTATTTAAAATGCAAAAAAAGAAAGCAGCTCCATGGAGAGAGTCGCTTTCTTCTTTTTCATCTTCTTCTTTATCTTTGTCTTGTCTTTGTCTTTAACTTGTTATGATACATTGTATATCTTTTCCCCGACTAGAACTTCTTCTGTAAAAGCTCGATATTATCTTCCAAGCTGCTATCCAGCTCCACGCCTACCTTCTGCAGTTTGTTTTGGTAATATGTCTTCACATCATCCCAATTGTAGTATGGGTAGGTTTTTGTTTCAATCGGGAACGCGATTTCTTCTTCATTTCTAAGCATTTTTACGAGAACATCCTTCCCATTGGAGTACAAGATCCATTGGATGTTTGCTCCCATCGGTGAGATGACTGAGCCATTCCAGTTTTGGGTCACGTCTTGCGGTTTGTCGATACTCACATTAGCTCCGGCGATATCGAGGAATGAAGAGAGTGGAATAATGGTTTCTGCGTGAGAAAAATGAAATATACCAGCCGTGTCTTTCTGCTGAATGGACTGTTCGGTAGACACGATTAATTCTTTGACCAAGGGTGCAATGATATTCTGCGGCAGATCCGTTGACGTTAAGGATGGACCTTTTTCATAAAAGTCATTAATATTATCAACGCTCTCATACCACTTTAACTGATTGGTCGTAAAATATCGCCCGAATTCAAAGTCACCTTCTCCTTTAATATTCGAAGATATGATGTACAGTTCGTATAAATTAGAAGCAGCTTCGGTTGGGTTGCTCAGCTTCACTTTTCCTTTTTCATCCTTCAGCTCGAACTCGCCAGAATTCAATCTCTGATAAAAGTCTTCAGTGAAAAATTGCAAAAGAACCTCTTTTGCATAACGAGTTCCCGTGCTCTGTGTGACATAATCCTCGTATAACTTAACCCAGTCTCCATCTTCTACATACTCGTTATACTTCGTAGCCAAGTCGTAGGGCCGCAGATAAGGGTCTTTCCCTTCTTCAAAGGCTGAAGCCAGAATGTCTACCTTGTTATCTCCCAGGCTTTCCTTTAATCCGTCAATAAACTGATCTCTGCTCTGGGGCGTTCGATCTTTGAAGGTGGCCTGAGTGATCACTTTTTTATCTGATGTAAATAGTTCTTTGAAGTTCTGTCCGACTCTGGTTCCTATCCCTTACAATTCTTCTCCACCCGTAGTGGATAACAATCCATAATGATCTTTTTCAACTTTCATAAGCTTGCCAATCTCTTTCTTCAGCTCTTTCCCCAGATTGGTAGCCTGCCCATCCTTTTCAGCGATATCGAGCAGTTCGTAGAGCGTCTTGTCGTACTTGGAACTGGATAGATGTCTGGAACCATGCCTGCCTATGTAGTTAATAAATACCGGTTCATATCCATCAGGAGCTTTTGTATAATTGGTTTCCTTAAAAGGATATGGCGTTTTGGTACCGCGGTATCCCTGCTCATCGTTAATTTTTGCTCCAACAAACACCGATTGGGTGTTGTTATCCCAGTCTACGTCTTGTCCCAGTGCCTCACCAACAGCTCTTGCCGGCACGTAAGTAACTCCATTGTAGAGAAAAGACTCTCCTTCCACCCTTTGTCCGTTCACGACCACATTAGCCGATTGTTCAGCAACTTCGATCATGCGTTTGGAAGCTGCACCATATACGTCAAACATACTCGCAGATGTTAGCATGGTGAGTGATACGACTGAAATCCCGATTTTTTTGATCATCATATTGATTAGTCTTCTCCTTAATCCGCCTATTATTGGTTTATTTTCGCTCATCATACTATAGGTGAGAAGTGTCTGCGCTGTATCCATCCTTTGTTAAATTAATGTAAAGAAATACATATAAAGATGGACGTAAAATCGCATAACGAAAAAAAGAGCCGCTCCTTAGCGACTCTTATCTTAATCTTAATCTGTATTACAGCCTATCTTGGTGCGATACATATGAACAAATTCGTTATCATGAGTCCCTCGTTCTCATAACGTCCTATATATTTTTATATCTACTCCGGACTCCGTTGGATAACCCTCTCCAATAAGTGTCTCACGGTTCAAAAAGGATAAGGCTTTACTGTCCGTAATCATTTTGGGAGAAGTCCGAAATAAAGCAGTGTTCAGCGTTTTATCGATGTTTCCGTTGTTTTCGATATAAATTTTGCAGCTATCTCCTGTGTGATCTGTCCCTTGAAGCATGTATCTTGCCGATAGCGTATGCGGGTCACCATTCTTCCCGATAATCTGAGTATCCACGCCTCCATCGAGCACTATTCCCTCAAAGTACTTTCCGGTTACACGACCTGTAAAAGTAATCATGACAACTGAATTACCTTCGCTATTCTGTAAATCAAATGATTTCTCGATGTTCACATGTACCGTAAACAGTTCCTCCAAATTCACGCGTTCCCACCTCCATATGAATTTAATTATAGCTCTACTCACCTAAAAAAGATTTACATTTACATATCTCATTCGAATCATTTAAAATGGTTTACATAATGTAAAGGTTAACATAATGTTAATGAAGGAGCTTACGACTAGCATGAGTACATTACCAAAATCAATTCGCTTTCCACTATTCATTCTGATGTTAAATCTGTTTATTGCTTTATTGGGGCAAGGGATGCTTATTCCCATTTTGCCGGAGTACTTGAAGCTCTTTCATGCGGGAGGCACCGTCGCCGGATTTCTAGTGGCAGCCTTCGGGGCAGCTCAATTCTTCTTTTCACCACTGGGAGGAAAATTATCTGACCGCTTTGGACGTAAAAAGTTGATCATGGCCGGCATGTTTCTTTCCGTTGTCTCGGATGTGATCTTTGCACTTTCAACCGCTCTGCCTCTCTTGTATGTCGCACGGATTATCGGGGGAATCAGTCTTGGTTTAATGGTTCCTGCGAATCTCGCTTATGTCGCGGATATCACAACGCCTGAGACCCGCGCGAAAGGCATGGGTTATTTTGGTGCAGCCATGAATTTGGGAATGGTGCTCGGGCCTGGTCTGGGTGGTCTCATCGCCGAGATGGGGATTCGTATGCCTTATTTCTTCGCGGCTGGTCTGGGACTGATTGCGGCATTGATGACGCTGCTGCTGCCTGAGACACTTCCCCCGGAAAAAAGAACCGTCTCCATCCGACTTCAAAAGGGAGATCACTTGGGTAAGAAAATCTGGAGTTCATTTAAAGTGCCGTATTTTAAATTCCTGATTGTGCTGCTCGTCATGACCTTTGGCCTCATGAGTTATGAGACGGTATTCGCGCTTTTTGCAGAACAAAAATACGGATTCAACGCTGCAACGATCTCCATCATTATTACCTTGGGCGCAATTATCGGTATCGTTGTGCAAATCTGGCTTTTAGATTGGTTCGTACAGCGAATCGGTGAAGTTAAGCTAATCCGTCTTTCCCTAATTATTACGCCCATCGCTTTATTATTAATGTTAATTAAAGTAAACCTGACCTTTCTGTTATTCGCTTCTGCGTTATTCTTTGCCTTTAACTCGTTTTTGCGGCCTTCACTCAGCACGTTAATATCCAAAAATGCAGGAGATCGGCAAGGCTATGCATCGGGTCTGAATACGACATTCTCCAGTCTCGGGACGGTGATTGGTCCGCTGATCGCAGGACTATTGTTTGACAAAAACATAAACTTCCCGTATATTTTTGGTGCAATTATGCTGCTCGCTTCTCTCGGACTTACCTTGAACGCATTTCGTTCGAAGAAAGGACAACGGTATACAAGTGAATGAAAACTGGCATCAACAATTGGGAAATAAACATCGTGATGATTTGATTGCAGCAGGTAAGGAGCTTTTTTTGAAATATGGATTGCTGCAAGTAAAAATTAAAGATGTATGTACGAAAGCTGAACTTAGCAGAGTGACATTTTATAAACATTTTCAGTCTATGGATGAGCTTCTTCTGGCCATTCAGATGCAACTGATTGAACATTTAACGGATGAGGTTAGCCTTACATCGGTGAAGGACATGAACGGGCGAGAACAACTCACGGTGATGTTGAATGCATGGGTTGTTTATGCCCAGGATCATCCAGACTACATCCGGTTTATTCAATTATTTGATATCAACTATGAGTTGTATGATTTTAGTCCTGAATTAAGAGAAACATACGATCGATTCAACCAGAATGGGAAAGAAAATCATTTCCTGATGGGCGCTTTATCCCAAGGTGTTGTTGACGGCAGTATTAAGAATCCGTCCCCTCCGCTCGATCTGGCTCAGTTTATCTTCACCACGATGATGGCCATGCTCCAACGTATGGTAACGATTCGTGCTGCTCATGATCACGCATTGGATATGCGGATGACGGAGCAATTTGTGAAGATGCTGCTCCAATTTGTTTGCAGCGAAGAAATATCCGAGTGATGGCGTGGTAGATGAATCGGTGAAATCAACGTTTAGTTTAAAACCAAAAGACGGATTCCGTATGCTGGGATCCGTCTTTTTTCTTCATTTTCTCTACATTGATTGACCTTTAATCCGTTTGAATGGGCAACTGTCCTCCAGCTTTCAATTGACCAAGTAAAACTTTGATCCCGGCAGACGTATTTGGCTCCTGCTTTCCATACACCGCAAGCCCTGAGCGCACGTTCTGAAGATAGATCATCTCGTAAGGGTTACCCAATGACAACAGCGTATATCGCAGATGACTCTTGTTCAGTGCATTAATCAAGGTTTGATAATCGCTCCAACCGAACTGGCTGGCTACATTCCGGAATTGGTAAGAAGCAAGAATGACATAATTCGCTTTGCCAATCGCCTGGAGCGTTTCATTCATTTTGCCTTGTCCAACAAGTGCAATTTCAGTCTTTAACGACAGGTTATTAGCAGCTTGCAACAGTTGTTTTTCAAGCTGATTCGCCTGATCCTGCTCGGCTGCGACAATCACAACCCGATCGCCTTGCTGAATTTGATCTGGAAGCATAACTTCGCGGCTGCTGAGTACGGTGACCGCTCGTTCTGCGATTTTCTGCTCCACCGCTTGATGCTCCTTCGATCCAATAATACCGTTAAGCTGATTTAGCTTTTGCGCAAGAGTCTGGTTACGTTCAAACAAACCATATTTCGCTTTCATCTCCAGGATTCGTTTCACAGATGCGTGTATGGTTTCATCCTTGATCGTTCCATTGTTCACCGCATTCACCAGCGTTTGATGGGCTGCTGCTGAATCTTTTGGCATAAGGATGATATCAACACCTGCGGAAACGGCGCGTTCTACCGATGTATTCTCCCCAAAATGCTCCGCAATGGCATTCATGGTGAATGCATCGGAAATGATGAGACCTTTATATCCCAGTTCTTCGCGAAGAAGTCCTGTCAGTACTTTTTTAGATAAGGTAGCTGGAATCGGCACACGTTCACCATCTTTGAGCGAAGTGACATGTTCGTTATCGATGGCAGGAAAAGCAATATGCGCGGTCATAATCATCTCTACCCCGTTTTCAATCGCCGCTCGAAATGGTTTTAATTCAACCGCATCCAACCGCTCGCGATGATGAGTTAGTACCGGCATTCCGAGATGGGAGTCTACCTGCGTATCTCCGTGACCCGGAAAATGCTTCACTGCCGCCATCACCCCGGATTGCTGCAAGCCCTTTATCGTTGCGAGACCTAGCCGCGTTACCAAATCTGGCTCCGAGCCAAACGAACGTATACCAATGATGGGGTTATCTGGATTACTGTTGATATCCAGCACTGGCGCAAAGTTAATCTGAATTCCCAGTGCCTTCAGTTCCTCCCCCGTCAGCTGACCAGCCGCTTCGGCAAGCGCTGCATCTCCAGTTGCGCCCAGCGCCATCTGACCTGGCAGATTCGTACCGCCTGGTATTCGCTTAATCACACCACCTTCTTGGTCGATACTAAGAAATAGCGGAATGTCACCTGCTTCTCTTTGCATATCATGTGTGAACGTTGTAAGCTGCCTCACGTCAACAATATTTTTGTCAAAAAGAATAAGTCCGCCCAAGTCTTGGTCATGGATACTGCGTTTCAGCCCCTCATTAACGGTCGTCGTCGCTTTACCATTCCATTGCCTAATATCGGGCATAAGCATCTGACCCACTTGCTCACTTACCGTCATATAAGATATCAGCTTATCCCAATCTTGCGCCCGAATGGCTGCTTCGCGTTCGAAGCGAATGACTCTCGCCATGAATACGGCATATTCAGCGCGCGTGACAGCTTGATTTGGACGGAAAGTGGTATCCGAATAACCACCGACCAAGCCGTTGGAACTCATAATAAGAATAGGCGCTGCCGCCCAATGCTTGTCCGTATCGGTCCATTTTGCGGGCTTCTTACCTTCCGGGAGTGTATATGCCCTTGTAAGGAAGGCCGCAGTCTCTGCGCGGCTAAGCGGTGCGTCCGGACGGAAGGTTCCGTTAGGGAAACCACTCGCAAGTCCATTTTTAGCAGCTATCATGATTTCTCGATGGAAAGGGTGTGTCGTTGGAACATCCGAATAGGTTGTGCCATCCACTGTTCTCTGAAGCTGATCTGGATAAAGCTCCCGTACCATAAAAGTGACGGCTTGTGCCCGTGTCACAAGAGCCTCAGGCTTGAAGATCCCATTACCGTATCCGGCTACTGTTCCCCGTTTCGCCATATACGTGATGCCATCCTCTGCCCACTTTGAATACTTAAGATCAACAAAATTTTCTTCCGCAGCTGCCGTCCCCACCCCTATAAGCACAGATCCGAGGACGGCACCAATCATCGTCATCCATTTTACATGCATTTGTTTCACTCCTGTTGTTATTCTATGGATGAATAGACGCTAATACGGTATCGTTTGTTGCGTTGACATAATTCAATGAAATGCAGATCATGACTATCCCTTCACGCCACCAATCGTCATGCCCTGTACAAAGTATTTCTGCAAGAACGGATACACCATCAGAATAGGAACACTCGCAATAATGGTCATCGTCGCTCGAATTGATGTTGGCGTAACCGCCGTTGCATTGCTCTCGGCAGACTGATAAGCATCACTTGCTGATGAAGTCGCTGAGGTCGTTGAAGTTTGCAGAATCTTCATCAATTCGTATTGCAACGTACTTAATTCTTTATTGGATGAGTTGTACAGAAATACATCGAACCAGGAATTCCATTGCCCCACCGCTACAAAGAGCGAAACGGTTGCCATTGCGGGAATCGTTAGTGGCAGGACAACACGGATAAATGTCGTGAACTCCCCTGCCCCGTCAATACGGGCTGACTCCAGAATGCCTTCAGGAAGACCTTCAATAAAAGAACGGATGACAATCATATTGAAGACTCCAATTACACCCGGAATGATATATACCCAGAAGGAACCGATCAATCCAAGGTCTCGAATCAGCAGATAACCGGGGATCAAGCCCCCGCTGAAGTACATCGTAAATACAAAAAACATCGTAACAAACTTGCGAAGCACAAACTCCTGACGACTAACCGTATACGCGAGCATGGCTGTACAGAAGACGGACACCACGGTTCCAATGACCGTACGCAACGCCGAGATCAGAGTTGCGTGATAGATATCCGATTCGCCAAAAATGTATTTGTAATTGTCCAGTGTCCATACACGAGGCCATAGATATATTCCACCCCGAATGGCATCATTTGCATTATTGAAGGATACGGCAATCATATTAACAAAGGGATAGATTGTCACAATCATCAGACATACCATGAAGATCATGTTAATGGTGTCAAACGCTCGATCCCCGGTGCTGCTATTCCGCAAGCGGGATGTGTTTCCTTCTCGCATGGCATAGGCCTCCTTTTAGAATAGTCTGCTCTCTCCCATTTTTTTCGCTATATAGTTCGCAGAGAAAAGGAAGACGAAGCTGACCACAGTTTTGAATATGCCGGCTGCTGTACCCAAGGAAAAGTTCCCCATCCCTAATCCATATTTCAGTACAAAGATGTCCAGATTCTCCGAATAATCCATATTCATCCCGTTACCCAGCAGATATTGCGGCTCGAATCCGGATTCCAGAATACTTCCCATGTTCATGATCAACAAGATCACAATAACCGGTTTCAAACCAGGCAGCGTGATATATAACATCCGTTTGAAACGACTGGCTCCATCGATCTCGGCAGCTTCATATTGCGCTGGATCAATTGCCGTAATCGCTGCCAGATAGATAATAGTGTTCCAGCCGACATCCTTCCACACCTCGGTTGCCCCAAGAATACCCCAGAAGTATTCACCTTTTCCCATCCATAGTACCGGACTATCAATCAGGTGAAGCTTCATCAGGAGCAGGTTGATAATTCCGTCTGGTGACAGTACGGTTAATACAATGCTGGAGGCAACAACCCACGAGATAAAGTGAGGCAGATAACTAACGGTTTGCACAAAGCGTTTAAATATGACATTTTTCAGTTCATTCAACAAGAGGGCCAGTGTAATTGCTGTCACAAATCCCAATACCAGTTTAATGGAACTCATGACAAGTGTGTTGCGTAGCACCCGGTAGAAGGTATTGTCTTCAAATAACGTACTAAAATGCTGCCAGCCTACCCACTGCTGATCCGAGAAGGACCTCGCCGGTTTGAAATTCTGAAAAGCCATGGTCCATCCCCATAACGGCAGGTACTTGAAGATAAAAGCCCAGATGACAAAAGGTATACACATCCAGGCAAGTGTTCGTTGTTGCACAAGACGTTTGAAGAATGAATGTGCTCTGGTTCCCTTCGGATTCGAGGCTGGCGGCATCGAGTTAAGGGAGACATTAGGTTTCTCCACGGTGAACCTGCTCCTTTCCTATGCTGTTCATCATGCGAGGAGAAACCGGAGTTTATGTTCTTTCGTCTTCTCCTGCGCATGTACAGTTTGTTTTAACGAGTTTGTTCAAAAAAAGGAATTCTTGAACACGTACTTAAAGTGTTCGTATCACCATTTTCCTGCGACTCGATCCTTCACAACTTTGGTAATGGTCGCTTCATAACCAGCTTTGTCCAATTTGTTCAATTCAGCCATGTAGGCATCCCACAGCTTATCAAAATTCGAGGGTGCTCCCAAGATCATTTCCGGCAAGTATTTACGTTGCAAATCATCCGATTTGGTCGTGAAGATCTGTTCGGGTGATCCTTGCTCCAATGCGATGGACCAAGCCGGGAACCAAGGCCGCTCTTCCGGTTTGTTGAACAATTCACTAAAAGTTTGGATACCGTAGGCTTCAAGGAATTTCTTGTCTCCCTCGGTGTAAGATGCAGCGGCCACTTCCGGCTGGTTGCCAGGGCTATAAGCGTTACCATCGGTTAGTGTAGATTCACCGCCATATTTCGGCCAATCTGTACCAAAGTAGGTGAACCCGAATTTACGGCTGAGCTCCAGATCATCATGAGCCTTGCGTTGATCTTCATTTGCATAATAAAAGCGGCCCTTTTCATCCACACTGTACGTCTCGTCCTTGATGCCCCATTGCACCAGAACCTGATTCTCTTCCTTCAGCAAATTATCAAAGTATTTGATGATACGAACAGGGTCTTTGGCGTTCACCGAGATACCGGTTGCATAGTTGTTGACGAAGCCGGGAGGATCAACATATTGATCCTTAATTCCTTCATCAAACACGATCGGAAGTGGTGCATAGCGCTTCTCATCAATGCCTGCCGAGAGCAGGTTTTTCGACGCATCCCCAATCTGCCAGCCATAATTGAAGTATCCTAACACACGACCCGAAGTCAGTTTGGCCAAATACTGGTCTTTGTTCATCGTAAAGGATTCCGGATCCAGCATCCCTTGAGCATTAATCTCATTTAACTTCTGAATCCATTTTTTCTGAGCATCTGTTCCGGCGACGACTTTCGCCTCATGGGTAGTCATGTCCACCATGACACTGCCATCGTTCGGATAACCGGCGAGATGCATCGCTGGATTCTGCAAGGTGAAGAAGTTATTGGCGACACCTGCAAGTGACACAAATCCGATCGTCTCTGCACCATCAACTGTTGGATGTTTTTCCTTGTAATCCTGAATCAGATCAAAATATTCATCCAGTGTAGTGATCTTTGGATAATTAAACTCTTTGAGCACAGAGCGCTGAATCCAGAAAGCTCCCCCACCAACATTTGGACTACCTGAATACTCACCTTGGTTAGCCGTATAAGGCAGCGCATAGATTTTTCCGTCTTCTGCATTTTTCATTTTATCGAAGTATGGTCCATATACCCGTTTGATATTAGGGCCGTATTCCTCAATCAGATCATCCAGCGGGATATAGGCCCCGGCATCCAATAACTTGGACATCTCACCACTGGAGCTAATGACATCTGGATAGTCTCCACTGGCAATCATGACACCGGCTTTTGTCGCACTATCACCTACCAGATATTCCAACTTCCAGTCCACACCTGTTTGTTCTTGCAACACTTTACCGATTGTTGTTTCGCTTGCCAGAGTATCCTTCTTGCCTGGAGAGAACATATAATATGAGAACGTGACTGGACTGTTCTCATCATCACCTGTGGCTGAAGGTGATGACGAATTGTTCTGACTGCACCCAGCCAGCAAAACAGTCACTAATACAGCTAAACTTGCTATTCTAACTTTCGCTTTTAACATGTGAATATTCCCCCGTTCCTTATGGTCTCTATGGATTGCACTCACCATTTGCCAGCTACACGATCTTTCACTGCCTGTGTTATCGTAGATTCATATGTTTTCTTGTCCAGTTGATTCAATTGACTCATATACTCATTCCATGTGTTCTCGAACGTGGAAGGCGAGTCCATAATCATTTTGGGTAAATATTTCTTCTGGAGATCTTCTGCCTTGGTGATGAAAATCTGTTCAGGAGAGCCCTGCTCCAATGCAATGGACCAAGCAGGAGACCAAGGACGCTCATCCGGTGTGCTGAATAGTTCTGTGAATGTCTCCACACCATATTTCTCTAACAACAGCTTGTCACCGTCCGTGTAACTAAAGGTAGCCACTTCTGGTTGATTGCCTGGTCCATAGGCGTTGCCATCCTCCAGTACGGAGTTATTGCCGTAACGAGGCCAGCTGTAATTAAAATAGTCAAAGCCGAACTTACGACTTAATTCGGGATCTTCATGTGCTTTGCGTTGGTCATCATTTTTGAAATAAAAGCGACCTTCGTCATTCACACTATACGTCTCGTCCTCAATGCCCCATTGCACCAGAATCTGGTTTTCTTCCTTGAGCAAATTATCAAAATATTTAACAATTCGCACGGGATCTTTGGCATTGACGGTAATTCCGACACCATAGTTGTTCACAAAGCCTGGCGGGTCCACATACTGGTCCTTGACACTGTCATCAAATACGATCGGTAGAGATACGTAACGTTTTTCATCAATACCAGCCTTCTTGAGGTTGTTCGTTGCGTCTCCAACCTGCCAGGAGTAACTGAAATATCCCAGCACCCGACCGGACGTCAACTTGGCGAGATACTGATCCTGGTTCATTGTGAAGGATTCGGGATCAAACATCCCCTGTGCGTTAACCTCGCTCAGCTTCTGAATCCATTGTTTCTGATAATCAGATCCGGCTACCAGTTTGGCTTCATGGCTCTGCATATCCACCATCACACTGCCATCGTTTGGATAACCTGCCAGATGCATGGCCGGATTTAACAGGGTGAAGAAGCTGCCCGACTCACCCGCAAGTGTGGCGAAGCCGATGGTTTCTTTTCCATCGATCTGCGGATGCTTTTGCTTATATTGCTCAATCAAGTCAAAATATTCGTCTAGCGTTTTGATCTTGGGATAGTTAAACTCTTTGAGCACAGCACGCTGAATGTAAAAGCCGGTTTGAAAATTAGGCTCTGACACATAACCAATGTTGGCTGTGTATGGCAAGAAATAGATCTTTCCATCCTCCTGTCTGAATTTGTCCATATAAGGCCCGTATACCCGCTTGATGTTAGGCCCGTATTGATCGATCAGTTCATCCAGTGGGATAAAAGATCCTGCATCCATCAACTTGGCCATTTCACCACTGGAGTCGATGATGTCGGGGTAATCCCCACTCGCAATCATGACTCCTGCCTTGGTTGCACCATCGCCGACCAGATATTCCATCTTCCAGTCAACACCTGTTTGTTCCTGTAACTCCTTGCCAATGGTCGTGCTGCTTGCCAGAATATCCTTCTTGCCACCGCCAAACGTGAAATATTTAAAGGTGACCGGGGTGTTGTCATTACTGTCAGGATAAGAGGCTTCCGGACTGGCTTTATTGCAACCTCCCAGCGTTACAGCCAGTAAAATTGCCAGACCTGTTATAATGTTTCTTTTTCTAAACATGTAGCAAATGCCCCCTTCAAGTATTGTTTGTGTCTTTAAGCCTTCTCAATATATCAAGATAGCGCTTTCAAAGTTACCCATGAAAGTGTACCTCCTACTTTGAAAAGTATATCCCTCATATTTAGTCGCCTGGCATGGCTGATGGATCAAGTGGAAGCTTAATATGGATACGTGTTCCTTCTCCTTCCCCTGTCTGGATGTCGAATGTAAAGTGATTTTTATAGCAAAGTTTTAAGCGACTATACGCATTTTTCATGCCAACATGCTCTCCCATATCCGTGTTCTGATTCAGATAGCTCAGCAATTCTTCCAATCTAGCTTGTGACATCCCTATTCCGTTATCCGTTAGTCGGATAAGTAGGTGGTCAATTTCAGTTGAAACGAAGAGTTGTATGATGCCTACACCCGGAGATGATTCAATACCATGAATACTTGCATTTTCCACAAAGGGGAGAATTACCATCTTGGGGATTCGGTATATCAGTACCGCAGGATCAGCTTCAATGCTGTATTGGAGTTTGTCGCCAAAACGATATTTCTGGATTTGCAAAAAACTCTCGATGAGTTCAAGTTCTTCCTTCACTGTCACATCATTCTGATTCCAACTGATCGACTTGCGAAACATCTTGGCCATGTTATGCACAATTTTGGCGGTCTCTTTCTCGCCCTTGATGAGGCTCCGCATCCGTACCGACTCCAGGGTATTAAACAAAAAATGAGGGTTGATCTGGCTATGGAGTGCATGAAGCTGAGCTTGCTGCTGTTTTAACTCCAGGTCTTTCTTCTGAATGTCAGCTAGATATACCTCATGAATCAAGTTATGGATCGTCTCGGTCATTCGATTAAATTCCATCGTGAGTTGACCGATCTCATCTCTTGCATCTTCAGGCGGAATCGTCTGAAAATTCTGTGTTTTCACTTTTTTCATATGTTTTAGAATCCGCACCAGTCTGACATGGATGGATCTGGACATGGCCGCGATGATGATGGAAGGCAAGACAAAATTAATGCAAGCAAGCCAAACCACGAAGGAACGGGACTTCCGTACCTCTTTCAGCACAATTTCTTCATCCATAACACCATGCAGGGACCACCCTTCCAGATAGTTAATGCCTGTATACGTAAGTTCAAAGGGAATCATTTTGTTCGGAAACTGGATCTCGCTGTAACGTTTCCCTATCTGAGATGCTTCTGTTGAATCATTTGAAAATTGGATCCGTCCTTCCGGATCAACCAGATACACTTTTCCGTCAAATCCACTGTTGTGAAAATACTGCTTGATCATATCCATGTTGAGGTCAATTTTAAGTAACTGCTCTCTCCCCCCAGTGTCCAGATTGTCGAGCCTTTGTACCAGACTCAACATCTGATCCGCTGAGATCAGAGCCGGATAAGGAGCAGTGTATGCCTGAAATTGAACGTACCAGTTAGAGCTTCGGACCACGTCAGTTAAACGATCAATATAACCGGAAGATAAAATGGTAGGATTATCGGTATACACTTGATACCAGCGAATCCCCTGATTCAATTGACCGGAGAATTGCCCCTTCAGGTACGAGTTATAAGCGTCAATGTACTCAAAATGACTTCGAAATGAACGCGAGATGGTGTCATTGAACACAGGATCCGTATATAACGAATAAGAGAGTCCGACGCCCTGATCAATGGTTACACGCAGGTCGTTCTTCAGATTGTTCAAGGCCATGCCGGCATCACGAGTTTTCTGACTACGAATATTGGCGGATGTAACATTGTAGAACACCACATTGGTAACAACAATGGGAATAAACACCGACAGGACATACATCAGCAGTAGTTTATCTCGAAGCTTCATGTAGTTCAGGTTCCATCTTGGCATTGTGCACCTCGCTGCTCATTTCCCATAAGGAGATTGCGATACTCTGTAGGAGATAACTTAACAAGTTTCTCAAACTGTGTTACAAAATAATCCGCATTCTGAAATCCTACGCGTGCAGCGACCTCGTACATTCTCAGATCCGTCTGCCGCAGTAACTTCTTCGCCTCATGAATCCGCAGGTTCAGCAAATAGTCATTGAAGTATTGATTGTAGCTTTTGCGGAATAACCGCCCAAGATAAACGGGATTCATGTAGAAGAGCGCAGCAATGCTTTTGAGATTGATGTTCTCGGTGTAATTTGCATCAATATACCGTTTGATCTTGCTGATATCCCCTTTGGATCGCTCCATTCGCAAATGAGACACATAATCCTCTGCTTCCTCCAGCGCCATGAGAAAAGCATTCTTTAGTAGTCTTAAATTCCAACCTTCATGACTTTGTTGTGCCAGCTCCTTTAGCTGCTGCAGCCCTTCATCAGTACCATCCATTTCGTGGACTACAGCGAGAATTCCCGTTATATAATGCAACAGAGAACCAGCTACAGCCTGAGGAGAAAATCGATTCATATGAAACCATTTGAATTTCTCTTCTACAATGTTGTGGTAAGCAGCCCTATCCCCCTCTTCCAGGCTCAAGATTAATTGATCTACCTCCTCCTGGTATACATTAAAAACAAACAGTGGTTTGTCTTTGATCTCCGTATAGCGCACGACACCACCAGTTTCTGCATATTTATGCTTGGCTGCTTCTTTAGCCGCCATAAGGGATTGTGGGATATCTCCAATCTCTTTGACGAGTGTTCCTGCGTAAAGACCGATGTCCATATTAAGCTTTGTGCTCAGTGTTATATGAATAGAATGCAGCTTATCCTGTAACGCCAAGCCACCTTGATCAGGTTTAGACCACAACATTAATAATGCAAACATGCCGTGCTGTTGCTCACAGATGAACATTTGGCATAAGTTACTCTCGAGAGACTGTACTGCTTCACGGAGCTGTTCAATGGTAATTTTAATTTCATCTAATCCGGTCTGAAGTTCAATCAAAGTCACGAGCAGATTGGAATTATGATTGATTCCGAGCATCTCGGCATATCGAGGTTCATCCTGCTTCTGTACATGACCTTTGATCAGATCCTCCAACATGATGTTACTGGCCTGTCCCTTAGCCATGAGCATATGTTTTCTTTTGTTGCAAATGAGATTAGCCGACTTCTGCAACGTCGCCGTCAGTTCTTCATCATCAATAGGCTTCAGAATATAGTCTTGAACACCGTACCTGATTGCCTGCTGTGCATATTTGAAGTCATGATAACCACTGATGATAATGAACACAGGTTCCAGATGAGGCATTTTCTCTACGGCACGAATAAGTTCCAGTCCATCCAGGATCGGCATACGAATATCGGTTATAATCACGTCTGGCTGCAGGCGTTCAATCAGATCCAGTGCCTCTAGACCGTTCTCTGCCTCTCCGATAATCTCCATATCAAGATCAATCCAGCTAATGAGCTCATATAGCCCTTTTCGTACATACATCTCGTCATCTACCAGTAGTACTGATAACATCTTTTTGTCCCCTTTCTTCCAACGAAAATACCCCCGCCAGAAACTACTACCTCCCATCTAGAAGCGGTTTCATTAATTATACTCAAATATGTAATATG
Organism: Paenibacillus sp. FSL R5-0519; assembly: GCF_037974275.1. NCBI lineage: Bacteria > Bacillati > Bacillota > Bacilli > Caryophanales > Paenibacillaceae > Paenibacillus > Paenibacillus sp. FSL R5-0519. Next base: position 3,371,836 of record NZ_CP150234.1, read on the forward strand.
CTTACATTTTATAGGTTGCATTCTGTAATTTCATTGCATAGATCGTTATATTTATTGCGCGAAAGGACTATTGAAAACATCGATTTCACACGTAAAAGCCATTGATTCAGCTTGAATCAATGGCTTTTTCTTAGCTCATAAAAGAAAAAGAGCGAATTCACCCGTCAATTCTGTCGGGCGATATTCGCTCATATAAATCGGTAACTTTATTAATAACTAATCTATTAATTCCAATGATATCCTTTTAATTCAATCATGGAATTCGGGCCTGGAAAGGTTAATTCTATCTTTTGGTCCTGATAGGACACGGTTACAGAAGTTTCTGCAATAGAGCGAATTCTGGTATTCAACAGACGACCCGCTTCCCATTCCAGATCTAATTCAAATCCGCCACGAGCCCGAATACCATGAATATATCCTGTTGGCCAGGCTGCGGGCAAAGCAGGTAACAATCGGAGTACTCCGTCATGGCTCTGGAGAAGCATCTCTCCTATACCTGCAGTACCTCCAAAGTTCCCATCAATTTGGAATGGAGGATGATCACAAAACAGATTGGGTAACGTGGAGGAACGTAGAAGCTCCACGATGTTATCGTGTGCAAGTTCCGACTCCTCTAATCGTGCCCACATGTTGAGAATCCACGCCCTGCTCCATCCGGTGTGTCCACCACCGTGTTCCAATCTTCTGTCGAGTGTTACGCGAGCTGCCTTAGCCAGATCAGGCGTGGCTTGCGCCGTAATTTGCGTTCCCGGATGCAAAGCGAATAAATGGGAAATATGTCTGTGGCCAGGTTCCAATTCATCATAATCGTTACTCCACTCTTGGATTTGGCCATGTTTTCCAATGGAGGTCTCCGGTATTTTGGTTAAAGCATTACGGAGCTGTTCTCCGAATTCCTGATCTTCTTGCAAGATCCGTGTACTCTCAATGCAGCGCGTGAAGAGCTCTCTAATAATCTGATTGTCCATCGAAGCACCAAAGCATAAAGCCCCCGATTCTCCATTATCTAATACATAGCGATTCTCCGGTGAGGAGGAAGGACATATTACCCAATTGCCGGAAGGATCTTCTATCAGATAATCCAGAATAAACATAGCCGCATCTTTCATCGTGGCGTAAACTTTTTGAAGAAACTGAACATCCTGATTGTATTCATAATGGTCCCACAGATGTAATGAAAGCCACGCTCCTCCCATGGTCCAAAACGTCGATGTCATGCATACATCCTGCGGAGCAGCGTCAGCCCAAATATCCGAATTGTGGTGGGCGACGAACCCCCTGCATCCGTACATGATTCTAGCAGTTTCCTTTCCTCGAACATGCAGTCGCTCTATAAAATCAAACAAGGGAACGTGACATTCAGAAAGATTACAGCTCTCTGCGAGCCAGTAGTTCATCTGTGCATTAATGTTAATCGTATATTTGCTATCCCATACAGGAAGCATGTCTTTGTTCCATATCCCTTGGAGATTTGCCGGTAAAGAACCTGTACGGCTGCTTGAGATAAGTAGATAACGACCGAATTGAAAGTATAGACTTATCAGTTCCGGATCATGTTTACCAGTTCTAAGCCGTTCAAGGCGCTGATCGATTGGAAGTTCGGAACAGATAACATCTGTATGATCATCTTCGAGATGTATATCCATCTTTTTGAATAAGGATTGATAATCCGAGACATGATCGGCGAGCAGCTCGTTATATGACTTTGTGGAAGCGGATTCAATTCTTCGGAGGCACTCTGCTTCGAGTTGTTCCTTGGGTATTCGGAAATCCGTGCAGGCCGAGATTAGAATAGTCGCTGAGTTACCATCCTTCAGAGAAAGCTGTCCGCTTGAATAATGAACCTGCCCTCCTTCAGATATAATGCGAATCCCGCAACAAAATCGAATTCCTTCTTCTCCCCCACTTCTTCCTCGGATAATCAAGTTATTCGTTCCACGCTTCTCGATCCGATCCAGATAGGATTGGAAACCAACAGGATGTTTGAGAATATTGGACCATGATGATGATTCCAGAACAGTTCCCCTGCCAAAAATAGTGGAGAAAGATAACTTTCCAGGTACGCTGGATTTGAGATGAACAACGAGCACTTGATCCGGGTAGTTAGCAAAATAATCACGGCTGTATATGGATTGATCTACGGTATAATGCAGGTTTACCTTACCTTGTTCCAGATCGAGATGTCTTTGATAATCATTCGGTTCTTGTCCACTGTGATCCATAGCGATGTAGAAGTCGCCTAATGGCTCGTAATGTCTTTGCCCGTCAGGAACACCTACCAGAGTATCTGCTGCGAGTTCTTCTGCTTCACTAATCTTGCCATCAAAAATCAGGTTTCTGATCTGAGATAAAGATTCAAGGGCATGAGGATTATTCCGCTGCATCTGGCCACCATACCACAGGCTATCCTCATTAAGCTGAATTCTCTCGATCTGTGTTTTTCCAAAAATCATACCTCCAAGAGTTCCATTTCCGATAGGCAATGCCTCTTCCCATGTTCTAGCAGGTTGATTAAACCAGATATTTTTGGTCTTCACTTTTAACCCTCCAACGAATTATAATTCCTCACATTTCTTCTCATGTTTAGTATGTTCCGTTCGTATGTTATTTTAAGTGTACTGTAATCTCAAGAGCATTTAAATGAACAAAACTAACTTGAATTATCACAATTTTATCGTAGCGAAAAAGTTTAATCGTAAATTCCAAAGTGAACAGAAAAAGTGCGACTATCGCACCAACCATTTCGTTCAATCTACGCACCACCAGAAACGTATTTTTTCTTATGTTAATCGTATAGACAAATAAAGTTGCTATTATAGCAACTTTATTAAAAGGCATCTTTAGAATTCTTAAGCATGTTCAGGTTCATAAATCCCGTAACCGTTCTTGCCATTCTTTTTAATCATGTACATGGCTTGATCGGCATATCTTAGAAGTTCGGAAGGCTCTTGTCCATGGGTTGGAAACAGGCTAATGCCTATACTTATGGATAGATTAATATGGTTTCCAGCAATTTTGAAATGCGTACTGAATGCAGCATCCAACTTTTTGGCAATCGTTATAGCCTCTTGATCATTCTGTAGATGGCTTAAGATAGTGAATTCATCCCCGCCGAGCCGGGCAACCATGTCTGTGCTCGGGATCGTTTCTCTGAAACGTTTTGCCATCTCCATCAACACTTGATCCCCGACATCGTGTCCATATGTATCATTCACTTGCTTGAATCCATCGGCATCGACAAACATGACAGCAAGTTTGCTATCTTGTCTTTGTGCATTACTAATTGACCAGGCAAGACGGTCATTATAAGCAAGACGATTAGGCAGACCGGTAAGCACATCATGCAAAGACAGATGTTTGCTCATTCTCGCGGACTTTTTAATTGTGGTATATTCCGTCTCAAGTTCTTTAATCAGATTTTTAAGTTTATACACACGGGTATTTGTATTCGTCATGTCAGTAATCTGAATAAGGGCATAACTGTGATCTTCCAGATAGAGTGGCTCCACGTGCATATTTTGTCTGAATATATATTCATCCTCGCCTTCCCTCGGGAGAATGAATGCCTTATGTAAAGCGCTTGAGCAAAATCTGCTCTGACCGTGATACAACGCATTTTGCAAAATATTCTGATACATGTTCGACTTAAACCGTGGGCAGACTTCAAGCAGATTCAGTCCTATAACCTCTTCCGCATTTTTGCCAGTAAAGCGTTCCAGCCAGCCATTCCAAAGAACAACTTTCAATTGTCTATCGACAATGAGCATGCCTATATTGGCTTTTTTCAGTGCTTGTGATAGAAAATTATTCATGGCCAGCTCCTAGCAATGCATCAATTTTGTCTAGCAAAATGGAGATGGAGCTCATACTTAACGCAATAATAATTATTCCTTTCACGTCCGTTTCGGCGAGCAAAAACGATGTATGGAGAACAAGTACATATACTTCGTTTTGAAGCAGTATTTCCGGGTCAGAGTGAGTGCCATGAATTAATTCAATATCCGGCAGTACATATTCGAGTTTTAACTCAAGGAAATTTCCAAATTCTCCAATGATGGCATTGAGAAGCACATTGCTGACTTCTTTCAACACATCCAGATCGGTATCCATCAAGCGGAAGTTTTCAGGTATGGTCTCAGTGAGCTCCCCAAGACACATATTTGCCAGGATTTTAGCCTGCTCAGCGGGAAACATCAAAAAAGCTTTTCCTTGAAACTCATAGCCAAATTGAAGAGAAGACCTGAATAGATGCCCTTCATTGAAAAAAATGTTATATCTCCGATCTTTCCGATCAACATCGGAGAAAGAAATCAGTTCTACATCAGGAATGTTCAATACAATATGCCTGTCAACAATCTCTGATAACATATTGGCAGCTTGTCCCACGTATACGTTCACAAGTTCAGTAAGCAAATCCTTCTGCAATTCATTCAGCATGATTGGTCACCCGAATTAATTCAACCAACGTATTTGCTTTATCAACAGTTAAAGGCTTATTTAAAAAGCCTGAGATTCCCAGACTCTCTACTTCTTCACGTGTCGCCTTCTGGATATCCGCGGATAAAATAATAATATGTACATCCCAATCGATTTCCCGAATCATACGAAGCATTTCTTGTCCATTCAAACCAGGCATTAACAGATCCGTTATGATAAGATCAGGCTTGAATGCCTGATATAAGTTATATCCTTGCTCTCCATTGCTTGCAATCTGAATCTCGCAATCCGTAATATGATCCATAATTAGCTTCCGGACCAATTTCTGTACAAAGATGGAGTCTTCCACAATTAGTACTTTCATTTTCTTTAGTCTCCTCGTCAACAATGTTAAAGCTTGAGAAATTCAGGTGTTGTAGACAGTTCTTTAATAAGGAGCACTTGCGCTATTAGCACTCCTGTAATTTATAGAAGTAAAACAATTTATAATACAGTAGTGTCAAATAGATTGTCAACAATATTGTTGAACAAAACTTTTTCGTACTTCTGCTGTAACTCCCCTTTGTGGATAAATGGCTCTAAACAAGTCAAAAACGGCCACGCATGTGGCCGTTCTGGAGTATTAATCTTTAACTGAATCTGTTTACCAATCAAGTTTACTCTTTTACCCCGCCAAGCTGCAAGCCATGAACGAAATACTTCTGCAAAAATGGATATACAACCAAGATCGGCAATGCGGCAACAATTGTAATGGCTGCCCGAATAGATACAGGAGTGACCATGTTGCGCGCAGCGCCAAGATCTGCCCCATTGGCAACGGCTGCACTGCTGTTGGAATTCATGGAAGAAGATAATAGTTTCATCAACTCATATTGCAGCGTACTCAGGTTTTGTTTGGAAGAAGCATAGAGGAACGTATCGAACCAAGAGTTCCACTGGCCGACTGCAATGAACAGTGCAACCGTTGCCAACACTGGTTGGCACAGCGGTAGAATAATGGACATGAACGTTCTGAAATCTCCAGCACCATCAATTTTGGCAGATTCGATCAGTCCCTCAGGTAGTGTCTGGATATAGGTTCGAATAACGATCATATTAAAAGCACTGATCAACCCAGGAATAATGTACACCAGAAAGTTGTTTAACAAATGTAAATCTTTCATTAGGAAGTACGTTGGAATAAGACCTGCACTAAAATACATCGTAAGAACAACAATAATGGTAATGGGCTTTCGTAATATATAGTCTTTTCGGCTTAGCGTGTAAGCCAGCATGGAGGTTAAGAATAGACTTAATACTGTCCCCAAAACCGTTCTCGCCACAGATATACCAAAGGCGCTGAAGATGGTTCCTCCTGCAAATACTGCTCTGTAGTTTTGATCTGTCCATACCCGAGGCCACAGATAAATCCCACCCCGGATGGTGTCATTACCGGCATTGAACGATACGGCGAGTGTATTCACAAACGGATACAGGGTAACAATCGCGATTGCGATCATCAGTATACCATTTAACGTATGGAAGACAATCGGTTCAAGCCGAGATTTATTGATTCCCATCTCTAGTCCCCCTTATATTAATCGGTCTTCCCCGAGCCGTTTGGAAATAGAATTCGCTGCAAAGATCAGCGTGATACTAACTACTGTCTTGAATATGCCTGCTGCGGTAGCCAAAGAGTAATTTCCGATCTGTAGTCCGTATTTCAGGACAAATATATCTATCGTCTGTGACCAGTCGACAACCACACCATTACCTAACAGATACTGAACTTCGAATCCAGCTTCCAGAATCCAGCCCATATTCATGATCAGCAAAATGATAACAATGGATTTGATTCCGGGTAAGGTCACATACAGCATTTTCTTATATCGGTTCGCACCATCGATCTCTGCTGCTTCATAGAGCGAGGGATCGATCGACGTAATGGCCGCCAGATAAATAATGGCATTCCAGCCTACTTCTTTCCACACATGAGATGCGCCTACAATGCCCCAGAAATATTCCGGAACGCTGAGCCACATGATAGGTTCTTGAATGATATTTAACTTCATGAGCACCACATTGACAATCCCGCCGTCTACAGACAGTGAACTTGCCACGATGCCTGTCACGATAATCCATGAGAGAAAGTGAGGCAAATACGATATCGTTTGAATCGTTCGTTTATAGAACTTATGCTTGATCTCATTAAGTAAAATGGCAAATATAATGGCTGTCGCAAATCCGAGTACCATATTGATTACACTCATCGCAATGGTATTACGAAGCACGTTAAGAAAAGCATCATCAGTTAGCAAAAACTTGAAATGTTTGAGCCCGACCCATTCCTGCTGGGAGAAATTCTTGGCAGGACTGTAATTCTGAAAGGCCATAACCCAGCCCCAAATGGGATAATACGAGAATACGAGAATGTACGCAACGATGGGCAATGACATGAACATCAGTTGTCTTTGTCCGCGCAACCGTTTTAACATTGGTGTTTTGGCAACGACTGTACGGGTGGTTTGCTCTGGTATGGCTCCAGGCGTGTTCGCCATCTTTCACTCCTCCTATTGGCTTACAGCGACTTTATGCATGATACCCGGAAGGTACTCGCCTGAGTGATTCCTTTGGTTAATACCTTCCGAGTGAATCATTGCCGCATTTTTTTATTTAACAGACCAGTTCTCGATTCTCCATTTCAGTTGTTCATTAATTCGGTCTTCATAAGCTTTAATATCGATTTTCTTGTAAGCGTCTACATATTCAGTCCAAATGTTATCGAATTCATTCGGTTTTGACATGATCGCTTTAGGCAAGAATTTCAATGAAGTGTCTGTCATTTGTTTGTTCGCTACCGCAGCATCAGAGCCTTCTTTCAGATCGACCTGCCATGCTGGATAGTACACTGGATTTTCTGGTGCAGGAGAGAAGAAGTCACTCCACGTTTTGAAGCCATATGCATCCAGAAGCTCTTTATCTTCCGGTTTGAGGTTGTCATAGAATTCCTCAGGTTGGTTGATCGCTCCAATGGCATTGCCATCTTCAAATGTTCCTTCGAGTTTTGGTGCCGCAGCATAGAAACCTTCTGCTTTGTTAACCAATCTCCATGCCGGATCATCCTGCTCTTTACGTTGCTCTGGTGTACGATAGAATCTTCCCTCTTCATTCACCTGATAGTCTACACCCTCTTCACCCCATGACAAGAGTTTCTGGTACTTCTCATCCATAAGCTTATCGAGGAATTTGATGAGTGCGACAGGGTCTTCGGCATCTTTACTGATACCAAAACCATTGTTCAAGTTAATGACCGGACGATCCAGATAATGATCTGTGATACTTGTATCATAGACTAGCGGGAAGCCTACGTATGTCTGGCCGATTTTCCCCTGTGCTACGAGTGGGTCTTCGCCGGCTTGGAAATTCCAATGCTGGTCGAACATACTAAGTACACGTCCCGAAGAAATTTTGGCCAAATATTGATCATAGTTCTGAACGAAGGCTTCTTTATCCAGCAATCCTTCATTGTACAGATTGTTTAGTTCCTTATAATAACGTTTGGAGATATCCTTGTCGGCAAAAACACTCGCCACTCCATTCTCATCCACGACTACGCCCCCATCATTAGGGTGACCCGTAAGATGTTCTGGTGGATTAAGCAAAGGGAACGTCCGCCAGTCAGAAGCCAGTGTAGTAAAGCCAATTGTCGGTTGTCCATCAATCGTCGGATTCTTGGCTGCATAATCACGAACCAACTTTGTGAAATCATCCAACGTTTTAGGAGTCGGATACCCGGCATCCTTCAGTATGGACTTTTGAATCCAGAATGCTGGCCCAGAATAATAGTTACTAATGAACTCCCCTGTATACACTCCATAGTTAGGCAACCAGTAAATGTGTCCGTCACTGGAATCTTTCATCCGGTTCCAGTCTTTACCGAAATGCTTCTTCAGATTAGGTGCATGCTCTTCAATGAGATCCTCGAGCGGAATAACCGCACCGGCTGATACCAATTTGGTATCTGCTGTGATCAAGTCAGGGAAATCGCCACCGGCAATCATAACGCCGAGCTTCTGTTGAAGATCACCCACAAGAAACTCCATCTCAAGATTGACGCCAAGCTCATCCTGGATCTTCTTGTAGATTCGGTTGTCTTTAGCTGGCGCCTGATTTGGCGTTCCGATAAAGGCCGTAATGTTCAGTACCTCTTTCCCATCCGGTGTAGTCGCTTTCTCATTGTCACCGCTGCATCCTGCAAGTGCCAAACTTAAAGCCAGAACGAGTGATACGGAACCCCAAAGCTTCTTTTTCTTAAGTCCCCCCATGTACTTGCCCTCCTTGGAAGTGGTATGTCTTACTGTTTTTAGTATGAAGAAATGTATGCGGTTTCAAAATATATATATTTAAGGTCCACCCCCCTGTAATTGCAGGTCTTATTCGGGAGAGGTTCTTCTTTTTCAAGTCTCAATTCACATACTTTTGTCTGTATTCTAAAGGTTTCATAGCCGTACGTTTTTCGAAGTGTCTTAGAAAATGCTGGTAACTGCGGTACCCTACCTGCTCTGCGATCGCACTTGATGTCTGAGTAGTATGCTGAAGGAGATGTTTCGCTTCTTCCATTCGCAGATCATGTACTACCTCGATTACACCTTTGCCGTACTTTCGCAAAAAGGACTGCCCTAAATGGACTGGGTTCACGTAGAATCGTTCTGCGAGTTCCTGGATCGTAAACGTCTCTCTGTAATGCATCTGCACATATTCAGCAACCGTTGCCTGAATGCCGCCAAGTTGCCTTTCCCGGAAAATAGCCAGTTCTGACTTGCATTGCAAGCAGAAATGTTCCAAATTTTTAGCAACCTTTTCTATATTTCGTTGGCCCTTCTCCAGGATACCGCTTGCCAATTCATTCATTAGAGCATTAGATTCTCCTCCTAATTCTCTACACAAGGACAGTCCACGGAATATAATATGGGTAGAGAAAATATGTACAATCTCTGGCGCAGCCTTCATCTGTATAAACAGTTCAAAGGCACTACGAATACAGCTTGAGAGTTCCTCTACAGAACCGTTCTCAAGCAACTCGCTAATATGGTCCACCTCTGACAGTGTTTCCGGATCAAACTGCCAATTCTCCATCTGAATTTCTTCGGCAGACAACAGGCGCTTTTGATTAAAAAACAAATAACGCCCAACTTCCTGAGCGGAGCAGAAGGATTCAGATAAAAGCTCCAGTTTGTTCACCGTTGAACCAACCGCGATATGAATATCTTCGCAGCCGTTATTTTGCATGTTGCTCATCAAACGCTGGGCAAAAGCTTTAACTGCTTCAGAAGTCCCCCCGCTATCATTCACTTCTTCACCCCATACCAGTCCCATTGAGTCTCTTGTTCTATCTAACACATAACAACAAGTTGTTGCGTCAGCCATTTGTTCAGCTACTAAACAGGCTTCCTGAATATCTCCCTGAAAAGCTATCCGCAGGTATGCCCAATTGGACTTGTTCAAACGAGGAAGGGTCTCTGACATCTCCTGCTCCGATATAGTCTGCTTATCCTTTATCAATGCGGACAAAAACGCTTTGATCCTTTGCTCGTTGGCATGTTCCCGAATACGCTCCTGATTTTCACGTTCCTGCAATTGCATACGGAGACGAACCAGCATATCCTCTGCTTCCATACTGTCAACGGGTTTGGTTAAATAGTTGGAGACACCTAATCGAATGGCTTGTCTGGCATAATTAAAGTCACTGTATCCACTCGTGATGACAAACAGCACAGACTCATGTTCCAATCGTCGTGCTTCTTCTACAAGTTCCAGCCCATTCATGACAGGCATCCGAATGTCTGTCACCACGAGATCAGGTTGATCTTCTTGTATCATACGAATGGCTTCCTCACCATTGGCGCACACGCCTCTGATTTCAAATCCATGCTTTTCCCAATTGATCAGAAGTTGTAATCCTTCAATGGCATACGGTTCATCATCCACTAGCAATACTTTATACATGAGAGTTTACCTCCTATTTCCTCTGTTCCAGCCTGGAGATTGGTATACGGTATCCTGCAATGGTTTGCTCTCCCGGTACACTGCTTAGATCGAATATCGCATTTCCTTCATAAAAGAGTTCCAACCTGCGGTAGACATTGCGCAGTCCTACATGTTCACCGTTTCTGGGTCTTTCAGAACGAATATCTCTCAGAAGCTCGGTTAGTCTCCCTGTATCCATGCCAATTCCATTATCGATCACCTGAATTACCAATTCAGAAGCATTTCGTCTCGCCATTATCTTGATCTGTCTGCCATTTTTTCGCGCCTGCAAGCCGTGTTTGCAGGCATTTTCAACCAGCGGTTGAATACTCATTCGGGGAATCAGCAACGAAGCTGCATCAGGGTCAACCTCAAAGGTGTAATCAAACAGCTCTCCAAAGCGAAACTTCTCAATCTGAAGATACAGATTCGTAAATTGCAGCTCTTCTTGCAAAGGAATCAGATTGTCAGAATGACTGAGCAACTGTCTCATCAGCATGGACAGACTTTTAATAATCTCAATGACTTCTGTATATCCATTTTTCGTACTAACGACCAGCAAGGCATTCAAAGTGTTAAATAAAAAATGGGGATTCATCTGACTCTGGAGCATGGACAATTCGGTCCTTACTTGATCCAACTCCAGATCTTTTTGACGGATTTCCAGTTTATATACGTCATTAATCAACGTATGAATTTTACCAATCATGATGTTAAATGTACGAATCAGCCCGCCAATCTCGTCGCGCCCTTCCTGAATTTCAATTAGATCGAATCGTTCATTGCGAACCTTCTCCATATGTCTGGATAACTTGCGAATCCGATAGTGATAGGAACGCAAAATAATGTAAATCAACACAGAGGGGACCACTATACTTATTGCCAATAACCCCAGAATGGATTTGAAGGCTTCTTGCAACAAGTGATCAAGATGACGCGTATCGGCAACGCCAATCAATTTCCAACCCTTAAGGTACGCTAAATTGCCCAATGACTTTTCGAGTGTATAACCAGAATCGCCAGCATCCTTGGATATTGATTCGTTATCCGGGTTGGATATGGCGGTTTCGCTGAATTCCCCGCTTGAAACGACAGTACGGTTGTTGCTATCGACCAGACGCAGCTGAAGACTGTCTGATTCACGATTCAAAATGCTATACACCCGGTTAAGTTCCAGATCAATCTTGGAATACTTGTTGTAATTGGCATAGGAAGTATAGGTATCCATTTTGCCAATCACACTGATCCTTCTTCCCGCGTTAAATCCGGACGGCTCAACATAATCAACAACAAGAATGCCCCCACTGGTGGATTTCAGCTGTTTCAATCCAGGAAGTACATTCTTGTCTTTCATCACAATATAATGACTGCCCGTCTGAATGGTATCATTATCCGTATAGATACGTACCTCCAGAATATTCGCTGACATATACCGTGTTAATTTATCACGCAGAAATGCATGATACACATTGTAATAATCGACGGGGGAAGAATAGGTACGATCCAATGCCTCGTAGAGCGAATCGTCTGCTGCAATAATACGGCTAAGAGCAACGCTCTCATCAATCATGCCAAGCAGTTCCCCCGCAGCCCTGTCGATGGATTTGCGCAGATTTTCCTGTTCTCTAATTTTGATATCCGCAGAGGTTCGTTGATAGAAGAAGATATTAATCGTTATTACAGGAAGGAGAATACTTAGTACATAAATAAGCAGAAATTTTGATCGGAGAGGAATATCATTAACCTTACGGAACATCCAGAATTTATGACGCATATGATCACCCTTGATTTTTGTTTTTGTAGACGGATGGAAGCTCCCCTGTATGTGCTCTGAATTTTTGGGTGAAATATTCAGCATCATGATATCCCAGACTGAATGCAATGTCAGTAATCTTCATATTGGTACGTCGCAGGAGTTTACGGGCCTCCTCAACACGAAGCTGGTGCACATAGTCACTGAAACTGACTCCCATCTCCCGCTTGAACTGTTGACCCAGATAGGCAGAATTCACGTGAATACGATTAGCTACATCTTGTAATTTAATTTTACTTCGATAGTGTTGTTTCAATTCATTCAGCGCTTCTGCAACAAGCCCTCCTGTACCCGATTTTTGCTTCGATTCAGACTGGGAAAGTTGCTCGGACAGTCGAACACACAGGTCTTGTAATGTGCCAGAAGTCCAACTCGCAGCCTCGTGCCATTCTTTTTCACATAGTATTTCTCTGCAAACCTCTCTTTTTCCATATTTCCGCAATAACTCCCCATGGATATATCGGATGACATGATGTATCCATTCCAACGAAACTTCTGCTTTTTCACTCTTCTCTAGCAATGCACTCACAGCAATATCGATGGAATACGTGTTTCCTGCTTCAATCAGCGACAAGATCTCTTTGGAGATGTTCAACATTTGCTCTAAATCATATTCTTCGCTTAATTGATATTCATGAAGATGATTTTCATAAGCTCCATCTGTAACCAGGATTTCATTCTGCTGTTGTCGTTCATTTCTGCGTTTGTCCAGAGGTTCAATCATTTCCATAAGAATTTGATGAATTTCCTCGGGAACAAGAGGTTTAAGCACATACTGATCGACTTGATACCGTATCGCTTGCTTGGCATAGTTAAAATCGGAGTATCCTGTAACGATAACGATTTTGGAGTTATAAGCGAGATCTTCTCGCAAGGTGTGAATCAGACCGAGACCATCCATAACAGGCATTTGAATATCAGTGACGACAAGATCCGGTTCAACCGAGTTGAACAAAGCGAGTGCTTCCTCCCCATCGGTTGCCGTCCCACAGAGTTCATATCCACAAGCTCGCCAGTCGATCATCGTTCTCCATCCTTCTAGCATAAACGGCTCATCATCCGCGACAATGACCTTGTACATTAGCTCACCTCTCTTTTATCCGTGATCAGCTGCATGTATTTTATCTATATCTATGGGTAGATTCCATTTGTTCCGAAAACGCTAAACAGCAGAACAACAGCAGGATTGTTGTCTGCTCGCACAACTTGGAGAATTTCAGGATCTGAAGATGTATGCAATTGTATAAGAAATAACATTTTCACCAGTCTAATCATTATTAATCGATAACTTAGAATTGTATCTATCAGTCGTATTATAAGAACGCTCCGATTATAACGAAGCGCCGGGAATGACAATACAAGTGTAACGCTTACATTTTTGTGCAACAACCTGGTAAACTATAGGTTTTCACCCGACAAATTATAGGTCGAGATCAGAAGTAATCCACTAACAGGCAAGAGAATTTATTCTCCGCGCACAATACGGAATCCTTGATCAGGCCCAAAACCATTTGCATCAAATTTGCCTCGGAATGCTATTTCATTGTTATTTACACCGCCAATCCAGCCTCCGCCTTTCACTACTCGCCAGGATTGTTTTGGACTCTCCGGATCGCTGAACCAGTCCCAGCACCATTCTCTCACATTCCCAGACATATCATAGATTCCCAACTCATTCGCCTTCTGAGTTCCGACTTTTTTGGTTTGGTTACGATTACTCTCAATAGCGGGCCAGCTCCAATCACCTGTCAGAATATTGTCGCCGGCATTTATCCAGTACCAAGCAACTTCATCCGGATTATTACTTCCGCTGTATGTGTAATCTAAGCTCTTTTGACCTCCGCTTGCAGCGTACTCCCATTCTGCTTCTGTAGGTAAACGGTAACCGTTGGCACCTTCGTTGATTGTTACATTCCATTTGATATTGTCGTTTTCATTGTGATTATTCGTATCCAGATTGTCCTTGTCTATATTGTAATAAGGTTTCAGGTTTTCTTTTATACTTTTTTGATTGCAGTATTCGACTGCGTCATACCAGCTGACCATTTCAACGGGCAGATCATCTCCCTTGAAGCCAGACGGGTTTTCCCCCATAATTTCCATCCATTCTTTTTGAGTCACTTCATATTTGCCAATATAAAAGGAGTCCACCGTTTCATTTTTATTAGTAAAACTCGACTTACTGCTCTTGAAAGCCCCTCCTTTGACGAAAACCATGTGATCGTTTAATTGAGAATTACCGGTTGAACAAGCACTCAGACTAATAACCATGGCAATTAAGGTTAACCATACTAGCTTCCTCATTCAATTATTCTCCTTTGTTAAGCTTGAATCCGGCAACGTCGAGGTCCGTTAATCTGCTGAATAACGGTTCCTCAACGCTTTCGGAAAATTGAAATCAAATGCAAGTGCAGACGTTGAATTACATTACATCATTTTTACCAAACCGTTACGTTTGCACTTCCGCTGCTTTGATAACCCTCTGTAGCCATTACCTGATAGGACCAACTATTTCCAAGGTACATCCCTTTGCTCGCCCACGCATTCACATGATTGCTGAACGTAATGGTAGAATTGACACCAGTCGGTCTCTTGGACTGTCTAACACTCCAATACTGAGGGAAAGTCTGCGTACCATCAATGGAAGGTGCATTGTATCTCATCGTTGTATAGATGTCATATGTGCCCCCATCACTGTTCACCGTGCCCTTATACGTTCCGGTCGGACGATACGTTCCCCAGCTATCCACCACGTAATATTCAATTAAAGCGTTTCTAGTCCATCCATAGAAGGTGAGATAGCCATTACCTGAAGGAGCGAACACACCGGCATTGTAATTGACTACCCGATTAGGTGTGCCATATGTCCACCCTTTCCCGACAACAAAGTTCCCGGTATTTTGCCAATTCACGCTGTAATTCCCGCCAGATCCATTCACGGCGTTGACCGTTCCTCCACCATCTGTCCAATTTTGCCAATAATCTGTTGCAGCACTGGATGTTGCTGCGAATACACCAAAACTCATGGAAGCTGCAAGAACAACAGTCATTAATTTTTTACCGAATTTGAACATAAAATGATACCTCCTGATATTTTAATAGATTTGGTTGACACTACAATCCGATATGAATGATCTTCAGCAAATTTCACTTGAAAAGTCGTTGCGAAAACAGATACAGATCGTTCTTCCATACAGGCCAATCATGTCCCCCACTTTCCTCATGCCAAATGTGAGGTACTCCGTGTTGTGCCAGATATCGGTGAACTCCAAGACTGATCTCAATAAGATTGTCCTGCTCACCGCAAGAGATCCACAACAGCGAGAGTAATGAAGGCGCTTTCGTAAAATCGGTGACAAGTAGCTCTGGCTCTCTGGTGTTCGGGGCTGCTGAGAAAGCGCCGACCCATGCAAAATGATCCAGATTACTTAATCCGATATTTAAGGATTGACCTCCGCCCATGGATAAACCAGCGATTGCCCTTTTATCCCGGCTTGTATGAACAGGATAATTCGACTCCATGTAAGGAATCAAATCGTGAAGCAGATCGGATTCAAATCGTTCAAATGCCTTGATTTTTTTAGGTTCAAACAAGTCTCCTTCGGCCCGGTCGTTCGACATTGCGCGACCATTGGGGAAAACAATAACCATCGGCTCAAGCAAGTTATCGTTGTACAGATTATCAAGAATAATTTGGGGAGAACCATGAGTATGCCATTCGGCTTCGTCTCCACCAATCCCATGCAAAAGAAAAAATACAGGATACTTCCTTGTCGAAGAAAACTCTGGTGGGGT
Source organism: Paenibacillus sp. FSL R5-0519 (assembly GCF_037974275.1). Classification (NCBI taxonomy): domain Bacteria; kingdom Bacillati; phylum Bacillota; class Bacilli; order Caryophanales; family Paenibacillaceae; genus Paenibacillus; species Paenibacillus sp. FSL R5-0519. The sequence continues at coordinate 3,387,887 of NZ_CP150234.1, forward strand.
ATACACCATCGCTTTACGGGAATTGCCAACCGTCCTGGAAGGGTACTCTATCGTCTCCATGACTCCACGTGGTATATTCTCCCGATATTGGTCATATCCCGTTACTGCTGATGAGATCAATTTCATTCTCTTTTCCTCCGAACATATGAATGACTATCCGTCTTAATTAATCCACATAGCCAAAACCCAGAATGGTGAAGCATTTATGTTCATGACCTTCTGCCATGTCGATCTCGATGGAGTGCTCCCTAACTTGTTCTTCGTTAAGCAGAAGTAATGCATGGCAATGGGTCCAGTTGATCTTACGTGGATCGACTTTTTGGACCAATACCCCATCTACCCTGATATCTGCAGTTCCGAATTCGTCGCTACCCGAATCCTTAAAGATCAGAATGAGGCGTTTGCACTGCAAGCTTATCTTGAAGCTGCTCTGAGACCCTCTTCCCTCTCCCGAACGCATCCAGTTGTTGGGGAACTGGGGTGTACCATAGTCATGAGCATCCATCTCAGCCATCTGCAGATCCGTGTCCGTTTTGCAAAAAGAGCCTTCATCGATAAGGGCAATGTTATTGCCGTTTTTCCGATCTAACAGCTTCACATGAACAAAATCATCTCCAATTAGCGGAGCTTTTTTATTATCATGATCTTGCTCATCCCATTCAGAATGATTCGTCACATCGAACAAATATTCCAAACAATCGGCCATAATTCGATGCCCTGTGTTAGTCGGATGATATATATCATGGAAAAATTGCTTTTTGGAAATAATGTTACCCTCATCTATTGTCATGTTGAACTGATCTACGACAGCATCTTTCACACTTACCATTGGCAGATCATAATGCCAGCCAACCGGGGCGAGACGATCCTGCAGATTCCAGTCATTTTCAAATACACTGAATAACAAGATGACTGCTGGCTTGTTATCGGCAGCAAGTGCTTTGAGCACCAGACTCTCGTAACAATTCCCTTGAGTTTCATCATCTGCGTCATTAACTGCGAATTCGATTATGACAATATCCGGCTGAACCGTACCTCCACGTGACACATCACGATCATAACGTACAATCCCCAATTCCGAAGGAGTTCCACCTACGCCTGCTTTAATCAGATGAATCGGACTATCTTTTGAAAGCGCAAACATAAACTTGAACGATTCATACGACCGATAAGCGTAACTTTGAAGATGAATAGGTATTGCACCAGCACCTTGGGTAATGGAGCCTCCAATATAAGCAATAACAACAGGTTCGCCGTTTTTTGCCTTTTCAATGGCTCGTTTTAATCTGACATTAATCCCTTTGTTCAGAAGAGACCGGCCAATCATGTCGCGATATCCTTGTGATTCAAAGTCAATTGCGGGCTTGACTGACGAAGCTGTCACTCCCACTGGATCACGCGGTGCAGTGAATTCCGTGTTTTCACCTGCATCTTCTGAATCCCGGAGCATAAATCACCATCACATCCTTTCGGCTAGATTCTGATCATCCCTCAAACCACATTTAAAGGACCACAGCTTGTATTATGATTAGATCAGGTGTGATCCTTCTCCCAAAGTGTATCTCTTACATAATTTTACAACAACCTGACAAAGTATAGGATTTCAACCACTATATCATTTAAAGTTAAGTACAATAACATGCGGATCAGAACACCTATAATTTTTCATGTAAACGCTTTAATTTGTATACTATTTCCATGTTATAATTTTGAAAAACCGCATTGATGAAGGAGGAAACGTATGAATATCACAGGTCAAGGCGCGTTGGATACGGGAACGTATACGAATCTGTTTTTGAAGCTAGGCTACGATCAGAATGAGATTACGACCAGATTGGATGAAACATGGAACGCGCTGTTTTATGGCGATGAAAATACTCGAATATATTACCCCATGGGTGAGGACAAGGGATATTTGCTGGATACCGGTAATTTCGATGTTCGATCTGAGGGCATGTCCTATGGCATGATGATGGCTGTTCAGATGGACAAGAAGGACGAATTTGATCGACTCTGGAATTTCTCCCACACGTTCATGCAGCATACCGAGGGTCGATACAAAGATTACTTCGCTTGGCATTGCAAGCCTGACGGTACCCGTCTCTCGCAAGGACCTGCTCCTGATGGCGAGGAGTTTTTTGCCATGGCGCTGTTTTTCGCCTCCAACCGCTGGGGGGATGGTGCTGAACCTTATGATTACAAGGCACAAGCCCGCAAGATCCTTCGTGCCTGTATACATCAAGGTGAAGACGGCGAGGGTGACCCCATGTGGGACCCCGAAACAAAACTGATCAAATTCATTCCGGAAACACCGTTTAGCGATCCGTCCTACCATCTGCCTCATTTTTATGAACTATTCGCGAAATATGCGGATGAAGAAGATCAGGCTTTTTGGAAAGAAGCGGCGACCTCTAGTCGGTCTTACCTGCATACAGCCTGCCATCCCGTCACCGGACTTTCACCAGAATATGCGAACTTTGACGGCTCTCCTGCCCCAATACAGCCACATGGGGATTTCAGGCATTTTTACAGTGATGCCTATCGTACTGCTGCCAATATTGCGCTGGACTGGGAATGGTTCCGCAAGGATCCATGGCAGATCGAACAATCCAATCGGATTCAGTCCTTCTTTAGTGATATTGAAATGTGTGATTATCGTCGTTATACCATTGAGGGTGAACCTTTTGACGAACCTTCACTGCATCCTGTTGGTTTGCTGGCTACCAATGCCATGGCTTCACTGGCTGCAGATGGTCCGCATGCTGCCTCATTTGTTCGCAAATTTTGGAACACGCCTCTGCGTCAGGGAGAACGGCGTTATTACGACAATTGCCTGTATTTTTTCAGCATGCTGGCTCTAAGCGGAAGATATCGCATGTACTAAGCGGATGTGTCCGTGCCATTGCACCTGTCCTGCGGACGTTGAACAATGGTTGAGGCCAGGCTAAATTCAGCGACCATCGCCCTCGGAAAGCGGATCTTCTGGCGCTGCAAAGAATTCTAAGATAAATTTGAGCATTTGCATCGTCCCGAGCTGATGCAATGATATGTAGATCCTCTCATGAGACTTATCACACAAAAACGTTCCCGGCTCGCATCTGCTAACTGCGAATCGGGAACGTTTGGATGTGCCAATATAGGCAACAACATCATCATTTCTCTCACTGTACGACATGTCTCTTTAGGAATTAAATGCGTCTTCATGGTTGCTGGTTGTCTCGTACTCATAAGCTGCGCTCCCCGTCTCGGCCACGGAGAATGGTCGAACAGGAGAAGCGTCATTCCCCAGATCCAGGTAAACGCTGTACCTTGTTTCTTCCACCCGAAACAGTGGAATGAAGTTCAGGACTTCTCCTTGCTCACTTTCTGCAACGAATGCCAGTTCCTCCACGGGAAGTCTGACGATCTTCTCATGCAGATTGCCTGCCGTCATTCCCTTCACTCTTCTGTAGTCCCCCAGCTGTGCCAGCAAAATGTTACCATACATCATCGCGGCTTTGCTATCCGAACCTTGCAGTGGAACCAGATGCAGCTTGGCATCAATCTCAATCTCGATGATATCCCGATCATGAAATTCTCGCTCAATGACAATGTAACCATTCTTATGTTGCACAACTGCGGCACTGGCGTTGATTTTCACCGCTGCGACAGACTTCTCTTTCAGGTACAATGCCAATGTCACGGGTCTTACCGTCTTGATCACCAGGGTAGACACAAGCTTATCGGGATATTTGCTGCACTGCTCAATGCGGGTGTGCTCGCTCCACTCTACGGTTGACGAGATGAATGCATTTAACAGCAATCTGTTTCCGCTTCTGAACCAGATGTTTTTCTGCAGCTCGCTCATCGCCTCGATACCGGAACCCGTACAACACCAGAAGGAATCATAGGCACTGCTGAAATTTTTGGTTACACCGCTTCCCATTGGCTGGTGGTATTGAGACAGCCCTGTCTGACTGCTGGCACTATTCAATATGGCATTATATTTAAGTAATTCCATATGTTCCAGATATTCAACTCCATCGGACCATGAATGCAATTGCTCCAGTATGCGTTCGGTGTTGTGTGCACAACAGCTCTCACTCTCTCCACCTGTCAGTGCATCTTCCAATCTTCCGAAATGGCCCCAATGTTCCGATTTCTCGGAAACTCCGCCTCGGACAGGAGCGAAAGCCTTTGAACTGTTATTGCCATTGGCAAATGTTCTTCCTTTCAAAAATTTGTAGAAATGTATTGCTGCCTCTCTGCATTGGCTCTCGCCAGTGATCTCATGACGGTGCATTGCTGCTATGATCATGGGAAGATGGGTGTTGGCATGCAAATCTGCAAGCATATCCTGACCATTAACAAGCGGATCTATAAAATAGTCTCTGTCGAACAGATGTGCAAGCTCCAGTATTTTCGCATCTCCGGTAAGTTCATGGAGTGAGTAAAGGGCATCTCCCATTCCTCCGAACTCATTCGCCGGATTCAGCCTTGTGCAGCGGAGAATGCCATCGATTTGCCAAAAAGAGAGCTGTGCAAAACGTCCTGATATATAATGGGCCATATTCACTCCAAGCTGCAAAGCCTTCATATTCCCCAGATATATATGACAGTCGATAAGTCCTTGCATTATTTTGTGAAGGGTATAGTACGGTGCCCAGACCTTTGGACTATGCTCGCTTTCCAACAGGTCAAGCTGATCTTCCCCAAATGCGCTTAGATAGCCGTCCGGACGTGCACAGGATTCCAGAATATCCACGATCTCGTTGGCTTTTGCCGTGAGTGCCCGATGCTGATTGGCAAAAGCCAATTTGGCACATGCCGATAGAAAGTGCCCTGTAAAATGTCCTCTCAAGCCGCAATTTTCGGCTTCCCAGCCGTTCAGCGGTTCTGCGCACGATGACATTCCGGCATTTAGCCTGAACGTGTGTACTAGCCGTTCCACGTTGAATGACATCAAATAGGTTTGCACAAGCTGCTGCCGATGAGCAAAATCTCCATTCGTCAACCTGACTTCATTCAGGCTAAAGTTGGTAAACAAAGGGCACCTCGTTTCAATGTATATCTGATTTGTTCCACCTGATGCATGCAATGGGACACCTCAACTATTTGGAAATAGAAGAAGCATCATAGGAAGACTGCATGATTTCCAGATAACGATTGATGTTCAGTCCCTCCAGTCCTTTCACATAATCTTCCCAATCCTTATCGAGACTTTTCGCTCCCGTAATGAATTGCAGCGCATTTTGATCGATATAGTCTTTAAGATTAGTCTGCATCATGCTTGTTTCATCCGCCAGAGACGGGTCAACCCAGAGTGCCCAGTGAGGGAAAACGTCCGTTGGCTCTTTTCCTTCCATCAATAATGTAGCCTCATACAGTCGCCGTTCATAACCGTCATTGGCGTAGATGTCCTTGCCCTGTACTTCGGCGTCACGATAGGCACGGTGATGATTGTACTGACTCAATGCTGCCCAACTGTCATTACGAGGTTCTTCTCCGGAAGGAAGCGGAATGGCTTTGTAGAGCGGCTCTATCTGATCATTGAGCGCCACTTCGCCTTCCTGTGGTTTACGCCAGCTTGTGCCCTCTTCTCCCAGATAAGATGCCATGGTCCCTTCTTGGGTGTAGAAATAATCCAGCAGCTTAATGGCTGCAATCTGTGTTTCCTCGCTGGCCTTGTTCGTCAGTACAAAAGACGCTCCGGGATCGATTGGATAGTTATACGTAGCATAGGTTGCATTCGGTCCCTTCAGTGGAGGGATGGGATTGTAATCATTTCCGTAAGGTGAACCTTCGGAAGTGGTTACAAATAACGATGGATGCATCGCTGCTCCTGCACCGAGAAGCTGTGCATCGGCATTATCACCGATCTTTTTGAAAGCACCCACGTTCTGCGTAAAGGCCCCCGGATCGATCAGCCCTTCATCATACAGGGATTTGATATACGCAAGTCCTTCTTTCCACTCCGGCTTATTCGCAACGGTCTCCACTTTCCCTTGGTTAACGATGAGATAATTCCGATCATCGTCATAGATAAAACCGTTCATTAAATAAGGGATAATGTGCACCCCAAAATTCTCGGTAGAACCACTTAGGGGCACTTCATCTGCCTTACCATTTCCGTTTGGATCTTTGGTTTTAAATGCCCGAAGCATTTCCTTAAACTCTTCTGTCGTTGCAGGCTCGGTCAAACCTAATTGTTCCATCCATTTGGTGTTGACCCACATCTTGTTCGGGTATGAACAGTGAAAACATTCATTCAAACCCGTCAGACCATAGATATTTCCATCTGGAGCGGTATTCATGGCCCGATAATAGTCATTGCTTTCAAGCACTTTTTTAATATTCGGGGCATGTTTCTCAATTAGATCATTCAGCGGTAATATTACCCCCTGTTGGCCAAACTTCAACAAGTCTGTCTGGGAGAACCGATCTACCCACGGGATTAACAGATACAAGTCCGGATAATCGCCGGAAGCCAGTGAAATCTGTCTTTTCTCGGCTGCACCATCGAATGGAACCGTAGTCCAGTTGAATTGGATATCAAACTTCTCTTCCATTTTCTTCGTGAATTTATTGGTGGACAGATTCGTGTCCGAGCCTTGGTGTGCAAACACATTAATGGCTGTCTTGCCTGACGAATCGCCGCCTTCTCCGTTCCCCTTTTCAGAACTGGAACATCCGGCAAGAACCAACGAGGTAAATAGCATACAGGCAAGAATGATGAAACCCGTTTTCTTCAATACAATCCTCTCCCTTATGAATAATAAAATGAACCTATCCTTTGACAGAACCAATCAACATGCCTTGCACGAAATATCGTTGTACAAAAGGATAGATAATCAGAACCGGCAGACTGGCCATGACAATTAATGAGTATTTCATGAGTTCAGCCATCTGTTGCTGTTTGATCATTTCTGAAGCGTCCATATTTCCCGTACTGCTGTTCAGAATAAGAATGCTGCGCAATATCAGCTGTAGCGGGTAGAGCGATTGTGATTTCAAATAAATGAGAGCGTCGAAGTATGCATTCCATTGACCAACTGCGTACATAAGCGACAACACGGCAATGATTGGTTTGGCGAGCGGCAGGATGACACTGAAGATAAAACGGATGTCACTGCACCCATCGATGTCTGCTGCTTCGGACAGCTCTTCCGGTATTGAATTCTGGAAAAACGTACGTGCAATGATGACTTGCCAGACCCAGATAGCATTGGGAATCAGCAGCGCCCAGCGGGTATCAATCAGCCCCATCGTTTTGACCACCAGGTAGGTTGGAATCAAGCCGCCCGAAAACAGCATGGTGAAGGTGATAAACATCATTAGTGAGCTGCGACCAACAAACGTTTTTTTGGATAACGGATACGCAATCATGATGGTCAGAGCCACGCTGATCAACGTACCGCAGGCTGTGTAGAAAAGGGAATTGGTATACCCCGTAAGGACTTGATCATTGCGTAATACAGACTTGTAACCATCGAATGTCAGGTCAATGGGCCACAACCAGACTTTTCCTGAGGAGACGGCAGCAGGACTGCTGAGCGAAGAACTCACAATGTATATCAAAGGATACAACACGGCGATCAGCACCACCGTCAGCATGAAATAAACAACCGTTATAAATACGCGATCTCCCCAAGATTCGCGGATTGTACTGCTGCTCCTGATTCGGGAACGACCGGTATCTGTTTGTGTGTTAGACATGAATTAGTTCTCCTCCTTTCGCTCCCGTTACCATAAGCTTGTATTGGACAGTCGCTTGGCGACCGCGTTTACGATTAATAGCAGAACCAGGTTAATTACCGAGTTGAACAAGCCAACCGCAGTAGCGAAGCTGTAATTGGCATTCAGCAATCCTATTTTATAGACATACGTGGAGATGATTTCCGAGGCAGGCAGGTTGAGCGGATTTTGCAGCAAATATATTTTTTCGAATCCGACAGCCATGATGTTGCCTACACTCAGAATCAGAATGATGACGGCTGCCGGAAGCAGTCCAGGCAGATCAACATTAATGATTTTCTGCATTCGGTTGGCTCCGTCCACTTTGGCGGCTTCGTACAGGGATGGATCAACACCCGCGAGAGCGGCCAGATATATGACAGCGGAGTATCCCATTCCCTGCCACACATCGGAGAAGACGTAGATGGAACGAAACAGTCCAGGCTCTCCGAGAAAATTCACCGCTTCAAACCCAAGAGCACCTGCGATTGTATTGACAATACCCAACCGAGGAGACAGAAAGAGCATAATGATGGAGACCATTACAACGGTAGAGATGAAATATGGAGCATATGTCACCATTTGCACAATTTTTTTGAATCGTATGTTTTTGATTTCATTCAGCGCGAGTGCCAGTAATATAGGAATCGGGAAACCGACAATCAGGCTGTAAAACGAAATGTAAAGCGTGTTCTTGATGAGTGTGATGAATGCCGGATTTTGAAAAAGCAATTCAAAATACTTGGTTCCGGCCCACGGACTGCCCCAGATTCCCTTGATGACGTTGTAATCTTTAAACGCCAGCACCGCGTTCACCATCGGTACATACTTGAAAATAATAAAGTAAGCAATTGGTGGCAGGATTAACAGATACAGCTGCCAATGTCGCCTCCAGCTTCTGGATAATGCTCGCTGCAAGGCAGACGATTTACTTGTCTTTTCTACGGACTTCGATTCACTTGTCATTGTTGTTCTCAGAATCATCCCCCCATTCAAGGCTCCCATCCATAATGAACTTCATCACAATTGGTAGCGCTTACTTTCGGGGTAATCATAAGATTTTCTCTGGTGAGGCGTAAAGGTACAGTTACACTGAAAACGTACATAATACGAATATATATCCCTGTAAACAGCCTACATTAACCGCTATGACCGTCCATTTTCCGAAACACGCTTGGCGAAATGCCGCGTACCCGCTTGAACGCTCGTCGGAATGAATGCGCACTGTTATACCCGGTAGCCTCGGCTATCTCGTCAATGGTGCGACCAGTGGACTGCAACAGGTTGGAAGCCGCTTCAATGCGCACATGTTCTACGTAATCAGATAGATTTTCTCCCGTATGTTCTTTGAACAGTTGGGATATATACTTCTCCGACTTGCTCATGTACTCGGCAATTCGATAGATCGTCAAGTTTGCATCCGCATAACTTTGTTGAATAAATTCAATCATTTCGATCACCGTATCCGCATGTGCCCCTGCTCTTCTAGTCTGGAAGTCACCGCAAATGTCTTCTGTCAGCTGCTTAAACTTTCCGCGCAGCACAGCGATCGTTTCGGTCATCTGAATTGAGCTCACCCGATTTTTATATTCCTCCAGCAGGGAGGCATCCAGCTTGAATTTTGGCTCGTCTAGCTTCAGGAAGGTCCCTTTCAACTCCATGATGAACTGCTGCGTCATCTCGTAGGACAGTTCCCGCTCCTCCAGATTGCGAAGAAATAATTGCTCCAGAATACGTATCGCCTCTTCTGGCTCCCCGGCTTTGATTGTGTTCAGCAGGCGCTGTTCGGACTCAATCGGATAATAGAACATTTCATTTTCCTTCATCGTATCTTCAAATCTCACCAAATGATCTGTTCCCATATGAATGCCATAATCCAGGGCTTGTTTGGCTTCGTCAAATGAGCGACCTGCATCATTCCAGACCTCATACGCTGCACCTGTACCAATTGTTGTAGATATCCGATGTTCCCTGTAGATCACTTTCATTAAAGTATTCAGCTCTTGTTCACATCTTCGCATCGCTTCATTCAGTGGATTTGCATCCAATGGGCAAGCAAAAGCAATCTGGTCCGTTCCCCAATCCGTAATCAGTACCTGGGCATTCCACTCTGTAAGTACCTGCTTGACGAGAAGCCTCGCGACGCCCAGTTCATGAATCGTCTCTTCACTGTCCGGATTAGCATAGCCGTTTACTCTCACCAAACCTGCTAAGCCCTTGCTGCTATGAAGTGAAATGTGTGCCTGTGATGAGATGACTTCAAGCTCCGTGGAGGTATAGAATTCCCCGGTTAACAACCGTTTGATAAAACCGTCTCTCAATAATGGAATCTGCTCATTCATGGCATTTGTAAGCGAGTCATTATTTGCAATCAGATTGTTAATATGGCTTGCCAAGAAATCATATTCATTCCCCCGTCTGCCGGGAGAATCGGTGATGTGTTCCCGGAAAGTGGCCAACAGTTTATACACGGGGGCACTATTCCGATATGCCAGAACCAACCCGAACAGTAATCCCAGGGCAATCGTTGCCAAAGTAAAGGCCAGTGTGACTTGTTTAATCTGGTCCGCTTTGGTCATGAGTGCTTTCTCGGGAATGCCTGCCATGTAATTCCATCCATTTTGACTGGATTGAATCGATATCAACAGTCGATCATCGCTTCCAGGCTGAACGCTCTGCACATTCTGTACATTCTTCGCATTCTGCTCCGTTTCGGCAGCTTTACCTTCGATCCGCTGACTTTGTGCCACTTGCTTAGCCTCGGCCTGATCAATGCCTAGCGAGAAAATGATCTGTCCTTCTGCATCGGTGACGAGAGTCCAGCCGCCATATTGATCCACAATATTTTGAGTCAGGCTCGCCATCTTATCCTGATCAATCATGACACCAATCGTCGCTTGCGGTTTGTTGAAGCTGTTCAGAGGAAGAGATTGCAGAAACGTGATGGCCGGAACATCTGCAAGCACGGTACCGACAATTTCACGTTTATAGTTTCGAAGCGGTATGATCTCGTTAAAGTGCGGCTGTTTTAAAATTTGGTCATACCACTGTTCAAACGACATACCGTCCAGCTGATTGGCAGCATAATAATGTTCTGGACGATAATATACGGTTCTTGGTGTGATAATGGCATTGTAGTTTGGAATGTGAATGAAGAAATGGGACAAGTATTCATTGGTGCTGCTGTACATGGAGAGGCTGCGCTGCATGCGGTTCATACCATATACATTGTAGAGATCATGCGGCTTCGGACCAGCAATTAAATTTTGCAAATCCGGATTGACGGCTAGCTGTCTAGTAAAGGCTTCGACTTGAAGAAGATTACGCTCAATGATTTCTTTGCCGAGACTCAGCGACTTGTAGCTGTTCTCAATGGAGCTGGAGCGGGCCGCTTCAATGGATGCTCGATAAGAGGCATATCCCGCAATTTGAGGTATCATCAGAATGACGAGATAGGAAATGAGGAAACGACGGAACACGGGTGAAAATTTGGACCATAGGAGCTGCATATGTACCCTCCCTTTTTTAATCAAGCGCTTACATTTCTCTTTGATTAGGTAGCTGTTTCATGATACACCGGGCGTTTCTTCTTAGTGAAGGTACAACTTCTTTCTTATGGTACATTTTCGTACTACAGCGTACAATGCTTGCATGAAAATAATTGTCTCTCTGCTCTTTGGCACACAACAATAGTTGCAATTTACCTTCGCACAGCCTACATACCAAAGGATTAAAAATAAACGCAAAAAACCTCCCCAAGACCAGGAATGGCTTGGGAAGGTTTTTTAAAGGTTGTTTTTTTAATTGCTGACGGCAACAAATTTCCATTGTTGGTTTGTTGCACCCGTGTAGGTATTCTGCTGCAACTTGGCACCATCCGACGTGGAAGCGTTGGCGACTTCAATCGCTTTGTTGCTGTTCACGTTGATGATACTCCAGTATCCGTTACCGAGGTCGTTCACTTTGAAATGCTGAGCGGTTGTGTTCAGATTGCTCATGAGTTGGACCGCCTCCCCATTGGTGAGAGTACCGTTGCGAATGTCGATGACTTTGTCTGGTGAGTTCACACTTGTCAGTGTGTAGTTACCGCTTCCGATCGAAGTCAGAACCCACTTCTGAGGGTTGCCGCCCAGATCGCTCCACTGCTGGAGTTGAAGATTGTTCTCGTTTAGACCACCAGGTACATCAATGACCTTGTTGGAATGCCGGGCTACAATTTTGTAGGTCGCACCAGATACAAGACCTGTTGTCGGTCCACCTTGTCCACCGCCCGGGTAAGTCTGAGCACGTTCATGATACCAGTCAAACAGGAAACGTCCCATCGCGCTCCGTGAAGCATCCCCGTCCCATTTCAGGCCTGCCGTTGGATCGGCAAAGGAGCTTCGTGGTCCTTCACTTAGAATAAAACCGTTCATATGGGCTGCAATACTGACATTGCCTGCTGCATTGAAAATCGTTTTGGTATTGGTACCGAAACCTTCATTGCTGCCATTAAACAGGTTCCAATAGGCCGAATCGCCAGGTTTGTTTTTGAACCAGGTCACCTCGGTAATGTTAATTGGATATTTGTCAGCGGCTGCCTTCACGTTGGTATTCCACTGGTCTTGCAGGATTGAGAAATTGTCATATGCGCCATAACCAGGGTACCAGTGAACCGCATATCCATAGTTGTTGAGCGGGTCAGTCAATGGATGACTTGCCGTCAAGCTGTAAAATTGGTTGTATCCCAGACCTGCCGCCCAGATGACATTGTCCGCACCTTTGCTGCGAATTGTTGAAATCATGGAATTTTGGAAATTACGCAGGTCATTCCAGTGATCCACAAAGTCATTTTCCCCGTTGTATCCACCCCAATGTCCATTGGCATAGGATTTCACCGGTTCGTTGATCAGTTCGAAGTGAACGTTGTCTGCACTTTTGATCTCCGGGCGTGAAGCGAGATAACCCCAGATTTCGTTGAATTTTTGCAGGTTGGCAGGTGTTGTTGCCTGATCATCCTTCAATGTGAAGTCGAGTCCCAGAACCACATATACGCCTTTGCTCTTGGCATATTGGATATACGGAATAATGACATTTTGCGTAACGGTCTGCACACCGGCAAAGTTATATGTACCAGCAGCCACATCTCCCATATCCTGACGGTCGATAAACAGACGTACCTGATTCATATTCCAGCCATGATTGCTTCCGTATTTCGGGCTGGTATCCGCAAATGTATCGGTAATGTCCTTCAGATAAGCCAGAGTAGCTGCATGACGGTTATTACCGTGTAGATTGAGGTAATAATTGCTATCCTGATATGTCCAATAGGCGCCTGAAGGTTGATGCCAACCGTTCAGAAGCACAGGCTGATTGTTGCTGTTCACCAGGTTTTTGCCGTTAACGTGAAGCTTACCCATCGGCATGCCCACCCATGCCTCGGCTCGGTTACCTCCCCATGGAACAATGGTGATCAATAAAGCAAGAATGATTAAAAGTTTGAAAGATGTCAAAATCTTCTTCACTATAATTCCTCCTCTTCTGATGTAATGTCTTGCTATACTGCGAAGTAACGCTGTCATCGCATTCCTAAACCAGCATATCGCTCTGGTCGGAGCCCGCTCCCGCAACCCATTCCATACCAGCAAGGGAATTCTGCGGAGCGAAGGGTTGCGGTTCTGAAGTGAACAGTTTTGCAAAAGATCGCAGCAAGCCCCCTTTTTACAAGTGGAATGTTCCATGGAATCCCTCCTTCCTTATCCAGGCTGATCGCCGCGCCAAAGGTACAGGTGAATTGAACTTAACCGACGATTCCTGTACGCTCAACACTCTCTACGAAATATCGTTGTACAAACAGATAGATGACGATCAAAGGCAGAATCGCAAGAAGAATTCCTGTATCCTGAATCATGCTCAGATAGAACGGATCAGCTTGGGAGGCTGCACCGTCAGTAACCTGCTGAGCCAGATTATAAGGAAGAGATGACAACTGGGTCGACATGACTTTACTCGAAGTCAAATAAGTTGTTGTATAGAAGCTGTCATTCCACTGCCATACGAACGAAAACAACATGACCGTAACCATGGACGGAATCGCATTGGGTAACATAATGGTTGAGAATGTTCGCCCGATGCCCGCACCGTCCACATAGGCCGCCTCCTCCACTTCCTTCGGAATACCTCGAAAGAATTGCCGGAAAATGAAGATGTATAAACCAGCCTTGAGTGAATTGGCTGTAATCGCGGTCAGAATAAACGGCCAATAGGTGTTCAGCAGATTAATCGGTTTGCCTGTGATAAGCGTCATAAGTCCCATCAGATCAAAGCTCTTCAGATTCAGGTATACCGGAATCAGAATGGTCGTCGGTGGAACAAGAATGGTCAGGATTACCCCGGCAAACAGCCAGTTGCTTCCCTTGAACTTCAGTCTGGCAAATCCGTACCCTGCAAGCGCACAGGATGCAGTGGTCAGCAGTGTGGTTGTTGCAGATAATGCAAATGTATTAAACAGCGTTGCCCAGTAATCCATGACGCGGATAGCCTGCTTGAAATTGTCGATGGAGAAGTTCTGCGGGATCCACACTACCACTGCGGAATACAGATCGCCTTTATCCTTGATGGACGTTGACACCTTCTGGAATATGGGAAACAGGATAACGAAGGACAGCCCGGTAATCAAGACAAACCGGATCATGGCCCACAGCCAGCCTTTCCAATGCTCCAGCGATAATAATCGTGAGGTTGTCACGTAGAGCCCCCCCCTTTTCTAATCTTGATAGAAGACACGCTTCGAGAAGATGATGGATACGATAACGAGAATGATGGCAATGGCCAGGAAGTAGACCCATGCCATGGCGGAGCTTAAACCAAAGTCGAACTTGACGAAGCCGGTATCCCGGATCAGTTCTGTCATGGCATTATTGGCAAAGGAATCGATTATTGTATAGATCGCATTGACAAAAATCAGCGGGCTGACCATCGGAAATGTAATTTTCCAGAATGCTTCATAACCCGTAGCTCCTTCCATCTTCGAAGCCTCATACAACTGAGGGGAGATAGTCTGGATGCCTGCCAAAAAGATCAAAATCTGTACACCGGATTGACTGACGATCTGATAGATCCGATCTACGGCGCTGCTCAGGTACGTAACGATCCAGTCGCTTACTCCGGCATTAACCATCAGATTTTCGAGTTCAAATGTCCCGAGTGAACTGCCGCCTGTACTGCTCTGGTTCACCGCTTCTATCAGACTGGTGCTCTCCAGCGTCATAATTACTCCCGATGCCAGAATAACGGGTAGGAAGAAGATCGACCGGGCAACAGCCCGGCCCCTGAACTTCTGATTCAGGATGACAGCGAGGAACAGACTGAATATAACGATTAGGGGTACGTTGATGAGTACGTCTGTGATTGCCTCGATTAACGCACGGTTGAAGCTCGTATTGACGGTTAGCGCCTGAATGTAATTAGCGACACCGGTGAACTGAATCGCTATGCCTTCCGCGTTGGCCTGAATTGTACTCATGCTGTATCGCAGAGAGGCTAACAGCGGAATGAAGAAAAATAACACAAAACCTATGAGCCAGGGGAGCACGTAAATTATGCCCCACATGGCTTTCTGCTGAGCATACGTACGACTTCCCCATTTCCATTTCAGGAGCGTCTTCAGAGCTGCTCACCACCAGTCACATAGCTTTGGGCTTCCACTGTAACGTTGTCAACATCTACAGGGAAGTCGTTATAATTGACGATTACGAATCCGCCGCCTTCATACATGGTCCGGAACACGCCTTCTTCAATGGATTCATGAGACAACATGGAACGTCCCGTAAATGACTGGTTTACGTCGTTGACCTCATTGTAGATGTCAGCAGCCAGATCGATCCATTGTTCGTAATTCGCCGCATAGAGTTGATCATAATCTGTTTCTTTCACAACATGGTTTGGTGCATTGAACCAGGCAAAGTAAGGGCTCGCTCCATATTCAATCAACTTCAATACGTATTGTCTTGCGTCCGTATAAGTAGAAAGATTGTATGGCATGCCTGTATAACTAAGGCTGCCGTGTACAACGAGCTGATAGAATGGAATCTCTTCATCCTCCAGCTTGAAACGGCTGCTATTCATTGGAGCATCTGTCAACCCAGTTACATATGGCAGTGCGTAAGCGTTTCCGCCTTCCGCAACGACAGGGCCTACCTGCTGTTTGATCTGTTCGAGTGCTTTCTTGACGGAGCCCAGTGCTTCCGTTCGATCCACCAACTTTTTCGGATTCATGTCGCTGTTCAGCTGAGCGGCCAGGTCATTCAGACTCAACGTAAGTTCATCTTTTTGAAGAGACTTGAGTTCATCCAGCATCTCTGCCGTCACGTTCTCCAGCAAGTTGGGCGACAGCACATAGGAAGGTGAACGATCCCTGTCACGACGCTGTATGGCCTGGTTCATCGGATACATAACCGCCGGTTCCTGGGTTAAGGTTCGGGAAGCTTCTTTAGACGGTTTAAATCCTTTTTTGGATAACACATTCATCAGAGCAATATCCGGATAAAAGCCGATGCCTGCTTCTTTGGTGAATGCACTGAATTCCCGCAATCCCTTTTTGCCACCCACAGCACCGTCCACGTGAATGGAATCGGGCATCCTATGGTAAAGCCCGCCGTTAAACCACCCGGCATAGCGAACCTGTATATTGGATACCTTCTTCTCCTTCAAGGTAGTGAGGATGTTTTTGGCTTCATCAAACGTCGTCAGAGCCTCCGTTGAATCGTACGGTATGCCCAACATATGCTGGCTTGTTGTCATGGCACCGAACAGTTGCAGATAAAACGGAACGTCATTCTGAGCCTTACTGGCGCTCAGCTCGGGAAGTCCGCCATTTTGCATCAGATAATCCCGATAAAGAGAGGCAAGCCCGGAGTACGAGGCCTTATCCGCCCCTACAAAAGCGTATCGAACGGCGAAGTCGGACACGGTCGGATTCTTCTGAAATTTCGGAAGTGTACGAACCATATCGCTTGCCTGAAGTGTCACATCGCTCTTGTTCACAACATAGAAGCTTGGATATACGTTGTTATAACTGTTTAGCTTGCCGCTGATATCGGCATTCACAACGGCAACGGCATCCCCTTCCTCAACAATACCCAGGAACGCCCCCTCTTTCCGAATAAGTCCAAACACCGGCAATCGGGCTTTGGCTTCATTCGAACTTGCTTCCCGCAGTTTCATGGTCATATCCGGTCCGTAAATATCTTGTTGATAGGCAGGATACTGCAACTTCCCATTATTAAAATGGATAAGAGCCCCCGATCCGTCCGGCAACAGCATGGAGCCTTCTTCATTCAATCCTCCGGCACCAAAATACTCCAGTATGGATATGTTATTGATCGGATATTCCTCCGGAAAATGAATGCCTGATGAAGGAACACGAACTAACAGATCCTCTCCATCGAGCTCATATTCCATCGTGATCATGAACAGCCGCGGTCCGCTACGTTCCTGTTCAATGCCGAACTCGGCATGATCCTGAGCCAGGTCCTCCGGTGTGTAACCGGCTGTGTCAAAGGCTTTCAACGCTCGGGACAACTGAAGTCCCTGCATCGCCTTATCAATCCGGACGTAAGTACCTTCTTCTTTGTCCTCTGCATATCCGACCTTCAAGGCCCGTTGCCCGGTCTTATCCAACTGTGCAAGCAGCTTTTGCTCAAAACGCTCTTTGCTGATCTTCATCGGCAAATCTTCAATGGATCGCTCGGTGCTGCCAAACTGGTAATTCACCCGTACGCCGTTTGGCAGTGACTCGAAGCTGATCTGCTTGTGTGCGGCACTGTCCGTGTAAGAATTCACCGTGCTGCTCTGACCCAGACTGTTGAAGAAGCTGAGCTTGGTTTGTGAAGACAACAGGTCTTTGTTTATCCCTGCGGCAATTCCATCCTGTTCACGATCTGCAGGATTGCTGCGCCAGATCTGCCCGCTCTGCATGTGAATCACTGCAATCTCGGCAGTCTCTTCGTGAATGAACAGCTGAAGCTGATCATTCTGTGCAATGCCAATCATGCCTGGAAGGCGGGTATTACTGAAAGATGATTTCAGTTTTTCTCCGGGAGGCAGGGAGGGAACGTCCGCTTGGTCTGCGGCAGATACCACCTGGTTGGTCAGTGGTGCTGACGAGAACTGACATCCGCTGAGCAGCAGACTGCCCGCGAGCAGCATTCCTGTTATTTTTTTGGCTACGGCATATTTCATCACATTCTCCTCCTCCCTTAGCCCCGAAGCACTAATTCCTGATAGATGGTTACGACAAACGATACAATCTGCTGTACAAGGCTAAAGAACAAGAGGCACAGAAATGCCATAAAGGCCATAGCTACAAGTGTCAATAGCATCGTGAGTATCGTTTTGGCTGGTGTGTACTGATGAACCGTCATATTTCCCACAAATAACAGGTACACCGTCCAGGCGACGGCGAGTGCATTGGAGAAATAATAAAAGGCAGTTTCTTGTGCAGAGATCACAAGACTCAGCCAGATCCACGGAAAATGGATTAGGAAAAGAGGCACCAGTGCAAAACAGGTTGACATAAAAATTTCAGAAAACTTGCCTTCCCCGTCCATCAAGGTGGTTAACGACCAGTTGGCCACACACCAGAAGAGGACCGGCACGATCACATATACCATTTCGAGCAGACTGTTCAGGTATTTGGGATTACTGAGATTAATCAGAAAACCGCTGTATTGGGCATGTAAAATTTTGGTGATGACCAGCAGTACCAGAATCATGAAAGCAATCAACAGTGAGTTCCTCTGGTTGCGCTCATATTTTAATTCCCAGTATCCATCAAACGGATGGAAGATCAGATGCAGCGGGTACTGATATAACTGTTTACTTGATGCCTGCATTCGTTGTCCTCCTTTTCTGCCTGCGAACGATGATGACGGTAACAAACGCAGCGACAGCCAGGAATAAACCGGACATCATCCATGAAAAATGCTCACGCATCAGCTCTTTGCGATACAAAAGAAAAGCTTTGGAATAACCTTTAGGTTCCATACTGCGCTTAAAGTATTTCGCAGATTCGCCGTATTCCTTCTGACGAAGCAGTGCTTTGCCGATTCCCGCATAAGCATATTCCAGATTGGCGTTCATCTCGGCAACTTTAGCAAACAGTACACTGGACTGCTCCTCGTCACCGTTATAATAACTGCGAACTGCTTCATGGAGCGTGCGTCCATATTCAGTTGTCTGAAAGACGGTGATTTCGCCAAGTGCTTTATCCAGAACTAACATCCGGTCTCCCGCACGTTCCAGCGCAACAGGTGTATTAAACTGGCCAAGGCGGTTTCCGATGCCGCCAAAAATATGGAGCAGATACCCGTCTCCATTGTAGGTGAAGATTCGGCCCTTGCTGGAATCCAGTACGGAATACATGTCACTGTCCCCCACGTCCACATCAATCAGACGGGATGGCCCGGCTTCCTGGGTATACACCATATCACCTTGCGGGGTCTGATAGCCTTCTCTGCGCAAAATGTCTGTGCCCTGTGCATTCAGCTTCTTGACCGGATCTTTGCCCCGATCCCCGCTAGTCGCGTAGATGAAGCCTTCTTCATCCATATCCAGATTGGTAAATTCCGTCGGAGTGAACATAACCATCTGACTGCGCTGCTCACGTGTGGCGAAGCGTTTCCATAGATACTCCACCGGGTCTACCTGAACTCTGTTTGCTCCAATAAATGACGAGAACGTACCGTCGGCGCTGAACTCCATGAATCCATCAAATACGCCTTCGGCCATGACGTAGATACGCTCCCCCTTGTCCATAACAACACGCATAGGTTTGAATTGAAAATCCGCTTTTAACAGGTCTGATTTGGGCTCTGCGACAATCTTGACCAGCGTGCCTTTTTCATCCAAATGTACGACCCGATGATTATCCGAATCCGCGACCAGCAGATGGCCTTGATCGCTAACGTACAATCCCTGTGGATTTTTAAAATGATCTTCCTTGCCTTCCTGCTTAAATGAATCAATCGTCCGTACCAGCTTGAGGTTGCGATCCATCTCTATAATGCGGCCATTGCCCGAATCAAGCACAAAGACGTGCTGATTGGCGGTAACATGCATGTCGCTTGGCTCTTTCATAGGAATCGTGTTCAGCTTCTTGCCGGTGATAATGGTTGTTGCCTCATATGCCGCTGGTGCCGGAACTGCGTCACCCCAGAAGGAGTAATGATACGCATCCGTTTTACCGTCTGCACTCACATACGATGCCTCTTGAACGAACAACAGGAGGCAGATCATGCCCATGATGATCGATTTGCGTTTTTTCCATGTGCTTCTCCGCACCTCGCTGCCTCCTTTCTACTCTTTCATGCCTGAAGTGGCCATCGTTTGCATGACACTGCTCTGGGAGATGATAAACAGCGTGATCGGTACAATCATCAGCAGCAAGGCCACAGCCGCACCAACACCTGCACGAGCAATCCCTCCCTGTACAATCTGACTGAGCGCATAATGCAGCGTTTTGAGATTTTCACTGTAAATGAAGCTCCCGCCGTCCGTCCCCCATAACGCAGGGAACTGCAGGATCATGAGCGTGAGCCATGCCGGCTTTACATTCGGCATCACAATGCTCCAAAAAATGCGATATTCATTGGCTCCGTCTATTTTGGCTGCTTCCAGCAACGCATCGGGAATCTGCTCCATGAACTGTTTCATCAGGAACAGTCCCAGGGAGAAAGCAAGCGATGGCACGATAATGGAAGCGTGTGTGTTAATCCATCCTAGCCAAGACATGACCATGTAGTTTGGAATCGCCGTGACATGCGGTGAGAACATCAGAGACAGAATGACAATCGTGAACAACACTTTCGAACCTGGAAAACGATATTTAGCCAGCGGATAAGCCGCGGCGGATGCAAGAAGGATGTGTCCTGCCGTCCCCAGGATTGTAATGAGCAGGGTATTAGCAATATAACGGGATAACGGCACCCATGAATTGCCCATAAGGTTGATCAGATCGGCAAAATTCTCTGTTGTCGGGTTATTCACCCAGAATCGCGGCGGAAAAATAAACAGCTCATCCAGGGGTTTGAATGCATTGTTGACAGCATAGATCAGCGGAAGCACCATAAATGATCCAAACACGGCCAGCAGTGCAAATAACATCAGACTGACGGTAAATGACCGATTCAGCCTTTTTGGCATGCCAAACACGGCACGTACTTTGCTGGTCATTGTCATTCACCTATCTTTCTAAGCATTTTTTGCGTCAAAACGTTCGTACCAAGCATCAACGCAAACAGCACGGTTGCAATGGCAGAAGCGTAGCCCATCTCAAAACGGATTGTACCGAAGTCCATCAGATGTGTGACGACGGTGTGTGCTGCATAGTTCACACTTGGGAAACCGGCCAATGCAATCGATATCTCGGCCACTGCGAATGAAGCCGTAATCTGCATCACCGCACCAAACATCAGTTGCGGTCTCATCGAAGGCAGGGTGATGTACCAAAGTTCCTGCCAGCGATTCTTGATCCCGTCCACGGTGCCGGCTTCAACCAGAGAACGATCGATGGTCTGAAGTCCAGCAATAAAGGCCAGGAAGCTGGTTCCGAGGCTGAGCCACAGCTGTACAATAATGACAATCGCGAGCACGTACTTCTCATCTGCAAGCCATTGGATCGGCTCCAGTGTGACACCAAGGCGCATCAGGAAGCCATTCATATACCCGTAGCTGTCACCTGAGAAGATGATCAGCCAGATGAAGAAGACATTTCCCGATATGGAGGGCGCATAGAACACCAGCGTCATGACCGCTCGAATTTTGGGAGATAGCTCGTTGATGATCCATGCAAACAAAAAGCAGGCGATATAACTGAGCGGACCCGTGATTACGGCAAAAAGCAGTGTGTTTTTGAGCGCGATCAGGAATACGTCGTCATTCAGGAAAAGCCGGGAATAATTTTGCCACCCGACAAATCGCGGCAGCTCCAGCATGTTGAAGTGAAAAAAGCTGAGCCCCAGTGAAATGCCGACCGGGATGACAGTAAACATGAAAAAAATCAGCATAAACGGTGCCATCAACACATAATAATGCCTGCTGAGATACAGATCCCTTCTCAAAAGGGACCACCAGCCGACCTGGCGGGTATGGACGGCAGGAGCGGCGGCTGTCTTGGTTGTTTTAGCTTGCAACCGTTACCCTCCCTTTCCTCTATTTCAGATTAAATTCCTTACGCTTCAACTCAATTTCATCATCAATGTACAGAACATAGTCCGATAAGGCTTCACGCGGATTTTCATTCGCATTGACCACCTTACGGAAAGCGTTATCCAGATGCCGTCCCGTGAAATAACCTCCAGGAAGCTGCGGGATCCCCTGTACCCATTTCCATTGCTTCTCCAGATTTTCATAATCCTTGACGGGCCAAGGAAGCTGTTTCAAAGCTTCAATGTTGGCTGTTGGGTAACGGGCTGCCGCCCCCATCAGGCCTTCCATTTCTCGTCCGTATTCAATCTGGGTCTGCTCGTCAGTCCACCATTTCATGAACTTCCATGAAGCTTCCTTGTTGCTGGCGTTCTCAAGCATCATTACCGCGCTTGTTGCGCTGGCCACCTCATGCCTGATTGAACCGTCCGGAAGCTGCGTACCAGGAACAATGGTAAAGTCCCAGAGATTGCGAATTTCCGGAGCCAAAACTGTCAATATGTTATAGGTTGTATAATCCGCAATTCCAATCGGCATCTCACCGGTACGGAAGCGGTTTGGAAAGTCCGCTTTAAGCGGGAATTTATAATTGGTATAGAATTGTGTCCAGCGTTTAAACGCATCCATCGAAATTTCCGAATCAAGGGCACTCTTCTTCTGATCTTCCGTATAGAAGGTGCCATCATTCTGGTACAGCAGCATCGCAAAAGTTGAGTTCGGCACAAGGTTTGCGTTGTTCAGTGTATCCTCGATGGGCAGATAAAACTCCATATTATGCTTTTGCAACACAGCAATGGCGTTATACACGTCCTGCCACGTTTTCGGCGGCTCCAGTCCCAATTCGTTCAGGATATCTTTGCGGTAAAAGAGCATCGGAAAATGTTGCTGTTCCGGTAGGGCATACACACCGTCGTTATACCGGTATGGTGTCAACCCGCTTTCACGGAATCGACCCGCAATTTCCTCGAAGTCGGGGAATTTGCTCAAATCCGCTGCCGCACTTCTCATCGCATAGTTTACAGGGATGTCCTCACCCATTTGCATGGCAATGTCGGGTCCTTCACCTGCAAGCGTTGCGGGAAGCAATATGTTGGGCGGCACAAGACGCAGCTGCACGGATACATCCGTATCCGGAGTAAACGAATCATCGATCATGCCTTTCAATACCTGAGCCTGATCCCGTCCAGTCGTGATCCATACAGTAATGGAATCCTTTTTTTGTTCCACGTTACCGATGCTGTCGTAATCTTCGGTATACGAAGCCACGTATGCACCCAGCTCATGTTTCACCTGCTGAATGGCCGTCGCTTCCGCATCTGGCAAGGCTTCACCCGGCGGAGACACGACGAGGTAATCCAGAGTGATCGGCTGTTCACGTACTGACAATATCCAGGTACCCAGGCCACCTACGTTAATTTTGAACGTATCCAGTCGTTTAGGAACGGTCTCCGGCTTGGCCGCCATATCTTCAAGCTGCATGACCATGGCGTGAAGCACGGCAACTTTATCACTTTGCTCACCCGTTGCCTTTTCCAGATAATCCGCTACAGAACGGAGCGTGTCTGCCTGTCGTTCAAAGACTTCCGTCATCTCCGGGATGCGTTGTTCCAACTGATAATCCCGAAGCGGATCGGGGCTGTTGGAGGTGATCATCAGGATTTTGCGATACATCTCATTCAATTCCAGCACGCTGGATTCCACAGTACGAAGCAGAGGAGCGATGTCGCCCAGCGTTACCGTCATTCGAATCCGATGTTTCCCTTTATCCAGATGAAACTGGTAAGGCTGATTTTCTGCCGCCCCCAGCACCTGAGTTTGCCAGGATGGGCTGTAGTTGAAGCGAATGCGTTTCATTTCTTTAAACGGAACTTCGCCGTTGATC
This sequence comes from Paenibacillus sp. FSL R5-0519, assembly GCF_037974275.1. Classification (NCBI taxonomy): domain Bacteria; kingdom Bacillati; phylum Bacillota; class Bacilli; order Caryophanales; family Paenibacillaceae; genus Paenibacillus; species Paenibacillus sp. FSL R5-0519. The sequence goes on from NZ_CP150234.1 coordinate 3,411,666, forward strand.
GTCAGACTGCGGGTAGCGTAAATACCGCGCAATTGATCCTGTTTTACCTTTAACGCGATTTGATACAATCCGTCTTCAGGCACGTCGATTTCCCATTCGATCCATTCACCCGGCAGTTTCCAGTTGATGCCCCCGATCGCATTCATGCGAATTTTGGATACATCATAAGGTTCCAGCGATGGGCTCGAACGATCCGAGATGGGTGCCAGTGTAGGTGAAGACTTGCTGACTGCTTGTTCACCTTGTACTTTCAGCATGACTGGAGCCGCTGGTTTCAGCCCCTGTGAGGCATAAGTTGCCTCAAGCTCTGCATAGGTCGGTATCTCCCCTTCCTGATACAGCTCAATATAATCAATCGCCATACTTTCTCTTAATGAAGTGAGCGATAACTGCGGGTTTCCTTTTTCAAAATAAAACTGAAAGGGCTCCTCGAAATAGCCTCCGCTATCCTTGAAGGAAGTCAGCTGCCACTCGGGCTGTTCCACTTGTCTTGGCCTGAGATCGTTATCCCGATCGTCACGACGAACGTTATCCTCGCGATTCCCCCACACCCTGTCAAACAAGAGAACATCGGCCCCTCTAAAAGGGACCTCCCCATTCACCTCGAGTCTGCGTTCAATACCCGAGCTTTTACCCTCTACAGGGTAATAGTGAATGCGAATATTGTACAAACCGCTCATTTGAACGGGAACATCCCAACGAATGGTTCCAGTTTCCGGCGTAATTACAGCGCTCCCATCCAGTCCGGCATAACCTTGCACGACCTCGAATTCTCCGTCAGTTGCCTGAACATAAGATTCGCCTTCAATGCGTATTGTTTTCTCGGGATTAGCCGAATTGGCATGAGTAGTCAGATAATGGTCATAACTGAATGAATCCTCGGTTGCCGATACTGCGTCAAAGTCCTCAAGCGCATGTACCGTCCCCGGATAACGATCCCGCGATGGATATAGCGTCCATATGGAGAGTACCAGGGCCAGGACAAGCACCAAGATTAGTCCCTTTTTCTTACGTGACCGCATGTTCGAATGTATCCCCTTTCCTCTAAGCGTTGCGAGAACTGGACGATTGACTAACCCGGACAGAACGCACCATCACTGGTGCGTTCTGCCCGTGTGTCCTGATGCTTATTTGTATACCTCATCAATCGCAGCCTGGAAAGGTGCCTTGTATTTCTCAATCAGCGTAGATACAGATACTCCTTCTTTGAGCTCTCCATCAAAGTCCCAGAAAGGCAAGGATGGGAATGTGTTATGGTCCAGAACCAGCATGCCTTCCGCAACCTCTCTGGCGTTGTTGATATCTGCTTCATCGGTCAGATGTGTCTCCAGTGTGGATTGGCCCGGATACTCATAGATCGAATCGATCTCATTAATTTTCTCCCAGATATACATCAGTTGTTCCGGATTCTCTACTGCTTTAGGAATCGTTATAGCCTGGTAACGGGACTCTCCAGAGTGATACGCTGATGCACTTGGACCTTTAGGGAATGGTACAAAACCGATATCGTAATCCTTCATGTCTGTCATAATGCCTTCAACCTCGTACATGGCACCTGAATACATCAACGTATTGCCTTGACGGAAGAACGTGGATGGCTCAGTCCAGTCGCCGCCTTCAGAAGCTCTGCCGACCTTTTCAGTAGCCAGTTTGGACAGGAAATTCAGCGCTTCCTTCGTTTTGGGATCTTCCAGGTTCTGCTTATCCTCTAGGGTCAGGGAAGCCTCGTTCGAATACAGAATCGGTTCAAGCAATCCCGTCTGAGCGAGTCCCCAAGTGTCCAGCTTGCCATCGTTGTTGCGATCCTTGTTCGCTTGTTTGGCAACGCTGAGGAATGTATCCCAGTTCCATTCATCAGCATCCACATATTCCTGCAATGGCTTCAAGCCCAGCTCCTGCATGAGGGTGCGATTATAGAAAATTCCGTTGATAAAAGAAGATTGGTCCTCGGTAAAGCCGTAACCTTTGCCTTCATATTGCATATATTCCTTCGTTGTTTTCTGATTAAATACTTTGTCGTTTTTAATATAATCATCCACTGGCCACAAGAGATCCTGTTTGGTTAATGCGGGAATGGCATAGTTTTTGCCCAATCTCACCAAATCACCAAGTGGTTCCCCTGCCATCAGCGAAGCAACTACCTTCTCCTGATATTCGCCGAAATCAATGGAAACGTATTCAATATTAAAGTTGTGTTTTTTCTTCAGCGTTTCGAGATTCTCAAGGCGTTGAATGTTGTCCGGGTTGTTCCCCTGTATTTCCATGTCCCACCAAGCAACAACTTTGATCGTTCTGCCGCCCATGTCAAAGTCCATTTCTGGCGTAGAGTTTTCATTCTTTTGCTCGGTTTCTACGGGTGTTTGTTCCTCCTGTGGTGTTGTCTTTTCCGGCTCGGGTTGAGCGGTAGGTGCAGAACTGCATGCAGCAATCACCAACAAAACCGCGAATACCAGGCTCAGTAGCATGAACTTGTTTTTTCTCATCGTCTTCCCCCCTGATTGTCTTTTGCTCTCACAGTGTATCGCCCAAATGAAAGCGCAAACAACCTGCCAAAATACAGGTGTTTACCCCGGCTGAATATAGATTTCCGTGATTTTGTGCGTACAAATTGCATTCTGGGTTCCAATTGGTAAAGAAATGCACTCTCTACAAAAATATGCACATTGTATGCGCTTTCTTTTATTACCATAATGAAATTAAGTCATCATTGAGTTTAATCTGGCGGATTACAATTCAGCAGAAGGTGAGGTATTGCTTCATGTATGATATTTTACTTGTGGATTTCAGCCGTCGTTTGTGCGGAGAGTTGCAACAGATGTTGCTACGGAGCAAAGCTCAATATACTATCGCAAATTGTGTGTTCTCATCGTCCGAAGCTTTGACCGCATTGTCAGAACGAGACTTTTCCCTTGTTATGGTACATACAGAGAGGTTCGATACCGCGGGGCTCTGGTTATGCAACGAGATTCGAAAGAAAAGTCAGATCCCCATCCTCCTGATGGGTGGAAGAGATCACTTCAGGTTCGTACGCAAAGCCCTTACGTATCAGGTGAATGATTATCTACCGTATCCTGTTAGTCCCTCTTCTTTACTTAACAGTCTGCACGGACTTCGATCCCACCTTGAAACCGATCCGGCACACAAAACGTCGTCGTTCTTCAAAACGCCTGTTCAAATGAATGGTAAACCCATGCACTCCAGTCATGTGATTCGTATCGTCAAAGCCTATGTACGGGATCATCTGAGTGATGAAATCACGCTGAAGAAGATCTCTGATATGCTTCATTTTAACTGTGCCTACCTTGGGCAGAAGTTCAAACTGGAAGAGAAGATGTCTTTCAATGATTATATGCTCCAGCAACGTATGGAAAAGGCCCAGCAACTGCTGTCTTCCACGAATCTTCGAATATATGAGATAGCGATTGAGGTAGGATATAAGGATATTGATTGGTTCTATAAAAAATTCAAAGCGTACGCCGGATCGAGTCCTAATGCTTATAGACGACAAAAAATCCACACGGCCTAGGGTGGATTGCCGATGTGCTATGTTTGTTAAATAACTACAGAAAAACGCAGGAGATGTTCTCCCTGCGTTTTTTGTGGTTATTTGAGCTAGTCAATTCCTGAGAATTCACAATTAACGTACCAAAAGGGATTCCCGGTATTCTTGGGGGGTCATTCCCGTTATTTTCTTAAAAAGTCGGGTAAACGAATGTGCAGCCTCGTATCCCACTTGGAGTGCGACCTCACGTACCATAAAATTCGGGTTCTGAAGCAATTCTTTGGCTCTTCTTATTCGGCAGTCGTCAATGAACTCGGACAGGTTAATTCCCATTTCCTGCTTAAAGAATCGGGATAGATAGGATGGATTGAAATGATGAAGTTCAGCCAATCTTACTAAAGAAAGATCTTTCTCAAGGTTATCCTTGATGTAACTGCATAAAGAATGAATGACAACGTTAGCGCGTTCCTGTTCATTGGACCTCTTGTACCGGACTAATTCATCGGCAGCACGATATAAAAATTGAACTGCATCCTTCATGCATGTATACTCCCCTAAATGCAGCAAACTTCGTTGATCAGGAATCTTCTGTTGAAGACCCCACCGATTGATTGTCGAATGTAATAATAAAGCCAGATTATAGTAGGTTTCCATTGCACGTTCCATCGTAATCTCCTGCTGCAACAATTCGCCTGCAAGTTCCTCAAATATATCGTAAAAAGGCTGAATTCGCCCCGTTTCCAAATATCCTGACATAATCTCAATCCGGTTTGAGATACGCATGGATTCTTTGGGTACATCAGATGAGAGGTCATTGCGATGATCCGTGAGCACCATGGATACGCCATCCCCTATTTTCATCCACTGGAGTAATCTCAGACGTTCATATTGTTTGGTTAACTCGGACCATTCGCAGCTTTGACTGCTTAATGAGAATGCAATGGATACGCCAAGAGATACCATGCAAGCTTCCTGTACCAATTCCAGTGTGCCTTCTAGAAACCGTACAAGTTTATCATTGGACATCTCTTCTTCCTGCTTGGGCTGAATCAACCAGATTGTATCTCCATAATGGTCCGTTACGCTGACGTACGCTGTTCGATCATGCATTAGAGAAGAACCGATAATGCGAACAGATTCCTGGACTTCTGTGAGGTCCGAACCTTTTTCTGGCGGATTATTGAACCGACCCAGTATGAGATAAATCGGCGAGTTTATCTGTAATCTGATATCTCTTTTGAATAATTCGTCCTGCATATCATTAGTAGAAACCATAACTGCTGTACAATCTTGAAGCAGTTTCCGCAAGTACTCTTTTTGTTGAATCCGTGCAAGCTGAGAGTTGACTTGATGAGAATGTTCCAACAATTCAAGCATGCTGTGACTTTGCCGGATCTCTTCCATCACATCTTCGACAACAGACATTACCTTGTCATAACCTTCCGTTTTGAGCAAGTAACGTACATTGGCCATCTGAAAAGCTTGATAGGCATAATCAAAATCGCTATGTCCTGTCAGAAAAATGACGCGACAATTCGGCCAACTGGCTTGAATTCGCTCTGTCAGTTCCAAGCCGCTCATGCCCGGCATGCGAATGTCCGTTAGAACAATATCAATTCTAGAACGCTGCATCCAGGACAATGCTTCTGTTGCAGAGTATGCCTTACATACATCAAGCTGGTCGGGTATATGTCTGGCGAAAGTTTCATAGAGACTATCCGTAATAATCTCCTCGTCATCTACAATCAAAAGTCGATACATTCGTTCTCTCCTTCTTTCCACTGGATTCGAATTGTGACTTTTAATCCTTGCAATTTACTTCTGGATAGGAAAAGGCCACTTCCTTCTCCATACGTCAGGACCAGACGTCGATGGATATTTATTAACGCGGTCATTTCATCCGTACCTCCGTCCTTATGCAAGCGTTGCTGAAGAGCTTCAATATGTTGCTCATCCAACTCGCTTCCATTATCTTCTACGGTAATCTCGGCATATGAACCTTCCATAGTAAACCCGATAATTAGAAGACCGGAGGCCGTATTCTTTTCAAGGCTGTGTTCATATGCATTCTCAATAATCGGTTGAATAATGAGTCTGGGAACGTGAATATGTTCCATCTCAGCAGGGAGTGACCCAAAATCAACTTTGATTCGTCTGGAGAATCGTAATTGTTGAATCTCTGTATAGATTCGTGAATGCTCCACTTCCACTTTCAACTTCACATGATCGGTTTCATTCCGGGTGATGAACCTGAAATATTCGCCAAGCATATTAGTAAACTGCTCAATACGCTCTGTTTCCCCTGTTCTTGCCAGTGAATTCAGAATAAAGAAGCTGTTGTACAGAAAATGAGGATTAATCTGGGATTGGAGCTGTTTCAACTCGGCCCGCTGCATCATCAGTGTTTTCTTGAAATCCCGGTCGATCAGGGATTGAAGATTTTCAATCATGAGGTTGAAACGGGTGTAGAGGAAGCCGAATTCGTCCTTTCGATTATGCGCGATGGGAACATCAAGCATGCCTCCCTCCATTTTTTTGAATCTTTTCACCAACAACAGTAACGGAATATGAATCAACTTGTAGCTAGAATACAGATACGCCGTGATGGCAACAAATGATGTAATTGCAAACAGCCAAGCCCAATGATAGAACTTGCTAAGCGGTTTGGTGACAATGGCCTCGGGTAGATATGTAGCTACGGATAAGCCCAGGGAATCCATATGCAACTGACTCACATGATACATGGTGTCCCCCACCTTCATCCGAAAGCCATCCAGTGTTCCCTTTACACTGTGCTCCCGGTAATTCGCGAGAATAACACTAGCTTGATGGTTATCTATGATGGCATGCCCCGTTTTGTCCTCAATCAGGAAAGTCGAACTCTCCGGGTACAGATTAAGTCGTGTGAGTTCATTTTGAAAATGATTTGTGTCGAGCTCCACTTGAATGACAAAAAGCGGGGGCTCTCCCCTCGTGCCGGTCAGCCTGACGGCACTGAGGTTCAGGGTGTCCTCCTTCACCGTGAAACGTGTACCTTTTCCTTGCATGCTTGAACCGAAGTATAGGTAAGAACTTTTATTGAAATCGTCGATGCCTTGGATCGCGGATATACTTTTGCCGACAGAAGGGATATGTACATGAACGTTTTTGATATAAGCAGTGCTGTTCTTAAATGAAGCGAGTCGTTCAGTCAGGTAATTTAATGTATCACGCCGCTCAACCTGATCCATCATATCCCAGAGAATCGCCAGTCGATTCAATTTTCGATCCTCAACGATATCAAACTGCTGTAATTCCATCCATTCCATCTCTCTGTTCAATTCCACGACATATTGGTTCAACCGTCTCTCCGTTGACAACGATATTTCCTGGCTTGCATTGTCATAACTCCAATGATACAGATACACGCCAAGAAGAATAAGTGGAAGCACGAATACCAGATAGGTAATTATTAATCGCGCAAATATACTATTAAGCCATGATCTAGCAGGGATCTTGATCAATACGTTCACCTCCAATGCCAAAGGCTGAGTTGGTTCCTTGTATGAATAAAGTGAACATTAGTGTTCCTTTGGCTTGCTGGTGCGAAACCACGCGTTAACTTCCGATGTGATCTGATCTCCCCCCAGCTTGCGCCAGTTCTCTACGAATTGATCGAACTCATCGATCGACCTGCCTAGAATAATGTTCATATAGGCTTCAAGCTGAAGATCTCGAAGAATGATTTGTCGATCAACCATGGTGTCCGTAATACCGCCAGTGAACTGGTCATAGAGAAGTTGACCGTTTTGTTCATAAGAATCTGCAATGCTAAAAGCACCCGAAGGCCCATAGGTTTGTTTCCATCCCCAGCCGCTCTCTACATGGTTCACATCATAGGCCACAATTCGTTTGTGAATGGCCAGAGCTTCATTTTGCAGAGCAGAGTAGTCCCCTGTAATTCTGGCATCCCGAATTTGTTTGTAAGCATCTATATTTTTATTACCGGGAAAAGGAGTCACCGGTGAGAGCATCCACACCGCTTTGGAGTCATCATTGTAGTATGTTTCATACTGTGCCTGATCCCCCCAGTTGATGTCCAGATGCAGATTCATGAGCTTAACCACGACCTCTGGATTAGAGAAGCCTTTTTTTACAGCAAAGTATTGACCAGTGTTGGAACGTAGCGGAACGAACAGACTCTGGTCAGACTTTGCAACAATGGGATATGCCTGCCATTCTACATCGTTATCCGTATCACGGGTGGTCTGAAGCATAAAGGATGTCCACTGTTCCCCGTAGAGCATCCCTATCTTTCCATCCTGAACCATTCTAGACGCCTTGCTTCCACTCTTATAGCCAAAATCCGGATCAAGCTGGCCTTCACGATACATCGTTTGCAATGCCTTCAAAGCCTCTCGGACTTCAGGCTGGATACCTCCATAAGTGAGTTTTCCTTCCGCATCTTTAACCCATATCGTAGGATAGGCACCGTAGCCTGACATCAGTCCTGCAGCTCCCATAACTGGATCCCATAGATGGTTCGTTAGCGCAAGTCCGTACGTATCCTGCTCTCCGTTTCCGTCTGGATCTCCTTCTGTAAACGCTTTCGAAATCTGAAGAAGGTCTTCCATCGTTTCAGGTGGCCGCAGCCCCAGATTCTCCAACCAATCGGTTCTAATCCACAGATATTGTGCAGTCTCAATGGAGGAAGAAGATTCGGGAATAGCCATCAATTTGCCGTCAATGGTTGCCGCATCAAATGCTCCTGTTCCCTCTGCCTCTAATATACTCTTCGTAAGTGGTGAAGCATACTCTTGGTACACACGGGTTAGATCTTCAATCAATCCAGCGTTGCTCAGTTGTCTAAGTTGATATGGATTTACTTTGACCACATCAGGGAAACGTCCTGCAGCAAGGGATACACCCAATTTCTGATTGTACACATCTCCATTAGCAATCCAGTCGTAGTGAATCTGAATTCCTAGCTCCTTCTCATACAAACGAGTCCAGCGATTATCCAGCATCGTCTCCCCAGGCAACTGGCTAATCATACGCTCAAGGTCATCTCCGGTTTCCCTGACAAAAGAGACTACTATGGGAGGAGAATATTTCTCATACAACGCGGGAAGTTGGATCTGCTGCCCATCTGGCTGCGAATGATGTTGTTTGGAATTTCCATCGGTATGACCTGCTGGTATCGACACAGCAAGGAACAGAATAAAGGTCCATTTTGTTATGTCCAGACATCTCTTATACATGACGACATGCCCCCAGTTCGGTTTGAACAACTCTTTTCTCTCTGTCAACTTTGAATCCATATCATTGTACAACAACTTGTAATTATTGAATACGAAAAGCCGCCGTTGGGCGGCTTTTACATATGTTCATTGTTTCTCTTCCGGATTAACCACACAATATTCGAAATTCGAAAAGTCAGCTGTTCCTCCAACCGTTTGGGTTGAATATACAAATAACCCCGTTCGGCAACCCATAAAATGATCCAGTTTATATATCATCTTATGGACAATCCCGATATCTCTCCATTTTATCCCATCGAAGTAGGCAAAAGAACACTCATCCAGATTGTTCTCAAAATTTCCGAATGCTTTTAGTTTAACTACTGGACCTGACACAGGGATACGTTCATGCTCCGTAGCTGGCTCCTGGTCAATCAGATTACCAAATATGGTCGAGTCCTCACCATCTCTAGCATGCATGACCAAGTAAAACTGGTTATTCTGCTTCGTAAGAGCGATCATTCCGTATGAACCAATCAGAAAGCACAGCCCGGCATAGTCGCCATTATTCAGACGGCTGCCATCAAGCGTAACGATTGCTTCGCAAGCGGGCCCCATTGAACGCTGGGTTAGTGTGTTGACGGCGAATGTCAGATTCGGGCTGATCTGTCCCGTCCGAACACGATAAACCCCGGGTTTCTCTGTGACGGACCAGAGTTCTTGATTAGGGGTATGATTCCATTGCCAAAAGTCATGGAGGCGTATTCTGCCATCTTCTTCGGCTTCATAATTAAAATTGTCGCTACCTATTAACGGATTATAACGGTGCTCTGGTCTGGTGCTCGGAATATCAATCTGCTTTGGAGCTTTGCTCGCAAATATCGGAATACCTTGATCAAAATGGAGTGGAACCAAAACAGGAATTCGCCCTACAGCCCCATGATCCTGAAACAGCATTGCGTACCAGTCCCCATTCGGCGTATCCACGATGCCACCCTGAGCAACACCAGAATTAAAATAATCCATATCGTCATTAAATACTTCTCCACCAGTGAAGACATCTTCCAGAGATTCAGCCACGTAACACGCCTGTGTTCTCCGGCCGGAAGCTTTCGTAATATGAATTAGGAACACAATATATTTGCCATTGATCTTGTAGAAATGTGCTCCTTCATAACCAAGGTGATAAGGCTGCTCTTCTTTTACAATCAAGCGATGGACTCCACCCGGTTTGGGACCGGTCAGATCAGAACTTAATTCAGTCAGATAGATCTCGGTATTCCCGTACACAAGATACACTCGTTCATCATCGTCGAAAAATAAAGAGCAGTCATGGTAAAATCCCTCCACTACTTGCTTCTTCCACTCACCTGCGATGGAGGTCGACGTGTACAAGTACGTTTTACGGGTATCATTTGCGACAAAAATGACATAGAACATGCCTTTATGATAACGAAGGGATGCGGCCCACATGCCTTTACTATATATTTGCTGACCATTTTCCAGCCGTTGCGCGGGTGTATCGTCCAGTGTGTCGTACACATAGGTAGCTACTTCCCAATGGATCAGATCATATGAACGCAGAATGACACATCCCGGCATCATATGCATGGTTGTACTAACCATGTAATATGTGTCCTCTACACGAATCACGTCAGGATCTGGGTAATCGGCCCAAATAATCGGATTTGGATACATGCTTTAATTACACCTCATTTTTTCTATTAAACTGCCATTCTCTCAAAAGGATAGTTGAGCTGTCTGTTGTACTTCTAAAGATAATGTACAAGTCTTGCACACCTTGCGCACCCGTAACTTTGGTTGTTACTTCCATCCATTGAAGCGATTCGGTGGCGGGCTGAACAATCAGTTCTCCAATTAAAGGTCCGTCCGTGCGATCCATACGGAGCTCCAACGTACCTTCGGTTCCTTGATTCGAAATCATGGCTGAGAAGGTAGAAGGTCCTCCACTTTCAAAATCAGCCTTGGATATAGCTATCCAGCTTTCATTTTGCAGCTTGGCGGCAATGATATTCGAATCTGATAGAGACATCTCACCCGAGTCCGAATATTGCTCAGTGGATACCCTGCTGCTCCATCCAATTGTGGAACCCGTTACCCGCGCATAGGGATTGAAGTACTTGACTTGATCCACGCCCTGATAATCTGCATGTACTTTCTTAATCTTCCCCGTAGCCGCATCATGCTCGACTCGATTCAGATGTGTTGAACGGTAACCTTCGGGGATATTCATGGCTTGGCATAATGTCTGGGCATGATAGGCAATGTACCACTGATCTGCCAGTTGAAATATAGCCTGGTGGTTGTTGCCGCCAATATCAAAGAAGTGTCCGGGATTCTGAAGCAGCGTGCCCTGATATGTCCATGGACCCATTGGTTGAACACTGGTCATATATGCAATCTCACCAGGTGGCGGGCTGCCCTCTGGCCGATCTCCCTTGTCAAAATTGGAACAATACGTATAGTAGTAATTATTATTATATTTATGTATCCCTGAGCTTTCAAACATATAAGGCGCCTGAATAACCTTAGCTGTACCAACGACACTGATCATATCGTCTCCCAACCGCATAACTCTTGCCGTATCAGGTCTTTCTGCTTTCCCTTCCGGAATACCACCACCAAAGTAAAGGTAAGCCTGATGATCATCATCTACAATTACAGCTGGATCGAACAGCCAGGTTACGTCTTCCACTCCCGGAGTCTCTCTTGTAACAAGTGCTTTTCCGATGGGGTCTACCCATGGACCTACAGGTGTTGGTGCAGACAATACCCCGATTCCACTGGCGTTGTTAGCGAAATATAGAAAGAAGCAATCCTCGCCATCCAAGATTTGATGAGCAGCTGCTGGGGCCCATGATTGCGAAGCCCATGTTGCTGCACCTTGAGGTCCGGCAACTCTGATCTCCCCATGATCAGTCCAGTTGATTAAGTCATCTGAGGAAATGACCGTAATCCGGTTGATTGAACTATAGCTGTTTTTCTGAGGAAGACCATCCTTATCATTTTCAAGCTTATCACTTGTCATATATAAGTAAACTCTATTGTTAAATACCAGAGCATAGGGATCGGCTCCGAATTTGTGGGCCACCAAAGGGTTCCCGTTTGGACGAAGCTTTCCAATCTCCCCTAGATTGGCTGCCTGGTCTTGCTTTTGCTCACCTGAATGTGGTGTAGTATGTTGATTCATCGAATTAATCCCCCTAATAATCGTTATTCGTTACATCTTTTATAAGAAAGCGTTTGCAATACAAAAGGTATCATGATAGGATGATTACATTTTAAGGTAAGCTGAGTACAATTTCATTGCGTTAACCGCTCTATTTATTGCGTGAAATGACGGGAGGTACTTCATGAGTGGATCCTCTGAGTGTTTTTACGATCCCATCCAGCCTGAACTCTTATATCTGCACCGCGTAACAACGTATAAGCTGGAAACGATCTATCATCGCCATAATGCATATGAGATTTACCTGTTCCTACGTGGCAATGTCCACTTTTATGTAGAAAATCGATGCTATCATGTGCAACCGGGGGATTTGCTTGTGATGTCACCCGAGGAGATGCACCGAGCTTTTATTCTGGATGAATCCGAGTACGAGCGCATTACAATCAATCTCAAAAAAACATACCTTTATCAGCTGTCTACACCATCAACCAATCTGTTGTCATGTTTTGATCATCGCCTCAAAGGAAAGGGCAATATCGTACATTTGGACGATCAAAGCTTGAAAATGATGATGCAATGGACTAACGAACTGGAGGAACTGCTTGCTTCGGATGCTTATGGCACGGACATCAAGATTAATGCAGCGGTAGCCCAATTGTTGGTTTTGGTTAACGTTTGGTTTCACAACAACTCATTTGTTCCCAATGACATCATGCCCGAGCTGGTTCGTGAAACGATGGATTATATTGAACTTCATCTAAATCAAGATATTACACTTCGCAAACTTGCCGATGCATTCTATATGAACAGCACATACATCAGCAGACAATTCAAAAAGCATACCGGACTAACAATCCGCTCCTATATTTTGGGTCGTCGTATAGAACGGGCCAAATTCCATCTGTCTGATGGAATGAGTATTACGGATGCATGCTTTCAATCAGGCTTTAGTGACTATGCCAATTTCATTCGCAGTTTTTCCAAAATGGTCGGCATCTCCCCCGGTAAATATATCAAACAAAGACGAGATGCAACGGAAGTATTACTAAAATAATGACAAGTTCATTCAATGTAAACTGAAAACATCGAGCCATGCAGAATGGCTCGATGTTTTCTAGTTCTTGACGTATTTACTTTGGATCTGTAAACCAACCATTATTGTGATCATATCCAATAGTTAATTGACCTCTTTTCCCGTCCACAATCTAACACGATCTTTAATCCACTCTGAGTACTGCTGTTCCATCCCAACTGCACCTGCTTTATCAAGTTCTGAAATCATATTGTCATATATGCCTTCAAAGGCACTCGGAGAGGATGTAATTGCTTCCGCAATCCGTTTCTGGATAATATCTTGTGTCTTCTGATACACCACGTTATAATCTCCGCTATCCGTAGGGATCGGCATATTATAAGCAGCGCCCCATTCTCTCACCGGGAACTCATCTCCGTTAGGGAAGAGCTCCTTCCAGGTTGTAATGCCGTAACCTTTCAGCGTTTCTTTTTCAATATCAGAGTAACCTTCCTGGATCTGCTCAGGATAGTTGGTTGTATAATAGTTGTCCGTTGAATCTTTGACACCGTCTCCATAATGAGCACCAAAAATAGTGTATAAGTTTATACCGGTTTCTTTGCTGAATGTGCTATTGTCCTTGTTTTTACGCTCCTGAATATCTGCCGGTATTTTGCGAACTCCGTCTTCCACAACGTAATGTTCACCTTCAATCCCCCAGTTCCTCAACACTTGACCTTCCTCAGAAGAAAGCCAATCCAGGAATTTGATGGCCCGGACAGGGTCTTCAGCATTAACGGTTATGCCGATACCATATCCATCAAAGCCCATATTCTGAAAATCTTTGCGTTGAAAGCTGTTATTCAGCGTTACCGGATAGAATCCGTAAGTCATGTCGTCCTTGCCAGCACTTTTAAGGGCATTTTCTGCATCGCTGAATCCCCAAAGAGGATCAAGCACCGATAGAACACGTCCACTGGCGATTTTGGACTTATACTGATCATCCTTTTGTACAAAACTGTCTTTATCCACTAAACCTTCATTATACATTTTGTTCAACCAACGGAAATATTCCTTCTCCTCAGGGCGCTTATAATGCAGAACAGCTTCATATGTGTCTGGGTTAATGAAATATTCACCATCCCCAGGTCCTCCAGTAGCCATCACAGCCGGATCGGTAACGGTGATCATTCGCCGCCATCCATCTGCACTGAGTGTCAGCGGGATTGTCGGTTGGCCATCATCGGTAGTTGGATTATTTTTATAATACTCACGCAGGACATTTTCATAATCCTCCAAGGTTTTGATCTCGGGGTATCCAAGCTCTTTGACTACTCGGTGCTGAATAGCAGCACCATTCGTGGCATCGAAGCTTTCTTGATCAATTGCACCATTCGTTGGAATCCAATATATGGATGGGTCTTCATTGCTATATTTCAAGCGATTAAACTGCTCACCATAGATTTTTTTCAAATTGGGTGCATGTTCTTCGATCAGATCCGTCAGATCAATCATTGCACCAGCATCAACGAGTCTGCTCAGGTTACCTTTAGGAAATATTAAATCCGGGTAATCACCGCTGGCGGCCATAAGGGATATCCGGTCGTTTCCTCCTCCGCTTGAGATATCGAATTCTGCATTAAGGGTTACACCCGTTTCTTCCGTAATTTTCTTCCCTATAGCATCCTGCATATTGTTCCAGTTAGGACTTGCATCTGCACCAAAGAAGGTAAACGTAATCGGACTGTTGGGGTCACTGGTATTCGATTCGGAATTCTCTGCGGCGTTTCCACAACCTGCGGAAACCAGCACAACACTCGTTACGAGACATGCTCCTAGCATTTTTGAAACGGCTCTCATTATTTTTCTGCCCCCTAAATGGTGTGAGTTGTAATAATCAATCCAGACATTAAGATGGTTCGCTATGGAGTGGTATACGCTTACATGTTCAACCGCTAGTGTACAATTACACTCCCGCCTAACCTATTCCATGCTTAAAGTATAAGGAAGTCTACTACCCCCAACCTTGATTATTAAGCCATGACAATAGCATGATCTAGACATGAGTCTGAGTAGAATCTGATGAGAATCTGAAGACCAAAAAAGCGATGGTTGCCCATCGCCTCATCACACCAAACATATTTTCAATAATATAATTCCAACGTAAATCCTTGGATCTCCGCTTCAACTTCCCGCAACAATTCGATGACTTGATCTGCGTAATCTCCAAGAATTTCTTTGCTCTTCTCGAAGCCAAGCCATTGAACGGTAAGCGGCATGCTTACAGCCCCGGTTAAGACATCCCACAGCGCGTCCAGATTGCCTCCGTAGTTCTCGTCTAACTCAAGCTGATTCCGAAGTACTTGATGCAATTCTTCCTTGCTGTGAATGTGGTATCCGTCAATCTGAATATTGCTCATATCATGACCTCCGTTTATTTTAACTGTTCAAATGACTTGTAATGATCAGTCGTCTTATAGATTAAACCGTCATTCGAGTATAGAATTCGGTCGCTTCCGCGCCGTCCTCCTGTGTAATTGATATCGGCTTCATACCATATCCGGCCTTTTTTCTTGGGAAGTAGTCCTTCCCGGTTACCGAACACGTCACCGCCGATGCTTTTACCTGGAGCCACTTCATGTAAATTCCCTTCACTTGGTTCCCAGCCCAATTCCCTGGCCTCTTTCTTGGTAATGTAATTTGGTGGGAGTTCATTATGCTGCGAGATATAATTGGCAACCTCATCAAATCCCATATTCTCCGATACTTGTGGTGATCCGATATCAAGTACAGACTCTGATGTACAACCCGAGAACAATAATGCAGCGAGGATGATCACTAACGTGTAAGCAAATTTTCTGAAAAACATAATCTTTTCTCCTTTGATGTTATTGCTCTTGTTGTTTTCCCTTTTACTGTTATTTCGATGACAATGCCTTTAATGTTAACGACTTGTGGTAATTAAATCAATTCCGTAGGCCCATCATTGGATTTAAATTCAATCAATAAAAGCAGTCAACCCTGCTCCATTTAGCCCTACTCGTATCCTTCAACAAAAAAAGCCGCTAAAATAGCGACTTTAATCGTACCACGGATCATGACCATTCAACACATTCATTTAGCACATTATTTTAATTTACCCATCCAGTTCTCTAGCGCTATAACTACCTCTTCCAACTGCTTTTCTTCTGTAATCGCAGGTTGATTATCTCCTTTTTGCATGCCGTATGAGCCAAATTGACCGTGATTTCCACCCTCAATACTCACATATGTCGTGTCTTCCGGAAGATTTGCTTTGGAGTTCTCCCAGTCTTCCCAGTTAAGCACTCCGTCATCCGAGCCTGTAATCTGTAAGATAGACAAGTCCGTATTCTTCACGCTCCCCCCTTCATCTGCATAAGAAGCCAGGAAAAAGACGCCTTCCAACTTCTCATTGTGCTCTGCAGCATACCGTGATGCAAATGACCCTCCCAACGAATGGCCCCCAATAACAAACGCTTCGTCTGGATGTTCCTCGATAAAGGAATCAGCCTTGTTTTGACCGAAAATGGCCAAGTTTATTGGCATGTTCGCGATATATACGCGGTGACCTTGTTCTGCCATTTCTCTGGCAAGTGGAGAATAACTTTCAGGTTCAACCAGACCGCCCGGATAAAAAATAATATTCGGTTTGGTTATCTCTGTACCCACGGGTTCAAATCGGTAACCGTCCTTAATCTTGGTGACATTAACCTGAGCATCACTTGTCATCGCAGTCTCAGCTCGCTCAGAGGGACTATACGTAACCGAATTGAGATATACGAACACTCCAGCTACGATAATAACGATGGACAAGATCGTCCACATCATTACTTTTTTCCATTTGTTTGTACGTTGTGCTGTTTTCAACCCTAAAACCACCTTGTTATGAGGATAATGTGTTGTTTTTTTTAACTCTTCAGTAATTATACTTACCGGTAAGTATAATTACAAGCTGGTTTTGCTAACTATCGTTATTTGTCATAAAATATTCATGGAGGGAAGTCCAATGACAGAAAAATCACACAAACGTTTGCCTGGAAGACCCAAACACGGCGACGAAGATATATCAATTCAACAAACGATCATTCATACAGCTTCCAAGTTATTCATGGAGTATGGCTACGAAACAGTCACACTTCAGCAAATTGGCAAAGCATGTAACGTGTCAAAACCAACTATTTATTATCATTTCACCAGCAAGCCAGAGCTGTTTAAAGTTGCCTTCACAACGATGCTTCAGAATGTGAGCCGATTAACCTCGCATATGCTCGATCAAGCGGAGAGTCTGGAGTCGGGGCTTGTGCATTTGGCAGAGGCCAGGCTGGCCAATCCACATGCAGAGATTGTAACGATGCTCCGAGAAGCTGAGCCTTTTCTTGACCAGGTCCAGATTCAGGACATACGGGATGCAGAGCACCATATTCATGAAGTGTTAGCCATTCATTTTCAACGGGCCATGGATGCAAACAAACTGCGGACGGACGATCCGTTTTTCCTGGCAGAGACCTTCTCGACCATGATGCTAATGGGCAATCGGCAAGATAACCTGAATAAATATGGTTCCAATTTTTCACTAGGTCAGAGACTAGTGGATATTTTCATTCGCGGAGCGCAGTGAAAATTTGGGGCAACAAGGAGAGCTGATATGAATATCCCCAGAGGAACTTATGGGTTTCGATTCGCCGAAGACAGAGAGCTCCAACTGTGTGTACTCTATGCAGCCGGAAGTGATTCAATAACTGAACCTTCTTATCATTGGGATGGACTTGAACGTTCGGACGGGCCTCTTCTGTTATTCCAATATACAACTTCGGGTGAAGGTGTATTTGAGTCAAACAATTGCATACATCATGTTTCCGCAGGACAAGCTTTTTTGGCGGAAATTCCAGGAGCACATCGCTATTACTATGATTCAGCGTCAAAAGAACCTTGGGAGTTTCTGTTCCTGTTGTTCAGGCCCACTCTGATTCTGCCCCACTGGCGAAAATTCCTTCGGGAAGCGGGAGAAGTTCCCTATCTTCCCGCTGATTGCACACCCATCCGACTGTTGCGGATGATCGTGACTGATGCGGCGGCAGGCAGAATCACTGATCCTCTGATCGCATCATCCAGCGTATATCAGTTCATGACAGAATTGACTCGATTACAGAAAACGACATTGCGCAACAGGGAGAATTGGTCTGAAAACATTCAAATAGCCGTTGAATACATAGAAAACAACTACTCCAAGATGATCAGTATCGATCACCTTGCCGAGTATGTTTCCCTTTCTAAATATCATTTTATACGTCGCTTTTCCGCAAGTACTGGCTTGACTCCAGGTACTTACCTGACCCGTGTACGTACCGAGAAAGCTCTCGAACTGCTGCGCGGAACTACTCTTAGCATTGAAGTCATCGCCGAACAAGTTGGTTATTCCAGTGGAAGTTATTTTATCAAAGCTTTTCGCAGTATAACCGGGGTTACGCCAGGTGAATTTCGAAGCGGTGGTGAAAGCCTTGTGTACCGTAAATTATTCTTCGACTAACCGCAATATTTTGCTATTAGACATTCAACATTACTGTAGATATTAATAAAATCCTTTATTATGATGAATTTAGCGAGAGCAATAATTAATCAGTAGAGGAGTATTCCCATGAATCATACGCTTGCAGCATCAACTCCACCTCTTGGCTGGAACAGTTGGGATTGTTACGGTGCGGCTGTTACGGAAGACGAAATTCGTGGCAACGCGGAGTACATGGCAGATCATCTTAAAGACTTCGGCTGGAGCTATATTACGGTCGACATTCAATGGTACGAGCCTTTGGCCAATTCTTCGCAATATCGTCCATTCGTTCCACTAATCATGGATGAATATTCACGGCTTATGCCTGCTGAGAATCGGTTTCCCTCTGCTGCAGGTGGACAGGGATTTAAGCCATTAGCCGACTACGTTCATAGTCTGGGTTTGCAATTTGGCATTCACATCATGCGGGGTATTCCACGTCAAGCTGCACATGCAGGGACTTCGATCCTGGGCACAACCGCCACTGCGCGCGATATTGCTCATCCGAACTCCATCTGTCCGTGGAATACGGATATGTATGGTGTCGATAGCTCAAAAGAAGGCGCACAGGCCTATTATAATTCGCTCTTTGAACTGTATGCACAATGGGGCGTTGACTTGGTGAAGGTAGACGATATTGCTGCTTCCAGACTCTACGACACCCATCAGCCTGAGATCGAGATGATATCCAAAGCGATTGAGCGCTCCGGGCGAACCATGGTACTAAGTCTCTCTCCTGGTCCTGCTCCGGTGGAATACTCGGAATTCCTAGCCGCACATGCGAACATGTGGCGTGTCACAGACGATTTCTGGGACCTTTGGCCGCTGTTATTGGATATGTTTGACCGCTGCCGGACGTGGCAGGGCGTTCCCCAAGCAGGCTGTTGGCCAGACTGTGATATGTTGCCTTTGGGTCATATCGGTATCCGTTCTGTAGACGGTGGTGGAGCGGATCGCTGGACTCGGTTCACACCTGACGAGCAATTAACGATGATGTCACTGTGGAGTATCTTCCGTTCCCCGCTCATTTTTGGTGGTGAACTGCGAGATAACGACGAATGGACACTGTCCCTGCTAACCAATCGTGAGGTTCTGCGAATGCATCGCGAGAGTTATGGAGCCAGAGAAGCCTTACGCCAAGAAGATCTTATTGTGTGGACTGCCCAACATGCGGATGGTTCCGCTTACGTTGCTGTATTTAACACAGGAGAGAACCCCCTTCCCGTGGATCTGTCTTTTGATAAGATCGGACTGTCCGGTATTACCGCAGGTACTGAATTGTGGAGCGGGGAAGCTGCTGAATGTACAGAGAATTCCTTCACTTCGACTGTGCCAACACACGGTGTGCGTCTTTATCGGTTTTCTTAAGCTTGCAAAAGAAAAAGAGAGGTCTGTCATTTAAAATAGACAGGCCTCTCTCTCATATCTTGTTCATCGTTAAGATGAATTACATTCAGTCCCCATTCGATAGACGATATGTCTCCATGGCTTGAACAGCTAGATGAAATGCTCTAATCCTTCTTTCCAGAAGAGTCTTTTGGGGGCTACCTTCTTTGGCTTTGGCATACATGCTCTCAAGGGATGGAAACAATCCAATCAAAACAAGTTGGGCTTCTGTTATATCTTCCTTGGTGTATGAATGAGCTTTTTGATTCCACTGTTTATCCAACAAAGCTAGACCAATGTAAAAAGCTTGGAGACGTTTCTGTAGCAATGTTGTGTTATTACTTTTCTGAGCCATATTCGATAAAGCATTTTCAGATTTGTGGATGGTTGATTGAAAGGCTTTGATGGATTCCAGTTTGTCTTCCTGTGACACATTTTCCATGGAGTACAGACCTCGCTTTCTTGCTGGATTTGGTATTCAAATATATTAAATTAAATCACCTCTTAAATATAACAAAAAAAGCCGCTAAAACTAGCGACTTCCAATGTGATAACTGTATAGTCTTGATCAGTTCTAGAGTACCTTTTCCAAAAAGCTGATCGTCCGTTCATTCTTCGGATTTCCAAATATCTGTTCAGGGGTACCCTGTTCGACAATATAACCACCGTCCATGAAGATGACGCGATCAGCTACTTCACGTGCAAAACCCATCTCGTGTGTAACAATCATCATCGTCATTCCTTCGCTCGCGAGGTCCTTCATAACACCAAGAACTTCGCCTACCATCTCAGGGTCAAGCGCCGAAGTCGGTTCATCAAATAACATCACATCCGGATTCATGGCAAGTGCACGAGCAATAGCTACACGTTGTTTTTGTCCACCTGACAGTTGTGTTGGGAAGCTGTCTGCTTTATCAGACAGGCCCACGCGCTCAAGTAACTGGAGGGCTGTATCACGCGCCTGCTGTGCATTTAAAATCCCGAGTTCTCTCGGCGCAAACATGATGTTCTTAAGCACACTAAAATGAGGGAACAAGTTAAAATGTTGAAATACCATTCCAATATTCTCACGAGCTTTGTTCAGGTTGGTTTTAGGGTCATTCAGATCCTGATCATCTACGATAACCCGGCCTGCCGTAATCGCATCGAGTTGATTGATGCAGCGCAAGAAGGTACTTTTTCCTGAGCCGGAAGGTCCGATGACACAGACGACTTCTCCTTCGTTGACTGCTACATCAATTCCCTTGAGAACCTGATTCGAGCCGAAACTTTTCTTCAAACCTTCAACTTTTATTTTAGCCACGACGAACCTTCACCTCCAGATAATCAGCAACTTTGGTCAATGTGATGATAACAATCAGATACATAACAGCAACCGTTAACCAAATGTCAAAAGAGGAGAACGTTCTTGCGATGACAATTTTACCCGATTGTGTCAACTCTACGAGACCAATAACGGATAAGATGGACGTATCCTTCAGCGTGATCACCATCTGGTTAATAAAGGACGGAATCATAACCCGCACTGCCTGCGGAATGACAATCTTAATCATTGCTTTGCGATAAGGAAGTCCCAATGAACGGGCAGCTTCCATCTGACCACGATCAATCGATTGAATCCCGCCTCGGATAATCTCAGTTACATATGCTCCTGCGTTCAAACTAAGTGTCAGAATAGCCGCCAGGAACAATGGCATCGTGAAGCCCATCGCCTGTGGAATCCCGAAATAGATAAAGAATGCCAGGACAATCAGCGGAATACCGCGGAAGATATCTACAAATACAGTGGCAACACCACGTAGGAATTTGTTCTGTCCCACCTTCATGAATCCGAATATCAAACCAATGATAAACGCGAAGAACAGTGACACAATCGTATATATAAGTGTGTTCCCCAGACCTTTAAATAAGGCAGGAAGAGATTTCTGAATGAGCTCCCAGCGACCTTGATTGGCGACTTGGGCATTCTCTCCAACATATTTCGCAATAATGCGCTCATACTCACCGTTAGCTTTGATATTCACGAGACCAGCATTGAACATCTCCAGAAGCTCCTGATTTTTATCCTTACTTACCGCAAATCCGTAGGAAGCCCCGTCTTCTTTGTCAGTAACCACTTTCAGACCATTATTCTGTTTTACCCCGAATCTTAGTACAGGCTCATCTTCAAAACAGGCGGCGGAATTACCTGTCTTAACATCATCATACATTTGGGAAGAATCGTCGAATGGAACAATGGTAAATCCATATTTCGAGGCGATTGACTCAGCAAAGCTGTACCCCTCTGTACCCGTTTTCACGGCGACCTTTTTACCACGAAGATCCTCGTAGCTCTTTATGGTATCATTATTTGCGCTAATACCCATGACTACGCCTGAATCATAATATGGCTCTGAGAAATCAAATTTTGCTTTTCTTTCATCCGTAATACTCATGCCTGCAATGACACCATCAACCTGATTGGCCTCAAGTGCCTGTACAGCTGCGTTAAATCCAAGAGCTTTGATTTGGTACTTGAAATTTTGGTCTTTGGCGATGGCATCCAGCAAATCCATATCAATACCTACATAATCACCATTCTCGTCTTGATATTCGAATGGAGCAAATGTGATATCGGTTCCGATAATATAAGTTTTACCTGAATCGGATGCTGCAGCAGCGTTCCCAACCCACCCTGATAGACCGCTCACCAGGAGCAGCATCAGTGAAAGTATAAAAAATGAGATCTTCGTTGTTTTCATGTGTCCTCCCCGTCTCGGTTGTCCGAATAATCATTATTTTCTTTGGAATCGGTATTACTGTTATGCTTCTTGTCGATCTTCTGCCCATTTGATTGTTATTATTTACTGTATATTAACAATCAATGCCCTGCCTTTCCACTTGCAACATTTTCCTCCGTAATTTTTTCCAACCAGTAAAAGCCCTCTTCATACTTACCCTCTAGGTAAGCTATGCGAAACCCAATATTACATTGTGGATCTCATAAAAAGGTACATTTACTTTAAAACGTATTATTTAAAATTTAAAACTCAAAAAAGCCGCGATTTCCGCGACTTTTTGTTATACAGTTTTTTATCATCTATTAATTTTCTCTGGTTGTCAATACAATCCCGAAACTCGAACCAGCTTCACCCGCGAACACAATGGTTCCGTTCTCAGGCAATACAATTTCATTTTTTCCACTGACCACTGTATGATTAATACCTATACCTGCTTGGTTATATACAGCAAATGCGCTGTTTGAAGACATCTTAACCGTCATTTCTTTACCTGCGGCCGATGCCGGAATTGAGTACCATGTAGCATGACCATTTGCTTGAATTGTTGTCTTCGAATGTCTTCCCGCATAGATCGGTTCTATGATTTCTTGAGCGGCATAGACATTGCCTCCGGCTGTAACGTATTCCACACCATTTTCTTCATAGAAATTAAACTCCATTGTGTCACGTCCTGCTAATCCAGGAATTTGCAATTGGTTTACGGCTTGGTTAGCTCCCATAATTTTATTGGTGTAGATATAACCAGGCAGCTCATTAAAAGTATGAATGGGAATGACCGGCATAGCTGCATTGTACAATGTGGATGTGTATTTTTCATTGACCAACACGTATGCTTTGCCTTGCCGTTTCTGCCATGCTGCCTTTACTTCTGCAGACAGTTCATTAGTTTCAAGCTTTTCTGCTTTATATTCAGAAGAAGCAACTTGTCCAAGTCCGGGAACAGACTGATACGAGCGGGACCACAAGTATGTGTTTCCGTTGACTTCCTGAACGAATTTGAGCTTTTCCGTTCCCGCGTCATTAACAAATGATCCCTCAGCGGTGTACGTATATGTCTGTTCAGGACTGTTAGGAGACGACAGATTAGATATTGTTAATTGTCCTTCATCCTGCACGGCCAAGCTCAATAACATGTTTGCACCACCGCCATACATACCTGTATGCTGTGAAATTTCCTTTGGCATGGTTGCTTTCACTGGTGTACCATGAGACTTCTCCGGCTTACGCTCTGGAATCATATTTTTCTCCTCTAGCGCACCAAGCAACAGTTCCGTTGCCAGCAATTGATCCGTTGAGCTGTGACCGCCCGAAGAGGTTACGGCAGCAGCCATATTATATTCTGGTAACACAATCAATGAGGAATGATAGGTTATCGTATTGCCACCTTTGCTTACTGCCTGAATGCCGTAATCATTAAAAGGAAACAGATTCACGCTGTCCCATCCCAGGCCATAGCCAATGGACGAATCGCCTTCTTCCGGCCACATGCCTCTTTTGTATTCTTCTTGCTGCATGGCCGCTACAGATTGCTGTGAAAGAACCGTTTCAACCTCACCTGTAAAGATTTTCGAGAATTGAACCAGGTCTTCTGCGGTGGAATAGATACCTCCCGACCCAATCATATTGGTAGTCTCTAATGGAAGTTTCTCCTCTTGCGACGAGGAATATGTTGCTGCCATTTGGCTAAGGTCCACAATATCCTGCGGTGTTTTAGTATGATCCATCCCAAGTGGTTCCGTTATGTAACGGTGCATGAACGTGGTGAAACTCATGCCGCTGACCCGTTCAACCAGAATTTCAGCTAATGTAAAACCATCATTACTATACACCGAGTATGCACCAGGGTCGGCCTTCAGATGCTGCGTCGCCAATTGTTCCAGTAACGTATCATGTGCATAGGTATCATGATCTCCAAACAGAATTGCACTGTTACTTGATGTTCCGAGAAGTCCGGATGAATGATTCAGGAGCATACGTGGTGTAATCTTATCGTAACGATTGTCTTTCATTTTAAAGTCCGGGATATACTTCACGACAGGCTCATCAAGATCGATTTTACCTTGTTCCACCAGCTTCATTACGGCGGTAGCAAGCACCATTTTACTGGTTGAACCAATGCCATACATGGTATCAGACGAAAGCGGAATGTTGTTTTTTAAGCCATCTTTGCTGGCCTGACCGGAAATTACAATCTCGCCCCCATCCATCAGTGCGTACTGTACACTTGTCGTAGCGTATGATTCGGTAAGTATCTTCGCCTTCTCACTTGCTGCCTTTTTAGTTACATCATACGTAGGTCTACCACCATCACTGGTTGCGGGTGTGGCCATGGCCGACATTGGGGACATCATCGCAAGCACCAAGGTTATGGCGGCGATAGAACTTCGTTTCTTTCGTGTCAATCTCATCTTCTCCTGTCTAGTCTATGGATTAGGAATCTCTGTGGTAGTACTCCAGTAGTGTAACCGAACATGATGAACTGTCTGTGGCTTGAATATGAATCGAGTATGAACCAGCCAGGAACGACCAAAATAAATTGAACACATGATAAAGAACCCTTTAGTACAGCTTTGTTTTGTTTACAAATCAAACTTTTTCCATGATAATATATCAATCAATGGAGTGCCAATAACGACCATAAATACATAATTAAAAGCAATCCATAACGCCCCACATTGGAGTTGAATTTATGCTAAAAGTGAATCGAGATGACCCTCGCCCGATCTGGCAGCAACTTTTGGATCAAGCGATTCAACATATTACAACCGGAAAATGGAGACCAGGTGAATTGCTGCTCCCATCCCGCGAACTCGCCCAATTGATTGGTGTTTCACGGTCAACCATACAGATTGTGTACGAGGAATTATTTAGCCGAGGGTATACGGTAACTTCCCGTCGGGCAGGGACAAGGGTTAGTGATTGGGCATACGCCCCGCGTTCATCAGAAGAAACCACGATCCAAGGTCCGCTTCCTCCCGAACTGCCTGCACTAACCGAATCTATTGGTCATCTGCATCGTTGGTTCGGCAATAGAGACCGCCGCAAGATCGAGATAGATTTTAATCCCCACGAGCCTTATCTGGATGAAAGTTTCACAAAAGCCTGGAGGCAATCTTTTTTACAAGCTTCCACTGAACCCAATCTGGATCTTTGGGCTTACGGTGATGCGAGAGGCTTACTGGCGTTAAGAGAGCAGATTCAGCGTTATTTGTCACTTGAACGAGGCATTCATATCGAAATGGATCAAATCTTGTTAACGTCCGGTGCACAACATAGCATTGATTTAATCGCTCAGGCCCTCTTAAGTGAGGGAGATAGAGTTTCCGTAGAAGATCCCGGCTTCCCTGCTGCTTGGATGGCGATGAAACACCGCCGGATGCAAGTCGATTCGGTTCCAGTCGATGAGTATGGATTATGTGTAGATCGTATTCACCCACAGACAAAACTCGTATATGTCACACCTTCTCATCAATGCGCAGCAGGTGTTATTATGTCAGAACCTCGCAGGCAACAATTAATGCACATGGCTGCTCATCATCGATATTGGATTGTTGAGGATGACTACGATAGCGAATTTAGGTACCGTGGAGATCCACTTCCGACTATATTCAGTCAGCAACCTCAGAATACGCTTTATATGATGAGTTTTTCCAAAATGGTTGCACCTGGCATTCGGCTATCCGCTATCATCGGGCCCAGAATAGCCATCGATCGTCTTACCCAAGTTCATGAATTGACTTATCGTCATCTTCCGATTATGGAACAGTTAACGCTAACTCATTTTATTGAGCGTGGTCATTTTATGCGCCATATGAGAAGAGTTCGGAACATATACCGACGCAGACACGAAGTCATGACTAAAGCCATTGTTGCTTCTGGGTTAGGCTCACGATTTACATTAAGCGGTGTGGAAACGGGATTACATATGCTTCTAGAATCTGAAATGTCATTTGATGAAGAAGCGCTGACGAATGCTGCTCTTGATCAAGGTGTGCGCGTGTATCCGCTTAGTAGATATTGCCTGGAGAGTCATCGAAAAGGATGGATATTAGGTTTTGCGAAAGTGGATGAGGATCAGATTGAGGAAGGCATACGCCGGCTTGCAAAGATTGTATTATGATGGAGAACATGCTCTCCAATCGGATTCGAAAGGATGTTTTTTGTAGTGAAAATTTTAGTGTTAGGAGCCACCGGACGGGTTGGAAATCATTTCGTCTCTAATGCCCTACGTTCCAACCATCATGTAACTGCACTGGTTAGAAGCCCGGAAAAGGTACAAATCAGCGATGACAATCTCGTTCTGCATCAAGGGAATGCTTTAGTCAAAGAAGATATTTATCGAGCCATACAGGGTGTGGATCTCGTAGTTAGTTCCTTAAGTACCGATGGAACGACTACAGTATCACAATCCACGAAATTAATTGTTGAGGCTATGGCTCAGGAGCATATCAGAAGAATCATTACCATTGGTACAGCAGGAATATTGGAAAGTCGAACGGATCCTGGCTTGTTTCGTTTTCAATCCTCCGAATCCAAACGTAAGTCAACGCGCGCAGCTGAAGAGCATCTGGAAATGTACAACATTCTCAAGTCCTCAGAGTTGGAATGGACGATTGTGTGCCCCACCTATTTATATGATGGAGAATCGCTCGGTAAGTATCGAGTTGAGCGCAACTACTTGCCAGACGGTGGAACTTCAATATCTGTAATCGATACGGCAGAGTTTGCTTATCAGCAATTAATATCTGATGAGTATGTACAGTCTCGTGTAGGAATAGCGTATTAGGGTGTGTCTTAAACTTCACTTAGGGTGTATCTCTTCTGTTCAAAAAAATAAGTTCTCAATTTAAGCAAGCAACATTAAAAGCCTGCAATTGTAATCCATCAGGATCAATTGCAGGCTACAAATGTTTCTGCTCTTAAACTATTCAAGCCCTTCATATAAAGGGAATTTTGAAGTGATTTCGCGGACACTACCTAATATCTGTTTTTTGACATCCGAGTTCGTTGGATTCTTGAAGGCAAGCGCTATAAGCTGACCGATTTCTTTCATTTCCCTGCCTCCAAGCCCTCTTGAAGTCATAGCCGGTGTTCCAAAGCGGATACCACTCGTAACCAAAGGACTTGCCGTATCGTGAGGGATTGCATTTTTATTTGCCGTAATCCCTACTTTATCAAGTAATGCCTCGGCTTCTTTGCCTGTAAGATCAATGGATCGTAAGTCAACCAACACCATATGATTATCTGTTCCTCCTGATACAAGGGTGAGTCCTTCATTAATTAATGTTTCTGCCAATACTTTGGCGTTATCCAGAACACTCTCCATATATGTTGTGAAATCAGGTTGTAATGCCTCGCCGAATGCCACTGCTTTCCCCGCTATGACGTGCATAAATGGACCACCCTGAATTGCCGGGAATACAGCTTTGTCGATCAACTGTGCCCACGGCTCCCCGCACAAAATGGCTCCCCCTCGTGGTCCTCGTAAGGTCTTATGTGTGGTAGTTGAAACAAAATGTGCATGTGGTACCGGGTTAGGATGCAAACCTGCGGCAACAATTCCGGCTATATGCGCCATATCTACAAAGAAAAGCGCTCCCACTTCGGCTGCAATCTGGGCAAATAATTCAAACTCAATGGTCCGCGGGTATGCACTTCCACCTGCAACAATCATGCGTGGACGATACTTATGAGCAAGTTTACGTACTTCGTCAAAGTCAATACGACCCGTTTGTGCATCGACACCGTATGGAACAAAATTGTACAATCTCCCTGAAAAATTAACAGGACTTCCGTGTGTTAAATGACCACCATGGGATAAATTCATACCAAGGATTGTGTCACCGATCTCCACTGAGGCAGAATAAACAGCCATGTTTGCCTGAGCACCGGAGTGAGGCTGCACATTCGCATGTTCAGCTCCAAAAAGCGTTTTAAGGCGGTGATTCGCTATCTCTTCGACGGTATCGACATGATCACATCCGCCATAATATCTTCTGCCCGGATACCCCTCCGCATATTTGTTGGTCAATACGGAACCCGTTGCTTCCATCACAGCTTGACTCACAAAATTCTCTGATGCAATCAGTTCAATCGTATTCCGCTGCCGTGCAAGCTCTTGCTGGACAGCATTTCCTATGACTTGATCTTGCTTCTCCAAATGTTTCATGAACATCTTCCTCTCCATATAGAAATTATCTATTCGATCCAAATCGTTTTTTGGGAATTCTACTATTCATTAGTAGATGCGCCATCATTCCTGCAAATAGTCCCCAAAATGCACCACCAACACCAAGTAAGGTCACATTGGCTGCGGTCGCCAGAAAGGTAATCAATGCGGTTTCACGTCCTTTAGGGTCCGTTAATGCATTCGCGAGACTGCCACCAATTGTTCCTAGTAACGCCAGTCCGGCTAATGTTGCAATAAAGGTAGCAGGAAGAATCAAAAACAGTGCAGCTAAGGTTACGCCAAAAATACCAACAAGAATATAAAAGATTCCACAAGCAATCCCCGCTATGTACCGTTTTGTTGCATCCTCATGTGCATCTTTTCCTGTACATATCGCTGCGGTAATCGCAGCCACGTTAAACGCATGTGAGCCGAATGGAGCTGCAAGCAGTGATCCCAAACCTGTTACCGCCAAAATGGGATTGGCACTTGTCTTGAATCCATCATTACGCAAAACTAGCATTCCGGGCATATACTGCCCTGTCAGAGTAATAATGAACAGTGGCAGAGCAACGCCAAGTAAAGCATTTAACGAAAACGCGGGGAAAACAAATACAGGCGAAGCGACCGCCAATTGGATCGTACTGAAGTCCGTTTTTCCCATGCATATCAAATAAATCAAACCAACTGCCAATATACCAACAATGGCGTAACGGGAAGTAAACCTTCTTAGCACGATGTAGGCGGCAAACAGCACAGTAACAAGCAAAGGATCAAGCTTAGCCCCTCCAAAGGCCGATATTCCAAACTGTAGCAAAATACCTGCTAACAATCCGGAAGCGATGCCTGGGGGAATAAGTCGAACAAAACGTTCAAACATGCCTGACATACCCAAAATAATAAATCCGACTGCTGAAATCATGTAAGCGCCAATAGCTTCTGGATAAGGGGTCACCGCTAATGCTGAAACGAGAAACGCCACACCCGGTGTAGACCAGGCTGTAATAATCGGTTCCTTGTATCGATAACTGAGCCAGATCCCCGTTACTCCAACCCCAATCGAGATGGACCAAATCCAGGAAGCCGTCATTTCCGGGCTTAAACCAGCCACTTTTGCAGCTTGAAACACAAGAATAAATGTACCCCCGTAATTAACAATCACGGATATTAAGGCGGCGATCATCGGTGAGATCAGATCGCGACCACGTAATGAAGGGGATGCTGTCTTCATATTTAACACGACCTCTCACTTAATCATCGATGCGTGTGTTTTCATTCCAGTAATATTCGTCTGGTAAATACCGTGGCCCAAATACACTTGTTCCTACACGAATCATTGTAGCTCCTTCTTCAATGGCGACCTGGAAGTCACCGGACATGCCCATCGATAAAATATCCATTTCTACACGCGGAATATTTTTCTCTTTAATCTGATTGCGAATACGGTTTAACAAACGAAAGCAATGCCGTGTTTCTTCATTCGTTGCATTCAGTTTTCCAATGGTCATTAAGCCCTTCACGTTCAACGTTTCGAATTGAGTTAATTGTTCTACAAGCTCAATGGCTGTTTCTGGAGAGGCCCCAAATTTACTTTCTTCGTAGGAGGTGTTAATTTGCACTAGAATGTCTAGAGTCTTATTCTCTTTGAGAAGCTGGTTATGTAACGCCTGACCCAGCTTCAGACGATCTACGGAATGAATGAGCGTAACATATTTAACAACGTCCTTTACTTTGTTTGTTTGCAAATGTCCGATAAAATGCCATTCTACCTGTTTGTTTTGTTCCATAAGTGGAAATTTGTCCCGAAGTTCTTGAGCTTTGTTTTCTCCGAACAGGACCTCACCTGCTTGAATAGCCATTTGTAATTTCTCTAGCGGTACCGTTTTGGTGGCGAGCAACAAGGTAATGTCCGATATGTCACGCCCTGAGGCCTGACAGGCCAATGCGATTTGCCGTCTTACCGATTGGAGATTTTCTTCAACTAGATGCTTCATGTCATTCGCCTTCTTTCTATTCCGCACAGGAATGAATCATTAAGATAAGCTTCCTCCTTATGTATTGTGAAGATTGTGTAGAACGTCATGCTAGTATATCAATCGATGGATTGGTTATACATATCCAAAAACACTCTTTTGGAGCAATCCAAAACAATAAAAAAATACTATTCAATTGGGGTATATTTTGAAGGCTTTTAGACGCCAATAGGTCCATTTGATGTGATGTCCACACTTATAAAATGAAAAAAAGCCGCTAAATTAGCGGCTTGGTTATATCCCTATGCTCTTCTCCACAAGACGAGAAACATTGCATATCATGATTTATTCGTTCACGTTTTCCTTCGTTACCAGCTTTAATTCAGCCGGGATCGATGGCTCCACCTGCTTGCCACTGAGCACATCCAGAGCAGCTTGCAGCGCCAGTTGACCGATTAGTACAGGCTGCTGAGCGACGGTTGCCGTCAATTTTCCATCTTTAATGGATTTGATTGCATCATCATTGCCGTCGAATCCGATGACCGGAATGTCTTTACCCGAGCTTTGAATCGCTTCAATCGCACCAAGTGCCATCTCATCATTATGGGCAAATACCGCTTGCACGTCCGGATTACCTTGCAGCAAGTTCTCCATGACATTTAATCCTTTGGACCGATCAAAATCCGCAGATTGCTTGGAAACCACATCGAGTTGCTTGTCAGCCACTTCATGGAAGCCTTTACCCCGTTCTCTTGTTGCAGAAGCGCCAGGCACACCCTCAAGTTCAATAACTTTGGCTCCTTCACCGAGTTGTTCCACGAAGTATTCCGCTGCCATGCGTCCACCCTTAACGTTATCCGAGGCTACTAATGCTGCCACTTCGCCTTTGTCTGCGGAGCGATCCAGCGTAATAACAGGAATGCCCACACTATTGGCGGATTGAACCGCTGTGGAGATCGCAGCAGAGTCAGCAGGGTTAATCAGAAGTGCACTGACGCCTTGCTGAATGAGATCATCCACATCATTGGTTTGTTTGGCCGAATCATTCTGTGCATCCACCACAATGACCTGTACTCCCTGTTTTTTGGCTTCAGCCATGACCCCGTCCTTTAGTGATACAAAGAATGGATTGTTTAGTGTAGAGATCGACAAACCTATTTTCTTCTGTCCGTTACTTTTGGAAGGGTCAGGTTTGGCCCATTCCGGTGGTTCCAAAGAGCATCCGGCCAGAACGATAATCATCATCACACTTACAAGTGTTATTGTCCACTTTTTCATATATATTCTCTCCTTATGCTGTTTTCTTGCGGTCCAGCAGGACGGCAATGGCAATGACGATACCTTTCACAACCATTTGGTAAAATGAGTTTACTTCGAGCAAATTCAATCCATTATTCAGTACGCCCATAATCAGAACACCGATCAGGGTACCGACAATTCGTCCACGTCCTCCGGCAAGACTTGTACCACCCAATACAACCGCTGCGATTGCATCCAGCTCATAGGATGTACCTGCTGTTGGTTGCGCTGAATTCAAGCGTGATGTCAAAATTGCACCTGCCAAAGCAGCGAGCATACCTGTCAGGGAGTAGATCATAATTTTTACACGATTAACTTTGATACCCGAGATAATGGAAGCTTTCTCATTACCGCCGATGGCGTACGTTTTGCGGCCAAAAGCCGTTTTATGCAAAATAATCCATAGAATCATGAAGGTAATCAGCATCGTGATTGCAGGTACCGGAATGCCCAGCAGGTATCCACGGCCGAACAGTTGGAACAACAGGTTATCCCCGAGTCCTGTAATTGGATTACCATTTGTGTACACCAACGTTAATCCTCTGAATATCGTCATGGTTGCCAATGTAGCGATAAACGGAGCCATTCTGCCTTTGGTAATCATCAGTCCGTTCACCATACCCATGACACCACCGAGTGCTACCCCGATAATGATGGACAAGATTGGATCCAGACCGGACAACATCATGTTTGCTACAAAAGCACTGGATAAAGCCAGGATCGATCCAACTGACAGATCAATTCCACCCGTTAGGATAACAAATGTCATGCCAAAGGCAATCAGTGCATTAATCGAGACTTGACGCAATAAATTCAAAATATTAAGCGGTTCCAAGAAACTTGGATTCAACACCGATACGATGAGAATAAGAATGATTAAACCGAGCAGCGGTCCCAATTTTTGTATCACGCTTGAGAAACGGAACCCGCTTTTAGCCGTTTTGTTTTCCTGCATTGTTGTCATATCACTGTCCCCCTGTGGCCAATGTCATAATGTGTTCTTGTGTTGCTACTTCCCTTGCAACCTCGCCGCTGATATGTCCTTCATGCACAACTGCGATCCGGTCGCTCATGCCAAGCACTTCAGGTAGCTCCGACGATACCATGATGATTGCAACACCGCGGTCTGTCAGTTCATTCATCAATTCATAGATTTCGCGCTTCGCTCCGACATCCACCCCGCGTGTGGGTTCATCCAGAATAAGTACGCTTGGACCAATACCAACCCATTTCGCAATAACCACCTTCTGCTGGTTACCCCCGGATAGATTCCTTGCCGCCGTCTCGGAGGATTGCGTTTTGATCTGCAGACGTTTGATCAATGTATCTACGAAATCTTGTTCTTTCGAAGCGGAGATGAAACCTTTGTTTGAGAAACTGAACAGATTCGTCAACGCCATATTCTCGCGAATGGAGAAGTCTAATACCAGCCCCTCATTCTTCCGGTCTTCGGTAATAAATCCGATTCCATGTTTCACTGCATCTGCCGGTTTACGAATGTTCGCTTTTTTGCCGCGGATGAAGATTTCACCGCTATCCAGCGTATCCAAACCAAAGATTGTTCTCATAATCTCGGTTCGCCCAGAACCCATAAGTCCTGAGAAACCGAGGATTTCTCCCGCTCTCACCGTGAAGTTAATATTCTCGAACAACCTTCTGCTGCTTGCATTCCTTACTTCCAGAACAACTTCACCATAAGAAGGATTCCGGACAGGATAACGCTCGGTAAGTTCACGACCTACCATTTTCCGTACCACTTCATCAAAGCTTGTCTGTGGAATGGGCTGAGTGTCTACCGTTCTGCCGTCACGCATAATGGTAATCCGGTCACAGATCGTGAATATCTCCTCCATGCGGTGAGAAATGTACACGATGGATACTCCGTCCTTCTTCAGTGAGCTGATTACACCAAACAGTTTCTGTATCTCGCGCTCCGTGAGGGCGGCTGTTGGTTCGTCCATAATGATAACCTTGGCATCTGTCATAAGTGCTTTGGCGATTTCTATCATCTGCTGCTGCCCGACAGAGCATTCTCCCGCAGGACGTTCCAATGGGATGTCAACGGACAATTTTTCAAACTGCTCTTTGGCAAGCGCTTTCATCTGTCTCGTATTAAGAAGCCCCAAGGATGATGTCATTTCCTTGCCAATAAAGAGATTGTCCAGCACTGTCATTTCAGG
This sequence comes from Paenibacillus sp. FSL R5-0519, assembly GCF_037974275.1. Taxonomy (NCBI): domain Bacteria; kingdom Bacillati; phylum Bacillota; class Bacilli; order Caryophanales; family Paenibacillaceae; genus Paenibacillus; species Paenibacillus sp. FSL R5-0519. Next base: position 3,445,945 of record NZ_CP150234.1, read on the forward strand.
CCACACGTTTAGCTCCTGATGTATAAAGGTGAGCCCTAACTTCTCTGCTTCCTTCGGACTTGCAAAATAGTTTTCTTCTCCGTCTATTCTGATGGTTCCCTGATCTCGCTCATGGAGACCAATCAGAATGTTCATCAGTGTGGATTTGCCGGCTCCATTCTCCCCCATTAAGGCATGAACCTCACCGTCTTTTAGTTCAAAATCCACTCCGCTCAGCACCTGATTGGTACCAAACGCTTTATGAATGTTTTGCATCTGAATATGCATTACGCAACCTCCTTTTAACCGAAATGGACTCCCGATTGTAAAATGCAATTGGCATACGGTGTCGCTTCGCCTGTGCGGATGACCGCTTTCACCTGTCGAGTTAATACTTTGAATTGTTCGTGACTGACGGAAGCATCGATGGCTTCCTCACTGAACTTCTCAGTGATGAATTGCATAGCTGCAGGATTGCCTTCGTAAATTTCTTCTGCCACAATAATTTTCTCAATGACCATATCTTCTGCGATAAGCTCCACGACTTCCTGAAAACTGGGTGTTCCCAGTTTGAGGGCCAGATCGATTTTAACAACTCCGTCCGGTATGGGTAGACCTGCATCCGCAATCGCAATCATGTCCGTATGACCGAGATCAGACAGAATTTTGGAGATGTGACTATTCAACATGCCGTATCTTTTCATTACAAGCTCTCCTCTACTTCATCACGCGTTGGCATGCCGCCCTGCGCTCCGAACTTGGTGACTGACAACGATGCAGCCCGATTAGCGAAGCGTATACTCTCTTGCAACGGTTGACCTTCAGCCAAGGCAACTGCAAATGCGGCGTTAAACGTATCCCCTGCACCAGTCGTATCGACTGCCTGCACCTTATAAGTTGGGACTAGAATTTCCTCTGTGCCATCAAAATAACGAACCCCTTTACTGCCTTCCGTGATGAACAGTTTGTTCGCATATTGGCGCAATGCCTGTGCCGGACTCATACCGTGAAACAAAATCTCGGCCTCATGCTCATTTGGTGTGATATATGCAGCGTTATCAATAACTTCTTGCGGCAATTTTCTCGCCGGAGCTGGATTAAGCAATAATGGTGTTCCGAACTCCGCACACATTGCACTGACATGAACAACAGTTTCCTCCGGGATTTCCTGCTGAATCAGTACGATATCTGCATTGCGGATCACTTCCGCTGCTTCATCGACATATGCAGGAGTGACTTCGCGATTCGCCGCTTCAACCACTACGATACTATTATCACCTTCCGCCAGAATGATATGAGCCGTTCCACTTTCTAAATGTGTAACCGGTTTCACATTTTGCGTATTTACAGCATTTGTTCTGAAGTTCTCTAAAATATCTTTGCCAAAAGCGTCGTCTCCTACCCGGCCGATCATCGCAACCTCGGCCCCCAGTCGCGCAGCAGCGACAGCCTGATTGGCTCCCTTACCGCCAGGGACCGTTTTGAAGCTGTCTCCGAGAACGGTTTCACCCGCCCCCGGCCGTCTTGACGAAGTAACAACCAGATCCATTGAACTGCTTCCAATTACACATATTTTAGCCATCTGATCTCACCTTTCTCGTAGTGCCCCGTTCGATGAAGCTTACGGGCAACTGTATGTTTTTATTCTTTACTGCAGCTTGTTCCACAAGCTTGATAAGTAATCCCGCCGCTTCTCTTCCCATCTCGTATGCTGGCTGATGGATGGTGGACAATGCCGGCGATAACAGGCTGCTCATCGGTATATCATCGAAACCAATCACTTGGACATCATCAGGAATCTTCCTTCCAATTCGTGAGGCCTCATGCAGTACTGCCATAGCTGCGATATCATTACTGGCAATCACCCCATCTGTGTCCGCATACTTCCTGAACAATTCTTCAGCCCATATACCTGCCTCGTTAATTGAGAATGAGGTCGTCTGGATTACCCGGTAATCTAACCCAGCATCACGGATAATTTCTATCGCCCCTTCAAAGCGATCCTGAGCTGGTCTGATCTGTGACGGTCCTTGCATAACTGTGATCCGGCGACTGCCGCGTTGGATAATCTCCCTTGCAGCTAGTCTTCCACCTTCCCTGCCATCCGCATACACGGATGGACGATCCAGTGATGTTCTATCCAAAAACACGACGGGAATCTTCAGGTTTTTATATATTGAAGAATGAGGGTAGTTCGTTGAAGAGATTACACCGACCACATTGTTCTGGATAAACGTCTGGATGTAATCCTGCTCCTTCCGTTCATCCTCATCACTGTTTCCGAATATCAGTCTATAATCCTGCTCCTGCATCCCATCCTCTACACCGCGAGCCAACTGCGGAAAGTAGGGGTTGGCAATGTCCGGCAACAACAGGCCAATCAGTTTGGACTTGCGCTTATATAATGAGCGGGCCACTTCATTTGGCGAAAAGTTAAGCGCCTTCACAGCATCTTCCACTTTCTTGCGTGTATCCGCGTGAACATAACCTCTATCATTGATGACTCTGGATACAGTGGCAACAGATACGCCCGCCAGTTGAGCTACGTCTTTAATTGTTGTCATAAGTTGCTCTCCTCTATGTGTAACCGGTTACAGATATTAAATTATCATATTACTTTCGATTTGACAAGCGCTTTCATTCTGGAAATTTCTCCAAGTCAACTAAACTCTGTTGAAAAATATACAAATCCAAGCCATACTGCCTGTTCGGCGCGCCCCAGAGCAATAGACTCAATAGATGGGACTTATTAAAAGGAACTAAGTTATTAAATAAGACTTGTCTGCATAATCCTAAAAAAACAGATTTTGAGACAAGCCTTAGAATACCAAACCTATGTTACGCTGGAAGGTTCATAAAATTCATTGCTCGGGTCAGCTGCCATAAACTTCAAATGCACAATGTCCTGCCCTAACTCCCTTTGGTAACCCATTGTATACAATTCTTACATACCTCCCCTTTGCTTCAAATTGATCCATCCGTGTCTGTACCTGTGATGTCTGTCCAGTCTGGTTAGCAACCACACGCCATTCAGTTGCATCACTTGAAACCTGAATCACATATAGAAAGTTGCCTTCCTCGTGAAATTTCACCTTGCTTCCTATGATGGAACGTTCCTGTAATAAATCCACTTGCCACCAGTGGCCTGGAGTATCATCTTCTGCCTGCCAGTAGGTTTCATCAACACCATCATTTCCGTACTTGGCATCATTGCCATAGTTCATGCTATCGCTTAGCGCTAACTTACCGCTAGCGAGCTCATGATCAGAAGTGCATGAAACAGTTCCTGTTATGGCAGGTTGCTTATTCTTCTCAAGCACTTGGCGAAGCTCATTCAACTCCATCGATACTTTGGGGGCAAATGATTCTGAGGACATATAGTCGATTAAGCTTCCGCGAAGCTGAGCTGCGACAGGTCGACTACTCATATCATTCTCGATATCCATTCCGCAGATGATCAGCTTTCCTTTTCCAATAGTGTATTCCGCAAGATTCATCAGTTTTCGATTGTGAAAAAAGTTTGGTATGATCTGAACAATTGGGTTAAATGCAATGTCATCGTTCACCACAAGAGTTACGGATCGCTCCAGCAGGTCCTTCCATGGATATTCCGCGTACTCCCTGGTCGGGAAGTTGTTCAAGGCCGGATGTTCAGAATCCACAATAATACCACACGGTGCTTCCGTTGCAAAATGCGCAGGACTCCAAAATACCGGATAGAACTTCCCTGGAATGGTGTTTCTTAAATCACTATCCTTTGCCAAAAATAAAACGGTCCCTCCCTCTTCAAGGATCTTCTCCATACCGTCGTCCAAACTTCGTTTTACCACTATGCCCTGAGGAAGTTCCTTATCCTTCCCGCTGCAATTGTATACCCAGAACGGCCATTCATTTCGTATTTTGCTACCCTTGAGTTCCAAAGATATTGTCAGTCTGTTGCTTTTCTGTATTCGATGTGTAACATCTGAAACTATGCGGCCTAAGGGCTGACCTGATCCAAGAGGAATCGTGTCTGTAAGCAGAGAACCTGAATCAAGCATGCCGCCTTGTTCATCTTCAATTGTCCACTGGATGGAGGATGGTGGAAATTCCTTTATTCCAAAATGGGCGATGTTGATCTCTGCCACGTAAAGCTCTGTATTCGTATATATCCGTTTCGGCATGCGAAGCAACAGTACCGTTGGCCCGCAAAACTCTCGAAATTGTTGAGGTTCGATCAAGCCCTTCGATTCCCAAAATGCATTAAGGAGACCTACTGTTGCGGTGCTCTGACCAGGAAAATCATGCAAATCCAGCAACTGAAATCCTCCAAGACTCGGCGTTCGCAGTGCAGCCTCGATCTCATCACGATATAATTGCATTGCAAACATGCCTGAACCGTGGACAAATGAACGAAGGTCACCAAGCAAACCTCTTTTCTTCATATCTGCTTGGATGACCTCCAAATTAACCGGACGTAACGCTCCGTTATACTTCTCTATCTCTTGTACATCCGGGTAAACAGCGTACTGTCCCACTTCATGAGAGATAACAGGTACGGGGCGATTGGCTACAGCGTCTCGGAAGTCCAGCTGAGTGGACAACGCTAATTCTTCCGGAAAATATTGTCCGCGAACACCAATGCCATCAACAGATTGGGCAATAAACAGATCATCTGCTGAATCCAGCTTCCGATCCCAGTTCGTGGTGAGCGTGTATAACCGCCTGTCATCGAACGATTTCAAGTCGTCTACCATCCGGTGCAGCAGGTCGAAGTCACCATTCAGTTCATTGCCATTACTGTAGATACAAAATGAAGGATGATTACCGTAGACTTGAGCAATTCGGCGAGCCTCCTCAGGTAAGTACGTGTAGTGCTCTGAGTGCGTACCTACTGCCATATTCCACGTATCCATCCACATGGGAGACTCGATTTGCAGGTAGACCCCCAATTGATCAGCCGCTTCGAATGCAGCTTCAGGTGGACACCATGAGTGAAAACGGATATGATTCAATCCGTAGTTCTTAGCTGCCTGAAACAGCTTGAGCCATGATTCAATGTCCATCGGTGGATGACCTGTATACGGAAAGATACAACACTCTAATGTTCCTCGCAAGAAAACAGGCCCTCCATTCATCCGCAATTCTCTATCCTTGCGATGGAAGTATCGCATGCCAAATGTCTGATTTTCTGCAATTTGAATTGGTTTGTATTTTTCCAATAATACATTTGCTTCTATTCTTAATTCATAGATATTAGGATTGAATTCATCCCACAACAAGGGGGATTCACCCATATCCATCTTCCATTCAAAGTTCTCAGAGGAGGCGGCGGAGACATGGATGCCTTTCTCTATCTCAGGAACCGCATGTGATTTTATGCCATGTTGGATATGGGCGTATATTCGTAAATCGGCATGAGCTTCAGTATCGGTTTTATTATAACATGTGCCCTTCACTACAATAGAGCGCAGGTCCGGCTTCGGGAAGACCTGTATATTACTCACCCAGAATGGCTCTGAAATATGCAGCTCCATTCGGCCTATAATCCCGTTCCAGATCGTCTGCGTCTCTTCTGTATACGCGCTCGAATGACTTCCCAGATTCTGAACATCCCGATTATCAATCCGAAGGGTGAACCGGTTAACCCTTCCAGTTTGAATAAATGTACTCACGTCATATTCATGAGCAACTGATAAACTATCTTGCTGTCCGGCAAGTTGACCGTTCACCCATAAGGAAGACTGAAACATGATCCGCTCAAGAAATAAGACAAATCGTTTTTCAACCCACTCAGCAGGTACATCGATTTTGTATTCGTACCATGCTGATCCAATATACGAATGACGCTTCCGCAGAGAACGGACCGACTCTCGATCCATCTCATCGCCCCATTCGGTTACGTCTCCAATCCCATTGACTGTTAGCGTACCAGGCAGTGTTATCAAACTTTTCGATTGGGAAACAAACGACTCATACCATTGTTCGGTTTCACCGATATCTTGGGGATCCAGTACATATTTCCATTCCCCCGCAAGTTGAACTATCCTCTTGTTATGCTCTTGATCTGAAATGCGGCTCACCTCTTTCTTTCATCCATATAGAACGCTTTCATTTCATGTCAATCTCATATATTATTTTAGAATATGTAGGGAAGCGAAAGGAATGAGGATATGGCTAACAAACCAGATAATCCTGCTATGTTTCATACAAAAAAACAATACACGCATCCTCCCGGTATTCTGGTCTCCGACCATTATATTCAATCTTATGGGTACTCTTGTTATCGTCCCCAAGGCACCAAAGATTGGCTAATCATATATACATTATCGGGTAAAGGAAGTATATATAATGGGACTAATGGATACCTAAGCTGTGAAGAAGGGACGTTGACTATCGTATCTCCCGGAATCACACAGGACTACTTCACCGAGCAAGGGTTTATTTGGAATAAAATGTGGGCTCATTTCATGCCGCGTCTGACCTGGATGGATTGGATACCTTCCAGTAATACAGATGGTCCTCTAATTCAACTGACTATCCAAAACGACAGTTCCCGAAAAGCGATCGAGTCGGCTTTTTCCAGAGTAATCTCTTACAGATTATATGGAGATTCTATTTTGAGGGATGAGCTAACACTGAACGCATTGGAAGAGATTATTTTGTTGGTAGCAAGTCACAATCCATCGAAGAGAGAACTGGATTCACGCGTTCAGGAAGTATTGAATATTATAACCCGAAATTACATGGATCATATTCTAATCGAAGACTTGGGAAAGAGTGTGTGTTTATCTCCCTCGCGTTTGTCTCATTTGTTCAAAGAACAAGTAGGCGATTCCATTATGGAAACATTAATGAAATATCGCTTTCAGCAAGCTGAACAATTACTAAAACATACCATGCGACCCATTACGGAAATTGCATTGGCGGTCGGCTTCCCTTCACCGGACTATTTCTCGCGACAATTCTCTAGTCATTACGGAGTCACGCCGTCGAATTATCGCAAAAAATTTAGGGAAGGTATGCTCTGACTTGCGCTAGTCGCAACTCAAACAGCATGCCTCCCCTGTGTTTACAAGATTATTTGTTTATTTTGTAGCATTTTCGTACATTACATCTGTAACAGGTTCCAGCCACTCTGGTGTACCTGCAGTAATTGCAATATGTTCAAACCAACTATCTTTAGCGGCTCCATGCCAGTGTTTCACACCATCATGAGTCACAATAACGTCGCCGGCTTTTAGGAATTGAGCAGGTTTGCCTTCTTCCTGATACCAACCTTCCCCACCAGTTACTAACAACAGTTGAAATCCACCGCGATGAATATGCCAGTTATTTCGGCATCCCGGTTCAAACGTCACATTTCCAACACCCACATTCACTTTGGGATCAGCAACTAAGGATTGGAGATAACTTTGCCCTACAAAATATTGTGCATATGCTTCGTTTTTTTCTCCTACCGGGAATATTACTCCATGTTGAACTTCTTCATATTTAGCCATTTCATTTCCTCCAATGTGATCTTATTGATTAATGCGTCCTGCTCCTATGTTGACCTAAAAAATGATTACACACATACGTGCGATATCGCACATTCGTGTATAATATAAAATAATTGCACTGCCTCTGCAAGGATCAAATCAACCCGATCTGTGCCTTATGGCGCAAGGAGACAACATTTGTGCAATTACTCTCTGGAAAGAATGGTGATTACTATCGTTTCTATCACAGATCGAAGAGTACTTAAGTCACAGGAAGCTATCAAATCCGCTTTTATTAGACTTATAAACGAGAAACCTTTTGACACCATTACGATGCAAGATATTTCAGATCATGCTAATGTCGGCCGCAGAACGATATATCATCACTATTCGGACAAATTTGATTTGCTGGATAAATTAATCGAAGAACATATTGAAGAACTAAGAAGATTATGCAAGGAAGCATCCGATCTGGATTTTATAGAAAGCAATCTACTTTGGTTCGATTATTTTGAAATGCACTATTCATTTTTCTCAGCTATGATACGAAGTAAAGGGGCCCCCTTTTTCCGCAGTCGCTTCCTCGCTCTCGTCATCGAAGAACTGGAAGATGAGGTGAAATTAACAGAGGAAAAAAATAAAGGACTAACGAAAGATGTCATCCTTACGTTTTTTGGTACAGCTATCGTTGGCATAGTGGAATCCTATTTCACGAATGGGTTACCCCGGCAACCTCACTTTGTTGCAGAACAAGTTGGTATTTTATTAGAAAGAAACTTATAACAATGACGCCTCACGAACCGCTCCTTCTTACCAATTTTCCCACCTGGAGAGCGATTTATTAATTATCATTACAAATATTAGCGATATGTGATATGGTCAGGAAAGTTAATAGCTTCATACATATGAGCATGAAATGCGAGGAGAAGATTGAAAGTGATAGAGAGAAATACCCTTGAAAACCACAAACCGAGTAAATTTAGTGATCCCATTTTCGTCATGCTTATAGCGAGCCTTTGCTGCTTGTTATGGGGTAGTGCGTACCCGTCCATCAAACTTGGATATATCGCATTTAACATTCTGCCGGAAGACATTGCTTCCAAATACGTCTTTGCCGGATATCGATTCACACTGGCGGGCTTGCTGCTATTACTCTTGTCTCGTATCGTTCGAAAAGAGAAGCTTCAATTATCCAGGACTCAGTGGACAAGCCTTATCATGTTAGGTATACTGCAAACCGGTTTGCAGTATATGTTTTTCTACGTTGGCGTAGCTAATACGACGGGCGTCAAAGGTTCCATTATGAACGCAACGACGACCTTCTTCAGTGTTGTTCTCGCCCATTTTATCTATAAAAACGACAAATTAAGCAGAAATAAAATCGTTGGTTGCTTGCTCGGATTCGTTGGCGTCATTATCGTAAACTTCCATACCGATCTGCTTACTTTTTCCTTTTCATTTACAGGCGAAGGTTTCATTATTTTAGCAGCCCTTGTGTTTTCCGTTACAGCCCTTTACGCAAAACGTCTCACCGCGACCATCGATGTTCTAATCATTACAGGGGTCAGTCTGTTCATCGGTGGACTGGTGCTTACGCTGTTAGGTCTATTACTCGGCGGACGAGTCACTCATTTCACCCTGGAATCCACCAGTAATTTGATCTATTTGGCCTTGCTGTCATCCGTTGCATTTTGTCTATGGAATATGCTTCTTAAGTACAATAAGGTCGGAAGAGTATCTGTATATAACTTTCTTATCCCTGTGTTTGGTGCATTGTTATCAGCGTTATTCCTCGGCGAAACGATCTTGGAATTGAAGAATCTGGCCGCATTGTTGTTCGTATCCGTTGGCATCTACTTGGTTAATCGTGTACGTTCTGTACAAAGCGCCGATAACACGCCAATAAAATAACTCATAGTGCATCTTATGGACATTAAAAAAAGCCGCTAATTAGCGGCTTTTGTCTGTTTATACAGTCCCATGAATATTCAATTCTCTGGATTATATCCCTTAATATATACTCGTAAAGTCAATCAAGTCCTCTTCTTCCTCATAGTTAAATACAATGGCGTGATTACCCAAATGATATACCATCTCATAACCACCTACGACTTCATTGTAATATTCTGAAGACGGTTTCCCCATCCATATTCTCACATTCCATGGCGAAAGATTTTGCTTCTCATTGTACAGGTCAAAAACGGCAATACGTGATTTATTGGTAAGCTCGTGCATATATGAATCGAATCCAACGCCGAATTTAGAATAATAATAGAACGCTCCCCATTCTTCGTTAGAACGAGAATTGGGTTTCCCCAGCTTTTTTTGTGCATTTTGAAGCGTCATGCCAATCTTGATGTCCGTTCGCCCAGGCAATGCACCCTTCAGTGCAGCATCCTTCAGACTTTTCAGGTAAGCACGATCGCCAACACCCGAGTTCGGCCAATCTCTTGTACGAAGGTTGCGCGTATCTTCCAACCGCATTTCCAATTTGTTCACATTCAGCTTAAACGTATTAACGCCATAGACGAATTGAAGGTTGTTGTAATTTTTGAACTGCACTCGGGCACCTGTAAGAGTACGAATTCCACCATCTCTGATCGCGGAGTATGCATCGTCAATTTTTTTTCCTTTATTATCGACATATGTGACACGGCGCAATTCCCCGGAACGAACGATATACGTTTTCACTTCATTGAAATTAGAAGTTCCCCAGTCCGTGATCATCAGCATATCTGGTGTACTCGCCTCTTTGCCTTTCACAACGAAGTTCCAGGTTTGAGGCAAAATAATCGTATTCAGATCCAGTTTTGCTGCTTGCACTGTTCCGTATGCTGCACCTTTTTTCAGCAAGGCCGCCCGATAGGTTCCAGTGTAACTTTTATCTCCTTTTTTATTTTTCGTCCAACCATTTTCCTCGGTCAGCGTGCTCTTCTGTTCATCATAAGCAAAAATATAAACCGTGTATGCCGTTTGCTTGGCATCACGAAGCGTAAATGAAAGCCGGCTCATACTTTCCAGCTGTTTGGCTGAGATTTGCTCTCCTTTGGCAGCGGCATTGGGCGGCAGCAGGAGCAATGCGCTCAGAACATAGCTGATTAAGGTAAGTAAGGCTAGGGAAGCCCATTTTGCTTTGTATTTAGGGTGTATCATTGATGACTCTCCTCTGATTAATAAAATATACATCTAAAAGCTCATTTCTAATTTTTAATCGTGCATAATCTCAACATTTTAATAAGTCTTGCTAGAGTGTACTTTTGATCAAGCTATGTAATTAATATAGGTTTACGTTCAATAAGCATGTCCTCCTACTAGTACTATTTTCCTAAGAATGATAACATACCCTTTCTAATAAAGAAATATATATCAATCTATTTTTTCGTTATTAATCCATATAACATAAAAAAGCCGCTGATCAGCGGCTCTTCTTCCACATTCGAAAACGATATAATTTATAGACAGGAGTACACCACGTTACGTAAGCGTCGTTGAACATATCCTTCCTGACTGTTCAGCAAATGCTGGGCATACATGACCGTAAGCTCTGAATCCGGATCAATAATAGCCATACAACCAGCAGCACCACTCCATCCAAATTCACCAAGCGGGCTCAGCGAACCACTGCGTGCTTTGGAGATATGCGTACGGACACCTAGTCCATAGCCGTATCCATACATATGATCCCACGAATAGTCACCGCGAGTCATCTCGTTCAGATGATCCGTTCGCATCAGTTCCACTGAAGCTTGTGACAGTACGCGTACACCTTCAGGACTTGTACCACGTCCAGTAAGCGCGTTCAGAAACCGTGCATAATCGCTAACGGTTGATAACAACCCAGCGCCACCGCTCTCCAGCTCAGTACCTACACGGAATCCATTCCCATCCATACGTACAGCCTTTTCAAGTTCGTCATTGTATGCATATTGCGGAATAAGGCGTTTCTGCTGCTCATTGTTCAGATTGAACGTTGTGTCGTTCATACCAAGTGGTCCGGTGATTTCGTCCCGTAGATACGCACCAAAGCTTTTACCACTGACGACTTCCACCAAGGCTCCGAGCACATCATGGCACATGCTGTAATTCCAATGTGTTCCTGGCTCAAACAAAAGCGGTTCCTTCGCTAGCGCTTTCGCGAATTCACGTGTTGGCAATGTTCCGTGGGTGTTTTTTACGGCTTCCTGAATACTTGGACTACCTACGTCATAGGAGAATCCGGCGGTCATGGTGAACAAATCGCGTACGGTAATGGCTCTTGTAGCCTTTTCCAGTCGAACCTCTCCGTTTACCATCGTTTTCTTCACCGTCATATCGGCATATTCGGGCAAATAATCGGAAAGTGGATCACTTAGCAGTATTTCACCTTTCTCCACTAGTTGCAGTCCTGCCACACAGGTCATGATTTTACTCATGGAGTATAGATTGAAGATTGCTCCATCGCTAATAGGCGTTTTGTCCTCCAGATTAGCGTAACCATTACGGTAATGGAAAACAGTATCATTTCGATGCATCACCAATACCTCTGCCCACGGTATACGCCAAGATGTCATGCGGTCAATAAATGTAGCAAGTGGTTTAAAGTCCATTTTTTCCCGTCCTTCTATGTAAAATCGTTTATCATTTTGCGATGTGGTCCATGTTCACTCCACAATCCACATAGTAATAATATACGACCTTTTACAACGATTGACCACCTTCTATATCCTCTCTTTTGTGCAACTACCATACATAGTCCTGTGTTGTTAGAAAGCTTGGCATGAATAAGCCGATCCCCTAAAGGATCAGCTTAAATTTGAACTTTTAGACTTCGCCGCGTCTGTTCTCAACCGATTTCATACGGTTTTGATCATCTTCTACCCGGTCAACACTGAACTCTTGGCCAGCTTCAACCTCACCATGACCTGAAATGTTTCGGGAAAAATTAGTGAACTGTCTTTTTTGCTCATCCAGCTCGTGTTTTTTCTTTAAAAGCTCTTGCGGGTCCTGTTTTGTCACAATGCTAACCTCCCAATTAAAATCATGCTAATGAATCACACTACAGAGTTTTCCATAAGAGAGCTGCGCTTATGCATAAAGTACCGATTCCTTTCATAATATGAATCCAACAATCCTCGGTATTCAAACAAAAACGCGCTGACCAGAGTTTCCTCCTGACAGCGCGTTTGGTTTAGTGAATATCCTTCTTCTTGAAATTGCCGCCTCTAACTTCAGCTACATCGTATACGACGACAAAGGCTGATGCGTCAATTTCATGAATGATATCTTTAATTTTGCTCTCTTCCATCCGGTTAATGACACAAGTAATTTCCTTGAATTGTTCATTGGAGTATCCACCATACGCCTCGGTGTACGTTGCACCACGACCTAGACGGTCACGGATGGTTTCAACCATGATCTCAGGTTGAGTGGTAATAATTTTAAACGTTTTGGAGCCGCTTAATCCCTCTTCAACAATATGTATTACTTTGGAAGCAATAAAATACGCAAGTCCTGACAAAATCGCTCCTTGCAGACCGAACACGGTAGAAACGACAATAAAGACAAACATGTTGAGAAACAGAATGAGATCACTGGTTCCAAAAGGTACTTTGCGCGAAAGAAGTACAGCCAGCATATCTATGCCATCCAATGCCCCGCCATTACGTAATGCAAGACCCATACCGAAACCGATGATAATCCCGCCGACCACCGTAACGAGCAAGGTATCACCTTCAATGATGGTTGGCACATGGTGCATCAGACTGGTGCTAATCGCGAGTGATGCAATACCGATGATCGAATATAACGCAAAGCTTTTACCGATTTGCTTGTACCCTAGCCATACAAACGGAATATTAATAATCCCGATGAGCATCCCCAGCGGTAATCCAAACAGCTGTGATCCTACGATACTCAGACCTGTGACACCACCATCTGAGACATTATTCGGGATCAATATGGCTTCCAGGCCATAAGCCGTTATAAATCCCCCAATGATAATCAATAATACTTTGGAGAGGATCTTTAACTTGTTTGACTTTTGTTTTCTGTTTTGATGCATTCCATTTCCCCCTTGATGAACAACCGATAAAAAACAGTCTATAATAAAAATCACTGTTTTGGCAAATAGATCGGCATTGTGTGTGTTACATCATTGCCCGATGAACGTACGGTACGACGAGATTTTATGCTCAAGCATCTCATCGGCTGTGTTAAGGATATGCATCTGTTTTTGAATCGACTCTTTATGATCCTCCAGCAACCTTAGCCGATCTCCCGCTGTATGCTCCCCTTCCTGGAATAAGGATGCATACTTCTTAATGGTAGCAATAGGCATCTGAGTCTCTTTTAATTTGATCACAAATTGAAGCCATTTCAGGTGGGACTCGTTGTATCGCCTGTCCCCACTCGCATCTCGGAGAGGTGTTACAATCTGTTCTTTCTCATAATAACGCAACGTATGTGCACTGATATGGAGTAACTCGGCCACTTCACCAATGGTATGCATGGTTAACCTCCCCTCTATATTCGAGCTTGACTTAGAGTAAGCTCTAGTCAGTATAATCAACTCGTGCTCACATCACAATAAAAAATGAAATCAGATCCAGGAGGAATTCCCATGAAATACACAGTGATTACCGGTGCCAGTTCAGGTATTGGATATGAAGCGGCTTTAGCTTTTGCAGCTCGTGGCAAAAATATGATCCTGGCAGCACGCAGAACGGATGAATTGGACAAGTTAAAAGGAAAAGTGGCTGAAATCAATCCTGATCTGGATGTTGTCATTCGTACAGTTGATCTGTCCATTGCCGCTAATGTGCATGAATTCTATGAAAGTCTTCAGCCTTATTCCATTGAGACATGGATTAACAACGCCGGATTCGGAAATTTTGCTTCCGTGGGCGAACAATATTTGCCTAAGATCGAGCAGATGCTTCATCTGAATATAGAAGCTCTTACGATTCTATCTTCCCTGTATGTACGTGATTATGCAGATGTCGATGGCACACAGATCATTAATATATCCTCCGGTGGAGGATATACGATTGTAGCCGATGCAGTAACTTACTGTGCAACCAAGTTCTATGTAAGTGCGTTTACGGAAGGGCTTGCGCAGGAGTTGAAAGGCAAGAATGCAGCAATGCAAGCCAAAGTGCTCGCTCCGGCTGCAACCGAGACGGAATTTGCGAAACATTCCTTTAATGTAGACGAGTTTGAATATGAAGGCAGAGTTCCGAAGTTCCATACAGCAGAACAAATGGCTGGATTTTTACTTGAGTTGTATGACAGTGAGAGCGTGGTGGGCATTGTGAATGGGTTGACGTATGAGTTTGAACTCAGAGAACCGATCTTTCCATACGCAGCGAGAGCTGCCTCGAAACCACAAAATTAACCCGAAGCTGATGTTCAAACCGAGTCGCCTGATTCCATTTAGACATCACCTAACCTTACTGATAGACATCGATGATAAGCATCATTGCATCTAATCATTAAAACATCATTGGACGTTAAAAAGGGAACCTGTCTCCAGGCTCCCTTCTTTTTTATAATCAATTCTATATTTAATACCTTCTATATAATGAAGTATTATGCCAGCCTCATTTTGAAATCCTGATATCCGAATTCGCGGACAACTTCGCAATCGCCGTCTTTTCTCTTAACAGCAATCGCTGGAAGCGGCATGCCGTTAAACGTGTTGGTTTTCACCATGGAGTAGATCGCCATATCCTCGAATATCAGACGGTCGCCTTCTTGCAAAGGCTGATCAAATGAATAATCCCCAATCACGTCACCAGACAGACAGGTTTGTCCACCAAGACGATACAGATGAGCCTTCTCACCCACTTCTCCCGAACCGATCAGCGGCGGGCGATATGGCATTTCCAGCACATCTGGCATATGACACGTAGCTGAAGTATCCAGAATGGCGATGTCCATGCCATTTTTATGGAAGTCCAGCACAGAAGTCACCAGATAACCTGCGTTCAGCGCAACAGCTTCTCCCGGCTCCAGATATACTTCAAGACCATAATCATTCTGCATACGCTTGATGCAAGCTTCCAATCTTGGAATATCATAATCTTCACGTGTGATATGATGACCACCACCGAAATTGATCCATTCCATTTGTGGTAACCATTGTCCAAACTTCTCAACAACTGCGTTCAACGTAGTCTCCAGATCATCGGAATTTTGCTGACACAGTGTGTGGAAGTGCAGTCCGGAGACACCTTCCAACAGATCTGCATTGAAATCCTCTTGTTTCGCGCCAAAACGCGAACCCGGAGAACACGGATCGTAGATCTCGTGCCCTTCTTGGGTAGAGCATTCAGGATTGACGCGCAAGCCGACCTTACGGCCAGCCTGAAGCGCCTTATCCTTGAATTTGGCAAGCTGTGAAAAAGAATTGAAAATAATATGGTCGCAGATGGAGATAATCTCGTCGATCTCTTCTGCGCGGTATGCCGGAGCAAAGACATGGTTCTCTTTGCCCATTTCCTCGTGGCCCAGGCGTGCTTCATACAGACCGCTCGCCGTAGCGCCGCTCAGGTATTCTCCAATCAGCGGATACATCGCCGTCATGGAGAATGCTTTTTGAGCGAGTACGATTTTGGCACCTGTACGCTGCATAACACCGTTCAGGATTTTCAGGTTTCTCTCGATAAGCGCCTCGTCAACAACAAAACATGGTGTCGGTAATTGCTCGAACCGCATTTTAACGAACAAGCTCCGATTCTTTAACTTCCTCTGGCAGCTCATCAACGAGTACCGGGTTGAAGTCTTCTACCCATGGGAGACCCCATTTGTTCAACTCTTCCATGAATGGATCTGGGTTGAACTCTTCTACATTAAATACACCTGGTTTATTCCATTTGCCTGTCATAACCATTGCCGCACCGATCATTGCTGGAACGCCTGTTGTATAAGAGATCGCTTGGGAACCCACTTCTTTGTAGCACTCTTGGTGATCACAGATATTGTACACATAATATGTTTTGTCTTGACCATCTTTTTTACCTTTGAAAATACAACCGATGTTTGTTTTACCTACAGTGCGTGGTCCAAGGGATGCTGGATCAGGCAGTACTGCTTTCAGGAATTGCAGTGGAATAATTTGTTTACCTTCATATTCAATAGGCTCGATTGAAGTCATGCCCACATTTTCAAGTGCTTTCAAGTGAGTCAGGTAACTTTGACCAAATGTCATGAAAAAACGGATACGTTTCAGACCTGGCATGTTTTTCGCCAAAGATTCCAATTCCTCATGGTACAACAGATACATGTCTTTCTCGCCAACTTCTTTGAAGTCGTAGACACGTTTGATTTCCATCGGTTTTGTTTCGATCCATTCACCATTTTCCCAGTATCTTCCGTTCGCAGAAACTTCGCGAATGTTGATCTCAGGGTTGAAGTTGGTTGCGAACGGATAACCGTGGTCGCCACCATTGCAGTCCAAAATGTCGATGTACTCAATTTCGTCAAAGTAGTGCTTCAGGGCATAAGCGGAGAATACGCCTGTCACGCCTGGATCAAATCCACTACCGAGCAAAGCAGTGATGCCTGCTTGTTCAAAACGCTCTTTGTAATCCCATTGCCAGCTGTATTCAAACTTCGCTGTATCATGCGGCTCATAGTTTGCTGTGTCCATGTAATTTGTTTTCGTTGCAAGGCAAGCATCCATGATTGTAAGATCTTGATACGGCAAAGCCAGGTTCATAACGATATCCGGTTTAACTTCGTTGATCAAAGCGATCAGTTCGTCAACATTGTCAGCATCTACTTGTGCTGTCGTAATTTTCGTTTTTCCGCCGTCCAGCTTGGCTTTGAGTTCATCACATTTGGATTTTGTACGACTCGCGATGCAGATTTCCTCAAAAACTTCGCTGTTTTGAACGCATTTGTGTACTGCCACGGAAGCAACGCCGCCGGCGCCGATGATTAGTGCTTTTCCCATTTTACATTCTCCTATCCCAATTTGTATTTTTTTAATTGGTTTAATTTGGTTTAATACGTTGACAATAACAAGACAACAAAAAAAGCAAGGTGAAAAATGCTCGCAATCGCGCATCATCACACTTGCTTATCGATATACATCATAAAAAAGACGTGAAGTCTCCATGACCAAAAAAGTTCACAAGAACTCCTTGGCGGAAAGCTCCTTCATGTATATCAATATTGGATCAGAGTCTATATAGCAAATAATTCGCCTTTACCACTCTTATTGACCGTTTCACAAGTTGATGTGCAATTGCACTGGTTGTAAAGTAACCAACTTATAAAATTTGAGCTTTGAACTCAATCAATAAAGCAACGTAAGTTGCCAATCGGCGTTTGACCCGGCTGTCCGTATGGCCTTAACTTCCTGGTGAAGTGGTCAAAAATTATCTGCTGGAAAGCTCTAATTCATATTGATAAATCAACTTCCCAAAATCACAGGTCTTACACTATCAGACGTTGAAAAAAAAATCAAGCAATTATCAAAAATTATTTTTTGGACCGGATTACAACTTGGAATGAAATTGACATCCTTCGAAGAGCAATTTAAATGGCTTTATGCATAAAAACCTCATCTTTATTCATATGGTTTACCTCCACAACAATAATGATGTACTCCGATTCATTTTGGTTTATAAGCATTAATCCCCAACACGGTTCAACTCCAATCCTTCCATTAAAATGTAACAGGCAACGATGCCAATCCTTATGATGACAGAGCAGAGATGTGTCAGGAAAAGAAAAGAGCCAGTTTCAACCCGCTTGGATGTTGTCTCATATTCAGTAAATATTAATAAGGTAATCATGGATATTAATTCATCTTCATTCAGTCGATCTCCCCCCTTCTCAATAGCAATGAATTAACGCTAAAATAATTGCACAATGAGTAAATTTGCACAATGGGCAACTTATTGTTATGATAAATCCCACAGAGTGCATACTTATGCTTACGAGTATGTTCTTCATTAAACGACTTTAACCATTGTCATTGTTGTTGGAGGTGAACGCATAAGCGGAGAACAATGATTAAACGAAACTTGCGACATTTGAAGAAAGAAGCAACGGAAAAAGCGCTTGCCGGTGCAGCCTTTGAACTTACCCTTGAACATGGGCTTGATGGCTTTACGGTCGAAGATATCGTGCATCAGGTGGGATGTTCACGTAGAACATTTGCAAACTACTTCACATGTAAAGAAGAAGCCGTAGCAAGAGGAGCCATATCTGTTCAGAATACAACGGAACTTGAAGATTTACTTACCGAAATGCCTGAACATGCCTCCTTGCTTGACGTACTGTATAACCTGATCCAGATGCAACTTACAACAGAATTAATAGGAAGGCTACATCAGCTACTCTCGCTATCCCATACCTATCCCGTACTTGAGCCACATTACCTTGGGGCCATGCACCGGATGCAGACACAGGCACAAGATACCTTATTAGACTTATCCAACGGGAAATATGACGAGATCTATACTTATCTTCTTATTAACGCACTATACGGAACGATACTTCCATTAATTGATGGAAGACTCAATGTGCTGCTTCCCGGACAAGTCATGACTGAAGATACCAAGCCCGGTGCTATTACCTTCGATCAATTTTTGGAAACCACGTTTAGTCATTTGCGGGCAGGATTCGAACATGCCAACTATCCACATTCATCATAGAGGGAGTGTAAAATAGAGAAATGTCTACATTATTATACAGAGTGGGGAAAACTGCTTTTAGCAAACCTGCCTACTTCATCATTGGCTGGGTTTTAATTCTGGGAATTGTCATCTCCATGATCAGCATCAATGGCATTCACATCAGTTCTGAAATGAAGATTGAAGGCACCGAGTCACAGCAGGTTCTGGATCAATTGGCCAAAGAACTGCCTGCCGCCTCCGGGGGGCAAGGAAGTGTTGTGTTCAAGGCACCGGACAACGAACGTCTGGATACGCCTGAACGTTTGGCTGCCATAATGAAAGGTGTTAATGAAGTTTACGGATTAGACAAAGTCATTAATCCTGCGGACTATGCAGCTGAAGCAGCTAATTCGGGTGCTACGGCAGAAATGGCTCAGAATGCTCAGGCTACTGATATGGCACAGTCCGCAACAACCACGCCTCCTCCCTATGGACCTTTGATGGTGGATGGTGTTCCTGTACCTGGTATGCTGATCTCCTCAGACGGCAGTATTGCACTGTTTCAGTTCCAATTTACAATCGAGCAATCTGCCATCACGCAGGATGTATTTGATTCTGTTATTCAATCCGTTATGACAGTAGAGAAAGGAACCAGCATTACGGTCTTGCCAGGCGAAACGCTCAAAGCGGTATCGATTGGTGTCGGCTCCGCAGAGATTGTTGGACTGGTCATTGCTGTAATCGTATTGCTGATCACACTCGGCTCCGTTGTTGCGGCAGGTCTGCCTCTGATTACTGCACTACTGGGTGTTGCGATCGGAGTAGGTGGAGCATTCTCAATCTCCAAATTCATCGAAATGCCAAGTGTTACTTCCGTTCTGGCTCTCATGGTTGGATTGGCTGTTGGAATCGATTACGCTCTCTTCATTGTTAATCGCCAACGTCGAATGATCATTGATCAAGGCTTGAGCGCCAAAGAAGCAACAGCCAGAGCCATTGGTACATCGGGCAGCGCAGTATTTTTTGCCGGGTTAACCGTCATTATTGCACTATGTGGTATGCTCGTCATTGGTCTCACATTCTTGTCTACGATGGCTTTGGTCGCAGCTGCCACCGTGTTTATCAATGTGTTCGTTGCCTTAACCCTGTTGCCGGCTTTACTGGGACTGGTAGGCGAACGAATCTGTTCCGCTAAAGCTCGTGAGAAAAGCACGAAACATCCCAAAGCTGCTAGCCACGGAGTGGCGGATAGATGGGTGAAATTCGTTATCAAGAATCGTTGGGCTACCATTATCGCCATCATCGTCATTCTTGGTTTTGCGGCGACACCGATCGCGAAAATGGAAATGGGTATCCCTGGCGCTTCCTCAGCCAATCTCGATACAGACGCAAGACAGAGCTATGATGCTATCTCGGAAGGCTTCGGAGAAGGATTCAACGGACCGCTTATTCTGGTCGCAGAGCCTAATCAATCTTCCGCCAAAGTCACGCCGGAACTCTTGGGTGGTCTGATGATGGAGCTTCAAGGTCAAAACAACGTTGCACAGGTTACACCACTTGGTATGACAGAAGATTTGGCTATCTTTAGTCTCATTCCAAAAACAGGTCCTAACGATACGCTTACTAAAACACTGGTCAGTGATCTCCGCTCATCAGATTCAAGTATCGCTCAGACCTATGATGTGAAACTTGGGGTTACTGGGCTTACAGCGGTTAACATAGATATGTCAGCCAAACTGGCGCAGGTGTTCCCTATTTATGTAGGCATTATCATCCTGCTGTCACTGATCATCCTGTTACTCGTATTCCGTTCGATCATCGTTCCTATCAAAGCAACGATTGGCTTCCTGCTTAGTATCCTGGCTACATTCGGGATCACGACAGCTGTATTTCAATGGGGCTGGCTGCATTCGCTCTTTGGTTTCGATACGGGCGGACCGTTGCTTAGCTTTATGCCGATCATCGTGACAGGTATCCTGTATGGCCTCGCGATGGACTATCAAGTCTTTCTGGTTAGTTCCATGCGAGAATCATATGTTCATGGTCAACGCGGGACTGAATCCGTCATTCATGGATACAACCAGGTAAGTCGCGTGGTTGTTGCTGCAGCAGTGATCATGGTATCTGTATTTGCAGGATTTATCTTCACCGATGATGTTATGATCAAGCAGATTGGTTTCACCTTGGCGGTAGGTATTCTGATCGATGCTTTCATCATTCGAATGGGACTGGTCCCAGCCATCATGGCTATTTTCGGAGACAAAGCTTGGGCACTTCCAAAATGGTTGGATCGCATTCTGCCAAACCTGGACGTTGAAGGCGAGAAGCTAATCGCTTCCCTTCATGCTGAAGAGCAGGCCAACACCAAGTCTGGATTAAAATAATCATTCCACAACAATGGTAACAGTCATAGAAATCTCACGACTACTCATAACGACTACATTCACCAATACAAAGACCTCCTCTGTTTATATAAACAGGAGGTCTTTTTGCTTCCCCGCATTTTATGCGGTAATGTCTTCAATATGGACATTATAGCGCGGGGATTGAGAAGCATTAACAAACGCCGCAAATAACTGTTGACTACAGTCATCTACGTTGTAGCTGTACTCTGGATGCCACTGCACAGCCAAAACAAATGAACGGTTCGGCATAACCACGGATTCGACGAGTCCGTCTTCAGCGACTGCCACGGCCGTTAATTTATCCGTTAACATCTTGATCCCCTGATGGTGATAGCTGTTTACTTTTATCGTATCTGTTTGCAAAATATCGTATAGGATATTATTTTTCTCAATATGTACATCATGTACAAGATTCGTATACGGCGGACTTTGCTTATGATTAACGATCTTGTTCACATGAAGTTGAAGGCTAGTCGGAATGTCTTGATACAACGTACCACCCAAAACAACGTTAAATAATTGTAGTCCACGGCATATGCCAAAGGCTGGCTTATCAAGCTCAATTACCTTTTGTAATAATACCGACTCCATCATATCGCGTTCAATACATAACTCTCCACAGGTGACCTCTACATGCTCATGATACAGCTCCGGATTGAGATCATGTCCCCCGGTGAACAGGAAGCCATCGAATTCATTAGCCAATGTTCCTATAATCTCGGTATCCGTTGTCAAAGGCAGCATAATCGGAATCCCGCCTGCTCCCTCTATTGCGTTCATATAATCCGGAAGCATCCAGTAACTTTTTTTGTCAGTATCATATAAAGGCAGCACACCGATCATGGGCTTTTTCATGGCTTTACCTCCCAGCTTTTTATTCATTTTATCAGATCTCTTCCTATACAAATTCACTGAATTATTGCATTATCCTACCTCTGTGATCTGAGTACCCGTTTCATCCAGGATGCTGGAAAGCGAAAAAAACAAAGCCGCTAAAACAGCGACTTTGTTTGGTATTCTCATGCTTTGGACCCTGGCACAATCGATCCTGACACATCCATTTTCCACTCTAAAGCTTAAATCGACGAACCAGTTCTTGCATGTTCTCAGCTGTTTTGGATAGCTGTGCAGATGATGCGGATATTTCCTGCATCGAAGCCATTTGCTCTTGGGCTGCTGCTGAAGTTGTCTGAGCGCTATCAGCCGACACTTTAGAGATGTGACTCATGGCGGCAACGGTAGCCGAGACCTCTTCCGTACTGGCTGACAACTGTTCAGAGACAGCGGAAATATCCTGAATTTGATCCACGATATGAGCTGTATATTGTTCAATATTAGATATGGTTGCAGAAGCTTCTTGACTGATCCGCATTCCCTCACCAACTTGATTGCGAACTTTATCATTCATTAGGGAGGTGGATTTGGCAATCAAATCGAGCATTTTGCCAATGGTAGCGCCAATGTCGTCCGCACTCTGTTTGGATTGCATGGATAACGTGCGCACCTCACCAGCAACAACAGCAAACCCTTTACCGTGATCTCCTGCTCTTGAAGCTTCAATAGAGGCATTCAGTGACAGAAGGTTGGTTTGCCGTGAGATATCCGCAATAGCTTCATTCATTCGATTGGCTTCGGCGGATAGACTGGACAGCTCATTAATCAAGGCCGAGGTTTCTTCAACAGCTCCGAGAATATATTCCATTTGTACTCCGACCTGGTTTATGGTTTTCCCGCCATTAGCAACAGCGCGCTCCGTCTCTTCAGCCGAATCAACGATGGCACTCGCCGATTCTGCAATTGTACTGATGCCTCTCGCCATCTCTTCTACGGCATTCGCGGTTTGTTCCGAATTTTCCGCCCCAACGATAGCTGATTCCGCCGTCTGGTACATGGTTTCCGCCACATGTTGAACCGATTGGGTGGTTTGTCCTGTACTTTCCTGAATCATTTGGGAAGAGCGGCTTAACAACGATGACGTCTGATGAAGTTCAGCAACCACCGATTGAAGGGAAATGGTCATTTGGTCAAAATCATTTGCCAACATACCAAATTCGTTTTCGGTTTTAAGATTCACCCGTTCGGACAGGTTCCCTTCGCTTACACTGCGAGTCGCCATTCTCAGTTTTTGCATAGGTACAATAAATGATCTCAGAATGAAGAAAATAATAACTCCAGCAAGCAATACGGATACAGCGATGACGGTTAAACTTGATACCATGATGGGTTTCGCTGCGGCGATAAAGTCTTCATGGCCCATCAAAGCAATGACATTCCACCCCGTCAAGGCATTAACACCGTTATACACCTCCAAATCATACGCCAGATCCGTTCTAACAAATTGAGAAAAGGCCATCGGTTCATCGGAACTTGAAGCCGTATTTGGATACACTGGAATTCCCTCGATGAGCGCTCCGCCGAGTTCTCCTCCCCCACCTTTTACAATGGCACCAGACCAAGCTGCGATGGTTCTATTGGAGTCAACCACAATGAGGCTCCCATTACCCCCTACATCCACATAAGATATTTCGTTTGCTAATCGCTCCAGATCAAGTTTAATACTTGCTACACCTTGTTGATTGGAAAGAGCCTTTGAAATTTCTACATAAATCTTCCCGGATCCCGAATCTGTCATAATACTGGAAAAATAGAGTGATCCATTGTTACTCATACCATTGGCGTACCATTCTGTTTTGCGTGGGTCATATGCTCCATCCTTTATTGCTGAAGATGATATAACACTACCTTGGTCGTTGCCCACAGTTATACTAAGAATATCCGGATATGTATCAGCTAATAGCTCAATTCCTACTTGTATCGCTTCGTTGTTGGCCTGACTGGAAGAGGAGTCATACATACTGTCTATATAACTCAATAATTCTGCTTTTTCCCCGACCAGATTGTTAATATGCTGTCCTGTCATCGTTAAGATGGTATGGATCGGCTCAGTCATTTTTTGTTGTACCTGATCTTTGGCACTATGATACGAGAAATAACCGATAAGTGCAGTTGGAATAATAAGCACTGCTAGGAAAGCTGCAATGAGTCTAGTACTCATTAATCGTAAACGGGCTCCTCCATTCTTATAAAACGACCCTTTGTTCTTTTTCTTTTCCAACGCGAATCTTCCTCTCTTTATCCATTTTTAGTAGAATCAATCGGCAAGTAAACGCAAAAAAACCCATATATATGCACACCCAAAGAGACTTTGAGCGTAAATATACATAGGTATTGCCTGAATGAATTCAGTAACAAGCCGTATTTGTTTCGTATTATAACATAAATTATATCATGAACTAACCCATATATTTCCTTTTAGTGAATTTATGCTCCCAAACGTCAACTGCTCGTTGAACTGAATGGATAAGCATTCGCATTTATCTTTGAGTTTCGTAATCATTAATGATTACTTCTATAATATTATATTGTTCATCTGCAATTGCTTTGTTAGATTGTTTATTACGGTTGTAGGTTATTAAAGCCTTCCATAAGGCCCAACCTCTTGCTCTATTCCAGGTTTCTTCATCAAATTTTATTGCATTCTTAAATGCCTTTCTGCTACTATCATCAAAAAAAGTCCAAGCCATTGCAGCATCGCAAGAAGGGTCTCCTACCCCCAAAATCCCAAAATCAATAACCGCACTCAGTTTACCATTCATAATTAATATATTTCCTGGAGCTATGTCACCGTGGACCCAAACGGGTTCACGAGCCCACTTTGAAGTTAATGCCAGTCCCCAGATTTCTCCCAATAGATGTTTATTAAAAATAGTTACATTATTATTAATGGCATCTCTACACTCATTTTCGTATACAACAATATCTCCGCCCCTATAAAAATTATGTTTGCCAGCTAAGGGACCTTCACTGGCATCAATAGATTGTAATTCAACTAAAAATCCTCCCAAATCAAGTGCAAATTGATTTGCATCATCAATATTGTCTAATGTTGCTGTCTCTCCATCCAACCATTTGTTGACTGACCAAGGATATGGGTAATCTTCACTCGGTTCTCCTTTAGCCAATGGTTCAGTTATTTGTGTAGAGAGATGCTTGGCTAAAATGGGTAACCATTTTTGTTCTTTTTCAACTTGGGGTACATAGGCTTCCTCACTTGGTAACCTAACGCTCATACTGTTTCCTAAGTGAAAAGTTTTATTATCATTCCCACTTTTTTTAACAGGCTTAATTTCTAAATTGGCCCACTCTGGAAATTGGCTATTTATTAACTTCGATACTAAATCTACGTCAATTTTTATCATTTATCATTTCTCCTTTTAATTTTATTAATCACCCAAAACCCAGTTACAGTCCCAAATTGATTTGATAAGTGCATCCTTATCAACCCCCTTTAGTACAAGTTCCGCTATCCTGCCTGGTTCACTATGATTGGGTCTTTATACCATACATCTGTTGTTTATATTCGGTAGGACTTAACCCCTTATACTCTTTGAACACTTTGGAGAAATAGTGCTGATCGCTAAACGACAGCAAATCGGATACTTCCTTAAACTTCATGTCTGGTTGGCTTTCCATCAGTCTGCAGGCTTCCTGAATGCGAAGCTGAGTGTAATACTGAACAAACGTAATTTGTGTTTCATTTTTGATCACTCTGCTGACATAGGACGGGCTGACGTGAAACTTCATGGCAATGTCGTTGATCGACAATGGAGAGTACTTATTCAGTTTTACGTAATCGTCAATCTGTTCGAACAGGATCGCCTTGCTTTTGCGGACGTGGGATTGCAGCATATCGAAACACTGTCCCGTCCATTCCGTCAGTTCCCGGCAAAAATCGGCATAGGACTGTGCCTGGACGAATTGTTTTGCCCGAAGCTCCAACCCCAATCTCATGCCCGATCCCTGTTCCTCGTACAGATGAGCAAACGTGTCTACGATCAATCCAATAAACCGTTCCACCTCAGTCATATGTACATTTTCCTCTGCCCATTGATTCAACAATTCAGATAACTTAAGAGCAAACCGTTCTTTCTGCCGGGCCTGTATCATCTGTACAAAAACAGATTCCAGCACCGAATCCAGACAGCCTGTCTCGGATCTAGCCATTGATACCGGATTCCCGGTATCCAACACGATTCCTTGTTTCAACCGTTGCTGCTCAGACATAATGGACGACATGCGGTGATAGAGCTCAGGCAGATTACCAGACTCAGCCAATAGAAGTTGTCCTCCAATAATCGCATTGATGTCATGCGCAACCAAATGCCTTCTCAAGGATTCAAGACATTCATGTACAGATGAGTACACCTCAAGTGCACTTTTGTTGACAAAAGCGATGAATTGATATGGAGTTTGACTGGTGTACACACGACAAGAATAGAATGGGAAAAAATCCTTCACCATCGCCTCAAGCTCCAGCTGCACCCATCGTTCATTCCCTGCGGTGAAGGGTTGTTTGCTCATAATCATCATCATCTGGCTGAATAAGGGCGGAAAATCCTCCCCCTTTTTGAGCGTAGTCTCACATTGGGGATGAATGATTTCTTGCAGATCCAGCAGTTCCTTGGACATCTGTTGATCCAGTTGGTCAATTACCCGACCCATGACTTCTTCAAGCGCCTCTCGTTCGACAGGTTTTAGCAAATAGTCAAACACTTGCAGGTTCAATGCTTTTCTTGTGTATTCAAAATCGCTGTATCCGCTAATTAGAATGACCTTCAGATCCGGGTTGGCAAGCTTGGCTTGCTCAATCAGGGACAGGCCATCCATTTTTGGCATTCGAATATCCGTCAACAACAGATCAATCGATGACTGCTTTATCGCTGCCAGAGCCTCCTCCCCATTCGTTGCCGTAGCCGCTACACGAATGGGAAAGCTCAGCGTTTCCAAGAGCATTTTAATATTACGTAATATCGGCTTGCTATCCTCTACAATCATCGCATTATACATCGCCTATGCCTCCTCGCTAGTAAAAATCTTTCGTCAGTGAACCGATGATCTGAATCGTTGCTCCATGTTGCTCTTCCGAATGATTGTTAAATATATTAATAAAGAGCCGGTTGTTATACATTAGTTTGAGTCGATTGACACTGTTGATAATCCCCATATTACCAAGGGCTGTGGCACGATCGGCCGTCTGGTTCATTCCGGAGCCCGATGCCTGAATATTGGCTACAATCTCCTGGATCTTATCCGGTGGAAACCCCTCTCCGTTATCCTTGATCTCCAAAGCCCATAATCCGTTATATTGCTTCACGGTAATCCGGATATGCCAAGGCGGCGCGGTGTTGGCAAAGGCATGTTCAATGCAATTTTCCACAAACGGCTGAATGACCAACCGTGGCAACCGGATTTCGTTTGCCAGCTCGTCAGCACAGATGTCCCATTCCAGATCCTCCTCGTACTTTTGTTGTACAAGGGACAGGTAATGTCTCGTATGTTGAAGCTCCTCAGCCAAAGTCACATGCGCGTATGGTGAAGAGACAATATAACGCAGACTGTCCGAGAGATGTTTACACATATCGGATACAACTTTGGTCTTCCCCTCTTGGGCGGCAATACTGATCAGATATAGAACATTATGAATAAAATGAGGTGCGATCTGGGCTTGCAGCGCAGAATTACGCGCCTTTACTTCTTCATGAAGCGCCGATTTCTCCCGGTCAATGGATTGTTGAAGCCTCTCCATCAGATCCCGAAAGGCTTCATTCAGCAACAATAGATCGTTATTCTTCGGCGTTTCATCCACTTTCAGATTCATATTGCTGTAGTTCATTCGCCAGATCTGGCTGCGTAGCTTGCGGATAGGCAGCAGCAGGTTACGCGTCGACAGGAAGATATACACGAATGAAACCAGCATAAGTGCTGTAATCAGCAGGATGGACATCGTCTGAACCGAATGGATCGAGCCTAAGACAGATTTTTTGGGCGTTATGATGTATGTAATCCAACCTGTACTCGGTGAAATAGAATGTGTGACGTAATTGTCGTCTTTGTCGACATCTAACCCCTCGTCTGATGAAGGCTTTGTCCAATTGGCAAATGTCTCACTAGCTTCCGTACCTGTCATCTGCTCTCCTTGTTCATTCAGAATATAGACTTCCCCTGCTGTAATGCCTTCCGTAAGGTTCTGTATATAAGCTTGTTCCATCTGAATGCTAAGATAACCGTACACCTTGCCATTCTGATCATTGATCGTACGAATAAAGGAAATGGTATCGACTTGGCGCAGCAGAACAAAACCACTTTCCGTCCAATCTCGTCCGATCTGACTACTCTCCATCAGGGTGTTCAGGATGGCGGGTGGATTGCCCGAACCCAAATATGACGTCAAGAGAACGCCGTGATTGTCATAGATGGACATGTCCTTGATATTCATGCTCGGACCGATGGCCTGGAACATGATGTCTTTAATGATCCGAATCTGTTTCAGTCTTTCATAATTACTATGCGCTGAGGAGCTCTTGTCCATGGCTGCAAAAATATTTTTGCTGGATAATATTCGCTGTGACATCTGGTTCTGCTGCTCCACATAGAGATCAACTTGCTCTCTTACCTTCGTAGCGGTCACGAGCGTATCCTGCTCCGTTTTCAATTTGAGCGGACGGACAACGATCACATTCACATAAACAATAAAACAGCCCAGCACAAACAAAAGCAGAGCCAGAAACGTCAAAAACACCTTCGTCTGCAAACTGAATTGAGTGGTTTTATGTATGAACTTCGCCATTATTAGAGATACCCTCCTGTTCTGACATGATGTGAAATCCCTTACATTGATGTCTACTCTATCACGGTACTCCATGAAATGATAGCGATTTCAAGTTCAGGATTTTACACATCAACGTTCAAGCACAGACATGTACCGGGGAGAGAAAAGAATCTATAATCGGACTTGTAAACGGATTCACTACACGTTTTAGAGGGGGATTTGCATTGAAAACAATAAAAAGAAAAAAGGCGATTTCCATTATTCTTGCCAGTTTATTATCTATCTCATTAACCGCTTGTGGTTCTGGAGATACGGATTCAGGGACAGCTGCTGGCGGGGACAGCAAGGGCGGCAAAGTCACATTGGAGCTGGCAATCTCCAAAAGTTCTCAGGACTCTGCCTTCATCCAGCAGGACATTCTCGATGCATTTGAAAAACAAACGAACATTCGCGTCAACTTGCAGCTGATTCCTGCGGAACAAACGACGACAGTACTGCAAACCAAACTGGCAGTAGATGAAACGCCTGATATCATTCAGTACAATCTGGCGAGTGCTGTCACGGACCTGAACCTTGAACGGAACTTCGAGATTCTGGACAACGAACCTTGGGCAAGCAGAATTGTGAATAAGGACGTCCTCTCTTCCGGCGGCCATCTCTACAGTTTCCACGTCAGCCAAGATACAGGGATGCAAGGGGTCGTGTATAACAAACAAATCTTTGAAGAACTCGGGTTGTCGATTCCAACGAACTACGAAGAATTCCTAGCGATCTGTGAAAAAATCAAAGCAAGTGGCATTACACCTGTATTCATGCCTTATAAAGACGCCTGGGCTGCCAACATCTGGCCAGCTGCAGCATTTGCCGATTTTGTAGCCAAAAATGATCCGACGTTTTTTGATGAGTTGAACAGTAACAAGAAAAAATGGTCCGATATTCCCGAATTCAAAACATTCCTGGAACAACAGTATGAAGTGTACACCAAAGGGTACACCAACACCGATGTACTTAGCGACAGCTATGACATGGCAGTAGGTAAATTCCTGAACAAGGAAGTTGCCATGATGTTTATGGGTGATTGGTTAATTGAAGGCGTGGCTGAGCAAGATCCAAATATGGAACTGGGTGTATTCCCGATTCCATCGTCGGATAATGCCAGTCTGGGTGCAAGTCCGCTCGGCGGACAACTGTTCATTCCAAAGAAATCCAAACATTTGGATGAAGCCAAACAGTTCCTGGACTATATCGCTTCCAAAGATGTCGCACAACAGATCGTGGATTCCAAAGGATACGTATCCAATTTCAGTGACGTTACTACTCCGGAACTGCCGGCATACAAACAGGATATTGTAGACAATTACATTACGCCGAAGAAAACCGTGCTAACAACGGATGCATACATGCTGGTGGATCGCAGCGAATTGTACCGATTGTTGCAAGATCAATTCGCTGGTGGATTGTCACCAGAAGAAGTGCTGAAATCCTGGGATGAGAAGTTCAGTCAGCTGATGCAGGATAAAGGCGTAGAAGGTTTCTAAAGAGTGAAATATAAGGCAGCATAACATGATCAATTGTTATGCTGCCTAGCTATAACGGAGTGTGAGACATGAAAAGGACTAAAAATCTATACTCGTATTACATGATATTTCCCGCACTATTGATCTACTCCATCTTTTTCGTTGTGCCTGCTCTCGCCGCTTTTTATTACTCATTCACGGACTGGCGGTTAGACCGGCTGGAGTTGAAGTTCATCGGGTGGGATAATTTTGAGAAAATTTTCTCAGACAAAACGCTGATTCTGGCGTTGAAAAACACGGCGATATTTGCAATTGTCACCGTTGTCGGCAAGAATGTCATCGGCCTATTGCTGGCCGTAGGACTTAACATGCGATTAAGAACGAAGAACCTGCTGCGTGCGATCTTCTACTCCCCTTCCATTCTCAGCATACTCGTGATCAGCATTCTGTTCACACCCATGTTGCGTACCGAAGGTACCATCAACAATTTGTTGGAATCTGTAGGATTACATTCGTTAAGCCAAGCTTGGCTGACCAACCCATCGATTGTAATCTGGACGATTGCCATCGTCTCCATCTGGCAGAGTGCCGGGTTCCAGATGGCCATCTATCTGGCTGGACTGCAGTCCATTTCCCAGGAGTATTACGAAGCCGCCAAGATTGATGGCGCAAGTTCGTGGAGAAGTTTTTTCAAAATCACACTGCCACTCTTGCTGCCCGCCATTAACATTAACCTGATGCTGACGTTGATCGGTGGACTCAAAGTATTCTCCGAAGTATATGTCATGACCGGTGGTGGCCCGGGTAACGCTTCCCAGGTCGTAGGTACGATCATT
Source organism: Paenibacillus sp. FSL R5-0519 (assembly GCF_037974275.1). Taxonomy (NCBI): domain Bacteria; kingdom Bacillati; phylum Bacillota; class Bacilli; order Caryophanales; family Paenibacillaceae; genus Paenibacillus; species Paenibacillus sp. FSL R5-0519. Next base: position 3,477,417 of record NZ_CP150234.1, read on the forward strand.
CTGCGGTCTTTCGGCGAAGGCAACTGGGGACTTGGAACAGCGGTCAACACCCTTCTGTTCGTGGTCGTTACCATTATCGCTATACCGCTATTGATCTTCATGCGGCGTAAGGAGGTTACCGAATAACATGGGCTATACACGCAAACTCGCCATCCGTAACTATATCGTGGAAGGCTTCCTGATTCTGGCCTCTCTTATCGTTCTGTTGCCGCTTGTCATTCTGATCTTTGGTTCATTCAAAACCAGCGCCGAAGTGCTCAGCTTCTCCCTGAGTTTCCCGGAAACATGGCAGTTCTCGAACTATGTTCGTGTCTTCCAGGAAGGCGGTCTGTCGCGAGCATTTTTCAACAGTATTTTGATTACTGGCGTATCTTCCATCATTAATATCGTTGCTTCTTCGGCAGCGGCATTCATTCTGGCACGTCGGGAAACCAAACTATCCGGCACCCTCTACATGTATTTTTTTATGGGACTGATTGCGCCAATGTCCATTATTACGACCATACGGGTTGTACAAGGATTAGGATTCTACGGCAGCATCACAAGCGTTATCCTGATCTATGCCGCGCTAAATACGGCCTTCAGCGTATTCTTGTACAGTGGATTCATCAAAACTATTCCACGAGCGCTGGACGAAGTCGCATTTCTGGAAGGAGCAAGTGTGTTCGGTGTGTTCTTCCGCATCGTCACACCGCTCATCCTGCCTGTTAACGCAACGGTAGCGATCATGGTGTTCATGTCCGTCTGGAATGACATCACCATTCCGGTGTACTTCCTGACAGACAGCTCCACGTGGACGATGCCATTATCGATCTACAATTTCTATGGTAAATACAGCCGGGACTGGAACCTGATCTTCGCCAATCTCGTGCTTACTTCATTGCCAGTATTCATCCTGTATCTATTTGGGCAAAAATATATTGTCAGCGGCCTCACTGCCGGTGCAGTTAAAGGTTAAGCCCTATATTCTCGCAGAACTCTTATACGTTAGGAATTCGAGGGAATTCATGTAGCAATCTATAAAGGCTTCAAGATAAACGTAAAGACCCACCTTAATTGGCGGGTCTTTCTTTGTTTATTTTTGAAGTAATGTTCTGTAATAAAGTTTTATAAGAACGGTAATATCTTCACGATTATTATTTGTGATAAGTGTCATACAGATTCGCCGGTAACGCCTGCACAAACGGTGACCAATCGTTCGTTGTGTAGAGTTGAAGTCGGTGCATGGCTCGAGTGCAGGCCGTATATAGAAGCTTGCGATCATATTCCTGGCTGTAAGCTTCTGGTGAAGCATCATAGACCAGGACCGCATCGAACTCGACGCCTTTCGCAAGGTACACAGGAATAACCATGATTCCTTTTTCAAAAATCTGTGTATCCTTCGTTATAAGTTGTAACCCTTCGCCTCCTTGACTCTGTAACCTTTCACAGGCTTCCCGGCTTTCAGCTGCGGTCTTCGTTATTACAGCGATGGAATCGAACCCCTCTGCCTTAAGCGCAGTAATGTCTGCCAGAATACGCGCACCACGCTGCTTCTCGTCCTTCAATCTTGTTAAAAAAGGCTTCCGATCTCTCCTTTCAAATGGTCTAATCTCTTCTCCCCCGGGTAACATGTGTCTCGTGAATTCAACAATCTCTTGGGTTGAACGATAACTGCGTACCAGGCGGATCAACGTGGTTTCAGCTTCTCCATAAAGGTGGATCAATGGCGAGTTGGACGCTGCTAACTCCGTAGCCTGCATAAAGATGGCTTGCCCGAAATCTCCCAGTACGGTCATGCGAGCACGAGGGAACAGTTTCTTGAGATATTCGTATTGAAACGCCGAATAATCCTGACCTTCATCCACGAAGACATAACGAATCTCTCTATTCGTCCGAACGCCCTCGATCAGTTCTTTTACATATAAATAAGGAGTAGCATCCTCATGGAAAAGCTTGTTCTGGAGGATCATCTCCCTGGTTTGTTTGCATATCTCAGCCCAATGCTGCGGGGGGATTGCCCCATTCGTTCGTTCCCGATAAGCGGCTTCATCTGCAAATAGTTGTTCATATATCCCTTTCACATCCACGAACTGGAATTTCCGCACACTCTTCCTTAAAGGTTTAAACATGTTTTTCACCAGTTTCTGACGAAGCAATTCCTCTTCCCGCCCTGCAAAATCAAAAGCACCCTCATCTTGCTCTGCGCTGTTATTACCGTTATCTCGTGCTGCATACTTTTCCGCGACATCGAACACAGGCTTTTCTTTGTGAAGCATACCGTAAGCTTCCACATACTCATCGGTATCGAGATAATTCAACTCCTCCAGAACCCAGTCGGCTTCACGTTCCAGACGTTCCAGCATAACGAGTTCTCTCAGCAGCCATTCCTGCACAAGAAGAATTCGGTTGGACAGTGTCAGATTTTGATCCAAACTGTAAAACTGGGTCCTAATTCGATCCGCAGTGATGAACTCACGTTCCCGAAATCGAATCCCATTGAACAGCATCCCCTCTCCTCCCAACCACTTCCCGTAGTTTTGGAGCACTTGAAGGAATGTCTCCGAAGCTTTATACTTGATCGCCTCCATCCGAGCTTCATATCCTGGATCTCCCTGGGCTGTCAGCACATATTCAATCTGATCAAAGGCATCCTCTGGTCGTAAGGAGGAATCCAGCCAATAATTCAGATATTCCTGAAAAGTGGTCTGCTGCATGTTCTCTTCGCCAAGTTCCGGGAGTACGGTGGAGGTATAACTGGTAAACATCGGATTCGGAGAGAAAAGTACAATCTGATCTGCCTTAACGGTCTGCCGGTGTTTGTATAACAAGTAGGCCACTCGCTGTAACGCAGCGGACGTCTTGCCACTGCCAGCTGCTCCCTGAACAATGAGCATACGGCTTCGGTCATCACGGATAATAGCATTTTGTTCCTTTTGAATGGTTGCTACAATGCTTTTCATTTGTGAGTCTGCACCTTTGGCGAGTACTTGCTGTAACAATTCGTCACCGATCGTCTCATTTGAGTCAAACATGCTAAGAAGCTGCCCGTGTTGAATCTGAAATTGACGCTTGAGCTCCATGGAACCCTCGATTTGTCCTGAAGGTGTGTCATAACTTGCTGGCCCCGGAGAGTGATCATAGTACAGACTCGCAATTGGTGTACGCCAGTCATAGATTAGAAAGCTCAATCCATCTTCATCCATGAAGGAAGATACGCCGATGTAGATCTGTTCAGTAAATGCCATGCCTTTTTCCTTATAATCGAAGCGACCAAAATACGGTGTCGGAAGTAATCTCTTTGTATTTTTCCATTGTTGCGTTAACAGCTTGTGCCCGCGTTCCCTCTCGGCCAACACTCTCGATTGCTGATTAATGGTATAGAAGGCATCTTCAAAATCGGTGTACGAACCCGTGTTAATCGTCACTTCTTCCCAAAACCGTTTACGAATTTCGGCAGCCTGTTCATGCAGTCCTTCAACCTTCGGTTCTAAGTCGTCGAGTCTTGCCTGAAGCTTGCTCCTTACCTGCACTAATCTTTCCTCTTCCAACTTCCATTCAACGGTTTTATCCATGAATGAACCCACTCCCTTTTCCATTTATTAGGACCAAAAAAAGAGCATTGACAAATCGGAATGTCGGATGTAAAATTAAATTAGGAGAAATAATGATTTACCCTTTGTTCCTAATCAAAATGTCAATTGCGCTATAGATTATATCATGGCGTTTTTTCTAGTTCAATCTTTTTATTCACTGTCTGAGTTGGAGTTCATTCATAATTGATAATGCATAAGATGTTCCTTGAGTTATAAGGAGCATCTTTTTTTATGTCCTCGATCTAACGGATTCTGGGACTGTGAGAAGATTAGGCAATAGTTTGATAGAAATGTGGTACCCGCTCGTTCATTTGTTATGACATACTAATGGTGTAAATAGATCACCAGACCGGTGGCAACAATAAACATTAGAAAGGATTGGAACATGACATGGAATATACGAAACTTGGTAACACTGGCTTGGACGTATCTCGATTTTGCCTAGGATGTATGGGGTTTGGAGACGCCAGTAAATGGGTTCATCAATGGGTACTGAATGAAGAAGACTCTCGCCCCGTGATCAAAAAAGCACTGGATCTGGGCATCAATTTCTTCGATACAGCCAATATATACTCTCTGGGTACGAGCGAGGAGTACCTTGGTCGGGCATTAAAGGATTACGCTAATCGGGATGAGGTCGTTATTGCAACCAAAGTACATGGACAGATGCATAAAGGACCCAACGGTTCTGGCCTTTCCAGAAAAGCCATCCTGAGTGAGATTGATAAAAGCCTGAAACGATTGGAAACGGATTATGTAGATCTATATATCATTCATCGTTGGGACTACAATACGCCTATTGAAGAAACCATGGAAGCCTTACATGATGTGGTGAAGTCCGGGAAAGTAAGATATATTGGGGCTTCAGCCATGTTCGCTTGGCAGTTCCAAAAGGCATTACATGTAGCAGAGAAACATGGTTGGACCAAGTTTGTCTCCATGCAGAACCACTTCAACCTCATCTACCGCGAAGAAGAACGTGAAATGTTACCGTTATGCAAGGAAGAAAAGATTGGTGTGACGCCTTACAGTCCTCTTGCTTCAGGCAGGTTAACCCGTGACTGGTCCGTATCGACCCTTCGATCCGAGACAGACGAAATTCAGAAATCCAAGTACAATGCGACCAGTGATGCAGATCGACTTGTGGTTGAACGGGTTGCATCCATTGCAGAAAAATACGGAGTCCCTCGTACACACATCGCACTTGCGTGGTTGCTGCAAAAAGACACTGTAGCGGCTCCAATTATCGGTGCCACCAAACTATCACATCTGGAAGATGCTGTAGGTGCTCTTTCCGTTAAGTTGACCTCAGAAGATGTCACATTCCTTGAAGAACCTTATGTACCTCATCCTGTAGTAGGTGCTCAATAGTAAATTCCCCTAAAAAAATGGAGAAGACCCCCTATTTCCACATCCGGAAGTCGGGGGTCTTTTATGTGTGCAATTTATTTTCGCCAAAATGTTGAACATTCTGCCTTATCCGCGATATTAAACTCAATCATTCTCTCAAGTAACGAATAATCAATCTCCTGTTTCCACTTCATTCGCACCAACTCTTTGGTATGATCATAACCGGCTTTAGTGATCTCTTCCGAAAAACGATTAATTCCTGCCTTCTCGGGAGCAACAGCCAAATGTTGCTTGGATACACTAAAACCAATAATGAAGGTATCATGGTCGGTGAACATCGGTTGGTTCCATGCAATTTTTTGTTTTAAATTCGGGAATCTTTCAGTGATCCAGTTCAAAACTTCTTCCGTTCGTGCCTGGTGTTCCGGGTTATCGATGCGTGCTATAAATTCTGCAAAGGTCTCCATTGGTTCCCCCCCTATATCATGAAATATACTATTTAATTTGCCCCATTCAAAATCATTCTATCATGAATATCAAATTCAAAACCTCTTATCTGCCCGATAACTCAAAGAAAAATTGAGCAGTCTGCGAGATTTTAGATGTTCTCTTTAATCCAAGAACGCAACTGATCAGCACAGAATGCGCGTTCATCTGGATCGGATGGAGAACCCTTTGTCAGATAAAGTTGATCATTCACGTATCTGGGATAAACATGCAGATGATAATGCCATACATCTTGATTACCTGCAGGTTCATTATGCTGTCGTGTAGAGATTCCTTCACATCCATATGTACTTTTCATTGCCCATGCTGTAAGTTGAGCCGCGTAATGAATCTCAGCAGCGTAGTCCGCAGGAAGTTCAAAGATGTTCTCGAAATGTTGATTTGGAACAACAAGAACATGTCCTTTATTGTTTGGCCACCATTTGCCTGCTATAAATGCCGTCACCTTTTCATTCTGATAGATAATATCCCTTTGTTTGGTTCCCTGATCAGGTCGCTCGATACCCCAAATACCACAAAATGGACATTCATACCCTTCGGGCTGATGTGAAAATGATGCTGTCATCTTTCTGCTTCCACTCCTTTCATGTTTTTCCAACTCGTTATTAGACGTGTGCTACTTCTATTGGTTGCGATCATATAACTGAACAGAAAAGCAGCTGACCTTATCGGTAGCTGCTTTCTTTTAATTTTAATAATCAGTAATCAAACTTTCCACTTTTATATGGTGCTGACATCAATAACGAAGCGATATTTCACGTCGGAAGCCAATACACGTTTGTAAGCTTCATCAATCTGATCAGCGGAGATGATCTCAATGTTAGGCGCAATAGCATTTTCTGCACAGAAATCAAGCATTTCCTGCGTCTCACGAATACCACCAATCATGGAACCGGCGAATGAACGGCGATGACCGATCAGAGAGAATGCGTTAACAGCTAATGGCTCTGGTGGTGCACCCACGTTCACGAGTGTACCATCCAGCGTCAGCAGTGAGAAATAAGCGTTAATATCAATATTCGCACTTACTGTGTTAATCATCAGATCAAATGTGCCTGCAAGTTTTTCGAACGTTTCCGGTTCGCTTGTAGCATAGTAGTGATCTGCACCAAATTGCAGTCCATCTTCTTTTTTGCTCAAGGATTGGGAGAGTACCGTTACTTCCGCACCCATCGCATGTGCAATTTTGACAGCCATATGACCTAGACCACCCATACCTACAACGGCAACCTTCTTGCCTGGGCCAGCTCCCCAGTGATGAAGTGGTGAATAGGTCGTAATACCTGCACACAACAAAGGTGCAGCTGCATCAAGTGCAATGTTATCAGGGATGCGAACGACAAAATTCTCTACGACAACAATATGTGTTGAATACCCACCTTGCGTAGGTTCACCGTATTTGTCTACTCCAGCGTAAGTTTGAATATTTCCTTTGAGACAGTACTGCTCTTCACCTTTGCGACAGTTAACACATTCACCACAAGAGTCCACCATACATCCGACCCCAACGCGATCACCAACCTTATATTTGGAGACTCCGCTTCCTACATCAGTTACAATCCCGGCAATTTCGTGACCAGGAACGAGTGGATAGTTCACAGGACCCCATTCACCGTGGGCTGTATGGATGTCAGAATGGCAGATACCGGCATATTTAATCTCGATTAATACATCATTGGTATCCAGATCACGTCGTTTAATTTCAGCACTTCTGAATTGTTGGTCTGGTCCGTCAACGGCTCTGGCTTTAGCTATAATCAATGGAATAACCTCCTCGTAATTGTAAGTACAAAAATAATCTTAAGCCCTCTAGTTAACTCTAGGTCAAATGTTTATCTTATTTTTTATCTCCAACGTACTTTGACATCCAGTAATCCAACATGATAGAATTCACTCGGATCAATCCTAGAGTTAACTCGAAGTCTACCCCTCGTAGAAAGGAATTCATTCTAAATGACCTATTCAATCGGTGAAGTTGCCAAAAAATTAGATCTTACAGTATATACATTGCGGTACTATGATAAGGAAGGACTTATGCCTTTTGTAGAACGTACCACGAGCGGAACGCGCTTGTTCAAAGATTCAGACATCGATTTTCTTAAGATCATTCAATGCCTGAAGCTGACCGGAATGCCTATCAAAGACATCAAGGATTTTATTGAATGGTGTTCTGAAGGGGATTCCACCCTGAAGCAAAGATATGATATGTTCACGGAACGAAAAGCCATTGTTGAAGCACAAATGGAGCAACTAAGAAGGACCATGGAAGTTATTGACCATAAACGCTCATACTACGAAACCGCTTTGGAAGCTGGAACCGAAGAGATTCACAGAAGAGTAAAAACAACAGCCGATGCCGTCACCAATTGATGCTCCATCTTTCTCATGACGTAGCTCCATCTTTCTCATGACGTAAATAGGTACAAAAATAGCAGCTTGGAATCCTATAACGGATTACAAGCTGCTATTTTGGAATATGTGTAGGCTCATCGTATGCAATAACATTTCGGAGATATGCCTCTATATGCGCGTAGAGCCAGCCGTATCATTTTTCCAAAAGTTTTATGGATACATTGATTATTCGATTTAATTTAACTTTATCTGTCGAGGTTCTGGCCATGGCTCTAATGCCGACAGAAATATTGTGCAAGTACTCTGCCATTTCCTTCGCATCATGGTCTGAGGAGAATTCTCCATCGCGTTGTCCCCATTCGATGATCTGCTCAAACATCCGCTCTGTATCGTTAAATGATTCAAGGGACCGTGTATCTACATCCGAATCACGTGTGCCCAGCTCTACTGCCGAATTTACGATCAGGCAACCCGATGGTGTATCCTCTGCTTCACTGATCATCAATCCATAAATGTTATGCAGTGCTTCCACTGCCGTCTTGGACGCTTTAATTTCTGCAAGTAATGTAGCACTGATCTTGCCTTTATAACGATCCATAGCCTGCAAGAACAATGTATGTTTATCATCAAATGTATCGTATATACTTCGGCGATGTATTCCCATATGCTCCACAAGGTCACTCATCGATGTCTTCTCATAACCTTGTTCCCAGAAGATCTTCATTGCTTTATCCAATACTTCGTTCACTTCAAACTCTTTACTTCTAGCCATTCGACTTCCCTCCTAAAGTCAATCTAACACATCGGGAACGATCAGTAAATAAAAGACGAATACATCTTCTGTACTTGTTGTATCTCATGATTGTGCACTTGTGATTATGTAACCAGCAATCAGCATGTCTTTACGGCAGCCATACCTAGCGTGAATATTCTCGCATGTTCGGTTTACCGCCCAGAGAAGATATTAAACGCCTGAGAGGTATGGATCAATAAAACAACTGCCTTCATCTGTCATGGTACTAGCTAATACTGTTCCGTATCACTAAAAAAGAGCATCTCCCCGTCTTCTAATGACGTTTGGAAATGCTCCTATGTTACTCTATTATATTTTTCAGTCCAATTTTACTTTTTCGAAAGCAAGCTATCCGAAATAAACTGTAGCTGACCTTCCAACGTTAACGGATCGTTGTACGAGTCTGAAGTCGGGTCAAGCTGGAACACATGATTGGCCTTCACCGCAGGCAAATTCTTCCACAATGGATTATCATATACGATCTTGGGATCGGTTGTATCTCCCGACCACGGGCTGGTGAAGATGATGTCCCCTGCATACTCCGGCAATAGTTCCATGGAGATCGATGCCCAGCCAGTCCCACTGTCAATTGCTTCGGCTTGAGCCTTGGCGGGTGCTTTTAGACCAAACTCCCCATAAATAATCTCACCGCCTCGACCATAATTATGACCGAATACATATAATCCTTTGGCGTACGGATTCAGAATGGAAACGGTGCGATCCCCAACAGCTTCCTGAACCTTTGGTTTCAGTTCGTTGATCTGCGCTTCCCATTTAGCATTCCAGGCTTTGGCTGCGTCTTCTCTATTCGTGAGCTTGCCTATTTCAAGCATGAGATCCTTGAAATTGCGCTTACCATAATCAATCTGTACGACTGGCGCAATTTGCTCCAGCTTGTCGATACCCTCTGTGCCTGTGTACACAATAAAGAGGTCGGGTTTTAAGCTGATTAGACTTTCTGGTGTAGGCTTCTCACCCAGATCACTGGTGCCAGCTTCTGCAAGTTGATCCTTGATATACTTGTTGTTCATCGCTCCTGATAAAGCGCCGACTACCGGTGCATCGAGGGCAACAAAGTACCCCGTCGAAAATGACGTCAAATCAATAATGCGCTTAGGATTTTTGGGTACCTGTACTTCACCTGCATCCGATTGGTATGTAACGAGTTCCTCTTCGGCAGTTGCTTCTGTACCAGCAGAAGAAGCTGAATCCGAGTTCGTCTTGGTTTCTGTTCCCGCAGTTTCATTCGTACTGTCCCCGGTTGTACTATTGCTCGTGGTAGATTGACCACATGCACTAAGTACTAGCAGCAAGATGAGTGCCATTATGATCCATACTGATTTTCTCTGTTTACGCAAAATAAACCCACCTTTTCATTGATATTGATAATCGTTATCAACGATATCATGCTCTGAAGTATTTGACAAGCTATGTTTATTTCCCTCCCTCTATGAACTCTAACTTGCAAGTCACTAACTTAAGCGGCTATCATCAATAGAGTAGATAAGTCACTTTTATTAAAAAAGAGAGATCATTGGAAAGCCAATGAAACGTATTCAAGGAGGAAAACATGGAAGAAATTATGTTATGGTTAAAGTATTTATTTTTAGGTATTGTTCAAGGCGCAACGGAGCCGATTCCTGTCTCCTCCAGCGGTCACTTGATCATCGCCCAGAGGCTCATGGGCATGAAGCAGAATGGATTGTCATTTGAGATTTTAACCAACACGGCATCGCTTATCGCTATTATTTTTATTTTCCGGGAAGATATCAAAAAGTTGATTATCGGTGCATTAGGTTACCTGCGTACTCGTAAAGAAGAATATAGAGCAGACTTTATGTTTTGCTTATACATAATTATTGGTACGGTTCCTGCTGCTGTTATTGCGGTCCTGTTCAAGGATCGGATTGAAGAAATTTTCTCGTCCGTCTACACTGTTTCCATCGCGCTATTGATTACCGGCGTTGCCTTATGGCTGATTCGTAATCTTCGTGGTCGCAAACAAGACGGTGATCTGTCTACTAAAGATGCATTGTTGGTCGGTCTCGCTCAGGCGGTAGCTCTTATTCCCGGAATTAGCCGTTCAGGGGCAACTGTAATTGCTTCCATCGCTGTGGGCATGAAACAGGAAACGGCACTGAAGTTCTCCTTCATGCTGTATATTCCAATAAGCATTGGTGGACTCATCATGGGTGTATCCGACATCGCCAATGATCCAAATCGATCACAGCTGGCGATCCCCTATCTGATTGCATTTATCACAACACTCTTCGTTACCTATTTCTCCATGAGATGGTTTATGGGCATTATGGCGAAAGGCAACCTGAAATACTTTTCGTATTACTGTTTTGCCGCAGGAACATTGTTGCTGATCTTCTTATAAAAAGACAAACTAATCACACCAAAAGGAACAACCAGCGATGGTTGTTCCTTTGTTGTATCTAGCAGAGCCATCAGTTAAATCTTCAGCTCCGTCGGCGTATTGTTTTTTGAGTCATCGTAGTTCTACTTTACTTTCAGGTAAGATTAGTTTAAACTGATCCCAAATAAACAGTACGGTCTTTTATAATAGGTACTACCCGGAAGGATAGTGTTAATAATGAGTATGGCTGACTACCACGGTAAAGTTAAAAATATTCAAGATACCCCTTTTGGATATACGTTGTCCGTTATTGGTGGCAAATGGAAAATGGTGATTATGTACCTTTTGGCAGAAAACCCGCCTGTCCGCTTCAATGAGCTGAAAAGACAGATCGGAGCCATCACATATAAAACATTGAGTTCACAGCTCAAAGAACTGGAAGCAGATGGCATGGTAGAGCGCAAAGAGTATCCTCAAGTCCCTCCTAAAGTCGAGTACCGACTGACAGCGAAAGCTGAGAGGTTACTGCCCGTTTTGGAAGGACTGTGCGAATGGGGCGCTCAATATCAAGACACATCGATCAATAATAGCGTAACGGATTAAACAATTTTGCAGATGAGATCATTGGAGTATATTGCATATATTAAAGCTAAAAAAAGTCGCCCATAGGCGACTTTTTCTTGTATATTATGCTCCTCTATCCGTTCAATAACGGAAGTTATGATTCATGCGTAACATTTACCTTTTCGTGTACCAGATCTTTCTGATAGGCCAATACTTTATCCCAATTGCCACTGAATACAGGGATTCGATAATACCCTACACGCTCATATAGTGCTGCAGCTTCCAGCTGTAATGGACCGGTTTGCAGTTTCAGGTTGGTATAACCAAGTTCGCTTGCAAGACGCTCCGCCTCAGCCAAAATAGCCTGGGCTATCCCCTTACGGCGGTAGCCACTGCGTGTATACATGCGTTTAACTTCTACAGATGTTTCATCAAGGGGTCTAAGTGCTCCGCAACCAACCGGGTACCCGTCGATCCTCGCAACGATAAAAGCCGCCCGTGGCACTTCAACGTCGGACAGTTGAAATCCCGCCGTTCCATCACCGCCATATAACAAACCGAGTTCTTCACTCAGTTCCTTGATCAATTGCAACGAATCCTCGTTGCGAATATCTTCAGCTGCTGCATGCACGATGTGTGTCACCCTACATACCCCCTTTATCTCATTGGACTTATTGGTTTTAATGATATGTCTAAATTATCATTCCCAACAGCAAGCGTCAATTCCCCCATCCATTGAATATTTCTATAAGTACGCCTCAACTCACTCCAGAATTGGAAAATTTAAAATTGTTTTGACATGAATGATTCCTATAATAATCACGACTATTCTCTAACATTTTGCATGTTACTATGGTTTGGCATACTGCAAAATGGCTGTAGCCGCACGAATTCGCAGCTCTTCTTCTTCACTGTGCAACGCTTCCTTCAGCACATGAATAGCTGCTTGAATTGTAGCTTCATCTATTGCTGTTGAGAGAGTGTGTGTTGCTTCAACTGCTATGCCGATTGCAAGTCCGCGATCCAGCTGTGCTTGTGAAACGGGATGCTCAAACTTTGCAAGTATGGATGAATCTTTTAGCAGCGACTGAACTTTGTCATTTAGCTCGGCGAGAGGAATACGACCCAACCATGTAACCCCGCGGCGGTGACAGATCAAGTCCTCTTCCGTACCAGCGGAATCGTCGTAATAATAATCCCCGATATCCCCCACATACGTCCATTCATCATCGCTAATTAATACATAATCTCCATCCTGCATGAGGTTGGCAAACATATGTAATGTCCCGAGTGCTCTCGCCAATTCTGCTTCATCCAAGCTAGCGTGTTGAACCAACTGTTCCTTCCATAGCTCCGGGGGCGTTTGCTCCAGATCTCCTGTACCGGACCAAGCGGTACCAATATAATTTTCTTCCATAAACGATGCTACTCTGTTGATTCCGTGCACGGTAGACTGGATGTGATACAGATTCATGCTTATCGCCCTCCCTTCAATCATTCGTATGAACATAGTTAACCATTGTAACATTACTGGTGTCTTTTTCAAACGTAATGATCACTTTTGTTATAGCCACAGGCTATAACTAGGTATAATTTAATGGAATTACGTTATAACTCCGGATCTGTGATAAATTTTGTGTAACATAAAGCAGAGGGGTTTTAAACGATGACGAAAAGTAGTGTATTGGGATATCCGCGTATTGGTGCTGATCGGGAATGGAAGAAAGCGTTGGAAGCGTTCTGGGCAGGCAAATTGGAGGAAACAGAATTTCACGCACGTCTGCAGGAGATCCGTATCGATCATTTGCGCAAACAACAAGCAAAAGGAATCGACCTCATTCCGGTGAATGATTTCAGTTATTACGATCATATCCTGGATACGGCCGTGATGTTCGGCATTATTCCTAAACGTTTTGCTTATGATGGTGGCTCGGTTCCGTTGTCTGTATATTATGGCATTGCCCGGGGTACGAAAGATGCCGCAGCGAGTGAAATGACAAAATGGTTTAACACCAACTATCACTACATCGTACCTGAACTGGATGGGGCTTCCCCAACTCTGACAGAGAACAAACCCCTTCTCGCATATCGTGAAGCAAAAGAAAAACTCGGCATTGAAGGAAAACCGGTCATTGTTGGACCATTAACCTTCCTGAAGCTCTCGAAAGGCTATGATAAATCCGAGACGGACGCTTGGTTGGACCGCTTGCTGCCACTTTATACTCAATTGCTTCAAGAACTTGCAAGTGAAGGTGTTCAATGGGTGCAGATCGACGAGCCTATCCTGGTAACCAAATTAAGCGTTGAAGATGTGCAGCGTCTGAATAAAATATATGAGACATTTGCGGCAGCCGTGCCGGGCCTGAATATCATGCTGCAAACGTACTTTGAATCTGTCGAAAACTACAGTGACATTGTGTCATTGCCAGTGCAAGGGATAGGGCTAGATTTTGTACACGGACTCTCTGGTAACATACAATCCATTCAAACATCCGGTTTCCCGGCAGACAAAGTGCTGGGTGCAGGTATTATTGATGGCCGTGGGATCTGGAAAGCTTCCCTTCAAGGCAAACTGAATTTATTGAATGAACTGGCTGAAATTGTGACGCCTGATCGTATCATCGTGCAATCTTCGTGCAGCCTGCTGCATGTGCCCGTTACAACTGCACGGGAGGCCAAACTTACATCCGAACTGAAGAATGCTCTTGCATTTGCAGATGAAAAGCTGGATGAGATTGTTCTTTTGACAACAGCCTTATCTTCACCAAGTTCAGAGATTACCGCTAAAATAGACGAAGCCGAGCTTCCGCTTCAAGCGCTTCAGCAATCCGAAGATCGGAACCGTACTGCTGTACAGGAAGCCGTTGCTTCCATTAGTGTTCAACAGCCAGAGCGCTCCCGTCCGTTTGCCGAGCGTCATGAAACTCAACAGGCCAAATGGCAATTGCCACTCTTCCCGACGACAACGATCGGCAGTTTCCCGCAATCTGCTGAAGTCAGAAAAGCACGTCAGTTGTGGCGAAAAGGTGAGTTGAACAACGAACAGTATGCTGCCTTCATCCGGGAGCAGATTGATATCTGGATTAAGCTTCAGGAAGAGATCGGAATTGACGTATTGGTACATGGTGAGTTTGAGCGTACCGATATGGTTGAGTTCTTTGGCGAGAAACTTGCCGGTTTTGCCTTTACACAGTTCGGCTGGGTACAGTCGTATGGTTCACGTTGCGTGAAGCCACCTATTATCTTCGGGGATGTTGCGTTTACGGGTGAAATGACGGTAGAAGAAACGAAATATGCTCAATCGCAGACCGATCGCCCTGTTAAAGGCATGCTGACTGGCCCAATTACCATCATGAACTGGTCGTTCGTACGGGAAGACATTGCTCGGGAGCAGATTGCCTATCAATTGGCGTATGCGCTAAGACAGGAAGTTGAGGCACTTGAACAGGCAGGCATTGGCATGATTCAGGTTGACGAGCCGGCTGTTCGCGAAGGGCTTCCGTTGAAGGAAAATGAACAAGCTGATTACCTGGCCTGGGCGGTCAAAGCGTTCCGCATTTCCACGTGCACGGTGCACGAAACGACCCAAATTCATACGCATATGTGCTATTGCGAGTTCCATGACATGATTGATTCCATCGAAGCCATGGATGCAGATGTCATTTCTATTGAGACGTCCCGTAGTCACGGCGAACTGATTCATAGTTTTGAAGAAAATACGTATGAGCTGGGTATTGGTCTTGGCGTATATGATATCCATAGTCCACGGGTTCCAAGTGTGGATGAAATGAGCAGCATGATTGAACGCGCCCTGCGTGTTCTTGATCCGAAGCTGTTCTGGATCAACCCGGACTGCGGATTAAAAACCCGTGGACAGGAAGAAACGGTGGCTTCCCTCCGTAACATGGTGGATGCAACCAGAATCGCCCGTACCAATTACGCTTCCACTGCTGTATTATAATCTCTGCTGCGAAGCAGCATATTTAAAAAAGCAAAGCCGGACACCCCTTCGTTAAACGGGTGTTCGGCTTTTTATCTGGTTACATTTTGTAGTTACTTTTACCGTACCTTCATTTCACTTGTATTATCGGCGATCTTGGGCGACCTTGGGGGTTCCTGCCGCTTTTCTCACCATCCAACTCTTACGACTAAATACTCTCTTCCAGCCATTGCTGCAAAGGGATGTCTTCAGTAAGTTCGCCCAGCAATATGTGACGGAACTTCCCTTCCTTATCAATAACCATCGTAGCGGGCAAACCCGTAATACGATACATCCCTGATATGTTACCCGTCACATCAATGATGACCGGAAAATCAAATGCTTGCTTATCCATAAACTCACGAATCGTACCCTTCGATTCCCCCACGTTAACAAACAGGGTTGCCACATCATTCTGATAGTCCTGGGCAATCTGATGTACGAGCGGCATCTCCCTTACACAGGGCGTGCACCATGAAGCCCAAAAGTTAATCATGACGGCTTTGCCCCGATAATCCGACAACTTCACTTGCTCGCCTGCTGAATTAACCGCTGTGAAATCAGGGGCCCTTGCCCCTACTTGAATCATGTTGGCTCGCCCTGACTCAGGTGTCGATACATTTTCAAAAATAGCCCATGCACTTGCTAACAAAGCAAACAAACCAATCAAAATTGTAAGAGTACGTCTGCTCTTAAGATTCTTCTTCTGCACTGAACTCACCTTCACTTTAACCCAAGACTTTGATGAAATGCTGCATGGAGCGAACCGAATTGATCACGAAAGTCACGGGTTGAGCCCTCTCCCACACTACGTCCCTGGTTCATGAATATCACCTGATCCGCAATATCATCTGCAATCTCCAGCTGATGGGTTGAGAACACGACCATGTGGCCATCCTGCTTGATACCCTTGAGGAGCTGAGCTAATTCCTGCATCCAGAACGGGTCCAATCCATTTGTTGGCTCATCCATGATGAGCAATGGAGGTTTGGACAGTACAGCTTGAGCGAATAACACACGTTGGCGCATCCCTTTGGAGAAAGTCGTAACCCGGTTTTTCTTTTGACTCTCCAAACCTACCATAGTCAGTACTTCCTGTACTCTCCCCTTGGGAACTTTCCGCAGAGAAGCCCAGAACAGAAGCATTTCCTCCGCACTTAATCCCTGATTAAATTGATAATCATCCGGCATATATCCAATCTGCTGTGAATAATGTTTGCGCTCCTTCAACCAACGAATATTGTTGACTATAACTTCACCGGTGGTAGGCTGAAGAATTCCAGCGATCATACGCAGCACCGTGCTCTTTCCTGCACCATTGCCTCCACAGAGGGCAAGCACTTGGCCAGAATTCATGCGAAAGGAGATATCCTCAACAATCGGTTGCTTTTTAATGGATTTGCACAATCCTATCACTTCGAGTCCCGCTTTATCCATGAGAACGCCCCCTCTCCCAGATCGCGTATATGGTCAGGACAGAGCAGGTTATCCAGAACAGGCATATCCCGATGAAAATCCAACTGCCACTGGGTTGCTGCACCCACTCCACCCATTGATAATATTCAGGCCCCAGAATGGATCCGCCTCCCAGTTTGATGACTACGAACAATCGCACCAGCTCAGCCGGATTGATGAACGTTAGCATAACCAGCATCGGTTTGACCCACAGATAAGGCATCAATCCCAATACTGAGAGCAGTAACGTTGGCCATCCAATGACTGCGAAAAACCATACGGTCACCGAGATGGTTAATGCCTGCCACCGATTGCGCGACAACGAACCGATGAATAGAGCCAGTGTTAGAAATAACATCACCAGTCCACACGAGAATGCCAGAAAGAGAAGATATGTCATGACATCCAGTGGATTCCCGATTACTCCGCTAATCACTCCCATCAGGCCGTATCCGAATGCAACAATGGTAATCAATACAATCGACAACCCAACATACTTGCCCACAATAAAGGACATCGTACCAATGGGATATGTCGCTAACAGTTGCCAACTGCCATCTTCCTTTTCGGATGTTAATGAGAAGGAACCGAGGAACAGCGTCATTAATGGCAAAAGGTATAGAATCAGATTCAGCATCGAACCTGTTGTGCCCGAATATCCTTGAACCAGATTCTGCGAATTCAGGAGTAACAAGCTTAAGCTAAATGTGCAAAAAAGAATCAGAAACGAATATGCCCAGGGATTGCGAAATCCCATCTTCACTTCCCGTCTTGCAATCTGTATCATATCTGCCATCATTGATCACCATTTTCTATGGTCATGCCTAGTGGCCTGACTCTTCTTTCGTCTCATCTTCCTGGTGTGTCTTATCACTCATTCCATCGTCACTCATACCCTCTTCTCCGTGCCCATGTTCACCCATCATGTCCATACTCTCTGTATTTTGTTTCCAGTCATGCGATGCAAGATCCTCAGCAGTCATAATGGTCCCCACACCTTGCTCCGCAACGAACGCTTCAGCCGATGGCTTGTCCTTGAAAGTTAGAATTCCATAGGCCATAGGCGTGCGCAATGAAGCATCATATACATACGTGGCTTTGCTGTATTCAATCCATTCCTTGTCATTATAATCACGCACATAGTCCATGCCGATGTTATCTGTGCCATTCTCTGTTTTCCACTGGTTCATGCAACCGATATCATCAAACTTGTAATTTTGGCCGTCTTTTGTGGTGAGCTGCGTTGCATATGCATCATCCTTCACCTGCATTTTACATATCGCGCAGATATCCACCTCTTCATTGATCGGCAATGCCGCGTACTTTGTTCCGCAAGCTGTTAATAATACGATGCCAAACATAAGTACCATAAGCATTGACCATCTTCCGTTCAAGCTTTTGTTCATTTTCGTGATACCCCCATATAGATAATGATAAAAGTCGCTATACCCAGCAAAGCTAGCCCAATGATCCAAACCATATGGGTGCCTGTAGCTGTTTCCACTGTTATGTGCAGATCAGATCCCTTATCCATGCTCATTCGTGGCGACTTGTCAGTAGTCCATTGTTCTCTTCCTTCTGTATACAAGTCACTCAGAAAGACCATGCCCGGTGATTGAAAAAAGAGCTGATACGCAGAATTTCGACTGACCAGTTGCTCATAAAAAGGATTGATCGCATAGGAAATCTCACTGATTCCGTCCTGATTTAGATCGAGCCCCTGAAAGGAGTCCCAGTAATTCTCCATCATGACATTGTTCGGGCTATCCAAAGCCGAAGCCTCAATAACATTAGAGACCCATTGGTTATGTGTAAATTCGTTATCTTCTGCAAGAACCAGCTGAATGCCCACAAAATTCCGAAGTACCGCATTGCCACGGATCTCATTGCCTGATGACTCTGCTATATTCATACCGACACGGTTACCCTCCACCACATTGTTGAGTACAGAGGACTGATGTACGTCATACAACAGAATGCCTTGGGAATGAACATGGGTACTTTGTTTGCGAAAAGAATTGCCCGATATAACCGTATTCTTGACGCCCATGATCATGGCACCTGTCATGTTCTCCTCTCCGGTATTGTCCATGACAGAAGATCCGTCTATGTACATACAGTGGATGCCATACCTTGTATGTAACAGCCTGTTATTTCGAACGGTAGATATGCGACTGTTCTCCAGATAGATGCCATCCCGCATGCCTGTGATCTCATTGCCTTCAATGTAGCTGTCATGGGCGTTGTACAGATCAATGCCATTGCCCTTCTGGCTACTGGTTGCAGAACCAGACCCCACCCAAGTGATCTTGTTCCGCTGAATCGCCGCCTGACTTGAATTCCGGATGATCATCCCAAAACCCTGGGTCTGAATATGCAGATCCGTGATCTCACTGTTGTTCCCTTCAACCTGAATGGCTGCAGTCTGTGCATTCGCATCATGTTCAATGGTAAAACCTCTCAACTTCACCCCATCCGAACGAATCATTATTGTAGATGTGGCTTCCGGGTTAACAACAATGACCGTAGTATCGCCCTGAATAGTGATGTTCTTATCAATCGTTATGGGGCCTGCATATCGGCCTGACTCAAGTACAATGACATCTCCGGATGTAGAACGGTCAATCATTGGCTGAAGGGGAATGAGATCACGTTCTACAGAGGCGGCCATGGCCTTTCCCTGCGGGAAATACAATAGGGCAATCAACATGCTAATTAGAAAAGGCAGGACCAGGCCCCTGCTTTTCTTGCAACAGCCAAACACACGCAACCTTTCCCCAAAATTATTCATGATTCATCCCGCGCAAATCTGGCTCCTTGTTGCTAAGGTGTAATACTGTGGCGTTGTGTTTAACAGATCTTACGTCAATCTCAAACATACTTTGGCTGTACACACCATCCCTCCATTTCACTCAGAATCATTCATCCTTATTCCTCATCCATTGAAGCAACCCAATAATGAAGCGTTATCACAATCCTGATCACAGTGTACTTAAAACGAATTTTTTTCCATATAGCTCAATTAGGCTATAGACAGCACATTTTTGTGTCGATATTGTGATGTAACCAAAAAAAGCCGCCATAATGGCGACTTCTAAGTGATTCGATTATTCAAATGGATAGGTCCAAAATTTTTCTCTACCAAAGCGTTTCTTGATTTCTTCATCATCGAGCTCACGATTTCCGACAAGCTCTGCTGCCTGGAATTGGGAACGATGGGCACGAATTGATGCCATTTTTTGACTTAAAAATCCAGTCACATCAACGAATACATCTGCTGTGCCAATGAATTGTTCATGATTATTCGAAAACGCAACACAGTGAACCACTGGCCGCTCAGCTACAGGAAGACGAGTAATCGTGCGAATGACGGCTTCTCCCGTAGCATCATGATCGGGATGAACACTGAAGCCCGGATAGAAGGTGATGACGAGCGACGGTTTCAGTTCCTCAAGCAGTGCCATAATACAATCGTCGAGCAGCTGCGGGTCTTCAAACTCAATCATTTTATCGTGAAAACCGAGCATTCTTAAGTCCTGGATTCCGATCGCTGCGGAAGCTTCGATCAGTTCTTGCTTGCGGATCGCAGGCAATGTGACTCTGTTGGCAAAGGGAGGAATGCCCATGTTGCGCCCCATCTCGCCAAGTGTCAGACAAGCGTAGGTTACATGGGCACCGCCATCTATGTATTTGGCTAATGTTCCCGATACAGAGAAAGCTTCATCATCCGGATGTGGATACACCACCAAGATTCGCTCATGCTCATTGTGTGTCGTATTCATGGTTTTTCCATCCTCCACTTTCATCAGAACATCTCCCGACTCAGTTGTAACGCGACAACCAGCTTGCCTTGAGTGTCGTGACCAGCCAGAATAAGTCTTTCGTTTTCCTGTTCGTCAATATGTGTAAGACCCTCGGCATATATCCATCCCTGAGTGGTTTTTAGACCTACCCGGTATGGACCCGTACCCGAAATGGAGCCCTGCGTATATCGTATGGCCGCATTGGTAATGAATGCCGATGCCGGATGCTTCGAACTATCATAATGATGTGCATATGCACCTGACGTGAGTTCCAGATGTACGTATAAGTCCTGATCAGCAAGTTCACTGATTCGGAGCTGAATATCTTGAGGTTTGATCGGTTGCATGGCGGCCTCCTTGTCTATTGTTAATTGTTCGAATTCCATTTTAACATAACCACGAGAGAATATACATGGAAGGACCGAGTCATCACGGTTGAGGAATACAATGCTGAAAAACAAGAACAGATTCGTGCGTTTTTTTCTCTTTTTATTCACAGAAATATCTATATGATGAAGTGTAGGCAAAAAAACGCCTATGATAAACACCCTAAATCTTAAATAAATCTGGCTCCAACGTGTTTGGAAAGGAGTTGAATCTGAAATGAAACCTATAGTACAGCTACTTCATTTCGGCTATCATCAGGCGATGAGCTGCATATTTCCTGTAGCGATCTTTGGCACATTGGCCCTATCCAGCATCATCCCAATTCCTTTCCTTTATCGATATGATGCGATCCTGCTGGTATTGCTTGTTGTACAGTACCTGATGTATCGAAGCGGCTTGGAAACCCGGGATGAAATCAAGGTCATCTGTGTATTTCACATGATTGGCCTGGCGCTGGAAATCTATAAAGTATGGATGGGTTCATGGTCATACCCTGAGCCAGCGTACACCAAAATCCTTGGTGTCCCTTTATACAGTGGATTCATGTATGCGAGTGTAGCCAGCTTTATGTGTCAGGTATGGCGAAGATTGCGAATGGACATGACTGGATGGCCTGGTACATTACCTTCCGTTCTGCTCGGTGCAGCCATATATATCAACTTTTTCACCCATCATTTTATTCCCGATTTTCGCTGGTGGCTAACGGTGCTTGTATTTATTGTCTTTTGGAAAACATGGATTATCTACCGGGTACGGGCAACGACCTATCGAATGCCGTTATCCATTGCTTTTGTCATTGTTGGTTTCTTCATCTGGACTGCGGAGAATATCGCTACATTCTTCAATGGCTGGAAATATCCCGATCAGCATGATGCCTGGCAACTGGTTAGCTTTAGCAAGATCAGTTCGTGGTTCCTGCTGGTGATCATCAGCGTCATCATCGTTGCGCAGCTCAAATATGTGAAAGCCAATCGAACAACAGATGATCCTGCGTAATATCCATCATCACATCCTTATGAATCATCGTTCAACATTCAATGAGCCGCTGTCATTCGCATCTTCAATTCGCTTGCTTGCTATAAGTTCGCCCTCAACATTATAAGCTTGAATTGTATATGGGAGATCTGCTGCGGGTGGCAGGAAAACATACCAGATTAGCTGGCTCCGACTCACTTCAACCAATTTGCTTTCTATCTCTACTGGTTTTCCATTTTGCTTGATTTCAATAGTTACACGCTTAATGGTTGGATCTACGATGTCACCAAACAACATCGGAAACGGGGCCGAGACTTTATCCAACTTCGGTATATTCATATAATTCAAAGCAAACTTGGTGTGTAGACCCTCACTTATGGAATAACCTCCACCCCATACCCATTTCCATCCGAACATGTTCTTGCGGGCATACTCCATCTGAAGATTACTGTTTTTTTCCCGACCCTTTTTTTGTGTGAACAAAATCATACCTCCGTCTACAGCCTCCTGATGAATAAATTGGGAGGTATAAAATTCACCTCTAAATTCCTGAACTGCCCTCTCAGGACTATTCGCTATAGGAATCTGTATAGGTTCACTTAATCCCCAAACTTTAGATATGCGTTGATCCGCTAGCCCCCCTGCACGTTCATTCATATACATATATGTCAGGACTGACAAGGGCAAGAGTACAATTACCATTGTGATGATTAGCAGGATTCTCCTGTTACGTTTGGACATCTCCGAGTGCACTCCTTATAATAACGATGAAATATTAATAACATTCACTCTAATATTACCATAATTAGTATATGGATTCTTGTACGAATCCAATGTGTCCAATCAAAAAAGGTCGCCAACGGCGACCTTTCAAGTATTCATCGAAGCTATTCTCCCAGGAAGATCACTTCGGTTTCCAATTCAACCTGGAACGTATCATGTACTTTCTTCTGAATAAACTGAATCAGATCCATGTAATCCTGGGCAGTAGCGTGATCCACATTTACGATAAAACCCGCATGTTTCATGGAGATCTCTGCACCTCCGATACGAGTGCCTTGCAAGTTACAATCCTGAATCAGTTTACCGGCAAAATGTCCTTCGGGTCGTTTAAATACACTTCCACAAGAGGGGAACTCAAGCGGCTGCTTGGATTCTCTCATGAACGTTAATTCCTTCATTTTGCTTGCAATATCTTCCTTGTTTCCTTTTTTGAGCCCGAATTCGGCCTCCAGTATGATATAGTGATCCATCTTGAAGAGACTATTTCGATAACCAAACTTCATCTCTTCTCGCGGGATCTCCAATACTGTACCGTCTTTGGTGATCACAGTCGCTCGTTCAACAACATCTTCGATCTGACCCCCATAGGCACCCGCATTCATGTAGAGTGCGCCCCCCGTGCTTCCGGGAATACCGCAAGCAAATTCCAAACCGGTTAAGCTATGCTCCAAAGCAAGCCTGGATACATCAATGATATCAACGCCACTTTGCGCAATCATACTGTCTCCACTCACTTTAATTTGATCGAAATGACTAAGGGAAATGGTTACACCACGGATACCTCCATCTTTGATGATGACGTTGGAGCCTTTGCCAATAACCGTCAGCGGCAATTGATGTATGTTGGCAATCTCTACGATTTTAGTGATTTCGTCTATCGTTGTTGGATGGATGAGGATATCTGCTTTACCACCAATTTTAATAAACGTGTGATTTTTTAGCGGTTCATTGAATTTTACTTTTTCTAAAGGTATGTGTTGCTCAAAAATATTCATGATTTTCTCTCCCTGCGTTCTCAAAAAGAACATGATTCCTCTATTTTAAATGGAAAAGCACTCACATTACAATCCATCACATTTATTTCACTTCACTGAGCCGTATAATGTATCCTTTCTTCCCTCTATTCTGATATATGATATTCACCTAACCATGAGGGATGTTACTTTCTCAAATAGTATGAGCAAAATAAAAAAACGCTACTGACAACTTCAGTAGCGTTTAGTGTGAATCTCGATTTAATTATTGTGTAACTCAAGGATTTATGTGGTTGGGATATCCGTATCCGTCAGCTCTACGGACAGATTCCATAGACGAAGAGCTTGCTCAGGATCTATCGCATATTCTTTCACCCCATAGAAACCTCCATCTTCAGGAGCCATTTCACTGATGTCACAATCCTCGCAGTAGACACCGCCTTTGCCCTCAAGCTGAGGAGAAGTTGCTGCCCAGACTTGCGTTGCCGCCCCCTGTTCAAGTGTTTTGAATGCAGGATTGGCCACTTGTCCAGATTCATCAATCCAGCCCAATGCGATCATCTCATCTTTAGGCATATGACGCTGCAATGGCGTCATAATTCCACCTGGATGAACCGAGAACGCACGCACTCCCTGTTCAGCACCACGTCTGTCCAGCTCAACGCTGAATAAAATGGTTGCTGTTTTGGACTGTCCATAGGCAGGGAATTTCTCATAATCATGCTCAAACTGGATGTCATCCCAACGAATCGGTGAGAAATGATGTCCCGCTGATGCCAAGGAAACAACACGTGCGCCACCCTGATTTGCAAGTGCTGGCCATAACAGATTAGTCAATGCAAAGTGGCCTAGGTGATTGGTTGCAAATTGAGCTTCCCATCCAGGACCAACACGCGTCTCCGGACAAGCCATGATGCCCGCATTGAGAATTAACATGTCGATGTTGCGATCACTCGACAAAAACCGCTTGGCAAAGGCACGAACACTTGAGAGATCCGCGAGATCCAGTTCGTCAATTTCCACACCGGACAGTCCGGATAGAGCTTCTTGGGCAACAGCTGGTCGGCGTGCCGTCACAATGACCTGAGCACCTGCTTGGACTAGCGCGCGTGTCGTCTCCAGACCCAGGCCGGAATAACCGCCTGTTACAATAGCAAGTCGTCCTGTCAGATCAATATTGCTTAATACGTCCTCCGTTGTACTCCGATGATTGAATCCCGAGTCAATTTTATGTTGTAAGGTTTTATGGATATCTTCTTGTGTCATCTCATCCGTCTCCTTTGAAATAGTTCATTTTCTTTCTGATGCAAGTTTACACCTTAGAGTACACTCTAGGTCAAATGCAGCAAATCATTCGTCTTTACTTCTCCGTTCAATCTAAAAAAAGCCGCCAGTTGGCGACCTTTTGACTCGGAACCCATAGTTCCAGCCTATGAACTTATCCATAATCGGTATTTCCCTTGTTTCCTTCCAGTTTGTAAACTATGGAGAAAACCTCAAGGAGTGATGAGCACATGGAACTCTCCGTAAAGCAGCTTTTCGATAAGGTAGCCCAGGATTATGATGTGCAGCGTAAACAGCTTATCCCTTGTTTTGATGATTTCTATGGAATGGCTCTGAATCTAATGGAATGTTCGCTCGATTCACCTCGTATTCTTGATCTCGGTGCAGGAACGGGGCTTCTCTCCGGATTGGTCCTGCAAAAGTACCCCAACGCCCGATTAACCCTGATCGACATCAGTGATCAGATGCTCGAAGGGGCACGTGAAAGGTTTGCTGATGCTAGAGAAGTAGAGTACTTGGTTGGAGATTACTCAAGTTACAACTTCACCAGTTCCTACGATATGATTATTTCCTCCCTATCTATTCACCATCTGACCCACGCTGACAAGAAAAAGGTGTTTGAAACTGTACATAAGCTGTTAGAACCAGGTGGTCGCTTCATCAACGCAGATCAGGTTCAAGGAAGAACTCCTGATACGGACACCTATTACCGCCAGCGCTGGTTAGAAGCAATTCATCAAAGTGGTTTGTCTGAGGAAGCCATCTCGGCTTCGATCGAAAGACGCAAGGTGGATATCAATGCTACGCTGGAGGATCAGTTTATGTGGTTGGAAGAAGCGGGGTTTCCTGTGGTTGATTGCATGTACAAATCCTTGGACTTTGCGGTATTTTACGCGCAAAAATAAAAAAGACCGGATTAGAGGCGCAAGCTATGCCATGATCCGGTCTTCTCCCTATAATTTTCATTCTGAAACCATTATTTCAGCGATGCTGGAAGCTTAACGCCAAGAAGTTTGCCTTCAGCCTGGATAATAATCATTACGTTTGTCTTCAACGTCGTGTTGTGCAGGTCACCACCGGTGGAGACTCGAAAAGCAGGCTGCCCCGTCATCGTGTTGAGTGCAAGTAAAGTGCCGTTACGTTGTGCTCGATACATTCCTTTACCGTAAACATCGATCTGAGAAACGGGGGCATCACCATGCCACTGTACCTTCTGACCATTAGCCAGCTTAATGCCTGTGAGTTCTCCCGTGTTGGCATTTCTGAAGATCAACCGTTCCTGTGTAATGCCAACCCACACCATATTTTCTCCATGAGGGCTACGAAAAGTTCGAAGTGGCGTGGGTTCAGACTTGGTTGAAGTCAA
This sequence comes from Paenibacillus sp. FSL R5-0519, assembly GCF_037974275.1. Lineage (NCBI taxonomy): Bacteria > Bacillati > Bacillota > Bacilli > Caryophanales > Paenibacillaceae > Paenibacillus > Paenibacillus sp. FSL R5-0519. Next base: position 3,503,926 of record NZ_CP150234.1, read on the forward strand.
TGAATACTCGGCTATTTTGTCCCCTTGCAAAATGTATAGTTTATCTTTACTCGTAAAAATTCCGCCATACCCATTTTCATACGGTGGATCACCAGGGATTTTCCAGGTGTATTCCTGACTTCCTTTTAACACACCCGTCTTCAGGTTGTACGCATTAACTTTCCATTTGCGTTCAGGCGAAGATTCGTCATCATCTCCCAACATTGGAGTATAGTAATCCGCTGAATATACAAGACCGTCTTTGATCTGAAGAGCCTCCCCCTGACCAAAATGACCCCATAGCTTCTTGCCTGTTTTCTTGTCGTACGCATTAAGCTGAGTGGATGTAAGTGCTCCTTGAACAAAAAAAGTTCTCAGCACCACACCATTAGCTTCTTCCAGATACTCAGTACCATGACCTTCCCCTAATGGTTCATCTGCCGACCAACGCAATTTGCCTGACTTGATATCCAGTGCAAACGTTGTACTTCCTTTAATCACGTAGAGCGTATCCATTGTTGGCACCAACACTTCTGTACGTTGAACCGTATCAATCCAGGTGGATGTGACAGATTGCCATTTTGCTTTGCCTGTTTTTGCATTCAAGGCATAAGGCTTATGATCACTGGTCAGTCCGTAAAGGACGCCGCTTTGATAGATGATATAAGGTGTCAGATCTTTGCCGTAAGTCCACAACCTTTTACCTGTTGTCGCATCAAGTGCCACCAACTTCGATCCAGCAAACGTGAATACTTTGCCTTCTTCTGCAATGGCACTTGCTCCGATGTACGTCTCATTCATATTCAAATAGTTATCTACATTTGCTGTCCAAGTAGGTTTCAGTTCAGGTACAGTGATTCGCTGATACGAATACCAGTTACGAATGGATACATCCGATGCTTCAGCATGTGCCTGAGATGGCAGTACGCCGATGACTCCATGAACCATCAGCATTCCGGCAGTAAGACCAGCAATGATGGGTCTGCCTGCACTTCTTTTATAATGCTTCATTGTGTGACGTTTATGTCGATTGATCATAGAAAGTGATTCCTCCTGTGATAAATGAGCCTGATATATAACTACATAAAATATAACGAGCAGTGAGACCGAAAAGTTAACCGATTGTTAAATTATTCTAAAAAATAAAAAAAGCCGCCAGTTGGCGACTTTCTGAATACTACATTAGTTATGTGACACGTTGGGAACGTGCCTTTGCAACAAGGTCCCTGCTTTACTTTAATTCAATCTGGAATACATCACCGGCGTTGCCACCAAAAACGATAAAACCACTTTTCGGCAGCTTCGTCGATTTCTGATGGGTTGCTACAGAGAAATCAACCACTTCCCCTTGTTCATTATACACAGCATAACCGCCGGAGTTCGGAGAATTCACCGTAATAGATTTATTCGCCGATCGGGCGTCAATGGCATACCAACGGGCTTGACCGTTAGCCGGGATAGTCGTAATTCCTTTTTTACCACCAAAGATTGGATTAATTGCATCCTCTGCAATGTATTCCTGCCCATCCTGGATCAAAATCTCGGCACCATTCTTCGTGTAAAATTGCAGATCGAACGCATCTCTTCCATTCATCACAGGAATCTGGGCGATGTTCTTCGCATTATTCGCATCCAAGATTTCCGTGCCATTGGCGTAACCATTTTGGGCATCAACAGACAGATTTTTGATCAGCATCGATGGAAGCAGATAAAAGATCGATGTTATTTTTTCATCCAATGCGTAATATTTCGAGCCGTCACGAGCTGTCCATTTCTCTTTTGTTGTTGCATCCAGCGCATGTTGCTCCAGCTTTTGATAATCGTATGTGTTCATTATGGTTTGGCCTATCCCAGGTAACGTTATCACGGCCTGAACTTTAACATACACCTTGTCATTACGTTCCTTCACAAAACTGGCTTTCACGCTGCCATCTGTACTTGTAAAATGTTCATCCCCTGTGTACACGTAGTTCTGCTCCGGGACAATTCCACCCAACAAGGCAGGCAATGTGAATTCGCCATCCTTGATCTTTATGTCCAATGTTTCTCCTACCGTACCATAAAGACCAGAGTATGTGTTTAATTCTGTGGGCATCTTCACTTTATCGGGTGACGAGAAGGCCTGATCGGGCTTCACCTTGTCAATAATACCTTGATCGGCCAGAACTTCCAGCAGCACTTTGCTGGCAAACATCTGATTGTAGACGGAAGATCCACCAGAGGATAGGACCGCCATAGAAATATCATGTTCCGGTATAGTGATTAACACGGCATGGTATAACATGGTATCTCCGCCTTTGGCAAACGCGGTAATCCCATAATCGCTAAAAGGTGCAAGGTCAACCGAATCCCACCCCAAGCCATAATTGATCGTATTTTGCTCATCTGATACCCACAAGCCCTTACGATATTCATGAGCTTGCATGGCCTTCACAGCAGATTCGGACAGAATATCCGGTCTATTCCCCATCAAAACCTCTCCGAATTGACTCAACTCCTCTGCGGTAGAGTACACTCCGCCTGTACCGATAATGTTTGCATTTTCGGTTGGCATCTTCATTGCAAGTGTTGGCCAATAGGTTTCAGATAACTGCTTTCTATCAAAGTCATCCATTGGCGTTTTCGTTGATTCCAACTTTAATGGCTCGCTGATGAACTTGGCGATATATTCGCTGTAGCTTAATCCGCTCACCCGTTCAACCAGGATTTCAAGCAATTGAAAACCGTCATTGGCGTAGACGGAGTATGCGCCAGGTTTGGATTTCAGTTTTTCGGACTGAAGTTTGAGCAATAGTTCATCATGATTGCGGGTGTCATTATCGTCAAACAACATACTGTTTCCATAATGTGTACCGTAAAGACCGGATGAATGATTCATCAACATGCGCGGTGTGATTTGAGTATATCGCGGATCTGTCATCTTAAAGTCTTTGATATACGAAGTAAGCGGCTCATCCAGATCTATTTTGCCGGAATCAACCAGCTTCATGGCGGCTGCCGTAACAACCATTTTGCTAACCGAACCTATGCCATACATGCTTTCCTTGTCTATAGGTTTTTGTGATGCCTTGTCGTGCAATCCAACACTATCTGATAAAATGAGTTTCCCTTCGTCCCTGATCGCATATTGTACACTGGTGACACCGTAGTTTTGCACCATCTCCGTGGCGATCTGCTCCGCCCGTGTCTCAATCGTTGTACTGGTATTCTCCTTTGCGCTGACATCTGTCATCGGCGTAATTACAATCACGGCTGTACATAAAAGACTAATTAATTTTTTCATCCCAATGTCCTCCCTCAAATGTTCTTATGAATGAATTCATCATATCCGGGAAATGACAGATCGAACGCATTTGGACCCTGAATGGAAAAAAACAATCCCCGAACGGTATGTTCAGGGATTGTCGGTGTGAAACGGAAGCACGACCATGTTGTTAAACTTCCGAAACGGATGTTCAATACTCATATGTCCGCCATATTTCTCGCATATTCTCGAGATATTGGTTAGACCGATGCCATGGTACTCGGGATTTGGCTTTTCACTTTTCAACTCAACGATCGGTTTCTCTACATGATTCATAATCTGGATGACAAGTGCAGTTGATGTGGAGTGAATGGCAATGAGGATGTATCGATCCTCGGCCTGTCTAACTTTCTTGGAGGCCTCAATTGCGTTATCAAGCATGTTACCAAGCACGACACACAGATCATATCGATCGATTTGGATATGTTGCGAGTGGAGCTGGATTTTGGTGTCGATTTTGATCCCGTTTGCCTGCCCCATAGCCAGGGTATTCGTAACGAGTGCATCAATGACCAGATTGCCGGAGTTCACCCGCTGATACGCACCTTCAATGGTATCTAATGTAGACTGGATATGGTCACCTGCCGCCGCCAGTTCGTTACGTTGGATACATTCATCAATATACAGAAACTGCTGATTGATATCATGGATGATGGATTTAATGTTTTTGAAACTGTGAACGGTCTTCTCATAGTTGGCATCCTGGTAATCCATCTGACGCTGTAACTGGGTATTTTCATGCGTGAGCTGTACCTTTTCCACCATATTATCGAATACATAAACAATGAATACATTGAGAAATAGAGAACCTAGTACAGAAAAGACGTAGAAAATGTTTTTTTCACTATAGATGGAGGCCACATTGATCTGATAGATCGTGATTAACGGCACAATGAGAAACAACAAATAATAACGATAATGCACAGCAAAACCTCTGCGTTTCGCGACTAGACGTACAATTTGAATAACAATGAACATGATACTGCAACCAAGCAGCATCACCTTGGAGAGAATCCAGTGATTTTCACCATTGAACTGTTCCCATGAGATGAAGTCTCCTGTGGATTCCAAAACGCCAAGAATATATACGGCTATCGTATTCGCCATCGTAATCAAAACCCCATACAGGATGGTAAACACAAGCTTGATTTTAAGCTCCACATCATAGGAGAGTGCCAGACTGAAGATTAATACCAGGGCAATCGCAGTCGAAACGAGGTCGGAGAAGGAAGTTGCCAAATAAAAGTAATCCAACAGCACAAATACCAAGAAATAGACTGCTCTACGCGGCTTCCGCTTGGACTTCCCCAACACAGAGTCAAAATAAAAATTTGCCTGGAAAGCCATAAGTAAGGTCACGAAGATGATGGAAAACATCATATACATGTCCATTTACTGAACCCTCATAATCATGTATTTGGTATAAGCATCCTTGACTTCCTTAATCTTGGATCTGCCTATGGGCAGCTCCGTTCCATTCAACATAACGACTTGAGTACCGGAAAACTTCTGCACGTGCATCAGATTAATGATAATCGAGCGATGAATCTGCAAAAAACCATGGTCTTTCAAACCGGAAGCATAGCTGGATAAAACCCCTTTGGTCTCATGCACATTTTCTCGTGTCACCACATTCAACTTGTTCTTGATCGTTAAGCTTTTGACGACCTCCATCCAGAGGATGTCATCATATTTCAGCAGCAATTCATCATAGTCTGACTTGATCAGCACATACTTTTTCTCCAATGCCTGAAAATATTGACACAGCTTAATCATCTTCTCATCGAAAACATGTGGCTGAATTGGCTTGATCAGATATTGAAAAGTGATGACATCGAAGCTCTCCACCATGTATTCCGGGTAACTGGTCAAGAACATAATCTGTACATCCAGAAACTTCATATTCCTGATCTCTTTAGCGGTCTGGATTCCGTTCATTCCGCCCATCTCCACATCCAGGATGAGAATATGAAATGTATCACCAACCTCTCTGTAGTGTGAGTGCAGTTGTTCTCCAGATGTGAATAGGCTAATTTGAAAATCAAAATTGGTTTTTAGAGATAAAGAGACCAGCATTGATTTCACACGATCTCGCTGCTGCTGCTCGTCATCACAGATTGCAATATTAAACATGGAGGGACATCCGCCTTTCATCAACATCGACTCTGAATTTCACTCTCGAATATACTATATTAGCATAGGTTTCGGTGTCGAATTGGGATGAACTGCTTAATATTAACCTTGAAGTGTAAGAAAATGAAAAAATGCCAAATACCCTTCCACGAATGAAAGGGTCTTATAAGCATATTTCTGAGAATACATGTTTAAGCAATAGGTATCTGCTGCCTCTACACAACTAGTCTTAGTTAAACAACTTGCGAAGTTCCTCGACTTCCAGGCTGGCAGCTGGCTGATAGGCCGGACTTTGTACATAACGCTGGAAGCTGTATAACAACTGTCTGCCCTCCAATGTAGTCATCAAACGCTCCAGATTCAGCGCTCCCATCAGCACTCTACCCTTCCCGACCCGACACTCCATCAACAGGCCGAGCTTGTGGTTTCGTTCAAAATTATCAATGGTCTGCACGATTGGCCGCAGCTCCTTATTCAGCTCATCCAGAATGATGGATGACGATTCAGAAACGATGCTCCACCACGGATAGGTTGAGTGCTCCTCTGTGACAAAATGTTCGAAGACCGGATGATCCTGTTGAATTAACAAGCCCATTGTGCCCACAGGTACTTCTCTTTTCATATTCTCCGATATCGATCGGAACATCGGGTAAGACCAGAAGTCGGTGCTATAGAATCCTTGGATCGCGTGTTGAATCTGATCAGGATTCGGGAATAGTAAAATATCCTCGCCCTGCTCAAGCAGCGCTAACGCCTGTTCCGAGAGTTCGGTAAATAGATTCAGACCGCTTAGATCCACTTCGACTTGCCCCGGGTAGATCCACAAGTCGTAAGACTTACGGATATCCGTGCCCAGAATGCACAATTTCAGCTCCACTTTGGTCATATTGGAAACCTCAGGAATACGAATGCTAAGATCCGTGATACTCACATAATGTTCTCCATTGAACGCTGGTAGGTCAGCTCTCCCTTCTACAAGGATGCCGTCTTGTTGCTGCTCGCTTAGTAGCTCCCACTTTAGTTGAAATCCATCCAACACTTGTCTCCGGAAGTAACTTAGTTCAATACGCGCTTCGAATAACTCACCAGCTCGATAGTTATATTTGGGGAATCTCGCGAGCAACACCGCATCGGAACAGAACGTTCTCCACTCTTCAGGTGTAATCATGCCTTTGGAATCCATGAATGCGTCCAGTACACCTACCAGCGCTGTTCCCTGACCACTGAAATCCTGGAGATCCAGTAGTTGGAAACCTGCTAGTTGCTGCGAACGAAAAGCCGCTTCCAATTCTTCTTTGTAACAGGCGACTGCAAGCTTGCCAGAGGCCCTGAAGTAGGCTTCTGCCAGATGTCCCAATCCTTTGGCTTCCAGACGCTCTCTGAATACTTCGAAGTTTTTGGCTTTAAGAGAGCCTGTATACTTGCTGATCTCCTCAAAATTCGGAAACGTGGCATACTGTCCAATTTCATGCGAGATGATCGGTACATGTGAGACGAGTTGATCACTTCCGGCTTCAGCCTGCACCGTTTTGGAACTTGTGCCATATTGGATCTGAATCTCTTTGTCCCCCATTTGAGCAGCAGGGCCAGCATCACTACCTTGCTCAGGTACAATGTTCGAATCATAATCCTTCAATGTGTTGGGCAAGTCGGTCTGTACATGTCCTAGCGGCGCATCACACATGGCATACGAACCTCTGAACAGACGCTCTTTTGAGAATCGAACCCCACAAAAGAATTCACTTTCCTCCAGAATGTCCGGTACAAACTGAAAGTTGTTGGAGCCTTCGGTATATAGGTGACGATGATCATATGCTTTGTATGCTTTCAGAATTAAATTCAATCTGTCCTTGCTGCCCCAAAGTTCATTTCCCAAGGACATCATGACAAACGAAGGATGATTACCAAAAGCTCGCAGCATCGCATATCCCTCGCTGATCAAGTAATCCTGCTCTACTTGATTGTGTGCATCGGAGGATTCGTCCGTAATGGTTCCCCAGAACGGAAGCTCAGGTTCCATATAGATGCCGAGCAGATCAGCCGCAATGAAAGCAGCCTCTGGAGGACAACAGGTATGGAAACGGTAGTGATTAATGCCGTAAGACTTGGAGATCGCGAGAATGCGAACCCATTCATCCACATCGGTTGGCGCATATCCCGTGAGCGGAAAGATCAGCCCGTCATGTTTGCCCCGAAGAAACGTTTTGCGACCATTAATCGTGAATTTGTCCCCAGCTGCCCGGAATTCCCGTAATCCTGTCCATACTTCGGTGGAGTCCAGTATTTCCCCGTTCTCGTCTTGCAGTTGAATGTCAAGTTGATACAGATTAGGCTCATCATCACTCCATAACATGGCATCTTCGCCAATCTTATATGTCAGCCCAATCTCCTGCGAATCCGGAATGAAACTCTGTTCCTTCGTCGTATGAACCGGATCTGCACTGACAGCAACAGCGGATATGACGATATGTACTCCTCTCAGCTCACCGACAAGTGCTCCTTTGATCTCAAAAGACCGATTCGCAAGATCAGGGTAGACCTGCACATTATCCAGAAATACATGCTCAAAAAATTGAAGTTCCATCTTCCCGGTAATCCCGTTCCAATTGGTCTGCGTGTCTTCAGATGTAAGATGACCGCCTTTGGTTGGATAATTGGTATTGTCCACTCGAATCGTGATCGTATGTGTCCCAGCCGTTAACCCTGCCTCCAACTCGTAACGGTGAGGTGTATTTAAACTGTTTTGCGTGCCCCATTCCACCCCATCAATCCAAACTGTGGTTACTCGTGTTCGTTCCAGGTGCAAGAAGCAACGTTTATTCGCCAAATGTTCGGGAATATCAATCTCACGTGAAAACCAGGCATATCCTTCAAACAAATACTCATCCGTCAGCGCACCGATTAACACCTGTTCATTTTTCTTGCCTTTGCCCGCATGAGAAGTTGTATTAGGTAAAGTAATAACGTCTGAGAAATTCAGACCATTCTCCACTTTATGCTCATCGAGCTGAAGTTTCCAGACACCTTCCAGATTTAATGCAGCTATCATAATTTTGTCTCCTCTGAATTCATCTGTTTAATAGAAGTAATCGCTTCCAAATCACAGAAACCGTTTTCGGTAAATCATACCTGTATTATAAACTTGATGCCCCTCCTCGCATAGGTCTGATGTATAAAAAAAGTCGCCAATACTGGCGACTTCTTATCGTTACTTATGCTGTATCCTGAACAATTTTAGAATATGGTGGGTACCATACCCCCGTCCATACGGATGGGAGAGCCTCGAAAAGCTGATGCATACGGGCTGCATACAAAAGCGGCGAGTCTGCCTATTTCACTTGGCTTGATGAAGCGCTGTAATTCAGACTGAGGCAGATTTTTTTTCATAAAGTCCTTCTCTTTTTCCTCGAAAGTCAACGTCTCATCTGGGTATATGCCCTCAATGATTTCCCGTACGTTTTCGGACAGTGTTGGGCCTGGCAGGATCGTATTAATTGTAACATCGGTGCCTGCTGTCAGTTTGGATAAACTTTTGGATAATGACAGTAGCATTGACTTGGTCATGCAATACTGGGGCATCTGGCCTGAGGGCATAAGGGCTTCTTCACTTGCGATGAAAATAATGCGCCCGTCATTGTTCTCCATCATTTTAGGTAAATAAAATCGGGACAAGCCATTGGCAGCCAACACATTAATACGGAAGTATCTCTCCCACACTTCATCATTCACTTCTTCATATTTCATGATCTCATATATGCCCATACTATTGATTAATATATCAACTTCGGGAAATTTCTCAAATAAACCTTGGCGTTGCGCTTGATCTACAAGATCAGCCGTGGCCTTCTGCGGAGATGTCTCCGGAAAATTGATTTTGATTTCACGAACGGTATGTTCCACCTCTTCTTCATTGCGTCCATTAATCAGCACATGAACACCTTCCTGGGCAAGTTCCATGGCAATTGCCTTACCAATTCCTTTTGTTGATCCTGTAACTAAGGCTGTTTTCTCTTTTAGTCCCATATCCATCCTGCATTTCTCCTTCATGATTACAACTATCCGGCAGCTATTTAAGAACATTGTTAACAGCTTCATGCACTGGATAGTTATAATATTACGCAGTCGGAAGGGCTCAGTAACTAGCATCTTGCGCCAGAGTTAATGCCTGACACGCCAATTCGATGGCGTATCTCCTTCCCAGGTCCGAAACGCACGATAAAACGAATTCTGGTCTTCATATCCAACCAGGAATGCGACCTCTTTGATATCGAGCGAAGGATCTGCCAGGTACTCCCTTGCCTGCTCACGTCTGGCTTCGGTTAATAATTGCTTGAAGTTTGTATTTTCTTCCGTCAGTCGCCGTTGCAAGGTACGATCACTCATACGAAGTTCTTTGGCGACCGCCTGGATGTCAGGGCGCTTTCCTGTGAGGTTGCGTTTCAAGATCCATTTGACCACTCCAGTAATGGAATGACTGCTCTTCTGTTCGTTCAGCGACCGATCCAGAGCCGGGGTCAGAATCTCCAGTAACTCCTCGTTATACGAGAGAAATGGAAGACTCAGATCTCTTCGCTCCAGCGTCACCCGATTATAGTTGGAGTTCGTCTCAACTCGGCAGCCAAAGTAAGCTTCAAGGGGATATATGTTACCCATCGGTTGGGAGAACTCGACCCTTTTGGCCATCAAAGGCTGGCCTATACCCCTACGTCCAAGTTCAAGCAGAAATGCCAGCGTAATACCGACCAATAATGGCGGACCTGTTAGCTCCTTATGTAACCATTCGAGTTCAATGATACATTCCTCCCCTGCTTCGGTAATCTGCAAACTCTCGGGAGGACACATTTGCTTGTAACGGATCATTCGATTCAACGCATCACGATAATCACGAGCATGGTACATCGCCAGCACAGGCGGAGGATACTTGGATATCTCATATCCGGTTGCAAGTTTGATGATGCCCTTTGCAGTGTCCCCTATGAGATCAGAGTATGCCTGCCAGATTGCAAAGTACTGAGATTGGGTCACTACAGGTTTATTTATTGTCTCGAGAGATAGTTGTGCTGTCCAAGCGATGTCTTCTGCACCAATTCCCAATTGATATAATCCGGCCCAAAAGCCTGGGTGAACTTTAATTCGATCATTCGGTTGAGATTGCATGAATCCAGACTCCTTTAGCTTGTTCCATTTTTCATTCTGATTTCTAATTATAGAACGGATGTAGCTATTTTTGTATCTTACCTCAGCGAGCCATTTCGGATAATACGAAAAACACGACTAACCATGAATGGTCAGTCGTGTTCAAATCAATCATTCAGTATATTATGAAAGCCTGCCACTATTACCAATTTAGCTACTCGTTCAACGCGGTTTTGATCAGGGCGTTTACCCGTGAATTGAACAATAGACCGATATGGGATACAAGGGAAACAGAAATGTTGTTCGCCCCGTTCAACCGGGACAGTGCCGGGGACACGATCGTATCACTGGTGGAATAGATCGAAGTCACCTTTATTCCACTCGGAGCTGTAGTTGTGGTCAATCGATTAGCCCCACCCAGGGTAATTAATTTGTCCACTTTGGATGCGCCGTCACGATTAATTATGTAATACAGACTATTTGCTCCACCCATGCTATGCGCTACAATGTTAACTTTTGTGTGACCTGTTTGTTGCAGTACATCATCTACAAAACGACTGATGGCTGCGGAGTTCAATAATTGGTTTCCTTGTTTGCTAGGGAGGTCAATCGCGAATAGTTCATCTCTCGTCCAACCTTGGCTACGCAAATAACTCTCAATCGCTGTAAAATTGCTATCTGAACCAGTCAGTCCGTGTACCAATACAATGGGTGTACGTTCAGTAGCTGCAGAAGCCTTTGAACTTGAGCCCATCCCAGGTACCGATATGGCGAGAATCATGCTCATGAATACAACAAGTATTAATTTAGTCTTTTTCACTTCATTCACTCTCCTGTAAAATGATTTATATTCCATATATTACAAGCTAACATATGGAATATAAATCAACCTTTAGTCTCATTTTTACAGGATTATCCAAACGCACTACAACGGTTTGATTCCATTTTATCCAGATCTAATTCTTAGCCTTTTATTTATCCTTCAACAATATCTGCACGCAGATCCGTTGCAATCTCTATCATTTTGGGGACAATTGCCTCGTTAGAAATGGCCACATAGATATCGCCCATGTACAAACGAAAAGCAATTTGTGTTCCTTGAAGATCCCACATAAAAAAGTCCCCATCAATGGACATCGTGCTCTCTGCTCCGACAATATGAAGAACTGGTGAATAGGTAAATTCGGGCTTCGATTCAAAGTAAAGTTTGCACTCTTCCAGGGAGATGGATTGTTCCGCATTGTTATCTTGCATGGACCGGGTAATTCGAAAACGCTGATTCATTCATATGCCTCCACCACTTTATATATTGTTCATAATCTGCAGCATAATATTTTCTCATTTCCATCTCCTCTTGTCAAAACATACAAGCTTTATTCTTAGGATTCATATATACTGAATACAGTACACAACGAATTTCTACAATCAGGAGGAGTCATATCAATATGTTGAAAACAGAATTCATTGATGTACTATCTATTGTCTCACATAAATTATATGATTCGGCCGCCAATGTCATGGACACGGCAAGCAGATTAATTCCAGCAAATACGTTTTGTATCGCCCAGTTGGATCATCTGTCCACCAAAGTTCTGAACGTATATAATCGCAACAAACTGATCCTTGGTGAAGGGCTAGTCGTTGCTAACGCGGAGTCATACTGTGCACTTGTGACAGAACATACCCAAGGCCCGTTAGTAATTAATAATAATCTGACTCACCCGTTAACCAAACATATGGACGCTACAAAATTCGTGGGCGGTTGTTCATTTGTCGGTGTGCCTATATACAATGAGAACGGAGAAATTTACGGTTCCCTTTGCTCATTTGATCAGGATTTCTACTGCTATCAACAAAAAGACGTGGATCTGCTTCTCTCCTTGTCTTCATTCTTTACAAGTCTTCTTGAGATGGAGACCACGCTGCGACAGTTAAAACATGCGGAAGAGACCGCTGCAAAAGTACTTGAAGAAAAGAAAAATCTGCTGGCCGTCCTCAGCCACGAAATCCGGACGCCAATGAATGGTGTTCTTGCCATGGCCAATCTGTTACAATCGACCAGGCTGAGTGAGGATCAATCGTTATATGTTAATGTCATTGAGTCAAGTGGCGCCAGCCTTCTATCGATGATGGATCAAATTCTGGAATATTCCAAAGCAGAAGCTGGTGCGATATCTCTGGAGATCAAGCCCTATAGTATTACTGAAACAGTTGATCATGTAATACAATTATTCTCTTCTGAAGCACAGAAAAAAGGAGTTTGTTTGTACGCAAAATACAATATTAATGGTCATGTGATGTTTATGGGCGACCAGCACAAAGTTCGTCAGATTCTCATTAATCTCGTTGGGAACGCGCTTAAATTTACGGAGAAAGGCGAAGTATGTATCTTCACTCAGGTAATTGCTGATTCAGAAGGGCTTCTCCATGCAACCTACGAAATACAGGATACGGGCATCGGCATCCCACAGGCTTGTCAGGATCTGTTGTTCAAATCCTACTCTCAGATTCATGGTAATTCAGGGAAGTATGGTGGAACGGGATTGGGCCTGTCCATCTGTAAACAGCTTGCTGAATTCATGGGTGGCGTGGTATGGCTTAAAGATTCCAGTGATTTGGGCAGTCAGTTTGTCTTTAATATTTCAAGCCCTGCACCCACCGTCCATGCGAAATTCTGAATGATGAATATATTATTCTATCTGGAACAGATAGGAGGTATATTCATTGACGCAATTTCTAGATGCACGGACATCACAGAATGCCGCCTTGTTTAATTCCATTTCCATACCGATTCCAGTGATTCTTACGCCACAATTATTTGGCCAGATTGGTCTCATAACTGCTGGAGCCGGAACCAATCTAAGAGTTTCATTAAAAGGAACCATCACGGTGCAATTGCCGCGTGCACTTTTTGTAGTGAGGATTACTGTTGTACGAGGTACAATCGCAACCGATCCAATCGTGTACTCGGGAAACCACACCTATGGTCTAGATGGTCTGCTTAACCCAGAGGTGATTGTCTTCGCTACCACTGACTTTAACCCCCCGCTCATGCCCCAATTAACCTACACCGCATTTATCAGTACAAACCTGCTCGGTACAACACGGGTCGGACCTGAGAATTTCGAAGGATTTGTTGTTTCAGATTAAAAACACGTATAACCCCATGCCTCTAAGCTGTTTCCCATTAGAGGTATGGGGTTATTTGGGCCCCTCTCTTTCAATTGAAAACAGGGATTTTGTTCTTTCTCCTGCAGTTTTCAGACTCTTATATTGGAACCATATGAAAATTTTGTTATGCTACATATGCTAGATTACTAGATTTTGTTATCAAATATGATTCTATTATTATGTAAGAAGTAGGAGGAAACAAACGATGCTTATTAAACGTGCAGGAAAAATTGCTGCGGTTACGGTGATTGCTCTCTCTATCATCGGGGGTACCCCAAATATCGGTGGAGCCTATGCTGCTCCGGCCATTACCGTTCAATTGGATGATGTTCCATTACAGTTTGATGCTGCTCCACGAGTTGATAAGGGTGTCACTTATGTTCCATTTCGGACGGTTGGGGAAGCCCTTGGGATCGATATTACCTGGAATAGCAAATCACAGACTGTAAAAGCTACGAACATTGTAAAAGGACAGACGACAGAGGTACTGCTTCAAGTGGGTAGCACCACAGCGACCGTAAATGGAAAAAAAGTTACTCTTCCTGCAGCACCCGTTCAGCGGGAGGGACGCGTGCTCATTCCACTAAGTTCATTCAGTAACCAATTCGGTGTACAAGTAAGCTGGAATCAGGCAACCAAGACGGTCTCCCTCGTATCTCCACAACGCGAGATGCACCTGAGGGCCTTCTATGCACTGCAATCCTTTCAAGAAAAGGATATTATTCCTTCCATGAATTCTGTAGCATTTGGATGGAGCCGCATTGATCGCGAAGGTCAGTTTACACTTCAGGGGGATGAGTACCGTCTTCCTGCTGCTTCGGGTGATATTACGCCGCAGTCCATCGTTGCTGACGCGGCAAATCAGCAGATCCAACCGTTGCTCATGGTGTATGCCTTGGATGGAAACGGCGAACTGACCAAAGTATTGAGTAACGCTGAGTTGCGGCAAAAATCAATTGAAGGCATAAGTGCTGCTGTCACAGAGCATGGTTTTGGTGGAGTTGTTCTGGATTTTGAAGGACTCGGTTTTAAACTGGATGCGGCTCAGCAACAGAAGTTGCTCAATGTATACGTGAAGCAATTAAAGAGTTCCTTGCCCCAGGATACATCCTTATCACTAGCGGTCCCACCTCTAAATAGTGCTTATAAGGGGTATGATTACAAGACACTTGCCTCTATTGCAGATGATCTTATTATTATGGCCTATCAGTATAATCCGGTTGGCACCAAATCTCAGGTACCTGAGCCAAATAGTCTTGTTAATCAGGCGATTCAATTAGCTATAGAGGCCGGTGTTCCGAAGAGCAAGCTTCTGCTCGGGATCAGTCTAAGCAGTGAAACGCCCTCCTCTGTAGATGACAAGCTCGGTCTTGCCAAACGTTATGACCTCAAAGGAGCCGCGTTCTGGCGTCTGGGTCTGTTCCGTTCCTACAATACAAAGATGGAAGATGCCGTGAACGCTTCAGTAATCAAAGAATAGACATCTTTGAGCTGATGCAGCTCACTTCAAACAAAAGAAGGACCTCATCTATGGTACGTAAAGACGTGGTCCTTCTGTTTCCATATTCTCACTTCATTAATTTATCCACGCTTCCAAATACAAGCTTCATAACCTGAGTAGGACCAGGAAAACGGGGCTGAAAGAGAAGGATGATCCCAATAACTGTCGCCACTGCAGTAATCCCCGCACTCACTATTCTGGCTCGCTTCTCTTTGCTACTCTTCCACTCTCCATACATTATCGCAGCCGCCAGCATCAAAATTCCAAGGATTGAGCCTATTTTCATACAATCACCTCATTCTCTATAACAGGAGCGATCTCTGTTCAATTTTCGTCCTCATCAGGTATCCCCTGCGGGCCTGTAGATTTCCCGGTACGTACTACATGTGCATCCACTTTGACTTCCACGTCCAATTCAGGATAGATGGTTTCCCAGTTCTTCTCCTGCTTCTTCCATTGGTTCGGATAATATCTGCGGAATTCAACGGCGAATTTGAAAAAGTCAGTGCGTAGCTCCTTCTGGGACATGACTAAAGCATCATGTGCCAATGAAGTGAGCTTAGCCGACCACTCCTGTTCCAATTTAGTTATCACAGCAGGATCAGTCAGATCGGCCTCCGTCGTATTTAACACCACTTCTCCCCGGGTTTGGATGTCGACCTTCATACTCCACTGTTGGTTTACAATCCGAGGTTTCAAGACCGTTTGGATTTCAAGGGGCTGGATCGAAAAAGAACCTTTTAAAGGCTTAAATTCAACAGGCATAATAATGTTGTTCAGTTCTTTTGCAAGTAATAATACACCTACAGTTAATGGTTCTTTGACCGTCTTGACGTAGCGATCCTCCTTATACAAGCTCAAACCTTTTACATACGGCGTGGTTGTCAGTTTATCCTGATCGGGCTCCGGGGGTAAGATTAACATGCGAGACAAGATGACAGAGCTACCAGGACCTTCAATCGATTTGCCTAGTTCTAGCGCCGTAATCCGTGTACCCAGTTTCATATTGGCCATCTCACGCAGCGATTCAGCAGAACTTCGCTCCAGAGGATCAAGCAAGGCAAGGATATCTTTAGCCGCCTTTTCGCTGGAAAAGACATATGCATGCTCCCTAAACTGGGGATAACGCAGGAAGAAATCGATGTACTCGCGGATACCGCGTTTACCGGCTTGCTCACTAATGATGATGACTTCGCAGTGGCCCCAGAACATATTCCGGGGAACCTTACGTTGTAATCGATTCAATGCCTCAGCAATTGTAAGTCCTTCCGCTGTTCGAATCATCGTAACCCCGCTTGGACTGCCTCCGCTCCCACTGCTATCTCCTGCACTGGCCTTTCGCGGAATGAAAATCTGTGAAGTCAGTTGCACTTTGCCATCTTCGTAATCTATACCCGTAGCCAGCACAATAGCCAAATCGTTAATCTCAATGCGATCCCAGCATCCACTTAAAAGTACACAACACAATATTGGCATTAGTAGTACTCTGTATATTCGCAAGTGCTCCTCCCCCATCAATCAGGTGTTCGCTTGATTCTTTCGAAAATGTGCCCACCCTTTCTTCAGCCATGCGACACCGTAGATCATAGCCGGAAGGATTAATAAAATGCTGATCGTATACAAATTAGCTGAAGGGCCAATCAGACTGGATGTACCCGATCCGCCGGACACAACCCAGTAGGCATAAACCATGCATAGAAACGAAAGCGGTACAACGACGGGTTTGTAATCCTTCAAACCGAACCATTCTGCTGTGGATGTCGCAAAAATATAAAGAAAAACAGAAATCTTGACGAAAATTCCAAAAATCCAAACCGCAATAATCAAGGATTCAATATGTTGCAGAAAGTCTGCAATGGTTATGTATCTTGCGGCAATCATAACCGGATATACAAAGCTATCCGTCAGATCTCCAATTAAAAACAGGCAAAACAGATTGATTACCGTCATTGCGGTTGTCGTTAGTATAAGGGAACCCAACATAACTCGTGTTGTGCGTTTTCTACGATTGACATAAGGAAGCAAGAAGGCAATTACGATGTATTCACTAAACCATGCAGCAGGAGCAAGGGCTCCTTTAATGCTTGGTAACGGTCCGTTCTCCATGAAAGGGAATAATTCCGCTGGATTCAGTTCCCCAATCAATAGAATGAAGATTAGACTAAGCAACACGATAAGCAGGGTCACAAAGATTTGAGACGTACGTCCAACCACTTCGATTCCCAGTCTGACATTAAGCGCACACACCGCAACCATCGTCCCCATTACAACGAATAGCGGAGTCCGCGGAAGTGCATTGTTAACGATGAATTCACCGTACGTCCGTATAATCAAGCCCGTCAAATGGGGCAAAAAAATGATATACACCAATCCTATTAATTTTCCAGAGATACGCCCCGCAATCGATACACTCGATTGAATGAGCGTTTTTCCGGGGTACAAGCGATCCAGTCCTATAGAGATCGCTACCGCTGCAAAACCAATAAGGGAACCTATAATCGGAGAGAGCCACATGTCATGACCTGCATAATGCATAGTAATTCCAGGAACAGACAAGATGGCTGTTGCGAGAATGGCAGGAAAGATCATGAATGCCAATTGAGTCTCTGATATTTTTCCTTTGTCAGTTAACATGTGTAATCCCTCTCCCTTGATTGCTTGAGTATGGATTGTCCTATTCCGGTTTGTTCCTTGGTGCTGGCCGCCACCATACATCCTTGAGTTCCTTGCTCATCGTAGGGGCAACAGGTGACAGATAAGGTGTTCCGAAGGAACGAAGGCTGCTCAGATGAATGACAACCAGGATGACTCCCAACATAACACCTGTTAGTCCTAACGTTCCCGCCAGAAACATCATAGGAAAACGCAGTAATCGGGTCGCGATGCTGGCAGCATAACGGGGAATCATAAAAGAAGCGATACCGGTAATCGCAACAATGATAATCATGGGGGCTGACACAATTCCGGCACTCGTCGCCGCTTGACCAATAATCAAAGCTCCCACGATACTGACTGCAGATCCGACCTGCTTCGGCAATCGGACGCCAGCCTCCCGCAGTGCTTCAAAGGCGATTTCCATAATGAGCGCTTCCACCAGTGCAGGAAAAGGGATCTCTTCTCTCGCCCGTGCAATACTGAGAAGCAATACGGTCGGAATCATCTCCTGATGAAACGTCGTAATCGCTACATAGGCTGATGGGAGCAGCATGGATAACACAAAAAAAATGTATCGCAGCCAGCGTACAAAAAC
This sequence comes from Paenibacillus sp. FSL R5-0519, assembly GCF_037974275.1. Taxonomy (NCBI): domain Bacteria; kingdom Bacillati; phylum Bacillota; class Bacilli; order Caryophanales; family Paenibacillaceae; genus Paenibacillus; species Paenibacillus sp. FSL R5-0519. The sequence continues at coordinate 3,522,400 of NZ_CP150234.1, forward strand.
ACTCATAAACACATTTTGATAATAATCTTCGGGGGATTGTAACATGGAAAAGATGGTCACTGGCGCAATAAGAGTGAATGGCGTTCCGTCCACAAAAATAGCAAAGCGACCTTCCAGCAAGTTGGAAGCGACAACATCCGGACGCTCCGTCGCAATCATCTGTGGAAATGGGGAGTACCGCTGATCGACAATGCCTTCTTCAATGTACTGACTCTCCAGTACGTCACGAAGCTTTAAATCCGAAAGTCGTTTCTTCACTTCTTTTACCAGCTTGGGGTCAATAATTCCCTCCATGTATACAAGTGAAATACTGGTGTTGGTTCGATCTCCCATGTTACGTGTATGAATCTTCAATGCAGGTGTCTTAAGACGTTTGCGCAGAAGAGACACATTCATCGTTAACGATTCTGTGAATCCATCTCGTGCACCGCGCACGGTCGATTCAGCTAACGGTTCCTCGGTTGAACGATTTTCAGCTTTGTATAGAGGGTATGTAGTTCCAATCATTGAACCTTCCAGCAGTAATAATGCTTCCCCCTCTAATATCGCCTGTACCGCCTGAGTGGTTGTCTCAACACTCTTAACAGAAGCCAGAGGAACCTGCGCAGCTTCAATCCCCATCTCCTGAAGAGGCGTTAGTACCTGTCTCTCCAACCGTTCTGTATCGCATAAACCCACACAATATACGCATAGCGCTGAAGTATGGCATGCGGTTTGGAATGTATGAAACACAACATCCGAGCAACCTGCAAAAACGGAGCTTAACATTTCCTGATCAATAGCAAGCTGTCCGGTTAACGGCAGGTTCTGTTGTGTTATCGGTGATGTGTCCATACCGCCCTCCCCTTTCTGCGCAAGCTCGTCCAGATATTCTCAGTTAAAGGTATCCTTTACTTATAAGTTGGGATATATACGCAAAATAGTGAATAGCAAAAAGAGCCGCCCTCTTGAGCGACCCTGAAGAATATAATCAGAATAAAGGACCCTTTGCATCTTCCTGATATTCCATTATGCAATTTGTCATTATCCTTTCACAGCACCCAAAGCAACACTTCCAATAATCTGTTTGGAAAATACAGAGAATACAACAATAATCGGCAGGATGGAGATTGCTACACCCAAGTATAAGAGCCCATAGTCCATCCCATAGTAACCCTGCACTAACGCAACCAGTACTGGAAGTGGATATTTATCCAGGGAGAAAAACAGTACAAGCGGTGTTAGAAAATTATTCCACGAACCAATAAACGTGAAGATGCCAAGGGCTGAGATGGCCGGACCCAGAATAGGCAATACAATCTGATTGAACGTCCGGAACTCACCGGCACTGTCCACACGTGCAGATTCAATAATCTCATCCGGGATACTGCTCTCCATGAACTGTTTGATAAAGAATACATTAAACGCGTTAGCCGCAGCCGGCAAAATAATCGCGGCATAGCTGTCCAGAAGCCCCAACATACTGAATAGGCGATATACCCCAATCAGGGCCAGCTGACCCGGCACCATCATGGTTGCTAATAGAAACAGGAACAACCAGTTGCGCCCTTTGAATTTGAATTTGGCAAAACCGTATGCGGTCAAAGCACCAATATACAGAGATAATACAGTTGATGATCCTGCAATGAAAATACTGTTGGCAAACCCACGCCAAATGTTGATTTTCGATACCATGTTCATATAATTATCCACCAAAAATGATCCGGGAAGAAAGGTGAATGTTGAAGCAATCGTTGCATTGTTATGTGTTGAATAAATGAGCATCAGATAAAATGGAATAATGCACAGCACGGCAAGACCAATCAATAACAGATAGATGATGATCTTGCCTGCCGTCAGTCGCCTTGTGGTGGCATATTGCTGAATCGCTGCATTTGGTTGTTCAACTGATTTTGCAGTTTGCATGAGAACTCCCCTCCCTATGAACGGCTCTTCCGCTTGGTCATGATGAAGGATGCAACGGACAACAGTATGATGATAATAAACAGACAAAATGCGATTGCAGCGCCGTAACCAAAACGAGTGCTCTGAAATGCGACATTATAGAGATACATAATGCTTGTCATGGCTGCCCGGTCAGGACCACCATTGCCATTGGTTAATGTAAATGGTTGATCAAAAATCTGAATGCCACCAATAATGGAGGTAATCATCTGAAACAGAATAATTGGACGGAGCATTGGCACGATGATATGAATGAAAATATGTTTCTTTTTCGCTCCATCCATCTGCGCAGCCTCCAATAACGACGGATCGATCCCCTGAAGACCTGCGAGGTAGATGACCATGGAATAGCCAAAGTATTGGAAAAAGAGAATCGAGGACACAATCAGACGCATAAACCAGGGATCATTTTTCCAGTTAATTGGATCTTGTATGATGCCAGTTTGCACCAAAAAATGATTCAGTCCTCCGGATTGCCAGTCAAAGATCAGGCTGACAAGTAACCCGAGTGATGCAGCCGTTACGATATTCGGGAAAAAGTATACGGCTCTGAAAAAATCCCGTCCTCTGAGTAGCTTATCATTCAGGATAAAGGCCAACACCAGGGAGATCGTCAGCTGCGGAACGACAGATACGCCCCAGATAAATAATGTATTAAACAAGGTTTTGTAGAACAACGGATCTTGTAGTACAGCCACGTAGTTACCGATCCCTACAAAGTCAGGCGTCGTGATGCCATCAAAGTTGGTGAAACTGATATAGAGCGAATATAAAATGGGATAAAGCCCAAAAATGGTGAAAATAATAAAGAACGGAGCAATGAAATAGTAGCCGTAATGGTCCTTGCGAATCGTTTTGGCAAACATGTTCTATCCCCCCAGTTATCATCGGATGTGTGATGTGTATAACCATCGCTTACTTCGAGGGCGTGTCTGAAAACTCCGAAGGAAGGTTTTCAGACCGTCCTAAGCTATTCCACTTCCAGCTCCGGAAATCTCAAGGTGACATCACGTTTGATTCGCTTTACGACTTCTTCCTTGGTCTGAATGTCCTTATTGAGATACAACTGGAGTACATTCTTGTAGATATCGTTGTTAATAATCGCATCATATTTGGTGCGTTCGTATACAGGAACCCGTTTCGCAGCCTCCGAGAAAAATTCGAAATGCTTCTGTCCTCCCAGATAGGACGATGAGAGAGACGGAGCAAGTCCATCATTCACAACCATGTTGCTCGTGAAATAATCCTGCTCTTTCGCGAGCTCCGACAGAAAATCATGGTTAAAGTTATAGAACTCGATAAACTTCCAGGCGAGATCTTTTTTGTCACTTTTACTATACATCCCTATATAAGTTCCGCCTGCACTAAACGCTGACGGTCCCTGTGCCAATCCCCACAAGCCTTCGGTATCCGGGGCATTTGCCTTGAACGTAAATTGCAGGGCCCAGGTTGCCCCGGGATAGAACATGACCTCTCCTTTTTGCATGGATGCAGCGTAACCGGCACTTCCATCATCATACTCGGCAAGTACTTTCCGCTCACGTGCTTCACGTACAAGATCGAGTACTTTCAAGTAGGTTGGGTCGATGACAAGTTTGCCTTCCTTCACCCAAGGTATACCATCATATGAATTCGATATCGCATTCCAATTCGCCAATGCATGTACTTTATTCCCGCTAAGTTGCTGCACCTTCTCTCCAATCTCGAAAATCTTCTCCCATGTATCGATCTGTGAACCCACCTTCTCAGGATCATCGGTACCCAAGTATTCCTTCGCCAAATCCCGACGATAATAGATGCCTCCTGGTGTTCCCTGGTAACCTATCGCTCTGACATTTCCTTCACTGTCCTTTTCATTGGCCTGCACAAAAGCATATTGTTCCTGAATAAGTTCATTGGCGTTATACGGCGAAGCTGATAGATTCTCCAGATATGGAACGTCAATCAGTTCTCGAATATTCGCATTTTCAATCATAAATACATCCGGAGCCTTCGAGGTCGTCTGTAGCGCAGATTTCAGCTTGGTGATATAGAAGTTACCGGGGATGTTGACAAAGTTCACTTTGATGTCAGGATATTGCTGCTCGAATTTCTCGATGGCATATTCTGCTTCATCCGTAAAACTCCACACGGTAATCTCCTGTTGCTTGCTTTGATTGGATGGACTGAACTGACAACCAGCTAACAACAGAGCTGCACATACAAATACAATAGTTGGCTTAAACCACTTCTTCATAGGCCCCCTCCTTCAAAAAGGAAACGCTTACAATTTATTAGAGTATATTGATTTTGGAGAGGGCTTTCTCCACAAATATTGTGCATTACCCTCCATATTTTGTGATATTCGTACGGTGTTTTTTACGAAATTCGGAGGGTGTGCAGTCATTATATTTTTTGAAAAGACGGTTATAGGAGTTTACATTGTTGAAACCATGACCGATTGCAATCTCCAGAATGGTATCCTGACGGAACAATAAGGCCCACTCTGATTTGATAATTCGAAAATGATTCAAGTATTCCATCAATGTTACGCCCTTGATCTCTTTGAACAGCTTACAGACATGGAACTTGCTGAACTTAAGATGTTCCGCCACCTGTTCCAGCTTGATTGGTTCAGCATAGTGCTCCTCCAGATATTCACAAACTGATTCAAGGAATTCAAATTTTTTGGAGGAAGTACAGGGCCATCCTGAAGATGTTGATTCATCGGTGGTAACCGGTACGATGGTACGTAGTAAAAGTATGATGAGATCATATAATCTGGATACCATTAACCATCGATATCCCGGCTTCTGGTTTTTCTTCTCGGTAATGATGACATCTATATAATGAGCCAGTTTGCTCTGACTCCCCGTATTTGAGGGAATAACTGTTGTTTTGTTAAAAAGTTGTCCGAGATCCTGAATTTCAGCTTCGGTCGTGAAACTTCCCGTTAACAATTCGAGTCGGAACAAGATAATGGTTAGCTGTTCAGTCCCTGGAAAAAAGCAGTGCACATCCCCTGGTTTGATCAGCAGCACATCCCCTTTTTCCAACTCACAAACGTGGTCGTTCACGCCAATTCTGGCGCTCTTACCATTGACAAGAATCAGTTCAACCTCATCATGCCAGTGTGCGGCATAATTGAATTGATTTCCTGTGTGAATTACCCGAATGGGAAAACCTTCTTGCATATGACCTGTCTCCAGAAACGTAGGTACGCCCATCGTATCACCCTCCATCTATTCCCAAAAAATAAACTCCTCGTCTTTATATTATGCATTCATGGCTACTCTCCTTTCTTTTCAAGTATTTAAAATTCTATAGAATAAAAAAAACTCCTCAACTCAGGTTGAGGAGCCGAACAGAATCGCGTTCCACGCATTGGATGTCCAGTGTATACAACGTCTCAACTACCTCTCCATTCAGCAATTGAAAGAGAACATGACCTGCAAGCTGACCTGCATCCCTCTTTGGCTGACGAAAGGTGGTTAGTGGTGGATTCATGTACTGTGATGCAGGTATATTGTCAAAGCCGATCACGGATAACTGCTCGGGAATTGAAATATCATGCTCTCTGAAAGCTTCCATGCCGCCGATCGCCATTTCATCATTTGCAAAGAAAACCGCGGAGGGCAACTCTCCTTCAAGCAGTTTCTTGGCTGCAATGTAGCCATCTTGCTTCATGTATTGTCCGCCAATTTTCCACTCGGGATTCTCTTCAATGCCTGCCTCCTTCAAGGCTTTCAAATAACCCTGATAACGATGGAGATTACATTCCGATTGTGACGGACCACTGATATATGCTATTGTCCGGTGGCCTTTATCGATCAGATAACGGGTTGCCAGGTATCCGCCTTGCTTATCACTCATCAAAACCTTTACAATATGTTGAGCATCCAGATCCCGATCCATAACAACAATTGGAAATCCGGCTTCAGATGCTTCAATCAGCAATTGATCTTGAATATTCTGAGCGATAACAATAGCTCCATCAATTCTTCTTTCTCGGATGTAACGATGGGCTGTTGATTTCTCTCCACCCAACGAACTACAAACGATCATATCGTATCCATGACTCATGACGACGGTTTCTATTCCATTCACCAAATCGGAAAAATACGGACTGGACATGTCATGGACAATAATACCAATGGTTTGTGTACTATTTCGTTTTAATTCAGATGCAGGACCATGCCTAGCGTAATTAAGTTGGCTCGCTCCCTCAAGTACTCGGAGTCTTGTTGGCTCACTTACATTCCCTTTATCGTTGAGTACACAAGATACGGTTGAACTGGCTACTCCCGCCATCTTGGCTACATCTTTAATCGTTATCATCATATATACTCCTCAAAGACAGTTTCATCTGTTTATTTCATTATGTCGGTAACACAGCAAAACATACCGGACTGTTCACTAGCATTTTAACACGTCAGTCCAGTCATGTCTCTTTCCAAGACATCGACTACGATAAACATATTAAAGAAACCGAGGTGCCTTCATGAGATTCAGTGAATATGTAATAGGTCAGCGCTACGAAACCACATCCTTGGCATTGTCCAAGAACGATATTATGGAGTTTGCCACGATCTATGATCCACAGTACATGCATTTGGATGAGGAGAAGGCCAAGCAAGGCCGCTTTGGCAGCATCATTGCTTCTGGCATGCAAACGATGAATATCTCTTTTAAATTATGGATTGAGGTCGGGGTCTATGGAGAACATGTCGTGGCAGGAACCGGAATGAATAACATTCAATTTCTGAAGCCGGTCTTTCCGGATGATGAACTTCATGTCATTGCAGAAGTTATTGGACTAAAGCCCCGACGAAAAGGTAATGGGATTGTTACCGTGCTGCTGAATACTTTTAATCAGAAGAATCAAAAAGTTTTTCAAGCAGAATTAAGTGCATTAATTGATAATTAAGGGCTGTGAAAGGCCAAAAAGAAGCCGCCCATTGGCGACTTCTCATGGATGTATTGCTTTTTACTTTTTATGCAATATTAAGCGTTGTAGCCCTTCAATACTTGCCCCAAAATCTCTACACCCTTGATAATCTGTTCGTCTGACGGGGTTGAGAAATTAAGTCTGATGGCATTACAAGGGTCTTGCTCGTTCACCAGGAATGCATTTCCCGGTACAACCGCAACCCCTTGAGCTGCCGCTGTCTTGGCATAATCAAGCATCGGCACATGTGCTGGCAGGTCACACCAGAGGAACAGTCCACCATCCGGTTGAGTATAGGTAACGGACTCACCCATATGCTCTTGCAGCTTGTCCATCATCAATGTAGCTTTTCTCCGATATACCTCACGAATGCTGTTAATATGCCCCGCGTAATCATACTCTGTCATGAACTTGTATGCCAGAATCTGTGGGAGCATGGCGGTATGTACGTCTTCTCCCTGTTTGGCAACAACCATCTTCTCCACCACTTCATGTGGCGCTTGTACAAAACCGACACGTAGTCCCGCCGACAAAATTTTGGAGAATGATCCAACATAGATGACCAGACCCTCATCATCCATAGACTTGATGGTTGGCACATCGTCTCCATTGAATCGAAGTTCTCCGTACGGATTATCTTCCAAAATCATGACGCCATACTTCTTAGCCAACTCGTATATGGCCTTACGTTTCGCTAGACTTGTCGTTACACCAGTAGGATTCTGAAAACTTGGGATCACATAGATCATTTTCACATTGGGCTCCGTTTGCAGCGCCTGTTCCAGCTTCTCGATATCCATGCCGTCCATCTCCATCGGAACACCCGCAAGTTTCGCACCGGATGCCCGGAAGGAGTTCAGGGAACCGATAAAGCTCGGACTCTCACAGATAATCGTGTCCCCTTCATTACAAAACACTTTACAGGCAAGTTCAATCCCCTGCTGCGCTCCAGATACAATGAACAATTGATCGGATGACTTACCCGTATCAAAACCTGTCTTCAAATGTTGCGTTAATGCTTCCCTGAGGGGAACATATCCTTCGGTAATTCCATATTGCAGAGCTGTGACCGGGTCTTGCTCCAGAATGGTTTGGGTGAACGTGCGAATCGCTTCAATGGGAAAGGTTTCCGGTGCGGGGTTTCCCGCAGAAAAGGGAATCACATTTTGTCCCGAGGAAGCTTTCAGAATCTCGCGAATAATGGATGGTTGCAGTGCTGCGATACGATTGGAAAATGAATAGTTCATCTTAAATAGTGCCTCCCGACATTTCATCTGACTTAGTTCTCTATCGTTACATTAGATTCTATTATACGAGCATTTGCCGAATTTCCAAACTCTCTCCACAAAATTATATGTATACACCAAAAAAAGAGGCCGCCGTCAGCAACCTCTTTTATATAAATATTGAGCAAAGTTTCAATGAATTAGCGCGCTGCGTTCATCTCGGATAACCGTGTGGCCTTCACGACATAAGCAGCTAAACCGGGGATCATCCGAACCAGACCAGGATAGAATTTATTGGTTTTGGCAAAAGCCAGCTTTTGAATTCTTCTTGCGCGTCTGAGCAATTGGGTGAATTCACGGCTTGCTTCCAGCGTGTAATTACTCTGCCAATCGGCATGTTCAATGTCGCCTTGCAGGTACTTGTCGGTCCACCTTGCACACAGGAGTGAGGAGCGAAGGGCAATGGACATCCCATCTCCACATAAAGGCGGGATCATCAGCATGGCATCTCCAATATGCGGATATTGGGACCACGGTTCAGGAACATTGGACAGATGCAGAGGCGCAATCGACACTTGCGTTCCGTCAACAGGCTCTCCTTCGGCTAAACGGGCTGCCAAACTGACGTTCTTCAGGGATGCCGACTGTAAAATATCGTTTACAGACTTGCCGCTTCCCTGTACGGTATCCAGTGTCAACAATGCGGCGACATTCACATTGCCATTTTCAATGGGGGAAATCCCCACATAACCACCCTCGCAAAAATATAACTCGACCCGTGCAGGAATCTCAATTCCGCTGAAGTGGGATTTAACCCCAACATATACGGTTTGGTCCCGCAGATCAGGTGCGGAAGCCATCCCACGCGGCTTCTTGGTACCATGTGCTCCGATGACGGCTTTGGCTCTGTAGCTCATCCGCTCATCTCCCTGTTTCACCTGAACCTCATAACTGGCATCCTCAAGCTGCTCAATACTCGTTACGGTCGCTTTGGTAACAATCTGGGCTCCGGCTGCGAGAGCCTTCTGATGCAAAATCTGGTCCAGCTCATATCGACTTATGCCATATGCAAATCCCGGCAGTGGTGCTTCAATCACTCCACCTTGTGGCATAACAATTTTGGCATGATCCATGGTGCTGGGTTTCTTCGTCTGGTCCAGAAGGTGAATGTCCAGAACCTCCAGCATTTCCTTGGTTTCGGGTGACATGAACTCACCACAGGTTTTGTGTCGAGGGAACTCTTGGCGATCCAGCAAAAGGGTTCGATGACCTTTTCCTGCCAGTTGCATTGCACACGTACTACCGGCAATCCCGGCTCCGATGACAATCACATCTATCGAATTCGTCACGTCAGATCACCTGCCCTTTGTGGGAATAACAACAGAGTAACGGAACAAAGGCTTCCATTCATAAGTCATCGTATCATGATTTAGCCGTTGTTTAAGTTCCTTCCAATCCCTGCCTGTAAAGCCTTTGGCTACGGACAGAGGGCCATCATGACGAATGTACCGATTGCGCGAAATCATTCGTGTTGTAATCCAGACGGCTTTATAGGACACGGAATGGCGGTGAATATCGTTAATGACGACACCATATCTCGATGCTCGCAGCATATGAGAAACCATATCAACCAACTGATCTCCGTCAAAATGATGCACAAACTGGGAACCTGTCACAATATCTGCTGAAGCATCCGGCAGTTGTGTAAGATCGGCACGTTGTACCCTGACTCGGGGTTCGTCACGGAATAGTTGTCTTGCTTCCTCACACGCCTCTTCCGTCAGATCAACCAATGTAATTTCCAACTGAATGCCCTGACGGTCCGCCCATTGCAGCAGTTTCTGGTTCACATCCCCTGAACCTGCCCCCACATCCAGAAGAGACAGTTTATCTGGCCTGCCGACAGAGTTCCATAACTTCTCTACACCAGCCAGCGTTGGGCCGGGTGCCGCGAATATTTTGTTAAGACGTCTCAGATGTCTGAGTGCTTCACGCAGCTCCTCCCCTCCCATAGAGAAGTCATCCATCAGTTCCTCTTCCTTGGCCCGAATGGACAATGTTCTAAAGAAGGACATGTTCGTGATCCTCCATCACTGAAGATAATGAGCGTACATATGTGAATTTCATCAATTCCGCGGTGAGTCCCGGTCCAAATGCCATCGCTACCCCATCTATCGAGGATTGACCCTGCACCTTCATGTCCTCACGCATCGCATTCAGTACAAACAGGATCGTGTTGGAAGACAGGTTACCATACGTTCTAAGGATCTCCCTGCTGTACTTTGTTTGTTCATCTCTCAGCTTCATTACATTCTGCACAGTGTCCACAATCCCGCGTCCTCCCGGATGAATGGCCCACAGTTCAGGAAGCTCTTCACTTGGCAATAAGAGACGAAGTTCCTCTTCCAGATGAACACCAAGCAGCTTCGGAATACGAGGTGATAGATAAAGGTCGTACCCTAGGTTCCCAACCTCCCAGGTCATATCTTCAGTTGAATCCGGAAGAAGCACAGAATAACCCGTACCCAGGCTCAGAATATTTTTGTGCTGAGGTTCTGGTGTGCCCACTATGCAAGAAGAAGCTGCATCTCCGAAGAATGAAGCCGCAAATAGCGCTTCCCGATCTTGCACCGGCTGAAAATGTATTGTGCACAACTCTACACAAACAATAAGCACCTGTGATCCCGGTGCACCCTGCACGACATCTCGTGCCATCTGAATGGCTTTCAACCCTGCGGCACAGCCCTGAAAGATCAACGGCAGTCGGTTAACACGGTCAGACAGACCCAAGTGACGGATGAGCATAACATCAAGACCTGGCAGATATTGACCGGTGCAACTGACGGTGATGATATGCGTGATGCTCTTGGGAGATACACCTGAATCCGAGAGGGCTTTCTCTGCCGCCTCGATTCCGAGCGGAAGCGCCTCTCGCTTGTAAGTATTCATTCTTTCTTCAGTTGTCGGGATGTCAGATCTCTCACCAGAGGGCAGATAACGGCATTCTTCCAGTGAGCCCAGATAACTCGGTTCTACGGTATATCGAGTTTCAACACCACAGGACTTGAATATTCGCCTGGCAAACCGGGCCAAATCCGGCCGATCCTGAAGAGAAGAAGCAATTAGTTCCGCAATATCTGACTGCGCTACGGGGTGAGCAGGGAGAGCCGTTCCCATGCCAAGAATGGCGATATCGGATGGACTGTTGTATGGGTTCATAATAAACCTCCTGGTATTGGTTATTATTTCCTCTAATTAACACTCTTACCCTTAAAGATATCGTTATAATCTCAAGACGGCTCCTAATCCAGTTTATTAACACATCTGCAAGATCAGAAGCTTGGTTTCACCAAGCAATTGAGCAATCACGCCAAAGAACTCAAAAAAAGCCGCCATTAGGCGACTTTAAGGTAACTTTTTATACAACTTGCTCAAATGATATCTAACCACTTCCCAGTTCTTTCTGCACGTCATTCTAATGTACTTTATTTGGAAAATGCTTCTCTGATCTTGTCACTCATCCGATACCAGGCATCCTCAGCCATCTGGAGATCGCCAAAATGTGTAAATCCATGAGCAGCTCCTTTATACTCCTTATGGGTCACCTTCACACCGCTTTCTTCCAGCCTTGCTGCGTATGTTCTTGCTTCTTGCGCCAGTGAATCTTTCTCCGCCGTAATGATCAACGCTTCCGGGAGACCCTGCAATGATGTCGCAAGCACAGGCGACGCTAACGGATCATGCGCATCTTCTGGGGTTTCAAGGTACATCGCGTTGAACGTTCTGGCGATATCAGCAGGAATGGCTTCTTCATAACTCGGTTTCTCGGCCGGATCTGTAGCTATATCCAACACGGCATAATCGATAACCTGAAGCACAATCGGCAGCTCGCTACCACGTTGCTGATTCAGCAAACACACTGCTGCTGCAAGATTCCCCCCTGCACTATGCCCACCAATGGCGAATAGAGACGGGTTCGCTGAGAAGGATTCCGGGTTGTCGTGGACCCACTTTACAACGTCGTAACATTCATGGACTGCGGTTGGAAATTTGTGCTCTGGTGCAAGACGGTAATTAATATTCACGACCACACAATCAGCACGATCAGCGATCAGACGACACCACGGATCATCCATCTCTGCTTGTCCGAGGATGAAACCACCCCCATGCATATTGAAGAAAACCGGCAGAGGTGCGGAATGATCCCGATCCGGTGTATACACAAGTACACGCGTATCACCTTTCGTCGTAGGAATCATAACTTCTTCTACGGTGACGGCATACGTGGAACTGGGTTGAAAAGATGCATCTGTACCGACGACATTTTGACGCATTTGTTGTACCATGGCCAGTTGTTGTTGTTGATCCATAGATATCACTCCTTATTTGCATTAAGAATGAATCCGACAATCGGAAATTTGAATCATTCATTCTCCAATGAATTCAAGACAGTGATGTAATTTTCCTCCCTCACTGTCGTTGCCAGTCCACCTTCCGTTGTGACAGCATGTTCATGCGAGATATCAAGCTCCCCCAGTTTCTCACTGTTCGTTGGATGCGCTCTCCTGCTCCATACTTGACTGCTTTGTCTTGTGGAACATCATCCAGACCCCCATCAGACAAAATAAAACGCTGCACCCCATGCCAAACACGCTGCTGGTTTTTAAAGCGAGAGGTGAGGCTTGCATGGTAAGTAGTGTCGCTTGTGTCACGACGATGGATACCATGGCATCGGTGAAGTTAATCATTTTCAATGTAGATATAATTGGGTTATGTAGATGACGATTAGCCCAGGTACCATACACGGCAAAAGCAAGTTTGGTAAAAGCGACTATAGCTACAATATATACAATAAGTCCGCTATATATAAAGGCATCACCGATCAGATACATTCGCAGACAGACGATCGAATAGGATACGCCCAGAAAACATAGAAAAAGACCTCCGCGTTTATACACCGCGAGCTCCAAAGAATATCTTTCTTGGGGAGACACCATACCTTTGGCAACTTTATATTGATGAAGCACCTGGCCTTTGGCTATACACAGAATCAAATAATACACTGCATTTGTGATGAACCATCCGGAAAGGAGATAGATCCCCAAGACTAGCTTGCCTATCCCAATCCAGGCATTGATAACAAGGGATGCAACGTTGAACAAGGCCGTTCGATCTTGCTTATTTCCAAGATAACGGTCCCATATGGGCTTCAAGTATGTCTTCATTTTCATAAGATATTCATTCTACTAGGCGAGCAGACCATCGGCATTGATATGAGCGAAATGCCTCACGATTCGGCCAGAGATTCCCGAACCCTTTTTGGAAGGGATTGGATAACCATATCATACGAGTGATCGATCATGACGTAGACATCCTCATCTGACAAGGAGCCATCCAACGTAATGGTATTCCAGTGTTTTTTGTTCATATGATATCCTGGTTGAACAGCTTCATGCTGCTCTCTCAGATTCTCTGCAATAATCGGGTCACATTTTAAGTTCAAGCGACAGTTCTTTTTTTTGTTTTCAAAAATAAGCGCGAACATCTTACCCGCAACCTTGATCGCGACTGGATCAGGTCCAAATGGATAATCCTTGGTCGCTCCATTCTTGTTCAAACAGTACTTAATTATCGTATCCTTCAAGTCAGTACCTCCCTTTTACCCGTGAACGATATAATGATATCGAATGTAAGTTCGTATGTAAATAAGCTTTCTGTACATACATAATAAAACCTCCTCCATATGAATGAAGAAGGTTTTATCTGCGTTTATTTAGGTCTTAATTGGCTCTATCATTCCTTGTTTTGCTGCTGCGGCTGAATGAACCATTATTTGATTTACTGCTACTACTGTTCGATCGACTGCTACTGCTGTTAGAACGATTGCTATTGGATCTACCGTCGTTAGAACGGCTACTGGTCGTTTTGCCACTCTTGGCAAACCACTCGGATTTGGGCTTGCGTGCCGGGTTCGCCTTGGATTTGGCTGGTTTGCCCGCAGCTGATTTGTTGAACGCAGGTTTACTGCCCGATGGTTTGCTGGTTTTCTCAAACACAGGTACACCTGTCATCGGATATGGATGACCTTTAACTTCAGGAATCGTCTTCTTGATTACTTTCTCGATATCCTTCAGGAATGGTAGTTCATCCTTCTCACAGAATGAGATGGCCATCCCGCTTTTCCCTGCTCGACCTGTACGTCCAATACGGTGAACATACGTTTCCGGAATGTTAGGCAGGTTAAAATTAATGACATGTGACAGTTCCTCCACATCAATTCCTCTTGCTGCGATATCCGTCGCCACCAGTACTCGCGTAGCCCCACTCTTGAAATTGTTCAGTGCCCGCTGGCGCTCGTTCTGAGACTTGTTGCCATGAATGGCTTGTGCCGTAACATTCACTTTGGCCAAATCACGTGTAACCCGGTCAGCGCCGCGCTTCGTGCGTGTGAACACCAATGCCGTGACGATGGATTTATCCTCTAGGATCTGATTCAACATCTGCTGCTTTTTACCATTCTCCAGCAAATATATAGACTGCTCAATGCGGTCTACTGTTGAAGATACGGGTGTGATTTCGACTTTGACTGGATCAACCAGTAAAGTTTTAACCATCTTGGTGATTTCAGGAGGCATGGTAGCTGAGAAGAACAGCGTTTGCTTCTTGTTCGGCATCTTGGCGATAATTCTTTTTACATCATGAATAAAGCCCATGTCCAACATCCGGTCTGCTTCATCCAGAACGAGAATCTCAACCATCTTCAGATCAATACGTTTCTGGTTAATGAGATCGTTCAATCTGCCAGGTGTTGCGATAATAATATCTGCACCTTGATTCAGCGCCCGCTCTTGCACTTTTTGCGAAACACCACCAACGATAGCCGTACAACGGATGTCCGTATACCGACTATATACTTTGATATTATCGGCGATCTGAATTGCCAGCTCTCTTGTTGGTGTCAAAATCAATGAACGAATATGTCGAGCGGACTTTGATCCTTGTCCTTTGGATCTTTCGCTTAATAATTGAATGATCGGCACCGAAAATGCTGCCGTCTTGCCTGTTCCGGTCTGTGCACATCCCAGCAAGTCTCTGCCAGCCAATACAGCTGGAATGGCCTGTTCCTGGATAGGCGTAGGATTAGTATAGTTTGCTTTGCTTAACCCTTCCATAATAGAGGGAATAATATTTAGGTCCTTAAATGTCATGTTATCTCCTTCATTTACGCACATCTATCAATAAGACGCATCTTTTATTTCACACGTAACGTATAAGGATAACATTAAAAACGCAATCTGTACATTATCTTTTTAATTCCACTTATTTAACTAACCAATTTAAGACCGACTGCCGATCCGAGCACCATACCGATAAACAGAATTCTTAGGGCATTTCGGGGTTCTCCGTAAAACACCATGCCCAGAATGGCACCGCCGGAGGCTCCGATTCCCGTCCATACCGCATATGCTGTCCCCATCGGAAGAGTTTCCATTGCAAGGGACAGGAACAAGAAGCTTAAACCAAACCCCGCTATTAATAGAACCAGTGAAATGAAATTACGGTTTTTGTGCAACTTGTTTATCATCAGCACACCGATCATCTCAAATACCCCTGCCAAGATAAGAAATACCCAGTTCATTATAGTTGCACCTCCTTATTCTTCTCTTTGCTTAACATTTTAAGACCAATGACGCCCAGTAAAAGTGTACCAATGAGTATCATTTTTCCGGTTTGTACATGTGCATTAAACAAAAGAATCTCTGCAAGTACCGTTCCAGCGGTACCAAGGCCAACAAATACTGCATATACGGTTCCTACTGGCAGGGTACGAGAAGATGTAATCATTAAGCTGAAACTGATCATAATGGCAACCAGGGTAAGGCCCCATTCCAGCACGCTACTGGCATGTTTTAATCCAATGACCCAACCCACTTCAAACAAAGCAGCAATCACAACTGACATCCACGTTTTATTCATACCTGTAACACTCCTTCTCTTCTACATATTTTGCACAACCCTTAAGGGCGTTCATTAGGAAAAAACAAAAAAAGCCCGGGAAACAAACTGCATATCGCAGTTCATCTCCCAGGCTTTTATCCCTCCGTGGCACAACCAACAGGTTGCGGGTTTTCTCTCGGACCAGACCGACACATACGTCGCGGAACCCTAGAAAACCTAGTTTTTATTCTAATGTGTCTCCAATTATACACACTTCTACTATCTTGGCAACCCCGATCCTATGATCATTCTATTTATTTAATAACGATGCCCATTAATCCTACAAATGTAGCGGCTTGATGTGGTGAAATCACACAACCGTTGAGGTCTTCCATGGTTAACACCAAGGAGTCAAATTGGCAATCGCTAAGATCCAAATCTTTCATTTTGGTCCCCGTTAAGGAAGCTTGGTCGATATTACATTGAGTGAACTCCATCTTCTGAAGAGCTAGATAGGCAAAGTCCGCACCAATCAAGGTACATTCCGAGAAGGAGACCTGTTTCAGATGGGCAAAACGGAAATTGCTGTAATCCCCTAGACCATGAAAAAAACTGACATTTTGCAAGCGACTATTGGAAAAATCCGTTCCGACAAACTTGCAGTTATGCCATTCGATCCGGTGCATGAAGGCACCAGCAAGATTGACATTGGAGAAGTCGCAGTGTTCGAACCGGACATCCGTGAATTCGAATTGTTCCAAGGCAGACTCCGAGATCGTCACATGTCTAAATACAACATTTTCAAAGGAAACCTTACTCGCTTCCTGTTGATCCAAAGTCATGTTCTCAATCAGTTTGTGTTTATACTCCATTTTGGATTCAAGAAAACCAATCGTTTCCGGTTCGAGCAACTGCTCCTGAAGCTTGGGTTTGTCCACTTTCATACCGTATTCCCCTATTCCTTCATGGCTACCACTCGCAGTCGGCTTCTGTCCAAATACCATTGTCCATCCCGCATCAGTTGTGGCTGTACTTTTTTCTCTACAGCCTCCATAATAACATCTTGTTCCTCAGGTGCGATACCACTGAATAAATACTCCGCGAAGCTGTCCAACCACTTTCTGGCTCCTGGCTTGAACGGAGTAAATTGGTCAACATGCTGGACGAGACTAACTCGAAATCCGTTTTGCTCCAGAAGATTAGCATATTTGCCAATGGTAGGGTGATACCATGGATTCCGGCCTTCCCATTCGTATCCACGGGAATGCAGTTCTTCCCGTACCGCTGCTATTAAAATAGCCGTATTGCCACTTCCGGCAAACTCTGCCACGAATCGTCCGCCCGTCTTAAGCGCTAAGTATATGGATTGCACTACAGCTGGGGCATCCTTTATCCAATGCAGAACGGCATGAGAGAAGACCGCATCAAACGGCTCTTCAGACCGATAATGACAGGCATTAGCGACTTGAATATTCATATCAGGATATTTCTGTTTAGCTTGCCTAATTGTCTCCTTCGAAAAATCAATGCCTGTTGTCAGCGCTCCTGCGGCTGCAATTTTGGCTGTCAGATCCCCATTCCCGCAACCCACATCAAGGATTCGTTCTCCATGGGACGGCTGAAGCAAGGATAAGATCGGTGTTTCCTGTAACGCTGTAAAAGGAGCAGAATGACCACTCCACGATTCGTTCGTTTGACCGGATAAATGTCCGTTATTCATAGAATACAATCTCCTCCTCAATTAAGGATATATTATATCTATAATAGCTTTAATATAAGAGAACTGTCAATTCACGAAAAACATACGAAAAAGGACAACCTGTCGCGGTTGTCCTTAATTAACATTAATATTTGCAAAGTTATACCAATACTTCGAGTCGTTGTTCAATCCGAGTCTCTTCATGCAATAATTGAGCAATATCACGAGTCAGTGCATCCACATTCTCCTGCCGGGTTGCCCAACTGGTACAAAAGCGCACCGCACTGTGTGTATCGTCAACCTTTTCCCAGAAGGAGAAGGTATAATCATTCCGTAATTTCTCAAGCAAAAGATTAGGCAGAATCGGAAACTGCTGGTTGGTTGGTGAGTCATACAGGAAGCGTACTCCCTGCTGTTCGAGTGAATCATGAATTCTCAACGCCATATCCACGGCATGACGGGAAATTTCAAGATACAGACCGTCTTCGAACAAGGTTTCGAATTGAATCCCCAGCAATCTGCCTTTGGCAAGCAGGCCACCTTTTTGTTTGATCATATAACGAAAATCTGGTTTGAGCGCATCATTCAGGATAACGACCGCTTCTCCCATCAACGCCCCAATCTTGGTTCCGCCGATGTAAAATACATCGCACAAGCGCGCAAGATCAGCAAGTGTCATATCGCAATTACGGGAGGCAAGTGCATATCCAAGGCGTGCTCCATCCACGAAAAATGGCAGACCACATGCTCTGCTGACTGCGTGCAATGCTTGCAATTCTGCTTTGCTGTACATCGTTCCGTTCTCCGTTGGCTGAGATATATAGACCATACCTGGCTGTACACAATGTTCCGGTGAAGACTCGTTCATGTGCGCATCATAGACTACTCTAACCTGTTCAGGCGTGATCTTTCCGTCATCGCTTGGAACCGTGAGTACCTTATGGCCCGTTGCTTCGATAGCCCCAGTCTCATGAACCGCAATGTGTCCCGAGGTCGCTGCTATCACACCTTGATATGGACGCAAAATAGAGGCAATCACCGTTGTATTCGTCTGTGTACCGCCAACCAAAAAATGAACATCAGCCTGTTCGTTGTCACAAGCCTGACGAATAAGCATTCTCGCGCGTTCGCAATGTTCATCCGTGCCGTACCCGCTTGTCTGTTCCATGTTGGTTTCCATCAATTTTTGTAAAATGCGTTCATGCGCACCTTCGTTATAGTCACATTCAAATCGTATCATCGTGCTGTCTCTCCTGCCTTCTTGTTCAACTTCTCTTGTATGTTCATCATGGAGGTGTATACCTCTTGAATCTCTTCTTCATTGAGTTCTTGCATTAATTTCAGAATCTGTTGATTGGATCGATCATTCAGTTGGGCATACAGCTCCTCACCCTTGGCTGTCAGACGAATCAGACTGACCCGGCTGTCGGCTGCAGAATCCACTTTCACCAGCAGACCTTCCTTGGTCAGCTTGTTCACAATGCGGCTCATATAACTGCGATCAATGGTCAGTGTATCCACCAGATTGTTCGCGATGCTCTCTCCCCGAATTCCAATCTCGATAATGACCCGTACTTCAGCAAAGGAATACCCTGTTCCGAGAATATGCTTGTCGAGTACACCAAGTATGTTGGTATAAAAACGGTTAAAACGTCGCATGTCAGCCAGAATATCTGGATTTATGTACTGAGAGTCGATGTCAAACCCTCCTTTTTAGTGGACATTGTCAACATTATAATAATCAGGTTAGTGGACGTTGTCAACATTATTTTTTCCTTAGTATTTCACAGCCTCATTTTTAATCCAAACCAAAAAGCCGCGCATATGCGCGGCCAAGGTTTGTTTGATTTAGATACTGATTTAGATACTTAGTCAGCTGCTTAAGTTTCTATATAAATTGAACTAAACATTTACACAAAACGGAGAGGACAGAAAAAACCTGAAGAAGCGCAGCGCTCGCCTTTATCCCCGGATTTCCCCTTTATAGAAGGAATAAAAAAAATCTGGGGATAACAGCGATCGGAAGGTTGTTCTGTCATCGGAGTGACGAGTGTGAAAATATTTTTTGTTCAATTTATATGGATTAAGAGTGACTATATTGCACCTGATGAAGACGGCTGTATATACCTCCTGCGGCGACCAATTCCTCATGGTTACCCTGTTCAGCGATGCCATCTGTGTTCACTACGATGATTCGATCCGCGTTCTTGATCGTTGTCAATCGGTGTGCGATCACAAGTGTCGTTCTACCCACCGACAATTCAGCGAGTGATTGCTGTATAAGTGCTTCCGTTTCCGTATCCAGTGCAGAGGTTGCCTCATCCAGAATAAGAATGGGTGGATTTTTCAAGAACATACGAGCAATGGATAACCGTTGCTTCTGTCCTCCGGATAGCTTGACTCCACGCTCGCCAATGACCGTATCCATACCGTCCGGCAACGTAAGAATCAATTCCTCCAATGAGGCACGGCGAGCGGCATCCCAGATCTGTTCGTCCGTTGCACTCAGGTCACCATAAGCAATATTCTCCTTAATGGTACCCGAGAACAAAAATACATCCTGTTGAACGATCCCGATATGCTTACGCAGCGATTGAAGCTTAACATCCCGAATGTCCACACCATCTACAGTGATTCGTCCCTCTTCTACCTCATAGAATCGAGGAAGCAGGCTGCAGATGGTTGTCTTACCTGCGCCTGACGGGCCAACAAAAGCAACGGTTTCCCCTGGTCGAACAGTCAGACTGATATCATTCAAGATACGCCGACTGGATTCATATCCAAACGAGACGTTCTCAAAGCGAATATCACCCTTAACACTTTCGAATTCAACGGCGTTTTTGCTATCCGCAATTTCAGGTTCTGTGTCAATGATCTCCAGATACCGCTTGAAACCGGCGATCCCCTTCGGATAACTTTCAATGACAGCGTTGATTTTCTCGATTGGACGGAAGAAGATATTGGACAGAAGCAGGAAGGCCATAAAGTCACCCATATTGATTCTGCCATCGATAAAAAACCAAGCCCCGCTGATCATGACAAACACCGTAACCAGTCGCATCATCATATAACTGACCGAGATACTTTTTGCCATCGTTTTGTAGGCAAGCAGTTTGGTTTTACGGAAATTCTGATTGTCCACGGCAAAAAGTTCTTTCTCATGTTCTTCGTTAGCGAACGATTGCACAACACGCATACCACCAACGTTATCTTCAATGCGCGCATTAAAATTGCCGACGTCTCCGAAAAGTCGCCGATACGTCTTGGTCATGCGACCGCCAAATACGATAATGACCCAAGCCATAATTGGGATAATAATAAAGGTAAGCAGCGCAAGCTCAAGATTAATGTTAGCCATCAGCCAGAACGAACCGATCAGTGTCATTACTGCGATGAATACATCCTCAGGTCCATGGTGAGCGACCTCTCCGATGTCATTCAGATCATTCGTAAGATGACCAATTAAGTGGCCCGTTTTACGATTATCGAAGAACCGGAAAGACAGCTTCTGCAAGTGAGCGAACATCTTCTCACGCATGTTGGTCTCGATGTTAATGCCCAGCATATGTCCCCAATATGTAACTACATAGTTCAATACCGTATTAAGTGCATAGATGGATAACAGCACAATACAGGCAAGCAAAATAAGAGGCCAATCCTGCCCTGGCAACAACTCATTAATGAATTTACTGACGGCAAGCGGGAAAGCCAACTCCAGAAGACCTGCGAGTACAGCACATCCAAAATCAATCAAAAACAGTTTTTTATAGGGACGATAATACGAAAAAAAACGACGAATCATACTTATTCACTCTCACTCTCCAGATTCTTATTGGGACTTACATCTTCATTTTGCAGTTCAAAAAGATGGATATACTCGTCGATGACCTGATCAATGGCTTTCAACTCCCCACTGATCATCGGCCGAATATGTTCATACTCCTCCTGACCAAGTTGTCTGGCGAGTGTTGTTCTTCGATTCTGCATCTGCTCCAGAAATACAAGAATCCGGCCGCGACGGAATGTTTGCGCACCATGGCCCCGTTTCCCCTGATGTTCACCATGTCCTCTGCCACGTCTGGAACGCTCTCCACGTTGCTCATTGTCACTCACATCACGTTTCGGACGTTCACCTTGACTTACAATTCCATCCGATTCTTCAATATGACGATCTCTCATCATGCCACCTCCATTATGTGTATACGTTTGTATACAACATATTCATGCATACGATTGTATACGCAATAAAAAGAGGTGTCAACCTAAATTTTCCATATGGCAGATATACGTGTATATCCGTTTTATCTTATTCTTAACAGAAAAAAAGCCGCATTTTTGCGGCTTTTTGTTCTTCATTGTTCTTGCTCCTTCGAAAATCATCATCCATGTACTACATAAATATTTATTATTTCAATGAAATTTCAAACTTTGAACCCATCTCACCTGCAAATACAATGCGGCCGTTCTCTGGTAAAATAACTTGATTCTTACCGCTGACCACGGTGTGATTAATACAATTACCCTTTTGATCATATACGGCAAAGGCACCATTTGAAGGCAGTTTAACCGTCATGACTTTTCCATTCACCGTTGCTGGCACCGAAAACCATTTGGCATAACCATCTGCTTGAATCGTTGTCACAGATTGTTTACCCGAATAGAGGGATTGTACTGTTTCCTCACTGGCGTACACACTACCTAGAGCTGTAATGTACTCCACTCCGTTCTTTTCAGCGAAATAAATTTCCTTAGCGTCCCGTCCTGCCATACCAGGAATTTGCAGATCCGTGACTGCTTCGTTGGCTCCAATAATCTTACTATTGGTCATATACCCTGGGGTCTCTTCATTCATATGGTAAGAAAGGATTGGTGATGAATGCAGATATACAGTTGATGTGTACTTCTGATTCACTGCGTAATATCTCTTACCTTCACGCTGCTTCCATGAGGCGGTAATATCCTGGGATAATTCATTGGCTTCCAGCTTCTCCGCCGTATATTCGGAGAACGCCAACTGTCCCAGTCCCGGCAATGAAATATAAGATCGAGACCACAGATACGTCCTTCCATTCTGTTCCGTAACGAATTTCAGCTTTTCTGTGCCTTTATGGTTAACAAACGTACCATCCGCGGTATATGTGTATTCTTGAGCCGGGTTATTTGGAGCTGTCAGCGCGGATACAGTCATTTTCCCAGCATTCATTTCGATCTTCTTAACCGAATTATTAGAACCGTATATACCCGCATACGTGGATATTTCTTTAGGCATATCTGCCTTCACTGGCACGCCAAAAGATTTTTCCGGTTTCCGTTCTTTAATAATGCCCTTCTCCTCAAGTGCACTGAGTAATAATTCACTTGCAATGAACTGATCTCTGGCACTCGTTCCTCCTGATGAGTTAACGGCTGCAGCCAGATTGTATCCCGGCAGTACGATTAGAGAGGAGTGATACGATATCGTATCTCCACCTTTCGTCACGGCCTTGATGCCATATTCACTGAATGGGAACAAGTTCACACTATCCCACCCTAGCCCGTAAGAGATAGACGTGTCGCTATCCTCGGGCCACATGCCTCTTTTGTATTCTTCTTGCGCCATGGCTTCTACAGACTTACTGGATAAAATGCCATCGACTTCTCCCGTGAAGATTTGTGAAAATTTCACCAGATCCTCAGCAGTGGAATAGATGCCTCCAGTAGCAATGATATTGTAATTCTCTTGAGGAAGCTGGCCTTCAACCAAAGGAGAATAGATTCCCGCCATTGCTGCTGGGTCAAAGACATCCTGTGGTGTTTTGGTATGTTTCATGTCCAGAGGTTCCGTAAAATAGTGGTGTATAAAAGCTGTAAAGCCCATGCCGCTAACACGTTCTACCATAATCTCGGCCAATGTAAAACTGTCGTTACTATACACCGAGTATGCGCCAGGATCAGCCTTCAAGCGTTGATTCGCCAATTGCTCCAGAAACGTGTCATGTGAATACGTATCGTTATCCCCGTATAATGTGGCATTGCTTCCGGTGCTGCCTAACAGACCCGAGGAATGATTCAACAGCATCCGGGGTGTAATTTGCTTGTATCGGTTATCTTTCATCTTAAAATCAGGTAAATAGTTTACAATTGGCACATCCAAATCGATCTTTCCATCATCAACAAGCTTCATAACAGAAGCTGTAAGAAACATTTTACTTGTTGAGCCGATGCCGTAGATTGTATCTGAAGTAAGCGGTACTTTACCCGCTAGATCGTTCTTGCCCGTTTGACCGGACACCACAATCTCTCCAGCATCGATTAATGCATATTGCACACTGGTCGTACCGTACGTCCCAGTAAGGATCTTCGCTTTCTCCGCTACAATTTTCTTGGTTGGTTCATACGTTAGATGGCTGTTGTTACTCGTAGCTGGTGCGGCCATGACTGACATTGGAGCTAACATCATTAACGCCAGCGTTAAGGCGGTGATTGAAGTTCGTTTTCCCGTTTGTCGTCCCATTCCCATCATCTCCTGAGTTCAAATTAGAGTTCTTTCGGATCTACAAATTTCACCTCTGGGTAGATGTCGCTAGGCCCCTGAATCAGGTTTCCACCCGTTCCTTTCAATTGCTTGTTAAAGAAATCGAGTACATATTGATTGACGATATTTGAACCTCTTTTACCATTGATCTCTCCTGTAATCCCTGACAGTTTAACCAGCTCCGAATAGAATTGAAGATCTGTGAAATTGAAGTGTTGGGTTCCTTCTATATAAATCACATTTCCCCCATGTTCGATAACATTTTTCATAATGTGCAGCTCATCTGAAAGAAATTTAGTTACTTCGTCATCCGAATTTGTATCATTCTCAAAATTGGCTAACCAGTCTTCGAAACTTCCCGATCTGATGAACATAAACGGCTTGTTGATATCATCTCTATTTTCCACTTCATTCAGTGACCCGTCCATATTAACCCCGGCCTTGATTCTATGATCCAAATACGTTACATTAAACGCCGTTGCACCCCCAAAAGAATGCCCCATCGTGCCGACGTTATCTAAATCCATTTTCCCTTTGAATTGACTTTCAATTGCACCAGAATTCAGCTTTTCGATTTCATTAATTACAAACTCCACGTCTTTGGTCCATATATCTCCAATTTCCTTGCGGTCATCTATGGTAGTCATCTTAGTTGTGTATCCCGTTACACTGCCATCCGGAAAAAGGGTAGCAAAGGTGCTGTACGTATGATCGATCGTCACTACGATAAACCCATGACTGGCCAGATTCTCCGCCTGTGATGCTTGTAGAACTCTACTGGTTCCCATACCATGAGATAGCAGTACCACGGGATAAGGAGTTGCAGAAGGTATTATTTCTACATTTTCATAAGAGTTGGTCCGACTATACTTCCAGTAGTCGAGCACAAATTCGGGCAGTTTTAAAGAAGCAGAGAAGCTCTGAATATATTTTTTGAACATTTCTTTATCATTAGGAAACAGCGTGTCACGCTTGTTGTTATTGATATTCTCAGTCGGATACCAGAGTTGGACCATTAACTCCCTCTGATCGGTTTGATCTTCTGTCAAGATCTCGTCTCTGTTCTGATCTGTAAAATGAAAGGTTTGAGTCCCCACTTTCTCAGGACCCTCTGGTTTCGGCAAATCAAAGACAGGTAAGTATACGGAGAAAAGGGTAGAAGCAACAAGCAGAATGACGATTAAGGAAGATAAACTATATTTCAACAGCTTCCCTATTTTCAGATTCACCATCTTGTCGGAATGTCGGAGTAAAACAATGATTATGAATAGAGCTGTCATGATATATACCACAAGCAACTGCCATCGGTATCCCTCAACCAACAATTGAAGTACTAATATAACGCCACTTCCTATACCCATACCCAAGCCTATTTTCTTGGCACTTCTTTTCATAAACAGTAAGTCTGCGAGTAAAGCGAAGCAGGATAGAACTAAAAGTATCTCAAATAATCTCATTTGTATTTCCTCTCTCTCATCACAGCAACGTCCGGATTGACCATGTTGTAGAAACCGCCACACAGGACGGTTTTTCATATTCGTTCATATAGATTCGTTCATACAGATCTGTTATTCAAAGGTTGTACGTTTACCCCTATTTATTTCGCTTCAGCCATAAAAGCTCTAACATCTTCAGCAATTTTTTTGAATTGCGTATGATGTAAATAATGGGAACCATCCATTGTAATTACTTTCCCATGAACCGAGTCTTTGATCTGTCCTTCATGCAAGGGGATCCATCCTTCTACCCCTTCATTATTCGCTTGTACAAAGAGAAGAAGTGGAAGATTTTTAGGGAAGCTTAAACCTTGAGCACCTTTAAAATTGGAATAAATATGATCCATCTCGTTTAATGACGTCGGATTATACATGTTTTTATTCGAGATCATCTTCATCTGCTCAACTGTCTGTTCATCGAATGCAAGTCCCTCATAAGGATCTGCACCCACTTTCATCATTAATCTTAAGAGACCTGTATTTCGGAGAAAAGCAAACGTTTTTAAGGGGAACTTCGCATCTGTAATACTTGGTTGGGTAGAGACGCTGCTATCAATACCGACAAAAGCAGTTACCTCATCCGGATATTTGTTCACATAATCAATGCCATAAATGCCTGCAATGGAGTGACCCATGAGCATGTACTGCTGAATATCAAGTTGCTGCAGAGCTTCATGAATTTCACTTACGATATTCTCTGTCGTTCTTTCTTTTTCAGTTTCATCACTTAATCCATAACCGAATGGCTCAACAGCAACCACTTTGTAATATGGTGATAATTGATCAATAAGCAACTTGAAATCAAGCACTGGTGTTGCTGTTCCATAACCGGGCAGAAGCACAATCGTTTCCTTGCCTTCACCTTGAATGAGCACATTCATATTTTTTCCGTCTACAGATACATGCTGACCGTAAGACTCAATCTTTTTCGCCTCAGAATTACTGCTAATTACATTTGTGATATAAACAATACCTAGAAACAAAATAATAGCGATTAAGATTGCTCCTAATACTTTAAGTATAATATTTCGTACTTTTTTGGCCCTCGTTCCCTTCTTGGCTTTCTTTCCTTCGGGGTGTGTCATTCTGATCTTCTCCTGTCTTGAACTGTTTGTTCGGTTGTCTTCTTTGTTGCTAATGAAATCTTATCCAATCAAAATGTACTCTCCGTGACGTCAATATGAACTGAATATGAACAAGTAAGAAAATATTGTTGACGTTACCGGCACAGGCACTTGTAAATCATGGAGTTATTGAATCCCTCCCATAAAACCCCTGAATTTCTCAGCGATTTCTTTGGCATGGGAACGGTATAGATAATGATTTGCTTCCAGCAGCACCATTTCACCACGCGCAGAGTTCTCTATTAACTTCTCGTGTTCGGGAACCCAATTGTCCACTGCCGGATGATTCTTTTGAACAAAGAAAAGAACCGGGAGATCAACTGGGAACGTTAACTGTTCAGCTGCTTTAAAATTGGAATACATGCTTACAATTTCGTTTAACTGAGTTGAATTAAACATGTTCTTTTGTATCAAAATGTTCAATTGTTCTTTGGTTTGTTCATCATACGGAAGCCCAGCATATGGATCATCACTCATTTTCAATTGCAAACGTGGGAAACCCAAGTTACGGTACCATTTAATCGGTACGATTTCTGATGCTTCAACCTTCTGTTCACTAATCGCTGGAACACTGGTGTCAAGCCCAACGTATGCACTCACTTCATCAGCATATTTGTTCACATAATCCAGACTATAGATCCCCGATATGGAATGACCCATCAAGATATAACGGTCAATATGTAAACTCTGTAACGCTTCGTGGATTTCACTGACGATATTTGCTGTACTGCGTTCCTTTTCGGTCTGATCACTTAATCCATAACCAAAAGGTTCCACCACGACGACTCTATAATATGGGGTTAACTCCGAGATAAGTGGCTTAAAATCTAGTGCAGGTGAACCTGTTCCAAAACCCGGCAAAAGCACAATCGTTTCCTCGCCTTCACCTTGAATGAACACATTCATATTTTTCCCATCCACGGAAACATGTTGACCATACGGCTCCATTCTTTTTTGCTCTGAATAACTACTGATTTTGTTAACCGTATATACGGTAGCTACAAAAAGTAAAATTACTAAAATGATTGCTGCAAGCACTTTTAACAAGATGCTTAACACTTTCTTTATTTTGCTTTTACTCTGTACTTCTTTGTCTAATTGTTGATTCACATTCATCTGCTCCTATCCTCATCTGTATATTGGCCTAACAGGCCGCTACTGCAAGCCTAACTAACAAAGATGTACTCTCTATGACTTTAATATGAACGGAATATGAATAAGCAAAAAAAATGCCATGTGTAACATACAAGGAAGCTTGCATGTTACACATGGCATAAAAATTCGGTTTAAATACTGCGATGGATATTCTAATTCATTCACCTATCCTGCAAGCCTAACTATCCGTTGGTGGATGGATTGGCAACGTGATGATAAAGGCCGTGCCTTGACCAGGTTCACTTTCCACTCGAATGTCACCCTGATGAAGGGACACGATCTGTTTAACAATAGCAAGTCCCATACCGCTCCCCTCATATTTACGACTGTGGGAACGATCTGCCTTGAAAAAGCGCTCGAATATGCGCTTCTGGTCTTCAAGGGGAATACCGATGCCCATGTCGGACACTCGGATAGTCACATTTTTGCTGTCCTCTTCGATACTAACTTTAATCATACCGCCATCCTTGGAAAACTTGATGCTGTTGCCGATGATGTTCGTCCATACCTGATTTAACTGATCGTGATCAGCCGTCACCTTTACGTTCTCCAGATCAAGCTCGAAATGAATATTGCGCGCAGACCATTGCGGCTGGAGTGCAACGATAACCCTTCGAATCTGTTCATCCAGACTTAAGGTATTGAGCCGAAGTTGCTGTGACTGCGATTCAAGCAAACTCAGCTTGAGCAGGCTGTCGCTCATTTTGGACATTCGCTTGGCTTCAGCAATAATAATATCCAGATAACGGTTCCGCTCTTGTTCTGAGAGGTTTACCTGCTTCAGTGCCGAAGCGTAACCGGATATCGAGGTGAGCGGAGACTGAACCTCGTGCGAAACATTCGTAACGAATTCCCTGCGCATCTGCTCCAACTGCTGCAGATCGTGCATCATCTCTTCAAAACTGCGAGCCAACGTACCTATTTCAGTCTTTTGCGTGATGTTTAGCTTGACATTGAAATCTCCAGCTGCAATCCGTTTGGTTGCTTTGGTCAATTTTTTGATTGGTCTAACCAGGTATACAGAAGCAATCAGAATCAGTAGACTTCCTGCAATCAACGAACAGCTTGCAAAGATTAAGCCAAACTGGACTACAAAAGAGGCGGAGGGCGGTGCGAGTGTTTCCAAAAACATCGCTTTTGTGCCCATTTCCGTCTTGATCGGTAACCCCAAAAGAACGGTAGCGATCCCCTTGGGTGTGTCTTGAACAACCCCTCCATTTAACACTTTTTTGAGTTGCTCTTTCGATACAGCAGCTGATTTATGTCCATTAAGCTTCCCATAAGTCTGGAGCTTGCCCGTTGCATCATAAATTCGAATATGATATGAATCAAGCTGTTTCATATTGCTAACGAATAATTCTGCTTCATCCAGAGGCATCGTCTTATATATCTGCACTACGTCTTGGCCAAAGTTGCGTATGTTAATTCGGGCATTTTCGTTCAATTTATCTTCAAATATCCAGGTTGACATAAAAAAAGAAATAACTGTACCAGCGATGACAGAGATCAGAAAGGTGAGCACCACACGAATGTATAATGATCTGATCATTCATGGACCTCAAGTCTGTATCCTAGCCCACGCACCGTTTCAATCCGAAAATCAGGTGTCGTCGCGAATCGTTCACGCAGGCGCTTAATATGTACGTCTATCGTTCGATCATCTCCGGCGTAATCAATACCCCATATCTGATCGATCAACTGCTCACGTGTATAGACCTGGCCTGGTGTTCCGGCAAGCTTATACAGCAATTCGAACTCTTTAAGCGGTAACGTAAGCGACTCCGTGCCTCTCACCACCTTATACGTCTGACGGTCCAGAATAACGTTGCCAAACTGGATTGTATGTGTGGAGCCAATTTTGTATCGTTTCAACAATGCTCGGACACGTGCGGTAAGCTCCAATGGATCAAACGGTTTCGTCAAATAATCATCCGTACCCAATTCGAATCCTTTCACCTTCTCCCAAGTCTCTCCTCTCGCCGTCAGCATGAGTAACGGGAGATCCGGATTGGCTCTGCGGAGTTCCTTGCATAATGCCCAGCCGTCCATAACAGGCATCATAATATCAAGCACAACCAGATCCACTGGAGTTTCGCCATACACGGTAAGAGCTTCCTTACCGTCCGCAGCTTCCACCGTCGTGAACCCATCGTTTTTGAGAAAGAGACAGACGAGTTCACGAATGTTTGCATCGTCGTCTGCCACGAGTATTGTAGCCATAGGTTTTCCTGTCCTCTCCGTTACGTTTAAATGTACCATTCAACTTATACTAAATAGTAGTAATCCTGCTCATTGTATATCCACAGCAAACATCGTATGTTCTTTCAATGTTCCCTGAATTGGGACAGGCTGTGACCCACATGCTGTGAATCCTGCCTTTTGAAGTACACGGATGGAACCTGTATTATCAGGTACCGCGCCAGCTTCGATGCGAGTAATTTCAGTCTCATGTTTCGCAAACTCCAGCACACATTGCAGGGCTTCGCTCATATAACCTTTACCTTGATGCAGCACATCCGTTACATAACCGACAAGCCATTTGGGGCTGGAATCCATTATGATCTTGAACAAAGATATCTCGCCCACAAGTTCATCCGTTGTATGTAGAAAAATACCGAAGGAATAGCGAATTCCTTCTTCTCTCTTCTTATCCCAGCTCTCGATAAGAGCCCTTTGCTTTTCCAAGTTGTAGTAAGAGTCATCCCGATTACTTCCTGAAGTTCTCTCAATTGCCTCACGATTTCGAACCTGTAAATCCAGAAGCAATGAGGCGTCTTCCACCTTCCAAAATCGTACATAGATACGTTCTGAACTATATTTCATTACATTAGACCTCCTCTATTATGTATAGGTGCAAAGAGCTGACCTTTGCTATTCATTGGACCCGGTTTAACGCCTGCGTATTGCAGTCTAATTATATCAGGTCATTATAGGAGTAGGAGCGAATTAACGAGAATTGTTTCGCCAGAAAATGCGGTGAATAAGGCATATCATTACGTAACCAAGCCACAATGGTGCCGATCAGGGCGGATGAACCATACCAGATGGCGATTTCCTTATGAATCCCGGAATCCTCCAGAACGTCCTCCATTTCGGCACGATCTATCTTAGCTTTGACCAAGGTACTTAACAGTTTCAGGAGTCGTTCAGTGAAAATGGGTGTGCGCTTCGTTGCAAGTACCACCTGATAGAACGAGGCATTCTCTGCAAAATGCTCCAGTAACTTGACGAGAACTGGCCAAGCCTCCTCCGTTCTTTGCTTCTCAAAATGCGGGGCATATTCATCCACGATCCGTTCAATATTCTCAATCATTTCGTCGGCCATCTTCTCCATCATATCCGTAATATCGCGATAGTGCAGGTAGAAGGTTACCCGATTAATCGTCGCTCGTTCGGCAATTTTGTTCACTGACAATTTCTCAATATCCATTTCCTGCAGCAACTCCACAAACGCACCTCGAATCAACTGACGTGTTCGCAATATTCTTGGGTCCACGGTTGATTTCTTCTCGTCTTTCACGTGTATCCCTCCTTCAAATGTTGAACATTACAATTTTAAACAATCAGTCGTTTATTATCGATTTACACAACAATATTATAACATTTGTAAAATAAACGACGAAAACACCTCATAACGTAAATTGTAATCTGTCCGAATATGTATATAATTCAATAAATACAATGTAAACTATACAACACGTTGTAAATTTAGTCACGCGTGGTTTGAAAGGATGAAAAGGATTGAGTCAGGTTAGAGTGCAAGATGAATTATCCATTAAGAAGGGCCCTATTCTGTTTATCATGATTTTGGGAGCCTTCCTTGCAACGTTGAATCAAACGATCATGAGTGTCGCTACACCGGAGCTGATGGGTGATTTTAACATCACCGCCGCAACAGCACAATGGTTAACGACTGGTTACATGCTGGTGAACGGGGTGCTAATCCCCATTACGGCCTACTTCATGCAACGCTTTTCAACCAAGCAGTTATTCCAAGCTTCCATGTTTATTTTCCTGATCGGTACCATCGTATCCGCTCTTGCAACCAACTTCGGCACATTGCTGACAGGACGCATGATTCAGGCAGCGGGTGCTGGGATTATCATGCCACTCTTGATGCACGTTATTTTGACCTTATTTGCCCCTGAGAAACGAGGTTCAGCTATGGGTATGGTTGGTTTTGCGATCATTTTCGCTCCTGCCATCGGGCCCACCCTTGCCGGTTATATTCTGGAGAACTACTCTTGGCAAACGATGTTCTACGGCATGATTCCATTAACACTTATTGTCATTGCCTTTGCCTTTGTATACCTGAAGAATGTATCCGAACGGGTCAACACCAAGTTCGATACGATCAGCGTGGTGTTGTCCACCATCGGATTCGGCGCATTGCTGTATGGATTCAGCAGAGCAGGAAGTCTGGGTTGGTCAAGCGCAGAAGTACTTATCTGTATTGCTGCTGGTCTTGTTGCACTTGCGCTGTTCACTTGGCGTCAGCTCGTTTCGGAAGATCCATTGCTCGATTTGCGGGCTTTCAAGTACAACATGTTCTCCCTGACCACGGTCATTAGTATCGCAATTACCATGATCATGTATGCTGACATGATGTTGCTTCCCTTGTACCTCCAGAATGCACGTGGTTACACTGCACTGGAGTCCGGATTATTACTCCTTCCGGGTGCCCTTGTTATGGGCTTCCTGATGCCTGTAGCCGGAAAACTGTTTGATCGATTTGGAGCAAAATGGCTCGCTGTTATCGGGATGGTTATCACCATTGTGACCACCATTGGTTTCATCGACTTAACGGATTCAACCAGTTATGGTTACCTGGTATTAATGTCGACCGGCCGTCGTATTGGTATGGCTTTGCTCATGATGCCGATTCAGACTGCGGGGCTTAATCAACTGCCTCCAAGACTTGGTGCACATGGTACCGCCATCACCAACACCGTCAGACAAGTTGCTGGCGCTGTAGGTACTTCATTGCTCGTGAGTGTCATGACCTCCCGTACAACGGCACACATACAGGATATGATGGCAACGGGTGCAGCCAATGGCCTCAGTCAACAACAGTTGGCTACAGCGTCCATGATTCAGGGGATTAATGACGCCTATGTTGTTATCGTGGGTATCGCGGTTGTAGGATTGGTTCTTTCCTTCTTTATCAAACGTACCAAACAAGCCAAAGAGGAAGAAGTCAAACAGGTTGTCAGACAACAAGTTTCCATGAATTCTAATTAAGGTATCCAGCCTCATAATTACTTGCATAACAAAGCGGCAGATCAAGACGTTTACGTCTGATCTGCCGCTTTGTTAGGTTGTTATCCCGGATGAAGTAGTTCCTCTCCCACCGGTTCAATCCGAGTAAAATGAACTGATCAATCGCCAAGCTTCGCCAATGATTCCTCTAGCTGTTCCAGCTGCTCTGATAGGGTTCTAATCCGATTCTGCGCATCGCTTGCCTTCTCCATCAAAACTTGTACGTCCGAACCGTCTTTGGATGTTTTACCGTTTGGTGATGACTTCAATTCCGCCAATTCGCGTTTGTATGTTTCTTGTTTCTCCATAGCGATTCGCAGTTCTTCTTTTGTCGTACCGATCTGATGCTCCAGATATATGATGTCGGACGAGTTCGCTCCATCGGATAAACGTTGTGAATAGGTCATAACTCACCTCTTTCCATTTCATCCATTGCTTTGCCAACCGCATACGGTTCAATATCAATATCCAGTTCCATGCCGAGAGCTAGTTTCGCTAATTGACTCCCGATAAAAGGACCCATGGTCAAGCCAGAAGCACCCAGGCCATTCGCGGTAATCAGCCCCTGCCACCCCGGCACAACTCCCAATACGGGCAGAAATCCGGGTGTGAACGGACGGAATCCAACACGCACTTCCTGGAATGCGCTGTTTGCAAGACCCGGTGCCAGTTCCAGGCCTTTATTCAAAACCTCCTGCATACCTCCTGCGGTTACTCTTGTATCATAACCTTCCACATCATTTTCATGAGTGGCCCCAATCACAATCTTCTGTTGATCAAAGGCCAGTAGATATTGATCTGACGGGGGCATAATCACAGGCCAGCGGCCTGTATCCGCCTCCTCCGTGACATGTAAATGCATAATTTGTGCTTTCTGATAGTGTACTTTAAAGTGTATGCCGAGAGGCTTCAGCAGTGTATTGGCCCATGCACCTGCACATACAACGACTTCATCTGCGAGAAAGCTTTGATCATTAACACTAACACCAATGACCCGATCTGCTTTGAATTGAAGCGTGGCGTCTCCATGGACCACTTTCGCTCCATTACGCTGTGCAGACCGGATTAAGGCATCCCGCAGTGCCCGTCCATCTATACGTGCAGCACCGCTGATATGTACCGATTGATAACGTTCATCCAGCAATGGGAAACGATCATGGGTTCCTTTGGCATCAAGAGGTGTAATCTCACCAATCTCCGGTGCATCTGCTTTTCGAAGCTGTGCCCGTTCTTCCATTTTGTTGATTTTATCCTGATCCGTATGAATGCTGAGCGCGCCCACTTGAGCATATCCGGTTTCCGTTTCTCCTTCTTCCTCAAGCTCCGCTATGATACCAGGATAGAATCGCGCACCAGCTTTGGCGAGCAGATACCAGTCCTGGTTGCGTCGCTGTGACAGCCATGGACAGATGATACCTGCAGCTGCATCGGTTGCCTGTCCTATATCTTTTCGATCTATGATGATTACTTCTGCGCCCCGTTTGGCTAATTGATAGGCTGTTGATGCCCCCAGAATACCCGATCCAACTACGATGACTTTCTTCATGTTTGCATCCCTTTCCTTAATCACTCATCTGTTATAGCGTATACTGTTTCGCATTCTGTTGGCAAGGCAAGCGTACTTTCAGGTGCATAAATGGAGACTGATCTGACTGCGGTTCATGCTAGTCCATCCAGATAAAACAGTTGCATCGTTTTTTTGAAAACGTTTTATTATCGCTCTCCATTTAATTAAAATTATTCCATTTATGTAATATAATTCATTCTAGGTTTCTTTTAACTCTGTAACCACGCCACTTACGCACATGATCCTTTAACGAAAAGAGGAATAACACAACGATGCCGAAACCTAGCATGGGGAATCCACTGGATACCGATATGCCGCTCATGATTACAGGGCAAAACCAGTTGACCGTTGATGAATTGATGAATTGGAGCGACCATTCACGGGATTACAGCATTGTACAGTGCATCGGAGGAACAGGGCGAATCGCAGCTAAGAATCATGAATTTTCGATCAAAAAAGGGACAGCTCTCATTTTGTTTCCGGAGGTAACCTATCGTTACCACAATCTGAGTGATTCATTACGATTTGATTGTCTGTCTTTCAATGGCTATTTATTACCACGATTCTTGCATACCTTGCAGATCGGGGAGCTGCGCGCCTTCAAGCCGGATGGAATGCTTCATATCCTGTTGCATGAAATTACGTTGGCGCTGCAGTCCCGGCACAAGGATCAGATCTGGCACGTATCCGCATTACTGTACATGCTTTTGGTCAGATTAACCATTGAAGGTGAACGCTATAGTGCTTACGA
Source organism: Paenibacillus sp. FSL R5-0519 (assembly GCF_037974275.1). Lineage (NCBI taxonomy): Bacteria > Bacillati > Bacillota > Bacilli > Caryophanales > Paenibacillaceae > Paenibacillus > Paenibacillus sp. FSL R5-0519. Next base: position 3,558,000 of record NZ_CP150234.1, read on the forward strand.
ACGTTCCAATGCCCGATTACGGTTGGATGAACTCATTACTTTTATCAAACAAAATTATCATCAGGATCTCTCTCTCCCCATGTTGGCTGAGCATATGGACGTGACCGAACAACACCTGAATCGGATATTTAAAAAAGAATTCCAAATGACTCCATTGGAGTATTTGATGCGATATCGGTTGTTGAAAGCCAAGGAAATGCTTATTGAAAATGATGCAACTACGGCTCATGAAATAGCGCATGCCGTTGGATTTAACAGTGCCAGTTACTTTGGATCGGTGTTCAAAAAATACGAAGGGATCTCCCCCATCGAGCTGCGCAAGCAGTATCAGGGTTAAAGGGCCTCCATATCCATCTCGGCCAGCGAGGATAACCGCAGTTCATGCATGGCGAATTCCAGACTACGCGTTACCTCGTTAGGCACGATGATGCAACGAATACCTGCGGCGTTGGCTGCCTTCAGTCCGTTAGGAGAGTCTTCGAATACAATCGCTTCCGAAGCCTTTATTCCCAGACTCTGGAGAGCAAGAAGGTACAGTTCAGGATCAGGTTTGACTCGCTTCACATCTTCTGATGTATGAACGACTTTGAAATAATCAAAAATGCCTAATTTCTTCAAGTAACCAAGAACCCAGTCCCGTGTGGAGCTGGAAGCAACAGCAAGCTGAATCCCCTTTTCCCTCGCAGACTGAAGCAATTCAGTCACCCCTGGAAGAATAGCCGCCTGTCCCAAATAAGCTTCGTATTTCTGTTCTGAGAGCAGTTTGATATGCTCATGATCAATTTTTCTTTGAAGCGCCTGCTCCAGATACAAAAAAGGATGAAATTCCTCAAAGGATGTTCCCACATTTTTCGACCATAGGTCCAGACCAAGTTCAACACCGTGCTCTTCATAGATATCGCGAAACGCATAATACCACGGCGTCTCTGTATCCACAATGAGTCCATCAAAATCAAATATGAAAGCTTTTACCATGAACCTGTTCTCCCTCCAATGATCGGCCGGGGGAGCGGATTAGAAGCGTGCAGTCAAGTCCGGACGAGTAACATTGACAGACAAAAAGTGACATGTACAGCCCGTTCCAGTCGGCGATTGTGCAACTAATCCAGCTCGAAGTTCCCCTTGTGTCGGCATGCCGAAATATCGAATTAGTTTCCACTCTTCCCCATCAGGAGAATAAAAGAATGATATGCAGTCCTCTACTTTGCGTATACGCAGATAGGGATTAGATACAGAGACTTCAACCGAATTACAATCATCGGATGAACCATCACGTGTGACCACCGACACGATGGTAGGTGCTTTTCCATCATACTCAAAACAAATTTTACACCAATTGAGATCATCCGCCATGACCATCAGGCATCCGGAATCGTATTGATTTTTCATATCTACGGTTAACTGGGTTGTGATTTCGAAGTCGCTAGGTACAGGCATGGACAGGAAGGGTGCAGTTGCACGAATATGCTTGCCCGCAGGGTCCTGGAAAAAGTCGGTATCCGCTTTCGCTTCTACCACCACACCTCCCTGATCCGTGTAGGACCAGCTCTCGGGCTCGTTCATCCAGCTCCACTGATTCCTCGCTTCTGTTGTCATTATGTTCGTCATTCCGTATCCTCCCAAGTGAAGTTAATTTTTAGTTTTTTCTGTACTACATATTCGATTCATATACATATAACCCCTTCTTCTACATATTTTTGTAAGGTTTCAGCACTTGGGAGTGCTTTTGTGGATCAGGCAGGAAGAACATGATGATCATGAGTACGATGTATAGACCAAGAATGACACTGAACAACAGCGTTGGATTGTGATGGTAGAGCAAGCCCGTCAGGTAACCCGATGGAATAGCTGTTAACGTCATAACCGTCTGCACAGCCGAGAACATGTCGGCTTTCTCGTGCGTACCCAATCGGTTCATCAGCAGGGAATCTCGATACGTCTGCAAAATGAAGTTGCCCGCAGCGAGCACGATTAGCGTGAGAAACAACATGCCTATATTCCCCACCGGAATCAACAGAAAGAGAATGGCCCCCGCCGTACTAAGCACAATGGAAAAACCAACATACTTCTCTTCCGAACGCCGTTTCAGTCGCGGAATAATGACCAGATAGAGCAGCATGACAGTGACCGCAGTCACCACTGGGATAAACGAAATGACACGGTCATCGAATTTCAACTGTTCCTTGAAGAAAATGACCTGAAAAAAATTCAGCTGCAAAATCAGATTCGACAACACCGTAATCAGAATGATCGGGAACAGTCTTCGTTTATAGAACGATTTGCCGAACAGGCGCAGACTGGTTCCCAAACTCTGAAGCACGCGGGTTTTACTATGCAATCCCATAAGTTCCTTGCCAACCTCGGTCTCATCCGTGTATCGATTACGAATGAAGAACATGGCCGTCATGAGGATGCCCCCGACAAAATAAATGCTGGCCAGTGTAGGTACAATCCCGAATTCAGCTATAACAACTCCTGCAATTGGCGTAAGTACCCCGGCTCCTGTAATAATCATGTTGAGAATAGCAAATACCTTGGATCGTTTGTGTTCCTCAACATCCTCTATGATCAGACAGTTAAAGGCAACCGTTACAAACTTCGATGTTGCGTTCAGCAAGTAGGCGATCAGAAACAGCCAGAAGTTCTGGGAGAAAGCCCAGATGAACATGGGAACACTCCAGGCAAGCAGGTCGAAGATCAGCGTTGTTCGTTTACGCCCCAGCTTATTGGTAATAGAACCCGCAAACAATTGAAAGATAAAAGCAAAATAAAGATTCACCGAATTGATTAAACCGATTTCGATATCCGAAAGTCCGGCTTCCTTCATATATAAAGGAGCGTAAAAGAGAACAATCGTGCCCGGAATGGCCCATACCGGTTCGAGTAAAATGGAGTAGCGTGGATTCTTCGGCAAATCTTGAAGCAATTTCAATCGATATCCCTTCCTTCTGCGGTTTTCACCGCTGCGAATCCCAACTTCTCGCAGCGGCAAACCCGCTAATGTCTACATGCCTATAGTACTTCTTATAGGATAAGAGCTGTTTTGACTGAATTCATCGGCAATTTCTCTCCAGTATGCATGTCATAACCAATCGTTCCATTAAAGGCCCGTTCATAATCACTCAGCAGTTCTTTTGCTGTCACCATTTGTTCCAGCTCCGGGATACTTTGGGCAAATTTCAGTGCCGTGCTGATCATCGAGTGGTTAGCAACTGCACCGATGATACTGATGCCATCATTAATCACGGCTGTTGATTTGAAAGTCACCTCATAGCTGTCGTCATATCCCATCGGAATAATCTTTCCACCTTTGGCAATCATCTCAAATCCCACATGAAGCTGGTTACCAACCGCGTCCACCACAATATCAAACTTCTTGTTATTATTGATCTCATATACTTTATCCAGTGTCAGATCCTGAGGATAGAACACATGATCTGCGATCCCTGAAGCGAACTCTTTGCGATATGGATCAACTTCCGTGCCTACAGTAAGCCTTGCCAATCGTTTACTCACAAGCTGACACAGGGAACCGATTGCACCCGAACCGAGGACCAGCACAGCGTCGCTTGGCTTAGTCCCTGCTTTCATGAACGTCTGAAGCACACAGCCCAGTGGTTCGATCATCATGGCCGTTTCCCAACTCATGGAATCCGGGATGGCATAGATATACTTTTCGTCCCCAACAAAATATTCAGCAAAGGTTCCATGTGTCGTCATCCCAACCTGATAGTCATCAAAATTCTCGCAGTAGATGAACAGACCTTCACGGCAATAGGAGCAGGTTCCGCAAGATTGCGTGGGATCAACCAATACCCGATCGCCAATCTTGAAACCGCGAACTTCTTCACCCACCTCAACAACGGTGCCCACACCCTCATGACCGATAATCGTGCCTTTATTGGCAGGTACTTTGCCTTTGACAATATTCAGATCTGTACCACAGATACCTGAACCATAGATTTTGATTTTCACCTGGTTTGGCTTTTGAATGGTTGGCTCCTCAATCTCCTGATAAGTCACCTGTTTGAGATCCTGATATACGAGTGCTTTCATTGAATATTCCTCCTAGTTGATTGTAATTTCTAATTTATGGATTAGACTTCAAACGTTTTCGATAATTGCATCGAATGGAGATGTTCCTGCTTCTGAATCTCTTTCCAGTCTGACAAGGTCTGTAACAGTGCTTCCTCAACCCACAGCAATTCTTCCCGTGTATGGGCATCCGAGAAAATAAAGTAACCTTTGGTGAAGATGCCGAAGTGAGCCATTCTCTTCACCATGAACTCGCGGAAAGGGTCCGTTTGGAAGTTATCCTCGGCCAAGGATTGAATGCAAAAGCTTGCATACGTCCCCTTTAATTCCAATTGATCCGTTAATCCGAGTAACACAAGTTCAGATTCCAGACGATCCATGATCCGGGTTGCAGGATCACGCCAGGTCGGCCAAACTTTCGCATTTTTCATTAATCGTTCACAGGCAATGGCTGCCGCGAGCGCTGTTGTTTCGCTGGAATGGGCATTGCTGAATCGGACTTGTCCCGACAGAGACATCAAGTGCTCAGGCCCCAAAACCGCTGCGAGCGGTAAACCGTTGGCCATACCTTTGGAAATACAGAGCAGATCAGGCCAGATGTCATATTCTCCTGCTGTAGCCTGTTTGCCCATTCGAATACCGGAAGTAACCTCATCAAATATGATAATGATGTCCAGAGACCGACATAGGTTCACGACTTCCTCCAGTGCGTCCCTTTTCCACTCGTTGGGACATAAAACAATACATGCGATATCCTCGGGAGATGAGGTAATCTGGGCCTCAATTCGTTCTGCAGAAGGTTTGTTAACCCAGATTGTCGAACGCTCGATATCTACTGGAATGCCCCGTTCTTTCGTCTGGCCACCATAATAACCGTATGCGGACCAATCATGCCACCCATGATAAGCCGTCGCAATAACCTTGCTCTTGCCACTTGCGGCACGAGCAAGTCGTACGGCCCCACTCACTGCATCCGCACCACTCTTGGTGAAACGCAGCGACGGATAACGACCCTCGAACCGCTCCAAAATTAACTCGGCGCATTCAAGCTCGATGTCGGCCGGTACCGAAAAGCTTGTCCCTTTTTTCAGCTGGTGAATGACGGTTAGTTGGACTTCATGCCTCGCATGGCCCCAAGACGCCGTACCCATGGCCATTTCGCAATCCAGCCATTCATTACCGTCGATATCTGTAAATCGGGATTTGTAGGCCTCTGCACAACATACGGGTGTATACCCCGGAAATAAACGTTCAGGTGCTTTGGCTAAAGTGCTGCATCCGCTCGGAATTACCTTTTCGACTTGCTCCAACCACTCCAGATTCCGGGTAAATCTTACGGCACGATCGAGCGTGCTCTCTTTTTCTTTCACCTTAAGTACCTCCCTGTTTATTTTCGTTGTGCGTGAATTACCGTACTTTGGTTCCAGGCCAGCATCCATCGTAGATGCGATCCATCGTAATTACATTGCCATACAGATCGATGATCAGATCCTTGGCTCGATGAGCATGTCTCATCTCAATCCAGTAGCGGTTCTCTAACAAACGGGCGAAATTGTCTACCAAAAACAGTAACCGGTTCTCACTATGAATCAGTTCCTTGCCCAGTACTTGCGGCAGCCAGATAGCCCCGTTGGAGTTGAAGCGATTGGAATAGTCACGTACCTCGGCTACATTTGCAAATTCAGCTTCCTCCAGCTTGGTCCAGAATGTATCCGCATCACTTCGAACCTCGGCAAGGTCAATGCCAACAATCGGCAGATGCTGGTATTCCCCTTGGCTCTCCAGCTGCGCTTTCAGATGACTGAAAACGAATGGCCACACATCAGCCTCAATTTGACCGCCCCACTTTTTCCAGAAGCGTGCCAGATTGTTCTTACGGTTGAAGTTGCGGTGAATGCCGCTGCTGCGTTCCCAGTGATACGCTTGAATATTCGGGTTAATAACCGTATCGTATCCGGCAGCTCGTGCCCGCATCTGATAATCAAAGTCCTCGTACCCATTAAAAAATTTCTCATCGAGGTTGCCGATGGTCTCGTAGACCTCCCGCTTCATGCCGAACATGGCAAACACCACTAGTTGAACAGAGAAGGTTTCTTTCGGGATATCATCAGGGGATGCGTTCAGGAACAGGTGTCGTCCGATGGTGTCCGCAAAAGCAATGCCGCAGTGCTGCACGCCCCCGGTTTGCGGATACAACAGAACCCCGCCAATCATACCGATCGTAATATCGCTGTCCAGTGTCTCTTTCATCATCGGTTGCCAGTTCGGCTGTAGAATCGTGTCCGAATCCAGGAAGAAAATGTATTCTCCCTTGGCAAGGCTCAGTGCGCTATTAATCGACACGGCGCAACCGAGTGGAAAATCATGCTGAAGAATCTCGATGGTCACACCTTCTCTTACTTCTTGCTTCAGTTTATCCAGATGTTGAAAGACTGCTGAGCCGGAACCATCGTTGATGAAAATAATCTGGGTGGATGGGCTTACCGTCCGGAGCAGCGAATCTGTGAACAGGTTCAGAATGTTATAGTCCTGGTTGACTGGCACAATAATGGTGTAAAGCATGGAATCCCTCCTGATTTGGGTTGATGGAATGAGTACTTGAGCTGATTTTAAACTGCACAATTGCGGTTAGTTCTGTCCGGCCTCCTTGTTTGAATATTTTGTCTTTATTTGGTAATGATTTGAATCTACTAGAAATTTATATCATTTTTTGTAAACTTGAAATCTTAAATTCTGAACCCTGTTAATATTTGAATATTAGTAAAAATCAAGTCCATAATGCTGTAAACTGGGAAAAGCTGTTGCAAACGCAAAAAAACACCCTCAAGGAGTCTGCATATCTAACGATACGATTGACTGTTTTGAGCGTGTTTTCGCTATTAAATTCTAATGTTTTTCCTTCTATTGGCGCTGACCTAGTGCTGCTTAAACCCATGATAAAACGTGTCTATTACAAGCGCTGGAGCTGCTTTTCTCGCGATATGACCACTTACAACCTGCTGCCATGTCAGGAACATGATGGAGTACAGCACATCGACAATCCAGGTTTTATCAAGATCGGAGCGGAAATAACCTTTTTGTTGTAACAGACCGACCGCATGCAGTACCGGTTCTCTCAGCTTCAGATCTGCTCCCTCAATCTCGGGATTATAGTTAATGGTGGTGTCATGAGCCAGAAAATAAATTTTGTCGCCTAATGGAATCAGCGCCTCGATCAGCTCAGGTATGTACTTTTCACAGTGCTCTTCATCTAGTTGAATCTGTCGCATGGTCTCACTGACCACCTCGATTGCCCGTAATCCCAGATGAACCATGAGCTGTTCACGGCTTTCCACATAACGATGTAATGTAGCAATTCCGATCTTGGCAGATTCGGCAATTTCATTCATGGAAGCATTCGGTTTTTCAATCAATAATTTGGTGGCCTCGTCCAGAATGGAATTGAGCCTGGTTTGTTTGATTGTGGTCATTTCCTTTTTCATGGGTATTACACCTCTTAGCGAGTATAGTTCAACAATTGATCTGTTCATCCATCATATGATTGGATTAGACTATAAAATTATAGCATACATTCTCACCATATCGAAGTCTGAACGTTACACGCTATCTGCTATACTCTTGCTGTACATATAAAGCTTAAAAGCCGCCATTCGGCGGCTCTTAGCATCGTAACCTTTTAACGCAGTCTGTTGCTGTTGCTTATAGTTCAATAATTCTTGTTGCAATATTGGTACAAAATTCACGATCATGCTCTACAAAAAGCAGGGTCGGTGTATATTCCAACAGCAGGTCTTCGATCTGCATACGTGAGATGACATCTACATAATTGAGTGGTTCATCCCAAATGTGCAGATGAGCTTTTTCACTAAGACTTTTGGCAATGAGCACTTTCTTTTTTTGACCTGCACTAAACGTTGAGATATCTTTATCCAATTGCAGTCTGGAAAAATCCAACTTTCGAAGTATGGATTTAAACAGGCTCTCATCTATCCCCTGTATCGCCGCGTACTCAGATAATTGCCCTCCGAGATCAGACGTGTCCTGCGACACATACGAGATTTTAAGCTGATAATCCTTTTGCAAAAGTCCTGTGTAAGCAATATCTTCACCACAGATCAGTTTAAGAATGCTGGATTTGCCAGATCCATTTTTACCGTAAAGGGCAATACGATCTCCTTTTTCAACCGTCATACTGACATCCTTGCACACCGTATTGGCCCCGTACAATATCGACACGTGTTCCAATTCGACAAGTTCATTCTTGTGAAAATCCAGCTGATGGATCTGCAGACGTTCTGCACTCTCGATATTTTTGAGAAGTTTAGACTTATCTTGAATTGCAGACTGCTGCCTTTGTTCGATATTTTTGGAACGTTTCATCATTTTGGCAGCTTTGTGCCCAATATATCCTTTATCCACTTTGGAACCGGAGTTTCTTGTACCATTTTTAGTCTTCTCGACTTCATGCGACCATCCACCGGTTCGTTTGGCAGAATCGGATAAACGCTTGATATCTTTTATTAATTTTTCATTACTCGCAAGTTCAAACTGATCTTGCCTTCTTTTATTTTCCCACCAAGCGGAGAAATTGCCTTTCTGAATCTCGATGTTGCTCTTATTGATGGAAAGGATATGGTCTACACTTTGATCCAGGAAGGATCGATCATGAGACACCAAAATAAATCCACTCTTGCTGCGGAGATAATCACCTACGATTTGTCTCGCATGAAGATCAAGATGATTGGTTGGTTCATCAATGAGCAGAAACCGATTGTCCTTCAGAAACAAGGCAGCCAGCATCACCTTTGTTTGTTCTCCGTTGGATAACGTCTCGAAAGGCCGATACAATACATCTTCCGACACCTTCAACAGGTTAAACTCGCGCACAACTTGCCAGTGCAGATATTCAGGATGAATCTCGCCGATGACATCGATTGTCATGGCTTCCTTATTCTCTACCTGGAAAGGAAAGTATTCAAAGCTAACATTCGCAGAGATATGTCCGCTGTATTCATATTTACCGAGCAACAGATTGAGGAATGTCGTTTTGCCTCTGCCGTTCCTGCCGGTAAAACCCAATTTCCAATCGGAGTCTAACTGAAAACTAACATTTTCAAATATATTATCGTAACTGCCATCATAGGCAAAGGTCAGGTTGGTAACGTTAATTAAAGACATGCTGATCATCCTTTTTATGTGAAATATAAAAGTAAACTGACGGGATTTCACCATTGAACCTGGCATGGATTCCCTCACTTTAATATTTGAACATAATCAGAATTTAGATTCGCTTATACGATAAAGAAACCTGGCGATATAACCTTCAGCGCCAAGTAGATCTATGCATAGGAGGATAAAGTGTCGGATTCTGATTAGCTATATTGTGAACCATGCCATTGTTCAAGTTCGTTGACAGGTCCACATAAACATCTACAACCTCTAATTCTATCATCACTTTATCACCCCTTTAAAAGCCCGAAATTTAATACAGAAAACTTAACATGGAATATGATATGGGTCAAGGCGAGAAAGCAGATAGGGCCTCATCGCACAACCAACTTGATTAATATAAGTATCCTAAGAAATCGAGTTCTCCTTCTTCCCATAGCCGACTTCCAACCTCTTTAATCATTAACCCCTCCACCTTTTGAGTCCCTACTCCAACTGTAGTTAAGGTTTCATGATTAATTTTCAACCACTTACATGTGTTGCTTACCGTTTTGAAACCATTTTTGCTGTACAATTGCTCATGATCCGCAAATAAAAGGACAAAATCAACATGTGCTTTAGCCACCCTCTCCACTTCGGAAATTAACAATGAAGCAATTCCTTGAGAGCGGGCAGCCGGAGAAACACACAAATCGATGATCCCCAACACTCTTATAGGTTTGGCATTTAAATTCATCATCCTGTAATCCAGTCCCACTTGCCCAACGAGTTGGTTATCTGGGGTAAATGCCAATACTCTACTCTGTGGTATCTGCTTAAAGAACAATCTGTCTTTCGGATAAACCTCTGGAAAGCTGACAACAAGTAATTCTTGCAGAAGAGTTGACCATTCTTCACTTAGTTCCACATCATATGTTTGAATTAATTTCAAAAAAATATCCTCCTACTAAAAAGCCGCCTTAAGGGCGGCCTCCTGTGCGTATGTTCAACTCAATCTACTTTCGCACCATACGAGCGCACAAACAGAACGGCTTGTTCACGATCCAATCGTACCCCTTTGATATCCAGTGATTTCAGATCGATACCTTCCAGATTAGCCCCTCTTAGATCGGCCCCTTGCAGCTTGGCTCTGCTTAGTACGGCTCTGGTAAGATCACAGTCTCTCAAATCCGCTTTGGTGAAATCCGTGTCCGTAAAGTCAGCTTCAAAGAAACGAATTCCTCGCAAATCCTGTTTGCCTAATCGGGTATGTCTCAGATTCGTATAAGACCAATCGCCGTGACTTAGTGTAATGCCATCCATTTGCGCACCCGAAAAGTCCGATCCAGTCATCTTGCAAGAACTGAATTTGGAAGCAAATAGATTCGCACCACCAAATAAGCAATTTTCAAAAGCCGATTCCGTATGAATTGAACCATTCATGGAAGCCCCTTTGAAGTCACACTCGATGAAACGGCAATTACTCGTTTCGATTTCTTCCATAGAAGCGTTCATAAATGTACATTGTTTAAAAACACAACTTATGAGTTCTCCATAGCGCAGATCACGCCCCTCAAAATGTACTGCTTCATATTCCTGATCCTTATATTGATACACTGGTTACACCCCGCATTATATATTCTCCGTCTTTCTTCATTAAAAGAACTTTTTATACTATACCACACCCCTGTCAAGTACCTGCTTAAACACCACTGAAAGTCAAGTATCTTTTTTTGTTAAAATAATCTTAAAACTACAAAAGGAACGCAATAAGCGTCCCCCCATCCCACACCTTTGAATATCCCAATGTGTGCTTAAGTATATGAACCTGCCATTTCTTCATCTATTCGTATTAGAGAAACACTATACCAGTATTTTGGACATTCGGTACAGGGAAAGCGAAGGTTTGTTGATTTCCCCCACTCTCTGGTATCCCAGACGTTCATACAGTTTAATAGCTAGTAGATTTTCTCTTTTAACCGTAAGTGAAGACTTGGAGAAACCTTGTATTACAGCTTGCTCCTCTGCAAATTGAATGAGCTGTGTCCCTACACCAAGTCCTCTGCTCTCAGGCAAGGTAGCCAGTGTCCCGATGTGATATTCGTCGTTCTTCGCTTCTTTTAATGTCACCATGGAATAGAACTCTTTCCAATGTTGAAGATTATACTTAATCAGGCTCCAGTTCCGAAGTTCAAACAATTTGGTGAACGTTGGCAAAGCGAGTTTGTTCATTAGAGTGGTCGGATAACACATGATCATGCCCAGCGTTTTGTTCTGCATTTTGGCTTCATAAGCGTATTCGTGACTGAATCGGTTTCGTTTCGAACGCCATAACTTGTTGAAGGTTTTTTCTATAATGCTTGTATCCTTGGTACCCGTAAGCGAATAGACCATATATTCAAGTGCCATCTGATTCAGCTGCCCGCCGACCAAGGACTGTGGACTGGCTTTTATTATAGAAATCTTATTCATCGCTGTCACTCCTCAAGGTAGTTGAAATTGGACTACATCCTCACATCAGGTTGATTGAAGGATATGCCCTCAACGATGACGTTCACGGTTTCAATGGATAGACCAGTCAGTCGTTCTACATGCACTCTCACATTGTTTTGCAATTCCCTGCAGACTTCATGTACTTTTGCTCCATAACGAACCACAACCTTTAAGTCAATCTCCAGTCTGGATTCTATATTGCGGATTGCTATGCCATTTTGCAGACTTTTCCCACTCCACTTTTTGGTGATCCCTTCTACAAATCCTGTCGACATGGAGGAAATCTCACTGGTCGTATTTGCAATCTTGCCGACAATTTTGGAGATCACATCATCCGATATTTGAATTTTCCCCAGAACATTTTGAATGGACATCCCATGTCCTCCTTTTCACATCCATCATTTTTGATAGATAACTATATCATTTAATATAAATATAAATCATACGGAGTTCGATTTCAACTTTTTGAATTCAGTCGTTCACATTTCTAACTGTACATAGCAAAAAAGCCGCGATCACGGCGGCTTCTGTTGGTCATACTATGGGAATTTCAATTGAATAAGGACAGGAATGCGGGAGGATGACACGGTGTCTGTTCTCCCTTCCTCTGCTGCCTCCGTTTCTTCTACTACTTGCACGATCCATTGCCTGCCAATTAACGATTGCAGCAATTCAATCTCATGTTCCGTCAGATGAACATGCTTCAATGACAGATCGTCTTGAACATAATCCCGATCCACCTTACGGTCAAACCGGAAATCGAGCAATCTCTTCAATGCGTTAATATGCAAAAACTTGAACTCATAACCTTGACGTATCGCCATCTCCCAGTCGTCTCCGATATCAGCTGCTGTCTGTAGTCTTTCATCAAAATCCATCGCGGGTTCTTTAACCAGAGGCAGCAACCGGGAAAAGTCACGACGTCGCAACCATTCAATAATGTTCTCTTTGGTTGCACCACTTGTCAGTACATTCTCTACAAGAAGCCCTACAGGAATGGACAACTGAGTTCGACTCATTGCTCGCCCTCCTCATTCCCGAGATGCTGATTGAACCAGGCATTCACCTGTTCGAAGCTATCGATCCGCAGCGATGGTTTACCGCTTTTGAGCAAACTGTGATTGGAGCCCGGATAACGGATCAGCTTGGTCTTTTTGCCATATCGTTTTAACGTCGTATATAATTCTTCCGCTTGCGCAATCGGTGTCCGATAGTCCTGTTCCCCGTGCATGATCAGAAGCGGCGTCTCAATATGGTGTGCATGGGCAAGAGGTGAGCGAGACCATAGGAATTCAGCGTTTTCCGCCGGATTACCTCCAATGACTCCCTCCACATAGGATATTCCAATATCGCTCGTTCCGTACATGGATAACCAGTTAGAGATACATCGTTGGGTTACAGCAGCCTTGAAACGGTGCGTATGTGCTACGATCCAGTTCGTCATTACACCGCCATAACTGCCACCTGCGACACCCAGACGTGATGCATCAAGGAAATCATACGTAGCCAATGCATAATCAACAGCTTCCATCAGATCCCGGTAATCGCCTCCGGCGAAGTCTCCACGGCAAGCTCTGGCAAACTCCTGACCGTATCCCATACTTCCGCGAGGATTGATCCACAGCACAGCGTAACCTTGCGCGACAAGTGTCTGCATCTCATGACTGTATGTTCCCGTATACATCGCATGAGGTCCGCCATGTATTTGAAGTATGAGTGGTAGCTTCCCATGGTTGCCACGTATTGCCGGAGTAGCTAACCAACCTTGAATCGGCCATCCATCGGAAGACTTAAACTCTACACGCACAGGCGCATTTACAACTAAATCCGCCATGAATTCATCATTTCGCCGGGTGAGCCTGAACATCTCACCACTATCCATATTCACGCGATATAACTCTCCAGGATGTTCATCAGTCAACGCAGCGATAACGAGCGACGTACCATCTGGCGTCAAGGTATACTGATACACATCCTTTTCACGAGTGCCCGTCACCGATTGACAAGCTCCATCTTCTTGAATGCGATACACGTCCACATTTCCGTAATGCGTTCCGAGTACATATACACCACGTTCCGGATGATGGACATCCGAGACAGGAGAAGGTGATGCACCTGCTGACTTCATATCTCCCAGTGCTGCGTTACCAATCTGCATATCTAACTGTGGTGCAATTATCCTGGGTTCCCCCCGTTGAACAGGGACAGCGTATAAGCTGTTGTGGCTCCCGCTCCCATACTCACGATCACTTGCGATCAGGATCAGCTGCTGCCCATCCGGTGAATAGGAAAACTGGCTAATGGCCAGACTGGAATCCGTCACTTTGAAGAGCGTATTCTCTCCCAATTGAATGCTGTATACATCTGTAAAGTACAACAGATCCGCATCAAGTTCCTCATCCTCCACTTGCTTGGATATGAAGGAAAGATACTGGCTATCTGGCGACCATGCCGGAGCACTGATATTCCATAGCCCGGAAGTTACCTGCGTGATCTCCCCGCTGGCGATCTCATATACAAACAAATGGCTGTATTGACCATCCCACCATCCAGCCCCTTCTGCCTTCGGCGTTGTACGCTCAAAAACCTTACCTCGTAGCGCAGGTGCGGACTGCTGTTGGGGATCAGCTGTCTTCTGTTGATCCTCCGGTTGCACTTTGCTGGTAAACGCAATGTAATGCCCGTTCGGCGACCAGATATAATTCAATATCTTACGTGCGGGAGAGATCAGCATGACAGACTCTTTTTTATCCGAATCGAGCACCCATAGTCCCTTACCTCCATCCACAGAGCGAATGAATGTGAGCTGTGTGCCATCCGGCGACCAAGCAGGCGAAGAATCCTTCGTACCATCTGAAAGTGCAATATCTTCATCACCATCGAGCGAAATCCCTCTTATTTGCGTGTTATATTCGTTTTTATCCTGATCAATGGTTTGTTCCACATAAGCCACTTGTCCGTTCGGGCTGACAACAGGCTGACTTATCCAACGATAGTGAAGCAGATCCTCCGGCATAATTGGTCTTTGATTCATAATGATGGCTCCCTTCTCCGTTTATTTTTGGGTTGTCTCCGTACGTGGATCAAGCACATCACGCAGCCAATCTCCAAGGAAAATAACACCGAGTACGGTAAAAGTAATGGCTAGTCCAGGGAATGTAGCGACCCACCAGCTTGTTGCAACATATTGTCTGCCATCACTGAGCATACCTCCCCAGGATACATCAGGTGGTTTGATGCCCAGACCCAGGAAACTGAGTGAAGCTTCCATAATAATCGTCGTGCCCACATTCATCCCACAGATCACGATAAAAGACGAGAGGATATTCGGCAGAATGTGTTTCACAATCAGTCTTCCGTTCTTCGCACCGATCGATCTGGCCGCATGAACAAAATCCCGCTCCTTGATACTAAGTACCTCACTTCTGACCACACGGGTGAATGGAACCCAATTTGTCACTCCGATGACAAAGATTAGCGTTGTAATACCCGGACCAACAATCGCCATCACAACGAGCATAAATAGAATGGTTGGGATCGCCATGAAGGCATCACCTACACGCATGATGACGGCATCCAGCCATTTCCCGTAGAATCCGGATACCAACCCCAAGATGGCGCCAATGATGCCTGATACAATCACGGCACCCATCCCCACGATTAAGGAAACCCGGGCACCATATACAATTCGGCTCCACATGTCTCTGCCCAGATTATCGGTCCCCAGCCAGTATTCGGCCGTTCCACCCTCAAGCCATGCAGGCGGTTTAAGGCGATTGAGCGGATTCACTGCCGCTGGATCATGACTCGTCAATAGAGGTGCACCTATGGCGATTAACACCACCAACAATACAAGCACAGCACCAAACATTCCGGTCTTGCTGATGATCAGTTGTTGCCAGATATAACGAAGTCCCGTTGGTGCACGCCCATTGTCCTGTTCCTGTTCTGTACCCGGAATTGGCATTTCATTGCTGCCTGTCATATGATTGCACCTCCTTCTAGTCGTATTTGATGCGCGGATCAAGCAGCCTGTAGGCCACATCCGTCAAGATGTTGATTACCACAACGATAAAAGCAATGACAAACACCGCGGCCTGTACAATCGCCATATCATGTGTGTTGACTGCAACGACCAGCAATTGACCCAGTCCAGGCCAAGAGAATACCGTTTCTGTAATCAAGGTTCCCCCGATCAGACTTGTAAACTGCAAACTCATGATCGTCACCACAGGAATCAATCCATTCCGAAACGCATGTTTCACAATGACAACCATCCGACCCAGTCCTTTGCTTCGGGCTGTTCGAATATAGTCCTGATTCAGAATCTCTAACATGCTTGAGCGAATCAGCCGGGTCATCTGCGCAGCCAGTCCAACGCCAAGCGTGAATGCCGGCAAGATCAGATGTGACAATCCTCCGCGACCGGATACCGGCAATACACCCAACATGACGGAGAACAAGAGGATGAGCATGATTCCCATCCAGAAGTTTGGCATCGCCTTACCAATGACGGATATTCCGGAAATGATGAGATCGGTAAACGTATTGCGTTTGACAGCTGAAATAACACCAAGTGGTACAGCCATAAGTACGGCAAAAAACATGGCGGCTACAGCCAGTTCAAAGCTGGCAGGCAATCTCTCCAGCACTAGCTCTAATGCAGGCTGATTGTAGCGAAAAGACTGACCAAAGTCTCCCTGGATCGCACTTCCCAGAAACTTCACGTACTGCGTATATAAAGGCTGGTCCAAACCAAGTGCCTGCGTCAAGACAGCACGATCTTCAGCGGTAGCCGTTTCAGGCAACATTAGCGCAACCGGATCACCGGTGACTCGAACCAAAATGAACACAATTAATGAAACAATGAACAGCACCGGAATGATCTGCAGTAATGACTTAAGTACGTATTTGCCCATTCCTTGTTCACCTCCCTTGTTAAGAAAAAGAACGGCAGGAACATGGTTATCCAGTCCCTGCCGTTCACGGCCTTATCTTTTCAATGACCGGTTATAATGCTCGATGTTACTGTGCAACAGGTGTAATCTCGTCAGCATAGAACATCTCGTCACTGCGCGGCGCGAAGTTCACTTTGGCGTTTGTTCCGTACACACCTTCCATTTGGTACAGATATACGGCTGGGCGTTCTTCAGAGAAGATCTGCTGTACTTGCTGATACTCTTTCTCACGAGCCGCTGGGTCCATATTTACCAATGCAGATTGAAGCAGTTTTTCTACTTCAGGATTGTTGTAATCCGACTCGCCTTTGGCTTCTTCCAACATATAACGATTGTAGTTATTCGAAGCATCGAATAAGGAGTTACCAATACCGATCATGAAGATTTCTTTGAATGATTTGGAGCTGTAACGTTCACTGAATGCACTAGCTTCCAGGACATCCAGGTTGATTTTGAATCCGGCTTGTTCCAGCATCGCTGCAACAACTTCAGCTTGTTCTTTGTATTGTGCAGAAACGGAGATGGTCATCTCAGCTTCACCTTCTGCATAGCCAGCTTCTTGCAGCAATTGTTTTGCTTTTTCCAGGTCATAGAGTGACGTTTTGTACAATGAAGGATCAGCACCGAAGTTGCCCGGCGTTACAGATGTGCGGG
Source organism: Paenibacillus sp. FSL R5-0519 (assembly GCF_037974275.1). Lineage (NCBI taxonomy): Bacteria > Bacillati > Bacillota > Bacilli > Caryophanales > Paenibacillaceae > Paenibacillus > Paenibacillus sp. FSL R5-0519. The sequence goes on from NZ_CP150234.1 coordinate 3,575,288, forward strand.
TTACAATACCTGCTCCGCCAGCAATGCTGTCCACGATTCCTTGTTTGTCGATCGCCAGGTCAATCGCTTCACGCACTTTTGGATCAGCCGTGATGCTGCCTTCCGTCTGACGGAAGATCAACTGAAGCACACGCTGGATTGGTGCTTTGACAATCTTCTTGTCTTCTTCACCTTCGATCCGGGCAATGTCAGTGGACGGAATGGAAGACGCTACATCTACACCACCAGCGAGCAATTCGGATACACGTGTGGAGGCTTCAGGAATAACGCGGAATACCACTTCATTCCATTTGGGTTCACCGTCGAAGTAGTTCTCGTTTTTCACCAATTCGACACGATCGTCTTTGGTCCATTTACTGAACTTGTAAGGACCTGTGCCTACCGGCTGTTTCAGGAAAGTATCAAATCCGTTATCCGCAATATATTTTGCCGGCAGAATACCAGCTCCCATTTTGGACAAACGATTCAGCAAGAGCGGATCTGGACCATCCGTGATGATGTCTACGGTATAGTCATCCACCGCTTTAACTTCTACGATATTTTTGAAATAACTGTTTTGTTTCAGTGTCTCATCCTTGGCTACGCGCTCCAGCGTGTATTTTACATCTGCTGAAGTGAAAGGATCGCCATTGTGGAAGGTTACGCCTTCACGCAGCTTAAATCTCCATGTTGTATCATCAACCTGATCCCATGATGTCGCGAGTCCCGCCACTTTTTTCTGTTCACTGTCATTTTTGATCAGATAATCAAAAACGTTCACGAGAACCGCTTCACTGGAAGTGTTGTTGTTGTTGTGCGGATCGAAACTCTCAATATCTGTTGCCGCAGCAATGGTCAGTGTTGTACTTGGACTTCCACTGTCCGTTCCTCCTGTTGCGGTATTATCATTCGTGCTTGTCGTTTTACCTCCGCAAGCGCTGAGTACCATTACGATTGCCAGTAACGTAATCCACAAGCCTGTCCATTGTCTTTTTTTCATTGTCATTGCTCCCCCTCAGAAGTTGTATTCCTTGCCAAAAATTCAAGAGCTACTGCCGACAACATGCCCACACCATAAGGCATCGCTGTCTCATCGAGATCAAACATGGGATGGTGGAGTGGATAACGAGTACGTTCCTCATCATTACCAGATCCTAGTCTGAAAAACACACCCGGAATCTGCTCACAATAAAAAGCGAAATCCTCGCCCCCTGTAGAGGGTTTGATATAGTTCCATCCCTTCTGCGCATTAACCTGATCGCAGGTCTCTGTCAGCAGATCAACCATGCCAAGATCATTCACGACAACAGGGTATCCATCTCCATAGACAACTTCGCAACCTGCTCCGAAAGAATCACAGACCCCTTTAACAACCTGCTCGATCAAAGCTGGCATCTGTTCACGAATGGCAGGCGAGAGTGTACGAACCGTACCAATCATCTCCACTTCCGGGGCGATGGCTGTTCCCATATAACCTCCGGTGATTTTGCCAATGGTGATTACAGCGGGTTCAAGCGGATCTACCATCCGACTGACGATATTTTGCAAGGCGGTGATAACCTGTGCAGATACCGCAATCGCGTCAATGCCCTCATGCGGACGAGCTGCATGTCCACCCTTGCCAAACACCTTGATAACCAATGGGTCAGCTGATGCAAATGCAACGCCCTGACTTATGCCCAAGGTTCCCGTGTCCTGTCCAGGGGTCATGTGTAACCCTGCAATGGCATCAACCTTCGGGTTCTCCAGAACACCGTTCTGGATCATGGCTCTTGCTCCTGCAAGTCCTTCTTCCGCTGGCTGGAAAATGAATTTGATGTTGCCTGATTTCGGTCTCCCAAGTCCAGTAAGCAGTTGAGCTGCTCCCATCAGGATGGAGGTGTGAGCGTCATGTCCACACAGATGGGCTTTGCCTTCCACTTGCGAGCGATACTCCACTGCTTTCTGATCTTGGATTGGCAGAGCATCCATGTCTGCTCGCAAGGCAAAGGTTGGTCCGTCGGTCTCTCCGCGAAGCAGGCCTGTAACCCCGGTCTGTCCCACATTACGTGTAACTTCCAGGCCCAGGCTCTCCAGATGTTCAGCTACGATAGCGGAAGTACGATGCTCCTCGTAACCAATCTCCGGATGGCGATGCAGATCTCTGCGCCAGATGCTTAACTGGGCTTGTAGTGGCTGAGCCAGCTTAATCAGTTCTGAACGATTCATTCGCTGTCATTCCCTTCATTTTCATCTGATTCAGAAACCAAACGGGCATAGATTGCATCCGCCGAGAATTCGATATGTTTTTTCATCATCTCTCGGGACTTGGATTGGTCATGTGCCTTCAGTGCTTCAAGAATCTCCATATGTACACCATGGTTGACGGTACGGATCCGGTCATCATAAGGCATCAAGTCGAGCGCCGGATTAATTTTGGTCCGAATCTGTCTGACAGCCTTCTCGCAATAGGGATTCCCGGAAGCTTTGGCGATGGTCAGATGAAATTTCACGTCCAGCGCTCTGAACCATTCCCTTGTACAGTCTGGCTCTATACTTTGCTCCATATAGCTCTCCAGAAGCTCCAGTTCGCCTGCGGTGATCCGCTCAGCAGCGAGAAAAGCTCCCTCCGGCTCGATGATGGTTCGATATTCAAACACCTTGAGCATCTGTGACCAATCCCGTTTAATCTCTTCTCTGGTCCGTTTATGCGAATTGGCTGTCAGAGGCAATACAAATGTTCCGCCTTTGGCCCCTACCCTTTTTTCAATCAAGCCTTTCTCTTCAAGTGAAGAGAGTGCCTCACGAACGGTAATGCGACTTACATTAAAAATCTCTGCCAGATCACGCTCGGCTGGAAGCTGCTCTTCACTCATCAATTCTTTCAAGATAATAGCTTCTTCCAGTTGCTCTCTTATGAATTCACTAACCTTTTTGGTGGATACTTTCTCAAAACGAAATGAAAACGTACTGGACATCTAAACACTCCGATCTGTATATGGTCTAGACCTTATACCATTAATATAATTCCGACTAAACTTATATGCAATACTTTTTTTCAAGTTAATTCAACTTTTTTTCTCACCACCTCCCAATTGAACCATTTTGGGCACAAAAAAGACGCATCCGCATTGGGCAGAAGCATCTTCCCCTTCGTTGATTTACACCGTTCACTACGATGACAGAACAACCTTCCGATCGCTGTTATCCCAGGATTTCTTTGAAGCCCTTTTGAAAGGGGAAAATCCGGGGATAGCGTATGCTTCCGATGTAGCTTTCTTTCAGAAAGCTTGTAGGCGAACGCTCCGCTTCTTCAGGTTCTTTCTGTCCTCTCCGTTTTGTGTAAATGTTTAGTTCCTGTCCTCTAAAGTTTCTTATTAGCAAAGGATCTGAAATCGTCCGTAACTGCAAGTTTGGTGCTTCCCTCTAGGTAAAAGTTATCATCCGCTCGCCACGTATGGCTTTTTTTGTTTTTTCTCCGGTGATACACATAATTGAAAGGTGAGGTCGCGTACGCTTTGAATCCTCTTTTCCTGCATTGTCTCAGGAAGGTTACGTCTTCCCCTATTGAACGGTCCGTGAATCGGACTTTTTTCAAGATCTCCCTTTTGAATAAAATCGTGCCCCCCTGTACAAATTCAACCGGTTTATTTTTTTCAGTAGGTGACCTGACCAATAGTGTCTTAGACGCACCCAGGTAGACCAGACAGGAATGTTTGCCCACAATATCACTTTGGGTCCGTCTGAGTTCTCTCACCTGTTCTGTCAAATAATGTGGTGAATAGTAGTCATCATCATCAAATTTGGCAATCAACGAAAAGCGAGTCCTTGTTATTCCGGCGTTTAAGCTTTGTCCTAGCGATATGCTCTCCGGAACTTGGTATACATGAACATTGGCAAGATTTCGAACGCGTTTCTGATATAATGACAGATTCATACGGTCATGGTTCAGAACAATGACCAGCTCTTTGCTTGGATAATGCTGCCGACTGTAATTCTGTAGAATGTTCTCAAAAAATTGCGGCCGATTGGTACATACAACAATGGAAACACCATGACTCGTTTTATGTTTAGTCAAGACATACCCTCTTTTCAACTCCGTTTTCTCTCAGCATATGTGCCGAAATAGTGTCTGGTATGGACCAATAGCTAGTAACCACAACACCCAAAAACCCTCTGTCCACAATAACGGGACAAAGGGTTCTGTAATCTGTTCTTTCTGTATTTCGTTCTGTTCTATGCTTCGTTAGCGCTATTCAAGTATACAGCCTTGCCTGTACGAGCAGATTCATAGAGTGCTTCCAGGATCTGAGATACAACGAGCGCTTGTTTTGGTGTAACGACTGGCTCCTGATCGTTCTCAATCGCTTCGATCCACTTTCTCATCTCCACATCCGGTGCGCTCTCACTCTTGCCATCATAGAATGCTACCCCGCCTGCACTCAGTTCAATCTCGTTGGTGTATAGACGGCTGAATTTCTCGCCATTGATGCGCAGTCCGTTTTTCATATCCGCACCCGCTTCGCTTCCGCTCAAGCTGCATTTGGCTTCATCCACGTCCAGTGAGTTAAGCGCCCAACTGGATTCCAGCATGATCGTTGCACCATTCTCCATTACAATCATGCCAAAGGCCGAGTCCTCTACCGAGAATTTTTTCGGGTCCCATGGGCCCCAGGCGTTGGCCGCATTTTCACGTTGCGAGAGTTCATGGTAGGTCGTGCCGAGTACAACCTTTGGTTGATAGTTATCCATCATCCAGAGCGTCAGATCAAGTGCGTGCGTACCAATATCAATCAGCGGACCGCCACCTTGTTTCTCCTCATCCAGGAAAACACCCCAGGTTGGTACTGCTCTCCGTCTAATGGCATGTGCTTTGGCAAAATAGATATTCCCCAGATCACCCGCTTCGCACACCTTCTTCAAATATTGACTGTCTTCTCTGAAACGGTTGTTGTATCCAATCGTCAGTTTCTTACCGGTACGTTCTGCCGCTTCCAACATGAGTTGTGCTTCAGCAGACGTCTTCGCCATTGGCTTCTCACACATGACATGTTTGCCTGCTTCCAGGGCAGCAATGGAAATCTCGGCATGGGAAATATTCGGGGTAAGCACATGCACAATATCCAGAGACTCATCCTTGAGCAGTTCTTGATAATCTGTGTAGACCTCAGCATCTGTAGAGCCATATTTTTGCTTGGCTTCATCTGCACGTTCCTGAACAATATCGCAGAAAGCCACCAGTTCAACATTATCCAGTTTACTCAGACTTGGCAGATGTTTACCATTCGCGATTCCACCACAGCCAATAATTCCGATACGATATACTTTACTCATATATATTCACCCTCACTTAAGTATTGGTTGTTTCATTTTACGAAAAGCCGACGGGGTCATCCCCAGACGTTTACGAAATACAGCATGCAAATAGTTGGCATTATTGAAGCCCGAAGCGAGAGCGATCTGTTCGATGGATACGTTACTTTCCTCCAGATTACGGCACACGGCGCGCAGACGAATATCCTCCAGTACGCGGCTGAACGGCATCTCAGGCTGTACTTGATAGAAGATTCTCTGCAATTGTCTGCTGCTGATATGAAGTTTCTCAGCTACATGCTCCAGCGTGACTGCTGTAGGATGATTCGCCTCCATATACTGCACTGCATACTCATAACGATACGCCGACATATCCCGAACAGGGGCTTCCGGTCGATTCCCACCGGTGTCGTATGCTCGCACAGTTTTAAGTAATATGCTAATGACCAGCTGTTTGATCGACGTATAATAACCTAATAATTTCTGATCACAGGCCTCATAAGCTTCCAAAAAACACTGCATCGCCCGATGATAATCATTCACCGGAGTATGCGGAAGCGTTCTCAGCTTTTCAATCGTTTCCTCGGATTCAGTGGCTTCCCAAGGATCGACATGCTCTCTTGGCTTGTGAACGATATCCACATGAAGACAGAGTTCATCCATGTCCTCTTTGGCGTCCGCCTCCTGATAATGCAAGACACCCGGTCCAGTCAAATACAGCATGCCTTCCGAGAGTGCATGTGACTGATCATCGAGAATAACCTTACCTTTGCCTCTCGGGATAAAATGAAATTCAAACTCCGCATGATTATGGAAATCCACAACTCGGCCCGCTGGAAAAGAAGTCAGATGAAATCGCATTACGCGAATTTCATAATGTCCCCACACCATTGAAATATCCAGTCTCTCTAGGAGATCCTGCCGTTCAAGCATTTTCTCATAAGGATACAGGCTCAAGTTTGCATACCTCCTTCATAAGACCTAACCCTTCAACTCACTCAGAGTGATTCTGCGCCCTTCTTTGGCAGAGAGATTCGCAGCTTCCATCAACCGGGTCAGCTCCATAGCGATCTGCACGTTTTCGGTTGCATCCGTATCATTTTGTATATGTGCAACCCATTGATTGAATGCGCTTTCCCTTTTGTCTACCAAAGGAAGTTCAGTCCATTCTTCATACTGTCCCTGTGCTGCTTTTGTACGAATCAACAGCTTATCATCAGGTGTCCCGTAGAGAAGGGTGCCTTCCGTACCATGAACCTCAATCGTAAACGGAGAATGGCTATTCACAAAACCAGCTTCAACAACACCAACTGCTCCGGAATCCGTAAACAAGGTTGCAACTGCATTATCTTCCACTTCTTTGCCTGTAATGTATCCGAAGCTCGCATTAACCGCTGTTACTTCCTGACCCAGAAACAGTTTGGCCAGATACATTGGATGGCAGCCCAGATCAATCAGTGCACCGCCCTGACAATCCTTCAGATCATAGAAGTGTTCAGGTAACCAGTTCGAAATCGCTCCATCATGCGATAAACGTGCTCTAACATAAGTCACTTTGCCAAGCAATCCCTGGTTAAGTACATCCTGAATCGTGAGCGTATACCCTGCATTCAGACGTGGTAAGGAGACTGTCATCTTGACTTTGTTTGCCTTTACCTCATCAAGGATTCTGTTGGATTCCGCTTGTGTCGCTGCAATAACTTTCTCCGTAAAGATGTGTTTCCCTGCTTTTGCAGCAGCGGTGATCACTTCTTCATGGATGCGGGTTGGCGCATCTACAATAACGGCATCGATGTCATCCTTAGCCAGCATATCTTCGAGTGAAGCATAGAATGGTACGTTTAAACGTTCAGCCGCTTCCTGTCCCCGCTTGGCATCTTCATCCCACACCGCTGCGATGACTGTATCTTCATGTTCCTGTGCCTGCTTGATGTAATCCCATGCGTGAACATGCCACAAGCTAATTTTCCCAATTCGAATGGTCACTGTTGGCTTACCTCCATACTATATAATATTCTGACATTTATCTATAAGTTATCACAGACTTCATGTATTTTTAATAGAAACTCACGACAATTAATGTATAAAATCACGACACGTCTATCATTAGGTATGTATGCGGTTTTCCCATATTACTTTGGGTGCAGGTGCACATAACGGAGCACATGACAAAAACCTCCTGTCCACACTATCGTGAACAGGAGGTTTCTATGGTTATAATGTTAAACATCACCTCAACGTAACGCATACCCTTGTGTAACAATTTTGTACCCGGATATCGTCTGGCTGTCCTCTTCCAACGTATCCTTGACCCGTTCCAGCACATCGCTCTCATAGACAGAGGCGCACTCGAATCCAGGCTGAACGTTCAATTCAGCAGTTTCGGAGTTTAGATTATACCAGCGAGCGATCACGTCTCCAGTTTCCTCCGCGATCTTCAGTGTGGAGAATGCCAGTGTCGAACCTTGCGCATTCCATGCTAACCATTGCTTCGACAGAGGCAACTCCACCTTCTGCCCATCAGCTCCGGCATGACCTTCCCACTCAAAAGTGCGTGCTAATGACCCTATCTGCACAGTCGTCCACGGAATGGGATACATATATGCGGATGCACATGCGCCTGACTGTGCTGCATCCCCTGCAAATGGAATAATCACATATTCCACACTCTGTTGTCCCAGACATTGGGCTTCTGGTGTCTCGAACACGCCCCAGTCTCCCAGCTCCGAAGAGGCACGCAGTAGCGTAACCGCAATCGTACTGCCCTCTTCATGTTGTAAAATCTCGTATTCATTCAGCCCTTTGTTTGCAATCATCAAGCCATGATCACCATCCGTCACATGTACAAACGCTTGCTGATGCTGCGCATTACTTGGATTCACCCATTCTTTGGCCGGTGTATTGGAGCGTTTGGCAACCTCAAAGATGGAATCCGCATAATGATCCTCTGTCACCAGTCCGGATGGAAAGAGTGCACGCAGCCGATGATCCTTGGCCTGATTGTTAAATTCAGATTTCACTTTGACCATATTACTGCCTGCTTCCAGCGTATACGTTGTCGTAATTACCAGCGGAACCCTGTTCTTCACCCGCTGTGCCTTGCGTTCTGTAAAAGGAACCATTTGGCGCTTCTCCAACTCGAACAGTTCATCTGCTCCAGCAGGAATGTCCCAGTGTAATACACTCTCCATGACTGCACGATACGGAGATTGCTCCACGATCCGCAGGTCTGCCTTCAGATGCTTCGTGGTCAGCGTCATCTCTCCGTCAGGCTGACGATAGACGTATTCATTGCCGATATCACCGGTATTTTCATATGAATTCAAGCCCCTGTATACAACACCGGAGACCTTATCTTCAATCGTTGCCGTACCATTATCTTCAATCGTCACCCGCAAATGACCGTTTTCCATCATCATTCCCTGAACCTGAACGAGTTCGCTCGTAGCGGGCACTTCAGCAATCTCTGTTTGCTTCTGAACTGGAATAAGAGCATACGTCTTATAACCCAGCGAAGGTACATCCACCGCCTGGAAAGTCACTCTAACTTTACGAGCCATATAAGGCTGCCGGAAGCGATCCTTCGGAAGTTCATAACCGAAATGTGCACCCAGATCCTTGATTTCAGCCGAGTACACGTGTCCATCCGAATCGATGAGCTGATACGCTGGCAATGCATCTTTTTCCACCTTCTGTGCAAGCGCCTGAGGATTAGGCCCTTCCGGGAAAAAGGCTTTGTCCACAATGAGATCCATCTCCATGATGCCATTTCGATTCCATCCACTCGTGTTGAATACAGTGAACGGCACGGCTTCCTCTCCCCAAGCCTCAGCAGGTTGCGCACGAATGGATTCAGCAATCGCTTGCGCGCTCTGGGAAACCAATTTCTCTGCAAGCTGTCTGCTCTTGGCGAAGCGGGTCACCATCTCACGGTGAACCTCATCCACACTGCATCCGCAGATGCTATCATGCGGGTGGTTCTGCATCAGCATCTTCCATGCATGCGTCAACAGATGGTGCGGATAATCTTTTACCCCGGCTATATGGGCCATGGCAGCGAGTGGTTCGGCTACTTTTTCGAGCAACGTCTGCCCCTGCTGATTCAACTGTTTCAGATAAACCCGTGCGGATGCCGTGTTCACCAGTGTTCCCCAACCATCCGTGTGCTGACTGCGAAGTTCACCTTCAATGGTCGCCAGATTTTCAGGGACATCTTTGTTAACCGCCTCAATGTAATCGTCAAAATTGGAGTGAATAAATTCCACATCCGGATACAACGCAGCCGCCGTGCGTAAAGCCTCAGGCAGATCCGTCTGGATCGGCTGGTGATCGCAACCATTCATGAACAACATATGTGGGGTCGAGGCGAATTTCTCGGCATCCTCCAGATTTTTATCCCAGTATACTTTGGCTTTCTCCGGATCAACTGGAACTTCCATCCCATTGCAGTACCAATTCGCGAACAAAATACCGAGCACTTCCGAGCCATCCGGCGAACGCCAGATCATCTCGGAATAGGGAGATTCGTAACTATCCGCATCAACCACGGCATTATTGAATCCGGTAGGCTTTACCCCGCGCCCGAAGATCGCGTTATGAATGTCCGCCTGTTGCAGAATCTGCGGTGCCTGTCCCATATTTCCGAATGAGTCAGGGAAGTACCCCGTCTTGGATATCACACCGAATGGACGAGCATCACGATGACCGATGAGCAGATTTCGCAGGTTGGCCTCGCTGCTGGTCAGAAACTCATCCTGTAACACATACCATGGGCCAAAATGAATGCGCCCTTCACGAATATAGCGGTCAAGTCTCTCCTGTTGTTCAGGCCGAACCTGCAAATAATCCTCACGAATAATCGTCTGCCCATCCAGATGGAAATAGCGATATTCCGGGTCCTGATCGAGCGTATCCAGCAGTTTATCCATCAGCTCAATGAGAAGAACATGATGATGTTCATAAGGCATATACCATTCCCGGTCCCAATGGGTATGCGAGATGAGATGTGCCGTCTTTTTGGTTGTCATGTTGCGTACCTCCTGTCATTAACCTTTGGTTGCCCCGCCCATGCTGAAGCCTTTGGACATGTAACGCTGGGAGAAGATATATAGCACAACCGAAGGCATCGTATAAAGTAGTGAAAATGCAGCCAATCTGCCGTATTCAACCATGCCGTGGCTGCCGAAGAATTGATAGATCGTGACCGATGCCGGAAGTTTCTCCGGTGTCTGGAGCAGGATGTAGGGCACGAAGAAGTTACCCCAACTTCCCGAAAAGGTAAATATCGCTATCGTTGCAATACCTGGCAACATTAGCGGAGCCACAATTCGTCTCAAGCCATTCCATACGGACGCTCCATCAATCCATGCGGATTCTTCCAGATCAATGGGCACCGAATCCATGAAGTTTTTCATCATCCAGATACCGTAAGGAAGTGAAGATGCGGTCAGGAACAGCATTGTGGCAATGATGCTATTTTGCATTTTGAAGAACAGAAACATTTGAAATACCGGAACCATCACGGCCGTAATCGGAAGAGCTGTCATGAACAGAATGGATAACAGGAAGCTCTTTTTAAATCTCATCTCGTATCGGGATAATGGATAGGCGGCAAGAACCGATACCAGAACAACCAATATCGCTTGCCCTCCCGACAGAATCAGGCCGACACCGAATGAACGAAGATTGCTCGCATCCCCGAGTACATCCTTGAAATTTTGAATGGTCCAGGTACTGGGCATTTTGATGCCCTGCTGTGCGTTCGGATCAAATGAAGCCAAGATGATCCAGAGCAGCGGCAATAAAAAACAGAGCCCTAGAAAGACTAGAATCCCGTACTGGATTTTGCGTTGAAGCCCATGTTTGACCATAGGGATCGAACCTCCTTCATGGTTACACTTTCACTTTCATGGATCGCATGTAGAACAGGCTGGCGATGATACCGATGAACAGCAGAACCAGCGATATGGCTGTACCATATCCAAACTGATAATTCACAAAGGCCTGGTTGTACATGAAGATTGGCAAGGTTTGTGTCGAAGTACCCGGGCCACCACCGGTCATCGTATAGATCAGCGTGAACACACCCAGTGTCTGTAGGGTAACCAACATCATGTTGGTCACGATCGACCCTTTTACCATTGGAATTGTAATGTGTCTGACGATCTGGAACCCTGTAGCGCTGTCAATAATGGCAGCTTCTTCGACTTCCTTCGGAATATCATCCAGAGCCGATTGGTAGACCATCATCGAGAAGGCTGTGCCGTGCCAAATATTCGCGATAATGACACTCACCATTGGGAAACTGAACAACCAGGAGATCGGATTCGCCCCAAACCAGCCAAGAATCTGATTCAATGAACCATTGTCACTGAAAAAGGCAACCATACAGAATGCCACCACAATCTCGGGTGTCACCCAGCCAGCAATGACGATGATGCCAATGACCCGGCGGAACGTCACATTTTTTTCCTTCATTAGAAGAGCCAGAATGAACCCAAGCAATACCTGACCAATCACTGCGGAGAAGATGAGAAAGACCAGCGTACGCCAGACACTAATGCGGAAGTCCGGATCATGGAACATATTAATGAAATTCTGAAATCCGACGAACTCCAGACTCTTGGCTGCCGCCCCGGTCAGAGCCATATTCGTAAAGGCAAAGCAGATCGTCAAAATAATGGGAACAATGAAAAACACGAGTAATAACAGTACGGAAGGCATGAGAAACAGAAATGAGCCTGGTGCTTTCCTTTTCATAAGTCACTCTCCATTCGAACCGGAAAAAGGGGAGATTGTTCCTCCCCCTCCGAATATATCGATATCCTTATTTCTCTTCGATGCTGTCCGCGCCAAGGGAGCGGGATACGTTGTCCTTCAATTGCGTAATTCCGTCTTCCGGCGTCAGCTTGCCAGAGGCAATACTCTCTACGATGCTTTGCAATTGGGCGGATACCGTTGCATATTGATCGTTCGCTGGACGGAAGTGAGCCACATTCAGGAGTTCCTGTGCTTCTTTGGTATATGGACGATCCGTATACCCTTCAACGTCTGTGGAATCATTACGTGGGCTGAGGCTGCCTTCCGCTACTACGCGTGCAGTCGCATTTTCCTTATTCATCAGAAACTCGATAAATTTCCAAGCTTCTTCCTTGTTCTTCGCTTGTGCAGGAACAGACCAGGCCCATCCTCCAGACATCGTCGTTGCTCCAGGTGCTTCCCCATTTTGTGTCGGGAATGGCGCAAAACCTATTTTCTCTTCGACGTTGGCAATTGGGGCAGCACCGTTCTCGGCCCATGTCGAACCTGCCCAGCTACCATCTACAGCCATCGCCAGTTTGTCTTGCGGGAACTGTTGCTGGAATGCAATACTGCCAGCTTGTCCATTCAAGGCGACCTGCATGGTCGGACCTGTTTTATCCGTGTTGAACACTTGATCTATGAATTTGAAAGAATCCAGCAGCCCCGGGCTGTTCACGACCCATTTCTTGCTGGTATCGTCATACAATGTGTCTGCCGTACCATAGAGCAGCATTTCTAGCGTCTGCATGGTAACCCCTTCACCGTTTGCTTTGCCCACGATCATATTAAGCGGTGTCACACCTGGCAGTTTTTGCTTGATGGTACGTGCTGCTTCGAGTACTTCTGCCCAGCTTGCAGGTTTGAATGGAACTTCCAGACCTGCCTGTTGAAACAATTCCTTGTTGTACCAGATCCCGCGTGTATCCGAGGTAGCCGGAACGCCGTATACCTTGCCATCTTCACCCGTAACCCCTGCCTTCAGGTTGTCGATGATGTGTTCTTCCCAATCGGACCAGCCCTGAACCCTTGTATCCAGCGGCTCCAGATATCCCGCAGCAGCATCGGATTTGATGATGGATGTATCTTCGGCAATAACATCTGGCGCCGTGTCAGGCGACTTCATCTGCAAAACCATTTTGGACGTATAATCACCTTCACTTGCCAATACAGGCGCAATGTTGATTTTGATATCCGGATTTTCTTTCTCGAATTGATCCACCAATCCGGATTGGAAAAACTTCGTAAGTGTATCTTCAGATCCTGAAGAACGGAACGAGACGGTTACTTCCTTCTTGCCATCACTGGTTGTGCCTGTACTTGAACTTCCGCCTGAACAGGCTGTCGTTAGAATGAGCAAGGATGTCATAACTGCTGCTACCGGCATTTTCAAAGATATTTTTCTCATGGTTCGCTCTCCTCTTGTCGGAATTCAACGAACTCCGAACATTATGATGTACTCGCAGGTTCTCTTTTGCTTTCCTATCTATTTCTGTACGCAATCCTATTTCTCTACGCCGAATCCGCAATAATCCATCATCAGTTCACTAAAGAGCATGTTGGACCATGAAAACCATGGGCGGGTATACTCATGTGGATCGTTAGCCGAAAAGCCTTCATGGGTAAGTCCGGTGCCCGCATCCGTCTGTTGGATAAGCTGGAGCAATCGCAGTTTTTCGTTGCGATCCGTTGTAGTCAGCCCCTGCATCGATAAAGCGATATGCCAGATGTACCCATCCGGTGTATGTGGACTACCGATTCCAGCTGCTGCTGTTCCCTCGTAGAAATACGGGTTGTGTGAGGATAGAATGAATCGGCGTGTATTCTGATACACCTCGTCGTTCTCATCAACATATCCGAGATAAGGTAAAGACAGCAGGCTTGGTACATTGGCATCATCCATCAGATTGTGATTGCCTTTCCCGTCGGTTTCGTACGCATATATGGTGCCATATTCCGGATGTTCGACAGTACCATAATCCTGAATACCTTTGTTGATCTGTTCCTCCAACTGCTGAGCAGTTGCTGACAGCCCTTTATCCTCGAACACGACTTCGGCAATTTCCTGTAGATATCTCAGCGCCACAACGGCGAACATATTGGATGGTATCAGATAACCATATTCACAGCGATCATCGCTGGGACGGAATCCCGACCATGTCATGCCTGTATAGGCTGTTTCAGTACCTCGTCCCTCTCGGCTGAGCGTATCGGTTTCGGGCGCATCCAGACGTTGGAACGTGTAGGGTGATTTCGTCTCATGATGCTGCTCCACTTGCCATAACTGCATGATAATCTGGGTTGCTTTGCGGAACGTATCATTGAATTGCGTTGTTCTTCCCGTGTTCTTCCACAGGAGATAACTGAGCTGAATTGGATAAGCCAGAGAGTCAATCTCATACTTCCGTTCCCAGATCCAATCATTCATCTGCGTTAGATCTTCCTGATGTCCTTTCCCACTCTCTGTCTCATTAAAAGCGTTTGCATAAGGGTCTAGGAGAATATAATTCAGTTGCCGTTCAACCAGTCCAGCGATCATGTCGGCGATATCTTCATCCTCTGAAGCGAGAACCAGATACGGTCTGACCTGTGCAGCAGAATCACGTAACCACATGGCAGGGATATCTCCCGTAATCACAAAAGTTGTTCCATCCTCTTTGCGCTGAATGGTAGTCGCCATCGTATTGGTAAAACAGTTTTTAAACATTTGGTTTAGTTCCGGATAATCCGGCATACGTTTGTTAACTCGATCAATCATGTCGTATATCGAGGGGGAAATGTCTTGATCTTCTCTGGGTGTCAGCATGTTGTCCTCCTTATGTAATCCAGTTTATTAACCGCTTTCATCATCCTAAAACGAATATAATGTTATGTCAATATATTTATTTGTATATTAGCATGTTATTATCATTTTTTTAATCCAAACAATATACCAATCAAGGTGATGTTTCCCTTATTATCCATACCAAAAAGAGACCTCGTTTCCACGAAGTCTCTGATTAAACCCAATGAATATAGGCCGCTAAAATGAACCCTTTTGTTTCACTATACTCGTTGATTTCCCCTTCACCAATCGGGCAGGCAAAACAACCCTGTTCACTGCCATTTCGTTGTTCTGCATATTTTGGAGCACCATCTCGAATGCTTGTTTCCCCATATCAAACTGACTCTGTCGCATATGTGTTACACGGCTTCCTTCGGCAGCGTTTGGACTGTCAAAACAAATGATGGACAAATCCTCCGGAATCTTCAGACCAAGTCGATCGGCTGCCTGTTCCGCTAGCAAAGCAATATGGTATTCCGCAGCAAAGAGTGCAGTAATCTCCGGATATTTCTGCAAATGTTCCACCAGTGTCTCCACATCGCGGACCTCGACCTGAGGATCGAACACACTAGGCAATGTCGAAAGAAAAGATTCCAGCCACAATTCTCTGTTCACCAGCACACCTTGATCATGATGTGCCTCAATAATCCCTTCAATTCGTTCTTCAATCGGTGTGGTGTTGGCCGGAGGCTGTGTAAGAAAAGCAATGTGTCGATGACCCAGATTGAACAGATAATTCATCCCTTCTCTCGCCGCGCCTACGTTATCCGTACTGACCGAAGAAGCTGGAATGCCTTTCAGATACCGGTCAATCAGAACAAACGGGAATTTGTTCACGACCAGTTTAAGAATCTCATCGCTGAAATATTCACCCTGTGCAGGGAAAATGATCAATCCGTCCACACCCAGTTCCAGCAGTTCCTGAATGCTGCGTTCCTCCTGCTCGGGAATCCCGAAGGATCGTCTAAGTACGAGAAAACAATCATGCTCTCGTGAAGCTTCTTCCATGCCATATAACAGTTCTGTACCATACATATCACTGAAGTTGGTAATGACCAGACCAATGAGCAGCTTCTTCTCTGGATCTTTAACCGCACCATGCGGAGCAGGTCTGTTAGGTCTTTCCTGCATACCCTCTGCCGTGTCGGCTACAAAAGAACCCCGTCCCGGCTGACGAACAATCAATTGTTCACTCGCCAACATCTCAAGCGCTTTTTTCGTCGTAATCCGGCTAACTCCAAATTCATCACATAATTCCTTCTCCGAAGGAACACGCTCACCCACTTGATATTGATGAAGCTGTATCCGTTCGCGCAAGGATTCAAAGATCTGTTCATACATCGGCTTGGATGCCGAGTCTTTCCCCAATACAAGCACCTCCATAAATACCCATACTTCTCATGTTCTACATCCTAATATATCATGTTATATCATTAATGTGAAGAAAGGAGACTACTTCCCTGCTGTCATATGCAAGCAAAAGAAAAAGCATCCCGATGGATGCTTCATTTCCACATATTTATTTTCACATGATTTTCTGGATTCGTTTTGACACCTTCATCCTTTATAGTGCGTTCTGACGATAATATCGAATCACCTTACGATACATTGTCTTGTCCTTTAACTGATTGAATATATAGGGATCTGGCTTCGCGTTTACCTCAATAATCCATGGAGTCAGACTTCGATCAAGCCCGATATCCACCCCAATGCTTCTCAAACGCGTGTATTTCTTCCGCATGTGCCGAGCGATATGGATGCCTAAGTGATTCATCTCCTGAATCAATTCGTTAATCCGCTTATCAGAGGCATGGGATCTCAACAACGTATGAATGCTCATTGGCTTCGCACCGCTATGGTAGTTGGTCACAATTTTCTTTGGATGACCCAGTCGGCCTATGACCCCTGTCGCTTCCCACTCCTGCCCGAGATTTAATTGAACCATTACCCGAATGTCAAAGCGCCTGTTATTATGTTGCAGCAGATGGATACCTCGTTGAATGAGATAGCTTTTCTGCTTAATTCGATGGGTCAGGCTTCGATAGAATGACTCAAAGCTGTTGAACGTCAGACGCTTTTGACCAATCTGGTAGGCGAAGTGGTGCTGATTGTGCATTTCAGCCTTAATGACTCCCATTCCAAAGGTGCCTATCTCGGGTTTGACATATACCATCCTATATTTCTCCAGCATGGTCTTCAAGTTGGATTGGCTATATCGTTGCGTATCAGGGATAAATGGTTTGATCGCCGAGTTATTCAGCAACATTTTGGTTTTGAGCCATTTACTTCGTAGCGGTTGGGATCGTTGTACTGCATCAACTCCCACAATTCACTCCTCCTGTTATCGTATTTGTTACTCCTAATGCTGCCAACCATGCAGTATATGTATTTTGGTCGAACTAATCTTAGGCGTTAGCTATGAAAAGAGGATATAACAAAAAGCCGACAAGCCAGGATACCTCGGCTTATCGGCTTCTTGCTTAGATGGTCAGAACGCAGTTATCATCCATGTCATATTTTGATTAATTAAGGTTGCAGACCCTCAGCAGACGGTGGACTAGGTTCAGTAGATTCTGTCTCTTCAAGGCTCGAATCTGGTTCTGGATTGGATTGTTCCTGTGCTGCGCTGACGAATAATCGTCCAGCTGCTTCTGCCTCTACTTTGTTGCCTGCTGCATCCTGAGCACGAATCACAATGACTCCCCCCTCAAGAGTAAGTGATGAAGGTGTTGTGTACGTACCCGTGTAACGACCAGGTTCGGTCTCCACTAATGGAATCTCTCCTGCCCCTGAGGCATTTAGATTCAGCGGTAACTGAATCCGGAAAGATGCTTGCAGTCCAGGTTTACTGTCAAACGATACAGTGACACTCTCTCCTGATGTGATTCGAACATCTTCAGCTGGCGTAATATTCGTAAGTTCTGGCAACGCCGTTTCCACGTAGACGGTGCGGGTTACCGTTGTTTTGTTGCCAGCAAGATCGGTTGCTGTAATGGTTATCGTGTTCTCGCCTTCGTTAACCAATACGCGATGACTGAAGCTTCTGTCTTTGCCCACTTGTACGGTTTGTCCGTTAACAGTCAACTTATCGAGGAATTGTTCCACGACATTACCTGTTACATGAACAACTTCCGTGTTGATCCGGCTTCCTTCCGTCGGGCTCGTGATGGTCAACTGTGGTTTGGTCTGATCCAGAATAATGACGATAGGGAGTGAACGGTCGGTTGTTTTTCCGTCAACTACTGCCTCGGCAGTAATCGCATTAATGCCAGAACGGAGTTTCACACCGTATGAGAACTTCCCATTTGCGACAGTTGTCGTGCCAGCGAGATCTTTGCCGTTGTAAATCTTAATCTGTGCGCCGGATGCCGGAGATGTTCCCGACACAGGGAAGGTCGATTGATTCGTATACGTGTTCGCAGGTACTGTGAGCACAGGTGCATTTACCGGGTATCTCACAACTGCACGAATCATGTAGTTACCTTCTTCTGCAGGTGAAGTACTCCACACCCCACTTACTCGCTGCCAGCTTCGACCTGCATTTGGACCATTCTCATCGGTAGCGAGTCCCGGAGCGCCAGTTCCAGCAATACTCTGTACATACACGATATAGAAGTCGCCCGTTACAATGACCGGTTCCGGGAATTCAACGGTTGTCCATTGATCGTTACGAAGTGCAGTACCGTCAAATGGTCCAGCCAGTTGTCGTCCCGGAGCTCCGCCAGGACCCGATGCATCATAGACGGCATATTTGAACGCTGTACCTCCAGGCACAGGCCACTCGGTGTTCCAGAAACGGAACGATGCACCCGTAAGTTGTGCAGTCTCCAGCTCTGGTGTCATTCGAACTGCCCAAGCGTTATCCGCAGCGTTAAAAGCTCGTGCGTTCTCTGCTGTTCCATCATCATAAGCAATTTCCCCCGGGAAGCCGATGAATGGTTTCAAGGCAACATTTGCCTCTGCCGTACCATTACCAGGTACAGTCACAGTAACCGTCTTACTGTAATAATCCGCAGCCCGGATGGATAAAGTATAGCTTCCTTCCAATACCTGAATAACGAAGCTGCCATCTGAACCTGTGCGAACTTCACCTACATTGGCATCTTCGATGACGAGAACGGAAGCATCAGCCAGTGGTTGTCCTGTCCGCTCATCCGTTACTACACCTTCAATCTGTCCATGCGGGATTGCCTCCAGATTAAAGTTGGCTTTGGCTCCACTGCCATCGGTGATCGTTACCTGCTGAGTTCGAGGATAATATCCATATGCCTCAGCTTTTAACGTGTAATCACCTGCTACGTGTGTGAAGCTGTACTTGCCTGTAGCCGAATCTGTCTTCACCGAACGTCCGGTTTCCAATACGGTAACCGTTGCACTTGCAGGCAGGCTTTGTGGAGTAACCGAACCTGTTCCTGGTTTTTCGACTTCCGGTTGTTGCTGTTTCGTTTTGTTGAATTCCGCTTTGTCTGTCCGCGAAATTTTGTACCAAGGGTTATCATAGGACGGTTTTGGTTTGTCACTGTTAAGCACAACAGCACTGTCCTGTGTGACCGTCTCCGCAGCAACACCCAGTACGCGGAAATCATCAATGAACCAACCTGTCCTCACAACACTGTTGTCTGAAGTCAGACGGAACCGGAATTGTACTTCATTGCCGGTAAGTGCATCCAGGTCATAGAATACCGGTGTCCATTGTTTACCGTTTGTACTATGTGAGAATTTGCCCAGTTCTGACCATGTCGTTCCACCATCTTTGGTGACTTCCACATATCCGTAATCGTATCCGCTCTCAATCTCGTACCAATGATTAAACGTGAGTGTTCCTTCGGATACATCCGTCAAATCAATAACTGGGGATACGAGTGAATAGTTGGAGCCATTCTCATACGTATTGTCGAGATCAGTTGCCCACACATTCGGCGGAGAAACGGCGCTGGCAGGTCCCGTTACCGGAATGCCGCGTTCCCACTCATCTTTGGTTCCCGAATGAGTCCAGCCATTATCATCACTGCCGTCGAAGTGATCGATGTAGATATCCTCAGGCACCTCCACTGTAATGGAGACCTCATTCGACTTGTCACTTTCATTGCCACTATAATCCAGTGCAGCAACGGCATAGTAATAGGTCGAATCCGTAACTGTAGTTGTATCCGTAAACGTTGTTCCTGTCGTGCTTCCAATAGCTTCATAACCTGTACCTGCGGTTGTGGAACGATATACGACATAGGATTCGAGATCCTCATCACTCGCTCCAGTCCAGCTCAAGGCTACGTTGCCCAGAATATCGGCAGTTGCAGTCAATCCAGCAGGAGCTCCCGGTGCAAGCTCATCCAATTCTTCAACTGCGAAATCATCAATATACCAACCAGCCTTTTGCACCGAGTTATCACTGGTCAGATTGAATTTGACAAATACCTGCTGTCCCGCGTATGCGCGAAGGTCCACATATTGTTTCTTCCAGTTACCACCCGTACCCGTGAAGCTTAACAACTCTTCGAACACATAATCGCTATCCTCGGAAGCGATATATACCTTGCCAAAGTCGATGTTATTCTCCAGATCATACCAGTGTTTGAAAGACAATAACGCGCCTTCCGGGCTCTCAGTAAGATCAATTGGCGGCGCAAGCAGATATGCATTGCTATTCGCCAGATAAGTACCTTGCAGGTTGGTTGCAATCACCTTTTCACCAGAGTATGCACTTCCAGGACCACTGCTTGGTGCTCCCCATACCCATGTACTTCCCGTACCGCCAGTGGTGAAGCCCAGCTGATCTTCTTCAAAATCCTGAAGATATCCGGGTTGAACACCATTGGAGACAGCCACCTTGTATACCTGACTATCGAATCCGTTATTGCCATAGTCATTCACGCGGATATAATACTCCACACCTTGTGGCTCAATGAGAAAGGCAGGAATGGTTGCTGTGTAAGTTCCATCTTTGCTATCTCCGGCAATCCGATTCATCGGCAGATAGACGTACTGGTTGGTACCTGTCGTTTTGGCAAAAGCCTCGACGGAGACTACCGCGACGTTATCTGTCACATGAGCCGTTAATGGAATATCAATGCCTGTAAAGGCTGAATTGACAGGTGTGTGTTCCAGTACCGGCTCTTCCAGATCATCTCCGGCTGTAACGACTCTGCCGGATACTGTGCCGATTCCTTCGAGTACAGAACCCACAGCATCAAGCGCATTAATAATGCCGTGACCGTAGCCGTTATTAGGAGATGTCGGATACTGACTATCTGTTCTCGGTGTGGCCGTATCTGTAATGATCTGCTCCAGCTGATCCACAGTAAGGGAATGGTTGGCCTGAAGCAGGAGTGCAGCAAGTGCAGTGGTATGCGGGCCTGCCATTGACGTTCCGTTCCAGCCTCCCTCATAGACACCACCCGGAACTGCTGAACGGATATTTACACCAGGCGCAGATACTTCCGGTTTGATCTCGCCATACGGAGATGGACCCAGCAGGGAGAACGAAGCCAGATTTCCGTTGATATCCGTTGCTCCTGTAGCAAAACTTTCAGGATAGTTGGCCGGGTTAGCAACAGAACCAGGTCCGCCCGGGTTACCCAGTCTCACATTTCCTGCGGAGAATTCTGGGAAAATCTGAGCATCACGCCAGGCTTGCACCATGGGCCGGAACCATTCATCCAGTCCTGCACCTCCGCCCCATGAATTGTTGACGACATCCGGTGCAAGTTCAGGGTGCAGATTACCTTCTGCATCCACTGGTGCAATCAACCATTGTCCGCCATCCAGAATAATGGCATCTGTTGTTTCCGGATTAAATATCCGTACACCTATCCACTTCGCACCGGGGGCAACCCCGATCTGATTGGTACCATCTGGTTCCGAGCCAACCATCGTACCCATCGTGTGTGTACCATGTCCGTCTCCGTCCGCAGGAAGTGAAGCATTACTGTGCGGATCATACCAGCTCAGTTCAGGATCAACAATATTGCCCGAAGCATCCAGTCCTCGCCACTTGCTGCGAAGCGCAGGGTGGGTATAGTCTACACCGCTGTCGAGATTGGCAACGACAATCCCCGTTCCATCGATGCCCCGATCCCATACGGCTGGCGCATTGATGTAATCCAGGTTCCATTCCACGTTCTCTGTTGCAAGCTTGTCCTTTGCAGCAGGCTCTTTATCTTTGACTCCGACTGAAGCGTCTTTAGCTGGCGTTTGCACAGCATCTTTGGCTGGTCCCGCACTCGCCGGTTCTTTACTCACTTCGGCTTTCTGTAAGTATCGTGTCTCATTCGGTAGAATCTTCTCTACCTCAGGCAGCAGCGCAATCTGTTCCATGACTTCTTTGGTACTCGTCACTGCCAGTGAATTGACAATAAAATAGCTTTTATATTCTTTGACCTTGCCCAGGTCAACTTCCTTTTCCAGATAAGTTTCCAATGGATATTGTGTACGTGAGGCCGTTTCTCGCAGAGAACTGACGACTGAATTCCGAACGGACAGCTTTGTGGCTGAAGGCGTTTGTTTGGCGATCGTCGCCTTTTCGAGGGCCTGCTTGGAGACTGCTGCTGTATCCACCTGTTCCTTCATTTTCACCAGATAGGTAACATATTCACTACCTTCAAATTCTTTGGTCAACTTGGCGTTTACTTTGGCCTCAGAAACTTTGGCAAGTCCAGATTTCATATCCAATTTGGATGATGTGGAGTTTTCAGCTGAAACCGGATGAATGATTGAAAATGCAAGGAGAAGCGAGAGCCCTATAGAGATGGGCTTGCGTAACCGATTAATCTTTATCAAACTTTTCCACTCCCTTTACCCGGTTTTGTAATTTAGTCTGGTACATATGCCCTTCTCTGCAGAATAAAACGGTAGACTAACCTTAATTGCGGACGGAATAAACGCCCTGGATTTCACATAAAGCCTCACCTCCTTTACAGGTTTGGTTAGGGAATTAGGGACAATATGAGTCAGAAGAGACACACCGATTCATCTATGTTTTTTCACTTGGAAGTTTAGGAGATTTGATACCTCAAGGGTTAAGACGCGAGTGTAATAGGTTGGGTGTTTGAGTTATGCGACGAGAGTGAATGTCTATAAGCATTCATATGGAAGGGTAATCAGGAGCGTTAGCAGAACGCTTTCTAAGGAGTGGTGAATATGACTTTCGATCGTGATTCGAGTGAGTGTGCAAACATTTAAATTACATATAATAGTCAATTAGGAATTTAATTGGATTTTATTGGTATAGTATAAAATCATTATTCGATATATACAAGCACTTTTATTGAAAAATATAGAAAATAAGCCTATTAAATGCTTTTATGTGTCTCATGTCGCTTACGCGTTCATACTATTTTTTCGCAATTATGCATTCCATTTTGCTAAATGATCAAATTTAGTAGTTCTATGAAACTACGTTTTGATGGTCAAGGTTACTATTCAACCAAAGGGATAAAGCGGAGATTTATCCTGCTTGTGTCCCCTTTCGTTTATTGCATGTTCAAATCGTGTATTCCCTTTCCGTAATCGTCTGAGCTTATATACGTTAATTTGTGAACTATATATGAATAAAGTATATATTTAACAAAAAAGCATATAAAATCCTGCAAATGTTATTATATATATTTGGAATAAAATGTACGATTGTCTTGTAACATACATTTGGCGCCAGATCAACCTTACTCTCATCCTAGGAAATGACTGTGAGGAAAGCTACTGCTCTATTGATCTTTTGTCTTTTTGTGACAAGTACGAACTCTACTCTATTTTAAATTTTAAATACCCTAAGGAGATGTTTGATTGTGAAAAAATATCAAAAAACAGCAATTGCAGCTCTTTCTTCCATGGCGATGCTTTTAGCATCTGTTCCAGCGGTATTCGCTGATGAAGCTCATACGGTAACTCTCCCTTCCTCCCAGGAAGTTCAGACACAACAACAGTCCCAAGCTCAAGATATTAATATTTTTGCTCAAAATCCCATAAGAGAATATTTCAATGGAGGATATAGTACCGATATTTACTTGAGTGGAAGTGTCACCTTTATATTTAATCCTCTTACAACAGGGGAATATGTGTTTAAAGTTGAAGATATGAGTGGAAACCTGAAGGGAGATGGAAGAGTAATCGTGTCTGATTATGGAACGAAAAGCATCACTCTTGAGAACTTGAAAGGATATCATAAAATTGTGGCTTACTCACCCAATGGTTATGGTGGAAGCTATGACATTTACTATTAATGCTTGGTAGTCATAGATATCACAGCTATGTATAAAAAGTTCAAACCCCATGGCTCTCATGAGTCATGGGGTTACTTTATGTTTTTGAAAGAAACGATTGAGTCGGCCCCAGATCAAAATGTATATCGCATCATGTAATGTTTACGCCACCACTTGCATAGCCAACAACGGTATTCACAAGACTGAGTCCAGTTGCCGTCGCGGAGAATACGAGCAGAAGACGTGTCTCTGCTGTCACCGGTATCGCCAATCCGGTTGTTATGCCATTGGAGATGCTTCCCAAAGCAATAATACCTGTGAGTGGCGGCTCCAGTGTAACGATGGCCCCTGGTACCGCATTGAATGCATTATCCGAAGTAGGTGAATTGAATAATTGCGCGGTGATGGTCACTGTTGACCCGGCCAAGGCCAAGGCTGCTCTGGTACTAAAATAGACCGCGATGGAAGTGATCACGCCATCACGTGGGGCAGAGAACGCAAAGTTAATGAGTGGGCCGACAACCATCCCCGTCAAATCAATCGTGCCACCCAGAATGCTGACTCCGGTTGCCGAGCTTCCGAAACCGATTAGAGTTGTCGTTCCTACCAGTCCACCAGCAATGGTTGTCAATGTGGCAGGTCCGCCAGAAGCAAATGGTATAATAGCTCCCGAACCCGTAGCGCCTGTTACGCCAGTGCTGCCAGTTACTCCCGTAATCCCGGTTGCGCCGGTCAGTCCCGTAACACCTGTGGCACCGGTAGCCCCGGTTACTCCCGCAATCCCGGCTGCACCCGTATCACCTGTGACTCCCGTGGCACCCGCTACACCAGGATCACCTGTTGCTCCTGTAACACCTGCTGCACCAACAGCTCCAGTACTCCCCGTTGCACCTGTCGCTCCTATTGCACCACCCGCAGGGCCTTGTGGTCCAGGTACGCCCTGAGGACCCGCAGGCCCTGCAGGTCCAGCCGGACCTTGACTCCCAATGTTTCTTAGCCCTGTAGTAATAGCCAATTCAGTTGCCCGAATCAAAATGACCAGAATGTTTCTTTGACTTCATCTGACGGGATCCCCTCCTTAGTGAGTCAGAGTAAACATACCCATAACGCCATTGTGCTTCCGCGATATTGTGCAGCTAAGATTACTTCATACCAAGTCTGGTCGAGCCATACTGACAGCACTTACGTGAATTATATTCGCAATATGAACTGAAAATCTCTCCCCAGGGATGGACAACACTCCTTACTTTGCAATGTTTAGACTGAATTTGACACATTCGACGAAACGGTCATGTATTGATTTGATAAGAGCAAGATTTTTAGCAAACCTGTGCGGATGTACGATCCCCTTGTGTGTTCCTTTAATATATTAGCTAGATACTATTCGATTTTTTCAATCCGAAGGAGGGGGATCACTGGACATGAGCAGGCAAGTAATTATTAATGCAGACGACTTTGGATTGTCACCTGCCATTAACGAAGGCATTATCAAAGCCTATCAATCAGGAGGAATTACGAGTACTTCGATGATGGTCAATATGCCGGGCTTTGATCATGCAGTGCATGCTGGACAGTCGCTACCTGATTTCGGGATCGGTCTGCATTTCAACCTCACATACGGATGCCCTGTTTGCGATCCGGGAAGCGTATCTTCTTTAGTGAAAAAAGATGGTTCATTTCATAACGGAAATAGTGTATATGTACGAGATCCCGCTGATATCATCAAAGAACTTGATGCACAATGGAATCGGTTTATAGAAGCCTTCCGTTACCCTACACATTTGGATGCCCATCATTTGCTGCATCAGAACGATCCCATGATATATCAAATTATGGCGGAAAAAGCCATTCGGGAAAATGTACCACTCCGCAAATCTCAGATTGTTCATTCCATTCCCCAAGCGCCCGTCCCCCGAATGACCGAGATGATATTATTGGATACTTATGGAGACAATGAAGGTTTGCAGCGACTGCTTCATCATTTGTTTACGCTGCAAGAAGGAACCACTGAGATTGTATGTCACCCCGGCTATGTGGATGATATTCTGCTTGGGATTTCGGAATGGACGGACATTCGTGAGCGGGAACTTGCCGTGTTCATGAACGAGGAAATTCCCCGTACGATGCGGGCATTGAATATCTTGCCTGTTAACTACACAGCGTTGAAAAAATCACCGGAGGAACCATGTGAACTCCCCATAAGTCCATCAACACCACAACCCATAAATAAGAAAACTTCCCGTCACAACCCGAATCGTGCAGTTAAACGCAAACGAAAGACACCTCGATTATTCAAAAAACGAGGTATCAAGTCTCGCCTGTCTACAGCTCGAAACCGGAAAAGAGTGTAAGTCATTGCAGAATATTGATTATCACTGCAAAAGTTAAACAACCCAAAGAGCGCTATCCAATGAGAACAATACTCCTGGATGCGCCCTTTTTATAATAACCGTATTGAAAATGATCTTTGAGATTAATCCAATTCAATTTTGAAAACAATCGGTGCATTACTCTTCACAGTTGTCGTTGTGATTGTCAGTGCGTCCGTAGATCTCTCCCATTGCGGTTTTTCTTCGTATCCAAGTACCTGAATGTCTTGAATAACGCCTTGGAAATGATGAGATCCTTCCTTCAGCGATTTAATGTGAATCACTCCGTTATCCGGGTAGGCAAGAACCGTGGCATACAGACTGCTTTCTTTTATCGTAAACCGTATATCTTCACTCGTAAACGCCTTGGTATCTCCATCAGTAAATTGCCCTTCCTTCACCTCGGTTGGACCCTCGCCAAACGTGCGCCAGAATGATGTGTCATAGATCGCTTCCCCATTCACTTCCAGCCACTTGCCGATGCTCAGCAAAATGTCGCGATCTTCATCCGGTATACTGCCGTCTGCTTTGGGTCCAATGTTCAGCAGAAGATTTCCGTTCTTGCTTACAATATCGACAAGATCCCGAATGATCTCTTCGGCCGTTTTATAGTTATTATTTTCCGTATAACACCATGAGTTTTTAGCGACAGCCGTATCCGTTTGCCAGAAATAAGGCTTGAGATCAGCGAACTGTCCGCGCTCCACATCCGGAACAGCACTGCCAAACATATAGGCTTCATGTTTATAATTGATCGCAACAGGCTCGCCCCATTCTTCGCCTTTGTTATAATAATAGGCCGCAAATTTCTTCAAATAGGGTTTGAATGCAACCGTTTGAATCCACCAATCGAAATAGAAGACCTTCGGCTGATATTGATCTACCAGTTCACAGCAACGAATCAACCAGTCTTCCAGATACTCCTCGGTCGGAGGCGAACCATACAGATCATGATGATCCGGTTCTGGCATGGCAGGCCAATAGAAATCACCACGTTTCAGGGGCTCTTGAATATCTGACTCGAATTCCTTCCCGTGAGACATGAAGAACCAATGCTCCGCACGGTGGGACGATACACATAAGGTTAATCCCTGCTTCTCATATGCAACCTTCATCTCGCCCAGAATATCTCGTTTGGGGCCCATTTCATATGTGTTATAGTGAGAGATAGAGCTCTTGTACATCTGAAAACCATCATGGTGCTCAGCTACAGGCATAACATATTTGGCTCCGGCCTTTTTGAATAACGTTGCCCATTCGTCTGCATCAAACTTCTCTGCACGAAACATCGGAATGAAGTCTTTATATCCAAATTCCTTATGAGGTCCATACACCGCAAGGTGATGTTCATAAGCCTTGGAGCCTTGAATATACATATTTCGCGAATACCATTCGCTATCATAAGCCGGGACGGAATACAGCCCCCAGTGGATGAATATACCGAATTTCGCTTTTGGGTACCATTCTGGAACTTGGAAAGCGCTGAGCGAACTCCAGTTGTCCTTAAATTTACCGTTCGCAATTGTTGCTTCGATCTGTTGCAAATATTCCTTTTTGTCCATGAACTGTTCTCATTCCCTCCGTTATCGTCTGCACTTGTATTGTAGTGTTACGGCCAAAGGTTAAACATGCAGAACACTAACTTTTAGATGGACAATACTAACCTTGTATGGAGATGAATAACATGAACCACCAAACGTTGCTTACAAATTATCTGTCCAATCTGCAAGTTGAATTATTCATGGTCAACTATAATCGTTGCGACATCGATTGGAGAGATCTGGATTATACACCCGATTACAGCAAGTTTTATTTCATATGTGAAGGTGAAGGCTGGCTCAAGATTGGGAACGAGGAGTTTTACCCTACGCCTAATCAGCTTATTTTAATGCCGGAAGGAATCAAACAATCCTACTCTGCCATTAATGACCGTCCTTTTCTCAAGTATTGGTGTCACTTTAGTGCAAAGGTTGGGGGAATCAATTTGTTCCAAATTCTGAAATTTCCGAATAGCTGCACGCTGGATCAACCTGAGTTGATTCAGGGGATTTTCAGCAGTATCCTTGCATATGCAAAATCCGACTCAGTCTATGCCCATATGATGGCCAAAAGCAAACTGACCGAGTTACTGTCCCACTATATAATGAATCTCGATCTGGATCAGATCTCTTTTATTAACGTGCCGGTTATGGAGAAGCTATCCACCATTCTGGCTTACATTGATTCCAACATTGAAGAGAATATTTCAGTTCAGGATCTGGCCCAGATTGCCTACATGCATCCGAATTATTTCATTCGATTTTTCAAGCAGCAGATTGGCCTTCCTCCAATCCTCTACATTACTGGAAAAAAAATCGATAAAGCCAAGGAATTACTGACCTGCACCCCGAACACAATCACCGCTATTGCAGAGCATCTCGGTTTCAGTGATTTGTACTATTTCTCCAGACAGTTCAAAAAGCATACAGGGCTCACACCTACGGAGTACCGTAGACAAACAACAGTACTGACTACGAAACAGGGTTTATGAACAAGCACAATTAAGAGAGAGTTCCCTCATTCGGAACTCCCTCCCACAGACTTGTTTCTGTTCAACAACTCTTGCTGGATTACTTTTTTGAGTTCTCTCAAATAAGCGTAACCATATTTTTGATCCGGCTCAAGATATGTCCCTTCCGCCCATTCATTCCAGGCGTTAACAAAGAGATATTCACTATTGTACACTGTCCTCGCTCTCTCCATCTGCCTCGCCAGATATATCCCAAACTTCTCTGGGGTTGACCCTAGCGTACTCTGGCCGTCAACGCCTCTTCGCGGTGTATTATCCCAATTGACAAAAGCACCTGGATAGATCATTTCTCCGTTACGATGTGGCGTTCGCTCCAGAATGGAGGACCATACTTTGTCGTAATTCACAGCAATATGCTGCCGACCCTCGATGTTCATTTCGATCCAGATTCCATTCATATGTCCATGTGCATAGGTGTAATGTGGTTCAAATTCCATACTTGCATCAAAGATCTGATGATTAAATGTAGGGAACCCACCGATGGTCTGTACAAAATGGATCCCTTTCAGGCCATGCTCTAGAGCCAATTCACGCCAAAACTGTATCATTTCCTCACATCGAGGAATGCTTGCTGGCCGATAGATCAGAAATAGCGGCTTATCTTCGACTCGAATATATCGTTTATCCTTAAATACGTTTACCAGATAATTAAAATGCTCTTCCCAATCATCTTGATCCCCATAGTTCTGGGCCATGAGAATGTCCGATTCCTGGCCATCCCATTTTCTTGTCCATGTTTCATTGGCCCAAGACAAACAAAATGGGAAATCAGGCTCTCCACTGCTCAGTATTTCATTCACCGGTTTTTCCAGCAATCGTTTACCTTTGAACCAGTAATGATAATAACAAAATCCATAAATGCCATGATGTTTGGCTGTTTCTGCTTGCCATTTTCGTACATCCGGATCGGAAAGATCATAATATTTCCCCTGAAATGGCTGGTTCGGCTGATGATGACCCGAATATAGGGGAGTGGCTTTTTTTACATTGGTCCATTCAGTAAAACCTTCCCCCCACCAACGGTCATTCTCCTCAATCCGGTGAAACTGGGGTAGATGCAGAGCAATTACCTTCAATCAGAACGCCTCCAATGGAGCAACATGATACAGCATACACCCGAGATTCTTGATGGTTATATAAAAATGATATCCAACAGTCGCAGTGTTTTTTGCAGATGGGATTGATTGTATTTCATGTATGCCAGAGCATGGCTAGCGGCCAGTCTTCTTGCATCAATATTCTGCCAGTAATATTCAAACTTCTGAATGAGTTCTTCACCGGAAGTGTATTGCTGAAAGATACCAAGGTCTACCATGTTACTCTGATTCAGCGATGGCCCTATGAGCTGAAACGTCCCGCATGTGGCAATTCCCATCAAATGTTGGATTGATTCTCCACTATGAATGACCAGTTTGCTTCCGTTATACAACATCTGACGAGCTTCATGTCTTTGAACGGGATAGAAATCCCCAAGCGGAGTCCACCCCTTCCCGTCCACCCGAACGTTTTTGTTATCCAGAAGACCCGATTTGGCAAAAGTTGTGATGATGCTACCCGGTTCTGCATCCCCGATGATATAAACATCCGATTCATACTCCGGGGGAACAGCTTGCGGACAGAAAATATGGGGATCAGGGGGCATTAATAGTTCATTAAGAGCAGAGCCTGCCAGATGCAACTGATCACTTATTGACCATGAATGCTGCACAAACACGTGATCAAACCATGGCAATATGGCTTCGCTCTGACTTCCATTTTGATTCGGAGACAACCAAATTGCTTTTTTGGCGGTTGATTCTTTTAGAGCTGTGATATTCTCATTCGGCAATTGTTCATCACTTCCAACAATCAGAATCAGGTCAACCTCCATAGCAGACAGACTGGCTGAAACGGATTCTATATATTTAATCTCATTTACATGCCTCACGAGATGTTTAAGGCTATGTTCAATCAGTACACAATGTGATGACATTTCCCGGTCATTACACGGTGTAATCAGAAGCACATTTAACTCCTTATAGATCACTTTGGACTTTACTCGATTAGTTGCATGTTCCTCCTGCATCATTTTCAACCATTGTTGCTTGAGATCCGACTGCTGTACTGCCATATGTTTGCGCATGGATTTGAGTTTTCTGTTCAGTACTGCATGCATCTGTCTCAGAAATAACTGGTTTGCATCGTGAACTGAACGATTCTTCTTTATAGACTTAACCTGCATTTTGGACTTCTTTCGGATAGCAAACCCTCCCGTTCCGTACGAAAACATTCTCTGGCTACAATATGCACGAAATAGTGGCATGGTTTCTTCTATTAATGGCTTCACTGGCTCATCATGTAAAACGGGCTTTATCTCGTACATATAATGTGTAGTCACCCGGGTCGGTTCAAATCTTGTCCTCATAGAATATAAGAATACTATATAGGAGATGATCTCATTGCCAACATTTGATAGTATTCTTGTCACCGGTAATCAGACCATTAATCAAGATCTGCAAGTCAATGGTAATGAAACCATTGGCGTTGATCTACAGGTCAATGGTAGCCAGACCGTAGCAGGCAGCCTCCAAATCAATGCCAGCTCCTCTATCGTTAATAATCTGGGTGTAGGCGGTGTTATTGAAGCTGGAGACAGCGTCAAGGCTACTACACAATTAATGGCACTTAATCAACCAGTGCTTCCAGTAGCTCTGCCGATTGTACAGCAGCTCAGGTATTACAATCCTGGTGTTGCAGGTCAACCCGGTCTGGTCTTAACGGGGACCGCTGGCAATCAATATATTCTGTTCGTAGATGAGAGTAGTGGAACGCCCAATCTTGCCATTCAACCTTTATAAGGTGATCCATCCACAGGTAATGTCAGCAAAAGAAGCGATGTCCATGTATTCTCCGGACGTCGCTTCTTTTGCTTTCGTTACTGATGAAACCTATTTATAACTTCATCCATTGATCAACCTTTGATTAATACAGACAATGCACTCTTGCTTTCCAGCTGAAACTTCGTCAATGTATCGTCACGCAGCTTGACCTGTACGTTACCCGTCCCATCTCCATCATTGAAGAGGACTAGTGCGACGGAACCGTCTACATTTTTGAAAGCCACGGAACAGATCGCATGATCACTGGACGTTGATTCAATGCGAACAGCCTTTGGACGAATCAAGGCACTAAAGTGTGCCAAGGCATAATAATCGAGTGTATACGTAAGCTCCTTCGTCTGCTGATTCACCTGCACGATCCCACGACATGTACTGCGGCCAAATCCGGGAACGGTTGGCCCGTTGTTCTCGTCCAGTGCCATATTCCAAAGTACCAACGATTTGCTGTAATTGCGCAGAATCTGAATCCCCGTTCTCATCACATTGGAGAAGGCCTGTTCAAATGGCGGGATCCACTCCCCACCTGAGCCTTCGGTGAAATGTACTTCTTTGCCTGCAAAGACTTCGTATACCTTCGTTTGAGCAGATGCATCACCCCCATACCAGTGCCAGGCTACGCCGTCCACTGCCTCTCCCACTTGTTCCAACACAGTAAGTGGATAGTCCGGTTGATCCCAGTTATGATCGTAACAGAGAATTTTGGTTTGAATATCGTTACGAACAAAGGCTGGTTTGAGATGGTTTTTGATAAATTCCGCTTGCGCTTCAGCCGGCATCAACATACCGGGATAATGCCCTGGTTCATAAAGCGCCTCATTCTGTGGTGTGATGGCATGGATCGGTAATCCATGCTCTCTATACCCTTGAATGTATTTCACGAAATATTCGGCATAAACAGGATACCATTCCGTTTTCAATTGTCCGGTAATCATCGATCCGCTCGTTTTCATCCAGCCGGGTGCACTCCATGGTGAAGCAAACAGTTTCAGTTCAGGATTCAATGCCAACGCCTTTTGCGTTAACGGAATAACGTCCTCTTCATCATGCATAATACTGAACCGGGTTAATTCTGGATCTGTCTGCTGTTCTGGCATATCGTTATAACTGTATACCGTTCTCGCATAGTCCGAAGCACCCATCGGGTTACGTATGACCGAGAGCCCAATACCTATCTCAGGATGGAACAGCCGGGTCATAACCTCTTCCCGCTGCTCCTCACTCAAGATCTGGTTAATCAAATAGGCAGATGAATCGGTAAAAGAAGCACCAAATCCGTCCATCTCCTGATACGTTAGCTGATCATTCAGATGGATGGTGGTTGTCTCCAGATCAGGAGCATGAGGTTGCAATTGATTCACGGACACAGGTACAAAACATTCATCTTCTCCTGTTGATTTGTACATTTTGAATGTAGTCATAGAATTCTCCTTCATGTTTCAATTATTGAATGCCCAGTTTCTCTTTGTTCTGTTTCATCTTTTCACTGCGCACTTTCACAATCTCTTCCCAACGGTTTTCACCTAAAAATGACTTGTACGCAGCCAGTGCATTGTCAAACGATGCATCATCCTTGGAACGTACCATACTAACCAGTGTTGTGTTCCATTTGGTGTTAATCGCTGACAACGCACGAGCTTCAGGTGTACCTTGATCCGGACTAATATTCTCCAAAATGAAGTGTGGTTTCAGCTTGCCTTTGCCCCACTCCTGCATCTGTTTAATCGCTTCCGGAAATGCATCTGCACTGAGTGCTTTGTGGCGGTCATGACCGAAGAACATAAACTCACCCATCCGATAATCCTTTTTGAATTGATCTGCGTTATTCAGTTGCAGTTCTTTCACCGCTGGCAACAACTCTACACTACCGTCGGCTTTGGTTTGGTAGGTTTCCCCTTCAATTCCGTAATTCATTAGAGTCTGTCCTTCTTCACTCAGCAAATATGTGAAAATTTGAATCACCTTGGCCGGATCTTTACAATCCTTGGAGATGTAATTAATCATCCACCCAGTTATCCCGGATTGATTCAATGTCGGAGCATTGCCTTTGGTGCTCTGCGGACCATCAATTGCAATATATTCTTTGCCCGGGTTGGCACTCATGTAAATTTGCAGGTTTCCCCCTTGTTGAGGTGTACCGTCAAGCAGCATGGTCGCGTATTTACCAGACTTTACTTTTTCCTCAAAAGCCGTTCCATCATCAGCAAAACTGTCATCACTGATATTGCCATCTCTGTATACGGTGTTCAATGTCTTCAACCACGTTAGGTAATCTTCATCCAGATTACGATCGTAGAATTCTCCCGATTCGGTCTCCAGCGGAACGCCGATGAAATCTTGCAACGTATCCCCGAGTGACCCTGTTCCTTCACCAATAGAGTTGAATCCAAACGGAATCAGTGCAGGGAACTCTTGCTTGATTCGTTTCATCACACTTTGGAATTCCTCTGGCGTTCCAATAACCGGACTACCCAAAGCTTCGTACACATCCTTACGAATGACAAATGCTGTTTTGGCCGGAATGTTACCGCTGTCATAATCCTCTTGTGTATTGGAATAGTTCGGGTAACCATAGGTTTTACCATCCGCCAATTGGAACCAGTTCAATGTATCGGCAGCTGCGACTTTATTGAAGTAAGGATCATATTTTTCCGCCAGATCGTTCAACGGCATGGCCCAGGTTGCAGCTTTTTGTACCACAGGAGAATTGGAGTCAAATACGGTCAGCAAGTCAGGCATATCTCCGCCGGCGAAAAAGGTGTTTAACTTGGTATCATCACCCGTGATGAATTTAATATTGATGTTCAGATCCTCTTTAATTTTCTTCGTGACAATGTCCTTGCCAAAATCGGTGTTCCACCAGTCCGCATTGACGTACCACGTCAGGTCTGTAACTTCTTCCTTTTTATCCAACTGCCAAGCCGGCTTTTCCGGGTCAACCGTATACCGATCTTCAATGGATACCCAATTCCCTTCACTGGAGCCCCCAGATCCACCGCTGCAACCTGTTATCATCATCACTGCTGCAAGTAATGTCGCGAACAATGTAATCCCTTTTTTTCCTGATGCCTTGTTCAACTTCAACATGTTTTTGTTCCTCCTCATAATGGGGTTTTTGTTGCTCCTATTCCTTGACCGCACCCAGCATCATTCCCGAGATAAAGTATTTCTGAACGATGGGATAGATCAGTACGATAGGTAATGTAGTTATGACAATGGTAGCCAATTGCACGCCTTTGGTCGTTGTTTCGATCACAGCTGAACCCCCAACATTTTGCATGGATTGGGTCTGGGACTGAACGATAATCTCATACAGCATCATCTGAAGTGGATACAGTGACTGATCGGTAATGTATAACTTGGTTGTCATGAAGTCGTTCCATTGCCCCACCCCATTAAATAGCGCAATTGTAGCCATGGCAGGCATGGAGAGTGGAATGAATATTTTCAGGAAAATATGCCAATCCCCTGCGCCGTCAATCTTAGCCGACTCCTCCAGAGAATCCGGGACATTTCGGAAGAAATTCATCAGAATCACGACATCATAGAAACTGAATAACGCCGGAATAATGTACACCCAGAAGCTGTTTAACAATCCAAGGGATTTGATTAACAGATATGTTGGGATCATGCCACCGGAGAAGAACATTGTGATGACACCCATGGCAACATATAATTTACGGCCTCTTATGTACTTTTTGCTCAGACCGTAACCAACCATGGCACAGAAGAACACATGTGTAACAACACCAATCGTTGTTTTGGACACCGATATGAAGAAAGCCTGCCATATGCCCTGATCGTTGAATACCGCTCTGTAATTCTCCAACGAGAATTCCGGTGACCAGAAGATGAATCCGCCTTCCGCCAGTGCCTTGCCTGAACTAAAGGAAGAGATGATGACATTCCAGAGCGGAACCAGAATAACGATTGTACAGATGATTAGCAATATCATGTTTAACGTATCAAAGATCCGACTATCGAGATCTTCTTTTGCCACCTTTCCATTCACGCGGGATGCCTCCTTCTTACAACACAGATTGATTATCGTTTAATTTGCTTGTGATTTTGTTTGCCGTGACGAGTAGAATGACAGAAATGATTGAGACACCCAAGCCAACGGCCGTTGCATATGAAAAGTCACCCTGAGACATCCCCATACGATAGACGTACGAATTGATGACTTCCGCTTTGTCCCGGTTTTGGGAGTTCATGAGAACCAAGGTCTGATCCAGATTCGACCCCAATAAACCGCTTACAGTCAGAATCAGATTCAGGCTGATAATGGATCTCATATTAGGTAATGTGATATTCCATATCTGTCTGAGACGGCTTGCACCATCGATTTTGGCAGCTTCATAATACGTAGGATCAATCTTTGCCATGATCGCCAGATACAGAATCGTTCCCCAGCCTGCCTCTTTCCAAATATCCGATAAGGTAGCAATCCACCAATACTTGCCTGCATCCAGCAAAATGTTCTGCGGTTGCGATATCACTCCAAGACTAAGCAACAACTGGTTAAATAAGCCCGTTGTTGAAAACCAGGTGATCAGCATTCCCCCGAGCACGATCCAGGACAAAAAGTGGGGTAAATATGAAACCGTTTGCACAAACTTTTTGAAGCGTCCGCTGTTTAACTCATAGATCATGATCGCAAGAATAATCGGAATGACAAAGCCGATCCCCAGTTTCAAAAAGCTGATCCCCAGTGTATTCACAACTGCATCCCAGAAATATTTGTCAGACAAAATGATTCTGAAGTTATCCAGTCCTACCCATGGAGCGGTGGAAAGCGTATCAATGACCGTGTAATTTTTGAAGGCAATCGTCAATCCGTAGATCGGGATATAACAGAAAATAATCATAAATATAATGCCAGGGATAATCATTGATTGAATCTCCCATTGTCTTCGATAATCCACTATGAATTCTTTGATCCGTTGCCCGATGGGCTTCTTTCCGTTAGGACCGATCGTATGTTTACCGGATAAAGTTTCTACGGCTAATTTATCCACGTTTTTGTACTCCCCTCCGCCTTACATTTATTATAAAAACGTTTTTATTTTCGGCCATAAAAACCCCCTTTGTTTGTATTTATGTAAAAAAAGACCGGAGAAGCAGCTGAGTCAACTTATGTACGATAGTCTTTCCGGTCGATCTTCACATGACTTGAACCTCTAACCACCAGTTCACCCGCCAATTTTTGCGCTGCCCCTTGTTCTTTCTCCTTGATCATGCCTACCAGTTGATTGATGGCCAGGATACCCTGTCTTGCAATCTGATTTCTTACCGTTGTGAGCGGTGGAGAAAAATACTGTGCGATATCAATATCATCGAAACCCACGACACTAACATCTTGAGGCACTTCAAAGCCCTCTGACTTCAACGCATGCATACAGCCAATTGCACTCAAGTCATTCCCTGCAAGAAATGCATCCGGCCGCTTGCCGGGATGCAAATGAAGAAAAGATTTTATAGCACTATATGTGCTATCCTCTTCAAAATACCCCTGTATAATGTAATCTTCATCGATTGGAAGCTGGTATTCATGCAGAGCAGCCAGATAGCCATCTCTACGTTGCACACTATCGAACATCGTGTCCACACCGGAAATATAAGCAATTTTCTTGTGCCCCAGCCCAATCAAATACTTGGTTGCTTCGTAAGCAGCCACATACGAGTCAAAAATGACACTTCCCATCGTATCGCTCTGATAGACCCGATCCAGAAAAACAGCCTTGATCTTGTCTTTCTCCATGGCGATAATATCTTGCTCATCGATCCGAAGCTCTTCGTATATAATGACACCATCCACCCGCCGACCCAGAATATTACTCATAATAACGTGTTTATCCTTGGTCACAAATACATTCAAACCATACCCAAGACGATCACATTCGCGAGACATCGACTCGACGAGCTTATAGAAATACGGACCCGATACACTTGTGGTGAAAAAACCGAGCATTTTGGTTTGACCGGACTTCAAAAGCTTGCCATTCAGGTTGGGCACATAATTCAATCGCTCTGCCACCTTGAGGACATGTGATTTCGTCTCCGGGTTTAAGACATCTACACCATTTAAAGCGTTGGAGACGGTAGATATGGATACGCCAGCTTCCCTTGCTACATCTTTAATCGTTATTTTTGCCATAATTTTTGTTCCTTTGCTATAAAAACGTTTTTATAATGTTTAAATTATCATAAAACCGTTTTCATGGCAACACTTTAATTTTCGAGCACAAAAAACGGCTCACGTATGAGCCGCCGTTCCTGAAGCTTTCGCTTTCTATTCCCCATCCTGGTTATACATGGAGTAAATCTGTTGCAGCTGCTCTTCCAGACGTTCCAAGCGCACAAAACGATCCGCTCGAATATATTCCTTCTGCTCCACAATCATGATCATTGTTGGAACGGTAAAAATAAGAAACTTGGAAGCGACTTCTTCCACTACGTTAGCATCAATGTGCCCCAAATATATGGATGGATAAGGTTCAAGCAACGCCCTGATCTTCGGAAGTAAAGCGTGACATACATTGCACTCCGGACGAGATACATACAAAAAAACGAATTCATGTTGCTGAATAGCCTCTTCAACCATTTCTATGGATGTTAATTCATGAATATCTTTCACAGAAACTCAACCCTTTCCATCATTCAATGGCTTTCTTAGTTAAATTTTTTCTTTTCAAGTATAGCTTAAATGCGTTACAATTAAATGGAATATATCCCCATAAGAAAGAGGTTATGGTATGAAAAAATCATTCTTATTTCTGTTCACTGCCCTGGTTGTTGTTACTTCCTTCTCGGCCTATGCACCTGTGTCCAATGCCTCTGACGATGTTGGAGTCAGCCTGTTGTCCGATCGTCAAACAGGTGTAGTGAAATAAAACTCGATAGAACTCAGCAGGCGACCCTATTCGGATAACATCCGTACTGGGTCGCCTGCTTTGATTTGTATTCTATTGATTTTGCCTCTTTTATTACATGTTAATTCCAATCTCTCTTTCGAAGATAAGATTCAAATACAAAAGTTCCAAATGGCAGAAAACCGGCCACTACACCCATCAGCCAGCGCGTAATCTTCCACTTTTTAACCACAGCCAGATGAACTAGCGCAATAAGGTACAAAGGAAACAAAATACCATGAATCATGCCCATTACGGCTACAGCGGAAGAGATATCTGCAAAATATTTCAGAGGCATAGCAATAAAAATTAATAGAAGTAATGACACACCCTCCCATATGCCCGCAATTCTGAATCGGCCTGTCACTGTTTTCATAAGGTCCATTCTCACCTTTCCCGCTTAATCGTTTGTGAAATATGTAACTTGTAACATGATACGAAAACTTCACGCCACATCTCCGTACAGATATGTTGTTCTGAAGCTTATCCTCAGTATAACGTATGAGGTTAATACGGAAATGCTTCAAATTTGAATAATTATTGAATCCACAAAACCCGATTCCCACATTAGGTTCAGGTCTTACGGATTCAAGTTGTCTCACGCTCAATCAGCTGGTATGTCAGCTTCTCGGTTTTCAACTCTGTTTTACCCAATACAGCCCATAATTGATGAAATGCTTGGGTGGCTTGCTCTGCGATCGGATTGTGTATGGTCGTTATTCCGAGAACACGGGAAAGCTCAATATCATCAAACCCCACAATGGCGAGTTGTTCCGGTACCTGGATATTTCGTCTGCGTGCTTCACTCAGAATGCCGATGGCTGCATAATCATTCGAACATAATACAGCTTGTGGAAGTTCTGCTCCCTCTGCCATTCTGCACATCGCTTCTTCGCCATCTGTGGAGCTGAAAACAGAATATTGATACGCTTCAGACCACACAGGTAACCCTTTGCTCTTCATAAAAGATTCATAAGCTTCACGGCGGCTCTGGGTATTCAAACTTTCAGCCCTGCCAAATGCATTTGCAATTCGAGTGTATCCTCTCGAAACCAGATGCTCCAGAGCTAACGTATACCCTTCTGCCTGATCCATCGCGACAGACGGAATCTCGTCATTCCCCATTCGCTGCCAGGAGACAATGGGACCATACTCACAATATGCTTTCAACTTGCGAGGGTCATTGACACAAGCGATAATCACTAGCCCATCGACTCGTTTACTGCGCAGATCTTCGAACGCTTGCAATTCAATCTCCGGATCTCCACGGGATGTATAGATAATCGTCTGAAATCCAAAATCCATAGCTGTATCAATGAATTGATTCATGAATGTAAGAATGATTTCTCCTGTGGTAGAGGTCACAATTCCAATCTGCTTCGTTTGCCCTGTTGATAACGATATCGCATTTCGGTTGGGAATATAATTCAACTGTTTCATAATATCCGTGATGATCTGCCTTGCTTCATCACTAACATGCGGAGAATGATTAATCACGCGTGACACTGTCGCTTTTGAGTAACCGGACCGCTTCATAATTTCATCAAACTTGGACATCGGAGACTCCTTTCTTGCTAATGAACGATATAAGTTCAACCAAGATTACCTCGAATAATAGTATGCCTCAGATTAGGATCAAAAGTAAAACTTGACGTGTAACCCGTTACAACGTTTAAGCTTTTTTATGTCATACATCGATCATTTTAAATATAAACTTGATGAATGGAGCGATACAGATGAGCAACTCTCAAAATCAAACCTATCAATTCCCGGAAAATTTCCTGTGGGGTGGCGCAATTGCAGCCAATCAGGCTGAAGGTGCATACAATCAAGGCGGCAAAGGATTATCTACTCAGGATGTAGCTCCCAAAGGCATCATGGGGCCGATCACGGAAGAACCAACCGAAGATAACATGAAACTGATCGGTATCGATCTGTATCATCGTTACAAGGAAGATGTAAAACTGTTTGCAGAGATGGGCTTCAAAGTATTCCGTACTTCCATCGCCTGGTCCCGGATTTTCCCAAAAGGGGACGAGCTGGAACCGAATGAAGAAGGTCTGCAGTTCTACGACGATCTGTTTGACGAGTGTCACAAATACGGGATCGAACCACTCGTAACGTTATCCCACTATGAGACACCTCTTCACTTGTCCAAAGAATACGACGGCTGGGTTAACCGGAAAATGGTTGGATTCTACGAGCGTTATGCAACCACTGTCTTCAACCGTTACAAAAACAAAGTAAAATACTGGCTTACCTTTAACGAAATCAATTCAATTCTGGAAGCTCCCTTCATGAGTGGAGGCATCTACACGCCAAAGGAGAAGCTCAGCAAGCAAGATCTGTATCAGGCAATCCATCATGAATTTGTAGCGAGTGCTTCTGCTGTGAAACTCTGTCATGAGATTATCCCTACGGCACAGATTGGTTGTATGATGCTCAGTATGCCTACCTACCCGCTGACACCGAACCCAGACGATATGATTAAAGTCATGGAATTCGAACACAGCAACTATTTCTTCGGTGATGTGCATGTAAGAGGCCGCTACCCTGGTTATATGAAACGTTACTTCCGGGAGAATGGAATCGAGATTCATATGGAACCTGGCGACGAGGAAATGTTGCTTCATACGGTAGACTTCATCTCTTTCAGTTATTACATGAGTATCTGCCAGACAGCAGACCCCGAGAAACAAATCGCAGGTGAAGGTAACCTGCTTGGCGGCGTACCTAACCCTTATCTGCCAGCAAGTGAGTGGGGATGGCAGATTGACCCGCAAGGTTTACGTTATGTGCTTAACATGTTCTATGACCGTTATCAGAAACCACTGTTCATTGTAGAGAATGGTCTTGGCGCTGTTGATGAGTTGATCACGGGTGCGGACGGCGAGAAAACCGTCGAAGATGATTACCGAATCCAGTATCTGAATGATCATCTGGTTCAGGTTGGCGAAGCCATTGAAGATGGCGTTGAAATTATGGGTTATACATCATGGGGTTGCATTGATGTAGTCAGTGCGTCTTCTGCCCAGTTGAAAAAACGTTATGGCTACATCTATGTTGATCGTCATGACGATGGTTCAGGAACACTCGAACGTTACCGCAAGAAATCCTTCCATTGGTACAAAGAAGTGATCAGCAGTAACGGGAAAAGTTTGCAGCGATAAAGTTTTTTAGCAAAGTTACATGTAACAGATTCATCCGTCTATCCCCCAGCAAATCACATGAAAAAAGTGTCGGTTATACGATACCTTGGCATGTTTTTTGTCTGGGGATTTTATTTTTATTTTCAAAAAGAAACACCCGATGATACACATCGGGCATTCTCTTTAGCGAGAATCACGTTGTTCACTATTTATTCTTCACTAGATGGTCTTCACTACATCCCTGCTGTACTTTGTTTTGTCTTCTTCCGTTATCTCACGAATGACCCTGCAAGGGTTGCCCGCTGCAATCACCCCAGACGGTATACTCTTGGTTACTACACTCCCTGCTCCGATGATTGTATTGTCTCCGATCGTCACACCGGCAAGAACGGTCACACCGCCACCGATCCACACGTTATTCCCCACCGTGATCGGTCCAACAATCTCCAGACCTTCATTGCGCTGCTCTACATCGAAAGGGTGGCCAGCAGTATAAAATCCACAATTTGGAGCAACAAAAACGTTATCTCCAAAACTGATTTTGCCTCCATCCAGCATGACAATATTATGATTGCTATAGAAGTTCTCACCAATTTGAATATTATAACCATAATCACATACAAATGGCTGTTCAATTAGGAAACGATCAGTCGTTTTCCCGAGCAGTTTCTTAATTAACGCTTCTCGTTCATGGATCTTGCCTGGATGGAGCTGGTTATAATCGTAACAAAGTCCTTTGGCATACAAACGCTCTTCAATCAACTCTTGATCATAATTGGCATTATATAAGAGCCCTAATTGAGATTTCTCTTTTTCAGTCATCATATCCTGGCACTTCCCATCTTCTATCTATACATTTGTTAAAGCTCTATCTCTCTAATGATTCTGGCAGGATTGCCGCCGACGATCATATTATCCGGAATATCCTTCGTAACCACAGCGCCTGAAGCAATAACAACGTTATCCCCTATGGTAACACCCGGATTTATGACGGCTCTTCCACCGATCCAGACATTATTCCCTATCGTGACTGGTTTGCCATATTCTGCCCCCGTATTGCGTTCATGCGGATGGAGTGGATGAGTAGCTGTATAGATATGTACATCTGGCCCCATTAAACAATAGTCTCCAATACGAACTTCACACACATCTAATATCGTACAGTTAAAGTTGGCATAAAAATGATTGCCCACATGAATGTTATATCCATAATCCACATGAATATTAGGTTCCATGCTCAGATGTTCACCTGTAGATCCAAACAGTTCCTTCAGTAACTTGGTTCTAAGCTCTCCGTCCGTTTCTGTCGTTTGATTGAATGTGCGCGTCATTCTGCGTGCATATTCTCGATCCTTAGACAATTCGAGATCAGAAGCCATGTACAGCTCGCCATCCAGCATTTTTTGTTTTTCCGTCTTTGTGGTCATGATCACTGCTCCCTTGGTACACATCATATAATTTAACATTAGATAATACTTTTTAAAACTATTTTAATTATATAGATTACAATGAATAAAACAAGTCTTGCTCTATATGAAAATGGTATATTCTACTCACGCACAATCTCGTAAGATAGCCAAAAACCTCTACACCCCATTGAACAGGGGAATGCAGAGGTTCAAATTTTTTGTCTAAGTTCTTTATTTTATGCAACCGCCTGAATGGTTTTTTCCTTCACGCTAATAGCGTAGATGGCAGACACCAAACCAAGCAAAATGAGTACAGAGCCGACCCATCCGGTGTTCAGAATCGATGAATGATCGATCACCATGCCACCGATATAGGTACCAAGTGCAATACCTGCATGTGCTATACCGGAATTGGTGCTGATTAGTGTTTCAGCTGTTTCCGGCGACGTTTTGATAATCAGACTATTCTGTACAGGTGTAACCGTCCAGCTCAGTGCACTCCAGATGCTTAACAATATCAAGAAGGCAATCAAAGGCAATTGAACACTAAACGGAATGATAGCCATACTCACGATAAAGGGAATCAGAACAATGACGATCGCTTTAGCAGGATGCAGACGATCCGATAACATGCCCCCAATGCCTCCACCTGCAACAGCAGCGATCCCAAACATCATATAGATAAAGGTAACCATCGTTGCGCTGGCACCCAGGGTTTCTTGCAGAAATGGTGTGAAATACGCATATAAAGTCAAATGACCCGCAAGTACAAGCAAAGTCGTCGCATGGATTGCCAACATTTTCGGATTCCACAGCGCCGTAAGCTGTTTCTTCAGGGATACAGCAGGAATCGGCTGCACTCGATCCATCGCAATCCAGATCGCTACCATAACCACTGCGGTCAGTATGGCAATCAACATAAACACTTCACGCCAGCCAGCCAAGTTCCCTACAAAAATACCAAGTGGTACACCAAGGATAAGTGAGGCACTGCCTCCCATGGTAATGGTCCCCACCGCGCGTCCTTTATACTGTGGTTTCACAATGCGCGCTGCAAGCG
Organism: Paenibacillus sp. FSL R5-0519; assembly: GCF_037974275.1. Taxonomy (NCBI): domain Bacteria; kingdom Bacillati; phylum Bacillota; class Bacilli; order Caryophanales; family Paenibacillaceae; genus Paenibacillus; species Paenibacillus sp. FSL R5-0519. Next base: position 3,619,718 of record NZ_CP150234.1, read on the forward strand.
TCAGGGAGAGCACAAAAATAAGTGAACCCGTCGCGGCTCCGAGAGCTCTACCCGCCATCAGCATGTAGAAGCTGGTGCTGAACGCAGAGATGAGATTACTGATCAAAAATACAAACAGCGTACACATATATACCTTTTTACGCTCGAATCTAGCCGTCATATTTAATAAAATCGGCGCAGATAACGCATAGACAAGTGAGAAAATAGAAATTAAATATCCGGCCTTAGCCAGGGATAGATGAAGATCCGTAGCAATCAGGTCCAGAATGCCGCCCAAGATCAGTTCAACGGTTCCGACCACAAATGCTGCGATAGCAAGCACATATACTTTCTTATTCATGTTGAATCCTCCTCAAAAGTTACAACTACGATAGTAACTCATAGGAATGAAAGTTTCAATAGTTATTTTCATTGTTTTTTCAAATAAAGTTATAACAAAAAAACTATTCTCTTTGGAGAATAGTTTAATAGATCAACCTGGTGAGCAATCGCTCGATTTCAGCATCCTGCAACAGTTGGTCACCATATTTTTTTGTAATTTGAGTAAGGGCAACATCATGGTAGAAATAATCAGTCATGGCTTTAACAATCGGTTTGGACATCGTCTTGATGGCTCGCCATGAATCGTGTTCCACACCGGCAAACAACAGATAAGCATGATCCACAATGAGCAGTTGTGATGGCTCCGGCGCGTCAAGTAAAGGAATCAACGAGTATTTGCGCGTTAAGGAGGTCTCCATTTCCCCTACGGCTAACACTTCAACGTACACTCCCTGCTTTTCCTTCTGCTCCAGCAGTTCACGATATTTCTCCATTCGCTCATTCCATGCCAGGAAAAGAATTGATGATTCCGCTTCCTCGATAAGTTGTTCAATGTTTGATGCAATGGATGATTCATCTTTTAACGTCCAGATATGTTCGTCCGTGAATGTACGTTTGATTTTGTAACTCTTCAGTTCCTCGATATCTTTATCAAAATCAGCCTTGATCTTATGAATAACGGACTGGATATCCACGGCCATATATAATTTTTTCTTTCCATCCATCGTGGTCAGCACCGTTCCCTTGTCGATCAGTCGATTAAGCACTTCATATATTTTGGCTTTGGGAACGTTCGAGTAATTAACAATGGATGTGGCATCAAGCGGTTCATCTTGTGCAAATATAGCCTCGTATACCTGGCTCTCATATTGTGTAAAACCGAATTTCTGCAACATATTTAGATCGGCGCATCCCTTCTTATTATGTCTGGTCTATCTAGTTTAGACGGCTATACTTCCCATGTCCAGTATGTCCCAACTAACGTGGGATTGTTTGAATCAAAATTAAATTAAGCGATGTCTCCAAAATAAAATCACTTTCCAGTGGTTATATTAAGAATCGGATACCCATTTTGCTTGTGGAAGGAGCTGTAATTTTTAATGGAAAGCACGCAAGATTTTGTGAAGAAAGTTAATGAAAATGCCGAAAAAGCGCGTCAAAATAAGAACAATGGCAAGGGAACACCTGGAGACAAGTTGCCATCAAAACAGCATTCTACGAATAAGTAGAGTCTATTTATTGAACAGCATGACTTCTGTCTAGCACCTTTTCATCTACTTTTCATCTACTATTAAGAACCTTTAATAGAAAAGAGATGATTGGTATGGCTCGTGTCAATGCTGTTCGGCAACCGGATCTGGTGTTAATCTACTGGTCCAGAAATCCGCTCGTGCCTGGTTCTGCTCGCAGAATTCAAAGCGTACGTGTGATTGGAAACACCGCTCCGTGTACATTTACATTAGTTCCCGGGGCATTATTGATCAATGCATTAAACTGTTTGTTGGACAACGATATTGGATTCAAAGTGGTATACCGCCAGAAAACATCAGCCATCAGTGGAGTTCTGTTATTGAAACGCAGATAATTCGAAGTAAAAAAATGGTGTCTTCCTTTAAGGAAGGCACCATTTTTTTGATGTAATTTTATAAATCTCATGATTTTAATAGACGAAATCGCATGACAATCAGGTCATGATCCCAATTTTATTAATCCATATCCTTTCAAAAATTCCAATCCAGTTGCAATGCTATTCTTAACCCCTTAGAATATATAATTTTGGGATATGTATAGATACAATGATTTTTGATAAGATTGCATGACGAATAGTTCGTTATATAGATGAAACCTAATAACAAAAGAGGGATATTATGAAAAAACAATTTATGGTACTTGGTCTTGGACGATTCGGTTCAAGCTTGACACACACACTCATTAAAAATGGGCATGAAGTGCTCGCTGTAGACAAAAACGAAACTCTTGTTCAGGAGATTTCAACGGTGGCAACCCATGCGGTACAAGCAGATTGCACTGACAAATCAGTCCTTATGGAGCTTGGAGCAAGCAATTTTTCACACGCCATTGTGGCGATTGGCGAAGATCTGCAAGCAAGCATACTGACCACTCTATTATTGAAAGAACTTAATGTACCCAAAGTAACAGCCAAAGCAAAAAATGATAACCATGGCAGTGTACTTAGCAAGATTGGTGCGGATCAGATCGTTTATCCTGAACGTGACATGGCTACAAGGCTGGGGAATCAGCTTAGCTCAGACAACATTATTGATTCCATTGAATTGTCTTCAGATTATAATCTGGTTGAAATCAAAGCTCCCTTAAGTATGAATCAGAAGACACTTCTGGAACTCAACATTCGGGCTGAATATGGATGTACCGTTATCGCCATCAAAACGGGAAATAACCTGAATATCTCACCCATGGCAGAAGACATAGTCCGTGCGGGAGATATGCTCCTATTAATAGGCAGTAACGATGACATTCGGAATCTGGAGAGTGACTATGAACCAAAGAAATAAAAACACACATGGAAACTCGCCGCTAGATAAGATTGAATCCATTGTGAACAAGCTAAAAAATAATATGAGCCCTCCTCAACTGATCATGATCATCTTCTTCACCCTTATCTGGATCGGAGCCATATTGTTAGCACTACCGGTATCTTCCAGTAACGGAAAATCAATCGGGTTAATTGATGCTCTGTTTACAGCTACTTCTGCAATCTGTGTAAACGGGCTTATCGTACTGGATACAGGGAGTGTCTTTTCAACATTCGGACAGGTCATCATCATGATTTTGATTCAGGTTGGTGGACTGGGTTTTATGACACTAGGTGTAATGGTTGCCATTATTCTGGGGAAACGGATTGGTTTGAAACAGAGGCTTCTTATTCAACAAGCCACCAACACCTCCTCTGCTCAAGGTCTGGTTAAGTTATCCATGTATATTGTACTTATAGCCTTTGCTTTTGAAGCTCTAGCTACGGTAGTTCTTACATTGCGCTGGCAGAGTGATTTGGGATGGGGACAAGCTTTCTATTACGCCATATTCCATTCCATCTCTGCCTTCAATAATGCGGGTTTCTCTCTTTGGAGTGATAGCCTTACCCCATTTGTTGGTGACCCGATTGTTAATCTCACAGTCATTACGCTCTTTATCATTGGCGGCTTGGGTTACATTGTGGTTGTGGATGTATTCCGCAAACGTTCATGGAGAAAGCTCTCCCTTCATTCAAAAATTGTGTTAATCGGTAGTTTTTCTCTGTACTTGTTTGGATTTCTCACTATTTTTTTACTCGAGAGTTGGAATCCTTCTACGTTTGCTGATTTATCTTACAGTGAACGTATATGGGCTTCTCTATTTCAGGGTACTGCTCCTCGAAGCTCTGGATTCAATACCATTGACATTGGAAGTATGTTGGCCACATCCCAATTTTTCATTATAATCCTAATGTTCATTGGGGCTTCTTCCGGCGGAACAGGTGGAGGAATTAAAATCAATACTTTTGTAGTCCTTATTCTTGCGACCATACAAACATTTCGGGGTGGCGGACAGATTCATGCTTTTGAGCGTAAAATTGCAGAAGAAACAGTAATGCGTGCACTCGCTGTTGTCTTAAGTTCTCTCGCCTTTGTGCTTGGGATTTCCATTCTGCTATCCATATCCGAAGGCATTCTAGAAAATCATTTTCTGGATGTTCTGTTTGAAGCTACTTCAGCATTTAGCACCACAGGACTCTCGATGGGTCTGACGAGTGAGTTGAGTGTTGCCGGTAAAATGATAGTCTCTATTACGATGTTTGCAGGACGATTGGGACCATTAACTCTGGCTTTTGCACTGGCTCAGAAGAAACGCACATCCAAAATCGGTTATGCAGAGGACCATGTCCTTATTGGTTAACATACCGGACTATGACATGTTAATCCTATTGCGAAAATTAATTGCTTTTTAGGTCAAAACAAGTTCAATAGCAAAAGGCCCCCTTATCGGAGACAACTGATGTCTGCTTAAAGGGGCCTTTTTTAATATATTTTCTTACTGAAGATCCATAATAAGAACATTTACCGAATGAGCTGACAAATCAACAATCACTGATTCACCATTCCATTTTATCTCCTGTTCTAGGGGAACCACTTTCTCATCATTCTTCTGATTCACATTTGGAATATGCACCAAATGTTCTTCTCCGGTAAGCGTGAGCAGTCTGGCTGAAGATTCCACCTTCAGATCCTGAAGGCAAATCCGGGTTGATTTATCCACATCATCTGCATTCACCAGCTTCACATACACATGCCGTGCGTCCTTCGTAACGGAGTGGAATACTTCCCGGTTGTAGGCTTCCAGCTTGTAATCCAGAACTTTGCTGGGATGGAGACCATCTGTGTACGAGCAGATCAGATTCTTTCCTGTATCCCCACCATAGTTAACCGTAATCCTATAATCGGTCCCATTCTCGATTGGTTCATAATTGGCCGTTCTCAGATTACCTGCTGCTGAACTGGATGAGTAATCTCCCAGTGTATAACCCTCGACCCCTTGTTTGTACACCTTCACGCCTGTTGCGTCCCCACTGTAACTGATTGCGTACTCAATGACATCCTTGTTCTCAGGTATGATATCCGTCAATCCCACGCCGATGTAAAAACCATCCTCACCCGAAATTCTCTCCGCCTCAACGTGCACCTGGTAGTTGGTCCATTCGTCATTCAGCAGGTACAGTCCATTTAATCCAGTAGTTTGTGCGCTCAAGATGAGCCCTTTTCCTGCGGTTAAAGTGTATCCTTCCGATTCAGGAATCTGGCTCCATGCCTCACTAAGCTCTGTACGTTCCCTGAAATCTTCTTCAAACATCAAGCTGCCATCCACATTGGACGTGACGGTGACTCTTTTCACCACGATGTCTGCATTCCCTGTCGCAATCTCGATGCCGCCACGTGGAATGAGATTCAGCGGTTTGCCTTTGCTATATGTGGAGAACGAAGTCGCAAGGACATGATCCCCTATATATTTTGCAAAAAGCTGCTGCACATAATAATTCGGTGTGTACCACACCGTTTCATCATCAAACCAAATGCAGTCCGGCGTCCAGCGGTAGGTCCCGTCCATTAGTACTTTGTTGAACAATGGCGCATAGGCAGCCAGACGAACAACGTCCGCATTATTTTCAAAGCTGGTCATGATCGCAGCTTCCGCAACCGCACCTGCCAGTGTATTTTTGTCCGTGGAAGCATACTCTCCCACAAACACTTTGGATGTTTCTTTCCAGTCGACACTTCCGTCTTCATGATAGGCCCGGTCATAGTAGTTGTAACGATCCACGTTATTCAGCAAATATTCATTGGATCGATAGTAGTGCTCATCTGCGATGGTGTCCATATAATTGTCCTGATTCTCATACCAGGTTACGGTCTCCTCAATGACCTCTGTACTATCTGCAAAAGCAACTTGGGCTGATCCGGTCAGATTTCCGCTGAGAAACTTCCATCCTTCCTGATACGCATCATCATCCGCCTGAGCACCAACCGTCGAGATAATGTGCAGCTCATGATCCGGATAATTCCGTTTCATGTACTCATCTATCGAGCTTTTGAATACTTCGAAATTGGCAAAAAACTCAGTGCCCCAGTTCTCATTACCTACACCCAGATAACGAAGATCGAACGGTTCAGGATGTCCCATCTGGCTTCGTACCGCCGCCCATTCGTTGTGTTCAACATCTGTACTGAGTGCAAAGTCGATCAGGTCGGTGAAGTTGCGGATATAATATTCCCTTAATGCGCCACCCGCAGGGTGAGCATAATCCGAACGTGCCTGACATAACACACCGCAAGCCATCACCGGAACCGGAGCAGCATTCAGATCCTCCGCCAACTGGAAGTACTCCATATAACCAAGCCCCATCGTCATCATGTAACCCCAGACATTATAATTCTCTTTGCGCAGCTCAACGGGTCCTACAGAATCCTTCCAATCGTATACGTTGTCCCATATGAAGGACCCTTCCGAGATACATCCTCCCGGAAAACGCAGGAACTTTGGATGCAGATCTGCGAGTGCCTGAATTAGATCTTTTCTCAATCGATAGTTCGGATTACCTGTGTAGTTGGCATGTGCTGTAGCGGATATTCCTTCTTCTGTCGGATCAGCTCCCCATACATTCTGAGGCACTAAAGACACCATATCAACAGATATGTCACCTGCAAACGTAAGTGCCAGTTGACCAAGTACAGTATGCTTTCCGGTAAGTGACAAGCCGTATTTCTTCCATGTGTTCCCGCCTTCAACATGTAACGTTACCGAATCACTGATGGAAGTGTCTTCTCTATCCTGCAATTGAACAGTGATTGTTCCTGCCGACTCTGCTTTTGCCCATACGGTAAAATCATACGCCTCACCCTGCTTGATAGACATGGCACAATGCTGGTTGGAGTCTGAGAATCCACGATTTCGAATCGTTGCCCCATCCTGAACCGTGACATAATAAGCATTTACTTCAGGATCTTGCACGTTAAAATGTGTATTCAATCCCTCCGTATGCTGCACGAGCATCCTCTCGGTATCCCCTGACCAGGCAAACAAAGGTTCACGATTTCGACCTGTCGAACAACCACATTCCCCCGAATCTTGTGAATATGTATCAAATGCAAAAGATTCAAATGATCGATTCTGAACAAGCTCCGCATAGATCCCGCCATCAGCGGCGTTATTAATATCCTCATAGAACAAACCATACATCACTTCACTGATGTCGGCCACCTTCTGATCTCCATGGATGGTGATCGTATACGGCGGGACGTGCGCCGGCACAACAGACACGTCAAAGCTTTGGCTCAGCTTGCTATCACCCTTGTTCAGAAGCGCACGGAGCGTAACCTCTTGTGCTGATGTAATTGCCTGAACCTCTCCATTCTCAGACAGGACTTCCGGATTACTGGAACTCCACTGTACCGTCACTTTATCACCCAGTAAATGTGTGGGCAATGACACATCTTTGGTGATAATTCGGTTAGGGAAGGACAAATACTTGTCTGCCGCTAGCTTCACAATCGCTTCATCTGTCAGTGATTCACACATCACTTCAATCACCTGATCCATGGTGAGCGCTGCCCCATAGATCCGAAAGTCGGACAACGAACCTGCAAAATCCACATCAGCTGCGTATTGGGAGCGTCCAATATAGTTCTGGTTATAATTCTCAGGGTCCTTGAACGTATCAAACCAATTGCGCAGTTTGGCATAATTGCCACTGGATGTCTGACTGATCGAACCGTCTGCGGCTTTCTCTCCGTTCACATATACAATCGGACCTGCACTGCTGAGCGTCCCTCCTTGGCTGCCTGCCACGGAGAGTGCAATATGCATCCATTCACCGCTTGCAACTCCCCCACTTGGATGAACAACCAGATTATCTCCGGCATATAACGTACCCAGGAGCTGACGCGTCAGAAACATATACGGTCCCTTCTCCCCTTTGCCAAAGTCAAAAATGCGTTCCCACACATTAGACCCCTTGCCCATGAACACCCAAGTGGTAATCGTAATCCCTGTGTTATCGCTTACATTCCGAAGTAGATCCGAAGGTAACTGCAGATAAGAAGTTCCATTCACTCCCCCGCTAAAAGTTACAGCCGATCTGCCTTTCACTTTGGATCCCACTGGCAGAATCTCGCCTTTTGCCAGACTATCATGTCCGTTCCCGGAGTTGTCTTTACCGATCTGAACAGCATCTTCGAATATGTACCGTGCGATTAATTGGTTTTGATACGAAGTCATGTGCTAACCTCCTATGTAGTGTAGAATTGTCTTCCCCTCTTTTGATTCGCATAATTATAAAATGATTGATAAATATTTAAAGACATAATCTAAACGTAATACTATCTCATTACAGAGCCCTATTTCAATCCTAAATTTAAAAATGACTCCTGTTTTATTTATGTTTATTTCAATGTAAGAAGCTTGGTCGGTCCATCTCTCTGCTCTTATTTTTATTCATTTTGCTATAAATCGATCATATTTATGGTTTACAAACATATAAACCAATTGATAATATATCAAATGAAATCGCTTGATTATGATTGGACACTCAAAGGAGGTCTGCTGAACCTTATATCGTGTGTTGCCAAGTATCGCGTTATTTTTCATTCCGGGAATTAGGAAAGGGGAAAAATATGAAACGTTATTGGGTAAATGTACTTAACATTTCTGTACTAAGCACCGTATTACTTACAGCAACAACTTTGACGCCGGTCTCGGTGTTCGCCAATGGTTCAGGGGCAACTGTGGGTAACGCACAGACTTCCATTACACCAATGGTAAATCCAGCTCCAACATTCAAAAATGTTTCTGTTCATGACCCTTCTGTCATTAAGGTGGAGGATACCTTTTATATTTTTGGATCACACCTGCAAGTAGCCAAGTCCAAAGATTTTCTGAACTGGGACCTCGTCGCTTCGGGTGTTACGGACAATAATCCTGTGGTCCCGAATGTAACCAAAGAATTCGCTGAAGCATTGGAATGGGCACAGACAGATACGTTATGGGCGGCAGATGTCATTCAGCTCGCAGACGGCAAATTTTATATGTACTACAATGCTTGTAAAGGCGACTCTCCGCGATCAGCGCTTGGCATTGCTGTCGCAGACAACATTGAAGGACCTTATAAGGACCAAGGGATACTGTTGAAATCTGGCATGTGGGATCAGATCAGTGAGGATGGTACCATTTACGATGCAACGATTCATCCCAATGTGGTCGATCCTGATGTCTTCTATGATAAAAACGGCAAGTTATGGATGGTGTATGGCTCCTACTCCGGGGGGATTTTCATTCTGGAGATGGATGAGACGACGGGTAAACCGCTGCCCAATCAAGGTTATGGCAAAAAGCTGACGGGAGGCAACCATAGTCGTATTGAGGCCCCTTATATGCTCTACAGTCCCGAAACCGATTATTATTATCTGTACCTGTCTTACGGCGGACTGGGTGCTGACGGAGGATATAACATTCGAGTTGCTCGTTCCCAAACGCCGGATGGTCCTTTCCTGGATGCCGAAGGAAACGATATGATCAACGTTAAAGCGGACAAGGATAAACCGCTATTTGATGATCGTTCCATTGAGCCTTTTGGTGTCAAATTAATGGGGAACTTCCTGTTCGAGAGACAGATTGGCGATCCGGGCACAGGCCTGGGAACCGGTTATGTATCACCGGGACACAACTCAGCTTATATTGATGTGGAGACAGGCAAACAATATCTGATCTTCCATTCACGTTTTCCGGGGCGTGGTGAAGAACATGAAGTCCGCGTACACGATATGCATATGAATGCAGACGGTTGGCTCGTCGTTTCTCCGTATCGCTATGCTGCCTTGGGAGAGGATACAACGCAACTAACAGCTCAGGATATCGTCGGTCAGTACCAGTGGGTGAATCACGGTAAGGACATCACGGCGGACATCAAGCCATCGCAGGCCGTTCAGTTCACAGCAGATGGGCAGATTCATGGTGCCGTGACAGGAACTTGGAGCCTTGAGGCAGACAACAAAGTTCAGATCAAATCGAATAACGTTGTCTACAAAGGAGTTTTCACACATGAATGGAATTCGGAATCTCAAAGTACAGTTCTGGCCTTTAGCGCCCTCTCCTCCTCCGGGGTAACCATCTGGGGAAGTCAAGGTGTTGAACGGAGCGATCAAGACATTGTAGATGCGGTGAAAAAGGATCTGAGCATTGGTAATACAAATCAATTATTCTTCAATCTCTCACTGCCTTCAAAGGGCTCAAGTGATGCAGACATTACGTGGAAAAGCTCAAACCCTTCGGCTCTATCAGCTACTGGTGTAGTGCAGCGACCACGCGCTGGCAAGGGGGATGCCAAAGTGAAATTAACTGCTACTATTCGTAAAGGTACTGCGGTAAGCTCCAAAACGTTCAACGTGATTATTCCGCAGCAAGCGGTAAGTCCATTGCTCGGGGAGTATACGTTTGAACACAAGAAAATTGCAAAAATCGCACAGGATGACAGTAAGAACAAATATCATGGACAAGCCTATAATGTGGTGAGTTCTGCTGCAGGTGGCAAAAATCAGGCTGCCACATTTAACGGGACCAACAGTTACATCCAGTTGCCTGGACTGTTGACTGATACCACGGATTTTACGTTTAGCGCTTGGGTCAATTGGGATGGTGGCGGGTCCTGGCAGCGTATTTTCGACTTTGGAAATGGCTTGACGAGACACATGTTCCTTACTCCATCCCAGCATAATGGAGCATTACAATTCACCATCCATAATGAGGGACGGGATCAGAGTCTGATTGCTGCAAATCCCTTGCCTTCCAAGGAGTGGGTTCATGTGGCTGTAACTCTTCAGGGTGATGTAGGCACTCTATATGTGAATGGCACATCGGTTGCAAGCAGCTCTGAGATCACCTTTAACCCGAAAGATCTGCAGGTAACGGAAGCTTATGTGGGCAAGAGTCGTTATGCGGCTGATCCGTTCTACAAAGGTAGTCTGGATCATGTTAAAGTGTACGATAAAGCATTAACAGCCAAGGAAATTCAGCGTCAAGCCAAAGAAAAGCCTTAACCCAGCCATATCATAGGCGTTGCGCTCCATAACGAACACACACACCAATAAAGCAGCCAATGGTTTGAACGGTATCCTCTTTGTCATTTGTCAGACTGAAGGAGGTGCAGTTCAATGACCAGGCTGCTTTATTGTCATTTCATTCATTTATGCATACATTCGTTCATCGTTCGTTACCTTCACAATTGGCTCTTGGCGTTCACTTCGAATAATGAATAACCATGTTTAATTTATTGGTCTTAGCACCAGCGTTGACATAGGCATGAGGCTTGTCCGCTCCAAAACGAATGGATTCCCCTTGGTTCACCGTATATTCTTCCGTCCCAACTCGAATCGAAACTTCCCCTTCAAAGACCGTAATAAATTCTTCCGTACCTTCGATATGCGATTCTGCATTTAATGCAGTCTGAGGGTCCATCTCCATCATATATATTTCAAAACGCCGCCCCTCTTCAAAAGGAAAATGCGGATATATTCGTACCCTTCCCTCATCCTCCACCAATACTTGAATATCATTGCCCGTTACAACGGTAGTATCTGACTTCGGCTCGTGGATCAAAGCAGTAAAAGAAATTTTCAGGCCGTTGGCAATCTTCCATACGGTTGCAATCGATGGGTTGGATTCGCCACGTTCAATCTGACCAAGCATGGTCTTGCTAATACCGGACATTTCGGCAACCTTGTCCAGACTAAGCTTTCTCTGTTCCCTGAGCTGTTTCAAGTTCTGGGCAAGAATATGATTAATATTTTTCAAGATCCATCCTCCTCATGATATAAACTAGTTGTGCTTTATAACGCACATATTGCACAATTATAAAGACCATACGCTATAACGTACATTTAGGTTATTATATCACACAACTTGAGAAGACATGGAGGACACATGAACATCATACCTTTGGTGACATACGCAATCATCGCATCATTTACACCGGGCCCCAACAATATCATTTCCATGACGCATGCAAGAAATAAGGGTTTCCGCAAGACCCTACCGTTTATTAGTGGAGTTGCAGCCGGTTGCTTGCTTATTATGTTTCTGTCTAGCTATTTCAACCTTATTCTGCATCAATATATCCCCAAGATCACACCCATTTTGAACCTGTTGGGATGTGTGTACATGCTTTACCTGGCAATCAAAATTATGCGAAGCAAACCTGCAGATACGGAAGAAAACACAGTGAATCATTATTCATTTCTATTTGGGTTCACCCTGCAATTCATTAATCCCAAAGTCATTCTGTATGGACTTACGGCCATATCCGTTTTTGTTCTGCCTCTTGGGCAATCCCATGTTCAACTTATCGCATTTTCCTTGCTGCTCACCTTTATCGGGATTAGCGCCAATATGACCTGGGCTTTTGGTGGACTATTATTCCAGAGCTTTCTATTGCGATATGAACGTCCAGTTAATATCGTGATGGGTATAATGTTAATCTACAGTGCACTATCGATCCTGATGTAAAATGCAACAGAAAAAGCGTCCACTCATTGAATGAGCTGAACGCTTTTATTTTACCCTAACCCAGGTCTCCACCATGGATGTGTAGGGTAGCCCTCTGTATGAAGTACAACCTTCTCGCCAATTTTAGGTGTTGCAATCTTAACATTCATAGCATGTGCTGCCTTGGTAATCCGTTCGACCGGTTCATTCCAGGCATGATAAGCCAGCGTAAATGCGGCCCAATGAATCGGGATAAGCAACTGGCCACCTACATCCAAATGTGCTTGCACCGTCTCTTCCGGCATCATGTGAATGTTGGACCACCGTTCGTCATATTGCCCGCATTCCATCAAAGTCAGATCAAATGGACCGTATTTACTGCCAATTTCCTTGAAGTGAGGACCGTATCCGCTGTCACCACTAAAGAACACTTTTGTATGTTGTCCAGCGATGACCCACGAACACCATAAGGTAGAATTACGGTCAAACAATCCCCTGCCTGAAAAATGTCGTGCTGGCGTACAAGCCAATGTTAGACCTTTGAACGATAACTCATCCCACCAGTTATGCTCGGTAATCTGCTCCGAAGGCACCCCCAGTTGAATCAGTCGACGACGTACCCCAAGTGGCACAATAAATCGTTTTGTTTTATCCTTCAATCTGCGAATGGAATCATAGTCCAGATGATCATAATGGTCATGCGATATAATGATTGCATCCAGCGTCGGGAAGTCCTCCGGTTGAATCGGCAGATTCGTGCTGTAACGTTTGGTACCCACCCAGGATACGGGAGATGGACGATTGCCCAGCATTGGATCAAAGAGTAACCTGTGACCCTCGATTTCAAGCAAAAACGCCGAGTGGCCGAACCATGTAACCTGCGGATGATCGGATGCACTGAATGACTCTGCAGGTTCACACATCACTATCGGCATCGTACTTGATGGCCTCCGCTCAACATCTCCACGCATGGAATCTCTCAATATACTGACCAAGGACTTGAAGTTCATGCCAGCTGATGTCGGAAGCTGATTTTCGTATTTTGTCATTGTTCATACCTTCTGTTCTATATAATCAATCTATGATTAAACATTTGGATAACATATATTCATATCGTAGCTATATATTAATTCATTGGCTGGTGATATTCAATTTTCGGTTAATTAAGATAGAATTAAGACACGGTTTTCTCTCGTATAAGATTGGGCATATATAATTGAGAAAATACATCGAGAGAGTGTGTGAGAAAACATGAAGAAATGGCGTAAAAGATTAGTCAAGTTTTTGATATTCGACCTGGCGGTGCTTCTGTTGCTTCTCGGTACAGGGGTAATCTACCAACAAGTAGGTGTAAGGCAAGATGCAAAAATACTTGTGCCCCCTGGAGAGTTGTACAAAGTACATGGTGAAAATATGCATCTATATAAGGGTGGAGAAGGCGATGTAACCGTAGTGCTCGCCTCCGGCTGGGGTACCGCTAATCCCTATGTAGATTATTATCCATTATATGAAAAGCTCGCTCCCAACACAAAATTCGCTGTATATGATCGATTTGGCTATGGATACAGTGATCAGACCGATAACAAACGTGATGTTGATACCATAGCTGAAGAATTACACGAGTTGTTGCAGGTATCTGGACAGAAGCCACCTTATGTATTAGTTGGACATTCGCTCGGCTCGCTGGAGACCATCCGTTTCGCTCAAAAATACCCGGATCTCGTTAAGGGTATCGTCATGATTGATGGCGGAAGCCCTGAATATTATTCAAAGGACGATGACTCTTTGGCAGACACAATTGGTGGTTTTGCTAACAAATTACGTATCCAAACCGGACTATTCCGCCTCTCCATGCAATCTGACTTGGTTGTCGAAACATCCAATGCCAACCGTAATGAACTGAAACTTGTACCTGAAGATTTAAAAAAATTGGATACAACTGCCCTACTGCACAACTATGGTAATGAAAACACGTTGGATGAATTGCGTGAAATAGCTGAGAATGGAAAAGTGGTCGTAGATCACAAGCAACCATTCCCGTTTCCACTCACCATACTGACGGCTGACTACTTTGGTGCAAGTGAGCCCGAATGGGATAAAACACAAGCAGAATTCAAATCTTGGTCAGATGAATCGAAACAGGTAACCATTAAAGATACCGACCATTACATCCATCAATATCATCCTGACCTCGTTGCCGATGAAATATTGGCCCTGGTGAAGAAGTAACTTACAATCTACCAAAGTAATGCAAGGCTATAGTAAAAAAAGAAACCCCAAAGATTATCCATATCTCTGGGGTTTTAAGTATGATTTATTGTGCTATCGCCAGTCTTGGCCGTTGAGACCGGAAATCGTTGAAGGCTTGCTGGATCTCTGAAGAAGTAAGCTGGTGACGAATGAAATACTGCGCCATTGCCTCCATTTCGATTCGATCCCCATTGTAGATCTGTTCAATCTTGTGAATGACCTGCTCATACAGGCTCTCGCGTCTGGCTCTTACAGGCTCACACAACCAAAAGTCTGTTCTTTTCACATTTCCGGTTTCCGTCCAAAGTAAATTTTCGTATCGGATAACATCCCAATCCCAATATCCCGCTTGAATCTGCTGAAGCTCTGTCGAGAACATATCATATATCAAGCTTGGAGGAATATGTCCATACGCCGCACGGTATTGTTTCAGATTACATGCGTCAATCCACTCTGTCAGGATGTACTCCCCTGGTGAATACGCATACAATTTAGGTGAATAAGGGTTATTTTGCAATGACCTAATTGCTGCACTTTCCATCTCCCCATCCAATCTTGCTCGTGAAGCGTATACCTTGAGACAATAGTCTTGCAATCTATATACAACCGAGCTATTACTAATAAGCGAAGCCTGTAGTGTGAGATGACCATTTTTTTCGTAGTGTAACAGCATCTTTTCGATCGTGTTATCGATGGGATGAATGATTATCATAATGAGGTCTCCTTGCATAAAGATAAAAGATATAAATCGTTTTCGATTAATTAAAATTGCACGAATATATTCTATATTACCCTGTTATATTAGTATGAACATATACAATCTTGCAGGAACATGAAGTATTTGCTCTGAAATTCAATGTTTTGTGCTGCCGAAGACTGGCTATACACTTACTCTAATGGCTGAAACCCGTTTCACGTCAACACAAATTATTAAACTAATAAATTTCACCTAATAAAAGAGCGATGCATCCTTATGGTTAAGGAACGCATCGCTCTTGATATTGCACAGGTATAATATTAATGCATTGGACCTTGTTGCTCTGGTGCAGATCCAACCTTGACTCGTTTCACGAAGAGTGAAGTGATCAAACCGATTATCGCCAGAACCAAAGCAAAGACGAAAGCGTTTTGTACTCCTGATGTGAAACCTGCCAGTTGATTCTCCGGGGTTTCCGGATTGGCCACACTACTTAGAAAGCTGGATTGCCCTGCACTCAATATACTTACCGCCACCGCAGTACCGATTGCTCCGGATACCTGCTGTAATGTATTCATGATTGCAGTACCGTGCGGATAATACTCACGAGGCAACTGGTTCAAACCATTGGTCTGTGCAGGCATCATAATCATCGAAATGCCGACCATCATGAACACATGCAACGTAATAATCGTACCAAGGGAAGTCGTCGCCTCAATACCTGTGTATAAGAACAGAACTATTGCCACGACAGTCATTCCAATAATCACAAGCCATTTCGGTCCAAACTTATCAAACAAACGTCCCATGACTGGTGATAAAAATCCATTCAACAAGCTGCCTGGTAATAGTACCAATCCAGCAGTCAACGCTGTCACAGCCATTCCCTGCTGAAGATACATAGGCAGGATTAACATGGAAGACAGAATCATCATCATACAAATGAAGACAAGAATCAAACCAATCGTAAACATTGGGTACTTGAAGGCTCGCAAGTCCATCATAGGCTGTTTCATTCTCAACTGACGGATGCTGAAGAGTACCAAGGACAGCACACCAACAACCAATGTGGATACAACGATCGGACTTGTCCAGCCCCCACCGGTATCCCCATGTCCACCTGCGCTACTGAAGCCGTATACGATACCACCAAAACCTAGAGTAGAAAGGATAATGGATAGTACATCGATTTTGGGCTTGGTCAATTTCGAAATATTCGGCAAGAACAGCAAGCCGCATACCAGTGAGATAATGAAGAACGGCAACGAAATCCAGAAGATCCAGTGCCAGCTCAGATTAGCCAGGATCAGACCGGAGATACTTGGCCCGCTTGCTGGCGCAAACATGATAACCAAACCGATTAATCCCATGGCAGCGCCACGTTTTTCAATCGGGAAAATAACCAATATCGTGTTAAACATCAGCGGCAGCAACAGTGCTGTACCTACAGCCTGTAGTACCCGTGCCACCAACAAAATTTCGAAGCTAGGTGCAAGCGCAGCAACAAATGTGCCTGCAATGGAGAAAATCAGGGATGTTGTGAATAGCTGTCTGGTTGTAAACCATTGCAACAGCATACCGGATACCGGCACCAGGATTCCCAACACAAGCAAGTAACCTGTGGTTAACCATTGAATCGTTGTAGGTCCAACTTCAAGCAGACCCATAAGTGGCGTCAAAGCCACGTTTAATGCCGTTTCTCCAAACAGACCAATAAAGCCGCTCAGCAGCATTGCGAACAAAATCGGAAATACCTTGTATTGCTTCGTTTCTTGTTGATTCTGTGCAGAATCAGCCTTCATGGAAACCTCCACGATCCCATCCTCCTCAAACGTATCGAACTTACTTTCTTTTTCTCTGGCTCTTGCTATAACTCATAGAACCTGTTTGGCGTTCTTTGTCACAACCGACAAATACTCAGCAGCCGTCAGCAGAGGCTGTTTATCCTGATTGGTCAGGCTGATAATCAGTGCTCCCTCCATCAAAGAAATGATCAGAAGTGCCGTCTCCCGCGCCTTCTCTTCACCAACGCCATCCAGAATCAGATGTTTCTTAATGATATCCTGCCAATCTGCAAATACACCCTGACATGCAATACGCAACTGCTGACTAATACACGATGTCTCCACAGCTGCCCAGAAGCTGAATGGCAGAAATCCGGTAAACCCGGCTGTTTCTGTTTCATGAGCCAAATCATGAATAAATCTTTGAATGGCGTCCCCTGTATTATCATGGGCTGCAAATGTTTTCTCAAATGTCTGCAGGATCTGTTCATTGGCTTTTTGAATACACTCGTGCGCAAGCTCTTCCTTGCCATGAGGGAAATAATGATACAACGACCCTTTCGGCGTATTACTCTCTTTGATGATCTGATTCAGACCGGTCGCATGATATCCTTGTGAAAAAAACAGTCTCGCTGCTGTGCTGACAATGGACTCCCTAGCATTAGACTTTTCACTCAACGAAAGCCACTTCCTTCAAATAAATATAACAATCGGTCTATATAATTAAACCCGCTAAAATAGGCACTGTCAATCCTTTTTATTTCAAATTTTAGATGTAAGCATTTTCATATGAATTCATCACGCCATCTTTATTTTTTTATTGTTACCTTTCTTACATTTGTTTCTCAGAAAGTAAGGCACATTTCTCTAATCCAGAATAAACATACATCAGTGTGAGTGAATTACACATAATTACGCTTTATGAGAAAAGGAGTGAGAAACTTGGCAATCCTGCTAACTGGCCCTATTGATAATAGTCCAGTAAATGGCGTACGACCCACCCAGACTGTTTCAATTAAAATTGAAAATCAGAGTGCTGTAAACGCCGCGACTATACTCATACAGGGATATTCATTAATTACTACCAGAGCTTTATATGTGAGTGAGCAATTCACCATTTTACCTGGCGCAGTAGCTACACATAGTTATTTTGCCGATATCAACAGCTTTGAATTCGTTATTACAGATACAGGTGCAACCCCTGAGGACATTTTAGTTTCTGTTTGGGGGAAAAACAGTGCCGGCTCTTTAGTTGCTGCTCATCGACTTGTTTATTCCGAATTATTTGGCAGTGAGAATTTTAATGGAGCTACCGGAGCTACTGGGGGTACCGGTACAACAGGCGCTACAGGTACTACGGGACTTACAGGAGCTACTGGACCTACAGGAAATACAGGTGCTACTGGCGCAACGGGGCTCACTGGTGCCATCGGCACGACTGGAGCTACGGGTGCATCAGGATCAACAGGCGCTACTGGGGATACAGGTCCGACGGGTGTCACGGGTGCAACGGGTGATACTGGTCCATCAGGCGGTCCAGAAGGCCCCACGGGTGCAACGGGTAATACAGGTGCAACAGGTGCGATCGGAGCTACTGGAGCCACCGGAGCCACTGGAGCCACCGGAGCCACCGGAGCCACTGGAGTCACTGGAGCTACTGGAGTCACTGGTGCCACTGGAGCTACTGGAGCCACTGGAGCCACTGGAGCCACTGGAGCCACTGGAGCCACTGGAGCTACGGGTACTGTACTGCCCGATCCCTTTAACGTATATGTTTTACAAGGCGCGGTGGGCGGAAATGGAACGCAGGCTAGCCCTTTTGGAACGATTCAACAAGGTGTAACCGCGGTATCTCCAACGGGAACCGTTCATATTCTTGGTGGCACATACCCTATTACTGCAAATATAACTATTAATAAAGCAGGAGTAACTTTGATGGGCTATCCTAGTACAATCGTCCTGTTACAAGCTGCTGTTATCCCTTTCACCATCATAGGAAGCGGAGTAACTGTAGACGGATTAACGATCACCAGTGACAATCCTTATGCTGTTGAGTTTATTCAATTAGGCGGAACCAACCACACCGTAAAAAACAATACCATATTCGGTCCTCCGCAAGCAGGTCCCTCTTCAGGTTGGGTTGTTAATCGGGGCCTCGTCACCCAGATTGGAAATATGACCGGATTGATTGTACGC
This sequence comes from Paenibacillus sp. FSL R5-0519, assembly GCF_037974275.1. Lineage (NCBI taxonomy): Bacteria > Bacillati > Bacillota > Bacilli > Caryophanales > Paenibacillaceae > Paenibacillus > Paenibacillus sp. FSL R5-0519. Next base: position 3,639,011 of record NZ_CP150234.1, read on the forward strand.
AATAATATTTTTTATTCCTTGCGTCAACCAGCATACTTTAACCCTAACACGACTGGAGAAATCATCAGTAATGTAGTTTATAATACCAGAGGATTTGTGAATGATCAGGCCGTTATGGTTTTCTCGGGAAATTCATGGGGCAGTCCAGTCAATGCGGTGGATATTGCACTGCTCGCAGGTACAATAACAGGGCCTCCTTTCGATCCGCTTACCGATCTGAGTGCCAATAATAGCTCTGCAACAATTCAGGATTCCAGATAAGAATCATTCTTCTTCTTACAAAGTGTCTTAACCTCACAAGCCGTCGATTTGGATGTTGTGAAAATCCAGATCGAACGGCTGTTTTGGATGAATGGCGGTATACTATTACGACATAATAGGTGGTTCTATAACGCATATTCATATAATCTAATGCTGACTTTGCTTATCCCACTTCTCAAAATTCAATTCAGTATTAATACTTACTGCAGACAATGCTCCCAGAGACGCAGCCGTAATGGCCTGATACAACTCAGAGGCTGCATCACCTGCACTGTACACACCCGCTATGGATGTTTTGCCCGAAGCATCAACGATAACTGTTCCTGATTCTGAAATTTCACAACCGATGGCCTTCGGCAGTTCTGATCCGGTGAACAGTTTGGGTTGGAAGAAAACTCCCGTGCATGGAATCGCTGTACCGTCATTCAGTACAACTTGCTTTACCATTCCTTTTTCAGAGTCAATGGATTTAACTGGTGCATCGAATACAGTAACATGATGCTGTTTCAGCTCTTCACGCTGCTCATCGGTTAAGGAATCTGATCCATTCGTACAGATTGTATAACGATCTGTCCAGCCGGATATGACTTTTGCCATATGTAATGCCTTATCTCCACTAACGATGATGACCAGCGACTGGTCTCTTAACTCCCATCCATCACAATATGGACACACAAACGCACTTTTGCCGTAAACCTCTGTTAATCCGTTAATATCCAGAGGCAGATCTTTCTTACCTACTGCAAACAAGATCTTTTTCGTGCGATAGCTTGTCCCCTGTGTAGTCTGGATTACAAAATCACCATCACTACCTGTAACCGCTACTGCCGTATCCGATGCAAATTGAACTGAAGGGTATGCTGCAATCTGCTCTTTTGCCGCTTTGCGAAATTCACGAGGACTGGCCCCATCTCTCGTCACAAACCCATGCGTCTCCTTTGTAACCCAGTTTCGCGGTGTCTCATCGTCGATGACTACGACGTTCTTGCGGGCCCTGCCGAGTACAAGGGCTGCATTAAGCCCCGCTGGTCCTCCACCAATAATAAGTACATCCAAGAGTTGATTCGTATGACTCATATTACTCACCCTTTCCAGACATTTAATATCTCTAATTGACTTCTAAAAATAACCTCCGCTTTCTCTTAAGAAAAACCATTCGGAGATTTACGTAAAATCATTTAAAACAAAACCATTAAAGATATCTTATATCTACAATATACAAGTTTCATACATTTTGCAACATATATCTTGGTTTACATTCTTCAATCCACCCTATGTGAGTTGAACAAAAGAACATTTACACTACTAATGATAGAACAAACTTCACATCACTGTTATCCACGGATTTTTTGCTTCTCTCCTGTAACACAGAAATAATTATTTAACAATTAAAAAAAACCTTGTTTTTAAATTGTTCACAATCAAATGACATTATTTTAAATACTAAAACGTTAATTAAATCACATAGTGTATTGAATGGTATAATAGCGACATAATATATAAGTATAGATATAGGAAGTGAGTTCTTGAAAACATTGAACAATGGTTCACAGACCAATATCAGCCTGGAGTATAGCTCGATTCCGAAAGTATTCTTCGATACGATCAAAATCGGAATCATCAAGTCCAACCTGATCGCCATGTTTGCGGGTTTAAGTTTGGCTTTATATGTATTTGATGCTTCAATCTTAGCTAATATTGTACCAATTATCCTTTCTTTTATCGGGTCTTCCCTTATTATTGGGGCAGCAGGGGTGTTTAACAACTTGTATGATCGCGATATTGACGCGATTATGGAGCGCACGAAGACACGTCCTACCGTTACGGGACGCGTAGATACCAAGTCGGGGTTAATTCTCGGCATTGCAATCACCATCATCGGGGGCATCATGTTGTACATCGCTTCCCCATCTGCTGCCGTATTCGGTATTTTGGGACTGTTGCTTTACGTGTTCCCATACACGATGTGGACCAAACGTACAACGATCTACAACACGGAAGTGGGAAGTCTTTCAGGGGCTGTGCCTCCGCTTATCGGTTGGGCAACCATTTCACCGGAACTGGGTCATTTTGAGATCTGGGCATTGGTCGTAACGATGCTCCTATGGCAAATGCCTCACTTCTACGGCATTGCAATTCGTCGTTTTGACGAATACAAAGCTGCCGGTGTTCCCATGTTGCCTGTCGTCAAAGGTATTAGACGGACATACATTCAGACGAATGTGTATCTGGTACTCTTGCTAATATCCAGCTTTTTATTCTGGCCGATGAGTCCTTTTGTCGCTATTGTGGCATTTCTGGTTACCTTGGCCTGGCTCATTCTCAGTGTGGCTACCTTTGATCGGAATGAAACGGAGAAATGGTCCAAACGGATGTTTATCTTCTCCATTAACCATATCACTATTATCTTCTTGGTCATCATTGCGTATTCCTTGATTGCTCAAATGATGAGATAAAACCGTTACACTCGTTATAACGAAAAAGCCTTACAGACTATACTCTTTCAAGGAGTAAACGTCTGTAAGGCTTTTTTGGTTTTTATTGTCTTTTCTAATTTATTAAAAGCTATCCGACTTTAGCGGGAGTTTGTTCGCCTTGCCACAGCAGTTGCATCTCTTCATTGGTGGCAAGCAATTCAGCCAAGCTTCCCTCCGCTTCAATGCGTCCATCTTTCATCACGATAATATGATCTGCTTTGGTAAGTGCTGCCCTGCGGTGAGAAACTGCGATGCAGGTGACATCCGGCTCTTGGAACAGCCCCTCCCATACTTGTTGTTCTGTCTCCACATCCAGTGCGCTGGACAGATCATCAAAGATAAAGAGGTCCGCCTCCGTCATCAGCATGCGCCCTGTAGCCGCTCGTTGAATCTGCCCGCCTGACAGCATCACCCCTCTTGGACCAACCGGGGTCTCAAGCCCCTGATCCAGATGTTTGATATCTTTCTCCATCACAGCCAGACGAATGGCTTTTTCAAGCGCTTGCTCCATGTTACCCCGTTTGCCCTGGACGATATTTTCTTTCAACGTATCACTGAACAGTCTTGGCACTTGTGGGGTATACGCTGCTCTAGGCGGCATCAGGAACGTGGCTGGATCAACAGCTGCTCCATTCCAGTGAATGTCCCCTTTTTGCTTGGGTAACAGTCCAAGAAGTGTGCGTACAAGTGTTGATTTACCTGACCCGATCCGTCCCGTAATAACAAGAAATTGTCCGCGTTTCAGACGGAAACTGATCTCTTCTATGCCATTTCCAGAATTCGGATATTGATACGTCAGATTCTTCACCTCAAGCGATTGCAATTTCTCCTTGGGATCTCTCTGTTCATTTACAAGCTCTGGCGGATCTTCATACAGGTAGATTTCTCTCGAATCCATGATCTGGTCTTCTTCCCCTGGGCGAAATAGCTTACGCATACGATCATAGGATACCTTAAGCCTTTTGTGCTGAAACACCATATAACCAAACAGTGAAATGCTAAATCCGATATTAGCCAGATAACTCGTGAATAAAGCAAAATCACCTACGGTAAAGTTCCCTGCTTTCATCTCGGCTGCACACATCAGTAGAATCAGTCCGGTACAAATACTTAACACATGCTGATTCATTGATCTCATCCACTGTTTGAACAGATTGTCCCGGAGTGCAGCCTGACGACGATCCTCATTCAACTGGTTAAAACGTGAAGAGACGTTCTCTTCCGCCTGACCCAGTTTCAGGGCTTGCACAGCTCCAAACGTTTCCGCAATAAAACTGGTAATTCGCCCAGTCGCTTCGCGGTTAACCTGTGCATACTTTCGAGCCCGATTTCCGGACAGGTTATTAAGTAAGGTCACGACCACCAATGGCAGCACGGCAACCAATGTGATCTGCCAATTAATGTTCGCCATAATGACGATGGACACAACAGCAAATACAAGTCGTCCCCAGAAGTCCACCCATGATTCTACATACTCGACGACTTCATCCACATCATCCCGAAAGCGACTCATCGCTTCCCCTGGTGAAGCCGGAAGATTACGGCCTGGCCAGCGCATGATCGCTGCGAGCATGTTGGTTCGCAAAATCGCCTGAACATGATACAGATACGTAACCCATGCATAGAAGGCTACAAAGAATGTGCCCACCCGAGCCATTCGGACCAGAGCAATAAAGATAAGCGGCACAGCAAGCCACATATAGTCATTTGACCCCACTGTTGTGCGATCAAAAAACCACTGCATCCCAATACCCGTGGCTAACGGCAAGGAATGAAATATACACCATAACAATCCGTTGATTACAAACAAAAATGGCCTAAATCGAAACAAACGGCCTATAAATCCTGCTACAGTCATGCCAATTCCTCCTCTCGGCCTGTAATGAGCAGTCTGGCATAATGAGATGCCGGGTTACTGGCAAGTTCTTCTCTCGCTCCAAATTCCAGTACCTTGCCATCCCCCAGCACCATAATCCGGTCAACTTTCTCGAGTGTAGCCAGTCGGTGAGCAATAATGACTCCGGTAGATTGTTTCATTAACTGGTCAATTGCAGATTGCAGCATGCCTTCTGTCGCAGCATCCAGACGTGACGATGGCTCATCCAGAATGACCAGACTTGGTTCGGTCAGGAATACGCGGGTCAGGGCAAATAACTGTGCTTCCCCTGCCGATAACGAAGCTCCACCTGCTGCCAGATACGTATCGAGTCCTTCTGGTTGTGAATTAATCCATTGGCTAAGCCCAAGGCGATCCGTCGTTTCCTTGATCATATGATCCGATACATCCCCATTGAACAAGGTCAGATTGTCACGCAGCGTGCCATCAAACAACTGCACATCCTGTGTCACCATACCCACCCGGCGATAGAGCGCTTGTAATGAAAGCTTCGTGATATCCGTTCCACCTACACGGATCGTTCCCCGATCGAGATTGTACAATCGGAGAAGAACACGACTAAGACTCGACTTGCCGCTACCTGTGCGACCGATGATTCCCAGACGTTCTCCAGGTTTAATGGCAAAATTAATGTCCTGCAATACCGGTTTATCCTGGTTATAGCTGAAATGTACCTGATTGAATTCCAATCCAAGCGGTCCTTCAGGCAATTGCTCCTCTGTCCCCTCTTCAATCACACTCTGCATGGATAGCAGCTCTCTGGAACGCAGCATACCTGATTTTGCTTTTTGGAACTCCTGCACCTGATCTCCAAGCATCTCAATCGGATCATTCAGCATCTGCGTATATTGGTAGATCAGAAATAATGTTCCGATACTAATGAGACCTTCCATATAGTAATGCACACCCAACAATAACACCGCAGTCACCGCCAGAGCGAACAGAACTACTGTGGTATTCCATGGAATAACCCGAAGCAGCCAGGCTTTTCTCCCCTTACGGAATACTGTGCGCATCGTGCGGTAAAAGCGGTTCATCACATAGGGCACATGGCCATTCGCTTGCACATCTTCAATCCCGGCAATACGTTCTTCAATTAATCCGAACAGAGCGGCACTTGCCGCCCGTTCATTTTTGGAAGAGTCCACGCCCAGATTTCGGATGAAGACCATGAACAGGATCGATAACAATGTGAACACGGTCATGACCATAGCAATAGGCACATTGACGCTGAACATGAACCCGAGAATTCCGGCCAGCAGTACAAAACTCCCGATCACTTGCACGATAAACATTGCGAAAAAATTGGAGATACTCGTTACGTCACCATCCACACGTTCAATCATCTCACCAGGCGTTTTCACATTATGAAAACGCATATCAAGACGCAGACAGTGCTTCAGCAGATCTCCACGAAGTTGATTCGTAGCCCGCCAGGCCACATCATTCCCCAAATAACTGACAGCTACCGTGATGAGTTGATTAAACACGGCCACAACCAGAAATATTCCTGCAAGCTGAATGAGATTGGTGAGCACTCCACCATTTGCCGCTGTATCGATAAATCGTTTGATAATCTGTGGATTCAAAAGCTGAAGCCCCGTTGATGTCAGCAACATGATTAAAAGTAAGGCCAGCCGTCCTTTGACTGGTTTTAAATAGCGCAGCAGCCAAGACATGGAGCGTTTCTCTCTTTTGGGCATAACCCCTCACTCCTTCGTATAACAATTCTTTTCTGTTCTAATGATTCAGACCATCTTTGTTCCTCACTAAGATGAATCATACATAATAACACTAAATGCAACATTTCCGACCCGTGGATGTATTTTTCCATGTGTGTTTACCATCTTACATTCTCCCATCCTCTCTGGCACTCTTCCCGAAATCGTTGGACCCATTGTTCAGAGATCTCATCTGCAATCGGGTCAAAGGAAGGGGCTGATACCGTAATACCGTCCGATTGAACTCCCAAAAACGCTAACACATCCATGACGGTCCCCTCATAATCTTGTATAAAATCCTCATAAACAATTGTCATCGGTTCAATGCCCGATTCGGACAGAAAATCTTCGATTGCAGCTTCGCACATGTTACTCTCAACAAGCAAATGTTTAATCGCATCAAAGTTGTATTGATCTGCAATATCTTGTATGTGAGGGCAATCTCCATGCTTGCGATGCCACTCCCCCGAAACAATGGCTCTCCACCACGACACCGCCAATCTGACTTTGTTGCGACGTGTCATGTATATATGCTTGTTACAATTCGGAAACCCCGTACTCCATACCTCAGCTCGCGATAACACTGGTGGCAGATGATAGAGACTACGAAATGCATCAATCCATCGTTGTTCAAAATTAATCTTTATGCCAAACACGCCGTTTGACGTTGTCCCCTGGCTCCAAATCTGCTCCAGATCTTCATGTTTCAAATGATCTGGACTTTTAAACTGATAATGCAGCCATTCGTTCGGATAACCGGCTACACCTGTAGAACTTAAAGCGTCACCCAATAGAGTACTGCCCGTGCGTTGGGAGAACCAAATGGTATAACTTTGCGCAGGTTGCTTCATAGGGTTACCTCTCTTTCTTCCCTTAAGGGTATGTTCATTGCCAAAAAGAAAAACAAATGCTCCTTTCCATGTGAACGGATTGGTGGAATGCATGCAAAAAAGCCATAGATGAACTAAAGTTCATCTACAGCTTATAACCGAAAGAGTCCGGATGAAATGCAAGCATTTCCCGAACCTCCTCTGCATCGCAATAATGATGAGCGTCCACGACAGGGGTGCACAAACATGACTGTCTAAACGCGATCATTGCAAAAAATCGGATTAATGTCACTATGCTTATGCGTATTCAGTTATTGATTCGAAATCTGTATAGGCATAAACATAATCATCATCCCACCCGTTTCACATATTTGTTGTTTATTGTATTCGCTGGTTTAACATCCGTCAAGATAATTTTAACTGAATTGTTATTTAATTCATGTCATTAATCTTTCAATTCCTGCTACATACCCAATGATGTGGACTCCGTTTGCTTCTCTCTAACAACAAGGCGTCTATGTGCGATCAGAAGAAAAGGAACTCCCAGTGCAGTCGTCAGTGAAATCGGTACAAAGACAGCGAGCCCATTCTCTGCTCCAAATTGACTTAACAACACCCCTCCCATTACAGGAGCAATGACACTACCAATATTATTGAAGCCGATAGTTCCGAAATACGTCCCCTTCCATTCGGGCTTCGCAATCCGGTCGATGAGCATATCCATCATCGTGAACAACAGCACTTCCCCAATGGTAAATAGTATGACACTCATCATCATCATGAGTACACCTTCAGCGATTCCGACCATCATCAGACTGGTTGCAACAAGCAGGTTACCCACAATCAGAGGAACAAGCGGTGGAAAGTTTCGGAAGGTTCGCACAAGCGGATACTGAATAATCAGTACCGTCACCGCATTCAGGGAAAGCATGTACGAGAACATCTGACTTCCATTTTCGAAGATCGGGCTCCTCGCCAAGTACTGTGCCAACGTAGAACTAAAGTGCCCGTAACCCAGAACACAAAATGTGGTACCGATTAATACTGGCAGAAACACCCGGTCGCGACCAGTGGTTATGAGTGCTTCACGCAAACGTGGTGCGGTTGCCTGATGACGCTCTGGCAGATTGGCATGCTGTAGCTTGAATTGCAGAAATAATACAAGTCCATAGGCTATGTATATCAAGCCGGAAATCATAAATGGGAACGTTGATTCAGATGATCCCAGCTGAAATCCGATAATTGGCCCAAAGACCACACCAAGATTAACTGCAGCATATCTGAGGTTGAACACCAGCAATTTGTTCTGCGGAGACGTAATATCCGATAACAGTGCTCTGGAGGTGGGCTCAAATACCGCGCGGCATAATCCGTTTAACGTATTGGCAACAAAGAACACCCATAGATGCTCTGCTGCTGAAAAAATGAAAAACACACCTGCCCAGCTAAATACCGAGATTAACATCACGATTTTGCGACCAATCCGGTCCGAAATATAACCGCCATAAAAGCTGACCATTACACCTGCCAGCGAGCTAACGGCCACAGTAACACCGGTCTGGGTAGGTGTAGCCTCTAGTACACGTGTCAGATAAATGGATAGAAACGGGATACTCATTGACGTGACAAGACGTCCAAACATGGTTCCGATAATGATGGTCCATGCCAAGGGGTGAATTTGCCTTAAATATTGCTTCATGCGAACTTCTCCTATTCATTCTAGATGCTTCAGAAGCGGACTTTTTGAACAACTTCTACTAATGTATAATTGTAAGGATAAAAGGGGGAAAGAAAAGTGTAAACATTTGATCACACTTTTCACCTTTAATAGAGGAGTTATGCACATGGATACTCTACATACACACTTTCTAAGGCTCGCCGGTTCCGAACAACTTTCATTCAAGCTCCATGAACCTGTAGCGGTAACCATTGATAGCCTGTCCGCTGCCTTGTGCTGCACCCCTCGTAATGTGAAGTTCATTATTAGAAAATTGGAGGAGCAAGGCTTCATCCACTGGCAACCCGGGCGTGGTCGTGGGCACCATTCGGAGTTAACGTTGCTGCGTAGCATGAATGAAGCGCTGGAAGCGAGTTTTACCGAACTTCTCTCTAAAGGCAAAATGAAAGATGCCATTGAACTCATCGGAACCATTCAGATGCATGATTCATTGCGAGAACAGCTCATGCTTTCCCTCCATCAACAGATGGGATTTCACAGCCACGACGAAACTTCCTCAGGTCAGGATATCCTGCGCATTATGAGGTCTCGCCAGTTAGGCGATTTGGACCCAGCCTTTGTGTATACTGCTTTTGAAACCTATCTGTTGAGCCAGGTCTGTAATACATTAATCACTTATGATGCCAAAAAAGAATCATTCCGCCCAGCATTGGCTCATATGTGGGAGTGCAGCGAGGACCACCGATTATGGACCTTCTATCTCAGGAAGGGTGTACGTTTTCACAACGGTCGTGTCATGACATCCCGGGATGTGCAAGCAACGTTGCAACGATTAAAAGACGTGCATAGTCCGTCCATCTGGTTATATCGGGATATCGAACACGCGGAAGTAGCAGGTGATTACTGCATCAAGTTTGTTCTTCGTCGTCCTAATCGGTTCTTTTTGCATCTGTTCAGCTGTATTCGAATGACGATCCTGCCCTACGATTACAATGTAGCCAATACCTTAATTGGTACCGGTCCTTTCCAGATCTCTGAGCTGAATGAAGATGTATTGGAACTTACTGCATTTGATGCCTACTACGGCATTCGGCCACATCTGGATCAAGTCCATTTCTGGTTCGTACCTGACCTGAGCCCGAATGATCGTTATTATGAGCTACCAGGTACAGATCGATTGAGTCTCGCAACAGGCTTTGAACGGACCAACAGCATCAATTATCCGGCACTGGGTTGTCAGTATATGCTGTTTAATTTTCACAAGGAAGGCATCCATCATCATCCTCTATTTCGACAAGCCCTTCGTATCGTCTATGATTCGGTCGCTCTTGTCAGAGATCTCGGTGGCAATCGGATCACACCAGCCAGCAGTTTCCTTCCCTGGAGAAGTGCAGCCCAAGATTGGACAGCGGTTTCTCTTGACCATGCTCGTGAATTGCTGCATGGCTGTGGATACCAGGGTGAGACGATAACTTTATCGTATAAGCAAAATAAGGATGCAGATGTTGCGGAGTGGTTCCAATATCGTGCGCAGTCCATCGGAATAAACATCAGCATGCAGCCCGTTGTGGATTATTTCAACTCAGAGGAAACCACGAACGCACAATTGATCTTGGCTGAAGAGATACTGGAGGAAGATTGGCAGTACGGCATGATTCATTTTTTCAAAAACCTGTCCAACCATTTTCATATGTGTATGTCTCCTGCATTCCAGTCTCAACTGGATGACAAACTGGATCATTTCGCGAAGCTTCATCGGGAAGACCGTACAGTGCTCCTGGACGAAGCTGAAGCCTTGCTTCGTGATCAATGCTGGATCTTGCATGGTTGCCACATGAACAAGCAGGCTGAACTGGATCAAAGCATCTTCGGCATGCAGATAGCAGAATTCGGATATATGGACATCTCCAAATTGTGGATCAAAAATCCTTAGTGATATTCCTGTGCAGTTGCATCTGTGGGATACAGGGGTGGACCAAAATCATGGAACAGCAAAAAAAGCCGCTAGTTTATTTGTGATAAGCTAACGGCTCTATTGCCAATCTATTTTTTAGTACAATTAGAAATTAGTTTCAAAGATTATGTTTGACGTAATAGGTTTCCAAGACTTGCATGATGGACTCGATTTTAATCGGTTTGCTGACATACGCATCCATGCCTGCCTTCAAGCATTTATCCTTGTCTCCTCTTAACGCATTGGCAGTTACCGCAATAATGTACGGACAACTCTCGGAGTGCAAAGAATTTTTAATCACTTTTGTCGCTTCGAATCCATTAAGCCTTGGCATATGCACATCCATGAAGATAATATCATATGAATTGTGTTTGACCGCTTCGACTACCTCAATACCGTCCGCCACACGATCCACAAAGTGTCCTTTTTTCTCCACAATTCTGCTAAGGACAAGCTGATTCACCTCATTGTCTTCTGCGACTAATATTCGCAAGGCTGAGGTTCTGCTCTTCTTCTGCTGTTGATCCAATCTGTTGCTTTCTTCACCATTATTTAATTTGAATTGGGCAGTAAATATAAATATTGTACCCGGTTGATCCGAATCCTCAATCCAAATCTCGCCCTGCATAAGCTCCACCAGTTTCTTGCTAATGGCTAGGCCAAGACCGGTACCTTGAGGTTTGCGGATCATAAAATTCTCCAGTTGGTAGAAGGGTTCAAATAATTGTTGTCTCCTCTCAGCCGGAATCCCAATGCCCGAATCCTTCACTTGAAAATAAAGCTTCACGCTATTGCTGGACTGCTCCTTAACCCCAACTTTAATATCCACGCCGCCTTCTGAAGTGAATTTGACCGCGTTGCCAATGATGTTGGTAAGCACCTGTTTCAGTCGATACGCATCACCATATACCGGAGTTGGTATGACATCTTCTACGCACATACGAACATCCAGTTTTTTTTCAATAGCCAGTGGTTTTACGATTTGTACCGTCTCGGTCACGATTTCTACGACATCAAAAGGATCTTCTACCAGATCGGTTTTGCCTGACTCGATTTTGGAAAAATCAAGAATATCATTAATGATAGCCAGCAAGGAATCCCCACTCTTCTGAATGATTTCAATATATTCCTTTTGTTCCGCGCTAAGTCCAGGAGTATCCAATAGCAAATCCGTCATCCCAATTACACCATTCATAGGTGTGCGGATCTCGTGGCTCATCATCGCTAAAAATTCACTTTTGGCCTTATTCATTCTCTCCGCTGTCTCTTTGGCAACAAGCAGTTTCTTCTGCTCCATGATATCCTTCGCAATCAGGTAAAACCCGACATTGGTTTGATTTACAATGATTGGAGCAAGCGTAGCCAAGACTTCGGTCTCAGAGCCATCGGTGTGCCTTACAGCGTTGATTTCCTTTTCAGCCATCTCATAATTACTGCCCAAGATCAGACCCAAGTTGTCGGCTCCGATAAATCTGCTTATGCTTGTGCCGATCATCTCAGCCACGGGACAGCCCGTCATGTTGACCGCTACGGGATTGGCATTCATAATATTACCATCCATGTTAAACGAGATAATGGCGTCATGATTGTATTTCTTAAGCGAAGTGTATCGCTCCACAGATTCCTGTAATTTAAATTCGATGCGTTTGCGTTCAGTTATATCCTGTAGTGTCCCGTTTAGCTGGACTGGCTGATGATTCTCATCGAACGTAATCAATCCACGCAAGTGAAGATACTTCTCACTTCCATTCGTACTAATGTGCTTGTACTCGAAATCTAGCGCTTTCCCTTGTTTTGCCCATTCCATTTGTTCGTATAAGGAGGCTTTATCCGCGGGATTAATCACATTAGCTATATCGCTTGCACGATATGATTTTCGTGTACGTTCGAATTCAAGAATCTCAAAAATCTGATCTGAAAGAGCAATCTGGTCATTGACCATATCCCATTCCCAACTGCCAATTAAGGCGATGCGTTCAGCCTCTGCACTGATGTCTTTATGTTTTTTCCGTTCGGATACATCTCGTCCAATTGAAAAAATCTGCATTCCATGCTCAGCATCACCAAAGACCTTGTATGTGGTTTCAAACCACAGATAATGCCCATCTTTATGACGGACCCTAGTATTCAACAGCTTACCCTTGGTCAAGTCCATCTGTGAAATCCGTTCCAGATCTTGTGGATGGAAATATGCATCATTATTTTGACCAATTACTTGTTCTGGCGAATAACCCAGTAAACCTTGAACGGAGGGTGAGCAGAATCTACAAACACCCTGCTGATCGGCAATATAGATGATCTCCTGAGCATGATCTGTTATAAGTTTGAACATCTCTTCGCTATGCAGAAGCTTTTGTTCAGACATTTTGCGGTCAGTAATATCAACAATATGGCAAATAAAGTAAATCGGTTCATCCGTAATTTCGCTACGAACTAATGTAACATGCAATGACGTCCATAAGATGTCACCATTTTTATGGATGTAACGCTTTTCGTATAGATTTTCTTTTATTTTACCCTCAAATAGGTCGTAACTACAGATCATATCGTGTGGTGAATCATCCGGATGTGTAATATCCTGATACGTAAGATTCATTAGTTCATCACTTGTGTAACCTAACATACAGCAAAAAGCAGGGTTCACTTTCATCCATTGCCCTGTCGGAGCAACGAGTGCAATCCCAATAGGCGCTTGGTTGTAAATCTGCTCGAACAATTCATGATGATCGACCTTTTGAACCTGCATTGTAAGCTCTCCTTTTGGCATATAAACTCCATCTAAAGATTGTCGAACTCTAAGATTTTTCCTGATAAAAGATCTTCTATAATAATTAGTCGGTTTTAAAACAACAGTACCTGCTTAATACCCAGAATTTCAGCCCTTGAAACAAAAATTTCCAAGAAATTTGTGTCTATGAAGGCAAACAAGGCCCGGAATCCATCCTATGGAATCCCGACCTTTGTCGTTATCTATCATTATAAGTCATATGCAGTAAGGCATCACGAGAAAAATGGTTTATCGCTCACGACCCACAAGATAATCCAAAAGATGTCTCAAAAATGGAATAGATTTCGGCAACTCGTTTAATGCATCTGTAGCAAGACAGTAATGCTCCCACATCTCTTTCTTCGCGCCTTCATCACCCAGGATGGACACAAAGGTTGAATTGTTGTTCCGCTCATCCTGACCTGCAGGTTTCCCAAGAATGAGATGATTTCCCTCGTAATCCAGCAAGTCATCCTTGATCTGGAAGGCGATCCCCGCATGATAAGCGAACTTTTTCAGCGTAGCCACCTCCGGTTCCTTCACTTGAGCAAGTATGGCTGGCATGACCAGAGCAGCTTCGAAGGCAATGCCTGTTTTGTAAAAACAGATCATATTCAACTGCTCAAGCGTTAACACTTTGCCTTTGGCGTTCAGATCCATCGCTTGCCCCATACACATATCCTCAGCTTTTTCAGCCGAATATTGAATGAGAGTTAGCACGGTTGCTGCATCAAAGCGATTCAATGAGGATTGTTCTCCTATCGCCTTCTGAATGAGAAACAGACCCGTAAGCTCTGCTGTGGCGCTATTGTGTACCTGATGCAGTGTGGAACGTCCACGCCTTGTCGAAGCATTATCCTGGGTAGGCAGATCATCAAAGATCAGGGAAGCAGTATGCATGTACTCCAGCGATCGTAGCAGCGGAACAATAGATGATTCGGGTAGGCCATACTCGCGCACACCCATAACCCAGGTTAATATGGGGCGTAACCTCTTTCCGTCTCCCTGCAAGCTATAATTGGCTGCATCGATCAGCGTTTCTTTCATCTCATGAAGTCCACCGGGCTTCGCAATCTGCAACTCCACATTAATCTGTTCGCGAACTGTTCGAATGGTCTGCTTGAACTCCTCTTTCTCTTGCTTGTCATGTTTTAACTGAAGCACAACCTGATCCCGTAACAATTTATCGAGAAAATCAACGTCATCTGCTTTTCTCACCATCTGTTGAACCAGTTGATTGAATTCAGGCTGCCCCAAGGCAAAGATCGTCATCACTTCATCATATTTCTGCTGCCCCAACCGTTCTTTACAACGCTTCAGACCATTTATAGCCCGATCCAGGATGACCTCCCGGGTCTTGGCGTCCGAGTTGTATACGTCGTGGATCAGGTGAGAGATGACTGCCCAATACAATTCATATGGATTAATCAGATCAGGGCGCAAATCACGATACTTCAAATAGTACGTATAAGGAGTTACAGCCCCTTCTTCCATATCGTCAAACATATCGGCAAAATCATCTGCCAGCTGATTATATATCCCGTAATAGAACGTCCGCAGATCAAATCCTTCATCCACTGGTGCACTGAGTACAGACCGGACAATTAATCGGGAAGACGAAGATTTAATAATAATTGGAATGTACAATTCTTCATTGGTATAATTCGCATTGGCTAATTTCTTGTTGCGATCCATCTCTTGAGACTGAAAGAAAACATAGGATTGCTCTAGGAACGTGCGTTGTTTCTCTGGATGCTGGTAATTCTTGATGTACTCAAATGCTTCCCGAAGCTCGGAATGCACATATTCAATCACTTCAAGGTTAGCACCTTTCCATTCTCCGAGATCAGGTACAACCCCGGTAAGAAGTGCATCGCGTATCATCAGGGAATATTGTTCCTTTTCCTCAGCAGTCAAGGCTTGAGAATCCAGCAGGTCATCCACAAATGGATACGTCAAACCGTAGGAATAACCGAGTCTGATCGCCGCATCAAATCTTCGGGCCCGTTCCTCAGGTGGGGTCTGCTCGTTCATCTCATCGTCCACATGAAGAACCACGCCGAGAATAATTTTGATAAGCTTCCGCTGCGCCTGCTCTGCATCCAGCTCCTTCGGGATGTTGGATGCTACGTTCTTTAATTTGTTCATCACCCAGATAACAGCCGTTTCAATGCGCTCCTTCTGTCCCCACCGGTACAGCGCAGCCAGACTGATGTAATCGGACTGTCCTTTGCGCCCAGCGGCAGAGCCTATAAAATATTTTTTGGTATTCTCGACAACGTGCTGAATTCGGGTCTGGGTATCTGGAGAATCAAGGGCTTGCCCCAGATCTCGCATATAGATATATGAAATACTCCGATCCAGGTAATCATCCAACTTTCCAGTCGTATTCAGCCAGTGGATATATCTATGAACATCCCGGGGATCGGGTTTTCGTTTGCTTGGTGACAAAAGAGAAAGCCAGGCAAAACGATGAATATGTTTTTTTTGCCATACATGAATATCTTGGGTAAGTGCTGTTGTATACGTATTTTCCATAAGTTGTTGCCTAAGAGAAGTAAAATACTGAGATGCTTTCTGCTCAGCTAGCCGATATCCTGCATCAGCCTGTTCTGTAAGTACGTTATTCATAGGGTGGATACCTCAACTTCTATTAATGTTAAACATGTATCCATGAAAGGAGATGAGGTGCTCCATGGACGAAAACTGAACTCATTTGATGATGTATCCAACGTGTCAGCTCATGTTCATAACCTTTATACGGTGATCCAACCGTTTGGTTACGAAATCGTCACTGTTCATTCTACGTACGTGATTTTACAGAATGGAAGACCAGACTTTGACCGCTGTAATGGCGATAAGTACAATTAATGCATACCGAAGTATCCTCACATTGATCATCGAACTAACCTTAGAACCAATGGAAGCCCCCAGCATGCTACCGATCACTGTATAGATAATGGGTTCCAGCGGAATGTCTCCACCCGTCAATTTCCCTATCACACCGCCAATGGCCGAGATAAATACAATTGCCAGTGAAGATGCAATCGTCGTTCGCACGGGGATGTTAAGGATCGTCAGCATGATGGGAATAAGGATAAAAGCACCACCCGCACCCACAATTCCTGATACAATGCCTACTGCAAACGCAGTGCCTGCTGCTATCCATCGGTCGAACACCAAAGGAGCCGAGGTATCAAGCTTTCCTTTTCCGGGAATCAGCATGAGAACAATCGCCAGAATTGCCAAAATACCATAGATCAGATTAATAACTCTTCCATCCAAATGACCTGAGACGAACCCGCCAATCAGACTGCCAGCAAGAATGCTGGAGCCCATGTAGAGCACCAATCCGCGGTGAACAAATGCCCCACCACTTCTCCCCGCTTTTACTTTTCTCCGGAATGCAACAACACCGGCCAGTGAAGCGAAAAATACTTGAAACATACTAATCGACGATACCTCATGTGCTGAGAATGGCTCCAGTCCCATCCAGGATGGAACATATAACAGTAGCGGATAATTGATAATGGCCCCACCAATACCCAACAAACCGGAGAAAAATGAACCGACCAGACCGAGAATAAACATGATGATAAAAAGCTGAAGATCCATCGGTTATGCGCTTCCTTTCGTGCCAATATAAATTTCATTTCGATCCCCATCTAAAGTGCTATACAAGGCGAATATTATCCGTTATAATAAAAACCAAGTAAATTAATCCGAAATGAGTGATTAAGCATGTTTAACGTGTTGAAGACTCTTTTTGAAAATAAATGTCCACAGTGCAACGAAAAATTACAAGCTCATAACGATGCGTTATGCTCGACCAAATCCTGTTCTCAATGTCATTACAAAGAAGAGAGCTATGGCTCTCTCGGAGTCCGAATTGTGTATGACACCACAAAATGATAAAAAGCTATAGCCTTGTTAATTGTATCACGATCTTTGAATTTTCGGGATAATTCGACAAACTTCTTCCCATTTCCTATGTCTCAATTACTGTATGTATGAAAATACAAAAACGGTGCCAAACGAATAAATCGTTCTGCACCGTTTTTTCTGTTTTTTTGAGGATGAATTCCCCGCATTTTAGAAGGTTACTTATTTGGTTTTGAAGCTAAGGAAACCATCATCTACGGCTACGGTTGTCCCATTCACTGCACTGGCTGCATCACTGAACAGGAATGTAACCACACTGGCTACTTTTTCTGGTTGAATAAGTTTTCCACGCATATGTTGAGTAGCAAGCGCATCTTTCATGGCCTGGTCGTCGCCCAGGATCGGTGTTTCAATGAAGCCAGGTGCTACACCAACTACACGAATGCCATGCTCAGCAAGTTCCAATGCACCGGATTTGGACATCATAACAACAGCAGCCTTGGCTGCATTGTAGTTGAAGCTGCCTACTGCAGCAACACTTCCATAGATCGAAGCGGTATTAACAATGGTACCTTGTACATTTAATTCAACCATTTTTTTCGCGCCATAATACATCCCATAATATACACTATGTTGATCTACATCAATGACTCTGTGATAGGATTCCGGGTCCATCTCCAGAAATGGCTTCACAAGTCCAATGCCTGCGTTATTGAAAATACCGCTTAACGTCCCGTATTGCTCAACTGTCCAGTCGATCAGGGCTTTGATCTCGTCCCCTTTGGATACATCCACTTTATATGCGCCCGCTGTTCCGCCTGCTGCTTCAATCTCTGCCGCAAGCTTCTTCGCTCCGTCTTCATTATAGTCAGCGATAACAATAGTCGCACCTTGATCCGAAAGTTGAAGGGCTGTTTCTTTACCAATACCACTAGCTCCACCAGTAATAATGATTACTTTTCCATTGTGTTCAGTCATGATCCAATTCTCCTTTGGCATATGCCTCTCGTGATTACTTGCTATAGTCTAGCTCCTGTCACATTAAATATGCATGAGTCAACGGAAAATAAAAAAAGCGAAGATATCAGAAATTCTATCCCTTCGATATCCCGCCCTTACAAAATATGAAAATTCAAACTGAGTTGTCTTTTGCATATTGAAAATGAATTCAACTTATTCCCCCTGAAGTCCGCTCAGCGGATCTCTCAGGTTATTAATGTTGGTGATCAGTTCTGGAATGCCCGTCTTCTCCCAATTTTCCACCGTGAACCCTTGCTCTGCAATCGTATTCTCGAAATGGTCCACAACTTCCGTTAATTGTGTATTGTAGCTGACCAGATTCTCATGAATGCTCTCACCGATTGCAGGAGCAGTCAGCTGAGAAAATTCGCTTGCTTCTGCTTGAATCAGATCGATTTTCTCCTGAATCTGAGTGGTTATCTCCGGATTGTTCACTGCACCTGATGCGAGATCTTGCAGATCTGCGCCGGCGTTCGATACCTGTTCTATATAATCAGTAGCCCCACTAACATAATTTAAACTTTCATTGGCTTGCTCCACGACAGAACAGGCCGAAATCAAAAGAATACTTGATGCGATAAGGCCTGTCATCATTAATGTGTGCCTTCGTTTTCTTATAAACATGATCATCTCCCTTTCTCCTATTCTAAATCCTTGTTCCAAGTCCATGATACCTGTTTAGACTGTTTTATTGCAAATGGATCTGCATCCAGCGTTATTAACATGTATAATAGTAAAATCACACGGTAAAGGGATGTCATGATAATGCTTCAAGCCTTGAACCAACGCTTGAACCGCATCATGCCACTGATTACCCCAATCAGCATTATTATTGGCGTGTTATGCGGGAGTTTCCTTTCTTATTATACCTTTTTATCTCCTTGGCTCTTTGCGTTCATGACGTTCGCTGGAAGTATCAGTCTTGGGATACGGGATTTTGTGAACGTGCTGAAAAAACCGTTCCCCTTGTTTGTATGTTTGTTTATTTTACATTTGGCGATGCCATTAATTGCTCTCGGTATGGGTCATCTGGTTTTCCCTACAGATGCGTACACCATAACAGGCCTGGTTCTGGCAGCCGTTATACCAACTGGAATAAGCAGCTTCATCTGGGTCAGCATCTATCGGGGCAATATCGCACTTACGCTTTCTATCATCCTGATTGATACGATGCTTGCTCCTTTCGTAGTTCCCGGCGTATTATCTCTGTTGATTGGCACCAGTGTCACCCTGGATACAGCGGCCATGATGAGCAGTCTGTTCTGGATGATTGTAGTGCCATCCCTGCTCGGAATGCTTTTGAATGAGTGGACCAAAGGCGCCATTGTCCCGGTCTGGGGACCGAGATTGAATCCATTATCCAAATTGTTTATGGCATCCGTCGTTGCAATAAATGGATCTGTTGTTGCCCCCTACTTGGCCGATTTCAACTGGAAATTGGCTGGTCTTGCGGTCATCATTATTTTTCTGGCATCTTTCGGTTATGCACTGAGTTACTTCATTGCTCGATTGTTGGGCTGGAATGAGGCCGACCAGGTCGCTCTCGTGTTTAATGGAGGCATGCGTAATATCAGCGCAGGTGCAGTACTCGCTGTTTCGTATTTTCCGCCACCTGTTGCTGTCCCGGTCGTGCTCGGCATGGTATTCCAACAGATGCTTGCTTCCCTGACCGGTTACCTGCTCGGTCGTCGCTCACAGCTTCTGCATAAGTCGGATAAGACATCTGCCGCCTAACAACATACTGGAATGTAAAAAACGCCGACATGATTGTCGGCGTTTTGCATTGGATTGCTTTTATTACTAATATCGCTACGATACTGCTCCGCTCCGTAAATCTAGTCATTCGTTTCTGAAAATATTGCTGTTAGACATAAAACTACAAATGCTTGTCTACACATAGAAAAAAAACCATCAACGAGTGATGGTTTTCATCTAATCCTTCTTTTCAGAAATCTGTTGTTACTCATGGTACTTAGTATACTTACACTTATTTCGGTTGAATATATCCTTCAGCTTTAAGCAATTCTGCGATCAGAACCGCACCACCTGCCGCTCCGCGGAGCGTGTTGTGGGACAATCCAACGAATTTGTAATCATAGAGTGAATCTTCGCGCAGTCGGCCTGTCGATACACCCATTCCGCGTTCGATGTCACGATCCAGTTTTGTCTGTGGTCTGTTCTCTTCTTCAAAATACGTAATGAATTGTTTTGGTGCACTTGGCAGAGCCAGTTCCTGCGGACGACCTTTGAACTGCAACCAACGCTCCAGAATTTCGTCTTTGCTTGGTTTTTTCTCGAAGTTTACAAACACGGTAGCCAGATGCCCATCCGTTACCGGTACACGAATACATTGTGTGGTAATCAATGGAGCAGAAGCTTTAACGATCTGATTGTTCTCAATGCTACCCCAGATCCGGAGAGGTTCCTGTTCACTCTTCTCTTCCTCGCCACCAATGTATGGAATGACATTATCTAGCATATCCGGCCAGTCCGTAAAGTTTTTACCTGCTCCCGAGATGGCTTGATATGTGGAAGCAACGACCTGAGTCGGGTTGAACTCACGCAAGGCGTGCAATGCTGGCACATAACTCTGAATGGAGCAGTTTGGTTTTACGGCAATGAATCCGGTTTTCGTACCCAGACGTTTGCGTTGAGCTTCAATCACGTCCAGATGTCCCGGGTTAATCTCAGGAATTACCATAGGTACATCTGCTGTCCAGCGGTGAGCGGAGTTGTTGGATACGACAGGTGTTCCTGTCTTGGCATAAGCCTCTTCGAGCGCCTGAATCTCATTCTTTTTCATATCAACCGCGCAGAAAATAAAATCAACCTGGCTGGCAAAAGCTTCGACCTGCGAAGCATCTTGAACCACGATTTTCTTCACCGCTTCCGGAATAGGAACTGCGAGTTTCCATCTGCCCTGTACGGATTCTTCATATGTTTTACCTGCCGAATTGGCGCTTGCAGAAATAGCTGTTACTTCAAACCATGGATGTTGATCGAGCAGGTCTACAAAACGCTGACCTACCATTCCCGTTCCACCGACGATACCAACTTTCAATTTTGCTGACATTCAATCATCATTTCCTTTCGGTGTGAGTTTCCTCTTATTAAACACTATTCAGGCAATTCCAAAGCGTGTAGTCACAGCCCCGAAAAAACCAAAAAATCCCATCCCCAAGACAATAGTCTCAGGGACGAGATTGAACTCTCGTGGTACCACCCAGATTCGCTGATATGTCACCATATCCGCCTCTTCAAGTAAAGGTTACACAACCATGTTGCTGCTGTATACCTTCCTACTCTAGCTCTGTAACAGGAGCGCCTGTCACACCATCCCTTAATGCTAAGTTCCGATGTGCTGCTCTGAGTCTTTATTCAATAAAAGTTCTTTACTCCTTTTCAGCTGCCGGAGCTCTCTTTGAAAGAATGGTTTTTATCTACTCGTCTCTTCGTCGCATTTGATATTGCGATTATAATATCAAAATTACCGTGATGAAGTAAACATATTTTTTTGGCTATTAAAATTTATTCGTGATTCCCTTACTGTTTGTTGGCAATAATGGCATATGTACCCAGTGTACTCCCAGGGCCCAACGCATGATGTGTTCTGAGTAATTTCAGTTCGGAAAGAAGAAGTGTTTTTACTTTGTCCGGGATCGGAAGCCGTTTTAGTTCCTCAGGCGCTGCTGCCAGTGTCATTTCAGTTTCCCAGCGACCGTCCTGCAGCGCGGAAGAATGGATCGAAATCTCTTCCTTCATCATCCAGCCTGACGCAGAGACAAGCTCCTGAATATCCTCCGGTGTAAAAAGCGTACGCACATTGGAGAAGCTGTTCTCCTTGTAACATTCAACTTGAGATTGAATGAGAACGGATAACCAATGCGAGAGCTGGCTCACATCTGTTACTCGTGCATCCCATTCGGCAAAACATAACTGATGTCCCCACTTCCTAACCTTGCTAAGAATCCGGGCGAGTTCATCAAACGATTTCAAGTACCAGGAACAATGGGATAGTACAATCACATCGAACTCATTCTCGGCAAATTGAACCTGATCACTTAGAATGTCGAACTCAAAATCCATTCGAATTCGGTCACCCAGCGGAGATCTCAGCAGCTTGGCTGCCGCTTCACCTACGGTCAACGGTGAACCATAATCCTCTGGTGCAATATCTACACCATGAACGTACCCATGCTCCCCCACCAGGTGTGCAAGCACGGCTGTTGTATCTCCCTGACCACACCCGATTTCCAGCACGCGGTTACCTTTCTGTATTCCCCAAAAGTGTCCTAGTTTCATCCGATGCTCAGTCTGAATGTATTGAATGGCGGCGTTGTCCTCGACGTCCATATACTTGATAAGGTCCCTGATGATAGTCTCATTCATGATTCCTCACTCCTCCAAGGGCAACTTAAACTTCTTGCTCATTGTAGCGTTACTGGAAACATTGTACAATGCTGGATTCGATGAAAGGACCATGTGCGAAGGAAAGGCTCTCTTGTTGCAGCAGATGTGGGCCTCCGCTTCATATCAATGCCTATACCCACTGGGTTGCAAGCTTTTGAAGATAGGGTGTCAGCATGGGCTGTAATTCCTTGCGCATCAATCCGATCTCCAAGATCGCCTGAATATATCCGAATTGATCGCCAATATCGTAGCGACGTCCTTTCAGTTCAAGAGCTAACAACTCCTCCACCTGACTTATTTCTTTCAAGGCATCCGTTAACTGATATTCCCCTCCGGCCCCTCTCTCGATCTGATCCAGAATGGGAAAGACGGAAGGTTTCAGAATGTATCTTCCCATTACAGCTGTTCGGGATGGTGCTTCTGCAAGGGAAGGTTTTTCGACCAGATTGGTGACTCGGTGAACCCGGTCCTCTGCACCATCCGAATCAATAATGCCATATTTGCTCACATTTGCCGCGTCTACCTGACGAACACCGATGATCTGGCTGCCTGTCTTTTCATAGAGATGAACCATCTGGGCAAGTGCAGGCGGATCAGACACCATAATGTCATCGCCGAGCAGTACTGCGAAGGCATCATCTCCTACAAACTGCCGTGCACATCCAATGGCATGCCCCAGACCCAGCGGTTCTTTTTGACGAATAAAATGAATATTGGCCATCTCGCTGATCGCTTGCACCTCTTCCAGTAAAGACTGTTTGCCCTTGGCATATAAAGAATGCTCAAGTTCAACCGATTTATCAAAATGATCCTCTATGGATTTTTTGTTGCGTCCAGTCACAATGAGGATATTCTCAATGCCTGACTGCACTGCTTCTTCAACAATGTATTGGATAGCCGGTTTATCCACGATTGGCAACATCTCTTTAGGCTGTGCTTTCGTTGCTGGCAGGAAACGGGTTCCGAGACCCGCTGCCGGAATAACGGCTTTTTTAATTCGCATTTCATCATACACTCCTTTCATTTGCTTCATATAACCCATATTGCACGCTGCAGGCAGCTAAGTTGCTATACGAAACACCCAATATCTGCTGGCCATATAGTTCAACACCATCCCCATCAAGGTCGCCAAGATCTTGCTCATCACGAGACTCCAACCCAACACATCGTGCAACGTCATCAGAATGAGGGCGGATAATGCAAGAACGATGAGATTGGTGATTAGAAAACGAATAAGCTTCGCTCTATCGTTACCCCCTCGCGTCGCATCTCGAAAAGTCCACCTGCCGTTCAGCCAATAGCTGTTCGCAACACCGCAGCTGTACGAGACTCCTTGAGCAATCAGAATCGGCATGCCGACCAGTGCGAGTATAGCAAACACCGCCGCATCCACTGCGGTATTCGCAACACCCACAATACCAAACTTGAAGATTGTTGCCAGACGCTTAGTCATGATGAGCAACTCGGGCTGTCAATCGGGATTGCGCTTGCTGACTCTCGGCCTGAACCACGTCCCTAACAATGTATAGTGGACGTGCCTTGGTCTCATCATAGATTCGGCCAACGTACTCGCCCAGAATGCCCAGCATAATCAGGATGAATCCGTTAAACATCAGCATGATACTCACAATGGATGGCCACCCTTTAATCGTAGAATCCGTAAAGATGGCTGAACCAATAACCGTTAACATGTAGATGAATCCGCCTACCGACAGGATCGCACCTACATATCCTGCCAGCTTGAGCGGTTTATGAGAAAATGACGTAATGCCATCCAGGCTCAGCTTCAGCATGCGCTTCAGCGGATATTTCGTTTCACCTGCCAGACGTTCATCCCGTTCATATTCAATAGCCGTCTGACGAAATCCGACCCAACTGACCAACCCGCGCACAAATCGGTTTTTCTCCGGAAGACGTTTCATTTCATCACATACTTTGCGGTCAATGAGGCGAAAATCTCCGGTGTCTACCGGGATATCCGTATCCGTTGAGGCACGAAGTAGACGATAGAACAGACTTGCCGACCATTTCTTGAAGCGAGTTTCCCCGCTTCGTCTGGTGCGACGGGCATATACGACTTCATAACCCTCTTTCCATTTGGCGATCATATCCAGTATCAGTTCGGGAGGGTCCTGCAGATCCGCATCAATAATAACCACGGCATCCCCCGCTGCATAATCCATACCTGCTGTTATCGCAATCTGATGTCCGAAGTTACGAGCAAAATCAATCAGCTTCACACTCTCGTCCCAACGGGCGTAATCACGAATCATCTGTGCACTTCCATCCACGCTGCCATCATTGACAAACAGCAGTTCATAGCTCTCTCCTGTGCTGCCCATGACCTTCTTCAGACGCCGATAAGTCTCTTCGATCACCGCTTCCTCGTTATACATGGGAATAATAATGCTGTATCGGTACGCGTGAGCCATGTTCGTCCCCTCCCTTTTCCATTGGACTTCGTTCGAGATTTTCACTCTATATAAATTGAACTAGAGAATATTTACACTGCACACTTCGATGACAGAACAACCTTCCAATCGCTGTTATCCCCAGATTTTTTTTGATTCCCTTTTCTTAAGGGGAAATCCGGGGATAGCGTATGCTTCCGATGTAGCTTTCTTGCAGAAAGCTTGTAGGCGAACGCTTCGCTTTTTCAGGTTTTTTCTGTCCTCTTCGTTATCGTGTAAATGATAAGTTCAATTTATATAGCTACAATTTCACTTCGTACAAGGTCGTCTGTCCGCCGAATCCAAAGCCAGCTCTGTTTCCGGTGTCTCCGTTATCCATAGATCCGCTGTCGTTGCCTGTCTTCCATTCTGACGTTGGAATCTCGGTTCCATGTTCTTTGATCCAATCGGTAATTTCCGAGTTTCCTCCACGGCCTCCCATGCCACCAACCATGAAATATTTCACTTGCCCGCTCTTCACGAGTTCCTCAAGTTCCTCTGTGGTATACACGGGGTCTGATCCGGAGAAACCGCCAAGTGTAATCACTTCTGCTTTCTCATCGATGATATAAGGCGCTGCCTGATTATAGTCCGTAGTGGCGAAGAGATACGTTTCGCCCGTACTGTGCTCTTTCAGATAATTCAATGTGGCTGTATCCACTTCTTCGTTACGGTTACCCACTCCACCACGGCCACCCGTTGCAGGCATTTCTGTATCTCCTGCACCGTTTCCCATCGGCATGCCCATTCCGGCTCGACCAAACATGCCATTGGAACCCGTAGGTCCTGCTGCCGGAATCATGCTGTTGCCACCATAAGTAATTGGGGTGAATGCCCAATAGATTGGACCAATCAGCATCACCATGAATCCCGCGATAATGAAGCCCTGTTTCCATCGATGTGTGCGATGAAGCATAACGACCAGAATGGCCGTAACCAGAATGCCTGCGATTAATTCACTAATCGACCATCCTGCACCAATCGTATCGTTATACACGTGCATGATATACCAGCCGAACAGCGTCGTAAGCAGTACGGACACCGGAAGCAACCATGCCTGCCATCCGGTGCGATCACGATACAACTTCCACATCGCTACAAATCCTGCACCAGTCAGCGCCGCTATTGGAGGTGCGAGCATAATCAGATAATATTGATGGAAGAAACCTGCCACACTGAAAAAGGCAGCAACCGGAATCAACCAGGCGAGCCAGAACAAAGCCTCCTTGTGCTTGTTCGTAATATTTCTCCGTCTTAATCCTGCAAATATGGCAATGCATCCAAGCAATACAACTGGCAGAAGCCAGCTGGCTTGACCTGACAGTTCCGTCTGGAACAGACGCAGAGGACCTTTCTCCCCTGTTCCAAACATTCCGCCCATACCTCCGCCGAAATTTCTTCCGTTTGGCATTTCCATATCATTCGGCATCTGCCCGTTCGGGAAATTGCCATTCGGCCCATTCATGCCGCCCATGGCGTTTGTTCCATTCGAACCATTCATATTATCGTTATCCGGTGCATTGACATCTTGCCCAGCGCCAGGAACACCAGTGCCTGTCTGATTAGGCATTGTAGACAAGTCTCCTCGATTGCCACGATTATTCCCCTGTCCGATACCATTTGGCATACCTGCGTTACCTGCCGTATTCTGCTGACCCGTTAGGCGAGCCAGGCCATTGTATCCAAATGCGAGTTCCATGACCGAGTTCGTTTCACTGCTGCCGATATAAGGCCGCTCGTCTTCGGGTATGGAATCCACTGTGACCGCCCAGGATAAGGAAACGACCGCCAGAACCGCTGTACTGCCGATCATCAGGATGATCTTCCTTCTCCATTTCGCCTGAAATGCAAGTAGATAGAACAAGTAAAAAGCCGGGAGAACCATGTAGGCTTGAAGCATTTTCATATTAAAGGCTACGCCTATTAATCCAAAGGCAACGAGAATTCGCCAAGCACTGCCTTGTTTGCTGCCTTTGAACAAAAACCATGAACCCAGCAGTAGTGTAAACACCAGCATGCTGTCAATGTTGTTGGTACGACTGACTGCTGCCACGACAGGCACAGTTGCCATTGCAAGCGCCGAGATCCGTGCTGCTGCAAGACCGTATGTAGGTTTCACCATGAAATAGATCAGGAGCACCGAACCGATTCCCGCTAATACCTGCGGCAAAATAACGCTCCATCCGTGCAATCCGAAGACATAGGCAAAGGCCGTCTGAATCCAGAAGACGACCGGTGGTTTGTCTACAGTGACGGAGCCTGCCGAGTCTAGTGAAGCATAGAAAAAGTTGTGGAAGTTGCTGAGCATACTACCAACGGCAGTCGTATAGTAGGAATTGGCATATTGATCGTTCCAGATACCGTACCCATTCAAAAACGCCGCCAGTAATACAATTGGCAGAAGGACAAAATCCATCCTTCTTTTGGTGTTATTCAATGTTAATCACTCCTTCAAAGTTCTTCATGTCTACTATTCTGACATGCCAAAATAAAACTGGGATGAGTGTCCGCTGAATGTTGTCTGAGGATAATTCATAATCCTTTCAGCTAAATTTCAGTTTCGCAAGCGATAATACAACATATAGTCCCTCTCACTTGAGGGAGAACTAAGATGGAAGCAAGCAAGGAGGAACCCCGCATTATGAAGCTTAGCAGCGGAATTAAAATACTATTGGCTGATGATGAACCACATATTTTGCAATTTCTGGAGCTTGGATTAAGCAATGAAGGTTTCGATGTGCGTACGGCACCGGATGGAGCGGCTGCGCTTGAGTTGGCACTTGAATTCAGGCCACATATGGCTATTCTGGATGTCATGATGCCAGAGATGGATGGATTCGAAGTGGTTGAGCGTCTTCGTAAGACCGGAGCTCAGGTTGGTGTTATTATGCTGACAGCGAAGGACGAAGTCGAGAATCGGGTTAAGGGCCTTTGGCTGGGGGCTGATGATTATATGATCAAACCCTTTGCCTTCGACGAACTGCTCGCTCGAATTCAGGCCAGACTGCGCAATCAATTTCCTTTATTAATAGGAGCCGTCACCCACGGTCCGTTCCGAATTGATGATCAGCGCAAGGAAATCACCTATCAGAATCAGGTCCTGGAGCTATCTCCAACCGAATACGAACTGTTAAAATTTATTGTGCTTAATCATGGGATCGTACTTAGCAAAGCGACCATTCTGAGCCGGGTATGGGGGTATGATTTTGGCGGAGAAGAAAATATTGTGGAGGTATATGTTCGCTCCTTGCGCGACAAACTCGGGGACAAAGAGCATAAACTCATACGCACGCTTCGGGGTGTCGGGTACAGGGTGGACCTCTGATGAACTCACTGCCTAAGAAAAATAAACTTCGTTTAAGACGCTTTCACCAATGGCTCTGGCCCCGTTCACTGCGTTCTCAATTGCTCTCACGTTCTCTGTTCGTGCTTGCTGGGTTGCTATTGTTAATCGGTATCCTGCAATTCTGGATCATGGAAAGCTTTCTGTATCGAAATCAGGCAAAAACCATGCAAGAACAGCTCATGTCCATGCCCCCGGTTTGGCTTGGAATCCAGTCACGTAGTGGCTCTTCCAACAATCCTTTTGGAGGACAGGCAGGTAACGGATCTGACAATCGGGTGCTATTTATTCCGGACCGGTCACTGGCGTTGTTTGATAATCAAGGTACATTTGAGGATGTTTTTGGGGAAGACGGTCTGAAAGCTCCTCATCTATCAAGCGTTGAATATCAAGACATTACAGCGGAGTTGAAAGAACAAAAACATATTCCCTACCGGATCGTAACGGATAGTCAAGGGAATGAGCAATTGATTGTATTCGCCTCACCAGGTCCACGCAATCGGGGCTTACCCATGGTTCAGATGGGCACAGCCACAAAGCCACTGAAAGACTTGATTATTAAACAGCTTCTGATCTTTCTGATGTTATCACTGTTGGCGATGGTAGCCGGTCTTATTCTATACACTAAGGTATTACGCCGGACATTGATTCCCCTGTCCAACATGGTTAATAAAGTTCAGCAGATCGATGCAGGCAGCCTTGCAGAACGCCTTCCCGTCGTTCAGGGACAAGAGGAAGTGGATCAGCTCGCCGTTTCATTTAATGGGATGCTTGAAAGGTTGGAGAACTCGTTTGAAGCGGAGCGGGAATCGAAAGAGCAGATGCAGCGTTTCTTGTCCGATGCTTCCCATGAGCTTCGTACCCCGCTTACCTCCATTCACGGCTTCATTGAAGTTCTACAGCGGGGAGCAGCGACCAATCAGGATCAATTGTATAAAGCACTGGACAGCATGCACGGCGAATCGGTACGTATTAACAAGCTCGTTGAAGATTTACTGCTCCTGACCAAGTTGGACCAGGCTCCGAAGCAGGAGCGTGAGGTCATTCAGTTGGACAGTCTGCTTCTCGAAATGCAACCCCAACTTGCGATGATGGCTCAGCTGAGGTCCATTCATCTGGACTTGACGGCTGCGGTCCATATACTGGCCGACCCTTACAAGCTGAAGCAGGTTGTGCTGAATCTGTTCCATAATGCGGTGCAGCATACCGATCCAGAGCATGGGGCCATCTCCATCACGTTATATGCCACGCACCATAAGGCTGAGTTGTCAGTAAAGGATAACGGCACAGGCATTGAACCTGCACATCTGCCCCATATCTTTGAGCGATTTTACCGCACAAGCAGTTCTCGTTCGCGCAAACAAGGTGGTGCAGGTCTCGGTCTAGCCATTACCCGCTCAATTGTGGAGTCGTATGGCGGGAAAATTACAGTACGAAGTCAGGTAGGTGCGGGAACTGAATTTATGATTTTGCTGCCGCTGTATAAGACTGATGTCTGAAATTGAGGTAAACTCCGGCTTTTCATTGCCATGAACAATCCCCCATCATTTCAATTAAGAAACGAATGGGGGATTCTTTTTTGTATCTGTTTGATAGAGTGAAGAGTAGTAGTCCAATTGGTTTGAGGCTTCCGGGCTTACAAGCTTATGAATCTGAAGCCTCTTGTTCAAGGATTTACGGCCTATAAATGCTTCTCATAAAATACCATTGTCATTTTGTCGTTAATTGCTTTTGTTGCACCCGTTTTATTATAGCCTATCTTTTCATACAAATAACAGCTTCCCTTCTCTTGCAAGATGGTACCCAGTTTCCATGATTTTGCATCATCATATATCTGCTCAACTATTGTAAAGACTTTTTGAGCAATTCCTTTTCCTTGATGTTCTGGCAGTATAAAAATTGGGCTAACACTGTAGATTTGATTTTCTTTTTTCACGACTCTTATTCCACCAACAGCAATTTCAAGATGACGAATTATGAAATAATCTGTAAAAGATTGATTGATTTGAGTAATAACTCTTTCTACGGTTTCATTAGCAGGGCTTGTTTCAAAATCCTGATATTTCTCCAACAAAGGCATAAATGATTTAACTTTCATCTCATGAATAGTCACTGCATCTGTTAAACATGCTTTATCTAATGAAACCCCCATTAAATATATACCTCCGATTGATACACTTATTAGAAATATGATTTTTCAGTACATGCTCTCTTAACCTGGTACAAGAAAGATGTTCGTCTACGTTTATGTTTATGTTTATGTTTGTTTCATGAATGAAGCTTAAGACTTTTTAGCCCCTCTTACCCATCATCTTATGGATTACCAAAGGTATACACCATTCTCATCAAGGAACTCCCCATTATGGCGTTTACCATCTGTCGCATAACGCACGATAATCGCAGCGCCGGCTTCTTTTGATTTACCGCCTTCGGCATTGCCGTTAAGATCTGTTGATGTGAATCCGGGCGTGACTGCAAAAACTTGAGCTCTGCTGTTTTTGACTTCATAGGCCATGGAAAGAGTCATGGCACTATTGGCCGTTTTGGATGAGTTATAGTCGAAGGCATTTAAAGTGAATTCCGCATTTTGCATATGGTCCAGAGATGCCATGTCGGTCGAAACATTAATGATTGTGCCTTCATTATCTTTGATTAACGGGAACAGTCGCTGATTCAAACGGAACGTGCCGAAAAAGTTCACTTCGAAGGCGTTCCGCAGGTCTTTCTCTTTCGTATCCGTGAAGGAATGAGAGAATGCACCAGGCATACCTGCATTATTGATCAGAAGGTTTATTGAGGGATACTTCTTATAGATCGTATCAGCTGCAAGTTCGATACTCTTCATGTCGATCATGTCGATCTGCACAAATTCTACATCCAATCCCCTGGAAGTTAACTCCGAAGCAGCTGCTTCCCCTCGTTCGACACTCCTTGCGCCAAGGATAACTTTCCAACCAGCTTCACCCAACTGCTTGACAATTTCATATCCAATTCCTTTATTTGCTCCGGTTACAAAAACAGTCTTTTTCATGTGAATCCTTCTTTCCGTCATTAGATTTTTATTTAACAATGTATAAGTTACTATGCTACACTTAGTGCAGGTCAAATTTTTTTTATAAAAAGGTGGATTCACATGTTAACGATTGGAGAAGTTGCCAAAAAAGTTGATATCTCGATTGGAGCGATCCGCTTTTATGAAAGAAAGGGACTGCTGAAACCTGCTGCACGAAATGAGCAGAATAACCGCCTTTATTTGGAGGATGATCTGAACTGGCTGGTTTTTATCAAATGCCTTCGTGAAACGGGGATGAGTGTGGAAGACATCAAGAAGTATTATGATCAGGTCAATGAAGGAACCTCCACGTTGAAAGAAAGAACCAGGCTAATTGAGGATCAAAAGCAAAAGTTGCTGAATGATATCGAGGAAAAAAAAGCGCAGCTTGTTCATTTGGATCACAAACTGGAACGCTATTATCGCGGAGAAAATTTTTAAAATAAGTCTTGTCCTATAAATTAAATGAAAGAAAAAGATCAGGCAGCCAGCAATAACTGTCTAGCCTGACCCAAAATGTTAATGTTATAACAATTCTACATGGGACTATGTTCTATCACAAATGACCTTGATACTTACACAGTTGATAATGGTGATAAGGTTCATTCTCAATCTCGATCAAATTTAACCGTTCAAAATTACATTTCTGTATCACCTTATTGGATGCTTGATTGGTAATCAAAGCGATGGCATTTAATATTTCAACGTTTGTATGTTCAAACAAATACTGTGTCATCCCTTTTACTGCCTGCGTTGTATAGCCACGATTCCTGAAGTGTTTCGAAATACCGTACATAATCTCCCGATTGGGTGCTGGCAGTTCGTCCTTGGTCCCTGAGCAGCACCACCCTACGAACTCGTCATTTTCTTTAAGTACGATAGCCATACGTAAATATAACTCTCCGATATTGCCTCCCGCCATCACTGCTTGTTTAAAACGCTGATTCTCAGGAATTTCATATTCGGTGAGCCACAGGGTTCTCTCTTCCATTGTAGCGTTCCATCCCGGTAACATTTCATACACCTCAGGTTGCCACGTAATTTCTTGCAGTTTCTCTAAGTCCTCAAGTCGATACTCGCGCAAATAAATATCCTTGCAATCAATGATCAATTCATCACTTGAAATGGTTTGTTTCATAAGGTTACCTCCACATACTGATTTACGTTACTTCATTATAGAAATAGAGTCGTGAACCATTGCCTTAAAGGCAATGCCTTGATATGTATAGCGTCAGGATCTTGGGTTTTTTCCAGTTGGGGAAAACACTCTGGATATTGAGCCAAATATTCGCTAACACACCATCGAACCGACCAGTTAATATCTGTTGACCAATTTATCCATTTATGTATTTCCTCCTTTAGAGCATTTTGCAATAATCCATGCATATACCAACCACGCACTCCCCCTTCTGTTTCATTCATTAAATACATCCAATACAACTTTCGCTCTTCTTCGTTCATCGGTTGGCCGAGGGTCGATACTGCAATTTTACGAACAATAGCGGATGAATCCCTAGTGAAGCTCCACAACTCTTCACGTGATAATCCTCCCCTCTCCACTAAAACTGTTAAAGAGAGCGCTCTTTCGATATCATCCATTGAATGAATTGTGTTATAGGGATTTTGATTTTTTATACTTACCATGGGTAAAGTTTTTGTTATGTACCTTGGCTTATCTGCCCTGTTCATATAACGAATTGTATTCTCAACGTTAATTCGAGGAGCCAGGTTATCATCACCCTCCAGTGATTCTCCATGCTCGACTAATAAGTGTCTTAGCATCTCAGAACTTAAACTCGGAAATCGGGAGAATAGATGAGCCGCGACACCAGCAACAAGGGCAGCCGCTCCAGATGTGCCCCCATAAAAAGATACACGCCGAGTAGATTCTTCAATTTCACAAAAGGGGATCGTAAGGTCTAGTCTGGGCGCTAATATATCTGGTCTAAAGTGACCATCTCCATTTCTGCCATAAGGTTCATCAGGGAAAGGAGCGTGTAATGAACGATCAGCCTTTCCACGATCTACAAACCCCCCTACTGCTAAATACTGTATTGGAGGCATGATGTTATTTAAACGTGTATTCCCATTCGAACAAATAACCAAAATGCCCTGTTGCACAGCTGTCGCCAATGCTTTAACCGTTGAGTTTTCACTCGTATTTTTAAGATAAACTTCATTATCTAATGCCTGCCAACCAGTGCTTAAAATAATTTTTATATTCCATTCGAGCCCATGTTCAAGAATCCATTGCATTCCTTTTTTCAGACGTTCTCCTTCTCCAGTTGTAAATGCCCCATGATCTAAAACGATAAATGTTGCTGCTGGTGCAATCCCGACATGAATCTGTCCCTCAAATTGAATCGGTTCATGGGCCAAAGCTAGTACACTCATAAGGCCATGCTCACCTTTCGAATTCCCTTCCTCCCTGTTGATAGAAGTTACGTCTCGCATAGTGACCGTCATATCTTCATGTACGGTAACACATTTAATTCGTGTTTTTAAGTGATCTACGAGATAATGTGGTTTAATTGAATCGATAATTACAATTCCCACGCCCAGACCAGAAGTATGAAAATCAGGCTGTTCACCAAAACCTAACCTTTTCCATGTCGGATCGGGTATCGCTTTAGCCACATGATCACCTCAGATTTTGATATCATTAGAATACACTCTCACTTTTAGCGTAATGTACATTACCATTTATCCAATGATCATTGGCAGACTTTAAGCACCTAGTGATCTTATATATGCTGGAATCAAACAATCAAACAAGCCCCTCTTTTTCCATAAACTCGTCTTTGGTTAAACCAAAGAGAATTAGATCCTGGTATTTTCCATCCGTATAGATCACCTGGCGGCGCACACCTTCCTGAACACATCCTAGTTTTCTCATCATGGCTGCGGAAGGTTCATTTCCTTGGAGAACATAATCATTAAATTTATTGAGCCTGCGCTCGAAGAAGGCATAGTTCAGCAAAATGCGAACAGCTCTGGTTCCGGGCAGGTGTATCAAAGCGGTTGTAATAATGATCTTCCCAATCTTCCTCACGCATAGCTCGCAATCTGACCTTATCATCCAGCCAGAAATATTGACTATAATCGATCTCTCTCATTCCGAATCCTCCGCATATTCAACCAAATTTTTACTTCGAGCTACAAATATAATAACCCATAATGTGGAATTGAAGGAGATTTGTTTTTATTGAGCACAAACGAAAATAGCCCCCGAACAAGATAAAACCTGTCGGAGGCTGCACTCTATTTTATATCCATATCACATTATGATTCTTCCGTGTATTGAGGTTTGGACATATTATCCGGAACCGTTTCGTCAAAAACATCCTGACCCGGATAATCCCGTACTTCTCCCTCGTGAAGCTCATGATTCTCATAATCAAAACGATGTGCAGACCTCTGATCCGCCCGCCACGGAGAACTTTTCCCAAGAGACTCGGATAACAGAGATGAACCGTAAGGACCCTCCGGGAATTCTTCGAGTGTGATATCGTTTCGCTGCGACTCCACCGTAGACACATCGGTATATTCTTGTCGTTCTTCACGCAAAAACTTATCTTTCATCGTTTATCCCTCCTGATCCACTTCCAGATGATTCACGCACACTTATTGTGAGCAAGGTCGACCGTACTTATTCATGATCTTTGGAAAAACACTGCGTTTATAATTCTAATTCTTCACAATTGGCCAATCCATATTAATAGTACAAAACCAATGAGGCCAGCCATGCTAATCCAGGTATCACGCTTGGACCACACCAATAACGAAGAGCGCATTCCAAGCATATAGTGCTCTCTAACTTTACGCATTTCCATCGCAATGGTCATATCCTCTGCACGTTGGAACAGTGCCATTAACAAGGGAATCACCATCGGACCCAAATCACGAATCCGTACGGTATTTGGTCTTAAAGCGACCTTTCCACGTGCCCGTACAATCAGTGAGAATCGCTGCCATTCACTCCAGATCATCGGGATAAATCGAAAGATTAACGATACAGCAAGAGCAAACGAAGCTACGGGCAGTCTGATCTTTTTACCGATACCGAGTACCCAATTCAGGCCTTCTACCATTCGCCCATATGGTGTCGTTAGTGAAAACCATAAACTTGCCAACGTGACAATAAACAAACGATACACATTCAGCAAAGTGCCTTCTGCCTGCATCAGGGAAAAGCCAAAGTGCAGACCTCCTCCCTCTGTTGAAAGGGTTGTCCCCGATAGCGCTGTCGATATGATGAAAAAGAATAATAATGGCTTCATTAACTTCATACATCCAGCCAAAGTCTGACGCGGGAGCCCGACAAGTGCTGTGACTACCGGCACCAGTGTTAATGTCAATCCCAGCCATCGATGTTGAAGCATCGCGGCGGTGACCAGCAAAATATATAAAATCCATTTCAAACGCGGGTCCATAACACCATATAATCCGCCTGAAGGAGTCCATGTGTTCGGAAGAAGCTTCGGATCGTGCACTTTCATGTTCTCCGTTGTCTCTCTCTCTGCCAGGTCAATCGCTGGTCCGGATGCCACTTTCGCTTCGTTCTGAACGCCCACCTCAACGAACGTAGACTGAATAATACTTTCAGCCATCTCTTCTGGCGTCATCCCAATAGAAGGCAGATCAAGACCCGCAGCCCTCATCTGCTGTGCTAGTCGCATCGAAGGTGGCAGTCCGATCCCTGTCTGCTCCAGCAATTCAGGCCTATCGTGAAGTTCTCGCGGCGTAAGATCGGCGATTAGGCGACCTTCCTGCAATAACAATACCCGATCCGCACAAGGCAAGAATGTATCCAAATCATGTGTTGCTACCACGCCCCCACCACCTGCCTGACGATGTTGCTCCAATGCATCCAGCAAAAGCACGACACTTTGCGCTTCCAAACCAGCGCTCGGCTCATCCAGCAGAAGCCAATGTGGGTTGGTCACCATTCCGAGAGCAAGACCTAGTCTGCGCTTCTCTCCCCCACTTAGGGCAAATGGCGACCTGTCCAGATGAAAACGTCGTTCCAACTCCGGGGATACCGGCGGATCCCACTGATTCAGAGCTTTTGTGATCTGCTCTTGTTGTTGTTTCTCTGAATATCGATAGGAACGCAGAGAATATGTGAATTCACGCTGAATACTTCTGGCAAACAGTTGTTGTTCCGGAAATTGAAACAATAGTCCCATTTGCAATAAAATGGACTTCGGCACTTTTCCTTCTTTCCAGAAAGGTGTACCATCCAATGTGATACTGCCTGCATCGGGAAGTCTCAGACCAGCCAACGTCTGTAGTAAAGTCGTTTTTCCTGAACCCGTACAGCCCAACAGCAACGTGATTTCCCCACTGTTCAACTGAATATTTATATCTTCAAGCAGTGCACGCTTGCTCGATTCCGATGCTTCTATACGTATATTGGTTAATTCGATCTCCAACGTGCGACCTCCTTAGCCAATTGTTCAGGCCTCAGTGGCATGGCTTCTGGCCTGATGCCTTTTTTGTGCTTGAGCAATAACGCAGTCTTCACAGTGAACGGAGGATCCAACCCCAATCTTTCACAGGGAGATAGCTGCTCTTTATTCAGAATAGTTTTCTCAGTCATCTCTTTTTCATAGAAAAAGGACTCGGGCTTTCCGTCGTACACACAACGCCCTCGGTCCATAGCAATAATCCGATCACACAAGGTCGCTTCTTCCAGATGATGCGTAATCCAGATTACCGTTGTCCCCCGCTGGGTGATCTTCTGAGCTATGGTCTCAATACGGTCTCTTGCTCCGGGATCAAGCATGGCTGTTGGTTCATCCAGAATCAATACATCGGGTCTGGACACGAGCGCTACAGCAATGTTGAGCAGTTGTTTCTGTCCACCAGATAACTGTGAGATGGCCATATCCGGTGCATATTGAAGTCCTACGGTATGTAATACGTCCTGCCTGAGCTCCAATTGTTCTTCTACAGTAATCATTAATGGAGACAATGCATAATGGAATTCCTCTTCAATGTTGTCCCCCAATACCTGGGTATCCGGTTGCTGCAATACACCTCGGACGGTTAGTGCCTCTGGGATAATCCGTACCCCTCCCGATAATGGAATGAATCCAATGAGTAGCCCGGCGAGCGTACTTTTCCCACTGCCATTCGCCCCTACAATACTAATCCATTCTCCTTGATGCAGTATAAGCGAGATACCGTCCAGCGCTTTCCTTACTTGACCATCTTCGGAAGCATAATGCACTCGGATATCTTCTAATGTAATTATGGGCAGGTTGCCTTGCATCGTAAATTAGTCCTTTCCCTTTCTATTTTTATGTGGTACGATCCTAATCGTCAACCACATTTATATAATTGGTTAACAATCATATTACCAAAATGGAGAGGATTGTTCAAACATGAAATTATCTTTGCGAGGCATTGTATTCAGCGCCCTTATGGCCGCAATATTAGTACTTTTTGGTTACATAAGCATTCCTATTGGCTTTTCCCCGGTACCCATAACATTACAAACCTTGGCTGTTATGCTGGCCGGAGGGTTACTTGGTCCGTTGTATGGGTTCTTAAGTATTGCTCTCGTTGTTGTGCTGACAGCACTAGGCTTCCCACTTCTACATGGAACTGGTGGTCTTGCTGTTCTCTTAGGTCCGACCGGGGGATATGTTGTAATCTGGCCCTTTTCCGCACTCCTGATCGGTTTGTTCCTCTCCAAAGTGAGAATCCAAGGGTTTAAAGGTTTTATTTTTGCGTTTATCATCATTGAATTATTTGGTTCACTATTAAATTATGTCTCCGGCGTTCCCTGGCTGGCTTATGCATACAAAATGTCCTTGCCCGAGGCCATGATTCAGGGATTCTATCCTTACATTATTGGTGATCTGATCAAAGCGGTATTTGCCACGATCATCATCGCACCCGTGCGCATGGTATTTCCACCTCAACGTCTCACAGGTAACATGCATTCAACGGTTGTAAAAATCGATTCTTAATGAATCTACATATCCTATTGGATCACGAGCATCCATATTCTAAAACAAAAACAGCCAAAATCTCTTTGGCTGTTTTTGTTCGTTGTTCTGTCATCGTAGTGTCCAGTGTAAATATTCTTTAGTTCAACTTATATATTCACCCGAATTAATTGACGCTCCGTAATCTGAAATTGTTGATCCGCTGTATTTTCAACGAACCTCTGGTCATGAGATACATAGAGAATCGTTCCTTCATACGCTTTGATAAAACGCTCCAACGCTTCCAAGGCATGCATATCAAGAAAATTCGTCGGCTCATCCAACAATAGAATGTTATATTGCCCAAGAAACAAATAACATAATTGAAGACGAATCGCTTCTCCTCCACTTAATGTTCCCACATTCTTGAGCAAGTCATTCCCTGTAAACTGCATCGCGTGCAACGCACTTCTAAGCTCTGATTCCTCATATTCCGAACGATTTTTCAGAAATTGTAATACAGTATCTTTCATCGTGAAACGATAGCTCATTTGCTGAAAATAACCGATCTTTGCTTTTGGAGACATCGTGATTCCATCTCCAGCAAGGAAAACATG
This sequence comes from Paenibacillus sp. FSL R5-0519, assembly GCF_037974275.1. NCBI lineage: Bacteria > Bacillati > Bacillota > Bacilli > Caryophanales > Paenibacillaceae > Paenibacillus > Paenibacillus sp. FSL R5-0519. The sequence continues at coordinate 3,678,308 of NZ_CP150234.1, forward strand.
GTTAAGCAATGTGCTTTTCCCGCTGCCATTGGCTCCGGTTATCGCTATTTTTTGTTTTAACGGAATTTGAAAACTTGCATCCTGCAACAATATGTTTCCATCCACCTCAAGCGTAAGGCGATCTGCCATAATCGGAAATCGGTTGTGCAACTCCAATGTCTTCGGCTGACGGAAGATAATCGGTCGATCCTCCTGCACCGCACTCACCTCTTGAAGTTGTTGCATGCGTTGTTGAATCGCTTTAGCAGCACGATGCACTGCTTTTTGACTGGTACCTTTGGATTTGGTCTCAAACATGCGGTTTGCTTTTGCCTTGGATTCTTTTTTGGACATGTTTCCAGCCTGCGTTATTTTCTCGGCTTTCTTCATCTTTTCCTTGGCGGCCAGCTCCAATCTTCTTTTCTCTTTGGAGAATTGTTCATGGGCCAGGTTCTGCTGTTCACGCTCCAACCTCTTCTGTTCCTGATAATCACTATAGTTACCGGTATATACGTGGACTTCTCCCTGATGAATTTCCCAGATCGTGGTCACCAGTTCATCCAGAAGCGCACGGTCATGACTGATCAGCACGATTGCCCCATAGTAATACTGCAATTCATCCAGTAAAAATGTAATGCCCTCTTGGTCCAGATGGGTTGTGGGTTCATCCAGTAATAATACTTCATGGTAATGAGTGAACAATTGAGCCAGTTTCAAACGGGTCTGTTCTCCGCCACTCCATGATTTATCATGTTGAGGAATCGCCAATTTGCTGAGTAAAGCCCTGTCAACCTCCAGATTTTCGTTTGGCTGGGGTGGTTCTACTTGTTCCATGTAACCAAACTCTGCGTAACGTTTTACCTTTCCGGCTGTTGGCTGGATCTGTCCCGCAATGAGTTTCAATAATGTACTTTTACCCTGACCATTACCACCAACTACACCGATGCGATCCAGTTGATGCACGGCCAGTCGCTCAATATTCAGAACTGCTTTATCCATATAGGACATCTCAACCTGCACTAATTCAAAACATATCTTTTCCATATTCGCTACCTCCGAAATAAGATTTATTTCGTATCGATAGCGAAGAACACTTCTATCGATACGAGCTTATCGTGCCAGCTCGTATCAATAGAATAGTAATGTCATCATAGCGGTGTACCTCCTGTAGTCTCTATCGAGCATCATATCGGCTCAGACTCGTGATAAGTAAACCAAAAAAATCACAGGCCAAAGGCCTGTGATCCAATGTAAACGAGAATACAAGTTAAACCATGTATATAAGGTCAGGATAATTGAAAATGACAGACTGATCCCGTTTACTCTGAACTAACGGTCAGAGCCTTTGAACGTATTTAATTTAACGATTCAAAGGAAAGAAACGCAGTCTCATCGCATTCGTCATGTTCAATAATCCACCTTTCATTATCAGGTAATAGATGTACAATTCCAATTATAAATTTCCAATTCCACCCTGTCAACGGAACCATGAAAACCTATAACACTGATTTTGCATCTAATCTACTTTATTCCTCTCCCTTTCCACTGTACAACTTCAATAGAAGGTCCTGGGTATCAACCTGACCTGTTGCCTGCGGAATAACTTCCTCATAGTTGGCGGAATTCGTTACGATAATAGGTGTCACCGTGTGGTACCCAGCCGCCTTAATCTGTGCAATATCGAACTCAAGCAGCAGATCCCCCGCTTGAACCCGATCCCCTTCCTTGATATGGGAGACAAAATGCTGTCCGTCCAGCTTGACCGTATCTACACCTACATGAACCAATATTTCAGCACCGGTGTCTGATACTACAGCCAAGGCATGTTTTTTCTTGAATGCAACGGTAACTGTACCGTCGAATGGCGCTAACACTCTGCCCACAGCTGGCTCAATCGCAATCCCTTTACCCATAGCTCCCGATGCAAATGCCGGATCTGGAACTTCCGACAATTCCACAATCGTTCCCTGAATTGGGCTAAATACTTCTTCGTCTGAAGCATTCATTGTACGGGCAGGTTGCTGAGCAGATGACGTAGAATCGGATTTTGTTTCTTCTTCCTCAACCGGATCTTTGAAGCCCAGGATGTACGTCAGTACAGCCGAAACGACAAAGGATACTACGATACCCAGAATCAATCCTGGGAAGCCTTGCCCACCTGGTCCGTAGAAGATTGGCAAAGTCAGCAATCCCGGTGCACCAGACGCGAATGCTAATGTGCCCGCTTGACCAATGATCGCTCCACCAACTGCACCACCGATTACCCCAGCAATGAACGGACGTTTCAGTGGTAATGTTACCCCATAGATAGCCGGTTCAGTGATACCGAATAAAGCCGTTAACGTGGATGATCCAGCCAGCGTTTTCAGTTTTTTGTTCTTGGTTTTCAGCATAACCCCAAAAGCCGCGCCCGTTTGAGCAAAGATCGAAGCTGTCGCAGCCGGTTTAACGCCATCCTGTCCATACACTGCAACGTTGTTGATAAATACCGGAATAAGACCCCAGTGTATTCCGAAGATCACGAGCAACTGCCAGCTTGCACCCATAACGGCTCCCGCAAGCAATGGACTGAATCCAAATGCAGCAACGAGTCCGGCTGCAATTGCATTACCAACGTATACACCAAATGGTCCAAATACCAACAGTGTCAGAGGTACCATAATTACTAGCAAAAATAAAGGTGTAACAAAGTTTTTCACACTATCGTGAAGTGTCTTATTAAAGAACTTCTCCAACTTGCTCATGACAATGACAGCTAAAATGATAGGAATAACCGTAGATGAATAGTTCATCAGAATGACAGGGATACCGAAGAAATCCGTTGGTGTTCCCTCTGCTTTCAACGTGACGATGGATGGATAGATCAGTGCTCCCGCAATCGTCATCGCTACAAACATATTACCCTGGAATTTACGCGCTGTTGTAACCGCTAACAACAGAGGCAGGAAGTAGAAGAGACTATCTGCTGCTGCATACAGGATCGTATAAGTTGTTTCTGTCGTTTCCAGCCATCCGATATTACTTGCAATCAACAATAACCCTTTTAGAATACCGGCTCCCGCCATAACTCCCAGAAGTGGAGCAAAGATGCTGGAAATGATATCAATGATACCGCCAATCCCCTTGGCTTTTTTGCCCGGTTTTTCTTTGTTTGACGAATCATCCAGAATGTTGCTGATCTGTCCAATGGCATTATAGACTTCAGGCACCTTGTTACCAACAACAACCTGGAACTGTCCTCCATTTTCTTTGACTGCGATGATACCTTCTGTTTTCTCCAGCTTGGCCTTGTCTGCCTTGGCGTCGTCCTTCAATACAAACCGTAACCGTGTTGCACAATGAACAAGCGACTCCACATTTTTCTCACCGCCGACGAGTTCTACAATCTCTTTGGCCAGTTTCTCTTGACTCATCATCTGCACCCCCACTTTTTCTCAAACAGGCCCTTTACCGATTTTTTTGCACGCAAAAAACCTAAGCCTTGAGTAAGGGGACACTGACACAATGGTCCTGACCTTCTCATGACTTAGGTTTTGCCTGCATAACCAGTAACAATCCCAGTTAAATCGTATTCAATTCCTGTTAATCACATATTATTATAATTAAACCATTTTTGTCAACATTTAAATATTATCGATTAACCACTCGTTCGATATGAACTGTCAGATACAACTTTTCTTCATTGGTCAGCTCATGGTTGTACTCTTTTCTGACAAACAACTCAATCTTCTCCGCACACGCTGCGGCATCAGGATGCTTCTCCTTAATCATGTCATAGAAATGATCATAGTTGTTGTCGTAATGCGTACCACTGAGCACTCGCTGAGAGAAAAACTTCAAATGTGTAATGAAGCGAAAATAACTGAGAGAATCCTCATCAAATTCCATTTTGAAATGATATTTCGCTATATTAATAATTTGCTGAATAAACTTCGTAATGTTCATCGTTGTAATGACTTCTTCGTTCATCTCTGCGTTGACAATATGAAGGGCAATAAACGCGGCTTCATCTGGTGGAAGCTCAATATTCATGCGAGTGTTGATCTGTTCCAGTGTCTTCAGACCCAGCTCGAATTCAGGCTTGTACAACTGCTTGATCTCCCACATTAATGCGTTCTTGATCTCCACGCCTTCCCGATAACGTTCGATGGCGAAGTTAATATGGTCCGTAAGGGACACATAGATGTTCTCATTGAGCTTTCGGCCAAGATTCTCACGCGCATACGTGATGATCTCTTCCACAATTTCAATCAGTTCCATCGGAACTTCACGCAGCAACATTTTGAAATTATCGGATGTCTGTTTGTTTTTCAATGCAAATACTTTTTGGATGCGGGTCTCGTCTACTTTATCCCCCGGCTTTTTCTTAAAGGCAATCCCACGTCCCATCACCACAAGCTCTGCTCCATCCGCCTGATAGATGCTAATGACGTTATTGTTGATAACCTTTGCTATTTTCACTTCAATCCCCCCGTCACGTTCCACTCTCTTGGCAGTTATACATCGTCTTTTGGGCATACAAAAAAAACCTGAAGCATCACAAAATAAACAAGACATGGTGGTCTGCTTTTTTGGTGCTTAGGTTTTGCCTACTTGGAGTAGTAACAATCCCAGAAACGATATAATTGCGTCAAGTATAGCGCGAACCTGACTATATGTCAACGCTTTCAATGTGGGAACAAACGGAAGTTCCATGGTTATATAAATTGAACTCCTGTCCTCTTCTTTTTTATAAAATGTTTAGTTCAATTTATATAGATGAAACTTCCGATGTTTTATTGCTGTACAAGGCCATTTTAATTCAGATAAATATAAACTACTTGTCACCCAGGTTTGTTCCGTTGGATGCAATCACATTTTTGTACCACTCAAAACTCTTCTTCTTCAGTCGTGTTAGCTCTCCTTGACCTTCATTATCACGGTCCACGTAAATGTAGCCATAACGTTTTCTCATCTCACCTGAGGATGCACTTACAATATCAATAGGTCCCCAGCTGGTGTAACCGATGATGTTCACCCCATCCTGAATGGCCTCACCCATTTCAGCGACATGACGTTTCAAATAGTCAATCCGGTACGCGTCATCCACTTCACCTTCCGGTGTAACCACGTCATTGGCACCAAATCCATTTTCAACGACAAACAACGGTTTCTGATAACGGTCATGAAGCTGATTGGCAGTAATACGGAATCCTTTCGGATCAATTGTCCATCCCCATTCGGACTTCGCCAGATATGGATTGGCTACCGAGCCAAATACATTGCCACTGGTCATGTTTTTGACCACTTCAGGATCGGTACTCGTAGTACGACTTGAATAGTAGCTGAATCCGATATAATCTACGGTATGATTCTTCAAGATTTCCGCATCACCCGGTTGCATAACAATGTTCAACCCATGATCCTTGAAGAAACGTTTGGCGTAACCCGGATATTCCCCACGTGATTGCACATCAATGAAGAAATAGGATTCTCTATCTTTCTCCATACCTTGGAATACATCTTCCGGATTACAGGTATACGGATAGAAGCTTCCTGCCGCAAGCATACAACCAATCATGGCACCAGGGATAATCTCATGACATGCTTTGACTGCCAGTGCACTTGCAACCAGTTGATGGTGAGCAGCCTGATATTGAATTTCCTTGATGTTATCCCCTTCATTGAACGCCAGTCCCGCCCCAAGGAATGGAAGATGAAGCAGCATGTTGATCTCGTTAAATGTCATCCAGTATTTCACCTTGTTTTTGTACCGTGTGAATACCGTTGTAGCGTACGTCTCGAATAAAGTTACCAGTTCACGACTTCTCCAGCTGCCATATTTCTCGATCAGGTGCACAGGCACATCGAAGTGAGCTAATGTAACGACAGGTTCAATACCGTTCTTCAATAATTCATCAAACAGGTTATCGTAAAATTGCAATCCTGCTTCATTTGGCTGTGCATCTTCTCCTGTTGGGAAAATCCGTGCCCAGGCAATGGAGACACGCAGTGCCTTGAATCCCATTTCGGCAAACAGAGCAATATCTTCAGGGTAACGGTGATAAAAATCGATTGCTTCATGTGAAGGATAGAACTCGGTATCGAGCGGCGTAAAAGCCGGGACATGACCTTTCATAATGCTTCTGCGGCTCTCTCCTGTTGGCAGCAAATCAACGATGCTCAGTCCTTTGCCATCTTCCAGATACGCGCCCTCCGCCTGATTGGCAGCAATGGCTCCACCCCATAGAAAATCTTTAGGAAACTCAAAATTAGTCATCATCATTCTCCTTCCAAATATGTAGTCCAGATACCCGCTCAAATCGTTAGAATATTAAAAAGACAAAATATTTAAGTTGTTCAACTTAAATACAAAAAACCCGAACCAGCCTGGGTACACGATTACGTGTAAACAAGCCAGCTCAGGTTATGCCCATATCGGTAACATTCCCAGATCAATTATGCGGATTGGATAAAACTTTAGCAAGAATCAGAACCGTTGTCAACTTCCCAAAGCCGGTTTAACGAAGAAATGCCCATTATGATATTTGATAAAAGGCAGCACATGTCCCACCAAGAATCATCTGTTGCTCAGACTCTGATAAAGATTGAATGTGGGTCTTAATGAGACCGTATACTTCAGAATACGAAGCCGCAAGGTTACTCACTGGCCAATCGGACCCAAACATTAACCGTTCCGCACCAAAGGCTTCTATGGCGATATTCAGATAGGATGTAAAGTCACTCGGAGTCCAACTTGCCCAATCTGCTTCAGTCACTATTCCTGAAAGTTTACAATATGTGTTTGGTTGGGCAGCCAACGACTCCAGTGCTTCTCGCCATGGTGAGATTATTCCTGATTTTATGTCGGGTTTGGCTAAATGATCAAGTACAAATCGCTGTTCAGGAAACGCCTTAACCAGATCAACGGCATAAGGCAGTTGCTCCTTGGATACCAACAGATCATAGGCCAAATCATACTCTTTAAGCAATGAAATCCCGCGCTGAAAATCTTCTCTCAAAACATACTGAAGATCAGGCTCATCCTGTATGACATGACGCACACCCTTCAGAACCGGATTGGACGCGAGCAGTTCAAGCTGATTTCGAACATCATCCGAACAAAGATCCACCCATCCGACCACACCTTTGATAAACTCGTATTGGTCTGCCAGTTGCAGAAGCCACTCAGTTTCTGTCAGTGATTGTCTCGCTTGCACTGCAATGCATCCGTCCATCCCCGATTGTGTTAATATAGGTTCCAAATCACGTGGGAGAAAAGACTGACGAATGGCTTTCATCTCTTCCCCAATCCATCCATACTCGGCAATATTGTATTCCCAGAAATGTTGATGTGCATCCAGCTTCATTTTACATTCCTCCAAGAGTATATGAATCTAATTATTGTTAAAATCAATTATATCATCTCAATTCCAAATAAAATCATTATCTTCACACAATCTACTAGCTATACCAGATCACTAATTATCATATGAGTTTTATTGCAATTATGCGGGTATCCCCCTATATATAATCATGATATATTAAATTCCGAAAACGCTTTCAATACATAATTCGGTGGTGATCCCATTTTTGAACAAGTCATGATTTGGTTTGAGTTAAGTTCCATTTTCACAGTTGCTTAACTTCTATTCAAGTTCAACCATTCTAACTGAAGGAGATTATGTTGATGAAAAAAAATCGTAAATCGGTCCTCTCTCTTACTCTTGTAACTGCCATGATTCTGTCTCTGTTCTCTTCGGCTGTCGCTTCCGCTGCACCAGACAACAGTGAACAGGCCAGTACCTCAACCGCGCCAAGCAAAATGCAGGCATACGTGAACGCCATGGAGCCTGGCTGGAATCTGGGTAACTCTCTGGATGCCGTTGGTGAGGATGAGACAGCCTGGGGCAATCCGCGCATTACGAAGGAACTGATTCAATCAATCGCAGCTGAGGGCTACAACAGTATCCGTATTCCTGTGACCTGGGAAGCTCACATCGGTGACGCACCCGACTATACAATTGATTCCGCTTACATGAATCGGGTTCAAGAAGTAGTGAACTGGGCCCTCGATGCCGATCTCTACGTCATGATCAATCTTCACCATGACTCCTGGCGCTGGATCAGTTACATGGAGAAAGACCATGACAACGTACTTGCCCGTTATAATGCTGCTTGGACTCAGATCGCTGACAAGTTCAAAGATGCATCCGACAAGCTCATGTTCGAAAGTGTTAACGAACCCCGCTTCTCCGAAGGAGGTACAACAGATGCGGCTATTGGATATCGCATGCTGGACGAGTTGAATACTTCTTTTCATAAGATTGTAAGAACTTCGGGTGGAAACAACGATACACGTCCACTTGTGCTTCCAACGATGCATACCTCTTCCGCTCAACCTGATCTGGATGAACTGAATAAGACCATTCAAAAATTGAGTGACTCCAACATTATTGCAACCGTTCACTATTACGGGTTCTGGCCATTCAGTGTGAATATTGCAGGTTACACCAAGTATAACGAGGAAGTCCAGAAAGACATTACCGATACCTTCGATCGGGTATACAATGCTTTTACAGCCAAAGGCATTCCGGTTATCGTCGGTGAGTATGGCTTGCTTGGTTTTGACCAGCATACAGGTGTCATTGAACAAGGCGAAAAGCTGAAGTTCTTCGAATTTGTTGGGCAATATCTGCGTCAAAAACAGATGACAACGATGTTGTGGGATAACGGACAACACTTCGGACGCACAAGCTTTACTTGGTCTGATCAGGAACTGTTTGATACGATGAAAGCAAGCTGGACAGGTCGCTCATCCACAGCTGAAACGGACCTCGTGTACCTTAAACAAAATGAAAGCATTCAAGATAAAAAAGTAAAACTTAATCTGAATGGCAACAAATTCAATTCGTTGAAGAATGGAACTACTCCTCTTGTCAGAGGTAAAGACTATACAATCAGAAAAGATGTACTTACGTTAAAATCCAATCTGTTAACCAAATTGACAGCCTCTGGTGATTTGGGCGTAAATGCCACACTCACAGCAGGATTCAACCAAGGTGCGGACTGGAATTTTAATATCATAAAATATAACACACCTACGTTAAACGATACGACTGGTACAACCAGTGCATTTGCCATTCCAACTACGTTTAACGGCAACCAACTGGCAACGATGGAAGCGACATATGCCAACGGGGAGAACGCCGGTCCACAGAACTGGACTTCGTTCAAAGAGTTCTCTTACACGTTCAGCCCAGATTACGATCGTCAGGTGATCGAGCTAAAACCTAACTTCTTTAATGAAACCAATGATGGCGAAGTCACCCTCAAGTTCCACTTCTGGAACGGCGATGTGCTTACGTATAAAATCACAAAAAATGGAACGAGTGTTGTTGGCGTAGCTTCTTAACAGTTTTGAGGGTTCCTAAATTCTTATTTCCCATCGGAATTACAAAACGTTCTGTCCAGAGCAATGGGCTCGGACAGAACGTTCTGTTTTGTTATAATAATTGCATAAAAATCTGGCGAAAATGATTTAATATGTTCACTTATTGAGGTTCATTGAATCTCACCACAAGTATTGCATCCCCATTGGCTTGCACAGGACCGGTTGAGGTTCCTGTAACCGTTGCTATCGCTTCATTCCCGCTTGGAATCAGCACAGGTGTTATCAACGGCAGACCCCCAGCCTGAATGACATCCATGTCGAATTCGATCAATAATTGCCCTGCAGTTACACGATCTCCGCTATTCACATGCGCAGTAAAACCATTTCCTTTGAGTCCAACGGTATTAATTCCGATATGAACCAGCATTTGTACACCTGTCTCATGCTCCAGGATCACCGCATGTTTACTCTTGTTCATGACATGTGCGATGACACCATCAAACGGTGCATACACTTTACCTTCTGATGGCTCAATGGCAATGCCTTCACCCATGTGTTTTTCCGAGAACGCCGGGTCAGGAACTTGCTCCAGAGCAACGATGGTACCGTTCAGCGGTGAAGCGATTTCGAGCAGATCTACTTTAGGACGGTTGCTTGTAACAGCATCGGTAACTGAATTAGCGCGCGGATTAGAATCCGCTGCATGAACGTCAACTGATGTTACTCCACTATTGTCATGGCTCACCGATTCCTCTGCAATCGGTTGATCCTTATATCCGAAGAACCAGGTAAGTGCAAAAGCAATCGCCATGGCAACCACGTTAGACAAGATGTACAACGGAAGTTGGCTGTTGAGATAGAGCAATGTTCCAGGGATAACCGTTACTGCCATGCCTGTACCTTGCAGATGGAACAGGGAAGCGATGAAACCACCCACACCACCACCAACCAGCCCCATAATAAATGGTTTCATATAACGCAGGTTAACACCGAAGATAGCTGGCTCGGTAATGCCCAGAAAAGCAGACAATGACGAAGGTAATGCGAGTGCTTTGAGTTTCATATTTTTGGTTTTCAGACCAACCGCAAGACAAGCGGCTCCTTGTGCAGCCATGGCACACGTGATAATCGCGTTGAACGGATTGAATCCCGTTTTCTCCAATAGCTGAATCTCCAGGAAGTTAAAGATGTGATGCACACCGGTAACGACAATAATCTGATGGAAGAATCCAATGATAATACCTGCGATGCCAAACGGAAGATCCAATACGGCCGTTGTTCCATGCAGTACCCACTCTTCCAGGGAATGGAACACGGGACCAATCGCGAATAGTCCAAGCGTTATCATAACCGTTAACGTAATAAAAGGTGTCAGAATTAAGTCCAGTGCCTCAGGCACCCGTCTTCTTAGTACCTTCTCGAACTTGGCTCCAATCAAACCTACAAAGAACGCGGGCAGAACCGATCCCTGATAACCCACGACAGGTATAAAACCGAACATATGCAGGGGCTGTGCTGATCCATCTGCCACCGCGTAAGCATTGGGTAATGCCGGATTGACCAGCATTAGCCCCAGTACGATACCAAGTACCGGACTTCCGCCGAATACACGGAATGCGGACCACGCTACAAGTGCAGGAAGGAATGCAAAGGCCGTATCCGTCAGAATCTGAGTGAACAACAGGAAATTGGCCGAGATATCATCAGGTGTTGCACCGAACAACGCCAAAATCTCATTCTGGGTAAGTAATCCGCGTAATCCCATGAACAAACCTGTAGCTACCAATACAGGAATGATGGGTACAAATACGTCACCAAATGTGCGGATAGCCCGCTGAAAAGCGTTTCCTTCCTTTTTCCCCTGACTCTTCACATCATCCTTGGACGAACCTTCGATTCCCAGCTTCTCGACCTCTTCGAAGATTCGGTTCACCGTTCCCGTACCAAAGATAATCTGATATTGACCCGAGTTGAAAAAAGCCCCTTTCACCTTCTCGATATTCTCAACCGTTTTCTGATCAATCTTCTCTTTATCCTTCACCATGATGCGAAGACGTGTTGCACAATGTGCAAATGATGCGATATTCTCTTTGCCCCCGATGGCATGAATGACTTCCTGGGCAATGCGTTGATTCTCCGACATGTTATCTCATTCCTCTCACGTAATCCTTAATAAAGCCATTGTGTTGCTTCAAAATCAGCTTTGCCTCCGCGTGCAAACAAACGAATATCCACGCTGTCCCGTCTTGGGAAAATCCGGCTGGTAAAGACCTCTACCCCATCGTTCACAAAGATCTCGACTGAAGATGAATCCACGAACAGACGGAACTTAATCACATCCGCAGTAAGTGTGCACCGCCGTATCGCGCCATTTTGTTCTGACAGCTCGGCACCAGACATCGTCCGATCCAGAATAACTTTCTGCTGAATCCGATCATACAGAAGAACCGTTTTTTCCGTTTCACTTGCTCGGAACTCAATGCCTACAATCTCTGCACTTACATTACTTATCTCGCAAATCAGCTCATAGGCAATTCCCTTGAAACCAGCGAATGAACGACTTTCATTATCCATTGTTGCGCGAATATGTGTGCCTTCCTCTTGCTTGCGCAATTGCTCCATCTCTGCAACCGGTTGTTGAATTAACTTCCCGCCTCGCAGTGTCAACTGCCGAGGAATGGTCAGGCAATGAGCCCAACCGTTATCATCTGTCGGATATGTCAGATCAGGAAGCCCCATCCAACCAACCATAATACGTCTTCCATCCGGGCCCTGCATGGTTTGTGGGGCATAGAAGTCGAATCCACGATCCAACTCCTGAAACTCACCATGATTGAACTCTCTCGTCTGAAGATTGAGCGGCTCACCGATCAGATAACCGGACTGAAAAATATTCTGATAGTGATCTCCTGCAGCATCTAAGCCTTGTGGTGAAAAGACAAGCACGCCTTTCCCGTCGATCTCCATATAGTCCGGGCACTCCCACATGTAACCAAAGGAAGTGAATCGCGTGCGAATTTCACCAAGAAGCTCCCAGTTGTTCAGATCAATTGAGCGATACAGCACCGTACATCCCGTCTCGTTTGTTCTCTGCGCACCAATGACACAATAATATGTGTCTCCTTGTTGCCACACCTTGGGATCTCTGAAATGTTCCGTGTATCCGGCTGGAACAGACGAGATTACGGGATCATTCCGTTTGCTTACTGAACCGCTTTCATCCATGACTGCCAAGCATTGATACGGATGTCTGACCCAAGCCTCATCCCTCGTATTGCCCGTGTACAGCAAGTGCAGCTTGCGATCTTTTTCAATCGCACTTCCGGAATAAGCTCCGTGTGAGTCATACCAGCTATCCGGTTCGATTCCAATCCCGACATTTTCCCAGTTCACCAGATTCTTCGAGCGGGTATGATACCAGTATTTCATGCCGTGTTCTGTTCCAAGTGGAAACCACTGATAGAAGAGATGATAATAGCCCTGATAATATGCAAAGCCGTTAGGGTCATTAAGCAGACCCGTTATGGGCTGAATGTGGTAACGCTGTCTCCATGGACACTCGGATATCCGTGCTTCAAGCTTTGCAATCTCTCCAGGCTCAGCTTGCTCAATTCGTCTGTAGCGCTGCTCTCTAGTCATTTTCATAGCTGTTCTCCATTCTTGCTTATATAAGTTAAACCAAGAAATTTCACACTGGCACTACGATGGCAGAACAATCCTCCGATCGCTGTTATCCCCAGATTTCCTGATCCCTTTTCTAAAGAGTGAAATCCGCTGATAAAGGCGAGCACTCCGTTTCTTCAGATTTTTTCTGCCCTCTCCGTAAAACATAGGAACCGGTTCCGTTCAATGCAAAAAAAATAATTCCATATGGCATTACTGCCTGCCCGTGTTCGCATATCCACATTGGATATTTACAGTGGAACCGGTTCGATGGAATTATCATAAAGGATGTTTTTATAATTTGTCAACGCTTTCTCGAGGAATCAGTTCTACGTCCAGTGTTGTTCGTGCCTCCACCGACTCGCCTTTGACCAGACGAATAATGTGATTCGCCGCTACTTTTCCTGCCTGCAAATAATGATATTTCACAGTCGTCAGCGTGGGATGAATCATCTCCGTAATATCATATCCGCCAAATCCGGTAACAGACAAATCTTGCGGTATGCGAATTTTATTGGAGAACGCGATCTTCATCACACCCAGTGCGATATTATCCGTGGCCCCTACAATGATTGTTGGTGTGATCTCTTTCAGGATGGCTTCAGCGGTCACGATGGCTTCAGACATCTTGAAGCTCGTCTCATAATACTTCACTTCACATCCACCACACTCGGCGATTGCTCGCTGGAACCCTTGTTTACGATAGATTCCTACCGCCCGATCCTTCTCGCTAACCCCCATATAGACGATCTTGCGGTGACCCTGTTCGACGACATATCTGCCCATCTCATAACCTGCCTGGTCATCATTATGAACCAGACTGTGCAGTTGCTCATGCTGCTGCCCCACCAATAACACCGGAATCCGTATATCCTCAACAGCCTTCAGATGTGCTTCGGTCACTTCAGCAGCCAGCAGAATAATACCCGATACCTTCTGGCGTGCAAAATCATAGATGGCATCAATCTCGCGCTGCATGTCCTGACTCGTATTAGCGATCAACATCTGATATTGATTACTTCGCAGCTCTTCATCAATTCCGATCAGTGTCTGGGATGTCGCAAAAGAATCGAGACGTGGCACAACCGTACCAATGATACTGGTCTTCTTCGCCTTCAGACTCTGTGCAAATGTGTTAGGAACATAATTGTATTGTTTGATAATACGCTCAATCTTCTGGCGTGTATCCTCACTAACCGATCCGCCATTCAGGTAGCGAGAGATCGTGCTTTTTGCCACACCTGCCATCTGAGCGATATCAGAAATCGTTTTATTCATAGAGACTCCTCTTATTTCTTTAACTGGTTTAGCTTATATTATACTTCGAATCGCAAAGCCATGGCGAATTAGATTCACCTACATTTATCGTGTCCGATATACTTTCCTATGTAATAGCAAAAGCCCGATATCAATGTGACGTTCATACAGAAAGTATGATCCGACATTCATCAGGCTGTTAAACTTTCATCTACACGTTTGCTCAGATCATTAACACAAGAATACTCGCTATTTCCTACATCTCAGACTTCAATAATAATAGGCAAGATCATAGGTCTTCTTTTTGTTTGAGCGTAAATATAGTGACCGATCTCGTCTTTTAGCTTTCTTTTGATCACATTCCACTGATTCACGCCAGACGCGGTCAGCTCACCCATCCGGTTTAGAACCAGCTCATGAATTTCATGCATGAATTCTTCCGAGTCCTTAACGAATATGAACCCTCTCGAGATAATTTCGGGTGACGTGACCATCTGTTTTTCCGTCTTGCTTAAGGTAGTTACAATCACCAACATACCATCGGATGACAGTTGCCTGCGATCACGCAGGACAATATTACCGACATCACCCATGATCAGACCGTCTACGAGACTGTTTCCTGATGCAATTTTGGGACCCAGAGAAGCAGTGCCGTCTTTGTACTGGACCATATCCCCATTATTCACGATAAACACATGATCACGCTCTATACCTACAGACTCGGCAAGCAGCCTGTGCTGATACAACATACGGAACTCACCGTGGATCGGAATCAGATAATCCGGTTTCATCAGGGTCAACATCAATTTGAGCTCTTCCTGACTGCCGTGTCCCGATACATGCATTCCTGCTGCACCACTTGAACTATATATCACACGTGCTCCGAGAACATACAGGTTATCAATGACATGTGCAAGATTCCGTTCATTGCCCGGGATGGCTCCGGCCGCAATAATGACTGTGTCCCCAGCGTTAATTCTTACATGTGGATGCTTACCGGATGCCAGACGTGATAATGCTGCCATCGCTTCTCCCTGGCTACCTGTACATAAGACAACAACCTGTTCAGGTGGAAACTGATCCGAGTCGATGGCTTCAATCAACAATCCGTCAGGAACTTGCAGATACCCCAATTCACTGGCCACCGATACCACATTCACCATACTTCTTCCCAACAATGCCAGTTTGCGTCCCGTCTCGAATGCTGCATTCACAATCTGCTGTACTCTGCTGACATTTGACGCAAAAGTAGAGATAAATACTTTTTGTTTTGCACGGATAAAGGCATCCAGAATGTGGTCTCCCACTACACGCTCGGAAGGTGTAAATCCCGGTCTTTCTGCATTGGTACTCTCGGAGAGCAAAATATGGACACCCTGTTTGCCAATCTCGGCCATGCGGTGCAGATCTGGGAAAGGTCCATGTACAGGCGACATATCAAATTTGAAATCTCCGGTTTGCACGACATTGCCCACAGGGGTCTTAAAGAAGATACCCAGACAATCCGGTATACTATGACTGGTTGCGAAAAAGGATACCTCAATCCCTCCCAGCGTAATACTGGAGTGAGCATCGATCGTATGCAGGTCCGCCTTGCGCAGCAGCCCATGCTCTTTCAGTTTAAGCTCGATCAGCCCGCGAGTGAGTCTGGATGCATACACAGGGATGTTCATTTGTTTTAACAAATAGGGAATGCCACCAATGTGATCTTCATGTCCGTGGGTAACCACAAGCCCCCGTACTTTATCCAGATTCTCCAGCAGATACGCAACATCCGGAATGATCAGATCAATCCCAGGCAATGTCTCATCGGGAAACTTCGAACCACAATCAATCACGATGATGTCCTGATTGTACTGGATCAAATACATATTCTTTCCTATTTCATTCACGCCGCCAAGTGCAGCGATATACAGTTTGTTGTGGGCTAGATTCAACGCTATTACTCCTCCTCTGCGTGGTAAACATATGCGATACGGATCTATATTCCTAGTATGGAAGCAATCGCCTCACTTATTCATTTCACGTGATTAATGCCAAGAAAGAGAAAAACCACCACGGAATTTTCATTCCGCAGTGGTTTAAACAGTGTAACGTTACACCAGAGATTTATCCCGTTGTAACAATACGTCTTGTTCATAGGTTTTGATATCGGTGATCCACTTTTCACGAACGGGAACGCCTTGCTGAGCACAATAGTAGTCCCAGATTGCACCAAACGGATAGGATTTGAACTCTTCCGTTAACGCGAGACGCAGGGTGTAATCTCCGTTCAACTCGGCTTGTTTCAGAGCATCCACCGGTTCCAGCATCGCACGTAGAAGGGCTTTGATCGTGTTGCGTGTACCCACAACCCAGGCAGCAACACGGTTAATGCTTGCATCAAAGAAATCCAGTCCAATATGCGTGGTCGCAAGCAGATCATGTCGAACCAGTTCACGCGCAATTTCCAGCAACTCATCGTCCATGATTACTACATGGTCACTGTCCCAGCGCATCGGGCGACTTACGTGAAGCAGAATACCGCTTGTAAACAAAGATAAGGACGACAGTTTATTGGAAATAACCTCTGTTGGATGAAAATGTCCCGCATCCAGGCAGATTAACGTATCATTTTGCAAACCGTAACCCATATAGAATTCATGAGAACCCACCACATACGCTTCCGAACCCAGACCAAACAGTTTGCTCTCTACCGCATCCAGGTTATGCTCCGGGTTAAGTGATTCGGCGAATACTTCGTCCAGCGATGCCTTGAGGCGTTTGCGTGGTGTCAAGCGGTCAACCGGATTATCCTTGAATCCGTCCGGTACCCATACATTGGTTACACAAGTCTGACCGAGTTGTTCCCCGAAGTAAGCACCAATCCGGCGGGATGCCTTGCAGTGATCAATCCAGAACTTGCGAATCTCAGGGTCCGGATGACTGAGCGTGAACCCGTCACTTGATTTTTCATGGGAAAAACATGTTGGGTTGAAGTCCAGGCCGAGTCCTTGTTCTTTGGCCCATTTCACCCAGTTCTCATAATGCTTCGGCTCAATCTGATCCAGTTCAACCTGCTCATCCGTATCGGTGTAAATCGCATGCAGATTGACCTTATGTTTGCCGGGAATCAGAGCAAAAGCTTGCTCCAGATCGTCACGAAGTTCTGCTGGTGTGGTCGCAGCCCCCGGATACTGACCTGTAACGGAAATACCACCTGTCAACTCCCCATCTTTGTTCAGAAAACCTTTGACATCATCGCCCTGCCAGCAGTGTACGGATACTTTGATCTCCGCGAGTTTGTTCAGCACCTCGTCCGTATCAATTCCGTGCTGGGCATACAATGCCTTGGCTGCTTCATACGCTTGCTTGACTTGGTTATCCATCCGCAGGAACCCTCCTATTTTAACGTGTAAATGCTGCCGGTACACCGCCATCAATGGTCATCATGCAACCGGTTGTTTTTTCGGATTTGGAAGAAGCAAAGAAGGCAATTCCTTCCGCAATATCTCTTGGATAGATGTTCACGAGTAATGTCGTGCGTTTGCGGTAATACTCTTCCAATTGATCCGGTTCAATTCCGTATGCCGCTGCCCGTTCATTTCTCCAGGAACCGTTCCAGATGGCTGACCCCTGTAGAATGGCATCCGGAAGAATCGTGTTGACACGAATGCCATACTCTCCACCTTCTGCTGCAATACAGCGTGCCAGATGGGCTTCCAGCGCTTTCGCTGAACTGTAAGCAGAAGCACTTTTACCTGCATACACCGAGTTCTTGGAGCCGATGAAGACCATGCTTCCCCCAATACCTTGTTGTTTCATCAGCTTGAACGCTTCACGAGCCACGAGGAAATACCCTGTGCCCAGTACATTCATGTTCAGGTTCCATTCTTTCAGAGACGTTTCGTCAAATGGACTGGACGTCGCCAATCCTGCATTGTTCACGATGATATCCACTCCGCCGTATTGCACCGCAACATCAGCATAAGCAGATTGAACGGCTTCCTCATCGGTCACGTCCATTTTCAGCGCATAAGCACGATTCGCACCGTACTGATCATTAATTTCCTGTGCTACCTTCTGTGCGCCCTCCAGGTTGAGATCAGCAAGCACCACATGTGCGCCTTCTGATACCAATCTACGCGCTGTTTCACTTCCGATACCGCCTGCTCCACCTGTGATAAACGCCACTTTACGGGAGAACTCCGTTTCTGCCGGAGCCAGAGACAATTTGTACAGTTCCAGCGGCCAGTACTCCACATTGTAAGACTCGTTTGCACTGAGCGATACGAATTGACCCAAGCTAGTCGCTCCACGCATAACGGCAATCGCTCTGTGATACAATGCTCCGCTTACTTGGGAAAGCGCCCAACTCTTGCCTGTGTTGATCATGCCCACACCAGGAATGAGGATAACGCGTGGTGCCGCCTCGAACATGACATCACCTTCGTTTTTGTTGCTCTCAAAATACTGCTGATATTGCTCTTTGTAGGCAGCTACACCTTCTACCAGCTTGGCTTTTAAACCTTCGATATCTTCCGCATCCGGTGTCCAATCGATGAACAGAGGTACCACTTTGGTATGTACCAGATGATCCGGACAAGCTGCACCCACTTGAGACAATTCCGAGGAATCTGCTCCGCCTACAAAAGCAAGTACGTCCTCTTGATCATCAAAGGACAGAATCATTTTTTTGCTATCCGATACCGCCCCACGAATGGTTGGCATCACACGTGATACGATCTGACGACGAACATCAGCGGCAAGTGCCGGGTGCTTCACACCACCAAACAGACTTTCTTCGTTCACCCGTGCTTCGATGAAAGCTTCTACTTCATTGATAATCTTGATCGTTTGAGCGTAACATCCCTCGGATGTTTCTCCCCAAGTCACAAGTCCGTGTTTTTCCATCAGTACGAGTTCGGCATGGGGATTCGAGAATACGCTTTCAGCAATCATTTTAGATAACGTAAACCCTGGACGTACGTAAGGCACCCACACAAAACGATCACCGTAGATCTCTTTCGCCAACTCCTTGCCGTTATCGGCACAACACAGGCTAATGATCGCATCCGGATGAGTATGATCCACATGTTTATATGGAAGGAACGCATGCAGAAGAGTCTCGATGGAGGCACGCGGGTGCTTGGCGTCAATCATGCAATGTCCCAGATATTCAACCATCTCTTCATCCGACATGGATTCACGTTCAATTAATGGTTTTATATCTTCGAGCCCAAGTCCGGTAAAATGTTTGGCTTCCATGGAACCCAGATCTGAACCGCTGCCTTTCACATACATTACTTCTACATCACGACCCCGAAAATCCTTTACCGTCGTTTTGGTAGACGTATTACCACCGTATATGTTACATACACTGCGATCAGAACCAATGAGATTGGATCTATAAACCAGCTGTTCAAGTCCTGTCGTTTTCTCAGATGCCTGTGATGCATTCCATAAACTCTGTACCATTTGTTTCCCTCCGATAATGTTTGTTTTATTCCTAATACGAGTTTAACATCTTTGTTTTATTTTGAAAACAAAATGTTTTAAAACAAAACGGAAACATTCAAAAGTAACAACGATAGAGTCGTTTTATTTAAAAAAACACCCTGACATGAACGTCAGAGTGCTCTCTTTCACCGGCGGATTAGAAAATACCCGCTTTTTGGGAAGTGTTTTTAATACCATAGGTATCATTAACTACGGTGTTGCCAAAGCTCGTTAAGCTTCCGTTTGGACCTGTGGCCATGTCCAGATAGTTCAGATCGGAATTATTTCCGTACCATGACCAGGCAAGCCAGCCTACTCCTTTTTCCTGACCATATCTCATGATCGCATACTCGTCCACATCACCATTCGTGTGGTATCCCCCGAATTCACCAATGATCAGAGCCAATCCCTTGTTCAGCACATTCTCCATATTGGCTTTGACCGTTGCAGCATCTTTGCCAGCATACTCATACATATGAATGGAGAAGACGGTATTTTTCTGAGAGTCGGCTGCAAATACACTTTGTCCATAATCGACGATGGATTGAGGGTATTGTCCCCATCCGGCTGCATCCACAATTAGCGTATTTTTGATTCCGGCATTTCTTAGTTTCGGAATGGCTTGTTTGTAACCATCAGCCCACGCGCTTCCATTCCACGTACCATACCATTCATTGGCGATGTTAACGATTACCCGATCTTCTTTGCCAATCAAAGCTTCCTTAATGCTAATCCAGTAGTTCACTGCCGCATCCAGTGAATTATAGTCATCTTTCCCTGTGGCATCATGTACTTCAAGTACAGCAATCATTTTATTTTGATTAACCACATTAATAATATTTTTAACAGCGTTCAGATCATCTTTGGTGTACAGGCTGCCATTCGATAGAACAATACGTACTGTATTGGCACCTGTTTTGGCGATTGCAGGGATCGCGGTGTTTAGATCATTCTTGAACCAGGAATGTCCGTGATTAACACCTCTCATGACAAAAGGTTTACCTGTGGAATCATACAACTTATTACCACTTACATAAAATCCTGTGGCAGCAGATGCTTTGGGGGCTGCACTCCCCAATGCCATGAACATGAGCGCAGCAATAATCGTGAAGATTGTACACTTTTTCAGATTAACCATTCGTTTGCAACCTCCTGAATTGGATTTTTTTATTTCAATTAACCCTGCTCTAGGCAATAAGTTAACTAAAATCGCTGGTAATAGACGTTTTAACGGGTAACAAACAAATAAAGACTAACCTTACTAAGGTTAAGTTATTTTCCAAAAAATAAACCTTATCGATAAGGTTATGAATTCATAATAAAATGAAAACGCTTACTAAGCAAGTGTTTTTTACCATTGAATAGCAATCTTTTCTTTTTAAACACCACATCAAAAAGGCTCTTCCCCCTCACACCCGTTCGGAGAAAGAACCCTCTGTATTATAAATGTCAGTTAACTATTGTACTCTTTGATTTTGAAGAAGTGTCTTCCCTACCTGCTATAATCAACCCAACCCGGTAATGTGGTATTACCCGAATCTCATTAAACTTCCCGATCTCCACACCCTCAAACCGCTCTACATAAGCCTGATTCACATAACTCTCAGTCGTTCCTCTTCGAATTGGAGTTATGGACAGACGAAGCGCATGATCGGCCAGCAAATGACGGGATTGCTTCAAACCAAGCATCCAGTTATGCCCATAGTGAATATGGTCTGTTAACATCTGATGATGAATATGTGCTGCTGCAACGTCTCCTTCATAATCAATCTCAACCCATACGTCATCTACTTGTTCCGGCCACGCTGTATCCAATCTCAATGTTGCAGCATACTCTTTCGGGTAATCAACCTCTACAGCAGGCTCGTAAGACGAAACCTGGAATGTGTACGTACCGAATATTCCCCGCTTTGACTGGGATGACACAGCATATTTAGAAGGTAAAACATGCTCTGGAGCCGGATAGAAGGATACCTCAAACTCTGGTTGCTCCAGGGAGTTGCATATGAGCATCTCATTCTGCACATACAGATGACTGCTGCTAATCACAAGTCTCTCTTCTCCGCCCAGATGGAAACGGTAGGTATGCAATGCCTCTTCACGGGTCAATGTAATGATACGTATGACCATACCGTCCGATGTTGTGATTTGCAGATGATGGTCCTTGCCTGCAATCGGGTGAATCACAACTTCATTTCTCTGCTTAGATACTGCACCTTCGGGCATATCCACATTCGTAACAGATGTTGCATCAATAACATACTCAGCCGTCATGCCATCATGGGCATAAAAGACAGCGGTAAGCTCCTGATTTACCATAAATCGGGTCAGTGGCTGAACGGTAGCACTAATGATCTTCATTCCATCCAGATTCATATGGAAAGGCAGAATGGCTGCCATGCCCGATTTCAGCTGCATCGTGCCTTCTCTTGGATAAAACGCAGCCCCTTTGCCAGTATGCAGCTGCAATTGTATATCTCGATCAGGCAAAACCATATGATCCTGATAATTGTTCATGAACAGAAATCCTGAACCTTCTTGTTGACGAACAGACCAGCGCAGATCCATCGTGTTCTCCGGTGTTATCGCATGTTGATCTTCCGGTATAACACTACCCATGGGTGCAAGCAGCTCACCGTAAGCTTCCAGGAACATGGACAAGGTTCGAATGCGGTCATACGACTCACCGATACGTCCGAATTCCCCGAGCGGGGCTTGGTAATCATAAGTCATTTTCGGCAATGCCTGTTCGTTCATATACGTTTTTTGCCCCACCGGATTGGTTCCACCGTGATACATATAATATCCAACCAGATTACTGCCATTTGCCAGCTTCACAATGGTCATTGCCTCAACACTGTCCGCATCCACAATCGGCCGAGCGTGATAACTGACCTGCATGCCGCCAGCAAGTTCACAATACGCCGCAGGATACTCCGGACTGTCATAATCCACTTCTTCAACAGGATTCATATGCAGATCCCGGAATAAATACTCTCGGCTTGGAGGCTGATTGGGAATCCATGGTGTGTACGCATATCCCGCGAGCATGGGTAACGTTCCTTCTTCAGGCACCGCAGCATTACCCCAGGCCGTGGCAGTATAGAACATGGGATGCATACCAACTTCTTCGGCAATACCGCGAAGCACCTTCAGATGTTCACGACCGTCCCGGCCAGAGGAAATGTATTTTTCACGTGTGTAACCCCAGGCATCCATGGGTGCCCCAGCGTGCATATACTCATTTTCCAACTGTACAGCTATTACGGGGCCACCCTCCTGATAAAAACAGCCGTTGAGTTGACGGGCAATCTCACGATATAATCGCTTGGCATAATACAGATACCCTTCATCATTCGATCTCACTTCAAATGGATAACTGAATAACCAATCTGGCATGCCTCCATTACGAACTTCCCCATGACAGAATGGACCAATCCGCACGATCAGTGGCAGCTGATGTTTGCCACACAGATCCACGAAGTGCCGCAAGTTCAGGTTTCCTGACCAATTAAACTCGCCTTCCTGCTCCTCGTGAAAATTCCAGAACACATAAGAAGCAACGATGTTCACCCCGCCTGCCTTCATCTTCAGCAATTCTTCTTCCCACTGCAAGTAAGCGAATCGGGAGAAATGAAATTCACCTACCACGGGAATATGAGGTTTATCATTATGGACCATATAATAGTTGGTAAAATCATAAGTCTCCCCTCGTGGATTCTTGCCGCCACTACCCGTCATGCGACCCGCACGAATCTCTTTATCTTTTGCATCCAGTACGAAACGAATCTGGCTTCCTGCTATACTATCGTTCATGGGTTATATAACTCCTTCGGTATAGATGAGATAAGGTTGAATCGATTAACAACTATCGATGGATGACTGCTCCTTGATGATTGGGGTTCTTCTCCAGAACCCGATCCAATTCAAGTTCGGCTTCACTTGTCCGACCAAGGCCAAGAAGCCCTAATGCCCGCATGTATTTGCAATGTTCTTCATTACGCTGATTGAGATCGTCATCAAATACCAGGAAATCGGGCAGAGATACCGCAAAATAATCCATTCGGATGTGATCATGCATATGTCTTTCGGCATAGTCAATTAATTTGTTAAACCGCCTGTTGGCTTCCTTCACATTGCCAAGCTTCTGCCAGGCCAGACCCTGATAATAGATGGATTCCGGCGGTTGATCATTATAAAACATCGCGCTTGAAGGTTCATTAAGACCGATCGATGCTCTATTGAAACTCTCTTCTGCAGCCTGATTATTCTTCAGTAGCTGGTAGGCACAGCCAAGATAAAAGTAAACGGAATTATCTGCGGCTCCCGCTAGCTTACCTTCACCTAAGTTTTCCGGGTATACCAAAGCCTTCTGCAACAGCTCCAATGCTGGCTCAGGTTGTTGTTTAACCAAATATTGCTTCGCCAGTTCCGTCAGTGCTATAACATACTGTCCTGTAACCTTGCCTTCTCCGCCCTCCCATGGATGAAACCGCCGTGCCTGAAGAGCATCCCAGGCTTCCTGATGGCTACCCTGCATGTTCAATAAAGTTACCCACTCAATATACAGATCATCACGGTGGCGAACCAACTCCATATGCTGTTCAAGCAATTTGATTCGACGCCCGCAAGAATACCCTATCTTCTTGTGCAATTGATCCAACTCGTAGAAGATTCGGGCATCCCGTGAATCCAATCGGAATGCTTCCTCTAATGAAGCCAGTGCAAGATCGGGGCGATTCAGCTTGTTATAATAAGCCAGTCCCAGATTCCGATGTACAGTCGAAAATGCAGCATTCTCCTCGCGTGAAGCTTCCCAATGGGTAATTGCTTCCTCATAGCGTTTATGATCATATAACCAATTTCCCAGGTAATAGTGAGCATGCGAATCATTCGGATCAATGGCCACCACATCCTGAAGCACCATGAATTCAAATAACGTGTTAGGAAAGCAATAATCCGTTGGAGCAGCTTTCCCCTGCTTTTGACATTCCTGGGCCTGCACCAGATCCCCCAGTTGGCGATGCACGTAGGCTTGAGCATAACCAACCATAGGATACGGCTGTAAATTTTCGGATTCAACATACGATAGTACCGTCCGTGCTTCTTCCCACAACCCACAATCCGCGTAATCTGCGGCTAGGTTTAGATAATTATGAACGTCTCCCCGCATCAAACGATGAAAATGTTCACGTGCTTGCTCCGCTTGTTCTCTCTCTGAAGGTGCAGTCGCTCCGCTGTAAATCAGGGCTAATTCATGTGCGGCTCCAAACTCAACCGGGTCCAGCTCCAACGTTTCAACCGCATATTGGACGGCCCGTTTATCCTGACCCAATCTGCGCAGCAGAGCCATCTTCAGATGCCTAGCCTTGTAGTTTCTAGTGTTACGGATCAGTGAACGTTCGATGTGATCCAGTGCTTCGACATCCCGATGTTGCGCCGTATCGATCTGAGCAAGCATGTAATAACCCGTATCCTGGAACTGTGCGGACCATACGGCTTTATATAGTTCCGTGTAGGCTTCTTCCTGTTTCCCCTGTAGTTTCAAACTCAGACCGAGTTGGTAAAAAGCTTCACTATCATATGGATTCGTATTTTTCCACGTCAACGATTGTACAGCCTGTCTGAAATGCTTCTCTGCATCTTGTAACAGACCTCTCCGCAGCAGCAATGTGCCATACGCAATGTTTAGACGAATATCCGTTGCATCACGCTTCAAGCCTTCCAAATAATAAGGTTCTGGTTCATACGTGGCATGCCGATATTGCTCCAAATGAAGACCAGCCAGATATAGTTGTTCATTCGTACGAATCTCGGATGGTAGTGGGAGTGGTGTGGCCGGGTCTGGGACTTCCTGAATCTCAGAACGTTCAGGCTGATAGGCCACAAGTACTTTTCCTTCCGCAGTTCGAACACTTAACTTCAATTGATGCCATTCATCTTGCCCGCTCCACGGGAATGAAGACTGATATAGTTGCGTAGGTGAGATATTGCATCTCTCATGGAGATATACCGTAGTTGGTCCAATCACTTCAATGGTCACTTGTTCAAAAACTGACGTCGCATATACCATCACGGTTACCGCTCCGTTCGTTTCGTCCATTTCCAGATTAACTGCGGCATCAATCGTTGCATTTTTGACCATGCCAATTCCTTTATAAGGCATAAAATACTGCGAAAATGATTTGGCTTCATAGGGCTGCAACCACGTAAAATCAGGCTGATTATCAGTATAGATCCCGGTCATTAATTCAATATAAGGTCCATCCTCGTCCGTTAACTGGCGATCCCAGGCTTGCCCGAATTCCCCATTCCCCCAGGTCCATTGCTTCTTGCCCGGAGAAATATGATGATTGGCTACATGCAGCAGGCCTGCCTGAACCCCGTGGTCATAACCTCCTACAAAATTATAATCCGACTTATACACCATATAGGATGTTGGAACCGGTATGTTTTTGTATCGCGAGATATCCACACCTCCGGAATAGTCCATCTTGTAATAGGTGCCCGTTGCGATGGGAAAGCGGGATACGTCCCGTTTTCCATGGTCCAGCACAGCCGTTACATCCGGTGGAAACACGGATTGCGTATCATCGTTGACGGCTACAGCCGGGTTGGCCCACCATAGAAAAGTTTGAGGAGCGCAAGTGCGATTGTATACCTCGGCATGGATTTCAAGATAGGCTTTGCCGGGATGTAATGTGAAGCCGGCGGTCATTTTGGTACCATACATGCGATCAATCTCACCCACCCAGACGGTAGCGCTTCCATCTTCATTACTGCCAAATGTATAATCGACTGGACCAAATGTGTTGGGCCGATGATGCTGTGGCCAGTTGAATTCGATTCCTCCGGAAATCCATGGCCCTGCCAGACCTACTAGTGCAGGTTTAATCACGCGGTTATAATATACAAAATCATAGTCGTTAGTAAGATCCAGCGCACGATAGATCCGTCCACCCAGTTCGGGCATCATCTCGATACGTACATATTCATTTTCGAGAATAATTAAGCGATACGACTTCATTTTGGCCTCATCTTCAATGCTGTCGATCACAGGATGCGGGTACACCTTACCCGAACTTCCTTGGTAGATTCTCTTTTCGAGAAACATCGGATTTTTGTCCGGTTTACCTGTACCATAGGTTAGGATATCTCTGGTTTCTTCCCATATGCGAACAGTTGATGTCGCTGTCACGTGATTCAATTCCCTCACTCCTCGGCCTCGTATATATTATGATCATACGCTCCGACATGCAGGAAAAACATTAACATTAAGCGGTTCTTGATGGACGATCTTCGGATTCCCTTATAATCAAAGAGAGTACCTATCCACCCAATTAAGCAGTGAAAGGTACTCTCTGATTGATCTTGATTCACTTATCTACGGCGTGCAAAATCCACAAATCTGAACTTGTCCGGTCGATGCCTCGACTCCGTATACTGAAATTGACTGGCATCCTCCAGGTACACCTGGCTCCTCACCACAACCACATTATGGAACCCTTCAAGGTCAAGCAGTTCCCTGTCTTCTGCGGTAGGTTCTTCCACCAAAATCTCTTTTTTGGCAAACGAAATGGAAAGCCCCAGCTCTTGCTCAATGTACTCATAGATGGAATCATTACAGATCTCTTTGCTGAGTCCGGGAACAAGCCGCTGGCTGATATAATCTTTGTCCAGTATGACATGCTCTCCATCCACTTTGCGCACACGTCTGATCTCCCAGACCTGTTCATTCAGACCAAAGTTAATTTTCTTGTGCAACGCCTGATCGACCTGTTGCTCTTCAAAAACCTTCACATACGTTTGAGCGCGATGCCCCATTTTTTTGGCCAGTTCCTTGAAGCTAACCAGACCAGAGATGGGAAAATCGATCTTGCGTATGTCCAGTACAATCGAGCCCTTGCCTTGAATCTTCTGAATATAACCTTCTTCGTACAACATTTTCAGCGCTTTGCGAATGGTCTCTCGAGATGTTCGATAACTTTCCGATAGATCCAGTTCCGATTGAAGCAATGTGCCTGCCTCAATCTCTCCGGTCCGAATACGATCTGCAATATCCTCATATATTCGGATAAATTTATTATTCATTATTCATCACCATTGTTCATTACCCTTTTTTATCATATTGGCAACTATTATAGCATTAAAAACCAATCAAGCGGTAATGTCATTACTGGCGATGATTGCAGTATCACATCCAAAATTCAATTCCACCTAGATATGACGATCCAACGCTGACGCTTTCTCCACCTGATCTGTATGCTTCTCATTCATGACTTGAATCAGCTTGTTTAAGCGGAAGATCAGTGCTGCAGCTTCGGATCTGCTTAAGTGCTGCATGGGACGGAAGCTGCCGTCTTCATATCCGTTAATCATGTACAAACCTGCAAGCTCCTGCACTTCTTCTTTGGCCCAATCGGATACATCAATCTGATCGGTAAATGCTCTTGGGGAAGTCAGCGGTTCCGGTCTGATCTTACGAACCACATTGGCTATGATCTTGGATGCCTGTTCACGTGTTACCAGCGCATACGGAGCGAACTTGCCGTTCCCCATACCTTGAACCATCTCATGGTGAACGGCTGCCCCAATCTCAGGAGCGAACCAATCCTCATCATTCACATCTTGAAATCCATGCTGTTCATTTACCGTTGTGTCCACACCCATCAGTCGCACGATTAATGCGGTAAACTCTGCACGCGTGATCGGACGGCGCGGTTCGAAGCGAGTTTCACTCACACCTTGAATGATATTTTGTTCCGCAAGCCAGGTAATCTGATCCTTATTGAAGGTTTGGCTAATATCAATAAATTTGATATTCTTTTTCGCAGGCAAATCAGGTTGTTTAGCGGGTTCAGATTGTGAACTCAACTCATCGGCTTGTTCCGATGTACCATTTGAACTTGGGGTTGCACCGCCACCACTCCAGGCGGATGGTGGATACGGAAAAGTCATGGCTGCTGCCCGTTTGCTCTCACTTTGTTCACCTGCTGAATTCTCTGTCCATGCGACCACCTCATAGTGCTGCTCAGCGTTTAGTCCTGTCCATTTATAACTGCGCTGTGTTCCACGATATATCTCACGATCTTTATGGGTGATCACAATTACTTCATTCATTGAATCCAGTTCCCAAGTTAGCTTAATCGTACTTGTGCCTTGCGCTACGGCTGCTACTGTCAGATCTTCGGAAGGCAACGTCTCGAATTCCGGAACCTGGAGCGCCTCTCCCTCCCCTGCCTCATTATATGGAATGATGGCAAAGTCAGTATAACGTTCTGCACTGTTTAATTCAGGCACATGTATCGATGTCTCCGCAGTCGTGCCCACAAGCTCTTCATTTCGATAGACTCGATAACCCGCAGCACCAGGAATCAGTTCCCACACAATGTCTGCACCATGCATTGAACGCCCCTCTACTACAGGAGGTGAAGCAGCACTACCGGGCAGAGTGATTGCATGAAGGTAATAACCACCATCACTACTGCCCGAAGCATTCATGGTCTTGACTGTATAGCTGTAGTTCACGCCCGGTTCAAGTTCCTTGTCGTCATAGAACATTTCGTCAGCAGGAACACGAGCAACCTCCACACCGTCACGCTCAATGATGAACTGCTCGGCACCTTCAACCCGGCTCTGTTCCAATAGAAGACGAATGTGGTCCTTCGCCGAATGATACTCCACTTTGGCAGGCGCTGCCGGCTTGGTCAGGACAGAATACGCCTTCATCCCCGATGTATCTCCCTGCTCATTCTCTGTGTAGATTTCGATCAGGTACTGCTTACCTGCATCCAGTTGATCAACGATAAACTCTTTTTGCTCGCCACGGTATAGTTCTGTACCATCCAGTAATACA
The DNA here is from genome assembly GCF_037974275.1 of Paenibacillus sp. FSL R5-0519. Taxonomy (NCBI): domain Bacteria; kingdom Bacillati; phylum Bacillota; class Bacilli; order Caryophanales; family Paenibacillaceae; genus Paenibacillus; species Paenibacillus sp. FSL R5-0519. The sequence continues at coordinate 3,707,914 of NZ_CP150234.1, forward strand.
ACGAATGTTTCGTTCCCATAAGGGAAGTCCCACTCCAATTTAGCATGGTCTGTCTCCGGGTATATCTGCATTTCAAGTGAATCCACATGAGGCAAGGTGTAAAAAGGAGTCACGGTCACTGGGCTTCCTGAACCAGCCGTATTATAAGGAATAATCTGTACCTGATCATATCGGGTTGCACTCTCCAGATGAGTTAATCTCACCTCGGTGATATCACCATCGTCAATCGTGGTGAACATCTGATCTCCGATCCGTATGGTATATCCCTCTGCACCTTGTACCTTTGGCCAAGAAATTAATCCCTCTTTTTCCCCAATCATACTTGCATGTAAGGGTTCAGTAATGGTCGCAGGCAACGTTCGTACGTGAACTTCGAAACCAGAATCACTCTCACCCGTTGCATTCGATGTTTTGATGGTGTACAGGTAACGCTCTCCTGGTGTCAGACCATGATCTTCAAATGAACTTTGATCTGCTGGAACCTTAGCGACTTCAACGCCATCCCGCATAATGATGAATTGATCTGCTCCCCGTGTAGAGCTTCCAGTCAGATCCAGCACCACAGTCTGATCTGTGATGTGTGTTATGCCTGCCGTCTGAGGGGATATAGGTTTCGTTAAAACCTGAATCTGAGTAGACTCTGACTGATGACCATCTTCATTAATTGCAACGAGTTCGAATTCATACGCTGTACCATCCAGCATACTACTGAGGTGTACAGACGGTTCAGACACGCTCTGCACATCTCCCGTTACCCGATTGCGAATCTCATATGCAGCCGCTCCCTTAACGACTTCCCAAGCCAGATCCACCGAATGTGTTCCAGCGTTCACTATGATCCCTTCTGCAACCAATGGCAAAGTTTGAGTCATTATACTGAAAGTAAGCGGCGCACTCATTCCACTCGCATTGACTGCCCGAATCACGTAAGTGTATTTCGTTCCTGGCGACAGATCCTTGTCCACGAATTGGGTTTCAGTTGAATCCATTTGGGCAATCTTTCTCCCATCCCGTTCAATGATGTATTGATCTGCCCCTTGGACACCTGTGTTGCTGAAATCCAGACCAAGGCTATTTTTGGCCACATCATATACGGCAACCTTAGCGGGTTTCTCAGGCAAAGTCAGCAGCGATACATCTGTCGCTTCAGAACGAGTCCCCTGTCTGTTGACCGCCCATAGTTGATAGTGATGCCACGTTCCATCCTGGAGCCCTGTAATCGTGGCTTCATTCTCAATTCCCCTATAGATCTCTTTGCCATCCTGCTCAATCACATATTCAGCGGCACCTTCCACGACCGACCAGGAAACTTTTGCCCGATGTACTGCTGGGTCTGCAATTATCTCGTCAGGCGACACAGGTTTGGACAATCGGATGAGCTGTGTTGTCTCACCCGAACCCGAAGTATTCACAGCCTGAACTTCCAACGTGTATTCTGTACCTGGCAACAATTCATCAGCCGTGTAGGCCAGTTCTGTTGTTCTGCCCACTTCTATGCCATTGATTTTCACAATATAGAGATTCGCCGTATCTACAGCTTGCCATGCAAGTCCCATACTTGTTTCACCAGTCCATGTGACATTCAGTCCTTCCGGCCTGCTAGGTAGCGTAAGAATCGTACTACGGGTGGATGCACCGTACCCGGCAGCATTGCCCGCCTGTACTTCATAGGTATACTCACGACTGCTTGACAGATGGTGAACTGACAGTTGTGTATCTGATATCTCATGGCTCTGTCCATTGATGACCACCCGATATTTCGTTGCCCCAACTACAGGCTCCCAGCTCAAGATCGCTCCCTGTTCAGTTACTTGAACAACATGAAGTCCCGATGGGCTCTCGGGTAGCGTTGTTCCTGACACCGAACTTCGCATACCTTGTCCACTTTCGTTCACTGCTTGTACATCCAGTTGATAAGATGTTCCCGAACTCAATCCCGCAAATACCCATTCCTGGGTTCCGGCAGCAACCGTTCCCGACTTCTCTCCATTCAACCATAACTCATAGTGATCGGCTCCTCGTATTGCCTCCCAATTCAGACGAAGGCTCGCTGTGGAAGCATCTGATACCTGTAAACCGGACACCTGCCCTGGTAACGTCTTGAGCAAAGGTAATTCCGCCAAAGGCCCGGGCCCTGTCTCGTTTCCAGCAATTAACGCATAGCTGTAATTGGTTCCGCTATCCAGACCTGAATCCAAATACTCTGTCTGCTCCCCTTCGTATATGGCTGCTCCATCACGTGAAAGACCATAATACGTTGCAGAGGTCACCGTCTCCCATGTTAATGAAATATCATGCTCCCGAATTTGAACAGCCATGAATTCACCGGGCACTGCCGGCAGTGTGAGAAATCCGGTCCTACTGCTACCGCCTGCTCCACTCTCATTCATTGCCGTGACCGAAATGTTATGCATGGTCCCTGGGACGAGGTTGCTGATATAGGAAAGGTTGGAAGGATCAGATACCGTCTGATCATACACGGTGGACCCATCCGGAGTAGCAGCAATGATGCGGTAAGCATCTGCTCCCCTTACTGAATCAAATTGAATTTCGGCCAAATTGGGCTGGGAATCTACTTTTCGAACGTGCAACGTTCCGGGAGCTGCCGGGATCGTTAATACTTGAGCGTTTACTGCCTCACTTACTCCGGTATGGTTTCTTACTCTAACTTCGTATTCGTAGACCTGACCACCGCTTAGGGACTGATCGATTATACTGTGGTTGGGGTATTCCAGTGTCCATGACTGTCCGTTGCTTTTATTCGTTATCTCATACTGATATCCATTGGTATACCTTTCCCCTGTTGGCAAATCCACTGTGAGTTCAGCTGATGTCTCAGTAATCTGTGTCATTCTCACATGACTCGGTTGCTCGGGCTTGCGTTGAATATGGTAAGGTGATGATGTTGTCTCATATGTATTACCTGCTCTGTCCATGGTTTTCGCATGGATGTACCATATGCCTTCCGATTCGATGGATATTTTTTGCTCGTCAGAGCGAGCTTCATGCCAATGATTCGGTGATTCTGCACTGTTTGTAACTTGATAGAATCGTTCCAGTTCCTGAATGCCTGAGTGGGCATCTGCATACTGAATGGTAGTGGATATGTCCAAGTCCGTCCAGACATGTCCGTTCGGTGCAAAAGTAATCGTTGGAGCCATCTGATCCACATAGGCGATTCGACTGACTTCCTTGCTCACATTGCCAACGGCATCCCTTGCTCTGGCCCGAATCGTGGTAGCCCCGTTCATACTTACTGTACCCTTATTTCCTGCCATATACGGACCATCATTCATGCTGTACTCATAGGATATCGCTCGTTCATCCACACTACCATCGATCGTAAATTGCACATGTTCTTTACTCCATCCAGCAGAACTTAAACGAATTACCGGCTCGGTTGGAGCTGTCGTGTCGATTCGAACCGTTGCCTGAGCATACGTGCTTATATTGCCTACATGATCAAGTGAGCGTGCATATACGATCGTTTCTTCCTCATCGGTAACCGTCACTTCGCCCGTGTAATCGATCCAGGGACCTTCTTCGCTCAGTCGATATTGGCTTTTGACAAGCCCACTGCCTGAATCTTCACCACTGGTTATTGCAAAAGTTACATCCTGATTCGTCCAATCCTCTTCACTTAACGTTATCGTCGGTTGCTCAGGCCCGGTCTTGTCGATTCTGGCTGTTGCCGAAGTGGAAGCACTGACATTGGCAGCCCGATCGACACTTCGTGCAAAAATCTCGGTTATTCCTTCTTCACTGAGTGTAAAAGGGGTCCTGTAGTCGATCCATTCCCCCTCGCTTCCCAGCTTATACTGTGTCAGACCAATACCGCTTGCTGCGTCCGTACCCTCCGTTAATGTCACAATTACGGACGCTTTTGTCCATTCGGGTGGATTCAACGAGATGACAGGTGGCGTTGGTGCCGTCCGATCTACCCTGGCAGTCACAGTCGTTTCCTGTCCTGTATTACCAAATGCATCCATACTGCGCGCCATAACCGTTGTGCTGCCTTCACTGCTTACGGCAAAGGGAGCACTGTATTCACGCCATTCTCCTGCCAGACCGACTTTAACTTCAGTCTTTTGGGTTCCGCTCAAGGCATCTTTTCCCTCTTCAACTGTGACGAGAACATCTTCCTTGGTCCATAAGGATGGCGTGAGTGTAACAGAAGGAGCAGTTGGGCCCGTCGTATCTTTCATCATCTCTCCAGCGGATATAAATGGGGTCTGTATCCCTTCACCATTCAGTGCCGCCACAAATACTTCATATTTTCCATCCGCGAGTCCAGTCAGGGCAAACGCTGTACGAGTGGAAGTTGTTGTTCCCGTTGCGAGAACTTGCCCACCTGGACTGCGTATTTCGGTTTTGTACTGAGTGCCGTCAGGGTTGCTATTATTACTCCAGCTCGCTGTAACAGAGTTACCTGATTGTGTCACAGCCGCAGCAACGGGTGGATTGGCCAGTGTATACTTGGAAGCTGGACTGGAGTAACCGGTGTAGGAACCGCTTGAATTTTTGGCCCGTACGGCAAAAGAATAATTGGTATTCGGTGTGAGTCCAGTCACCTGCCGACTGTTTGTTGTACCTGTATCCACAATCTGATTCGTCGTCATATTTTTCAGTTCATACGTAACGGATGCATCATTCGCCTTCTTATCCCAGTTCACCGTCAAGTTATTGGAATTAACCAATGTATATGTCGGCGTTCCTGGCACTACAAAACTTCTTACCGTAAAGTTAACGGTCCCTGCTGAGGACACCCCACCCTTGTCATCCATAACCCATACTTGTAATGTGTGTGTGCCATCTGGCAGGGTATCAGGCAATGTGTAATTGGTGTTAAAAGACTGATTAGAACCCGTTGCGGTCATCTGGGTCAGAATATTCTCGGACCCGCTATCAATGGACCATTTCACAGTCAACAGGTCACCTATATCCGTATCTCTCGTTGTACCGGAGATCTGAAGTTGCTCGCCTTTGTAATAGGTTTGACCTGAAGAAGGTGCTGTTAAGGTAAACGAAGGTGGAGCATTTTTGGGGCCGATCCCCACAATGGTTGAAAATTTGCGTGAAGCCTGATTCGCTGTAGCCTTAGCGTCCCACCAAAATTGTGCGGCTGTATCACTCGCCGTTACGGTCTGGCCTGGAGTGAACGCTGAAGGTGAAGACCCTCCCGTGAGCTGTGCGCTATCTGGGCTGCTGTACTGGCCCATATATATGCGATCTGCATTCACAACATTGTACGTATTGGCATAAAAAGCCGTGACCTGAACACCCCCGCTGTAATTGCGCCATCCATTCTCAATAACTTCAAATGGAGAAGCATCATTGCCATTCACCATCGTATCCCAATAAAATGTTCCACCCAAATTCAGTGCCGTTCCACTTCGATTAATAGCTTCAAGTTCAACCTTCATGTATCCACCTTGTGAGGTGGCATTAACAATAGATACACGCAAAATGTATTCCACATTGTCCTTTTGCCGCGACATTTCAATCACATTATTGTTAATGCGGTAATAATTCAGCGGCAATGATTTGAAGTTCACGGGAGATCCGTTGTGGTCGATAATGGTGGACACATTCCCGGTATCACCACCGTAAAATACATTTGTGTTTGGCAGTAATACAATTCTGTATTTTCCGTCACTGTTCATCTCCACTTTCACCTTGGAGGACTGAACCGCCTTCATGCTGGACGTGTCGGATACAATCCCGATCGTTTCAACCGTTTCAGCCATTACCGTGGCTGTTCCCCATTCAAGCAACAGGGCTTGAGGTGATAATAACGCAAATGCCAGCACCACCTTGGTTAGCTGTTCCGCTTGTTTCTTCACACGTTTTCCTGATTTCTTCAACGTCTACTCTCCTTTTTGGCACACAAAAAAAGGAGGCACCCCAACAAAGGAACGATGTCCTAAGTTGGGGTGCCTCCCCTAACAAGTGTCATTTTTTCTTGATTATAACGATTCCGCTCATGAATGTAAACAGTTGATCATGAACACCTTACTTCTCATTTCTCATCTCTGATCTTCAATAATGCCTCATCCAACGCACCAACGACCTTGTCACACCAGCCATCAAATTCCGGATCTTCGGTCTGTAATTCAGGATGGGCCAGAATATATTCAATCGTACTTCGTATGCCTTGGTCCGCTCTTGTCGTTGCTACAAATTCCGGAACAAGCCGTTTCAGCTTACTGTTGTCAAACACAACGGTATTGGCTTTGTCTCCCAGCAAACCGCCGCGAAGATCCTGGTCACTGCATGCTGCCAAGAATTCGGATGGTACATGTACTGCATGAAGCTTAACTCCCAAGACGCCGGCAATAATCTCATGAATCTGATTCCAGGTGACGGATTCGTCCGAGGTGATATGTACCGATTCACCAATTGCATGGATATTCCCCATAAGCCCGATAAAACCTTTGGCAAAATCAGTGTTGTGCGTAATGGTCCATAGTGAGGTACCATCTCCATGGATGATAACAGGTTTGCCTTCACGTATGCGCTTGAGAACCTGCCAGCTGCCTTGAGCACCATGAACACCAAGAGGTACAGATTTGTCGCCATACGTATGGCTTGGACGCACAATGGTCACAGGGAATCCATGCTCGCGGTATTGTTTCATCAGATAGTCTTCACAGGCAATCTTGTTGCGAGAATACTCCCAGTACGGATTCGATAAAGGTGTCCCTTCCGTGATCCGGTAATCAGCCAAAGGCGTCTGATACGCAGATGCTGAGCTTATAAAAATAAACTGCTTTGTTTTATCCTTAAATAAACGGTAATCTCTCTCCAATTGAGATGGTACAAAGGCAATAAAGTCTGCCACCACATCAAATTCCAGATCAGCGATCAGTTCTGCTACACGTGTCTCGTCATTAATGTCCGCTTGAAGTACGTTGATTTCCTTAGGTAAGTCATGGTTATGATTGCCTCGATTAATCAAATACAGTTCACAGCCTTGCTGTGCAAGCATCTCCGTAATGGCCGTGCTGATGGTGCCTGTCCCTCCAATAAATAGCGCTTTCATTTTCGCACCTCCTGAACAATTTTACCCACTTTCCAATGATATCACGCACCAAAAAAAGGAGCAAAGCTCGGTGACCCGAAACCATGCTCCTTCTGCTTAGACGACCTTAATCGTTGCGTATATCATGTACATACCACAGTGAATTTCGTATTCGCCCTTTGGCAGATCTTTGTCGACCGTATAATAATTGGGTCCCTTTTGCATATACAGATCCATGCCAAGCTGTTGTGATCCGACTGATTTAACATGTGTCACCGACCGGGTCAGAATAAAGTTGATTTTGGTCGGTACACCAGCTTTCACCTCAATAACGTCTGGTCCAAAACCATCATTGCTCACGTCCACATCAATGACTTCATATCCCTTCAAATCCTCCGGTGTCTCGGCTTGTGCAGTTACAGCACTTCCTGATCCCGGGGATACGTCTTTGCCCATAAAATAAACCAAAAATGATCCGAGCAGTACAACAACAGTCAGACCCAGCGTGATCCAAGGCCAGGTTTTTCCAAACCAGCTTTTCATATAAACACTCCTCATTCGATGGTTCCATCAATAATCAATCCAAAGACGGATGTATTTTATAAGCATACCTGATTCGCATGACATTGAAAATGACCCCTCTGGGCTATTGTGGTTGAGCCATATAAATTGAACTAAAGAATATTTACAATGCAAACTCCGATGACAGAACAACCTTCCGATCGCTGTTATCCCCAGATTTTTTGATTCCTTTTATAAAGGGGAAATCCGGGGATAGCTTATGCTTCCGATGCAGCTTTCTTTCAGAAAGCTTTTAGGCGAACGCTCCGCTTCTTCAGGTCTTTTCTGTCCTCTCCGTTTCGTGTAAATGTTTAGTTCAATTTATATAGAATATTTAAATAAAAAAAACCTGATTTCTCAGGCTTTTCTACGGTTATTCCCGTTCATGCTCCGCAATATCCCTTTTCGTCTGGATCAGGAATAGATGGGTTTACTTCGACTACGACTTCTTCTCATGCGTAATTTATACAGCTCTGGCAGGGCTACACCGATGAGTACAATGATAACCCCGAACCATTGCAATCCGCTGACATGCTCATGTAGCACGATAGAGGATAACAGTACTGCAATTGGAAGCTCCACCGCACCCAGAATTCCGGCCATGTCGCCTCCAATATGCGGAACGCCGATAGCGAACAATACCGGTGGAATGAATGCTCCGAAGAATCCGAGCAGCAGTCCAAACACAAGCAACTGGCTCCAGATTAATCCATTGAAGAGGAATGTCGGCGGGAACAAAATGCACAGCAGGATCAATCCGCCTGTTACCATCCACGCACTACGAAAGGCCGGATGCGCTGAAGGAACCGCTTTGCCGCTGAACAATACGAACAGGGAGTAACTTACAGCTGCCATTAGTCCAAGAGCAATACCCAGACCGTTGAACTCACCCAGTCCCTGTTCCAGGAAACCCGCTGCCAGCAAAGTTCCGCCAAACAGCACGATCAACGTCAGGAATGTGACTTTGTCTGGACGTTGACGTTTGCTTATCGCCTGAATCAATACACTAATCCAGGTGAACTGGAACAGCAGGATAATGGCAAGTGAAGCCGGGATGTAACGCAAAGACTGATAATACACAAGACCCGTAATTACCGTTGGTGTTCCGGCAGCCATCAATAGCAGACGTTGTTTCCACGTCAACCGCTTGAATACCTGTGCCACAGCTCCTGATGATTGGCCATCTGCCTGTGATTTGCGTTTTGTTCTAAATTTTGTGTATAGCGCCAGCATCCAGGAAAGAAGAAAACCCGTAATCAGCTGTGTTCCCACAACTTCACCAAGTTTATATCCTTCGCCATACGCCAGAACCACAATCGTGGATAATATGCCATAGCTCATCGCTCCCGCGAGAACGGACAGATAATATTTCATTTGTGAATAAACCTCCTGATGATAAGAAAATACGCCTGCATGATTGGTTCATGCCAAGGTCACAGACACATACAAATGCAAAAAATCCTAACTACGAGCAAGGAATATATTGATTCCTTGGCATCGTAGTTAGGAAGTATAGGCTTCCCGTAGAGACCCTCGCCCTGTGTACACTTTCGGCCTGCGAGGTTATACGAAATGATATATGCAATTTGATGTAATTCGTGTGTGACGACTTTTCATATATTACATGGGAGGTGAGGTGGTGTCAACCCTATTCCGTATAAAAAAAGTCAGGTTCGATTAGAGGCTGAGGAATCCCACTCCAATGTTTGCTGTAAACCTGCCTTCAACCCATCCAGATCCAGCCCATCCACGGCAAAAGCCTCACGGATCAAAGGTGGCGCGACAAATTCATCATACTTGCCCAGATAGGGTGCTTCATCTTCAGCCAGTAGCGCAGATGCATCTTCAGCCATCCGACATTCGCTCATAATCTCGGCTAACAATGTCCGTTCATCGACCTTGCCGGATACTACAAAATAATATGGCTCCATGGGCACTACCGAGCGCAAAGCCAGTTTGCCCGACAGATTATGCTTCATCAGGCGCTCCAATGTACGGAACGATTTACTCCCTACCCAAGGAAGTACATACATCGAATCTCCCCCAGCCGGAATAACAACCTGCTTCAACAGTCCGCTTTCACGAGCTAGACGGCGTGCCCGTTCAAGTCGATTGACGGCTTGCGGTGACAGGTAGGGATAGATCACTGAATCGGACAACACTTCACGCATTTTCTGTACCACCGTTGTGTGGATGTCTCCGCCCGCTCCAAGCCATAACGTATCTACTTTACCTTTGGCAGACTTCACATACACAGCCTTGTGCTTGTGATCAACTTCTTCCACTTTCCACAGTTTGCCTGCGAGCGAGAAGCAATAGCCTGGCGGGGGCACGGTTGTAATGGAACCAATCTCTTCCGAGCCGTTCAGTACTTTATGTTCCTCATCGTCCTTAAACACCGCATAGAAGCGATAATTATTTACGATTTTCTCACCTGTCAGACCGATAATCAATGTTCGATCCTCTGTCCATTGCAGATGATCCGTCTCAATGAGGTAATTCAGGAAAGCCTGATATTGATCTGGTCTAATCAACGCAAAGGGGGCCAGCGAAAGGATGGCTTCTGCAAGGTCTCTCGGCTCCGCCTCCCCCATACTTTTCAGCATGCTCATCGTCTGATGGTAGAGCACACCTATGGGCATTTTGCGGGCTTCAAGCGGCTCGACCCACTTTGTTTTTACATAAAGTTCGATAACAGCAATTGCACGCATCAACGTCCACGGCATACGTGCTGGCAATTGCGCTTCCTCATCCTCTTCCTCCGGACATACAAAAAGCATCTCTGATGCCATGTCCTCTCGTCTCCCCGAACGTCCCAGACGCTGTACAAAGCTGGACGCACTATACGGTGCACCAAGCTGAACCACACGTTCCAGTTCCCCCAGATCGATACCCAGTTCGAGCGTGACCGTTGCCGCAGCAACCGCAGGCCCCGATCCAGTGCGCAGGGCAGCTTCCGTTTCCTCCCTGAGCATGGCGGAGATACTTCCATGATGCACATGGAACACATCACGCTCTTGCCTGCGAGCCGCGACCCGACGCATCTCAAGAATAGTCACCTCAGCGTCCGTACGACTGTTGGTGAAGATCAATGCTTTTTTAAGATGTGTGCTCTCATAGATGAAGTCGTAGTACGCTTTGCGTGCGTTATGAAGCTGCTCCGCCTGCTCCTCGTCCTGTGCATCTGGAAAAGAGAAATGTTCCACCCGCAGGCGCAGCTTGCGACCACCTGGAGAAGAGACCACATCCACTCCCTGCTGTGTTCCGGCAGCAAGCCAAGATGTAGCCGCATCATAATCACTAAGTGTAGCCGACAATCCAACTCTTCGCGGTGCACAGCCAGCCATACGCTCAATTCTGGCAAGCTCGCTGAGCACTTGAATCCCCCGATCCGCTCCCATGAAGGCATGTACCTCATCAATGATGACATAGCGCAGATCATGAAACAGCGCCGGGATCGCATTCGGTCGATTCATGAGCAGTCCTTCCAGCGATTCTGGCGTAATCTGAAGCACACCGGATGGATTTTTCATCAGTTTTGTTTTCTCCGCCTGCGGCACATCCCCATGCCAATGCCAAACCGGAATATTTCCTTCGGTTAACAGATCCTTAAGACGTTCGAATTGGTCGTTAATCAGGGCTTTCAGAGGTCCAATGTACAGAATGCCAACTGATTTGGAAGGCCGTTCATGCAGCTCGGTCAATGCAGGAAAAAAAGCCGCCTCCGTTTTGCCGGAGGCCGTGCCTGCCGCAATCAGCATATGATGCGGAGTATGAAAACAGATATTGCAAGCCTCAATCTGAGCAGGCCGAAGCGATTCCCATCTTTTTTTATATATAAATTCCTGCACGAATGGCGCCAGCCGATAGAATGGATTATCACTCATAATTCAAACTCCGCCAGAAAGTCGTCCAGATCATCCGAATTTGCGGAAGCATCCGCTCCTTTACCCGGTTCCTGGGGTTTGGCAGCCCGTTCACCAAGTAATTGCGTATAAGTCACTTCGGGATTCTGATGGAGCGTATGCAGTACATCCATAAAGTCCCGTACCACTTCACGCGTGGTCAGCAATTCATCCGCCCCCAGTCGATTCACCGCCGTTTGCATAAAATCAACCAATTGTTCATCCGTCAGACCTGCACTGTATCCAAAATGCAACGCATGAATCTGCCGCAGCTTCTGGAGCAAAATCAGAATCTCTTCATGTGATAACATTGCAAGCTTCAGAATCGGACCCGTATAATTTGCATACGCTTTGGCTGCATAACGACCATCAATAAGCCTGGAGCGAAGCGCTTCATAACTATATAGTCCGCGCCGTTCATCCTCCACAAATTGCGGCGTACCGCCTACAAATATGCCCAGGTGCTCCGCCTTGCCCTGCATTGTATCATTGAACATGGTCAGCAATTTCTCATAATTGCTTTGACGAGAGACGCTGTTTGTAATTTTGTACAGATTCACCGCTTCATCAATGAACAACAGCAATCCTTTGTAACCAATGCGCGCTGTGAATTCAGACCACAATTTGAAGTAGTCATACCAGTTGTCATCGTCAATGATTACACCAACAGCCAGTTCTTTTTTTGCTTCCGTTTTGGTTGCAAATTCTCCTCGAAGCCAGCGAAGCGCCGCCTGTTTGCGATCATCATCAGCGAGCTTGTACCCATTCCAGTAGGAAGCCAGTACCTTGGCAAAATCAAAGCCGTGAACCAGATTCTGCATCTCACCTGTCACCGCATAGATCTGCTTCTCAACCTCCAGCGGCAGAGCGGGATCATCCGGGCGCAGGTTCTGACTTTGCATCGTGGATTGTTGCAACCCGGCGATCCATTTTTGCAAAATCGGCTCCAACGCTCCCCCATCCGGGCGTGTGCGTGTAGACAGACGAGTCATCAGTTCGCGATATGTCGCAAGTCCCTGACCTTTGGTACCCACCAATCGTCGCTCTGGTGACAGATCGGCATCTGCCACAACGAAATCACGGTCCATCGCATAGTTACGAATCATTTGCAAAAGAAAGCTTTTACCGCTACCGTAACGGCCGGTAATGAGTTTGAACGCAGCGCCACCCTCGGCGATATTGTCCATATCCCGCAAGATAGCTTCCACTTCCGGTTTGCGGCCAACAGCAATCTGCTCCAGTCCTATGCGCGGGACAACACCCGCCGTTAACGAATTGACAAGTGCGGTGGTCAGCCGCTTTGGTATTTTAAGTTCTGTCACTTACGTATCACCTCTTCACATGTTCGAACACATCTATATAATCCGGAACAATCCGCTCACCATCAATCAGAAGATCACCGATCGTATCCATAGCCACATCATTAATTTCATCCAGCAGAAGCGTAGGCATCGTTCCATATTGCTCAGCCAGACGCATCAGCTCCGTATCAGGATTTGCACCAAGAAGAGCGTGAATCGCTTGCACCTGCGGAGGGGATAGTTCCTTGGCAAATAGCAGCCATTGTTCATCCAAATCAACCTCTGCACTCACATCCCATTGCAACCCAATTGATGCTGTTGACGCTCCTGTTGTAATCTCTACCACAGAGGGAGCTGGCTCCATGGAATCTTCAGTTGGAGTCATCTCATCCCTTGCTTCTAGCGCATCTACTGAAATACTTGCAACATTTGCGCTGTCAACCTCTTCATCCTTCACTTCAGAAGAGTGATCATCTTCAATTGTAAGTGCCAATCGCACGTATTCACTTTCTTGCTGTAACGATGTCAATTTTTCCGTATCAATACGAATCACAGGTTGTTCCACCGTCTCGGCCTGATCAATCGCATATGCTTTGTCCAGGTAACGTTCAATCAGATTCGCAAGTTCGGGCTCTAATGTTTGTCCACGCAATCGGCCTCTGAATCCGAGCAGTTCACGAAGTTTATTTTCAGTACATCGATAGATCCGCGTAACCATCTGTACAAATTCAGCCCGTTCACCAATGGGCATATATCTGAATGATACCGATCTTCCATAGATCGAGTCGTCATAGACCGCTTTGCGAAACAGTATGCGCTCCACCGTGCGTTCTTCGTTGGGTTGAAACACTGGCACCAGTCCGACTTCTCGCGTACGCTCCAGATATGAATGAACCAATGCCATGACCCGTGGGATGTACTGCTCCATCACTTCTTTGCCGCCATCCCTATAGAACTTACTGAGCGTAATATCGTAATCGTAGTACCTTTGCAGCATACTTAGCGAAATATCCGACATCTTGTCCTGTAAAACACGTTGCAGTTCCTTGTCCAGCATCTCTGCTGGCAGATAGCCGCCCGAAAGGTCCATGACTTCGGATAAAGACGTCTCCATCTGATGGACCAGTACGTAATCGACCACCCACTCTTGCATATATATATTTAATTGAGGGAGCCTTTCACGGTAGTTCAACCATAGCTGCTTTAATTGATCATAACCATCCTGAGCATTCTGCCAGCCAATGCCGTTAATCAACTCATATATATGAACAAATAGATAGGACAGATCGGTATCCGGGTATCTCCCCTGACGAACTTCCTTCCTCCAATACAAATACCACTTGCGTTGGGCTTCGTTCATTACGCCATATGTGGGCCAGTAACTCATAAAGGGGGCCCAGGGGGACACATCTCCTTCCAATTCTGACCACTGCTTTGCTTCCTCTACAAAACGTTTCTCCGAAGACAATATGCCTCCACGATGCTGCATCGCATGATGTGCAGGTTGCTGCACAATGGTTGAACGATCAGGAACCGGAACCGCAGCTGTTACGGGTTCTTCGCTCAGATCTATCTCCATAAATTCCAATTGTCTAGAGTTGTCTTTCATAGAACGTTATCTCACCCTCCTCCGAGACAGAATACGAACAAGTGTATCCATAGGGATCATTATAACACTAGTGCTGTGTCTGCGGTGATGAAATTAACACATTATTAAAACCAAAAAAAGAGAGCATTTCTGCTCTCTCATTTAGTTCATATTGATATGATATTGATCCAGGTGTATTCGTTAAAAGTAAGGTTACATGCCCTAAATCAGACTACAATTGCTCGATTCTTCCCTTCACTCTTCGCTTGGGCCAGCGCTTGAGTAGCTTTTTCAATCAGATCGGATGCACTTGACTGCTCATCAGGTACCAGCACTGCACCCCCGACACTAACCGTAACGATCCCACTCGGACCCGACAATTCTCGCTGGATCTGCAGAGCCAGAACATGTTGTCTAATCTCTTCCGCAAGCTGTGCTGAATGTTCAGAAGTTGTGCTCTTCATTTTCAACATGAAGGTACCTCCGCGAAGACGGGATATTAGTGCGTTGTGCTGCTCACTGACCACGGTGAGTACCTCACCGATCCATTGCAGACACAGATCGCCTCCCTGAAGTCCGTATGCCGCGTTATATGAACGGAAATCATCGATATCTATAATGAGCAACCCCAGACTACATTTCTCCTCCAAACAATCATCCCAGTCATCCTGAAGCTGAGACTTGAACACCGTTTGAATTGGCATATCTGTCAACGGATCTGTGTTCAGATAATTTTGCAGCTGGCTTGTCGTTTCGGTGTAATGGTCATGTTCATGGTGAGACGCCCCGCTGTGCAGAAGCACCATCACAGAAGGTTTTCCTGCATGCGTAACAGCAGCGAGTGTAACTTCAAGCAACAGTGAGGTACCAACCGCTGTAGTGAAATAGGACTGACTTGTAATTAAACTTGTGTTATTGTGCTTTAATTCCTCAAAATTCTGTTGCAAGGTGACTCTCGTATTGTCAGGTACAAATTCTCTAAAGTCCTTACCCATCAGGTTTTGGGAACTCTCGAACCCGAGCAGCTCAGCTGCCTTTGTATTACAATAGATAATCTGACCGTCCGTCAGAGTAAAAAATGCCACGGGCGAATAATCCATTAACTGCAAATAACGCTGTTCATTTTGTCGCAAAATACGAGCGTTCTGAAGTGCCTGTTCCTCAGCCTGAACCAACTGATTCTCCGTCTGCCGACGTACAATGGATTTGAGTAAAGGTAACACACTTAGTTCTTTTGTAGTCCACGGATACGAAGTTGACTTTACAACCTCACGCCATTTCTCGAATGATTTACGAGGTGACAATCGCATACCGTCATCCGTCTTGAGCACCGCTTTGGCTGGGTCACCCGCCCACTCGACAACCTGCTCAACCTCAGGTCGGAACCAGATCATGTAGTTATGCTGTCCAGGCGAAATGGCAACATAAATAATCCCAGAAGCCTTATCCGGATAAGCTTTGGCTGTTTCATACTCTGAACTCAGTTTCGAAGTGTAGTAACTGTAATCCTCAGACTTTCCTGCAAGCCAACCTGCCAGTTCACGAATCTGGCCGCTGTTAGGCGTTTCACCATATAACAATAACTTGTCCTGGTAACAGATCGCTGCTCCGGCAGCATCCATCAGGTTCAATACTGTCTCTTCTTCTCCCTGTAATTCTTCAAGTACTCGGGCAGGACTTGTGTTTCCAATAAAAATGTTGGCAATTCGTGAAGCAGCTTCACGTGATTGAATCTCGGATTGGTAATCATCTAACTGCTGACGCTGGAACAATTCATTGGAGAAGAACGCCCCCAGGAAATTGCACAGATTCCGCACACGATGGGGGACATATCTGGCCGAATAATGATGGCATGTGATAAGTCCCCATAACTCATTGTTATGAATGAGCGAAATCGTTACGGTCGCACCTACACCCATATTATGCAGATATTCGATGTGAAGTGGCGATACGCTACGCAGAACCGAAAGACTCAAATTCAGCGGTTTGCCAGTCAATGGTTGTAGCATAGGTACAATTTCGACCGGTTTATAATTTACATTCACGATAGTCCGCAGCCAATTGCGAAGATACAACTCCCGAGCTTGTTTTGGTATATCCGACGCTGGATAGTGATGTCCCAGGAATGGTTCGAGTTCTTGTTCACGCGCTTCAGCAATAACCTTACCATTCCATTGCTCGTCAAATTCATAGATCATCACCCGATCGTAACCGAGCATTTCCTTGACCTGTTCAGCCGCAATCTGACTTGCCTCCACGCGGCTATCTGTGCTTTTCATCCGACCGAAGAATCGGGATATCCACTCGAAGTCAGTAGTCTCCACGTCCTCTTTTTCGTCATAAGGCTCGATCTCCAGAATGAGCAAACCTTCACTTTCATGAAGCACAGAAGAGAAGACCTGTTCCTCACCGGATACCTTAATGGTAAGATCCATGTAATGCAGGTCAGAGGTAACATTCGCATTGAAGCTGCTGCCCAACAGTTTGCTTACTTCTTGCTCGCCAATCAGGTTCTCCAAAGGCATGCCCAGAACATCCTCATAGGCAATACCCAGATGGTCCTCCGTATTTTGGCTACACTGAACAATAGTTGGCGTAAGACTGGTATTGATGGCCAAAAGAACACCATGAGGTTGAATAAAGCCGGGGATATGAATTGGTTCTTTATCACAGTTATTCAGATCTATCGGATCAGTTGTGTATGTTCCCTGATGAAGCAATGTGCGGTTCAACAAATTTTGTTCTTTCTTGGACTTCGGTTCGGCCATGGCCAGGAAAATCCCCTCTCATGATGTTATATAAGGTGAAATAATGATTATTTACATTGCACTACGATGACAGAATAACCTTCCAATCGCTGTTATCCCCAGATTTTATCGATTCCCTTTTCTAAGGGAAAAATCCGGTTATAAAGGCGAATGCTTCGCTTTTCCAGGTTTTTTCTGTCCTCTTCGTTAGGTGTAAATGATTAATTCAACTTATATAGATACCTTTAAAATATGAAAAAAAGTCTGCCCTACGTATTAATCCACTGATCCAGCAGTCGGAATGTCTCTGATGCACTGTGCACCATGTTGTCATGATCTTCTGGACTGCTGATGGACTGCTGCAGCAAAATCATAAACTCGCTCCATCTTGTTCTTGTCTCTGAGCCATAGGCGTTGAAATATTCTAATCCACGATCAGCTTCAATGGGCAGGAACTGCGACAAACGTTTGGTCATGATCTGTCCACCGTTCGTGGACCCCTCAATGACATACATGTATCCAAACAAACGGGCTGGCGTCGAAATATCCGGAAGTTCTTTGCAGAGCGGAAGTTGGCTAATTTCCTCTTCACTTGCACCAAGATTGTGCAGATCTTTCTCCAATAGTCCAGCCTTGCCTCTAATCTCGATATCCAATCCTGTACTTCCCCAGAAAGGCTGCTGTACAGCTTGATCTTCCAGCGGTTTGAGGAATCCATAAAACTTTTCTAGATATGTTCTATATTCTTCTATAGTCACAGTTTGATTCATAATGGCTTTTGCATAAGGGTTCTGTTCTACTTGTCTGTGGTAATGAGCTGTCTCGCTCTTCAGACGTTCCATAATAGTTGTTGCTGTCATCGTAGTTATCCCCTCTCACAATCTGCTCTGCTGTTGCAAACAGCTCATTTAATGCAATAAAGACTCTATGTAAGTATACTTATTCTTGTTTGAGAAAACTACACGAATCCAACATCCGTACACAGTGAACACTCTTCTTCGTTGTTATCTTAACCCACTGTAATCTGCATGATTTAGCATTAACCGAAAATAATAAAATTGACCCCCACAATCTGGAAGGCAGTAGATTTCAAATGTAAACATGTTACACTATTTTTATATCCTGTCATTGGAGGAATGCAATCTATGGATCTCACTGTTCAAGACGTTGTCCTTCATCTTTTAGATAACATTGAACTGCCGGAAAACACGGTGGATCAGCTCATTACCGGTTCACTTGACTGTAAGGTCACAGGTATTGTCATCGCTTTTATGCCCACACAATATGTGATTGAACAAGCCATACAGCAAGGCGCTAACTTAATCATTGCGCATGAATCTCCGTTCTATAACCATCACAGTCAGACGGATTGGCTTGCAACTGATTCGGTGTATACGGACAAAAGAAAGTTAATCGACGAAGCAGGCATCTCCATCTATCGATGTCATGATATCATCCACCGCTTCCAACCGGATGGCATTACCGAAGGACTGGTTCAGGCCTTGGGATGGTCCTCTTATGTGGAGCAACGAGTACCGGAAGCAGATATCCTTTCTTTTCCGGAAGCAAGCACTGCCCAAGCTATTGCTCACCATGTGAAACGTTGCCTTGGGATCGATTATGTCCGCGTTGCAGGCAATCCCGACATAGTCTGTAGGCACGCAGCGATATTGGTTGGTTTTCGTGGCAATGGCCCTGTGACGATTCCCTTGATTCAGAACAAACAATTGGATCTGATCATCGCTGGAGAAGGATTCGAATGGGAGACACCGGAATATATCCGTGATGCTGTGCAACAAGGCAAGTCCAAAGCACTCATCATGTTGGGGCATGCCGAGAGCGAGGCTCCGGGTATGAATCTATTGGCAGACAGGTTGGCAGAACAATTCACAGAACTGTCCGTTCATTATGTAGGTGAACGGTCTGTGTACACTGTGATCTGATCATGCGATTGATTGGATTAGTTTGGTATGGGTAGTTTAGGAGAGGTGTTTAGCTGAATTGTTCAAATCTCATTGCCCGCTACCCTGGAGCTGTACATCTGTTCTGCGCTCCGGGGTCGAGTCGGCAAACTCTCTTTCATCTTGGCTAGCTCTTAGGACAAATTCTTAGATAGTTATTAACCAACCTGACACACTCTATTTAGTGAATATTTGCCGATTTTCAAAACTAACGAATTGTAGACACGTTATTCCTCCGTTTCCACTCATTATCCATCCTTTTCTACTTGCCTTAGCCCGATTAACGTGGCTGAGGTTCCTTAGATTTCTCAATTCAATCGAATCAATACCATAAGGTGTCACTGGTTCGTTAGAGATCATGCTCATTAAAAATGAGTACTCCCGCACATATACGGCGCATCTCTTCATGCCCAAACTGGATTTCCCTGGTTCTTTATTGTACTCTAGATGCTGTGACTTCAAAGCTCAGGACATTTGTCCTTGGCGTTTGGGGTGAGTTTGTCATTAAATAGAAGTCGAAGTAATTGAATAAGGAGCGTACATATGAAAGGAATTATTTTTGCATTACTGGGTGGCGCGTGTATCACGCTCCAAGGTGTTGCCAATGCTCGGATTAGTACCGACATGGGCACATGGCAGGCCGCTACGATTACACAACTGACAGGATTCATCTTAGCGGCGCTGATCCTAATGTTCGTTAGAGACATTAACCTTCAAGGACTCAGACAAGTTAAACCTATGTACCTGGCTGGGGGAGCGTTTGGCGCTGTCATCATTTTCAGCGAAGTGACGGCCATTCAGCAAATTGGGGTGACGTTCACGATCTCAGCACTGCTCATTGCTCAGCTGTTCCTGACTTTTCTCGTGGATAGTAACGGATGGTTCGGTGTAGTGAAACAAAAGATGAAACTGCCGCAATTTCTGGGCATTGCCTTGATGATCTCAGGTGTCATCATTATGAAATTGTAGCTTTTGCTTTTCTAGAATATAGTCGGGGGTGAACAAGAGCGTGGAAGAGATTCATGATGAGCAACAATTAATACATTATCTGAAGCAATATCAACTCGAAAAGGTATTTCAAGAGCCCCTGCGTCCCCATTTAACATTATGTCACTTCGAAAAGTGTGAACTGATCTGTCGTGAAGGGGAAGCCTCCGAATATTTATATGTGTTGGTCGAGGGTAAAATCAAGATCTTCACCACCTCCGCTCAGGACAAAACACTCGTGCTTTGCTTCAAGACACCGCTTGAAGTCGTCGGTGACATTGAATATGTCCGTGAAAGTGATATTGTCAACACAGTTCAGGCCGTGTCACCTGTGGTGATGCTTCGGATTCATTATCAATGGCTCGCTGAGCTTGCCGGCGATTATGCACCTTTACTTAAATTTTTGCTCAAAATCATCTCACACAAATTCTACATTGACTCAAACTTTTCCAATTTCAACCTGATGTATCCCGTTGAGGTCCGTCTAGCCAGCTACCTGCTCTCCATCTCGACAGAAGAAGCGGGCAGCGTCGTTCACGAAGAGCTGGACGCGTTTAACCTGACTGACATCGCGAATCTGATCGGCACCAGTTACCGACACCTGAACAGGGTCATCCAAAAGCTCTGTGCAGACGGATTAATTGAACGACATCAGGGATTGATTATGATTAAAAACCGTGGGGGTCTGCGCGAAATAGCAGGTCACAATATTTATGAGTAAGGAGTTCGACAACCATGTTAATTACAGGGATTTCGCTTGCGCTCTTGGCAGGAGCACTTGTCAGTCTGCAAACGATATTTAATAGCAAAGTCAATGAACGCACCGGTTCATGGTCCACAACAACGCTGGTGCTTTTCACCGGATTCATCGCTTCGTTCCTCATCTCTCTGCTCGTGGAAGGCAAGAATACATTCAGCTTCCAGCATATGCAACCCTGGTATTGGCTCAGTGGAGCCATCGGCGTTGGTGTGGTCTTCTGTCTCGTACAAGGTATGAAGCTGCTTGGCCCCACGTATGCCATCTCGATCGTGCTGACATCCCAACTGAGCTTCGCCCTTTTGTTTGACTCCATGGGGTGGCTCGGTCTGGAGCAAATTCCTTTTTCGTGGAATCAACTGCTCGGTGTGCTTGTCATTGTTGGCGGAATTGTGTTGTTCAAGTTCGGTGGGGCTAAATCGGAAAAATCAGATCCGACAGATTCATCAGACAAGTCGCCCGGCTCCCTGCAATCCAATTCCTAAAATAACTAAAAAGAGTGTCCGTCCAATCCCGGAGATTGGTCAGACACTCTTTTTATGCAATCAAACCACGTATCGTGCAGCTTACTCTGCGAACTCTACGTTGTGGTACACCTGCTGAACGTCTTCCAGGTCTTCAAGCGCATCGATCAGTTTCTCGAACTGAGCTTGTGCATCCTCTGGAAGTTCAATATGGTTTTGCGCAAGCATCGTCAGCTCGGCTACGGTGAACTCCGTAATACCCGCAGCTTTGAATGCTTCTTGTACAGCGTGGAACTGATCCGGTTCTGCATATACAATTACAGCATCATCTTCATCCACAATATCACGTACATCTACGTCTGCTTCAAGCAGAAGTTCAAGTACTTCCTCGGAGTTTTTGCCTTCTATACCGATAACCGCTGTAGGATCAAACATGTAAGCAACAGAACCGCTGACACCCATGTTTCCGGCGTTTTTGTTAAACGCAGAACGTACTTCCGGCGCTGTACGATTTACGTTGTTGGTAAGTGCATCCACGATGACCATCGCACCATTCGGTCCGAAGCCTTCATAACGCAACTCTTCATAGTTCTCATCCCCGCTGCCTTTTGCTTTTTCCATTGCACGATCAATAATGGCTTTGGGTACATTATACGTTTTGGCACGTTCCAGCACGACTTTCAGTGCACGGTTCGCTTCCGGGTCCGGTTCGCCCTTCTTGGCAGCTACATAGATCTCAACGCCGAATTTAGCGTAGACCCGGCTCGTATTTGCATCTTTTGAAGCTTTTTTTTCCTTAATATTATTCCACTTACGACCCATATCGTTTCCGCTCACTTTCAACATGTAATCTGCTTTCTACTATGCCATTATATCTTGTTGAGCGTACTTCAACAAGTTAATACACACGAAATAATGGGAATAACTGCGGTGATTATCCATCTCCACTTGAAGTTTGGCCACAGTTTTTTCTCTCATAAATCTCTCAGCAGTAACTAACGTTACCTCTATTATCTCCATATATAACAGACAAGAAGCACCCCATGAAGGAATGCTTCCGCCCTAAGTCAGTCCTAATTTCAGTTCATCTTACCCGGTCCATTAAGCGTGAAATTGTCGACCATCCAACACTTCAGGAACATAGCCTGCACGAATGACAAAGTCACCGAAATGTTCACCTTCATTGCGCTCTCTGGCATATTGGTTCACCATTGGTGTCAACGTTTCCAGAATCTCGGTTTCACCAATGTTTTCTTTGTACAGCTTATTCAAGCGATGTCCGGTGAAGCTGCCACCGAGATACATGTTGTATTTCCCAGGTGCTTTACCGATAAATGAAATCTCCGCCAGCATCGGTCTTGCACATCCGTTCGGGCAGCCCGTCATGCGAATGACAATCTCTTCGTCTCTCAGCCCGGCTTCGTCCAGTACTGGCTCCAGTTTGTCGATCAGAGACGGCAGGTAACGTTCGGACTCAGCCATCGCAAGGCCGCAGGTTGGAAGCGCAACACAAGCCATCGAACTTCTGCGCAGCGCAGAGTAATGTGCTCCATCCGTCAGATTATACTGCTGAATGAGTGCTTCAATCTTTTTCTTCTTCTGGCTGCTAATGTTACCGATGATCAGATTTTGATTGGCAGTCAGACGGAAATCACCCGTATGCACTTTGGCAATCTCACGTAAACCCGTCATGAGAGGATATCCATCCACATCCTTGACACGACCATTCTGAATGAACAGCGTGTAGTGCCATCTGCCATTATTGCCTTTTACCCAACCATATCGATCTCCGTTTGTCTCAAAATGATATGGACGTGCCGCATCGAGTTTCCATCCCAGACGGCTGGTCAGCTCTTCGACAAACCACTCCACACCACGATCATCCAGCGTATATTTGAAACGAGCGTGTTTACGAACAGCACGATCTCCATAATCACGCTGAATCATAACTGTTTTCTCTGCAACATCAATCATCTGCTCCGGAGTACAGAAACCAATGACTTTGGACACCTGAGGATAGGTTTTGGCATCACCATGAGACATGCCCATCCCGCCGCCAACGGAAACGTTAAAGCCTTGCAGCTTGCCGTTCTCCACAATAGCAATAAAGCCAAGATCCTGTGAATAAACATCCACATCATTGGAAGGCGGTACAGCAATACCGATCTTGAACTTCCGTGGCAAATACACTTTGCCATAGATTGGTTCAACTTCTTCGTCGGAGTCCTGGGAATCAATCACTTTCTCGCCGTCCAGCCACAGCTCATGATAAGCCCGGGTGCGAGGGTCCAAATGATTACTTACTTGACATGCCCACTCATACACTTCAGCATGCACATCGGATTGATTCGGATTCGGGTTACACATCACGTTACGGTTTACGTCCCCACATGCAGCCAGTGTGCTTAGCAAAGAATCGTTTACTTCGCGAATGGTGTTCTTAAGATCCCACTTCAGTACACCATGCAGTTGGAAAGACTGACGTGTGGTCAGACGAATGGTCTGATTCGCATATTTATGTGCCACTCTGTCCATCATCAACCACTGCTCCGGGGTTACAATTCCACCGGAAGCACGTACACGCAGCATGAATTGATATGCTGGCTCCAGCTTGGATTTGTGACGCTCGTTACGCAGGTCACGATCATCCTGCATATAACTGCCGTGGTGTTTCATCAGACGATTGTCGTCCTCTGGAATTGCACCCGTGATGCGATCAGCCAACGTTTCGGTCAGACTTCCACGCAAGTAATCACTTTTGATTTTTATATCTTCCACATCGCTATTCGTGCGCTGTGGGTTAAGTAAGTTATTATAAACCATGCTGCTTTCTCCTCTCGTCTCTGCGGGATGGTGCAATCCGGCTAAGCCGGTAATAATTAATAGACGTCCCGCTGATAACGTTTCTCCTGCTGCAACCGTGTCAGATATTCCGATGCCTGCTCAGGTGATAATCCACCTTCTTGTTCAAGAATCGTGGTGAGCGCAGCATGCACATCATGTGCCATTTTTTTCTCATCACCACAGATATATACGCTCGCACCTTCCTGAAGCCACTGGTACAATTCTTTGCTGTGTTCCAACATACGATGTTGTACATATACCTTCTGTTCCGTATCACGGGAGAAGGCTACATCCATCTTCGTGAGCACACCATCTTTGAGCCAACGCTGCCATTCCGTCTGGTACAAGAAGTCGGTGGAGAAATGTTGATCTCCGTAGAACAGCCATGTCTTGCCTTCTGCGCCTGTTTCTTCACGCTCACCAAGGAAAGATCTGAACGGCGCTACACCTGTACCTGGGCCAACCATAATAATCGGCGTATCCGGGTTCTCAGGAAGCTTGAAATTCGGGTTATGCTGTATATATACGGGCAGGGTGTCGCCAGCTTCGATTCGTTCAGCCAGATGTACGGAGCATACACCGTAACGTTCTCTGCCACGCGCTTCATAACGTACCGTACGAACGGTAAGATGAACTTCATCCGGGAAAGACTTCGAACTACTCGCTATCGAATACAGACGTGCCGGAATTTTGCGAAGAACAGCTACGAATTTTGCAGCAGGAATACCTTTCAGATTATAATCCTGAACCAGATCCAGCAGATCACAGCTATTCATGACTGTGCGGAATTCGGAATCATCTGCGAGTAACGCTGTCAGGCCACTCTCAGGATTCAGTTTCGCAAGTTGTTCCACGACCGGTTTCGTCACCGCTGTAATTTCAAAATAACGCAGCAACGCTTCATGCACAGATGCCTGATCCCCGTTTTTATTCACGGTCACGCGCTCATCTGCATTCCATCCCATGGCTGCAATCAATTCATCGACAAGGCGCGGGTGATTCTCAGGGAATACCCCAAGGCTGTCACCCGGCTCGTAATCCAGGCTAGAGCCTTCCAAGGACAATTCAATATGGCGTGTTTCACGGTCCGATCCTCTGCCATTCAGATTGAGATTCTCCAATACTTCAGCCTTGAACGGATTCGTGCGATCATATTCGGATTGCCCGCCGCTCACCGCAGCTGTAACAGCCTCAGTAGTTACCGTGCTCGCAGCGGCAGATGTGCTACTTAAAGATGCCAGCACTTCATTCATCCACTCTGCAGCCGGTTCATCAAAATCAACATCACAGTCTACACGCGGTACAAGTGCTGTACCACCCAACTCCTGCAAACGTGTATCGAAGTCCTTACCTGTCTGACAAAAGAACTCATAAGAGGTATCTCCAAGAGCCAACACCGAGTAACGAAGTCCCTCAAGCTTCGGAGCCCGTTTGCTGTTCAGGAATTCATGCAATGGAATCGCATTATCCGGTGGTTCGCCCTCGCCATGCGTACTGACGATGATGAGGAGATTTTCAATTTTCTTGAGTCCGTTCGGTTTGAAATCTCCCATCGATGACAACGTTACCTGAAGACCCTGCTCTTCAAGTTTCTTAGCCAGCTTCTTCGATAGGCCACTTGAATTCCCGGTTTGTGAACCGAAGAGCACGGTAACTTCACGGGATACGGGCGGAGCACTGACAGGTGCAGCACCTGTAGTTGGTGCAACCTGTACCAAGTTAGCTGGAGCCGCTATTGTTGCGCTTGCCTGAATTGCTGCAATATATCCGCTCAACCAAGTACGTTGTCCATCGGTCAATGTAGGAATAAGACGATTAAGCAGTTCAACTTGTTCTTGATTAAAAGGGCTGTTTGTCACTTGAAGTTCCACTGTTTGCCACCTCGCGCATTGCTTCGATTTTAATTCCGACTAAAATTATCATATTAATTTAATTTCTACTCTCTAAAACCTAACACACCGGGTGTTGAGGGTCAATTTCAATGATTTTATAGCATTTATCAGTTTCACTGATAAAGGACAAAAAACAACAAAAACTTTCCTTTTGAGATCAAGGAAGGTTTTGATTTATTTTTTATTTCCACGGCCAGCTCAAGTTGAAGTTGAAAGTGGAATATAGTCCCTAAAATGATCTCCCAGCACACTGCTTTTATCTCCGTATACTCTGTCCAAATGATTTTCTCCCCACATACATATGCGGTCAATGATGTCCTGTAGTGTCAGGCCATATTCGGTCAGCTCATACTCTACCTTGGGCGGAATCTCAGGATGACTAATTCGATGGATGATTTCATTCTTTTCCAAATCACGAAGTTGCTGGGTTAAGACCTTCTGGGTAATGCCAGGAATAGCCCTGCGAAGTTCACTTGTTCGTTTTTTACCTGATATCAGTTGATGCAGGATAAGAATCCTCCATTTTCCACCGACCAGTTCCAGCATCGCCTGCACGCCACTCTCATACCTTTTCATTTCCTGTTCCACTCGTTATCCCCCTTAAATCACATATATGTATACCTATTATTAAAAGTAACCGAAGAACCTCAAGGTATCTACAGCACTCGAAGGTGCGTACTTCTCAATAAGATGTCATGCAACTTATAATAACATTGGTCAGAATGTTTAACCAAAAAAAAGAAAAAGGATGGTTACTCCTACATGAAAGTTAAACTGGTCGTTACTCACCCAAGACAGGATTCCCTAACATTTGCCGTAATGAATCGTTTTATAGAAGGTATGCAGGAGAATTCCCATGAAATTGATATCCTCGATCTCTATCAAGACGGATTCGATCCATTATATGGTGTAGAAGATGAGCGAGATTGGCAAAATCCCGATAAACAGCATGCCCCTGTAATTCGCAAAGAGCTGGATCGAGTGCTTGCGGCTGATGCCATTGTATTTGTTTTCCCGATCTGGTGGTATAACGTTCCCTCCATGCTCAAAGCTTATCTGGACAAGGTATGGAATATGGGGCTGCTCAACAAGGCAAACTCCAAAAAAGCACTGTGGATTGCACTAGCCGGGGGAACGGAGGCTTCATTCCATAAATACGACTATTACAACATGATTTCCAATTATCTGAATAACGGGATCGCGGGTTATGCAAGAATGCAGGAATCCCGAGTCGAATTTCTCTATGAAACGATTTCAGAATCCAAAGAACATATCGAAGGTTTGCTGGAACAAGCCTATCAAATCGGTAAACACTACAATTAACAATTCGCAGACATTACAGATAACATTCATCCAAATCACAGATAACAACTGTAAAACGATAGGGAGTTACTCGTTCGTTGAGTAACCGACTTTTCGCCCATGGCTGGCGCATAATCAAGAAGGCTTACTCCAACCTGGATTCCAGGTCAAAGTAAGCCTTCTTTTTCACACCTTACGATTCGAATGTATCATCATTTCTTCCATACCAGTTTGCTCATCATCGCATATAGCAACGCAGCCGATTCGGCTCGGGTCGCTTCGGCAAGTGGTTTCACCTCACCGTTGTACCCTTGTGTGATACCCAGATCGACAAGCAATGCCACACTATCCCTGGCATAGGAGCGAATTTCGGAAGCATCACGGAAACGAGTAAGGTTATCTGTTGCAGCCTTCTCGGAGTCAATCCGTCCTGCCGCCGCAAGTGCCCTCACTGTCAACGTCATCATCTCTTGACGAGTGATCGTGGACTCTGGCAGGAAACGCCCGTCACCAGTACCACTTGTTATACCTAGTGAACGCGCAGCTGTAATTGCTTCGTAATACGGAGCCTTTTCGTTTACATCCGTAAAAGCATTCCCGGAAGAAGCATTCAAGCCCAGCGCAGTCATCAACCATTGCATGTATTGACCGCGAGTCATCTCCTGTTTTGGATGCAACCGGGTGGAATCCCCACTTGCTTCGGCATCAATCACACCTCGGACTGCCAATGCCTCCATCGCTTTCTTGGCCCACTGCACTTCTGCAAGATCTGCGAATGCCTGCTCCGCAGACACAACAGCATAATTTCCTGTGAGTGACGTTACGGAAAATACAAGCTGCCCGCTAGTTGGATCATAGTAACTTTGCGGCAATGGACTTGCGACACCGTTCGCACCAATGGCAAATGCTACAATCCGATCCTGCTGAGCATTTTGTGATGATTGGTAAGGCAGACGAAGTATTAACTCGCTTTCCGATGGCCATGGTTGACCATCCAGTTGAAGTTCAAGCTGGACTCCATATTGCGTGCCAAGCTGATCTGCGACTGTTTTTGGTAACTCCGTTCTGACCAATCGGATGGATGCAACCCCATCACCAACGACATCCTTCGTTAATAGTGTCGCAGGAAGCTCCAACATCCCCAGCTCTGTAACCATGTTGAACACATGTGACTCACCCTGATCTATTAACACAGAGGCAGGCAGAGATACTTCATATGCAGTTGCTCCCGAAACCGGCTTCAGCCGGAGTTCGACCAAGCGCTGACCCGTATCTGTTGAGGGGGCAACTTGAAAAGCCTCTTTAATCGTTGAAGCATCCACGTTGGACTGCACTACACCCTTCTGGTCAGACTGTCCTTGCAATTCCAGAACTGAACGGTCTTTCTCCGGTTTAGGTTGTGGTACAGCATTCTCTGCACTTGGGCTCCCACTTCCTGATTGTCCGCCATTGTTGCTTGAACCAGAACTATTCCCTGAATCTCCACCGGAATTGCCGCCTGGGTTGCTACCCGAACCAGGGTCCGATCCTCCAGGAGAAGAAACAGACGTAGGCACCTTCACCGTCAAAGGTACAGTCAAGGCTCTTGTGTCGTCAGAAATTCGAGTAATTTCAAACGCAAGTAGTACTGTTGTTTCCTTTGAAGGTGGGACAATCGTTCCATCCGTCTGAATGACGGACGGTACCGAACTGGAAGCGATCTTCACCGTGAAACCTTGTGGCATGGATGGCAACTTTATTTTTTTCGCACCTACTGAAGGTTGTTCCAGTGCCGTAATGCCTGTAGCTACATCGGCAGCAGTCTGCTGAGCCGTATGCACCTGGTATGCGGAAGATACACCTCTCACCGATTGCCCTGTCGCATCCAAAGCTTCCACTTTGTAATAATATTCCGTGCCGGGGTTCAGTTCACTGTCCGTGTACTCCCGTCCATTGCCGCTATAGACCACCTTGTACTCACCTTGCTCACGATCTGAGCGGTAGAGCTTGTAGCTTGCTGCTCCAAGATGAGCATCCCAATGAAGCGTTGCACTCGTTGAATCCACCGCATCCGCATTGAGACCAGCACTGTCATTAATAGGTGGCATAGCATCTGGCTGAACGATCATTATCCAACTAATCATCGGGTCCTGTGATGCCGTATTGCGCACGGTTAACTCCAGTTTGTTGTCCGACACAATGATGCCTTTGTGTGCTCTAACACTGGCAGGCGTAAACGTAACAGCCCCGGTATTCGTGCCATTGATGATGAAATTGGCTCTGCGCGATGCATTCGTCCACGGATCGTTGAATCCCGCGTACACATCATATGTTCCATTCGGTACATCAAATCTGTAGGTTAAGTCTGTGCCTTTTGGAGAATTGCTGACATTGCCCCCGTTTAGATAACGTACGGTCGAGAAAATATCTCCGCCATTCGAGCCGGATGACAGTGCGTCTGCGCTGGTGTATCCCCAATTGCGACCCTCTGCCGGAGCGTACATCTGGTCTGCCGTTCCCGGGTTGGCCAGTGTTCCTTTCATATACGCACCAATAAGATTGTAATCAGCCGTTTCATACCCTCCGCTGTTCACAAAATATAGGGCATTCTCTGGAATGACGTTTACACGAACCGCCTGCTTTTTGTTGTTATATTCCGGTGTCGTTACCTGTAACGTGAGGGGTCCTGGCTTAGCAAAATCTTCTGCCGTCATAGCCCGGTTATCAATCGTCCACACTGCTGGCGTTGACACCAGTTCACCACCGTCGCGAACGTTCAATGTCGTTGGAAGAGATGGTACTTTGCCAAGCGCCACGGCTTCCGGCAACGGATCAGCGATATCCACCTTGCCCATCGAATTCAGCAGATCCGGTGTCCAACTGTTATACCACTTGATCCCGATATCCGAGCCTATTCCAAACTCAATGGGCAAGAACACGTATTTTGCAGCATCATTTGAGAAATTGCCACCATTCCACGTATCCCCCACGTATATGAACTTGCCTTTTTCCGGATCGACCGGAATGACGGATGTCGTCTGTGTGCCGAATGCCTTGCCTGGATCGGGATCACTCGGCAACGTGCGCACAAACGGATTGGTCTGTGTTGACCACGGGCCAAAAATGTTATCCGCCACCGTCACTTTGTTTTCGTTAGGGGCCCAGCCGGAAGCTCCGGAAGTCAAAATATAATATTTTCCCTGATACTTAAACATCGCCGGTGCTTCGCGTTGCCCTCCAGGGAACACACGCACGTAATCTACGCCATACTCAGCCTGATAGGTGGAATCACGTACCGGATTGCCTTTGTCATCCGTTCGTCCTTCCTTATGCCACCCTGTTACGTCACTGTAGTCTTCATTCAGTTTGGAGATATAAAGCGTCAGGTTTTCTTCGCTGGAGTAGATCAGATAACCGGTGCCATCATCATCCTTGAACAACGTCATGTCACGTGCCATACCCTTATCACTTGGAAAGTAATCTTTCTCCCCTTCCGGGGCTCTGTCCATCCGGTAACTCTTCTGATACACAAAAGGTCCAGTTGGAGAGTCACTGATCGCGTAACCGGCCCGCGCCTTACCATAGTTCGCATTATCGTTATAAGGGTCCTTATCACCGTCCATGTGGGCCCACATCACGTATTTCTTTGTTTTGTCGTTGTAGATGACCTTCGGTCGTTCAATGATCCGTCCTTTGCGAATATCTGCCCAGATATCCACGCGGTCCTCACGCCCCGCATACAATTTGGAGATCAACGGGTCATGGTCAAAATCATCCATGGATTGAAGTGTCGATAGAGCCATGCCCTCATCTGTCCAGTTCATCAGATCCTTGGAAGAATACACACGCACCCCAACAGCTGGCCAGCCGCCCTTATGATATTCACCATACCAGTAATAGGTCTCCGTCTGTTCATCGTAGAAAAAGCCAGCCCCATGCGCATCAATCGGTTGACCGTCCAGACCTGGCCACAATTGGCCTGGTGTAATGCTTGTGCGAACTGTGGCAACACCCAACGGTGCGGATGCTGGAGAAGTTACGCCGTCTACGGTCGCCTGGATGATGTAAAAATATCCTGTGCCCATCGTCAGACCACTATCGTTAAACGTACTTTCATTCCCACTATAGACCTGCTGATACGTACCCGCAGCACTGGTAGACCTGGAGAGCGTATACGTTACATCTGATCCAGTAAGAGCATTCCACCCCAGAGAGATGGATGTATCCGTCACAGCTGTTGCAGCAAACTCTGTAGGAGAGTCAATGGAGTACGTCGTGGCTTCTTCAACAGTGGAGGCTGACTCTCCAGCTGCATTGAAGGCCGTAACACGATAGCTGTAGCTGGTGCCCGGCTCAAGTTCCTGATCTGTATAAGTGAGCCCCTTCCCTTCATAGATCTGCTCGTATTGCTCACTGCCAGCTTCGGCCCGAACCACGCGGTAACCCGTTGACTTGTCCACGGCCGACCATGATAACTTCACGCTCGTTGCGTTGAGTGCTTCGGCCTTCAATTCGCTCGGAGCCTGAGGGGCGGTCGCTGAAGTTCGTACTTCCAACGGCGAGGACCACAAGGACTCAGTCAGACCTCCGTATTCATAGGCGAGTTTGTAATAGTAGACTGTATCCCCGCTTAATCCTTCATCCGTGTGTCCCAAAGTTCCGGTGTTGGTTACTAGGGAATAGCCCCCTTCAGGCATGTTGGAACGGTACAGGCGATAGCCTGATGCACCCACGAGTTCAGACCATTGCAGGGAAACCGAAGACGCCGTCTGCTCGGAAATAGCAAGCTGAATATCGTTCTCCGGCGGTCGATCGGCAATGATCACGTCATCTGCATGTACCGATTGCCACTTATTCCGAATGCCCACGGTACCTGAACCGTATGTAGGATCGACCAGATCGAATATCAACCGATCGGAGCCGTTTTCGGCGATATACCCTCGAATGGTTGTGCCTGATAACACCACTTTGAGGGTATACCATGTATTTTTAGCAAATGCATAGTCCACCGTTTTCAACGTGGTATCTGATCCATTCACCCTTTTTGAGAAAACGAGCTTATTATTGGGAACCTGCATTTGAAAATAGTAAAAGTTGCTCTTATCCTGAAACCGCGGCAATATTCCCGGATATCCTTGACCGTTCCCCGTGTAAAAGCGCATGGACACGGTCATGTCCGACATGGATTCTCCAGTAGAGATGATGCCTTCATTGGTATCGCTCTGGAAAAGTGTGAAGTTCGACGCATCTGTCGGGTCCGTGATCACTTCCCAGTTGCCTGAACTTACGTTCCAAGCAGGTGATTCCGTGTAATCCCCATCCGAAAAATCGTCCTGCAGCAACGTGGCGGGTATACTCCCCAGATCGGCATAAGCTTTACTTGGTAGCATCAACGGTCCGGAAGACAGCGCAAGTGTTGCAGATAACATGAATATCATGGGTTTCCTGAGTTTATCCAATGTCCATTCTCTCCTTTGGCGTGAAAGATGAAAGCATGGTTCTTAAAGACGCGATGTTGTTGCTCAGCCTATCCTCAGCAGCCGGCGGTCAGTACAAAAGCGGGGTCCACCTCCTTATTTTAATGAAACCGGTTTCATTAAAGAGTAAAAAAAGACCCGTCTTCCCTTCTAAGTGCAAAATGGTACCCATACGGAATACCGTGTCTTCTTCGCCCCTATGCAGTGAAACAGGTTTCTAATATATAAATGTAATCGCTTTCTTGAATTATATTATTGCCTTATTCAAGCTGTCAACTGTGAATTGGGCACCAACATTTTTCGTTAAATTAAGCAAAAAAAGGCCCGAGTTCTGCCTGTTTTGCAAGCAAAATTCGCGCCTTTTCTCACCGTTCGAGCTTGTTCGCAAGCTCTCTCGTATTATTAGTGCGTGACTTTTGAACAACCTTTATTTAGAAAACTTTCGTTGTCCATGACTCACAGTTCCACGTCTCTGTAACTACATCACGGTAGAATTCCGGTTCGTGGGAAATCAGAAGAATACTGCCTTTGTAAGCCTTGAGCGCACGTTTCAACTCTTCCTTGGCATCTACATCCAGATGGTTCGTCGGCTCATCGAGTACAAGCAGGTTGGTTTCGTTATTGATCAACTTACAGAGACGCACTTTGGCTTTCTCGCCACCACTGAGTACAGCTACCTTGCTCTCAATGTGTTTTGTTGTCAAACCACATTTTGCAAGTGCAGCACGCACTTCGAATTGGGTATATGAAGGGAACTCCTGCCAGATCTCTTCAATACACGTATTGTAGTTGGCATCCTTCATCTCTTGTTGGAAGTAACCAATCTCCAGATGTTCACCGCGTTGAACGGTTCCTTCCAGCGCCTGAATTTCACCCAGAATACTGCGCATCAAGGTTGTTTTACCGATTCCGTTTGCACCAACGAGGGCAATCTTCTGTCCCCGTTCCATACGCAGATCCAGTGGTCTGGACAACGGTTCGTTATAACCAATCACAAGACCTTTGGTTTCGAAAATGAGCTTGCCCGACGTTCTTGCATCACGGAAATTGAACTGTGGTTTCGGTTTTTCCTTGGCAATCTCAATGACTTCCATCTTGTCGAGTTTCTTCTGTCTGGACATTGCCATGTTACGAGTTGCCACACTTGCTTTGTTCCGGGCTACAAAGTCCTTGAGGTCAGCAATCTCTTGTTGTTGGCGTTTGTACGCCGACTCCAATTGCTGTTTTCTCATCTCATACACTTCCTGGAAATGATCATAGTCGCCCACATAACGGGTCAGATCCTGATTCTCCATGTGGTAGATCAAGTTGATAACACTGTTCAGGAACGGAATATCGTGTGAGATCAGAATAAAAGCATTCTCATATTCCTGCAAATAACGTTTCAGCCATTCAATATGCAATTCA
Organism: Paenibacillus sp. FSL R5-0519; assembly: GCF_037974275.1. NCBI lineage: Bacteria > Bacillati > Bacillota > Bacilli > Caryophanales > Paenibacillaceae > Paenibacillus > Paenibacillus sp. FSL R5-0519. The sequence continues at coordinate 3,742,107 of NZ_CP150234.1, forward strand.
TCCAGATAGTTCGTAGGCTCATCAAGGAGCAGAATATCCGGTTTTTCCAGCAGCAGCTTGGCAAGCAGTACTTTGGTACGCTGTCCACCACTCAGGTCATTGACGTCTTTATCCAGACCGATATCTGTCAGACCCAGACCACGTGCGGTTTCATCCACCTTGGCATCGATCATGTAGAAATCCTGGTTAGTCAGTGTATCCTGGATCGTGCCCACGTCTTCAAGAAGTTGTTCAAGCTCCTCTGGAGTTACATCGCCCATTTTGCCATACATATCATTCATTTCCTGTTCCATGTCGAACAAATACTGGAACGCGCCGCGAAGCACGTCACGGATGGATTGGCCTTTGTTCAATACAGCATGCTGGTCCAGGTAACCAACACGCATCCGTTTGGACCACTCCACTTTGCCTTCATCCGGCTGAAGTTTCCCTGTAATAATGTTCATGAAGGTGGATTTACCTTCACCATTAGCCCCGATCAGACCAATATGTTCGCCCTTCAACAGGCGGAATGAAACGTCGTTAAAGATAGCACGGTCACCAAAACCGTGACTTAATTTTTCTACATTTAATATGCTCATTCATGACACCTTTTCTATATAGACTTAATTCTTTGTATATTATAAGCGTTATATCCTGCACAACTCAACGCCATATTCAAAAATATTGCACCTTTTTGTCTGAAATTTGCCTTATATGAAAGGATGGGTTAAAATTTTGCCTTAACGAATTATTACTATATAGAACGGAGCTCTTCAAAGAGCATCAGGTGAAAAATATGATTGAAGTGAAACAATCCAAGTTGGGTGATGGTAGTGAGTTTAACCGCGGGGTCTTTGCTACCGTTGATATTGCGAAAGGAACACTTATCCATCAGGCACCCGTCGTGCCTTACCCGAATGAAGATCATGAGCATGTCGAAAAAACGATTTTGGAAGATTACGTGTTCGAATACGGGGCGAATCATACTGCGATTCTGCTCGGCTACGGCAGTCTGATCAACCACTCTTACGAACCTAACGCTACCTATGATATCAATTTTGATAACCACACCTTTGACTTCTACGCGTATACAGACATCAAGGCTGGCGAAGAAATCGTCATCAATTACAACGGTGAGGAAGACAGCATGGACCCGTTATGGTTCCTGGACGATTACGAGGAGCGTATGCTGGAGTTCAATAAGTCCAATGATGATGAGAGTGAAAAAGAGACTGAAACCCAGTCGCTGAATACGGACACGAGTAAATAAACGTTAAACTTAAAAGTTCGCAAGGACTGTCGTTGTAAATGCGAAAAAACTAGCGCCCCCCGGTGAATTGTAAAATGAGCACCTGGAATACTCTTCAGGGTGCAAAGTTTAAGCACGAAAATAAGCAAGCCCTCCGTTAACGGAAGACTTGCTTATTTGTGTTGTCTTTCTTGGTAAGCGAGATATACTTGCTCAAATTTCATTGTTTAGCATGCATCTTAACTTATTTTAATCCGTAATCGGAGGATCTGTGTGTAAGTCAGCATCAGGTGGCGTGGATCTCCACTTGGTAAAGGCTACCTCGAATCCTGCACGCTTCGGTGCACACAGAAATGGGCCTGCGTGTTTGTTCGTCGGATAGGCAAACCGTGCAACCCGAATCGTACGCCAAGGATGCTCATCTGTGCGAGCACGAATGACAACGGCCTCGTTACTGTAGGAGGCTCTGATTGTTACGATTCGTCCACCCCACTCTGGCACAGGAGAGAGTGACCAATCCGAATACGTATCCGTCACGACGGCTCCAACATGTGCCACACCATCATTGACCTCAACTCCGGCCTTGATCCATTGGTCTTCTCCATACCATAACATTAGTCCCGCCTGATCATATAATTCGGTGAATGAGCTTAGATCAAACGATACCTCAATCGCTTCCGTTCCGTCCCATGGAGCAAGCATGGCATGTCCATCCCGATGACAGAACCCGTAGAATGTGTTCTCCCAGAAGTCACTGCCTTCCCGAGCTTCCACAACGAAACGATCCCCATCCATCCGTGCAGCAACGGGTTCCTTAGTCCACTTGCCTTCATAAAGCCCAATAAAATCCGATGACATCGTTGTTTTCATCCTTCCTTCCGTCCCAAAGGGGAGTTCATCATCACTTCTAAATTAGAGAACCCAGGTCCGATGCAGCAGTAGGATATGCAAAATTCATGGTGTTTAACTGATCGATAGTCAGATTGAACTGAATAGCCATTGCAAAAAGGTTGATCAATTCTTCTGTTTTGCTCCCGAGCACATGCGCGCCCAGAATACGCCCAGTTGATTTATCGATCACTACTTTGGCCATGGCAAATTTTTCATGAGTTCGCTTGTAAGTATACCATTTCGACATATCATTTACCTGCACCTCATAGCCCTCTTTCTTGGCTTGCTCCGTGCTCATACCTACAGCTCCAAGGGCAGGGACAGTAAACACAATGGAAGGCATCACTTTATAATTAGGTTTATGTTGATTTCTCTCCAACAAATTGAACGATACTGCCCGGGATTCCTGACCTGCTAACGGGGTCAAAGGCAACCCTTTCGTATCGGTTACATCGCCAGCAGCATACACTCTCGGATTACTTTCGCTTTGCAAATACTCGTTCACCGTAATACCCTTTTTGCTGTAGCTGACGTTGCCTTTCTCCAATTCCAGCCCATCCACATTTGGAATACGCCCGGCTCCATGAACGACAAGTCCGCACTGCCACTTGTGATCTGCACCATTGCGTGTGCCATGAACGATATAGGCGTTCCCCTCTTGCCGTACGGACTTCACCTCCGCGTTCAAGTGAACATGAATGCCGATCTCTTTTGATTTTTGCAACAAAGATTCTACCAGCTCCGCATCAAACGACTTCAGAGGCTGTTCACTCCGATGCAGTATGTGGACTTCCGTCCCGGCTCTGGCCGCAATATGCGCAAACTCAAATGCAATGTATCCACCGCCTACCAGAACTAAACGATCCGGCAGCTGTTCCAGATCCAGAAAGTCATCACTATATATAAGATGCTCTGAGCCCTCAATCTCAAGTGGCGCAGGTCTTGCACCAGTAGCAATCAGGATGTGTTTGCCATGGAGCACTTCTTCTCCAACTTGAATATGGTCTTCATCGACAAATGAAGCTTTACCATGGAACGTATCCATTCCTTCTTGTTTGAATTTATCCTCACTTGCTCTAGGTATGCTCTCGATAAAGGTACGTTTAAAGGCCATAAGTTCAGACCAGTTGATAGTCGCCCGTCCCTGAATTCCTTTCCCTTGCATCCGCTCATTCCAGTCGATCAGCTCAGCCGCTCCAGCCAGCACTTTCTTGGGATCACAGCCGCGCAGTGCACAGGTTCCGCCGAACTCACGTTCATCAATTACAGCGATTTTCCAGCCAGCTTCAGCGCAACGGGTAATGACAGAACTTGCCGCACTTCCTGTGCCAATCGCAATCAAGTCATACGTTTCTTGAGTCATTATGGTTCCTCCTCATCCTTTTGTTACGTCTATTGTTGGGATACACAACGTTAGAGCAATCCAGCCTGTTTCAGGTACTCCGTTGCCACCTGCTCGGGATTCGCTCCATCCACGTTCACGTCATAGTTCATCTGACGCATCTCGTCATCCGTAATCTTTCCAGCAAGGTGATTCAGCACCTCAACCAGTTGTGGATATTGATCTGCCGTTTCTTGACGAAGCATCGGTGCACCTTGATACGGCGGGAACAATTCCTGATCATCTTCCAGCACGACGAGTTCATATTGTCTCAACTCACTATCGGTGGAGTAAGCATCTACGAGATTGATATCGCCTCGTTGAACAGCTCCATAGCGAAGCTTCGGTTCCATGGTTGCAACGTTCGGGAATTCAATTCCATATTTCTTCTGAATACCAAGGTAACCGTCTTCCCGATCCGAGAATTCCAGCGTGAAACCTGCCTTCATCTGCTGTTCAACCGGTTTGAGATCCGAAATGGTCTTAAGATTGTATTGGTCTGCAATGCTCTGTGGAACGGCCAACGTGTACGTATTGTTGTAATCCATAGGTTTCAGAAGTACCATGTTGAACTGGCTCAGCATTCCATCTCTGGCCTGTTCGTACACCTCTGTCCGATCGGTACTGACTGCCGTTTCCTTCATGAATTCGGAGATCGCTGTACCGGTGAATTCGGGATAGATGTCAATATCACCTGAGTTGAGTGCATTGAAAAGGAATGGTGTTTTGCCTAATCCGGGTTTTAGTTCAACGGTCAGGTCCGTCTCTTTTTCAATCAGCAATTTATACATGTTAATCAAAATCTCCGGTTCAGCTCCCAGTTTGCCAGCAATCACGAGATCCTTCTGCCCTCCACGTGCCAAGAAGGGAATGGTGATGACAAGTATCGCAATTATTGCCAGTGAACCAAGGGTAACCAGCGTTTTCTTGAAGGATAACCGCTGGAACTGACGTAATAGTACATCAAACAAAATAGCCAACAATGCTGCCGGAATGGCTCCAAGGATGATCAGTGCGGTATCATTCCGATCAATACCCAGCAAGATTAATGCACCCAAGCCTCCTGCGCCGATCAGGGCTGCAAGTGTCGCCGTTCCTACAATCAGGACCATAGCCGTCCGAATTCCGGCCATAATGACAGGCATCGCCAGTGGCAGTTCCACTTTGATTAGACGTTGCCGACTATTCATGCCCATTGCATTCGCCGCTTCGACCATGGAAGGATCAACTTCGGATATGCCCGTGTACGTATTGCGGAGTACAGGAAGCAGCGCATACACCACCAATGCGATAATTGCAGGAAGTGTTCCTATACCAAACAATGGGATGAGTAATCCGAGAAGCGCCAGGGATGGTATAGTCTGCAACACAGCCGTAACCCCAATAATGGGTTCAGCCACTCTTGGTTTACGTGTAAGGTATATACCAAGCGGAATAGCGATAAGGACAGCGAAGAACAATGCGATAAAAGAGATCTGAATATGTTCCAGGAGAGCAGACAATAATTGGCCTTTACGCTCGCTGAACACCTCCGTGAATCTACTCATGTCCCTCACCTCGTTCCTGTAACTGTTCAGACCAGTATTTCATCAGATCTGCCCGATTGATCTCGCCAATAATCTGTCGGTTGCGTTCCACTAGCAAATGGTCGTTAGAACTCATAATCTCAACCAACTCCGGTAAGGTAGTTGATACGGGAACGGCAGTTTTGACAGATTTGGGCACATGACCAGGTGAGAGTGGTGACATGATGGTTTCCAGATCAAATACGAATGGTGGACTCGTGTCCGCATCAGGACTTCCGACAAACTCACGCACGAAGTCATTAGCTGGCTGCTGGATGAGCTCTTCCGGGGTACCTACCTGCAATACTTCTCCATCCTTCATAATGCAGATGCGATCACCCAGCTTCATTGCTTCCTGAATATCATGGGTGACAAACACAATTGTTTTTTTCATCTGGCGCTGGATATCCAGAATATCGTCCTGCAATTTCTCACGGCTCATCGGATCGAGAGCACTGAATGGTTCATCCATCAATACAATCTCGGGATCGGCAGCGAGTGCACGCAACACACCAATTCTCTGCTGTTGTCCACCTGATAGCTCGGCAGGTTTGCGCTCACTGTACGTATCTCCGTGCAAACCAACCATGTCCAGCAACGTATGTACGCGCTCCTTGATTTGATCTGACTTCCATTTTCGCAGTTCAGGAACAACCGCAATATTTTCGGCAATCGTCATGTGCGGGAATAGTGCAATCTGTTGCAGCACATATCCGATATTCCAGCGCAATTCGTGAATGTTGTATTCATCAATTGAGCGTTCATTAATGAGCACTGCTCCATCTGTTCGCTCAATCAGGCGATTGATCATTTTGAGCATGGTGGTTTTGCCACATCCACTCGGACCAATCATGACAAACAATTCTCCCTTGTTGATGTTGAGGTTAACCTGACGCAAAGCCGTAGTTCCATCAGGATATTGTTTTGATACATTTTCGAACTGAATCATCCGCTCTCTTCGCCCCTTTATCTAGGACGTGTCTCAAAACACGCCCTAACTTTCATCCTCATCTATTTCCCCAAAAGTGTGTTCATATAATCACTGTTGTCCGTCGTGCCTATGGTCAGGCAGAGATCCGTATTCCAATCAACCATGTCAACATGCTGGTAGACATGCAAAAAGACGGGCACTAGGCACCGTCTTCTCATTCAATACATTATGATTCTTTCATTATTTCCATACTTCCATATGATTTTGAACAAATTGCTCCAATGAAATCGGGCTATTCCCCGTCAATTTCAGCACGGTATCCGTTACTTGATCTTCTCGGCCTTCTTCACGTATGGCAATATCCAACCCTGCCAGAGCTGTTGCATAGTCTTCTGGCATCCCGGCTTGAATCATGCTACTCTTCAATTCATCGTCGGACAAAGATTCATGCTGGATGGTGTGGTCCAGTAGACGACTTACGATGTTGGCAACCTGCCCATAGGACAATGTCTCTGGCCCAGTAATCATATGCTCTGTATTATGAGAAATAACATCTGTCAGGGCTCGGAAGGCAACCGCTGCAATATCATCTGCGCTGACAAAACCGATTCTGCCCTCACCCGCAGCACTGTATATTTTACCGAGTTGCCTCATCGTCTCCCGATGTGGTCCCTCCGTAAAATTCTCCATAAAATAAGATGGTTGGAGTACAGCCCACTCGGGAGCATGCGCTTTTAAATACTGATGTACTTCGCCAAATATAGGACCACCTTCATTAACTGAAGCACTGCCAAGCAAGACAAATCGCTTAACGCCGCTCCACAATGCTTCCTTGATGAACGGAATCATGACACTTTCTGGATTCATGTCCATGACTGGCACAACAAGGTACACTTGGTTCACATTTTTCAATGCCCGAGCATACGTCTCGGAATCATACCAATCGAAATAGACATAGTTCTCACCAGAAGCAGAAAGAGATGCTTTAGTTCTTCCTGCCAAGCGCACCGGATATTGTTGCTTTTGAAGTATAGCCGCAACACGGCTTCCTGTCTTTCCATTAGCCCCTGTAATCAATGTAAACGGTTTATCATTATTCATGTTCACTTCCCCCTAAGTTCGATTCAAGTACGATCAACGGATTCCAATAGTCTTTATAATGTGTAATTTTTCCATTCCGGTGATTCACCACAGAGATGTAAGTTTGGTTGTACGGCTTGCCTGTTACTAATGAGCGCCCTTTACAAGTGAATTCAGCCACAAACTGTTGTTTCGTGGAATCGACCAAGATTACCGGTTCAGAGAACTGCTGAATTTCAATCATCTCCAGCAGATTATGAAGATGATTCGTAATTTCCGCTTTGCCTTCCAGTTTCTGTGGATATCCTGCTGGTGCATATGGGAATTCGAAAATAGCTTCAGGTGTATATAGCTCCAACCACTGTTCCAGTTTTCCTTCCAGTAGCAATTGAGTAAATCCTTGCATGATCTGATGCGGTATACTATTGCCTGCTTCCAACTGCCGAGATGGTATCATCCTTATTTCCTCCTTAGTTTTTTTATCTTTTTTCCAGACTGTTCAGTCTATAATAGTTAAAAAATAAACGCGCTACGCGTTCATTTTCAAAAATCATTACGAATTTATGCTCCAATCATGTAAATCGTTAATCCATAGCCCTTAGGGTCATCTGTACAAAATCTCGCAACGCTTCTGCACTTGCACCGCTCTTCGCCGTAAAGGTTAATGAGAGTCGGGAATAATTCAGAAAACGGGCAAGCCCAGACAAATCTTCCTCTGCGTGCTTCAATTCGCCATTCCTCTGTCCTCGTAACAACGCCGTATGAAAAACATCTTCCATTTGTTGGTTGGTGGCTTGAATAAAGTCTGCGATTTCGTGATTTTGTGGTGCCTGTTCAACCGCGCTATTAATGATGAAACATTCATTACGACGTTCATCGTCTGTGAGCACGTTAATCACTTCGTTGAACAACTGTGTCACGCCATGCCTCACACTTGTGCATTCATTTAATAGTCTTATCCCTGCTTCTGTCTTCTTCTGAATATAGAATTTAAGCGCAGAGACAAATAAATCATGTTTCGTTCCATATGTGTCATACAGGCTTTGCCGCGCAATGCCAAGTTCACTCAGCAGCAAGTTCAAAGATGTACCTTCATAACCATACGCTCCAAATACAGACGTTGCTTTTCTTAGAACGGTCTCCGTGTCAAACTCCTTGGCTCTTCCCAATTTCAGACCTCACCTCCCTATTCATTAAATAAAGAATACCTTTTCCAGACTGATCAGTCAAGAAAATAAATGCTTTGATTTTTCACAAAGTGGTATAATGAGAATAGAAGTTGAATGAATTCTTTTACCACTCACAACCATGACCACATATTAAGGAGTGTACCTATATGTATATTCAAATTACAGACCTGGCTGCAAAACGTCTGACAGAAAGCCTGAATGACCAACCTGGTTACTTCAAAGTAATTTATGATCTGGAAGGCTGCGGATGTAACGGAGTTATTGCGATCATCATTGTTGATGAACTCGCGGCTCTTGACGCTCAGATTGAAACCAATCTGGTTCCGTTCTATGTTGATCCGAAACAGCAACTGAACCTGGAACAACACATGAAACTGGATACAGAAGAAAATTATCCATCCTTCAAATTAAGCAGTGACTCCGGTGTGCTCAGCGGTAATGTTCGTGTGCGCGATACACGTGCCGTAACGGTGGGAAGCTCTGGTGGATCCGACGCCTGCATGTTGTAACACAGTCTCTAACACGACTTAACAATAGTCTCTTCACAACAAAAGCCGTTGCATATGCAACGGCTTTTAATCTTCTTTTCTTTGAATGCCTCTATCAGAGTTGCAAAAAAGACTCTATAAAAGATGGAATAACTAAACATTTACACGAAACGGAGAGGAAAGAAAAAACCTGAAGAAGCGAAGCGTTCGCCTTTATCACCGGATTTTCCCCTTATAAGGGGAATTCAAAAAATCAGGGGATAACAGCGATCGGAAGGTTGTTCTGTCATCGGAGTGTCCAGTGTAAATATCTTTAGTTCAACTTGTATAGCAAACTTTGTTTACAACTCGGAAACAATTGGAGAACCTATGGATATAATCCTCTAGTATACTCGGTATATAGATTCATATATTCCGAGGAGGAACACACATCATGAAACCTTTTACTCGTAAATCCATCATATCAACCATTCTCATAGGTTCTGTTGTAGCAGGTTCTGCTTTTACTACGTTTCCCATCACTTCAAGCCTGAATCCAGTCGCGTCTGCTGCAAGCTCCAGCTTCACTCAATTTCTGCATGATAATGCACCTGGTCGTACGATCAAAACGATTAAAAATGTGGCAACTGTGACCAATGTGTCCAGTACGGTTGTGCTTGTCAATAAAAAGAGAAATCTGCCTTCGACTTACGCACCTCAAGATTTGGTTGTACCTAATATTCCTTTTAGCTTCTCAGGCTCAAGTCCGAAGAAACAGATGCGTAAAGTGGCTGCAACCGCGATTGAGAAATTATTTGCCGCTGCCAAAAAAGACGGCATTGATATCAAAGCCGTGTCTGGTTATCGCTCTTATGCGACTCAGAAATCGATCTTTGACCGGAATGCCAGCATCAAAGGTGAAGCTGTTGCCAACAAAACAAGTGCTCGTCCAGGACAAAGCGAACATCAAACGGGTCTTGCAATGGATATCTCCAGCGCTTCCGCCGGTTATGATCTTCAGCAAAGCTTCGGCAACACCAAAGAAGGCAAATGGCTAAAAGCCAATGCCCACAAATACGGATTCATCATTCGTTACGGCAAAGACCAAGAGAAATTAACGGGTTATTCCTATGAGCCATGGCATGTACGTTATGTCGGAGTCTATATTGCTGGTGAAATTACCAATCAGAAACTTACACTGGAGCAATATTTGGAACGAGCCAAATAAGGTAGATATCTACCTTATCTCTAGTCAGCTATTCGATTAGATAAAAGAAGGATGAATATAGATATCAAGGCTGAAATTGAAGATAGGGCCGCTAGTGGCCCTCTTCTGCTTCAATCTTTTTCATTTTGAACACATCATCACGTCCCAACGATTCTCCTAAAGACCAGTGGCAATCTCTTCAGACTTTCAGTTCCTGCCCAAGAGCCTGCGCCAGCAAGTAGTGTATTATGGCACAAATACAGTGCGACATTGTACACGATTGAACCCAAAATAATCTCCATAATGACAAAACGTTTTAACGTCGAAGATTGGATCACATATACCCGAAATTCATGCGGGTTATGCCCTCCCTTAAATCTTGTGATGAGAGCTTTCATGGATCACCTCTAGTGTTTTATTTTAGCGTATGGCAGGCAATCCTTGTCTTATTCAAAAATAATACTTACATAAAGTAACTAAGTGTGTTATAGTAATTTTATAAATCATACATAAGCGAGGGAAACCATCATGAGTGAGTTCGAGAATCTGGTTAAAAACCGCAGGTCGGCTGTTATTTTTGAAGAAGGAATTGAGATTTCGGAGTCTGAACTACAAGAGATGTTTGCCCTGAACAAATTTGCACCATCTGCCTTTAACCTGCAACACACCCACTATCTTGTGATCAAAGACGAGGAACAGAAAGAGAAAGTTTATGAAGCTTCCCAGCAATATAAAGTAAAAACAGCTTCTGCGGTCATCGTGGTTCTGGGCGATGTCAACGCACACCATCATATCCGCACCATTAACGAAGGTTTGCTGAATCTGGGCGCCCTCACTCCGTTCCAATATGAGCAAGAATCCCAAAGTGTAACCGAATTTTACGAATCTCGCGGCAGATTCTTCCAACGTGAGGATGCGATTCGCAATGCCAGCCTGTCTGCCATGCAGTTTATGCTGATCGCTCAAGATCGCGGTTGGGACACCTGTCCAATGATTGGTTTTGACGCAGAAGAATTACAACAAAGCTTGGATATCCCTAATCATTACGTACCGGTTATGTTGATTACCATCGGCAAAAAGTCGGAAGCCAAACAGCGCCCACGCGGTTACCGTAAACCGATTAATGAATATGTTAGCTTCAACAAAATGCACGCTGAATAATATATAACCTAATACAATAACAAAGCAAAAAAAGCCACGTTTTCGTGGCTTTAATACGTTTCATAAATCAATGTATCCAACATTTGAAATTCATCGTCAAACTCCGCATATATGTACAGTCGGCCAGCAGGTGTATCCCCCGCATCATAACCCAATCGGAAATACCGATCTCCCTGAAATTCTGCATCAGCCAAAACCAATTCACTGATATCCTCGTCCGGATGGGCCTCGGCGATTGTTTTAAGCGCCTGCTCACCAAGCATGTCCCATCGATTCCATGTCGCTTCCATATATGGGGACAATACCTCCATCTCCGCCTTGGTTGAAACCTGTGCAGTGACTACCAGTTCTTTATCCTGAATATGTAAGCGCATCTGATAGTTGGACATCGATGCGTCATACTGAAACACACCCATCCCCTGAACTTCATGATTGGATTCAAAAATCAGATTGTCCGCATACTGCAGTCTCTCCAGCTTGGGATTAGCGCTATAATCCAACTCGGTTAATTTGTTCTCGGAACAATAAAGCTCTCTTAATTGCACGTTATGACGAAGATCCAACTTGCTAATATGGTTGTTAAAACAACGGATACTCTCCAGAGCCAGATTTGAAGTAAGATCCAGCTGTTTGATATGGTTGTGATTACATCGAAGTTCAAGCAAGTTTGGACAGCCGGATACATCGAGATCCAACATGTAATTGTTAGCGCAATCCAGTCGCCGCAAGTGTATATTGTGTTCAAGCTCAAGCGTGAAAAGAGCATTATAACTGCAACTCAGTTCCTCCAACTGCTCAAGGTGCTCCAAAGCCAACTCCGACAACATATTCCAATGGCACTCTAGCGTGACAAGTTTGGAATTATGAGAAAGATGCAATTGGCGAAGTCGATTAAAGCTGCAATCGAGTACATGCAATTCTGAATTGGAATGGAGGTCCAGAGTAAGAAGCTGATTCTCTCTGCAACGTAACGTCCTGAGCATGTGATTCTGAGCAAGATCCAGACCCGTCAATTGGTTATAGGCACAATCTAACTCTTGAAGACCTTTGAAATACTCAATCCCGTCCAGATTACTAATATCGTGATTTGAAAGCTGCAATGTCTCAACCTCACGAACGTCACTCTCCTGAATAAGTCCCCTCTCATTACAAAAACGATCCAACACAACTTGCCTGAAACGTTCATCCGTAAAAGCATTGGTGATATCCATATCTCACTCTTCCCCTCCTGTTCTCTTAAAACATCCTTTAACATATCCTTCCTATTCTACGAGTTTGGGTACGGGGAATCAATTCATTATGCAATATTTTTTATACCATGTTAGCATCCAATATGTAAGAGAAAACCATATTGAGAGGAAGATTTCCATGCAAATGTATATCGAAAACCTCCCGTCGTGTCGCCTTGCCTATGTTCGACAAGTGGGGCCTTACGGTCCAGCCAATGCCCAAGCGATGGATACGCTCAAACAATGGGCAGACAAAAACCAATTGCTTCATGAATCAGCAACATTACTGGGCATCCCCCAAGATGACCCGACTACCACACCACCCGAGGAATGTAGATATGATGCCTGTATTGTTATCACGGAATCTAAACATCTGGAAGATGACATAGTTGAGATTGGCGAGTTATCAAGCGGAGACTATCTTATCTGTAAGGTGAGACATACGGCAGAAGCTATTCAACAGGCATGGCGTGTGATCATTCCTCATTTACAAACAAGTGGTTATCGGATGGACAGTAAGCCGGTTATAGAACGATATCGTTGGGAACTGCTTCATCAGCATTGGTGCGAGATATGTGTGCCTGTGAGACCTGTATAATCCATGTTACGAAGAAACGAAGAAAGTGACTTCAGGTTGAAGTCACTTTCTCGTTAAACACTACTACTATGACTAGCTAGATTAGAAAATTAATATGCCCAGTTGCCTTTACGGAATACCGGCTCGATTGTGCCATCCTGTAACTCACCATCGATATCCAGCTCTGCGGAACCGATCATGAAATCGACGTGGGTCAGACTCACATTGCACTCATGCTTCAACAATTCATCGTTAGACATCGTTGTGCCATCTTTCATGTTGAATGGATACGCACTTCCCACAGCCAAATGGCAAGATGCATTTTCATCAATGCCCGTATTATAGAAAATACGATTCAAGTTGGAGATCGGGGAGTCATGAGGCACGAGTGCGACCTCACCCAGATAACGTGCTCCTTCATCCGTGGCAAAGAGGTTCTTCAGATGCTCTTCGCCTGATGCTGCCGTAAAGGCAACAACTTGTCCGTCCTTGAAGGTGATTCTCATCTGGTCAACCAGTTGCCCGTTCAGGTTCAGAGGCATGGTGCTGCTAACATAACCGTTTACCCCACTGCGCTTAGGCATGGTGAATACTTCTTCAGTCGGCATATTGGCAACCGTGTATACGCCTTGTTTATTTTCGCTGCCACCACCGCCCCAGATATGATTGTTAACCAATTCGATTTTCAGGTCTGTACCTGGCGCACGGTAATGTAAGCTCTTATAGTTCTTTTGGTTCAGGAGATCACTCATGGTATTCAGGGTATCCAGATGCTCTCTCCAATTTTGTACGGCGTCTCCGCCATCCACACGGTTCATTTTGAAGATGGTTTCCCACATCACGTTGATACGATCTTCTTCCGGGATGTCGGCAAACACTTTGTTCGCCCAAGCCTTGGTCGGTGCTTTGATCAAACACCAGCTAATTTCATGATTACGTGTATATTTGGAATATCCTTTACGTGCTTGAGCAGCAGCCTTAGTCGCACGGGAGACGTTGTCCGAATTAATCCCATTGTACAGATCCGGGTCAGGTACTTTGATCGTCAATGTTGCTCCTCCGGCTTCAGCGAACTTCTCCATCATGTCGCCTTTCCAGGCCGGATAGTAGTCAAAGCTGTCATTGGAGCCATGTTCAAAACGACTGCGGGTAATGTTATCATCATCGAATTCCACTTGCACGTACTTCGCTCCGGCTGCATACGCTTTTTGAACAATCAAACGTGTGAATTCAAGCGTTTCGATGGGTGCGGTAACGAGCAAGTCCTGCCCTTTTTGAATATTTACGCCGACTTTGACAACCAGTTCTGCGTATTGTTCCAATGACTTTTCAAAGGTTTGTTCAAATTGACTCATGGTTGTGTTCACTCCTGTTTCATATATTATACGACCACTTTCGCTTCTTCAGAATCGATTCCTTCTCTTTCACTACGCATGATCAATTTGCAAAATTTCATCTATACAAAATGATTTAGTTATTTCGTTTTTCTTGTTCACGCAGTTCGATCCGGCGGATTTTACCAGAGTTGGTCTTCGGCAGATCCGTAACAAATTCGATCTTGCGTGGATACTTGTAAGGTGCTGTAATTTCTTTGACATGGTGCTGCAATTCACGCATCAGTTCTGGTGAAGCCAGTGAATCATCTCGCAGTACAATAAAAGCTTTCACCACATTGCCACGGATCTCATCCGGACTCGCAACCACCGCGCATTCCTTCACACTGGCGTGTTTCATAAGTGCTTCTTCCACTTCAAATGGTCCGATCGTGTAACCCGAACTGATGATGATATCGTCACTGCGACCTTCAAACCAGAAGTAACCTTCTTCGTCTTTACGTGCACGATCCCCCGTCACAAAGTAATCGCCACGCTGACTCGCTTCCTTCCGTCCCTCATCCTGATAGTAGGACCGGAACAAAGCCGGCATCTCTTTGTGTACCGCGATATCTCCAACTTCACCCGCAGGTACAGGTTGTCCCTCTTCATCGATGATCTCAATCAACCCAGGTGTAATCGACTGACCCATCGAGCCAATACGTACAGGCGCATCTTTGAGACTGCCGATCAACAACGTACTCTCGGTCTGTCCATATCCGTCTCGAATAGTGAGGTCAAAGTGACGCTTAAAGATTTCAATGACTTCCTGATTGAGCGGTTCACCCGCTGAAACAGCACTGCGCAGATGGGACAGATCATAATGTCCAAGATCATCGGCTTTGGCCATTAACCGATATTCGGTTGGTGTACAGCATAGAACATTAATTTGATGTTCCTGCATCAGTTCCAGGTAACGCTTGGGCTGGAATGATCCATTGTATACCAGTCCGGTCGCGCCTCTTCCGAGTACCGACAGGAACGGACTCCAGATCCATTTTTGCCAGCCAGGTGCCGCTGTTGCCCATACGGTATCTGAAGGCTGAATATCCAGCCATAATGAAGAAGCGATCCGCAGGTGGGCATATCCCCAACCGTGGCTATGTACAACTCCTTTGGGATTACCTGTTGTGCCCGAAGTATAGGCAAGAATAGCTGTATCATCACGGTGAGTTTCCACCGCAGCCATCTCTTCAGGTTGATTTTGCATTAACTCATGCACATTGACCCAACCTTCAGCAGGTACGCCAACTTCACCATTCGGTGATGCCACGATGCGATATGCCAGTGATGGCAGATCCGCATCCATCTTTTCCACTTCCGAAGTCGTCTCGGACCATACAATAACAGCCCGCGCCTCAGAGTGACGCAGACGATATTCGAGATCTTTAGCCCGTAACATCTCGGAGGACGGAATAACGGCAATCCCCAATTTCAGACAAGCAATGTAAATGACATAGGCAATGATACGGCGTGGTACCATGACCAGCACCCGATCACCCTTCTCCAGTCCTAGTTCACGCAGACCTCCAGCAAGACGATTCGCCTGCTTGAACAAATCACCATACGTGATCTCTTCCAATTCTCGTTGATCGCTGAGCCATCTAAGTGCAATCCGGTCTGATGGATGATTCTCCATCTCGGATGTCAGGTTATAGCTTTCAGGCGAAATCCACTGTTCAAAGTTCAAATGGAGCCTCTCCTTCGTAGTTCAAATGTAAAGCTTCTATATATTATACCCTAAATCCTAGGACCAGGTGCTATGAACTAGGCTCATTCCAAAAAAATAAACATAGGTCAATTAATGAACTATTATAATTGATCTTATCCTATAAAGAAAATGACATATAAAAAAATGGCACCTTCCTGGTTATCAGGACGGCGCCATTTCATATTAATTTTTTATTCAGTTACCACGGATAATTACCCATTCCGTCAAGAATGATTTCGATCTCATTCAACTCTTCCGTTGTCAGGTCTGGTGCCTTGAGCGCAGCTACGTTTTCTTCGATCTGGGACACACGGCTTGCACCAATCAGTGCGGAGGTTACACGGTTACCGCGCAAGATCCAGTTCAGAGCCAGTTGAGAGATCGTCTGACCTCTTCTTTCTGCAACCGCCTGAAGCGCATCGAACTTGGCAATCCGTTCGTCCGTATAAGCTTCTTTTTTCAAATTGCCTGTTGGATTGGCTCTTTCTTCCTTAATCTTGTCGACATATTTATTCGTTAACTGACCGCGACCAAGTGGACAGAATGCTATTGAACCTACGCCCTGCTCATCCAGTACGTCCTGCAAACCGTCTTCGATCCAGCGATTGAGCATCGAGTAGTTTGGCTGATGAACCAGACATGGCGTACTCAGACGACGAAGAATGGTCACCGCTTTTTGCGTCTGTTCTGCATTATAATTGGATAACCCCACATACAGTGCTTTACCTTGCCGCACAATATGATCCAGCGCTGTCATGGTCTCTTCCAAAGGTGTATCCGGATCTGGACGGTGATGATAGAAAATGTCTACATAATCCAGTCCCATCCGGTCAAGGCTTTGATCCAGGCTCGCAATGAGGTTTTTGCGGGAACCCCATTCGCCATAAGGTCCATTCCACATGTGATAGCCAGCTTTTGTCGAGATGAGCAGCTCATCCCGATAAGGACGCAGATGTTTTTTATATATCACACCAAAGTTCTCTTCCGCTGATCCTGGAGGTGGACCATAGTTATTCGCCAGATCGAAATGGTTAATTCCGAGGTCAAAGGCACGCAAAATCATCTCTTCCTGAATATCCAACGTACGGTTGCCACCAAAGTTCTGCCATAGACCCAGCGCAATTTGCGGCAGTCTGATTCCGGATTTACCGGAACGTACATATTTCATCTCATCATATCGTTGTTCACTCGCAGTATAGGGCATCGTTATTCTCACTTTCCTGTAAGGTTTGCCTTGCTGCTTCTAATCTTAGTCATTTCTCGAGCAAAACGATATGGCATTTCACTATAACCATATGGAAAAATGACTGTTATCTATACCAACGAATGTTAAATCATTAATCTTTTAATCGAATTAATATGTTAAAATGCAAGATGAGACGAAATCATACAGGAGTGAATAACCTTGATTACATATATGTTTAAAAGCAATCATTTTCAGGAGCTTCAGCTCCTGCATTATGGTACGGAAGCCTGTACACCAGGTCATCACTTTGGCCCTGCCATGAGAGACTATTACAAAATTCATTATATTTTGAATGGCAAAGGCACATTCGAAGTGGGAGGCAGAACATACACCCTGCACAAAGGTCAAGGTTTTCTAATTGTTCCGCATTCTGTTGTTCATTACGAAGCAGATCAGGATGACCCTTGGGAATACAGCTGGGTTGCTTTTCAAGGCAGCAATAGCCAAACCTTTTTACAGCAGGCTTGTCTGTCTGAGCATCACCCGATTTTTGAGCTGGGCAATGAGGATGACGAGATGCGATCCTGTCTGCATCGAATGATTAATTCCCGCCACACCCACAAAGGCTGGGAGATTAGTATGACTGGTTTGCTGTATCAATTTTTCTCCATTTTGATTGATCAGGCCAACTCAGAGCATCTTCAACCCATGCAGGATTATTCGAAGGAAACATACGTAACGCAGGTCATGGACTTTATTGAAATGAACTACGCCAATGCTATTACCGTTCAGTCCATCGCGGCCCATGTGGGCTTGCAGCGCAGTTACCTGTGTTCTCTCTTCAAAGACCAGATGGGAAGCAGTATCCAATCGTATCTGGTCCATTACCGGATGCGCAGGGCAGCCGAATTGACCCTTGATCCCGGTCTGAGCATTGGTGATATTGCCCGGTCTGTGGGCTACACTGATGCATTGCTTTTCTCCAAAATGTTCAAAAAAGTGATGGGCGAAGCGCCCACTTATTATCGCAAACATAAAACAGCACCCTCCCAGTTAAGCTGCTAATGGGAAGGTGCTGTTTTTTGCCATTCGTTTATACCGTCTCCGGCATGGATACACCAACGACTTGTACTTTAATTTCATTGACCATAACGCCAGCTAATTGTTCTACAGCCTGTTGAACATTATGTTGAAGTTCACGGCAAACCTCTTGCATCTTGTTGCCATATTGAATGTTGATGCGCAGTTGGATGGTGGCCTGATCGTCTTTGACGTGCACATCAATCCCTTTTTGCAGACTCTTGCCGCTGATACTCTTGGCAATGCCTTCAGTCAGTCCAACGGACATGGAGGATACGCCATTCGTGCTCTGCGCGGCCATCCCCACGATCTTGGACAGCACATCGTTCGAGATGTGAATGGTACCCATTTGTACAGATTGAGGTGCGATATATTCAGGTTCGTTATATGGTTTTTCGATAATTTCAGACATGTGCTCCACTCCTTCGAATAATTTACATGCTAGGCATTCTGCCATTTGTCCTTGAAGAACATAGTATAGATTCGAACCAAAAGAATTTTAACGATCATATACACCGGGATAATAATCAGGATGGCAATAATTCCACCCAGGTCCCCTGCACCCAAGACCAGAATAATCGTCGTAAGCGGGTGAATATCGAGCTTTTTGCCAAATACGTACGGTGCAACCAGGTTGTCCTGAATCTGCTGAGCGACGAGAATAATAATCAGAGACCAGATGGCAACGGATGGCGATACAACGAGACCCATGATCACAATAGGGACAGACGACACAATCGCTCCGATAAACGGAACAAAGTTCATGATGACCGCGATTACTGTGAGCAGTAATGCGTACGGCAGTCCAATAATCAGGAAACCAATATACATCAGTACACCCAGCGCCAGATTTACCAAGACTCTACCCACAATAAAACCACTCAGCGCCTGATCAATCTCAAGCACAACTTCACGGCTGTCATTTTGAAAACGTTTGGGAGCGATATGTGCCAGTTTACGGCCAAATTTCTCACCTTGTAACAGCATGTAGAACAATAGGATCGGTAATGTAAACAAGATGATCGCAAAACTGGAAACGAGTGAGAAAAATCCACTTACATAGTTGGTCACAAAGTTAAATCCTTTGTTGATATACTCCGTAATCTGAGAGAAAGGTGTTGAGCCCTCGGGGAACAAGGCTTGAATGGCACCGTTTTGCTCCAGCTCTCTCAGCTGCTCACTTAATGAATTGATTAGATTCGGTGCGTTATCGACCAAGTTGACCAGTTGCTCACGTAACGATGGCCATAAGCCAATGATGAAGAACACTCCCAGAATAGCAATAACCAGATAGATTAGCAAAATACTTAGCGTACGATTTATTTTCTTTTTCTCCATATAATTCACAAGCGGCCTTAGCAGATAATAAAAGAACACGGACAACATCATTGGTACGGTAATGACCGTGATCATGGTGACAAGCGGCTGAAAGATGAAGCTCACACGTGATAATAAATAGATATTAACCAATATCAGCGCCAGTGCAATACTGAACCGGACAAACGTATTTGCTTTGAACAAAATTTTCCCCTCCACATGGACATTTCTTCTCTAATTTAATTTGGAATCTGAATGGTAAACACAGTGGTCTCTCGCCCACGCCGGGAAAGGATCAGACGCCCACCCATTTTCTCCGTATTACGTCGTGCGATGGACAACCCCAGCCCGGTGCCTCCGGTCGCTGTACGTGCCTCATCCCCTCGTACAAACGGGTCAAAGATCGTTGACCACAGTTCTTGGGGTATGCCCACCCCGGTATCTGCCACTTCTATTACGACATGGGTATCCAGCGGAATGAGTTCCACACGCAGTTCTGTCCCGAGCGGATTATACGATAAGGCATTGGTGATTAGATTCTGAATGACTCTGGATAGCAGCTCCGGATCATACCTTGCGTAGATCTCCTCATCAGGAACAAGCACATGAAGGACAAACTGTTTCTGCTCAATCTCCCCATACGTATCTGCCATAATCTCGCGCACGAACTCTCCAATTTCTCTTCTCTCAATCTGCATGTGGAAATCAGGCGAATCCACCTTGAGCAGCTCCAGCATATTCTGTATCATGCGTGCAACTTGAACAGATTTATTATAAATGTATCCCAAATATCTTTGCTGCCTGTCCTTGTCCTCTCCACGTCCTTCCACCAAAGCCTGAGCATATCCCTGTATAGATGTTATCGGTGTCTTCAGATCATGGGATAAGTCTACAATCAGTCGTTGCTTGCTCTCTTCCGCATAACGTTTCTCCGCAGAGGTGTTCTCAATGACGTCCGCCATGTAGTTAAAGGTCTCACCAATCTGGACAAACTCCCTCTCGGCAGAGATCGACATCCGTGTACTATAATTTCCCTGAATCATCTGCGTAAGACCCGAGGAGAGAATACCCAATGGCTTTTTGATTCTCCGTGCGACCCAATAGCTATATACAAAGATCAACAACAAAACTAAACCAATACCAATCATAATGTAAAAGGATAAAGGGTGCTTCAGATTGGTAATCAACTGATTATCATTAATCCTTACGCTGACCAGATCACGCGGGATCTTGAGCAACACATACGTTGGCGGTCCTTCTGCCGAAAACGAAGTGATGGAGTAATAGTACGGTTGGTCGCTTCGGTTCTCCAGTCCTGCATACAGCTCGGCTTCACTGTATTGGGTGAACGAATCCTGCTTGTCTCCCACATAATGAATGACGTTACGATTCGCATCCAGAATCTCAATCCAACCCCCGCTGTCCTTGAGACGTTGAATCTCTGTATCTTTCCCTCTCGACACCGAACCTCCACCGGAGTAAAACTCGTTCTCCAGCTCTGCCACATACACGTGGGCTTCAACATTCAGCTCTGGATCAACGACCTGATCCGAAATGCGGAAATCCACGACATCCAGTGACACGATAAGGTACACAATCAATACCAGTAACAGCAAAAAGAAGTTGAACAGCAAGAAATCCAGTGTCAGGGATGTCTGCAACAGTCGCTTTTCTCTAGCTTTCCATGGGCGCTTCAATTTTGTATCCCAGTCCCCTTATCGTTTTGAGATATTCCGGTTGTCTGGAATCACGCTCGATCTTCTCCCGAATGTTGCTGATATGTACCATGATGGTGCTGTCCTCGTGCGCATAATAATCGCCCCAGACCGCTTCGTATATTTTTTTACGGGTGAACACTCGGCCAGGTTGATCAAGCAACAATTCCATAATTTTATACTCTGTAGAGGTTAATGTTACAGCTGTTCCTGAACGAAAAAGAATACATTGGGATCGATCCAGTGTCAGATCACCCAATACCAGATTCTCTTCTTTGGCAGCGGGGATCTCTGCTGCATCAAATTGATTGACTCTTCTAAGCAGTGCCTCTACTCTGGCGACAATCTCGAGCGGGTTGAACGGCTTCGCTATATAATCATCTGCCCCAAGTCCGAGTCCAAGGATTTTATCGTGATCCTGACTTTTGGCGGACAGGAATAGCACAGGCATGTGATGCGTAGCCCTGATCTGCTTAATTAACTGCAATCCGTCCATTACAGGCATCATGATGTCCAGTATGACCAGATCAATCTGTGTTGAACGTATACATTGTAGCGCCTCGGCTCCATTGACGGCAGTCTTAATGGTATAATCCTTCTCCAGATAGAGCTGAAGCAGTTCAACAATCTCTGGTTCGTCATCTGCAATTAATACGGTGTATCTCATGTTATTCCTCTCATTTCCTAAACTCTATGCCTATCTCTACATTATTACTATATACTACGTCTCTTAATTCAACCTAAATCATTTCTAAAGATAATCTAAATAAATAGAAATAGAGCCCTGACACAGGCCAAGGCTCTAGGAGCAGGTTAACTAAAAGAGGACCGTTCTCATTTCTGTATTCTAGCTGTTCATTCTTCTTTCAGACTGTCCGTATTAAATTATCAGATCATGCCTTACCCGAACGAAGCCACGGTTCAACTCTGGCCAATAAACGTTCCTTGTCATATTGCACATATTGGCTCGCCCGGTTGCGCACGGGATCACCTGCGTAGAAACGTTCATACAGATCATGCCTTGCTCCGAGTGGGCTTCCTGTCAATTCCCATGCCAGTTGAAAGAGACGAATCTTCTCCGGGGCTTGCATCGTCACTCCACCAAGATATTTACTCATCATCGAGCCAATTGTTCCATTCAACTCAAACGTTCCTGAGGGGATCTGAATCAAACCACCCGCAGCAATGGTCTTCAAAATCTCCACAGCACGGGGATAATAACGATTGCCCAGATTACGTGCGGTTTCAATATATTTGAATTCCGGCAGCCAATTGCCAAATGTGTCCGGCTTGGACTGTGCTTCAGCAGCAATAATCAGTCCCTCGATGGTCTGCATCTGACTGATCAGCTCTCCAAGTTGATCCTGCACATTCAGGAAGGAGTCCACCCCGATCTCCTTGGCAATGGCTGAGGTCACGGCTGTAATGAACTCCAGTTTCGAGTGTAATCGGATAACGCTCTGATGATAAGCCAGACTGGACGAAGCTGTATTACAGCGAATCTGCCATACAGCTTCAGGGTTATTGTGCAGCAATACACGTTCCCAGGGCACAAATACATCGTCAAAAAATAACACAGCATCCATCTCATCATACTGGGCACTTAGTGGATGTGATCTATCCGAATCTTTTGCCGCGAATGTTTCTCGACACATCATGTGCAAGCCCGGACTGTCCGCGGCTACAATGACCATATGGGCCAGCTCTGGCAGGTGGCCTGGAATTCGTTGAACGGGATACGCAATGATATCATCGGCATAAGGCGCAGCTGTTGCAACCATTTTGGCTCCGCGGATCACCACGCCCTCCGTATTGCTTTGCACAATTCGCAGCATGGCATCCTCATCTTCCCCAACAGGCAAGGAACGATTAATCTGAGGGTCCCGCTGGACAATCGTCAGGAATGCATCGTTTCGTTTGGCTTGTTCAAAATAAGCCGATATTTTACCTGCAAATGCAGGATCATGTGCTGTCATCTCATGTCGTGTTGCGTACCAGCCAGTCAGCCGGGATCGCGCATAATCAGACAATCGGCTCATCACTCCGTACGTCCGCTCAGACCAAAGCCGAAAAGCCCCCGCTCTGTTGTTTACGTCAGGAAGTGAACGAGGCACTAGAAAAGAGCGATGCACGTAACTTCCCGTCTGTTCGTCCCAATAGGCTACGGTTTCCCTTGTATCCGGGTCATCCACCAGATTGAACAAACCTTCTATCGTTTGAAGTGTTCCCTGAAAGGCCTGATGCTGGGTTACCCGGATACGCTCTCCGTCCAGCCATACATTCCGCTCATCATTCAAACGTTGAATGTAAGCTTGTCCACGAGACATCGTGATGCTCATGATATGTCCTCCCTCTCAGGCACCAGCCTGCTATTCAACTGTGATTCTTCTTTGACAACTAATCAACTGCTTAGAATTTATGTAACGATACACTTTGTATCTAATGAAATAGTACTTTGCCTTGGATGGAAAAGTCAACAGACACCGAGCCATGAGTTCGGTGTCTGTTGGGCCATTCATTTTTAGATTAACTTGGAATACATATGACGCAGATACCGCCAGCGCACAAGTGCAAAATACAAGATCTGCATGGAAGCAAACACCAGGAAGATACGCAGGCTGTAACCGAAGACCGAGAAGTCAACCAGTTGCTGTAACGCTACAAAGGCAACCGAACTATGGATGACCGCCACCAGAATCGGCAGGAAGAACATAAGCAATAGCTGCCTTGTTACGATCTTACGAAGTTCGGGACGACTCAGTCCCATTTTGCCAATCATGCGATACTGCGCTTCATCCCGTTCGAGATCTGCGTAAAGTCTGAAATACGTAAAACTTGCTGCAAAGGTGAAGAAAACAATGCCGATCAGGCCGCTCAAGATCAGGATAATTCCGTTCGTTTGTTTCGAATTGAGCCAGTCCACCACAAGTGCACTCACCTGGAAGTAACCTCTATTGGAATGATTCTGTTGAATGGATTCGATCAATTCAGGAGCAAAGCTGCGTGTGCCCATCCAATCTTTTACGATAAATTGGACCGTTCGCATGGAATAAAAATCTTCAGGCATTCCGACTTCCTCATTGTACGCCGGTCTCATCTTATCGAACAATACGTCGGTTACGATGTAGATATTAATTTCACCTTGAAAAGGGATAACAATCTCGGTATTTGGAGTCGATAGCTGAACAGGTACGCGCTGATTCTCCACCTCCAGATAGACCTCCCCTCCCGAGAATCCTTGTTCAGCCTGATCACGGTACTTCTTACGAACTGCCAAATTGCTTGGTGTCATAAATGACTCATCAACCTGTTTCAACGTACGTTCCTCATACCCGAGTGCCTTAGCCAGACGATTATATTCACTTAGCTTAATAATATACCCATTATTATTTTCAGATATAGGAGCATAACTACCCTTCACGTAGGGAACTTGATGATCAATCAACGTTTCTTCAATCTGCCGAATATGTCGCTCGGAGTTGGGAGTATCCCACATATTCATATAACTGAATGCGTACGGATTCGACATGGATGACAGACCCGGGTCAGCAATCGCAAGCATGGTGCCAATTCCCGTAAATGAAGAAGCCGAGATGATACTTACCATGAAAAACATAATCGCGTTATCTTTCATTCGATAGGTAAGTTCAGATAAGAAGAGCAGATTGGTTTTACGGAAAAACAACCTTGGATTTCTTTTCAGTGCCCGAATGATGTATACACTGAGCTGTGTGAACAGAAAGTAAGTACCTACTATAACAACCACGACACTTGCAAGTAATAACGGAAAAGAGAAGCTTACCCATACAAAAGTGAATACTCCTGCATAGCCCCCGCCAATGAACAGCACCGACAGCAAGGCGAGAAAGCGTGATGCTTTGGGTTCGGGTTTCGGTTTTTCCTCTGATTTCACAAGGTCAATGAGTGAACCTTTGCGTATGAGCAAGGATGACGACATCGCAATGATAACAAACAGCAGTAGAAATGCGCCAGCCGTCAGGGCAATGCCTTTCAGTGGAAAATAGAAACGAAGACTGTCCTCAACAGCCAGCATGGAGCCACAGATGAGCAGAATCAATTTGCCAAAAACAATTCCGAGTCCGATGCCGGTAATGGTCGAAGCTAATCCAATACACATATTCTCCATAAACAGGAGCCGGTTCATCTGTTTACGTGTCATGCCTATGATGAGAAAAATACCAAATTCTTTCTTGCGTGTCTTCAGAAATGAACCTACTGAGTAGAGCAGGAACAGGAATGAAAAGATGAATATAATGATCTCCGCAATCATAAACCCTTGATTCGCAAGCAAAGTTACCGTACCACTTGATCCCTTTAACCCCGCTTTCAAATCGGGATGGAACAATAGCAATGCGTAGGTAAAAAAGATCATGACAGAGAATGTACTGCTCAGAAAATGAGCCAGATAAATTCGTTTATTGCGAACAACGTTATTAATGGCGAACTGGCGAAAATTCATGTCCTGACCCTCCCATTAGGGATAATACATTAATAATCTTCTGGTAAAAGGCTGCCCGATTATCGCCGTAGTGAATCTCATTGTATAGCTTGCCATCTTTGATAAAGACGACTCTACTGCAATAACTTGCAGCTACTGCATCATGAGTGACCAACAGCATCGTCGCCTGATCCTCCTGATTACGGGTTTCGAGGATCTCCATCACATCTCTGGCCGCCTTCGAATCCAGATTACCTGTTGGCTCATCAGCCAGAATCAGCTTGGGTGAATGAATCAGTGCTCTCGCAATAGCCGTACGTTGTGCCTGTCCACCCGATATCTCATAGGTTCGTTTGTTCAAAATACTTTCAATGCCGAGCTTGCCTGCAAGTCGTTCCACACGTGTGTTCATCTCTGCTATGGGAACTCCGTCAAGCGTCAGTGGCAGCACGATGTTTTCCTTGACTGTCAGGGTATTTAACAGATTAAACGATTGAAAAACAAACCCTAGCTCTTTGCGCCGAAAGAGCGCGAGTTCGTCCTGGTTCAATTCAAATGGATTCTTCCCTGCAATCCGCAGTTCTCCTGATGTCGGATGATCGATTGTGGAGATCATGTTCAGCAGCGTTGTTTTACCACTGCCGGATGGTCCCATAATGCCGACAAACTCACCTTTCTGAATACTGAGATCGATGCCGGATAATGCTTCATAGGACACGATGCCTTTATAGATTTTACTGATCTGATTGACAGAACAAATCTCCATAGTTACAACTCCTCTAATGAAAGTGAATTCGAAAATTAAGATACGCTGATGCTGTATGTCTGCATAATAAGTGCGGCCTTTCCTGTGATCTTCATGACTACAGTCTATCGAAGTTTCGGTCATTCTCCTATGGTTTAACCTTTCATCAACATGACAATGTTGTAAGGTTGCATGGTAAAAATCCAAAAAGACGCCTTCGCCTCAACCAGGCAATAGACGTCTTCATATCCATTTGACACATCATTATGTTAATACTCATCATGCTTCAGCCCGAATTCACACGTTCCACTCTCGTCTTCCACCTGCCACTTCAGGAGCTGAATGTAATTCGGACAGTTGTTCCTTCACCGTACACGGATTCAAGATTGATCTGATGATTCATTCGGGTCAGTACTTCTTTCGCAATATACAGCCCCATGCCAGTGGACTCTTTGAAATGCCGTCCGTTCTCCCCAGTGAAGAAAGGCTGAAATACCCGGTTCAGATCGGACTTTGGAATCCCGATGCCTTGATCCTGCACTTCCAGTAGGATGGAGCGTTCTGATTCATATGCCCGCATATGAATTTTTTGCCCGCTGCCCGCAGAATACTTGATCGCATTAGATAGTAGCTGTACTAAGACAAAACGAATCCACTTGGCATCGGATTGCACAACCAGTGAGGAATCGATATGCATCTCTGGATAGACGTGATTGCGAATGAAAAATCGCTTCAGCTCGTGAATTGCCTCCTCACCCGCAGTTTTCAGTGCTACGGGTTCAACGGTGAAATCCTGTTCGAAGGTATCCAAACGGGCCACATACAACACAGTCTCCAATCCACGTCTCATTTGGTCCGCTTCCTCCCGAATGCTTATGAGCCGAGGATCGTCATCCTCCTGATCTTCCAAGGTCAACTCAATGACGGATAACGGCGTTTTCATCTGGTGTACCCACTGATTCATAAACGTCAGATATTCTTGCTGTCGCTGTTCCAGTCGATGCAGGTGAGCATGATACTGTCCGTATTGTGAATCCAGCAGCTTCTCCAATGCCTGTGATAATGGACTTGTTTCGTTCAAGGGTACAAATTCCTTCAACGAATCCATCGATCTGGATATTCGGGCATAAAACGAGCGATGTGAATAATAACGATAGACCAAATAGCCAACATACAAAAATAATCCCAACGCTACAGCATAAGCAGCCGTAATCCAATCAGTATAACCGTCATACCAGAACACCGCCACCACGGTGAACAACATAGCAACCACCCAGCAAGTTAAAGCGAGATGTTCACGAATAAACAATCTCATGATGGAGAGGAAGCCTTCCAGTTGTTGTTCAATCGGTAACCTGAACCTCTGACCGTTTCCAGTGCATCCGTAATGCCAAGCTCGGCTAATCGCTTACGAACCCGGGTAACGTTAACGCTGAGTGTATTGTCATCTACAAAAGAGTCATCCCACAGCTTCTCCAGGATCGTTTCCCTGCTTACCAGCTTGGGACTGCGACGCAGTAACGTTTCCAGCAGAATCGTTTCTTTCTTCGTCAGCTGCACTTTGCGATCGCCCAGTTGAATCTCCAGTCTTTCCAAGTAAACGACCAAACCGTCCAGTTCCACCTTGCGTTCTTCATCACGTGCGGCATAGTCCCCATACACCCGGCGTAACTGACTCCGAATTTTGGCCATAACAATCTCGTGTTCGAATGGCTTGGTGATATAATCATCCGCTCCGTTCTCCAGTGCCATGACCTGATCCATCTTTCCGCTCCGGGCGGAGATAAACAGAATTGGGCATGTAGATAATGTACGAATCTGGCGGCACCAATAGAAACCATCATAGCTGGGCAAATTGATATCTAGAAGCACAACATGCGGTTGTACCTGTTCAAACTGCTGCACAATCTGCTCGAAATTCTCAGCCAAAACCGCCTGGTCTCCATAACGTTCAATATGTGATTTCAATAACCCTGCAATTTTGGGGTCGTCTTCTATAATCATAATGGTATACATGGTTGGATCTCACCTCTGCCAAAATCATAACACAGGTTGGATTATCGAGCATCGACTTGATTACGCCAGTCCACAATATCTGCGTTCAGCTGCTTCAGGTCTCCAGAGGCTTGCTGTCTATCGGTTAACTTGTATTGTTGCTTCAATGCCAGGATACGATATACACTTTCATCGATTCGGGATTCGGAGATGTCGCCTGACTTCACTGCATTCATCAGTGTATGAAAAATCGTCTTGGCACTCTCATAACTATGAGCTACCAAAAGAATATCACTACCTGCCTTAACAGTTGCTATTGCAGCTTCATTCAACTTAAAGTTCTTCGCGATTGCTCCCATACTCAAGTCATCTGTGATGACGACACCGTTATACTTGAACTTTCCGCGCAGATGTTCACCAATAATGACATCAGATAAGGAAGCCGGATGATCGGGATCAAGCTTCGGAAACAGAATATGTGCCACCATAACAGCCTCCACTTGCTCCTTCACTGCGGCTTGGAACGGAATCCATTCAAGCTCAGCCAGTTGTTTTTCCGTTTTGTTCACAACAGGCAGATCCAGATGGGAGTCCACGGACGTATCCCCATGACCCGGAAAATGCTTCACTACCGGAATAATGCCTTCATTACGCAGACCTTTCATCTCCGCAATTCCCATACGCGATACCAGGTCTGCCGAACTGCCGAATGAACGATCACCGATCACCGGGTTCTTCGGATTACTGTTCACATCCAGCACAGGAGCGAAGTCCACATTAAAACCTGCAAGTTGGACTTGTCTGGCCAGTAATTCTCCCATCGTTTCAGCGAGCGCACTATCTTTTGTCTGTCCTACTTTTTTGTTGGATGGAATGGATTCCACGTTCTCCGGCATGCGGCTGACTTTGCCGCCCTCCTGATCCACACTCATGAAGATGGGTACCGGATTGGACTGATTCGTTTCCTTGATGGATTGTACAAACTTGGCTGTCCCCTCAAGCGTCGTTACATTGTTGGCGTAGAAAATAATGCCTCCTACCTTCTGATCCGCAATCATCTGTTTGGCCTGATCATCCAGCGTTGTACCCTGAACACCAGCGAGTATCATCTGTCCAATTTTCTCTTCTAACGTTAATGAACTGAGCTGCTCCTGCACCGGATCGACTTCTTCTGGTACTTCTTCCTGCGGTGGAGCGGTATTCTGCTCCGGCGATGAGGAAGATTGCCCTGAGTTAGAGCCAGCATTGGAGCCGGTATTCGAGTCCGTTGTGGAGGAAGGTTTCTGTGCTTGGCCACATGCCGATAAAAGCAGAATGATCCCCAGCAGAAGACATATCATATGCAGTGGTTTTCTCCATTTTTTGTTCGAGGTGTAACTATAGTTGTACAAGGATATTCATCCTCCTTATGTAATGTCGTCTTGGTAATTCAAAGGTTCAGGAGTAACCTTATCACAAGGTGATTGATTTTCAAAATGAGCGCTTCTGAGGATTGAATCGTTGTGCTGATATAATATGCAGCGAAAAAAATGGTTGCTATAGAAGCTGAGATGTGGAACTTCAATGGTGTTGTGACTACGCGCGTGTGGGATGTATGGGAGTAATAAACAGGTGCAACGGTGTGGAAAATGTTTTTCTATTGTGAATTTTTCATATGTTGAAATTATAAGTATAGGTAGGTGAAAAAGCCGCCCAAAGGCGGCCTATTTGTTCGTTTTTGTTTTCGTTTTTGTTTTTGTTTTTGTTTCGTTTTTGTTTCGTTGTTTTTTCATTTTCCGTTGTAAATTGTCGCCATTCGGCGTTGGTTCACTTTTTTTTTGCGAAACGTTCTTAGCCTTCGATTAATGGAGGGTTTTCAATACTTCCGTTGTAAATGGAATGATTTCGGATATGCGACCTTCCCG
The DNA here is from genome assembly GCF_037974275.1 of Paenibacillus sp. FSL R5-0519. Classification (NCBI taxonomy): domain Bacteria; kingdom Bacillati; phylum Bacillota; class Bacilli; order Caryophanales; family Paenibacillaceae; genus Paenibacillus; species Paenibacillus sp. FSL R5-0519. The sequence continues at coordinate 3,772,502 of NZ_CP150234.1, forward strand.
AACTTTGGCAGGCCATTCTGGATCACTAAGCAGAACGCGACCCAAGGCGATCAGGTCAAACTCATGATTCTCCAGCTTCTCATTTACTAGATCCAAATGGGCATCCCCTGTTCCCTGGTTCTCGGTTGCTCTGTCCACAAATTCAGCTTCAAGCCCTACCGATCCAACCGAAATGGCTGGTTTGCCTGTGATTTTCTGTGTCCAACCTGCGAGATTCAGCTCGGATCCTTCGAATTCAGGTAACCAGAACCGCCGTGTAGAGCAATGGAATATATCCACGCCAGCAGCACTGAGTGGTGCCAGGAATTGCTCCAATTGTTCCGGCGTTTCCACCAGACGTGCTTCATAATTCCCCATCTTCCATTGGGAGAACCGGAGCACAATTGGGAAATCAGGACCAACCACAGCACGACAAGCTTCAATCACTTCAACCGCAAATTGGGTTCTTCGTACCAAATCACCACCATACTTGTCGGTTCTTCGATTCGTCTGCGCCCAGAAGAACTGGTCAATCAGATATCCATGGGCTCCGTGCAATTCAATTCCGTCAAACCCGATTCGCTGTGCATCCGCTGCCGCTTGGGCATATGCTTTCACAAGACCTTGGATCTCCTCTTCCGTTAATGGTTCACGTGATGGCTCACCTGCCATGCTAACCCCTGACGGACTTACAGGCTCAGCTTCTGCGTTAGGCAAGTCACCGGAACGACGTGCTGTACCCACATGCCACAATTGTGGCATGATTTTGCCACCCGCTTCATGCACTGCTTTCACTACATTAGCCCATCCTTCCAACGAATCTTCACCATGGAACAATGGTATACTCGCTCCGCTGACCGAAGAAGGATGATTGATGCCTGTACCTTCCGTAATGATAAGTCCCACTCCGCCTGCTGCTCTTCGACGGTAGTATTCAGCAACTTCCGGTCCAGGTACGCCCTCTGGTGAGAATCCGCGAGTCATAGGGGCCATAACGATTCGATTAGACAAGGTTAGCTTGTCCGAGGTAAAAGGTTTAAATAATGCTGAAGGTACGTTCATCGTATATTACTCCTTTGCAATTGGAAGTATGGAACTTTCGCATTCATGTGAAATGCGACATGCTTTTGTATATCATAACATTAGTAACTCCATTGACTGGTTTAGGATTATTTCTCTATCCATTTTATAGTTTCTTAATTTTATTTTCAAATTTTCGAAGTGAGTCGTTCGAACTAATCTTTTAGATAAAAAAAGAAAGCTACCTTAACGGCAGCCTCTGTTTGATCACACTACCGAAGCGGTCTGACTTGCACAATACTGCATCTTAACGGATTTTCCCGGTCACCAATAATGTGGATGTAGCATAGTATATAATCCATAATCTTCCTTCCAATTTAATTAGCATTTACGGGGATATCATTGCGATTCACTCGAAGCAATTTCCCCGATGAAGTCGATAACACATCGGGATCGGTACCCAGACCAAAGTAGAAGTCGCCCTCGTTCTCTTCAAATGACTTGGCATACGTGTCCTGACTAAAACGTAAAATCTCATTCCATGTTGTCAGATCCGTGGATTGGTAGACCCGATTGATATATAGATTGGCACTTTGACGCGTGTACGTAAGCACATATACCTTACCATCACGCAACAGCACATCCGTAGGAAGTGCCTTGGCATCTGGCAGATTAACTCGTTTGGCCTGGTTAATATCTGTCATAACATTCAAGGATTTGGGCAGCAGTTGTCCATCATTGAACACCCCACCCGCTATATAGAGCAACTTATTATTAAAGTTAATATTTTTGCCTATTTTATTATAGGGAATGGTGCCCGTTTGATAAGTGAGTCCTGGCAGCATTTTGTTTCCATAGATGACAACGTCCCGTTTCTCAAGCTTTTCATTGATCTCCAGGATATTGGTTTTGTCATTCCATATTTTATTGGCCGGATACATCATGCCAGATGCATATAATTTGCCATTAAGATGGAACATGGTATAAGCCCGGAAGCCAAACGTATTGATTGTTGCAAATTTCTGCCAAGTTTCACCTTCATTATGAGAGATTAATATCGTTGGTTTGGACTCTGTACCTAGCGCGGCAAACATCTTGCCCTGATAGGAAGCCAAATCGTATACGTGTACTCCGAGTGGAAGATTACGATATTTAGTCCAAACCTCTCCATCCAAACGATAGAAATTGCCGAGTTCCCACTTCTCACTATCCGAATCATTACCAGGAATATATAACTTGTCGTTAAGCACTCTGTAAATGTCAATCTGTTCCTCATCCACATACATCTTCGTCGATGGCAAAATGCCAGGGTTGCTGTTGGTCACCGACTGGGTCTTGAATTTCGCGTTCGCTGTATCATAATAAATGACCGGAATAGGGCCTGAATTCGGCGCTACGCCCAGATTACTGCTGTTTCCGTGACCCAAATATATTTTGCCGTTGTACAGTTGCATATCCCAGACGTTATTGGCATATGGTGTTTTGGTAAAAGGCCTTCCCAGCAGTTCTATCTTGGATGTTACATCTGCTGAAATGATCGGTGCATTCGACACCTTGGCAAGCTGACGTTCCGTAGCAGGTGGTTGACTAGTTGACGTGTTATTTCTCGGTTTGGAATTGCCCATGAGCATCCAGCTCATTCCCGCAACGATGGTCAAAATTACGGCTGTCCATTTCTTGTGTCTCTGCATGTCCGCTTCCTCCTTCATATTTTCAGAATGATTCCCTTCATACCGAGATGATACATTTTGTATCTTTCCATACTATGTAAAACCATCTGTACATGCAACAAATTTCGCCCGATCTGGACAAAAAAAAGTAGACAACCACATCTGTTGATGTGTTGTCTACTCGTTCTTACTATCTGTGGATTCTATTCTGCTTTAACCAGAATCTTAACCTGATTTTTCTCTTTTAGTAGTGCTTCAAAACCATGTTCCACCACTTCATCCAACGAGATTCGTTTGGTTACCAGCTTGTCTGCGGGGAAGAAACCTTTATCCATCAGACTGATGACTGCCGGGAACACATCGCGATAACCAATAATGCCGTTGACCGTACGCTCTTTCATAACAATAGAGTTCGGATGAATCGGTGCTTCCTGTTCAAAAATACTTACGATCATCAACTCTCCACCAATACGTGTGGAATCGATGGCTTGTTGCAGCACACGTGGTACACCGGTTACTTCATAAGCAACGTTAACGCCACCTTGTGTACGCTGATGGATTTCTTCTACGACATTGAACTGTGTTGGGTCAATCACAATCGCACCCAGTTCTTCCGCTTTGGCTTTCCGTTCGTCCGATAATTCCACAACATAAATATCAGAAGCTCCCGAGGCCTTAAGTGCTTCAATGACCAATAATCCAATCGGGCCAGCACCAAACACGGCCGCCGTATCGCCCACTTTCAGCTTGCTTTGGCGCACAGCGTGAAGTGCTACAGCCGAAGGTTCAACCAGTGCACCTTGCTCATACGAGATTGAATCCGGTATGGCATGGACCATGTATTCTTCAGCAGTTACATATTCGGAGAATCCGCCTCCGCCTCCAGCGAGTCCAAGGAAACCCATTTTATCGCACAGATTGTATTTGCCTTGTTTACAAGCTTCGCAGTGTCCACATGCATAGATCGGTTCTACAACTACACGATCGCCCGCCTTGAAACGTGTAACGCCTTCCCCTACCTCAACCACCTGTCCTGAGAATTCATGCCCCATGACTATAGGCGCTTGTTCCCCTGTTAGGGGATGTGGTGCTTGAGCCGGAATAAAAATCGGACCCGCTGTGTACTCGTGCAAGTCACTGCCACAGATGCCGCACCATTCCACTTTTATTTTGACCTTACCTTCTTCAGGATGAGGTTCGTTAATATTTTCGAGACGTAAATCTTTGACTCCGTGCCAACGTAATGCTTTCATTCATTTCATCTCCCAGATCATAATTTATAGTATAATCGGAAACGTTTCCGTAAATTAAATATGTCACATTTTAGATACGCTGTCAAACATATTTCTACACTAATATGTCTATTTCGTGATCATATCGAGTTTTAATTAAGAACGCTTACACTTTTATTAAAGTTATTTTAGCGGTATTGTGTAACCGCTCTAATCCAAGTTATTAAGATATATCCTGGCAAGTAATACTGCAGACGGAATGAAATATAATCATACTTCGGCATAAATGTGGTCCAATCACGGGATACTTCATAGCTCAAATGTTATAATTAAGTTATATACTTATCGCGAAGTGCATACATATCCCTAAATATTCGGAATCGTTTCCGATAAAGTGAGGTAAACGTACATTGAAGAAAGAACAGAAACTGACGATCAAGGACGTGGCTGAGCGTGCCGGCGTGGGCATAGCTACCGTATCCCGGGCCATCAACAATTCAGAAGGCATAAGCAGTAAAACACGAGATAAGGTGATGAAGGCCATTGAAGAACTGGGTTTTGTACCCAACACCTCCGCACAGAGTCTGAAAATCCGACAAACGCACCAGATCGCGCTCGTTGTACCCGACATACGTAACGCCATTATTCCGGAGATTTCATGGTCTGTTGAGCAAACGGCGAAGCAGCATGGGTACCATGTCGTGCAGATCAATACGGCAGGCAATGCCCGTACCGAGTTGGAGACAATACGTAATGTGAAAAAATTGCATGTAGATGGATTGATCTTCATGCCTCTGGCCTATCCCAAAACGTTACCCGGACTGATTGATAAAGCCCCGCTCCCCATCTCTATGATTAACTACGGCAAGAAACTGGAACCGGGAATGAGGGCAGATATCGTATCTCTGTCTCAACCCGAAGGCAAACTGGTCATGGAGCATCTGTTCAAAATTGGGCGGACGCGAATCGCCTATGCCGGCGCACCCAAAGACATTATTGAAGAGCGCTTCCGTGCTTATGAGCAAGCTGTAGGCCATGTGGACATTTCTCTTGTCTACTTTGGTGAGGACTTTTCATTGAATACAGGTGCCAATGCTGCAGATTATTTCTACGGACTTACGCATATGCCAGATGCAGTCTATGCCATTAATGATATGGTTGCCATCGGATTGGTTAATCGGTTCAAGGAGTTGGGGGTTCGTGTACCTGAAGATGTGGCTGTAGTGGGTGTGGATAACAATCAGTGGACCACGGTCTCGTCCCCGCAGATTAGTTCCGTCTCCATTATGGGTGAGGAGGTTGCCAGACTTGCTACCGAACTGTTGTTAAAACGGATTCGGGAGATGAACACGACCGATTACGAACACATTCAATTCGAACCGCGCTTAATCGTTCGTGAATCTAGCGTCGCCATGATTCATTCTTCCCAGCGAGGACCGCACCATTAAATGTGGTAAGTGGTGTCAGTCAGTAAGATAGAATACATGTTACGGCTATCTCTTCCTTTGTTTTGCTACACAGATATACAAAAAAAGGTGTTGCTCAGGCCTAACTCTTTCCTGGCAGCACCTTATTTGTCTATAATCCCATATATCTAAAGCTACGTCTTTATTCAGCACCGTTTATTCTAAGGAAGCATTTGCCTGATCGGTGTTCCGTTCAGGAACATCGCTATGTTTTCTACGGTGTGACTATAATAGATCTCATAATTGCCACGAGTCACATAACCCAGATGCGGTGTGGCCAGGACATTGGGCAATGTTCGCATAATATGGTTAACCGGCAGCGGTTCCTGATCATACACATCCAGACCTGCGCCAGCAATCAAACCACGCTGTAATGCATCTATCATAGCTTCCTGATCAACAATACCCGCTCGCGACGTATTAATGAATAGCGCACTCGATTTCATTTGTTGAAATTCGGCTTGTCCAATCAGATTGCGCGTACGATCACTTAATACCAGATGAATGGATATGATGTCGCTCTGTGCAAGCAGTTGCTCCTTGGTCTCGGACCAAATGACACCATGTTTTTCGGCTTTCTCTCGTGTCAGATTCTCGCTCCAGGCCATCACATTCATGCCAAATGCTTGTGCGATCTCAGCCATGCGAGTGCCTATCTTGCCCAAACCGAGCAATCCAAGTGTTCTCCCATGCAGATCCAATCCTACAGTGCTCTGCCAGTTTCGATTGGAGCGAAGTGCATTATTCTCCGTAACCAGCTGTCTGGACAGTCCCAGTATTAGCGCCCACGTCAGTTCCGTAGGTGGATTAGAGCTTCCCTCGGTTCCACACACAATGATCCCTTTTTGCTCCGCAGCCTTAAGGTCTATGGACGCATTACGCATGCCACTTGTAATCAGAAGTTTCAGCTTAGGGAGCTGCGAAATAACCCTCTCCGGAAATGGTGTTCGTTCCCGCATCAGGACCACAATATCGAATTCCTGCAATTCTTGAATGACTTTTTCTTCCGAGCCCATATAGTTGTTGAATGTCTGAATCTCCACCCGATCCATCAACGAACTCCAGTCTGCCGACGTCAGCGCAACGTTTTGATAATCATCCAAAATTGCACAGCGCAACTTCTTATCCATCCCTGATCTCCTCCTAGATCTGCTCACTTCTTAAACATATTGTAGCAACTCCGCATCACTTTAAACAGAATAAATCCCTATTACTGCAGCAAAGACAGCGTAACCTGGATGCTCTGCTCTACAAACAAGCGGTCCGGTCCTGATTTCATCAGTACAGTTAGTCCAATCATGGATACAACCAAAGACTGTGCTACCGCACTCGCATTCAAGTCAGCGGACAATTCCCCGCTCTGTTGGCCTTTTTCAATCGTTTCCTTGAAAAGAACACCCAGATACATCTGATGCTCCCGTGTGAGGACAGCGAATTTGGGGTCATGTGGAGCCAGCTCAACCATCGTATTAATGCAAAAACAGCCATGACTAGGCTCGGTTACACTCCCTTCAGCTCCAATATGTTCAAACAGCCCACGGAAGGCTTCTCGCACCGTGGAGCCCTGTTGAAGTCTGGCTCTGACTTGGGCCGCATGCTGCGTGGTGTACCTGCGAAGTGCGGTTTCGAATAATTCCTTTTTATCGCCAAAAGCCGCGTACAGACTGGGACGTTGAATGCCCATTGCAGTCGTCAAATCACTCAAAGATGACGCTTCGAACCCCTTGTCCCAAAACGTATGCATTGCTGCATCGAGTGCTTTGTCCGTATCAAATTCCCGTTGTCTAACCATACATTTCACCTCTTTATGTATCGATCAGTATGCTTATATATTTTAACTTCATACCAATGGATAAGTCAAAAATCACTCACTTAAAATGAGTAAAAATTAAATAAACTCCTCCATAAAACGTTTTTAACCAAATTGAAAATCACATCCCATTCTCTGTTGACAGAATCCAAGCAAATAAAGTATGGTTATCCCAAAACATAACATACCGATCAGTACATAATAGAAAGGTGACAACAACTCATGCTAACTTCTTCTCCAGATGCACAATTATCCAATAAGGATCGTCCTGCCATGTCAAGGTTAGTTGCTCTTCTCTTTGCCGTGTGCAGCGGACTTGCGGTCGCCAATATTTATTATGCTCAGCCTTTGCTAGACTCCATTGCTCAAGAGTTCAACCTCTCTCCATCATCCATAGGGATCGTCATCACAGTGACTCAAATATGTTATGCCCTGGGGCTGTTCCTTCTCGTTCCGCTCGGGGATCTCTTAAATCGCCGCAAGTTGATAATTATCCAAATGCTCTTATCCGTACTTGCACTGGTTCTGGTAGGAACCGCAAAGTCCAGCTCACTATTATTCACGGGTATGGCTGTCGTAGGTCTACTCGCGGTCATTACACAGACATTAGTTGCCTTTGCCGCACACTTGGCAGCCCCTACCGAACGTGGTCGTATTGTCGGGCAGGTCACCAGCGGAATCGTCATTGGCATATTACTTGCACGAACGGTTGCAGGTACGCTGAACGATTGGCTGGGGTGGAGATCGGTGTATCTCTTCTCTGCCAGCCTTACCTTACTCGGAATTGTCGCCTTATTTCTTGTTCTCCCAAGGCAACAATCCCCACAAGTAAAACAAAGCTATGCCCAATTACTCGGCTCTGTCTTGCAACTGTATCGTGATTTGCGTGTATTACGAGTACGAGGTGTACTGGCGATGCTGATTTTTACAGTCTTCAGCATCTTGTGGACTTCCATGGTTCTGCCACTAAGCAGCCCTCCATTGTCCCTGTCTCATACGCTTATAGGTGCATTCGGTCTCGCAGGAGCGGCTGGAGCACTGGCTGCTGCCCGCGCAGGTAAACTTGCTGATCGTGGCCTTGGGCAAAAAACAACCGGTATCTCTCTTGTCATTCTGCTCTTATCCTGGCTGCCCATCGGTTATGTCCATCACTCGTTGTGGTTCCTGATCCTCGGCGTTATCCTGCTCGATCTCGCCGTGCAAGCCGTACATGTTACCAACCAGAGCCTGATCTACGAAGTTCGTCCCGAAGCACAGAGCCGCCTGACGGCAGCGTATATGATCTTTTACTCCATCGGCAGTGCAACCGGCTCCATCGTTTCTACCCAAGTGTATGCATGGGCGGGTTGGACAGCGGTTTGCTGGTTAGGCGCGGGTGTTAGTGCAGCCGCACTTCTGTTCTGGATGATTGATCGTCATATGCATCGGAATCTCGATCGTTGAATTAGTCCAGTTTATTCCACACCACAATAAAGAGGGTTGCCAAAGGACCCAACAACAGGGAAATCAGAAACCAGTTCCGACCGCTTCTGTTTTTTCCCTGTGCAAGTCCGGCATTAATCAAGGCAAGGGTGCCCCAACCTACATAATACTCATTATCCATCCAACGTCTTCTCTCCTTTATTCGTTCAATTCCGGATACTGCTCAAGGATCACTTTGAGTTTACGGTTACGACTCTCCAGAAATGCCAGCATGTATCTCTTCAGCACAAGTCGCTCCGTTGCCCATCCCAGCAATCCAAGTGGTGCTTCAAACCGCAGCATGTCTCTCATGCATGTCATCTGTTCTGCAATCGCGCTAAAATGATGTTCATGTCGCATGCTCTTGAAAGCCCCCTCCTCCATCTGATCCACAAATAAAAACGGTCGTTCAAACTGCACTATTCGGGACTTCAACTTCTGTCTGACACCCAGGTGGGTAGCCTGAAAGGTAACGGTATCCCCGGCTCCAATTTTTCCTGTGGTTACTCCAGCGACCGCTCGTTCTCTCGTATGTTTCCAGACAGTCTGTGTATGTAGGTCAATATCCCGGGCAAAGTCAAAGCACCGTTCAATCGAGGCAAGTATCGTAATCTCTGTTGTCACTTCAATCATGACGATCGCTCCTTGGCAGGAAAAATAAGGTCTTTGCAAAGTATAACCTTGCTTCGTTGGTCGAACAACACAACAAAGGGGGATATAACAAAAAAAGGGCTCCCTGTCTTAGTACAGGAGGCCCGTCTTTCATGCATTGCCAGAATGGCAAAGGCTGCCGATATTAAATAAGCAATTCATCAATAGCAAGCGTACGCTCTTTGGAAAGATCGCGATATTCTTCCGACTCCACTTTGATGAGCGGTTTGAAAATATCAGACGTATTGTTCATGACAATAACACCTTTTTCTCCATTGCTGAGCAGGACTTGTTTTCCGATAAAATTAGGAAGTAAATGCTGCATCAATGCCTGAACTGGCTTTTCATTCAATTTACCAAATCCCATTCCATAGATATCTCTAAGGTTGTTGATGAGGTTTGGATTGCTTCCCCCATGACTCCCTGATCTCATGCCAATATAGATATCAGCTACAGATACGATCTGGGTATAGGGGTGAATTTCACTTTTCTCAAGTTGCATCGGATAACCCGACCCATCTTCACGCTCGTGATGCTGCAGGGCAACCAAGGCCGTCGCTTCATCCGTCATCGAATTTTTAATGATTTCATGCCCATATATCGTGTGACGCTGCATTTCCAGCTGCTCATCCGCTGTCAACGGTTCTGTTTTGTTCCGAATCCGGTGGGAGACTTTACACTTTCCAATGTCATGCAGATAACCACCGCGACTAATCTGATAACTCTCCTTCTGAGAATATCCTAGCCAGTTCGCGAGGTAGAAGGATAACAATCCGACTTGAATTGAATGTGTATAGTTATTGACATCATCCCGCTCCAGCATCATCAGGAGATGAACGACATCTTTCTGCTCATCCAGTCCCTCAACCATCGGTTGCAGTGCATCATCCACCATGGTAGCGTTAAACTTGCCAACAGTCAGGGCTTCAAGAAAAGCATTTTGATAATTATGTACAGTCTGAATAAATTGGGACTTCATCTCTTCTTCTGGCGGCTCTTCCTTCGTACTTGTACTTAACCCGGAAGCATGCTTGGCGGCTGCAGCAAAAAATTCTGCCTCAGTGATTTCCTCTTCGCGTGATTCAATATCTACATAATCTACACGGTGCTGCATAAGCAAGGAAATATCCTCACTTCTGATTACGGTCCCCTTCCCGAGAACGTGTAATCCTGCATCGCTGAATGTATCCGCAGTCAGACGGTCTCCGTCTTGCAGGTTCATAATATGGATTCTCAAATCGGTATTCCCCCTGAACAATTCATTATAGTAACAGCACCCAATGGAACGGGGCCACAAAAATACCTATACTTCTTTATATCGTTATAATTCTTCATTTCATACATAGTTCAAACGACCTTAATCACAAAGGTAAATACGAACATGTAAGACTTTATCCTCACTCCAAATTCCAAATTAGTCCCGGTTTTTAACTTTTTCACACTTTTGTGTCTTATCGCTGGATCAGAGCAAGCCAAAGAAGTTCAAACGCTCCGTTTGAACTTCTTTAAGACAACTCATATTAGATTTTGATTGAACCCAGACTTGCCCCTTTAACAAATAAACGTTCAATGCTCTTCTCAACCGAAGCATCGGGAATCAATGGCGGCGCCTGGTGAGGTTTGGTCCGCGCATCAATAATCACATGATCACAGCCCCAATGCTTGTGGTCATATCCACTATTAACTCCATACATGTCATGTGAAGGGTTACTCCGGGTAAACGTGGCCCACAAGAAGTTACTGAGATTAGCACTCAGGAACGAACTGTCATCACATAGGATAATCATCGGACATGAGTCCAGACCTCCCTGTTCTTTCAATAGAGACGTGAATGCTAGCATCTCCTGCGCTGTATCCGCGTAACTTGTGAAGGCTGATGTCTGGATTGCGACGATACCCGGCATGATGAGCTGTGGATTTTCATATCCGCGTATGTTTTTCAAAGACTCCGGAACTTCCGTACACAGATCCCGAATCTTATCGCCATATGCTGCAAAAACGACCTTGCTACCGCTGTTTAGTCCTGTACCGGAGTAATCCAATGTATCAATCGTCGTATGGGTGTGGAAATGAATATCCCGTTGCATGTTCATACGCTCCAAGATATAGGTCAGGAATTCAACTTCCTTATGGGTATCCAGAGGCTGCTGATCCTCAGCAGTTATAAACAGGTACTTCGCCAGACTGAGCTGACCTGTACCCAAAATTCGGTTGGCAATCGTAAGCAGCTCTGTTGGCTGTTTTACTACCTGATAAGGCGTATACCGTTCACTGCCGATAGCGAACAGTAATGGATGGACTCCTGCCGCATCGACCGCATGTACTTCTTTGACGCCCGGAATCTCCTGTTTAATGGCATCTCCTGTAATCTCATGTATCAAATCACCAAATGCCGTATCCTCTTGAGGCGGACGACCAACAACCGTAAATGGCCAGATGGCATTAGGTTTGGCATAGACTTTGTGCACACGCATTAACGGGAATTCATGTGTCAGACTGTAATAACCCAAATGATCGCCGAATGGACCTTCAGGCTTCGTCTCACCTGGGTAGATATCACCCGTGATGACAAAATCAGCATCATTGCTGATGCAATACCCGTCCTTGTAACTGTACCGGAAGCGACGTCCGGCGAGCAAACCGGCAAATGTCATCTCACTAAGTCCTTCTGGCAGAGGCATAACGGCTGAAAGTGTATGTGCTGGTGGACCCCCAATGAAAATGCTGACTTTCAGTGGTTCTCCTTTTTTGACCGCTTTGGCTTGATGTATACCAATTCCGCGATGAATCTGATAGTGTAATCCAATTTCTTGGTTTAATTCAAAATCATTGCCATTCAGTTGAACCCGGTACATTCCCAAGTTCGAATTCATGATGCCGGGTTTATCTGGATCTTCGGAATACACTTGCGGCAGTGTCACAAATGCCCCGCCGTCCATGGGCCAGTGTTTGATTAGGGGCAGATCCGAGATTTGAATCTCTTGTGCCGACACGGGTAGGCTGATAGACTTCTGTTTCGGCAGCGCCTGCCATGCGGCAAGACCAGTGCGGACATGCTGAAACGGCGTCTTAAGCGCCTTCATCGGATCGTCACGAACAGCCATCACCCGTTGTACGCCTTCAAGCGTCCCCCGGAACATGAATTTGCTTCGCTCCACCGTGCCGAAGAGATTCGATACGGCCTGGAACTTCGAGCCTTTTACATTTTCGAATAACAATGCCGGGCCTTTAGCCTCGTGCACTTTCATATGGATGGCTGCCATTTCCAGATGAGGATCAACTTCTTCTTTGACCCGAATCAAATGACCGTGCTGCTCCAGATCGTTAATACAATCTTCCATATTGCGATAGTTCATTGAATGGCTCCATTCTGTGTATGATAAATTGATTAAGTTCATAGATTCACATAACGTCTCTTCTATTTTATCAAATGATTCACTGCTAAACAAAACTATATATGAAATTTTGTTGAGTATCTTAATATCAAAAAAGCAATATGAAGCAATCTGAATCCTGAACGTACAGGAGCCGATTGTTTTCATATTGCTGCTTTCAATTCTGGCTTGCCTAAGATGTGATAACCGATCTGGGAATCGTGACTATGAACTGCGTACCTGTTCCAACTTCGCTCTCTACATCAATGGTACATTGATGCAATTTCAAAATTTTAATCACAATTGACAACCCTAACCCATTGCCTCGAAGTGAGCTGCTTCGCGCTTTGTCCACCATATAGAATCGATCAAAGATATACGGGAGGGCTTCCGCAGGTATTCCTTGTCCAGAATCTCTAATCAATACCTTCACGAATGAAGATGACGTCTCAATCTCGACATGAATGGTACCCTCAGGGCCGGTGTATTTGATTGCATTGTTTATTAAATTCTGCCAGACTTGATCAAACAAATCTTTGTCCACGGTGATCTCGCAGGGCAACAAGTCCAATTCGATCTGTATATCCTTCTGCGACCACTGCGGCTCCGCCAATAAGATCGCCCTTCTTAATTGTTCATCGACCTGGAACGTGGTGAAATGCACCGGATGATGCTCCGAATCCAGCGAGGCTAGCCGAAGCAGATTATCACTGAGCCTCGATAAGCGCAGCGTTTCCTCATAGATAATATCCAGATGCTCTTTCTGCTCTTCCAAAGGAATAACACCATCCTGTAGTGCTCTGGTAAATCCCCTGATCGAAGTGAGCGGAGACTGCATTTCATGAGAGACGTTGCTAACAAAGTCATCACGAACCGAATCGATTTTTTGCAACTCACTGGCCATATGATTAAAGCTCTCCATCAGTTCCCCGAACTCATCCTGATTATTATGTTTCAAGCGAACCGACAGGTCACCTGATGACATCTCCTTCGCAGCAACCGTTAACCTCTTAATCGGTTTCACAATGTACCCGGACATGAACAGGATTAATAAGCTACCAATGACCAGTACCGTTAATAGTGAGGTTAAGAGCGTGTTGCGCAGTGTGTGAAAAAGAGAAGAGAAATCGCTTTGTATCAGAAATGTGCCGATCCCCTCGTTTGTTCCGGGAACACCTACGGTCGCAATGCCATCTTTACTGGATATAAACATGGCATCGGTTGTCCCCGCCTCAAATAACGAATGAACTTTATCCTCTGGCAAGGAAGACAACACGTCACTTTGTTCATTCACGGGCGTGATATTTAAGCCATAGCGGGCAAAGATATCGAAGCTTGATTTCACTTTTTCCTGATCATCAATCAGGTTAATCATTGTAGCGATGTCTTCAGCAAAGGTAACCATAAAACGGTTCGGCGCTTTTTCGCGGGACCCGTTATTGATCATAAAGGAGAGAATCAAACTCACCAGAACAATCCCGATAAACGTAGCTACAATTCGAAGTCGCAGGCTCTTCCTCAGCATCTTCATGCCCGCTCCAGTCGATATCCAAGTCCTCTTATCGTTGAGATCACCAGTTCAGGTACAGGTTCAAGCCGTTCCCTTAACCGCTTGATGTGCACATCGACCGTACGCTCATCGCCTTCATAATCGATGCCCCATAGATCATCGATAAGCTGTGTACGTGTGAATATTTTCCCTGGCGAACTCGCCAGAGAAAATAACAATTCACATTCCTTCTTTTTCAATTCAATCGTTTGTCCGTCCGCAACGACCATCAGATTGCCCAAATCAATCGTTACACCGCTGATCTGAATGATATTTGATGAACTTTTGTTATATCGTTTCAATAATGATTTCACACGCAGGATTAACTCCACAGGATCAAAAGGTTTAACCAGGTAATCGTCTGACCCGGCATTAAATCCTCTGACCTTGTCCTTGGATTCTCCCTTGGCGGTGACAATCAGGATCGGAATATCCAGATAGGATCGGATATCTTCTGTCAATTCAATGCCGTCGATTCGCGGCATCATGACATCCACAATCGCCAGATCAACTTTCGTATGAGAGAGAAGATCTAACGCCTCTTGACCGTCCGCTGCTTCCAGCACGGAAAATTGATTCTTTTCAAGATAGATTCGGATTAATTTGCGGATATGGGAATCGTCGTCCACCACCAGAATCATGTTCATGTAGCCATTATCCTTTCCGCCGTTCGTTTTATTCGTATCGCAAGGATTCCATCGGGTCCAGCTTCGCCGCTTTTGATGATGGCATCAAACCAGCCACGATACTAATCGCTGTACTTACCACGAGACCAAACAAGATGTAATATCCCGAGAGATGGATCAGTTTTGCTCCAAACGCATTGTCCAGAAGTATATTTAACACATAACTTATGATAACTGCAAAGATTACCGCAATAATACCACTAAATACGCCTAATAAGGCAGATTCCGAGAAGAATATTCGCTTGATATCCTTCTTCCTCGCTCCAATTGCCCGTAGTATTCCGATCTCTTTCGTGCGTTCCACGACACTAATATAGAGTACAACCAGTATCATAATACCGGATACGATCAACGAAATGCCTGCAATACCCGCCAGTACAATGGAAGCCATACTTACGTAAGTCGTGATATTCTCCATGACCTTGGCCATCTGGGAGCCTGCGAAGCCAGCGTCAACAGCAGCTTCATTGATATCATTTACATATTTCATATCGGTGGCATAGGCATTAACCTGAATCGGTCCAATTGTTATTCCTTTGTCCGAGAACATCTGCTCTAACGTCCCTGATGAGATGTATCCCGGGGATTGTTGCATTGGAGATCGTTGATCTGCCGCTTCGTAGATCCCTGAGATGGTTACTTCTTTCTCCAAAGTCACTGGTTTATTATTGCTATCCATCTCATTGATATATAGAAGCACGGACTTGCCGATCATGGAATCAGCTTGGTCATTTCCGCTTAATTTATTCGCCGTATCGAGGGGTAACAAGATCTCATTTTCTGCCGGGAGAACTCCCATTGTCATCAGTGCGGGATCAAAAGCATCCGTTAATGTCGTTAACTGCGTAAGTCCCACACTTTGTTTTTCATTCACCATTGTTGATTGGCCTGTAATGGTCGTAATTGTCTCTACATGATCCACATTAGGAAAATTGCGAATCGTCTCGATATCAGCTTCGGTGAACGGTTCACCTGTTGCCATCAAGGCTTCGGGACCTTGCATGTCTTTGGCTTCTTCACTCGGCTTGGTTATATCCACAAGCAAAGGGTCCATACTTGAATTGATTTCGTCGTTCATATACGTCGTTATCCCATTCCCCAAGGAAAGCATCAGGAGTACACTTAATATACCTATAGATCCACCCAAAGCGACCAGGACATTACGCTTGGCGTTGAGTTTCATATTTTTGAGTGCCATCTTGAAGGAAGCAAGCAAGCCCAGGCTCCGGGAAGAACCTTGACCACTTTCGTAGACAGTCGCAGAAGGATCTTTGAGATGAATATCATCACTGATGCGCCCCTCCTCTACCTTCACAATACGTGTACCGGAGTCAGCGACTTTCTGCGAATGAGTTACGGCGATCACCAGCATTCCCTTTTGGGCTATGCTGTCGAGCAGGGCCAGGATTTGATCTCCGTTTTCTCGATCCAGCGCGCCTGTCGGTTCATCTGCGAGAATAATGTCCGGATTGTTGGATAAAGCCCGTGCAATGGAAACCCGTTGCTTCTGACCTCCTGATAACTGGTTGGGACGTTTGTTCAGATGATCCTTCAGTCCAACCTCTGTTAATATATCAACGGCACGTTGATTTCGCTCTTTTTCATTGGTATCCGTCATTTGCATTGCAATCGTCACATTTTCGAGGACAGACAGATGCGGGATCAGATTGAAATTTTGAAAGACAAAGCCGATATTATTCTTTCGGTAATCGTCCATTTCCTTCTCTGTCATGGCAATTAGGTTCTTGCCACGCACAACGACGTCCCCTTCATAATCGGAATCCATGCCACCGATGATATTCATCAGTGTCGACTTACCGCAGCCAGATTCGCCAAGGATAGAGACAAATTCCCCCGTCTCAAAACTCAGGTTCAAACCGTGGAGGACCGGAACTCTTTCTTTTCCATATAAGGTGTATGACTTCTTCACATTTTTGACTTCTAGTATTTTCATATGGTCTCTTCCTCTCCTGATCAAGCACAATATCTATCTATTTGATGTTCATATCGTACCAAATCTGTATGAACTGATAATGAACTGGGCCATGGGCCTGTAGGAGCGGTTCAAAAGAACGATATGTAAAAAAAACACCTACAGCTTTGCTTGAAATAAATCATTTTAAGTAAGTGTAGATGCAAGACAACCCGAATCCTCAGATATAAGGACTCGGGTTGTCTTATTTCGTTACTATTCTGTCATCGTAGTGTCTGTGTAAATAATCTTTAGTTCAACTTATATCGTTTAGATTAATCCGGCTTTTGCCAGCAGTCTTTTCACAATCGCCGCGGATTGCGCACGACTAATATCTGCTTCTGACATCAATTTGCCATCAGCACCTTGTACCAGTTCTTGTTTAATTGCCGAAGCAACCGGCTCTGCAGCCCAAGCCTGTACTTTAGCACTATCACTATATGTGCTCAGCAGACTTGTTGTCTCTGACGCGTCGGCCTGTGCCAGACCGACCAGTTTCATCGCACGTGACACAATCGTCAACGCTTCAGCACGAGAAATTTCGCTGTTAGGACGGAAGCTATCATCAGCATAACCTGAGATCAAGCCGTAGGACACGGCAGTTTGAACCTCATCCTCATACCAGCTGCCTGTCTTCACATCCGTGAATGATGTCGCTTCTGTGCTAATCCGGGAGTGCAGACCCAAACCTCTTAACAGAACAGCCGTGAACTCTGCTCGCGTAATACTCCGGTCTGGCGCAAATTCGTTCTCACCAGTACCTTGCACGATCAGACGGGATGCCAGATCCTGTACGTCATCACGACTCCAGTGACTTGATACATCGCTGAATGTTGCCGGATGATAGATCAGGGCGTAAGTACTGTTCGTCAAGCTGTTAATAATAGCAGAATCTTGTCCAATTCCTTTGATAACCTTCGTCGGCACATGCAGAAGGCTGCCATCTGGCTGAAGCACAACACCAGTCGTAATCTTTGAACCATCTACTCCCTCTGGCAATGTGATGGAGCGCTCTACATAAGAGTTGAAACGGTCCACATTGACTTGCTGTCCATTCCAGATCGCTTTTACTTCAAAATCAACTGGAGCTGCAACCACCGTAGTATTCTGCATCTTGTCCGCTGCGGTCTGAATGGCTGATTGCTTGGATGCAGCACTAGGTGCAATAGCGATTTGAATGGTAATATCTTCGAGTGGAACAGTGCTTCCGAATTGGTTCAGAACCTGATCAATCTGAATCTGATTTGCCGGGAGAGTGTACGTACCACTGTCTGTCTGAATGACAACTTCGGCATTACTTCCTTCCATCGTTTTGACCAGCTTGCCGTTCAGTTCACCAACGACCGTACCCTTGCCAGTACCTGTCATCGGCAGAAGAAGCGTTCTTAGTCCACTTCCAATCTGATTGATGACTTTGGTATTATCCACGTGAATAGTAGTGGTAACCAGATTGTTTACCGTTGATGTGGTAGCTGTAGCAGATTGTTCCTGTTTCTGTCCGTTCACATAGATGTCTACACCTTTGGTTACCGCTGGAGTTGCTGGAACAGGGGTCACAACGGGGGAAGTTGGCGACACACTTCCTCCTCCTCCACCCGAAGAGTTACCAGGATTCGGTGTAGGTGTTGAACCAGAATTGTCACCACCTGAGTTTGCTGCTGTAATTGTGATTGTTCCACCTGACAATTCAGTGTAACTCTGATGTTCAACATTCGTAAAATGCCAATGCTCTGAATCCGTTTGATCTACAGAGAGCTGTTTTGTTCCAGGCGTCGCATTGTTTTTGGCTTTGATCTCGATATCAAACATTTGTTGTTCATCTACAATCGGATTGTTCCCTCCAGAAAAATCAACCCAAATGATCCGTACCCAGCCTTCTGCATTATTGATTTCATACTGGAAATCTGCTACACCTTCTTCATTGGAGGATATGGTGTTGGCGTTGATGGATTTAGGCGTGATCCGAACAATTTCCAGTGCAGACGTATCATAATCAATCTGCATATTATAAGCTTTCACTCCGAAATAGGATTTCTTCAATGCAACAGGTACATGAACGCTCTGCCCTGCCTGTACGCTTACATTTGCGAATTGTACTTGAGCTGCTTCTACCGGCTCTGCTCCAGCTACATTTGGCAATATGAGTGAAGAGAGTAATGTCAGTGCGATGAGACCCGACATTGTTTTTCTGATTCTGGGACGTTTCTTTTTCGGTTGAAACATGTAATAGCCTCCATGTCTGTATCAATTAATAGATCGTATGGTAAAGATAGAAAAAGTATTGTTAGTCCTTATCCAAATTAAAAAAATGAATTAATCAAGGTGTTGTATTTTTTCTTTTCCAACAATGTATACTTTTCTAGGCTCCGTATTGGAGTCCCAAGTGGACTGAGTAATAACTTCGAGCACAAGATAATAACCTTCGTCCTCTTCTTTAACGGTATACTGTGCTCCTGTTTCCCCTTCGATTGGCAGCATATCTTCTCCCGTAGCTTCTGTCGCGCGGTACCACTGGTAAGAAGGAGTATTAAGGGAATCATTGTAATCAATATCCATTATATAATGACGAACCCCAATTTCATTTCCAATTAACATGGCATTCATCAATTCACCATTTAGTACATACGGCGCATCATCTACTTGCTTGAAGGTCAACACATAGTCATTGTTTTTTCCGCCAAGTGTTTTGCCTTTGTATCCTTTTAACAAAGCATCCATGTCCCCCAGAGTGGGTTCCATATTACGATCCACATCCATTCGGTTCATCTCTACATAAGAAAAGCTGCGGCGAGTCATCATGTTACGAAGATAATTGAAAAGGTCAGATGCATCCAGGGAATTCACTTTTCCGTCTGCATTTACATCCCCTTTTTTACTAATGTAAAGTTCAATGTTATCCGTAACAGTCTCTGGTGCACCAGAGATCATATAATTCGCTTTTAATTCGATGCTGATTTTGCCGCTTTGGCGAGGAATAACCACCAATGTGCTCTCAGGCGTTGGCATATTCTCATCTTGTCTGGTTTCTACATACACCTCAGCGATACTGCTATCACTTGAGCTGGCTGTAGGCGGGCTATACTCATCGGATCGAAATTGTGTACTTAGATTGATTCTGATGATATTATTGATGGTCACCTCGATGGGCACATCGCGTAAAGAAGGATCATTTGGTTTCGATGAATAACTTAACCAGTTGATGCCATCATTAAGAACAGGTTGTGAAATGTTTATTACCGGACCAATTGCACCTGCGTCAGCCTGCGGAAGCGTTCCACCTATAGGCAATGCAATGCCCAATCCGAGCGCAGTCAACATGCTTTTTTTCAATATTGGCTTAAGCCGTTTTTTGTTTTGTTTCCCCTTCAATTCATGTTCCTCCTCGTGTACATTTCTAATTTGAACAACTACACGCTCAGTATAACGAGTCATTCTGAACCAATTCTGAACAGGACCATGGAACTATTCCCAGTTGTAATTCGACAAAAAACGCCATGGAGTAAGCCTCCATAGCGTTTTGAGCACAACTATTTTTCCAGTTTGGATTAAATTCACTAAAAATTAAATTCCCTCAACAATCCTTTTGGCTCTAACCTTCACCTCACGGTAGAGTTCATCCTCATCAATCGTGAACAACTTCCTGCCTTGCATGAGGATCTGACCGTTCACAATCGTGGTATCCACATCCGCACCGTTTACACTATAAGCCAGTAACGATTCTACTTCATGTACCGGTTGAAGATGTGGTTTCGCCAGATCGATCAGGATCAGATCCGCCTTGCGCCCCACCTCAAGTACACCCACTTCATCCTGTAGGCCCAACAGACTAGCACTTCCGCGTGTAGCCATCTGTAGAACGTTCTTGGCTGGCAAGCGTGTGGGATCGCCATAGTCCAGCTTTTGCAACCAGGTCGCCGCTTTGATCTCCTCGAACATATCCACGGTTGTGGCACTTCCCGCTCCATCGGTTCCGATCCCCACGTTAATCCCCTGGGCCAATATCTCGGTAATCGGAGCAATTCCACACCCCAGCTTCAGATTGCTGACCGGATTATGTGCTACACCACCACGCATCCCCTTCAATCTGCTGATATCCCTTCGATTAAGGTGTACGCCATGCGCAAGTAGAACATGTGCCTGTTCGAACATCCCCGCTTCTTCCAAATACTCTGTCGGTGTCATGCCATAACGTTCTCGAATCTTCACGACTTCTTCCTTCGTCTCAGCCAGATGAATATGAAGCGGGATATCCTCCGTGACAGCCATAGCAATGACTTCTCGGAGTGGCTCCATGGGACATGTGTAGGGAGAGTGCGGTCCATACATCGTTGTAATCCGCCCATCGGCGGCTCCAGACCAGCGTTGCACAAGATCAATCGCCTCTTGCAACCTGCGTCCCCCATCGTCCTCCATGAATACCATTCCTCGTGTCAACGATGCCCGGATACCTGTTTGCTTGACCACTTCGGCAATCTCGTTCATATGAATGTACATATCCGCAAAGGCAGTGGTACCCGAACGGATCATCTCGGCGATGGATAACTTGGCTCCCCAATAGATATCTTCCGGGTTCATCTGCGCTTCCGCAGGCAGCATTTTGCGTTCGAGCCAGTCCATCAGCTTCAGATCATCCGAGAATCCCCGAAGCAGGCTCATTGGTGTATGTTGGTGGGCATTAATGAGACCCGGCATGGCGATCTTATGGCGGCCAGCAATAATCTCATCCTGCGGTTGAGGCAAAATGTGGTCAGCAATCTGCGTAATGCGATCTCCTTCAACACGAATATCCCCCGTAAAGGGGGCATCGGCATCTTTCATCGTTAGAATCGTAGCTTGCTGAATCAGTATACTCATTACATTCACAGCTCCTCTGAATTGGTTATCGTTCCTTCCATATCCGAGGTTAAGCCTTCACGTAACGGCAAGGTCAAGTCATTTTAATTTTTGAATCGTCATCTTTCTGAAACTTTGTATAAAAGGTTTAGGATCGATCTCGACCATATATGGATATACTCCAGTGCTCGTGTGCAGATAGAAAAATCCACCTTCATCACCCATACGGCGAAATGACATATCAAACACTTCCGTGATGTTGAACTCACGGTATTTGGTCACGATTTTATCTGAATACAGAATCATCGAACGGGCATTCACTTCAATCTCTTGGGCGAGACCCGTCACTTCTCTCTGTACTTTGTAATAAGGTAATACAGCAACGCAGTTCATGATCTCCCTCCATTCATGCCATGATTATTGTTACATCATAGCAGATCGGAGGGTGCCAGCAAAAGATTATGAAACTAGGTGATCCTGGTCGTCACCTTTAGTGGCGTATGAAGTGCATCCTGAATGTCCTGCAACGAGAGAACCTGTTCGATATGAAACACACCATGCGGCAAAGCTGACTCTATTTTATATACATGTTCGGCCACAGCCGCTGCTACGGCTGCTGTTGCATCTGCTTCCTTATCGCCAACAAGCAATTGTTCGACGCGGATTCGTTCCCCATTTTCCCACCCAATGGCATCGACCTTGACCGCATACATCGGCTCTCCTCCAGGAATAAGACTAAAGGCCCTCACTGTTCCATTCCGAATAGACGGGATACGCAGCAGGGAAAACAGCCCTGTACGTTTGGAGATTGCCATGGATGTTGTGATCCAGCGGGAATCCAGGCATAGTCTGGTCGATACGGTTGGAATACGTAAAGTTCGAGCAACCACGTGTTGGTCCGAAAAGTTAAATCGATACGCCTTCCGGTTCCCCAATTCCGCTCCAAAATCGATCCTTTTGCCATCTCCGAAACTTTGCACCTCCGTAGGCTTGCCCTTTTGCATCACCTGGTAGATGGCATTCATCTGATCAACCGTCCACTCCACGGCTGCTTTTCCGTGTTTCTCTCCAAGTCCCAGCATCACGGTTATGTCTGCTTCTTCCACCTGATCCATATGCATGGTCGCTTCGCGTACAAGCAAGTTCGTTACTCCCGGTGATAGTCCAACGCTTAGGATCGCGGTCGATTTGGAATGTTGCATTGTGGTGTGCAGCTGTTCAACCTGAGCGAGAAAATCATACTTTGCAGAAATATCAATATAATCGGTTCCGGCTTGTGCACAGGATTCAACAAACCGGGTATCACTCTGATCGACACACATGATGACCAGCTTCACAGACCGTAACATGGACGGCTCCACAGGTTTGGTCACATCCAGTTGTAGCGGTAGTACCGCACCACCTGTAGACCTGCTGAATTCTTCCGCACGGTTCATGCGTGTACCCGCAGCCCATACTTTACCCGGGAACAATTTCCCCAACTGAGTACATATCATCTGGCCCACTTGACCATAACCGCCAACGACCCAGATTTGATCTTTCATAGGCTTCACGTTAGTTTCGAATTGCATAATACCCCTCCACCCAGAACGCCCCGAAGTAACGTGTAATATGTGAGAAGCCGCATTCCGTCAGCAGCTGAGTCATCTCTTCAGAGCATATCGGATCGGATTCACGGCCCAGGGAAGCAGCAAACCGCTCCCACTCTTCAGGAAGCACACCCACACTGAGCATGTGATCCTGCCAAGCTTGCATCATGATTGAATGTGCCGGAGAACGAAGATCGGCATTTACAGCCGCAATGATCAGTGGTGCACCCGGTTTAAGTCTCGCTGCCAGACTTGTCAGGAATGCTCGTTTGGCCTCCATCCCTTGAAGAAAATGCAACATGAGCATGCTTGTCGCCCCATCATATAAAATATCCTCCGGCAATTCTTCAACCGTGACAGGTTGCAGCGTCACTCTGGAGCCAATACCTGCTTCCGCGACTCGTTTCTCAGCAAGCTGCAACATCGGCAGCGAAGGATCTACTCCCGTGAACACCCAGTTGGAATGGCGCGAACCAAGCAGAGCTAATTCTTTTCCCCCTCCCGCTCCGGCTACAATTATATGAATATCGTTGTTATCTGCAAATGATGCTGCAAGCAGCCGTTCCATCAGATCATGCATATGAGAATAACCCGGAATTTTCAGGGCTATCGATTGTTCGTAACGATGAACATCTGCTGTTTCCCAGCTCATCGGTGATGGCTTGTGATTCATGGACACCGCGCTCCTCTTGAATTGAAGTTAGACTTGACTCGTTGTTCGTCTAATTTCATTATAGAAGGATACGCCAAGCCTACAATCCCAGAACATTGGGATATGCGCATAGAGAGAGGAGAAACTTTGTTGACATCACGTATTGACCGGAGCCACAGACTTATTACTTCTCTTGAAAAAGGAACCTGGACCTCACGTACCTACCGGGAAGCTGTTCTCAAACAGATCCAATCAGTTGTACCGTACGACGCATACTGTTTCACCACCGTTGATCCTTTGACTCTTCTCTCCACTGGAGCTGTGACAGAAGAAGGCATTGAAGCTATTCATGATCGGTTATTCATCAATGAATACATGGAAGAAGATATACATAAATACGCTGAGTTAATTCGCAGCGGTGAACATACAGCTATACTTCACACGGCCATAAACGTACAGCCTGAACAAAGCCAACGTTATATCAACATTCTTCAGCCAGCGGGGTTCGGTGATGAACTGCGCGCCGTATTCGTCAGTGGAGACGCTTGTTGGGGATATCTGACGCTGTATCGCAAGACTGAGAATTCTTTTTTTACAGAAGAAGAACGGTTGCTAATTCAGACCTGGACTGCTTCGATTGCATCGATGCTGCGGTCCACAAGTCTGACCCTTGTGGAGGAAATCACGAGTGGAAGTCCTGAGGAACCCGGGATGTTGATCACCTCGGATACGTTCCAGCTCTTATCCCTGAACGCCCCGGCGGAGTATTGGCTGTCCCAATTGCGTATGCTGGAACATATAGGGCCGGATGTTCTGCCCCGTCCGGTACGTGCAGTCAGTTCCCACTTACAGCGCAAGAATAGGGCAGAACGGGCTGAAGATACTCAGATCGCTATCAACTCACCATCCAAAGTCTGCATTCAACTTCCGGATGGGCGTTACCTCATCCTTCATGCCAGTCTTATGCAACAGATTACAGGACCAGATCAGATTGCTATTCGTATGGAGCAGGCGATGCCACAAGATTTGCTGCCCTTGCTCGCTGAGAGCCATGGATTATCCAGTCGAGAGCGGGAACTGCTCGGTTATGTGCTGCGCAGCTATTCGTCCAAGGAGATTGCTGCAGCGATGCATATTTCTGTCTACACCGTTCAGGATCATTTGAAATCGATTTTCGCCAAAACCAAGGTATCCTCACGTCGCGAGCTCATCTGGTATTTCGTTTCCCGTTTCCAACTGTCGAATGAACCGGCAATATGACGTGACGGAACAGATGAATAGCTGCTCAATAGAATGCGAGTACATTTAATCTACTTCGTTTCTAGAATACAAAGAAGGGGCTGTCCCATAAGTCGTAAAAAGACTCGGGATAGCCCTGTTTTCCAAATTTACACAACAAAAAGAAGCCTTTCCTTGGTAAAATGGAAGTGTCGAGCTACCACTTTTAAGGAGGGCTTCTTTTGTACATTCAATATACCATGGATCAACTTTTCTTGCCAATGGATTTGGAGACAGATATCCCCGAAAATCACCTCGTGCGTGTCGTGAATGAGGCCGTTCATCGCCTGAGCGACTCCATTTTCTCCGCGGCATACCCTGGTGGTGGCCGTCACAGCTATCATCCCAAAATGCTCACCAAAATCATCATCTATGCCTACACCCAGCGCATCTATTCTTCCCGGCAAATCGCCAAGGCGGTTCGCGAAAATATCATGTTCATGTGGCTCGCCGCGCGCCAACAGCCGGACTTCCGTACCATCAATCGCTTTCGTTCCGAGCGGATGAAAGAGGTACTGGAAACCGTATTTACCCATGTACTGGAGTTGCTGGTTCAGGAGCAATATGTATCATTGGATCACTATTTTCTAGACGGAACCAAGCTCGAAGCGAATGCCAATCGCTACACCTTTGTGTGGAAAAAAGCCGTCGTCAAGCACCAGGCCAAGCTGCAAGAAAAAGTACATACCCTGTTTCAAGCCATCGAAGAGGCGGAAAACGACGAAGATGCCCTTCACACCAGAACCGACCTGCCGGAGCTTGGCGAAGCCTCGGCTCTCACGGCAGACAAGCTGGAGCAAGCCGTCCAGCAATTGGAGAAAAAACTGCTTGAAAAACCCAAGGACAAAACGCTCAAGAAAGCTGTGTGCCAGTTGCGGAAGGACTTGCTGCCGCGGCTGCAAAAATATGAATATCAGCTTCAAACCGCCGGTGAGCGGAACAGCTACAGCAAAACCGACCCGGATGCGACATTCATGCGAATGAAAGAGGATCACATGCGAAATGGTCAATTGAAGCCCGGATACAATGTGCAGATCGGAACGGAAAATCAGTTTGTTTTGGGCTACAGCGTACACCAACGACCTACGGATACCAAATGTCTGAAACCCCATCTGAATCATCTGGAAGAAACGCTTGGCCAAAGACCGAAGACCATCATTGCCGATGCCGGGTATGGAAGCGAAGAAAACTACAGCTATTTAGAAGAACAAAACATTCAGGCTATCGTCAAATATGGGACATATCACAAGGAAAAGACTCGTGCTTTTCGGCAAGCCATCGGTAAAGTGGACAACTGGAGTTACAACGAAACGTCAGATACGTGGACCTGTGCGGCTGGACAAACGTTACCTTTTCGGTATGAAAGCCGGACGATGACGGAAAGCGGCTACACGATTCAGACACGTCACTATCGAAGTGAGGATTGTAGTCAGTGTCCCTTGAAAGCGACGTGCACCAAGGCCCAAGGTGACCGGGAGATTGCGGTCAGCTTGACCTACATGCGGCAAAAAAACGAGATGCGAGAACGCCTACGTAGCGAGGAAGGATACATGCTATCGGTTCGGCGCATGGTTGAGCCGGAAAGTGTGTTTGGGCAAATAAAAAATAATCGGGGATTCCGAAGATTCCTGCTTCGTGGCTTGCAAAAAGTAAGCCTTGAGGTCGGGTGGCTTTGTCTTGCCCACAATCTGCTCAAAAAAGCGACAATAGCGGAAAAACGCAAACGGGACCAAGCAGGATGAACCTCTGCTTGGTCCCGTTTGGCATCTCGGTGTTCATTCACTTCACCGATGTTTGTTTTAAAGGCTTTTGAGACAGCCTCTTCTTTCTTAGGCTTTTGCAACGTATAACACGTTCATTACTACATACATTCATAAAGCGGCCGTAATTAACGTCCATATGTTACCCTACGACTTTGCAGGTTTCCGAGTAGATTTGGAGGAACCAGATTTTTTATTCTTTTTCTGACTCACTTCCACAATTACAGGCTCCTGCGGGTGTTCTACCGGGTACATTTTGCGGAACAATAACGTCTGTAGTACCAGGAATGAACCCCCAATCGTCCAGTAGAGCGGCATGGCTGCAGGGGCTGTTAGAGAAAAGAATGCCATCATTAATGGGGAGAGATATCCCATAATGGCAAACTGTTTTCGCTGTTCAGGCGCCATATTAGCTTGGGATACCTTCGCTTGAATCAGATAAATGACCGCGACCACCACAGCGAGCACGTAATCCGGTGCACCCAGTTTGAACCACAGGAACGAATGGGAGGACAACTCCGGTGTAAGTCGGATAGCCGTGTAAATACCTGAAAGTATAGGCAACTGAATGAGCATCGGCAAGCAACCAATATTCAGCGGATTGAACTTATGTTTCTTGTATAGCTCCATCGTTTCCTGAGACAGCTTTTGCTTATCAGCAGGGTCATTTTTGCCTTCATATTTTTTCTTGAGGGCATCCATCTCGGGTTTCATGGCGTTCATGATGACTCGTGTTCCCTGCTGGGACTTCGCTTGACGCATCATCAATGGCAACAGTGCTAGACGAATGACCAGCGTGATCACAATAATCGCCACCCCATAGCTTCCATTAAATATGGTGGCAATATGCTGAATCAGATACGACAGTGGAAATACAATGTAATGGTTAAAAAATCCCGGTGTCGATGAGGTAATCTCCGACACGTTGTTGCTGCATCCGGCAAGCAGCATGACTGCAAACAAAATAGCAATCAGGCCATAGATCCGTCCCTTGCCCGATGTAAAAGTGAATCCCTTGTTCGTCTTATGTTCCATATATATCCTCCTCGTTGATTTGTTGACCAATCGTTCAACGAGGAATGACAATCTGGTTCATCTTCATCGGGCGCTTCTCTTCGTCTAATCATGCGGCTCCAGTCTTCCTGTCTGTGCTGTCTGTCCAAACACAGGGCGGGAAGTACAGGTTCAAGTCCACCACCGACGCCACCTTCCACCCAGTACTCCGTCATGCCACAATGAAGATGGGCAATATAGGCATAACTGACGGTGAAGATGAGTCCAATCGAGAATAAATATGGTAATAACTCGTGCAGTTCAAACAAGGGATTCACCCCCTTTATAGGTTAGTTTTTTATATTATAACACTTACATATTGTTTTTGCATAAATCCGTTCGTGAAAATAGCCAGTATTCAACTATTCCGTTCTCAATTTGGACATTTCTAGCTCAGCTCTGTGTTTTGCAACGTTATAAGAAGGCCAGGAACGATTGGATGTGTCCCTCTCCAGATAGGCTTGACGTTCCAGCATTTCTCTCTTGAGATCCGGGTACTCGTTCAAAGCAAACTCTCGAAGTAACGGAGTCGCATCTGCCGATAGACTTGCCAAGTAGGATGCATCAATATTGCCAGTTTGACGGTAACGTTCTATGTTCAATTCGGCAATCCTGCGATCCATGCCCACATAATTGACGGCAACATATGCAGTCAGTGCGAGCACAATATACCAACGGATCAACGGAATCGACGTGTAACGTATACGAAGGCCGGCAATCAGCAACAGAAGTGCCAGGAAGATCATAAATGCGTGTACCAGGAACCGGATATACGTATATCCATATGCCTGTTCATACAGATTTAGCCGCATAAACGCGGAATACAACATGATTGCTGAACAGCTGACCAGAATCAGGAGAAGTGCCTGATGCACGATCATGCCTACTTTTCCACTCGGACGTGTGAATTGCAATGCAACAATAAGAATAAAGAAATTAATACCCGTAACGAGAATCAGCTCCGCAAACCCACTTCTCGCATACTCAGCGTAAGACAGATCTACCGGAAGATGCCCCTCTCCCGCGCCAAACAGATACGAAAACTGTACAAGTACGAACATAACGTACACACAGTTGATGACGATCAGCATGGTGCCCACAATGATGGGGTCCAATCTGAATGGTCCTCGAAGAACCGGAGTGCGTTCTCCATTTTTCCAATGTGCATTCTCTCTCTTCTCAGCCTCATATTGCATCGGCTGGACATATCCCCATACATAACCGAATAACAATATACCTCCGATGAACATCCAGATGATTCTTGGCAGTCCTGGTGTAAAGGTCAGTTGATTTAACCACTCCGGGAAACCGGATAAATATTGATCGAAGACCCCGTCAGCGGATGACAATAACGTGATCACAACAATAAGAATAGGCAAAGATGCCACAAGACCGATGAGCACTTTAAAAACAACTGTTTTCTGTGATTTGCCTATTCCACGCCCCCCTGCTCTCACAGCAAGGGCCCCAACAGTCCCCCAATGACGTATGGCTTGAGGCAGTAAATGGTCAATCGCCGTACCAATCAACCCGATCTCCCACCACTGCTTCTGTTTTCTACCCATTAGATACGTCATATGTAAGATGATCAGGCCCGGTACAACCAGAAAATTAAGTACACGGAACAGTTCATTGTCATAGAACAGGAACGTTAGCGTTAACAACAACACTACACCCGCCACAAAAGCATCAATCCATTTGAAAGACCTCATACGATCCCGTGCAAACAGATACATAAACACGTATCAGAGAATGACAAAGATCGGATACGATACGCCCAAATCATTACCATAGAATAAATACTGGTGAATGATAGCAAGTATCCATGCAGACAGTAGTGTGATTAGAGCACGGTGCGGTGAAGCCAATATTTTATCAATCATGGGAAAAACCTCCATTAACCTTTCTATGCTATATTCTAGATGATAAAATAGGAATATAAATAGAAATTAAAAACGATAAAACTTCTTATTTTAGAGGAATACGTCAGAGTTCACCTCCAGGAGGGAATCATCACTTTGAAAATACATCAGCAATATCTGCTGTTACATCGCCAATACGGTCACCACACAGAACATGAACTTACGCTTGCCGACCTCGCTGAATTGCTCGATTGCACGCATCGTAATACATTAACGATTGTCAAAAAGATGGTTGCTCATGACTGGATTAGTTGGGTTTCCCAGCGTGGCCGCGGTCGTCGTTCATCACTGACTTTGCTTGTTCCGGCCGATCAAATCGCGGCTGAATACATGATGCAAGCCATGAATCGCCGGGAATTGCAGGAAGCTGCCGAGCAGGTGAGTGCATTCTCCAGTTCAACAACCATGCAGGATCATCTAAACCAGTGGTTGCTCGGGTATTCGGGACATCATACAGAAGCCGGCACCAATAATGAGCAGATTGATACACTACGGCTACCCCTGCGACAACAGCTTCATGCGCTTGATCCGCTGTACATTAATCTGTTGGCTGAATCCTTTGTGACCAGCCATGTCTTTGACGGGTTGGTTCAGCGTAGTGATCAAGGCGAGATTCTCCCCTGTCTCGCTCATACTTGGGATGTCAGTGCAGACCGACAGACCTGGACGTTTTATTTACGAAAAGGTATTACATTTCACAATGGTCAGATGCTGACGTCCCATGATATTGTGCATACGTTTGAACGGCTGCAATCTACAGATCGCCGAACACTGTACCGTGATGTGAGTAAACAGATTCTATCTATTGAAGCGGTCAGTCCCTTGACCGTGTGTTTCTTACTTAAAAAACCTCATGAATTGTTTTTGTCCTTTCTTACAACAAGTCGTGCGGCGATTGTACCCTCATCCGGAAAAAACGAACAGAAGATAAAGCATGCGGGTGATGCGCACGGGATGCAAAAACCTGTCGGGACGGGGCCGTTCAAGGTCACTGCCTGGGATGATCACTTGTGCAGACTTGAAGCTTTTCCATCGTATTTTCAGGGTAGAGCACATATGGACCGGGTAGATATTCTGCAAATTCCGTGGAGTGCCTCGGCCAAAATGGACGATAGTCAAGAGATCGAAACTCCGTTCTTCCATCTTGTTCATAATCCATCTTCGTCCGAGGGTGCAGATTGGACCCAGATTAGTGCAGGTGTGATGGTTCATAAATTACTCACATGTAATACGCAAAAAACCGGACCGTTAAACGATCCGGAAGTAAGAGCACACATCCAGTCATGCCTTGCTGAAATGCATAAAGATGACCGACATGCAGATGACTCTGAGGTCGTGGTACCTGATTTTAGTAAGGTGAATACGGAGATGGTCCAGGTCCATTCGGCGGGATGCAGCGATAGATCTCAACGACTCACTGCCACTCGTCCCACTTCCCTGCACATTGCAACCATTCCACAATACCGCAGGGATGCTCAACAACTGGCATCTATATTGGGGCAGTGCGGTTACTCCTGTACCGTCCGCACAGGCACGATAGAGCAGTTCAAAGGAGATTTGCGGCTAGAGTCCGATCTGATTCTCTTCTCGCTGATTCGGGACAGGGACGAAGAACTGCGCAGGTATGATCTCTACTCCACCTTATCCGAGCATCTGGAAGATTCTGCTCGAATGACGATTCATGAGATGTTGCAAACCATTGCCGCCTCACCATTGGCAGCAGATCGAACTTCTGCATTAGACCGAATTGAACAATTCTTGGTCGGCCAAAACCTGCTGTTCCATTTATCTGAAAAACCGGTAGAGACGGCTTATCTGCCTTCGGTGCGTGGTCTATCTTTCAACAGCCAAGGCTGGGTGAACCTGCGTCATATCTGGTTTCCGTCCCAGGAAATCAAGTGAGAATGCAATGTCGACTGTGCTAAGATAAAGAAAATAATATTCACTTACGTTCAAAAGTTTCTTTTAACATACTAAGGAGGCATTACATTCATGAGCAAACTAATCTTCTTTCTCGGCGGGGCCGGTAGTGGCAAGACTACCCTTGCCAAAGCCCTTTCCCGTAAACATAAAGCCGCTTTCTTCGATATGGATATCCTGCTTCGTCCCGCGGCAGAGGCAATTATGACCCTTCAGGGACTTGATCCATCCGATCGGGACTCGCCTGAATACAAGAAGTTGTGCCGTGATCTCGGATATCGTATTACCATGGACGCTGCTCTGGATAACGTTCAGTTGGGTATTGATACTATCGTTGTGGGTCCATTTACCAAAGAAATCGGTACCTCGGATTGGATTGCTAGGGAACTTGCACGGATTGCACGTTCTCTGGAAGATACGGATGTGCGGGCGGCTTATATTTATCTGGAGAATGAAGCCTTGTATCACAAGCGGATCACAGCGAGACAATCTCCATTGGATGACTGGAAACTTGATAACTGGGATGCCTTCACAGCTTCTCTCGTTCGTAAAGAAGTAGCTTGGCCTCTCCCTGCTTCATCCGTCGCTTACATTGACAACTCCAGTGATGATCCGGCCATTGCCTATGCCGAACTTGAACGACGGATGTACGAGTAAAAAATGTATCACTCCTTCACTTAACCTACTTAGATGATAGATAGAATAAACGCTACTCTCGCCAAGTTGTGACTTGCTTCTTGAACTCTAACGAATCCGAGGCACCTTATTGCCTTGTTTAGACTGATATTAAAAATCTAACGAACCTCAGTAACACTAAACGGCAGAAAATCAGTACAAATTGGCAGCAATGAGCTAAAAATAAACATATAAGCTGTCTCAGATTCGTTACGATTTTAATATGGCTCATACACTTGAAATAGGGCGTGTGAGGTTCGTTAGATCTCCAAATATAAAAAAGGATCTGTCTCACCAAGCCTCGCAGGCCGATGAAACTGATCCCTTTTTCCATTTATTAGCCTCTCATAGCCCAGCCCATCCGTAAGATGAACATTTCCCAACATATGTGCTGAGCATAAAATATACTTGTTCCCTTTATCCGCGCTGACGTGCGGCATGACGTTCAGCAATGCGAGATGTAATCATCCCATGACTTTCATCAATTTCTTCCGGTGTACAAGCGGCTTTCAGCTCATATACTTTCACCGGTGAACGATCAATAATATCCAAAAATGAATCAAAAAAGGTCATGTCTTTACTATGAATGTATGGACACCAATGATCTGCCAAACCTACGGTTTCATGAATATGCACGCCAACCACGTGATTTATCAACGCGTTAGCCTCACGTACATTATCGTACAGCCCCATTCGATCCATCATCATGCCGTGACCAATATCGTACCAGAGACCAAGCGGCGCGCCCTTCATGCGTCCAATAATCGTTCCCGCTTCGTGCAAAGTCGGCATCTGATAACAGCGTGAACGAGTCTCAATACCGAAATTCACTCCATATCCCCGCTGCTCCGACAAGTCACATACCTCTTCCAGACTCTCCTGAATCCGGCTCAGGTAATGTGCGCTGCCATCTTCCCGCTTCTCCAGCATCTCTTGCCATAAAGATTGATACGCCGGGCAGTCCGGCCCCTGATCGTGGTATATCTTTTTCAACGCTTCATCTATATTGTATTCAAACGGAACCTCACCCGGATGTACAACAACAGCCTTGGCGCCATAACGATGTGCGTACTCGGCAGAGCGAAGTAGCAGTTCAATCGCTCGTTTGCGTCGCGACTCGTCATCGAATCCGAGCAGGACGGAATCCGTCCCATAATCTGGATCAGCCACATGCGGAAATGTGTTATGCACACTGGATACACCGATTTCTCCTCGTTCAATCATCGGCTCTATCGTCTTCAGCATCTCTTCCGTGACGTTGTAGTTCAGTTCAACCTGTCTGAATCCAAGAGATTTGATCTCTTCAATCATGCCTTGTCCGGTCGTATGACGTTTGATGTTCCAACATGTTGAAAACGAATATTCCTGTTTGTCCGTATACATGATTGTTCCTCCTGCCTCTCATTCTATCGCCTATTCATATTCCATTGATCTCTATCTTTTCATTCCTCTATCCGTTATCTTCATGTATGGTCAATTCAAATCTCATCTTGTTCGCAGTCCTTCCAGGCACATACCGATAGATGATCTCCGCGTGATTCGAGTACATCAATACGGATGGTTCAGGCGTCTCAGTCTTCACGGTACACGTAAGTCCAGGGAACTGCCATAACGCTGGCGTAATATCCTCCTGACGAAGGGAAGGCCCTCTGATTTCAAAATAAACGTCGATTTCTTCCTCTGTATCCAATGCGACATCAATGGTTAACGAATCTGGCGTGAGATCCGCATCAAACGTCACTCCGCGCAGATGACTGTTCCACCCCTCGCCTACCTCACGGCGGATCAAGCGGAGATAATAACGCTCCCCCGTCTCCGTCTGCCAGTGAATTGTGGCGGGATGCATCTGGCCGTTGGTATTCACACTTCCCGACATGGCTCCGATCATCCGGTCCTCACCAATCCAGGCTTTGGCCGTACATAGATTCCGATTGGACGTTGGATCATTGCGCTCACACAGTTCCATGAACTGTTTCTGCACAAGCCGATCCGCTTGATGAGCCTTGAAATAAGGCACGGCTTCCGCGGGCACATCCACCCCAAGGAGTGCAATCAGTGGATCATGACCTGACTCACAGTTGATTCCTGCCAGATATTCATAGCCTTCACCGAGCAAAAGATAGATAAATACACCGATCGAACTATGCTCTCGCATCTCCATGTCGTACGCCCGAGAGAATGGGCCGGAGAGATTCTCCAGGTTGGCATTGTAATATAGCGCAATGTTATTCCACAGCCCGTGTTCAATCCGGTGTCCAATTTCAACTAAACGTTGGGTGAGTCCATACTTTCGATACATGCCAAGCACGGAGAGATCCACCCCGTAATACGTTGTCGTATTAAATTCAGCGAATGTACCGTCGTACTGTTCAAACTCCTTCATCATTCCCTCTGCCTGTTCGTCCGAATGCTGAATCCATTCTGTTCGGCTCAAGCGATGGCCGTAGTAGTGAGTGATGAAAATATGCATTAACTCAATATTGGTGTTCATGGGGATTACGTCGGATAACCTTCGTTCTATGGACCCTTGAACAGCCAATTCCATGGCATGATCCATTCGTTTCATGAGTGTATCTGGCAGAAGTTCGGAGAATTCGGCAGTTACGACCACACAGACACAAGCGATAAACTCGCGCCAATTGGGATCATAACTGATCCAGACCGGTGGCAGTACCTGATTCACTGCCGAATGAAACAGACGTTTCAGTTGTTTGGGATCTGCCGTCTCTGTGAGTAGAGAGCCATCTTCCCGTAGTTTATGGATAAACTGCGCAGACACCTTCTCAAAGGTGCGTTCCAGGAAATAGGCCGTGCCTGGCGCAAAAGATTTCCAAGCATAGTGACCCGCTGGTGGATGCACATCATTGGGTCGGGTCGCGAAGGTTCCGTGATAGATTTCATCCGGAGCGTCATATTGAAAATCGAGCACCTTGTGGAACACCCGTATCGCGCGTTCCACATCACCAGGCTCACTTCGAATCAACAACCCGAGTGCATAATGCGCGCTGGCTCGTGTGCTGTGCTGCGATGAATCCTCCTCTTCAAAACTTCGAAGCAGATCCAATTCCTTTTCATAGAAGCTATCCATCATCAACATGGACTGATTCACTAGATACTGCTGCTCTTTCGACATCTTCTCTACCATTCGTTGTGTCATGTCAATGCAACCTCCCGAGACTATAGGTGCGTGTTCAAAAAGATCAGTTTTCAGTACCAAGAAGATGGAATTAAGCTAGAAATGGAGTAGCGGAGCGTAGGACAACTACGTGAGCAACGGACATTTCGGCTGAATTTCATATTCGATGCTGATGATGCCACTAAGGCATCATTCGTAATCAAAAGTGAACTTTTTGAACAACCTCTATTAACCTTTTACAGCACCTACCATTACGCCACTGATAAAGTACCGCTGCAACCATGGATACACCAGCAGGATCGGTAATGTTGAGAATATAACGCTGGCTGCTTTCAGACTCTCAGGCAAGACCTGAACGGCACCAATGCCTTCGTTCTGCATCAGTTCTGTAATCTGGTTTTGCTGAATCATCTGATACAATTTCAATTGTAACGGGTATAACTCAGGCTTGGTAATATACATGAGTGCATCCTGGAAACCATTCCAGCGTCCTACCGCGTAGAATAGGCTCAGTGTTGCCATAACCGGAAGGGATAGTGGCAAAATAATGCGCATCAGTGTTCCGAAGTGGCTGCTTCCATCAATGCCCGCCGCTTCTTCCAGACTCTCGGGAATACCTCGGAAGAAGGTAATGAGAATGATCATATAGAACGGACTAATTAATCCAGGCAGAATAAGCCCCCATGTGCTGTCAAGCAGATGAAGATTTTTGATCAGAATGTACTCGGGAATAATCCCCCCACTGAAGAACATCGTCACCACAATGACAAGCATGAACCACTTGCGCCCCTTCAGGTTACTCTTCGCCAGTGGGTATGCCGCTGCAATGGTCATCGCCATGCTTAGCACCGTACTCAGGACGGTCAGCCAAACGGTATAGATAAGAGAGCGAATCATCGATCCATCTGCAAATACTTTGCTATACGCCTCAAAGGACAACTCTTTGGGGAAAAAGGAAACTTCTCCTGAACCGATCGCCCGGTTCGAGCTGAGCGAGATCGCAATAATATGAATGAATGGTGCAAGACACAGCACCATCGTAATGATAATAAGAATGACGTTTACCGTGTTGAATATTCGATTCGCCGTGTTTTCAGACATCCCACTCACTCCTTACAGATCATATGTGAATCAAATCCACTACATAATGCTCTCATCGGTTAATTTCTTGGACGTATAGTTTGCTCCGAGTATGAAGACAAGTCCAACTAAGGCCTGGAACAAACCTACAGCTGTTGCGAGCGTGACCTGACCAGATTGTAAACCGACACGATAAACGAATGTGCTGAGCACATCTGAGTATTCACGTACAGCCACATTTCCGATAATAAACGGTCGGTCGAAGCCGATGGAGATCATGTTGCCGACATTGATGATCAATAAGGTAACAATCGTCGTTTTGATGCCGGGCAAGGAGATGTGCCAGATTCTGCGCAGTCGACTTGCTCCATCCACTTCTGCCGCTTCGTACAGTTCCCGGTTAATGCCTGTCAGGGATGCCAGATACAGAATCGTACCCCACCCTGCACTCTGCCACACGCCTACCGCAAGATACGTGAAGAGCCAATAGTTTTTGTCTGAGAGGAATGGCAATGGATCAAACCCCATGCTCATCAAGATATTGTTGATGAAACCGGACTGCGTTCCGAATACCTGAAGCACGATCCCTCCAATAATCACCCACGAGATAAAGTGTGGAATGTAGAGCAACGTCTGTGCCATCTTTTTGAACCAAGCCTTTTTCAGCTCGAATAATAAGATGGCCAGTATAAGCGGCGCCGGGAAGGAAACCAATAAATCCAGCATGTTTAATACCAACGTGTTGCGTAATGCCGTGTAGAACCCCTGATTTTGAAACACTTCTCTGAATACATCCAAGCCAATCCACTCACTACCAGAGATCCCTTGAAAGAAGTTAAAATCCTTGAACGCAATCTGCACACCATACATTGGCCCATACTTGAAAATAATGAAGTAGATCATGGGCAGTAGGAGCAACGCATATAGTTGCCAGTTTCTGCGGAAATAGATGCTTGTTTTCATAAACCTTCCCCCCATGTCATTCAGGATTCTTCATCAAGGCGATGTTGCCATCGCCCTAATGAAATCCCTGTTCTTTGTTGTCGTTCACATTAGATGTGTTCTCTACTCTGCTTATTTCATCGCTTTGTAAGCTTCTGTACGTTCATCCAGGATTGCTTGACCACCGCTCGCCATGTAATCCTTCATCATGCTGTCATATGTCGCTTCAAAGTCAGCCGGTTTGGAAATGGTTGTTTTCACGAAGAACTCCATAAACTTGTCTTTCAGGCCGTTACCGTAGCGCGCTTCTGCATCAATCGGTTTGGAGAAGCGTACTGGCTGAATCGTGTCCGTGTTGGAAATGGCTACCGACTTGCGCATATCATCCCGATACTTCGATTCTACCTGTACGACATAAGCCTCTTCATTTTTCTTGTCATCCCCAACGTATTTACCATTGACGATAATGGCAATGTCACCGGAATTATAGATACGACCTGCGATTTCAGGAGAAGCATCATCTTTGATCAGTGGCACACCGTCCACAAGCTCATAGTTCTCATTTTCAACACCAAATTGCAGGTCGAACAAGTTGTTGTCAGAAGCCATCCAATCCAGGTACTTCATCGCTGCTTCCGCATTTTTGCTTGATTTTGGAATCATGACATACATCGCATTGGGAGCATATGCTGGTTTGGCGAATTTGCCTTCGGAGTTTTTGAATGCATCAATCGGTGTGATCACTGCACCTGGTTGATTGGTTTGCAGGTTTTTGTACGTACCAGAGATGTAAATCTCCCCTGCATCCTCAGTGTAGAATCCAACTTTGCCGTTAGATACATCTTCCCACAGCTTTTTCTTGTCTTTGTCGAGTCCAAAGTCCTTGCTCATCAAACCTTCATTATAAAGTGTGTTCATATATTTCAAGGCGTCCTTGAAACCCGGCAACAACGTTGGATAGTCATTGGAACCCAGTTGTTGTGTTAATGTATATTTTTGTTCTTCCGTCAGCGGTTCAATGAATGACCAGATCAGAGGTTCATATTGAGCCGAAGCAATGGACATCCCCATTGGGATAAGTCCTGTGCCCACCTTACCCGGATCTTTTTCCTTAAAGGCCTTCAATGTTGTATGCAACTCCTCAGCTGTCTCAGGTGAAGGCAGTCCGAGTGCGTCCAGCCAGTCCTGACGAACATAGGATGCGTACTTGCCAAGTACAAGACGTTTACCTGGAACCGCGAACTGTTGCCCATCGTATTGACCGTAGGCCAGTGTTTCATCACCCAGGAACTTCTTCAGGTTAGGGCCGCTTTGATTGAGCAGATCGGTAAGTTCAGTCAGACCTCCTTGCTCTGCATACCGGTTGAATGTTCCTGAGTCGTAGGTAAATACGATATCAGGTACTTCAGAGCCACTCGCCATCAGAACGTTAAGCTTCTGTACTTCCTCCGAGCGAGGTACCGGAACAAACTGAACATCGATGTTGTTTGGATCACCAAACTTCTCTTGAATGAAGCGAGTCAGATAACTGTCTGAAATGGTGTAGCCCGCCGGAGTATTTCCCCGGTCGAAGATTTCTACTTTCAAAGTCGTTTTTTCCCCCGAACCTGATTCTCCGGATGAAGATGCAGATTCGCTTCCTGATGAACATGCGGATAATAATAGAGTGAATGCTGTTACCACTGCGAGGATTGAACTTGCCTTGCCTGCCTTACGTCTTTGAAATAATCTCATTTGACCTTTCCCCTTTCGCACACACTCTGATATGGATTCACATGATTGCCACTCCACTTGGTTCGTGCATTTCGTTGCACCTGTGAATGTCACTAATCATTACATATGAATTCGACATTAGACAATAAACTATTTTCAAAATGTAAAAATGACGTTTTTTTAGTTAAAAACCGCGATATATAAACATATTTCCTGACAATATACAATTTTCACGCCTCTTATGTAAACTATAATAACACAATATGTCGCATTCCGTTGGATTCTCATACGCTATCTAGCATCGCCCAGCTTGCAATAATCCATTTTCCATTGAATCTTTCTTCAAAAGAAAGAAAAAGAGACCACATCTTATGTGATCTCCTTGTTTAACAACACTTGTAGAACGATTGAACTCACTAATTCCTCGGCGGAAGATTAAACTTCACTTGACCAAACAACGTATCGTTGGCATTTCCCGCAAATTGATCGATAACATGTTCGTTGCTCGTGTCCGTATGTTCCAGGATCAATACATTATACTTCTCATCATAATGCATACCGCCCAAAATAAATCGTACTGGAATGTTCAGAGCTGCCCCTGCCTTCGAAATGGCCTGAATAAGTTCGGATTCATGCCTTTGTTGACTTGTTGTGTAGGTACCAACAGGTAGCGTTATCGTATATGACGAGTTATCTACATTAAATGTAAATGTGTTATTGCTTGCTGTGATGGTAACCCGTTTACTGATATCTACCGATCCCCACACTTGCTGTCCGTATTTGTACATCATCTTCAACTCCTGCCCTATAAATTAATGGATTGTCATAATGTTAGTATAGGACACTCGTAAAATTCCTTAACCCACCACCTACACTGGCCCAAGATCGTGGTTGAGCATCCAAAAAATCTCCTGCAGAGGGCGATAAGGTACGAACCTTATTCCCTCATACAGGAGATTTCATAGATATCTCTAAGATTATTGGATTTCACCCGCTAACGGGTGTTCTAACACGACCAATATCATTATTGATCCCCTTGTTTTCCACTCTGCTTGCGGTAGTCCCCTGGTGTCACGCCCATAATCCGTTTAAATACTCTGCCGAAGGAGATGGCATTGGCATAACCCACTTGCAGAGCAATATCCTGAACAGCCATATCGGATGCTGACAACAAACGGCAGGCCTTTTCGACCCTCAGTTTCACCAGAAAATCAACAAACTTCATCTCGAACTCTTCCTTGAACAAATAACTCGCATATTTACCAGAAATCTGGAACCGATCGCTTAGATGTTTTAGAGACAGATCCGGATCATCAAAATGTTCTTCAATATAAATCCGCAGCTCGTTAATCATTGCGCGATGACTTTTCGTTTCATTCACAGACACATAATTGCGATAGACCTCTTTCAACCATTCCTGCAAAATGTCCTGAATTCCCTCCAGTGTCTCTACCTGTTGGATATCACTGCGAAGACGTGTCAGAATTCCCTCGGCAAATTGGCTCTGTAACCGTTCAGACAGCTCTCCGAATTCACGGGACAACATCTGAATTAACGCCTGCAGTAACATGCGAATATCGTTATCCGTAATCTGATCTTCGCTGAACGCAACAAACATCTGATCCAGTTGTGTCCGCCAGCCATCACCAGTAAGCCTGAATTCACGGACAAAATCCGCGAGCATCTGCAAGTACTTATACGATTGAAGCTCAATACGATCCGGCAGTTGCTCACTGAGAACGATCGCATCTTTACCAAGGGTAAGTCTATGCTGCAACCCCGCATCGGCACTCGCATAGGATCGAGTAATCTCCTCCCAGCCCGATACGGTTCGTCCAATCCCGAAGGTAAACCGGAGGCGGAAGTTTTCCGCAATCCACATATGCATCTGCTTAGCCAGATCCATAAGCAATTCACGGTCCAGTCCTTCCTGCTCATCCGATGCAATCACCACAATAAGCCTTCGGTTTCCAAACCATTCAGCCCAACCGCCGAATTGGGTCTCGTTCTGCACAAGTTCTTCCACAACATTCATAAGCGCAATCTTCAGAATATTCTGATTGGTCGAGAGGTCGTCACCATTCATCTCCGCAATCAGGACAGCCACACTCTTCGGTTCCATGAAACGTTCCTCTAGCGGTTGCAGATGGCGAAGTCGCTGACGGAACGAATCCATGCGTTCCCCTTCCATCAGATCAACAAGTAATTGTCTGCGATGAATCAGCAAGTTTTCATGATGCTGTTTCTCATAATCAACCGTCTGAGCAATCAGATGTTCGAGCGCACGGTCGATGAGAGCCAGTTCATCCTTAACGGATGGAGCTGCTTCATCCTCCTCGGCACGTGGCTGTAACGCCTGAATTCGATTCATGATGAGCTGGATGGGCCGCGTATTTCTGCGCGTAATGTAGATCAGTCCCGCCACTGCGCCAACAATCGTTAACAGTCCAATGCCAATCCACACATAAGAGACAAGCGATACCCATGAATAGAGTTGCCCGGATTGAATGCCGCTCTCGAAGACCAGACCAAGTTTGTCGGAAGACACATGATTAAGGATTTCACCTGCTGAAGGATCCATTTGATGCGCTGTATAGATCAGATTGTCGCTCTTGTCCCGTACCTGAAGAACGGATAACTTTTCATTCGTCATGTTATCAATCTGCCGTTCGACTGCATACATGCGGATTGTTATGACGAGCAGACCTTCTCCGCCCCACGGTAAAGGAAGCCACTTATTCATGCTAATCACCTGTGAAGGTACGTCAAAAGAACGTTCCTTGTATTCACGTGGCAGGTTCCAACCGAGGTTCTCCCGATCTTTCAAGGCTTGTTCAATATAGGCACGATCTTCGAAATCTTCCAAGCGCATCATGCCTCTCGGCGTAAGAATCTGGGAATCCGACATGCGATAGAGATAAATGGATTGAATCATATCCTGCTGATCCAACATACGTCCCAGTCCACTTGCCGCATCATAGATGAACTGACTCGACAATTGTCCCTGTCCGGCCTCCAAAAAACGACTGTATGTCTTGTTCGCACCAATGTCTTCAAGCAACCGGAGTTCGATATCGCTTAGCGAGCGTTCCAGTGTATCCACGATATAACGGGTGGAGATCATGTCTGCTTTTTGCGTTTCGTTACGTGAGAGTTCGTTGACAATCAGGAAGGAGAGAAAGATCAGAATGGAAATCGTAAGCAGAAAAATAGGAAAATAGGAATACAGCAACTTGGTGTGCCAATTCCGCTTCAGATTTACTCTCATAGGCTCCAACTCCTTCCATCGCTATTCTAATGAGTATGATCTTCTTTCATCTTTGGCTTGTCTGCTGACGATATACAGAATCACCGATCCTAATGCTGCACTAATCGTACAAGCCAGATACATCAGTGATGGACCGCCGGAATCGAGCAAATATCCATTAAGCATATTACCAACAATTCCGCCCAGGCCGGCAAACACCATGTTAAATAAACTTTGTCCCGTGGCCTGCATTTCCCGTCCCGTAACCGAAGCCACATATTCCACTGCTGCGATATAGAAGAATCCGAAGGACAACCCATGCAGTACCTGAACGCCAATCATTACCTCAGGCGTTGGCCATAGCCATTGTATTCCCCAACGTAACATATACGCACCGGCTGCAAGCAACATCGTGCGTTCATGTCCCCATTTTCGGAGTACGAATGCCGCTGCCAACATGGATGGAACATTGGTGATTGATGCAAGCAATAGCGCTGTACCTGTCATCTTCACAGAACCGCCAGCCATCTGAAATGAAATAACAAAAAAGGAGTTAAACGCAGTGAGCGTTTGGTTAACCAGGAAACAACCTGTTAGAAATAGAAGGAATGTCCGGTTTCGGAGCAATCTTGCCAAACCTACGGAGAAGGTTACCGAGGACGAGGATATGCTCGTCTGCCGGGGGAGTGTGCTTGCCAGTATGGCGCTCAGAACGTTAAACATCAGAAACGGCAGCCATAACATGTGAATGGAAAACTGAGAGAGATACATCCCTGCTGCAAATCCACCAACTCCGGTTCCTATGCTCCCGAAGAGTCGGATCATGCCATATGAGGTGTTGGCTGCTCTCGCGGCGGTAACCGCATAGGAGTCAGCCACAGGTATTTGTGTCACTTGGAATATAGTGCATAAAGTATAAATCAATATTAATATAATGTACACTTGAATATTGTAGAAGTACGCTAACGATGCAGGAACGAGCAGGCTAATTATCAGTACGAACCGTGTCTTTTTGAATTTATCTACCAGAATTCCCCATATAGGTTGAAGAATAATAGATACAAGTGTGCCAAACGCCATGATAAATCCGGTTTCTTTACTGGAAAAACCTTGTGCAACCAAAATGGGATTAATGTACGGGTTAAACATCCCCCCGGCA
Source organism: Paenibacillus sp. FSL R5-0519 (assembly GCF_037974275.1). NCBI lineage: Bacteria > Bacillati > Bacillota > Bacilli > Caryophanales > Paenibacillaceae > Paenibacillus > Paenibacillus sp. FSL R5-0519. The sequence goes on from NZ_CP150234.1 coordinate 3,816,331, forward strand.
AGTCCCATAAACAGATACAGGCCCTGTAATTTGAGTAAAACACGTCTTGCATCATTGGAATCGGCTTTTGTTTTCTCTGTGTAAGCCTTCATATGTCTGCTTCTCATCCGGATCTCCATCCTTTAATTCTGTAGTGGCTTCGCCAATTCTCTATTGATACGTCCGCGCTAGTCTCGACCTGATTGCAGCCAATGCCCCGATTGCTCCTGCTCTATTACCAAGTTCAGCTACAGCTAAACGTGCAGGCAGAACGGTGTAACGATCGAGGCGTGTACGCACTTCATTTAGATAATAGGATGGGTTGGATGCTGCCACACCACCACCGATTACAATCATGGAAGGATTAAGTAAGGCCGTAATATTTGCCAGTCCTCTAGCCATATAACGCATAGGCAGTTCCAGAATCTCAAGTGCAGCAACATCACCTGATTCGGCCGCTTTGAAGACATGTCTGGCTTCAATCTGTCCCGCTTCCCCTCCTGCCAGACTCATGATAAGGGATAAGGAACTTCCTTTTCCATCTGCAAAATAACGTCTCGCCTGTTCGGTAATTCCCGTACCTGAAGTCGCTTGCTCAAATACACCAAAGGAATCCGCATCCGCAACATAACCCGTATGAAGTCCTTCATCTCCTGCAATGAAATGCCCAATCTCACCTGCTGCTCCATTTTGTCCGCTATAGAGTTGCCCATTCAGGATAAGAGCAGCTCCAATACCTGTTCCAACCGTGACCATTACACAATGTTGATGTCCTTGTGCTGCCCCTTGATCATACTCTCCCATTGCAGCCATATTCACATCATTATCCAACATGATATTTCCGCTGTAATACTTCGCAATCACAGAGCGAATATCTTGCTCAGGCCACTGAAAAGCCGGAGCACTTCGCAGTACTCCCTCATCTTGCAGAATCACACCAGGGAATCCCAAGCCTGCACCAGAAAGTTGATCCAGACGGCATCCAACCTCGCGGCAGAACGTGCCTAATTCAGCGAATAACCATCGAAAAAACTCATCCGGTTGATCACTGGCACGCGTAGGCAAGATACGTTCATGAACTTTGCTTCCAGCCTGTCGTGATGACAAAAGCATCAATGTTTTGGTGCCTCCAATATCAATACCTGCAATCCAACCGGATAGATCACCTCCAACCTTACCATCCTGATTGGACTGGTTATCATTCCTTACGTTTTTCAAGAATTCTGTCATCCCGTTTCCCTCCTCAGATATTGTGTATCCAATCTCTTATTCCAACGCTTCCTGCTGAAGGTTCAGCATCGTTTGTTGTATGGCCACATGCACTGCGCCAGTGACAACAGCCTGCTCACCAAGCTTGGAGCAGATTAGCTGTGGTTCCACCGGGAATTGCTCAGATATGACCTGTCTCAGTAAAGGCAATAATACATCGCCGTTCCCTCCTACGCCCCCGCCAAGCACAATAAGATCTGGAGCAAGCACAACGCTAATATGACGCAGAGCTGAAGCAATCATCTGGCTGTATTGTTGTAGAATGTCTAACGCCTCTACTTCTCCACTGCGTGCAGCTTCAAATAACTTCTCGGGAGTCAGGTATCTGTGAAGATCATCTGCAACTATATGTACTTTTCCACCCACATCCGCGTCCATATCAGAACCAGCAACTTCCATTAGTTCATCATGCGGATTAAAGTGAAGATCCACCAGTTGCATCAGACCATCAGCTGATAACACTTCCTCCAGACGTCGACCATCCTCCATCAGCATCTCTGCAATCTCTCCAGTTAAGCCACCAAGACCTCTCAGCAGTTGGCCATGTACCATAATGCCAGCGCCCGTCCCTGTACCGATGGAGAAAAAAACAAACAAGTTACAACCTGCTGCTGCACCACTTCGATACTCCCCAAGCGCCGCAAGATTCACATCATTTTCCAGAATCACTTCACAGGGAAAAGCGCCTGACAACGACTCTAGAGAGAATGCTTGTTCCAGACCGACTAACGGGTCCACGATACGTTGGATACGTCCTGAATCAGGCAAGACTACGCCCGGTATACCGAACCCGATGCACTGAATCTGATCCCAGTTCAGATGATTCTCATCAAGCAATTCATTCAGATGGCCTCGAAGAAGTTCCAGCATCGTCGCTTCCGCTCGGTCCTGACCTTCTTGGACAACCATGGGATGTGTTCGATAGGCAATGATTTCTCCAGTCAGATCGGATAATGCGATCCGAATACGTGTTGCGCCGATATCTATACCACAGACATAATAAGCCGTTTCATTGAAACGGATGAGGGTTGCTTTGCGACCCTGAGCATTGTCAGCTCTCCCCATTTCCTTCACCAGATTACGGTCAATCAGATGTTCTACAGCCAACGACACCGTTGGTTTACTAAGTCCGGTCTGACGGCTGATATCCGCTCTAGACATGGTTCCCTGAGTTATCAGGGCATCCATAATGAGGTTTTCATTCAGATTACGGATATATTGCGGTGTGCCAGCCATGCGATCGCCTCCTTTAATAGTTAGTTAAGTTTATTAACAAATTAATTAAATTTAATATATCATCGTGATTGATGGGTGTACAGCTTTTTGTCTTTTACTCTTTTACTAGAAAGAACCACGCCTTAACTAGTAACACAAAAGCCTAATAAAGGAATTATTATACAATAATAGACGTTTATACATTACCGATGCATTGCCCTGTTCATACAATACCTTATCACAATCAGGGAGGGTTCAATATGTACAGAAAGCATAAACGTTGTCACCCAAAACCAAAGTGTTTTTACAAAAAAATCACGAAAACTTGTGTTACCAAAGTTAAATATGTCCCAGTAAAGTGTAAAAAACACTGTCATGTCACCGTTGAATACTGTCCAGTCAAAAAAAGAAGACATTATTAATCTTCTTTTGCCCTTCTCTATTGAGAAGGGTTCTTTCTTTTAGAACTAGATTAATCCCTGGTTCAATTAACCTATCAAAAAAGTTGCGGTTATATTTCACCGCAACTCCCTTCTTTCCTATATACCTAATACATATATACCTTATTACTTAAGTTTTGGAAAGTTCGATAAATCCTTCCCCAAATACATCACGCACGTCATGAATGGTGATAAAAGCAATCTCATCTTCCGCTCGTACAATCTTCTTCAGCATGGAAACTTCCTGCTTGCTAATGACAATGTAGAGGATCTCTTTCTTATTTTTCGTGTAATACCCATGACCGGATAACACGGTTACACCGCGGTCCATCTTCTCAATCACTTGCTTGGCAATCTCATCCTGTTTGGAGGAGATGATCATAACCGCCTTTTTCGGATTGAGTCCTTCAATAATGAACTCCATCGTTTTGGTACCCACGAACAGCAAGACAATCGTACACATCAGACCTTGCGGCCCTATAATGAAGAAAGATGAGAATGCCACAATCAGATCAAAGAATAATAATCCATAACTGATGTTCCAATCCAAATATTTATTGGCAAGCCGTGCCAAGATAACGGTTCCGGCTGTTGTTCCCCCCACTCTAACAATCAAGCCGATCCCAAGACCGGCAAATAATCCACCAAATATCGTATTAATCCACAGCTCATGCGAGTCAATGGTCCAGCTCTCTGTCAGATGCAGGAACAATGAATTGAATACAACCGCAATAATCGTATACACCGTAGTCGTTTTATCTAGAAACCGGTATCCCACAATTAACAAAATACCGTTCAGGATCAGGTTCATCAGTCCTGGTGACCATTCAAACAGGTAATACAAAATAATCGTTATACCCGTTACCCCGCCTTCAGCCAAATCGTTCGGGATGACGAACAGGTTCACCGCCAGCGCAAACAGAAATGCACCTGCCATAATAAATAGAATATCCGTAATTCGTTTCTTCATTAAGCATTCCATCCAATCCATCAGAAATCAACCTAATCGACCCGTCTCATAAGTTGTCATAATCACTCAAGGATAGATTTTACCATGCTCACAACAAAAATTGTATACATAATACAAATTGTTGCGTAATTTGTGCAAAGGAATTTGTAAAAACGTCCTCTTTAGACTTCCTCCAAGCCTTTCAGCATCATACACCCATGACAAATGTCATGGTCCATCATTGATATTCATCATTACAGAGGGCTGACGTTTATGACTTACTGTCATGATCCGATTGTTTTACAATGATAAAAACGCTTCCTAGAGGAAAGTCTTACCGGGAAACGTCAAGTTGTAGCTGATACAGTTATAACGATTGAAGGAGGACACACGTCAATGAGTAGAAATAAAGAAATGGCGCTAAAAAAGGAAGTCACCCCTTACGAAAAAAATGATCTCAGATTAAGTATCCGACAGTTAATCAATACATTGCTTCCGCTCTTCCTGCTATGGGCTGCGGCTTACTTTAGCTTATCAGTATCCTACTGGCTGACCTTCCCGATTGCCTTGGTGGCATCCGGATTTGTACTACGAACATTCATTATCTTCCATGACTGCTGTCATGGTTCATTCTTCAAGAGCAAACGTGCCAATGATATCCTCGGTACCATTACTGGTGTATTAACAGTGACACCCTATCAGCAGTGGAAAAATGAGCATTCCATCCATCACGCGACAAGCAGTAATCTTGACAAACGTGGTGTTGGTGATATCTGGGTTATGACGGTTGACGAATACAAAGAAGCTTCTCCTTGGGGACGCCTCTTCTATCGGATTTATCGTAATCCGTTCGTATTGTTTTGTATCGGACCTATCTACGTGTTTCTGTTGGCTTACCGTTTCAACCGCAAAGGTGCAAGACGTAAAGAACGCATCAATACACATCTGACTACAGCATTAATCGTAGTGCTCTATGCATTCATGTCCTGGTTAGTCGGATGGCAGGCTTTTGTAATGGTGCAGGCACCTATCTTCTTCTTCTCCGGTTTCTTTGGGATCTGGCTGTTCTACGTGCAGCATCAGTTTGAAGAGACGTATTTTGAACATGAAGATGAATGGAGTTATGTAAAAGCGGCTGTTGAAGGTAGTTCTTATTACAAATTGCCAAAATTATTGCAATGGATCAGTGGTAATATCGGGTTTCACCATGTGCATCACTTGAGCCCGCGTGTGCCTAACTATTTCTTGGAAGAAGCACATAATGCAACACCACCCTTGCAAAAAGCAACTACCATTACACTGCGTTCAAGTTTGGTTGCCCTGCGCTTCCGTCTGTGGGATGAAGATTCTAAACAGTTCATTAGCTTTAGACAGCTCAAAAATCTATCCCGCAAACCTTATGTTCAACCAACTATCCGTGTAACGAATCCAGCGGGTCTGACAGAGAAGCCTTAACTCTGTCGGATTCGTTTTCTTGTGTTCAAGCCATAGTCATGCTACAGTCATGCTACGGTTGAGTACAAGTGCAAGGAGGAGAATCATATTCAGAAGTGGATGCAGATTTTTTATAAAAATACAGGGTTAAATCCTTATGTATGGCTTGTCTTTTTCATCCTGCCCTTCTATTACATTTCACAATATTCCAAATTATGGACGATGGTAACCGGCATTGTAATCATTCTCGTTTTCTTCGTATGTTATCTGCTCGCCTTCATCACCAAGGGATGGCAGGTATACATGTGGATTGGATTGCTCATTGCCATATCCATTACGATGACGATCGCCTATGATTATGCCTACTTCTCGTTGTTTCTTGCTTTTTTTATTGGGAATATTAAAAATAAAGCCGGTTTCTTCACCCTCTACTCGGTGAACTTGGGAGCCAGTTTCCTAACCATTAACTATGGCTTTATCAATCAAAGTTCATTATTGGTGAGTCAGTTCCCGTTTGTATTCATCAGCTTAATGGCCTCCATCCTGCTTCCAATCAGTACGTATAACAAAAACAAGACTGAACAATTGGAAGGCCAGTTGGAGAATGCGAACAAGCGACTTGATGATCTCGTAAAAATGGAAGAGCGCCAGCGTATTGCTCGTGACCTGCACGATACACTTGGACAGAAGCTCTCTCTGATCGGTCTGAAAACCGATCTGGCGAGACGGCTGCTCCGCAATAATCCCGATCAGGCTGAGATCGAATTGAACGACCTCAGACAAACGGCAAGCACAGCTCTGAAGGAAGTCCGGGAAATGGTCACTACCATGCGTGGTACACAATTGGTCGATGAACTGTTCCGGGCGGAGCAGATTCTGAAGGCCGCTTCGATTGAATTTGTGCTAGAAGGCAATCCGAAGTTACAAGATACATCACAATTAAATGAAAATGTGCTTGGCATGTGCTTGAAAGAAGCTGTTACCAATGTGGTCAAACATAGTCAGGCAACAGCATGTACCATCGTTATTGAGGAAACCCTCGCCAATAATGTACTCACGGTACAAGACAACGGCGTCGGAATAGAACGATCACACAAACAGGAACGGCGAGGAACAGGAATTTTGGGTATGAAAGAACGACTTGAATTTGTGAACGGGTGTCTGGATATTCGATCTGATACTGACAACCAGGGTACAGAGATTATTATTCATGTTCCCAAACTCGTCCGCAAACCGATAAAGGAGGCAGAATCATGATTAGAATTGTAATCGCAGAAGATCAGCGCATGATGCTCGGTGCCTTGTCTTCCCTTCTTAATCTGGAGGAAGATATGGAAGTTGTCGGACGTGCCAGTAACGGTCAGGAAGCCCTCGACCTTGTACAGGAACTTACACCCGACATCTGTCTGATGGATATCGAAATGCCCGTGAAAAGTGGCCTTGAAGCCGCAGAAGAGCTCAAAGGAATGAACTCCAAAGTCATTATCCTGACCACTTTTGCCCGGACCGGATATTTCGAACGAGCTCTCAAGGGTGGTGTCCGTGGTTACCTGCTCAAGGACAGTCCAATTGAAGAACTTGCTGAGGCGATCCGCCAAGTTATGAATGGCAGACGCATCTTCGCTCCCGACTTGGTCGATGAGGCTTATGTCGAAGAGAATCCTCTGACGGAACGGGAAAATGCTGTTCTCGGCCTCATGGCTGATGGGAAGAACACCAAGGAAATCGCCGGGCATCTGTTCATCACGACGGGTACGGTGCGTAACTACATCTCCATAATTCTCAACAAGTTAAATGCCAGTAACCGCATTGAGGCCATCACTCGCTCTAAGGAAAAAGGGTGGTTCAAATGAAAGTACCGCTTTAACCCATTGAAACAAAAATAAGTATGTGCCCCGGCTGCATAAGCCGCAATAATTTTTCACACGTTGCCATAACATGCTACAACTAAAAGAGCTTGGCCCAGAAACCAATCTGGACCAAGCTCTTTTAGTTTATTACAACCATCCAATACGTGTCTCTTCTACAACTCAGAATATCCATTAAATCCTCAAGATTTCACAGATACAGTCATGCCAAGAGCTTCCAGTGGTACTTGATCAGTCTTAAGCTGATGAATTTTATGGCCGTCCTGCCATGAGATCGTTACATGGATAGACTTTCCACCACTTGGATATTCAACCTGGATATACCCTTTATCTTTGGGGACAGGCAATGTATGTGACTCCAGGTACTCCACCATTTTTTTCGCTATGCCCGGATTATTCATTTCATCTTCGGAAACTGAACGAATCTGCAGCGTCCATCTGCCTTCTTGCCAAGTCAGATATTGACTGCCTGCGGCACCTTCACTCATGCCTTTGATGCCATGTCCCAGATCCACAGCCATATCTGCTGGAATATCTTTCAGATCCGTTTCAGGGAAAATTTCTGACTGGTTCGGGTCCTTATAGATCTTCACTTCATAGGAAGCCAGTACAGGTATCTTACTATCAGACGCAGTTAAAGATTGATCATTAACAGCAACAGACTGAGTGGTCGCGTAGAAGTTCACTTTAAATGCATCAGCAGTATTGGACAGAATTGCCGCACCCAAAGATGTGCCCTTGTCCAATGTGAATGAAGTAGGTAACGCTGCATCCTCCATCTTCAACTGGTTGCGAACTTGCTTGATCACATCACTCACACCTGATTGACCTGTGGCAGTAGGGTTTCCGCCCGTCTGCGCTCCTGATGTTTCTACACTATCGGCTGTTCCCGTGTTCTCTTTGGTTCCTGTTTCATTTTCATTAGAGAAATCAGCACCACCGCTGCCAGTCTCGGTCTGCTCACCCACTGTTGTCGTTGGTGAAGTACTACTTTCTGATGATGCAGCATTCGAATCCGGTCCGCCACATCCTGCCAGTGCAAGTAAAACGGCTGTCGTTACCGGAATGGTCATCCATAATGATTGTTTCTTCATGATGTGTACCTCCTTCGTTTTAGCCAATGTGTTATCAGGCTCTATCTATCGTCCGATCGAATCGGAAAATTGAAAATATTAACGTTTGTCGTTCCAGAAGTTAACCGGCTGCACTTTCTTGCTTAATACTTCAAAACGATACCCTTCTGCCTTCAATGTTTTTAATACTTGTGGTAATACTTTCAGCGTTGCTTCCTGGTCGTGCATCAGCACAACCGGCGTTGTTCCGCTCTTTTGTACGGTGTGGATCTGCTTCATTACACTGTTATAGACTTTCTGGTGATCTTGCTTGTATTTCCAATCTTCCGAATCCACATTCCAATCCCATAGATGGAATCCACCCTGACCCAGCAGCACGTTACGGAATGCCGGTTTGAGATATGGTTTACTACCATATGGCGTCCGAACGAGACTTGTTTTAACTCCAGCAACCTTGTTCAGACTTACATTGGCCTGTTGCATCTCTTTCAAACCGCTATATGCGGATTTATAGAATTTGCTTGGAACATGACTCACACCATGCAGACCCAATCCATGCCCGTCAGCTACAATTCGTTTGGTAGCCTTCTGAAATTTCTCCATCTGAGGACCCAGCATGAAAAACGTAGCCTTCGCATTATACTGATCCAGAATATCCAGTAACTGACCCGTATGAGCGGTTGGCCCATCATCAAAAGTCAGATATATGATTTTGGCATTTGCTTTGCTTGCACGATCCTTCGATGAAACGGATTGGGCAGATACCGACTGCGGCAATAAGAGTGGAATGATTAGTAAAATAGCAAGTGTGACCATGATAGATTTGCGAATATGTAACATCATTAAAAAATCTCCCTTGTGTGTTATATTTCCCCGGGTGTCCATGTTGTCTACCTTCATCCCTTGGCGATTAATCTTAATACTATCAAAGGAATAGACTCCTGTTCTCGCTTCAAAGGCTACGGTAGAGTTACACTTTTGTCAGATAAACCTAAAATTTAATACGAATTTGATAGATTTGAACAAAATAAAGATCCCGTCAGGATAGATCAATTGTGACATATCCTTTATTACCCACATTCAGGATTTTGATAGACTTTTGCTCCAATTCAAGCGAATCAATACAAAAATAAAATAGCTATGTATGCAAAAAAAGCCTGCACAAGTGCAAGCTTTTTTCGTCTTCTTCAGCATATGGCATCAACCCGTCATCCCTTGCATGGAGACCTAACCCCTAATGCGTTGAGGGTGATTTCCTTACGCCGTATGTAAAAGTCTTTTGTTCTTGAAATCTTCTCGACTCCCTACGTACATTTATTCAGCGGGAGCAGTGAATGAACGTTTGCCAAATTCGGCATCCAGCATATAGAAGGCATTGCTGTCTTTTTCAATGCGGCGCAGCTTCTGAATAATGTTGTCGAACAAGGCTTCCTCTTCCACTTGCTCATCAATGAACCATTTCAGGAAATACATTGTCGCATGTTCACGTTCGTTTAAGGCGATGTCAGCCAGATTGTAGAATTTTTTCGTGTTCTGCTGTTCATGAGCATAACCATGCTCAAAGACATCCAGCATCGAAGCATATTCATTCTTCGGTTCTGGCAAAGCGGCTAATGTAGCACGGTGTCCACGATCATTCAGGAATTTGTATATTTTCATACCATGGAATCGCTCCTCTTCCGCTTGCACGATGAAGAAGTTCGCAAATCCATCCAGACTCTTGCTGGAACAATAGGCTGCCATAGCCAGATATACATGAGCGGAATAAAACTCGAAATTCATCTGTTCATTTAAAGATGCTGTTAACTCTTGGCTCATTATCCAAACACCTCTTTCTTTCTCTAGGGATGGTTATATTCTAACATAACGCCAGCAGGACTTACACCGATTTTCTACAAAATTCGCCAATGACTGAATGGTTGTCCTCCTATATAATTACATAGTCATTATCAGAATAATTCCAATCTGGAAGGTAGGCTAATACAAGAACATGAACACCTCTTCACAGCTCAAAAAAACAATCGGCATGCCGCAAGCCGTTGCGCTCTATGTAAGTGCAGTACTCGGTTCAGGTGTCCTGATTGTACCCGGACTGGCTGCTGAACTGGCCGGTCCAGCTTCGCTATTGGCTTGGGGCGGCATGGTCCTGCTAATTCTGCCACTCGCTTTATCCATGGGACTATTATCTGCCCGCTATCCCGATGCAGGTGGTGTATCCCATTTTGTTACCCTTGCTTTCGGACAACGTGCCGGAACAATCATTGGCTGGTTCTTTTTGATGTCGGTACCCATAGGAGCTCCTGTAGCAGCTCTGACGGGTGCAGGATATATGACGGCAGCGTTGGGGTTAGGTGAACATATCAGAATCCTTATTGCCGCCATAATGCTTGCGAGTGGATTGATCATTAATATCGTTGGCATGCAAGTTGCTGGTAAAGTACAGATTGGTGTCGTCATCGCTATTGTTGCCGTGCTGGTGATGGCCTTTGTACTGGCTCTTCCCAACATGGACTCCATCCATTACACCCCATTCATGCCGCATGGCTGGGTCAGCATCGGTCAAGCCGGAGCGATTCTGTTCTGGTGTTTTATTGGCTGGGAGGCGGTATCCCATCTTTCCGAAGAATTCACTGATCCTCGAAAAGCAGCCATTACAGGTGTGACTATCGCTGCGATTATTGTAGGTGTACTCTACTTCCTGACAGCCCTGGCTACCGTAGGCACGCAAAGTTATCTGCATGGCGGGGCCGATGTGTCCCTCGTATGGATCATTAGTCAACCCCTTGGTATCTGGGGTGCCTGGATCGCTGGACTGACTGGCATATTTATCTGTACAGCAACCGTCATTGCCTATGCCGGGGCAGCTTCAAGAGTTGGTTATGCACTCGCGAGACAAGGTGCTGCACCACGCTTAATGGCTCATCTGTCCAAGCGATTCCACACACCCGTAGCAGCAATTGGATTCTTGGGGATCTGCTTCATTCTGGTGCTAAGTGTCTATGCCAGCGGCATCGTATCACTTACAACACTGATTCAACTTCCCAATGCAACCTTTATCCTCACATATCTTGGGGGCTGTGCAGCAGGAATCCGATTATTGAAAGGAAGTCGAACCGGCGTGACCATCAGCTGGATTTCCTTTGTAGCCACAGCGATCGTATTCCCTTTTACCGGATGGGCGGTACTGTACCCGCTTCTTATTGTAATTCTCTATGGCTTGTTCAGCCGCAAACAACCATCCAAGATCTGAACGAAAAAAAAGCTCTGCCGTGATGGCAGAGCTTCTTTCATTCTTTAGAAATATGCAATTATACCAAGAACGCTTTGGAGATGATAACCAACAGGATGAACAGAACCAGAATGGCACCTACAGAAGTGAAACCTCCGTATCCGTAGCCTCTTGTTTCTCCACCTAATACTTCGCTCATTGACCGTACCTCCTCTGCAACAGGTATGGGTTATCTTATGCAGGAAGTACGACTTTGACAGGGCGGATGCCCTAATTATTCAGATTGCTGTTTTTTTTCGTTCAGTATCTGGGAGACTGCACCCGCATGATATCCATGAAAGGCACCTTCGCCGTGAACTCTTCTTCGGTATACTCTACATGCACGAGTCTTGTACGCGAGTCCATTTTGACAATGACGCCTTGCACCTGTTCTTCTTTCCCCCATACGGTCAATAGTACTTCCGAACGTTCACGAAAGGCTTCAACCAGTTGATTTCCCAACTCTTCAAGTTCAAACTCATCCCGTGTGGGTCTTTTTGCTACTTTTGCTTTTGCCAATGTGGCTGCCTCCTCTACTCCGACGTCCCGATTCCACGGGTTGATTGCCGAGTTCATATTCAATTAGTATACCATTCATTTACGTTCGTGTAATGTCATGGCATCCAAGAATCAGCAAAATCCTCAGGCATTTTAACTTTAAAATTACCGTTAAACGTATTTCCTCCTCTTCCTATGTGATATAATGTAAGCTTAGTTCTCATGCTTGGAATATAATGATTTGCGTTTTGTCCATTGTGATTTATAATCATCATATACGAGAGTCATTCTGTCGTACCATTATGATGCAGTCAGCGGTGATATATGAAAAGGTTCCATACATACAATAGCAGCCACATTCCAACCGAATACGAGTTCAAGCATTCCAAATGGATTCAGAAAATGCTTCATGCCTACTGGGTTGTCATCATTGCACATTTTGCCATTCAGGTTGGCTGTTTCCTGTTTCTGGAGTATGATCGCACACCTCAAGATTTCTTGATGAATGTCCTGTTCTGGCCTACGGCCATCAGCAGTTCTTGCATTTTGTTCGCAAGCTGGGTTGATCGACGCTTCAGTTCCTATTCCTTCTATACCATGTCTATAGCCAGCACCGTTATTGCCTGGACAATTATTCATGTCAATTATGATATTCGGATTATATTAGCCATCTGCCTGTTGCCCATCTTCGCTTCGGTGCTGTTCTTCAATAAAAAAAGAGTCTGGATTGTCTTTCTGATGCAGATGACTGGTTACCTTCTGGTGTTGTTCGATCCGGCCTACCGGTTGTACCTGTCTTCATTTGATATGGTATCCATTCCTGCTTTTCTAATCTTAGGTACATATGTAGCACAGGTTATCGTGACTAGCGGCGTTGAAGTTTTGGACGATCTTCAGGCCAGTATGCTTGCCAAGCAGGACCTTATTGTGCGAAATGCCATTATGACCAAACAGTCCAAAACAGATGGTTTAACCAACCTTTATAATCAAAGCTCATTCAAGGATTATTACGAAAAGGCATTCGAGTATGCCAACAGCGGCATGAGTCTGCATCTGGCTTTGATTGATATTGATGACTTCAAATCCATTAATGATACGTATGGTCATCGGGTTGGAGACATCATTCTCGAGAAGGTGTCCCTGATCATTCAGGAAACCATTACCTCCAGTGATATTGCCGCACGGTACGGGGGCGAAGAGTTCGCCTTGTTGATGTTTGAGCAATCTTTCAAGCAGGCCTATGCCTTGGTGGAACAGATTCGTCAGAAGATTGCCCTGATGGGCCATCTGGAACTTGAAGGAGCTCCCATCACGGTGAGTATCGGTCTCAAAAGCTACAGTCCTAATCTAAGCAAAGACAAATTGTTTGAAGAAGTGGATGCCTGTTTGTATGCCGCCAAACGAACAGGTAAAAATAAAACCGTAACTTCACTTGAACTGACTTCGCGTTCGTAGAGAAAATATAAATAAAAAAAGTTGTGCTGTACTCCGGAATCCCGGTTTGTACAACACAACTTTTTTTGGGTTTGCATAACATCAGCAGGCTGATTCTCTTCATACGTTTAATGTGCTCATTCCGCCCATTCCCAGCGGTGACGATTTTGCTCCAGCCTGGGATGAAGATCACCGGATGATCCGTCAATGATGAGACGCAGCTCTTTGATCCAATCCTTGAAAGAGTCAAACGAAGCAAACATATTTGCCATCTCAGTTGTCATATACAAAAAATGAGGAGCGGGATATTCCGCAGTGATATGGCGCAGTGCACTATCCACAGGCGTATATTTCTTTCTCTTGCCCTCAAGCCCCTCCACACGTATACGTGAATTGGGATGCTCCCGCCGCCAATCATGCAGACGGTCTTCTCTTTTGTAATATGCCTGGATTGTATCCTTGCTCATTCGCTTAAATGTACTCTCGTGTAAAGGATACAGCACAAGCTGTAAGAATGAACGAGTATCCATCGTTGCAACGGCATGTTCGAGTTGCTCATCAGTCACATGTTCAAACGAGTCATAAAAAGTCAGTGTCCCTTTATGGCTGGCCGCAGGTGGCTCATAGCCGTAAGGTACCGATGTATATTTACCAGACATTTCACCCCTCCTTGTCTATACGATGATCCGCAGTAAGGTGATTGGGATAACCCAGCTCATGTTATTATACGCTATTGATCCTGCTTCAACTCGGAATAAAATGTCATTCTGTTCTTGCCTGCACGTTTGGACTCATACAATGCTTCATCCGCCATTCGGATAATCTCAGATGGGTTGTTGCTGTTGGTTGGATATTCAGCCCCTCCGATGCTACATCCAATTCGAATTCGCTCGTATTCAATGATAAACGGCTTGTTCAGACTTTGTATGATGGCTTCTGCATAAGCGCCGGCTTCTTCCCTCGGATGACTTCCGACCGACTGAAGTACAATGAGGAATTCATCTCCGCCCAATCGAACCGTTATGCCCTTCTCCTGACCAAGAGAGGACAGACGTTGGGCCACTTTTTGTAAAAGAACATCTCCAACCTGATGTCCAAGCGTATCGTTGACTCGTTTGAATCCATCCAGATCCAGATAGAGAAAAGTCAGCGTGTGATTTTCACTTTCGGTCTCCAGAGACTCCTCCAGATACACTTCAAGGGCAGTACGATTCGGCAGACCCGTTAATTGATCAAAATGCGCCAGATTCTGCATCACAACCAGCTCTGAGTCTTTATTCATCAGAGAGGTCAGCATATCGCGAAGCGAGCGGGACAACACTTCAATCTCCTTAATCCCCTTATTTTCAGGAATCTCAATCTCTTCACCTGCCCGGAGTCGATTGGCCACTCTAGTGAGACGTACAAGCGGGGCAGAGATCAGACGTGAGACAAACCAGCCAATCAGTGCAAACAGCACAGTAACTGCAAGTCCAGCCCACACATTAAACCGCATCAGGTCAAAAACAGATGCAAACGCTGTCGACTTGACTTGACGAATAACCACCGTCCAGCCTAATCCGGGATAATCCAGATGGCCCTGGCTGTAGGCAAACCCTGTTACATATTCCTTACCATCAGGCCACTCTTCAATGGACCAGCTGCTTTGGTTGCGCTGGGCATCTTCGATGCCAGGCAATGACAAAGGTTTACCAATCCATTTCTTTGGCCCCAGCAGCACTGTATGTTCCTTTTTGCTTACGATAAAGAACTCAATGTCCTTTTCTTCTCTTTTCAATGGGGAAAGCACGGATTCTTCGACTTCCTTCGCCCATGCCCAGCTTAAATGTGCAGCGAGCACACCCCTAATATGTCCTTTGTTATCCTTCAGTGGGAAACTGATATCGACAAATTGCAACGGCTCTCCCGTTGGATTTGGTAACAGCTTGGCAAGAAGTACTGCGTTATGCACATCTCCAATGAATTTACCCTTGATCCCCTCCTGATACACAGGTCGCTCTGATAAATTTTCTCCAAGCAATATACCATCTGTCGCGGCTAGCACTTTTCCCTTCGGGTTCATGAATCCAACCCATGAGAATGAGGGAAAGCTATCTTGTAGCTGATCCAGCAACATCTGAATCTCATCAGGCTGGAATCCATCTTCGAGCGAAGCCATTTTGCCCAGAAGATCCAGTTCACCTGCGCGCGCGGACATAAACCGATCCAGTTTGTCCGAAGCTTGTGAGGCCGTACCTGTAAGTGAATGACCAATCTCGGTCTCCACAGCAACGAATGATTTTTTGCTAAAAACAGATCCAATCGTCAAGGTAACCAGCAGGGATAATACAGCGAAGATGACAGTAAGCACAGTTCTAATCTTGAATGACATCATTACCTCCATTAAACGGTGAAACCATCTTGCTTTTCAACATGAGTATGCTGCAAAGGGTACACGGGATGTCACCTCGGACGTGTCTCAAAACTCGCTGAAGTGCATCTTTTACCGCCTTTTCGCCCCCTGCTGCGTCACTTTCCCTTGACGTGCCCCGGCACGCCTGCGGAAAACTTCCTGGCTTGGAACGAAAATTCGGCAAAATCTGCTTCTTCGAAGTTTCAGACACGCCCTAATCGTTTTCATATTTATCGGAACTTTTGTGTTTTTTTATTATACAAGCCCATACAATAATTACGGCAATCTTCACCGTGTTTCTTCCATTCAAAGAATAGACACGATTCTGTATATACATACTTGGGTTATGAATATAGAGAGCAAGCATTATCCCTTTGAGGATTATGCGCCTGTATGTCACAGAGAGAGTAGTCGAAATACTAAACATTGGGGGTGTAATGTTGAGCCTGCTTCATGTTGCTGTTATTCTGCCTTTTGCCGCTGGCATTCTTCTTGCCATGCTGCATCGTTTCTTCCGTAAAATTCATCTAGGATGGCCGGTTCTCATCGTCCCGGCACTATTATTTGTATACTTTGCGAGTCTCATACCCGCTGTGTCACAGCGCGATACCGTTTCCGGAAATATTCCATGGATTCCTTCACTGGACATTGGATTTAACCTCTATCTGGACGGTCTGAGCCTCATGCTGACACTGCTAATCACCGGAATCGGTGTCCTCGTTGTTCTCTACTCCATCTTCTACATGGATATGAAAGAGGCGCTAAACCGCTTCTACCTTTATCTGTTGATGTTCATGGGAGCCATGTTGGGCGTGGTGCTGTCTGATAATATGATCGTGCTCTACGGGTTCTGGGAATTGACCAGTATTACGTCTTTCCTGTTGATTGCATTTCATTACAAACGCAAAGCTTCCACTTCAGGAGCACAAAAATCTTTCCTGATTACGGTATTTGGCGGTTTCGCCATGCTCACCGGATTCATGATGATGTATCTCATTACCGGAACATTCAGCATTCGTGCGACCATTGCAGGTTTGGGACAGTTTCAGGAAAGTGCACTGTTTCTGCCAGCACTTGTCTTGATCCTGATTGGAGCTTTCACCAAGTCAGCCCAATTCCCATTCCATATCTGGTTGCCGGATGCCATGGAAGCTCCGACACCTGTCAGCGCATATCTGCATTCCGCCACGATGGTCAAGGCAGGACTGTATGTTGTGGCGCGGTTTACACCGATCTTCGGTGGACAGGGGCTCTGGTTCTGGCTAGTTACCGGCGTTGGTCTCCTGACTTTGTGTTATGGATCATTCCTGGCGGTGAAAAAAAACGATCTCAAAGCGATTCTCGCCTATTCAACCATCTCTCAACTTGGTCTGATCATGTCCCTCTTAGGGGTGGGATCTGCTGCTCTCTTCTTCGGATATGGCGAATCCTCTGCGATGTACACCGTGGCAATAACCGCTGCGCTGCTTCACCTGTTTAATCACGCGACCTTTAAGGCCGCTCTATTCATGGTCGTAGGCATTGTTGATCATGAAACGGGTACACGTGACATCCGAAAGCTCGGTGGACTTGCTTCATTCATGCCAATTACATTCACCGTAGCATTGATTGGATCACTTGCTATGGCGGGTATACCGCCGTTCAACGGATTCCTGAGCAAGGAGTTATTCTTCCAGGCGATGGTCGAAGTCACGCATCTGCGAATCTTTGGACTTGGTTCCTGGAGTGTTCTTTTGCCGGTATTGGCTTGGCTTGCAAGTGTGTTTACCCTGATCTATGCGCTGATTATCGTGTTCAAAACATTCCTCGGTCGTAGCCAAAGCGAGATCCCTGCCGAGAAGCTGCACGAAGCGCCCGTTGGTATGCTCATTCCGCCCGTTGTTCTAGGTGTTCTTGTCGTTGTATTCGGACTCTTCCCGAATCTCCTGGCCGGATCACTGATTGAACCGGCAATGGCAGCTGTGCTTCCATCCCTCTTAGATGGAACTGAGCGCTTCGATGTACATTTCTCCCTGTGGCATGGATGGACTCCGGAACTGATTATGACGATCGGAGTTGTGATTCTCGGAACCACTCTCTACAAGCTGTTGCCACGATGGAGGAATATTTATGAGCATTATCCGCAAGGATTAACCATTAACAATATGTACCATGTGGTACTGGATAATCTTCAGCATTATGCACGCAAATGGACGGAAGCCTATATGAATGGCTCGGTTCGTAATTATCTGGTTTACATTTTCTCATTCACGGTTGCCTTGTTGGTCTATGCCTTCTTCCGTTCAGGTGAAAATATTACCTGGAATCTGCAGGGCAATGCACCTTTCTCATTTTATGAGGTCGTTCTGCTGGTCACGCTCATCGGTGCGGCGGTTTCGATTCCTTTTGCCAAAAACAGACTGTCAGCAGTTATTATGACCGGTGCGGTTGGTTACATCGTCACCTTGCTGTTTGTGCTCTTCCGGGCGCCGGATCTGGCCTTGACACAGATGATTGTCGAGACGGTATCCGTTGCATTGTTCCTGCTCTGTTTCTACCATCTGCCTGAATTGCAACGTGGCAAATCAAGCCGCAGTTATCTCACGGTAAATATGATCGTAGCGATTGCAGTCGGCGTTGTGATGACGTTTGTTGCTCTAGCTGCAAGCGGAACAGCATCACTGGACAGCATTTCTACCTTCTTCCTGCAAGAAGCGTATGACTCTGCTGGTGGTAAAAATGTCGTGAACGTGTTATTGGTTGATTTCCGTGGATTCGATACATTATTGGAGATTATGGTGCTCGGCGTTGCTTCATTATCCATCTACTCCATGATTAATCTGAACCTCGAAGCCAAAGATCTCGGAGCCCGCTTGAAGTTCCGTAAGAAGGATGAAAGTCAGGAGTCTGAACCTGCTCTGGATGATGAAGAGGATAATACGAAAAAGTATGGTAACCGTGAACGGAGCTCATCCTCGTGGGATACTGTCCCTTTGCAAAGTAATGATGTATTGCTGCAAACGACCACCAAGGTCGTTGTGTTCATCATTCTGACGTTTGCCATGCACCTGTTCTTCGCAGGACATCACAATCCGGGTGGAGGTTTTATCGGTGGCTTGGTTACAGCGGCAGCGCTCGTATTGATTGCCCTGGCATTCAGTACGGATACGATACGCAAAGCGTTACCCGTTGACTTCCGTGTTCTAACGGGAATCGGATTGGGTATCGCATTACTGACAGGTGCAGGTTCATTTATATTCGGAGTTCCGTTCCTAAGCCAAACCTTCGGTTATTTCGAACTTCCTTTGCTAGGAGAGACAGAACTCGCCACGGCCATGCTGTTTGATCTTGGTGTGTATCTCTCTGTCCTGGGTGTCACCATGACCATCATTCTACAGATCGGGGAGGATCGCTGATATGGAAATATTGATGTGTGTAGCCGTTGGCATTCTGTTTGCGGTTGCTGTCTTCTTAATCTTGTCGCGGAGCCTGCTCCGTATCGTACTTGGCATGTCCATACTAACCCATGGTGTACATCTGCTCTTGATCACCATGTCACGTCTCAAAACCGGGGCACCACCCCTGCTTGGGGAGATGGCCGAGCGCTATGTCGATCCTCTTCCTCAGGCGTTAATACTAACTTCTATTGTAATTAATTTTGGACTCACTGCGTTCTTCTTTGTTCTCTCTTATCGTTCTTATCTGAAATTAAAAACAGACGATATGGAAGAAGTAAGGGGGCGCCCATATGAATAATCTCGTCGTTCTGCCGATTCTGTTGCCTTTAATCACAGGTGTTCTGGCTTTGCTCTTTTTCCGAAAAACAAATATCCAGCGGATCATTAGTGTCATCGGACTTTTGTTTACAGCAGCAGTTTCAACGATGCTCATTACGCGGGTAGCTCAGACTGGAGTGCTAACGCTAAATATGGGTGGATGGGCACCTCCCTATGGTATTGTGCTAGTTGCTGACATGGTGTCTGCGTTGCTTGTGGTTGCTGCTTCCATCATTGCGCTGGCTTGTCTGCTGTATGCATTCCGCAGTGTAAACAAGGAGAGAGAAGAACATCACTTCTATCCGTTCTTTCATTTTCTGATCGCGGGAGTTAACGGTTCATTCCTAACCGGAGATTTGTTCAATTTGTTTGTTTGCTTTGAGCTGATGCTGATCTCTTCCTATGCACTGATTGTATTGGGTAGTACGGAAAGGCAGCTTCGTGAAACGATCAAATATGTCTTGATTAACATCGTTTCTTCAGCCCTGTTTGTCGCTTCCATCGGCTTTCTCTACTCCATTACTGGCACACTAAACATGGCAGACTTGTCCGTAAAAATTGCTGAAGTGGGACAGAGCGGGGTCATTACCTTAATTGCTGTTCTCTTCCTGATCGTATTTAGCATCAAGGCCGGACTGTTCCTGTTCTTCTGGCTGTCGGGCTCTTATGCGGCACCACCTGCTGTCGTCACCGCATTGTTCGCAGGATTGCTTACCAAGGTTGGCTTGTACGCCATTGTGCGAACATTCACACTGATCTTCTATCATGATCCTGATTTCTTCCATGCCCTGATCGGATGGATGGCTGGTGCTACGATGGTTCTTGGTGTTATCGGTGCAATCTCGTACCGCGATGTGAACAAAATTCTCATCTACAACGTGGTTGCAGGTGTAGGTTTTGTCGCTTTTGGTATGGCTTCAGCCAGTCGTCCAGCGCTGGAAGGTCTGCTCTTTTATATGCTGCATGACATGTTGATCAAAACATTGCTCTTCCTGCTTGGCGGTGCCTTGATCGCCGTTGCCGGAACATCCAAACTGGACAACATGGGCGGGCTGATCCATCGCTATCCGCTGCTCGGCTGGATGTTCTTCATCAGTGCACTTGCTTTAGCAGGTTTGCCGCCATTCAGTGGATTTCCGGGGAAGTTGCTTCTCTTCGAAGGTGGCTTGCAG
This sequence comes from Paenibacillus sp. FSL R5-0519, assembly GCF_037974275.1. NCBI lineage: Bacteria > Bacillati > Bacillota > Bacilli > Caryophanales > Paenibacillaceae > Paenibacillus > Paenibacillus sp. FSL R5-0519. The sequence continues at coordinate 3,837,077 of NZ_CP150234.1, forward strand.
GCAGGCTTGTATGGTCTGACCAGCGTTGCGGTGCTCTCCAGCTTGTTAATGTTATATTCGGTACTGCGCATCTTCATACAAGCATTCTGGGGCGAACCGCCTGCCGGGGTTGCAAGACGCCCTTACGCTGTGAACGGCCTGCTGATTCCTGCCGGAATTCTGTTTGTATTCATCATCGTAATGGGTGTGGGGGCTGAAGGCATGTTCCAATTGACCTCCCGCGCAGGCGATATTCTACTGCATCCCAATATTTATATTGATGCCGTATTGAAGGAGTAGATGTCCATGGCCTTTCAGATTGTACTTAATCTTATCATTGCCTTTGTATGGATGTTTTTGAACAACGCCTGGAATGGTGTTGGTTTTCTCATAGGTTATCTGCTCGGACTGCTTCTCATCGGGGGGATGCGGAGATTCTTCCCCCAGCGCTTCTATATTGTTCGATTCTGGGCCATCTGCAAACTGATTACATTACTGTTCAAGGAACTGGTGCGAGCCAGCATTGAGGTTATACGCCAGATTATCAAGCCCAAGCTCGACATAAGGCCCGGTATTTTTACGTATAAAACTCAATTGTCCTCGGATTGGGAGGTCACCCTGCTCTGCCTACTTATTTCATTAACACCGGGTTCTCTGCCACTTGAGATCTCGGGTAACCAACGCAAACTGTTTATCCACGCGCTGGATATCAAGGATGAACAGAAAATGAGAGATGATATTCAAAATACATTCGAAAAAGCAATTATGGAGGTGACGCGTTAATGTTATCCTCACTGTTGTTCATCTCATTGCTCATTCTCTCCTTAGCCATACTAGGGTGCTTGTACAGGGTGCTTCGTGGACCATCCATGGCTGATCGGATCACCGCATTGGATACCATCGGTATCAATGTAATTGCCATCGTCGCCGTTCTGTCAATGATGCTACAAACTCAGGCCTATCTGGATATCATCTTGCTGATTGGTATTCTGGCTTTTCTAAGTACAGTGGCATTTGCACGTTATATTGAACGGGGGGCGGTATTCAAAAATGATGGAGATCGTTAAGGTAACCGCTGAAACAGCCATAGGTTTACTCGTACTGCTTGGTGCATTACTTAGCGCCCTCAGTGCGTTCGGACTTATTCGTCTGCCCGATGTATATCTACGAGCCCATGCCGCAACCAAAAGTATGACGCTTGGCGTGTTCTGTGTACTAAGCGCTACGTTTTTCTACTTCTGGTACTTCGATAACTATATCAGTGCCCGTTTATTGTTAGGTATCCTGTTTGTATTCATCACGGCTCCGGTCGCCGGACATCTGAACGGACGGGCCGCCTATCGCACAGATGTACCGCTGTGGGAGCAGAGCGTTCAGGATGAACTGGAACCCTTGTTAAAAGGTAAAAAGGTGAACCATGAAGCCAAGGACATGATGGAGTAATCCTAATCCTCAGTCACAGGCATAGCGAATACCCCCAAAGATCAGCCGCCCTTTTCTCAGGCTGTTCCCGGGGGTATTTTTTAATTTATCATACACAGTTCATATTATATCCGGATCATGCAGGCAGATTATATTCATCGTTAGAATCCACTCAATCCCTGCCTTTTCAAATCCGCAGCCACAATGCGTGCAAGCTGTGCAGCACCTTGACGATTCGGATGCAGACTATCCCCTGTCATATACAGAGCGAGTGTTGCCGCCGGACCAATGGATGTGAAATAGGCCGAACTCAACTTATTCAATTCAACCAGGGTGACCCCCTCTTCCTGAGCGAGTGCACGAGTGGATGGATTGTACCAGCGGTTCTCCGCTTGATGTACATTGGCAGTATTAAAATCTGTTGCCCGGCCTTGTGGCGTGGAGAGGATGACCGTTGCTCCTTTGTTCTTCGCCTGACGCACCATATCCCGCATAATCTCTTTAAACTGCGCCTCCGTTGTATTGTTCTTGGCATTGGTATCGTTAATACCGAATTGCAAAATAAAATAATCTCCCGGCTTGATATACTTGAGAATCGCCTCCATCTGACCATCATCGCGGAACCCTCTCGCAAACTGACCACTTGATGCCATATTACGAACCTGGAACGTAGCGTTGTTCACATAAGACGGTAACAGCTGTCCCCACCCTCCTTGAACACTGCTGCCAAGCGGATAGTAATTACAAACTGTTGAGTCACCGCCGATGTAAATCGTGCGGTTGGTTACGGTCTGATTGGATATCTTCCGAATCTCGAGTGCGCTGAGTGTAAATGCAGTGCCTGCCTTTCCTTCCGTAATGAGCAGATTGAGTTGCCCATCAGTTATCGGAATTTGAAATTGATCCGTCGCCCCGTTGCCCGTCATGTTGATGATCTGGTAGACCCCTTCTGCCGCCACACTTGCTCTGGCTGTATTGCCCAGAACCACTTTGACCTCATATAGGCCATTGGACAAGTTCACATTGAAGGTGTTGTTGCTCTTCGTGCCAAACGTCAGAAACTGTACGGCGTCACTCATTACTCCGCTTCCAGAGGCAGACACATTTCGCATATTGGCAGGTGTATTGAACCCATACCCTTTGGTAGCCGTGTAGGCATCTCCTGCGGACACGCCTGTGTAACCGCTCTCAACCGGACCCGAACCAAAATCAAATCTGTAATTGTCCGTTGCTGCCTTGGCAACTTGCCCTCCACTGCTTCCCAGACCGATGCTCAACGTACTTGCAAACAGAATAAAACAGAGCAGAAACTTTACCAATGTTGACCATTTCATCACTGAATTCTCCTCTCGAATCCATATTAGATTGGTGCATGATCCACAACTTTACAGAACTCGATCAAGCCAGTCATAGGCCTTCGCTCCGCTGATCTCATGTCCACCTGTAAAGAAATCCGCATCCAGTGCTTCTGATGCTCCCGCTTGTTCATAGATGTATGTCAATCGCTTATAGGCTTCTCTTGCTGCATCGAGCGGAAATACCTGATCATCACTTCCAGCTTCAATAAAGAGTGGTCTAGGTACAATCAAGCCGATGAGATCGGGCAACTCCGCTTCACGCAGGATACCTGGCACATAATTGTCCAGACAATGGTTGCGATCCAGTATGCTGCCCTGGAATGTACTTGCATAGCCACTTACTACAGCTGCACGGAAGCGTTCATCCAATGCGGCTGAAAATGCCGTAACCAGACCACCACCCGAGATACCCATGCTTCCAATTCGCTCCGTATCCACTTCTGGTCGGGTCAATAGATAATCCAGTACTCTAGTTGTTTCATATACCCTGTGCCCGGCGAGAGTCTTCCCCACCATGAGCAGATGCGCCGCAATCTTCGTACAGGAGCTTACCCCTGGTGGCGCATCGCGGTCCTCTGACAGTCTTCGATCACCGAACCCGAGCAACTCTGGAGCCGCAACCACATATCCACGCTTCACAAGCGCTACTGCAAAATCCTTGTGTAATCCGGGCTCTCCAGTCCGTGGTGAACCATCCGGTTCCATGCCAGAGATCTCCCGGCTACCATAGCCATGCCCATGACAAGCAACGATAGCAGGTCTTCTCACCTCGGTAGTGCTTCCATCCCCTGGAATCAATACATACACAGGCATACGGAGTCCGGCATAGGTCGTGATCTCAACCCGCTCCCGGATATACCCGTCACATGGAATGCACTCCAGTAAGACAGGATTCAATGCTGCGTCCCTGGTTGGAAAACCGCCCAGCCGTTCTTTCACGCGGGTACATAACTGACTGCGCCATAACTCCAGGGGTTGATCTGCCTGATATGCGGAACGTCCACGAAGATTCGTTTGTTGTTGTAAATAGGCTTCAATATCCGACATGGGCCTGTGTCCCTCCTGTTTTTCGTAAAGATAACGTAGATAGAAGACTGTCATTTGGAATGAATCCCATCCATTATAGAACATTGATGTCTCACATGAATTGAACATGTTTGCCTGTTTTGAATAGAATCATACGATTTCTAGCCAAAAAGGATATCTCCAACCTGAAGACAGGTTACGGAAATACCCTTCATTTGATCTGACCTGGCAGCCACCAGTTCCACCTGCCCATTAATCTCATCAACGCAGGTACCAATATTAGGCGAATCAATGTAACGTCAATCAATACCGCTGCCGTGATTCCGATCCCTAATTGCCTCACACCTGCAACTTCAGCAAAAGCAAACGGCACGGTCACCGCAAGCAGAATTGCCGCTGCGGATGTAACCAAACGACCGGTAGAAGCCAGTCCCTGTTGGACAGCTCCATCACTGTCTCCGGTTCGTCTATACACCTCCTGAATACGACTCAGCATAAACACCCCATAATCCATGGATATGCCAAACACCAATCCTGCAATGAACACAGGAATCATAATGGCAATGTCTGATTGCTCCATGCCCAGATGTCCTTCATTAAACACCCATACCAATATGCCAAATGAAGCGGCTAAGCTGAGCAGATTCATCACAATCGCTTTGATTGGAATGAGTAGAGATCGGAATGCCGCCAGTAACACAAGATAATTGGTGACAACTACAAATACCAGCACTTTAGGCAGTTGATGTGTAACTTCCTGCATGATTTCATTCTGCTTGGCAGCTTCCCCACCATAACGCAGTTTTACATTGTTGGAACCTAGTGCATGATCGCTATTCCTCATCCGTTCCAGCCAATCTGCGACCTGCTCCGATCCAGGCTCCCCATGCACAGTGGCTACCAATCGTATGGAATAATCAGAGACCGTTGAACGCAGCCACGCCGTCCTTGTTGACTCCTTGCCTTCTTTGGAAGGAGTGAGCGCCAATGGTGGAACTTGAAAAAGGCTCTGCGAGTCATTTTGATTCGGCTGTAATAGGCCCCATGGTGAAACAATGCTCAATACGTCCGAGTCCTGAAGTAATTGACGTGCTTTGTTGTGGGCCGTCTGCCAGTGTGAGGCAGTTAACCGTTCCTGCTGTCCGCCAATCACGATCTCGATGGTGGAGGTATTCTTTGGACCATAATCATGCTGCAACAGCTCTGCTGCCTGGCGGGACTCCATTCTGGCTGGCAGTGAAGAGGCATCCGGGACAGACAGTTCTAGCCGGGTCACTGGATAGACACACAGGAGCAGCACGATCGTACCTCCAATTGCCATGCTGACTGGTCGTTTCATGACCATTGCTGACCATCTGTGCCACACTGAACCTCTAGGTAACGAATGGACTGAATTTCGCCTGTAGACTCGATCCGCAGAAAGTGACAGTATTGCTGGCAGCAGTGTAACATTTAACAGTAGCGATAGGAGCAGAACAATGACAGCCCCAAAGGAGACACTCAGAAACATCGGCAGCCTGATCCAGAGCAGACCCAGCAGCCCTAGGAGTACGCAAGCTGCTGAGAACAACACTGCTCTGCCTGCTGTACGTAATGTTCTTTGAAGAATCTCACTCTGCATAACCAGACTTCTTCCCGGAACATTAGCTGCACCTTCATCTTTATAGGCCCGCTGAACTTCTTCCCTGTACCTGCTCAGGATGATCAGGGCAAAATCTATACTGAGTGCCATGCCCACCATGGGAATAACGTTAATGATAAAGTTGGACAATTCCAGATGATAACCAAGGAGCGTTGTGACTCCCATAGCGGTAATCACAGCACTGATGCCCATCATGACAGCAATCAATGCGGCATATAACCCCCTGAAAGCGAAGCACAGAACGATTAGGGCAATCGGCAGCCCCACCATCTCTGCCCGTTCCAGGTCACGAAAGCTCAGATGATTTACATCCTGTTGTACGACGGCCTTGCCGGTCAATTGGACCGTACCCGGACCATCTGTTGCCAGCAAGGCGCGCAACTGCTCAATTGGAGGACCCATCTGATGTGGGGGTACATCCATCTTCACAAGGGCATATGCCCTTTGATTTTGCAGCGTCACCCTTTCGCCAGCATCCAGCGGGAACGTGACAGAGCTTACCGCAGGCAACACTTGAACCTGTGTCAGACGCTCCCTGATCCACTGTCGGAACGCTAACGGCGAGGTATCATCCTTTTTCTCAAAAACCAGAATAACCGGATTCGCAGGAGAAGCGAATTCGTCCTCCAGAACAAGCTCTACGGCTTGCGCATCCCCGTGAACCCGTTTCAATCCGTGATCCTGGACAATGTCAGGCAACCTCCACGCCCAGACCGCTGACATCCCGATGATAAATACCCAGCAGAGAATAATGAACCGTGGATATCGGCTGATGAAGGCAGCAAGTCTGCGATAAGCCATACCTAAGCTCCTCTGCGATCAGATTATTCATTCAATTACGTTCATCGGTAAGATCGTACGCACATCCAACCACTTGTGGTGCATGTCTCCTTCACTCGGATTCACGAACTAATGGATGCCATGCTTCACAGGCGTTCTGTTCGCCATGGGGACAGGAATGTATGTAAAAGGGAGTAATTCTGCGGTCAGTCCGGGTCCAAAGGCAAGCGCTATTCCACTCGAATAATCTTCTTTTTGTCTGTAATCCTCGCGGATGGCTTGAAGTACAAAGAGAATTGTCACAGACGACAGGTTGCCATAATCCCGCAGGATGTTACGACTGTATGAGACCTGCTCATCTCTCAACTGATACAGCTTCTGAACGGCATCCACGATGCCTCTGCCTCCCGGATGGATCGCCCATATTTCAGGTAAACTCCCCCCATCGAGAAGTCGCTCAACCTCTGGCCCAAGATGCAGACCAAGCAGCTTTGGAATCTGTGGTGACAGATAGAGGTCAAAGCCTGTATTGCCCACTTCCCAGATCATTTCTTCTGCACAATCCGGGAGCAGCGTTGAGTACCCACGGCCTAGTCGAAAACATTCATTACGGTCTGTTCCGGACGCACCAATAACACAGGCAGATGCACCATCACCGAAGAACGATGCAGCATACAGGTCGTCCCGTTTGGAAGATGGCTGAAAATGAAGAGTGCACAGCTCCACACACACGATGAGAACCATGGCCTTCTGATCGGTCGTTACAATGGAATTCGCCAGTTGTATCGCCTTCAGACCCGCTGCACATCCTTGAAACACCAGTGGAATCCGGTTAATCTGCGGTGACAGTTCAAGCTGCTGGATCAGCCGAACATCAAGTCCGGGCAGGAATTGCCCCGTGCAACTCACTGTAATGAGATGTGTAATTTCCGAGGAGGATACGTCCGCATCCTGAAGCGCTTGTCCGGCCGCCTCCAGACCAAGGGGAACAGCAGCAGCTTTGTATTTGCCCATACGCTCGGATGTAGTCGGAACTTCCTCCCTACTCGTGAAAGGTAAATATCGGCAAGAATCAACAGGCTCAAGCAGATTCGGTTCACACGTATAACGAGTCTCCACACCGCACTGATTAAAGATTCGTTTCGCCCATCGTCTGGCATCCGGCTCATGTTCCAGCGCCTGAGCGAGACGGGCAGACACATCCTTTTGCTCAATACGGTGGGCTGGCCACGCCGTTCCTATTCCCATAATACTTGCCCCTGTAGTTTCCTCAAGCTGGTTCATCAGCTTAACCCCCTATACAATCTTGTTTTTATCATCAAAAGTGGGCTTGTTAAACGACCTATATATCAAATAGGTTCATATAAAAATGTGCAGGTTATAGTACAAGTCTATTCACTCCCTGTCCCATTTATGTTCATATCACAACGAAAGGCGGACAACCTATGCGAGTTTCGCATGGTTGTCCGCCTTTATCTGCAGAATTAAAGCCTTTCACAAATTACATATAAGATCCTTCATACCTATTCAGGGCGTATTATGGTAAATCTCTCTCCGAGCTTGGCATAATCATTACCCGCAAGTCGGCTGACTGGTTTCAAATGATCCATCAGGATATACCCCTTGTCCGGATTATAGACTTCTTTGCTGAAATGATACTGCACTATGCGTACCAACAGCAAATCACTCATCGGTTTGCCATCATCGTTGGTAATGGGAATGTGCTGATACAGCTCACACTCCATTCGAATAAGTGCTTCTTTTATTCCTGGCACGGTGACCTTTGTACTTGGTACTGTAGTCAGTTTCGTCCGCTCAAGCTCACTTTCATGAGGTTCAAGGATAGCTGCTGTCTCATTTACTTCCGCTATGATTGCTTCATCACATATATGCACGACCAACTCTTTATGAGCAAGTACATTACGTGCAGTATCTTTCATCATGCCGTCTTTACGTGCAACGGATATGGATAACAGCGGTGGGTCCGAGCTAACCACATTGAAGAAACTGAAAGGCGCTGCATTGATCACATCATTCTCATCTGAACGTGTCGTCACAAAAGCAATAGGACGTGGTACCACCGAACCACTCATCAGTTTATAGTTGTCTCTTCCCGTTATTTCACGTGGATCCAATGTATACATATGTAACATCCCCTTCCCTGCTCGTGTAATAAGTGTCCATTTCACTTCAAAACACGTTAGTACACTCATGTTTATTATATAACGTAAAATGCCGAATTAACAAAAAAACTCCCTGGTGCTCATTGCACCAGGGAGTATGAACATGCTTTTTCATATCGACTATTTCTTATTTAACAATGCTGTTCTGAATGTCTTCCATAATTTGAAGGTTGGCTTGAACTCCACTGTACAACCAGCTGCTGGACCGGGTGAATTCAAACAAATTGCCATTTTTCACAGCCGGGATACTTTGCCACACTGGATCTTTCAGTGCTTCCGCCCCAGTACCCTCATCACTATTCACAAAGAACAAGTAGTCGACATCCATTTCCGCCAGCTTCTCCATAGAGATGGAAGACCAGTTACCTGTTGCATTGGCAGAGATTTCTTTCACAACTTCAGGCTCTTGAAGTCCAAGTTCTTTGTACATTACTTCTCCACTTGATACATTGTCACTTACAATAAAGAACTTGCCGCTAACCAACCAAATGGCCGCTGCTGATTTTGTTCCACCTGTAACGTTGTTGATCTTTTCCTTGATTTCTGTAGCCTTAACTTCGTAATCATCCAGCGCTTTTTGCGCTTCAGCACTCTTATTCAATACTTCCCCGATTTTTAAAAGTGTTTTGCGCCAGTCACTATTGATCTCATCACCAAGTACATAGGTAGGTGCAATCTTACTGTACTGTTCGTATTTTTCTCCTTCAACCATACTTTGAGAACCAATAATAATCAGATCCGGGTTAAAGCTTGTTACCGCTTCAAAAGGCAGATCAAAAGCAATCGTTGGGATACCCTTCAGATCTTTTTGCAGATATTCCTGGATTCCGTTGGCTACCGACCACTGGGCAACTGGCTTAACACCTAGTGTTACCAGATTGTCTTCCAGATAAGATGCGATGATACGCTCCGGGTTAGCGGGGATGGTTACTTTATGTCCCATAACATCTGTTAATGTGCGCTCTGTACCGGATTCTGTTTGAGTTTCTGTCTCGGTCGTTGTATCGTTCTCTCCAGCTGCACTGTTCTCTGTCGGCTTCGCTCCACATGCTGCTAACCAGATGGACATAACCATCACCGTAATCAAAAGTGTGATCATCTTTCTATTTCTCTTAAACAATTTATTATCCCCTTTCAATATGGAAACGTTAGTCGGCGTTATTGTGACAGATATCTACGTTCAAAAATAATGATACTATTATTGATGCATATAATATCCGCATGTACATTTGACCAATTCCATTGACAATGATAATTGTTATCAGTTCAATTGTCAATTCGATTATTATCTGCGCTATAAAGTTGAACTACAGATTATTTACACTGACACTACGATGATAGAACAACCTTCCAATCGCAGTTATCCCCAGATTTTTTCGATTCCTTTTTCTCTAAGGGAAAATCCGGGGATAAAGGCGAACGCTTCGCTTTTTCAGGTTTTTTCTATCCTCTCCGTTTTGTGCAAATGATTAGTTCAACTATATAGATCATACAAAATCGTCTTGACGGCATTCACGTATAGGCAGATGCCGCCATATGCTGAATGCAGAATACGACGACAGGAAGGATGTTCTATACATGTATTACGAATATAGTCCTTATCTAAGTTATGGAGAAGACCGCTCCTTTCAATTGCCTCCACTGTTCCCAGGAGGTGGCGGTGGCGGCATACCAGGTGGTCAGACGTATCCGGGTACCCCTGGAGGTCAAGGCTCCTATCCTCCATTCATTCCAGGCGGAGGACCAGGTCCATATATTCCTGGAGGCATTCCGGGTACAGCACCGGGGGTACCTGCGCAACTGGCACAAGGCAATCTGCCGACGCTGCTTAGCGCCTATCCGCGGCCGGTAGGTCAGCCTCCCGCAGAGATGCTTTTTCTGTATAACCTGATCAAAAGCAGCCCGGGTCTGCTTCCACTCTTCCTCCAGCAACAGCCGCAAAGTCTCACTCAAGCTGTGCAATTTGCACAGACAGGTGCAGCGGCACCGCGAGAAAACGAAGAACGTGCACTGCCCAACTTTTGCTATAACCGGTGGTCTCTTGTCTTCACATACAATGATGTGTACCTGATGTGGCCTGCCATCAATCTGTTCGGTTTTGTAGTGGGGTACTTCTATCCATTCCTCACGCCAGGCATACTGTCCAATACACAGATTTTGTTTGCGCTCTGCTAAACTTGCCCTTGCCTACAGTAAGAGCCTCGCTTGGAAGCATGATTCCTTCCAAGTGAGGCTCTTTTTCGTTCTTTTAATTAAAGAATCCGTATCGTTAACTCAACACCTGATCCATCTGACGCTTCCTGTCCCGACTGACCATTAGGAAATAAATCAGCAAGGCACCGAGATCCGCACACGCGATAACAATTCCCATTGGCACAGCTGTACCTTCTCCTCCAAGACCGACGAGGGGAGCGACAATACCACCAAACAGGAACGTCATCACACCAATAAGCGCAGACGCACTGCCTGCCGACTTCGCCTGATTGGCCATTGCCAGGGCGAAGGACGCAGTATTGACCAGCCCAACACTGGATACCACCAAAAATAACGGAATCAGTACAGAGATTAGATTACCTCCAGCCAGAATGGCGATGAGCAGTGATGTTCCTCCGAGCGCCGCGGTTAGCAGTCCTGCGATTAACAGACGGGTTTCAGATACCTTACCTGCAAGTCTGCCGGCAACCTGACTGGCCAGAATAATTCCAAGCCCGTTTATGGCAAAGCAGACACTGAACAATTGCGGGGATACCCCGTATATCTTCTGAAGCACAAACGGTGAACCGGATATGTAGGCAAACATGCCAGCCGCTACGAAACCCTGGGTCAACGCATAACCCATAAACTGACGATCCCCTGCGATTTGGCGAAACGTAATCAACGTTTGTTTCAATCCCCCACTTGATCTGCGGCTGGAAGGTAACGTTTCCCCCAGACCGAAAATAACAGCAAACAGCGTCAATATGCCTATGAGGCTAAGCAAAATAAATACGCCCCGCCACGACGTATATGTCAACAATTGTCCGCCAATAATCGGTGCAGCAATCGGGGCTACGCCGTTAATCAGCATTAACAGGGAAAAGAACCGTGTCAGTTCAGGGCCTGAATATACATCTCTGACGATTGCGCGCGAGATGACAATCCCCGCCGCTCCGGCTACACCCTGAATGAACCGCAGCACAACAAAAGAGCCCATCGTAGGGCTGACCAGGCAGAGTATGGAAGCTATAGTATAGAGCATAAGTCCTGCAATGAGCGGTGTTCGCCGACCACGTACATCACTTAGAGGTCCGGCAAGCAGCTGCCCCACCGCAAGTCCAATCATACACGCCGTCAGACTGAGTTGAGCATACGAGGTCGATGAACCGAACTCATCAGCCAGTGTAGGTAATGCGGGTAAATACATATCCAGGGACAATGGCCCGAAGGCCGACAGCGTCCCCAGAATTAATGCCATTCGCACACGCGATGTAGCGTTCGTGTTCAATGAAGCTGTTGTACTTTTCATCGAGAACTATTCCCCGCTACCCAGCAGCTTGAGTAAGTTGGATGGGAGTGTGAACTGTTGGTTGTTAATAATGATACGGCGCAGTTCTTCTTCATCCCGCTCGTTATCAGCATCCTTGATCTCCTGAATTTCCCGGTGAAGTCGCTCCATCTGTTGATCCAGCGCATTTGCCGAATCCGCCGCACTCTTTAACTCTCTCGTCAAATGCTCGGGAACATCCTTATTGTATTTATAAAAAATCTTATGCTCCAGACTCGCCCAGAAATCCATTGCGATTGTACGGATCTGGATCTCCACACATGCTCGTTCCTCACCATTGGACATGTACACAGGCACTTCCACGAGAAGGTGAAGGCTCTGGTAGCCATTTGGCTTTGGATTCTCGATGTAGTCTTTGACCTCAAGTACACGCAGATCACTCTGGTTGCACAGCATATCCTTAATGCGATAGATATCCGAGATAAAGGAACATGTAATCCGTACCCCGGCGATATCCTTGATATTTTGCTTGATGCTCTCAAACGTTAACTCATGATTTTTGCGGAACATCTTATTCATAATGCTCTCAGGAGATTTCAATCTGGACTTTGTATGCTCTATTGGACTGTAATCATGCAGAGACTGGAATTCTTCCTTCAGGACTTCAATCTTGGTTTCCATTTGATCCAGTGCAAATTTATAGATCATCATAAATCTCGTAATTTCATATTTAAATTTCTTGAATTGATCGATTGGATGTGGAGCATTCATCATGGCTTTCTTCCTTTCTTTCTGCACACTAAAGTTAGTTTTATGAATATGAGGACAAGCGGTCAATCCACATATCTCCTGAACCATTATAAATCATCTGAAGCCAATAAACGAATTTCTCACCTTCGGGCTGGCGATTTAGCTTGGAAGGTATGGGAAATTATTAAACGAGCATCATATAGAAGCATCCCTGTCAAAAGGCCGTTCTTTTGCCGTTCATGACTAATAAAAGAGGTGAATCACCCTGCTCTATCAAGTGACGTATTCATCCGACACACTTCGGGTTAAAGCTTATTTATTCCTGCCACGAGGTTGTTCATTACCTGATATTACAACATATGAATCTTCTTATCCCCGCTCTGTCTCATCTGCCTTTCCGGACTTCACTTCCATACTTAAGTCTCTACATCTGCAACCGCTCGCCAGCGACTACCCTGCTGCAAACATACCTAATATCGCACACCCACAGGAACAGTGGCCAGCGCTGATCTATTGTCGCGGCGGACTCGGCAGCTATGGCGGGGTAAATACCGTTTGGCTTGAGCAGTTTGTACAACAAGGTTATATCGTGTTCGCCCCATCCTATCGTGGCAACGAAGGCGGTGAGGGTCGTGACGAGTATGGCGGAAAAGATGCCGAAGATGTGCATGCTGCTTATCGGTTGATACAGCGTTTACCTTTTGTCGACCCGAAACGGATATCGTTAATGGGGTTCTCGCGTGGGGCCATTAATGCAGTACATACCGCAACTGCCTACAATGAGGGACCGGATAAAGTACATAAATTAGTTCTTTGGAGCGGTGTTTCCGATGTGGAACGCACTTACCATGAGCGAACCGACCTGAGGCGCACATTGAAGCGGGTATTAGGTGGCTCCCCCCGCGCAGCTCCGGAAGCTTACCTTGCCCGTTCTCCCTTATCCAAAGCGGACAAACTGTCTTGTCCGGTGCTGATCATGCATGGTACATCAGATACACAGGTGAATTATAGCCATGGAACCCGAATGTATCACTGGCTTAAGCGCCGAGGTGCAAACGTCACATTCCACGCTTATGGCGGGCAGGATCATCATTTTCACGAGAAAATACATGAATCTGCGGTAAACAATATGTTTGATTGGCTCGCTGCACGTTAGCCAGCGCTATGAATTTCATTTTGAAGAAGCATGGGTTATGGCTGTATACTGGATGGGCTACGTTTCTTTTGAAAGGACGGATAGAATGAATCAAAGTACCATCCAAAAATACGCCATGCTGCTTCTCTGTATGTCTGCCGGAATGGTGGATCTGATCGGATATCTGGGACTGGGGCATGTGCTGACAGCCAACATGACAGGAAATATCGTTTTATTGGGTATTGCCATTGCCCGAGCTCAGGAATTTGTTGTGCTCCGATCACTGCTTGCTCTCATTGGTTTTATTGCGGGCAATGCCATTGCAGCACATATGGTTGGACCTGTGCAGACCAAAAATGGCTGGTCTACTAAGGTTACCGCCGTATTTACAGTTGAAAGCATACTGCTCCTTCTGTTTGCAATCGCCATGATTAGCCCATTTTCAGAACAACTGTCCTACCTGTTAATTGTCATCCTGGCCGTTGCCATGGGAATGCAAACAACTGCGGCCCGTCGAATCGGCATTGCTGGCATCTCAACAACCGTGCTAACCAATAATTTGGCCGCTGTGGTTGAGGACACCGTAAGCATTCTTAAAAGACTGCGACATGCTAATATTCGATCGTTAGTCATAGCCCTGTCTACAGACGCCTACCTTCGCGCAGGTGCTGTTGTCATCTATTTGGTCGGTGTCATTGCAGCCGCACTGCTATTCCACCGTGTGCCCATGATCGCAGTCTGGATTCCGGTCCTGATCATTGGCGGTGTAACCCTGTACGCCCGATTACACGCATGGGGAACTTCACGACAAAGTGAAGGTTAAATACCGAATTAGCAACCCTCTTAATTCTTTAAGTGCAATCGCACTATTTATTTCATCAATGCAGCTTCTTGCCGAATAAACTTGACCAGATGCTGTGCAGCAGGTGACAACACTTCCCCTGCTCGTGTACATACGGCAACCGTATTTCTCAGCTGTACTTCTCGAACGAACACACGTGCGAGCTTACCTTGCCGCACATCTTCCTTCACAACCAAAGAAGATATGAAGTTGGCTCCATAACCTGCCTTCACCGCACTGATCGTTTCATTCAGCCCGTTGAACTGAAGCGCAATGCGGGGAGCGGCCAGGTTATTGGTTGTACATAGGGACACGAGTCGCTCACGAGTAGCACTTCCTTCTTCGCGCATGATGAACGGTTCTGCCATCATCTCATGCAGCTCAATTTCTTTTCCCGCATACGGATGGTCTGGATGCACAACAAACCACATCTCATCGTCAAACAATTCGTCCCATTGGACACCCACATGTGTAATACCACTCCCACCATACACTGCAATCTCTGCCTCATATCGAAGTAACTGGTCAAATGCCATCCGGGTGTTGGTTGTGCTCACAACAATCTCTACATCCTCGTGCATTTGCTTGAACCGCGCAATCCAGCCTGGCAACAGAAAATTTGAAGGCAAATAGGTTGCAGTAAGACGGATCAGTCCTTTTTTGCCCTCCCGAAAATCCTGCACAAAATTCTCGACATCCTGCTCCAGCATGAACAGCCGTTCCGCATAACCTGTTAACTGTATCCCTGCATCCGTAAGCACCAGCCTTCTCCCCTCCGAAACAAAAAGCTGAATTCCCAATTCACGTTCAAACTTTTTCACCTGGGAAGATACAGCAGGCTGACTAATGTTCAGTTCCTCTGCGGCACGAGTGACCCCGCCATATCTAACGATGGCATGAAATAATCGTAATCCATGCAGATTCATATGTTACACCTCTTTCACGTTAAGTACATAACCTAAATTTATATTAACATACATAATATATATTTTATTTATATATCTATTCCGGCTATAGTTGAATTATGAAATCCAATACACGAAACAAAGAAAGGAACATATGAAGATGAAAAATATTAATACGACCGACCTGCAGCATACCTGGACTCAAGTCGACAACTACATGAATGATCTGCTTATTCCCTCGGATACCTTGCTTGAGCAAACATTGCACACCAATGCCGAAGCTGGACTGCCCGCTCATGACGTAACGCCAAATCAAGGAAAGTTACTGCAGCTTCTGCTGCAAATCCAAGGCGCATCTCGTGTACTTGAAATCGGCACATTGGGTGGATACAGTACCATCTGGATGGCAAGAGCGTTGCCTGAACACGGACGCATTGTCTCACTTGAATCGGAACCACGCCATGCGGACTTGGCGCGAACCAATCTCACACGTGCAGGACTTATGCACAAGGTTGACCTGAGAGTTGGTCCTGCCCTGACCACCCTTCCCGATGTTCAGGAAGAATATAGAGAACCGTTTGATATGATCTTTATCGATGCTGACAAACCGAGTAATCCCGATTATCTGAGATGGGCCCTGAGACTGACTCGCCCGGGAAGTCTTATTATCGGTGACAATATCGTCAGAGATGGTGAAGTGATCCGTACAGACAGCACGGACCCCAGAGTTCAAGGCGTTCGATCATTCCTGCAGTTAATCGCTGATCACCCCCGGCTTGAAGCTACAGCACTGCAAACGGTGGGAAGCAAAGGTTACGATGGATTCGTCATTGCGCGTGTGATAGATGCCCCTAAACCAAAATAAACAGTGGTCAATTCTTCCGCAAATTCTCCTTTCCTGTTAAACTGGAATCACTGCACAGGCAGACTGGAGGGAACCACTTGAGAGTTTTACAACAGATTCACGCTGAAATTCGCGGCTGGTCCCGCAATATTCAACTTTTTTTCCTGGCAAGCATTCTGTATCAGATCGGAAATGGCATGTTCTCTGTCTTGTACAATCTGTACATTCAGGGGCTGGGCTATAATGATACAATGAACGGCCAGATTGTAAGTATTCAATCACTCGCAACAGCCATTATGTTTGTTCCTATCGGTCTATGCGGTGATCTGTTCAGTCGGAAGCGTCTACTCATTACCGGGGCGTTATTCAGCGGAATCTTCCTGATCGGACGCTCCTTCGATTATTCCGCTACAGGACTGATCTGGTTCGCGGTATTTTCTGGCCTTTTCGCTGGTGTATTCCAAGTACTGGCCATTCCTTATCTGGCTGAAAACGTCAAGAAAAGCCAGCGGCTGAAAATGTTCAGTTATTATTCATCGCTTGTGCTCGCTTCCCAGGTGCTTGGTAGCCTGGGTGGCGGTGTATTCGCAGATTTGTTACATACGGCAGGACTTGCCAAAGTGACCGGATTGCAGACCGTTTTATTTGTTGGGGGCGCAGCAACCCTTGCTGCATTTATTCCACTGTTATTTGTAACCGAAGGCAAGGCCGCTCCGCAGACAACAATTCCGGGGCAACCCGTTCTTCAGCCCAATGCGGATCTAAAAAATAGTTTGACGAATACCTCAAGCACAAATGATTCGATCACCAAGAAAAAAGATTCCCGACTGATTGGTCAGTTTGTAGTCACCCAGTTATTAATCGGATTAGGTTCAGGACTGGTTGTCCCATACCTGAATCTGTATTTCACCAATCGCTTCTCGGTATCTCTGAGTGGCATGAGTCTGCTGATTGCACTTGGTCAGATTATGACGATAGTATCCATGCTGATTGGTCCTACCCTGGCCGCAAGGGTCGGGAGTGTACGAGCCGTAGTCATTTTCCAGGTTATGTCGCTGCCCTTCCTTCTATTAACAGGTTTCACCAACCTGCTGTTCATCGCTTCACTGAGTTTCTTATTCAGACAAGCGTTGATGAATGCAGCCAATCCCATTCATTCAGCCATCCTGGTGGATCGCATCTCGGACAAGCGCCGCGGGATTGCCAATTCACTGATGCAGACTGCTTTCATGATTGGATGGGCTACCATGGGCCCTGTTCAATCCCATCTGGTCACCACATACGGAACGTACTGGGGTTACGCGATCACATTCAGCATCACGGGCAGTTTATATGTCATTTCATCATTGATGTACTACGTAATGTTCAGAGAACCCAAGCCTTCGGCTGCCTCTCTCCCAAGAGAAGCATGAGCTGGACAATAACAGCCTGATTGTTCCCATGCCAAAGAGAGTACCCTCTTGATATCACATCCTGTGGATACTCTCTTTACCTGTGCAGATTTCACTTGAGCCTTTGGCCTTGTTCGATTATAAACAAAATGAGTATTTATGAATAAATTTGGTTGTACATCCAGCCCACAATGCTCACCGTAACTACCGTTGCCCCAATAATAAATGCATAATACCCCATCTTGCTCTTGGACCCCGAAGTCTGATGGTCATAATAATCCGAGTTACGTCGGTAAAACCCCATCCATAACTCTCCGATCATATTCACAACAACCAATACAAAACGTTTAACAAGCCCCATGGTATTCGCATCCCCTCTCCAGATCTACCTTTTTCCATATTAAGTATAATTATCCTATTTAATTAAAACAAGTCAATCAAACGACTTTCGGTGCAATGATGGTCGGTGCAGTTTCTTGCTCCAACCAGGTTAGAATATCAAATGCTTCCTGATCGGTGCTACCGCACATCTCTTCCTCAGCCTGCAATCCACTGCATACGGCAGGTCGCTCTTTTTGGCCAAAAATTCCGCAGCGATTATCATCCGTAAGCTGCACACAACGTACACCTGCCGGCTTGCCATGAGCCATGCCCGGTATCGGTGATGATATGGAAATCGCGATACAACATGCGGCACAGCCTGTCCTGCATTCCATACGTATTCCCTCCTCATTTCAATACTTATAGTACTTACAATACATGTTCAATAAGATCGGTTTTCAGTACCAAGAAGATGGGATGAAACAATCTTTTATATTGAACGATTTATCCAGGTCCAGGTTCGAGCAAGCCCCTGCGCGATTCTCCGATTCATGCTACGATTGGAAAAATACCCTCCATGACTTAGCGGATTCCAACTCATAGCTACGCCGCCAGAGTTCACTTCAATGTCTTCTTTGACCGCTTTCTCATAAGCCGGATCAATGGGGCGTAACGGATAACCCAGAATATCATCCCGATCGTAGAAGTTCACCCACTCCCCTTCCAGTCCAGCATAATAATGATTCACCTGGGCAGAGGGCACCTGAATTGGGCAACTAAAGTCATGGTAACGCAAACTCCATAAAGGCAGAGTTGTACCAAACGAGTAAAAATTAGTCAGCGTGTCCCCCCGCTCCAACGCCGAGCTCACATCCACAACCTCAGGAATACGACTTGACGGATATTGCAGATCATAGAAGAAGTTACTCGCGATTACGGCACCCAAACTATGGGCAACTACACAGAGCGGAGCTTCGGGTCCGTTACGCTGTGCAAGGGTATGCATCGCCTGATTCAACGTTCGATGTACGGCATCATAGTTATGGCCTTGATTTTCCACAGGTTGATATGCAACCGCGTCAGCGAGGTAATGGATGACAAATCGTCGCAGCGTCTGGTAATTCAATCCCGGAGAGCTGACGAGCTGTTGAAACAACATCTCTTCCCGCTCCTCAAATACATCCGCCCAATATACGGGCTCAATATCCAGCATCTGTTTGGAGGCTCCAGGCAAGACCATCACCTTGTCCAATTCCTTATGCAAATAAGTAATCAGCTTGTCCGCGTACCCATCCTTCCGCATACCCAGCCCATGAATGACCATCACCGCAATACGTGTCATGGCTCGCCTCCTCATCGATCGCTAGGATCTCTTACTCCACCATATGAACGCCACCACTCGAACATGCCTGAAGCTTGTTTTATTAGAAAACATACGATATAAAATGAACTAAAGAATATTTACACTGCACACTCCGATGACAGAACAACCTTCCGATCACTGTTATCCCCAGATTTTTTTAATCCTTTTATAAAGGGTAAATCCGGGGATAAAGCGTATGCTTCCGATGCAGCTTTCTTTCAGAAAGCTTTTAGCTCCGCTTCTTCAGGTCCTTTCTGTCCTCTCCGTTTTGTGTAAATATTTAGTTCAATTTATATAGGAACCTGTATTTCTAAAATGTGATTCTTCCATTTTATATACAGTTTACCATGATAACCATGCAAATAACGATCATACAGCAAAAAGGAGCTGCACATCACGCAGCCCCTTCATGTTGTTATATTTAATTAACCTTTCAGATGGACCTTCAACACACCATTCTGATTGGATGTAACATCACCTGTCGTGACTTCCACCCGTTCAACCATATCCTGACCATCTGGAATGATAATCGGTGTAATCAGCGGGTATCCCGCATCTTCAATGACCTTACGATCAAACTCCAACAGCTTTTGCCCAGCCTTAACATGCTCGCCAGTTTCGACATGCATATTGAAACCTTCACCCTTGAGGGATACCGTATTAATCCCGACATGGATCAGAACTTGTAGTCCACTTGCGTGTTCAAGAATCACCGCATGTTTACTCTTGATTACATGGGCTACCTGAGCATCAAACGGAGCAACAACCAGGTTGCCGGAAGGCTCAATGGCAACACCCTCACCCATCTGTTTCTCGGCAAAAGCCGGATCAGGTACTTGCTCCAGTGACACGGCCTGGCCTGTTAATGGTGCCATGATTTCCAGCGTATTCACTGCTTCTTCCCCTACTTGAGCTGCACTACGTGTGCGCTGGTTTGGTTCTGTTTTGGCCGTGGAAGAGGTAACCGCCGAGGAAGATTGCGATGTAGCCGCTGTAGGCTCAGCATCCGTTCCGTTGCTTGCATTACGATCTTCTTTTCTCAGTTTGGCTCTGCCAAAAAGGACCGTCAGTACAAACGGTACCACCAAGACGATCGCCATCCCGATGAAGAAGACGCCCCACTTGTTAGGGAAAATTGAAAGGAAGCCCGGTACACCACCTACACCGATGGAAGTTGCCTGAACATTATTGATCGTCAGCAGCACACCACCAATTGCGGAACCAACCATACCGAAGATAAACGGATAACGGTAACGGATATTCACTCCGAAGATCGCCGGCTCAGTAACCCCGAGGAAGGCTGACACCGAGGATGTTGCCGCAAGTCCTCTCATTTTCTTCTCACGCAGGACAAGCATCATCGCAAGTGCCGCTGAACCTTGTGCGATATTAGACAATGCCAGCATCGGCCACAGGAACGTACCGCCCTGACTACCAATGAGCTGAACATCCACCGCTAGGAATGTGTGATGCATACCGGTGATTACGAGCAGAGCATATAGACCACCGTAGATCAGACCACCCAGCGCCGCGTATGAATCGTATACATAGATCAAGCCGGATGTAATTGCATTCGCAATGGCAAATGTAACCGGTCCAATAATCGTAAATGCCAGAAATCCGGTAATCAGCAATGTGACTGGTGCAACGACCAGCAGTTTAATCGAATCATGTACTCTTTTATTTAGGAAAATTTCCATCTTCGCAAGCAGATAGGCCGATACCAGCACCGGCAGAACCTGCCCTTGATAACCGATCTTCTCAATCTCCCAACCAAACAGATTCCATGTTGGTACTGTGCCATTATTCACGGCATCTGCATAACCATATGCACTCAGCAGATCGGGATGTACCAGAATGAGACCCAGCACGATCCCGAGCAGCGGACTGCCGCCAAACCTTTTTACAGCTGCCCAACCAATTAGAGCCGGCAGGAACGTAAAGGCTGTACTTGCAATCGTATTAATAATGGACGCAAGATCCTTCCAGGCTGGATAGACATCCACCAGTGATTTTCCATCAAAGAAAATGCCTGGACCTGTCAGAATATTGTTAATCCCGAGCAATAGACCTGCCGTGATGATCGCTGGCAAGATTGGAATGAAAATATCCGAGAGTGTTTTAATCGCTCGCTGGATTGGATTTTGCTTTTTACCAGCGACCGCCTTCACATCATCCTTGGAAGAACGATCTCCCCCGGTAATCTGAATCATCTCATCATAGACTTTATCTACCAGACCAGGCCCAATAACGACCTGGAATTGTCCTTGGGAAGAGAATTGTCCTTTGACCAGATCATTCTGATCCAGGCTTTCGGTATCTACTTTACTCTCATCATACAAGGCAAACCGGAGTCGTGTAACACAGTGTGTTGCAGCTTCAATATTCTCTTTGCCGCCGACTGCCCGGACGATCTCCTCAACCTGTTTTTTATCAATTGCCATAGTGTCACTTCCTATTTATAAAATATGATTAGTCCTGTTGTGGAACAAGCCACATATAAGATGCATACGGACTGAGCAAGATTTCCTGCGTCAGAGCAGGAGCCGTCTCTGTATTACCAATGAGTAATTCAGCTGATTTGCCTGCAATATGATCATTCCAGACCACTTCCGGAAGCGAGAATGTGACGTCCCGTTTACTGAAATTGGATACCACAATCAGGGTTTCACTTCCATTGGTCCGTGCGTATGCGAATACATCCGGATGTGCATCGTCCAAACGTTCATACAGACCGTCGATCAGCACGTCTACCTGTTTACGCAGGGCAATCAATTTGCGGTAATGGTAGTAGATCGAATCCGGGTCAGCCAGCTGCTGTTCCACGTGAATGGAAGGATACCGCTCATCCACCTTCAGCCAAGGTGTTCCCGTAGTGAAGCCGGCGTTCTGACTTCCATTCCACTGCATCGGTGTGCGGGAGTTGTCCCGGGAACGCTCCTTCACGATCTCGAACGCTTCCTCAGCTGATTTCCCTCGTTCTTCCTGAAGCAAGCGGTACATGTTCGTCGATTCGATATCGCGAAACTCGCTAACGTCATTCCAGACTGGATTCGGCATTCCGATCTCTTCACCCTGGTATACATAAGGCGTACCTTGCATTCCGTGTATCGTTGTCGCGAGCATCTTGGCACTCTCGGCACGATAGTCACCATCATCAGCGAATCGGGACAGTGCTCGCGGCTGATCATGGTTATTCAGGAACAGCGCGTTCCAGCCTCCACCGGCCTGCATGCCTGTCTGCCACTCACTGAAGAGCTGCTTCATCGCTTCAAAATCATACGGCATCAGTTCCCACTTCTGACCATTCGGATAATCCACTTTCAGGTGATGGAAGTTGAACGTCATTGAAAACTCCCGGGAAGCCGGGTTCGAATATTGGATACAATGTTCCAGTGTTGTGGAGGACATTTCTCCTACAGTCACCATGTTGTACGGTCCGAATACTTCGTCGTACATCTCGGTGATATATTCATGTACACGCGGTCCATCCGTGTAATACTTGCGTCCATCACCAGGTGATACGCTGCCATCGTCATCCGGGAAACGCTGATCTTTGGAGATTAGGTTGATCACGTCCATACGGAAACCATCTACACCCTTTTCAGCCCAAAACTTAATCATATCCCGTACTGCTTTGCGTACTTCCTCATTCTCCCAATTCAGATCTGCCTGCGTTTTATCAAATAAAGTCAGGAAATATTGTCCCGTCTGTTTATCATACTGCCAAGCAGGTCCACCGAACTTGGATTGCCAGTTGTTCGGCACACCGCCATCCGGGGCAGGATCTTTCCAAATATAATAATCCCGATACGGATTATCCTTGGAAGAGCGGGATTGCTGGAACCACTCATGATCGGTCGAAGAGTGATTCACCACGATATCAATCATCAGTTTCATATCTCGAGCCTTCAGACCTTTCAACAGCTCGTCAAAATCCTCCATCGTCCCATAATCCGGATTAATCCGGTAATAGTCCGCTACGTCATATCCATTATCATGTTGCGGGGATACATATACCGGCTGCAACCACACAATATCGATACCCAGATGCTGCAAATAATCAAGCTTCTCGGTTAATCCACGAATATCTCCGGTACCCGATCCGGTTGTATCATTAAAACTCTTCGGATATACCTGATACACCGTTGATGTCTTCCACCAAGATGACGGAGTTGTATTGTTAGAACTCATGTTAACGCCTCCAATAAATTGTAATGCTCTCATGTGATGTTCTCGGTTAACTTCTTATCTATATTACATAACTAAACATGTATATACAAGTTGAAACTATAATATGGTTATTCTTCGCCTCTTCTACACATTCCCCATAAACCTTTCCTCTGTAACATTTATTTTGGAATCCGCGTTCGTAAACTCCATGATATCTGTATTGGTACAACAAAAAACCGTCTGTTCTCCCCACAAGTGGTGTGGGCAACAGACGGTATATCTTGGTTGAACTTGGTTGAACTTTTTAAATGTACTCTGCTGTTTTTTTACTTTTGTAATGGATTGTTATCATAGGGTTGCTGTCACTTGACTTCATCATCACAGCGGAGCCATGCCTCTTATGACATCTCTGGTGAAACCGAAGCACTCCCTTGTTTGTCCTGCAGATTCAACTTCAGTAAGGAGAGCGCAGCTTGTTCTTCCCTTTCCAGTTCAGCAGCACTGATCTCCCCAGAGAGCACGGCACGCATTCGCTTTTGATCCAACAAACCTTCCCATTTTGCAACCACGAATGCTGCAACACAGTTGCCCATCAGGTTGGTGAAAACACGCATTGTATCCATAAAACGGTCTGCACCAAGCAGCAGAGCAACCGCTGCTACCGGAAAAGCATTGACGGCTACTGCCGTTGCGGACAGGGCCAGAAATGCGGAGCCAGGTACTCCTGCCATACCTTTGGAACTTAACATTAACACCAGCAGAATCGTAATCTGCTGCATCAATGTCAGTTCAATCCCTACGGCTTGAGCAACAAATACCGTTGCCAATGATAAATAGATTGAAGCGCCATCCAGATTGAACGAGTACCCTGTCGGCACCACAAGACCCACAACCGCACGATCGCATCCCGCCTTGGTTAGTTTGTCCATCATGCGTGGCATCACCACTTCCGATGATCCTGTTCCAATCGCCAGCAAAACTTCAGCACGGGTATACTTCACAAATTGCAGGAAATTCAGCCCGGTGATCCACCAGGCAGCGAGTGCCAACATGATGAGAAACAACAGCGCTGCGCCGTAACAGGCCAGAATCAACAGACCAAAGGACGACAATGTGGAAGCCCCATAGGCACCTACCGTATAGGCCATGGCTCCAAATGCACCAATCGGCGCAAGTTTCATGATATAACCGATGATGCGGAACACAATGCCGAGCAAGTTCTCAATCAGCGTCAATACATTTTCTTTTGCCTTACTCTCCGCTGCTGCCAACGCAACCCCGAACAGGCAGGCTACGAGCAGTACTTGCAGAAGTGCATTCTGTGCGAAGGCATCCACAACACTTGTCGGAATAATATTCATGATAAAGTCTACCGTGTGCGGTAACTCGGAACCATTCGTTTTCGCTTCAATGCCACTTGCGTCTATGGTTGAAGGGTCTACGTTCATTCCGGCACCTGGGCGAAGCAGATTGGCTGTCCCCAATCCAAGCACCAAGGCCACTGTGGTTGCAATCTCGAACCAAAGGATGGCTTTCAGTCCAATGCGACCAACCGACTTCAGATCACCGATCTTGGCAATGCCTGTGACAATCACCATGAATATCAATGGTGCGATGATCATTTTGATCAATTTGATGAAACCTGTTCCGAGCGGTTGCAGCAAGCTGCCCAGATCCGGCCACAGGATGCCTACGCCAATCCCGATGATTACCGCGACAATAATTTGAAAAAATAATGATTTCACAAATGACATGAACGCTCCCCCTGTTTGCGGTCAATTCGGATTTCCGTTTGGTTTCCGTGTAACTTTTTATATCATTCTAAACCAGAGTTCAACAATGAAATTTCAATGTTTTTGTCATTTGTACCAACTCTATCGGTGAAAATTGAACCAACCGAAAAAAGACGAATATCGCGTCAGTTATCTTGACGTGATATTCGTCTTTATCCAAAAATACAATTATTATTGAACAGGGGTTAAATGTGGTTTACAGGGTAAGAGAATCTCCCGGGGCCAACACACGCCCTTCCAACCCTTTTGCAGCCAGCTGTTGCACGAAGTGTTCCGCATCCTGACGAATCACCGGGAATGTATCATAATGAACCGGAATCGTCAGTTTGGCATTGAACCATTCGGCCGCTTGCAGCGCATCCTCAGGTCCCATGGTGAAATGTCCACCGATCGGCAAGAAAGCTACATCAATGTCATGACGATCACCAATCATTTTCATATCCCCGAAGAGACTCGTGTCTCCTGCATGCAAAATCGTTTTACCACCAATATTAATGATATATCCAGCAGGCAAACCTGCATACATAATGCGTTGTTCTTCTTCCAGCACAATCCCGGAAGTATGGAACGCCTGAATCATTTTGGCTTGAGCAAAGCCAAGATCCACCGTTCCGCCCATATTCATGCCGAGTGTATCCAGGCCTTTCCAGGACATATATGTAGCCAATTCCACAATAGCCACAACTTTGGCGTTATTCGCTTTGGCGATAGGTTCAGCATCGAGGATGTGATCCATATGTGCATGTGTCAGCAATACAACATCGGTCTTGATATCTTCAGGCTTCGTGACGGCAAGCTCGTTGCCACGCAGGAAGGGATCAATGATCAGAGACTTTTCTTCTGTGCCCAGCTGTACACTGGAGTGACCATGGTACGTAATATTCAACAACTCGGATTCCTCCCGACATAGTTTTTATTATTTTGAAACCACTATTGATTATAAATCATAGCTCTTCACCAACGCAAAAATGGATAACTTCCGTCTCACTGCTTCCTACGATATACCCTTGCTTCATATGGTTGAAGCTGAATGGCACCTTCATCGGTAGAATAACGTCTGCTGACATTGCTGATGATCAGTTTTGCTTTCTCAGCACTCCACCCTTCAGGCCACTCCATCTCAGGCTCATGCCCACGGAAATTCAAAATGACCAACATCTGCTCATCATCCAGCGTTCGTATATAGGCATAGATATCCGGATCATCCGGCAGCAGTAGTTCATACGCGCCATAGATCAGCACTTTATGTTGTTTGCGAAGTGCAATCAGCTTTCTGTAATAATGCAAAATGGATTGTGGATCACTTTCGGCATCAGCTACGTTAATCTCAGGATAATTATCATTCACCTGTATCCAGGGCTGACCTTGGGTAAATCCAGCGTGTTCCGTATCATCCCATTGCATTGGCGTACGGGCATTATCACGACTCTTCAGCCAAATCGCCTTCATGACTTCATGCTTCGACTTACCTTGACCAATGTAATGATTATAATAATTTTTCGTCTCAATATCCCGGTATTGCTCGATATTCGGAAAAGCGACATTGGTCATGCCGATCTCTTCTCCCTGATAGATATAAGGTGTTCCTTCAAGTGTAAGCATCCAAGTGGCCAGCATCTGAGCAGAACGCACTCGATATTTACCGTCATCACCAAAACGGGAGACCGGGCGTGGCTGATCATGATTGCCCATATAATTGGCGTTCCAGCCTCTGCCATGCAAAACCGTTTGCCATCGGCTCATGATTTCTTTGAGATCGGTCAATTTCCATTCCTTGTAGTTCCACTTTCCAATTCCGGAAGATTTGGCATCGATGAACATATGCTCAAACTGGAATACCATATTAAGTTCATCACGATCAGTCCCCACATAAGCCAGCGCTTGCTCAGGCCCAAGTCCAGAAGTCTCGCCAACCGTCATAGGTCCGTATGGTTTCAGGATCATGTTATTCAGCTTTTTCAGAATCGAATGGACTTGTTCCAGGTTGGAAAAGAGCTGATATGCCGGAACCACTGGCAGATTGTCCGGATTGTGGGCACTTGGCAGCCCCTCTGCCTTGGCGATATGCGCCACTGCATCGAAACGGAATCCGTCTACCCCTTTTTCCAGCCACCAATGAACCATCTCATACATCTCTTCGGCCATCTGTTCATTGTTCCAGTTGAGGTCGGGTTGCTGTTCCGAGTACAGATGAAGATAATACTCATTCGTCTCGGCATCATGCTTCCACACTGAACCTCCAAAATAGGATTCCCAATTATTCGGCACCTGGCCATTTTTGCCTGAACGCCAAATATAATAATCCCGCTTCGGATTCATCGTTGATGACCGCGATTCGGCAAACCAGGCATGTTCATCCGACGTATGATTTAACACCAGATCCATCATGATCTTGAGACCACGCTTATGTGCCTCTGCTAATAGTCGATCAAAATCCTCCATCGTGCCATATCTGCGCAGAATGGCGTAATAATCACGTATATCGTATCCGTTATCATGTCCCGGTGAATCGTAGATGGGACAGAGCCAGATCACATCCACGCCCAAATTCTCCAAATAATCGAGCTTCTCACAGATCCCCTGCAAGTCGCCATACCCATCTCCGTCCGAATCGTTGAAGCTGTTCGGGTAAATCTGGTATACCACACTCTCTTTCCACCAAACGATATCGCCCACCTCGCTCTCATCTTTGTACAATATATTAAGCCGTTAATATGTTTTATCCGAAATGATTCCCTCGTAAACATTTGAAAGGGTTCTTATGCAAAAAGACCCGGTCATGGACCGCGATCTGCGGTTCAATTCCGAGTCCTTCTTCGTGAATATAAGATTAACTTAAATCCGGCGTATCCGATCCAGGCACCGATCGTGTTCAGAATAATGTCATCCACATCGAACGAACCTACACGTGTAATCAATTGTGTGACTTCAACACCAAGCAGAAGCAAAACCACTGTGGATGTAAAAGTCAGGAACGAACGGCACCTCCGAAACAACCACGGAATCCAGATGCCCAGTGGAATGAACAATACGATATTGCCGAACAAATTCTTGACCCAGGCATCGGTATGGTACCTCTCCCTCTCCAATAGAAGGGGCCGAATGGTCTCAAAGGGGACGAGATTATACTGATAATACAAGCCTTGCGTTCGTCCACTGACAAACAATAAATTGCCCATAATGAGTATGTATAGCACTGCCATGCAACCAACAATTACGAGCATAAACTTGGAGTGGAGCCATGACTTTTCGTTCATTCATTCTATCCTCCGACCTTGTTTTCCGCAAAGCGGTAGGTCTATTTTAACGGGATATAGATCTTCATGTCCAATTGTTCAGGAGTTGATTTCCAGACATCCGTCACTTCAAAGTCGGGTCCTTCCCTCCGTTCATAGTTCGACTGCGGCAGCCAACTGCCATAGATCATTTTCCGAATATCCTGCCCGGAGCCTTCCACGGTGAACTCTGCATACAAGCCGCCCGGGATTTCAATCGAGATAAAACCGGGTTCAAGTACCTGAGATGCTCCACTGCTTTCTTCACCCACAATAAAAGAAAATGCTCCATCCTCTTCAAAATGACTGGCCACACCATAAGCCATATCAGGGCGTGTCCTCTCTGGGATCAGCATAAATCTCTGTTCCATGCCAAAATCATGATAAAATCCGGGTATTTCAGTGTAATGGTGATTGTCATTCAAGTTTGTCTTGTATTCATAGCCGATAATCCAGTTCGGTTCCCGTGTGACCAGACGGGGTGTGTTCAAGTGAAAAGTTCCATCAAGCCGAGTTCGATAATCGTTAAAATCAATGCTCCGTTGCATCTTCAAAAGAGACATCTGATCCGCTTCCAGCTTGCGCAGCTTCGCGGGTGTCATTCCAAAGTAGGCTGAAAATGCACGGGTAAATGCCTCCTGAGATTGATAGCCGAAGTTCATCGCAATGTCCAATATGCCTTCCGATGTGCCCCGCAGCATCCCAGCAGCTTCCGTTAATCTTCGTCTGCGCACATATTCCAGTACCGTGAATCCGGTGATCGCCTGGAATAAACGCTGAAAATGAAACGCCGAAAAGCTCGCAGCAGCAGACGTCTCTCTGATATTAAAATCATCCTGCAAATGCTGCTCCAGATACTCAATCGCAAGCTGAATTCGTGTGTAATGATCCATAGTGACGGCTCCCCTATCTAATTCAAAATATCAAACGATTTCTTATGTAGTATGACTGAGATCCAGTTCACTTTTTTGATTTTGTGTGCGAACTTATATGATAAAAGATACGTGAATAGACAAGTGAATTGCACTTCACTTCATTTTCAAGTGTCACTATGATTCACTTTAAGCCAAAATCCCCTTGTTCTACAAGAAGATGCCCCTACTCTGATTGATTAACCAGTAGAGATCACTCTTGTGAACAAGGGGACCTATTTGTCTAGAAATCTATGCTCAACCTTTCCAGTTCCCCGACACGGGATGAATACCCCAGATATCTGTGGCATACTCACTAATGGTGCGGTCACTGGAGAATATACCGGAATGCGCCGTATTTAATATCGCTTTCCGAGTCCATCCCGGAATATCCCGATACGCTTGGTCAATGGCAGCATGCGCATCTGCATAAGCAGCAAAATCACGCAATACAAAATATTCGTCACCATGAGCTAACAAGGAGTCATAGATATCCCAAAACTCCCCGTCACGATAACAGAATGCACCTGGATGCACCAATTGCTCCACAACCTCGCGAATACGTTCATCATGCTGCACAATCTCATTTGGACGATAGCTGCCGGAACGGTAATACTCAAGCACTTCGTCAGCGCGCAGACCATAGATAAACATATTCTCTTCTCCGACCTGCTCTGCCATCTCCACGTTGGCTCCATCCATCGTACCAATCGTCAAAGCGCCGTTCATCATAAACTTCATGTTGCCCGTACCGGAAGCTTCCTTGCCTGCGGTTGAGATCTGCTCACTAACATCCGCAGCAGGAATGATCTTCTCTGCAAGAGAAACCGAATAGTTTTCGAGGAAAAATACCTTCAGGCGATCATTTACAGCCGCATCCCGATTCACCGTGTCAGCCACGGTGTTGATCAGCTTGATAATTTTCTTGGCAAAATAATAACTCGGCGCTGCCTTGGCTCCAAAGATGAACGTACGCGGCACCATATCAAACGAAGCATCATTCTTCAGCCTGTTATACAGATGCATGACATGCAGAATGTTCAACAGCTGCCGTTTGTACCCATGCAATCTCTTCACTTGCACATCAAAAATGGAGTCCGGATTCACTGTTGTACCGGTATGATCCAGAATATACGCTGCAAGTCGCTCTTTGTTATCCCGTTTAATCGAATGGAATTGCTCCTGGAAAGATGTATTATCCGCAAAACCTGCCAGTTGGTCCAGCTTGCCCGGCTCTGTTATCCATTCGTTCCCGATCGTATCTGTAATCAGATCCGACAGTTTGGGATTGGCATGCATCAACCAGCGACGATGCGTAATACCATTGGTTTTGTTATTGAAACGCTCTGGATACAGCGCATAGAACGGCGCCATCTCGCGCTCTTTCAAAATCTCGGTATGCAATGCGGCAACACCATTCACGCTATGACTGCCTACAATGGCCAGATGCGCCATCCGTACCTGATCGTTTGCAATAATCGCGAGATGCCCTATGCGGTCCTGATCTCCTGGATACCGCTCCAGCAGCATACCACAGAAGCGTTTGTTGATCTCTTCAATGATCATGTAGATCCGCGGCAGCAGCTTGCTGATCATGGCTACAGGCCATTTTTCAAGCGCCTCACTCAGTGTTGTATGATTGGTATACGATACAGTACGCGTTGTGATATCCCATGCTTCATCCCAGCCATAACCCTTCACATCAATCAGGATGCGCATCAGTTCTGGAATAACCAGGGTTGGATGCGTGTCGTTAATGTGGAAGGCCACTTTATCTGGCAAACGATCATACGGCAGCTCCAGTTTGTTGAACGTACGCAACGCACTCTGCACGCCTGCTGAACACATGAAATATTGCTGCTTCAAACGCAACAGCTTTCCTTCGTACTGGGAATCATCGGGATACAGGAATTCCGAGATCGATTCCACCGAACGGCTATAATCCAGATAGCCGTAGTAGTTCGAAGGGGTATCGAGTGAAGTTTCGCGCTTCGGCTCGGCACTCCATAGGCGCAATGTGTTGACATGCGTTTGACCATAACCAATGACAGGCACGTCATAGGGGATGGCTACAACCGATTCGGCATCTTTGGTAACAAACTGATAATGTCCATCCTGCTCGTGAGTTTCAACGCGGCCCCAGAACTGGACTTCCACCTTTTTGTCTGGGCGGCGCACTTCCCATTCGTTGCCTTTATCCAGCCAATTGTCAGGCAGCTCTACCTGATTGCCATTGATGATTTTTTGTTCAAACAACCCATATTTGTAACGAATGCCGCAGCCATGTCCTGCATATCCGAGGGAAGCGAGTGAATCCAGGAAACAGGCAGCGAGTCGTCCCAGACCTCCGTTACCCAGTCCTGCATCTGCCTCTTGCTCTTCTACCTCTTCCAAGGAGAAGCCGAGCTCAGCCAGACTATCACGGACCAATTCCAATTCATTCACATTCAGCAGATTGTTGCCGAGCAGACGTCCAATCAGGAATTCCAGCGAGAAGTAATACACCTGTTTATCCTGGCGCTGCTTAAACCCCTGATTCGACGCTGCCCAATCCTGGCCTGCATATTCACGGATCATACTTCCCAGCACGTGGTATACGTCTTCCTGTGTTGCTTCTTCAATCGGTTTGCCCAATTTGCTGACCAGATTCCGTGTAAAGATACTCTTGAACGTTTCTTTGTTGTCAAACAAAAGTAGGTTCCTCCCGGGGAAATCCTGTAGGATGGTGGCGGTTCATACAAATTTTGCGCGTGAGTGTCAAAGCTATAAATGCTACACTTTCGACTGAAAGCCCGTTCCGGGGACGAATCGTTCTTATGATCGCTGTTATCCCCAGATTTTTTTGATTCCTTTTTATAAAAGGAAAAATCCGGGGATAAAGGCGACCGCTTCGCTTCTTCAGAATCGATTTCGTCCCCTCCACTACGTTTGCACGTATGAAGGAGCTTTTTAAGTGGCACCCCGATACGTCAAAAATGTATGAACCTTAAATCCATCCTACAGGATTTTTATTTTATATATATTTATAGAAGATATCGGTTACGTACGGGAATTAGATAATAGTACTTTTTGCTAAAATGTATGGATTCGACGGGGCACCGATCAGCGTCTGTCCTCCTGTCAGCTTCACGTCTTTATCGAGAATAACGTTCTCAAGAACCGTACCTTCACCAATGTAACATTTCTGCATGATGATGGAACCTTTGATTTTGGCACCTTTGGCCACCTGTACACCACGGAAAAGAATGCTGTCCTCCACCTCCCCACCTACGATGCAGCCATTGGCAAGGAGTGAATGTTTAACATCGGCGGTATCCAGGTATTTGGCAGGGGCTTCATATTTAATTTTGGTCTGAACGGGATCTTCCTTAAACAGTTGTTCATATTGCCCCGTATTCAACAGATCCATACTGTTACGATAATAACTGTCAATGGAATTGATGACTGCGTGATAGCCATCATATGCATATGCAGCGATATTCAATCCATCCGGATTTTTTTGAATCACATCACGGAAGAAATGGCTCTCGCCATGATCAATACAACGCTGCACCTGGCGCAAGAACAATTCTTTTTCCATGATGAAAATTTCTGTATATATATTCGGGTGATTAGCGCTTTGGTGAATGTCCACCACATTACCGTCCCCGTCATGGTCAACTTTGACACAGGCGTCATGCTCAGGAAGCAGTTGATCCACTTTTTTGCAGACCAGTGTAACGTCCGCTCCTTTGCTGATGTGATACCTGTAGACATCCTGGAGGTCTGCTTTGGTCACATGGCGACTACCCGCATGCACAACATATTGCCCTGCACCTCTATGGAAAAAGTCCAAATTGTTATGGAAATGCTGCAAGTCCCCCTGTGATGTGTCTGTTGGATCGTTCCAGTCTGGTGGCAAAATGAACATGCCCCCATGCTTGCGATCCAAATCCCAAGGTTTGCCGTCACCGAGATGGTCCATCAACGAGCGATATTTTCGTCTAACAAATACACCAATACTCTCAATTCCTGCATTCATCATATTGGATAGAACAAAATCGATCAGACGGTAACGCCCGGCATAAGGCACCGCGGCTCCGCAGCGAAAGTACGTCAATTCCTTCAATTCCTCAAGTTCATGGTCAAGGTTAATAACTCCAATCAATTGTTTCATCGCATGCACCGTCCTTTTGACTTCAATTAGGCCTTGCTGGTTATTCCTTGGCGAAGCTGACGTTCCAGTTCTTCCTGATCCACGAGCAATATATCACTCTCATCTTCCGGTGCAGGCGAAATCTGTGTTCCATCGGGAATAACCAATCCTTCTGCGACAATAGCTCGGTAAATGCGCACATTTTGCCCGATTTTCACTCTTGGCATGATGACCGAATCGATAACAGCACTGTTCTCCCCAACGTCTACCCCGTAGAAGAGGACGGAATGGTTGACCTCGCCGTGTACAATACTGCCTTCACTAATAATACAATTGCGGACCTTCGCCGAAGGCGAAATGTATTGGGCAGGTTGGTTCGGATTACGTGTAAAGATACGCCAGTCCGGATCATTCAGATTAAACGGTGTGTCTTCGTCCAACAGGTCCATATTGGATTCCCACAGACTGCGAATGGTACCTACGTCTTTCCAGTAACCTTCGAATGGGTATGCATATAGGGATTTTTCGTTTTCAAGCAACAAAGGAATAATATCTTTACCAAAATCATAGGAGGTGGATGCCTGTTGTTCATCCTGGATCAGGAAACGTTTCAGTACATCCCACTTGAAGAGATAGATACCCATGGAAGCGAGTGTGCTCTTGGGTTCAGGAGGTTTTTCTTCAAATTCATAGATGCTATAGTCATCGTTGGTGTTCAGCACTCCGAACCGGCTGGCTTCTTCCAATGAGACATCAATGACCGAAATGGTGCAATCCGCATCTTTATCTTTGTGATACTGGAGCATTTTTTCGTAGTCCATCTTATAGATATGATCCCCTGACAGAATGAGCACATGCTCAGGATCGAATTGTTCAATAAAGTTCAGGTTACGGAAGATGGCATCTGCTGTACCACGGTACCAACTGCTTCCGTCTTCACGTTCATGGGGAGGAAGTACGTATACTCCGCCATTTTTACGGTCCAGATCCCAGTCACTGCCGATACCAATATAGGAGTGCAGGACAAGTGGTTCATATTGAGTTAATACGCCCACTGTATCAATACCCGAGTTAGAGCAGTTACTTAGCGGAAAATCAATAATTCGGTACGTACCACCAAAATATACTGCCGGCTTAGCCAGTGATTTCGTTAATCCTTTTAACCTCTTCCCTTGCCCTCCGGCAAGCAGCATCGCTACAACTTCTTTTTTCGCCATCATTACAGCCTCCTTCACGTGCATTCGTTCTGATTCATTTCAGAGCCCATAATCGATATTCTGTTGTGTGGACACTGTTGTCATGATTAGGAGCATGCTGTACAGATGTGTAACCAGATGAGCCATATTGCAGTTGAACTTGTTTGATTGTGAAGCCTGAGATAGAGATGATGCGGTGTAGAATTGCCTTGACTGCCTTACAGAGGTGAATGTTAGCTGCAGAACTTAAGGTGTAGCTCGTGACAATGAAATAGACTACTCCTATTTAACATTAAACACGAAACGGACTGGGGAATCTTACTGGAAAACATCGACATCAAGTTAAGGCTCAGATTAACCTATCTCGTGCCGCTGTTATTTATATTGTATTCGATAATAGAGAAGCAAAATCCTTTAGTTTTTGTGCAATTATTAAGTGGAAAAATAAGTAAAAATGTCGAGTTTACACGACAAAAAAGCCGACTTTCGATCCCGGCTCATTTTGTCTATTATTTTGAATTGGATAATCCGTGATCCTCAAGATCAATAGGATCGTACTTTGATGTATCCGTTTCTGAAAAAGTCTATATAATTTTGCGGAATAGCTCCATCACTTCAGCCTTGGAGGGTTGATAGGGATTGCCTGGTGCACAGGCATCTTTCATCGCGTTATCGGCAAGCAATTCCACATCCGGATCTTTCACACCCAGTTCAGACAGTTTCTCAGGGATACCAACTTCCTTCGATAGCTGACGTATGGCCCCAATAACGTAATCGGAACACTCCTCATCACTTCTACCCTTCACATCCATACCAATGGCCTTGGCAATATGACGGAATTTACCGGGAACATGTTTGGCATTCAACTCCTCTACGTAGGGGAGTAGCATGGCGTTACACACACCATGCGGCAGATCGTATACACCACCCAGTTGATGCGCCATCGCGTGCACATAACCCAGACCCGCATTGTTAAAAGCAATCCCGCCAAGGAAACATGCGTACGTCATATGTTCCCGCGCTTCCAGATCACTGCCGTCCCTCACGGCTCTTGGCAAATATTCAAAGATCAGTTCAACAGCTGCTGCAGCTGTCGCACTTGTCACTGTAAATCCACCAGGCGTAACCATTGCTTCCACGGCATGGGTTAAGGCATCCATTCCCGTAGCCGCTGTGAGGCTTGCTGGCTTGCTGAGCATCAACTCCGGATCATTAACCGACAGGGAGACCAGACTATTACGGTCCACCATTACCATCTTTACTTTACGTTCCTCATCTGTAATCACGTAGTTCATTGTCACCTCACTCGATGTGCCAGCCGTGGTGTTAAAAGCTACAAGTGGCACGGACTTATGTTTCGATTGATGCAATCCTTCATATTCACGGATATGCCCACCGTTGGTAGCTACAATGCCAATACCTTTGGCAGCATCCTGCGGTGAACCTCCACCTATTGATATAATGGCGTCACAGCCATGATCCTGGAATACTTGAAGTCCATCATGTACATTCTGACAAGTTGGATTAGGCTGAACCTCATCATATACGACATAGTCTAACCCTGATTTTCTTAATATAGACAGTA
Organism: Paenibacillus sp. FSL R5-0519; assembly: GCF_037974275.1. NCBI lineage: Bacteria > Bacillati > Bacillota > Bacilli > Caryophanales > Paenibacillaceae > Paenibacillus > Paenibacillus sp. FSL R5-0519. The sequence goes on from NZ_CP150234.1 coordinate 3,873,569, forward strand.
CCTGCTCTGCAACGCCTGAAGTTATCAATTGACGATCACTCACGACCAGTGCTTTGCAGATACCCATCTGTTCTATCATCTGACCTGCTTCCTGTAAACAACCTCTACCCATCAAGTTCACGGGCGGAACATAATATGCATGTGTTGCCATCTGAACCAGCCTCCTGTAACCCCTGATTTACTATCTCCATTGTAACTGAATCCGTTTTCAGATATAGTGAAATAAATCACAATGGACACGATAAATGTTACACTGAGGTTGATTTTTACCCGTAATGAAAAAAGACGACCCAGAAACCCGAAGGTATCCAAGCCGTCTTGCCTATAAATCTTAAAGCTATATCCACTACGTATACCTTACGAAGGCTTACAGCGCCTTATCGTTCACACCGTCAAGCCATGCCTCAATATCTCCAATTACGGAGGAAACACAACCGTCCTCAAATGGTGAGTTCAATCCAGCCAGTTCAACCAATCCTGTGAAGGACAAGCTTCCTCCCGCTTTGCACAATGTCAGGTAATCGGCCCATGCGGACTTCATATCTTCGTTGCTGCGTTTCCAGAACTGGAATGCACAGATCTGTGCCAACGTATAGTCAATGTAATAGAACGGCGATGAGAAAATGTGACCCTGCTTATGCCAGAAACCACCATGCTCCAGATAAGCATTATCTTTGTAATTGATGTGTGGCAGATAGGTCTTCTCAATGTTGCGCCATGCCTGCTTACGCTCCGTTGGTGTCGCATCCGGATTCGCATATACAAAATGCTGGAATTCATCCACAGCTACACCATACGGAATGAACAACAGACCGGAAGACAGGTGGTCAAACTTGTATTTGTCCGTATCTTCCTTGAAGAACAATTGCATCCAAGGCCATGTGAAGAACTCCATACTCATGGAATGAATCTCAGCCGATTCATATGTCGGCCAGTTGTATTCAGGCACTGCAAAATCACGGCTCTCATACACCTGGAAAGCATGACCTGCTTCATGTGTCAATACATCGATATCACCGGATGTACCATTGAAGTTGGAGAAGATAAACGGCACCTTGTAATCGTTCAGGAACGTACAATATCCGCCGCCTTGTTTACCTTTTTTGCTGACCAGATCCATAAGTTCGTTGTCGGTCATCATCTGGAAAAATGCATCCGTCTCTGGCGATAATTCAGCGTACATTTTTTTACCATTCTCAATAATCCATTCCGCATCACCCTTAGGTGTCGGGTTACCTGTCTTGAAGCTGAAGCCCTGATCGTAATAATACAGTGTATCCACATCAATCCGATTACGCTGGCGCTCTCTGAGCTTGGTCGCTACAGGTACAATATAATCGCGAACTTGTGCCCGGAAGTTGGCTACCATCTCTGCGTTATAATCCGTACGGTTCATGCGATCATAGCCGAGTTCCACATAGCTTGGATATCCAAGTTTCTTCGCAATCTGTGTACGTACTTTAACCAGTTCATCGTAAATACGATCGAATTCAGCCTCATGCTCAGCCATGAACGTGTATCTGGCTTCCGAAGCACGCTCCCGCATGGAGCGATCCGTGGACAGTTCAAATGGATGAAGCTGTGGCAACGTGCGCTCTTCACCTTCGAAAGGAATTTTGGCTGATGCGATCAACTGATTGTATTCTGTGGAAAGTTTGTTCTCCTTCTGGAGTTCTTCAATGATTTCCGGGCTGAATGTTTTCAATGAAAGATCCGCCAGTTGGAACAGCTGTGAACCCCATTTTTGCTCCAATTCATTGCGGAATTTCGAATTAACCAGTGCACGGTAAAAATCCGTAATATATTCCTGCACAATGGGTGCATTTTCATCCAGAAATTCGTTCTCCGCTTTGTAAAACTCATCATTGGTGTCAATGGAATGACGGATGTAGACCAGTTGGGCTTGCGTCTCAAAGTCACTGCGCAGCGCATTAATCTGATCCATGAATCCACTCTGTTCCTCAACCGTTGTCGAAGCTTCAAAACCGCTCAACAGCTCACGGAAAGATGTCTTGATGTGTTCCAGATTCGGACGTGTATACGTATACTCACTAAATTTCATTTATGTACACCCTTTCCTGTTTGGCAGAATCTCGAGAGTATCCCGAGTTAAACTAACCCCTATTATACAAAAGAGCAGCTAAAAAATCCCATCTTTACGAAAAATATTTGTCCATCGGTCAAATTTGTACAACATTGTTGACTACATATATTACGTGCTAATGTAAGGTCATTTCTTCAAAAAACTTTCAAACACAAATAAGCCCGCCTCGCATTAGCGAAGCCAGCTTATAGGTTGTCTCTCTTCTTTTCACATTTAAAAAATACTAGCTTTGGTCTTTATCCATAATCTGATAGAACCAGCCCATTCCGACCATGCCCACGACCATAATAACGGCCATAATAATGATATATGTCATGAATGTAACCTCCCTGCTTCCGTATATTCATCACACTACTACTAGTGTACACGGTGAAACACCGTTTGAATTGTCCGAACATTGACAAAAATACGAAATCTTCAATTTTAACATATTGATTATTTCCCATAGGGCACTAAATCATACGTACCTCACTGCAGGGTTCAAAGTTTCATCCGCCATGTTTACGGTGTATACTATACTTCTATGAAATGGAATTTGGATTTTTACGCAGAAAGGTTGAAAGACATGTCGACTCGCATCCCCTTACGTCAGCTAACGCTTACTGTTCTACTAGTCCTTATGTTATCTATTTTATCCGCCTGTGCGGATGGAGAAGCCCATCTAACGGTGAATATGGATGGATCAACGGATCTGGATCTCAATCTCAACGTAAAGAACTCCGCTCTTGGAAAGATTGGACAAGACAATCTCATGCCTCTGATCGCAGGTGCATTGAATCGAAATAACTTCCAGGCAGAGGTTACCGAACAGGGAGATCAGAAGCAACTCACAGCGACTACCCATTATGAAAAAAGCAATACAACCAGCTTTGATACGTCCAAGTTACCACAAGGGATCAAAGTTGAACAATCAACTTCTCCCGGCTTCTTCACTTCCAAGATGCACATTACAGCAGAAGCCGACCTCATGGAATCCATGCCGGATGGTGAGATCAAAAATCAGATTAACAAGGTGCCTGGCTTTCTGAAGAACCTCTTGTTAAAAGATGTTAACTTTGACTTCAAGTTGTCTTTGCCCATCAAGGCAGCCGATTCCAATGCGGATCAGGTGGAGGATGGCGGAAAAACGCTCATTTGGCACGTTTCCCCCCTCCAGATGAATAAACTGGATCTGACTGTACAGGTCCCCAACATTCGGAACATCATCATCGTTGCAGTCATTGGCCTATTACTCATCGTCGCTCTGCTCATTTGGTTTTTGGTTCGTCGCAAACGGGCCAGACAGAGACTTAGTGCAGGATCACATCGCGGAAAAAATTAATTCCTTCACACCAATTTTATTTGTGACTTGCCAAACGGTGTTATGGATAGTAGAATACATCCGTACTGTGTGAACGGTTAATTTTTAATTAAGCAAAGCTAAAGAGGTGACAGGTTTCATGAATATCCGCGAATGCCCACTACCTGGTATTGGAGTTAAGTACCAGTTTGATACAAAGGGCGGCCAGCAGTTAGTCATCATTGTACATGAGGACGGACGCCGTGAATTATTCTCCGTTGATCCACAAGACAACGAAGAACTCACTCTGATTGCAGATTTGGAAGATGACGAATGCGTAACCCTCTCCGGGTTAATCGGAGGCTGGTCATAAATGACAGAATAACCTGTACCTTGAATTCAAGGCACAGGTTATTTTCTGTTACGTTACCCTTTGAGAGCGAATATATGGGACCCATGTATTTAATACGCGGCTGATTTCCGTGGAATGGAACGGTTTGCTAATAAAATCCTGCATCCCGCATTTCAAGCACTCCTCGCGGTCACTCGCACCTGCAAAAGCAGTTATCGCTGCAATAACCGGTATTTCTGGATGGCTCTGTCTGATTCGACAGGTCGCTTCAATCCCATCCATAACGGGCATTTGAATATCCATGAACACCAGGTCATATTGAACCTTGTTCAATGAATCAACGGCCTGTGCCCCGTTCTCAACGATATCACATACTCCGCCAAACTTGCGCAGCATCTCCTCCAACAGGTGGCTGTTGACCGCTTGATCTTCAGCAATCAATATTTTGAGGTCATGAGCAAGACTGGCTCGATCCAATTGCAGTTCTTCATTCTCAGTAATTTCGATCGGGTCACTACTTTCTTCTTGCCAGCGCTCCACTACGAGGGTGAACTGGAACTCTGCTCCCTCACCGATCTCACTCTGTACGCCAATCGCTCCACCCATTAATTCCACCAGTTTCTTGCTGATCGCAAGCCCCAGTCCTGTCCCGCCAAACTTGCGATTGATGGCCGGATCAAGCTGTGAGAAGGATTGGAACAACTGATGCTGCTTTTCTGTTGGAATACCGATCCCTGTATCTCTTACTTTAAAGGTCAACATCAGATTGTCCCGACCATGCTCATCTGAAAAATCAGCACCAACGCTCACCTGAATACGACCCTGCTCTGTGAATTTAACAGCGTTACCCACCAGATTAATCAAAATCTGCCGGATTCGTGTCTCATCCCCTCGAATTCGCTCAGGAATGCGATCCGACACTTCACAAAAGAGCTCAATATTTTTCTCTGAGGCCTTCAGCGCAAACAGTTCAATCACTCCACCCAGCATTGCCTTAATATCTACAGGTGCGTGCTCAAGATCCATTTTGCCTGCTTCGATTTTGCTGAAATCCAGGATTTCATTCAAAATGTACAATAGGGATTCGCCGCTATCTATCATGATTTCTGCAAAGCCTTTCTGTTCATCATCCAGCTCGGTTTCCATTAATAGGTGGGCCATGCCCATAATGCCATTCAACGGTGTTCGTAGCTCATGACTCATGATAGCGAGAAATTCGGACTTCGCTCGGTCTGCATGCTCTGCTGCTTCCTTGGCACGTATGATGTCCTTCACAGATGTCATATCACGGAAAACCAAAACTGCCCCGCGGGTTCTACCCTGATCCATGATTGGCTTCAATTGAAACTCCGCCAGGAAACTGGACCCATCCTGTCTCCAAAAAACGGATTCGGTACGCGGCAGACCTCGTCCCTCACGAACAGCCTGTAGAATTGGTGTATCCTTGGATGGGTAAGGGATACCTTCGCTCTGCATCTGAATCATCATCTGTTCAAGGGGTTTGCCGTTCATTTCACTTGGACAGAAGTTCATGATCTCCGCAGCGGCCGGATTAGCAAAGTTCAGATTCCCTTCCAGGTCCAGTCCAATCACACCTTCAGATATGCCATTCAAAATCAATGCGCGTTCATAACTAAGATTCTCGATTTCCTCGACATAACGTTTGGACTCTGTAATGTCACTGGTAATCCCATAGACACCTACAACTTTATCCTCAAGTATAATAGGAACATTAATCACATTGGTTTCAATTCGCTGTCCATTTTTGTGAATCAAGCCTATCTCATAGCTCTGTGCCGTGCCCTTCACCGTTTCCTCAAAATGATATCGTGTCTTCTCCAGATCCAAAGGATCAATGAGGTGATCAAAAGGTCGGCTCAGCAGCTCCTCCTTGCTGTGTCCCGTCAATTGTTCCTGACCCACATTGGCTTTCAGCAGATTGCCTTCCAGATCAAGAGAAGCCACTCCCAGGGGATTACAGTCAAATAATGATCTGTACTCCTGCATGCTTAACTGTTGTTGCTGGCTGGCTGTGATATCCCGGGTTACAGCAACGAGTTCTAACAATTCACCTGCACTGTCATAGACATAATGTGTAATGGTATCTGCCCACACCGTAGATCCGTCCTTATGTTGCAGACGATAACTGAGCCGTTTGGGAGCCAGACCCCTTCTCTGCTCTTCCATATACGCTTCAACCAAAGGCACATCCTCCGGACAGATGACGAATGTTCCCGGCTTACCTATCACTTCTTCCAACTCATAGCCGAGCATGCTCTTGCATGCATTCGAAACATATTTAAATGTACGACTGGAATCAACATCATGTATTGCAATCAGGTCCAGTGAAGACTCTGCCAGCAGCCGCGAGATGCGACTGCTCTCTTCCAATTGCTTACGTTGCACAATAAGGATTTCCTCTGCATCTTTTTGTTTTGTAATATCAGCAGCTTGTACGAGCAGATACAAAGGTTCACCACTCGTTTCATCCCGTACGATGCAAGCTCTAATGGTTGCCCATAATAACGAACCGTCCTTGCGTTTCAGGCGAACCTCCGTCTCGTACATCTCACTTGTTTTATGGGTCATTTCCCAGAACTTGCTGCGGAATTCCTCCATGTGCAGATCTTCTTCGTAGATCATATGTACGACCGCAGTATCGAGCAGTTCTTCTTCACTATATGCAAGCATCTCGCAAAATGCAGGATTAAGCTGCAACCACTTTCCATTTACATGCGATGCGACAGCAATGCCGATTGGTGCGTGCGTATACAATTGTTCGAACAGAGATCGGTTCTCTGTAATGGATTTCGACATTACATGTCCTCCTTTATGAGAATCTGAATGTATTCCGTATGAATAGATCCACCTGAACATAACTTCATCTATAGAGTACTACCCCAAATGCCATGATTTATAAACGAGATCAGACAAAATGTCCTTATGAAATGCATTTTTGAGCTTGGATGCCGGGGACATTCAATATGTACATACCAATTCGAACACATCGCGTCATATACTACACAATACCCGTGCTCTACTGATAATACAATGTTGAATATTCAAACAGGAATGGAGGTTATGGATTATGATCATTGTGGCAAATCAACCCGCCCAGCTGAACCGCTCGGAATGGTCTGATTTTGAATGGTATTGGTTGCAGCAACTTCAGATTCGTCCAACGAGATATGTTTACCAATCCATGGATCATCTTCAATTTGAATGGGACTTGAGAGGCTCGCTCGTGAATGCAGCAGAAGGACTGGATCGAAGCGGGGTGAATTTTGCATCCTTTGAAAAATCCAGATGTAATCCTGCCTTCTGGAATCGGAATGCAGAGGGTGGATTCGAGCTTAAACCGAACGTAACACCCGCTGACGGCATCCGGGATATTTGGAGGAATGGTCACTTGTATGCCTTTGAATGTGCAACAGCTACTGTCATTGTGCTGTATGGTGGCGTGCTGGGAAGCATTCGTGAAGATGCTTTTAATTCGCTGTTTCGAAATCTGCTGCTCTTTGACTGGCATTATGACAGCGACCTGCGATTGATCGAAAAAAATGGTAGTGAAACCGCGCTTCCAGGAGATGTACTGTATTTCAAAAATCCGGATGTTTCTCCCGAAACCCCCGAATGGCAGGGAGAGAATACGATTATGCTGCGCGAGGACTGGTATTATGGCCACGGGATTGGCATTGCAAGCGGCGGAGAAATAATACGTACCCTGAATCAGTTCCGCGTTCCAGGTAGCCGGGTCTCCGCTTACTTAATGGATATGGTTATTTATCCGGACTTCTTTTATTTATCTCGATTCGCCAAGAACAACCCGAATAATGTTGCCGCTGCTTCTACACCTGTATTACCCGGACAGTTATATGTACGTCTTGGGGGCAGTCGTTATTTACGCAGCTGACTACTGGACGGAGCTAACTTGCGCTTTAAACTGACTTAGATCTGCATCCGAATGATGAGAAACAAGCCCAGTGAAAGCAGCAGTTAACCTGCCATCTCATTGGGCTTTCCTCATATCGATAAGAAATTACTCGATTCATACCTGCTTAGCTCTATATTACAAGCATGGTCACTTCCGACAGTTTAGGCAATCTACGCATGGGGGTCCAGTTGCACGACAACCTGTTTACCACTTACCTGAACACCCGTCGTTTTACTACCGAATTCAGCCAGCGATTTGCTCAGTTGCTCTGCCCATTCCTTTCCAGCAGCTCCCTCTTTGGCTCCATGCACCTGGATGACGAGTTTTACCGAATCACCCTTCTTCAGGATGCGTTCCGCCTGAGACTGCTTGGTATCCCGGTCATGATCCTCCATTGCAAGGTTCAAACGAATTTCTTTTACTTTACGTTTATCAGGGGATTTACTCGCTTTTTTCTTCGCCTGCTGCGCTTCCGCTTTGGCTGCTCCTGCACCGATCAGCTTGCATGGCGGCGGACTGGTCATCAAGGACAAGCACACCAGATCTACTTTATGCTGCTTCGCAAGTAGAAGGGCTTCCTTTGTGGGCATCACGCCCAGATCTTCACCATTCAATCCGGTAAGCTGTACTTCGGCTGCTTTGATTTTTTCATTTTTGATCATGATTCTTCCTCCTCCACATCAAAAGCCTGTCCTGATCATGTACCGATCAGAGCAGGCTAGGATGTCGTTGCTATTATTTGTAATACCTATCAGCATATGAATACGCCAATCTGTCCGATTTATAGCGTGTTGAATGCTTCCGTCAGAACCGGTACAATCTGTGATTTGCGTGATACTACGCCTTTCAAGAGCGCTTTGCTATCAGACAGTGTCACATTGTAGGCTTTCTCCACAGCTTTGGTAGATGCGCCATATGCCAGAGCTACAGAATCGTTGTTCAGAATGTCTGTTACGACAAATACGAACAGGTCGAGACCTTTGCTGGAAATGATCGCTTCAATGGCTGCTTCAAGCTCAGGTTGCTTCACGAGAACATCATTCACATCTACAGCGTTAACCTGTGCAATTTCCACTTTGGCTTGACCCATTACGAATTCTTTGGCATCCAGGGAAATCAGCTCAGCAATTGTTTTTTGGCTCAGATCCGCGCCGGCTTTCAGCATGTCCAGACCATAGCTGTCTGCATCTACGCCAGCAATGGCAGCCAGTTCACGCGCAGCGGCTACATCCTGCTCTGTGCAAGTCGGGGATTTGAACAACAAGGAATCAGAAATGATTGCAGACAGCATCAGACCAGCAATCGGCGCACTCACTTCGATGCCGTTTTCTTTGTACATTTTATTCAAAATAGTTGCAGTACAACCTACAGGTTCTGCACGGAAATACAGAGGTCCGCTTGTCTCAAAGTTAGCAATACGGTGGTGGTCGATAACTTCCACGACAGTCACTTCCTCAATATCGCTTATGCTTTGCTGACGCTCGTTGTGGTCAACCAGAATAACCTTGTTTACTTCATTTGCAGCTGTTTTAATCAGGCGCGGTGCCTCAATTTTGAAATGATCCAGTGCAAACTGGGTTTCACCATTGACTTCGCCGAGACGAACAGCTTCAACGTCCTGACCCAATTTTGTTTTGAGATCCGCATAGGCGATTGCCGAACAGATCGTATCCGTGTCGGGATTTTTGTGACCGAAGATTAACGCTTTTTCCATATTTATAGCCCTCCGTCAATTCTCATTTATATAAGTTTAACCAAAGAATGTTTACACTTGCCACTCCGATGACAGAATAACCTTCCGATCGCTGTTATCCCCAGATTTTTTGATTCCCTTTTTAAAGGTAAAATCCGGTGATAAGCATACGCTTCCGATGCAGCTTTCTTTCAGAAAGCTTTTAGGCGAACGCTCCGCTTCTCCAGCTTTTTTCTGTCCTCTCCGTTCTCGTGTAAAACGTTTAGTTGAACTTATATAGAATAATACATGTCATATTTTAATCATACCCTACTGATTATAGCGCTTATAAGGCTTAATTCCAATCCCGTTACAGCGAATTAATTGCAAATCATTCTCAGGTAAGTCATCTTAGAAAAAAATAATATCCTCTCTGTAATTCTAATTTACAGAGGTCTTGGCCACATTAGCAATCAGGTGTTTCTCCAATTTCTCCCCTTCACACAAGGCCTGTACCAGCGCTCTGCCTGAATCCGGTGTCATTTGACCATACCAGTCACCCTGTGGATACACAATCGACACGCATGCGTTGTCACACTGACCATTACATTTGGTACGAGTCGTATGGATGAATCCTCCCGCCTGCTGTTTAACAATCTCGTCCCGTACCGCCTGAGTTACTTCTTCCCCATCGTTACGCATGCATGTTCCACCATTACAGAGTAATATGTGATGTTGCAGTTGATCCAGATTATAGATAGCCAAACTTGGTTCATTCCCCTCAAGTCGATATGATATGTATCCTATTTATTCCATAGTACAACCTTATAAATTAGCATATGAATTCCTGATACGCAACGAAAATATTAAATCTCGGGCTCTTCCACGCTCTGCCCTTGCCGTACAAAAAAGGTCTGTAGACTGCCATCCTCGCTAATCTCCAGCAGGTTCAATTGTGCTCCATAGGCACAGCCACCATCAATGCCAATTTTGTCTCCACTCGGGTCAAACCAAATGCCTGACTCATCATGCAAATGCTTCACGGGTGTGTGTCCAAATACGACCGTCTCTCTAATCGTCGTTGGTCTGGAATAGAATGATTCCCGAATCCAAATGAAGTCCCGCTCGGACTGGTTTCTCCAATCTTCGATATCCGGGTTGATCCCGGCATGCACAAAAATATAACCCGGTATCTCGTACACCAGCGGAAGCTGATCGAGAAACCGAAGATGATGTTCATAATGTGTACGTATCCACTGTTTAGCTTCAGCATAAGCTTCCCAATCGATCTGTTGCTCATCATATGTAAGCTCCAGATCCAGATAACTCGCCATCGTGTTTAATCCACCATTACGAATCCAATGCTGATCATATTGCTCAACATCCTGGGTCAGCGCCTTGACCATCATGGCATCGTGATTGCCTTTAATCACTATAATATTGTGCCGTTGCTGAAGCTGCATAATCTGTTCGATGACCTGTTTGCTGTTTGGACCGCGATCCACATAATCACCCAGCAAAATCAACTCATCTTGCAAAGGATTATAATCTGCAAGCTTAAGCAATGCATTCATTTCATCGTAACAGCCATGAATATCACTAATGACACATCTGCGCATATGAATCTCTCCCCTCTCCCTGATCAAGCAAGAGTATAACCGGAACCTTGCAAGAGCAAAATTCCGGTCTGTTCAGAGTAGTTATTCCCGCTTGCTGATTATTAGTCCTGCTTGAGTCCAAAGGCTTCTGCAATCAAGCCGAATGAGCGTAGACGTGCTTCGAACGAATGGATCGCTGACGCGATAATGACTTCATCCGCTTCATGACGTTCAGCCATAGCGGTAATTTTGTCTCTCACCTGATCCGGTGTACCCACGATGGAAAAAGAACGACGTTGACGGATCTGTTCCATCTCCATCGCTGTGAATGGGTAGTTGTTCACCGTCTCCAGGGATGGGAAGGAACTCTGTTCAAGTCCCCGTCCGAGTCGCAGGAAGAATAGTTCATTGCTGCGAGCCAGTTCAGCCGCTTCTTCCTCTGTCTCTGCACAGAACGCCGAGACAGCAATCATGGAATGGGGTTTGTCATTCAGGATGGACGGCTTGAAATGTCTACGGTAATGTTTCATTGCTTCTTCGCCGCCTGGTGTTCCGAAGAATTGGGCAAACGCATACGACGTCCCATGCGCAGCTGCAATCCTCGCACCTTCGGAGCTGGAACCCAGCAACCACACTTCGGGTACCGTTGGAACCGATGGTCCGGCTACCAGAGACGCAAACCGATGATCCTCAGGCAATTGCTCATGGAAGTATCCGCCCAGATCCGCAATCTGCTGTGGGAAGAATTGTACATTCGATGATTTGCCTTCGTTCAGCGCTCTGCTGGCAATCGGCATTCCGCCTGGTGCTCTGCCAATTCCAAGGTCAATCCGCCCCGGATGCAACGCTTCCAACAGACGGAAATTCTCTGCAACCTTATAGGCACTATAATGAGGTAACATGACGCCACCGGAACCTACCCGAATGTGATCCGTATGTGCAGCCACGTGTGCAATCATCACTTCAGGACTGGAGAAAGACAGTGCACCACTACCGTGATGCTCCGACATCCAGAAGCGGGAATATCCCAATTGATCCGCATGTTGCGCGAGTTTCACCGTTTCCTGCAGCGTATCCTGCACACTACGGCCTTCATTGATATGTCCATGTTCAAGTACACTCAGTTTCATATATATTCAATCCTCTCATCTGTTAGGTTCTTAATTTCTGTGAATATGAGTTCTTGCGGATGTTACACGCTATTGCTCACTTCATTCTTGCTTGTTCCATTGTAACATTAATTATTACAGTTTCAAACTTTAGTTATCCTCTTTTATTACCACACTTGTGCAAGAAACATGCAAAAAACGCCACCAGTTTTGAACTGGTGACGTTTGGATGTAGCGTTGAGATCTAATCTCTTTCAGAAAAACTCAGTTATGGCGCACGTTTCGGTAACAACTTCACATACTCGTCAGACAGTTTCATCAGGCTGAGCACATGTTCATAGTCGGCACGATAGGGTTCCAAATCCGTTATCGGCTCATACGTTTTGAGTGAGTAGGCTGTTCCATCATCAAACCCTGCACCCGGAATAAACATGATGTCATTGTTGACGAATGACCCCGTCGGCAAGTAATACCGTATACCGAAGGCATTATGATCCATGTTGAGCAGATCATGTCCGAAGGCAGTGAACTTCTCGTCCTGGAGCGAAACACCCATCAGATTCATGATTGTTGGCAACATATCCAGCTGACCGCCAGGCTGCTCAATCACTTGCCCTTTGCTCTGTTTCGGTGTGTGAATCATTAACGGAATGTTGAATCGACTTACTTTACCGTCATAAGGGACACCGAGATTAGCCTGAATCTGTTGTGTAATCTCTTCGTCAGCAGGCAGACCGAAGTGGTCTCCGTAAAGCACTAGGGTTGTGTTATCCCATAATCCGTTGGCCTTCAACTCATTAATGAGTTGACCAATGGCATAGTCCGTATAGTTAATCGACTGCAGATAGTCGTGAAGCAGTTTGTTCGTGATCGTCGCTGGAATCGTGATTCGTGCACGATCGGCGGGAACCGTAAACGGCGAGTGGCTTGATGCCGTAATGAACTGAGCATAGAATGGCTGGTTTGCAGCCTGATGCGCAGTCATTTTTTCCACACCTACACGGTACAACTCTTCATCCGATGGTCCAAAGTCATTAAATCTGTCATTCTCGAAGCTAGGCTTGTCGAAGTAACGAGTGAATCCGAGGGCCGGATACATCTTGTTCCGGTTCCAGAAGGTAACGTCATTGACATGGTACGTCTCGGACTCATATCCCTCTTTTCCCAATAACTTGGGAAGACTCGGTAATTCGCGGTCACTATACCCTGCCGACATGGGAACAACGCCGGTTGGATAGATAGACGTGTTCGACATAAACTCAGCGTCTGATGTGTTTCCCTGTCCGATCTGTTGGAAGAAATGAGAGAAATAATAGCTTTCTTTTGCCAGATCATTCAATACCGGCGTTAATTCCTGACCGTCCAAAGAAGCATTAATCGGAAAATTCTGAAAGGACTCCAGTTGCAGTACAATCAGATTACTGCCTTTGGCCTGACCAAAATATTTGGCCTTCACGGCTGAGCCGTCACTCGGTTTATCCTGATATGGATACTTGCTAACCAAGTCATTGATCTTGGCAATCGTTTCGTTAATGTTGCCATTCGCAATGGCCTCATTCTCTTTGCTTGTCATAATGGCAGATGAGACCTGGTAGTTCAGAAAACCGAGATTTTCGGCGCGAACCAGTTCGTTATCAATCGTTTCACCTTTGACAATAAAACTGCCAGACAACACGATGCAGAATGCAGCGGTAAGCGCAACACCGAGTTTTCCCCAGTAACGTCTGCGAACTCTGCCGAACGTCAGACCGCTATCGCGGTAACTGCTGCGGTTACGCCCACCTGCACGTCTGCGCATAATCAACCATATTGGCAGTGCCAATACGATGTCTGCAAAAAACAGAAAGTGCTCCGGTCGTACCAGAGGTCCGATACTGCCCCGCACTTGCGCAACCTGACCTAACTCACTTAACACGGTATATGTGGGTACCGAACTGAAATGAACGTTATACAGCGTTGCCGCGAACAGAAGCAGAGAAAACAAAATATTGAATCCCCCATAAACGGTCCGCTTCCAGCCTTTGGGCACAATCAGATCCAGTATGCATACCAACGTTAATGCTCCTAATGCGTCAGTCAACAGACCGATGCCGGACAGACCCTGGAAAAAGAAATACCTCAACAGTGACAGCTTCAACAACATAAGAATGAATAACACGGCGAATAAAGTCCGTGATGAAGTTCGTTCATTTTTGGAATTATACATGGTCGCTTTCAACCCTTACCCTGAAATTTTACGTTCCCTTTACAAAACGCATATTTCAGTATAACAGTTTTCTGTTTGCTATTCCATGGAAGTTCCGTGCAAGACAGGCTGCGTGTTTACGCAATGGTGGATATATCTGCATTCTGTGTGTTCGTAACCTCTCTCTGTCCCTTAATGGCTGCTTGTGCAGCTGCAATTCGTGCATATGGGATCTGTTCAGGCAAACAGCTTACGTAATCCAAACCAATCCGGTGGCAGAAGGTAATCGACTCCAGATCAACCACATTCTCTCCGCAGATCCCGGTTTTCAGATGAGGTTTTCGAATTCGACCTTGGACTACAGCCATCTCAATCAGTTGCCCGACTCCTTCAATATCGAGCACATCAAAAGGATTATTCGTTACTATACGAGAATCCGTATCACGTTGAAGGAATCGCTTCTCGGCTTCATGGCGACTATATCCAAACGTCATCTCTGTCAGCTCATCCGTGCCAAATGTGAAAAAGTCTGCATGGCGAGCAATGTGAGTCGCCGTCAGCGCCGTTCTCGGAGCAACGATCATCGCCCCAACTCTATAGTGACAATGCCGTCTCTCCTCACCTAGCACTTGGTCAGCCACATGATCCACCAAATCTCTCATCACCTGAAGTTCATGCACATGACCGATCTGCGGGATCATAATCTCGGGGCGTACCCACCAGCCTTGACGGATGCCTTTCACTGCTGCACGGAATATTGCTTCAAGTTGCATATCCATAATTTCAGGGAACACGGTACTCAGACGACAAGACTGTTGCCCAAGTGCCGGATTGTGTTCGTGCAATTCACTGACTCTGCGAATGACGCGCTCCAGTTCCTCCAGTTCACTCTGGGGGTCTTCTTGCTTCTGCGGCTCCTCGGCTTGTAACCATTCACGTCGTTTCTCCAACACGCCCAGATCCGGTAGCAATTCATGCAGCGGCGAATCGAGCAAACGTATCGTTACCGGGTATCCATCCATCGCTTCAAATATCTGTTCAAAATCAGACTGTTGCATCGGTAACAGACGCTCCAACCCTCTCCTGCGCTCGGATTCACTATCAGCCAGAATCATTTTCTGTACAAAAGGTAGCCGCTCAGGTGACAACAGCATGTGCTCCGTCCTGCACAACCCGATTCCCTCCGCCCCCAGTTTCCGTGCTGTTATGGCATCCTGCGGTCGATCCGCATTGGAAAGTATCGTCAACTCTTTCACTTCATTAGCCCATTCGAGCAGCAGTTGCAGATCGGATGAAGAAGGTGAAGCTGAGTTATTCTCAGAGGCTGCATGCTCATCATTCGTTCCTAGCTGGATCTGTGTGGGAAGATTTCCAATGCTCTCTTCTCTGCCCGAATCTGTATAATGCTTCAGCACTTCCGTGATATGCCCAGGTTGGATACGCAACAGTGCTTCCTCCCTGGTAATGAGTCCTTTATGGACAAAATCCACAGCACTTCTCAGTAAGGCTGTAGAAGATAATCGAGCGGGCTGGGTGTACACAACATACAACGCGCCGGAATCAACTACAAAGGTAATCTCCTGCACTTCTCCCTCACGCGTCTCCAACTGGCTGCCTATCTCCAACAAACGTGTATAAAGCTCAGATTGGTCATCTCTTAGCCGCTCCAAACCGTGATCCGTTTGATCGGTGTTTCCCGTTGAAACATACTGTCCAATAATGCCCTTCTCTCCTGTAAGTGGGTTACGCGTATATATTGTCCCGGTCCCGCTTGAGTCTCCACATTTCCCATGCATCATGGTCTGTATAAGAACAGGAGCACCTGGCTCCGAAGAAAAGTAAGTAGGTTTACGCATGATCTCATTCTGAGATCTGGATGCTTGAACACGCTGTGAATGATATACCGCACGTACAGCTTCATTGAATTGAAGTTGGACATCCTGTGGAAAAGGGCTGCGACCCTTCGCTTCAATTAAATATTTAAATTCGGTAATGATTAATTCAAGCTCCGCTTCATCCCCGTCCTTAACGTTGCTCGATATTTCTGTGAAAAATTCAGACGGAATTCCATGTATTAACTGTCCATATTCCTTTAAGTAATGAAGGTAACATTGGAGTGCATACAACCGATTACCGGTATGACGTGCGAGTCCTTCCACAGTGACATCGTTTAGACCCACACTTAACAATGGATGTATGGCAGCCTCTGATGATTGATCCCGATCAGTACGTACCGCGAGCAGAAGCGGATTCTCCGAATGTCCGAAGAATTTCCCGGTTTGCTGTTCCAGGTGCCGGATCGCGTTCACAATCTCTTCCTCTCCTTCACCGGAAAGATGTCCAAGACGGGTACAGAACTCGCGACAGCATTCCGTTGTGACTACAAATCCGGCCGGGACAGACCAACCTGCATGCTTTAGCTCCGCAAGATCAGCCCCTATACTACCCATTAGCCCCTTCATCTCTGCCGTACCTTCTTCCAACAGAATTACCCGTTTTGTCATTACAGCTCTCCCATCCGCCATTCATGGCTATGCTTGAAGACTTCATCCTGCGTTACAGATCAGCCTTCACTCTAATGGTATGTCGTAATCTTTCAGTCAAGGACATTCGCTTTTGCATTTTGTGCTCGTTATTCTGTTTTTTTGTAAACGCTACACTAAAATGAGATGAATCAAGCCTTTTGAGTAGTTGTATTGGTTCATTTATCATGCTAAACAAAAAGAACCCCCTCCAGCCTGAGCTGAAGGAGCTTCCCATTTTTTAGTATTCACTTACCCCAAACGTCATATGTTTTATCCCCATTCACCTTTTTTGACGTAAGTTGCTTCATAAGCAACAATTACATTTGTTTTATCTGTTACCTTTTGTAAATCATCGAACACAACTTCTTCATCGCCGTAATCTACTAAACTCGAATCCACTTTCTCGTAGACCCCACAATCCTTCACATAGATTACATCTGGATGTTTGGAATCATATCTTAAGCTTTCTGGAAGATCTTCAGGCAAGATTTCATGCGATTCGGCAACCGAACTCCTTGGTATCTCTGTAACAGGAACCATTCCGATAACAGCTACTACTAAAAGTGATGCCCAGATTTTTTTCTGCATGTGATGTCTATTCTCCTATTCATTTTTCCTATATCATACAGTAAATCCGAATAGTAGAATATTTTTTTCATTTTTCTTCGAGTTTAACTTGAAACCAGCTTGTTTGTCGTTTTAGTTCCCATTCCTTAAGCCATAAACCGCAATATATCCTCAATCTTTTTCCCATGGGATATCACACCGTAGTTCATCCATGACATGAAATCCACTTCATACACATTACCGTTCCTCACCGCAGGCAGACGTTTCCATTCATACCGGTCGAGCAGTTCGCGCTCAACTCCTGGTTCAGCAGAATCCCCAGTATCAAAAGTAATTAACAAGTGATCCGCATCAAGTTGGCTTAACTGCTCCAATCCAATGGAAATCCTGCGCTCATGTCTTGTCCATTGCTGCACACGGGAATGCGGAGTCAGTCCAAGATCCTGATAAATTACAGGGCCCACGTAACCTTGCTGATTCCCATAGAGAGTAATATCCGACGCAGATATACGCAAAAACGCCACCGTTTGACCACGCATATAACGTGTTAAACGTCCTTTAGCTTCCAATGCTTTGTCCTCATACGCACCAATTACATCTTGAACTCGATTCACCTTTCCCAACACATCGGCTGTTGATCTAAGAATGGAACGCCAATCCTCTCCCAGATGATCTACGTAAAACGTAGGTGCTACTTGCTCAAAGCGGTCCAGATTCCATCGATCATATCCCTTGTTCAGCATGATAAAGTCAGGTACAATACCCGCACTGAATTGAGCATCCTGCTGGCTTACATCGAATTCGGGCACATCATCCAATCCCAAATAATGCTGTCTGCCCCAGGAGTGATGCGAATATTGCAAAACAGGCTTTATGCCCAGGGCCAACACAAAGTCTTCCAGATACGGAGCAAAGACACGAACCTCTTGACGGTGATGACGGCGATATAACCCAGGTGAAATACCAGCATATTGCTTGAAACGGCGGCCAAAATAATACTCGCTGCTAAATCCCACATTTTGTGCAATTTCATGTATGCGATCATCCGTCAGCTGCAATAGTTGCTTCGAGCGCTCCAGCCGAACTGCGTTCACATAATCAAGCGGAAGCTTGCCTGTAATCCTTTTAAATTGCCGAGTGTAGCTGGCTCTGGTAAGACCAATATCTGCCGCGAGCTCATCCACGGTTATCGTCTGATCATAGTGGTCGCCAATATAACGAATTGAACTTTGAAGACGCGCACGCTCATCTAGTGCTTCTGTTTCGGGATCACTTTGGCGAAGCAAGGCACGGAACCACTCTTGAAAACGAAGCTGTACCTCCCATTGCTCCAGCCAATCGCGAGTGACATGTTGACGCAGTATTTGTTCCAAGGCTTCCAGACAGGAACTCCACGGACTGTAACTGAGTTGCATAAGAGGTAATAATGTCGGAGAATCTGGAATTTTGGAAAGTTGATGCTGCTCCTCCGTGTTTCTTCTAGACAAAGCGTTCGAAGTCTCTTCTTCCAACTCAGCCACCATCAGATCAAGCTTATAGTATTCCAATTCATTTTCTGTCCAAGGCGAACTTTCTATTTTAACGGATGTTCCCGATGGAACAAACATAATCATTCCTTTTTCCAAATGAGATTCCCGATGTGAGCAAACTATCGAGCCCTTCCCAGACGTTACAACGAAAATGGAGTGTGAGGATGACATTCTATATAACAAACGTTTATCGATATGAGATTTATTGTGATCTATGTATTCCATATGCTGAAGTGAGCATAACCAGGGTTTGGGAATCCATTGTATTATCTTGGGGTACATGTTCATCGTCCTTAACTGAGAATTATTATCATTTAGAATAGTGTATACGAAAAAAGAAAGCTCTTCAACCCTCGCTGAAGAACTTTCTTTCTTATGGGTTTATACTATGGAGTCATCTTTTCCAAGAGATCATCAATTTTCATCGAATTCGCTGTAATTGCACCTGATTGCCAATGTGATCTTTCCATGATGTACACCTGATTGTTTTTAACCGCAGGAAGGGATTGCCACAACTTGCTATCAAGCACCTTCAAAGCTTCCTTATTCTCGGGAGATGACCATTCTCCATTGGAAGGGAAAATAATTAAATGATCTGCATCAAGCTGTGGAATGGCCTCCTCAGATAAAATTTCCTGATATTCTTCCATCTTACTAACCAGAGGATGAGGTGTTAGTCCAAGCTCTGAATAAATAAATCCGGTCAATCGATTTTTCACACCGAACAGAGCCAGTGTGTCATCGTTAACATTCAACCGGACCACTGCGACGCTCTCGTCCCCGACCGCTTCCTTCAGTTTCGATTTGGCATCTGCAATTTTGGCCTCAAATGCCGCAGCAACTTCTTCACCCTTGTCCGGTTTACCCACAACATCGGCAATGGTTTTCAGAATTTGATTGGAATCCTGTAGTACGCTCTCAGGCAAACGATACGTCGGTGCCACCTTGGTGTACATCTCATATTTCTCCGCATCCGCTGCACCATCCACAATGATCAGATCCGGATCATATTCTAACAAAGCTTCAATACTGCCTGTAGTGTCAAATTGGGGAACATCCAGTTTTAAATAATCCTGAACACCCCACATCGGGTTATACCACTGCACGACAGGTGTAATATCGAGCGCCTTCAGATAATCTTCCACATATATTCCAGCAATCCGCTGTGGCTGAACGGGAATCGTGACATCTCCAAATTCATCCTGTACAACTCGTGTCGCAGGCGCTGTCTCGGTTTCAGTAGTATTTTCTCCAGAAGCTGCACTTTCAGTGGCAGGAGTCTGTTCCGCATTGGTAGCGGTATTTGTACTACATCCCGAAATCAGCAGACCCATGAGCAGTAATGTGATCGTCCACCCTTTTATACCTTTAATAAAACCTACCATGATACCCTTCACCCCTATATGATCTGTTGATATAATCGTGAGAATGATATACACATAACGTATAATGATTATCATTCTCATCTATTGCTTAGGTGAATTGTAACTCATGCTTCAACCGACTCACAATGTACATTTGATGCTATTTTTTTATACAAACGAGAATAGCCAACATGGCTCTACCCCCGCTTATCGCAGGGGTAACCTACCTTGACGATAACTTTCCAGCAGCTTGTTCACAAAGATATCATTCACCATATCCTGTAACAGTGCAGCGCCAATTAAACCCAGATCATCACTCACATACCCCGCTAACTCAGGTTCTCCAGTGAGAGCTAACGTTTGTTTGAACGCCTGTTCCCTACATGCGCGCAGCACCTCTTCTTCAGCCACAGCAGTAGCTTGAGCCCATCGTTCAAAGGATTGCATCCACTCGTCAGCAAACGTTGAGGCATCCCTGTCATCCAGATAAACCTCCACATCCAATCCTTCGAATGTCTGCTGAGTCAGAATCGGTCCTTCGTTAAGTTCCGACAGCAGCTTCTCCACATCTGTTCTGCTCATCGATCTCCCCTCCAGTTCTTCATCATGTCAGATACATCTCAGGTATAACAAAACGCTTCATCATGCGCTTGGGATCGGCTGTAAAATGATTCAATTGAAGTTCCTCGTATTCACTAAGGATACATTCAAAGATACCAGCGATCACACCACAGTCTGCCAGAGCATTGTGCCTGTGAACTCCATCTGTATTCAGATCGTAATATCGAATCAGAAAATCCGTCGAGATGACCTCGTTAATCTCAGGATGAATGTACGTGAACATCGCTTTTGTATCCAATACCAGATTAGTGAACATCGGGAGACCATACTCATCACAATGTCGCTTCAAGATGGGCAGATCATATTCGTATCCGGCTTGTGTCACAAGAACGCTATCACCAATGAATTCCTGAAAGGACTGAAATGCTTCTACAAACGACGGAGCCTCTACCATATCCTCATTCGAAATGCCTGTTAATTTCGCCACAGCTTCTGGTATAGGTTTGTTCGCCCGTGTAAGCGAAGAAAATGTTGTATTACATTGTTGACCTCTTTGGTAATGCATCGCACCAAATTGTGTCACACTCTCCACCACAGGATTAATGCCCGTACCTTCGAGATCAAATATACAGTACATTCTGTCCTGTAATGGGGATACGCTTAGATTTTCAATAAAGTATGTATCAGGTAACAGCGTCATTTTCATCCGTTCAACTCACACCTCTCTACTCTCATCACGGTTAAAGCATTTCTCATATATTAACCTGTCACTCCCACAATCGTGTTACCTGGACCAACTTGTGCGTTCCGTCAAACTGCAACTTATAGATATCCGGCATCGTAGTACTTTCCCAGAAGTCATAACCGTAGGAAGAATCATAATGTTGTAAAATAAGTGTCATTACATCTCCATGGGTTCCGATGACTACCTTGTGACCCGCATGTTTATCCAGAATTCTATCGATCACCGCTACCGCCCTTGAGCGTGCCTGTTCACCAGACTCTCCACCAGGATACGCATACGTAGGATCACGGTACAACCGCTGCTTGGCTTCACGAAAATTATCATGCTTCACATCCGAACTCGACAACTGGCGTTCACGCAGATCTTCCTCTGTCACCACAATTCCACCTGACCGATCTGCCAGAATCTGAATTGTATCCACCGCTCGCCTGTAAGGGCTGGAATAGAACAGTTGAATCTGCTCCCCTTGGAGCAGACTGGCAACCGTCTCTGCATCTTGATGTCCTTGTTCTGTCAGCCCACGCTCGCGCTCTTGTCCTGCAACATACCGCGACTCCGCATGTCTAACAAAATACAAAAACGTACTGGCCTCGCTCATCATGCGTCCGCTAATCCCTTCTTCTTCTCAATGACAATCAGGCAGGTACTGTCTGGCAAAGGCGCAGGGGAACCATCTTCCTTCATGAACATAATTCGTTCTCCAAGTGCTTCCGTATAACCCTCCTGAAGAAAATGTCGGAATGTAATAATCTCGGCTTGTTCACCCAACGCTTCTAGAATACAATTCTCATAGGCTGTCGGCGTAAATATACCGAATTGCTCCTGAATCTCATGTACATATGCCTCTTCCCCCCACGTATAGGTGTAGAGAAATTCCATCGCATCGTTGATCGGCAATACGACCTCATTGTCGGAGATCCGATCATATTGAATTGCACGTCCCTGAAAATCCTCTGCATACCGCTCCAGCCAGCGCATCCCATCCGGTTCCAGGAAACGAATCCGGCGCATTTGTGCCTCCGGTTCACTCATGATGCCATCTCGAATCAGAATTCTTCCTCCAGGTGACAGTACACGGAATGAACTTCTCAGCGCTGCTACAACCGTATCGGAATTAAATCTTCGACCGTCCAGTTCAATATATGAATATAACTCATGCAGAATGGATGAGAAAATAACCGTATCCACGGTGCCCGGCTGCACATATTGCTCCAGTTGCAGGGCATCGCCCTTCATCACTTGCCAGCGATGTCCCTCGCGCTGCTTTTTGCGCTCCAGCGCTTCAATAACATTGGCTGAGATATCGATACCGATCGGCTCCACTTCCGGTTTTTCCTGCTCAATCAAATCCAGCAGAATCCCTCCACCTGGACCGATATCAAGTACCCGTTTACCGACGATATAGTCGAGCAGTACTTTTTTATAATCACCGGAGCTGTTCATATCGGATAAATACGTTTCTTCGTTGTGGAACCGGTCATAGGCATCCCGCCGCAATCCGAACAGGTCAAATAACAGCAATACAGCCTTCTCGTATAACGGCGACTTTTCCGCTTCAATACAGAATGCGATCAGCTTCTCGGCAGCGGGGGAAAATTCGAAGGTCACGAATAATGTATCCGGCAGATCCACATGACGCTCCATGCGATGGGTTAGATGGGGATAGACGATCTGCTCCCCTGCCGCAATCTGTTCCCACGTGTATTGTTCCAAATATTTTTCAATCATTCGTTTCTTGTAAATATTGAGCTTCTTGACCCCTTTGTAGTCGTAATACATCGTATTCATCAATGGTTCGAAGCTGATATGGCGGACTATATCAGACTGTTTCTCGATGGATGTTGGAGTCATACTCTCGCTGCGAAGCGTCAACAGGAACACTTTTACCATCTCCTGCAACGAAAAATCCTGCATGGCCGACTCTACATACCACAGCGTACGATGGGCCAACGGAGCCAGTATCTGTTCCACATCCAGTTCCGTCTGAAGTTTGGCATAAGCCGTATCCATAGCTTCTCCCTGCCGGATGGATGAACTTCTTAATCGGGATAACCGTTCCTTCACGCTCCAGTCCTCATGATCCGGTCCAGCAATAATCCAGCCTACAATTCGCTGTACCTCAGCCCGAACCTGAACCCATAACGCTGGATCAACGCCTGCAATAATGCACTCATTTAATGCCAACAGTACGGTGTGCAGTTCTTCTGTAGTAAGCCATCCTTTGGCGATCAAGTCGTGCAGCGGAGCATTCTCGGCAAATGGAATCTCGCCGCGTATGTATTGACCAATAAGTCCATGCGTAGCAATTAGAGTACGAATAACCTCATGCCTTGGTGTGTGTGAAGTCAACACAGCATGCTTGCTTATATCTGCGTTCTTACTTAAGGCATCGCTCAGAGAACCAGGTTGATTTATACTCGTTCCCCCGCTCTTACTGATGTCATTATCCAAGTGGTTTGCCCCTATGTATAGTTCATATAACTGAGCGGACCCCACATTGTGCACAAACAGATTAACGCCCTGCTTCTGCCATACACGCCGCTGCTCACGTGATCCGGCCTTCGCTGTCTCTGACCAGATTAGAACCTCCTCCAGAATTTCTCGCACCCAAAAAGAAACCTGAAGCTTCTCCAGCACACGCAGTGTACGCTCGGTGTAATCCAGCACCGGATTCGTTCCCTCAAGTTCCGCGATGGAATGAATGCGTTCGAGGTTAATATGGGGTTTCTCTGCTGCTGCCAGCAGTTGCAGCCATGGCTGCTGGGCTTCCGGCGTGTTACCTGACTTGTATGATTGTATGGCCATTAATGATTGCAGCATGAATTCGTCCCCTCTCGTTCTCTACCCTTATATATTATATCGTTAGTCGTCCAACAGACGAAGTCGTTCCTGAACCAACTTAAGCAGATGTTCCACCTCTTGAACGGGCAGATCCTCATCAAGACGCGCGGCAGCAACGGGAAGCATCCAGGATTCGATTGATTCACGTGTAATCCCGGACAGTTGCATATAATGATGCATGTAATATTCAACCAGCGACTCACGAGCCGTTTCAAACCCCATTCGTACAGCAGGCTCTGTATTCTCCGGCAAAGTGCTGCTCATTAATATTACCCAGCTTCGAGCCGCATCACCCGCAGGATCTCCTGACATACCAGTCATCCAATCGATAACCCAGTATTGATCGCCATCATCACTGAGCATAACATTATCGGGGTGAAAATCGCCATGACAGATTTGCTGTTGATCAGGCAATATTGTTAAGTATGAGAGGATTCGCGCTTGATCACCCTCTGATAATAACCGAACATTGTGAATTGCACTGGATAGAATCTGCTTCTGTGAGGGCAGTGTTCCTTCATCATCTCGCTCACAATGAAGCCTGTAATGACAGTCAGCCATCATGAACGCCAACTGCTCCAGTAATTCAGGTTGCTGAATGATAAGGGATAACAGGGTATTCCCCTGAAGTCGTTCAAAGACAATGCCCGCACGCGGCGTAGTATGTTCTATTAAGGATATTGCTTGTGGGACGGGTAGTCCTTTCTTGTACGCCAACTCACTTATTCTAAATTCATTTTGGACCGCTTCGAGTGGAAAATCCATTCGATATAACTTCATAATATGCTCGTTCGAATACGCATAGATTTCCGCAGTTCTTCCCTGACCAATTCGCTCCATATCTACCCGCCCTTTTACTCGAACTCAATTCCTCTGACTTTAGAGAAAACCATATAATCGACCAGCGTACCTGTACTATTCCGCCGCATCTTGCGTAGTGTGCCTTCGAGCGTATAACCCGCCCTTTCAGCTACTTTGGCACTTCGCACATTACGCGCATCACAGCGGATTTCCAGACGGTTCGCCTCCAGATGCGTAATGGCAAATTGCTCAATGCCTTTCACCGTTTCCGTCATCAACCCTTCACCAGCTCGTGAAGTTCGAATCCAGTAACCAATCTCGAAACAACGTGCATTCCAGTCGATGCGATGTAATCCGCTGCTGCCTACCAATTCATCCGTGTGTCTGTCTCGCAGATGAAGCATCAGGTCGGTACGTTCCAGATATTTCAGTCTTGCTCTGCGAACAGTCATCTCGGACTCTTCCAATGACGGGATCTTCTCCGCAAAAGGTAACCACAATCGCAGCTGCTCCGCACTTTCACGGACCGCTTCATTAACTGCCGCACCGTCCCCCCACTGCGGGGCACGAATCGTGAGGCGTTCCGTTTGGAAGCTCTCGGGAATCGTTAGCATAATTGGATTAAATGAAGACGATTCTGTCATGGTTAGATCTACTCCTCTACTTGAAATATGGAATCAATGATCAAGGGCAAATTATCCCTCACAGATACGGCACCAAATACCGAACGAGCATGTACACCCTGATCCCCGAATACCTCCATCATCAGATCGGAGAATCCATTCAGCACTTTATGATGTTCCTGGTACGAAGCGGACGCATTGATAAAACCCTGTACTTTAACGACTCTCTTTACCCGATCCAGTGAACCCAGCACATCTCGAACGACAGCGAGCACCTCCAGTCCGGCATTCCGGGCAAAATCATATCCCTGCTCAGTTGTGAAGTCTGATCCCAGTTTGCCACGTTCCGAGGTATCAGGTCCTTTCCCGGATACATACATGATGCCATTAACAATAACGGCATTGGCATATTTCGCCGCAGGGGCACTGGCCTGTGGCAAAGTGATCCCCAGTTCATTTAATCTCGCTTCAATCATCGTATACTCGCTCCCTCTCATAAGGTCCTCACGGAACCCGATTCTTTGTTTTCCTGCCTGTAAACTCTTGGTGATACCTGTACGGTTCGCTTAAACATCTTGCCAAAATGAGAGAAGTTACTGAATCCTGCAAGCCAGGCGATATCCGTAATGGATTCCTCACTTTCCCGCAGCAAACGCTGTGCTTCCTTTACCCGTAACAGATTCAGATAATCACTGAAGGTAAAGCCCGTTGTTTGTTTGAACAATCGACTCAGATAATGCGGACTAATGCGAAACATCCCCGCCACCTCCGGTAGTGTCAGTGGCTTCTGATAGTTTTCATTCAGGTAACGAACAACAGCCTGTGTCTTGGGATGAAGAACCGGCTCACGATCATCGGAGCATAACCTGCCCAGATGCTGATTACGATGGGCATGAAGCAACAATTCAATAGCCCGGTGACGAAGTAACAGATTGCTTCCCGGTTGAGGACGAAGCATCTCATCGACCATTTCGCTCACCATGCGCTCCAAAACCTCCGTGACCTGTGAAGGAAACCTTACAATAGGGATCTCCCAGCAGAAGGGCTCCTTCAAGGCTCCGACTAACTCCGCTGAAATAGCCATGGCTGCAAAAAGCTCAGGCTTCAAATACAGCACCATGCGTTCATGGTCGGGCATGCCGCTCTCCAAGGTTTTATGAACCGTATTGCGGTCAACAAATACCAGGTCACCAGCCTTTACCCGGTAGGTCCGATCCTTGATGAAATAGATACGCTCGCCAGACAACAGGTAATACAACTCATAATGGTCATGCAGGTGGTCATCCGTCATCGAGAAATATCCAATGCGACGATCATATTCAATATGTAGTAAATCCGTGGGATCATGAAAATCTGCACTGAAAGGTTCTGTCATGTCGGCCTCTCTCCTTTCCATAAATTATAGCAAAATATGCGGCATTTGAAAGCGGTTACGCATAAAATGCGGCGAAAGAAGTACTCCCTTGTTATAGTCTAGAGCTATATTCAAGGAGGCGATAGACATGAGTAACAAGAAACGTTATGTATTAGTCGGAACCGGCGGCCGTGCGGAATTCTTTTATGGTGCATTAACCCGGGATTACAGGGACACTTCCGAGCTTGTCGGCTTTTGTGATATAAATCAAGTCCGCATGAACTACGCGAATCAACTGCTGAAGGAAAAGTACGATTATCCCGAGGTACCCACCTATCCTGCGGATCAGTTTGATCAGATGATTGAGAATGAGAAGCCTGACTATGTCATCGTAACCAGCGTTGACCGTACCCATCACAAGTACATCATTCGCGCGATGGAACTGGGTTGTGACGTTGTCACCGAGAAACCAATGACGATCGATGAGGAGAAATGCCAGGACATCCTGGATGCCGTCAAGCGCACTGGCCAGAACGTCAGAGTTACCTTTAACTACCGTTATGCGCCGCACCATACGAAGATTCGGGAACTTATTCTGGATGATACCATCGGGAAAGTCACGTCCGTTCACTTTGAATGGCTGCTGAATACCCGCCACGGGGCAGATTATTTCCGCCGTTGGCATCGGGACAAGCGTAACAGCGGCGGACTGCTCGTGCACAAATCCACTCATCACTTCGATTTGGTGAATTTTTGGATCGGCTCGCAACCGGAGACCGTGTTTGCATTTGGTGATCTGATGTATTACGGCAGAGAAAACGCAGAAGAACGCGGTGTAACGCAGTTCTACAATCGAGCAACTGGCAACCCGATCGCAAAGGATGATCCTTTTGCACTGCATTTGGATTCGGACGCACATATGAAGTCCATGTATCTGGATGCCGAATCAGAAGATGGTTATCAGCGGGATCAGAGTGTATTTGGGGATGGCATTAACATTGAGGATACGATGGGTGTGCTTGTGAAGTATCGGAGCAAAGCCATTCTGACGTACTCCCTCGTTGCCTATCAGCCATGGGAAGGTTACCGTATTGCCATTAACGGCACCAAAGGCCGGATTGAGATGAACATTGTGGAGCAATCCTATGTCAATTCATTAGGTGACAAAAGTAAGGAAGGTGCTCTGATTGGTAAAACGTTGCGAGTCCTTCCGATGTTCGGTGCGCCATATGAGGTTGAAGTGGAGGAAAAAGCAGGTGGACACGGCGGTGGTGACCCAGTGCTGCTGAATGATCTGTTCGGAGAGCCTGTAGAAGATCCGTTCCATCGCGCAGCTAATCATGTGGACGGTGCCAGATCCATTCTGACGGGCATTGCGGCCAATCGCGCCATCGCCACGGGTTTGCCTGTCAACGTCAACAATCTGGTTCGTTTCTAAGTCTCCCAGGTCTTCACTACATTATTAATTTTTTAAAGGCTGCGCATATCACGCAGTCTTTTTTATATTTTTATAATTACTCTGCGCTCAAGTCGACTCGGTAGAAGGAGGAAATCCATGTTCTTCTCTTTAAAAAACCGCCTGATTGCCTTTATCGTTGTCCTGTTTGTCCTCGCTTTTGGCACACTCTCCTACCTGCTCTTCAAGGAATCACGCACGGTCATTCGCTCTTATATCGAATCCTCTGCTCTTGAGAAAATGGAGGAATACGGTTCATACGTAGACATGGTGCAGATGCAGATCTATGATGTTGCCTCACTTGTTTTCAATAGTGATATGGGCAAGAACTGGGATAACGCAATCGGTGATCCTGACCTTCCGGAAGGAGAAAAGATGCTGGCCAACCTCGCGATGAGCCGTTTCCTCACTCAGGCAACCAACAGTTACACCAGTATCTCGGATGTATCCATCTATCGACGGAATGGACTGCGAATTGGCAGCGAGAATCAGGTAGCGTACGATCCTGTCTTTGTACAAGAATCCTGGTACACGAATTTCTATACATTGGGGGAACGCTGGTTACCTGCACACACCGATCAGCATGAACGTGTCAGAGATCATGGCAATCCGGTGGTCAGTCTGCTGATGCCTATTGGCACCTTTCATCATGCTACAGCGCAGAATGTCATGAAGGTGAATGTCAGTGAATCCTACTTTCTGGAGCCGCTCCGGCGCATCCATCTGGCGGAGAATAGCACTATTTTTCTACTGGGCGAGCAAGGAAATCCCATTCTGTCACAGCAGGTAGACACGTTAGGTGCTGTAGCTACCGCAGAGATCGATCGATTTCGAAACAGCCCGCTCAAATCTGGTGTGGCATACCTCACTAACCAGGAAGGACAGCGAGACATCCTTGTATTCAAGAAACTGGGCCGTACCGGCTGGATGTTGGCAGGTCTGGCACCTGAAAAGGAAATGTATCTCTCGCTCCATAAGCTCCAAAGCACGATTGTGGTGGTGACAATGGTCCTAATTCTGGTCTCCCTCTTGGCGGCCGCCTGGTTATCCCACGGCGTAACCAAACCTTTGACCAGACTGGTGCTGGCGATGAGACAGGTTCAACGAGGTGCTTTTGACCAGGCGGATTCACTTCTGCCTCCAGATAAAAATGTAAAGAGTGAGATCAGTTATGTCATCTTTACCTTCAGTTACATGATCAGTCAGCTGCGGCAGCATATCCAGAATGAATTCGAGCTGAAGCTGCTTCGCCAGCAAGCAGAGTATAAAGCACTTCTCATACAGATTAATCCACATTTTATGTTCAATACCTTGGAGCTGGTAAGCAGTCTTGCCATTCAGCGTAGAACAGAAGATACGGTTCAGGTCATTGAGGATTTGGGTAAAATGATGCGCTTTTCCATTAACACCAATGACGATCTTGTTCCCCTAACCGAAGAACTGGATTATGTGCAGCGTTATATCTCCGTCTTACAGACTCGTTTCGGTCATAAGCTCAACATTTCGATAACAAAGGAAGGCACACTGAACGCCTTGGTCATCATCAAGTTTATACTACAGCCACT
Source organism: Paenibacillus sp. FSL R5-0519 (assembly GCF_037974275.1). Taxonomy (NCBI): domain Bacteria; kingdom Bacillati; phylum Bacillota; class Bacilli; order Caryophanales; family Paenibacillaceae; genus Paenibacillus; species Paenibacillus sp. FSL R5-0519. The sequence continues at coordinate 3,903,733 of NZ_CP150234.1, forward strand.
TATTGAAAATGCAGTGAAATACAGCTTCCAGCATCAGACAACAGCTCAGGTTCAGATTCGAATCAATCGGCTAGATGATCGTCTACATATCCGCGTTTCCGACAACGGACCGGGTATTCCAGCAGAGATAATCCATAAAATGCATCACCCTGATGCTTCCCCCTCATTGGAATCCATATTGCTTAATGAAGGCTGGCATATTGGACTGGGCAATGTGATTGCTCGTTGCCGTCTGCATTATGGTGCCTTGTTCACGGTTCATATGAAGAACGATGAGAGCAGTGGTGCATGTATTGAACTGACTCTACCCGTACAGGAGGAATATGATGTACAACGTATTAATCGCAGATGACGAGATCGAAGTTCGCGAAGGATTAAAATTGAAAGTCGATTGGCACGGCATGGGCTTTGTCATAACAGGGGAAGCGTCTAACGGGATCGAAGCGGATGAACTTTTACAATCTGAACATTTTGACTTGCTGATTACCGATATGAATATGCCTGTCATGGATGGCATCAGACTATTGGATGTCTGCCGCAGTTATAACCCTTCCATTCAGATTATCATTATCACGGGTTATGAAGATTTTCAATATGCCAGAGCGGGGGTCCGCAGCCAGGTGATGGATTATTTACTGAAGCCAGTAACCCGGGATGAATTGAAAGCCACATTAGGCAAAATCAAAGCGGATCTGGATGAACAACGTAAAATTCGAGGCGACTCCGAATTGCTGCAATGGCGACTCTCTCAGTATTACCGGGAAATGAAGGAACGTTTCCTTCTTGATCTCGTCAAAGGTAATCGCCTACCGCCTTCCTCCATGCCAGAACGACTCCGACTGTTCCATCTCGAATCATGGCAGGATCAGAAGGTCTGTTTCATCACCGCCAGTATAAGTCACTCGGACAAGCCGTATATTCGAAAAGATCGATTACCCGAGCAGATGCATCTTCCTTTCGAGATGGTATGTTATGAAATCGCCCAGTCTGATTCAGACAATGTCCAGGTATTTCATGATTCGGCACACGCAGGCATCATGCATTTCATGGTACAAGATGGTATGCAGCATGAATTCATCCAACAGCTCACGGAACACACGGCATCCGTTTTTTCCATGGAACTCAAGATTGGGATGGGACTTTCTGTATCCGGACTTGAGCACTGGAAAGAAGGTTATATCCATTCCCTTTTGGCATGGAATTCAGCTGAACGGGCTGTCAGCGGGCTGAACCCTCAGGCTGGAACAGACTATAGTCCATTACTGCCTGAAGAAACGACACGCACGCTGCATCGTTGCCTCATTCGTGGAGAACTGGACTCCTTCCGCAGTATCATCCACAAGGAGATTCACGTGGCATTCCAGCTCTCTCCTTCCCGAATGACAAGAACTATTTTTCAAATTTCACTGTTGATGGATTATCCTATGGCCCCCGAATGGATACTGTGGCTTAAGACGCCAGATCAAGCAGAACGCTTATTAATGCAATGGGCTCAAGACTTCCTGGGTCGACAACTTCCTTCGGAAAATGGGGATGGGACGGTTATAGAGTTAGCCAAGCGATATATCGAAGAGAACTACATGCAGGAGCTCACGTTGACGTTACTCGCTGAACGATTCAACTATTACCCTACCTATTTCTCCGAATTGTTTAAGGAAGGGGCAGGTACCTCTTTCGTTCAATATGTGACGGGTGTTCGGATGAAACATGCTTTGCAACTGCTGAAGGATACTCAATTAACGGTATGGGATATTACTGAACTGACAGGTTTCAGTTCGCCAAGTTATTTCAGTTCGAAATTCAAAAGAATGTTCAACATGAGTCCTTCAGACTATCGGTTGCAGCATTCCGAAAAAATCGATAATCATGATCCGAAGAAATAAGATTCAAGCTTCTCCCCTTCCCCGGTATGATGTGGTTACCCAGAGAACGACGCATGTTGTAAGCGGATTCACAGTGGTTAATCATGAAATCTTATCGATTCAGAAGGGAGGCACATGATGAAAAAACAGACCAAGCCCTTATACGGTCAGCAGAATACCACAGCCTACTTGTTTCTTCTGCCCTGGCTGATCGGACTCTTCTGTCTGACACTGGGACCGATGATTGCGTCCCTATACTTATCCATGACCAAATTCAATCTGCTGTCATCACCAACTTGGACTGGACTTAGCAACTATGTTCACATCTTTACCGAGGACGATACCTTTCGCAGGTCCCTCGGGCTGACATTTTATTATGTCTTTTTATCCGTTCCTCTAAGGCTTGCCTTTGCTCTACTGGTAGCAATGGCGTTGAACAAAGGAATTCGAGCCCTCGGCATCTACCGGACCGTATATTACATCCCTTCCCTCTTGGGCGGTAGCGTCGCAATCGCAATCGTCTGGCGTCAACTCTTTGAGGGGAACGGACTGGTCAACCAGTTTCTAAGCTGGTTTGGCATCTCTGGTCCGTCCTGGATTGCACATCCGGATTATGTGGTTTATACCATCATCACGCTATCCGTGTGGCAATTTGGGTCTGCCATGGTCATCTTTCTTGCGGGTCTGAAACAGATCCCGGCAGACTTGTATGAAGCTTCCGATGTCGATGGAGCGGGAAAGATACGTCAATTTTTCGGAATCACCCTGCCCATGCTCTCCCCCGTTATCTTTTTTAACCTGATCATGAGCATGATCAATTCATTCCAAGCGTTTACACCCGCTTACGTGATCGGAGATGGCCGCGGGGGTCCACTCGACGCAACAATGTTCTATACCTTGTACCTGTATCTGAAAGGTTTCTCGTTCTTTGATATGGGTTATGCTTCGGCTCTGGCTTGGATCATGTTGGTCATTATCGGCGTATTCACCGCAATCGTCTTTGTTACATCCCGATTTTGGGTGTTCTACGGGGATAATCAGGAGGGTAGGTAATGCATATGCCAATCAAACGACAACTGGTTCAGGCCGGGAGGCATGCCGCCATTATACTTTTCGGTCTGCTGATGTTATATCCTGTAATATGGTTAATTCTCAGTTCGTTTAAACCGAACCATCTCATTTTCACCAGTGGCAGTCTTTTCCCAACCAGCTTCACGCTGGAGCACTATATTAATGGCTGGAAAGGTCTGCAGGGCATCTCCTTTGGCCGTTTCTTCAGTAACTCCGTGCTGATCTCGGTCATGAGTGTGCTGGGTAATGTGATCTCCTGTTCCCTTGCAGCCTTTGCTTTCTCCAGATTGAAGTTCAGATTCAAAGGCCTGTGGTTCAGCATGATGTTGATTACAATTATGTTGCCTTACCATGTTACTCTGGTGCCCCAGTACATTCTCTATAATGAGCTCCAATGGATTAATACGTATTTCCCGCTGATTCTGCCCAAGTGGCTCGCGCAGGATTCCTTCTTCATCTTGCTCATGGTTCAATTCATACGCGGTATACCGCGGGAGCTGGACGAGAGTGCAACCATTGACGGTTGCGGGCAATCACAGATTTTTTTCAGAATCGTAGTGCCTCTGCTCGTTCCGGCACTGATTACAACAGCGATCTTCACCTTCCTGTGGAGCTGGGATGACTTTTTCAGCCAGATGATCTATCTGAGCAAAATTGATCTGTTCACCGTGCAGCTGGGCATCCGGTCTCTCTTTGACCCCTCAGGACAATCCGATTGGGGCGCATTGCTCGCCATGTCTACCCTGTCACTGCTTCCCGTGACCATCATCTTTTTACTGTTTCAGCGATATTTCCTTGAAGGCATTGCGACAACAGGTCTGAAGTAACAACACGTTTCTCATTATCCATAGTCAGGGGGATTCACCATGTTCAAACGTTTCATGATCGGTATAATCACTTCACTTTTGTTATTCGTAACAGCTTGCTCTGGAACAGACCATACAGGTGCTACTAATAATACAGGCGATGGTAATAACACTGGAACTACTGAGGGCGGACAGGTCGAACTTCGCATCATGTGGTGGGGTGACCAGAAACGGGCAGACATTACGAATGAAGCCCTGAAGATCTTTCATGCAAAACATCCAGATATTAAAATTTCAGGTGAATTTGCACCCTCCTCTGGATATTTCGACAAGCTGAATACCCAATTGGCATCAGGCACAGCACCGGATATCTTTTTCCTCGGTGGAAATGTCGTTGATTATGCCCAAAAAGATGTCCTGCTTAACCTGGACCCATATGTTGGCAACGAACTGAATCTCGACGGTATGGATGAAACGATGATCGAATACGGACGTCTCGACGGGAAGTTGCAACATATCTCTGCCGGTGCGAACGCACGGGGAATTGTTGTTAACAAGGCACTCTTTGAGAAAGCCGGCGTGCCTTTGCCAGCTTCGGATTGGGACTGGGCGGACTATGCCACCATCAGCAAGGCGTTATCCGACAAACTCGGGGACGGCTTCTATGGAACCTATAATTTCACCGTCGACGGGATGGATATTTTTCTCAAACAAAGGGGTAAACAACTATATGACATGAAAAACGGTACACTCGGATTCGCCAAAGAAGACATTCTGGAATGGTTCCAGTATTGGGAGAAGACTTCGGCATCCGGCGGTGTAGTCACACCGGAATTGCAGGTTTCCAACCCGCATGATGATACCAGTAAATCCCTGTTGATCACAGGCAAAGCAGCCATGACACTCCTGCCTTCCAACCAGCTCGCTGCATTCCAGAGTTTGACGGAAGATCCTCTGGTCTTGCTCCCTGTACCACGAGGCCCTAAAGGAACGGGCGTTGTATTTGAATCCAGTCAGGGATTATCAGGTTACGCGAGTACCAAACATCCGAAGGAAGTGGCAATGTTAATGGACTTCTGGATTCATGATCCGGAAGCAGCCAAAATCCTCGGTAATGACCGCGGCGTGCCTGTTACGGAAGCCAATCGTACTCTTCTTCAGGAAGGTGCAGGCCCTGTGGAAGAGATTGTCTATAACTATACAAATCTTGTCTCAGAAGCTACGAAGACTGAACCTTTTGACGTAAGCTACAACCCGCCGGGATTTGCAGAGTTCTCCAAATTAGCTCAGACGACGAATCAGGAGATCGGATTTGGACGAAAAAGTGTGGAGCAGGCTGTCTCCGACTTCTATAACGGGACCGTTCGCATCTTTGAGTCGAATCAATAAGCAGAAGCTGTGAGGAGGAACATATGACAGAAGAGATACTGAATCGTCTACGCAACATGTCGATCATGGATCAAGTCCAGCCTGTTAAACCGGAAGATCAGCAGTTATTACAGGAATGGCATGCGTCGGGTGTCCGGTTTGCAGCATCGGGCGGACGAATGGAAGCTACGTATTATGCAGCAGTGCAAAAATTGCTTGCTTGCATCCTGCCCATGGGAGACAGCAATCCCATTTTACAAGAAGGCGGCATCTATCTGGGATGTTGGTTAGAGAGCACAGGTACCATCAATGCGGAGCTGCTGTCTCGCCTGCTGCCTTCCGTATCCGAAACAACGTACCTCGCATTAGCCGAGCAGCAAAGAGATGATGGATTGCTTCCGTATAAACTCACGGCAACCGGGCCTTCTTTCCGGCAAATTCAGTTGGTCACTCCACTGGCACGCAGTGTGTGGAACCACTATCAGCTTCATGACAATCATGGCAAGCAGTCACTTTTCCTGAATACCATGTACAAGGCTATGGTTCGTTACGATGAATGGATTGCACGAAACCGTAATACACGAGGAACCGGCTGTGTAGAGGCCTTCAGTACGTTTGACACCGGACATGACTTATCCCCCCGATTCTGGCATGTTCCGGATACACCTTATATGAATGATGCTTCTGCCTACCACCCGGATTCTCCGATTCTGCCCTTTCTGGCACCGGATCTGACTGCTAATATTTATTGTCAGCGCATGTATCTATCCCGCATAGCTGAGGAGCTGGGGGAGTCGGGAACGGATTGGAAAGCCAAAGCCGAGTCCAGCCTGGAAAGTCTCTTTCGTTATTGTTACGACGAACAGGATATGTTCTTCTATGATCGGGATCGCAATGACGAATTCGTCAGAGTGCAATCCGATGTGCTGCTCCGCGTGATGGCCTGCGAGGTGGGCAACCGTGAATTGTTCGATAACCTACTACGGCGGTACCTGTTGAATACAAGCAAGTTTTTCGCTAAATACCCGTTTACATCGATCTCAATGGATGATCCCCGATTCGATCCGTTTTCCTCCTATAACAGCTGGGGAGGCGCATCCAATTTTCTGAGTCTAATCCGGGCACCACACGCATTTGAGTATCATCATCGATATGTGGAGCTAACTTGGGTTATGCAGCCTATCTTGTCTGCTCTGTCCAAAGATAAGCGTTTTGGTCAGGTACTCAGCCCATGGACCGGAGAACAAGGTTTCACCGAGACATACTCACCTTCCATCCTCTGTCTCCTTGATTATGTCGAGCGATTATGCGGAATTATGCCTGTTGGATCGAATCAGCTCTGGTTTACCGGGCTGCTCCCCATCGATATGGATCATGGTGAGGTCGTATCTGGCAACACGGCTTATAGCCGTAAGGTCTGTGGAATAGGATATGAATTGGTGAACACCCCGGATCGCATGACCGTATATAAGGAGGGCAATGTTCATCTGGACGGCCCGTCAGGAATTCGCCTTGTAACCGACTGTAGTGGACATCTGGAAGCCGTCATCGGAATGACCGTTCGCACCGTCGAGGGAGAGCTTTTCTACCAAGGAGAATGCATCCCAATTCGGATCAAAGGAAATGAAATGCAGCGTTACGTTGACGGAGGGTTCAGAACCGAGCGCGATATTGGCATCATCCATCCTGCGTATCGTTAATTGTTGTTATGCAAAAAGCGCAAGTTGCGGAGGCATACTGCCCTGCACTTGCGCTCTTGTATTTCTTTATTTCTACACCTTCCGGTTCCACGCCGGGTGACGATAAAATTCAATCGTATCAATATAATTTACCGTGAACTGCTGTTCCACATCCGACAGGTTTAACAGTTTGCGGTCGATTTGCTTCATCCCCATGACCACATCATGCCTTAACAGGTCCATCGCAATTTTGCCTACAAACCCGCCTTCCATCTCCTTATGCTTGGCACGGAACTCTTCATTGTAGATCAGTTCAGGTGTGAATGCCGCTTCAACGAATGCATTAACGAGCGTAAGCTCATTACCATCCATCTGTACTGCCAGATAATAATTGCCACGCTCATCCTGAATGAGGTCTTTATACATCTCTACGATCAATTAAATCACTCCTCTATTATAAAATGAAACCCCGTTAGCCGTAACGAACATGGGCTATCAAACGTACACCTTCCTACCCCGTGCCTTCATATACTAGGTACAAATGGCGAACGGAGGAATTCTTATGAGCTGGCAGCATCTCCATACTGGAAAAACACTTCAGCAGCGTCTGGCAGAACTCCAGGGGCACCTTGCAGAACTGAATACACCACTCTCCGGGTTGGAACCGGGACGTATTCGTCGTGTCTACCCAAGGCAGTTTATCAAAGTAAACCGTCAAATATTCATTCCACTTAGTCTGAATTCCATTCGGGTATTCGATATTCCTCGTACACGGCGAGGCGTCAGAGTCGGAATCCGTACGACTTTCCCTTCCTGGAATGCATTTAACAATATTAGACTGGTGGGCGTAGGACTGGATTATCTTGAACTCCAGGGAACAGGCAGAGTCCCTTCCCGTATTCTATTCCCTCTCTCCAGCGTCGAGTCGATCTATCGGCCAACTACCGGAAGAAAAAAACTTAAACGGCCTTGTAGTCGGAAGTAAAGCTGGTTCTTTTCGCAAGCCATACAATGGTTCCAGAATGTCTGCATACCAGTGCTCCCTTCCAATATTTCATTATAACCCATGCAACCACTTCTCTGCTGAAGAATCATTTTATGTCAAAAAGCGGTGAGCACAGAACTGCTTCTGTATCTCACCGCTCAGCCAGTTACGGATCAAACTGATCCTTCACATGTGTACATCAGATGCCTGTCCATACATCCTTGGCATAACGACCTTCCTGCTGAAGCTGATCAAGCCAATCTGCTGCTTCCTGCGCGGATTTGCCATGAATTTCAGCGTATGCCTGCTGGAGTGTAGCTTCCACATCAGGTGCCATCTTGCTGCCATCACCGCAGATATACAGATGCGCACCCTTTTCAAGTAAAGGAATCAGATGCCGGGCATCGTCTCTCATCAGATGCTGTACATAACATTTCTCTTCCCCGTTCACTCGGGAGAACGCCGTATGAAGCTCGACAAGTCCTTCTTGCTGGGCTGCTTCCAATTCATTTTTGTATAGATAATCATGCTCGGGATTCCGACATCCAAAGTACAGATGTGCTTCGCCAAGCTCTTGACCTTGTTCCTTCAACACATGTCTTGCTTGTATAAAACCACGGAATGGGGCAACGCCTGTACCCGGCCCTACCATGATGACGGGAACCTGTGTATCTTCCGGCAGTTGGAAACCGGATTCCGGTGTCCGCGTGAATATGACGATCTCGTCACCCGGTTTCAGGTTAGCCAGATAGTTGGACGCAATGCCTTTATATTCTCCCTGTCCACTCCATGCCGGAGCACGCACCACACTCACCGTAATACTCGCTTGATCGGGCAGAACACGCGGTGAACTGGAGATCGAATAATATCTGGCTTTCAGTGAAGGCAGTAATTCAAGGAAGCGCTCGAACGGCAGTTCACATGCCTCATATTTCACCAGATAATCCAGCATGGAGATCCGTTTATTCCGAACTTCATCTATATACACAGATTCATCAAGCAGCGCTTCAAGCTCCTTCTTATGCGGTGGACATACCGTGTATGCTGCCATTTCTCTGAGCTGAGCACGAGTTGCGGCTTCTTGGAGCTCAACGCTGTGGCTAAGCAGGTCATACAGGTTAACCGGTTGATGCAGCGGCAGATGTGCGGCACTCCGTCCAGATGCATCTAGAACCAGATGCTCCGTACCGGTAAACCCGTATCGACGAAGGACTCGTTCTACAAGTTCCGGTGGATTTTGTGGCAGAATGCCCAGATGATCCCCTTCCTTGTAGGTGATGCCTTCAGGCAATTTGATCTCGAGGTGACGTGTACTCCGTTCACTGCCCGCGTCGTGAAGCTCTCTGTTCTCGAGCACTTCTGCCACATGGGCATCATACGTATCCGCAAGCGGTGTTACGGCGAGCCCACTGACAAACTGTACAGATAGTGAGCTGCGTTCGCTATTGGAACTTGTGTTCAGTTTCAGTCCCATTGTTCGTGCAAGATCCGGCCATAATTGCTCCGTCCAATCTCCCACCTGTTTCTCAAAATCTCCGCTTGCATCGGACTCACCCAGCGGTGATAACCGCTCTGCTCCTCTGGAAGATAACTGTTCATCGATTAGACGCGGAATACGCTGATAGGTACTGGCCCAGTTGTGGTCACCGCATCCAAGAACGGCGAAACGCACCCCTTTGAATTCATTGGCATCCGCGTGTTCAATCCACTCGACAAACATCTTCGCATTACTTGGCGGCTGACCGTTATAGGATGCACTGACAATAATGACGACCCCATCCTTCGGCAGTTGGCCAACACGATCATCAAGCGCAGCGACCTCACTCCGGAAACCCTGGTATCTAGCGGTATCGGCAATCTCACGTGCTATGCCTTCCGCCGTCCCCAGATTGGAACCGTATAGAACAAGCATCGGTGTGTGGTGAGCATTCGCAGCATCCGGTTCAGTTCTTTTGGCAACTGGCTTCGGTTCTTCGACCGCTACACCTGGAACGGCCATGACGGGCTGGCCTCCGCGCGCCCGTACCCGAATGGTGAAGTTATCCGGTTTGAGCGTCAGCGTTTCTTTCACCTTTAATTGATAATCGGAATGATCGATGAAGTCAAAATGCTTGAGCACCATGCCCAGCACCAGCGTTGCTTCCTGAAGTGCAAACTGCTGACCAATGCAGGCCCTTTGACCATTACCGAAAGGTTTGTAGGCATCATGCGGCACTTTGCTCGGATCTTCGAACCGTTCCGGGCGGAAATCCTCTACGTCATCTCCCCATGCTTCGCGGTCGCGATGCAGCTTGGGAATCAGTACACTGACACTGTCGCCTTTTTGCAAAGGATATTGACCCGCAAGTACCGTGTCCTCTTTGGCATACAGGGAAAATGCCGGGGCCGTCGGCCATAACCGCAAGGCTTCGTTCAAAACCATGCGAACGTACTTCAGATTGCGAACCTGGTTGTACGTTGGAACCGGATCTTTCAGAATCTGATCCACTTCTGCTTGGGCCTTAGCCAGTGTATCCGGGTTCTTCATCAGATAATAGACGGCGAAGGATAATAGACCACTTGTGGTCTCATGTCCAGCAATCAGGAACGTAATAATCTGATAACGGATGTTCTCATCATCCAGTGTTTCTCCCGTTTCCGGGTCCTTGCCGCTGAGCATGTGGGACAATAGATCGTCCGCGCCTTCCTGCGGTTTCTCTTTGCGCTCGGCAATAATGTGATCCACCAAAGAGAACATGGAACGGATGTCCTGTTCAAACTGTTTCTTTTTGGTGATCATCAGCTTGTCTTGCAGACGCAGTCGCTGCAATGAACTCATGGATTCGTCCAGTGCACGAACCATGCTTGTAATGAATGGATGTGGTTCTTCCCGGTAAAAGCTGTTAAACCGATAGTTGAACCCACAGAGTCCAATCGTATCAAGTGTAAGACGTGTCATATCATCCGGAACGTTAACCGTCTCATCCGGATTCAATCGTGACCATTTCTGAACCAGCTGTACAGCCAGATCAATCATTTTGTTGTGATATCCCTGCATGGCACGTTGACTGAAACTTGGCAGCAGTACGTTATGAGCTTTTTTCCAATTCGGCTCCTCGGTCCAACTCGTGAATAGTCCATCTCCTGCAAAAGCACGAACCTTGGCAAGGGGTGCCCATACACGTTTGTCAAACTTGGATTCATCCGTTACCTCGGCGACCAGTTCGTGACCTGAAATATACAATTCACTTCGTCCGGGATACTCCATACGAAAGATCGGTCCGTATTCTTCAGCCAGTTTCACCAGGGATTGCACCGGCTCTTCAAAGTTCAATTGCGGCAAATTGCCCAGCGGGCCAAATGTTTTCGGTTGGGGCACTGAAATTGGTGGCATGACGCTCACTCCTTCTTTCCAAGTTAAGAGTTTTGACAACTAAAAAATAATGACTTGATTCCATACGGAATTGCAATTCACCATCGGATCACACTTCACGTTAAATCATCAGATTCAAGTTATTTTTTGCACAATTTGATATTTCATCCAGATAACTGTTAAACCAAAAAAAGAACTGACTGACCGAAACGGTATATTGGTCATTTTTGATGAAAAAAAATGGATGCACTCGTTATCTCCTTTTACCCTAACATTTCCAGTTCCAATCTTCAACCGTCCCAAAGTCATAGGACCTCAGGACAGGAATTACATTATAACTAGGAATTCTTCAACAGAATCTGGATCGCCGGCTCTATCTCCAATGGAGCCACTGTCGTTTCATAACGGCCATGGACGTTCCCACTGCGGTCAATCAGGAATTTGGTGAAATTCCATTTGATCCCGTTCCCTTGATACAATTCGGGATGCTTCTCTTTCACAAAAGTATCCATCCACTGTCCTTCTTGGGTATCCAGATCATAGCCTTGAAACGGCGCTTTTTCAGTCAGGTAATGGAATAAAGGATGCATCGATTGCCCAATGATCTCAACCTTCTCCAAGATCGGAAAGGATACCTGAAATTCACGCCTGCAATACTGGGCTACCTCAGCGCTACTGCCAGGTTCTTTCTCGTTAAACTGGTTACATGGGAATGCCAGAATCTCCAGCCCCTGTTCACGATATTTCTTATACATCTGCTGAAGTTCACTGAATTGCCGGGAGTAGTTACACCGACTTGCTGTATTCACAATAAGCAGCACTTTCCCTTTAAAAGCAGACAAATCACCCGCGTGGCCATCCATAAACGGAACCTGATAAGAAAATATACTCATTCACAACGCCTCCTCTTTCTCTCTCATATCTCACATGAATTCTCTCTTGAGAAGAATTATACACCCACCCTATTAATAGGTGAAATATATAATAAGTATATGATTGATAGCTTTTAACTATAAAAATTCAACAAAAAAACTGTCCTCAGCAGCCACGTGCTACATCTTGGACAGTCTTCCAAATCATGTTGTGCCATCACGTTCAACTCACCGTTAACCCATAATCAAACCATATACAATACCTGGTCCGTGTACGCCAATGGTCAGATCATTTTCAATATCGGACGATCGGCTTGGGCCTGAAATAAAGTGGATACCTGCAGGGAGATTCTCTCTTCCCACCTCGTCAAATCGATCAAGCGTTTCACCCAGTCTGGTGTACAGCTGATCTACTGGAATAATGATGATAAGTACCGTAGGCAGCAGACTGACGGAACGACCTTTTTCCGGTGAAGAAAGTACAGTAACCGAGCCTGTGTATGCAGTTGCATAATCCGCCATGACCACACCAATATCGGCCTCAGCTGCCCGAGCCTTCCAGTTCTCATCCGCTTGACTATTCCAGACGGAGATCTGTACCTCCGGTAACTGTTCTTCCAATCCGAGATCTTTTAGCGCCTGTTCATTCTGACGAATGATATATCTGGCACTCAGTTCATGAGATTTGTTAGCAATGAATTGAGATACTTCTTCCATGTTCTTAACCCGGGCAATGTGTGCGCCTACACTTACAAAGTTATCCGTAAATGCTTGAATACGCTTCTCTTCATCCCATTCCATTTCCGTCCAAAAGTCGGGTGCTCCCCGAAAGGGTTGGGTAGGCGCTTGGCGTTGCCTTGGTCTTCTCAATTTCGAAGCAATGTCATTCATGAACTGCTCCTGTTTCTCAATGGACTTCTTCTCCAATTGTGCAAGCCATTGCTGATGTTCAGTGACCATGCTTCTTCCCCTCCCCTTCTTCTCGTTCACGAATAATCTGCTCCATACGGCTGCGAACGGAAGAATCCATGGCTTGTTGCTTCTCGTTCAGTTCCTGATCCAGCTTGTTCCATTGTTGCCGGAAGGATTTCTTGGCGAGACTTGGCGCAACCCGATAATTGTTCCAGCCTTTAAGTGGACCTAGCCTGAGAGAAATGCCGTTGTTGCGCACAACTGCCTTCTGCCCGATCTGTCCCAGACGTATGGCCGCACTGAAGCGTTTGGAATTGGAAACAACGGCAGCAAAGCCCTTCATGCCCATGCTCTCCATTTTGTTGCCATGACCGTCTTCCACTTTACGCCTGCGTAGATAAACAAGCATATCATGTAGCGGAATTTTAACTGGACATGCTTCATAACAGGCTCCACACAGACTCGAAGCACCCGCAATATCATTCCATTCATCAATGTTGCCATTGAGTGCAGGTGTCAATACCGCTCCAATCGGTCCGCTATAGGTTCCACCATAGGCATGGCCCCCAATATGACGATATACCGGGCAAGCATTTAAACAAGCACCACAGCGTATACAATTCAGCAGTTCTTGAAACTCGGGATCACCGAGTTGAAGGGATCGACCGTTATCCACGATAATAATGTGCATTTCATCCGGTCCATCCGCATCCGCTGTACGGCGAGGACCTGTGATGCCTGACATATACATCGTCAGTTTCTGACCTGTTGCAGAGCGTGGCAACAAGGTTGCCATGACCTCCAGATCCGTCCACGACGGGATGATCCGCTCCATGCCCATCAGTGTAATCTGCGTTTTGGGAACAGTGGATACCATACGGGCATTACCTTCATTTTCGAACAAAACCATGGAACCTGTCTCTGCAATCGCAAAATTACAGCCCGTCATGCCGATATCCGCCTCAAGGAATTTCTCGCGCAGCTTTTTGCGAACAAACCCGGCGAGTACCGTCGTATCCGGCTCCAGAATTTCACCAGCTTCCTTCGATAACAACTCTGCAATCTGATAGCGGTTCTTATGGATGGCTGGAATGACAATATGAGAGGGGGCTTCGCCTGCTAACTGAATAATGTATTCACCCAGATCAGTCTCAATCGCTTCAATGCCAGCTGACTCCAGTACATGATTCAGATGTACTTCCTCCGACACCATCGATTTGGATTTTACCACCGTAGACGCCTGCTTGTGAGCCGCAATATCGAGTGCAATCGCCGCTGCTTCCACCGATGTATCTGCAAAATGAATATGAACCCCGTTCGCACGGGCGTTATTCACAAATTCATTCAGATAATAATCCAGGTGCGCAATGGTATGCAGACGAATCTGACGTCCACGTTCTCGCCATTCATCCCAGTTTCCATGTTCTTCTGAGGCGGACTTCTTCCCGTTACGCAATCGTTCTGTCGTGAATTTGACCGCTTTACGCAGAAAATCATCATTCAAGGCCAGCCCGGCACGTTCTTTGACCGTCGTATCCATAACTCCCGGTTGACTCATCCTGTTTGCACCCCCTCATACAGTAGTTCCGCCAGATGCATCACACGCACCGGTTCATTCCGATAACGCAGATTACCTGCGATATTCATCAGACAGGCCATGTCCAGCCCCACCAGTACTTCGGCTTGGGTCTCTTTGACATGATCAACCTTCTCCGTCACCATCGCTCCTGAAATATCGGACATTTTGATGGCAAACGTTCCCCCGAACCCGCAGCAATCCTCAGCAAACGGCAGGGGAACCAATTCCAGTCCCTTTACTTGGGATAGTAATGCCATCGGCTCATCTTTTACACCCAACAGACGACTACCGTGGCAGGATGGATGATAGGTTACTTTGTGTGGAAAATGTGCGCCCAGATCGGTTATCCCGAGTACCTGAACGAGGAATTGAGTGAATTCATAAGCTTTGGCTTCCAATCGCTTGGCCTTCTCCAACCACACCGGTTCATCCGCGAACAGTTCGGGATAATGATGAATCATATATGTGCACGATCCGGATGGACAGATTACAAAATCACTGTCGTCAAATGCTTCAAGAATCGTCTTGGCCGCTACCCGAGTCTCATCCCAGTACCCGCTATTGTAGGAAGGCTGACCGCAGCAGGTCTGAACCGGCGGAAAATCCAACCGAACGCCATGAGCGGCGAGCAATCTGACCATGGCCTCCCCCACTCGGGGATAGATGGCATCGCTGAGGCAGGTAATGAATAAGGAGACCTTCATAAGTACACGCTCCTATTAACTGATTAGTAAGTAGATGAATTGACTAAGAATATTAATGAACACTCCGATGACAGAATAACCTTCCGATCGCTGTTTAAACTGTGATAATCTCGATGTCGTATCCTCTCAAACGGTCTGTCTGTTCAGCCTCCAATGGCTGATCGGTAACGATCGTATGGACTGCATCTAATCCGGATACCCGAGCAAAAGCACGGACACCAAATTTACTGGCATCGGCAAGTAAGATGATCTGATCGGATATGCCAACCATTCTTTGCTTCAGCCTTGCCTGAAGTTCATTGGATTCACTGATTCCGCCGCCTTCAAGATGTACGCCTTTGCAGGACAAAAACAATTTGTCCACATGATACGTCTCCAGAGAACGCTCCGCGAGTGGCCCTACAAAAGATAACGAGCGAGATGCCAACTGGCCTCCCGTTGAGATGACCTCAACCTTGTCACGACTGCTAAGTTCAGTCGCTACCTGAATGGAATTAGTCAAGACGGTCAGCGGAAAATCAGGCATGTTTGCTGCCATATAACCTGCCGTTGTGCTGGCATCCAACAGAATGCGATCACCCGGATTAATCATCGCCAGAGCCGCTTGTGCAATCCGTTTCTTCTCTTCCGTATGGGTTGTCTCCCTGATCCGATAAGGGATCTCGGGCTGATCTTCCTTCACACTCACGGCACCACCGTGAGAGCGACGCAGTCGTCCTGCCTGTTCCAAACGATCCAGATCTCGCCGGATGGTTTCCTCCGTCACCCGGCAGCGTTCACTAAGCTCCGATACACGCATACTGCCCTTAACATTCACCATCTCCACAATCCGGTCATACCGCTCGGCTGCCAACATGTTTACATCTCACTCCCCGCTTGTGAAGTGGATGAAGCCGTCACACGCAAAAATCTGCCGTAAGCCTCTTCCCAGATTGATCTGTCCTGCGGCTCATACGCAGTTACAGTAAATGAATCACGAATGGCCTTGCGAGCTTCCCAGATATCCTTAAACGCTCCGCTCGCCATCCATTGCACAACCATATTCCCGATAGCACTTCCCTCTGCCGGACCCGCCCATACCGGCTTGCCAATGGAATTCGCAGTCCACTGACATAACAGGCGGTTTTGGATACCTCCACCGACCATATGCAATCCGTTGAACGACTGTCCCGATAATTGTTCCGTCCATCCCAGAACTCTTCTATACTTCAATGCAAGACTCTCCAGAATTGCCCGGGCAATAGCCCCCTGATCCTCTGGTATCACTTGCCCTGTATCATGGCAATACTGGCGTATTCGGGTTGTCATATCTCCTGCTGGCATGAACAGTTCATCATCCGGATCAAATAAACTGGCAAATGGAGGTGCCTGCTCCGCCTTTGCCAATAACGCACTGTAGCTAATTTCCTGCCCCTGACGCTCCCACTCCCGCATGCTTTCCTGCAAAATCCACAGACCCATAATGTTCTTGAGCAGACGGAATGTTCCGCCCGCCCCGCCTTCATTCGTGAAGTTCAATGCCAGACTCTCGGTACTGATCGCAGGATGATCTATCTCGGTACCCATCAGGGACCAGGTTCCACAGCTCAGGTAAGCAAATGAACGTTCCGTTGCAGGAACAGCCACAACGGCTGAACCCGTATCATGCTCCGCAACGGCGATCACAGGGATAGAAGAAAGACCAAGGTCGTTACAGATGCTGCTGCGCAACTGTCCAACACGGGTGCCTGGCATCACCGCTTCACCGAAGAGTTTCTCCGAAATGCGAATATGCTTCAGCAACTCACCGTCCCATTGACCCTGTGAGGGATTATACAATTGTGTTGTCGTAGCATTGGTGAACTCATTCACGGCTTCTCCCGTCAGAAAGTATCGAAGCAAATCCGGAATCATGAGAAACCGCTCTGCTTCATGAAGAAGCGGAGAACCGCTACGTTGAAGGGTTGCCAACTGATACAGGGTATTAAAGCTAAGAAACTGAATCCCTGTACGTTCAAAGATTCGCTGAGAGCTCAACTCTTGGCGTACCTGATCCATCATGCCGTTAAACTGTGTATCACGGTAATGATACGGGTTACCCAGCAGCTCACCATTACTGCCAAGCAAACCAAAATCAACGCCCCAGGAATCGATCCCCAGGCTCTCCGGCTTTTCTCCCTGCTGTTTCACAAGAGTAAGCCCTTGCAACAATTCATGATGCAATCGCAGAATATCCCAGTGCATCCGCACGCCAACCTTCACGGGTTCATTCTTGAACCGATGAATTTCGCTTGTTTCGATCCCATGATCATTCAGATGCCCCAGTAGCGCTCTCCCGCTGCCAGCCCCCAAATCATAAGCCAGAACACTCACCGCGCTTCACCAACCTTTCGAGCCAATTCTATTTCCATACGATATCTCTTGATTCAGTCCGCACTCTGTACTTTATTCTGTATTTATTGTTTGTTTGTTTTTGTTTAATACTGTTTTACTTTATTTTACGAGTATATCACCATTGTAAGCGTTTGAATACCCTTCGATTTTTCTTTCTTTTGGGCATACCAAAAACGACTCTCTCCCAAGTAGGAGGAGCCGTATTTCTATTTTCACGTATAAAACTGGCCTTTGTTAACGCCCGACTGGGGCTGCACATCTCTCTCAAAATGCTTGAATCGTGTCCCCTGATACGTCAGCATCCCTCGATCATGTTCAGCCAACATGCCATAATGGTTTCCACCAACAATCAGTTCAATGCGCTCGCCATTGTCGAATTCAAATGTAACATAATACCGGGTCGTCGCACTGCTATCCCCGCTACCACCTGAGACTTCCGTTCGTTTCGCCACCACCGCTGAATGCAGGGTTAACAAGGCCGCAGCGTTATTCGAGGACCACGTGCGTACCCCTGAAATGATGGCATATACAATCACACCCGCAACAATAAGAAATACGGCACCAATAAAAATGGAAACAAACGCACCCATGGCACCAAACTCATTCAATCCCGAAAAGAAACCACCCTGATTGCCTTCAAAACCCGGTACTCCACTCATGTCGTCAAACACACCAAAGCCGTCCACGCTTAATTGGCCCATCGATGAGGACACGCTCGTTAACGCCATTCATCATCGTCCTTTCCCCTTGCAAAATAAGATGCACCGCCCCACGCAAGGAGGGCGGTGCATACAGACAGCCCGTTCTGCCTTGTCCGTATACTATATGAACCAGATCAGGAATACAGACGTTCAAGTTCGTCGACCAGACTGCCGACATAAGCAACTGCAGAGCGAATCGGCTCGGGTCCGGACATATCGACACCTGCAAGCTTCATTAACTCCTGCGGAGTGAGACTTCCACCAGCTTTGAGTGCTTCGAGCCAGCGATCTACCGCAGGCTGCCCTTCTTCCCGAATCTGCTGTGCTGCCGCTGTGGAAGCGGTCAAACCTGCCGCATAGGTATATGGATATAGACCCATATAATAATGAGGTTGTCTCATCCACGTGAGCTTGGCCCCTTCATCAATTACCAGATCAGGTCCCCAGAATTCGGAAAGGATGTCTCCTTTGAGCTGACTTAACGTCTTCGCCGTAATGGGCTCATCATTAGTTGCGCGTGCATACACCCTGCGCTGCAATTCACCTTCCAGCAGATGTGTAACGAAGTTATGGTAATACGTGTTCAGCAGTTGCAAAATGACCCAACGACGCATTCTCGGATTATCGGAACGTTTCAATAGATGATCTGCCAGCAGCATTTCATTCATGGTCGATGGTGCCTCAATGAAATACAGTGATGGCCTTGTATTCGTGAGCCGTTGGTAACGTCCCGCAAGCATGAAGTGGCCTGCATGTCCCACTTCATGGGCAAGTGTAAATGCTCCGCGCATATTGTTCGCCCAAGAAATTAAGATATAGGAGTGCGAACCATATATAGAAGAGCAAAATGCCCCTGTGGATTTGCCTGCATTATCTGCGTAATCCACCCAGCGATCGCGAAATGCGCGCTCTACGATCTCGCCATACTCCGGCCCAAGCACATCAAGCGCTTCTCGAATGAGTGTGCACGCCTCATCATATGTAATGGCAGGACTAAATTCAGGATCAAGCGGGGCCTTCAGATCACAGAACATCAGCTTGTCCAGACCCAGCTCACGTTTCTTGAGAGCCGCCAGTCTGCGCATATGTGGTGCGAGTTCCTGCTGGATAATATCCAGAATATTATTGTACATCTCTTTGCTCACTTGCTGTGGGCTAAGAAGCATATCTGTAACATCGTCATAACCCCGCAGCCTGGATAACACAACTTGTTTCTTCACCTCGGTTGCATAACCTTCTGCGAACGTATTTTTGTAATCATTCAATGTTGAGCTGAATGCAGCATAAGCAGAACGGCGCAGCTTGGTATCGGACGACATCTCATAATTATTTTCATAGAATGACCAGGACAGTGGACGATTATTGTCCTCTCCATCGAGAGCATCGTCAAACGTCATGTCTGCCAGTTTACCGCGCAGATAGATACGGTATGGCGAATCCAGTACCTCTCCGAGTGAAGCGAGTACCTTCTCGGTCTCTGGCGTAAGCCGATGTGCTTTTTCCCGAATCAAACGCTCCAAACTGCGCGCATACGGCTCCAATCCCGGAAGTTCTTGGATATAACGCTCTACCGTTCCATCCGGAAGTTCAACGATCTCCGAATTAACAAAAGACAAGGATGACGACAGATTCGATAGGATATCTCCTGCTTTAGCTGAATTCTCTATGTTCACCGGATTGGTGCTGTCCTCTGACTGCTTCAAGCGGGCATAAGAAGCCGTCTTGCCGATGCGTTCCTGCAAAGCTTCACGAGCATCCAGACAAGCCAGCAATTGTTCAGCGCCTTCGCCCAGACGTCCTTTGAACGTTTCGATCTGGGCAGCAGCCTCAGGAAGTGATCGAAGTTCCTGCTCCCACTCTACATCGGTTACAAACAAATCTCTCAGATCCCATGTGGTTTCCTGATCTACCTCAGCACGTGTACGTATTTTTTCCATCTTTAGTTGTCATCCTCCTTGCATTTTCCAATATATCTCATCGTATCATAATCGGTTTATGTATACATGACATCTGCAAATAATGAGACTTTTGGTTCAGGGGAGTATAGATTGGACTAAAGATTATTCACACTTACCACTCCGATGACAGAACAACCTTCCGATCGCTGTTATCCCCTAATTTTTTGATTCAATTTTATAAAGGTGAAAATCTGGTGATAAAGGCGAACGCTCCGCTTCTTAAAAGCTATTTCTGCCCACTGCGTTTGGAGTAAACTATTGATCCACTGACCAAAATTTAAAAGTAACTAAAAACCGCTGGTTATGGAAAAATCCATTTAACCAGCGGTTTGTTCAAAATATAACTATTTAGCTTTCTTTCCAGATTACATTTTCACCGTAATTTTTACCCCAGTTATACATTGCGTGCAGCACAGGCATCAGGCTCTGACCGTGATCTGTCAACGTATATTCCACCCGAGGCGGAACCTCTGCATAGACCTTACGCTCAATCAATTTATCTTCCTCCAGCTCACGCAGCTGGTTGGTCAGCATCTTCTGGGTAATATGAGGGATTAGGCGTTTCAGTTCACTGAAACGTTTGGTGCCTTCCAGACCCAAATGCCACAATATAATCAATTTCCATTTGCCACCGATCACCGCAAGGGTCAATTCCTTCTCACAGTTGATTTCTTTCAGATTAATCCGTTCCTTGACTTCGGCTGCCATGGCTCCGAGCCCCCTCATCTTCACTCTTATATCGCGTATATTACGCATATCACGGGAATACTTCACATAAGGTAAGCTTTCCGCTCCATGCATGATGTAATAAGTACATTCATTCGATACAGCTATCTATTAATTCTACTACAGCCTGGTCGGGATGCAAAGTTTAAGTGAAAATTACGGATAAATCTAAACAAATGAATGCCTATGCATCGCAGAAAAGACCAGAACCCTTCATAATCAAAGGATTCCGGTCTTCCATCTATTTACTATTCCAGGTTGGCGTGGCGGCCAAACATATCCGCTCCGGTCATACCCTTCATTTCCATCATCGTAAGGATCAGAGCATCCATGCCGATTAACAGTCCCTGTTCAAACAGCGAGCCCATTGGCTGGATGGTTACTTCCGCTCCGGAAGTCGCTGTGTCCTCTTTGGCTGAAGCCGGGAGACGCACTACCGTAGTTGCCAATTTCCCAATTGTGGATTCTGGCTTGATCGTAATCAATCCAACAAGTGCGCCCGCCTGACTAGCCTTCTGAGCCATCGCTACGAGACTGCCTGTCTCTCCTGAGCCAGAGCACAGCAAGAGGAAGTCCTTCGAGCTGATCCCGGGTGTAACGGTCTCGCCCACCACATATACACGAAGCCCCATCTGCATCAGTCTCATGGCAAAAGCCTTTCCCATTAATCCTGACCGGCCTGCTCCTGCTACAAAAATCTGTTCTGCAGCCAGAATATGTTCAGCCATCGCTTGCATCTCTGCATCATCGATCTGGCTTAACGTGCGTTCCAGCTCCTTCAAGATATCCGCTGCATATTGTGTTTTGCTCATCTGCTTACCCTTGTTTAACAAGACGTTGCATTTCAGCTGCAACTGCTGCTTTGTCTGCTTGTCCTGTGATACCGCCACCTACAATAACCAGATCCGGTTGTGCTTTGATTACTTCTGGCAATGTTTCCAGCTTGATTCCACCAGCGACAGCCGTTTTAGCATTTTTCACAGCAGCTTTGATCGTTTGCAAATCTTCGAACGGGCTTTGTCCTTCAGCTTGCAGGTCATAACCTGTGTGTACACAGATGTAATCTACGCCAAGCGCATCAATTTCACGAGCACGTTGTTCAAGATTAGGCACGTTGATCATGTCTACAAGAACTTGTTTGTTTTGTTTCTTCGCTTCTGCTACTGCACCTTTAATCGTACTATCATTGGTTGCCCCAAGCACAGTGATCAGATCCGCACCAGCCTCAGCAGCTTTCATGATTTCATAACCACCAGCGTCCATGATTTTAAGGTCTGCAAGAACTTGCAGATTAGGGAATGCTTCTTTCATCGCTTTTACCGCGTGCAAACCTTCATTAATAACGATTGGTGTACCAATCTCAACGATATCAATATATTGTTCAACCTCTTTAACCAGTGCGATACCTTCAGGGATGTTTACCAAGTCGAGTGCCAATTGCAATTTCATCATTTATTTCTCCTTTGTTGTTCAAATATGAGCCGTTCCTGTAAAAATAATAATTAGATATTTAGCCTGCACCAATTTGTCTGTAGAGATGCATGCAGGGTTTGTTTTGGCTACCCACTCATTGTAGACCCTGACTATCCATTCAGGAAGTACGCACTTTGAAGTGGGGTAGTTACTTGGGCGAAACTATTGATAATTATTCGTTGTTAGGTGAATCATGTGATAGAATTAATCGTCTGTTTTAATCCAGTTACAGCAGAACAGCAACCTAATCATCTTAGGTGTTTAATATAAAAGACCCCGCCACATGGCAGGGCATTATCATTTCAATCCAGCCACGGCTGGTTTAGAAATTTATCATTTTAAAGATATACAGGTTTCACGCATACCGGCTTGGATACACCTGTGCTGTGACCTGTGTATTTCAGACGGCCGCTCTCCTGATCCACCGTGAATGTCACGAGGTTGTTGGTATCACGGTTGGCTGCGATCAGCAATTTGCCGTTAGGTGTCAGAGCAAAATGACGCGGATGCTCTCCTTCAGCAGATACATGCTCAACCAGAGTCAGATGACCTTTGTCTGCATCTACTGCAAATACAACGATGCTGTCATGTCCACGGTTAGAACCATATACATAACGTCCATCATTGGAAACGGTGATTTCTGCTGTTGTATTCTCTTTGCCATCATATCCATCAGGCAATGTGGATACAGTAGACAATTCAGTCAACGTACCCGCTGCTGCATCATATTGGAACGAAGTAATCGAAGAATCCACTTCGTTGATCACATAAGCGAATTGACCATTCGGGTGGAACGCCAAGTGACGTGGGCCTGCTCCCGCATGTGTTTTGGTTTCACTGTGCAGCACAAGTTCATTCTTGTCTGCGTCGATGGAATAGATCGCGATTTTGTCCGCACCCAGATCCTGTACCATCATGTATTTGCCATCCGGGCTGAAGAATGCGGAGTGCACGTGTGGCTTGTCCTGACGCTCAGGATGCGCACCCTGGCCTTCATGTTTCTTCTCATCCAGAAGCGCTCCAACTTCACCGTTATCCGTCAAGGCTTGCAGACCTACCAGACCACCGTGGTAGCTGGAAAGAATCAAGTATTTGCCGGAAGGATCACGCTGGATATGACATGGTGGAGCTGAAATGGAGTCATTCCGGTTCAGCAAAGTTAATTTTCCTGTAGAAGGATCAATGCTCAGAGCTACAGCTTCAGACATTTTGTTGCCTTCAGCTGACGCTGTTTCACCAATCGCGTACAGTTTGTTTGCTTCAGCATCCACGTTGACAAACGTTGGGTTTTTCACGCCAGCAATGCCATCAAGCTTGGACAAGCTGCCTGTATCCTCATTCAATTCATATGCGTAAATGCCCTCATTTTCCGCTTCGGCATAAGAGCCAGCAAGTACGAGCAAGCGTTTTGATTCACTCATTACAGTTTCCTCCTCTATGTGTATGTAATCTTGTTGCACCTCTTCTATAATAAATCTGCCATATCAAAATAGCAATCCGCTGACGCTGCGCATCAGGGAAATCCTCAGTTAAGCAAGGCGATTACTACAACATGATCATCCTGAAATCCATGTATATGAGGTTCATCTTCTGCTATGATAAAATAGGTTTTTCATCCGGAAGGGACTGAACTGCATTGCTTCATTCATTCATACTCACGTTATACCATGTATTCCTGCCGATATCACTTCCCGTGATCGGAGGTATTCTGTTAAAACGCTTTAAGAATTGGGATACCCGGTCGCTCTCGACCTTTTCCCTTTATATTTTGAGCCCTGCGCTCATCTTCAATACATTGCTGCATGCAGAGATCACCTGGACGGACGTAACCAGCACATTCTGGTTCTCCCTCATCAATCTGATTGCCCTGTGGGCACTCGCCGAGCTGTTAAGCCGGATTTTCCGTCTGGGTGCAAGCGAAAAAGCGGGTCTCACCCTTGTCTCCACATTTACGAACTGCGTGAATTACGGGCTCCCGCTTGTACTGCTTGCCTTTGGTCAGCTCGGACTGGACAAGGCTTCCGTCTACGTTATTGGACAGATGATCATTGTTAATACGGTAGGTATCTTTTTTGCCGCGAGATCCGAATTCACGGTAAAAAATGCGATTCTGTCCGTTTTCCGCATGCCATCCATCTATGCTGCTGGCATCGCCATTGCGCTGCGTGCGTCCAATCTGAGCCTGCCTGAAGCACTGGATGGAGGGATTGCCATGCTGGCTGCGGGCTATTCTCCTGTCGTTCTCGCCATTCTGGGAGCACAGATGCTCAGACCCAAAGGGGCAACGGTGCCTTGGTTGCCCAATGTACGCCGAGCCTTCTGGACCGGACTTGTGGTGCGTCTCGCAGCTGCGCCGATCCTCTCCTGGCTGATTCTTATCGTGCTTCAGGTCGAGGGTACGTTGTTCAGTGTGCTGCTGATCCTCGCATCCATGCCCACCGCAGTGAACGCCGTTATTTTGGCTGAACAGTTCAATGCTTCCCCGCAGTTTGTATCCCGCTGTATTCTGTGGACAACTGCTGCATCCATGTTCATGCTGCCCATTATGATTGTGATGGCTTCCTGATTAACACTGGAGGGGATACCGAAGCGATATCCGCTTGTCGGCGTTTCTCCAGCCGGCGTTCATAACGCCGGTTGAGCGCTCTGACGTAGAAAAATTTCACGACAAAGTACGAAATTACACCCAAAATGACACCGAACACGGACATACCTGCCAGAATATCCAGCCCACCAAGCAACAATTCGCTCACGGCCGACCAATTTCCACGAAACAGCTCCATGAAGGCACTCTCATGTACCAGTCCCTGTCCCATACTGTGGGCAGGCAAAATCCATGAACCAATCTGTTTGGCGAGCGGCATCAGTATAATAGGTAAAAACGTAAGTTTACCAATCACATTACCAACAATCGCTGCGGGCATCGAACCGCCAGACAGTCGTACAATTGGATAAAATATGAGATAGATCAGGGAAGCGGTCGAGATCACGATCAATTCCAATCCGAACCCTATGGCAAATCCGGTGGATACTTTATGGGCACCTCCGGGAGCACGTAACAATTTGAGAAAATTCAGTTTCATAGCACGTGTTAAACGTACCCAGCGGTTGGTCTTGCGCTTCTGTGTGTTCATACCGAATGACTCCTTATTTTACACAAATGACAACTTGAATCGTCTATTCTTCAGTATATCACACCGCGTTAGCTCCTGTAGTAACAATGACCGGTTGTGTCTCCATCTGGACATTACCTGCCACTGCTCGGGAGATCATGCAGGATGATTCAGCCTTGTGCGCTAAGCGCTCAGCCTTGGTCATATCCGCCTCTGAAGCATCCTGGCTGAGTACAATCCGGGGTCTATGTACGATCCGTTCGTACGTAAATACGTTATTCGTAACATCTACGGTTGCTTCCGATTCAAGCGTCAATTCATCCGGCGTAATATCCGAACGCTCCAGCATTGCAGCCAGTGTGATCAGGTAACAGGTGGAAGCTGCACCCAGCAGCATTTCGTCCGGGTTGGTCCCTGTACCGGGTCCGCCCATCTCCTGTGGAATCGATATGACCGTTTTTAATCCACCCGCATCGATGGTTCCCTCACTATTACGTCCACCATTCCATACCGCTTTCAGATGAAAAGGATGTTTCATGACATTTCATTCCTTTCTGATTTACACACGTATACACGTAATATTTTGCTCGATCAATGCGCTAACATGCTCTTCATCTACACCCTGATCTGTAATCACTTTCGCCACACTGCTTATCTCAGCGACTCTGGTAAATGCCTGTATATTAAATTTGCTGGAATCGGCAAGTAATATGACTTCATCTGCAATCTGGATCATTTTCTGCTTCACCAAGGCCTGTAATTCATTCGATTCACTAATGCCTTTAGTCAGATGCACCCCTTTACAAGACAAAAACACTTTATCGACATGATACGCATCAAGCGAACGTTCCGCCAGCGGTCCTACAAAAGACAGTGACTTCGAAGCCAACTGCCCACCTGTGGCAATCACACGAATCTGCTCCTTGTTACTCAGCTCTGCGGCCACTTTAATCGAATTAGTTAATACCGTCAGTGGAATATTAGGCAATCCTGCCGCCATGTACCAAGCCGTTGTACTTGCATCCAGGGCGATCCGGTCGCCGGATTCCACCATGTTCACCGCTTCGCTTGCAATTCTGCGCTTCTCTTCTGCATGGGCTACAGCCCGTTCTGGGTAAGGAATCTCCGACTGTAACTCTTCCTTGTATTTTACGCTGACCGCCCCGCCATGGGACCTTCTGAGCCTGCCCGCCTGTTCGAGCTTGTCCAGATCACGACGTATCGTCTCTTCCGTCACCCCGCAGCGCTCACTAAGTTCGGTTACACGCATGCTGCCCTGCGTATCCACCCATTCCACTATTTTCTCATACCGTTCAGCTACGAGCATATTCCTTCACTCCAAACCGTTGATTATCCAGTTGATCCTGTCCATCCATCATACCACAGTGCGATGACAAGGAGAATTTGGATCATGTGCAAAAGGAGGGAGCTTTCGCCCCCTCCATTCCAGTTGTGAAGTGTATATTATTTATCTTCTGCCATAGGGAACCAACCCGGTGTGTGGATGATTGCATTCCACAACCCGTCAGGGATAACCAGACGTTCCTGATCCGATTTCGTCAAAATCGTTGCAATATCTCCTTCACGTCCGCTCTCGATTTTCTCGACCCAATCCGGTTCAATAATCAGTTCACGTCCAATGGCAAGCAAAGGTACTCCCGTTTGAAGGGCCTCAGCAGCCTCATCAGCCGTATGAATCGCACCTACGCCAATCACAGGCAATTTGCCGTTCACTCGATCCAGGATGAATTCCATTCTTGAACGTGTATCGGCTTCGCCGCGTCTTGGCTTGGACCAGAATTCGTTCAGGGAAACGTGCAGGTAGTCGAGATTTTTATCTTTTAATGCATCCACCAGTGCATACGTATCTTCCATTGTAAGTCCCGGTGTTTCCGGTTCTTCCGGGGAGAAACGGTAACCAATGATGAACGGCAGTTTGGTATGTTCGGCAACCACTTTCTGAATCTCATCCACGACAGCAAGCGGGAATGTCAGACGTTTCTCCACACTTCCGCCAAAGCGGTCTTCACGTCGGTTGGAATGAGGGGAGAAGAATTGCTGGATCAGATAACCGTTCGCACCGTGAATCTCAACACCATCAAAGCCAGCTTCAATTGCACGACGTGTCGCTTCACCAAAGTCTTTGATAATGGAAGTAATCTCGGCATCCGTCAATTCTCTTGGTTCAGGCGAACCTGGACGCTCACTCGCAACCGCACTAGGAGCAACTACTTGACCCGCAGGTACAGCTTGTTCAGGCGTCAGACGGCCCGCATGGAAAATTTGCAATACGGCAACCGAGCCCTGTTGTTTCATGGTTTCAGCCAGTTTCTTCAGACCAGGAATGAAGCGATCATCATAGACACCAAATTGAGCGGGGAAACCAATGCCATACTCGGTTACATGCCCTACAGCCGTAATCGACATGCCAGCCCCACCGGTGCGTCGTGCATAATAGGCGAGTTCAGCGTCGGATATGGTACCATCCGCATTCGAGGACATATGAGTCATGGGAGCGAGCACGATACGGTTTTTCAGTGTAATACCAGTCGGCAGTGAAACTTGTTCAAACATCTGGTTAAACTTTGGATTCATTCGTGGTTCCCTCCTGATTATAAATATCTCTTTTAATAGATATATGAATATATGCGTTCACTTACTGTAATGATTATAGTTACGTTTGACTGCAATTGCAACTTTTCATTTTCAGAAAGAAAAAAGAGCAGAGTGTCTCCAGACTCTCAGCCCATTCATCTTCTTCATTCTATCCCAAGTCCTTCACTCTATCCAATGGATGTTCAGAAACTCCGAACGTAAGCCAGCTTCTGATCCATCTCTTCTACGCACTCGTAACAGTCGTGTTCATCGTTGGCGACCATTGGGGTGACTGGATACAGATTCATCTCTGTACTATTATACGATTTCAATAGCGGTAACAATTGAGTCACCCGTGTATTCGCCGGGTCAAGCCAAGTATTGATCTCTTCTTCGGAGAGGATCGCCGGCATTTTACTGCCAAACTCGCGTGTAACCATGTTCGCACCTGTCATAAGCATCGTGCAGGTACGAAGCGGCTCTTTACGTGTATCTCTCCACACCTCGTATAACCCAGCAATGCCGAACAGACCGCGATCTGGCATGACAACACGAACTGCATAACTTTTCTTGCCCTCTTGCCGCCAGTAATATAATCCATTGCAGGGAATGACGCAGCGCTTGGTCTCTACCAGTTTGTAATAGGAAGGATTCTCATGCACCGTCATGAGATTCGCGTTAACGGCATCACGACCCCAAAATGGTATGAACCCCCACCGAAACTCATCCAATACACGCTCGCCATCCTGATGTAAAATAATCGGCGTATGCTGGGTTGGGCTGATATTGTATCGGTTTTTGTAATAATACATCACTCGCTGAATCTTGAAATGATCTCTGACTTCGTCCAAATCGGCTGCCAATGAAAAACGGTTGCACATATTCAAGCACTACCTTTCCCTGTGAGAAGTTGGATGTATTGTTTGTAACTTCAGGGAAATTATGCATGCATATTGAACAGAAAATGACTTATTTTGACACCACTCGGGTCTGAACAAGCGTTATTTCATGTTTTTCACGACAAAAACAATGACCTCGGACTCATTTCAATCTAACTATTCCTTGTTACTATAATAGAGATTAAAATACATTTATTGGAGGTTTTTAGTATGAAAAGGAAGTTTTTGATGAGCATCATGTTGTTCTCGGCAATTGCGATGTTCGGCAGTACCATCTATGCAGCGACCTTTCTGACCTACGGTTATCCCAGCACCACCATCCCCATTCGCACGTATAACTACACCTCCGCATGGCAGACCCCTATGGACGCTTCCCTTGCGAACTGGAACAATGCTGGTGCCAAAGTTCAATTCACCAAAACAAGTAATTCCCCTAATACCATCACCGTAGGAAACTTCAATAACACAGCGTATGGTGTCAACTACGCCTCTGTATCCGGCAGTCAAGTCGTAAGCTTCCGCATCGAACTCAATGCATCCACCATCACCCCTGACGCGACCAACTTATCCAATTTCATTCAAAGCGTATTCGTCCACGAACTCGGTCACTCCATCTGGCTCGGTGACAACCCAACAACAACAAGCCCTTCCATTATGTCATACTCCCGCAACCGCAATTCCATGACCAAACCTCAGACTTTTGATATCAATAACGTAAGATCCAAGTACTAATCCATTACGATCTCATCCCAAAATCCAAGGAGGATTCCTGTCCATGAACAAAAATCGAGTATTAACACTGCTTCTCTCTTCCATTTTCATGCTATCTGCTGTTGGATGTTCTTCTGTTACACCTGCTGCGTCCCCATCCGATGCGCCCATAACCATTATTTCTTCTGAAGATTACCCGAGTTATTCCAGTATTGGCGACCTGTCCGCGAGAGCAAATACCATTGTAAAAGGTAGTGTAATTGAGACGCGTGTGGAAGCTTTGAACGATATCGCACAGGTTACCGATGCTGCCAATGATAACGAGTTAAATCCCGCATCAACCCCGGGAGGAGATCCGTCTTCTTTTGACAAAATCTATACGATCCACACCATTCAGGTCGCTGAATCCTATAAGGGAAGTTACACGGCTGGGGAAAAACTTGAAGTGAAGCAACTTGGCGGACAAGTAGGCAACACCGAGATTATTAATGATGACAATCTCAAGCTGATCCCCACCAAAGACTATGTGCTTTTCCTCGAAACGTATGAAGACACACCTGCCAGTCTGCTTAACTCCGTTCAGAGTCTCTACGTGATCAAGCCTGCCGCCAAGTCGAATCATCCAGGGCAGCAACAATCACAGTCCGAAGTTATTGTGAGCGCAAACCCCGAGAATAACCTCACACTACAACTGGAGGATTTGCAAGAAATCCAAAACGAACAGAAGAACCAATAACTCTTATACGGCAAACACAACGCTATTTCATCTGCGTCAGGCAGCTAATCCCCTCTACTGTTCAGTCATACATAAGCATAAGAGAACCGTGCCGCTCAGCATACTGGGCAGCACGGTTTTTGAGTTTAATGTGGATTCAGTCCTCTGCTGATATGGCGTCTGCCTCTCCACTACCTGAGCTATAGAGCAGCCTGAATTGCTGCGGCGTCATTCCAATGTAAGTCCGGAACATACGAATAAAGTAACTGCTGTGCGTGAATCCGCATTGGGAAGCAATCTGCTTCACTGTCAGATCTGAATCGGCCAGACTTTTCTTCGCCGACAGCATACGGCAATCCAGCAGATATCGGCCCGGGGGAACCCCCATGATGCTTTTGAACATGCGATTAAAATAATACACACTGTATCCCGCGGTATTTGCCATGTCGGCAAGACTGAGCGGCTGCGTACAATGACGACGGATGTAATCGGCCGTTGAACGAATCGTATCCTGATGACTCAGTATAGAAGTCCCCGCCAGCGACTCCGAATTTCTCGTAAGTTCTGCCAGTAACTCGTACAGGACAGCAGACAATCGGGGTTCATGAACACTCTCATAAGTTCTGCCTAGCTGACATAATTGTTCATGCAACGTCTCGAAACGTTCGAATCCCGAAAATGAAAACAGCCAAACCTTGTCTGGACTGCGGAGGTCCAGCAATCGCTCCAGATCATAGGCTTGTAGATGAATCCATCTGACGTCCCAAGGATCCGAGGGATCAGCATAGTAATGTTGAGCTTGTCCTGGTGCATATAGGAAACCTTGACCAGCCACCAACCGCACGTTTCCCTGTTCTGATCTGACATATCCCTGTCCACTGAAAATCAGATGCAGATTGTATTCCCGTATCCCGTCTGGACGATGCTCCCCATGCTCTGGATCGAGATATCTTCCATAGGCCAGCGGATAACAAGTGTACCCGGCGAATCCCGGCTCAGGCATAAACCAATGTGTTCGTATATGTTCAACCCCCTGTTTACGTATAGGATATGGAGATACTGAATAGCAAGATCATGATATCCTGTAGCAACATGTTGTTATATTCCCTTGTTATTATCCAGTATACAATGAAATAGACTCGTACAAAATTCACAAGATCATGATGCTTATACTAAAGGAGAACAACAATATGAATACATACCTTCCCGTGCAAATGGGCGTGGATTATTATCCAGAACATTGGGACCCTTCCCTGTGGGAACAGGATGCCCGTTTAATGGCTGACAGCGGAGTGCGCATTGTGCGTGTGGGTGAGTTCGCCTGGAGCCGAATGGAACCCACTGATGGACAATTTGAATGGGCATGGCTTGATCAAGCGATTGATACCTTACATCGTCATGGACTGCAAATTGTAATTGGTACACCAACCATGACACCCCCACGCTGGCTTACGGAAAAATGTCCTGATGTCCTGCCTTTGCTTCCAAATGGTCAACCATATCACGAAGGCATTCGGGGTCATCGCTGTTATAACAGTCCCAGTATGCGAACATACAGTGCAAGAATTGTGCAAAAACTGACTGAGCGCTATGCTGAACATGCGGCAATCATCGGCTGGCAGACCGATAACGAATTCAGCTTCACGGATTGTCAGTGCGACGCTTGTGCCGAAGCTTTTCGTGAATGGGTTCGTGTTCGCTACCACAGTCTGGATCAGCTAAACCAAGCTTGGGGGACTGTCGTCTGGAGTGGTGAATATAGCGATTGGGAACAGGTTACGCCGCCGTATGGAGGCTCCTCGTTCCAGAACCCTTCATTCCTGCTGGACTACTCCCGTTTTCAATCGGATTCCATTGTGGAATTTCAACATATTCAGGTCGAGATTATTCGTCGCAATTGTCCTGCGCATTTTGTCACCCATAATTTTCACAGTTATCCGCAAAGGGAGGATCAGTATAAAATCAGTCAGGAGCTGGACTTCGCTTCTTTTGATTATTATCCGAACCCTTCACCGAACAAAACAGATACCGCGCCATACAGCGGCGCGCTCTCTTTGGATCTGACACGCGGCATTAAACGCCGCAACTTCTGGATCATGGAGCAGCTGAGCGGCCCTCCGGGATGCTGGTTCCCGATGTGGCGTACACCGCAGCCCGGCTTCCTGCGTGCTTACGCTTGGCAGACGATTGCTCGTGGAGCCGATGCGGTTGTGCATTTCCGCTGGCGGAGTGCAGCTGTGGGAGCGGAGCAGTTCTGGCATGGGCTGATTGATCACAGCAATGTTCCGGGGCGACGTTTTAAGGAATTTCAACAACTATGCACCGAAGTGAACAAACTCAGTGAACGTCTACAGGGTTCAACATTGCATAATAAAGTCGCGATTCTGCATTCGCATGATCAATTGAACGCCCTTCGGATTCAGCCGCAAGCCGAAGGAATGGAATACTACGAAAATATGAAGGTCTGGCATCGCGCATTGACCAAATTGGGCCTCAGTACGGATGTTATACACCCTTCGGAGCCACTGGATGGCTATAAAATCATCATTGCTCCGCATCTGTACCTGCTGGATGAGACTACAGCAGAATGTCTGCAATCCTTTGCAGCAGCCGGAGGCATCTTGGTCTTAACCCATCGCACGGGTGTCAAGAACGACAATAACGTCTGTGTCATGGCACCGCTCCCAGGTCTGTTATCTGACTGTAGTGGTGTGCGGGTTACGGAGTATGATCCTGTTGGCGGGGATACCGTTCAGATTCGTGACGAACAAGGCCGTCTATATAACGCTTCCCAATGGGTGGATGTACTGGAACTGGACACGGCACAGCCGGTCGCTGTGTATGCCGATCAATTTTATGCCGAAAGTGCCGCTGTCACCCGGAATCACTGGGGTAAAGGTGAGGTCTACTATGTGGCAACCCAGCCGGAAGAAGCGTACTTGAGCCAGTTATTGCGAAGCATCGCAGAAGGCTGTGACCTTTCCGGAATTCAGACTTTGTCACATGGCGTACAGGTGACCACCCGCTCGGGTCCGAATGGAACGTTCCGTTTTATTCTGAATCTGAGCCCCGAACCTGCCTCCATTGAACTCCATGCTTCATATACCAGTGCACTGGATGGGAAACCGAAAGGACCTCATCTCGAGCTGGACGGTTATGCGATCGAGATCCTGGAAATTCAATAATTCAAAGATTCCATGATTTCATGATTTCATGATTTCATGATTCCAAACAATAAGCATCATGAATTAAAAATACATGGTTTCATGAAACGAAAAAGGCCCGCTGTGCATTTGCGTTGCACTCGGGCCTTTAACTGCGGGCAGGACGACCGTTCCTTATTTAGACGTTGTATGAAGTCCAATAATCCATTCAGCCAGATCCTGTGTCTGTTTCAGCAAGGCGATGGGGTCACGGAACCAGGATTGTTCTTCTGTCCATATGTACACTCTTCCATTTTTGACAGCAGGCAATGAACCCCAGACCGGATCTGCCTGAAGGTCTTTCAGCTGAGAGTTGCTTGTCAGAACAATGTAATCTCCCGCGTATTTGGAGAGCAATTCTATCGAAAATTCATGATAGGCGCCCTGCATCAACTCGGATGGAATGTTCTTTGGTGCCTGCAAACCAAGCAATTCATAGATATTACGTCCTCCCCGGCCTGACTGATTGCCAAAAATGAAAACTTGGCGATCATATTCCTGCATCACGGAGAATGTAACGCCAGCTGGGACAACGTTCTGGACCTCCTGCTTGATTTTGGCAATCTCCTCATCGAAATCAGCCAGCCATTTCTCTGCTTCCGCTTCTTTGCCCAGGACTTCACCGAAATAGTTCACTTCGTCCTTCAGTGTGGGGAAAGTGATGGATGCAATCGAAACCGTTGGTGCAATCTTGCTGTATTTCTCATACGCGGCCTTGTCGGGATTCAATGTAATAATGAGATCCGGTTCCAGCTCCATCAATTGTTCAACGGAATCCCCTATCGTTGCAAGACCATCCATGTGACCTTCCAGATAGGGACTGTTCATCAGAAATTGCCCCCCACCGATCGGTTTGACACCAAGAGCAAGCACAGTTCCCAGATAATCGATAGCCGCCACTCGCTCTGGATGTGCAGGGATCTCCACCTCACCAAAGGTCGTTTTGACCATTTTGGTTTCTACTACTGCCGGTTGTTCGGGTTCAGCCGCGACCTCGGATGTTTCTGCCCCCTGCTGGGCTGTTCCACAAGCACTCAATGTGAGTACAAGCGCAAGCGACATAATCGCTGATTTGAAATGGTTAAACATATGGATTTCCTCATCTCCAATATATTGATAATGATTATCATCATCAATTAAAGGATAACGTTCCTCCCGGCCCGTTACAATGGATTCATTTGTTGCATATAATGCACTTTTTGAAACTGATTTCGAATGCTCCTGCTGCTTCAACCGATATTGTCCCGGTGTAATGCCGGTCTCTTTTTTGAAAATGCGATTGAAATAGAACGGGTCCATATAACCCACATACGCAGCAATCTCCTGTAATGAAGCTTCCGTGGATGCAAGCAAACTCCTTGCCTCACCCATTCGTAACCGAATCACATATTCTGTCGGTGTACATCCCGTCTGCTCCTTGAATTTGCGTGATACATATTGCGGACTGTAACTCAAGGACTGGGCAAGCGAATCAAGCGAGATCGATTCCCGATAATGAGCTTTGATATATCGCAAAACCTGATCGGTAAGCGAAGGTTGCTGAACTTCGTTAAACATGCGACTCCGCTGTAACAATGCAATCTGTACCAGTTGAAAGAAGTACACTTTGACCTGAATTTTGCCCACTTGCTCCTGCTCTGACCAGCATTCATGTATATTCCGCACCAGCTCGCGCAGCTCAAGTGCATGATCCGGGGCTGTCGCCCAGGACTCTTCGAACGGATTGCGCTGGTTCAGCATCATTCGGTACTCCACCAGCACGTTGGATGGCAGCGTGGATTTGTATAAAATCAGATGCACCTCTGTCACCCCGGTCGCTTCAAGGGTCAGACGCCTTCCTTTTCCTCCGTGCAGCAGCAAGAACTGGCTTGTGGTCCATACCTCTTCATCCAGCCACACCTGCCCCCTGCCTTGAACATACACAAATGTACTGGTCGGTAACACATAATTACGTATGAACTCGTTGGTTTCCAGTGATATAAGACGCACATCAAGCACGCGAACCTGTACCTGATCCCACAGCTTGATGTCATTCTGAATTCCCATATAGACTCCCTTTCCTAAGTGCCGATCATGTACAATTCATCACATTGTGACTACAAACCCACTTATTAATTGATAATGATTATCAATTATAGCAATGATGGCATCATCTTTGAAGCCTACCTCCGTTTTTGGTGGATGCCGCAAAAATAAAAACGGTCGAAATCCCTCTTATGAGAGATCTCAACCGCCCTGATGTTAAGCCTGATTATCGTTTGATAAAGTCAGCCATGGAACGAACCTGAATGAGTCCTGTATTGGAAGCCGCATCGGCAGATTGCAGCCCTTCTCTGGAAGTAAACTGCACCTTCACCGGGATGCCAGGAATGAGATCGAAGAAGTTGTCCGAGAATACACCTTCCGCTTCTGAAGCGATCCATACCTGTTTGGCAAGCACATCACTTTCCAGCACCAGATGGGCACCAGCCTCATCCGAAACTTCAGTTACTTTAATGTGTGCAGGCTTCAACGCAAGATCTTTGGATGGTGCAAAGTAATGCTCCTGCACAATGTCCGCTGCGTCATTCTGCTTCAGATCAATCCGCAGCAACGTTGTTGCTGCATCATGTCCTTCCAGCCATTCAGCCTGGCTTAGGGATAACACCTGCTGACCCGAGTTCGAAGCCACTGTTACTTCATGATTTTCTTCACGATACACCGTGCCATCGAATCCAATCAGTCTAACCTGCAATTGACCCTTCACTGGCTCAAGTAGATCCGAGATGATATATATATCTGTCGTATCTTCCTTGGTTCCATCTACGGATACCAACACATCGCTGAAGCTGCGTTTCGCATAATATTGCAATGCTTTCCAACGACCAAGATAGTCCATACCTGCCCATGAAGCCACCGGCCAACAGTCATTCATCTGCCAGTAAAGTGTGCCCATACAGAATGGTTTACGGCGACGATGCGCCTCAATCGCGGTCTTCATCGCTTCCGCTTGAAGTACCTGACTCATATACAGGAACGATGGAAAATCCTTCGATTCATGCATGTACATATCCATGTATTGTTTGATCAGACGATTGCCTGCCCCATTCTTCTGATGGGCGAGCATGACTTCCGATTCCAGAGCCAGATCCTCTTCTTCCGCGTACGTGCGGACTGATTTGTACTCCGGGAACGACTGAAATCCGTATTCGCTCATGAAACGACCCACATGCACGTTGTAGTTTTCGAACGGTTCTACATTGTGCCATACACCCCAATAGTGAATATCACCTTCAGCTGTGGACGGGTGCGCATGCTGCTTCTCATCCCCTGTCAGGGATACAAGGGGTGAAGAAGGCCAGTAATCCACACCTGGAGCATACGCTTCAACCACTTCTGGCAGCAGATCATGGAAGATGGCTTCGTAATCCGCCCAGATGCGTTCACGCTGCTCGGCAGTAAATTCCTTTTTCCAGCCCCAGCCACCATTCTCAACATAGTGAGCCCAAGCCGAATCAATCTCGTTGTTCCCACACCAGAGTGCAATACTTGGATGGTTGCGCAGACGTTTCACATTATCAATCGCCTCATGTCT
Source organism: Paenibacillus sp. FSL R5-0519 (assembly GCF_037974275.1). Lineage (NCBI taxonomy): Bacteria > Bacillati > Bacillota > Bacilli > Caryophanales > Paenibacillaceae > Paenibacillus > Paenibacillus sp. FSL R5-0519. The sequence continues at coordinate 3,940,964 of NZ_CP150234.1, forward strand.
CACACTGTTCAGGAACGCTTCGTCTCCCGGGTACATGCTGCATGCAAACATGAAGTCTTGCCATACCAAAATGCCGTATTCATCACACAGTTCATAGAAGTCATCTTGCTCATAGATCCCGCCACCCCACACACGAAGCATGTTCATATTGGACTCGGCTGCGGATACGATCTCATGACGATAACGTTCACGGGTAATTTCGGTGATGAAACTATCATTCGGAATATGGTTTGCCCCTTTGGCAAAGACTGCAACGCCGTTTAATTCAAAGTAAAAGGAGGCTCCCGCTTCATCTTTGTCACGTACCAGCCGAATGGATCGAAGCCCAGTCTTCACTGTAGATTCAGCAACAGCTCGCTCTCCTTGAAGCACTTCGGCAAGGAAAGTATACAGATGCGGATCACCAAGCCCACGGCTCCACCACAGTTTCGGTTCATCAATGGAGATTGGAATCTCCACAGTCTGAGTTCCGGGTTGTAGCGATACGGATCTTTCCCATCTCTGTCCATCTGCGCCGATACGAATAATCGTATCTACCGCTTGTGATGTCTCGACTTCCACAACAGCAGTTAATGAAGCTGAGGTAGCGCTTACTTCGTTTTGCTGGATATACACATCATTGATTCGTACCTGTGTCCAACCTTCAAGGCGTGCTTCACGCCAGATCCCACTCGTTACAAAACGCGGACCCCAGTCCCAACCATAGTGATACGGCGCTTTACGGGCAAAAATACTTACTCTCTTATCGCCAAGTCCGCCAACATCGGACTGATCATTGGATGCAGGCAACGCATATCCGAGCTTCTCCAGCTTCGGCAGGTCTTCCTGAATCGGCGACCGAAAGCGTATTCGAAGGTTATTGCCGTTCTCCTTTAATACAGCTTTTACATCTGCCTTCCATACTCGGAACATATTATCTGCGGACAACACATGCACCTCATTCACATACACATCCGCATATGTATCCAGGCCATCAAACACCAGTTCCAGATGTTCCTGGGAGAACAACGCTTCGGCCACGTCAAATTCCGTCTGATATTCCCAATCTATCTTATCAATCCACTGTACTTCCTTCTCGTTTGTTCCATAAAAAGGATCTGGAATCTTGCCCAGCTTCAGCAAATCTGTATGCACACAGCCGGGCACCTGAGCCGGCATCCATTCTTGATCTTCGCAAGCCTTGAACGTCCAATTCTGAAAAACATGTGATTGTATTGTGCTCATGACAGCCTCCATTGTTGTTAGAGTTGTTAACCAATATTTTGTTAGGTTTTGTTAGTATAAAAACGAATAACTTACAAAACAAAATTAACACGATATGCATCTCCTAGTCAATCTGTTTTGTAACTTAATTTGTTAAACCATTACTGTATGTCAAAAAGACATAAAGCTCTAATGCTCCATGTCTCTTCACTTAACTTATTTACCTGGATGCTTGTTTTTACAATGACTCAATACGTCCTACCATATCACTCTAAACTGGCGTTATATTCATCTCGAATAATTAATTCCGAATAGATCAACTTGCGTTCATAAGGTTCGTCCCGATGCTGAATCCGCCACAACAGCTGATCTACCGCTCTGGTGCCCAGATTCTCTTTGTTGATATGCACTGAAGCAAGGATGGGTTCATCTGTCTGCGTATTGTCAAACCCGGTCACGGCACAGCGTTCAGGAACCTGAATGCCTCGGCTTCGGAGTGCCTCAAGCACGATAACAGCCGTATGATCATTCGCACACACAATGACTTCAGGGATGTCCTCCAGCTTCATTTCGGCAATGGAGCCCCGAATCTGTTCGTACTCCGCGCCCAGCAAACCTTCTTGCTGTTCCCCTGCCACCTGCTTCTCTTCCAGCACCGTACGATATCCAAGCCAGCGTTCTCGAAAACTTGCCGCATCGGGCAGTTGCCCGGCAAACTGGAACCTTCTGTACCCCTTTCCAACAAGCATGAGAACGAGTTCTTTCATACATTTCATATTGTCCGTAAAAACCGAGTCTGCGTATACGGCGGGGTCTTCATGATCTACCATGACCAGTGGAATACGCAGTCTGTAAATTTCCAGCAATACCGATGTCGAGATGGTGCCCACGGTAATGACTCCACTGATTGCTTCGGGATTAAGAACCGAGAACATTCGATCTGAAGAGGGTTCCGTCAGTGTTAAAATATCCATTCCCTTCTCATTCAACCTCTCAGAAATGCCGTCAAACACAGGCCCCCAGTACAAGGAGGATCGATTCTGAGAACGAATGTTAGGAAACAAAATCAATATGGTGCCTTGCCGCTTCGCTTCTGGCTTCATCTCCAATGACATCTGTGTCTCCAGCGCATAACGCTTCGGTTCAGTTCTGAAATACCCGAGCTGACCCGCTGTTCTGACGATCATCTCGCGTGTATGTTCACTCACACCAGGCTTGCCCGTCAGCGCACGGGAGACTGCAAATTTGGACACCCCCGCAGCATCCGCAATTTGCTGCATCGTTACTCTTTTGGCCATACTACTCACCCGTTTTTCCTAATTTTCATTCAGTGTAGCATAAAAAACAAAAATCAACAAAACAAGGTTATGTTATTCTGTTTTTTGTTAGGTCACCAATTATCTCTTACGCAACGTGAACGACATAACCAAAAAAAGCCCTCTCCCCACCTTCTGTAAAAGATGAAGAAAGAACCTTGTCCCTTAATTATATGCCTGGTGCTCCCTGATCGCCGAGTTCCGACTGTAAAACCGGGCGTTTTCGGCGCCAGAAGATAGGCTGTGGAAGTTTGATCTCTGTGATCAGAACACCGACCAACATCAGCGCTGCTCCTGCATATCCTTGCAACGTTAACGATTCTCCTTGAAAGGTAAATGCAAAGGCCGCTGCGAACAGTGGTTCGAGTGAAAAAATCAGACTTGTTCTTGTCGGTGAAGCATGACGTTGTGCGAGCGTCTGCAAAATATACCCCAAGCCACTACATAATACACCTAAGCCGAGAATCGCCGCCCAGGATTCAGCCGTATCGGGCATACGTGGCGTCTCCAGCATGAATGTAGCTGCAATTCCCCACATTGCTGCAACGCCCAATTGGACGGTTCCCAACGTTAACGGATCATGCTTCGGTGTGTACTTGCCAGCAATCATTATGTAGATGGCATACACAAGTGCTGCTAGTATGCAGAGAATATCTCCCGTGTGCAGACTAAGCTGATGTTGAAGCGTCAGCAAGCCAAGCCCGGTAACGGCAACCAGGATACTAAGCGTCAATCGTTTATCCGGCATACGACGATGCTGGATCGTCGTCAGGATCGGTACAAAAATAACGGCCAAACTTATGAGGAATCCCGCTTGGGATGTCGTTGTTCGTTGCACACCATAGGTGATGAATACAAATGCAGCGAATAAAGCTGTACCCATAATAGCGCCTGCCACAAGTGTTCTGCGATCCATGTTAAACAACCGCCGATGAAAAAGAAGTCCTGCCGCAATAAAGGCAATGCCAAAACGAAATGCGACCAGATTCAATTCTTGCATGGACTCCAGTCCCGATTTCATAAACAGATAGGATGATCCCCAGATGACCGTTGCGAGCAGCATCTGTATGTCCGCTCTTCTTGTTGCCTGACCTTGATTAACCTGTACACCATTCATCTTGCTTCTACCTTCATTCTATGTATTCTGAGCTGTGTGATCGTGCGTCAAACTAACTCGCCTTGGCAAGTATAAACGATCTCTTTGCATTAGAAAAATGAATATTTATAATGTATTATATGAAATAAACTCATGTATTTAAAATGGGAAGGAACTGAGCTATTCATGTCACTCATCAAATATGAAATATTGAATACCGTCGTGGAATATGGCAGTCTCACCAAAGCGGCAGAAGCGCTGAATGTCACCCAATCCGCAGTCAGCCATGCCATCGCAAGTCTCGAGACTGAATGTGGTTTTTCACTGCTCCATCGCGGCCGCTCCGGTGTACGGGTTACCGCTGAAGGTGAACGCATTCTGGGATATACACGTGAGATTCTGCGCTGGACGGAACTGATGAACCAGGAGATATCCCTCATTCGCGGCGCCGAGATTGGTACCGTGCGGATCGGCACCTTCGCAAGTGTCTCCACGCAATGGTTGCCAGGCATCCTGAAACAATTTCGTCTGCGTCATCCAGGAATTGAGATCAAGCTGTGGGAGGGCGATTATGCTGAGATTGAGGGTTGGCTGGCTGGAGGTGCCATCGACCTCGGATTCCTGTCCCTTGGCGATTCATCACCTTTTGAGACGATCCCATTACAAAAAGACAGGATGATGTGCATCCTGCCTCTCGATCATCCTCTCGCCTCAGAAGAGTCTGTTTCATTTGATATTCTGCTGGAGCAACCCTTTATTCTACCCAAGTGGGGTGGGGATAACGAGATTGAACGACTGATCCGGCAGCATGCAGCCAAACTCAATGTTGTCTATGAAGTGGCAGAAGATCAAGCCATCATGGCGATGGTCCGTAATGGTCTTGGTATCAGCTTGCTACCGGAAATGGTACTTCAAAATCATACTGATGCGCTCGCACTCGTGCCGCTCGCAGGAGATCCGTACCGCACGATCGGCATGGCCTGCCCCGCTTTGGGCAATCTATCACCAGCTACGCGGCGTTTCATTGAAGAAGTGCAGGAGTGGCTTAGCTCGGCTATGTAACTTTGGAGAACTCACGGTCTTTGTCGTAATAATCAATTGCTTCTATCCATTACTCACAAATTGAATAACACCGAGGATTAGTAGCAGTACAAATATCACCACAATCGTGATGCCAAAGCCACTCAGGAAGCGTACGCCAGCTGAGCGTTTGTTATGCTGGCTACCTTCCAGGTTATCCAGCTTCTGCTCAATTTGATCTAACCTTTCATGTACCTGTTTCAGATCTTGATTGGAGTTCATATTCATCCATCTCCTTCTCTGCGTATTCGATCTATTCCCACACCCGATCCAGCTGATCTGCGTAATAACGGATTGCTCGGTTATAGTCATTGATTCTCTTATCACTAGATGTATCTGCAAGTTGCACGAGCAATCTTTGCATCGCTTCTGCATGTTCACCCAGATTGTAGAGCACCATCGCATAGAATACCTCAAATTCCCGGTACGCCGGGAATTCTTGCAGCCCTTTTTCAAACCAAGCCTTTGCCTGCTCGTATTGTCCAAGCGTTCTGTATGTACTGCCTAGTCCGAGTATTGCACCCGCTCTATCCTCACCAGAAAGCCCAAGACTCAGTGCCTTCTCATAATGCGGGACAGCTTTCCGCTCCAATCCAAGCGAATCATGTGCCCAAGCCAGTTGGTACCAGACATTCGCATTCTCGGGTTCCTGCATTGTTATTTCTTGCAGTAGTTCAATCGCTTCCTGCACCTTGCCTTCTTCTCTCCATCGCACGGCCTGTTCCAAATTACTCATGCTGTCACTTCCCATCTTGCATTATAAATTCCACTTATATGATTCAATTGTTTTATTATACCAAAAAAGCACACTTAAGAATATGTTTCAACAACTGAAGGTTGTCCAAACTCTATTCCATAGTGTGCTTTTTCATTCGATGCAGCCAGCTAGTTTAAGCTGAAATCTCTCTGAAAATGATCTGTTCATCGTCTAATTAAGACCATGTCGTATTCGCGACCATCACAATAAATACAAGCATGAGATAGTTCACCGAGATCAGAAAGTTTACTTTTGCCCACTTCTCGTTATCCTGTGTCTTCAGTCCGCTAAGTGTATGCACGAACCAGATCAGTCCACCGAGCAGAGATACAATCAGAAATACCAGACCAACATAGTCGTAGTAATACAACAGGAACACAGCAGGAAGCAGCAGAAAAACATAAGGAATCATCTGAAACTTGGTGCGTTTCACCCCTTTAACGACAGGCAACAAGGGGAACCCCGCAGCACGATACTCCTCTACCCGGCGAATACCCAATGACCAGAAATGTGGTGGTTGCCAGAGGAACAACAGCGCAAACAGTAACCAGGCTCCCGCATCAATTTCATTGGTTACAGACGTATAACCAATGACAGGCGGCATCGCTCCCGCAATTCCACCAAGCGACGTACTCCACGTTGAACTGCGTTTCAACCACATCGTGTATATCACGATGTACGCGAACCACCCCAGCAGTGCCATCCAGCCTGATAACGGATTCACCAAGAGATACAGTACTGCTAGTCCCACAACACCAAGGATAATGCCATAGCCAAGTACAAACCCTGGCTTCAGATGGTTAATGTAATCCATCCTTTTTTTGGTGCGCTCCATCTTCTGGTCCAATTCACGATCCCAATAATTGTTGATAACACAAGCTGAAGCAATAACCAAGGTTGATCCGATCACGACCATAAGCAGAGATAACCAGTTAATATCCCATTTTGAAGCTACCCAGAACCCTACAGCCACCGCAAACACATTTAGCCTTAGAAGTCCGGGTTTAGTTAATGCAATCATGTCTTTAAGCATGAGGCTCCTCCTGAACTATGTAAAAACGCCATTCCAATAATGATACATGTACCTACCATTAATTACAATCGCTTTCATGAATTTGTCATAACCAAAAAGCATCCCTCACCGTTCCAATGAACCGGAGGAATGCTTGAATGATGAATTTTTTCTCATTTTATGGGATGTACTGCTGTACAATTTTAGTCACTTTTCCGTCCTGCACCGTCAGATGATATGGGAATACGGACAGGTCAAGAATACGGGTATTCTCATACAACGATTCGAACTTGGATAATGTCACAGGTTCATTCCATTGAATGTCTGCGCCCTGCATCGTACCGTCTCGATCATACAACTGCATCAACACTTCAGCATTGGCACTAACCTCAACCTGTTCCTGCTCTTTGCTATCATTGACAATATAGTAACCATCTGGAGCACCATCTATACCCGCTTCCGGATTGCGCTGTGCAAAAATCGCATCAGCTTCTTCACCCTGATACCAGCCAATCTTGTCCACTGTCATAAACAATTTGCCGTTTTCCATGTGCATACCTTCAACATAGGCTGTAAACATCTCGGAGTTCGCAACCTGTGCTTCTTTGTCAGAAGGCTGTTGGGCATCTGCACTTTCTTGAGCATTCGCAGGGGTAAGCAAATATGTAGTCAGCACAATCATGCCAAGTAAAGCAACAACTGCACCGATCATTCGTAGTTTCCATTGTTTTGCCGCGTCCTTCATAGGTAACATCTCTCCTTAATATGAACGTTACTATTCCTTAACCGGAAGTCTTCCTTACCAAACGCCCAAGTGATCTATTAATTCCAACATTCTCTCTTTTCCTATCATACTTGGAACAGCGAATATAAAAGTATCAGCCAGATTAAAAATAGTTACAATGAACGTCATTACTCCTGTCTGCCGTTTCCGAAAAAGATAAGAACCCCTGAAGTCTCGTCATTCAGGGGTTCTTGACTAGTACAAGATTCTTATGTTTGTTCATGAATATGCTGAAGCATGTATATTAATCTTAATGATTGGTTGTGGAGTCTTGCGCCAAACGAACGAGCATATGAGCCAGCATGTGACGTTCATCTTCCTTGCCGACATTCCAGAGTTCCTGAAGCAACTTTTCTTCACGGTTACGAGGCTCTTCGTTCGCAGCCAGATGGTCAGCTACTTTCTGGGCAATTTTAGCCATCTGTTCTTCACTTAATCCGATAGACTCGCCCATCGCAATTCGTTTACCCAGATATTCTTTGAATGCATCAAAGTTCTGTAAAATCTGTTCTCTCTCTTCCGGTGCAATCTTTTCGATTGCATTGTGCACCTTGTCCGTTGAAACCTGACCATCTTTATGGATTACATGATTTTGTTCATTCATCTGAATAACCTCCTGTATATTAGTTGTTTATTGGTTTTAACCTTTAGACTCTATAATCAACTGGTTATCTATAATATAAACGTATTGCAGAAGTTTAATCAGCACGTTCACTTTTGTATATATCTTCTATGATAAGAGCAAGTACGCGTTTCAAAAGAACTACAGCGGTTAATCGTTTACATATGTGTAACGGTGTTTGGATATGTTAAAGAACACCTTACACCTTATATAATATCGAGCCAGGAGGGATTTCCCATGCGTGATAAAGCGAAACATGAGAAAACAAACGATGAACTTGAACCAGGCGTGAATACCGTTATCCATCCAGACAAACATAATCCCGGACCAACCGACATGATCGAAGGTGTGGTTGGCGATATCGTGGACAACATTCGGAAGGATTTCTCCCATGAATCGAAGGACGAGAAGGCTTCTTCCAAGTCAACAGATTCATCGGATAAATGATTGTCCTTTTTCCAGATGAAGTTAACCCAAAAGACCTCCCGCCTATTCATGGCTTGGGAGGTCTTTTGGGTTTATGGAAAAATGATATTCTAATTGTTCAAACTGAAATTTTATTTTGATAATGAAATCCACATTTAATCGTTTGCCATCTGCTGTAACGCCTTATGAATCCAGATCGCGGCAATGGAACCCTCACCCATCGCAACGGTTGCTTGTTCTGCGTGCAGTCCCAGGTCCCCGGCGATCCACACATTCGTCGCTGCCTGCAAGCTGCGCGAATCTGCTTCCACATGTTTATTATCTGCGATCACGGCTCCAAGCTGCTCTGCCAATTCATAGTGCACCCGATTGCCTCCAAATGCGATAAAGCCTCGCTCAGACTCAAAGATCTGTCCATCTTCGGTCAGAACACCAGTGATATGACCATCCTCAATCTGTTGCACTTCCTGAACAGCCGCTTCCAGATAACGAACGCCCGCCTCTTTCATGCTGCGATGAAGCTCTGCAGATATGGCGGTCTGCTCATGATTGATATATAACAGATCATTTGTACGCTGAATTAAGATCATCGCCATATGGGCACCTGCTTCACCAGACCCCAATAGCACCGTACGTTGATCCTGAATCTCATAACCATCACAATCGGGGCAGACATAGACTGTTCGGCCAAGGGTCGGGGTTAATCCCGGAATATCCGGAACTCGATCCGATAGCCCCGTTGCCAATAACACCGTTTTGCTCCTATATTCAACGCCGGATGTACCTAACAATTGAATCTTCTCTCCATGACGGCCTGCTTGCACAATACGATCTTTCTCAAAAGATACACCTGTCCGCTCTGCCTGCATCCTGCCTCGGGCTCTGAGCTCTTCACCGGATATCCCATCGGGGAAACCCAGGATATTATGGTACGTCCGACACAGGGTTGATCTGCCTTCTCCCGCGTCGATGACCAACACCTGATGAGCTGAATAACGCCCAAGCTGAATAGCTGCCTGAAGCCCTGCGAGCCCTCCACCTACAATTATGCAATCAACCTCTCGCATGCTCCTTCTCCTCCTGAACTATATATATTGAACTAACAGGTATTTACACTGGTTACTCCGATGACAGAACAACCTTCCGATCGCTGTTATCCCCAGATTTTTTTTATCTTTTACAAAGGTTAAATCCGGTGATAAGCGTATGCTTTCGATGCAGCTTTCTTTTAGAAAGCTTTAGGCGCACGCTTCGCTTCTTCAGCTTCATTCTGTCCTCTCCGTTTTGTGTAAATGTTTAGTTCAATATATCTATATTTTGTCCTTATATACATTAAACCGTTCAGCCAAGCCTAAACGATTCCTTATATTGCTTATCTTATACCAAAACAAACAGACCCAAACCATCCGCCTGTATCACGGTTCGTTTGAGTCTATGCAATTCATAATGGTCAGAAGTTATATGATTCAAATCGCGAAGCATTCGAAATGGCGTTCCATACATCGGCTGTTTCGCCGCCCATATACCAGTAAGCCAGACCGGCAATCTGACGTTGTTCACTCATCAACACTTTGGCTGATAACGAACGACTGTCCTCTGCCCATATATATCTTGGCATTCCGTTGCTGTTGTACCCAATCACATATTGAACCAGACTTGCATCCCATCGTCTTACAGATCCTATAGCATGCGCGCGCGTTCCCTGTTCTGACAATGTAATGTCCCAAGAACTGGTTGCCGGGTTCACTGAGGACCAGTCTCGTGTGTACAACGGAAGGGCCAAAATGGTTTTGGCACGTACCACCTCGGAGAGCATAGTATCCAGTGCCTTTTCCACCCATGGAAGAGACGCCACGGATCCAGCTATCGGATCACCGTTCCAGTGTTCCTCGTATCCCATCAGCACCATATAATCCGATACAGCGCCCAGTTTGGCATAATCAAATGCCTCCGTCCAATCTGTACCCAGGTCTGGTGATACATCCACAGACACCACTGCACCCAGTGCGTGCAACGTAGCCGTCAAGGAGGTGACAAATGCCGTCAACCCTTCACGATCCGCAGGATCAACATTCTCAAAGTCCACATTAATGCCGTCCAGTTTATAGGTTTTGACATAAGCCGCTACCTGTGAGATCACTGCCGCTCGGTTCGTTGAGCTGGATAACATCTGATGGGTAAGTGCCGAATCAGAACGATTCCCAAGCAATGGCCATAACTGCCTGTTTGTGGCGGATGCCCAGGAGATCAATGCAGGGTCCGTGTGATCCGTTACTTTCATACTGCTATTCAGGAAAAACCAGCGTGGGACGAGCGTATTCACTTCAGACTGTTCCACCTGCTTCTTGAATTCAGCGGTAGTGGAATTATATTGCCAGCCCAACTGAACGCCGAGTTCATCTCCACGTTGTAACTGTTCAGACCATGTTTTCTTTTGTAAGATCGCATCAAGCATGACCGCAGCTTCTTCGCGCGTTACTTGATCATGCGGTCGGAACACGCCTCCACTTCCCCGCATCAATCCAAGTTGATACGCCGTCTGCACATAAGGACGTGCCCAGTCCGAGATATCCGCTGCGTCGAAATACGTTGAAGATAAAAGTGACGTCTCTACGGGTTGTTGTTTTAACATCCGAACAAGCAGAGCAGCCGCTTCTTCGCGCGTAATGGACGCATTAGGCTGGAATGTTCCCTGACCCTTTCCCTCCAGAATGAAAAGATTCGTCATGGCAGCAACATTGCCGTAATACCAGGCATTTATGCTGATATCCTGATAAGGATTGATATTATTTTTAACGGGCTTCAAACCTAGCAATCTCACCGCAAACGTCGCAAATTCTGCACGAGTGACGGCTTTCTTCGGTTCAAATGTAGTCTCTGACGTACCGGCAGCAATGCCTTTGTTCACCAAATGTGTAATGGCATCCTTGGCATAACTCGTACGGGTATCCTGAAACTGTTGCTTCACGGCTGCAGCCTGAACGCCAGAACTGCACCCAGCCATCGACCCAAGTGTTAATAACCCACATAAAACTATCTTCCACACACGTTGATTCGTCATGTCTTTTAATCTATTATTCACATCAAAAAGCCTCACTTCATTGGAATACGATCAACTATCATCGTATCAAATTGAAGCGAGGCCGTATGTGGTTAAATGTTGGGAAATGCGAAGCTTACTTAAATCAATTTCATAACTCATTAAAATGAATTTACGTAACTAGATACAGACAAATTGAAACGTTTTGATCTATATCTAGCCTTGATTGAAGCAGCTAAAGGTATTATGAAATTGATTTACTTGTGTACTTTTACGCGCTCTTCAATCGGTTGGAATTCTTTCTCACCCGGTGCTGCCGTTGGTTTACCAAATGGCATCTGTGCAACCAATCTCCAGTTCTCAGGAATGTTCCATTCTTGCTTCACTTTTTCGTCAATCAACGGATTGTAGTGCTGCAAAGATGCACCCAGACCTTCTTGTTCCAGAGCCGTCCAGATTACCAATTGCAACATACCATTGGATTGGTTCGCCCAAATCGGGAAGTTATCTGCATAAGCTGCAAAATTTTGTTGAAGCTGTGCAATCACATTGTTATCTTCAAAGAAGAGAACCGTACCATATCCGCTGCGGAATCCAGTCATTTTCTCTGCTGTGGATTTGAAGGCTTCTTCATTGCCTACCACTTCACGCAAAATTTCTTCTGTATGATTCCACAATTTATCATGTTGTTCACCGAGCAATACAACGGCACGGGATGTTTGAGAGTTAAATGCAGTTGGTGTATATTTCACCGCTTCTTCTACGATTTCCTGGATTTTAGCATCCGAAATTGTAGATTCCTTGCTAATTCCGTAATAAGATCTTCTGTTTTTCAACGCATCAAAAAAAGTAGTCATTCTTATTCGCCTCCCAAATTTTTTATTCATTCGCCAACATAGTAACTATAATATAGTAACATACATTAGTCAACAAACTATTTTATTTTCACTAAATATACTTTCGACAATAAACGACACTTTTTTTGATCAAATCAGTATTTCAAATCAGCCATCAGATTAACCTTCACTCGCTCGCCTTTTTGCGATAATCCGCCCGATATTTCTCTTCGGTAGATGAGTTGCTTTTCGTCTGATCCTTATTCTTCTCTTCTTGAGCCTCCATATTCAGATCTTCCATCGGAATTGGATCTACAGTTTGTTCTTCTTCATATTGGTCAAGCAGACTTTCATGCTCTGTCTTATATTGTTCGGGATTGTCACGGGTTTGATCCTGTCGGGTATCGCTGTTATTCTGATCCGGTGTGCGCTGTTTCATTCATAATCGCCTCCTCTGGGTTCATTACCTTTCTTTACCTTTTATGCACGCCCTCTAAACACAACGAAAGACATTGCTCGAAAATCAACAAAAAAAGCCAACCATACAAGCTGGTCAGCTCACAGAGGACTATGATTGGCGATGCAATTGGGTACGATACAGATCCGGCGAACATCCCACACTTTGTTTGAACATCCGACTAAAATGTGAAAGGCGTTTGAAGCCGGACAAGCGGCTTGCTTCTGTCACGGTGATCTCCGGTTGGAACTGAAACAAAAGCTTGGCCTGATTAATGCGACGGTCATACAGGTATTTGAATATAGTCAAACCTGTCATTTCCTTAAACATGCCGGCCAGATATGGCTTGGAGAGATGTAATTCCAGTGCCAAATCATCCAGACCAATATCCTTCATATAATGGGTATCCACATAACGAATAATATGCTGAACATGCCGCTCCTTCTCCGATGAAGGAAGTTGTTCTTCAACATCGCCCTGGCAGATCCCCGCAACAAAATATAACAGATCACACAGTCTGACATTCATTCGCTCCTGCCTGAACGTACTCTCACTTTGAGACAGACGGTGGAGATCATGCAATAAAGTTTCAAATTCGGAGCGACTATCTCCCGTCAGATTGACCCGGCAATTTCGGAGTTCTTCGAATGGTCTCAAAACCTCAACCAGACGGTCCGGATGCAGACTGCTGCGAATGGCAGACGGATCAAAATGCAATGTACTTCGCTCATAGGCACTGCCAGGCTTCGGATGTGGTCGATGAAGAGTCAAACCATGCATCAACACCAGATCACCCGGCTCCAGATTGTATACCCGGTCTCCAATGATATACGTACATTCTCCCTCATGGAAATAATAAATCTCATAATGGGGATGTGAATGGAATCCATCCGACTTACCCGGATCAAATGTATTTGTGGAACGGTAACTATACTCCAGTGAAGCACTAAATTGCATCATGCTCGGCACATTCATGCACCTCCTGTTCGGAAGAGGGAACGATTCGTGTCATGTCCCTGTAGGATATATGAAAGTGAAATTATAGAAGCTGCTTAATACTCTCTTGAATCTCGTCAATGGAGTCTATAGGTTCGAAACGTCTGACCACATGGCCCTCTGCATCAATCAGGAATTTTGTGAAATTCCATTTGATCGCATCGCCATGTAACCATTCTGGTGCTTTATCAGCCACCATCAATTTCAATAGTTTGGCCTGTATATCTGTTTCATCAAAACCAGCAAAAGGCCCTGATCTTTTCAAAAAGTCGTAGAGCGGGTGCGCCGCTTCTCCATTCACGTCCAATTTGGAGAACATCGGAAATTTCACACCATAGTTAATCTGGCAGAAGGATTCTGCTTCCGAACTGCTTCCAGGCTCTTGCTCTGCAAACTGGTTGCATGGGAAACCAATAATCTGAAGTCCTTGATCCTTGTACTGATCATACAGCTTCTGCATGTCATCAAACTGGTGCGTATATTTACATTTACTTGCCGTGTTTACGATGAGCACAGGTTTTCCTTCATATTGATAGAGTGGGAAACGCTCTCCACTGGTTCTGGTTACGGTAAAGTCGTAGATGGTTGGCATAAGTCTAGTGCACCTCGCGATAGTTATGTAGTCATTCAGCATCATAGTTCATTGTTAATTATATACGAAGTTTGAACTATTGTATTGCGGAAAGATCTTTATTCTCCCTTTCAACAGAAAACCCTTCTGCCGCGAAGATCACTTCGTTCAGCAAAAGGGTTATATTACGAAAACACATTGAACATTGGTAACAGCTTCAGCCCTTCACGGCACTTCCGGCCACGCCCTGAATGATATAATGCTGGCCCACCAGAAAGACGATAATCATCGGAATAATACCTGCCGTGGCAGCGGCCATCATGCCGTTGTAGTCGACATTGTTCTCCAGAATAAAGTTCTGCAGTCCAAGCGGCACGGTGTACAGGTCTTTGTCGATCAGGAACACGAGTGCATTCTCATAGTCGTTCCAGTGCCAGGAAAAATCGATAATTGCCAGGGTGGCCAGCGCCGGCTTTGCCAGAGGCAGAATCAGCCTGAAGAATATGCGCAGGTGACCGGCACCGTCGATGAACGCCGCTTCCGAGATCTCTGAAGGCACCGACAGGAAGAACTGTCGCAGCATAAACACCCCAAAGATCGTGAACATTCCTGGCAAAATCAAAGCCCAATGCGTATTATATATGCCTGCCCATTCAAACATCAGAAACTTGGGCACAAAGAGCACTTGCGGCGGCACCATCATCATGGAGAGATAGATGAGGAACAGTGTCTCCCGTCCTTTGAATTGAATTCTTGCGAAGCCATAAGCTGCAAACGCCGAGAGAAACACAGCTCCAATCGTGCTAATTAGTGATATTTTCAACGAGTTCAGATAATATGTGGCAAAGGTATCCGCTCCGCTCCAGACTTTAATGTGATGCTCCCAGTTCAGGCTGGAGGGTATCCATTGGATGGGATAGGTGAATACGTCCGCAGGAGATTTGAACGACGTGCTAATCATCCAGATGAACGGCATAATCATCAGCAAAGCAAACCCGGACATCAGAAGTGTCAGTATGATTCTTCGAATCTGGGTTAAGGACTCCATGCGGAATTTACCTTTAGGTGCATGCGGAGCTGTGGGCTTCGCGTTTGCGGCAATTGATTTCTCCATAACGATCCCTTCCCTCCTTAATAGTGAACCCAACGTTTCTGACCCAGCCACTGCAACACAGTGAAGATCATGATGATGGCAAAGAGCGCCCAGCTAATGGCAGCAGCGTATCCCATCTCGTAATAGCGGAAGGCATTCTGGTAGATAAAGAGCGACAGCACAGTTGTACTGTTTCCCGGCCCACCCTGAGTAATCGCCTGAATAATGCCAAAGTTTTTGATCGTCATAATCAGCCCTGTAATCAGCAGCAAAAAGGTAGTCGGGCTTACAAGTGGCCAGATCACTTGGCGTATCGTCTGCCAGGGGCGGGCTCCATCAATGCGTGCAGCCTCAACCAATTCCTCCGGGATTTCCTGCAAAGCTGCCAGATAAATAATCATGTTGTACCCCAGCATGAACCAGATCCAGATGATATCAATTGCATACATGGACCATTCAGTTGTCGATAACCAGCCAGGTGGATTTGTAATACCGATCCCCCGCAAAAAACCGTTAATCGGTCCCGACGTTGGCTGGAACAGCAGCATCCAGACAAAGGCGATCGCAACGCCGCTAGTGATATAGGGCATGAAATAGAGGGCACGCAGTGTTTTTTGCCAGTACACCGACTTGTTCAGCGCCACCGCCACGATAAATGCCAACCCCATCGATACTGGAACCGCCAACAAAAATACAAATGTATTTCGCAGCGCTACCCCAAACAGATCATCATTCAACATACGGCGGATATTGTCCAGCCCCACAAAATGTGTCTCCGGGCTCATGAATTTGTAATCGGTGAACATGAGATAGAATGAATAGACAGCCGGTATAATAAAAAACAACAGCACGCCAATCATATTGGGCCCAATAAACAAATACCCGAGCCTGCTCTGCCGTTTCATCCAGGATTTATGCATACGCTCCCCCACTCCTTAACATCTGTTCTGGAATTAAGCATAACAAGATGTCCTTTCACTTTTAAGGAACATAACCTCTTTCCTGGTATCACAGAACTATGTATTTTGGCAGTGACCTTCGAGATGAAATAACATGGAATTGTTCTATTACTTATATAGAAAAAAAACCGCCCCATTGGGGACGGCCTACGGACTCATTGCTTTTGCCTTCTATTGATTCTGCTTCAGCCAGTCATTATGGCGTTTGACCATGTTCTGTACCGTAACTTCAGCAGTCTGGTTACCAAGGAAGAACTTTTCATACTCCTGTGCACGCAGATCGACCACTTCCTGTGCAATACTGCGGACAAACGTAGGTGTCTTATCACCGTACAACACGAATTCCAGTGACTCTTTATCATAAGAATCGGCATAATCGCCAAGCAGATGATCAATAGCCGTCTGTTGATCGACCGCATTCGAGGAAGGCAAACGTCCACCAGCAGCCATCGGCATCATTCCCCCATCGGCGTACCATTTCAGGAACTCCCATGCAGCTTCTTTATTTTTCGACTTGGAATTGATCGCGATAAAGTCACCAAGCCCTCCACTCTTCACCATATCTGCTTCCTGTGCAACCAGTCTCGGTACCGGAGCAAAGGCGATTTTCCAATCCCGAGGGAACTCTGTCATGTTATTCGACGTGCGAATCAGCCACTCCCCAATGTTAATCATGGCGGACTCACCACCAAGGAACATGTTCTCCACCGGCATTTTGGAAGTCAGCTGTTCGCCGAGTGGAGGTGTGGTTGCATCCTCCTTCATCATTCCATTCAAAGTCTCCAGCCATTTGGTAACAAGCGGATCGTCGAGATTGGAAGTTCCGTCCGCCTTAACATAACCGTTCTTGACCAGTACAGAATCGAGCGGGTCCACATAGGAAGCGGTATGCTGTACCAAACCGTACTTGAAACCGACATTCTTCAGCTTAAGTGCATATTCTCGGGCTTCATCCCAAGTCCAGGCTGTGGGTACGCTCAATCCCGCTTGATCAAGCGCTTTCATATTTAAGGCGAAAAAGGCCGCATTTTTCTTGGTTGGCATACCGTAATATTTACCGTCTACTTTCCACGAAGCCGCGTCTTCTCCCATTTTCTCGTCAATGTTGTAGTCCTTGAACTCACCGAGATCCAATGCCGTCCCGCCCTTAATGCGTTTATCGAGATTCGTCAGGGTGTAATTGACATATAGGTCAACGTTCTGACCGGTGGACAGTGCCGTATCCAGCTTCAAATTACCGTCGTCGTCATTCACAAACCGCACATATTCCACCTGAATGTCAGGATGCTCTGCATTCCAGGTATCCACAACTTCCTGCGGACCATTCTCCGGCGGCACTGCGCCCCACATGGTAAGCTTCACTTTTCCTGCTGATGCTCCACCCTCGTTATCTCCACCGTTCGTCTCATTCTTACCAACACAGCCGGCAAGCAAGCCCAGCATCAGCGCACCAACGATGAACCCTGTTAATCCTTTTTTGATTCTCATCTGGTCACATGACCTCCCTGAATTGAAGTGTACCTTCCGTTACATCGTAGCAGGGACCTTGCTGGGTTCATAAGATACATATCCATGATTCGAATGGAACAAAAATACGGATTTACCCTTCCTTGTCTAAACACTCGGGTACACATATTCCTTCTACTCATCCTGTCAGTCACGAGCGGTGGCGGTACTGGCTTGGCGTGCAACCGGTCCAACGTTTGAATATTTTGATAAAATAATTATCGCTTCCGAACCCTACCCGGTAACCAATTTCCTGTACGGGAAGGTCTGTCTCACGCAAGTATTCCGCCGCTTTCTCCATCCGTACCCCATGCAGATAATGAATCAGGGTATGGCCAGTTTTCTTTTTGAACAAAGCACTGACATAATTCTCCCCCATCATCACGTACCGCGACATGGATTTGACGGTAATGTCCTGATCGTAATGCTGTCCAATATACTCAATTATTTTGCTAATCTCCGGATGCTTCACAACGGGCTCACGAACAGGTGTAAATGGAAGATCGATTGCAGACGGCGGCGCGGAAGAGACGGTTAGAGAATCAGTCGATGCAGGCGTAGATGTTAGAAGTGTTGTGGATGATGGCTCTTCATGATGCGTTGTCTCTGTCCGGGCTTCAGCTGAGGCTCCCAGCTCCGCACTTACCTTACGGAGTGTATCACGCAACGAATTCACACTCATCGACAGCTTCAGAATATAATTCGAAGCCCCGTACTCCATTGCACGGCGTACATACTCGAACTCCCCCATACAGGTGAGCATCACAAACTTGGTTTTTAACCCGGCCTGACGTGTCTGTTTGAGTAATTCCAGACCATCCATACCCGGCATGACAATATCGGTCAGTACAAGATCAGGTGCATCCTGTATGATCATGGCCAGCGCTTCGGTTCCATTACCGGATTCTCCGATGACCGTGAAGCCCAACTCTTCCCAGGAAATAATCTCTCGCACCGACTCTCGTACAAATACCTCATCCTCTACAAGTAATACCTTCCACATGCCAGATTCCCCTCTCCAGTGCGCTAGTCTGATCGCTTCTGTACGTAAGGCGTCGACAATAAAAAAGGAATGCTGAACCTGACCAACGTCCCCGGCTTGGTATCGATCACTTCAAGTTCACTTTGGCCTTTGAACAGTAATCGCAATCGTTCCCTGAGGTTGGACAGACCAATCCCCGGACGCGTGCGGGTTGTCTGCTGACGCCGGGATTCCTCCATACCAATTCCGTTGTCTGCTACCTCCAGCATCAGCATTCCTGTGTCTTGCCTATATATCCCGATGCGGATCTGTCCAAGTTGCTCCATTGGTCCCACACCATGATGAATGGCATTCTCCACAAGGGGCTGCAAGCTCAGCTTGGGTACCAGCGCATACTCCAGCTTGTCGTCAAAGTCACAAGTCACCTCAAAGCTATCGCGGTAACGAATCCGCTGGATATGAAGGTAGGCTTGAACCAGTTCAATCTCGTCCTTCAGGTATACCAATTCGACCTGTGAATTCAGGCTGACCTCCAGTAGTTTGCCCAAGGAAACACACATCTCGGAGATCTCCTCATTCCCGCTGCGTATCGCACTCCATTTCATTGTATTCAATGTATTCAGGAGAAAGTGCGGATTCATCTGAGCGAGGAGCATGTGAAAATGTACCGCTTCCTTCTGGCGTTCTTCTGCCTTAAGTCTGTTAATCATCTGATTGGCATCATCCAGCATCGTATTGAAGGTACGTGTCAGTTCCAGTACTTCCCCACGGCTGCGGCCTTCGGGAATACGAATCTTGAGGTTTTTGCGGACAACCTCTCTCATCTTATTCTGTAAGTGCGACAAGGGGCGCGTAAATGTAGCCGAGATCATAAAGGCCATCACTACAAATGCGCCTGTGAAGCCAAAAAAGGTCAGAAAGTAGCGCTGTTTAAGCTCAGATATCTCTGTAAACAGAATGGACAGCGGAATGCGATTCACCATATACCAGTCCAGTGATTCAATGTACACGTAGTTAATCAGCGTATCCGAGGCTGGGTCAGTCAGATAAGCCTGTGCCGGATGCAGAGCTATTTCACGTGTAACTTCCGGGGACAGCGCCGCTGTTTTGGATGATCTGGCTATGGTCTCTCCACTTCCTGTAATAAGATAATACTCCTGATTAGTTTGTGAATCTTTCAACATCGTTTGGAACCAGTACGAGTAATCAATGCTGATCCGAGCCAATCCGTACCGTTTCCCACCGCTATCTTTCATATAGGCATACAGCGACAACAGATACGGGCTGGAGGATAACTCCCTGAGCACAGGATTGGTATCCCGGGCATCCCAGCGATAGAAAAGTTCTTCCGGTTGAAGCGGGTGCGAGTCTTTACCCCCTTTTGGAATGGATATTTCTCCAAGACGTTCGCTGAATTGCTCCAGATAAGGGCCATAAGCCAGTGCTGTTTTTGGCAAATACGAAGTGTAAACGCTATCATAAAAATCCAGCAGGGTGAAGTACACCGAGGGATTATACAGAAAGAAACTGTTGTTAATCATCTTGAATTTTTCTTCCACCAGTGACTTGTTCTCCAGGGGCGTACGACTGTCCGGGGAAGTTAGCACACTTCTTACCGCAGAATCCTGCTCCAGAAAAATGAGAGTTTTGAACGCAATGCTCATCTGGTCCTCCAAAGAGCGGTACATCTGCACCAGCTGCTCATGGCTCTGTTCACTGATTTTCTGCTCAACCAGGGATTCAATCTGCTGATAATTGTAGACATTTAATGCACTGAACGGCAAGAGAATCAACACCATAAACGCACCAAACAGACGGTATCTGAGCCGCTGTGGCAACCAACGCTTCCAGTTTGGCTTCTTCATTCTTATGTGCTCGCTCCCCTGTAATTAATGACACCATTATAGCACCTGCCTGCCATTTACAGCCGGAGTCGAATGATTTGCATGGATATGTGATATTCGTTGCTTGTATCCAAGTGAAATGCACAGATATGTTCTATTGGTGAAAGAAACGAATGAATCGATGGTTGGTTGGTTGGTTGGTTGGTTGGTTGGTTCATTGGAACCCTCATCTCACACTTGATGTCGTCTCCGGTACTCCGAGGGGCTGATTCCTATGGTGGACGAAAATACACGGCTCAGATAAAATCCGTTCTCATATCCACATCTCTCTGCGATCTGCGTAAGGGTCAGACGGCTATCTGCCAGTAAGGCTTTTGCCTTTTTGAGACGAATCGCTTTCAGATAATCGGAGGGTGTCTCTTGAAAGGCCTCCCGGAACCTTCGGGTGAGCTGGACTGGACTCAATGCCA
The DNA here is from genome assembly GCF_037974275.1 of Paenibacillus sp. FSL R5-0519. Taxonomy (NCBI): domain Bacteria; kingdom Bacillati; phylum Bacillota; class Bacilli; order Caryophanales; family Paenibacillaceae; genus Paenibacillus; species Paenibacillus sp. FSL R5-0519. Next base: position 3,962,014 of record NZ_CP150234.1, read on the forward strand.
GGTGTTCGGCCAACGTCCTCAGGCTAACTGCCTCTCCTGCCCACTCTTCCAACAACACTGCCGCTTCAGCCATCAGAGCATCCTCCGTGAACTTCGTTTCCATTAGCCCACTCTGTCTGCGCTCCCATTGATATAGCCGCCACAAATCCATCATCAGATGGGTTTTCCATCCTGTTGAAGCCTCATCGTTGTCCTCACTCGCCTGACGAAGGTAGGCATATGTTGAAGCCAGACGCTTTGTATCATTAATTAAAGATTTTCCAATTGGCGGCAGAAGGTTCTCCCCCTCTGTGGTGTTACAAGAGAACTGCATATAGTGAAACGTCAGCGGGGTTACCGTCTCTCTGTGAAAAGCAACGTGGGGTGGGCACAACACCAGATCAGCAAACCCCGCCTCTCCTGTCAGTCCATCAATCTCGTAACGGAATACTCCCTCTTCAACGGCAAAAACCACCCAAGCGTCGTAGATATCTTCTGCGAGCGCAAATGCAGCTTTCCTCTTCCAGTAGATGTGGTTAAGGAGGTCCATGACACACCTGCCTTTGTTATGAAATAAAGTATATGCTCGATGATAATATAGTGTATTTGAAAAGTAAATATATAGAACTATTATGAAATTATAGATATGAAATCTAAGCTTAGGGTCATCCATATTCATGAGAGAGGTGTTTGTATGAAGCACGAACTCGTTAAACCGGATATCACCGTCATCGGAGGCGGGCTTGCGGGCGTATGTGCTGCGATATCTGCTGCCCGGCTGGGCCAACAGGTCGCACTGATACAGAATCGCCCCGTACTTGGCGGCAATTCCAGTAGCGAAGTACGCGTATGGGTCTGCGGCGCTACCGCCCACGGGATTAACCGTTATGCCCGCGAGACAGGCATCATGGGGGAACTATTTGTAGAGAATCAATATCGTAATCCGGAGGGCAATCCTTATCTCTGGGACTTGGTCATTCTGGAAGCCGTCCGAGCTGAATCCAACATCAGCCTGTATCTGAACACGGATGTCCATGAAGTTGAGGCCACAGGGGATGGCGAAGAACGTATGATCACCTCTGTTACCGGGTGGATGATGGGCTCTGAGCGCAAAATCCGATTTGAGAGTCAGATCTATCTGGACTGTACAGGCGATGGACTGGTTGGTTTTCTGGCAGGTGCCAAGTTTGCGCTCGGCCGGGAAGCCCGCAGCGAATATGGTGAAGAATGGGCACCAGAGGTTGCCGATCAGATCACGCTGGGCAGTACACTGCTCTTTTATACCAAGGATACCGGTGCACCCGTCCGTTATATCCCGCCTTCTTTTGCCAAAGATATCACGAAGACGAGTATTCCAATTCGCCGGGTCATTCGCAGCGGGGATTCCGGTTGTCATTACTGGTGGATTGAATGGGGCGGTGAACATGATACCGTACACAACAATGAGTTGATCCGTGATGAGCTGTGGTCCGTGATCTACGGGATCTGGGACTACATCAAGAACTCCGGGAAATTCGATGCCGATCATATGACGCTGGAGTGGATCGGTTCTCTTCCTGGCAAAAGGGAGTACCGCCGCTTCACGGGTGACTATGTGCTCACCCAGAACGATATTATCAGCCAGCAGGAGTTCCCGGATGCCGTAGCTTTTGGCGGCTGGTCCATCGACCTGCATCCCCCGCAGGGCATGTATGCCGAAGCGAGCGGCTCGAAGCATATGCATGCCGATGGCGTGTATCACGTGCCGTTCCGCTCGCTGTATTCCGCGAATGTGCGGAATATGCTCATGGCCGGACGCGACATCAGCGCATCACATGTCGCCTTCGGCACAACGCGCGTCATGGCCACATGCGCGGTCATCGGCGAAGCCGCGGGTACGGGCGCAGCGCTCTGCGCGGCCATGGGGGTGTCGCCGCGCGAGCTGCACGCGCGGCATCTAGCGGCGCTGCAGCAGACGTTGCTGCGGCAGGACGCTTCCATCATCGGGGCGCGCAGCCACGATGAGCTGGATCTGGCCCGGCGTGCCAAGGCTTCAGCCTCCAGCACGCTGACGGGCATTGCTCTTGAGCAGCCTGGGGAGACGTACCCGCTGGGTGCGGATGTTGCCCTGCTGCTGCCCGTGCAGCCAATGCTCAGCGGCCTTGAGCTGCTGCTGGATGCATCCAGCGATACCGTGCTGACGGTAGAGCTGTGGGATACGGGGCGTAAGGAGAATTACGTCCCCCATACGTTACAAGTTACGGCAACCGTTAATGTTGCAACGGGAACCAGGCAGTGGGTGAAGCTTCCGCTTGAATGGCAACCGGAAGAACCGCAGAATGCATTTATTATTATCCGGGCGAATGAAGACGCCACCCTCTACCATTCCACGGAGGCACACAGCGGGGTGCTGATTTTCTTCCGAACAGAAGAGAACCATGTGTCCAAAAATCTGGAGGATCATGCCACGGATCAGCCCGTTGTATTATGGTCCATGCAGGGGTTGGCGCGTCAGCCATTCTGCTGTCGTACCCTTTCTGAGACGACGGCCTATTTACCAGAAAACACAGTCAACGGTTACCATCGCCCTTACGGCGGGCCACAGCAGTGGATGTCCCAGCCGATGCAGTCTGGCAAGCCGGAATGGGTGCAACTCACATGGGAAGAGCCTCAAGCCTTGGCTGAACTGCACTTGACCTTTAATGATGATGTGAACGAGGATCTGGTTAATCTGCATCACCATCAGACAACATTCCGTGTCATGCCTGAACTTGTACGTGATTATCGGGTGGAGGTATTGAGTCGGTCTGGGGAGTGGATTGAGATCGTAAGTGCAGCGGAGAACCGCAAAAGGAAAGTCATTCATCGTCTGGATACAGCTGTGCATACACAAGCGCTTAGGGTAAACATTGATACCACCAATGGCAGCAAGTATGCAGAGTTGATCGAGATTCGGGCCTATGGGGAGTCAACGTTGACAGGCAAGAGCTAAACGCAAAACACATTAAACTAACCCCCTGGTATTCTTATGAATTCCAGGGGGTTATTCCAATGCCTTTAAAAAGGTCTATTTCAACTTAGGATAGGTTTCTTTTAAAAACTGGACAGACTGTACGATTAACGCTTTTAAAACATCTACTTTAATGTCTGCTACTCTGTTAATATGGACACAAGCTTTGCCCGTCGTATGTTTTCCAAAGTCCTTTAACAGATCCGCTCTTCTGTTATCACCTGTGGCAAAATATAAACTAATTTTTGCTTTTCGTGGTGAAAAACCCACCAGTGGTGCATCGCCTTCGTGACCTGAATCATACTTGTAATGGTATGTACCGAATCCAATAATACTCGGCCCCCACATTTTTGCTTCGTAACCTGTTGTCTCCGTGAAGATATCCAATAATTGATAGGCATCCCCCCTTTTTCGCGGAGGTTCGATCTGTTCAATAAATGCAATGACACACTGGTCTGTTACAGTTGTTTTTGGTTTGTACATTGTGGAATTCACTCCCTAATTTAAGTCCAGTCATCAAAATGCTTTTCGAGAAAAATGACTTCTTTCTCGTAGTGGGTCAGATGACCCTCTTGGACCATCTTCATAAAAGCAACATCTCCATCAGCTGCACGATCAGTCAGTGTTTTACACATAAAACGGATACGGGATACGACCCACTCCTTCAAATCTGCTGGAACACTCAGACCGTATGTAGTCATAAATAATGCAATCCGGTTCTTTCGAATAGATCCATGCACCTCGCTAGCGTATGGCATTACACCTGTTCCATCCATCTCTGGTGAAAATTCTGCGAGTGGAACGGATGTATACAAGGCATAGGCGATATCCCACATTCGCGGACCCGGACCCACCATATCAAAATCAATAATGCCTTGAGGACGGCCGTCCTTATACACCACATTATACGGCGCAAAATCGTTATGACATACAACTTCATCTTCTGTTATGCCTGGATATCTGTTCGTCGATACTGATGTTGTTGTAAATCCAACGGTCGCATCATGATAACTTCTCAACAGTCTCGCGACTTCAATCAAAGATTCGTCTGACCACATATACTCTTCTAGATCAGGATAATCATTGCCTGGAACGATGCCTTCGAGGTAAGAAAGGATTTCTCGCCCCTGTTCATCTATTCCCAGAAATCGAGGGGCATGATCACAACCAACTTTTTCGAGATGTAAAAGCAATTCATGCACATATGGATTTGGTTTCGCATGCCGGCGAACCGTCTCACCTATTCGGACGACCTGATTCACATTACCTCCCGATAACACTTCCTCCTGTTTGGCCACTTTCATCCCTCCCCAAGCTAAATCTCCTTGCTATGCCCATGATTACGATTTTTCTTATAACTCCCCGGGAATCCCGCGACCAATAGTATGAATCCAACGAAGAACATGAAGTATACGAGTAAACCTGTTGGATGCTCGTTAATCTGAGCGAATTGGGGTACGTTAGTCCCTCCTGAAGCATATCCTGCTTCTACAATAGCGACAGATACGCGTATTGAGATTCGCTCCATTGTCGAAATAAACACACTGCCAAGCATGAGAATTACACCCAAAATCTTGTTGATATTGTTCATATTACGCCTCCTACATTAACCGCACACAATACTGCATACGCTTTATCTACTTATGTGACTTTCGATTCTCTATTCCATATTCCTGCATTTATGTCCAAATATGTTCTTTTTTTCAATCTCATCATAGCAAATAGCGCCGTCATCTCTGACGCCGCTGTTGACGCTCTCTGAATAAGTTACGTGGCTACCACTTGGTGCAAATCCATACTATTTTCGAAAAAGGCTGCCCGTTCCACATGATACAGATCATACATCTGTTCATTCATATTAATCCGTTGATATACATCTGGATACACATCATTCGCTAATTTCACATAAGGCAGTTTTTGTACGGCTTTTCTGGATCTTATATTTTGCTTGCGTATCTTCATAAATACCGTTTCAATCCCATGTTCCATAAACAATTCAACAAAGAAGACTGATTTGGCTCTTTGGCTATACCCATTTCCAAAAAACGGTGATCCAATCCATGTGGCTAAAAAACCGGTTTGATGCTCAATGTGATATAGATCTATGGTTCCAATCGGCTGCCCTGTTTCATTTAAAATCGTTCGGGAAATCACTGTCTTTTGCTCTTCTTCGGCTATCAATTGTTTCGTGAGGAATAGATATTCTTCATACGATTGACATAGATAACGAACGTAAGGAGAAACTGCGGGGTCCATCATTAAGCTGTACAGTGAATGGCATTCCTGCAAATCACGCTTTTTTAACATTGTGTCTACCACCTAGTCCTTTTAGTTCGCTATATCGAGCAAATTAAGTATATAAAAGGTATTGTGGGATTTGATGAATTCTGTATATGGCTTATGTAAAATGCATTGGGAAATATTGTGGATATCACCTCCCGCAACAAAAAAACGGCATGTCCCATTTTCAGGAACACGCCGTTTGCTTGCATGGATTAAGCTAGTTGGTCTATTATTGCATACCTTGCATGATCGCATTAATGATGTTTTGTTGCGTCACGGTATTATTCTGACGGTTAAACAAGGCGAATCCATGTTGACCGTTATGCCCGTTGTCCCAATAAACCGGAACCATTTTGTATTTCTTGGCTTTTGCTGTAACTGCTTTGGCATATGCTGCACGATATACATTGTTGGTTGAATCGTACGATGTTTTGTCAATTGAACCGAATTCACCAATCACTACAGGATAGCCCTGAGTGACAAATTTATCGTACATGGACTTGAACTGCGATTCCAAGTAATCCTCTTGTCCCCAAGTAGACTTCTTCGCAGGATTCGTAGCCGTTGCACCCCACTGCGTGATATTACCGTTTTCCTCACCAGCGAAATCCCATGGAGAGTAATAGTGTGCCGAAATCATAATTCTTTTCTGCGAACTAGGAATGGCCGAGGATCTGAAATTATCTGTCGGGAGCACAAAGCCATAATTACCAACGGTGAAGTCAATATTGGTATTCCAGCCCGGAATCAGCAACCATCTGGCATTATTGTTGCCTCCGGTCTGCCTTACCGTGTCCACAAAAATTTGATTGTAGGCGTTCAGATTAGCGTAATACGCCGAATTCGGATTACCATAGTTGCCATCGAACACTTCGTTCATGGATTCGAAAATAAGACGATCATTGTAGTTGCTAAACTTGGTCGCAATCTGTTGCCATACCTTTTTATACTTTTCCTTAATGGCAGTCTGATTGCCACCATTAACGAGCAGCCATCCACCCTGGACGGAATTGTACCCATCGCCATGAATATTGATGATGACATACATACCTTCATTGTAGGCATAATCTACGACTTGTTGAATTCGATTCAGCCATGCGGCATTAATTGTATAATTGGGAGCGCTTCCAATGTTATTCAAATAGGAGATGGGAATACGAATCGACTTGAAGCCCGCAGCTTTCACTTTTTGGATCAGCGCCGGAGTCACCGTAGGATTACCCCAAGCTGTCTCACTCGGTGTGCCATTTATCGCTGCTTCCAGCTGATTGCCCAGATTCCAACCTGCACCCATCTCAGCCACCACTTGCGAAGCGTCTGCTGCTGATGCTTTTGGGCTCCATCCGGTAAAGGCCACGGCAGCCACTAACACAAGCGCCAAGCTGCTGATGCTGAATTTCTTCCATTTTTTGAACATAACCATACCTCCGCTTATTCTATTATTTTTAACAAGCAGTGCAGTTAATCTATTGATTCAGATTGAATGATTCGAGAATTCGCGCCTCCTTCCCTATCGATCAAACAAATGAAATTTTCGTCTTCCACCAACATAATAACACATATATGGAAAATAAATATATATATTTATTTCTCTTTTTTGACGATTTACTACAAAATAATCCATCTAATCGTTTTATTTAATTGCTTGAATATGTTCTTGATCAAAATCAACCATTATAATATGATCTTGCTGCTCTCCATGCATCTTAAAATAGCTCAATTAACCAATTTAAGAATTTATCTTTCTCTTCAAACTGTGGGTAATGCGCCGATTCGTTAAATACAACGAAATCTTTGATCGGTGCATCGAGTACTTCGAAATAATCACGTGCTGCATTCGAAGTGGTCATATAATCATATTTACCCATCACAAAATAAATAGGAATATCCAGATGATCCACAATATCGGGTAAATTTTGATCAAATACTTCCCTCAGTAAGATGTCTTGCGAACTGAAAATCCCTGAATAAAAGCGAATCATATCCAATCCATTGTATTCGGGATTCAAAAGGAATCCTGAGATATAATCTCTATTCTCATTGATAAGTCTGGCAGCGCCGCCGTACTTTTGCAAAAGAATTCTAGGTGTAAGATCATTTCCTTGCTCAATCGACCCACGAATTAACTCCAATTTTTCAACATCCGCTTCATTACCGGCTTGTTTCGCTTGTTCCAACGTGTACTCCATGCTCTCCCGTTCGCTCTGAAGCGTATCTGCCATTTGTCCAATGCCAATATACGCGTGAAACTGAGCAGGCGCCTTAGCCGCAGCTTTCATCCCGATGTATGTACCAAATGAATGACCGATTAATATAACCTTTTCTTGATTTAACTCCTTAGATACAACATCACTTAACGCTAACAAATCATCTACTAATACATCTGTTGTCAGATTCGAATAATCCTCAAAAAAGTGATAGGACTTTCCGCTCCCACGTTGATCATAATGGACTACAGTGAAGTGTTGCTCAAGCTCCTTCTGATACTTCCTAACGTAAGGAATCTCCGAGCATCCCGGCCCCCCATGCACAAAAATCAGGATAGGATTACTCCGGTCAACTCCCCTGATCATGACCTCGTGACCTGCACCGTTGATTTCGATCCGCTCTAACATGCTGATGCTGTTCTCCCCTTTAATTTGGGGTGTCCATGTGGGAAATATCAAAGCAACTATAATCATTAAAATGATACTCGATAAGCTGTACTTAAGTGTTTTACGGATTTTTTTGCACATATAATGCTCCTTAATTACGGGTTTAAACCTATTTATACTGACTCTTTCTCTAGCGTAGCGGATACAACAATTCAATAGATTCGTTCATTAGTTCTTCTTGAAAAATGTAATTATGATCGGCTCCGATGATACAGAGGATTCGTTTCCCTGGATGAGCTTCAATTGTATTTTTGACTCTCTGAACCATAATCTGATTACGGACAACCCAGCGAAAGTTCTGTGCCTTCGGGTTAATCTGCCCTAACCATGCATATTTTTGTTTGGTTATACAATCGAACTCCTTTGAATTAAAAGGAATTCCCCCAAACCGATACGTGTCCATTTGTTCCGCAAACCAGTCATCATCCCGCTGTTCGAGTTCTTTGCGCTCCTCACTCGAATAACCGTTAAATGGATCAAATGCATTCCACACATCCAATTCAAACCAATCAATAGGCACAAATGGAATGTCCTGCTCTTCGCACAAAGGAAATACCATATCCCAAAACTCGCTTGCCGGTTCTCCCCAGTATCCTCTATCATGTTTGTCCTTCTGATATCTCAACCAACTCTGTGGATGAACTTCACCACAAATGAGATCTGGCTTAAACTCAGTTATCACACTCTTGTAGAGAGAAAGCGAACAATGATATCGCTCTCTGAGTTCTGGATTATGAATCGTGCCAAGTATGCCTACTGTTGTTGTCATGTGCCCAGCTCCTTTATCATGTGTATATCTTTCGGCTCTTTGTCATAAAGTTCCTGATCCATTTCACTAGTAATCTGGCTGCCCTGGCTTCTGTAAAAGGATACCGCTGATCTCGTTTCTGTGGAGGAGATGTACAGATACTGTGCCCCACGTTTCTTAGCCTCTTCACCTAATTGGTTTAGAATACGTTTTCCAACGCCTTGTCTTCTGTAGTCGCGTGAGACATACATCAAGTCAACTTGTAATTGATTTTGCTCACTTCCTCTAAGTTGATGTGCCAGCACTCCAAATCCAATTAACCGCTCCTCAGCAAATGCGCCATATGCCATGCCACCTTGTTCTAATTCGGAGACGTATCGATTTTGAATTTCCTCCAAAAGCTTCTCATCCCAGTTGGAGCACTCATGATTTTGTTTTAGCTCTACCAATTCGTTCTCTCTCATTTCATAGATGAGATCAATATGTTCCGAACGGTCTATATCCCCCAACTGGTTGACATCTTCAAGGGTCAAAGTCCTATATGTTATCATGGTCGTTGCATTCTCCTTTAGTTTCAGTTCCTACAGCTTAAATCAGCTTATTTTAATTACAGGCAATTCATTCAAATGATTTATTTGGATGGTGTACTTTTCTAACTCATGGTTATCAAGTCCATCCCATCTATCCAAGAAATGATAAAACATATCTCCAAAATTCATGCCTTCAGGTAATACATCCACAAGCAATATCTCATCAATTTCCGAATAGGGTAAGCTACCGAGCAATATAACCTCAGCATAAGAGACCATACCAAAGCTCCCATTCCATTCATATACGCCATAAGGTGTCAATTCAAAATGCACTGCACCTGTCTCTTCATAGAGTTCTCGACTCGCCGTATGTAAAATGGTTTCTCCAATTTCTTTGTTGCCTCCTGGGATCTCCCAACCTCCTCTTTTCCTATTTTTGATAATGATGAATTTATGGTTATATTTAGCGATTATCACTGCAAATTTAATTAACTCTGGATCAAGTTCATCCAGATCAAACCATTGACTCATGGTATCCCTCCAATTACACGACTACTCTTTCAAATAATATATTGGTTAAACCACTGAAGCGGTAACAAGCTATCATCAGATATAATTGTTGTGAACACCGCAACCAATCCTCGCTTTTGGTTAACAAAGATATACTGCCCTCGTCCACCACCCATACCCATAGCATAAAACGTTTTATTTTCAGCTTCTTCTTCCTCGATGCTTTTCATTATGCGCCAGTGGTAGCTATATAAGGTGTTTGAAGTAAGAGAAGGACTTACACTTCTAGCAATCCAGTCAGCAGAGATGAGTTGTTTCGAATTCCACTCCCCATTCTGAGCGTATAACACCCCAAACTTCAACATATCTTCGATCTTCATTCGCAAACCAAAGCCGCCTATGGCAATGCCTTGTGTATCCTGATACCAATGAAAATCGTTAATACCCAGAGCTGCAAATAAGTGCTTTTTAGCAAATTCAGCTGTGTTCATACCAGTCGCCTTCTGTAATATGGCGCTAAGTATATGCGAACTCCCGCAACTATATTTCATTTGGATTCCAGGTTCGAATTCAACAGGTTGTTCAAGAACAAATTTCGTCCAATTCCTAGATGGAATCATCGCTTCATTCCCCGGATAGTGCATGCCAGAAGACATCGTCAACAGATGCTTAATCGTAATCCCCTTTTTGCTATCATCCAGATCGTTAAAATAATTTACAATTGGAATATCCTCATGCTCAATGTAGCCTTGTTCTATAGCGATTCCCATCAATGCGGAGAGCACACTTTTTGTAATTGAATTCACTTTATGTTGTTTTTCTTTCGTTTTTCGATTTCGATAATATTCATATTGAATTGAGTTTTCTTCGTATACAATGCAGCTCTCCGCTTTATTTCGTTTTATCTCTCTTTCAAGATCATTAAATTCAGTGATAAAGATACCTCCCTTGCAGCTATCATACTTTCAATCATCCTTTTGTTTCTTCATACAATTCATCTTTCGATAAGTCCAATTCGATGTTAGAACCTCGTCCTATAATCTTTTCTTCATAAAATATTGAATGATTCCATTAGGATATTCATCAATCATTCCAAACACGTTATAGCCCATTTTTTGGTAGAATTCAGGAGATTGATATGAAAATGTGCTTGTGTGTGCAAGCTTACATCCTAATTCAGAAGCCATGCTTTCTGCTTGCATGATTAAAGATCTTCCATATCCTTTCTTTCTGTGTTCCACATCTATCCAAAAATTATCAATATATAATGTTTCACAATATGTAGCACAGAAGATCCCACCCACTGCCTTACCTGTCTCGTCGCGTAAAAAAAGATTTATAGTTTGTCCAGGCTTGTTTAATAACCCATTTGTTTCAGAGACATTATAGTTATATAAGTTATTACAAACGGTTTTGTAGTCTTCTTCATGATCACCAAATACGATTTGTAATTTACCCTCATGATTGATGTTATTCAATGTTTAAGTCACCTCATTTAGAAAATCATCACATGTATTCTTTGCACGATTAGAATTTTTCACCTTATTGCCAACCTGTAGATCACTAACTACTTCCAAATGATGTTCAATCAACTGTATAACTTGTTTTTTATTCTTAGTGATCATTGCTGTCTTGTTATTTTCGTTAATTACATCTATCGCTGCATCTATATTATATTGATGATTCCACTTCACAATCATCTTGCATAAGTCCTTGAATGACTGCTTGTAATTCCACGGTCGCAAGCCCGTTCTCGACAATACAAACCTCTTTATAATCCGATAATCTCTAATGAACACATTTGGGTTTAATACAAAAATTAAATCTGCTTCTTGTATGGATGGTAAAGTCCAATCTTTGTACTGTACTCCTTCCATGATCCAAGCCTCTGAACGGGCAATAGATTGCATCAAATCATCTCTAACATGTTCAGGATATCTCAGATTTTCGGCGCTTCTGTCCCATATGAGATTGTCTAATTCGTAAGAAGGAATGCCGTATTGATCAGACAATTCTTTGGCTAATGTTGATTTCCCACTACCACAAGATCCAATAATTCGAATTCTCATACATAATCTTTCTTCAACAATGCATAGATGTGACCATTTTGGAATCGTTCATTAGAAAAAATATGAAAAATGTCTTGGGAATCACTCTGTTTAATCTCTCTTAACAGCAATCTTTTGGTTTCTAATTCTGGAAATGCAGTCATCATCCATTCACCTCAATCGAGTACACCGCTACTTTTTTTCCTATGATGTCTACGTCCTTCTCGTGTTTCATGCCATTTTTTTGCGCGACTTTCATAGAACCCACATTGCCATGTTGAATCAACGATATCAACCGTCTCTGTTTCAAGTGACCCATGCCATATTCCTTCCATGCTTTAGCTTGTTCATATCCGTAACCCATTCCCCAGTATTGCTCCATTACCCAGTAACCAACTTCAAGCTCGTCCGTGCCTTCAATGAGCTGCGGAATCAGTCCAGAGGTTCCAATGCACTTGTGATCCTCTTTATTGAATGCAAGAAACAGCCCCTTATCGTTTTTATTCCAGTTGATGAACTTTTCCAGGCTTTGCATCGTTTCTTCCTTCGTCCAGGGTCCTCCATGTCTTATAAATTTCATCATATTTTGCTCACGTGTCATCTCAAAAAGTAAATCAAAATCATTTTTGGTATATTTCCGAAATATAAGTCTTTCTGTCTCCATCTTCTCTCATCTCCTTCTTCATTTTTTCACTTCAAAATCGTTTGTTCGCGATCTACTGTGATTGTGAAAAATGCTTGCCTAATTTCTTCTCGAAATATTTCTTTATACCGATGTCTTCCGATCTGATCAAAACGAGCTTGAACTCGCTTTACGTGTTCTGTTCTGATTTTATATTTTTCTCAATCACTTCGTATTGTTCAAGGGTATCGTATTCCCACATCGCAAAAATTTCACTGGTTTCATCATCTATGGGTGTATGCCATCTTCCAATAAGTCTTGATCCGTATTTCAATTGGGATGGCAGTAAAATATCATTAAATAGGGCATTAAACTCTTCTACAAAAGAAGTCGCAATCATATAGGTTTTTCTCCTATATATCATCATCTGTGCCTCCTTATGAGTAATGAAAGCAATAGGCCTATCTCGTCACGATTCCCGATGTAATTTTCATGTTCGGAGCGTAGGTTAACCATGAGCTCTCATTAAACTCCCTAGCAAACACATCCTCTGCTTCATATTGTCTATTCGCTTCGTCTGAATGAAGTCCTCTTTCAACCAATTGAGTAACAACTTCATGCCTGGCATTGTTTTTTTGTCCCAGCCCTTCTTCCTTTAATGCGTGAAAAAGTTTTTGCTTATCTGAACCTGGCATGTTTTGATCTAAGAAGTTAACCTTGTCACTCACCCGGCATTCTACATTTCTCAACCCAAGTTGGCTAAGCAGGATTGGAAGCTTCATACCGATATTTCCATCTTTACCATTCCGTTTGATATCCTCCTCGAATAATTTTTGGAGAATACCTAACTGGATAATATTGGATTGATCAAGTCCATGTAATTCATAGTTTGACATATTAGCCATCCAATGAGGTTCAAAGCATATCATTCTACCCTCATGTACTATACTGTCGATCATCTTCTGAAGAACGGTGATAGGCTCTGTCATATGTAATAAGAAGGCATGACTTATCGCAATATCGTATTGACGTTTCACTTGCACCGTTTCAATGTCATCTACTATAAAAGTCGTTCGATAAGAGGTCTTTGAAAAAATCTCTTTGGCCTGCTTAATCAATTCCTCACCCTTGTCTAATCCGGTATAGGTTGATCCTTCGGGTAATAAAGGAAGCAGTTTCAATCCGAGATAGCCATAACCACATCCATAGTCGATAAGATCTACTGACTTTTCAATCTTCCATACACGTTGAACCAAAAACTCAAGATAATCATCGTTATAGTAAAGCCACCGCGTATTTCTCAGATATTCAATTTGGTCATCCCAATAGTAATCAGACAAGGTGAGATTCCTCCTTCATAAGATGTAATCGTATTCATAAACAGTCAAATATCATTGAGGAAAATGATTAGAGTGTGTCTTCAAGTTCAAGCAATTTTCTAAGGAACACAGGACATCTTACTGAGCCTTCAAGTCCTCTTTGAGAATTGTAAGGAACATGAGACATCTTATTTCCCAAAATCACCTGACAAAAACGCTACAAAAGGCTATTTAGACGGATATAACGTGTCTCAGATTCCTTAGCTTTCGGAGAGCTTCTCAAATCCCCGAACAAGACGTGTCAGGTTCGTTAGACAAATTACTTAAGTGTTACTTGCGACAGCAGAGGACGGTCTATCAAACCTTAGCACTTAATTCCAAAAGCCTTTATCACCAGACCGATAGTGTTGTCCTCATATCATTCTCATCCGTTACATATTCCAGAGATTTAAATCCCTGACTATTTATATGATTATATATTTCCTCGATTTTTTCCTGGTCTTTACAATAAACCGTGACGTAGATACTATCCACTACAAGAAGAACCAGCTGACAGTCACTCAACATATAATCTTCATAGGTGATTACATCTGTGATTTTTGCACCTTTTGGAAATGCTTTTAAATTCGCAAATATTAAATAATACTCGTTGTTATCAATAATCTTTTGTAATTCTTCTCCATTCATACCCATAATCATATCCGGAAAAAGATCATCCCCTAATGTATCGTCCTCAATGAAATAGGATTCTTCTCCACCAATAAACCAATCGAAATTAGATACTCCTATTGGTTTTAAAATCTCCCCAAGAAAGCAACCATAGGCATTTGGTATTCTAAAACGTATTCCTCTGTTCAATGATTCACCCTCTTATCATTTTTACAATTTGCAGCCTAGTAAAAAGCGCTGTTATCTCACCCGATACTTCTCATTATTTATAATTTCATTTATTATTTCAGGTAGTTGATCTTCTGTAAAATAATGAGTGTACAGTTTGTTATCTGCGCTCAAATTCAGATGATTTTCAAACTCATCCAGCAGAAGCACACTTCTTTCTTTCATTTGATGTTCTTCTGCCCTTAGACAGTCTCTATGAATAATGGTTTGATGATCCACCATCAATACAACATAGATTATGAGAACATTACAGGCTTCCAAATCTGCTATTAATCTATTAATGTCTTCTGGAAAAACTACATAGTCCAAAACTACATCGTAGTTATAGTCCAATAAATTTTTCACTAGACTGGATATATTTTTCCACGTTAAGTCATTTGTATCTTTATCAAGCCAAGGTTTACCTCGTCCTTTGACCGGCAAGTGACTAACCGCATCTCCAGAAATGTATGCACTTTTATCTAAAGTCTGCACCAGCAGCTTGGAAGTTGTAGATTTCCCTACTCCAGGGGGGCCAGATATTATATATAGGTTATTACTCATTCTGTATTCTCCTTACAATATCTTTTGGAAACTTCCAATATCCAGTTTTCTATCAAACTTATATCCGATCTCTTTGAACAGAGCACATTGTTCATAACCATTTCTCTCGAATAATGATTTACTTCTTGTATTCTCCATACAAATCGTCGCAATTAGGGTATGGAAGCCTTGTTCTTTTGCAACCTTCTCAATATAACGAAGGGCTTGTTTGCCCAAGCCTTTTCCCAAAATATCGGGCTTCAAATATATAGTGACTTCTCCGCAGATGTCATAAGCCTGTTTACTCTTATATTGGGTGATCAGAACATAGCCTACCATTTGATTTTTTTCAAAAATTACGTAAGTTTTATACCGCGCATCCTGGTTCATCACAGAGGATTTAATCTGATTAAGATCTAATTCCTCCGTATGAAACGAAATTGTTGTATTCCTTACATAATAGTTATAAATCACTCTAATTTCAGGAAGATGCTGTTCGGTTACCTCTTCAAAAGTCACTGTCGTCAATTACCATCCATCCTCTTCTGTTCGTTATACAGATCTTCCCATACAACTTCGCATTTTATTTTAGGACCTTCTTCAATATGAGTTCTATGATTTCACTGGTCTCCAGATGATCGGTAACAATGTAGGTTTGAAATTGTTCATCCTTGAAAGCTTCAACACACTTGGGCGCTTGTTGATACTGCCAGCCTCCATATTCATCTCCTCGTTTCGCCAAACGATGATATATCGTCTCTTCTGTAGCCGTTAGGCAAAAATGATGAATGTCCTGATCAATCTCTCTCAACCCGCTATAGATGTACTGAAAGTTTTCCTCGTTCCCCGAACCAAACGCGCCGTTAATCATAATGATCATTGGATCAATCCACTCCTAATAAACAAATGGTTTCAATACACACCAAATTTTCCCTGTCCACATTTCATCCATTATAAATGTTTTCCTTCCACTTTTGTATTACAAAATGTCCAAAAACACGATGAAATCCCATTGGGCTTCCAATGGGATTTCATCTCTGTACATTTTTCAATTAACCCTGCGATAATTAGTTTATTTCCAAGTAATCAATGTACACGTCCCATGTCCCGTCATCTGCGGTTACAACCAGCTGAATCTCTTGGTTTCCTGTGCCATGAGTAACATTATTAAGCGTATACACCGCAGGGTTGTTTCCTCCGAAGTAAAAGGTTCCCTTGGTCTGTCCGCCAATCTTCAAATCCACTCTAGCCATATTGGCATTGTTTGAAGCCCCACGAAGTGAAAAATTGTGAGTGCCCGTTGCAAAATACTGCGTGTATTTAACCAAATCATTGTTAGCGTACAGCACTACTCCATTGAAAGGAGAGCTTATATTCCCGGTGTACTGACCACCTTTGGTCATATTCTCAGCTTCCACTTTTGTTGAAGTACCTGGAGGATTGGTGGTGCCTCCATCAGGCGCGACTGCCCGACCTGTCGCCGGTGAGATCATGCCGGAGCAAAGGCCGCGATTCTTCAGATTTTGTGCAATCTGCGGAATGGCCTGAAGTGTTGTCTGGTACTGATCATGCATTAGAATGACATCACCACTTTTCATGGTGTTCACAGCCGCTACAATCTGGTTTGCACTGGCGCCATTCCAGTCTTGGGAATCTACGTTCCACAGCACTTCAGTCAGGCCATTTTGGCTCACAACGGATTTCAAGGTTGCATTGGTCGCACCATAAGGAGGTCTGAACAGTTTAGGTGAACTTCCGGTAATGGACTGGATCGTCTGCTGTGTCCGTGTAATCTCTGACGACATCTGAGCGCTGCTTAATGTCGTCATATTCGGATGAGTGTAGGAATGATTGCCAATCCACATGCCAGCTGCCACCTGAGCAGCAACCAGAGATTGATTGTTTTGCGCGTTTTGTCCAACATTGAACATCGTCGCCCGTAAACCCGCCTGCTTCAACGCGTTAAGCATGTTTGTTGTATTCCCGGATGGACCATCATCAAACGTTAGACCTACATAACCATTTGGACAACTTGCATCTGCTGCACGAACGTCGGGCACCGCCGGAATAGAAAACAAGGTACCGAAAACCGCGAGAGACATTACCACCTTTGCCAGCTTTACTTTGAACATCAAATTACCTCCTCATATTATATTTACAGTATAATACCTTCTACACTCCCTCTCTTTATCGAACTTCCACCTCTCAAAAAAAGCGCTTTCAAATATATGTAGTTCTCTGCATACTTTCTCTCAGATAAGCACTTTTTGTTCAAGGTGAATTCAGTATAAACGATACCTGTATTTAAAGTAAATTGAATTTTATCCAAAATGTTCTATTTTTTCACAATCGCTAGAATCGCCTGTTGTACATCTCCCTACTGGCACTCTCCTGTGTAAAAATGTCCTCCGGGGGCGCCATACGCTTCGGTAGTGTTCGTCCTGCAATGATTTCTTTAGTAGCCTGCATAAGCTGAGGGCCAAGCAACGGGTTACATTCCACCACAGCGTTGATCTTCCCACTGGCCAGAATTTCAAGTGCTTTGCGAGAGCCGTCCACGGAGACAATGATGATGTCCTCTCCCGGCTTCAGCCCAGCTTCTTCGATCGCTTGAATGGCGCCAAAAGCCATTTCATCATTATGGGCAAAAAGAACCTGCGGCCTTTCTTCTTCCGGAACCTGAAGGAAATCTTTCATCACTTGTTTACCATTATCCTCCGTAAAATCAGCGGGAGCACTTTGTGTGAAAATGACATCTGCTCTGGTGTCCAAAATGCTTCTAAATCCCTCGCCACGCTGGATGGAAGGCGTAGAACCACTTGTGCCTTGCAGTTCGGCAATTCGTATCGAACCCGGATGATTTCGCATCCGATCCTGAATGTACTTCCCTGCCTTCACACCTTCCTCATAAAAGTCCGATCCAATCGTTGTCACAAAAAGTGAAGTGTCTTTCACATTAACTGATCGGTCTACGATGATCACCGGTATGCCTGCATCCTTGGCCTCCTGAAGGATACCATCCCAGCCCGATTCCACGACTGGTGCAATGGCAATGACGTCGACCTTTTGCCTGATGAACGACCGAACCGCCTCGAACTGTTTCGTCTGAGACTGTTCTGCATTTTTTATCACAAGGGAAATTCCCGATTCAGCCGCAGCAGTACGAATAGACATGGAGTTGGCCAGACGCCAGGCACTCTCTCTCCCCAGTTGTGAAAAACCCAAGACAATTGGTTTTGTAGAGGTATCCCTTGCTACCGCTGATTCCATCCATTCCTCAACAGATGGGAGAGTTTCCAAGTTGTTAGACGAGATGGGCGGAGGCACAGATTCAGACTCAGGTGTTGTACAGCCGACAAGCAGCAGTAGTATGAACAAGCACAACCCGTTCACATGTCTTCTCATTCACGCATCCCCCATCTCCATGTTAGTTTCCGCAGCCACCGATGCAGAGCACATATGGTCATTTCATTGTTCGGTATTTGCGTCCAATATCATATCATTTCATTCGATCCACTTAATGCAGTGATTTCGAGGATACTCGCCGCCCGCTAAGCAGTCGTTGGAACAAAATAAAAACAAACAGCATTAGGCCAATCACAATCTTGGTCCACCACGAGCTGAGCGTGCCTTCGAAGCTAATTATAGTTTGGATAGCTCCCTGGATCAATACACCAATAAAGGTTCCCGCCACGTACCCCACACCACCTGTTAACAGGGTACCTCCGATGACAACAGCCGCGATGGTATCGAGTTCTAGACCCATGGCGTGTAATCCATAACCCGATAACATATAGAAGGTGAGAACGACACCGGCAAGCGCGGAGCACAAACCACTGAACGTGTACACCATGATTTTGGTACGTGCAACCGGCAGTCCCATGAGCAGTGCGGATTGTTCGCTTCCGCCAATGGCGTAAACATTGCGCCCGAACCGGGTATAATGTGCCAGATAAATTGCCAGCAGTAGAATGACCAGAGCAATAATCACATTAATGGAGACAAAGTTGCCCCCTGGCAGGGATATTTTCGCCTGTGCTACCTGTGTATAAAATGGATTCGTAATCGTAATGGTGTCGAGACTGATGACATAACACAGCCCCCGCGCCAAAAACATACCGGCCAGCGTCACAATGAAGGGCTGAATTTTAAAATAGTGGATGATCGCCCCCATAACTGTGCCAAACAATGCACCCATCACAAGCACCAACGGTATAACGATGGCAGGTGACCAGCCCTGCTTCTCCACCAGACTTGCGCTAATAATGGTTGTCAGCGCTATGACTGAACCAACCGACAAGTCGATTCCCCCCGATACAATGACAAAGGTCATGCCAATTGCCGTGATAATCAGAAAGGCGTTATCAATGAGAAGATTAAGCAGCACCTGTGTGGAGAAGAATCCCGTGTACCTGAAAGACCCTATGGCAAACATCACGGCCAGCAAGCCGAAAGTGACAAAGACCGGGAGATACTTACGATTAAGAAACATGGCGGTTAACCCCCTGTTCGGCTGGATATTTCCGTTTTTTCCAACGGATCACCATGGAATTGCGGAAGGAATCAGATTGAATCAAACATACGGCTAATACAACAAAAGCTTTAACAACCAACGTAACTTCTGGCGGAACGCCAATCATATAGATCGTTGTTGTTAAAGTTTGAATAATCAACGCTCCAACGACGGTACCCATGAGATAGAAACGTCCTCCATTGAGCGAAGTACCCCCGATGACTACCGCAAGAATGGCATCGAGTTCATACCACAGACCCGCGTTATTTCCATCCGCACTGGATACATTCGAGCTGAGAATAAGCCCGGCAATACCGGCACACAGACCACAGAACACATAAACTGTGAGAATAACCGTTTTGGAACGAATACCTGCCAGTCGGCTCGCGCTCGCGTTACTTCCGACCGATTCGATAAACAGTCCCAGTGCCGTTTTTCTCGTCAACAGAGTGGCCACAATCAGGACAGTTAATACGATGAAGATGGAAAAGGGCAATGCTGCAAGCGAACCGGCCCCGATATAGGCGTAGTTGGCATTGGATACCGTAATAATCTGTCCACTCGTAATCAATTGTGCAATCCCACGTCCGGCCACCATTAGAATAAGCGTCGCAATAATGGGCTGAATTCGGGCAACCGAAACAAGCGCCCCGTTCCATACACCCAAGATCAGGGAAAGCCCCATTGATAATCCAAGCGCACCCAGTACAAGCCCCAAGGAACTCTGGTCTACTCCTCTGCTGATGCTCATACAAGCCACGGCACCGGAGATCGCGACAATGGAGCCCACGGACAAATCGATGCCTCCGGTCGCGATGACCAGTGTCATGCCGATGGATACCAGAATCAAAGGCGCTCCAAAGTTGAGAATATCAATCAAGCTGCCATACAGATTTCCTTCACGCATGACAAGGGAGAAGAAATCCGGAGAGTACAGCAAATTAAAGATTAAAAGTAAACCAAGCATACATAACGGCCAAAACAAATGATGTTTACGCATCTTGCCCGCCATCTCTTTAACCTCCTGCCATTGCTTTCATAATTTGCTGCTGATGGATCTGTTCCCCGCTGAGTTCTTTCACTTTTTTGCGGTCCCGAAGTACGGCAATCCGTTGGCTGACACGAATCACTTCTTCCAACTCAGAAGAAATGAACAGCACGGCCATGCCCTGCTTCGACAGAGAGAGCACCAGCTTCTGTATTTCAGTCTTTGCACCAATATCAATGCCACGCGTAGGTTCATCGAGAATCAACAGATCCGGGTTCATCAGCAGCCACCGGGCAAGCAACACCTTTTGCTGATTACCGCCGCTCAGATTTTTAATTAAATGCTCCGGATTTTTGGGATGGATATTTAACAGGTTGATGTACTTTTCGGCAATCTCATCCTGCTTCTTGCGTGAGATCGGTTTGGACCAGCCGCGTGTCGCCTGTAAAGCCAGAATAATGTTCTCCCGGATGGTCAAATCATCGATGATGCCTTCGGTTTTACGATTCTCGGAGCAAAAGGCAATATTCTGATCAATCGCATGACGTGGCGATTTGACCATGCTTCCTGTATCCACAACAAGCAGCTTGCCTTCGTCCGATCGATCTGCACCAAAGAAGAGGCGAGCGATCTCGGTCCGACCAGACCCCAATAATCCGGCCAAGCCCATGACTTCTCCCTTACGAATATCCAGATCGAACGGCTCAATTGCGCCTTTCCGTCCAAGCCCCTTGGCGGTAATTAACAGTTCGCCCGACTCCGCCTGGGCAGCATCCGTTTCCTTCGGAAGCTCCTCTAACACTTCAAGCTCCTTGCCGATCATCTTGAGCACCAGTTCCATGCGTGGAAGTTCTGCGGCTATGTACTCTCCTTCCAATTCCCCATTACGGAGCACCGTTAGACGATCCGACATTTCGTATACCTGATCTAGAAAATGAGTAACAAAAAGAATGGCGAGACCTTCACTCTTTAATTTGTGCATAATTCGAAACAGTTGCTGAACTTCGTTTTTGTCCAAACTGGATGTAGGCTCATCCAGTATTAGCACCTTGGCTGAGATGCTGAGTGCTCTTGCAATCGCAATCAGTTGTTGAATCGCGACTGAGTAATTCTGTAAAGGCGCCTTAACATCGATGGACAGATGTAATCTGTCTCGCAGCAGGTTCTCCGCATCTTGGTTCATTTGCTTCCAATTGATTTTGCCAAACCGCATCGGTTCCCGCCCGATAAAAATATTCTCAGCAACTGTTAAGTTCGGGCAGAGATTAACCTCCTGGTAAACGGTACTGATTCCCGCCTTCTGTGCTTCGAGCGGACCGGAAATGGAAAGTTCGCGATGACCCATCGTTACCGTTCCCTCATCAATGGAATAAACGCCCGTCAGAACTTTAATAAGTGTCGACTTTCCAGCTCCGTTCTCACCCATCAAGGCATGAATCTCGCCCGGAAACAAGCGAAAGCTGACGCTGGACAGCGCTTTAACGCCGGGAAATTGTTTGGTGATACCTGTCATTTGCAAAATGGGCGCTTGCTCGGCCATATAACCCTCTCCTTTGTTATGGAAAAAAGTCATTTAGCGACAGCCTGGTCGAAAAATGACTTTTCGGTGTTATACGAATCTGATTTTAATATTCGCGTGTTGGCAATGCTTCTTTGGCTTGCTCCGATGTGAACGTTGTCTCATCTGTCACGATTCGGGGTTCGATGTCTTTCCCGTCCACTACCGCTTGAACCGCTTCCATTAATTGAGGTCCTAACAACGGATTACATTCCACGATAAAGTTGATTTTGCCATCAGCAGCAGCCTGCATCCCATCTTTCACGGCATCAACCGAGATAATAGTGATATCTACGCCTGGTTTCAGTCCTGCCGCTTCAATGGCCTGAATTGCACCAAGTGCCATATCGTCATTATGCGCGTAGAGAACATCGATTTTTTTATGTGCTTTGAGGAAAGCTTGCATGACTTCTTTGCCTTTGGCACGTGTAAAGTCTCCCGATTGTGAAGCGATCACTTTAAGCTTTGGATTGGAAGCAATCAATTCCATAAAGCCCTCTTGACGGTCATTCGCTGGTGCGGACCCAGTTGTGCCCTGCAATTCTACGATATTGATCTCGTCTTGTGTGTCCTTATATTGGTCATTAAGCCACTGACCTGCTTTGCGTCCTTCTTCTACGAAGTCGGAGCCAATAAAGGTTTTGTAGAGGGTTTTATCCGGGGAATCCACAGCACGGTCCGTCAAAATTACGGGAATGCCTGCATCCTTCGCTTCCTTCAATACGGTATCCCAACCGGATTCCACAACAGGAGAAAAAGCAATCACCGTCACCTTCTGCTGGATGAAGGATCGCAAAGCTTTAATCTGATTTTCCTGCTTCTGCTGCGCATCTGAAAACTTCAAATCATAGCCTGCTTCTTTGGCTGACTCCTGAATCGACTTGGTATTCGCCGAACGCCAGCCACTCTCCGCACCAACCTGCGAAAAACCGAGCGTAATTGTTTTGGCGCTGGCAGGTGTACCCCCACTGCCATTTGTTGAAGTTTCATTATCGGAGCCTGCTCCTCCATTGGTACTGCTGCATGCCGTGCTAACCAACATCACCATAGCCAATGTTATGGCAAGTCCCCACTTTTTTTTGGTTCGCATGTTGTGATCCTCCCTTTTTCATTTCACCTTGTGGTGTGATCACATTATAGAACGCTTTCATTTCGAGCTTATATGGAGTATCTTGTTTTTTTAATGTAATAATTTAGCAATTTCAAAAACAGAGATCCAAAATGTGTAATTTCTTTGTTTAATGGTGTAGTATTTAGCGATTCTCTTAAATATCTAAAAATCATGTTATACTAATGGTACATTTTCAATCCCTTCAGATGGAGTGGAATACGTTGAAACTCATTCAGTGGATTGCTTCAAGCCTAAGGCTTAAATTACTCAGCATGTTTATCATCCTCAGTTCAGTACCACTGATCGTGGTTGGATTGATTTCTTACCACAAATCCTATACGGTTGTATCCAATCATAACAAGGCCTCGACACAATTGGTTGCCGACCAGCTTGCCAGGAACATTGATATCTTGTTTGAGGATACGGAACGGTTGCTCGAACTGGGCAAGAATCCACAAGTGCTTCAATACCTTTATTCTCAATCGGAGTCCTACCCGGAAGCCAAAGCCATCCTTCAGACCTACAATCTATATCGGGAAACTTACAAGTATGACAAGGTACTTAATATCTCATTTGTGAATTTCTATGGAAAAGGCATAAGTGAACGAAAAGGCGTGTTCAAGCTGGAACGGAATCCGCTACGTAACCCGTACTTCAAGTATCTGATACAGTATCCGGATGCCATTCTGCGCATCCCTCATTCTGCAGCCTATGCCGAATATAACAGGCTGGATGGATTTGCTTACCCTAAACAGAATGCGCTTTCAATTATAACTACCGTCAAGGAACGAATCACGCATGAGGTCATCGGATTTATCGTAATTGATTTGAATGATTCGTTTATTGATGATTTTTTGACGAGCACCCCCATTAAGGATTCAGGTTTTTTCTACATCAGTGATCAACACGGAAATACTCTTTTCAGACCGGATGCCACCCCGGCATCCATAAGCATGATGGATCAGATCCGATCAATCCCCTTACATTTGCAACATGACAGCTTTATCCTGTCCGCAGGCTCCAAGCCGCAATTCGTTGTATACAGCACCTCCAAACAGACCGGATGGAAAATGATCGGGGTAGCCCCTTATCAGGAAATCATTGCAGAGGCCAATAGCATTCGCCAATTGATCATCATCACGGTTTTGTTAAGCGCCTTCTTTGCAATATCATTATATTTTTTCCTGAATAATCGACTGATTCTTCCCATCCGGATTCTGATGAACAAGATGCGTAAAGCTGCAAACGGTTACTTGGAGGCCAAAGTCACACCACACGGCTCAGACGAAATTGCTGATCTGGGCAAAAGCTTCAATGTGATGCTGGATAAGCTCAAAACATTAATCGAAAAGAGTATTCGAGAGAATGAACAGGTGAAAATAGCTGAACTACGTACGCTGCAAGCTCAGATCAACCCTCACTTTCTCTATAACACGTTGGAATCCATTCTATGGATGGCTGAAGCAGAGAAAAAAGAAAATGTAATCAAACTCGTGCAGGCCCTCTCGAAGTTCTTTCGTTTGAGCCTGAACAAAGGATTCGACTGGGTATCCATTCAAACCGAGCTTGAGCATGCGCGGAGTTACTTGGTCATTCAACAGATGAGGTATCACGATATTCTCACCTACGAGATCAGCGTTGACCGTGAGCTTCAGGATTATCCCATTCTGAAAATGACCTTGCAGCCCCTAGTTGAAAACGCGCTCTACCATGGGATCAAAAACAAACGCGGTCAAGGGCGTATATCCATCCACGGATATATTGAGGAAAATAGCATCATTCTCACCGTACAAGACAACGGAATCGGCATGTCTGCGGATCGATTGGCTCAATTACGTGAAGAGCTGGAGAAACCGGCAGGTTCTCGTTCCCCCCAAGATGACGAGCAGGAAGGCGGATTCGGTCTGCTCAATGTGCATCACCGGATTCGGCTCTATTTCGGACCAGCTTATGGCATTGAAATGGACAGTACGTATATGGAAGGAAGCACATTTATGATTCGTATCCCCAAAAGCAAGGAGGTTAACCGTTGAAAAAGGTCATGATTGTGGATGACGAAATTGGGATTCGGGAGAATATACGGAGCTGCATTGATTGGGAAAAGGAAGGTTTTCGCTATTGCGGGGATGCACCCGACGGCGAGCTTGCATTACCTTTAATTCATGAATGGGCACCGGATATTCTGATTACGGATATTAAAATGCCATTTATGAACGGACTGGAACTGACCTCCATCGTTCGCAATCAGCAACCTGATATCAAAATCATTATCATGAGCGGTCATGATGAATTCAGCTATGCCCAGGAGGCCATCCGACTCGGTGTAACTGAGTACTGTCTAAAGCCCATTAGCGCAGCAGAGCTAATCCAGATGCTTCATAAGGTCAGCAAACAAATGGATGAAGAACAACAGCGCATGACAAGCCGAACGATCACCAAAGAAAAACTGCTAGCCGATCTGTGTGGGGGACTCATCGGTACAACCGATGCGATTGAATCAGCCAAACAACTCGCACTTCCTCTCTCAGCCAGGTATTACACCATTGTCATTATCGACGTTCGATTAACAGAGGATTCCCCGGATTCGGAATCCATGATGAGGAAGCTGATTCCCGTACTGGAGGATACTCGTGATCCCCACGTAGAACTTCTTCCTTATATTCGAAGCCGGACGGAGATCGTGCTTCTGCTCAAGTATAATGACGCTGAGAACATATCCGCATATCTGGAGCAGCTTCGTGGGAGGGTTCGTATGCAGCTGGAGCATATGTTCAAATGTAATATTATTCTGGGTATTGGCAGTCAACAAGAGCGGCTGCAAGGCATTCATGTCTCGTATCTGGAAGCGGAGGAGGATAAATATATTACCCGGCTTACCCTTCAGAACAGAGCTACTCTAACTGAAATTAACCTGGATGAGCAAACGACTCTATTTCTCGACAGGAATTCGTTTCTTGAATTTCTCAAAATCGGTAGCCCTAATCTGCGTGACCCTTTTGTGCAGGAGTTTGCCGCTCCATTACAGTCCTTCGACTGGAAGTCCTCATCGTATGGCTTCTATCTGTTGAATGATCTTACGCTCGAGTCGTTTCGGCTTGCGAATCAGCTGTTCCGCATGAGTGACCATTCGGATGAGAATATCACTTCCCTGCAGCAGACGATCCGGAAAATTACGTGCTGGGAGGATTGCACCCAATATCTATGTTCCCTGCTTAACCTGTTATGGCAGAGAAGAGCAGCCTGCTCCGGAAAATACAGTGATGTCATCGATCAGGTAAAAGCCTATGTCTCCCAGGAATACAGTAACGAACAAGTCTCGCTGAAGATGATTTCTGCACACGTCAGAATCAGTCCAAGTCATCTAAGCAAGATTTTCAGTCAGGAAACGGGTCAAACGATAACGGAGTATCTAACCCGGATTCGAATCGGTAAAGCCAAGGAGCTGCTAAAAACGAGCAGCAACAAAACCTTTGAGATTGCTTACAAAGTCGGTTACAACGATTCTCACTATTTTTCTAATATATTCAAGAAAACAACAGGTTTTACACCAAGAGAATACCGAACGCAAGGGACCGAGGAATCGCAGGCCAGACCATCTGATATGAGAAAAGAGCCGATGTATGAGTAAAATTAAATTTGCACTTTTACTTACACTCATACTGCTGTTCCCGATGATCATTTCATCCGGTTCGGCACACATTCGCCCACAGCAAATGGCCGCATCACTTCCTGCAACTTCACCTGTTGAGAAATCTGCCGCGAGTAAAACTTTCGGTATTATTTATCCAATGACCTATCCAACCTATGAGATGATCACGAAGGATGCAACGGAGTATGCAGGCAAACACAATATCACATTAATTGTAAACGCACCTGATGAAGCCAATACTGAACAACAGATTCGTATCATGGAGAATATGATCAAGCAGCATGTGGACGGAATAGCTATATCTCCTGTGGATGCTGCTGCACTTACACCCGTTATTGATGCAGCCCAAGCTGCGGGTATTCCTGTCATTACATTCGAGTCGGATGTTCCATCCAGTCATCGAATCGCTTATGTAGGCGCTGATAACTATCGCACTGGCCAGCAGTTCGCGATGACGACTACAGAACTTCTGCATAATCAAGGCATGATTCTTGTCGAGAATGGTTTGCAGGAGATGCAAGGTTTGCAGCAGCGACTTAATGGATTCATCGACTACATCCGCAGTGAAACAGACATCGAAATCTTGGAGGTTCGTTATCATCAAGGGAATGAAGATCGCGCCATGTCCGATATGGAGAACATGATTCAAGCTCACCCTCACTTCAACGCGATTATCGGACTCGATTTTGTTTCCGTCTCTGCCTCTACCCTGATCTGGAAAGCGAAAGGCCTTAACCGGCATTTGATCGCGTTCGGAGACAGCCCGACCAGTGAAAACGGGTTGCTCAACGGTCAATTGTCTGCCGTTATTTCACAGAATGAGGGAGTCTGGGGTGCCAAAATGATGGAGACCTTGTTACTTGCTAGCGACGGTTTGCCCGTGCAGGAATTTATTGATACGGGGATCATTGTAATCAATCAGAAAGGAAGTAAATAATCAAGGGGATGTCTGCCTGTCATTCAGATGACAAGCGAACATCCCCCATTTAAATTTTCGTCATGAGTCCTTTTGAGAAGCTATTTCTTCCATTCGTCCTCTAATATGCTCATCTCGATCAGATTCCAGAAGGTATCTTCATATCTTCTTGCATCACGAATAAGTCCCTCTTGTACAAAGCCCGCTTTTTCATAACATCGGATGGCTGAGACATTAAAATCAAATACGCCCAGACTGATCCGGTGTAACTTCTCCTCTTCAAATCCAATTCGAAGTGCCTCATCGATCATTTGCTTTCCATAGCCTTTACCCTGATATGGCTTGCCAAGAAGCACCTTACCGATACGCCCTGAACGATTATATCGATCGATACCGCCGAGAGCAATATGGCCTACAATCTCCTGGGTCGATTCATCCATCACTTTATAAATGAACTTATTTGAAGTGTTTTTATCATTCGCACCATGCAAATAATCTGATAACTGTTCCTTGGAAAGTGGATATTGAAAGCCTGGCCCAGCCCACTGGAGCAGGAATGCTTCATCCCCACTCCATTCGATTAGTTGATCAAAATCTTCCGGTTCAAAGTATTGGAATGTAATCATGTTGATCTGCCCTTTCTTTTTTTATGTCATATCATAACTTATTTCAGTTCTCTTGTGTCATCATAATGATGAGTTTCATCAAACGCTTTGTTTCTTATATTCATTTCACGGATGGAGTTCTGAACCCAATTCATTCTAGCTAATAAACAGATAACTCCACCCAAAATGCATATCGCGCCCATCCAATAATTCAGTTCAAAATTCACTTGATAAGCACTCGAATCATAACTGCCAGCTGCTGCTGACTGGAATGCTGCATACCCTAGTTTGGGAATCACCTCTTCAATTATTTTTGAGATCGTAATAATCACAATGCCTAACATGATAAAGAGTAATGAGAAAATAATGTGTATATGCTTCAAAGACAAGCTACCTCCTTTACAATCCAAATTGCGTGTGTTTTGGCACTACTTGCATCTTAGAAGCCGAACAACTTCGCCATCAATCAGCCCTTCACTTACTCTCTGAAAACCAAGTGATTCATACAGATTTCCTGCGATACCATTTTCCGGCCTGTGTCCAATCATGATGCGTTTGCAACTCAGCGATTCTTGCATTAGATCAATCAACTTCCTAAGGGCTTCTCTTCCATAACCTCTGCCCTGATATTTTTTATCAACCATTAGAGCAAGAAGCCAGAAGTTATCCTCATGATCCGGCTGATCCGAGTAGACAGCAAAACCAACCAGATCCGAATCAAAATAAATGGCCCTGGGCTGAAAGTCTTCCATTACCTTGGATTCAGCAATCCAATATACAATCGGTGCAGGAAAACTTTTTTTCTGTTCTTCAGTTACATTCAGTTGGGTACATGCATACAATTATCCACTGACACACCTTTTAAATGAATCATAGTTTGAAATTCCTCCTCGTGAAAAATACACAGAGGAATCCCTTGAACCCTTCCTTGGATCCTCTGCGCTAGACCAAAACACCTCTTGCAACTTTATTTCTTCTACTCAGATTCGTATTGTTTCTCATATGACATCACTCCTTTCACGTTGTTGTGCAAACCTCTGGCAACTCCAATCACCTTATGCTAACCTTTGATCTCTAATAGTTCAGGAGTATGTTTTACAAGATCAGCTATTTCATAAGAGGCATTAACTGCTAATGCATCTTTAACTGCCTCAGTCCCTCTTGTCTTCCATATCGAATATATCCATTTGGAAAAACCATATGAATTCATGTGGTGACCACGTTCCTGTATCTGCATAAACAATTTCATACTTTCCTCATACCTTTCAATATCCGTTAAAATACAGGCCAGATTGTTCAACGCAATGTTGATATCTCTCTGCGAATTTCTAGAGACATTAATATCCTCCCAGCTACCTACCACTTCGTCTTTTCTTGAAATGGGCAGTGCTTCAACATTGATGTCATCAATCGAATCCATCGTTTCGTTCACAAGAGCTTGAACTCCGACAACATCCCCAGCATGATAAAGCCTAGTCAGGCGCTGTTTGTTATATGTAATTCGGGCAAAAAGAGTATTTGACCATGTCACATCTTCTTGTATGAGTTGGTTCATATTTTCAAGCACACTGTCCATTTCACTGTACCTCTCCAAAACCCAAAGCGAACCACCCAAAGCCCGATGGCTCTCGAATCGAACACCTCGGTTGGTATCCAACTTCGGGGCATAATCACAAGCATATTGATACCAATCCATCCAATGATCAAAGTAGTTCCCCAGAGATAATGACAACGCTTGTGTCGAATCCGAAACGATCCAGTGTAGCTGCTCGGGGGCGAGGTTTTCTTTCCCCCATTCGAAGAATTCCCGGTGATTTGCATAAAGCAGTTCCGGCTCTCTTAACAAGGCATAACCATCTGAAACATTCCAATACACCCAACCTCGTTCATTGACAGATAGCCTGCTGGATTGTTCATATTTTTTCAGCAAATCAATCATACCTTGATGATCTCCTTGCACTACAGTTTCCTGGAAAGCTTGAGCGATATTCATTCCCATCCTCCGTCTCTTAGGAAGCATAGTCTGTCATAGACAGTGTCCGAGCACCGAGCAAGTAAAGCTTATTTCAAACGTACACAACTCTTACAGGGGCTTCGTGCCGCAAGCTGTAATGAAATTCATCATGGCATAGGCTTCCGGCGAATGATTTATCGCATCAGAGGCTTGTTGCATCTGAGCAAATTCCTCCGAACTGATCACACCTTTTTCCGCAAAATGTACAAAACGATTAAGATTAAACTGCTGCTTAAACCCTTCTATGCCTAACAGATCACTATGTTGAAGGACAGAATCAATGTCAACATCGATGTATCCGTTCTCAGAAAGGAGACGCGGCAGACTTCTGCCAATGATGCGATTACCGCCGTGTTGTGCCACATAGTCCGATATTTTCATTAATACCGTATGCAAAGCAGGAACATCAGGATTCACTGCTCCAAAAACGCCGTCATCCACATCAATAATGGCAAGACGACCGCCAGGCTTCAGTACACGATATATCTCTCGTGCAGCTTCGTCAGGATTGTTCAAGTGAAGAAAGATCAGTCTTGCTACGACAAAATCAAAAGAATCATCAGGCAGATCCATCTGGTAGATGGAAGACTCTACAAATTGCAATCGCTTGGAAGGAATATCTTTCAGCCGCTCTCTGGCCTGTGCTTGCAGTGAACTATCAATCTCAAGCGAGGTAAGCTCGCTGTCAGGCAAACTGTTTAATAATTGCTCTGTAATGTAACCTGGTCCGCTTCCGACCTCCAATACACGCATTCCATTTTTCAAACCATACCATTCCAGATTTCGGAACTCTTTGGGCCATCCCATTACCGCTTGTATCTTTAACCTCGCTAATTCCTCTTGTAAACTTAAAACTGCCGTTTGGATACTGTATGTTGAACGCGGATCACTCATATATTCTCTCCTGTTCTTAAGTAGAATAATAAAACATATACCCTTAGACTTTTTTCTCCCCTAGTAAAAAGTATCCTTATGATTCAATTGTTCCCCTGTGGCTTGTCCCATCCCGCAACCGATTTCAAGATGTCCTCCAACAATGCCATTAACCGAACAGCCACCCCGTTTCGGAAATATTGACAGTATACTGTCAATGAATTAAGATAAACATATGAAATACAACCAAAATATAGAAGATCCGCTAAGCAAGTTTTCCCTCTACATCTTTCAGATTCATGGGTTATTGATGCGTTCGGGGGACATCGTTACACGTCCACTCCATCAGAGCAGTGCCCGATGGCAGGTATTGGGTCGCATTGGACATGGTACACCGACAGTAGCCAAAATCGCCCGTGATATGGGGCTAGCCCGCCAAAGTGTACAGCGCATTGCAGATGTATTAACCGATGAAGGGCTCACTATGTACAAAGACCATCCGACAGACCGACGAACCAAGTTGCTTGAATTAACGGCGAAAGGAGAAGAAGTGCTGGAAGCGATCTATACACAGTACGATGAATGGAATCAGTATATTATGGCTCACCTTGATCCGAAGCAATTATTAGAGATAACGAATGCTCTCGGCCAAGTCGGAAAAATTTTAGAAAAGGAAATTACACAGTTTAGCAATAAGGCGAATGATTAGAAATGCTTAATCTAATCCAAAACAATGAATGGGGTGTTCATATGAAAAGTATTTTCAATAAAACGCATGCTGTGGAAATCGTAGAGCGTATTGATAGACTCAGTGCAAATTCCAAGCCTCAATGGGGAAACATGCAGGTCCCTCAAATGCTGGCACACTGCTCGGCATTTCAAGACATTCCCATGGGGAATGCTTTTCCACCTAGAGGATTGCTAGGGAGGCTCGTTGGAAGGTTCGCCAAACCGATGTTTTATAACGAAAAGCCATTACCGCATAATATGTCGACCATCCCAACAATTATTATAGAAGACAACAGAGAGTTTATCGTAGAGAAAGAGAAACTGAAACAAAAGATTACAACTTTCCAAAGTCTTGGTCCAAGAAAATGCTCCTCTCACCCCCATCCTTTTTTCGGAAGATTAACACCTGAGCAATGGGGTATAGGCATCTATAAACATTTAGATCATCATCTAAAGCAATTTGGAGTGTGATTCGTAAACGAACATTTTTTTAGAACTTATGGATTATACTTGTTATGCATTGATGAACTTCCTTAGCAATGACTCAACTTCATTAACCCAATCTCCTTCTTCGTCGGCCAGTAAAGTCTCCCAACCGAGTAGCTTAGCAGAATGTAAATTTTTCTCTTGATCATCTATAAATAGAACCTCTTCTCCAGCTACCAGGAAGGTTTCGACCCGTTGGTATATCTCAATCTCAGGTTTGCATAAACCCACTTGATTAGAGATGGTTATACTTTTGGTAAATGAGCTTAAACGGCTAAGATTCGGCTCAATCCACTCCTTACAATGATTGCTGAGCAGATGGATATCGGCAAGCTCACTCCATCGCTCAAGGTATTGAGCCGTTGGTAAAGGAACAATTGAGCTATACAAGATCTCCTTCGCTCGGCTTATTGATAATTCGGGATACGCCTCATTCAAAGAATGCCAGAACTCTTCTTCTCGCATTATTCCTGTCCAGAGTTGTCGCTTGATTCCTGTAAAATGTACTTTCAGGGATTCTGCCGATAGGTTGGTTTCCCGAATCATATCTCTCCAGCACGTCAATGACATATTACTTAACAAAACCCCTGCGATATCTAAAACGATCTGTGGTCTGCCTTTCATTTTATCGACCTCCAAGTTCATCTAATACTACTTATAACAGACCTTAAGTTACTTAAAAGCATCATGTGGAAGGACAGCATGCACACCCTTCACGCCATTCACAATTTGCGTGATACGCAGGTCAATTACCGCGCTCCCAATTGCAATCGCTTCCACTCGTTCTAATCCGTACAACTCACCCATCAGATGGAGCATCCCGTCTAATGCTTGAACCGTAGCCTCATTCAGATCTTCATGAAAACCGAAGGTAAGCCAGCCGGATGGCGTATATGCACGAGGGTTGGTCAAAATCATATCATCAATCAAGTTGATCGTGATATCCACAACCTCCATTGCACATTCAATGGCCTGACAGCTGACTTCACCATCTCCCTGCCGTGCATGACCGTCACCAATCGCGAGATAACCTCCGTCTACGGGGATAGGTAAATATAATTTACTTCCCTGCACCAGTTCCTTGCAGTCGATGTTTCCTCCACAATAGCGAGGCGGCCAAGTCGTATGAATTCCACCTGACTCTGGCGGCATGCCCACTACACCCATAAAAGGCGAGAGAGATACCGTGAAGAGTTTCCCGTTTATTTCACAGGTTCCACTCATCGTGTGGCGATCAAGTGTCCAATTCAGCGACAGTTCTTCAACCTCTGTTAGATGTAATTTCTGGTTCTGCCAGTTCGGATATCCGCCGGCGGAAGTAAACCCGTATTGACCGGGTACAATCTCATTGAAAACAATCTCCAACGTCTGTCCTTGCTTGGCATCATCGATATAGATCGGACCTATTAATGCATGCCCTCCATCTTTTTCACCTTGTCGATCAAAAGGTTTCATGCGTTCCGCATAACTCACACCCGTTCCCCAGCCCGCATCCAGTGTCTGAAAACGAATGGAATCCCCAGATTTCACGCTCAACATGGGGGTTACCTCATCGGTAAATGAACCGATTAGATTTCCCTGAGTTAATTCAATCTTATAAATGGTCATCATGTCCCTCCCTGGTTTGGGATACATATTATATTCAGCGCACGCCACATGCTGTATTCCATGGCGCCCACCGCTTGCTAAATCCTTTACGCTTCAAGGCTGGTAAGATACTTTTTCAACGGTTCCATATGATGCTGGTCATGCCATATAAAATCTTTAAGATATTGGGGAATATAAAATACGTTACCCTCTGCATCCAAATACGTCTGATGAAGCTGTTCCTCCGATAACCCTCGAATGTCATTCATAATTTTATAACGGTACGTGATAGCCTTATTTACGATTTCGGACGTCTCTGTGCGGTTACCATACTCAATAGCCTTGCGATTAAACTCTTCAAAATTCATATGTTTCGAGGTAACTGCCTGCTTCAGAGCAATCTTCTCAATCGCTTCTTTGTAAAAATATCGATCCCATAACATGATATGACTTACGATTGATTTTATCGTCCATTTCCCTTCTTCCATGCTTGAATTCCAGGTCTTCTCATCGAGATGAGTCAACGTTCTGACAAATAACGCCCACTCTTCAAAGGTTTGAAGCAAATGTTCAATATCTTTAGTCATGAGTACATTTACCCTTCTTTCTTTTTGAAATGATTCACTACTCTATATGTTCTCCAGATAGACAGCAAGCTGGAACACCATGCTCATGAATGTCCAGCTTCGTAATATCATCTTCACATATTTTTCAATGGTTCATGATGGGGCTTGAACAGCGCTGCAATAATCTTCTCTGCACATTCTTCCGGTGTGTTCATACTTGTATCAATGGAGTAGCTATAGTTGATGTTTTGGGCCATGATTTGATGCTGCTCATCCGATTGCTCTTCTCTGCGATCCCCACGTTCGATGTTCCGCTGACGGCAGATGTCGAGGGGGCAATATAACTCCACAATATCCAGTGGATAGCCTTCAAATATCTGTTTGACTTGTTCATAATGCGGCGCGAGCTCCGGTCTTTCCACAAGTATGCCATCGATCAGAACATGCTTGCCATGGTCTGAGAATACTTTTGCTGTATGATACATCATTACAATCGCTTCACTCAGATACTTCCAGTAATCCGTCTGAAGATGTTTATCACCGATCGTATTTTCAAAAAGATCATTAGCGACAACATAGAAAAACGGATCATCGTATGATTGCATCGCCTCTACAATTGAAGTTTTACCAGAGCTGGTTAAACCGTTCAAAAATATAATTTTGCCTTTTTCCATGATAGTCATCTTCCTTTGCTTAAGTATAATTTTATAAATGTAATACAGCGTGTATTACGTGTGTTTCATGGATTTTTTGAGCAGCATGATCTGGCCAATATGATAGGCATTATGAATACATAGATTCGATACAACTCCCCACCATGGCGCGTTAAAATAGGAAGGTATTTCACGGGTCAGTTTCTGTTCTTCGCTATCTTCGAGTGCCCTGTTCCAATCACCAAAGACGGTTTTCAGTCTATGTAATGTCTTGCGCCACTCCACATCGTTCAGGTTAGACGGATCTATGTCAAATGTATCCTCATTATTCACTGAATGCAGCCCATCGACCTGTTCGGCAATATATCTCTCAAGCCACCTCTCATTCCAGAAAATAAGATGACTGACGATCGCCCAAATGGAGTGCTGCTCCTCATTCTTTGAATAAGCGGCCTCCGCCGCATTGAGGTCTGTCAACATATCATGAAGCGGAATAAACCAGCTCTTGTCATGATAACAGGCGTTCATTTGGTCTATGAGAATCGCTTTGTAACTCATCACTTCACCTCATTCAGATTAAACTTTGAATCAGCAGTTGTGTAAGAACCATTTTCGTGAATTAAAGCATTTAATTGCATTCCATAGGCACATCCACCATCAATGGCTATTTTATCTCCACCAAACCAAACATCCGAAGTTTCATGAATGTCTATTGTCCTTGTATGTCCAAAGATGATCTTTTGGTGTAGATTTGTGAACGTATGATCAATAAATTTATCTTTGATATACATAAAATCAAGCTCAGGTTGTTTCCTCCATTCCAAGTAATCTGGGTTTAATCCCGCATGAACGTAAATATGAGCTTCATCTTCATGGTAAAAAGGTAATTTACTCAAAAAATCAATATGATGACCGTAATCCATTTTTATTGCCTCTCTTGCTTGGTCCAACATTTCATCAGAAATTGCGCCTTCAATATTACAATAGCTCTGAAGTGTTTGAAGCCCTCCATGTTCAATAAACTTGGCTTTAATTAATGAACTTCCCTCAATTATAAAATCAACGAATCGTTGATCGTGATTACCTCTTAATGCGATCGCATGATGTTCATGCACTAATTTAATCACCTTATTAACAACCTCTTTGCTATTGGGTCCCCGATCTACGTAGTCTCCAAGCAGAATCAATTGATCATTTGTGGGATTATAATTGACACCATGTAATAATTGTTCAAACTCATTAATGCAGCCATGAATATCGCTAACCATTATCGTCCGATTCATATAAACTCCTTTTAGAGCAGCTTTAATACAAAATTTATCCGTTCATTGATTTCGCAATCTTCATCACAAGATCTTCTGACATATTTCTGCCATTGATCTCATATTGTAGCGCCTTCCCATGCACATCCTCTTCGATCCATATTAATTGGGAAGTTTCGTTATCGAAAATATAAAATGCTTGGACGCCACGTATAGCTGTTTGTTTAACCGTAGTTCCACCATGATCAGGCAATGCGATCCGGCTCTTCGTTGTCCCGAAAATGTTAAGTGTATACCCACCATATTCTTGATACGTTATGCTGATGCCCACAACCTTCTTATTGGGCTTCAGGTCTCGTATCACTACATTTCCGCCTGATCTGTTGCTTTCTTCAATCATTTCATCGATTTCTTGTGGAGTTAAATTATCAAATCCATAAAATACACGAATGGCATCTATACCAGAATCAATCGGAAATTTTGGCTGCCATGGGGAATAATGTCTTTGCAATTGTTCCAAACCGTCTTCCCATGGAATGGCTGCATAATTGGTCTGTTGCGTGAATTGGTTCTCTATAGCATCTGCGGTATAGATCGCCTTCCCCTCACCAGGTTTTAAATCAATGACGATCCGGTCGATCGCATTATTATTGCGTAAGGATTCAATCTGAATTTTTCCAAGAACATCTCCGCTTTTGTTTTTAATCTCCATTGGTCTTTCACTCCTTTTTTTTCAAAGTACCTTTCGATCTTCATGGAAAAGAAGCTGAGCCCTGCAGAAGATAAAGCGATCATGAGGACTCCAAATATGCAAATGGTCCGCAAGGTACCCTCTTAACCACAACTCGTCGTTTATTCGTCTGAGATAAAAACCTTTTGGAAAATCAATATCCTCCGTAAGGGCTTCAGATGCTATGGTGATGGAGCCGGACGGAGCTTTGTTGCCTTCTGAAATATTGGTAGAACATAACTCGGGCTGGTCCAAATATTGCAGTCTTAGATAAGGTCCTAACTCAACCGGACAACATTCCAATCCAAGTTCATTTGCTCTTCGAAAGAGCTGAAAAGTCGTAGCACCATCCGAAAATCCA
Organism: Paenibacillus sp. FSL R5-0519; assembly: GCF_037974275.1. Lineage (NCBI taxonomy): Bacteria > Bacillati > Bacillota > Bacilli > Caryophanales > Paenibacillaceae > Paenibacillus > Paenibacillus sp. FSL R5-0519. The sequence goes on from NZ_CP150234.1 coordinate 3,999,716, forward strand.
AGTTGTCTGACAGTCAACTCAACCGTTTGCAAGCTTTGCTTTGTACCGGAAACTACAAATCTCTCATCATTTAACAACTGTTCTCCATATTTATTCAATAAAATAGAGTGTTGGTCCAGTTTCTGAATAAGCTGTGGCTTTGTTAAGCCACCAATGTCTACAGTTCTTATTTCAACTGAACAGTCAGGATATATTTTCTCGTCTTCAATCAACATTCGTATCCTCCTAATCCTTAGGTAAATGATAGCAGCTGACCAAAGTTCCTCATTAAAAATTCAATTCACAATCATGGTGTTCCCACACATCAAATAAGTTACCGTCCAGATCTTCTAACACAAAAAACTTCCCATAGTGTCCCTCATCACTAATAGCCCCTACTTTCACATTCTCTGATGTTAAATAGTTATGTAAAGAACCAATGTCGTCGGTGAAAAATGTAATGACCCATCTCTTTTTCTGATGCACTTCAAATGTCGCTCGTGTTTCATTATCGCTTTGGATCAAGTCCAAAATTGGTCGATTCCCCCGAAATAAACTCAAATATCCTTCGCGCTGGTGGCGAATGTTAAATCCAAAATGTTTTACAAACCAGGCGGCTGACACTTCTAAATCTTTCACTGGAATCACATTATATGCTATGCCCAGAATCTTTCCATTCCCCATATGTTACCTCCACAATTGAGATGTGCATAAGACCCTACCACCCTTACGATGTTATACAAGATTTAATTTGATCAATATAATGCTGACCATGCCATACAAATCTTTGAATCGCAATATCCAGTGCAATTGTATCTAACATTTCTGTTCGGAGTTTTCAGAGATCTTGTGGATTTCGGGCCTCATTAGAGAATTTAAGACTCGGTTCAACGTGTCCTATCGGCAAGCGTACATTTTCAACCCAAAGTTGACCACCTCTCCATTTCTCTACTATAGAACCAAATCATATCCAATATAACCCACAATGTTCCATTTGCGAAGTGTAAAAAGCAAAAAAAAGTGCCCCGATCTTGGGTCGAATGGTGTTTGTCTAGAACATCATCAACCAAGATAGAAGCGACTTTAAGGTGGAATCTATCATAATGCAGAGCTTATGGAGTGTCATGAGGAGTAGTTTTCTCTCCAAGTTATTGAGGTCTTATCTTCGGACCGAGGAAGTAGCGTAAATTTATTGTTCTGAGGGATGCCCTTATTCTGAAAATTCAATCAAAAATGGATGGCTTTTCTCATCTAATGCATTTTGAATTCTGTCATAGAAATTTCCCCATGTTATCATTTGCTGAGCTTCTTCTAAAGTAAAGTAACCCACCTCTTCACTTTCATCACTAGTAGTTAAAGCTCCACCAATCGGTTTTCCAGTAAATATATTGTTGCATACGCCGCGCGTTATGTTCTGATACAACCCACAAAATTTAATTAATTCAATGTCAATCCCTGTCTCCTCTTTCACTTCGCGAACTGCTGCCTACCTAATAGTCTATCCTTCTTCAACACAACCTTGAGGCATTTCCTTCCCAGCCTCTTCGACCTTTCATGAGTAAAATCTCATTATGTTCATTGAGAATGATTACACTTGCAGACACGATAAATTTCATTCTAATTCCTCCTATCAAATTCATCTTTTAAAATACTCATACAAATAACATCCCAATATTTACCTTTCTTATATATCTTATTTCTAGATCTCCCTTCTTCCTTAAACCCACATTTAACATAACTTTTATATGCTCTCTCGTTATATTCGTATACCTCAAGCTCTAACCTATTTAAGTTTGAATTCCTCGAAGACAAATTTCTGTAGTACTTTTATTGCTACACTACCATAACCTTTTCCCAATTGATCTTTTTTCCCTATAACGATAGCCAAATATGCAAATCGATTCTTCCAATCTATCCTATATAGATCTATTTGACCTAAATATTCGAGTGATTCTCTAAACGCTATAATAAAACTTCTATTACTCGACTTACCTTCAACCATTGTTCTAAAAAAGGACTCCGTCTCATTCCTCGAATGAGGATAAAATCCATGATTTAAAAAGCCCATCGATGCTCCTCTGGCAAACACTCATCACAAAGTAATTGCCCTTCAATAACTGCTCCATTATTAAGTTCGTCCATATGATTTGGTTTTTCTCTATCAGTTGCCCATGAATTACATTTTGCACACCTTCCGCAATTCATTACTTCTGGATCGAGATACACAGAGGAACTACTCTCCCATTGTAATTTCAGATCTTTCCTTATTGTAATTTCGTTCTCTAGTACAGGAGTCAAATCCCCATCGATTTCTTTATATTCATCGTCAGTTAAGTCAATTAGATAAGATATATTTACAAGATATGTCTTCTTATTCATTACTTTCGTCCTTTGATTTTCATGGTTGATACGTTTCTTGGCCTTTCGCATAACGTTGTGAATGCACAACGTTATGCGAAAGGCTGCATTTATAACTATCGGTTTGTAGTAAGCCCCGTCGACTGATTTGGTGATCCAAACTACTTCACGAGGCTAGTCATCTAACCGGCTGGTAGCAGAGACCAATAGCTCCCGACTTGAAGGTTTTATTTTCAATAAGTTTAAGATTGGTCTTCTCTTGGAGTCCTTGAAACAATGGCAACCCGCTACCGATCAGGACAGGAGACACTGTGATTTTGTACTCATCGATTAGATCAAGACCCATCACGTGGTGTGCAAACCTGGGACTGCCGAGGATAACCATATCCTTGCCTGGCTGCTGTTTGAGGTTCCTAATCTCTTCTTCGACATCTTCTTTCACCAGTCTGGAATTGTTCCATTCCACTTTCTCCAGTGTTGTGGAAAATACGATTTTGGCTGTCTTTTCGATCCATTCGGCATGATTCCGTTCATACGGTGAAGCTGATGGGTCTGAAGACACGGATGGCCAGTAACTATGCATCATCTGATAAGTTCCACGTCCCCAAAGGACAGTGTCAGCAGTACTCAAAACTTCTTGCGCGTGTTTCTCCAAATCAGCATCGTAGGAAACCCAGCCAATGTCCATTTCACCGTTCGGCCCTTCTACAAACCCATCAAGTGAAGCGTGCAGAAATAAAACGAGTTTTCTCATTTTCAATTCTCCTTTTTTAATATGATGGAATGTATTGACTACAAGATACCATGTTTTATTTATTCTTGTACTGATTTCATCTAACATAGTGCGAATGTTATGTTAGATGATGAGACCTAGAGTTTCTGTTTTCCACACAATCCTTCTAAGATTTTTGCTACTCCATCGTTATCATTAGTTTCTGTTATTTCATCTGCAATATCTTTCAATTCAACTACTGCATTCCCCATTGCTATTGAATATGCAGCTGACTTGAACAATCCTACATCATTGTGATCATCACCAAATACAATCAATGAATCCAGTTCTTCATTGTATATATTGCAAAGTCTAGTAATTGCTAACTCTTTCGATGCTTGAAGTGGCATTATTTGAATCAATTGATTTTTATCCGTAATCAGTATATTAACTTGCTGTCCAAACTTAGAAATAAGTCCTGGAATCTGGTGTTTGCCTGAGAGCAATATCTTCGTAGCTTCATATTGTTTTAATTCTCTCAATGATTTAACTATTGGGTTAGACCTTGCATTCATTGTGGTAGTATAGTCATATTGGCGTAAGCCAAACCATTCATCTTTTACTTCCATTGTCAGATCGAGTTGCGGATAATGATGTAAGCAATAATCGATGATTTCGGAAGTTAAATCAGATGGAATTGATTCATAAAATTCGGTCATGGATTTATTACATATTGTTTGTGCTCCGTTATAATACACAAACGCTCCAATATCCAACAACTCTTTAGGAAGAAAAAACTTTACAGCTCTAGGAGGGCGTGCTGTTGCAAAGATTATTCTCATCCCGCTCTGATAACAGGACAGTACGGCTTCAAAGTTTCTTTCAGAGACTTGATTTTTAGAATTTAAAAATGTACCATCCAAATCTAAGACAACTGTAGAATACTTCAATGAAACGCCTCCTCATAATTCATCGGGTTTTCATCTAATGTTTGTGCATGCCTGAGGTTTAAGCGTCAAGCGGCTTAAAATAGATCGATAGACTTAGCCCGTTGAATGTATCGCCTTATACCGATTTCTTTGAACTTCTTATATATGTTCCAGGGCAAATGCAAAGTGTTTTTTATACCCATGACCCATGAACTACCTACAAATTCTTTCCACATTCATTTAGTACTTTATTTACAAATTCGGTCTTCCCAGCCGTATAAGACTGACGATTTTCTCTATATTTAATAGCAAGTTCTTTTTTTAGATTGGCATATTCGACTACAAATTCGGAATTGCTAATTAATGCATCTCTGAATGAAATATGTCTTAATAACTCTTTGCTCTCTTTATTACAAACATATAGATGATGTTCAGGTTTCTGTATTTTCACTATACTATAGGGAACATTTGCATCTTTCCTTACAAAAGCTTCTCTGTTCTCAACGCTTAAATTTCCTTCATGATCGTAACCTAAACTTTCTAATCCTTGAATTACATCTGGGAGCAAAGCCATAGAATCAATTACTACATCAATATCTAAAATAGGTTTTGCCGCTAGTCCAGGTACTGCAGTACTACCAACGTGCTCGATTCTGAGTACTAGATCCCCGAGTTTATGTTCTAAGATAGATTTCAGATCAAAAAACACTTCAGGCCATTCATTGTTGTATTCTTCAATAATTATTGACTTTATACGCATCCTTGAGATCCCCCCGCAAAAAATAAAGTATTTACGAATGTTCACGATAATGTTCCTTTGGACCCGAGAGGTTTAAGATAACGTTGTTGTATTCATGAACTAGAGAGGCTTGAATAATCGTACGATCCATTACGCACCTCATATTGATTTTGATTTTTCTCTTTGAATCCACCCATAACTTCTGCCGGACCGATGGTAGCCCGATGAATGAACATGTTGTTATGTGGAGTCAGTCATTTCGTTGATTACTTACAAATTGATTTTTGAAATCTTTCTTAAAATTATGCTTACAACTTCTTCTGTTTCTTTATTATCTGTGTCAATATGTTCTTGAAATTTGATATCTTTGAATGCAAGTACACCTGCGTTTGTTTGCTTCTGATACCAAAAATCAAATTTGTCTCCACGTTTTTCAATTCGTTTTTTGATTGTCTCTTCAGATGCTAAGAGGCAAAAATGAAAAGTATCTCGATCGATACTTCTAAATCCATTTAATATGTAATTGAAATTTTCGGACTTATAAATGGTCATTGGAACAATAAGATGTTTCTTATACCTGTTCATTAATTCTTGAGCTGTCTGTACTACAAGTATTCTCCATAGTGCTATATCCTGAAAATCATCCGTTCGTTCTTCTTCCAAGTAGATCTCTTCTGATATGATCTTTCTCAACATATATCCAATTTCTTCAGGATCATAAATCATGCTATTAGGTATTAGAGGCTGCAGCTTTTGAGAAGTCGAGGTTTTGCCGGATCCAAATGAACCATTAATCATAATAATCAAATGATCACTCCTTCTGGTTAGTTTTACATCGTGTATTTGACTGAGCTGGGACATCCGGTTAAGCGAAGTCGTTGCTCTCCATAATTACCTTTACATACTCATCCCAATCCTTACCGTCTGTATTGATTTCGATTGTTGGCACTCTTGAAATTTGAGCTTGATGTCTTAATACATTTTGGGTTTTTAATAATTCACTTACCGACGATCTTACTTCTTCTTCTGTTTTATAGATCCATTCTTCGGGTTGTCTGCTTTTAATTCTTTCTTCTACAACTTCGGGCGAGATTGTAAGCAAAATACACCTGGCGTTTAAAGACTCAAGCTGTTCTTCTATTTTATTTATCTCATCCACATCCGAATCTGCAAATGCAGCTCGATGATTTAAGTGAAACCTCTCCAGAACATAAAATAGTCCCCTTGATCCTCTAGATGCAGGACCTAGTTGAATTGCCCAATCGTTAAGTTTCTTTAGCATTTCAACACGCTCTTTAAGTAACGCAATGTGCTCTTCTCGCGTTAGACTCACATATTCTCCATGTTTATTGTTCAAAATTTGAGAATAATGTTCTCCAAGAATAACTACGCTCCGTTCCGCTGAATCTTCTTGTGATTGATATCGTTTAATTGCTTTTAAGACTGATGTCTTCCCGGCATTGGAATACCCTTCAAGAATTACACCTCTAATATGCATTTAATTCTCCTCTCATAACCATTATTTTACCTAAGGTTCCTGTAATCATAACGTTCAACATTAGTTGAACGGGTTTGATGAAGCGCTTCCAAAAAATAGGTGTAGCAGACCAAGGCTCCGTTGGGAGCCGCTGCTTGAATACTATATTATACGACGAAATCGCCTCTCATCGTGACCAGTATCGTCAATATGTTTTTAGCCAGAGGAAGTTCTGGAAGCAGCCATTTTATTTAAGGCGTTCTCAAAATAATCATATACTTCATCTGCAATTTCCAGAAACTCTTCAACAGATACATCGCTATCCAAGTAACAAGCATACAGATACTCAACTAAAGCGCCGTCAATCGAGCAATAGTTTATTATGGCATCCTTCATCTTAATGATTTCATCTTCCCATACCCCTGTATCTTCTAAAACCAAAGAGTATAATGCACGAATTAATCTCTTAGAGTAACCTTTAATATATCTAGTTTTCATTGAGTGATCACTAGCAGTAGAAAGTGAACGACGTACACGATCTACTTCTTCCTTGGTCTCTGTATTCAAGTCTACAATGAATTCTGGAGAAATTATGATCGGGGGTACTTTTTCACCAATGTCCTCCCCATGTATGCAAACACAGATGATCTTAATCCAAAAACCCCAATCGTTCGGTCTACTTAATACATCATCAATCGAGCAAATGATCGTATCTATCTTAGTGACGAATGGATATTCTTCCAACAGCCTGTCTTTGATATTTGACAATCTTTCGTAATCAATATCTTCGGGATTTGCACATACAATAGTAAAGTCTGCATCTGACTTAAAAGGTTTAGCTGTTCCTTTGGGAATCGAGCCACACATATAAATGCTATGAATCTTATCTTTGAATTCGTTAAGGATATGATCCACATACTTATCAACCAAATCCTTATATTCACTTTGTATTGCAATTCTATTGATAACTTTTTCTAATATCATATAGACTCCTCCTAAACAATAGGCTTCTTCGAGCTACTTATATTGAATGTTCTTATTTTATTAAGATTGATATATATTCTTCATCTTTAAGCCTTGTCACCTTACAGTTCTCATTGGCTTCAAATTCTACTATTCTCTCTTCAATTGTTTTATTAGTACTATCTTTAAATATATTCTCTCGATCATAGTGAGGAAAAATAAGCTTGTCAGTTACTCCTAATGCCTTAAAATCCGTTAAATTCATTGTGTTCATCTGCGGGGTAAAGAACTCCACTATGTTAATATTCGGCCCCAATAATAGCGTTCCTGCACTTACTCCAACGATAATTACATTCTGTGCGGCCAATGTTCTGATAATTTCATCAGCACCACTTTTCTTAGCGTAGTACAATAATGTATATGGATTTCCACCATTGATATATATAATATCTCTATGTAAGAGGATTTGGGGATCATCAAATTCAATATCTACAAAATGGATATGCTGAAATCCCATGTCCTTAAACTCTTGAAATGCTCTTTGTGCATATCTATTCGTTTCTTTTGAAGGGGATGCTGTTGTAATAATTGAGACCTTTAATTGAGAAATTTCTCCATCAATCAACTCCAGAAATTGTTTTTTAATATCTTCAGTATAAAAACCACAAGAGGTTAGTAACAATCTACTCATAGAAATCCCCGTCCTTAACTATTAGTTTATCATACTGATTATATTCTTATGTAAGGTACATCAGAGGATATAATGTTAACAATATGATTTAATCCAGCAACTCCATAATGTTTATATGGACCTGGGTATTCATCTGATGCAAATGTCGCTAATTTAATGTAATCTACATATCTGGATCTTTTGAAAGTTCTGAATATCTCCCCTCCAAACTCTTCATATTCATCTCTAGCGAAATCTTTCCTCCTCTTGATTAATCAATGAGCCACCTTCAACATCAATTAATTTAGAATAATTTTGTTCATTTGATTTTCTATGGATTCTAAAACATAAAATAGCTTCATACCTTCTACTTCTTTATAGTCAACTAAATCAGCATGAATCAGATCTTTTAAGTGTGTGTACTTCACCGAACCACCCCAGATAAATAAATTTGTCTTTTCATCCGTTTCAGATAACATTCGTTCTTTATTCAACGAGCCCGCGAACCTTAAGGTAGCTTCTAGTGCCAACCGCGACGTGGTTAGGTTCGCAGTACTGTTCACCTGACCCCGACTTCTTTGATACACATCTACATTCTCATTTCATTTTACTCTACAAAACTGTTATTTTTCTTTATAGTCATTTGCTGCCTCTTGAATTTCTTCATTTCTAGACCTTCCCTCCTAATACATTCACATTCATCCTCAAGTGGAACTTAGATCTCCAGTATTGTATATGACGTTCCTGTATTCAGGATCCGGCGAATGCCGGATCAAGGGCAAGGACAGACAGCGTCAATACGATGTTATAAAATGACGGTGCCTTCTTTGAAATTATAAACAAATATTCCTTAATAAAGTCTCTTCTCGTAACTTTCTTGTAGTCCTTTCCTGATTACTTCTATTGTAAATTCAGTTGAATTCACATGATCTGATAGTATTGTTGGAATTAACGGTAGTGTATCCCCTTCTGGCCAAGACTTGCTTTCCCATACCCCAGACCGCTTAAATGCTTTTGCACAATGAATAAAGCATTCTTCAACTTTTACTCCAATTCCTAAGGTCGGTTTTTTACCTTTAGCTTTCATCAGATCTAGAATTTTTTCATCTTTAATCACAAAAGCTTGTCCATTAATCCTCAGCGTTTCTTCTAGTCCGGGGATGATAAATATAATACCTACTCTTGAATTCGATAAGATATTTCTTAGTGAATCAATTCTACGATTACCTGGTCTTTCTGGAATAACTAAATGCTTCTCATCTATAACTATCACTGATCCAGGTGCATCTCCTCGTGGAGATACATCGCAAAATCCTTGCTCATCCGATGTAGCTAAAAATAATAAGGGTGACAAAGAAATGAAGTTTCGACAATGGATATCTAAATACTTTATAACTTTCTTCTTTACAAGTTCACTTGGATAACCTAGGAGATCTCTAATTTCATCTTCTGAAGTCAAGATTTCTTTAAAGGGATTGTTCATATGGTATCCTCAGTTCTTATTGTTTTAAATAATATTAAATAATTATTGAACAGTTTTCAGATAACGTTCCTGTATTCATGTCGACCCACCGACTTAAGTGACCAACGGGAGCGGCCGCGATGCGGTTAGTCGGTGCGGATGTGTCCGCCTGATTCAGCTCCTCTGCTTATATCCTTCGGGCGGACCGAGGAGCCGCCAGGCAACGATGCGCGGAAATAATGCTAGATTAAGTTACCAGACTACTCCGAAATTACCCACGGAACGATCCCTTCGAATTCAATTTGTAATATTGGCTCTGGAAATCCATCACACACTATATTTATCTCATTCGTAAATCCAAATCTGAAGTTATCGATTTTATATAAATCTTTGTCTAATGAAGTTATTGTTCCTGATTCATCATTTTCGTTCCATACATCAGGTCCACTAATCAATCTACCAACTATATGAAAGAACCCACCATATAAATGGGTTCCATCTGAATTCTCACAGTACTCAGATACTTCTCCTTCTTTTCTTGGATCTATTCCTAAACTATTAAAAAAGGTTACAACATCCTTCGGAAAGAATGGAATCGCCTCAACAAAATTCTTACAATTTAAACAATCACAACCCTCAGTAATTAAATGATAAGATTTATAGAACTCTTTAGTTTTATTAAAATCATATTCAATTATCCATTTGTCTATTCGAATCCTTTTCATGGGTTCACATCACTTTACTCTGGTAATTTCATCTAACGTTGTTGTATTCCTGACTTTCAAGCAGCTTACCGTAGGGAACGGATCAGTTAGACTTAGCTGATTTAATGCGCCTTAATCAACTTTCTCCGATATGCCTCTTGGGACCGAGAAGTAAGTGCGACATTCTATGAATGTACTGTGATTTTTATTTCTCTATTCTTTACGGATATCTCTCACTTCCTTAATTAACACATCTAATTTTTCAATAATTCTTTCATCATTTTCAAGTTTCTTTTTTAATCTCCCTTCTATAATTGCTATTCCGATAACAATAATTATAAGCAGGATCAAAATTAGCACGTTGATCAATTCCTCCTCTAGCAACAGAACGTTGCAATTGAATTAACTCTATAATTAGAAAGAGCGCCTTAGCTCGTGCAGGGTTGTCCGGCTGTCCCCACTTCCCCGAGGTGAAATGCCCCTGCCGGACCGAGAGCAGAGCCGGATGGAACGATGCGTGAACATATTTTTACACAGCAGCTTCTTCTACGAACAAACTATTCGCTATCTGTTTTTTAGCTTATCCAATAAATCTACCTCCTCTTCCTCTGAAAGTTGTTCTTCCGCTCTTGTTTCTGTTTCATCTATCTTTCGTACTTTTAATCCTCTTTTGATGAGCCATTCTTCACCAAGATTCATTGTAGTTGCTGGATGTGGGTATACATCCTCACTTGTAATTTCTTCATCAAGAATGTAAATGTATCCATATAACTTACCATTATGAAGTCTTGTGCCATTCTCATCAAAACCAACAATTGAAGGTTTGTGTGAAAAGATTCTTGCTAACTCTCGATCCTGAGTTATTCTGCTTCCGACTAGTAGTTCATCTAAGAGCATTGGAGAACCATGGAACCAAGGCTTACTGTAGTCCCATTCTTTCATAATTATCACCTTCAATTAAGTTTTATTATCTTTCTTCTTTATACTTGTTCTTTAATTTCTACGGTTTTGACTTAAGAGTATTACTTGTAACGTTCCTGTATTCACGATGTTCCACCGACTTAAGACCCCGAAGTGGGCGGGCGAGATGCACTTAGTCCGTGCGGATGTGTCAGCTGGATCTAATTCCCCGTCGATCGCTTCCAACGGACCGAAGGCCATCAGGCCCGATGCGTGGATATGGTGTTATAAGGGGTTCTGCCTTCATTAAAGCCACTCAGATTTTACTTTGTTCTAATAACCAGCGGTTAGTCTCTTCTAACATACTTAGTGTAATATGATGATTGACCTTAGAGTACTCAACATACTTTACTGAATTTGTTAATCCTTCTTCTCTAATTATTTGCATGAAGTATCTCTGGCTATTTATCGGTATTGTAGTATCATCTGTTCCATGTAATATAAGTATTGATCTACCCCGTATGCATTCTATTGAGAAAATCGGATCAAGCCTCCTGATCGAATCCCTTTCTATTGAAGTCCAAGGCTCTCTTCTTTCTAGTTCACATATGTGTTCTTCAAATCTCTCCCAAGCACAAGAACCGTTTATTACAATTCCAGATTTAATATCTACGTTATTCGCAAAAATACCTCCAGCGATAAACCCACCTGCTGAATTCCCTATAACCCCAACTATATTATCTTTCAATTCAGAAATGATTTCCCGTGCTTCATTAACTGCTTGAACAACTACACTCCAATAATGTTGTTGTAAATCTAACGGATCGAAATAATTAAGTTTCCCTCTGGCTCCATGATGAGGGATCTCAGGAATAATCACCGTATAACCCCAACTAGAAATCAGAGATCCAAAGAACACGTAATCATTAATGTTTGAAACCCAGCCATGATACAGTAAGATAACACCTTTGGATTCAATTCTAGAATTGATCTGTATGCAAGGAATCCCGGCAATGCTGCTTTCAATAAAATTATTCATATGTTCTCCATTGTGTTTTATCATGTTATGAATTTGCAATAAATGCGTATAACTTTCCTGTATTCACGACCCAGCGTATGCTGGGTGTCCGGCCTATGCCGGGCCTGGGGCTTATGCCCGCAGCGTGAATTTTATGTTAGACGAAGTAAACTGTGGGCTCACATACTAAGAGCTTCCCTCATGAATTGATTCGGGAATTTCTTCAGCTTTACCAAGGGAGTAGCGTTGTTCATTTTATTCAATTCGATGATATTCATTTCTTGTAGGGGTAAATAGTCTTCAATCATGAATTCAGTCATTTTAACCATGTCTATCATTGATCCAACGACGCTTCTATCGTATGTTTTGATGAACTTCATGCTGTTAGCCTTACTGATATAGTTGTTAATTAAGGGTTCAGCGATTCCTTCTGCCCTTAAATTTTCTATCAGTGCATTGAGAAATATCTCTTTAAAGTTCTTATAGTGTTCCTTCCTTATTCCAAACAAAATAAAGCAATACCTCGTCTTATTATTCATGATAATTAAATTATTCTTTCTTGCCATTCGAAATACATTAGCATGCCACTTGTAGAGTTCTTCCTCTAATTCGTTGTCTTGTTCTTCGATAAAAGAACTAGTCTCAAATAGCTTCTTGGTACATGAGATTGTTATCATATATATGTCCTTTCACAGTTTATTTCGTCTAACGTTTGACATTCCTGACGTTCAATCAGCTTAAGTGACCGAAGGAAACGTGTCGTCAGACTTAGCTGGTTGAATGTATCGCTTGGATAAACTCATTAGAAAGCCTTCTTAACGTTCAAGGGGAATGCCCGCAGTAGGAATTCTGTGTTATCGGATGACAGCACCTTCTTCGAAATATACCTTTCTCTTCTTTGAAGATTTGAGAAATCAAGATCAGACAAACAATTGCATGTGATTTTTCACATTTCACCTCTAGTTTTTTATAAACCACTTCTAATAATCCCCATTTTTTTAATATTAATTATTATCGATAAAATACAATTGATAGAAGTAAGCCCCATCCAAATAAACATTGAATACGACATCCACACCTTTATCATTAAATAATTATTGACTAATAGATAAGGCAAGATCATTACCAATAGCAAAAGCATAATGCTTAAGATTAGTGCGATACTACTTCCTTTCATTTTTCTGAATCTTGTCTTTTCATCTCTAATATTTAGTTCCATTCCTCTAAAGAGTTTAATTACTTGGACAGATAAGATAACGACGGCTATTATTACTAAGAATGAAAATATCAAATCAATTAATAGATACACGTCATCATAATTAAATTTATTCATGTGATTTCCATTCATATTCTCATATATGTTATTAGCAATTAGCGATGGTGCAGATGAATTCAGATTAGCCAGAACAAATATGGCCTGCTGCTTTTCTAAATCAATAAGAACCTGTGAGGAGTAATTAGGATTAGATCCATTATGACTAACAACTCTATTTTTCGTATGAATACTCCATCCGAATGAATAGTATTGATTTTCATGTTCGTATCCCGCCGTTTTGATGTCGACTTGATGAGATTCTTGTATCGCTTTCAATAAATTATCTGGTATATCCCCTATCCCCATTTGTGCATTAATCCAGCATTCTAAATCTTTTGAATTCGTTACCAAATATCCTGCAGCGATATTCCCATAATATCTAGGGGCATCATATTCTACGCTTTTTCCAAAAAACACACGATATCCTTTGGTAAGTTTATCAGTTTCCTTTTCCTGACCTGTTGAAAAATAACTATCAGTCATTCCTAAAGGAATCAGTATGTTTTCAGTCATGTAATCCTGATAACGTTTGCCTGTAACTTTTTCAATAATCATCGCTAAAATATCATAATTAACTGTAGCATAATTATAAGCTGTCCCAGGATACGCATCTAATGCAATGTCTGACACATTATGTATCGTTTTTTCAAGCATATCCTCCTTGGTACCTTCAGGAATTAACCGAATACTCCACGGTGGAATTCCGCTTGTATGAGCTAACAACTGATGAATCGTAATATTAACTTTCTCACCCTTAATGGTTGGCTCAAACGATGGAATATAATCTGTAATAGAATCTGAAAGAGATAAGTAGCCCTCATTTTCTAATAAAATAACGCCCAAAGCCGTAAATGCCTTTGTAGTCGATCCCAACTCAAATAATGACTCTTCAGTTACCCTCTTTTGATTATTAACATCTGCATATCCGTAACTCTTATATTCTGTCTTGCCCCGCTCTGATACTACCATAGCCACCCCTGGAGTCGCTGATTTGGCCATTATGGTTTCTACCATATTATCCGTACTATCATAATTCCCTGTCCTTACCAAACTCCCAAGTTCATCCCAACACGCTATAGTGGTAATGATTGCGATAAGTAGGATGACACATACTGTTAATGTGCCTGTTTTACTTAGTATATTCTTCAATGTGGTTCTCCCTATTGTAAGTCTTCTAAAAAATAATAATTAACCAAACTATATAATTAAGAACCATTCATAAAACCTACTTTGTGCCGTTATGGCTTAGAAAAACATAGTTCTTAAAGCCATTTAATTCTTTGGGCTGATTTCCGATAACGTTCCCGTATTCATGACTCGACGCATGTCAAGTATCCGGCGAATGCTGGATCAAGGATGGATGCCCGTAGCGTGAATATTATGTTATGTGATGTCAATTTCTTCTTCGAATTACTCCGACACTTCTTTGACTGCATCCACTATCAGTGAGACGAATCCCAATTTATCATTCTTGTTTCGGTGATCAAATTGAAAAGATCTATAAATAAAACCATCTTCAGGATTCCAGTCATTAAAATGAAGCTCTCCACTTTCGTCACAGTATTCCAGTAATTTAATCTTGAACCCGGCCTCTTCAAACATGCTTGTAATCGTCTTGTAATTATGTACGATCTTGTGACCTGCAGCTGGATGTTCTTTTGGACCGGGTCCACCGATTTGAACAATATTCTGGTACTCTTCATTCCTAAAAAAAGCATCCGGAACTGCACATCGAATATATCCTTCTGGTTCAAGAAAATCATAACAAATCTTTGCTGCTTCCACGCCTTCTTCGTAAGACAAATGCTCCCATACATGTTCTGCAAGGATGGTTCTAATCTTTTTCGACTTAAAGCTTTCTTCCCAATCAGCTCGATCCAGTAGATTCAATTCTTCTTCTTGAGTTTGAATCCAGTCTGGGTAGGCTTGTGAAGATGCTCCTATTATGATTTTAAGAGGCTTTGAACATTCATTTTCACTCATTTTTATCATTTTATTATTCCTTTGCTTTAGAGTGGTTTCGCCTAATATTTCTGTATTCACGACCCGACGCATGTCTGGTGTTCGGATTATGCTGGACCAAGGGCGTATGCCCGCAGGGTGAATAATATGTTAGATGATGTCATTGTCTTCGCCGATTAACTTACAAAGATCTTATATAAGTGCCTTACTAATTACAGTTTCAATCACTCTTTTATTATTCTGGTATATAATTTTGATCAATGATATTTCTTGTACTTCAGTTTGCATACTCTCTAATCTTTTTGTAGTGAAATGTAATGCTTCTAAAAGTTTTTGATCGTCTAAGTGGTTGGCAATCGTACAATGGGGTATCCATCTTTCAGGGTGATACATCAGATTGGAAAAAGCATTATATTTCATGAAGTGGTTATGATAATTAGAGTGAAAGTCTATAAGTTCCTTTGTCGGATTCGGAGATAAAAACAAAGCTCCGCTGTTCATAAAAGTTCCTAATGTATTGTAGCTAAGATACATTCTTGGAACCGATTTATAATAACAATCAAACAAACCTTTATACTCAGATACCTTTAGCTCTGAATAATCCGCTAGTGTTATATGTGGTTTTCTATTCTCAATCTCATAAGCATAGTTAGATATACCGCTATCGCTTAATTTCTTCCAAAGCGTTTTTATGATTCGTTCTGTTTCTAAATCAAAATGAAGGACTACTCCATACAAAATTAAATCCCTACTTTCTACTGTATGTATTTAATAAATATTAATAAGAGTTTTTACATTTGCAATGATTTCATCTAACGTTCCTGTATTCACGAACCCCAGAGGGATTGTCCGCTGAAATGCCTCTCCGAAATCCATCAGCAGATCAAGGCTCCAAAGGAGCCGTTGCTTGAATATTATGTTATACGACGGAATCACTTCACGAATATACTTTCACTATTTTTCTTCTTATGATGTGGATGCCTTCCTAGACTACGCTAACTTAGAAAATCGATCTTTTATTAAATCATTAATTAATTTGTGTTTGACTTTACTTGTATATAGTATTGTAAGATTCTGACCATCATTAAAATGAATAAAGTAATTTTCCTTGTCATTTCTGATAGCTAGTTCCCCAATCTTCCTCAGCAAATTAAAGTCAATCCAATCATCTTCAAAATGTATTTCCCATTCATATTTCTGATCATCTAAAATAAACGATACTTTAGCATCTTCATTATCAAAATCTACATGGCTGTTTACCTGTTGTATTTGCAACTTACCACGAGTTAAGCTTACGAGTTCATTAATGATTGTCGAATAAATCTCTTCGTTCTCAACGCATTCGGTATCAAAGCTCCAAACATCCTTCGACAATCTAACTTCATTGTCATTTTCGTCAATAAGATCTGAACCGATCATCGAAAGTAAGAGAGAATAGGGATCGTCTTCGTAAGTTTCTCGATCAAAATGATACAACAACTCTTTAACAACACCATCATCATCAGCAGTTGTGAAAGATATACCAAAATCTTTGAGAACCTCTATTTGGTTTTCTAGTGAGATCTTTGTTTCTTTCGATTTCTTACCAAAAAAAAGTTAAACATCCTTGATCCTCCCTTAATATTAGCTAGCGCACCTTTCATATAACGTTCCTGTGTTCACGACGTCCAACTCCCTTAAGCCCGAAGGGCGGCCGCGATGCGGTTAGGGAGTTGGATGTGTCCAGCTGAATTCACTTCCCTGCTACTGCCAATTGCATCCCCGAATCCAAATCTTACTTCTGCCGGACCGAGGCTCGAATGGCCCGAAGCGTAGGCAATTCCACTTTGAGTAGCCCTCGAGAATTCTTTAATCATGTCTTTAAAAATATTATTTTCTTTCTATAAATTCCTCTTATCTTCACATATCATTAGGATATTTCCATCAAGATCTTTAAATGTGAAAAATGAAATAGCCTCATGCACTTCAATTTCTGTAACGATTTCTATTCCTTTCTCTTTAATAAAATTATAAGATTCAACCAAGTTTTTTGTATCAAAGAAAAATTGAGTTTTATTGTTTTTGTTTTCAATATTCTTCATATTGCTGTCTAAAAGCAATGCTGATCCACCGATCATATCTAAACTATAGATTGTACCTTCATGACCTGATGAGTGAACAGGCAATCCTAGTAAATCGTTGTACCATTGAATAGATCTTTCCATATCTGATACATGTAAAAAGATGGCACCGATCTGATTGGTGATTGGACTTTTGCTCAATTAAATCATCTCCTTTGATTTAGACGCTTCGTCTTCTGGTGGTTTCGCCTAAAATCATATCTACGAACTTCGTAAATACCTCTCCTTAACGAAAATCCGAACTACATACAATATAACCCATAATAATCCATATGCGAAATCATAAAAACAGGAAAGCAGCCCCAGTCAAAACCGCTCCATTCGTTAGAAAAGACTAACATTTTGGATGCAGATTAACATTTGGGCTGCTCTTTCCTTACTCAACAATAGAAGAATTACCGATAGTCTTCAGTGATCTGACTTTGCTCCCTTTCCTACCTTAACCTAAAACCTTTACTTCGTTCCACTACTCCACACCACGCGCTCGCTCATCGCTTTATGCTGTGCAATCAGGCAGAGTTCTGCCGCTTTGAAGGCATGTTCCTGCGTCATGGCTGTCTCGGTGCGATCCAGACAATCGCGAATGAGCTGACCGAAGAACGGATAACCGACTTTGCCTTTTACATTGTAGCGGTACTCCCCTTCATGATTGACCAAGTACACCTGATCCCCCTGAGATTCCCTTGCGATGTCGATATACTTCCGCAGCTCGATATAACCGTCCGTTCCCAGAATAACGGTACGCCCATCGCCCCATGTGCCCAGACCATCCGGTGTGAACCAGTCCACTCGGAAGTAACCGGAAGCACCGTTATCACCAATCAGCGAAGCTTCGCCGAAGTCTTCCAGTTCCGGGAACTGCGGGTGATTGAAGTTATGCACACGACTGAACCCTACCTCAGCGTCCGTGCATGATGCAAACGTCAGGAATTGTTCGATCTGGTGACTCCCGATATCGCAGAGAATGCCGCCATACTGCTCATGCTTGAAGAACCAGTCGGGTCTTCCTCCGGCATTCAGGCGATGCGGGCCTGTACCCATAACTTGCACTACTTTGCCGATTGCCCCTTGTTCAATGAGCTGCCCCGCATAGATCGCACTTTCTACATGCAGTCGCTCACTGTAATATACCATGTACTTTTTGCCTGTTCGCTTCACTTCTTCTCGTGCAAGCTTTAACTGCTCCAACGTGGTAAATGGGGCTTTGTCTGTAAAATAATCCTTGCCTGCGGCCAGAACTCTCATGCCAAGCGGCGCACGATCTGAAGTGATGGCTGCACTCGCCACCAGTAACACCTCATCATCGGAAAGCACTTCTGCCTCAGATGCGGCGGCTTGAGCCTGCGGGAACTGCTTCCGGAATGCCTCTACCTTCGCCGGGTCTGGATCATATACCCACTTGAGTGTAGCCCCAGCCTCCAACAATCCCCCAACCATGCCGTAGATGTGTCCATGATCCAGCGCAACAGCAGCAATGGTGAACTCACCCGGACCACATACGACCTCTTTTGTGATACTTTTCGGTGCATAGAACATCCCGTCTTTAGCCATGTCATCCCATCCTTATTATAAAATGTTGATTACAATGAACTCGTCTATATAAGCTGAACTAGAGATTATTTTACACAGACACTACGATGACAGAATAACCTTCCAATCGCTGTTATCCCCAGATTTTTTGATTCTCTTTTCCAAAGGGGAAATCCGGGGATAAAGGCGAACGCTTCGCTTTTCCAGGTTTTTTCTGTCCTCTCCGTTACGTGTAAATGATTAGTTCAACTTATATAACAAATCGTCTTCATTTAAACGTCTGACTCAGATCAGCAGGTTGACTGCCACTCAATGCCTTTTCTTTCTTCGTCGTTGAACCAGCAATACGTTCTTGCAAATGCTCATAGAACAAATCCTCATTGATCGGCAGATCCACCCAGTTATCCGTCCAGGTAGACAACAACATCGCATTCGACAATGTTAATCCGTGAATCCCATCCTCACCGGGAGCAATAAGGGGGGCGCCTGTACGAATCGCATCCACCCAGTTACGAATCAGACCAGGGTGCCCCGTTTCCACACCCGTAATCGGAATCTCACATTTCCAGCATTCTGGCTGTCCAAAACCTCCGGTAAACCGCTGATTGAATTCAGGCTCAGATTCCCGAAGTCGCCAGAACGTAAGTTTTCCGTCTTCGATCACGATTTTACCTCGGTCTCCGTTGACCTCAAATCGGTTCGTACCCGGTGCTTCGCCCGTAGTCGTTACAAAGACCCCCGTTGCGCCATTTTCGTACTCCACATAAGCGGTTACATCATCTTCCACTTCAATGTTCCGATACTTGCCAAATGAACAGAACGCACGCATTCTTACCGGCATCATGCCGATGGTCCACTGCCACAGATCCAGTTGATGCGGGTCCTGATTAATCAGCACACCTCCACCTTCGCCTGCCCAAGTTGCCCGCCAGCCGCCGGAATCATAGTAACTCTGGGATCGGTACCAGTTCGTAATAATCCAGTTGGTACGCCGTACCTCACCGAGTTCCCCCGAAGCGATCAAATCTCTTAGTTTAATGTAGAGTGGGTTGGTCCGCTGGTTGTACATCATGGAAAAGACTTTACCGCTGGCTGCGGCCGCTTCATTCATCTTGCGCACCTGTTTTGTATACACACCGGCCGGCTTCTCGATCATCACATGCAAGCCATGCTGGAAAGCCTGAATGGCCTGTTCCGGGTGGTCATAGTGCGGCGTTGCAATAATGACCGCATCAATCGTACCCGAAGCCATCATCTGTTCTGCATCCTGCCAATAGGTGACCGTAGCCGGCAGATGACTCGATACCCAGCTCTCCATCTCTTTTCTTACATCACATACAGCGACCAGTTCTGCACCAGGTACTTCTCCAGCCACCAACGTTCTGGCATGTGCTGCCCCCATGTTACCTATACCAATAACCGCTACTCGTACGATACTCATGACTGCTCCTCCTCGTCCACACGACGCTCAATTTCGGCAAATACGTCTGCAAAATGCTGTAACATCGCCTTGGATTCCAAGGCCCCACTAAAGTCTTCAATTCCGTAATATCCGTCATACCCGACGGCACGAAGATCCCGCACCATCTGTACCCAATCGACCATGCCTTCAGTCAGGGGGGTCCATTGACATTTCCATGCTGTATTCAGAGCCAATCCGCTATTCTTCTCAGTCACATTATCCTTTTGTGTATCCTTAACTTCGGGTTCAAACCACCCGGCATTCTTCACATGCACATGAGCGAGATACGGACCTAGCAGCTCAAGCCCCATCCGATGATTCTCATAGCCTTCATGCACCATGTTGCCTGGATCGTACAACACACCCACATGCTGCGGATCAAACGATTGCACAAGCCGATAGGCCAGCGATGCCGTCGGTGCAATCGTCTGATGATGCGTCTCTACAATTGCCTTGATGTTGTACTGTTTGGCCAAATCCTGTACTTCACTCAAGTAATCAACGGCTTGACGATACAACTCAGGATAACGGGTCTTGCGATCATATCCAGGAACACCCACACGCATCATGGATGCTCCCAACCCGGCCGCAGCCTGAAACGCCTGCTCGGCGGCAGACAGATCTCCACAGTTCAAATACGGGACAAGTGCAATGGATTTCCTGCCTTGCCCTGCCGCCGCTTCACGAAAAACAGGAACCTGTTCCTGCCAGCGGCTTGGATCTACCGAGCATCGATTATTTCTCCAGTAAGAAGGCTCCTCGGATATCGCATCTTCAGGAATTCCGCGGAAACGCCACTCTATTCCATCAATCCCCGCAGCTGCCGCAGCCGATGCCAATTCTTCTGCATTCAGATCAGGGGTAGCCACAGTGAATACAGACAGTTTCATCATGCTCCATCTCCTTATGTAAACGTATTCATTTAATGTCGTAAGGGCATTGTATCACTCCACTGAACGTCACCATAGGGGAAAACAGCAACAGATGAATGACAGATAACGAACAGAGCACATTCCCCATTCAGAGATAACTTCTAAGAGAATGATGTGATCGCATATCAAAAAGACATCCCTGAAACAGAATTCACTTCTGTTCAAAGATGCCTTGTACCATAACTATATATAGGATGAAATCATCTCTCTCTAATCCCGATCAAAGAACACGTGTTCAGCCTGTATTTTACCCTGTTCTATTGTCATGATTCCAAATGAGTATTGTTTTTGAAAACGTTTATCCGTAGGCGACCCCGGATTAAATACCAGTGTGTTGTCTACGGTATGCATCACCGGGATGTGTGAGTGTCCGTAGATCACAGCATCCACATGCTGGCCTGCAAAGGTATGAATGGCATTCTGCTCCGTACCCTTTGACCCGAGATGACCATGCACAAGACCCAGACGAAGTCCTTCCACTTCAATAATACGGGAATACCCCAGTTTTTCAGCGATTTCGGACGGGTCCGTATTACCAGCTACCCCTTCAACAGGCGCATACTCGCTAAGCAATGGGTATACGCTCCAATCCGACCAGTCACCCGCATGAAGAATGAGATCGGCACTCGCAAGTACATCAACGAGTCTGGCAGGTAACTTCTGTGATTTACGTGAACAATGCGTATCAGAAATGACTACAATTTTTTTCATATCACAACCCACCTTTCCTTTAAGAGGTTGTTCAAAAAGTCCGCTTTTGATTACAAAAAATGTCTAATGGCATCATCAGCATCGAATATGGAATTCAGCCGAAACGTCCGTTCCTCACGTAGTTTCCTACGCTCCGCTACTCCATTTCTAGCTTCATTCCATCTTCTCGGTACTGAAAACCACCCTTTTTGAACTTGTACTTTAAGTCCTAATTACAATCTACTCTGTCTGCGATGGGACAGCTAACATCTGAGAACTGGAACGTTCCATATCTTCAAGTGTAATGGATGCAAAGAACTGCTCTACCTTCTCCTCGGCAATCTGATACAGATTGGTCAGCAGGCTGTCAATATGCAAGCCCACTTCACAATCCGGGTTACAGTTGCCGTGAATCGGAAATAATGGACCTTCGTCCTTGGCAGCCTGATAGATCATGTCTAATGTAATTTCACTTGATGGCTTCGCCAGATAAAAACCTCTTGTTCCAGGAGAGGAGTTCACTAGTCCCGCCTTTTTCAGCCCGCCCAGAATACGTCTGACGACGACAGGGTTGGTATTCACGCTACCTGCAATGTGTGCAGACGTGATTCGTTCAGGCGCGCTGAGTGACAATAACAACAAACAATGCACACTGACCGAAAAATGAGTACTCATGATTAACCACCTTTATTTAATATAATCCTAGTCATGCTGACGTTATTCAGAGAACAGATCCTTTTCCGGACGTGCTCTGATCTTGAGCTGCCGCACACTGTATTCCAGTTGTTTCACAATATCATCCAGCTGTTTGCGATCAATCTTGGTCGGATCTTCCACCGGTTTCGCGGACGACTTAAGATCACGGATCGTTAACTGCTGTTCTTGCCATTTGTCCATCAGATCTGCAATATTGGCATAAAAACGTTCGTAATCTTTGATGACCAAGTCGAGATAAGCATCTACCTCATCCGGATCATAACCACGAAGTTTATAATTAAATTGTTTTTCATGAATAGATAACGCATCAAGCTGTACTCCCAATTGTTTAAACAATTGTCTTTGTTTATCCAATCTTCGTTTCATATGTTCATCCATATTGACAACCTCCATTATAAGCCAAGCCGTGGTTCCTTTATCCAGTGAAGAACATGCGGCATTTTCTCTCTCTATTTTTTATAACACATAATTCGTCAGATATAAAACGCTACGGCCCTATTCCTCACGAAAATGATTGCTTTTCATGCAATTCGGGTAAAGACTCTCTACACCCCACAACGGGAAAGGAGCATGTTGTTATGAGTACATTAACCCAAGATCAACGTCAAGAATTGAAAAAAGCCCTTTTAGAGCAACGCGAAAACTTGCAGCGCCATTTTGAATCCAGCATGGAAGA
Source organism: Paenibacillus sp. FSL R5-0519 (assembly GCF_037974275.1). Taxonomy (NCBI): domain Bacteria; kingdom Bacillati; phylum Bacillota; class Bacilli; order Caryophanales; family Paenibacillaceae; genus Paenibacillus; species Paenibacillus sp. FSL R5-0519. Next base: position 4,023,031 of record NZ_CP150234.1, read on the forward strand.
CGGTGCTCCGGCCCAGTCGCTGAAAGATTCAACAGGTGAGCTGTCCTCCTATGATAATCACCCGGCAGATGCCGGTACGGAAACATTTGAACGCAGCCGTGATCTGGCGATCGACGATACATTAACAGACGAATTCAATCAAGTGAACGATGCATTGGAACGTATGGAACAAGGTACATACGGCACCTGTGTAACGTGCGGAGAAGATATTCCTTTTGAACGCCTTGAAGCTATCCCATATACCGCTTACTGTATTGATGACACGCCTAACCGGGAGATCAGCAACGATCGGCCCGTTGAAGAAGAAGTCATGACCATGCCTCCGAGTGGTGCTGGCGAAGGAAGACAGCAGAACGCCGGCAAGTTCGACAACGCAGATGCTTGGGAAGCGGTCGAAGAATACGGTACTTCCAATTCACCCGCAACCGCTGCCAAACGTGATGTAAAAGACTATGATGAGAACATGTAACATGATAGAGAACTGAAACGGTTATGCGTCTTCATGAAATTAATGTTGTAATGAATTCAATACAATACACAACACACGACCGTTTCTCCCTCGTACCTCGTATCATGCGATAAAAAGCCGCCTATGGCGGCTTTTTCTTGTTATCTCCAACATGTCTGGCACATAAGGCTTACTTGTTCTTCGAGGTATAACCAACATTGAACTCATGCATACCGTCTGTTTATTCTTCTGATTCAAGATCAGACGATGCAGATTTCTGCCTCTTAGCAATAGAGCGAGACGTTTTCGAAGTTGATTTACCCTTACCCGACGCAGATTTCTTATTCTGTTTAGCATCTGTCTTGGAAGCAGGTGTCTGCATTATAGGTTTAGAGAGGGCAGAAAATAATTGAAAGACCTCTTGTTCCCCTTGTTGATTCTCTTTCGTTGTATAGGGTTCACAGAGTTTTATGATGTTTTTATATAACTCCTCTACTTCCTCACGAGTTGCATACAGCGTCATGTCCGAGAGAAACATCCGATCTTCGTTTTCCGCCTGATGCATGAATCGCTGACGACTCTGTTCGAACATCTCATTTAATAATTTGAGTGTTTCAGACCGAAACACCTGTTTCAGTGGTGAGCTCTCATTGTCTTCATCTTCATGACGAAGATGGATTTCTCCGGAGAATGGTTCGTAGTATTTTGCGATAATGCCATTAATCTCACGCGTGGAAACGATCGTCAGCAGACCAATTTTCTCCAGCTTTTTTACATGATAATGAACTTTGGCTGGCACCTCACCCATCTGGTCGGCGATTTCTTTGACAGTAGATGGTCTGCCCTGCCTGTTAAACATATTCATAATCTGTATCCGATACGGATCGGAGTAGATCTTAATTTCTTCAATGGTTGAAAGAACCTTGTGCTCCATTCCTGTATCCTCATTTCCGGGGTACCTATTGTCCATCGATATCTCTATTATACCGCTGCGTCAGGACTTCGGTCAAAGCAAGCCGGCGATGACATGTTATCACATAATCAGATCAGGTTCTTTCTAAATATCCTTCACATCGCACTCCGAAAGCTTTTGCTAAATAACAGCATACCTGCGGACATGGCAAGCATAATCCCAAAGACGATAAACAGAACAGGCATGCTCATCCAATCTGCAAGTGCTCCCGAAACCAGACTCCCAAGTGGTGCGACACTCACGACGAGCATACTCTGAAGAGCATACACTCTGCCTAGCATCTCCGAAGGAGTAACTTCCATTAGATAGGTACCTAGAGGGGTCGTAGCCAGTGGAATCCCCATCCCCATCAGAAGACAAAAGGCAGCCGCAACAGGCAATTGGAAGGAAGTCATATAGGCGGGTAGTGCCGTCATGGCATAACTGAGACCCAGCATGACAATACCGCTGATCACCAGCACACTTTTACGATAATGTGCCCCTTTTTGGGTCAACCACACACCACTTAACAGCATGCCTCCCACCATCAGCCCACTAAGCAGACTTAATCCCCAAGCGCCAGCGTGCAACGTTTCAATCACATAGGGTGTACGGAGAACATTGAATGGCATCAGACAGAAATTAACGAATGCAAACAGGAAGGAAACGATTAACAATAAGGTATGTTTACGGAGAAAATGAAAAGCTTCCGCCATTTCGGAGAATATACTACGTTTATTGGATGGAACAGAATCCTTTTCAGATAATGATTTATCTTCATTGTTAGCGGATGATGAACCTTGAGGATAGCCCACTCGGCTCATTATTAATGCACTTAGCGCAAACAACCCCGCATCAATCAGGATCGTCCAGGCAATACCTATTGTGGCAATTAGCGCACCAGCCAATGCAAGTCCTGCAAGTTCAGCCACTCTGGTTGCGGAAGAGGACATGGCATTACCCGAGAGCAACATCGATTTGGGAAGCAATCTGGGAACACTGGACACTTCTGCAGGAACAGTGAAGCATTCCAGCAAAGAATTCAGAATGGTTATTACAAACAGATGCCAGACTTCAAGTTGGCCCAATCCAAACAACAAAGCTGTAATTCCTACGAACAACCCGCGACCGGTATTCGTAATCACGATTACTCTTTTGAGAGACATGCGATCTACCAAAGCCCCGGCGAACAGACCCAGAAAGATACTCGGCAAAAAATTCACCGCCAGCAATGTCCCCATCAGCACTTTTGAACCGGTCAGAATGTACACCATCCAGCTATATGCAATCGAATCAATGGAATCACCAAATCTGGATACTACTTTACTAAGCATAAACTGCATATACGGTCTGATTCGTATTAACTCACCCATACCTTGTTTGCCAACTGCTGTGTTATCGTTCATGAATTCCACTCCCTCAACGTTAAAATATTTTTCATGTTAATTTTATTTTAACGTAAGTTATGCATAAATCAATACCTCCGTGAAAATAATTTTAACGTTAGGTGAGCAAAGTAAACTCTCGCTCTGCTTTCAGATCAATCGTAATCAACACAAGGGCTTTATGAGCAACCTTTTTGAACAATCTGCTACAACACAAAAAAACAGACCACATGTGGTCTGCTCGGCTGGAATGAATGTATCTAAACTTCCTTTATTTTCTGCTACTTCTCAACACGCAATATAAATCCAGACTGTTCCGCCTGTACCTCCATCATCAGATCGCACAGCTGTCCTGCTTCATACTCCATGCGTTCCTCGCTGATTCGGTAGTTGGCCCTTCCTCCATCCAGAATCACGGTGTTCATGACTGCTCCTTCCTCTATTTCATGCGTGTAAAAGATGCATAGTGATCTGTCGTTTTGTAGATGAGTCCATCATTGGAGTACACAATCCGATCGGAATTACGGAAGCCGGATGTATAGTTAATATCCGCTTCGCGCCATGTACGTCCGCTGGCCGAAGGCAGTAGCCCCTCCCGATTACCGAATACATCTCCGCCGATGCTTTTCCCAGGAGCCACTATAGCCAAGTTGCCTTGTGACGCTACCCATCCTAGTCCTGTGGCCTGTGATTTGGTAATAAAGTTACATGGCAACGTTCCGTTTGCACTCAAATAGTTGGCCACACCGGTAAACGTATTGATGATGGTACATGTTGCAGCAGATGCTTTCTGCTGTGGGGCTGGGGTGAACTGTGAACCTGTGAAGAAAACAAACGTTAACAAGAATGCCAGTAAAGCGGTCGATAACAACTTTTTCATAATCCGTCCTCCCAAACCTTCAAAGTAGATGAACATTGTCTCGATATGCGTACTGCAAACGGTAACTGTCTAGTTGCACGTTCTGCTAGATTATAGTAAACAAGTCATCTCATGACTATTTATATCACATCAATTTGGTAGAAATATCAAATTCGAACGTTTAAATTGTAAAATATTATAATTATAACATTTTGTGACATAAAAAGACTCTCATCCCTGAAGATGGAGCCTTCACGTTCTGATATATTTAAACGGACCTGACCTAATCGATCAGTTGAACACGTTGACGAGTCCGAGCCGATTCCAGGCACGCATCAATTACCCGCATGTTTTGAATGGTATTTTCCGGACTGAAAGGTAGGGCTGCTCCTTCAAGCACAGCCGTTGCAAACGTCTCCACCTGAAGCACATAGGAATTCGATACCGATACACGTTCCTCACGGCTGACCGAATCGGTATGAATGATAATCTGAGGTGGAATATCACTGTTCTCCCAGCCAAATACTTTGGGCAGTTCAATCCGCCCCTCCGTCCCGAGAATCTCCATCTCCGCTCGTCCTGAAGCCCACATGCCACAGTCAAAAGTTAAAGCGACCGAATTCGGAAATTCTACCAGTCCCGACGCCATCATATCGACGCCATCATGTTCGTCCGAGAATAGAGCGTGCACCGTCACCGCTTCCGGTTCCTGTCCCAGATACATCCGGGCTGCAGAGATCGGATATACGCCGAGATCGAATAAGGATCCGCCACCCATCTCTCTTTTGAACCTTACATTTTCCTTGTCATCAGCGGTATTACAGGTAAAGTTGCCATGAATGGCTCTGACGATACCAATCTCTCCACTGGCTATAATCTCTTGCACACGTCTGTGCTTGGGATGATATCGATACATAATCGCTTCTGCAAAAAGAACGCCATGTTGCTCACACGCTTCAATCATTTCTGCCGATTCATCTGCATTCAGGGCAGCTGGTTTCTCACACAACACGTGTTTGCCAGCCTGTGCCGCTTTGATGGTCCATTCTTTGTGCATATGGTTAGGCAAAGGAATATAGACGGCTTCGATATCCGGATCTGCGATGAGCTCTTCATAACTGCCATACGATCTGGCAATGTCGAGTTCTTCGGCAAGGGATTCCGCCTTTTCTTTGCTGCGGCTGGCAATCGCCAACACCTCACCGCGTTCGGACTGCTGGATCGCCGGAATGACTGCATTTTTGGCAATGGTTGACGTACCGAGTACCCCCCACTGTAACTGTCTGTTCATGCTCATCTTCCTTTCGTACCGTAATTGTCCTCTTCTGCCTTGTGTAACATGCCGAGACAACGATCCAGATCCGTTTTGACCTGTTTCTTGTATAACTCAGCTTTCTCCGCACCATCATCCGTGAAATGATATAGAACGATTTCCTGAAAATCGACCTTCGGATCATTGCCCTTCAGCTTCTTCGTGCGATAAAATACCCCCTGCTGTACCAGTTCATGCAGTGCCCGATATACCTCGCTCTGGGGTGGAACATAACCGTAGTCTTTGAACTCCTGCTTCATCGCCTCCAGCATCTCGTAACCATATCCCCTGTGCTGTTCAACCATCGTAATTAGATACAGCTTGATAAATGCCCGCTGTGCAATCATAAAGGCCACGTTCATTTCCCTCCTGTCAGAACCTATTTATCTAGTATTATAAAACTTATGTTCGGGTTCTGCCATCTTTCTCCGCTTTACCTCCCCTTTATCCATCTTCATAGAGGACGAGCAAGAAATCGTGAGAATATGGAATGACATGTGGGAGCACGGAAAAAGGTTTTCTATTATGAATTTTTCATGTATTGAAATTTTAATTCACACTCAAAAGTTTGTTTCATTTCAGGAACTTAGCGATTCGTTCAATCGAATTTTAATCATAAGACTGAGCAAAGGCTGCTACTACTGAATCCTTTATCCTGCATACATGAATCCTGTGTAGCCTGCATTGATGGGTTCTCTGTTACCTATATTACTGAGTTCTGTATTTCTGTACCGGCATATACCCTGTACAATCCTGTACTGCTGCAAATCTGTTGAGAATTTTTCACATGTTGATAGATTCATTTATTGTGGACAGATTTTGGCCAGTTCCCACAATCCATTTCCCCCAGCTTACGCGAGAGATGAGCCATGTCAGTACACAGGATAATGCAAGAGCGAGCAACCAAGTAATGATCATGCGAACGACAGGGTTCCAGTCCATGGCAACATAGAACAATTCATCTGGAATATAGCTATACCGCAGCATCAACATATGCATCAGATAACCGCCATACGATACACCACCAATCCAACCTAGCAATCGTGTAGCCCTAAGGTTGTGCAGTTTCCCGGCTAGCTGGTACATGACCATAATGGACGCAATCAGAAAGAGTGCCATATCAGGGCGGATCAGGCTGACCGTGTAAAACGTAATTTTGATGCCCTCCGGCTTTTGAAACTCCAGCATTAATAAATAAGTAAACCGAAGACCCAGAACAATAAACACAGTCCAGTATATCCAGCGCAATCGATAAATCCATTCATTCCAGTGCTGAACGGATAACCCCGCTGCTGCACCAAGCACAAAATAAATAAAGAAATAGAGGAAATTGCGATCTGCATACGTTGTAAAAGCATCTGTCAGTACCGGGATATTCAGTCGTTCCATGAACTTGGCGATGTTTCTTAATTGATCCGCAAGCACAAGATACACCACACCCGAAGTCAATAATGCGATCATGCGTCCCTTGGCCTCATATCGGTTATATACATAACGAATTGCACGCAAGAAGAGCGGAAATAACAGATAAAACTGGATCAGCATAATGATGTACCAGAAGTGTGAAGTCGTTTTGCCCGTAATCAGCTTCAACCCTAGATCAGGGATATCATTCCATCCGAAACCGGTCCAGCCTCGTGGTGCAAGTGTAAAGTAAATGAGTGACCAGATCAGGTAAGGCACGATAACGTCATTTACTCTTTTTCTCATAAACTTGCCATAATGCAGCTTGTCTCCCGTGTTATAAAAAAGCACCATACCTGTTATGAATATGAATAAAGGAACTGCAAATTTGGAGAGCATCAGCAGTATGGCCAGCAACACGCCATCCTCCAGTCTCGTTTCCGGGACCAAAGAGTAATGTGCAATGGAATGCTGGAGAACCACCGCTCCAAAGGCGATTCCCCGCAAGCTCTCTATTTCTGTAATTCGTTCTTTGCGAGGCATACATTCAGCCGTCCTTTCTTGCTTGGTTTTACAATAAAAACAAAGTACAATGAAGCCGTATATCTTAATGAGCGGGGTGATTCACATTTCTAGAACAGACACAGACATAACCACCATTGATTCCAAATATGTCCAACAGCACCTGGCTAACGAGCGAACTTTTCTGGCCTGGGTACGCACGGGTATTGCCATGGCAGGCATCGGCTTTCTTGCAGCCGGATTTGGCTTCAACTCCTCGGCGTATGATCGACTAGCACATATTGCCGCAATTATTACAGGTATCACATCTCTGATTGGCGGTATATCCATCATTCTGTATTCGGCAGTAGCCTATCATCGGAAGCGAACTCAAATTAATGAGCAGACGTTTGAGGCATCAACCGGCTTAATTCGGTTTCTCACATTGATGTTACTGGTCATAGGACTCGCTTTGGCTGTACTGTTATATGTATTGTTATTCCCTGCTTGACTGGGTAAAAACACCAACCGCCATTATTGACTCAAACATGCAACACAGGGACAAAAGCCGGCTTCCCTTAAGGAAACCGGCTAATGACCATCTTGTGGATCATCTATTTCATTCCATTTTGCATAGGTATCAGCTCAGCCGGAAGATTACAAGAATGTATTGTTACCCAATCGAGCGGCCTTGCTCTGGGCATCCAATCTGCGTTCTTCCATATCCAGATCTGGACGTTCAGCAGGTACTTCTGTACCATGAACTTGAGCTCTGTCCCGATTAAGTTGGCTGTTGCTGCTAAACACATCGTACACATCCGTGTCTCGATCCGTGGAGTCTACGAGAAGCAGAATTTTGCCGTTTTGTACATACTCCTCATACTGTTTAGCATCCTCTTCCGGGATACCAAGACCTACCAGGCCACCCACCAGTCCTCCAGCTCCTGCACCCACAGCTGCACCGGTAAATGCTGCTGCGATAGGGCCTGCGGCCAGAATGGGTCCTATGCCGGGTATGGCCAGTGCACCGATACCTGCGAGCAGACCGGCTACGCCACCAAGTACACCACCTGTTGCTGCACCCGCAGCCACGCCTTCAGGGGCTTTTGTACCTGTCTCTTCCCGAATCGCCTTCAGTTCATCCCGATCCTGAGTAACAACGGAGATTTCGTCTGAAGTAAATCCTTGTGCTTTCAGACCCTCGATAGCCTGCGATGCTTCACGTTCTGTATTAAACACACCTACGATTTTCTTTTGCATAATGAATCCCTCCTCATCTGATTGAGTGGTTCGCTATGTTATTACCCGCCTTATTTTCTTTCAAACGCTTGCAAGGCAATATCGTATGTGTGAATAGCAATGATTTGTTGAGGTTCATTCCGTTTCATGCGTCATCAGGGTGGGCATTCAAACCCAGACATGTGATACGTTGTCAGGCATACTCTTACGTGGAAGGACGTCGGCGTCCAGAACGTCTTGAAGTACAGGCTGGCTGATCCTGGTGAATGATCCAGACGATTTCTTTGGAACCGAGGACGTCTTATTTTGCAATTGCGTCCTCATTCTATTGTGTAAGAAACATGAGACACGTTATTTACCAAAATCACCTGACAAACCCATAGTAAATGGCTAGTTATTCGAATATAACGCGTTTCAGATTCCTTAGATTGCTACGGGCGCTTCAAATCGCTAAATAAGACGTCACAGGTTCGTTAGCGCTTCCGCTTCACACGTTCTGCTCCAGACACGTGTAATCGATATCTGAAAAAAACGAAATCATTTATCTATTTCCCCCGTGGTTTGGCCCGATTAGTAGCAACCGCTTCAAGTGGATTATCCGGCCAGTAGTGCTTCGGATATCGACCTTTCAGATCTTTTTTGACGTCAAAGTAGGTCTCACGCCAGAAATTGGCCAAATCTCGTGTGACCTGTACAGGTCGCTGAGCCGGCGATAACAAATGAATGGTCACTGGGACTCGCCCACCAGCTATACGCGGTGTCTCCTGTTGTCCAAACATCTCCTGTAATCTCACCGCCAGAGCAGGAGCCTCGGGACGGCTGTAGTCCACGGGAATACGCGATCCACTGGGTACCTGTATATGCGTCGGGGCTTCATCGTCCAGTTGTTGTCGTTGCCCCCAGCTCAGACCACCAAGCAATACATCTTGCATCGACAATCTCTTGAGGTCGGCTGCTGATCGCATGCCTGTCAGATAAGGTGTAAGATGCTCAGCCAACTCTTCGGTCAGATCATCTTCGATCAGGTCGGGCCACTCAGGTAGATGGAGATGCAGGAACCGCAGCCTGTCCGCAAGTTGTCTGGACGTTTTGGTCCATGGCAGACAATCCAGCCCTTCCATCCGTATTCCGGCCAACAGTGCTTCCAGTACCTGATCTTCGGGTGGCTGTGCAATACTGCTCTCTTTCATCACAAGGGCTCCAATACGAAGTCTCTTATGCGCTCGCACGCTGCGGGTATTGGAATCCCAGGCCACTTGCACTTCATCGTGCAGCAGGTGCTGAGCTGCCTGCAACAATGTCTGCTCCTGCAACGGCGCAGCCAGCAGGATGCGCGCATCTGCGCCCTGGTCGTCTGCTTCGGCTGCGACCAGATACGCTGAACGGCTCAGCGATTCTGTCGCTGCGAGCCGTACGCCGCGGCCGCTGCTCAGCAGATAGCGGCCGTCCTCCCGGCGTTGCCCGATCCGGTCCGGATAGGCGAAGGACAGCAGCAATCCGCAGCTGTCCTCATCCGGCCGCACCGGATCGGCCGCCGGGCCGAGCGCCGAGCGCAGCTGGCGGCTCTCCTGGAGCATGCGCCGCACGGCCGCGCCGTCTAGGGCAGCCGCTGCCGCTTGCGGCATGGCGCTGCTGTCCGCAGTCAGCAGCGCCTCTACGCACGGGCGAAGGTCCGTGCCCGCGCCTGCACTGCCACTGCTGCGGAGGCCGGCAGGCTCCTGCAGCAGTGCCGCCAGCATGCTGGCGTAGCTGGCCAGCCCAAGCTCCGCCGCGCGGAGCAGCATGCTGGCCAGTCGCGGATGCACGCCGAGCGTGTTCATCCGCCGCCCGAAGGGCGTGATGCGGCCTGCGTCATCCAGGCCGCCCAGCTGGCGCAGCAGCGCCTGTGCCTGGCCGTAGGCGGCGTCAGGCGGGGTGTCCAGCCATTGCAGCTCTGCTGGGGACTGGACACCCCAGACGGCAAGCTCCAGCGCCAGCGGCGCAAGATCCGCGGAGGTGATCTCCGGGCGAGCTGCCTCAGGCAGCCCCCCATGAACCTCCTCGCTCCATAGCCGGTAACACACCCCCGGGGCAATTCGCCCCGCACGACCCCGCCGTTGGTCGGCTGACGCCTTGGATACCGGCAGGGTGACAAGCCGGCTCATACCCGTGCGCGGCGAGAATGCCGATGCTCTGCTCAGCCCTGCATCCACCACAATCTTCACTCCAGCGAGGGTAAGGCTGGATTCCGCAATGGAGGTGGACAGTACAACTTTACGCGTGCCCTCAGCCGCCGGGCGTATGGCCTCATCCTGTTGTTCCACGGGCATGCTGCCGTAAAGGGAATGCACGTTCACATGTGCAGGCAGAGAAGCATTCGATAGCTCCCGTTCTGTACGATGTATCTCTTTTGCGCCAGGAAGGAAAACAAGCACATCCCCCTCCTGTTCGGCTAGTGCCCTCTTGACCGTCTGAGCTGTGAACTGTTCCAGTGGCATGGATGCCGGTCTTGGCACATATCGTGTATCCACCGGAAACGTACGTCCCGGACAATGAATCGATCTTGTACCTTCGCCCAGTAATGCACAGACAGGATCTGGATCTAGAGTAGCCGACATGACCAGCAATTTCAGATCCGGACGTAACATCGCTCGGGATTCCAGTGCCAGAGCCAAACCCAAATCTCCATGTAAGTGACGCTCATGGAATTCATCGAATATAATCATGGCCGTATCCTCCAGACCCTGGTCCTGCTGCAACATTCGGGTCAATACCCCTTCCGTCACAACTTCGATACGTGTCCCTTGGCTCACCCGGGTATCCATGCGCACACGATATCCTACGGTTTGCCCCGCTTTTTCCCCAAGCGTAGCTGCCAGTCTCGATGCAGCCGAACGCGCGGCGAGTCTTCGGGGTTCCAGCATGATGATTTTCCGTCCTGTAACCCATGGCTCCTCCAGCAAAGCCAGCGGTACAACCGTTGTTTTTCCCGCTCCGGGCTCTGCAATTAACACCCCTGTATCTTGATCCCGAAATAATTGTCTTAACTCCGGAATAACCTCTTGTATCGGTAACTCTATATGCATATAATCGCTCCTAATGAATGTACCCTACTGCTTTCCAGTGTCTCTATTCGAATGTTAGCATTATAACAAAAAAAGCCGTTCCAGAGGAACGACTATCGCATACACACCCTAAGACACGCCTTAGTAAAAATGAAATTTATCCCGTATGCTCACTTAGCTGAGCAATGACTCGGCACCATCAATGACGATCTCTGCTCCGGTAATATGTCTGGATTCGGACGATGCAAGGAAACTTACCAGATCGGCAACATGTTCCGGCTGACCCGGTCCGTCCGCAAGCGGCTGCTGTCCTTCCGGGAACTCCATCGGGATAATGATCTGTTGCAGATCATCCGTTTTGACCGTACTTTGATCAATATTCGTCGCAATCGCTCCTGGGCAGATCACGTTCACACGTATCTTGAACTTCGCCAGCTCAAGCGCTGCCATCTTTGCAAAAGCAACCTGTCCTGCCTTGGATGTGCTGTACGCCGACATGCCAAAGCTTGAGAAGCGTTGATTGCCGTTAATCGAACTTGTAATGATAATGCTGCCGCCACCCCGTTTCTTCACGTGAGGCAAAGCATATTTTACGGTGAAAAATGTACCGTTCAAGTTGGTTGTGATAATTTGCTGCCAATCTTCAACCGAAATTTCCTCAATAGGTGCTGATACACCATTAATGCCCGCATTGGCAAAAACAATATCCAAACCGCCGAATAACTCAACGGTTTCCAGCACAGCCTTTTCCACACGTGCCGGGTCAGAGATGTCAACATCAAATGCTCTTGCCGCACCCGGGTGCTGCGCATTAATCTCTGCTTCCGTTTCCGAGATCCGATCATTCACCAGATCAAACAATGCAACATGTGCACCCTCTTTTGCCAGCTTGACCGCAGTCGCCTTCCCAATACCGGAACCTGCTCCGGTAATAATCGCAACCTTGCCTTGAAACCGTGACTTGCCGTTATGTTGTGTCATTATCCATTCCACTCCTTCATTTTAGCAATTATGTAAGAATGTACGTTGAAGCTATCATTAGCCAATTCTTCACAAGATTACCCAAAAAGAGTGTCTTTTAAATCAACACCAACAAGTTTTTTCACGTTTGGACTTCAACAAAGTCACAGCATCATTCGGATCAATGCACAATTTGATATCCGGCGCTCACCATTCCAGCTCAATGAAAGCAGCATCATCTTCAAGACCGCCGGTATGTGTAGCATCCAGAAGTACCTGAATGTGTTCATCGGGTACATAGGCCTGAATCGCATCCAAGTCGTTTAATCCATCCGTATATAACTGAAGACGCAGTGAATCGTTGGCGGACCCTTTGGTCTCGTAGATGTGCGGCTTACCACCAACAGGGCCTTCAAGTGTAGACCAACGCTCATTGGTCTTGCAGTGAGTCTGAAATAATTCAGAATCTTCCTGGCCATTCCGCCACAGGCGAATACGGGAATCTCCTTGCCAAGCAAGCCACACCCGACTTTTGCGACCGCCTCCTGTACGCTCAATCCGTCCACACACATACATGGCCTGGCTGCCTCGACTTCGCTTTTCCATCAACACTTCACGCAGCAACAAAGGAGAGCTTTCCAGCGGCTGTAATTTCTCCAGCTGCTCGGATGCGGGAAGAGTCAGATCATGAAGAAGTCGCTCAACGCCCTCTTTCGTCGGGTATTGCGTCGTTTCCAGCCAATCCAGCAAGGCATTCCCCAGAAAACGCGCTGCAAAATCTCCCAGATAACTCATGCCTACCCCATCACATAGTACAAAATTACAGATATTTCCTTTCATACGCACCGCAGCAAAGTCCTGTCCGGTATCTCCCTGATGTACCGTCTCAGCCGCTCTTCCATAACCATATCTGCACTTAAATGTGCCCTGATAGCGGGTTAGTGGCTGTTCTCCCGTCTGTACACTCACATAGCGAAAGTTGCCATGCCGCTGCTCGGCATGGCCCCCCTTATCTCCAGCAGACAATGTTGCCAAACGCATTGCTCTCATGATTCCCCTCCTATCTCACAGGCGTAGCAGCGGACATCTGGAATCCAATCGATACCAATTCTGCACATGTACCTGGCAACATCATGAGTGCACCGGGTGCAAGCAAATAATCAGCTTCAACAAGCATTTCCCGATAACTTTCGGGCAGAACGGAAGACATATTCCGCAGCTTCTCTCCATGCTCATCCTGTAGATTTGTTTCGGAAGAGATCCCCTTCCATCTTCTAGGTTCAGCAATCGGCCCTTCCAGCAGATGATCGGATATAAAAATATTCTCCACCAGCACATTGCCATCAGGTACACTCATGCCCATGATTCTTTTCGCAATGGGCTCGGGATCTTCACCTGTGGCTACCCCATCGGTCATGTGGCACACAAGTGGAGCAGGACAATCCTGCATATTCGGAATTTCGGCCTGGAGAATCTTTTCCGCCTGCAGAAAAGCCTTTGCCGAGTCCGAGAACCGTTTCGGGGTCAGGTCAGGCAAAGATCCAACTGCAGCGATCTCGTCGATTCCTTTGATGCCGTTCAACAAGTCATATACATCATCGCTGTAAGCCAATATGGCTATGCGATAGCGAGGTGTCAGACGATTTCCCTTGGTGGACCGAAATACCATTTGGCGTATCGCGAGAGATAAGGCATCATAGACGACGTCAATCCGCCGACGATTTTCCAGAACCATGTTCATGGAGGCGCTAATATCAATTAAATAGATAATGAGTGCAGGTGTACGCTGTGATGCTTGAATTGTGTAGTTCATCTAGGATGAGTCACCTCCGTCAATTACTTTATAAGTTAGGCAACGTATAACTGGTGTTGCTCAGGAATTTGTTAATGGCACTCATTCGAGCGGCCACTTTGCCAACTCCTTTGAAATAAGCAGCATCGGTATTGTATAGATTTTTAAAATCACGGGCATACGCTTCGGCATTTTCAATTTTTCTGCCTTTTTGTGCGTTATACGTTTTATTGTAATGAGCAATCAACGTGACCACATTCTCGGCACGCTTTTTCTTGAGTGCGGCTTTCTGAGCAATCTCCTGTTGACGTTTAGCTTCAGCTGCCGCTTTACGCTCCGCTTCCTGTCTTGCAAGCTTGGCATCATTCTCTTTTTTCCAGACCAGATAAGCTTCATATTTTGCCTGTTTATCGTACTTCTCCTGCTGTGCTCTCTTGGCAGCTTCTTTCTTCTGCTGTTCCTGCTTCACCAGATAGGCCTCATATTTCGCCTGTTTGTCGTACTTGGCCTGTAATGCCTTGCGTTCTTCTTCTTTTTTCTTCGCTTCTGCTTCCTTCTGTTTGGCTTCAGCGAGCTTTTTCTTTTCCTCAGCATCCAGTTTTGCAGCTTCTGCGGCCTTTTGCTTCTCCTGCTCTTCCTGCTGCTTGACCGCAGCTGCCTTTGCAGCTTCAGCCTCTTCCGCAGCCTTGACCTCTGCCAGTCGTGTAGCTTCCTGCTGTTCTTTCTGCTTCACTTCTGCCTGATCGGCCAATATTTTGACCGTTGGAACACCACCTGCCAGCAATACAATAAGCACAGCGGAAGAAATCATGAACTTTTTGGATCGGTAGAATGGAACAGGTACAGGCTTGTCTGTGTCTTCTTTTGGATTAAGCTTGGCGTCCAGTTCCTTGATTGCAGCCTCCACTTCCATCTGCATCGCGCTGTTATGAGGAATGAAATGATACAGCGAACGATACACTTCCAGTGCAGCAGCTGGTTTATCTTCATCCTCCAAGGATCTTGCCTGTAAGAACAGACGGTTCACAATCGCTTCCTGATCGGGAGAGTGCGGCGTTTGGGGAATGTCCCCCTCTTGCATATTCACAGGTTCACTTACCGGTTCTGAGCTCTCCTTCAGATTCCCATCCGCTTCGGACAGATTGCCAGCCTCTTCTTCCGACGATGCAGCAGCCGCCGCATTAGCCTGATCCACGTCTACCGCAGCCAATGCAACATACCACTCACCAAACGTTGGACAACTGCTCAGATCGTGACTTTCCCAAGCTCGAATAAACAGATCGGACAGTTTGGAACCCCAACGCTTCTCAAGGGACTCCCGCATCGCATAATACCGTTCACTCACCGTCTGCATTTCATGCTGGTCAAAATAACTTTCGCCCCACGCTTTCTCTACAATCACAGGGTCCGACCAGCTTAACATTTCAGCAATGATAACAGCTCCGGCAAATCGGTCAGCATATGAACTCCACAAACCGCTGTGCACTGTGCGATGGGCTGCATAACCGGGTGACCCGGCAAGCAGGGCATCCGGACGATCCATCTTGGAACCGTACATCTGCTCGACATCCACAAGTTCTACCGCAGACGTCTTCCCCAGGTTCTCCACTTCGGAAAAAAACGGAATCATTACATTGGGAGCGGACATATCGCAATGAGCCAGTCCACGTTGTTCCATGGCCGAACCCGTCCCAGCAAGCGCTCTGGCCAGCTTCAGGCTCTCCTCAGCCGTCAACTGTCTCTGATCACTGATCACATCGAACCAGGTCTGACCTTGCACCCATGGCATCAACACCGCGTATAACAGATCGGGATGTTTTCCAATGAGCGCTCCGTTTCTTTCCGGAGTGAGCACATCACGCTTGCATACTTGCAAACCTGGCAGTTCACTATAAGACTCCATATGCTCAGACTGATATACCATAGCTGGAATACGGAATTTAGGAAAAAATACTTTTAGTGCTTTGGCCCCATGAAGGGAACCATTTCGGGGTATCAACTGATAAACAATCCCCTGCCTTCCAGCTTGGGCATAAGCTAGACCCGGCGCAGCCGGATGTTGCCCAATCGTATAGGCAATGTCGTTAATCACCACTTCATCCCCGGGATTCGGTTGAAAAGACATGCTTATCCCTCTCTCTGTCCTAGTGTCATAGTTGCAGCAAAAACCGGGTGTTGTGACAACGCCCGGTTTTTGCTGTAGTTGTACATCTTCAGCTTGCTACCCGCTAATGATTCAGGACGAATTCAGACTTCAAATCGGCCCGATCTATGTAAGCAGATTAACGAGCTTGGTCAGCTGTACGGAATTTGTTAGCAATAGCTGTAAGTTCAGCGCTGATGCTGTTCAGCGTTTGAACGAATGATTGCATTTGTTTGCTAGCTTCTTGGAACTCCTGGAAGAAGCGTTGCTTGGTCATACCTTCCCATTGTCCTTCCATGCTTGTGATGGATTGAGTCAATGTAGATACGATTTGCTGACTTTGCTCACCGCTTTGTTTAAATTGGTTGGAAACCTGATCAAGCTGCTCTGGGGTAACTAAAATACGTCCTGCCATTGGTAAATTCCTCCTTGGTTTGTGCAATTAAATTTTGACTTGTTCAAATTGTACTATACCAGGATCGATCGAACAAAAGTCGAAGGACCTAATCCTATTTACCCCATTTTCAGCCTTTGAAACTTCTCCTAACAGCCTATTTACAAAAAAATTCACTTCCTGCTGTTACTTTTATCTACCCTGTTCAGGAAACCACAGGCTCGGTCCCTCTTCTTCCCCGAAAGGAAGGATCTGTGAATCTCCATGCTACCGGCTCAGGCTGCATGGCCTGAACCAATGTAGCAGGTGAGCCATCAGGCGGTGCGGCATCCTGTACACGATATACGGCAGCCATTGCGGAAAGGGGATCGGATACTACAGCTACAGTTGCAGAATGTGCAGGCATGATTTCTCCTGTACGATTGTTCTGAAGAACATTCAGCATATTGACCGCATTACCATAGGCTGTGTTCACATGACTCAGCACGGAACGATACTCCATGTCTGCCTGCTGGAATAACAATGCTTTGCGTCCCAGCTGTACGCTTAAGTCCATTAATCGACGAAGCGCATCCTCGCCCAGTCGTTTACTGTGATTCCATTCACTCATCACCGCTGCGCGGGATTCAACCTCCCACTCCAGCGAATGAATCGCCTGATCCAACACTGTCATCTTTTGCTGTATTTGCTCCGCTGCATACTGAATCTGCTTGCTCAGTGCCCGAAGCACATCCGGTTCCACACGAATGCGCATTTACCATCACCTTTCCTCTTCCCCTGCAGGCTGTTTGAGCCAGTCCAGCAGCATCTCGTGAAACTGTTCTCTAGTCGTCAGTGCTGCAACTAGCCAATCATCTGAAGCCGCAGTGCTCATCCGGAACAACCAATTGGATACCGCACTTGCAGCAAATGCTGCAGACTGCGACTTCCACCCGTCTTCATTCCATACGAGCAAACGAAGCTCCCCATCTGACTCCTTACCCACCAGACAGCGTGCCAGCGCAAGTGAGCCCTCAGGATCACTTGTCTCCTGTGCGAGTTCATCTGCTACGGTCTGTACCCCGCTGTTCTCAAGCTCATTCATGACATCATAAAATTTTTTCTTGGAGCACATTAGTGCCGGTTTCTCCGCTGGAGAATGGCCGCTCCATTTCATCCGCTCTATCAGAACATCAATGGCTTCACGAACACTTCCCAGATCGCTAAGCCGGAACGAGTCCGGTACGTCGTCAACACGGGAAACTTCAACGACCCGCTCATCCGTGCAATGTATATAACTTTCATACGACTTGCCGTTGATCGTGTATCGAATCCAACAAGCTCTGTCGGACAATCCGGCAATGGCTACCCTGGAGAAAACGGTCGGTGTCATGATCAGCTCATCGGTATCCTGATCCCGAATCAGATATCCTTTGTCAAGCAGGGAGGTTTTCACACGCTCCCACTCCATCGCGATATCCTCCGCCATATAGCCGCGAAACGGATCTTCCACACCAAGCAGTCGGTCTGAACCGAGAATACCCGCCAGGAAAAAAAGTTCTTTTGTTTGCAACGTGACTACCTTTTGCTTAGAATCATGAACCGTCAACATTATGAGCCACCTCCCCTCAAACTACAACATGCCATCGGTCACGAATTTCAGAAATCCAATCGGTCATTTTCCAGCTGTCATCACATGGAACTGCACCTTTAACCCTGGAATATTTACGTTTTACATAATAACCTTGACCTGGAGGCAGTACCTTCAGCCCACCTGAACTACCTCCGGATTCCGAATAAGGTATACGGAAGAACGAGAGATCGTTAGGGTCTAAAGTCCCGAACAGCATTCCACTCTGGGAAGCCTTCACATCCGTTACCCAATCCGAACCGAAAGTCGGGAAGTCTGCCGGAACCCCGGACAGAATCACGTGTACACCACGATCCCTTCCTTGACGAACAATCGCTCCCAATTGATCTTTTACATTAAAATCGTTTAGCTGTTTGGACAAGGTGTCCGCATCATCGATAACAAGCACAAGTTCCGGTCCACCGGAAATCTCGCCTCTTTTCAGAACTTCATCGTACAACTGTTGAATCACAGGTGCAAGCTGTTCTTCTCGCGATACATGTCCACGGACATGGGGCAAACTGCTGATTTCCCCCAGCCCACCTGCGCCATAACGCATATCTACTGTGTATATTTGTACATCTTCCGGAGAAGCATGATAAGCCAGTGATAACATCCATGTCAACAAAAATGTCGTTTTTCCGCCTTCCATCGGACTCGTCACCATGAAATGTGGACCTTCACGCAGATTAAGCTGGAATGGTTCAAGATCATCCGTAAGCAGTCCTACAGGGACAGTTACAGATGATGTATCCCATGCCTGACCATATGATCCTATCTGAATGAGCAGATCCTTGAGTTTGATCTCTTCTGGAAGCGGAGCAATCTGAGGTGCTTCTTCCCCTGTCCAGCCTTGGCGAATCTCAGCGATCGTGCGGCGCAATGCCGATGAACGTTTGCCCTCATCTGCCCCGGAAGAAGGTAATGCCGCCTGGAACATCAACGGAGGCACTTGCCCTTTGACCAGACCTCTTCCTGGCGGAAGTTGGCTTGGTGCTTTGGAAGGTCTTCCCACGGCATAATAATAATCACTTGGATCAGATAATTCAAATGAAACCGCATTGGGAATATTGCTTCTGAATTTCTCAAATACATCTGTTACCCGATTCGCAGTAAGCACAAAGGTGATACCCAGACTTCCGCCTTCACGCAGGATCGTCTCCAGAAGTTCATTTTCTTCCGGATAGGCATTGCGGAATGAAAGATAACCGTCGATAACCACCACAACCTGCGGGACAGCCGCATGAGCTGTCCGTCGGTAGGCCGAGATCGTTTTAACACCCGCCTCCGAGATGATATCTTTGCGTTGTGCTGACAGCTTGAGGATATAACGGAATAACCGTTTGATCCGGTCTTCCTCCTCTGCCATCATCACGCCACCGATCTGTGGTAGTCCTGCAAAGTCCTTCATCATGCGGCCCATATCGATAATGTAACCATGCCAAGGCTCAGTTCTGTGAGAACGGGCCAGAGACATAAGCAAGGTCTGAACAAATGTTGTTTTTCCCAGTCCCGGCATGCCGTAAACGACCAGATGGCCTTGATCCACAGGCAATGCGAGCGGTTGTTGGCGCTGATTGGGGAGATCATCCAGCAAACCAACCAGGGGTTTCAGACCACTTGCCCCACCATCAAGCAGCAGATCCCGATTCTCTTCTTCCTGCCAGTCCTGAAGACCTTCCCATTCCAGTGTTTCTGGTAAAGGTGGCAACCATGGTCCTGGCAACCGACGGATGCCCGCATCCGCTGCAGACTGAGCAACATAATCAATAAATACCTGAAGCTGTTTCGGAACATCTTCACCTTTGAGAACGGCTCTGCGTTCTCCCGTTAACAGGGGCTCCCGCTTACCGTTTAGGCGTACTTCCATGACAGGCAGTACCGTCGTTGAATCCTCCTGTTGGTTATACGGTGCACCACTCCAGGCGAATTGCATTTCTTCAAATACTTCATCACTACCCACCTGGAAATATCCACGACCAGGCTTCGTAATCCAGGCAGCATTTGGAATCTTGATCATGTCCCTGCTATCTCCCTCACTCTGTACGCGAAGGCAGATCCGGAAGCGCGAATTACTCCATATTTTATCGTCCACAACACCGGCCGGCTTCTGGGTTGCCAGAATTAGATGAACCCCAAGTGTTCGGCCAATGGCCGCGATACTAATCAGTTCATCCATGAACTCCGGCTGGTCCCGTTTCAATTGAGCAAACTCATCAATGATAATGACAAGATGCGGGAGCGGTTGCTCATGTCTGGAACGCAGAATTTTATAGTATTCATCAATGTGCTGGAGATTTCCCGCATCATTTAATATTTTTTGCCTTCTGACCAGTTCGGCACGAAGTGAGATATTCGCCCGCTCGATCAGATTTCCATCCAGATTGGTGATTGTGCCTACCACATGAGGTAGATCAACAAATGTATTGGACATACCGCCACCTTTATAGTCAATCAGCATGAAGGCCAGATCATGCGGATGGAATTCAGCAGCCAGTGAAGCTACGATGGACTGGATGACTTCACTTTTCCCTGAACCGGTTGTACCTGCAATCAGACCATGGGGACCATGACCCTGACGTTCAATTTTGTCATGCAGGTTTATCGCTATTTTTTTGCCGCCAGCTCGTACACCCATTGGTACGGGCAGCGTGTCAGGATATCTCGTCTGCCCCCATCTGGATACCACATCCAGATCTTCCACGCGTGATGTGCTCAGCATATCGAATAACGGAAGCACTTGCGGGATATCTGATGCAGATGACCGTTTTAACCGGATCGGTGACATATAACGGGAAAGCGCCTCTGCCATCTCCTTCGAGATCACATCAGGCTTGTACGTTTGTTGAATAACATCCGCATCTTCCGTTTTTTTGATATACACCCCTTTGCCTTTGGAGGCATCCATAATCAACTGACAATGCATTGGTAGAGACTCCTTGCGATTAGCCAGTATGATGGTGCATACATCGATGTCCTGAGCCGATTCCAGTAGCAGTGGAAGCAACGGTTCCTCTTCAATTAATTGCGTATCGGAGAGAATCACAACGTAACACGGCGTTTGTATGCTTTTCTTGTAGCGGTCTTCCTTATTGTTGCGGCGCCGGTTCAACACGGAAAACAAGCTGTCCGCCAATTGATGCGCACCGCTGTGCCTGTCGGCCATATAGCGTTGTCCCTGGTCTTCATCCCAGATATGGGGCATCCAGCGAAGCCAATCCCATTCCTTGCTGTCCTTTTCTTCATAGAAAGCAGCAAGCTTCAGTTCATCCGGGGAGTGACGTACCGTCAGTTGTGAGATGATGACTCGCAGGGAAGCAAGTACTTCCTCCCGATCACCGACCAGTCCCATAACCTTCGATTGGAACAAAGGCAATGTAATGGAAGCATCCGGTACCGTCTGGAATTCACCCGCAAGTTCATGGGCGGCTTCAATTAGCTCATCCTTCTCATAACCATCAATCCGTGGAACCTGAAGTTTGATACGGAATGGAATCTCTCCCGTACCAATGCGCACCTGAAGGAAATCATCATCCTCTGGTGAACGCTCCCACAAGGAACTGTTCCGGTTCTTCACCACTTGAAGACACACACCCGGATCCCCATGAATTTCATACAGGCTCTTCACTTGCTCCGCCTGAGCTTCTTTCAGTTCTTCCCGGTGTTTGTCCAGTTGGGCAAGATACATTGTTTTTCGTTCTTCCAATTTTTTGCGATATGATTTCTTGTTGCTCAAATACACGAAGAATGGAATGGTGTAAGAAGTAAGCATCATCATGACCGTCATCATCTGAAACATCATATAATTGCTGTTGCCCATTTTGCCGGTCATATTGATATATACGTAGAAACCAATGCTGACCATGGTCATCATGATCGGCACAATAATGGATATCATGGAAAACGTGGGTTTGCTCGGTTCTGTTGGAGGCCTGAGTATTTCGAGTCCTTCTTCCTTGAGAACCGGTGTCATTCTTGGAGAACGCTGATATAACACATTCACGAAGAGAAGACCTCCTTTAGTTCGTTCAATAGAATGTATACGTTCAAAAGCCCTATTCGTTGCTGTCCTTTTGAAATAATGAACGTCTTCCATATACAGGCGCTTCTTCCGAAGTCGTTGAAAAAGCCCGCTGGACACGTACGCAACTGCCTTGCCGCAGCCCTGTTTCCATTAACTGCTGTGCGTTCTGCGGAGAGAACCACAGCCCCTCCGGAAACTTCGCTTCAAGGATGTACTGAATGCCGTCTCCCGGTGCCTGTCCGAAAATGCGAACGCCAAGTAATGTCTTCAAATGTTCAATGGTACATTCATCCGGAACATCGATGTCGAACCATTCTCCTTCCTCGCGGCCGGAATATACGGTTAGAATCATCCGAATCCCTCCCATGGTCTCATATGTAAATTGTCCTAATGTCAGATTAAATCAAAAAAAAGAGAATGAATCGTTATATCAACCCTATTTTCTTACATAAACACCCTGTTTGCAATGTGCCACCTGTAATTTTGTTACATATGACCCACGTATATATTAAAATATCGTACATTTGACTCAGAACTTTCGTGGCAGTTATGCTTTTGAATATTGCGAGGATACGAAACTTTTCATTTTCTATTCCATTTAAATGGTAATTAGGTTTTGTTTTTCGGGACTTTTATTCCTTCGCTCACAATTGAATTGTGAACACTTTTCAAACATTACCCACCTTTATGTTTTCATAAGCTGATTTTAAGGTAATTTTAAGCATTGGAATTTAATATTACCTGTATGAAATAACAACCGTGAGGTGATTTCAAGTGAGAACCCTAATAACCTTTCAAAACAAATCAATCCCTGTATACTTTAATCAAGAAAACAAACAGCCTATGCAGAAGACATTAAGATTGCTTAGCAGTGCTCTTGAGCATAAAATTAGCAACGGTAAACGTGCCATTCAAAAATGTCTGCATTCTTTAATTAGTATTGAGATTGTTAATGGAGAAGCGATTCTCCACAGTCGAAGTGAAAACGACTCCCTTGCTTTATCATTATATTAAAAGGAGTCTACCAAGCCACATTTATGACAAGACATGAAAAAGGAAGCTGTCGTTATAGACAAGCTTCCTTTTTGAGGTGTATACACGTTAACAGCGGATTGCAGTTATGATCAGCCATCACTCAGTGCACTTTGCTAAGGACATAGGCGGCATCATGCTCTTCCGCAATCTCGGCTTTACGAATACGAATGACAAACAGCCGAACCAAATTGGCACGTGTATGTTCTTCCTGACAGGTATTCAGTTTCCTCAGAATAAAGCGGTCAATGGACATGAATTTAAAGCCCCTTTGCCATTGGATTTACGGATCGATTCTTCCGTGTATCCATAAATAACCAGATAGCGTCAGAGCCAAACAGCTTTTCCACTCTTATATTATGCCGTATTTTGCCCCGGTGTAAAATTGTGCAAAAAGCCCGTCCCACCAAGCTGGATACGGACTTCCGCATGATTTGTCGATCTTTTTGCACCCATTCTAATCATTCATAAATATCTCTGCCATTTCAACCTTTTTCGACTTAATTTACTCCCGGATATTCCCGATATTGGTGCTGAATGCTGATCCAGCGAGTACGTGTAAACTTCTCAATAGCCCAATCCCCACCGAAACGTCCAATCCCTGAAGCTTTTTCACCGCCAAACATCACATGCGCTTCATCGTTCACAGACTGATCATTTACATGCACCATACCCGATTCAATGCGCTGGGCAACCTGATATCCTCGATTCAGATCTTGGGTGAATACGGACCCACTAAGTCCATAAGGAGTATCATTCGCCAAACGTACAGCTTCCTGCTCATCTTGAGCCTTCATGATCACTGCCACGGGGCCAAATAATTCCTGCTGTACGATATCTTGTTCAGGTTTAACATCAGCAAGTACAGTAGGAGACAGTACACTGCCTTTACTGGTCCCCCCGAGCAATAACCGTGCGCCTTCGTCCTTGGCTTTGTTCACAAGCTCCAGCAATCGTGTTACCTCTTTTTCCCGAATGAGAGGACCCACGAGTGTTTTGGCATCCGCAGGATCACCTGCCTGCACATTCTTCGTTTTGGCAACAAATGAATCTACGAATTGGTCGTAAATATCAGCATGCACAATGAACCGATTCAAAGCCATACAGATCTGTCCCTGATGCAGAAACTTGCCAAAGACCGCGGCTTCGGCAGCACGTTCAATGTCCGCATCCTCCAGCACAACCATGGCGTTGTTGCCGCCTAGTTCCAGTGCCGTTTCTTTTAAATGTTCGCCCGCCAGTTTACCGATCCCCTGTCCAACTTCCGTGGAACCTGTGAATGAAATTACTTTTGGAACTGGATGTGCAACAAAATAATCCCCGATTTCGCTACCACTTCCGGCAACGACATTCAGCACGCCTTCAGGCAGACCGGCTTGTTCAAACAAATCGGCAATGAGCCAACCTGCCGTAATCGGAGTATCGGATGCCGGTTTGATCACCACACCATTCCCAAGAGCAATCGCTGGAGCTACGGATCGAAGGCACAGATGCAAAGGGAAATTCCACGGTCCGATAACACCGATCACTCCCTTCGGCTCTCGAACCACGCGGTTCTCTTTGCCAGCGGTATTGGACGGAATAATCTCACCCTTCATGCGATAAGGAAAAGATGCCGCTTCATCCACAATGCGTTTAGCCGCTGCAAACTCCGCCTCTGATTTGATTCGGGTACTCCCGGATTCTGTGATCAAGAGTTGAATGATCTCCTCTTTTCGCTCTGCCATCAGAGATGAAACTTTCCGCAGTACCTCTTCTTTCACAGCAGGTAATGACTTCGCCCACTCAATCGAATTTTTATGAGCAGACTCATACGCCTTATCTATGTCTTCTTTATTGGAAGAGCGCCATGTGGCAATGACTTCTCCCGTATAAGGGTTGATATTCTCCATTGTTTTCTCACCGGAGCCATCTACCCATTCGCCATTAATATATTGTTTCGTCCATGTTTTATGTTCGGTTTCCATTAAAGTCATGTGAATACGCCTCCTGATCAAAATTGAATGTCACACCTGCACAACGGTGTAATACATCATTAACCTTGTTCAGAATTACGCAAACGTGCAGACCTGAATTAGCTATTCCATTCTTTAAGTTTAAGGAAACAATACAACCCGAGTATTCTGTCCCCATCTGTACCTCTTTCCTCAATCGGGCAGGATCTTCTCTCCAAAGAGGCTCAATTCTTCCCATCCGTAGCCAACCTCAATCAGATCTTGACCACCAATACGGATAGACTGTGTGTGGACGGGAGTGCCTCCCATCTTCTCATAGAAGCGACAAGCTGAATTACGTTCCAAAGCCCATATGATCAAACGTTTCATATTGAAGGACTGCAGATGATTAACGACATGTGTCGCCAGTTGCCGACCTATCCCCGTTTGTTGCACTTCCTTCAGCAAATATATAGCGTACAACTCTCCATCATAAGGTAATTTGCCTTCACGCTCCTTACCCCCACAAGCAAATCCGACAATGTTCCCATGATCCTGTTCAGCTACCACCAAGATCTGATCTTTTTCGCCAGAACGAATGGTCCTCTCCCACTGCGACAATCTTGATTCTATAGTCAAATGATCCAAAAAATCGTCGGGCACAATTCCTCGATACGTTGTTTTCCAACTCTCTGTATGTACATGGGCTATTCCTTGCGCATCCCCTTCGCGCGCCGGCCGGATTAACATCGCTATCACTCGCTTTCTCTCATAACTGCCATAGCTTTACCATATTATATGTTCATCTTTCTATAATTCCAAATTCATCCACTTCAGTTCTGGTTGTAAGAACTTATTTGGTAACTGTCTATCTTAACCTTATAATACGTGTTCAAAAAGTCTGGTTTTAAGTACCAAGAAGATGGAATGAAGCTAGAGATGGAGTAGCGGAGCGTAGATAGAGCTACGTGAGCAACCACAATGTTTCCTCAGGAAACATACTTCGAAAGCCACCCGCTTATTTCGGCTGAATTTCATATTTGATGCTGATGATGCCGCTAGGCATGATTCGTAATCAAAAGTGGACTTTTTGAACTACCTCTTCTAAAGTAAAATCCGGCCCTAAGGCCGGATCGTTACTCTAGTGCCTACAGAAACCTTGGACGACAGATCCAGTACATCCGAGTTGTACATGCGTATACAACCGTGGGAGACGGATTTGCCAATGGACCAGGGTTCATTGGTTCCGTGTATGCCATAATGGGGAGCGGACAGCCCCATCCACAACACGCCAAATGGCCCTCCTGGATTGGATTGCTTGTTAATAATCGTGAACTCCCCGTTTGGAGTCTGCGTGAGCATCTTGCCTGTGGCTACGGGATAGCCCTTAACCACCTGATTGCCATCAAGAAGATATAACATGTGGTCAGACAGATCTACAATAATCCTGTAATCTGGCATAATGACATCCCTCCTGACCTATCTTATGCAAGGTAGCAGATGATGCCCGCCTGATTTCAGACTTCCTCCCACTCTTTCACACTGCGGGAGTGCTTGGGTTTGCGACTAGTGGCCGGTTTGCTGGAAGCGGTACGCTTTCTGGATGCCACTTCTTCCTTGCGTTGCTGATATTGCAATTCCTTCTGCATTTTCAGATAATTATTCAGTCTTTTTTCATCTAATGAACCATCCTGTATGGCCTCTTTCACTGCACATCCTGCTTCCCGTGTATGACTGCAGTCCAGGAATCTGCACGTTGCCGCAAGTTCTTCAATTTCTCCAAATGCATGCGACAGCCCATCATTCCCCTCATCCCATAGGTTAAGCTCACGCATCCCTGGAGTATCGATTAATACGGCTCCCTGTGGAAGTACAAACATCTCCCGGTGTGTTGTGGTATGTCTCCCTCGGCTGTCGCCTTCACGAACGGACTGTGTAAGTTGCACATCCTCACCCATCATCCAGTTCACCAGCGTAGACTTGCCACTGCCCGAAGATCCTGTGAGCGCAACAGTCAACCCTGGCTGCAAATATCGTTCCAGTAACGATTTGCCTTGGTCCTCCACTGCAGATATCGCAAGCACTTCAACACCTGGAGCGATTCCTTCTACATTTCGGATCTGTTCTTCCACATTGTTGCACAGATCACTTTTGCTCAAGACAATGACTGGCCTTACGCCACCATTCCAAGCCATCATCACGTATCTTTCGAGTCGTCTAAGGTTGAAATCATGATTAAGTGCAGCCACGATTAACAGTGTATCCACGTTTGCGGCGATTAATTGTTCTTTGGTCACTGGACCTGCCGCCTGTCTCGATACCCTGCTCTGACGTGGCACCAGATGATGAATAATTGCTTCTTCACCTGCCTGGCCTGTAATCGCCACCCAATCTCCAACCGCCGGTACCACACTCGTTTCCAGACTATCATGACGCATTCGGCCCGATATTCTTCCCCAGCGTTCGCCCTCTTCTGTAATCAAACGTTGCAGGTGTCCATGGTCTGCGATAATTCTGGCTGGCTTTCTCTCCTGCTCTTCCATTCCTGTCACTTGCCACAGTTCCTGCCACTTTGCAGACCAGCCGTACTTTTCAATATGGTTATCTAAAATAAAAATTCCTCCCAAAATAAGTTTGTTTACTTCGTTCAAGACCAGTGAACAATCATCTCCGGTTCAGATCAAAACAAAAAACCACGAGTAGAAATACACCCGCGGAAATAATCAGTTAGACGAATTAAAGATCATCCCTTCTCGTAGATATACCGGATATCCTACTTAACCATCCGCTATATTCAATTCAGGAACACCCTTTTATCGGCAAACCAAAAAGCCACGGGTGCGTCACCCGTGGCTTCATCTGAGCATGACATACTCCACGTTACAATGGATACTGCTATCCAACTAACGCAAAATTACATGCTTTGATCCGTTCCGGAGACGCTGTTCATATTCAAATTAACGTATACTGCATTTAAGTTTGTCATAAACAATCGCCTCCCTTGTAGAATTATCCATTATGTTACACACTGGGCTTTGCATTTGTCAAGCCCAAACTTTTTTTCCAGCCTACTCTATTTGACCTGATCCCAGCGCGTCCACATTTCTTTCGGATTCAGTTCATAGATCCCCTCTTCCCGATACATGAACTGATGCATGATAAATTCCCGCCGAATGGTAGCGAAATCTTCATGATACTTCTGTATAAATGTATTCATTTCTTTCTCGGTATACTTCCGACCGAACTCAAGCTGCTCGACCAGATGACCAAGTACAATCAGCTTTTTCTTGTATTGAGCGGGAATCTGACGCAGTCGTCCATCTTTGGAGAAAAAATTTCTCATGACTGACGCTTTCAGTGTTTCGTTCACATCACTCATATCCGTAACCTCCTCTCGCTTAAAGATAAAGTCAACCGAAGCCTGCGCATTCTCGCGGATAAACGAAGGATTCAGTGTGAAGTACACTGTATTTTTCTCCCGTCGTTCCTTAATCAGCGCCGCCTCTCTCAGCTTGGATGCATGATGTGTCACGGTTGGCTGTGACAGATTCAGCCGCTCGGCAAGTGCCTGTCCGTGCAGTTCACCCTGTGCCAACAACAGCAGCATGCGAAGCCGGGTCGGGTCAGCCAACGCTTTATGATAAGCCACAATTTTCTCCAGCTGCATCATCTTTCATCTCACTTTCAATTAGATAAATATCTAATTTGATATTAGTCTTTTCCTCTCTCCACGTCAACCCCTTTAGATTCAAGTAAGCTTGTCTGAGTTTAACTCTCTCTTGAACTGGCATTAGCTCGCTTTTTACGGTAGGATTATATTGCTTGAAATAAGGAGGATTAAGAACATGGAAGATGTCATTATTATCGGTGGAGGCCCATGCGGCCTATCTGCTGCCATTGAATGTGAACGGCTGGGACTGTCCGCTGTGATCGTTGAGAAATACAATATCGTTCAATCTATTTATCTGTATCCAACCCATATGCAGTTTTTCAGCACAGCGCCGCTGCTTGAGATCGGAAACGTTCCGTTCAGCACACCTAATGATAAGCCGTTTCGTTATGAAGCACTTGCCTATTATCGCAGGGTAGCCGAACATTTTGGTCTGCGTGTTCATAACTATGAAGAAGCCCGTGAAATCAAACGCAAGGATGATGGTACGTTTGAGGTACATACGCTCAATCGCCGCGGGGAAGCCATCGTTCATGTTGGACGCAATGTCGTTGTAGCTACCGGTTATTTTGACCATCCTAACTATCTGGGCATCCCTGGAGAAGATAAAGATAAGGTAACCCACTACTTCCGGGAAGCCCACCCTTATACCCGTACACGTGTCGCCATTATTGGCGGAAGCAACTCAGCCGTGGACGCGGCCATGGAACTGGTTCGGGTCGGAGCACATATTGATATGGTGTATCGCGGCAGTGGTTTGTCCCAGCACATTAAACCATGGGTACGCCCGCTGTTCGAGAGCATGGTGACAAAAGGTCATATCACACTGCACCTGGAATCACGCGTGAATGAAATACTCGATGATTCAATTCGTCTGATACACACGGATGGTTCCACTCGGGAACTGGATAATGACTTCGTACTGGCAATGACCGGTTTCCGTCCAGATCGTCAACTACTCACGTCGGTAGGTGTGGAGATGTCTGATGATATGGATAAACCTCTATATGATGAACAAACGATGGAAAGCAGCGTACCTGGTGTATATGTGGGCGGAGTCATCGCTTCGGGGCGTAATGCCAATGAAGTCTTTATTGAATCCGGGCGCTGGCATGGACGGTACATTGCGGAACATATCGTTAGCAAACAACGTGGACAGACTGAAGGGAAATGAAAACCATGGATATGACTTCCCTGCTGCTACTTGTATTTGCGGCTCTCGGGATTATCAGCAGCAACACACCTGTGACCGTAGCGATGGTATTTCTGTTGTTGCTACGAGTCCTGAACCTGAATCAGGCATTTCCATGGCTTGAAAAATACGGACTTACACTGGGCATCATCATTCTGACCATTGGCGTGATGGCACCTCTTGCCAGTGGCAAGATGAGTCTTCAGACGATCGGGGAGTCTTTCCTGCACTGGAAGTCACTGCTCGCCATTGGTGTAGGATTACTGGTGGCATATCTAGGAGGACGCGGCGCTACGCTGATGAGTACACAGCCAACTGTCGTTGCAGGGCTGTTAATCGGAACGGTACTTGGGGTTGCCCTATTCAAGGGTGTACCTGTGGGTCCATTGATTGCTGCAGGAATACTGTCACTGCTACTGGGCAAATCCTGATTCGGTTGTGATCGTTGTGACCTGACATGCTCTGCAGATTGGCTGTATTTCCTACCGTTGTGTGATATACTTCTATTCAGGCAAATGATGTACACGAGTTCACTTTTCAACTATTAATGGCGCAGGAGGATTAAGGAACCATGTCACGTCAGTTTATTACAGAAGCCGTGATGGTGGCCATTTACGGTCAATTGCTAGCGCCGCCCGCGCCTGTTGAATATATTGTTCCTTATACCACCATCCTTGAGCTATATGAATTCCAGACCAGTCCTGATCCCATGATGGATAACCCTGCAGATGATCAGCATGTGAAATCCAAAATCAATGAAATGATTTCTTATTTCGAGGAACCACTGAATAAGAAAAAAATAGAGCGTGCGTTACTTGTTCCATGGGCCAAAAGCCCCTCCATTTTATTTGGTGACCAAGTATCCATTGCCATTATCAACGCAATAGATACGGCACAGTACGGGGAGTATTTCGATCCCATTGAGACAGAATTGCTGCTGACATCTCAGCGCCTGAGTATCCCGATTCTCACCGATCAGGTTGAATTGATCGCACGCATCATTGAGTCTGAATCACCTGTACAGGTATTTGATATCGATGACTTTGATTTTGCAATGGATGATGAATCACTGGATCAGGTGTAATTCATGATTAAAGCACGTGAATCCGATTTTCAAAAAAATGACCTTGTCACCCATTTTACGTGGATGCCAAGGTCATTTTTGCGTCAACTTATTTTATTCTACATTATCCCGCGCTAACAGAATTCGGCTAATCTCATTCAGAGGTGGTAACGACTCCTGTGCGTAAAACTTAAGACCCGCGTCACTATTTACACGCGACTCCACAAGATCATCCTGAATGATCACTGTCCGGAACAAGGCAATGACATAATACTCTTCATCTCCGCTCGAATGCAGAGACCAAAGATCAGGCCCTGAATACAGACCTTCCAGTGTCATGGTATCAACGGTCCAACCTGTCTCTTCCCATAACTCCCGATGCGCAGCATCTTCTATGGCTTCCCCAGGGCGCATCTCACAAGCTGGCAACCGCCATTGACCGTGCTCCGCATGCTGAATCAGCAGTAATTCACCTTGTTCGTTCTCAGCCCGCACCGCCGCTTTTACAACAATATGAGAGCGTTTTGCGATATACTGGGCCAAATCTCGTGCTGGCAGATTCACTGCTTATCCCCTCCTCCTATTCGGAAGCCGGTGGCGACCTGTGATTCATTTATTGCCTAGCAGAATACTTCAAGGATTAGATATTTCAGTGTAACGATATTCGATATCCTGACCTTCATCAACGATATCCACATGCAGTTGGTGCCCTTTCAGATACCAATAATCGTGATCTTCCATAAAGAATTGAATTCCCGATACTTCGGTTTGATCGGCAGGATGTCTTGGTTTTTCCACAGCAATACCTAGCGAAAATCCAGGGTGAAGACCTCCGCCTGAGCTATAACGGGCAAAAAATCGAATGCTGTCTCCCTCGCTCAAATTCAGTTCTTCCTTGTACCAGCGAGCAGCTTGATCGGATACATGTATGGTACTCATTTGGTGTCAGCTCCTTCTGTATATATATGTTCCATCATATCTCTACAGGGACTTGAATACAAACCCGAGTGCTCCCATAAAGACAAAATAAATTGTGAAAAATGTTTGACAGATTGTAAAAGCCGGTGTTAAGATGCAAACATACGAGGTCTACATTGTATTTATTTCCAAAAAAGAAAGGGTGATTACGGTGTTTAACAAAGATATGATAGGTCAATTCAGCACACAATTAAATACCGGAGCACACCCGAAATCATTATTCCGTTCATAAGTCGGCATTACAGGCGGTCTTTCATTAGAACCTCTGTGATGTTTACTCACAATCGAACTTATATATGGTGGCGGCTCTGTTCTCGGAGCCATGCTGCCGTATGATGATATGAAGACATACCGCCTGCGTGCGGTATGTCTTTTTTTGTGGGTACATTTCGGCATACATGAACGGAATCTGCATTTTTCGGACATCGAAAGGAAGGGATAACACTTGTTCTCTGTACTTAAAAACCTGGCCTGGTTCTTCCGGCTGGAACGCAAACGATACCTAACCGGTGTCATCTTGCTTATTCTGGTGGGCATTGCCGAACTGCTGCCTCCTCGTCTTCTTGGCAATGCCATCGACGAGATTGTGCGCGGTTCCATTACCGGCACCTCACTTACGCGTTATATCTTGCTTATTCTAGGAACGGTCATCATTATCTATCTGGTTACATACGTTTGGATGCACAAACTGTTTGGTGGTGCCAACCTGGTGGAGCGGCTGCTTCGTTCGCGCTTTATGGACCACTTGCTGCGGATGACTCCTCCCTTTTTTGAGAAAAACAGAACGGGAGATCTGATGGCTCGGGCCACCAATGATCTTCGTTCCATTGCCACTACTGCAGGCTTCGGCATGCTGACCTTAACAGACTCTACAGCCTTTCTGGCCACTGTACTGTTCGCTATGGGTTTTCTGGTAAGTTGGAAACTGACCCTGGCGGCAATCCTGCCATTACCTTTTATCGCCATTGCCATGATGATCTATGGTAAAGCTGTACATCAACGTTACACCCTCGCACAGGATGCATTCGGAGATATGAATGACCAGGTGCTGGAATCCATCGCCGGTATCCGTGTCGTGCGTGCCTATGTGCAGGAACGTCTGGACGAGAAACGGTTCGCCGATGTGACCGAAGATGTGTATCGCAAAAACCTCGCTGTTGCCAGAATGGATGCCCTATTCGAACCCACCATCCGGCTCTTCGTTGGACTCAGTTATGTGATTGCACTGGCCTACGGCATATATCTTGTATTCCATAATGAAATTACTCTGGGTGATCTCGTATCATTCAATATGTACCTGGGTATGATGATCTGGCCTATGTTCGCCATCGGCGAATTGATTAACCTGATGCAGCGCGGTAGCGCTTCACTTGATCGGGTCAACGAGACATTATCGGTAGAACCTGCTGTACAGGATGTGGAGCAACCTGCTCACGTGACGAATCCGGAAGAAATTGCGATGCAAGATGTTACATTCCGTTATCCCAGTTCCACTGTCGACAATCTCAGTCATATCAGCTTTTCGCTGCGACGGGGTCAAACCTTGGGTGTTGTGGGTCGTACGGGTAGTGGTAAGTCTACTCTGCTCAAACAACTGCTTCATGAATACCCTGCCGGTTCGGGCACATTAAGCATCTCGGGTCATCCGATTCAGGAGATCGCCAAAGATGACTTGCATAGTTGGATCGGGTACGTACCACAGGAACAGGTTCTGTTCTCCAAATCCGTTCGTCAAAACATTCAATTCGGTAAACCTGGAGCCAGTGATGAAGTCATCATGGAAGCCATTCGTACCGCCGCTTTTGACGGGGATCTGGGGACCTTATCCGATGGACTGGATACACTCGTTGGTGAAAAAGGAATCTCGTTGTCCGGTGGACAGAAACAGCGGGTATCGCTGGCGCGTGCCTTTATTGCTAATCCTGACATTCTGATCCTCGATGATGCCTTGTCTGCCGTCGATGCACGTACTGAAGCCAAAATCATTGAAAATATTCGCAACAAACGCTCGGGTAAAACCACGCTGATCTCGACACATCGCCTGTCTGCTATTGAACATGCTGACCGAATCATCGTACTGGAGCACGGAAAAATTACGGAAGAAGGCACTCACCAGGAACTGTTAGCCATGAACGGCTGGTACCGTGAACAGTATGAACGGCAACAGGTCGAGTCCAATCTGTCCACGTAGGAGGTCAATACATTGAAGTCTAATACAGGCAAAAGGCTGCTCGATTACGCCTTGAAAGCCAAAGGAACATTTATCGCTGCATTAATTATGCTTACCATTGGTGTTGCGGCCGAGCTTGCCGGGCCGTTCATCGCCAAATCCATGATCGACAATCACTTGCTCGCGATTGAGCAGCCTTTCTATGAGACCACAGCTTCAGATGAAGCCGCAGTCTACAACGGTAAGAACTACAAACGCGAAGGCTTGTTCGAACCGGATGAAAACAAAGGTTCCGAAGTGCGGGTATTACAGGCCGGCAAAAGTTTTTATTTTGTAAACGAACCGGTCAATGCCCCTGACGGAGACCGCACATATGCGGATGGAATCCTCACGGTTACACGCGCAGGTGAAGTAACAGGCCAATATGCGGCAGCCCCCCTGTCCGCCGGTGAACTGTTTGCTTTTTACAAACCGGAGATGCCCAGCATCTATCAATTAATTGTGTACTACATGATCTTCCTCGTGATCTCGGTCATTATGGAGTTTGGTAAAACATTCTGGCTGCAGTCCTCGGCCAACAAGGTCATTCAAAGACTGCGCAACGATGTGTATGCCCACATTCAGCGATTGCCGGTGCACTTTTTTGATAACCTGCCCGCAGGTAAAGTTGTATCTCGGGTCACAAACGATACAGAAGCCGTCAAGGATCTGTTCGTTGCCGTTCTTTCGAACTTTTTCTCAGGAATCATCACGATTACAGGTGTGTATGTCGCACTTTTCCTGCTCGATGTTCGTCTGGGTCTGATCTCATTATTCGTGGTGCCGATGCTCATTACATGGATTGTGCTCTATCGTAAATTCGCCACTCGCTACAACACGATCATTCGGTCACGACTGAGTGAGATCAATGCGATCATTAACGAGTCCATTCAGGGGATGTCCATTATCCGCGTATTCCGCCATCAGAAACAAACCAAGCAGGAATTCGAAGATCTGAATGATGACTATATGAAACACCAGAACAAAATGCTCAACCTGAATGCCTTCACCTCACACAACCTGGTTAACGTATTACGGAATATTGCCTTTGCAGTGGTCCTGTGGTACTTCGGTTCCAGCGTGTTGGATGGCACAAGTATTATCTCCCTGGGTGTTCTGTATGCCTTCGTTGATGTCCTGGGCCGCTTGTTCCAGCCAATTACCGGCATGGTGAATCAGCTCGCCAACCTGGACTCCTCCCTCGTATCCGCTGGTCGCGTCTTTGAGCTGATGGATGAAAAGGGAGAAGCCGTAACCGATGGCTCCATGCCAAGATACAAGGGGAATGTTGTCTTCGACGATGTATCCTTTGCCTATAAAAAGGACTTCGTACTTAACAATATCTCGTTCAAAGCATCACAAGGTCAGACGGTGGCTCTGGTCGGTCACACCGGTTCGGGTAAGAGCTCAATCATCAACCTGTTATTCCGGTTCTATGATCCGCAAAAAGGCAAGATCACGATTGATGGTCAGAATGTTAAGGATCTGCCTAAACAGTGGATTCGCGAGCATATGGGGATTGTACTTCAGGACCCGTATCTGTTCACAGGCACCATTGCTTCCAACGTCAGTCTTGGCGATGAGAAGATCTCTCGTGAACGCATTGAACAGGCACTGCGTGATGTAGGCGCTGAGCGTATACTGGCTCATTTGCCTCAAGGCTTTGACGAACCTGTCATCGAGAAAGGAAGCACATTGTCTGCTGGTCAGCGTCAGTTAATCTCCTTCGCTCGTGCGCTGGCCTTTGATCCGGCCATCCTCATTCTGGATGAAGCAACTGCCAATATTGATACGGAAACGGAAGCTCTCATTCAGAACGCACTCGAAGTCCTCAAAAAAGGACGTACCACCTTCATCATTGCTCACCGTCTCTCCACCATTCGTTCCGCAGATCAGATTCTGGTTCTGCATCGTGGGCGAATCGTTGAACAGGGTGCACATGATGAACTGATGGAGCTTAAAGGCCGCTATTATAAGATGTATCAGCTTCAGCAAGGTGCGCAAGCAGCAGCGATCGCAACGGTGGAGAATCCGTCGGGCGAGACCGTTCGAACATCAGCCTCCTTTGCAGGAGGAAATGCATAATATAGTAAAACAGGCAACACAAAAACCGATCTACACAGCTACCTTAGGGGATTGCGGTGTAGATCGGTTTTTTTAGTTTCATCAGGAGCCATGTTCCTTTACTGCTTATTTCCCCCAGACAAAAACAATCCGCGTGCAGCTCTCACTGCTGCTGCGGATTGTCTATCCACCCTTTGATCGTATATCCCATGTACATTACGGTCTCTCTTGCGAGAAAAGGAAACTTGCTGCGCCAGGTTCGATAAGCCGTTGTTCGTGTCGGAGAGGGTACGGCATCCATGCCCAGCCCGACAGCCAGCTTCATGGCCCGTTTCATATGCAGCGGATCACTCACAATTGTATAGGTGTGATAACCGGCCTGTTCACCAATTGGAATGGAAAGGACTAGATTCTCCTCGGTTATTCTGGATGTGGTCTCTATGCGAATGTCCGCAGGATCTACTCCATGTGCAATGGCATACCTCTGACCCACTTCAGCTTCCGTGTGTTCTCCATCACCACTTGATCCACCTGTGAAAAGCAAATTACGAACTGTACCCTGACGGTATAATTTAATCCCGTGTTCGATACGTTCACGAAATACAGGTGAGGGGTTATCCCCCTCCACGGCTGCACCCAGAATGATGGCTGCGTCCGATATCCTGGACGAATCCTCATCCGTATATGCAGATATTCGTACTGCCGTAACCACAGTCCACAGGATTCCCATCAATACTACAGCCAGAACCGTCATTAATATCCAGCGTTTCGTTATCCGTTTACTTGTCATTCATCCTCTTCCAAAGCCCTTGCTTGCATACTCTCGGTATGCATACGCTCCAGCGTTTGCAGAGCTGCTGCGGATTCCGCATCCAGACCAAGCTCTGCAATCCAGGCACCCGTATATTGCTGAAGACGGATCTCCAACTCCTGTGCACGGTCTTTGAAATCCTCCAATTCCTTAATCATGCGTGAACGTCCTTCCGGACTGAATGTCTCATGAATGCGTTCCTTGAAATAATGATGTACGATACGGTTACGTTGCTGCCATAATTCATTCAACTGGCGAGTCTCTTCTTCAGAGAATGTAAAATGATGACGTACTTCGTGAATGAGCTGCCCCAGTGAACTGCTCATCTTTCGTTCGTACAGATCTTCCAGATCCTCTTCAGACACGGCTTTGCCCTGAGACATTTTCATTAATAAAATCAGATTGACCAGCTGCTGTTCAAGCGCCTGCCCGTAGTACACGGCCAATCCGTAATAGGCAAACAATTCCCTGGAGTGTTCGCTGTCCAGCATGTCACCATTCTGGATATCTGTATTTTGCATATGCGAGCGCCTCCTTCAACCGTACGATGTTATCCATTCCATGTCCCTCTATCCTAACCAAACCAAGAGCAACATTCAAGTTATCAGGAAGCGCGTCTTCTAACCCCGCAGATCTCTTCTTCCGGACAGCCACACATGGATAATCAGTAACCCCATTGCGTAGAGCACAGTCCAAAGAATAACCGAAACAAACGAGTCTATCATTGATTCATCAAATAACATCATCTCACGAATCAGATAAAAGGCTGGTGGAAGTATGCGGCCAAGCCATTCTAACGATTCAGGCAAACGTTCACTCAACGAACCTTGGATAAACGATAGTAATAATACAATAATGAGGGCAGGCATACTGCGACTAAGCAAGGGAATGTACGATTTTTGAAAGAATACACTGATGCCCAATCCCAGCATAGATAATCCCAGATGTCCTAACCAGGTCATCATCCACTCCTCACCTGTAGGTTGTCTTTCAAACATTCCAGCGAACACGGGATATAGCACAGTAATTGCGATGAGCATGAATTGCATAATCCAGGCACAGATGAGTTGACTTGTTACAACCTTACGCCTGCTTCCTGCATGAAGGACCAGTAATTGAAACTGCTTCGCGGGTTCGGTATTCATTACCATGACTCCATGCCAAGCTGCTGCCAGAAATAACAACATAGCCGTGACACTGTAACTGTCCGCAATTGGGTTGGGTTTGTAGGAATAGATCAGCAACATGGCGATGATATAAAAGATAACGGGTGCAAAATATTTCTGTGAGCGAATGTGATGCCTTAACAAATATCGGGTCAGATAGATCATTCGGCTTTCCCCCCCGCACCATCCATGGAAGAGCTTAAGTCCACAGATTCTGTGACACCTCCACGACTCGCATGTACAGCTGGATGTTGTCCTTCCAGCAGACTTTCCATATGTAATTGACTTTCCTCCTGTTGTACAGACACTACCGAACCTCTGGAAGCCAGAATCATTCGGAGAACATCATCTGTGGATTGTTGAACCACTTTCCAATCCCACAACCAAGATTTTGCGTTCCCCAAGCTTGTATCACGATCTAAAGACAACACTCCCGGTTGATGTGAAATGGATGGATCGTTAGCCAGATCCTCTCCAGCAGGAGCCAGACTTTGAATACATACAACCGGTTCGCCAGCTTGCAGTATATCCTCACGATTCCAGTAGCGGAGCACACTGCCTTTCTTCAATACAATTACCTGGTTCGCCAAACGTTCAATAAGCAAGGGTTCATGACAAGCTGTAACAATGCATGTCCCTTCATCCTTCCATTCCCCCAATAGGGATACGACTGCCTCTTGCGCTGGAATATCCAAGCCTGATAACGGTTCATCCAGCAACAAAAGACCACCCGGTCCAGCTAACAGGGCCTGAATCAAATTTACTTTTTGCAATGTGCCCTTGGACAATAGGAGTAACTTCAGATCGATCGCGGTATCCAGATATAAAAGTTCGCTAAGTTCTCTTATCCGCCCACGTAGTTCTTCGGGGCGAATGCCCCGAATCCGTCCCATCTCCCACAAGTACTCCCTAGATGTAAAGGGTACACGTGGCAGGCCATCTACTGCATACTTTGCAGAACCATTCAATGTGCGATGAATCGATCCTTTGTCAGGTAACAGAATACCCGCCATCATACGAAGCAATGTGCTTTTGCCCGAGCCATTTCTGCCAACAATCACAGCGCATTCGCCCTGTTTTACTTCCAGATTAATTTGATCCAGTACCTGAGCATGACCTAATCGTTTGCTCACTTGTTGAAGCAACATACCTCGGACTGATGAGTCTGGTGAAGCTTGATTCGACTTCCTGAAAAGACCACGTGTACTCCATGTCATTGGGATCACATCCGTTCTGGAGCTTGCACACCTAGCAAATGTAAACTGTACGCGAGGCGTTCGGCAGTCCGTTTGGCCAATGCAACCCGGAAGGATCTTACATCAGATGGTGCATCCGCAATCCGTTCGGCGTGATAGAAGCGGTTGAACGCTTGAGCGACATCTATTGTATATTTCGCAATGACCGAAGGCTCATTCCGATGAATTGCTTTTACCAGATATTCGGGATATTCACCGAGCAGTTTCAGCAATGCCCAAGCGGTATCTCCGATACCGGATGAACTGGTCACTGTTTCATTCTCACCATCCGCAAAGCTGGGGTTAGTCAGATGGTTTTCATTTTCTACACGTATCGCCTCTTCTGCCTTGGCAAGCACACTTTGAATCCGGGCATGGGTATATTGCACATAAGGTCCGGTCTCTCCTTCAAAACTCACCGCATCTTCCAGGGAGAAGTCCACATCGTTTAACCGATTATTGCGGAGATCACCGAAGATAATAGCACCTACACCAACAGCCTCGGCTACCTTCTGAGGGTTCTCCAGATTCGGGTTTTTCTCCTGAATAATCTGCAAGGCACGAGCGACTGCCTCATCCAACACTTCCTGCAAGAAAACCACTTTACCGCGACGTGTAGACATTTTCCGTCCCTCAAAACGCATTAATCCAAACGGGATATGTTCACATTTCGCAGACCATTCATGCCCCATCCGGGAAAGGACCGCAAATACCTGCCGGAAATGCAGCTTCTGCTCGCCTCCGACCACGTATAACAAGCGATCTGCCTTCATCACCTCATGACGATACACCGCCGTAGCCAAGTCCCGTGTAGGATAGATGGTGGTTCCGTCTTTTTTGATAATCAGGCAAGGGGGCATGTTCTCGTCCTCCAGACGTACCACGAGTGCTCCATCACTTTCTTCAAGTAAACCTTTCGCCTTGAGTTCTTCAACCACCGCGCCCATCTTGTCATTGTAAAAGCTCTCCCCCAACGTATGGTCGAACTGGACATTCAGACGTTTATACATCCTGTTGAATTCCTTCATGCTGACTTCCACAAAGAACGCCCATAACCGCTGTGCTTCTTCATCCCCTTGCTCCAGCTTGCGGAACCAGTCCCGTGCCTCAATCTCCAGAGAAGGATCGCTCTCCGCCTCATCGTGAAAGCGCACATACAGTTCCAGGGACGTACGGATCGGGTCTGCCTGCAAAGCTTCTTCATTGCCCCACCGTTTGTACGCTGCGATCTGCTTGCCAAACTGGGTTCCCCAGTCTCCCAGATGATTCACACTTACAGAGGTATAACCCGCTTCGTTATACAACCGATACAGTGCTGCACCAATGACAGTAGAACGCAAATGTCCGATACCAAAGGGTTTCGCGATGTTAGGAGAAGACATATCAATCACGACACGCGAACCCTGACCAAGCTGAAGCTTACCGAATGCGGCATCTCCCAGTTCTTTTAGCAGATTCGGCGCGAGCTCCTCCCGATTAAAGCGGATATTTACATACGGCCCGGCCGGAGTCGCTTCAATTCCAGATGCCTGCAATCCCGTTGCGAGCTCGATCGCAATGACTGCCGGTGCTTTTTTTAATGACTTCGCCAATGCAAAACAAGGGAATGCTGCATCCCCCATCTCCGCTTGTGGTGGAACCTCCAGTAATCTCATAACTTCTTCTTCAGTCAATCCCGTTAAAGGCGCAATATCGGCCGCAGCCTGCTTCATCAACATGTCAAACACTCCTTATCCATTCATTAGTGGCTGAAATTAAACACAAAAAAGCTCCCGTCTCTACATAAGAGACGAGAGCTGACTTAACAGTTCCCGCGGTACCACTCTAAGTGAACAGGCTGCTCTTCATATGCATCAACATGCATACCTGTAGAACCTGTTCCGCTCGATGCGTATAACGGTCGCAAGCCGAGTTACCCTCAGACAGATCTGGCCTATCCCCAATCGGGATACGTACATCTTTTCGGATAACCATCTCACGGGTGCGGTTCACACAGGTCATGTCATACCGGCTTCCACCTCTCCCGGCTCGCTGTCATGTATGGGTCTGGCTACTCTCCCGATCATGGATATTCTTCGTTTCAATTCATTCCCATCATTATACATACCACGTTTAGACTTGGCAACCTGCATTAAAAATCCCCTACTGAAAGGCAACACATAGGCATATCGTCTCAGATGCCTGTGTTTCACTACCTTCCCTTAGGGGACCAAGGTCATTATCGGTTTTATTTATATGTTCCAGTGATATAGTAATTACGCTACTGCTGCCATTAACCGGCAAGCTTCTGCACATCTGCGGCAAGCCTCTGCACATGCTTGGCAGTGATCGTGGTTGTGTTTGCCACACTCTGCGGCGCAAGCTTCACAAGCTTTCACACACAATTCGCATATTTCAGCAATGAAATCACTTCCACGTGTCATCGCTTGTGCAGCAAAACTGCAGATCTCCGCACATTCCCGATTCAAACGGATACAATCACGCAGCATCGCCAGATCATATTCTTTCAGACTCGATATGTAACATACGTTGCAAGCATTCATGCACTCCAGGCAAGCATCGATACATTGTTGATATTGTTGTTGTGTCATTTAAAGTTACCTCCCAGGCAAAGTTTGCTATGCTTCTTAATACCCAGTTGGGAGGAATATTGAATCATCTAACTTACTTTATCGCTTCCAATTCCAGTAATTGGTCACGAATGACAGTTTGGTCAAAATGTTCACCTATAAACACAGCAACATTAGGGACATTTCCCTGAGGTGTGATCTTCATGTAATCCGATTCACGGTAGGCATACTGGAACCAGAAGCGGCTCGCCGTGTCACTAAATGATAAAATGCCTTTTGCTCGATACACATCACGTGGCAATGCGGATACAAATTGTTCAAACGCCTCGCTGTTCACCGGTTTACTGAAATAATGAGTGTATACCATGACATGTTCGTGTGAGGCATGAGGAGCAGCATGCTCGTGACTGTGGTCATGAACATGGCTATAGGATGCGTCATTATTCGTAGCATCTCCTTGAACCGTCTGATGTTCATGTCCATGATTACAGCCATGTGTACCACAGGTTTCCGTGTGCTCATGGTGAGCCGGCTTATCTGCTTCAGAAGTTGAATCATGCACATGCACGTCTGCCCCACTGCGAAGCAACAGATCCATGTCCACCTCACATTTGACTGTAGGGATTACAGGTGCGAAGCCATTCCATTTTGCCAAGAGCTGTTCCAGATCCTTCAGCTCCTGCGCACTCACCCGATCCGTTTTGTTCAAGAGAAGCACAGACGCGCAGCGAATCTGCTCCTGCATCAGTTTAAAGGTCTGCCCCTTCTGCTCCTGATACAGACCAGATAGATGTGCTGCATCCACAACCGTGATGAGACTTTTCAGTTCCAGTCGCATGTAGAGCGAGGTCTCCGTTACCGCATCCAGAATCTCCATTGGATTCGCCGCACCGGTTGCTTCAATAACGATCACATCCGGTGATTCCTCCTGAACGAGATCGGCAAGTTGCAATCCCAAGTCACCACGTACGGTACAACAGATACACCCACCTAACATCTCTGTCATGGGAACGGTGGAATCCACAATCTGACCATCCAGATTGACTTCGCCTAACTCATTCATA
This sequence comes from Paenibacillus sp. FSL R5-0519, assembly GCF_037974275.1. Lineage (NCBI taxonomy): Bacteria > Bacillati > Bacillota > Bacilli > Caryophanales > Paenibacillaceae > Paenibacillus > Paenibacillus sp. FSL R5-0519. The sequence goes on from NZ_CP150234.1 coordinate 4,066,085, forward strand.
ACCACTGCGGGACGCAAACCCTGTTGTTGCCAATGTTCGATCAACTGAACAAGCAGTGTTGTTTTGCCACTCCCCAAAAAACCTGACAGTATATATACAGGTATGGATTGTTCTTTTAAAATTGTTTCATTCATGCGTATACACCTCTCTGATTGTCCTTCTTGTAACCTGATCTATCTGTATCTAGCGAGTGTACACCATCCCGCATTCGTTATGCAATCATGTTCAATTCTTCCCCAGTACATTGCCTGATGCTAACGGATGGTCTATGCTATGAGGACATGTTGATTGAAGGAGGAAGTTTCATGACTAATTCAGTGGAACAACATCGCCAGGAAGCGCCGACCACGGTATCGTGCATGATTGTTACAGTGTCAGACACGCGCACCAAAGACACGGACACCAGTGGCCAGCTCATGCACCAGCTTCTGAATGAAGCAGGGTATCAGATTGTTGAATACATCATTACACCAGATGAAACGGAGAACATTCGAAGCATCCTGCAGGATGCAGCTGTTCGTGATGATATTGAAGCCGTGCTGCTTAGCGGCGGAACAGGAATTGCCCCCCGAGATACGACCTACGAAGCGGTATCCTCATTGCTCGACAAGGAACTTCCAGGTTTCGGTGAAATCTTCCGATTTCTCAGTTACACCGAAGATATCGGTTCAGCTGCCATCCTGAGCAGAGCCGTCGCTGGTACGATTGGACGCACTGCGGTATTCTCCATGCCGGGTTCCAGAGGTGCCGTCAAATTGGCCATGGAAAAACTCATTTTGCCCGAATTGCGGCATGTCATGCGTGAAATATATAAACCCGTCTGAAAGATCAGACGGGTTTTTCAGGTTTATTTTCAGCTGTACGGTAAGGTCCTAAGGATACCTCCCTTTACTTACTTTAGTTGCCCCAGCACATGTTGGAACACCTGCATAACATCCTGTTCATACTTGTCCTTTTCCCCACCCGAAGCTGTATACACGAGTGAGACGTATCCTTTGCTGCGAATCGTTGTTCGGCCAAGCGCATTCTCCAAGACAGCCTCATCACGATTCTCACTATACATTTGTTTCATGCTGGCAGCCCGGGTTGCTGCATCACTAAAAATATGAACTTTCACAATGTGTCTGCTACTTCCATTCAACAAATACATATAAGAGATCCCACCATGGCCATCTTCTTCAAACATATTATTCATCAGCTGGATGCCTTTGGCTTCAAAACTCTTACTGATCTCACTCACCAATTCACCGTTTAATCCGTGTCCTTGACTCTGTGCACGCATATTTCCTTCATCTGTCGCTTCGCGGGTGTAGACCTTCCGCTCCTGCTCAATGGATGATGCCGAACAAGCCACCAGGGACCAGACACTTGTGATCAACACACCACCTATAAGCAACGACTTCATTGTCCTTCCAACCAGACTTCGGCCTTTTCTACCAAAACACATGCCAATCCTTCCTTTCCAGCCACATGTACTGTGACCCAATCAGGTAGAATTAGCATGTCTTAGGACTTGGAAACTTATGCAGATGGCAGATCTGATATTGTATTGACCACAGTCCGGCCTACTGCACCACCTTGGAGTATCGTCTCAAGCGTATGCGGCAACTGGTCTAGCGAAATTTCCCGGATTCCCAGTTCCAGCGCGCGCTCCGGTTTCCATTCTCCCCCAAGCAGTTCCCACAGCCGTTCCCGACGTTCCATTGGGCAAAATACAGAGTCTATACCAATAAGCTGGATACCACGCAAAATAAACGGGAGTACCGTAGATTCAAAAGCTGTGCCGCCTGTTAACCCGGATACCGCTACCGCACCTCCGTATTGAATCTGTTTCAATCGCTCCGCGAGAGCAGGTCCTCCTGTTGGATCAACAACACCCGCCCATAGCTGTTTCCCCATGGCTCCTTTAGCTGGAGCATCAGCTTCTTCACGAGTAATAACCTCCGAAGCTCCCAAGTTCCGGAGCAATGACTCCTCCTGATCCTTCTTGCCTGTGCTGGCTGTTACTTGGAAGCCAAGTTTCGCCAGAATCGCAACTGCCATACTTCCAACGCCACCCGTTGCACCCGTAACCAGAATCTTGCCCATCTCCGCTTTCACTCCAGCCTGTAACAGCGCATCTACCGAAAGTGCAGCCGTAAATCCTGCCGTTCCAATCGCCATGGCTTCTTTCTCACTGAGACCCGGTGGAAGAGGCACCAGCCATTCACTGCGCAGACGAGCATACTCGCTGTACCCTCCGTAATGAGATACGCCAGGTTCGAACCCTGTACTGATTATCCGATCTCCTGGTGCAAAACGTCCACTCACGGACTCTTCTACCGTTCCGGCCAGATCGATTCCCGGTACCATCGGGTATTCACGAACGACGCCACCCTTCTCAAGAGTCGCAAGTCCGTCTTTATAATTGACACTGGAATATTGCACCTGTACCGTTACATCTCCATTCGGAAGATCTTCCTTCTTCAGTTGCTCTATACCCGCTTTCACTCCGCCCTGCTCTTCTTTACGAACAACATATGCGTTAAAATGGTTTTTCATCGATCGCCACTCCTTTTTCGGATTTTAAATTTTTTCCATTAAGCACATGAATTGTTCGCATTCAGGCTTAACTTAATCATCAAGCTCTGTCTCTCCTGAGCGTCAACAGATAGATTAGCGGACCCACAATAGGGATAATGCCTGCCGCGGCCCAAGCTGGTGAACGTCGACTGCCTTTGGCATCCCTGTATATTGCAATCACGGAAAGCAAGGTCAACAGTACAAAATCAATCGTCATAATATGTACAAAGGATGATTGCTTGAACGCCTCCACATATACATCCGGATGACCTTGCGTCATGGCATAAAACGCTGTCCCCAGCGTTAAGAGCAGAAGGACTACATGCGTCAGCTTGTGGGCCGCTACCCGTGCAATTCCCGACTCCCGCAGACGACCAAAATGCAAGCTTGCGTAACCCGAAGCTCTATTCGCGGATGATGACCAAGCATAATAGGGAAGCAGCGCAAACGCACCTAATCCAAAAGAAAACAAGACAAAAGGCCAAGCCGGTACACGGCCACCTCGTTCTTTCACAGATGTTCTTAACAGCATACAAGCATACACTGCCGGGAAAATACCTAACCACGAAAACACAGTAAGTAACCAAGGCTCTTTGCTTTGCATGGTGATCAGTTCTTTGAATATTGGATCACTTCCAGGTGACTGCCCCGGTGCCAACAACAATGCATAGGCAATAAAAGCGATCCAGACCAGTCCTAATATCCATCGCATGTCTGCACCTCCTCTTACTTTCATCCCCTACAGCTGTGGGATTGAATCAATCGTTGCAGAATTTGGCGTCTCCTGCGCTTTCCCGAGAAATAATGACTGCTTTTCCCCCACAACCTCTTGAATTGCGCATGACCATTTCCAGTATAGCCTGCTACCTTGGCAGTCTGTCCATGAGATTTCTTACATACGGGTCCATGACAATCGGATCATATAAAAAATGTCTATCGACATACTTTCTGAAGACAGACCACGTTTAGCTGAGATTTTTTTGTAAGCATCGAATCGTTCAAGCTTCGCTAAACACGTGTACATTCCATGATCATCAAAAAGGCATAAGCCAGTATTCTTATCTGGTTATGCCTCATTGTCATTCTTGAGTTTAGATCATTCTTCTGTGGATTTCACATGTTCCGCAATAAGCTTCTGCTTCATATTCCATGCCGCAGGGCTAATGTTCACACGGTAGATCTCCGGGTTAAGCTTCCGTTGGTATTCTGGCCAGAACAGATTCATCTGTTCCCGGTGATACGCCCGAATCTCATCCAGATTAGGCAGCTCATACACTTTGCGTCCGTTCACAAAGATCGGCTCCAGCATATTGACCGCTTCGTAGCGGGTAACGGTTTTTTTCAGGTAAGGGTGCAGCGGGTTGAATAGCTTGAGCGGTCCGCCTTGGAGCGGCTGCTCTTCATCTGGATAGCAGATATAATCCGCAATCGCTTTGCCATGTTTCGGATCAATGATCCGGAACACTTCCTTTTTACCTGGAGTGGACACCTTTTCAGGATTGGCCGATATTTTGATCGTAGGCAGCATGGCACCGTCCACTTCACGTTCTACCAATTTGTACACTCCACCCAAAGATGGCTGGTCAGAAGCGGTAATCAGCTGTGTGCCGACACCCCATGTATCAATTCGTGCTCCTTGTGCCTTCAGGTTGAAAATCGTGTTTTCATCCAAATCATTGGATGCTACAATTTTCACATAATCCAGGCCAGCCTCATCCAGCATCTGACGTGCCTGAATGGACAAGTACGCAAGGTCACCGCTGTCCAGACGAATCGCATTCATCTTTTTGCCTTGGCTCTCTAACTTCTTGGCTGTCTTGATGGCGTGAGGTACTCCACTGTTCAATGTGTCAAAGGTATCCACCAATAATGTAACCTGATCAGGCAACACTTTGGCGTACACATCAAACGCCTCCTGTTCACTCATAAAGCTCTGTACCCAGGAATGGGCGTGTGTACCTGCTGTTGGGATTCCGAAGCGCTCTCCGGCCAGCATGTTGGAGGTTGCATGGAAGCCTGCTACATACGAAGCACGTGCGCCCCAGATGGCCGCATCCGCTTCCTGTGCACGCCGTGTACCGAATTCGAGCAACGTATCCTGTTGGGCTACCTGTTTGATCCGCGAAGCCTTGGTTGCAATCAACGTCTGATAATTCATGAAGTTAAGTATTGCCGTCTCCACCAATTGTGTCTCCATAATGGAGCCTTCTACCCGAATGAGCGGTTCGTCAGGGAAAACAATTGCTCCCTCCTTCATGGAATGAATCGTGCCCTGAAATGAAAACTGGAGCAACTCTTCCAGAAAGACCGGATCGTAATTTTCCTCTTGTTTGGATAAAAATTTGATGTCGTCCATCGTAAACCGAAGCTGGCTGATGTAGTTCACAATCCGTTCCAATCCGGCAAATACCGCATATCCGTTGCCAAAAGGAAGCTTACGGAAATAGGCTTCAAATACCGCCTTCCGCTTGTGCGTACCATTCACCCAATGGGCGTACATCATATTGATCTGATATTTATCCGTATGTAAAGCCAGGCTAGTTGTCTGCATTTGTCTCATCCTCTCTGACTTCCGCTCGTGCCCCCAGATTTCAATTGAGGACACGGGTTAACATATGGAGACTCATTCTTCATGATTCTGTTCATCCGCATTAAACAAACAAGTCTCCCGTAAAACTCTATACACCATTCACCACATTCATCCGGTTCTTAACAGGCAGAACCAAACAGAATTATCGATTAAATTACGCAAGGACTGTCTCACTCGCCTTAACCACCGAAGCACTCAGGCTGGAACGGAAATGTCCTAGCGCCCATTCATGTCCTGCCGGATTAAAGCTGGCAACAGCATCTTCATATACCGTAATATGAAATCCTTTATTGTAAGCGTCCACTGCGGTATGCAATATGCAAATATCCGTGCATACCCCTATGAGTGCAATATCCGTAATGCCACGTGCACGCAGTCTGAGTTCCAGATCGGTTCCACAGAATGCACTATATCTCGTCTTATCCATCCACCGAATATCGTTTTTCCGTTCTTCCATCACTTGGGCAAGACGGCCATATAACTGTCTCCCCGCTGTATCTCTGATGTTGTGAGGTGGGAAAAGTACCGTCTCCGGGTGATACGGATCATTTTCTTCGTGCAGGTCCACGGCCATGATTACCTCATGTTTGTTATTACAATAAGCCTCGGTTACAGCTGCAATCGTCTCTTCGATCTCTACCGCCGGCTGACCTACAGGTAAAGAACCTGTCACAAAATCATTCGTAAAATCAATCACAATCAGTGCTTTCATCGTCAACACTCCCTTAGCTCAGAAATAGTTGATCCTGATTCAACCCAATGGACACATCTGCACCTTTTTACGTGTAGATGGAAAGGCGTGGCACGAGTTCTGTAAAACGATATAGCTGCGCCGGACGCTGCGAGTACTGGTTGGAACTCACCAAGTTCCCCTCTTCATCCCGTACTTCTTCCACAATGCCTTTGCGACTGCGGGTAGACGTAATCTTGCGAATGAAGTTTGGTTCTTCAAAATCCGGTACTACACTTTGAATAACCTGATATAATTCACTTAATGTAAAATCACGTGGCAGGAACTGACGAGCAATCGTCGTCTCCAGCATCTGCTGTTGAATGCGTCGATATGCATCTTCAATGATTGTTCTGTGATCAAAGGCAAGTTCCAGTTCTTGCAGCGCCTCCTGAATCGTGAACAATCCAACGTCCTCAGCATCATCTGCTGCTTGACGTTGATCCAGCATCCATTCCTCTACTAGCGCGAAAAATGCGTGAGATATAATCCAGCCCCTCGGGTCACGACCCGGCTGACTGTATACATTCAAGTACTCCAGATGTCCACCGTCTACACCTGTCTCTTCCATCAGCTCACGCTTGGCTGCACCGTAAATGGATTCATTCTCCTGACAAAAACCACCGGGTAATGCCCATCTACCTGCAAAAGGCCAGCCTTTGCGTTTAATCAGCATCACTTTCAATTCCCGAATGGGAAGTGTCTTGGTCACCGTCTTGCGCTCCCGCTTGGTCAAGGTGAACATAACGATATCCGCAGGAACTCCATCGGGGGTACGATATTTCTTGGAACTATAAGCACGTGCTGCTTGTTCGTCGCTCTCTGAATTGAAGTGTTCGTAGTTTTCGTTCATGGGCACCACCGACTATTTTCATTTTGATAATTTCATTATGACATAATAATATTTTTTGTCAACAGCGGGATTCATACTTTACGTTCTCGGACGTGCTATACGGAAGGTAGCCGTAGCCATGCATCCCAACGTGCCAGATGCATCACGAACCTCTGATTGAGTCGTAACACTGCGTCCAGCTTGATGTAACACTGTAGCCGTCACCGTTAATTCCCCTTGTTTCATGGGTGCGAGAAAATGTACATTCAGATTGGTTGTCACACAGCCATCTACTTCCATTGCTGCTGTTGCAACCATCCCCATCGCCTGATCCATCAGTGAAGTTAATACACCCCCATGAATAATCCCCATGGAGTTGGTATGATGTTCGCCTGCTGTCAACGCGATCTGTACTTCTTTGCCATCTCCTTTAATATATCGACATCCGAGAAATCCCCAGAATCGTTCGGCTCCGTCTTCTACCATTTTGTCCAAAATGCTCATTATTCATTTCTCCTTTTTCACTGTGCGTATCATGCTCTCTTGATGTCATGTGCCTTTAACATTTGAAAATCAGCGCGCCACACAAAATAACCCCACAACGTGGAGCTTTGCTTGGAATGATATTCCGAGTACTTGGCGACAGCCACTTCACGTTAAGAGTTATGCAATATAAGAAAAGCTTCTGATCGAAGCCTTATCGATGATGCCACATTCCTGGTTTAGCAGTTGCTTTTCTTGCGATTATCGAATCCTTCAGCTCCGCTGAAAACTTATAATTTTATAATCGTCAAAAAGGGCGCGGACAGCGTCCGCACCCTTCCGTCATTTAACCGCAACTGGTCGGAGGTGAATCCGTTCCAGCCTCCACGTTTACTTTCTCGGAGACCGTATCCCGGATTACAGAGATCACGAGTTGAAGCAAGTAGTTGATGTCGCTCTGGCTCTGCTGGAATTCCGTAACCAATGGAATACTGTCCAGTTCGCTTTGCAGATCTTCAATTTCCTGTTCAATTTTGCTGACCATCTCCACATTTTTGAAGCTCTCAAAAGCAACGATTTCTTTTTGTTTCTTCTTGATCGTTGCGATCAACTGCTGGATGCGCTCATGATCACGAATTTTGGTTTCAGCCTGTTGGAACTGTCTAACTTCCTCACTCGTTCCGAGCATATCAGCCAATTCTTTGGCTTTTCCCATAATGTCGTCGCGTATGACCAGATTGCGCGTATCGTAGGTAGGCATTCCGTAATGGTTGTACTGCACTTCTTCCTGCGCCACTGAAATCGCTCCATTCTATGAGATGATATAAGATGAATACTGGATGTTGCACTAAGCTCAGTTGACTGCTGAGTGACCGCTGCGGTGTCGGATCGTTCTTTTGATCGCTGTTGTCTCCGAATTTTCTTGATTACATTGTTCAAAGGTTTAAAATTCGGTGACAAAGGCGAACGCTTTGCTTCTGCAGAATCGATTCCGTCACCTTCGCTACGCTTGGCCGCAACCCCGCTAAGTGCAAAAAAATATTCATCTTATTGGTGTGTGTATTACTGATTGGCAGCTACCGGCTCAGAGAGCAGGTTGCCCCGAATATAAAAAGTCATCGGATCGGTGATTTCCACTTGTACGAAAGTACCGATCAACTCTTTGGGTCCTTCAAAATGCACCAGCTTGTTGCTGCGCGTACGTCCTGCCAGAACTTCGGAATTCCGCTTGCTCTCACCTTCAACGAGCACTTCAACGATTTTGCCACGTTGTTCTTCATTGCTTCGATGGCTATATACGTTGATCGTTTCGTTCAAGCGCTTCAAACGTTCCTTCTTCACTTCCATCGGTACGTTGTCTTCAATCACCGCAGCCGGTGTACCTTCCCGTGGGGAATAAATAAAGGTATAGGCAAAATCATACCCTACTTCACGGACAAGGGAAAGTGTATCTTCAAACTGTTCTTCCGTTTCCCCCGGAAAACCAACAATAATATCCGTTGTCAACACAACATTCGGGATGGCCTTCTTAATTTTGTCAGCCAGTTTCAGATAGTGTTCCCGGCTATACTTGCGGCTCATACGTTTAAGTACTTCCGAACTGCCAGATTGCACTGGTAGATGAATGTGCTCTACGAGATTTCCGCCCTTGGCCAGCACTTCAATTAAGTGGTCATCGAAGTCACGTGGGTGACTGGTTGTAAACCGCACTCGCGGAATATCAATTTGACGAATGGCATCCATCAAGTCCCCAAAGCTGTACTTCAGGTCGGTGAAGTCCTTGCCGTACGCATTCACATTTTGACCAAGCAGAGTGATCTCCTTAAAGCCTTGTCGTGCCAAATCCCTAACTTCGGCAATGACATCTTCAGGACGGCGGCTGCGTTCTTTGCCCCTCGTAAACGGGACGATGCAATATGTACAGAACTTGTCGCAACCATACATAATGTTCACCCAGCCGCGCATACCCTCACGTTTTTTCGGCAGGTTCTCGATAATGTCGCCTTCCTTGGACCACACCTCAACAACCATTTCTTTGCTGAACAGCGCTTCCTGGATTAGATGTGGCAGTCGATGCACATTATGTGTACCAAAGATCATATCCACAAAGCCATGCTTCTGCATGATTCGGTTGACGACGCCTTCCTCTTGGGACATACACCCGCATACGCCAAGTAACAATCCCGGACGTTCAAGTTTTAGCGTTTTCAGGTGACCAAGCTCACCAAATACTTTATCTTCCGCATTTTCTCGTATGGCACATGTATTGAGCAGGATAATATCAGCTTCTTTGCGATCCTCTGTAGCCTGATATCCCATTGATTCAAGAAGTCCTTTGATGGTCTCTGAGTCATGCTCGTTCATCTGACATCCATACGTATATACAATATAGTGTTTGCCATTCCCTATGTTTTTCAGTTCATCGGGAACGGCATTTTCGTATAACACCTGAACGTCTTCCTTGCCCCGCTGTTTCTCCTGACGATGATTAGGTTCCGATTTGATGTTAATCTCACGACCCCGGATTCTTATCTTTTTGCTGAATTCATCTTGCGAAATTACTTTGGCATCGGAGAAATCAAAATATTGGGAGTAATCCTTTTTTGAGTCTTTAGCCATTTCCTTCGGTCACTCCTTACAGCCTCAATTAATAAAAAATCGTTCATTCATCCCTGTTCCACAGTGAATTTCTTGCCGGGAACATTAAAAGAGCATTACAGCAAATTATAGCATGAATTGGGCTGTAGTTCCACATGCAAACCGCACGTCCCTTCGGCTAATCCGAGACATGCCATGCTCTAATGAACACTTAGAAAACAGAAAAACCTGAGCTTTGCCAACAGGGCTGGAATTAACCGCCCCTTAATGGCTGTGCTCAGGTTTATACGTTATTCAGGCTGCCCTAATAGGCTGCTGAAGCTATTCCATGGTATTAATCGATGATTTCAGCAGTGTCGCCATTACGAGCGCCAGCAGCGTTAGCCTCATCCGTATCAATATGCATGTCCAGTGCGAAAGAATCAGATACACGAGCCAGTACATTTTCCAGTACCAGACCGCGATCTCCGCCGAGGCGAACTTTCAGCATTTGTTTGTCCTCGATACCCCATTTAGCAGCATCCGAAGTATGGAAGTGAATGTGACGAGCAGCTACGATGACACCTTTATCGATCGTTACTTCGCCAGCAGGACCTTTAATCGTGATTCCTGGTGTACCTTCAATGCTTCCGGATTCACGAACAGGTGCTTTAACACCAATCGCAAATGAATCTGTCATGGAGATCTCCAGTTGCGTTTCAGGACGAACAGGTCCAAGGATACGCACTTTATCAAACTGTCCTTTCGAACCAATGACCGCTACCGTTTCGTTAGCAGCGTATTGGCCAGGCTGGGACAGAGGTTTAAATTCAGTCAGTTCATAACCTTTGCCAAACAAAATTTCAACGTGCTCTTGGGATACATGAATATGACGGGCAGATACGCCCACAGGTACTGTTTTACTCATTGTAAATTTCACTCCTTGTTTATCTATGGCCCGTACTCAGGCTCTTAACAATCCAATGGTATTATACCCCTTTTTGGAGTGAAATGAAAACGAACTGGTGAAAATTCATGAAATACACTTATTTCACCATCATTCCCCTCCTTTATTTGGAAAACAAGCTTTATTCAACCCATTCTGTCCCACACACCACTTTACTATTTCACGTAAGCCCCTTTATTTTTGGATTTCCCTCTGGCAAGTGTTCCCTCAGATAACTCATTGCATTCCCCCACAACCAGCCGCGCACTAAATGTTCATCATAATGTTTGAGCAGGATTTCCGTCAGTCTTGGATAGTGCCCCGAGTGTTCAAGTCTCTGAATATACGTTGAGATTCCGTCAAAATCAGACCCCATCATAAGATGGTTCTGTCCGCCCTGAGAACAGATCTGCTCGATATGAGGCAGCAAGTCTTCGATAAGCACTTCCCCCTCCTGTTTAACAAACCAGGGTACAAACGTCAGTCCGATCCGCCCTTCCCGGGCAATGATGGCCTGGATCTGATCATCTTTCAGATTGCGCACATGGGGACATACGCTATAGCTGTTGGAGTGGGAGGCGATAAAAGGACGCTTACTCAAGTCAGCCAGTTCCCAGAACCCTTTCTCCGTCAGATGCGACACATCCAACAGCATTCCGATTTCATTACACTGGCGCACCAGTTCTTTCCCTTTCTCGGTCAGACCCGCCCCACGCTTCTCCATGACTCCATCAGCCGCCCAATTGGCATAATTCCACGTTAGTCCAATAATTCGAACGCCCATCTGATAACATAACTCCAGATAGAACAGGTTGCCCTCCAGACCATCCACACCCTCCAGTGTGATTAATCCCCACGGACCCTCTGTTTGCCCCACCTGAGCCACCTGTTCACGCCATAACAACGTCTGTGTGCCGCCAGGCCGCCCCTGACTTCTCTCTACACGACTACGATAAATCTCCAACTGCCCCATCACATGTTCAAACTTGCCTCTGCCAAGTACTTCGGGTAAATAGATGGCGAACGCCTGCAACCCTACCTTCCCCTCTTTCAAGCGTTGCAAATTCACATCCAGTTCTGGAGCATCTTCAAAAGAAAGAGCAGGCTGCATCAAAATTTTGCTCAGTGCATCACAGTGAAAATCGGCTACACGCCAATCAGACATGGACATCTTAAACCCTCCTCAATATTTTATTGCAAAGAAAACGCAAAAAAACCTGTCTACATCCATCGTAAACAGGTTCAATGCATACTGCATGTATTATCTGGGCTCCACAATCAGCTTAATGGCCGTTCGGTCCTCGCCGTCGATCACAATGTCTGTAAAAGCTGGAATACAAATCAGGTCAACTCCGCTTGGTGCTACAAATCCCCGGGCTATCGCTACCGCTTTAATGGCTTGGTTCAGTGCTCCCGCTCCAATTGCCTGCAGTTCAGCATTTCCACGTTCACGAAGAACCCCTGCAAGAGCGCCGGCTACAGAATTAGGATTGGACTTTGCTGAAACTTTTAATACATCCATGGTAAGTACCTCCCTGGGAATGTTGAAAGTTTGTTTCCACTTACTAGATGTTATTCGCGGGAGGCAAAAAAATTCCTTCTTTTTAGACGGGTTTCCCTGCAAAATGGGACAATACCCCTATTCCATGCGCCACTCGTCCTCCATCAGACGAATTTTTTCGATGCGTGTTGCCGCACCTGTAGCTTCATCAATTTCAACAAACACACCATGGAAATGCCATTTGCCATCATCCACAACGAAACGTACCGGGAGCTGGGTGTAGAACTTGCGCAGCACGGCCTCACGCTCCATGCCCAATATGCCGTCACGCGGCCCTACCATGCCCGCATCCGTCAAGTATGCCGTTCCTCCAGGCAAAATCCGATCATCGTTACTCTGTACATGTGTATGTGTACCTACAACGAGAGACGCACGTCCATCCAGATGCCAGCCCATGGCAATTTTCTCTGACGTCGCTTCAGCATGCATATCAACCAGAATACATTTATAGTCCTGACGCAGCTCATCAACAATCTCATCAGCTACACGGAACGGGCAATCCAGAGCAGGCAGGAACGTTCTTCCTTGCAGATTGACAATGGCCAGCTCTTTCCCTTCGCCTTTGACAACCGTGTATCCTCGTCCTGGTGTGCCTGGTGGAAAGTTCGCTGGACGAATCATGCGAGGCTCATCATCTATAAAATCAAAAATATCCTTATTGTCCCAAGTATGATTACCAAGTGTAATACCATGTACACCCCAGTTGAAAAACTCATTTGCAATTGCCCCGGTAATGCCGCGACCTGCTGCCGCATTTTCACCATTCACAATCACCACATGTGGCTTATACTTCGATTTCAGGTACGGTAAATTTTCCTTTAATGCCTTACGTCCCACGTTGCCTACAATGTCACCAATAAACAAAACTTTCACTGATTACTGCCTCCTCAATTCCTGCAAAGTTCTCTTTTTCGAATGTTGAACCTTTGCAGGACTCTATCTCTTGTTCCAAGATGTGTATTTATACAAAAAGCCTTTGACGAATATGGAATTCAGCCGAATAAGCCTAGCCTCTTTTTTGGCCGCACACTTTAAGGGGCTATCAAAAGGAAAAGTGGCCCATTACTGCGGCCACTTTTCCGTATTGCTCTATTTTGCGTATTCAACCGCACGGGTTTCCCGAATGACGGTGACTTTGATGTGACCCGGATAGTCGAGTTCATTCTCAATCATCTTCGTGATGTCACGGGCGAGACGGAAGGCTTCAGCATCATCGATCTTCTCAGGCTGTACCATAACACGAACTTCGCGTCCGGCCTGAATGGCGTACGATTTCTCGACACCTTCGAAGGATTCCGAAATCTCTTCCAGCTTCTCCAGTCGTTTGATATACGTTTCCAGCGTTTCGCGGCGTGCGCCTGGTCTTGCTGCGGAGAGTGCATCTGCTGCACCAACCAACATGGCAATGACCGAAGTCGCTTCGCAATCTCCGTGATGGGACGCGATACTGTTGATTACAACCGGATGTTCTTTGTATTTCTTCGCCAGTTCCACGCCAATTTCGACGTGTGATCCTTCCACTTCGTGATCCAGCGCTTTACCGATGTCATGCAATAGACCTGCACGTCTTGCCAGAGTTACGTCTTCTCCGAGTTCGCCAGCCATCAATCCAGCCAGATAAGCGACTTCCATCGAATGTTTCAAGACGTTCTGACCATAACTTGTACGGAACTTCAACCGGCCCAAAATTTTGATCAGATCCGGATGCAGACCATGCACGCCCACTTCAAAGGTAGCTTGCTCACCGTATTCACGGATGCGCTCATCCACTTCTTTGCGGGATTTCTCAACCATCTCTTCAATCCGTGCCGGGTGAATACGTCCGTCAGCCACCAGTTTCTCCAGGGCAGTACGGGCAATCTCACGGCGAATCGGGTCAAAGCCCGACAGAATAACAGCTTCTGGCGTATCATCGATAATGAGGTCAATCCCTGTAAGGGTTTCAAGCGCACGGATGTTACGTCCTTCACGACCGATAATCCGGCCTTTCATTTCTTCATTCGGCAGGGTAACAACAGATACCGTTGTTTCCGCTACGTGGTCAGCCGCACAACGTTGGATGGCGAGTGTAATAATCTCGCGGGACTTTTTGTCCGCTTCTTCCTTCGCTTGTTGTTCAATGTCCTTGATCATTTGAGCCGTCTCATGACGAACTTCCTGTTCTACGTTGGACAGTATGATACTGCGTGCGTCTTCCATAGTGAGGTTGGATATACGTTCCAACTCTGTCACCTGGTTTTTGTAGATCATTTCGATCTGCTGCTGAGTCTCATCAATTCGTTTCTCTTTGTTAGCCACTTGCTCTTCTTTACGTTCGAGTGATTCCAATTTTTTATCCAGCGACTCTTCTTTTTGCAACAATCGTCTTTCTTGTCGTTGAATTTCATTCCGACGTTCACGAGTGTCTTTTTCAGCTTCAGCGCGAATGCGATGGATTTCATCCTTCGCTTCCAACACTGTTTCTTTCTTCAGTGCTTCTGCCTCTTTCTTCGCGTTCTCCACGATTTGTACGGCAGCTTGTTCCGCACTAGAGATTTTAGCCTCTGCAAGAGATTTGCGAATAAAATATCCTACTCCGAACCCAATGAATAGCGCGGCTGCAACGAGAGCGATCGTGATTGCAATTTCCATACTGTTCACCTCCTCGTTGGTTCCTCCAAGGCATTCCTTGGGTCAATTTGCAGTTTTCAAACCTTACATATTTTTGGGAATAACGAATACTCACGGCGATCCCCCGCCGATTTTCATTTCACATGTACATGTTTCCACGTACTATTCACTGTTTCCAGCGAACCCATAATTAAGAATGGTATAAATCTTAAGAAACCGAAACCGCTTTTTTGGAAGGAAAAAGGGTTGTCCATTTCTTACAGACTCATTTCCATTTTAGTATTTGACGAAAGAAATTGTCAAGAGAATGCAGTATAGAGACTCTAGTCTGCTAATCCCATAACAACGCTTCGTCATCTTCGGCGTCTTCAGCCTCATCTTCTTCAATTAAACAATTCACGACCCGGCGCACCATATCCATTGAAAAACCACGTCTCATTAAGAAGGGAAGCGTTTTATTTTTCTTCTCTTTGACGTCCCCTTTGACCTGATTCCATTTTTTTCGTCCGGCACTCAATGCAGTCTCAAATTCCGCATCCGCACTGACACCTTCCAGCGCTTCAACAATAAGATCATTGGCAATACCCTTTTGACGGAGCTCTTGCCTTATCCACAGTTTTCCCTTCCGCTTGCCCTCCATACGCTGTCTTGTCCATTCCTTCGCAAATAGGTCATCATCCACCAAATTCTCGCGCTCAAGTCGATCCAGCGTCTCTTCAATTAAAGGGGCAGCAAACTCTTTTTGACGAAGTTTCTGACTTAACTCATGTCGTGTACGCGGCTTATGCTCCAAAAAACGTAGAGATTGTGTATACGTCCGCTGCCTTTCGTCAGCTACAATGATTTCTTCCAGATCCTTCTTCATAAACGAATTGCCTTGAGTCATCCTGTATTTAATCATTACATCTTCAAGAACCGTTATGGAGTGGATGCCAAAAGTGATTCGATAACGAGCTTGCCTGTGCTTTGTCCGTTCTACACGCGTAATTATAAGTTCTTCGTTGTCCGGAAATTGGGATAGGCCATCCTGTTCTGCTTCTTCATATAAATCCTCGTCATGTTGATCCATTCAGGTCTCCCCTTTCACATCATGTTCATTCTGACTACGTCAAGCACATCTTCACATAAAGAATGCTAATACAAAAGGCCGGGAACTCAGCCCGGCCTTTATCTCCACAGTAGCGTGCCAACAGCCCCTGTCCATTGGGACAGGGGCTGTTGGACAGCAAGAGCAATCCCACTACAATCCACTTATCCAGATTGATCCAAGCTCAATCAGATAAGTTTATGGAGCCCAGTGGGAAACACCCTCAGGGCCTCCAGCAAGGGAGGCTTTGAGAGAGATTACTCGTTGATTTCAAACAATTCTTGTTCTTCTTCTGCTTCTTTTTGTTGCTCTTCACTCGTTGGCGCAGGAACTGCGGTAGTCAAGTTACTAGCTACCCGAATTTTTTGTTCAATGATTTCAGCAATATCTTTATGCTCTTTCATGAACTGCTTCGCGTTCTCACGGCCTTGTCCTAAACGCTCACCTTCGTAAGAGTACCAAGCACCACTTTTATTAACGATATCCAGCTCAGTACCAATATCAATGATACTGCCTTCTCTCGAAATACCCTCGCCATACATGATATCCACTTCCGCTTGTTTAAACGGAGGTGCCACTTTGTTTTTCACAACTTTAATACGAGTACGGTTACCAATCATGTCATTGCCTGATTTGATACTCTCAATACGACGTACATCCAGACGTACCGTAGAATAAAACTTCAGAGCACGACCACCAGGTGTTGTTTCCGGGTTACCAAACATAACGCCAACTTTCTCACGAAGTTGGTTGATAAAGATTGCGATTGTTTTGGATTTGCTGATTGCACCAGACAGTTTACGCAACGCCTGAGACATCAAACGCGCTTGCAAACCAACGTGTGAATCACCCATTTCGCCTTCAATCTCTGCTTTTGGAACCAATGCAGCTACAGAGTCAATAACGACGATATCTACTGCACCACTGCGTACAAGAGCTTCTGCAATTTCCAGCCCTTGCTCACCCGTATCTGGCTGAGATAGAAGCAATTCGTCAATGTTAACGCCCAATTTGCTTGCATATTGAGGATCAAGAGCATGCTCGGCATCGATAAAGGCTGCTTGTCCACCAACACGTTGTACTTCAGCAATCGCATGCAATGCGACAGTTGTTTTACCTGAAGATTCAGGTCCATATATTTCAACAATACGGCCTTTAGGCAAGCCGCCTGTTCCTAATGCAATATCCAAAGCCAAGGAACCACTGGGAATAATTTCCACATTCATATGAGTGGACTCACCCAGTTTCATGATGGATCCTTTACCAAATTGCTTCTCTATTTGACGGAGCGCCATATCAAGCGCGGCACGACGGTCTGACAATAAGCTCACACCCTTTACTGTTTATAAGATAATGATACCTTGTTTTAACACGTTTGCCAAGCTTTTTTTCGAACATACATTCGTTTTTTTTGTAAAGGCCGAGGCGCCTCTTCCTCAAAGAAACTTTCCATTAAACAGAAAAAAGAACCGTAAACAAGGCTGTAAAGCCTAATTCTACGGTTCTTCCGTCTTCCTTAATTATACTTCTTTAGAGCTTCAAATGCAATCGAAGCTATTAACTGATCAATCCATCGCCACAAGTTTTTGCCATAGGCGATAGAGAATCGCTTTGGCTGAGCGAATGCGGACAGTCTCGCGATTACCATTAATACGCAGCTCATGAATTTCCGTCTCTTTTCCACGTTCAGCCAGAGCGATGAAGACAAGTCCGGGTGGCTTGCGTTCCGAATATCCCGGTCCAGCTACACCGGTAACAGCCAAGCCAAAATCAGCATCGCCAATCATGCGGATCTGCTCAGCAAGCACTTTTGCAACCTCAGGACTTACCGCCCCAGGTGCATCTTCACCTTCCAGATAATCATGAGGCACATTCAGCAGCTTTTCCTTAATCTCATTGGAGTAACAAACAATTCCACCTTTAAGCATTGAGGCACTTCCCGGTACAGAAGTCAGACTTTGCATGACAAGACCTCCTGTACAGCTCTCAGCTGCGCTAAGCGTCAGCCCCATGTCAGACATCATGGTTACAATTGTGTACTCTATAGGCACATCCTCGTTCGCGTAGAGATGTTCTGTCAAACGCTCCCGAATCTGAACCTCCATCGCATCCAGCTTCAGCTTCGCCTCTCCTTCACTCGCAGCCTTAGTGGAGACACGTACCGTAACTTCGCCTTCGCTCGCGTAAGGGGCAATTGTAGGGTCTGTCTGCGCGTCAATCAGATCCAGCAGTCGATCCTCCAGAGCAGATTCACCGATACCTGCGAATTTGAGCATTCGGGAATAGATCGGCATTTCTTCTGTAAG
The DNA here is from genome assembly GCF_037974275.1 of Paenibacillus sp. FSL R5-0519. NCBI lineage: Bacteria > Bacillati > Bacillota > Bacilli > Caryophanales > Paenibacillaceae > Paenibacillus > Paenibacillus sp. FSL R5-0519. Next base: position 4,084,369 of record NZ_CP150234.1, read on the forward strand.
CACATGTTGGAACAGCCAAGGCTTGACTTCCTGTTCAAACATTGGAATTAGCTCTTTAGGTGGTCCAGGCATCACAACATAATGTTTATCATTATCAGAAATCGCATTTCCTGCCGCAAGACCCGTTTCATTGGCCAGAGGTGTCCCACCCTCAATAACAATGGCCTGACGTCGGTTATTCTCTGTCATGTCCACATTACGATCTCTGAAAAAGCTCTCAATTTTATCCATCGCCATTCGATCCGTATGCAGTTTTCGGTTAAGAACAGCTGCGAGCGCATCCTTGGTCAGATCATCTTGAGTGGGTCCGATGCCACCGGAAAATAAAATAACGTCAGCACGGCCCTGCGCAATGCGAATAGCTTCACTAAGTCGGTTCAGGTTATCCCCAACCACCGTTTGGAAATATACATCGATCCCCATCGCAGCCAATTCACGGGATAGGTATCTGGCATTGGTATTGACGATTTGTCCAAGCAGTAGCTCTGTGCCAACTGCAATGATTTCTGCCTTCATTGAGCATCCTCCTGTACATGTGGTGAGTGATCAAAGGGCAATAGGATAATTTCCTATTGCCCCTGACCCAATGCTTCCTTCATGATTACCCATTTTTAGAACCAACTATTAAGCTTTTGTTAAATGAAGCAGGTTTTTGTTTTTGATAAAGTAATCGATACCCGACCAGATAGTAATAAGCGCTGCTGCCCATACTGCGATAATATCGACGTGAATACCCGTGTATGAGAACGGGAAATTGTTCAACAGCAACAACACAATTGCCACAATCTGCACTACCGTCTTCAGCTTGCCCCAGGCACTCGCAGCAACAACCGAACCATCCAGCAATGCGATTTGGCGCAAGCCGGTAACTGCAAATTCACGACTAATAATAACCACTGCAATCCAGGAATCCAGCTTGCCCATCTCCACGAGCGAGATCAAAACTGCAGTAACCAACAGCTTGTCTGCGAGCGGATCAAGCAGTTTTCCCAGATTGGTAACCATGTTATTTTTCCGCGCAAGGTATCCGTCGATTCCATCTGTGCTTGCGGCGATGATAAAAATAACAGCAGCAATCAGTTGATTATACGGAAGCGAAAAGCTTCCAAGCTGCAACGGCTCTGGATAAAATGGAAAATCCACGAGCAGGAACACCATCAAAAAAGGGATTAAGCAAATTCGTGCAAGCGTAATCCGGTTGGGTAAATTCACAAGACGCCCTCCCTCATATCCTCCATTACTCCAAACAATCATCATAATCCCGTTATCATCATCCGGAACATGAAATGTACAGTTTCAATGTCAATCCATATTAACATGATCCCATTATGTAGAAACGCAAAAAATAAAGTCAACCGCTCAAAAGCAAAACCGCTTTAAACGTTCCGGTGACTTCCAGAAGATGTACTGCTTTTCACAAAGTCAGCAAACGATGAGGACTGGACTTGATGCATGACTGCCAGCAATGCACACTTAGTATAATATACGCCTAATACCATGTCAAAAAACACTTCTGCTACAAGAAGGTCTTATTACTTGAAATTTGTATATTGCAAATCCAGAGGCAGGTTGGCACCATTTAACAGCTGCATGACTGCTTGCAAATCATTTTTACTCTTACCCGTTACCCGTAGCTGGTCTCCCTGAATCTGACTCTTCACTTTCAACTTGGAATCCCGAATCAGAATATTGATTTTTTTGGCGATGTCCTGATCAATCCCCTGTTTGAAATTCAAGCGCTGGCGGACAGTACCAGAAGATGCTGGCTCTACCTTTGCGTAATCAATGTTTTTCAATGGTAGACCACGCTTCGCCATTTTGGATTGAAGTACGTCAATGACAGCCTTAAGTTTGGTCTCATCATCAGATACGATTGTTAACGCATCCTTATCCAGTTTCAGGCTGCTCTTGCTGCCCTTGAAGTCATAACGAGTGCCAATTTCCTTCTCGGTTTGTGTAACGGCATTTGTCAGTTCCTGCAAGTCCATTTTGGACACGATATCAAATGAATTTTCTGAACTCAAAACAGTCACCCTTTCAGTTAATCATATGTTCTGTAACATTATAGAGGATACCTCAAGCAAAAGTCTAATTTCAAGCTGTTCTATACCAAGAAAAAAGCATTTTTGGCTTCCACCTGAAGTGGCTGCCAAAAATGCTTGCTGGTCCAGCTTCCAACTAATAGCGGCTGCGGTTGGGCTGTCTGAACATATCGAGCACACCCAAAAGCACATGTGCAAGTCCAAACCCCAATATTCCGTAACCCCAAGCACTTGGAGTCAGATAATAACCCAGGAGGCTGACAATGATCCCTAAACCCGTTACGATCCAGCTGACTGTCACAGCCATCCACCTCACTTCACCAAAAGTTAACTGCAAGTTAAGACACAGTTATTGTCTCCTGCAGTTGACCGGGTTATTCGCTACCAGTGGTACCCTCTGTACTGTCCGTTGAACCATTTTCAGCACCTGTGGAAGTAGCAGTATTGCCAGTGTCTTCACCAAGCTTCAAACGGATCCGATTGGTTGCCTTGCCATCCGTTACAACTTGCCCGCCAACCTCAATCGTGGTCGCTGCAGCGTAACCGGACTTAATGTACATGCCTGCACTATCCAGCTCAAAGGTATAGCTGTCGCCTTCGGCCGTGTTACCATACTCCAACTTCTCTCCGCTGGAGTTCTCGCCCTTGTATACTTCCAGCCAGCTATGACCTGTGGCTTTGATCGTAACCGTTACAGGTTTGCCTGCACTTCCGTTAACTTTGAAGTTTGTAATATTGCCTGACTTCCCATCTTCTGCAACCGTTACAGCAGACGATGAATTATCTGTCGGTTCTTCCTGATTTTCTCCCGTCTGACCGTCTGTTTGGCCATCAGTTTGACCATCCGTCTGTCCTTCCGTGTCTGTTCCGCCACCGTTACCGCCAGCGTCGCCTTCACCCTTACCATCAGTGCCTGAGTCTGTTGCAGGCGGATTAGATGCCTGTCCGTTGTCGGCAGGCTGATCCGGTTTATCTTCAGGCCGTTGTTGACTGTCTGTAATTTTGACAGAATCAAGTCCTTGATTATCCGTTTCATCACCATTGTTATACACCACGTATACATACAACAGTACTACGATCAAAACAGGGAATGTCCACATCAGTGCGACAGACATCCATCGATTACTACGCTCAACCGGACGGCTGGAACGCTTCTGTATTACCGGTTCCATCGTTGCTTCCGCCTCTTCTGCCGGTACGTCTTTTTTGTGTCCCTCCAGCAGCTCATCAGGGTTCAGTCCAACGGTCTCCGCATAGGTTTTAATGAAAGCACGCACATAGAAGCTACCCGGCAGCACTTTATAGTCTCCTGCTTCTATGGCCTCCAGATACCTTTTGCGAATTTTTGTCATTTCCTGTACATCGTCAAGACTCATCCCTTTTTGCAGCCGGGCCTCTCTTAACTGCTGACCCAGTTCAGACATGCCATCTCCTCCTTATGTTTATCTCATGAGTTGTTGCTAATCTATTCCATGATTCCGTACGGAGCCTTACAGTTCGTCGGTATAGCTTGCCGTAAACGTATCATAAATAATTTCTTCATTTGGAATATTGCGCAATTCAATAATAATATCAAAATCATTAAAATCATATTCGGATTCCTGCACAAAAATATCCGGATGTTCGATAACCTTTGTACTTGGCATCGACATAATATCCTGCAACAAATTGTAATGCCGCTCACTGGAACGAATCGTACTTACAATTCCATCAATGATGAAAACATTGTTCGGGTTCAATTCGTCTTCGGACATTTGACTTCTTATCGTCTGACGAAGAAGTGTCGAGGAAACAAAAGTCCATCGCTTCATCGCACATACGCTGCCCGCAATAATGGACTCCGTTTTACCAACACGAGGCATTCCGCGCAAACCGATGACCTGATTGCCTTCCCTCTTAAATACTTCACCCAAAAAGTCCACAAGTAACCCAAGTTCATCTCGTGTGAAACGAAATGTCTTGCGATCATCCGAGTCACGGTCAATATATCTGCCATGACGCACAGCCAAAATATCCACCAATTTAGGTTGACGCAAGGCCGATACGGTGATGCTGTTGACTTTGCCAAGCATTTCACCAAGCAAACGGATTTTCTCATCATCATCCGATTCAAGCAGCATACCTCTCGTTTTGCCTTCCACACCGTTAATGGTCAATATATTCACTTCAAGCATCCCCAGCATAGAGGCAATATCGCCTAACAAACCGGGTCTGTTCTTATGTATTTTATATTCCATGTACCATTGTTTAGATTCCATTTCAACACCCCGTAATGCATTATTCCACATTATTCGACAGCAACAGAACGTGTCCACTGGACAGCAAACTGAGACATCTTCTAAAAATGGGTCACGTTAATGATATATAAAATGAAAATGAATTACAAGAACAGCTCTGTAATCCGTTTGTAATCATTAGAGAAAAGCCCCCTTGCGGGAGCTCTTCATCTGTAATCTTATGCGTTTTGTTTGGCCAATTTGACCATCAGGCACGCGATCGTACGACGCTCATCTGCATCGCCGACATCCCATAACTCTTTCAATGCCCGGTTGGAATGGTTCGCCGGATCGACTTTCTCATCAAGGAAGTCGCCGATTTCATACGCAAGTTTGTTGATGGTTTCTTCACTCATCCCCATCTTCTCTGCTTGCAGTACGCGGTCACCCAGGAACTTCTTCCATGTGTCAAAGCTGGAGAGCACTGTTTTTTCTGTTGACATGATAAATCCTCCTTAGATGACGCATGAGATTTAAAATCAACAGTTGTAATATGTGCTTTCGAAGCATTTTATATACGAGCATTTTGAAAATAATCCGGAAGACGGATGCTTCTTGGCCAACCTTCACTTGTTTCGTTCATAGCCGCTCAAGTTTACTTGCTGCTTACGTTAACCAACCGCCATTTGGACTAATAATCTGCCCATTGATATACCCCGATTCAGGGAGGGCCAGAAAATAAACCAGTGATGAGATTTCATCAGGTTGAGCAAGTCTTCCTGCCGGAATTTCCTCTTCCAGCATTTTCAATTCACTCTGATCCAGATGGTTCAACATGGATGTCTGAACGGCGCCAGGAGCCACAGCATTTACGGTTACTCCGGAAGGTGCGAGTTCTTTTGCAAGTGCCTTGGTGAATGCATTCACCCCGCCCTTGGTTGTGGAGTACAGCACCTCGCAAGAGGCACCAGACAGCCCCCAGATCGACGATACATTAATGATTCGACCATACCTTTGGGAGATCATGTGAGGCATCATTTCCTGTGTACACATAAACGTGCCTTTGAGATTAATGGCCATCACTTCATCCCAGATCTCCTCTGTAACATCAGACAACATCCCATAGTGCGAGATTCCTGCATTGTTCACGAGGATATCTGGCATGAGATTGTGTGACTCCAGCTTCTCACGCATACGTTCAATCTGTTCCCGGCTGCGAAGATCCGCAGACACCGTCATGATTCTCCCACTGCCCTGTTCCATGCACCGTCTGGCAGCTTCATTCGCTGCCTCATGCGATTTCATATAGTGTATAACAACATTCATTCCCACTCTGGCGAAACGTTCTGCGATAGCGGCTCCGATGCCACCGCTTGCTCCAGTCACCAGTACAGTCATTTCCCCAATTGCCTTCAATTGTCCTGTTCCCCTCTCCATATCAAGGACTCACGACTAGCGATACAGCCAGTTGATCCCAGCGAATATGCTCTCTCAGTCTGAGATTGACATCTTCCAGTGTAATCGATTCATAGAGCGGAAGCATATTGAAGAAATCACCGCCACGGAATTGCTGACGTGTAAATTCATGCGCAATGTTCTCCGGAGAATTGAGCATACGCAAATATCCGCCTATTTTCTTTTTGCGTGCACGTTCAAAATCCGTGGATTCGAACCCCTTTTCTACAATGGCATCCACTTCTTCACGTATACGCGCCAGCAGTTGATCCGGGTCTTTCGTATCCCCACCAATGGCTGAAAACGCGTATTGCGGCGAACTGTTATACTCATGTCCAAAACTGTCCGAGATTAGATCTTCATCGTAGAGCTTCTGGAATAATCGTGTACTTGATCCAAATAAAAGATCCATCATCAGCTGCGTTGTCATATCCCGCCGTAACAATTTTTCTCCGGTGAGCCCAACGTCCGTCTCTTTGAATCCAAACAGACATTTGGGCAGTGAAACAGCCAGTTTCGATTCCCGCCTAGCTTCCCCTACTTGCTCTGGCTCCGGTTCGAAGAAACGCTCGATACTCCCCTGTGGCTTATAATCCTTCTTTTCCTGGTTCAAACGAACCATATCAATGACTTCCTGTGGATCTACACCACCTACCACAAACAAGAGCATATTACTCGGGTGATAGAAGGTGTTATAGCACTCATACAACAACTCTTTCGTAATCGTACGGATGGATTCCACCGTTCCGGCAATATCGATATGCACCGGATGTTTCTGATACATGGCTTCGATCAATCCAAAATAAACACGCCAATCCGGATTGTCAGCATACATGTCAATTTCCTGCCCAATAATGCCTTTTTCCTTTTCCACATTTTGATCCGTGAAGTAAGGATTTTGCACAAAGTCAACTAATGTTTGTATATTTTCATTCACATCTTCGGTCGCTGAAAACAAATAAACCGTCTGATCGAAGCTCGTAAATGCGTTAGCTGAGGCACCGTGAGACGCAAATGTTGCAAAAATATCGCCTGTGGGTTCTTCAAACATTTTGTGCTCCAGAAAATGGGCAATTCCATCCGGAACCTTGACTGCTTCCTGTCCCTCAACCTGAAAATGATTATCCACCGATCCATACTTGGTTGCAAACGTAGCATACGTTTTCTGGAATCCCGGTTTAGGCAAAATATAGACATGCAGTCCGTTATCCATTACTTCGTAATATAGTGTCTCCTGCAAATGTTCATACCGAATGCTCTCCACCGACTATTCCTCCTTCTCGTCCCGCAAGAAATAAATCGTATCCAGACGGAACTGTTCTGCCGCCTCACGAACATCTTCCTTGCTAATATGTTCTACCTGAGCTAGCAGTTCTTCAGCCGTTCTCTCTTTGCCAGACAACTGTCGATTGAAATCATAAGCGATCATCTCAAAAGCAGAATCCTGCATCTCCTTAAGCAGGTTACGGATCATTGCTTTGGTCTGGGACATTTCCAGATCACTGATTGTACCGCTTTTCATTTCCTCCAGCTGCTGCTTGATGATGGTGACAGCCTTCTCATAATTAGGGATTTCAATTCCGGATTGAATCGTGGCAATGCCCTTATGTCCGTCATATCGCGAAGAAGCGTAATACGCCAGGCTTTCTTTTTCACGAACATTAACAAACAGTTTGGAATGAGGATACCCACCGAGAATCCCGTTGTACATGAGTGCCGCTGCATACTGAGGATCTCCATAAGTAATCGATGTACGGAGTCCCATATTGAGTTTTCCCTGACTCACATTCAGTCGCTCAACAACGGTCTCTACTTCCTTATCTCCTCGAACTGCCGCCTGTGCCTGGTAATCGGAGGAGGAGGTTCGATCTACATTGAAATGACGCTGAACAAGGTTCTCAACCTCTTTCAGTGTCGTATCCCCTACCACATAAAGATCCATACTCGCCTGTTGCAGCCACTCCTGGTAAGACGCAGTCAGTGTGTCAGGCTCAATCCCGGGCAGATCCTTTCGCTCACCCAGGGGGTGAAGACGGTACGGCTCGTTCTTGCACATTTCCTCGATACTGCGTTCAGCGGCGTACCGCATTTTATCATTTACGATGGACTCCAGCTTTTTCCGCACCGTCTCTCGCTCTGCTTGTACATACGACGTCCTGAAATGTCCATTCTCCTGTGCAGGTCGGGTAAGAACCTCTCCCAGGAAGGCAAATGACCGATCCAGCAGCTGCTCATCGCCTCCAACAAAGGAGTCATTAATGGTATCCATCCGAAACTGTACTATCTGATAATCCCCGCGTTTATAGACGTCAAAACCAAAACCTGCTCCATACAGATGCTCCAGCTGTTCACGAAATTGCGTTGTTTCCGGATAGGACTCCGTCCCGCGTCGTAGTACAAAAGGTGTCAGCGCTACTTTGGTTACTGTATCTTCTCGTAAGGGAACGCCTGCATATAGCGATATAGCAAACGTTTTGAAACGTTTAGTCGGAAGCACATGTATACGAAACTCTCTCTTGCTGCCTCGTTCGAATCCTGATGTATTCAAATGTCAAAACCCCTTTACGGCGTCATTTGTCATGCAATCGTATTACGCTAAATGTAACAACCATTTTAACCCATTCAAAAGGCAAGAAGCAACCGAAGTCACGCCTTCTGGTTGCTTCCAACATCATCACATACAAAAAATATGCTGCCCGATTGTTTTCACCTGTGGACGGGTCCAGATCCATTTGGATGTTGCTGTCTTGGGATTAAAATAATAGAGACAACCACCGGATGGGTCCCAGCCATTCAGGGCCTGCTCAACTGCCTTCTTGGCTTGTGCGTTTGGTTCTAGATAGATCTGTCCGTCCGCTACAGCTGTAAATGCACCGGGTTGAAAAATTACCCCTGAGGGTGTACTCGGAAAGCTTGGGGATTTTACGCGATTCAGAATAACTGCCGCTACTGCGACTTGACCTTCAAACGGTTCACCCCGGGCTTCACCATATACGGCGTTAGCCATAATCTTGAGTTCATTCTCGGAGAGACCGAGTGCATTGGCAGATCCCATATTGTCTTGCTCTTTATCTGCCGTGTTGTTGTTGCTCCCTCCACCCCCACCTGAGGATTCCTTGTGAAGCGGTGGTTCTGTTGGCGACCATTTGGTTGACGCATTGTACAGCTTAAGCTTGGTTTCAGCTCCAACCACCCCATCTGCCTTCATGCCAAACTCGGATTGAAACCATTTGACGGATTTCAATGTGCTGCTGCCAAAATTACTGTCGATTTTACCATTGTAAAATCCCAGATACTTCAGACGTCCCTGAAGCTCATATACATCCTGACCGTAACTTCCATATTTCACTGTATTGCTGCTAAACGTAGGCAAGACCTTTTCTTCTACCTGCGGTGTACGCTCGGCTGAACTTTCCGGTGCTGTATTCCCAGGAAGCAAATAACGGATTCCCAATGCGGATATCAGCAAAATAGCAGTGAAAAGCCATAGGTTCATTTTTCGCATCGACTGTGCTCTACCTTTCTCTTGTGGGATTAACAGAATCGCTAAGGTTATTATGACAAGCCTGCTTGTTTCCTATGCACCAAATCATCCGATCTTTGGAGTAGATGGCAAAACTTCAGTCTGCAGAGCATACAAAAAGCCCCCAACCAATAGGTTGAGGGCTTAAACGACCGATGCTCCAAGTCACTATGAGCTTATTTTATTCTGTTGATACTGTTCAAGTGATACCAGCACTTCCCGTGGTTTGCTACCCTCGTAAGGACCGATGACCCCCCGGGCTTCCATGGAGTCAATTAAACGCGCTGCACGTGTGTAACCAACCCGCATACGACGTTGCAACAGAGAGACTGACGCTTGTTTTGCCTCCAAAATAATCTGTACCGCTTGCTCATATAACTCATCCTGTACTTCATCTGCCGCCTGAATGGAATCATCCACTTCAGGTACTATGGACTCATCATACTGCGCTTCACCTTGACCACGTACATAGTTTACAATATTCTCGACTTCTTCATCGCTCATAAAGGCACCTTGTACACGAACCGGTTTGGATGCACCCATAGGCATGAACAACATGTCTCCACGACCCAACAGCTTCTCAGCCCCACCCATATCCAGAATCGTTCGGGAATCCACTTGTGAAGATACACCGAAGGCAATTCTCGATGGAATGTTGGCCTTGATTACCCCGGTAATAACGTCAACAGACGGACGTTGTGTGGCAATAATCAGATGGATTCCGGCTGCACGAGCCATCTGAGCGAGTCGCGCAATGGCATCCTCAACATCTCCGGCTGCAACCATCATGAGATCTGCAAGCTCATCCACAATGACAACAATATAAGGCAGAACAGCCGCAGGATTGTCTTTCATCAGATTGTTGTAACCCTCGACGTTACGTGTACCTGATTTGGAGAACAGTTCATATCGTTTCTCCATCTCGACCACAATCTTTTTGAGAGCAAGTGACGCTCGTTTAGGATCAGTTACAACTGGCGCCATCAGATGAGGAATGCCGTTATATACGTTCAACTCAACCATCTTGGGATCGACCATCAGGAACTTCACTTCATCCGGCTTGGCTTTGTACAATATGCTGGTAATAATTCCGTTAATACACACAGACTTACCGGAACCTGTCGCACCCGCGACCAGCAAATGGGGCATGCGAGCCAAGTTACCAATGATTGTCTGTCCGGAGATGTCCCGGCCAAATGCAATGGTCACTTTGGATTCTGCATCCTGGAATGTTGCCGTCTCCATTACTTCACGCATCGTTACAACCGACACCTCGCCATTAGGAACCTCGATACCTATAGCGGACTTCCCGGGAATCGGCGCTTCCATCCGAATATCTTTTGCAGCCAGAGCCAACGCAATGTCATCAGTCAGACTGACAATTCTGCTGACCTTGACACCGATATCAGGCTGAATTTCATATCTTGTAACAGCAGGACCCCGAACCACTTCAAGTACTTTGGCACGAACACCGAAGCTTTCCAGTGTAGCTTCCAGCTTACGCGCTGTCTGCATATAATCCTTCTGGTCGCCTGCCTTACCCGCATTGTTAGGCTTGGCAAGAAGACGGAAGGATGGCAGCTTGTACGGCTTCGGAGGAGGGGGTGGTGGTTTCACTGGTTGTGTGTCCTGCCCTTCAGGAGTTGGAGTATCTGCTCCCAACATTGCATCATTAGGCACTTCTTCTCCACTCTGAAGCCCATCCTCAGCACTCAGCTCGTCCATACCTGCACCGGATGCTGACCACTCTGTCTCTACAAGTTCATCCGTTATTTTAATGTCATGTTCGCCCTGTTGAACTACGTTTGGATCAGCGAGATTATCAGGGAAAGGATAAGCATCGTCCAAATCATCTTCAATGCTTGCATCTTCGGCTCTGACATGCTCAAAAAAGTCTCGAATGATCGGCGCTGAGTTAGGTTTGGCCTGAACCGGAACATGTGATGAAGCTGATTTGTTCGCTACGTCTTCGGTTGCATCCTGCCACGTCTCTACATTGTGATCTTGCTCGGCGCGGTATACAATCTGTTCTGTTTCAACTGAATCGACCTCATCCATTTCACGTCCTGATGTCTCTTGCTCTCGATTAGCTCCCCATTTTCCGAATAGTTGGAAGAATATTGGGGCTTTTCGTTTTGGCAAATGCTGTTCCTCTAATTCATCCTCATACTCGTCTTCATCATCTTCAACAGGAACAGGTACCACTTTACGAGCATTACCTTTTTTCCTAGCATCAGACGCTGAAGCAGAACGCACAGAGGGCCTCGACTCCAGCTTCTTGTACATCGAACTCCCGGCATCCCAAATCTTTGTACGGAATATTCGAATCAGATCCACATAAGATAGACTCGTAATCAACATAAAACTGATGACAAACATGACAATCATGATGAGTCTCGCACCCAGACTGCCGAACAGCCACAGGAAAAGAGCGAATTGCCCAGCTCCGAGATAACCACCGCTGATATCCTTGTTAAGCATGGAGTCTCTCTCCCCTGGTGTAACAGGGGTTAACAACTCGGTTTGCATATCATTATGTACCTGTGTAATCACAGCACCAGGCTCAAGCGCACCAACCGGAATGAGCTTCTGGTGCATTGCCGAGACGGTACTCATCAGGGTTAAGGCAAAGACCAGCAATACCAGTCCTGTTTTGCGTGTGGTCCAGCCACTCGGCCATTTCCGGTGAATCATCACCATGAGACCATAATAAATACCAACAAGCGGAATCGCAAAATAAAACTTACCAAGCATCAGTCCGAACATCTTGGAAAGCGAACGTCCAACGGTGGCTTCACCCGATAATGCTATGACAGCAAGGGTAATAAGCACAATTCCGTAAATTTCATATTTTAAAACGCCACTAAAACCAGCGCCCTTTTTTTTCCTCTTTTTTCTTCTGGCCAAAATCAGGTCACCCCCAGAAGAATATTATACCATACAAATATAATCCGTACATATGTTCTTTTTCTGCTCAATTTGTCTGAATTCGTCGCGTTATGCTGATCCCAAGTTACCCGAAAGCGGAATGGTCGAACCGGGCATATTAGCAGGATTGAGATAGGCTTCGAGTGGACAATCCAGCAAACGTACAATAACGGCTTCATTGTCATTTACAGGCCTCACCTGCATTAATAAACCATTCATCTTAATTTCTCTTGTATCTTCGCCCTCTTTCCACATTCCTGACCAGAGTTGTTCAGGGGGCATCACTGTATATAACGTCATTGGGTATAACCTCCCGCTTGCAGCGTCTGTCTCTTGTCTCCTATAAGCTGATTTAACTGAGCAATGGCTTGCCCAATTCCGCCTACTGCATCCATCAATCCATATTTCACTGCATCCGCGCTTCCTACAGCTGTGCCGATGTCCCGGTTCAACTCACCGGTCTTAAACATCAGTTCTTTGAACATCTCTTCCGAGATATTCGAATGAGAAGTCACGAACCGTACAACCCGCTCCTGCATTTTCTCCATATACTCAAACGTCTGAGGTACACCTATGACAAGGCCGTTCATCCGTATGGGATGGATTGTCATCGTTGCACTTCCGGCAATCAGGGAATACGTTGAAGCTACAGCAATCGGCACTCCAATGCTATGTCCGCCTCCAATGACCACAGTGACCGTAGGTTTGCTTAGAGAAGCAATCATCTCTGCAATGGCCAGACCGGCCTCTACATCTCCACCTACCGTGTTCAAAATGATCAGTATACCTTCAATACGCTGATTCTGCTCTGCAGCCACCAGCTGTGGAATGATATGCTCATACTTTGTTGTTTTATTTTGTGGCGGCAAAATTAGATGCCCTTCGACCTGTCCAATAATGGTCATACAGAAAATATTTGATTCACCTGCCGGCGACTGTGTCTGCCCGAATTGCTGAATCGTCTCTGTCACGGGCGAGATGTTCTTGTCCTCTTGAATCGGAATCTCTGGCGCTTCAACTTCCGGTTGATTGGATTTTGACGCCTGCTTGCCATTCATACGTTCATTCATTTCATTAATCCCCTTCTCCAGAAACATTTAATGTATTCCTTAGTATGGGGATTTTTCCAGCCGCCTTATACCCGCTACATCCAAATTGCTTACATATTGACCATATTGCGGATCATCCTGAAAAACGCAAAAAAAGCCCCTTCTCTACGAGGAACCGTCCAATATTACTCGTAGAGAAGGGGCGACTGTGTGCCTGAATATATGTTTTTGTTTAGCCTATTTTAAACTTCCATAATGATTGGCAAAATCATCGGTCTACGACGAGTTTGCTCATACAGGAAGCGTCCCAAAGCATCTTTAACATTTGTTTTGAGTGAAGCCCACTCGTTAACGTTCTCACTCATCAACTTCTGCAATGTGCTGCTAACGATCCGGTTGGCCTCATCAAGAAGTCCTTCCGATTCACGTACATACACAAATCCACGAGAGATGATGTCAGGACCGGAAACAATTTTTCCATCCTGTTTGCTTAGTGTTACCACGACAACAAGGATACCATCTTGTGACAACAATTTGCGGTCACGCAGTACAATGTTACCCACATCGCCTACACCCAAGCCGTCAATCAATACGTTACCTGCAGTGACTTTACCTGCTCTACGTGCTGCTCCACCTTGAATTTCAATCACTTCACCGATGTCCGTGATGAAAATGTTTTCCGGTTCAACGCCTACAGATTCAGCAAGAACCGCGTGGCGACGCTGCATACGGAATTCACCGTGAATCGGCAAGAAGAATTTCGGTTTCATCAGGTTGAGCATCAGTTTCAACTCTTCCTGGCTACCGTGACCAGATACGTGAACACCACTGTTAGCACCGCTGTAATGCACGTTAGCGCCCAGACGGAACAGTTCATCAATCGTACGGCCTACATATTTTTCGTTACCTGGAACCGGTGTTGCTGCGATAATGACAGTGTCGCCTGGCAGGATGTCCACTTTACGGTGCGTGGAACGAGCCATACGTGTCAGTGCTGACATTGGCTCTCCTTGACTTCCTGTGCAGAGAATCACGACACGATCTGCAGCCATCTTGCCTACTTCTTCAGGTTCAATGATCATGCCATCCGGAATCTCAAGGTAACCCAGTTCAGAAGCAATACCCACCACATTCACCATGCTGCGTCCAATAACTGCAACTTTACGTCCAGTCACTTCTGCTGCATTGATCACCTGTTGGATACGGTGTACGTTGGAAGCAAATGTCGCTACGACAACACGTTGACTTGCTTTACGGAAGATATCTTCCAGAACGATACCCACATTTTTCTCCGATGGTGTGAATCCAGGTTTCTCAGCGTTCGTACTGTCAGACAACAGCGCAAGCACGCCATTTGTTCCGATCTGTGCCATACGCTGAAGATCTGCATATTGACCATTGACTGGCGTGTGGTCGAATTTGAAGTCACCTGTGTGAACAACTGCACCTTCCGGTGTTTCGACACATACACCAACAGAATCCGGAATACTATGATTAGTAGCGAAGAACGAAGCTTTCAATGCAGTTCCAAGTTGAATCTCGGAATCCGCATCAATCAGAATACGTTTTGTTTCACCCAGCAAGTTCGCTTCTTTCAACTTGTTCTCTACAAGTCCAAGCGTAAGTCTTGTTCCGTATACAGGAACATTCAGATGTTTGAGAACATATGGCAGACCACCAATGTGATCCTCATGTCCGTGAGTAAGAATAATTCCTCTTACTTTGTCACGGTTCTCAGTCAGGTAAGAAATGTCAGGGATGACAATATCAATACCAAGCATATCTTCTTCAGGGAATTTCAGACCAGCATCTACGACTACAATGTCGTTGGCGTATTGGATGACGTACATGTTTTTACCAATCTCGCCTACGCCGCCCAAAGCAAAAATCATCAGTTTATCGTTATTATTTTTCTTAGACAAATGAATCTAAACCTCCTATGGTAGTTGGACGTCGTACCTTATTATTTATTGTAAGTTAAGAAAAGTAGTCCATACATCACATGCCCATCTATTGGGATGAATGCAAAAGAACACCTTTATTCACGATATTTGGAAGAAGTTCTTCGAAGTTATTCCCTTTTACCAACAAGTTGGAGTTGAAATTTCCTCTTAGCCGTTCCTTCCTTTTTCACCGCAAAGCTACACCACGAAACGATGTCGCTTTCAATTTCAAAAAAATACCGCACCCAGTCACTTGACATCATTATACATGATTAAAAACAAAAAAAACAAGTCACTCTCTCGTTAACCTGTAGGTTTCCCTGTAGCTGCAGAAAAGAAACCTCACATTATTCGTAAAAAAAGAACCGCTGCCTCTACGAAGAGGAGCGGTTCTTTTGCTGATCTGAAGATATTCCCATGATTAATAAAACAGTTCCATATACAACCAAAACGATTACAAATTAAGCAGACCTTTGATGTACACCTGCTCCTCTTCCGTTGGCGGAATAAGAGGCAAACGTACAGAGCCAACGTTCAAACCACGCAATGTCAGCGCATATTTTACCGCTACCGGGTTCGGTAGAGGCTGTGGACACTCGAACAGGCCCTTAAACACAGGGAACAGCTGTTGATGAATCTGAGCGGCCTGAAGAGGTGCACCGCCATAGAAGGCGTCAATCATTTTCTTCATTTCTGCCCCTACGACATGACTCGCCACGCTGACAATTCCATGTGCTCCAACCGCAATCGCCGGCAAGCCTGAAGCATCGTCACCGGAATAGACTCTGAAATGTTCTGGAGCACTTGCTGCAATCAGCGTAACCTGCTCCGTAGACGCACATTCCTTCGTAGCGACGATATTCGGGATCTCTGCAAGACGAAGCGTTGTTGCTGCTGACAGGCTGGTTACTGTACGCCCAGGCACGTTGTACAGCATAATTGGCAGCTTGGTAGAGCCAGCAATCGCTTCAAAATGTCTGAACAAGCCTTCTTGGCTTGGTTTGTTGTAATACGGAACAACCAACAATATGCCATCCACTCCGGCACGTTCAGCTTCCTGTGTCAAATGGATGGAATGTGCCGTGTTATTGCTTCCCGTTCCGGCTATAATTTTGCACCGGCCGGCTGCATGTTTCACTGCAAATTCGAATAATTGAACTTTCTCAGTATCACTAAGTGTTGGAGACTCCCCTGTTGTTCCGGAAACTACGAGCGTCTCCGACTTTTGATCTACAATCAGATAGTCGATTAGACGTGCCGTTTCCTCCCAATGAATCTCTCCTTGTTCATTGAACGGAGTGACCATTGCTGTAATCAATCTTCCAAAGTCCAATTCGATTCCTCCTTCAAAACAGGTTTGGCTCCTCTAACTTCAGTTATTTACAAATGAAGTTCGAATGAGGCGTGAAGTGCCCTCAGGGCCTGAACCATATCTTCTTTTTTTACGAGTACCCAGATTGTTGTATTCGAATCTGCCGATTGCAGGATCTGAATGTCAGCCAGTGTCAAGGACTCGACGATTCGAGCCATAATTCCGGGTACACCATTAATTCCTCCGCCGATGACGGACACTTTGGCACAACCGGACAGGCTTTGTGGCTTGAGACCTATCTCCTGCAATACTTGTATGGCTTTCTCGGAATCACTGTCAAAAACCGTATAGACAACTCCCGAGGGGGTAACATTAATAAAATCAACGCTGATCGAATTCTCAGCCATGGTTTTGAACACTTTTAGTTGCAGCCGATCTGCACCACCAGGTACATCCACCGTAATTTGCGTGACATTGCTCACGTAGGCGATACCTGTTACATAACGGTCAACAATGCCTGTCTGCACATCCCGAAATCCTTCCGGATGCGTGACTAGCGTTCCTTCCGTGTCTGCAAAAGTAGATCTTACCCGCACTGGAATCTGGGATTGCATGGCAATCTCGACCGCACGTGGATGGATGACCTTGGCCCCGTGGTGGGCCATATTACAGATCTCGGCATAACTCACAACAGTCAGCGGACGCGCATCCTCAACAATTCGTGGATCGGCTGTGAGTATCCCGTTCACATCGGTGTAGATATCCACCATTTCAGCACGTAATGCTGCACCAAGCGCTGTAGCAGACGTATCACTTCCCCCACGACCCAATGTCGTGAAGTCTCCGTTCTCCGTCTGCCCCTGGAATCCGGTTACAATAACGACACGACCGAGCTGCAGCTGCTCCAACACACGAACAGGACGGACATCCAATATCCGGGCATTCCCGAAATTGTCGTCCGTCACAAAACCTGCTTGTGCACCGGTCAGCACTGTAGTTGGAATGCCTTCATGTTCGAGTAAACTGCTCAAAGTCGTCGCCGATATGATTTCACCACAGCACAGCAGTAAATCCTTTTCGCGTGCGGATAGTGCGTTTCCGTTCTGTGCAGCCCAGTCCAGCAACGTATCGGTCGCATATGGCTCGCCTCGGCGTCCCATCGCAGACACAACAATGACTAGACTCAATCCTGCCTCAAGTTCACGTTTAACGTGACGGAGCACATGCTCTCTCGCCTGAACAGTGGAGAGAGACGTGCCTCCGAATTTCTGTACCATGATACGCATCTTTATTCCTCCATTTGTGTACGCAAGAAGACTGGACACGGGTCAAATCAACAAATGGATCACTCTAGGGAGCGTTCTGATGCGATAATTTCAGCATTTTATACGGCATTCCATGCCACTCTTTGTTTTTTGTAATTGTCTTAGACAATCACAACTCAAAGGTGGCGGTTGTTATCGAGATCATGACGCATACATTCACAATAGACCTCTCCCGCTTGCTTAACCTTTACTGCCCGCAAGCAGGAATGCCTTATAGACAGGAACGTGGACACAAGTAGCTGTTCAATCCAGCATATCGTCCCCCATGATTTTCTTTGTCTCTCAAACCCTTCATTTCTCCAAGCGCATAAACGTTGTCACCGAATCATTGATCTCTTAAGCTTGTGAAGAACGCTCCACAATCATCGGCTGCAACTGTTTGCCCTCAAGGGCACTCCAGCAAGCCTCTGGAATCAATTCCATTTTGGCGACTAACGAGTTTGGTTTCTTCACTGGATCGTCCTGCCCAAATGGCACAAAATACAAGTATTTGGCCACGAGCAATTTGGCGATATTCGCAGCATTCAAGCCCAGACCGTCATTCGTGGAAATGGCAAGTACAAGCGGACGCTGATTGCGCATCTGCGCTTTGGCTGCCATCAGCACTGGACTGTCGGTCATCGCATTAGCCAGCTTGCTTGTTGTATTCCCTGTGCATGGAGCAATCACCAGCACATCAAGCAGCTTGGAAGGCCCTAATGGCTCCGCTTCAACAATTGTAGAAATGATATCATTACCTGTTATATCTTTCAACTGTTTTTGCCAATTTTGCGCCGTACCGAAGCGTGTATCGGTCGTCAGCACCGAATTCGAAATAATCGGAATGACGTTGGCACCTTCAGCCACGAAGCGGCTAATAACCGGCATAACCTCTTCAAACGTACAATGAGAACCCGTAATTGCATAACCTACCGTTTTTCCCTGCCAGTTCATGATTTAACCTCCCGTGCGTTCTGTTCTTCCAAAAGCAAACGGATCAACGCGTCGGCAATAATGCCGCCAGCCGTTTTGGGAGCAACAATGCCGGGGAGGCCAGGCGCAAGTAGCGCTTTGATACCGCGTTTGTCTGCATACCTGAAATCACAGCCGCCAGGAGCGGATGCAAGGTCGATAATAACAGCCTTTTGCGGCATTCTGGACAGGATTTGTGCTGTGATTATCATAGTCGGTATCGTATTAAAAAGCAAGTCAACTTCCCCGGTTTGAGCGGCCAAATCCGTTGTCATGAAAGGCTTCCAGCCCATTATTGTAGCGCGGGCAGCATCCTCTTCCCGCCTGATTCCCACCCGTACATTTGCTCCAAGTCCCTGCAGTGTTTTGGCCATTGTGAATCCTGTTCGACCAAGGCCAAGCACAATACATTCCGAACCATGGATTGTGAAGTCCGTCTCCCGAATTGCTATGGCGATGGCTCCCTCAGCTGTTGGAATGGAGTTGTACAGTGCAATATCATCACGATCAAGTACTTCAACAAGTCGCAGCCCATTTTCAAGACAAAGTTCGCGCAAAAATGGCTTAGCCATACCTGTGAACACAATACAATGCTCCGGTAATGCTGCAATATGTTCCTTTTTCAAATAGATCGGCGTGTCACTAAATGAAGTACTCACTTTTCCCTGGTCATCGCAACCGACAACAGGCAGTACCAGTACATCTGCGGAAGCAAATACTTCGTCCTCCAGTTCCTGATGCTCAATCCCCGGAATGGAACGCTCTATTTTATCGAAACCCACCACACTTACCGTTGCATCCAGCTCTGCGCACTTTTGAATGACTTCAAGCTGCCGCGCATCTCCGCCCAGGACTACAATCCGGACTCCGGTCAGCATCGGGACGTCACTCCTTTCACCACATGTATGCCTTATCGTATGCAGGGGCCCACAGCGGGGTGAAAACAATAATTGTATTCAACCGTCCGTTTCTCAAATGTAAAAAAGAGCCGCCCCTGTCAGGGACGACTCTGTAGAATGGGTATATTTACGCTGTTTATTTCCCGGTATGACCAAATCCACCTTCACCGCGTACCGTTTCTGAAAGTTCCGTCACTTCCGTCAATTCAACCGCAGGCACGGTCTGGAAGACGATCTGTGCGATGCGCTCTCCCCGTACAATCGTGAACGGTTCCTGACCCAGATTGATCAACAGTACTTTGACTTCTCCGCGATAGTCCGCATCAATGGTACCCGGTGTGTTGAGGCAGGTAATTCCATGTTTGAAAGCCAGTCCGCTCCGAGGACGAATCTGTGCTTCCAATCCAGCTGGCATTGCCATCGCAAGTCCGGTTGGAATCAGCGTACGCTGCCCCGGCTGCAATACAACATCTTCCTGAATTGCAGCTACGACATCAAAGCCGGATGCCAGTTCCGACATTTTTTGTGGCAGCTTAATATCTTCATTGCCCGGCAGTTTCTGTATTTGAACGTAATGCAACAAAATCATCCCTTCTCAATCCAGCGATCGTCTTATCTGAAGCGCCAACCATGGCAAGTGCAAAAGGCTCAGCAAACATCAGATCAAGCACCGCGTTAATATCGTCCATGGTCACTTGCTCAATTTTGGTGATCATCTCATCCAGCGTATGGTGTCTGCCCAGCATCAGCTCGTTTTTACCCAGACGATTCATGCGACTGCCTGTGCTTTCCAAGCTGAGAATCAGGCTTCCCTTCAGCTGTTCTTTTCCTTTACGAAGTTCATCTTCGGACAAGCCGTTTACAGCCAGGTCGCCCAGAACCTCTTTGGTGAGGTCGAGCACTTCTTTTGTCTGTTTCGGTGCTGTACCCGCGTATATCGTGAACAGTCCGCTGTCCGCATGAGAACTATGATAGGAATACACAGAGTATGCAAGTCCCCGTTTCTCGCGTATTTCCTGGAATAGTCTGGAGCTCATGCCTCCACCAATAGCGTTATTCAGAACAACCATAGCGAATTGAAGCGGATCTCCGATTTTACAGCCTGGGAACGAGATACAGATATGATTCTGTTCCGTTTTCTTTTTGTGGAAGAGCTGTCCGCTTTGGAACGCCGGCATCGTCACTGCTTCTGTTACTCCATTGACATCAAAAGCACCAAAATGCTTCTCCATCAGATCAATTACACTGTCGTCAATATTACCCGCAACACTAATGACCGTGTTCTCAATCGTGTAGTGCTCCTTCATATATGCACGCAGATGGCTAGAATCCATCGCTTTGAGACGTTCTTCCGTACCCAGGATAGGGTATGCGAGCGGATGCTCACCATAAGCGGCCAAGGCCATCAGATCATGAACCATATCATCAGGCGTATCTTCATACATTGAGATTTCTTCCAGGATGACGTTTTTCTCCTTGATCAATTCACCATCATCCATTTTGGAACGGAAAAACATATCAGATAACACATCAACGGCAATCGGTAAATGTTCATCCAACACTTTTGCATAATAACACGTGTATTCTTTGGAAGTGAACGCATTCACGTTACCACCAATCGCATCGAACTGTTCCGCAATCGCCTTGGCATCATAACGATCTGTTCCCTTGAATAACATGTGTTCAATAAAATGTGATACTCCGTTACTTGCAGGTTGCTCATTACGCGAACCTGTCTTGACCCATATTCCGAAAGACACAGAACGGCAGGTCGGTATCTGTTCCATGACAACTCTGAGGCCATTGCCCAGCTGAATTTTTTTCATGGTTGGCCCTCCTACATCTCTATAATTGCCTTGATCTCAACCTTGAAATTGAAATCGACATTTGGTTCCAACTTTTTGATATTAACAAAAAAACAACGTTCACTCAACCGCAGACGTGTTTACACGTTCCGAAGACAACGTCTCACTTACCGTTCCGAGCACGAGACCTTTGGCCCGAATGGATTGAATCATACCCTTTAAAGCTCCCGAAGAAGCAGCTGTAGGGTGCATTAGAATTAACGTGCCTGCCTCGGTATTTTTCGCAATTTTGGCAACAACGGCATCCGGGCTTGGTTTACGCCAATCTACAGTATCTACTGTCCATAACACGGTCTGCAATCCCATGGAAGAAGCAATATCAACGGTCTTCTGATTAAAGTCACCTGAAGGCGGAGCAAACCAGCGATTCTCTACCCCCAGTGTTTTATGGAGCAGATCCTGCGTTTTACTAATTTCCAGCTTGGCTCGTTCTGCGCTCAATCGACTCATATTCGGGTGAGAATACGCATGATTGGACAGCTCATGCCCTCGTTTCTGAATTTCCTTGGCCAGTTCAACGTTTTTGCTTAACCAACTTCCATCCAGAAAAAAAGTGGCTTTCACTTTCTCTGCATCGAGCGTATCCAGCATCGGTATGATATATTCGTTCCCCCACGCGACATTAATCATAAAAGAAACCATCGGTTTGTTCGCATTTCCCCGATAGATCGGATGTGCACCCAAATCTTTAAGCTGAATCGCCGGTTCAATCTGACGGTAGATATAAGCAATTTTGGTATTCAACGTTCCACTCAGTGCCTTACGGTATGTCGCTTCCACATCAATCTCCATGCCATTATAGCCAGGAATCGCTTTCCATACCCGATCTACCCTGGCATTTACCGGAGCAATTTTTGTCTCAGCCGCTTTATCCCGAATCGCCGACAACAGCGCATCTTCTCCCGTTGCTTCCTTGAACATGTCAAAAGCATTTTGCGTACCTGGCCCATCACGGATCTCCGTAATGTATGTACGTACACTGCCAACTTGTCCGATCAACATGACCGCAGTCACACCTGCCAGAACAGCCGCCAGCTTTTTGGATTGGTTTCCCACAGCTCCATCCTCCCGCCGTCTTTGTCCCCATCATATGAGGACAAGGGCAGGAATATGAATACTAAGCCATGGTTTCATCCTTGTTTTTCGTATTTAAACGTTAAAAAAAGAGCCAGAAATTCACATTCTGTCTCTTCATTCAATCTATCCATTTATAACCTGTTGCTTCGGTATCCTAGGATTGAGCCGGAGCTTCAGCAGTCAAAACCGCTTTACGGGACAAGTTGATTCGACCTTGTGGGTCAATTTCCGTTACTTTTACCGTAATGGAATCACCGATGGCTACAACATCTTCCACTTTGGCAACACGTTCTGTTGACAGTTGTGAGATGTGCACCAGACCTTCTTTGTTTGGAAGTACTTCAACGAATGCACCGAATTTCTCAACGCGTTTTACTTTACCGACATAAATCTCGCCGACCAATACTTCGCGTACAATACCTTCGATAATCGCTTTAGCTTTATCATTCATCTCCTGGTTGGAAGAAGCGATAAAGACACGTCCATCCTGTTCAATATCAATTTTAACACCGGTTTCTTCGATGATTTTATTGATAATTTTACCACCTGCACCAATAACATCACGGATTTTGTCTGGATTGATATGCATCGTTGTAATTTTAGGCGCATATTGTGATAACTGCTCACGTGGTGTATTCATCACTTCAGTCATTTTGCTCAAGATGTGCAAACGACCTTCTTTGGCTTGAGCCAATGCTTCAGACAAAATTTGACGATCAATTCCATCAATTTTGATGTCCATTTGAATCGCAGTTACACCTTCAGGTGTTCCGGCTACTTTGAAGTCCATGTCGCCGAGGTGATCTTCCATACCTTGAATATCACTCAGAATGGATACATGATCTCCGTCTTTGATCAGACCCATAGCTACACCCGCAACTGGAGCTTTGATTGGTACACCTGCATCCATCATAGCTAGTGTGCTGGCACAGATACTTGCCTGGGAAGTTGAACCGTTGGATTCCAGAACTTCTGATACCAGACGAATCGTGTATGGGAAGTCTGTTTCGGAAGGGATTACTTTGGAAAGCGCACGCTCACCCAGAGCACCATGTCCGATTTCGCGACGGCCTGGAGCACGCAATGGACGAGCTTCACCTACGCTGAATGGTGGGAAGTTATAATGATGCATGAAACGTTTCGTTTCTTCAAGGCTAATTCCGTCCAAAATTTGAACATCGCCAAGTGCACCAAGTGTACAGATGCTAAGTGCTTGCGTTTGACCACGTGTGAACAAACCTGAACCGTGCGTACGTGGCAGCAGGGAAGTATCACATTCGATTGGACGAATCTCAGCAAGTCCACGTCCATCTGGACGAACTTTATCATGCGTAATCAGACGGCGCACTTCTTCTTTAACGATATCGTGCAGAACTTCCTTCACGTCTTTAAGCAATTCAGGACTTTCAATATATTTCTCTTCAAAGTGAGCAACCGTTTCGTCATTCACTACATCGATTGCATCTTGACGAGCATGCTTCTCGGCAATTTTAACAGCTTCAACCAGACGAGCACTTGCGAAATCACGCACACTGCTGTTGACTTCAGCATTAACGGCATGCAACTTAACAGCCATTTTTTCCTTACCGGCAACTTGCACGAGTTGTTCGATTACCGCAACAATGTTTTTGATCTCGTCATGTCCGAACATGATTGCTTCGAGCATCACTTCTTCAGGCAATTCGTTTGCTTCAGCCTCAACCATCATGATGGCATCCTTCGTTCCTGCAACCACCAGTTCAAGTTCACTGATTTCAAGCTGTGCAATCGTTGGGTTAATGATAAACTCGCCATCAATGCGTCCAACTTTTACGCCACCAATCGGTCCGCTGAATGGAACATCCGAAATGCTCAATGCTGCTGATGTACCAATCATTGCAGCGATTTGCGGTTCGCAATCCTGATCCACACTCATAACAATATTCAGAACTTGTACATCATTCCGGAAGCCTTCCGGGAACAATGGACGAATTGGACGGTCTGTCAGACGGCTTGAAAGAATTGCTTTCTCACTCGGTCTGCCTTCACGTTTAATAAATCCACCCGGGATTTTACCTACGGCGTACAATCTTTCTTCATAGTTCACCGTTAATGGGAAAAAGTCCAGATCTTTCGGCTCACTTGATGCTGTCACGGTACACAATACAACGGTATCTCCGTATGTTACCTTAACGGCAGCATTAGCCTGCTTGGCCAAACGCCCAGTCTCAAGCGTAAGCTTTCTTCCACCAAGCTGCATTTCAACACGCTGTTCCATGAAACCCCTCCTTTTATTCGTTCCTAATTCAATGGATTCTGCATATTCACAGTATTTCCTGCTTGTCCTGCATTCATTAGCTATGTATGGATCTTTCAACATGCTAACCTGCACAACAAAAGCCCCTCACGGAGCCCCATCTACAAATATATGGCAACATGTTCATCTACAAAACAACCCGGCTGTAAGTTCCGCTTGTCCTTTTAGACAAAAGAATGACGGATAACAGCCAGGTTGGTTTTGAAAACATGTACGATAATTAACGACGCAATCCGAGTTTTTCGATCAGTGCGCTATAACGTTTAACATCTTTGTTTTTCACGTAAGCCAAAAGCTTACGACGTTGACCTACCATTTTCAAAAGTCCACGACGTGAGTGGTGGTCTTTCTTATGCGTACGCAAGTGGTCTGTCAAACTTCTGATGTTTTCCGTAAGGATAGCAACTTGCACCTCTGGAGATCCTGTATCGGACTCGTGAGTTTTGTGCTCGTCGATCAGTTGTTGTTTACGTTCTTGAGTCAATGCCATCCTGTTCACCTCCTTCAATATAATCGCCATTAGCCTCGTCACCGCCGGTGAGAGCAAGCAACCAAGCCAAGGTTAATGTTGTCTCAATCGACAACGTAGTACAGTATATCATAATTGCCTAGTCAAAGTAAATGTAAACATGCATTTAATCCAGAACCTTTAAGATAACAGGCGACCGGCGGTTAATGCATCTTCACGAATCTGACTAATCAATGCATCAATAGAGTCGAACTTTCGTTCAGCACGAATATAGTGAACGAGCTCAACCTTTAGTTCCTGGTCATATAAGTGTCCGTCAAAATCAAGCAGGTGAACTTCAAACGTAGGTTTCATCCCGCTTTCGTGAAACGTAGGTTTCACACCGAGATTCATTACGCCATGCAGTTCCTGTTCGCCATACTGCACACGAACAGCATAAACACCCTTCGATGGAGTAACGTAATGATCCGTGAGTTCAAGGTTGGCTGTGGGAAATCCAATCGTTCGTCCACGCTTCTCCCCGTGAATGACGGTTCCTCTGATGCTGTAAGGTCTGCCAAGCCACTGACTGGCCTCATCCATCTCCCCACGCTTCAACAGGCCACGAATGAGAGAACTGCTCACTTTTTCACCATTTAACAAGAAAGGAGGAACGGTTTCCACCGTCATCTCTCCTTCTCCCAACGTACGAAGAAGCTGTTCGTCCCCTGCCCCCTTATGACCAAAACGGAAGTCAAAACCCACAACCGCTGTTCGTGTTTGAAGAGGAATCAACAGGTCGTGTACAAATTGCTGTGGAGTCAACCGTGAGAACTCTTCATTGAACTCCACCACATAAAGTACATCAACGCCCATTCCTGCTAAGATGTCTTCTTTATCTCTCAAGGGAGTTAGATAACCCTCGTAATCGCCTTTGCGCATAACTTCCTTCGGATGTGGATGAAAGGTCATGACCGCTGCCTGCATGCCCGTTTCCCGTGCAATGCGGACAGCTGATAATATGACACTTGCATGTCCGAGATGCAGTCCGTCGAATTGACCAATTGCAAGCACTTGGGGAAGTGCGCCCAGCTCAGTCGAATGTAACGTCTGCGGATAGGTTAGCATTACGGTTTTCACAATCATTCACCTGCATTTCACTAGATAGGCCAAGCTTGAGCATCATCACAACTCTAAGCCCGATACCTCTTTATTCCGGCAAAAAGACTTTAACTGCCCTCACCGTTGGTTTTAGTTCATCCCGTTCAAATATCCCCAGAAACGTATCATCCTGAGCATACAACCGCAACAAACCAGGTTGCTCTACAGGCGGTTCCAGAAGACGTGCAGACAGCTTCTGGCCTTGAAGTGCTCCTTTGGCCTGTTCTTCTCCAACCTTGTGGGCCGGAATCGAGTCAATAGCCTTGTCAACAGGAATCAGTGCATCCGCTAAAGTCCCATCAGCCATACGTTGTTCCACTTCTTCAATACGAAGACAATGATCTGCAGAGATACCTGCCGATATTGTACGTTCCAATCGAACCATGGTTGATGGATATCCGAGTTGTCGACCGATGTCTACACACAATGTACGTATGTAGGTACCTTTCGAACACAAGGCGCGGAAAGATATATCGGTCGTATCGCCTTGAGTTTCAATCCCTGTAAGCTCAAGCTCATAGATTGTGACCTCACGGCTCTTACGCTCTACCGTCTTCCCTTCACGAGCAAGCTCATAAAGACGTTTGCCGTCTACCTTTACCGCAGAATACATGGGAGGTACCTGAGAGATCGTGCCCAGAAACTGCTCAAGCACCTGTTGAACCTGATCCTGTGTGACTTCCACCGGTGTTTCAGCACGCTCAATGACTTCCCCTGTCATGTCCTCTGTGTCAGTAGACAGTCCCAATCTAAGCGTAGCCAGATATTCCTTCGGAAGCTCCTGCATGTATTCCACCACACGTGTCGCCCGTCCAAGACAGAGTGGCAGGACGCCTGTAACTTGTGGGTCCAGTGTGCCCGTATGACCAATGCGCTTCATCTTGAGAATGCGGCGCATTTTGGCTACAACATCATGAGAAGTAAATCCCGCCGGTTTATACACCGGAAGTACACCTTCAAATGGCTTTACCATTGTGCATTCACCTGCTTCAATACTTTTGCGACAATTTCATCAAGACTGCCTTCGAGACGACATCCGGCTGCGAGCACATGCCCTCCTCCGCCAAAGGTCTGTGCTAATGCAGCAACATCAATCTTGCCAGCCGAACGCAGAGAAACCTTGACGGCGTTCTCATTGATGACTTTGAAAAAGATACCCACTTCCACGCCTTGGATGTTGCGCGGATAGTTTACTACCCCTTCAAGATCTTCATTAGCCGCTCCGCAAGCTACCATATCATCAGGTGTAATAACAACCCAGGCTATCTTTCCATCATCTGTCATCTGCAAGCTTGAAAGTGCTTGATGCAAAATCCGAACTTGTGGAAGAGTCACCTGCTCCAACAAGGTCTGGGCGAGATAGGGTCCATCCACGCCATGTTCAAGCAGTCTGGAGGCCGTTGTCATTACATTTGGACTGGTGTTGGCATAGCGGAAACCACCTGTATCCGTAAGCAATCCTGTATAAACTGCTGTCGCAACATCTTTATCCCATGTTACTTGGAAAAGGTTCAGAAAATCGAATAAAATTTCAGCCGTTGCAGCAGCATCTGACTTAATGATGTTGACTGTACCATAACCGTCATTCGTAGGGTGATGATCGATATTCAAAATAACAGCATCTTCTTCGAAATAATGACGCGTCAACCCTACTCTGGCAAAGTCTGCACAATCCACACAGATAACAGCTTTATATTTTCGCTGCGGTGGTTGTTCGGCCATGTTCACAATGTTGCCTGCTTCCCACAAAAATTGCATGCGATGCGGGATATCGCCTTCATTAATCATCGTGAATGTCTTACCCAGACATGACAGCAGCCAGCCCACCGTTACCGTCGAGCTGACTGCGTCACCGTCCGGCTGTACATGCGACACGACCAGGTAATCATCATGCTCCAGCAGAAATTGCTTTCCGGCCTGGAGCGCCTGTTCATAAGTGTGCATTGCCGTCTCCTCTATTCTGTTACTGGGATTCATTCTTGTCGGAACCAATATCGCCAAGCAGCTTCTCAATTCGGCTACCATAAGCGATGGATTCGTCAATCTTGAATATCAACTCGGGAACATGACGAAACCGGATACGTTTGCCCAGCTCGGAACGCAAAAATCCATTTGCTTTTGCCAGTGCTTTGAGCGAGTTATCTTTTTGTTCCTGTTCACCGAAGACACTCAGATAAACTTTGGCTTGCGACAAGTCTCCTGTCACTTCGACCCCCGTTACCGTAATAAAGCCGATACGTGGATCTTTCAGTTCAGACTGGATGAGCAGACTCAATTCTTTCTTGATCTGCTCGCCCACTCTACCTGTACGAATCTTAGCCATTGTTGTTCACCTCATGCTTCCTTGCTTATCGTTGTACTGTCTCCATAATGAAGGCTTCGATAACGTCGCCCTCTTTGAGATCATTATATTTATCCAGTGTGATACCGCACTCATAGCCTTGGGCTACTTCTTTGGCATCATCTTTATAACGTTTCAGGGAATCCAGCTTACCTTCGTAAAGGACGATGCCGTCACGAATCAGGCGCGCTTCCGCAGAACGCGTAATTTTACCTGAGGTAACCATACAACCAGCGATGGTACCCACTTTACTGATGGAGAACGTGCTACGAACCTCAGCATGACCGATAACTTTTTCTTTGTAGATCGGATCAAGCATTCCTTTCATCGCTTGTTCAATTTCTTCGATAACACTGTAGATTACGCGATGCAGACGGATGTCTACTTGCTCTTGATCTGCAGTTGCTTTCGCCTGGTTATCAGGACGAACGTTGAAACCAATCACGATGGCATTGGATGCTGCAGCCAAAATGATGTCGGACTCAGTGATTGCACCAGCGCCGCTATGAATGATTTTCACGCGAACACCTTCAACTTCGATCTTCGCAAGGGAACCTTTCAATGCTTCAACCGAACCTTGTACGTCACCTTTGATGATAACGTTCAGATCTTTGATCTCGCCATCTTTGATGTGTTGGAACAGATCATCCAACGTTACGCGAGTATGTGTCCCCAGATCGGATTCACGTTGCGTAATCGCACGTTTGTCAGCGATGGAACGCGCCTTGCGCTCATCTTCAAACACCATGAATGGATCTCCAGCACCTGGAACTTCTGTCAAACCTGTGATTTCGACAGGTGTTGAAGGTCCAGCTTCTTTCAGACGACGACCTTTATCATTGACCATCGCACGGACACGACCGAAGCAGTTACCTGCTACGAAAGCATCTCCGACTTTCAATGTACCGTGCTGTACGAGGATACGGGCAACTGGGCCACGTCCTTTATCCAGCTCGGCTTCGATCACTGTACCACGGGCACGTTTGTCCGGGTTCGCTTTGTATTCGTTCACTTCTGCAACGAGCAGAATCATTTCAAGCAGACCTTCCAGACCCATTCTTTGTTTCGCAGACACGTTAACAAAGATGGTATCTCCGCCCCATTCTTCCGGAACGAGTTCGTAGTTAGTCAATTCTTGTTTTACTTTATCCGGATCAGCACCCGGTTTATCGATTTTATTGACAGCTACGATAATTGGAAGCCCAGCAGCTTTGGCATGGTTAATGGCCTCAACCGTTTGTGGCATAACACCGTCATCCGCAGCGACAACAATAATTGTAATATCCGTAACCTGTGCTCCACGCGCACGCATCGCTGTAAACGCTTCGTGACCCGGAGTATCCAGGAACGTAATTTTCTTGTTGTTGATTTCAACTTGATACGCACCGATGTGTTGCGTGATTCCGCCTGCTTCGCCGCCTGTTACATTCGTTGAACGAATGGCGTCAAGCAATGTCGTTTTACCGTGGTCAACGTGTCCCATGATGGTTACTACTGGAGGACGAGACTGCAAATCTGCAGGATCATCATTCTCTTCCAGTGTTTCGAAACGGTCATCTTCGAGCACAATCTTCACTTCAACTTCGACACCGAACTCTCCAGAAAGCAGCAGAATTGTTTCGATATCAAGTTCTTGGTTGATTGTTGCCATAACACCCATCGCGATGAGTTTTTTGATAACTTCGGAAGCATCCTTATGGAGCAACTTCGCTGTTTCACCGACAGTCATATCACCACGAACGATGATTTTCTTAGGTGTGTTATCAATTTTCTCACGTTGCTGGTACTGTTGTTGATTTCTGTTGCGATTGTTCTTGCCACCACGGTTACCACGATAGTTGCCACCACGATTGTCATCATAACGACGTCCACCGCCACCGCTGTTTGAACGGTTGCCACTGTTGTTATTGTTGCCAGTAGTACCACCTGGGCCACTTCTGCGTTGGCCTTGTCCTTGGCTCTGACCTTGGCCACCGCTACGGTTGCCGCCAGTACCTGTATTACCGCCGCTGTTTGGTCCTGAAGTTCTTACTTGACCGCCACCGCTGTTACTTGGACGCTGACCCGTTCCTTGCGGACGGGATGCAGTACTGCTTTGTCCACCTTGAGCCGGTCTTGGACGGTTAGTTGATTGTCCTCCTTGGCTTGAGCCTTGGGAAGAGTTCGTTCTGTTGCGGCTGTCTTGGCCGCTGGGTCTTTGGGTGCCATTGTTATTGTTGGAATTTGGTCTATTGTTCATACCTACCTGCTTTTCCTGTTGTATTTTTGTTTGTACGGGACTACCGGATGTGTTACTGCTATTCGGCGTGTTCACTCCGCCGGCCGGCTTGTTGCTGTCCACTGGTTTGTCACTGCGTACTGCCGAAGTAGCAACTGGTTTTGCTTCGTTGCCTTTTTTGGAAGCAGCAGTGGATTTTATATCTTTAAAAAATTGTTCCACCTTACCGACTGAACCATTCTCCATGACACTCATATGATTGTTTACGGGAATTTCCAGCTTTTTAAGAATGGTTATAATTTCTTTACTACTCATATTAAGGGACTTCGCATATTCATAAACTCGCAATTTATCCTTGTTTTCCTGTTTACTCAATATACTCCACCTCCGACATTATACCGACTTGCTTGGAGATCATTTTTGCAAACCCTCGATCCGTTACTGCAAGAACAACACGCGTGTCTTTACCGATACTTGAACCCAGACTATCCCGGTCAAATCCGATCAACAGAGGAACCTTATAAGTTCCGCATTTATCGCGAAATTTCTTTTGTGTATTGGCTGAGGCGTCACCCGCAACAATAACCATTTTAGCTTCGGAAGAACGGATCGCTTTAAGTACAATTTCTTCACCTGTTACAAGTTTACCTGCACGCATAGAGAGTCCCAGATAAGACAGCGTTTTAATATTAGTCATGTTCACGCTCCTGTGCTGCTATGAATTCATCCTCAACCGCGATGAAGTCAGCTGCTAGTTGCTCGTAAATTTCAGGTGAGACTTTGCCTTTTAACGCCCGATCCAAAGCCCGGTTTTTGAGTGCGAGCTTAAAACAGGACTCTTTGCCGCATAAATAGGCACCACGTCCGGATTTTTTGCCAGTCAAATCGATCAGCACTTCATCCTCTGGCGTTTTAACGATGCGAATCAGCTGCTTTTTGGGCATCATTTCCTGGCATGCCACACATTTGCGCAGCGGCACTTTTTTTGGTTTCATACGTCAGCGCCCCCCGTACTTTACTTTAGTCGACGGAGACGGAATCCTGATGCATTTCAGAAGAAGAATCTTTTTCTCTGCCGAATTCCTGTTCCGCCTGGCTCTCGCTCTTAATGTCGATTTTCCAGCCAGTTAATTTGGCTGCCAATCTGGCATTTTGGCCTTTGATACCAATTGCGAGCGACAGTTGATAGTCCGGAACGATAACCCGAGCCATCTTTTCTTCCTCAAATACATGAACTTCCAACACTTTGGAAGGACTCAGTGCATTGGCAACATATTCGTCTACCTGATCGGAGAAACGAACGATGTCGATTTTTTCACCGCGCAGCTCACCCACAATGGTCTGCACGCGCATTCCCTTAGGACCTACACAAGATCCAACTGGATCAACTTCCTCGTTGCGGGAATGTACGGCAATCTTGGAGCGGAACCCTGCTTCGCGAGCGACGGAGCGAATTTCAACTACACCGTCAAAGATCTCAGGCACTTCCAGTTCAAAGAGACGTTTCAAGAGACCCGGATGGGTACGGGACAAGATGATTTGCGGCCCTTTGGTCGTATTCTCGACCTTGGTGATATACGCCTTAATACGGTCACCATGAACAAACTTCTCGTTCGGCATCAATTCGGTTAGCGGTAAAGCCGCTTCGATTTTGCCCAGATCGATGTAGATATTGCGCAAATCCTGACGCTGCACCACTCCCGTAACGATATCTTCTTCCTTATCTACGAAAGCGTTGTAGATCAGGCCGCGTTCGGCTTCACGAATCCGCTGGGTCACTACCTGTTTGGCAGTCTGTGCGGCGATACGTCCGAAATCACGCGGCGTAACTTCAATCTCCGCAATATCTTCCAGCTGGAAGTGTGGGTTGATTTCTCGTGCAGCAGGCAATGAAATTTCGGTACGTGAATCCAGGACTTCTTCCACGATCAATTTGCGGGCATACACCCGTATAACTCCCGTATTACGGTTCATGTCAACACGCACATTCTGGGCCGTGTTGAAATTCCGCTTGTAGCTGGAAATTAGTGCAGCCTCGATCGCTTCAAACAGCACATCCTTGCTGATCCCTTTTTCCCGTTCCAATTCATTCATTGCTTCAATAAAATCCATACTCATGAATGTTGATCCCCCTTTCAAACATGGCATCTCATACGTAAAACGGCGAAAGGCTCTGAACTCATGAGCACCTTGCCGTTATCGTGAGATGTGTCTTTTTCATTAATAAAGTGAACAAGGCACTTAAAACAAAATAGCTAGGCGCGCACTGGCAACCTTATCATAAGAAATGGCATGCTGTTTTTTGCCCGCTTCAATCACGAGTTCCCCGTCATCAAAGGAAAGCAGCTTGCCTTCAAATTCCTTCAATCCGTTCACCGGCTCGTAGGTTGTAACAAAAACATTTTTGCCTACAGCTTTGGTAACGTCCTCAGGTTTTTTCAGTGGACGCTCCGCACCGGGAGAAGACACTTCAAGGAAATAGATGGTTGGAATCGGATCGTTCTCATCCAGCTTGGCGCTCAGCTTTTCGCTGATCAAGACGCAATCGTCGATGTCGATGCCACCCTCTTTGTCGACATACACCCGTAAAAACCAGTTGCTGCCTTCTTTGACGTATTCGATGTCAACCAGCTCGAAGCCTTGTTCGTTCAAGTAGGGTTGGATCATTTCTTCCACGGTAGATTTAATGTTCGTTGTGCTCAAAACCAATAACCTCCAACTTAGGTTACACCAGCAAAAAAGCACTGGCAGATTATTCAATACCCAAGATTCTTGTATACCAAAGACTAAAGAGTGGGTTTCCCCACTCTTTAGAAATTCGTACTATCTCGTTCACTTCAAAAATTATAACATAGTCTGGTAATAGTGACAAGTAAGCGATGATTCAGGCGCTTTACTTACTAATGAAGGAAAAATTACGTTGCCCCCATCAATCACCATTTTAAGATCCAAATTCAGGCCTAGAAAAGAGAAAGCTGATTGCTCTCTGGCAAGCCGCGGAAACATCCCATATTCGACAGCAGTTCAACAATGGTCTTACTTGCTTTCGACTTCTGCTGGAAGTCCTCAACCGACAGAAACTCACCATGATCTCTAGCTGCAGCAATATTACGAGCAGCATTATCCCCGATTCCTGCCAGCGCCGAAAATGGAGGGATTAATGAATTTCCGTCAACGATGAACTTCGTTGCTTCCGAACGGTATAAGTCAATGGATTTCAACGAGAATCCGCGTGCTGTCATTTCCAGACCCATTTCCAGGACAGGCAACATGTTTTTCTCTTTTGGAGGTGCCTGGAAACCCAATTGCTCAATTTCCGTTATTTTTCGATAGATCGCATCATATCCCTGACACATCAGTTCGATATCAATCTCATCCGCCCGCACGGTAAAGTAGGTTGCGTAATATTCAATCGGATGATATAGCTTGAAGAACGCCGTACGTACTGCTGAAATAACATAAGCGGCCGCGTGAGCCTTCGGGAACATGTACTGGATTTTGAGACACGAATCAATGTACCATTGAGGCACTTTACAATTCTTCATCTCGTCAATCCATTCCTGTGGTAGTCCCCGCCCCTTACGAACGCTCTCCGTGATTTTAAAGGCCAGACTGGCGTCCATTCCCGTTTTATAGATCAGGAATAACATGATGTCATCCCGACAACCGATTACGGTCTTAATGTTGCACGTTCCGTTCTTAATCAGATCCTGAGCGTTTCCAAGCCATACCCCTGTACCATGTGACAATCCGGAGATTTGCAGTAAATCGGCAAAAGATGTCGGCTGGGATTCAACAAGCATCTGACGTACAAACTTCGTTCCCATCTCCGGCACACCAAATGTCGCAACTGGCGACCGAAGCTGTTCCGGTGTAACTCCCAGCGCTTCGGTGGAGTTAAACATGCTCATGACTTTGGGATCATTCATGGGAATGGTCGTTGGATCGACCCCTGTCAAATCCTGCAACATCCGCATCATCGTCGGATCATCGTGTCCCAGAATATCAAGTTTAAGCAAGTTTTCTTCAAAAGCATGATAATCAAAATGTGTCGTTTTCCACTCTGCATTAACGTCATCAGCCGGAAATTGAACAGGTGTAACGTCTTCGACCTCGATGTAATCAGGAACCACCACAATACCGCCGGGGTGTTGTCCAGTGCTCCGTTTTACCCCTGTACATCCCGAAGCCAATCGATTCAATTCAGCTCCGCGCCATTTCTTGTGATGTTCTTCCTCATATTTTTTGGCAAAACCAAATGCTGTTTTCTCAGCCACCGTACCAATGGTTCCGGCACGGAAAACACTCTTCTCACTAAACAGTACTTTCGTATAGTTATGAGCATGAGGCTGATAATCACCAGAGAAGTTCAAGTCAATATCGGGAACTTTATCTCCTTTGAAGCCAAGGAAAGTCTCAAACGGAATATCCTGGCCTTCTCCTTTAAGCGTACCACCACAATTCGGACATTCTTTCTCTGGAAGGTCAAATCCACTCCGAACACTGCCGTCCAGGAACCACTCGCTGTATTTGCATTCTGAATTCACACAGATATAATGAGCTGGCAGCGGATTAACCTCGGATATCCCCAGGAATGTAGCAACGACAGAGGAGCCTACCGATCCCCGCGAACCTACGAGATAACCATCCTGATTCGATTTTTTAACCAAGCGTTCCGAGATCAGATAGTTGGCAGAAAAACCATATTTAATAATTGGAATGAGTTCTTTCTCCAGTCGTGCCACGATTACTTCTGGTAATTCTTCGCCATAGATGGACTTGGCAGTGTTATAGCAGGTATTACGAATTTCTTCGTCCGCACCCTCCAGAATCGGAGTAAAGAGTTTGTCCGGGAATAACTTAATTTCCTCAAATCGGTCAGACAACTCCACCGTATTAGTAACAACAACCTCGTATGCTTTGTCCTGACCGAGGAACTGGAACTCTTCCAGCATTTCCTCTGTCGTTCTAAAATGTGCATCCGGTTTACGTTGATCTTTCAGTGGACTAAATCCTGTAATTCCGTGAATGGTGATATCCCGATATAACTTGTCACGAGGCTCCAGATAATGCACATTACCTGTGGCTATGACCGGTTTGTTAAGCTTTGCACCTATATCGATGACTTTACGGATCGCTGTTTTGATCTCTTCAGGTGTAGCCACCAGACCTTTATCCACCAAATGCATATACATGGTAAGTGGTTGGATCTCCAGTATGTCATAGAACTCGGCGATCTCTTCCGCTTCTTCAAGTGATTTGTTAAGTACCGCTTCGAAAAACTCCCCTTTTTCACAGCCCGATATCACAACAAGGCCTTCACGCAAATTAATCAGTTTTGATTTGGGAATGCAAGGTACACGCTTGAAATGTTCCGTATGAGAGAGAGAGACCAGCTTATATAGATTTTTCTTACCGATATCATTCAGTGCATAGATTCCACAATGAAAAGGTCTTGTATTCGACAAATCGACACCCACATAATCATTCAAACGATCGAGCCTCGTTAAACCTTTCATCTGTGCAGCATCATTTAGCAGTCCAATCAGGATACCCGCGAGTGCAACCGTATCATCAATGGCACGGTGATGGCTTTCGAGTCCAACCTTATATTTATCCGCCATCGTATTCAGACGGTGGTTTTTATTTTTCGGAAATAACAATCGCGCCAGTTCCAACGTATCAAGGACCGGGTTAGGAAGCTCCGGCAGTCCAATTTGCTTCAGGGAAGCTTGGATAAAGCCCATATCAAAACGTGCATTATGGGCAACAAGTACACCATCTCCCGCAAACTGCACAAAATCACGAATAACAGGCTCAAGTTCAGGTGCGTCTTTTACCATGTCATCATTAATATTCGTCAATTGCTGAATGTTGTATGGAATACGCTCATGCGGATTGACAAAAGTCGCAAATCGGTCGATTTCTTTGCCATCTTGCATCTTCACGGCAGCAATCTCAATAATTTTGTTCTGCGTTACCGAAAGACCTGTGGTCTCGATATCAAATACGATGTATGTCGCGGTTTGCAGATCCAAAGGCTGCGGAGCCATTACAACTGCGACAGAGTCATTCACGACATTAGCCTCAAGGCCGTAGATCATTTTTATTCCATTTTTCTTAGCAGCCTTGGAAGCCTCAGGATATACCTGCACCCCGCCATGATCACTGACAGCAATGGCCTTATGACCCCACTCTGCTGCCATTTTCACGTATTTGTCAATTGAAGTTACAGCATCCATGGTACTCATCGTAGAGTGCAGATGGAACTCCACCCGTTTCTCTGGTGCATTGTCTTTGCGAGACGGAGGTGCTTTGACTTCAATCAGATCCGATGGAATCATTGCAAGTTCAGGAATTTGCATAAACCGGTCATACTCTACACGACCACGCACTTTTACCCATTTACCATTAGCAAGCAAACTGAGAATTTTAACATCCTCTTTTGTTTTGGCAAACATCTTCATTTGCATGGAGTCCGTGAAGTCAGTCAGATAGAAGGTAAACAACGTATTGCCGTTTCGCAGTTCTTTGCGATCCAGACCAAACACCGTACCTTGAAGCGTAACCTTTTTCTCTTCATCCTGGATTTCCTGCATAGGCACTGCTGGCTCCTTGATATCGTAACCCATCTGCAAACGCAGATCCCCCTGCTCCTCATCCACCGGGATTTCTGTATCCACTTCACTCATCATCTTTTCGATGACCTCAAGTTCCTCAACCCGTTTTTGGGCCTGGAACTGTTCCATAGCCTCTTTATTGCTTCCCACTTCGCCTACTTGCATCTTGATGCGGAGCGGTAGATGAAAATATTTTTCATAGAACGTCTTAATGGCCTGATCAATCTGTTTCTTACGAGCCAATTCCATTGACGTTGCATCACTCATCGTCAGTTGCAGGAGATCTGCTTCACATTCAAACGTAGTCCGGTTCATCCAACCATTCACGGATGGAATCTCACGTGTAACCCACTCCCGAAACAAATTCCAATATTCACTAACAATATCGCCATTCTGTACCTTGTCCGTATATTTAAAGCCAAATGAAATTTTGGCGATATGATTCATCTTCTCTTGAATATGCAGACAAAATGTGCGATAGATTGGAGCCGGTACCAATGTATCCTTCGCAATCAGAATATTCCATTCCCGATTAGTTCGATTGGTCTCTACTTGTTCAATCCATCCATCCAAAAAATAGGGATCTAACAGACCAGACGGAAGCTCTGCCTGTTTCATCAACAACTCAAACCGTTTTCTCTTCTCATCAAATCCGCTCATCGTGTTCCTCCTTGTACCCCCTTAAAGCATGAAAAGCCCCTGCATTCAAAAATGTCACCGATCCGAACTCGCACCGACTCATTTTATCCGACAGAAGCTCCCATTCATTACTCTTACAGTCCGTATGTGACATTATCTAAATTGAACAAAGAGATATTCACACTTACAACTCCGGTAACAGAACAACCTTCCGATCACTGTTATCCCCAGATTTTTTGATTCCCTTTTACAAAGGGGAAAATCCGGAGATAAAGGCACAGCGTATGCTTCCGATGCAGCTTTCTTTCAGAAAGCTTTTAGCTCCGCTTCTTCAGGTTATTTCTGGTCTCTACGTTCTCATGTAAATGTATAGTTCAATATATATAGTCAGGTTATCCTAACTTAATACGCTCTTGCAAACACAACCGTATGTTCTGCCTTTTCACCACATGCCAGGCACGTATGCTTTTCTTCCGCAGGCTGGAAAGGAATGTTCCGGCTTGTTGCACCAGTGACTTCTCTTACTTTATCTTCGCAAGCTTCTGAACCGCACCATCCAGCCAGTGTAAACCCGCGTTTATTTTCCATCAGTTCTTTCATCTCATCGAGTGTATCCACGGAGTAGAAGTTATCCGACATAAATGTGCGAGCACGCTCTAACATATCAACCTGGATCTGTGTCAGCATAGATTGGATTTCTTCTACCAGGTTTGCTTGTTCTACCACTTTCTTCTCACCTGTGATCCGTGATACGAGCACACAAACGCCATTTTCCATATCACGTGGACCAATCTCCAGACGAATTGGGACACCGCGCATCTCGTATTCATTGAACTTCCAACCTGGGCGAACATCGCTGCGATCATCCATTTTCACACGGACTCCAGCTTTTTTCAACTCACTGAACAACTCATCTGCACGCCCAACCACAGCATCACGCGTTTTTGGAGGTCCAATTGGAATCATGACCACTTGAGTTGGCGCAACTTTAGGAGGAAGTACGAGACCACGGTCATCTCCGTGAACCATAATTAACGCACCGATCAAACGTGTGCTTACTCCCCATGAAGTAGTGTAAGCCAGCTCCAGCACATTGTTCCGGCTAAGATACTGAATTTCAAATGCTTTTGCAAAGTTCGTACCCATGTAGTGAGATGTACCTGCTTGTACAGCCCGTCCATCCTTCATCATGGCTTCGATTGAGTACGTATCCACCGCACCCGCAAACTTCTCGGATTTGGTTTTTTGACCGACAATTACAGGAATAGCCAAATACTCCTCAACGACTTCACGATAAATCTCAAGCATTTTCATCGTTTCTTCGCGTGCTTCTTCTTCGGTCTCATGCGCAGTATGACCTTCCTGCCACAGGAACTCACTTGTACGAAGGAAAGGCAATGTTCTTTTTTCCCAACGGACTACGTTAGCCCATTGGTTGATCAGTACCGGAAGATCCCGATACGACTGAATCCACTTGGAATACATGTGACCAATAATCGTTTCGGATGTAGGGCGGATTGCCAGACGTTCTTCCAGCTTCTCTCCCCCAGCTTCCGTAACCCATGGTAATTCAGGGTTAAACCCTTCCACGTGTTCTTTTTCCTTTTGAAAGAAGCTCTCAGGAATGAACATTGGGAAATACGCATTGCGATGACCCGTTTCCCGGAAACGACGATCCAACTCATCCTTAATATGTTCCCAGATTTCAAACCCGTCTGGTTTGAACACAATACAACCGCGTACGGGTGCATAGTCCATGAGATCAGCTTTTTTGATAACATCAATATACCAGCGTGAGAAATCCTCACCCTGTGGTGTGATTTCGGTCACGAACTGTTTATCATTTTCCTTTGACATAAGACTCCAGCGTCCTCCCATAACGACTACACTCTGAAAGAAAAGTTCAGAGCATAGTCCAAACGTAATTATCCGTTAATTAAACGTAATATATCATTATACGTTACTGCCAGCATCAAGACGAACAACATCGCAAATCCGATGAAATGTACCATACCTTCACGATTGGGATCAACTGGTCTGCCGCGCAGCGCTTCAATTCCCAAAAATACCAGGCGGCTGCCGTCCAGTGCAGGTATTGGTAGCAGGTTAAATATCCCAAGATACAGACTCAAAATCGCTGCCCATCTCGTTAACTGCTCAATCCCTTGCTTAGCAATTTGCCCTGTTACTTCAAATGTACGAACCGGACCACCAATATCATCCATGTTGAATTGATTGATCAGATGTTTAAAACCTTCAAATATCACTTTGGTTGTATCAACCATGGCCACACCTGAGACTTTAAATGTCTCTGCAAATCCAACAGATCGGGTTGGTAGCGTAGGTACGATCCCCACTTTACCGCCTTCTTGTCCCTCTACAGCACGTGGAGTAATCGTTATATTAAACGTATCCGAACCCCGGCGCAGCGTCCATTCCATCGGCTTGTCTTTGGAGTCGGCAATCATCGACACCATTTTTTGTGAATCTGTACCAATAGCAGTACCATTAATCGTCTCGATAATATCGCCCTTTTGCAGGTTCGCCTGATCAGCTGCCCCACCTTCAAGCACTTCGCCAATTTGGAGATTTTTAGGATTCTCCACCGGAACTCCTGCCATTTGCGCATATACAGCGAACAGCACAAAGGCCAAAATAAAGTTCATCAGCGGGCCAGCAAAAATAGCCAACGCACGCTGTCCAACCGTTTTGCTTCCGAATTGACGATCTTTCGGTGCAATCTGCGTTTGTTTACCCCGACTTACCAACATCGCTTGGGGATGTATTCGGTATTCCTGAATTTCACCATCTACATCAAGTTGAAGCTTCAGGGCATTTTCCATGTCAATGGAGATGACTTCACCACGTATTACATTTTTACGGTTATCCAGCTGGTCCAGATAGATCATCTTCACCTGGTCATCCGCTGATCTTACCGCAATGGTCTGTCCTTCTTGGATCTCTACCAGTTCCGGATCTTCCCCTGCCATCCGTGCATATCCACCAAAAGGCAACAAACGCAATGTAAACTGGGTTTCGTTTCTTTTATATGAGAACAATTTGGGACCAAAACCGATCGCAAATTCCCGTACAAGAATACCGGCGCGTTTGGCAAAATAGTAATGCCCCCATTCATGAACCGTCACGATGACAAAGAACATGAGCACCGTTAGAAATACCACTTGTATGGTTTCCAATCCCTATCCATCCTCCTTCACGGCACATACCGCAGTCTGTCCCTCTAGATTATCATTATTCTATGATGCCGCACAAGAGAATCACTTCTTCCAATTTGTTATGAAAAAAGAGATTACAGACTGGACGCAAGCTTACGGCTCTCCTGATCACAACGGGCGATTTCCTGCAGATCAGGCTTGTCCACATTGTGGTGTGCTTCCAGCACAGAAGCAATAATATCTTCTATTTTAAGGAATGATATCTCTTTACGCAAGAAACGGGCTACGGCAACCTCGTTGGCTGCATTAAACGCCGTTGTTGCGGTTCCTCCCATTTTACCACACTCATATGCCATTCTTAAACATGGGAACCGCTCCATATCCATCTCGCGGAAATGTAATTTCCCAACTTGAGCAAGAGACAGACGCTGTGCTGGCGATGGCAGACGGTCAGGGTAAGTCAATGCATATTGAATTGGAACTCGCATATCAGGATTCCCCAGTTGGGCGATGATGCTGGTGTCATCCAATTCCACATAAGAATGAATCACACTCTCTGGATGGAGCAATACATTAATCTGATCATATTGAAGACCAAATAACCAATGTGCTTCAATCACTTCAAGTCCCTTGTTTACCATGGTTGCCGAGTCTATCGTAATTTTGGAACCCATTGACCAATTCGGATGTTTAAGCGCATCCTCTATAGTCACACTCTTCAACTGTTCACGGGTAAGATCACGGAATGATCCGCCTGAAGCAGTGAGCGTGATACCTGTCAAGCGTTCTCTGTTTTCACCATTCAAGCATTGGAAAATCGCAGAGTGCTCACTATCGATGGGTAGTAAAGAGACTCCTTTGGCAGTCGCTCTTGTAGTAACAATATGCCCTGCCGTAACCAATGTCTCCTTGTTGGCCAGTCCGATCTGTTTACCTGCATCTATGGCTGCAAGTGTCGACTCCAATCCAACACTTCCCACCACTGCTGTTACAACCATATGCGCATCAGTTCCTGCCGCCACTTCTACAAGTCCTTCTGTGCCATAAAACAGTTGCGTTCCTGCAGGCAAATGTGGAGCAACCTTATCCGCCAATTCCTTGGACCCCACCGATACCTTCTTCGGTCGGTAACGTTTGGTTTGTTCAATCAGCAGGTCTGTATTGCCTCCGGCAGCCAGTCCCTCCACTTGAAAGAGTTCAGGATGCATGTCAACTACATCCAGTGTCTGGGTTCCAATGGAACCGGTAGAGCCGAGAATCGCAATTTTTTTCATGCTGCACCTCATCTTTAATTATCCAATGCCTACGGCGAACAATGCTGTTATCTCAGACTTATGTTCTTCTTTAATAGGGCAGTAGCATTAGTATATGTACGAATGGAAAAACAACAATCCAGCTGTCGCACCGATCAAGAATGCCTCCATGCCCTGGGAGAAGATTACCTGAATCCTTGATATTATATACACGTTTGTAAGCAGACTGGATCAAGTCACCCATCTGACCTACAACTGCACAGGCAATCCCAATCACAATTGCTCTCTGCCAGGAAAGCAAACCATCTGACACTAATGCAAAAATAATAGACGTAACAATTGCAATTACGATGCCACCCAATGCACCCTCCACGGTTTTGTTTGGACTGATGGAAGGCCACAGCTTGTTTCTACCAATGAGTTTCCCTACAAAGTAAGCTCCTGCATCACTGGCCCATATGGAGCCCAGCAACAGAAACGTCCAGAACAACCCATGATGCAGATGTCTGGATTCTGCAATGTAATAGAAACCGATTCCTATATACAACACGCCAAGGAAAAGCATGGCCACTATATTTACGGGCACCTTATTTTTGGTAACAACCGAAGCGGTCATCAGTACAAGCATTACAATCCAGATGACCTGAAATAAGGATAGCGGTCTGGCCTCCCAAAGCATTTCCCAAGGAAACACAATGGCAAAAACACCAGCATATCCAATCAGGGCCACACCTGAAAAAGGCTTCACCCCGGTCATTTTAACAAATTCATAATAACCGATGAGAGCCATAAGCAATACCAAACCATGGTACCAGGGTCCGCCCAGCATGCAAAAACCTAAAAACAACACACCTGCTATGATTCCTGTCGTTAATCGCTGTTTCAACGGCTTCATCCTCCATCTATTTCAAACCGCCGTAACGCCTTGTTCTGCGCTGATATTCGGCTACTGCTTCAAGCAAATGCTTTTTGCCAAATTCGGGCCAGTATATATCCGTAAACCATAATTCACTATATGCAAGCTGCCAAAGCATAAAGTTGCTTAATCTAAGCTCTCCGCTCGTCCGGATCAGCAGATCCGGATCAGGCATATCACCCGTCAGCATATGCCTGTCAATGAGTTCGGGTGTTATGTCCTCTGCAGATAGTTCCCCCGATTTTACTTGCAGAGCAATCTGTTTAACACAGTCCGTCATTTCACGACGACTTCCATAGTTCATTGCAAAGTTCAAAACGAGACCTGTATTATGTTCCGTAAGACGAATGGCTTCCCGCAAGGCATTGATGGTATGAGAAGGTAAATGTTCCTCTTGGCCCATCATGCGAATGCGCACATTTTTTTCTATAAGTTCATCCAGCTCTATGGCCAGAAATTCTTGCGGAAGTCGCATCAGAAAATCCACTTCTTCTTTTGGACGCGTCCAGTTTTCTGTCGAAAAAGCGTACATCGTCAGATATTTGATGCCCAGTTCATCCGCCGCGATGGTCGCACGTTTGACCGCCTTCATGCCATTTTGGTGCCCAGCTATACGCGGGAGTCCCAAACGTTTGGCCCATCGTCCATTGCCGTCCATGATGATGGCGACGTGCTGCGGGATATTGTCCTCGGATATAGTCAGCGTTTCCTGCTTGTCAGCCCCATTCCACCACGACCGAACCCGTTTGATCATTCCTGTTCCTCCAAAATCCCTGAAGTTTCTTCATCTGAAGCTTGGAAAAAGAGACAAAACCCCACCGTATTGGAGGGGCTGCGCTTGTCTTACACTTCCATGATTTCTTTTTCTTTGGCAGCGAGTACCTTATCGACTTCAGCAATAAACTTGTCGGTCGATTTTTGGATATCTTCCTGATGTCTCCGTGATTCATCCTCGGAAATATCGGACTTTTCCATTTTCTTGATATCATCATTCGCATCACGGCGAATGTTACGAATCGCTACTTTACCTTCTTCACCGAACTTCTTCGTCA
Organism: Paenibacillus sp. FSL R5-0519; assembly: GCF_037974275.1. NCBI lineage: Bacteria > Bacillati > Bacillota > Bacilli > Caryophanales > Paenibacillaceae > Paenibacillus > Paenibacillus sp. FSL R5-0519. The sequence continues at coordinate 4,129,074 of NZ_CP150234.1, forward strand.
GCTTCACAAGTTCCGCTCTACGTTCTTCCGTCAATGCCGGAATAGACAAACGGATCATGTTACCATCGTTGGCTGGAGTAAGACCCAGATCGGATTTCATGATGGCACGCTCGATTTCACCCATGGAAGATTTGTCCCAAGGCTGAATCATCAGTGTACGAGAATCCGGAGTACTGATATTAGCGAGTTGATTCAGTGGTGTCATCGCTCCATAATACTCTACCTGAATTCGGTCCAGAAGAGCTGGAGTTGCGCGGCCTGCACGCAAAGTAGCCAGGTCACGACGCAATGCTTGAATTGCTTTTTCCATACGCTCTTCGGCATGTTGTTTAACCGCTTGTGGCATTAATCTACACTCCCTTTAACGATTGTTCCGATACGTTCGCCCAGAACAACACGTTTGATGTTACCTTGTTCCGTAATGGCAAATACAATCAACGGGATGTTGTTGTCCTTACAAAGCGAGGATGCCGTTGAATCCATTACACCAAGGTCTTTGTTAAGAATATCCATGTAAGTCAACTGATCAAACTTCACAGCTGTACTATCTTTAAACGGATCTGCTGAGTATACACCATCAACTTTATTTTTGGCCATCAAGATAACTTCTGCTTCAATCTCCGCTGCGCGCAGTGCTGCTGTTGTATCCGTGGAAAAGAACGGGTTACCTGTACCTGCTGCAAAAATAACGACCCGGCCTTTCTCCAGATGGCGAATGGCTCTACGACGAATATAAGGTTCTGCAATTTGTTGCATTGCAATAGATGTTTGTACACGCGTAGGTACTTCAATCTGTTCCAAAGCATCCTGCAGTGCCAACGAGTTCATTACTGTCGCCAGCATTCCCATATAATCGGCAGTTGCACGATCGATGCCATTTTCGCTACCTGCAATTCCGCGCCAGATGTTTCCCCCGCCACATACAATAGCAACCTGTACACCAAGTGCAACAACCTCTTTTACCTGTTGGGCAATCGACGAGATCGTATCTGCATCAATACCGTAGCCGTTTTGACCGGAAAGAGACTCTCCGCTGACCTTTAAGACAACACGTTTAAATACTGGCTGTTCCAATTATTCACCCTCCACTTTGAATTGAACACGCTTGGTGTTCAACCAACAAAACTTCTCGCGCATGGCCTCCTGCTTAAAAAGAAAGGAACACAGTTGTGTTCCGCTCTTTTAGGAAAAACGTTTAACCGGTAAGGCACTGTTTTCCTGAGATATAAGGGAGTTTACGCTTCGAAGTTTTATCATCATTCTTATATCTTCGAAAATCAATCCTGCTCGCCGGTTAAAGAAACCGTCTTATTTGTTTACTTGGGACATTACTTCTTCAACGAAGTTGTCTACTTTTTTCTCAAGACCTTCACCCAGTTCGTAACGAACGAAACGACGGATGGAGATATTTTCACCAATTTGGCTGATTTTTTCGTTCAGCAATTGGGAGATCGTTTTGTCTGGATCTTTAACGAATGTTTGTTCCATCAGGCAGTACTCTTCGTAGTATTTACCAATACGACCTTCAACCATTTTTTCAATGATTTTCTCTGGTTTGCCTTCGTTAAGAGCTTGAGCTTTCAGAATTTCTTTTTCTTTTTCCAGCTCATCTGCAGGAACTTCTTCACGTGTAACGAATTTAGGATTAGCTGCAGCAATTTGCATAGCTACATCTTTAACGAAATCCTTAAATTGATCCGTTTTACCAACGAAGTCTGTTTCACAGTTAACTTCAACCAATACACCAATACGTCCACCAGCGTGGATGTAAGATTCAACAACACCTTCTGTTGCTGCACGGCCAGCTTTGCTCGCTGCTGCGGAAAGACCTTTCTCACGCAACAATTCAGCTGCTTTCGTTACATCACCGTTTGCTTCTTCCAGTGCTTTTTTACAATCGAGCATACCTGCGCCCGTTCTTTCGCGAAGTTCTTTTACTGCACTCGCATTAACTGCCATTATAAATCCCCTCCAAAATTAAGTATTGTACGTACACTCTAAAAAAAGGGCAGTGAGAGGTTATCCACCTGCCAACCACCCTTTTCATTTAGTTTATAACATATGTTCGAATCTATTAAGCGGAAGTTTCTTCGCCTTGGTTAGCTTCGATTACAGCATCAGCCATTTTACCTGTCAGCAATTTAACAGCGCGAATCGCGTCGTCATTACCTGGGATAACATAATCGATCTCATCCGGATCGCAGTTAGTATCAACGATACCTACAATTGGGATACCCAATTTGCGAGCTTCCGCAACAGCGATACGCTCTTTGCGTGGATCGATGATGAACAGGGCGCTTGGCAGGCCTTTCATATTTTTAATACCGCCCAAGAATTTCTCCAGACGATCTTTTTCTTTGCGAAGCAAGATAACTTCTTTTTTAGGCAATACAGCGAATGTACCATCTTCTTCCCAAGCTTCCAACTGTTTCAAACGATCAATACGTTTTTGAATAGTTGAGAAGTTAGTCAGGGTACCGCCCAACCAACGTTGGTTGATGTAAAATTGACCAGCGCGTTCAGCTTCTTCTTTAACAGAATCTTGAGCTTGTTTCTTAGTACCCACGAAAAGAATTGTACCATTCTCTCCTGCGATTCCTTTAACGAAGTTGTAAGCCTCTTCGACTTTTTTCACCGTCTTTTGCAAGTCGATGATATAAATTCCGTTTCTTTCAGTGAAGATATAACGATCCATTTTTGGGTTCCAACGACGAGTTTGGTGACCGAAGTGTACCCCAGCTTCGAGAAGCTGCTTCATGGAGATTACTGCCATCTTCACACACCTCCTAATATGGTTTTATTGTGTCCTCCGCCGGCATCATTTTTCGCCAAGACTCTCCATAAGGAAAGCACCCTCAACAAAATTAGCACATGCGTGTGTTTTAACACCGTTATTTAATATAGCACAACTGGAGGTCTGATGCAACAGTATTTGAAGCTAATTCTATTTTTACTTTTTGCTAGTATCGAATCATTTTAACCCTTGATATGTAACTCAACACTAAATTATTGTTCAGTTTTGAAATTGCATCGTTTAATAAGCAAAAACCGTCCTGTCCGAGCATGCTCAGTTTGACGGTTCTTTCGTAATTTTTGCGATAATGGATTTAAAACTTTCGCCTTTTTCAAGCGCATAAGTACCCACTTGAATTTTGGTGTTGATTCGCTCAGCTTTGCCAGCTTTTATAAACGCTTGAGCATCATCTACGATTCCCGCGTTTTTTAGATTTGCTGCAACGATCGCCAGACTATTGCCTGAACGTACCTTAAATGATACTGTTGAGCCTTTCGGATTGCTCGGCGTTACAGGTTCTGTTGTCTTCGGCTCGGTTATCTCTTTCTGTCCTTCAACTTCATTTGCCGCAGGCTCTTGTGGCTTCTCAGGCTCTGTAGGTGTATCCGTAGAGGTTACTGTCTCAGGCGGTGTTGCTGTATTCCCCTGCAACTCACTGCTCTCCTGCTTTTTCTTCGCCACCCACTCTGCTTCTGTGTATAGCTCCTCTTCAGAACCGACCAACTTCATATCCAGGCTTTTTGCCGCTGTTTCAAGCTGTTCTTTGGTCATATTGGCAGTCTGCTCGGGGGCCAGATTACTATCTGCTAATGCATTTTGTCCAACTGTAGCCAGTTGAAGCAAAACTGCCCCTATAATCATGCCGCTCCCCAGACCAATCCATAAGGATCGCTTGTCCATGACTTAGCCTTCCTCCCGTTCTGCCAATTGCAGTATTAACTGTACCTCACCACGCTGAATACCTGTCTGCTTGGATATGGCATCCATCGACTTGCCCTCAGCATGTAAATTAAAGAGTTCTGCATATCGATCTTTAATTGATTCACGCCCAGGCAAAGTTTCGACATTGCCGTTCTGTGGGTCTGAATCTAACGCCTGCTGGGCCGCCTCTGCTTGTACACTTTTCACGAGCGCTTGTGCTTGCAAACCTTCGGAAGCTTGTACGGGTACATGACCTGAGTGTAGAACAGGCGATGCGACAAGTTCGTTCTTTTTGCTCTGTTCCAGCTGATCCAACCGTTGCTGTAATTCCTGAAGTTGCAATTGCATACGTTGATCGGCTGCTGTCGCTTCACCCTTCATTTCAGCCACACGTTGAATAAGGGCATCATTATCATTTTCAATCTCGGTCATGTAGTGTTCAAGCGTAGATTCCATCTCCTGCACCAGTTGATGCCCAGGCTCTTGCGCCTTGTTTTTCCGAGGCATAATATAAGCGTAGGCGATGGCGCAGGCCCCTAATATGACAATAATGATCCATGGTGACAAATTGGGTTCTCTCCTTCTGATTCAACCATCGGTGCGCAAGACTGCATTGTCTATAACAACCATTAATTATAAAGACAGATCTATATGTTTTCCTTTGTACGGGTGTTCTGCAGGTTTGACAGTTTCTTGAGCCTCAGCAGAATGCTGTCCATCGGAACCACTCTGCTGATTCCCATCATTGGTATGACCATCACGCACCGAAGTCTGTGAAGTTTCGTCCATTGCTTCACTTCGTTGCCTTGCTTCATTGGCTTCCTTCGTCGTTTGCTCTGCCAGAAGATTCTGATCCGTAATCGGTCGCTGTTGGGCTTCACTTTGATAACGTCCCGCTTCGCTTGTTCGTGGTACCGCAATCTGCAACTCCACTGCTTTGAAACTCATACGCTCACCTCACGGTTTCGAATGGATTTCTTCCTGTGCCTGAATGCTGTACTTAAACGTATGGAACCATCGTAATATCGCCATCATGATAATAAAATGAAATTCGACTCACTGGATCTTTAATAAATTTCGTGTATCTGCCGATAACTATTTTAGAGCCTCCATAAATCATCTTCAGAATATCAACACGAGCCTTACTTGTATCTTCAAGTGCCTTTTCAATTTCAAAGATACGCATTTTCGTTTCTTCGCTAATCCGAAGAGCAGATTTCTGCGTAGCATTCAGCTTGATTCGCATCGACATCTTATCCGGACTTAATTGTCCAGCGGCAGCTAACTGGTCTAGCAAAGTCAGAGCCTTCTTCGTTTTGTCCAAGGAGTCCATCTGTTCTCTGGCTTCCTTGCGCAGATCATTCAGTTCGTTACGCAGCCTTGGCAGAACACCCACTTCAATGGAAGTGACCGTCGACATACTGTTACCTACAACACGAGCTGATACATTCTGACCTGCCTGAATTGAACCACCAACGATTAGACCTTTAGTTCCTGCACAGATGACACCATGGCCAGCACGAATATTGGAATGCATTATGCTCTGGGAAACCAGAACATCTTCACCAGCATCCACGTTGCCTTCTTGAATAAACGTACATTTAACATTATGGCCTGCTTGTACAAGTCCTTTGTTATACCCAATAATACCACCGGTAATCTCGATTGAGCCGCCTGCTTCCAGTTCCGCTCCTTCGACACCTCCGACGACACGAATGTCACCTGCTGCTTTTACTTTAAATCCGGTAAGTACATTGCCGCGTATGACAACCGTGCCTACAAAGTCGATATTACCGTTATTGTAGTCAACGTCACCATTGACTTCATAGACCGGGAACACATTCAGTTTGTTACCGTCCGTTTTGGTAACCAGCCCATCCAGTGCAGCATACATTGCAGAACCATCCGGGTTAATCACAACGTTTTTTCCAACTTTAAACCGAGCTTCTTTTCCCGGACGATAAGGAATCTCCTCACCCGTTACTGCCCTGCCTGGTATGCCCTCGCAAGGAGCGATTCGCTCTGCAATGATCTGACCACTACGGACATTGTTTAACCGGGTCACTTCTTTGTAATCGACGGTTCCATCTTCCGATTCAAGCGGTCGTCGTTCGTTTGTATCGTCCATCCCAACCAGAATTTTGATGAATCCATCTGTTCCCTGGATAGGAGCGATCCCTTCGGCAATCTTATATTTATCTTTTAAATAGGTTTCAGGGTTACTCACAAAAAGTAGTAATGCCTCCCGCAATACACCTTGTTTGATGCCCTTGTTCGCCACGAATTGTTCGAGTTCATCGATCGTGCAGGCAAAGCCCTCTTCCTCTTTGGAAAATTCAAGGTAGGCTATGCATTTGTCGTCCGATAAAACAATGTTTAAACATTGTTCCAAAGCAGTCCGCTGTGTCACTGCAGTTCTTCCCCCTTTTTGACTTTCCACTCCCCAAACTCCAATTATATTACTTATCTCTATTAATCTTTACGCATCAACAAATCTTTCTGTTTGTCCAATGTGCCGCGTAGTCGTAATATTGCCTTGGAATGTAACTGAGATATACGAGACGGAGAAAGAGACATGACTTCCGCAATTTCACTAAGAGAAAGATCTTCGTAATACAAGAGTGATACAACCGTTCTCTCTTTTACCGTCAATTTGTCAAGCCCTTGCACCAAAGCTTCCTTCAAATAAAATTCATTCACTTTATAATCCGGATTTTTAGCTTTTTCATCCACCATCAAAGACAGACGAGTCTCAGACTCTTCTTCACGAATGGGGTCCTCCAGCGAGCAAAGTGACATGACTGCCACTTCCTGCAGCATATGTTGAAAATCTTTGGTAGACACGTCCAGATACTGACTCATTTCCTCATCACTAACGGACCTCAGATAGCTTTGTTCCAGCTGTTGGTAGGCGTCTTCAATACGCTTGGCCTTCTCTCGAACAGAACGCGGAACCCAATCACCTTGACGCAGACCGTCAAGAATGGCTCCGCGGACTCTCCATGATGCATACGTTTCAAATTGCAAACCACGTTCATAGTCGAATTTCTCCAAAGCATCGATTAACCCCATAACGCCGTTACTCTCCAAGTCATCCTTGGGAACATTTTTGGGCAAACCAACAGCCAGTCGACCGGATACATAATTTACAATGTGAAGATACTTTTCAATCAAAGCTTTCTTGGCTTCAAGATCTCCATGTTCTTTCCACTTTTCCCACAGATCAGAATGGTTCAAATGTGAAGCTTTACGCTCGTTCAATTGCTTTCACCCTCCTTATTTGTCTGTCAGGTGACGAACGGCCTGCGCCAATTCCTCCGGATCCTTGGTCCGGACAAGTTTAGGCGGATCCAAAGGAGCGAATCCCGTTGGAGCTTTCGTCTCAGATGGCGGAAGATCGTCCCCAGATGAAGCGTTCTGTCCACTCTTGAGCAAATCATTCAGCTCTTGTCCATCGTCTTCGATTTTAATGTCCACCTGTGAACCTCTTTGATCTTGAGCATTTGGTGAATCATAACCATATCCATTCCCCTCGACCTGAGGGTTCAGCAGCAATCCCAATCCCCAGCGTAAACCGTATGCAAGGATAAACCAGGCTACGAATCCGATCAATCCGCGAATTAAACTGGTCATCAACACATTGCTGCTGTATGCTACAAAAAAAGTAATAATAAACCCAACGATGCCTGCTCCAAGATTAATGCGGTAGTTTCCTATCATAGTCTTATAATTCCTTTACACCCATTTGTACACTTCGAATAGTCAAAAGTCCAGTTTCACAATCCATTTCAATTGTTCGTCCATAATTTCCACCGGTATCTTCTGCAAGAAGAGGGATATTGAGTTTTTGAAGCCACTCTCGACAAGAATCTGCATTACGTGGTCCAATGCGCATGGTATCTCCAGCCCCGGCAAAGGCAAACATCTGAGAGCCTCCGGCCATTTTAGACACAATACGTGAGTGAGAAGCGCCTAGTTTTATCATCTTTTCCAAAAGCTCAGGCAACGCCGTATCCGCATATTTCGCAGTGTTCAGTTTCCCTTCGCGTGCGATCTCTGAAGTAGGAAGCATGACATGCGCCATTCCAGCCAGCTTCAAATGTGGGTCATACATTGTTAATCCCACACACGAACCCAAGCCAGTCGTGCGGATTACACCGGGAAGATGAGCGATGTTTAGATCCGCCATACCGACTTTAACGACGCTTTTGTCCTCAATCATGGCTCAGTGGCACCCCTAGCGATTCAAATATCTTTGCAAAGGATGGTGGGTCCGGAATGAGGAAAAACTGACCCTCAACCTGATCTTCACCTTCAAAGAAAGATGTGTCAATCAGCAATGCAGCGTCACCCATCTCGCCAAACTGCAACAAACCATAGCTTAGAATGGCACCCGCCATGTCGATGGCAAGTCCAGGAACGGTTGGATACATGGACAATTTCGTGAAATCTGCCAAAGAAGAAAGATAGGATCCAGCCAATATATTTCCAATCTCGGAAAGCGCTGATTGCTCCATATCTGTAAAAGCAAGTCCTTCTTTCAAATCAAACCCGGCGAGTCTATTCAACAACATTTTAGCAGCCTCTGGTGTCATCATAAAGAAAAGATTTCCCGGTGCTTCCCCTTCCACACGAAGAAAAACGGTAACAACGATGCGTTCATCTCCGCCCACTTTTTCGGCAACTTCTTCAAAAGGGAGCATTTGTACTTTAGGTACACCCATGTCAATCGGTCTGTTGAGGAGTTGAGACAACGCCGTTGCGGCGTTGCCTGCTCCAATGTTACCGACCTCTTTGAGCACATCCATCTGGAATACCTCAAATCGGTTGAACATCTCCACGGTACTAGCCCTCAACACTTTCCAGCTGTACAATCTCGCTTTTATTTAATACTTCGTTCAAGTTAAGCATAATCAACAGGCGTGAATCTTCCAATTTAGCAACACCTCGCAGGTATCTCGCTTTAACGCCGCCAACCACTTCTGGTGGACTATCGATCGCACTGCTCTTGATATCAATAACATCATTAGCAGAATCTACGATGAAGCCAACTTGCATGTCGTCAACACCTACGATAACAATACGAGTCTGATCCGTGTATTCTGATTCCGGAAGGGAGAAACGACCGCGCAGATCAATGACCGGAATAACAACGCCGCGTAGATTGATTACTCCTTTTACAAAGGAAAGTGTCTTGGGAACACGGGTAATTGGCATCATGCGCTCAATCGTCTGAACTTTATCTACCTCAATACCATACTCTTCGGAACCCAATTTAAAGACGATGACTTTCAACTCTTCTTCCATGTAAAAAACCTCCCTATTAAATGTAAGACTTCGCTCTATGCTTATTTAATAAATGCATTAGGATCAAGAATCAGGGCTACTTGTCCATCTCCGAGAATGGTTGCTCCAGAGATTCCTTCAATAGCAGGAAGATAGGTTCCCATTGATTTGAGAACAATCTCACTTTGTCCAATGAATTCTTCAACAGCTACGGCTGCAAGACGGTCACCTTTGCGAATCACGACAATTTCTGTTTCCTGCTCATCAGCGTCATTGAAGTCGGGTACGGAGAAAACTTCGCTCAAGGACAAGTACGGAATCAGCGACTCACGGAACGTAATCATTTTATTGCCGTGAATATTACGAACTTGTTCCCGTTGTACAATGGCCGTCTCTACAATGGAGGATAACGGAACAGCGTATTTCTCAGAACCAAGTCGTACCAGCATTGCCGCGATAATGGATAGAGTCAACGGAAGCTGAACAGAGAAGTTAGTACCTTTGCCTGGAGTTGAATGAATCGTTACATTACCACCAAGCGAAGTGATCTTCGATTTTACTACATCCAAGCCAACGCCCCGGCCAGAGATATCCGAGATAATATCCGCAGTACTGAAACCAGGTGCGAACAACAGTTGATTCACTTCATCATCACTCATCTTGGCACCTTGTTCTTCAGTTACAACACCACGTTTGATCGCGGTTTTCAAAAGCTTGTCGCGATAGATACCTTTACCATCATCTTCGATTTCAATAAACACGTGATTTCCACTGTGGAAAGCACGCAGGTTTACTGTACCCATCTCTGGTTTACCTGCAGCTACACGCTCTGCAATGGATTCCACACCATGGTCAACCGCGTTACGCAGTAAATGCACAAGCGGATCACCAATCTCATCAATTACCGTACGGTCCAATTCGGTCTCAGCACCCGTAATAACCAAATCGATTTTTTTGTCAAGTGTCTTGGCCAGATCACGGATCATACGCGGGAATCGGTTAAATACGGTATCTACCGGTACCATCCGCAATTTCAGTACAATATTTTGCAAATCTGTGCTAACTCGACTTAAATGTGCAACTGTATCGGATAAATCATTGTTACCTGTCTCACTGGCCAATTGCTCCAGACGTGAACGGTCAATCAACAATTCACTGAACAGGTTCATCAATACGTCGAGACGTTCAATATCCACACGAATGGTACGTGAAGGTGCAGCAGCTTGCTTCGGCGCAGCAGTTTTGGCTGGTGCCGTTTTGGATTCTTCTGCAGGTGCAGAATTGTTATCCGGCGAAGCAACTTCAGCTACAGCTGTTGGTGCGGGTGGCGCTTCAACTGTAGCTGCTACCTGATTAGCCATCTGCTGAAGAGTCTCCTGATCCAGTTGAATCAGCTTTGCACTTTCAATTTCAGAGATACTCATGATGCCTTCTTCCAGTTCGTGCGCCTCTTTAGTTGTTATGTAATACAACGAGAAACTGCGCTCAAACTTCTCTTGCTCAATATCCTGAACGGAAGGGTAAGCCTTTACGACTTCACCTGAACGTTCCAGCATATCAAAGACCATGTAAGCCCGTACACCTTTTAACTGGCTATGCTCGCTAACGAGTACATCCACATAGAACACACGATGACCTTCGGCAATCGACTGATCCAGCACCGAATATTGGAATTCATCCAGCTCCACAGCCGAAGCAATTGAAGCGTCAGCTGGCTTTTTTGTTTCCGTAGCAGATGCATCTCCATTTGTCATTTCACCGTTTTCAATGGCCTGAAGCGAAGCAACGATTGACGAAACATCAGCTTTACCTTGTCCACCTTCGGTAATATCCTGAACCATCGTTTCCAAAGCGTCGAGACTCTTAAACATGGTGTCAAAAATGTAATCCTGCATTTTTAACTTCTCATTACGAACCAGATCCAACACATTTTCCATTTTATGTGTCAGTGATGCCAAATCTTCAAAGCCCATGGTTGCTGCCATACCCTTTAAGGTATGAGCAGAGCGGAATATAACCTGAACTATACCCAGATCTTCTGGATTGCCTTCAAGTTGAAGCATGTTTTCGTTAAGCGATTGCAGATGATCATTAGACTCATCAATAAACATGGATAAATATTGGTTCATGTCCATTGTGAGGCACCTCCTCCGTGAGTTACACTCCGTTATTTCACTGCTTGAACAAGTTTAGACGCAATCTCCTGCAGTGGCAAAAGATGACGAACGCATTGCAGCTCTACAGCAGAACGCGGCATACCATATACAACACATGTTTCTTCATTCTCGGCAAAGGTTGATGTAACTCCAGCTTCGTATAATTTCTTCATCATACGTGCTCCATCACTTCCCATTCCTGTCAGCAAAACAAGATGCCTTTGTAAAGATGTAAACGGCAGAAGTGACTCAAACATCGTATCCACTGAAGGTCTATGTCCATTCACTGGTTGATCTTCAGTCAACTTCACGATAAACTTCCCGTCTGCTGTTTTGTTAACTTTCACATGGAATCCGCCGGGTGCTATATAGGCGGTACCTTTTTTCAGGACCATGCCTTCTTCAGCTTCAACCACATGCAGTGGACTGAATGTATTCAATCGTTGAGCCAAAGAACGTGTGAAATTGGGCGGCATATGCTGCACAATAATGACCGGTGCAGGCAAATCAGCAGGCAACTGCTCGAGCAATGTCTTGAGAGCCCTCGGTCCCCCCGTGGAACAACCTATTGCCACAAGCTTGTTGAATGTTCCTTCCGGTCCCCCTGCACCTTTAGGGACAGGATTTGGCTTGATTACATCCTTGGTTTTTGCAGAGGCTGCTGCTATTTGATCAGCTGCCAGTCTAGCTGCATTAGGTAGCCGAACTTCCTTCGGAGTCTGCACTGGATTAGCTGACTTCACTACTCTCTCTACATTCGTCTCCAAAGTCCGCTCTGCTTTCGGCAAAGGTTCCGTTTTTTTCTCCGAGCGGCCTGGTTTCGAAGGTGATAATGGCTCAATAGGTTTCTTGGATTTGGCCTGAAAGACGTCAGTCCGCTCTTGAAGAGAGCGTTGACTCGTCTTCGCAGGTTCAATTATTTTTTTCGCAGGCTCTACTCGATCTTTGCCTGGCATTTCTTTGTCTACCTGCTGAGCTGAAGGGACAACTGTTGCTCGCGAAATCTCTCTATTTTTCAACGATAACTCACGATCAGCTTTTCGCTTGATCTCATTCATCGCAGCACGCATGCGCTCAACCAAGGCCTTACCGACTTGAGCAATATCCTGGTCATGTGAAATAGATGGTTTCCGAATGAAGTCGAATGCTCCGGCTTCAAGCGCCATAATGGTTTCTTTCATGCCTTGTTCATTGATACCTGAGAGCATAATCACAGGAACGAAGGATTCCTTCATAATTGATTTTAATGCATCCAACCCATTCATTTCGGGCATCTCAACGTCCATTGTAATAATATCGGGTTTCAATTCCAATGATTTTTGAATCGCTTCTCTACCGTTTGATGCCGTTGCCGTGACCTTGAATTCCGGATCCGCTTGGATCAAATCCGTAACAATCTTACGCATAAAAGCGGAATCATCGACAACCAATACTTGATAGACCGCCATGTTGTGTCACCCCTGTTTCCTTTTTTCAGAAATCATGTTGTCCGTTTAAGCCACTTATTCATAAATCCCCTGATTCCTGTCAAGGTTCCGGATCCCGGAGTTGCAGGTACAGCCAGATAACGAAGAGCAAGTTTCTCTATATCTTTGGAGGCTTTGGCATTGGGATAAGCCAGACTATAGGGCATTTGCCTTTTAACCGCCTTGACTACCTGGGCGTCTTCCGAAATATACCCAAGCAGCGGAATATCCGTCTGCAAAAACCGCCTTGCCACTCCAGCTATTTTATCTGCCACCCGTTCCGCTTCTCGTTCGTCCTCCACCCGATTAACGATCATCCGAAAGGGCGTAGCATTTTCCTGGCCGTGCATAACTTTGACTAAAGCATAAGCATCGGTTATTGAAGTCGGTTCAGGTGTGGTTATAATCAGGCATTCATCGGCAGCACCGATGAACTTCATATTCTCCCTGGAGAGTCCTGCCCCAGTGTCGAAGATGACATAATCCATTTCCTGGGCAATATCCTCCACTTGACTGGCGAAGAACTCCAGATCACGATCAGACAATGAGAATAACTCTTTCATGCCTGATCCACCAGCAATGTAAGGCAAGCCGCTGGCACCCAGTTGTATGATCTCCCTTATAGATTTTTGTCGGTATAACAGGTGATAAAGATTATAGGAAGAAGACGTACCCATAAGAACATCAATATTAGCCATTCCAATATCGGCATCAAACACAAGTACCTTTTTCCCCAAAGCCTGCAGTACCAAGGCAAAGTTCAGTGTGAAATTGGATTTCCCAACACCTCCCTTACCACTCGCCACAGTAATGATTTTCGAGGATCGAGTATCTCGCTGAATGCCTTCCAATTCCAATCGCGTGGAGATCATACTTCGAAGTGCTGCTGCCTGATCCTTCATTGTGACCCTTCTCCCAGCAACTGTTTAGACAACGAATCTGCATTCGGCTTCAACAAATCGTCCGGAACATTTTGTCCATTAGCCACATATGCGAGCTTGAGTGGAAAACGGTGTAACAAATTAAATAGCGGACCGCAACTCCCAGTCTCATCCATTTTGGTGAAAATCACCTTATCCAGGCCATATTTACTGAAATGTTCCGTAATCTGAACCATATCAGCGCTTTTGGAAGTCATACTCATGACCAGAAAGGTTTCGCTATTCTCTACCGGAGCAAGCAAACTTTGCAGTTCCGAAACAAGCAATTCATTTCTGTAGTTTCTACCTGCTGTATCCATAAAAATCAAGTCACAATTCTCTAGTCGAGAAATGGCACGTTGTGTATCCCCGGGCGATTGCACCACCTCAAGTGGAACATTCAGTATAGATGCATATGTTCTAAGCTGTTCTACCGCCGAGATCCGATACGTATCTGATGTAATGAATCCAACTTTACGATGTTTTTTGAACATTTGCTCAGCAGCCAATTTTGCGATTGTCGTTGTTTTTCCTACACCTGTTGGTCCAGCAACATAGACGATTCGAGTGGTAGGAAGGATGCCTTCTTCAATACGCTGCTCCAAAAAGTGCATGACCTCAAGCTTTACCGCTTGTTCTACATCCTGTTTCTTCAATTCATCCTCAGACAATCTTGCTTGAATTGAATCGAACCAGGCTTCCCATACTTCTGGCCAAACATCTTGTTCTGTCAGACGTTCTCGGATCGGTTGCAGTTCCTCTGTCAGAGGGTCGGCGGAAGTACCTTGCTTAGAAAGCCTGGTCACCATCTGTTTAAGATCCTGCAATTCAGTCATCAACTTATCCTGCTGCAGGTCTGATCCTGTTGGCTTCGTCGCAGTTGTTGAACCCGAAAAATCCGCCCCTTGCGGTCGCGGTTTATGATCCGTGCTCGAAGAACCTGAACCGCTGTCTATGTCTGAACTGATATTACGCGATTCAAACACAGACGACGCGGCCGCAGATTGTTCCTGTACACTTTGATCAGCTGTATTCGTTGTCGCTGACTCATCAGAAGCCGCAACAAACGAACGTGCTGTTTGCCGATAAGCCTCAGGTACAAATGCACGAGGTACAGGTGTGAATTGATTTTGTACGGGCTTTGTCGTTTGCTTGTTTTCTTCCTTATCCACTGCAGCTACAACTTCGATCCGTTTTTTGCGAAACATTCCCATCACCCCGCCCACCTTAATCTCTTTGGTGGACAGAATGACGGCATCACTTCCCAGGTCTTTGCGAATTTGAAGCATAGCTTCGGGCATGGTCTCAACAACGTATTGTTTTACTCTCATAAGTTCACCACCCCGATACTTTGAATTTCAACATTCGGCTCCAATTCGCTGTAGGAAAGCACAGGAATGTCCTGCATAGTACGTTCAATAACCTGACGCAGATACATCCGAATGGTTGGAGAAGTTAATACAACAGGTTGTTGACCTGATTGAATCAAACGGTTCACTTGTTCACTCAGCTTCTGATACACACTTTGTGTAGAAACAGGATCTAGCGCAAGATAGCTACCTTGATCCGATTGTTGCACACTTTCAGCAATTTTCTTCTCGAGACCAGGTCCAACGGTGATCACCCGAAGTGTCTCACCTTTCTGTGAGAATTGCTGAGTAATCTGACGTGAGAGGGATTGTCTGACGTACTCAGTTAACACATCAGGGTCCTTCGTATATGTACCATAGTCAGCTAGTGTCTCGAAGATGGTAACCATATCACGAATGGATATTTTCTCACGCAATAACTTGGCAAGTACTTTCTGCACATCACCAATAGAAAGCAGTGAAGGAATCAGTTCATCCACCAGGGCAGAATAGTTCTCTCTGAGATTATCCACAAGGGCTTTCGTTTCTTGTCTTCCAAGTAACTCATGTGCATGCTTTTTGATCAATTCCGTCAGATGTGTAGCGACAACGGAAGGCGGGTCTACGACCGTATATCCTGCAAGTTCCGCTCTGTCTTTGGTTACTTCATCAATCCATAGTGCCGGAAGTCCAAAAGCAGGCTCTGTCGTTTCAATACCTGTCACTGACTCCTCATCATAACCTGGACTCATGGCAAGGTAGTGATTCAACAACAGCTCTCCGCCACCTACCACATTACCCTTGATTTTGATCACATACTCATTGGGTCTGAGCTGGATATTATCTCGAATCCGTATAACCGGAACAACCAACCCCAGTTCAAGAGCACACTGCCTCCGAATCATAATGATCCGATCCAACAAGTCCCCACCCTGCTGATTATCAGCAAGCGGGATTAAACCATAACCAAATTCAAACTCAATAGGGTCCACCTGAAGCAGGTTAATTACACTTTCAGGACTTCTGACCTCTTCAATCTGCTGTTCTTCTTCCAACTGTTCTTCCGCTTCCTGTTTCAAGTTCAAATTATTCTGCATGCGCCACGCGGCATATGCCAACACACCTGCCAACGGAAGCGTAGTAATAACATGAATTGGCGTAAAGAAACCGAGCATGGCAATAACGAAAGCTACGATATAAATAAGTATTGGATATGTAAACAGTTGCCCCGTAATATCATCTGCCAAGTTTCCTTCTGATGACGCTCTGGTGACAATAAGTCCTGCTGCTGTGGAAATAAGCAGAGCAGGGATTTGGCTTACCAATCCATCTCCAATAGTCAATACAGAGTACGTTGACATTGCATCTGCGAAAGCCATCCCATGTACAGTCATACCGATAATAAATCCACCGATAAGATTGATCAGGAGGATGATAATACTTGCAATTGCGTCACCTTTTACAAATTTACTTGCTCCATCCATCGCTCCATAGAAATCGGCTTCACGTTCAATCTTGGAACGACGCTCACGAGCTTGTTGCTCGTTGATCAGACCTGCATTCAGATCCGCATCAATACTCATTTGTTTACCAGGCATCGCATCGAGAGTGAATCGAGCAGCAACTTCAGCCACGCGCTCAGAACCCTTGGTAATAACGATAAACTGAACGACAACGAGGATCAAAAACACGATAAATCCAATTGCAATTTGCCCTCCAGCAATCCAGCTACCAAAGGTAGCAACTACAGCTCCTGCATCACCATTACCAAGGATCAACTTGGTTGTGGAAATGTTCAGTGCCAGTCGGAATAGTGTAGTGATCAGCAGCAAAGCCGGAAAAATAGAAAACTGCAATGCTTCTTTGCTGTTCATGGCAACAAGGAGTATCATCAGTGCAATTGAAATATTGACGACGAGTAGCAAGTCCAACAGCCAGGGCGGGATCGGGAGAATCATCATCAACACAATGCCAATGATACCCGCAAGGACAGCTATATCTTTAATTTTCAATGAATGTACGGCCTCCGATCCCCTTTTATTTCGTTCTGCCCTTTAGTTTATATACATAAGCTAGCACTTCGGCTACCGCTTGGAACAAATCGGCCGGTATGGCGTCACCAATCTCGGCTCTCTGGAACAACGCCCGTGCTAACGGCTTGTTTTCCATCGTAATAACACCGTTTTCTTTGGCAATTTCCTTGATTCGCAAGGCAACATAATCCTGACCTTTGGCAATAATCTGTGGTGCCTCCATCTCGGAACCTTCATACTTTAATGCAACCGCAAAGTGAGTTGGGTTCGTAATGATTACATCCGCATTCGGTACTTCCTGCATCATACGCTGCATAGCCATACGACGCTGACGTTCCCGGATTTTACCTTTGATCAGCGGGTCACCCTCCATTTTTTTGTACTCATCCTTAATGTCCTGCTTGGACATACGGATCTTCTTCTCATGATCATATTTCTGATACATGTAATCAAAGATCGCAAGTACCAACAGAGCTACCGCAATCTTGACTCCAAGACTTAAAGTAATTGAAGCAGCAAAATGTAAAATGGCATCCATTGAAAAATGAGAAAGTGAAGCAATATCGGACTGGTAACTTGTGATTGTGCTATACACAAGATAACCAATGATGGTCATCTTCAAAATGGATTTAGCAAATTCGACCAACGAACGAAGAGAAAAAATATTTTTGAATCCCTTAATCGGATTCAACTTCTCCAGCTTCGGCTTTAAACCTTCACCTACAAGTAGAAAACCTACCTGCATGTAGTTAACGATCAGAGCAACTAATGCTACACCAAGCAGAACAGGAGCAAGCAACAACATCACTTCTATACCGTATCGCATCATAAGCGACATTACATTTTCATCAGTGACTTCCATGCTCAACCGATTGATGAAGATATCCGTGAAGAGTCGAACCGTACGCTCCTTGTAAAAATCACTGAAAACCATCATGATTAAAAAGGTAAACAGGAGAATCGAGGCACCTGATATCTCCATGCTTTTGACAACCTGTCCCTTTTTACGTGTATCCTGTCTCTTTTTTGGGGTAGCTTTCTCCGTCTTTTCCCCTGAAAACAACTGGAGGTCGAGTTGAAGTTTCATTCGAATCTTGTCCTCCGTTTCACTCATCCCGGCCTTTGCCCAATGGTCCCAAGCAATTTTTCCATGGATCTGAACATCACTTCGAACAATTGACCAAATACAAAGGCGAAGCTGGGAACCAGCAAAAGCAAAATAGCAAGCCCGACGAGCACTTTAAGCGGCATTCCGACAGCAAACACATTAAATTGAGGAGCTGTTTTTGCCAAAAATCCTAATCCTACATCCGTTAAAAACAACGCAACTACCATAGGTGCAGCCATCTGAAACGCAAGCATAAACGATTCACCTAGCGTACGAATCAAAAATTCAGCAATACTTCCATCGGCCAGCCTTATGAAAAATACATTCGACAACGGGATCCAGCGATAACTGTATACAAGGGCATCCAGGAGATAATGATGTCCATTCATGGTTAAGAATAAAAGCACTGCGAATGCATATTTGAAGTTACCTGTAAGCGGTGCTGAAGCACCTGTCATTGGATCATATACGTTCGCAATACCAAAACCAATTTGTATATCAATAAAAGCACCTGCTGTCTGTACAGCTGTCATCAATAGATACGCAACAAATCCCAAAAGCAAACCTATTAGAATCTCTCTGATGATGAGCAAAATATAACTCAGATCCGTGGGTACTGTCTGGTTTATGCCATATGTCATATATACGGTCAATGTGACAAAAGCAGAGAGTCCAATTTTAACTGAAGCTGGTACATTTCGAGCCGAAAAAACCGGCGCAGTTACAAAAAATGATGTGATTCGACAAAACATAAGCAGAGCGACAGGGAAACTTTGCAATAATGTCTCCATCTGCTAAAGCCTACCCTATGTATCTGTATAGATTATCGAGAATGTTAAACGTAAAATCGACCAAGATATTCAAAATCCAAGGTCCAAACAAAAGTACCGCCAAAAGTACGGCAACAATCTTTGGCACGAAAGCTAATGTTTGTTCCTGAATTTGGGTTGTCGCTTGAAAAATACTGATTGCAAGTCCTACAACCAGAGCTAGTATAAGCATGGGTGCACTGGCCAGCAATGACGTGTATACCGCTTTCCCGGCCAGACCGATAATAAATTCCGAAGTCATGACCGTCCTCCTTTAACTTTCCGGATCAAGTGTTAAAACTCAGTAACAGTGACTTGACAACCAGATACCATCCGTCCACAAGGACAAAGAGCAGTATTTTGAAAGGTAATGAGATCATGACCGGCGGAAGCATCATCATGCCCATTGCCATGAGTGTACTCGCAACAACAATGTCTATAACCAGAAACGGAATAAAAATCATAAATCCCATCTGGAATGCTGTCTTCAACTCACTGATTACATATGCCGGCACCATAACAGTAATTGGGATATCCTGATAAGTCTTGGGTTGTTCAGTCTGATTGTACTTCATAAACAGCAGAAGATCTTTTTCTCTGGTGTGACTAAACATAAATTTCTTTATCGGATCCGCTGCTTTTTCAAGTGCCTCGGTTTGGGTAAGATCTCCCTGGAGATAGGGCTGAAGCGCTACCTGATTTATGGAAGACAACGTTGGCGACATAATGAAAAGTGTCAGAAATAGCGCCAAACCGACCAGCACCTGATTGGGTGGCATTTGTTGTGTCCCCAAAGATGTACGTACAAAACCTAGTACAATCACAATCCGAGTAAAACTGGTCATCAGCACAAGCATGGCCGGAGCAATACTAAGCACCGTAATTAACAGTATAATGGACAGTGAACTCGTGCTTGGTGTCCCTCCATCTCCGTTCCCAATCTGAATATCAATATTCGGAATAGGTTCGGCAAAGGCAACCGTTACAGATGCCAGACTGATAAGTCCTAATAAACAACACGCTAACCAAATCTTTTTCTTCATGAATCCCTCGACCGATCTGTAGTATTGTCTTTATCCAGGAGCTTTTCCATCTTCTCTTTACGGTTAGGCATCTGCCGAAGTTTGGATTCAAACATTTCGTGAAAAGAAGTTGTGTCCTCTAGTTCCATTTCCCTCGGCGGTTCTTCTCTACGGAAACGTTTTGTGAGCTTGGCAATGAGAGGTGAGAGATTCCCTTGTTGTGAAGCAGCATCCCGTTCGAAGGAATCAATGATTCTTTGCGCCTCTTCCAGGTCCGAAACCTTGTCTATCAACTGGATGTCTTCACCTACACCAAGCAGATATACAACGCCACCAATTTCCATAATTTGCAGCGACTTGTTTTGCCCCAGTCCAACCCCGCCCAGGGTACGAATCGTGCCATGACGTAACCACTGCTGATTCCGTTTGTTTAAGAACCGGATCAGATAGAAAATAAGGGCCAGGATGACGGCCAGGACAACAATCACCCATACAAGCTGTAAATAATAATTGGTTCCCGCGCCAGCTCCTCCTGGTATATCACCCTGAGCCATCATCATGTCTCTTAAACGCCCAGTGTCTTGCTAATCGCTTCGATAACCCGATCAGATTGGAACGGTTTAACGATAAAGTCTTTGGCACCTGCTTGAATAGCGTCGATTACCATTGCTTGTTGACCCATGGCAGAGCACATAATCACTTTAGCGTTAGCATCAATCTTCTTGATTTCTTTCAAAGCTGCAATGCCATCCATCTCAGGCATCGTAATATCCATTGTGATCAGATCCGGACGAAGCTCTTTAAATTTCTCAATGGCTTGTGAACCATCCTGTGCCTCACCAACAACCTCATATCCATTTTTGGACAAAATGTCCCGGATCATCATTCTCATAAATGCAGCGTCGTCTACGACTAAAATTCGGTTTGCCATCTTGATTCAAGTCCTCCCTAAATTGTGCTTATTGTAATTTCTGAATTCGGTCCCATTGGCTAACGATATCTATAACACGAACACCAAAGTTTTCGTCGATAACGACAACTTCTCCCTTGGCGATCAGTTTGTTATTCACCAAAATATCGACAGGTTCCCCGGCTAACTTATCCAGTTCGACAATCGAACCCTGTGACAGTTCCAAAATATCTTTAATTTGCTTCTGGGTCCTTCCTAATTCTACGGTGACTTTAAGGGGAATGTCCATCAATAAATTCAAATTGTTTTCGTCTACCTGACCATACGCCCCATTTTGTAAATTGGCGAATTGAACTGGTTGTACGTTAACATTCCTATTTGGCATTCCACCATAATGTTGAGGTGCACCGTAAGGTTGCTGCGGTGGCATGCCATACGGCTGCTGTGGCGGCATTCCTTGCGGCATCCCCATCGGAGTCTGTCCATATCCGTTATAGTCCTGAACAGGCTGCTGAGGAGCCTGTGGGGGCTGCTGGTGTTGAACGGGCGGCTGCTCAGCCACTGGTGGTGGCGTTGCGGGTACGGGTGCTGGTGCAGGTTCAGGTGTTGATGCCACTGGTGCGCTGGCAGTTGACTCCTGAGCACCTCCAATCAACATATCTACCATGTTTTTGGCAAAATGCACTGGAAGCAACTGCATCAGATTGGAATCAATCAGATCCCCGATTAACAAACGAAATGAAACTTGGATAAGAGTCTCATCTGCCGGGAGATTACTTACACCTTCTCCACTCTCCAAGTTGAGAATATCGATTCCCGGAGGAGAAATATTCACAAAACGATTAAAAATCGTGGACATTGAAGTTGCAGATGAACCCATCATCTGGTTCATTGCTTCCTGTACTGCACTAATATGGATTTCGTTCAGTTCTTCATCGACCGGATTTCCTTCGCCACCCAGCATCAAATCAGCGATGACTTGAGCATCTCTCTTCTTGATAACAAGCGAGTTAATGCCTTCAAATCCATCCACGTAATTCACATGAACGGCAACATGCGGCTTGGGAAAGGCTTCTTCAAACTGCGTTCGACTAATAATAGAAACTTTAGGTGTTGTAATATCTACTTTGAGGCCCAATAGCGTGGATAAGGCTGTTGCCGCGCTACCAAATGTAATGTTACCAATCTCCCCCAAGGCATCCTGCTCCAGCTCGGTCAAAAAATCATCAACCGTCTTTTCAGCGGGCTCCGAGCTGTTTATCGACTCCGATTGCCTGAGCAAAGCATCGATTTCTTCTTGGGATAAATAATCCTTACTCGTCAAATTCTTCAACTCCTTCGGTGACAATCTCGTCTATTTGCACAGCCACACGGTCCTTGATTGTCCCCGGACTGCCCATGTATTTCAGTTTGTCACCCACTTTAATGGAAAGTCCCTCATCCACTGGTTTGTTCAACGTAATGACATCACCAACGGACAGACCCAGAAATTCTGCAATTGAAATTCTGGATTCTCCCAATTCCGCAACGATGGGTAATTTGGCTTTGTTCACACGCTCTCTTAAAGCATCATATTCTTCCGGAGCTCTGGTTTTCTTCTCCGAAACAAACCACTGATGGGTGGACAACCGTGACATAATAGGTTCAAGAACGACATGCGGTATACATAGATTGATCATGCCTGTCGTGTCACCAATTTTGGTACTGAGCGAGATCAGAGCAATCGTTTCATTGGGAGATACAATTTGCATAAATTGAGGATTCGTCTCGAGCGCTTCCATCCTTGGAGAAATATCCAACACGGTCTTCCATGCTTCCTGCAAACTTTCAAATGCACGGCTGAATATTCGCTCCATGATGGTCGTTTCAATCTCCGTCATCGATGCAATCTTTGTCGGAGCGCTCCCGGTTCCACCAAGCAGGCGATCCAACATCGCATATCCCACGTTCGGATGGACTTCCATCACCATTCGTCCCTGTAGTGGCTCCGCTTCAAAAATGTTCAATATCGTCATCTTAGGAATAGAACGGATAAACTCATCATAAGGCAACTGTTCGACCTGAACGACATTGATTTGAACGAACGTCCGCAGTTGGGCTGAAAAATAAGTGGTGAGAAAGCGTGCAAAGTTTTCATGAATACGAGTCAAGCTTCTGATATGGTCTTTGGAAAAACGCACTGCCCGCTTAAAATCGTACGATCTGATTTTCTTCTGAGTTTCTTCCTTCTTCAATTCTTCCGCATCCATCTCACCAGAAGAAAGGGCTGCTAATAGGGCGTCAATCTCATTTTGTGATAATACATCCACCATGTTCTCACCCCCTTACAGGTCTACAGCGTGTTCTGTTCATTTACATTGGCGCCATTACAAAAGCTGAAAAACTGGTGCTGCTCAACTTACCTTCAGGTAAAGCTTCATTAATTAGTCCCGTCAATCTCTCATTAAATTGTACTCGACCCTTCGCTGTAGCCAGCTCCTCAGACTTTGTATCCGCAAACGTCTGAATGATAATAGGCTTCACTGTAATTTCTTTTATTTTCTCAAAATCTTCTTTGGCTGTTTTGTCTGACAACTTGAATGAGAAGCTGACAACTACAACATGATCCGTATCAGCCAAGTTGGTTTTAATTTCTCCAAGCTCAGAGGAAACCTCTACAATCTCATCCGCAGTCATCTTCTTTTCTGAAGCTGCTGCCGTATGTGTGTCGTCCTTATTCCCGTTCTGTCCTTGCATAAATACAAACACAACCACCACAATGAGTGTTATTGCAAGCAACATGGTTGCAAGCCAGGGCATCATTTTTTTCATCAGGATTCCTCCGTTTGCTGCACTTTAATAGTGGCTGCCTGAACCCCGATTTCACGGTTGTAATCTTTAATCTTGGAAATAACGTCATCGGCTTTTTCAAGCACAATCAGTCTCTTTCCAGTTACCAGAGTAATATACGTATCAGGCGTCTCTTCCACTATTTCAACCATCAGCGCATTTAACCACATGGGAGAACCATTTAACCGCGTAACCGAAATCATGCTAAGCCCCCTTGATCAGAGTGGGAGGAGCACGCTCCCCCACATTTTAAAAAATTCATGAATCAGCTATTAACGTTTCAGGTTAACAACTTCCTGAAGTATTTCATCCGACGTTGTAATGATCCGGGAGTTGGCCTGGAATCCACGCTGAGCTACGATCATCTCAGTAAATTCACCAGTCAGATCCACGTTTGACATTTCGAGCTGTCCAGCAATGATCGCTCCTGTTCCGTCCTCAGCACTGTTTGCTGTCAATGGGTCAAGAGTACCGTCAGGATTAGCGTTAGCTGTCATACGATATAGGTTTCCGCCTATTTTTTCCAATCCTTCTGGGTTAACTACCTTCCCTATTCCAATCTGAGTATCACCTTCAATTGTTCCATCAGCCATAGTCTGGTTAATCATACCGTTCTGACCGATGGTGAACGAAACAACATCATCCCCAATTGTAATAGGCTCTCCCTCACTACTTAAGACGAACAAACCATCTGAAGTTACGAGATTTCGAGCAGCATCAACATGGAAATCCCCTGCACGTGTCAAGTAAGGAATTTCCTGATCTCCACCCAAGGAGACAAGGAAAAAGCCATCTCCGTTAATACGCAAGTCCGTCGGATTGTTTGTAGTCATAGGACTTCCTGCGAGATGCAGTGTATCTATAGATCCTACCGATACACCTAAACCGATTTGTTTTGCATTGACACCACCAGAGGGAGCATCAGTCGGGGCAGTTACCCCCGCGGTCGTTTGGCTCATAATATCTTTGAACATAACCCGACTGCCTTTGAAGCCAACCGTGTTTACGTTCGCAATATTGTTACCAATTACGTCGAGTTTTGTTTGAAAACCCCGCATCCCGGAAACGCCTGAGTACATTGATTTCAACATTTTTAAAAATCCTCCCAGTCTTCATTTGGTTACCGCATCAGTCGGTCAGCGGCATTCCGGCTCCCGAGAAGGGCCAGCCGGTCAAGAAATGATTACGGCACTATCAATCTGAGTGAACACATTATCCTTCATGCTTTCACTATCCATAGCTGTAACCACAGTACGATTTTTGACATTGACGATAAAAGCCATATCCTGCATTAAAATCAATGACTCTTTAGCTCCTTTGGCAGCAGCTTTGTCCAACGCAGAACCAATCTGTTCCATTTGCTCGGTCTTGAGCTCAATACCTCGCTGTTCCAATCGTTTGGCAGCATGATTGCTCAATTTCAGAAGATTGTCTTCCAGCACCTTGGCAAAGGGTTTTTCCGGGACAGCCGATGATTCTCCCGTTTTGGGTCTTTGAAGCATATTCGGTGTAATCGGGCCTGCATATAATTGTCCAACCGTTATGCGATCACTCATATCGTTTTCCCGCTATCTTCCGTATCACCCGGTTCAGCGGATGATTCAACTTCCTGACTCTCGTTCGTTTCAGGGGCTACGCCTTGAACGTTCTGTACCGGAGTTTGACTCTCTTCTGCCTGTTTTGGATAATTCACCTGAATGATCTCATCCAGCTTAATCTCGTCGTTGCCCACTTTTGCGTATTGAACACCATCTCTTACAATGATGGAATCCACAATACCCTGACGAAGAGTTCCGTTGTCATCTTTATTAGAAGAAAGCCAACTTACCTCCATGCCAATCATGCCGGATACAGCACCAAGTGACTGGTTCAATGTTTTAAGCTGTGTAGAAATATTGACCAGTTGCTCCACGGAACTGAACTGTGCCATTTGAGCGATAAATTCCTTATCCTCCATCGGCTGCATAGGATCTTGATTTTGCAGCTGGGTAATCAGGATTTTTAGAAACTGATCTTTACCCAATTCTTTTGTTGCAGCACTTGTGGTTGCTTTATTGGCTGCCGAATAATTCGGCCAGGTATTATTCATTGAAACAATTTCGTTAGCCATTTGCTCACCTCATTTCTGTTTAAGCCTCTGCACTAAACGTATCTCTTTGTAATTCATTGCCATCGACTTGTTCGCTACGCCAGTTACGCAATTCTTCCTGAATTCCTGCTGTAGCTATAGCCTCATCCGATTGTTCCTCACGCTCACGCGAACGGCGTTGTTGCTGAGAATTACTTCCCGGCTGACGGCCTCCGTCCTGGTACATCTGTGATCCGATTGAACTGTTCTGGGTAACCTCAAGTCGTTCCACTTGAATTCCCTGGGCTTGAAGTGAAGAACGCAGCTGTGTCATTTGCTGTTCAAGCATATCTTTGGCCATCGTATGTTCAGTCATAAACCGTGCAACCAACTGCCCATTCTGCAAGGTGATTTGAACATCCAACTTCCCTAGGTGCTCAGGCCGCAGTGAGATAGTCGCCTCGGAAAATCCTTTTTGCTGCACAATATCCAGCTTGTTGACTACAAACTGTGTCATTTCTTTGGCAAACTGTGATGTTTGCATTACAGGTTCAGCCGGTTTCCCTGCTGTTGTACCTGATGAACGCAAGGACAGTTCTCCCGCAGTAATGATCGTTGAGTGTTCGACTTCTCCACCTGCATTCGAAGCAGATGTCGTCTCCGTCTCATCTTTTACCTGGCTTCCAGTGTTTGCCACTGCCGCAACAAGAACCTGAGGTACGACCGAATCCTGTTTGGGTGCTTGAAGTGAAGTACTTGGAGCGACTTGTGCAGTCTGATCCTTAACTGCAGTCAATGTTTCCAGTATGGATTTCAGTTGAGTCCATCCTTTGTTATGGCTAGTATCCACTCCAGCCTCTTGAAGCTGCCCCTGCAGAGATTGTAGTAGTTGCTTGAATTCCGGAGCGTTCTTCGCAACGTTACTCTCAGGATCATTCATTCCGGCTACTAATTGTGTAAGCATATCCTGCAGAACAAAACGTACTGCTGCCGGATGTTGAGACAGTTCAATTGCAGGTACTGTATTTATGCTTTCCGCTCCGTTCGAAAGCTCGTCGGAGCCTTCCGCATTAGAACCTGAAGGACTACTTAATTGTGTATACATCTGTTGAATCAGAGTTTGTAAACCTGCAAGTAGAGCTGGATCATTTTCCAAAGCTTCATCAAGTGAATCCAAGTCCGTGAACAACGAATTCAGTATATCCGTGATTGATGTCGCTTCCCCTTCTTCACTCGCAGCAAAGGAAAACATCAGCGGATTAGCAGTTAAACTTCCAGCAGCGCTTGAACTATCACCTTCTGTGTTTCCTCCAGATAACGATTGTGCAAGAGTTTGGAGAAATTCACCGTTAGCCCCTGCAGCTGAACCTTTCGATTGTGCTCCAGTCGCCTGACCTGTTCCTGTTGCTTTTGCAGATGCTGTGGATGCCATTTGATATACAATCGACATTTATTTTCACCTCCTCTCGGTTAGTTCAGTGTAATGAGATCTACTTGTTGCCCATTAATCTGTTCAAAATTTTTGCAGTTTCAACCGAGTCCTCCGAAGACATGTTCTCAAGCAATTGAGAGCGTGTTGCATCATCTACCGAATTCAGGATGGTCAATGTTTTATCAGGACTTAACTTGTATGTTTCCAATAATAACTTGGCACCACTTGAAGCAGACATCGAAGCAAATGTTTGACTAAGCTGATTTTTATCCAGGTTTTTGCTTGTCGTTGTGGATGCAGTTGAAGTTGCTGCGGTTTCCTTCTTCAATCGGGATTGCAGTGCATCCAGTGCCAGATCGCCGGACGGTTTGGCATCCTTCATCATCATGGTCACATCGGCTGCTGTTTTCGGATCCATCTTTTCAAGCACCTTGGTCCGAGCAGATGATTGCATGGCATTCAATAACAAAACCATTTCTTCATTCGTCATATTTTGCAGGATCGGTGCAGCTTTGCTCGGGCTCATATCAGCATACATTTTAGCCAAATCTTTTATTTGCTTTTGATAATCGGATTCCGTTTCAGGCGTTGCTGTTACAGCCGTTTCAGCCGCTTTTTCCGCATCATCCAACTTTTTCTGAAGCTCCGTTGCTTTCTTCGCTTCGGTGGTTGTCGCTGCCTGTGCTGCTTTGAGCTCTGTTTCTTTAGCCGTCACCTGGGACTTCAGCTTTTCGATTGTGGCTTCAGCACTTTCAACCTGCTGCTCACTCTTCTCCAGCTTTTCTTTCTCCGGATCCAGTACAGGATCAGGTACCCATTCCTTGACTACCGGTATTTTGTTGGCGAATTCAAACAAGTTATTACGAATATCTACATTAAATAGGGTAAGTAATACACCTAGCAAAACTACGGTGAATACAATCGGGATTGAAATCATGAGAAACTTTTCCCAACCGCCTCCCGACTCTTTTTCCATGTCGCTATCATCTTTAACAGCCATCGTTCATTCCTCCTTCACGAGACAACTTCGCTTCCGGCTCACATCAATTCGCGCGTCCGGCTTTGGCAGCGAAGCGTACAGTAGCCATCTCGTCCAGATCGTTCTGTTCCCGGAGGAGCATCTCCTGCTGAAATTTGATTTTTGCCTTGTCTCTCGCTCCAAGCCATACTTTTTCGTCAATCATCTTACCGTTGAGAAATGTCTGATTCCGCTGCACATTGACCTGAGCATGTTTAACATCACTGCTTTTGCGTGAAATGCACTCGTCAAGGTGATGTACATAACGCTGCATTTCCTGCAGACTGTTCACAGACGCTGTATTTTTCGTAGCAGATTGGATAATGGCGACCAGATTACTTCTGTCATTAAGAAGTTGTATCAGATGTTCTTCCTCCGTCTGAAGTTTACCGATCGCTGTGGATAACATCCATTCTGCCTGTGTTTTTTCATTACTCTTCAGGTCAACAACTTTCTGGAAATGATATCGAAATTTCATCGTTTACCCATTCATCTCCTTGCAAATTCAAGAATCAAACGTTCTTGTACTTCACTTAAGGTGACTTTCTCGTCGACTTTCTGTTTGGTAAAGTTCCATATACTATCAATCTGGTCTATCGATTCATCTATGGCTGCATTGGATCCCCGCTGGTAAGCCCCAATATTGATCAAATCTTCCGATTCTTTGTACACAGCCATCAAACGTTTCATATTATTAACAGCTTCCAACTGCTCTTCCGGAGCAATATCCTTCATAACACGACTTATGCTGGCTAGAACATCAATCGCTGGAAAATGTCCTTTATTCGCAATGGATCGATTTAACACAATGTGGCCATCCAGAATACCCCTTACCGCATCCGCAATCGGTTCATTCATGTCATCACCATCAACCAGCACCGTATAAAAGGCTGTAATCGAGCCTGTAGGTCCTGTACCCGCTCGTTCAAGCAGTTTGGGCAAACTTGCAAAAACCGATGGCGTATATCCTCTCATTGCCGGAGGTTCACCTACGGCCAGACCAACTTCCCTTTGTGCCATCGCATATCGAGTGACCGAATCCATCATGAGCATCACGTTCATTCCACGATCTCGGAAATACTCTGCAATCGTGGTCGCAATAACTGCTCCCTTAATCCGAATCAGAGCAGGCTGATCTGAAGTTGCAACAATGACTACGGAGCGTTCCAGTCCTTCCGGACCCAGATCCCGTTCAATAAAGTCGCGCACCTCACGTCCACGCTCACCCACAAGCGCGATGACGTTAACATCCGCTGCTGTATTACGAGCAATCATGCCCATCAATGTACTCTTACCAACACCGGAACCAGCAAAAATGCCCACACGCTGTCCCTTACCTACGGTCAGCAATCCATCGATAGCTCTTACACCAACACCCATCGTTTCAAGTACACGTGGACGATCCATTGGATTGACCGGAGTATTGGAGGTGGAGTACATTGGCATTCTTGATGGAAGGAGTGAGCCGTCCAGCGGTTGTCCAAGTCCGTCCAATACTTTACCGAGCAATTCGGAACCTACCTGAACGCCCAATGGCTTGCCCGTACCTACTACATCGCAACCAGGACCAATGGATTGAAGTTCACCCAGCGGCATAAGCAACACTTTGTTATCCCGAAACCCAACGACTTCGGCTTGAAGAGGCTTGGCCGATTTACCAGGATAGATATAACATACGTCACCAATACTTGCATCTGGCCCTTCTGACTCCACCATGAGACCAATGACCTGAGTAACTTTGCCGTTAATACGAACAGGATCGAATTGCTTCAAATGTTCCATATATCGCTGTGAACTAAGAACCTTCATGTTGATTTCTTCGCTCCTCATCCTCAAGTGCTATGCGGACCAGTTCTTTTTTAATCTCAGCAAGCTGTGTATCTATTCTCGCATCTACACTTCCGAACGAAGAACGGATAACACATCCCTTATCTTTGACGGTTGAATCAGGCAAAATCTGCAGTTCTGCCTGAGAATCAATAGACAGAGACAATTCTTCACGAGCTGCCTGTACAAATGTAAACTGATCGGGTGCCACACAAAGCGTGATTAACCCCTGCTCCCGTTTACGTGACAAACTCTGACGAATCAATTCCAATGTATGATCAGGTTCAATGGTAAGTTGCTTATCAATGACTTTCTCAGCAATCCCGCAAGCGAGATCCACAAGGAACGGTTCGGCTTCCTGAATGATCTGATCTTTAGCTACATAAGCTTCCTTGAGCACTTCCTGAGCTTCAATCATCATCTTATCGATCTGCACCTGGAGATCTACTTCAGCTTGTACTTTCCCTTCTTCAAAACCCTGTTGGAAACCTTGTGAACGAAGCGCTTCGGTCAGATGTTCATCCTGTTGTCGTTGTTCCTGCCACCAGCTGTCGATCTGTTCACGGGCTTCTTGAAGCATGCGCTCTGCCTCTTCTGAAGCTTCACGTACTTGCTTTTCTGCAAACTCCTTGGCATCTTCCAGCATTTCTGCGGTAAGACGTTGTGTTTCTTCGTCCACGCGTGCTTGAAGCGTCTCTGCTTCAGAACCTTCAGCACGATCACCGGATAATTCCGTCTCAGACTCTTCGTCACCACCATAATGATGATGATTTTCAAGTTTTTTGTGGTCATCAACGGGAACATACTGGAAAGATTTAATCAAATTAGACAATGATATCATCTCCTCCACCGCGTGCGATAATGATCTCACCGGCTTCTTCCAATCTGCGTATCGTGCCTACAATGCGTGTCTGAGCTTCCTCAACATCACGCAATCGCACAGGACCCATGAACTCCATCTCTTCTTTGAATGTTTCGGACATCCGCTTCGACATGTTCCGGAACACCGCATCCCGAACTTCTTCGCTTGCCACCTTGAGTGCGAGTTGCAGATCAGCGTTGTCAATATCCCGAATAATACGCTGGATAGAACGATCATCCACATTGACGATATCTTCGAATACAAACATGCGTTTTTTGATTTCCTCAGCAAGCTCCGGATCCTGAATCTCAAGTGAGTCCAAAATGGTACGCTCTGTACCACGATCGACTCCATTCAGAATTTGAACGATCGATTCAATACCACCTGCATTGGTGTAATCCTGCGTTACAGTAGAAGATAACTTCTGTTCCAGAACCCGTTCCACTTGAGAGATAACTTCTGGCGAAGTACTATCCATAACCGCCACCCGGCGAGCGACATCTGCCTGCTTCTCTTGTGGCAAAGATGATAGAATCGCTGCAGCCTGTTCGAACTGAAGATAAGAGAGAACCAGCGCAATCGTTTGCGGACTTTCATTCTGAATAAAGTTCAAAATTTGATTCGGATCCGCTTTGCGTGCAAAGTCAAACGGTCTGACTTGCAGTGTAGCTGTCAAACGGTTAATGACTTCAAGTGCTTTTGATGAACCCAGAGCTTTCTCCAAAATTTCTCTCGCATAGTTGATACCGCCCTGAGAGATATATTCCTGCGCCAGACAGATCTGGTGAAACTCGGCCATAATCATGTCCTTTTCGGAAGAATCAACCTTGCGAACGTTGGCAATCTCCAACGTTAATTGCTCAATCTCCTCGTCACGCAGATGTTTGAAGATCTGAGCCGATACTTCCGGACCTAATGTAATCAACAAAATTGCTGCTTTTTGTCTGCCAGTCAAACCTTGACTGCTTGCCTTCGCCAATGCGTTCACCTCTATTCGTCAGCCAGCCATGTACGCAGCAGATTGACGAATTCGTCTGGCTTTTTCTTGGCCAAACTCTCCAATTGTTTGCGCACCTGACTTTCGTTCGTTACACTGTCCAGCGTAATGGACGGGAACTCTGTTGCTATTGGAAGAGGAATCTCTTCTTCTTCGACTTCGTTTTGTTTGCGGCGACGGCGTACTAACAAAATAACAACCGCTGCGATCAATGCCGCTATGAGTGCGCCTCCGCCCCACATCATGGCTGGGGACAACTGGAAGCCTGAATTTGCTGTTGATGCAGCCTGGAACCCTTGTGACATGACTGAGACTTTCTTTGTCAGATCAGCGTCACTTATTACAGTGCCTGAGTCTGCCAATGAAGCGCGCACAATGTTAACCAGAATGTTCTCAATCGCGTCTTGAACCGGTCCCTGTAATTCTGTTTGGCCATCCGGTGGTTCAACTGCAACGTTAATGGTTAAATCTTTTACAGTATACGGACTGGAAATAATATCCTTGGCGATTCGATTAACATCATAGTTGATAGTACTTGATGATTCTTCTGAGGTGGAGTTACCTGTTGCATCAGATGATGGATAACCAGGAACTTCCTCTTGTCCTGTGCCAGCAACACCACCTGTTGGGTTGCTGGCCCCGGTATAGCTCTTTTGAATCTCCTGCACACTGATCTCGATGCCTTTCATATTCTCTACATCAACAGGTGTGACCAGATTTTCTTTGCGTGTTTCTTTATCAAAATTAAGCTTGGAAGCTACCAAAACATTAACTTTGTCTTCGCCTACAATCTGGGAAAGAAATTGCTTTACGTTATTGCGGACATCGTTTTCAAACTTTTTCTGTAAAGC
The DNA here is from genome assembly GCF_037974275.1 of Paenibacillus sp. FSL R5-0519. Taxonomy (NCBI): domain Bacteria; kingdom Bacillati; phylum Bacillota; class Bacilli; order Caryophanales; family Paenibacillaceae; genus Paenibacillus; species Paenibacillus sp. FSL R5-0519. The sequence continues at coordinate 4,161,732 of NZ_CP150234.1, forward strand.
CATGTTTTCTTGAACTTCGGAAGACAACCCGCCACTGCCACCACGGGCAGTTGGAATCAATTCCGCTTCATCTGTGTTTGTAATGGTGATGTTCTCAATAGGCAGATTAGGAATTGCAGTCTTAACCAAGTTAAAGTAGCCATCTACTGCTGCCTGATTTGGGTGATACCCCGGTTTAAATTGGAGAGCTACCGATGCTGATGCCTTGTCCTGTTCTTCTAAACCGGCAAAAATGTTATCTTTCGGCATATTCACCAGTACTTTAGCATCCTGTATGCCTTGCATCCGCTGAAGTAACTGTTCAACTTCTCCGTTTATAGCGTTGTTGTATTTTACATCAAACTCTTTATCCGTCATCCCGATCGGGGATGATGACTCCTCGAATGACTTATACCCTAACGAACCATTCTGAATGATCCCTTGAGATCCGACATTCACTTTTGCAATTGCAACACTTGTACTTGGTACGGATATGGTCTTGCCATCTGAACTTAATTTGTATGGAATGCTAGATGAATCGAGATAACTGATAACGCCCGCTGAATCACTTGCATTCAAGTCTGTAAAAGCAACTTCATATTCGGTCTTGGACAATTGCATCGTGAGTACAACTGCAGCCAAAATCAGAAACAGGAAGGTGGATATAAATAATACTTTTTGCTTTTTGCTAAAACTATTCCAATACTGGGATGCCTTATCCCTGTACTGGGCAATTCTCTCATTCACTCTGTCACCCCATCCGAAACTTTGCTTAGTCTGTCCTTACTCAACCTTAGCCGTTCCACAGGTTGAGGATCAGGAGCAGCATCGCAGCTGCTTTGTTGTAATGATCAGCGCTATTATCGAAGCGCAAGTAGGTTATCTTATAATTGCGTTCGCATAACTTCCTGGTATGCTTCGACCACTTTGTTTCGGACTTGAGTTGTGAGTTGTAGACTTAACAAGGCCTGCTCTGAAGCAATCATCACCTGATCCACATTCGCTTTGCCAACCAAAAATTGATTCGACATTTCATGCGATTGAGTCTCTTGTGCGGCGACGGACCCTAATGCATTCTGTAAGTATGTACCGAAGCTCTGAATGGTTTCGGCTGGTGTAGAAGGCTTACTTTCGGTTGCATTCTTCATCTGTAGCGGTTGTATACCTTGTGTGCTAAACATGTTGTTCTGAATCATTAATGTCCCTCCCCTTCATCCCTGGTTTGTATCTTTCTTATTTTTATTCCGAAGTAAATTATCTTCCAATCTCCAAAGCTTTGGAGATCATCGCTTTGGTTGAGTTCAGTGCTGTCACGTTTGCTTCATAGGAACGCGAAGCAGAGATCATGTCGACCATTTCTTTTGCAATATCCACATTAGGCATAAATACATATCCTTCAGCGTTGGCATCTGGATGAGTAGGATCATACACAGGCTTCAATGGTGACTGATCCTCTCGAATCTCGGTTACTCTAACACCATCTCCTGAGCCGCTACCTCTCATCTGGTTTTGCAGCATCGCACCGAATGACGTTTTATTCGGCTCAAGTACGACCATTTTGCGTTTGTAAGGAACCGCTTCACCATTGGATACGCTCGCGCGCGTCGTCTCTGCGTTGGCAATGTTAGAAGATATAACGTCCATTCGCAACCGTTGGGCCGTCAATGCTGAGCTGCTAATACTAAAGCTATTACTAATGTTCAATTTAGGTTATCTCCCTTCCACGCCAACACGCATGATTTTGATTTGTTCACTCACTTGCTGAATATAAGCGTTATAACGCAACTGATTCTCCGCCAGAAGACTCATTTCTCTGTCGATATCGACATTATTCTGGTTGTTATTCATGGATGTTGACTGGTCCATATTAACTACTGGCGTTGGTACGGAAGAGGAAGGACCTATGACAAAATGCCTTGCATCAGTTACTTTACCTTTAAGAACAGGCATATCTCCATTCATTTGCCCTTGCAACATTTCTTCAAAAGAAACGTCTGAGCGCTTGAAATACGGGGTATCGGCATTCGCGATGTTGTCAGCAATCGTTCGTTGTCTGATATTGGACGCATCGAGTGCACCCTGCAATCTTTTAAAGCTGATATCATTTAAAAGATTCACAATCCCCCTCCTCTCTTTAGAAGTTATGGAAAAACATTGAATATTTCCCCTTGAAAATTCTTATGTTTTTTCGACAAAAACATTCGTCTTTACACGGTTTTCTAGGACTTAAGTAGAATTAACTCTGATGTTGTCGTATAACATAAGTTTCTTCGAGTTTGGGATTTATTACAATAAGAAAAAAGCCCTATCTTTTCTGAAAGACAGGGCTTTTTGTGTATTTTCTGCAAATTATGAATTTTTTCGTAAATGTTCAGTCCCAAAACAAAAGTCTGTTAATACTCTTCCTTATTGTCCTTAAACATTCTTAAAATAAAAAAATACTTTCAAGTCCCTACAAGAGCGTATAACGCTCGTTATTATGTATATTTCCGAATATTTCATCGTTGTTAATGTTAGAATTTTTTGCCGTTATACTAAGGGTTTACGTGCATTATCATAGGTATGCATACAAAGCTGTATCTTAATCAATTGACAAGTTATGTTTCAACAATTAAGAAAACTCGACTTTCCCACACAACACTTTCTTAACAATTAAGCAGAGTCTATATATTTTAATCTCAAGAAAATAAATTGTAACTTCACAGTTTTCTATAATTCATCATTTTGCGCATTTACGCAACATTTACCAATCTATCGACTAAACCGATAACCAGACTTGGAATAAGTAAAATTCTTTTAATGGTAATCATTGGATACAGATACGAGGAATAACGACCACTCCGATAGGTTTTAATTCCGTATACATGCGGCACAAGTCCTAGGTTTTGTCGATCCCTTAACAACCCCACCTCTTTTATCGGTTGTAACACTCAAATCCTTTAGATGGAAATAAAAATAAACGATATGCCTACAGTAAGAGACTCTTGTGATTCGTTAAAGGATTGCTACCCTTTGTCGATCTCGCAAATGTACTCTACTCTCGTGCATACCGTTCATATATAGCATCATTTTAACATTTCATTGTTAAACCCTTGTCACAGGATATACTGACTTAAATCACGATCAAGCGCAATATCATTCAATTTCTCCCGGACATACTCCGGAGTGATCACCATACGTTCCAGTGTAAGCTCGGGTGCCTCAAAGGATAAATCCTCCAAAAGCTTTTCAAGAATCGTATGCAATCGACGAGCACCTATATTTTCTGTATTTTGGTTCACGGATTCAGCCAATTTGGCAATCTCGCGAATCGCTTCATCCGAGAATTCAATCTCAATATTTTCGGTGCGCAGCAGATCAACATACTGCTTGGTCAGTGCATTTTGAGGTTCAGTCAGAATGGATACAAACTCCTCCAATGTTAGACTGCTTAGTTCCACGCGGATCGGGAAGCGCCCCTGAAGCTCAGGAATCAGATCAGAGGGCTTGGCAACGTGAAATGCACCAGCTGCCATAAACAGAATATAGTCCGTTTTAACAGGGCCGTATTTCGTCATCACAGTAGAACCTTCCACAATAGGAAGAATGTCCCGTTGAACCCCTTCCCGGGATACATCAGGTCCGCTACCGCGTCCTTGACTGGCAACCTTGTCGATTTCATCAATGAATATGATACCTGTCTGCTCCGCCCGGCGAATGGATTCCTGGGTAACATCATCCATGTCGATCAATTTCCCTGCTTCTTCCTGGATCAGCACTTTACGTGCTTCTTTGATAGCGAGCTTACGTTTTTTCGTACGACGAGGCAACAAGCTGCCAAACATCTCTTGCATGTTCATACCCATCTGATCATTACCTTGACCAGCAAACATGTCCATCATGTTAGGTGCAGTGTCTTCGACATCAATTTCAATGATGTCATCCTCCAACTTGCCAGATAACAGATCAAACTTGATCTTACGCCGACGCTCCGCAATCCCAGTATCGGGTGCTGGATCATCCTGTTCCTGAGCGTTGTTCCCATTATTACCAAAGATCATCTCAAAAGGATTGCGCTGATTCTTCGACTTGGATTGTGAAGGAGCCAAAATATGTACAATTCGTTCATTGGCAGCTTCTTCAGCTTTGTCCTTCACTTTTTCAGTCCGCTCCAGTTTCACCATGCGCAGGGATGTCTCAATTAGATCACGCACCATGGATTCAACGTCACGACCAACATAACCTACTTCCGTGAACTTGGTAGCTTCCACTTTCACAAATGGTGCACCTACCAGTTTAGCAAGGCGACGGGCGATTTCCGTTTTCCCCACACCGGTAGGTCCAATCATCAGGATATTTTTAGGTACAATATCGTCCTGAGTGTGCTCAGGCAAAAGGCTCCGCCGATAACGATTACGAAGGGCTACAGCTACCGATTTTTTAGCTTTCTTTTGACCTACAATATACTTGTCAAGCTCTGCAACAATCTGTCTCGGTGTTAGCGCTTGAGTATTCATATTGCTTCCCTCCTACCAGTATGTTGAATTAATTTTACCTAATAAGGACAAAGAATCCCCTAGACGTCCTGGAGCAGATTACGTAATCATGCTCCACTACGGGAGATTTCTTTGGCTTATAGCTCTTCTACAATAATATTACTGTTGGTATATACACATAGCTCCGAGGCAATCTGAAGCGATTCACGCGCAATGTCTTTTGCTTCCAGGTTCACAGCGTGACGTTTCAACGCTCGTGCAGCAGATAAGGCAAAGTTTCCACCTGATCCGATAGCAATAACGTCATCATCGGGTTCAATAATCTCTCCACCGCCTGAAATGAGCAACATACCCGATGTGTCCATTACAATCAACAATGCCTCAAGCTTACGCAAGATCCGATCCTGACGCCAATCCTTGGCAAGCTCCACAGCAGCACGCTGCAAGTTACCATGATGCTCCTCCAGCTTACCTTCGAATTTCTCAAACAAGGTGATCGCATCCGCCACAGAACCAGCAAAGCCAGCAACAACCTGTCCACGGTACAAACGTCTTACCTTCTTGGCTGTATTTTTCATCACAACACTTTGGCCCATGGTCACCTGACCATCTCCGGCGATTGCTGCCTTACCATTATGACGAACAGCACAGATCGTTGTAGCATGAAATGACATATCCATGATATCAGCCTCCTCCCACGAATAATTTATACGCGTTCCGGAACAGTTAGACCTTCTGCCGCAGCAAAACTAGTGATACCATCCAGTGCACGCTGTGCAAGAGCTTCATTTTTTTCCTTTTTGTTACGGATTTTCGTTTCAAGCTTCGGCAACAAACCAAAGTTTGCATTCATGGGTTGGAAGTGCTTGAAGTCAGCAGTTGTAATATACTGAGCCATACTGCCAAGTGTTGTTTCTACCGGCAATACCACCAGTTCCTGCCCAAGCGCTGCTTTGGCTGCGTTCATGCCGGCAATAAGCCCTGATGCAGCAGATTCCACATATCCTTCTACACCGGTCATCTGACCTGCAAAGAACAGGTTTGGACGCTCTTTAAACTGGTATGTCGGAAGAAGAAGTTTAGGAGAATTAATAAATGTATTACGGTGCATTACACCATAACGGACAAACTCTGCATTTTCAAGTCCCGGAATAAGCGAGAAGACACGTTTTTGTTCTCCCCATTTCAGATGCGTCTGGAAGCCCACCAGGTTATACAGGGTTCCAGCTGCATTGTCCTGTCTAAGCTGAACAACCGCATGTGGTAACTCTCCTGTATGCGGGTTAACCAGACCTACCGGTTTCATAGGACCAAACAGAGCCGTCTGTTTTCCGCGTTTCATCATCACTTCGATTGGCATACAGCCTTCAAAATAGATTTCTTTTTCGAACTCTTTCAATTGAGCAACTTCAGCATTAATGAGAGCTTCATAGAAGACATCAAACTCTTCTTCTGTCATCGGACAGTTCAGATATGCTGCTTCACCCTTATCATAACGGGAAGCCAGATAGACTTTGTTCATATCAATTGAATCTTTTTCAATGATTGGTGCAGCTGCATCATAGAAGTAGAAATACTCTTCCCCCATTAGTGCCTTAATTTGCTCAGACAATGCAGGTGAAGTCAGCGGCCCTGTTGCAACAACAACGATGCCATCTTCCGGCAGAGAAGTTAGTTCCTCATTCACCACTTCGATGAGCGGATGCTGGTGCAACGTGGATGTAATCTCGCCTGAAAATCCATCCCGGTCTACAGCAAGTGCTCCACCTGCGGGAACCGCATGTTTGTCTGCTGCTGACAATACGAGAGAATTGAGCATTCTCATTTCTTCTTTTAATACACCCACTGCATTACTCAAACCATTCGCACGCAGCGAATTGCTGCATACCAGTTCTGCAAATTTATCCGTATGATGAGCTGGCGTTTTCACCACAGGTCTCATCTCGTATAATTTTACGCGTACGCCGCGACTTGCAATCTGCCAGGCCGCTTCTGTTCCTGCCAGCCCGGCACCAATAACGGTTACTTGTTGTTCATTCGTCAAAATCATTTACCCCCATAAAGCAATTTCATATTTCACTATAATTGATTTGATTCACATATATGCTAATCCGCTGATTCGTCATCCGGTTCATCCACCGGCTCCTGATGATCACATGAAGTACACTGCAATCGTGCTCCCTTTTTGTTCCGCTTTTCAATCATTAACGACCCACAACTTGGACATGGTTTGGCTGAAGGTCTGTCCCATGAGACAAAATCACATTCAGGATACTTGTCACATCCGTAGAAAATACGTCCCTTTTTACTACGACGCTCAACAACATGACCTTCCTTACATTTCGGACAAGTTACACCGATGTCCTTAATAATCGGTTTGGTATTCCGACATTCAGGGAAGCCGGAGCACGCGAGAAACTTGCCAAAACGTCCAAGCTTATAAACGAGCGGTTTGCCGCACTTCTCACAGATCTCATCCGATACTTCATCTTCAATCTCGATTTCTTTCATTTCTTCTTCCGCAAACTCAAGCCGTTTTTCAAAAGATTCGTAGAATTCTGCGAGTACTTTAACCCAATCCTCCGAACCTTCTTCCACATGGTCAAGGTCACCTTCCATGTTTGCGGTAAATTCAACATTCAGAATTTCCGGGAAGAACTCTTCCATCTGCTCAATGACCAGTTCACCCAGCTCGGTCGGCATGAATTTCTTTTCCTCTATCGCAACATATCCGCGCTTCTGAATGGTCTCCAGTGTTGGCGCATATGTACTCGGACGCCCTATACCCAATTCCTCAAGCGTTTTAACCAACCTTGCCTCCGTATATCGGGGTGGCGGTTGTGTAAAATGCTGTTTTGGCTCAATTTCCTGCTTCTCCAGCACATCTCCACTTTTCAGCGGAGGCAGCAGTCGATCTTCATCAGTTGTACCATCATCGTTTCCTTCAACATATACCTTCATGAAGCCCTGGAACCGCACCTTCGAACCTGCTGCACGGAAAATCGTGTCTCCCGCAGCAATATCTACAGAAAGTGTATCCAAAATGGCGGAAGACATCTGGCTCGCCACAAAACGTTCCCAAACTAGTTTGTACAGTCGGAACTGATCGCGACTCATGAATGACTTGATTGAATCGGGATCACGCAAAATTGAAGTTGGACGTATTGCTTCATGCGCATCTTGAGCATTAGTAGCTTTTTTGGAATAATTCCGTGGTGTCTCAGGCGCAAATGACTCCCCGTACTTCCCAACGATATATTCTTTGGCTTCTTCTTGTGCAGATGCCGCAATTCGTGTGGAGTCCGTACGCATATACGTGATGAGACCTACTGTGCCTTCTTTTCCAAGGTCTACACCTTCATATAGTTGTTGGGCGACCGACATCGTCTTGGAAGCTCTGAAATTCAATTTACGAGCTGCTTCCTGTTGCAAAGAACTCGTCGTAAACGGAGCGGAAGGGTTACGACTGCGTTCTTTCTCTTTCACTTCCTTGATCGTAAAGTCTGCACCTTCGATCTGTTTCAAGATCGCTTGCACTTCCGCTTCACTACCCAGTTCTGTTTTGGCCCCGTTCAGCTTATGAAACTTAGCTTCAAACGGATTGCCGTCTGCTGTCAGTTTAGCGGTAATGCTCCAGTATTCTTCCGGTTCAAAATCATCAATTTCATTTTCACGATCTAAAATGATTTTGACAGCTACGGACTGAACCCGGCCTGCAGATAAGCCTTTTTTAACTTTTTTCCATAACAATGGACTAATTTTATATCCAACAAGCCGATCCAGAATACGTCTTGCCTGCTGCGCGTTCACCAAATCCATATTGATTTTCCGCGGCGTTTTGAACGCATCTTTCACAGCCTGTTTAGTAATTTCATTAAATACTACACGGCAATCTGCCGTATCGTCCAATTCGAGAGCATGGGCCAAGTGCCATGCAATAGCTTCACCTTCGCGATCCGGGTCAGCTGCGAGATACACTTTTTTCACTTTCTTTCGTGCATCCTTCAGTTCTTTCAAAATTGAACCTTTGCCGCGGATCGTAATATATTTCGGATTAAAATCATTCTCCACCTCAACGCCGATCTGACTCTTTGGCAAATCGCGAACATGTCCCATCGAAGCTTTCACGATGAACTTGCTGCCTAAATATTTGCCTATCGTCTTCGCCTTTGAGGGCGACTCCACGATTACGAGTGCATCCGCCATAGGTTCATCCTCCTCTCAGTCATGAAACTGTCATGTAACTGTTTCTGTATGCTTATGCATAGGTAATAACTTCAGCTAATTATATATTTCCACACGCTGCTTAGGTTGCAGCATCATCATACCCTCGCATATTTCGTGCCTGGTAATTGGCTAATCTGCTTTTTTATGATTAAAGATAACAGAACTGAATGCAAATGTCCAAAATCCCAACCTAGCTGTTCAACCAATTGATCAAGGGATTGCTCCTCCTGTTCCAACAGATAAATCACACGTTGTTCATCGGGAGAGACCTTAACCTCAGTGAATATCCCCTGCCTGGAAGGCTCCGTTGTTTCAGTCGAACGTCCTCTATTGTAAGGAAGTTGATCTGCATTTGGCAAGCCCAAACGATACTCTTCCAATATATCTGCTGCACAAGTAACCAATTTGGCCCCTTGACGGATTAGATTATGTGCTCCCCTACTTTTCGGTGAGGTGATAGGTCCAGGCACTGCAAATACATCCCTTCCTGCTTCAAGGGCAGCATCTGCTGTGATAAGTGAACCACTGCGAATGTCAGCCTCAACAACCAATGTTCCCAAGGTCAGTCCGGCTATGATGCGATTCCGTTCCGGAAATAGTCCCTGACGTGCTCTCGTACCCGGTGGATATTCTGACAAAAGCAGACCCGTCTCCGCAATTCGCTCGGCAAGGCTCGTATTTTCAGGCGGGTATATATGATCAATCCCTGTTCCGAATACTGCAATCGTTTTGCCCTTAGCACGTAATACTGCATCATGACATGCGCTATCAATACCACGGGCAAGTCCGCTTACGATCGTTAGTCCTGCATTGCATAATTGTTCTGCCAGCTTCTCACCAACTTTGCGCCCATATACGGTCGGCATACGAGTTCCCACCATTGCCATCGAAGGGGTATGTAACAAACTAACATCTCCTCGACCATACATTACCCAAGGAGGCTGAACGGTTTCCTTCATTAATATGGGATAATTCTGATCCAGATAAGTAATAACCTCTATTCCCTGATTGTAAACGTGTTCTCTTCTACACTCAATCCAGTTATGGTTAAATTGACTAGCCAAACGGGCAGCCTGATCTTTACGCAAGCCAGCCGCAGCCCAATCTCCTTCCTCATAATTCAAGAGATCGGACAATTCATGTTGTCCCTGAACTAGTTTCGAGATTGTTTTCTTGCCGATCCCTTCCATCTCATGCAAACCAAACAAGATCCATCGTTCTTCCATACCATAAACCTCCCAGATCGGGAAGAGAATCTTCCCTCATATTGTGTGTGATGTGGTCACGGATTGCAAGCGTTTACGTAGATAAGAAGTAACTTCACTTCCTTTTTCCCGTAAAAAAACGCAAAAAAGCAACCCTTCGCCCTGTTTAAGGACAAAAGGTTGCTTACCTTTTCCGTATCCATAATAGTCGGCTTACCAAAAATACATCATTTCTGAGCCGTTTCTTCTATTATAACGAAAAGGAATTAATGTGTCGTGCACAAATTCAAAATACCGCGCTCTTCAAGTACACTCACCAAAGTCGAGCCCATCTCAGCAGGTGTTGGGGCTACTTTGATACCGCACGATTCCAGCTTGGCAATCTTCTCTTTGGCTGTACCTTTACCACCAGAGATAATAGCGCCAGCATGGCCCATACGTTTGCCTGGAGGCGCTGTTACGCCACCGATAAAGCCCACAACCGGTTTGGTCATGTTTTCACGAACCCAATCAGCAGCATCTTCTTCAGCTGTACCACCAATCTCACCAATCATGATGACCGCATGAGTCTGTGGATCTTCATTGAACCGTTTGAGGATATCAATGAACTCGGAGCCTTTTACAGGGTCTCCCCCGATTCCTACAGCAGAAGATTGTCCAATGCCACGCGTCGTCAGTTGATGAACGGCTTCATAGGTAAGTGTTCCACTACGGGAAACAACGCCCACGTGCCCTGCCATATGGATATAACCAGGCATGATACCGATTTTACATTCGCCTGGTGTAATGACACCTGGACAGTTCGGTCCGATCAGGACGGTATTTTTACCTTCCATGAAGCGGTCAACCTTGATCATGTCAAGAACCGGAATACCTTCTGTAATACAGATTACGAGGTCCAGCTCTGCGTCAACAGCTTCCATAATAGAATCTGCTGCAAATGCAGGAGGAACGTAAATGACGCTCGCTGTTGCGCCTGTAGCTTCCTTCGCTTCCTGCACCGTGTTGAACACCGGCAGACTGGCTACTGTTCCGTCTTCCAGCGTGATATCAACATTAGTTCCGCCTTTACCCGGTGTAACTCCGCCTACCATCTGGGTTCCGTAGTCCAATGCGCCCTTCGTGTGGAACATTCCCGTTGAACCCGTAATGCCTTGCGTAATGACTTTTGTATTTTTATCGATCAAAATACTCACGTTGCTTCACATCCTTACGGTTATTTTTCAATTCCCGGACAGCTCCGGTACTAAGGAATGAACTTATTTTACGAGGGCAACAATTTTCTGTGCACCATCGGCCATGGAATCAGCAGGAACGATATTCAGGCCAGATTCACCCAAAATACGTTTGCCAAGCTCCACGTTAGTTCCTTCAAGACGAACAACCAGCGGTTTGGTCAGGCCAAGCTGCTTCGCGGCTTCAACAACACCATTGGCGATAACATCACAGCGCATGATGCCACCGAAAATGTTAACAAAGATCCCAGCTACTTTGGCATCGGACAAGATGATTTTGAATGCTTCTGTCACCTTCTCCGTTGTAGCACCGCCCCCAACGTCAAGGAAGTTGGCCGGGTCTCCACCGTAGTATTTGATAATGTCCATCGTTGCCATCGCAAGTCCCGCACCATTGACCATACAGCCGATGTTGCCATCAAGTGCTATGTAGCTGAGGTCGTATTTGGAAGCTTCGATTTCTTTTTCATCCTCTTCATCCAGATCACGCAGTTCCATAATGTCTTTGTGACGGAACAAGGCGTTGGAGTCAAAGTTTAATTTTGCATCTAGAGCGATAACGTTTCCATCTCCGGTAACAACGAGAGGATTGATCTCGGCAATAGAGCAATCTTTTTCGACAAATGCAGTGTACAGCGCGAGCATGAACTTAACGGCTTTGTTCACCAATTCATTCGGAATCTTAATGCTGTAAGCCAGTTTACGCGCCTGGAACACTTGCAATCCAATGGCAGGGTCAATAATTTCTTTGAAAATTTTCTCAGGTGTAGCTTCAGCTACTTCTTCAATCTCAGTACCGCCTTCTTCGGAAGCCATCATAACTACACGGCCTGTGGCACGGTCCACAACAACACCCACATAATACTCTTTGAGGATATCGCATCCTTCTTCAATCAGAAGACGTTTCACTTCTTTGCCTTCTGGTCCAGTTTGGTGTGTTACCAATACTTTACCCAGAATTTCGGAAGCATAGGCACGAACTTCATCCGTACTCTTCGCCACTTTTACGCCGCCGGCTTTACCCCGGCCACCTGCGTGAATTTGCGCTTTAACAACAGTCACCGGACTGCCCAGTGCCTCTGCGGCCGCAACCGCTTCATCGACTGTATAAGCAACCTTTCCGTTTGGAACGGTAACTCCATACTGTTTCAGTACTTCTTTTCCTTGATATTCATGGATATTCATTCTCGAATCCTCCTATCAACATGACTGCAACAAGGCGGGTTGGTAGACTAACAAAAGACAAATGTTGACTATTTTCACTTAAACCCAATTCATTGTAACACGTTTTTAAAACGCTTTCCTTAAAAAATTAATGGTTAATAGACAGTATTTTGATATGGGTATGATCCCATATTGTGAATGCTTGGGTATATATGGAAAAACCTTAGCTATAAGCTAAGGTTTCCTTGATGTAAAACTACATTTTATTTTTTGGCTGCGTTCGTGTTGGTTTCGTGAACTTTTTCCAGCAACCCTTTGAACTGACCCAATAAAGCTTCAAACTCTGTACTGTTCAAACACGCGTCTCCCTGAATGGCTGCAGGTATGGACAATGCCTTGTTCCGCAACTCACGGCCGGAGTCTGTTAGTGTAATTAACACTTTTCGTTCATCCTGAGCCGAGCGTTCGCGATTAATAAGTCCTGCTGACTGCAACCGTTTGAGAAGTGGTGTCAATGTTCCCGAATCGAGATAGAGCGCCTCCCCGATCTCCTTAACCGTACATTCTTCACGTTCCCACAATACCATCAAGACCAGATACTGGGAGTATGTTACGCCAAGTACCTCCAAATAAGGTTGGTACATCTTCGTAATCTCACGTGAACAAGCATATATGGCAAAGCATAATTGGTTATCCAGCTTCAAACTGTCAGTCTGCATATGTCTTTCTCACCTGCCTATTGTGCATTCTATTCCTTATAGAAAGGAACTATAAATCTATCTTATCACAAATTAGAAAAAAAACAGAATAATTGAGCACAAATGATTTTACTATTCAATTTAATTATGTTAAATTAGATTGTGTAAAATATAAAATCTAAATATTTGATAACCATTAATGACATTTTATACTTAGGTCATTTTCGCCAAAACTATTGAATGATTTCCTTCCAAAATTAAAATTCAGGGATCAGGAATGATGTTTACAGCTATGATAATGACAGGTTGACTCCATGATTCCTTTTATATAAAATGCTTAATAGAAGCTGAGGAAGCACCTTAATTCGTAGACTGGCCCGTGTTATGCGGAGTCAAGAATCGAGTGAGGTGTTTCTTTGTCATGTACGGAAAATTACACAGTGCGTGTTTGTACGGAATCGATGGCGTTCTGATTGAGGTGGAAACCGATTTATCCAATGGTCTGCCACAGACCTCCATCATCGGCTTACCGGATTCAGCCATTCGTGAGGCTGTTGAACGTGTTCGTGCAGCGATTAAAAACTGCGGATATCAGTATCCTTTACAGCGGATCACAATCAATCTGGCCCCTGCCGATCTGCGCAAGGAAGGATCTTCCTTTGATCTAGCCATTGCTATTGGTTTACTTATGACAAGCGGCCAGCTTGTACTTCCTCCCCAGGAACGGACACTCGTGGTTGGCGAACTGGCATTGGACGGTTCGATCAGATCCGTACCCGGCATTTTATCCATGGTGGATCTCGCCAAAAGACAAGGCTTTACGTCCATACTCCTTCCTTATGATAACGTGGAGGAAGCGTCACTGATTCGAGGTATCCAGGTGTATGGCATTCGGCATTTGCAGGATATAGCTCCGGAAAACCCAGACCAATCAACTAGTTCAGTGGGAACACCACATCATTCAAATTCAGGACCCATTGTGTTGAAAAACTATGCTCACCTCGTTGCTCCTATAACAGATAAAACTTACAAGAAGGCGGATAGAAATGCGAGTCAAATACCATCATTTGCAGATAACTATAGTGATGTTCTGGGACAGCATCATGTCAAACGCGCGCTTATGATTGCTGCAGCCGGCATGCATAATATACTGCTCGTTGGACCACCAGGCACGGGCAAAACGATGTTAATTAAACGTTTGCCTACCATCCTTCCACCACTGTCAGAAGATGAAGCCTTAGAAGTAACCAAAGTATTAAGTGCCGCTGGCAAGTTAAAAGAAGCGCCTCAAGGCCTGATTGCAGACAGACCTTTTCGCTCCCCTCACCACACGATATCCACCTCTGGTCTGATTGGAGGCGGTGGTATCCCAAAACCGGGTGAAGTTAGCCTTGCACACCGGGGCATACTTTTTCTGGATGAATTGCCTGAGTTCCAGCGTCAAGTGCTGGAGGTATTAAGGCAGCCGTTAGAGGATCGCACAGTGACGATTAGCCGGGCGCGGGCAGCATTCACCTTCCCAGCCCAGTTCATGCTCGCATGTTCCATGAATCCCTGCCCCTGTGGATATTTGTCTGCTCATTCGGAGGAGCAGCGCTGTATATGCAGTCCCGCTCGTGTTGCGGCGTATCGGGCCAAAATTTCTGGGCCATTGCTGGACCGTATTGATCTTCAGGTTGAGGTTCCTCCACCAGGCGAGTGGCGCAAGTCTGCTGCTTCCCCTTCCTCTGAAGAAATGCAGGCAAAAGTCATCCATGCTCATCACATTCAGGCGACCCGTTATGCCCAAAGTTCGGTTCGCTGGAATAGCCAGCTCTCGGGCACACTTTTGCGACGAACGATCCATCTCCCCCATGAGGCAGAGCAGCTGTTAGAGCAAACGCTGCAAACCTTGAACCTGAGCATGCGTGCACACGATCGGATTATCAAGATGGCACAGACCATTGCTGATCTTGACCATGATGGTGAAATTGTGACAGCTCATGTGGCTGAAGCCATACAGTATCGTCAATTGGATCTTAATTTATTTTGAGAAGTATACGAAGGAAGAACAAGTTCACCAAAAATCTTAACCCGATATCATCAACCTGTAGGCTGAATAGCATGGTCAAGACGAATATATCATTGAATTTTTAATATAGGGATATGTCATCACAACAAAAAAACGTACAAGTGGCTCTCTTTTGAGGAGAGGTACTTGTACGTCAATTTTTCATCACTCAAAAAGAGTCAGTTTGTCCTTCGCAGGTGTACGTTCTTTGGCAGAAGGAATAACATCGGGGTATCCCATGTAAACCATGCCTATAATCTTCTCACCCGCCTCTATGCCGAGAGGTTTGCGGAATTTGGGAGCGTAAAGGAATGGCTTGGTCACCCAGAATGTACCAATATCTTCACTCCAGGCTGCAAGCATAAAGTTCTGAACCAATGCACTTACCGCAGCGAAGTCTTCGTCCCAGATATTCTGTCTTGGATCTTCCTCCAGAACAACAAGCATAACCGATGGAACTTGCATAATATTCGCTGAAAATTTATTGTCTTCTCCCATTTCTGCGTCAATGGCCTCAGCCAGTTTCTTCCGCCCATTCCCAGTAAATAACAGGAATCTCCAAGGTTCACGCAGTTTATGGTTAGGAGCCCAGACTGCAGTGTCCAGCAATTCTATAATTTGCTGTGTAGGAACAGCTTCTTTTTTAAATTTTTTTACCGTGCGACGATTTTGAATCGCTTCTCTGACTACATTACTTGTTTTTGTAACTTTACTCATCGGCCGTACCTCCCTGATTATAATATCACTTGTAACCGTAACAAAGGCTTACGGTCTTGTATAACTCGTTTATGACTAATCAAAAGATTATAACTCCAGATTACATCCTTGATTATACACCCTTCTGTTCAGGAGATTCAAAGGGATGGCTCCGAAAACTATGACTACAGGCCCAAGAATGAAAAAGACGACTCCGAATCCTGATCCACTAATGGCGATCATCAAGTCAGAGCCGTCTATTTGAACCAGCCATTTTGCATCGTCAGGAAATTAAGATCACGTCAATGCTCGAATCAATATGGACCTGCTCCTTCAAAAGTACCTTTAACAAAATCCATTTTGTTGTACTTCTCCTGGTTACCAGCAGCATCAGTACTGTAATACTCTACCACCTTGACCTCGGGAGCAAAAAATTTGACAGGCCCTTCATAGTTCTTCCATGCTCCTCCATTAATTCGATATTGCGTTGTTTTTACACCTGATCCTTTGACTTCGTCCGTTGCCTGGAGCCTAAACGTAAATCCTTTGATGTATGTCTTCCCATTTACGGTGTCTGTAATTGGAACTAATCTGTACTTGGTTACTGGGGGAGTAACATCTGCATCTTTCTTAAGTACGATATTAAACGTATTATGATCCCCTTGTACAAGGGTAACGTTAAGGCTAGATTTTAAGTATCCTGATGCTTCCCCCGTTATTGTTCTGGCGCCTGTTGGCACGCGTTTTATAAAATAGTTGCCTTGAGCATCCGTTATTGCCGAGACTCCAGCATTCACTTTAGCTCTAGTGACTGGATTGCCCTCCTCATCTACTACTTTTCCGCGGACGTGTGCTGCTTCTGTCAAAACAACATCTACGATTAAGGTTTTTCCAGCCTGAACATTCAAACGATCCTGTTCATAAAGCATATAATCCGCAGAATCTACCCAGATTGCAATGTTCGGATTATAGTCGAAATCAAGCCCAGTAACGGCATACCGGCCTTGCCCATTCGTTTTAACCGGGCGATCCGACGCCCCTGTTACTTTGACCAGGGCATCTGGAATCGGCCTGCCTGTTTGATCGGTTACAGTTCCTACAATCGTAGAAGGTTCGTAAAGCTCAAAATCAACCAAAATCTGTTCCCCTTCTGACAAATAGTAGGTATTACGATGCCTGTCTGTCACATATCCTTCTGCTTCAATTATAAAACTGATTTCCGTATAATCCTGAACAGACTCCAGGATGGAATAACTTCCAGTGGCATCTGTCTTCACGCTTTTTTCAGTATTTTCCCCTTGGTATCTAAGAGAATACTTAATTGTTGCATCCTGGATAGGAAATCCTTCAGGATCCGTAACTTTACCTGATACCTTTGCCTGTGTAGACGGATCAGCTGCATAAGAAACGCCAGAATACATGATTCCAAACAAAATGAAACATAAAGATAGTGTACTTAGTCGAATTATCCATTTGATACTTGTCTTCATCTTCTCACTACACCTCACTATATATTTATGAATCTAACGTTTCTCTCTAACCTCTTTTAACTTTCTAAAAGCTCAAGCTTCCAGAACTCCCCGTCCCAAACATATTGCCAAATGCCTTGCCCACCGTTCATGGTCTCGCTGATATCCAGCACTTCCATCCGAGGACACTCCCATACTCGTTTTCCTGTGTTGTTCGACGTATTCTGAAGCTCTTTCATACATCCCACCAACCTCTCTTTAAATTTCAACTTTTTTAGTTTATAACAAATGATACATTTTGTATCTATATTTTTAGAAAATACAATGATTTTATTACCAGTGTTTGTCTCCTCTGTTTTATCATTTCATTGTAAAATAAAAAAAGCCACAGTTCCTGCATGTCGAGGAACTACGGCTTTAGTATGTTAACTGATTTCAAGACTTCCACGAATGCAAAAATAAGACATAATTAAACTTGTACTTTGAAAGGAACGAACTTCCATATCAAAATGATACATTACGTATCTTAAGTTACAGCATTGATTTTACGTAACATGCTTAAAAAGCATTAACAATATGATTCACAGAGATCGTCTCTCCTGCTTGATCAAGCATTACGGCAATTACATCGAAACGGATCTGATGTTCCGTCTCTCCCGTCATTTGCAAATAAACGGATGCGGTTGAGCGCACCTGCTGCATTTTACGCATATCAACCGATTCCTGAGGTGTACCGTACTGAGCGGCTCCACTTCTGCTCCTTACTTCTACAAAAACAATCAGGCCCTCGTAGGAAGCAATGATGTCAATCTCACCGCTACGGCAACGCCAGTTCTGTCTAATGATCCGATAATCGTTCTCTCGCAACCATTGACAGGCAGCCTCTTCACCTAATCGACCCTTCTGCTGTCGTGTAAGCTTCAGTCCCGGCTCCTTGCCTGATCTATGTTCTACCATGACTCGTTTTCCTCACGTCCTGAAGCTATTCGATCTGCACGGTAGACATACGTTAGTACTTCCGCGACCAGTTGATACAGTTCAGCTGGAATCTGTTCATCCAGATCCAACTTGGAGAGCACCTCCACAAGTGCTGCATCCTCCTGAACAGCGACGCCGTTTTCTCTGGCTTTATCTAATATAGCTTCTGCCACTTTCCCGCGCCCCTTGGCCACAACAACAGGCGCTTCGCTCTCTCCAGGGACATATTTTAGGGCAACCGCCTTTTTGGAGAGCAGGTCCGGTTGTGACGACTCGTCTTTCATACTTTCAAGTCCACCCCTTTGTATCGTTCAGGACTATAGTCCGAGGCCTTCATTTTTCGTTCTGCACCCGGTTCCTGGCCCACAGGCCACGGTTCTGACTTGAAAGTCAGCAGTTGATAACCCAGCTTGTCCAACGCCTGATGGATTACCTCTCGTCCGCTCTCCAGAAGCGGTCCCATTCCTTCGCGATCATTTAATACACGTAAGCTGACAATGTTGTTAACCACATGTACATCTACCAGCGTTGGCCCAAGACTTTTCATGTCCAGATCGAACCATAGACGGCAGTTGGACGCATCCAGCTCTCCACGTGGTCCACGACGGGACTGAATCTGAACAGATGCCGTTTCTTCCCCGTCCGGTCCAGTGATCGGAATAAACCAGTGCATCTGTGCAAATGTAGCACTGCGATCTGTCGTCAGCAATAACTGCTGACCTGTCAGATATTGCACGGCCTGTCCGGCGGCATCCTTAAGCGCCGCCGGTGCACCTTCGCTGCTGGCAAGCTGCAGCAGCAAGCCCTTCAGCGTGTCCGCATTCGCCGGACTCGCCGCATCCCCCACGCGCTGCTGCGCTGCCGCGCCGTGAACGGCCTGCTGCTCGTGCTCCGCACCGAGCAGCTTCAGCACGCGCCCCACCCACGGGTCCCCCTCGTGGGTGACAGGCGCGTGCACCGCCGCAGCTCCCGCAGGTGCTGCGGCACTACCGCCAGCCGGCGGCGCATCAGCGCCGGCTGGCGTTGGTTGCGGCACGCCTACGGCAGCCGCAGCCGCCTGGCCGCCCTGCGATGCAGGGGCGGCCTGTGCTGCCGCACCAGGCTGTGCCGGTGCGGCAGTGGACGCGCTGCGCAAGGCGTCCAGCAGCGCCAGCAGCTTGGGCGCCAGCTGCGCTGCCGTAGGCGCTGCTGGCGCCGCCTGGCCTGCTGCGGACGGTGTCCCCGCAGCAGCAGGCGTTTCAGCGCGGCCGTCAGTCCGACCGGCCGCGCCTGCTTCAGGCTGGCCCGCACTTGCACGGCCAGCCATAGATTCAGCTGCCGCCCCTGGTCTACCCGGGCGGCTACCACGGCTACCACCCATTTCACCTGCGTCAGTCCCTCGCGGGCTCTCTCCAGGTATTCCGGTTCCAGACGGAATACTCGCACCACCTTTGCCAGCCAATTCAACGTTGCTGGCAACGGCCTTCGCCGCAGCTTCAGCACTTCCTGTGCCTCCAGCCGTCTGTATGTTTCCTTTCACAGCAGCCCCTGCCCCATCATCCGCCATGGATGTAGCTCCTGCCAACGCCCCTTGACCTTGCTGCGTCGACAGAACAGGTGCTCCAGTTCCAGTCCCTGTTACCTGACGACCATTGCCTGATGAAGCCAACCCTTCTTCCAACTGCGGTACATTCAGCAATACAGGTGCACCAGCCATGGCTGCTGGCTTCAGCGTAGCAGATTGTTCCCCAGTCAGTACCGGTTTACCTGTAGCTTGAGTCAGCATCGTTTCCAACTGATCAGCCAACCCGCTTAATAACTGGTGAAGAGGGGGACCAAACACCGTTTGGTGTAATCCTTTTACCGTTTCGGCCGTAACCGGAAGACCACGCTGAAAAGCAATCCCCGTCGCCTGCACCCATTCTTCCACAGGGACCTGTGCGGGTTTGGCATTCATCATATTCTGAACCATAGCCACATTATCCTTCGTGAGCGGCAAACCGCTACGCTGCATGGCAAGCAACAGTTCCCGGTTCCCTTTTGTATCCGGTAGCCCTACATCCTGTAGCAGGTTGTTGAGCGAAGCTTGTGGCAGCTCAGCAAGTGTACCCGACATTGGCTTCATGACCGTAATGCCATTTTCACCTGGTGGCTGTACTTGGAGCAATGTGGTCTCACCCGGACGGAGTGGAGTCTCCAATTTGGCGCGCACCTGCACACCTTGAATCTGTAGAACCGCATCCCCTCCATCATCGGATACACTTACCACGGAGCCACGAACCACCTGACCTTCCTTTAATTCAAGCGGCTTGGCATTCCCTGGCTTGCTGTCTCCCAATAATCCCTTGATCACGGAACCGATATTCAAATCTCTCCCCCTCCTTCCTTCAAGCCTGTATTAAAACAACGATTGCTGCTCACCAAGCAGATTGCCCAGAAAACTGCGGCGATGCATCGGGGTTGCCCCCAAAGCCATAATTTGCTCCCGATGAACTTTTGTTGCGTATCCTTTATGTATCGACAGACCATATTCCGGATATAACGTATCCCATTCTTCCTTACAGAGTCGATCTCGCGTTACCTTGGCGATGATAGATGCCGCTGCAATCGATTGACTATTGGCATCCCCTTTAATAATGGACAGTTGAGGTACATTCACATCCACCTTCTCGGCATCCACCAGCATATAATCAGGCGTTTCTCCCAACGCTTCAACAGCCCGTTTCATCGCAAGTCTCGCAGCCTGCTTGATGTTTAGCCGATCAATCGTCTCTGCATCCGCGTACCCGATACCTACCGCCAGTGCCTTTTCCATAATAACGTCATATAGTGCATCACGTTTTTTCTCCGTCAATTTCTTGGAGTCATTCACACCTTCCAGAATGAGGTCCTTGGGTAAAATAACCGCCGCTGCGACAACATCCCCAAACAAACATCCCCGACCTACCTCATCAATACCAGCAATCCGTTCAAATCCACTGTCCCAATACTCTCGTTCGTAGAGCAACAGATCCCGCGGTTCACTGGCTTCTTTTTTCTTCTTAGTTCCAATCGGGGAATCCAGTAAATTGAACCCGATCTCTTCATTCTTTTCAACCATAATACTCATCTCCTCTACCCACGCTTCTTCAGCATGCGTATCACTTACAACTTTTTTTATAATATAGACGTAGATCCTCTGTCTTTGTTCTGTACAACCTATCATCTCAGCAAAACTTTTCATTGAGGTTTACAATAATAAAGATAGTGATGTCTTCATTTATCGGTATTTGATGGTTTAAATTGAATATATCAGACCTCGTCTAATCTAAATTGCACCACCATTCATCATAGCACGATTTAGATGCACCTGATATATGGGTCAGCCAATTCCAGAAAGCGTACTTTTCTTCAATCCTCTTCCATTTTTATCGTTTTGGACGTAAGTCCAGCTCCAATTTCGCGTTTTATACACAAAAAAAGACCGTTCCCGGTAATCCGGTCACGGCCGCTTCTTTCGGCACTTGGATATATGAAATGAACAGATCAAGATAATATTCTTCATCGTGTAGAGTCCATTTTTTTAATAGGGGGCTTCCATAGAGAACCGTCCCATTTTACCCGCTCGCAATTCACGCAGAAATGCTCGCGATGCCTTTTCCAAGTCAATACGTCCACCGCTTACAACACAACCACGTATACGGCCGACTTGTTCCATAATCGCAATAACACTGTCTGAATCATCTGCATCCTTGGAGAACTCCTGAAGTCCGTATCTCTCTTCCAGAGCGTCCCAGTAATAACGCATCAGGTAACTGATTCCAAAAAAGGCGATATCCTCTGCATTCAGAATTTCCTCTTTGATTGCACCCGTAACGGCAAGACGATAACCTACATTCTG
This sequence comes from Paenibacillus sp. FSL R5-0519, assembly GCF_037974275.1. Lineage (NCBI taxonomy): Bacteria > Bacillati > Bacillota > Bacilli > Caryophanales > Paenibacillaceae > Paenibacillus > Paenibacillus sp. FSL R5-0519. The sequence continues at coordinate 4,183,767 of NZ_CP150234.1, forward strand.
ATCTTCGAACTTGGGCCAAAGAATACCCGGAGTATCCAATAACTCCATTTCTTTGCCTACCTTAATCCACTGTTGCCCCTTCGTCACACCAGGACGATCTCCTGTCAACGCAATACTCCGTCCAGCCAGTCGGTTAATCAATGTTGATTTCCCCACATTTGGAATGCCCACAATCAATCCGCGAACCGCACGAGGGTTAATTCCTTTGGCCAGTTGACGATCAATTTTTTCTTTCAGAAGAAGCTTCGCCTGTACCGGAATCTCTTTCACATTGGTGCCTGTTGAGGCATCCACAGGAAAGGCGGTAATTCCTTCTTTTTTGAAATATTCAATCCACTCTTGCGTCACTTTAGCATCTGCCAAATCCGCTTTGTTTAACAAAATCATCCGGGGTTTATCCAGCAATATTTCGTCAATCATCGGATTACGGCTAGAGACAGGCAGACGGGCATCCAATAGTTCGATGACCACGTCGATGAGCTTTAACTTATCCTGAATCTGGCGTCTGGCTCGAGTCATATGACCTGGAAACCATTGTATCGTCACCTTGTCTTCACCTCATTATTACTTCAATTTCAGTGGTTAATCCACTTAATTTCCCCGATCGGCCAGAAAATAACATCTGCACGACCAATAATATCTTCTAATGAAACATAACCGATCATACGGCTGTCTGTACTATTCGGACGGTTGTCTCCCATAACAAACACATGACCTGCAGGCACTTTGCCATCAGGGAACTGCTCATTCGGGAAATCCTTCACGTTATAGGTTCCACCATTCGCTTCAGCTGCATCAATGGCTCCTTGAATATACGTTTCATCAACCTTTTTGCCGTTAACCGTTACTGTATCACCGTGAACCTCAACCGTATCACCTTCTACAGCAATAACACGTTTAATGAAATCTCGGCCTTCGGATGGTACGTGGAAGACGATAACTTCCCCGCGCTTCGGTTCTCGGATATCATATAAGATTTCGTTGACGATTACACGTTCGCCCGTTTCGAAGTTCGGCTGCATGGACGGTCCATCCACAACAAACGGTTTGAAGAGCAACCACCGAATCAGAATGACGAGAACTAATGCAATAACAATGGCTTTGAGCCATTCAACAATTTCATTTTTGGCTTTTTTGGATCGACTGTTTTTCTCTTCGGCAGGATTGCCCTGGTCCTGTTGAACTTCTTGTTCCATTCAAGATCTTCCTCTCTTCACAGTACATGATTATAGCAGTACACACATCCAGCATTTTGTATCGTTCCAATAACTCTAGGGATGGATACAAAACATTCACATCAGTTATGTAATCTTACACCAAGCATTACAATACATTTAATCCACAATTCAAATGTCTTCAGAGGTTGTTCAAAAAGTCGGTACTGAAAACCGGTCTTTTCGAACACGCACTTCGATAACTGATTTTACAAGCCTCCCGGACTATCCCACGCATGTGTTGCCATACCATTTTACTCGGAAGTGTACCTCCGGTTCAACTTTTCCCGGACAAAAACGAAAAGGGCTTGTCTCCAAGCCCTTCCCGGTATCCGTTATATTAACGAATTTCTTTAATTCTCGCTGCTTTACCGCGTAGTTCACGAAGATAATAAAGCTTCGCACGACGCACTTTACCACGGCGAGCCACTTCGATTCTATCGATTTTTGGGGAATGAAGCGGGAAAGCTCTTTCCACACCTACACCGTAAGAAATTTTACGAACTGTAAAAGTCTCACTGATTCCACCACCACGGCGTTTAATCACAACACCTTCGAACAATTGGATACGCTCACGAGTTCCCTCGATTACCTTAACGTGCACTTTCAAAGTGTCACCAGGACGAAAACTCGGAATATCCTTACGAAGTTGTTCTTGTGTAATCGCTTGAACGATATTCATCTATGACTCCCTCCTTCCGTACAGGCGTTCATACTTCTTCCAGAGATCACCTTGTCTCCTTCATTATCCATAGAGGACCGCCGTATTCCACATAACAGACTTATTGTATCACGCAGCATATCAAAACACAAGAGAAATTAAACAAAATGCCTATGGAGCCATCAGCAACACTGGAACTCCCTATCATTCCCCTAAAGCATAGTCATGGACAGCAGAACGTTGAACCATTTTAATTTTTACAACTAGCTAGGGCTTCAGATATGCCGTCTCCTCTTTCTCCACGCTCTCATCTGCAAGTCAACCTGATATAGGAAAAAATACTGTAACTTCCCCTATTGAAATATCGTCTATGATATAACTTAATGACCACTTTAAAGGAGAACTCTAAGACTCATGAAATATTGGAAAAAGATCACGCTTTCTGTACTAGCCATGCTCATATGCTCCATTACACTGTATGCCTATGCCGTAACCCATCCTACAAATGCCATGTCACACAAAGCCTGTACCTCCTGGGACATCGTTAAACGCAAAGCGTTCCAGCTGTCACACACTGACTACACCCGTCAAAATGCACTGGATCGTTCCACCTTCAAGATAGAAACAGGTACGGCTACAGAAGTTCCTGTACTCATGTATCATTACATAGAGCCCGAACTGAACGATCACCAGATAGATAACAAATCCATCATTAGTCTGGAAGATTTCAAGCAAAACATGAAATACCTGCACGACGAAGGCTACCACACGATTACATTGGATCAGCTTGAACAGTATGTAAACGGGAAGCTCTCCCTGCCAAAGAAGTCCATTGTAATTACCTTTGATGATGGATATCAGAACAATTATACGTTAGCTTACCCTGTGCTTCAAAAATATAATTTCCATGCTTCATTGTTTGTCATTGGTAGTAAAATTCAAGAACAACCTTCAGAATCTCGCCCCGCCATTGACAGTTTCATCTCCAAACCCGAGATGCAGGCGGCAACTGATGTATTTGAATTCAACAGCCATACCTATAATCTGCATCATAAGGGATTTATGCGTTGTGGTAACAGCGTCCCTGTCGGTCTGGACACCCGTCTTCTGGATGAGGATATCCAGCAAATGAAGCAAACCGGAATAGACACACCTTATCTGGCCTATCCTTTTGGGTATACCAGTACACAGATGATTTACAAGTTACAGCAGCATGGATATCGCATGGCCTTTACTGTAAAGTCTGGATTTGTGCATCCAGGAGATGATCCCATGAAGCTACCTCGCTTGACGGTCACGACAGGTACTGATTTGGCGACCTTGCTTCAACCCGAATCCAGTCCGCAGAATGAATTACCCGCATCGGAGAATGACCGGTAAAACCTAGAGTTTAACTTCACCGCCCGGATACAGAGTCGAGCTATACAGCCTTTTGAGCTGTGGCTTGGCTCTTTTTGCATCGGTTAGTGATAATGTCATCGGAGAGCTGGCGTAAACCACCGCTTCTTGTGCGTCATAGATGATGATCTGTTCCAGTCCACTCTGAACCAGATCTGCATGTACCGCATATCCCTCTTTCGGAAATTCGGTAACCGTTTTCATATTTCCATCTACCAAAGAAGGCAAGACATCACCACCTCGACGATAAGCCAAAATATAATCGAGTCCACCCTCATCCCAGTTACTTACAGGCTCTATAATAGTTAACCAGCCACGAGTTGTACGATTTTCTTTCCATATTTCTTGCCCATCATTGTTCAGCATGAACATTCCATCCTTACCACGCTCATCGCCCCGGACGATCCGGTCCAGACCTGCAATCTGTAAACCTTCCATTTCAGCAATAAAATGGCCCAGCGCAATATGCTGTGATTCAATCGAATCTTCATAACGCCATTTCTCATTGCCATAACGGTCCATCATAACCGTGACACTGCCACCGATAACAACCTCAACTTCCCCATCACCATCAATGTCTCCAAACCATATACAGTCGGCATGATCATCCAAGTTCTCACAAGACCATAATACCGTCCCATCATGTTCCAGCATGTCATATCCGGCCATCACTTCATCCTTTCCATCTCCATCAATATCAAACACCCACGGAAAATGTCCCGGATTCCCCTCATGCTTCCATAACAAATTAAAATCATGGTCAAGTGCCCATAACGTCTTATAGCGGTCTTTCAGTATAATGTCCATTTTGGATTGGTTACCAGTCAGGTTGGCAAGAATAATGCAGTCATGCGCTTCATCACCTGGCAGATCACGTGTTTCTTTGATCTCTCCGGTCCGGCCATCTAACACGAGAAATTGTTTGTTCATAACACATAGTACTTCATTATGCCCATCACCATCCCAATCTGCGATCTGTGCAGGGTAGTCTGAGCCCGGCCCACCTGCATGGGGATCAGCAGTTCCTACCTGCCACATTAAAGTTCCTTCCAGATCAAATGCAGTCAAACAGCATACCTGATGCGGAACATACCGATCATCTATGCCCCCATCTGCCTGTACCAACACCATCTCAAGGCTGCCATCTCCATTCAGATCTCCCAAGAGCATTTTGCAGCGTTCTCCGGCTTGGCTAATATCTATTTTAGCAATTTCATAGGGTTGGTGATTCATAACCTTCCTCCTCAGTTGTGATTCAGCTCCAACTGAGTTCACCATATAGAAAATTCCTTTCTTTTACAACCCTGTCTAGTACTTATGCAAAAAAGTTCAAAGTTGCAAAACTGTCCAGGTCAACATGAAGGATTTTTTAACGAATGATTTAAACCCATTCCAAGAACTCAAGACGATTGCCAAAAGGGTCATTTATATAAAAACGCCTTACCCCCTCCTCTTCCCTTGCTTCGTCATCGACAATATGAATATGATTATCAATCAAATGATTACGCAGCTGATCCAAATGCTGTACATGAAATGCTGGATGAGCTTTTGTTGCTGGAACGAAATCTTTTTGTATTCCAATATGTACTTGATGTCTGCCACACTCGAACCATACACCACCCCGTTTTCTTAGAATTTCAGGTTTAGGAATCTCTGTCCATCCCAATACTTCATTGAAAAAATGACGTGCTTCCGATTCACAACCTTCCGGTGCTGCGAGCTGAATATGATCTAGACCAATAATTCTATACGTCATTCATACACCACCTTTAGTTTCACTTAATGAAACACAGTTTCAATAAATGTACTTCCATTTTATAAAATAAACCAATCAAAATCCAGCTTCTTTTCTATATACAAAAAAAGCCAACCTTTGGTATCAAGGTCGACCTTTTGGAATGGCGAAAATTATATTAACGTGCATATAGATTATGATACGTCTATTTACTCTGTATTATTTTTACGGTTTGAGCGTATCTTTTTCAACCAAATTCGCTCTTTGTCCGTCAAATCAGCCGTTTCCAACATCTCCGGTCTGCGCTCTAACGTACGAAGCAACGACTGTTCCCTGCGCCACGCCTCAATATTCAGATGATGCCCAGACAATAACATATCCGGTACTTTCATGCCCCTGAATTCGGGTGGCCGTGTGTAGTGCGGATATTCCAGGAGTCCAGTACTGAATGAATCCGTTACGGCGCTTGTCTCATTTCCAAGCACACCTGGGATCAGACGTACGATGCTGTCAATCGCAACCATCGCAGGTAGCTCCCCACCCGTGAGTACGTAATCCCCAATGGATAGTTCATCCGTCACGAGAAATTCGCGAATTCGCTCATCGTAACCTTCATAGTGTCCGCATATAAAAATCAGATGATCTTCCTGAACAAGTTCTTCTGCTTTTTTTTGTGTAAATGTCTCACCTTGCGGACACATTAGAATGATACGTGGAGGTTTCATCGTTGCCGCAGCTTCTCCGCGTTGTTCCAGAACATCTTCCACAGCAGCAAAGATCGGATCTGGTTTTAGCACCATCCCCCCACCCCCGCCATAAGGAGCATCATCTACTGTATTGTGTTTATTGGTCGCATAATTACGGAAGTTGGTTGCACCGAGGGATACCAGTCCCTTCGTTTGAGCTTTGCCCAGAATGCTTGCTCCGAACACACCGTCAAACATTTCAGGGAATAGCGTTAATACATCCACTTTCATGTTACAGCAGCCCTTCCATCAGGTGAATCTTCACTTGCTTCTGTTCGATGTCCACATCAAGCACGACATCATCAATAACAGGAATCAGTACTTCTTTGCCAGCCGGCGTTTTGACAACCCATACATCATTCGCACCAGGAGTCAGGATTTCAGAGATGGTTCCGAGCGTTTCACCCTCTTCGGTGATGACAGAGCAGCCAACGATTTGATGGAAGTAATATTCGCCTTCCTCCAACTCAGCCAGGTTCTCTTTTAATACTTTGGCCATACCGCCTTTAAACTTCTCTACTTCATTAATATTGCCATATTCTTTCAACCGAAGAATATACATATTTTTATGCAAACGTGCAGATTCCACATTAACCATCACTGGATGGTTATCTGGTGTAAAGAAAAACAACTCCGCATTTTTCGCGAAACGTACTTCCGGGAAATCGGTTAAAGGCATGATTCTCACCTCACCGCGAATTCCATGCGTATTAACGATTTTACCTACATTCATAAACTCTGCCATATTTCCTCCTACGAAATTAAATCAAATTAAACAGTTACTTCGACTCTCGTACGATCGTTCCGTTGACGGTTCGTTCTTTCGATCGCTGTTACTCCCTCATTTTTCGAACTGAATTTAAAAGGTGAAAATGAGGTGATAAAGGCGAACGCTACCGCTTCTCCAGAATCGATTCCGTCCCCTACACTGCTCCGAAGTCACTCATACCCAAAAATATTTTAATTCAATATCTAATCTAACATATTAAGTTTCAGCATGCACGAAAAGGGGCTAGGACATGCATCCTAACCCCCTTTCGTATATCTTTAAGATATGATATCAACGGTAACCCGTTTATCCATCTTAACTGCTGCTGATGTGACGACCGTACGAAGTGATTTTGCGATTCGTCCCTGTTTACCAATTACCTTCCCGACATCGTCAGGATGAACGGTTAACTCATAAACGACAAGCCGGTCTTTCTCAACCGTCCGAACCGCCACATCTTCCGGATGATCGACTAAAGCCTTAGCAATTATGCTTACTAATTCTTCCATAGATGACCCTCCGAATCAGCACTTTATTTAGATAATTTAGACTCGTGGAACTTCTTCATCACGCCCGCTTTGCTAAGCAAGTTGCGGACAGTGTCAGATGCTTGTGCACCGTTTTGAAGCCATGCCAATGCTTTATCTTCATCGATCTTAACAACAGCCGGTTGTTCAACCGGGTTGTAGTAACCGATCTCCTCGATAAAACGACCGTCACGTGGGGAACGGGAATCCGATACCACTACGCGGTAGAAAGGAGCTTTGTGAGCACCCATACGTTTCAGACGAATACGAACTGCCATTTGAAAATTCACCTCCTTCAATGAAATCTGTATATGATCCAGCTTCGCTTAAATCAACGGAAAGGAAACTTCATTCCTTTGCCCATACCTTTAAGCTGCTTCATCGCTTTGTTTTTACCGCCTTTAGGTCCCATCATATCCGAGAACTGTTTCATCATGCGGCGCATCTCATCAAACTGCTTGATCAGACGATTTACTTCAGCCAGAGATGTTCCGCTTCCGGTAGCAATACGCTTCCGACGGCTATGGTTGATCAAGTCCGGGTTGCGTTTCTCCTCGGTCGTCATTGAGTATACGATCGCTTCGATCCGGCCCATCTGTTTATCATCAACCTTCAGGTCCTTGGCTTGTTTCATCTTGCCCATGCCGGGAATCATATCCATGATCTGATCGATTGGTCCCAGCTTTTTCACTTGATCCATCTGTTCCAGGAAATCTTCAAACGTGAATTCTGCATTACGCATCTTCCGTTCCATTTCCTTGGCCTTATCGGTATCAATGTTTAATTGTGCTTTCTCTATCAGAGATAACATATCTCCCATACCGAGAATCCGTGAAGCCATACGTTCCGGGTGGAACGGCTCCAAAGCGTCAAGTTTCTCTCCAAGGGAAGCAAACTTGATTGGGCACCCCGTAACGGCTTTGACAGAAAGTGCAGCACCACCGCGAGTATCGCCATCCAGCTTCGTCAGGACAACCCCGGTCAGATTAAGCTGCTGGTTAAAGTGTTCTGCTACGTTAACCGCATCCTGACCTGTCATGCTGTCCACCACAAGCAGTACTTCATCCGGATTCACTACGCTGTGAATCTGGCGAAGTTCTTCCATCAGCTCTTCATCAACATGCAGACGTCCAGCTGTATCGATAATAACATAGTCATTACCATTATCTTTGGCGTGTTGAAGACCTTGACGTGCGATCTCCACAGGGCTTGTCTGATCACCCAGTGTGAATACCGGCGCTTTGATCTGCTCGCCAAGTACTTGCAACTGTTTGATCGCTGCCGGACGATAAATATCTCCTGCAACAAGCAATGGTCTGCTGTTTTGCTTTTGCAGCATTTTAGCCAGTTTACCCGATGTGGTTGTTTTACCAGCACCCTGCAAACCAACCATCATCAGCACCGTAGGCGGTTTGTTCGCTTTAGCCAGTTTGGCCTGGCTTCCACCCATCAAATCCGTCAGTTCCTTGTTAACGATGTCGATGATGACCATTCCTGGCGTGAAGCTCTCCATCACTTCTTTGCCAACAGCCTTCTCTTTCACCTTGGCGATGAATTCCTTGACCACTTTGAAGTTTACATCCGCTTCGAGCAATGCCAGACGTACCTCGCGCATAGCCTCGGCTACATCTTCATCAGACACCTTGCCTTTGCCGCGCAGCTTGCTGAACACATTCTGTAATCGGGTCGTTAATCCTTCAAATGCCATGATCCCACCTCCTTAAGCTTTATTACTGTTTTTAAGACCGATACGTTCCACTGAGCCGTTATAATCTCCTCATTCGCTAAGCTGAGCAACGATATCGTGTATTTGTTTGTTGTCATCAATGGAGACGCCTGCGCGTTCCAATGCATTTTGCAAATCTTCAAGATTGCGATTACGCCGTTCATGCTTTTCCAACAAGCCCAGCTTGCTTTCGTAGTTTTCCAGCACTTGTTCGGCACGCTTGATATGCTCGTATACCGCCTGGCGGCTGATCTCAAACTCGGCTGCAATTTCACCAAGTGAAAAATCGTCATGAAAGTAATACTTTAGAAATGTCTGCTGTTTCTCGGTAAGTAACAATTCATAAAAAGCAAACAGCAAGTTAATCCGGTTTGTCTTCTCAAGCCGGTTTTCTTGACTCACATCGGGGCACTCCCTTCGTCAAGGAAAAACACTTTACACTCTTGCAACGTTCCTAATAATACCTAAAACAAATCAGGTTGTCAAGCAAAAATACTTGTCACAATAAAAACAGCTTTGATGATATGTTATTTCGATGTTTAACAGGTGATATATACCTTATTTCACGACAAGCACATCCTATCTTTACCTGTACGAGATCACCTCTATGTAAAAGAAAAACGAACGCTTCTCAGTCCGTGGAGATGCATCCGTTTATGGCGTTCTAGCGAAGTGGTGTCAGGTACAACAGTACCATAAAGAAATGAAGAATGCTGCCTGCCAGTACAAAGAGATGCCATATCGCATGATGGTAAGGAAATCCACGCCACACATAAAAGAGCGTACCCAGTGTATACATCAGGCCTCCAGCAACCAGCAACACAATTCCGCCTGTAGGTATGGCAGCCATCAGCGGTTGCCAGGCAATTACGATGAGCCAGCCCATCGCAACATAGAAAATCGTGGACATGAACAGAAACCTTTTTGTAAAAAACGCCTTAAAGATCACGCCGAATAATGCGATTCCCCAGATTATGCCGAACAGAGTCCATCCAAGTGTACCGCGAAGAGCAATAAACAACAGCGGAGTGTATGATCCCGCAATAAACAAATAAATGGAAGAATGGTCGAAAATCTCAAATAAATCTTTCACTTTTCCATCTTTCCATGCGTGCACGAGAGTAGAACTTGTATAGAGCAGCAACATGGTGATCCCATAGATCGTGAAACTGACCACATGCCAAGCCGTTCCTTTTATACTAGAAAATACAATCAATATCACCAGTGCAGCCACACTGAGTGCAGCGCCGATTCCATGTGTCACCGCATTGGCGACTTCTTCACGGCGAGAATAGGTATGAGTATTGGCCATTTCAACCGTCCTTTCCAGCCCTTTAGCATTGCCTGCTTTATTCCCATTATACACGTATTGCCAGTGACATTACACGTGACACTTATCACGTCTATCACTGGCAATTACGCTTAATGCTATGAATTTATCTTAATTAACATGGTTCTACGAGTTCGTTTCCTCTTCTTCAGCACTTTCAGCTGGTTGCTCTTGGATCAATCCGGCGAACAAGGCATGAACGAACTGCTCTGAATCAAATTGTTGCAGATCATCGATCTTTTCACCCAGTCCCACAAGCTTCACTGGCAAATCCAGCTCCTGACGAATTGCTACAACGATCCCGCCTTTGGCTGTTCCATCCAGTTTCGTTAGTACGAGGCCGGTTACGCCGCTTTTCTCACCGAAAAGTTTAGCCTGATTCAAGGCATTTTGACCTGTGGTCGCATCCAAAACCATCAGCACTTCATGCGGAGCATCCGGAATTTCACGTTGGATGACACGATAGATTTTGTTAAGCTCGTCCATCAGGTTAGATTTGTTCTGCAGACGACCTGCTGTATCACAGAGGAGAACATCGGCACCCCGTTGTTTTGCTGCCTGCACCGCATCATACATAACCGCTGCCGGGTCAGAACCGGATTGCTGTTTGATCACATCGACACCGGCACGTTGTCCCCATACTTCCAGCTGTTCGATGGCTCCGGCACGGAACGTATCTCCAGCGGCCATGATCACTTTTTTACCTTGCTGTTTAAATCGATGCGCCAGCTTGCCAATTGTCGTTGTTTTACCAACACCGTTAACACCAACAAACAAAATGACAGTAATGCCGTCCGGGTTCATTTTCAGCTCGTTATTCTGTTCACCACGAAGAAGATCCGTCAGTTTCTCAGACAATACAGGCTGCAGCTCAGCCGCATCCTCAATTTTGCGTTTTTTCACCTCAGCGCGCAGGTCTTCGATCAGATTCATGACCGTATTCACGCCTACGTCTGCTCCGATCAAAATCTCTTCAAGTTCTTCATAGAACTCTTCATCGATTTTTTTGCGGCGGATCACGAGATCCGAGACTTTCTCCACTAGCCCTTTACGTGTCTTTTCCAATCCATCCTTGAACTGTTTGGTGACTGACTCTGTTTTGTTTGCAATGCTGTCTCTCAGCTTTTTAAAAAAACTCATAAAGCCCCTCCATCGTGTACATAATCTAGCGCTATGCAATAATGCTCAATCTAAATGAATTTTAATATTTAATAATGATAATGAGTTCATTTGTCCCACAGCCTTGGACCGATCAGGCAATTACCGCTTCCTCATCTTCCAGTTTAACCGAAACGAGCTTGGATACTCCGCCCTCTTCCATCGTAACACCATACAGCACATCAGCCTCTTCCATCGTACCTTTACGATGGGTTACAACGATGAACTGTGTCTGTTCGGAGAATTCACGCAAATACTGGGCAAAACGGACCACGTTAGCTTCGTCCAGCGCTGCCTCTACTTCATCCAGCACGCAGAATGGTACAGGTTTGACGTGCAGAATGGCAAATAACAAAGCCATTGCCGTCAAAGCCCGCTCCCCACCGGATAACAGTTGCAGGTTTTGCAGTTTCTTGCCTGGTGGCTGAGCCACAATATCTATTCCCGTTTCAAGCAAGCGCTCCGGGTCCATCAGAACAAGGTCAGCACGTCCCCCGCCAAACAACTTGGTAAAGACGGTACCGAACTCACGGCGGATTGCATCAAATGTAATCTTGAATCGCTTCGCCATCTCGTCTTCCATTTCCCGAATAACCTGATACAACGTTGTTTTGGCTTCCACCAGGTCATTCTTCTGTTCACTCAGGAACTCGTATCGCTCATTGACGCGCTGGAACTCTTCAATCGCTCCCAGGTTAACATCACCCAGGGCGGATATACTGCGCTTCAGCTTCTGTACCTCTGCCTGTGTATGCTCTACATCTTCCGGCACCGGATAACGCTCTTTGGCCAGTTCATAACCCAGTTCGTATTCGTCCGTCAGCTTTCGCAGTATATTTTCCAGCTCAACATCCAACCGGTTCACGGAAATTTCGGTCTGTCGCATCTGCTCTTCCACAGCTTTCAACTGCGTGCGCTGTTCCTTCGTTTCGCTCTCCGCAAGCTCAAGCTTTTTCGACAACTCACTTCGGGCAGCACGTTTGAAGTCCAGTTCTTGGGAAGCTTCCGCTTTTTTCAGCTTGTACTGGTTCAGATCTTCAATCTGCTTAACACTCTCTGTCTGTGTTTTCTTGAGATCTGCTTCCATCGAAGCTAACAAGGTGCGATTCTGACGAAGATCTTTGACCAGCGACTCCACTTCCCGCTCCAGACGTCGCAATTGTTCCCCATTGGAGAAACGCTCCTGATCGAGCTTGCCTTCCCGTACTTTCAACTCGGTGAGTTGGCTCTGCAATTCTTCCTTCGCGGATTCATTGGCTTTCCGAGCAAACTCGGCTGCATGAATGGCACGATGAGTCGCTTTTTCTTCGTCTTCAAGCTGCTCCAGCTTCTTCACAGCGACGATACGAGCCGTATCCAGCTCTTTGATCTCTTCGGTGAATCCGCTCTTCTCCTGCCCGGCAACGGCAACCTGTTCAAGCACGTGGCGAAGCTCATGCTCTACCTGCTTCATTTCCATCGAAGCCTGCTGTTCTGCATTTCGGGTATCGTCACCAGACTGGCGAAGTTCATCCAGTTTGTCCTGACACTGCTCCAGTTGAACTTTTACATCATCCACACTGCGATGCAGTTTCACAATTTGATTTTCGGTATCCAAAATATCCTGATCGAGCTGGTCCAGCTGCCGTTTACGACTGAGCAGACTCACATTTTTCTTGTGCTGGCTACCACCTGTCATGGAACCACCCGCATTAACCACATCGCCTTCAAGCGTCACGACCCGGAAACGATACTGGCAGCGAGCCGCAATTTTATTGGCCACCTCCAGCGTTTCGGCAATAATAACATTACCCAGTAGGCTGCCAATGATCGAAGCATACTTGGATTCGAATTGTACAAGATCAGCACCGACCCCCACAAAACCTTCCATACCTTCGATCATGGAACGTTCAGCCGCTCCAATGGCACGAGGACGAATGACATCGAGAGGCAGGAACGTTGCACGTCCCAACTGGCGCTGCTTCAGGAAAGCAATCGCCTGTCTGGAAACTGATTCATTTTCCATGACCACATGCTGCAAGGAGGCTCCCATTGCTGTTTCTACCGCAAGTTCGATCTTCTCGGGAACTTTAACGAGTTCAGCCACAGCTCCATGAACACCGCTCAGCGTACCTTTACGCGAAGCCTTGAGTACCTCCTTGACACCCAGCATGAATCCGTCAAAATCATCCTGCATCTCTTTCATTGTATCGCGGCGGGAAACTTGAGCTTCACGCTTTTGTTCCCATTTACGGACCGTGCCCCGACTTTCTTCGAGCAGCTTCTGCAGTGATTGGAGTCGTTCACTTTCCGTAATATAACCACCACGTAGATCACTGATTTCTTTGCCCAAACGAACAACTTTTTTCTCAATGTCCGCTTTGCGACTTTCCAGTGTCTCTTTCTGTTCTTCCCACTTGCCTGATTCCTCAGCCGCGCGATTCATTCTGCGCTCCAGCGTTTCTTTCTGCTGATCCACATAACGAATTTCATTTCGTGTCTGAGCCATCTGATTCATCAGTTCCAGCAAGTTGCCTTTGAGGCTTTCCTCTTGCTGCTGGCTAATACCGCCTGTGACACCGATGAGTTTGGCTTCTTCCTGCGACAACTGATTTCTCACATCATTCAGTTCATGCTCAAGCTTGCCAAACTTCTCACGCAGTGCAATCAGCTCGGTTTCCCGTTCGCGATGTCTCTCTTCACTGGCGGCAAGCGTTACTTTGAGTTGCTCCTGATTCGTTTGCAGATGGTGCGAGCGCTCCCTGAGCAGTTCTCCAAGGCCTTCACTTTTCTCCGTCGCTTCACTGAATTGCAATAAGGCGGATTGCAGTTGCTCTGTCTCTGTTTCCAGGATACGCAGCGCATTCCGATCATTTTCCAGCTTGGCATCATGCGTAGAGACAATCGCCGCCAGTCCAACCTCTTCCTGTTTTAGCGATTGCAGCCTTTCGTTGGCCTTACTCCAAGATGCATGAATCTGTTCGATCTGGTACACATACATGGAAATTTCCTGTGATTTGAGCTGCGAACGAAGTTCTTTATAATGGATCGCTTTCTCCGATTGTTCCTTCAAGGGTCCAATCTGATCCTCCAGTTCGGTCACCAGATCATGAATACGCAGTAAATTCTGCTCTGTCTCATCCAGTTTGCGCGTAGCATCCCGCTTACGGGATTTATATTTAACGATACCTGATGCCTCTTCAAAGATGCCCCTGCGATCCTCTGAACGGGTACTCAGAATCTCTTCAATTCGTCCCTGTCCAATGATCGAGTAGGCTTCTTTACCAATGCCAGTATCCATAAACAACTCCGTAATATCCTTCAAGCGACAAGATTGTTTATTAATAAAATATTCACTATCTCCGCTGCGATGTACACGACGAGTCACCGTCACTTCACCGAAATCCAGTGCAAGTGCGTGATCCTCGTTATCGAGAGTTAGCGACACTTCACCAAAATTAACAGCCTTCCGTGCATCACTACCTGCAAAAATGATATCTTCCATCTTGCCACCACGCAGCGATTTGGCACTTTGTTCCCCCAGAACCCAACGGATTCCGTCCGATATATTACTCTTGCCACTTCCGTTCGGACCTACAACAGCCGTAATGCCACGAACGAATTCCATCTCCGTTTTGTCGGCGAATGACTTGAATCCACCCAATTCAATCCGTTTTAAAAACATAGGGTTTCTCGTCACCTCCTCTTGCAAATTTCAAGTATTGCATTCCAGCGCCTAAATAAATTGAACCATTGCTATTACACATGACTACTTCGATTGCAGTACCATCCTCCGATCGCCCTTATCCCCAGATTTTCTTGATTCCCTTATCCAAGGGAAAAATCCGTTGATAAATGCGCACGCTTTGCTTCTTCAGATTGGTTCTGCACTCTTCGTTTTGTGTAAAATAGAGTTCACTTATTTAGTTAACGATCAGGCTAACTCCCCTGAACCTCTTTACAAAAAAAAGAGCAAAAAGCAGTCCGGCCGATTACTTCCGCCGGGGCGGACCCGCGGGCTGCTCTTTGCTCTTCGTTTGTCTATGCGCTATCGGTTAAGCTCCGGCTTCCGGAAGCTTCAGTCGATCAAGTGCTGCAGATGCAGCCTGTTGTTCCGCTTCCTTTTTGGAACGCCCTGTACCTCTGCCAAGCCGTTCTTGACCCATATGGACCTCCGAGACAAACTCACGTTCATGGGCAGGTCCCCGTTCCTCAACGATACGGTATTCCAAAGCTCCCATATTGTGATGCTGAGTCAGTTCCTGCAGTTCCGTTTTGTAATCACTCATTTGCAGCTTGCTGCCCAACACGATTAATGGAAAGACATGCTGGTCGAGAAATGCCCGGACAGGCGCAAGCCCCTGATCCAGATACAATGCACCAATGAAAGATTCAAACACATCCGCCAGCAGAGCCGGCCGTGTCCGTCCTCCCGTTAGTTCCTCACCTTTACCAAGAAGTACATACTGACCAAAACCCAACGCTTCAGCAAATTTGACGAGGGAAGGCTCACAGACAATGGATGCCCGCAGCTTAGTTAATTCGCCTTCCGGACGGTTAGGATACAAATGATACAAGTATTCCGATACAGTCAGTTCCAGCACGGCATCGCCCAGAAACTCCAGACGCTCGTTGTCCTGATGCTGACTGAACCGGTGTTCGTTTACATAAGAAGCATGGGTAAACGCTTGTTTTAAAAGCTGCCTGTTGTCAAATTTGATTTGAAGTTTATGTTGTAACTGCTTCAGATCTTCACTCAAACGAACTAGCCCCTTATGCTTCAAATTTTTTGAGAATAATGGTGGCATTGTGACCGCCGAATCCAAATGAATTGGACATGGCAATATTGACTTTAGTTTGACGTGGAACATTTGGAACATAATCCAGATCACATTCCGGGTCCTGATTTTCCAGGTTGATCGTTGGTGCCAATGTCTGATGTGTCAGTGACAATCCGCAGATAACCGCTTCTACACCACCAGCAGCACCAAGCATGTGGCCCGTCATGGATTTCGTGGAACTCACTGCGAGCTTGTACGCATGATCACCAAACGCCTTTTTGATCGCAAGCGTTTCAGATCTGTCACCTACAGGAGTTGAGGTTCCGTGTGCATTAATGTAATCCACTTCTTCAGGCTCAATACCCGCATTGCGAAGTGCCATCTTCATGCAACGTGCTGCTCCATCCGGATCTGGTTCTGTCATGTGATGTGCATCGCCTGTCAGACCGTAACCGATCACTTCACCATAGATGCGTGCACCACGTTTTTGAGCATGCTCCAGGGATTCCAGAATCAGAACACCAGCGCCTTCGCCCATAACAAAACCATCACGTTCTGTATCAAAAGGACGGCTTGACTTCGCAGGATCATCATTACGTGTAGACATTGCGCGCATAGCACAGAACCCTGCAAGACCCGTTGGTCTGATTGTTGCTTCCGCACCACCACAGATCATGGCATCTGCATCACCATTGGCAATCAACTTGAAGGAATCTCCGATGGAGTGTGTACCTGTTGCACAAGCGGTAACCACGTTAATGTTGGGACCTTTGGCACCAAGAGAGATGGACATTTGGCCTGAAGCCATGTTGGAGATCATCATGGGAATAAAGAATGGGCTTACCCGTTTTGGACCTTTTTGCAACAATGCATTATGTTGGTCCTCCCACGTACCCAATCCACCAATACCTGATCCGATGGATACACCGAAACGCTCTGCATCAATATTCTCGTTAATTTTCAGACCACTGTCTTCAACGGCTTTGAAGCCGGCTGCTACAGCGAACTGTACAAAACGGTCCATTTTGCGAGCATCCTTGCGATCCATATATTCTTCCGGGTTGAAATCCTTGATCTCAGCTGCAATCTGTGTCGTGTATTCACTAACATCAAACGCCTCAATCTGAGAGATTCCGGACTTTCCTGCCATTAAACTGCCCCAGAACGTTTCCAAATCTTTTCCGAGCGATGTCATTACGCCCATTCCGGTAATTACTACTCTTTGTTTCAAACCGAGTCACCTCTATATCGACTGCATTACGCAAGTATTTTGTGGGAATATCCGCAAACAGACATCTATTCAACGAAGATAAGCCTGCTTGAGTAGAGTTGCTTGCGGAATGAGAAAAACCAATGAATGATGAGAAGTCCCGCCTGTTCGAAAACATGTGCGGGACTAAAATGACTTTAGGTATGAGATTGTATGTAGTTTACAACTTCACCTACGGTCGTGATTTTTTCTGCATCTTCATCAGAGATTTCCAAATCAAATTCATCTTCCAATTCCATGACCAATTCCACTACATCCAAAGAATCAGCACCCAAATCTTCTTTGAAAGATGCTTCAAGTGTAACTTCAGCTTCGTCTGCGCCCAAGCGGTCGACGACGATGCGTTTTACACGCTCCAATACATCAGACATCCGGTTCACCTCCTTCTTTGGTATTATACGAGAATCGCAGGCAAAATGCCATAGAAGACATATGCGGCTCCCGGCCGGGGAACCCGGCCTTTTTCCGGCATTTCGGATCGTCCAGCGCCTGTTCCCCGACTATTGTTCAAGTCCGGGAAGAATTACATGTACATGCCACCATCGACATGCAGCGTCTGCCCTGTCATATAAGATGAAGCCTGTGAAGCCAGGAAAGTGACTACACCGGCAATTTCATCCGGCTGACCCAAACGGGACAACGGAATACCACTTAGCATACCGTCCACCAGCTCTTGGGACAACTCTTTTGTCATATCCGTCTCAATGAAACCTGGTGCAACACAGTTGACTGTGATTCCACGTGAAGCCAGTTCACGAGCAGATGCCTTTGTCAGGCCAATAACTCCTGCCTTCGCAGCAACATAGTTCGCTTGTCCAGCATTACCGAGCACACCTACAACCGAGGAGATATTGATAATTCTTCCCGACCGTTGTTTCATCATTGGACGTGTAACCGCCTTAAGGCAGTTAAACACACCTTTGAGATTGGTTTCAATAACCTGATCGAATTCTTCCTCTTTCATACGCATGATCAGATTATCACGGGTAATACCGGCATTGTTCACCAGAATATCAACATTGCCCCAAGCTTCAAGTGTAGCTTTGACCATTTGTTCAGCTTCATCCATCAGGCCCACATTGGCTTGAAGTGTAATCGCCTTGACTCCTTTGGCACGAATCGCTTCCGCCACTTCCTCAGCTGCCGCTTGGCTACCCGCATAATTCACGGCTACGTTCGCTCCAGCTTCAGCCAGTGCCAATGCAATACTGCGTCCAATGCCCCGGGATGCCCCGGTAACGAGTGCATTTTTACCTTCTAATGGTTTAGACATAATCATTCCTCCTTTCCCCAAATCTAATCCCTGCTAATCACTTCAACGCACTTGCCGTTGCTTCGAGCGTTTCAAGACTGTTCACATTGTACAGTTTTACGGTTTTATCTGTTTTTTTAATCAAACCGGTCAATACACTGCCAGATCCAATCTCGATGAACGTATCCACGCCTTGCTCAATCAGCCATGTCACACTGTCTTCCCATAATACAGGAGAATAGACCTGAGCTGTCAACAAATCCCGAACCTGCCCATCCTCTGCAGGTCTTGCAGTCACATTAGCGACTACAGGGACCGCTGCCGGTGAGAACGTAACGGTTTTCAGTTTCTCTTCCAGCTTCTCAGCCGCACCCTTCATCAGTGAAGAGTGGAACGGTCCGCTTACTTCCAAAGCAATGGCGCGTTTACCGCCTGCTTCTTTCACTCGTTCCGCGACAGCAGCTACGCCTTCCTTCACACCAGAGATGACGATTTGTCCCGGACAATTCATGTTGGCAAGTTCAACCGCATGACCAGTTTCAGATACGTCACGGCAAAGCACCCCCAGCGCTTCCCGATCCGCACCAAGCACAGCAGCCATCGCTCCTTGTCCACCCGGTACTGCCTGTTCCATATACTGACCTCGCGCCCGCACAGTGCTCACAGCGTCAGCAAACGAAAGAACGCCCGCTGCCACCAGTGCACTGTATTCTCCCAGACTGTGTCCAGCCATATAGTCTGGCTGAATTCCTTTTTCTTTGAAAGCTTCAAGCAAGGCAATACTTGCTGTCAACAGAGCCGGTTGTGTATTTGATGTCTGTTTCAACTCAGTCTCTGGTCCTTCAAATACAAGGTTGCTCAGCGAGAAACCCAATGTTTCATCTGCTGTGCGAAAAATTTCAGTTGCCGCAGGCACGGACTCATACGCGTCCTTAGCCATGCCTACAGCCTGTGATCCCTGTCCGGGAAATACAAATGCTATTTTACCCATCTCATTCATCTCCCAGATGTCTATTTACCAAACGAGTACCGATGCTCCCCATGTCAAACCGCCACCGAATCCAACCATCAGAACGGTATCTCCGGCTTTCATGCGACCTTCCTCTGCGGCTTCTACCAAAGCAAGCGGAATGGAAGCAGCCGATGTATTGGCATACTTATCCACGTTGACTACAACCTTTTCTTCAGGAAGTTCCAGTCGTTGCATCGCAGATTGGATAATCCGAATATTCGCTTGGTGCGGAACAAACAGATCCACATCCGTACGCTCCATACCAGCCTTGCGTAATACCTCAATGGTAGCCGTACCCATGACACGGACTGCAAACTTGAACACTTCACGACCATTCATGTAGATATAATGCTTTTTATTTTCAACGGTCTCTGCGGAAGCAGGCAGACGGGAACCGCCGCCTTCCATCTGAAGAAGACTACCGCCAGCACCTTCGGCACCGAGATCAAATGCTTTGAATCCGCGACCTTCTGGAACTTCACCAACGACTACCGCGCCTGCCCCGTCCCCAAAGAGGACACATGTGTTACGGTCTGTATAATCCGTAATACGAGACAAACAGTCAGCTCCAATAACAAGTGCGTTGTTGTACATGCCGCTTTGGATGAAGCTGGTAGCACTTGCCAACCCATATACAAATCCGGAACAAGCTGCCGACAGATCAAATGCCGCCGCACCTTTTGCACCCAATTTGTCCTGCAAGATGCAGGCTGTTGATGGGAACGAAGAATCCGGGGTAATGGTTGCAACAATAATCAGATCCAGATCACTGCCTGTCATGCCAGCAGATTCAAGTGCTTTAAGAGCTGCTTCATATGCCAGATCAGAAGTTGCCTGCTCGGGTGCAGCAATGTGACGCTCTTTTATTCCTGTACGACTGACGATCCATTCGTCATTGGTATCGACCATTTTCTCCAGATCGCTATTCGTCAAAATTTTCTCAGGCACATATTTCCCTGTACCAATAACCCCTACTGGGCGCAAATTATTCATGTCGTCACTCACTTCCCGCTAATTTCCTTAGATATGCTCTCTACCAGCTGATTCTGCACTGCAATCCGAGCTTGGCGCACAGCATTTTTGATGGCATTGCCATCAGCAGATCCATGACTTTTTACAACCAGTCTGCTCAAACCGAGGAGCGGCGCTCCGCCATGCTCCGTATAATCCAGCTTTCGTTTCAGCCCACGCAACTCAGGCATCAATACAGCTGCAGCTAGTTTACTTTTAAGAGAAGATGAGAATTGCTCCTTAAGCAAGGCGAAAATGGCACCTGCTGTGCCTTCCAGCGACTTCAGCAGTATATTTCCTGCAAAACCGTCGCATACAAGCACATCACAAGCACCAGTCAGCACATCACGCGCCTCAACATTACCGACAAAACGAATGGGGAGTTGTTCCAGTAAAGGATATGCATGTTTGGTTAACTCATTTCCCTTGCCTGGCTCTGTTCCTACATTGAGCAAACCCACTCGTGGGGACGCTATGCCCTGTACTTTTTGCCGATACAAGCTGCCCATCAGGCCATATTGCGCAAGATGCTCCGGTTTAGCATCCATATTCGCTCCGAGATCCAGCGCAAGTACACCTACATCATCAATCGTTGGAATCATGGGCGCAAGCGCCGGACGTTCAATGCCTTCCATTCGACCTACAACAAGCAAACCTGCTGTCATCAGCGCTCCGGTATTGCCTGCCGAGATCATCGCGTCCGCTTCGCCCTCTTTCAGCATACGGCCTGCAACCACCATGGAGGCATCCTTCTTGCGACGTACTGCTTTTACGGGTTCATCATCCGAACCAATAACTTCGGAAGCATGCCGGACCGTAAGATTGGCAGGTCTCACACCTGACTGACTCAAAAGAGGCTCCAGCTTGGCTTCATCGCCGATCAGGACGATCTGTGTATCCGCCCATTCCGTGGCTGCGGCGATCGCACCTTCTACCGTTGATGCAGGTGCATTGTCGCCTCCCATGGCATCAATGACGATTTTCATTCCAAATGACCTCCTTCTCCGCTGTCTTCTCCACCTGAATGGTAGATTACAAAGTTGCCTTGAAACACCATTTCTTCACCTACATAAGTGAATACTTCCACTTTGGCTTTGCCCTTTTGACCCGGAATCGATCTCACATAAGCCTTTGCAATACATTTCTCTCCCAAATGAACCGAACGGACAAAGCGAATGTCTGCTGATGCAGTCAATGCGATCTCGTCATTAATAATGGCTACAGCCAAGGAGTTGGCCTGTGCAAAGACGTAGTGCCCACGTGCAATCCCTGTTCTGGAAAACACATGCTCTTCCTTAATCTCAAACAGGGAAATCCCGCTTTTGTCCAGCTGCAGATCCACAATATCACCGATAATCTCATGCAGGGGCAGCGAGCGCACCTGATCATACGAGAGCTCTGCCATCAGTTTCATCCGCTCCCGAAGTTCGGGTATTCCAAGTTCCAGTCTGTCAAGACGAATCGTCTGAATACTCACCTTCAATTGGCGCGTAAGTTCCTGATCCGTCACAAACGGGTTCTCTTCTATCATTTTGGTTAACTGCTGTTGCCTCTGTCTCTTCGGTACACGTTCGATGCCTGACACCCCCCGCTGTATCGTTTACGGAACCGTCCCATCCGGCCAGTTCAACCATTCTTTCGTGTTGCTTCTATAGATGCATCCCTGGTCACCAGGGTCGTTCTCAAACGGATTATGGTTCATCATATATGTAACGTCAAATCTTAGAACCTGGTACTAAACTATAGTATATCTCATCCCGTGTCAAAAAGAAAGGCTGGCTGAACAAAAACAATTCACCCTTGTGGAGCAAAGATTTCATGCTTGTTAACTCCCTCTACCTACACTATCTAATCGAAAAAAAGTAGCACCTCATCGAAATGAAGTGCTACTTAATGTCCAACTATTATTGAGAGATGATCTCTCTTGCTTTGTACGTTCCGCACACTTTGCACACGTGGTGACTAAGTTTAAGTTCGCCACATTGTTCACATTTCACCATGCCCGGTACAGCCAATTTAAAGTGAGTGCGACGTTTGTCGCGACGCGTCTTGGACGTTCTCCGTTGAGGTACTGCCATTATTCCCACCTCCTTATCAAAATCAACCTTTGCAGGTAGTTGTTACGTTCGATTTTCAATCATGCTCATTTAAAAAAATCCTTGAGCCCTGCAAGCCGCGGATCGATAACCTGGTTATCACAACCGCAGTCACCTTCGTTCAGCTCATGGCCACACTTGGGGCATAACCCTTTGCATGTATCGCTGCATAGCGGTATAAACGGAAGATCCAGCAGAAAAGCTTCCTCGGCATAACCTTTCAGATCAACGCTATCCCCATCCACATAGAGCGTATCGTCGTCTTCATGTAATTCCTCTGGCTGTTTTCCCTGCTTGAATTGCTCATGAAAATCAATATGAAAATGTTCATTGATCGGCTTAAGACAACGGGAGCACAACATGTCCACTCCTACGGTCAGCTTGCCATGAACATCCACAACGTCACCTTCTCTGAATTCTGCAGATAAATCCGCAGTCAGGGGGGTAACGGCTGTGATATCTTGTCGGTTAGAAACCAGTTCCTTGATATCCCACTGTTCGTTAAACTCCAGGGGGCCATCACTGGTAGCCACTTTGCGAAATGGCATTAACATTTCCATCACTCCAAACGAAACCAATTTCATAATTCATGTCAAACGTATCACGACAGTTATACAGGTCAAGCCTGCTCTTGTAAAGCAATAAATCCTGACTGTATGTATTCTGACGATTCATCGTTAAAAGTATTATGAAATTGACTTAACAAACAAAAATCATTATACCGATTTTTCAAGACGTTTGTCAACACTTTTAACTTTACACCCTATTTTAAAACGAATGGCTCAGAACCGTTTACTCCATCTGGTCTATTATAGACTCACTTCAAGATAAACTACAAGTCGTCATTTTAGTTGTAGTTTCTTGCAAACCGCGGTCACATTTCGTTAACGTTTAGTGTGATCTATGTCACACAGACCCTCTCGGCACGTACCTATACTTGCTATAAACCGAAGCACAATCAGCTCCATAACAATTTATTATTCAACTATCTCATATTATATCGGGAGGGAAAATGTATGTTAAGTGAACACACTATTAGAGTCATTAAATCTACAGTACCCGTACTTGAAGTTCACGGTGAAGCGATCACACGCCATTTTTACGAAACGATGTTCGCAGCTCATCCGGAACTACTGAATCTTTTCAATCACGCAAATCAGAAACAGGGACGACAGCAAGCCGCCCTCGCCAATATGGTATACACCGCCGCCCTGCATATCGATAATCTGTCCTCCATCCTGCCTGCCGTCCGGCAAGTTGCCCATAAACATCGCAGTCTGGGTATCGTTCCCGAGCAATATGCGATTGTGGGCACCTATCTGTTACAAGCGATCAAAGATGTGCTTGGAGGCGCGGCAACGGATGAGATCATTACGGCGTGGGGCGAAGCCTACAATGTCATTGCAGATGCCTTTATCGGGATCGAACAGGACATGTATGCGGAAGCAGAGAACCAAACAGGTGGCTGGGAAGGATTTCGCACCTTCAAGGTTGCCAAGAAAGTGCAGGAAAGTGAAGTCATCACATCCTTTTACCTCGTCCCAGATGATGGTAAACCAATTGCCAGCTATGAACCAGGACAATACATCAGCATCAAAATCAAACCGGAGGCACAGTCATTTACACAGATTCGTCAGTATAGCCTTTCAGATATACCGGGTAAACCCTACTACCGCATTTCCGTTAAACGCGAGCTGGGTGGATTAGAACGTCCTGATGGAGTCATATCCACGTATCTCCACGATCACATTGAAGAGGGTAGTCTGGTGGAGCTATCCGCTCCTGCTGGTGACTTTACGCTGGATAGAGACGATAAACGCCATATTGTTCTCTTGAGCGGTGGCGTTGGTCTAACCCCCATGATCAGCATGTTAAATACACTGGTTAACTTGGACAAAAACCGCAAAATTACATTTTTGCATGCAAATCCGGATGGTCAATCTCACGCGTTCCGTGATCATGTGAACAATCTGGCCGAACGTTATCAAAGCGTTAAAGCCTATTATTGTTACACTCAACCTGCTACTTCTGATCGTGAAAATGAGTTTTTTCATAAGGAAGGTTATATGGATGCAATCTGGCTTCGCCAAGTGATTGATGAACTGGATGCCACCTATTATCTGTGCGGACCCGTTTCGTTCATGCGTTCAGTGTATACGGAGCTGCAGGCGCTTGATGTTCCAGCCGACCACATTCATTATGAATTTTTTGGGCCGAAAGCAAGTCTCATTCCCGCGCCGGAAAGTGTCTAACTGTTCTGAGATTGTGGAGATTGATTGGCACAGTCTGACATCCATTGATGTCGGATTTGTGCTTTTTCTTGTCTGAATGGGTGCATGATTTGATCTAATACATGACATCCCCTATGATGGAATGGATGTTATACATACTCGGTTATCCAATCGAAAGGAGTACGTTTAATCATGAGAGCCGTAGGCGTCATTGTTGAATATAATCCCTTGCACAATGGGCATGTCTATCATTTGCAGGAAGCTCGGCGGCTAAGCGGCGCAGACGCCGTTGTTGCGGTCATGAGCGGCCCTTTCCTCCAACGCGGCGAACCCGCCATCGTGGGTAAAAGGGCGCGCACCGAGATGGCGCTGCATGCAGGCGCCGATCTGGTAATTGAACTGCCGGTGGCGTATGCTGTACAGCCGGCGGAATGGTTTGCCTTCGGTGCGGTGTCCTTGCTGGACCGCACCGGCGTTGTGGACTCGCTCTGCTTTGGCAGCGAGTCCGGCGACCTGGACAGCCTGCAGCGCATTGCGCGCGTGCTGGCTGTGGAGCCCGCAGGGATGCGCGAGGACATCGCGCGCCGCCTGCGGGAAGGCGCCAGCTACCCCGCCGCGTACGCAGGCGTGGCGGCGGCACTGGCGCCCGGCGGCGTCGATGTTCGCGACGCCGCTGCACTGCTGGAGCAGCCCAACAATTCGCTTGGGCTGCACTACCTGATCGCGCTGCAACGACTTGGCAGCGCGATCAAGCCCTTTACGGCGGCGCGTACCGGTGCCGCGTATCATGAGGCGACGCCCGGCCCGGGGGCGATCGCCAGTGCAACAGCCGTCCGCCGCCTGCTGATGGCGGACGGGCCCAGCGCCGCCGCGCCTTACGTGCCGGCGGCCACTCTTGCCATTCTGCATCGCGAATGGCAGGAAGGCCGCGCTCCCATACACTGGGAGCGCTTTGCACAGCCGCTGTTTCACCTCGCGGCCACACGCCGTGCCTCCGAGCTGGAACGCATCGCCGAAGTCACGGAAGGCTTGGAGCATCGGCTGATTCGCACACTTGCTCAGCTACCGGAGCCTTCAGTCGAAGCACTCCTGAATGCACTGAAGACCAAACGATACACACGCACAAAGCTCCAGCGTATGCTCGCCCACCTGCTCCTGAATCACACCAAAGCCGAGTGTTCACCAGAGCAATTGGCTGCCGGACCCGGATATCTACGAGTCCTCGGATTCAATACTCAAGGGCAGAGCCTGCTTAAACAAATGAAGAAGACTGCTTTGCTGCCTGTAGTGCTGAAACCTTCGACGTTCACGCACAATCAACTTGAACTGGATATCCAAGCCCAGGTTGCTTATGGGCTCGCTTGCGAGCATAAGGACACACGCAGGATGTTTAGTGACTACTATGAGTCTCCTGTGAGACTGTAATCCACTTTTGATTATAAGACTTCATCTACTATGGAGTTTTTATTCCATCATCAACAGATCATTCATAACGACTACTGAAAACTAAACTATACAACTTAAAAATCCCCTTGCTGCGCGCCGCTCAGGCTCATCGCAACAAGGGGATTCTCTCATTGTAATCCTTTGAATCTGTTGACCTTCTCAGATCTCTCGATCACACTTCATTCCCTGTAATCCATTCAGTCCGATTTCGTCCGAACTTTATCCATTCGTTTCAACTGGGCTCCATCTCTTCACGCCCGATCATAATCCTAGGATTTCACGGATAAGGTTTTCAGATACGCCAGCGCATCATCCACCGTGCTCACAGGCACAAGTTTCATTTTGGTGCCGATCTGTTCAGCCTTGGCTGCTGCTTCCTTATAGTTATCCTTCGGCACAAAGAAGATCTCCGCTTCTTTCCGGTCAGCAGCTACAATCTTGTGCACTACACCACCAATGGCACCCACCACACCGTCCTTGGTAATGGTACCTGTACCGGCAATTCGATGCCCTTTGGTCAGATCTCCAGGTGTTAGCTGGTTATAGATCTCCAACGTAAACATCAAGCCGGCAGACGGACCACCAACCTGAGTATCTGTAAAGGAAATCTGTTTGTCCGGATCTTCAGGTTTCACCTTCTGAACCGCACCAATCATTACGCCGAGTCCCGGGCGGGTCTCTCCCGTTTTATTGTCTTTTACCTGAATCAGTTTCACATCCCGGCTAATGGTCTCTCCGCCACGTTCCAGTTGCATTTCGACGGTATCTCCAACCTTTTTATCTTTTAACTGGGCCGAAAGCACCGTATTATCCGGCGTAGCTGTTCCGTTCACTCCCAGAATAATATCGCCCGGAGCAATGTCTCCATCGGGTTTTGGATCTTCGGACAGTCCAAATACAAAGATATGTTCAGGCACAATAGAGTAAGCCACACCTGCCTGTTCATATGCAGCCTCCATTGCAGAGGATTGTGAGTCACTCATGAACCACACCTGTTCGGCAGAGTACTCCGCTTCGCTTTTACCGCGGAGTCGGTCCTCCTTTTTATCCACTTGAGCATTTTGATTGAACAGAGAGGTTCCTAGCAAAAACACATTGGCATATGTTGCCGACACGGTCGTCATCATGAACACACCGCGTTCTTCCTGGTCCCCACCTTTAACCGTTACCATTGGTTTTACTTCATCTGCACTGCCAGGCATATATATGATATACGGCGTTGGCATGTACACGGCAACATAGACGACCAGAGCCACCACGATCACAAAGATCGAAGCTCTGAATCCGCCAGATTTCCGAATCCGATTCATCGCATGAGCCTCCGTTCTTTGTATCTCTATATAAGCTAAACTTTACACTAATCAGCGATCGTAATTCCACCTTGTGAATACTGCCATTCTCCGGTAGATACTCGCTCTGTGTAATGCAGATATTCAGCTCATCTTGTTTCATCATTTTTTTCAAGTCTAACACTCTGGTCCCTGTGCATACAATGGTACAGGCCGGATAGGCCGCTGTATACAATAGCCTGTCCGGTCAAGGCCGAACCGCCCTTTGGGCGTCATTCGGCCGTCCATAACGATTCAAATGCCGAATTGGCGTTATCTGATATGAGGTGAAACGATGACATTACAGAGCGAGGTTAGAGATTCTGGCCCGTTACGAACGATAATACTAAGTACCGGCGCTTTAATGTTGGTCATTGCAGTAGTTTCTTCCCCCAAAGAAGCGTTTGATGCCTCTATTCAAGGTCTGGATATATGGTGGAAAATTATCTTCCCTGCCATGCTGCCGTTCCTCATGTTATCCCAAATGCTCACTGCGTTTGGCTTCACCCATGCAATCGGCGCCTTGCTCGGACCGTTAATGCAACGATGGTTCAGACTTCCAGGCAATGCAGGTCTGGCGATTGCCGTTGGCATGTGCGGCGGATTTCCCGCAGGAGCAGATGCAGTATCCCGTTTATTTCAGGATAGACAAATTACCGCCAAGCAGGCGGTTGTCCTTGCGGCGGCATCTCATTTTGCCAATCCAATGATGATCATACTGGTCGTTGGTGCTGCTTTTCTCCACCAGCCGGCGGCCGGATATTTTCTACTCGTGGTCCACTGGGTTAGCGGCTGGATCGCCACCATTCTGGCCACGCGTCTCCTGCCTGCACCGGGTAACCAGACAAACCGGGCTGGCTTGACAGCTGCGCAAGCAGATAACAGCTCTCTGGATTCTCAGCCTGCAAGTCCTGCAAATTCCATAAGTCGCTCATCTGCACCCCACCACTCTACATACAAACGACGCCGTATATGGTCTGAACTGATGATTGCAGCGAGGGAAGCCCATAGTCGTGATGGAAGAGGGTTTGGCAAACTGCTCGGTGACACCGTATCCCAAGCTGTGCAGACCTTGATGATGACTGGAGGATACATGATCGGTTTTGCCGTGTTTATCCGATTGGTCTCCCTTTATCTGACTCCCGGGTCCTCTGCTGCGCTGTGGCCAGCCTTCTTTGAGCTTCACCTGGGCACCTATCATTTGAGTCAGACTACACTTGCACCCGCCCTGCTCATACCTCTACTTGCAGCCGTTCTGGGATGGGGTGGTTTATGCTCCCATCTGCAAGTCTCTGCCGTCCTGAAAATCACTGGTCCAAGCAGCAAATCCATGTTGTACTTTGCCGGAGTTCGTCTGATTCATGGATTATTCGCCTTTTTCATCAGTCTGTTCCTGTGGATGCCTTTCAGCCGTTATAGCACAGAAGCCTGGACCACATCACAGATCAATACAGTGCAGGACCTCTCGACACCATTCGGTTGGCTATGGATACCTAGTCCGGGTAACACATACTCGATCAACACCATTTGGAGCGTCTTCCCTGCTGCATGCATGGGTCTTGCGTTACTTCTTGCAGTCATGATCAGTCTGTCGGGTCTTACCTTCTGGTTTAACCGCCGGTTTTCTCGCTGATTTTCTGACGGAGCGCTGCTTCCACCTCAGGTGATACAAGATCTGTAACATCTCCATGATAATGAGCGATTTCTTTGACGATGCTGGAACTTAAATAGGAATATTTCGGATTGGTCATCATAAATATCGTTTCCGCATCTGGATTCAACTTGCTGTTGGTCGATGCCAACTGCAACTCGTATTCAAAATCAGTTACCGAGCGTATACCACGAACGATGACCTGCGCTTCCTTTTGCCGGACATAATTGGCTGTCAGATCGCGGAAACTGTCCACCTCCACATTGGGTAGATGGCGGGTTACTTCCGTGATCAGTTCTTTGCGTTCCTCCACCGTAAACAGCGGATTTTTGCTCATATTGTTCAACACAGCCACAATGACGCGATCAAATTGCTTCGACGCTCTGGCGATAATATCCAGATGCCCCATCGTTACGGGATCAAAACTTCCAGGATATACGGCAATCCGTTCCTGTCGATGTATCATTTCAGTCATGAGGAGCCTCCTCTTTCGGTGTAATGGATTCTCCATCTTCCAATGCTTCAGGCGCATAATAATAGATGGATACTGCCGTCTCCCCATACAAAGCCTTGCGCGTTTGTTCAAACGGGCCGAATTGCTCAGGGTAATCATGTTTGGATTCATATTCAAGCACGATGGTTGCTTCCGGTTCCAGAAGTTCCAGTTCGTGCATGGTCAGCATCAACTCGTGCCCGTTCTTCATACGATATGGCGGGTCGAGAAACACCAGATCAAACGTTGTGCCTCGCTTAGCGAGTGCCTTCAATGCACGACCTGCATCATTACGATATACGGCCGCCTGGTCCTCCAGCTTGGTCGCCTTCAGATTCATGCGGATGACTTCAATACTTTTTGATTCCAAATCAACAAAAACAGCCTTGTCCATGCCGCGGCTCAGTGCCTCAATACCGAGACCCCCACTGCCTGCAAACAGATCCAATGCTGTACCGCCCTCAAAATAAGGACCAACCATGCTAAATAGCGCTTCCTTCACCTTGTCGGTGGTCGGTCGCGTGCCTGTGCCAGGAACAGCCTTCAGCGGCCTGCCTTTCGCACTCCCAGATACCACTCTCACTGACGAGTCACCTTTTCTCTATGTAAGTTTAATGATAAAGCTATCCTACCACACTCGGGTTCAGTTTGAAAAATGTCCGGTCTTCATATGCCTTGGAAAATTGTTGACGAATTGTTGACGCATATGTATAAAAAGGAAACAATCGGGTGATTCTATAATTATCGACATCACAAGTGTCGTAGACAACCGCGGAGAAGACT
This sequence comes from Paenibacillus sp. FSL R5-0519, assembly GCF_037974275.1. NCBI lineage: Bacteria > Bacillati > Bacillota > Bacilli > Caryophanales > Paenibacillaceae > Paenibacillus > Paenibacillus sp. FSL R5-0519. The sequence goes on from NZ_CP150234.1 coordinate 4,214,364, forward strand.
TACGTTTCCCCATAAGCTCTTCGTCCGGTTTCTCCTCTCCCATGAAAAAGAAGCTCTCGAAAGAGGGCTTCTTTTTGTTGTTTATGTTTTCATTTATTTTGTTAGTTATATTTTTCTTGAAGTTCACTTATGTCGGCTTCCTCTTCCGTCTGTAACCATCCAATCTCCCGTAGCCACATGCCCATATCTGCGATAAATTCATTTGTGTTTAGATGTTCAATCCTGTATTTCTGGATCTTTTCACTCAAAAACGCATAAAACTCATGGCTTAACACATACCGTTGTTTGCTTTTGCTTAATGTCTTATACCGATCCTCGCTGACCACCAGATCAAAATAGATGACATTCTCCTTCTTCACATGTCTGACCGTGGACCTTCTCTGGTATTCCTCAGGCAGACACCTGAAAACAAAGAATAGTTCAATATCAACTATCTGATATTTGCTTTTTGCTTGATCAAAAACAGGCTGCAACTCATCCGAAAGATTGGCAACTTGCGTTAAACCTGAAGTGTCAGTTGATCGGCCCAGAAGCATCACTAATCTCCTCCTTATTCATTTTCAACATTCGTAATGAAACTAAAAAAAGGCTGACTTGTGGTGTAAACTCCGTCAATCTTTCCTAATGTTTATCCTTCTTGTTTATCTCCCCAACTTAGCAAGCTATACTAATTCAGCTCTCTATGTTTCCGATTGGACCGCCGCAAATTGATCAATGGAATGATAAGTACTACAACCGGCAAGAGAAGATTTATTGAACCATTTTTAATCATCATGAAGGTAATAAACAGCACGGCGAGCCAAGTCATAATCTCCATCATTTCATATTTGGTTAACGTAAGCTTAAATGCTTTTCTTGAAATGAAACGAATCAAGAAATAAGCGATCAAGCTATAGAACAGGAACATTCCCAAAATTGCAACAGTAATCACGAGGTACATATCCATCATAAAAATCTCACCCGATCCTTATCTCATTTCCTTAATTTTGCTTTACTTCTCTTCAACAACAATCGTTGCATTGTAGATCACAACACGTTTCCCATTGAGATCGAATAACACTTTGTTGCCATATTCCGTATCTTCCACGTCGATTTTGCCATCATAGGTCTGAATCAATTCACCATTATTGCTGTACACTTTAACGACCCTCTCCAGACCGCCCGAATTGTTGGACCTCATCGTTTTGAGTGCACGTTCACCCGAAGCCGTATTGAAATACCATAATAAACATCCAACAATGATGCCCAGAAAGACCAACACCGTCACCCATATACCTGTCTTTGCTTTTCTACCCATCTTGAACCCCCTCTTATGTTTCTTGTCTTGTACATTACGAGATCGGAACGAGAACGGTTTCATACGCCTCTCGAGCTGCACATTGACATAACAAAACAGAGGCCTTCGACAAACGAAGACCTCTGTTCTTATTTAACACATTTTTTGCTGTACTATACTGGTGCTTACAGCGCACGAATGACGAATTCAAATGTCAGTTCGCCGTCCGAAGGGATCAGGTATTCCGGATGAACCGGGGCACCCCAGCTATCATCACCGCCGACACCCATTTGTTTACCCGCAACAGTCACGACCGTATAGTGCACAGGTGGCAATTCATACGCATGTTGTGCGTTCTCCAGCTCAAATGCCGTATATGGTGAAACATTCAGTTCAACCGGTGTACCAGATGCCTCAATTTTGAAGCCACGGCCCGCGTTGTCTGTCAGTTTGGCCCAACGTACGCCGGTACGGTTGCCCGACTCCTGTGGTACCAGATATGGAGCTACAGTATCAGCTACCTTGCTGCCATGGATGCATAGACGTGCGCCGAATGCACGGTCTGCATAGTTTTCTTCGGGTCCCATCGCGAGCCATTCCACGTTTTCGAAGTCAGGTGATGTTCTGAAGGACAATGCATGAATTGGCAGGTTCGGCAATCCGGCTGTACCTTTATACGTATTATGCACACGTACACTTCCATCTGCATGAACGGTATACACCACTTTCACTTGTACATCATCCGAAATGTTAAGCTTATACGTGAACTCGATCCGGTATTGATCCGGTTTCTGTTCCGCTTTCCACTCCACAGAACGTGGCATCAGGCTCGCAGCATACCAGGCACCCAGTTCGAAGCCCATGGCCATACCTTTGTCATTATCCGTCATAGCACGCCAGAAGAGCGGTGCAGGTGGTACAGCAATCGTCTCACGGCCGGACAATTTCAGGGAAACCAGTGTCCCGAACTGTTTGGAGAACAGCGCGTGCGTCTTGCCAGCAAGAACACCGATGTTAACGTCACCTTCAACCACTTGTACATCACTTACAAGGTTCAGGTCCGTCTGTGCTGCATCATTTACCTGATCCTGTGTGAAAATAAACTGTCCAAATGCCACTTCTTCGCCTTTGTCAGCCCACAGTGTTGCTTCTTTTAACACAAATGCAGTGTTCACAGCGTACTCGCCGCCCGCGAGGGATTCTGCACCCAGCGGAAGTTTCACTACCGTCTCGCTTTGGGCATCCACGTTCACTTCCAATGTTCCACGCAGCACTTCATGCCCCTCACGCTCCAGGCTGTATACCAGCTCCAGTGCAGATGTATCTGCGAACAGGTTGCCATTCACGATTTTGACGCCTTCACGATCCGGGAACAGCTTAATGTTCTGATAGAGAAATTTGACCTCCTGCATTTTCGCAGTTACTTTACGATCAGCATGAACGATACCGTTGCCACAGAACGAATAGTCTGATGGACGATCACCGAAATCTCCGCCATAGGCGAGGAACTCTTTGCCATAACGATCTTTTTTATAAATGGATTGGTCGATGTAATCCCAGATGAATCCACCTTGATACATCGGGTATTTGTCTTCCAATTCCGTATATTTGTGCATACCACCAATAGAGTTACCCATGGCGTGCATGTACTCACAGCTGATATAAGGTTTGATCGGGTTGGCATTCAGGAATTCTTCAATGTCCGCCGGTTTGGCATACATGCGGCTCTCCATATCACTTGTCTCATCGAAACGGCGATCATGGAATACACCTTCGTAATGTACCAGACGGGTTGGATCAGCTGATTTGAAGTATTGGGATACTTTATAGATGACTTCACCGCCATGGGATTCATTACCACAAGACCAGATCAGAATGGACGGATGGTTTTTGTCACGCTCCACCATGGATACAGCGCGATCCATAACGATATCATGCCATTCCGGTTTGTCACCTGGAATAACCCAAGAAGGCTCAACGGCGCCAAGCTTCTGCCAAGATCCGTGTGTCTCCAGATTCATCTCGTCGATAACATAGAGTCCATATTCATCACACAGCTCATACCACAGACTTTGGTTAGGATAGTGTGACGTACGTACGGCATTCATATTGTTTTGCTTGATGGTACGAACATCCCACAGCATGTCTTCCTTCGTAACCGCACGTCCACGACGCGGGTTGAACTCATGGCGATTCACACCTTTGAATACAATACGTTTACCATTAATGTGCATGACTTTGTCAATCATTTCAAATGTACGGAAACCAACAGCTTGAGGAACAACCTCAACCAGTGTACCCGCAGCATCATATACACGAATATAGAGGCGATACAAGTATGGAATCTCTGCGCTCCACAGGTTCACTGTACCAATGTCTTCACGAAGACTTACTTGACCATCGTTAACCTTGGATTCAAACGTTTTTACGGTATTGCCTTCACGATCACGAAGTTCAGCCTCTACACGTGCTCCAGCAACCGCTTTTCCTTCCAGTTTCAAATCGAGTTGCAATGTACCGTTCGTATAGGACTTGTCCAGATCTGTGCGAACATGAACATCACGTACGTGTGCAGCAGGGACCGTATACAGATACACATCTCTGAAAATACCGGAGAAACGCCAGAAATCCTGGTCTTCCAGCCAGCTGCCTGTGCTGCGTTGATACACTTCGACCGCCAGTTTGTTCTCACCATCCTGAAGGAATGGCGTCAGATCAAAGTCAGACGGCGTAAAGCTGTCCTCCCCGTATCCTACGAATTGTCCGTTAAGCCATACATAGAATGCAGACTCTACACCTTGGAAAGAAATATAAACCGGATTTGACTCCCAACCCGTCGGCAGGTGGAACATGCGAATATAACTTCCAACAGGGTTTTTATCCTGTGGCAATGCCGGTGGACGAATTTCATTCAGGCCATCCCAAGGGTATTGTGTGTTTACGTATTGAATCTGTCCGTATCCTTGTAACTGGATATGTCCCGGAACTTCAATGTCATCCCAGCCCTCACTGGGAAAATCGGATGTATAGAAAAATTCAGGACGGCTGTCTGGACGAATGGCATAGTTGAATTTCCACGTACCATTCAGGTCATAACGCATGGACATCGCGCCTGAACCTACTGCCTCGTCCATCGTTTGGTAATAACGGTGATCGGAATAGGCATGAAGACGGTTCACCTCAAATACACTTACGTCTCCCAACCAGTTGATATCTGCCTTTGTTGCTTTCATCGGCTCTCTCTCCCTTTAAAACGGTATAGTTTGGCTTATAGGTTCATGTGGATTTCCATTTGCATTCATACAAAATACAAAAAAGACAGAGGTACGCCTGACAGGCGTCCTCTTCTCTTTCCTGCACTCGTCCGATACGGACGCATTATGCGGTTATGCTTATTTCACGGAACCAACCATACCTGCAACAAAATGTTTCTGCATGATGAAGAATACGATTGCTGTAGGTAGTGTTGCAATAACGATTGCTGTCATGATTACCCCATAATCCGGCGCATACCCAGCACCCAGATTCGAGATCAACAGTGGAATCGTTTGTTGGTCAGGCGTTTGCAATACAATGAGTGGCCACAGATAGTTGTTCCAGCTACTCATAAATGTAATGATTGCTGCCGCTGCATAAGTTGTTTTCATCGTTGGCATATAGATCTTCAGGAAGATCCCGAGTTCGCTCAAACCGTCAATACGTCCAGCTTCCAGCAAATCTTTCGGGAACATTTTGGTGTTCTGACGGAAGAAGAAGATCAGGAACGCTGTTGCAATAGTCGGAAGGATAACTGCTCCCATCGTGTTGATACCGATTCCTGGTGCAACCCCCGATATTGTTGCAAACATCCGATACAGTGGTACCATGATTGCTGCAAACGGGATCATCATGGATAACAACAGGATATTAAACACAATATCACGGGACTTCGTGCGAAATACCTCGAAACCATAACCTGCCATGGAACCAATCAACAGGGCCAGAAGAGTCGAGAGCACCGAGATAATAGCCGAGTTCCCGAGAGCCTGCACGAGATTTGTGGAATCAAGCAGTTTGTTGAAGTTATCAATGAAAGCTGAACCTGGTAACAATCTGCCTTTGGTTACATCGACAGATGCATTTGTTGAACTGACCAGCATCCAGAAGAAAGGGAAAATGGATACAAAGGCGACGATGGATAGGAACACATAAGTGAAAATCCGTTTTGCTTTAGCTTTAGCCATTTTTATTATCACCTGCCACTTTAAACTGGATGATGGACAATACAATAATCAAGATTACGATGGAATACGAAACGGTTGCTGCATAACCGAAGTCCGGTGAATATTTAAACGAAAGGTTGTAGATGTACTGTGAGATCGACATGGTCGCGTTACCTGGACCACCTTTGGTTATATTCATGATCTCATCGAAGATTTGCAATGTACCAATCGTTGATGTGATCGACGTGAAGAGGATAATCGGTTTGAGCAACGGTACTGTGATTTTGAAGAATTGTGTAAAAGCATTCGCTCCGTCAATTCTTGCAGCTTCATAGATCGATTGATCGATATTTTGCAGGGATGACAGATAGAAAATCATGTTATATCCGGTCCAACGCCAAGTAACGGCGATTATGATCGTAATTTTAGCCCAGAACGGGTCTGTGATCCATTGGATTGGGTCGCCAATTATGTGCAGACCCATCAGGAATTGATTCACCATTCCATCTGGTGCGAACAAATATTTGAATACAACAGAGTATGCTACCAATGAAGTTACACAAGGCAAGAAAATCGCTGTACGGAAAAAGCTCCGGAACCGCAGTGTGCTGTCATTCAGCAATACGGAAATAAACAAACCGAGAATAATCATTACTGGCACTTGAATGATCAAGTAGATGAATGTGTTCGATAATGCTGTGCGGAACGTGGTATCAACTAACAATCTTTTGTAGTTCGCAAGGCCCGAAAATTCAAGATTAGCCCCTTTGCCAGACTTGAATGATAAGAGCAGCGCTTGAATCATCGGATAGAAGTAAAATGCTACAATTCCGATAACAGCCAGCAAAACAAAAGCCCATCCAGTCAAATTATTTTTCTTTTGGAGACTGTCTCCTGTATTTATGGCTTTCACAGTATGGCTCCTCTCTCTCCACGGAACATGGATAGAACCCACAGAGCCTCTCGCCTTGTCCGGTTCGACTTGCGCCAGACAAGGGAGATGGCTCCGAGTTACTTAGGGTTCTATAAGTTACCTTGGGTATCTTAGTTTAATTGTGCTTCAGCTTGTTTTTGTGCTTCAGCCAAAACTTCATCAATTGATTTACCATTCAGGTACGCTTGCATTTCAACAACCAGAATGTCTTCGATTGCATATGTGTTGCTACCATAGTTTACATTTGGAATTTCTTTGGTCCAATTTGCGAAATCACTGAAGATTTTTTGACCGCTGAAGAATTCATCTGGCTTGTTGTACGCATCACCATCAGTAGCTGGTTTGTAGGTACCGATCGCACCAATGTTTGTCAACAAGTCTTGGTACAATTGTTTGTCAGAACCAAATGTTTTAGCCATGAAGTCAGCTGCTTGATCTGCACCAGGTACATTGTTCATCACATACCAGGAGCTACCGCCCAAGTTGGATGCATGTACAGAGTTAGATTGACCAGCCATTTTCGGCATTGGAGCTACAGCCCATTTACCGGATTGGGATGCTTCTTGACGTACAGATGGTGAGAACCAGTTACCTGTAGGAATTGTTGCTACGCTACCGTTATTGGCGTTGGCAACGAATTGACTCCAGTCAGAGTGCAATTTAACAATGTTGGCATCCATCATTTTTTTGTACGTTTCAAAAGCTTCTTTCAATGCAGGGTTACTGCTGATGTCAGGTGTCTTGCCATCTTCTGCAGTGTACCATTTGCCTGCTGTTTGGATCATCATGCGAATGATTCCAAGGTCATTCGGGTCAAGAGACAGCAGCTCTTTACCTGTTTTTGCTTTTACATCTTTACCGATTTGGATGTAATCATCCCAAGTGATGTCTTGCAGGTCAGCAGACTTGTAGCCCGCTTGTTCCAACAAATCCGTTCTGTAGTACAGACCTGCTACGCCGGAGTCAAATGGAACTCCATATTGTTTGCCCTCATAAGAAGTTGGTCCAATTTTGTAATCTGCAAAATCGGAAGCTTTAATTGTAGAAGACAAATCTTTGAACGCATCCGGATACGCACTCAGGAAGCTTTGTGCACGATAGTCTTCAATCAATACAATGTTTGGAAGACCGCTGCTTGTTCCAGAGTTCAATCCTGTGTTCAGCTTCTGGATAATCGCATCTTGAGCATTCTCAATGATGTTGATCTTCAAATCAGGATTTTCTTTTTGATAAATTTCTTTTGCTTGTTCAAGAGCAGCGACATTAAATGCTTTGTCCCAAGCCCAGATCGTAATTTCGTTTGTTTTTTCATCTCCACCACTGGCAGAATTACCTCCACCACCGGATGAACATGCGGACAACAGCAGTACTGTAACGAGCATCAATACCCACATTTTTTTCAAAACGTTCAACTCCCCTTCGACCTCTTTGTGTGTAATTTGTTTGCGTTTTCTGAAAGCGGTTGCTTTCGATGTATTCATCTTATCATTCCCATATCTCCATTCGTTAGTAATAATTTTGTGCGGATTTGTCATCTTATTACCACAATGAAAACCTTTACAGAAACCGTTTGCATTAAATTTGGTTTTTTGTAATTTCTTTTGATTTTGTATTATCTTGATCTTGAAATCGTACAAATATGTGTTTTCATTGCAACTCTGACACACCAAAATCCCTCGTTTCTGCAGAAATACAGCCACGAGGGATCTTGATTTTGATTGTATTCAATTGAAATAGGCTGCGATTCAACTTGTGATTAAAGGCAGTGTAACGGTGACCCTGGTTCCTTCCCCAACGGTACTCATAATGGTGACACCATAAGGCGATCCGTATAATAACTCAATACGGTCATGTACATTCCGAATACCGATGCCGCTGAAAAGTTGACGATTATTTTTCGGATTGGGCAACGTTTCTCCCATGACAAGCCCATCAATACCATCGCCATTATCCATAATCTCACAGATAAGTGATTCTCCTGTTCTGGAAACCATGACATGAATCGTACCCGTCTCTTTCTTGATGAATCCATGGAAAAATGCATTTTCAATAAACGGTTGGATCACCAGTTTCGGTACATGATAGTGCGTACAATCCGGAGCAACGTAGAAAGCAGCTTTAATCCGGCCACCGTATCTAACGTGATTAATGAAGACATAATTTTTCAAATTCTCAACTTCTTGCTCCACTGTAACCGTCTGACTCACATCACTGATCGTATTTTGCAGCAATCCAATTAATGCATTAATGGTCTCCGCTGCCCTGTCCTTGTTGCCTTGTTGCACCAGAACTTTGACAGATGCAAGTGTATTGTACAAGAAATGAGGATTAATCTGACTCTGTAATGCCGCAAGCTCTGCGTTTCGTTGTTCATGCTGTGTCTGTACTAATTGATCCACATAATCATGCAATTCATCAAGCATGTAGTTGTACGCATGGCCCAGTTGCCGACTCTCGTAACTGCCACTAACCGGTATGTAGTTATCCAGATCACTTTTCGTGATATTAGACATCTGCTTCACCAGTCTGCGCAGTGATTTGGTGATCTGGCTGGTAATCAGAAACACCAGAACAAGCGCACCGATAACGATCGCTGTACAGATCAACGCAACCGTCTTCATGTCAATGAGCTGCCCCATCGCCATATCTTTATCCACCACATTAATCAGGTAAAACCGATAAAAGGGTAAATACTCGGATAGAACAATGCTCTCCTGCCCCATGACACGAGCATTAATACTTTTCGAAGCGTCCCCACTCAAATCCTTAGCATATGTGAGTAGCTCCGGCTGAATTGTTCCGATCCAGTCCATACGGTTTGAAGATATGATTTCGCCCTTTTCGTTCATAATGACCACATCATTCCCCCGACTCGTGAAACTGGAATAGAACTGTTGGAACTCCACTTCTCTCATCGTGACATAAAGTGTCCCGTATATATGACTTCTTGTTCGATCCGTCAATGCCTTTGTTGCAGAAATCATCTGCAGTTCGCCTTCACTGGTATCACCACGGTAATAGTCAAAGATTAGCCGACTCGGCGACTCGAGCGCTTCTTTAGTAATAGGCTCTTGCTTCAATTCATCTCCTGTCTTCTTAATGTAAGCCGGATTGGTGGAAAAACTTCGTCCGTTCACACCCACAATGGTAATCCCCACTTCATATGACTCGATAATGGTTTGAACCCGGTTCATGGTTTCACGCATATTATAGAAAGATTTGGCCGTTGAGACTGAGTCTGCATCCCCCTCAGACAGAAATCCCCGAATGGCACCACTTTGAGTTACATTATTGGTAACCGCAGCAATCGATTCATTAAAAGACTCAAAATTGGTCTTGATCTGATTAAGCACTTTGGAGTTTGTGATACTGAACGTCTCGGTAAACAGATTGGTAGACATATGAATGGTCGTCCATAAGATGAGTACAGAGACGAGAACAATACTGATGACCATAACTAGAAACAACTTGGGAAATAAACCGAGACGAGATAATCTGTTCATCCATTTCTTCATGATCTTATCCTTCTGACTTTATGCCCAGAATTTGCGCCGGTATCGGCTTGGTGATAGTCCGGTGAATTTTTTGAACACTTTGCAAAAATAACTATGATCGGAATAGCCTACCATACTGCTAATTTCAGAGATCGTTACATCATCGGATCGCAGCAGTTCCTCGGCTTTTTCAATCCGAATTTTATTCAGATATTCATTAAATCCTTCTTTTTTGTGAGATGAGAAATAACTGGATAAATACGATGGATTGAAATGAAAGTGCTTGGCTACTTCAGCAAGTCCAAGTGGCTGGTCAAAATGCTCATGCATATAATCCAGCAGCATCTTCATATTCGGGTCACTTCGTTTTCCACCTGCACCGGCGGTGCACTCCTGAACTTCCGTCATAAACTGATCAAGTACAGTCATGACTTCGTCCAGACTCGAAGCCCCGTCCACATTTTTGAAATACGTATATTTGCTCTCTTCCAGCCCGGAAGACTGAACATCCATATCCGCGAGGGTAATGGTCACATTGAAGATCAAGTTACCGAGAAATGATTTGATCTCAAACACATCGGCAATATAATCCCGTCCAAGGGTTGCCGCATGTTCCTGTAAATACTCTCTTGCCGTTTCGACCCGGTTACGCTTCACATGCTGTAAGAACATATTCACATTAAACTGATAACCAGCGGGATGCAGTGGAGGCAGTTCACCATACACCAGAATGGGTCGATCCTTATAATAGAAGCGATACTCCATCAGTTTAATCAGGCGTTCGCGATAGACAACACCCATCTGTTCAAATGAAGTAAAGCTTTCACTAAGTACCCAACCAGGACCGCCTTCTCCTGTAGCTTTTTCACTTGCCAACTGTCTAATCCGTTCAACCAACCAGCCATCTCTCGCGGGATCGACATTAAGAAGCATCACAGGTAATGTACCTTCTGCGGGAACCATAGCACATTCCACTTCAGGCAGATCACTGCGGAGCCTGGACTCCATCTGTTCCTGATCCAACTTCAGTCGATTCCCTCCAGCATCCATCGGTCCATACACAAGTAAACGAAAGGATTTGTGGGGAAAGGTATCTCGTATCATCGTCATTTCACTATCTTCATCCAATGTAAATCCGGATAACATCTTCTCCATCAGCTGTCCAAGTCTCCAGCCATCGTGCGACGGCTCAAACTGCAGCTCCGGAATTTTACCCGCTGTGCGTTGAAGAACCTGCAATAATTCATTCGTGTCCAGCTTCGGTTTCAGTATATAATCTGCTGCTCCGTGCTGAAGCGTAGATCGTACATATTCGAACTCACTGAAACTGCTAAGTACAATAACTTCAATCTGCGGATTATTGGCTTTTAGTGTACGGACAAACATTTCACCATCCATGACAGGCATGACAATGTCGGTAATCACAATATCCGGTTTTAACAGGCTCACCTGCTGTAATCCTTCTTCACCGTTGGAAGCTTCACCCACAATGATAAATCCTTCTGCTTCCCAGTTCATATGATGCTTTATGCCCTGCCTTACCAGAAACTCATCGTCAACAATCAGCACCTTGCACAACCGGTTCATGATCGCGACCCCCTTGTCTAATCTTTCCTCTATATCTGTACAGGCTATACCAACTTATTATATATCGGTTATAAACACTTTCCAGTGTTAGCGGTTACATTAAATTTAAATTGATTGTACATCTTTTTATATCCTAAAACGATCTTATATTCAATGGTAACTATCTATAGTTTACACTATATTTCGACAAAATAAGAAGCCCTGACTCGCCATTCGATCAATTGGCAAAGCAGGACTCCCTATTTTCAATCCTTATTTCGTTAAATCACTCACTTACGGTTCAATTCCCCACTGCAGACTTCCAGCGATATAACCGGTGACTTTGGACCATTCGGCAAAGGAAGTCTGACTTGCTGCGAAGGAGTAATCATCCGTTTGTGTATAGTTGGTCCAATTGCTCTTGGAGATGCGAGTATGAATTTCCGTGCTTTGCCCTGCATTCAGCGTTCCAGCCGAAGCTGTGAAGCCGATCTCAAGCACGTGGTCAGCACCTGTCCGTACCGGACTGATTGCACTGAATGTGCCTGTTACATTCGAACTGCCAGCAGTCGCCCAGTCAGCGAAAAAGTTCTGAGGCTGTTCTCCGTTTATCGTGTAGTAGTATCTGATTTTTACATCAGACAGATTCAACGCTGTAGTACCTGTATTCGTCAGTTTGAATTTGGGGCTAATGGAACTGCCCGTTGCCGATGTATTGCTATTATACATCTCAATGCGTATCGTTCCCGCTGGTGCAGCTGCCGTGTCTTTAATGAGCAGATTCAAGGTCGCATGAGCACCTGCGCTGAATTGAAAGGTTAGTGCCGCTGCGCCATTGGGCAGTGAAGCCAGATAGTTTTTACTCAAAACGACCTCATTACCTGTCAACGTGTAATCTGTACCTGAAACCAGCGTTGCATTCCCGTTACGAATGGATACAAGTGTATTGCCGTTCAACGTTAACGTGACTGGAATATCAACCTGATTACCGGCTTTGCGATCAAATTCGGCTGTAACTGGTGTAATCGCAGCGTTGGTTACTGGTGTTGTCCCCCCGCCGTCTCCTCCGCCATTGTTACCTCCAACACGGTCAGCATACAAAATTCCGCGGCCATTCGTTCCGAGATATACTCTTCCATACAAACGTGGATCACCTGTAATTGTGGTTACACGAGCATACTGATGCTGATCATCGTTGATACGAACCCAATGGGCTCCACCGTCATCGGAGCGGAAGAATCCACGTGTTCCATCGATCTGTGCAACCGTATATAACGCAACAACGTTCTGCCCAGGGGCCGCTTTACCAAATCCGATACTGTCTGCTTCCTCTACATTGGCAAGCTTCGTGAATGTCGCTCCTGAATCCGTGGAATGCCATAATCCGTAAGGACCTTCTTCCTCACTACCACCTGCAAACCATAGTTCACCTTCAACACCTGGAACGGCATCCAGATCGGCATTTCCTTCCACTGGAAGTCCGGTCGCAGATGATGCCGTGAAGGTAGCGCCACCATTCAAACTCACATAGATTTTGCCCGCTGCGAATCCATAGAATTTGTTAGGGTTGACACGATCTGAAACCACTTTCGCCTGTGCAGGTATCCCCGTACTTGCCGTCCAGGAATTGCCACCAGTCGAGTAATGTACACCTTTGTCTGACGTGCTCCATACCAGTCGGTTACCATCTGCAGAGATGGCTACAGTCCCCCCTCCGGTTGTGCCGGCAGGTTCTGCATTCGCTTTATACCACGTAGTGCCTCCATCACTGGACAAACCAATGGATTTTGCATTTGGATCGGCGGCATAATCTGCTTTCCCTACGCGAACCATCGTATTTGGACTTAACTCTGCAAAATCCAGACTTTCTGTGGAAGGATAGTTCGGACTCGTAAATATGGTCGCTGGCGCCTGGTCCAGATCGTTATGACGGAATCCGGAGACATCCCCCAATCCGCTTACCAAATGTGCACCATTTGGCGGGCTGATCAGATCCAGTACGGCAATCTCTTCAACACCTTTGGCCATCACTGAAATATTTATTTTTTCATCATCATCCCAGTCTGTCAGGTTCTTCGTTCCATAGATCGTAGCACCCGTTCCATACATCATGCGATCGGAATCAAACGGATCAATCTCCAGATCACCGATCATCCAGCCCAATTTTGGAGTTGTTTCGGGTGGGGCAGGATTGGTGCCAAATGTGAGCCATGGTGCTGCCGAAATATCCTGTGTATACCGTAACTTCCGGTTCGGATATCCATCAAATTCCCATATGCGTGTCCATGTCGCTCCCCCATCTGTACTGCGGAACAACGTGGCATCCGGCCACCAGGAATTCAATGTCGCAACCATCAATGTACCGGGATTCTGGGCATCGACAGCCAATCCGCCATATCCAAAGTAATTATCCGTGCTGCTGCTTGGAACAGGGCTGATGTTGGTCCAGACACCTGTTGAGGTGTTCAGTTTCCAAACGTCACCTTTTGTCCCATCATAGGGTCCAACACCATCGCTGTACGTAATATAGAGGCTGCCGTCTGAATCAAGCACACCATGATGCGGGATATACCCTGTAGGTTGACTGGCAACAGCTGACCAGGTCAGGCCGCCATTCGTGCTGCGATATACACTTTGAGCTTTATCCGCAACACCCACATAGATTGTCTGGGTTGCCTGCCCTGCCGAACCTGTTGTTTTGTCAAATGTAATCCATGCCAGACCTACGATGTCACTGGTATACTCATTCGATGGGTCTTGCACATAATTCCCCGGATTCGGGAAGCTTGTGACTTCGTTCCAGGTCACACCGTAATCGGTACTTTTCCATAATCCATGACCACTTCGTGCACCGAAATACAGGATACGGTTATCATTCGGGTCCACGCTCAGGCGTTCGCCCATCGAACGTCCTGGCATGTTACCGCCCACTTTGAACGGAAGTGTTGTGGTCTGCCAGGTATCTCCCCGATCCGTAGAACGCAAGATGGAACCATTATTTTGGTCCCACGAGTTCGTATACGTCCCAACTGCCATATACACGCGATCCGGATCAACCGGGTCCGTAGCCAGTGCGTCCACACCATTCTTGTTCCAGTCATCCCAGCCAACAAAATCCGTTAAGGGTATCCAGCTCTCGTCAGCCGCATTCCAGCGATAGGCTCCCCCTATATCCGTACGGGCATAGATCAGATCCTTTTCAGATTCGTTGAAAATAATACCCGGTACAAACCCGCCTCCTGCACCTGTCACCACATTTTTCCACTCATAGGCTTCACTCGGCGCCGCCGATGTAGTTCCAGCAAGTCCTCCCAGCGAAGCAGTTACTACAGCAACCGTCAGACTCATGATTCGTAATTTCCCCATAAACGTTCTCATATCAACTTATCCTCCTCTTTAACTTTGTTACTGCATTTTGGTCTATTCCCGCTGTCTCATCGTGCTGATGATGGCGTGCCAGACGAATCAATGCATCCCTTGATACAAGAAGCCTCACCTCCCTCCAGTCTTATTGTTAAGCGCTTACATAATTATTCTTGATTCACGGTTATATGGATAATACTTTCAATAAATAACATTCGATGGAAATTTTAAAACCCCTCTGTCGAAATCGTTTTTTGTAAAATTTTTTCTAGTGTTTAAACTTGTCTATGCAATAAAAAAAGATGCTGTTAGAACAGCACCTTTCAACATGTTATATTTATATAAGAGTACCAAATGAATCATTTCTTACCTGACCGACCAGACAGAAGTTCACTACATGATTGGCACCTGTTTATTTCGAGCTACCATAGGCATGAGTCTCCTGACCTTTAACTCCCGGTCTGACGACAAACAGTGAACCCGCATCCGGCGTCTCTTTCAGACGTTCTTCCTTAATCCCTATACGTGCTGTTGTAATGTAAAGTTCTTCGAGATCCGGTCCACCAAAACAGCAGGAGGTTACCTGATCTGCCGGTATATCAATCTGTTGCAACAGTTCTGATGTATCCGGGTTCCAGCGAGTGATTCTTCCTCCGCCCCAATGCGCAACCCACAGCATGCCCTCACCATCAACCGTCATGCCATCCGGAAACCCGAATTCCTCCGGTATATGAATGACACTTGTCCGATTCTGTATCGTACCTGCTGTCAGATCAAAATCAAACCGGTCAATCGAACGTGTAGGAGTATCAATATAATACATGGTCTTCCGATCCGGACTCCAACCCAGACCGTTGGATGTAGATACACCTTGTACCATCGTGCGAACAGGTTGTCCTTCCTCCAAACAATACAATGATCCGGCTTTGCTTTCATTATTCATGCTCATCGTGCCTGCCCAGAAACGGCCCTTCGCATCACACTTGCCATCATTAAACCGATTGGTATCCTTATCTTGTTCGGGGTCCTCAATGGCATGCAGCTCACCCGTAATCAGGTGAAACGTATGAAACCCACTGCGTAATGCAACCACAACTTCGTCACCCCGATACGGAACAACCGCGCCGACATGTTCACCCACATCATAAGCTTGATCCTGACCTGTAGCCGGATCATACACATGCACCTTGAAACTTTCAATATCTACCCACAATAATCGATTGTTCTCCGCATCCCAGCTCGGCCCTTCCCCCAGCAATGCGGGGGTTTGTACTGCAATAGTTACATTGCTCATGCCATCACGTCCTTTTTAAGATTTGACGCCGCCCGACCATTCGAATCCGATGGCATCCAAAAATGCTTTGGACAGTACCATATGGCCCGTTGCATCCGGATGTACCCGGTCATAAGTCAGCACAGACGTATAGAAATGATCCCAAAATGGAGCAAATGCAGCCTGTGTATCCACATACACCGCATCATACTCGCTGGCAACCCTGCGTACCGCTTCTCCGTAGATATCCATCGTGGCCCGCATCGGATCTTCCGGATTGGCCTCAAGGTAATAAGGCGTCATCAATACCAGTCCTTTTAAGTTGGGACGAACCGAAGCCACCAGTTCACGCAATGTGGATTCGTATTCTTCAAGAAACACATGGGAGTCTGTTGAGAGTGGGTTATCAAACTGACGCCATACATCGTTAATACCGATCATGATTGTGAGCCAATCCGGTTTAAGGTTCAGCACATCACGATCCCAGCGCTGTTTCAGATCACGAATCGTATTCCCACTATTACCCACATTCTGGACACGCAACATCAATTCCGGATAGATGGATCGCAATAGGGCATAGACTTGCGCTACATAACCATGGCCCAGACCTGAACTTCCTTCGCCTACGGGATGTTCCCGACCACAGTCCGTGATCGAATCTCCGATAAACAGAAGCTTATCATTTTTCTGCAATTTCATTGTCATTTACTCCTTCGCTCTAAAGCGCTAATATAATTACCAGCCTTGGTTCTTAAGCCACGTCAAGCATAGATCCGACCATACCCGAACGGCGGGGTTGTCCTCAGCCAATCCAAGTCCATGTGAGCCCTTTTCAAAAACATGCAAGTCATAAGGAATGCCATGCGCACCCAATGCCAGTGCATAACGCAAGCTATTCTCTACAGGTACTGCCTGATCATCGCTGGTGTGCCAGATGAACGCTTCAGGAGCATCCGCTCTCACCTGCTGCTCCGCGCTGAAAGCTTTAATCTGCTCGGCAGACGCGTCAGACCCAAGCAAATTTTCACGGGAACCGGCATGTCCATAGGACTCCATCGTAATGACCGGATAACAGAGAATAACCCGGTCCGGACGTGAACTCTGGCGCTCAATCGGGTCCTCATGATCGTTTTGTCCCTCGTCATACAGCGTTCCCAGTGTTGCTGCAAGATGTCCGCCTGCGGAGAAACCAAGTACTGCAATCTTGGCAGGATTGATGCCGTACTGCTCGGCATGCGCACGAACATAACGTATGGCACGCTGACCATCTGTTATCGGTGCTGGATGCTGGTGAGGTGCCACCCGATATTTCAGGACAAATGCACTGATACCTGCACGGTTCAGCAATTCGGCTATTGGAGCACCTTCATGATCAGCCAAAAATCCATAGCCACCACCAGGGCATACAATGACAGCGCTCTCGGAACCGGGCTGAATAAATGGAATCAAATGTGGCATGTCGTCTTCATGACCCTGCGCTGCATAAGGTGCAGTATGATCCCATAAGGGTATCGTGGTTGTCATCTTCAATCATCCTCTCCAAGTAGAACGGATACTAAGTGTCCGTTTAAACGTTTTCGAATCTCAGGAATCGATACCATCATAACGGCAATGACCCTCATGCATCAATACCTTCCTGGCATCACTTTTTAATCATTTGAGTACAAGTTAGTACAAATTACGGAACTGCTCGGGAGTCACTCCCTCAATCCTGCGAAAAGTAGCAACAAAATGGCTTGAATCCCGAAACCCAACCCGAATTGCAGTTTCCTTAATCGTCAGGGCAGTATCACCTGTCATGATTTCCTTAGCTTTGCGAATACGCAGCAGAATGAAATAACTATAGGCTGTCATGCCAAAAGACTGTTTGAACAAGGTGTTCAAATGCCTGGATGAGATCCCCGTAACGGCAGCCATATGTTCAAGCCCAATCTCGGGATTCCCATAATGCTGCTCCATGAATGCAATGAGCGGGGCCAATCTCTCCACGGCATGTGAGATGGAATGACGATTGCCCGTCATACCATGTTTTTTGAGCATAATCAGAAATCGGTATATATCCGCTGAAGCTTCGAGTCCCGACAAATCTTGATCACTGCTGATTGACTCCAGTACCTCCTGGCCGTAATTGTTAAATGGGCTGCCCTTCTCCCACTGATGGAATGCCGCTTCACCCAGACCAAGTGACTCCATGATTGCCGGACACTGCGAACCGCCAAATGTAATGTATAGTGTCTCCCATTCCCCCTGAGCGCGCACATATTCATGCGGTTCATTCGGAGGCAGCAAAATACCGGATGCTTCCCCCAGTATGACCATGGACCCGGCAAACTTGAATTCTCCGGCTCCCTTCACGGTCTGAAGCCAGTGATAACAGGGATACCCCGCAGGTCTGGACACCTTCTCCTGATTGCCGTTATAACCCAGGCTCTCAATATAAAGAGGCAGCGGCTGATCACGTGATGTCATGAAATATCGTTGATGTCTGGGTGAGATTAACATGGGATGCCTCCTTGGGTATACGCTGAATTAGACTTCCGTATTCTTATATGAGTCATTACTTTTATTATATTTTAAAAGTCATATGTATCATATAGTATAGGATTATTCTTATACAAGAGGTGAACACATTGATTAGCAGCAAACTACCCAAAATGTTCTACGGCGGCGATTATAACCCGGAACAGTGGGATCACGAAACCCACCTTGAAGACCTGCGCATGTTCCAATTGGCAGGCATTGATATTGCCACGATCAACGTATTCTCATGGGCATTGATTCAGCCTGATGAAGTTACTTACCGTTTTGAAGAACTCGACCAACTGATTAATCGTCTATATGAGAATGGTGTCTATATATGCCTTGCAACGAGTACGGCTGCCCATCCGGCCTGGATGGCAAAGAAATATCCAGACGTGCTTCGTGTAGATGCTGACGGACGCAAACGCAAATTCGGCGGGCGACATAATTCCTGTCCCAACAGCCCAACCTATCGCAAATACGCTGAGAAGATTGCAGATAAACTGGCCGAACGATACAAGGATCACCCCGCAGTTCTCGTATGGCACATCTCCAATGAATATGGCGGTGATTGTTACTGTGATAACTGTGAGAAAGCATTCCGCGTGTATCTGAAGGAACGCTATCAGACTCTGGAACGGGTCAACCAAGCATGGAACACGAATTTCTGGGGGCATACCTTCTACGATTGGGACGAGATTGTACTTCCAAGCAACCTGAGCGAACATTGGGGGAACAACAATTCAACATTCCAGGGAATCTCGCTGGACTACTCTCGCTTTAACTCCGACAGCATGCTGGATTGTTATCTGTTGGAATACGATGCGATCAAAAAACACATTCCGGACTCCGTTGTGACGACCAATCTGATGGGCTTCTTCAAGCAATTGGACTATTTCAAATGGGCAAAACATATGGATATCGTCTCCTGGGACAGCTATCCCGGTCTCGCAACACCTGTCAGCTTCACGGCTATGGCTCATGACCTTATGCGCGGATTGAAGGATGGTCAACCGTTCATGCTTATGGAACAAACACCAAGTCAACAGAACTGGCAGCCGTATAATTCACTGAAACGTCCAGGTGTCATGCGTCTGTGGAGTTATCAATCTGTTGCGCACGGGGCCGATACCATCATGTTCTTCCAGCTTCGCCGCTCCATCGGTGCCTGTGAGAAGTATCATGGTGCAGTTATCGAACATGCTGGACACGAGAATACACGTGTATTCCGCGAAGTCGCTGAGCTCGGCAAGGAATTGCAGATCCTCGGTGACACCACGCTGGATGCGTCTGTTGAATCCAAAGTAGCGATTGTGTTCGACTGGGATAACTGGTGGGCCATTGAAAAATCAAGCGGACCTACAGTTGCCCTGAACTATGTGGATCAGATCCATAAATATTACGCAGCCTTTTTCCGCCGCAACATACAAGTAGATATCATCAGTGTGGATACGGATATGAGCAAATACGACATTGTCCTTGCCCCTGTCCTTTACATGGTTAAACCAGGGTTTGCCGCCAAACTGGAGAAGTATGTTGAAGCAGGTGGAACGTTCCTGACGACCTTCTTCAGTGGCATTGTGAATGAGAGCGATCTCGTAACCACAGGTGGATATCCGGGAGAACTCCGTAAACTGCTCGGTATCTGGGTGGAGGAGATTGATGCCCTGCTGCCTGAGCAAAAGAACCGCATTGTTCTCAAAGAAGCCTACGGCAATCTCAAAGGAGAATATGGCTGCGGCATGCTGTGTGACCTGCTGCACAGTGAAGGAGCCGAAGTCATCGCGGAGTATGGAGACGACTTTTATAAAGGCATGCCTGTGGTGACACGGAATACCTTTGGCCAAGGTGAAGCCTGGTACGTTGCATCCGACCCGGATGAACAATTCCTGGATGGTTTGCTGGGACAGCTTGCAGCAGCCAAGAATGTAGAGTCCTTGCTTGAGACACCGGAAGGTGTTGAAGTGAGCGCACGTACCAAAGACGGCAAACCTTACCTGTTTGTCATGAACCATAACGCAACCACGCAATCCTATGATCTCGGTACAGCCCAGGCTCATGATCTGCTCACCCAACGCGAACTGTCGGGAAATGTTGAGATTGAGGCCCGCGGGGTGCAATTGCTCGAAATGAAATAAGTAATTTCGCTTCATTCGAATCATTGGAAGCACATCATGTGGCAGAAATACCCGTGATACAAAGTGTCACATATTTATTCCTTTTGTGCTTGTTATTGTGTTCAGCAAGGATATTGGTATAAATTTCATACCTTTATCCTCTTCTGTAATCTATAAGCTGCTACTTCCCGTATCCGTTCACACCGGATACGGGTTTTTGGCATGATCAGTGGTTTAATTAATAGAAGGAAATATCATATTGCAAAGCGAATTGGACGATACATACATTTTAACAATGCCTGCCGGAACTTGCTTGTAAACCCTGCTGCTGATCTATCATAAAATGATGAACAGCTGAAATATTGGTGACACTCATGATGTCACTTATTCGTTGTTACAATAGTAAGTATAACTACGACATCACTTTCCGGCGGCGCAAAGATCGAAACGGAGTGGCTGACATGAACAGAACAAATCGGCTTGCTGCCATCGTAATGGCATTACAGCATGGTCACGAAACGGCACACTCATTAGGCGAGAAATTCGAAGTTTCCCGTCGTACAATCCTCCGGGATATTCAGTCCCTCTCCGAGATGAATGTGCCCATTATTGCAATCTCGGGTCCGGGAGGTGGTTTTAGTTTAATGGAAGGTTATGTATTGCCCCCATTACAACTGGACCCGGTAGAGGCAGCGACGCTCATATTCGCGCTTGAGGGTCTGAGTCGCTACGCTGACACGCCCTTTCATGAGAAACGCTGGACTCTGATGAACAAAGTTAAAGCCATTATTCCGGATGATATCATGGCCCGAATTGATCCCATGCTCAAACAACTGCATCATCACATTCCAGATCGCAATTACATCCTTCATCACCTCGATCCATTGCTGGCTTGTATACCTGAACAAGGATGGTTAAGTGTGCTGTACCGCTCCGTATCACGTATGCGATGGCTGCATATCTGTCCCACACGGGTATATGCTTCCTCCGGCTTCTGGTATTGTGAAGCATATTCGATCGAACATGGTGAACAGCGTCTGTTCCGGATCGATCGAATAATGGATGTCAAGGCGATTGAGCCACAGGATGAACAGGCGTTAAGGGAACAGGCAGAGCAACAGCGCAACAAGCCGATCCCTCCCGAACAACCGCCAACTCTGGTTAGAGTACAACTGAGTTATCGAGGTATGGTTGAAGCCGAACAGGACGAGCATATCGGTGAAAAAATGATTGAAATTGCCCCAGATCTCTGGGAATTGTCATTTCTCTGCCCACCAGGAGAATGGGACTGGGCCGTACGGTTTTTTTACCGATTGGGACGTGAGGCTGAAGTGATCGAGCCCCTCAAACTCCGGAGCGAGATTCGTCAGCATGCCGAGGAAGTGAGCCGAAGATATATTGCTTCAACCCAATAATCGCTTCATCATACTTTTCAAAGGAGCCTGCTGATATCATGACATATGAACCCGTTATAACATACGAAGAAGCAGTACAACGTATCCAGTCTATAGGCTTGCTGCCTTTGGCACCACTATTCGCCGAATACCCTTCTCTATCGTCGCTAACTCCCAAAGAACATTGGCACAAGGATGATGAACGCGATCCCTGGTTATGGCGTTCACGCCTGGCTGAAGAAGGCATTGCTGCATATGGAAAATTCGTCAAAAAGAAAGCGCTTCTTGTCTCGCGTGAATACTTCCCTTGGGTCCACCGACTGCTTTCCGACTCCAGAACCACCCAGGAGCAATATGAAGCAGGGGTGCTCTCCCGTGAAGCGTTCAAACTCCATACGTTAATTGCAGATCAGGAAGGTATCGATGGACGTGCCTTGCGATCACAAGCCGGTTTCGGGGCAAAAGAGGATAAAAAAGCATTTGATCGCGGGCTACTGGACCTTCAGGGCTGTGCTGCCATTGTGATCAGTGGAACCAAAGAAAAAGAGGGGCTTGCTGAAGGCAAAGTCGCATGGAACAGCTCCGCATATGAGACCGCAGATCACTGGATGCAACGTCATGGCATTACACCATTTGAAGGCAGCGTAGAAGAAGCACGTGAACTGCTGGTTACACAACTGCAGCAACACGCATCTTCCGCCGCATTATCAAGCATTACCAAAGCAATGGGCATCCGTGGAATCTAAATGAAGCCAATCCCGGTTGTCGTAGTAATTTCAACCGGAATTGGCTGTGTGGTTTACCTTATATGCATCTCAGACGATAATCCCCTCGATCCAGAATGGATTTAGAGAATCACGCCATCCTTGAATATGGCAATCTCTCGGAATCCATGCTGCTCACTGAGTGTTTGAGACCGCCCTGAAGCAATGTCAATCAGTTGGCTGAACAGCTGTACTTTGACCTCATCCATCGTCTGCCCCTCCAACAGTTGGCCTGCGTTGAAGTCGATCCAGTGTTTTTTTCGATTCGCAAGATCGGATTGAGTCGCAATCTTGACGGTAGGTACCGGGCCTCCGAATGGAGTGCCCCGTCCTGTTGTGAAGAGCACGATATGTGCACCTGCTGCAGACAGTGCCGTGACAGACACCAGATCATTACCCGGTGCTTCTACAATGTTCAGACCGGTTTGAGTTACACGTTTGCCATAGCGCAGAACGTCAACGACTGAAGAACGCCCTCCCTTTTGTGTACATCCAAGTGACTTTTCCTCGAGTGTGGTAATGCCACCTGCCTTATTACCAGGTGAAGGATTCTCATAGATATTCTGGCCATGGTTCACAAAATATTGCTTGAAGCCGTTCACGAGGTCCACCAAATCGTGAAATACCTGCTCATTGGCAGCACGATTCATCAAGATCGTCTCCGCACCAAACATCTCTGGAACTTCCGTCAGAATAGCCGTCCCCCCGGCAGCAACCAACATATCAGCAACCGCACCGACCAGCGGATTGGCTGTAATGCCGGATAAACCATCCGAACCACCACACTTCAAACCAATCTTGAGTTTACTGAGCGGAAGCGGCTGCCGTTGTTCATGTTCGGCGATCTCCACAAGTTCTTCCATCAGTCGAAGTCCTTCCTCAAGCTCGTCATCCGTTTCCTGCGCTTTGAGAAACCGTACTTTGCCTCGGTATTCCGGAGAGATACACTCACGGAATTCATCGACCTGATTGTTCTCACAGCCCAGCCCGATGACCAGCACACCTCCAGCATTCGGATGCTCCACCAAAGAGGCCAGCAACTGTTGTGTATACTTCAGATCATCGCCAAGCTGTGAGCACCCGAATGGATGTGGAAAGTGAAATACACCATCTACCCGGCTTCCAAACTGGGACTGACCCATACGTGCCAAAGCTTCACACACTTTATTGATACATCCAACCGTGTTCACAATCCAGATTTCATTACGGATACCTGCTTCACCATTGGGACGCAGATATCCATCGAATGAGCGCAGATGTTCCGGAGGCATGTCCGTCTGAATCTGGACTCCCGGTTGGTACTCATATTCAAGTAATCCGTGCAGACCCGTCTTCAGGTTGTGACTATGAATCCAGCTTCCCTGCCTAATCTGCTCTTTCGCAATCCCGATGGAGAAACCATACTTCATCACATCATCACCCGGTGCCAGCGTATGAACAGCAATCTTATGCCCTTTGGGCACGTCATCCAGCAAATTAAAAGAAACTCCGTCTGGCAGTGTAATCTGTTCTCCTTTGGCATAATCACGAAGCGCTATAATGACGTCATCCTGTGGTTGAATGGCAATCCAATCATTGATTGTACTTGTTGTGTTCATTTCGCTTCACCTTCCAACAAACCGATTTCACGAACAAGTGCTGCACGCAGCCCTTCTCTTGCATCCAGATTTTCGCCCCAGATCAGAGTATCCGACAACACAGCCGCTACCCGGTTGTCCAGTTGCTTCTGATCCCTGTTGAGCGTGTCATAACCGTCCCAGTGTGCGGCCAAAGCATCCAGCACATCGGGGTCATCCCGCAGCAGAATGTCATCCCCATTCAGTCGTTGTGCCTTGTAACCCTCTGGCGTATTCACAGGACGATAGAGACATAATAATCCAGCAAATCCTTCAATTAAACGTACTGGCCAACTTCCCTGATTTTGCTCGTAAGACAACAGTGTAGGCAGCACACGAACCTTGAATTTTCCGATCGTATTCAATGCAATATCTTGCAATTTGTGATCAATGTACGGGTTAAGGAAGCGTTCGAAGACTTCTTCCGCATATTGGTCCAGCTGATGATCGGGCATATCCAGGGCAGGAACGATCTCCTGATGCACAGCTTCCCTGATCCATGAGCCAAAATGCGGATCTTCCATCGTTTCTCTCACATGCTGCTTGCCTTGCAGAATGCCGAGGGATGACATTAAGGTATGTGCCCCATTCAAAATACGAACCTTGCGTATCTGGAAAGGCTTCAGATCTTTCACCCAATGTACATTGAGACCTGCCTGCTTAAGAGGAAGTTTTTTGTCCAATGATTCATCACCCTGAATAGCCCAGAAATGATATGGCTCTGCCGTATTAATCAACTGATCCTCATACCCCCAGCGATTCGTCAAGGAATCAGCTTCCTCCCGGGTCGGCGCACCTGTCACAATTCGATCTACCAGATTGTTCAGGAAATGATTATGATTCTCGATCCATGAACGAAAACCATCTGAATACCCATAATCCTCACTATGCTGGAGGACACAACTGCGCAGCACATTCCCATTGCCTTCAAGCAGCTCACATGGCAGATGAATCAAACCTCTGGATGGGTCACCATCAAATTTCAAATATCGCCGATGCAGAAACACCGTTAATTTCCCCGGAAAGGATTGAACCGGTTCACCCTCGATATAGTCGGCATACGAATATTTCAATCCTGATTCAGTTGTATTGGAAATAACGAACTCAAGTGAAGGCAGTTCCGCCAAGTTCAGAAAGGCATCCCATTCCTCATACGGATTGATACACTGTGAGAAAATGGAGATCAACTCTGTCCGCTCAACCGGCTTCCCTTGAGACAGACCTCTCGTAATCATTGTATATAATCCATCCTGATCGCGAATCTGTTCCAGCTTGGCCTTGCCTCCCGGTCGTGGTTGGGTAACAGCTACACTTCCATGGAATTTGCCTTGTCTGGCACTCTCATGAAGCATCCAGTCTGCAAATCCCCGCAAGAAATTACCTTCTCCGATCTGCAAAATCTTCACGGGGCGCTCCATAATCTCCTTGCACTTGCGCTGACCGTCGCTCCCCAGTAAATTCAGCTTCAACCCTGGCCGTTTCGTGCTTGCCGACATGGACACTCACCTCATCGATTATTTGTACTGTCGGAATGCAGTTCGAAGGCTCTGCACCCTTTTATTGTAAACGCTTTAAATTCATTGTATCATCAATAAAAGGAAATTAAATTGCTTATATTGCGGTAAATATACTCTCTCATGACCAGGTATAACATCTCGTTGAAGACGATCGTCTGGAAAGGAGTCTTTATGGAACGTTCACCTGTTCGTACAACTATTCAGGCAGAATCCGGTATCCCGTTCCGCCTGGTGTACAGCGACACCAAATCTCCCCAGAATGAATTGCCGGATCATCTTCATGACTGGCATGAAATTATCTATGTATATCGGGGTCAGGGAAGCATCTTTATTGATACAGGACTTGAAAGTATGCAGGAAGGAGATCTGTTCATTATTCCGGGCAGCACAGTTCATCGAGCCTTGCCGGATGCAGGCAATCCTGTCACATCTTCCGCATTGTTCTTCAGCCCGGGATTGCTGGCCTCGACCGCTGGAGGCGCTGCTTCTTCTATGTTAAGCCTGTTTGAACGTTGTCGCAGACAACGAGTGTATAAGAGACATCTGAGTACACAAGAGCAATCACAGGTAGCAGCCCTTATTGATGATATACAGACCGAACTTCAGCTCGGTCATCATCTAAGCGCACATGCGGCCCTGTTGAGGCTACAACTGTTGCTCATTTTTCTGGAACGTCTGGAAGCTGCGGGACCTGCGAACCCGGGGAAATCCGCTGCGGGACCCTCATGGCTCTCTTCTACGATCTCTCATATTGACGATAACCTTCGAAATGGCCTATCCCTGAATGAACTGGCTCAGTATGCTGCGGTATCACCAGCCCACTTCAGTCGTGCCTTCAAACGATACACGGGCATGACTCTAACGGATTACGCATTAGCCCGAAGAGTTATTATGGCGAAAGAACATCTGGTGCAGGGCGATGAGACGATGGCAGCCGTTGCTGATGCTTGCGGGTTCGACAGTCTGCCTCACTTTTATCGTCAATTCAAAAAATTGACTGGTACAACTCCCGCAGCTTACCGCAGAGCCATGAACAGCTCACGTTAAACTAAAACCGGCCTGGACGTAGTTCTCCCGCTTTAATCATATATATCCACATATTCTTCCATATGGTAGATGTGGTATGATAATCTGGATTATTACTTGTCGGAAATATTGCATTCCGTTGTCAGAGGAGCTTGGCAGTCCATGTTAAACGAATTGAATCGCAGGAATATTGGCATCTTCGCCCATGTGGATGCGGGGAAAACAACCACCACTGAGCATATGTTATATGAGAGTGGTGTCGTCCGCAGTCCGGGACGTGTAGATGAAGGAACAACCGCCACAGACTCACTGGACATTGAAAAGGAACGTGGCATATCCGTTCAGGCAGCCATGACCTCTCTGATCTGGAAGAACACCATCATTGACCTCATTGATACACCTGGACATATTGATTTCAGCTCGGAAGTCGAGCGAGCACTTCGGGTGATGGACGGCGCTATACTCATTCTGTCAGCAGTAGAAGGAATTCAAGCCCAGAGTGAGGCCATCTGGCATGCCCTTCGTTCACTCCGCATCCCAACCATCATTTATATTAATAAAATGGATCGGATTGGCGCATCTGCCCCAGCAGTCATGGAACAGATTCGTTCCACCCTGTCCCCTTTCGCATGCGAAATCCAAACGTATCAATTCCAAGAAGATACATTTCATGGCATCAACTCCCTATGGAATGATAATCAGGATACGCTGTCAGATCTCACACCATCCATCCCAGGTCTGGTCGAGATACTCGCTGAACTGGACCCAGAAGTCATGGAAGCCTACATTCATGAGACTCCATTATCCCAAAGGGATCTGAATGAAGCCTTCTTGCGGTATGTGCATCAGGGTGAGATGTTCCCTGTGTGTTATGGTGCCTCCGGCAAAGGAATCGGTGTCACGGCATTGCTGGACACGGTCCTTGCATTTCTGCCTCCACCTGCACAACCTGTGGATTCCCCCGTATCGGGTGTTGTGTTCAAGATTGAACGTGACCGCACGATGGGACGCACGGCCTACGTTCGCATGTATGGCGGCAGTCTCCACAACCGGGATACCATTCATAATTCGACGCGGGAACTTGAAGAGAAAGTGACGCAGATTCGCCGTATGGATGGACGGAAATGGGCCGATACAGGTAGCGTTCACGCAGGGCAGATTGCGGCACTGTTCGGACTGAGTGATACACATGTAGGGGACATTATTGGCAGTCCCGAGGGTGTGCCTCCTTTGCCACAGATGGCTATGCCTTTGTTGACCGTACAAGTGCATGGCAAGAACCCGGCGCTGTATCCCGATCTTGTCGCAGCATTGCAAGAGTTGACGGATGAAGACCCCTTACTTGACCTGCAATGGTTGCCGGAGGAACGAGAGCTGCATCTCAAGGTCATGGGAACCATTCAGCTTGAGATTTTATCCAGCCTGTTACGGAGCCGTTTCGGTTTGGATGTTGTGTTCGATCCACCATCCGTTATCTATAAGGAAACGCCTCGTGCAGCCGGGGAAGGTTACATCGCTTATACGATGCCCAAGCCCTGCTGGGCCATCCTGCGCTTCAGGATTGAACCTTTGCCACGCGGTAGCGGTCTGATCTATGCCTCAACCGTAAGGACCGATGATCTGCTGTTACGTTATCAGAATGAAGTTGAACGGCGGATTCCCGAAGCCTTGTCTCAAGGTATGCTCGGTTGGGAAGTAACTGACCTGCGTATCACGCTGGTGGAGGGAGAACATCATGTCTGGCATACCCATCCGCTGGATTTTGTCGTAGCCACGCCTATGGGAATCATGGATGGATTGGCTAGAACAGGTACCACGTTGCTGGAACCCCTTCTTCAGTTCCGACTAACGGTCCAGGAGGAATATGGCGGTAAGGCCCTTAGCGATCTGGTACATATGCGGGCAACCTTCGAAGCCCCTGTCATCGGTAGTGGACGCTGTATTATTGAAGGACTTATGCCTCTTGCAACGTCAATGGATTATCCGGTGAAGCTGCGTTCCGAGACTGGCGGCCGCGGAGTGCTTACCACTTCATTTGCCGGATACCAGGATTGTCCTGCGGATGTGAACCCTGCTCGCAAACGCAGAGGAGTTAATCCGTTGGACCAATCGAAATATATTTTAAGTGTACGTAATGCGATTACATCATAATTGGAGTTGAACCTGTGCTTATTAAATTTCTCATCTTTGGCCTTCTATGGCGGATTGTAGGTAATCCGTTCATTGCCATCCTCATTTTGCTCGTTATCCTGTATTTTCTGGATCGTCGATACGTTGGGGTGTTCCCAAGCTTCACCAGACCTCTCAAGCGTATGCGTAACATCTCCCGGCTTCGCCAACAGCTTGCCATGAGTCCCAATGAAGTGTCTTCCAAGCTGGAACTGGCTCGCCTGTTAATTGAGCGCAAACGTTACACTGAGGCACATGCCTTATTGCTTGAACTGGAGCGCCCATACGAACAATCCGCCGAGTATTGGGAGGCACTGGGAACCACTGAGCTTCACCTGGGCAACATCGAAACGGGAGAACGTCACATTTTAAAAGCCCTTGAGATCAACCCCAGAGTCAAGTACGGACGCCCGTACTTAACCCTTGCCGGTGCCTTCAAAGATACACATGAGGATAAAGCGCTGGATTATGTACATCAATTCCAGGAGATTCATTCCTCTTCCAGTGAAGCGTATTATCTGCTCGGCTCGGTCCATCGTTCCCTTGGACGTAATGCAGATGCGAAGCAGGCTTACGAGCAATCGTTGAACGTATATCGTTCGTTGCCCAAATACAAGAAACGTCAGGAGCGCCGCTGGGCTGTCCGCAGTTGGTTCCGCAAACGTGGATTGTAGTGTCATCCGTTATCCGATGTAATCTTCAGATATCACTCTTCTAACTAATAAAAGTGCACTGATCTCTGCCCTCGTATGAGCAGAAACAGTGCACTTTTTTCATAACAATGATATTAATATACCAAAATCTCACGCAGGCGTTCTTCATTCAGACGCATCCAGTCCATCCGCTGTTTGAGCTTCCTAATCTGATCCACAGCCACTTCCGGCTCATCTGTGCCCTCGAACATCCGACTGATGAAATGCATGACCACATCCAGACTGCGCAGCAGAATTAATCGAGGAATGGCTAACAACTCTTCCGGTTCAAGGCTGACCTGTTCCCGAAATCCCCTGATCAGTCCCTCTTGTGCCTGCCACATCCAATCTTCACTCTTGTCCATGGTAAGAAGATCAGACATCGGAACAGCCAGCTCCATGACCCGCAAATCCCATGTCGCAAATTCAAAATCCAAAATGGCACAGATTTCACCATCCTGCTGATCTGACAAAACATTCGAGGCATTCACGTCCCCATGGACCAATTGATGCGGCAACTGTTCCATTCCCCATAGGGCTTCAAACAGATCTGGCAGCGTATCCCTCAGTTGCTTCAGCTCATGCGCACATGCGACCAATGACTCTGGCGGCGATGCGCATAGTTGTAATAATCGTTCTGGTGAACAGAGCGGATATGCGTCCTGAATTCGATAGTACGGTGGATACACAGGTTCAAGTGGTATATCCAGCGTTGCCATAACAGAAGACAGGGCCCCCGCCGCTTTACCGAGTCCATATAATTGGTCTGGCTTATGCCAGATGGGATTGACACCTTCCCGATAATGAAACAGCGTCGCAATTTTGGTATGACCTGTGAGGGGATCTTTTACAGGAAGAAAGGTATCCCCCTCGCCAGATAACCGCCTTACAGGCGAAGGTGTATCAAGCTTAAAGTTCGAACGTTGGAGGGCTTCCAACACCTCGTGTTCAAAGGTGATTTTCATCGGATCATTATGTGTTTCATATTGTCTCATTACGTAACTCGTCCCGTCTATATGGAGCATGTAGGTAGAGTTATTCATCCCACCTTTTCCACGCTCACCTATCCAGTCCGATGTGAAACCATAGGAGGCCAACACTTCGGATATACGTTGCTGCTCTGAATGATGGAGGGAACCGGATTCGATATTTTGCACCAAAAATTAACCCCTTTATCTCTCAAAATGGAACGGTCTTTTATTTATCTTAAAGGAAGTCCATCGCTCGGTCTAGTTCTGTTCCAATGTGATCAAGAGAACGGATAATATCCGGTTCGATTAAGCTGCTCTGCAATAACACGATAGCCTCTCGCATTGGGATGCACTCTGTCCCAGAACAACAGCTCACGCTCACGACCTTCGAACTTGTCATAAACCTGAGCACACGCATAGTTGCCCGATCCCGCTCCATTCAAAAATGAATTATATTGCCGCACCCAGTAGGCTGCTTCCGTCGCTTGTGGATACGGGTTGTACAATCCGATAGATCGGACCATATACTCACTATTGCCCTTTAACTGCCGAATGTGCCTCATGATCTGGGATACATTACTGCGGGTTTCTCCAAGCACCTGTGTCATTTTACTGGCATTGGGTATGCCGCCACTTGATTTAAAGGTACGAATCAGATCATTCCCGCCAATGGATAATGTAATGATATCCGCTTCACTCAGCGATTGCCGTACGCGGGGATGCGAAGAAATCATCTGCAACATCCCCCCAGACGTCAGTCCATTTACGCCCATATTTTCCATGGATACAAATGTACGAACATTCATTTCTGCCATTCGCCGATATAAAGGAACAAAGCCGGTGCCCAGCAACGCTCCTGTACCGACCGTTAATGAATCTCCCATAGCCACATATCGATATACCATCCCGTCGCCCCTCTCTGCTGTGAATTCCTGAACAATAATGAACTGCTCTATATCTTATGATGAGAGGCAAGACAAGGCGCGGGATGGTGTCCTTAGGCAAGCACCTTTCTTTTGCTGTACAAGACCCTTGTTCTTCTGTAGAGGTAAAAAAGAAAAAGCCCTGCCGCATAACACGGCAGAGCCTAATCCATTCATTGCAATGCATTATATTACATGCCTATGGTCCGATCCGACTCAACGGAATCCGCCTGTTCCTTGTTAGGGAATGGCCACCAGTTCGCCCGGCCAAACATCTTCACCATCACTGGAACGAAGAATGGCAGGAACAGCAGAGAGTACAAGATCAGCCCGCTCAGAACGACTGTAGCAATCTGCATCATCGAGAGAACACCGGATGGATACATCGCAGCAAAAGTTCCGCTCAGAATGACCGCTGCAGATAGAATAACGGTTCCCATGTTTTTCATCGCGTACAACATGGCATCCTGTACTTTCATGCCTTTGTTCTCATTGAAACGGTCCATCAGGAAGATGCTATAATCCACACCGAGTGCAATCAGCATAACAAATCCGAAGAACGGAGTAACCCAGCTGATGCCTGCGAATCCGAGAATATTAACAAACACCACTTCGGTTAACGCCATCGATGTAAAATAAGCCAGTAATAAGGAAACGATCAGATACAATGGCATAATGACCGAGCGAAGCAGCACGACCAGAATAATGAATGTGCCCGCCAGCATCAGCATTACAGTACGTGTATAGTCGTTGTTTGAGATCTCTTGCAGATCTGCAAACGTACTGGTAACTCCGCCTATGGCGATGTCTGCTTTTTCAAGCGTACTGCCTTGTACTGCGCGATGTACAGCTGCTTCAATATCAGGAACACGATCAATGGCTTCTGTGCCGTATGGATTCTCGGCGAAAATAACGTCAATTGTCATCGTTTTTCGATCTTTGGACAGATACGTATCAAATACCTGTTTGAAGTCTTTGTTGCTCAGTGCTTCTTCCGGAACGTACCAGCCTGCCAGATCGGAATCTGGTGAATTTTGCAATTGTGTCAGATAGTCCTGTGCTGAATCCAGTCCCCCGGATACCTGTTTGATGCCATCGACACTTTGGTTCAGTCCATCTGTCAGTTGTGTCAGCTGACCACTCAGATCCGAGAAGCCTTGCTGAATTTTCTCCTGACCACCCTGAAGCTGGCCAAGTCCATCCTGAATGGAAGGAATCTCACTAATGACTTTCCCCTGACCATCAGCAGCCTGTTTAAGACCGGATTGCAACTGACTGATTCCCGTTACAATTTGGCCCAGACCATCAGCAAGAGCCTTCTGTCCGGCTGCTGCGGAGGCAAAACCTTCATTGGCCTGATTAATTCCAGCAGCGGCTTCTCCCAGCTTGGTCTGAATCTGACCCAAACCTTGAGCGAGCTGCGCTGTACCAGAACCTGTTTCACCAATCGTACCTTTGATACGCTGGTAATCAGCATCTTGCTGTAATTCAGGATATCGCTCTTCAAGTGCTGTGAAGGATTCGGAGAGACTGGTCAAAGCTGTTGAGACCCCACTTAGTTGTTGCTCCAGTTCACGAGTTCCTTCCCCCAGTGCAGCGACACCAGCTCCCGCCTGACGATAAGCTTCAAGTAACTGATTATTCGCCTGCGCAAGTTGATCTGCACTCGTTTTGGCTTGCTGAAGCCCGGCTTTTAATTCCCCCGCACCTGCGGAACCATCTCGAATACCTTTTTCAATCTGCCCAAGTCCCTCACTGAGTTGCGTGATACCCGATTGCAACTGCGAGGTGCCTTGGGTAAGTTTTCCTGCCCCATCAGCAGCTTCTTTTAATTGGGGTTCATTTTTACTTAGCTGACTGCTGGCTTCACTCAGACCATCACGGATTTTATCCAGACCCGTCTTGCCTTCACCCAGTCCATCCGATAATGTTCCCACTTGCTGTGTAACTTCAAAATCTTTGATCTCATCACCCGTAGGTCGTGTCATACTGCGGACACCAGAGACGCCGGCCACTTTCTCTACTTCCCGACTAATTTTCTCGGCTACGGCCATATACTTCGCATTATCCATCGCTTCATCGTTCTGGATGACGATCTGACCTGGCAGGGATTCACCCGGACCGAAGCTGTCGGAGATAATGTTGAATGCTTTTACGGAATCATATTTCTCACCAATCTCATCGAGACTGTTGAACGACAGTTTGCCATCGTAGGTTGCCAATAAAGGCACACAGACAGCTGCAACGATGAGCAGCGCAGCCCATGGACGTTTCAGTGAGAAGCGGCCAGCTACACCATAGATCTTGCTCTCCGCATGTTCAAGCGAACCCTTCGACGGCCAGAATAACTTCTTGCCCAATACCGCCATGAAGAAGGGAACGATCGTCACCAAGGCGAGCATCATTACGGCAATACCCACAGCTACGGCAACTGCAGAACGATACAACATAAACTGGGCAAAGCCGATCGCAATGAATCCAACCAGCACGGCCAGTGCTGAGAAGAGTACCGTTTTACCCGCAGTACGATAGGTAGCAATGATGGCGTCCCACGTATTTTCATGATGAGCCAGTTCTTCCTTGAACCGACTGATTAACAGGATGCAATAATCCGTACCAATCCCAAACATAACGGCGACCATAAAGATCTGTGTAAACGTTGATATCGGGAAGTCGACTCCATCCACGAGGAATGCAACAATCTGTTGCGATACAATGTAACTGATCCCCACCGTCAGTAGCGGTACAAACGGAGCTACAAACGAACGGAACACCAGGAACAGAATGAGTAAAATAAAGACAACGGTAATATATTCCGACTTCTTGAGCCCCTCTTGGGAACTTTCAATGGTATCCTCGTCAATCAGACCTTTACCGGTTATGTAGTGCTCAACATTGACGGACTTCAATGCTTCATTCAGGTCTTCCCGCATTTCCTTGACTGTACGATCTCCCTGATCAATAGATAGCGACGTTAATATCGTTTTGCCATCAGCCGAGATCATCTTCTCGGACAATTCAGGCTGAGAGAAAGGTTCCAGAATGGACAGAATGCCCAGCTTCTCTTTGTCGGCCTCCAATTGTTTAACAGCCTTCTCTGCCTCTTGTTTCCCCGTGGTACCCAGACCATCGGGATTATAAAATACAAGAGCAATTTGGCTGCCCTGCTGTTCCCCTTTTTGTGCCGCAGCTTCATTCAAAATCTTTGCAGCCTGGGTGGAAGAATACCCTTCAGGAACCGAAAACTGTCCCTTCTCCCGGATTAATTCACTCATGTTAGGGGCGGTAAACATCAATACGGCAGCTACAACAACCCATAGCCCCATTAACCACCATCTTGCTTTCAGTATCGCTCTCATTCGTTCTCCTGTCCTCCTTCATGCGTTAGCAAAGCTGCCAGCTTCTCAAAAGATTCAATGAAAATCCGAACCTCTTCCGGTGTAAAATGAACCAGATACGGCTCCAGAATCTGCTGTATTTCCTGTTCTGTCTCCCTGTATACCTGTCGCCCGTTGTCCGTCAGAGTTAAATATACGACCCTGCGGTCACGTTCATCCCCTGCACGATCGACCAGATCACGATCCACCAGTTTGTTGACCAGAGCAGTAATACTGCTCTTGCCTATGCATAATAGTTCTGCCAGATCAGAGGGCGTACAAGTCTGCTTCTCATTAATAAGTCGAAGGGAACAGAACTGATCCATCGTCAAAATCTGCCCTACACGTTCACGTATCTGGGTATCAAACCGTTTGGTTACCAGGAAAGAAGCATCCAAATAGCGATTAACCAAACTTCCAGCATCCGGTATGTTCATTCATCATTCTCCTTTCGCAATATAGTTCACTTAACGAACTATTCTCCTGTGAAACTATTCTATAATGAAACTATATTAAAAAGCAATACTTTACTCCTGCTTTTTTTGATGAGAACAATAAAAAAACAGGACGTCCGACTCAGCTAATTGCCAAATCCAACATCCTGTAATGCGTATGCTCTATTTATTTTATAAAGTAGTAGAACACTTCTGCGTTATTCTTCGTCTGTATCTTCCTCTTTTTCAAGTACACAACGGAACCGCTCCACACCTGGATAAAGCTCGCCCAGACTATATACGATGAATCCCGTATTCCGGTAAAACTCCAGGGCCTCCAGATCCGTCTCTGCAATCAAAGTGTCAGGATTATATTTCTCCAGCAGCTGTGAAATCATGCCGCGACCATAATTTTTGAGGCGGTTCTCCGGCAGAACGGCAATATGGTGGATGGTAATCTCGCTGGAGCCTGTATGCTCATAACCGATCAGACCGATCAATTGCTCCTCTGCTTCGTATCCTGCCAGATACAGTTCGTCATTCTCTACATATTGTTTCAACGCACGTTTCAGATGATCCGGATCAGGAAAGACCGAGTAAGATAACAGCTCCTGTACTACCGGCTCTTCTATGCGTGATTTCAAATTAATTAACACCCTTATTCCTCCTATACCTTGCTTGTTTCCGTTACCGTATTGTAGTCGTTAGCCTCGCAAAGTTCAAGTCGTATAACGATTCAGTTCCGATTGAAGCACAGTCGAGATGTTATCAGAAACGTTAATCTGCGCCAAATGATAAGCATCCAACAGTGCGCCTCCAACTGCCAACAAGTTACTGGTTATGTACTGAATTCTTTTCCCATCAGGCCTGTAAGCAGCATCAAGTCCTTTCTGAACGGCCCTGACCATATATGGTGAACTCAGACAGCTTCCAGTCATCGCCATGGACACTGTTGGCTGATCGAAACAGGATGCCAGCATGAGGATGCCGACAACAGCTGTATCGGCAGCAGAGTCACACACCCTAACCGCGAGGGGAATATTCCGGACTGCAGCTTCGGTCACCAGAGGTGCCATTTGGCCAAATCTCCGATTAATAGCCTGCTGATTATCAGCAAAACCAGACACTCCCAGTGCTGCTAGCTCCGAAACAGAGCTTACCT
This sequence comes from Paenibacillus sp. FSL R5-0519, assembly GCF_037974275.1. Taxonomy (NCBI): domain Bacteria; kingdom Bacillati; phylum Bacillota; class Bacilli; order Caryophanales; family Paenibacillaceae; genus Paenibacillus; species Paenibacillus sp. FSL R5-0519. The sequence goes on from NZ_CP150234.1 coordinate 4,251,154, forward strand.
GCCAATACGTTAAAACCTGCTCAACCCATTCTTGATCCTGCAACTCATAACGTCCAGCCAGTATGGAATGAACCGTGTCGTAAGCCAGAAAACGTGCTGCTGTCGGCGCATAATGACCGAACTGATCATTGCGAAGCCAAGCTCCCTGTTCGGTTCTGCCAAGGATCAGAGATCCTGTTCCTCCAATAGCGACAATACCTGGTTCACCGTTGAAGGCCGCTGTATGGGCGATATGTGTATCGTTTACTGCACTGATTCTGCCGGTAATCCCGGTTCGGGCAATTAAGGCTTCGGCCCAAAGCGTATCTTCAGGCTTATTCAGACCTGCCATCCCTGCCTGAATAGAGCCGATCTGATCTGGCTTGAGTCCAGCCTGTGTTATGGCCTCAGCGATACCTTCCAACACATGTTGCTCGGCATGGATATCGTGATAACGATTGCAACCTCCCTTTTGCACATAGGATAACAACCTTCCGTTCTGATCGGCGACAGCCACACGGGTGTGGCTCCCTCCTCCATCCATCCCAATTACGTATGTATTCATCCCTAACTTCTCCCTCCCAACTGAACAATAAGAGTGCCGGGGCTTTAATCAGGTCCCGGCAGGGAATTTATTGCTTTTGCACAGCGAAACGTAGCAGTTCACAACGAAATTGTGTCGGTTCATCATACTTATCCTCTTCAATCGTCTGTGTGACATGTTCTTGAAGCAGAATATTCCAGCCTTTATAAGCCTCCTCGAGTATAGCAATAGCCTCGGCTGTTGGCAGGTTCAGCTCAATTAACGGCTCAATCTCACGGCCTGAGTTCATTTCTTTCTCCTCCACATTGGTACTCATCGTAATACAATGAATGCCGCCTGTTCGAGTTCCTGCTTGTAACCGCTCTAGCGCTTCCTTGAATGCTTGTTTATTCGATACATGTTCCAGACAAGAACAAGCAGCTATAAAGTCAAAACGATCCTTCTCGATGGCATAATGCTCAACGTCTGCTTTTACAGCTTGCACGAGATGATCTACATTATATTCTTTCGCATACTTGCGAAGTCCATCTATAGCCTCGTCCAGCAAATCCACACCGATGACTTCACTGTTCGTCTGTGCAAGACGCTGTGCAATGGGTATCGTATGCCTTCCTACTCCGCATCCCAGATCAAGGACACGCAGTTCCTCCTTGTGAGCGAGGATACGTTCCAGCATATCCATCACCATAGGCATTGGCCTGGACATCCAAGTGCCAGAGGCGAATAATTCATTATTCTCATAGAAGTTGGAATGATAACCTGCCTCTGCTTTTCGTGCAGCCTCAAATTGTTCATTTCCCATTAAGACACCCCCATAGTTTAGAAATTAAACGTCAATGTCCCAGTACCAGCGAATAAAAGGATTGAAAAAATGACCATGATGACCAATCCAGCCGTTACAAGTAATTTACCCGTATCTCTCTTGTATGAACTGTCGTTAAACAACATGACTCCACCTATGGAAATAGCCACCGGAGCGAGAAAAAGTGTAATCAGTACAAGCAAAACGATGGAATAACGATCCAATACCGATTCTTCATATTCAGTCATATAAGGTTGTTCAGGCATTGCCGTTTTTGTGGCAACCAGATTACCGCAAGATTTGCACTTAAACTCATCTTCTGCCATTCCTTCATGGCAGTAAGAACATTTCCTTTGCGTGCGTGCCATCTTCCGCCTCCTTCCACATCTGTCCTATCCATGAATACCCATAATACAATATAAGAAATCAATGGATTACAGATACTGGATGCGACAGATGGTTCTTCATAAAGGATTCCAGTGCAGCCTCATATCCGGTGCGATCAACTTGAAACGCTGTGCCATGACCCGCACGGGGGACAGTCAGCAATTCCTTTTTGGTTGGGCAAGCTTCGTACAGCCTGTACACCATTTCCGTTGGTACAAACGTATCCGCCTCCCCATGAATGAACAGCACGGGAACGTTAACTTTGGCAAGTTGCTTGAGAGCAGAAGCCTCTTTGAAGGAATACCCTGCTTTCCACCGGGAGATCAAACTTGTGACAGGTATGAACGGAAATGCAGGCAACTTGTATAGTTGCTTTAACTGGAACGTCAGTTCTTCTTCCACAGATGTATATGCACAATCAGACACAATCGCTTTAACCTGAGTCGGCAGGGCTTCACCACCTGTCATCAGTACGGTTGCTCCTCCCATGGATATGCCGTGCAATATGATTTCCCCTTTTGTACCCACTTTTTCAAGCACCCAGTTGCTCCACTGTACATAATCCTTACGATCTAACCAGCCAAAACCGATGATGTCACCTTCGCTCCGGCCATGACCCCGATCATCCGGCATTAACACGTTATACCCATGCTTTTCCGCATAAAATCGGGCAAAACCAGCCATTTCTCTGCCTTTCCCCGAATAACCATGTGCCAGAATCACGGTCTGATCTGACCCCTTATTGGAACTAAGCCATGTACCATGCAGTTGTAATCCATCATACGATTGAAGAATTACCTCTTCTGTAGGCTGAGCATCCAGCCACTTCAGGTCAGAAGCACTGCTGATGATTTCATTGTCCGGCTCAGGCATCAGATTCGGATTATCCACCAAAAACGTTTTTGGCGTACGACGAATGGCGGTTTTGAAAAAATAAAGTCCACCTGTCCACAAAAGAGCAAGAAGGATCAGTACCATTACTGCAAGTACGTAGAATATCATGAACGGGTCCTACCCTCTTTCCTTATTGAGATATCATCAATCTTTACTTACTCGTTGCAGTGACGCACAGGCGGCTTGGTAGGCAGGTAACAAAGCATCCAGCAAAGGTTCTGCTTTCCGTGATTGACCTTCCTTCGCGAACTGCTCTATCTGGGCAAACAAAGTTGATAAATAACGAATCCCCAGACTCAGACTCCCTGATTTCAGATCATGGGCTATTTCAGTAGCAGCAACATGGTCGCCAGACACAATATTTCTGCGCAGCACCTCAATTTTGCCAGGTGTTTCGGTACGATACATGTCCAACAACATGCCAAGGAGTGTGCGATCACCATCGGTGTTTAATTCCGCAATCTCATGCACGATGCTCATATTCAGTACCTCTGTCGCTTCGGAGGATTGCTGCCACTTCTGGATCATCTTACTCAGTACTTCCAGTGTGAAGGGTTTGCCAATAAAGTCGTTCATCCCGGCTTCCATACACTTGTCTTTCTCTCCCTGCATAACATTACCTGTCATTGCAATGATTGGTGTGGTATGGCGCATTTCATCCATTTCTAAGGAGCGGATTTGGCGTGTTGCTTCCAAACCGTCCATTAATGGCATCATATAATCCATGAGAATCAAACTGTATTTTTTGCTGTGAAAAGCTGCAACGGCCTCTTCCCCATTCACTACAGAATCCACTTGGGTTATTCCCAGCTTTTTGAGCTGCAGCATAACAAGCTGCCGGTTGATGACATTATCATCGGCTAGTAATACGGATACAGAAGCAGTTTCATCATGCATAGCCTCCCTCTGATACTCTGGAGTGGGAGTAGTAGACTCATTCACGGCCTGATTAACGTGTTTTTTGCCAAGTGCAAGTTCGAACCAGAATGTTGATCCTTCACCCTCCTGACTCTCTACTCCAATCTCACCTTCCATTAGAATAACGAGTGATCTGCAAATGGATAATCCAAGCCCTGTCCCTTCATACTCTCTCGAGCGTCCTCGTTCTGTCTGCACATAGGGTTGAAATAACTGGGTCTGATCTTCCTCCGAAATACCAATCCCTGTATCTTCAACTTCAAATCGAATGATTTGCTTGTTCACATCATCCTTACTAAGAGTGACTCGTATCTGTACAGAGCCTTCTGATGTGAATTTGTTCGCATTTTGAATGAGATTGATCAATATCTGCGTAATCCTCGTTGAATCCCCTTCAAGAAGATTGGAGATGCCGGGGTCACAGTCTATTGATAACCGATTGCCGTTCTTTCTGACTTGGGGTTCAAGCAAACGAACAATATAATTTATCGTCTCTTGCAGATCCACTTCTCCCCGTTCAAGCCGCATCTGACCCGCCTCAAGTTTGGATAGATCCAGAAGATCCTGAATCAACTTAAGTAGCAGTTTGGCAGCATCCTGTATAACGGAAACCGAAGTCTCCTGTTCTTCAGACAAGGGGGACAGCTTAAGCATCTCAGCCATCCCCAATATGCCATTTAATGGCGTGCGAAAATCATGACTGATGCCTGCAATAAATGCGTTTTTGGATTCCCCTGCATCTACTGCTTGCTGACGTGCAGCTTCAAGACTATTATTGTTCTTCGCAAGCAGACGCTGGAGTGTTACCAGTTCATTATTCATATCCGAGAACTCCGCGAGTATCCGTTCCTCTTGCTCTTTGCTCCGAATCATCTGATCCGATAACTGCTCAATCGTTCTGCGCAGCCTCTGTATCTCTCCGTTCTCAGTAGACATCACATCATCCCTCTCCTAATCCCTAACCATATCCATATCCAGATGATTGCATGTAGCTGGCTGAGCCAATAATTGTTCTGCAACTGCAACTGCCTCATCGGCTCCCGGAGCATAACCGTCGGCTCCTATCGTTTTCCACAAATCCTGATCAATGTTAAAAGGATATCCCCCGACCATAATCTTCACATGTGCCGTTGCCGGATGATGACGAATCAGTTGAATCAATTCTTTGGCCAGATGAAGGTGATACGTCATCGTAACTGAAATCGCAACAACATCACCCTGATGGCGCTCTATAGCCTCGACTACACTTCCATTAGGAACATTGGCTCCCAGATAGTGCGTATCCCAGCCTTCCATCTCGAACACATCTGTGAGCATACGCAGTCCGATCTCATGTTGTTCACTGCCTACACAGGTGGCAACCAGCCTTTTACCCTGACCCGCATGAGTCAACCAGCGAGAATAGAGACGTGAGATGAATGATTGGGTCGCAGCCGTACAAAAGTGCTCTTGCCCCACACTGATCTGATGATTCTGCCACAATCGTCCGACTTCATATTGGGTAGGCTGAAAAATATATCGATAAATATCACGAATCGTCACCCCAGCTTCTAACTGAGCTTCAATGATCTCGAAGGCTTCTTTCCGTTTATTCTCAAGTAAACACTGCAAGTACGATTGCGCAGCATCTCCATATGGCATGGATTCGTTAATATAACCCGCCTGTGACTCCATTTGTGTTGTTCTATATATTCCCATCTCCAGATAATCGAGCAGAAGTGCCTTTGACGGATGGTCAAATTCTTCTTCCAATGCCTCTTTAATCAGGTTGAGATTAATCGCCAAGTCTTCTTGTGATACCTTGTAACCTTCAAGTAGAACTTTCAGCCAGGCAATATAATGAGTAAACAGGCCCGGACTCTGTAAGAGCGCACTTTCTGCCAAATAGTTCAAGCTATACTGAGAATCCTGTTTGGTTCGCATTTTTCCGTTCTCACCAAATCGCTCAAGTAAATCGGGCTGTCTAAGGTACTGTTTCTCCGTTATTTTATCAGCTAAGTTTCCCGATTCCTGGAGTAAACGTTCTCCTGCTTCTTGATAACTCATAGATGCACCCCTCCTCTACCCGCATCACATCTCCATCATCATTCGTGACTTATCCAGAATGAGATCAATGTTAGCTAACTTGTAATCGGGATAGGTTCTTCTATTTGATCCAACCAATCCATCCATTCCGCTCTAAAAAGTTCTGTTCCATTATACATGAATTTTTGATGATCATGTATTTTACGCCATGCATGTATAGAACAATCTTCCTATATTATGGAGGGCCTTGCAAGCCAGTCAGCCAGTATAAGCCTTTACTTTTGGTTCCACAAAAAAACTGACCTGCGTTATGAACGCAAGTCAGTTTTCCCTTCTGCCGCCAGTCCCAGCTTCTTCAACATCCGAATCGCATCCACTTTCTCGGAAGGATCAAGTCCTTCCAAAGCATCGATGATGACCTGATGGTGTTGAGGAAATATCTGTGTGAACAATTCTCTTCCTTCATCGGTTAACTCAGCGTAAATGACACGCCGATCTTCCTTGGATGGTCGACGAAACAGCAGATTTTTATTTTGCAACTTATCTACAACATACGTAATATTACCACTGGACATTAGCACTTTTTCACCAATCTTTTGCAATGCCTGCGGTCCCTTATGATATAACAAATCAAGCACACCAAATTCTGTCGTATTCAGTCCGTGACTCTGGATGTCCCGATTGGAACGTGAGGTCACAGAATTGTAGGCCCGAACAAGAACCACGAATAATTGTAAAGACAGTTCCCGGTTGTCCTCCGTGTTCAGCATTTCAATAATCCTCCATCAGTTGTTTACATTTCGGCTCGTATGAGAAGCCAGCTTCTGCTCCCACTCCTCACGGAGCATTCCCATACGAATTGAATCATAGTACTCCCCACGAACGATACGACACTTCCGCATTCGCCCTTCCACCTGTAATCCGGCTTTTACGGCCGCACGCATCATTCGTTCATCACCAGACCAAGTAGTCAGTCCAACGCGAACCAAAGGAAGATGTTCGAACAAATGACTTGACCACATGACAAGTGAACGTGTACCAACCCCGCGTCCCCATTGGGCAGATCTGTATATTACAATCCCCATTTCCAGCCACATGGATAACTCATCTTCTATATAATAGCTGATCGTGCCCACAATTTGTCTGTCGGATTCAATGATACGGATCGATACCGGTTTGGAATCACTTGCATCAACGTCCAATCGTTTGAGCATACCTTGTTCGAAACTTTCATAACTTTCGTGTTTAAGTGGGTAATAAGGTGCATCCCATTGCTTCCATTCAGGTGCGTCATCACAGTAGATCAATTCATAGAGTTCTTTCAGATCCTTTTTCTCCACACACCGGAGAACAAGTTCACCATCCACGATGGGTAGTTCTGTCATGAGATGTAACGCACCCTCTTCCATATTAAGAACGATGGAGCTCTTCTATACTGCCGTCCGCTTGGGCAAGAATGACTGTGCTCGCCATATCCACAAAAAGTCCGTTATCAACAACACCTGGTAACATGTTCAATTGAACATTAAGGCTCGCGGCGTGATCAATCGCTTCCATATGACAATCCGCTATCAGGTTTCCGTTGTCTGTCAGATAACGTTGCTGTCCATCCATCCGCCACTGTGGTTGACACCCCAATTTTTCGAGGGCCTGGAAGGTCCACTCCGAAGCAAATGGAACAACTTCAACCGGAAGCGGGAATTTACCCAACTTTTGCACGGCCTTGCTGCCATCCGCTACAATAATCAATTTGTCACTATTGGCCGCCACGATTTTCTCACGCAAAAGAGCCCCGCCTCCCCCTTTGATCAGGTTAAATTCGGGATCTACTTCATCAGCGCCATCAATGGTCAGATCCAGACGTCCAATCTGGTCAAATGGAATGATAGGAATCCCCCATTCACGGGCAAGCTTGTCCGAAGCCTCTGAAGTGGCAACCGCTTGAATGTTCAATCCATCACGTACCCGCTCACCGATTCGGCAGATGGCATAATAAGCGGTTGAACCTGTACCCAATCCAACCTTCATTCCATCTTCAACATATTCCGCCGCACGCTCTGCTGCTATCTGTTTAAGATTCATCTATAAACCCCCGCTGCTCATAATTTGAGAAATGCATATGTAGTTATTATAGATAAAACCGCTTCCGATGTATATCCGTGCCTTCTGTTGCATCTTTGCCATCTTATTTTTGTTTTGTTGAAGGATGTTTTTTTACCCACCATGTTATAGAATACAGAATGAAGCTAAAAAATGGGAAATTTTAAAATAAACAGTTCTAAATACCTATAAACCATCTGATATGTCCATAAATACGTAAAATATTAAAAAAATTTTAACGATACTATTCAATTTAACGACATTTTATACGACATATTAATTATAGATGTGTTTTAATAATTAGACACCTATGGTTCATACGGTACATAAGTCTCTACGAAAGCGACTGATAAACCAAGACCATGGTCGCATAAATTTCCTTTGGAGGGGATCCCGGAATGATCTAGTTCACTGTACCAAAGCAACCTAAAGTTTCTTAATTTAAAGAAGATCAGGAGTGGAATTTAGTGAAATCATTAAGTTGGAAAAGCATGTCGTTTTTCTCCAAAAATTTGTTACTCTCATTTACCAATATCATTATCATCGGGGTAGCACTTATCGCAAGCAGTTACTATTTTCAAAAAACAGTTCTTGTTGATCAACTGCATGGACAGGTGGAACAAATCACCAAAAAATGGGCTGAAGATATCAATCCTGCCGAGGTACAAGCTGCTATTGCGGAAGGCAGCTATGATGGAGCAGCACAAACAAAATTACGAGCGTATTTTGATGAAATGCAAGAATATTATCCTAACATTGCACAAGCCTACATCTTCGGTGTTGAGCTCGGTGGCGATAACAAGAGATTAACTTCCCTTGTAGCGATGCCGACCAACCTAAGAGAGGCTTTTCAAAGTGAGAACGTAAATATCGGTGACATGTATGAGCAGCCGGTCGTTGTAGCCAACGCACTCAAAGAAATGCTTAATACGGACCGCCCTACATTCACCACATTCTATTCCGATGATTTCGGAACTTGGACAACCATTGCATATCCGATCAAAGACAGTAACGGTAAGATTTTCTCATATTTTGCCATTGATGCAGATGCATCAGCCGTACCCGCAGGACTTAACTCCTTGCTAAAAAACGGAATTATCATCCTTGTAGCTTTCTTGCTGTTATTCCTGATTATCCAATACCTTGTGGTTAAAAACACCCTTTCCCCTATCCGTCATTTGATCAAAGGAATTGATGACGTCAGTCGGGGTAATTTGAATGTCAACATTCCGACAGGCAAAGACGATCTGGGACTCGTTAATGAGAAGTTCAACACCATGGTTCGCAAAATCAACGATACTATCGTTAAAGTGCAAATCACATCACAAGAAGTTAATCAGTCTGCCAAAGAGCTATATGAAGTTTCCGAACGCAACAGTGACAATGCAGATTCTATCAATAACAACGTAACTCAAATCACTTCCAACATTCGTTCACAGGAACAGGCAACCCGAGATAGTGCACGTGCCATGTCCGAGATGGCTACTGTAATCCAGACAATTGCCACCAGCTCCGCTAGTGTAGCGGATGAAGCCTATGAAATGGAACGTCGCTCACAACAAGGTAACAGCGTTGTCCGTCAAGTATCCGAACAGATGAACCTGATTACCGAATCGGTTAAGAATACTGCTTCTGCCATTGAGGTTCTGGAGAGTCGTTCACAGGAAATTGGCGATATTCTCAATATTATCTCGGGAATCTCCAGCCAAACAAACTTGCTTGCCCTGAATGCCTCCATTGAAGCAGCACGTGTTGGTGAAGAAGGAAGAGGATTTGCAGTTGTTGCAGGTGAAGTACGCAAACTTGCTGAGCAGTCTGAACAAGCGACCAGCCAGGTTGGCGTATTGATCCAGGAGATTCAAGCTGGAATCAAACAAGCTGTACGTGCTATGGAACAAGGTACGTCAGAAGTAGATACAGGGCTCAGCGTAGCCGATCAAACAGGTCAACTGTTCGAAGACATTTTAGAAGCAGCGAAAAAAGTATCTAATCAGATTCAGGAAGTATCAAGCGCGACGGAAGAAATCTCTGCGGGTACTGAAGAAATGACCGCTACAGCAGAGGACTTGTCTTCAAGCGTAAGCAAGACTGCAAACAGCAGTGAACAAATTTCCTCATCTGTTGATGAGCAAAAAGCATCTTTGATCACACTGGTAGACTCCTCCACACGCCTTAACAGCATGTCTGAGGAACTCCAAGAACTAATCTCTCATTTCAATGTAAGCAAACAATAATTCAAATCCACAAACATTCGGTTTGAACCAAGGAGGAATAACTGAAGTGATTGAAAACCAACCATCTTCTAGCCATTCCATGGAATCTAGCTTGCCCGTTCTGCAGATTCCACTGGATTTTGGGCGACGTCAACAATCATTCTCTTATCAGTCTGCTCAAATCACATTACATGATTCTCTGAGCCGTGATCTTAAACAGAAGTTTGGAGAACAGATGGTGTACCCGGTACTCCTCTCAGCTTATGCAGCCTTGTTATACCGATTGTCAGCTGAACAGGAACTTGCCATAGGTATACTTGCCCCCGATCAGGCAGCTTCCTATCTTTCTTTACAGATTCAGGGTAAATTGACCTTCAACCAACTATGTCATCAGGTTTCAGAGCAGCTCAAGATTGAATACACGTTGCAAAACGGTGGATACCCTGAAACGTTGTTCATGCTGAATAGCGTACAGTTGCCTCAAGCACCACAAATATTAAATTGGAATGTTCGAGATGATGATCGGAACATGCTCATCCTTGATCTGTTCTATGATAGTTCACTGTTAAAAGAGTCTACCGTGCTGAGATATGCAGAATATTATCAGACTCTTCTACTCGCCCTCGTTCGTGACGGTGAGAAAGCGATCGGTACGGTGGATATTCTTTCCGCCTCAGATCGATTGTTATACCGGGAGATGAATGATACTTCCGTGCTCGAACCAGAGAATCAGACGGTCCATGGCTGGTTCGAAGCAACAGCAGCAGCATATCCGGATTCGCCCGCGATAACATCACCATCCCAAAGTTATACGTACAGAGAATTGAATGAACGAGCGAATCAGGTTGCACGCGTTCTGTTATCCAATGGATTGCAGAAAGGTGAATTCGTCAGTATCTTTATGGATCGAAGTCTGGAGACCATCATCTCCCTGCTGGGTATTCTGAAGGCAGGGGGTGCATATGTTCCAATTGACCCTGAGCATCCAACAGAACGTAACAGTTATATTGTGGAAGATACGGCGTCTTCATTCGTGCTGACAACGGAAGCCTCTTTTGCACAAGCTTCCAGCTTGTTCTCCAGTATAGCTACGGTCCGTCAGATTCTCTCTGTGGATGGTCGTCTAGCCGGATTTGCAGCAAGCAACCCCAATCTGGATATTCAACCAGATGATCTTGCGTATATTATCTACACGTCAGGGTCGACCGGTAAGCCCAAAGGGGCGCTGATTGCCCACCGGGGTGTAACCAATCTTGGCAGTGTGGTTCAACGTGATTGTGACATTCAACCAGGTGATGTATTAACCCAGTTTGCTACATACAGCTTCGATGCATCCGTGTGGGATACCGTTGGCGCCTTGTTCTATGGAGCAGAATTATATCTGTTGTCTGCGGAAGAACGTGTATCTGTTGAAGAATTCGCAAGTGCAATTGAACGGACAGGAACAACGATCATTACGATCCTGCCTACGATTTTCTTCAATCAGCTTGCTTCCTATTTATCCGATGAAGGTTTCCACAAGCTGGCCAAAGTCAGAATCATTACTGTAGCCGGAGAAGCGCTCTATGGTGAACAGGTTCGTGCCTTCCAGCGTAAATTTGGAAACCAGATTGATATTGTTAATGTGTACGGACCTACCGAATGTACAGTAGCTACAGCCACTCACCGCATCAGTGAGCAGGTTCCAGAACATGTGGTGAACATCCCCATTGGTAAACCGATTCATAACTACAAAGTCTACATTGTGAATGAAGAACAACAGCTCTGTCCTGCTGGTGTACCTGGTGAAGTATATATCGCTACCCCTGCACTGGCCAAAGGTTATCTGAATCAGCCAGAACGTACAAAGCAAGCATTCATTGAGAACCCTTTTGCAATAGGTGAAAAAATCTACAAGTCTGGCGATATTGCCAAATTGCTGGATACCGGGTTACTGGAATATGTTGGTCGCAGTGACTCGCAGCTTAAAATTCGCGGTCACCGCATTGAGATCGGCGAGATTGAAGATCACTTTGCACGGCTTAATCAGATTCAGAACGTTGCGGTCATTCCAAAGAAAGAATCGGATGGACAGAATATGCTGGTTGGGTATTTTACATCAAAAGATGGCAGTACCCTTTCTGTTTCGGACATCAAGGCAGCACTGACCGCGAAACTTCCTTCTTATTTTGTACCGAAGTGGATCTGTCAGTTGGATGAAATGCCGATTGCACCGACTGGAAAAATCAATCGCAAAGCGATGGCATCCCTGCCTCATGTGGAACGACATGAAGACCGCCCTGACCGGGTTCTGCCGGAGACAGAGACGGAATCCATTATCCTGGATGCATGGAAAGAAATTCTTCAACACGACGACTTCGGTGTCGAAGATAGCTTCTTCAATATCGGTGGTGATTCACTCCGGGTCATTCATGTACTCGTCATTCTGAAGCCACATTACCCGCAGCTGAAAATTGCCGACTTCTTTGCCGAGAAAACAGTCCGTGCTCTTGCTCGTCGCGTGGAAGTACTGTCTCAAAGTACAGCAGAAGTAACGCATTCGGCGGTGACGGATGACATGATCACACAATTATCCGAACACCCTGTGGAACTAACGTCCCAGTTGGGGTATCCGCTCATTCGTGAACCTGAGCATGTGTTACTGACCGGAGCCACCGGTTATCTGGGTTCTCATGTGCTTCAACAGTTAATTCTGAATTCCAGTACACGAATCTACACGCTGGTCCGTCGGCCATCCAATGGAATAACTGCAATGGAACGTTTGACTAACGTGCTGGAAGGATATTTCGGCAAACAACTGACTGATCAACTATCTTCCCGCGTGGAGATTATTGAAGGGGATCTCGAACAACCTAATCTCGGTCTTTCGACTGAACAAACGGCTTATGTCCATGAACGAATTGATCGTGTCATCCACTGTGCAGCAGACGTACGTCATTTTGGAGATGCCGATCAGTTCGCCAAAACAAACGTGGAAGGAACGGTCGCCTTGCTGGATCTAATTCGTAGCAAACCTGGGGCCTCCTTCCACCATGTATCCACGATGGGCATTCCGGAAGATCTCGCACTCAGCGGACAATGGGAATCCTCCCTGCAATATGATCGGTTCCCGGCTGACTTGCATGTGGACAACCTGTATTCGGACAGCAAGCTTGAAGCCGAGAAAGTACTCATGATGGCGGCCGAGGAAGGTGTACCTGTCAGCATTTATCGTGCAGGTAATCTAACTTGCCATTCGGAAACTGGACGCTTCCAGTCCAATATTGATAGTAATGCCTTCTATCGCATGATCAAAGCCATGTTATTGCTTGGCAAAGCGCCTGCGGCTGACTGGATGGTTGATTTCACACCGATCAACTATGCAAGTGAAGCCATTGTTCATCTGGCCCTACGTCAGGATACAGCCGGCCGTGTGTTCCACATCTGTAATCCGGAGCCGATCCGCTATGATGAGCTGATCCGTTCTGTGAATCGGGCTGGTTACAATGTCGAGACACTTCCTTTTGCCGAGTACACCCGTTGGCTGTTCGATGCCAGCATCAGCAAGGAGCCGGAAGCTCTTCAGTTGGCTATTGCACAGCTTGAAGGCGACGGAGCGAAGGATTCAGCTTATGTCTATGCTTGCCCTGTCACAACGGCTTATGTGGAACCTGCCGGAATCTCATGTGCAAAAACAGATGATCGATTCATCTCCGTCATGTTAGACTACGCTGTTCAGATTGGGTATTTCCCCGCCGCAATTCGGCGCCAGTATGGCACTTCTACAGCAATGGAGTAAGTTCACTCTACCATCAGCATTTATTAATAAAATATGGTCACACAAAGAGAAGCCATATTATCGTCATTCACAGACGATAATATGGCTTCTTCACTTTGCATTTTTGGACCATTCTTTTATATCCAGCGAATGATTGCAATGACGGCGAGGTGAGCTGGATAGAAATAGCGCCAGACCCAACGTGGCCCCTTCATCCGGAATCCTGCTTGGTAATACTGAGCAACAGCAATACCAGCGGTGGCCAACACGCTATACATTTGCACAGAGCTATGATGCAGCAGAAGATATAGTGCATTCAACACAACATGTGCCATAACAAGCACAGGACCTTGGAAATAACGGAATAACAGAACCAATAACAACCCGTACATTCCGTAATCCATTTGGCTAATTTCCATGAACCAACCTGCCCCAATGACGATTGGAATACCCAGCAGACGGGATGGCAGTTTGTCGATAACGAATAGTACCAACAGGGCAGACCACAATGTCCAGACCACGTTCAGAGAATAATGATTAAACGCAGCCATGAATGGCACTTGTGATATTATCGCAATCCAGAACAGACGCCATATGTATTTTTGTACATCTCGTGTATGTTTATAACCGATATACACTGCAAAAGCATAGATTGGAAAAGCGATACGACCTATAATTCTCAACTCTATAATATGTGGAAAAAAGACAGCCCCTATATGATCAATTAACATCGTGATCATGGCAATCCACTGCATCATGTTGCGACTCCCCTCCCTCGTTCCCTATTACGGGTCTGCCATTCATTTATATCATGCGTCTTTTTTGAGCACCCTCTTATACATTAATTTCATAATACATGAATTTGGTATCCTGTGCATATCCTTCGGATTCATATAAAGCTTGCGCTTGCGTGTTACTTAACTCAGTAGAGAGTGATATACGAAGAATTCTACGCTCAGATGCCAATTGCTTGGCTGCTTGCAGCAGTTTTCTTGCAATGCCTTTCTGACGAAAATCCGGATGCACAAATAGATCATTAAGCACCCAGATTGGCCCCATCGATACCGAACTGAAACTGGGATACAGCTGAACAAATCCGGTACAACTCAAGCCATGCGAACTTGGCATACCATTACAGTCACCTTTCCCTTGATCACTCTCCACATCGGTTTCTGCTACCAAAATCACCGATTCATGGCGTTCCATTCGTTCTTTAATATACTGACGTGCTGCCTCAATGTCAGCCTTTTGGTTGTAGAACATCCTGTACTCATTGAATAATCGACCCACTTCATTGCAATCTGGAAGACCCGCTTGTCTAATTTGATGTTTCACTCCACTCAACTCCCTTGGGATGGAGACCAATGTCTCATCGTTGGTATATCTCTTAATATTGTAAAACAAGCCTTCCCTTTTCCCCATTCATCATCTGCATCAAAGTTTGTAGTATCTTTGGGCAATTCTCTGGAGATATCGAATATTCATCCTTCGGAGTATATTTCAGTCGAAGCGTTGCACACTATAGTATCACTCATAACTGACAGAGACTGGACTATTCTTTGATTGGGAGGAAGAAACTTATGAAAGAAAGCATTCTTCTACAGGTGCAATCACGCCTGATCGGCGTGGCAGACATGATCTACCAGCCGCTTCAGATTGGACCTTTACACTGTACCCTGCTCTATATCCAATCCATTGTCGATACACAGATTATGAGAGAAGCTATTGTGAAGCCTTTGCTTGAAGAGGCTGCACGGAATGAAGTTGGTCCCGATTTTATTACACAAGTCGTGAGTGGAACGTTTTTTTCACTCGAAAACCAGTACAGGGATTCAGCTGATACGTTGGTAGATGATATCGTAACCGGTAATGCAGCACTCCATGTCGAAGGCATGTCTGGCATGATCATTTTTTCAATCCAGAATTATCAGAAGCGCTCCGTACCTGAATCAACAAATGAAGTCGTCGTCGTTGGCCCACAGGAAGCGTTTATCGAAGATATCAATGTAAATATGTCTCTATTGCGACACAAAATTAAACATCCCGATTTCAAAATGATCAAATTCACCATCGGAAAATATACCAAAACCGAAGTATTTGTCATATATATTCAAGGCTTATGCAAACCTGACATTTTGGAAAATGTCTTAACCAGTCTGGGTGAGATTGATATGGACAGCAGCCTTGGTGTCAGTTATCTTTCAGAATTTTTGGAAGATCACCCACTCTCTCCTTTTCCACAATATCAATATACCGAAAGACCGGATACTGTTGCCGCAGCACTGGTAGAAGGCCGAATCGGGGTCATGCAGGATGGAACACCCTTCTCGCTGCTCATTCCAGTTACATTCTTCTCTTTGATGCAATCGTCCGAGGACTATTACCAGCGGTTCCATTCCGCTTCATTTATTCGAATGATCCGTTTGCTGTTCGCCGTCATTGCTTTCCTGTTGCCTTCCGTATACGTAGCGGTCACTACATTTCATCCCGAGATTATTCCCACCAATCTGCTCATCACCATTGCATCCGCAAGAGAGAACATTCCTTTTCCGGCATTAATTGAAGCCCTCATCATGGAGATCACCTTCGAGGGATTACGTGAAGCCGGCATACGGATTCCCAAGCCACTAGGGCAGACGGTTTCTATCATTGGCGGCATTGTCATAGGACAAGCAGCTGTGCAGGCAGGTATCGTCTCTGCTCCATTGGTTATTGTTGTATCCATTACAGGCATTGCGGCCTTTATTATTCCGCATTTCGAGTTGGGATTGGCCTTTCGGCTTCTGCGCTTTCCTGTACTGCTAATGGGTGGAACACTGGGCCTGTTCGGTGTCGTCATTTCAATCTACCTCTTGTACTGGTATATGGTCAGCATGCGTTCATTTGGTGTTCCATACATGCAGCCTTTTGCCCCACTCGTACTGCGTGATTTCAAGGATACGTTTATTCGGGTACCCTGGTTCATGATGAAAAAACGAACGAAAGCCTATACGACCGATAATGTAAGGAGGCAGGATACACCATGATGTTTCAAAAGCCTCCTCTATACCTTGCCGTCATTCTAATCTGCTGTCTATTATGCACCGGGTGCTGGTCCAAAGTTGAGATTAACGAGCGTACCTTCATCACCGCCATGTACGTGGATAAAGCGGCAACCCAGGGAGAGATCGAAGTTACACTGAGCATGCCGCTCCCCAATCGTCTTTCGCCCGAAGGGGGAGGATCAGGCAAAGAACCTTATGCAGCCGTTTCTGCGACAGCACCAACCATTGCAGACGCCATGGAGAGAATCCAGACTGACCTAACCCGTAAAATCTCATGGGGTCATACGCGGGTGATTGTGTTTGGACAAGCATACGCACGTGAAGGCATTGAAGATACGATGGAATGGATTGCACGCCAGCCTCTGTTCCACCTGAGCAGCTACGTAATGGTTACTAGTGGCAGAGCCAAGGATATTTCGGATCTGACTCCGGTATTTGAGGAAACACCGAGTGATGTGTTAAGGGAATTTTCCACAGAGGAAAATCTCTTGAAAACACAGATGTTAAGCATATTTACAGCAGATAAAATGAATCAGGGATTCGCCACATCGATGTTAGGCAGCAAAAAAACGGCCATGGTCAGTGAAGAAGGCGAATCCAAAAAGTGGGTCAGCCAGATCGGAGGAACCATATTCAGACAGATGCACATGGTCGGGACACTCTCAGCCGATGAGGCACGTGCTGTTGCGTGGGCAGGGGAGAATCTGGATTCACTGACCCTCTCGGTTAGAACCAAAAAACAAAAAGCAAGCATGACATTGTATGACATGCGCTCTGATATTCAGGCAAAACTTCAGAATGGTGAACCCCATTTCATCATTAACTTGACGGGTAAAGCCGAGTTGAACTCGGTTATTCCCGTCCTTAAAGCCAAAGACATTGTCGGTACAAAGGATATTGAACAAGCCGCTAATGACAAAGTGAATGCTCATCTTACCCGTGCCCTGCAAACCGCAAAACATCAAGGTGCAGATATACTCAGGCTCGGATACCGACTGGAATGGAGACACCCGCAAGTATGGAAGAAGCTCCGGCCCACTTGGGTCAACTATGTGAAAAATGATCTGCAATTTACCGTCAAGACGAATATCAACATTCAATTTGTCGGCTCGGAGTCAAGCTTCTAGCTTGCACGGGAATTCCTTTCTTTCAAGGAGGTTACATACGTGATAGCCGTTATCGTATTTGCAGGACTGTATTTACTGGACTGGTCATCAGTAAAAACCAGCAAAAAAGCAATCAGACTTGCCTATTTTATCCTGCTTGGTCTGTTTCTCGTATGGAACACGCTCGCAGTAAGCTGGTCAGCATGGCCTAATCCCAATGATATCATTCAATGGGTCTTCGGCTGGGCTGATCCTATGATTCATAAGGAAGGAGATTAACCAATGAACCATCTGACTGCCGGACAGGCTTACCGTTTCATGTTTGTTTACCTGTATTCCGAACCTGTTGCCTTCCTCCTGCAACGTTTGTTCAAAATGAGCGGCTATCAGGGATGGCTGTCCACCATCGGCGGTTTTTTAATTAGTCTGATTTTTCTGTTCTTTACATACCGTTTGGGTTCCATTAATCCTGATCAACCCTGGATCTCCTATGGAGAGGATATTGTGGGCAAGGTTGTGCATCGCTTTTATATCGGATTAATTGTACTGTTGTGTATCTACCTGTTATCCATTGATGTGGAAAATTTCATTATCTTCCTGCAATCGATGTATCTGCCACAAACTCCGATTTGGTTAACATCCACCCTTACTCTACTGTGCATCTGCCTGACTGCGCGTTCAGGATTGGTTACCATTGTATTTATGGCAGAAGGTATTTTTCTGGTGCAGCTGTTTACGTCCACCTTACTTATTCCAGCGGTTGGAGGCGGGGGCAATCCCGGAATTCTGCTTGCGATGGCAACCCATCATGATCTGGGTGAGATCATGATGGGGTCTCTGTCTACCATGCCATGGTTCTCCGAATGGATGTTGTTCCTTTTTCTCGCACCAGTCGTTGCTTTTAGGCGTTCTATGTTGAAAAGCATGTTATTCGCCGGCAGCACCGTTGTTGTATTTATCATTATATTCTGGATGTTCACATTGATGAATTTTGGCCCATATGTTGCCGCTAGTCTCCGCTACCCTTTGCTTGAGATGGTCCGATTTGCTCGATACGGAGATTTCCTGGATAACCTTGATCCTGTTCTGATTGCGATATGGTCAACAACGATGTTCACTCGCAGCTCATTTCTATTGTACGTAGCTTCCGTCTGTCTTTCCAAATTGAGTGGGGTTAGGCAACAAAAATCTGTAGTGTATCTGATTGGAGGAACGGCTGCCGCCATTGTGCTTCAATATGCCAAAGACGCTACGTCGTACGAGCTGGCCATTCGTTCGTACGCAATTCCAATTTACACTGTACTTGTTGAATCCATGCCGATCCTGTACGTTCTGGTATACTGGATGCGCAATGGAAAAAATAAAAAGGCGACCAAAGCATCTGCTGCTCCGTCGCCATAAATATTCAGTTTGATTCAGCGTTCTGTTGTTGCTGACCAGGATCAGCATCAGGGAAAATGACGCCTTTCTTCAGAATCAGATTGGCATATTGTGCACGCTCACCCGTTGCAACAATCACATAGGCATTCGAAGCACGTTTATAAAAATCAAATCGCTCTTCATAATCCAATGCATCCGTGATGCCTTCATATTCTTCAATTAAACGGCGGTAGTCTTCCCATATGATCGGTACCACCTGATCTCCTTTTACAACCTGCATGACAGCAGCGGGACGCTCAGCATAGGTATCCAGTGGGTATAATTGCAGGATGGCTTCCAATAGTTCGACAACTCCCAGTGCATCACAGCGCACCAGTCGCTTGGCATGACTCGCTGCCGGGAAATTGCCGTCAGCCAGCACCAGCTCGTCCCCATGCCCCATTTCAGACATGATTTTGAGCAACTCTGGAGGAATTATTGCAGGGATATTCTTCAGCACACACAGCTCTCCTTGGTCTTCTCCAACATCGGTTAGAGGAATTGGTTTTCTCCATTCTTCAAAAGCACGATGAACTTGCATTGAATTGAAGCGATTTCATTACCATTCTAACAGTATTTTTTAATCCATGCATAGTGTTCAGGCTTGACTGATATGGAATATTTCATTTTGACAAAAATACTTGTTTCACATATAGTTGTTATAACAATTAATTAATTCAGAACTTTTTATGATGGAAAGCGAGGTCTCGTTAATTATATGGACTACACACTGGAGCAGTCTGTCGGATTCATGTTGGGTTTCACGCATCGTAAAGCGGTAGCCCTACTCGCAATGCGATTCAAACCTTATGATATTACAACAGAGCAATTTTCTGTGCTGTTTAATGTTGACCGGGGGGAAGGTGTGAATCAGAAAGAACTGGCTTCACGTGTCTTCAAAGACCAACCCACCACTGCCCGGATTATTGATCTGCTTGAGAAAAAAGGTTGGGTAGAACGCCGGACCAGTGAACACGATCGCAGAGCCTATCTGTTATACCTCACCAAGGAAGGCAAAGCGTTAATCGATATCCTCGTTCCGATCGAAAGAGAAATGAATAAAGAACTTGCAGAAGGTATATCCGAAGACCAGATGGAAGCATTTAAACATACTCTTTCCCTCATTAATCGCAACTTGTAAGAATCACAACTCAGGGGGAATACATCATCATGAAAGAACAATCTACACAACAAGTTAGGCTATGGACCACCGATTTTATTTTGCTCATGCTGTGCAACTTTTTGTTATTTCTACAACTGCACATGATCGTCTCACCACTTCCGTCTTACGTTCAGGAGCGATTTCACGCTAATGCATTTGAGGTCAGCCTCTTCACCTGTCTGTTTGCACTAAGTGCCATTGCAGCCCGTCTCTACTCCGCGAAAGCACTGGAGAAGGGTCTTCGTAACGCCATGATCTATATCGGACTCTCCGTAGCCCTGCTGGCAACGCTCGGCTATTATTTTGCTGCGGGCATAGCCGTGCTTTTATTGCTGAGAATGTTATTTGGTATCGGGTTCGGTATGAGCAGTACCGCTTTTCCAACGATGGCCTCGGACATTGTGCCCGTCAAACGAATGGGTGAAGGTATGGGTTACTTTGGCCTATCGACTAGTCTGGCTATGTCTATGGGACCCATCATAGGGGTGACCCTGCTCCAGGGTGCCGGATTTGTAACCCTGATGTTATGTACTGCTGGTGTTCTCGCTGTAATCTATCCACTTAGTTACACGCTGACCCGTAAAAAAGCCGCTAGAAAGAATAGCAGTGAACGTATCATTCCACAAGCTACTACAAGTGCTTCAGGATCCAACCCAAAACAAAAGACACCGTTCAATCGCAAGCTGATTCTGCCCAGTGTGCTGAATTGCCTGTTATCCATCACCTATGGTGGGCTCGTCGGATTCATCGTCTTGTATGGCAAGGAAGCCAATCTGGCTAATCCTGCGCTGTTCTTTTTGTTTAATGCACTCGCCGTGTTATTGGTTAGACCCTTTGCAGGACGAATCTATGACAATAAGGGTCCAAAAGCACTGCTGATTCCAGGAGCAATCTTCATTGCTGCCGGACTCATTTTACTCTCATATGCATCCTCCATGTCAGTCCTTTTCATTGCTGCCTTTTTATACGGGATAGGCTATGGTTCCATGCAGTCGTCCCTGCAGACCTGGATGATTCAAGTCGTATCTCCTTCTCAACGCGGCATGGCTAATGGCATGTTTTTGAACTCGCTGGATCTGGGTATTGCGACTGGTGCGCTTCTTCTTGGTGCCATTGCGGCCATAACGAGTTATACCGACATGTACCGATATTCCGTGATGTTTATGATTCTGTTCTTGCTTATATATCTGATTCAGGGAAAACGAAGCGGCAGCTTCTCCATAGAAGCTCATGCTCTGCTCACTCATACTCATATCCCTGCAACGGATTCACCTCAAGATCAGAACAAGGATTCATCTGGAGCCATCCATACCGAAACTAGCCAGTCAGATAAAAGCAAACACGACTGATTGGTTACAATCATTCTGAACATAAAAACGCGTTTACACCGAGAAAGCAAATCACCCGCTTTCTTAGACGTAAACGCGTTTTTTTATTGGAACAGATCTTAATATTAAATCGACTTAAGACAGCCTGGAAATGAACGTAGCATACAGGACCTTCAATTTAAAGTGGACTTTTCTTGCTCCTTACGGGGGCATAACCACTACTTGTCTCAATTCGATCGATGTGCCGTTCCTGTTTCTGTCCGCTTCCTGAAGTAGGTTGGTCTCCTTTATCCGGCTTAACTGCGAATAAAGTAAGTAGTCCTCCTACAGCTGCAGAAGCAGCAAGCACACCAAAAAGCAAAAAATGTTGTTTGCCAATGAGCAAAGAAACAACAGGTGGGCCGAGTGATACACCGATGAATCGCATACTACTGAACAAAGCCGTAATCGTACCTCGCTGCTTCTTGTCCACACCTTCTGTAATTAGAGCATCCAGACATGGTAAGGTTGCCCCTATTCCCGCACTTCCCAATGTGAATAGACCCACGACTACGTAGATATTATCGAAAACGCCAATAACACCCAGCGAAACGGTTACAAGAATAAGTCCTGTGAAACCAAGCCACTTCATGCGAGGTTTGCTCTTTCCAATCCACTTCCCTGCGCAAAAGGAAAAAAGACACAGTGCAGCTAGCGGAATGGCAAGTACGAGACCTTTAACAATGCCCTTCATGGCGAACTCGCTCTCCAATGTCTCGGATAGATAATAAAGCACACCAAAAAGAATAAACATACAAATTCCACCGATCGCAAACAAGGCGTACAACCAGCGTCCTTTTTCTTTTAGTACATCCTTAATGGAAGCCACAAATTCTGTAAAGGTGGGCGGTTTTTCTTTTTTCTTTGGTGTTTTCACCAAGAATATAACCAGAATCAGCGACAGAACACAGAGTACGGGAATAGCCATAAAAGGTAGGTACCATAACCAAACAGCCAGTGCTGCTCCCAGAATTGGACTTAACACTTTACCAAATGTATTCGAAGTTTCAATGATTCCCAGGCTTTTAGATACCTGATCTTCATCATTGAACATGTCCCCAACCAAAGGAATCACAATCGGGAATGCCCCCGCTGCTCCGACCCCCTGCAATAACCTGCCACCTAATATGGTCCAGTAGGCTATATTTCCGCTTAACATCCATGCAGCCACACCAGCTACAGCTCCCCCAACGGCTGCAATGATGAGACTCGGAATAATGACTGCTTTTCTGCCAAAACGATCAGACAAATACCCTGCAAGAGGAATAAGCAGGATGGCAACTACAGCGTAGACTGTAATGAGCATACTGACCTTAAATGCAGATACCTTCAACTCACGTTCAATCTGTGGCAGGATCGGTATAAGCATGGAGTTACCCAAGGTCATAATTAAAGGGATGGAAGCAAGTGCGACGAGGTCCCACTTTTTATCGTTCATACCACAACCACCTTTACAGATTCTACACACAACAGCATTATTGTGGTTGTTTCGGAGGTTGATTATTCAGAACATGCTGGATGTTACCGCTTTTTCACACAAATAAGCTGCCTGCACATATCAGTGCATGACAGCTTATTTGGCTCATAATTTCTAGAACTACACCAATCTAAAGTGGCGTAACGCTGCTCCACCTTTGAAAATAATATACAGCTTATTCACCTGATGTGACGCCTCAAGCGAACACTGGACCGTTGTCCACTTGATATCTTTCCCATTCACACTGCCTACGGGTCCAGAAACCACACACACACCGAGCAGTTCGCCCTCCAGTCCTCCGGAACGAATCTCCAGTCTGCCCTCTTCCCCATAAGCTGCCACTCTGGCTTCAAATCCTTGTATGTCCTGAACAGCGTTATGGTTGAAAGCGATCCAGGATGACTGACCATCGCGATACAAAGGTTCTTCCCGAGTGATTGCCCGAACTGCCGAACGTCCTTCCAGACATTCATCCAACATAACACCTCTACAAGCATCGTAATTCTCGGCAAAGGTAAGCATGTGCAGCGGACGATCAGGAATCGTCTCACCTTCAATCTGAATATCTGCCGACTGGCGAATATCGGCGGAAGAACGCCCTGCCAGGATGGCCCAGGTCGCTGTCTCCAGGCAGTATCGATCTCGGGTAACATCCCATAGCGCCAGTTTCTGAACATGAACCTCGAAATCTATCGTGACACGCGTCCCTGCCTTCACATGGATACGACGGAAAGCAAGCAGTTGCTTCTGAGCACGCTTCACTCGCGAGGTATATGAAGATCCATAGATCTGCACGACTTCATCACTGTCAACTTCACCTATATTGTGTATCTCCACTTCAATCTTCAAATGATCTGTGTTGGTATCTTCCACCGGGGCACTACGACTTACACGAATCGCCTCGTATTCAAACTCCGAATAGGTCAGGCCATGACCAAATGCATATTGGATCGGTCCTTGATGATACATATAGGTCATGCCATTCTGAATAATGTCATAATCCATGATGTCAGGAAGCTGGGATTCATCTTCATACCATGTCATGTTCAGTCTGCCTGCCGGGGCATAATGACCTAACAGCACATCTGCAAGCGCATTACCCAATTCCTGACCTGCATGTGTCATATATACAATTGCCCGGGCAATACCTTTCAACTCCTGCAAGGCAAATGGATAACTGCCCATAATGACAACCACCGTACTGGGATTCGCTTCACACACGGCTTTGACAAGTTCGACCTGATTCGGCGGAAGCAGCAGACTCGGGCGGTCGATTTCTTCTTTGCCATTGATGTACGGGCTGTTGCCAACAACAACGACCGAAGCCTGACTGTCACGTGCTGCTTTTACGGCTTGTTCTATTCCACGTGCCACAATGTCGATCTCAAAAACCGCTGGTTCTGCCTGTGGTGACACTGGCGATAAAGCAGAATGTCCCTGATGTTCGCTCATTCCAACGGGAATACTGTTCCACGTCCGCAAGATGTTGCTGCCGTCCGACTGGGTTTCGAATTGAACAACTTCCTTTACAAACCAGCCGCCAATCTCTGGTGCGTTTGCCTGATAGACGCCTTGCTCGGTCAAACTAACGTATCGATGATTGTTCACACTTCTCAGCGTATGACTTCCCGAGCCCCAATCCTGATGTACAAACTCGGCTACTGTAGGTGCACTGTCCTCCGGTACGGCGACGAGAATACCTTCCGCTCCCAAGGAAATAACCTGTCCGTCTGCTGTCTTCAACTGAATACGGTCATTTCCATCTGTATACGTTACGTCAGTTTGGGGTAACCGATTACGCAGTCCATCGAGGACGGATACACGATAAGGCAGCGTGCCACTGTACCAATCGGTATAGACCACATCGGCAAGTGGTCCAATGACACTGATTTTCTGTAATGCTTCCGGCTTCAAGGGAAGTAATCCATCATTTTGCAGTAAAACAATGGATTCGGCAGCAGCACGATAACTGAGTTTGGCGTGCTCCGGTGCACATAGTACCGACTCAGGTATAGACGCATAGGGGTTGCGTCCGGATTGATCCAGTTGTCCGAGACGCATCCGTACACCAAAGATGTTACGAATCGCTCGGTCCAAATCAGCTATCTCCAACAGCTCCTGCTCAAGCGCATCTTCCAGAGCAGATACGACTAGATCAACCTCATCCGTAAGACAATCTACCCCTGCCTTCAACGCACCTGCTGCGGATTCGGCATGACTGGTGTGATAACCATGATAGTTCACCGTCTGAGACAGATCCCCCCCATCACATACAATAAAACCTGGCATCGCCCACTCACCCTTAACCACATCATTCACATATGGACTCTCAATGGCAGGTGTACCGTTGATGGAATTGTAAGCTGTCATCATGGACAAGGCACCGCCTTCCACAAATGGTGTCTCAAAGGCTTTTAAATAATATTCCCGCAGATTTCGCGGATCGATGCTGGATGAACAATTCAGCCGATCTTTCTCATTATTATTGGCAAAAAAGTGTTTCAATGTCGCGACCATTTTCAGATAAAAAGGATCATTTCCCTGCATACCTTTGACGAGAGCTGCCGACATTTCACCCGTAAGGGTCGGGTCCTCGCCATATCCCTCTTCCGTTCTGCCCCAGCGTGGGTCACGTTCAAGGTCAACCGTCGGTGCCCACAAGGTTAACCCATGAACTTCTGGATTACGGTGATGGTATGCCCTCGCCTCATCGCCAATGACTGAACCAATCTCTCGCATGAGTCTCGTATTCCAGGTACTTGATAGACCGAGCGGTTGCGGAAATACCGTTGCCTCTCCTTTCCATGCAACCCCGTGAGCAGCTTCGCCCCCAACGTTGTAGGCTGGAATGCCCAGTCTTGGTACAGCCGCTTCGCGAGTAGGTATCAGTCTGATCTTCTCTTCCGTTGTTAATCGTGCAATCAGGTCATCCAACCGTTCCTCAAGTGACCGTGATGTATCCCACATCGGGTATTGATGATACTCCTTCATCCTTCATTCCCCCTGCGAATTAGTGATATGCAAGTTGCTTCCATTGCTCCAGTAAATCCAGCGTACGCTGGCGATACTTCTGACCATCTTCAGGTTGATTGACCTGATGTTCATGAACGTAAGCATTAAAATATGAAGACAGTATTCGGTACGCAAGTCGCCGTGCCTGTCCTTCTGGGGACGGGTCCAGTGGATGATCATATCCTTCATGAAAAGCCGCCGATTCTGTCGACAATATGGCTTCATACTCCCTGTCGGCAAACATGGAACGATCTCCATCAATGATGGCCGCAATGTGTAGCTCACCCTTTTCCTCATGAACAAGCACATTCGCTTCCCACAGGTCATTATGAACCAGTACCGGACGGGTCACCTGATCAAATAAGTCTTTATTTTTCATGAATATAGCTGCAATCTCTTCCCCCACACCTAGCATATAATCGGCTTGTGCCGCTTTAAGTGCCGTTTCTTCTGCTAAAGAGTGCAGCACCTCGGACCATTGATTCGAGCCTTTAATCGTCCCATCTCCTTGTGGCCAGCCAAACGATGCACCCTCGATCTGATGCATGATGGCGGTATACGCGCCAAGCTGATGATACAATCGCTCTTTGTCCATGCCTGAAATCGATGCGTGATCTAATTGCTTACTGGGAATAAACGTCATAAACATGTACGTTCTTGGAATGATGGATCCACTATCATCACAGGCGATAATGTTTGGAGCAGGAATGCCTGCCTTACGGTAGTATTCATACACAATCGGTTCAGCTGCCATCATCGTACGTTCGAACGAAAAAAGGGGATCACTCGCAGCACCGGCCGCCATCTCTCCCCGCTCAGGAGCCAAACGTAAAATCACATCCGTATGGGATGCATGATCAAGTTGAATCCGATAGGTTGTATTGAAAAGCCCTCCTTGCAGGAGTGCAAATCCCTTCACTTTGGTATCGCTTCCAAAAGTATTCTCTACCAATTGATGCAGCATCTCAGCCGATATCGTACAGTGTAAACCAGAATTCATCATACTCATTTCATTCAATCTCCTATCATTGTAGACAAACAGACGGCGCCTTGCGGCACCGCCCTTTCATCTATCTACTATAGCACTTTACAGTTGGATTGTAAGCGAGGTAGAGCCTGCAGCTGCCGTAACGACAACACCATTGGCACCAGACACTTGTGAACCACCTTCAACGCTCGATACACTCTCGATACCGCGAAGCACCAAGTTCCATGGTTTGCCCGCGCCTTCAGCACGAACATCCAGCACTGATCCATTACGTGTAACGTTAACTGTCAGTTCCTGTTCAGCAGCCTGGTTCACAACAACCGCTTGAGCCGTTTGACCGTCAGCCAGTTCGAACAAGTGCAGGGACACATCATTCGCAAAGTCATAATCCGGTTTGTGATCTACAGCACCGACAGCGATCAGGCTGTTTGGCTTAACCATCATAGGCAGTGTTTTGAAGTCATGGTTTTCACTGATCCAGCGTCCACCTTGTACTTTCGCTCCTGTCAGATAGTTCGTCCAAGTTCCTTCAGGCAGGTAGTAACGCACATCGCCTTCCTTGTTGAAGATTGGAGCCACGAGAATTGAATCACCAAACATGTATTGCGTATCCAGGCTATATGTTGTTGGGTCCTCCGGGAAATCGAGCAACATAGCACGCATCATCGGAATACCTTTTACCGTTGACTCCACCGCAGAATTGTACAGGTACGGCATCAGGCTGATTTTGAGCTTGGTAAAGTCACGAACAACGTCCACGGATTCCTCGTCAAACAACCAAGGTACACGATATGAAGTGCTGCCATGCAGGCGGCTGTGTGAAGATAAAAGTCCGAATTGTACCCAGCGTTTGTATACATCCGGGCTCGCTGTGCTTTCGAAGCCGCTGATATCATGGCTCCAGAATCCGAAACCGGAAAGGCCAAGCGACAGGCCGCCACGAAGAGATTCAGCCATCGATTCATATGTGGAAGAGCAGTCACCGCCCCAGTGAACAGGGAACTGTTGACCACCTGCTGTTGCAGAGCGTGCAAACAGGGCAGCTTCGTTTTTGCCAATCTTCTCTTCGAGCAATTCAAATACAGCTTTGTTGTAGAGCTGTGTATAATAGTTGTGCATTTTAACCGGATCAGAACCATCGAAGTACACGACATCTGTCGGAATTCTTTCACCAAAGTCGGTCTTGAAGGAATCTACACCTTGATCCAACAGGACTTCCAGCTTGCTCTTATACCAATTCACAGCATCCGGATTCGTGAAATCCACCAGAGCCATGCCTGCTTGCCACATATCCCATTGCCATACGCTGCCATCGGCTGTTTTGACCAGATAACCGTTCTCCATACCTTCATCGAACAAGTAGGATTTCTCTGCAATATACGGATTGATCCAAGCACAGATTTTGAGACCCTTTTCTTTCAGACGTGCAAGCATGCCTTCCGGATCCGGGAACATCGCTTCATCCCATACAAAATCAGACCATTGGTATTCCTTCATCCAGAAGCAGTCAAAGTGGAATACGGACAGCGGAAGATCACGTTCAGCCATGCCATCTACGAAATGGTTAACGGTTGCTTCATCATAATCTGTTGTAAATGATGTGGTCAGCCACAGACCAAATGTCCATGCGGGTGGCAGCGCTGGTTTACCTGTTAGTTTCGTATAATTATCCAGTACATCCTTTGGATTGTCACCGCCGATAATGAAGTACTCCAACGTCTCCCCTTCTACACTGAACTGTACTTTAGATACGTTCTCAGATGCAATCTCATACGATACGCGTTCCGGATGGTTTACAAATACGCCATAACCTTTATTGGACAGATAGAAAGGAATGTTTTTATAGGACTGCTCACTGCTTGTACCGCCATCTTCATTCCAGGTATCTACGATTTGACCATTTTTAACAAACGGTGTGAAGCGCTCACCGAGTCCGTAAACGTATTCACCAATGCCAAGATCAAGCTGCTCGCGGAAGTACGCTTCCTTGCTCGGACCTGTAATATAACCAGCCGCTCGTTGACCGCTACCAGTAATGCGTTTTCCTCCATACAGGAAGCTGACGTCCCAACCATTTGTTTTATCGATTTGAACTTCCAGATTGCCGCTTTTCAGAACAGCCCCTTGTTCATTTTTGGAGATGTCAACGTTTGCATCTTGCGTATTTAGCTCAAATACAGGGCCTTTTTTCACTCCGCCTTTATGGTGATTCAACGTTACTCGAATAACGTTAGGCATAGGTGAGCTGTACGTTGCTTTCAGCAATGTACCGTTCAGCGTGTCGCCTTTGCTACGAATATATTTAGTTGCCGCATATACGGTCAAGGAATTTTCTTTTTGTACAATATCACGAATGTCAGTCGGGTTTTGAATCTGATACCCTTCACGAGTCATCCAGAATCCATCAGTAAATTTCATGTTTTCTTTCCCCCTTTGGTTATATTATAATAATATTGATATTAATGACGAATTTCTTCTCTTATTTTGACCAAATATATCACGATTTTGATAATAACCATCCGATTCTTGAACATCAGCACCATTCTATGGAAACGATTACATTAATAATGATACAAAAAGGAGAATCTGATATGGAACGTGAACGATTACGGGAAGACCGAATCCACGGGAATGCCATGTATCCAGTCAGTGTATACCCGGATATACAACAACTGAACGGCGACAGCATTCTGGATTGCCACTGGCATGATGAAATGGAGTTCACCATGGTTACTCAGGGCTGTGCGGTCTTTCAGATTGATATGAACACCATTGAGGTTCAAGCTGGAGAAGCCATTTTTATCAATCGAGGTGAGATTCATGCAGGTTATCTGAAGGGTGATGTTCCCTGTGTATTCTCTTCCATTGTATTTAATCCCGAGCTGCTTGGCAGTCGTACCTTCGATACGGTACAGGAGAAATTCATCGGTCCACTGGTGCGCAAAACCGTAGTTCCCCCTTTTCATATCAAAGCAGATGAGGATTGGGGACAAGAAATTCTGGATCACCTGAAGCGCATATTTGCCGACCATGCTTCCCGAACAGAAACGTGTGAAATGTCAACGAAAGCATACCTGTATCTCATATTTGCCCGAATGTTCGAACATATGAAACCTGTTCCGCTCAAAGGCACCGTAGCTACAGGGAGCCATGACAAGGTAGAGCGCCTGAAATCCGTGCTCGGGTATATCCACAAGCGTTATCCTGAACCATTGAAGCTGAAAGAACTGGCCGATGAAGCCAATATGAGCGAAGGGCACTTCTGCCGTTTCTTCAAACAGATGGTGCAGAAAACCCCGGTTGACTACATTAATTATTACCGCGTTCAACAGGCCTGCGTCCAGCTTGAGAATACGGATCACAAAATTGTTGATATCGCCATGGATGTGGGTTTTGAGCATCTAAGCTACTTCATTACTACGTTTAAAAAACATAAATCCACTACGCCATCCCAGTATCGCAAAATGTTCTATGAGAACGTAGCTATGGAATCTGCCTT
Source organism: Paenibacillus sp. FSL R5-0519 (assembly GCF_037974275.1). Taxonomy (NCBI): domain Bacteria; kingdom Bacillati; phylum Bacillota; class Bacilli; order Caryophanales; family Paenibacillaceae; genus Paenibacillus; species Paenibacillus sp. FSL R5-0519. The sequence continues at coordinate 4,281,847 of NZ_CP150234.1, forward strand.
GGTTCAGGTATAAAAGAAGAAGAAGAAGGTGCCCACAGCTATTCAGCTGCAAGCACCTTCTTTATTCATTCGTGTCTCACTTTTTCAATGTCTTCCATGAAGTGTATTCATGTACGGAGAAACCGTTAAAGGACGCATGTACTGAAGCCATTTTTTCGACCAACTTCAATTGTGCTTCCATATAAGCAGATCCTTCCTCATAAAAAGTAATGAATTCGCCTTCTTTACTTTGCTTTGTTTCCACGGCTATGGAGATGGTCTTGCCAAGCAGAGCCGCTTCTGCAAGTTCATCCTTCGCTACACTATAGATTGCAGCAGCTGTATCACGGTAAGCCATAATGGTGATGGAATCAAACTTGCGAATCATCCAGCTGCTTACGGCCATCGTTGAACCTGGAATTTTGTAGTTATCGAGCCAGAAAGGCAGATCAGCCGCTACGGGCATCTTCATCCGTGATGCTCGCTCAACAATGTACTCCACATTTCCTTGCCACTGGGTAATCACACTGGCCTGATTGATTTTCCATTGCGGGTGCACATGTGGCTCGATATCCAGATGAATACCAGCAAATTTCTCATTGGGTAATGCCTGCGCTTGATAAGCCTCAATCCAGTCCAGGAAAGATGCAATCTGCTCCCGACTCTCCGTCAATCCCCAGGCCGATCTTCCATCCATCACGTCAACCGCAATGTTTTTGGCTCTCGCTTGGCGAATAAAACTTTTATATTCAGGATGTTTTATATCCCGGTTCATCTGCAGATAGATCGTATTGATCTTGTTGGCTGTGGCGTAATTTAATACCTCTTGAGGATTACTTCGGATCTGGGTGGTATCCCACACCCATGTCGCTCGCACGGGTGTATCAAGTTTTCCATGAATCGTGGCATAACTGTCGACTGAACCATCCGCAATGGCTTTGGAAGAACAGGCTGTACTCGCGCACAGAATCAAACAACACAGTAACAAGATAAAACGGTACCCCTTTTTGTTTTTCATATTTGTACACTCCCTCTGAAGTTATCAGCTCTGACGTGCAAATCTGGATGAAATTGTGTCGTTTCATATACATTTAATGGAGCCTTATTAGGTACGACGAAATCGAATTGCTTCTATATGCAATATCATCTTTAAGACTTACGACGAAAGAATCATATAATTATATTTCGGGAATTCGTAGTTCTGTATGTATAGTTCAAAAGTCACAATTATTCACTATTTTCTAAATTGACCCCTATTTCAGCGCGACTTCAGTCATTATTGCCATATGCACACCAAGATCCAGAAGACCTAGAAAGCGTTTTCTCCCAAAAAGCACAAAAAAACCGCCCTAAGGCGGCTTTTCATGTATATCCATTTATCGAGCTCTATTCGATAAATCTATTCATTCATTACCCGATGGAACTGCCGGTGTACTGTCAACCACTTCATCGAAAAGGGAAACCAGTTCAATACCTTCTGCCGAGATCCGCACAAGCCCCTTGTCGGACAAACGTAATTCCGGAATCACTACAAGCGCAAGCAACGAAAGCGTCATGAACGCATTATTCAACGTACATCCTGCGGACTGTAAAGCTTCACTGATTGCTGCCGATTGGGCTGCAACGACTTCGAAAGACTCAGTTGACATTAAACCTGCAATCCGCAGCGGGAATTCGGTCACCCCTGCTGCCGTTACCACGGCTACCCCACCTTGCATGCGAATGACCCGGTTACCGGCTTCGGCCATCAGAGCATCATCATTCCCTATAATCAACAGATTGTGACTATCATGAGCAACCGTCATCGCAATCGCTGCAGGTGAAGTGAAGCCGATGCCTCCAACAAGCGCTACCGCCCGATTCCCGGTTTGTTTGTGACGCTCCAAGACCGCAATTTTGCACACTTCCCCTGAAGTTGAAACCACAACCTTGCCGTTCTCTACGGTGACAGGCAGGTGTTTCTCCTTCGTATCCACATGGTTCTCTGTCACATGAATGATTTTGGCACCAATTGTACCCTCTGTAATCGGTGCAGCAAGCTCCAGATCTTCTGGCTGAATATTAGCTTCCAACTTCACCGTATTCAGCGCTTCCTCCGGATATGTGAAGCTGTCCCAGACCGCCGTCATTTTCCCGTTCTCGGCCACGACTTGCCCGGCAGCAATCGTCATGACCACACGTACATCCGCCAACCGGCCGTCCAGCAGAATAATATCGGCTATATTGCCCGGAATAACCGCACCAATGTCGCGCGCAACACCGAAGCGCTCAGCTGTGTTAATGGTTGCCATCTGGAAAGCCGTCACCGGCTTCACACCTTGGGAGATTGCCAAACGAACCACAAAGTCCATATGTCCTTCTTTGAGCAGGGATTCAGAGCTTCGGTCATCGGTTACCAGCATCATCCGGCGTGTATCCAGTCCAAGCTCCGTACAGGCTTTGATCGTCTCCGCCACATCATGCCACGCTGAACCTTGGCGCATCTTCGCGTACATCCCGAGTCGCAGACGTTCGACCACATCTTCCTTGGTCACACATTCATGATCCCCCGTAACTCCACTCGCTGCGTACGCCGGCAAACGCCAGTCATCTGCTGCCCAGGTGAAGTGACCATCTGCCACTTTGCCAGCCCGGAGGGTCGCCTGGATCTCACCAATCATCGTTTCGTCCCCGTAAACGACGCCAGGGAAGTTCATCACTTCCCCAAGACCAATCATGTCCGGCCCCCAGGAAAGAGCCTCAGCCACCTCTTCAGGCCCGATATAAGCACCTGTTGTCTCCAGTCCCGGATGGGTGGAAGGCACACAGGAAGCCACCTGCATATAAGCAGCCATCGGTGTGGTCCGCGCTTCATCCAGCATCAGTCTCAGACCTTTGAGACCAAGCACGTTGGAGATCTCATGCGGGTCAAAGAAACCTCCCGTTGTGCCTGAAGGCAAGACCGCTCTCGCAAACTCGGTTACTTTCATCTGAGTACTTTCAATATGGCAGTGTCCATCCAGTAATCCAGGAGCGATATATTTGCCGTTCGCTTCAATAATCCGGGTATGTTCTCCGATCGTGTGGCTTACATCTTTACCAACATAAGCGATTCGAGCTCCTTGTACAGCTATGGACATCTCAGGCAAAATCTCACCTGATATCACGTTTACGAGTGTGCCTCCCCGTATCACCAAAGTCGCTGGCATATCTCCCCGGGCTGTAGCGACCAGATCCGGTACACAATCGGCCATAAGCGGCCGTTCAAAAGATGATTTGTTCATATTATTGCCTCCTTTAATAAACGACCCAAAAAAAATATATTGTTACGATTATATGAGTCCAGACCTCATGTGTAAAGAAAAATCACATCCATTGTGCCTCAATACAAATTATGAAGTCATATTTATCCACGGGACCCAATCCTTACGAGATCACGTTAGGTATTTTCATTCCATACGATCACCTATATGGCTGGAATCTCATCATGTATAAGTCCTTCGTGAAGTTAGCTTCTTCCCGATATATGTATCATATACAGAAAGACTCCCGTTCCACTGAACGGAAGCCTTCTTCATGCACATGAATCTGATATGTCAGTCCACTTGCGCAGCAGACACCTTGCCAAGATCATACCATTCTTCCGACTGCGAGGTAATGAAAGGACTCGGTCTGCCCACGCAGTAAACGTGCAGCAGATGCATCGCTCGCGTACAAGCCGTGTAGAACAATTTGCGTTCATGCTCATGGGCGTACTGCTCCGCAGAGCCATCATAGATCAAGACAGCATCAAATTCCACTCCTTTGGCCAGATACGCAGGAATGACATGAACACCCTGTTCAAAAGCCAGCGTCGTTTTCTTAATTAACTTCGGTGCTGTGGGAAGCACCTTACTCAATGCAGCATGTACGTCTCTACTCTCTTCGGCGGTCTTGCAGATAACTGCGACTGATTCATACCCTTCTTTGATCAAGTGCTGAAGGTCTGTCGTGATAACGTTCATATGCCGCTCGGCATCAGAAGAAACGATAACTTTAGGCTTCTCGCCGCTACGGTTAAATGGAATGATCTCTTCCCCACCAGGCACCATGCCACGGGTAAACTCCACGATCTCCCGGGTAGATCGATAGCTCCTGGTCAGCTCAATCACTTCCGTATTGTCTGGACCGTACAGATTAGTCAAAGGTCCAGTTCCACTAAGCACGGAGGAGTGGGCATAGATTGCCTGATTAAAGTCACCGAGTGCTGTTATTTTCGCACGCGGGAACAACCTCTTCATAAATGCCAACTGAAACGCAGAATAATCCTGGGCTTCATCAATAATGACATGACGGATATTGGAGTTAATATGGAATCCTAGCATCAACTCACGCAGATACAAGTATGGCGTAATATCTTCATATGCCAGTTCCTGAAGCTTCAATCTGCGTAAAGTCATCTTACAGATTTCATCCCATTGAGCAGGTAGCGCTTCGTCACCAAGCAGTCGTACCATCTGACCCTCATCGTTGAACAGATGTGCATATAATTGTCTTATATCGACGAACCGCAATGACTTGATCCATTTCCGTAACGGCTTGAGTCGGTCACTGACCACCATACGTGCCAGAATTTCTCTTTCTTGCTCGAAGTCATTAAACGTATGGGTCTTTCCTTTTTGCTTACGCTTTAACCGTTGGTATGCACGTTGCAGATCCTCCGGCTCCATCAGATCAAGCTGCTGATCGACCCAAGGCGCATCCAGTTCACCTTTACCAAAGGCAGACAGTTCTTTCAGCATCCAGTCCCGCAACATCTCCAGTCGGCTCACCAGCTTAACGGATGACTCGAAACTGTAGAATTTCTCAGCCATAGCCTCTGACGTAACAATTGCTCGGCCCTGGAAGCGAACCGGCTTGAATTTCATGCCACCTGACAGCATGCTCTCCTTATAACGCGTAATGACTTTCAGGAAAGATTCCGAGGATTTGAACCGAATGCTGGACATGCGAACATCATAATCGGGATCTTCTGTTCCCGTAAGTACATATTCGAGCTGAATAAACGGATCTTCCAATTGATATTCACGACCCAAACGGCGCTCCAGATACTCCTGGAAGGTCGTTTGCAGCATGTTTTCCTCCCCAAGCTCAGGCAGTACCGTGGAGACATAACTGTTGAACATCGGGTTTGGTGAAAAAAGAACCATCTGATCCGCTTGCAGATGCTCGCGATACTTATAGAGAAGATAGGCCACACGCTGGAGCGCGGCGGATGTTTTGCCACTGCCGGCTGCGCCTTGCACAATGAGCATACGTGTCCGGTCATTACGAATAATCCGGTTCTGCTCCTTCTGAATAGTCGCTACAATACTCTTCATCTGTGCATCCGAAGTTCGACTAAGCACAGCCTGTAACAACTCATCACCAATCGTAACTCCCGTGTCAAACATGAAGCGAATACGTCCGTCCCGAATGACAAACTGCCGCTTCATTTCTATATCACCGCTGATCTCCCCGCTTGGTGTATGATACTTAATCGGGCCCGGTGCTCCGTCATAATAGAGGTTGGAGATCGGTGCACGCCAGTCGTATACGAGAAAGGATTCCTCTTTCTCGTCTAATAACGATGCAATCCCCAGATAGATGCGTTCCGCATTCGGGTATCCATCTTCCTTGAAATCGATCCGGCCAAAGTACGGTGAATGATGCAGTCGTTTCATTTTATCCAACGCCGCCGCTGTGTTGAGATGACTGCGCTCCCGATCGGACAATACCTGTGACTGCTGCCGCATGCTGGTTGAAGTCTCCCCGACATCATCCGCTTCACTGAAGTTCATCGTAACTTCGTCCCAGAAATCTTTTCTCATGCCAACCACTTCATCACGGAAGGAACCGACTTCATCTTCTAACGTTGTGATCTTGCGTTCAATCTGATCGGTCACCATGTTGACCCGTTGCTGCTCTTCGCTCCATTGCTGCTCTGTACTCATATGTTAATAGCCCCTCTTTCCCCGGATTGTGTCCTCAAAATCCCATTTGACAAGCCCGAAAAGGCAATGGTATAATTATTAGAAAGTAAACATTTTAATTATATGTTAATTAGTTCTAATTTTCTGAAAACCATTTTTTATTGTACCAGTGACAACGTCCCGATGCAAGCGGAGGCGTTTTTTGTTGTTTTCATCTTCATTATTACCCAATCACTGGGTCCTCAACTGATCAAACTGTTTATGCCTACTTCTGTAATTCCTCAATCGTCTCTTGCCAACGTGTAATTGCTCCAAGTTCATCTTTTAATTGAAAGGTTATTCCTGAAGTAATCTCCGCATATGGCGCATGATCCATACGTACCTGGAGCACCTGTGCTTCAAAACGATCTCTCGGATGAACAGCCCCCTTAATCTCAGGCAACAACTCTACTTTCATACGAATATGCAGCAATCGTTGTCCTTGAACCGCAATCAAGGTAGCCTTGCCTGTTTTGCACATGTTCATACTGGTCTGTGTACCTTGCCACAGAGCAAGTCTAAGCTGACGGGGACTTATCGCAATCACTTCCCCCATACTAATCATCGCCTGATGCGGCCACTGATCCTCGGATACGGTCAGCAGTTGCATCGCTTCATGTTGTTTATGCTCCAGATTCGTCCCACTCAACCACTTCATTAGTTCAGCGTCCAATTCCTCTATAATCATGTCTATCCCTCAGTTCGTTAAATTTCATTCATGCCATTCAGCTGTATGTACGACAAAACAACCCGGACACGATTGTCCGGGCAATGTTGTAGTTCCATTGTATCTGATCACGAAGCAGATACGCAATTCGCACTTAGAGGTTGTTCAAAAAGTCTAATTTTGATTTCGAATCATGCCTAAGGCCACTTAAGCCAATTTAAAATTTTGTCCTGTGATTCTTTGTCTTCACTGGAGCTATGCACATGCTCGGCAAGTCGATTCAGACGTTCCAACTGATATCCGTAATCATAAATCGCAGCAGCCACGATCGACAGTCGTAACATGCCTTCCTTGTCGATATCAAACTGGGTGATCGCCTGCTCCATGAAACGGTCATTGTCCAATACAAACTGTGCGGCCTCTTCTCCGTTCGGTTTCAGCTTATCCTCGAACTTGAGCAATGCATGCTCATGGAATTTAATCACAAGTTCCAGATGAGAATCAAAAAACTGATCCATCGCTGTTGACCGTGGTGCCTGGAAATAGTGACGTTCAACCGAATCCAGCACCTCATAGCCTTTTTGCAGACTCAGCAGCATTTGCTTGTAGACTACCATCTGCCGGGTTTCGCTGAATTTCGAACGTTTCATCTTTTTCTGTTCCTCTTCGAACAAGTTATACTTGTCAGACAAAGACTTAATGGAACCGCCCAGGTTGCTTTTCTCCTCCCGGAATACAACTTCCTTGATTTCATCCGAGATTGAGGTTCGCAGAAGCAACGACATACCGCTGAACACACTCTGGATCTGCTTCACGAACTGAATCTTCGGTTTCGGAGGAAATACCGTAATGTTGATGAGAAACGCCGATACAATACCAACCAGTGTCAACAGAAAACGATTGAGTGCAAAATGCCAGTCACCCGAAGCTTCCATAATGGATACAACCGTGACCAGTGTCAATCCAACCGTCTCACCCATATTCAATTTAAGACAAATCATGATGACAAGTACAATAATTAATCCAACAGCGATTGGCTCATTGGACAATACCATGCCGCCAACCAGGGCCACAATAGCTCCAAGTGTGGTCGTTTGCAGCTGATCCAGAAAGTATTTCCAGGAGCGATAGATGGAAGGCTGCATCGCGAATATAGCTGCGATTGCGGCAGGCACGGGAGATTGCGGGTTCAAAAACAGGCTGCTAAGGTACAAGGCAAGCGTGACCGCAATTCCCGTCTTAAGTACACGAGCACCAAATGACATGGTGGTGACCCCTCCTCTTTACCGAACCTGAAATTTTACATTTGATAATCATGTTCATTATTACCCCATATTTCTTTTTTTGCCTGAATACATTCAGGAGAACGATTTATTGTACCATGGAAGACCTTCCGTTGCCATGTCATAAGTCAGAGGTACTATGAAATGGATTCATTTATGTATGTTAATACACATTATTAACCTAAAAAGAAGCAAATCCTCAAAATGGATTTTCACCAATTCGAAGATTCGCCTAAGTTTATATTATCTCTAAGGAATACTCATGCTTATGATGCCTGCCTAACGGTCTGTGCCCGCCCACTCTCTTTTGAACTGATCCACGAACTGCACCATATAATCATGACGCTGCTTGGCCAGCTCCTTGCCATAAGTGGTATTCATCAGATCCTTGAGCTTGAACAGCTTTTCGTAAAAATGATTAATCGTTGTGCTGCGCCCGTTGCGATATTCCTCACGGGTCATCTGCTCCCGTGGGGGAAGGGACGGATCATACATTTCGCGTCCTCTCGCTCCTGAAAAGGCAAAGGTGCGTGCGATCCCAATCGCACCCAGCGCATCCAGACGATCCGCATCCTGCACAACCTGTGCTTCAAGCGAATTGACCGCAGGACGCTGGCCTCCCGCATATGAGATGGTGCTAATAATACCCACAACCTTATTACGTATATCCGGGTCAAGAGGCTGGGTATCCAGCCATTCATTCAATTTCGCCATTCCGGCTTCCAAGCTCTCATTCAGCTTTTCATCCGGTACATCATGTAATAATGCCGCCAGTTCGCAGACATATGGATCTGCACCCATACGATGAGCAAGTTCGACCGCAAGTGCAGTCACCCGTTCGATGTGTGGCCAGTCATGACCATCACTATGCTTGGATGAATCACCTTGAACAAAAGATCGGGCGGCTTGCAGAACAGCCTCTCCTGCTGTTATTCCATCTATTTCTGACATCTTACGATTCCCCGCCTTCACGGGCCTGTTCACGAGGAATACGTCGTGCGACACCCGTTTTAACAGCGGCTTCAATTACGCGACTGCGCATCGATTTGACCACTTTATCATTGAACACACTCGGAATAATATAATAACGTGTACGTTCTTCGTCCGTAATGGCTGAGGCAATCGCTTGAGCAGCTGCCAGCTTCATTTCTTCGTTAATTTCGGTGGCACGGCAATCCAGAACTGCCCTGAAGATGCCTGGGAAACATAACACGTTGTTGATCTGATTCGGATAATCGGATCGTCCCGTTGCCATTACCGCTACAATGTCTTCCACCAAGGCAGGCATAATCTCAGGTACCGGATTTGCCATTGCAAACACGATTGGATCTTCTGCCATGGTCTGCACATCTTCGCGAGTCAACAGATTGCCGCGGGACAGGCCAATGAACACATCGGCTCCGCGAATAACATCACGCAAAGAGCCAGTCTCCAGTTCGGGGTTTGTACGAGCTGCATAATCACTCCAGACTTCATTCTCATAAGTTTGTGTCCGTACAATTGCCCCCTCACGATCGACACCTATAAGCCGGCTGGCTCCCGCAGACAATAATATGTTGCTGCATGCTACACCTGCTGCACCAATACCACAGACCACGATTTTCACATCTTCAATGGACTTGCCAACCAGTTTGAGCGCATTGATCAGACCGGCATATAACACAACTGCTGTGCCATGCTGGTCATCATGAAATACCGGAATATCCAATTCTTCATTCAGACGACGTTCAATCTCGAAACAGCGAGGTGATGAGATATCCTCCAGATTAATGCCGCCAAAGCCAGGTGATATCGCTTTCACAGTACGTATGATTTCCTCGGTGTCCTGTGTGTCCAGGCAGATTGGGAAGGCATCCACACCTGCAAATTGTTTGAATAACATTGCTTTACCTTCCATGACAGGCATCGCTGCACGAGGACCGATATTACCAAGTCCAAGCACGGCACTGCCATCCGATATGACGGCCACGGTATTCCGTTTAATTGTTAAAGAGAAGGCTTTGCCAGGCTCTTCTGAAATGGCTGAACATACACGAGCCACATCCGGAGTGTACACACGTGACAGATCTTCCCGGTTGTGAATCGGTGTTTTTGGTGTTACTTCGATCTTACCGCCCAGATGAAGCAGGAACGTCCGATCTGATACGTTAATAATGGACACACCTTTAAGCTGGCGCACCCCTTCTATAATTTTACTGTTATCTTGTGCATCTGTAACGGCGACTGTCAAGTCGCGAACGCTTACATCCTGATTGGTAGAAATCACGTCGATGGCAATGATGTCTCCCCCAGCTTCCGAGATGGCCGAAGCCACTTCGCCAAACTTGATATCCTTCGTTGTCATTTCCAGTCGAATAATAATGCTGTTACCATCCAGATTTCTTTGATTCATTTCCATTCCTCCCAGACTGAAAGTCTTGAGTTACAAGTTACCTGTTTGTCTTCGCTGCGCGGACACGTTTATCCTTTATCTTGTCCAGAAAAAGTGGTTCAACAGCCAAATACTTAAAATAAAAAGATGCCCTAAACACCAATGTCAGGCGTTCAGGGCACTTTTTTAGTATCTTAAATCTTTATAAAGTAAGGATGAACCTATTATTTCCGGTCAGCCGGTCTGCGCAGGACACAAATGTCATATGGATTCAAGCTAAGACTTGATTCCACAGCATCACCACTGAGCAGATCCGTGTAGGACTGTCCGTCCAATTCAACCCGCTTCTCATCTGGTGTGTAGTTCTGCACAAACACATAATCAGCTGTACCATCTGTACGCGTATGTGCCGTTGTTCCGGCAGGCAGCTCTGTTTCAAGTCCACGCTCAATGTTAAGGTCAGCAATTAGTTTTGCGTAGAAATCATCATAGAATGGTGCTTTCAGACGTGTCGCTACGTAATATGCTTTTCCTGAACCCAACTGGTTAACCGTCAATGCCGGGCGTCCGGCATAGAAGTCAGAACGGTACGTAGCCAGAGACTGCGCGCCTTCCAGATGAATCAGATCACATAGTTCAATGGCATCATACGCCGTATTGAGCTGAAGCTCGTTACCCTGCTCGGGGATAATTCCGTTCAGATCACGATCATGCAATCCGTCAATTTCCTCGGACCAGATGCCAAGTGTCTTACGCAGTGGGCCTGGGAATCCACCCAGGAAACACAGATCATTTTCGTTTACAATACCAGACCAGTAAGTGGCTACAAACGTACCGCCTTGTTCTACAAACTTCTCAATGCGTTCGCCAACACCTTCACGTACCAGATAGAGCATTGGAGCAATCAGCAGCTTGTACTTGGACAGATCTGCATCCATATCGATAACGTCTACAGCGACTCCTTTTTTCCAAAATGCTTCGTAATGCTCCTCCACGGTCTGTTCATACTTCACACCGATATTGCGCGGACCCTGTGAATCATTAACAGCCCAGCGGTTTTCCCAATCGAATATGATTGCAACTTCTGCTGGAACCGCTGTTCCTACAATGGCTTCCATGCCTTCAAGCGCCGTTCCTACGTCGGTGACATCTTGAAATACACGTGTGTGTTCCGTTCCTACGTGGTCTACCACCGCACCATGAAGTTTCTCACTGGACCCACGACTCTTTCTCCACTGGAAGTACTGAACACTATCAGAACCGTGTGCTACAGCCTGGAGAGAAGAAAGCAGATGCATGCCCGGTTTTTTCAGCTTGCTGACGTCTTGCCAATTCGTCGAACTTGGCGTACTCTCCATCAGCAAGAACGGCTGACCGCCTTTGATGGAACGAACGATGTCATGCATCATGGCGATACGGGACGCCTGTTTCGCGTCGTCATCTGCGTCATGCCAAGTCGGATAACTGTCCCAAGAGAGGAAATCCAGAATATCGGCGAACTTCCAATAGTTCAGACCGCCATAGAATTCCATCAGGTTGGTTGTGACTGGCAGATCGGGATTCTTAGCTTTCAATGGTTTCGTTTCATGCACAATAAAATCAGCTGTCTGATCCGTAACGAAACGGCGCCAATCCAGATTCATCGCATGTACCTGTGTCTCACCGTGTGGAGCTGGAGATTCCACTTGACTCCAGTCTGTAACCGTATGGCTCCAGAATGTGGTCCACCACGAATGGTTCAGTTCATCAAGGGTTTGATACTTCTTCTGAACCCAACCACGGAACGCTTCCTGGCAATAATCACAATGACAGTCTCCGCCGAACTCGTTCGAGATATGCCAGCCGATTACAGCCGGATGATCCGAATAACGTTCTGCCAGCCTTGTATTGATCGCAGTAACCTTCTCACGATATACCGGGGAAGTATAACAATGGTTGTGACGGAAACCATGCAGATTCCGGACACGATTCTCGGATACGCGGAGCACTTCCGGGTACTTTGCGGACATCCAGGCAGGTCTGGCACCACTTGGTGTAGCCAGGAACGCATAGATACCGTTTGCTGCAAAACGATCCAACACCTGATCCAGCCATTCAAATGTGTATACGCCCTCTTCCGGCTCAAGGGATACCCATGAGAAGATACCAATGGACATCACGTTACACTTGGCAAGCTTCATCAAGCGAATATCTTCTTCCAGAACTTCAGGGTAGCGGAGCCATTGCTCCGGGTTATAGTCTGCGCCATGCAACATGTATGGGGCTTTGGAACTTACAGGTGCATATTTGTATGTCATAAGGACATCTCCCTTGCTTTTGAATTACAATTTTTATTGAATACAACGATATTACACGTATGTCACAACATCAGATTCTTCTGTAATAGTAGCGAGTGCTGTAAACGATTCCAACTTCCGACCTTTAAAATCAAACATGGTGAGGTTGCCCCAGTTATTCGGATGTCCGACGGACCATTCTTCTTTACTCGGTATCCAGGCAGGTTCCCAATAATAGAATCCGTGCCCCAAACCACCAGGAACTTCGCGAATAATCTGCAACAGATCCTTCAGATATCGGGTCTGTCCCTCTACACTTGCAGGGTACCCTGGCAACAACAATTCTTCCTGATTCAAAATCCATTCAATGCCTTCCGGCTGCTCCAGCGTCCATGGATAAGCGGTTTCAACGACATTGATCGGCTTGCCATAACGCTCAGCCAGATCATGAAGATTATCACGTAACGCATCAAGCGTGCCATGCCACCAAGGGTAATACGAGAGACCAATGATATCGAACTCCACACCCAGCGCTTCAAAGCGATCATAAAACTTGCGGCTCTCGGCGTTATCTCCACCACGATCAATATGTATCATGATCTGTATATCCGGGTCAACGGATTTGACTGCAGCAATTCCGTACTTTACAAGGCCTGCAAAACGCTCCCACTGTTCATCCGTATCATGCTCTTCTCCACCGACACGCCCCTCATCCCATAACATGCCTGGCGTAATCTCGTTACCGACCTGCACCATGTCTGGAAGCGCATCGTGTTCCTTCAACGTTCTCAGAACATCAGCCGTATACATGCATACCGCACGTTGCAGCTCTTCATAGGACAGATTCTCCCATGCTTTTGGCTTCCATTGGTTGGCTGGATCAGCCCAGCGATCAGAGTAATGGAAATCAAGCAAAAATTTCAAGCCCTGTTTCTTGATCCGTTTGGCTATCTCCACCGTCCGCTCCAGATTGCAGAACCCACCAACAGGATCATTCCAGATTCGAAGTCGTATCGCGTTCGTGTCATTGAACTTCAGGATGGACAGCAAGTCTTGTTCCTTGCCATCCACATCACTGTAACTCCCGCCATGCTGTTCGATCTCATCCATAAAAGACACATCCATTCCCAGAACGAATGTCTTTTCCGTCAAATTGCTCACTGTATCAACCTCCATTAATTTGGGGTACAGGCTCAGCCTTTAACTGAGCCCAACGTCATACCTTTGACAAAGAAACGTTGCAGGAAAGGATACACAATCAAGATTGGTGCACTTCCGATGAAGATCTGAGCTGCTCTTACCGTCGTTTGAGAGAGAGCTTCCATTTCTTTTGGATTCATGCTCATGCTACTCATATCACGTCCAATAATGACCGTTTGCATAAAGGTAGCAAGTGGGTAATCCTTCGCGTTATTCATGTAGAGCAATCCATCAAACCAGGAATTCCAGTGGAACACCATACTGAACAATGCAATGGTTGCAATGGACGGCATCGAAATGGGAAGGAAGATACTGAACAATGTTCTGAAGTGGTTAGCTCCATCCATCAGCGCCGCTTCCTCCAGCTCTTTTGGAATACCGCGGAAGAAGTTCAGCATCAGGATGACAAGGAAGGTGTTAACCGCCCCCGGCAGTACCAGTACCCAGAAGGAATCCATCAATCCGATCTTCTGGATAACCATGTAGAATGGCACCAATCCCCCGTTGAAAATCATGCTGAATACGAAAATCCAGGAGTAAATCGTTCTGCCTTTGAACTCACTATTCTCTTTGGACAACGGATACGCCGCCAGGAACGTAATCAGCAAGGTGATAGCTGTACCGATCACTGTACGTAGAAGTGAGATCCAGAGCGAGTTCAAGAAAATTGGATTGTTCATCGTCTTTTTGTATGCCTCAAGGGAGAATCCTACGGGCCAGAGATTGACCAGATTTGCATCGGCAGCAGCCTTTGTACTAAAGGATACTGCGAGTACGTGAACCATCGGTATGATACACATGATGGCAATCAGAATCAGAAAGCAGGTATTGACTATATTAAACACGCGATAAGGCAAGGATTTATGATACATCGTGGTCCCTTCTTTCTCTGTTCATTCGATTAGAATATGCGGTATCCAGCGTATTTTTTGGCTAAGCTGTAAGATACAAGAATCAGGATCATGCTAATGACCGATTTGAATAATCCGATCGCTGTTGCGAAGCCCATCTCACCGTTTTGCATTGCAGAACGATATACGAAGGTATCTATGATGTCACCCGTTTGATATACGAGCGGGTTGTACAGGTTGAAAATCTGGTCAAATCCGGCATTCAGAACGTTACCAAGTGCCAGTGTTCCCACAACCATCAGCATCGGTACAAGCGAAGGAATGGTAATGTGCAGTGTCTGTTTCCAGCGTCCTGCTCCGTCAATCTCCGCTGCTTCGTACAATGCTGGATTAATTCCGGCAAGGGCAGCCAGAAAAACAATCATGTTATAGCCAAATTCCTTCCACACATCTGTCAGAATGACCGTAGATCGGAACCAGCTGTTGTCTCCCAAGAAGAAGTACGGCCCGAGTCCAAAGGTCCCCAGAACCCGGTTAACCAAGCCGCCTGTTGACAACAGATCTATCAAAATCCCGCCCAGAATGACCCAGGACAAGAAGTGAGGTAAATAGACAAGCGTTTGAATCGTTCGCTGTATAGCCATCTTGCGAACCTCATTCAAAAGAATGGCAAAAACAAATGGAACAAATAAATTGAAAATCAGTTTAAGCACAGCAATAATCAATGTGTTCCAGATAACCTGTAAGCTGTCTTCACGTTCAAACAAATATCTAAAGTTGTCCAGCCCGACCCATTCAGAACCGCTAATTCCAAGCCATGGCTTGTAGTTCTGGAATGCCATAATGATCCCGCCCATAGGCACATAACTGAAGATGATCAGAAAGACGATCGCTGGCAGCAGCATTACGTGGAATGGCCAAGTACGTTTCAAAGTTCTCATGATTGCTCCCCCTGTATTTCTTCCTACTCAAGTACTCCCTGAGTGGCTTATAATGCGATTATATCAACCTTTTACAGGGTCCAAACAGCACATAAAAGCAATATAAATGGCACAAATTCAACCACTTTGCCTCAGCCTGAATAAACATAAAAAAACACCCAGACGTTAACCGTCTGGGCGCTGCTTAACACTATTTTTTCACACCGTCATACCACGCATTGACCTCTTGTGTGATTTGATCTCCACCACCGGATTTCCACGTTTGTACAAATGTATCAAACGCATCAGCCGGATTTTTGCCATAGATAATTTCGTTAAATGCTTGATTCTCGATTTTGTTCAAATAATCCAATTTGGATTTCATCGTCTGCGTTGTTGGACCTGTGAACATGTTCTTGAAGGAAATTTCTTCTTGGCTCAGCAACACTTTCGCTGCGGCAGGAGTTTCCTTACCGTAATTGACAGCAACATCTTTCTCAAGCTTCGTTTCAGGCTCTTTGCCATCCGCCAAGTTCAGAAGTGCTTTCATCTGGGCATCTGGAATACGAGCACCGTCGCGAACAAGCAAATAACGTACTACGTTTACGTATCCGCCTTCGATCTGGTCAATCGGCATTTGTTTTCCATTTGCATCCAATTGGTAGTCATAGCCTGCAAAAAGACCGTTATCATAAGGGCTGCCTGGTGCCGGATCTGCATAATTGTCGAACAGGTAGTTCTGGTACGTAAAGAATGCTTCTGGGTGTGCCATATCTTTTTTGATCAATGTAACACCATTAACGAACTGTGTTCCGTGACGCATCGCTTTTCCTTCAGGACCGGTAGGAATTTCAATCGGTTTCCATACCGCACTCGGTACATTTTTCACTGTATCGAGAAGTGGCCATCCACTCATCCAGTAAGGTCCTGGAATAATACCTGCCGTTCCTGCAACTGCTGGCTCTGCTGTTTTGTTCTCATCCCATAGCGCTGCTTCCTGCGGGATATATCCTTTTTTGAGCCATTCGCTCAATTTGGTCAGACCTTGCTTCATGCCTGGATTGATGGAGCCATACTCCAACTTGCCATCCGCATCCAGATTCCATTGTTGAGGCAAGGTGCCATATGCACCAAAGATCCAGGATACATCTCCCATCCATGTGTTCATGGATGTTTTGAAACCAACGCTGAGCGGAGTGACTTTTTCAGGAGCCAAGCCGTCCGGGTTATTGTTTTTGAATGCTTCCATAACGGTTTCCAGCTCATCGATTGTTTTTGGAGCTTTCAGATTCAACTTGTCCAGCCAATCCTGGCGAATCCAGAGCAAGTAATCATTGTTGTATGCGTAGTCCAGAACAGGGATACCCATTCTTTTGCCATCACGACTATATTGGTTCCAGACGTTAGGATCTTGCTCCATCGCTTTTTTCCATGTGTCTGAAGCATATTTGTCGAACAGTGGACCGACTTCTTCGTACATGCCAGAGTCGATTAAGTCTTGAGCGACGAGATTGTCAGCACTCCCGATCGTCACGATATCCGGCATTTCCTGTCCGGAGGACATAGCCAGACGAAGCTTGGTTGCAAACGCACTGTTGGTGTCTGTTACAGACCAGAGCGCGCTGATATTAATCCCGAATTTTTCCTTGGCCCACTTGGTAGCCACGTTATTTTCCATGGATTCACCATTTTTAAACTTCAGCTCAGGATCGATTCCCCATGCTGTTGTAATGGTTACTTCCGGATCATACTTTTCTTTGTATTCGTTCTGGGTTCCAGATGTACCTGGTGTTGCACTATCTCCGCCTCCACTGCCTCCTGAACATCCTGCAAGAACGACAGTTAGACTTAGCGTTGTAGCGAGAAGCGTCAAGAATCTCTTTTTCGTTGATTGCGCTCTCATGTTGTTCCCCCTCAAATCGTTTTGGTTACCCTTTCATTATAGGCTGACCAGGCCTTTGAGCCTATGATACGAAATCAAGATTTCTGCACCTTTGCCAACCTATATTCTGGAATGTTGTTGTAATTATGCCTGATCCCGAAATTCATTGGGTGTCATACCATAATGTTTTTTGAACATTTTGCTGAAATATTGCGGATTCTGATAGCCAAGTTCACTCGTAATCTCGTATATTTTTTTGTTGCTATTCTTAAGCAGATACAGAGCACGCTCCATGCGCATACGAATCATGTAGTCCCCGAGACCTTCCCCTGTCTCTGCCTTGTAGATTTTTGATAGGTATACCGGGTGCAAATATACCTTGTCCGCAATCATCTTCACCGACAGATCCTGTCCCGTATCACTTGTCACCAGCTCCTGAACCTGCTTGATCACATGTCTGCGGCTCTGCACACCTTCCTGATCGGACAACTCTTCCTGAAGCTTCGCCAGCATCTCGGTGGCCCAACGCCGCAGCTTCTCGGGTGATTGAATCAACTGATGGGCAAGGAGCAGATCGAATCCCGCATGATCAATCTCATGCACCAGATGGCCCTGTTTATGGGCAATATACATGAATGCATTGGTTACCGACAGATACATCTCATACACATGTTCTCGGGATAATCGTACCTGTTCTGCCGCGTCAAAGACCGTGTTCAACTTACGCGCCGCCGCTTCCCATTGCTTGGTCTCAAGCAATTGCGGAAGTACAGGCGGTCTGTACAACTCTTCGAGCGCCTGGGTCGCATCATTCTCCGATCTTTTGCCGAGTGCCTGATCCATGTCCATATATATAATCTTGTGTTCTTCCGGTCCCGAAAGGACAAGGGAACCCAGGCTTTTTCGATAAGCTGCTGTCAATTCGTTAAAGGGAAATGATGGTGTAACGACCATGGACAGATCCCCCTGTAGATATCGAATGACATGCTCACGGAAAGTTTCAGCTGAGGTTCTCAACGTCTCCAAGTCCATCTGCGGAGCTTCGATCTGTCCCTGATTCTGCAAAAACATAACCAGACACTCATGAGGTCCGCGACCAAACCACACGTTGAATTGCTCTCCGAGCACTTCCTCTGCAATATTACCTACCGCAAAATCCATCAGATCCAGAGATTGCTGATCCATTGATGAGAAGCGTCCTGTGAGACGAATCAGCATCATCACAGCCAATTGTTCCGGGTCAATATGAATCTCATATTGTTGCAGTTGTTCGCGAAGTGCCCGCCCCGTGATCTCACGTCCCAGCAACAGATCATGCATCAGATTTTCCCGTAAAATTTTATAGTCAGACTTCCGACTGTATAAAAGCCGGTGATATTTGTCGAATTCATCCCATTCATCGCGAAGAGATGTGATGGCTGCGGACACAGAGCTCATGAATTCATCATCATTTACAGGTTTCAGGATATAATCCGTTGCCTGCAATTGAATGGCTTTCTTGGCGTAATCAAAGTCACTGTGACCGGTCAGCAAGATACAGCGGATATGAGACCAGCGTTTGCTTACCTCTGCAATGAGATCGAGTCCCGACATGCCAGGCATGCGAATATCGGTTACCACGATATCCACTGCATTTTCCTCCATAATCTCCAGCGCTTCTTTACCCGAAGCGGCACGAAGCACAGTCGTTACTCCAAGCTCTCCCCAGGGGATCGTAAGTTCCAGACTTTCTGTTACATACGTTTCATCATCTACTAGCAGTATATCTATCAAGCAAGTCACTCCCTATCTCGTTCATTCTGCAATTCATTCAATAATTCATCATGCTCCAGACATCTCAGAGGCTCATCCTTCGTTCTCCAAAAGCAATTCCCGTTCAGCAGGCCACGACAGTGTAACCCGTAATCCGCCAAGTTCCGATTCCGTTATATCAAGCCCTGCCTGCTCCCCATATCGAAGCTGCAGTCTCTGATTCACATTCCACAGGCCACAGCCCATCTCCTGATCCATTGTTCCCCTAAGCTTATTCAGAAGCGCCATACGTGCCTCCTGTGTCATGCCTTGCCCATCATCTTCAACCACAAGAACCATGACACCGCCCTGTTTTTCCCCGGATACTCTTATTTCTCCGGCTTCCGCGTCCGCTTCGATACCATGAATCACCGCATTCTCCACCAGTGGTTGTACAATCAGTGGCGGTACTTCCTCTCTTAACATCTCATCAGACAGATCAAGCTTGTAATGAATTCGGTCCATACGCATCCGCTGGATCTCCAGATAACAGCTGACAAATTCAATTTCCTCTGTCAACGGCACTACATCCCGCTCCTGCCTTGTCGTATACCGATAATATCGGGAAAGGTTATGCGACATTGCTACGACGGCGTCCATACGCTTCAGCTTCGCCATACTCGTAATGAAGGAGAAACAATTATAGAAGAAGTGCGGGTTAATCTGCGATTGCAGCTGCTTCAACCGAGCTTCACGCACATGAATCTGTTCCAGGTAAACGTGTTCAAATAACTGCTGGATCTGCTCCACCATCAAGTTGAACCGTTCAGACAGGAAACTGAATTCATTGCGGCCCTTCGGCTTAATCCTCACCGAATAATCTTCCTGCTTCAACCGTTGGAAACCGCGAATAAGTTGTTTCACTGGTACCTGCACCTGGACATATAACAAGTAGGCCACGCCAAAACTCATCAACAATAAACAAATCATGGAAGAATAGAAGAGCATGTTTGATTGATGAATAGGCTTTAGAATATCTGACAGGGGCATGTAATCCACCAAATACCAGCCTGTTGTGCTGGATTTCACGGTATTGACCATGTAGGGCTCGTTCCCGATCACTACTGTACGATTATCAACGTCCTGAAGTTCATGGGCCGACAGTTCTTCCATCAACTGATTCGTTAATGAACGATCTGAAGTCCGATTATAGATAACCCCCGACTCTTCCCGGAAGTAGAACGGATCATGTCTGCCATCGTCCTTGAATTTGTCGAGCATATCCCGAATGTTGTCACTATCAAACTCCAGTTTAATAATCGTTTCCGCATTATTAGCCGGGTCTTTAATACCGTACGGAGATACCGTAATCCAGCTAAACATAAACCGATCATCTTCCCCATCCTGAATTTTGCGTACATCCCAGCCGGAACTGATATTTTCCCTTAGCGCTTGTTTATCGTAAGAACGTGCATCCCTTTCGGAGACGACCCTGCCCAGCGAAGGAGAGTACAGATATAACTTCGTGGCCCAATTGGATGAGCTTTCCTGAATACTTAGCTTATTCTGAATACGTTTGACCAGATTGATCGCATCCAGGTCAAAGTAGTTACTATCCGCATAGATTCGCCGGAAGCTGGCAATATCCGGATCATGTATGAGCAGATTCGGCCATGAGGATAACAGTTCGATGTGCGTGTTCACTTGATTTTGGAAAAACTCAAGCTGGTTACTATTCGATCGATTCAACTCATCTCTGAGAACAGCTGTTGTTTTGTGATTGGAGTACCAGTACAGAAGCACTACAGGAATCAGCATAATCAGAATAAGAATGACCATTTTGGAAAACAGGTTTGTCCGATATGACATCTTTTCATCTCACCTTGTCTTAATTTGTCGTGACATTAATTGTAATGATGTAAGCGGTAAAGACAAACTATTTTTTTGAGACAAACCAATTCATTATCTAGCGTAAGCGTTACCAATTGAAGGGGGAAGGAGATAAAACCAATATTTCAGCACTAATTGCAACTTCCACGCACAAAAAGAGCCAGCCATGGGCCAGCTCTCAATCTGATTTAGTATATCTCTTTGAACGTTCTATCTAGATTAACCTTATTCCACATCTGTTTATGTAATTATTCTTATTTTCTATAAAAATATCAACTATGGCATATCGTAATCAAACACCGTATTCGCTCCATCCACACCTACATCGAGTACAATATCCATGAGTTTCCCGCTGACGTACAGTGGGGATTCCGCTTTCCCATAAAACTCCAATTCCCCTGTAAACGTTCCATGGGGTTCAATCTCGATATGTACTGGCCTTAATTGTACAGACCGCAAGGCTTCCAATAGTGGATCGTCCTTAAACTTATAACTGCGTGCGAGATCAGGCAATAACACAGCGGATACGGGATCTCTGCCGTAATTTTTGAGTGTCAGGTCGCAGGTTGCTCGGGTCTCACCCGTTTTCAGTACGTTAAAGGTACACGAGCTTGCATTCTGTAGATAGGATACCGCATCTATGCCTTTAGCCTCCCACTTGGCTATATACATGAATTTATCCGTCATATACGAGTAACTGAGAACAAGAGCGAGAACAACAATCCACAACCCTTTCGCAAGTCCCGGAAACGACCGACCAATCTCTTTGCGAGTAAGATAATAGCCACAGGCGAAGATCCCCAATCCGAGGAAAAGTGTGATATGTACACCGCTTAAGTAAGATGTAGTATACGGTGATATACCTATTGCTGACAGTATTGTATCTCCAACAGAAAAGCCAAGATGATGGTTAAATGTAAAGATGATCGCAATTAGCAATAAAGCCCCGGAGAACACAAGTCTGGTCCTCGACACACAAACACCCCCTAATCAACCACCTGATTATATCATATTTTTCCTAATTATGATTAACAATCCAAGTCAAAAAATAACAATAAAAGAACGTCTTCGGTTGTTCACCGAAAACGTCCTTTTGATTTGTCACCGACAAGAGCTTGTAGGATACAAGTCTCTTATCATAACTGATGATCATTTTATTTACTTTTGGCAAGGAATGCATCGAGTTGTTCCTGTTTGGCTGCAATAATTTTATCAATTCCCGCTGCTTTCAATTTTTCCAGATATTTCGGAATCATTTCATTTGGATCAACGGCGCCCGATGTCATGCCCGGCTTGAACTGTTTGTTCACGTTGTTGACTGCAGCAATTTCATTTTTGACCGATTGACTGTTGAATGTAAAGCCCAGTGCTGGGGACTTCACACCTTTGGCGTTAAATTCTTTGAACTTTTCCCACTTTTGTGGGTCTTCATTATCCCAGAGGAAGTTCAGGAACTGGTTACCAAGCTGCCACTGGGCACCTGGATTGTAGGTACGACTGTTGGCATCTACGCCTTCAGGGAGAGTAATGATATTATCCTGTCCGTCTTTTTTCACATAGTGGGTGCCTTCAATTCCGAAGTTCAGCAAGTTGTTAATTTCCTTGTCGGAATGCAGCAGGTTAATGACCTGCATCGCTTTCTCCGGTTGCTCGGAAGAACGGGAGATTGCAAGCATTGCTCCAGATGCATCACCTGTCGTGATTGTCGGCTGTGTCATCTCAATCTGAGTCAGTGGGAAACCCACATACCCTTCTTCTTCTTTATCCTTGCCTGGCTTCATGCCGTCTGTCCAGAGAAACGCTTTTCCAGCCTTCGCCTGGTCTTTCGGGAACACATTGGACGTAGCCGCATCACTGTTGATATATCCTGCTTGATACCACTTGCGGGCGAGTTCAGCTGCTTCCTTGAATTCAGGCGTCTCCACTTCATTCAGCACCGTTGTTCCGCCTGCTGTTTTGGAGATCACCCCAGGTACGGAAGCATCACCGAGATAATCCCAATCCAGATTCTCCAACAGCCCGTTACCATTGGTGTTAGACATATAGAACGGTGTAATGCCTGGTTCGTTTTCCTTGATTGTTTTGAGCAGTGGCTCCAGATCAGCCCATGTCTTTACAGCTGTCAGGTCCAGCTTATATTTATCGGCCAGATCTTTACGAACCAACACACCACGTGTGGCAGCGAGTTCCTTATTCGTAGGAACGCCGTAATTCACGCCGTCTACCTGGGAGCCTTCCAGAAAGGCAGGGTCCAGGTTTTTCTTGATATCCTGACCATAGGTATCAAGCAGATCATTCAATGGCAAGAATGCACCTTTCGCTACATTCACCGTGTAGTTCTGCCAAGCTGCAGTGAAGATAATGTCTGATTTTTCACCGGAGGAGATCATGAGATTCAGCTTATTATCCCATTGCCCCCAGTCAATCGCATTGATCTTAAGCGTGGCTCCAATCTTCGGCTCCATCTTTTTGTTAATCTCGGCTTCCACCAGAGCGACATCCTTCTGTGGTGTCCCTGGATAAAACAGTGTCACTTCGTATGGTTTACCCCCACCCTCGCTTGCTCCTCCGCCTTCTGCACCAGGTGTTGTTGTTCCACCCTTGTCTGATGAGCAAGCTGCCAGCACCAGGCTCAGCGCCATAACTGTTGCCATCATGCGTGACCATACCTTTAATGATCTAACCAATTGAACCCCTCCTGTCATGTGTTGAACCATACAACCGATTTCCCCAATTCACAAATAAACCTGTAACTACTTCTGTATATGCCCTTTCAGTCCATCTTCATTTACCTTGCCCTCTCTGCTAACCGGTTCAGAGTTATCCCTTCACAGCGCCAACCGTAAGACCTTTGATGAAATAACGCTGGAAGAACGGATATGCCAGTACAATTGGACCAATACCGACCACAGCCATCGCCATTTGCAGCGTTTTGTTAGGCAGATTCAGCAAGCCACCCTGGGACGAAATCTGTGAAGAGACGTTGGAGTTGGTTGTTAAATATTGAATATCGAGCAGCGTTCGATACATAAGGTACTGAAGGCTGATCGTCCGGTTATCTGATATAAAAATCATGCTAAGGTACCAGTCATTCCAGTAATTCAGTGTACTGAACAACGCGACGGTTGCCATAACGGGAAGAGAGAGCGGTAGTACGATACGTGCAAACGTTCTCAATTCTCCTGCACCATCAATCCGAGCGGATTCCAGAATGGACACCGGAATGGAGTTCGCGAAGAATGTACGCATAACCAGTACAAAGAATGGGGATAGCAGTAGCGGCAGTATGAGTGCCAATATGGAGTTTTTCAGATCCAATACATTGACATAGACCAGA
Organism: Paenibacillus sp. FSL R5-0519; assembly: GCF_037974275.1. Taxonomy (NCBI): domain Bacteria; kingdom Bacillati; phylum Bacillota; class Bacilli; order Caryophanales; family Paenibacillaceae; genus Paenibacillus; species Paenibacillus sp. FSL R5-0519. Next base: position 4,306,203 of record NZ_CP150234.1, read on the forward strand.
TACCAAGGTACCAGACCTCCATTGAACAGCATTGTGAAGAAGATGAAAAAGGCGAACCAGCCCCGGTAAGGCAGATCTCTTCGCGAGAGCGGATACGCATACAATGCGGTCAGCGCAACACTTGTTATAGTTCCTACAACGGTAACAATAAAAGATATACCATACGAGTGAAGGATCTGATCCATATCTCTGAACAGAAACTCATAAGCCGTCAGGCTGAACTTCTCTGGAATAAGCTTATATCCATTGGCAATTACGGTTGTCTCGTCCGAAAATGAGATGGCGAAGACAAGCAGGATCGGCACAATACAGGCAACGGCATAGAATAGAAACATCGCATGAATAACGGATGCGGAACGCTTCGATACGGCTAGTGGATCATGTGATTTCACAGCTGACCTGCCTCCTCTCAAAATAATGCATTATCTTTATCTATTCGTCTTACAATGGTATTAGATACAAGAACCAGCACAAATCCGACGATGGCTTGATATAGACCGGCTGCTGATGACATTCCGATATCTCCACCGATAAGGAACGTACGATATACATAAGTATCCAGTACATTTGTTACAGGGAACAGTGCTCCCGACTCCAATGGAACCTGGTAGAACAGGCTGAAGTCCGCATAGAATATACGGCCAATCTGCAATAACGTCATAATGACGATTAGTGGTATGAGGAACGGAATGGTGATGAAGCGGATCTGATGCCACTTGGTTGCTCCATCGAGCACAGCTGCTTCATAGTATTCTTCATCGATACCCACAACAGCTGCCAGATAGATGACGGCATAATATCCAATATTCTTCCATGTGTTCACCAGTGGCAAAATATACGGCCAATACTTCGGCTCGGAATACCAGTCGATCGGCTGACCGCCGAACATCTGCAGAATTGTGGAGTTCATGAACCCTGAATCCTTGCCCAGGAAAGCCAGTACCAGATAACTGACCACAATCATGGACAGGAAATACGGCAATAACATAAGTGATTGATATAACTTGGACATTGCCTTGTTTTTCACTTCATTGAGCAGAATAGCAAGCCCGACACCTACAAAGAGATTCAGTGCAATAAACACGGTGTTATACGCGAGTGTATTTCGGGTAATTTCCCACGCATCACTGGTTGAGAACAAATATTTGAAATTGTCCCATCCACTCCACGGGCTTCCCCAAATACCATCAGCATAGTTTACATTTTTGAATGCGATCAGAACGCCGAACATCGGCATATAGTTGTTCACCAGCAGAAACAGGACACCTGGCAAGAACATGAGATACAGCACCTTGAATTTGCCAAGATTGTGCCACACAGACTTGCGCTTTCGGACTGTTTCTCCCGGTATTTCCGATATCCGTACTCCCTTACCCGCCTGGGGTTGTGTCTTCATAACTTGTTCTCCCTCACTCCTCTTGAATTCTTCCTCAGGATGAAGCTCCGTTGCGGCTCCTGTGGTTCAAGTATACGGCGGGGAAAGTAAGACCTCTATCTGCTGTGGTGACCTGTTGACTTATCAAATTATGACTTTAGGATGTGTCTGAAAACTCCGAAGGAAGCAGATTTTGCCGAGTTTTCGTTCCAAGCAAGGAAGTTTTCCGCAGGCGTGCCGGGGCACGTCAAGGGAAAGTGACGCAGGAGGGGGCGAAAAGGCGGTAAAAGATGCACTTCAGCGAGTTTTATGACACGTCCTAGTACCAAAAAAAACAAAAGACGCAGCATGCTGCGCCCTGGACTATACGGTACGTGACTGTTTACGAAACTCCTGTGGTGTGATCCCCGTGCACTTTTTGAACATTTTGGTGAAATGCGAGTAATTATAATACCCCACCTTGCCAGCGATGTCCGTTACCTTGACGGTGGACTGGGACAACAACGTTTTCGCTTTAGCTACTCTGCCCTGCAGGATAAACTCAGATAGGGACATGCCCTTCTCTTTCCGAAACAGACGGGATAGATAAGCGGGATTGAATCCGGCAAAAGCTGCAAGTTCCTCTCGCATAAGTTCTTCACCAATATGGGTTTCAATATAAACGCACAACTGATCCACAATGGTCATAGGACTATGATCGTCCGGGTACAACACCGGGATAACACGATCAATCAGATCCGACGTCCACTGCTTCAACTGCGGTAGCGATCTTGTCACCACACTCTCTTCCGGCTCCCGTTCACCCGGATACAGACTGCGTATTGACACGTTCTTCTGATGAAGCAGTGGATAGACCACATGCAGCATGGCATGGTAGTAGAGATGCAGCATTTCAGGAGACAATCCCTCCTGGGCAGCAAGCAATTCAAAAATTTCATCCACACGTTCTCGCAAATCCCCTACTTTCCCTGTCTCAAAAAGAATGGATAATTCCGAAAACCATGGAATAGGCAAAAAGCGATCTTCCTGATCTCTTCCACGCTCATCATAGACAAAAACTTCTTCAAGCTCCTTAATATTGCGCCGTTCCATATCCATCAGTTCATTTAACATGCCTTGCAGTTCAGTTACAGCAACCGGGACACCAACATAACAGGACAAGCGGCAGTAGAAATACGTACCACAATCCTGGATATACCCCTGACAACGTTGTGCCACTTCGCTCGCACTCGGGATGATGCCGTCTTGCTCGTAAGCGAGTACAATATTCAATCCACTTTGATCCTGAAACACCTCACCCGGCTTGTTGCCAAGCAGGATCTCCCTGGCTGCATTACGGAGCGCATATTCCAGCACCTCCTCGTCGCGCAGGTCAAACTCACGCAGCCACTCCTCTACCGAGATCACAATGGGTAACACACGAGCCTGCGGATCAATCTCGGCACCATACAATTCTGCGAGCTCTTGCAACCGTTGTTTGGTTAAGGTGATGCGCTGAGAGATGGCATCTTTCCAGAAGCGTTCTGTTAGTAGCGGTTTATGGGTCTTCCAGCGTTTGTATACGGTCTCATAAACTTCGTTGGTACGGGTACGCTGCTCTCCATCCTTGATCTTCTCCACCGCCTGGGTTACTACCTTAATCAATTGATCCGCTGGAGCCGGCTTCAACACATAATCAAAGCTATTTAGCTTGATGGCTGTCTGAGCATAATCGAATAAAGCATGCCCTGTCAGGAAAATGGTCAGTATGCCTGGATCATGTTTTAACACCCAGCTTTGCAGGTCAAGTCCTGTTTCACCAGGCATCTCGATATCACAGATCATAATATCAATAGCATTTGCTCTTAAGATTTCTCTTGCCTCTTCGGCATCACAAGCACTGAATACCTGCTCAACGCCTGCTGCTTGCCAGTTAACACCTTCCACCATCGCTTGTAATGCATACACTTCATCATCCACGATCAACAGGTTCCGCATGGGCTCCCCCTTCTTCCTCTTCGGTCTGTGCGGGCAAATCAATGATGACTTTGGCGCCATGATCCGCACCATTTCCAAACTGCAAACTGGCTTGATCACCATACTTCACTAAAAGCCGATGAGCCACGTTCCATATTCCGATATGCTGTCCACTCGGGTCCTCAGTGTATTGTCCATGTTGCAGACGCTCCAATAACTCCTTATCAAATCCGACGCCATTATCTGCAATCATCAATTGAAGCACCGTGCCATCGACCTGACCGGATGAGTTCGTACCGAAACGTGCCACGATCCGAATGACGAAGGCTTGCGTCCGGCGCTGAAATCCATGAATAATGGCATTCTCCACAAAGGGCTGAATGGTTAATGGAGGAATCACATAATGCTCCAGATTCGGTTCGACATCCAGTTCAAAATCGAATCTGCTTGGAAACCTCAGCTTTTGAATTTCCAAGTAATGACGAATGTGCTCCAGCTCTTCATCCAGACGAATGACACGTTTGCCTGCGCGCAGACTGAATCTAAAATAATCAGCCAGATGACCAGCCATCTGCTGCACCAACTCATGCTTTTGCAAGGAAGCCAGACTATGAATAATATTGAGTGAATTCAGGTAAAAGTGAGGATTAATTTGCATCTGTAATTGTTTAAACTCTGCCTCCCGCGTTCGCAGTTGTTCCTCATACACATCAATCTTCAGATGCCTGATCTCACTGGTCATCTGATTGAAACTTCGTGTCATAAATTCAAGTTCCGAAGAAGATGGCGGGTCCAGCTTCACATCGAGATCTCCCCGGCTCACCCTTCTCATGCCTCGAATCAACGCATTCATCGGGCGGAATAACAGATGCCGCAAAAAGATCAGTGCAGTAACCAGGATTACTGCCGCACCGATGGGGAGCAGACGAATGATCTGCTGGAAAAACGGGAGGTTACGCATCATGTCTTCCTCAGGCAGCAGCACGATATAATTCATCTGGGACATCGCCGAGGCAATACCCAACATCAGATATTGGCGTGCTTCTCCCTTGTTCACAACTTCGGAGATTACCTGATACGGATCTTTCAGGCCAGGAAGATGCGCTGCAGCAAGCTGAATCTGTGCAGTAGTCAAAGTGGAATCAGATAATGCGCCACCGTCTGTTCCAACAATGACTGCGCCACTCCGATCCCCGGATTCAGTGAATGGTTGTGTGTGATTCAATGCATTCATATCGACAAGTGCACCTGCATAGAATTGCTGGTTGATTCGCACCGTTTTGACCAGTGCATTCCACGTACCGCCACGCACGATGCTCCATTCCGGCTTCTGGATATCCCCTTCCAATTGCTGCATCTGGACAGGCATACTCTCCTGCACAACCGACTTTTTGACATCATAATTGCCTGAAGTGGCGAGCAGCAGATCATCATTCACGGCATCATATAGAAAAAAAGAATCGATTAGATTATAAAAACCGATATCTGTCATGAATTTGTTCATAATTCGTTGCTTGGCAATAATATAATCGCCGCTACCATATTTCAGAAAAAACAGAGAGATAATATCCGGGTCCCGCTCGCCCAGACTATATAAATACCGATTCGTCTCCTGTAATACACGTTCATTCTGCTCCACACTCTTGGCGAGATGGCTCATATTGGTGAGGGATACTTTGTCACGGACAACTTTCATGGCGTAGACGTTGTTGTAATAAAGCAACATGAATAGTGGCAGCATGATCAATGTAAGACCCACAATAAATTTAAAACGAAGTGAACGGATCAAGTTCATGGATTCCCGCCCTTTTGGAGGTAGTTCAAGAAGTCTGCTTTTGAACACACACTTTTTTTGATTCAACATCATTTTTCTATTTTCTTCCTTATGATGGCATGTTTATTGTAATCACCCCTGCTTGCCATTGTCTATGGGTTCCCGTGACCTTCATATGTCAATTCTGGTGACTTTCATCCGCTCCAATTTCAATAGTAATCAGCTTCATGTTGTAATAAATTCTCCAGTTGTAAAAAAAATCCTTCATTATTACTCTGAAGCTTCTCCCTAAAAATAAATGATGTAGCAAGCCCCGGACTCCACGAACGCCCGGTCTTGACATGCATACGATATATCACTCCTCGGGTTATTCACCAGGATGTAGGGAGGCCGTTCGATGAATATTCAACTCACTGCATTACATTATGTCTATCTGGCATATATCGTCTTGATTATCGCCGTAATGATCCGGCGCAGGGATACCACGATCATCTGTGTCGCGGGTATTATGACCATTGGACTTCTGGCAACCGAAACCTTAAGCGGCTCAGTTGCCGGGATCTTCAGCAGTTTTATCTACGCAACAAAAGAATTGATAAGTACGATCTTTATCATCTCGATTATTGTGGCGATGAGCCGTGTTCTGATCAGAACCGGTATTAATGAGGTCATGGTGACACCTGTCACCCGGTTTATCCGTTCTCCTCAGGTCGCATATTGGGGGATCGGTTTGATTATGATGGTCGTATCGCTATTTTTCTGGCCATCCCCGGCCGTAGCACTTGTCGGTGCAGTACTGCTTCCTGTAGCCGTGCGTGTAGGTCTTCCTCCGATTGGGGCTGCCATTGCCATGAACCTGTTTGGACACGGGATTGCACTGTCAGGAGATTACATTATTCAGGGGGCTCCCAAACTCACAGCTGATGCAGCCGGTCTGCCCGTTACTTCCGTCATGACGGCCAGCATCCCTTTGGTTATTGTCATGGGAACCGTATCTACCCTTACTGCCTTCTGGATGCTGCGCAAAGAGATGAGATCAGGCTCACCTGTTCATTCCCCAGATGCCATATCGGGTCCCGTAAGTACGGAACCGTCTTCCTCATCAGAGACTGTGCCTACCACCCTACCCGCTAATCAGCCTGCTCAACGTCAAGTGATGTCACCCCGTCTGCAAAAAGCTTTTGCACTACTTATCCCTCTGTTATTCGCAGTTGATGTGATTCTGATGTTTGTATTGAAGTTGCAAGGCGGCGATGCAACCGCTCTGATTGGTGGAACCGCTGTGGTCATACTAATCGCTGTCACCCTTGCCGCACATCGTCATGCCGGACCAGAGGAAACAACGAATTATTTAATAGAAGGATTTCAGTTTGGTTTCAAAGTATTTGGACCGGTTATTCCCATAGCTGCGTTTTTTTATCTGGGAGATGCTGCAATTACGGAGTTGTTCAGCAACCCTCTTCCTGAAGGTTCTCACGGGATCGTGAATGATCTCGGGGTCGCACTTGCTGGACTGGTACCACTGAATGGAACCGTGGGCGCAATTACAATGACGGTGACCGGAGCAGTGACCGGAATGGATGGTTCGGGGTTCTCGGGTATTTCTCTGGTTGGCTCGATTGCGTCCATGTTCGCAGGTTCCACAGATTCCGCATCTGTACTGACCGCACTAGGTCAGGTCGCAGCCATATGGGTAGGTGGTGGAACCTTGATTCCATGGGCATTGATCCCTGCTGCTGCAATCTGCGGAGTCAGCCCTTTTGAACTTGCAAGACGCAACCTGAAGCCTGTCGTGCTGGGACTCACAGTAACGACAATTGTAGCTATCTTTCTGATCTGACCAAAGGTTATTTACACTGACACTACGATGACAGAAACACCTTCCAATCGCTGTTATTCCCAGATTTTTTTTGATCCCCTTTATCAAGGGAAAATCCGGTAATAAGCATATGCTTCCGATGTAGCTTTCTTTCAGAAAGCTTTTAGGCGACCGCTTCGCTTTTTCAGGTTTTTTCTGTCCTCTCCGTTATCGTGTAAATGATTAGTTCATCTCAAATAGACATTTTAAAAAAACGTGCGTGAACGCGCCCAGTTCCAGAGATCTTCACGTTTCATCTCGGCCAGGTGCAGCATTTCCACATATGGATCTCCCTGTAATCCAAGTACTGAAGCAAAAGCAGGCTCCGTCTTCCACCCTGTCTGTTTCAGTCTGCGGATCTCACGATGACCCGCGTCTCCCCACAGTTGTAACAATCTCCACTCCACGATCATATGTAGGTATGCATTCTGCCTGTTAACTGGCACGGATTGGGCAAAAATCTCCACTGGCCAATGTCCCACTTGCAAATGACAAGTCACATAAGGACGTTGGCCTGGAAGATCCCCACCACGAACACATTGAAACTCAGCAACGGCTCCGATTCGATTGTATATCTCGGCTTCAAACACATTCAGATCTTCTGCATAACACAGCAAATCCAGATCACTGCCCGGAATATCAATATCAATCGGTACCGTTCCTGCTGGATATGGGTGATAGTCAGCTAATATATCTAGCAATCCACTGCTCTGTAACACATGATATGCGTCCTGCTGACGTGCATTACCCGAAGCCAGATGTGCCATGACCTCTGCGGCAGTGTTCATCTCCCCGCCTTGGGCCACAGTTAATTCGAACCTCCGGTAATAACCTGTTTCACCCGTCCCACTTGGCCACTCGTCAGTCGTACTTTGATTCCGTGTGGATGTGTAGGGGACTTGGTTAACAGATCCTTTACAATGCCACGTGTCAGCTTACCTGTAGCTTGGTCCTGCTTCAATACAATGTCCACTTCAAGACCCGGTTTAATATTTATTCGTTGCTGTCCATTCATCATGTTCACTCTCCTCTATGTCATCATTCATATCATGGTTCAAGTAGCTCTTCATACAAAGCTCCATCTATTGTAGACGTTTTGGTTTCAAAACAAAAGGGAGACGACAACACCTCCCACTCCTGGATTCATGTTTCATATGGAGATCAATATAAAGAAACCGCAGGTCTCTATATCCCGAGGCCTGCGGTTTCTAATTGAATTGCAATCTCTAGGGCTTCACATGCTTCAACGAAGAAGAAGGTGCAGCCCCATCCTTCGCAGCTTCACGTGCCTTCACAGCAAGCAGCTCAGACACCGTCACGAATCGATATCCCTGCTGCTGTAACTTCGGCAGGATCGTTTTGAGAGCAGCTACCGTATGGGACTTGCCTTCCACCTTATCATGGAAGAGTACAATATCCCCATTACGTGCGTTATTCAGTACTTTTTTAACGATAGCCGATACACCTGGAGAAGCCCAGTCCCGTGTATCCTGATGCCAGGACCAGAGTACAATGGTATACCCTTTTTGTTTGGCCGCCTGAATGACCATGTCATTATAATAGCCGCCCGGTGGCCTGAACAACAGGGGACGCTCCGCTCCCGCATCAATGATGGAACTTTCCGCTGCGTTCATATCCTTCATGTACTTGTCCGCACGTGTCGATCGGACTGCATACGTGTGCGCATACGTATGATTGGCGATTTCATGTCCTTCGAGCTGTTCCTGCTTAATCAGTTCAGGAAATTTTTCTGCCCATTTGCCCAGTACGAAAAAGGTTCCTTTGGCTTGATATTGCTGAAGCAATGCCAGAATCTGCGGAGTCTGAACCGGATCTGGTCCATCATCAAAGGTCAGGGCGATGAGTTTATCCTGTGTGGGAACTTCCCACACGATCTCTCCTCGTTCCTCGTAATACTGCCGGTTCTTTTGCACAGGCTTCGCATAGATAGAACTGCTACCCAGCAAAATAATTAGCGTGAACATTCCGATGACTCGGGCTGCCTTCAGGTTCATGTTGTGTCCTCACTTTGTCTTCATACGTAAACTCCCTGTTAGCATTTCCCGATTCACCCGAACTCATGAACGAAAGATCTGATCCACGACAGCAATTTCTTCAGCAGTTAATTCCACATTCAATGTTTGCAGATTGTTAATGACCTGCTCCGGTCTCTTGGCACCTGGAATCAGTGCATCAATCGATGGCTGCGTCAGGTACCAGGCCAGAACCAGATGAGCAACCTCAACATCCTTGGATTGTGCTATGCTGCGCAGTTGCTCAACTTTATCCAAATTTTGAATGAAAGCATCACCTGTGAACAGCGGGTTCTTTGCCCGTCCATCTTGGAATGTGGTATTGCGATTATATTTACCGCCTAGAAGTCCCGCTGCCAGTGGGAAATAGGGAACAAAAGATATATGATGCTCAGCCGTATACGGCAACAGCTCTTTCTCCGCTTCTCTTTTGAACAGATTATATTCAGATTGTAATACGTCTACATGCCCGTCTTTGTTGGCTTCACGTAACTGATCAATGGAGAAATTAGATACGCCAATGGCACGGATTTTGCCAGCGTCTTTTAATTGTTTTAACGCATCTACCGCTTCATCCTTAGGCGTATGTTCATCCGGGAAGTGGATGTAGAACAGGTCAATGTAATCCGTTTGCAGACGTTTCAACGCCTCATCCACGGATGTCTTCAGAAAAGCAGGTGAGTTATCAATAACAACCTTGCCATCTACAAATGTATGGGCTGCCTTGGTTGCAATGATCGTATTCTGACGCTGACCGGTTTCCTTCAATACTTCGCCGATCAATCGCTCGGAATGCTCAGGTCCATAGATATATGCCGTATCCAGAAAGTTAATCCCTTGTTTCAAGGCGGTTCGAACCACTTCCTTGCCTGTCTCATCATTCAGCATGCCTGGATAGATATTATGTCCGCCTACTGCATTCGCCCCCAATCCAATGGGGTTCACGATCAGATCCGTCTTGCCCAATCGTATTTGCTGTTCTGCCATGTCTCATCTCTCCCTTACTGATCGATATATAATGGATAGTGATTCATTTTCTTGTCCCATAGTATATCAGACCGTTTAACTTATTTAAAATATCGGATTTATCGGATTACGTATTTTTCAACGCAGTTGCTTCCACATCATTAATAAACCGGCGCAGCTTGGCAGCCACATCACGATTAATCTCACCGTTCTCATACAATTGTTGCACTGTATTGCGCTGTTCCTGAATCGCCACCATCTGCAATTCAAGCTTCTCCTGATTAAACGGATCTTCCGTTTTCCCTTGGTCCCAGGTTCGCAGTTTGGCAATGACACGTTCATATTTGGCGATGACTGACAAAGCTACGATTCGATTCCCATCGTTCATATGGGCACGAATGGCCTTAATTGCCGCTTCAGAGGTGCGTAACTTCACCTGACGGAAAAGTTCTGCATTTTCTAGCATGAAGGGTTGACTCGGCTTCTGGGATCGATTGGTGAATAGATGACCCAGCATACGCCCGATCTCATTGATTGAGGTCATCATCTGAGTGTTTGCACGATTGGCCAACATCATTTCCTTGCGATCCAGCCAACTGTCACATTTGAAAGCAGCATCGGAAGCAATTGCATTTTCATCCAGCATCGCTTCGATTTCTTTGCGCTCCGCACGGGTGGCAATCAGGTTAATAGCTGTTTCCTGTTTCTGGATATATTTGCGTTTATCCGCGGTAAGCTGACCTGCGGCCTGCCTGATATATTTGGACAGATCGGAGACGACCGCGAGTGCTGCAGCTTTGTTTTCATCATTCATTTCGGATTTGACAGCCCGTATTGCGGCATTCAGCATAATGTCATGTGCTTTTCGCTCGGACTTCTGTGGTGTTTCTTCCGTGGATCCCCCAGCGTTCTTAGCCAAAACCGGAAGAAACACACTCGCCGCAATCAGGGAGAAAAGGATAACCCCTGCCGCCAGGAAAATAATCAGATCCCGTTCAGGGAAAGGTGAACCATCCTGAAGCACATAAGGAATGGAGAAGGCACCCGCCAATGTGACAGCCCCACGTACCCCAGATAGGGAAATAATCGTGATATCCTTGAATTTGGGCCTGCCTATAGAGGATTTGGTACGCAGCCACTCATTCCCTTGCCAGAACAGATAGATCCAGAGAAAGCGCAGAACCAGCAGTAGCACCGAGATCAAGCCCACATACCCCAGCACTTGCAGATTATTAAACGAAACATTTTCGAAAATAGTACTTAAAACATCCGGGACCTGTACACCCAGAATTACAAACACCAGACCATTTAGTATAAATAAAATGACTGACCATGTGCTGGCAGATACCACCTGCATTTTCAGCTGAACCGATTCAGCGCGGTCACGCTCAATGGCGTGGATAATACCGCCTGCCACTACCGCAAGAATACCTGATACCCCAATTTCTTCACTTACCAGATAGATGATAAATGGCGTCAGTATTTGCAACAGCATGTGAATTGTTACATCTTCCATGCCCAGTCTGCGAATCCACATCCCGAGCCGGATTAATAGAAAAGATAACAATGCACCGACGAGAAGTCCGCCAATGGCAATCAGAATAAAACTAAAGGTTGCCTGTGCCAGGGAAAACACACCTGTGACCGTGGCTGCAATGGCGAATTTGAAGGCGACCAAGCCGGATGCATCATTCATTAATGCTTCACCTTCAAGAAGCCTATGTATGCTTTTAGGCAAATGTACTCGTCCTGCCATAGCACCAACGGCCACTGCATCTGTCGGGGACAATATGGCTGCAAGAGCAAAAGCCGCGGGTAACGGAATCGTAGGAATCAGCCAATGAATGGCATATCCCGCCACAACCACCGTCACGAATACAAGCCCTAGCGCAAGCAGAAGGATAGGTGCACGGAGATTCCATAATTCATTCCTTGGTGTTCGCTTCCCATCGTTGTATAACAAAGGTGCGATGAAAAGTACAAAGAACAATTCCGGATTCAACGGCAAGTGTACCCCGGCAGGAAGCAGAGCTATGGCTACACCGAGCACGATTTGAATGAGCGGAACTGGAATAAAAGGTACAAACCGGTTGAGGATGTTCGATAAACCGATCAGTACCAGTAAAACAAGTACGGCTATAAATATTTCCATGATGACAATCCCTTTCCGCTATAGAAGTGGTGAAACCTTTGTTACATAGGTTTATTTTAACATAATCCAGACTTTGTTATAAAAATGTTGTCATATTCATATACCCATTCACACGGTCACAAACTAGTCTATTTAGGTTGAACTAATCATTTACACGATAACGGAGAGGACAGAAAAAACCTGAAAAAGCGAAGCGGTCGCCTTTATCCCCGGATTTTCCCCATTGGAAAAGGGAATCAAAAAATCTGGGGATAACAGCGATTGGAAGGTTATTCTGTCATCGTAGTGTCAGTGTAAATAATCTTTAGTTCAACTTATTTAGATTAAAGAATTCTGAGGGATTCTGTATATAAGATGTTACAATATGCTCAGGACAATACCCGTTTGGAAAGGAACTTGCATCTATGGCATTTGGAATTAAACGACAAGAGTTGGCTGCGTGGAAGGAACAAGTCGCTCGTGGTGAGATTGCGTACCTCACTCATTTCTGGATTGACAACCGATTCCCCGGCATCACCAGTGTCACCAAAGTTGGCTGTTCAGATCTGGAACGTCTCGAGTGTTGGTGTAACGATCACGGGTTGGACCCGCGATATATTCATCAGCGGCAGCCATTTCCCCACTTTGACCTGATGGGCAGGAAACAAAAAGAAGTGTTGATTCAGGAAGGATTGACGGATCATGTGGTTCGCTTTCATTTGTGAACAAACTCAAAAACGCCAGTCTTCAAGGCTCATCCCCCCGCAAAAAGGGACGAACTCATGAGGACTGACGTCTTCAAAAGAACAAGTCATATATGCATTATCGATGGATCTGCTCAAACGACTTCATGTTCTCCAGCAGTTTCAGTTCAATTTTCTTCAACATGCCGAACATCTGCTGTTGCTCCTCTTCGGAAAGTGCTTGCAACAATTCCCACGTCATTCGGCCACGATTCGCATTAAGTGTCTTCGCAAGCTGCGCCCCTTCATCCGTTAAGGACAGCCAAACAATTCTACGATCTTCTTCACTGCGCACCCGCTGGATCAAGCCTTCCGTTTCCAGTTGATTCAGTACAATCGTGGTTGCACCGGAAGACAAGCTGAGTTGTCTCGCCACATCAACCGCCATACAGCGTTGTTCACGTAAAATCATGCCCAATATATGACTTTTTGTCGGATTCAGTTTACAGTTGGTTTCGGTCTTCTGCTGCTGATCCAATACTTTATTTTTATATCTGAAGAAGGCCTCCAACAATTGATCTACATTTGCCAATTGAGAGTTTCGCTCCGTATCCGGGCTCATAAACGTTCCTCCTGCCTTTCATCATAACCTACCTTATATTGTAACATATTTACACTATGATGTTTGTGAAAAATACGCTTGTATTGGACACCTTATACTCTACCGAAAGACTTGTGTTCTATTTTGGGTTGCACCTATTGCATTATGGCAACGGGTTTGTTTATAATAACCTATATCTTCAAAGTTACTTTTAGTTACTTAATGATTTTAATAAATTTGTTGTTATAAAGTAAACAAAAGTCACCATTATACTGCAAGGGACTTATGCACATGAATCAGAACTTACAATCACCATTAAAAACAGATGTTTGCATCGTGGGCGCTGGGCCGGGCGGTGCCTTACTTGCTTATTTACTGAATCAAAAAGGGATCTCCACGCTGCTCATAGAGCGGCAGCCCCACCTGCACAAGTCGTTTCGCGGGGAGCTGCTTAATGTCGACGGAGAAGCGATTTTAAATAAACATGGTTTATATTCACTCATTCAGGAACGCGGAGCACTGCCATTGGAACAGATACAGTACTGGGAGAACGGACACATTATTCATACCGTTTCCCCGGGTAATGAAGAATCTCATGTGGGTATTCATGTACCGCAAGATCATCTCCTGGAAGCCATCGTGTCGCACGCTGAGCAGCACAGTTCAAACGAACAAGTACTCTTCAATACCATAATGACCGGTTTGCTGCGAGACAAGAAAGGCCAGATCGTTGGTATTAACATTCGCCAGAACGGCGCGCCCGCTTCGATCGAAGCATCTGTTATTGTTGGTGCTGATGGCAGATACTCTGCTGTACGCAAACATTCCGGCTTGACCCCCGAGATTCGCAAGCACGGATATGATCTGCTATGGGCGCGCATTCCGGCACCGATAGGTTGGGAACCGGCTGTTCGGATGGCCAGCATGGATGGTCAACAGCTCGCACTGTTCTCACAGTTTGGCGGTTATGTTCAGATTGGATGGAACATCCCCGAGGGAGCATACGCCAAGCTTCGAGAGCAGCCGATTGCTCCTTTTGTAGACAAACTTGTCTCTGCCTTTCCTTGCCTGTCTGATTCTGTAGCTGCCAACATTCAGAGCTGGAGTGATTTTGTCCTGTTATCTGTCGAAAGCAGCTATTGCCAGTCGTGGGCACAAGACAATGTTGTACTCATCGGTGATGCCGCTCATACCATGACCCCAACCGGTGCGTTCGGACTTAATGCTGCGCTCGAAGATGCGGATGTGCTCTCCGAATTACTTGTTCAGATGGCCACAGACCAATTCAGTTCCACTGCACAACTTCAGGAACTTCAGACGAATCGCGGAGCGAAGGTTCAACAGCAGCTTGCACGACAAGTGGAGATGGAATCTTCTTTTCAGCAGCGCTATGAATCTTTTCTTTAAAACCCGATAAGATCACCTTACACGAATACATGAATTCACTTGCTGCAAAATCAAAAAAGGTGGCATCCCTGATCAGGATTACCACCTTAGAACCTCGAACTAGAATCGAAGTCGAAGTCTATTATTATTATTTTATCCTTCTCTGCCGTTCATGGCACTGACTCGAAGTTCCGCCAGTGGCAAAGACGATCGCTCCGGATGACGAAGTCTTACCGTCCGGCTCTCGCCCGGGAGCAGATCAAAATAATTGTCACTGAATCGCACACGCCCAAGAGGGAGCTCCAACTTCACCAATCGTGCAATTGCTCCACTCGCCGTAACCGTTACAGACTGTTCCTCTTCATTCACATGTACACTCAATTGAGATTCCGGCAATGCCACATCCTTAGGATCACGCAAGAAGTACCGATTGATCGGCGCCGCAAACCCTTCGGATACCAGCTCAACCATGACTTCCTCCGCACGTCTGCCCTGCAGCACCTCTGCTTCAGTTAATTCGGCAATATACAATGCAGATTGAGATGTTACTTCAACAGCATGTATGCTGGAATAGAACTTCTCTCCATTCAACGTGTAGACATTGAAGAGAAGTTCGCCTTTCAAGACTTCACTTGTATCGTTCACAACCCACAACGCAAGCGGCTCCCCCGGCTCATGCTCCAGTGACAACAGAACAGGATGAAAGAATATTTTCCCATAATAAAAGGATGCCTTCGGCAGCAGTTCATAATCAATCATGGACCAGCTTGTTCCTGGCCAGCTATCATTCAGTTGCCACACGAGCGCACCGCTGTTACGGTGATTAATGCGCCGGAAATGTTCAATGCCATAGCGCAATCCTTCCGCTTGAGTCAGCATGGAATAGTTCATGTATTCCTCTATATTTTGCGGGATGCCTGTGTAACCTTCCATCAGCAAAATACCTTTTTGGTGATTGGTATCCTTGTTACGATAGGCCATCTCTGGACTGCCCCAGTAAAACTGCCCTGCGGGCATATTTTTCTCCAGAGTGTAACGATTGGCCGAGGCATGCATACCAAATTCACTGCTGAACAACGCATGATCGTTTTTGTAATTCTTGAACGTCACACCTTCAATACTGTAGTCCAGCAGCGGCGGCTCTCCATGCTTCCTTGGATAGACCGAGCCATGCCATACCTGCCAGTTGTGACGATCCCCGACATCGGGATCATTCGCATCCTGACCATTGCTATCCCCAAACGGAGAAGAAGGCCAGTACGGACGGGACAGATCCAAGCGATCCAGCACTTCAGGGATCAGTTCATGATAGATAAGTTCGCCGTAGAACGGACTGGTAATATCCCCACTTGCAGACTTCATGTCATAAAGCCAGTCAATCTCGTTATTGCCACACCAGATGGCAAGCGAGGCACGGTTACGCAGACGGATGACATTGTTTTCTACCTCTTGCCGGACATTATCCATGAAATCACGATTGAAATCCGGGAACAACGCATTCGCAAATGCAAAATCCTGCCACACCAACACCCCTTGCCGGTCACACTCATCGTAGAAGACATCCTTCTCATAGATGCCACCGGCCCAGACGCGCAGCATGTTCATATGTCCTTCTACCGACAGCTCGACAAGCTCACGATACCGGGAGCTCGGGATGGCACCAATCAGATGATCAGCCGGAATCCAGTTGGCACCCTTGGCATATACTTTGACTCCGTTCAGAATAAATGTAAATGCATCTTCACCCTGTTCATTGTGAAGAGCCAGCTCAATCGTTCGTAACCCATAAGGTTCGCTGTAACGATCCACCTCGATGCCGTCAGCACACAATGTAACCTCTAACGTATACAGATACGGCTCACCCAGATCATGAGTCCACCATAACTGAGGTGACGTGACGTTCAACGTGGTATCTGCCTTACCACCTTCTACAGGCAGTTCATTGGCACCTGCTACCTCGTGTCCGTTGCGGTCCAGCAGGCGAACATTACAGGACGCAACCACAGTCTGCTCACGCTTCTGTCTGCTGCGGAAAGACAAGACGGACTTCACATCTGCCGTGACGTGTAACACAGCATGCTCTGTACTGACTGATTCCGTTCGAGCATACACACTTTCCAACTTGGCTATTGTTCGTTTTTCCAGCCGTACGGCACCCCAGATTCCCACCGTCACCGTGCGTGGTCCCCAGTCCCAGCCAAAGTTCATCGCTGCTTTGCGCAGCCATGGCCGTTCCTTCGTATACGAGGACCAGTCGAAGGTTTCTTTGTCCCGGTGATGCAGGTGAAGCGGATCAAACTTAACAGCAATCGCATTCCAGCCGCTGCGTACCAGAGATGTTACGTTAAACGTATGTGACATCAACATATTCGCCGTTTTTCCAACTTCATGGCCATTCACATATACCGTTGCAAACGTATCCAATCCTTCAAACACCAGTTCAAAGTGCTCTTCCGTCTCCGCATCTCTCACCAGATTGAAGGTTGTACGGTACCACCATTCCTTTTGCTCAATCCAGCGACTTTTGGCATCATTATGACCGTAATAGGGCGGATCAATGATACTGCGCTCAATCAGTGCAGCATGTACATCCCCAGGCACTTCTGCCCCGATCCAAAAACGGTCATCCAGCGCAGCAGCTGCCACATCCATTGCCCGTTTCTCTCCAACTTCAAAATGCTGTATTTTCCATCGTCCCGATAAATCCTGACTTGAACTATGGATCTTCATTAATACACCCTCACTCTCCAATAACCCTGAGTAATACCCTATCGAAAACGTTTGCAGAAATGCAAGACATGCTGCCTGGTCTGCTCATTTCTAACTTCCCGAAGGTTTGAACGATAACGCCTCTTCGCGATATTCACTCGGGGTCTTGCCGGTATGTTTTTTGAACAGCCTGCTAAAATATTTCACGTCTTCGTAGCCGCTGATAGCAGCGACTTCACTGACCTTCGCTGGAGACACCGCGAGCATATCCATCGCTCTTCGGATACGCATATCGGTGACAAAATCTCCAAAGGTCACACCCATTTCTTTTTTAAAAAGTTCACTCAGGTGACCCGGATGCAGATGAACATGTCCAGCTACCTGCTGCAGATTAATGTCCTGTACCAGTGATGATTCAATATAACCAATAGCCTTTTGCACATGGGCTGCCTGTCCCTGACCCATTCGGCTATGATAGATATGCATCAGACCATACAGATGCTGGAACAACATATCCCCCAGATCTACAGGTTCGGCATCGGGTTCCGGCATCCAGGGTTCGAGTCTTGCGGTTTCTTCACGTCCTGTGGCTCGCATGGTACGAGTAAGCCAGCGATGACCTGCAATGACTGCTGAGTGCAGACAAGCACTGAACGATTCTGGCGTGACCTCCGGTTCTGCAATCAGATTAGCCACGAGCTCTCGCGTCCATGTTGTTAACGTGACTGAATCATTATCCAGCAGTAATGTGCCAAGTGTGGTCTCCTCTTCGTGCGTAAGTACAGTTTTGCCACCTTGGCGATCCTGAACATGCTCATAATGCCATACTTTATCATTCATCAAACCCCGATATCGGAATGCGGCTGAAGCCGTTCTGTAACTATCATGCAGATCTGCATATCCACGCACGGGCAGACCTACCGCTCCGCGCAGAGTGCACTTCAGTAATTGCTCCACCCGACGTAATGCACTCTCCAGCCTGAACGCATATTCCCGATCCACAGGCGGCCAAGAAACTACACAAATAATGTGCTGTTTCTCCACATGAGCAATGGCACCCGGCAACATATCCTCAAGGGTATTCTGCACCGCGAATCGTAAGAGCGCATCCGAGGATCGATCCCAACCCTCCGCTCGAAGAACAATAACTTGTCTGAGAATCTGTTCAGCATCAAAGCCATCAACCACCGCCTCAAGTCCAGCATCAGATCGCAGAAATGAAGGGAACTGACCCGAAGCGGTGTCACCATCAATGATCCACCCGGCAAATAACCGCTCCCGGTTCTCACGCATCAGCTGTCCCTCTCTGGACTTCTCTTCCCAACGTTCCGTGATTCGCTGTTTGGCCTGTAATACCGTCTTGATGATCTCTTCCGGTTTGCTCGTTTTGAGCAAGTAATCTGTAACCCCTTGGCGAATCGCCTGCTGCGCATAAGAAAAGTCATCGTATCCGGACAAAATAATAACCTCCAGCTCAGGTAGCAATCGCAAGCCCTCTTCTGCCAGTTCCAGCCCTGATCTGCCTGTCATCCGAATATCCGTCATCAGGATATGCGGACGTTCCTCAGCCATACGTGTTAACGCCTCCTCTGCCGAGGCAGCAGGTTGAAGAAGTTCAATTCCCAGTTCATGCCATGCGATAACGCTGGCAAGTCCTGTACGGATGATCACTTCATCATCAACAATTAATAATCTCATCGCGAACCCTCCAAGATTGGAATGGAAAACGAAATCCGGGTACCTCCCCCAACCCTGCTGTCTACTTCAAGCTGTGCATCCGCCCCATAATGGAGCAGCAGCCTCTCATTCACATTGGAGAGCCCATAACCGCCTTGGTTTAGCTGTTTTTCCGGCTGTTTTCCCTTCCATTCCCTAATGCTTATCCTTAATTGCTCCAGCCTGTCCGGTTCCATGCCGACACCATCATCCAGTACCAGCACATTCATCTGTTCAATATCTGGATCCTTGCGAATCATGATGGTGATGGTACCCACGCCTGCTTTGGGCTGAATGCCATGAATCATGGCGTTCTCAACGAGCGGTTGCAGCAACAACTTCAGCATCATTCGCTTCTCAAGTGCTGGATCTACAATGTAATGCAGTACGAATTGATCAGGGAAACGAATGGATTGCACACGCACATAATGGCGAATATGAGCAATCTCTTGTTCCACAGGACAGTAATCCTGACCATTGTTTAAGCTGATTCGCAGAAAATCACTCAAGCCCTCAACCATATCTGCGATCCTCTTCTCTTCAGACATCAAGGCAATCCAGTGAATCGAAGAGAGCGTGTTATACAGGAAGTGCGGATTAATCTGCGCCTGAAGTACCCGAAGATCAGCTTCTTTTTTGCGAGCTTCACCTCGGATAACCTCTTCTTTCAATAACTGAATATGTGCACCGAGCAGATTGTAACTCTCCCCAAGCCTGCCAATCTCGTCATCGCTTTCAGACCGAAACAGCGGAAGAGGCCGTTCCGGATCAATCCGGGACAGATGTCGCGTAAGCACCCGCAGCGGCCTCGTCACACGTCGCACAGTAAACCAGACCAAGCCTGCACTGATCGCAGCTGACATGGCAACAGCGCACCCGGTCAGAATAAGGATATAGCGATTCTCGGACTTGTACTGGTCATAGGGTACAGTTCCAACCAATGTCCAACCCGTCAATTCTTCCGGATAATAGAGCAGCGTCCGTTTATCCTCACCACTGCCATACGTGGTGGTTCCGCTACCACCATCCTGAATTAACGTTGTAACCCCTGGTTCGACCGCCTCCAGCTTAAGTCCAAGCCGGGATTTGTCCATGGAAGACAGAATCTCTCCAGAACTGCCAATGAGTTCAAGTCTGCCCTCCCCTCTGCCTAATCCCAGAGCTGCCCATTCCTTGGATATGGCCTTCTCATCCAGACTAATGGCCAACCAGCCGATGGGTCGATAATCATGAATACTGCGAATCGGCCGAACCAATGTGATCACATTTTGTATACCCGCGTAATTCTGCACCGGGTATACCCCGGTCCATTGTTTGACTGCTTCACCACTTGGAACAGAGGGATACGTCAGGTTGGATTCATTGGATTCATACCAGGTAGCGGTCGACAATGTGGCATCAAAACGTCCAGGGTATATGGCGATGTTGGCGATATATTTTTTGGAAGCAGCCAAATTGGTCATCCTGCCCAGGATATCCACACGGTCAAGTTCATGGTCCTCATTTTGGCTAAGATAGTGCTGGATATCCCGTTCTCCAATCAGGAAAATGGACAGGTTCTCCGCATCCTGCAGCATATAACGAAGATTCGCTTCGACTTGTTTCAGCGTATCCATGCCGGACAGTTTTGTTTTTTGCTCCGTGATGCGGGAAGAGATTAGAAAGGCGAACAGACCCAAAGCCAGCAATGGCACAATCATTGAAGCTGTCACCACAACGGATAGCTTCCTTTGTAACGAAGATGTGAGCCAGCGTGCCAAACGTTTCTCCTCCTCTGGATGCGCTTTCGCTTATCCTTTGACAGCTCCGGCTGTCATGCCTTTCATAACCTGTTCCTGGAATACGAGATACAAGATAATGGTTGGAATGACCGACAGGGTCATGGCAGCAAGTGTTAACCCGTAATCGGTTTGATACCCGTCCGCAAAGTTCGCAATGGCCAGCGGTAACGTTTTCAATCCGGTCTTGTTGATGAATACAAGCGCAAATGAAAAGTCATTCCACGCATGCAGGAAACTCAGGATTGTAACCGTAGACAACGCAGGTACGGACATGGGCAGCATGATTCGGGTAAATAGCCCCCAAAGCCCTGTTCCATCAATAAAAGCCGCCTCTTCAATATCACGTGGAACACTTGTCAGATAAGCAGTAAGCACGAAAATAGCTGTAGGTAATGCAAAAGCCGTATAAGGTAATATTAATGCCCAGTACGTATTTAGCAAGGACATCTGTTTCATTAAAATAAATAAAGGGACAAGTGTACTATGGATCGGAATAAGCATACCTACAACAAAGAAGGTCATGATTAACCCTTTCCAGCGAAACTGGAAACGGGCCAGAATGAATGAAGATAGCGCTGCAATAAACAGCGTCAGAATAAGTGATCCGACGGATACAATGAGTGAATTGCCAAAAGCAGTCCCCAGCCTGGAGCTTTCCCATGCATTGCTGAAATTGGCAACATTCCAGTTTTCCGGCAGACCAAAGGGCCTGCTATAAAAATCTTCATTCGTTTTGAACGCACTAATCACGAGCCAGTAGAACGGATACAATGTTAAAATACCATAGACCGTTAGCAGCGTCCAAACAATTCCGCTGCGGAGGCGGCGAATCGGATGGCCTGAGCCGCTTCGTGGTGATGGCATGGATACAGGTGTCGCACGCATGATAGCCCTCCTCTCTATTGATTCTCTTTTCGTTTGCGACTGGTCACCCACTGGCTTGTTCCGATCAGCAGCAGGGAGATCAGTACGATGGTTGTTGAGATCGCACTACCAAAACCATAACGGTATGTTGTAAAGGTCGAATTGTACATATACGTTGCAAGCAGTTCTGTTGCATGTGCCGGACCACCCTTGGTCATGATGTAGACCAGATCGAAGGATTTCAGACTCCCCGAGATACATAGAATGATCGCAACCTGAACCGTTCCCCAGATCATGGGCAAAGAGACGGATACCAGCTTACGGATGCCTGAAGCACCGTCTATTTTGGCAGCATCATGAATCTCGCCTGGAATATTCTGCAATGCGGAGATGAAGATAATCAAATACAACCCCACAAAGCTCCAGAGCAGCGGCGGCACTAAGGAAAAGATCGCAATCTTGTCATCGGAAAGCCATTGCAGCTTCCAACTCTCCAGACCCAATGCGTCCAGCAAAAAGTTCAATATCCCGATCTGCGGATGATAGATATACTGCCAGATCATACCGATCACTACAGTGGACAGTACCATCGGCAGAAATACGGCTGATCGCAGGAACCGCTGTAACGGATTGCTTTTGTGTAATATGACCGCGAGCATCAGTGCTAACGGAATTTGTCCAAATACGGATGCCAACACAAAAATAACGTTATTTTTCAGTGCCCGCCAAAATACAGGATCATGCCAGATCTCTACGTAATTATCCATACCAATATATTTGGATGCGCCGATGCCGGACCAGTTGAAGAAACCGTAGTACGCCGACCATACGACCGGTACAAATACAAACAATGCATAAATGATGACTGCCGGGGCCAGCCCCAGCATAATAAAACGCCGACTGCGCAGTGCGTTCATCTGTTCACTTCCCTTCCATACTTAAAGACCCCTCCCCTGCCGGGAAGGGGTTTTGTCGAATAACCAGCTAATACGCGATGAGATGAGTTCATTGAGTCTTTATTGTCTGGCTGTACCATCGTAATCGCTATCTAGTTTGACCCATAATTACTGACTAACTGCATTGGCTTGAGCCGCCTGAATTTTGGCTGCAATATCTTCAGCCTTACCACCCATGAGCAATTCTTGCAACGCATTATTAATAACCTCAACCGTTGCCGATCCCAGCTTGGAATCGTAAACCGGCGTAATCTTCACTTCCTGCATCAAATCATATAATTCAACGAACAATGGATGCGCCTTGGTTTTGTCCAGATCAATCTTGTAACTCACCAATGTGCTGCTATCCAATGTGGCCTTCTGACCATCTGGTCCTGCCAGTGCGTAGAACAGCTCCATCGCCGCCTCTTTTTGTGCACCGCTCAGCTTTTTGC
Source organism: Paenibacillus sp. FSL R5-0519 (assembly GCF_037974275.1). Taxonomy (NCBI): domain Bacteria; kingdom Bacillati; phylum Bacillota; class Bacilli; order Caryophanales; family Paenibacillaceae; genus Paenibacillus; species Paenibacillus sp. FSL R5-0519. The sequence goes on from NZ_CP150234.1 coordinate 4,329,426, forward strand.
TTACACCCAACCCGGTTCCTACAACACCGGATGTGGTTCTTGGTTCACCCTTACCTCCGTCCACTGGAGGGAGAATCGTAATATGCGTGTTGTTCAATACCTCTTCAGGTGCATTGTTCACCAGATTGGCCAAGGCCCATCCGCCGTTCATGACCATTGCTGCCTTACCTTGGAAATAAAGCTGCATCATCTGTGTCTCATCGATACTGTTGAATCCATCCTGGAACGCCTTGCTGTTGCCGAGCTCCTGCATTTTGTTCAGGGCTTCAATAAATGGTGGATCGGTAAAGCTTGCACCATCTTGTGCTGTCGCTTTCAGGAACCAGTCTGTGCCGGTGATCCGGTCAGCCAGGGTACTGAATATGGTCGATTGTGCTACCCAGTTCGCCTTGTTGCCAAGCGCCATGGGAATGACTTTATTTTGATTAAACGTAGCAATCGCTTGTTCCAGTTCCGCCCAAGTCTCAGGCACTTTCACGTTGTACTGTTTGAAAAGAGCTTCATTGTAATAGATGAAGGAACTTGGCGCCAGATTCATGGGCACGGAGTAGATATTCCCGTCCACGGTGTATCCGTCCAATGCATTCGGGATGAAATTGTCTTTCCACTCCGGCTTCGCATCCAGCTCTGTGTTAATGGGTTGTAACAGATCCCCTTTTACAAATTCCTTAGTCATGGCATCCGGCCACATCACAAACAGGTCTGGCATCTCGTTAGCAGCTGCCACCGTGCGCAGCCGGGTTTTGAGACCATCTGTAGGCAGGCCTTCATCCACGACTTCAATATCTGGATGTGCCGCGCGAAAATCTTCAATAATTTGGCGCATAGCAACCGCTTTTGCATCCTGTCCAGTCCAGTTGTGCCAGAGTGTGACGGTTACTTTGTCATTGCCGCTGCCTCCTTCTGAAGTATCTCCGCCAGCACAGCCAGCTAGAATAATGGAGAACAACGTTATTGCCAGAACACCCGAAAGCCATTTTTTCAACATCTCTATATTCCCCCTCGGCGATTTGATTACACTTATTGTAAATGGTAACGTTATCATACCGTAAGGTGACGATCCACGGATGCAGGGGTGAAAAATATCGGTTCCCCTTTTCGGAACTTACATTGCTGACTTATTGCTCATAACAACAAGAAAGAGCCCTCACAATGAGAGCTCTTTCTTGTTGCAGCCATCGGCAGCTTAAACCTAGGTTATAATAATGAATAAGTGCTAAATCGTATTGAATATGGATTGCGTATTATTGAATACTGTTCTTCACCAGTTCTGCAAAAGCTTCTGACCCTTGCGTAGTGAGATGTACACCGTCTTTTTCAAAATATTCGTCGTGTCCTTCACTTGCACTGTTCCAGTCAATCAGCGAGACATTACTGTAGTTGGACGCTGCTTCATTCAACGCCCTGTTTACCGTTCGTTCCCACGGACGAGGTACACGCACAGTAACCAGATATACCTGATCCTCATCCTTCAGATAATCAAGCACCGCATTCAGGTTTTTGGAGTTAAAGGAACCATTCGTCCCGAGCTCCAGCACCACCTTGCCGCCCATTTGGTTGTTTCGCTTCAGCCCTTCCAATACATCGCCAGCCTGCCACATTTGACGGCCAACATGTCCATCCACGTACACTCCCGCTATACTTTGCTCCAGATATGGTTTTGCATCCAAAATCACGGAATCTCCAATGACGGTATAATGAATTTTGCCATCCTGGGCAGGAGGAGCCGTTTCTTCATGTTCCTCAGATGAATCAGGTGCATCATCCGTTCCATCGGATGGGTTCGCTTCAGCTCCGTCCGGAGCATCACTCTCGTTAGCCACGGATTCATCAGCTGGCTTATCTTCAGACTGACCGTCTTTGCCACCACTCGTTAAATTGTCCTGGTCCCCAGGTTTCGAGTCTGGCGCCGTCTCTCCTGTCGGTTTTTCATTGTTCTCCGGATTATCTTTCGTTCCTGCTTCCGGTTTATGGCTATGCGCATCGTTCTTTTGACCTGAGCCCGATGTCGCTGTATTAGCCGGCAAAACATTCTGTCCCTGTTCCTCCGCTACAGAATTCTCTCCATTCAATGTGGTCGACATCGATACGGAATGGGAGTCGGAATTCGCTGCATGTGAGACCATCATCTGGGATACCGTATAGGACAACAGCAGAATCGTCATCAACAGACCTGTCCGCTTCCACCACACATTACGTATACCGATCGATGACCGCCCTCTTCCCCATAATCGGGACCAGGAATCACGGAATCCGTTGTAGCGAATCGGATTTTCAATATATTTAAGAGATAATGAAGCCAGTACAACCGTTACAGCAACTTGTAAAATGATTCGTACAGGATGCGCTCCTCCCGTATCCACCGCGGGATTGGTTAAAATAATAACTGGATAATGCCATAGATATAATCCGTAGGATCGCTCTCCAATCCAGCGTAATGGCTTTGCTCCAATGAACCGTGCCAGGAATGACGATGGATGAGCCAATACCGCTACCAGCAACGTTGTTGCCACAGCCTGAAGCACCATTCCTCCTTGATACAGAAACGCATCATATTCACTGCTGTTCAACATCATGTAGATTAATAAAGCGAGTGCAGCTAGTCCCGATATATCGAGTACAAGCCGATTCATGCCAGGCAGAGAGTTCGAGAGCTTGCGACTAGGCCACACCACGGCAAGAGCGGCACCAGCAAGCAGTGCGAATGCCCGCGTGTCTGTTCCATAATATACACGGCTTGGGTCCAGATCCGGATTATACATGATGGCCATTGCGCCAGCAGACAACTCAGCTGCGACGACAATGAAGACGACCAGCCATCCCTTTCTTTTGAACACGACGATTGCTGCGATCAGCAGAAGAGGCCATATGAGATAAAATTGCTCTTCCACAGCCAGTGACCAGAAATGTCCAAACGGTGATGGAGGGCCAAAACTTTCGAAATAGGAAACGTTGTGAAAGATATACCACCAATTGCTTATGTATAATACACCCGAAACGATATCACCACGAAGCGCAGCGAGCCGGGATGGGTCTGTACAGGCCAACCAGATCATTACCACAGCTGTCATGGTCAGCATGCCTGGAAGCAAGCGCCTTACCCGTCTTACCCAAAAATCACCGAGTGAAATGCGTCCATGTTCCTGCCACTGTGACACGAGAATATCTGTAATTAAATATCCAGAGAGAACAAAGAATATACCTACACCGAGCAATCCACCCGGAATAAAATCCAAATTGAGATGATACGCGATTACCGCAAGTACAGCGATGGCTCGCAAGCCATCCAGTCCGTTCATATGTCGCTTGTTATTAGGCAATTGTGACATGCATGCCCCTCCTTGTTACTGTGAGTCAACAACATCGGTGTTGGGGGCATAATGGAACTCCTGATCGTTCTGGTTGTCATTAACATACGTATTGCACCTTCCATCTTTCATTTACAACATAAGAAAAGCCTCTGTTTGAAGCACGTTCCGATGATGCTACATTCTTGGTGAATTATACAGTCTTAAGGAAGACGTGTTGCCGGTCCATTAAGTTTTAATCATTACAATATTCTTTATATGGATTCGTAAGTTCACGTTTAGCATTATACGCCCGAAATAAGCCTCATACTTTACAGGAATAGTTACAAACGATTAAACCGATGTAACCTTTCCTGCCAGCTCATATAGCTGTAAAATCATACTCTAATTTTGTCGTTAAATATAGTACTTTTCATCGAGTGGCTAAAATTACCTGTCCGCTTGCGCAAACCAGCATACCCACGCAACCGTTCATTGAAACAATTATATTCATAACAAAAGGCTGCCGACTTGCTCAGCAGCCACTATCCATTATAAACCTATGTCAGACCGGATTGAAAGTTTTGCTCATAATTGCTTCTTCTTGCCTAGGACCCTAGAGGTAGAACGGGTGATTCTTTTCTTCTGTCCTTGCATCCAAGATTCGGTATGTGGAGCGCCCTGTGTACATTGGGATTTGCAACTTCTCCAGATCAACCATTCCATTCTCCAGAAAGTACTTCGGATCCTGATATCGCTGCAACACCTCACCTGCAATCCATTCATGGTCACCATATGTTGTAATATCCATAACTTTGCATTCATAAGCAAAATAAGCGTCCGTCAAAATGGGTACACTTACCTTCATTCCTTCCTCATACGGAATGCCGAATCTTGTAAATTTATCTGTATCTCTTCCACTAAACGTTCCTGCAGCTTGAATCCACTCTGATCGATGACCTGGTAGGAAATGAACTCCGAATACGCCACTCTTCTCAATGAGTTCATAGGAGTATGTTTCCTTACGAAGGGAGATGCCATATACACCTGGAGATGATCCGATGTATGTATGCCATCCGGACGCCATCACATTCTGGACTCCCTCATGACGTGAAGTTACCACCGCTACCATTCCAGGATAAGAATAAAATTTGGGTTCTTCTATCGGCTGACGCATCTAATCCCCTCTCTTCTTCGTTATACATACACTTTCATTATAAAGTAATGCAGCAGGTTGAAAAAGCGCTTTGCGGAGGATTACGCATAAGCACACATTCATTATTATGTTATACTGAGAGGGATCAATGTCTCAAAATACGATACCGGGAATGTGATAGGATATGGTCAAATCAGTCAAATATACCTCCTAAATGAAGGCATTATTATAATTTAGGAGGTTTTAACTTTATGTTTAATCCAATCGTGTTAGATCAGTGGGATCGAAAGCCTTACTTTGACCACTACTTGAATCAGGTCAGATGTACCTACAGCATGACTGCTAATCTGGATATCACTCTATTGATTGCTCAAATGAAACTTAAAGGCATGAAGTTCTACCCAGCTCTTATTCATATGATCTCTACGGTCGTCAATACACATCAAGAATTTCGAACTTGTTTCGACGTCGAGGGGAGATTAGGCTACTGGGACGAGATGTCTCCGAGCTATACGATTTTTCATGAGGACGACAAACGATTCTCGACGATCTGGACGACATTCCATGAAGATTTTGAGACGTTCCACATTCGTTATCTGGACGATATGAAGAATTACAAAGATCATAAACAATTGGTTGCCAACCCAATGAACCACCAAATACATTTCCCGTTTCAAGTATTCCCTGGGTGAACTTTACGGGATTTAATCTGAATATTTACAATGAGGGAACCTTCTTGTTGCCTATTTTCACGATGGGAAAATATGTTCAAACAAACGATAAAGTTTATCTTCCCTTATCTATTCAGTTACACCATGCCGTGTGCGACGGCTATCACGCTGGGGTTCTATTCAACGAATTGCAGTCATTGGCAGATCGTAGTCATAAATGGTGTTAGTTAGCTAAATGAAGAAAAGGCATTCCTGACTCTTGGTGGAGTCATGGAACGCCTTTTCTTTTTCTCTTTTTTTTCAAATGCTATTTAATTGCACTTGCTATACCCACATTGACTGCATGTTTTGCATCCTTCCACATTCATCAGGGATGCTGAACCACAAGAAGGGCATAAATCTCTTGATTCGATAAAGTTTTTTTGATTCTCCACTTGTGGATATGCGCTCTTCACTTGGTTCTGTTCTTTCAATGCATCAGTTTCATTCGCCTGCACATTGCTCTGTACATGACTTTCCAATGCTTTGGCGACGGCATCAGCAATCGATTCCACCCGGTTGGCTCCAAAGCCAATCGCACCCGAACCACCAATTCCCTTGAGATGTTTGATCAACAGTTCCACCTTGTGCCCGTGATCTCCGTATCGAAGAAACAGTGAGCATACCCGACCGAGGGCCTCAGCCATAGCGAACACGTCCGATCCCGCTTTGCCCACGTTCAGGAAGATTTCACCTGGCGTTCCCTCCAGATCATTAATTGTAATGTAAGCCATTCCGAATGGCGTATTAATTTTGTATGTTGCACCGCGAAGTACCTGAGGGCGGCTTCGATATTGCTTATCCAGCACTGTGGCAGAGGAAGAGGTTTGATCGGAAGAATGGATTTCATCATCAATCTCACTACTGAAAGACGCAACACCTGCCTGCCCTCCTACATTATTCGGGTTATCTATTGCAGATACGTCCGTCTTCTCTTTTGCTTCCGCCGTGTTCTGATCTTCGGTCTCCTGGGTCTCTTCCTTCTTCGAAGTGGACAACACCTGCACATCCCTACTGCCGTCTCGATATATCGTTACTCCCTTACAGCCAAGGTCGAAGGCCAGTTCATACAGCTCAGCCGTATCCTCCACCGTAAAATCAGCCGGACAGTTGGCCGTCTTCGAGATGGAACTATCCACCCATTGCTGAATCGCAGCCTGCACCCGGATGTGATTCTCAGCCGACAGATCCATCGCCGTCACATAATAGTCTGGTAAAGCTTCACCCGGATGTTCATCCAGCCACTCTTGCGCAATCGGTACGAACTGTTCATCATAACCCAGACGGCTTTGACGGAAATACTTGAAGGCGAAATACGGCTCAATACCCGTGGATGTGCCTACCATCGTACCTGTACTTCCCGTTGGCGCCTGGGTGATCAGCGTGACATTTCGAATGCCCTGTTTGCGAATGGCCTCTCCCACTTCAGGGTACCTCGCAACCATATTTTTCATGAATCCACTCTGTAAATACGGTTCAGCTTCGAAAGCCGGGAAAGCTCCCTTCTCTGCTGCAATCTCTGCCGATGCCAGATAGGCCTCCTTCGCCATGAATCCATACAGTTTATCCAGAAATTCAAGGGATTCAGGACTGCCGTACCTTATACGCAGCTTAATCATCAGCTCTGCCAGTCCCATTGTGCCAAGCCCAACCCGGCGTTCACGCTGCTGATTCAATCTATTTTCCTCAAAATGATATGGTGTTGCATCGATGACATTATCCAAAAATCTAGCCGAGATGCGAGTGGTTTCCGCCAGTTCATCCCATGCCACATCATCATTCGTTTCATCATAGAATTTGGACAGATTGATCGCTGACAGATTGCATACACCCCAGCCAGGCAGGCCTTGTTCCGCGCAAGGATTAGTACAGATAATCGGGTTAAAATACCAGCTGTTGGACATCTGGTTATAGTACTCCATGAATACTACACCAGGCTCTGCCGATTTCCAGGCTGATTCAATAATAGTATGCCAGATTTCGCGCGCCTTCAGTGTACGATAGTGTACCACCGCATGACCTGCGGCTTTCCATTGCTGCATATCCCCGTTCCACTCCGTGTCATAGTCTGGATCATTCGTATCGGGGAAAACCAAATCCCAATCTCCGTCCTGCTTGACAGCCTCCATGAATGCGTTGCTCACACATACAGACAGATTGGCATTGGTCACCTGACCCATCGTTTGTTTCACGGTAATAAAATCAAGCACATCTGGATGCCAGTCATTCATCATCAGCATGAGCGCACCCCGGCGGCTTCCGCCCTGTTCAATCAGTCCTGTCGTATAACTGAACAATCCGCCCCACGATACGGAACCGCTGGATGATCCGTTGACACCTTTCACCACCGCTCGGCGAGGACGCAAAGAAGACAAATTAATGCCTACACCTCCCCCACGTGCCATAATCTCCGTCATCTCGGTCAAGGTTTTCATGATGCCACCCCGACTGTCCTGCGGAGACGGAATGACATAACAATTAAAGAGTGTCAGCTCATCGCTTGCCCCCGCTCCTGCAGCAATACGCCCTCCGGGTACTAACTTCCAATCCTCCAACACGGAGCGGAACTTGGACTCCCACATTGCCCGCTGATCTGCTTTAGATTCAACAGAGGCCATGGCTTTGGCAAGTCGACTCCACATCTCTTCCGGTGTTTTTTCGATGTTGAGTGTCAGTTTCTCCACACTGGTCTCGATGATCTCTCCGCTTCGAATCCTTACTTGTACGAGCTGACCCTGACGTTCTATGATTTCGCCCACTTCCTTGGTTGGGAACTTGGGATCATCCTTTGTTAATACCAATACCACATCTCCGACCTTGGCATGATTCGAATCAGCGTCCTTCCAGGCGTATCGGTCCAGAAATATTTTCTCGCTAAGTCCTTCTAATTGGTACGATCGTTGGTTTGATTTCATCGCTACGTTCAACCTCCCCGATTAACGCTCCATTTTTAATATAAGAGTAAAATATGATGAAACACCACATATAGTGATAAAAAACCAGTATATTACACTATATATTGATTTTCCATACGACTTTTATCATAGTCTATCTGCATAGACTCCCCATACTCTGACAAGCTTCTTCACACACCCTCATACGCATGAATACGATATCTGTGAATTTTTTGGGACAGAAAAAACATGTGCCTTTACTAAATTTCTGGGTTCAATATAAGTTAAACTAATCATTTGCACCTCAACGGAGAGGACAGAAAAAACCTGAAAAAGCGGAGCGTTCGCCTTTATCCCCTGATTTCCCCTTCAGAAAAGGGAATCAAAGAAATCTGGGGATAACAGCGATTGGAAGGTTGTTCTGTCATCGTAGTGTTTGTGCAAATAAAATGTAGTTCAACTTATATAGTTATGAACTCACTCTCATTCGTCCATACTATTACCTACGAATAAAACGTCATCACGTATGGCAGGGGAGGAAGCATCATGAACCGGAAAAACCCGCACCACACGAGTCAACCTGTAGCCGAGCTGCCCGTTCCACTGGAATTCGATCGAAGCTGGATCAATCAGTTGGAATCACGACTGGATAAAGGAGGCCCTTGGGGAGATTACCGACTCTTTCAACTGGGCATTCAAGCCGAAGAGACCAATCTGATTCCCAATTTTGACGAGATCCAGTGTTTGAAGCATCTACAAGGCCTTACTCCACTTCCTCACCAGATGGACACTGCACGCAGAGTATTATTTGAAATGTCAGGCCGGGCCATTCTCGCCGATGAGGTGGGTCTTGGCAAAACCATTGAAGCCGGTCTCATTCTGAAAGAATATATGGTTCGGGGTCTCGTATCCAAGGTACTCATTCTCGTACCGGCTTCTCTTGTGCTGCAATGGGTACGGGAGCTGAATTCGAAATTCGGTATTCCTGCCATTGCCCAGAAAAAGGCCTATTCCTGGCAGAATGAAGTAGTCGTTGCTTCCATGGATACAGCCAAACGTGACCCGCATAAAGATATGCTGCTGAACACTGATTACGACATGATTATTATTGATGAGGCTCATAAACTCAAAAACAAGAAAACAACCAACTATCAATTCATGCTGAAATTGCGCAAAAAGTACTGTCTGCTGCTCACAGCTACACCTGTGCAGAACGATATGAGTGAGCTGTTCAATCTGATTAACCTGCTGAAGCCCGGTCAGTTGGGGCGTCAGGGTGACTTTGCGGCGAACTTTGTCGTAGACAAACGGGTTCCGAAAAATCAGGAACAGCTTAAGAACGAGTTATCCAAAGTGATGATTCGTAACCGCCGCGGCGAAGGCCCCGTTCAATTTACCAAACGGAACGTCTCCAACGTGAATCTGCAACTATCGCCCGAAGAACAAGCACTTTATGATGGGGTGACGTCCTTTGTTAAGGATCAGTACCAGGAAGCTGGCGGCAACCTGAGCAGCATGCTCTCCCTTGTTACATTGCAGCGGGAAGTGTGCAGCAGTCGGGATGCTGTATTCGTGACGCTGGTTAACCTGTCGAAGAAACTTCCGCTGGACTCGCCCCTTCGGGACAAAATTTGGGAACTCGTTGCTCATATTAAAGCGATCAAGGAAAATACCAAAGCCGAGAAAACGATGGAACTGATTCGCAACATGAATGAAAAAGTCATTATCTTCACCGAATACCGGGCCACGCAAGAGTATCTGCTGAACTATTTCCGCAACAATGGGCTTACGGCTGTACCCTATCGGGGCGGCATGAATCGAGGCAAAAAAGACTGGATGATGGATCTCTTCCGCGGACGTGTGCAGGCCATGATTGCAACCGAAGCGGGTGGCGAGGGCATTAATCTGCAATTCTGCCACCATATGATCAACTTTGATCTGCCTTGGAACCCTATGCGGGTAGAGCAGCGAATCGGGCGGGTACACCGGCTGGGACAGCAAAATGATGTGAACATTTTCAACCTATCCACTTCCGGAACCATTGAGGAACATATCCTGAACCTGCTGCATGAGAAAATCAATATGTTTGAGATGGTGATTGGCGGGCTGGACGTCATTCTGGAACGGCTGGAGAAGAAGGAGTCCATTGAGAAAAGCCTGTACAAAATCATGTTGGAATCACAAAATGATGAAGATATTCGCCGTAAAATGGATTCACTTGGGCAATCACTGAACTCCATTCAGCGCGAGGTTGCCGATGAAGGCCCTGCCGTCTCCGGGCTGTTAGATCTTCGCAAAGGAGGTAGCTGACCCATGACCATGACTCCCCATGAAGTGCAGGCATATGTTCTCACCTATCTGGAAGCACTCGATTGTAAGATTATGGAGCGTTCGCCTGCCCATGTTACTGTTAAACTTTCGCCTGAGGCAGACAAAGCGTTGACCAATCGCCCCTATTATTGGGGGTTCGTGGAGCGAACCGGAGCACCCGCTGAGACAATGTCCTTTACATTCATATTCGATCCTGACAGTTATCAGCAGGCCATTGAAGCAGCCGAAGCCAAAACAGCGCAATCATCACCTGACACTGCTCAAACGAATGGCGCAACCAACGGCAGCCCTCAAGGCGAGCCACCGAAAGAAACCATTCTGGGCCGTTATTTCGGCATTACTCCATCCATGCCACTACTGGGACCAGGAAGGATATTGCGTGAAGAAGTGGTGTACGGCAGTCGCAGGCTCCAACAGATTTTTGGCGCAGCCCGTGAAGGGGGTGCCTTCGTGAATCTGTTCGAACAGGCTGCCAAACGGCAATTGCGCGCTACAGCGCCAGCCGTATATGAACCTTGGCTCGGTGTCTGTTTCAAGGTAGAGTTCGCCTGTGATTTGAAACGGGAAGAATTGCATTTTCTCGGCATCTCCCTTCGCTCGGGTGAAATTATAGAGAAGTTCGGAACCAAGCTGAATCGACGTGATCTCAGTCCAAGGCTCGCGGAGAACATGCATGTACAGACAGCCAAAGTATCGTTATCCGATGCCGGCGCTGCTCTCGAATCTCATTTGACGAACCGCTTGCTGGAACTCGATTATAGCTGGGCTGAGAAAGCCCAAGAGCGACTTGATCTGGAGCTGGACGTGTTGGATACCTATTACGAAGCAGTACTCCGGGAAGATACACCTGAAGTAGAACCCCCGGGTAACACAGCCTCAGGCGTGGAGAGTGTCCATTCTAACCGCACGTCATCTGTAGCTCTGAAAAAAGTTCTGGATATAACTAACGCTAAACCCATTGGAACAGATATGGAACTGGCCGCAGAGGCCGTTGTGCCGATCGAAACCGAGACAGACGCTGAAGAAGAGAAAGCCAAACAGGCGGTTATCGATCGCGAATCTATGAAACTGCAGTATGAGACACGCCGGACCGAGATGATCTGGCAATATGAACCCAAAGTGAAAGTGACTGCGATTAGCAGCGGCATGTTTCACTTAAGATAGACGAAGACACTACTTTTCCTGCAAATGCTGGCAAAAGTAGTGTTTATTCATGATCAGCTGCCCGACAGGTTGCGGCAACCTTTGCATAACCCGTCCCCTAGAATGAAATTAGGACCGGCTCAGGTAACGGATAAATGAAAAGTAGGTGTGAATTTGAAACAATTCTTCCATATGTGTTGGAACAACGCTCGGAAAACAGTCTGTATCTCCTTGGGCTTGCTCAGTTGTCTTGCCCTATTCTCCTTTTGGTCGATAGCCAATGCTGAAGAACAAACAACATCTTCACGATCTCTCGTATCATCCACAGAATATAGTCCAGAACATCATGCTTCCCAGAATGACAAGCTAGCTCCCGCTGCTGTACAACGATTTGCAGAGCAACAAGCTGCTGCACTTGGTACGGCTAACACGGAAGCTGATTGGAAGAACGCCGACCTGGACTTCTATCCTCTCGGCCCTGGTACACATAGCTGGCTGGTGCAAGCTGCATTGGATGGGAAACCAATGGGATATATGATTATTACCGCCACAGAACAGGGACATCTGATACTTAGTGAATATGGTCAAGGAGAGCAGTCACCATATAACAATGAACTTCTCGGACAAGCCTTGGATCGACAACATGTGAATCTTGAGGCGTTACTTGCTGGCGGAGGAGAGCTTCATTGTGGTTATGCTCTTCCCCTGCTGGCTTATTGGAAAGTGGAACAACCCAACCATCCTGCTCTTTATATTGATGCTACGAATGGTGATGTATTACCGTCCGAGTTGCTGAAGCTGTTGGAGGCTGGTTCCAAACAGGTTTCTGAGATCATAACTAAGTTATCCATAGCTTCATCGGGCACAGTCGATCCAATTCATTTGCGCCCCGTCTTCAATCCGGCTGACAATCTGTTGTGGATGACATCCAAGCCTATTGCTGCCAATCGGGCACGAGAGGTGATACAACACGGGGAGGATCAAGAAATTGTTTTCTCAGCAGAGGATCGCAACGTCGTATACGGTGGTCCTCTACCCGTAAGCGGTTATCAGCTGTGGCATGCAGATCATGAAGCAGAGTCCATTCTATATATAGCGCTTGGTGGAAAAACATCCATTCAACGCTTTGTGCCTTTGAGAACATTACAACAAGACGGTCAGTTTTACATCTTGAAGCCTTAACTGTCAGCTAACTCCACAGATCATTTAATAACTTTAGAACAATTAAATATCTACAAAAAATAAGACGCCTTCCCATGCAGTAAAGGGATTGCGTCTTTTGGTTTCTCAGCAAGGCGTGTCTTAAGCTCACTGAGTGAAATAGGTGTGTTACAGTTATCCTTTTCCTGAAGAACTTCGTTTATGAGACGGTGTATCCAATTCCTTTTCCTTTTTCCCCACCCACAGGGATACAGCGAAGGGAATCATACCAAACCATTTCATCGCCCACGGCTCTTTCCTTTTGGCGCGGTCTTTCCGCTCATCCTTCGGCGTATCGATATAATGAACAACCCGCTGCGTAATGTATTTTACCAATTCATCACTTTTGGCCATAACATCTGCCTCCTTCGCTCCTGCACATTCGCGGAGCTTACGATAGTTCTATTGTGTGCAAGATGTGTACTGGTTAAACATTTTTTTATTGAAAAGGGTATGAAAAACCTCAGAATGCACAGTCTAATGCCAAAGGTATCCAGACAGTCATTAATCTGCATCCGATACCTATTTCATGAAGGAGTGTGTATCCCATGTATAAGCTGCTGACCGCTTCGGTAGCCTTGTTAATCAGCTTCTATTGCATCCCCATGCTGCCCCATGTCGCTTATGGGAAAGCAGCCCCGTCCCAGAACAGTCCGTCCATGCTGCCTGTGACCGATGGAGATGCTTATCACTCAAGTCATCATGCCTTTGCAGCACCGGTTATCCTGCTCGATGTAGGCCATGGCGGTATTGACGGCGGTACGTCAGCCCAGGGTGTGCTGGAAAAAGATATCAACCTCGCCATTAGCCAAAAAGTCTATCTCCTGCTTCGCAGCAAGGGTTATGCCGTTATCATCAATCGACTTGGTGATTACGCCCTTAGTGACGACAACCGCTGGCTGAACAGCCGCTCGCGTCATACCAGAGATCTTGCCCAACGTAAGAGCCTTAGCGAAGAAGTAAGTACGGATATCGTGGTCAGCATCCATGCGAACTGGAGTCCCCGATCGTCTGCACACGGCCCCGTGGTATTGCACCAGAAGGAAGGCAGAAGCTATCTGTTAGCCCAATCCATCCAGGACGCCATGAACCAATTGTTCGGAACGAAGCACGGGGTCGTGTGGGGCAAGCCCTTTTATTTATTGAATTACGTGAAGCAACCTGCGGTCATCGTCGAAACCGGATTTTTGAGCAATGCCGAAGACCGGGCCAGAATGAGTGACCCCGCAGAGCAAAAACGAATCGCAGAGTCTATTGCGAGCGGCATTATTTATTATCTGTCGGTAGTGTAGGCGTAGCGTGCCAGTTCCACACTTCGCGCACAAGATCGCCAATACCTACAAACTCAACCTGACCCTGCAGACGGGAAACGGATTCACGAACTACAGCTGATGTGTTCATCCCGCTATGTCCGACATGACCAATAACAACACAGATCTCCTTGTCGATTGCACGACGAGCTGCCAGATCCATTTGCTTGCGGATGTGTTGCTTGGAGTTCTGATCATCCAGGAAAATGTCATTACCTACAGGTGGCATGTTTTTGGATATGGCCAGTTCCCCCACCACGGAGCGAAAGTTCGTACGGCTGTCTACAAAGAAAAGGCCCCGCTCCTTGCATACATCGAGCACAATGGACATGATGCGTTTGTCCGACGTAATTTTGGAACCCATATGATTGTTCATGCCTATTGCGTAGGGCACATCATCAATCGCTTTTTCCACGCGTGAGCGGACTTCTTCATCTGTCAGATTGGATGTGATTGCACCCGGGCCCAGCCACTCAGGTCTTCCTTTCTTGGGTTCCATGGGCATGTGCACAATCACATCCATCCCCTTTTCATGTGCAGCGATCGCATCTTTCTTCGTTGTTTGCAAAAAAGGCATGACTGCTACGGTTAGTTTAATTGGCATTGCCAGGATCTCTGGGGTACCTTTCATGTCGTTACCAACATCATCGATGATAATCGCTAATCGTTTATGATTTGATGTGGACTCTGAAGCTGCCGCTGTAGGACCTCCTGCCAATATGGCTCCGTGAATCACAATTAACAATGCCATGCAACCTGCAATGAATCGATAATGCTTTCTCTTTTCCTTCATCATGTTCCCTCCCCGTAAGTTCTGTGATCTCATTGTTTGATAATGAAGGGAGTAATATGTAAGCCAAAGCCTTCCTTAATAACAACATCCCCACCACTGGAGACCTGTATTTCAAGCGAACATCGCCTTAATCCCCGTTCTCACCTTTACTTTCAGACAAGAACTGTCATTAAACAGATGCAAAATAGAGATTAATTAGAAAAAATACTGTAATTTGTCAGGTTTTCAGTTTGGCAATTATTTAGTAGAATCAACAAATGAAAGAAGTTAATGTGTTTCATTTCTTTCCTATACTTTTGGAAGGGGGTTTTGAAAGGGTTTACATAAAATAAATGCCAGACTATCAGCTCTTCTTATTTCCCTGGTCACGGTTTCTCTATGTAACCATTTACCTTTATCGAGGAGGATGAAAGTAGTGAAATTTAAATTCAAAAAAACGATCAATGTTGTATTGGCTTGTTTAACAGCACTACCCCTGATGTTAACCCCGACACAAGTTTCGGCGGCAAGTGATGCCAATATTAATTTGTCCTCGGAAAAACAACTGATCAAGGGCTTTGGAGGCATTAACCTTCCTGCCTGGATTGGTGATCTGACTCCCGCTCAACGAGAAACGGCTTTTGGTAATGACCAGAATCAGTTAGGCTTTTCAATTCTGAGGATCTACGTCGATCCAGATTCGAATAACTGGTATCGTGAAGTTGCCACAGCCAAACGGGCTATTGAGAAGGGGGCTATCGTATTTGCCTCCCCATGGAATCCTCCGAGCAGCATGGTGGAAACGTTCAACCGTAATGGAGATACCAATGCCAAACGTTTGAAATACGACAAATATGCCGCATATGCGCAGCATCTGAACGACTTTGTAACCTACATGAAAAATAACGGTGTAGATCTGTATGCCATTTCTGTGCAAAATGAACCGGACTATGCTCACGACTGGACCTGGTGGACTCCACAAGAGATCCTTCGATTCATGAAAGAAAATGCAGGTTCCATTCAAGGTACCAGAGTCATGGCGCCTGAATCCTTCCAATACCTAAAGAACATATCCGATCCAATCCTGAATGATCCGCAGGCACTTGCCAACATGGACATTCTGGGAGCACATACGTATGGAACCCAGATTTCGAACTTTGCCTATCCTCTCTTCAAGCAAAAAGGAGCCGGTAAAGAACTGTGGATGACTGAGGTATATGTTCCGAACAGTGACAACAATTCAGCAGACCGCTGGCCTGAAGCACTCGAAGTTTCCTATCACATGCACAATGCCATGGTAGAAGGTGATTTTCAGGCCTATGTGTGGTGGTACATCCGCAGACAGTATGGTCCGATGAAAGAGGACGGTACCATAAGCAAACGCGGATATAATATGGCCCATTTCTCCAAATTTGTACGTCCTGGCTACCTGCGAGTCGATGCAACGAAAAATCCGGATACGAACACATTTGTTTCTGCATACAAAGGTGATAACAAAGTTGTCGTCGTGGCAATTAACCGTGGAACTTCGGCCACAAGCCAGCGGTTTGTGTTGCAGAATGGCAATGCCTCCACTGTATCTTCGTATGTGACGGACAGCAGTCGCAATCTGGCAAGTCTTGCACCTATTAATGTTTCCAATGGCGCATTCACAGCCCAGCTTCCTGCACAGAGTGTAACTACATTTGTTGCTGATCTCACTGGTGGCAATGGAGGCGGTAATGTAGGCACTGGCACCACATATGAAGCTGAGACGGGAACAACGTTGACTGATGCAGTGATCGAAACACTTTACCCGGGATATACAGGATCAGGATATGTGAACTTTAACGCGTATACAGGCTCAGCCATTCAATGGAATAACATCAACAATACGATTACAGGTACCAAAAACGTAAAGTTCCGTTACGCCCAGGAGAGTGGTACTCGCAATCTGGACATCTACGTGAATGGCACCAAAGTACTCAGCAATGAACCCTTCACTGCAACAGGAAGCTGGTCCACCTGGGGTGAGAAAACCATTCAAGTTCCTATGAATTCAGGTGTAAATACCCTTCGAATCGTTACAACGGGAACGGAAGGACCGAATATTGACAGCATTAATGTTACCGCAGCACAATAAAACATTCCGTATGGTTGATGTTAGGCTAATATCAAAAAATGCAAACAAAAAAGACTCCTCATGCGTTAGCTTGAGGAGTCTTTTAATTCGATGCGGTCGAGAGGACTCGAACCTCCACGGGGGGTTAGCCCACACGGACCTGAACCGTGCGCGTCTGCCAATTCCGCCACGACCGCATATTGTATCTCCGTGATTAATCTCGGCGACAAGAAATAATATATCATGCCGAATCTATCATGTCAATACTGAAAATAATAACATGAAAGCCCGAACCAGACATGCTTGTCCATTCGGGCTTTACCTTCAACTAATCATTTGGTTTATCAAAAAGGAGTCATACTACAGCTTGGAAGGCCAATTGCCATACCATGCATAACCGCCTCTTCTTTCTTTATCAATGTCACTTAATTTGTATTTAACTACCCCGTCTCGTCCAATGAAAATGGGTCTATCCGTTCCTATTTCATAGAAGCGTGCCCAGATCGGTGCTGCTTTGGAATCAGCGATAATCTTGCTATCACCATTTGCCCTTTCATATCTGTAACCCGTAATTTTCACCTTGTTAAACCAGTCCTCTGCTCCTTTAATGGATGCGGTAATTTTAGCGGTAGCAGGCCTCGTTTTCAGAAATTTAACAATCGTTACACTCTCTCCAGCTGTCAGCGATGGTACTTCGTAGATTCTTGCGCTCGCTGGTTTAAGGGAACTGGAATCATGTTGTTGTCCCCATGCTGTAAGCTTCCCCCCTGAGACGACTTGTGTATTCAGAATCGCCTCCACACCTTTGGCAACTGAATTTTTACTCCGATTAGCAAGTGTACTGTCGATAAATGAAAAATCACCTTTGCGTGTTGCTACTTCATCGAGCATGATCATTACATTAATCATTGCATCGTCATTGTAGGTAATATGCTTGTGATATCCAGAGCTTTGGTAGACTTGTGGCCATCCGCCGTTTGAATACTGCATACTGATTAAAAAGTTGATTCCTTTGATTGCAGCTGTGGAGTAGCGTGGATCATTTGTCTTTTTAAATTCCTTCGCCAATCTTCTAATTTCTGAATATGTAGCCTTGTTGTCAATCGTGGACTTCGCCCACTCTCCACTTGTTTGTTTATAATCTTTTCTCCAACCTCCATCCGGCAGTTGGTTCTTCAAAATATCTGAAATACTCGCTGTTGTACCGGATGCATCAGCAGCAGATACCGTCCCTACAGGAAGAACTGCCATTCCAACTGTTGAGAACACCATGGTGCATGCCAGGACAAAAGTAACAATTTTCTTCGCTTTCAAATGTAACACTCTCCCATGTCATTTAATAAAATTCACAATTCTACCTTACCTATAATGCCAGTCTTAAACCTCCTTAATTTGAATGTATACCACAATAAAATCTATTTTCATCCAATATGTGGATTGGATAATCAGATAATATGCAATAAATCGATTTTTGTCAATATATGCAACTTAATGAATATAATCTCTCAAATTCAACATAACGGATAGTTCTTTTAACTCATGACAAACTTAATTATTTATCCAATTTCGTCTCAAACGAATCAATAATGACGTTTTTGTCATCAATGATACCCAAACTTGACGCCTTCTTTCATATAAAATCGTTAATTCCGCTAACATTGAGGTATTACGAAGGGGTTTAAAAGGGTTTGACAATTACGCATTTATGCAATATAGTTTCAAATAGTTACAAAAACTTAATTATTCATTGCCGAGTTTCAGGTTTGAAAACGGGGGAACCATTTTGGGTGAATTATTCTTATACATAGGAAATATAGGGAACCTTCTACCGAACCCTTAGCTAACTCCGTAGGCATCGAAGGGAGAACATTGATTTTGAAAAAACTGATTATCTCCATTTTTGGAGCGGCTGTACTATTTACATCCGGGGCAACAAGCACAGAGGCAAGCAGTATTAACTCCGTAGTGAACAACATGACAGGTATTCCTTACAAGTGGGGTGGCACGACTCTGGCAGGGTTCGACTGTTCCGGGTTTATGAGATATATTTTCAATAAATACAGCATTGAATTGCCACGTACTTCGCAACAGCAAGCCAAAGCAGGTACTCCAGTAGCCAAGAGCAATGTTCGGACAGGTGATCTGGTGTTCTTTAACACAACAGGCAAAGGCATTTCACATACAGGTGTTTATATCGGCGGCGGACAATTTGCACATGCATCCAGCAGCAAAGGGGTAAGCATCACCAAAATGAGCAATCCTTATTTCAATGATCGTTACGTAACAGCACGTCGGGTAACTGGACAGTTTATGTACGATAAAATGTTAGGGAAAATGTAGGTATAATATCAAAGAGGAGGCTCCGGATCAACCGGAACCTCCTCTTTTGTTTGATTTCCTCTTTAGGAGGACAGTCCTTGGACTACCTCCATCTGCACTTAATGCAGCGCCTTCTGCACTCGCATCGCGCCCTGAGACAGGGCATGTCCGCCTCCTACAGCTCCGGCAACAGCAACGGTCTCCATAATCTCCTGATCTGTAGCGCCCTTGGCACGTGCTTCTTCTACATGATAGAAGGTACATACCTCATTGTTGGCGAACAAGCCAATACCAAGCGCGATGAGCTGTTTGGTCTTCGCATCAATCACCCCAGGTTGGAAGCATTCTCCGGTAAACTCATGATACGACTTCACCACACCTGGCAGCACATCACTTAATGCTCCAATCTGATCCTTGTAGGCATGAACTTTATCATTCATCAATGTCATGTCTTGCAGCACACCCTCTCGGCTATAGTTACAGAATTTCTTCACTGTACCTATCTTCTCTCCCGAGTGAGTCAATTATGCCAAGAAATCATGGTAAATCCAAACATTTGTACGCTCATACTTCTGACATAATGATCGTTGTTACTCACCAAGTGGACTTTGCCGGGGTTCGCTGAATAACTGATAGCGGTAACCACGATCCAACTTGACGACACGTCGATTCTGACGACGGATAAGTACCTGCTCGCCATCCCAGGCAACGACAATCCCGGTTACATCGTTCGATTCCAGCTCGTCCCGTACTACTCTGACTTTCTCACCTGACAGACGCAGGGCGTCCAATTCTGTATCACTAATCATGTTCATGGCTCCTATATTCCAAATTTATTTACAAAAAGAGACCTAAATGAAAAGTCATTTAGGTCTCACGTGACTGTATTGGACTGTCATGTCATTCGAAATGTTGTCCCGACTGAAAGTTACCGCTGCGCGTGCTCTTTGCTGTCGTTCTTCTCGAACCAAAAATCAAGCACTTTGGCGGACATCACACGTTCTTCAAGGTACTCCACTTGATGCGGTGTAAATTGTTCTTTCCAAGAGAAGGACAACTCTTCGCATAAGCCTACAATCGTCAGTAATTCTGACCAGGCAACATAGCGTTTGTACCAGAAAAATTGAGGATGTTCAATCATATAGGGATAAAGGTCATCGAATTCCGTATGTTTACAATCCAGGGCACGTTCAAAATGAACTTTCGATTCCGCCAGCTTATCATTAAAGAATTGTTCTGTTGCCGGTTGGTTCCCCATGGTGTTGCCTCCTCTCCCTAACATAACCCCATTATAAATGAAATTAGCGGCCATGCAAAGGCATAGTTCAAAAAATAGGCCCTATTCCTTTAAAATGTCACATTTCGTTATCGTCAAATTGTACCGTCCCATCGTTCAGGGAACGAATGCGTACCAAGGCTTCCACCGGAATCCCCTGTTCACGAATCGTTCGTGCCCCTGCCTGGAAACATTTCTCTACCACAACGCCGAATCCGACGAGTTCCGCACCGGAACGCTCAATGATTTTGATGACGCCACGAGCGGCATCTCCATTGGCAATAATATCATCAATGAACAAAATACGGTCATTCTCATGAATGAACTCGCGAGATACCATAATGTCAGTTACAATTCCTTTGGTAAAGGACGGTACGCGTTCACAGTAAGCATCAGGATCAGCTAGAAGTGTTTTTTTGCGACGGGCGAATACAAGTGGCACCCCAAGTTCATAGGCCGCGGCAAACGCTACCGGAATCCCCGAGGATTCTACCGTGATTACACGGGTCACTCCACTTTCACGAAAACGGGCAGCGAACTCACGCCCCATCTCCATCGTTAATGCAGGATCAATCTGGTGGTTCAACAGACCATCCAGCTTCAATACTTGATCCGAGATCACAACACCCTCTTGTAAAATTCGTTGTTTCAATAATTCCATGATTTGACCTCCCAAGCCTATCCTATGAGGTAAAAGTATCATATATCTATCTATAAGTTCAAGCGAAATTGCCTGGACGCTGTCCTTCAGACGAGATTCAAGCCAAAGCTCATGATCGATTGTCATGACTTTCGTGGGTCAAGCATACCTTGTACCATGGTACCCGCATGTCCAAACTATACAGGGTCCTGAGAGGGGAAACACATGAAACAGGCATTTCGGGTGCTGCAGATCGCATTTACATACATCGGAACGGTTGTCGGAGCCGGCTTCGCTACAGGGCAGGAAATTTTGCAGTTTTTTACCCAGTATGGCAAATGGGCCACCGTCACCATAGGCTTATCCACCATGCTCTTTGTCTGGTTAGGTACCAAAATGATGCTGATCGCCCACGATACCGGATCCCGCTCTTATGAGGATCTGAACAAACATTTATTCGGCCACAAGGCGGGCAAATGGATCACTTGGGTGACCCTTCTCATTCTCATTGGCGTGAACAGTGTCATGCTTGCCGGAGCAGGTTCCGTTTTTGTCGAACATCTCGGTTTGCATTATCAGACCGGTCTAATCGTCACACTTGTAGGGACATATCTGCTTCTCGGTCGGGGCATCCAAGCTATCCTTCAAATGAATAGCATTGTCGTGCCTATGATGCTCCTGTTATCTCTGCTTATGATCACAAGTACCATCCATCATCCGGGAGCTTCCCGATTCATCACACTGACGACAGACTCAAATCCTATTCAAGTATGGCTGTCTCCACTGTTGTACACTTCATTTAATCTGGCGTTAGCTCAAGCTGTTCTGGTGCCTGTAGGGAACCAGATTCGTAGTCGGAATGTGCTGAAGTGGGGCGGAGTATTGGGTGGAATTGGCGTAGGTTTCATGCTAATGGCAGCCCATTTTGCCATGTCGGCACAGATGCCCGGCATCATCCAATTCGAAATTCCGATGGGCAGCATTGCCTTTCAACTTGGATGGGCAGTACAATCTGTATATGTATCTCTTATTTTCATGGAAATATTCAGTACGTTTGTTGCCGATATCTATGGCATGACCTTGCAACTCAGACAACATATACGCGTTCATCCCCGTTTCATTACATTAACCATTATGCTGCTCTGTTACTCACTCAGTCAGTTTGGATTCAGTTCTCTGCTATCTATCCTTTACCCTATCTTCGGAAGTATGGCACTGTTCTGGGCAGCCAAATTGGTATTAAACCGCTGGGGCGCTTTTCGTGGACGCAAAAATATATAAACATGCTTATGTACTTCATGAATATGTGCATACGTTTGCTTCATAACCACAATTCATCACTCATGCACACACCTTTTGCATGAAAAAAAGCCGCTGTTTAGCACAGCGGCTCGCACTTTTTGTTATCTCTTTTAGGTCTTGCTGGGAAACTGTAGATACATCTTCTTCAGCTCATTGACTGATCTGCCGAGCGAGTAATGTGTTTTGGCTTTTTCACACGCTGAACGGGCAAGTTCATAACGATATGCCGGATCAAGCATCACCTTTTCAAGCGCTTCAGCCAGTGCAGAAGGATCTTCTGCCGGTACAAGCAACCCATTGCTACCATTCTCGATCTGTTCGGGTATTCCACCTACATCCGTACCCACAAGGGCAAGACAACTCAGCGCCGCTTCAGCGAAAACGGAACCAAATGCCTCTGCTCGTGAAGGAAGTACAAAAATATCAAAGAATGGCATGAATTCCTCAGGGTGCAGTGTGTAACCATAGAAAATAGTCTCATTATAGATCCCTAATCGCTGCGCCAATTCTTCCAGATCAGGACGAATCGGTCCATCTCCAATAATATGTAACACATAATCATGACCTCGGCCCTTCAGTTCCGCACAGGCTTTGAAAAGAATATCCAATCCTTTCGCCGGAACAAGCCGACATACCGTCACCAGCTGTGGTATCGCATTATCATGAGGAATCGGCTTAAAGCGCTTCTCATCAAATCCATTGGGAATCACACCGATGACATCAGGTTCCTTCACGTAGGGAGCCAGATAACGACGGAACGAGTCTGACACCGTCAAGAGACGCTCTGCCTGATGTTCCAGCTCACCATATATTGCAAGCAGGAATCGATGCTCCGGTCCGTTCGTTTCAATGCGTCCATTAAGGATTAATTCTCGTTCATAACTGGAGTGAATCGTCTGAATGAGAGGTGTATCCGGGAAGACCGTTTTCATCGCAAGTCCGGCAATGGGGTGGTGAGCATGAATCAGATCATAGGGCTTCTGAATACGCAACTTGGTCCACCATAGATAGTCACGATAGGTTTGAATATATTTTTGGACAACAGGACTATCCTGATATTCAGTCCAGTCAAACGTTTCGAAATGAACTTCCTCCCTGCCCTTGTTGCGAATCCGCTTCGGCAACGAGAACAGATCCATTTCCCACCTTGGGGTTGTAAATCTCTCTTGCATATACGGAATCATAGAGGATACACCTCCGGGCTGCTCCGGAGGAAAGAAAAGCGCCTGCAGCAATTTCACTGTTAGTTTCCCCCTTTCCACTTACGTTCTTTCCATACATCTTCATTCATGATATACCAGAACATATGTTCAGTAAAGATACAAAATGAGAATCCCTCTCAATTGCCCATCCTATATTGCATGCACATTCATTCATTCATTTGTTTTCTCTGATACGGCTCTGTTATCCATTATGACATAGGACAGCCGGAACATCTATATTACGATAGACACAGCAAAATCTTGCTATTCAAACCACTCGATTTAAGCAGAACTTGATAAGCTTTCGTTATCACTCGTATATACAACATATTCATGAAACACGACGCTCAGAAGCAAAAGCTTTAAACCAAACCAGCAGTCAACCACTTGCAGTTGTCATCAATATATATTTGATAAACATTATAATTAAAATCAGAGGACAGTCATCATGCTCAGCTCAGGAGCTCAACCGGCTTCTCATATGTACTGTAACCATCAGTCTCTCCCAAAAAAGTATACCCGTTTCGCGCGTAAAAGGCGTTTAACGTTGCGTTGTCGGCTCCACAATCCAAACGAACCGTATGTTTGCCTTCAAAGTGTATGCCGCTGCTGGACCATTCCAATATTGCTCGTCCCAGACCGCTTTGGGCATATTTTCTTCGGATCGCCAGCCGATGCAGATAGATTGCGCCATCCTCGGCGTAAGCTTTTGAACCCCAGAGGTGAATATCCCACGGGCTTGGCTGAACCATAAGGATGACCATTCCCGCTACGTCCGCTCCTTTTTTAAATACAAACACATCCCCGCGCCGAATTGCCCCTGCCGTATCATGTGAATCTTCACCTTGAAGCAAAGCGTTCCATTGGGTAGAACCTTGGCCCTGTAACCATTCGGCTGTCTCCACCAACAGCGACATCACATCCTCCGTATCTTCGGGTTTCGCCTGAACCGCTTGAAAACCATCGTTAATATATTCGCTACTGATCCTGAATGAGTGCATATTGTTCTCCTCCGCTTCCTGAGCTCTATTAAACTAATGGTACTATACCGGGAAATGAATTTTTCGTCAAAATGAGAACAAAAAAAGGTAAAAGGCAGTTGCCTTTTACCCATCTATTCTGGCTTCATCAATAATCTGATTTCGATACAACATCGTAAGATGAAGGGTATCAAACTCCATCTCCTTGTCCAACTCCTGCATCAATACTTCGACCAGGCTCTTTCGCTGCACACTGGTTCCAGGAACCTCGTAATCAATGTATCCCGTCAGATCGGATTGAGAGGTGTCTATTGTTGCTGTTCCGACAGGCAACCCACCTCGTTCCTGAAGAAACAGCTCATACACCCGGAACTCCCGGTCCTTACGTTTCAGCATGACATAACATGCTTCTTCAGCAGCTTCAAGCTCATCCTGATCGGATTCATCCATATCCTCAAATTCCTCGGAGAAATCGCGATGTATCCACTCTAACGTCTCGAGTTCATTCCCCTGATGCCACATGCGGATCGTAATCGTATCGATGATGTCCTCATCCAGCTCTCTGACCAGCAACTCTGCTGCGGCTTCCAATTGATTCTCTTCCGGCTCGTCATACCAGTGTATTTCACCTTGGACATCAGCGCCATATTGTTTTAGAGAAGCTTCTGCAAGCTCCTGTCCTTCGACATCATTGAATATATAGGTGGATATGCTGCGTCCTGCGCTTACCATTTCCATCTCCAGAACCTGATCCCGATCTTCATATGTAAACGATTCGGATTGTGCAACAGGAATTACCTTGCTTTCACTGCTGTCTATATCGTCATAGCTGCCATCGTGATGATTCATATCCTCAGACGGCCACATCGTATCTGACTCAGGCTTATGCAGAACCGAGTGCAATGAGCCACAACTAACCAGCACTTCATAATATGCAGCTTCCAACGCATCTACAAGAGATCGGACATAGGTATGCACTTTATCCACAATAAGTTGCTCTGTGTCATCTGGCAGAGACTCCTGCTCGATCTGAAGACTACCTGATAAACGGTCTCCTTCTCTGTACACGAGAAAAAGTGAGCCTGCATATTGACCATTGATCATCACGTCCTGCACTTCTCCACCTGATGTACGCAAGTCTGCAACCAATTCCACATCATATTTCATCACGTGTCCTCCTCGATTCCTAACGTTATTCTCTTAGGATGCCCCTGAGGACGGTAGATTATGAGGAAAGCGTGCATTTTACGTATAAAATACAAGATTAAACCGATAACACATATTTTTGGATTGCGTGCGCTACTCCCTGCTCGTTATTGGAGAGCGTAACCTCGTCCGCGGCAGCTTTCACCTCGTCCGGTGAGTTATCCATGGCAATGCCTTTGCCCGCAAAAGTCAGCATCGTAATATCATTGAAGTAGTTGCCAATCGCCATGATCTCCGAAGGCATGATTCCCTTGGATTCGGCAAGCCTTTTAAGCGCAGCACCTTTGGACGCTTCGGGATGCATCAGGTCAATAAAAAAATCACCACTCCGTGTCATATAATAAGGCAGATTCCAAGTAGACCACTCCTGGAGCACTGCATCCATCTGTTCAATCGGTCCAAATGCAGTGAACTTGGCCAGCGGTTCTGTCATGTCAACCCACTTGGGTAATTTCAGTGGCTCTGCCATAAAGTTGTAATACATCTCACGCACCTGCAATCCCAGACCTTCTGGTTGATCCACATACAGACCAAATGCCGTATTGATGTCAAAATGGACCCCATTGGTTCGACAGTAGGATATGATCGGCTCCAGTCCTTGTCCATCCAATGCAAAATGATGAACCACCTCACGAGTATCCACTTGCGCCGTTACGGCGCCATTATGTGTAATCACATATCCATCCAGTCCCATCTGCTCCATGAAAGGAATCGTATTGGCAGGACCTCTACCTGAACACAGAACGATCTCTGCTCCCTGACGGGAAGCTTGGATCAAGGTCTCCTGAGTCCATTCGGTTAGTTCATGATGGTCATTCAGCAGTGTTCCATCTACATCTAGTGCAATTAGTTTATACGTCATTCTGGCTTCATTCCTCATCTATTAAGTAGTCGCACCCACCCAAACCCTCCCTTCCGAGGGAGGGCCCCAGAGAGCTCTGCCCTCTGGACTCCCGTCTTGCTCATCGGTGGTAGGTCGGGTCTTGCTATGTAACGGTTGGCGTAGGAACGCTTGTTGCCGGAAACACCGCTTTTCAGCGGCGATCCCGCCCAAGCTTAACCGGGACCATTTCGGGCAGGGCTTCGCTTTCTGCCCGGCTCCCTGCTTCACTTCGTGAAGAACGGGAGCTTTCTCGCCTTCGGCGTTCGTATCGGGGCTTCGCCCCCCTCCACAACTCCCTGCTTCACTTCGTGAAGGTCGGGAGCTTTCTCGCCTTCGGCGGTCGTATCGGGGCTTCGCTCCCCTCCACAACTCCCTGCTTCACTTCGCGCAGGACGGGAGCTTTACTTCCGCAGAAGGTTTAACTCGTCTGCGGTTAGTTCACGATAGCTTCCGATGGCTAGATCGGAAGTTAATTCAAGCTCACCCATCGCCACGCGTTTCAGATAGATCACTCGCTTGCCCACCGCCTGAAACATACGTTTCACCTGATGAAATTTCCCCTCGTGAATAATAAGCGAGATCGACGAGATCCTGCCTTCTTCCGTCTCTTCATAACCAAGTATAGTTAGCTCAGCAGGCAACGTCTCGTATCCGTCATCCAATTGAATGCCCGCTTTGAAACGCTGCACATCCGCATCATCCACATTTCCCAATACACGGGCTTCGTAGGTTTTGGGTACATGTTTGCGTGGAGATAACAGATCATGGGCAAGTGGACCGTCATTCGTAAGAATGAGCAGTCCCTCCGTATCCTTATCCAGTCGTCCCACAGGAAACGGATTGAAGACCCGATCCTCTTTGCGGAGCAAGTCCAACACCGTCTTATCTCTGTTGTCCTCGGTAGCAGACACAACACCCGGAGGTTTATGCAGCATCAGATAGATCATTTCCCGATACACAATCCGCTCGCCATCAGCTTCAATGACGTTAACCTCGGGATTCACCTGTACACCACTGTCTTTCACCGCTTTGCCGTCCACACGGATTCTGCCTTGCTTCACCATCTTTTTGAGTTCACTTCGTGTTCCTACACCCATATGACTTAATATTTTGTCCAGACGAAGCGTTTGTTTGCCTTTTCCACTCATACCGATGTCCACCTCCAGCCTGCCGGATATTCATTCTTCAATACACCATCCAGCCATTTTCCCCAGCCAGCGGCATAACCATCTACACACACAAGAACATACCCTTTGGCGACTGTATCCGCCTTGAGCACCACTCGTTCTTCTTCGATATTCAACGTTTCACCCTTGAGATACCTCACGGCTTCGCCATTAGCCGATGACAGATTCACGCTTCGCCGTGCCTCAGATGCATTCAGAGCACACGCAAGCGGGTGGGAAGGAACAAATCGGCCATTCTTGATTGTGCCCATAAACCAGCCTGGGCGAATGACTTTCAGTCCCTCCAACCTTGCTGCACCTACCGATGATTGATACACACGATCTCCGTAACATACCGTTTCTCCAGTTAGATCCATCTCCAATTGTTCTTTCATAAACGAAGTATAGATCGCAATCGGGTCCATACTTGCCGGATCAACTCCGCGTCCCTGACCCCGTTCCGATTTACGTCCACCGTGATCTTTCCCTTTTTTGCCCGGTCTGCCCAGATTCTTGCCGCCACCAGCCTGTCTGTCATGGGACGCTCTGGATTCGATTCGCAGCAAACGTTCCTTCTTACGATCAGCCTTGGTTATAGCAATTGAAGAAGCAGCAATAGAGTGATCTTTGTTCCCCTCTACTTCAATCCTGGACACATCCTCGACCTGTCCATACTCCATTGCTCCTTCTTGAACTACTCCTGGTTGATCTGTTTCGAGTCCTTGCTCTGCACGATGCTGTAATACAGCAACATAATGTCCTTCCCCTTCCAAAAGGTGAGGCCACAATCTTGCGGTACCACGCGTTTGTTCCAGCACATCTTTGGTCTCATCAGCCTTCTCAGGCATCATCTGACGCACCCATTCCGGACGCCCTGGAGCGAATCCTGTCTCTTCAGGAATGTCCTTTACAACGAAATCACGGTTTACATTCAGAAACTCCGCAATCATCGCTTCATTTTCCTCCGCCGCAAAGGTACAGGTTGAATATACAATCGTACCTCCCGGAGCCAGCAATCGTGCCGCAATCTCAAGGATATCGCGCTGCATGAGTACACATTTTTCCACCGAATGATGTTCCCACGATTTCACCATGTCTTCATCCTTGCGGAACATGCCTTCACCTGAACAAGGCGCATCAATTAATACTTTGTCAAAATAATGAGGAAATGCATTTGCGATCCGCTCGGGTGACTCATTCAAAACAACGGCGTTCCGCACCCCGTACAACTCCACGTTCTTGGCCAGCGCTTTGGTGCGTTCAGCATGGATATCGTTTGTGACAAGCACACCCTTGCCTTGCAGCTTTGCAGCAATTTGTGTCGTTTTCCCTCCCGGAGCAGCACACAGATCAAGCACACGATCACCAGGCTTCACCTGCAATAATTCAACGGGTGCCATAGCACTTGGTTCCTGTATATAATACAGGCCTGCATGATAATAAGGATGCAGCCCCGGTTTAACACCATGAGGTACATAGAATCCTGTCTCACACCAAGGAATAGGTCTTAGATCAAACGGAGCAATCTCATCGAACTGTTCCATCGATATTTTTAACGTATTCACTCTCAGTCCCGCATGGGGAGACTGTTCATACGATTTCATAAATTGTTCAAACTCATCACCCAGCAAACTTTTCATTCGCTCAGCAAATATCAAAGGTAACTTTACACCCATATTCCCACTCATCCTGTCTTGGTAAGATTGCAATATCGTTTTATTTTATCATATCCAAGCTTTGCTTTCCTATCATATCGTATCTATTCCACTACAGCGTGTAATGTAGTATAATGGCAAGTAGATTGATTCCTGAGCAAAAATCCGGGTGTTTATGCATATTATCCCAACCTATATTTTTGCCCACACTATATTTCGATATGATCGATGGGGGATGTCCGATGAAATCCAAGAAGAAAAAGAAAAGTGCTGCGATCCTTATTTTCCTGGGTATTTTAGTCGTTATGATTGCTGCACTGGTTGTTGTAGACCAACAATCCAAGAAACAGATGGATTCAGTGGAAAATGCTTATGGCATCGCTGCTTCCAAGCTTAATCCAGCGACACGGGAGCTACTTAGCGATCCCAATTACCAACAAATCATTCTTCCCGCGGATCTCAAAGCAAAGATTGATAACAAAGACAGCTTCTTTGTTTATTTCTTCGCTTCCGACTGCTCGCACTGCCGTGCCACAACACCTCAGTTGATGCCACTGGTTGACAGTGAAGGTATTGAGCTTCCGCAGTTCAATCTGCGCGAATTCGAAGCAGGATGGACCGATTACAACATCGAGTTCACGCCTACACTCGTCTATTATGAAGCTGGTGTCGAGAAAGACCGTATGGTTGGCGGACTGCAAGAGAATGGCAGTGATCAAGGCTACACGTTAGACGATTACAAACAATTTTTCGAAAAATATAAAGGCAATGCCACTCCTTCGGCAAGCTAACGGATAGATACGTTTCCACAGTATCGAAGAGCAGGCACTTCGATCATCAGACACTGTTCTGTTGAAGGACAGGCTGTGCCACCTGCAATTATCTGAATATGACGCAACATTCAAAAACACCCCGATTGTTCCCTTCACAGGAATAATCGGGGTGTTTCATAACCATGGAATTTCATATCCATGAGATGCTCGTATGAATGTTAACGCTGATTACAACTCAACTTTCACCCTGCTTCATCGCCTTCATCTTCTCTTCGTATATACGCCCTCTGGTAGGACTCCGGCGTTGCGGAATATTAGGTTTTAGCTCAAGTGATCTTCTAGATATCTCTTGTTCCAAGACCTCATCAACAATTCGTATGGACAAATCCCTGTAGGACACAGACTGATCATCTGATTGGGACAGTTCCTTCACGATTTCCTGTACATCCCGTACCAAAGCCCCAAGGTCAATGCCCAGAATCGTATCAGGATAAGGTTCCAGAAGGTCAAGTGAACTCTGTAACATCATCGTTCCTCCGCGGAGATTGCCATTCCTGAAGTGGTATAAACCAACCGCAATCTGCAGCAATCCTTTATAGAGAGAATCCCGGTTCCGTTCAAGCCACAATTCTTCCAGCACCTCATGACACTCGAAATAATCCTGATCCCGATTGAAGTAGATTAAGTAATCAATGTACAGTGGCTCATAGATGCTCATCCGGGTTTTCGCCCTTTCTGGCGTTGTTCAGAAGTGTTTTCACGTCATCCAGCAAATCTTTGAGCCCTTCCATATCATGTCGTTCCCAGTAATCGTTAAAACGCTTCTGTGCTTCAATCGCTTCACTGACAAGGTGGTAGAAGTATAATTGATGAATGATATTCAATGTTCTTGACACAATATTGGAATCATCCTCAAATGCCTTCTGTGCCTCCAAAATCTGTAGACGAATGGCAGACATCTCATTATCCAGTACAAAAGCGGCCTCCGCTGTTTTTTTCAACCTGGCTCGCATGTCATCCGGTAAGCTCTCCCGAAATTTGTAACTCAGAGAATGTTCAATGGTAGCCCAGAAATTCATGGCAAGTGTCCGGATCTGAATCTCGGCCAAAACGATCTTTTGTCCCAGAGCCGTCTGAACGGGATATTCAATAATCATATGGAAGCTGCGATAGCCGCTCTCTTTGAAATTCGTAATATAATCCTTCTCAATAAGTACCGTGAGATCCTTGCGACCGCGAATGTATTCGGCAACCCGACGGATATCATCTACGAATTGGCACATGATACGGATACCTGCAATATCCTCAATGCCTGTCTCCACGTCATCAAGCGACACATTCAGTCGTCTGGATTTCTCCAGAATACTGGATATTTTTTTGACACGACCGGTAACGAATTCAATCGGGGCATACTCTTCCCGTTTTTTCAGCTCCGCCCGCATTGTCTTAAACTTGACTTTTAATTCCTCTACCGCTTGTTCATAAGGAAGTAAAAATGTACCCCAGTCTCTACCGTCCATGCTTATGCCTCCTGTCTCTATAGCGTCCCCTGTTCTATTCCATTATACATGATGTTTGCTGGGGGGAAGAGTCCCGAACCATATTACGCTCTTCCATGCTTCTATATTTTCATACCGGGGAATCACAATCCTTCTTAACGATGCTCTGCACCAACCGCTTCAGAGATATGACGATAACCATCCTTGCGCAGTAACTCACGCAGTCCGGCATGAATGCGCCGATTCACCTCAGGTCCTTCATAGATCAATGCGGTATATATCTCGACCAGGCTTGCTCCGGCTTTAATTTTCTCGTATGCATCCTCACTTGTGAAAATGCCACCTGAACCAATGATAGGAAGTTTGCCTTCGGTCTGACGATAGATCTGGCGAATAATCTCCGTTGAACGTTCACGCAGAGGTTTACCGCTCAGACCACCCGTTTCCTTCGCATGTTGGTGGGAAAGTCCTGTACGACTGATGGTTGTGTTCGTTGCAATAATGCCAGCAACACCACTGTCTGCAATCGTGCGAACCATGTATTCAAGTTCCTGTTCATTCACATCCGGTGCGATCTTCACCAGAACGGATTTGGTCGGTCCACCTGCCCTTGCATGCTGCACGTTCATCTCGTTCATAACCGCAGCGAGCAGTTCCTTCAATTCATTCCCATGTTGCAGATTACGCAAATCCGGTGTATTTGGTGAACTGATATTAACCACGAATAGATCAGCATAATCGTATAGTGCCTGAATGCACTTCGAATAGTCCAGGTGAGCTTCCTCATTCGACGTTGCCTTATTTTTGCCAATGTTAACCGCTACTGGAATACGCCGATCCTGCAGACGTGCCAATTCACCTGCCATGGCTTCCGCACCAAGATTGTTGAAGCCCATTCGGTTCACCAAAGCCTCATCTGGCGGCAAACGGAACAGCCGTGGTTGGTCGTTACCTGGTTGTGAAAGTGGTGTCACGGTTCCCACTTCCATGAATCCAAATCCGATGGAAGAAAAGCCCGTTACGGCCTGTCCGTTTTTGTCCAGACCCGCAGCCAGACCAACAGGTGTAGGGAAATGACACCCAAACATGTCAACAGCCAGATCAGACGTTTCACGAACGCCGTACATCACTCGCAGTCCGGAAGGAACCGGACGGATGCTACCCACGCCACTAAGGCCGCCAATAATCAGATGATGGGCCTGTTCAGGGTCCATTTTGAACAACAAAGGTTTAGCAAGACTTCTGTATAACAAATCACTCACTCCGTTCTGGTCCGGTACGCCAATAAGCCGTTTTCCGCCTTTTCATATGTAAAAAAACACTCTACACACAAGTCTATCTGTTTCTTATTAAAAAGGAAAGTAGTTTACGCATAGACACCACAAATCGAATCATGCAAAATGCTCACAAGAAATCCACCCGTCCACTGGTAATGACGAGTTGAATTCTTTACAATGAGAGCATGGTTACTCTACACCAGTTCTATTCCAATAAGGAGGAATAACTCATGGCTCCCAAACGTAAACCACCTGCATTACAGCAAAAGAAAGAAGAAGTGAATCGCAAAGCCATTGCATGGACTGCAGCATGTGTAGGCGGCTTGATCATCATTATTGGTGCTCTTATCATTATTGCCAATATGTAGATGATTCAGGCTAACCCCGTCTGATTCTACATATCCCAACAGATCAATTCAGCCAGTGATACGTTTTGTTCGGGTTATCTTGCTTTGGAACAAGCGTATGCTGATAACGCTGCTTTGCTTCTGGAACAAGTGTCAGATCTGGCAGTAGATCTTCTCCAATGCGTACCGGAGTACCTTGCGGAGCAAGAGCAAACAACTCTTCTACATCTCCTGTACGCATTCTCACACATCCAAGGGACTCATCCAGTCCGATACTGTCTGGCTCGTTGGTCCCATGGATAGCATAATTCGTGTTGGAGAGCTGCATCCCCCTGCTTCCAAACTCACCATTCGAACGTCCATTCGGATTCACCACTTTATCCGTAATGACAAATGAACCTTCCGGTGTTCGATCACCGCCAAGCCCCACATCATACATCCGAACAATCGTATCCCCACTGATTAATGCAAGTTTATGTATATCCTTATCAATGACAATCTCAAGCGGTTCCTGCAAAAAAGGTTTTCCTCCCAGCGTATCCGCAAAAGCGGCATTCTGGCCTTGAGACGAGTTCGAAGTCGTCGAACTGTTCTCTGCTCCACTGGCTTCACTCTTTCCTTGCTGTGCCTTTCCTTGATGCAAGGCTAGCAGCTTCGGAAACATCTCGGTCATGCCTGGCGCCGTCTCTCCGAGAATATTATTTGGAAATGGCTGAGCCATTTGCGTTACACTCTTGGGCCAAGCGTCATTTTTTTTGCGATAGGCAACAATTGCACTTGATAATGATGCAGCGGCTTCCTGCTTCGCGGTCCACGCCATAGCCATCTTTTTGATCTTCGGCGTGACTTCTGGAGGTTCACAGTTACACTGCTTGGCATCATAACTCTGTGCAGTTAGTTTCCCGCTTGTATTCGTCTGCACAATGTATTTCACAGGCATATTCCGCTTCCACAAAGACCAATCCTCCGAGGTTTGCATTCCCAATACAGCCGAAGTCTCTACTTTTGGTCCAGATCCGGACCACGCAGCTGCAAGCGCAGCCTCGCCCTGACTCCCTCCGCCAAATGCCGCAGCGGTGAACACATTACTTGGTGGCGCGGCTGTACTTACAGCCTGTTTATCCGCCTCTACAGGCTCTGCGACGTCACCCGGGGATTCCAGTGCTGCTGACAGTGCATCGGCTGCTTCGCGACTGAAACCTGGAGCGTCCGCAGGTGGCAGACCAGCCAACACAAGCAGCATGAATAACGTAAGCCACATTTTGCGTCTACGTTGTTTTTTCTCCTTTTGCTCCGACATCTCCACCAGTTTCTCCTGATAGTCTACCCAGATGTCGGCAGGAGCTTTACTGCGCTCAAATGCCTCGTAGACCTCGCCCGCTTGCTGAAAGCAATAGTTGGCTTTGGCCTCCTGTCCTTCGCCCAAGTACTCCTTTCCAAGCAAATACCAGGCCATTTTATTGTCTGGATGTTTCTTGACATATGTTCTTAGATGAGTATTTTGCATCCGATCCTCCACTATTTCGCCTTTTTCCGTATATCCTTATATATCGGCATAAACAGTCGTTGAATCCATAGGACTTGAGTACCCGGTGGGAAAAAGGCATTTCGACAATGTTCGTCCTTGATCCACGGATCAGATAAATACAGATAGACGAAAACAAAAAAAGCACCTTCCCTTGTCGTAAGACAACAGAAAGTGCTCTGTGAGCAAGTAAGAAATTAGCCCTCTTTATTGAAAGGCTCGTCCGCTACTTTGATTGAATCTGTAGGGCAGCCGTCGCATGCATCCTGCATATCGTCAAACAAGTCGTCTGGAATCGCTTTGATCCCTTTGTTAGCGTCGCCGTCAAAGATAACTTCTGCCAAACCTTCATCATCGTAATCGTAGATGTCTGGAGCCGTTGCTCCGCAAGCGCCACAAGCGATGCATGTGTCTTTTTCAACCCAAGTATATTTACTCATTTACATTCTCTCCTCCTATAATTCGAAACGTACAGTGTTTTTATCTAGAAACATATTAAACCAAAGTAAGAATAATTACAAATCATTTTGCAACCATAAGTCTCTATTATCCCCTATTTAATCAAGACTTTGCAAGTTATCTTTTTGCAGGGAAGTCCCCCGCACTTTATGATTACGAAGCAGTACGGAAGGATCGTCTCCAAGCATGCCTGCAGTCACAACAGCATTCTCACCAAATTTATCACGTAACTGATCCATAATCCGAATCAGATTGTCCTTTTTGGGCATCTGCTCATATTCGAACAAGTCCATCTGCACAGCGGATTCCTCTCTTGGAATCAGGTTTTGAAGTGTCACACCCAGCATACGTACAGGCTTGCCACTTCCCCAATGCTTCTCAAATAATTGACATGCCTCACGGTAAATGACCACTGCATCCTCCGTAGGAACTTCCATTAGACGTGATCGGGTGATCGTCTTCATATCGGGTGTCCGGATCGTAATCTGAATACCCTGGCTGAACATTTCGTGCTTACGCAATCTTCTGGCGACCTGGTCACTTATATTGAGGAATACCCGATGAATCTCATTCATATCCGATACATCCGCCGGCAGAGTTGTCGTATGCCCAATGGACTTATTGGCTTCCCGTTCTGCGTGAACCGCGGAATGGTTAATGCCATTTGCAGAGTTTTTGAGCCAGGCTCCATTGACTCCAAATAGTTCGGTCAACATGTTCTCATCCGACTTGGCCAATTGACCAATGGTTTCAATGCCTATTTTTTTCAACTTCTCAGCCGTTTTTTTGCCAATGCCAAACATTTCGTTACATGGCCTGTGCCAAAGAATCCGGGGTACGTCCCTCATGCGCAAAATGGAGATACCGTTCGGTTTTTTCAGATCCGAAGCCATTTTCGCCAATAATTTGTTGGGTGCAATACCAATGGAACAAGGCAGTCCCAATTCATCCTTGATTCTACGCTGAATGCTCTCCGCAATCTCCATTGGATTCCCGAATTGCCTTGAGCCTGTAATATCAAGATAACACTCATCAATGGATGTTGCCTCAAGTTGAGGCGTATAACTATATGCAATCTGCATGAACGCTCTTGAATATTGACGGTATAGATGAAAATCGGGACGAATCACAATGAGGTCAGGGCACTTTTTCATGGCTTGGTGTACAACCATACCTGTTGAGATCCCTCGGTTACGAGCGGTATATGAGCAGGTTACAATTACACCCTTGCGCAGTTCACTACTACCCGCAACTGCCGTTGCTTTTCCTCTATATAGATCCGGTTCTTCCGCTTCATGTACAGAGCAGTAGAAAGCATTCATATCCACATGCAGAATCACCCGTCCGGCTGTAGGGTAATATTGATCCACATTCGCTGGAGGATTGCCGTCTGAAGACATCATGACCCCCGCCCTTTCATGTACACTAATTAATGAAAACTAAATTACTTTCTTCTATAGTATATCAAACCCGTTATGTAAATTCAGTCGTGGGCTTTTATTTTCTCCGAGATCTGATCAGAGATCGAATAACCAACCAGCCTACACTCACAAAAAATATCAAAGTGATCAGGGCAATAACTGTATTTTCCCATACAAAACTCAAATTCAACCCTCCTTTTCTTCCATATATTCCAATTAAAACTCAATAATAAATTATAACATACATCCGGATTATGATTAACTCCCTTCTTTTTGCTCTAAAATCCGTTAATTGTTACATGAAACTGCGAATTCTATGTAGCATTTGGTTATAATGGTGCTATAATAATTAATTATACAAATTGACGACTTTAGGACAAATCAACGCTTCCAGTTTAACACAGTGTAGCGTTGCCGAATCGAAGGATTTATCTACTAACGTCCTTAACCGATTTTCCCAACTAATAATTCAAACTTTTAAAGAGCGCTTTATCTCAAAGGAGGATCTTCATGTCAAAGGCCATTTCCATCTTCGATACGACTTTACGTGACGGCACACAAGGGGAGGGTGTCAGCTTATCGGCAGACGACAAACTCAAAATTGCCAAGAAGCTTGATGACCTGGGTGTCCATTATATTGAAGGCGGAATTCCCGGCAGCAATACCAAGGACATTGAGTTTTTCAAAAGAGTCAAGGAATTAAACCTGAATGCAAAGGTCGTTGCTTTTGGCAGTACACGCCGTAAAGGCAGCATTGCTAGTGAAGACGCTAACCTGAAACGCATGATCGAATCTGGCGCCCAAGCTGCAACCTTAGTCGGTAAATCCTGGGACTTCCACGTGCATACCGCTTTGCAAACCACGCTGGAAGAGAACTTGTCCATGATCTATGATTCCATCGCCTATCTGAAACAGAACGGTATGGAAGTCATCTTTGATGCAGAACACTTCTTTGACGGATTCAAACATAACCCAGAGTATGCTCAAGCTGTCTTGACCAAGGCTCACGAGGCTGGAGCGGACTGGCTCGTCATGTGTGATACCAACGGCGGGACCATGCCAAACGAGGTGTACGAGATCGTATCAACACTGCATAGAAGCCTGCCTCATGCACATCTCGGCATCCATACACATAATGACTGTGAACTGGCTGTGGCCAACACACTAAGCGCTGTACAAGCCGGAGCCCGTCAGGTTCAAGGAACGATGAACGGTTATGGAGAGCGTTGCGGTAACGCCAATCTCGCATCCATTATCCCGAACCTGCAACTGAAGCTTGGCTATGAATGTGTTACTGAGGAGTCCATGAGACAGCTTACCAACGTGGCTCGTTATGTTAGCGAGATTGCCAATGTAAATATGCCGATTAATCAGCCATATGTCGGCAATGCAGCTTTTGCTCACAAAGGTGGAATCCACGTCTCTGCCATCCTGCGGGATTCGCGTACGTATGAACACATCGTGCCTGAACTTGTCGGTAACAAGCAACGTGTGTTGGTATCGGAACTTGCCGGACAGAGTAATATTGTATCGAAAGCGCAGGAACTGGGGCTTGAATTCGATCCAAGCAGTGCCAATTCACGTCAGATTATTGAGAAAATCAAAGACCTGGAGCATCAGGGTTATCAGTTCGAAGGCGCTGACGCCTCGCTCGAATTGTTAATTCGTGAAGCGAACGGTGACATGAAAGAATTGTTCACTTTCGAATCATTCAAAATGCTTGTGGAGAAAACGGCGGGCAAATCCGTAGTCTCTGAAGCTTTTGTCAAACTTAATGTAGCTGGAACTAGTGTCTATACCGCTGCTGAAGGTAATGGTCCGGTTAACGCACTCGATAATGCGCTCCGGAAAGCACTGGTGCAATACTTCCCTTCACTTGCCAACATGCATCTCTCGGACTACAAAGTACGTGTACTGGATGAGAAGGATGCCACTGCTGCCAAAGTTCGTGTTTTGATCGAATCCAAAAATACGGAAAACACGTGGAACACGGTTGGTGTATCCGAGAACGTCATTGAAGCCAGTTGGGAAGCTCTCGTGCATAGTTTCCGCTATGCGCTGCT
This sequence comes from Paenibacillus sp. FSL R5-0519, assembly GCF_037974275.1. Classification (NCBI taxonomy): domain Bacteria; kingdom Bacillati; phylum Bacillota; class Bacilli; order Caryophanales; family Paenibacillaceae; genus Paenibacillus; species Paenibacillus sp. FSL R5-0519. Next base: position 4,368,323 of record NZ_CP150234.1, read on the forward strand.
TCAAGAAAAATTGCAGGATGAGCCGGGCACACTCCCTATTCCTGCTCACGGGCTGAGTAATCATTAAAGTGTATTTCCCGGAAAATAAAAAGAAGCCTCTGTACCCATGATTCATGGATGCAAAGGCTTCTTTCTTTGCAGAAAATTAATTTGCAACTAACTCTTTAATCTTACGTTCCAACTCTTTCTCGGGCAATATGCCCAGAACAATCTCCTGTATAACTCCTCTGGAGTCAATCAGAACATTCGTTGGAAAAGCCACTCCGTTATATTGAGCATACACGGTTCCCTTCTCGTCCAAGGGAATAGGGAACTTCAGTTGGTATTCATCCACAAAAGCTTTGGCATCTTTCAGCTTATCGTAGGATGTTACATTAACGCCATAGAGATCAAGCTTATCCTTATATTTCTCAGCCATTTTGTTCAGCTCGGGAGCCTCCTGTTTACACGGATCACACCACGATGCCCAGAAGCTGACAAAAGTGGCCTTGTCTTTGGCGCCGCCCACACTGTACGTTTTCCCATCCATTGCCGTCAGAGAAAACGCAGGTGCCAGAAGACCCGCACGTGGCCCCGTCTCCGTAGGCATGGGTTCATCCTGCTTAAAGACGGCGGCAATCCCGCCTTCTGTATTCCGGGCCATTGTAATACTAACAAGCAAGATAACACCGAGGAGTATGTATTTGTTTCGTTTCATAACCCGCCACCCTTTTGTATAATTAGCCTGTTGAAACTGAAACCGTATTTCTGTCATGCTAAATGTTTACCAAGCTCTATTACAGTTCACCAGAACATGATTCACATACGTTCTCTTTAATATTGTACCCTTTTCCTTTAAAATTTTACAATCCACATCACAGAAAATAAAATGAAAAAGGACTCCTGCCTAAGCAGGAGCCAAAGAGAGAGGGGTGAATACAAATGGCAGCACTTCACGGACAGCAGAACACATTCTACATCCCTTCTTCTGTAGAACAAGAGATGTGTGAGCACATGTTCCTTTCGCTGCCGCAAGAAGCCTGCGGGGTTATGCTGGGTGAAACCGCAGCGGGCGGTATACGAATCAGTCGGTTTCAGCCCATTCGTAACGTAGCACCTGACCCGCTGCACCATTTTGCTCTGGACAATGCCGAATGGATTCGGTGTGTATTCTCCGAACCCAAGCTCATTGGCATCTTCCATTCTCATCCGCAGACTAGGCCTGTTCCTTCCGTAGAGGACATGCAAGCTCTTCCGGCCTTCGCAGGTTTGCTTCAGATGTACCTCATCGGCTCACCCGACCTAACAGGCGGATTGCGATCTCATATGCATCTGAACGGTTATCAGATTGTATCCTCGAAGGAATTGCAGGATCAGGCTCACCGCGTTGCGCCTTCATACACTCTGCTTCCCGTCCCATTACGCGTGACTTAGCTGGGTATACAAATCACCCAAGGTCTCCACATTTTTACGTATCATGTCCTCCAGATAACAGGACCATAACTGTGCAGTCATTTTCGAATCTTCCAGTGCATGGTGACGCCCATAGATCGGAATGCCTCTGGATTCCAGCAATTCATCGAGACCATACCCCGGCCTGCTTGGTTCAAGCCAGCGGGCCAACATCATCGTATCAATTAAACGATGTGTCAGTCTTACTTTTGAAGTCCGCCACAGCGCAGCATTCAGAAAGGCGCGATCATGCGCACTTGCGTGTGCGATCAGAACATTTCCACCTACAAAAGACATGAAATCATGCAATCCCTCCAACAAAGTTGGCGCGTTCAGTGTCATCTCCTGTGTAATACCTGTAAGTTCAGTAATATGTTCCGGGACCGCAGTTTTGGACTGCACCACCGTATAGAACTGTTCTCCTTCCACTACCACACCACCATGTATACGGACCGCACCAAATGAGATAATCTCATCCCCATGCTGGGGTGAAAAACCCGTCGTTTCCAGATCAAATACAACTGCGTCCAACTCGTTTAGAGGCGTATGCAGAACCTCAGGTCTGCGCTGTTCTCTCATCATCGAGCGGATAAACGCCATGTGTTGCGCCGTAGGGGCTCCCATAATGGAAGCGATGGCGGAAGGAACCCCTCCCTGACGCAGCGAATTCCAGAATCCTGTATTGCCCCTTGCCGGCTCTCTCATGGACGTCTCCTTTCTGCAAAACGCAACTGTCTTTGCAAAGCACGATGCACTCGTCGTACCAACCCGAGCGTATCCCTGAGCTCATAATGAATCTGTTTTTGTTTCATCTGTTTCTCATCCAGGAACCCGCTGCTATGTTGCAGCCCCCCTTGGATAACAACCGGCGTACTTCGGCGAAACTTCAAAGCGGCTATAAAGGCCCGCTGACATGCGTCCAGTAGTGTAAACGGAACAGCTTCAAGCGAAGTCAGTCTCTCCATTCTTTTTAACGTAGATGACTCCTTGATCCCATGCTGCAAAGCCAAATAACGGGCACTGTTCACAAGTGGGATGTACAAACCATACTTGACATCAAATCCACCTGCATGTTCACCAAATCGTTCTGTGACCACACGTCCAAGTACATTTAATGTAGCTTTATGTTTAACCGTATTGCGAAGAACTGCATCCGAAAGTTCGGGAACAAGTCTGAACTGTTCATAAAAACTTGTGATCCATTCCTCTGCCAGACTTTGCTGCCCCGCAACAAAACGCATATCTGAAGCGATGATCAGATTACGAACAGGCTCCCAATTCAGATCTGAACTCCACTCTGCCAATTGTTGCTTCCATGATGCCAGCGTTTTTCTCCAGAGTGACTCTGAGCACATGACTTTGCCTTCGCACTTGGCGTAACCAAGCCCTTCCAACATATCCGTGATTCGCTGTCCAAGCTCGGCAAAGTATGCCCCTTTACCCTCATGTGGGATATCGCTAATAATCATGCCATTGTCCTGATCACTCCATAACGTTGCTTCTTCCCTGCCAGAACTGCCAAATACGATAAAGGCATAGGGGACGGGAGGTTGGCCTAAGCCTTCCTCAACCATCCCCTGAATGCATAACTCTACTGCTTTCCGTGCAATCCGGTCATGCAGTTCATTTACCGTTTGGTACCACTCGATTGGCGACAAGGAAGCGGACAACAAATCCTGGAGCTCATTCTGTAATATCACACGTGCCTGGCGCAGTTCTGGAACAGACACCGCACCATCGATTCCCTGATAAGACCAGGAATAGTTTGTAAACGAGATGGGTTCCATCATGTCCAGCCTCCTTGATGCATGTTTCAGCATTATCCAACTCAGGAGCTGAACGTACCACCATTGGATTTTGAATCTACGCTTTTCATTTGTTCAGGGTATCCGTAAGTACCGTGCTCACTGATATCCAGACCCATTGTTTCTTCTTCTTCAGTGACACGGATGCCCATGATCGCTTTCATTCCACCCAGAATAATGAAGGACATTACCAGTACGAAGGCAAAAGCACCCGCCAGACCTAGAAGTTGTACCCCCAATTGGTGGAAGCCACCGCCATAGAACAGACCCGCTTGACCTACACCCGCATTCTCGGCAAGTTCAGGAGTAGCGAACAAACCTGTGGAGATCGCACCCCACATACCCGCAATACCATGTACGGAGAAAGCGTAGATTGGATCGTCAATTCCTTTACGATCGAAGTACTGTGCTGTGAAGAATGTGATGACACCCGCCAAAGCACCGATAACCAGCGCTGCCCAAGGCTCAACGAATGCACATGCTCCTGTAATCGCAACGAGTGCCGCAAGCACACCGTTTAACATGCTAGGAATATCTGACTTACCAAGTACTGCCCACGAGATTAACAGCGCAGCAACACCACCTGCCGCTGCAGCTACGTTAGTAGTCAATGCAACATAACCGAAGAATCCATCCCCCATGGCAGATAACGTACTACCTGGGTTGAATCCAAACCAACCGATCCAGAGGATGATAACCCCGAGTACGGAATACACTTGGTTATGACCTGGAATGATGTTAGGTTTGCCGTCTTTGTTATATTTACCAATACGTGGTTTCAACAAGATGGTAGCTACCAACGCTGCAGTCGCACCCGTTAAGTGAACAACCGTCGATCCTGCAAAGTCTTGCATACCCAGCTCAGCCAACCAGCCGCCGCCCCATACCCAGTGAGCAACAACCGGATACATAATAATGGTATACAATGTACCAAACACGATATATACGCTCATCTTTGCACGTTCAGCCATACCACCGCAGGCAATGGCCAGAGATACCGCCGCAAAGGCGAGGTGGAATACAAATTTGATAGTCAGTGGAACATCGGAGAAAGCCAGTGATTCGAAGGAAGCAGCCATACTGTCTCCACTTAGGAAGAATCCGGTAGTTCCAAAAAATCCATTACCATTACCGAAGCCTAGACCAAAACCCAATCCCCAGAAGGCAATAACGGAAATCCCTAATGTCAGGATGGTCTTACCTGCAATGTGTCCTGCATTCTTCATCCGTGTTGAACCCGCTTCGAGTAAAGCAAATCCCCCTTGCATCAAGAACACGAGTACAACAGCCAAAAACGTAAAGGCTGAGTTCAAACCGCTTTGAAGTTCAATGTTAGTTGGACCCTCCGCAGCCGCAAATGCGCTGACCGGAAAAGCGAACAAAGTAAGCATTACTAACATGGAAACCAACCATTTCTTTCTCATATACCCCACTCCCTCTTATGTTAAGTTTCTTCACATAACGTGAAACTCTTAATGTCATTATAAGCAGAAGAGAGGAAAGTTGACAAGAGTATTTTCATCAAAACTGAAAATTATTTCTGGGAATAAAGTCATACGTCTTTTTCTTGCACTTAAGTACATAATCACATTCTATGAGTACATAGATATAGAAATGCGGTATCCTGATCGCCAAAGCATAACGTTTGACTGTACGGTTAAAGATCATGTATCATACTTATTAGTAAGAAAAATTGGGCGTAGTATAGAAATTCGCAACTGGAAACTACAATTCCCTACATTTGAACTTGCAAGCGAGGTGAATATCATTGGGGATATGAAACTTTTTCGGATTGGCGAACTCGCCAAGACCGCTGGTGTTAGTGAACGGACGATTGATTATTACACAAAGCTTGGACTGATCGCTCCCGAAGAACGCACACAAAAAAATTATCGTCTCTATAGTAATGAAACTTTAACGAGGCTTGAACGTATTGTACAGATGAAACAAGAGAAGTATAGTCTCGACGAGATTAAGCAATCTCTTGAGAAGTGGCGTCTGGTTAGTACAGAAGAACAAGTTGCCAGCAAATTGACAACATTAGAGCTTCATGTACAACAACTTGAGCGAGAGGTTAACGAACTCAAACCGCTACTTGGAGAGATGAAACCTGTACAAGCACGCAAAATGATGGCAGGCCTTCTCACCAAAAGTGCCGGTACAATGGAGGCACTTAAAATCTTGCTTGAGAACACCATGATGTAGCTTATTTCAGAAAGCGGAGGAATGAATATGAGTTTTAATAACGGTATGTTCGTATTGATTATTATCGCCTTTTTGCTCTCTTTATGGGCGCAATTTCGCGTTAAAGGTACGTTTAGACGTTGGTCGGAGGTCCCGAACCAGAATGGAATGACTGGTTACGATGCCGCTCGCCACATGCTGGATGCTAACGGGCTGCATGATGTTCCCATTGAACCTGTACGCGGCACACTTTCTGACCACTACGATCCCATCAATCGGGTTGTACGGTTATCAGAACCAGTATATTATGAAAACTCAATCTCAGCTGTTTCGGTAGCCTGCCATGAAGTTGGTCATGCCATTCAGCATAAAGAAAGTTACCCGATGCTGGCACTGCGTCACCGGATCTTCCCCATTGTGAATTTTGCATCCGGATTAGCTCCATTCCTGCTGATTGCAGGATTCCTCTTCAATGCCATGAACCTTGTAGGGATCGGTATCATCTTCTTCTCTGTAACTGTAGCATTCCAACTCATCACGTTACCGGTTGAGTTCAATGCGAGTAACCGCGCTAGAGAAATTATGGTATCTGAAGGGTACATCCGTAACGAAGAAGAAAAAGGTGTTGCAAAAGTCCTGAACGCCGCAGCCTTGACTTACGTCGCTGCAGCGTTGATCTCACTGCTTGAGTTGATTCGTTACATTGGAATCTTCAACAGCCGCGATTAATTGCATAGCTCATACAACACAAACAATACCCCACCGTTAATCGGATGGGGTATTGTTCTGTTGTAAACCAAAATAATGAAGCAAAAATGAACGAAAGGACTGGGCAACCAGCGGCAACTTGTCATCTGCACGATGAATTAACCCAATGGTCCGTGTTACTTTTGGATGGGAAATGGCGACATGTGCCGGTTGCAACGGGTTTGTCTGGAATAGCGCCATCTCAGGCAGGAGGCTGACCCCCATGCCCGCAGCGACCAATCCGCGGATCGTGTCGGTCTCTTCCCCTTCAAAAGCAATTTTGGGTGTAAAACCAGCTTCCAGACAGGCATGCCACACAATAGGACGAAGAGAATAACCTTTGCTAAACAATACAAATTTATCATCCTTGAGTTGTTCAAGCGCAATGGTCTCTTCACCAGCTAACGGGTGATTCGGAGGAAGGATGGCATGTAATTCTTCCGTGAGTACAATATCACCAGACACTTGATCATGCTTCTCTGGAAAAGGAGAAATGAATGCCAAGTCTACCTCTCCCGATAACACGTCACGAATCAATGTAGGGAACATCCCCTGCTTGAATCTGAATTTCACGTTAGGGTAGCGCTGACGAAAAGCAGCTACAACGGAAGGAATGAGATGAATCCCCAGGCTATGCGGGAATCCAATGCGGATCTCCCCATGCTCCGGGTCAAGAAACTCATGAACTTCCCCGACTGCTTTGTCCAAATCTTTTAATATACCTTCAATTCGTTTGCAAAAAAGCTGTCCTACTGCAGTCAACTGCAGGTTTCGCCCCTTTTGCATAAAAAGGTCCACGCCCAGTTCTTCTTCCAGCTGATGAATCTGACGACTCACCGCCGACTGTGCCACATGCAGCTCTTCAGCAGCCTGTGTTACATGTTCCTTCTGTGCCACTTTCAAAAAGTAATGCAACTGTCTTAATTCCACTCGTCCTGATCGCTCCAATCTGTTATACCCTACTTATCCTGGACTGCATTCCATCTTGAGAACGTTCTGACTACCGCTTTAAGCTGCGAGGTTTCCACAACCTGATCAACAGTCCGTAAATAAAGAATCCACCCAACAATCCTCCGAGGTGCGCCATCCAATTGATGCCCGACATCGCGAAAGAGAATATGATCCCGAACAAAAGCAGCGTGTACATCGTTTTGCGCGAAGCCTCGTCCATCATCGTTCGCTGGAACAGCGCTACATACAGGAATGCACCATAGACGGCATAGATCGCTCCAGAAGCACCTACGGAGATGGTGATACTTCCAATCGAGTTGTACCATGCAACAGCAAGGATATTACCCAATACACCACCACCCAGATACAATACACCATACCTTACCGACCCGAGCAAACGTTCCATTGGTGGTGCGAATACAATTAACGCAAAGCTGTTAAACAATAAATGACTGAAGCCCGCATGCAGAAAGATCGATGTAATGTAACGCCACCACTCCTGTGCGAACAGTTCATGATTCGTAAGTGCCCCGAATTTCAGCAGCACCATATTGTTCGTTGAGCCACCGTTCACCGTTAACACAATAAACATCACAACATTGGCAATTAAAAAAATCGACGTCAAAGGGAAATACTTCAGATAACCTTTCCAGTTCTCATAGCGAATAAATATCATAAATTTCTTCTTTCACTCCACCCTGTTCAGATCGGACTTAATCTCTGATCCATCGTAATGGTACATGTCCGAATTGGACAATGCCTTTCATAAAAGATTATAATGGATTTTGGCACGGATCACCAATTTATAAGGAGGAACATTATTATGACACAAGAACGTACAGGCGCAGCCACATTCAAAGGCAACCCTATTACATTGATCGGACCCGAACTGAAAGTGGGCGATCAAGCACCTGATTTTACCCTGAGCAAAAACCTGGTTGAAGATGCTTCCCTGAAAGACTTCGCAGGCAAAATTAAATTAATCAGCGTTGTTCCTTCACTGGATACTGGCGTATGCGATGCGCAAACTCGTCGTTTCAACGTTGAAGCCGGAGAACTCGGAGACAATGTTGTTGTCTTGACAGTAAGCGTTGACCTTCCGTTCGCTCAAGCACGTTGGTGTGGAGCAGCTGGTGTAGACCGCGTAGTTACATTGTCAGACTACAAAACACGTTCTTTCGGTGAAGACTATGGCGTTCTGATCAAAGAATTCCAACTCGACATGCGCTCCATTTTTGTTTTGGATGCCGAAGACCGGATTACATATGTGGAGTATTTGCCTGAAATGACAGACTCCCCTAACTTCGAACAAGCCATTGCTGCTGTAAAAGCTTTGCTGTAGAAGTTACCACACGTTCAGAACAAAAGCGAGGAAGGTTAACCTTCACTCGCTTTTTGTTATTTATCATCTATTTCAATCATTCGCTTTATACTTGCTTAGCTTCTTATCCAGAACAGAAAATAAATTCATAATCGTGCGATAATTGGAACCCAAATCTCCAAGCGAACCACGTGAAGCTGAATACATATCCACCGCACTGCGAACAGGACTTACCGAGATAATGGAAACTGTAATATCCATCGTCCGTCCAAAGGTAGTCCGCTTCTCCAGTATAACTTCTCCAACAGAAGGCACTTCGTGCAGCACTTTATAACCCGGAATTTTTTTGAGTGTTGAAGAAACCTCTTCCCAAGCTCTGTCTTTAGATAAGTTATAATACCGTGTTTTTAATTTGGGATCCTTGGCTCGATCGCTGGTCCCCTCCATGCTGCGGATGATACCGACGAGCGTTCTCTTTAAGGTCAAGACCCTTCCTCCTTTGATTGTAACCGTTCCATTTATGTATCTAAGTGTAACATTGTTCAAGTAGTAACAAAAGGGTAAGCATCATATTTATCACAAAACCAATCAAAAACAATCATCACAACTTAAAAACACCCTGAGATTCCTTCAGAAGAAGAGGGAAAGTCAGGGTGCTGTACATGAAAATTTAGGAACCCGCCTATGCCGTCCGGCTACATTGTCTTATGAACCTGCTTGGCAGGTGGGTGACCGCAAAAATGCTTTTTGAAGTCCCCATGTCGTATAGACAGGGCTTTTCAGCAACATTCTGTGTTGATCTCCCGAAGACATCATCATTGGTTCAAAACAACGAATAACCGAAACGTACATCGCAGGATGTACAATTATTATATCCCTAACTGTGTAAAAAGTAAATGGCGATTCATCATGTTTTATTTTTGCAATGTAATGTTTTTGTCGTCTGATGACTCAGATGTTTCACCATTCTCTGCTGATTGTTCAGCCAGCGCAGCAGCTTCCTCTTCTTCCTTCTTCAACTGCATCTTTTCCATCTGCTCCTGCATTTTGTTGAAGGTTGCGTAGAAGTTAAAGAACGCGAACCAGGCAATGATGCTGATAATGAAGAAGACGAACAAGACCGGATAACGGAAACCAATGTAGAACAGTAGTCCGCTTCCCAGCAATGTGGAAAATACACGGAATGGTCTGATCAGCGTTAACAGTACTGCATTTTTGATAATGAGTCCAATGGACATGTGATAATGTACAACCATTGAGAAAAAGTTAAAGAGTGATACAAATAACAAGAGAAGCAGCACAAGCATGATGATTCCCACGAGCTGCATGTTGCGGAACTGGGTCATGTACACCGTATAATCCAGATACATGATCGCGAACAACAATGTGTAAAAAATGCCCCCGATTAAACTTTGTTTGTAGTTTTCTTTGTAACCTACAAAGAACGTACGGAAGATCGGCACATCCGTATCTCCCATATTCCATTTACGAACAACCGTAAACAGCGCCGACGTCGCCGGGAATAGTGTAAGCGGTGCCACAATGGCTATAGCCCAGTTCATTTGCAATGATTCGTTGGCGAGGTTCTGCTGCATAACGAGCAGTTTCATAATCAAGAAAAACAAGAACGGAGACGAACAAATAGCCCACAACAGATTGGTTGCGGCCAGTCTCGTAATCCACTCTGTAAGCCGGTAGATCCCACCCATAGCTCCTTTAAATTCCAAACATTTCTCCTCCTCCGCAGCCTTGCGTATTACCTGAAGTCTAATATTAATATACCTTATTATAGATAGGAAAAGCCAGTACTTCCCGAAAAGAGATCAGCTCCGCCTTTGACCAGTGCTTTGCATAATCAGAAAAAAAAGAAAATAGCCATCTAAAAATAAAAAAAATGGAGCAGTTGCCTGCTCCATTTCAAGTTCACACATTTATATTACTCGAAAGAGGAATCTTTTGCTGGACGACGTCCTTCGTTGGAGCTTGGACGAGGTTTGCGGTCACGGTTGTAACCACCTTCTCTGCTTCCGCCACCAGTGCTGCTGCCGCTGTTACGATCACGGTTGTAGCCACCACGTCCGCCGCCACTGCTGTTGCGATCACGGTTGTAACCACCACCACTGCCGCTGCTGCGGTTACCGCTATAGCCAGATGGTTTACGTCCGCCAGAGCGAACATCCGGTTTGCGACGCTTCGCACGGATTGGATCTTCAGGAGTCAGGTCAACTTGAGCATCTTTTTTGTCACCTGTCAGGAGCTTCAGAGCAGCCGACAACAGTTGAACAGAATCATATTGCTCAAGCATTTGAATCGCGATACCTTTGTATTCGTTCAATTCGCCCGATTGTACGATTTCCAGCAAGCGTTCTGCTGTCAAACGTTGTTTTCCTTCAACAGCTTCTGCCATTGTTGGCAGTGGTTTACGCGGAATACGGTGACGTGTTACACGCTCAATGAAGTGCAAGTGATCAATCTCACGCGGTGTAACGAAGGACCAAGCAGCACCCTCTTTACCCGCACGACCTGTACGACCGATACGGTGAACATAGCTCTCCGGATCTTGCGGAAGGTCAAAGTTCACAACGTGAGTTACGCCGGATACATCGAGACCACGTGCAGCTACGTCTGTTGCAACGAGTACATCAATGCTGCCGTCACGGAACTTACGCATTACTGTATCACGTTGATTCTGGGAAAGGTCACCATGGAGACCATCAGCAGAATATCCACGTTTTTGCAGAGCTTCAGCCAATTCATCAACACGACGTTTGGTACGTCCGAATACGATCGCCAGTTCAGGAGATTCCATATCCAGCAAACGGCTAAGTGCTTCGAATTTTTGACGCTCAGGAACTTCAATGTAAGCTTGGTCGATCAATGGTGCACTTACTTGTTTAGGAATTACAGATACGTGTTCAGGGTTGTTCAAGAATTGTTGAGCCAATTTTTGAATGTTAGGAGGCATTGTTGCTGAGAACAGCATCGTTTGACGCTCGTCTGGTACTTGTTTCAGGATAGACTGAATATCCTCCATGAAACCCATATCGAGCATTTCATCTGCTTCATCCAATACAACAGTTTGTACATCATCAAGTTTGATTGTTTTGCGGTTGATGTGGTCAAGGAGACGTCCAGGTGTACCAATGATAATTTGTGGTTTTCTTTTCAATGCGCGAATCTGACGAACGATATCTTGTCCGCCATAGATTGGCAGGGAGCGCAGACCTTTGAAGCGAGTGAGTTTTTCGATCTCTTCAGCAACTTGGATTGCAAGTTCACGTGTAGGTGCCATAATGAGGGCGCGGATTTTTTCGTCACTTTTGGTGATTTTGCTGATCAATGGAATACCGAATGCAGCTGTTTTACCAGTACCCGTTTGTGCTTGACCAATCAAGTCTCTTCCTTCAAGCGCCAAAGGAATTGATTTGGATTGGATTGGTGTTGCTTCTTCAAACCCGAGCTCAGTGATGGCTTGCAGCACCAGCGGTTCAAGATTGAAATCTGTGAAATTTAAATTTGTCAAAATTATTCATACTCCTTTTATATGGTGGACATGGTGGACAATCCACTTTGTTGTCTGTATTCTTAAGTAGCGTTAATATTTATAGGGTATCCCAACTGGGCAAATTATTTTCATCAATGATTATAATTCCATGAATGGGCCCCCAACATAAGACTAAAACTACATACATGTGTTTGAAACATTTCAAATTTTATCGTTCCATTTGGGAAAAGTTTCCTACTCAAGAATATCCACAAATCATTATATCACAAAACAATTCAAGATTACCAGCAATCTGGTTTTAAATATAAATGAGGTGATTAAATTGCCCAAAATAATTTGGCACTCTTTAGTGATCATTTTGGGTGCCGCAGCTATTGCTTGCGGCTTTAACTGGTTCTTGGTCCCCCATCAGCTTTTAAGCGGCGGGGTGTCCGGTATTTCAATGCTTCTGGGTTATTTTACAACGTTGAATCTTAGTATAATGTATTTTGTTCTTAACATTCCCCTGCTCATTGCAGGTTGGTTTATTCTTGGACGTCGTTTCATTACATTAAGTATTCTCTCGGTAGCAGCCACTTCTTGGTTCATTGCGCTTCTGCCTGTTTTTGCTGTGGCTACAGACCCTTTGCTTAGTTCTGTATTTGGCGGTGTACTCATTGGAATGGGCACTGGCGTTTCCTTCCGCGTCGGCGGCTCCACAGGAGGACTCGATATTGTTGGGTCCATTTTCACACGTAAACGAGACTTTCCGATTGGTACAGTGATGGCCGGCATGAACGGTTCGATTATTATGCTTGCAGGATACCTGAGTGACAATTGGAATACAGCCTTGGCCTCCATGGTATCCATTTACATCACGGGCAAGGTGCTTGATCTGATCCATATCAGTCATGTCAAGGTAACCCTGTATATTATCACAAACGAAACCGAAGCCATGTTAAAAAAATTACTTGTTCGGCCTCGTGGAGTTACCAAAATTAAGACTCAGGGAGCATACACGGATATTGAAAAGGACATGCTCATGACCGTTACCACCCGCTACGAGCTGGTTGAAATTAAACGAATTATCAAGGATACCGATCCAAATGCTTTTGTTAACATAGTGGAAACGGTTGGTGTTATGGGCTCATTTCGCAGAAGTTAAGACACCTGTACGGTTAACAATTCACAACATTGTGGTATAATAACGGTGTACGGCTCCTAAATATGTTGTATAGCAGGTTCAACCCTTCAATTTCACAGGCCATATGCTTTCCCGAATGCACCGAATGACTTACCATTTTGGAATTCGAGTAGGAAAGGGTGATTAATGTGGATATGGAAACGGTAAAACTGTTTGAAATTGTCAACAGATGGTGCCCGGAAATGCTCCCTTTCTTGAAACCGAATGAACTCGACTCACTGATTGTCCTCCGGGATGGGCTGGGCATCCTGGAACAGGGAGACGCAATGGAAATCATTCAGTACAGTATTTGTGAGCATCAAAATGAGATTTACATTCAATAATTTTTTTCAGATTGATCACGCCGCTTTTTGCAGGGGATTTCCTTTGCAGGAAGCGGTTTTCATTTTTTCCATGTGTTTCATTACTTGCTTAATATGGTTAAAAGCCCGGAGGCTTTAATGTATAATTCATATATGGAATGCACATAAGGGAGTGGACATGAATGAACATGTTTTTGGCTTTATTGGCTATGGCCTTTGGAAGCTTTGGTGGTACCCCCGCAGCAGCGGATCAGGGAAATCCCCAGTTCCAATCGTTAACCAACAGTTTTAACACCGCAATCATCCAATCTCAAAAAGATCAGGTCGTTATTGATGCCGATAACCCACCTGCCAAAATGGATCCTCAACCTGACGCACCTGTGGTCAAAGGTATTTACGTCACAGCCTACAGCGCTGGCGGCGCACGTATGAAAGAATTGCTGGAACTGACAGACAGTACCGAACTGAATGCCATGGTCATTGATATCAAAGACGATCTCGGATACATAACTTATCCCACAGAAAACAAAGCGCTACAGAAAATGGGCAAATCCCAACCCTTTATTCGAGATATCGATGCCTTGATGAAACGGCTGCAAAAACACGATGTCTACCCGATCGCACGTGTCGTTGTATTCAAAGATACGATTCTTGCCAAGAAGAATCCAGAGCTTTCCTTCCGAAATAAGGATGGATCCGTATGGGCCAATGGCAAAGGCGACAGCTTCGTGAATCCGTACAGCAAGGAAGTGTGGGACTATAATATCGAGATTGCAAAGGAAGCGGCCAAACTTGGATTCAAAGAAATTCAATTCGACTACGTTCGTTTCCCGGAAGGTTTCGAAACTCGGGCCGACATACTGAAATATACCAAGTCCGACAAGTCACGGGTCGATGTTGTAGCTGAATTCGTGCAATATGCACGCAAGGAGCTCGCACCGTTAGGTGTTCGTGTCTCGGTTGATATTTTCGGTTATGCCGCTTCTGTACCTGCAGCTGAAGGCATTGGACAAGATTTTGTGAAAATATCCGAAAATGTGGACGTCATCTCACCCATGGTATACCCTAGTCACTATTCAACGGGATGGTATGGAGTGAAGGACCCTGACAAAGATCCTTACACCACCATCAAGGGCTCCATGGAAGACACACACAAGAAACTGGACCCTACCAAAGAGCTCAAACCCGTCATTCGTCCGTGGATTCAGGACTTCACGGCAAGTTGGCTCGGAAGTGGGCATTATATCAAGTATGGCAAGAAACAAGTGGAAGACCAGATTAGAGCGATGAAAGACATGGATGTGCATGAATATCTGCTCTGGAATGCGTCCAATCGTTATACATCCGGTGTACAATATGAGTAATCCGCACTTTTGCATATCTTTGTATTCATCCAACCTCGCTCCGCTTCAGGCGGAACGAGGTTTTTTATGCTTGCCTTTCTCGATTGTGCCTCTCTTCTGCTTCTGTCCCTATTCAAATCGAACAAAATCCACTACAATGAATAGCTGTCCAGATATGACACTTGGATGACATCACTTTAGAATAGCGAGGCACTGCCAGTGAACATGAACACAACAAGTTTTTCACAAAAAGTGAAGCAATTCCTGATTATATTTTTGCCCATCTTCACCACTCAAATCGCCCTCTCTGCCATGTCGTTCTTCGATACGAATATGTCAGGCAAGTTTTCCCCGGCCGACCTTGCAGGTGTTGCGATTGGCACAAGTCTGTGGATGCCAGTTCAAACTGGACTAAGCGGCATTCTAATTGGCATAACCCCCGTTGTATCTCATCTGTTAGGTTCCAAACGTAATGATCAGATCGGATATAACGTCATACAGGCGTTGTATCTTGGCATTGCTGTCAGTCTAGTCGTTATTGGAGCCGGGGCCTTGTTACTTGGCCCTATACTGAACGGAATGCCTCTGGAACCCCACGTTGCTCAAGTGGCCTTTTATTTTCTGTGTGCACTCGCTTTTGGCATTATCCCGCTCTTCGGATATACCGTGCTGCGCAGCTTCATGGATGCACTGGGCCAGACGCGAACGACAATGTTCATTACACTGGTCTCGCTGCCCGTTAATATCTTGCTGAATTACCTGCTGATATTCGGCCGCTGGGGCTTTCCTCAATTGGGCGGCGTTGGTGCTGGAGTCGCTACAGCTTGTACGTACTGGCTCATCTTTCTCATTAGTCTATTTTTTGTCCATCGGATGGAGCCTTTCGCCCAATACAGTATTTTCCGTCAGTGGACCCGCGTATCCCTGGCCAAATGGAAAGAGTTACTCAAGATCGGGGTTCCGATTGGATTCGCGACTTTTTTCGAAACGTCCATCTTCGCTGCGGTGACTTTAATGATGAGCCGATTTGATACCACAACGATCGCTGCCCATCAGGCGGCTCTGAACTTCGCTTCTACGCTCTACATGCTGCCTGTGAGCATATGTATGGCTCTTACGATCCTTGTAGGTTTTGAGGCAGGTGCAGGGCGTCTGAAAGATGCCAAACAGTACAGTCTGCTCGGCATTGGTGGAGCCATCGGACTCTCCCTGCTGACAGCCATCGTGTTGATTGTGTTCGGTGAACAGATTGCAGGTGTGTACTCAAACGATCGAGAGGTCA
The DNA here is from genome assembly GCF_037974275.1 of Paenibacillus sp. FSL R5-0519. NCBI lineage: Bacteria > Bacillati > Bacillota > Bacilli > Caryophanales > Paenibacillaceae > Paenibacillus > Paenibacillus sp. FSL R5-0519. Next base: position 4,384,377 of record NZ_CP150234.1, read on the forward strand.
TTGCACTTACGCAACATTTCCTCATTTACGCCATTTTCTTTCAGATCTCGGATGCCATTGCAACACCGACCCAGGGAGCATTGCGTGGCTACAAAGATGTGAATCCGGCACTAATCATTACGTTCATAGCTTATTGGATTATTGGCTTGCCTGTTGGTTATCTAACGGCTACATATACTTCTCTCGGTGCCTTTGGATACTGGATCGGGCTCATTGCCGGCCTTGCTGTAGGAGCAACAGCGCTTCTCTGGAGACTCTTTCGGATACAAAAACATGCCGCACTGCGCAAGGCGTAACATTAATATTCACTTCCGTAAAAACGTAAAACAACAAAAAGAGCACAATCCTCGTTCATGCGGGATTGTGCTCTTTGCTTATGAATCGAATTATTGGGACAAACGTTGTGCAAGCTCGTAAGTCTCCATATCAAAATCTTTTTTCGTGTTAACGACTTTATCAATATCCGTCAGGGTAAGTTCACCCTTGATAATGCCACAACCTTTGTCTGTCTCACCTGCGATCAGACTACGAACAGCGAAGTCGCCCAGACGGCTCGCCAGGTTACGGTCGAAAGGTGTTGGCGTACCCCCACGCTGAATATGACCCAGAACGGTTACACGCGGCTCATATGTCGGGCAACGTTCCATCAGTTCTTTCGCCACATCCTCACCCTTGCCCACGCCTTCTGCAACGATGATAATACTGTGACGTTTACCATGTGCAAAGTTAGCTTTCATCCGATCTGCCACTTCGTCCATGTCAAACGGAACTTCCGGCACAAGAATGGTTTCAGCACCCGAAGCAAGTCCGGCATGCAGAGCAATATCCCCACAGTGACGACCCATAACCTCAACGATGGAAGAACGTTCGTGTGAAGACATCGTATCACGCAATTTGTTTACTGCGTCAACTACTATGCTTACAGCTGTATCAAATCCGATCGTATAGTCGGTGAATGAAATATCATTATCAATTGTTCCTGGCAGACCCATTGTGTTAATGCCCAGTTTGCTCAGTTTGTTTGCTCCGTTGTAGGAACCGTCTCCACCGATAACAACCAGACCGTCAATGCCACGTGCACGCAGAATGTCCGCACCTTTTTGCTGGCCTTCAGCTGTGTAGAACTCCTTGCAACGTGCCGATTGAAGAACCGTTCCCCCACGTTGGATGATATCCCCTACACTCCGCAAATCCATTGGGAAAATGTCATTATTCAAGAGACCTTGGTATCCACGTTGAACTCCATATACTTCGAGACCGTGAAACAGTCCGCTGCGAACAACCGCACGAACGGCCGCGTTCATCCCCTGTGAATCACCACCGCTCGTTAACACTGCGATTTTCTTTACTGCTGTCATGATGTTTCTTCCTCCTCTAGTTTCACTTCAGGCTCCGCAATTACACCTGACTTACATATTTTTCCGTATCCAGCGACTGAAAATGAAGAAAAATATTCTCGTCATCGGACTATTCTTCATCAGACGTTTGGATACGACGCGAACTTCCTGCTGTTCGCTGACTTTGGGATCAGACAGGTAAATGGCAATCAGTCCTTCGATGATCATCCGGTGAAAGGAGCTTCCCGGGATCTTCTGCACATCGCTGCGTGCCATCTCCACAATAAAAGCAATTCTGTCCAGCATGGTCTCTACATTCTCATAATAGTTGCAGAAGTTGAGATCTCCCCCGATGCGGTCCTCATCCTGATCAATTAAATAATCGAGCATAATGTGCAATGCGCATACATGTGGGAAATAGGCCGTGTGGATCGAGGCCGCTTGCTCTTCAGTCAACTGATCGTCACTCGCAGCCAGAAACAGCATGAAAACGCCCAGTGTAGAGCCAGTCGCAGCAGCAAATTCGTTCCAACGAAACTGAGGTGTACGATGACGATGCTTCGACCACCATTCGAGCAGTGCCGTTTCTCTCAGTTCCGGCTTGATATGCTTATATACCTGCAGGTCCGTGTATAGGCCTGCCAGATCCTGAATTTGGGGCTTGGCGGACGCATAGCCTGGTAACTGACGGGTCAGTTCCTGACATGTGGTCACCAGATTCCGCAGATATCCACCGTCATCCTGCTCCTCACGGAGGGCATAATAATTGACGGGAATGGCTTCGGGATCTACCGCATCAAGCATAGATTGATGGAGAAGACGAAAGTCATCCGGGTCCATCGATGTGCTGCGGTCGCACAGATTGTCCAAATAATCACTAATAGTCTGATATGAAACGATCAGCGGAATCAGAATGTGTCTGTTGGGCAAATCAGCTAATGCGTAGACGGTTCCGCCTTCACAATGAAACTGTTTATCCTTTAGACTGGCAAGTGCCTGCGTACGCAATTCCTCATTCGGAATTGCCTCAGCCTGAGCACGCCATCCATTCAATGCCTTCCGTGTTTCCGGAATGGTGTATTTGTACACCCCTCTCATCAATGCCAGCGGTCCACGCGGATATTGATGACGTTTTCGATTTGATTGGCTCAAAATAAATGTGCCTCCACTTGGTTGAATACGTATTAGAGCGATTTTTAACCATTCCTATTATAATATGATCCCCTTAATTGTACAAATGATCTGCCGCATATTCCGCACAAAAAATCGCATCCGCGCTCAAAGCTTTGTGATATACTAGGCATATTTCATCCATCAAAGGAGTCGTTGACATGTCGTCAAGTGAATCACTTTCGTGGAGACGGTTATTTTCTTTTTTTGTGCCACTTGGCATTTCCGCCTCTCTCGTCACCATTTCTCACGTCATTATAAACAGTACATTAGCACGTTCCGCTCATCCCGAGACGGTGATTGCCAGCTATGCCATCGCCGGTAGCTTGTTAACCCTCACGGAACGCCCCTCCACCCTGCTGCGGCAAACCTGTTCCGCACTGGTTCGCGATCGCCTATCCTTTCAGGCCCTCACGTTTGTGACCAAAATATTTCTTGCCTGTGTACTTCTTATTGGTTTTCTGATCGTTTATTCTCCCGTGGGTACCGGGGTGTTCAAATATCTGTTTGGTGTAAGTCCTGATCTGCTGAACAAAGTCATCGACGTATATGAAATTCTCATGTATGTGAGTATCTTCTCAGTGATCCGCAACATCTATCAGGGGATCATCATTACGAATAACCGAACCAAGTGGTTAACCATCGGCATGATATTCCGTTTAGCCGGCATGTACGGCCTATCCCTGTATTTTATCTACACAGACAGCATTGACAGTGGACGTGTAGGCGCTATCATTTTTGCTGCGGGCATGATGATTGAAGCGTTGGTCAGCTTTTTGGAGGGAAACAGCATCAAGCGCCAAATGCCAGCCAAACTTGAGGATCATCCCGTCGAGAGCAGGGGAGACGTGTTTCGCTTTTATAAACCGCTGCTGCTATCCAGCTTTGTAGCCCTGTTTATAGGCCCCGTCATTAACATCGTACTTGGCAAAACGACCGGGATTGCACTGGCCATTTCATCGTTTGCCATAGCAAGCAGTCTGATGCAGTTGATGCTAAGCTTCTTTACATACATTCATCAGATCGTGCTCAATTTCTACCTTGTGGACGCCAAACTGGTACGAAAATTTGCACTTGTCACCGGATTTATTCCGTTTGCAATGATGGTGTCGATTGCCTATACCCCCTTGGGACCATGGGTACTCGAAAATGTCATGAGCGTTCAGGGCGAACTGTTGAAACAAAGCCTGTGGACACTGCGTGCGTTCGTGTTATTTCCGCTGATCTTCCCTTTTCTGGATTTCAGCAATGGCATCATTCTGCTTCGCGGTCAGACAAAAACGATGTTTCGTTCGCAAACGGCGAATGCAATCTGCACGGTAATCGTTCTGCTTATACTTGTTAGTATTTTCCCTGCATGGAACGGCATGATTGGCGCTGTAGCCCAATCCCTTGGCCTGCTAGCCGAACTTATTATTGTCTGGCTTGTCATCCGGCGTACACAGCAGGAACCTACAATGTCCACACCACCTACTGGTAAATCATCCTCCCTAAAAGGGTAATAAAATTATTGAACTGTTATCAGGATTGGAGTCTCTCATCATGAAATTAGGTCATAACGCCCGCCCGGATCAGAACTGGCTGCGGGCTCTCATGTTCACCATTTTCGGTTCCACCGTTCTAGTGGTTTCCTACTTCCAGCTTTACTTCAGTCATCTTGGCTTCAGTCGGGCTGAGATTGGTTATCTCTACGGCATTGGTCCTCTCATCTCCGTGTTCTCCAATATGTTCTGGAGCATGGCCAGCGACCGTTACCAAACAGTACGCAAAGTGATGATCATTCTGCTTGGTGGTCAATTGATTACAGGAGTCATGCTCGCCAATGCAACAACCTTCGGTCAGGTATTTGTACTTGTCACCCTGTTTTACTTTTTCTATTATCCGGTCTATCCACTCTCGGATACGATGGCGATTACAACGGCCAGCAAGTACGGTCGAAATTTCACTTCCATTCGAGTCTTCGGATCGATCGGATATGCCTTCTTTGCATTAAGTATCGGGTATTTCCTTGGATCTTTTGGTCCAGCCTGGACGATCTGGGTTTGCGTTGGTCTTGCTGCCACTACACTGTTAATCAGTTTTCAATTGAAGGATCAACCTTCGGGAAGTAGTAGCAAAATGGATCTATCGGGGCTATGGTCTATTTTGAAACGCAGAGAGGTTCTCACCTTTTTTGGCTGTGTATTTTTGCTTGCCATGGGACATCGGATGAACGAAGCTTTTCTTACCATCACGCTGAAAGAGCTGGGTGCCAGTGAAGGGCTGATCGGTTGGTCTTTGCTGATCTCTTCTGTAAGTGAGATTCCCATATTTCTGCTGCTCAGCAAGTATGGAAACCGTTATAAGGAACTGCCGCTCATTGCTTTTGCTGCGCTGATGTACACAGTTCGTTTGCTTCTGATGTCCATATCCGATACACCAGCAGCTGTCGTTGCCATTCAGACGATGCACAGTGTGACCTTCGGTATTTTCTACGTTACGGCAGTCCGTTATATCATTCGTCTGGTTCCGGACGGTTACAGGGCTACGGGTATGGCTTTGTTCACCATTGTCTGGTCTAGTGCTTCGGGACTGCTTAGTGGAACGTTGGGTGGACTGTTGCTGGAACACGCGGGCAGACAAACCTTCTATCTGACCGCTATGGCGTTCTCTCTGGCTGCACTGATCGGTTTCGGATTAAAGTTATGGTCCAGCATGACCAATCGTGTGTCTTGAACACACAAGACACGTGCACTATCTTCAACCGTGATTTACATCGTAAATTGAGAATCAAAAAAAGCACAGCCTCCCTTGGGGGACTGTGCTTGGGTTCTTAATATTCAGCTACAAATTTATCATGTATAAGAAGTCCGTTGACCGGATAAATTCTTACAGTTTGTTTACGTTAGCTGCTTGAGGACCACGGTTTCCATCAGTAATTTCGAATTCTACCGCTTGACCTTCTTCCAATGTTTTGAAGCCGTCTCCTTGGATTGCGGAGAAATGTACGAATACGTCCTCGCCGCCTTCAACTGAAATAAAGCCATAGCCTTTTTCTGCGTTAAACCATTTAACTGTACCTTTCAAATGAAAAACCTCCTAAAAATATCGCCATCTATGGCGAATATCCTCATTATACTGTATGGGCTTCCATTTTGCAATTTATCTTTCCATAAATGTCGAAAAAATTTGCTTTGAATCGTAGGGTACGGTATCATTTTACCAAAACCGTTAGTTTGGAGACTACCTATGATAAAAAAACATGAAATATACAAAACAGACAAGTGGAATATGATGACCGTAGAAGTTCAAGGCAAATATCTCGTACTGCGAGAAATTTCGGAAGAGTGGGGCGAAGAATGCCATACTTTCCTTAGTCGTCCTGCCTTAATGCACTGGGCTGAACGCCGTTTCCCAAAAGCAGATTTTGAAAACCGTGAGGATGAATGGCGTCAATTGATGGCTGCCTTCAAAGGGGTCTAACCCATGCAGCTTGACTCAAGCAATGTCGTCATTTTTATTATCCTTGCCTTCTCCCTTGGTATTGTGCTTATTCTGGGACGCAATTCTATCCCGGATCGACTAAGACGTGGAATGGCGCTTATTGCTACCCTGCTCATTTGTTTCGCCTTTTTCCTGATCGTTTATTTTCTGTATAACATGGGAACCTAATCACAAAGAACCGTGATACTCAAATATTTCAGCGTGCCTAAGGTCATACTATACGAGATTATTCGTATTGTAAGGAGGAAGGCCATTGAAATACCAGAAATCGCTATCTGTTATACTGGTACTTAGTCTGATTCCTTCGTCTCTCTCCGCACAGGCAAGCGAGACGAAGGCAGCTTCGTCCAACCATTCATCAGATTATCAAAGGAGGATTTCCATGAGTCAATTATTGAAACGTTCCGAGGTGCCGGCTGAGCATAGCTGGAAACTGGAAGATTTATTTGCCGATCAGAAAGCCTGGGATCAGGAATATGAAGAAGTATCGTCTTTGACCAAGAAGGCCTCCGAATTTCAAGGTAAACTGGGTCAACCTGATGTACTCAAATCTTGCTTCGAGTTCGAAGATGAGATCAGCCTCAAAATAGAACGCCTTTTTGTATACGCACGTATGCATCAAGATGAAGACACAGCTAATCCTACATATCAAAACCTGTCCCAAAAAGCCCAGAAATTAGGCGTACGGGTTGGTGAAGCACTCTCTTTTGTCACTCCAGAGATTCTCTCCCTTCCGGATGATCAGTTGGACGCGTTTATCGCCAACGAAAAACTCTCTGCTTATACGTTTACTCTTGAAGAGATGAAACGGGAAAAAGCGCATGTCCTTAGCCAAGCCGAAGAGGCTTTGCTTGCACAGGTAGGCAACCTTTCACAAGCACCACAGACCATCTTCAGCATGCTGAATAACGCCGATCTCAAGTTTCCAAGAATCAAGGATGAACATGGTAACGAAGTTGAACTGACACATGGCAGCTACATTCAGTTCCTTGAGAATCCTAATCGTGAAGTTCGCGAACGTGCCTTCAAAGCGGTATATGAAACCTATGCCAAACAGAAGAACACGATTGCGGCTGCCTTGAATGCAAATGTAACCAAAAATATGTTCTATGCTAATGTTCGGAAGTACCCTTCCGTGATGGATATGTCCTTATATGGAGACAACATCCCAACGGATGTGTATACGAATCTGGTAGACACGATTCACGAGAGCCTTCCATTATTGCATCGTTATATGGACCTGCGCAAAAAGTTACTGGGTGTGGATCAATTGCATATGTACGACCTGTTCGCTCCACTCGTAGACGAGTACAAAATGGATATTACCTATGAGGAAGCCAAACAAACGGTCAAAGAAGGTCTGAAACCACTGGGCAAGGACTATGCAGATGCATTGCAGACTGGATATGATAACCGCTGGATCGATATATACGAGAATGAAAATAAACGCTCAGGCGCATATGCCTGGGGCGCGTACGGCACTCACCCGTATGTCTTGTTGAATCACAAAGATAACCTGAACAGCATGTTCACCCTTGCTCATGAAATGGGTCACGCTCTGCATTCACATTACTCGGATACAGCACTTCCGTATCGTGATGCCCAGTACACCATCTTCCTAGCTGAGGTTGCATCCACAACCAACGAAGCGTTATTGATGGATTATCTGCTTAACAAATCAACAGATCCAAAGGAAAAATTGTATCTGTTAACTTATTACGCAGACCAATTCCGTACAACGGTATTCCGTCAGACCATGTTTGCTGAATTTGAGAAAATCATTCACGAACGCGCGGAACAAGGTGAAGCATTAACACCACAATTGTTATCCGAGATCTATTATGATCTGAACGTTAAATATCATGGTAAGGACATGGTTGTTGACAAAGATATTGAGATGGAATGGGCTCGTATTCCCCACTTCTATAACAGCTTTTACGTATATAAATATGCTACTGGCTTCTCCGCAGCGACCAGCTTCTCCAAGCAAATCCTGGAAGAGGGCCAGCCGGCTGTTGACCGTTATCTCGGTTTCCTGAAGAGCGGGGGCAGTGACTACTCCATTAACATTCTGAAAAAGGCAGGCGTGGATATGTCTACACCACAGCCAATTCGTGAAGCCATGAGTGTGTTCAAGGAATTGATTGAACAGATGGAGGAACTAACCAAGTAAGGTTAACGTTCCATGTGACCTGCATCCCTTGCCCGTTGGGCAAGGGATTTTACAATCAATGCAAGATGCAATATACCCGAATATGGGTAAATGCATACTAGTTCTCAATTGTTCAACAAGGAGGCAACACCATGAAAATGCAATGGGCGCTCATAGCAGGTCTTGTTTTTGCACTGCTCACAGGAATCTTTGCGGTTATTAATGTAGATTCCGTACAAGTTAACCTGTTGTTTAACACCGTTCAAATCCCGCTGATTTTGCTGATTCTCGGTTGCACCCTGATCGGTGGAATTATTGTAGGTTCATATGGCATCTATCGCCAATACCGACTGCAACGCGAGAACAAGCAGTTGAAATTGCGTGTATCTGAATTGGAAAGTTCGGCGGCAACAAGCAACTCTTCGTTTGATTCTTTCAAATCGATGGATTCGCTTGATTCAACTGAACAAGACAGCCTATTGGACAATGATTCGATCCAGAGTCAGCGCAAAGGAAACCCTACGGGGACATTGTAACCAACAGAATCAGCCTGCTGGCGAGTCAGGAATGGTAGTATCACATTCACTCCCCCAGACAGGCTGTATTTTGTTTCATACCATACCCACGTTTCAAGGAGGAAATTACACAATGAGTTATACCATTGATGAATCTTACGTTCTATCTTTTCTGAAAAAATTGCTGGATACACCAAGTCCAAGCGGCTACACCCATCATATTATCGAGATGATTAGCCAAGAAGCTCAATCACTGGGCATCACTTGTGAGCTCAATAACAAGGGAGGTGCCGTGCTTACTTTGCCAGGGCAGGATTCATCCAAGACGATTGCTCTGAGTGCCCATGTGGATACGCTAGGGGCTATGGTACGCTCCATTACATCCTACGGCACCTTGAAATTGACTTCTGTCGGTGGATTTTCCATGCAAAGTATCGAAAACGAATATTGCAGCATACATACTCGGGACGGAAAGACATACACAGGCACCATTCTCTCCCTTCACCCGTCTGTACATGTATATCCAGATGCACGTACCTTTGAACGGACCGAGAGCCATATGGAAGTGCGAATTGATGAAGTTGTCTCCTCCAAGGAAGATGTGTTGAAACTCGGGATCGCTGTTGGTGACTTTATCTCCTTTGATGCTCGCGCAGTCATTACCCCAAGCGGTTATATTAAATCACGGCATCTGGACGACAAAGCCAGCGTAGCTGCCCTATTTGGCATCCTTGAGTCTGCACACCGCGAAGGCTGGAAACCATTACATAACGTCTCTCTGCTCATCTCTAACTACGAAGAAGTCGGACACGGCGCATCGTATATCCCTGCGGAAATCAGTGAAATGATCGCAGTAGATATGGGAGCCATGGGTGACGATCTCAGTTGCAAAGAGACTGACGTTTCCATATGTGCCAAAGATTCTTCAGGCCCGTATGACTACGATATGACCAGTCGTCTCATTGAACTGGCCAAACAAGATGGGTTGGATTATGTCGTCGACATTTATCCCCAATATGGCTCCGATGGCAGTGCAGCATTACGCGGAGGAAACAACATTCGAGCAGCACTGATCGGTCCGGGTGTTCACGCATCTCATTCCATGGAGCGCACACATAAGGATGCTGTCTTGAATACGGCACGCTTGCTCGCTGCCTACATTACAAAGAAGTAAAACAGAATCATCCATCTACGAAAAAATCGTGAATAACATCCATATGTACGTTTAAGCAAAAGGACACTTCCAAGCACAACCATTCGGTGCGATCGGAAGTGTCCTTTGCTGTCCTATCTCTTAATCTGCCTGTTCCACATAGGCATGATATTTATGCTCCAAACGCTCTAACTCTGCCCTGTGGTCACGCATTTCATTGCTTAACACATGCATGGTCTGACGAACCGCACTCAGTCCATCTTTCACCTGACGTTCGGCTTTACGAATTTTGTCCTGAACCATCCAGTCCACAAAGAGGTTATCAAAGAAATAGTCTGCGAAAGAAAGCAGACCTCCCAGATGCAGATCCGCATGTACTGCCATCTCTACATCCTCCAATTCCTTTTGAAAACGTCGTAGACGCTTTCCTGCATCCATAATGGCGACCTGAGCGTCATCCATACGTCCCCGCTTGATATGTGTGGAGATTACCCCACCACCCATCATGTCATATATGCCCCAATTACCTGCCGAAGCCAAAGCCTTCTCGGCACGTTCAAGGGCATAGATCAGGTATTCCCCTTCCCGGAAAGCTTCGTCCAGTTCCTGAAGTTCACTCGCCAGATGTTCCCGATTTTCAGCCATGTGTTGCAATTCAGCATCCTGGTCCAGCAGACGACCTTCCTTCTTCCCCCACAGAGCGTTGTAATCGCTTTGCCAGTATTGATACTGCCGCCCGCCCTCCAACTCCTGCTCCACATGAATTCGTTGCTCCTGTACGTCTTGTAACATGCGACAAGCGGTATCGTATGCAGCCTTGCTTTCCATCAGTTCGAGTTCTTCCTTCTCCAGCCGCTCCGTCTTCTTGCCAATCAGCTGATAGAAAAATGCTGCCAATGTCATACTGTTCAGTCGATCAACATCTTTCTGCTCCTTCTGGAGATGCTCCTGACGACGTTTTACCTTTGCTTCCCATTCGGTTTCTTCCGTTTGAAGTTTCTCCAGACGCTTGGTCCATTTCTCGTAAATTCTCCCCTTTTCCTTGAGTACCGCCAACTGTTCATTGATCTCTTTATACATAAGTATGGTGTTCTCTCCCTTCTATGGAATTCTTTACTTATACAACGTAATGAATATACTGAACGTTTCACTTTCATGCGAAATTCACAAATAAAAAATAGCCCTCTCCTCCAAAGCGACATCAAGTCACTCTAGAAGAAAGGGCGATGTTTAACTATAAATTAAGACTTGCTCTGTTCAATCTGCTCTGCAAGTTCATTCAGAATGGTCCAGCGTTCCATCAATTCGTCCAGATGACGTTCAGCCTCAACCTGCTCCGCCATCAACTCCTGCAGACGGGCAGAATCACTAAATGACTCTTCCATCTCTTTATTAATCCGGACAAGATTGGCTTCAGCCTTCTCAATATTTTCATCAATCTGATCGTATTCACGTTGCTCCTTGAAGCTGAATTTCAACTTGGGTTTAGCTGCTGACACAGCGGGAGTTGTTTTCTCCGATGACTGCTTCACCTTCGTTGATCCTGGGTCACTCTCTTGCGTAGCTCCAGGTGCATTTTTCAGCATCCATTCCGCATACTCACTGTAGTCGCCGACATGTACACGTACAGCACCGTTGCCCTCAAAAGACAGCACTTTATCCACCGTACGATCAAGGAAATAGCGATCATGGGATACCACAAAGACAACACCTGGAAAATCGTCCAGATAGTCTTCCAGTACAGCGAGTGTCTGGATGTCCAGGTCATTCGTCGGCTCATCCAGCAGCAATACATTCGGCGCAGCCATCAGAACACGCAGCAGATACAGACGACGTTTCTCTCCACCAGAGAGGCGGGAGATTGGCGTCCACTGGGATGCCGGGGTAAACAGGAACCGCTCCAGCATCTGGGATGCTGTGATCAGAGAGCCATCGGCTGTTTTCACATTCTCGGCCACTTCCTTGATGTACTCAATGACACGAAGAGATTCATCCATCTCCTGATGCTCCTGGGTGAAATAGCCCAGATTGACCGTAGGACCGACGTCAACCACGCCTGCATCGGGTTCCAATTTGCCAGATATCATCTGTAACAGCGTAGACTTACCACTACCATTCGGTCCGACAATCCCTACCCGATCTCCAGGTACGGCAATATAACTCAGATCTTCAATCAGTGTGCGGCCACCGACGGATTTGGAAAGATGCTCGATCTCCAGAATCTTTTTACCTAGACGAGTGGAGCCAACCGATACTTCCAATGAACCGGAGCGCTGGACTCCTTGTTGGTCTTTGAGTTGTTCGAAACGATCAATTCTCGCTTTTTGTTTCGTCGTCCGTGCCTTGGCACCACGACGAATCCATGCGAGCTCCGTCCGAAGCAAGTTTTTACGCTTCTGTTCGGAAGAAGCTTCCCGCTCTTCACGCTCTGCCTTCAGTTCCAGAAAGCGTGTATAGTTGGCTTCATACCGGAACAAACGACCATGATCCAATTCCAGCATGACATTGGCCACACGATCCAGGAAATACCGATCATGCGTAATCATAAGCAGTGCGCCGCGACGCTTCTGCAAGTACTGCTCGAGCCATACGACCGAATCATTATCAATATGGTTCGTCGGTTCATCCAGAATGAGCAGTTCGCACGGGTGAATCAGAGCGGCAGCGAGTGCTACCCTTTTGCGTTGTCCACCAGACAACGTGCCCATCAGTGCATCGAATTGACGAATACCCAGTTTGGACAAGATACTCTTCGCTTCACTCTCCATCTGCCAGAGCTGAAGCTGCTCCATTTGCTGATTCAAACGTAATAATCGCTCTTGCAACGCTGGATCGGAGGAATTCAGCTCCAATAATTCCATCGTTTCCGTATATTCGCGCACGGTTTTCATTTCCATGCTGTCACCTTCGAATACTTGTTGCAGTACCGTATTATCCGGATTGAAGTCCGGATTCTGCGCTAGGAACTGAATGCGTACGTCATTACCGATGGAGATCTGTCCCGCATCTGCAGGTTCCATACCTGATATCACACGCAAAAACGTGGATTTACCGGTACCATTTACCCCAACGACACCAATCTTGTCCTGATCAGCCATGCCAAATGAAGCATCCTTGAACAATATTTTTTCGCCATAACTTTTTGTAATTTGCTCTACCGTCATTATGTTCATTGCTTGTACCCACTTCTCTGTAAAATAAAATTCAATATTACGTACATCCGTGAACTCACTTTAAACTTGCAAAAAAGAACGGCAACCGTCCAGAAACAATGCTGCTGCAAAGGCAATTCGTTTGTTCAGATGTTCCTCATTGAACTCCGGATTTAACATGATATCCATCTTCAGCCGGTCCAGAATTCCAATATAGGCTTCAGCGAGCAATACAGGCTCAGGTACACTTGCGCTCTCCAGTACCTCACGTACCATGCTCATGTATTGGTTCATGAATGCCTTCATGAATTTCATCAGATCCGGATCATTATTGGGTGCCATAAAAAAGAGTTTGGTATGATTGCGGCGCTCATAATAATACGTAAGGTGGGTCTTGGCTATTGCTCCAAGTTTATCACCTGTGTTCTCATGAGAGTTCAAAGCATATTCAAGACGACTGATAAAGCTGTTACAGTCCCGCTTGGATACTGCGATAAATAATTGTTCCTTGCTTTTGAAATATAAATAAATGGTGCCTTTTGCGATGCCGGCTTCGTCTGCAATATCAGACATTTTGGTCTCATAAAAACCTTTCGAGCCAAAAATACCATAGGCCGCATCCAAAATAGCCTCCGATTTGTCTCCCTGTATCGTGCTCAAATGTACTCCCCCTTACAAAGCCAAAATGTTACCTAAAGCTATCGCCACGCATCCTCCGATAACCGAGCTAAGCACGTTCACCAGGTCGTTACTCATCCATGCCCAGCCACGAGCCCGAACCGTTGGATGCCCGCAATGTTCATGTACCTCAACTTCACGGCCACACACAGTGCATCGATACATCTTTTGCACCGTTGCGCCCAGATAGGAATCGGCAAAAGCACCTGCCAACCCGCCTACAAAGCCGACAAAAGTCCAACTAAACAGACCAAGCCCTTCGATCCCGGCGATCCATGAAAACAAGAAGGCTCCCACTCCGATCAGAGCCCCACCTAAGGCTGCAGCCACGGTGCCGAGAAGTGAGACACCTCCTGAAGCACCTGGCGTAAGCACCTTCCATGTGAGAACAGAGCGCGGCGGCTTGCGACTGAGACTTCCGAGTTCGGTTGCCCATGTATCCGATGTAACGGTAGCCATTACACCAATGAAAGCATACACCCATGCCGGATGTGGAAATATCCAGTATCCCAGACATAGGAACATGCCCATCCCACCATTAGCCATCACTTGCCCGGCGTCCCGGTTTCCTGACTTGGCATAGGATTTCTCCAGCTCCTGCTTCCGATCTTTACGGAACCTGGAGAGCAACGTTGAAGTCATAAAGAACAACAATAACGTGCCAAACCAGAACAGGTTACCCGCTCCGTAATATATCGTTCCCATCATGATGGCTGCCAGGCAGCCAGACAGGGTTAGCGACTTTTTTGCATAGGCAGCACCTGCCACCATAGAAGCGCATACGGCGCCAATAATCCAATCCATAATGTCTCCTGCATGCAGCGTATGTAAAGCCAGCATGACGTTTATTGTATTTTTGAAATTCAATTATACCACGGTTTGATGCCAATGCCGAAACTCCTGAGGCCAGCACACAAAAAACCTGTTTTGGCCTCGTGTAGAAGTGCCAAAACAGGTTATTGACCAAACGTTACAACAAGATGAATCCCCTTCTCAAGTAACGTCTGGAATTGCGTATTCTTATGTTCTCATTCAGACTCGTTTTGCTCCGCCAATGACCCCATATCGGTAAAGTACCCTGCGACCAAACCAGTTGAACAATCGATCCGTCAGGAATCCCATAAAACCCAGGGAAATCAGTCCGACAAAGATCCAATCCGTACGGAAAAAGAGTCTGGAATTCCAGATCAGGTAACCCACTCCCTCATTTGCGGCAATCATCTCCGCACCAATGATAGCCATATAGGAAGTTCCCATTGCAAGGCGCACACCTGTGAAAATATACGGGGTTGTCGCCGGAACAATCACATGCAGCAGAATCTGCCGTTCATTGGCTCCCATACTGCGTGCCGACCGGATTTTGTCTTCTTCAACGGAGAGCACACCCGTTAAGGTGTTTAACACAACAATGAAGAAGGTTGCGTACATGATGAGTGCAATCTTGGATTGCTCACCAATACCGAACCACACCAAGAATAAGGTAATAAAGGCGATCGGCGGGATAAAGCGTATAAAGTTAAGGAAGGGTTCCGCGAACAGCCGGATGAGATGAACTTTGCCAATAATCAACCCTACCGGAATAGCAATGATGCTTCCGAGTACCCAGCCTGCCAGGACACGCGTGAAGCTGATTCCGATATACTGCATCAGGGTACCGTCCGCAATCAGTTCACGCGCTCCCAGAATCGTATCCCAAGGGCCAGGGATTACGTCAGGCCCATAGATGAGGGCTCCAAGCTGCCAGATCAGGATGACTGTTACCCACAGGAGCGGGATAGACACCGATTTTTTTTCCAACCATTTCATCTCTCATATCACCTCAGTTATTCTTCAAAGTGGCCTTGAATTCGGTCATACAGGGTATTGAACTCAGAGGAGGCAATGTTCCTCGGGTAAGGTAACGTGTTGTGGTAAATATCCGTTATATTCGAAGACGGACCTACAGACATAATACCTATGCGCTCACCAAGCAATAACGCCTCCTGAATATCGTGGGTGACAAAGATAACGGTCTTATGAGTTTCTTTCCAGATATTCACCAGTTCCTTCTGCATCGTTCGACGCGTCATCGCGTCCAGCGCACCGAATGGCTCATCCATCAGCAAGATCGCCGAGTCATTCGCAAGTACACGGGCCAATTGAACCCGCTGCTTCATGCCCCCCGAGAGTTCTTTTGGAAATTTCCCCTCATGAGCACTTAGTCCAACAAGCTGGATGTATCGATCAGAGATCTCACGTCGTTGTGCCTTAGGTACCTTGGACATTCGGAGTCCAAATTCCACATTCTCTCTCACGGTTAGCCATGGAAAAAGAGAGGAATCCGCCTGCTGGAATACCATCGCCCGATCCCTGCCCGGTCTGTCAATCTCCTTGTTGTCTACCTTGAGCTGTCCACCCGACTTGGAAATAAAACCCGCGATCATGTTCAGCAGCGTTGACTTCCCACACCCACTTGGACCAAGCAGGACGAAAAACTCTCCTCCCTTGATAACCAAATCAACATCCTTGATGATATAATGCACATCCCCATTGGTTGGAGCATGATACGTTTTCCGAAGCTGTTCGATATGAATGGTATGCTGAGTTGCAGGTAAGGACATCACGAACACCTCCCATTTGAATGAATTATTTGCTATATGTCACTTTTTTCGGCAGAGCCTGCTGGAGAGAGGTCAGATTGAGTTTGGTGTCGAGATCAAAATCTTGTTCAATGATTCCGGTATCCACCATATATTGCTTCTGACCTGCCAAACTGTCATAAGCGGCCTGCGTAAATCCAACTTCCCATGGATTGATCGGAAGGTCTTTCAACGTGGTATCTTTAGGCTGTTTGGTCTCTTGATACATCAGATCCGCAACTTCTTCAGGATGCGCTTGGGCATACGCGGATGCCTCATCAAGTGCCGCGAGAAAGTCACTTATCTTTTCGGGGTTTGCCTGGATGAATTCATTACTGGATACGAGCCCCATACCAAGGCGTATCGGGGTCTGGGACATATCCGTCAGTTGATGGACCCCTTCGAGTGCATCGAATTTATCAGTTAACGCAGAGCCTATCACCCAGGCGGCATCAAGGTCTCCCTGTTTCAGTGCGATGTAGGACTCATCAAAAGCCCCCTGACCAATTTGCGTCACATCACCCAACGCTAATCCCTGATCTTTCAGATATTCATCCCATAGATACGGAATAAATGTGCCTCGAATGAAACTTACTTTCTTGCCCTTCAAATCCGCTCCGCTCTGAATTTCCTTCCTTGCATACAGCTTCCAGGCAGCTGCCGCTTCATCCGTAGCCTGACCAGCCGAAGCGATGACTGAATATTCTCCTTTAGCCAATGCATTCAATACGGGAAAATCTGCCCCATACGCAATATCCACCTGTTTGATAAATAGTGCATTTACACCCTCAGCCGGTGAGCCAAACGTAATACTCTCTGCATCAATGCCCCTTTTTTCAAAGAACCCTTTGGCAATGGCTACCCTGAACGTTGGGTTGGTACTGGTATCTGCGATTCGAATTTTTACATTCTCGGCATGTTTACCCGAAGCGTCTTTGGTTCCGGACCCTGCTGCGCTTGAACTGCATCCAGATAATAGGAGTGCCGTAGCCAGGAATGCTATTAACACGCCGGTAATTATGGATGGTTTTCTCACAATATACACCCCATTCAATCTACTCATGATCTTGACGCCTAATCGCCCAATTTGCCTTCATCCGACGTTGCCACACAGGCTGCTCCCTCCACAAATGGAAGAGTTGTCTCCACACTCACAATGGATACAGAACCTTTGGGTGCTGCTCCCGGCACCCTATAGGTGGAGACATCAATGGCTTCAATGGGAACTTCCTGCGGCTTCTCCAACTGTGGAACCCACTGATAAGGAACTCGATACGAGCGATAGACCATATTGGTATTTCGCCGATCCGTGTAAGGGGAGACATATTCCCAGACCAACTCATGCTCGGCTGTCACTTCGAACAACCTGCCATTGGAACCTTCGGTTATCAGGGTATTACCGTTAGGCAAACGCTGAGCGGAACTGATGTATGGACTATAAAATTTATAGGAATCCGTTGGGACGGAAAATCCAGCTTCTGCCGATGTGTACTGCCAGACAATCTCCAGGGTGACCGGGTTAATCTCCAACACACGCGAGTGATCCCGAATCGCATGTTTTAATCCAAATGGGGAAGCCGGATTCGGAAGGCCGTAACCTGCCCAGCCACCATTGTCGAATACAAGCAAGTTCCCTTCTCCAGGAAGGCCCTGAGGAATGATATGTGCGTGATGCTGCCCGATAATTGTGCCAATATGCTTCGCTTCAGTTGAAGTATAGTCGGGGCCCAATCTCCATACGATTTTTCCGCTCTGCCTGTCTGTAATTGCGATTATATTGGCCTCTCTGGCATCCCAGATAATATTGTCAGGGTGGAACCGTTCGTCTCCGTCTTCATAGAAGCGGTTGGGTCCAACATAAGAAGCAGAATTAATATGTAACCAGTCACCGACACCACCACCCAAATGACCAAAAGAACGTGTATTCGGATCACGGAACAGAACATTTCGAGCAGCTTCATCAAAACCTAATTCTTCAAAGTGCTCGTTAGGCAGCCATTCCCAAACTATCTTCCCCTCCCAATCCACTTCAATAATGGCGTCATCAAGCAATGGCTTATCTGAAATTTGCGGGTTATTCACATTTTTGTGAGCCAGGATAAGTGTTTTGCCACTCTTCGTCTTCGGTGCAAGCCCAGGTGCATAGTAACCTACCGGATTACCCTCACGCTGATAATCATGATGCTGGCGGGCATACCATAGTGGCTCATACCCCGGATCTTCAATATGTTCGTAGCTATTGTATTTCCATACAATGTTACCGTCCCAATCTACCTGAACCAGATCAACATTATCCTGAATGCCGAACTTCGGATCTCTACGACCTGTGCTGCCCAGCACGTAACCTCCAGGCAATATTTTGGCCGGGAATCCTAACAACCCTTTCCACAGGTGAACCTCCTTGCCATTCATATCAATCAATACTACGCCTTCTTCGCCTGCCTGATAGACGGTATAACCGCCCCAAGCCTTGTCCGGATTGTATAACGTCGCTCCAGTTGGATATATGGTTGAGTGTCCCATTGATCATCTCTCCCCTAGAATGTTTGTGGTATATCAAATGTCATTACTGTGATCCAATCTCAATAACTGAGATAGTTACTCTTCCCGGTATTGTTCCGCTGCTTCTGCTCAAAGTTACTTGTGGAGGAGCGATCATGTTCTTGTATCCCATTGCTCTCCGCCAATTCGAGCACTGTGTCCGAGAATCCCTCCAGATTCGCTACTACCCGCTCGTAGAATTGACTTTGCTGCTCCAGTTCCTCCGCCGTAAAACCCTCGAACAGAAGCGTGATACATCGGGCACCGATGTTGCTGTTTCTCGCATACATCTCCCGCCCGCTGGATGTGATGTCCAGTAAAACCGTCCGGCGATCGTCTTCCTTTCGTCTGCGGATGGTGAGTCCCTTTTTCTCCAACTTATCGGTCAGAGCTGTAATGGCACCCGATGTGAAGTCCAACTGTTCTGCCAGATCTCCAAGCCGCTGTTCTCCCTCACGAATGATCTTGTGCAGGATAAGCATGCCCGGCAGGCTGATGCCTTCTACAGATATGCGATCCCGCTCCTTGACGAATCGTCTGACCATTTTGCGAAATAACCAATCCGTCCGCTCCAACGCTTCCCAGTCTCTATCACTCAATGCGTAACCTCCTTGATCATCTGAAACCTCAATAGCACACGAAAAAAGGCCCCCGTGGACATTCCATAGTGGAGTAGTCCCGGGAGCCTTTGGTGGTCCAATCAGCTCGATATATTTTCAATTCAAATTATTTCACTGTTCATTTAATAAGTATTAAAATAATTGAGATTATCATATAACCAACTAACCCAACCTGTCAAGTGTGAATTATGTTAGTGAGCTTCTTTTAAGGTCGTTCTCTGTCGGGCTAAATTACTTATCCTGTTTTAAGTTTCACTTCAGGTTTCCCGTTTACACTATTCTCAGATCGATATATCAACCAATACATCTATGACAAGCTACGAATCAGTTCGTTCGTACTCTACTACAGAAATGAGGAATATGCATATGAATATGAAACGAGTCATTATTATAGGCACCATGTTTGTCACCATGTCCTTCGCCGGAACAGCATGGGGCCAATCTGCCGTCTCCCCCATACCTACTGCCAAATGGTCCATCGTTGACCTGGATCCTGGTGAGGGAAGTAGTGACGAACTGCTCAGCGCTCTTAATCAGTCTTCAGAAGAGGATCTGTATCAGAAGCTCTACAACGGTAAGTCGCTGAGAACGATTACGGAAGAAAACAGGGGGAATTTGGATGAGGTGATTGCTATTCAAGTAAGACAGCTCAGAGAGCAATTGGATGAGCGACTCGCAAGTGGAAGTATCAGCTCGAAGCAACACGCTGCACAACAAGCTGAACTGGAGGCGTTGGTTAAGCAGAGCGCAAATACAGCTTATAATCTGACGTAATTAACAACCTACCTGTACGATGAAAATATGAAATTGTCATGAATAACATAACAAAAAGGAGCGTATGCACGCCCCTTTCTTGTACCTTATAACATCTCTACTTCTCAAGCAGGTCTGATAATCCTTATTGCGCTGCCCCAATCGTGCATGCACCCAAGGATTCGCCGTCCCATGCCAGTTCGAGCACATCTCCTGCTTGTGTTGGTCCAACACCTTCCGGTGTTCCTGTGAAAATGACATCTCCCGGCCCCAGCCCGTAATGGTGACCTACATAATCCACAATATCCTGTAAGCTAAAGATCATGTTACGAATGTTACCACGCTGAACTTCCTCACCGTTTTTAGACAACGTAAAGTCTTTCTCCAGCAGTGCTGCCGCCCCCGGGAACGCCTGAAATGCAGTAACCGGAGCCGAATTTTTGAATCCTTTGGCCGCTGTCCAAGGGTGGCCCTTTTTCTTAATCACAGACTGTACGTCACGTAACGTAAAATCAATACCAAACGCATACGCATCCACCAGCTCATCTACCGCCATACCTGGCTCATAAGCCCGGCCCATCTGCACGACCAGCTCAGCTTCATAGTGAACTTCACCCTTGGTAGCAGGCAATTCAAGCGTTTGACCACTCAGGGGCACGACTGCATGAGAAGGTTTCATAAAGATCATTGGTTCATCCGGAACCGCGTTACCCAATTCTTCCGCGTGAAGTTTATAATTGCGTCCTACACAGTATACATTGCGAATATTAGTCAACATGGGTATATTACCACCTTTATTGGATTCAATAGTGCTTTTAGGGTAATTACGGTCTGAAGAATCGGCTGCTCGTCTCCTGAAATGCCAGCTCCCATACGTCAGGACGGTTTGTACATAACATGAGCTCTGGATCAACTGCGGCCAGTTTCTTCATAATGGTCTTGTCATCTACTGTCCAGGCCATCACCCGAATACCTGCACTCCGCATCTCGTTCATTAAGGATTTGTCTACATTGGTGTATCCAATGGAGAGAAATGTACAATTCATCTGCTGCAGGGCAGTTAACAGATCACCTGGTCGTGCATCGATAATCAGCCCCGTCTGGATCTCCGGTGCAAGCTTCTTCACTTCGATCAGAGCGGCTGGTTCAAATGAGGTGATCACCACATCATTTTGCATATGTCTTTTTCTCACTTCATGTATAACAGCCGCAGGCAGACCCGGGTACATGTCTCCCTGCGTTTTCAGTTCAATGTTAAGACGTACTCTGCCGCACGAGCGATCTAACAATTCACTCAGCGCCGGAATCCGTTCGCCTTTGTAAGACTTGTTTTTCCATGCTCCAGCATCCAAACGTTGCAGATCAGCCCAATCGGTTTCCCGAACCAGACCCTTGCCATTCGTGGTGCGATCCACTGTAAAATCATGAATGATTACTGGTACACCATCACGCGACAACTGCACATCCAGCTCCATCCACTGAACTTCAGGCCGTTCCATGGCCATTATAAACGCAGCCATCGTATTCTCTGGTGCAATAGAAGAAAATCCACGGTGCGCTACACAAAGGTTGTTCATTCGATTCCCTCCTCAAAAAGGTTATTAATTAGGCGAAGCGACTCCATTTCCATCATATCGAATGCCTGGCGAGAGCTTTGCCATCTGTTGCAGCAGCAGTTTGTTTGCCTCATCAATCATTGGAATGGCCTGACCAAGCGCCGCTTCATAAGGGATGACTTTCATGCTGCAAGCTGCATCAGGAGTACAACGTGCCTGAAATACCGCTGTTTTCCATGTCTCTTCGGTGGTTGATCTGGAGAAAATAAAATTTCCCGTACTGTATGCAATCCATTTCCCCTTATAATACTCCAACCCTTGCAACACATGAGGATGACCACCTATGACCAGATCTGCGCCAGCATCCACAAACTCATGAGCCAATCGGGTCTGGTCACTGTTCGGAGTACTTACACGTTCCTCGCCCCAGTGCGCAACCACGATTACCAGATCAGCCTTCTTACGGGCCTCCTGGATCGCTTTGACCGCTCCTGTGGAATCATAGGCTTCAGCCACGCCAGCCCGATTGCCCTCAGCCTTCCAACTCGTTTCCGGTACAACGCGGGAGAACCCAAGCAATGCAATCTTCATACCTTTGCGTTCCAGATACGCTGGTGCATACGCTTCATCCCTGTTCATGCCAGCCCCGGTGTGAGCAATACCATATTCCTTGAGATAGGTTAACGTATCTACCAAACCCTCAACACCCTGATCCAGAATATGATTGTTAGCCAAATTGACAGCATCAAAACCCGCAGAGGCCATTGCCGCCAATGCTTTGGGCGAAGATTTGTATACATATGTTTTGTCTGCTGCCCCCGTACCTCCCAGGGTTATCGGTGTCTCCAAGTTGCCGATGGTAAGATCATCATCCTTGAATAATCTGCCGAGTTTAGCAAAGGGATAATCATAACCGTTCTTATCCAGCAGTTCAGCAACTTTGCCCGAAAATTGAATATCGCCGACAAAATTAATGGTGACATCCTTCGCTGAATTGGAAGGTTGCGATGCCCCTGACTCGGTATCCACACCTGCATTTCCCTTGGTGGGGGACGGCGTCGAATCTGTAGCAGGTTTTTTCGTTCCGGATTCGGCTTTCCCATTAGTGGTATTGCCTGAAGTATCAGGTTTCGCTACGCCGGATGAATTACCTGCATCTGCTGTTGTTTCATCATTCGTTGCTTCGGCGTCTTCTTCCGGAGTCTCATCAGACTCCTCCGAGTCTGGAGAACTTACTTGATCCCCGCCTTTGGCATCGTCTCCAATGGAAGGCTGATCCTGATCAACAATTTCCTGCTTTACAGGCTGGTCTGCCTGTTGCTGACGTGTGTTAATCACATAAAAAATGCCCACCAGACCAATTGTCATGATCAATAAAAGATTAATTGTCCAGATGATTCTATCACGGGTGCGCTTTCTTTTTTTTCTCTCTACACTTCGATCTGATCTTGGGGGATACATAAGCAACTCCTCTTCTTCACAGCCATACATACCATTATATCAGGCATATTCTGGATTTCCATCTTTCCTTGGAACTGCATCTATTGAAAGGGGGTTAACTCGCTTAGCTTCCAGATCTTCATATGAAAAAAGCCATCTCTCCAGTAGATAATTCTACGGTGAGACAGCTCTCTTGCTGTACTTAATCTGCTACAAGCGCCTGTGTTGCCAAAATAGACATTTCCTTCGCTTGTTTGATGCAATCCGGCAAGCCTACGCCCTCATAACCTGCACCTGCAATGTACACACCCGGTAACTTGCTGCCAAGTTCCTCACGCAGGGAGGCAATCTGTTGGAGGTGTCCCACCGGATACTGAGGCATGGATTTACGAAGTCTTGTAATTTCTGAGAAGATCGGCACCGCTTCGATACCCATCGTCTCTCTCAAATCTTTGAGAACCAGATCCGTCAACGCTTCGTCTGGAAGCTCTACGTTCTGTTCGTCACCCGAGCGACCGACATAACAGCGGAGCAGTACTTTATCGTCCGGGCTGGTATGCAGCCATTTCGTCGATGTCCACGTGCAAGCCGTAATGTTCCGACCCTCTTTCCGCGGAACAAGGAAACCCGATCCGTCGAATACATGCTCCACCTCTTTTTTCTCAAAAGCGAGCACTACATTGGCCACAGATACATAGTTAATCGCATCCAGTGCCGCTGTGTCCACGTGAGGCTTCAACAGATCTGACGCGACATATGTCGGCACAGTAACCACTACATCATCAGCTTCAAGCATTTCACCATTTTCCAGCTCAACATGGTATCTGGTCTGCGTTCCATCAAGACGTTGCAGTGACTTCACAGCGGTGTTCAGACGTTGATCCACATCCTGCAACTCATGGACAAGTGCATGAACGAGGCTCTGCAGTCCCTGACGAAAGTTCAGAAAAGCGCTCCTTTTGGTTCCGGTATGTGTCTCAGCCGGTTTGCGACCTGTCATCATGCCCCGGATCAAGCTGCCGTAATCGCGCTCTACTTCGCCGAACTGCGGGAAGGTAGCCTGAAGGCTTAATCTCCGCATATCACCTGCATAGATTCCCGCGAGCAGTGGTTCGGTCAAGTTCTCCAGCACTTCAGCTCCAAGACGGCGTTCAATCATATAACCGAGCGATTCATCCTCTGTTGTACGACGAGGCGGGATGACAAAATCCATCAACGCCCGCAGTTTGCCTGCCGGAGAGACAAGCCCACTTCTCAGGAACGGTCTTAATTCTGTAGGAATACCGAGAACAAGTCCTGCTGGCATAGGATGAAGCTTGCCACGCTGCATGATATACGTTTTCTTCGACTCCGGATTCTGACTGACCAGCTCATGATCAATCTCCAATTCTTTAGCCAAATCAATCATTGCTGTTTTGCGAGCGAGGAAGGAATCCGGCCCTTTTTCAATCACAAATCCATCCCGGTGCAGTGTCTCAATCATGCCCCCCATGGACGAGCTTTTCTCGACCAGAGTAATCACAGGTTCAACGCCCGCTTCCCGGTAATGCTTGCGGATATAAAATGCCGCGCTGAGGCCGGTGAGGCCACCGCCGACGACAACAACACGGCGTTTCTTATCACCCATTACTCATCCGACCCTTGCTGCCATTGGCTTATAATAACGTCGCTTAACGTCTCCATGTATAGAGGATCGCTATTAAGAGAATCAATACGCATCAGGCGCATATCGATTTCTTTGGCAATCGATTTGGCCTCAATATCGAGATCATAGAGTACTTCGAGATGATCCGAGACGAACCCGATTGGTGCCACAAGTACATCCTCTACCTGTTCACGCGAAAGTTCCTGTAACGTATCCAGAATGTCCGGTCCGAGCCAAGGCTCAGCTGTTCGTCCGGCACTTTGCCACGTAAATTGCCAATTGGTTATTCCTACACGTGAGGCAATCACTTCCGAAGTTTCCAGCAGTTGTTGCGGGTACGGATCCCCCATCTCCACAATACGTGCCGGCAGGCTGTGAGCACTGAACAATACCTTCACGTCCCCGCGTTTTGCTCCAGCTTCCTCAAACGCATCCAACTTGGCACTTACACGCGTGGACAGCGCCTGAATTAATTTCGGATGCAGATGATAACTCTCAATAAAGGACATATGGACGCCCAGCTCTTCTGCCTTTTCACGCGCACGTTTGATATAACTGCCCACACTCATTGTGGAGAAATGAGGAGCCAGTACAATCCCAATTGCAGTCTGAATTCCATCCTTCGCCATCTGTTCCACGCCGTCCTCAATAAACGGATAGGCATGCTTCAGTCCTTGATAACAACGGAATTCCACATCAGCGCCACGCTCATCGCGGTTTAAAGTCTCCTGAAGAGCCTTGACCTGATTGTCCGTGTTCTCCCGAAGCGGGAATACACCGCCAACAATGGCTTCATATCGATCCGTCAATTCCTTCAGTTGCTCCGGTTCAGGCGGACGTCCTCTGCGGATATGTGTGTAATACGCTTTAACACTTTCCATATTTTCTGGTGTGCCATACGACATCACCAGTACACCTACAGTATTAGTCATTAGTAATCGTCACCCCTGTCTTTAATGCTTCGGCAGAATACTCATGAATATAAGCCGTTAATTCTCTGAGCTTATCAAGGGAGGCTTCAGGAAATAGTCCGTGCCCCAGATTGAAAATATACCCCGGCTCCTTGATCCCTTCGTCGATAATCAATTTGGCTTGTTCCTTAATCAATTCCATCGGTGCAGTCAGCAAATAAGGGTCCAGATTGCCTTGTACGGCAAATTTGCCGCCAAGTCGTTTACGCCCTTCCGAAATCGATACTCTCCAGTCCAATCCAATTACATTGGCTTGCAGATTATGCAGCGCTGGCAACAATTCGCCCGAAGCGACACCAGGGAAATAAATTTTCGGTACATTCAAATCCGATAATTCGGTAAAGATACGGGTAATCGTAGGCAACACATATGTTCTGAAGTCTTTGGGAGAAAGTGCTCCAACCCAACTGTCAAACAACTGGAATGCCTTGCCGCCATTCGCAATATGCGCACGGACATATGTAATAACCATATCACCAAGCTTCTGCATCAGCTTATGCCACACCTCAGGCTCGCTGTACATCATCGTTTTGGTACGAATATAACCTTTCGAAGGTCGGCCTTCGATCAGATAACTCGCAATCGTGAAAGGTGCGCCCGCAAACGTAATCAGAGGTACGTCAAGCTCCTTATCCAGAATTCGAATAGTCTCCAGAATATGTGACAGATCTCCTTCTACGTCGATGGGGCGCAGTCGATCCACATCTGCCGCTGAACGAATAGGATTATCGATTACCGGTCCAATATTTTTAACAATGTCAAAATCAATGCCCAATGAGGCAACCGGATTCATAATATCGGAATACAAAATAGCCGCATCTACACCCAGTTTGCGTACCGGCATGAGTGTAACTTCAGCCGCCAGATCGGGTTGTTTGCAGATTTCTAACAAGGAGTACTTTTCTTTAATCTTGCGATATTCAGGATCGTAACGTCCGGCTTGACGCATGTACCATACCGGGACGCGGTCTACCTGTTGTTTGAAACTTGCCCGAATCAGTCGATCATTATAGCTCATGTAAGAAGCCTCCAATAGTTTTTGGACTCATAATTACCATTATGCCCTTTTTAAACAGCTGTAACAACCACATGCGGATGCGTTCTACGTGACAATACTATGACATTCCTTACACTCATCCCCCATATGCCAATTGTGTTATAATGAAAGAATCGATTTTTTTAGAGAATTACAGAAATATCTTTGAAAGGAAGTGAAAGCACTTTGAAAACGTGGAAAGTAAACCTCATTGTGCTTTGGTTCGGACAATTTTTGGTCAATTCGGGCATGACCATGATTACCCCATTTTTGTCCCTGTATCTCGCGAGAGATCTTGGCGTTGTTGGCGAACATGAAATTGGCATTTGGGCGGGATTTATTTTTGCAGCCAATTTCCTCACCTCATTTTTGTTTCAACCGCTGTGGGGCAAGTTGTCGGACAAGTATGGTCGTAAAGTTATGCTGCTTCGTTCGGGATTCGGGATGGCCATCGTAATTGCCCTTATGGGTCTGGCACAGAACCCCTGGCAGCTTCTCTTATTGCGTTTGCTTAACGGTACAATCTCCGGTTTTAACCCAGCAGCTGTTGCGCTGATATCGGGTACCACTCCGAAAGACCGCATGGGTTTCGCCATGGGAATCAGTCAGTCCGGGCAAGTTGCCGGTACAATCCTGGGTCCACTCATTGGCGGCTTGCTGGCTGATGCAGTAGGCTTCCGGCCTATTTTCTACATTACAGGTGGACTAATCTTTGTTGCTTCCATGCTCGCCATGTTCCTGGTGAGAGAGAAATTCGACCGTCAAGAAGCAGCCAAACTGCCGGCACAATCCGTATTGTCCGGTCTGAAGGAATTAAACAAGTCACCTCAACTTCCGGCACTGTTTGCTGTGACGTTCCTGCTGCAGTTTGCGATGATTAGCCCCATGTCACTCTTGCCGCTGTATGTGCAAAAATTGCATGCTTCGGATGTAAATGTGGCCTTCTGGGCGGGACTTGTCGGTGCAGTTACGGGACTATCCAATATGGCCATGTCTCCTGTTCTCGGGAAGCTGAGTGACCGGATAGGTCCTCACAAGGTGCTGACGTTCTCCCTCATCGGAACAGGACTCATGCTTATTCCGCAGGCATTTGTTCAGACCGTGTGGCAGCTCATTCTTGTCCGATTTATGATGGGTGTGTTCATGGGTGGCCTGCTTCCGAGCGTCAATGCCTTGATCCGTTCCTATACAGCAGATAGCATGATTAGCCGTGCATTCAGTTTTAATACGAGCACCCTTGCGTTAGGCAACATGCTTGGAGCGATCATTGGAGGTTTCATGGCAGGATTCATCGGAATCGAAGGTCTGTTTATCGTCTCCGGCGGACTGCTGCTGCTTAATATGGTTTGGGTCAGATTCAAATTGTATAACAAACCTGCTTCTATTCAGAAATCCTGATTACCCATCTATTTCTTAACTAGTTCATCTTACTGTTCCATTGAAAAAGCCGCTTCCAGCGCCTAATTGGCCTGAGAGCGGCTTTTGTCATTCATGTGCCATTCTTTATCTATTTATTAATTCAATTGAAGTGTATTGGATAGTGCTTCACACCAAAAACAAAGGCACTTTGTATCGGTTCCAGGGCTGTTCCTGGCACAAGCTGAATATGCTCCATGTGCTGAAGCAATGTATGAAGAACGACCTTTGCCTCCAAACGAGCGAGTGGTGCACCCAGACAAAAATGAATGCCAAAACCAAATCCCATATGTCTGTTCGGCTTGCGATCAGAGATGAAATCTTCCGGGTGTTCAAATTGGGCACTGTCCCGATTAGCAGCTCCAACCCAGGAAATCACCTGCTCTCCAGCTTGAATCGTCTGACCATTCAACTCTACAGTTTCCTTGGCGACCCGCCCAATCGCGACAATTGGCGGATAATATCGCAGCGTCTCTTCTATCGCAGAAGTAATCCGTTCAGGATGTTGGCGCAATTCCTGCTGTAGCTCAGGTTGTTCAGATAGGATACGTACCGCATTGGTAATCAGGTTGGTGGTTGTTTCATTACCGGCCGCAAGCAAGAGGATGCAGAAGCCCACCACCTCATCTGCAGTCAACTTCTGACCCTCAATCTCCGCAGCCAGCAATAACGAGATCAGATCATCCTCTGGCTGCAACCGACGCTCTTCCATAATGCCAGTAAAATAGATATGCAGCTCCTGCATATTTCTTTTCTTCTCCTCCAGTAACTCCTGAAAGGCCTCTTCACTATCATCACGTGCACCTTTCACCAATACATCAGACCAGTCTTTGAACTTTTGACGATCCGCCGCAGGGACTCCGATTAATTCTGCAATCACAATGACGGGTAATGGTGTTGCAAGGTCATCAATAAGTTCCATGTATCCTTCTGACAGGTGCGGTGCAATTAACTCATTCGTGATTTCCTGAATACGCGGAGCCAACGCTTCAATCGCCTTGGGTGTAAACGCCTGGTTCACCAGATCACGCAGCTGTTTGTGTTTGGGAGGGTCTGTCGTCAACATGCTCGTATTGGCACGATCACGTGCAGAAGAGAACAGTTTCGGGTTTTTCAATACGTACTTCACATCTTCATAACCAAAAACATCCCAACATTCTCGATGCTCATCATATCGGACTGGAGTGTTATCACGAAGTTCTGCATACACCTTGAAGGGAGATAACCTCTCTTCCAAAGTCTCCAGTTCCCGAATCGGAATGTAATTCGCATACTTTCTCGGTGCCTGTTTCATCGTTTCTCCTCCAATCAATATTATATATTTATTTACATATGCTGATCATCCCTATTATAAACATAACTCTATAACGAAACCAATCTTTAGACCGTAATTGAGCCCCATTACCTAATATGTGCTGCTATCACCCTCTCCTTCTGTTACCCACTGCTGATATACGTCCCGATTCGACATTCTTTTATCGCAATATTCCGTTTTATCAGGACAAAAGACTCATTATGTAATGTTAATTAACATAAAAAGGGGTTTAACTTCTTCAAAACTACTAAACTCGGCTATTTCCTCTCTCAACCAAAATGAATAATCTTTCATAATTGCTTATAAACAATCATTTTACTCTCATTATCTATGAATGTAACCGATTACTCTGCCTGTATCTATGATTGTCATATTACTTAACATGAAATACAATCGATTTGAAATGGTATACATATTCTTCTTAACAAACTTAACATCACACTTACTTGAAGGAGAGTGCTATTCATGAGTAAAACATCCAATCTTCGTCCCTGGGCCGTATGGAGCACCGCAGCTTTAACAGCACTAACCATCTCGTTGTCACCCATTGGTACCTACGCTGCACACGCAGCTACGGTAGAGGTGAAAGGCACAACAGGCGCTGTTCAAACAGCAACCACTACGCCGGCTCGCAATACATCCATCCCTGCAATACCGGACTCTTCCAAACAATCTGCACTTCCTAATGTACTGGTAATCGGAACGGGCGGAACGATTGCCGGACAATCCGAAGATGCCACCAGCTTCCAGAATTACAAGGCAGGTACACTTCCCATTGGAGAGATGGTAGACGCCTTACCGGATAAACAGAAGATTGCTGATGTTAGCACACTCCAATTTGGAAACTCAGGTTCGGGTTCCTATAGTATGGCCGACCTCTATGACTTGTCGCAGACAGTAGATAAAGCTCTTGCAATGTATGACAGTGTTGTCGTTACTACAGGTACAGACACCATGGAGGAAATCGCCTATTTCCTTGATATGACGGTTCAGAGTGACAAACCGGTCGTGATCACAGGCTCCATGCGTCCATGGACTGTCATCGGTTCTGACGCTCAAGCCAATCTGTACAACGCCATCAAGCTTGCAGGCAGTGGTCGTACCACTTCATTCGGCACTGTACTCATGTTGAATGACACAATCCAGCTTGCTCGTGGTGTAACCAAGACCAATGATTATCGGACAGATACGTTTGAAACCCCAATGCTCGGCGCTGTAGGATATATTGATGAAGAAAACATTCGAATCTACCGTGCTCCTGCACGTGCGTTGAAACCTGAAGGCACAGCGAAGCCCGTATTTGATCTAAGTAAAATCACAAAGGCAGATCTCGCCAAGGTTGAAATTGCGATCTCGTATCAAGAAGCTGGAGGCGGAGCGATCGAAGGTTTCGTGAATAGCGGCGCCAAAGGAATCGTGACTTCCGGTACCGGAGCCGGGGGCATCTCCAGAGCGATGGGACAAGCGCGTACCAAAGCCATCGAAGAAGGTGTCATTTTCGTGACCACCACTCGGACGGGTTCGGGAAGTGTATACGGCGGCGGCAAAGGCATTATTGCAGGCGACAACCTGAGTCCACAACAAGCTCGTGTATTATTGATGCTGGGCTTGTCCTTCAGTGATGATTTTGACACCATCAAAAAATGGTTCGAAACGTACGGAACACCTGAAGTATAAGAAAGAATTACTACAACAATATCTGTAAATACAAAGAAAGAGACGATACTCCCTGTGATTCAAGGTGTGTCGTCTCTTCTTTGTGTATACTCAAAAAAAATCAAGAAAACCAGAATTGCAATGAGCAGAATATACACGGCCAATATTAAAAACGGCTAAAAAACTCCGATCACGATCCCCCTCACAACATACAAGCGTGAGATCGTGTTCCATCGGAGTTTTATCTTTAGGAAATATCCACTTTACTTCACCCAAGCAAGTACCAGCCCATCGTAATCGGGCAACATCGTCGTCACCAGACGCGGATCACTTGCCATCTGTTCATTGAAGCGACGAACAGCAAGCACTGCTGGACCCTGCTTGTCCGGATTCAGCGTACGACCACGCAGGAAACAATTATCACCTACAATGACAGCACCTGGCCGGGCCAGCTTAATGGCATAATCAAGATATACCGGATAATTCTCTTTATCTGCGTCAATAAAGAAGAAATCGAATGTGCGACCTTCCTGCTCCAATTGCTCCAGGCTGTCTGCCGCCGGGCCAATGCGATATTCCACCTTTTCGCCAAAACCGCCTTCTTCCAGATGACCACGCGCCATTGCCGCATAATCCTCTTTCAGTTCCAGCGAAGTCAGGGTTCCACTCTCACGCAATCCGCGTGCAATGCAGATCCCGCTGTAACCGCCCAGCACACCGATTTCGAGCGCAGCTTCCGCTTTGGATGTCTTGGCTAGAAACGTGAGCAGACGTCCATACGCCGCAGCAACGGAAACTTCGGGCATGCCGTTCGAACGGATGGCCTCTTTCACTTTCAGTAAAAGTTCGTCTTCTTGAAATAATTGATTCACATATTCATCAGGGGTCAGATTCACCACTAAATCCTCCTTGGACACTTGGACTGCTTTCCATATGGATGCCAATGTTCTATAATAAATGTTTGTTATCAACACAGGCGGTTGACTGACACATGACCTCGAAAGAGGAATGCATACGTTCACCGCATTTCTCATTGTAAGTTTTTTCACGGAAAGCGGCAAGGCCGTACCGTCACTATACAGCAGAGAGAAGGAAGTTCCTTCTCCAGCTTGAAATGGAGTTGAAATGAATCACATGGCTCAATTGCAATTGATTGCAACCTCGGCGATGGGACTCGAGGCCGTTGTCGCCCGGGAACTGAAGCAACTGGGGTATGAAGATGTTACGATCGACAACGGCCGGGTTTTCTTCACAGGAGATTATATTGATATTTGCCGTTGTAATCTGTGGCTGAGAAGTTCGGACCGCGTATTGGTGAAAATGGGTGAATTCCCTGCCACGACATTTGACGAATTGTTTGAAGGCACCAAAGCACTCCCTTGGGAAGAGTGGATTCCAGCCGACGGCGAATTCCCTGTAGAAGGTCGCTCTCAAAAATCCCAACTTAGCAGTGTGCCTGCATCACAAGGGATTGTGAAGAAAGCAATCGTAGAGAAACTGAAGTTGACCTATGATACAGAGTGGTTCCCCGAAGATGGGTCTCGTTATGTGATTGAAGTTATTTTGCTGAATGATCGCGCCTTGCTTACATTGGATACGACCGGACCAGGCTTGCACAAACGGGGTTATCGTAAACTCGTCACCGAAGCGCCACTCAAAGAAACACTTGCAGCAGCTCTGATTCAGCTCAGTCGCTGGAATGTATCCCGTCCCTTCTATGATCCATGCTGCGGATCAGGCACAATGCTGATCGAAGCCGCCATGATTGGCTGGAACATTGCACCAGGACTCCGTCGGACCTTCAACTCTGAGGACTGGGCTGTCATTCCTGAAGAATTGTGGGAACAGGCGCGCGAAGAAGCATTCGATGCTGTGCGAGACGATGTCCCGTTACAGATTTCAGGTAGTGACATCGATCCGGAAGCGATTGAAGTAGCTCAGGCTGCTATCAAAAGCGCAGGTTTCGCCAAAGACATTGAAGTCAGTGTTCTGCCCGCTCATCGCGCAAGACCACAAGGCGAATATGGTGTTATCATCACCAACCCTCCATATGGTGAACGTTTAAGTGAAGAAAAAGAAGTTCAGAAGTTACTCCGCTCTTTAGGGCGCAGTTATCTCGACATGCCAACATGGTCCTTCTTTGCAATTACGTCAACCAAAGCCTTTGAAGAATATTTCGGTCATAAGGCAGACAAGCGTCGCAAGTTGTTCAACGGACGAATCGAAACCCAGTACTATCAGTACTTGGGCCCACTACCTCCAAGAAATAAAACACCACAATCTTCATAATTGTTCCAACTATAAAGTGCTCTAGCCACTCATGGCCGGGGCGCTTTTTTGTGCGCTTTCCTGGTCATCTGAATTCTCCTTCATCCACCTTTAATCGACCAGGAATGGATTCTACCAGAGGCGTAGTTGAAAACCCATGAGGTCACGCTATAATGGATGGAGCCCTATTTTACATTCCGATTACAAAACAACAAAAACAAAGGGGACATAGATTATGGTTGTCACTCGGCCTACGCGCAGCTCCATGCCACGCGGGCTTCTGAATCATCCACTAACGTTATATCTTATTTTTCTTGTGTTCATGCTGCTCAAACTCATGTGGCTTCATCACAATCTGCACGCCTATAACATTACGATGGGACTGCTGGATAAAGTTATTGCCATTGGATCATTGCTCCTCCTGTCCTTCTGGACCTGGTGGCTGCCTCGCAGAGGCATGATCGTATCTTTGGTCGTGCTTAACCTGCTGCTTACCGCACTCATCTACGCCGATATGGTGTATTATCGCTATTTCCAGGATTTCTTGACCATCCCGGTATTGTTGCAAGCCAGACAGGTTGACGCATTGGGGGACAGCATCGCTACATTGATCTTCCCAAGTGATTTCTGGTTTTTTGCCGATTGGCTTGTCGTCATACCTTTCGCAGCGATTGTTCTTTTCAGCAGACATTACCGTTCAAAGCACTCCAGTGCATCGGTTCAAGGTTTTGGAAGTTATTCGTTCAACGATCGCAAGGGGCAGATGCGCCGCCGACTCACTGCTGGCAGCATTGCCCTTGTGCTAGGGCTGGGACTCGCCGTTGGCCCGATTTATTTTTACAGCAAAACATGGGCCAAGGGCCTGTTCGATAACAACTGGTGGAATGTATCCATGTACAATGTGACCGGACTTCTCGCTTTTCACGGTTATGATCTTTACAACTATACCAAAGACCACATCGGTTCCGGGCCAGAGGCTGAACCCGCTGATGTTGAACAGGCGAAGGCGTTCTTCACTGAAAGGCAGCAAAACGCTCCGCAAAATGATGCTTTGTTCGGCAAATATAAAGACAGCAACGTCATCATTGTACAGGGTGAGGCTTTTATGAACTTCATGATTGGCCAGAGCATTGGCGGTCAGGAGATCACGCCCCATTTTAATGAACTGATGAAAGAAAGTCAGTATTACAGTCACTTTTACCACCAGACCGGTCAGGGCAGAACATCAGATGCCGATTTTGGGGCAAATATTTCCCTACATCCACTTCCGGTCGGTTCAGCCTTTGTACGGTATGCAGACCATACGTATGACTCCCTCCCTTCCATTCTGAAGGATAACGGGTATAGCACCAACGTATTTCACGCTTATGAGAGCGGCTTCTGGAATCGGTATACAATGTATCAGAACATGAAGTATGACAAGTTTTATAGTAAAAATGATTTTGCACAGGATGACCCGCTTGGCTGGTCCCTGTCTGATGAATCCTTTTTCCGTCAATCCGTTGAGAAAATGAGCAGTGAGGTTACCGAACCGTTCTATTCGTTCCTCATTACACTCAGCAGTCACCATCCGTATGCATTGCCGAAAGAGAAACAACAACTGGATGTAGGCGAGTTTCAGGGAACCATGTTTGGTGATTATCTGCAATCCGTACATTACGTGGATTCGGCACTGGGCAAGATGGTGGAGGATCTGAAAAGTCGAGGACTATGGGAAAATACCATTTTTATGTTTTACGGGGACCATGACAACTCAATCAAAGAACAATCGCAATACGAGCAGTTTCTCGGACGCTCGTTGAACGACCTGGATATGGCACAGATCATGAACGAGGTTCCCCTGCTGGTGCATTTACCGGATGGAGCAGCTGCCGGAACCATCGACGAACCTTCGGGACAACTGGACATCACGCCATCCGTGCTGCATCTGCTCGGCGTGCCTGACCAGTCCTATTATCATATGGGTAACGACGTATATGACGGGTCTGCACGTACGGTTGTGCTGCGTAATGGCGCAGTCTCGGATGGTTCTGTATTCTATATTCCATCGGATGATTATATCTACGAGAACGGCGCTTGTTATGACCTGTCCACACGTGACAAAACAGATATTAACGCTTGCCGTCCCGCTCATGATGAAGCAGTCAAGCGATTGCATGTCTCTGATACCGTAATTACCTACGATTTAATTCAGCGCTTTCGAGAGGAAGACAGTTCAGCAGTAACATCGCAATAAGCCTTATCGTAATGACAAGCTCAGCTAAACAAATACACAAAATGAAGTGAATTGGATTGCAAAAAGGGGAATTTTAATTACATGACATCACATACTGAACCACTCCATATTGAACAGCAATTATTCGATGCAGCTGCCAACTTTGTGAAGCAACGTTATCCTCAGGGATGGGGCGGTGCGGGCGCTGTCTATACCGAAGCAGGTTCCCTGCTAATTAGTGTAGCTCCGGAGGTCATCAACGATGCCACGCATCTGTGTATGGAAACAGGAGCTTATCTGGAGGCCCACAAATTGAACGAACGCGTCACCCACTCCCTCTGTATCGCTCGTAATGACGAGCATTCAGAATTCAAGGTCCTCACACCTTGCGGCGTCTGTCAGGAACGATTGTTTTATTGGGGTGAAGAAGTTAAAACTGCTGTATACGACCCTGAAGGTCAACTGATCTTCAAGAGACTGGATGAGATCCAGCCTTATCATTGGACCAAGGCATTTCGGGATAAATCGTAATCTTCTTGCGAATTATAGAAAGTGGCTTTATAATTGTAACTATATTAGTTTCAACTAAAAGGATAATGGAGGTTTTAACATCATGAATATTGAGATATGGTCAGATTTCCTGTGCCCATTCTGTTATATCGGCAAACGCCGCCTGGAGAATGTATTGCAACAGTTTCCACATCGTGATGAAGTGAAGCTGCAATTCAAAAGCTTCGAGCTTGATCCAAATGCTGCATTGAACCCAGGCAAAACCAATACGGAATATCTGGCATCCAAATATAACATTAGCGTGGAACAGGCCAAAGGCATGAATGCTCAAATGAATGCCAATGCTCGCACGGCAGGACTGGAATACAATATTGATGCCATGATCCCTACGAACTCCTTCTCCGCACACCGGTTGACACACTGGGCGGATACACAAGGCAAAGCGCTTGAACTGAGTGAGCGCATATTCCAAGCTGTGTTTATTGAAGGTAAACACTCTGGCGACCCTGAAGTGTTGGCTCAGTTGGCAGAGGAAGTTGGCTTG
Source organism: Paenibacillus sp. FSL R5-0519 (assembly GCF_037974275.1). NCBI lineage: Bacteria > Bacillati > Bacillota > Bacilli > Caryophanales > Paenibacillaceae > Paenibacillus > Paenibacillus sp. FSL R5-0519. The sequence goes on from NZ_CP150234.1 coordinate 4,421,121, forward strand.
GATCGAGATGCAGCTACGGCAGTGCTGTCCGGTGATCAATTCACCGACAATGTCCGTGCTGACCAAGCGGAAGGCGAGCAACTGGGCATCCGCGGCGTACCGTTCTTCGTATTTGACCGCAAGTTCGCCGTGTCAGGCGCTCAGCCGGACGAGGTGTTCCTGGATGCCATTCAGAAAGCATGGGACGAGCGTTCCCCATTCACCATGGTTGAATCCAACACAGCAGAAACAGACGGCAACGGCGTCTGCACAGATGACGGCTGCGCAGTTCCACCATCCGATTCGAATAAATAACACAAAAGCAGCAGGATCAGGGAGTATCCCCTGATCCTGCTGCTTTTTTTATATGCTACACACCACTCAAGCTCATTGTATATACTTGTGTTTGATGAACAGTTACTGTGGGGGGACGGAATCGATTCTGAAGAAGCGAAGCGTTCGCCTTTGTCTTCAAATTTTATCCTCTGAAACGAGGAATCAAAAAAATTTGGAGACAACAGCGATCGAAAGAATGATTCCGTAACCGGAACCTCCACTAACTTATCATCAAACAATTATATTCAATTAGCGACTACCTACTCAATCCCAAAACAGTTGATCCGGATGTGGACCCGTCCGCTTATCCGAGTCCAGCGCATCAATCTGTTTCAACTCATCGGGTGTCAATTCAAAGTCAAAGATGTCCGCATTCTCACGAATACGTTCCGGGGTAACTGACTTCGGAATCGTCACAATCTGATTCTGAATGTCCCAGCGCAGAATGATCTGTGCTGGCGTTTTCCCATATTTCTGGGCCAGTGCTTTGAGGGTGGACTCTTGATTCAGCTTGCCTTTCATGATCGGACTCCAAGCCTCCAACTGAATTCCCTGCGCCCCGCAGAAATCCTGAAGTTCCTGCTGGATCAACCCCGGATGCAACTCCACCTGATTCACTGCTGGCACCGTGCAGCCTTCATCTATGATATCTTTCAAATGATGTACTTGGAAATTACTCACACCAATCGCACGAATGCTTCCTTCGCTATATAGACGTTCGAACGCTCTCCACGTCTCCTTATACTGGTCTCTGCCAGGCCAGTGAATTAAGTAAAGATCAATCACATTCAGTCCAAGTGCCTTCTGACTCGCTTCAAATGCTCTCAACGTTGAATCAAATCCCTGATCCTCGTTCCAGAGCTTGGTCGTCACAAACAGTTCGTTACGGGCAACACCACTGCTTGCAATAGCTTGTCCCACTTCTTCTTCATCGCCATAGATGGACGCGGTATCAATGCTCCGATATCCAACTTCTAAAGCGGTCTCAACCGCCTGTTGCACTTCCTTACCTTTTGCTTTATATGTTCCAAATCCTAGCCATGGCATCGTTACTCCGTTGTTCAGAATCGTACAATCCGTAATATGTTTTGTCATTCTGTACCTCCCGTATGGAATTTTGCCTGCTCTCGTTCTATTAACCTTCTCACAGAATTTTAAGCGACTATTCAACATACTGTCGGAGTAAACCCAAGGATCTAGAGTCGTTGCAAAAGATATAACAAACCCGCAAAGCATTGCTGCCCTGCGGGTTCTGATGTGACAGGAACGTTATAAATTCCCTTGACCGTGCTGACTCTGGATTGAATTCAATCTTCTCTTCTCCTCGATGAACATCTCTTCTGCTAACTCAACGCCTTGTCCTCCGAGCGAAAGCTCTGCTTGACGCATTGCCTGCTCCGTATGTGCCAGACGACGTTCCGCCTGTACTATGGTTTGTGCTGTCGGGTGTGACAGGGCCTGAGATACAGCATAATGAAGCTTGTTCACCGCATTTTGCGCCTGAGATACGGTGGTATCGGCTTGCAAACTGGAATCATAACGCTTCGGCATGAGTATTCCTCCTTGGGATTATCATGTTCCTGTTACCCCTTTAGGATGGATAACACACGCCTTCCTTATTCTTCTTTTGTATTTTTATCGTAACTTTAATCGATTCCACTACGTTTATTAGGTAATCATGCTGAATCGGGAGGAATTCATTTGAAGAGAATAGTACTGACACTCTGCATGTTACCTCTGCTCATTTGCGTACAAGGCTGTGCTCCAGCAGCATACGAGATAGAAGGATATACAGAATCATCCATTAACCCCGATATCCCGGTTCCAAGCAATGCGAAGCTCATTAGAATCATAACTGATTCAGGCAATCGAAACATTAAAGAAGGCGTGATGTATGAATTGAAACATATTGGAGGAGAGCAAGGACTATACCCGCCACTGGATTATTTTCAGAAATTAGCGGATACAGGCTGGGACGAATTGGAGGAAGAACGAATGGGACATGTACATTTTCTGAAAAAGGATAATACGGTCATTGCTATTGAAATTAGAGAAGATACCTTCAAAATTTATGAAATGATTAAGGACACTGTATTCTAACACAACTTTTGTTCACTACTACCCAAACGCAAAAAAGGAGAGGCTGGTAGCCCCTCCTTTCTGATGTGTGAACTTTTCATTCACTCACCTTGTTATATCACATCCTATTACTTGACGAACTTTGCAACTTTGACGAGCACTTCTTCTTCAGTCGGCGCACTGATATACCGACCATTGATAAAAACAAACGCACGTTTCGCACAAGGACCGCAATAGGATTTGCACCCAATCTTGATCTCCGTGTCTGGAGCCATTTTTTGCAACTTGGGCACAATCGATTTCAGCCTGACATGATTACACTTTTCGCATACGCGGATATCGTTAGCCATGAGTTCCCCTTCTTCGCGCCCTTAGTGGTCGCCGTGATTGCCTTGGGACGGATTCGTAATAACGAATCCCTCTTCAGGGAAGTAGAGATAGTCGATTTTAACACCGTTCAACAGAGGCTGGTCATTCGCAAGAATAACATCAATCTCTTTATCGGTAGATACAACTGTATCATTTTCTTTTGGTGTGTCGAGATCAAGCCCGTAGTGAGCATGGTCACCATGTGCATGTGTGATGACAACGCGCAGTTTTTTTCCTTCGTTCTCCGGCTTGTCCAATTCAAGCTTCAGTACTTTAGCAGCATTACGCGTAATTTTGCAGTTCATTCTCTTCATCTCCTATATTGTAATTGCAGGTTTCAACAATTTCAGCATTCTTAAACTACAGCATCTATTGTAAAGAAAGTTACCGCTCTTCGCAATAACATTGATGCGAATTCAATGTTAAAATGATTCATGAGCTGCATATTAAGAAGGTGCACCCTCCTGAAGCACAGGATATTTACGTTCTGCCCGGCTCACAAACCAATTCATCAGAATCAAAGTAACCCCGATATCATCGATGGGCATAAACGGCATTACGTCAGGAAGCACCCAGTACAACAGGGCCGGAATAATAAATAACAGCTTTTCTCCCAAAGGAATCTGCGGAGCCCGGAGCAGCCGGGGGAGCCTTTTGAAAACTTGTGTCCATCGTTTGAATGACAGCAGTCTTCTCCACTTCATGCGAATCCCTCCGTATAATAATATATATCGCCAAACGGCACATCCATAATTACCCGTTCGAAAACCATCCAGAACGTATGTCATAATAAGCCACAATAAAAAAAATAATAAAAACGGAACGTCGCTCATAGCGTCCGTTCCTGTTATACGAATGATCTACCGTTAAGTTTCACACCATCATCATTCAGGGTCTTGCCTCACTGTCCATTAGATAACAGTTCAGCCAGCAACATTCCCACTTCGATACAGATATCGTCAAACTGTTCAACGGGAAGCGGATTAACACCCAACCCAACTTCCACCGTGAAGCCCGGCTTACCAAAAGCTTGAATAAACCAGTCTTTGTATCCGGCATCACTGCCACCGAGCTTCACCGCTTTGTAACCCGAAGCTTTGGCGAGTCTACGCGACAGCGGAGCACTCTCTCTGGGTTCCAGATCACGGTAGTTCCAATAGATCTCCTGTCCCTGACTATGCAGGGATACAACCGCATCGAATGTGTGTTGCTGCGTCCACTGGGCAAGCGCCTGTGCCTCCGGTTCGGTCAATGGCGCTGTCCCTGCATAATCCCTAGGCCCAGGTGAAGTAACACCTCTTCTCGCTGCCTCTTCATCCCAATGGGCGGGAAATTGATCATTCAGATCCACACCTCTGATGTTGGCCTTCCAATGGGTGAAATTTGATCTGCCGGCATTCCAGGCTAACAACTGCTGTGCATGTGGGTGGTGATTGACTACACCTTCCTGAACCAATTCGACCCCGTCCGGATTAACCATTGGCACTGCCCAGAGTGTCGTCTCTTGCATCCAGCGTTCCGTCTGGTATTGATGCCATGTCCCCTGTGTACTGTACGCCTCGGCATACTCTTCGATAAACTTCATCAGAACTGCTGATGTCAGCCACTCATTAGCATGAACAGAAGCGTTAACATGGATATGTCTCGGCCCTTGCCCAATTCGTAAATAAGGCAGCGACTTCCCCATGACACTTGTTCCAATGGACCCCATTTCGATAAACGGGTATCGTTTCGCCAGCTTATCTATATCCTTGATTAATTCTCGATAACCATACTCTCCCTGAATCTTTACAATAGTTTTTCCATTCGAAGCCGGAATATGAATACAGCGACCAACCCAGTCGGTAATATTGGTGATTTCGGGATTGGCCTGACGCAACGCTTCTTCCTCCAGACCAAATCTCCCTGCAATCTCCCCGACACGTTCTCCAGGCGGTACAGCGTATCTGCGACCTGTCCCGGGCACAACACGCAGCATCTGACCTGCCAGCAAGTAAGGCTGGGCGGCCGCTTCCGGGTTCAGTGCAGCAAGTAACTCCCTCGTCATATGGTATGCTGACGCAATTCGCGGCAGTGTATCTCCCCGCTGTACGATAATCCATTGCAGTTCCATGTTGCTCTCCTTTCCACAGGAAAAGACAGGTCTCCTGTCCGGTTCTCACCAAATTCGTCTATGTAACATATGTATGCAGGCCGGGTTGTCCGTCATGTGACATGAATCATGTTCATCACCTGTTGATGCATAATCATGACAAAAAATCCCGAAACTTCACAGTTCCGGGATCATTCATTAACAAATACATTAATTAAAAGTCTGATTCATGCATATTTTGAGTATAACTATGATAATTGCGTAACCTGCCAGACAACAGGAGTCTTGGAGATCTGCTCTCCCAACCAGCGACGGGTGATATTCTGGAACATGCGAGGGTCGCCAGTGCAGAAAAACTGATGCACCGGAGTCTCATCCCCACTGGCCAGCTTTCGTTTATCATATAAAATCGTACTGATTTCACGTGCCGTTTCATCTGCCGAACTGATTAACTTCACTTCCTGTCCCATAACTTCCTGAATGGTGTCCATGAGAAAGGGATAATGCGTACAACCCAGAATAAGACAATCTATTGGCTGCTGTTTGATCTCGCCTAATGATTGCTCCACCGTATGTGTCGTATGCTCGGAACGAAATTCACCTTGTTCCACCAACGGCACCAGCGCCGGACAAGCCTGACTTACCACATCAATATAGGGGGACAACTGTTTAAGTGCCGATGTATAAGCCCCACTACCTATGGTACCCGTGGTACCAATCACACCAATACGTCCTGTACGTGTCGCTGTGATTGCTGCCCGCGCACCCGGATGTATAACACCAATGACGGGCATATTCACCTTGGAACGGATATACTCCAACGCGGCCGCTGTTGCTGTGTTACAGGCGATAACGATAACCTTCGGATCGAACTGGATCAAGAAATCAACGATTTGTTCCGTAAATTGTTTTACTTGTTCGGACGAACGGGGTCCGTACGGTGTCCGGGCAGTATCCCCAAAATAAATGATCTTTTCCCGCGGGAGCTGACGCATCACTTCCTTGGCGACGGTCAATCCCCCCACACCGGAGTCTAATATAGCGATTGCTTGCTGCACGAACACACCGCTTCCTTCTTCATTGAATTGGTTCTCAAAACATTTGTTTTCCAAAGCTTTCTTCCTACCGTATGAACATTCCGGCAAAAAGGTACCTACATCTTACCCGATTTCATCGCGGCGTTCAAATTAAATCCGCGCCACGTCTTCTATGTGTGGACACGCAACAAAGCAGGCTCTCCTCTAAATAGAGGAAAGCCTGCTTATCTCAAGCTTGCTTAGTTGTCGTCCTTGGACTCATCCGCAGGAAGCTTCGCTACGATGTCATTGCCGGATTCATCAACTGTTTTATCGATATCGGCGGTATCTACAATGGCTGCCGATATACGAATTTCTTTTCCTTCGCCGCAATTTCGCCAGGATTGAATATCCTGAATCACGACATCTGCGGTCTCTTTAACCTTGGATACGATCTGTGAACTTTGTTCCCCCACGATTCCAGCCAGTTCCTGACCTTTCTCCGATACCTGACGAGCACCTTCTGTAATATCCTGACGAAGTTCACGACCCGATTTCGGCGCCAGCAATAACGCTGTTACAGAACCTACCACGGAGCCAATAAGAGCTCCCCACAACAAACTTTTGTTAGAATCCTTCACGTCACATCTCTCCCTTTACTATGGTTTAAGTACCGGATCAGAAGCAACGATCTGTCGCTCAGCCATCCGGGCGAATGCCTACTCTGTTGATGCATTATAAGCAGCACAGGCTTGACTTGACACTCCAGATGTTAAAAATAATCCGAACGCCCTTTTTGAATGGCTGCAGAATGTCTTGGATTTAAACTCAATTCTGACGAGCCGGCTCGAGATCAGCCGCCGCATGCTCATCACCCGGGTCCAAATCAATGACATATCGTCCTGGTGCAATTAATGCCGCCTGATGTTCACAACGCCAGCGACGTCCACCTGAAGAACCCAGCGTCTGTCCATCTTGCAGGACATCTCCCTGATCAAATATGTAATACGCTGCACCCAGTAAGGTCTGTGCCACCGTATCTGGATCAAGACCAACGAAGTGACACTGTACATCAGGTACACCCAGCGCAGACAATCCTACGGTATCCATGACCAACCCGCGCTGTTCCTCCGTACCTCCAGCCTGATACATCCGAACGTTCATAGCTGCATACAGATGTTCCTCACGTTCCTGAGCTTGCGTATAAGCTTCCGGTTCAACCAGCTTATCACTGCCATACCAATACAGCGCATCACAGGTCAAACTCTCCATAATTGCCAGTACAGTTTTCTGGAACAGCTCCAAACGCTGTTTACGAGGCATGGCAGCCGTGAACATATCATGTATCCGGATGGAATAACGCGAAGCTTTGACAACTTGTCCCACTTCCGGCCAATGCCATGCTTGTTGCACAGCTCCGCCAAAGCGTGCACGATCTGCGATTTCATTCACTGGAAGCATACAGGTCTGAGCAGGGATAGCCCCTTCCTGAAAAGATACCTTATGGTCCAGATGGTAGAAGACTAACATCTCATGCTCTTGCTCTCCAGTTCCTTGTTTCACATCCAGTCGAACTTGTCCTGTATGACGAATCATCGCTTCCTGCAATCGCAGGCGATCTACCTCCGGACGTTCCCGGAACAGGAGCTCAACCATATACACCGGATGGAATCCGGAAGGCGTTTCATTCGGTTCTTTACTTTCAGTATTTACTTCATTGAATTCTTTTGATTCATTTGTCATGCGATTTCCCTCATTCCTTACGCTGTCCCTCGGCTTGTGCCGCATTGAAAGGACCAAGTTCTGTTTCCACGTATGCGCTAACCTGTGTAGTAAAATGTTCAAGTATGTTCGGCAACTCTATGCTAAGCGGATGGAGCTCAGATCGCTCCCAACTGTAATAATCCTGCACCAGTGGTTTGCGTAACGTCACAAGCTGACGCAAGATCTCATAGGTCGAATTGTCAAAAACCTTTTCTTCATAATTAATCTGAATAATATCATCATAGCTGCTCGCATCTCTCATGATGAAGCCGTCAATCAGATAACTTCCCACATCGGTAACAATCTCGATCGCCAGATGAAGACACCGCTCCTGAACCATCCCCAGCATGAGACTGCCATCCCAAGCCTGTGCTGCGCGGCGAAGCCCTTCGGCTACTTCCGGTACAGCAGCAAGCCGGCGGGCAATCTGTTCTCTGTTCACATAATACATTCGTTCACTTCCCGTTCAGTGAGTTATCGGTTCCGTTTCCCTCTTCGCTTAAGCCAGAATATCATCACAGGACAAGCGATTAGAAACACAACAAAAATATATAGAAATTCCATAACGTCTCTTAAATCGCTCATGCAGAGTCCCCTTTATCTCAACGTAGTTTGAATAACAGATCAGATCTCGTAGTCCACTGCAATCGACTGTTCTCTGACTTCATTCATGTACTTGATAACTTCCTGATGAAGCGGATGTACCTGATACGCCTGAAGATCCTCCAGTGACGCAAACTCCGCCGTGAGTGAAATGTCGAACGATCTCTCCGAGCGAAGCACATCAATCCCGATTTCAAGTGAAACCAGAACATCAATCTTACCCTCCAGATTACGGAGTACCTGGGCAGCAGCTTCAATACTTTCTGTTGAGCGATCTTTCATTTTGAACAGGACAATATGTTTAATCATCTGAGCAAGCACCTCGTTTAATATAATAATAGTAGAAATGAATGATTTTTCATGTATCCAAAATATATCATAACGTTCTCTATTACGAAAGGATACTTGGAAACGTTCTCTTGAAAAGAAAAACTAACCCGAACCATCTCTTTTTGGTTCGGATTTTTCTCGGGAACCATCTTCTACCTGTTTCGCGGATTCATCCTGCGAAGTTTGTCCTGTTTCAGCCTGCTGTTGGAGACTATCCTCGCTTTGTGGAATTGACCATTCCCGATCCGGCAAATACTCCTGATCTTCCTGTTTCTTCAACACTGCTATAGCCTGTCTGAGCTTTCCGGGCAATGGAAGGCCGATTCTCGCATAGTTTTCAGTTATCGAGATCAGTTCATTGACGAGGTAGAAATAAATAGCTCCTCCCTTGATAATATCGGTTCCCATGATCAGGTCAATTCGGTGAGCAAGCAAGACAACGGTCAGCATGAGCCCTTTGCGAGCAAGCCCCCAGAAACCAATGTTGCTATTCAACCCCGTACCACTTCTCACCGCAGCTGCCAAACCTGTGACATAATCCACAGCCATCGCGACCGCGAGCAGGCTCAGCAATTGATCCCATCCACCAAAAGCAAACGTAACTATCGCTCCCGAGATGGCAGCAAAGGTATTCACAGACAGATTCACGTTCCTCACCTCTCCCTTTACTTGAGTACCCTACAATATATGTAAAAGTAAGAGATTTGACAGGTCACCTGTCATGCTGAACTTGCGGATTTATCTTTCAGATTTGTGCACACCTTCTACCGGATGCGTTGAAGCACATTCAATAATTTTTGGGGAATTCAGGGAAATAAACCGCATCATATCAACAAAAAATAGATAAAAGTTCTTCAGACCTAATAATAAGTAATTAGAACTATATTATCTTTAATCCTGCTCATTTTGTCCCTTCATTTTTAGTGAAACATTGTAATCTAGGAATATACTAGGATGTGAATTGCGTATGGTCTAGTTCGTAGTTCCCTCTTTATCACGAATTGACGCATTGACGCATTTGAAACAGGTAAACCCGGCACTTGAAAGTACCCCGTTGTTTATTGTAGTATTTGGTTAAAAAAAATCGGAGGAAATATGCCTAATCAACCAGAACAACATTCCATCCAGGCGTGGTCTCTGATCAACCGTAAATACTTGGGAAAAGGCGTCCGTGTTAAACGATTCCGAAAACCGACACGCTGTCAAATCCGTAATCGTGTTCTTCTTGCCGTGCTGATGGCCAATGATATCAAATTGTCGCAGCTCGCCGAAGACCTTTCCATCTCTTCACGCAGTGTCAGTGCGTGGGTATATGAAGGACGGATACCCGGCAGTACCAATTTGGACAAGACATGCCAATTACTCGGCTATCCCCGCCACATTCTCTTTAATGAGGAAGTTGTGCGTAATAGCCCTGTCATATGTCAACCCGAGTCATCTCGCTTCATGAAGCGTACGGTGACCCGTTCTCCGGTTAGTAACCGTATTTTGACAGGCTTGTGTATGGTCCATGATTTGTCGGTGACAGATGTCAGCCACTGGATCGGGGTTCATCCCGGCACTTTCCGCAAATGGCTGCATCAGGGAACACTGCCTTCCGCTGCGTTTCAAGAACAAGCGGAACAATTTTTCCGCATCCCGAAAACTATTTTGTTCGCAGATGTCATCTTGAAAGATCGTCGCAACAACTAAATAAGCGAACAGCCAAAAGGCTCTGATCTCCTTCTAGGAGGCCAGAGCCTTTTTAAAATGAAACATAACCCTCTTCTCTCCCGACCTTGAAGCAGCCTCCTGGCTCTTCCGTCAACAATGTTAGGCAATCCCCCTTCTCTGCCTTCTAATGCCAACCAAAGCCAATATAGCGCTCCAGAAGCTACGTTTACGTAATCTTGGAGACCAAACTTCCTTAAAAGTCACCCTTACCTCGTTTTTAACACTTCATTGATATATTTCAATCCGGTATATCGAGGACGAAGCGTATGCGCTGTGGTAAACGCATGTTCCACCATCTCCGGGGTTACACCAAGTTGTTCAGTATTCACAGGTCCACCTGCTTGCTCCAACCATGCGATGAGCTGAGCAGCCTCCGGTAATTGGTTATATATCGCAAATACTGGTTCATCCGATGTCTGTGCGAGTTCTTTATATTTCACCGTAAGCAATGCACAAGCTACACCAACTTTGGCGCCATGCAGAACCGGCCTTTCTCCCGCTTGCATCAGATCCATCTCCATGATGTGGGACAGATGATGCTCACCTCCGGATGCCGGACGGGAATGGTCAATGATCAGCATGGAGATGCCAGAAACGATTAATGCATCCATTAATGCAGCTACTCCCTCTGCTCGCCCCTCCGCAATAGCTTGTACATGATCTATGCAGGAATTCAGCGCTTCTTCTGTCATCCGATAAGCGACCGGACAGAACGGTTCTCCTCCCAGATCACGAGAAACAATCCAGTCTGCAAGTGAAGTATATTTACCAAGCATATCTCCGAATCCAGCAGCCGTCATCTCTTGGGGAGCTTGCTCCAGGATATTCATATCCGCAAAGATGGCCTCGGGCGGAACAGCCTGAAATGTCTGTTTGATGCCGCTTACAATTAAGGGCGCACCTGCAGAGGTAAACCCATCCACTGAAGCCGCTGTCGGTATCGACAGAAAGGGCTTGTTCATTTTGGAACATACAAATCGCACCAGATCATGAATGGTACCTGAGCCCACCGCAATGACAGCCTGGCTTTCCAATTTCACACCCAACATGACCTGCACAATAGCTGCTTCATCCGCAATAACATCACCCGTACGATTCTCCTGCAGAGCGATCTCATCCACACGCATTCCCGATTCCCGAACACTGTTCAGCACATCAGATCCGGCAGCACGAAACGTATGTCGATCATAAACAACCGTCACATGGCGGTACCCTTGTTCAGACAAATAACCAGGTAACCTCTGAATGGCCCCGGCTTCCAGATGAATAAGCATATCTACCACTCGGTGTTGATGACCACAAGCGCACTGCTGTGCTTCCTCATTCCACGCTGCAATTCGTTCGTTCATATTCATTCGCTCTTACCCTCCCATATGAGATATCATGCATAATTAACGGGTTAAAACCGCAAGATAAAAAAGGAAATAAAATGTGATGATTTTCCTGATCACACTTTACTTCCTGTTCCCCATATTTGCAAATCCATATCTCACATGTCCAAGTAGGTGAATTAATGAAATTAACCAACGAATTAGGAATTTCGCTCGGATTTCTCGCTGGAACCACCTTTGGCAGCGGTATCGCTTTTTTGTTTCGTCTCCAGTCCGTTGAGGTTATTGCCAGTGTTACACTGTTTGGAGTAGCTGGAGCTATCACCGGACTCATTATGGCAGTCATCTTGCGGCAACGTCAGCATTAGAGTGCCGACAGCGAAATACCGAATTCACAATGTTGTTGTAAAAATAAAAGAAAGGTTCGTGAATTGCTCTAAAGCAACTCGCGAACCTTTCTTTGGTTTGATGCGGTCGAGAGGACTCGAACCTCCACGGGGGGTTAGCCCACACGGACCTGAACCGTGCGCGTCTGCCAATTCCGCCACGACCGCATATTATGTATCTCCTCATCCATGGATGAAAAGCGTTCCGGTGAAGCAATTCCTTGTTTTACCGTAATTCAGAGTATACATGCTCCAAAATAATAATGCAACTTCTTTTTATCCATTCAGAAAAAGGACATATGTCCTTTTTTATCAACGTCAAACACCCTATCGTATTATCAAGCAAACAAACCACCAATACGAATGATACATTGAAGGAGAGATATCATTATGAAAACAACCCATCTGTGCTTTATCGGTGCCGGGTTTCATGCATCCACGAATATATATCCTTCTGTCGTTGAAAGCGGAGCGCAGATCCAGGCCATTGCCACTCGCAGTATGGAACGATCTGAAGCAGCTCTGCTGAGATTTGGCAGCAATGGCAAAGCGTATGATAACGCTCAGCTTATGTTACAGCAGGAAACTTGTCATGGAGTCGTTGTGGTCGCCCAGCCTATGGATCAGACTGCTCTTGTCCTTGAATGCATTCAGGCTGGCAAAAATGTATACGTGGACAAGCCGCTTGGATGGAACGCTGCGGAAGCCTCCACTGTAGCCGAAGCTGCCGAGCAGGCTGGCGTCGTTGTCATGGTTGGTTTTATGAAGCGTTATGCTCCGGTCTACTTGAAGTTAAAAGAACTCATTAATGGTGGATCGCTAGGTAAAGTGCGTTCGTTTCAGATGAAATTCGCTGTAGACAGCACCCCGTTTTGCAAGGATGAGGAGCAATTCATCAAACTCGCTGCCATTCATATGATCGATCTGATGCGCTACTTATTCGGAGAAGCTATACGTGTTACAGGTACAACCGTGAAGGATGGGGAGCACATTAATCAAAGCATTTCCCTTGTATTCGAAAATAACGTGGTAGGCAGTGCTTATTTTACCGGCATGAGTGCCTGGTCACGGGAGAGTGAAAGTGTACTCGTCACCTTCGATCACGGATTTGCGTCAGCTGAAGAGATCAACACTCTTACTGTTCATCAATCCCGAAGCTCGACAAGCCTTCCCTGGAAATCTCTCGAGGAGCAAGATACCGTATATACCCCTTCCGGATCTCCCATGTCAGGAGCTTATCGCGACCTTTATCTACGCGGTTTCGTTGGTGAGATGGCGCACTTCATCACGTGCTGCCAGAACCAGACAGTCCCACATTCCAGCGCCAAGGATAATATTGCAACGATGGCTCTATGTGACTCCATTCTATCATCACTGAAGTAGCGTACATATGCTCGCTATATTAACATTAATACATTCATCCCATTTATTGAGCCTCCATGTTTCGCAAGACGAAACGGGGGCTCTTTTTTCTTACAGACATCATCACATCTGCCTGCGCCTAGGATTAGGGTTTATAATCTGCATCATAAGTGATATGCTCTTTCATGAACTATACGTACGATATGTAATGTAATCACCCAAATGGATACCATAGATTATCACCGTAAAGTGGAGGTGCACTAACAATGAAAAAAGATGCAACCAAGCCATGTCCAACGCCATACGGCTGTTCCGTGGAAGTTACTCTTAGTGTGATTGGAGGCAAATGGAAAGGTGCCATTTTGTATCACTTATTCTCTGGTCCTCTAAGATTCAATGAGCTTCGCAAATTGTTTCCTGATATCACCCAGCGTATGCTCACCCTACAACTTCGAGAGTTGGAAAGCAGCGGAATTGTTCATCGTGAAATCTACCCCCAAATCCCACCAAAAGTGGAGTACTCGCTCACAGCATTTGGTGAAACGTTACGACCAATTATCTTCAGCATGCGAGATTGGGGTGAAACGTATACCAATGAGGTGCTGGCCAGATCCTCACAAGAGGTATAGAAAACAAAAGAAGCTGTCCCTTGTTCTTAGGGAACAGCTTCTTTATTTATTTGATAACCGTCTGGATCGTAACCGTACGATTACGCCCCTCTTCCTTCGCTTGATACAATGCATTATCGGCCAAGTGAAACAGTTCTGTGGATGTTGTGGAGTGCTTCGGATATTCAGCAATACCAGCCGAGATGGTTACGGAACGATCAATAGGCAATATGCTTTCTTCGACCGTTATTCGGATACGTTCAGCAATCTCAAAAGCCACGTTAGACTCGGAATTCCTTAACAAGATTACAAATTCCTCTCCACCAAAACGAGCACAGACATCTTCCGTGCGAACAGACAATTGAATGATGTTGGCAATGTGTTTCAGTACTTCATCCCCAGCATGATGCCCGAATGTATCATTAATGGACTTGAAGCGGTCAATATCCAGAACAATTATGGAGAATGGTGCTTCATCCTGAATCCATTCCTGAATGACTTCTTCGAAGGTTCTGCGATTGTTCATACCTGTTAAAACATCTGTTCTGGCATCATAGACAAGCTGGTTCGTCTGTTTCCTAAAGTTCGCCAACGCGCCAACAACGGTACGTGTGAGAAGGTCAGCCTCCCTGTTCCAATGAGGCTTCATCACCGGCAGATCCACTTCTCCCTTATCGACTTGATTCACCAAATCAGCGAGCAACACAAACGGACTGGCCAGCTTACGTGCCACCCGAAGTACAATTAGAGTCAGAATCAGGAAAGGCACAGAAGTGTACAGTAACAACATACGGATATGATGATTCAATTGATCGTACACCGTTTGGGTTGGAGACACGATGACGACGCCCCAGTCTGTTGACGGAACTTTGTAATAACCGGCAAGTGAATCCACACCTGCAAGGTTCTTGTATTGTTCTTTACCGTTCTCATTTACGAGCAGCTTCTGTACCACTTCATTTTTACTGACATTTTCCCCAATGCGGTTAGTGTTTGGGTGAAATAACAACGTGCCCTTCTTATCCACAATAAAAAAGTAGGAACCATTGCTTGTCTTGAGCTGACTGCCAAAAGACAGACTCAAAATATTATTTTCCTGCAAAAAGATATTTCCACCAATCGTTCCTTGGTACGCACCTGCCGAATCAAAGATCGGTTCACTGACAAATACAATTCTGCGTTTGGTTCGGGGTGTCTGGTACGCTTCGGAGATATAGGAAGCTCTCGATTTAATCGCTTCTTTTGCTGCATCTGAACTAACATGGTTACCTACGCTAGCCTGCGAGTAAGGTGAGGTAGACCTGACTACTCCTGCTTTATCTACCAAAGCAACGGAATTAAAAAAATTACTGCTATTGCGAACCAAATCCAATGTGGAATTCAATTCTTTAGCATTGGTTTGATCCATATCAGGGAAATATTGGGCTGCAAATTTCAAGCTCTCCTGCATGGAATTAAAAAGCGAATCCAGGGTTTGGCTCATTTGCACAGCGCTTGCATAGTTTAGCGTTAGGGTGTTATCAATGAGTGACTGTTTCTGAGATGTATAAGATGAGATGACCATGAGGGTCAATGTCATTAAGACGGATATGGTGACCAGCCCACCGAGTAAAGCCGTAAGGCTGATTTTCTTGATGTTTTTTATTTTTCTTCGTAATTTGGATCTTTTGATCTGTGCAATCATTATTTACTTCCCCCGGATTTTCATGAAAAAGCATATTCCCTCTATCTTATACGAAAGTTGTTAAGATCAAATAAAGAGTTTGAGAAATCTTAACAATTACATCGTAAGATTGACGATTTAATGACATTTACTTTCCCTGGAAGAATCACTGTTCAGGTTCAGTCTGGATCAACGATGATATATCCTTCTTCCGGCTCCTGCTCAACGAACCCCGCCATGTGGGGAATCTGAAATTCGATCGCATGATGACTGCCCATTAAAATACGATTTTGAACTTCATCCGCTGTTTCTGTGGGCAATGCAAATGCACGTGTATAAGCAAAGTGTGCCTGAAGTGTCGTATAGATCGCACTCACAAGCCGGTCATTGCCAACATGACCGAACACATTAAGGAGCACAGCACCTTTCTTGTCCAGCTTGTCCTTGACCAAGTCAAAAAAATCACT
This sequence comes from Paenibacillus sp. FSL R5-0519, assembly GCF_037974275.1. Taxonomy (NCBI): domain Bacteria; kingdom Bacillati; phylum Bacillota; class Bacilli; order Caryophanales; family Paenibacillaceae; genus Paenibacillus; species Paenibacillus sp. FSL R5-0519. The sequence goes on from NZ_CP150234.1 coordinate 4,437,219, forward strand.
GGATATCAAATGCTCGGGTGTACCCGTTGCCGTAAACGCATCAACAATAATATAATCATATATCCCTGAAGGCTCCTGCCCTAATAATTCACGACCATCCCCAATGAGTACAGGACTTCCTTCATATCCAAAAAAAGTTCGGCTCAGCTCAGCGACCTCTGCGTCCAGCTCAGCCACCTTTACCTGACAATCAGACAAGTAGGTTGGCAATGTGCCAATACCATGTCCGACCACAAATACCTTCTCAAAATCAGGATGATTCTGTTCCATTAGATGTACCATCGCTCTTGGATACTCTAACACCATCCGGGCAGGCTCATCCAGATCCATTGCGCCCTGCACAGCTGCATTGGAGAACTCCAATACACGAAATCGCCCCTTCTCTCCATATAGCTTTTTGGTATCATATACCGTCAGCTCATGCTGTTCACTTTTATTTCGATACAGAACTCTCACTAACCGTTCTCCCTTCGTGCTCTCACACCTATTCGACATATACCTTCATTCTATTACACGAGATGACAACATACCACCCTCTACTTGAGTGATCGCAGCAGAACAAAAAAAACCGCTCCCGATTGTACGGAAACGGATTTTTGACGAACCTCCCAACATCATTAAGACCCTATAGCCTCATGCAAAGCCCGGACATATTCCACGCCCAGATTAGAGAGAGAAGTACTCTTATGACTTATCCAGCCCACATTAATGGTTTCCTCACATTCCAGCGGTACAGGAATAATCTCGTTTCCGTTCAGATCAGCGCTAAGCACACCCGTAGAGATCGTATAACCATTCAAACCAATCAACAGGTTAAATAATGTTGCGCGGTCATTGACCTGTATGCTCTTGGGGTGAGATAACGTACTCAGGATCTCTTCGGAAAAATGAAAGGAATTGTACTCTCCCTGGTCAAATGACAGATACGGATAATCTTGCAGCTGCTCAATCGCAACCGAATCCTGCTTCGCAAGCGGGTTCTTCACACTGATAAAGATATGGGGCTTGGCTGTGAACAAGCTTGTGAAGACCAGACCTGCATCTTTTAACAATTTGTTAATCACTTTGGCATTGAATTCATTCAAATACAGGATGCCAATCTCACTACGCAGGCTTTTCACATCCTGAATAATCTCGTAGGTCTTTGTCTCCCGAAGCGCCAACTCATATTCATCCTGACCATATTGCTGTACCAGACGAACAAAGGCATTCACCGCAAACGCATAATGTTGTGTCGATACGGAGAAATGCTGCGGAGATGGCTTGGCGTTCAGATACCGATTCTCCAACAGTTCAGCCTGTTCTACCACCTGACGTGCGTAACTTAGAAATTCAACGCCCTCTTTGGACAGAGATATCCCCTTATTGGTACGTTCAAAAATGGTGATTCGTAACTCCTGCTCCAGATCCCGAATGGCATTCGACAGGCTGGGTTGTGAGATAAACAGGCGTTTGGCTGCTTCATTCATCGAGCCGCGTGTGGCCACTTCAATTACATATTTTAATTGTTGTAGAGTCAAGGCAGATTTCCTCTTTTCAATATCAATTGTCCGTCAAACGAATATGTTCTTTTTCTCAAAAACAGACATCTGGTTTTCCCCGGTAATAGGGCACTCATCAGGAAACATACTTCGTTTATCCAACTTCTCATCGATAAAATCAACGACCTGCTGTAGCGAAGCAATCTGTGCTTCAACTTTGCTTCGATAATTCACCAGCCTTTCCCGCTCCTCCGGGAAATCTGCCAGATCCGAGTCTATGGACATATGCAAATAGGGCTTCATTTCCTCCAGAGACATTCCTGTTTTTTTGAGGCAAGTGATCAACTTCATCGTATGGATGTCCTCCGAGCGGTACACCCGATGGCGATTAGGCTTGCGTTCAGCCCGGGGAATCAGCCCGATCTTCTCATAATAACGAATGGTATCTTCCGATAATCCGGCCTGCTCTGACGTTTCTTTGATGGAGAACATGACATGGTCGCTCAACATATGGGCCTCCTCCACATTCATTTCTCTCCATATTACAACTTGGAGTTGACTCCAAGTCAAGCATGATCCATCCCAACCCCCTCTTGACTTGGAGTCGACTCCAAGTTATAGAATGAGCGCAGCATACAGATTCGCTCTGTAATCCCATTCTTCTGGAGGTATATATGAATAACCAAAATCAGCTTCACACCGCTCTCATCACAGGCTCAACGTCAGGAATTGGTCTTGAACTGACACGCAAGTTATTGGATGAAGGATGGCAGGTAATCGGTCTCAACCGGTCGGCTTTCCCAGCCGAGGATACCGATATTCAGAACGCCTTACGTTCAGGCAAGCTTCGTTGGGTTCAGGCCAATCTGACCAACTACGATAGCCTGAGAACTGCACTGGTTCAGATCAAATCTGATACCGATTCGATTGATGTCTTGTTTAACAATGCCGGGGGGAGCGCCTCCGAGCTTCGTTTCTCTGATCAGGGGCATGAACTACACTTCGAACTTCAGACGGTAATCCCTTATATCATTTACATGGAATTAATTGAGCTTTTGCACAAAGGACAGATGAAGACAGTCATTAATACTTCCACCACCGCGTTCAAAATGGTCAAACAATTTGATCTAAACATCCTGGAACGTCCAGCTGAATTCAAAAAGCTGTTTGGTCCCTATGCCATTTCTAAGCTCGGCTTATCTCTGTGGACACGCGAGGTTGCCAAATCTGCCAAGGCGGATGGCATACAACTGCTAAGCGTAGATCCCGGTGGAAATAATACGCTACGGGGTAACAAAACATCCGGTCTGCCCTTCTATATCAAACCCATTATGAAATGGTTCTTTCCCCATCCAAGTCATGGCGCTTCATTGCTCTACAGTGCGGCTCTATCACCCACCAGACATGAATCCGGTACATTTCTGGTGAAAAATAAAGCGGCAGCGCTTCGTTTCACAGAGCAGGGTCCTGCCGTTCTCCATCGTGTACACGAAATCTATGAGCAGCGTTTTCGTAAAATGCAGTCTGGAAAACCCGCATCCACCCCATCATAACCATGATAGATCGTGGGTACTAAATATAACAAAAACACGCCAAAGTGGCGTGTTTCTAGGTTTATCGCATTATGAGTTTTATGGGTATTATGAGTATCTTTTCATTGTCGCAAAACCATATGAAGTTTGTCCGGTTAGATAAATACACTCAATAATAAGACCATGCCAAAGGCGGCAAATCCGAGAATCGTCTCCATGACCGTCCATGTCTTGAGTGTCTGCGGCACAGACAGATTCAGATACTCTTTGACAATCCAGAACCCCGAATCATTCACATGGGACAAAATAATCGAACCCGCTCCCGTTGCAAGTACGAGCAACTCAGGGCTTACACCAGGCATCGTCATGGCGATTGGAGCCACAATACCTGCCGCGGTTGTCATCGCCACCGTAGCTGAACCCACCGCTGCACGAATCAAGCCAGCAATGACAAAGGCTAGCACGAGTGGCGACAGATGCGCACTTTGGGCAAAGCCTGCGATCGCATCACCTACACCACTGGCTGTCAGGATGCGGTTGAATCCACCCCCCGCACCAATCAACAAGATGATGGAAGCCACTGGACCGAGGCAATCATTTGTATATTTCAATATCTGCTGTTTGCTGAAACCACGTGCATAGCCAAAGGAGTAGAAGGCAAAGAGCAAAGCCAGCAGCAGTGCAATAATTGGACTACCGATGAAATCAACAACCTGACGGAACGCGTTCGTCTCTGGCAGCATCAGATCTACAATCGTTGCCAGCAACATCAGGATGACCGGAAGCAAAATCGTAAAGAGCGTGATACCGAAACCAGGCAATTCCCGATCTTTGGTCTCGGTGAACTGTTCCATCAGCTCACTTGAGGTCTCAACTTTGATTCGCTTGGAAATCCATGTTCCATAGAGCGGACCTGCAATTGCTGCGGCTGGAAGAGATACAATCAGCGCCAGGAAGATCGTTTTACCGATATCCGCATTGAAGATTCCTACAGCAAGCATTGCCGCCGGGTGAGGTGGAATCAGACTATGCACCACAGCAAGACCCGCAACAAGTGAGAGTCCGATTTTGATGAGTGATGTCCCTGTATGTTTGGCAATAACAAACACCAGCGGGAAGAGCAGCACGATCCCGACCTGGATAAATACCGGAATACCACAGATCAGCGCAACAACCATCATCGCCCAGTGTACGTTCTTCTCCCCGAAGACACGTACGAGTGTCTGGGCTATTCTTTCAGCACCACCAGACTCGGCCATAAGTTTACCAAGCATCGTTCCAAGTCCCAGAACAATCGCGATAAATCCGAGAACGCTTGCAACACCTTCCTGATAAGACTTCACGATATCCGTGAACGGCATACCCGAGATCAATCCCATAAAGACTGCACCCACAATCAGGGCAACAAACGGATTCATTTTAAATTTGGCAATCAACAAAATCAAACCAAGAATAGATATCAGTGCGTAGAGCAGCAGACTTGCATCATGACTAAGACCGAATACGGAATACATCCGAATAGCCTCCCCCAAGTTGTTATGTTGTGTCAGCACGCGGTATTGCTCTGGTCCAAACGACCTGAACACTACGTGTCTTCGTAATAAGCTTAAGCTTCGATCTTTTCAACCGTTTCCAGAAGGGCTTTTTCCCCGCCAACATTTCCCGGAAACACGATATATGGGATACCATTAAATTTGGCTTCTTCCCCTGTCAACCATACCGGAATACCCGCAGCCACCTGACCAAGCACCCTTGCTTTGCGTATGGCCAGACCTTTTGTTGCCACATCACTGGATGTAATGCCACCTTTGGCAATAATGAACTTTGGCACAACTTCAAGGGATTGCACAATCTCGACCAAAGCTGACGATACCGTCTGACTGATCTTGAAATTGCCCTCATGTCCTTCCACTGTGATGAGCTTACGGCTGCTGTATACAACAACATTGTTCCCCTCCGCAAGCTGCCTGTTCGCTTCCCCAATAACTCGTCGAATCTCCTCGGTATATCCATCCGAAGTTAATACACGCTCCACATCGATCTCCAGACTTATGATGCCCGGAAACGTAAGCAGTTGTTTCAGTTGACGTGTCGTCTTCTGTACATAGGAACCGACAACAACAATACCGCCATGTTGTTCCTGACCACTTGCGATCAGCTGTTCTTTAGGCAGAAATGCCTGATCCGAGATGCCCGCATATGATTTGACAAAGGAGGCCGCCGTCCGGAAAATAAAAGCTTTTCCCTCATCCTCCGCTTGCAGCAAAGCCAGAGAAAGTACATCCATGTCTGCATAAGAGAGCGCATTCACAATAATCGGTACATTGCCTTCGGCTTTCAGCAAAATTGCTTTGACCACCTCGGTACCTTGTTGAATCTCCTCCAATGAAATGGTAAGGCAACGATTAGCCCGAATACGGCCTGAAGTCTTCTCCTCGACCCATGATGGCAGGTCACCATGCTCATATCCGAATACTTTATCCTTGGCAAATTCCGTCTCATGAACTGGAATCAACTGTTCACCTTCGACCATATAATGCGTGTTGCCGATCGTAACCCTCCCTGCCTCAAAGAATGCCGGAATGATCAGTTGACCGTCATATGCGTGTCCGCTGACCCGGGCCACTTCTTCGGCCAGTACATCCGTCTCCAGTGGGTAATACCCACGCAGCATGGAGTCACTACGACTCACAAAGGTGAAACCCGTTCCTTCCCCTGCCGCAACCTCTTGCACATTGCGGGCAATCTCCCGATTAATACGTTCCGCTGTAGTTGCATCCAGCCCTCGTGTATTGGTCAAAATATAGAATAACGATTCGGCGGATCGAAACGCCTCCCGCAACAGCGGCTTGTCCCACTGTGTCAACACATCAATATCATGAACCGTCTGTACACCGGTTGGGTCATCATCCAACACGATAATTTTGCGAGCCCTCGCATCCTGCAACTGTTTAATCTGTCCTCTCAATCCTTCAGAAGAGTTGTCCGTCCGAAGAGCTGCCGGGATATCCGATAACGTTTGATAGGTCATGCCTCTCCACCTCATATCTATATCTATTAAAATTATTTTTCTTTTTTAAATTCTTTATTGGGTTCGACTCACTTCTACACCTGCGAGTTTCTCAAAATACTGTACAATTCCGCCATGGTCATCTGCGGCTTTCCCATCAATCTTCAGCGCATGGAAGATCTCCAGCAACTGACTGCTGAGCGGTAAAGGAACTCCGATATCATGCGCCGTTTCCATCACGTTGGTCATGTCTTTGAGGTTAATATCAATCCGACCCCCAGCGACAAAGTTACGATCCAGAATGAGTGGTACTTTTGCATCCAGTACCGCACTTCCGGCGAGCCCACTGCGGATCGCCTGATACATCTTCTCCACATCGATACCAGCCTTCGCTGCAAATACAAGCGCTTCGGACATGGCGGCAATATTCAGGTTCACGATAATCTGATTCGCCAGCTTGGCGGTTGCACCGGAACCATTATCCCCCACTCGTGTTACATCCTGTCCTACCACTTGCAGTATCTCTTTCACAGATTCAAATATCTTTTCATTGCCACCAACCATAATGGCAAGTGTGCCGTCTATTGCTTTGGGTTCCCCACCACTAACGGGCGCATCCAGCATATACAACCCTGATTGGGATACAAGCAGAGCCAGCTCTTTGGAAACGACCGGCGAGATGGAGCTCATATCGATAATGATACTTCCCGTATTGGCTCCTGCCAGCACACCTTGTTCACTTGTGATAACGCTGCGGACATGCTCCGAATTGGGCAGCATCGTGAAGATGACATCACTATGCTCAGCGACCTCTTTTGGAGATGCCGCTCCTCGCGCTCCCGCATCAGCCAATGACATCACAGCCGTTTGATTAATATCGTATACGCTTACATCATATCCCGCCCGGATCAGGTTCAATGACATAGGACGTCCCATAATACCGAGTCCAATAAATCCAATTCGTTTCTTCATCTTGCAATCCCTCCAGCCTAAATTCTTCGCTTTTCACTCTCTGTAATCGCTATCATCGCTGTTTACATTCGTTATTGTACACAACATTTTAATTTTTGTATACAATTTTATTATTTATGTATCCTAAAATTAAAATTCGGTTTTTTATCTGGTTGTTTATTGCCCTCATTTTCGCTAAAGTAAAGGTAGAGGTGAAATACAATGCAACCAACTACGGACAAGTCCCGCCCAGCCTATCAGCAGGCCTATGAAGTGCTGCGGGACATGATTTTGCAAGGCACCCTTTCCCCCGGAACCAAACTTGTGGAAGAGAAGCTGGCGACCGATCTGAATGTAAGCCGAACCCCGATCCGAGAATCCATCCGCCGCTTGGAACAGGAAGGATTAGTCGTGAACAAACGGGTCGTCAAGCTTACCGAAACGGATCTGAGAAATACGTTTGAATTACGAAAGTTACTGGAGGGACATGCGGCACAATGCGCTGCTGCGTTCTTGTCTGCACAGGAAGTGACAGCTCTTGAGCATTGTGTGCAAGTGGGACATACGGGAAGCAAGGAGGAGATCATGGAAGCCAATAAAGAGTTTCACGAAATCATCATGCGTGCGAGTAATAATGCATTGATGATTGATCTGTTCGACAAAATGCAATCCGTCATTTATCTATTCCGTCAGACGGTTGTATATTATCAGCGCCCCTTCCTCATTGAAGAGCATCATCAGATTTGCGAAGCGATCAAGGCACATGACGGCCTGACGGCCGAACGGCTGATGAAAGAGCACCTACAATCCGATCTGGAATTCTGCCTTCATCTGATTCGATAACCGGATTTATGGATTGTTCGACTATCTCAAATTACGTATAAAGACGTGACCGCATACGGTCACGTCTTTTTTTGTCGTTTGTCCTTCATATTATCCAGGCCCTGATTCATAGGTGTAAACATAACGATACAATGTCGCGTGTAACATGTTACTGAATCTGGAGGGATTACTTAATGACCAAAGGACAACAACCAAATGAGAAACCAATGCTTATCCCGCAACCCATTCGCAGTGATGGCGCTGGAGGACCTGATCTGGGACCCAGAGATGTCATGAGAGATATACAGAACCCCGATATGCTGGTACCTCCAGCTACCGATAACGGGTTATTGCCCAATCTGAGAATGTCTTTTTCCGATACCCATATGCAATTGAATCATGGGGGGTGGTCACGTGAAATTACCGTACGGGATCTTCCTGTTGCCACGACACTGGCTGGTGTGAACATGAGCCTGACACCCGGCGGTGTACGAGAACTCCATTGGCACCAGCAATCCGAATGGGCCTATATGATCTGGGGAACAGCGAGAATCACCTCGGTGGATCAGAACGGACGTAATTTTATTGCAGATGTTGGGCCGGGCGATCTCTGGTTTTTCCCAAAAGGTCTGCCCCATTCCATTCAAGGACTGGAGGATGGTTGTGAATTTCTGCTCGTGTTTGATGACGGGTCCTTCTCCGATTTGAATACGTTATCCATATCCGATTGGTTTGCCCATACGCCACCAGAGGTATTGTCTGTCAATTTCGGCGTGCCCGAATCCGCTTTTCAGTCGATGCCGAAGGAACAGGTGTACATTTTCCAAGATACTGTCCCAGGTTCCATCGAGAGCCAGGAAGTTCAATCCCCATACGGTACCGTTCCTCTTACTTTCAAACACCGATTGCTGGCCCAGGAACCACTCATTACACCTGGCGGAAGCGTCCGGATTGTCGACTCCACCAACTTCCCCATCTCAACTACCGTTGCAGCCGCACTTGTTGAGATCCGGCCTGGCGCCATGCGTGAACTGCACTGGCATCCTAATGCAGATGAATGGCAATATTATCTGACAGGACAAGGAAGAATGACCGTCTTTGGAGGCAATGGCATTGCTCGAACATTTGATTATCGGGCTGGAGATGTCGGATATGTTCCTGTCGCAATGGGACACTATATACAGAATACCGGTACAGACACTTTATGGTTTTTGGAAATATTCCGAAGTGATCGATTTGAGGATGTGTCACTGAATCAATGGATGGCGTTAACCCCTCGGGATCTGGTCCGTGACAATCTGAATGCACCGCCTGAGTTGCTCGATGCCTTGCGTAAAGTGAAATGGCCTGTCGTTTAATTTAGTATTCACCTCTATCATTTGTGCTAAAAAAGGGTAATTGTCAGAGAATCCCACTATACAAGGAGGAATATGAAGATGAGAGCCGTTACGTTTCAGGGAATAAAGGACATTCAAGTCAAAGAGGTTGAAGATCCTGTACTGCAACAGAAGGATGATATTATCGTTCGTATTACTTCCACAGCCATATGTGGATCCGATTTGCATATTTATCAGGGAGCTCTGCCTGCTGCCAAAGATTATGTTATCGGTCATGAACCGATGGGCATTGTAGAAGAAGTAGGTCCGGAAGTGACACGTGTGAAGAAGGGGGACCGAGTGGTCCTGCCTTTTAACATCGCTTGTGGTGAATGCTTCTATTGCAATCATGACATGGAGAGCCAGTGTGATCATTCCAATGGAAATCCAGATATTCATACAGGTGGTTATTTTGGATTTACTGAGCGCTACGGCAACCACCCTGGAGGTCAGGCAGAGTTATTACGTGTTCCCTATGGGAACTTCACTCCGTTTGTGATTCCGGAATCCTGTGAACTGGAGGATGAAGCTTTATTGTTCCTGTCCGATGTTCTTCCAACCGCTTACTGGAGTGTAGAGAACGCCGGGGTTAAACCGGGTGATACAGTCACTGTACTCGGAAGTGGCCCCATTGGGCTGATGACGCAGAAGTTCGCCTGGATGAAAGGTGCCAAACGTGTTATTGCTGTAGATCGCCTGCCCTATCGACTGGAGAAAGCCAAACGTTTGAATGACGCAGAGATCTTTAATTTCGAAGATTACGATGATATGGGTGAACACATTCGCGAGATTACACAAGGTGGAACCGATGTTGTCATCGACTGTGTAGGTATGGATGGCAAAAAAAGCACGCTGGAGGAAATTGGACAGAAGCTGAAATTGCATGGCGGTTCCCTGAGTGCGATTGAAATCGGCATGAAAGCGATCCGCAAATTCGGTACACTTCAACTTACAGGTGTATATGGTTCTTCCTACAACATGTTTCCATTAGGCAATCTGTTTGAACGTAATATCAATCTCAAAATGGGACAAGCCCCTGTTATACATTACATGCCTGAGTTATTCCGTAAAATCACAGCTGGTGAATTTGATCCAACCGAGATTATCTCCCATCGGATTCCACTGGAGAATGCAAGCGATGCGTATCGCATTTTCAACGATCATGAAGACGAATGTACCAAGGTTATACTAAAACCCTGAACTGTCGCTTTGATGATTATAAATATGCCAAAAAAACAAGCAGATCTACCTCCTCAAGGTACTCTGCTTGTTTTTGTTGATTAATATCCGCCCTTTTAGTCGTTCATAACCTGCTAACTTAATGGTCTGCTCTATCGAATCAGACATGAGTTGGCTTAGTCGCTTGAATATATACACTTTCTCCTTGGAAGCTGTCGAGCTTCCCGTTCGTTGTCACTTCAAAATCAAAAAATTTCCTGATGATGGATGGTGCGCTTAACATGCTTGCTTCAAGTACACCCCTCTCCTGTTCCGGCAGTGCTGCACGATTACACCACTCTTCAAATTTAAAGCGCTTCTGGAAAGAAACCATCGCTTCCATTCGGAAGCCCGCATCCTCCAGCATATGAATCCATTCCGTCTTGCGCCATGCTCGAACATGGCTTGCATCTCGGCACTTCTCTACTTCATTGTAAAACTGGTCATTCTCATCACGTTCAGGTGCCACGTTGTCAATCAATAACAACCTTCCACCAGGCTTCATGACTCGCAACGCCTCGTGAACAAACGAAGAAACGTCCGGGAAATGGTGAGCCGCGATTCGGCAGGTCACAAGGTCAAAGACATCATCATCGAATGGTAGCTTCTCCGCATCCCCGGCTACAAAATCTACATTATCGTGTCCATTCCCCAGGATAAACTGTTCAGCTGCCTGCAGCATCTCCTTCGTTAAATCCAGGGCAGTCACACGCTGAACAAGAGGAGCCAAAGCGTTGGCGACATGTCCTCCTCCAGTGGCGATATCCAACACGTTCATATCTGGAGTAGCTTGAGATGAAGCCACGAGCAACTCGAGATCTGCACCTGTGGCATGTCCCGCACTCGTCACGTATTTTCCTGCATTTTTCGCAAACTGCTTCTGCACCTGACTCTTGATTACATCAGACATTCGAATTCCTCCTGCGTAAGTTTCATTAGTCGAAACACCGTTTCATTATATATTTCTATTTTACCATATATTCATATGAATGCTAAATAAGCATTTTACACAAACACAAATTCAGAGGCAACTTTCCGTTGTCTGATGAAAAAGTTGAACAAAAAAACATCCCCCAGGTGAAATCCACCCAGGAGATGTTTCTAATATTCCTTACTTCACAAGCGTTGGTGATTTCTTCCACAAGCCCAGAATCAGACCGGAGATCACTGCACCAATGGCAACGGCAAGCAGGAACAATATTGCGTGGTTCGCCAGTGCAGCAACAAAGATGCCGCCGTGCGGAGCGGGTACATTAATACTCCACAATTGTGTCAGTCCGCCCGCAACAGCAGAACCAATGATGCATGATGTCAATACACGAAGTGGATCAGCTGCTGCAAATGGAATTGCACCTTCCGTAATGAAAGACAATCCAAGAACATAGTTGGTCAAGCCCGATTTGCGTTCTTGCTCCGTAAATTTGGATTTGAAGAACGTCGTTGCCAGGGCAATTGCCAGAGGAGGCGCCATACCACCTGCCATAACCGCTGCCATCCATGCACCGTCTGTGTTACCACTGGATGTGAATACCCCAATCGCGAACGTATATGCCGCTTTGTTGAACGGTCCGCCCATATCGATCGCCATCATGCCACCAAGCAACAGCCCAAGCAATACTTTATTTCCAGTTCCCAGATTACCAAGTGCATCTACAAGCCATGTGTTCAGGGAACCAAAGATTGGATCGAAAACGTAGAAGCTGATTGCACCTACGATCAGCAAACCGAATACCGGATACAGCAAGATTGGTTTCAATCCATCAATTGCTTTTGGCAAACCTTTCAAAGCCTTACGAAGACCAATGACTACATAACCCGCCAGGAAACCGGCAGCCAGACCACCAAGGAAACCTGCGTTCGAGTTAACCGCCATCAATCCACCGACCATACCAGGCATCAGGGCTGGACGATCACCAATACTCATCGCGATAAATCCGGCAAGGACCGGAATTAGGAAGTGGAATGCACCTGTTCCGCCACCGATCGTTTGAAGCAGTTGCACAATTGGATTATCAGGACTAGCAATCTGCTCGAACAAGAAGGAGATTGCGAGAAGGATACCGCCACCTACAACAAACGGCAGCATATGAGAGATACCATTCATCAGATCTTTATAGATTTTGCTACCTACACTGATCTTGCCAGTGCTTGCTCCCTCTTCCTTGGTACCTCCGCCTTGACTGTGATAGATCGGTGCATCACCGTTAACAGCTTTGCGGATCAACTCTTCGGATTTGCGAATTCCATCGCTCACCGGTCTTTGTAATACCGGTTTACCATCGAAACGTGCCATCTCTACATTTTTGTCTGCGGCAACGATAACCCCTTTGGCGCGGGCAATCTCATCAGCCGTCAGCACATTCTGTGCTCCTTCGGAGCCGTTTGTTTCTACGCGAATGTTAATGCCCATTTCCTGAGCTTTCTTTTTAAGTGCATCTTCAGCCATGAACGTATGCGCTATACCTGTCGGACAGGCTGTAACCGCAACAACAAAATCTTCCGAGTTTGCGTTACCCACGATCACACCAGAGGTATTCTGTGGCTGACCACTAGTAGTGCCGGATGCGGCATTTGCTGCTTTTTCAGCTTTTGCTTTCTCTTTGGCCGCTTCTTTTTCTGCTGCTTCCGCCTGTTTGGCATCAAACAATGCACTGACTTCGGCGGGTGTATCTGTACTCATCAACTGTGAGATGAAATCGCTATCAATCAACAACCTGGAAAGAGCGGCAAGGGTACGCAGATGGGTATTACCTGCGCCTTCTGGAGCTGCAATCATAAAGAACACATGAGCTGGCTGATCATCCAACGCTTCAAAATCAAGGCCTTTTCTACTCTTGGCAAATACAACCGTTGGTTCATTCACTGCTGTTGTTTTGGCGTGTGGCATCGCAATTCCGCCACCGATCCCCGTGCTGGATTCAGCTTCTCTTTTATAGATCATTTCCTTGAACAGGACCGGATCATTAATACGTCCGCTTCGGTTCAGGCTTGCAATCAGTTCATCAATAGCCTCATCTTTCGTTGTGGCTTGCAGGTCCATGATCATCGTTTCCTGGATCATCAAGTCTGTTATTCTCATCTTGGTACACTCCCTTAGGTTCTATCGGCCTGCTATGGGCAGGCCTCAATACATTACAATTACAAATTAGAAACTTTTATATCTTCGTTAGACTAGATCGTCGTAATAGTTACTTGATTGCGTAATTCATCAATCAATTCACGTGTTGCTAGATCATCCGAGAAAGCAGTCGCGCTTCCAGATGCAACCCCTGTGCGGAAAGCTTCCAGCAGATCGCCGCTCTGTACATAGGTACCTACGAATCCACCAATCATGGAGTCACCGGCACCCACCGAGTTTTTCACAGTACCTTTTGGCACACTCGCATGATGGACTTCTGCTTTGGTAATGAATAGTGCACCCTCGCCCGCCATGGAGATCAATACATGTTTGGCTCCGGCTTCAAGCAACTTACGCCCGTATAAAACCAGTTCCTCGCGAGTCTCAATGGTTACACCGAACAGTTCGGCTAGTTCATGATGATTCGGCTTCACCAGCAATGGTGCATGTTCAAGAGCTTCCATTAACGCAGGGCCAGTTGTATCAATCACGAATTCCGCACCCGTTTGCTTGCAGACTTTAATGAGACGATCATAAAAATCCGTTCCAAGAGCAGGTGGTACGCTTCCGGAGAGAATGACAATATCTCCTTTTTCCAAGGAAGACAATTTGTGAAGCAGCTGCTCTGCTTCTTCTCCGCTTATTTCAGGTCCAAGTCCATTAATCTCTGTCTCTTCTCCGTGCTTCAGCTTGATGTTAATACGCGTATCGTCTGCAATTGTGACAAAGTCTGTCCGGATGTGATCTTCTTGCAACTTGTCATTAATGAAACGCCCTGTGAATCCACCAAGGAAACCAATGGCCGTGTTATCTGCTCCAAGTTGATTCAGTATGCGAGAGACATTAATGCCTTTGCCTCCAGGCAGCTTCAAATCCCGATTCATTCGATTCAATCCACCAAGCTTCAGCTCATCAACTTCCACAATGTAATCAATGGACGGGTTAAGTGTTATTGTATATATCATCGTTATCCCTCAATTATTTTAGTTTTCTGGGCGATTCCAGGCCGCCAGTGTTCTGGCATCTGCTCGGTAATCAAATCAGCCTCCTCCAAATCAAACAATTTGGCAAAAGTAATTTCCCCTATTTTGCTGGAATCAGCCAGCACATAAGATTTTCCCGACAATTGATGTGCACGCCTTTTAATCAAGGCTTCCTCCGGATCGGGTGTTGTATACCCCATTTCAGGGTCAACGCCGTTGCTTCCAAGAAAACATTTATCAAAACGGAAGTTATCCATGTTCTGTAATGCGATACTGCCAATGACCGCTTTCGTATGAATTTTCATCATACCTCCAAGCAAGTAACTGCGAATACGCTTGCTTACCAAAGCTTCAACATGTGAAAGTCCGTTGGTAACCACCGTTACGTCCTTCGCTTCAATGAAGGGAATCATGGCTAATGTTGTCGTTCCTGCATCCAGATATATGCATTCGCCATTTGCGATCTCCATTGCAGCCAAGCGAGCAATCGTTGTTTTTTGTTGAATGTTTTTGAACGTTTTCTCTTCCATGCCCGGTTCAAGCGTTTTTTCGTTCACCAGTGCGGCACCGCCATGGATGCGTTTGAGCATCTGACGACTCTCCAGATCAATCAAGTCACGCCTAATCGTTGATTCAGAAGCACCTAACACATCAACAAGCTCCTGCAATTTCACAATCCCCTGTGCATGTAAGCGCTCTATAATTGCAGCATATCGTTCTTCAGTCAGCATCTTCATTCCTCCAACTGCTTCTATAGTATCATAATCTCCTCAAAAAACAACCATTTTCATTCAAAATAATTTAAAAACCTTCAAAAAATTGCATCATTCGACTCATTTTCTTGTCCAGTTGTCCATTTCCCCAATCCTCAAACACGCATCTGATAATCTAGTCCCGATTTTATAGAAGGTGGTGACCTGATGACAGATCGTCCACACAAACGGCGAAAACCCTGTTCCCTGCATCAGAAAAAGAAAGATTTGTCTTCGCGTTTTGGATGGGTCTCATCCAACTGGAGCGGTTATGCATGTACAGGAACACCACACCAATACCGCCGCATCTCAGCAGAATGGACAGTTCCCTGTGTTCTACCTAGCAAAGGTAACTCGTATTCATCCGCATGGATTGGGATTGATGGCTTCAAAAACAGCAGTCTGATTCAGACCGGAACAGGTCATGACTGGGTTCAAGGCAAGGCCAGCTATTATGCCTGGTGGGAGATCCTGCCTAACGCAGAAACCATTATTCCACATCCCGTTTCCCCTGGTCATCACATTCGAGCAGTCATCGCCAAATTAACGCCCAAAACCTGGTGCATTACGCTCTCTAATCTAACGTTAGGCTGGACCTTCCGCACCATTCAGTGTTATTTAGGTCCACAAGCCTCTGCGGAATGGATTGTTGAAGCTCCCACTGTTGGAAGCTCTATCGCCTCCATGGCTCGGCTTACCCCTGTAACCTTCAACAAATGTCGCCTGAACGGAAAGTCTCCTGCTTTTCGTACCTGTCAAAAGGGAATTATGATTCAAGGACGGAGGATGGTCTCCATCCCTGGCAATCCTAATCGTTGCAAAGACGGATTCACGGTACGTCGCGACACTTGAGTATTTAATGATCGAACGGAGTTTCTTATTTCATGTTTTTAGAGTGATATCCATAATCTTCGTATTTCCATCAAAAATCCTGCAGCCTCCAGCGCTTTATGCGCGGCGTTTGCAGGATTTTGCTGTGCATGGAATCTCATGACGTTCAAGACTCTACAAGCATGGCATCCGGTTTGGGTTTAAGCCATTTGCCATCCTCATTAATAAACGCCCCCTTGAAGCGGCCCATCTCTAATTGTTCAATCAGCTTCTCCTCGTCCATGACCAGAATCTCAGCGAGCTGTCCCGAGGTGTAATAATCAGCGGGATTGTAATCGAGCAGCACAGGAACAGACGTATCATATAGTTCTTTGATCAGATTCTCAAAGGAATGCCGACCCAGGTTCTTCATATCTCTATAGAACTGCAAATGTTGGGACACCATATTACGGAAAGATTTATTCTCCAGATGCAACCACAACGTATTGCAGGCCTGAACACTCATATGATTTTGTTCCACATCGTAAAATTGCACTTCTTCAATCTTCATGTATTTCTCTTGAAATGCAACTATTTTAATCAAAGGTACATTCCGTTTGCGAGACGCTTTTTTCAAATGGGCTCTAAACTGTTCATAGTTCATTTTTATTTCATTCATCTATTATCCCTGCCTTTAACATGTTCCAACCGACATTTTACAACAATTTAAAGGCAAGTGTAACCTTCATCATGTGAAAAACCAAAAAACGTGCAGCATCAGATGCCACACGTTCGCTATCTTATGAGGTGCGTTTACTCAGCGAGTGCACCCGTTTTCACCCATGTAGCCGTAAATTCCTTTTCTTCATAAGCATAGAATTGTTGCAAAATAACCTCCCGATCATCGAGGAACAATTGATCCGCTATGGCAGAGACCAGTTTCGGCACGGCACTCTTGGTCCCGGAAATGGCCGATGCCGACAGACCACAGCTGGCAAGTGCAGAGTAATTGAATATAAACAGTCCATGTAACTGCTTCTCACCTTGTTCACTCCTGCTAGTCATCGCAAACCCCGAACTCAAGTAAGGATGTGCATCCAGTAATTCATTGTGATGCTCTGACGGAGCTTGATAACGGTCTTTCCAGCGCGCAATGTATGGCTCCACGAGCCTCAGTTCAGGACGAAGTGCCGGATCACTCAGCAGACCTGTGCTAATAATTAGAAAATCAAACGTATATGCTCCTTGTGCCGTATGCACAACCGCACCCTGCTCCGTCGCTTCGACATTCAGCCAAGGCGAGTTCAAATGCAGTTCGAATCCAGGCCAGGCTGCCGCGCGATTAAACGTATCGTTGGTGGGTGGTTGATTGAATTTGAAGAAATGAGAGATCACTTCATATTTATCGGCAATCGGAAGAGCGTGGTATCGCTCGATCATCCCGGATTGCTCCATCTGACGAATGGGATTAACACAAGGCAGCTGTTCCCGTCGTACAAATACATGAGCTTCCGCCACACCCGTGGCAAGAGCATAGCTCGCATTATCAAAAGCAGAAGCGCCGCCGCCAAGCACAGCAACCCTTTTACCTTTTAACCGATCAAAATTAATCGCTTCAGACGTATGGGCATACAGCTCCCGAGGTAATCTATCCGCAATCATGGATGGCACATGCCACTCTCCGCCACCTTGTATACCCGTAGCAAACACGACTTTACGAGCAAGTATGACATCCATCTGAGTTCCTGCTTTATTCACATGAAGTCGATGTATTCCGTCCTGTATTGGCTCAACAAGTGTCAACTTCACCTCATTAAGCACAGGCAGATTCAGCACTTCCCGATACCAGCGCAAATAATTCATCCATTCTCCACGCGGGATCTTGTCTACCTCTTCCCAACCTTCCCGTCCAACCTGTGCTTCCCACCATGAACGAAAGGTTAACGAGGGGATACCCAGATCGATGGAAGTCAGATGCTTGGGAGTACGCAAAGTTACCATACGCGCATAAGTCTCCCAAGGCCCTTCAAGCCCTGAGGGATTCTCATCAATGATGACAATATTGGAGATCCGTTCTCGAAGAAGTCCAAATGCCGCCCCTAATCCACTCTGGCCCCCGCCCACAATGACAACATCATAGACATGACCATCTGCATGTTCTCTAGGACGCACCCAATTCGTACCGCCAAATGACAAATAATCCAGATCATTTTTCACACGCTCATTCAAAGCTTCCAGGCTCATGATTCATCAACCCTTTCGAGATACATATATGAAATAGTCTTTTTCAATCATTTTGATGTCAGTTTGTTGTCAGTTAATACACGGAAAATGGTTCTCTTCCCTTGTATTCTTGAAATATAATAGTGTTATTATAGGGGTTATCGAAAATGAATTGAAGTTGACGGAAGCTTTATTGTCATCAAAACTAAAAATAACTAACATGCTTGTAAATCCGCACGAAATACCTAACAGGATGGTACCTTCCTCTTTGGTGTGTTTCCTTTAGACTCAAGGTTCGAAAAAAACAAAAAAAGACAGACCAAGATGTACCCTTGGTCTGTCTTATTAAAAGAATGCTATTGGCCGGCCTGTTCACGGCGCTGCAATTTTTCATTGGTTAATTTCTCAGGGGTCACATCATGACCCAGTGGGTCCACAACGGATACTGCCAGCATGGTTGTCAGTACCTGACCTCGAATAGCCTGCAAATATTGTTTTCTAAGCTCGTGCTGCTCGCTTTGTTCTTCTTTGGTCAAACCAACGCTGCGTTGTTTTCGACTTAATTCGTTAATTCGTCCCAGAATAGGAATCATGAAATTCACCTCACTTCTTAGTTCACTTTCCAAAAGATATTTCGAATATCTTCAAACTAACTTATTACAAGTTTACGAATTTGTCTATAGGCACAATCCGTTGGAAAGTTATTAGGTGATCTCATGTACAGACCAAAAAATACTATTTTTTTTTTTTGCGCCGCTACCCAGGTTCAACGTAATCGTTAGCCCGTTTGCGGCATTAGAACAGTCCAATTACATCTCCAGCATTCAATGCCACTTCTACCGCCAAAGTAACTGTACCGCTTCCCAGCACTTCCCGCAGTGTCAGTAGTGTCACGATAACCCAGTCGATATAAACTCATATAGATGGACATCCTATAGAGACCACTATGCTTCTGCACCGGGATAATCCAGGTATAATCTTCTTTTCTTCATAACCAGTTGCAAAATCATAAAAGGCATGATATATTAATTGAGCCATCAATGATTGAGGCATCAACTATTGATACATCAATGATCGAGAGCATACAAATAATCATTAGGCAATGGCATTGTATACTGGAACATCATTTATTGGTTAACATACGCCGTTGTTCATGATTCAGATTCACCCGGGAGGTCTAGTCATGACACGTATTGTTTCCAAAGAAGAACAGATCATCAACCTGCTGAACGTGTTGGGCAACAAAATCAGTCCCAAGTTCGAACGTTGCACAGGTATCAGTTCCTCACGCTTTGAGATTCTCCATGAACTGGATCAGGTCGATGAGATCAACCAGTCCATGCTGCAGAAAATCATTAACATTGATAGTGCTGCGATTACACGCCACTTGAAGCAGCTTGAGGCAGACCTGATGGTAACAAGACGCAAAAACCCCGAAGATAATCGGGTAACTTTTGTTCGTCTCACGGACCACGGTCGAAAGCAGATTGAAGGTTATAAAGCCGAGAAGACGAATTTCATCAATCAGATTTTGCAGGATTTCAGTGAAGATGAAGTTCAGGCTCTCGCCGATTTTCTGGAACGTATGCAAAATAACTTTTAAACCCATATATAGAGGAGAGATTTAACCATGAGTACGATTCAAAGCAAATTCCAAAAAACAAATGATTTTAACGAAATTACCTACGGCCGCCGTTCTGTTAAGCTTTACGATCCTGAAGTGAAAATCAGCCGTGAAGAAATGACAGAAATTCTTGCAGAGGCTTCACGCGCTCCTTCTTCCGTTAATATGCAACCATGGCGCTTCCTCGTTGTAGACACAGCTGAAGGCAAAGAAAAACTCGCACCACTTGCGAAATTCAATCAAAACCAAGTGATGACTTCCGCAGCTGTTATTGGTGTATTTATTGACATGAATAATGCTGAATATTTGGAAGAGATCTTCAGCAAAGCTGTAGAGCATGGTTTCATGCCGCAAGAAGTTAAAGATGCACAAGTTCAATTTGTTAAACCTTACTATGATAATATGCCTGCTTCCGATCTTCGCGACGTTAACCTGATCGATGCCGGCCTTGCTTCCATGCAATTGATGCTTGCAGCACGTGCTCATGGTTATGACACCAACCCAATTGGTGGTTATGAGAAAGATCAAATTGCAGAAGTATTCGGTATGGACAAAGAGCGTTATCAACCCGTTATGTTGATCTCTATTGGTAAATCAGCGAAAGAAGGTCATCCTTCCTATCGTCTGCCAGTAGAAACCATCACAACTTGGGCATAATATCAGGGGCTGTTTCCCTGTAAGTCATGATTATTTGCTTCAATAGGTTTATATCACTAACAAATCTCAAACACACTCTGGAGGGTTAACTATTATGATTATCATTCACGCACATCTGCAAATTCAAGCGGCTCAAGAACAAGCATTTCTGGCTGCAGCTAAAGAACTGATCACGGCTACACGTCAAGAAGAAGGTAACATCAGCTATGATCTGACAAAAAGTACAGAACACGAACAACAATACACGATGATTGAACTGTGGAAAGATGAAGCTGCTACAGCTTCCCACAACACAAGCTCACATTTCCAGGCTTTTGTTCAACAAGCAGCAGCTTTTATGGCCGCACCAATGAACGTGGAAGTATTTGCTGGAGAAAAAGTTAACGTTTAATTGCTCCAACAACTGACATGCCTAGTTGGCATGTGAAGAAACTGCTCTTGGTCATATGACCGAGGGCAGTTTTTTCGTTGTTCGGTGAAAAAAGTATTCACGGTCGTGATATCCTGAGTGTGCGTCGTATATCTTTCCATTGACCGTCGTTCACGCTTGTCCATGCTTGTTCACAGGTTGATTTCATTCCTTGTTCTGGCATTTATATTTTACATACCAAAAACACGCCCATTAAGGCGTGTTTATTCACTCATTAATTAGACAGTGAACAAGTAAATATGGATTACGCTCTCCGAGCAGGCGTGATGCTTTGCGGATTGTTAAACACATTTTTCGGATCATACTTGGCTTTGACTCTCCGCAGTCTGGCATAGTTG
The DNA here is from genome assembly GCF_037974275.1 of Paenibacillus sp. FSL R5-0519. Lineage (NCBI taxonomy): Bacteria > Bacillati > Bacillota > Bacilli > Caryophanales > Paenibacillaceae > Paenibacillus > Paenibacillus sp. FSL R5-0519. Next base: position 4,458,544 of record NZ_CP150234.1, read on the forward strand.
GCTCCATAGTACACTGGACCGGAATTTTTGATTCCTTGGTCTGGAACGTTGATATAAGAACCCACAATGTATGGTTGCAATTTCTTGCGAGTATTACGAGCGAGTGCAATATTTTTAGCGGCATGGGAAGGTTTGAGCCACGTACTGGTCCATTCCACATAGAACTTCTCTTTACGCCAGAAGAAGGCGGTTGATCGAGGTGATTTGCGACTTACTGCTCCGCCCCAGTTGAGGAAATAGAACCCGCCTGGCCCCTCTTCCAAGTTCTCCAAAAATGCACGCATCGATTTGATGGCCTTATCAGGAAATGGTTTTCTTCCGAAACCGGAGGAGAACTGGTTACTGAACCTTTGCGTTTGAATCGGGTCAGGCTGCAATAAGAACTTCACAACTTCCGGGTAAGGCAACAAACGAACCGTGGAGCTCGTCGGTGTGCCGACACTAGTCATTGGCTGCAATAATCGGAGGGCCTCTGTTTTAGAGCCTAGGAACAGTCCCTCCATCATAACGTTACCACCTTTTTTCGGTCCGATGGACAACTCGCTGCCCAATCTCGTATCAACAGAGGGAGCCCACCGCTGCCATACTTTGAGCACCTTTTCGAATTGAGCCCATGGCCAGGTGATTTTAAATACTGTCGCTTTCGCTGGAGCCCGGCGCACTTTGAACTTGTAGCGGGTGTACACTCCGAAGTTACCACCGCCCCCTCCCCGGGAGGCCCAAAAGAGATCTGCATTATGATTTTTATTCGCCCGAATGACTTTTCCGTTGGCATCCACCATTTCCACTTCAAGCAGGTTATCACTGATGAGACCTATGGTACGCTGGAGAGGTCCAATTCCCCCGCCTAACGTAATCCCACCGATTCCAACTGTAGGACTGTCACCAAAAGGAGCGATGAATCCTTGCTTGGCGAGTGTATTCGCAATTCTTCCTACCCGGTTGCCTGTTCCTACAACGACGGTTCCATTTTTTTTATCAAGCTTGATCGAATTCAGATCACTCACGTCAATCACGATACCGCCATTCACCTGTGACAGGTTCACTTCAAGCGCGTGTCTGCCACTTCGCGGCCGGATCGGCACATCATTCTCACGAGCCCATCGGATGGCATTGGAGACATCTTTTGTTTTCTGAGCAAAAACAAATACTTTAGGAAATCTGTCCGTATGCGGGTCCCAGTTTTTTCGGGCGGCCTCATATCCTGGATCACCTCTGAAGATCACTCGTCCGGTCAGTTTTGTTTTTGATTTCAATCTATCCATCTCCCTATTCAACATTTGTCATACAGCAGTTCACGAGAGCACCTTATACTGTATGACGGACATTCGCGGAGGGAATGGGCTAGTGCCTTAATTTCAAGGTTCGTGTTTCAAAGCAAGCAAAAAGGAATTTTCCTTTCCGGCCACAGAACAGCCTTGAGGAAAATCCCTTTTATCTCGAAACTAGTCGCTGCCCGAATCCGAATCAATTCTGATTAATTTACGTGCTTCTTGTTCCTTTTCACCATACCAGACGAGTACATCGGCGAACATATCCATAATGCGAATAAAGTTTTGTTTGTCGGCATCTGAAATCTGATCGGCATACTTGAAAATCTCATCAAAGCAAAGCTCTCGCACAAATTCGGTATACTTGCCATATACCTCGCGCCCTTTTGCCGAAGGTTTGACGTAAATATCTTTGCGGTTACCGCTTAGATGGAATTTCTCGAGCAGTCCTTTTTCGGTCAGATTCTTCACATTCTTGGAAAATGTACTGCGGCTTACGCCCAGGCGCGCAGCCATTTCCGTCATCTTCTCTTCCTTATCCTCGGCTTCCAGGATGTATTCCAGCGTCTGAATCTGTGAAGCCGAGAACATCATATCCGTACCATAACTTCGCTGCAACTTATAGGTGTTCGAGTACGCATTGCCGTATTTGATAATTTTTTCAATCAGTTTCCGATGGTCGCCCATCCAATCTAATTTCATGGATAATCCCTTTCATCATTCAGATTCTCTCTCTTACTCTACTGAAATCAGATCCGTTTTTCAATCCATGTGATTGCTTCTTCAATAACGTCATCACGGGTTGGTTCATTAAATATCTCATGCATCAGATGAGCATAAATTTTGAGTGTTTTATCGGTTGAAGCGATATCTCCGTAAAAATCACGAGAATCCTTTTCGCTAACCAGCCCGTCATTCGCCCCATGCAGAACAAGTACGGGATCTATAAACTGCTCAGCGTTCTCCTTCAGCCATGTTATGCCATACCCCAGACTGTTAAACAAATCTACAGAGATTTGCTTTTCAACTAGTGGATCATTCGCGTAAGCAGATACAACTGCGGGATCACTACATACGCCGCTGCCTAGCTCATTCGGGAAATACGTGCCTGTAGGCAGATCCATTGGCAGTTCTCCGGCAACTTTTGTATTGTAACGAGTGAGCGCTCCGGATAACACGATACCTTTAACCTTGCCTGGATATTTCGTTCCAAAAGACGATGTTGCGAAGCCGCCCATACTATGTCCGATAACAAACAGCGGAAGATTGCCGCTTTCTTGCAAAGCAGTCTCCACCACAACGTTGACATCCTCTATGATCTGGTGAAAATCACTGTAGAACGTACGCTGTCCTTCCGATCTGGCATGACCGCGATGATCGAATCGATATACGTTAAACCCGCGCTGACTCAGCTTCTCTGTCACATAATCATAGCGACCGGTATGTTCCGCTAATCCGTGCACAATAACGACAGCGGCTTTGGCATTTTCCACTGTATCCTTGCTGAAATAAAGCTGTGTACCGTCAAAGGATTGAATTGTTGTCTCGATTTTAGTCATCATATCCCCGTCCTTTTTTGTAGTGTCCAAGCTTGAGCTCCGAGAGATCATTCTTCCGCCCTTCACAAGGACACGTATAATATAGTTCTCAACAAAAATAATATTGTTTCTTACAGAAACAATATATCATCTGCAATGTTCTCTTGTCTACATTAATTTAAAAGCGCTTTCAAAAGGGAGAAGATCGAAATGGTACGCCAAAAACGCTACCACAAGAAGTGGTAACGTTCCTGACTTTGTAATGCCAAGATCTTATGAGCACGTGCCTACATCAAACCCAACACATTATAGATCATCACTGCTGCTTCTGCACGGCTCGCATTTTTCTTCGGTGCAAACTCATCGTTACCTACACCGTTGATTATACCTGCTCCCTGTATTGCCTCTACCGCTTGCTTCGCGTAGTTTGCGATGTTTGCTTCATCCCTGAAAGCAGTAGCTTCACCACCTGCTAACGCTAGTTGCTTCATTTGGATCGCCTTGTATACCATAACCGCCATATCTTCTCGGGTAATGTTCTCATGAACTCCGAATCTTCCATCTGGCTTTCCGTTCACAATCCCCAGCTTCTGTGCAGTTGCGATGTTTCCATGGTACCATTCTCCTTGCTTCACATCACTAAAACCTGTCGTTGAGCTCTCATCCGATAACTCCAACATATTCATCAGCATGGTGATGAATTCTGCTCTGGTCACTTGACCCTTCGGATTAAACTTGCCGTCGCCTACACCCTTCACAATGCCTCTTGCTCCCAATCCCGAGACCGCGTCCTTCGCCCAGTCTTGGGTCACATCCTTAAAGCTCGTTGCAACATACGCTACCGTATACTTGCTTGCATACGTTGGCTTGAACTCTACTTTTCCTGTCACTGCATTATATTTACCATTCGTCACCACACGTAGCTCTCCGTTGTCCTTCACATCGTATACGATGACATTGTTTGGATTTTCGGCAGCTTTTAGGGTGTATGGCAATGCAATCACGAGATCATCTCTGCCATCAAACGCTGTAAGTTTCTTACCATCAATCGTTAACTCGATATCGTATACGACTTCACCGTTCAGCTGAGCTTGTGCACTAGCTGACAATTGATTAGCTGTTATTTTCTTAATCGACAATCCTAACGTTTTGCCCGCACTTGTCCCTGTTCCGAGCAGTTCGGTTGCCACGGTTACGACTGCAGAGCCTGTGCTGATCTCGATGCGATCTACCGTAGAAGATCCACTTGTTAAGCGCGCATCTACTGCTAACTCAATCGTTAGCCCGTTCCAGCTTTGATCACCTTCAACTCGCACCCGTAGCTTACCGCCTGTCGTTTGATCAAGCGCACGCTTCACCGTATCTGCACTTAACTTCACTTCAGAAGTACCGCTCTCATTTACGACTGGCTTAATGGTTATTTGTCCGTTGTCCATCACCACTGGCTCACTTCCACCTGTAGCTTGCGGTACTGAAGGTGCAGGTATATTACCGCCACCACTTCCATCACCGCTGCTTGGTGCTTGTGGTGTTCCATCAACCAATGGTGTTACCATTACCGTAGCGCTGGAGGATAAACCGCCATCGACTGTAGTTACTGTAATGGTTGCTGTTCCAGGTGCCACCGCAGTTACTCGACCCGTTGCACTTACAGTGGCTACAGCTGGATTACTGGAGCGCCATGTTACTGCTTTTTTCGTTGCATTAGCTGGTAATACGGTAGCTGTCAATTGTCCTGATTGACCTTCTACGATAGACAACGTCGTTTGGTCCAGGCTAATTCCACTAACGGGTACGTTCTTCCCACTAAGTGCATCATACTCACGTTGTGTAATGGGAATGACCGTTCCGTGACGCGGACTGGCGGGTAAGTTGAAGTTAGAAGATAATGTCCACTCACCTGATGCAAGGTTGGTTGTCTCGAACGGGATATAACCTCTTCCACCAAACTCATCTACGAATAAATACCATTTTTCATCGGTATTTGATTTGAAGATCGTTGGACCCTCAACCCATTTCATGTTACCCACACCTTGATTAATCATCCTGAAGGCTGGATCCAGGATCGAGTTACCAACCTCTTGGAAGATCATCTTGCCAAATGGAGCAGAAGCTCCGTTGTCTTGCTCATCCTTCGTAAAACGATACACTTTTCCTTCATGCTCAATCATTGTTGTGTCAATGATGGAATATCCATAATCCAAATAAACTTGCGGTTCCGTAAACGTATAGAAATCTCTTGTCTTGCTATACATCATTTTTTGATATGCACTGCCTGTATGGGATGCATCTTCAAACATTCTTGATGCCCAAAATACGATATATTCACCCGTTGTCTTGTCGTACATAATTTCTGGTGCCCAGGTATTACCCGCTTCTTCCGGTGCAACCTCTACCATGCGTTGATCTGTCCAGTTGACCAGATCATTCGATTCCCACACCATAATGGAACGACTGCCCCATGTCTGTGCTCTGCCCCAGTTACCATTACCGTTAATTTTCAGATCGGTAGCGATCATGTAGAACTTGTCACCTTCAGGCGAACGAATAATGAATGGATCACGTACTCCCTTCTCCCCTAAGGTAGAGGTCAATACAGGGTTACCATTATTTAATTCTCGCCAGTTCAACGCATCATTGCCGTTACTTAGTGCAAAGTGAACTTGCTCGCCAGTTGAGCTACCTTCTCCAGTGAAATATGTGAAGAAGTATCCCGCATATTTTTCATCAGCAGGCCGTTCTTTCACCTTCGCCATAAATTCCTTTGTAGCGGATGCTGAATTTAATGTAATCGTAGCTGTAAGCTTCACGTCTATATCTCCACTACCGTACGCCGGACGTTGTACTTCACCCGTCACTGAAACGACGTTTGGTTGAGCAGAAGCCCAAGTAATGGTTGTTCCATATAGTCCAGATTTCGGTAATGAGAGATGACCTCTAACATCACCAATGTTATGAACGACTAGTGCTGCTTTTGCTTCATCTACAGAAGTGACATCGTTCGGCAATGCCTTAACCGTCAACTGAAAAGTTTTGTTAACGGTCTCTGTACCATCTGTAAATACTGCTGTTAACGTTACAACTTGATCACCCGTTGCGTTAGCTGGTCTGGTTACGGCACCTGTAGTTGAGATGACATTCTCCTTATCTGAAGTCCAGCTTATTGTTGTGCCATAAGCGCCTGATGTTGGCAATGTGACATTGCTTATAATGGCATCTTTGGATGTATTCGAGGCAAGAAGATCATCCATCGTTAATTTCTCTTTCGCAGCCGATACAAACATGCCCTTCATCGAAGCAATCTTCTGATCTGCACGAGCCTTCAGTGATGCAATATCTGCTGCTGTCATCGCACCATCATAGATTTGGAAGTCTGCAATCAACCCGCCAAAGTATGGATCAGCTGGATAGAATGACTTACCGATGGTTCCACTACTGCCTGAAGTATTTTTTATTTGTTCCAGCGTCATTCCATTTGTTGAGCCTGAAGCAACAGCAACACCATCAATATAAAGCGTTAGTGTACCATCCGTGCCTGAAACAACAGTTGTAACGACTTTCCATTCATTGTTCTTTAAACCCGTGGTCGAAGTTGAAGACTCATTATTCCAGGCATTCGTCGCGATACCTAAACGAGCCAGACCGTTAGCGTTATAACGTGGTGTGAAATACGTATAGTGCGTATTACTGTTTGGTCTTCCTAATGCATATAACCACTCCGCAGCATTTTTACCGCTCCAGTTCACAATGGATGAAACGGTCATATCCGTTAATCCATCAAGTATTCCTTGTGGTAGCTCTACATAAGAGTTAGTTGTGCCACCAGTAAAGCTTAGTACACCCGCATCTTGTGTACGAATCCATTCTGCTTTAGATGGATTCGTCCATTTTCCGTTGAAGTTTCCCGTTTGGTCAATAACCGTCGCACCATCGATATCATTCATATCGTAGTGAAGAATGAGCTCTGCCCCAGATGGCTGCTCTACTGGAGGAGTAACGTCTTCATTAGCCAAAGTTGCAATTTCTTCAACGGATAATGCACGATTATAGATACGGAAATCATCCAATTTACCATCAAATAGACTATGAGAGCTGTTTCTCGATTTACCAATATAATTCATCGTTGTTTCCAGTAACATTCTCGGCTCCACGTTAAATGTCGAGCTGCGTTTAACCTCTTGACCATTCACATACAATACGGCATCAAATTCATCCATTGTAATGGCAACATGCTGCCAAGCCTTCGTTGGTATAAGTCCGGCATTTCTCACTGCATATTTATAATCTGATCCTAGTTTCGTGCTGTCATTGCTAAATTTCTCTGTAAAAGGGGTTACGACAGCGAACTCCAGACTACCTGTATCCCCTTGTGTACTCAAGTACATCGTATTGCGGTTAACCTGTCTGCCTGTTTCGGAAGCAAAATCAAATATTCTTTGATTGGCTTGATTTTTATCCATTTGAACCCATGTAGAGAACGTAGCCTTCTCCAGATTCAAGGATTGAATCAAGTGATCTGGCAGCTTCACATATCCTGTTGACCCATTAAGCTCTAGCGAAGCACCCGTTTTACCGATACGATCCTCTTCATTAATCGTTGCTCCACCTACGAGTGTTGCGTGATGGCCATTACCAGAAATGTCATTCAACGTTGTACCATTCACTGTATTTGCATCAAATGAGTAATGTACAACCGGGTCTGCTGATGGTGCTGGACCTTTCCATGCATACTTCTCTTGTAAAGCATCATACTCCGCACGTGAAATTGGAATTACCGTCCCATGTCGTGGTCCCGGCGGAAGTGCATATTGATCACTACTTAACACATTGTTTATATATTGCGTGCTACTGTCCAAATCTGTTGTATATCGTACATGATATGGCCATGAATCAAGAAACAGATACCATTTGTCCTCATGAATATCCTTAAATATCGTTTGTCCTTCGTTGTTTCCATTTTTTCCGATCAAGCCGAGTTTGTTATCACGTGTACCCGGAACAGCCTCGTATTGAAGGCCATTTGCTGCAATACCGTCCTTGTCATAATAGAACGTTGGTGCCTTCTCCACATACACTTTCGTATTCACTTCTGATTTGGTGAATCGGTACAACATATTATTCTGCTCAATAAACGTCGTATCAATGGTCGGAAGTGACTCATCAATCATGACCTTGGGCTCAGAAAAGGTGTAGAAATCTCGTGTTGTCGCGTAGTACATCACATTGTACTGACCTTCAGGTCTTCCGTTATAATCACCATATGTCTCTGTGTTTTTCATCGATGATGCCCAGAATACAATATACTCTCCAGTTACCGGATCATAGATCGCTTCTGGCGCCCACGTATTTCCTCCCGTTTTAGGAGCCACTTTGATCATTCGCTGCTCGCTCCAGTTCACGAGATCCTCTGACTCCCAAACCATCATGTAATGACTGCCCGTAATCTGAGCCTGATCGAAATCGGTACTTTCGCCCATTTTCAAATCGGTTGCCAGCATATAGAACTTATCACCTTCTGCTGACCGAATAACGAATGGATCACGAAGTCCCTTTTCCCCCATATTCGATTGCAGGATCGACTTTCCATTATTCAGCGCTTTCCAGAACAATGGATCTTCGGCTGTAGCGAAGGAGATCTCTTCACCGCCCTCATATTCACCTGTAAAGTACGCAAAGAAGTACGCATCAGGCTTTACTGGCGCAGCTGCTTTTTTAATTGTAACGTTAAACGTTAACTCTTTAGAAGCTGTACCATTCGTAATCGTAGCGATTAGGGTAACGGGTATATCCGTAGTTTGACGGCTCACCCAGCCTAATTGTGTAGCGTTACCGGCCGCTTCAGCCGTTCCTTTAACAACCGCCGGCCTGCTGGATGTCCATGTAATGGTGGAGCCTTGTTCACCTGTAGTGACAAGACGTAAGTTCCCTTTAACATTGTCCGCGTTGTAGATCTCTAATTGTTCAGCGTCCAGATCAACCTTCTGCTGATCATCGAATTGCTTCAAGATCGTAACCGGGAATACAGCCGCTCTAGATACGCCTTGATACGTTAAAGTAGCCGTAAGCTCTGCCTGAACATTACCTGCTTCAACAGCAGGACGTTGTACAGTACCACTGTCAGAAATGACCGTAGGATGACTAGAACTCCACGTGATGTTCACGCCGTTTTTACCACTCGTCGGTAAGGTAAGGTCTTTCGTTATCTGCTCAGCACTCTGATCTGCCCCGTCTAAGTAATGACCGATGTCAAGTTGATTCGCTGCATCATCAACAGTAAGCTGGCGTATTTGGGAGATGTGAGTTGCTGCTTCTTGTTGATATAACTCGCCCATTTCCTGCTCTGTCAACGCACGATCATATACTCGGAAATCAGCCATGCTACCTTGAAGATATGGATCGTTCGAGAAGATGGACTTACCGATAAAACCAGAGAATGTAGCATCCGGATTAATAATATCTGACAGCTTTAGTCCCTTCGTATTACCTGAAGCAACCTTAACTCCATCAACGAATAATGTGATCCTGTTGCTAGCTTCAGAGAAGGACACCGTTACATGCTTCCACTGTCCACCGATCAGGTTGGAGTTTGCGCCACCTGTAACTAATGCTTCGTTCGGCCAGCCATTTTTGGAGATACCTGTAGCAATCATATTGCCTGATCCACTACCGTGACGTGGAGTTACGAAGAAATATTTGTTCGTTTCCGGTGTTAACACCGTACCCAAACCGAAGATCCAGCGATTCGTACCATCATTCGTCCAGTTCACGATGGAAGATACGGTAATCTCATTAAGACCTTGTAATAGATCCAATCCATTGGAGCCCTTGGGAATCTCAACATATCCACTATTCGATGTAGAGCTCCCGCCATTGAAGGAGATAAAGCCAACTTCACTATTTGAAATGAATTGTCCATTGTTTGGATTTTTAAATACACCGTCGAATGTAACTTGCTTGTTGGCAACATCCTTCAGTACGAGTTGACCGTCTGCTTCCGCAGTAGTTTTCATGTCGTAATGAAGGAGCAGATCATCTTTGAGTGATTTTCCCTTAACGGTAACGGCTGATGTAGCTGTAAACTCTCCATCTTCAGTCTGTACCGTAATTGTGGCATTACCCTCACTAACCGCTGTAACTCTACCCGTTGAATTGACAACCGCTACACTGGAGTCACTGGATGTCCAGACGACTCTTGTATTGGTTGCATTTGAAGGTGAGATTGTAGCCACTAATGTCTCGCTGTCCCCAATGGACAAACGAAGTGCAGCTTCATTAAGCGAAACTTCCTTAACGGCAATCTGCTCCACATTAGCACCTTTAGATAGTAAGGTAACCACGAACTCCTTCGTTGTCTGGCTTCCACCTAAAGAAATGGTTGCAGTTAACGTCACTTGTTGCTCCATTTCTCGTAAGGTCACTTCCCCAGTTGCACTAACCGCACTCTCATCACTGGAAGTCCACGATATCCATGCGCCATACTTATTGGTAGAGGGAAGTTCAAGAGATTCTGTCACGGCAGATATATCACCTAACGATAGCTCTATTTTGCCTTGTTGTACTTGCTTTTCATTAAATGATTGTTCATATACTGCCGCGATATCTTCATTATTTAGTGCCTCTCCGTAAATTCTCAAATCTTGAAAGCTGCCCGCAAAAGTAGCATCCCCTGAATAATTGGAGCGACCGATGTAAGCTTGCAAATCCGTACCAAAGCTGGCTGTTGTTTTCTCTTTGGCGGCCGTGCCTATGCTTACACCGTTAATGTAACCTGTAATAGAGCGTTCTGTGATGACCGTCGTATAGTGAACCCATTGACCTTGATATTGTGAGGTAGAAGCGCCTGATACTCCTATCTCAGTTGTCCAAGGCTGGTCCACATTATTGCGATCCGTAAATACGGACTTGAAATCACCACTTGGGTTCGATGGATTAAACAGCCAATAGTTCGTTGGTAATTTATTTTCAGCTGCTGGCGTACCGTAGAATAATGCGGAGTAGTTCCCGCTCCCCGTGTTATTTTTGATCCATACAGAAATCGTTGTATTTTCTTGATGATCAAACAATCCAGTAGGAAGCTGCACGTAGTTCGTAGTACTATCTGTTCCTCCAGGTAAAGTAAGACCATCGGCATACGTAATGTTGCCTACAGCCGTTCCATGTTTGCCATTACCGGATGTATCCTGTACATCCTCAAGCAGTGGATAATGTGCCAACATCGTTGGTGTTACGGGGTCCGCTGAAGCTTGATTGTTAAATGGCAGAACAAAACTCAAACAGTTATTGAAGGTCAAAAGTAAAGCTAACGTTATGATTGAAATCCGCTTTCGCATAGCATTCTTCCCCCTCGTTTAATATTCAAAAGCACGTAAACCTTATTTCACCTTTAAAACAAGACCACCTCGCTCAAGGAGCTAAAGAAACACCCTGGTATGAATGCGCTTACATTTCTCCTCATATTACGTCTTCCCCCCTTCCAATTCAATGTAGTTTCTTGTTCATAAGGTGGATTTTTTTATTGCAATTTGAAATGAATGCAAACTGCGACACCATTCATATGAAGTAATCTACATGTACAGATGGGTACAAGATTATCAAAACAATAAAACGGCATCTCTGCCGTTCTGGATGTATACGTATGGTTTATGTGTAAATTAAAGGATTTAACTCCTGATAGACTTAATATATATAGTTGGACGCTTGTCATATTGACAACGTGCCCGAATAAGATGCCGGTAAGTCGTGGGCGAACCGGATCAAAAAAATAAGGAGGATTTTCATTTATGCCAAAACGATTTAGCAGAATGCTCGCCTTCCTCTGCTGCTTGGTCATGGTAGCGTCGCTAATGCCTACCAGCTATGCTGCCGCCACTGACAACATCGAGAACGCAGAAGCGAATGAAACACCCACCGCCATTTTTGGAACTCCCGAACTCGGGGCAAACGACCCACTTTGGGGCCAAACCATGGAGCATCACATCAACAAAAGCACGGTACCCACCGATCCCAGACCCCATGCCATGGGTACAGCCAGAATCCTTTGGGATCATGACTACCTGTATGCCCGCGTAGTTGTGAATGACAGTAATCTATATCAGGGAGCTGGCGCAGATCACCGGTATGACAGCCTGGAGTTTTATGTGGGTACCGGAACCAGCGGCTCTAACCAATGGCGGGTCAGCTCGACGGGTGTGTTTTCAGGGCAGGCCGCTCCAGGCAGGGCTGCATGGACCCAGATCACGGAAACCGGATATATTGTGGAAATGAGAATACCAAAAAGAAATTTGACCTTTGAGGAGGGAAAACTTACCTTTGAGGTTTACATCAATAACTCGACGGAAAAGGGAGCTGACCGCTATGAAGTCGTTTCCTCTTTTGGAGTTCCAGATGCAGCTTACACCAGCTCTGATTCATTTACAGACAGCCTGCAGCTCATCCCAGCCAATGAATTAGACACCAGATTATCAATTATCGCCACTGCGGGACCAGGCGGCTCAATCCTGTCGAACCCACCCGGGGATGTTCTGAGAGTAGGTGGGGGCTCTAACAAAGAAATTATGTTTGCCCCCGATTACGGCAAAATTGTGGATACCGTAACAGTAGACGGCCAGACCGTGACTCTATCTGCTGGCACTTATACCTTTACGAATATTGAGGCTGATCATGCCATTCATGTGACTTTCAAAAACGATCCGGACGCGGGGATACTTCCCTTTATCGTATGGAATGACAACTTCGCAAGTGGCGAGTACACAACGGCTGTTATCATTGATTTAGGCGAGGGGAAGTCGGCGTTAGGCTCCGCGCTTAATCCGGACTTGTTTGCCTTATCGGCTAGGAACACGACCCTGAACGGCGAAGCAGTGACCTTTGAAGGACCACGCAAAATCACAAGGGTATACGCTAATGACGAGCCAAAGGTACGCGGCTATGTCGGGCCGATTAGCCATTCACCAGATTATCAAGACGGACTGACGAGCGGTCGTTACATCGTTGTTGAGTCTGAGTTTTATTCAGAGAGCGGCGGCAGTACAACGCTGGATGGTAGCAGCAACTCGACAAAGCAGGTTTACAACATTACCCAAAAGGGTGAGATCGTACTGACAGAAGGGAATCCGCTTCACAATGTGGTTTTTGAACAGGAAAAAGTTGTGAATCCAATCCTTGATAAATTTACAACATTCACGGACAATTCGGTCAATCGTTCGCTTTACCTTCACAAGGGTGAAGACGGTAACGTGATGAAAGGATTGCCGCTGTATGTTTATACCCACGGCATGTCACGCGGCGGCACAAACGCTGCGACAGACCAAAAAGCGGCCATGAAATCGGCCAACGGCTCGGTCGCTCTAATGAAAAAGATGGAGCAAAATCCCGATAAGTACGCCAGCCATATACTGAATATTTCCTATAATGGCGTATCTGTTCCCTCCACAGAGAATGTTAAGAAGGTCATAGACGCCCTGATTGCCAGCGGCGAAGTAGACCCTAACCGGGTTTACGCAGCAGGCTTCTCCTGGGGCGGCCAGTATACCAACAACTTAGTTAACAGCTATCCCGGCTTCTTCGCTGCTGCCGCACCTATGGCCCCGGTAAGCGGTTCACCGAATGCTAACGCCAATGATGCTCACAACACCCTGGCCTATTGGATGTTTTTAAATGCTCATAATGTTGGAAGCTACCAGTCTAACCTCAATAACTACATCAATAACAATATGCCAAAAATGATTAACGCGAGAGCTTCCCGCTTTGAGAGTAATGAGGTACTTACGTGGCCCTACAATCAATTTGATCAGCCGAATCTGAGGCCGAATCCTACCAACACACCTGTTCTGGCTGATTATATAGCGCATGAAGTTGAAGCGGCTGTTCTTTACAACGAGATCACTATGGGAACTTGGACAATAGCTCCCACAGCGCAGTCCTCTAACTTGCCGGCTTGGAACAACGACTACACAGATGTCTTTGATTGGATGTTCGCGCAAAGAAAACAGGTCGTGCCCGGTGCGCCTAGCAGCTTCAAAGCGACAGCGGGTGACGGACAGGTCACATTGAGCTGGACTGCTCCTGCTGACAATGGTGGCAGTGCGATTTTGGGCTACAAGGTATGGTATAACAACGTAACGCCAGTCACATTGGATGCGACGGAGACCAAATATACCTTCAATAACCTAACAAACGGCCAAAATTACAACTTCAAGATCGTTGCGGTGAACGCGAAGGGAGACGGCGCGGAGATCAGTGTAACGGCGATGCCGACGAAGACGACGACTCCTACCGTACCTGGTTCTGGTGGCACTACAGGCAATACGGGCAACACCAGTAATACAAGCAACAGTAGTAATACACACAACACCAACAATACGAACACCGGGACTGACGCTGGAATGTCGAAGTTGATCTACACAGTGAATACACCGAAGGATAAGCCCGCAATCACAGACAAAGACGGCAACACCACCCTACCCGCCGGCGGCACGATTACGACCAAGGGCGGGATAGAGATTAAGGTACCTGAAGGCACAACGATAGACTCAAAAGGTAAGGTAACCATTCCGGCGGACAAGATCGCCGAAGTGAACCTCCCTAGTAGCAACAGCACAGTGACCATTTCGGGCGGCTCGACGATCGCGAGCGACGGTACGATCACAGTAGTCGGCAAAGATGCGCATGTGAACCTGCCAAACGGCAATCAAGTGCAAATCCTTGACGGATCGAAGATACGGAGTAGCGGCGCGGTTGTAGTAGGACTGAGCGGCGCAAAAGTCAGCTTAGACAACGGCTTGTCGCTGAACATCCGTGAGGGTACGGAGCTGGTGTTAGATGATGCCACCCCACTGGGCTTCCTCGTGATATCGGGCAACCCGTTCAGGGATGCCAACATGGAAGACTGGTTCTACAACGATATAAATTTCGCCTACACATACGATCTTTTCAACGGCACGACGTCCACAATGTTCTCACCGGGCAGCGCAATGACGCGTGCAATGTTCGTGCAGGTACTGGCCAATCTTGAGAACGTAAACCTCTCCAGCTACACGAGTTCCCGCTTTAATGACGTGACGGACGGACAATGGTACACCGCGGCAGCCGAGTGGGCGGCCGAAAAAAGCATAGTCAACGGTACAAACGTAGACCTGTTTGACCCCAATTCGCCGTTAACGCGCGAGCAGCTGCTGGTGATACTTTATAATTACATGCAGTACAAGAGCTATGAGATACCTGAAAGCTACTCTAAACCCTTCACGGACCAGAGTGAGATCAGCTCCTGGGCGTTGGAGGCCGTTCAGGCGCTGCAAGGCAACGGCATTGTATTAGGCAAACCGGGCAACTTTTTTGCTCCCAAAGCCACCGCCACCCGCGCCGAAGTAGCCACGATCTTTGTAAGGTTCGTTGAATATCTGGCTAAGTGAAAGCGCATACAGAATTAAGGAGACCCCTCCCGGTTGGACAATATCCAGCTGGAGGGGTCTCTTGTTTTCAAACTGTATTTTTTTGACAACTCTCCGGTCAGGACTTTATAAACCCTCGATTTTTGGTATCTAGAATATACGTCCCCTGGCTCGTCCCCAATTCCTTCTACTTCATTACATGTTCTGATGTATTTCACCACATAAAAAACGCCATCACAATAATGTGATGGCGTTCTTAACTATGGAGCCTAGGGGGATCGAACCCCTGACCTCATCGCTGCCAGCGATGCGCTCTCCCAGCTGAGCTAAGGCCCCAGGATATGAAATAGATAACTTGTCCAACACTGCTAACGTTCCACAGGCGACTCCTATATCATATAAAATCCAGCTTTCGCTGTCAATCACTTTTTCAAGATCCAAAGTGATTGGAGAAGAACAACCGATTTCACGGGCACACATGGACTGGAACTCCAGACTGCTCTTCTCCCTTTCCCACTTCACTAATCCTCCAGATCGTCTTTGGACAACAGGGATTTCAGTTCTTTCATGAACATATTGATATCTTTGAACTGGCGATATACCGAGGCAAAACGGACATATGCCACTTCATCGACTGGAAACAACTGTTCCATCAATAGCTCACCAATCTGGCGACTCTCCACTTCAGCATCAGCTGTATTACGCAGCGATTTCTCCACTTCAGATACCATCATCTCCAGCGTCTCAACGGAGACTGGACGTTTCTCACAGGCACGAATAAGCCCGCGAAGAATCTTGTCCCGGCTAAACTCTTCCCGGCTGCCATCTTTCTTAATGACAATCAATGGAGTTTCTTCAATCATCTCAAACGTTGTGAATCTTCGGGCACACTGCTCACACTCCCGGCGACGGCGAATGGATTTCGCTTCGTTGGCCGGACGCGAATCAAGCACTTTGGTACCCATATAACCGCAATAAGGACACTTCAAATCAGATCACTTCCCACGTTTTACTTTTTACCACATATTCCCTGTCTTGATTTTGTAATGAAAAATGCATTGCCGAGACATAATACTTTTACCAACTCACGAGGAGGTGAACAGCAATGGCACAAAGCAACGGTAACTCCAACAACCTGGTGGTAACTAAAGCTTCCGCAGCACTCGAGCAAATGAAATATGAAGTTGCTCAAGAACTCGGAATCAGCATCCCACAAGACGGATACCAAGGTAACATGACTTCTTACGAGAACGGTTCGATCGGTGGATACATCACGAAGCGTCTGGTAACAATTGCAGAACAGCAATTGGCAGGTCAATACCAATAATATCTGCATCGTAATACGCTACACAGAGGAGCATGGAGCGGCCGGTGAACAACCGGCCTGCTCTGTGCTTCTACTTATATACTTAGAACGTATTATAGATCTTTACATACTGATTATAATAGTAAATGACCCTTTGTACATAGTGACGCGTCTCACCAAACGGAATATCCTTCACCGTATCGAATGAACCATCCCATACACCATCTCTGAGCCAACTATTCACTTTGCCTGGACCCGCATTATAAGCAGCGATCATCACCGCTTCATTGCCACCAAATTGATCGGACAGATTGCGCAGATACCATGTGCCTAACTGAATATTTCGTTCAGGCTCGTGCTTCAATTCCTCCAGTGAAGTGTCGGGAATTTTGGCTTGTTCCAATATCCAGTTGGCCGTGTCCGGCATCAGCTGCATGAGTCCAATGGCACCTCGTTTGGATTCCTTGCTTGTCTTGAAATTGGTCTCCACTTTGATAATGGAAGCAATCAGAAACGGATCAACCTCATAGCTCTGAGATTGGGCACGAATCTCTTCCTTATAATGAATCGGATAGAACCATGCCATCCAGTTTGTATTCAGAAATAACACCAATACAAAGGACACAAACATCAACAGCAGTACTCGTTTCTTGCGCAATATTCTCATAACAAACCCTTACGCTGTAGATATGAGTCAATTTGCTGCTCCGTCTCAGTCCATAAACCGCTGTTATTGATGACAATGTCAGCCAACTGCTTTTTGCGTTCAATATCCATCTGTACATCCATCCGTGCCTCAGCCTGCGCTGCAGTCATTCCATCCCGACTCATCAAGCGATCTCGTTGAACCGCTCTCGGTACATAGACAACCATGACTTCCTCAAAACCGTCTTCCAGACCCGACTCGTAGAGCAATGGAATATCAGATACCACAAGTTTATCCGGATGTTGCAACGCATATGCAGCAGCCCGTTCACGCATCTCTTTACGGATCGCCGGATGTGTGATAGCCTCCAATGCCTTTCGTTCCTCTGGTTGTTGGAAAACAATACTTCCAAGCTTTTTCCGATCCAGTGTTCCATCTTCGTTCAGTATGGCTTGTCCAAACCGCTTAACAGCGGCGGCCAACACGGGATGCCCGGGCATCATAACTTCCCGGGCAATAACGTCTGCATCGATGAGCAACGCTCCCTTACTGGCGAGATAGGCGGAAACACTGCTTTTGCCTGTCGCGATCCCGCCGGTTAAGCCTATATTCATCGTTTCACCTCATAACAGCTTCATTATTCCCATAATCATTAACAATAGTGCTGGCAATACAGATAGTCTTCGCATCCAGCGCAGGGCTGAGAATCGTAGTCCAACCTTCATGCCGAGTGACAGAAACGCCCCACTAAACAGGGCAATAATGAGTGCCGTCCAGAGCGTGGGGAATCCCAAAAGTGCCGCTCCCAGGCCTGCTCCAAACGCATCCAGAGACAGGGCAATCCCCAGCCACATCGCTTCCTGAGCAGATATACTTCCCGAGTTATCCATATCCGCCTTGGAAGGGCTGCGAAGGATCTGAATGACGACCCCCAGCTTGCGGAGCTCCAGTGTAAATACCATTCTTTCGAGAGAACCACCCGAAGCCGATTGCTCCAGATCCAGTGCAAGTACCTGATTCCTGCCCTTGGAATCCGGCAGCGTCACTTGTACATTTCCCATCGCATTAACCTTTGTTTCTTCTGTTCCCTCATCCGTTCCGTTACCTGTTTCCAGCTGTTCTTTTCCTTGCTTTCGAATAAGTTGCAACAGTGACCATGCACCAATACCTATCAATATAACGGCGCCCACAATGGAAGCGATATCCGGTGACACGACATGGGACAACAGCACACCAACTTGCATCGACAAGGCAATAACCAATCCCGAACAGATCGAAATAACAGCGATAGATAACAGGGGAATCTTCGTCCTCCGTAACCCATATGTAATCCCGACTCCAAAACCATCTAAACTAAGCGCCAAAGCAAGCGCCAGCAATGAAATAAAATGATGCAGCACCCCGGACTCCTCCTCTGTGCGGTACTCGTGCCAACTGAAGATGCCAGTATGGGTATACGCCCGCTTATTTCTGCCATATCAGTATATGGAGGGAGGAATCCAAGGGTGCTATGATTTCATCATTTCGTTCATTCAGTTCAAGTTCAGCGGCTGACAGTTCGGACAAAAATGCGTACCACGGCCACCAACCACCGTTTTTTCAATTAACGTACCACATGTTGCACAAGGCTCCGATTTGCGTCCATAGATTTTCAGTTGATGCTGGAACATGCCCATCTCACCCTGTCCGTTCACATAGGATTTGATGGATGAACCCCCTGCATTCACTGCATCTTGCAACGTAGCCACAATCGCTTCATGAAGCACCGTTAACTGCGCCTCGGTCAGAGTTTTGGCGATGGTCTCAGGATGGATGCCGGCGCGAAATAGAGCCTCGTCCACATAAATATTCCCGATACCCACCACATATGCCTGATTTAACAACACAGCTTTAATTTTGGTTGTTCGCTTGCCCACCGCCTCACGGAATGCGGTTACCGTAAAGGCGGGATCAAGCGGCTCCAATCCCAGCTTCAGCAAAGGTTTCGATATCAGTTCCTCACCTGTATTAAACAGATGCATCGTACCGAACTGGCGTACATCCTTATAACGCAATTCCGTACCATCATTAAAATGGAAGATTACATGTGTATGCTTCTCCACATCTTCATGCTGCTCGTACACGCCGTACCTTCCTTCCATCCGCAGATGGGAGACGAGCACCAGCCCGTCCAGCAAAATACGCAAAAACTTGCCGCGTCTCTCCACACCAATTACGGTATGTCCCGCGAGTTCCATTGCAAATGCATCTATGTCGTCCGGCCGCTGAATAATCCGCGGCAAGCTAACGGTCACATGATCAATCGTTTTGCCCACAATAAGTTGATTCAATGTTCTTCTGACTGTTTCGACTTCCGGTAATTCCGGCATGATGTTCTCACCTCCCCTATATTATAACGGAAGATGGCGCTCAGCGGGACCCTTTTCTTATATCTCTAACATGGAAGGCCCGATTGTAAAATACCGGAAAAACCGCGCGCTACTTGATTATTTCGCTTCGTACCAGTTATCCCCAAAGCTGACTTCAGCTTTCAGCGGAACTGACAGTTCCAATGCTTTTTCCATGACCGAAGGCACGAGTTCTTTCATCAGTTCCAATTCATCGGCAGGCACTTCGAACACAAGTTCATCGTGCACCTGAAGCAACATACGGCTCTTCAACTTGCGTTCCCGTAGCGCTTCATCCATCTGTACCATGGCCAGCTTGATGATATCTGCCGCAGTTCCCTGAATAGGTGTATTCATCGCCGTACGTTCTGCGAAGGAGCGCAGATTGAAGTTGCTGGCATTAATCTCTGGCAGGTAACGACGTCGCTCAAGCAACGTTTTAACGTAACCATCCTGGCGAGCTTCTTTCACAATGTCATCCATATATCGGCGCACACCCTGGAATACTTCAAAATACTGATCAATAAACTGCGCTGCCTCTTTACGAGTAATGTGCAGGTTCTGTGATAAGCCATAATCACTTATTCCATATACGATACCAAAGTTAACTGCCTTGGCGGAACGACGCATATCCCCATCCACATCCTCAGGTTTCACGCCAAATACATCCGAAGCAGTCTTCGTATGAATATCCATATCATTAACAAATGCTTCCTTCAAGCGCTCATCGTCCGAAATATGTGCCAGAACACGCAGTTCAATCTGGGAATAGTCTGCTGCCAAAATGGACCATCCAGGCTCGGAAGGAACAAATACCTTCCGGATTTTGCGACCTTCTTCCATCCGGATCGGAATGTTCTGCAAGTTCGGGAATTGACTGCTAAGTCGTCCCGTTGCAGCAATGGTCTGACGATAATACGTATGCACCTTGCCATCTCGATCGGAGATCTCTTTGAGCAGTCCTTCCACATAAGTAGATTGCAGCTTGGCAAGCTGACGATATTGCAGGATATGCTTAACCACATCATTATAAGGCGCTAATTTCTCCAATACTTCAGCATCTGTGGAGTAGCCTGTTTTTGTTTTCTTCACGACCGGCAAGCCCAGTCTGTCGAACAAAATCTCCCCCAGTTGCTTCGGCGAATTCAGATTGAATTCTGTCCCTGACAACTTGTAAATCTCAGCCATAAGTCTGCTGATATGCTCTTCGAACTCGCTTCCCAGTGCCTGCAAATCGGCTGTATTAGCCTTAATACCCTGCTTCTCCATATCTGCCAGAATACGCGACAACGGCATCTCCAGCTCATGGAAAAGTGAGTTCATCTCATCGCCCTCCAGCGCCTGTTCCTGGAGAGGAATAATCGCTGCCACAGCAGCAGCTTTCCGGCAAAGGAAATCGCCCAGGATCTCTGCTTCCGGCACCTTATACTTGGCCCCTTTGCCCATAACCGTGTCATCCTCCACGAGTGATGGCAGACCATACTTGGTTGTGAGTCCACTAATTGTCTGGTTGGATTCCGTTGGATCAAGCAAATAGGCAGCCAGCTGTACATCGAATGATGCGCCAGCAAATTCAATTCCATGCGCATGTAGAGCCAGGTCTACACGATGAAGATCATACCCGCGCTTCGGTTGTTCTGAATTACCAAGCCATTCCCGCACTGAAGCAGCAGCATCGGAATGAAGCAATTCGGGAGATATGAACGTATAGGTTCCAGCGGAACCTACAGCAAGTCCAATCAATTTTGCTTGGTGCGGGTTATCCCCATGTGTCTCCACGTGGAGGACATCAATGGAACCCAGGGAACTAAACAGCTCGCCTATGTTGTCCTCTGTTGCAATGGAGGACTCTACCTCGGCAGCAGGGACCGCTTCCTGTTCAGAAGCCAGGCTGCCGCTGAACGACAGACGTTCGAGCAAGGATTTGAATTCCAGCTTGGCCAGTGCAGGGCCAGCCTGTTCTTCTTTTAAACCGCCGAATTGCATATCCTCCCACGTCTGCTCAAGCGGAACTTCCCGGTGAATTGTCGCGAGTTGCTTGCTCATCCGGGCATCTTCGGCATGGGCCTCGATCTTTTCCTTCATCTTGCCTTTCAGTTCACTTGTACCATTCAGCACATCCTCCACCGATCCGAACTGGTGCAAAAGCTTCAGTGCTGTTTTCTCTCCGACTCCGGGAATACCCGGAATATTATCAGACGCATCGCCCATCAGACCTTTGAGATCAATGATTTGCAGCGGCGTCAGACCATAACGCTCCTTAATCTGAGCAGGATCATACAGTTCAATATCGGTTACCCCTTTACGTGTCAGTCCGATATGTACATGTTCAGAGGCAAGCTGCAGCATATCTTTGTCACCCGATACAACAAGCACCTGTCTGCCCGCTTCATCTGCGCGTTTGGTTAACGTCCCAATGATGTCATCCGCTTCAAATCCTGCCAGCTCAAACTGGGCAATGCCAAGTCCTTTCAGCAGTTCTTTGAGCAATGGGAATTGCTCTGACAACTCTGGTGGTGTTTTCTCCCGACCACCCTTGTATTCCTGATATCCTTCGTGTCGGAACGTAACTTTGCCTGCATCAAATGCGACCATCACATGTGTAGGTTTATGCTCTTCAAGCAGTCTCAGCAGCATCGTGGTGAAGCCATATACGGCATTGGTATGCAGACCTTTCGAGTTGGTCAGAGGCGGCATTGCAAAAAACGCCCTGTAAATAATGCTATTTCCATCTATGAGAATAAACTTGTCCATTCCAGCACCTCGCGTATTATATGGTCAACCTCTTCAAATTACATCTATTCTCATGATACCATACCCACCTGTCACATCAAAAAGAATAGCCTCTTTTCACTTCATTTTAATCGTAAAAAAGAACCTTCTCCACAGGCAACTGTACACAGCCTACCTGAGAGAAAGTCCTTTTCCATTCATATGATTGCATTACTTAATCAGCACTGATTCCCCAATTCCAAAGCAATACTCTTCTATTGATTCAGATCCGGGCGTTTACCTGTCACCAGGTATACCGTGCTCTCACCAATGTTGGTCGCATGATCTCCAATACGTTCAATGTAACGTCCGACCATCATCAGCAGCATAGCCTGAGAAGCCTGATTCGGATGCTCTGTCATTAACGTGTAGAGATCACTGATCATGTGGCTGTACAGTTGATCGACCTGATCGTCCGTCTGAGCCATTTTGTAGGCCAGATCCGTGTTTTCTTTCAGGAAAGATTCGATGGATTCATCAATCATGGATTTCACGATTTCTGCCATCTGCGGGATATCCACCAGAGGTTTAATCAGCTTCTGTCCATCCATCCGGAGTGTCACCTTCGCCACGTCGAGAGCAAGATCTCCCATACGCTCCAGATCACTGGAGATTTTGAAAGCCACGATAATACGTCTGAGGTCCTTCGCCACCGGCTGTTGTGTAATGATCAGTTTGGAGCCAAGCTCCATAATTTTGTCTTCAAGGGCATTCAGATTCGCATCATTCTTGATGATGACCTGAGCTTTCTCCGCGTTCATCGTTTGTAAACTCTCAATAGCCCCATCCAGTGCTGCTCCTACATGTTCACCCATTTGCCTCAGCAAGGTACGCAGCTCTTCAAGCTCCTGATCGAATTCTTTTCTGCGAATCATAGATTTCATGTCCTCCTTATCCATCGTCTCCGGTTATGCCGGGATCATTCCAACTCAGCTCGCTTAACCGAACCTTCCAGAGATATAATCCTCGGTTCGGGAATCTTGCGGTGTGGAGAATAACGTCTCCGTATCAGCTGCCTCCACCACTTCACCATTCAGGAAAAATACCGTGCGTCCAGATACCCGTGCCGCCTGGTGCATATTGTGGGTAACCATAACGATGGTGTACTTGTGATGCAATTCCTTCACCAGCTCCTCAATTTTCAACGTGGAGATCGGGTCGAGTGCCGATGTTGCTTCATCCATCAGCAAAACGTCAGGTTGGACAGCCAGCGCCCGTGCAATACAGAGACGCTGCTGTTGTCCGCCAGACAGACTCAGTGCAGACTTTTTCAATACATCCTTCACTTCATCCCACAGGGCAGCATGGACAAGACTCTGTTCCACCAACCGATCCAGTTCAGCCTTCTGGGTTACCCCATGCAAGCGTGGTCCATAAGCGACGTTATCGTAAATGGATTTGGGGAACGGATTCGGTTGTTGAAACACCATGCCGACCCGTTTGCGCAGTGTCTCCACTTCAATCTCATTACTGTAGATATCGGAGCCATTCAGCATAACCTGTCCTTCCACACGAACACCCGGAATCATGTCATTCATCCGGTTCAATGTGCGAAGCAATGTCGATTTACCACAACCTGACGGCCCGATGAACGCAGTAACCGTTTTTTCCGGCAGATCCATCGATATATTTTTAAGCGCGTGATGCGTATCATAATATAAATTAAGTTTATCAATGTGAATGAGGTCCTTCATGGATGTTCACTTCTCCTTCGCTGCAGGGACACGAAAACTCCCTTTACGTTGAGACCGATGCTGATAATTGTTCATCGCTGCTCGGCCATCTTTAATATCCTACCCTCTCATTGTAAAAACCGTATCACTTTCATGTTAACGGAATGTAAAAAGACATCCTTAACCTTCATGATCTGCGTAATAGATCAATCTGATTCCTGATGCCTGCCTTAGCCTTATGGATTGCCTTATATTTTACTCACTATTCAAAACCATCTCATCCAGCTTTGTACGAATGTGCTCTGCGACTTCTCCAGCTTTTCCGCCTTCCATGGCAATCTCCTCTGCTATACGAGACAAATCTCTCACCGCACTGTTCAGTTGTCGGAACGTTGCTCCCCCTGCGGTGACATGCACCGAACTGTCGTCAATCTCCGCTCCGCTTGCCTTAACCAGTTCAACAGTCTGAAGGGTCAATCCACCAATATTCTCTAGCAATGAAGACATGTTCCCCGCAACCTCACGGGTCTGTTTCGCCAACGCTCGAATCTCGCCTGCAACAATCTGAAAACCTCGTCCATATTCACCGGCATGTGCTGCTTCGATGGAAGCATTCAGGGCAAGGAGCCCACTCTGATCTGCCAAGGATCGAATGGAATGTGCCATGCCTGAGCCTGTTTTGATCGAATTCAACATGTGGTCCGCATGTTGTCCTTGACTCTCCATGTGCTGATGTACCCGGTTATAGGAAGCATCGACATGCTTCAAACTCTCTTCTCCCTGCTTGGACAATGCCATGATCTCCCGGGCCTCATGAACGGTCTGATTCGCTGCATGAACCAGCTTGGTAACTGCTTCATTAATTCTCGATATCTCCTGCCTGCTCTCGGATACCGTACGAACACGTTCTTCCGAAGACGCTTGTTGCAATCTGCGGGAGATCGACATCACATCACGCATCGTCAGCACACCCAGCAGTCGATCCTGATCCGTAACGAGTAGACAATCGTAGAAATGTTGTTCATCCCGTCCAAGTGCGATATCGATAATTGTGGTCGCTTCCATATGAATATCTGCAATAACCGGCGATGTGTTCACGACTTGTGTGACCGGCTTACGATAGAATAGATCTGCGGCAAAACGGCCGTTTAACATCCGATATAACGTCTCTCGCATTAACAATCCAGTAGGTTTCATCTGCTCATCACATAATACAATGCAAGGGTGCTCCTGACCCTGATTCATCATCGTCGCTGCTTCTCCACAGGTCGTGTGGACTCCGGCGACAGGAACCTGGCGGTAATAGTCTTGCAGACGGATTACAGGTTCTTCAGCAACCACCGTTACTTCATGATGCTGTTGTTCGGGTGTCGTTAATTCTTCGTTATGTAAAACAACATGAGGCTGGTCAGGTTTCACTTCGAGCAACATGGGCATAAATGCGCAATCTCCTTTACGTACTAGCTCCGTCTTAAGATAGATTATGTAGGTATAAAGTATCACCCAGATAAGTCCATGCTACTCCCTCTACGTAAAGGAACATCCTCCTTTATGTTAAACGAATGTAAAATAAAACTCCCCGATCATTGCTAACTTGAATGATGGGGAGTTTTTCTTTTCACAACCAATTTATATCCTACACCACGAATGGAATCAATGTGAACCGATTCTGGGTCCAGCTCCAGCTTTTTGCGTAATGAGCTGACGTGTACGTCCACTGTTCGTTGACCTCCGATATAATCGAAGCCCCACACCGCGTTCATCAGATCATCCCTTGTCAGAACCACACCCGGCTTTTTGGCCAAATATAAAAGAACTTCGAATTCTTTCGGACGCAGACTGATGGATTGTCCACCCAGTGTCACTTCATATTTCAGAGGATAAATCTCAAGCTCTCCCAGAATAATTCGTGAACCATCCTTGTCATCAGGCTGTGGTAAGTCTTCACCATTGGAATAACGTCTTAATACGGCATCCACTCGGGCTAATAACTCAGATACACCAAATGGTTTGGTAATATAATCATCGGCACCCGATTTCAATCCCTGTACTACCTCGGCTTCACCGTTCTTTGCGGTCAGAATGATAACAGGTGTAGTTACCCCCTGTATTCTTAACTTATTCAGAATGTCCAGACCATTCATGCCCGGAAGCATCAGATCAAGCAAAATGAGATCAAATTCCTGAGACAAGGCCCGATCATATCCTGCAGATCCGTGATCCTCTGCCGTAACGTCATAACCTTCCTGTGTCAGGTTATACGTGAGTAATCTCGATAATGTAGGTTCATCCTCAATAACTAGCAAACGCTGTGCCATGATACCCCTTCTCTCTTCATAGGTTGTCTGTTGCCACAACACTTTTTCTATCATAGCACTAAATTGTTAACGCGGTGTAAAACAAAACAACCTTTTTACATTTTCCTACTTCATGTCTAGATCTCTTCATCCTGAATGAATGGAAGGATCACACGGAACGTTGTCCCCATGCCCAGCTCACTCTCAACAGACAATTTGCCATGATGCAATTCCACCAGATGTTTCACGATGGAAAGTCCAAGGCCCGTGCCCCCTGAATTACGGGATCTGCCTTTATCAACGCGATAGAATCGTTCGAAGATCCGCGGCAGATCTTTTTTCGGTATGCCAATGCCAGTATCCGACACCGCAAAGACCACTTCATCGTCGTTATCCATTGTCACCTGTAACTTCACTCGTCCGCCATCCGGGGTATAGTTGATTCCGTTGGATAACAGATTGATGAAGATCTGCTTCATCTTGTCCTCATCTGCTTCAATGTACAGTTCCTCCGGAACATGCATTTCCAGACGAATCTGCTTTTTCTCCGCCACCTTGGACAGGGTGCCCAGCACCATTTCGAAGAAAGAGTGTACATGAACAGGTGAGCATTGCAAAGGCGCGCGTTTGGATTCAATTTTGGATAACTCCAGAATATCCCCAATCAATCGGTTAAGTCGATCTCCTTCATCATAGATGATTTTCAGGAATGAACGCTCCGTCTCCTTATCCTGTACCCCGCCACTGAGCAACGTTTCGGCAAAGCCCTTGACCGCAGCAACAGGTGTCTTAAGCTCATGTGAGACATTCGCGACAAACTCACTGCGCATCGACTCCAAGCGGCGAATCGCCGTCACGTCCTGCAACAGGAACAACATACCCCGATACCCGCCATCATCTTCTGACATCGGTACTCCATCAATACGGATCAGTTTTTCCTCCGGGTTGAACACACTCACTTCTTCGTGCATCCGATCTTTCAGTGCAACACTCTCTTCAATGGTACGTGTTAATTCGTAGTGTCTTTTCAATTCAGTATAAGGCTTACCCGTAACTTTTCCTGCCTGAATACCGAGCATACGCTCTGCTTCCCGATTAACCAATGCAATGGATTGCCCCGCATCGATCATGACAATGCCTCCGGTCATGTTCGCGAGGACGCTCTGTAGCAAAGCTTCATTGTCACGAATCGTCTTCAGCTGGGACTGCAAGCTGTCTGCCATTCCGTTGATCGCAAGCCCTAGCTGTCCGATCTCATCTCTACGCGTTACATCAACTCTCGCATCGTATTCCAGCTTGGTGATTCGATGAGCCACTTTTGTAATATGCTCAATCGGGGAGGTTAGTCCGCGTGCAACCCGATAACTGACAAATGCGACAATTAAGAACAGCAGTCCAAGTGCAGCAAACATAATCATCCAACCACGCTGAAGACCCTGATCAACCGCATGCAGACTCATTGAAAGGCGGATGTAGCCATCAAATTTGCCGCTGGGCATTTCAATCATGTCACTTTGATCCGAATTGACGGGTAGTGCTACATACAGCATGTCCTGTCCCAGTGTTTCACTGTACCGAATGGACTGCCCGTATCCATCCCCTACCGCACCCAGGATTTCTTCCCGGTTCAAGTGATTATCCATCGCTGCCGGATTACTCTCGGAATCTCCAATGACCGTGCCGTCTTTATTGATGAAGGTCACCCGGGAATCCGTGAGACGATCCAGTTCCAGCGCCCGATCTGAATAGTACTTTCGTGTGGCTTCCGAGGTTGGATCACTTGCATCATGGAAGGGAAACGTGGCTTTGAGCAAATTAATCTCCCGCACCATGGTTTGCTCCAATGCGGTTATGTGCGTAGTTTTAAACACTCTGCCCATTGTATATCCAGCTACAATGACGGATATACCAATCAGCACCATCATAATGATGGCAAGGCGAATTCGGAACGGTCTCATCTATCTCTTCCTTTATGATCAGATTAACATCTAATAATTGGCTCTATATTGAATCCAGTTCAATTCGGTCACCACGGGTGCCGGGATTGGAAATAACGAGAAACTCCACTTCTTCGTTGCTACGATTCATCATTTGATGCGGCATTCCGGGTGCAATCTCTATTCCTTCATGGGTTTCCAGCACGAATATCTCACCATTAAGTTCCATATATGCTTCACCGCTGAGGATGAAAAAAAACTGACGGCTTACTGAATGAACATGTCGTGTTTCAGCCGTTCCTGCAGGCATTCGCTCATGAATGATGCTCAATTTATCGTTTTGAACAAGGTGCCAGCCATCGCACTGTGCACCCCATATATAATGCGCTGCATTCTGTTTGCTCATTTTCATATGACTTATCCCTCCAAGTATAATTGCTCGATCTATCATATCACAGATTAGAGAGATTCCAGTCAGCAAAGCTATTCGTACCATATCATATATGTATCAACGCAGATGCAGACTTTTGTAAACAGCTGCTAAACCGCATCTTAGACTTGCACAATTCCCTGATATAAAAAAGACGCACCGCTCAGCCATGCTGAATGCGATACGTCTCTGTATATAATCAATCCTATACTGATTCCGAATCGAATCATCTTAAAGCATTACCCGTTTACCACTTCACCGCCATTTACATGCATTACCTGTCCACTCACATACGATGAATCATCCGAAGCCAGATACACATATGCGGGAGCCAGTTCATCCGGTTGCCCTGGACGTTTCATCGGCTGGGTTGCGCCAAACTCACTTACTTTTTTCTCGTCAAAGGTGGATGGAATGAGCGGTGTCCAGATCGGCCCTGGTGCAACGGCATTGACACGAATTCCCTTCTCAATCACATTCATCGACAGAGAACGAGTGAACGAAGTGATTGCTCCTTTGGTAGATGAATAATCAAGCAAGGTCGGGCTGCCGCGATAAGCTGTGATGGATGTGGTGTTAATAATCGTACTGCCTTTCTTCAGATGTGGCAAAGCTGCCTGCGTCACATAGAACATACCGAAGATATTGGTACGGAATGTTCGCTCCAGTTGCTCTGGTGTAATATCCTCCAGATTCTGCTGTGGGTGCTGTTCCGCAGCGTTATTCACGACAATGTCCAGTTTACCCAGTTCATCCACCGTCTGCTGAACCGACTTCTTCGCAAAGGCATCATCACCAATATCTCCAGCTATCAAGATACACTTGCGTCCTTCTTGTTCCACTTGGCGCTTCGTTTCCTTGGCATCTTCGTGCTCGTTCAGATATACAATGGCGACATCTGCGCCTTCCTTGGCGTATGTAACAGCTACAGCCCGTCCGATCCCACTGTCACCCCCTGTAATGAGCGCTACCTTTCCCGTCAGTTTACCTGCTGCCCTGTATTCAGGCTTTTCAAATTCGGGTCTAGGATGCATCTCCGACTCGATTCCAGGTCGTTGATCCTGATGCTGTGCTGGCATTGTTTTTTCGTTTTGTGGTGTGGTTGACATCTAACATTCTCCTCTCAAAATGTGAACATGTTTGGATTACAGAAGACACGGACTTTAGCTGTAACCTTCCTTGTCTTTCGTTCTCTGAAAAAGTCTCATTCTGTAGGATGGCATGAATAGTCCAGATTATTCTTCTGTGATGAAAAGCAACTCGAGGCTCGGCGTGCTGTCTCAATCAGCGTCCTACCTTCTATTCGTTATTTACCACGCTCTTTGGAGATCAAACAACCGATTTGCTTCAAAGCCTGTTTTGCCAGAATTCGAAATTTATTCGAAATTAGACTGTTTCATGATACAAAGTGTATTCCTATGCTGCTTGGGCTGAGGTACAATGTACAGTATACAGATGTGCTTTAGCTATCATTTTTACTGGTTTAATCATCCTAATCTAACATGGAGACCTGACAATGGAATCGCATATTAATTCATATATAACACTCGTAGCCACTTCAGCCGTGCTGAATGTCTTTTTGTGTTTATATACCTATTTCAGAAGATCCGAGATCCCCAGCTCCAAAATATTCATCCTCTACACAGCAGCACTCTCCATATACACGTTTGGTTATGCGATTGAGCTGGCCAGCAACACACTGGAGCAGATGAAGTTTTGGACCACCGTGGAGTATATAGGCATGCCCTTCTCCGCATCTCTTGGCCTCATGTTGATGATAAAATATACAGGAAAAACGTTATCCAAAAAGGTCACTGCCGCATTGTTTGTAATCCCTTCCATTACACTATGTATGGTAGCAACCAATGATTTTCATCATCTTTTTTATAAGAAAGTATGGCTGAGAGAAGATAGTCCCGTACCTCTGATGGATATCGCAGTAGGTCAATGGTATGTTGTACACGGCGCATTCACGTTCTCATGTCTGTTGTGTGCCTGCCTCATTCTGATCGGTCAATGGAAACACACCAAGAAGATGTACCGTCGACAATTACTTACACTGATTACTTCACAGATTATTCCTATGGTCGCAGCTTTTCTGTATTTGCTTGGCTTGACACCTGGTGGGATGGACCCCGTGCCGGTTCTCATGTGTATTACATCTGCGATGTATATCTGGGCCATTCTATCCTCTCGTCTCCTGACCATCGTGCCGATTGCTAAAGACAGTATTTTCGAGAGCATGCGCGAAGGAGTTATTGTACTGGATAGTTCCAATCGTCTGGTAGATTACAATCGATCACTTCGTGACATGCTGCCAGAGCTTAACCTGACCATGATTGGACAACCCTTGGATGAGATATGGCTTACTCTTGCCGGTGAGACTTTTCCCGTTCAATACGAGAAGGAAGGATTGCAAACGGATCTGTACTGGCAGTTAGCAGGTGAAACCGTCTGTTATCAGGTCAGAACATCTTATGTGTATAACAAGGATGCACAGATCGTGGGTAGCCTCATTATGCTCATTGATATAACAGAACAACGTTTCTTGCAAGAACAGTTAAAACAACTGGCTTATTTCGATGGTCTGACCAAAATCTATAATCGCACTCATTTTTTGCATAAAGGACGGGAGATGTTAAGCGAAGCTCGTCTTAATCAGCAGCCTGTTTCATTTATATTATTTGATATCGATTATTTTAAACGCATCAATGATACCTATGGACATGATGTAGGCGATCAGGCCATTATCCATGTAGTCTCTGTATGTAATCGATATTTGAGCCCTGAGATGTTGTTCGCCCGTTATGGAGGAGAAGAATTCGTTATCGCCCTTCCGGATACCTCTCTTCAAGAAGCTGAAGAACTCGCGGAGCAACTGAGAGTTGCCTTGTTGAATTCCCCCCTAGATGTTAAGGGAAATCCTATTACGCTGACCTCAAGCTTTGGTATCTCCCAATACAATGGAGGCATTGATTCGCTTGAATCCTTGTTACGTGATGCTGATACTGCGCTGTATGAGTCCAAGCGGAATGGTCGAAATGCAGTATGTGCATATGCTGTGAGTGCAACCTAACCCATGTAGACCGTGTCTGATGGACGATGATATGTGTGGTAAAGACTGGTGTAGTACCAACTCAAATAAAACAAGGAATGCTGATTCAACTTGGTAATAACAAAAATAGACAGCCGATGTGGCTGTCTATTTTTCATTTGTTTCCCGTAACGCTATCTTACATCCCATTCGGCTTGTCCTAATTACGTTTGCAAACGCTTAAGCAATGGAGACTAATACATCATTGTAGGATAGATTAACCGTTCGCAACGCACTTAGATGACCTGATTATTCACCATCAGATACACCATGATAAGCAAGAATACAGCCAGAAGTGTACTGAACATACGGATCTTGCTTTGCTCAGGACCTACATCACGCTTGTTTTTCACACCTTCTGCAGCGAGTCGTAGCGGTTTGCCCATAATTCCTCCAATAGCAGCAATGGCCAAGAGAAGGACAACAACAACAGCCATCCAGACATGAGAATACTCACCTTTTGTCATCAGGTAACCACCTGTTAGAAGTTGGATTACAAGTCCATACTGCGCGACTTTGTTCAAAGAACGCAGCGATGCAAATGCTCCCTCTTGTGCTGCAGCATTCAAAGTACGGATTTTACCGACCACGAATGGCAGAATCAAATAAAATCCCATCGCCAGTGCTCCAATAATATGGAGCAGATACATAATCATTGTCAAAATTTTCATCCTCCTCAACATTTTCGGTGTGCTATACATCACATCCCATTATACTGGGGATCTTATCCAAAGAAAAGAAAACCTCCGGTAACCCGGAGGTTTTCTTTTAGCTTCTGTTCAAAAAGTTCTCAAACTTACAGGTTTACTACTGAAATGACGTTACGAACCGAATCAGCAGATTTATCCAAGCCTGCTTTTTCTTCCGTTGTCAGGTCAAGCTCGAATATTTTCTCAATGCCGTTACCACCCAGAATGGTTGGTACACCGAGGAACAGATCATGATAGCCATATTCACCTTCAAGATACGCGATGACTGGAATGATACGTTTCTTGTCCTTCAAAATCGCTTCGGTCATCTGAACAAGTGAAGCCGCCGGTGCGTAATACGCACTGCCGTTACCAAGCAGATTCACAATCTCACCACCGCCAACACGGGTGCGCTGCACGATGGATTCGATCCGGTCAGCCGGAATCAGCGTATCGATCGGAATGCCGCCCACGCTCGAATAACGAACGAGAGGCACCATATCGTCTCCGTGACCACCAAGAACGAATCCACGAACATCTTCAACAGATACGTTCAACTCTTGCGCAATGAAGGTACAATAACGTGCTGTATCCAGAACACCTGACTGACCAATAACACGGTTTTTAGGAAAACCAAGGGTCTGATAAGCTGCATAAGTCATCGCATCTACCGGGTTGCTTAGAATAATGACGATGGAATCAGGGCAATATTTTTTCACATTTTCACAAACGGACTTCACGATACCCGCATTCGTATTGACCAGATCGTCACGGCTCATACCCGGTTTACGGGCGATACCAGCGGTGATGATTACAATCTCAGAACCTGCAGTATCTTCGTAGTTGGAAGTACCGACGATATGACTGTCAAATCCTTGAACAGGACTTGCCTCCATCATATCGAGTGCTTTCCCCTTCGTCGGGTTCTCCAGCTGAGGAATATCAACCAGCACAACATCCCCGAGTTCTTTTTGGGCAAGCATTAATGCGGTCGTGGCACCGGTAAAACCGGCGCCGACTACTGTGATTTTTTTGCGCTGAATAGTCAAGATTCACATCTCCCCTTACAGGTTTTTAATGATTTGATCCGCGAATTCAGAACATTTTACTTCAGTAGCGCCGTCCATCAGACGTGCAAAGTCATACGTTACTGTTTTATTGTTAATGGATGTTTCCATACCTTTGTAGATCAGGTTAGCTGCTTCTTGCCATCCCAAGTGCTCAAGCAACATTACTCCGGACAGAATAACGGAACCAGGGTTCACGACATCTTTGTCCGCATATTTAGGTGCAGTACCGTGAGTTGCTTCGAAGATAGCATGTCCTGTTACGTAGTTGATGTTCGCTCCAGGAGCGATACCAATTCCGCCAACTTGCGCTGCAAGTGCATCGGACAGATAGTCACCGTTCAGGTTCAATGTTGCGATCACATCGAATTCGCCTGGACGAGTCAATACTTGTTGCAGAGCGATATCGGCAATCGCATCTTTTACGATGATTTTACCAGCATCTTCAGCGGCTTTTTGTGCTGCATTCGCTGCATCTGTACCTTCGTTATCTTTGATGATGTCATATTGTGCCCATGTGAATACTTTGTCAGCGAACTCTTCTTCAGCCACTTCGTATCCCCAGTTTTTGAAGGCACCTTCGGTAAATTTCATGATATTACCTTTGTGTACCAAGGTAACACTCTTACGGTTATGACCAATTGCGTATTGAATTGCTGCACGTACCAAACGTTTTGAACCTTCGGAAGAAACTGGCTTGATACCAATACCGGAAGTTTCAGGGAAACGAATTTTGTTAGCACCCATCTCCTGTTGCAGGAACTGGATCACTTTTTTCACTTCTTCAGAACCTTCAGCATACTCGATTCCTGCATAGATATCTTCCGTATTCTCACGGAAAATAACCATGTCTACCAGCTCAGGACGTTTAACCGGAGAAGGTACACCGTCGAAATAACGAACAGGACGCAAGCAAGTGTAGAGGTCAAGCTCTTGACGCAAGGCTACGTTCAGGGAACGGATACCGCCACCGATTGGTGTAGTCAATGGTCCTTTGATCGCTACGATATACTCACGAATGGCTTCCAATGTATCATTCGGCAACCACTCACCGTATGTATCGAATGCTTTTTGTCCAGCAAACACTTCATACCATGCGATTTTTTTGTTGCCATCATAGGCTTTTTCAACAGCTGCATCCAATACACGTTTGGAAGCTTTCCAGATATCACGGCCTGTACCGTCACCTTCGATAAATGGAATGATTGGGTTGCTAGGTACTTGAAGTGTACCGTTATCAATTTGAATTTTTTCGCCTTCAGTTGGGTGAGCAAATTTTTCTAATTTCATAGTTAAAATTCCTCCTAGGTTTCATATATGCAGTATTCATCATACCACTAGTCTTGTGGAGAGAAGGGTCCTGAGAGCTTAAGCTAGTAACGCCTCTACTTTCCAACCCTTCACCTCGTCCATATTATTATACTGTTTTTGTGGCTATTAGCGAAGTTCAATAGAAACGTATTTCTGTTCTGTAGGGCCAGTGTACTCCGCACGTGGACGAATGATGCGATTGTCCGCAAGCTGTTCCAAAATATGCGCAGTCCATCCAGACACCCGGCTGATAGCAAAGATCGGAGTGAACAATTCCTGTTCGATCTCCAGTTGGGTATATACAGAAGCAGAATAGAAGTCTACGTTAGGCTTCAATCCTTTTTGTCCTGTAACCAGTTCCTCGATCTTCACTGACATATCGTACAGGCGCGTATCATTGTTCATCTCGCCAAGTTCTCTGGACATCTTCTGTAGATGTTTGGCACGCGGATCACCGTTTTTGTACACCCGATGTCCAAAGCCCATGATCTTTTCACGATTATTCAATTTTTCCTGAATTGCCGCTTCAAGACGATCAGGCGTACCGATCTCATTCAACATTTTCATAACGGCTTCGTTAGCACCACCATGCAGTGGTCCCTTCAGTGCGCCAATGGCGGAAGTTACACCGGAATAGATATCCGACAGCGTAGCAACCGTTACACGGGCTGCAAATGTCGAAGCATTCAACTCGTGATCCGCATGCAGGACAAGGGCTTGGTCCAATGCTTTCACTGCGGTCTCGGATGGTTCTTCACCAGTCATCATATATAAAAAGTTCTCTGCGATGGAAGCGCCTTCTTTTGGAGCCACAGGTTCTTTGCCCTGACGGATACGGGCGATGGCTGCCACAATCGTTGGCAATTGTGCTTGCAACTTAACCGCTTTGTTCTCATTCGCTTCTGTTGTCATCTCATCAGCTTGCTCGTCGTACAGTGCAAGTGCAGAGACAGCGGAACGAAGTGCTGCCATGGTACTGACGTTTTTCGGATACAATTGGATTTGTGCAATCAACTCGCTCGGAATCGGCGCGTAATCGCTCAGGCTTTTACGAAGGGATTTCAGTTCATCCGTTGTTGGCAATTTACCAAACCACAACAAATAGGCAACTTCTTCAAAGCTGGCATGTTCAGCCAAATCGTCGATATCGTAACCACGGTATGTGAGCACACCGTCTACAATAGAACTGATCGAAGAGGTTGTTGCAACGATGCCTTCCAGACCTTTGGTAGCTGTCATATTACATCTCTCCTTTAATAAGCGAAATCAGGGACCATTCCAGAGTGCATATAAGTGCCAAAGTGCACCTATCCTCTTTTTGTAAACATTTTCATTTTAAAATTAACAAATATTTCAAAAAGCGGTTTTCCTATCTGTCAATCGGTATTTACTTATAACATCATACTGGATTTTGTCGTTTATGTGAACATGATGAGAGTTCATTCGCACATCAAACTTCTTTATCGGACCGATAAAGCATTTTTGAAAGCCTTTACAAAAACAAGGTTGACATTTAATGTTTTTTAAACAATTCTGTCGTATGAAGAACTTTATATTGCTATATTCTGTAATACTAAGGCATACTCTAGGCAAAAGAAAGAATCCCGGAGGAGATTGCTCAAAATGTTAGCTCTTAAACGAGCTCTGGTAACCTTCCAGCGTTTCAAAACGTGGTAAATGCTCTATATTAATTAAGATAGCCATCTATTCTTAATACTGTTTTATAGATCATACATAGGTCGGCTTAATTGAAATAAGGAGAGTTGATGCTTGGATAAAATTATACTGAAACGTCTGCTCCGCGGCTTATGGGTTATCATTGCGACCATTCTGATCGCTGTTGCCATATACTTGCTGTTCCCGCTTCTGTATCCTTTTGCGATTGCCTGGATCATCGCTTATGCCATGAATCCATTAGTGAAACTGCTTCAGCATCGAGCACGGTTCCCCCGCTGGCTGGCTGTGACTCTTTCATTGATCGTTTATTTTGGTGCCATTGCGGTGGTGCTGTCAGCGGCGATTACCCGCATGGTAAAAGAAGTCATTTCCCTTACGACAAGCTTTGATCTTCATGTGGATGAGATCAAGGACACATTTGTGCGCTGGACCCAGAATGACACCATTCAGAGTTTGATTGGGCAGATCAATGAATTTTACAAAGAGAATCCCAATTACCAGGAAACCATCAACAGCAATATTAGCAAAACGACAGAAACGGTAGGTACAGCCGTGACGGATCTGGTCACCGGATTTTTCAATATGGTTCTGAGTCTCCTGACTTCCCTGCCCAACATGGGCGCGGTGTTAATTGTTGTTCTGCTGTCTACATTCTTCATCAGCAAGAGTTGGACCCGGCATAGCATCACCGTATCGGGCTGGGTACCCTCCTCCATTCGCAAGCCAATATCAGATATATGGACTGACCTGAAAAAGGCCTTGTTTGGGTATGTAAGAGCACAATTAATCATGATCTCAATTACAGCACTATTTGTCATGATTGGACTGCTTATATTACAAGTGAAGTCAGCCTTTACCATCGCTCTATTTATCGGTCTCGTCGATCTGCTTCCTTACCTTGGTGTTGGTCTGGTCATGGTACCTTGGGCTGCATACCTTTTTATGAACGGGGATCTGTATCTGGGCATTGGCATTAGTATTATCTATCTGATTTTACTAATTGCCCGTCAGATTATTGAACCGAAGGTACTTGCAAGTAGTGTAGGGCTCGACCCACTCGCCACATTGGTTGGCATGTTCGTGGGTTTGAAGTTGTTCGGTGTTCTGGGCTTAATTATTGGCCCTGTCAGTCTCGTGATTCTCGATGCGTTCAATCGGGCTAACGTATTACGCGACCTCCGAACGTATATCATCAACGGACGTGTCCGATGAGACACCATCTTATAAGCACGCAGGGAAAATAGAAAAAGGCTTCGTTCAACAGAAATCATCTGCTGAGCGGAGCCTTTTTCATTATGCAAAACAACTGGTGTTTCATTTCGGACGACGATAAAACGTAATTTTGCCACTTTTCATTTTTTTCTCCAGCCATCCCAGGAAGAACAGACGATAAACCGGACGTGTTAATGGAAATATCAGTGTAAACCCGATCAGATCCGTTACAAAACCTGGAATCAAGAGCAAGAAACCACCGACAAAAATAAAAAGGCCATCGACCATTTTTCTTCCAGGTACCTTGCCACGCTCCATCTCGGATTTGGCGTCCACAAGTACTTTTCGCCCTTCAAACTGCAACATTGCTATACCAATCAAGGACGTGAGAATCATAAGAAGCAATGTCTTTCCGGCTCCGATCCAGTCACTCATCAGAATAAAACCAAATAGTTCAATCACCGGAATGATTAAGAGTAAAGCCCACATCCATTTTCGCATTGACGTATTACCCCTTTCCCGAAAGCCACACCTTTTCAAGCGCGCTGTATAGCTCAGAGGCTGCCTTATCCAGCCGAACTGGCTTCCAGTCTCCATTTACCCACACATGCTGGGTAGAACCTGTAACCAGCCGTTCTCCGGGGAGCGATTCATCAGCTGACCATACCCGTTCTCCAATCGCCATATGCTCATCAGGTTCTTCAGACATGCGTCTTATGTCATACTCATAGTTCAGTCGCAGACCACTAAATGCAGCAATACGGGTGAAAATGATAATCTCATCATCATATCGAGCAGGCTTGTGATATTTCACATCCAGTCCGGTTACGGGAAGCAGTAACCCCTGTTCCTCCATTTTACGATATGTATACCCCATTTGGCGAATCATCTCAGTTCGACCGATTTCAAACCAATTCAAATAGTTCGCGTGGTAGACCACGCCCATCTGGTCACTTTCTTGATAGCGTACACGAAGACGTGCCGCATACCAGCTACCATTGATCTGTTCTCGCACGTGATCGGCCTCCTTCGCTCTAACATTCATACGTGTTACCTCGTTGTAAAGTGTCAATAAGATGGAAAAAAAGCAACGGGACAATAACGCCCCATTGCTTCTTTCCTGTTGCTTCTCCATCCAAGACGCTATTAAGCGTTGTTTGGAATTTGGCTTACTTTAATCAGGTTGGTAGAACCGGAACGACCCAAAGGTACACCTGCTGTGATCACAACCAGGTCTCCTTCTTTAACCAGTCCGGATTTTACGCCGCCTTCAATTGCGTTTTCGAACAAAGCATCCGTAGAATCAACCAGTCTTCCTTTGACAGGAGTTACACCCCAAGCCAGAGCCAAACGACGGGAAGTTCTGTCTTCCGTAGTTACAGCGATGATTGGAGATTCTGGACGGTACTTGGAAATCATGCGTGCAGTGTGTCCTGATTCAGTTGAAGTGATGATCGCTTTTGCGTTCAAATCTTGAGCTGAAAGGGCAACTGATTGGCTGATTGCTTCCGTAACAGTTGTTTGTTGAGCAACACGTTGCTTCAGATACAGCTCTTGGTAAGGCAGAGCCGATTCTGCTTTTTCAGCAATACGGGACATGGTCAGAACGGATTCAACCGGGTATTTACCCGCAGCTGTCTCACCAGACAACATGATTGCGTCCGTACCATCAAAGATCGCATTCGCCACGTCACTTGCTTCAGCACGTGTTGGACGTGGGTTACGCTGCATGGAATCCAACATTTGTGTAGCTGTGATTACCGGTTTACCTGCAACATTACATTTTTCGATCATGCGTTTTTGTACCAATGGTACTTCTTCCGCAGGAATCTCAACACCCAGGTCTCCACGAGCAACCATCAGGCCGTCAGAAACTTCAAGGATCTCATCGAGGTTATCGACACCTTGTTGGTTTTCAATTTTGGAGATGATTTGGATATGTCCAGCATTGTGTTTTTCAAGCAATTCACGAATCTCAAGTACGTCACTCGCTTTACGTACAAAAGAAGCCGCGATGAAATCAACACCTTGCTCAATACCAAATACGATATCGTTAGCGTCTTTTTCGGTGATACCCGGCAGAGAAATGGCAACGCCCGGAACGTTAACACCTTTTTTGCTTTTGATCGATCCGCCGTTAACGATACGGCATTTGATCTCGGTGCCTTGCACTTCCACCACAGTCAGTCCGATCAGACCGTCGTCGATCAGAATTGTAGATCCCGGTTCAACATCATTCGGAAGATCTGTATACGTAATGGAAAGACGTTCTTTGGTTCCAAGAATTTCTTCTGTTGTCAAAGTGATGTACTCGTCTTGAACCAATTCGATCGGTTCTACTTCGAGTTTACCAGTCCGAATTTCCGGTCCTTTGGTGTCCAGCAAGATCGCTACTGTTTTGTTCAACTCTTCGCATGCTTGGCGAATCGCAATGATCCGTCCGCCGTGCTCATCGAAATCACCGTGGGAGAAGTTCAGACGGGCCACATTCATACCGGCCATAATCAATTTTTTGGTGTTCTCCAGAGATTCACTGGATGGACCAATGGTACATACAATTTTCGTTTTACGCATTTTGGGTTTCCTCCGATTTTAAAGGTATTACTCTTTATCTATTTTTCTTTTTCCAACTATTAAATTTACTATACTTTTGCTCATTTGTATAGGAAATTCGTCACACTATTCAACATTTCCCGACAAATTACTCGCAGCATCTACTTCTACAAGCTCTTGAGAAGCTTCAATGGATGCTTGAGGTTCAAACGTGACCGATCCAATTTTACGGAATTTCTCATACCGATCCTGTTTCAGCTGATCCCCGCTCCAACCCTTCATCTCGTCGAGATGACGAATCAAAGCTTCACTGATGAAAGCAGCAGACGCTTCATAATCCCGATGAGCACCGCCGCGTGGCTCGGGCACGATCTCTTCAATAACTTCCATCTCCAGAAGGTCCTTGGCTGTTATTTTCATCGCTTCAGCCGCTTGATCTGCCTTGGATGCATCCTTCCAGAGAATCGAAGCAGCCCCGTTCGGAGAGATCGCAGAATAGATTGCATGTTCCAGCATCAACACACGATTACCCACAGCCATAGCGAGAGCACCGCCGCTTCCACCTTCGCCGATGACCACAACTATAACAGGAACCGAAAGCTTCGCCATTTCCATCAGGTTGCGAGCAATAGCTTCCGATTGACCTCTCTCTTCTGCAGTATTACCCGGATACGCCCCTTTAGTATCAATAAACGTAATAATGGGACGGCCAAATTTGTTCGCTTGTTTCATCAGACGAAGTCCTTTTCGGAAACCTTCCGGATGAGCGCTGCCGAAAAAGCGGGCGATGTTATCCTTCGTATCTTTCCCCCGCTGTTGTCCGATTACCGTTACTGTCTTTCCATTCAATTTGGCAAGCCCGCCAACAACCGCAAGATCGTCTCCGAACATGCGATCACCGTGCAGCTCAATGAAGTCCGTAAATATCAATTGAATCAGATCTAGCGCCGTTGGGCGCTGCTGGTGCCGGGCCAGATGCATTTTCTGTGCTGCCGTTATGCCAGTGTAAATCTCTTCTTCAAGTCTATGGTAACGTTCTTCCAGGCGGGCAATCTCGTCCGTGAAGTCGATCCCTTTTTCCTGTCCAAACTGTACGAGTTCATCAATCTTTTTGCGCATCTCAACCAGAGGCGCTTCATATGGCAACTCACCCGCCATTTAGACCCCTCCTTTTTCACTATGCATATCCAGAAGCTTGCCAAGAGTGGCCCGGAGTTCTTTCCGGTGCACAACCATGTCCAGCTGACCGTGCTGCATATTAAATTCAGCCGTCTGGAAATCATCAGGTAACTTCTGACGGATGGTCTGTTCAATAACGATTCTGCCGGCAAAACCAAACACAGCGCCAGGTTCGGCAATATTAATATCGCCCAGACTCGCAAAACTTGCCGAGACTCCACCTGTCGTCGGGTCCGTGAT
The DNA here is from genome assembly GCF_037974275.1 of Paenibacillus sp. FSL R5-0519. Lineage (NCBI taxonomy): Bacteria > Bacillati > Bacillota > Bacilli > Caryophanales > Paenibacillaceae > Paenibacillus > Paenibacillus sp. FSL R5-0519. The sequence goes on from NZ_CP150234.1 coordinate 4,500,212, forward strand.
AACCGAAATGTACAGCCCACCCTGTTCATCCAAACGGGATAAAGCTGCGCTTGTCTTGGCCATTTGCATGAGGCTGAGAATACTCTCCTGCATCCGGGCACCACCTGATGTGGAGAAAATGATCATTGGCAAGCGCTTCTCTGTTGCATGCTCAATGGCACGGGTAATTTTCTCCCCTACAACCGAACCCATGCTGCCTGTGAAGAAATCAAAGCTCATGACAGCCACAACTACAGGCAGGCCCTCAATGGTACCTTCCCCTGTAATTACCGCTTCCTTCAGGCCCGATTTCAGACGTTGTTGTTCCAATTTGTTGCTATATCCAGGAAAGCCAAGCGGATCAACTGATATCATATCAGCGTCAAACTCAACAAACCCTTGATCATCAAGTACCATAGCAATGCGCTCCATAGCGTTAAGACGCATATGGTAACCACAGGCAGGACATACTTTCAGATTTTTCTCCAATTCCTTGCTATATTGAATGGTGCCGCATTTGCTGCACTTGTTCATAAGCCCTTCAGGTATTTCACGTTTTGGGCGTTCTAGGACTTCCTGGCCTTCGCCGGGAAGTGCACGCTCGGAAGGTATGGTAGCGTACTTCCGTTTCTTCTGGAATATATCTTTGAACACAACTACACCTCTCCAGCCGTTGATTTGATGGCCGCAACCTGCAGTGCGCTGCTTGTGACAGCTTCATCCGCGTGCTACGGTAAACCGCTTACGACCCACACGCTGCCATGGGCCTTGTCCAGCATTCACAACAAAAAAATCCGCCGGTACAGGGCAAGGATCAGCGGCTTCTGTCAGCACGATTGATATTACCTGCAATAACCGAAAGATTGTTGCGCCGATGTTTTGAATCTATCTAGGTAGGGTCTCCGGGAGCAACCAGGTCGGTCCTAGTCCTAACAAAAAAAGAAGGAAGGACAGCAGCATACAATACATGCAAGTCGATTCCTCTCTCCGCTTACGCGGTTAGTCCCTTATGTACCGATGGTACTTCTTCCTCTGCCAAGGCACGTCGATGTCGAACGAATCAGGAATGCAGAATGGAATTCAACACTTCCTGGACCTCTTCCAATTCCCCAGAAGGGACGCGAATCTCAAATTGCTGCTTGGATAAACTGATGGGACGGGTCTGTACCAGAAAACCTTCTTCCGAAAGCCTGGTCTTAATCTTGTCCGCAACCTTTGCTGTCGGCGCAATGTAAATCACCGTCCACATGCCTTGTCCGCCCCCTAAGCTAATGTTCAGAGCCCGTATATTGGACTAATGATAACATACCTCACTTTTTTTCTGCAAGAAAGGGTTCGGGACCTTGGGGGAGAATTTGGGATCATGAGGGACATTAGTCCCCCACAAATAACTCATATGGTTGACGAAATCTTCTTATTGATACTTCTTCCATACGCAGCCCTAAACGTATCAGGGCAGCGTCAGCCGCCCTTGGAGACCTTCATGTGAGTCATTAGATTGATCACGGCATCCAGGCATGGAAATACAGGGGGTTAAAGGTCTGAGGGGTATTTTTTGGCTTTAATATTTTTGTGTGCAATCCGGGCGGAAGCTGCAGCGGCCACCCCTGCAACCAGGTCATCCAAAAAGACATGAATGGCTGTTGCATGTTCGTTCAAATCATGAATGACACCTATTTTTTCTTTATCCAGATAACCAAAGCTGGTTAAACCAATCATACCATACACATGAGTAATGCCGAGGGCCAGAGTCTCGTCCACTCCATACAGGGATTCATCCGCTTCCATAATAGCTTGTAACGGTTGGGGCAAGAGTCGCTTCTCCGCAAGTTCGTCGAGAGCAATACCTGTATAAAGCGTATATTGCACCTCTCGTTTCTGCAGAACGGATTTCACGCTGGTAACACAGTCGTCCAAAGTCAGTTCGGGGTGGTACCCTTTTTGCAGACGGTATACAATTGCGGCGATTGCATCAATCTGTACCCCGCGCCGGGCCAGCATGGCTTCTACGATTTCATATGACATATCTCGACCTCCCGCATCAATACCCCGAGGACCACTCGGTCCTTCGGTGTTCTCAAGTGTATGCAGCAACCTGTTAAAATGTTCATAAAATGTGCGGATGGTGAAATCAGGACCGCGATACAACGATCACAAAAAACCTGTTCAGCATTTAGCCAAACAGGTTTCATATTATGGAATAGAACGATCACTTACGTGATAACCATAACCGCTCATTTAATTTTGACCGTGCCTTCACCCAGCATCTTCTCCATATCGGAGAACAAGGTTGGTGATGGTTTAATTCGGTAGGCATCACTCAGTGCAAGCAGCTTCTGTTGCTGCTCATAGAAGAGCACCGTCGCAACAGGTCCAGGGTGCTCCTGAAGCAGCTGCTTCAGACGTGCCAGAAGCTCAGGCTTCTCCGCATGCGGGGCAATCTTCACGAACACCCGCTGCTCCACCGCCCGCGGTTCGCGGCTCTGCGCCGGCCTGCCGGCCGCTTCAGCGGCACCGCCAGGCCGGGAAGCCGCATCGCTGCGCGTCGCTGCCGAGCCGTGGCTCCCGCTGCTGCGCGCAGCGGAAGCATCCCCGCCTGCGCTGCTGCGCTGCGCTTCGGCTCCTGCGCTCGCTGGCCGCCGCGGCGAAGCCGATGGCGCCGGGCGCGAAGAGCTGCCGCTGCCGGGCTTGCCGCGCCGGTCACGGCTGCGCAGCTGCTGCTCCAGTGCCGCTGGTGACAACGGCACCACTTCCTCAGCCAGCAGCTTGAACCCTTCGTCCTGCTGCTGCACTTTGGCACGCACGACGAGCAGTTCACCTTTCCCGACATGCTGCTGGCTACGCCGCCATACCTCGGGAAAGAGAACCACTTCGCAGCGTTCGATCTGGTCTTCCAGCTCCATGAACGCCATGGCCTTGCCCTGTTTCGTCGTAATTGACTTCACAGACACAACCATACCCGCAGCGACCGCCATCGTGTCATCTGCCGCCTCGGTCAGCTCCATGATCCGGTCAGCCCCACTCGATTCAAGCACATCTTCATAGTCATCCAGCGGATGCCCGGAGAGATACAAGCCTAACAACTCACGCTCCAGCTCCAGTTGCTGCCCGGAGGAATAAGGAGGAATTTCCGGGTATTCAATCTCCCAGTTTGGCGTCTCCACAAAGTCGAACAATTGAATCTGCAGATCCTCACGTTCTTTGCGCCATTTCAACGCGGCTTCAACGGTCTCATCCAGCATCGCCAGCAATTGGGCCCGGTGTCCGGGTAATGTGTCAAAAGCTCCGGCCTGGATCAGCGATTCAATCACACGTTTGTTACATACACGCAGATCCACACGACGACAAAAATCGAGCAGACTGTCGAACGGTCTCTCCTGCCTTACGATCATAATGCTTTCCATGGCCTGGGTACCGACATTTTTCACAGCAGCCAGACCGAAGCGAATTGCACCCTTTGAGGTAGCCTTCACCAATTCCGGTTCCTTCCGGTTGTCGGATGCTTCAGGCATGGCTGTCGATGCCTGCCACTCATATCCACCACTGTCCTCTTCGGAGCCAGGACCCGGATCATCCGGCAAAGGTGCTTCACCATATTCAGCTTGTCCCGAATGCTGCTCATGCTCATGAACGTGTTCTTCTCTGAAGGAACTTCCGTTACCGTTCGCGGTATGTTCTTCGGTCACGCTTCCGGTGTCACTCTCTACATCGGCTCCCGCAGTCTGCTGCGATACAATGCTCTGATCCCCGGTGCCTGCGCTGCCGGATGGTATAAATACAGGCGTAAACAGAATACCGCTCTCATTTACATCCGGCGGAAGCACCTCCATATCCATACGCCGACATTCCACCACGTACTCTGCCACTTTCCGATGACTGCCCATCACAGCTGTCAGCATGGATGCCATAAAGTGCACAGGATAATGCGCCTTTAGATAAGCCGTCTGGAATGCAAGCACACCATAAGCCGCGGCGTGAGCACGCGGGAAACCATAGTTGGCAAACTTGACGATCATATCATAGACCAGGTCTGCCTCTTCCTCGCTATACCCTTGTTTCAAACTGCCTTGTACAAAGTGTCCACGCTCCAGATCCAGCACTTCCCGTTTCTTCTTGGAAACCGCTCTACGAAGCAAATCTGCTTCACCCAGCGAGAAACCCGCCATCCGGGAGGCAATCTGCATGATTTGTTCCTGATACACGATGATCCCGTACGTATCTTTCAGAATAGGCTCCAGATCCACGTGCGGGTAATCCACTTCGATCTGTCCATGCTTACCCTGAATGTATTTGGATATGAACTCCATCGGACCCGGACGATACAAGGCAAGTACCGAGATCACATCTTCAAAACTACTTGGCTTCAAATCTTTCAGCACACGGCGTACACCGGCAGATTCCAGTTGGAATATGCCCATCGTGTCACCACGGCCAAGCATCTCGTAAGTCAAAGCATCATCATCGGGAATAAGACGGAAGTCCGGAACTTCTCCATGTTCCCCAATCCAGCGTACACACCGCTCAATGATTGAGAGGGTACGCAGACCAAGGAAGTCCATCTTAAGCAAACCTATCGACTCCAGGTTTTCCATGGAATATTGGGTTAACGCGGTCCCTTCACTGCCCTCCTGAAGCGGCACCGCATCGGTCAGCGGATCGCGGGAGATGACCACCCCCGCCGCATGCGTCGAAGCATGACGTGGCATGCCCTCGACCTTCATGGCCATATCCAACAGCTCACGGGTTTTCGGCTTGGTTTCATACAGCGCCTTCAGCTCAGGTGTCGCTTCCATGGCCCGTTCAATGTTAATGCCAAGCTGCGCTGGAATCAGTTTCGCGGCCTTGTCCACTTCGCCATAAGGCACATTCAGTGCTCGTCCGACATCCCGTACGGCTGCACGGGCAGCCATCGTTCCAAAGGTAATAATCTGGGCGACATGGGCTTTGCCATATTTATGCGCGACATAATCAATGACCTCATCCCGCCGTTCATCGCTGAAGTCAATATCAATATCCGGCATGGAGATCCGCTCGGGATTCAAAAAACGTTCGAAGAGCAGGTTGTATTTCATCGGATCAACATCCGTGATGTGCAACGTGTAGGCTACCAGACTTCCTGCCGACGAGCCCCGGCCTGGGCCGGTAACAATGCCTTGTTTATGCGCATAGGCGATAAAGTCCCAGACAATCAGGAAATAATCCGAGAACCCCATACTGTCGATCACACCCAGTTCATAGGCCAGCCGTTGTTCAAGTTCGGATCGAAGCTCCTCGTCTGTCCAGCGTGTGGACTGCGCGTAACGCTCCTCCATGCCTTCTTCGCACAGTTGACGCAGATATGCCGAAGGACTGAGTCCATCGGGAAGTGGTCTGTATTCCGGCAAAATCGATTTGCCGAACTCCAGCTTCAACTCACAGGATTCCGCAATGCGGACGGTATTCGCCAGAGCTTCCGGTACATGAGGAAACAACCGGGCCATCTCTTCTTCACTTTTCAGATAGAGCTGATTCGTTCCAATACGGAGCCGATTCTCATCATCCACGGTCTTGCCCGTTCCGATACAGATCAGCACATCCTGAAGCTCCGCATCCCCTTCCGACAGATAGTGGGCATCATTCGTCGCTACAAGCGGAATCTCAAGTTCAGCCGCCAGTTTGATCAACTGGGGATTCACCCTTTTTTGCTCGGAAAGCCCATGATCCTGAAGCTCCAGATAGAAGTCTTCACCAAAGATATTTTTATAACGCAACGCCGCACGCCGCGCTTCTTCCTCTCGTCCATGCAATAAGTGCTGAGGAACCTCGCCCCCCAGACACGCGCTAAGACAGATAATTCCCTCATGATGGACAGCCAGACTTTCCATATCGATACGTGGTTTGTAATGAAAACCTTCGAGATGTCCAATCGAGCACAATTTCATGAGATTACGGTAACCTGTCATGTTTTTGGCCAGCAGAATCAAATGATGAATCGGCTGATCCTTACGGCTTCCCCGCTCTTTGCGGGACCCAGCTGTCATGTATGCCTCGCAACCGATAATCGGCTTGATCCCCCGTTCAATACATGCTTTATAAAAAGGAATTGCACCATACATTACGCCATGGTCGGTTAGCGCCAGTGTTGTCATTCCGAGATCTGCAGCCTTATTCACGAGATCCGGAATACGCGCAGCGCCGTCCAGCAAACTGTATTCGCTGTGAACGTGCAAATGCACAAAAGAACTCATGTTTTTTTCTTCCTTTCGCCGCAGATAGTCACAGCATCGGATCTTCTGATCCGTTTGCCGCTCTATCTTTCTCATATATATGAATTAAATAAATAAAAAAATGGAATCACCTTAAAAAATCGTGACTACCTCTTAAAAGGAGACTTTATTATTCTATTTTATCATAACGTTCGGGGGCACGCCCATACAATAGAAGTACAAGCCGCTCCCCCTGTGACAGACCGAAGACAGGAGGTGTGCTGCTAGGTCTGAAAGGGGTGTTGCCAGTGAGCACATTTTTGTCCAAAGCCATTCTTGATTTCTTTATTGCGTTTGGAATCGTGCTGGGTGGCGCGATGATCGGAGGTATTGGAGCGGTGATTTCTCTCCAGCCTCCAACACAGACGATGCTCGATATTTCCGGGAAAATAAAGATATGGGCACTCGCAGCTGCTGTGGGTGGCACCATTGATCCCATGCGTGTCATCGAGAGCAATTTCCTGGATGGAAACCTGTCTCCAGCGGTCAAACAAATTCTGTATCTGATCTCTGCTTTTATGGGCGCACATATGGGAACAGAACTGGTAAAGTGGGTGTGCGGCGGAGGCCGGAGCTAATATGAGACAGGAACAGCGTTCATGAGAGTTCCGCCATTCTCCCGTTACCGCCCGCTGATGCGAATGACTGCTGTATTTGTTCTGGGAATGATTGCTGGATGTGTCGTCTACAATGGGGTATTTCACCTGAGTTACAATGCGTTGTGGCTGAACAATCAGGAGCTGCAGCTTCAGCTGCATCAGAATGAGGAGGATATCAAAACGCTGAAAAAATACAGTAAACGCCAAACCGTGATCAAGGAAATCAAGGTCCGTGCAGAAGAGTCCGATAAGGGGCCAGACGAGGCTTCTCTGAAAGTGATGTTACAGAAGCTCGGAGACGAACTTGAGGTGCTCCGCGGAAGAGATGTATTCAACATCGACGAGTATAGCAAAATGACGCGAATCATGCTGAATCAGAAAGTATACTCGGTCAGGGAAAAGGAATACACCGTTCAGGTCAAAACGATGCTGGTCATGGAAGGCGTACTGCAAGTTTGGGTACAGATTCGCATGCATGTTCCTGCGTAACAGCAAAAAACTGCCCTTGTCTGCATCTCTCCATGGTACAATAAGGGCAGTAAATGCTTTCCAGAAAAGGAGCTGCGTCTTTGTGTTCATTGATGTACTCAAATATGTACTAATCGCTATCTTTGCTGTTGCCATGGTTTTGGCAGCGTTGAACAGCATTCGTTCACACAGAAGCTCGGATGCTACCAGCGCCGGTCTGTACCGTTCGTGGATGAATATCTGGATGGGTGGCATGCTTGTTGTTCTTGCGCTGATCCTGATGTTTGTCTTCACGGGTTCCACCTTATCTGTGGTTGTGGAAGCGCTATTTCTGATTATGGGTGCGTATAATGTATTTGCTGGAATACGTAACCGCAGTTATTATGCGCGGATTCAACAACGGTCCAGTAACGGATCAGGTACAACTTCCGGACAATCTGCATGATTTGTTGAAGCGCTATAATTATGTCTGCAAAAAAAGAGAGTACTTCCCTTCATTAAGCGAAGCCAGAATGCGCTACAACGCAACCCGGCAAAGCTTCTCCATGAGGGAGTACTCTCTTTGTCTATACCTGAGGCAACACAATTTGCTAGGCGTGGTCAATGGACTGCAATGTCATTACAGCTTTGCATACCACACTGCCTTCACGTGTAACCACAATGTCCATTTTGCACGTTCGACGACTGGTTTCCAGAATTACAGGTCGAACCAGAATCTGATCCTCAATCTGTACCGGCCTTACAAAATAAGTCGTCACATTATCCACCACATGGTCGTTCCCTGTAACATCCCATGCTGCCCGCCGGCCAGCCTGTGTCATCACATTCAACAGAACCCCTTCGGAGATCGTACCCAGATCTGTTGCCATCTGAGGAATGATGAATCCGTGAAATAACAGTTCATTCTGATCACCGCGTTCCTCGGCAAACCCGTTCCAGATCAGATGATCAAACGTCTCTCCCAGTTGAGGCTGCTTCTGTGCATCCCGCATGGCCTGAAGCACTTCCTTGCGTGTGACGGACGCAATCAGTTTGCGGTTGCGATCCACGATTGGCAGAAAATCGATGCCCTCCCAGGTCATAATTTGCGCAGCGGAAGCAAGAGAGGTTTGCAGCGACGCCGTAATCGGGCGGCGAACGACACATTTCTCAATACTTTGATCCGCCGTCAGCTCACTGACATCCTTCAGACTGACAATGCCAATGACCCGGTTCCATTCATCCACGACTGGAAAGCGATGTTCACCCGTCTCCGAGACCAGCATATGAAAATCTGCGGCTGAGCTCGTGACTTTCAATACCTGCAAGCGAGGTTTCTGACCAATGATATCCTCAACAAGCATGATTTTTTTCTTAATCAGCCGGTCAAAGATCGCACGGTTAATCATGGAAGCCACCGTGAATGTATCATGTCGGGATGAAATAATCGGTAGCCCAAGCTCGTCAGCCATAATTCTTACTTCACGGCTGGTTCCAAACCCACCCGTAATCAACACACCTGCTCCCTGTTCAAGGGCAAGCGAGTGCGCATCCTCACGGTTACCCACAATTAACAGACTCCCAGCGTCAATATAACGCGCCATCGCCTGTTCTTTCATCGCACCTATCACATACTTGTGCAGCGGTTTGGCTAGACCTTCGTTACCACCCAGCACATGGCCCTCTACAATGGTCACCACATCAGCAAAGGTCAACTGTTCCGACATGCCGCGAGGTCTCTTCTCAATCCGAACGGTTCCAATTCGTTCCTTGGTCACGACCAGTCCGAAGTTCTCCGCCTCTTTTACGGCACGGTAAGCTGTCCCTTCACTTACACTTAGTTCCCGTGCAAGTCCACGCACTGATATTTTGCTGCCAACCTTCAGTTGTTCAATATGTTGAAGTAACTGTTCATGCTTCGTGACGTTCTCTTCCTGTCCGTCCAACTGTACCACCCCCGAAGATGCATCTGTACTATTCTGTACCTATTATAACACGCCTTCAGGAAAATAACCCCACTCCCATCTCATTCTCCTAGACAAGGTTCCCCCTCTGAGTTTAATCGCTTAATTATCCTCTAATCCTGTATGTAGCAAAAAAGACCGGACACCTTAAGTCAAGGGATTCCGGTCTCTCATGTTGTATCTACTACAGAACCTTATACAGACTCGCTCCGCTCCTGCTTGTCCAGCAGTTTCATCTCCCACTGCCGCAGCTTCGCCCGGCGAACGGCTTCCAGTGCACGTTTCTTCTCTTCATCTACACCGAGAATAAAATGTAGGTGTGCACCAACGATTAATAAGGAGAATAGCACCCATACGATGCCAAAAATATTAACCCAGTCCATTCCTCCAGCAAAGGAAATCCGCGGCAGTGCAATGACCAGCATCGACAACGCGATAAGCAGATAGATTACATGTTTTGCTTTTTTCAACCTCTTCACCATTCACAGCTCCTTCGTTCGTGATCGACTCTATATTCTAGTCTATGAACGGTAAGGGGCTAATATGAAAGGTTCAGGTAAAAAAACAAGACAACCTTTTGGTACGTGTTCATCCTTCGTAATCAAAAGTGGACTTTTTGAACTACCTTTTTACGCTTCAGCGCCACCGTACAGATGACCCAGGCTGTCTGCAATAATTTTGTTCACGTCTTCAATGATGACACTGAGACGACGCTCTGCATCAAACAAACGACGGATGTTCAGATTCAGACTCAGTACTTCAAACAGTTTCTCCATTTTCTCCATCTCATCCGGAGCTGGCATATCCCCGCTCATCATACGTTGTTGCAATTCCATTTGTTGATCACGAAAGTTATCCAGCATTGCTTTTGCATCTGGATCCGCTTCAATCAGCTTCATCGCGGAAGTAATCTCTTCCACCTCGCTGCTTTCTCTCAGTGCTTTGGCCAAATCATTGGCTTTGTCATAAATGTTCACTATTATTCCTCCTCAGATTGGTTTGTTCTTCCGTGTTAATACACGCTTTTCTCCGCGGTCAAACAAAGGCGGTCTGAAACAGGCCGTCGATATCCTGCCTCGAAATCAAATGCATTTAATCCATATGGGTCAATCACCAAGGGTTATATGTCCTCATATGATGAAGCACATGCCATGTTCAGATGCCGTTCAACTTCGAGATCAGACATCAAGTTGCCGCCCGGAAGGAGATCCGTGATGTCCACTAAAAAAGTAACGATTCAGGTTACCGGCTCGGGCATCCTGCAGGACGACGTCATCATGCTGGGCGAAGGGGTGCTCAAGGCGCTTAAAATCCCTTCAGGAAGGCCGCTTCAGCTGCAATTTGGCTCTTTCCGTCGCGAAGTCACTGTCATTCCGGTTCCAAGGTATGATGGACTGCGCATCAATCAGACAGTTGCCAGCAAGACCGGTCTCGTTCCGCGTTCGGTCCTGAGGGTATCCTATCGTTCAGCCAGCCGTACCCTTCGCCTTGGACCCTACATCAGTGTACTGGTTAGCCAGGATTATCCCGATCAGCCCGATCGGCCCTTTGGCTCCATCACGATGTTCTGTCAAGAACTGGTGAACGCCTGCCGTAAGCAAGGCGCCTATGTATCCTTTTTCACACCGGAGGATATTGGAGCGGTAACGGGTTATATGAAAGGCTGGGTGTATGATGACGGCTGGAAAAAGACTGTTCTGCCTGTAGCAGACGTCGTCAATAACCGGCTAACGTCCCGCAAGCTTGAGAACAAACCTAGCGTACAGCATTTTATGAAAGAAGTAAAATCGCTCTACGGCACGCAAACCTTCAATGAAAAGTTTCTGGACAAAAACGAAGTATTTGACGCACTCAAGTCCATTTCAACGCTTAAACGAGTTCTTCCCGAGTCCCATTTGCTCAAAACATCCACCATGCTCAAGACGATGTGCAACCGGCATCCGGTTGTATTTCTGAAGCCCGTACGCGGTTCTTTGGGCAAAGGCATCATTCGGGTCTCACGTCAGACGGACGGAAGTTTCCTGACTCTGGCGACTGGCGTTGGGGGTACCCGGAAACAAACGTATGCTTCTCTGGATAAACTGTATGCCAGTATGGCTGGGAAAATGAAAACAACACGTTATCAGATCCAACAAGGGCTGACTCTCATTGACAACAGTGGCAGGCCCGTGGATTTCCGCGCGCTCGTGCAAAAGAACCGTACAGGTAAATGGAGTGTAACCTCCATAGTTGCACGAATTGCGGGCGGGAGTCACTATGTATCGAATCTGGCAAGAGGTGGAAGCCTCAGCACCGTCAAAGAGGCGGTTGCCAAAACGCAGTTGTCCGGATCGGCCAAAGCTTCCGCATATGCAGGATTGCACACCGCAGCACTGGATATCGCCAAAGGGATTGAGAGTGCCATCCCTGCTCATTTTGGTGAACTCGGTATTGATCTGGCCCTTGATACCACTGGACGCGTATGGCTGCTCGAAGTCAACTCCAAACCATCCAAGAATGATAATACACCACTGAGTGAGAGCAAGATCCGCCCATCCGTCAAAGCCATGCTCGAATATTCCACGTATCTGGCGGGTTTTTGAAAAGTCATTCTACAAAGGAGAGGTGCAGCAACATGTTTCCAACATCTCAGATCAAAACACTGGCCATTCTGGTGCGTGCAACTGAAGGCTCACCTCCCTTCACGGATGAACTTTTCTGCCGTTGTCTCAGCTTGGGGAGTGTGCGATACGCCCTTCAGATTATTGTGATTCCAATATCGGTTGATGCAGCCCATCTCCCTCTTCAAAGGGGATATGTCTATCATCAAGGGAAGTGGAATTCGGTACCTGTCCCTGCGGTTGATCTTATTATGGACCGTTGTCTTCGCCGCCTCCCAAGGAACGTTAGACAGCAGCTTCAGGAACAGATACGAACGAAGGGCTCAGGTCAACACCGGTATTGGTCAGCTTCTCTTCCAGGTAAATGGGAGGTACATCGTCTGTTGTCCCGAGATCCTGAGTTGCGGTCACAACTTGCCCCCACCACCCGGATCGGATCGCATATTCCTTGGGAATCATGGCTGGATCGTTGGCCCAAAGGACTGTTCTTCAAACCAATATCCGGAACTCATGGCAAAAATACCTTTCGCCTGTCTCGGGGAGCAACTCCATCCACATGGATCGCGGAGGGGCGTAACGAACACAATGAACCCTTTTTCTTTACATTCAACCATACTCAGGCTGTATCTTCCTGGCTGACATCACAACAGGCTGAGCACAAGATGATCGTGCAGCCATATCTGGAGCTTAGCCATCAGGGAAGAGCATTCGACATTCGGGCACTAATGCAAAAGAATGGGCAAGGTCGCTGGACGCTTACCGGATGCATGGTACGCGAAGGACCCGAAGGTTCACTCACGTCCAATCTTCACGGTGGGGGCAGAGCCTATCCGGCCCACGCATATCTGCTCCAGCGATATGGAAAGACCCGTACAGAAACTCTGATGAAGCGCATCCGGCAGACTGCTACGCTAATCCCCACCCTGCTGGAGAGCCGTTTCGGCAGGTTAGCCGAATTGGGGCTTGATTTCGGAGCAGATGCAGAGGGCCAACTCTGGCTAATTGAAGTCAACTCCAAACCTGGCCGCACCTCATTCGCAGAAGCGGGCGACCGACGCATGCATATCCTGACTTATACCCGGCCGCTTGCCTATGCCCGTTATCTGCTGCAACAACATGTTCTCACGGACGTCTTTCGTCCAATGAAATTGTCGAATACATCCAGCAAAGCTGGCCTGAAACCCATCCCGATTCACGGCGGCTGAGGCCCGCAGTGCCTGCTTGCCATGGAGCCCAAGGATCTTTTCAGGATAGGAGGATAAATCATGAGTTTGACCTTTTGCAATCTGCATTTCACCAAGCAACCAGATAAAGTGGTTTATGTATCCAACGCTTTAATGAAGAGCCTCAATCTGTCCGGCAAAAAAACGGTGAACCTTCGCTTCGGGCGTGACCGGGTACCTGCAACGATCAAACCAATCAAAAAAGCAGGTAAACATCTGTATCTGGCTTCAGGTATCCGCAATATGATGAACGTTCCCAAGCGGGGCAGTATTTATCTCCGGAATTTGCAAAATGATGAGGTTCAGTTAGGTCCGCTGATCGGCGTACTCTCTGATGGGCCTGCGACGAGCACTAATCCTTTCGGTTCCCGTACGGGTTTCATCAAACAGTTACTCCGTGAAGGCAGCCGAAAATCCTATATTTATGCCTTTACTCCCCGGGATATCAATTGGCAGAATGAGACGGTATCCGGTTTTTTTCTGAATGAAAACGGAAGCTTTACCCGCAAAACGGTACCTCTGCCCGATGTTGTCTACAATCGGTTACCAAGCCGTCGTTCCGATTTTTCACCTGCCATTAACCAACTGCGGGAACGATTTGTTCGTCGGAAAATTCCGTTCTTCAACTGGAGCTTTTTCAACAAGTCGGATATCTACACATTGCTGGAGAATGAACCGGTAGCAGGGCGGTATATCCCTGAATCCATTACCAATCCATCCGTTGAACAGATGAAGGAAATGTTGGAACGCCATCAGTTCGTCTACTATAAGCCTACTGCAGGAAGTCTGGGGAACGGGATTTACCGCCTGACTTATTCGCCCAAACGTGGATATTTCGCACGTTATCGCAAAAAAGGAGGTAATGCACTCCTTCGGTTTGGGTCCTTCAACAGCCTGATGCGCATGCTTCAGGGAAGACATGGCAAACAGCTTCGCGGATATGTTGTTCAGCAGGGAATACGTCTAATTGAGATTGATGAATGTCCAATTGATTTCCGTTTTCACATGCACAAAAACGGTAACAATCAATGGGTCGTTGTCGGGATTGGAGCCAAAAAGGCAGGACGTGGCAGTGTCACAACACACATCAAGAATGGAGGCTCCCTAATGACTCCTGAGCAGGCGCTCAGTCGCAACTTCGGCGATCGTGCGGGAGAAGTACTTCAGCATGCCAAATCCGTCGCTATTACACTGGCCCAGGCGATTGAAACCCAGCACCAGCATTTGATTGGTGAGATTGGCTTTGATCTGGGCATTGATCAGGAGGAACATGTATGGATGTTCGAAGCGAACGCCAAACCCGGGCGCTCCATTTTCCGTCACCCTTCACTCCGAGTGGAGGGAAAATCATCGGTGGAGCACATTCTGGAACACTGCCTGTATTTGAGCAAGTTCCGGAAGAAGGAAGAAATTTGATGAGCCTTCATGATGATTTCAAACCTGTCATTGCTGTTTTGACCATGCATGATAATCAGCGTATGTTCAGGGGGAACCATCAAAATTTTCAGGATATCCTGCAGACAGGCGAGAGCATGGGATACGTGGTGTACATTGTGACTGTGCGGGATCTGAACATGGGTGGTCCCACCGTGAAAGGATATACGTACAACAAGGGAAGCGGAAAGTGGGTGTCACAACCCTTCCCCCTTCCCCATGTTCTGTACAATCGTATTCCAAACCGGGAAGACGAAGGGAAACCTTCCGTTCAGCGTAAAATTGACGAATGCATGCAATCAGGAATCGAACTGTATAACCCGTTCTTTTTCAACAAATGGGATCTGTTCGAATGGCTTAAGAAGTCCAAATCAACTCAGCAACTGATCCCTTATACTCGGCGGATGCGAAGTGCTTCTTCTCTGGGTACCGTTCTACGGAGCTATCCCTATCTGTACCTTAAACCTGAGAGCGGCAAAGCGGGTAAAGGAATCATGATGCTTAAATTTCAGGAAAAAGAACGGCTTCCCTATCGACTCAAAATACAAACCACACGTAAAAGCACGACCTATAAAGCGGCTACACTCGCCAAGTTGTGGGCACGGATTCGCAAAGAAACCGGACATACGCCTTATATCATGCAACAAGGCATAGAACTGGCCTCCTCTCGTAAACGCCCCTTCGATCTGCGTGTTCTGGTACAAAAGAACAGCAAGGGGCAGTGGAGTGTGACCGGTGTAGGTGCGAGACTTGCTGGCTCCCGCAGTATTACAACGCATGTGCCACGCGGCGGGACCGTAGAAGACCCTGAGAAGCTGCTGACCGAGCTTTTTGGGGAAGAACTGACAACAACCCTGATGAAACGTGTGAAATCCACTTCATTAATGATCGCAAGGCAGGTAGAACGGGGATCGGGTTACACACTCGGAGAAATGTCCATGGATCTGGGCATTGATGACCTGGGGGAACTCTGGTTCTTTGAAGCCAATGCCAAACCAATGAAGTTCGATGAACCACAGATCAGACGGAGGTCATTGGAACGTATATTTCACTACAGCGCTTATCTTGCCCGTCAGTCCACACGATGATCGACAGGAATACTGCAAAAAGAAGGTGATTGCTTGTGTCCTCACCTGTTCTGGGCATTATGACGTTGTACTTAAATGAACATCGCGCTCTTGAAGAACGAAGCATCTATCGCAGAATGATTCTTGAAGGGCGCAAGCGGGGACTCGATATCTATGTGTTCACACCAGCCGACGTGCACCCTGGCGGCAAACAAATTGAAGCCATGATTTATCATGAGGGAAAAGGCTGGTCCAGGGAATGGCGATCATTCCCGGACCTGATCTTCGATCGATGCCGGATACAGCGTAACCGCAGGTTTCAGCAACTGCTTGCTTTTCGCGAGAAGTATGGCCATCTGCTCTTTCTCAACAGACCTCTACGCAATAAATGGACCATCCACCAGACCCTGTTGCAAAAGTCCAACTTTCGAGAGCACCTGCCGGAAACCGCTCTATTTCAGGATATGTCCGATGTAAATCGGATGCTCAAAGTTTCTTCTCTGGTCTACCTCAAACCTATTAATGGAACAGGCGGACGTGGTATTCTGCGCATTGACCGCGGAAGTAGCGAGGCCAATACAGTGCTTGTTCAGGGGCGGGATCAGAAACGTCGTATCATCACTCCACGTAAAGTTCATTTATCACGATTAGGCTCGTTGCTCCAGCACTGGAATATGAAAGACAAGTATCTTGTACAAAAAGGCATTCAACTTCAGCTTCCGAATGGACGTGTGCATGATTACCGCATGCTCGTTCAGAAGAACGGTGAAGGGCAATGGGAGCTTACGGGATGTGCCGGACGCATGGGTGCAGAAAAAAGCGTAACCTCCAATCTGCATGGCGGCGGTCAGGCAATCGCGATGAACCGACTCATGAAGCAATGGATCGATGATGACGACCTCCGAGCAGAGATTAACACAACTGCAGAGAAGTTTGGCATTGAAGTTGCTTCATTTCTGGAAGATACGTATGGGGACCTCTGTGAGTTGGCATTGGATTTGGCGATCGACAGGAGTGGACGCATCTACTTGCTTGAAGTGAATCCCAAGCCGGCACGTGAAGTATTCGCTCGCATCGGTGAGCGGGATATCTATTATAAAGCCATCACTCAACCGCTGGAGTACGCCTTGTGGGTGTATCGCAATCAGCCCAGTCGCCCAGCCAAACCGATAAGGACCACCCGGCTTGCAAGCAACAGACCATCTGCATTGAAAAAGGTACGCAAGAAGAGATGATCCGTAGCAAAAATACAAGAGCGCCCAACCCGTGATTCATCTCGGGTTGGGCGCTCTCATGTGATGACTGACATTTTCAATTGAGGATTAGCTTATTCTGCTTCATCATACAGGCGCAACAATTCTGTAAAATCAGAAATGAGCACATCTGAGCCCGCAAGCTCCTCATCACGGCCAAAACCAGCGTAGGCACAGCCGATGACCGCCTGACCGTTCATTTTACCAGCCTCCACATCAGAAGAGCGATCCCCTACCATCCAGGCGTCCTGAATACGATGTTTCTCAAGCAGGATCTGCACCAGATTAATTTTGGAGGGAGTCTTGTACTGGCCAGCACTATATACCCCTTCAAATAAAGGCATAATCTCGTGTGCAAATGCCACACCCTTCACATAGTCCTCTAGCCCATTACTTGCGACAAAAAGACGCACACCTTGTTGTTTCAGTGCTTGCAGCGTTTCTTTTACACCCGGATACAATTGGGAACTTCCTTGATCAAGCCCCTCAATCTCCAGTTGGAGCAGCAGTTCGTCTGCACGGCGATGTGCCGCTTCCGATGCCTCAGGCATAACCACTTTCCATATATCTTCGAGCAACATGCCCAAGCTTCCCAGCATGCGTTCCTCTGGTGGAGTTTCTCCTTCAAAGTGCCCTTCGGCACGCAATGTATCAAATAGTTGCTGGTAAGCCGGCAACAACAGGGTCTCCGTCTGGAATAGCGTTCCGTCCATGTCAAAAATCATCGCTTCCGGTTTGAGCAATACCTTCTCTTTAGTCATGTCCAATGTTCCTTTCGGATTGGGATATGTATATGTAATTGGAATCGTTCCCTTCCCATGATAAACATAACGTTTGAACGTGTAAACCAACGATTGTAAAACATCGTCACCCTCAAACCTTATACACAAATAACCAAACGTTATATTATAGTTAAACAAACTATATACAAAATAATTTTCTTTACGTATAATACTAAAAAATAGTGCTTTAGACACCTAATCTAAAGACCCATAATCATCACATTTCCAGTTTTTTCGACAACTACATATACCCCATAGAGAGGAATAACAAACATGAAAAAGCGTAAGACCTTCAAGATTTTTTATAAGATTGGATTAGGATATTTACTCGTGCTAGCTGTACTGGCTGGTTGCATCCTGCTGATTCAGAACAGCACAAGTCAGCTTCAACGGGAACTGGATTTTCTGGTCGATCACGATATGAGAGTACACGCGCTAACCTATGAGCTCGAAAGAAACATGGTGGATATGGAAACAGGTCAACGTGGTTACATCATCACCGGTCAGGACAATTACCTCGATCCCTACGTCCAAGGAAAAGAGAAGCTTAGTACACTCCGAGATGAACTTGCTGCTTTGATTTCGGACAATCCGGATCAACTTGCCCTTTTGGAAGACATACATACCAATATGGAGAACTGGGTCCAAGTCGCTGGAGAACCCGTGATTGCCCTTCGCCAAGCCAATAATACGCAAGCTATTCGAGATTTCTTCGCAGATGATCCAGGTAAAAGAGACATGGACCAGATTCGCACTGCCCTCGATACGTTTCGAACCAATGAACATACGTTAACCGAAAACCGTACAGAAGCGCTGAAGCAAAAAAATACACTCCTAAACTTGGAACTATATGGGGCACTTGTCGTTGTGGCCATCATCTCGTTCATCACTGCATTGGTCCTCTCACGCGCCATTGTTAATAACATCCGTACCGTGAAGCAGGCATTGAATGACATCGGTTCTTCCAATGGTGACCTCACACTGAGAATCGCTACGCCAATGAAAGACGAAACTCGTGAACTTGCAGAGGCAGCTAATACAATGCTCGCTGGTTTGCAGCAAATGATGTTGGATGTTCAGAGCAATGCCATGATTCTGAGTACAGCTTCGGATCGATTGGATAAAGGGGTTGCCGATAGCCATCTTGCCGGAAAAGAGGTTGCCACTGCGATGGAACGTGTCGCGGAAGGGGCTGATGAACAGGTTGCTCTTACGCAAACCATGGTAGCCGCGATGCAGCAATCCCTCACCGGGCTTAATCGTGTCGCCTCCTCGGCAAGTGACGTTGCAGAACGTGCTGTGCGTACCGAATCCATTGCCATGGATGGGCAACAGCGCATTGATAATGCAGTAGGCAAAATGAGTTCCATTGAACAATCCTTCCTCTCTGTACAGGAAGCCATTAATGAAATTTCGATGATGTCTGATCAGGTGATCAACATCGCAGACTCCATGTCGGGTATTGCGAGACAAACGAATCTGCTTGCACTCAACGCCGGAATCGAAGCAGCCCGCGCTGGGGAAAATGGACGTGGCTTCGCTGTCGTTGCCTCGGAAATCCGTAATCTTGCAGATCAAAGTGCAACATCCGCGAAAGAGATTACAAGTATATTGGAAACCGTGGTAGCAGGTGTTCAAAGTACGGCTCAGGTCGTTGATGAGAGTACTCTACATGTGAATGAAGGGTTGCGAACCATTGAGGATGCAGGTAATGCCTTTTCAACCATTACTCAGCATATTCATAACCTCAGTGGTGAAGTTCTCGAGGTATCTTCGGTTGTCGAGGAGTTAACTTCCGGAAGTGAGGACGTGATGAAGTCCATTAATGAAGTATCGGCCGTTGTGGAAGACACGGCTTCAGCCACGGAAGAAGTATCTGCAATGACGGAGGAACAACTTGCTTCTCTGCAGGAGATGTCTGACACGTCCAAGCAGTTGAATGAAATGTCTGATGCACTTGATCAACTGGTTAAGCGATTCAAGCTTGCGTAAGCTCTTCTAGTAAGGTTAAGTCGAAAGAAAAGATGATTTCTGTATTTACAGAAA
The DNA here is from genome assembly GCF_037974275.1 of Paenibacillus sp. FSL R5-0519. Lineage (NCBI taxonomy): Bacteria > Bacillati > Bacillota > Bacilli > Caryophanales > Paenibacillaceae > Paenibacillus > Paenibacillus sp. FSL R5-0519. The sequence continues at coordinate 4,519,851 of NZ_CP150234.1, forward strand.
TCATCTTTTCCATTCTATCTCAGATGTACATAGAAACACCCTCAGAGTGAACGTTACTCAACTCTAAGGGTGTATTTGTACGAGACTACTGGTTATTTTTTATTTTTGCAGAACAAGAAAATCATTAAGCTTGTTATTCGTGCCTGTATCTGCAGGCTTCGTAATCCACTCCGCCAACAACGCCTGTAAAGTTTCTACCTCTGACACAGTCAACTTATGTTGGTAGCGTGGGTAATCTCTAAAAAATCGTTCAAGATTCATAGAAACATTACTTATTAATGGCTGCTCATGGTAATAAGTTGTTCCTGTAGCTACTGCATTTAATTTGGAAGCTGCCGCTTGATACTGGTAGATCTCCTCCTCCAAACCCCGTTCAGCATTTTTTCGCAATTGATCCTGAATATTCTCCGCATACGTTGTGAAAGATTGATTCATTTTGTCCCGAAGTCGATCATACTGAGTGTTCGAATTCCAGAGCATATAGGTTACAGCCAAATTTGAGAGAATGAGTAGGATGATGATATAGAAAGGCCATTTTTTTGCCCCCATCTGCTTCACTCCCTTGAAAGTATATTATTTATATTGTAGTTGAGCGAAACTATACACTTCTGAAAACTTATCTTGGTGCCTATAGTATCCTAAAGTATCATAAAATGAGTTCACTTTATTTCTGTGTTCCGTAACGCCTCAAGTACCAACTGCGCCTGATATCCATCGTTAAAATCATATATCTTGGCTGGTTGGCCTTGTATACGGGCAATGACATGTTTAAGTACAGGCAATTCACTCGCGGATTCAAGCACTTCCACTGGAGAAAGTGGCTGGCCCACTATGCCCGTCTTCAAATCTTCCCAATTTTCCAAGGCAATCGTGCCCTCCGTACCATACACCACCATGGATACTCGTTCTTCTCCCGCAAACTGAGACATGCCGTTTAGCTGAATTCGAGTCCCGTCTTCCAGTTCCAGTGCAGCCTGCACTTCAAGTTCACATTCTCCATTCTCAGGATATTGAACCTGAGCACTCACTACCCGGATGGCACCGAACACCTTTTGAATCATATGAATCCAGTGAATCCCCACTTCAAGAATAAATCCACCCTGTTCCCGGCTCGTAATCCATGCATTCTGTTGCCATGATCGTGGCCACTGCGGGAATTGCAGAATGAGATCTATTTTGCGAATCGCCCCCACCGCACGCTGATCGATCATCTCTTGCAACTTCAGCACGGAAGGTTCATGCGGCATTGAGAAATGGATGGCATGAATAACGCCTGCCTGCTCCGCTGCATCTAACATCACTTTGGCTTCTTCCACACTATTGGCAAGCGGTTTCTCACAGAACACATGAATTTTTCGCTCCAGTGCTTCCATGACAACCGGATAATGAAATTTCGGTGGAACTGCAATATACAACAGGTCAATCTGATGTTCATTCATCAATTGCTTGTAATCCGTATACGTTCGAACCTTGGGATGAGAAGCTGCAAAAGACGCCAGACTTTCCTCATTCGCATCACATACCGCAACAATTTCAATCGTGGTATCCGTCTTCGTATTCTCGATTTGATGAACCATATGTAATCCCATTTTACCCAGACCAATCAGAGCCATCTTGATGACTGTCATTTTATCCCCTCCAAATTCCTTTCCAGTATAGCAGAAAGCAAAGAATTGCAAATGCGATGCGTTGATACGAAAAAGAAATAAAACGCTAGCTTTCAAGTCGCTGGTTGAACCTGAAATTCATCATGGTTAGTCATCTTTTTACATTATTTGTAACTAAACATGGATTGGGTAATTCGTTGCAGGGATATATAACCAGTTAATTTTACTTTATCCAGCAGCACTTAAAGCGTTACCAACTTAAGAATCAGGAATTTAGACTCATAAAAACAAGTTGACAAAAAACCACAAAAAAAGATACTCTTCCTAATAACAATGAATATTTCCTCTTACAACCTTAGACATTGACTTGCATTCAACAAATGGAATATGCGTATGGTTCTATTAACCTATTTCATGAAGCGAGGTGTCCCGCGTGAGAACAGTTGCGGACTATTTGGCAGAAACTCTGCGTAATCTAGGCGTTACTCATGTCTTTGGTATTATTGGTAAGTCCATCTGTCCTGCTGTCCTGAAGATGGTGGATTACGGATTAGAATTCATTCCAGGCCGTCATGAATCCAGCTCAGGTTTTGCCGCATCCGGTTATGCATTACAGACGGGTAAACTCGGGGTTGCCTTTGCCACATCCGGTCCAGGCGGAACCAATCTGATTACTGCTGCAGCCCATGCAAAGGCCAACAATCTGCCCGTACTGTTTATTACGGGTCATCAATCCATTCAGGAACTGGGACTCCCCCAGTGTCAGGACTCCTCTTCCTATTTAGCTGATCTAGCCGAGATGTTCAAACCTGCTACACTTTTCAGCAAACTGGTTGAGCGTGGTGATCACTTCGGCACACTGCTGAATCATGCCCTTTCCATTGCACTCGGCCCTAATAAAGGCCCTGTTCATCTCTGCCTTCCTTTTGACGTACAGACTGAGTTATTATCTCAATGCCAAATTGTCATTCCCGAACCGGAACCTCTGCTTAGCGTATCTAACCTGAATCGTATTCTTCCTCTCATTCAACAATCCAACCGCCCTTTAATTATTGCTGGTAAAGGTGTAACTCGTGCCAGAGCCCATGATGAATTACTTCATTTAGCCGAATCGTTCAACATTCCTGTCATTACGACTCCCGGTGGAAAAGGAGCGATTGCGTGGGACCATCCCCTGTACCATGGACCGTGTGGTGTTGGTGGTTTCCCACATGCGGACGACATGCTGAACCAAAGTGACCTTTATATCGTACTTGGTTCACGTCTGAGTGACATGACCATCTGCAACCTGAAGCCTGATAACCACCCGGCACACCTCATACAATTTGACGCTGATCCTACATTTGTAGGCAAGATTCTGAGCGCTCAAACCTTACATATCACCGGTGATTTGAAGGACAATCTGCAATATTTACTGGGTACACTAGAAGACCCCCCTACTCCTGTGAGAACTACGCCACCCATCGATTACACGATCCCTTTACCAGATCTCCCCCTCCTGTCTCTGGCTTCTGTGCTGGACGAGATGAGCGATCTGCTGCCGTACGATCATACACTGTTTGTCGATGATGGCAGCCATGGATTTCATGCGGTCCAGCGATATAAAGTCAAGAAACCAGGCAGCTTTGTGTTTGACGCATACTTTGCATGCATGGGCAACGCCATTGGTATGGCGATAGGCGCAAAGGCCGCTTCCCCTGAAGAGACTATCGTATGTATCACCGGGGACGGATGTTTCATGATGCTGGGGACGGAGATCAATACTGCGGTATGCAACAATCTGAATGTCATTTTCATTGTTGTTAATAACAAACAACTGGACATGGCACTCAAGGGAATGGAAAAAACAACGGGCAGAATTGATGGCACAGTATATGAAGTTCCTATGGATGCAGCCAAATTTGCCGAATCTCTCGGTGCGGTTGCGTTTCAAGCTGAGACCCTTGCTGAGTTCTCATCTGCGCTGAACACAGCCCAGACGTTGAATCGGGTAACTGTTATAGAACTTTTGACCGATCGGGATGAAATTCCACCCACGGCTCACCGCACCGTAACTTTGAATTAGGAGGAGCATATCATGAGTGAACATGTAGCTCAGGGACTCGACCGTTTTGCTAAACTTTCTGGGGAGTACGGTGCAAAAGCCCTTGCCCCCATCAAAGAACATTTTCCCGAGTTGTCTGAATTTATTATGGGGACGGCATACGGGGATATTTTTCAGCGCACCACGATTACGGATCAATGGAAGGAAGTTGCTATTATCTCTTCATTGATTACCCAAGGGCAGTATGAACAATTGGGAGTACACTACACCATGGCTCTTAGTGTGGGCGTGACGGTGGATCAGATCAAGGGAATATTGCTACATCTGGCACCATGTGTGGGGGCCCCGCGCATTATTAGCGCATTTAATATTTTGCTTGCCACGTTGGACGAAATACAGTAATTCACTTTTCTACATTTTTATACACGATTCGACTTTTTTATTGATCTTTTTACATTCCTACCTTTATAATATGGTTAAATTATCCTTCAAATCAGCTCTCATCTTAGAAGCTTTCAGCAGGGTCCAATTGGAGCTGTATATCCATTAGCAGGATAGCCTTAACTCATTTAAAGGAGAGAGATCAAGCATGGGAAATTTCATTCTTAAGACTGACGTTCCGAACAAGGTGTTAAACATTGAACTGGAGGGTTCTTTCTCTCAAGAAGACGGTTTGCGTTCCATCTCGGCCTATCAGGATACGATCGCTCCTATTAACACCAAGGAGTTCGACCTGAACATCGATTGCAAAAAGTTGAATGTTACTGCTCCGGAGATTGTTCCTCTTTTGGAAGGCTGCCTTCAAATGTTCAAAAAAGATGAATATAAAAAAGTCGTGTTGACCCTCGAGAACAACGCGATTCTAAAAATGCAATTGTCCCGACTTGGTCGGTCTGTTGGCCTGGACAATCTCGAAATCATATCTACCGTTACCACTTAATAAACCAGGCGGACAAGCTGTGAATTCACCCTTCCGCTCAAGAGGAGAATGAAGATGGCCGGAATTCGTATTGTAGATATCGATATCTATCACCCAGCAACCAAGGTGCACAATGATTTTTATATTGAACATTTTGATGCAAGAGGTGTAGATATTCGTGGATTGTTAAAGGCACTTGGTCGTGATACACGTTATAAAATTGACAACGATGACGAAAACTCACTAAGCATGGCCTTCGAGGCAGCCAGTAATCTACTGGAAAAAACCGGACTCACCGGTGCAGATATTGATCTGATTGCTTATGCAAGCCAAACGCCAGAATACATCTTTCCTACGAATTCCCTGATGATTCATCGCCTGATTAACGGAGCTTCTCACACGATCTGTATCGACAGTAACGCGAACTGTGCAGGCATGACTGCTGCTTTCGAACAGGTTAGCCGGCAGATGCTGGGCAATCCTCGGATTCGCCGGGCTTTAATCATTGGCTCGGATTACGTAGCTCCTCACGCCAGTCCCGATGATCCCGTGTACTTCGCCAATTTCGGTGATGCAGCAGCGGCGGTAATTATAGAGCGGGATGAACATGCTGTCGGTTTCATTGATTCCATCTATCAGACGGATACCTGTGTGTACGGCAATTCTCTTTTTCCTGCAGAGGGCTTGGCGAAGCTGGGCAAAACGGGTGTAGATGCGGGTGCCTTTCATGTGAAATTTATCCCTTTTGATGATTCCATCTGTGTGGATGCCGCTTCAGAGTCCATTCGTACCTTGCTGGCACGCAACGAGATTGGACCAGACGAGATCAGAGCCGCCTGCTTCTCCCAGCTATCCATCAGCAACATTCGGGCAGTATCCGAGAACGTTGGCATCGGTGATGATATTGCTGTCTATATCGGAGATGAGTTCGGATATACATCAACCAGCAGTCCGTTCATTGCATTACATCGAGCGGTTACAACCGGGCAGATTCAGCGTGGTGACAAAGTGTTGTTCTGGACCGTTGGAGCCGGGTGGCAAAATGTTGCCATGGTGGTTGAATACTAGGTATACACTTCAAAATTTAATAAAACCATCTCTGGTACCACTACTAGAGATGGTTTTTTGTTTCTCCATTTTCTTACCTATAACGTTCATTTGAGATTTATTACCTTTTACTGTGAAAATAGTCACTTACATATTATTACATAAAAACTATGATATAGAAGTAATTAAAATCCATAAAAGGAGATGTTTATGTTCAAGCACGATCTATATCTACCATTATCCTAAGTTGCTGCATTAAACGTAGTTAAAATTCATTGGTAATTATTCAACACACATTCCATTTGAGAGAGGGAGTTTTGAGTTTGAAGATAAGAAAATCGCTAACTTCATTATTATCCTTAGCTTTGTTATTAACTCCATTCAATCTTGTATTCGCGGATGGTAATATGGACACGATCACCATGAACAACGAACTCAAAAAAAGGATTGAAGTCAACATCGATTCATCCATCACAGGAAATGAGCGAGAAGTCATTGCTGACGTGATGGCCCGGCTTGACGAAGAAGATCGAGAAAATGTCATCTATGTCGCAGAAGACGGTGCTATTTACTCTAACAAGATGGAACTCAAAGAGACGACAGAAGTATATGATCTGGTTGAGAATAACATCTATCAAAGCGCATCCGGAAAAGAACTTGTTGGTCCCGGGGCGTCCACGAATGATTTTTCAGCATCTGCTATTAAAGATGATACCCAAATTTCGCCCGCTGCCGAAGTACCCAGTCCAATCGGAGGTTCCGGTCCTTATCGAAGAGTTTTCTCAAACAATGGATACAACTGGTTAAGTACGTATGTGACCATCCCAGGTGCGCCATACGTAAAAGGAAATGTATCGACGGATGTTCCTTATGTATACTTGGGAGGTTGGGGATCCAACGGAAATGGGATAGATGCAGGTTTACAATACAGCACAGCGTTTGATAATTGGGCCCCCACAACGTTAGCAAATGGACTCATGGTGCCTGCACCTAACACTCGCTATCGTTCAAATCAGGACATTTATATGAAATTTTATGTGACTAATCTCAATGAATGTACGTTGGCAGTATCAGGAATCACAACGACTGGCGAACAGCTAACAACGACGATTGTAAGAGGTGGGATAAGTGGCTGGGATAAAAGCGGCACCGGCATGAGAGTAAAAAGAATGACCACTATTGGCCAAAAAATTGAGGACATGACCACAGGATCAAGCATTAAAAATGTGCGCTGGCATGATATCACTGTAGGGTACTATTCAGGAAGCAATCTGATATATAGCAGTTGGGGCAGTGGACAAACCGGAGGATATCACTCTGTGCCTTCCAATAAAGTAAGTGTTAATTATGTAAGCCCTGGTGAAGAAACCGTCAGTATACAACTGTAGTATCTATTAAACTGAAAAAGATGCTCTAAAAGAAAGTAGCAGTTCCAAAGATTGTTCAATCTTGAGAACTGCTACTTTTAAAATTTTAAAAACAGGTAATTTAAATTTTAAAAAAAGCTATTCATTTTCACTATATTTGCAAAAAAAGCAGCCCTATTGGACTGCTGAACTTCTGCATCGATATCAAATATTCAGAAGATTTTCTTCGTATCCCGATCGTCTTTCAGAATCTCCACGGCTTCCCGGAACCTTAACGAATGCACGATCTCCCGTTCCCGCAGAAACTTCAGACTATCCTGTAGATCTACGTCATCGGTCAGATCGATTAACCATTGATATGTAGCCCGGGCTTTCTCTTCTGCTGCAATATCCTCATACAAATCCGCGATCGGATCTCCCTTCGAAGCAATGTATGCTGCAGTAAAAGGTACACCTGAGGAATTCGTGTAAAATAAAGCAGAATCACGCTGAGCATAATTAGGTGCAAGTCCCGCTTCTTCCAGTTGCTCCACTGACGCGTCCTTTGTTAACTTGTAAATCATGGTGGCAATCATCTCAAGGTGAGCAAATTCCTCTGTGCCTATGTCGTTCAGCAGCCCGATTATTTTGTCCGGAATGGTATACCGCTGGTTCAAGTACCGCAGAGCTGCTGCCAGCTCACCGTCCGCTCCTCCATATTGTTCAGCCAGCAATTTTGCCATATGAGGATCACATTTACTAACCCGAACAGGATACTGCAATTTTTTCTCATACACCCACATGCAGAGCCCTCCTTTTTGAATAAAATCGAAATTGCTGGCATGTTCCCCGAGTCCCCGGCTTTACAACTTTGCACGGAAACCCGAGGGGATTATTTCACACCTGCCATGGCCACGGTGTCTGAGACCACTCCCAAGGATATTTGGAGAATGCATGACCAAAGTTCATCAGCGGTCCATACAATTGTTGAAATTCATGTGCAACTCTCATGCGCTCCTGACTGAATTTGTTGTACTGTTCAATACTCTGAAAATCACCCGGATGGGTGTCCAGATACAGATTCAGCTCAACTAATACAAAGTCCAGTGCCTGGAGCTCCTCTAACAGCTCGTAGTACCTTGCATCACAGGCTTTGGGTACTTCAGGCTCCATCCGACTCCACCTTCCTCCCTTTCGATCTCGCTGGTGTATAAGGGCTGTATAATGCAGGCCACAACGTTCCGATTCTTAAGGCTTCCGCCGGGCTGTACTGAGGCCAGCCCATAGGTTGAAATGGAATGAATAATTGCGGAGGAACCAGATACGTTCGAATCTTTACGGGTGGACAAGGATCAAACGGTCCCACAAATGGGACATAAGCTCGAAGCTGTGGATCTTTCACAGAATAACTCTCCTTTCTGCATGTTTATATGCACTCAACGTACCTTTAAAACAATTGCTTCCGTCTCTATATCCATATGTTTCAGGTCGGCAAGTTAATCCCCTTTTAACTGACACATCAAAAAAACCTCTGAAAGTCCACCATAAGGCGTTCCTTCAGAGGTCAATTTAGTGTGTTGACTGATCTTCTTCCGTATTCATGTTTTGAGGGACAGATTGCTTATACACTCGAACCCGGGTGATTCGTAAACGAGTGGCTTCTTCCACTTCAAAAACGTACCCATTAAGCTCCTGCATTTTCCCCTTGGCCGGACTGCCTCCAAGCTCTTTAAACAGCCATCCACCAATCGTATCTACTTCCTCATCCTCAATGATGGCCCCAGTCCACTTATGAACTTCCTCAATAAGCGATCGACCATCAATAGAAAATGAATCGCCGGTGCGTTCCATATGCGGACGCTCATCCTCAAACTCGTCATACAAGTCTCCAACGATCTCTTCCAGAATTTCTTCCGCGGTCAGCAATCCAGCTGTGCCCCCATACTCATCCACGACCAGGGTCATCTGAGAATGTTTCTTCTGCATCATCCGCAATACCTGGCTAATCTCCATGGATTCGGGAACGTTCAAGATGGGACGGACAAGCGAAGCCAGATCACGTTGCTGCTCCGGGTCAGCCAGCAGCAGGTCTGTGATATGGATAAACCCTATAATCTCATCCTTGTCTTCTACTGCCACAGGATACCGGGAATGTTTGGTTGCATTAATAATCTCCAGATTTTCCTCCAAAGACATGTGGGTATACAAACAATCCATATCCGTACGAGGCAGCATGACTTCACGTGCCAGCATATCGGAAAAGTCAAAGATGTTATCCATCAGTTTGATCTCATCCTTATCAATGACCCCACTTTTGGCACTCTGCTTCATCAGTATACGAAGCTCATCTTCTGAGTGAGCTTCTCCTTCACTGGCAGGTTCGATACCTGCCAGACGTAGCAATGCATTGGCCGATACATTCAGTACCCAGATGAACGGAAAGAAAATTTTGTAGAACAACAGCAAAGGTGCAGATAAGAACAATGCCACACCGTCTGTTTTTTGAATCGCAAGTGATTTAGGGGCGAGCTCACCCAGAACAATATGCAGAAATGTGATGATACAAAAACCAATAATGACCGACACGGTCGAAATAAGTCCTGCATCTCCTACACCAAGTTTAAACATGAGTGGCTCAACGAGCAATTCCGAAATGGCCGGTTCTCCCAGCCACCCAAGTCCGAGCGATGTCAGCGTAATCCCGAACTGAGTTGCCGATAGATAGGAATCCAGTTTACTATTCACCTTCAATGCGTAACCAGCCATACGGTTTCCTTCACTCTGCAATTGAGTTAAGCGTGTCTGCCTTACTTTCACAAGCGAAAATTCTGCTGCAACAAATACGCCATTCAAAAATACGAGCAAAAAGACACAGACCAGATTAAATACTAGCTGCCCAAGATGAAACTCGGTATGAATATCCAAGTTGAAACTCCCCTTTTCTATCTATTTCAGGAATACACCTGGAATATCAACGTGTGATGGCCTTTCTGGATTTGAAATCCACACCTTTGTAATACATATCCGCTACGAGCAGGTTTGGCCCGCAACAGGATGCGATATCACAATGGCAGTTAACCGTCTGATTGAGCGGATGTTCCGCTGACCACTCATGGAACACCTCATCCAGCTTACGATCACGAATGTTGCCAAACGCCGGGATATCCGCAAAATCCGTCACATACACATTGCCTGTAAACATGTTGACGTTCACACGGTTGCGTCCGTCCGGATCGTTACGTACCGTCACATTGGGCTCGCTGTACAGTCGGTTAATCAATTCCCGATCCTGCTCAGCTGCACTGCATGCAAAGAATGGCAATGTCCCGAAGAGCATCCACATATCCTTGTCACGCACATCAAGCAAACGATGAATCGCCGCTCTCATATGGTCCAGTGATAACACGGGCAACGACGAAGCAAAGTTCGAGTTATACATCGGATGCACTTCATGGCGAACACAGCCCATCTCACGAATCAATTGATGAATACCATCCAGCTTGTCATGCGTACGGAAGTTAATCATTGACTCCGCAGAGATAAACATGCCTGCTTCACTCAGTTTGCGGGAATTCTCAATCATTTTCTCATACATCTTCACCGCCACTTCACGTTTTACAGGTCTGCCACTATTTGCAAATCCGACTTGATGGAAATCGTCAGCATTCAGGTAGTTGAATGAGATATGCATAACGTCCAGATACGGTAAAAGCTGCTCATACCGGCTCATATCCAATGTCAAATTCGAATTAATCTGGGAACGAATTCCACGTTCCTTGGCATATTTGAGCAGTGGAATGATCATTTCATCCACTGTTTTCTGGCTAAAGCTTGGCTCGCCACCCGTCAGACTAATCGTCTGCAGATGCTCCACTTCATCCAATCGTTTCAGCATCAGAGGAAGTGGTAGAGCCGGTGCTTCGCGCATCGTAAGCATATCTCCCACGGCACAATGCTCACACCTCATATTACACAGATGTGTCACAGTCATTTCTACACTGGTCAGCACATGGCGTCCATATGTACGCAGAGAGCCGATCGGATCCCACGGATCATTGGTCGGCGATAAAGGCATCGGTTGTACCGATCCTGAGTTTAGCATGGTCATTGTTCTTCACCTTATTCCTTTTATTAACCTAAAAAGTTTTATTTAGATCATACCTTGTGTTTCTCTTTTTGGAGTTATCTTTTATCATAGCACAATTTTGAATGCTCCGGCATACGTAGACCCTGTCCATTACATGACAAAAAACGCTCAGGCAACTCTGGACCGAATCACGAAACGGCCCTGATATTACGACATGAGCGCTAATCATCTTTCTAGTTGTTCAGCTTTGCACCTGTTCACTTTGGGCCGCAGATGGTGTATCCTCCACACCCTCTACACCTGTGATCATCACAGACAGAGCTGTCAGCAGGTTAATTTCATAAGGCGAAGATAAAGTCTGCCCGTCCGCATCTTTTAGAACACGGATCAGCGGACGTTGGGGAACACGTGAATGAATGGATGCAACTACCCCAACCTCTCCCGTACTGAGCTTAACTGAAAGACCTACTGGGTATATGGCTACACAATCCCTGAACTTCTCCAGCATCCGCTGTTCGTAAAGGGTCCCTGAACCAGTGTACAGAACCTCGACAGCCTGATGCGGCAATAAGGCTTGCTTGTACACCCGATTCGTCGTCATGGCATCATAGGAATCAGCAAGCGCAATCCACTTGGCATATTCGTGAATTTCTTTGTCTTTCAACCCAAATGGATATCCGCTACCATCAATTCGTTCATGGTGCTGCAATGCACAATGCGCAGATAGAAGCGGTATGCCTGGTTCATCTTTGAGAATACGGTGTCCATATGTAGTGTGCTGCTGAATGATTTTAAATTCCTCGTCACTCAATCTGGAGGGTTTGTGCAGGATCTCAGGTGCAATCTGTGTCTTGCCGATATCATGCAACAAGGCGCCCAGACCAATCTCCATTAGTTGCTGGCGTGTGTAACCCGAAGCGACACCAAGAACCAACGTGTACACACATACATTCAGAGAATGGTTATACAGGTCAAAATCACTGGAATTCATGTCCATCAGCATAATCATGGCTTCCTTCTGACTGCCGATGTCTTCCAGAATGGCATTCATCACACCACTAAGCGCTTTACCGAAATGAGGAATCTGATTTTTGGTTTTTAGTCCTGACATACTCTGAAATTGCTGCTTGATCTCTACCAATGCCTTCCTCTTGGTCTCTTCCTGCAACATATCCGGAACGATGATATCCTCTGTCGCAGCATCTTTAATATACACATAACCAACCCCGAGATCTTTGAGCCGCCCAATCAATCGACTGGTTAGCTCTACATCCTCACTAAGTAATACCAGGCCTTCTTCACTATAAATTCGTTTCCCCAGCTTCATGCCAGGCTGCAATAGGTTTATATGTACTAAACGCACAGCCTATCCTCTCCCGCTCCGTAGATGTAATTACCCCTAGCCGCCGCTTCAGCAGAAGGCAAGTCCTTTAATTTAGCTTTGATGCCACCGGGCTCGCAGGCTGTCGTCCAGAGCCCCTGGTCGTTTAATTTCCGTTTCCAGCAGATCGCGTATGAATTCGGGAAGATGATAGAGCGTACGGGTTCCATGAGCCAGAGGAGGATACCCGACATTGAACGTAAACATGTCCAGTGTTCCAACGATATACTCACACTGTTCGTCCATAAGCTCCCCATTAATGGATATGGTCTGGATCTTCTCATAGGCAGGCGCATGCGGATTGTATTGAACTTCCATTCCATCCATACACAACGTACCTAGAATCTGACCACGAAAACCAAAGCCGACAATAGGCTTACCTGAAAATTCGTCCAGCAAGGACTGTTCAAGTGCTTCACGAATATGACTTCCACTCAAGCATATTGTACAAGCATTTATAGGAGATGGACATAGGGAATGCAACATTCCTTTTGTAATATTACCTTCTGGAAGATCTCCGAGAAGCTGACCTGCGTTTACCAACGATAGCTGTGCCCCCGTGAAATGACGAACAGCTTGTGCAAGCAATGTTGCTAGCGGCGATTCCCGGTCATACGCGATGGGCAGTACCCGGTCTGTTATCACTGCCGTCTGATTAAGTGCCCTTTCGGCTTCCGCACGATCCGTAGCGATTGCCAGCGCGACCTGATCATCCAGTAATATACTCTTGGCAGCCATACAACCGCTACTTACCAGTTGAAGAGGTTCTCCCACGCTTGTTCGTTCCAGAACCACTTTCCCAAGCCATTGTCCAAATTTCCCAGCTGCGCCCAGCACGGTCTGGCCTATGACTAATGGTTCTTCTAGAACATGATGGGTATGTCCACCGAGAATAACATCAATTCCAGTGATCTGCTCCGCCAGTCTCCGATCTGTGGAAAGTCCCAGATGTGAAAGAATAACCACCACATCCACTTCATCACGTAACGATTCTACTTGAGCACTTAGTGACTCCAGAGGGTCCAGGACATCCCACCCAAGAAGTTCGTAAAACGTGGTGAAAGGCGCAGTTGCCCCCAGCAGACCAATGCGAAATGGACCTTTCTCCACAATCAGAGAAGGTTTCATCCAGACTGGCGGAAGGCCAGTATTTTGCTCCACAACATTGCCGCATACCACAGGACACAGAAGGCCAGCGTAGGACTGCGCGAGCTGATCTGGCGTAAACGTGAGTCCTTCGTTGTTACCGATTGTAATGGCATCGTAGCCCGTCAGGTTAATAACATCAACATTAGCTGTACCCAGTGTTCCCTCTGTTTCAACGGCCATCCGGTCCATATGATCACCGATATCCAATACAAGGAGGTTGCCACCTTGGTCACGTTCCTCATTGATCATAGCGGCGATGGTGCTCATGGAGCCAAAGTGGCTATGAATGTCATTGGTGTGTAGAATCGTTAACGTTTGCTTCTCCCTGGTGCTCATCACACCGCCTCCCCTGCTCTTCAATAAACGTTCATTCTTCTAATGGATAAGCATAACATTTTCCACGTCGTTATGATATATTTAAAGGGTTTAGAGACCAAAAAGAGGTGGACCATATCCATGAAATTGACAATTCAACTATTTGCAGGCATTGCAGAACGCTTAAATACATCCCTTCTGGAGTTTGAATATATTGAAGGCATTCCAACCGCTGCCGAGGTAAAAGAAAAACTGAGTCTGGCTTACCCTGAGGCAGCTTCTCAGATAAGGTCATCCTTTTTGGCCGTTAACCAACAGTACGCTCCTGCCGATACTATAATTAGATCAGAAGACGAACTTGCCTTAATACCTCCAGTCTCGGGAGGCGATGGTACGGATATATCCAATGAACATCAATCTACTTTTCCTGAGCATCGGACGGAAGATGGCTTATTCCTGATTACAGAGTCCACCTTGTCTGTAGAAGCAACAACGGCGCTAGTGATTACCCCGAATCATGGGGCAGCTCTTACTTTTGTAGGTACGACTCGTGAAATGACTGGTGAACAGCGCACCGTCCATCTGGAGTATGAGGCCTATGTGCCAATGGCCCTTTCTCAGATGGCGGCTATTGGTGTGGAAATCTCCGATCGATGGCCTGGTGTGTTGTGTGCAATCAGTCACCGCATTGGCAAAGTGGATGTGGCAGAGATTAGTGTAGTCATTGCCGTATCCTCACCTCATCGCAACGATTGCTATGATGCAAGCCGCTACGCCATAGAGAGACTCAAACAGACCGTTCCGATCTGGAAAAAGGAAATCTGGGAAGATGGATCAGAATGGAAGGGTCATCAATTAGGACCATGGAACCCCATGGAGAACTAAACAATGAGCCTTTACACCTTTTTAGACAGAGTGGGTTAATAGTAAATAAGTCGTTGTCAACCCATTTTTTTCTTGTTATTATAATGATATATGTCGATATTAGTCGAGGAAAAGGTGGTTTATACGTGAGAGTGCATGTTACTGATCTCAAACCTGGCGACCTGTTAAAAAATGATGTATACAACAGTTCGGGTCTCCACATCCTGATGAAAGGTTCCACCCTCAGTGAAGATGACCTGTCCAAGCTGCTGCAACATGGAATCGATTACGCAGATGTAGAACATACAACATCCGACCTACACTCTGATGCACAAACCTTA
Source organism: Paenibacillus sp. FSL R5-0519 (assembly GCF_037974275.1). Lineage (NCBI taxonomy): Bacteria > Bacillati > Bacillota > Bacilli > Caryophanales > Paenibacillaceae > Paenibacillus > Paenibacillus sp. FSL R5-0519. Next base: position 4,534,951 of record NZ_CP150234.1, read on the forward strand.
CCTTCCGATCAAACCCGTCTGTTAACTAATCTGTTTAACGATACGATCAAAGGTACTGAATCTCTATTTCAACAAGCGATGGAGAAGGGTTTTATTGATGAGACACAGGTCGATGAGATTTTGATTACCCTAACGGGACAGTTGGAAAAACAGAAAGATGTTGTCTCCTTGTTGCTTATGCTGGACGGGGATAGCGATTATACGTATAACCATTCATTGCAAGTCGGAATGCTCGCTTTTTATATCGCCGGCTGGATGGGTTATAACCCCGAGGAATGTCTAACGGTAGCCAAAGCAGGATATCTTCATGATATTGGCAAGTCCAAGATTCCTTCTGAAATGTTACATAAACCTGGTAAATTGACCACGGAAGAATTTGACGAAATGAAGAAACACACATTCTATGGGTACGATATCATTAAAGAATCCACGCAGGATGAAATTCTGGCAACGGTTGCCCTTCAGCATCATGAGCGCGAGGATGGAAGTGGTTATCCCCATGGACTGCGAGGGGAAGAGATCCACCCATATTCCCGTATAACGGCTGTAGCGGACGTTTACAGCGCCATGACGACCAATCGGGTGTATCAAACCAAACAGGAACTAATCTCTGTTCTGTGTGAACTGTACAGCCTCAGTTTCGGTCAGTTAAATGGTGAAGCCACGCAGGAACTGATCAAGCACATGTTGCCTAATTTTATCGGTAAACGGGTTCTGCTCTCCACGGGTCAGACGGGACTAATTGTAATGAATAATCCTGCAGATTACTTCCGCCCACTCGTTCAGACCTCTACGGCCTTTATTGATTTAGCGAAAGAAAGAGATATTGCTATCGTTGAGATCTATGTACAGTAACTGTTCATTGTACAAACATGCATACGAAGAACCAAAAAGTAGCTTAGATAGGCATAGCAAACTTAATATGTTGATTATGACCAAAGGGAAGCCTTAATCGGCTTCCCTTTGTGTATTTCTATTCGATCATATTGGATTACACGCAGAATGCTTTTGTGATGATAACCAACAGAATAAACAGTACCAGGATTGCACCCGTGTTAGTGAACATATTGTATCCACCAACGCCACCTACTCCGCCTACGTTGCCTCCACAGCCATATCCTACTTCGCTCATGTGATTGCCTCCTCTTCATCAGGTATACCCTAACATATGACGTTTATCGACCTAATGAACCGGGCGAAGTGGCAACATTCCACAATTGGTTGTCTGCCTGGTTCTGCCCCGAGGATTCGAACTATTCATAAAAATAAATCCTGTCGTTCCGAATGATCTATATATTCTAATCCGAATGAACCTGGATGCCTTTTTCCTTACGGTGCATGATAACAAGTAATCTCCAAAATTCATAACTGCCTTTGTCGTTCATAATAAACGGACGATAATAATCATAAGCTTGTTGCGCCCATGTGGGACAATCCATATTGGAAAGTTGCTTTTGTTGCTGAATCCATTCCCCTTGAATCTCCAGCGTCTTCTGCATGTCTTCAAATATTCTCTTCTGCTCAGCGGACATCGGCGGAGCCTCCTGTTCCTGAGTCGCAGTTCCGTATTCGGCCGCCAGATATGCAGCCGGTTCCGTCACACCATCTTCACTGGCTGTATACCCGTAAGAGGGTGTACTTGATTTACGAATCTCATAATGTACATGCGGACCAGTACTCTGACCCGTGCTTCCCTGATTACCGATCAGCTGGCCTCGCTTCACCAACTGTCCAACCTTTACGGCAATGCGAGAAAGGTGACCATAACAATGCAAGTAGCCTCGATGATCTTGAAGGGCAACTGTAAGCCCATAACCGCCGAATCCGGAGCCTGTAACTCCTTCGGAAGCAAAACGTACCCTGCCTTCCATAAAGGCATAGACAGGACCATTCCACGGCTCTGTTACGAGATCAATTCCGCGGTGAAATGTTTGTCCACCATGAATGGGATGAATGCGATAGCCGAATGAACTTGTAATCCGATATCCCTCGAAAGGGTTAACGCTCATACACTCACATCCTTTTCTATCATTACATGCTTAAATCTATGAAATGGCTTGTGCTATTGGTCTTATTTTATTACAAATAAGCACCGCTCAGACTAGGGTTAAGTCTAGCAGTATGCTTTTTTAGTCAAATTCTTTTCCCTTATATTTCGTTCTATACTAGAATCTGATCATTACTATGTACAATAAATGAACAGAACAGTATAAAAAAAAGACCGAGGAATTCACCTCGATCTTTTTTAGTATTACATGATTTAAGTTAGGTCGGATTCAGGACGAGAACGTCCCGATCTGCTGAATAATCCTTTTTAAATGGGATTAACCAATAGAGCCTTCCATTTCGAATTTGATCAATCTATTCATCTCAACGGCGTATTCCATTGGCAATTCCTTCGTGAATGGCTCAATGAAGCCCATGATGATCATTTGTGTAGCTTCTGCATCCGTCAGACCGCGGCTCATCAGGTAGAAGAGCTGATCCTCGGACACTTTGGATACCGTAGCTTCATGCTCCAGCATGATGTTATCATTCATGATTTCATTGTAAGGAATTGTATCTGATGTGGACTCATTATCGAGAATGAGTGTATCACACTTGATGTTGGATTTCGCGCCCTCAGCTTGACGTCCAAAGGAAGCCAAACCACGGTACGTTACTTTACCACCATGTTTACTGATGGATTTGGATACGATCGTAGATGTTGTATCCGGAGCCAAGTGGATCATTTTCGCACCTGCATCCTGATGCTGGTTTTTACCAGCTACAGCGATGGAGAGTACGGAACCTTTAGCTCCACGGCCTTTCAGTACAACCGCAGGATATTTCATCGTCAGTTTGGAACCGATGTTACCATCGACCCATTCCATTGTTGCATTTTCTTCTGCAACCGCACGTTTCGTAACGAGGTTGTAGATGTTTGGTGCCCAGTTTTGAATCGTTGTGTAACGAACACGAGCATTTTTCTTACAGATGATCTCAACGACCGCACTGTGCAGTGAGTTTGTGCTGTAGATCGGAGCTGTACAGCCCTCTACATAGTGAACAAAGCTGTCTTCGTCCGCAATGATAAGTGTACGCTCGAATTGCCCCATATTCTCGGAGTTGATCCGGAAGTAGGCTTGCAGAGGCACTTCACATTTAACGCCTTTAGGCACGTAGATGAAGCTTCCTCCAGACCATACCGCACTGTTCAATGCAGCAAATTTGTTATCTGCTGGCGGAATAACTGTTGCAAAATATTCACGCAGGATTTCCGGATGCTCTCTGAGAGCCGTATCCGTATCCATGAAGATTACCCCTTGGTCTTCCAATTCCTTTTGCATGTTGTGATATACAACCTCAGATTCATACTGAGCCGATACCCCTGCAAGGAATTTTTGCTCTGCTTCAGGGATACCCAATTTATCAAAGGTTTCCTTGATTTCAGAAGGGACCTCTTCCCATGTTTTCCCTTGTTTTTCAGAAGCACGAACGTAGTACTGAATATCGTTGAAATCCAATCCGTCGAGATCTCCGCCCCATTTCGGCATCGGCATCTTTTCGAATTGTTTCAAGGATTTCAGACGGAATTCCAACATCCATTCCGGTTCGTTCTTAATCCGGGAAATCTCGGTAACTACTTCTGCAGTCAGACCTTTACCGGTTTGAAAGATGGATTTGTGCTCGTCGCGGAAACCATATTTATACTCTTCCATTTCTGGTGCTTTTTTAGCCATCTTGCTCTACCTCCCTATCGTTATTGTACTTTGTTCTCTTCGTCAATCCCTTTGCGTAATGCATTCCAGGCCAGAGTGGCACATTTGATGCGTGCAGGGAACTTGTTCACACCGGATAGGGCTTCGAGATCTTCATAATCGTCGAAATCGACTTCTTCACCTTTCATCAGTGAGGAAAAACGGTTAGCGATATCGAGTGCCTGTTCCATCGTTTTGCCTTTGACAGCCTCCGTCATCATTGATGCAGAGGACATGCTGATGGAGCAGCCTTCACCCGTATATTTGGCTTCCTGAACGATTCCGTCTTTCAGCAAAATTTGCAGTGAAATCCGGTCGCCGCACGTTGGATTGTTCAAATTCACCGTGACAGCGTCATTATCAAATGTTCCGCGGTTACGCGGGTTTTTGTAGTGGTCCATTATAACACGTCTGTACAGATCATCAAGTTGCATCGCCAAAGTACTCCTTTGTCTGGATTAAGGCGCTGACAAGCCGATCTACATCTTGTTCGTTATTGTATAGATAGAAGCTGGCACGAGCTGTTGAGCTAACTTCAAGCCAGCGCATTAGCGGTTGACAGCAATGGTGTCCGGCACGAATGGCTACGCCACTCGCGTCCAGTACGGTTGCCACATCATGCGGATGAACATCCCCCAGATTAAAGGTAACAACACCCACATGCCGCTTCGCTGGACCATAGATGGTTAACCCATCGATCTCGGCCAGACGTTCTGTTGCATAAGCTGCCAGCACACTCTCATGATGTGCAATCTCATCCATACCAATCTGTTCCAGGAAATCAATGGCAGCTCCCAATCCTACCGCACCTGCGATAATCGGGGTTCCACCTTCGAACTTCCAAGGAAGCTCTTTCCAGTTGGATTCGTATAGACCCACATCATCAATCATTTCACCGCCGAACTCAATAGGCTCCATGGACTCCAGCAGCGCCTTTTTGCCGTAGAGTGCACCGATTCCGGTTGGTCCGCACATTTTATGACCGGATAATGCATAGAAATCACAGTCCAGATCCTGCACGTCCACCTTCATATGAGGTGTGCTTTGTGCGCCATCAACAACGATGACAGCACCATTGCGGTGCGCAATTTCAGCAATTTGTTTCACAGGATGGATCAGACCCATAACATTGGATACATAAGCGATTGCTACAATTTTAGTATTGTTCGTAATCGTCTTCTCGACATCAGCCAGTTCAATATGACCGTCAGGCTGAAGCGGGATGTATTTCAATGTTGCACCTGTCTCCTTGGCAACCTGCTGCCAAGGAATCAGATTACTATGGTGCTCCATTTGCGTGATAACAATTTCATCGCCTTCTTTGCAATTGGCGCGGGCATATGATGCAGCCACCAGATTCAGGGCTGTCGTTGTCCCGCGGGTAAAGATAATCTCCTGCGTACTACGTGCATTGATAAACTTGGCTACCTTCTCACGTGCGCCTTCGTAAGCGTCCGTTGCACGGCTCCCAAGGGTATGAACACCACGATGTACGTTGGAGTTCTCATACTCATAATAATGTTTGACCGCTTCAATCACAGCACGAGGCTTTTGTGAAGTTGCAGCACTATCTAAATATACGAGCGGATGTCCGTTGATTTCCTGGTGGAGGATCGGGAACTGCTCGCGAATGGACAGGTTCATTGTCCCAGCTTCTTCTCAATCAGGGACTGCAATTGGGTGCGCAGTGCTTCCAGAGGAATATCCGCCACCACCGGAGCCAGGAAGCCATAGATGATCAGGCGTTCGGCATCCGTACGGTTAATTCCGCGCGACATCAAGTAATGAATCTGCTCGGCATTGACTTGACCAACAGAAGCCGCGTGACCTGCTGTTACATCATCCTCATCAATCAGAAGGATCGGGTTAGCGTCTCCACGTGCTTTAGGGCTCAGCATCAACACTTTCTCTGTCTGCTGTCCATCAGCTTTGGTAGCGCCTTTCTCAATCTTCGTGATACCGTTGATGATTGCAGAAGCTTCTTCACGCATAACCGCACGTGTAATCATCTGACTTGGCGTATTCTTGCCGAAGTGACGAGCTTCTGTGGTGTAGTTAATTTTCTGAGAACCGGAACCTACAGCGATAACTTTGGAGTCGGAAGTTGACCCATTGCCTTTAAGCACAGTCATCGTGTTACTTGCTGTATCGCCATTGTTCATTTCACCAACGATCCACTCGATCGAAGCATCATTCTCCAAGACTGCACGACGGAATGAAACATCAGTTACATTCACACTCAGTTGATGAACCGATGCATAACGTACTTTAGCACCAGATTTTGCGAATACTTCCACAACACCATTATGGAATACAGGTGCAGACAGTTCGCCGGATACATAGTTATCCACATAAGTTACTGAGCTGTTTGCTTCGGCAACCACGAGCACGTGAGGTGCAAACGTTGCAGATGCATCATCCGTAAGCAGCACTGCTTGCAGTGGCACTTCAATTTCAACATTCTTCGGAACATACAGGAACACCCCGCCGTTCCAAAGTGCCGCATGAAGTGCAGCAAGGGAATGCTCATCTGCTTTCACTGCTGTGTTCAGATATGGTTTTACCAAATCACTGTGTTCGCGAACCGCAGTAGCCAGATCCGTGAAGATAACTCCTTTTGCCGCCAGATCAGCAGACACTTTAGAATATACCGCACCGGAATTGCGCTGGATAACCAGACTGCCTTCAGCTTGATCCTGAACCAGATCTTTGATAGAAGCAGGTACTTCTGTCAAAGAAGAAATAGCTTCACTTGCTTTATATGTTCCGTACTCGCTGACATTCCAGCGTTCGATTTTTTGTTTTTCCAGTTTAGGAAGCGCAAGCCCACTCGCAAGCTTCAAAGCTTCGAGTCGCTGTTCGGTCAACCAGCCGGGTTCATTGTTGCTTTCCGACAAGGCGCGAAGCGCTTCAGATTCAACCGGAAGAATTGTTTGTGTAGTCATTAATTAATCCTCCTCCGTTTTGTCTTTACGCTTCTTGACCTACAGTTTCGTCTGTAATTCCCAGCTCTTCCTTAACCCAGTCATATCCTTCAGCTTCCAGACGGTGTGCCAGTTCAGGTCCGCCGGATTTCACGATACGGCCTTGCATCATAACGTGTACGTAGTCAGGAGTAATGTAGTTAAGCAGGCGTTGATAGTGAGTGATGATCAAGAAACCACGATCTTCGCTCTTCATTGCATTTACGCCGTTTGCCACGATTTTAAGAGCATCGATGTCCAGACCGGAGTCAATTTCATCAAGTACTACGATTTTCGGATCAAGCAGCATCATTTGCAGAATCTCGTTACGTTTTTTCTCACCACCGGAGAAACCTTCATTCAGGTAACGGTGAGCGAACTCAGGGTTCATGTCGAGTTCTTTCATTTTACCTTCCATTTGACGAATGAACTTGATCAGGGAGATCTCGTTACCTTCGCCACGACGTGCGTTAATTGCACTACGCAAGAAGTCGGAGTTTGTAACACCAGCGATTTCACTTGGATATTGCATAGCCAAGAAAAGACCTGCACGTGCACGCTCATCTACTGCCATATCCAGTACATCTTCACCATCAAGTGTAATTGTACCGTCAGTTACTTCATATTTCGGATGGCCCATCAATGCAGAAGCCAGAGTTGATTTACCTGTTCCGTTCGGACCCATGATTGCGTGGATTTCTCCACCTTTCATTTCCAGGTTGATGCCTTTCAGGATTTCCTTACCTTCGATCGTCGCTTTCAGACCTTCAATGACGAAATTCGTAGCCATGTGTATTGTTTCCCTCCATTGATTAAATTGATGTTTGCTGTCGAAAACGAAAAAGCGCCTATTATATCTGAACAGGGCTTCCCCTGAATTTCTCTTGTACTCGAATCTTTAAAGCAAGAACACTTTAGAATAATTCTAAACTGATTCTCAATGATAATCAAGCTATTTCCTAAGAGTGTATATTCCTTGAAGGAAACATTATTCTTTCTGATTCTATAATAAATACCAGATTGAATCAAATGAGAAAACATCTTCTGCCAAGATGAACAGTGAGAAAAATCACAGAAAATCAAGCTTTTATCATATCTGCTGCACACTAATCCAAAAAAGGACTTATCCATATTATGGACAAGCCCCTTCATTAATAATATTACAATTTGAGCATCTCGTTAATCTTCTGTACCTGTTCGTCAAAATCCGCAACGTCCACCACTGGCGTCATTTCGCGCGGCACCGGACCATTCGGAATAGAAATCCATGAGCGACAGCCATTATATTCAGGCAATACGGGAATTTCCATCGGTTCTTTCAAAAGGTACACACGTAAAATCAATACATGGAGCGGATCTTTCCGTTTCCATTTCAAACGGTCTTCGGCAAAATCCGCTGTCCACATATGAAAGTCAAGAAGTCGATCCAGCATCTCCTGATCTCGTATCTCCAGATCCTGCGTTACTTCGGCATAAGCAGTAATGCGGATTGTCGAAGCTTCGGGCACCCATTCGGCCAATGATTCTTCAACAAAGGATTGATCCGAGGACTTAATCAGTTCTTTACGCTGATGTTCATAAGTCGGATACAGGTAAAACGCCGGACTTTTCAGCTCAAAATGTCGGGTTTCTTCTACAATCCCACCTTTGCGCATCACCATAATTTGGCGACCCGTTTCCAGTGCTTTGATTGCTGAGGCCCATTCTTTTAAAGCCGGTATCGTTGGTTCTAACATAAGCTGTTCCTCCCCCATCGTTCTTGTCAGCAGTATAGACGCTCAGGGCGTTTCTGACAACATGATCGGGGATCAGAAAGCTTACGAAAGAAACATACTTGTATTAGATTAAATCTTGCTTGTATTAACCCAGGAAAGAGCGAAGCATCCACATGTGTTTCTCAAGGTCAGCCTTGAAGCCTGTCAGCATATCGGATGTCGGTTGATCTTCAGCTGCTTCTGCAACTTCAATACCTTCCTGATATTCGTTCGAAAGTGTAGCAAAGTCCTCGATCAGGTTTTGCACCATTGTCTTCGCGTCTTCGCCACCAGCTGCCTCCTGGATAGAGGAAAGCTCCAAATATTCTTTCATTGTAGCTGCTGGGCTACCTTTGAGCGTAAGAATACGCTCTGCAATTTCATCCATTTGCACGGTAACTTCGTTGTAGAACTCTTCAAATTTCACATGCAATGTAAAGAAGTTAGGTCCTTTAACGTACCAGTGATAGTTATGAATTTTGACATACAATACGTTCAGGTTGGCTACCTGACGATTAAGTACTTGTTCCACCGATTTCGCTTGATCTGTTTTGTTTTTTGTAGCCATATTAATCCCATCCTTTTATTTAAAATTAGCCTGTCATGCTTTGATAAGCAGGTTGTCCCGCAATGCATAACAGAGAGTTAATAATGTGTCACCGCTTGGTAGCGGAGAGGCTCATGATCAGCGTTTTTCTCAACTGTCCGGCCTATTTGTTTTTACCCTTGAACAGGAAGTTCGAATCAGAATTAACTTGGGTTGTCTCAAAAAAAAGTTCAAAAACCGCGCCATTTCCGATATACTGACATATACCAAGCAAAGAAGTGGGTTTTCCTGTTTCTTCATATATATGGAGGTGGCACCTTTGTCCCAATATCGCCCTTTAACCCCCCAGGATGCAATTGAACTGGCCAAAACATTACCGGGTCCATTTGCGGCAGATGCAAATCTGGATTGTCACGAGATCGGCGACGGCAATCTGAATTTGGTATTCCACATCACGGATCAGAACTCCGATAAAAGTATCATTATCAAACAGGCGCTTCCTTATGCGAAAGTGGTTGGAGAATCATGGCCACTCTCTCTTGTACGTGCCCGAATTGAGCGTGAAATTCTTCAGGAAGAATACCGTCTGTGTCCAGGAATGGTACCCGAAGTGTATCATTACGATGATGACCTCGCGCTAACGGTTATGGAAGATCTGAGTGATCATGTGATCATGCGCAAAGGCCTGATCGAAGGTGTTTCCTATCCTCTTTTTGCACAGCATATTGGGGAATTCATGGCGAGAACGCTGTTCTTCACATCCGACTTGGGTATGGATCAGCAATTGAAGAAGGAACAACAGGGCAGATTCATTAACCCGGACCAATGCAAAATAACGGAAGATCTGATCTTTGATGAACCCTACCGGATCGCTGAAAAAAATAATTATGATGCTTCCATTGAAGATGAAGCTGACGCCCTTCGCACGGATGGGGAGCTCCACCTTGAAGTGGCCCTGCTGCGGGAAAAATTCCTGACACATGGTCAGGCACTGCTTCATGGAGATCTGCATACAGGCAGTATTTTTGTTACACCTGAATCGACCAAAGTCATCGATCCCGAATTTGCATTTTACGGACCCATGGGATTCGATGTGGGGGCAGTCCTTGCGAACCTGCTCTTGAATTACGCATCTCTGCCAGGACGGATTCAGGATGAGACTGCTTTGCGTGAGCGTGAAACGCTTTTGCTGAATATGGTTCGTGATGTATGGACTGAATTCGAATCCCGTTTCCGTGCCCACTGGACTAATGATCTGGTAGATCCGATGGCAAAAGTGCCAGGGTACCAGGAGCTGTATGTGCAACAATTGTTCAGAGATTCGATCGGCTTTGCAGGTACCAAAATGGTTCGTCGTATCGTGGGACTCGCTCACGTGGCGGATATAGATACCATTCCAAATGCAACTGAACGTGAACGTTCTCAGCGTAAATCATTGGCCATTGGCAAAGCGTTAATCAAAAACAATCGTCGCTTGAATACCATCGGTGAAGTACTGGATATTGTATCTACAGCGGTTACTACGACTAAGGCTTAACATAAGGAACGGAGGAACCACCCCATGACAACCCCTGAATATCAGCCGCTGTCCTCTCTGGTCTGGAAAAAGGACAAACTTGAAATGCTTGACCAGCGTCTATTGCCCGAAACCATTCTTATGCTGAAACTCTATACACCCGAGGAAGTATGGGAATCGATCCACTCCATGAAAGTACGCGGTGCTCCAGCGATTGGTATTGCTGCTGCATTTGGTGTCGTATTGGGTGCCAAATCATACGACGGAACAACTATTCAAGGCTGGCTGGATCACGTAAAATCCGTATGTGCTCATCTGGCTACTTCCCGTCCAACAGCGGTGAACCTGTTCTGGGCACTGGATCGTATGATGCAAAAAGCAAATGAGGTCGTTGAATCCGGCATAAGCCTGGAAGAGGGCAATGATGCTCTTGAAGTAGAAGCTCTGTTGATTCAGAAGGAAGACGAGGAAGTATGCCGCATGATCGGCGAGAATGCACTGCCTTTGTTCGAAGATGGTATGGGTGTACTTACTCACTGTAATGCAGGTGGACTCGCTACAGCAAAATATGGTACGGCAACTGCTCCAATGTATCTCGCACAGGAACGTGGTATTCACCTGAAAGTATTTGCAGACGAGACTCGTCCTGTACTTCAGGGTGCACGCCTGACTGCATTTGAGTTACAGCAAGCTGGCATTGACGTTACCCTGCTCTGTGATAACATGGCAGGCATGGTCATGTCCAAAGGTTGGATTCAAGCCGTTATCGTCGGAACAGACCGTGTTGCAGCGAACGGTGACGTAGCTAACAAGATCGGAACTTATAGCGTAGCCGTGCTTGCCAAGGCTCACAATATTCCGTTCTATGTAGCAAGCCCATTGTCGACGATCGACTTGTCTACTCCATCCGGAGATCTCATTCCGATTGAGGAACGTGCTGCCGAGGAAGTAACCGAAGGATTTGGCAAACGTACCGCACCGCAAGGTGTTAAAGTATTCAATCCGGCGTTCGACGTTACGCCTAATGAATATGTAACAGCTATCATCACGGAAAAAGGCGTGGTTCGCGCACCTTTCAAGGAAAACCTGGCGGCCTTGTTTGCGAAGGAAGAAGCTTAACTTAATAAAAGTATTTAAGAAGAGAGTGTCGTGTATAGCGTTGGTGCCCACGATGTGCCAGGCCAATATTACGATGCTAAAGAAGGGCTTCCCATACGGGGAGCCCTTTTGTTAGTGATTAGATCATTTTCAACAAAGCCTCTACACCCGTCATGCCAACCGTAATGCCCATGGCTTCGGCTTCTGTGGTCACCGACTCCATAGGTGCATGCAGCAACTGCTCCAGTGTACGCACACCAACCGCCCGAGCCGCAATAATTTTGCGATCCCCGAGCTTTTCATTAAGTAATCCCACATCGAGTGCTCCGCACATGATATATCCTTTGGATGTATTAATGGTCAACAACGTTGTTTTGGGCAGCTTGACTTCTACCCCAACCAGTACATGCTCTCCAACTACAATAGGCTCCATCGTCACCATAATTTCCCGATCCACCTCCTCTTCCACAGGTCACGATAATTGTATGCCTCATTCTGGATTGTCGTGTGGACACCTGCCGTGTTTGAGAAAATGTAGGTACTTATCGTTCGAATATTTTGTTGGTAATTCTTCTCGCAGACTTAGATGTAAAAGAATGCTTTCTTTGAAATATTTAAAAAAGCCACCTCAGAAATGAGGCAGCTCTCATAATAATCATTTTTAAGTGTCTAAAAGTTTATCTCGGAGTGTTTGATAACATCTAATCAGCTTCTCGAGTTAAGAAAACGAGTTAATTTAACTGGTCAAAGTGGACCTACCTTAAAACGTATGCTCATCATTCTTTAATTTCCTTATCTCCGTTAACTCTCTTCTAATTCCCAGTACACGTCTATGAAGTACACTGCGGTCTACTGATTCGGCTACCGAATTTTTGAACTTAATATCCAATGCACTTAATTGCTCCTGAGCTAGTTTCTTTTTATGTATTGGCTCTACTTGAAGATTATCAGTTCCAGACTTGATCGTCCTCAATCTCTTCTGCTTCATAATTTGTTCAAATACACTGTCCTCTTGACGCATGGTCTTCATTCCTTAATATGTGATAAACACATTGTATCATAACGAGAAGAGGACTGTTACATAATAAAGTACAGATGCTTAGAGTTGGACATGATCCTAAACGCAAAAAAAAAGAGGGCCAATGCCCTCTTTGATAGTTAACTCATTTATAAAATGTAAAAATACGCTTGATTCCCTGGACTCTTCACCATCACTGTGGTCACTAAATCACTGGCATCCCGTTTACGGATACTTGTGATCGAACCTAACTCCTCATTTGCATTAACTCTAGGTAGGACATAAGCGGCCAGATCAGGCTTGGAAATTGTCATTTCAGTAGCCACATCCACAATCTGTCTCACATCTACCGTAGACTGCATATCCTTCCACTCTCGCACCTGAAGATATCCATCCAAGTATTCTCTTTCTTTGATACTAATGTGGCCATCCATTACATCCATATACTTGACCTCAATGCTCGAAAGTACATCAGGTCTGGAGATATAGACTTGCCCAGGCTGTTCTTCCAAATAAGGAATCTCAACACTGGCTGCCCTCTCATCATGATCTAAGGCTCTGACTTGAAGAACACTATTCATATCAGGTTTATTAACCATAATCTCCGAAATCACGGTCGAATCACCGTCGTACATGACCGTTAGCGAAGAACCCAACGTTGAGTTTGCTTGTATATAACTGGAGACCTCCAATGAAGCATGAAGATCAGGTATGGATACCATTAAACTCGTATCCCGTTCATCATCGAACAGCTGTGATATCGTTAACGTACTGACCAGAGACATTTGTCTATCTACCGTAATAACTGAAGGTAAGTCAGGATGAGACACTGCGATTTCTACAGTTCTTTCGTCGTGCAGACTTGTTCTAACGGCAAGGTTACCGTCTGTATCCTTAGTTGTCCGTATAGCAGTAATGAACTGCGAATGAAGCTCGGGTTTAGAAACAGTAACCCATGTTTCCCTCTCTTTTGTCCTACTTTCAGCAATAGAAATGTTCGAATCCAGATCCGCATCTACACGTTTAGCTACAGTCAGGTCCACATCGAGATCCGGACGGCTGACCGCAATGACTTGAGGTATATCATGATGCATGTGATCCTCATAGCGGTGGACGTACAACTGAGATTTGAGCCAGTCCAGCCCAATATCACTGTGTACAACTAACGTTGAAGCTATATCCTTACGACCTGCACCATAAATAAAAACTTCACTTCCGATTTCGGTTCGACCGATGGAATAGATCTGAGAAGTAATATATTTAATCTGCAAAACAGGTGGCTTGGAAGACTCACGAGTGTTGAAATAGATCGGCGTGTTACCGCTAGACTGAATAATCATTCCAACATTTGAAAGAATACCTTCTCTCCACATTTGGAGTAATGCCATCATATCAAACTCAACATAACGTTCAGTCGTATCAATGATATAACTGGACGATAAGAGCTGTATGGACTGAGGTCTGTTCGCATACGTAATCCCGTACTCCCGCCACAATGTATCCGGCTGGTGCAGCTCAATATGTGCTCTAGGTGCCAGGGTTCCTGTGTAATACAACCTCAATTTGGCTTCTTCCAAATGTAACAGATCGGGTATTCTAGTATCCAGATCACCGAAATGTATAAACGATTCGAATTGCTCCATCTCGTCTCTGCCGATCATCATGCGCTGTGTATCACCAAAGTTGATCGTCTGCAGGTGAGTTTGACTTCGTGTGGTTGCATCAGCAACAGGCTTTAGGTCAACAGTCACACGAGGTGCTTCCAGTAATTCGTATTTGCCGTGTGCACGGTTATGTGGTCGAACGTATAGCATGCCTTCAAGATCAACTTTGGATGCCGCTTGAATGGTTGCGCTCAGATCTCCTTGCGACTTGTACATCACATATAGTGAATTGGTTAATTCCTGTGAACGTCTGACACGTACGGATACAGTAGAGACGATCTCAGATACTTTTCTTGTAGCAGCTATCAGGGTCGAAGACAGTTCTTCATCGACTTGATTGTACAGGATATACTTTGCTGCAAAACGATTTTCCGGACTTTTAATATGTATAACACTATCTAATAGAGTCTCCCCGTTATTTATTCCACTCACTTCCTGTCTCATTGTATTGAGAGCTATACACGGTCTGCTGTGACCTTCATTTCAAAATTACCATTCGGGTTCGGCTTGGCATGAATATCTGTTGCGATACGAATATAAAAATCGATGCTATCCTCCGGTTGAATCAGACCATAGGTCAGATATTCGATCGGAAGAAACGGGTCGGCCTGTCTGGATAATTGGACGTCAACACCATCCGTTTCGAATTTCTTATCCATCTCCAGGTATACATGATCCACAGCATATCCAAGCAAGTTTTTGATTCTGACTTTCTTCGTTAACGTCGTCTGTCCGGCAATAATCACCCCATAATCGAGTTGTTTCAAAATTCCGCCAAAGGTATCTGACAGAAAGTCTCCAGACTCATCCATAAACATTAATCCTGAATACGATCCGATAAACTTGGATTCCCATGAGTCTACGGCACCCCAATAATCCTGAAATTCAACCTTCAGCGTATTCTCTACGCCAAAATGTACATTTCTCTCGTCGATATTGAGTTCGATATTGAATGGAGAAGCTGCTAGTCGTGTAAAATTGCCATCCGCCGGATAATACGTTTTACCGTTCAACAACACGCGGTACTTAACCTTGCCTTGATCTGCATCATCCAGCACACCTGTAAGTTTGTTACCAGAGAAGGTCAGGTCGATTGTGGCTGTGGTGTTTAACAGTTGCAATGACATATCTCTCAATTCAACAGTATGACGCGGTGCATCAACGACCATCTTCATTTCGTCCAGCAAATAGCTGTTTTCATAATGCTTGCTGCTATCGAAGTAATAGGCGATTCGTGTTAAATCGATTAAATCCTTTTCAGGGATCGCGTTGAGTGTGTCCAGATTCATTCCTTTTCTTTTAAACAGCGTAGTATCCTTGATATCCATATTGAACCACTTGTTGAAACGGTATGTCTTCCATGTGAGCCCTGAATCGAACGAAGCAGCCATTCTTAATATACCTTCCGGGCTGTTCTCCGTTACTTTTGTAGCAATAACCTTTTTGACATCTCCATAGAGTGCTATGTCTGTTGGTTGCACAATTAATTGTTCAAACGGTAGCGCGTCATACGTCAGCATCATGTCCCGATTCCCTGCAATTACCTCTTCATCATTCGTCCACGTAACCACGTCAAAATCTCCCTCAAGTTCATCCAATGGGGAGTAGTTAGCCGTGATGTTTAGTTCCGCAGAAGTTTTGGATGGATCATCTGTGTAGTATAGAACATCCACACTATCACCCAACTCGTCGTAGAGGGTAAATGGTTCGGTTTCGATTGTAATCGTTGATTCGGTTTGAGCAGGATCATCGGTGTATTCGATGATTTTGATTTCTTTATCTTCCCATTCTTTGGCTAGGGTGAAGGGTTCGGTTTCAATGTTGAAGGATACTTCTGTTTTGGTTGGGTCGTCGGTGTAGTAGCATAGTTCCACTTCACCTTGAAGTTGTGACCATGCGGATTCAGGGATAGTTGAGATGTCGTCCATTCCAAAGTTTAAATAATCCTGCTCGGTGGGTGTACCTGAAATGACTTGCCATTGTCCGCTTGCGTAATACCTGTAAGTTGAGCTGTCTTGGACCAAATACTTATGGTCATAGACCCAATCCATGAATTCAATCTCATGGATATTGATTACCTCAGAGGTGTTATTTCTTGTTACCCGAACTCTATAGTTGAGATAGGCTTTAGTGGGAGCAATATTAAAAGTGACTTTTCTATTGCTTGCCCATGATGCGACTAGATAATCATTTCTTGTGTCAATTAGATCCCATGTAACTGCATCATTACTTGCTTCTAGAACCCAAGATCGGGGCGGTGAGTTGTTTTCCAAGCAATACATGGAGTAGCCTGCCAATTTCACAGAGGTTGGAAACCTGTAAGAAACCCATGTATTAGTGACACGATAGGTTCCGTAGAATGTACCTTGACTTCTATCAAATGCTTTATAAGCGTAGTATGCACCATTTTGACCATTATAGCTTACTAAGCCTGAAGGTGAAGTATACGATGTCATAGGTGGTACGATATTCACAAGCTTTGCCATAATCCCATCTCCTTTCTAAAATAAATAGAACAATTTCATTTAACTGATTTAAATAATTGATACTTTCTTTATTGGTACTTTGTTAGTATCGATTTTTTGTTTAAAGACTTTTTCTGACCCGATACTTTCACTATCTTTAACCAATGACCTTCTTTCGCTGAATTCATCCTCCAAATCAATAATCATTCCTTTGCTCATCCCATGTTCAATAATACTTCCTTCCGAGTTTCTCACGAAAGATATGTACCTTTCAGCTTCATACATACCCAAGTCACCAATTGCCAAAAAGTCTCCAGCCCCTTGGTTGGCAGTAACATTAATTCTATACTTCTTGAATCCAACTTTATTCTTAATCTCATAGAGACGGAACTCTTCTACAGTAAAGTTAGGCTCATTTATTCGGGTGTCAAGGATAACCCATTTCGTACCATCCCATCCTTCAAATGTCCACGTTTTTGGAGGTCTGTTGACTGGAGTTGTTCCAGATTTTATGGAATATGCAGTTATCAGTTTGGCCTGTGGAAACTCATAGCTTAACCAACCCACCAAAATTCCACTAGCAGCAACCCATCCATTTGGGTCCACAATTCTATCAAATGCTTTCCAAGGATAAAATGTTGTATAAGTCGAACTTGCATCAACAACACCTGATGGAGCAGTGTTAGATGTCATTGCAGGTATAGCATTATCTTTGTATTTATTTGTAATGCTACAGTGCTTACCGTCTGATGAAATTAAAAATTTATTAACATATATACCTATGCGAGTCCCAATTTCTTTTGTTTGACTTATTGATGTAAATATAATTTTACCAACAGAGGTATAGTTAGTTCCGTTATCACTTGAATAAAAGACTTCAATATTTGTTGCACCGCCATTATTTGAGTACGACTTGGCAACAACTTTTTTTATACCATTCGTTTCATCTGGAAATTTAAGTATAATAATACCCTTATTATTTGGAGTGTCATAAGGTACATAGCCATCACTAGGAACAAACCACTTTGCTGTGTCTGTAGCTGTAGCCCTATTGATATAATTATGAGAAACTAAATTGGAGTTATTCATTGAAATCAAATTGTTATTATTGTTAAAAAATTGTATTAGATCAAAAGTTTCATAAGTTAAGCTTCCACCTAGCGATCCCGTAACTTCTAGCTTGATGTAAATCGCCAATTCAAGCATCTCCTTTCAAAATAAAATAGAACACACCATATAGATGTGTTCCTCATAAATTAGCCAAGCGTAATTTTATGTACTCGGCGTTTTGACATGTCAACTGTGTGCTCAAAGGTTTTTCCTGAACCTAACAATACATCATGTGACAAAACATCTACAACTCTTTTAATCTCACTATTAAATGCTATGGTGTCTGTTCCGCATTTTATAAACTGATCCTCAGTAGCACTTTCGGTAATCAGCATTGAAATATTTTTCCCAATATACTCAAAAAGCCGAAATGACCTTAATGTTAAGGGAGTGATTAAAGATGCCATGTCTCTTAATTCATAATGTGTATATGCAACGGAAGCGTTGATAGGGAAAATTTTAATTTCGTTAGCTGTCCAAATTAAACCGCTCTGGTTATTTATTTCATCCCAAACTACACCGTCATTGCTTCCCATAAGTCTAAAAGCTAAAGGAGTTTGATTGGGTGCACTCCAAGCCTGAATTGAGTATGCGCCTAGTTTGTATTTTTTAACAAAAACAGTTCTGAACCATCCTGTTCCTTGCCACGCACTTGTTCCACCTTGTATTGCTCTAAAAGCCGTATCTGAACTGCTTCCCGCACTTAAAGTATAATCACTTGTAACATTTGAATTATTATTAGTAGAAATCGGGATGATCGCTTTATCTGAATAGATAACACCGTTGTCCTTAATTGATCTATATTTTCCATCACCTGATGAAAGTAAGATTTTATTCTCTGGCAACTTCTCCATCATTTTAAGACCAGCTATCTGAAGAAAGGTTCCAGTCACAGATTTTGTAATATCAAATTTATAATATCTACACATCTTAGGGTTATCTATAAAAAATTCAACTTCAATAATAGTAGAAGGAGCACTAACCTTGCTATCCATCATAGTAGATAACAATTCTTCCTCTCCTGAAAATGCCCCAGTGTTACTTCCCTTGATAGTCCACGATTTAGGAAAGTAACCTCCTGCTTTAATAGTGTATTTACCGATCTTTCTCTGCTTCCCTAAATCAATTACGATTACGCCGTTATCTCTTCCAGACACGGAGTTGTCGGGATACCATCCATTTCCAGATGAAGCAAGTATTCGCCAACCTTCAAAGTTGGTAACGAAGGGTGTAGCAGTTATTGACACTCCATTTACAGGGCTTGCCGAAGTGAAAACTGGAAGAACATTATCGCTGTAATTCGTCATATAAACATCTCCTTTCAAGTATAATCTTTATAAAAAGAACAAAAAGAAGTAGAGCTTTTATATTCTACTTCATGCTTACATTACTTATTTCGAAATACTTTATCAAATCGATACTTCCTTTGAATAACTTACCTGAACCTAACGATCCGTCAGCATTAATATTTTGAACAAAATTTTCGTTTTTTCTATCTAAAACAGATAGATTATCCATTCCATCATTGATAAAAGTGTTTTCTGAGGGTAAAGTTGCTGAAATTGTATTCCATCCGATTACTTCGCCTTTCGGTGTTTTTTCAAACATTTTCAACTCTGCAATTACTGTTATTGTTTCATTCCCCTGATTTGCGCTCACGTTAACACGGTAATAAGTGTACACATCTGAGTTGTTAATTCTATACTCTTCTATCGACCCTCTTACCAGTGTTGCATTGTTTATTTGAGTATCTAACACAGACCAATTAATCCCATCATTGCTTCCTTCAAATGTCCATGATTTTGGTGGTTCACCAGTAGCGTAATAGGAGCCATTAGTCCTCATGGCAAGAGAATACTTGTAGATAATTTTCTTGGTCGGGAACTGATATTGTAGCCAACTTACAGGAGTCAGAGAAGCCCATCCATATCGTTCATCTTGTATTCCATTGAATGCTTGGTATGCATCAAAACTTGTACTGTTAATGCTACTTGCACTAGCAATGCCTGATGGAGTGATGTTAGAAGTCATTACTGGAATCGCGTTATCATTCGATTCAATAAATTCTATAGGTACATATTTCTTATAAGACCCCTTGTGATTAATGAACGATCTATCCATTGGAAGAATTTCAACTTCAAGTAATGGTCTGAATCCAGATGTGACATTGGTTAAAGTAGTAGCTACAGTACCATAGCCAGAGATGCTATTTCCTCTTTGCGCTCGATTTGTAGACGTATTACTTGTAGATGAAAGTGAAGCTATACCGATCCAATTCCATACATTGTTGTCGCCAGCAATGATCTTTCCATTTAGTGTTGAGTTAACAATGTACATATCCCACTCGTTATCTTTGTCACTAGAATTAATACCGCCTGTGAGAAGTCTTAGCTTGAAAATATGATTATTGTCTATTTTCTCTGAATAACTTAACTCAAATTTTAATCTTGCCGCATTACTACCCGAGGTTTGTGTGGTCTTCATTATCTTGTAATATCTGTATTCTGCGGGTTGATCAAAATAAAATGTCGCTTGTTCTAAGTTGCTCCAAGTGGATTTTTGGCAACTTTTTATTAGAGTAAAGTCGCTATTATTATCACTTCCGTATACATCAATCACTGAAGCCATATTCGCTCCATAGTAAGCAGTAACTTTTATTTCTCCAAACTTCACTCTTCGCTTGCAGTCTAATATTAAACCTGTACCTGCATAGGAACCCCACCATCCATTTGACGAGAACGCTCTCCAAGGATCTTCATTGGTTAAAGAAGTTCCAATACCAGTTACACTATATACATCTGAAGCTGAAGTTATTTGTGGTGTCTTGTTATACGTCTTAAAAATAGTTGTTGATTCAACCCCAAAAATATAGCCCTCCTTGTTAATTGAATCCCAAGATATAGCATTCTGTATGTTTCTATCAGCCACTAGAAACTTTCTCTTATTCCAGTCCTCAACCATAATCCAATAAAAATCTCCCATTGGAATAGGACTGCCTGAAGAACCTATAAAATCAAAAGTCTCTTCTCCAAGCTTACTAAATACTCCAGCACTATTCCTAGCCGCAATGTAATGACATCTGATTCGCTTGCCAACCTCAAGTTCTGCAATGCTTGTCACTTCATCTGGATGAAACATTCGTCCATCAAGGTCAATGTCTACAGCATCAAGAGAAAATGTTCCACTCAAACTAGTTGTAGAAAGCTTCACTTCATGTAAACCCTTCTCCAAACCTGACACTTCAAAGACCAATATTTGATACTTATTTGCTGGATTGTTGGGATTCCATGTAGAGACTTTTCCATCAATCTCTATGGTCACGTTATCCACTCTATTAGTCCAATACAGATCAATGATCCTCAATTTTGTCCCATAAAAATTAAATTTAATGCTATTTGACGATGCTCCATTAAGTGAAATATAGTGGGCTGTTCCTGCATAAGTATTAGGATCACCTGTAGCCGAAACCCAACCTAATCCTTCATACTTCATAGCTGAACTATTGTCATACCTTTTCCAACCTGCGTCAGGTGTAGTCAATTGAGATCCAATGGGCCTTACGATGTATCCATTTACATCAACATCAACAGCATCAATATGAAAATTTCCTGTTCCACTAACCTTTTTGACTACAACCTCATGACTACCTTCAGATAAATTTGTTTTTTCGAGAACTATCCTTTGAGGTTGATATGAAGAGGAGGTAGTTGATAAATTAATATATTCAACAACTCCATCAATACTAACTTCAACATCCGGATCATATAAGCTTCCGTATTCTGCAACAAGACGAAGCTTCTTTCCTGTAAAAGAAAACTTTATATAATTCCCAATTACATTACTATACATAACAGAACCGCCTTCAAATACACGCCCTGTAGTATTCTCTACCGTTTTCCAATCTGTACCGGAGTGCTCTAAGCTATCCGCATCATACCTTTTCCAACCAATTTCTGGAACTGTTACCTCGGACCCAATATATCTTACTAAGTGTCCATCAGAATCAATATCTATAGCATCTAGACCGAAACCAGCGGCTCCAGCGGTGACCCCCTTGAAATTGAAAATCTTTATAGTGTGCGTCCCGTAAGGTAGACCAATCTTTTCATATACAAGTGTCTGTGCTTGAATTACAGAAGTTCTAGGTGTAAGCGTCTCGATATGGCCATCAATAGAAATAGACACGCTCTGTGCTCTGCTTGTGTTGGTAGATGAAGATATGATCCTTACCTTAGTCCCTACGAAAGAGAAGACAACTTCTCCTACCGTAGATGCATCTGCATTATATGAGCTTTTTCCTTCGTAAGCACCCGTTACCGCATAGTTTCTTTGGGTGAATCCTGTATAGCTGATGGATGATTCGGTATCATCATACCTTTTCCATCCCACATCTGGTGCTGTTAAAACAACTCCAATACTTCTAGTCATATATCCGTCTTCGCCTACATCAATTGCGTCAAGGATTAACGTTTTGCTGTCTACTGTTTTAATTTGAACAACATGTTTGTCTTGGGACAGGTCAATTTTTTCGAAGACTAAAGCCTTCGTTCTTGAAGTTGTTGAATCTTCATTAATTATTCCAAGATTAATTCCATCAATAACAACTTGAGCTGTTGTCGTTCTACCTGAATACAAGCCACCGATAATTCTTATTTTTGTTCCATAGAAAGTAAAACTCATTGTTGATCCACTGGTCGATGTGTACTTTGCACTTCCGTTATAGTTTCCAGCAAGAGTCTCTGTTAACCATGTACCTGTGTAAACAATCATGTCATTCGTATCATCGTATCTCTGCCATCCACTTTCAGGATTATTTAATTGATCTCCTAATACTGCCATTTACTACACCTCCCTATATTCAAATAATGGACGAAAGCCCCAAGTGGCATAAGAACCACCACTTGCAGAGTAGTTTATGTCACTCCACTGCGCTCTGGTATTGCTACCTCTACCAATGCGCTGATTATTGGAAGCAGTTGTAGTCGAATTACCAGCCTTGTCTCTCCATGTGCCATAATTCGGTGTTTCTTTGCACCAGCTATAGTTACTTAGATGATGAAAAACATCGTCTAAACTTTTTCCTGATAATATCTTTGCTACAGGAAAATTAATGAGATACTTATCCCACTCGTTGATTGCGGGAAATGCTCCAAATCCTAAATCAGTGTTCGACTTATTTCCACTTGAGTCTGCATACAATACACCGCCACTTAAAGAGCGAATCGAACCCGATTCAAATGTAACGCCTTCTATCCAATTTTTAGAGTTGAGCTGATCCCATGTGATAGAGTTGAAAATCATTCTATCGGAAATGAGTAATCCCTTGTCTACCTTAATAAAGTAAAACGTTCCACCCACTCCTGCTGTAGTTCCTAAACCGGCTAATGGTATTTCTCCGCTATTCGCAGGAGCGCCAGACCCAAAATTATATACTGTAGTTAGTGCGATAGTACTTCCTCTGACTGCACCACATTTGATATAATCCCCAATCTCCATGTCCTCCACACGCTCTCTCAACTGCCCTGTCGTGGCTGGAACTGCCATAAATTCACCCCTTACTCACTCTGATTCGATCTACTTTTTTAAATTTCGTATTTTCAACCTTCTGACGTAATACCATCCCTGTTGGAGTATCCGATGCTCGTTCCATGTTCAATTGATATGTCTTCTTTAAGCCTAGTGAACCCGCGTCACTTTCAATAAAAGGATTACTGTATTTCCCCTTCTCCTTGAAATCGTCTATGTAGAAATTCGAATATTCTTTCTCAGCAACAATTTCAATTTTCACCTTGGCGTACTTTGCTGGAGATCTAGGAGCAGTCACACCTGCTATGATTTCCTCATACGCACCCCACTCAAAGCCATCCTCAGATGTGCTCCAGTAGATTTTGTATGATGCTCCACCCATTACGTCTACACTTGCAGCTACACCTTTAAATGAAGCGATCTTATCCTGAATCCGAATGGGAGTGGACTCCCAAGATCCTTCAGCTGGATAGATTGAATTCCCGTCTGCGTCTTGGCTCAACACTCTTAATTTCAACTTTTGATCCTCAACTATCGTATCTTGAAAAACACCAATCGATAGATCTATATCCAGTGCAATTTCTTGAATCGCCATACTCTCACCACCTATCTCATGTCAAAATCCAACTCAACGAACATCCCAGTTTATGATCCCTGCATGATTTGCCTTCAGAGGAGCTACGATTTGATCTATGACAAATCCATTTTTACGAATAACCAATTGCCCAGGCAGGTCCTGATTGGAGGTAATTTTAATTTGGAGAAAGGCCGTTTCTTTCAAAGGCAGGGAACAAATACATTGAAAGTTAATCTGCACATCATTCAAATTCATTGTTTTTTTGTATCCGAAGTTAAAACATTCAATCGTATTATTGAAAGCCCCCGAACTCCCAGGGCCTGAGTGCCCACTCATATTAACATCTGAAGAAACATTCTTGAATTGAATGATGTCATTGTATAGAAAGGTCCTGCCCGTTAGCGGGTATTCTTGCTCTTCACATACGTAAGATACAGAGTACCGATCCGCATTAATATGAAACACACCGTTGGCAACATTGTGATACACGTGAGATCCTTGCCCGATCAATCCGAAAGAGACCAACTTTTCCTTGTTAATTGTATAAAAACTGTTTGCCTGTTGTGTCTGCAGATCAAATTCGCTTAAATAAGTACCATCATAGTAATCAGCAATCCATATGTAAGCTTGAGATACAGGTGAGCGCGTATATTGTCTATTACCTAGAATCACAGAACTTCCTCCTTTAAATAAAAAGGACAGGCTGCAATAGCCTGTCCTCATGATTGTTTTCTTTGTTACACGTATCGATAAGAGATACGTTTTTTGAATTGTTGCTTGCCACTTTTTGCATTCAGCGGTACTACACATTGAATGGATAGGGTCACATAGTTACCAGCCGCATCTTGAGGATTTCCATTATTACTCACGCCCAAGATTTCTTTCGGCCCGGGTGCAAATGGTGTTGCATAAGCGGTTCCTGTATGGTCTTTAGTTGTCTTGCCTGTTGTTCCGATGGGTTTAGAGAAATCCTTGCCAATTCGTGAACTTTCTTCTTCCAGGTCTGTCTCCCCCAAGGAGTCAACCTGAACGTGGAACCAGTTATTCTTCACCACTTCTACATCATGAGCCTCTGTGTCACCAGTACCACCAGTCATATCTCGCGTAGTAATCGTGCAATCTTCCATTTTAGATACGTCCGAAGCACCGTTCTTATTGTTCCATACATTGAAGATAAAAATATCACTTTTGCTATCTGCATCAATAACCTTGTAGTCGAACGGTGCACTAATCTCATTACTATGTGTAGCATCCATCCATGAAATAATCGGTTGTGTCATTATAATCCATCTCCTTTGATTTATGTTCTGATTGTTAATTGAATCGTAAGATGTTGTATATTTGAACCTGCTTCGATGATGTTGATTCTGAAAATATCTCCAGCCTCCACTTTTCTCATCTCAAATGTAGCCTTACCATCATCTTGATGTTGAAGTGCCTCAAACTTCAGTGAACTTCCCATCACATCCTGCCAGTGAATGAGATCCTTGGAATGTTCAATTCTGATCTCAGTTGCGGTATCTCCAGAAACCCCACAATAGCCCTTTACATGTACAATCTCGCCATCGAATGGAAAGGGGGCTAAAATTCCCAGTACTTCCGGGTACACCCGTGATTCTTTGCAAAAGACCATAACGCGATCCTGTACTTCCAACGGAATCTCATTTAATTTCAGATGTTCAGCTGTACTCATGAGCCCATCCACATCGGAATTAACCACCTGAAGGTTTTGACCAAATACATCAATCTCTACCCATGTCTTTCCATCGTAACGATATCGTTTGCCATCCTTGTACGTTTGTACCGTCCAGCCTATTTCAGGAGAAGGGTACTGCATACTTAGCTCCTCAAAATTAGCAACTGGACTCTGATAAACAAGTCGAGTCGTTTGATAAGCCTCTTTTGCTTTTCCGGCAGCCTGCATGGCTTCGCTAGCAGCATCCAGTGCCCGCCTGATAGCAAGTTCAATTTCGCCAGATTCCCCAGGCTGCCCTGGGCTACTATGTTTCACTGCTTCTCTAATTAAAGACTCTACGTGTGCTAAAGTTATCCCATTTGACATAATTCACCTACCTAAGCGTTATGTAGCTTTCTTTGTAAGACAGTTTCCAAGTTGATACCTCCCCCTAACTAGGAAACCTGTCTCTGGGGCTTATCATTAAAGAAATTCTTGAACAACCATGCGAAGCATTGCTGTGTCTAGCTTTAGAGAAGTTTTCTAATGGGATTAATGCCGTTTTTTTTACATTCCTTGCAGTATTTCATTCGGTTCGATTTTGCCAGCATCCGTTTTCCGCATACGGTACAATTTTTAATATTCTCTCCTTTCCAGCGGGAGTACTCCAACACAAAGTCATCGAAGCGAACTAACTGGAAGGCAACCTCACCATGCTCCACAGCGAACAAAACCTGTACATTAGTCGAATCTACGCGATTACTTTCTTTGAGATACCCTAACTGAATAAGTTTGTACACTAATAGCCCCTGATCTTTTTTGCTTACTGCCATTTGGGTATCGCCATAGATTTCTTTCCATTGATTATTAATCCAATACGTATCATTTTTATTGATTTGATTGTTGATCTTGCTATAGACCAGTAAAACAAAGGCCAATCTCTCAAGTCGTTTACTTTTGAGTTGTTTGATCTTTTGAAGTTCTTCGTGCATTACTGGTACATGATCAATCTCGATTAGGGTGCTCTTGTTGGCATCCTCCCTTATCTTGATATACTTCTGCGACTGCTTAATGATACGATTGAGGAATGTATCCCACTGGACAGCATTGTAGTCTGGGTAGTATCGGGTCATAAACTGATTTAATAACGCGTACGTATCTTCGACGTTCTTCCCCTTCACAAGCCCATATTTAGCTAAACAAATCAACGTTTTGGTTGGCTTCTTATCCATGATCCCATGTGCAATGGCCTGCTCGGCATGCTGACGTTCATTCAGAATGATTTTCAAGGGCGCTGCTCCTTCACATGCATTTGGGTCATTTTAAAGGTTCTCCCGGCATATTCAATATCGCCGTCCGGGTCTCTAACCGGATAATGGATGATGTGATCATTGCGGAGCAATAGATTGCGAATAATCTGATCTCCCGACACATCCCATACAAATTGCTTCGATTTCTCGGCATTTCGATAACACATGTCCACAATCATATTGCACAGATCTTCTTCATTATTACAGATCTCCAGCGCCTGCTCCTTAAAGCGCGAAACAAACAACTGCCATCGGGCTGATCTTTCTTCCTTCCTCACCTTACTCTTTCGCAAATTGCTCATATAGCTACGTAGTTCTTCGTTATGCATCTGATATAATCGTTGAATCTCTTTATAACGAGCTTGGGAGTATTTTTTGGTACTCATCAATATCGTATGATCAGACGGCCTTGCGGTCTGTTTCAACTTTAACTTGTTGAACTCGTCTTCCACTTGAAGGCATAACCGGTTCATCACGGAAGGTGCTTTAGATACAGGCATTCTCTGTTCATACTGTGCCAGGAACTGTTCCTGATTCGGTGATAGTTCCTTCTTCGAATACAATTCATCAACAGTCAAGCCAAATAACTGCAAACACTTCTGACTCGTTTTTTCTACATAGGTGGTATATTCTTTTTTCTGCTCCGGGTCATTGTATATGAAAAAATAAGGCTTCTTATGCGCTACCATTTTCAAGGCTGACTCATCCGTTACCGCAGCGCGAATATCATACCAGTGTTTCGGCATCTTTTTACATTCAATCCCTTTGGCTTGGTCAATGGCATTTTGCTGATAATGCTGACCACATTGAATTCGGTACATCATTTCCTGATATTCTGCACTATGCTCCTCATAATTGGCTAATACATCGAACATCGAGGTGATTTTATTGGTTGTAAAACCGATCAGATCTCCAAAGCTGTCTTTGTTGGCCTGGATTAGATCCTTCTCATCCGGAATTTTTTGGGCTGAAGTTTTCTGCACACATACAATCGCATCAAGCTCCTGAATTGCTCCAAGAATCGTTGCGTTATCCGTAGTCAAGACTTGATCACTATCCATATCTGCACCATTCAGAGAATGCGTCGTCGTATCCCATGAATTCAAGATCGTGACCGTACTCATATAGCGATACCAATGCTGCATTTCATCTGTATTTTGGAAACGAAGTACCTTGATATTGTTATGACAAGTCATTGGAGCCCTGAAGCAAGCCACCCTGTCCACATGGCGTTCATTCCAATAGCTGGAGTAAAACTCTCCTGAACTCAGCAATCCAGTTAAAGGCATGCCAAATATGCTCTGACACAATGTATAGGGATCGCCAGATATAATGCTGAAATTGCCTTTGACTCTCAGAACCCCGATCTTTGCTTCATTTATTCGCTTACGTATTAAGGTATGAATTTTGCTTCGCACAAAAGGATCATCTATAAGTCGCGGGTCTACCATCAGCCCTTTAATATAATCATCCGGACTATTTCTGTAGTCATTCTCATGAATATGAATCCCTTTGAGAAATAACAGTGCCTTGCGATGGTCTTCACCCAGTACATTCTTAATGGAGTCTACGGTGGGACGAATAAGTTCACCAATTTCGTTATCGTCCAATTGAAGCGACTGAATGAACTGATAGTTTAAATGACGCTCATCCTCTAATTCTTCGGGTGTAACTTTCGTAACGCTGAACGTGTAGCCATAATACCCGCAACATAACAGGTAATCATCAATACTGTTATACGAGCTCCATAGTTTGAGCATCGACGTTGTGAGGATCAGATCTACTTCTCGGATATCCACAGGGTTACCCCAGGCATCGTCCACCATATACTTGCCTGCAACTTGATCTGCAAATTCGTGATAATCAAATGTAAATACCATTCCTTTACAGAAGCTATTGCGAATACAAAATCCACTCGGGATATATGCATGCCCCAGCTCGGTTGCCCATCGTTCACTAAGTGCAGGAGAGATAAGACCGAATCCGTCACTCATGTTCATTTGAATAGACTCATTTTTCCTGCGCTCAATGCGAGGGTACTCTGTCTCGGTATCATCAATCTGAATAATGTCCGCGCCAAATTCGGTTATACAATCATGAACAACCAACACACGTTCAGGATGTGATACAGGCGTGCTTGTACTACAAGCCAGAGCCTTATATGCCTCCAGTTTGGCAGGAACCAGCTCTTTATTGGGATCTCTGCCATTATTCAATCTTTTCTCCAAAAGCGGGTGAATATCCTCACTCACATAGATGACCGTCGAACTTTTGGCCCCACCTGTTGTCGCCAATAGCCGCTTATATTTCTTACCGTTGATGGAGAAAGCTTTCGATGAATTCAGCCGATCGTAGTCTTTATTATTTTCAATGACTACCAGCAAATAATCTTCGGCAAATTTCAGATTATTCAGTTCTTCATGCAGTTTCTTCATTGTTCTTTTATGTTCCGCATTGGTTTTCATGGCCTTTAATTGCTCTATATCCAGCTTGATTCTAGCCATATCTTGTTCCCTCTCCCTGTAGCCTCGAATACGATCTATAAAACGAAACACCTGATGATTTCCAATAGATGCTAATTCGCCATTCACTGACGCTTCTTGATAGGTAAGACAGAGATTATAATCCGCCTTTCTAATTCTCGAAGATGTAACTTTATATACGTACCTCAATCGATCCTGATATGCATTGCCCATTCCCGATTCCCCCTGTTGCTTCCTGTCCTGATTAAATAAATTATAGAGTAGACCCGCGCGACTGACGCAGGTGAACAGGATGATCAGGGGATGAAAAAAGAAGAATATTAGTTCTATTATAGGGAGAAATTAAAGGGCAATCCGGGTCTTGATTCATTTCGAATCGGCATATTTCCGCTTCTCTAGCACTATGATAATTTCATTTTTAATGATATAGTGGAGTGAAGCGTTTTTTTAAGCTGACATATCTTTTAACGGGGCTGGGATGAATGAAAGAAACCTTATCCAATCAAGAGGAAATCGGCTTTTTATTTAATGTCGATATACTTATTAAGAGCCGCTCAAATGCATTGGCACTGCAGTCCCTGTTGGAGTTCATAAACAAAGAGGAACAAATTGCAGACTTTCGGATTCAATCCGGCATAGAGCTAGGCAAAATTATTGAAGTGACACTCCAGTCCAAGAAGGACTCTTTTGTCACACTTCACAATGAACGTAAAAAATCACAAGCCAATGCAGCACAGAAGGCGTCCAGCGCAACACAGACACCTACCTCACCTGCTCCAGCCAAAACACAGAACAAACAAGAAACACCTGCTGATGAGAAAAAGACTACTTCCCAAACATCCAATGTTTCCGATGGAAATTCGTTTGATGCGTGGATTGACACGCTCATTAAAGAGAATCGACTCACCCGTATTGTTGTCAATAACAAGAACGGTAAACATCAGAGCATTCCTTGCCGTATTTTGAATTTTGATCGGGATACTAGTATTGTGAGCATATACCATGTCGATGAAAAACAAGTATATACGTTCCGTACCAATGAAATCGATGAGTTTCTGTAACTAACATCGAATTAAAACAAAAAGCAACTTGCGTTAGAATGTCGGGACATTCTAACGCAAGTTGCTTTTTTAATTCAATGGCTCATGCAGGATTGACACCTGCACAATTCTTTTTGCCCGATCAGGAACGATCCTTACCTCGTTGCCACACATCCAATGCCAATAACAACCATCCGGCAATGAAGGCTACCCCACCAATCGGTGTAATTGCGCCCAGAATCTTGATACCAGAAATGCTAAGCACATACAAACTACCCGAGAACACGATAATCCCGATAAACAACAAACGTGCTGCCCACTTTAGTTTCGTCGATGCCCCAAGCTGACCAGCCGTCAAGCCAATAATGAGCAAGCCCAATGCATGAATCATGTGATATTGCACACCCGTCTCATATGTAGCTATGGCCGCTGGCCCAATCGTATCCTTGAGCATGTGAGCACCAAACGCGCCGATCGCCACCGATAGCATGGTCATTACAGCTCCAAGCATCATCCATCTTCGTTGCATGTAAGTTCTCTCCCTTAATTCAACTGCACTTCACTCCTATTATTGTAGCGAATCCACTCCTCCTTTACCAGTCGGCACGAAGCTTCCAAGATCATATGTCAGTTTGTACTTAACAGCCTTACCTTTACCCTATAAATTGTAGGAAACAAGCGTAAATCCTTGATTTTTATCGTTATTTATGGAAAAGTAAACAGGTATGTCATCGTTGTATTTTAAGTACAAGTTCAAAAAGATTGTTTTCAGTACCGTGAAGATGGGAACAAGCTAATAATTACTCATCAATTAGGTTAATAACACTCATAAGATGTTTAAGGGAGGCAAGTTACAATTATGGATAATCGCGATTCCTATAATTCAGGTTATAACAATACGGATCAGAACCCTGGCCATGCAGATCCATACAATAACAACAGTTATGATCCATACCCACCAGATCATGAGAGACAACCGATTGTACCACTGAAACATTCCGGACCTGGTATCGCTAGCTTTGTCATAGGATTGGTTGCGATCTTGGGTTACATTCTGATATTCTTTATTGCCGCCATGGCTATCAACGAGTCCATCGGAGTTCTCACCCCGTTGCAGGCAGAAGAGATCGCCTTGCATCCAGCAGTGATTCTGGCATCATTAGCTATTCTAGTAGGCCTGATTCTCAATCTGGCTGGTGGCATCCTCGGAATTATTGGTCTTGTCATCAAGAATCGAAAGAAAGTTTTTGCCATAATCGGAACCATATTAAATGGAATCATAATTCTGTTATTCGTTGCACTTATTTTGGTAGGCATGAACATGATGTAACGGTTTGCATCAGCGGCATGTTTCCTTATAATTAAAATGAATGGGTCTACACATAAGTATAATCTATATTTTTTGCCAAAATCATTGTTTTCAAAGGAGATTGACATGTCACGAATCAAAATTTTTGCGGACAGCACAAGTGATCTGGCTCCAGAATGGATCCAGCAGCACGATATCGGCATTATCCCCTTATATGTGGTGTTCGGTGATGAATCACTGAAAGATGGTGCTGAGATCAAGCCTGAACAGCTATATGAACGTGTCAGCCAAGATGGGCGTCTTCCTAAAACGGCTGCACCTTCCCCCGCTGATTTCATGACGGCATTTCAACCTTACATAGATCAAGGGGATGAGATTCTATATATCAGCTTATCTTCTGAACTTTCCTCTACCTATCAAAATGCACGATTAGCGAGTTCCGAGTTCCCCGAAGGTCGAATTTCGGTTATTGACTCACAAAATCTCTCATCAGGAATTGCGCTGATGGTGATGAAAGCTGTATATGCTGCCGATCAAGGACAAAACCTGACTCAGATTACACACCTGATTGAGGCGATGAAACCAAATGTACGCACCGAATTTGTCATCGATACCCTGGAGTATCTACATAAAGGCGGACGCTGTTCGGGCATGCAGAACCTGATTGGCAGCCTGCTCAAGATTCGCCCTGTCATCAGGGTAACGGATGGTAAGATGGCACCTGCCTATAAAGTGCGCGGTAAACGGGAGAAAGCGCTGGAACAAATGCTAAATAATACACTTAGCCAGAAGGATCAGATCGATCCAGATCTGCTGATCGTTGTGCACACCATGGCCGAAGAGGATGCGTTGGACTTGCAGAAATCTTTGCAGGAACAGACGGGGGCCCGGGTGGAACTAACCACGGCTGGGTGTGTAATATGCAGTCACTGCGGCCCGAAAACAATTGGAATCATCTATAACACTGTTTTATAGTATTACACGCACCATCGTATCGTATTATCCAATCCTTTCTTCTGGATCTGTATATGGTTACATCCACTACTTGGACTGGGCATACGATATATATGATATAACCAAAAAGGGCATTCCGAGCTTAATCACTCAGGATGCCCTTTAATATTTGTCTACACTTTTGAATGACCCACATGGGGTCCATTGTTCTTTATGTGACGTGAATCAATAACTTTTGGTTCGCAAATCATCCAGACTTTTAAATACATACCCTTGCTTACGTGCCTCATCAATAATGGAGCCGAGTGCTTCCGTGTTATCTTTGGATACCGAGTGAAGCAAAATGACAGCGCCCGGATGGAGTTGCTTCAATACCTCTTGATGAGCATATTGTGCACCACGTTGCACATTGGTATCCCAATCTTTGTAGGCGACAGACCAGAACACATTCACATAACCCTGAGCATGACTCTCCGCAAGCGTGCGATTGTTAAAGATTCCGCGCGGTGGGCGTAAAAAGGTCGCTTGTTGACCTGTCAGACGATTCACCTCTGATTTGACCTTCTCCAGTTCCACTTTAAGCTTTTCATTGGAGATACGAGTCATATCCGGATGACTCCATGAATGATTACCGACGATATGACCTTCAGCCGCCATGCGTTTGACCAACTCAGGCTGATCTTTCAGATAATGACCTGTTACAAAGAAAGCAGCTGGCACCTTCTTGGTACGCAAAACATCCAGTATGGCAGGCGTGAATCCATTCTCATACCCGTTATCAAACGTGAGATACAATTCCTTTTGCTTTGTATCCCCCAGGAAAATGGCATCGTTATGTTGTAAGATCGATTTGAAGCCTTCCTGATCAATGGAGGGCAGCTGACCGTTTTGACTCTTTTTGAAGCCAAAGTGATATGCTCCGGTAACCGGTGATGCTTCAGTCTGTGCC
Organism: Paenibacillus sp. FSL R5-0519; assembly: GCF_037974275.1. Classification (NCBI taxonomy): domain Bacteria; kingdom Bacillati; phylum Bacillota; class Bacilli; order Caryophanales; family Paenibacillaceae; genus Paenibacillus; species Paenibacillus sp. FSL R5-0519. Next base: position 4,568,649 of record NZ_CP150234.1, read on the forward strand.
GTTACCATACTGATGGATAACAGTGCCACCAGTATATATAGAACCATTCGCTTCATTCCATCCGCTCCTGTTCCTGAAAATTCGGTTAGTCGTTTGTATACACGAACACCTTCAGGTAATATGCCACAGGAACGGCTTATGTATGTAAATTATCAACGATCAAAACGTTTATTTTCAGGTTGTGGTGGAGATTGATAGAACAATTCAAGCAAGGTCTGGGGTTTGCCGCTGGAAGCAAGCCATTCCCTCACGGTCTGTATGGCACGAGTCTGTCCATCTCCCCGATCACGCCATGTAAGCAGCTCGATAACTTTGATAATTAAGGCGGACATATTGTGATTATCCAGTTCAGAGCGTTCTGCCCTCAGCTTGTGATACAATGCCTCCTGTTCCCAATCCAGAAGAATCTCATCACCAATGGTTGGCTTCAACAGGGTATATGCTCTGTCACAACCTTTGCAACGAACAGTGCTGACCTGTTCATCTATAAATTCCACTCGAACATCCTGATGGCAATCCGGGCATTTGAATCCAACTTGTATGTTTTGTATGTTTTCGTTCATGGCCTTGTTCCTCCTGCGATGTGAGCATTCTACATCATTTCATGCAAAATACTCCTTGGATATATGCATAGTGCTTATGTATGTACTACATCTATACCCGATATTTTGTCGATTCACGCTTATTTTGAAGAAATCTGTAAGGTGCTATAATCTTGTAAATATGTTAAAATATTATACATATCATGGTAGGGAAAAGGCGGGATACACATGTCGAAGGAAGAGCGCAATATAACCTGGCAATCATCCAACATCAACAGACAAGACCGGGAGAAGCAACATGGGCACCGTAGTCGTGCCATCTGGTTTACCGGGTTATCAGGTGCAGGAAAGTCATCCCTTGCATTTGCTCTGGAGCAATATCTCTATGACCAAGGCGTACGCTGTTATGTTCTGGACGGGGATAATGTTCGTCATGGACTGAACCGTGATCTCGGTTTTACAACAGGGGATCGTCAAGAAAATTTGCGGCGTATTGGCGAAGTGTCCAAGTTAATGGTAGATGCCGGGTTGTTTGTCCTTTCAGCCTTTATCTCTCCAGATGCACAGGATCGGGAGATGGTCAGACAGTTATTTGAACCCGATGATTTTATTGAAATCTATGTGCGCTGTTCAATTCAAGAATGTGAGCGGCGTGATCCCAAGGGTCTATACAAAAAAGCACGCAACGGTGATATCCCGCATTTCACAGGCATTTCGGCCCCCTATGATGTACCAAAATCTCCTTCATTCATCATCGATACAGAGCAATCGTCCATTGAGGAAGCCGTGCAAGAGATTGTACAACATTTGAAGCAGATCGGCGCTCTTCAGCTTCCGATCCCTTCCAATACAGCACTTGTTCATTAATCATTGTCATTATACTAGCCCACTTACATGAAAGGCGCGCCCGGAGTGGCGCGCCTTTTAACGTCATATCATTGCTGGTTATCCATCGATAAACGAATAAACAGAAAAACTTACTTACTGTCCTACAACACCCGCTTGCATATTAAGAAGTTTACTGAACGTCCCTACCGGATCAGTAGATAACTGCTGGTACCCGCCCTCTTGAATCACCCGTCCTTCATCGAGCACAATGACACGATCTGCTGTCCGAATCGTAGATAATCGGTGTGCAATCACGATAATGGTCACATGTCCTTTCAGTCGTTCCAGCGCCTCATGAATATACTGTTCATTCTCACTATCGAGCGCACTTGTTGCTTCATCCAGTACTAATACCGAAGGATTCCTCAGCATGGCCCGGGCAAGCACCAATCGCTGACGTTCGCCACCAGATAGACGAATACCCCGATCACCAATAATCGTATCCAGACCCTGAGGCAGCTTCCGTACAAAAGCCGCAGAGGAGGAAAACTGCAAAGCCTGCCACATCTGTTCTTCACTTGCATTGGGATCAACCAGACGCAGATTCTCACGAATACTGGTATGAAACAGGAAGGGGTCCTGGGAGACATATCCGATAGAACTTCTCCAGCTCAATAAACGCTCTTCTGACAGAGGAACACCGTCAATCAGAATACGACCACTCTCTGGCCTTACAAGACCCATAATCAGATCGATTAGTGTGCTCTTGCCTGCTCCAGATTTACCCACAATCGCGGTCATGCCACTTGCGGGAATCGAAGCCTGCACATTCCTCAAGGAGTACGTATCACTTCCCTCATAACGATAACAGACATCCTCACATGTGATCGATCCTTGAAATACCATGGGTTGAATCACATGAGACCCCGTCTCTCCCGCTGAAGCCACTTCTTCACTAATCTCACGACTTTTCGCCGTCTGAGCTTGCATTTCTCTTACCACACGGAACGCAGGCAGCATGGAGCTGATGTACTCCAGATTGGACTGAATCGCTGTAAATCTAGGCCATAAGCGGGAAAAAATAAGGATGATGAGCAGTAGACTTGCAGGTGGCACCGTCATTACACGAAGAGAAAGATAAATGAATGCCGCAATAATGATCGCCGCAGACATCCGATGAATCAGCTGTGTTCCACTGTTCAATTGGCTAAATTGAATGACATTGCGTTCAATCTGTCTGCACATACGCTCGAACCAATTAATGTGTGATCGCTCAAGCATGTTGCTCTTAATATCCTTAATTCCGTTAAAATGCTCTGTAATGCCATTATAATAACTTTGCGAGAATTCAGAAGTCTGATCCCCGATCTGTTTGGCTCGCTTGACGAATTTTCTCAAGACCATAAAGAGCAGCAATCCACACACCAACACAAGTGCTGTCAATTTCGCAGACAACCAGAAAGCCAGACCAATCTGTATGCCCGTAAAGATCAGGGAGGCTGTCATTTGCAGTACAATGCCTGTGCCTTGGCTGACACGTGCAAGCTCAGTCGTTAATATATGGTTAAAATCGGATTTTCGTTTTTGGAGAAAAAATGACCACTGCGCCATAATAATGGCACCATAGGTTTCCATGCGCAGCGTTCGTACAAATTGCTGCTGGATTCGAGTATTACGGATCGTCTGAAGACGCTGCATCCAGGCCTGTCCGGAGACAATCAATACAAAGGTGAACAATACGAGTAACAATTGGCCATTCTCAGAAAAACGATTCAACATTTGTCCAATCCAGGGAATGTTCAACCCAGCGGAGCCCATCTCAAATATGCCGATCAGACTCAACATCGGAACAAGCATGTAGATCCCGATCCCTTCCATGAGACTGATACAGATCATCCCCAGCAGATTCCAATATAAAATGGGCCCCGTGACATGATGCAGCTTTCGCATAAAATACTTTAATTCCGAGATCATACTTTACCCCTCTCCGTGACCGTATACCTTTTAATTCGCCGCCAGAACCAGAGAAACGGACGTAACGGAAAGTACAGAAAAAACAAAGAACGCGGAAGCGGCAATTGATCCACATCCCATGTACTTGGATATAACCGCTCAATAAAGAAAAACCACTTCTGTTTCGTACTTCGGAGTTTAAACAGATACGACGGATACGATTTCATATCAGCCGGACTTTCCAGCATATCATTCATGAACTCTGCGCCTTTACTCGCTAATCGTTTGCCTGTACGATCACTCAAGGACATCAAGGACCTGTACTCGGTATCCAGTGGCGTATTCAGCAGATCTGATGCCAAGTGAAGAGCCTGTGAACCAATGGACAAACGCCCCTCCGCTTTCAGACGCCGTTCTACTTTTTTCACATCGAGTGGCATGCTTCGAATCATCTGATCGATATCCAGCAACCAACGCAGTCTGAACCAGCCATGACGTGCTCCATGGGTTACCAAATAAGCCCAGAGATCTTCTTGTTCAAGCATACGAACAGGTGTCTGTGTGTATGAACTGAACCGGCTCCGTTTCCACAACAATTCAAAATCGGTTTCTTTGCCCGAATCCGGGTTCAAACGCCAATGAATCTCCACTTGAGTCCTTTTGACCGGATGGATGTAACAGATATGATGTTCCCGCCATTTCCAGCTGCGAACCGTAGGTGCACGCTCCCCATCCTTGGATACGTAACCAAGGGTAGCCAGAATGCCTTCAGCTGCTTCCACATCATCGAACGGAATCAGAATGTCCAGGTCTTTGGAGGTTCGCATGGATACATCACCATATAGATCATGAGCCAGCGCGGGCCCCTTCAGCGTAATATTACGGATGCCGTGTTCACGGAAAGTTCCACACACCTGTTCCATTTCCGCTGTCAGATGTAACATGCGGAACGTATTGGTCGTGTATTGTTGTCTCAAGCTCTCCATAACATCTGCTGGAATGATCGTAGTGTTCAATTCTTTCATTTTCAAATAAAGGACAGAGTATAAGCGGTGATGATAGACCAGCCGCAGAAAGAGCTGCCAATCCGCTCCTTGTAAACCCACCTTGAGTTCTTCAGGGGATAGAGCCGTCAGATCACCTCTAATCATGCTCAAAATCAGCTTAAGTTCCTTCGGAAACCCTGATGAATAGAGTTCACTTTCATGTATCATAGACAATCTCCCCAGATCCCTTCTCCGGACAACGTTTGCCAAACACGCCGACAACCGTATATTGGTCCATAGTATCAGCTCCGGTCACGATCAATTTACCACTTCGCAGCCAGGCATGAGCCATCATATGTCCTTGCTTATTCCGCGCAGTCCCCATGTATAACGTACTCTCTATCTTGCGACGCTCAAGCATCTTCATCCCGGCAATCGCCATTACAAGGCAGCGGCTTTCCCATAACGTATATTTACTAGCAAGCGAAATCGCTTTGGAAATATTCCGGATAGCGATGACCTCGCTGCGATCAATTCCTGTCATCGGCGTTTCAACCATGGGTGTACCCAGACCTGGGGCGATTTTGGCGAATGGCATAGCCTTCTGTATGCGCGCCCAGCCAAGGAAGAGATAGGCCTCCCATATCAGTCGACGCATCGCCCGCGGGAGCGAGAGATAAGCCTTTATTTTTCGCAACATCATGCTACACTCCGCGTGTAACGTCGATCAGACCTTCACGGGACAAATGTTCCAGGAACTGCACTACCTGCTCACGACATACATCCGGCTCAATCTCATACTCCGCGGCGAGTACGTCTACAACTTCACCCAGCGTGCGTTCTTCTGCGATCAGATCCCAGATTCGTCCTCCGGTACTCCCGAGATTATAGTATTTTCCAGAGCTAATGCTCATCATGACTTTCTCACTGCCCATGTCACTCACCAGATTGCCTTCCTTCCGGGTTACCCGGTCTTCCACATTCATCGGCGTAGTCGCTGTCATTATCCTGTGTGCACTCCTTTACGTATATGATCTGTAATCCGATCCACCATCTCAAATGCTGTAAACTCAGCACCCGTTCTGACCAATCTGCCAATCTCCACACTTGCTGAAAGTCTTGAAGCCGTCTCGAACAGCCACTGTGCCAATCCCTGTCTTGCAACCAGTCCACCACGGAACGTATGCGAGCATAAGAGATGCAATCGTTCCAGCCCCTTCACTTCAACCAGTTGTACGGACGAATAGTTTGCCTCCGGTTGTGGAGCAAGTTCGAAGATTCCGCCTAGTGGTACGGCCATCTCATGAAAATAGTGCTGAACAGGTATCGCATACTTCGTAATCTCTGCGTGAACCGTTGCATAATCCTGTTCCTTCATGCCGAAACCATCCAGACTGGGCTGCCACAATTTTTGTTGTGGATAACCAGGCGATACGATGGCTCTTCCCCCGGCACCCCAGGTGAGTGCAACGACATCATCGGTGAGAAGCGGATATCCGCGTGATGCCAGTGCAGCCGATAGTGTCGATTTGCCTGCTCCAGAATGTCCGACAAATGCGTAAGCCCAACCATCAATAACCACTGCACTGCCATGCAATGGAAGAATGCCACGCTGCATCATTATGACTGCCATACAGGTGCCCAGAATGAATAATCTGACCTTTTTCTCATCTGCACCCGATATAGGGGACACGACAATGCGCTTTCCTTGCTCTATTAGAAACAGACCTGTATCTTCGATTTTGAAAAAAAGGCTGCCCTCTCGTGCCACAAAGTTGTCGTTGCCTACATCCCAGTCCTCCCACAATGGGGTCAAATCTGAAGACTCGATGTGTACATCCGCGACATCCCAATCCGTCTCCGCATGCTTGGGTGCAATCTGAAGTTCAGGCATTCGAATTTGGCTCGACCAGCGCAGACCATACGCTACATAATGCACAAGCAACAATGAACGACGCCTCCTTCGTGATTAAATGTAAAAAAAGCCCTTATATTCATGTTGCTCAATATAAGGGCGGAGGCGAAATCTGGATTGGTTCCATTTCCGCCCTTTAAGTATGATGACGCTGGTTAAAACTTAAACTTAATAACTTAACAACTTAGGAAGTTGGATCGTACAGATCCGCATCGTGATCAGTTACCCAGTCAATTTGTCTGTAGCCAGTACCGGCCATCGTTTGATTAACTTCCAACACTTCAAGAGCTGGAGCTTGCCATTCTTTCTTTTCGTTTTGCATTGTTTTCACCTCCCTTCATGTGAACATGGTCAAAATTTGCGAATAAAGCGGTACACGATCAGACTATGCATCATCAATCGCAGATCCGGATGTGAAGCGAGCTCCGGTCTCGGACTCGGAAAATTGGCCAGGGCAGATTGGATGCGCTCCGTGTTTAATATGCCAGCGACCTTGCTGTCAGAACACAACGCACGCAACTCGGCCGTAAACGCCTCCCAATTTGGAATGATGCGATGAAGCCAATCCGCCGGTTGTACCCCCCGTACACGCTGATTCAGTCTGACCTTGTCGGGCAACTCGGGTGAAGTCGCCCGGCGAATCAATGAACGATCCGTTCCGTGCTTCACATATTGTTCAATCGGTACAGATAGACAGAATCGAATAACTCTGATGTCACTGGTCGGGTCACGTTCCCAAGCCCGATAACGGAGAGAACATTTTGTGGCTACAGCACCATTTTTATTTGCAATCGCCAGGTTATTGAATTTCTCGGCACGAACCTTGAGTGCATCCGCCTGTGCACCGCCTTGCAGAACAATAATGGATTTAAGGCGTTCCAGCACACCCGTTCTTTGCGCAAAATCAGGATGGATCAACTGTACAGATGCGGCCTTGCTTGCTCCTTTGGAATGAGCCTTGAACCATTCCGGATATGCCTTTCGCCCCGTAATCTTGGCTATACGGGAGAAGGGCATGCCGGTCCGTTCACTGTACTGCTGCATCTCACGGAACCAGCGGTACCAGCGGCCACTTTTCAGCAGACTGGCGTAATAATCCAGAGCCGGCCCCCAGGAGATGGTGAAATTACCACGTGCGCCTGTGAGCAGAATGCCTGCATCTTGCTGGCTTGCTTTTTCATAGAATCCACGAATCCAGAATGAATTTTCAAAGTATTTATAGGGCATTTCCATAATGTCGAGCCACGTATCTATTTCACTAAGTGGGCTTCTGCCTTCAAAATCAAGGTAGTTCTCCGTAATATTGCCGACGTGATTAATCGTGGAACGTATGAAGGGCCTCTCATCGGCCAGCAACGTTTTTGACGTATAATCAGTGAAATCCGGTACGGGAACATAACTATAGGCATGCAGGCGTTTGCCCTGACTTCTCAGTGTCCCGGAAGCAAAACCTACCACGGCCCCCGAGTCCAGTCCTCCACTCAATGCGGCAGCCACCTGCCTGTGCGTTCGCAATCGTGATCCGACTGCCTGAGCGAATACCTCCCGGAACGCTTCTACATATTCGCCGTCGGATTTGAGCCGTAGAGGTTCCACTTCATCCCAACGATGATATTGCTTCAGCTCCAGCCTGCCGTCACGGAAGACAAGTGTATGTGCAGAAGGCAGTTGGCTTATCCCCCGATATACGGTCGAATTGATATCTGCTGAATCATGCATGTCGGGAATGGCAAGAAACTCAGATAGCCAGGTCTCATCAAGTTCTTTATGTACCCCTTCAAGCCCGAGCAACGGATTCATGAGTGTGCAGAAAGCAAATCGTGAACCATCATGTCGGTAATAGAAAGCTCTCATGCCTGTAATGTCTCTGGCTGCATACAGTTTGCGATTCCGCTCATCCCATATGGCGAATACAAAATCCCCCAGCAGTCGGACAGCTACATCGTCACCCCAGCGCTGATAGGCTCGCAAGATCAGTTCACTATCAGCCAACATAGCCAGTTCAGCTCTGGATATCTGTAATTGATCTGCCAGTTGTTCCCGGTTATCCAGAATGGCATCTGCCGTGATCGTCAGGCCACTTTCCTCATCATATAAAGGCAATTTCTCGCTCACTGATTCCGGTGTAATCCATTGGGCATGACAGCTAAGAAAAGCCTCGTTGCCTTTCCACACTCCTGTTGTGTCCGCAGGTACATGCCCCAGGCTTGCATACAAGCGCCAGCTGTCTTCCCATAGCGCCTGTTGACCATCGTTATGAACAATTCCCGCTATGGCGCTCATGACTTTCCTCCCCGTAGAATCTTGCGCTGTGAAGCCCAGGCGCTGATCTGATGACCAAATGGTACCCATGATTTGATACGCTGTATTTTGCTTTGAGCAGAAGCCAACTGAACTTTCAGACGTTCCCGCTCACTGTATCCCCGTTCCAGACGATGATCTGCCGCCCGTAATGCAGCTTGCAGTTGTCTGATCGTGACCAGTGCAGCCAGTGTAGGGTCTGTCTTTTCAGGTTCTTCGACAACTTGGTCATCAGGAGTCCCAAGCGGAGCATGAACGACAGAATCTGCTGGCTGCATTCGGTATTGCGGTTGCCAGTGACAACCGGTCGCTGCTGTCAACTGATGCGTGATTCGGTCGATAACCTCTTGATCAGGACTTGCATCATAATGGACTCCCGTCCATTGTTCGGCTTCTGCGAGCTGTTCACTGTATCCCATCCGGTGGAACAGATCTGCCCCCATCACACGGCAATACAATTCAACTTCACCCGGCTCCAATATGCTTTTCCAGTTGTTAACAGAATCCTGATGTGCCTCTTGATGCGAAGAGAGAAATGGATCACCCACGCCCATACTGTAAAACATGTCAGACTTCGCACTGTCCAGAAACTGTCCATACTGCTCCATACCCTGTTCATATCGAATTCCCAGAAATACGCATAGTTTCTCTAGTTCTTCCTGAGGATTAGAAACCAATTGTTCATATTGCAACTCATACGCATTGGAGTGTGGTTCGGCAAAATAATCATTCAAGCGGAGCATCCCAAGTGTGAGATCCGCAGATTTCATATTTAATTTGGGGCTCTGCAGACTATGAATCAGGTCGAACCCTTCTCCTGTATGGCGGTTTACCTTTTTGAATGATGCAACTATGGCCAGAGGATTACGTTGGAGATGAATGCGCTTGGACTGAGGGAACAGACGATCCAGCCATTCAAGCATGTAATAGTACCGTGGAGATTTATCCACGATGAAGTCTGCTCCACTACCCTCCAGGAATCCATTGTAGATCTCGAGAGCAAAACTTCGGCATGCCTTTTCGAAGACATTCTCGGGTACCATGGCATTGTAGAACTGACGAACGATGGAGCTACCACCATAAGCGCGTGAATCGCCCTTGGGCAAATCGACAAGATTCATCAGAAACCACATTTCCTGGGTGGCAAATATACGACTGTGATTTTGCAGCATGACGGTGGATAAGGAACTACCACTGCGGGGAACACATAGTAAGAAAACAAGTCCGTTACCTTGAGCATCGATCAATGGCAGCCTCTCCTCTGTTCATTAGTATAAATATGTAGCCGGGATAGACCAGACTCTACCTTTGTGTTTGGCAAAACGAGTAATATGCACGCTATTGGTCAGTATTTTGCAATATTCCGGCGGAATCTTACACGGGAATGAAACAAAACACATGGTTGTATTCGACAACTCTCAGATACAGTATGTATTCATAGTTTTACTCTATGATACAAAATGTATCATGTCAATCTTTTATTTTCACCTTTTCATAAATTCTTACTCTTTCATGGTATTCTGCTGTCTGTCGTTTCAGCACTTCCTCCTGATTCATCTTGATTAAGATGCACAAATGCGAATAAGCTTCAGACATGTTCTGCGAAGAACAACGCCTGAAGCCATGAGTATTCCAACGAGAAGTTGGATATGACACCTATCAACAACTAACCAGTAGACCCTACATTTGAACTTTGCCCAGCAGAGTTCCGACACTCCCCTTACGCCCTTCTTCCTCATCTGCAAAAGTAGCATCCTGCATTCCCTTCTGTACGTTTACAGTTAACAATACTGCAATTCCGGCGACGAAAAAGAAAATGAGGGACAGAATTCCCCAACGTGTGGAACCTGTGATTTGCCCAACGTAACCAAACACAAATGGACCGAAGATCGATGAGAATTTACCGGTAATATTCACAAATCCAAAATACTCACCTGTTCTGCCAGCTGGCATCAGATTGCTGAACATGGAACGAGCTGTGGATTGACTTACACCCTGCACGACACCAACCAATCCAGCGAGCATATAGAAGTGAATCGCTTGTGTCATGAAATAACCGAGAATTACGATACATATGTATACAGATAAACTGAAGATCAATACCCGCTTCGCTCCCCAGCGCTGTGCCCAGGCTCCCAGTAACAAGGTGCAAGGGAAACCGATAAACTGCGTTAACAGTAGCGCAAGCATCAAGTCGGCTGTACCTATGCCTATACTTGTTCCATAGATTGTAGCCATCAGAATAATGGTATTAATGCCGTCATTAAAAAACCAGAAAGCCACCAGCATGCGGATTAACTGGGGAAAACGCCTCATCTGACGAAAAGTTTGCCGTAGTCTGCGAACTCCCACCGCAGCATACCCTTTCCACGACCCAGGCAGATCCGGTGATGCTGGCCGTCTTGGAGCATGGCGAAAGATCGGTATCGAGAACAAAAGCCACCACAGCGATACGGAGATAAAAGCTAGCCTTGTGCCTGCCAATGTACTGCTCATCCCAAACCATCCCGGTTGCTGAATCATCAGCATGTTCACTGCAAATAGCAAACCTCCTCCAATGTAACCATAGGCGTAACCTTTGGAAGATATCATGTCTCTTCGTTCCACAGGTACCAGATCCGGTAGCATGGCATCGTAAAAGGTATTACCACCTGCAAAACCAATCGTAGATATGATCAGTAAGGCAGAAGCAAGTAACCAGTCCCCTTCTCCGACTGCGCTGAATCCCAATGTGGCAAGGACACCAATGATTGCAAATATACGCAGGAAGTCGCCCTTCCGTCCTGACAAATCAGCCAGCGTGCCAAGCAGCGGTGTTAGCAGAGCTACGCACAACATGCCAATGGAATGGGTATAGGCCAGGTAGGATGCGGCCGTATCTGTATCCAGCGTAGCCGCAGCAACTGAAGCATAGAATACAGGCAGTACTGCTGCCAGCACAGTTGTCGCATATGCCGAATTGGCCCAATCATACATAATCCAAGCCTTGATCGCCTTTTTATTCACATACATCCTTCCTTTTCATGCATCTCTATAGTCTGTGTTTAGAGAATCAAAAGTGGACTTTTTAAACAACTTCTATCAGATGCCAGATCGATGTCTTTCTCCTATTGTAAAGGAAGGATATCACACTTGTTCACTGTTTATGTAAAAAATGGAGCCGTTCTGTTCTTACGACACACCTTACCTCTGAGGTGAACTTGTGTAATTGTATCATTTTATATCCACTCTCATCACATATCGTCCTCGCCCGTGAATATACTTAATTACCGACAGGCCAAACTGTGCCGCGTAATCAATGGGGGGTGCCTACATGTCAAATTCACACCAGCCTTACTCGTTCGTCGTGTCGAAGGAAGATTGGTCGCTTCACCGCAAAGGGTACCAGGACCAACAGCGCCATCAGCAAAAGGTGAAAGATGTCATCAAGCAGAATCTGCCTGATCTGATTACGGAAGAAAACATCATCATGTCTGATGGAAAACAAATCATCAAGGTACCAATCCGCAGTCTGGATGAGTACCGTTTTGTGTATAACTACCAGAAGCAAAAACATGTCGGTCAAGGAGATGGTGACAGCCAGGTCGGAGACGTCATCGGTCGTGATCCCTCTGCTTCGCAGAAACCCGGCAAAGGCGAAAAGGCTGGTGATCAGCCGGGCCATGATATTGTGGAAGCCGAAGTCAGTATTGAGGAATTGGAAGATATGCTCTTCGCTGAGCTGGAATTACCCGATCTGAAGCAGAAAGATAAAGACTTGATTGAGACACATACGGTAGTATTCAACGATATTCGCAAAAAAGGCATGCAGTCCAATATTGACAAGAAACGTACCATTCTGGAGAATCTGCGTCGCAATGCAACGACCGGTACCCCGGGCATCCATCATATCAGTCCAGATGACCTCCGCTACAAGACATGGGAAGACAAAATTATTCCGCAATCCAATGCCGTTATTATTGCCATGATGGATACATCCGGGTCCATGGGTTCGTTTGAGAAATACTGCGCGCGCAGCTTTTTCTTCTGGATGACCCGTTTTCTACGCCGTCAGTATGAGAAAGTCGAGATTGTTTTCCTCGCCCATCATACGGAAGCCAAGGAAGTTACTGAAGAAGAGTTCTTTACCCGTGGCGAGAGCGGAGGCACCATCTGCTCCTCTGTATATATGAAGGCGTTGGATATTATTGACAGTCGTTATCCACCTTCAAGCTACAACATCTACCCTTTCCACTTCTCTGACGGGGATAATCTAACCTCGGATAACGAACGGTGTGTGAAGCTGATCGGGGAGTTAATGAAACGCAGCAACATGTTTGGGTACGGCGAAGTGAATCAGTACAACCGCAGCAGCACACTGATGTCGGCTTACCGCCATATCAAGATGGATCAGTTCATGTATTATGTGATCAAAGAAAAAGGCGAAGTGTACAAAGCTTTGCGCAGCTTTTTCCAGAAAAGGGAAGGAGGCAGCGTTAGATGACAGATGAGATTCGCGACCTCGAATACGCCATTGCCGAGATTATGGAGATTGCCAATGGATTCGGCCTGGATTATTACCCCATGCGGTACGAAATCTGCCCATCGGATATTATTTATACCTTTGGAGCTTATGGCATGCCGACCCGATTCAGTCACTGGAGCTTCGGCAAAACTTTTCATAAGATGAAAATGCAATACGATTTTGGACTCAGCAAAATTTATGAGCTTGTCATCAATTCCAACCCTTGTTATGCCTTCCTGCTGGATGGCAACTCCCTGATTCAGAACAAATTGATCGTAGCCCACGTCCTGGCCCACTGCGATTTTTTCAAAAACAATGCCCGCTTCTCCAAGTCCAACCGTAATATGGTCGAAAGCATGGCCGCTACGGCCGATCGGATCAGCAATTATGAGATGGAGTATGGAACGGAAGCTGTTGAAGCATTTATCGATGCTGTCATTGCCATTCAGGAGCATGTAGACCCACAGCTGATTAAACCCCGCCATTTGGACAAACAACGCTATATGGAGATGAAAATGCGGGAGCAGCGCGGTGAGAAAGCACCACGGCCGGAAGGTCGCTATGATGATCTGTGGTCACTTGATGATGTGCAGACCGAAGAAACACCCGCCGAAGGTATTCAGGTTCATCACTTTCCGCCTGAACCGGAGAAGGATGTCATGTGGTTTATACAGGAATTCTCGGAAGTATTGACCGACTGGCAGCGGGATATCATGAGTATGATGCGTGAAGAGATGTTATATTTCTGGCCACAGATGGAAACCAAAATCATGAATGAAGGCTGGGCATCTTACTGGCATCAACGCATTATCCGTGAACTCGATCTGAACAGTGAGGATACGATTGAATTCGCGAAGCTCAACTCCTCCGTCGTGCAGCCATCCAAACAAAGTCTGAATCCGTATTATCTGGGACTGAAGATTTTCGAGGATATTGAACGGCGTTGGGATAACCCCACCCGTGAAGAACAGGAACGTTGGGGCCGCAAACCAGGGCAAGGTCGTGCCAAAATGTTCGAGGTACGTGAATTCGATTCCGACACCTCCTTTATCCGCAATTACATGACCAAGCAATTGACCGAAGATCTCGACCTCTACGTATTTGAGAAAAAAGGGCCGGATTGGAAAATCACCGACAAGTCCTGGGAGAACATACGGGATCAGCTCGTATTTTCACGTGTCAACGGGGGCTCCCCTTACTTAGTCGTGCAAGATGCTGACTATCTGCGGACAGGGGAACTCGTGCTGAAACATCAATATGAGGGCATCGAGCTGGATCTGAAATATATGGAACGCACCCTGCCTTATCTGTATCGCCTTTGGGGGCGCACGGTACATGTGGAGACACGTGTCGAGGATAAACCGATCTGGTTTACGTATGATGGCAAGAAGCATCACCGCAAGTTTATGTGAGGTTAAAACTTAAATAATTAATGCTCTTATCATGATGAGAATATTAAAGATAAGATACAAAAAAGCGGCAAGTTCCTGATATACACGGGAACTTGCCGCTTGGCATTCCATAATTAATATTTAAAATTGCGTTTCATTGCACCATGCTTAAATGATGTAATACACGGCGAATCAGATTAATTTTGTATTCCATCGTTTCTTGATCTGTAAAATGTTCGCTTTTGATCTGGCGAAGTCGGTTCATTGCCGTGGAGGTTCATTGAACCATCAATTATAGCTCACCACGCTTCACCATCTCAATCAAGTCATCTGTTGAATACAGCTTGCCTTGTTTAATGTCTTTCTCGGAAGCTTCAATCATTTGCTTTATCTCCGGATCGGAGTCCAGCTCATCCACCGGGTTATAAACTTCGTATTCAAGACCGGCAATACGAATAAATTCCTTATGATCCTTCTCATAGGATTCAATGACGGTTCCATCAGGAGCTTTAAGACTAAAATTCATCCCTCACAACCTCCTTCAATGATAATGCTAAACTGTTTAGTAGAACTTTCACCTGAATTATAGCATACAACCATGTTGCATCTCAGCCATGAGACCATTACTTTTTCTCGATTACACTTGTGGAACAGGATTCAGCACCATAACACGTTCACTCTTGGTCTCTAGATGCTCCATCCACAGCTCCACTAACTGAGTACCATTAATCAGGTCGATATCCAGCCCTTCTGCATAGTTACGGGCATTGCTCGTAAATTCGCTCGTTGTTACCACATAACCGCCTACAGCACCTTGCTTAACCATTTGGGAGTGAATGATTGCAATTGGTCCAAAACCGACCAAATTCTTGTCGTGATAGCATTTCACTTGACCAAGGTATAGTCTCTTCGGTTTGTTCTTCAATATCGATGCCGAAGTCTCCTGAGCTCTTCGTCACGTATGTGTTGGCGCCTCGGACAGATGACATAATCTCTGCGACAAAATGTTCAAACAACAATGGATTTTCTTCTTTCTCCTCTTCCAGGTCCCGTTTAAAGCGGTTATACAATCCGATTCTAAGAGTCTCCTTCATATCTTCATGGGATGAGAATGCTTCAAGTGCATTTTTATGATATTCCTCTATCGTTTGTTTTTGTTTGTAATACTTGTACACAAGGTAACAGGTGAACACAAGCATAATACTGAACAATATAGTCATATAACGTCACTCCTTTGTATTTCCATCATATCCAACGCTTTGTCGTTTCAATCTATTTGTCTATTGTCTGGATGGGACCAGATAACACCTATCAGAATTGGAGGGAGTTCATCTGACATACTCCGATTTAATTTACTGGATTTCCACAACACTATATAAATTGAACAGTATTTACTGGCTGTCATAAAAAAACAAAAAAGCGGCAAGTTCCCGACATACACGGGAACTTGCCGCTTGGCATACAAAAAATTAGGAAGGTAACGCTGGTGAACCAGTCCCCTGCAATCGCAGCGGCACAAAAAAGTCATGTTCCACTTCACTTGCCGGCAGTGGACGACTGAAATAATATCCCTGAATCTCCCGGCAGTCATTCTGCATCAGAATATCGAGTTGACCTTTCGTCTCAATGCCTTCGGCAATCACTTCCATCTTGAGATTCTGTGCCATCGATATAATGGTCGCCACAATCGCCTGATCGCTGTGACTCTCTGTAATGTCCGTCACGAATGAACGATCAATCTTAAGCTTGTGAATCGGGAAATTCTTCAGATAACTCAGGGAACTGTATCCCGTACCGAAATCATCCAAGCTGATTTTGACACCCAGTGCATTAAGTTCATTCAGAATTGCTGTAGATACCGTTGCATCCATCATCATGCTCTCTGTAATCTCCAGCTCCAGATAACGTGCCTCCAGTCCTGTCTCCAAGAGTGCATTCTTGACCTGTTCTACCAAGTTGGATTGATGGAACTGCTGGCTGGACAAGTTTACCGATACCGGAATGAGCGGCCCACCGCTGGCATGCCAGAGCTTCATCTGCCTGCACGCTTCGCGCAGCGTCCATTTCCCAATCTCATAGATCATACCTGTCTCTTCTGCAAGCGGGATGAACACATTGGGTGCAAGCAGCCCTTTGAGTGGATGGTTCCAACGTATAAGAGCCTCGACACCAATCATACGACTATCCTCGGTACGAATCTGCGGTTGATAGTACAGAACCATCTCATCGCGTTCCAACGCTTTACGCAGGTATCCCTCCAGCTCAATGCGTTCATAAAGTTCCGAATCCAGTTGGGCCGTGTAAAATTGGAAGCCATTTTTGCCGTTCTTCTTCACTTCATACATGGCGGAGTCCGCATGTTTCAGCAAAGCATCGACGCCCACTCCATGATCGGGATACATCGCAATTCCAATGCTGGCGGTCACGTAAAAGTCATTTTCCTTCAAGCGGTAGGGTAACTGAATGGCTTCAACAATCTGTTTTGCAAGTTCTGCCACTCTTACTTCTGTCGCTTGATCATGGGTAACAACGAGTGTGAACTCGTCACCGCCCATGCGGGCCAGCATGACATTCTCCATAGCCAAGGGATCAGAAGCCTCTATGGCTTTCATAATCCGGTTGCTGACTTCTCTTAGAAATACATCTCCAACGGAGTGTCCCAAAGAGTCATTTATCATCTTGAATCGGTCTATATCCATCACCATAACAGCAAACGAATGTCCTTTTTCTTCTGAATCTTGAATTGTAGAAGCCAGCACTTCATCCAGCTTGCGCCGATTGGGCAGCCCCGTCAGCGGATCATGCAGAGCCTGGTGACGAATATTCTCCTGAGCTTGCTTCTCCTCCGTAATGTCTTTGATCAGGATGTGGCTTCCCACATGATTACCATCAATGACAACAGGGACTACAACAATACTAAGGTCCAGAAGTTCACCCCGCACGTCTCTCATCTTGGCCATGTAATGCATCTGCTCCATCCCATGATCATCCCAATCAATCGAATCGAATTCACTGATCCATTCTATATCGATCTGCTGAACAATCTCATCAATGGAACGATTCATGACCCTTGTTTCAGGATAACCGGTGATTGTTGTTACCGTAGCATTAATGCCTTTGACAATGCCTTCCTTGTCTACTGAAATGATCGCATCCGAATGATTATGATACAAGGCCTGGTACCATTGCTCGTTCTCATGGATCCGTCGATCCTTCTGGGACATACGCTGGTTGATAAATATGCCGAATAACGTCAAGCCTAGTGCAATAAATGTGCCCGATGCGATCAGGTAGGCGAGAATACCGGGTTCAATCTGCATCCCTGAACTTGCCATCGAGGCATGTGAATGATGGAACTGTGCGGCTGACATCCCAGTATAGTGCATGCCAGAGATTCCAACACCCATAATAAGACCGCTGCCCATCTTGTAAACCCAGGTATGTCTAGATTGATGATATCGGAAGAAAAACATGAGCCATAGTGCCGCAAATGAAGCAAGTGCTGCAATCAGAATGGATAACATCACTCTGCCAGGTTCATACGTAACCGGAGTCGACATCGCTGCCATTCCCACATAATGCATTGAGCTGATTCCGACTGTCATAAGCACTCCAGCAATCATGAGCTTGCTAATCCCGCCCGATTGTCTTCCCGCAATGTTCAAGGCTACCCCCGATGCGACAATAGCAAGTAGAACAGATAAAACAACCTTACCGGTGGAATAGGAGACTTGCGTAGGCAGAACAAAAGCCAGCATACCTACGAAATGCATGGACCAGATCCCCAGCCCCATCGAGACTGCACCGCAGGTAAGCCATACATTCCGCGCCATCCCGCTAGCCTGACTTACACGGCCTGCAAGGTCAAGGGCTGCGTACGAAGCTAACGATGCAATAATATAGGATAAAATAACAAGTTCTAAGTTGTACGTACCATGTAGGTGCTCCACTCACTCTGTCCTTTCAACCGGGAAATGCCTCATATGTATGCAAAAATGTAAAAAAGAAGCGAGTGCGCTGTCTGGATGACAGGCACTCCCTCCGCATCATTTGACTCGTGACCACAGACTCAGTTGAAGCCGTTGTCATACATTGGAACCCGTTTATTTGAATGTATATAGTCTAAACGTCCCAGCCTTTAAAATCAACACTTATTTCCAGAAAAACGAGGTTTAATAGCTGACATTCTCATATCCTGATACACAGCTTAATATTCTATTTGCGAGTCAGTAACAGACTGCCAAAACCGGAAGTATCCTGATAAGAATTACCTGATGAATCACTCCAGATGGACACACTGCTTCGCTTGCCATCCCCCGCGCCATCATCATTAACTTGAAGATCGAATCCAATCCATCGGTTCCCTTCAGCACGAACGCTATCTAGTGGGATTGCCACTTCAACGGTATACCCTCCGCTTGTTAATCGTGTAGCTGATTTGAAGCTTTCTTTCCGTGCATTTCCTCCAAAAGAAGCCTCATTATCAAAGTTAACCCGGTACTGAGCGTCATCCTCCTGATAGAACGTTGTCTGATCTTTGTTCTGGTCAATAAAAATCTCGATAGAATCCTGCTCATGTGCATTAGAACTTAATTTGCTTCGCAGAGGATCTTTCACATCTGCCAATACGTACAGGTATTTTTCATCCCATAACAGCTGTGCAGTCGCCGTTGCACCTGAGTTTCCGATGACCCAGACATCCGTTTTAATAGATGCAGCCTTTTTCCATACGTCATCCTTTTTCGCATCAATTACAGGTTTGCCATACGTAACCTTCGTTTGTTTCAAGACAGAACCCAGCTTCAGTTTCCCCCGGTTGGCTGGTTTATCAGGCTGTTGATTGGAAATATCATTCCAGACGATGGTAGCTGTCTTGCCCGCAGCATATTCATCCGTAATCCGAAAATCTAAAGACAAGACCTGGCCTTCGGCAAGTAAAGCAGCTGACATCGGCAGGGATGCATATACAACATAACCTGTTTTGGTCTCCTGTACGTTGTAAACATTTTTATCCTTGCCTTTACCGCCTTCCCGTTTGAACGTATATTGACCATTTGCAGACGGCGGATTTTTCTTCTTGGCAGTTAGATCAGCTTCAGAAGTGGCAGCGCCTGTACTCTTTACTTCTTCCGCGAGGAAAACCTGCACCTGATCCCCTTTGCGACGTGTGGTGTCCTTCACTTCCACTCGTAAATTCACCTTTTTGGCATCCCACATTACACGGGCCTCACCCGTAACTGCGGATACACCATCTGCCAGATGATTAATTCCAAGCCCTTTCACAGCACCCCATAGAACATCTTCCTGTCCTTTGTGATTTGGAAAAGTAGGGCTGGCCTTAAGTGCTTTCCACTCATTACGATATATCGGGAGAGTCGTAGCATCCACCAGTGCCCAATAGGCCGGTTTTGCCTTCAATTTACGATCAAACAGCAATGGTGCATCTTTACGTCCTTTGACTGGATGATTATCAAGCCATGTACCATCATCCGCAAGTCCCCAGACCGTAACACTGTCCATGACACCACGCTTTCCCAGGTCGTCAAACAGATCAAACAGCTCACGATAACGATAAGCTTGCTGCAACATTAATTCATCTGTGACAGGCATCTCCAGTTCAGAATTACTTGAATAGATCGAAACGTCCAGCTCTGTAACCTGTACGTTCACACCAAGAGCGATCACTTTCTCAAAAGCCTCACGAATGAGCTTAACATCCGGTCCGTACATCGACACATGCATCTGGAATCCAACGGCATCAATCGGTGTTCCTTTGGCAAGAAGCTTCTCTACAAGCTTCACCATATCATTCACCTTGTTTCCATTGCCCTCCATTCCATAGTCATTAATCACCAGTACAGCATCGGGGTCAGCCTCACGTGCATAACGGAAAGCCAGCTCAATGTAATCACTGTCATCTCCGTCGCCGTCCACATCGCCAATAATATCTTTCCACTTGGAATTACTGGCCCCATTCCGCAAGCCGCCTCCGTCTGAGATGACTTCATTGACGACATCCCATGTATGAACCTTTCCTTTGTAACGAGTCACGATGGTCTGAATATGAGTTTTCATCCGTGCAAGCAGCTGTTCCCGCGTGGCAGGTTTGGAAGCATCATTCGGATCGGTAAAGAACCAGTCCGGCACCTGACTATGCCATAACAGCGTATGTCCTCTGACCTCCATGTCATTGGCTTCGGCAAAGTTCACCAGACGATCTGCCTCTGACCAGACAAATTGCCCTTCTGTTGGTTGCATCGCATCCATTTTCATAAAGTTTCCGGCTGTAATACTGTTAAAATGTTTCGTCAACAACTGGGAATGCGGATCTTCCGCATCCAGTGCAGATTGATCGATCGCCGCTCCCATTGCATAATGTTGTCCCACAACATCCACGAGATTCGGAATGTTCGGCTCAATTTCAATTTTTTCGGCTTCGGTAATCAGAACATCATCCACATAAAAAGTAATTGTATCGGCCGGCGTCACTTCCGCTGACGTCTTCCAGGGTGTCTCTGCATACATCCGGAATCCGGTGATGCCACTATTTTCCCCTGGAATCACCACATCCGCCTCGATTTTTTTCCATTGTCCTTTATTCAGGGTTGCAGAGGCAAATGTAGCATATTCACGAGTTGAAGCGTCGTTATTGTACTCTTTCTCCAGTGAACCGTTAATGACCTGACTGTCAGGTCCTTCATCGTACATGGCCCAAAACGAAATATGAACCGTGCTGCCCTTCTGTACATGGTCCATTACTTCAATTAAGGGTCCATGGAACGTTTCGGTACGGGAAGAGGTTCTCAGACTGCGTGTGCTGTCGTGACCTTGCGCTACGATATCAAGCTTTTCACTCGCCCGTGGACGCCATTGTCCCAACGCACCATCTTCAAAGTTAGCCTCGAACAGCACTTCATCATCGCCCGTCTTAACGTTAGCAGCCGCTTGAGCACGTGCCCCTCCTGTTCCCACACTCGGGAACAAACTGAAGATCAATACAGCCGACAAGCACAAGCTCCACCATTTTCTCAAATGCATCCGATCTCCTCCTTGGTTGTTTGTGAAGAGTAACCTCTGTTCTGTCATACGTCCGCCCTTCACAAGTTCGTTGGGCAGGATTGGATAGACATTATTCAACAGAAATTGTAAGCACTTTCATTATACGATTGCCAGCAAACTTTGTTTACCCGTTAAACTATAGGACTTATTCTAAAATCTTCACCATAATATAGAACGACAAAAAGCACAGCTTGTTCGCTGTGCTCCGTGTCAACGTCTTTACACTTTTAAAGGTGCTGTCGTCTGACGGATGACCAAATTGGAAGGTTCCGTCACAACGGGTGGAGAATAAGACGGATTCTCAATCATGGCAATCAGATATTCTATGGACTTAATGCCAATCGAATAGATATTCTGATTCACCGTGGTCAGTCCCGGTTTGAATACTTCAGCATAATATGTGTTGTCAAATCCGACAACAGAAATATCTTCTGGCACACTCAGTCCATGCTTTTCAATTTCATGAATTGCCCCAAAGGCAGACATGTCTGATGCGCAGACAATCCCCGTCGGTTGATCCTGAAGTGCCAGCAATCGCCGGGCAGCCTTGCTTCCTCCGTCGAATGAGTAATCGCAAACTTCCAGATATATCGTAGAATATGGAATGCCGCATTCTCGCAGTCCTTCCCGATATCCTTCCAATCGCAGATTAGCTACGGCAGGTCCGAGTGTCCCTGAGATATAAGCAATCTTGCGGTGTCCGAGCTCATACAGATGTTTGACACTCATGGAGATGCCGTTTGCGTTATCCGTAGTAATGTAACCGGCGCGTTTGCCCAACAGGTCCGTATCGATAAACATCGTTGGGATCTCTGCATCCACCAGTTCCTGAATACTCGCGTTATCTCTGCCTTCCCCGAATACCACCACCCCATCCACATTACGACTGCGGCAATGTTTGATGAACGAGTACGTCGGATCATCGAATCGTGTAGACAACCGGACCAGATCATAACCACTGTTCTCCAGCGCAGTCTTAATCCCTTCCAGCAATTCCGACACAAAAGGGTTTGTAAATGGGACCGTCAACAATACACCTACCGTCCATGAACGGCGTTTTACAAGTCCACGTGCGACCACATTCGGTTGATATTTCAATAATTCGATGGCTATATTGACTTTTTTGCGTGTTTTTTCACTTACATCAGGATAATCGTTTATCACTTTGGAAACGGTTGCAACAGATACTCCCGCTTCCTTGGCCACATCATGGATAGAAGCCATCTGATCACCTCAACCTCTTTCAAATCCCCTGTCTCCGGCTGCATTTTCCATAACATCGGCAGGTTTGTCTACCCATTATAGCTTAAAACAGCCTGAAACGGTATGGAAGGTTCCTATTGCTTTTAACGTCTATTCCTGTTGTTCCAGATTCTTCAAATCCAGAGACAGTTTCTCCATTGTTGTTGCAAATACAGCCAGTTCAGCCGAGCGTGAAGCTTGGCTACGTGCTCCACGAGACGTATGATCCGACTCTTGCTGCACACTGCTCAGTTTTTTCATAATCTGCTCCAGATTGGACTGAATTTTGCCTTGGGCATCCCGGGAACTGGCTGCAAGCTTGCGCACCTCACTGGCGACGACCTCGAAGCCACGACCGAACTCTCCTGCGTGAGCAGCCTCAATCGCTGCATTCAGTCCGACAAGATGACTCTGATCCGATATCTCGCGAATGAGTTCACCCATTTTTCCAATCTGCTGGATCTCCCCGGTCAACTCCGTGAGCAGAACTTGAGCCTGATCCTGAGAAGCAGCTGTTTCTTTGGCCACATTCGAGATAGCCAGCGCATTTTCATTCAGTTCACTGATCATGCCTGTAAGCTCTTGGGTAATTTGCGTGATCGCCTGCAAAGTATGTTGTTGATCATCGGCAAGCTGATGTAACTTTTCTTTTTCTTTCTTCTCATATGCCTCAAGGACAAGCTGTGAATCCAGATTAAACATTTTACTGAGCGCCTGAATGACAAGATGCCAGGAATCAGGGATAACCTGCTGGAATATGCTCGTTGCAATATCAAGGTATACCATATAGGTACCCAGATAATAATCTTCGGACAGGCCAATACGGGAATGCACAAGCCCAATCGCAATACGTTGTTCAATATATGCGTCGTCCACGATTCCATCCGTCATCGATAACCAGTACATCTTCTGTGTTTCCTTTAGACGATCAATTGTAGAGAATCGGGCAATCAGATCTACCAGATCAGGATAATTCCCCACATGATTGTAGAAATGATCCACCACTTCATTCACGACTTTTTTAAAAACAGGCCGATGATCGGCAAGCAGTGCCAGATCTCTTGCGGTTAATCCCATGTAATCAAGTTGCTTCTGTCTTGTTGCGGAAATACTGCTCATATCTGGTTCAGTCAGCTCCTTAATAAACACCATTACTTTAAATTGTAAATATATGTATTGATTATAGACTAAAATACCCAAACTTACATACACCTTTAGAACTAATTCACCGTAAAATTAACCTTATTTGTCAGTATTTCAGATTAATAAGATGCTTATGGAACTAAAAAGGCCCTGACTCTGCTGTGAAGGAGCCTCACAGCAGACATCAGAAGCCTGATCCGGAATGGTTCGTTGCCGATTAGCGATTAAGCAGACTGCCCACATAGCGTAACAGTTCATTAGCGCTGGCTGCGGTATATCCATGTTCTTCAATTAAGCGTTTGATCACTTCATTCATTCGTTTCAATTGGGTTGCATCTGGTGTTTTGGTGGAGGTTGTAATCTTGACGATGTCTTTCAGATCTGTAAACAACTTCTTCTCAATCGCTTCACGCAGACGGTCATGGCTGCTGTACTCGAATTTGCGCTCCTTACGGGAGTACGCCGAGATTCGGATTAGAATCTCTTCCCTGAACGCTTTCTTTGCATTCTCGGAGATTCCGATCTGCTCCTCGATGGAACGCATCAAACGCTCATCCGGGTCCATTTCTTCATCCGTGAGTGGATCACGAATTTTGGACCAGTTGCAGAATGCTTCAATGTTGTCCAGATAGTTCTCGAATAATGTTCTCGCCGACTCCTCGAATGAGTACACAAATGCTTTCTGCACTTCCTTCTTGGCCAGTTCGTCATACTCCTTGCGTGCAAGAGCAATAAAATTCAGATAACGCTCCCGCTCTTCTTTCGTAATGGAAGCATGTTGGTCCAGACCGTCCTTGATGGCCCGCAGAATGTCCAACGCGTTAATGCACTGAAGATTTTGCTTGATCAAAGCACTGGAGATCCGGTTGATGACATACCGCGGATCAATGCCGGACATCCCTTCATCCAGATACTCATTTTGCATCTCTCGCAGATCGGCTTCTTTATAACCTTCCACTTCTTCACCGTCATACATCCGCATTTTTTTTACGAGATCCATGCCTTGTTTCTTCGTTTCCTTCAAGCGGGTAAGTATGGAAAAAATGGCTGCAGTCCGCAATGCATGCGGTGCAATATGAACATGCTTCATGTCACTTTGCTGAATGAGCTTGGCATAGATTTTCTCTTCCTCGGATACTTTCAGGTTGTATGGAATCGGCATGACAATCATCCGGGATTGCAGTGCCTCATTCTTCTTGTTGGAGATAAAAGACTTATACTCCGATTCATTCGTGTGCGCCACAATCATCTCATCTGCACTGATTAAGGCGAAACGTCCTGCTTTGAAATTCCCCTCCTGTGTAAGCGACAACAGATTCCACAGAAATTTCTCATCACATTTTAACATCTCTTGGAACTCCATCAATCCGCGGTTCGCCTTGTTCAACTCTCCATCAAAACGATAGGCACGTGGATCGGATTCAGAACCAAACTCGGTAATGGTGGAGAAGTCGATGCTACCCGTCAGATCGGCAATATCCTGCGATTTCGGATCGGAAGGACTGAATGTTCCTATCCCCACCCGATTATCCTCGGAAACAATGACCCGTTCCACAGGCACCTTGCTGATATCACCGCCATATTCGGTACGGAGTCTCATTTGGCAAGATGGGCAAAGGTTCCCTTCAATACGGACTCCAATTTCCTTTTCCACTTCTGGACGAAGTTCCAATGGAATCAGATGCAGTGGCTCCTCATGCATCGGGCATCCATCAATAGCATAGATAGCACCTTTTTTTGTCCGCGAGAACTGTTCAAGCCCCCGCTTCAGCAACGTCACCAGCGTCGATTTACCTCCACTTACGGGACCCATAAGCAGCAAGATCCGCTTACGTACATCCAGGCGGCGTGCTGCTGAGTGAAAGTATTCTTCAACCAGCTTTTCAATGGATCGATCCAATCCAAAGATCTCCTGCTCAAAAAACTTGTACCGCTTATGTCCACCTACTTCTTCAACGCCAAACGATTCAATCATTTCATACACTCTGGCGTGAGCCGTCATTGCCGGAGTCGGGTCCTCTCTCAGCAGTTCAATATAATCTTCAAATGTTCCGTTCCATGTCAAACGGTCACTCTCTGCCCGATGTTCCGCAACGCGTTCAAAAATATTCATGCTTGGTACCTCCCATGGCTCCTTTAGTGTGATTGTCAACCATTCCGAATGGTATGAAGAAATCAATAGAATTGCGGCTCCTGCTTGAATACCAATCTTGCGGTCCTGTGAAGTCCCGCCACCCTCTGTCCAAACATCTTGTTTTGTTGTGAAAAGTGTATTACATACCTATGCGGCAATTCGGATAAGTTGACCTCTTTTTTTCAATCCACGGATTCGAATTTCGGCTTTTCCCTGTTCTATCAGACATCTTGTGCGTTCAGAAAAAAAAGAACGAATATGATATAATGAGGGTTCTAATTCAGGAAAACGGACAATGCGGTCAGAACTCTGACTACTTCGGGAAAGGAGCACGAACGATGGCAGTCCAATACGAAACCGAATTATATTCGCCTGTGAAGGCTTTCTTCGAGCAGCGTGGCTTCGACGTAAAGGCGGAAGTTAGACATTGTGACCTCGTAGGGGTCAGATCGGATCAGGAGGAACCACTGATTGTCGAGATGAAAAAAACATTTAATCTCTCCCTGTTGTTGCAAGGCATGCAGCGCTTGAAGCTTAGCCCGTTCGTGTATTTGGCCGTCGAGCGCAATCGCAGCAAACGTGGAGCCGTGAACCAACGCTGGAGCGAACTGACTGCATTATGCAGACAGCTTGGTCTGGGGCTGCTGACGGTCACATTTTACAAAACCAAACCTCCCTTAATTGATGTATTATGCGAGCCTTCTGCCCAGACTCCCCTCACTGGCCGCAATCAGGTTGCTCGCAAAAGTGGTGTTCGGCGGAAACGTCTGCTTAAGGAATTCGACGAACGCAGCGGTGATTATAATACGGGAGGCAGCACACGCAGACAGCTGGTCACGGCATATCGTGAGAAGGCCTTACGAGTCGCATCTGCTCTGCGAACGCACGGAGAATCCTCTCCCGCCACACTCGCCAGACAGACGGGTGTAGGTTCTGCCGCGGCGATTCTGCAAAAGAATTATTATGGCTGGTTTGAACGCCTCTCCCGAGGGAAATATATTCTGACGATTAAGGGAGTACAAGCGTTAACCGAGCATGCACACATGCTTGAGGATAATGATATGATTGAACGAACCATTAATGAACTTGATGTAACGTATTCCGTATCTGGTGAACATAAGGGCGACCTTGCACATATCGCTGAAACCGCGGAGCAATACTTGAAAAATACAGGCCATAACTGATATGGAAACATTCCAAGTACGTGATATGAAAATGAGAATGCAAAAACACCTGTAATCTCCAGAGGAGACAACAGGTGTTTCTATGTGTTACATATAGAAGATCGTTATTAGAAGCTTGCTGCTACTTCGGAAGCCAGTTTCAGACCGGCAGTAACAATCTCTTCAGCACGATCTGCAGAAGCGTTATGTCCTTCAACAATAACCACTTCAGGGCTTTGAATACCCCACAAGCCGAGAACTGTTTTCAGGAAGTTCAGGGACATTTCAGCAGCTGCCATTGGACCTTCGGAGTACACTCCACCACGTGCGTTAAGCAAAGCTACTTTTTTGTCGCCAGCAAGTCCTACAGGACCTTCAGCAGTGTATTTGAATGTTTTACCAGCTTGGCTCAGGTAAGCAATGTAGTTTACCAATGGTGCAGGAACAGTGAAGTTCCAGAGCGGGAATGCAAATACAACTTTGTCAGCTGCCAAGAATTGATCTTGAAGCTGTGCTGCAAGTGAAGCTGCTTTTTGCTCGTCAGCTGTCAGTTCAAAACCGTTAGCTGCTTTGTACGTACCTGTGATTGCAGTGTTACCATAGAATGGGAATTCTGTATTGTAGAGATCCAACTCAGTAACTGTGTCACCTGGGTGGGACTCTTTGTATGCGCTCAAGAATGCATCGTACAATTTAACGCTGACTGCTTGATCTGCAGGACGGTCATTTGCTTTAACGAATAAAATATTAGACATGTTGAATTTTCCCCCGTTAGATAAAATATATGAGTGCTCTTTCTGAACTGGCCACCATTGTAGCTTATATAAAGAAACCAACAACTCATTAATTCATATTATATATAAAAATGTTAGTGGATGCAATAACGTAATCACTTTGGTCATGAACCAATTTTAATTTTGCCACAATCTATTTTGGATCTGTTCTAGCTACGAGCCGTAAATTCGGAAATGGCTTCACTGATCAGATTCATGCCGAGCAGCAGTTCATCCCGACCCGGATGGCTAAAATTTAATCGAATGTAACGTTGATCCTGTACACCTGTAGAACATAGCGATCCAGGCAGAAAAGATACCCCTTTGGGCAGAGCAGCCTTAAGCAGAGCGCCACTATCCAATCCTTCCGGCAACTGTACCCACAGATACATCCCACCCTCAGGAATGTTGAATTGACACCCTTTCCAGCCTGGTCTCTTCAACAGTTCAAGCATCAGTTTGAGTCTTGTCTTATACTCCCGATTCAACATGGACAGGTGATCACTCCAACGAAACGGGGACTGGGCAAGCAATTGATACAACAGCCGCTGATTCATCGGGCTGGACTGCCCATCGGCAATACGTTTAACTGAGGCCATGGCCTGAATCAGTGCCGGGTGCCCCGCGGCCCATCCGGTTCGAAGAGCGGGCGCTACCGTTTTGCTGAATGAACCAATGTATAGAACATGTCCACCCTGATCTGCAGTATCCAATGCAAAGAGTGAAGGGTATTTACGATAGAATTCCGTTGGCTCCAGGCCATCGAAATGAAGCTCACCGTAAGAATCATCTTCTACTAGCAGTACACCATAACGTGAGCACAGTTCAAGGACAGCCTCCCGGCGCTCCATACTCCACAAAGCACCTGTCGGGTTTGAGAAACTGGGTGCAGCAAAAAGCAGCTTCGGTCTAACCTGCTGCATGTGATGCTCCAAAAGGTCTGGTAGTATGCCATCCCGATCACCCATTACGGGTACAATCTTAGCTCCTTGCATTTCCAGAACCTCAAGACAGCCTGGAGATGTGGGATGTTCAACCAGTACGGAATCTCCTGGCTCAAGTAATAGACGCATCACGAGATCGATGGCCTGCTGGGTACCAGTGGTCAACAGAATCTGCTCGGGTACCGTTCGTATGCCTTTGCGTGCATTCCAGTCCTTGTTCAGCCACTCTCTTAGGGGGGTGTAGCCTGCTGGCTCTCCATATTGCAATGCGGAGGGGCCTGAACTAAAGACAGACACCGCTGCTTCTTCCAACAATTTGAAAGGAAACAACTCTTCCGCAGGCAATTCTTCTGCCAGAGAAATGAAATAATCTCTGCCAGACATCTCACGTATATCCCTCAGTGGTGATGACAAAAGCCTGTTGGTACGGGAAGCAAAGAAATATTTCATCGATCCGTTCCCCTTTCATCCCTATTCCGAAACTGTACTCGCAGTCCGCAGCCCTACAACCTATTCGTGCTCGCCATCGAATATGACCGGATGCATACCGACCAGTTGTGATAATAAGAAGAACAAACCCGATTCGTCAGGATCCCGTCTTCACTTGTCTTGCATGCAAGGCATAACGTTCAATGGCCTGTGCTCTGCTGCTTACTTCCAGCTTCACGTATATTTTACGCAGGTAATTATCAATGGAACGTCTGCTAACGTTGATCTCATTCGCTATTTTATCATAGGTTACACCCTGAACAATTCTTTCCATGATAAAAGTTTCGGTTTCTGTTAATTCAATTACACGTGATTCTGTCGGAGACTCCACAGGTTGCGCCCACTCCGCACTGTTTAACCACGCCAATGGAATGGACACATGGCCCTCACGTAACCCAGAGATCAGATGAATCAGCTGGCTAGGGGAAGCCTGTTTGGATAACATGCCGCTTGCACCAAGACTCATCAGATGACGAAACAGCTTCACATTATCTTCATCCGTCAGAATGATGATGTGACTGTGAGCTGACAGATTCTTCATCTGGGCAATATATTGATCGGCCGGTCCCTCCGGAAGACGATAATCCATCAGAATCAGATCAGGCTGGTGCATATTCACCAGATCGAGCCCTTCTGTTCCGGTCGAGGTCATGCCACGTACCGTCAGATCTTGCTGCTCTTCCAAAATCAATTTTGTACCGAGCATGCTGGTGGGGTGGATATCTACGATGACCACCTGCCATACTTTTTTCATTGTTGTTCCCCCTGTTATGTATTGGACAAATAGCTTCTAGCTTCTGTCATGATGATGCCATCGTCTATGCGACAGTCCGAGTATAGAAGAAGCATAGGTCGGATTATGTCGAAAAATAGAAAAACACAGGATGCAGCCGATAAAAAAGCTCTATTTTCACCGTATTTTGTTATAAAAACACCATGACGTCCATCTTCCCATCCCCGGAAAGGTAAAAATATAGTATAAATTTCCTGCATTTCTATCTAAAAAAGTCGAAAAACCTGCCCAAAGTTCCTACTTATTGCATCTATAAGAAATTGTATCCTAGGACTTCCTTCCGATGCAATCTCTTTTTACTCTATTAAGTAAAGAATTTCATTTTTGCGTAATCAATAGGGGCATGATAGAATGAGGACTGGAAAAATTTTTGTACCTATAAATGACCAGGAGTGATGATATGAAACCATCTGCCCCGCCCTCTGACATCCATCACACCCGGAGCGCCAAAGGCAAGGCCGGATCTTCAATCAAGCTGTTTCTGGTAATGTGGATTGTGCTCATTGCACTGGGAGTCGTTGGAACCTACTATTATAGTAACCATCTCCAGCAACAGATGATTAACCAGCTTCAGGCCCATAATCAGCAGCAGATTACAGCGTTAAAAACCGACTACGAAAATCAGCTAACAACGATATCTAAGGAAGTAGAAGACCTGCAGGGACAAGTTCAATCCTTCAATGAATTGCTGACTTTCACCAAGGATAATGCAAGTGACAAAACGGATAACAGCAACAAACTCTATACCCAGCTGAGCGAAGTCAAAAAACAACTGGAGACACTCCAGAAAAAGATGGACCTGCTCAAATGATTACACCCGTCAAACAGGTTAATCGTTTTTTTATGCTTGCACTCGCTCCTTTTGTTGGATTGATATTATGCCTGCTGCTGCTTCGTCCTCCGCTCGAACCCGGAGGTTTGATTTCTGCCGAACTGTCAGAGGATACGATTACACCCCGGGCCCAAGCAATTAGCCAAGAGCTTGCCGGGGCAAAAGAGGCTGCTGTCCAGACTTCTTCTTCTATTAAAAGAACGACACAGCTCTATAATAAAACAACAAGTACGATGTCTACACTCGTACAGAAGGCTTCCGCTCAGGCGGATCGTCCGGAAACGATCTACAACAAACGGATTACATCCAAGCTTGGCGTTCCATTTGAACGGGTAGACAGTGACCGGCTAACGATTGAACTGTACAGAGTGAATCCTGGCACCTATAAGGGCTATGCCATGAAGATTAAGCTAAAAGACCCCACTGCTATGCAGATGGCTCTAGACAGTGAACCTGGCCGTTCTGAGACAACCATGCAGGCTGTGAAGCGTAACGGCGCGATTGCCGGGATCAACGCAGGTGGATTTGCTGACAGTGGCGGCAAACGTTATCCACTTAGCACAACGGTTATGGATGGGAAATACGTGAACGGTTTTCAGGCCAGTTTCAAAGATCTGTTTTTTGTAGGACTTAACGATGCCGGCAAGCTGGTCGGAGGCAAGTTCTTCGATAAAAACTCACTGGATCGCCTGCGGCCACAGTTTGGGGCTACGTTTGTTCCGGTGCTGTTACAGAATGGGCGTAAAACCACAATTCCTGATAAATGGAAAGTATCACCCAAACGAGCACCACGTACGGTCATTGGCAATTATAAAGATGATCAATTATTGATCATTGTAGTTGATGGATATAATGAAGGCGGAAGTTCCGGTGCTACCCTAGAAGAGTTGCAAGGACGGCTGTACAAGCTTGGGGTTATCGACGCCTATAATCTGGATGGCGGCGGATCTTCCTCGCTTATTCTGAATAATCGGGTTGTAAATAACCCGTCGGATGGCAGCCTAAGACCAGTGCCCACGCACTTTTTATTTTACAAATAATAGGGTGAAGCATTTCTTTTCTACCTATAATGGTTATAATAGAAGAAAATGAGCTTGTGCAGGAGGTGCGAAGGGTATGTCATTTTCACTGACATTCTGGATTATTGCAATTGTATTGACTCTCTTCATTACAGGCATTCTCACTTCATCCTACAACAATGACAAGACAAAAGGCTTGTAAAAGGCCAAGCCTCTCTCCGGAGAGGCTTTTTCTATTGCTTCATCCTTGAAATAACAAGAGGCAAGGCTTAAAAGAATGATTCGATTCTTCTAAGCCTTGCCTCTTGCTGTGCCGTTTGTTCCACGCATCAATCCAGTCAGGATACGCATATTCGGGATCAATAGCTTACCGCCCGTTCATTCTGCATGGATATAACAGCATCAGAAGGCATAGGTCCACTCACTGACCCACCCTCAACTAATGTCACATAGATTCGTTCATGATCGACGGGTTCTCCAGCAATTATTTTGATCAATTGTTCAGCGGCGAGTGATCCCCACTTGCGTTTGGAATAATCAATGCTTGCCAATCTCGGCTGGACGTACTTGCTCAATTCAATATTGTCGAATCCGATGACATCGACCTCCTGACCAACGCCAAGTGCACTTTCTGCCAGACGATCACACAAGCCAATAGCCATCTCATCATTGAGGCAGAATACTGCTGTGGGCCCATCATACTCCAGCACAATCTGATCTGCGGCTTGTTCTCCACCACTCTTTTCAAAATCTCCCGTGATCTCAATCCATTCCACATCCGCTTCACGTTCCGCAACCTGCCTCACAGCCTTTAATCGCTGCACAGAGTCAAATGAACCTTCCGGTCCTGTCACCACGTAGATTTTCTTATGCCCCTGCTCAATAAGATGTTCCATCGCAAGTGTCGCCCCGGCTTTATTATCCAGCAGAACCTGATTAATGTTGGGATGATCCATCTCACGGTCCAATACAACGATTTTGTGGCCCCGATCGGCGTATTGCATCAGTTCCTCACTTGCAAACGTATGATCCAGAATGATTGCACCATCAATCATCCTCTCTGGAAGCATGCGATGGGATTGTTTACCACTGCACACGATCAGGTCATAGCCTTGAGCATTGCATACAGCTTTCATGCCACTCAGCAAGTCTCCATACACATCTCCTCTAAAATCGGTCAAGAATACACCCAGAATTTTGGATTCTCTCTTCTTCAGTGTTCTTGCAGCGGCATTTGGAACATAGTTCAGCTCTTTGGCAATGGCCAAAATTTTGGAACTCGTCTCATCGGTCACTTTGTTGCTACCATTTAGCGCATATGACACCGTAGAGATGGAAACTCCCGCCTGTTTGGCGATATCCTTGATACTGACCACATTCTTCGCTCCCCTGTTATGTTCATCAGGCCTTCCATAAGGAAAGGCCTGACACATTACTATTTCCATTCACCGAATTACACGAGTCTGAATGATTTCTTCTGCGTGTCCCGACTGTTTGCACCCACAAGAATATGGAACTCACCTCGATCACTGCGATGGCTTAAATCGGAATGGTGATAGCGAAGCTGTTCTTCATTTAAAGTAAACGTAGCTATACCACTCTCGCCTGGCGCCAGTGCAAGCTTCACATATCCTTTCAGTTCACGCATAGGACGAACGACTTCACCCGTTACATCCCGAATGTACAACTGGACGGTCTCCACACCTGCGCGCTCACCCGTGTTCGTTACCCGTACTTGGATGCTCAAGGACTCTTCGGCAGTCATCTCGTTACTTGACACTTCAAGATCACCATAAGAGAAAGAAGTGTATGAGAGACCATAACCGAACGGAAGCAGAGGTTCATTCGGGCTGTCCATGTATTTGGAGACATAACGTTCTTCCGTCTTCTCCGGGTTCAGCGGACGACCTGTATTGAAATGGTTGTAATAGACCGGAATCTGACCTACGGATTGTGGGAAGGACATCGTCAGACGTGCAGATGGATTCACTACACCTGTCAGAACATCTGCGATCGCTGCTCCGCCTTCACTGCCTGGGAACCAGGCTTCAAGAACGGCATCCGATTCATCGATTACACCATGCAGATCCAATGGACGCCCGTTGAAAATAACGCTGGCAATAGGTTTTCCCGCTGCTTTGAGCTGTTTAACCAATTCCAATTGGGCTGCTGGCAGACGAATATCCGTGCGCGATCCACCTTCTCCACTCATCTCCGAGTCTTCACCCAGAGCAAGGACAATCAGATCCGCTTTGCTTGCCACTTGAAGGGCTTCCGCAATCTGCTCAGCTGTAATCGTATGAACATCACTACCTTGAGCAAACTTAACTTTCCCACCCGTAAAGCGTTCTTGCAGAGCTGTTCCAAGCTTGACTGCATCTTCCTTAACGCCTTCACAGGACCACCAGCCCAGAATATCAGGACTCTGTGCAAAAGGACCAATAAGGGCTACGTTAGCGTCAGGTTGAAGCGGAAGCACGCTGTTATCATTTTTCAACAGGACAGCCGATTTGGTTGCCAGTTCATATGATACCTGACGGTGCTCTTTGGAGAACACAATCTCACGTTCACGAACCGGATCAGCTGCACGTAGCGGATTGTCGAACAATCCCAGCTTCTCTTTCAGTTGCAGTATTCGCAGAACGGCTTCATCAATGAGCTTCTCTTCCACTTCACCGCTCTCAATCAGCTCAGGCAAATGATGTACATAACAAGGTGTCATCATCTCCATATCTACGCCTGCGCGAATGGCACGGTATGCCGCTTCACGATCATCTTCCGCAGCGCCA
The DNA here is from genome assembly GCF_037974275.1 of Paenibacillus sp. FSL R5-0519. Taxonomy (NCBI): domain Bacteria; kingdom Bacillati; phylum Bacillota; class Bacilli; order Caryophanales; family Paenibacillaceae; genus Paenibacillus; species Paenibacillus sp. FSL R5-0519. The sequence continues at coordinate 4,603,449 of NZ_CP150234.1, forward strand.
TGCGCAATCATCTCGCGAATGGAAGCCCAATCCGAGATCAGCACGCCATCGAAGCCCCACTCGTCACGCAAAATGCCGCGCATTAACTTCTCATTGCCACTTGCCGGAATACCGTCAACCGTATTGAACGAAGTCATGACCATTTCTACACCCACATCCAATGCAGCTTTGTACGCTGGCAAATAGTACTCACGCAGGTTACGCTCGGACATGTCCACCGTATTGTAATCCCGACCACCCTCAGCCGCTCCATACGCCGCAAAGTGTTTAACACATGCTGCAAGACGATCTGGCTCATCTTTCAGGCTATCGCCCTGATATCCACGTACAAATGCAGCCGCGAACAAGCTGTTCAAATAGGGATCTTCTCCTGTCGTTTCCATCACACGGCCCCAGCGCGGGTCACGAACCAGATCCACCATAGGTGCAAAAGTTACATGCAGACCAGACACAGCTGATTCACGAGCTGCAATTTCAGCACTTTTCTCAGCCAGTTCTGTATCCCATGAGCAACCGATCGCCAGTGGAATCGGGAAAATGGTTTTGAATCCATGAACGACGTCAGCCATGAACAAGAGCGGAATGCCCAGACGGCTTTTTTTCATATAAGCTTGCTGTACATCAATGATGGCCTGCGCACCGGACAGCCCCAGAATGGACCCACTGGCATCCACAGACTGCTCCGTAATTCCCATCTCTTCCATCGGCCCTGTGATCTGACCTTCGACATTCGTTCCTTCATAAAAGTTGGCAGTCAGCTGAAGAAGCTGAGCTGTTTTTTCCTCCAACGTCATCTGTTTTACCAGGTCTAGCAACTGCTCGTTATTCATCCATGTATCCTCCACTACAAGTTGTTGAAATAAAGAACCCGGCTGCGTTCGGGGAGAGACCGCGCACCGGGTTCAAAATTAATGACTGAACGATTACTAGAATTTCTCGTTTAGCTCATCCAGATAAGGTTGAACCAGGGACATTTTACTGTTCACCCATTCTTTCCAGTTTGCCTCCAGATCTCCGTTTTTGAGGATCAGGTTGGCATATTCGTTCTGGTAATCGAATGAAGCCTGACTCTTCGCTTTGGAATCGTACAGGTTGACATCCCAATCGTATGTTGCAAGCGAGTTGCCTTCTGTACCGAGTTTTGCTTTTTCTTGGAACAATTTCACGGCTCTGTCACGGTAATCCTTTTTGATTGCTGGGTTTACAACGCTGAAGTCATCACCGAGCAGATACAGACCTTCGAAACGTGCCGGGTATTTATCTTCCAATACCGTTCCTTCTGGCAACAAGCTAACGAGTTCTTGGTTCTCATCATATTTCCAATCCGTTCCTTCAAAGCCCATGTTGATGAGCAACTGTCCTTCTTTGGTTGCGGAGTAGTCGATCAGATCCATGATCCGTTCGAATTTCTCGTCACTGATGTCCGGATTGAAGATCAATGCCGACCAGAAGTTGGCTTGCTCCATGTTACGGTATTTCCCGTCATCGCCCACTACGATCGCTGTGTGTACCAGTTCATCACTATCTACACCCAGATTTTTTCTCATATCGGAATCCAGACCTTGTCTGTACGAAGCCAGTCCGCCCAGACTTGTTACTGCAGCTGTACCAGTTACTTTGAAGTTGTTTTGACCTTCATTGTTCTTCCATGTGTAGAATTCAGGATTGAGCAATCCATCTTTATACGCTTTTTGCATCAATTTAAGTCCTGTCAGCGTTTCAGGATCTGCTGGTCCCCAGTGGAACTTGCCATCTTCACCTTTGTAGAACGGTGTGTCGGTCATGGCATGTACACTGTTAGGCATAATCATGTTTGTCATAGCGTCAGCAGCATTGTAGGACAGAGGTACAAGTTTGTTACCCACTTTGCCTGGATCTTTTTCTTTCACCAGCGCAGCATATTCATTCAATTCCGTTGTTGTATAAGCATCTTTCAGTTCAAAACCAACTGCTTCAGCCCAGTCTTTACGAAGCGCAATGACACCAATTTGGTTCGTTAGTGGGTCAGCTGGTTTGTTCTCGAAATAGATTGGTCTAGGCAGGACGTATGTTCCACCTGTCAATTCTTCCAGCTTGTCTCCAAGACCCGTCAAATTGTAAGCTGCTGCAACGTTAGGCCAGCGTTCTTTCCAGTCATCCGGGAATTTGTAGAACAAACCTTGTTCAATGCTGTTAATGGCATCGCCATGTACATAGTTCCATACCGCTACATCCGGCAAGTCGCCAGAGTTAATCCACAGACGAAGCTTCTCGCCCCATGAATCCCAATCGATATAGTTGTAGTCCCATGTTACATTGAATTTGTCTGTCCAGAACTTGTGGAAGTCATTATCCAGGTTTCCGTTTTTGATTTCTGTCAGGTTAGCTACAGAGATGGTCAGGTTATCTTTGTAATTTCCCTCTGCATCTTTTTCGTTACCACCTGAAGCTCCTTGGCTGGAACAAGCGGTCACCATCAGCATAACTACACTAAGCGTGATGGCAAAGAGAGCTCTTACTGACAACTTTTTGTTCGTTTTCATGTTTTACCCCCATGTTTTTTAGTCAGATTTTATTGCAAAATCCTATACGTATAATCAGGTCTTGATTGCCCCTGTTAATACCCCTTTGGCAAAGTGTTTTTGCAGCATTGGGAAGAAACACATAATTGGTACCATGGTGACAAATACAGCTGCCATCTTCATACCCATGGAGAAGTTGCTCGCCTGGGCAGCATCCACACTGGATGCATTGGATGCATTCGTCGTAGATGTCACGATAATGTTTCGCAGTACATTCTGGAGCGGTAACTGATCCGCTTTTCGAAGGAATATCATCGCATCGTACCAACTGTTCCAGTAAGCCACACCGTAGAACAACGTGATTGTAGCCATAATTGGTGTAGCCAGCGGAAGAACGACAGAGAACAGAATTCTCCACTCTCCTGCTCCATCCAGTCTCGCCGATTCCATCAGTGATTCAGGCAAGGTGTAGAAGTAGTTCATCATCAGAATCATGTTAAAAGCACTGAAGCTTCCCGCCAGGATAACGGACCAGAGCGTACCTGTAAGATGAAGTGATTTCATGATCAGGTACAGCGGTACGATACCACCATTAAAGATCATGGTGAACAGTACCAGGAAAAAGATAAATTTCTTAAACGGGAATTTGTTGCGACTAAGGCCATATGCCATGCTTGTTGTCAGGAACAAGCTGAGCGGCAAGCCGATGACTAGCAATATAATGGTATTTTTGTATCCCGACAGAATCGTTCCGTCAGCGAACAACGCCTTGTAGGAATCCAATGTCCATTGTTTAGGGAACATCAAAAATGGATTGTCAGCATATTCTTTCTGTGTTGCAAACGAGATCATGATGACATTCCAGAACGGAATCAGGATCATCAGGGCAAGCACGAGTAATACGGCGAAAATAATGTAATCGAGAAGTGTCATTTTTTCAGTACCAATTCTCGGTTTTTTGTTAGCTTTCTTGCTCATCTCATTTATCCTCCTCTCTTATCGGAACAAACCGTCTCCGCCAAGCCACTTGGCAAATCTGTCAGCAAGAAGCAGCAAGGCCATATTCACCAGGGAACGGAACAAGCTGACCGCTGTCGAGAATGAGAAATCGGTTGATGACTGGAACGTAATCCGATAGATATATACATCGAGTACTTCGGATACATTTTTGGTAGCGGCATTTGCCAAGTTGAAGATCTGGTCAAACCCGGAAGACATCAATCCACCAACCGAAAGAATAAACATGATTGTGATGGTTGGAAGGATGTTCGGTAAAGTAATTTTGAACATCTGTTGCATACGGGAAGCCCCGTCGATCTGTGCTGATTCATACTGATCCTGGTCAATACCGGAAATGGCAGCCAAGAATATAATTGCGCCCCATCCACTTGATTTCCAAATATCAGTTAACAGCAACATCGGTACAAAGTTAGATTCGGATCCAAGGAAATTAATCGTTGGCAATCCGAGTAATCCGAGCGCGCTGTTTACCAGTCCGTCATATGCCAGCACATTGATGACTACGCCGGATACGATGATCCAGGACAGAAAATGAGGGAACGTAAGAACGGTTTGGAACAATTTTTTCCCTCTGCGCATCCGCAATTCATTCAGCAACAACGCCAGAATGATCGGGAACGGGAATTGAATAATCAGTTTCAGAATATTGATGTACAGCGTACGCCATACCGCATCAATAAAGGTTGGATCACGGAAAACATATTTGAAGTTCTCGAATCCGCTCCATGGACTTCCCCAGATGCCCAGGTTGGCCTTGTAATCTTTGAATGCCAGAGACAGGCCACCCATCGGCATGTAGGCAAACAGGATTAGCCAGACAAGCCCCGGAATAAGCAGGGTGTATGTCATACGGTGCTTCCAGATTTCAGTCCAGAGCGAATTGCCCTTCACGTTTCCCTTCAGCTTTTTGCTAGGTCCTTCGGCTGCAGGTTTCACATTGCATCTCCTCACTCTACTTTGGTCTTGTCGTTGTACAGAAAATCAAACATCGTTCTCAGGTGGTGCTCCCAAAATCTCCATTCATGAGCCCCCGGCGTCTCCACATACCGAAAATCAAAAGCGGTCCCCTGCATGTATTTCGCGAAATCACGATTCATCTCTACGAAGGGGTCACGATCGCCACAGCAACTGAGGATATCCGGTAAAGGAACACCCTGTTCCAGCAGCTTGGCCGACAGTGCGTAAATATCCTGATCGGCTTTTACCTGTAAACGTTCTCCAAAAACCGCTTTCATTTCCTTGATCATGGTCGCTGGCATATGGGGATCATGTAGCCGTGTCTGAATATCCGTCACCCCGGATAGAGACACTATTTTGCGATACTTCTCTGGATAAGTTAGTCCACATTTCAGTGCACCATATCCGCCCATGGATAAACCGCCGACGTACGTTTTCTCCGGATCAGGATTCAGATTGAGTAGACGCTCGCATACTTCAGGTAACTCCTGAGTGATGTAGTGGAAGTAATTCAGGCCGTATTCCATATCGTTGTAATAGCTTCGATTCGCTTCCGGCATAATGATGGTGCAACCATATTGCGCTGCATACATCTCAATTGTGGTTAATCGTTGCCAGGTACTCGCATTATCGCCTGCTCCGTGCAACAGATATAGTGTACCGCCTGAAGTCTCTCCGGAGTCACTGGACACAACATGTATGCTGGTATTCATGCATAAGGTTGGCGATCCAGTTTCGATCGTTATATGTGCCATAATGTAACCCCTCTCATCATCGCCTGCTGTCTTTACTCATTCGTTGCTCTGGCGTTGTTTTGCAGGCTGTTGTAGATTCCCTTGTATTACGATGGATTATCGAAACGATTTTCTCGAATCGTTTCAAAACATAGCCAACGTTGATTCACTTGGTCTTCATTACAACACTTTTAAGGTGGAAGCGATTTCTTCGAATCGTTTCGAATAAATCATAAGCCCGATGAGTAAATCCTGTCAATAACCTTTTTACAAATTTCGCGTTATTTTCTCGAAAAAATGCTTTTTCACGTCTAAATTTGCGCCGAAAGACACTATTATTACGAAAAAATGAAATTTTAGTCAGTGTTATCACAACTTTAATTGACACCAAACCAGGTTTATACTAACATGAGTTCTGATTTTGCATTCGAATTACGGAAACGTTTCACCAACCGATTTTACTCAGGTTTCACCTGATATTAGGGAGGTTAATATGTCTGAGCAACTCAAAGATTTCATTCATACCATTACTGAGCAACAATTGAACGTGTTCTCCGTTCGCATATTACAAAAAGGGCATCTGCTTGCCTATTGGGACAGGGATAGGGATCAGCGCCGTGTACAACATTCCATAAGTAAATCCTTCACATGCATGGCTGTTGGTCTCGCGCTTGAAGAAGGTCTGTTACATCTGGATGCCACACTTGGTGATTATTTCACCTATAATCATGTATCGAGTGCACATTACAAGCTCCCATCTCCACGGGAATTGAAGTTACGTGACCTGCTCCGAATGTCTTCTGGTCATGATTCGCCGCCTCTTTGGGCTGATGAACGAGCTTCTTTGACCGAGAAAGATTGGGCGAAACATTATATGTCTCTCCCTCTGGATCGGATGCCCGGAGAACAATTTACATACAGCAGCGGGGATACGTTTATGATCTCAGCCATGTTTCAGGCAGCCACCGGCCAAACCGTGAAAGATTACCTGACTCCGCGATTATTTGAGCCTCTGGGCATTCATGATGTAGAGTGGGAAACCTCTCCACTGGGGGTAACTCTCGGCTGTGCAGGACTTTGGATAAGCAATGAGGAACTGAGTCGATTTGGACAGTTACTGCTCCAGGAGGGCCTTTGGGAAGGCACACAGCTTATACCTGCGAATTGGATCAGACAAGCTACGTCCCGGCAGATCGAAACGACTGGAGATGGTGATTGGGGAAAAGGTTACGGATATCAGTTCTGGATGTGTTCCCATGAGGCTTACCGCGCCGATGGAGCCTATGGTCAGTTATGTATCATCCTTCCCTCGAAGGAAGCTGTCATATGTATTAACAGCGAGGAAGAAAACATGCAAGGCATCCTGAATGCCGTGTGGGATGAGATTTTACCTATATGCAACCAGCGTTAAATATTATATTCTTCTTATATTTCCGCGGAACTGAACCATGCACTGAATACTGTAAACAAAAAAACGCCACGGGGTTAATAAACCCCATGGCGTTACTTCTTACCCGTGCTGTGGAAGCTGAGTCATTTCATCTAAACATTGTGCGCATATGTAACGCTCTTTGAACTCGTTGACTTCCTCGATGGATCCGCAGAAAATACATTTTGGACGATATCTCTCCAGGATAATATGGTCCCCTTGTACTAAGATCTCTACAGGATCTCCCTCATTCATTTGATACCTTTTACGCAAAGATTTAGGCAATACGATCCTACCTAATTGGTCAACTTTGCGAACTACTCCAGCTGGCTTCATAGCTACGGCACACCTCTCCTATCTTACTCTAAATTTCTAGGTACATTTGTACTATGTTTATAGATTCGCCAAGATTTTGTCGAATCCTGCTGGAAATAAACATTTTTTGTCCTTTTTTTTGAAAAATGTTTTTTTACCGAATTCTAGCCGTTATTTATAACCGGAATTTATCCTTCTAACCCCGGAAAATTGAGCTGACGCAACGCTTCATATACAATAATTGCTGCCGAATTGGAGAGATTTAAGGATCTAACATCACCAGTCATTGGCATTTTCATGCATGTATCGGGATTTGCAGCAATTAATTCAGGTGGGAGGCCTTTGGTCTCTTTACCGAAAACGAGGAAATCCTCATCTTGAAAATTAAAGTCACTGTATCGGTTCTTTGCCTTCGTAGTTGCGTAGAAGAAGCGACCTTCCGGATATTTTTCCTGAACCTCTGCAAATGAGTCGTGGTATTCAATATGAACGGCATGCCAGTAGTCCAGCCCTGCCCGTTTCAATGTAGCATCATCTGTTCGAAATCCAAGTGGACGCACGAGATGCAGATGGGTTCCGGTGGCCGCACAAGTACGTGAAATATTTCCTGTGTTCGCCGGAATTTCTGGTTCAACCAGAACAATGTGTAAAGCCATATGTGTTCAATCTCCTTTTCAATTCGTGTTGATGACAACCCTCTAATCTTAAAGAAAAGCCCTCCACACGTCAATGTGGAAGGCTCTGGTAAGGCACAGGATTAGACACGAAGGTCCATAACACCGTACCTATATTAATTATCCATTTGTCTTCTGGAAGTGGCTCATGAAGTCTGTCAGTGCCTTAACACTTTCATAAGGAGCCGCATTGTAAATGGAGGCACGTAGACCACCCACACTGCGATGTCCCTTCAGACCTACGAATCCTTCTTCCTCCGATGCCTTGATGAACTTCTTCTCCAGTTCCTCCGAAGCAAGACGGAAGGTTACATTCATCAGGGAACGATCTTCCGGTTCCACACAACCACGGTAGAAATCACCGGAAGCATCAATTGCGTTGTAAAGCAATTCAGCTTTTTTCGTATTTTTTTGCTCAATACCAGTTAATCCGCCCTGTTCTTCAATCCATTTCAATACTTCATTTACCATATATACCGAGAAGGATGGCGGCGTATTGTATAGGGAGTTGTTGTCTACATGCGTACTGTAACGAAGCATGGTTGGAATCGTTTTAGGCGATTCACTCACCAGTTCCTCACGAGCAATCACAACCGTAATTCCCGATGGTCCCAGGTTCTTCTGTGCACCTGCATAGATCATACCGAACTGATTGAGATCGAATGGTTTACAGAAAATATCACTCGACATATCCGCAATCAGAGGTACTGAACCGGTATCCGGGAATGACTTGAATTGCGTGCCTTCGATCGTTTCGTTGGAAGTGAGATGCACATAAGCCGTACGTTCCGGCAAACTCAGATTCGAAACATCCGGCAGTTTCATGAACTTCTCTGCTTCCGAAGATGCAGCAACATGCGTCTCACCGATCAACTTCGCCTCAGACAGAGCCTTCTTGGCCCAGCTGCCGGTCATCACGTAACTTGCAGTCTGTCCTGCTCCAAGCAGGTTCATTGGCAGCATCGCGAATTGAGTGCTTGCACCGCCCTGCAAGAAGAGAACCTTGTATCCTTTTGGATTGCCTAGAAGCGACAACAAGCGCTCCTGAGCTTCATTATGTACAGACTCGTACACCGCTCCACGGTGGGACATCTCCATAATCGACATGCCTGTATTACGAAAATCTACAAATTCCGCCTGTGCACGCTCCAGTACCTCTAGTGGCAGCGCCGCAGGTCCTGCATTAAAGTTATACGCTCTTTTTGTCACAAAATCCCCCGCCCTTTCCATCCGTAACTCTGACATATTAGGTGAATATTATCGCAATGATATCAGTATTCTCTATCTGCTTCAAGAGCAATATGCACTGAAGTGTTCAATTCAGGCCATCAAATTCCTTTATCACCCTGCAAAGTTAAAGCACTACATTGTTTAATTCAAGGAAAAGCCCCCGAGAGTGTGTCCCGGAGGCTTTAAGTTGGAACAAGTTCTGTTCCGACCCCGACCGATTAGCAGTCGAAGTAAAGGCTGTACTCGTGCGGATGAATGCGGATCGCTACTGCTTTCGCTTCATCGCGCTTGAGGTTGATATAGTTTTCAATGAATTCTTTTGTGAATACGCCGCCTTCAGTCAAGAACTCGTTATCCGCTGCCAATGCATCCAGTGCTTCTTCGAGGGAAGCTGGCACACTGCGGATATTTTCTTTATCAGCATCAGACAGGTCATAGATGTTTTTGTCGAGCGGACCATATCCAAGTTCAGTTGGGTTGATTTTGCGTTTGATTCCATCCAGACCAGCCATCAACATTGCGGAGAATGCCAAGTATGGGTTAGCTGTGGAGTCTGGTGTACGGAACTCGATACGACAACCTTTTGGTGTCACAGCTGCAACCGGAATACGAACTGCTGCGGAACGGTTACCTTTGGAGTAAACCAGGTTAACTGGTGCTTCGTAACCAGGTACAAGACGTTTGAACGAGTTGGTACTAGGATTAGTCAAAGCGATCAGTGCCGGAGCATGGTACAGGATACCTCCGATGTAGTGCAGAGCCATTTCACTCAGGTTAGCATATCCCGCTTTGTCATAGAACAATGGGGAATCACCATCAAAGATGGATTGGTGAACGTGCATTCCGCTACCATTATCACCGAACAATGGTTTTGGCATGAATGTTGCTACTTTACCATATTGACGTGCAGTGTTGTGCACGATGTATTTGTATGCAAGCAGGTTATCTGCTGTTTTCTTCAGTGTATCAAAACGGAAGTTGATTTCGGCTTGACCCGCTGTCGCCACTTCATGGTGATGACGCTCAATCGACAGACCCGCTTCTTCCAAAAGGCGACACATTTCGCTACGAATATCTTGTTGTGTATCGACTGGTGCTACTGGAACATATCCACCTTTAGTGCGTACTTTGAAGCCCAAGTTTCCGCCTTCTTCTTTGCGGTTCGTGTTCCATGAAGCTTCTTCGGAATCTACGTAGTAGGAAGAGCTGTTCGTGCCGCTCTCATAACGTACATCGTCGAAGATGAAGAACTCGGATTCAGGTGCGAAGAATGCCGCTGTACCTACACCGCTTTCTTGCAAATAAGCTTCTGCTTTAACAGCGATGCTACGTGGGTCACGCTCATAACGCTCGCCGTCTGGAGTGAAGATATCACACATAACATTTAATGTAGGGTGTGCAGTGAACGGATCGACATAAGTCGCTTCAGGGTCTGGCATCATAACCATATCGGACTCTTCAATTCCGCGGAAACCTTGGATAGAAGAACCGTCAAAAGCTACTCCATTTACGAACGTGTCTGCATCAACAGCCGAAGCTGGCAAGGAAATGTGATGTGCACGACCAGCTAAATCTACAAAACGAAAATCTACCCACTCGATGTTGTTCTCTTGAATTGATTTCAATACGTTTTCAACCGACATGTATTCGTCCTCCCAAATATTCCGAACATTAAACAACCCCACTAAGAAAATGTCTAAATTCGATTTTTTTTCTGTCGTCATTATAAATTTTAAAACCTGACATCGTCAATACTTATGTAAGGTATTTTTTGCGAGTATGTTAGCTATACTCACATTTTATAAATAACGTAAATTCAGATAACAACACAATTTATATACATTTAACCGGTTTAATGCGGTAAAGCGACCCCTTTTTATCCTAAATCATGGAAAAAACTTCACATCATAAATGTTTCTTATCACTATTGATTAATAAATACGTTCAAAGCTGCAAAATATGCAAAAAACCGAGCATCTATCTGATTCCGTCGCAATAAACGAGACCAGATGAGATGCCCGGATGATGTTCCAGACTTTGACTATGAATTCTATTATACGCCTACACGTGCCGGGAAGAATGCTGCTGGTTGTTTAGCTGTACTGAATGATTTACCCACGATTGGTGCCAATTTCTCCAGATCCTGCAACAGGTTCGCGAATTGATCAGGGAACAAGGATTGCACACCATCTCCTGTCATGGAGTTATCCGGATCAGTATGCATTTCAATGATCAGGCCATTAGCACCCGCAGCAACGGAAGCTTTTGTCATCGGCTCCACCAGTTCACGTCGTCCAGTACCATGGCTCGGGTCAGAAATAACCGGCAAATGGCTCAGAGACTGCAGAACAGGGATCGCTGACAGGTCAAGCGTATTACGTGTGTAAGATTCAAACGTACGAATACCACGTTCACACAGCATGACATTTGGATTACCACCCGCAAGAATGTATTCAGCCGCATTCAACAACTCATCATATGTTGCACTGAAGCCACGTTTCAACAATACCGGTTTACCACACTCGCCCAATTTGCGCAGCAGGTCAAAGTTCTGCATGTTACGTGTACCTACTTGCAGAATATCTGCGTACTCGGCGCAAATACCCACATACTCAGGTGTCATGACTTCTGTAATGGTCAGGAGATCATGTTTCTTACCTGCCTCCGCCATCATGATCAATCCCTCTACGCCCGTTCCCTGGAAGCTGTAAGGACCTGTACGCGGCTTAAATGCACCCCCACGTAAAACTTGCCCACCTGCAGCTTTTACAAGTCCCGCAATTTCATCAATCTGCGCAGCGGATTCAACTGCACATGGTCCACCCATGACGACAAGTTCTTTTCCGCCAATATCCACACCTTTGATGGAGATCACCGTATCTTCCGGATGGAAGTCACGACTTGCCAATTTGTAGGACTTCGAGATTTTCACAACATTCTCGACACCTTTCATTTGGCGAAGATGCTCTTGCATTTTAGGTTCAACTTTGCCAATCAACCCAATAATAGTACGATCCTCTCCGCGAGAGATATGCACCTGAAGCCCTTCTTTTTCAATAACTGCTACGATATCCTGAATCTGTTCCTCCGGTGTGGCTTTGCCTGCAATAACGATCATAGTAATTCCCATCCTTCCTTGTATGAGAGCACAATCAGTTTCTAACGTGCGTCTGATTAAATATATAAACTCTGTCGCGCTTAAACGCTTGTTCGCTTTTAAGCTTTTATCCGTTAAAGTGAATATATCATAGATCTCCTGTTGCGTCAAGGTACACCTTCTTTATCCTATATTAAAAAGAACCCTGCTCCACAGGCACCAAATTCGGTTCTGCATAACAGGATTCTTCTTATTCACATCTCGTTTGCAATTCACATACACGTAGACTTACATTGCCTTCACACTAAGGTGTACGTGTTTTTTCTCTAACTGGGGGCAGCAATTTGCTCATGTTCACGGTACGCTTAATCTCCCACGTCTCCGGCTTGTCATGCTCATACTGCTCCAAGTAAAGGATGACTTCCTTCGTAATCGGTGTAGGTGTTGATGCACCCGAAGTAACCGCCACCTTATTGACACCTTTCAGCCATTCTTGCTGAATCTCGGAGACATCCGATACACGGTAGGCCGTAACCCCCGCGATTTCCTCCGACACTTGTGCCAGACGGTTGGAGTTATTGCTGCGAGGATCACCCACTACAATAACCAGGTCTGCTTGACCTGCCTGTTCAGCAACAGCTTCCTGACGCACCTGAGTTGCGAGACAAATCTCATTATGAATCTCAGCGCCAGGGAACTTCTCCAACAGCCGGCTCATAATGTGTTTGATATCCCACTGGCTCATCGTGGTCTGATTCGTAATAAGGATTTTGCCTGGAGGTATGTTCAGTGCTTCGATCTCTTCTTCCTTCTCGATCAGATGAACGAGATCTGGTGCAACGCCAACGGCACCTTCTGGTTCAGGGTGATTCTTTTTGCCGATATAGATGATCTGATAACCCTCTGCCGTCTTCTCCCGAATGAGATCATGTGTCTTGGTGACATCAGGGCATGTTGCATCCACTGTTGTCAATCCTTTATCCCTTGCCAATTTACGCACTTCTGGAGATACACCATGAGCTGTAAAAATAATCGTGCCACTCTCCACTTGGCTCAAAATATCCATTCGGTTCGGACCATCCAATGTAATAATACCTTCATCTTCAAAGGAATCCGTCACATGTTGGTTATGCACAATCATACCCAATATATAAATAGGTCGTGGTAAATCCAGATTGCGTGCCGCTTGACGCGCGAGCACCATCGCATCCACAACGCCGTAACAATATCCTCGCGGCGAAATTCGTAGTACTTCCACTTGGTTGCCACCCGCTTTCTTTCTCGGCAACATTGCCGATGTAATTGCAGTCCTGTCTATTATACCTTTATTCGATAGGCGGAGCAAAGACAACCGGCAACCAGATAATAAAGGTGGTTCCTTCTCCACGTCTGGTCACAACCTCAACCGATCCGTGGTGTTCCTCAATAATCCACTTCGCAATGGAAAGTCCCAGACCTATGCCCGGTGTCGCCCCACGAGACTCATCTGCCCGATAGAAACGATCAAAGATGAAAGGCACTTCGTCCCGATCCATCCCAATACCGGTATCGCTGATGCGTAGTCCCACCTGACCTTTGTATAATACGGCATCCAGCGTTACAGAGCCGTCAGGTGTGTATTTAAACGCATTTTCGATAAAAATAAACAGCATCTGTTGCAGATAGTCCTTGCTACCGTTCACATAGATACCATTGAGAATTGACAGATCACCTGTACGCCACTCCGCATGGTGATCCAGGAATTGCGATCTTCGCGCGACTTCCTGTACCAATATCTGCAGCGGGATCGGATTCAGTTCAATTTTTTGCCCTGTATCCGCTCTCGCCAATGACAACATGTCACTGATCAGCCTGCTCATGCGTTTTCCTTCATCGGCCATGTCTTCCAACGCCTCGACGGACATCTGTCTGACCGTTTCTTCATCCAGATTCGGTCGGTCTGTTGCCTCTTGATCCCACAGCTTTTTCAGGAAGTCCACGTTCCCCCGAATGGTAGTCAGCGGTGTACGCAGTTCATGCGATGCATCGGATACAAAGCGGCGCTGGGCAGCATTCGTCTCCTCCAAACCGCGGAATGACAATTCTGTACGCTCAAGCATATTATTAACCGTTTCGATCAGACGCCCGATCTCATCCTTAGGCCCCGCATATTGAATACGTACACTTAGGTCATCTCCTGATTGAATCTGATTTGCGGCATCAATGACATTCACGAGCGGACGCATCGACTTGCGGGCCAGAACAAGACCTGAGGTAATAGCGAGGGCCATCGCTACAAGCCAGCCAAAAACCAAAATATTAAGCAACGCTTCCAGCAGGCGCTCCTGTGAACTTACATTGGCTCCTACCTGAAGAATTCCACGTACTTCATTGGTACCTTGAAGAGAAAGGGGTAGCTGATTCACCAGAAACGGTGTGCCATCCACATAGATCTTCGATATGCCACGCTTTTCAAGAATTTCATTGGATTTCAATACCGGAAACTGAATCTGTAATTTCTTCATATTGCCGGAAATTATGCCCGAACGACTCTGATAATCCCAGAGCTGAATATAGATTTGAGCCTCCTGAAGCTGGCTCTCTGTAAATGGGTCCAGATCCAACGACTGCGAAAGAGGGTTAACACCAATTTGCTCCGTAATCCGGGCACTCTTCACCTTCAATTGCTGTTCGACTTCCTGGTAGGAGTTAAAATAAACAAAGGCATAGATTACAACGCCCCAAAAAATAAGCACAGCCGCCAAAATGCCAGAATACCATGCGGTTAGTCTTAACCGGATGGACATATCAGGAGTCACCTCTCAGAATATAACCGGCTCCCCGGATGGTCTGGATTAGACGTTTGCCACCGTATTCTTCGGTCTTCTGTCGGAGCATGGCGATGTATACTTCAAGCACGTTAGACTCACCGCTGTAATCATAACCCCAGATTTTATCCATAATCAGATCACGGGACAGTACCCGTCTTGGATTTTGCATAAATAGATTGAGCAGCTCGAATTCCTTGGCAGTCAGTTCCAGACGTTGCCCATCTCGGAGTACTTCACGTGAGTCATTGTCCAAAATGATATCTTCATACATTAAGCGGTTGTCCGGCGTACTTGCGCTATCTGACTTGCGGCGCAGCAATGCCCGGACACGCGCCAATAATTCTTCCAACGCAAAAGGTTTTACAAGGTAGTCATCGGCTCCCGTGTCCAGTCCGGTCACCCGGCTCTGTACCTCGTCCTTGGCAGTCAGCATTAGCACAGGCACTTTGCTGCCTGCTTCTCTCAATCTGCGACATACCTCAAATCCGTCAATCTGCGGCATCATCACATCCAGCACAACAATGTCCGGCTCCTTGTCCATCAGTTTACTAAGGCCTTCGGCTCCGTTGGAAGCAGTCTGTACCTCATATCCTTCAAAAGCCAAGCCCCGGCGGAGCATGGATACAATTTTTTCGTCATCATCCACAATCAAAATAGTTGAGCGCATGGTCTTTCTCCTTTATCCTAACGTTTTATCCCATTGTAACAGGCAGAAGCACAATCTGCATCTTCAAGTAGGCGTCTCAAATTCTTCACTGGTCCTTTATACCCCTGCTTTATCAGGGCAAAAAAAGCGGAAGGGCCCTCAAACCCTTCCGCTCTTTCGATCCTTACCCGATATTTATGGTTGTTGCTGTTGGGTATCTGTTGTTTGTGAAGTATCAAAATCATTTTTATTGCCGATTTTTATTTTCAGATCCATTTTCTTACCGTCACGAACCACGTTCAATGTCACTTCACTGCCAATTTTCTGTTTCTTGATAAAATCAATCAGATCCTGACTTGTGGCATACGGCGTACCATTAGCACCAGTGATGATGTCATATGCACGAAGATCTGCTTGGTAAGCCGGTGATTGGAAGATCGTGCTAGCTACGACAGAACCTTCGGTAATGTCTGTTCCCATTTGTTTAGCAACTTCAGGCGTGAGAGCCATCAGAGATGCACCGATAAATGGTACTGGCTCTTTGGGAACTTCTTTGTTCTCTTTGAGATATTTAACGGCTTCAGAGATAACGCTCGATGGGATCGCAAAGCCAATCCCTTGTGCATCTGCGCTTACTGCAACGTTCATTCCGATAACTTCCCCATTCAGGTTCAGCAACGGACCACCAGAGTTACCCGGATTAATCGAAGCATCTGTTTGCAGCAAATGGCTGTACTCACGTGTTTTTCCTGTTTCTTCATCTGGAATGCTGATTGTACGTTCTTTGGCACTCAGCACACCTGCTGTAACCGTATGTTCGAATCCTTCAGGGTTACCGATCGCTACAAGCCACTCACCGACTTGAGTGCTGTTGGAGTCACCCAGTGGAGCTACAGGGAACGCATCGTCACCACTGTTTTTCTCAATTTTCAGTACAGCTAAATCCAGATCGAAGCTGCTTCCCAGAAGTTTAGCTTCATAAGGTTTACTGTTGTTCTCCAAAGTTACCTGAATTACGTCCGCACCCTGAACTACGTGTTGATTCGTCAGGATATATCCTTCTTTGTCAAAAATGAACCCGGAACCAATGCCTAGGGGTACTAATTGATTACTGCCTTGCTGTTGTTGCTGACTCTGACCTTGATTGCCTTCCGTTCCGCCCCCATTACCGAAGAAGTATTGGTACAACGGATCACTTGTGTTCGATCCACCCTGACCCATTCCTGTACGCGAGGACTGTTTCGCGAGTGTTTCGATTTTGACAACAGCTGGACTTGTACTCGTCACTACGGAAGAGACATCTTCTTTGCCTGTTGGCAGTAACGATGCTGTCACATTGTTGCCTCCACCTGTGTTTGTGGACGCTTCCTGTCCCGAGCTTTGATTTTCCGTGTTCGTAAGTGCAGTCTCCGGTGTGAACATGTTTGTTCTATCGGCTGTGTACATGAGAACGGTAATGACCAGCATGCCGGCAATAAAAGAGAACAACAGTGATCTTACGGATGAACGCGGCTTGCGGTTATTATAGTTCCAGTTGCCTTTGCCGCCATTCCCTTGATCTCCACCATTACCTGAGCCGTTTCCACCGCCTCCTGTTGATCTTGTCGCTTGCTCGGAGGATTGATTATTGTAGTAAGTAGGTACGGGTCTCACCGGATCAGGTTTTGTAATCTCTACATTTCCTTCTTCACGTTGATTATTGCTTCCCATGTGGTTTGCTGTATCTTCCTGATTCACGGACTGAAAAGGTCCATAAGAATAATAATAGGAGGATTCGTCCGTTCCGGAAGAATTGCGATTCTCCGTTTGTTTGGTTTCGTTTTCCTCGTCTTGACGGTTCGATCTATAATTGCGTTCGTCCATGCCTCTCTACCTCCCAATCTCTTATTCCCAAGAGATATTCTTTAACTGTCCTTATTTTGTACTTTAAACCTTAACCGTACCTTAAAAACAATTAAAAAGGAGATAAAAGCACGGAAGAATAGATTGTTTTTCCCGTCATAACGGGATTTTATCCTTTCGTTTTCACCCAACCCTGACGATGCGCATAGATTGCCAATTGGGTTCGATCGTCCATCTCACATTTCATCAGCAGGTTGCTCACATGTGTTTTGACGGTTTTGATACTGATATGTAATTCTTCTCCAATGTCTTTGTTGGTCTTCCCCTCTGCAATAAGCAACAGCACTTCCTTTTCCCGTTCAGTCAAGCCAGACTCACTCTCTCTCGCTGTACGTTGCCTGATTCCCCGAGTCAATGCCTGCGACACATCACCTGTCATAACAGGCATGCCTCTGTAAGCTCCTTGAAGAGCATAGATCAATTCTTCAGCAGAGACTGTCTTGAGCACATAACTTACAGCACCCGCTTCAATCGCTTGCACAACAAGATCATCCTCCAGGAAACTGGTGAGCATCACGATCTTCATCCCTGGAAATTCAGTCATGATAGCTTGTGTTGCTTCTGCGCCATTCATGATCGGCATCATCAGATCCATGAGGATCAAATCGGGCATTTCATTATCATTTAATTTGCGCAACTGATCGAGCGCATCCTGCCCATGGCCTGCTTCTCCCATCACATGAAAAGTAGGTTCCAGCATCAGATACGTTTTCAAGCCCATTCGTACCATGTCATGGTCATCCACAATCATTACGTTTACTTTCCCACTCATTCCGTCTCCCCCTTAATTCATTCAGAAACATTAGGAAATTTCGGGATCAATACCCGTACCGTCGTTCCCGCTCCTGGCTTCGATATAATCTGGACTTGCCCCCCAAGCTTCTCGGCCCGTTCACGCATGGTAGATAACCCATATGAACCTGGACGCTCGGCTTGATGCAAAAATCCCTGACCGTCATCGCTGATGCTCATGCTGATCTGATGTTCACTCTCCCGTATGGACAGGCTGACCACCCCTGCCTCTGCATGTTTCACAACATTGGCAACAGCCTCCTGAATAACAAGAAACAGCTGGTGCTCAATGGCATCCGAGATTCCGCCATCCAGTTCCAGCTCTTTCACACCTTTAAGACCATTCTGCCGGCAATAATCAGGAAACCAGCTATCCAGTGCCGCGGCGAGATCACGCCCTTCCAGCTCCACCGGTCGAAGTTGGGCAATGAGTCCTCGCATCTGTCGCTGCGCAATATGTGACATCTGAATTAACTGGTCCAGCACTTTACCGCCATGCTCCGGATTCATCTCCAGCAGACGTGGTAAGGATGAAGCCGACATATGCATGGCAAACAGCTGCTGGCTAACCGTGTCATGGAGATCCCTTGCCATTCGTTTGCGCTCTTCAAGCACAGCGCGCTCCGAGGCCTGCTCCTTCTCAATCACTTCCTGCTCACCGAGACGCTGAAGCAGTCTCATCTTTTTCTCAATCGAATCCATCATGACATTGAACTCCTGGTAGACACGACCGAACGAAGCGTCATCCGCTTCAGGCATGCGTACCGCCAGATTACCCTTGGACACTTTCAACATGTTAAGATCGAGCAGGTCGATCTTGCGCTGAAGTCGTAATGCGGCGATATATCCGGTGATAACGGTGGCCAGCACAATAACAGCAACATAGGTCCATGCCCGTTGACGGCCAGCCCCCATCAATACCTCTCCATATAATAGATAGAATCCACCCAGCGTAATCAGACCCGTTAACACAAAATACATCATCAGTTCCCACTTATTGGCCTTGAGAATTGTTCGAATCATGCATTAACCCACCTTATTAACTTTGACGTCTCCGATAAACACACTTACAATAATGCGCACCTTTTTGCTTGCCTCACGATAATGGGCAGTTTCAGCCTGCGCACTACTCAGGAATCCGCCACGTTTCTGATTCAACAATGACATGTCTCCAATGAATGAATTCGTCGTCACCGTCACACCCAGATCCATATCTTCTGGTACAAATACTTTTACATCACCGATAAATGAAGAAATGACAATCTTCGTCTCACCGTATGGAATCTGTGCTTTGGTCAAATCAATTACGGTATCTCCGATAAAGGCCGAGATGTTCATCGGTTTCAACGAGAACACTTCCTGTCCCATATACAAATCCCCAATAAACGCTGATTTATTAATGGTATTGCCACTGCCATAATCCCCATAACCATTACCGTAGTCATCATCATAATGTTTTTCATATCCAGTATCACTTGAGTTATGCGATTGATATTTCTTCTTATATTGATGCTCTTGTGATGATGAATCTGTTGATCCTGTGAAATGAGGGCCATATGAGGCGTTCTTCTGTTCCTGCTTAGGTTTGCCAAAAGTTTTCTCGAACTGTTCGTCAAACGAAGATGGCATCTCCAGATCCTCAGGAGACAACGGTTTATAAGGTTGCTCAGGTGCTGGAGGTGGCTGCATTTTATCATGATGTTTCCGGTCGCGACGTCGTGGCCCAATCAGTACGAATAATCCTCCGCCAATTAGCATAACCGGGATCAGATAACGGATGAACTCCCCCATGGAGTAATCTATCCATCCCAGGTTACGGGCAAGAAAGTAACCACCAATCCCCAGTACGATGACCGGTCCAATAAAAGCATAACCCCCGTTGCGACGAATCTCGGAGATTCCCTTGGCCCCCCACCAGATTAAAAATAACGGCCAATATGTTCTGAAAATATATCCTACATCAATGTCATATCCCAATTGTCTGAACAAGATCATCGCACCTATAGCAATAAGAGGTATGCCAACCCACCAGCGGTCACGCGTAGATCGTTTCATCGCTCATGTCTCCTTCGTCTTTATTATGTATCCAGTGTAACTCAGACAAGGCAATGAGAACAGCGGCGGCAGGTGGAAGTCATCTCGGTCTCAAGACTGAGATGTAAGGATATTTTTGTAAAAACTTCGCATATGTAAAACACCCCGGAGCTGCTGCTCCAGGGTGCTGAATCATCATTGGGTTAATGAATCTTCATTTATTTTTTGTATTTGGATGCTTTGCCTTGACCTTGGCCAGTTTGGCCTGTGTTTTCTACACCGAACTCGGCATTGAATTTTTCATCAGGTGTTTGGAAATTATCTTGAACTTTGTTTTGAGCGGATTGCTTCACTTTAGATGCTGCATTCTCTTCTCCAAACTCTGCATTGTACTTCTCGTTCGGCGTTTGATACCCTTGTGATTTTTTAGCCACAACGAATCACCTCTCTCTTCATATTTACGATGCATTGCTGCACCGCGGGGTTCGTCCCCAGTCAGTATTATGTGGAGAGAGCACTTCTGTTATTCATGTTCACATGTGAAATTAAATGGCCTTGTCCAACCAAGAATCCGGTACAGATTTGTACACATTGATCGCATCTGCCAAATCGCTGAGCATCTTTTCTGTACACTTTCCAGCGCCTTGCCTGATCACCTGTACCTCCACATCCTTTTTGCCCCACTCCTTATACACTTGCTTGGTTGTCGGGAAATACAGATCAATTTTATTGCCTTTGATCGCCGAACCGGTATCTGCTACAATCCCGTATCCATAGCCCGGAATATATAGAATGGAGCCCATTGGAAACAGCTTTGGATCAGCTGCAATCGTGGAGACCGTTTCTTTATCACGGCGAACTTTGACACCGGAATACGTAATTCCGTATTGTGGATGTTTGGGTCCTTTTCCTGTAGACTCCACACCTGCCGTATATCCCGTTGCTGTCACCTTCTGTGTGCCTAGCACCTGTTCTGAACGTGGAGCCAGCACGGGCATAGCCGGATCAGCCACCTGTTTCTCGGGAAGCTCAGGCCTTGGGATGACCATCGGTTGTGGTGACCACAGTAAAGCCATGTACACCATCGTTGTCAGCTGGGCTTCATCGCTGTATAGATGGCCGGCCTGTTCCGGAAATTCTTGATCAGGCTTGCTCGAGGTCTCAATCGAAGCCTCACTGCTCCGACTCTCGACATGCAGTATTGCACTTTCCTCTTCAAATGTATACGCATCTGCCTGATTCAGGCTGATCATCATTCCGGCGAACATTACACAACCAACCAGTAAACACCTTATCGTTTTCTTTTGAATTGAGAATTGCTTTTTCATTGTACAACCTCCCCCTCACTGCAAAGGTTTTCCAAAAAGCAATTAATCTATACTTTTCAAAATTGAAAACGACGAAAAAACGCCTGAACAACAAGGGAGTTCCCAAGTTACTCAGGCGTTTATTCAGATAAATCAGCTCAGCTTATGCAATGGTTATCCCATAAATCAATGGTTCATTTACACCAAACGTGTTGCAATTTCCTCTTTCAATTGTGCAATAATTTCATCGACCGGTTTCATGCCCAGATCGCCTTCTCCACGCTTACGCACGGATACTGCTTCTGCATTACGCTCATTCTCACCGACAACAAACATATAAGGCATTTTCTCAAGCTGCGCCTCACGGATTTTATATCCAAGCTTCTCATTCCGCAGATCAGCTTCAGCAGAGATTCCCGCACGTTTCAGCTTCGCTTCTACTTCACGCGCATAATCGTCGAAGTTTCCGGATACCGGGATCACTTTGGCCTGGACCGGAGACAACCACAGCGGGAAAGCTCCTGCAAAGTTCTCCAGCAAGAATGCTGTGAAACGTTCCATCGTACTGATTACACCACGGTGAATAACGACCGGACGATGTTTCTGTCCGTCATCTCCCACATATTCAAGCTCAAAGCGCTCAGGCAACAGGAAGTCCAGTTGGACTGTAGACAATGTCTCTTCTTTGCCCAATGCTGTTTTGATCTGCACATCCAGCTTCGGACCGTAGAACGCAGCTTCACCTTCTGCTTCATAGAATGGGAGGTCAAGCTCTTCCACAACTTCACGCAGCATGCGTTGGGACATCTCCCACATCTCGTCGTTCTGGAAGTATTTCTCGGTATCCTTCGGATCGCGATACGACAGACGGAAACGATATTCGTTGATACCGAAATCCTTGTACACGGTTTGAATCAACTCGATAACACGAGCGAACTCTTCTTTAATCTGATCCGGGCGTGCAAAAATGTGTGAGTCATTCAGAGTCATTGCACGTACACGGTGCAGACCTGTCAACGCTCCTGACATTTCATAACGGTGCATCATGCCAAGCTCGGCAATACGGATTGGCAGATCACGGTAGCTGTGCATGCTGGACTTGTACACCATCATATGGTGAGGACAGTTCATTGGACGGAGAACGAGTTCCTCGTTATCCATAACCATTTTCGGGAACATATCTTCCTGGTAGTGCTCCCAGTGTCCAGATGTTTTGTACAATTCCACGTTACCCAGAACTGGTGTGTATACATGCTGGTATCCAAGGCTTTCTTCCAGATCCACAATATAACGCTCCAGGGTACGGCGCAGCTTCGCACCGTTAGGCAACCAGATTGGCAGACCTTGGCCAACCAGTTGGGAGAATGTGAACATTTCGAGCTCTTTACCCAGCTTGCGGTGATCCCGTTTGCGAGCCTCTTCGAGGAAGTGCAAATGCTCGTCCAGCTGTGCTTTTTTCACAAAAGCCGTACCATAGATACGTTGAAGCATTTTGTTTTTGCTATCTCCACGCCAGTAAGCACCCGCGACATTCATCAATTTGAACACTTTGATTTTGCTAGTCGATGGCACGTGAGGACCACGACACAAGTCGAAGAATTCACCTTGTTCATAAATCGTAATCACGCTGTCCGCTGGCAAGTCACGAATCAACTCAAGTTTGTAGGGATCGCCCACTTTTTCGAACGTTTTGATCGCTTCCTCGCGGCTAACTTCCTTACGTACAATTGGCAAATTCTCGTTTACAATACGCTCCATTTCCTTCTCGATCTTTTGCAGATCTTCAGGATTGATCGCATGTTCGAGGTCCATATCATAGTAGAATCCATCTTCAATGACCGGGCCGATACCGAGGCGTACTTCTTGGTTACCATATAAACGTTTCACGGCTTGAGCCATCAAGTGAGCTGTACTATGACGCATCACTTCTAGTCCTTCTGGTGAATCCAAAGTTACGATCTCCACCAATGCTCCTTCATGAAGTGTTGTGGACAAGTCCACCACGATACCATCCAGCTTGCCGGCTACGGCATTTTTGCGCAATCCGCTGCTAATCGAAGCCGCTACGTCCTCAATGGTGCTGCCATCCGCGTACTCACGTACCGAACCATCCGGTAATTTAATGTTAACTGCCATTTGTCTCATTCCTCCTGTTAATGTAACCTTCATGTCCTAATGTTCAAGGATTGATTATCTAATGCTATTCCAATCATTTTGCAAAGGAACGCAAAAAACACCCGTCCCGGCAAAGGGACGAGTGATATATACTCGTGGTTCCACCCTAATTCAGCTGATTCATCCTATTCGGAGACACAGCCCTCATTGGCATGACGATAACGGGCATGACCCGGCAGATCCTTACTCGCGGATAATCTCCAGTAAAGGCGATGTTCTAAATCCACTTTCAAAATTGCAGCTACAAAGGGGTAAACCATACGTGATATCCGGAGGAAATTTCAGCCAAGGTTCCTCTCTCTGCACCGATCTTGCGTGTGGTCGTTGTCTTTGTCAACGCTTTTGGTTCAATGGCTCACATGAAAAAATCATGGATCAACAGTTATTATAATTGCCGAGATCACTTGCGTCAAGACCTGTCAACAATCCTGAACGCAGCACTTCACATTCCGGGCAATGATGGCAGATTTGCACTTTGTCTTCAAAGATCTGGCATATGGTCGAGATGATCGGCAGATCGGGGGTACGCGTATGCAGCATAACTTTCTCAGGAGAGATCGAGATGAGAGTACTTACAATCATATCTTCAATATCCATCTCCAGTTCCAGACCGGGCATTTCCACAACGACCTGTTCATCCTTTTGTACGGGTAATAGATTAAGTCCAGCATCCAGGACCTGAAATTCATGCATTCCCTTGTGTACAAGATGAACCAGAGGTACTTTGGCTTCTTGAAAAAAAACAAAATATTTTAACAGCCCCATAAACTCTTCATACTGCCGATCCATCCAGAATTCATCCAGCGCATACTCCACTAATTCCTGAAGCTCCTGTTTATATGGCCGTATGCGGAAGTTGATAATGCCTTCAAGGTGAAAAAAGTGAACATCCTCCAAATCCTGCCGTAGTCCACTAGCCAATGTAGTACGACGGCGCTCCCGGAGTCCGGGTTGATCCAGGTCACCATTTAATAGTAGTGGCATGCAGATTCGATTGACCTTCTCCACCTCATGCTCATCCATGACAGAACATGCCTTGGCAATCATATCCTCGACCATGTTACGTTCTTGTGTCTCCATAATGAAATCGGCGAGCCCAAGGGAGAGCAGATCACTAATCCGGGGAAGCCATTGCTGGAAGTCTTCATGATTCTCATTCCCTCTGCACACCCAGGCTGCTCTCCCATCATTATGTTTGAAGACAAGCCTGAATCCTCTTTTACTTATATGTAAACCTTTGGTTTTTTCCTTGACACAACGATAAAATTGATCCGCTTCCTCTTGCCCCGATACATCGGTCCATACAGCAAACAGTTCCACAAGAATCACTCCTTTCCTTCCTCTTCAAAGTATATGGCAAGGCCGATGGGGATATACGAAGCGGATTGATGGAAAGCGTGTCATGATTTCTCAGTATATTATGAAGAGGTTTGGAGTTAAGACAAAAATGTGTTATTATTTTAATAACAGTATGTTTCACGGAAAAGGAGGGAAGCCAAAATGCGACAACAACCTAGAATATTCCACTACACGATCATTATCATTTTGTGCGTTTTCCAAGCCTTGTGCTTCCCTATTCCGACGCAGTCCGAATCTGCTGTTGGGGTGTCTGTTGAAGCAACTTCCAACAAGGAAGTGCTGTTGCAAATACCCGAAATCCAGCAGAAACCTGTTATTCGCAAATATCCACAAGTCATGACCAAGCTGATTGCGGTTACGCATAATAAGCCTGTCTTTCTTGTCCTCGCATTGTTATTAATGCTGCGAATCCCTACAACGGGTCTGTCCTTTAAACCGTGGTATTGTCTGTTTAAACGCAGATTATTTCTGCTACCTATTAAGTTCACCAGTATGTATGTATCCCTCACCCCTATAGCACCAAAATACGTGAACGCTCTTCAGTAGCCGTTACGACGTATTTACAGGTTGCTTTTGCATGGAGACACCTCTGTATTGAAGACGGTGCGCTTGTGCATATCTTATAACCCTTATTGCACACGTTAGATACAAAGCGATGTTTATCGCCTTAACGAACGAACCTATTTTTGTTGTACCCACACTCACAAATTCTAATCATATGGCTGTGTCAGGAATTTCTGGCTCTGTTTACCCGCATCTTTTGATGTTCCCTAGAGCAGCAGATTATACATTTTCGGGAAATAAGCCTGTCTTCTGTGGCCAGCCCCTAATTATAAGGAGGCAACAACCATGGATGTACGCGAAACAGACTTGCCGGGGATCGGCAAAAAATTTCAGATTGAAACAAGCAGCGGTGATAAAATTGTCATTATTATTCACGATGACGGTCGCCGGGAAATGTACCACTTCGAGTATGATGATCCCGATCAAAGCATCTCGATGATCACACTTGACGATTACGAAGCACGACAAATTGCTGCTATTGTAGGTGGATTAACTTACAAACCAAAGCAGCTTGAAAATATTGAAGTCACGTTTGACGACCTGATTATCGAGTGGTACAAAATCGAACCATCCTTCGGATGTATCGGCAAATCCATCGGTGAATTGGATGTACGTCAAAACTCTGGGGCGACGGTTATTGCCGTTGTAGAAAAAAATCACAAAAAACACATCAGCCCAGGTCCGGAGGTAGTTATCAGTGCAGAATCCACGGTAGTAGCCGTTGGCGAACGCAATCAGCAGAAACTGTTTAAATCCCTCCTCCTGACTGGAAGGGGGTAAATAGATGGATCATCTGATATTCGAAGTAGGTCTGGCCCTTGTGCTCATTGCGGCAGCCGGCCTTTTATCAGCAAAATTAAGATTTTCGGTCGTTCCGTTTTATATTCTGATCGGGATGGCCGTTGGGCCACATGCCATGAAAATCTGGCATCTGGACTTCCGCTTCATTGAAAGCCAGCCATTTATTGATTTCATGGGTCGGATCGGTATTCTGTTCCTTCTCTTCTACCTCGGACTTGAATTCTCGGTAGGTCGTTTAATTAAATCGGGTCGCTCTATTGCAGTTGGCGGCTCGATCTATATCGGAATTAACTTTACGCTGGGATTAATATTCGGTTTTATGTCCGGTTTCCCAGTTGCAGAAGCACTTATTATCGCAGGTATAACTACCATCTCTTCCAGTGCCATCGTGGCCAAGGTACTCGTTGATTTGAAACGAACAGCCAATCCGGAAACAGAAATGATATTGGGTATTATCATGTTTGAAGATGTATTCCTCGCTGTATATATCTCGATCTTGTCCGGACTTGTGCTTAGTGATTCATCCTCCATCGGAGGCGTGCTCATGTCCGCACTTATTGCCCTCGGATTCATGCTTATCGTCATAATTCTTGGACGCAAAGCAACGCCGCTACTAAACAGGTTGCTTAAAATACGATCGAATGAGCTATTCTCTCTTGTTGTATTCGGAGCTTTGTTCCTCGTAGCCGGCTTCTCTGAGACCATTCATGTTGCCGAAGCGATCGGTGCATTATTGGTTGGACTGGTGCTTGCTGAAACAGAACACGCGAAACGGATTGAGCACTTGATTCTGCCGTTCCGTGACTTCTTCGGAGCCATCTTCTTCTTCAGCTTCGGACTGTCCATTGATCCGTTGTCTCTGGGTGGCGAAGCCGTATGGTTAGCTCTGATTGCAGTTGTTATTACATTGTTCGGTAACTTCCTTGCAGGCATGATGGCCGGTCGCAGTGCAGGCCTATCGCCCAAAGCATCGGCCAATATTGGATTAACCATTGTGTCACGAGGTGAATTTTCCATCATCTTGGCCAACATGGGTAAAGCCGGAGGACTGCTGCCAATGATTCAACCATTTGCCGCACTTTATGTCCTAATTCTGGCCATTCTGGGGCCCTTATTAACCAAAGAGTCCAAACATGTTTTCCGTTTATTGGATAAAATATTCAAGTTCAAAGATCCTCGGAAAAAGAAAGAAGAGCCAAAGGTACTGCAGAAAGAAGGGTAATGCCTATGTCTGTGCAGAACAGACATACGATCGTACTTCGCGGCTCTGCGCCGGTCTTTCTGTGACTAACCCAGGGAGAATGGCTCGAAAGCCGCACTAAGGAGGATGACCTATGAAAGCACCTCTGATATCGGCTAATCCGGTGCCTGCCACCGCCAAGACCAGAATATCGTCCACCCGCCGCTGGTTAAACCTATTGCTCGTGATTATGGGTGGGATTCTGGCCTCCGTGGGACTTGAATTGTTCTTACACCCCAATAAGATCATTATTGGAGGCATAACAGGCATTTCCTCCCTGTTCGCCCACTGGACCGAAATGAGAATTGGATTATTCCTATTTTTATTCAATGTTCCGTTTATATTTCTGTCCTACAAGATTGTGCAGAAGAAATTTGTACTGGTTACTGTGCTGGGTCTGGTTGTCTTTTCGATCGGTGCCATTGTGCTTCATCCCATGCCGCCACTTGTAGAGCACCCGCTGGCTGCCGCCATGTTTGGCGGATTATGTCTCGGACTTGGAATTGGGCTCGTCGTGCGGTACGGTGGGACACTGGATACGCTGGAAATCGGTGATCCGTCTTCCCGTCCACCTGAACGTGTATTTAGCGGAAAACGGATGCTTATCGAAAAAATAATCATGCTGCTTAACTTGTTGATACTGACAGCCGCTGGTGTTGTCTTTGGCTGGGACCAAGCAATGTATTCCGTAATCGCCTACCTTATTGCTTATGAAATGGTGTACATTGCGTTCAGGGGTTTCTCTTCCAAACGCAAAGTATGCATTTTGACCACACAAAGCTCTCAAGTTGAAAAAGCTGTACGCAAACGGCTGCGCCGTGAACCTGGAACGCTGGAAGCCACTTCTGACTCAACACAACTCGCTATGGCTGAAGGATGGATCAGGCAGATCCCGGGTGCACTTTATTATGAGGTACATGTGCTGGAGATGATCTGGTTGAAGTCCATTGTGCGTCACATTGATCCGCATGCGGGCATTATGACCAATCCGGAAAAATAATAGCTCATGTAAGTTGAACCAAAGATATTTACACTGACACTACGATGACAGAACAACCTTTCAATCGCTGTTATCCTCAGATTTTTTCGATTCCCTTTTCTGAAGGGAAAAATCCGCGGATAAAGGCGAACGCTTCGCTTTTTCAGGTTTTTTCTGCCCTCTTCGTTATCGTGTAATTTTAATTCAACATACAAAAAACGCTCTCTTCCCCTATGGATGGACAGTATTGTCCACCAAGGTCAGAGAGCGTTTTTTTTCTGTTATTATAGCTCAACGATGGCTTTGACTACATGTGAATCTGGCAAGAGCCATTGGTCGATTGTAGCAGGTAACTCATCAAACTCCACTCGGTGTGTGATATAACCATTCATACTTAATTTCTTTTGACGCAGGGTTGACAAGACTTGTTCAAAATCTTCACGGGTTGCGTTTCGGCTGCCCAGCATGCTCATCTCCCGCTTGTGAAACTCAGGATCATGGAAAGTAATATCCGCTTTCACCAGTCCGACGAAAATGAGTTGACCACTGTGCGCCACATATTGAATGGCCTCATTCATGGAATTCACGTTACCGGTTGCGTCGAAGACCGCTGTAGCATAGTCGCCTCCCGTAATTTCAGCCACTTGTTGTACAGCCTGTTCATTGGCCTGTACCAATTCATCCGCTCCAGCCCAAGTCCGGCTAAGCTCGAGCCTGTCCAGGTTACGGTCAACGGCAATAACATGGGCACCTGCCTGTTTGGCAAATGCCATGACGCCAAGCCCAATCGGGCCAGCTCCAATCACAACTACATGCTCACCAGGCTTAATTCCCGCTCTCCTGACCGCATGGGCTCCAATGCTTAAGGGTTCTACCATTGCGGTCTCATCCAATGTCAAACCTTCTGCTGAGAGCAGATGTGAGACCGGCACGCTGATTCTTTCTCTCATGCCTCCGTCTACATGGACACCCATGACTTGCATGGACACACAACAATTGGTTTTTCCACTGCGACAAGCAATACAATGACCGCAATGCAGATATGGAATAATGCTTACCTGATCCCCTGGACGTAGCCCTGCATCGTTCGGACCGATCTCTTCAATAACACCCGCCAGTTCATGACCCAGCACGCGAGGATAGGTAAAGAATGGCTGATTGCCTTTGTACGCATGCAGATCTGTTCCACAGATTCCAATCCGCCTTATCGCAACCAGCGCCTCTCCTTCTGCACGTTCCGGTTGAGGCAGGTCCTGCAGCTCTAGACGATCTATTTCTTCACACACAATGGCTCTCATCATTGTTCCCCCTTGAATGATTCTAATGTCATGTTGTTATAACTCCGCATTATATTCAGGACGCCCGCTTGACCACGTCTCGTTACGCAATGGAGCCAATATGCGCAGCACTTCATCCAGCAGCCCTTGATCTATCGGTTCCTCGATCCAGGCTGCGTTATTGACGATATTACGCTGGTTGGCACTGCTCACCAGTGTAGTTGGAATACGTTCATTCGACGTGGAAAATTGCACGGCCAGCTTGGCAATGTCACTGCCTTGATCTGCACAGAATTGTGCAGCCTCCAGACAGAGCTGCTTCACCCGTTCACCTGCCGGATGCCAAGCAGGAGCACCTCGGGTGCTTAACAAGCCCATAGAAAGAGGCGAAGCATTCACGAGTCCAATTTCTTTCTTTTCCAACAAAGGCAACAAAGATAACAATGAGGTATCGTTCAATGAATAATGACAATACGAGATGATTGCATCCGCATTGATCTGTGGCAGAACCTTCTCGAACAATGACAAGGGTAAACCGCAAATGCCCGCATGACGAATAACTCCCTGTTCTTTCAGACGTAGCAACGTTGGAAAAGCTTCTTCAATAATTATTTTTGCTGGCACAAATTCAATATCATGCAGGAACAAAATATCAATATAATCGGTATGCAATCGCTTGAGGCTCTCTTGTACACTATCCTGAATCCGCTTACGTGAAAAATCAAACTCATTTTCCCCATACCGTCCGGCTTTGGTTGATAACATATATGAACTGCGCGGCAAGCTGCGGATAGCCTCACCCAACACCGTCTCTGCCTTTGTCAGTCCATAATAAGGCGAAACGTCTATGTAATTCATTCCGGCATCTACAGCAGCATGTACAGTGCGAATTCCCTCTTCCCGGTCAATGTCACGAAATACAGAGCCAAGTGAGGATGCTCCAAAGCTTAATACAGGAACGTCCAGTTCGGTCTTTCCAAGTGTTCTTCTCTTCATTGGTTTGCCCCTTCCAACATGTCTGACTACACAAGTTCCTTTTCATTGTAACAGTTCAATTACAATATAAAATATCGCCAATTGCGTAACATGTACTGTTTAATGACCTCAATCTCCAGAAAAAATCAAAAAGCCCGCCGTTCCTCCAGAGGGAGTAGTCAGCGGGCTTGCTTCATTAATACTCATCTAACGATCAGCATATATAGAAGTGGTATACAAATATTATAATTAGTTCTGCATTACGAAATCTTCATGCACGGTATTCTCTTCATCGAACATGCGCAAGATGTCGTAACGGGTGTTACGTTGTGCCGGAATATAACCAGACTCTCGAATCAAACGTAAAATGGATTCAATGTTCACTTTGTAAGTTGCACCCGCAGCAGATACAACGTTCTCTTCGATCATGGTGCTGCCGAAGTCATTACATCCAAATTCAAGCGACTTCTTACCGATCTCAGGACCCATGGTTACCCAAGAGGATTGAATGTTCTTGATATTATCAAGCACCAATCGGCTGATGGCTACAGTTTTCAAGTACTCTTCCGGCGTCTGACGCTCCAGCTTAAGGTTGGTATTGTCTGGTTGGAAAGTCCAAGGAATGAACGCTAGGAAACCTTCGGAATCGTATTTGTTCGCAATACATTCATCCTGAGCTTCACGTACACGGAGCAAGTGCAATGCACGCTCTTCCATCGATTCACCAAGGCCGATAACCATCGTTGCCGTGGTGTTCATGCCGATGCGGTGTGCCGTTTGCATAACGTCCATCCAATCCCGCCATGAACCTTTCAAACGGCTGATTTTCCGGCGTGTACGGTCATCCAGAATTTCAGCGCCGCCGCCAGGCAAGGAATCCAGTCCAGCTTCGTGTATAGCACGAACAACCTCTTCCAATGTAAGGCCATCGGAGACTTCAACCATTTTCATGATCTCAGCAGGTGAGAACGAGTGCATCGTGATGTTCGGAAAACGCTCCTTGATGGCTTTCAACAGGTCTGTATAATAGCTGAAAGGCAAGTTTGGATTCGTTCCCCCTTGCATCAAAATTTCGGTACCATTCACATCTTCCGTTTCCTGAATCTTCTGGAAAATAACTTCATCTGGAAGCACATAACCTTCATCTGAACCAGGTCTGCGGTAGAAAGCACAAAAACGGCAGTACACGTCACACACGTTCGTGTAGTTGACGTTACGCCCAATTACAAATGTTCTGTATGGCTCAGGGTGCATGCGTTTCATAACGACATTAGCAGCTGCCCCGATTTTGTCCACTTCATTGGATTCAAATAACTGAATCGTGTCTTCCAAGTCCAAACGTTCGCCCCGAAGGGCTTTATCTAAGATACGGTCTACCGTACTCATCGTAAAAAAGCCTCCCTCATGAAGAGAAATTATATAACGATCCGTCCCAACTTGTTCAAAAGAAGCAAGTTCTGGTGGCAACATCGCATTTCTGTACTCCACATATCGTAACACAGGTTACATGTGAAAAAAAGCACCTTATGCAAAGGTGCTTTAAAAATAAGTAAAAATTTTTACATATGGAATGGAATTTATCCGAACTTAAGTGATACCCATAGGGCTATTTGGATTCTCCCTTTTGCTAGGATTCCTGAAGTGCTTGTTCCAAATCTACAATCAGATCTTCGATATCTTCCAGACCTACCGAGAAACGCAGCAACCCGTCTGTAATGCCACGGTCCCGGCGAACCTCAGCCGGCATTGCTGCATGAGACATCATCGCTGGGTAGGACAGAATACTCTCGACAGCTCCCAGGCTTACAGCAACAATGGGTAGCTTCACCCGGTTAAGAACTGCTTTTGCACGATCTCCTGAACCGACGTCAAATGAAACGACAGCTCCATATCCTGTTGACTGGCGCTCATGTGCCTCGCGGCCCGGATGATCCTCCAGTCCAGGGTAAAAGACAGCGGTAATATCACTGCGTTCATTAAGCCATGCCGCAAGTCTGGCTGTACTCCGTTCACTATGAGCCATACGAGCCCCCAAGGTTTTCATCCCGCGCATCAGAAGCCAGGATTCTTGTGCCCCGAGTACAGTTCCAAGTCCATTTTGCAACTGTTTCAGTTGTACGCCAAGTGATTCCGTGCGAGCAACTGCTAAGCCTGCAAGCACATCACTATGCCCCCCTAGGAACTTGGTAGCACTATGTACGACGATATCCACACCAAGCTCAATTGGACGCTGATAGTACGGTGTCATAAAGGTGTTATCCAGAATCGTGATCAGGTCATGTTCCTTCGACCAGTCAGTTACGGCAGCGATATCCGTAATACGCAGAGTAGGGTTGGACGGTGTTTCCATATAAACTGCCTTGGTGTTCGGCTTGAGCGCCGCTTTTACTTCATCTATATTGGTCATGTCCACAAAAGTCGTCTCAATCTGCATACGGCTTAATATGGAAGTAAGCAACCGATACGTGCCTCCATATACATCTTCCGTTACAATCATGTGATCCCCTGCGGAGAACATCATGAACACGCTGGAGATCGCAGCCATCCCCGATGAATAGGCGAATCCTCGCGCTCCGCCCTCCAGCAGTGTGATGTAATCTTCCAGAGCCTGACGTGTCGGATTACCCGAACGACTGTAATCATGTTGAGGCGGATTGAAGATATCAAAATGATGGAAGGTTGAGGCTTGATAGATTGGCACACTGGAGGCTCCAGTTGTTTTGTCGATTTCATCACCAAAATGAAGCAATTTGGTATCAAATTTTAATTCAGAATTGGGCTTGTTGTTGGACTCACTCATGAGTGCACGCCTCCTTCAACTTCCTGTTGTGCAGCTGTCAGAGCATTGCCAAGATCTGCAATCAGATCATCCGCATGTTCAATGCCTACAGAGAACCGGAGCAGTCGGTCATCGACACCTACGGCATCACGGATTTCAAGCGGAATATCCGCATGCGTTTGTACCGCTGGGTAGGTCATGAGTGATTCCACTCCACCGAGACTTTCGGCAAAAGCAATCAGTTTGATATGACGTAGCAATGGTTCAACGTAACGTGCATCCTTCACTTTAAAAGAGAAGATACCTGTGTTACCGGTGGATTGTTTATTCTGCACCTCATACCCCGGATGATCGGACAGGCCTGGATGATACACTTCACCCACCGCTGGATGCTCAAGCAAGTATTTGGCAATGGTAAGCGCATTGTATTCATGACGCTCCATGCGAAGAGCCAGCGTTTTCATGCCTTTCATCAACTGGTAGGAGTCGCTTGGAGACAATACCGCTCCAATGGAATTATGCAGGAAAGCCATCTCTGCAGATAATGCCTCACCCTTGGTTATAATTAGTCCGGCCAGCACATCATTGTGTCCGCCCAGATATTTGGTAGCGCTATGAATGATGATATCGGCGCCCAGTTCAATCGGACGTTGGAAAAATGGAGTTAACAACGTGTTGTCAACAATGGTCAACAGGTTGTACTTTTTCGCCCAGGAAGCAACGGCTTCCACATCTGTGATCATCATCAATGGATTGGTTGGTGTCTCAATAAATACCGCTTTGGTATTTGGCTGACGAACCTTCTCCAGTGCTGCCAGGTCATTCGTGTCCACATAACTTGCGGTTACACCGAAACGGGACAAAATGCGTTCGAGCAGGCGATAGGTCCCACCATACAAATCCAGCGATACTATAAGATGATCTCCTTGACCAAACATGGCAAAAATCGTTTGCAGGGCGGCCATACCCGAGCTACAGGCAAACCCTGCATCACCGGACTCCAGCGCTGCAGCCGCTTCTTCCAACACTTTACGGGTTGGATTCGTCGTACGAATATAATCAAACCCCGTGCTTTGTCCTAGCTTCGGGTGGCGAAACGCAGTGGATTGATAGATCGGAAAGTTAATGGCGCCTGTTACCGGTTCATTGATGGACCCTATTTGTGCTAAGCGGCTTTCGATTTTCAACTTGTTGTTGTCTTCCATTGCTGCATCCTCCTGTAATCTCGATTAGATTTGCGGGCCAATATCGTAAGGTGTTTCTTGATACACATAGTAATTGAGCCAGTTAGAGAATAATAAGTTGGCATGAGCGCGCCAGGTAGCCGGTGGCACACGGGAAGGATCGTTATTTGGATAATAGTGTCTAGGCAATGCAATATCCAACCCTCTGGCTACATCCCGGTCATACTCCCACTTTAATGAGAACGGGTCGTACTCGGCATGACCTGTGGCAAAAATTTGTTTGCCGTCTTTGGTCGCAACCAGGAAGATACCCGCTTCCTCGGATTCAGCCAAAATCTCTAAATTTTCATTCTTTTCAATATCTTCGCGTCTCACTTCCGTATGACGGGAATGTGGAACGTTGAATACCTCATCGAATCCACGCAACAATGGAACATGTGGTTTATTGATCGTATGTGGGAAAACACCAAAGCACTTTTCATCAAGTGGTACTTTCGGCACATCAAAATGATGGTATAGACCTGCTTGGGAAGCCCAACATATGTGGAGGGTTGAAGTCACATTGGTTTTGGTCCATTCGAAGATCTCCTGGATTTCATTCCAATAGTTCACGTCTTCAAAATCCATCTGTTCCACCGGGGCACCCGTAATAATCATGCCATCGAAACGGCGGTGCTCAATCTCATCGAAGGTTTTATAGAACAGATCCAAATACTCCTGAGACGTATTCTTCGACGTATGGGATTTGGGATGTACGAGAACAACATCCACCTGAATAGGCGTGTTTCCGACCAGACGAAGCAATTGTGTTTCGGTCGTTTCCTTTGTCGGCATCAGGTTTAATATAGCGATACGGAGTGGACGAATATCCTGCTGGTATGCAGAAGTTTCATCCATGACGAAGATATTCTCTCCTTCAAGTACTTCTTTTGCGGGTAAAGTATCCGGAATTTTGATTGGCATGGTAAGTCTAACTCCTCCTTGTGCATAGATAGATGCAGCTGCCACTGGCTTGATGTCTTCATATCATTACAGTGACAGACTGCCTTGAGCTTGTAAAACATTGAATTGCTCATTCATCCAACGTTACAAACAACCTCAAGTTCCTTAGCGAAAATCACTGCTGAGAAGTCGGGGCATATGACAAAGACCTTCCTCGGATTTCGAGAAAGGTCATATGTAAATAGATATGCGCCTCTCTCATCTCTCAGTTACAACAGTGCCACTTGACACTAGGTCGCTGCAAGAATTAGCACCGTGCGGTATACCGCCGGTTGCCGGGTTTCATCGGGCCAGTCCCTCCACCTACTCTTGATAAGATTTCGCTGTATTAGATTGTAATTTAATATGGTTCACCGTCTACTTTATTACATTAATGCCCTTACGTCAAGGTGCAGTTCTCTGTCCGCTGTCCAGATCGGAACCGTTCTTCATCCGTTGTCATACACTGCCTCAGGGCGCGAAATAGACACATTTTTGCGCTTGAAAGCACCTTGTACCAGCGGTATACTAAACAAGGTGTTATAAACCCTTATGTGAGAGGTGACATATTAAATGGATGGCGACCCGAGGCCTGACTGGCAGCCGAATTCCGACAAACTGCATAGAGAATTGACATCAGCATGCCGGCAGCGGGACGTGACTTCCGTTTGATTATATAGTGAACGCAGCCCTGATCTCCAGGCTCCGCTGCCGACCGGCTGATTTGTTCTTTTTGCGCCCATAATGATAATATCCGCCGAGTTGGCGGGTGCAGAAGGAGTAGATTAACGATGAAAATCCGGTTGGTAAACAACGGTGTATTTATTCCGGTGGACGATATTCAGCAGGCGCTGACTCCACCAGCGGAAGGATTTTACTGGATTGATGCAGATGTAGACGATTTGGCGGTACTTCAACCGCTGTTCTTGATGCATGATCTGGCTGTGGAAGACTGTCTCAGTGACGAAGAACAACGTCCGAAGATTGAAATTTATGAGAACCATTATTTTATTGTGATTAATAGCATCCGTTTCGATGATGAAGAGATATTTCTGCGTGCAGTCAACCTGTTCCTCGGAAGACATTTTATCATTAGTGTTACGAAGCAAAAGGTCAGCGAATTGCGCACACTGAAACCAATCCTGTGGGAACAGGAAATCAGTACACCGGATCGTCTGCTGTATTTGCTGGTTGACTTGATTGTTGATAATTATTTCACCGTAGGTGACCGGATTGAAGCTCGAATCGAAAAGCTTGAGGAAGACATTCTGATGCATACCAAAAAGTCACATCTGAATGAAATCATCGGGCTGCGCAGTGAGATTCTGTGGCTGAAAAAAGTCCTTGGACCTCAGAAAGAGGTCATTAACACACTGAACAAAAAAGATCTGCGTCTCATCGATGATCAACTGCAAAAGTATTTCAGTGACATCTATGAAAATGCCGTAAAAATATCGGAAACCTTTGAGACTTATCGCGACCTAATGGGCAACTTGCGAGAAGCCTACCAATCCAGTATAGCGAACCGGGCGAATGAGATCATGCGTGTGTTTACCGCCATTACCACGGTCTTCATGCCGCTGACGGTTATTACCGGTATATACGGTATGAACTTTACGAATATGCCCGAGCTTAACTGGAAATACAGCTATTTTGTTGTAATTGGCCTGATGGTTACACTGGGCCTGAGCATGTTCTTCATTTTCCGCAAAAAAGACTGGGTATGAACTCGTACGAAATAACAAAGACGATGCGCTCCTCTTGGAGGAACGCGTCGTCTTTTTCTATACCCTGCAACTAACTTACATTCCGCTCTGTCTCTGCATGCCGACGGAAGCGGATGCGAATCATGCGCAGTTTTTCATAGACCTGCTCCAGACTTCCTCCGTCGGGCTTCTCCGCTCCATACACCTTATGTAAAACTGGCTTCAGGAACGTATCTCCCAGCTCCTCATATGCACTCCATACAGCCTCTTGTTCGTTCTCTGGCATCACAGCAAGCTCCACATCAAGAAGGCAATCGGTGTCATAACCTTCGAGATCAAGTGCCTCTAACAGCTCAATCAACTCGCGTCGGGATAATCCGGATCGATTAACGATTTCTTCTAACGTATGCCCTTCCTTCATGCCTTCAAGCACCTGCTTGCGCGTGGTGAACTTATCCAGTTCCTGCTTGTACTTCTGCTCTCTCTGCTTGTATAACCAGTTCTCATACTCTTCTTCCTTCAGCGCCGTGTACACCCATTCCAGCGGGAATGTCGTTGAACGCTCCAACCCGTTCGTAATCTCCATCCATTCCAAACCATAGTCGGTCGCTTTGCTCTCTCCTACGCCCGGCAATTGCATCAGTTCATCCATCGATTGTGGCACAAAGGCACTGATCAAACGCAGCAGACGATTCGTTGCAATAAAATACGGTGCCTTCCGGTCAGACACGGCTCTCTTCCTGCGCCATGTGCACAGATCCGTATATAACTGTTCATTGCCGTATAACTCACTGTAACAATGCAGCCGCTGTCCACCATAACTGCGCAACTTCAAATCATCATTCTCATGAAATAACCCCTGCAACTGCGGTCGGTACCCTTCACTCATCTGTATCGCAAGCCGATGACGGTAAATATGAAGCAGTTCCTCCCAAGAAGTCCCTTCATACCAGATGTTGTCCTCACGATCTCCTTCCTCGTAGCGACTCCATCCCAGCTGCCAACCATCTTCCTCTTCCCCAATCCATAGCTGTGCATACTCTGCATTCTGATCTGACATTCTGGACAATCTGTTCATGAAAATGACTTCCATTTCCGTTCCCTCCCTTTAACATTTCAGCCTAAACGGGTTAGCTACACTATCTACAGGCAGCACAAAAAAACACCTCTCCTGCAAAATCCATGCAAGAGAGGTGCTTCCTCATTAACCGTACTATGCTGTTGCCCATATCATACCACAATGGTAAAATTCGTCAATCCCTTATTGATCTACTTATTTAATGCCAGTTTGGCAAGCGCCAGCGAACCACATAGTCCCGCATTGTCACCAAGTCCCGGTGAAACAACATACTGATCAATCTCGGATTGAAGTGCGGGATGCTGAACATATCCAGCCAGCAACTCCTGCAGTTTGCTACGAACCATCGGGAACAGGTGCTCCTGCTTCATTACTCCGCCACCCATTACGATTTTCTGTGGAGAGAGAATGAGAACATAATTCATCAGTGCATGTGCCAGGTAATGTGCTTCAATCTCCCATGCTTTATGATCTGCAGGCAGTTCATAAGCCGGTTGCTCCCAACGTTTGTTAATGGCTGGACCTGCTGCAAGGCCTTCGAGACAGTCGCCATGATACGGACAGAAACCTTCGTATGTATCCTCCGGATGTCTGCGTACAATGATATGTCCCATCTCTGGATGTGACAATCCATGGACCATTTTACCGCCAACTACAGCACCTGCACCAATACCTGTACCCACAGTAATATACAGACAGCTCTCAAGACCTTGTGCAGCGCCCCAGGTTGCTTCTCCAAGTGCCGCACCATTCACATCCGTATCAAATGTCATCGGTACATCAAAATGCTCCTTGAGCTTGCCAATCACGTTATATTGTCCCCAATGTGGCTTCGGTGTTGTTGTGATATAGCCATACGTCGGGCTTCCTTCAATCGGATCAATCGGACCAAATGAACCTACGCCCAGAGCTTCAATGCCTTTGCCTTCAAAAAACGAAATCACTTGAGCCATTGTCTCTTCCGGTGTTGTTGTTGGAAAACTTACGCGTTCCAGAACTTCTCCGTTTTCTGTGCCAATACCACATACAAATTTGGTTCCGCCTGCTTCAATTGCGCCTAAGATCGTCATGTTAGTCACACTCCCAAGTTAGTTTAAAAAGGAAATCATTTTTCGTGCTTTACTTAATGACACTATAATTATCCTGCTATTTGTTCTCCAGCTTGGACAATCGTTTCATTAACGTCTGCCTCCAGCTGTCTGACAATGCAGAAATGGCCAGCAGCGCCTGGATACCTTCGACATTTTCTTTCCCCTGGTGCATAATTCGATTGGCTTCAAGAACGGTCATTGATGTTGGATCGGTGCTGATCCGTCGAAATGTCGATGAAGGTCTTACCTCACCTTCTTGCAGCACACGAAAGTAAAAGCCAGTATATCCACTCTCCTGAAAATATACAGGCAGTTCCTTATAATCATACCGCGCGCCCAGCTTGAAGCAAGGTTGCCTAGGCTGACTGACCTGCACTGTGGCTTCGCCCAACTCGTAGACATCACCAATCCGAACGACTTCTTCGGCACAGCCTTCAACCGTCAGATTTTCTCCACAAGCTCCCCAGTCTAGCTTGCGATCCATCAACTGTTCCAGCTCCGGATAACGACTGTAATCGTATACACAAACGGCCTTGTCAGGACCTCCATGATGCACCAGATCCGCCTGCGCATCCCCTGTCATTCCAGTGAATGACAGGAAAACCGCGTCGGATACAGGGTGTTTAACAATGCCGCTCAGCACTTCACGCTTCTGCCCAGGGAGCGGTTGCGGCAGTCCTACATTGATGGCCAGAACAGCTGTACTACCCTCCTCTGGCTTTCGATCAGATGTGAGTGTCATTTGCGTCATCCCTCCCATAATCACTTTCTTTTAACGAACAGAGCCACCAAATACGAGTGTATTACTTAAAAGTCGACCTGGTGAGGTCAGCATTTTGCCTCCGGCGTACATGCCTGAAGATGCGCCACCATCCAGATTCATGGCCTGCTTCGCACCAAGCTTTTGCATCACAGCTGCCCACTCCTTGATTGTTGCTCCGGAAACGGTAGCCAGCATAACAGAACCGTCCGCCATGATTGCGATACCACTTCTGGCGCCGGAAGCATTAAGAATCTTGGCATCCTTGAAGCCTTCACTCGTCGGATTTACAGCTACCTTGCCGTCTTTCACCAGACGCGGACCTGCTCCCACAGCGGTCACCACATCTTGCCAAGGAATCTCTTTACCTGCTGCGTTCGTATATTTGTAATTCATTTCTACGGTTGAGCCAACGGTGAAACGATCTGAAGAGGACTTTTGGTTGCCTGTGAAGACCAGCACGGAGCCATTCTTAGGAATGGCTACATTGGTGTTAGGCACTTTTTTGGTCACGATGCCTTTCTCCATGACTACTGCAGTACCACCTTTGAACCCGACTGTCGCACCTCGTTCAGGTGTATACAGCATCGTAATGCTTGCATTCGCAGAGGGTGTTCGATTAATAAATGTCGCATACCAACTGCGTGATTTGCCTTTTGTATCTGTTACTTTACCTGTCAAGCTCACCTGAAGTGAATCCATGATCGCCGAGCCATCTTCCTTAAATCCGATGGATGTTCCGTATCTTCCAATATGTATGACCTTACCATTTGCTATTAACATGCCGTATGGATCTGGTGCTCCATTATATGCTTCGAAAAATGCTCCGTTAATGGCTGCTTGTGCACCATAGGCTTTCACAATCGATGGCAATGTAGCCGTCTGGCCAACTTGCTTCTTCGCGAGTCCCACGGTAACCGGTGTTCCCTTCGGAATCGAAACGGTCTGTACGGTAAAATTACGTCCTGCTGCTTTTACTTTCTGTACTTTGGTGCTAATTGCTGCTTTGGCATCCACTGTCTGTGGCGCACTTACTGCTCCCGAAAGAATTATTGGCAAGGCCAGGACGAGGGCCATAGCCCCTGCCCACCACTTTTTGCCTGATCGTACGTTCTGCATGTTGCTCACCCTATTGCCACTCCCATCCAAGAGCCGAGGCTCTTCATCTCAAGTTGTTCAAACTTGTCCATCACCATATCCGGATCAAGACGCAATTCACAGATATCCAGCGCACAGGCAACCGGAACAGCACAATGAATCTCTGCCAGTTTGCGGGACAGATGAAGCATGTCCAGATCATTCTCAATCTTGTTACGCACCGAAGGCGTCAATTTATCCATGTTGCTCAAAATGCCTTCAATGGAGCCGTACTCCTGTACAAGCTTCAACGCTGTTTTCTCACCAATTCCCCGTACTCCGGGATAATTGTCACTGGCATCTCCCATCAGACCCTTCATGTCAATGACTTGACGAGGTGTCAGTTGTTTCTCTGCCATGAGCGTTTCAGGATTGTACACCATGTAGTTGCCATGGCCTTTTTTCATAATAATGATACTCGTGCGATCATTAATCAGTTGCAACATGTCGTGGTCACCCGTCAATACCATAACATTCATATCGGTCTCTTCGGTATAATACTTCGCAAGCGTCCCGATGCAATCGTCAGCTTCGAATCCTTGTGCACCTATATTCGGAATACCCAGGCTATCCATGACTTCACGAATCAGGGCGAACTGGGGAATCAGGTCATCCGGAGCTTCAGACCGGTTGCCTTTGTAGGCTGCATATTCTTCACCGCGGAACGTCTTACCGCCCATATCCCAACAACATACGACATGACTTGGCCCAAAAGTCTGAACCGCATCCCAGAAATAACGGATAAATCCGTAGACTGCGTTGGTAGGCAATCCTGCCTTTGTACGTCTGATATATCCGCTTGCAGATGTCGCATAAAAAGCACGGAACAACACCGCCATACCGTCCACCAGCAACAAAGTAGGTTCATTACGTTGATTCACTTGAATTTGTTCTCTCCTATCCTGATCTAGCATATAAAATACGAAACTAATTCTATCATTATAGCATAGTTCCGCCAACCATCGTTCAGCCAAAAAAGCCCTGAATTTTGAACAATTCAAGGCTGGTATTCAGCACGCTTATGCGTTATTCCATTCCTGCTCGAACGTTTCTTCCTTGAAACCAACTGTCACCTTTTCTCCATCCGTAACAATCGGACGTTTGATCAACCGACCATTGGAAGCCAACAAACGAATCTGTTCATCAGCGGACATGCCTGGCAGCTTGTCCTTCAATTGTTGTTCTTTGTACACTTCCCCGCTCGTATTAAAGAACTTTTTCACTTCCAGTCCGCTCTTCTGAATCAGATCAGTTAGTTCATCTTCTGATGGCGGTGTGTCAAAAATGGGGATTAGCTCCAGCTCATGTCCTTGCGCTTCAAGCCATTTTACAGCTTTGCGGCATGTGCCGCATTTGGCATATTGATATACTTTTAAGTTGCTCATGGTATGCGTTCCTCCTGTGTGGAGATGGTTTCGACTTCTCGCTTCCCTTGGTTTGCTTCGCAAATCCAAAAGTCGCTCCAAATCGATACCATCGCCATGTAATTTTACTGACTTTTGCGAATGAGATTAAAACACACATTCGCTATATTTTTTGGGTCAAAGTCTTACAGCTTTTATATCCTTAAAAGCTTTTGAGATTTGAATTCTTGAAATATTTAACATGAAATGGGTAAACATCAATACATTAAACCATAAAGATTAGCCTACGGCATGTTGTTCGGATGCACTATAGCACCCCTCACAATGGAATAGCTTACTAGCGATGAAACTTAAGCAGAAAGGGCCTAGCAGGATGGACCGTACAAAAAGCTACGACTCCTACTACACAGAGGGCGTATCTAAGGAAATCTAAGAGCCTCATTGCAGGCTTCCTACAGTTCTTCTCTGGGAGCTGCCTCATCATTCAAACGATTCTCTAGCGCGGCCATATCTAATGGAAATGGGGCTTGGAACGTCATGCGTTCCTGTAGAATTGGATGCTCAAACGTCAATTCACAGGCGTGTAAGGCTTGACGTTCGATCCAGCTATCCCGTTCTTCCCGAACAGCAATGGCCCGTTCATTGATCTCATGCTCAGGTAGTGTCTTGTACATCCGATCTCCGATCAATGGGCAACCGATGGACGTCATATGTACCCGGATCTGGTGGGTTCTTCCACTTTCCAGCTTGAGACTTACTGCACTGGCGGTGCCCTCTGCCCAACGTGTTAACGTCGTATACAACGTTCTCGCGGCGTAACCATCAGGCGTTACAATTCGGCGGTGTGGCTCTTCAGGATCCCGGTCAATCGGCCCATCCACTGACCCTTGTTCCGGGACGGGGCTGC
This sequence comes from Paenibacillus sp. FSL R5-0519, assembly GCF_037974275.1. Lineage (NCBI taxonomy): Bacteria > Bacillati > Bacillota > Bacilli > Caryophanales > Paenibacillaceae > Paenibacillus > Paenibacillus sp. FSL R5-0519. The sequence goes on from NZ_CP150234.1 coordinate 4,647,254, forward strand.
CGTGTACAAAGGCAATATATTTCTTATCTACCGTCCCTGCAATCATCTGTTCAGATACGTGCTGGTGCACATACGGGTTCTTGGCTATAGCCAGCACACCTGACGTTTCCTGATCAAGACGATGAATTGGTCTAAACCGGAATCGCTCACCCTTGGATTTCCAGTAATGAACGACTCCATTCGCCAAAGTACCTGTGTAATGTCCATGTGTCGGATGAACGATGATGCCTGCATCCTTGTTTACAACAAGTAAGTGCTCATCTTCATACAAAACGGTAAATGGGATAGGTTCAGGCAAAATATCATCCGATTCCTCTTGCTCCATCCGAACTTCAACGACATCACCTGCAGCTACCTTGACGCTAATGTATACGCGCTCCCCATTAAGCATAACGCCTTGTTCCGTCAGCTTGATTTTGGACAAGAGCTTGCGGGACACAAGCAGCCGCCGCTGAAGCACGGTCTTCAGCAGCCAGCCATCTTCTTGCTCGGTCACCGTGTAGACAATGGGCGAATAGTATTGGCTCATTCTTTGCGGCGGAAGACTTTTTTGCTCCGCACATATTCAATATCGGCCACCTGTTGTCTCGCGTTGGCCGTCCGTGCAACCACGAAGAAATAATCAGACAGTCGGTTTAGATACCGCCGTACAGACGGATTAATATCCGTATGTTGTCCCAGTGTTACCGTGCGACGTTCAGCGCGGCGACATACGGTACGGCATACGTGCAAAGCAGAGGATAATTGGCTGCCACCTGGAATAATGAAGCGTTCCACTTTCGGATTCTCTGCATCATACTGGTCAATCCATTGCTCCAGACGTGTGACCATTTCATCTCTCACCTTATATTTGGTCTCACTAATCTTCACGAAGGCCAGATCCGACCCGCAATCGAACAATTCCTGCTGCACTTCCAGCAGATGTTCACGCAGATCGTCGAATTCGCCCTGAGCCGAGTCAATAAGGCTAATCGCCTGACCGACAAAACAGTTCAATTCATCAATCGTACCATAAGCCTCTACTCGGTCATCATCCTTGATGACACGTCCACCAATAACCGAGGTCTGACCTTCGTCACCTGTTCGTGTATATATGCCCATCGTTATCCCTCCAATTGTTAATATCATTAATGAATACGGGAATGCTATTTTTTCAGAAACCAGTTTCTCGCTGTACACGTATATAAGAATTGGTGTGCTCTGCCGAGTATACGACAAATCGAAGGAAACCAAAAGCAAAGGGAGACGATTATGCAAAACTGGATAACCGATTTCATGGAACAATACGGCTACATAGGCATTGCACTCATTATTGCTCTTGAGAATGTATTCCCCCCGATTCCATCGGAAATCATCTTGCCCTTTGGCGGTTTCATGACCACTTACACCAGTCTAACTCTTCCAGGGGTTATTATCGCTGCTACCATCGGCTCCGTCCTTGGTGCTGTCATGCTGTATGGTATTGGTCTGCTCATTGACGTCGAGCGCCTTGAGAAAATTGTGGAACGCTGGGGACATGTGCTACGCATCAAAAAAGAGGATATTCACCGTGTCGATGCATGGTTTGACAAATATGGCATGTGGACCGTATTATTCTGCCGAATGGTTCCCCTCGTTCGTAGTCTTATCTCCATTCCGGCAGGCATGTCCAATATGAAATTTGGTTTATTCCTTCTCTTTACAACCATTGGTACATTGATCTGGAATGTTATTCTTGTCTCCGTCGGTGCTGCGCTTGGCGCATCGTGGGAGAGCATTTTGCACTTTATGGACGTCTATTCCATTATCGTGTACGTCATGCTAGCCATTATTGTTATCGGATGTATCATCTGGTGGATCAGACGTAGCAAAAAGCAAAAGTAAAGAACGTTGATAAAATAAAGCCTCCTCGCCACCCATTCGTGGTTAAGGAGGCTTCTTTATGTCACCCGTTTAAGTCATCTCACTATCGTTCATCTTCATTTCGCATGCCCTGACTCTTAAGATCGATAGCCAGACCAGATACCAGCATGTACATCTTTTCAGCATGTATCTGCAGCATCCGGTTAACCGAAGCCATTCTCGCTGTAAATATTCGTTCTTCCTCGGTAGGATGTAATGTGCCATGCATTTCATTGGTAATCACAAGCAGCTTCCCCTGATAAGACAATAACGCATCAAGCAAAAGCTGAGTCTCTGATCGCTGCTGATTCAGATCCTCGGTTGCTCTGAAACTGGTAGCCATCCAGGAGGTCAGACTGTCTACAATTACAATTCGCTGATCCGCCAAAAACAGATTGGATTCCCGATTAATCTGGGTGATCACCTCTGTCAGATGCTGACCGTTCCCGGCATGAATGGCACGATAATGAGCGGATGGCAATTCGGGAATAACGGGATCATGATCACCAGTGGATAAATATACACCCTCCCGGCTAATCCCGGCTGCGTACTTGAGGGCAAACCGAGTTTTACCACTACCTATTCCGCCTGTGACCGTAATCAGCAATCCGCTTCCCTCCTTCCATAGCCATTCTGAATTTTCTTTACTCAGTCAGCGCCTTCAGCACTTTCTTGGATTCTTCGACATTGGAAGATGACACTGGAATGGTAGCGAACAGATTGCTCGCAGCATATTCTACATCTTTAAACATTTTCATATCTTCGAGCGGAATGCCATAAAGATGTGATTCTTGTTTGATATCTGAACCTCCATCTCCTTCACCCTTCTCTACCAATACTCCACCTTCAAATACACCCCGTTCAAACTTCTTGGGGTCAAAAGTATCATCCAGCGGAATATTGGAACCATTACTTCCATATTGTTTCATGTCAGATTCAGGCAAAATGAAGATATCATGTCCTCCAGCCGCATACTCAACCATAATTTTCTGAACATCATACATCGCACTGGTGATCACTTCCACCTTGGGTTCCTCGCCCAGTTTCTGTTGCAGATTAGCCTGTAACTGTTCTGAGATTACAGATGGATTTCCTTGGTTATCAATGATGAAAATGGAAAAATCATCTTTACCACCACAACCAGCAAGCAGAAAAACGATAGAAACGATCGCAGTAAGCCCCCAAAATCTTTTCATTCCAGTTCCCCCTTTAGTCTCCTACGTCCAATATATCACAATTGTTCCACGCAAAAAAATAACCTGTTTGATCGGGGGATCACCCTGCCTTTGCACACACAAAAAAAGAAGACCCTCTCAGGTCTCCCTCTCTAATTCGATTAATGAAACGTTTCAATCCGGCATAAACGTTATTTTGCTTTGATCGGGTTAGCCTTCATATACTCATTAATCTTTAAATCCAGCAAACTGCTGATTTCAATTACAATATCGGATGTGAATGATTTCTCTTCGAGGAAGATCTGTTCCATCTTGCGACGAAGCATATGAATTTCATCTTCCAAGGAAATGTCATGCAAAGATGCGTTATCGGGTTTCACCGACCATCGGTCGCCATGATCGCCTTCTGCCAGAACGTGCCCACGATTCGTCGGTAAATCATATTCAACACAAAACAAAGCTAACCCCTCCTTGGAAAAATGTTTTCCAAATATATGAAAACTTATTTCAAATTGAAATTATATCACATTATTTTGTAAAAGAAAGTTATTTTTTTCCAACGATAACAATGTCACATTTGTAAAAAGATTCTACTTTAGTATTAACCCTCTTTTTGCAGTTTGTAAACAAAGTTTCCGATTCGTTCCAAAGCTTCATTCAATTGGGTTACAGAAGTAGCATAAGAACAGCGCAAGAAGCCTTCACCCTGAGGGCCAAAAACATTGCCGGGAACAGCAGCAACTTTATTCTCCGTTAACAATCGCTCAGCAAACAGGTCGGAACTCATACCTGTCTTTTGAATACTCGGGAATGCATAGAATGCTCCCTGAGGTTCATGACAATCAAGTCCAATATCCCTGAATCCCTGCACAATTAAACGTCTACGCTGATTATACGATTCTACCATCCGATCTTTCTCACCCAAACCGTTCGTCAATGCCTCAAGTGCAGCAACCTGACCCATGGCTGGTGCACACATTACTGTATACTGATGGATTTTGAGCATGGCTGCAATAAGCTCAGGATGACCACACATGTAACCGATCCGCCAACCTGTCATTGCAAATGCCTTCGAAAATCCGCTTACGAGAATTGTTCGCTCCTTCATGTCAGGAATAGCTGCAAAGCTAACATGTTTTTGTGTATACGTCAATTCAGCATAGATTTCATCAGCGATTACAATCAGATCATGCTTTTTAATCACTTCAGCAATCGGCAGCCACTCTTCATACGTCATGATGGCCCCAGTGGGATTACTCGGATAACACAGAATAACCACTTTCGACTTCGGTGTGATGCCAGCTTCAAGTGCTTCGGCCGTTAACTTGAACTGATCTTTTGCGTAGGTTTCAACCCCAACTGGTATACCGCCACCGATTGAAGCGATTGGTGAATAAGCCACGTAGGAAGGTTCAGGAATGAGAATCTCGTCGCCAGGTACGATTAACGCGCGCAAAGCCAGATCAATCGCTTCACTGCCACCCACGGTGACAATAATCTCATCCTTGGGATCGTATTTGGTATCAAACTGAGTATCCAGATATTCACTGATGGCTTCTCTCAACTTCGGCATACCTGCGTTGGATGTGTAACTGGTCATGCCTCTTTCCAGCGAATAGACACAGGCTTCACGCATATGCCAAGGTGTAACAAAATCAGGTTCACCCACACCCAATGTAATTATATCTTTGTTGTCTCCAACCAGATCAAAAAATTTACGAATTCCGGATGGAGGTATCTGCTGCACGAGGGGTGCCAGATAAGTTGTCATTTTCTTATTGTTCCCGGTTGTCTGTTCATTCACTATCATGACACATCTTCCTTTACGGCGAGATCATGAGACGGTTGTCTTCTTGATGGTCTTCAAAGATAATCCCGTCCTGCTTATATTTTTTAAGTATAAAATTCGTTTTGGTTGAAAGTACAGAGTCTATCGGAGATAGTTTCTCCGACACAAAATTAGCGACTTCACGCAGGTTGCCACCTTCCACTTCAACGAGCAGATCGTATGCACCTGACATGAGATATACGGATTTCACTTGAGGATAGAGATAGATGCGCTCGGCAATCCCTTCAAAGCCACGACCACGCTCCGGCGTGATCTGAACCTCAATCAGGGCCGTTACTTTTTCATCATCTATTTTGCTCCAGTTCACGACAGTTGCGTATTTCACGATGACGTGGTCTTGTTCAAGCTGCGCCACGGCATTTTTGATCTTGTCTTCCGACTCCCCCAGCAGCGTCGACAGCAGTGCGGGAGTCCTTCTCGCGTCTTCCTTTAACAGATCCAGAACTTTTAGTTGCAGATCGTTCAAATCTTTCATGATTTTCCCTCCAGCGTCATCCAGGTTCCTGAAAATGAATTAATACTTATATTACATGAATTTAACGTTGATGCATAGACAAAAGACCGCCTGCCCTGAATTCAGGCAAGCGGTGGTATGGTTCTCGAATGTTAGGTGCTTCAAACCTCTTTTGCAAAGGTTACATGTAATAAGGGTTACCGTAATTCGGCTGATGCTGAGGCACATTAGGAGCTTGGCTGTATGAGCTGTTCTGCGTATTCTTTTCCTGAATGAATTGCTGACACTTCTGTTGGGCCTGTTGTGCAGACTGGATTTGCTTGTCCACATCTTGACGGAGTGCTTTGGCCGACACCGAATACATGTTGTTTTGCTGCATCAGATTGAACAGCTCTCCTTGCAATCTCAAGGTATCATTTGTTAAATCGGTGAACATTCGACGTGTCATCGGACAGGATGCTTCCGTAGTCGCAGTCGTATATTCGCGCGAGGTTCGTCTCAAATCTGCAAGAATCGACTTCAGCAGATCTTGCTCCTGCATAAAAGAGCCATTAGATGATAAAGATTGTGAATACATGCATTCTCCTCCTATACAGTTAGAATAGTCTTCAATTACTGAGCTTGTGTCGGTGCAAGAGACTGATGTTGCTGAAGCGCATTGACAAGCGTGTTCAGATGCTGTTCATGTGAGCGAACATAGTGATTCAGTGCGTGTTGAATTTGTGGATTATGTGTGATGGAAGCTGTTGCTGCACACTGCTTAATCAGCAGTTCTTCATTGGTGATCGAGTCCGCAATATAGTTTAATTCCTTGGGACTCAGTGCTTGCATCGTATGATTCTGCATGTTTCGCTGGCCTCCTCGGCATATAGTTTATGCGCAATTATTGTTAACCCGGTCAGACGAAAGTATACAAATTTAATTCATAAAGGAGATGTTTCTAATGGATCTGGTCTATGGCACACCTTTTTGGCCCTCCACTTTTAATGCAACATTTGATTATTCTGCTCTGCAAGAAGACATCTCTTGTGACTGCCTCATCATTGGTGGAGGCATGGGGGGCGCATTGACATCTAAACTACTCACGGAGCAGGGTATTAATACCGTTGTCATTGACAAGAGAGATATTGCCCACGGCAGCAGTTCTGCCAATACAGGTCTTTTACAATATACCAATGACAAAACACTAACCTCATGTATCAATACTTTTGGTGAAGCGACAGGCGTACGCTTTTATGAGCTATGTCGTGAGGCCATGAAACAGCTTGCTCAAATTGCAGACAGTTTAGATACAGACCCTTGGTTTATCCCTCGAACAAGTCTTTGTTTTGCAAGTAGCGAAGATGATGTAACTCTACTGAAGGAAGAATATGAGACGCTGAAACGTTATGGTTTTGAAGCTGAATTATGGGATGCTGACAAAATAAGCCAGCATTTTCCTTTCAGTAAACCCGCTGCCCTGTACACGATGGGAGATGCAGAAGTGAATCCCTATCGTTTTGTTCATGCCTTGTTTGAATCCGCAAATAAAAGTGGCGCTCGAATCTATGGCCAGACGGAAATGATACACTGTGAATACGATGAAGAAGGTGTATTATGTCACACTTCCAACGGTAAAATCCGTGCCAAGAAGGTTATATTTGCTGCCGGTTACGAGACACAGGACATCAAAAAGGATCGTGGAGCCTATCTGAAAACGACCTATGCGATTGCTACCAAACCATTGTCTGATCTTAGTGAATGGTTTGAACACAGCATGATTTGGGAGACAGCACGCCCATATTTATATATGCGGACAACACCCGACGGAAGAATCATCGCAGGCGGTTTGGATGAAGAAATACCTCGGGAGGATCAACGTGAAATACGGGCAAAACACCGGGGAGATACACTCCTGGAAGAGGTACGTTCCTACTTCCCTTTAGATGATCTTGAAGTCGATTATGCCTGGGGTGCCGTGTTTGGTAATACGAATGATGGTCTCCCTCTGATTGGTACTCATCCCGATTATCCGCATTCATATTTTGTAGAAGGGTATGGAGGTAATGGGACCGTATACAGCATGATTGCTGCTTCCTTAATTGTGGATGCCATTGTCGGCAAACAGAACCCTGATATGGATCTGTTCTCACTCACACGCACAAGCAAACCATCTCCTGTGTAACAGGAAAACAAATCAATACAAATAGGGTGCAGGACGCGGAAAGTTCTCTTTCCTGTCGCTGTACCCTGTTTGTATTTCGAGACCTGCTAAGCCGCAGGCTCTTGCCCCTCCGTTCGGTTCAATAATTTGCGCATGTAAATCCATCCGATAAGTGGAGAAGCACCAAGAACAATAATAAGCCAGGTTAACATGTGTAGAGACGGAGCATTTATGACCGTCACAATGAATATGGCCAATCCAAATAGTCTGCCAAGCATCAGGCATAATTCTCTCAAAACGACAAGTTCAACCCTTTTCTCCACATTTTCGCCACTGGTGCCCATCATGTCGAATCCCGCTGATATCATTGGTAGTACATACAACGGCATCGCAACAGCACTCCCAATTCCCATAATTAACAATGTACCATAGGTCACTTTCCAGAGAAGAGGAAGCAGCACAACGAGCAGAATGAGTGCCCCGATGAACATGCCTTTCGATCTGAACTGTGGTTTGAACCACTTCCCGGCTGCCCAATAACTTACGAGTGCCACAGCTGAAGTGATGAGTGAAAACTGCCCCAATTTGTACTCCTGTGCTGTGGCCAAATATACCAACAGTGCAATCAGGAAGGCAAAGACACCTTCCCGTGCGCCCTGAGCGAATAATCCCAAGGCTAAGGTCCTCCAGGGACTATTCGGTTTGGATAGCTGTATCCAGGGTTCAGACCAGCGGTATGTACCGCTCACCTTTCTTTTTTTCAGAAAAAAACTGAAGACTACCGCTATGACATAAATGACAAGTGATACCGTAAAGATGAGCCGATATCCTGTGTTGTCTGTCATGCGAGTAATAATCAGACCGGAGAACCACGGACCTATAATTCCGGTCATCGAGCCAAGTAACCCGACCCAGCCATTGAATAGATCCCTGTTTTCCCGATCCGTTATTTCAAAATACACAACATTAAATGCGATCCAGAACAGCCCCAGTGAACAACCTAATAGAATACCCAATGGCCATATCCAGTCTACTGCTTTGGAGCCAGCCCAGAGGACGATCATATAAAATATGCCGGACAGCGCAGTACCTAGTCGAAGTGCACTCATTTTATTGTGTTCCTTGACCCATTTGCCAGCAAGCCAGAATGTTAGTCCAATGGTCAGTTGCTGGCTGATAGTGAACCATCCCAACATGGCATAATCCGGACGGCTTTTCCACAGAAACACATTCAAAAAGGTTCCCGACAGTGCTCCGGCTAACGCAAACAATCCATTCACGCCCAAAAGCAGAATGGATTGTCGGCCTAAAGTAATCTTCATCTGCTCCTCCTTCATCCACCTGAAGTGAACTGTGTACAGGTAGGTCTTAGGTTAACGTGCCCCAAGCAAGAGGAAAACATGATGAATCTTCAGGATTGCTTTGAAATTGTGGTTCGTATCTACGTGAAGCTTACTCTTGCGCACTCAGGTTCTGAATCAGACGCAGTCGGTCATCCTCAGACAGACTGTATTGAACTTGGAAACATCCCGAGCATATATAGGTCAGCACCTTAAAAGGAGGTGACAATAGCGCCCCTTCGCCTGAAACTGCGTTAGCAACTGGCATGAAATTATCCTGCGTTGCAGCTTGTGTACCTGCGAGAATCATGAATTCCCGGCAATTCGGGCACTCCGGCACTTCTTCCTGATGATCAAGTTGCTTCTGAACACCTTGTTCATACTGAATGAGGTCATTACCCTCATCGGCATATTTGGTCAACGTTCGCAGCTCCGGCAATTTGAGTTCAACTTCATCCCCCCACAGATCTGTAAGATCCGTAGTCTGTTCCTCATCTTTTACATCATCCACATCATAGATGTCGTCCTCTGCATCATCGTTCTCTTCATCACCAATGTTAATGTTGAGCGTTCGATATCCCTTCAATTCATTGTGGCAGTATGGACACTCCTCTTCAGGGCCAAGTTCCTCATCCCATACAATTTCCGTTTGACACCAAGGGCATATTGTTGTTTCCATATTCAATCAACCTTTCTCTTTCATCTCATCATGTATTCATCACATAGATCACACCGATGGCAAAAAACACGATCGATGCCGCAAACAGAATCCGTATCAATATCTTCATGACCGTTCCCCCTAGATAATGCTCGCGCCAATAACAAACGACAGCGAGACTGAAATAATCATGGATATCAATCCGACAGCTCGGTTATCCGCTTCGATCTCCTTATCAATGGAGAACACGGGTGTCAGGAATTCGAACAAAAAATAGGCGGTAAGCAGAAGAACAAACCCAACAAAAGACCACGTCATGGCTTCATATACCGAAGACTTGGCTTGTATACAGAACCGCAGTACGTTGCAGATCCCAAAGATCTTGCCTCCTGTAGCCATCGCAACCGCCACATTGCCCTTCTTGATCTCCGTCCAGCATTTATACTTGGTCACCAGTTCGAAGCAAGCCAGAAATACAAGCAGCTCCATAATCGCTACCGAGAAAAAACCGAGTACCATCCCCAAAGGATGAGACAGCAATTGGTCAATGCTTTCTATCACGCACCGTTCCCCTCTCCCCATCTGTGACCTTCATGAATAAGGTCGCAGAATATCATTGATTCATGGACCGGCTATTCCAATTCTGCGACGGTCACACCGTTCCCGCCTTCTCCGTAATTGCCCAGCCGGTAACTTTTAATATGTTTATGCTTACGCAGGTAATCCTGAATACCGGAACGTAAAATTCCAGTACCTTTACCGTGAATAATATAAACTTGGCCCAGGTTGGCAAGGAAAGCTTCATCAATGAATCGGTCTGTCTCCATCAGGGCTTCTTCCAGGTTGGTGCCACGCAGATCCAATTCACTTTTCACATTGTCATCACGTGTGCGTTTCATACCGGTTACCGGTTTTTGCTTCGGTTTGGCTGCTGGAGCCGATTGTTGTAGTTCCAAGTCATCCAGGGATACTTTCATTTTCATAATCCCCAATTGTACCATAGCGTCTTTACTGCCCGACATCTCTACAACATGGCCTTTTTGATTCAAACTGTAGACAAGCACTTCATCACCAGGACCGATGGCACGAGTCTTCGGCGCTGTTGCCGTCTTCTTGACCGTTTTCCTGCGTTTCTCCGGTTCAGCCTCGTCCAGTTGTTTGCGGGCAGCAATGAGTTTGTGCTCCTTCACGGAAGCACCTTCCTCCATAGCCAACAGGCGAAGATCTGCTATAATCTTCTCCGCTTCCGCGCGTGCCTTGTCCACAATGCTGCGTGCATCTTCTTCTGCTTTTTCAATCCGGCGATCACGCTGTTGTTCCAGCTTCTCCAGTTCCGCCTGATGACGACTGCGTAATTTCTCCATGTCCTGGCGCAAGCTCTCCGCCTTCTCACGCTCTTGTTCAGCTGTAAGACGGTTCTCTTCCAGGGAAGCAATCATGTGCTCAATCCGTTGATCCTCTTCCTTCACTTCGCCACGGGCGTAGTCGAGAATGTAACCTGGCAGTCCCAGTCGCTCTGCAATGGCAAATGCATTACTTCGTCCAGGTACACCTACCAGAAGGCGATAGGTTGGACTCAATGTATTGATGTCAAATTCCATGCTGGCATTAATGACACCTTTACGCTCATATGCGTATGCTTTCAGTTCACTGTAGTGGGTGGTTGCAACCATGCGACATCCCGTCCGGTGCATATGCTCCAGCATGGAGATCGCCAGTGCGGACCCTTCAGCCGGGTCTGTTCCTGCTCCAAGTTCATCGAGCAATACCAGACTCTTCGGCGTCATGTTCTTCAGAATGCGAATGATGTTCGTCATATGGCTGGAGAACGTACTCAGATTCTGCTCAATACTCTGTTCGTCCCCAATGTCTGCATAGATCGCATCAAATACACATAGCTGACTGCCATCCTCAGCCGGAACAAATAAACCGGACATCGCCATCAGGCTCAGCAATCCAATCGTTTTGAGCGTTACCGTCTTACCACCCGTATTCGGACCTGTCACGATAATGGATGTGTAATCATTGCCCAGTTCAATGTCGATTGGAACCACGTTTTCGATCGGTATCAATGGATGACGGCCCTTCTTCAGTTTGAGGAATCCGCGGTCATTCATGCGTGGTAATGTTGCTTTCAGTTCACGAGCCAGACGTGCTTTGGAGAAGATAAAATCAAGCGATCCCAGCAAGTCGACATCATACAGCAGCCATTCACCCTGCTCACTGACAAGTGCCGTCAATTTCTGCAAAATAATCTCTATTTCGCGTTCTTCCCGAATCCGGGTTTCGCGTAATTTGTTGTTCATGGCTACAATCGATTCCGGCTCAATGAACAATGTCGCACCCGAACCGGACTGATCGTGCACAATCCCGCCAAAGTACGAACGATATTCAGCTTTTACCGGGATAACAAAACGGTCTCCTCTGATGGTGATGAGCTGATCCTGCAACATCTTGGATACAGTAGAGGATCGAATCATGGAATCCAGTTTTTCGCGAATACGAGCTTCTCCACCTCGCAGCTCACGACGGATCTGAGCCAACGTTACGCTTGCACTGTCGGCAACCTCTGCATTGTCGTCAATACAGATTTTGATGGCATCCTCAAGCGTTTTTTGCTCTGACAGTTGGTCACTGATATAGAACAGAGATTCGATGGGCTCATCTTCATGCAAAGTACCAATCTGACGTTTCAAGCGCCGCGCCGCAAAGGTCGTGTTGGATATTCCCAAAAGTTCGTGAGGGTTAAGTGTGCCTCCAATTTCAGCTCGTTTGATGGAAGCTGTAATATCTACAATTCCCCCGAACGACGGGGAGCCTTTCAAGCGATCGAATGTAAAGGCTTCATCGGTTTGCTGCAGCAACCGCTTCACTTCTTCAAGCTCACTGCTTGGTTCAAGTTGCTCCGCTTTCTTTTTTCCCATGCTCGTCTGGGCAAAACTAAGCAATGTATTTAAAATTTTGCGATATTCCAGTGTGTGTAAAATTTTCGTGTCCAAGTGTACAACTCCTTCCAAACTATATCTGTATTATAACGAAAGAAACTTTCTTACGCTATTTAACGAATCCTTCCACACATAACTTAAACCATTGCACCACAAACTACAGGTGTCAGGATTGTGCAACCTCTCCATCCCCTTGGAGTTGCCCTGCTCAGTTCAATCCGAATAAAAGGAGGTAAACACCATGAATTTCCTGGGACATGTCGTGCGATTTATCATCGCCGCAATAGTATTAATGGTGGTTAGCTGGATCGTTCCCGGATTCGCCGTTGGTGGCTTCTGGAGCGCCCTGCTGCTTGCTCTCGTCATCGCCCTGCTCGGCTGGATTGTTGAAGGTATCTTCGGCAAAAGGGTCAACCCGTTTGGTCGCGGTATTGTCGGATTTATCGTTAGCGCACTGGTGATTTGGCTTGGTCAATATGTTGTAGATCATGTTGAAGTCAGCCTGCTCGGTGCCATTCTCGCTGCGCTGGTTATCGGGATTATCGATCTATTCATCCCGGTATCCACCCCTTTTGATGCAGGACGAAGCTCCAAAAGTTAATCTACATTTCACCTTAACGTTCCAATGAATATTCGCTTAAACCTCTGAAGGCTCCGTGCCGGAAGAGGTTTATTTCATTTGGGCAGTACCCTTCTCTGACATACCCGTACAATTTTCAAAAAAACGACATACGCAGCGTGTACAGGCATCCACATATTGCGGTATGATGACTGGAGCAATCATTCAAATTTTATCCATATCAAGCTTAAGGAGGCACATGATGAAGAAAGGCATAACATGGCTTGCTGCCTGTATGTTAATTCTGGTCCTCGCCGCATGCGGAGGGACGAAGCAGTCCACTGAATCTGGCAGCAATGGATCCGATGCTGAAGTTACAGCCAGTGAAGAACTGGTCATCAAGGCAAGCAACTACGAATTCGATCAACCTGAGTATCATCTTAAAAAAGGCGTTCCGGTTAACATTGTTTATGAAAATGTAAATGGAAATCACGGTATGCTTGTGCCTGAGCTGAATCTTCAACTGGATACCAGAAATAGCTCCAAAGTCATAACCCCAGACAAGGTTGGTGAGTTTGAAATGTCCTGTTCTGTCTTCTGTGGTTCAGGACACAGCAGCATGATCTCCAAAATTATTGTTGAAGAATAGGTTTCAAGACAAGGAGCCCCCGCAGCGACGGGAGCTCCTTCTTTAGTATAACAAATTGTACCAGAGTACGTTGCCCACGAGCCAGTTCTGCTACATTCATTCCGCTAGGTCTGGTCCTGTTCAATCAATTCAATCCATTCGTTATATTCCGTCTGCAATTTCTTATATTCATCATGCAACTGACGATATTCCGTGTTCAGTTGCTCTGCCTTCTCCTGCTCCATCTCGCGTTCCACCTGTAACAAACGTAATTGGTTGGCTGCTAGTTCGTAACGCTCTCCCATCTCAAGCAATTCGGTTTCCATCATCTCTTTCTCTTGCGTTGCTTCTGCACGTAACTTGTCCAGCTGTTGTCGTTCTTGCTCCAGTCCCTCCAGCAACTCGCTACTTGCAGCACTCTCACTCTTCCAAACCGTCAGTTCATTCTCAAGCGCGGCCCAACGTTCCTGCCAGGATTGCTCCTGAGCCGCCCATTCATCCGCACGGCGTTTCCATACTTGGTCGTTCTGCTCTGCTTGTTCAACGCTTGAGCGAAGTTCTTCTTCACGTCTGGTCAACTGCTCTAGGCGGGATGCCAGTTCAGCCTGTTTGACCGACAGTTCTTCGTATTTGATCTGCCACTCCAGCGCTTCTTCCTCGGTCTGGGCCAGTCGGCTCTCTTGCTCGGAGTAGCGCTCGGAAAGTTTTGCTGAAGACTGTCTTGCTTCTTCAAGTGCTCTCACAATCTCTTGCTTCTCTGAACTCAACTCATCAATCTTGGAACTGTAACTCTCTTCCCGTTGTAATGCATCACTGTAATCGTTACGGATTTGTTTATAATTATCCTGAAGTCGGTCCAGATCTTCCCGAACAACATTTAACTCAACTTCAAGCTCTTTGCGTTTTTCTTCCAAGAGCTCAGCATCCTTCTGGTAATGGACAGCCTCTTCATGGTTAAAACGAGACTCTTCCTTCACTACGGACAATTCATCATGAAGGGATTGCACACCAGACTCCAATGTTTCATTTTGTTCAGCAACTTCGAGAATCTGGTTCTCCAGGTCCCCGATCTCAGCCAATCGCTGTTCAGCAAGGTCTTTCCAGGATTGCTCACGTTCCGTAAGTGTGCCGATCTCATTCTGCAATGTACGCACCGCGGCATGAGCCTGTTCAAGCACCTTATGCAACCTGCGCTGCTCCTCTTCCGACTTCACTTCAGCCTCACGAAGGTTTTGGACTTCCTGTTCAAGCTGTGCGTGCTGCTCCTGAAGTTTGCGCAGCTGCGCTGTAAGAGAGGTTTCTCTCTCTACAGTTTCATTATACTTCTGTTTCCATTGTTGCTGTGCATCACGGGATTGCTGGGCAGCCTGCTCCGTTTCACGCAGAAGCTCCTGCAACTGAGACCGGTCCTCTTTCAACTGCTCCAGTTGTTGCTCCAGTTCCGTAATTCGGCGACTCTGAACTTCCTGCTCCTGTATACGGACTCCATGCTCATGACGCAACGCTTCCAATTGACCACGCTCGTGCTGGAGCTGCTGTTCTTGCTCTGCAACTGTGTCCTGCGCACTGATGAGCTGGGTCATTACTTCTTCCAATTGCTCCTCAACATCTAACAGTCGAGTCTCCGCCTGTTTACGTTGTTCCTCAAGCTGCTGCTTGAGCTTGCTCCGTTCATCTTGCAACAAGGCCTCTGCCACTGCAGCGGCTTCGGTTGCCTGCGATGCCGCTGCTTCCTTGGCTTGTTGCAATTGTTCCTCAAGGGCTGCTTCTTTCTCCATCCATTCGAGTTCCGACTGTTCGGATAATGCTTTGAACTCTGCATTTAATTGGTTTATCTGATTCAGGCGCTTCTGCTCCGCTTGTTCCTGCAAGGCAGCCCGCTCCTGATTCGCTTGATCCGTCAGAGCCTGAGTCTGTTCCAGCGCTTTTTCTTCAACCTGCTGGAGACGAAGCTCCATCTGTTGTTGAAGTTCGTTATATTGCAGTGCCGCTTCTTCCTGAGCTTTTTTCAGGTTATTCTCTGCTTGCTCCAACTCTAACAAAATGGCGGACTCGGCTTCTTCCTTGGCTGTCTGAACCTGTTGTGCAGCTTCGGCTTCTATTTGTTGACGTTCTGCAATGGCACGACTCTCGGCTGCTTTTAATTGAGCGGCAGCCTTATCCTGCAATTCCTTATATTGAGCCGCAGCTTTGGCCTGCGCCTGCTGCAATTCGACGGCAGAACGATTCTGAGCTTCTTTTAGCTGAGAAACGGCCTGTGCCTGTGCAGTTTTGAGCTGATTAGCCGCTTTTTCTTCCATTTCCTTCAGCTGTCTCGTTGCCTTCGCTTCTGCTTCCTTGAGTTGTGTTGCCGCCTTGGCCTCTGCTTCCTTGAGTTGTGCCGTTGCCTGGGCCTGCAATTTCTGCACTCGCTCCGTTGCCTGGGCACGTTCCTGCTCAAGCAGTGTGTTTAACTTGTCCATTTCTGCTTGCTTGTCCGTCTCAGCCCTTTGCAGCGCCTGCTCTGCTTCAAGCTTCAGCTTCTGCAATTCAGCTAGAGTCTGGTCACGCCGTTCCAATTCTTGTTGATGTTCATTTTGTATGGCGTTCAATCGATTTAATTCGTTTCTCAGTTCTGTACGTTCTCCAGTAAGCATCTTCAGCTCATTCCGGATTTCCTGTGTCTGAAGAGACTGTTCAGCCATATGTACAGCCGCCAGTACCGCAATACGCGGAGTATCCAGACGGGAATTTTGCTTGGAGATCGCGCTCATACGCTCATCTACCAGGTTAGCTACTTGTTTCATATAGTCGGCACTGCTGCCAACCAGTTTATAGGAAGTCCCGTAGATCTCTACGGTGACGCGTGTACGATCAGGTGTAGTCACAGTTGTGCCCTCCTTCAAGTCTGTATGTTGATTCTAAGCTGTAATCACAAAAAAGTCACATCGATCCTCTAATGCTAAGGATTCGATGTGACTTCAAACAATTCCTGCTAATCTTTGTTCAAAAAATGTTCTTCTGTCCTATTTACGCAATTCCGCTCCGAATTGCTCTTCCAGACGAGCCACTACACGGGCATGAACTTCAGTAACTTCCTCATCAGTCAGTGTACGTTCACGATTCCGGTATACCAGTGCCATCGCCACACTCTTCTTGTTTTCACCCAGCTTACTTCCAGTGAACACATCGAATACTTGTACAGTTTGTAACAACTCACCCGCCGATTCACGAATGGCGCGCAGCATATCTCCCGCTTCAACATCCTCATTCACAACAACCGCGATATCACGTTCCATGGCTGGGAAACGCGGAAGTTCACGATAACGAATATCAGCGTCTGCTTCACTATAGATCGATTCAAGTGCAATTTCTGCGATGTACACATCATTCAGATCATACTGCTGTTGCAGCTCCGGATGCAATTGACCCAAAGTACCGATCAATGTGCCTTCCCCGCCATCCTTGCCTTCCAGGTAAACCGATGCGGAACGTCCCGGATGGAATCCTTCAGGGCTGTTTGCTACCAAGCGAATACGTTGTTCAAGCCCCACATAGGCGAACAGATGCTCAAGCGCACCTTTCAGATCGAAGAAGTCTACTTTCTCCGCTCCAACATTCCACTGCTGGCTTGCACGATTCCCGGTGAGCAGCAGCCCCAGTACTGGGATCTCATGTGGTTGCTTGGTCAACTGATCTTCTTCGGTGAAGAACACATTGCCCACTTCAAATACAGCCAGTGAATCCTGTTTACGGTTCATGTTATACACCGCTGCATCCAGCATTTGCGGCAAAATACTCGTACGAAGCACACTGCGGTCCTCACTCATAGGCATCGCGAGTTTCACGGCTTTACTGCCTTGTGTCAATGCCGGGAACAATGTCGCTTTATCCGGGTGTACAAAGGAGTAACCGATCATTTCCTGCCAGCCACTGCCTGAGAGCAATCCACGAATGGTACGACGCATCGCTTGAGAGCGTGTATATGCCCCCGGAGTTGTCGGTCCTTCAATCCATGTGGTTGGAATGTTGTCGTATCCGTACAGGCGTGCCATCTCTTCAAACAAGTCTACATCGAGCGTAATATCCCCTCTGCGTGTAGGTACTTCCACATCCAGCAATCCTTGATCTGCATCACCACATGCAAAGTGCAAGCGAGCGAAGATCGTTTTCACCTCAAGCAAAGAAAGATCGGTTCCCAGATAACGATTCAGTCTGTCCAGCGACAATTGAATGACACGTTTCTCCGCCGCTTCTGCTCCAGCTTCCACGATTCCCTGATGCACTTCACCTTCAGCATAACGCTGAATCAGTTCAGCCGCACGATCCAAAGCCGTAATCACCGCACCCGGGTCTACTTCCTTCTCAAAACGCATGCTTGCTTCGGAACGCAGCCCCAGTTGGCGCGACGTTTTCCGAACGGTTCCGCCGTCGAACTTGGCGGACTCCAGCAATAGATTCACCGTACCTTCCGATACCTCGGAATTCTCGCCACCCATAACCCCAGCGATGGCTACAGGTTTCACGCCATCCGTAATGAGCAACATGTGCGGCTCCAGCTTGCGCTCCTGTCCATCGAGCGTAACGATCGTTTCGCCTTCGTTGGCCATACGCACTTCAATATGGCCTTTTTCCAGCTTATCCGCATCGAATGCATGTAACGGTTGACCATATTCCAGCATGACATAGTTCGTGATATCAACGATATTGTTGATTGGACGAACACCTGCAGCCATCAGACGGTTTTGCATCCAGAGCGGGGAAGCACCCAGCTTAATGCCGGTTACATAACGAGCCGCATAGTGACTGCATTGCTCCTGTGCCTTAATCTCTACAGAGATATGATTCGCAGCTGCATCACCCACTTCAACCAGTTGGTCTTTGGGATTCGGCAGCTTCACTTCACGACCCAGGATGGCACCCACTTCATAGGCTGCACCGCGCATGCTGAGACAGTCGGAGCGGTTCGGTGTCAGGTCCAGTTCAAGCACATGATCGTCGAGACCAAGAACCTGGCTGATCGGCGTGCCAACCTCTGTTGTTTCCGGTAGAACAAGAATACCTTCCTGTTGATCTTTGGGGAGCAATTTATCGTTCATGCCGAGCTCTTTCGCAGAACAGATCATGCCAAGGGATACCACACCGCGCAGTTTGGCTTTTTTGATATCCAATCCACCTGGGAGCTTCGCTCCAACCAAAGCTACGACTACCTTTTGACCTGCATCCACATTTTTCGCACCACACACGATCTGCAGATCTTCTTCCTGACCGGCATCGATAACACACACATTCAGTTTGTCTGCATCCGGGTGTTTCTCCTTGCTCTTCACATAACCTACAACAACTTTATTCACGCCCTTGTTGCGGTTCTCCACTACATCAATCTCGACACCCGCACGGGTAATTTTCTCTGCCAATTCCTGTGGCGTCACACCTTCAAGGGAAATATAATCAGACAGCCAATCTGTCGATACTCTCATGGACGTTCACTTCCTTCATCTATAAATTGGTATTCCCGGTTCATAACGCTTGCTCTATATTTGTTGATCCATTGTATTGTTAAGTTACAGCCTTCCGAATTGCTTCAAGAAGGTCAGATCGCTATTGTAGAAGTGACGGATATCATCGACACCATACTTCAGCATGGCGATACGTTCCACGCCCATTCCGAATGCAAAACCGCTGTATTTCTCCGGATCATAGCCACCCATTTCCAGTACTTTCGGGTGAACCATACCGCCGCCCAAAATTTCGAGCCAGCCGGTTTGCTTACATACCCGACAGCCGCTGCCGCCACATTGTACACAGGTTACATCCACTTCCGCACTTGGCTCCGTGAACGGGAAGAAGCTTGGACGCAGACGAATCTCCGTGTGGGAACCGAACATTTCGCGCACGAATTGCAGCAGGGTTCCTTTCAGATCGCTCATACGAATGTTTTCGCTGATAACCAAACCTTCAACCTGGTTGAATTGGAAAGAGTGCGTCGCATCATCGTCATCACGGCGGTACACTTTACCTGGGCAGATGACTTTGACAGGCACTTCGCCCTTCATGCTCTGCATGGTACGCACTTGAACCGGAGATGTATGGGTACGCATCAACAAGTCTTCGGTAACATAGAAGGAATCCTGCATATCGCGCGCCGGGTGATTCTTCGGCAAGTTCAATGCTTCAAAGTTGTAATAATCCATCTCGACTTCAGGACCTTCCGCTACGCGGTATCCCATGCCGATGAAAATATCTTCGATCTCCTGTACCACTTTCGTCAGTGGATGCAGTCCGCCTTGACGTCCACGACGTCCTGGCAGCGTCACATCAATTTTCTCCGATTGCAGACGCTTCGCCGTCTCTTCCTTCTGGAACTGATCCTGCTTGCTGTCGATGACTTCCTCAATGGCAGCCCGAACATCATTGGCTACTTGACCAATAACCGGACGTTCCTCTGCACTAAGTGCACCCATTCCGCGCAAAATCTCAGTCAATGCACCCTTTTTCCCCAAATACTTCACACGCAGATCACTGAGCGTCTGTGGATCATTCACACCAGACAACTGCTCCAGCGCTTCGATCTTCAATGCCTCTAAACGTTCTTTCATGTGTAATTGCCCCCTTTTTGTGGTGTTTTTGCAACAAAAAAAGGCCTTCTCTCCCCTGAAGGGACGAAAAGACCGTGGTACCACCCTTGTTAGACATCCATTGCTGCACGGACCTGCTGGTCTGCAACTGGTTTTGTCTCACTTTGTACGGAATAACGACCGTTAACCGTTTGCCCCTACTGTTGCCTCTGTGTCTGCACACAGACAGGTTCAGGGAACCGCTTCGGAGTGAATTTCGGCAGCCTTGTTCTACAGAAACGCTCTCAATCTACGGCGCTTCCTCCCTGTCCAGAGGCACTGCTTACTTGTCTCCATCATCACGTTTGATTTTAAGTTAAACCTATATCGATATAATCATCGATGATCGTTCATAATTATATGCAAAATAGATCGAAATAGCAAGCCGTCCATGTTCTAATTTATGCTTGCACCCTTATCTTTCAATTGTTTCAGACGCTGCTGGATTTCGCGAATCTCAGCGGCCTCGACTGCTCGCTCATTCGAATGCTCGTGCTGTGTCAGACTGTCTTTTCCAGCAGTGCTCACAGGAGACAGCAACTCCGACAGGCGCATCTCCAATAGCAACCGCTCGTCATCGGATTCCCGTGTCTCCAGCGCACGCTCCCGAAGTTTGCTGGACTGCTCCCAATCCGACACACCTCCTTCAAACAGCGTTGCTGTACCCCCAGCTTCCAGATCGCACAATCGATTCGCAAGTGTCTTCGTCAGCATCCGGTCATGAGATACAAGTACCAAAGCACCTGAAGCCTGTTTTAATACATTCTCCATGACTTCCTGGGTATCGATATCCAGATAGTTCGTCGGTTCGTCCAACACCAGCAGATTCGCTCCACCAAAATACAGTCTCAAAAATGCCACTCTGCACTTTTCCCCCATGCTCAAATCCCCAATACACTTGAACACATCATCCCTTGAAAACAGGAAACATCCCAGAATGGTACGTGCCGCACTTTGTGTCATGGATGGGAGGGTAAGCAAACTATCCAGCAATGTTAAACTCTCGGGAAGCCCTTCCAGCTCCTGTGAAAAGTATCCGATTTTCAGCTGTGGATGCCGTGTGACCTTGCCCTGCGAAGGTTCCAGTTCACCAATCATCAACTTCAACAGTGTCGTCTTGCCCGTTCCATTAGGACCTCGTACGGCAAGCCGATCTCCGCGTTCAACGGTGATTCGAAGGTTGCGAAGCACTGGCTCGTTCCCCGTATATGAAAAACTCACCTCATCCAAAGCAACAAGCTGTCGCGCAGCCAATGGATTCATCTGCAATTCCATGTTCAACTTTGCAGCTTCACGAGGTTTATCCACCCGTTCCCGCTCCAAACGTTCCAGCTGTTTTTGTTTTGCATGGTAACGTGAAATATTTTTGTTAGCTTTGGCCTTGTAGAAGCTCTGGGTGATCTTCACCTCCACATCGGTCGCTGAATTATGCGCTTTATGGAACCATTCCTGGTAGTTTCGAATCGTTTCTTCCAGCGCCTTACGCTCCAATTCCTGCCTGCGGTAGATCGTTTCCTGTTCCCGTAATTCACGCTCTTTGTGGACCTTGTATTCGGAGTATCCGCCTTTGTATTTGGTCAGGGCATCTGCACTGAATTCAATCACTCCTGATGCTACCTGATCAATAAAGGTTCGATCGTGAGATACAAATAACAGCGTACCTTCGTATGAGGATAACCACTTTTCAAGCCAGCGCATGCTTCCCTCGTCCAGATGATTCGTCGGTTCATCCAGGATCAGGAATTTGGGCTTGCTGACAAGAAGTCCTGCCAGGCGAGCCTTTGTTTTTTGTCCACCGCTCAAAGAATGATATGGTCTGTTCCAATGCTCTGCGGATAGTCCAAGACGTGTCAGTACCTTCTCTACCTCAGTCTCCCACATGTAACCGTTAAGCTGTTCATATTGTTCCATGACTTGCGTATAGGCTGCAAGCAGCTCATCATCCGCTTCAGTGCTAATGCTCAAACGTTGCTCCAGTTCTTCCAAATTCCGTTTCACTTCATAGATCTGACCGCTCTCACGTCGGACCGCATCCAGTACATTCATGCCCGTCTCAATCTCCGAGCGCTGGCGCATGAATCCCCATTCCTGCTGCGGAATATGACGTTCAATCCGTCCACCACCATGCTCTTCACCCAAAATGATACGTAACAACGTCGTCTTTCCGCATCCGTTACGACCCAGAATGGCAAGTCGCTCGCCCTCATTAATCTCCAGATTCAATCCTGTAAACAATTCAATGCCGTTCCATTCTTTTGATACTTCATGTAAGCGTACCAATGTCATCATGAGGCCTCATCCTTCCTGCATCCTTTTTGCTGAACAAAAAAACCGCTGGCATCAGCCGACGGTTTGGCAATTCAGGGTTGGATCAAGCATTCAAAGACAGATCTAAGGTAAGCTACGGCATGAACAAAGAAACCCCAAACACAGGGTACACGTAAACCTCAAAGGCTTACTTGTTCCATACCTGATCCCATAGCTGAATTTGGACACACGAATCCCCTCATTGCTCAGCCGCTCTGGCTGACTGCGTCATAAAACTGTCTGCAGTTAACTGGGGTCAATTCATGTGTTTTATTTCATGGGACGTATGGTTACCTCTCATTCATGTGTAGTATCAATTTCTCCGTTATTGTACCAGATCATTGTAAAAAAGCAAAGGTTATAAATTTTTCTGAAAAAATACATTCTACTCACCAATCTGATGACATGCAGTCTTCTGATGATTGCTTTTATTCAAAAGTTTCTTTTAAGACAGAAAAAAAGCCCTTGCATCGCAAGGACTTCGGTTTTGTTTCGTTAAGCGGGTGATGGGAATCGAACCCACGCTATTAGCTTGGAAGGCTAAAGTTCTACCATTGAACTACACCCGCATGAATGAAGATTTAATTGTTAAGTTCCTTGGGAAGTTAACAGTGATTTTACAAATAATAATATACCATGATCCTTTATAGCATGCAAGTCATGTTTTCCATTTTTTTCATTACGTATCAATATTAAAAAAGCAGGAGCACCCTTGCGCCCCCGCTGTTCCCTATCCTGTGGGCTTATCCACATCTCTCAAAAACTGCTTTTCAAATTCAGCGGCTTTAATCGGTTTGCTAAAGAAATAACCCTGAGCCTCATGACAGTGCTGATTGCGAAGAAAGATCATCTGGTCTTCGTTCTCCACGCCCTCGGCAGTCACTTTCAATTGTAAATGATGAGCCATTGAAGTGATGGTAGATACAATCGCAGCGTTGTTGCTGTCCTCCATGACTTCATTCACGAATGAACGGTCAATCTTGAGCCGATCAATCGGCAGATCCTTCAGATAGTGCAACGAGCTGTATCCCGTTCCAAAATCATCAATACTGATGTGCACACCAATTTCTTTGATTTTGCGCAACTGTTCGAAGGATCGGTCTTTATCAAATGTCATGCTCTCTGTAATCTCCAGTTCAAGCCATACGGGCTCTAGTCCTGTCTCCTTGAGAATGCCATTGATATTGTCCAACAAATGGGAATGCCTGAATTGTCTCATCGACAGATTCACCGAAACACACAGCTTACGATAACCCGCTTCCTGCCACTGTTTGTTCTGTGCACACGCTTCACGAAGCACCCATTCGCCAAGAGGCACAATGAGCCCACTTTCTTCTGCCAGAGGAATAAATTCCGCTGGAGATACCGAGCCTCGCTGCGGATGCTGCCAACGAACCAATGCTTCCATACCCACGATTAGACCACTTTGCAGATTAACCTGCGGCTGGTAGACCAGGTAGAACTGACCTCGATCCAACGCCTTGCGCAGATCATTCTCAAGCTGCAAACGCTCCTGTGCCTTCATCTGCATCGCATGGGCAAAACGATTCAGTTCCATTCCTTGTTCCTTGGCACTGTGCAGAGCCGTATCCGCATTCTGAATAATCTCCTGTGGCGACTCACCATCATGCGGGAAAATGGCCATACCGATTCCAAGGGTAAGGTGATACTCATTGCCATCAACCAAAACGGGCTTTTCAAAAAGTTGAAGAATGGATCTTGTCCGGCGCAACGCCGTATTGGTTGAACTGAAATCTGTCATTGTCAACGCAAACTCATCTCTTCCCAGCCCAAAGACTTCTTCTCCTGGAAGTGACGAATGTTTCAGTCGCTGACCTACCTGACGCAAAACACGGTTAGCTGCTTGCTGTCCGAGCGAATCATTAATGGTCTTGAACCGGTTAATATTCAGGACCAGTACACCAACAAGCTGTTCCTCGACCACGGCATCATCCATCATTACTTTCAATCGTTGTGAAAGCCGACGACGATTCGGAAGTCCTGTTACATCGTCATGATGAGCAATATAGTTCATCTTGGCCTCCGCGACCTGCTGTTGCAGGAAAGGTGTGTCCACTACGGACGTATACAGTCCTTTTTGAATGAAAAAATATGCCATACAATTACTCAGCAACCCCAGCAGCAGATTGAGGTCATTCACCCCCGTTGCTGAAACAAAATAACATTCTCCAAAAAAGAAACATAAGATGCCACATAGAATGGTTGGTACATCACCGTCTTTGGATTTTTTCCATTGTACAAACAAAAGAACTGCAATAATGGCATAGAGCAACCCGACCATAAAATGAACCCGGGTGAAGATTCCACCAAGCACATCCCCATCAAGCATATTTGGCAACATGCTCCACTCCTGAATCGCCAATATGTACAAAATAACAAATGCACCCAATGTTCCACTGAAGAGCAAGAACCTTCGTGGTAATGCAATTTCTTTCTCATTTAGGGTATATACGAGCAGCAAACCTACTGAACACACCAAAGATCCCATGGTTGACATCATTAAGGAGAACTCTGATTCCATCATGGCTCCATTTGGAATCTCTTCTGCAAATGAAACGATATGAACCAGTTCAAACAGACCAATCAATAAAAAGAGTGTTGTCAATAATGTTCTCCGAAGAGTTAGCTTCTGTGTCCGAAACAACCAGCTTTGATTGTAGATGCCGATACAGGCCGCTGCCGCAGCGAATCCACCCAAGAGTGTCAAAACCGGGTAACCCGATATGGTCAGATCAGAGCTTGAAGAGGAACGGAACCATTGACTTGCGAGGAAACACAATAAGCCGCAAACAGCGACCCAAATTATTTTTCTCTGATCTTGCAGATTAACCTTCATGCCGTGTTTTCCTTCCCGGGGTCACCTATCCTGAATTACATTAACCAAACTCAACAGCTTACTACATGATTCGACAAAAAACATATTAACCAACGTTCAATTCACATGCATACACATGCTATCTGGTACATAATAACATTTAAATCTGCATACGTGAACTAAAAAATAGTCACTCCTAGGAATATTTATTCATAAATATAGAGAAAAACAAGGCATTAAGAACTAAAAAAACATGGATCTCCAGTTAGAGTCCATGTTTTCCTAATTTGCAACCGTATATCAGACTATATTACTTATCAAAATTCACTTCTGGCGTTGTTAATTTATCATAGAAATCAACGACCTTATCCTTGTCTTCCGATGAGCGAATCGCCATCGCTGAACGTGGGTGCTCGTCCAACGCTCCTGTAATCATGTAAGGCAGAATGTAACCCCATTCTTCTTTTTCTCTCAGTGGAACCATCAACTGTTCCAATACACCAAGTACTGGACGCAGATTGTATTTCGTTCCTTTCAGATGAGCTACCAGCAATTCGGTTGGACAGTTTCCTGCCGCACGTCCCATACCATACACAGAAGCATCAAGCAGCTCAACGCCAAGTTCCGCCGCAACCAATGTGTTAGAAAACGCAAGCTGCATATTATTATGTGTGTGAACACCAAGACGTTTGTTAGGCAAATGAGTCTTGAACTTCTCTACCAGATATTTCACATCATTATGATCCAGACTACCGTAAGAATCGACAATGTAGACAACATCCACAGTACTTTCTTTGATCAATTCAAATGCTTCGAGCAGCTCATTCTCCATAACATTAGAGAGTGCCATGATATTAAGTGTAGTTTCATATCCACGATCATGGAATGTTTGAACCAGCGCAAGCGCCTTATCTACATCTTTGCTGTAGCAGGCAACCCGGATCAGATCCAGCATGCTCTCGCTGCGAGGCAAGATATCATTCTCGTCCACACGTCCAACGTCAACCAGTGCAGACAGTTTGGTATTGCCTTTTTGAGGAATCACTTTACGCAAAAAATCATCATTCAGGAAACGCCATGGTCCTGCTTCCTCAGCACCTTTCAGTAACTTCGGAGAGTTTTTGTATCCAATTTCCATATAATCAACGCCAGCTTCATTCAACCCAGCATACAGCTGTTGAACAAAGTCCACGCTAAAGTCCCAATTATTTACCAATCCGCCATCACGGATCGTACAATCTACAATTTTGCAATGATTTGTCTTCATTAATGTCTGCTCCTTTTCTGACCAACTTGTGTATTCCTCTCATGATACTTGAACGTGACAAGAAAAGTAAAGGGATTCCGGACTTATTTACTTCGATAAGATTTCCAGATTCGATCAATCTCAACCATATCTGATGCATCTGGAGCCTTTCCTCCATACCGCACGCTGTTATACGCATCTGGCAGTCTCGCAGACAGCTCATCTTCTTCTAGCTTCACACCATTCTGAATAATGGTCTGTGCAGCCTCGAGCGGAGTATGCGTCCCCTGTATTCCCACTCCTCGATGAGTAGCTCTATCGATCCAAGTCCGATAGTAATACCGAACACGTTCAGTCTCCTGAGCAGGTACCACTTCTTTTCTCCGAAACCAACTCTTCCGAACTTTTGCTGGCGCATCAAGCGTCTCACTCACATCGATATACTCCGTTCGTGGTTCTGCCTTCTTTTCACCAGGTTGTAACATTCCCTTGAATCGTTCCATGAGTCTGTTTATCGTTTTTCGTCCCAACCTCAGAAGCAGCCACAGGATTGCTCCTGCTACAGCACACATCACTACCCACCCCAGAATGTTCCAGAAGACTGAGGGCTCGGAAGGGGGCTCTCTCCAGTCATTCGGGAGATTTAGCTGCTGATCGGGAGTGTCCATTGGCAATCGTGGCTCCTCGCCGGATATCGGGCCAAACCATCCCCTGATCCATGCGAGCAAGCGGTCACGTAGCGGTCCCAGCCATGCTGCGAGACTTGGGAAAGCACCGATCGCGACGATGACAATAAACATCCACATGAACCGCTGATGATTCGCACGTGCAAAATCTCGTAAAACCAATCTTCTCTTGCCATCATTGAGCATTGCCTGGTCCAGTTGCAGCATATATCGTCCAACCAGCCAAAAGGCAAAGCTGATCACTCCCGCAATATAGATCCATAGGGTATAGGTTCGTATCGGCTGCATGAATTCCAATGAATTCGAAGCAATCATAAGTACAATCGCACTGATTACACCCATAATCTGCAAACGCCATAACAATACAGAATGAAAGACTGGCTGGAAGGTCAGACCTGCATAAGCCGAGATGACTCCACACAGTACCAATGTGATGATATCCGGCATCGGGAGAATGAGGCTCATTCCTACAACGAGTCCGAAGAAAAACCCTACGAAGAGTGCCGTTACTCCACGAATAAATGTACTTTTCTCGCTAAAACCCGGAATTTTATGCTGAATGAATTGTCCCAACCAACCCACGAGAACAACCAGGATGAATAATATATACGGCAAATGTTCCATGGCATAGAATGAAGCGAGTGTAAATATCGGAAATAGGTATATACCAGCCATCAAGACGGCAAACATCGCTATGAGTCCCTTGGTCGTCGCTGCCTGTCTGCTGCTCATGCACTCACCGCCTTCGTATTCCCCTTTACGTCTTCTACCGGGAGAATCGTCACACGATGTCCTTGTTCATGCAGACGTGCAATCTCATGCTCCATAGCGGCAGATACATAGGATGTAATCAGCAGATAGCTGCGGATTTGTTGTGCTTCTTCATTCAGCCGTACTTCATCATTCAGGAATTGCTCCATGGGTACCATGCATTTCAGCTCTGTCTCCGCCATAGCTTCCAATAATCTTTCCAGATGGGGTGTGCCATAATCTGGCTCAATCCGAAGTGTATCACGGCCGCCACCCACATGATAACCATTATGGGCGAAGCCTGCCGGTAGCCCTCTACCGATAGCATCCACTGCAGCCGTGGCAGCGTAACGGAGTGCCCGTTCAATCTTTTCGGGTCGAGTGACAACACTCCACATATCTGCAGATTCCTGAATATTGACTACAATCCAGGATTGCGGATCAGCTGTCCAGCCCTGCTTGTAGACTTGTAATTCACCTGTACGTGCACTCGCTTTCCAGTGAATGCGATTCATGGGGTCGCCTGCGCCATAAGGCCGAACACCTAGAATCAAGAAAGGATCTTCAACGATCCATCGTGATACTTCCACTTCTCCCTGCCATACCTGATAAATTGCAGGAAGATCCTCTGCATTCACTAATGAAGGATACACGACCATAGACATTTGCAAAGGAATCGGTTTGGTGGAACGCCACACGCCAAAGAGATCCCCACCTGTCATCGTTGCTGTATTTAATGGATAAATCCCACGCTGAGTACATTTAAAAGGATGCTTGCGCGTAATACGAGTAAACGGTTTCAACGTAAAAATACTCTTGTGGTTCTGATAGATTTCGCCTTGGCTAATATCCATACCTGAGCCGGAACGAAATACAAACGACACGGGCATCATCGATTCAAGTCTGAGCCACGGTACGGAGACTCGCTTCTCATTCGATATCGTCTCCACCATCTCAAGTTCATCTCCAGCGTAACAACGCAGCTTGCTGAATTGTCTACTGTACCTGAGGTTTCGCAGTGCAGGTCGTCCGAACCACACACCATGTATAACAACGACAATGCCTCCAACAAGAACAAGCCATAATAATGCCATAAGATTAACGCCCGCTTGTAGCGAGATTCTCCGTAGGCACTTCTGTCTGATTCAGAAGTTCCTGGATGATACGCTCCGCCAAGCCTTCTTGTTGTCTGATCCGGTTACGAAATACAAGTCGGTGGGCCAGCACAGGTACCGCCAGAACCTTAATATCATCAGGCAAAACAAAGTCTCTGCCATGCAGTGCAGCCCATGCCTGACTTGCCTTAAGTAATGCCTGAGCCCCGCGTGGACTTACGCCAAGCGAGAGCTCGGGATGTTGCCTTGTCGCTTCTGTTAACTGAATGATATATCGCAGCAAATCTTCGTTGATTTGCACGGTTTTATACGTATCCTGCGCCTTCAAAAGTTCTTCACGACTGATCACTGCCGTGAGATCATCGACAGAGCGGCTGGCTACCGTACGTCTCAAAATTTCTACACTCTCTTCACTGCTTGGATAACCCATGCGAATTTTCATCATAAAACGATCCATCTGAGCCTCAGGTAGCGGAAAAGTTCCCTGATTGTCTACGGGGTTCTGGGTGGCGATAACGATAAATGGCCGTTCCAGCTGTCTCGTTGAGCCGTCGATACTGATCTGGCGCTCTTCCATGCACTCCAGCAAGCTTGATTGCGTACGCGGTGTAGCCCGGTTAATTTCATCGGCTAGTATAAGATTGGCAAACAAGGGCCCCGGTCTGAATTCAAAATCACCTTCTTTTTGATTAAAAAAGTGAATTCCTGTTAAGTCAGAGGGCAGCAAGTCTGGTGTAAACTGTATCCGTTGGAAGGTACAGTCCAATGAAGAGGCCACTGATTTGGCAAGCATCGTTTTCCCTGTACCCGGTACATCCTCCAGCAGCACATGTCCTGACGCTATAATCGCGGTCATCACCAGCTCTATGGTATGCTCTTTTCCCACAATTACTTTTCCCACGTGATCCATCAATTGTTGATTCATTCGTTCCATTCCTTGGATTTCCATCTGCATCTCATCCTTCCGTTATGGAGCTTATGTATTCGCATTCATTACTAACTATAACCCTAATTGGCAACATAAAACAAAGGAGTCGGCAGATGGCCGACTCCTTGACTCCCCGCACTTCTCAAAATACCAAAGGCAACATAATCATAAACCGCGTACCCTCGCCTTTTTTGCTATCCACAGAGATGGTACCTCCATGGTTCTTGATGATTCGGTAACTTACTGACAGTCCAAGTCCCGTTCCGCTCTCCTTGGTCGTGAAGAATGGATCAAACAGACGTACAAGCGTATTATGGTCCATCCCATGACCGTTATCCGCGATGGAGATCTGCACGAACTTGTTTTCCGTGGCAGTAGATATTCGAATTAGACCGGTATGTTCTTCACCGACTTCCTCGATCGCATCCATTGCATTTTTCACCATATTCAAAATAACCTGCTTAATCTGTTTGACATCAATGGACACATTCAGCGGGGCATCCCCTTCATCCAGGACGATCTCGCATCCCTTCATCAAACCTTCGCTTTCTGTCAGCAGGACCACCTCTTTGAGTAAAGAGTCGACAGACATCACGGTCTTCTGTGGAGCCGATGGTTTGGAAGAATTCAAAAATTCGTAGATGATGTCGTTCGCCCGATCAATCTCCGTCAGTATGATTCGCGCGTACTCGTCTTTGCCGAGCTGCAGCAAATGGGGCCTGAGCAGTTGGATGAACCCACGGATTGCAGTCAACGGATTACGAATTTCATGAGCAATAGATGCTGAAATCCGCCCCAGCATCGCAAGTTTGTCATTTTGATAAGCGGTCTGTTCGATTTGTTTATAATCAGATACATCTTTGACGCTGAACAAAAAATCGCCATCCATCTGATCACCGTACGTTACAGTAACCAGCCAATGCCTGCCGTATTCATCGATCAACTCATGATAGCGCTTACGATGGAAAATGGTTTCCCGATAAATACGTAAAATTTTCTTTTTCTTGAATCGGCTCATCTGCGGATGATGCAGCATTTGCATCAGGGTGCAGCCGCTCAACAGACTTCTCGGAAGTTCCAACAACTTTGCCATCTGAACGTTAATAAACGTCAATACACCGTGACTGTCAAACAACATAATACCGCTATCCAGATGTTCCAGTACATTCTCGTACTTGTTGTTATCCAGATGCACAGGCGGGAATCCATCCGTTGGTTGAGGCACTGTATCCTGAAATTCACTAATCATGTCAGGTTCCTCCTTTTCACGTAAATGATAAACTTGCCATTCGGACATCATATCATCACAGAAACAGGAAGGGCCGATTTTATTTTTCATTACCGGTGCCCTTTCGTTGGGGGGCTGAGCCGAAAATATGGATGGCATGTCCGGAACTCAAGCTGGTCTATTCCCGGTAACCAACACTCGATCCGGAAAATCATATACGTTTGTTCCATTCCGACCTTCTCCTATTCCCAAACACGAACATTTTTTGCTCCGCCTCTTTTGCAAGTCTGCTTTTATCATAGACAAGTTTATAGAAGAGAGTCAATCGGAGAAAGTGTCGAATGGAAATTATTTTAAAAAAAACCTCGAATTAGTTCCAGAACAACAGCACAAAAACGAAGCCGTTTCACCCCTTAGGCAAATCAGCTTCGTTTTTAATATCTTTAATTTGTGATATATCCAAATTCATCTATAGTCCGGTCTTATTATGCTGAATTTTCAGTCTGCGCTGACTCATCACAGCTAATCGACGTTTAAGTTCACTTTCCCACTTCTCGTCTTTGGTTTCCTTCGCGAGCCTGAGCAAATCCAGAGCCATATCAATCTGGCGCTGCACAATGACCATGGCATCCTCGCTCTCACGGTTTACACAGTTTTCGAAAATCGCATCCTCATCTTCTGTAACATAATCTTGAAAGTCGATCTCGGATGCACCATCTCCATGCGCATATTCGGCGAGAATTTCATATTCGTTTTCCACTTTATAATGCACCTCAACCCGATGACACACCGGGCAAAACAGCAGGGGAACATTATGAACCTGGGTGCGGTAATGCTTCAGCGTGCCCTTCGTTCCAACCATACTTGCCCCACAACAGTAACTCATTTTTGTTCACCCTCCTTATTACGTGCCGGGATTTTTTTGTTAAAATGCATCCCGTACACTTCCAGCACTTCCGAAAAGGAATAGTTCCATCAGTGTATCACATTCATGTACAGATTATAAATGCAGAGCACCGGAATATTTACCGGGTTTCCATACCCTATTCGCCTTACTGGCCATCAATTCCTCTTTCAACAAATAAAAAGAAGACTTTCTTCTAATATATTATTAACACGCTTAGCTGCTTGTTCAAACACTTTTGATTAACTTCGTGATAACTTCTGGCAAAAGGGTGCAAAAAGCCCTCAATCCCTAACGGGATGAGGGCTTGAACAAAAACCGTTCAAGTTAACCTGGCCTTACAGGTTGTTGTCGCCTGGTTTCCAGTTCATTGCACACAATCCGCCGGATTGCAGTGCTTGCAGTACGCGAAGTGTTTCTTCAACACTACGGCCTACATCGTTGTGGTTAACCACTTGATATTTCAATTCGCCTTCTGGATCGATGATGAACAAGCCGCGCAATGCTACGCCTTCTTCTTCGATCAGAACGCCGTAATCTTTAGCCACTTGCTTCGTGATGTCGGAAGCCAGCGGGAAGTTCAATTGACCCAGACCATTGCTGTCTACAGGTGTGTTGATCCATGCTTTATGGCTGTGTACGGAGTCTACGCTCACGCCAAGGATTTCAGTATCCAGAGCTTTGAATTGCTCGGAAGCAACGCTCAAAGCTGTAATTTCAGTTGGGCACACAAATGTGAAGTCCAAAGGATAAAAGAAGAATACAAGCCATTTGCCACGATAATCGGACAGTTTAACGGAACCAAAATCTTGTCCATCTCCCGATACTGTTTCCATTGCGAAATCCGGTGCTGGTCTACCAACCAAACGTTCTGCCATAACTAAAAATTCCTCCTTTGGGATTATGTAAGCATCCATATGGATTGCTCATCATCAAGAAAAACGCGAACGCCTTTCCTGTAATTAAAATGATTTGATACTTGATAACAAGTACAAGTAAAATGTTATCATCCGGACTTCCCAAAGTCAAGATTATAACCATTATTTTTTTATAATAATTATAAATAAGGATTTTTCGTGCCAAAAATCATAAAGGAACAGCCCTCTGTACATTCCATAACTGGAAACAAAGGGCTGCCATGTTCTTGATCATATAATTACGCCTGTTTCTGAATAGCCGCTACAATCAAATCGCCCATTTCGGTCGTGCTGATCGCTGTGCTCTTGTCTACAGCAATATCACTCGTGCGGTGTCCTGCGTTCAATACATTCGACACAGCTGCTTCAATGGCATCCGCACCTTCTGCATAACCAAAGGTTGTGCGGAACATCAACGCCAAAGAGAGAATGGTTGCAATCGGATTAGCGAGGCCTTGACCTGCGATATCCGGTGCAGAACCGTGTACCGGCTCATAGAGTCCGAAGCTGCCTTCTCCCAGTGATGCAGATGCAAGCATACCGATGGAACCCGTCAGCATCGCTGCTTCATCACTCAAGATATCTCCGAACATGTTTTCCGTTACAATAACATCGAAGCTGGCTGGGCGACGAAGCAATTGCATCGCACAGTTGTCTACCAACACATGCTCCAGTTCAACATCCGGATAATCCGGTGCTACCCGATTCACAACTTCACGCCAGAGACGGGAAGTTTCCAATACGTTGGCTTTGTCTACAGAAGCCAGCTTCTTGCGACGTCCTTGCGCAATTTCGAATGCCTGACGAACGATTCGCTCCACTTCTGTTACATTATATGCACAAGTATCTACGGCCTCTTCACCCTGTGCACTTTCACGTCTGAACTTCTCACCGAAGTAGATACCACCTGTCAATTCACGTACCACCATCAGATCTGTACCTTCAAGTACTTCCGGCTTCAACGTTGAGGCATCCTTCAAGCAATCAAATACGA
Source organism: Paenibacillus sp. FSL R5-0519 (assembly GCF_037974275.1). Classification (NCBI taxonomy): domain Bacteria; kingdom Bacillati; phylum Bacillota; class Bacilli; order Caryophanales; family Paenibacillaceae; genus Paenibacillus; species Paenibacillus sp. FSL R5-0519. The sequence continues at coordinate 4,681,393 of NZ_CP150234.1, forward strand.
CAGCCGGACGCAGGTTGGAGAACAATCCGAGTGCTTTGCGAATACCCAGCAGGCCTGTTTCCGGGCGAAGCTCCTTGCTGTTGTTATCCCATTTTGGACCGCCAACCGCTCCAAGCAGGACTGCATCTGCACTTTTACACACGCTCAGTGTTTCTTCTGGAAGAGGTGTACCCTTCTCATCAATCGCGATTCCACCAAACAGGGCATGCTCTGTCTCAAAACGATAACCGAATACTTCCTCCGTACGTTTAAGAACTTTCTCAGCCTCAGCTACGACTTCAGGGCCGATTCCGTCACCTGCAATAACTGCAATTTTTTTCACGTCTGCCATTGGGTTGTCCACTCCTTATATTTCATTCATTAATTATTCATAAAGTAACGTCTCATATTAACTCTCTCTTTTGTATCATATTCCAAGGTCATTTGACCAAGATATACAATCTATGACTTTAATAGATTTTACCTATAAGCCGATAGAGATTAACTTTCACAAGTTGTTCCTGACCCTCCCGGTAGGGTAAAATATAGCTGAATTCAAATCAGGTACGCAGGAGGGATAAGCAACATGCAATATTCGTATTTGGGTAAATCAGGCCTCAAGGTCAGTCGAATCTGTCTCGGTACCATGAATTTCGGGCCTGCTACAGATGAAAAAGAAGCTTTCCGCATTATGGACGCAGCACTCGATGCAGGGGTAAACTTTTTTGATACCGCTAACATCTACGGGTGGGGTGAAAATTCCGGGCTTACCGAAGAAATTATCGGACGCTGGTTCAATCAGGGCGGTGGCAGACGTGAAAAAGTAGTTTTGGCCACCAAAGTCTATGGCTCCATGCATGATGATACAGATGGCCCCAACAACGAAGCTGGCCTCTCTGCCTATAAAATCAGACGGCATCTGGAGGGTTCCCTCCGCCGCTTGCAGACCGATCATATCGAACTGTATCAGATGCACCATGTTGACCCAGCTGTGTCATGGAATGAGCTGTGGGGTGCATTTGAGAATGCCGTTCATCAAGGTAAAATCGGTTATGTAGGGTCAAGCAACTTTGCTGCATGGCAGATTGCAATCGCTCAAAGCGAAGCCAACAACCGCCATTTCCTTGGCCTTGTTTCCGAACAGCATAAGTACAGCCTCAACTGTCGTTTGCCTGAGTTGGAAGTGCTGCCTGCTGCCAAAGAACTGGGCCTCGGCGTCATTCCATGGAGTCCGCTTGATGGTGGGTTACTGGGACGTAATGCTCTGCAGAAGCTGGAAGGGACACGCAGTGGCGGCATCGCGGGACGAATTGAGCAGCAACAGACTCAACTTGAAGACTTCGCAGCGCTCTGTCGTGATCTCGGTGAACCACAGGATACGGTGGCTTTGGCATGGGTTGCAGCCAATCCCGCAGTAACCGCTCCAATTATTGGACCGCGTACACTGGAGCAGTTTGAGACCGCACTCAAATGTCTGGAAGTGACTTTGGATGAAGCCGTGCTCAAACGTCTGGATGAGATTTTCCCAGGTCCAGGTGGACATGCACCTAATGCATACGCGTGGTAATAACTTGATAGCGTATGGTAATGCACGAGGTCACCGTAGAAACTACACTGTGTGGACCTGCCCTAATTATATATATTAAAAGCAAAAGAGTCTGACCCTCCATAGGAGAGTCAGACTCTTTACGTACCTCACTGAACGGAACATAGCAGGCCGAACGATCTTCTATATCCATTCGAAATGAGATACATCTTCCTGTCAGCGTACATTGCTGCACTGGAACGGAGCCTACAGGTTCACATTTACACGATTTGTGTATGTCTTGCGTTTCTCAATTAATTGATTCAGACCGTCTACATAGGCACGTGCACTTGCACCCAATATATCTGTGCTTACACCACGTCCTTGTACGGAAACCTGATTTTGAGTCAGCACAACATGTACTTCACCCAATGCATCCTTGCCATGTGTTACCGATTTGATCGAATAGTCAGACAACGTTACGTCTTCCCCACTTACTTGGTCAATCGCATTGTAGATCGCATCTACCGATCCATTACCCTCCGCCTGCTTCTCAACCGTATCCCCGTCAAGCGTTGCAATGCGGACTTTGGCTGTTGGTACTGATTCATCTCCGTACGTAACAAAGATCGATTCCAGTTTGTACACCTCAGGTGCATCCTGCAATTTCTCTTCAATCACGGCAAGCAGATCTTCGTCAGTAACTTCTTTCTTCTTGTCAGCCAGTTCTTTGAACTGGGCAAAAGCCCGATTCAATGCTTCTTCTTCCAACTCATAGCCAAGATCGATCAACCGCTCACGGAAGGCATGACGACCGGAATGTTTACCCAGTACAAGCTTGCTTTCCTTCAAACCGATGGACTCTGGGGTCATAATTTCGTACGTTGTTTTTTCCTTCAGCATGCCGTCCTGGTGAATGCCGGATTCATGTGCAAAGGCATTCGCCCCAACAATGGCTTTGTTTCCTGGCACAACCATACCTGTCAAACGGCTAACCAAACGACTGGTCCGTGCAATTTCAGATAACTGCAGCGAGGTTTTCGCCTGGAAAAATTCCTGACGTGTCTCCAGCGCCATAGCAATTTCCTCGATCGCCGTGTTACCTGCACGTTCACCAATGCCATTGATCGTACCTTCGATCTGATCGGCCCCGTTGAGGATGGCTGCTAGTGTATTGGCCGTCGCCATACCCAGGTCATTATGACAGTGGGCACTCAGCTGTACCTTTTCAATCCCGTGCACATTCTCCTTGAGATGTTTGAAAATGTTTCCATATTCATATGGACTGAGGTAACCCACCGTGTCCGGAATATTCACAACGGCTGCGCCTTCTTCAACAGCCATATTCACCATTTCCACGAGGAAATCATATTCAGTACGACCTGCATCCTCAAGTGAGAACTCGATCTTCGAAAATGTTTTCTTCGCATAACGAATCGCGGAACGAGCTGTATCCAGTACCTGCCCTTTGTCCATACGCAATTTATGTTGGCGGTGAATAGGTGAAGTTGCCAGGAAAACGTGGATACATGGGTCCTGTGCACCTTTAAGTGCTTCCTTAACCGCATCAATGTCTTGCTCTCTGGAACGGGACAAGCCAATTACGGTAACATTTTTAACCGCTTTTGCTACTGCATTGACAGCTGCCAGGTCGCCTGGAGATGCCGCCGGGAAACCAGCTTCCATCCGGTCAATGCCAAGCCGCTCGAGCTGATGGGCAATTTCCACCTTTTCACGAGTGTTCAGATTGACTCCCGGGGATTGCTCTCCATCACGCAGCGTTGTGTCAAATACATAGATTTTACGCACGCTTCGCACCTCCTGTACTTGTATTATAATGTTTCTCTGAACCAGCAATAGCGGCTCACGCATAAGCACGGCCGCTATTCCCAGTTAAAGCTTTAAGTTTACTTGAATACCTTAAAGTGCATATTCTAAAAGTTAATGCTTACTTCTTGATCCAGTGCATCATCTCACGCAATTGTCCGCCAACCACTTCGATTGGGTGTTCAGCTTCGTTACGACGAGTTGCTGTCAAGAATGCACGACCGGATTGGTTCTCCAGAATGAAGTCACGTGCGAATTTACCTTGTTGGATATCCGTCAGCACTTCTTTCATTGCTTTCTTCGTATCTTCCGTTACAACGCGAGGTCCAGTTACATAGTCACCGTACTCAGCTGTGTTACTGATGGAATCACGCATACTTGCAAGTCCGCCTTCATACATCATGTCAACGATCAGCTTCAGTTCGTGCAGACATTCGAAGTATGCCATTTCAGGAGCGTAACCCGCTTCTGTCAAAGTTTCGAATCCCGCTTTTACCAATGCACTTACGCCACCACACAGAACAGCTTGCTCACCGAACAAATCAGTTTCTGTTTCTTCACGGAAGGAAGTTTCGATAACCCCTGCGCGTGTACAACCGATACCTTTAGCATAAGCCAAACCGATTTCTTTCGCTTTACCCGTTGCATCTTGCTCGATCGCGATCAAGCCCGGTACACCAAAACCTTCCACGTAAGTACGACGTACCATGTGACCAGGGGACTTAGGAGCTACCAGCAATACATCACTGTTTTTTGGAGCAACGATTTGACCGAAATGAACGTTGAAACCGTGGGAGAAGAGCAATGCAGCGCCTTCTTTGAGGTTTGGTTCGATTTCGTTTTTGTATACAGACGCTTGAGTTTCGTCAGGAAGCAAGATTTGAACTACATCTGCGCGGCTTGTTGCTTCAGCCGGGGACAGAACTTCAAATCCGTCATTTTTTGCGGAGTCAAAGGATTTACCTTCACGAAGTCCGATGACCACGTTCAATCCGCTATCACGAAGGTTTTGGGCTTGGGCGTGGCCCTGGCTACCATAACCGATTACCGCAATCGTTTTTCCTTTCAATACGCTAAGCTCTGCATCCTGTTCATAATAAGTAGTTACTGGCATGTTTATAAGTCCTCCTTTTATTGTAAAGAACCCTTCATTAATGAGCGGGTGTCTCAAGGGACCGACTCGCTTGGAGTGTCCAAAGCGTCTCAGGTCTGATCGATCCGTTCAGACACCCGCCCATTAATGCGGGAATGTATCTATCTTTTCAAGCGTTACATCACTAAAATGTTATATTGCAACTAGTAAGGGACTGACACTTTCACATAAGATCAACTGTATATGTTAGCTCACCGTCGTCCCTTTTCATTCATTATAGCCCTATGCGTTGCCGCGTACCAATGCAGTTATGCCTGTACGGGACAATTCGCGAATGCCGTATGGTTTGAGCAATTCAATCATCGCATCAATTTTGTCCGTATCTCCAACCACCTGAACAATCAAGCTGCCTGGACCAACATCTACAACGGATGCGCGGAATGTTTCTACCACACCCAGAATCTCAGGACGCTCGGAAGGCTCTGCTTTAACTTTGATCAGGGCAAGTTCACGGGCTACCATCGGTTTCAGGCTGAAATCAACCACTTTGATCACATCGATGATTTTGTACAATTGTTTCTCAATCTGCTCCAGCGTTTTATCGTCACCAATGGTGACAATAACCATCCGGGAGAGTCCAGGTTCTTCTGATTGACCCACTGTAATACTCTCAATGTTAAATCCGCGTCGACCGAACAACCCCGATACCCGCTGAAGGACGCCTGGCTGATCGTTAACCAATATTGAAATCGTATGTCTAATCATTCCTCAGCATCCCCCATCAGCATTTGATCAATTGTTGCTCCCTGCGGAACCATCGGATACACATTTTCATCTTTGCGTACCACGAATTCTACAACGACTGGGCCTGGTGTATCCAGAGCTTCCTGCCAAGCACGTGCCGCTTCTTCTTTATTCGTTGCACGCAATCCTTTTACGCCATATGCTTCAGCCAGTTTTACAAAATCCGGACTTCCTGCCAGATCAATATGGCTGTAGCGGTTCTCATAGATGATCTCCTGCCATTGGCGGACCATTCCGAGCACCTGATTGTTAATGATTACAATTTTAACAGGTATATTGTTAATGGCACAGATCGCGAGTTCTTGGGAACACATCTGCATTCCGCCATCACCGTTAATCGAGATTACGAGTCTGTCCGGATTGGCCATCTGAGCACCAATGGCAGAAGGGAATCCAAAGCCCATTGTTCCGAGACCACCTGAAGTTACCCATGAACGCGGTTGATTAAATTTGTAATATTGTGCTGCCCACATCTGATGTTGTCCCACATCCGTAGTTACAATCGCTTCACCTTTGGTTGTATCATTCAGCATTTCAACAACCCACTGGGGTTTCAGCACTTCGTCTGAATCCGTATAGCTGTAAGGTTTCTCTTGCTTCCACTGTTTGATCTGGTCTCTCCATGCATCTGCACGCTCTGCACGTCCAACTTCTTTGTTAGCTATTTCCAGTACAGTCTTCACATCACCCACGATTGGAATATCAGTTGCAATGTTTTTACCAATCTCCGCCGGATCGATATCGATATGAACGATCTTGGCATGTGGAGCGAATCCATCCAGCTTGCCTGTTACCCGGTCATCGAATCGAGCACCGATATTAATCAGCAGATCCGCTTTTTGAATAGCCTGATTGGAAGTGTACGTTCCGTGCATACCTGGCATACCCGTCCATAATTCATGACCGCTTGGGAATGCACCCAGACCAAGGAGAGTCGTTGTAATTGGAATGCCTGTCTTCTCAACAAACTCGAACAGTTCTTCATGTCCACCCGAGTACACTACACCGCCACCAGCCAGAATCATTGGACGTTCTGCTTCCTGAATGGCTTGGGCCAAACGGTCAACCTGCAGTTTGTTTGGTACTGTCCGTGGATTGTACCCTCTCAATATAACAGGTTCAGTTGTCGGTTCAAACAAGGTTTTGTTCGCTGATACATCTTTTGGGATGTCGATCAGGACAGGACCTTTACGACCGGTATTGGCAATATGGAATGCCTCATGAATTACACTGGACAGATCTTTTACATCTTTCACCAGGTAACTGTGTTTCGTGATTGGCATTGTAATCCCGGTAATGTCCGCTTCCTGGAAAGCATCTGACCCGATCAGGCTCGAAATAACATTCCCCGTAATGACTACGAGTGGTACTGAATCCATATATGCTGTTGCAATACCCGTAACCAGATTCGTTGCTCCTGGTCCGGAAGTAGCGATGCAGACACCAACTTTGCCGCTTGCACGTGCATATCCGTCAGCTGCATGTATTGCTCCTTGTTCGTGACGAGTGAGAACGTGTTTGAAATCCTCGAAACCATACATCGCATCGTAAATGTACAACACTGCGCCGCCCGGGTAACCAAATACGCACTCAACACCTTCAAGTAACAAGCTTCTCAGCAGAATTTCGGATCCGCTAATGACCTCCGGCTTCATCCATTTTTCACGTAATTCATCTGTTGACCGTACTTCTGGAATTTGAGCTCCCATCAGTCATCCTCCTCTCGAAATTTACACCATTCTGACATTTAAAGTTACAAAAAAAACCTTCCATCCCTGCAAACAAGTTCATGCTTGCGAGGGACGAAAGGTTATCGCTTCCGTGGTACCACCCAACTTTGCCCGAAATTTCGCAATAACGGACCTTACCAGGTATAACAAAACGAATAGCTCAAACGAACATAGTCGTTTCCCATACCTGTTGTCTGTAACGCAGACATACGATTTTCCCTAATACGCGAAAGGAGTGACATCCAGTGCTTTTCAGGAAAACAGCTCCGAGGTGAGCTCGTATATAAGGGATAATGGTGGTGGTTTCAGCAATTCCAGCCACTCTCTGAGCAAAAGAGCCCTTAAAACTTCGTCCTCTTCATAGCCGATGAAATATTCTCGTTAAATGTTAGGAACATTATATGATTCCTCCAACCGATAAGTCAATACCTGTTTTGCATAAAAATTCAGAGAACCTTTCTTCCTCCCTCTTCAACCTTTAAGGTTGCCCTAATCCCAGCGCTTCATTCAGTCACCTTTTATCTTGCTTCGGGCATAGGATATACGAGCAGCGCGACTGGTCCTGAAAGGAGGCTCCGTATGGTGATTCGGCAACGCACATCCAAGCTGGATGATGGCGCCATCATGAAGCTGATTGACACTCAACTTGTGCCTCTCTCTCACATGAGTGAAAAAGAAATTAACAAAATCCGCAAAGAAATACCCCTGCGAATGAACAGGGGCATGACCTTTGTTGTCTCGCCGGAGCCAGATAAAGCTGCTGTGGCATTCATCCATTTTCTCATGCATGGGGAACTGCTCTATGTCGATATGATGGCTGTTAGCCTGAAAGAACAACGCAAACGTTACGGCCAAACTTTGCTGCTCAAGGCAGAGAGCTTTGCGGCATCCCGGGGATGTCGAAGATCGAAAGTGATGGTGGATGAAGGCAATACCAAAGGGCTTCAGTTTTATCAAAAAAATGGGTACAGCGCGATTCGATACATCATGATGAGCCGCTGCTACGAATTGGAAAAAACATTATAGAATCCCCTAGAAAAATCCTGGCGGACGTGGTCCTGGTCCATAAGGACCGAACCCAGGCCCTGGGCCAAAACCGCCACCAGGTCCTCCTGGTCCATAACCCGGTCCGTAGCCTGGACCATATCCCTGGCCCGGTTTCGGGCCAGGGCCATATCCGGGACCAAAGCCGGGACCAGGTCCATAAGCATAAGGCAGTGTGGCAATAGCGAGCAGATCAAACAGTACCAATGGCAAAATCGCTTTAGTACGTACTTTTTTGCCATTCAGACGCTTCAGTACCAGTTTGTTGCCGGATACTTTCAACAGCTTTCCCGTAACCCGAGTGCCGTCTTTTTTGATTGCAACAATATTTTTGCCTATTAATTTCATCGCTTCATCACGCGTAACTTGTTGTTTCATACTTTCCCCTCCTCCTCGGATCGTTCAAAACAGTGTATTCGTCCATCACTGAATTCGCCTGTTTCTTTGTCCCTACCTGAAAATATGGGTATCTGCACGAGAACAAAACTAAACGTGAAAAAGTGGCTTAGTAACACTCAAGCAAACAAAAAAGGCCCGCACAAGGCGGACCCTCTTTATCATGCTTTTTAATAAAAAACTGATATGTTGCACGTTGTTACCTTTTCCCCGGGTCATACGCTTCACCGAGTGCAGACGGAGCCGAAGAACGTCCAACCGCTGCAACAAGAACGATGATGGTAAGCAGGTAAGGCAACATGAAAATAATTTCCTGGGGAATACTTTGTGACCATTCAAACAACTGCACATAGTTACGAATCGCTTGTGAGAATCCAAAGAAGACAGCAGCACCAAATGCACCAATCGGATTCCACTTACCAAAGATCATGGCTGCAATGGCAATATAACCTTGGCCGGAAACCGTATTGTGTGAAAATGTACCCGTAGTCGTCAACGTGATTGCAGCACCACCAATGGCTGCGAGCGCACCACTGATCATAACGCCAACATAGCGATAACGACGTACTTTAACACCAACTGTATCAGCTGCACTAGGATGTTCACCTACGGAACGAAGGCGCAGACCAAATGGTGTTTTAAACATAATGTAATACGTCAGGAATACGAACAGAATGGCCAGATATGTCGTTGGATATACGTTCTTGAAGAAGGCTTCTCCGAGCAAAGGAATGTCTTTCAAGAACGGCACATCAAACTTGCTGAAGCCTTGAACCAACGGTGAATCACCAGAACCTTCAAACAACAATTTAACCAAGTACAACGTACTGCCTGCTGCCAAAAAGTTAATGACAATACCACTGATAATCTGATCTGCCTTAAATGTGATAGACGCAACGGCATGAATCAACGATACCAGTACGCCCAATACAATCGCAAGCAAAACCCCCACCCAGGCCGATGTCGTTCCGCCCATGCCCGCTTCTTGAGCATAATGCGCCCCGATTCCAGCTGCAAAGGCACCGAAGACCATAAAACCTTCAAGTCCGAGGTTAGTCACCCCTGATTTTTCAGAAAAGATTCCGCCGAGTGAAGCAAAAATCAATGCCGTAGCAAAGACAAGCGTCGTATTGATAATTTGCCCAATTGTCAACAAGTCCATCTACAACACCTTCTCTTTCTTACGCTTCGAATAGAACGGTTTGAGTATCCAGCGCACGATGCCTTGTGCCGCAATGAAGAAGATAATCGAACCGATCACAATCCGAATAATCTCAGGCGGAACATCCGCAGCAAAACTCATACCTGCAGATCCGTACGTGAGGGTACCGAACAACACTGCACCCAACAACACCCCAAACGGATGATTCAAACCAATCAGGGCAACTGCTATGCCGTCAAAGCCCGTACCTGGGGAACCCGACATTACCGTCTGGTAATGGAACACACCCAGAACCTGGAATGCACCACCAAGACCAGCAAGCATACCACTGATAAACATTGCTTTTACGATATTACGGTTAACATGCATACCGGCATATTCAGCCGCATTAGGGTTGTAACCTACCGCACGTATTTCATAACCTTGTTTTGTTTTCCACATATAGATATAAAAGAGCACAGCCATCACAAGGGCAATCAATGTTCCCATGTGTACACGGGAGTTGCCCATCAGTTCAGATAACCAAGTGAGACTAATCGAAGCCGATTCGCTGATATCCACGGAACGATTCTCGCCCTTCAACAGCAAGAATTGGCGTACGATAAGGTTCGCCAGATACAGACCAATCCAGTTCAGCATGATACTACTGATAACTTCATTGACCCCACGTGCTGCTTTCAGATAACCAGCAATAGCTGCCCACAGACCACCAAACAATGCACCAGCAATCAAAGCCAGTGGCACATGAAGATAGATCGGTAGACCTGTAAACTTAACACCAACAAATGTGGCAGCGGTCATACCAACGAGAAATTGACCTTCTCCCCCGATGTTAAACAACCCTGCACGTGATGCAAAAGCAAATGCAAGTCCAGTCATAATTAATGGTGTCATTTCCCGGACTGCTTCACCAAAGTTGTACATGTCTCCAAAGACCTTGGTGAACAATGCGCCGTAAGCTTCAATTGGATTGTAGCCACCAATCAGCATGACAACTCCACCGAGAATAAGACCCATAATAATAGCTACTACAGGCAAAATAAATGAATCTCGCGTAAACCATTTCAATACGTTATTCATGCGCAGTACCTCTCTTTTGAGTGCTGCCCGCCATCATCAAGCCGAGCTCTCTATCATTGGTTTCTTCCGGCAGCACCTCGCCAACGATCTGGCCTTCATAGATGACAGCAATTCGGTCAGATACATTGATAATCTCATCAAGCTCAAATGAAATCAGCAGAACAGCCTTACCTTGATCACGCTGGGCAATCAGTTGCTTTTGCACAAACTCAATAGCCCCCACGTCCAAACCACGCGTTGGTTGCGCAGCGATAAGCAGTTCAGGGTTTTTATCTACCTCACGGGCGATAATGGCCTTTTGCTGGTTTCCTCCGGACAAGGACCGAGCTTTGGTCTCGATGCTTGGTGTACGTACGTCAAATGCCTCAACAAGCCGCTTCGCCTGCTGTTTGATGGCATCGAAGTTAAGGAACCCTTTACGGGTGTAAGGTGCTTTATAATACGATTCCAGAACGATATTTTCACTCACTGAAAAATCAAGTACAAGTCCGTGTTTGTGCCGATCTTCCGGAATGTGGGCTACACCTGACTCCGAGATATGACGCGGAGAATGATTGGACAGTTCCTTGCCCTCCAAAAGAATCGAACCACTCTCGACTTTACGAAGTCCGGTAAGGGCTTCAATCAGTTCACTTTGACCGTTACCATCCACGCCTGCGATTCCAACAATTTCTCCAGCTCGTACGTTCAGGTTAAGTTGGTTCAGTACTGCAATACCTTCTTTATTCTTGGCGGTTAGTTTGCTGACTTCAAGCACATTCGCTCCTGGTGTAGCCGGCTTTTTGTCTACTTTGAACGTGACATTCCGCCCCACCATTTTCTCCGCCAGTTCATTCGGATTGGTTTCCGATGTTTTAACCGAATCAATGACTTTACCCCGACGAATAATCGTTACCGTGTCGGAGATTTCCATAATCTCTTTCAGTTTGTGCGTGATCAAAATAATGGACTTGCCTTCAGCGACAAGTTTCTTCATGATGATCATCAGTTCTTTGATCTCTTGAGGAGTCAATACGGCTGTAGGCTCGTCAAAAATCAGAATGTCTGCACCGCGATACAACGTTTTTACAATCTCCACACGTTGCTGCATTCCGACAGAGATATCATGAATTTTGGCATGAGGATTCACCTTGAGTCCATACTGTTCGGACAAACGCTGAACTTCAGCAGCTGCTTTTTTATAGTTAATATTGAGACCCTTCGTTGGTTCAGATCCCAAAATAATGTTCTCTGTTACCGTGAACGGCTGTACAAGCTTAAAGTGCTGATGCACCATGCCGATGCCAAGATCGATTGCTCGGTTAGGACTGTCGATGATGACAGGCTTGCCATTCACTTCAATGGAACCTTCATCTGGCTGATAGAGACCAAATACAATATTCATCAACGTTGACTTACCAGCGCCATTTTCGCCCAGTAGCGCATGGATCTCGCCTTTACGAAGCTGAAGGCTGATGGCGTCGTTGGCAACAATGCCTGGGAAACGCTTCGTAATTTGTTTTAACTCAACGACGGGGGTTGCTGCACCCATGTAATCACCCTTATAACTGATATAGTGTGGTTCCGCAAACGAAAGAAAAGCTCCTACCGGAGCGTTGATACACAGTTACCTTGTACAATTGTTATAATGACTTGATCAAATGTTCCTGTTCTTACAATCATAAGGCCGGTCTAGACCGGCCTCAATGATTATTTATTTCCAACGAAGATCAAATTACTCAGTAGGAACTTTGATTTCGCCGCTGATGATTTTTTCTTTGTACTCATCTACTTTAGCAAGAACATCGGCAGATACATTAGCAGTAGAAGTATCAGCAACACCAACACCGTTTTCTTTCAGTGTCAGGTTCTCAGAACCACCAGCAAATGTACCATCAACAACTTCTTGGTTTACGCGTTTAACCGCTTCGTCAACTTTTTTGATCATGGAAGTCAACGTTACCTCATCACCAAACTCAAGTGATTGGTCTTTGTCTACACCGATAACCCATACATCTTGACCTTGTTTCTTACGAGCGATTGCTTCGTTGAACACACCGTTACCTGTAGCACCGGAAGCGTGGAAGATAATGTCTACACCTTCATTGTAAAGAGTTGCTGCTGCTGCTTTACCCAAGTCAGGTTTATCGAATGCACCTGTGTAGTTAGAAATGAATTGAGCATCAGGATTAACTGCTTTAACGCCTTCTCTGAATCCTACTTCAAACTTTTTGATCAGTGGGCTTTCCATACCGCCAACAAAACCAATTTTGTTCGTTTTTGTTGTCAGACCTGCAACAACACCAACCAAGAAGGATCCTTCTTCTTCAGCGAAAGTTACTGACTTAACATTAGGAGAATCCACTACGCTGTCAATAATCGCGAGTTTGGAATCCGGGTTTTGGTCAGCAACCGTTTTGATTGCATCAGCCAATTGGAAACCGATACCCCAAGTCAGATCATATCCGCCTTTAACGAATTCGTTCAAGTTCGGAATGTACTCTTCATCGGATTTACTTTGCAGGTATTTAACGGCTACACCTGTTTCTGTTTCAGTCGCTTGCAGAGCTTCCCAAGCGGATTGGTTAAAGGATTTGTCATTAACTCCACCTACGTCAGTAACCATACCGATTTTGAGATCGGATTTCGCTTCAGTGGATGTGCCACCTGTATCTCCTCCGGCATTTGTTTCTTCTTTCGGTTTGCTACCGCAACCTGCGAGCATAACCGATACCGCCAGCAACATTACCAAAGACAAGCTGAGCATCTTTTTCATTTTCTCTTTTTCCCCCTTAATGATATATCCTTCATTCCAATCCAGCCTACAATTGAACGGTTAACAGATAGCAGGAATGACTTTTATGCAGAATGTATGGTTTCTTCGACATTAAAAGCGCATTCTCACCCTTGAAGCATTCTATCATCTGTCGAAAAACCGAACATTATGACATGGAGAGAAAAATTTAGGACTAGCCTACTAGAGGTGATTATACAATCAACCAGTGTTAAAATCCAGATGTTTCATCACCAAATATCACATATTTTTGTTCTTTTTTTATTGAAAACGCTTAATAATTTAGCGTTTTAACACACTAACGTTACAACGATGTGATGTTATATAACAAAAACATATCGTGAACTTTAGTGAGGAATGGAATTTACCTGTTTTCATTTGTATTATTTCACCGTTCGTATTCTATGTATTTCCACGGACTGTTATTCACCGGTTATCTGGTTTTCATTGTTCCCTGCCAGAACATAGCCTATTCGCTCTACTCATTCAGAGATTCACCTTCGGATTGCTTCCAAGCCGTAAAAAAAGCCGCCATATAGGTACGGCGGCTTGTATCATACAATTTTAAGCGTTGATTTTGCCTTTAGCTACAGTAGCCAAAGAGTTGAACGCATTGATGTCGTTAACGGCCAGATCAGCCAACATTTTGCGGTTCATGTCTACACCAGCAAGTTTCAAACCATGGATCAGTTTGTTGTAAGACAAACCATTCATACGTGCTGCTGCATTGATACGAACGATCCACAGTCTGCGGAAGTTACGTTTCGTGTTGCGACGGTCACGGTATGCGTATACCAGGGATTTCATTACTTGCTCGTTAGCTGTTTTAAAGATACGGTGTTTGGAACCGAAATAACCTCTTGCCAGTTTCAAAACCTTTTTATGACGACGACGTACTACAAAACCGCCTTTTACTCTTGCCATATTAAAGAACCTCCCAAATAAATATAAATGTATCCGTGGTATGTGTACGGCCGTAGCCGATCCCCCATACGGAATGTACTAATTAGAATTAGCCTTTCAAGTTAGCCAAACCTTGTTTCAAACGTCTAACATCCCCGGCAGCCATAACTGGGTTACCGTTCAGAACGCGCTTAGCACGTTTAGATTTGTGGGAAAGCAAGTGGTTTTTGTGAGCTTTGTAACGAAGGACTTTACCGGAACCGGTAATTTTGAAGCGTCCTTTCAAACTGCTGTGTGTTTTCATTTTAGGCATTTTGTGTTTCCTCCTCCAATGTTATCAGGCTTTAGGAGCCAAGATCATGATCATACTGCGGCCTTCCAATTTCGGTTGACGTTCAATAGTACAAAGTTCTGCAACTTCTACCTTAACGCGCTCCAAAATCCGTTGACCAATCGCGGCATGTGCAATTTCACGTCCGCGGTAACGAACAGAACATTTCACTTTGTCGCCTTCGTTCAAAAACTTAACTACATTACGAAGCTTCGTTTGATAATCGTGCTCCTCAATATTGGAACGGAACCATACTTCTTTAATGTCAACAATTTTCTGGTTCTTACGGGCTTCTTTTTCTTTCTTTTGTTGCTCATAGCGGAATTTGCCATAGTCCATAATACGACACACCGGCGGTTTAGCCTGTGGTGCCACATTGACCAGATCCAAATTCAGGTCAATCGCCATTTGCAGTGCTTCGCGAATGGGCGTGATCCCAATTTGTTCTCCTTCAGCTCCGACAAGGCGTACTTCCTTCGCCCGAATCTCATCATTAATCATGTGATCTTTACTAATAACCGTCCACCTCCAGGTCATTTTGAATATCCAGTTACACAAAAATAAAAGGGATGCCGGTCAAGCTACCGACATCCCTGTAATCAACACAATTCTTCATGAGTATACACTTCATAAATTATTGGGATCGTTGACCAGCCAACATAGTGTTGATCAGGTGAGAAGTCGGACTTCTACTTGTGATTCCATTGCTATTCATTTTGAATCCGTTTTAAAGCACTTGAATACTATAACATCCACGAAATG
Source organism: Paenibacillus sp. FSL R5-0519 (assembly GCF_037974275.1). Taxonomy (NCBI): domain Bacteria; kingdom Bacillati; phylum Bacillota; class Bacilli; order Caryophanales; family Paenibacillaceae; genus Paenibacillus; species Paenibacillus sp. FSL R5-0519. Next base: position 4,696,802 of record NZ_CP150234.1, read on the forward strand.
CATTGTCAACATCTTCACAACTTTTTTTTCTGAATTATACATTTGTTATATCCAATGTCGACAAAGTCTCGTATGCATGTTCCTTATCCTTGTTTGCTCTGCACCTCATCGAGCCGCACAACACGTGTGTGTTGGGTGTGGCTCCACTGTTTGTTGTTCTGCGTGAAGAAAGCGTAGAACGTAATCGGGTACCAGGACAACAGGTAAATCGGGAACAAAATCAGATACAGATAAACTTTGGCAAAGGTAACCTTCTCCAGCGCCATGGACAACAAGAACGTCAGAATATTCAGACCAATAGCCACGAATCCAACCCATAACGGGAAGTACCCATAAATATTCGCAATGTGCGGACCATTGAATACGGCCATGTCTACCCACATCACAGCCGTCATCAGGAACGTAAGCAACACAACATAGACATTGGCTCCATAGATGGCAAGGTCAAATTTCACCAGGCTTCTTTCCTTAATGGACTGCCAGAGCAGCGGGAAGAAATATCTACGTGCAACTGTAAAGTGACCTTGCATCCAGCGCAGACGTTGTCTCGCTGAAGCTTTGAATGTTAATGGCTTCTCATCAAATACTTTGGCGTCATAGTTGAAAACAGGATACACGTTACGTTGAACACTACGCATCGTAAACTCCAGGTCCTCAACCAGACTTGTTGCGCCCCAGCCAATTTCCTTCAACAGGTTGGTTTCGAAGCACATTCCGGTTCCTCCGAGGAAATTCGCCATATTCAAGTTATGACGAGACAACTGCCACAGACGGTTAATGTACCAGTAAGATACGCCGTAAGCTGCAGTAATCCAGGAATCCTCCGGATTTTTCGTATCAATATATCCTTGGATAACACGTGAACCATTGTTCAAGTCATCATTCATCTCAAGCAAGAAGTTACGGTCAACCAGGTTATCGGCGTCAAACATAACAACTGCGTCATACTGACGTGGCAATTTCCACAGGTACTTAAGCATCCATTCAATGGCATACCCTTTACCTCTTAGATCAGCGTTGGTACGTACGCAGGCATTCAACCCATGTTCTCTAACAATCTGAGCCGTTCCATCCGTACAGTTGTCACAGATGACAAACACATCGTACAGATCTTCCGGATAATCAAGTTGTTTCAAGTTCTCCATCAAGGCACCAATGACTTGTTCCTCATTGTGTGCTGCGACGAGTACAGCGAATGATTTTGTGGCTGGATAATGTTTCTTTTTCTTTTTCTTAATCAGACCGAACAGCGAAAACGTGAATTGGTACACGGCTAGCAGTGCCAGAATGACCTGCATCGTGACGAATATAGCGTCCAACATCGTTCTCTGTTACCCCCTTTTTTTCAAACCCAGTTTACTTAAGCATTTCTCTTCCTGATCCTGCAATTTATTTTTTTGTAATGTGCAGAATATGACCCTGTTCTTTTGTGTAATACGTGAATTTATCAGGCAATGTTTCAAAGCTTGGTTGCTATCAGTTGGCTGCTTTATCGATTCTGTATTCTTTTCAGTCATTTGTCAAAACCCCAATTCCACTTTCTGAACGAGAAATGTGATCTTTAAACGCTGAATAGACACTTCGTGATACCACAACCTCGCATTCATGCCTGTTATATCTTATTTTCAGCCGTTTACTTGATTTTTATTTCTAAAGTCCCTGCTTTTTTCATCAGCATGTTATTCTTCGTCAGAGGCTCTATAACAAATAACGCAAACAGACCTCAAAAAGTTTAAACCAAAACTCACATTTTTTTACCTCATTTCAGCCATGTTGAATCATTGTATCTTTTTTGGCTAACCCAAGTCAAAAAGTTAAGATGGGTATATATCCACTCTTTAACATGAATTTTACGTTCTTTACATGGGTTCTTCTTGAAAAGGACAACATTTAAAAATATGATAAACATATACCTGAAATAACCTCAAGTTCATGAAAAACGGTTATATATTAATCAGGACGAAACCGGATGCAGAAAATGACCGGAAATAATGCCGCCATTACAGGCGGCCTGACTGGCAGGAGGCCAATATGAGCCGTTTATTCTTAAAGTTTCAAGATTATGATCGAAATGTTTTTATGTGGATCAACGGCCGACTTCATAACCGTTTTATGAATTTTTGGCTGTATTATTTCACCCATCTGGGTGGAGCAACTTCTTCTATTGCAGTATCTTTGTTAATCTGGCTGCTTGCTCCGGCTCCATGGAGCACAACAGGACTCCAGGCTTGCATCGCTCTTGCGGTCAGCCACATTCCTGTAGCCATCGCAAAAAAATTGTATCCCCGCATTAGACCTTATCTGGCCTTGCCGGATACAATTACATTTCGGAATCCCCTGACGGACCATTCGTTTCCATCAGGACACACAACTGCCATTTTTTCGGTCACGGTTCCATTTATGACCACTGATCCGATCTTATTGCTAATATTGTTGCCTGTGGCTCTTATTGTCGGATTCTCTCGCATTTATCTGGGATTACACTACCCTTCCGATGTTCTGGCAGGTGCCACAATAGGTACTTTAGTCGCACTTGCAACAGTTGCATTCTGGTCTTAAAGCCGATATGTTAGACTCAGAAAAACCTAGCAGGAACAGGTGAAGTAAGCGTGGAGAAAAAAAGAGTATTACTATTATCTGAAGGCTTTGGTACGGGTCATACTCAAGCCGCCTATGCACTGTCCAGCAATCTGCGAAAGCTCTCGTCAGATGTGCAGACGAAAGTGCTGGAACTGGGAAGTTTCTTAAATCCCAAGGTTGCACCTCTTATTATAACAGCATACAAAAAAACGGTTACCAACCAACCCAAACTTGTCGGATACGTATACAGACACCAATATAAAAAATCATTGAATCGGCTGACAACACTCGCATTGCACAAGCTGTTCTATACCCATACACGCAGCGTTGTGCGCCAGTTACGTCCCGATGCAATTGTCTGTACCCATCCGATCCCCAGTGCTGTCATAGCCAGACTGAAACGTCTGGGTGCACAGATTCCCCTTTGCACAGTCATCACCGACTATGATGCACATGGAACATGGATTAACCGTGAAGTAGACCTTTATCTGGTTTCTTCAGATGAGGTTAAGTCCAAACTATTGCTTCGTGGCGTACCTATAGACAAAATTCGAGTCACCGGCATTCCGGTGCATCCGAACTTCTGGGAACATCCCGGACGAGAAGAGATCCGAAGCAGATTCAACCTCAAAAATATGCCCACTGTACTGGTAATGGGCGGTGGTTGGGGCATGCTCAGCGACGAGCTGGTCCATCCGTTGCTGACACGGTGGCATAAAGATATTCAGATTATTTTTTGTCTGGGTCGCAATGATAAAGCACGGATCAGCATGGAACAGAACCCGATGTATCGCAAAGAGAACATTCATATTATCGGGTACACCAATGAAGTGGACAAATTGATGGAAGTCTCCGACCTGCTGATCACCAAACCTGGAGGAATGACATGCAGCGAAGGCTTAGCCAAAGGAATTCCGATGTTGTTTCACAACCCTATACCTGGTCAGGAAGAAGAAAACGTCCATTATTTTACCGCTAGAGGGTTGGGAGAACCCATATCTTCGTCTGACGTAGTTGTTAAATGGATGAACAAGCTGCTGCACCACTATCCGGATGTCGTACGTAAACGCAAACGTCATCTGGCGGAAATTGCCAAGGTTCATCCAATGGAGAGCGCTCAAAGTATTCTCGATCTGCTGGAGGAGGTTCGTCCTTCATCCGCAGAAGAGGCCCATATATGAATTTATCCGAACATTTGCTGCTTCACGCAAATCTTGTCTAATTACGCCTCTAAGCAGTGCGTTCAAACAAACCTGCAACCACATTGAAAAGGTGCCTTCGGCTTTGAAGGCACCTTTTCTGTATGAAGGAAAGTACAAATTTACTGAATGCCTGCTGATTTCAAGTACTCCTGCCACTGCTTGGTGTATTCTGACTGAATTTTTTCTAATCCCGCTTGTTTTGCCTTCTCCATAAATGTGTTCAACCCAGCCTCTACGTCTGCCACCAAACCCACATTAAGCGGATACAAATATTGTTTCTCAACTTGCTCCAATGCAGCTTTCTCGGCTTGATATGGAGTCCAGTCTTCCGCAAATCCGGTAAAAATATCTGGCTTTTTGATTTTGTCCAGATCCTCAAACATGGTCAGGACATCATCAAAGGTTTTATCATAGAGCATAAATTCCGGATTACGCCAAGCCCAACCATTCATGCCCTCACGCGGGAAGCCGTTCGTTTGTGCATCCCCCACCATTTTGTAGTATCCATTATCTACCTCGAAGTTTTTGCCCTCCACGCCGTATTCAGTCAACCAATTATATCGTTTGTCTGTCACAAGCTTTTCGTAAAATGCCAATGCTTTTTCCGGGTTCTTACTACTGCGTGGAATCGCAAACCCATTGTGGATCGGGTGAACAGGTTGTGCAAACCCTTTTGCATTCGGGTAAGGGAAATAAGCCAGTTTCCAATCTGGATGCGTAGACTGCACCTTGATAACATCTGCATTAAATTTGTTAGGGTTCTCCCCGGACAGAACAACAGCCGCTTTTCCATTTTGCAGCAATGAGTTGGAAGTATCTTTTACATTCAGTACGTTTTTCGGGAAGAATCCTTTGTCCATCCAGCGTTTGTATGTTTTCAGGTCTTCCAGATGTTGTGCCGATCCCCAATAGGACGTCACGGTCGAAGGTGTGTCATACATAATATCCAATCCATATGGAAGTTGACCCGCTGTATTCACCAGCTTGGATGTCAATTGACGTATACCATGCGTATGGTTGGCATTGCTATCCGCGATCGGAATCATATTGGGTTCGTTAGCCTTAATGCCTTCCAGATACGCTTCGAGTGTCTCGAGCGATTCTGGCTTCGGAAGATTGTACTTCTCGCGCAAATCCTCGCGGTACGCAATCCCCTCGGTTACATATTCAATCCAAGTGGATGGAACCGTATAGATTTTGTCATTGATTTTGACAGCATCCCACATGTCATCAGGGACATGAGCTTTAAGCGCTGGGGCTGCTTTAGGCAGCATTTCATCCAGTGCCAGAAACGCTCCCTTCTTGGCATAGGACTGGTAGAATGTCCAATCCGCTGTGAAGATCAGATCGATCGGCTGTCCGGAAGACAGCAGCAGTTTATATTTTTGGTCCCAGTCGGTCCAGGAGGTGTAGTTGAATTTCACATTGACGTTCAGATCAGCCTCAGCCAGTTTATTAATCTCGGATTCAATGACAGGCAGATCTTTCGGAGCATCCCCGAGCATGTAAAATTGAAGTGTTACTTTATCACCTTTATTCTCGGATGTTCCCCCTTGCTCGCTTCCTTGCGCCGATCCCCCCGAACCATTGTTACATGCGGCAAGCACCCCGGCGAACAACATCAGGGCAAGTACCAGAGACAGGTGCCGAATTGTTTTGTTACGCATACGCATCCTCCCTTTTTGTGGTGAACCTTTATATGTTAGCGCAGACTCGCCATGTTTCAGACCGAAGATGATGCTAGCAGCCTGATATCCAGAGCGTGTTCACGTTCTAACCTTTCACTGCACCAATCGTAAGTCCTTTGACAAAGTAACGTTGTACAAAGGGATAAAGGAACAAAATCGGTCCCGTCACAACGATAGCCATCGCCATCTTGGTTGATTCCGTTGGCACATCCTGACTAAGCGTGATCCCTGTGCCAATCGCCATCTGGTCAATAAAAGTAATCGTGTTCATCGTGTTATAGAGATAAAATTGCAGTTGGTACATATCAGGATTGTTAATGAAGAGCGATGAGGTAAACCAGTCATTCCAGTACCCCAATGCCAGAAACAGACCTACAGTAGCAATCCCAGGCATCGCCAGTTTCAACACAATGCTGAAATAAATGCGGAAGTCGTTAGCTCCGTCAATCTTCGCGGACTCAATCAATTCATCCGGGACTGCCGAACGAATGAAGTTTTTCATCAAGATAATGAGGAACGGTGTCATCAACCCTGGGAAAATCAGTACGGTATACGTATCTGTGAGGTTGAAGTAGTTCGCCAGCATAATGTACCAAGGCACAAGTCCCCCACCAAACAACGTTGTGAAGTAGATAAAAAATGAGAACGTGTTCCGATATTTAAAATCCTTACGCTGGAGCACAAAGCCGGCCATCGTGATGAGAAACAGCCCTAGCGTGGTCCCCACCACCGTTGTAAAAACGGTTACCCCATAAGCCTTTAGTACCTGAGTCGGGAATTTGAACACCATTTTGTAACCTTCCAGGGAAAAGTCCGTTGGAAAGAGGTGATAGCCATCCCTTACAATGGATTCGTTGCTGCTAAACGAACCGGATAGAATCAGCAGAAAAGGCAACAGGCACATGATGGATAAGATGATGATGAAGCTATAGGAAATCAGTTGAAACATGAAAGTAAATTCCGAATCTCTGAGACGCGTATTTGTACGTGTGTGAGTATTCATTGGCGTGTTCATGATCGTTCTCCCTCCTGCCCTGCGGGCCTTCTAGAACAAGGCGTAGTCCTCATTTACTTTGCGGATAATATAGTTGACGGTCATAATCAAAATGAATCCGAACAAGGACTGATACAGACCAGCAGCCGTTGCCATCCCGATATCAAACGTTACTTTCAGTGAACGATACACATACGTATCAATAATATCTGTAGCGTTGTACAACACCCCGTTGTTGCCGATCAGTTGATAGAACAGGTCAAACTGCCCCTTCATAATGCTGCCCAGCGAGAACAATAGCAGGATGACAAAGGTTGGCTTCAACATTGGTACCGTGATGTACCAGATCCGCTGAAAAATGTTGGCCCCGTCGATTCGGGCAGCTTCATAATACTCGTCACTGATCCCCGTTATGGCGGCCAGGTAGATGACCATGCTGTATCCAAGATTTTTCCATAGATAAAAAATGATGATGAGGAACACCCAGATCCAAGGTGTATTATAAATATCCACCGGTCCAGCCTCGAAACGTTTGAGCACCGTGTTCACAAAACCCGACTCATAGTTGAACATGTTGTAAGCGATTACACTTAATAGTACAAACGAAATGAAGTATGGCAAGAACATGACGGATTGCGTAATTTTTTTGAATAACCTGCCCCGGATTTCGCTAAGCATGATCGCACAGAAGATCGCCAGTCCGTTTCCTAATATAATGAAGGCGAGATTGTAACCCACAGTGTTGGTTGTGAGCTTCAGCAGCATTCCCGATTGCCATAGGAACTTAAAATTCTCCAGACCGACAAATGGACTGCCAAACAGTCTGCCTTCAAAATCATACCGGGTGAACGCATAATAGATACCGACCATCGGAAAATACGAGTTAATCAGAAAAAAGATCAGCGTGGGCAACAGCATCAGAAACATGATTTTGTTTTTGTTCAATTCTTTGAGCATGGCTCGATCCCTCCCGAATTTCTTGCGGTGCTGCGTGGTGGAGCTCTCTTTTTATTGTAGATGCTCCCTTCGCTCACGGATACTGAAGCTTCCCCTCAGAAAATGAACGATTCTGCGAAATAAACTATGAACAAAACGAACGAACCATGAAATGAACAAACATCCACATGCATCCGTTCACAAATATTGATATCGTGCATAGGCTGCAACTGGTGAACAATCCTGCGAAAGTTGAACTTTATGTAGAGAAAGTAGGCAAAACAGCCTGTCCAGCGTTGATGTAAACGCATACATAATATATAATTCAAGATACTCTTCGTTCTTCTGCTCATCCAGGTATGAAGTCTGGCGTATGTATATGAAGTTCTACGTTCTCCACCCATAACAGGAGGTCCAAGGGGGAAAAAGAATGCGTAAACGTTCGGAGGACAGTCAGCAGGTCTTCACACGGATTCTGATCGGCATTATTATCAGTACCGTTGCCACCTTGCTTGTGGCTTCTTCTATTTTGTATGTCAACTATAATCGGATTGCTCTTCGCCAGGTGTATCGTACCGATATGAACAGCCTTACACAAACCAGCCGTGAAGTAGCCAAGATGACGGAGACTGCGAAATCATTGTCATATCAGATTTATCAGGACTACACCATCTCATCATTACTGCTTTATTCCAAACCAAATATCTATGAGATTACATCGGCGATGGAGCAGCTCGACAACTACCGCATGTCCCTTCCCTTTATCGAATCAATCTATGTATACAACTCTAAAAGCAATGAATTTTTTATCAGTTCCAACGTGCGCAATGGGCAGCAGTCCGTCTCGGAGATCGACGATCAGGGGATTACAAGCATCCTCCAACGCTTCCATGACTATAAACCTTTTGTTCCCATCCCGCGTACATATCAGGTCGGCTCTACTGAAGAAACAGAGGTCAACAGCTACACTTATCTCTGTTACGACACGATCAATGACAACGCGAAATTAAACTATGCTGTCATCGTTAATATCAAGGATGATTGGCTCAGTCCGAACATGAATGCTGTGGATCAACCAGGCAAGACCTTTATCGTGAATGAGAATGGGGATCTATTATCCGACTTTGGTGATCGTTCATTGATGAAAAATCTCTCCAGTGAAGCTTTTATGAAGCCAATTATGCAGGATGCGGAGCATTCCGCTTATTTTACCGAGAAGGTCGACGGAGAAAAATCACTCATCACCTATACCGCTCCCGATGATCTGGGCTGGCGTTATGTGAGAATAACACCGTATGATCTGATTACCTCAGATATACGGAGTATGCGTACACATACCGTTCTGTTTTGTGTTGGACTTCTCATCGCAGGGTTGCTGCTCTCTTACCTTGTATCCCGAAAACTATATCACCCTATTGATAAGGTGCTTGTTCGTTTACGTGTGATGGAAGCAGAGCGACGTGGCAGTCTTCATCTGTTACGGCAGGATTTTCTGCGTGGGGCCTTGCAGGGTCGGGAAACAGTAACTGGAGGTATGTTGGAAGAACGGATGAAGTTCTACGGTTCCTCCATTGATGTTCAGCGTGCTTCCAGACTCGTATTGCTGCGTATTGATCATTTTACGGAATTCTGCGAAACGTATCGTGATGAGACCCAGCTTGTCAAATACGCCATGATGAACATCTGCACCGAGACAGCCGATCTCCACTATAATGCGGAAGCTGTGGATATGGGCGGTGATCTGATCACACTCATTTTCAACGAGAAAGCGGAATACCAGGAACTTGAGCAACCTGCTAACAACCGGATAGAAGAGCTGCTGCGCATGATGCAGGCTGCTGTAATGACCCATCTGAAATGCTCCATCTCCTGTACGATCGGCACGGAAGAAGATTCATTGGAAGACAGTATTGCTTCCTACACCAGATCAGCCGAAGCTTCACTGCATCGTTTGTTCATGGGACCCGGCTGTCTGATCTATACTTCTGACATTATGGCTTATCACGCCAAAGAGTACGCATTCCCGGCAGGTAAGGAAAGACAGCTTGTCGATCATCTAATGACAGGCAAGACGCAAGAAGCCAAGCAAGTCTATGCAGATATCGTCGGTGAAACAGCCGCTTATCCCTTCACCGTCTTCCAGCTGGCCTTATCCCATCTGACGATGACACTCAACCATGTACGAAATACCCTTAAGAAGAATAATCAACTCACGCTTGATTCTGTATCGGATGGACTCATGCTGCCTGTGAAAGAAGCGGAAGACATCAGTGAAGTGCATGAACACTTCTATCGTATATTTGATGAGCTTGGTTCCAAAGTTGAGGAGAAACGTACACTGAAGCACGAAGAGTTGATTCGCAAAATCAACGGCATTATTGAGCGGGATTATGCAGACCCTAACCTATGTCTAACTTCTATTGCAGATGAGCTTAGCATGTCACCGATCTATGTAAGCAGGCTCTACAAACAGCTCACCCTGAAAGGGTTAACGGACGTGATTAATGAAACCCGCATAGCCAAGGCTCAACATCTGCTGGTAGAGACAGAGAACTCCGTTGCCGATATTGCCGAGAGGACCGGATTCACCAACAGTTCCTATTTCTATCGCATGTTCAAAAAGTTCAACGGTGTTACACCGAACGATTATCGCCGCAAAGAGTTTCATTCAGAGAACTTTTGAAATTATCCCAGACGTGATTTTTAGGAGCACTTCACATGAATTGTTAACGCCAAAAAGAGCGACCTATGAGAATGAACCATTCACCTCATGTGTCGCTCTTCTTTAATGAGTTTAAGTTAGATTTCGATTTTATTCCTGTTCCTGACCTTCACCAGACTCATCTGTCGCTTCGCGGACTTTATACTTGTCCAGACGTGTCTGCTGATACTCACGCAGTGCCTCTTCACCCACAATCACTTCAACCCGGTGAATGTTCATGCCTTTGCCCATGAATTTCTGCTCGTACTCGGTCATCACATGTTCTTCGTTAAGTCCATCGCGATGCAGGTTCAAAGAAAGATTTTTCATTTGCAGACCAAAGTCGGCAATGGCGTTGAGTGAGAAATCAAACAGCGTCTCCGAATCGGTTTTGAAATGAATCTGTCCTTTTGCATTAAGCAATTCCGTGTATTTCTTCAGGAAGCGCGGGTGCGTCAACCGGCGACGTGCATGCTTTGCTTTTGGCCACGGATCGCTGAAGTTCAAATAAATGCGTTCCAGTTCTTCCGGTTCAAAAACTTCCTCGATCTGTTCAATGTTTGCCAGCGCAAGCTTCAGGTTCGGTGGTGTCTCCACATCTGCCTGGCTCCACGCATTCCGAGCTTTCTCACTGGCACGACGCACCAGTTCATCATACATATCAATACCGATGAAATTGAATTCCGGATATTTATAACTCATTTGGCTGATAAATTGACCTTTACCCATACCAAATTCCACGAAGATCGGATGGTTATTGCCAAACAGTTCAGACCATTTTCCTTTATGTTGCTTGGGGTCCAGTACAACAAGATCAACTTGTTGCTCCAGATTTTCTCTTATCCCTTTTCTGCCACGTAAACGCATTTTATTCCTCCGTTTGTCCCATACTTGTCTCAGACTTATTTTGCCGAAGAACTGGCAAATTGTAAAGAGCAATGAAAAGGGAATCTTCGGATCTGCCACTTTGGGCAAATCTCAAAGATTCCCTCTTCGATTTATTTGGAATTGGGGTCCAACTACTTTAGTAGTTCATAGTCTACCTTATCTTGGTGTGAAAAATCAAATGTCTTTTCGAAAGCATCGCGAACTTTTTGTCTTGCAGCCGCTTTCACTTTCGGATTTCCATTAAAACGAACACCCGTTAAAGCCAGTGCTTCTTCTGCCGTCAATTCAACAGACACATGATTCAATTCATTGTTTTTTACTTGGGAATTCATTCATATCACCTCACGGTATAGTATGGTCCATGACGTCAACATTGATTCAAATGCTATGATGAATAGTACCCATTAGATGGTGTCTGACGCTGATTTAAATATAACATAAGGTGTAAACTATAGCAAGGAGAAAACCTTGATTTTACGGCCTATTTTGCGTTTTGGTTCCCTTTTTTTTTAGTTTTTTGATACAATGATAAAAGTTCATGAAGACACCTATAATCGCTATCCATCGTCTATGACGGAAATCGCATAGCGCTTCTTCTTTTGTTCACGTATGATTACTGTAATTAGACAGCCAAAGGAGTACCTTGAAGATGAATGCACCTGCATTACAGTCCCCTCTCCTGTGGGGAGATAAACGATTCCATACCTGGAATTATGAGATGCGAGATCAATTCAACAATAAAGTTTTCAAAGTGATGCTGGATGCTGGATTCACCTGTCCCAACCGTGACGGTTCCATTGCCAAAGGTGGCTGCACCTTCTGCAGTGCGCGTGGATCAGGCGATTTTGCTGGCAGCAGACGTGAAGATCTGGTCACCCAATTTAATACAATTCGAGATAAACAGCACCTCAAGTGGCCTACAGCCCATTATATTGGTTACTTCCAAGCCTATACGAACACATATGCTCCGGTTGAGGAGCTTCGCGAATATTTTGAAGAAATTTTAGAGCAACCAGGTGTTGTTGGTCTGTCCATCGCCACGCGCCCGGATTGTTTGCCAGATGACGTTGTTGATTATTTGGCTGAACTGAACGAGCGCACATACTTGTGGGTTGAGATGGGGCTTCAAACGATCCACGATTCCACATCAACATTGATTAATCGGGCGCACGACACGAAGTGTTACGAAGAAGCGGTTGAGAAACTGCGCAAACGAAATATACGTGTGTGCACACATATCATATATGGTCTGCCTCAAGAAACGCATGAGATGATGCTGGACACTGGACGGGCAGTCGCCAATATGGATGTACAGGGCATCAAGATTCACCTGTTACATCTGATGCGTAAAACACCAATGGTAAAGCAATACGAAGCCGGTCTTTTACGTTTTCTCGAACAAGACGAGTATATCAAGCTGATCGTAGATACATTGGAGATGCTCCCGCCAGAAATGATCGTACACCGCCTTACAGGCGACGCACCGCGTGATCTGCTGATTGGACCAATGTGGTCCATGAACAAATGGGAAGTATTGAACTCCATTGATCGTGAGCTGCGAGAGCGGGATTCATGGCAGGGTAAGTATTGGAGGCGAGCATAGATGGGCTTTCTTTCGGTTCTCAGCTGTGCTCATCAGTGGATTGCTTCCCGTCTGCAGCCAGGTGATCTGGCCATAGATGCAACGGTTGGTACTGGGGCAGACACACTATTTTTGGCACAACAAGTAGGCAAACGTGGTCAAGTCATTGGATTCGATATTCAAAATGAAGCCCTTACGCTTGCACAGGCCCGGATTCGAAAACAAAACGACGAAGGCAAGCTTGGCTCCATCTCCATGCTTCAACTAAGTCATGATCGAATGGCAGAAGCGGTGCCTGAGTCATGGCCTGGTGCGGTTGGTGCAGTCATGTTCAATCTGGGGTACCTGCCTTCAGAAAGTGCAGATTCTTCCATCATCACCGAGACTGACAGCACAATCGCTGCACTTGAGGCCGCACTCGCTTTATTACGTCCTCGCGGCATTATTACGGTTGTGCTCTACCCCGGTCATGACGGAGGCGCACAGGAAGCCTCAGCCGTGTTGGAATGGGCCTCTGCCCTGCCGGTAGAACAGGCACAGGTTGTAATGTATCGCCAATTGCAGCGCGAGACTTCTCCTTTTCTGATCGGCATCGAGAAAAAATAATTTCCTTTGTTCACCAAATACAATAAACTAGACACAGTCGCAAGGCGAGCTATTAAAGGCTTCTTTTTCCTGCGATCTGTGTTCTAAATCTACATATGCAAACGTATTCACTTGTTTGCTCATGGCGACTCCATGCCCATGACTGATTAAAGCGATCCACCACTTCATATACTAGAGGAGAGATTACTGATGTCTACGCCATATCCATTACAATTCCAACCTGAATTCAAAGAACGTGTGTGGGGCGGTCGTGCGCTGGAGCAATTCGGCCTTATGCCCCCTGAAGGACATATCGGAGAAGGCTGGATGATTGCGGATCATCCAAACGGTACAACCAAGGTATTAAATGGAGCACTTGCTGGCAAGGGTCTGGATGAAGTTCGTGAGCAACTGGGCACCGAATGGCTTGGAACCAAAGGCGTTTCCGAAAAAGGCGGCCGTTTCCCCCTTCTGATTAAGCTGCTTGACTGCAACGATGACCTGTCCGTTCAGGTTCATCCAACAGACGAGTATGAGGCACTTCCTCCTGGCGAGCTTGGCAAAACAGAAATGTGGTATGTACTCGATGCAAAACCGGGCGCACACATCATCTACGGCTTGAATGAGGGCGTTGATCGGGCAACCTTAAAAGAAGCACTGGAGAACGGTACGGTAATGGATACCCTTCGTCAGGTACCTGTGGAAGCTGGTGATACGTTCTTTATCCCTGCGGGAACCGTACATGCGCTCTGTGCAGGTGTTGTTGTCGCCGAGATTCAGCAAAACTCGGATACGACGTACCGGATCTACGATTACAATCGTCCAGGGCTGGATGGCAAACCCCGTGAGTTGCATGTTGAAGACTCATTGAATGTCACCGCCTATGAGGGCGCAGGTGCTTCAACAATGAAAACAAATAACGCTACTCCTGGTGAATGGCTCAAGCTTGCGGAATGTCCTTATTTTGTGGTGGAAAAAGGGGTTGTAACTGAACGTTGGGAACTCTCCACAAATCCTGACAGCTTCACGATTCTCGTTGTCTGTGAAGGAGAAGGCACTTTGGAGTGGGCACATGCTGCATCAGACCGCATTGAATTGAAAGCTGGACAATGTTATCTCTTGCCAGCTAATCTGGGTTCTTATACATTGAACGGGAATACCACAGTTCTTCGCTCTTATCTGCCATAACTCAAGCTTATATGTAACCTGTGAAGGAGGAATTACACGAGATGCAGGAATCTACCTTTACCTTGGTCGCTAGTGAAGGTACCCGTATTCATGTGTACCGCTGGCTTCCCGATCCGGAATGCAACGTTAAAGGCGTAGTGCAAATTGCACATGGTATGGGCGAGACGGCAGCCCGATACGCCGAATTTGCAGGCGTTCTTACTGAAAATGGCTATGCGGTCTATGCCAATGACCATCGGGGTCATGGCAAAACTGTGGAGAATGCCAAGCTACTCGGCAATGCTGGTGTCGATGCCTTCCGCTGGATGGCAAGTGATATGATTAATCTCGGCGAAGTAGCCGCCAAGGAGAACCCTGGGGTGCCCCTTTTTCTAATGGGACATAGCATGGGTTCATTCTTGGTACAACATCTCATGTACGCTGGTCATGAGCAGTACCATGCCTTTATTTTATCCGGGACGAATGGTAGACGCGGTCTGCTACGGTTTGGAGAGAAGCTGGCCTTCTTGCAATGCGGCATTCAGGGGGCTACTCATCCCAGCATGCTGCTCAATGCGATTGTATTTGGTGGATTTAACCGCTCTTTCCGCCCTGCAACGACACCGTTTGATTGGTTATCCCGGGATTCCCAAGAGGTTCAGCGATTCATTGATGATCCCATGTGCGGAGCAGTCTGTACAGCAGGCTTTTTCCGCGACTTCTTCAAATTGCTGCTCGAAGTCCATCTTCCACACAATATGGAGCGCATACCCAAACACAAACCCGTATATCTGTTCTCGGGTGAGAAGGACCCCGTTGGACTTCATGGCAAAGGCGTTCTTAATCTGGTCTCCCAGTACAAGAAGCTTCATCTGGAGAATATTGAGTATCGCCTGTATCCGGGTGGGCGCCACGAAATGCTGCATGAGATTAACCGATCAGAAGTGGCTCAGCATGTTGTAGACTGGCTAGAGCGGAATACCCCTGGCTCGAATACACACGATAGTCCTGTGAGTCCTACTGAAATGGCTGACTCTATATAATAGAGCCGCAACAATACAATACTTTCGATAGCAAAAGAAACCCCTGAATCGGATGTACAGCTCACGCTGCGCTCCAGTTCAGGGGTTTCTTGTTAAGCGATATGAATAATAGCCTTGATCAAACGTTATGGATTAACCTTCAATCAACAGTGATTCCGGGTCTTCAAGCAGTTCTTTCACGGTCACAAGGAAACGTACAGCTTCACTGCCGTCGATAATTCGGTGATCGTAAGACAACGCGATATACATCATTGGACGGTTCTCCATCCGCTCTGCATCAATCGCCACTGGACGAAGCTGGATTTTATGCATCCCCAGAATACCCACTTGAGGCGTATTCAGAATTGGCGTAGATAACAAGGAACCGAATGTTCCACCATTCGTGATGGTGAACGTTCCACCTTGCAGATCAGATAACGCCAGTGTGTTGGAACGAGCTTTGGATGCCAGGTCCGCAATACTCTTCTCGATCTCGGCAAAGCCGAGACGATCGGCATCACGTACAACCGGTACAACCAGTCCTTCCTTCGCAGATACGGCAATGCCGATGTCATAATACTTTTTGAGTACAACATCTTCGCCATCAATCTCTGCGTTAATTGTAGGGAATTTTTTCAGAGCTCCCACAACTGCTTTGGTGAAGAAGGACATGAACCCGAGGTTAATCTCATGTTTCTCTTTGAACTTGTCCTTACGGCGTTTACGTACATCCATAATCGCAGTCATGTCCACTTCATTAAACGTAGTCAACATGGCTGCAGTCTGCTGAGCCTCTACCAGACGCTTGGCAATGGTCGCACGACGGCGAGACATCCGCTGACGCTCCACTGGTTTGGTATACGTGGAACTTCCAGCTGCCGGAGCACTTGGTGCCGCAGGAGCTTTATTGGCAGGTGGAGCTGCCGGAGCAGGTGCCTGATTGTTATGGCTCTTCACGTCGTCCTGGTATACCCGACCAATTGGATCTTTGCTCTGAACCTGATCCAACTCGATACCACGTTCACGTGCAAGCTTGCGAGCGGACGGTGAAGCCGTTTTGGCGCTGTCGGATGATTCCGGTGCCGCAGCAACAGGTGCTGTTGGTGTTGGTGTTGGTGCTTCAGGTGCAGGAGTAGCGGCCTTTTTCTCTTCTGCCGCTGCCGGTTCGGAAGCGGGTGCACCGCTTCCTCCTCCAGAGCCAGCTGAGAGTGTACCGATCGTTTCACCGATCTCTACCGTCTCTCCTTCCTGACGAATGATCTTCTCCAGCACGCCACTTTCTTCTGCGCTGATTTCGATATTTACTTTATCCGTTTCCAGTTCAAGAAGCACATCACCCTGATTAACGGTTTCCCCTTCTTTAACCATCCATCTGGATACCGTTCCCTCAGTTATTGACTCACCCATTGCAGGTACTTTAATTTCACTCACAGCTCTTACCTCCCCAGTGGAATATTATTCTTCGTCGTTTGTTTCAACGCAGATGTAATAATCTGTTGCTGTTCCATACTATGCACAAGCTGATAACCGCTGGAAGGACTTGCGTGTTCCGGGCGACCTTCGTATCTAACGGTTGTGCCTTCCGGAGCAACTTCGCGAAGACGAGGCTCCATGTAAGTCCAGGCGCCCATATTTTTGTTTTCTTCCTGTACCCATACCAGTTCTTTTACATTACTGAAACGTGCGAGGATACGTTTGATCTCTTCTGCCGGGAACGGATACAGCTGTTCCACTCGAATAATGTGAAGCCATGACCAATCTGCTTTGTCTTTTTCAAAAGCATCTTCCAGGTCAATGGCAATCTTGCCACTGCACAGAATAATGCGCTCCACACGATCCGGCTGCGTACCCAGCCCAGCTTGCTCAAGCACAAGTTCGAATTTGCCTTCACTGAATTCCACTGCCGGTGATGCAACACGCGGATTCCGGATGAGACTTTTCGGTGACATCATCACAAGTGGACGAGCATCTTCTGTTTCAGTCAATGAAGCTTGACGACGCAACAAGTGGAAGTACTGGGAAGCACTCGACAAGTTGGCAACCGTCATGTTGTCTTCTGCACACAACTGAAGGAAGCGTTCCAGACGAGCACTTGTATGCTCAGGTCCCTGACCTTCATTCGCATGTGGCAACAACATCACCAGACTGGATTTTTGAGACCACTTGGCACGACCTGCGGATACAAACTGGTCAAAAATAACCTGTGCACAGTTGGCAAAATCCCCGAATTGAGCTTCCCAGATGACCAGTGTATCTGGTGAATATACGTTATATCCGTATTCGAATCCAACAACGGATTCTTCAGACAACGGACTGTTATAGATGGCAAAGGATGCTCTTGCCTGTGGCAAGTGATGCAACGGGCAGAACTTGGCTCCGTTCTCCGAATCATGCAGTACCAGATTCCGATGAGCGAATGTAGCGCGCTCGGCATCCTGTCCACTAATCCGAATTGGTTTGCCATCAGCGAGAATGGTTGCAAATGCGAGTGTCTCCGCAAGGCTCCAATCCACTTTTTCCCCTTCGTTCAGGGAAGTGCTCCGGCGTTGCAAAATGCGCTGTAGCTTCGGATACACATTGAAGTTCTCAGGCCATTTCAGCAGGTCCGCATTAATGCTGCGCAGATTCTCCAATGGTACGGCAGTAGGTGTAATTGTAACTGCTTCCGGCTCACTGATTTTCCGTTGGTAATATTCATGTACTTCATTTTTCTTCATCTGGTCATAAGCTTCTTTTAATTTGTTCGTTACTCCATCGCGAATGCTCGTAATGGACGCATCATCGATAACCGATTCCTGCTTCAATAGATCCTGATACAGGTGGCTTACCGTTGGATGGTTTTTCACCTTGTCATAAACGATAGGTTGAGTCGTTTCGGGATCATCAGTTTCATTATGGCCGTAACGACGGTAACCGATCAAGTCGATCAGGAAATCCTTTTTGAAACGATTGCGATACTCTGCTGCCATACGAATGGCTGCAATACAAGCTTCCGGATTGTCTGCATTCACGTGTACAATCGGAATTTCGTACCCTTTAGCAAGGTCACTTGCGTAGTATGTTGAACGGGAATCACCGCTATCTGTAGTGAAACCCAGACGATTGTTAACGATAATATGGATGGTTCCGCCATTCTGATATCCTGGCAGAGCTTTGAAGTTAAGCGTCTCCGCAACGATCCCTTCTCCAGGGAATGCGGCATCACCGTGCATCAAAATGGTAGCTGCCTTCGTTACATCCTGCTTCGGATATCCAGGGTCACGACGGTCATCCTGAGCCGCACGTGCAAACCCCTGTACAACCGGATTGACGTATTCCAGATGGCTCGGGTTATTCGCCAGAGTAAGGCGGGCCTGCACAGTTTCCCCGTCTTTTACAAAACGGTTGGCACCCATATGATATTTGACATCCCCCGTCCAACCGTAGTTGATTCCCGTCGAACCTTCCGATGGAACCAGGTCTTTGTTCGGAGCATGATGGAATTCAGAGAAAATTTTGCTGTACGGTTTGCCCAATACATGGGCAAGTACGTTTAACCGTCCACGGTGGGCCATACCCATCAGAATGTGGCTTGATCCGGCTTCTGCCATGATACGAACAGCTTCATCCAGCATCGGTACAAGCACATCGTTACCTTCGATAGAGAAACGTTTCTGTCCAACAAATGTTTTGTGAAGATAGTCTTCAAATTGCTCAACTTCAACCAAACGTTCCAGCAAAGCCTTACGTTCTTTCGGCGTAAGTGGAGCTGGTGAAGTCCGGGATTCCGCACGGCGATTCAACCACTCACGTTCTTGAACTTCGTGCACATGACTGAATTCATAGGCCATGGGTCCAGTGTAAATCTGACGCAAGCGTTGGATTGCATCCCAACCGGTTGCGGTCTGTCCATCTGCACCTTCCCAGATCAAGGAAGCAGGCAAAGCTTTCAGATCTTCTTCGTTTAATTCAAAATGCTGAGGTTCCAGCAAAGATGTATCAGTATCTTCACTGATTCCAAGCGGGTCTATGTCTGCAGCAAGATGACCATACGTACGGATATTCCATACCAACTTACCTGCTGTAACCGCTTTCTGTAATAATTGAATGTCCACGCTTCCGGAAGCCGATTGGGCGTTGCCGGAATTCGAGGTTGTGCGTGCATCCTTGCCAGACATTGGCGGTGCACCCCATTGTTCAAATAGTTCACGATAGGCCGGTGTAACCGAACCAGGGTCTTGAGCAAATAATTCATATTGTTCCTGTACGTATCCCATATTGGGGCCATAGTAACTTTCCCAGGGCTTCTTGTTGCCTTCCACGATCGTCATCGACGTTCCCTCCGTCTTGATTTAGTCATAAGTTTTTGACGGAAATCATTGACTAAGCCGTAATTTGCGTTCGTTCAACATTTTAAGCTAAATTTTTCATGAAGTCCAATAATCGTGCTGTTGGTGGTAGTAACGTTAGTCCGACGCTCCCGTCAAGGTTTGTCTGCGTTTTCAAAATCAAAGTAAAACAATGATTATATATACCGTCGCACAGATGTCGAATACTGTCCTGATCCGTTCGAAGGTTACACTTTCTCCTCTTCTTCAAGTGAAGTCCGTGTTCTAATATCTATTCTATAAACTTTTACGCTCAGGAGCATTTCCTATTTTTAGCTCAATTGATGCATAAATTAGATGAATCAAAATTCATCGAGCAATTTGGTTAGAACAACGAACGCTTAATTATAACAAAATAGGCATATGATCTCCCATTTTACCTCCTTAATTGAATTGTGGTCCATTATGTTCAAAAACAAACCGTCAAGTTAAACATTAACCAATTGACATGACATTCAACAAATAATTGGTTTTTTCTTCAGGAGACCCACTAAAAAAGCTGGCCCAGACATGAATGATCTGAGCAGCTTCTTTGGATATAGCCAATTTGAGTAACAATATAGTTGATGATGCGCATCAGGGTGTTCTTTTACTAATCATATACTCTGCAAACGGCGTTAGGGAAAGATCAGCAGTCTGCTCCAGTGTAAACCAATCCGCGCCCCACGAATCTTCACCATCGGGTTCTTTTTTGATCTGATCCGGCTGACAAGCTGCGGTCAAAACAACATCGTACAGCATCCCGATATGGTGCAGCTCTTCCGGCTCACCTTGATGCACCCATTCCACAACCTTAGACTCCGCAGAACAAATCACTACTTGTAGATCGGTCAGGCCCGTCTCTTCTTCAATCTCACGATGAAGAGCTGCCTCTGGATGCTCACCAAACTCCAGCCTTCCGCCCGGTAAATCCCATTGTCCCTGATATGCTCCCCGTGCCTTATGAATCAACAGGATTTTTTGCTCCCAAGTGACCAAGCCATATACGCCAATATGTGTATACCGATTCACCTAAGTACTCTTCCTTTCGTCTTCATCCTCTGTAACAGCATCCAGATCTATGGCCATACGAATCATGTCCACACAGCGAATACCATCCTCTATAATTTCTTCCTCATAGTGCCTCACAAAGAAATCACGATCAACCCCGATAATGCGGAAACCGCAACGTTGGTATAACTTCAATTGATGAAAGCTGGAGTTGCCTGTCCCAATCTCGAGAATCCGGCAGCCTAATCTGCGTGCAGCTTCCATCGCTTCCTTAATCATGTGTTTGCCTACACCTTGTCCCTGCAGTTCTTCCTGTACGGCAATATTAACTATCTCGGCAGTCTCCGGACGAGTCTTGAGCAATACGAACTCTCCAACCATCTCTCCTTCATACTCAGCAATAAAACAAACACCCCGACTCAGGTACTCATCAACAATTTCTTTTGAAGGATCAGCCATCAATAAAAGTTCGTATGGTCGCTCTTCTTCCCAATCCAAAATCCGGAACGACAATTTCATGCCAATCTCCACCTTTTCATCGTACAATATTCATTCTCGTTCTGTTTGCAGAAGCCTATGTATGGCAAATCTACAAATATATCATGCTTACTTCAACAAACTAGTTTACTCAATCTATTAAACACACACTGTTTCTCCTGGGCTAGTCATCTCCCATAAAAATAGTAACCTTCATTATACCATAATATTTGGATATAAATATATAGATATGGATGATACATTGTGAGGCATTAATTTTATCCTAACCCAAGCTTAAATGCTCATGAATTAATTTCCATTCCCCGTCTAGCCCAGCAACAAACACATTCGTTGCCCGCCCCTTTCCATAAGCCGGCTCTCCCTGATAAATCCCCTTCCAGTGGTAAGTATAAATACAAACTGCCTGATCTTTGGTAGTCGTAATCCACTTAACCTCTTCAGCACTGTAGACTTCTTCCTGGACTGTTTCCCAAGCGTTCTCAAAATAAGCCCGGATTTCGTCTGGAGTAGTGCATGACGTGCCTGTAAACCAATATACGGCATCTGGCGATAACCATTTGCTCACTTCATGAAACTGATGTGTATTCGTCGCTGCAATGTATCCTTCCAGGGCATGCTGGTATCCCATGATCTTCTCTCCCTTTAACGTTGATCTTATCGAACCCCACGCTGTTCAAGAGCGGAATCGCTATACAACATAAATGTTTCTTGCAGCGTACGTCCGGATGACTTCTCCCAGATCACACTCCGCTCAAACGTACCCTTTTGGAAAAATCGTGGGAGACGTTCAGCGAACCAGTCCTGCATAGGCAGCTCGGACACCCGCTTCATAGGCACCCATAACAGTTCGCCTTCGGGCGGATCTTGCAATAATTGACCCTCGAATGAAGTCGCCAAATAGTTGAATACCATGTAACGTAATCCTTGTTCGGGATCACAGAACTCATCAAGTCCTTTATACGTAATCTCATTGACGGCCAACCCCGTCTCCTCCAGAACCTCCCGCACGGCACCATCCACAATGCTCTCCGGAAAGTCCACCTTCCCCCCAGGAGCGATGTATCCCGGAAATCCTTTGCGATCCGGCCGATTCATTAGCAATACCTGATCATTCATTTTGTCCCATACCATACACATCGTTAATATCTCTATTCTGGTGTTCATGTTTGTCCTCCTGCTAATGTGCTCTTCTCCGCTGTACACTAACATTTCTGGGAATAACCTGTCTTTTCCTGCTTTATTCCCACCCTGATATGTGCATACGAAAGGCGGACGCCCTGTACATCAGATGCCCGCCTGTTTTGTAATGTTCTATGCTGCTCATTCCCCAAGCCTGGAGTTTCCGGTTATCGGTTCAATTCCGTAATCAACACGCGGCGTTCCTTCCATTCAGCCCGGCGATAAGCCTGTTGCATACCGAATTTGCGGATACTCGCCTTGGGCACCGATTTATAAGGCAGAACAACCGTAAAGTCCTCATCAAACGGGAAAAAAGACAAGCCTACTTTCTCATTGGATAACCATTCTGCCTGAATCGGTTGTCTGGAACAGGCATCAAACGTGCAACTGAGACCTTCTGCAAAAAAATCATAACGCTCCGCAGGTGTTCCGGGTTCCTCCATACAGAGAAATAGACTTAGCTGATCACAGAACAACATGATTTCCACATCGCTTTGCAGCCTCTGTTTCAGCGCTTCAGCATCACCACCAAGTTGTTTCTCCCAACTCAACTGATGTTCACGCTCAATGTTCAGGTATTCCCGGATGTCTTCATCATCCTGCGCATTGGCACCCAGATTTTTCTGAAACAGCTCCGTATACATCAGACTGCACAATAATCCGGCGTACAGGTTGTTCTGACGAACTTCTTCAATGCCTTTTTGGTAGAATACAAAACGCGGACGAAGTGGAAAGTCACGAAACGAATACGGTGATTGACTGTAATCATTCCAGAATGGAGACGAATCCAGTTCAATCCAGCCCCGGTCATGTTCTTTGGCCGCCAGAATCAATTCATCCCGATGCGCAGGATCGGCTAACAATTCACTTTTCCAGTGGGAAGCCATCTCTCCGGCTACTAATCCATGCTCATGCTGTGCGGTCAAAACAAAATCATGCTCTCTCTCATATACGATCATTTGCTGTCACCCTTCCGCATGGTATACGTTGACTTTAACATAAATTGGGTTAAACTTTCCTATAAGTTGATTTTCGCTCCACTGGCATGAAAGGCAATATGGAATGGGCAAATGTAAAGGTGTTGTCAGTTTCCTGAAATTTGGTACACTAAAGGTTGTGTCCACAATTATATTACATACAGAAAGCGGGATCTCATGAATTTATACTCTCCTTACATCGAGTTTAACCGCAAGGAATGGGCTGAACTTAAAGAACATCAGACCACTCTTCCACTGACGGAAGCCGAATTAGAACAGTTAAAGGGATTGAACGAAGAGGTATCGATTCAAGAAGTTGAAGATATATATTTGCCTCTGACCCACTTTATTGACCTATATGCAAGAGTTTCACGAGAGCTGAATCGACTGACGGCCTCCTTTATGAAAAAAGAAGCTCTCCCCACCCCCTACATCATTGGAATCGGGGGAAGTGTTGCCGTGGGCAAAAGTACAGCGGCCCGCTTGCTGCAGGCGCTGCTCGCCAGAGGCAAGAATAAACCCAAGGTTGACCTGGTCACCACCGACGGTTTCTTATATCCCAACGCTGTCCTGCAAGAGAAGGGCATCATGAATCGCAAGGGATTCCCGGAAAGCTATGATATCAAATCCCTGATTCAGTTCATGGGCGATGTAAAATCAGGCAAACCCGAAGTGAAAGCACCGGTGTACTCTCATCTCGCCTACGATGTCATTCAAGGGGAAGAGAAGCAAATCTGTCAACCGGATATCCTCATTATTGAAGGTATCAATGTACTTCAGATCAAAAAGGAAACACCTTTGCTGGTCAGTGATTTCTTCGACTTCTCCATCTACATCGATGCGGAAGAAGAGCATATCAGACACTGGTACGTGGAGCGTTTCAAGTTGCTGCGCAATACAGCATTCCAGAACACGGATTCTTTTTTCCATCAACGATTCGCCAATATTGATGAAGAGGAAACCGTGCGTACCGCCAACCAGATCTGGCAGGATATCAATGCGAAAAATCTGCATGAAAACATTTTGCCAACCAAAGGGCGTGCCAGACTGATCCTGAAAAAGGAAGCCGATCACTCCATCGGGCAGATTCAATTGCGCAAACTTTAAACAACACTCGTGCAAAATAAACCTTGATGTTATAACTAATTACCCTTAAAAGGAGAGAAAAACACATTGCAAACCCTGATTATACTCGGCAGCATTATGATGTTCCTGGCTGTTGCTTTGGGTGCTTTTGGCGCACACGCGCTCAAGCGCAAATTATCCGCTGACATGATCAAAATCTATGAAACCGGCGTTCAATATCACCTCATCCACGGACTCGGGATCATCCTGATTGGGCTGCTGGCAGACCGTCTCGAATCCTCTTCACTCGTCATGCTTGCCGGATGGCTGATGTTCGCCGGCATCATCCTGTTCTCTGGCAGCCTGTACGCTTTGAGTGTTACGGGTGTTCGCAAATTGGGAGCCATTACGCCACTTGGTGGAGTCGCATTTTTGGCTGGATGGGTTATGATCATGATTGCCGCCTTATAAGCATCCCCTATGAATAAACGAAAAGAGTGTTCTGGCTGATATCCTATCGCTGGAGCACTCTTTTCCTGTTTAATCTGTCCAGATTCTGCGAATGGTGAACTGCCCTGCTTCTGGCCGCTGTTTCTCCAATACATACACATCCGGGTTCGAAAGTTTGGCCCACTCTTCATAGCCAAAGGAAGGTTCATACTCACGAATAAGCAGTGATAACAAGTTCCCATGTGTAACCACGGCCCCATGCTGTTCAGGTCTGCTCCACAACTCTTCCAGAAGCGCCAGCCCCCTTACAGCCGCGTTTCTGGAAGATTCCCCGCCTTCTTCCACCCATTCCACATCATCGTATGTACGTTTCAGTACATCCATCCAGTTAGGCAGATCCAAAGAGCTAAGTACCCTCTCCTGGAGACGTTCATCCGTATGTATATGTTGCAGCGTTGCCCTGCCCAGCGGCATAGCCGTTTGAACAGCCCTTTTCCACGGACTGGAAACAATATATGTAATGGATTGATGAGCCAAGATATCTGCAAGTTTTTCGGCTTGCCTGATCCCTTCATCTGTAAGCTCTGCATGGGGTTCCTGCCCTGTGGCCTTGGCGTGACGGATAAGATAAATGGACTGCATAGCGATCACCTCCTATGGTGTAACCTACATGGAGTTCTTCTCAAGATATTGGAGTGCCCTGTACATCTTCTCCTGCTCTTCTGGTCGGCCTGCTGAACTGAGGAAAGTGACCTGTTCCTCAATTCTGTCTCCATGCTGAGCCACCAGTCCAAGCCGCTGCTTCAGATGGTTCACGGTGCCTGTACTGCCATCAATAATCTGTATATGATCTGGCAGAACCGTGCGCAGAATGGACGTATAGAATGGATAATGGGTGCAGCCCAGAACCACTGTGCCATACCGATGAAGATCGAGATCTGCCAACTTGAACCGGAAGTAATCCGCGATTTTGCCCGGATCAAAATCCAGCTGTTCACACCATTCCACAAGTTCCGGCAGCGCAATGGAATCCACACTGTGGTGATCATCAACACGTGATACCAGTTCGTTATACTTGGTTTGGCTCAAGGTGAGGGCAGTGGCAAATACAAGCACTCTCTTCCCACTCTCACGATTCATCTCCACAGCTGGTTTCACCGCAGGCTCCATGCCAATAATCGGGATATCGTAATTGGCGCGCAGATCTTTAACAGCCAGACTGGTTGCAGTATTACAAGCAATTACGATTGCTCGGACATCCTCCTGAACGATGGCTTCCACACAATCAAAAATATGTCCTCTCACCTCATCCGCAGGTTTGGTTCCATACGGGACATGCAAGGTATCCGCGTAATACAGGAATTTTTCTTCAGGAAACTGTTGTAATGCCTTATGCAAAACGGTTAAACCACCGATGCCTGAATCAAAAAAAGCAATTTTCTTATTCAAGGATTTCACCTCTATAATGTATTATTTCGGGTTCCAAGAACCTCTCAATGCTGCTCATGCTGACTGGAGGTGAGGTTTGTACTTCCGGCTCATCAGATACTATGGATGATGATGAACCATTATTCTACGTTCATTTTATACTGCCTGAGCCAGTCCTTGCCACTATGCCACGCCTCTACAGGGTTGTGCTCTCCAAGCATTTCGCTACTTGCCTGAGCCATGATCCATTCCTTGAGACCGTTCTCCGGACTGGATTCGAGTTGCTGTAACAGGAGAAGAAGTCCTTCCTTACCCGTATGCAGGATGTCCTTGTAAACCTCCGGGTTACCAGCAATATAATCATTGGGATTGCTGCTAGTCAACAGGACAGGGTCACTAACCATCTGCTGCAGGTTGCTTTCGATGGTTGCTGATAATACTTGTTCTTCCGTCTGAGTCGAACATGCGGCTACCGTCAGTGCAATACATCCAGATAACAAACCCAGAATCCATCTTCTGCGATTCACTGGACCGCTCCTTTCAACAACGAGTTAACGCAACCGGAAGCTGCCTGATCTAACTCCACAACCCATAACATCTCCCTCGCGTGATTGCCTGAACAACCAAACGAATTCACCGCATGGGTGATAGCTTCAGCAAAGCTATCATCATAATTATACTCGTTTCGATAGATTCGGATATGCGCTTCAATGACATACTGAAGGTCCTTTTGTAGGAAAGTGCGGATCATCCAACATCACAGCCTTTCTTCAACTCCACAGTTGTGATACTGAAATCCACACCGAACTGAATTAATCCCAATTTACGGGCAACTTGTTGTGAAGCGAGATTATCCCAAGATGTACTGTAGATTGGAATGCGTCCATGCTCCTTGACATGATACTGCCAGCATTTTACCGTCTCCGCTGCATACCCATGTCCTCTATAACCAGGTGCCGTGTATAGACTTGCTTCCGCCCCATGTTCGGAAATCCGTGCGGAGCAGCACACTGCCACAGCAGAATCACCAATAACATAAGCCGAAACAGGCCATTTTTCATGCAAGAGATCTGTTAATTCAGTGAAATGCTCTGCCAGCAAATTACACTGCTCCTGACCAATCAATTGAACCTGTCGATTCCATTCGTCAGATGACTCAGGAAAGACATAGGCTGGTCCCATCCACACATGGTTAACTGGCTCAAAGGTCTGCACCTTTCGAATCAGTTTCGGAATATCCAATGGAAGCTCGCATTCCTTACTCAATTCATCCATCAGATCTGACGGTAACTGCTCATGGTAATAGATCAGTGAACCGGCAGAAGCCAATCCGATAAATATGGCTGGAGCCTGCCCACCACCCGGCTCGTTAATGCTTAATAGACGCTGTTGCTCATTGATTGTATATAACGTGCTCGCTTGTATCTTCAACATTTCCATAGACGACAGGTTCGATGTAGGAGCCATAACTATGAAGTTAACCTTTGCAATAATCGTTTGCCTTCACTGCCTTTACCTGCTTCCTGCTGATCCAGAAAATCGGGTAATTCACGTAAATCTGACGGCCCATATCCAGCCCCGCATCCACAATTATGAAAGGTATAACCATGGCGATACAGAATCATCACTTTGGTCCATTGTTTGCTATCATTTTGTTTGGGCGCCTGGAAATCCTGTCCCATGCTAACCATAGACGCAGCACATTGTGGACATTTATATTCGAGTTGTTCCACAACTTCAGGGCGAAGGTCGTATCTGGAAACTTGTTTAAATGATTTGCGACAATTGAAGCATGCATAGATGTCTTTGTATGGTCCTGACATGGCATATCTGCACATCATCTGCACCCCCTTAATAATTTCCATTATACGGTATTTATCACACACATACGAATGGATTTTGCATATTTGCGAATAATTCGTATACGCGCTCCTTACCTTTGCATTGCAGCTTCTTTCCATGCCTCACCGAGTTCTGCAATCGATGCATACCGCTGGGACCGATCTGCGCTGACTGCACGTATCACAACCTGATATAAAGGCTCTCCGGCATCCCATCTATCATATGAATGGTCTTTCTCCCCACCCAGTAGCGCGAATGCCATGGCTCCCATATTGAATACATTGGTAACCGCATCTATGAGTGCACCCAGCTCGAATTCCTCTGGAGACATGAAACGGGAAGATCCCCACATACGCCCCATGGTATTGGTAAAAGAGCCCTTCCGATACAAGTCTATATCACAAATTTTCATGACGTACTTGTCAAAGTCATAGATCAGACTGCCGTCATACAGATCAACAGCCACATACCCTCTCCGCTCCACTTCGATATGAAAATCAAGAATCTGCTCCATCGCGCCAATCCTTGTCTTCAACGGAAGTTGTCTGAACTGATAGTAGGGGGAACGAGGATCTTCATATTTGGCCGGAGGCGGAAATTTCCAGTGATTATGAAGATTCTCCCCCTCCACCCAATCAAATACACAGACATACCCTTGCTCCGTTGCAAAATGATCCGTTAATCGGATCAACGTGTCATGCTTCAAATCTTCATAGACGGAAACAGATGATTTCAGATTACGAATGGCTTCCGGGGGACTTCCCGTATGATTCGCATGAATGGTAAGTGCTCCCGCATACTTTACGAACAACCTCTTTCCATCCTTTTGCACGATACCGAAGGAGAGATTACCTGAATCCTGCTGATCGAATACGCGAAAAACCGTACCCAAGGGCCGTAACCAATCAAATGAGTGAGACTCTTTCAAGACAAAGGAAATACCGTCGATCTCAAGTTCAACTTGATCTGTCATAGGACACCTCCTGCTGTGATATCTTCATTCATGTTGAATGCTACGTATAAAAGTAATTCATATGCGCCTCATCATATCCCTGACCATGGACTTCCAGTGCGTTACGCTCAATGCCATACACTTCAAATCCATATCGCTCATATAAGCGTCTGGCTGATTCATTCGTCGTTACCACACTCAGATTAATTTGCTTAATGCCTTCCAGATATCTTCCCCGTTCCAAGACTTCCTGGAGCAATTGCGATGCCAGACCGTTTCCCCGATATGGCGGAGCAACATAGACGCCCCAGATTATGCCTTTGTGCCTGAGCTTCAGGCCATATTCTCTCTTGAAACCCATCATTCCCGCGAGTGTTCCTTCTGTTGTATATGCGCCCAGAATATAATCGTCGGGCTCGTTATGTATGCGTTCCTGCACTTCATTCATGGGAATCTGAATGGATAATTCAAAGGAAGCCCCGAAGGCCTCAGGATGTGTTTTCAGTGCTTCCAGTCGAAACGGCCAGTATACATCTGCTTCATCCCGCTTAATATTGCGAAAGATATAGTTTTTTTGCTTTCCATTTTCGTTCATTCTTCGACCACTCCCTGCATTTCATACGGATAATCGATCTGAAGTTTTACATTTGCCGCCGCTTCCTCACCTGCCAGAAGTCCCACAACATAGATCCCCAGATCAATGGACGTGGCTACTCCACCGGCAGTAATTACATTTCCATCTCGCACAATCCGGCTCTGAATCACCTCAGCGACATAAGGCTGAAGCAGATCATATGTATACGGATGTGTCGTCGCTCTTTTATCAGACAAAAATCCAGCCGCACCCAGCAGAAGAGAGCCTGTGCACACGGATACCTTCAAAGGAACAGACTCCGCTTGTTTCAACCAACCTACGAACGCCTCGTCATACCGAAGCTTACGTGTTCCCATGCCCCCGGGGACAAACACGAGATCATATTCCGACAGGTCAGGCTTCACTTGATCCACCTTCATCGTTAAACCAGACTCATCCGTGACCTGATCTGTCATTGCACAGGTTTCCCATGTTGTTCCTTTGGTTTGTTCAAAGAAATTCAACCGATTGATCACATCATAAAACCCAGCAAAATCAAGGAAAGTCAGTCCATCAAACAAAACGAATGCAATTTTCATTGGCAACCTCCGCTTTTTAATTTGGAGCATCCTGATTAAGTTTCTGATTCCGATCCCGTTCCATCGCTTCCTTCACCCAATCACGTTCCGGCAGCTTGCTGTTGATTCGCAAGAGCAGAACCACAATCGCAAGAAGCAGAATAATAACGATGAATTCGAAGATGGCTAATCCCTCCCTTTCGGAAATTATGCAATCGTGAATCGTACCTTATCTCTATTTTAGTCCACGGGCGATGATCCATTCCAGCCACTTCCACGGTAGCAATGCTTTACCTATGATCAGCACACGCGAGCCTTTACCCAGTGCATATCGGAGCTTTGGTGCACGCATCCGTGCAATTCGGCCGATCAGATCAGCTACCTCCTGTGGATCAGGTGCCGTCTCGCTCGCATGTTGGGAATAACGAAGAACCGCATCCAGCTTATGCTTATACGGGGAGTCCTCGCTACGGTGAATCTCACCCAAGCCTTTATTCCAGATTGGCGTACGATAAGCGCCGGGTTCAACCAATACCACCCGAACGCCGAACGAAGACATCTCATGCCGCAGACTTTCCGTAAATCCTTCCACAGCGAATTTGGAGGCAGCATAAGGAGCATAACCCGGAAAACCAGACAACCCGCTGACACTGGACAAGTTAACAATTAGACCTTGCTTCTGTTCACGCATCACAGGCAGGACTGCACGTGTCACAGCGATTAACCCAAACAGATTCGTATCCATCTGGCGCCGCCAATCCTCCATCGATACTTCCTCAATGAACCCACCAACTGCAAATCCTGCATTGTTCACCAGTATGTCGATGCGCCCATACACGTGAACGACTTTGGTTATAGCGGCTTGCACCGATTCAGAATCCGTAACGTCCAACTGCTCATACACCAAACGTTCTGTTATGCCTGCCTCTCGTGCAAGTCTGACCAACTCTTCTCTTCGATTCAGGTCACGCATGGTGGCAACAACAAGGTATCCCTGCTTGGCAAGAGTAATGGCCGTTAACATACCGAAGCCACTGGATGTGCCTGTAATGAGAGCCACGGAATCATCATGTACACCAGATGTTGATAGTCTTTTTTTCTTTCTTTCTTCAATTCTATGTTCCTCTGTCTGCATCCGCTGCTTTCCATCTCCTATCTTGTATGTCACCAGTGTCATTCAGTCACCTGCTCTTCCCCAATATTTTCTCACCAGCTCAATGAAGCTGTCTCTCTACTCTGCGTAGCTTGGTGACCCCTGGTTTGAACGTATACGGAACGAATCTCACCTCAGGCAAAGTACAATCCATCCTGTCGGCCAACTTGTTCAATTCCTGCAACACATCCGCCTGTACTTGCCCCAGTGCTGCATTTCCTCCAAGTCGTAGCGATACCTCTATCGTCCCGTCCCCACGTTGCACCACACGATAATGTTCAATATCCGGCGAAGCTGCAATGACGGCGCGGGTAACAAAATCCGGAAAGACAGATACCGGCACCCCCGTATGCAGTTGTGTAAAATAAAGCGTATCATCACAGCGGCCTTCAATCCGCTCAATCGCTGTAAACAGGGATCCGCAGGCACATGGCATCGCCGCTTCGGTCAGAATATCATTCAGCCGATACCGAATGATCGGTTGTGATGTTCTGGAGAAGTCCGTAACAATGGGCACGAACCGCCGGGTGGCGGAATCAATGTACTCTTTTTCAATATGTACAATGTCTTCATTCAGATGCAGTGTGCCATAACGACAGGTCGCACCCAGGAACCCTTCTGTACACTGGTAAACCTGATGAACGGTCTGTCCAAAGACCTGCTCCAGCACCTTGCGATCCAGGGGGTCCAGCACCTCGGCAACCGAGATGATTTTGTCCGGTACAGCGGTCAATTGACCTGCCACATAGGCATCCGCCAACAGACGCAGCATGGATGGGGGAGCCACCCACACCGTAGGTTGGTACTCTTCCAAACGTCTCACCAAAGTCTCCACACGCTCCAGCAGATCAAAGTACTGAAACTGTAACTTACCGCGCTGTACCGATTCATACAGATTACTGTTGGCCCGCAGGAAAAATGCTATCTTCGCTGGTTTCCACAGCCCGCCAGGCAGCAACTTGGCCAGCACCGTGCCCGTCCACGCATCCTGCTCCTGATCACTCACCAGAAATATCCCCCGATTCCCTGACGTACCCGAGGACAATCCAACGGTCACTCCCTGAATGGAGGGTTTGAAGTCACGCGTTTCTTCACTTTCCCCTGCCAGAGCCATCGCTTCGTCTCTGGTAATGCCCACCGTGTTGAGTGTATCGAAATGCTGCATCATGATTGATTTGTCAATCAACGGGAAGCTTCTCCATTCAGACGCATCCACGCCACCCCACCACTTTCGGTAAAACGGAGAGCGGGCGCGGATCTGATGGACATGCCGAATAATCCGGCGCTCTTGCCAGCGCTCCAGTTGTTCTCGCGTTTTCCATGTTCGCAGCCCACGTGCAAGCGCATAATGAATCACAATACGAAGGGGATTGCTCATCGTTTCAGCCCTCCTGTACCCCAAGCGTCCAGCACATCTCGACAATGACTCGGCACAATCCGAATGTCGGGAAACTGCTGATGCAGCTGAACCAGCTTGTCAAAGTTACGGTGGTATTCTTGTCGATCAGACATAATAATACCCGCAAGTATATTCGGTCTGCGCTGTTCACGAAAAGCCCGACTCGACCACACTGCATCCGCACACAGGAAATAATCATGTTCTTCTGTACGCAGCAGGAGTCCCATCATGCCTTCCGCATGACCCGATACATCCACCCCCAGCAGACTGCCATCGCCAAAGATATCATAGACCTCATCATAAGGGAACGATTCTCCCGCTCTTGTCCACCGCTCCGACTGACGCGTAACAGGCAAGGATCGGGCTACAAAATCTTCAGGCAACAACCCAGACAGATAACCTGCCTTCACAGCCGCAATCGGACCGAGTGAGCGCACAGCATCATAAGCTCTCGGCAGATAGATGAATTGTGCCTCCGGGAAATCCCGTACACCTGCGATGTGATCACCGTGAAAATGGGAGAGGATGATATACCGGATATCCGCAGCTTTCAGCCCAATCCCAGCCAAAAAATGAACGGCACTATCCTCTTCACGATAAACGACCGGTGTAATATGACGATAGAGTGCATTGGGCAGATGAGCCGTTTCCTCGAAAAAGCGGGAGCTATATCCCGTATCCAGCAGGATCGGTCCGTGTACGGGGTGAATGATGCAGGCAAATCCTGCCGGGAAAGGAACCGGGCTCAACTGACCACCGCGCAGCGTCAGAAACTCTGGATGTGTGCAGTAACCTGCCGCACCCAGATATAGTTCTACCGGAGTTGTGGTCAGCATGATTCAGCCCTCCACCAATCTGCAAATTGTTGCAAACCCTCTTCAATGGACACCCGAGGGACGTATCCCAATTGCTCCCGTGCATCCGTAATATCCAATGTCTGCGGAATGGACAAAGAGCCGACTGTATACCGTGTCAGCGCGGGTTCACCCAGCGCAGGAATAAAGCCATGAACACATTCGAGCAATGCTGCCACGCCATATGCCATCCGATAAGGAATGTTAAGGCGACGCAGCGGCATATCCAGCATGCCAAACAGGCTGCTTACCAACTCATTAAACGCCCTCGGATCGCCATTGGAGATATTGTAAGCTCTGCCGAGTGCTGTGGCATCAACATCACGGCACAATAACAGGGCGTCCACCACATTATCCACACAGGTCAGATCAATTACAGCCTGTCCGCCACCGATCATGGGTACGCCTGATTTTGCATTGGCCGCGACAATTCTGGGAAATAAGGTCTGGTCATACGGACCAAAGATCGCTCGTGGTCGAATCATGATCGACGGAAGTCCCTTCGCATGCCCTTCCATGACGACCTGTTCAGCGAGAAGCTTCGTGGCTGCGTAATGATTGGCTGGTTTGGCAGGCAACGTATCATCCTCTTGTACGTCATATCGCGGTATGTAGTTGAAATATACACTTGGCGTCGAGACATGTATGAATCGTTGTACCTCATTATGCAGGCAGCCATCTATGAGGTTTTGCGTCCCCTCTACATTGCTGCTGTAAAAATCACGATATCGGCCCCATGGCGATGACAGAGCCGCACAGTGAAATACCACATCCTGCCCCGTACACGCTTCGGTTACTGCGGCCTCATCCCGTATATCTCCATTTAAGAATCGGATTCCTGCCGACTCAAGTTCTGTACCAGCCTTGGATTGTCGGCCCATGCCCGTGACTTCCCATCCCTCTTTTACAAGCCGTATCGCGAGGTGCCTGCCCAGACATCCCGTAGCTCCTGTAACCAATGCTCTCTTCATTGTTGTTCACCGTTCCATTCTATGTCGTGAGTCAAAGCTTCAGTCAGCGAGATCTTCTGTGATCTTGCTATACGCCAAGCGGTCAGCACCACCGCGAATTGTTCAAAGAAAGGCTGGATATCCTGCCTTAAATACACCACATCCCTCGCTCCACGCCAAGCAGCTATCCATGCACGGAACTTTCCTTTGCCGAAGATTTGCTGTAATCCGCTTCCCAGCATCGGAAGCATGAGCATGGCTTTGCTGCCCCCTGCGGGAGTGATCCATTTTCTTTCTTTGACCAACGTCTCCGGTTCAGTCAGTGCACGTACCAAGTCATCTCCGGGGTGAAACAGATGAATCCCGCTCGTTGCCCTGGGATTACACTCAATCGCGTACAGTTGCCCATCCTGACCTTCTATAAAATCAAACCCAATCTGTCCACTAACCTCCGTTGCTTGGGCAAATGTTCTTACCCACGCAAGGGCACCTTCATGTTCCACCTGTTCAAAAAAGACACTGGCTCCCACGCTACCCGTGCGATAGCGGCTATAGTACGTGGCGTGCGCAACCAGTTGCCCTTCGTGGGCTACGCTGTATGTACATAACATCTGACCAGGAATGTAGGCCTGTGCAACCCAAGGCGAAGCAAAGGATAACTGCCCATGTTCCGGAGGGTCGTTTCGTAAATATCGACGTTTGTTTTCACTTGCTTTTCCTTCCTGATCAGTTCCTGCGCCAGTGTCATCGGTCATGCGTCCTGGCATGCGAACTTTGGCGGCAAAGCGGGAATACACCGGTTTCCATACCCATTCTCCCACCGTTTCCAGAACAGCCTGAGCTTCCATCCATTCCTGCCGATTGTTGATCAGGCGTGTCTCCGGAACCGAAAGACCTAGTGAGCTTGCAAGCTGGATAAAATGATATTTATGGTGCAGATCATGCAGCTGCTCCATAGTCGTAACCAGAACACGGCAATAAGCACGCAGTCTGTCTGCCCCTTGAGCCACATAGAAGACTTCTTCACACATGGGGATCAGCAGGTCGATCTGCCAATCCTGTGCCAACCGTTCCAGCCCCGCCAGATACGCAGATGTGTCTTGACGGGGCGGTGGGACCACAGCGCACTGTTCTACTGCACTGGATAATCTGGTCAGATGCCTTACAGCACTCTCCGCAACATAGACCCGATGGCCTGCCCGATGAAGCATGCGTGCCAGATCGAGCGTTACCGGAGCCCTTCCGCCTGTAAGAAGTACGTTGAGAGAAGCAGATGTACGCTGTCCAGTTTCCCCAGATCTAGTAGTCAAAGATGAGTCCTCCCAAGGATAATCCGGCAGCCGTGCCAATCATCAGCACCCGATCTCCCCGCTGAATGCGCTGCTGTCTAATCGCTTCATGCAGCCCCATCGGGATCGATGCTGCAATCGTGTTGCCGTGGTGTCGTGTGATATCCATGAATCGATCTTCAGCAATGCCAAGCTTCTTGCGGATCAATCTCATTGCCATGGCACTCCCCTGGTGGGGAATAACCAATTGAAAATCTTCCATCCGATTACCGGTTGCCTGTAACATATCGCTGGTGAATGCCGGCAGAAGTCTGGAAGCCATGCGAAAGATCGCTTGTCCATCCATATGAAACAGGTAAGGCTCAGGCTCATCTGCCTTGTAATTCGAAGCGTGCAGCCGTGTGCCTCCCCCTGCAATCTCCGAGAAACGCGCACCTCGGCTGTAAGTTCGAAGTGACGCATGCACGATCTGTGACGAT
Organism: Paenibacillus sp. FSL R5-0519; assembly: GCF_037974275.1. Taxonomy (NCBI): domain Bacteria; kingdom Bacillati; phylum Bacillota; class Bacilli; order Caryophanales; family Paenibacillaceae; genus Paenibacillus; species Paenibacillus sp. FSL R5-0519. Next base: position 4,733,171 of record NZ_CP150234.1, read on the forward strand.
GATCCTTCAGGTGAACGTTCAATAATGACGGCGGCCGCTCCATCTCCGAACAGGGCCGCACTTTCTTTATCAGACCAATTCAATCCGGCCGAGGCAATCTCCGTGGCTACAAGCAGGACTCGTTGGTAACGTCCGGCATCTACCATATAGGAGATTACATCCAGTCCGTTCAGGAAACTCAGGCAGGTTGCATCCATATCAAAGGCGGGGACGCCCGAATCTTGCTGCCCCATGGCCTGCTGGATAAATACCGCCGTACTTGGCAACGGTTGTTCCTTCGTGCCACTGGTGCACACCAGACAGTCGATATCCCCGAATTGCAATCCCGCATCCGCCAGTGCAGCTTCGGCAGCCCGCGCGCCCATGAAGGAGGAAGTCTCTTCACCTGATGCATAATGCCGTACACCTACGCCAGTTGCTTTGCTGACCCAGCCCGCAGGCACGCCCAAGCGGCGATCCAGTTCCTCATCGGTGACTTCCTGTACAGGCAGGTACTTCCCTGTTCCCGCGATCCTTACTCTTCTAAGTTGCATTTCCCCAACCTCTTTCTGTTCGTCTGACTGATAATAAGTTCGTATTCAAAAAGACCGGTTTTCAGTACCGAGAAGATGGGATGAAGCTAGAAATGGAGTAGCGGAGCGTAGGAAAACTACGTGAGCAACGGACATTTCGGCTGAATTCCATATTCGATGCTGATGATGCCACTAGGCATCCTTCGTAATCAAAAGCGGACTTTTTGAAAAACCTCTATAAGTTCAGCTAATTGTATTTACACTGATACTCCGATGACAGAACAACTTTCCGATCGCTGTTATCTCCAGATTTTTTTGATTCCCTTCTTTAAAGGGAAAATCCGGGGATAAAGCGTATGCTTCCGATGCAGCTTTCTTTCAGAAAGCTTTGAGGCGCACGCTTCGCTTCTTCAAGTTATTTCTGTCCTCTCCGTTATCGTGTAAATGTTTAGTTGAACATATATAAATGAAATGAGTCCTAAACCTCAAATGGCGAAACGCCATTGGATAGAAGCCTTGAAATACATAATAAAGGGCAGATGCCTCTGCCCTTCCTGTTGTGTTTTATTATTTATACGGTGTGGTCAGTTCTTCTTATTCAAAATCTCGGCAAGAGCGGTATCAAGTGAACCGTATGTGAATGTGAAGCCCTCCATCTCCAGTCGCTCGGGAATGACCCAACGACTTTTGAGAACCAATTCCGTCTCGGTCTGAATAAAGCGCGCGCCCAGTTCAAGCATCCACCGAGGAGAAGGCAGTCCAATTCGAACACCCATCTGTTCTCTCAGACGCGTCATAAGCTCCCGATTCGTAACCGGATGCGGAGAGGACGCATTGAACACACCATTCAGATGTGGATGCTCTTGCAGATAGATCACCATGCGGAACAGATCCTCGATATGAATCCAGCTGAATTGCTGTGTTCCTGCACCTTGAGATCCTCCCAGGCCAAAACGGACGAGGTTCGTCATGGGCACCATCACGCCGCCCTCGCCCAGCACAATCGCAATTCGCAGTGCAATTTGACGTGTAGACGGCAAACTGAATTCAAAGAAAGCCTGTTCCCAAGCTTTGGCAACGTCGACCGAGAAGCCAGAGCCAATCTCGCCTTCTTTTTCCGTCATGGGACGATCTTCAGCATGTCTGTATATGGTCGCCGTACTCGAATTAATCCATAGTTCGGGAGGATGTTTACAAGCCAGGACGGCTTCCCCAAGAATACGCGTTGTACGCGTTCTGGATTCCAGAATGACTTTGCGATTCTCATCTGTATAACGGCAGTTCACCGATCTACCTGCCAGGTTAATCAACATCTCTGCTTTTTCCAGTGCCTCTATGATTCCAGCACGATCTTCCCAGGCAATATGACCGGGCTGACGCGAGATGATTAACACCTCATAACCCAGCTTCTTGAACCTTTGGGCAAAATCCTGTCCAACAAAACCCGTTCCACCAGCCAATACTACCTTCTTCACGGTATCCCCTCATTTCCCATACTGGGTAAAGATTTCGCAAGAAATAGATCAAAATGTTTCTATACATGCAAAATACAGATATTAGATTAAACACCGCTGGTGACCCGTTGGTTTGATTTAATTGACCCCTAGGGATGCGTACAAGCGATCCCGCTCTTCGAGAGCCCAGGTATTTGCAGGGTTTTGTTCCAATTGATATCGGAGCTCATCATAAAAATCATGGATCATGAATCCTTCTGGCAAGTTGCCAAGCATGGCTGTAAAGTTATACTCTGGCAGTGTTTTCTTTCCTTCACTGATCTGCTTCAGCCATTCCATCCACTTCGTAAGCGTGAGCGCTTCCTCCTGCCATAACTCCGCCTGTAACCCAAGCACATCCTGGAACTGCTCGTACGCGAAAGGATCAACGAAGGTCCGGCAAGCCTGAACAGCCAGTTCATACAACTGGGTCACTGCACGACGTACCTCATGCTCAAGTTCGACCTCCAATCCTCCCATATAATCCTGAACCTGAATGCTCTGTCCATCATCATATAGAAGCGGGGCTTGGGCCAACAGGCGTACAATCTCTTCCATCTCGTGCATTGAAACTCGCTTCTGCTCATAGAGAGCAGGTAGTTGATATGCTGTAATGATCATTCACTCCTACATCGTTCTTCTATTAATGACCTATATTATAACACGGTTTGGCAATCATCCATCAGGATAACTTGACTATCCACTACAACTTGTAGTAGTTTATACGTACTACGTAGTGTAGTAATACGATCGTTATGGACGCATAACGATGTGAAGGAGTGTTCACAGTGAACCCGATTCAGAAATTATCCGAAACAGAAATGGAGTTAATGGTCGTTATATGGTCATGCGATCCACCCGTCACCTCGACAGAGCTATTAGACATATTCGCTGAGAAAGGGAAAGCATGGAAAGCGCAGACCATGTCTACCTTTCTGTCCAGATTGGTGGATAAAGGCGCTCTTACCGTGACGAGGCGTGGAAGAATCAATGATTATACACCTCTTCTACAACCAGAAGACTACAAACTACAGGAAACACAGCACGTGCTTGATGGACTTTATCAAGGTTCTGTCAAGAATTTGGTTTCGGCCATGTATGACGGTGATAAGCTTTCAGAGGATGACATTTCAGAACTGAAAAAATGGCTTTCGGAAAAGTAGGTGCAGATCATGAACATCTTTTTTGAAATTCTGTGCAGTCTGACCGTGGCCGGAAGTATCGTTGCCATATGTATGTTGGCACTGCGACTCATACCTGTATCTGTTTTTCCGACCAAGTGGCTCTACAGACTCGGTAAAATGGCTCTCTTGTTCTATCTGCTCCCGGTATCTCTTGGCCTTTCATGGCTTTTGGGTTTTGCATTCCCTCCTACATCAACCGTACCGAGTATGGAGCATGCAACATCTACAAGCTTACTTGCAGGGACATTTATCTCGGCACAAACCATTTCTGTAACTACAGCCTGGTTCTTGTTATGTGTATGGGGCATTGGCGTCATCGGTTTTTCTGCATGGCAGATGTACTGTTATCGGAGATTTTTGAATGAACTATCACGTACAACTATGCCAGTCCTCTGTGATAGTGAAGCAGCTATGCAGCTACCATTAATCAAAGAGGCTTTGGGTCTCAAAAGCAATATCACGCTTGCTCACAGCACAATAGTAAGAAGCCCTATACTGGTCGGCTTGTTTAAACCAACGATATATCTTCCACCCGAAAATACGGTCAAGATGGACATCAAGATGGTCATTCATCATGAGTTGGTACATCTGAAACATCAAGATCTGTGGGTCAAGGCTCTGACCTTGGGGGTTAGTGCCCTACACTGGTTCAATCCCCTGATTCATATGATTCGCCGGGACATTCATACCTGGAGCGAATTAGCCTGTGATGAAGATGTGGTGAAAGAGATGTCCCACGAAGAACGAAGACGATATGGTGAGACAATTTTAAATGTGATGGCGGGAACCAAGAAAATGCCTGCTCAATTTTGTTCGTCCCTATCGGGTGAAGGCAAACAATTAAAAAGGAGATTGATGAACATGTTTAACGTGAAGAAACTGAACAAGAAACACTGGATGTTAAGTATGGGGGCTCTATTGCTTATTACAGGAGTAAGTACATCCACCGCAGTATGGGCATCAAACCATACCGTTCAAGTAGCGTCCAAGGCTACTGAAGCTGTGCCTGTTCCTTCCGTATCTGAAACGGCTGAGATCGTAGCTTCTCCCGATCCAGCCGGAGTTTCCGAAGATGTCACTGCTCCCGCTGCTTCCGTAACGCCTGAACTCGTGGCTCTACCTAAGGATGAAGTGACAGAAAATGTACCAGCTCCTTCTTCTGTTAAACCTTCTGAGAGTGAAATTGCAGAATCAGCCACAGTTCCTTCTTCTGCCTCTCCTGCTGGATCTTCTGAGATGGTAGCCGTCCCTTCCGAGAACAAGGCTTCTGAGGCCGCAACCGTTCCTTCTCCTGCCTCATCTTCTGAAATGGTAGCGCTCCCTGCGGATCAGGTTTCGGAAGCTGTACTTGTTCCTTCAACGAAGTAACTCAACGTTAAGGAACAATAACACCCATATATACGGAAAGGACGAAGCATAAGTCTTGCGCTTCGTCCTGTTTGTATATTAGATAAACGTTTTGATCGTAGCAAAATATTCACGGATCATGTTGACCGGCTTCAAATATCCTGGTGACGGGGCAGATATGCCGTATTCTGCTGCATAACCGTTCTTGGCTGCAATGTATTTGGAGCGGAACATATGGTAGTCACTCGTGACAATCATGATCTCCGGGTGCTCCAACCCGGATTCTTGAATGATTTTTTTGGAAAAGGCCAAATTCTCCTGAGTACTTGTGGAGCGATCTTCCATAATGACTTGCTCAGGGCTAATCCCCTGTTCAACCAGATAGTTTTTCATAGCGAGCGCTTCGGGAATCGATTCCCCAGGTCCCTGTCCACCCGATACAATAACCGGTGTCTGAGGATGACTGCGAATGTAGTCCAGACTGGCATCTAACCTTTGCTTCAAAGTCAACGATAATTCCGTTCCCCGAATGCCTGAACCTAGAATAATGACGTAGTCCGCCTCTTCCGGATCATTCGCACCCAGTTGTGTGAATACAAGCGCCTCAATAATGACAAAAGAAACGGCAGCCACGCCAAATCCGGTAAGGATAATCCGTTTCAAAATAACATGCTTCTGATAGTCAATCCGTCTTAACACGATAAAAGCCACCGTGATCATTCCGAAAAACATGACTGGAAATCGTTGGCCCCAGAAGACCAGAAACGCTACAAAACATGCCAACAGGACGAGATCAATGATCAGTCCATATTTTTGTAAGAACTTTTTTATCAAGTCCGTAAACACTCCTTCTTGTACCCGTAATTCCGCGTATCTCTATGATTTCAAGCTGTTATTATCGTTAATTTGGGCCATTGTTCCTGCCAACACTTCCTATGGACACGCTGATTGTAATAGTCATTATCCATGAAGAAGGGGCTTTTGCGAACCGCGAGTTGATACAGATCATGCAAACCATGCGGGGCACAAATGTTCACCCGGCCCTCTTCATCCAGCTGTACGCCTATGGCAGTCACGACTTCTGGCCAATAGCGAAGAGCATCCTCAGTAGATTGATAAGGAACTGTGCCATTGCGCAGATGCATTCTCGCCTGGTTTTTCACTGACCACTTGGCATTGCCAGTCTCCTCACGAAGCTGTTGTTCGAGCTGTATGTCTCGCGCCTCACGCAAGTCTTGCGCATCATAATAAACAACATCAATATCGCTATGGAGTTCACGCAGATCATACCCATGCAGAACATCCCAGATATAATTACGAATATATCCTGCACCTATGTAACATTGTGGCAGATGGAGACTCTGAACGCGCCGCAGATCTTGCATTAATTGCTCATGCTCTGTAATTGCCCGGATGAATCTCTCCTCATGCAACAAACGATCCCTCTCCTTACTCCAGATGCTCTACTCACTCCCTCAATCTATTCTACCTGCTTTACTGCGCCAGTTTCCAATATATCACGTTTGGTTTCTGCAATAAAATGAACAAATCCCCTCAGGGGCCACCCTAAGTTTCATCTGAACAGATGGATCTTAAGGTCGTACACCTGAGAGGATTGCATCGAGAAATCTGATTTGAGGTTTTTCATCATATGACACATGATACAGAACGGACTATAGGAAGCGTCAAGAGCACACCATCATTCATGCGGACCTTTGGGAATGATCAGCGGCGTACCCCTTTCATCAGCCCCACATCCCAATCAACAAAATACCGACAAAAATAATGATGGAACAGAGAATACGCTTTTTCCCCTGCTGTTCTTTCAGCAGCAAAATACCGAGGAATGCGGCAAATATCGTGCCTACTTCCCGAAGGGGACCCAGTCTTGCCATCGGTGCCTGTTGTAAAGCAAACAGAAACAACAGGTACGAGCCCGGATTCAGCAATGCACCAAGCATGATGGTCGATCGATTCACCCTCCACTCCTGACGCAGTTGACGAGAAGCCAGCAACGCAGGGGTTAAACCGGCGACAAAACCAATGTTGGTCACTTCAAGTAACGATAAGGGTGAGATATGTTCCAGATTCAGCTTATCCACGAACACGTAACTGGTTGTACATAAACCTACACATAAAGCCATCAAAACCGGCTTCAATCCCGTTACACGCGAGCCCGTATTAACATCTCTGCTTCCGGCACCACTAAGCACCGTAAATCCGCCGAGCATACACGCAATGCCGATCCAGCCGTACAATGATAAGGTTTCGCCCAGAAAAGTAACTCCGATCAGAGGTACCAATAAGGTGCTCGTTCCCCGCATAATCGGATAGATCTGAGATAAGTCGCCGAGTTCGTAGGTCTGAGACAACAGCCAAGAATACAATGCCTGCAAGCCCATCGACAGAATCAGTAGCACATAGGCTGCCATGGATAAGGATTCACGTGCCAATTCCACAATGAGTAAAGGAAGCAATATAATCGTTGGAATCATCATAATGGACCACAAAAACACACTTTTATTCAGACTGCGCTTGGTAAACATGCTCCAGACGGCATGAGCCATCCCGGAAGCCAGTACCAGCATTATAGGTAAAATCATAATCAAAACGTTCCTCTCTACTCCATCACTCTTTTATATAATCTATTGTGCTGAAGCGCTCCCAGGTTGATGTTCTGGCTGTTCCTTCACGACAGAGCCGTCTTCCAGACGAAGCCATGTATCAAAGCTGCGTTGTCCCGCCTTCAACTGAATGATGCGTCCTCCGCGCAGCATGCCTTCCCTTCCATATGTACTGTGCCCACTCGAACGCCCGTAGCAGAGACGAATGCCGTGATAAGTCCCCTGAAAATCATTCACATGATCATGTCCGCAAAAAGTCCCCATCACATCACCCATCTCCAGCAATGCAGAGAACAGCCCCGAGTTCACTTGGGCACAACACACAGGTTCATATTTGCTGCCGTAACAGATCTGCGTGTCCCACATGGCCTGGTATTCAGGAATCGGGATATGGAAAAACGCCAAGGCTGGGAGCTTATTCCCGCGGCTGCGGCCGGAATGGACGCGTATGGATTCAGACATCAGCCACTGGATCTGATTGGGCTGAATCCAGCCATAGCCAGGAATAGACTCAACAGTGGAATAACTCCCTGAATCGAGGAAATACAACACCGCAGCCGGACTGCCATCCGTTCCGACAATCTCCAGCGTGTAATTGCTCATACCTGCAATCTCGCTTGGACCAGGCTTTGTCACAGTGTACTCATGTTCCTGAATGACCTCCATTAATCCAGCGGGGGTAATCCGATTTTCCGTATCATGGTTGCCGTACACAAATGCCCACGGAATACCACACTCTTCCACAACCGCTACAGCCTCACGGAAAGCCTGCTCCGGATGCTCACATGCCTTTTTCCCCTGATCCACCGGTCCCGTATAGATCACATCCCCTGTAAACACAACCAGATCGGGTTGTTCCGCTTCAATAACGGTTTTCATTAACTGCCGGGTCCTGATATCCTCAGGACGACCATCTTTCCAGTGCAGATCTGTAAACTGCACGATTTTAAACGTTCCATTTTCTCGAAAAAACAATTGTCGATTCACTGTCTTGACCCCCTCATTACTAAACACATGTGAAATAGTCTGCATTACATTTTACTTTTATGTTGTTTTATGTGGTATGTTGTTGTTTTATATGATCTTATCTTCACATGTTATTACTGTCAATACATCGTTAAATTTATCATCACTGATCTGTTCCATGTTCTTTGGATAACGAGACAATCCAAATTTAAAATGGTAAAGGTTTGAGTTAGTTTCAGTTAATTTTAACGTAACCCTCCTGGCAAATTGACAAGCTCAGCTTGACCTTTTAAACTATATAAATCAACACCAATCCACATGAATACACATTTATAAATGTAAAATACATATGTATACGAAATACAGGAGGTTCGACGACACATGTCTCTGACGTATGAAGAGCGCAAAAACACCATTCTTACCCGTCTGGCTACCCAAGGAAAGGTTCAGGTTCAGGTATTGGCAAATCTATTTCAGGTTTCGACAGAAACCATACGGCGTGATCTGGATCGACTGGAAAAGGAAGGCGAATTGCGTAAAGTCTACGGCGGTGCGGTTCGTGTACGTTCAGGAATGATCGAAGCCCCTTTTCAAAAGCGTGCGCAGCTTCAGATGAGTGAGAAACAGCGCATCGGCATAGCAGCTGCCGCTCTGATTGAAGATGGTGAAACCGTGATGTTGGACAATGGCACAACAACACTGGAGATCATGCGTCAACTAAGAAATCGTTCACAGGTGACTGTCATCACCAACTCAGTTCCAATCCTCACCTGTGCGCTGGAAGGTTTTGCAGGTAAAATCATTTTTGCTGGAGGTGAAATCAATTCAGCGGTGCAAGCTTCCACGGGGCCAGTCACACATGAATTGCTGAGTCAGTTCAAAGTCAACAAAGCATTCATCTCTGCCGGCGGTGTTTCGTTAATGGATGGTGTAACAGACTATTTGCTGGAAGAAGCACTTGTTTCCCGCAGAATGATGGAACGAGCAGAAGAGTCCATTTTGGTAGCCGATCACACCAAATTTGGTCGATCCACGTTTGCCCAGATCTCCCCCATGAATCACGTATCTATGGTCATTACAGACTCCGAATGTTCGACAGAATGGATTGAGGCCCTACATCAAATGGAGATTGAAACGGTTCACACGATTTGACAGTGTGAGCCATTTTTTATACCTTTATAAGGTATAATGATCGTTCTATCCTATTTTCAAGAGAGGACATTCCTGATTATGAGCAGCAAAAAAGAAATGCTTTTGAACGTGGCTGAAGAATTATTTTATCTTCATGGCTTCCATTCCATTGGATTGAAGCGAATTATCACAGATGCCGGAATCGCCATCATGACGTTATATAACCACTTTGAATCTAAGGATGACCTTATCGTTCAGGTGCTCCTCCGGCGCGAACAGCGTTATTTGGAACAGTTAAGGCAATATGCAAACAATAAAGAACAACCCATGTTTCTCAATCTGGCTGAAGGACATGCAACCTGGTTGAAAGAACACGAGTCAAGAGGTTGCTTGTTCTTACGCGCCAAAGAAGAATTCGGAGGTCATGCAGACCATATCATCGTCCAGACAGTGAATGCACATAAAAGACATATGCGAACGTTAATCCAAACATTGGCGCCTGCTGCAAGTGATCGAGATCTGATACGATTCGCCCTGCTGCTGGAGGGTTCTACGGCACTTGCTGAGACAGAAAATGTAAATGACGTCTGCCGAGAATTGATGCATATGACGCAAACCAGTTTCAAGTAGTCCTATTCCGGGTGAGTTAGTAGTTCAACTCACTTTTTTATTTAAGTAAAAATATAATGATCGTTCTATCTAAAAAGGCGGTGGATTTTATGAAAAAAATTATTTTTCCAGGCATTGCACTTATCGCTGTATGTTATGCATTCGGGCGATTCAGTTATGGATTGTTTATGCCGGAAATTTCGGAAGCCTTACACTTGAATGACACAGCCTCTGGGGCGATTAACTCAGGCACGTATATTGCCTACTGTCTGTCCCTTCTAACGGCACCCCTGTTGATTAATCGCAAGGGGCACCATTATGTCATTCAATTGGCAGGCATCAGCGCAGTGCTCGGATTAACCGGCATTGCCCTGTCTCAGAATGCATGGGTTCTTGCATTTAGTGTATTTCTAGCCGGTTTAAGTACAGGCTGGGCCTCTCCGGCACTTGGTAACACGGTTAATGCGGAACTTGCACCGCATCTGCAAGCCAGAGGCAACAGCTGGATTAATACAGGGACCAGCTTCGGAATTGTTATATCCGGTCCACTCTACTGGCTGTTCACAGATTACTGGCGTCTAACCTACATCCTGTTTGCTGTGATCGGTGTTGTAGTTCTGCTGTGGAACAGACGTGTCATTCCGGCAACCAAGACACTGCCTTGTACCAAGTCGCTCTGGACATGTATGAAACCAACCAGACCCGGGTCTGCTCTTCTGATGGCTTGTCTGTTAACAGGTGTTAGTTCCGCAATCTACTGGACCTTTGCCCGAAACTTCCTCACGGACGAGAAAGGGGCCTCCGATTCGGAAGCCGTGTTGTTCTGGATTGTGATGGGGGTTATGGGGATCCTCGGCGGATGCGCTGGCCGTATTATTGAACGGATCCAGATTGGATGGTCCTACCGAATTGGCCTCATGTTATTGGCTATTTCACTCGGGGTTATCCTTTTGCCATCCATGACTGCCAGCATAATTTCTGCCATCATGTTTGGGAGCACCTACATTTTCCTGACCAGTGTATTTATCGTTTGGGCAACGAGATTATTCAGTCCGAATGTATCGATTGGCATCAGCCTCGCCTTTCTCGCATTAGGTGCTGGGCAATTTCTCGGCTCCTCCATGGCAGGGTACACGATTGAAGTGTTCTCCAATACAACGGCATTTCTGGCCTTTGCTGTACTCGGCCTGTTCGGATTGTTAATTCGAGTGAAATAAATGACAGAACAACGTTCTGATCGTTTTTTATTCTACTCGGCGTACACTTCCGGTCAGTCCATGCTGAAGCCGTACATCTGCAAAAGTAACTGTGGTCCCTTGCCCGATTGGGGATTGGGCCACGATGCCAACTTTGATCTCTTCGGAGCAATCAAGGCCAAAATAACGTACCAGTTTCCACTTCTCACCATCCTGGGAATAATGGAAAGCAAAGCTGCTGCCTGCACGGGCTACACGCAGATAAGGCTTGCTGACATCTACAGGGGATGATACACCATCATCCGAGTTACCACGGGTCACAACACTGAGAATGGACGGCTGTTCTTCAAAAAATTCAAAGCAGACTTTAGCCCAATTCGTATCGTCCACCATTACCATCAGACAGCCCGAGTCATACTGTTCTTTCATGTCCACCTGTACTTGAGTGACGATGCTGAAATCTCCCTTGATTATCGTATGTAAAAATGGAGCTGAGTCTTTCACCGGGTCACCTCCCGGATCAATGAAAAAGTCACTGACTGGCGAAACGGTTATCGTTACTTTGCCGTCTTCAATGGACCAATCTGCTGGCTCGTTCAGCCATCCCAGGTTGGCAGATAATGTCTGACCTGAACAATGTTCGAATAGATTCGTCATGTGGCACACCCTTTGTGTTGGAGTTTAAGCTGACTCATTTCTCTATTTGTATTCGGTATGTCTCATGGTTAATCCTGTAGGCTTAGCATCAAGTTGCATCCCCGTTATCTTACACCCATGTGTACGGTTGGATGAACCGCTCGTCCCACACTTGCACCTCAATATAACGTTCCGGACCCTTATCGCCCTCCCGGTTCCATTCCTGAGGCCAACCATAGGTTTGAATCACTTCGATGATTTCATCTTTGGTATAAATCTGCTTACGATAGGGTTTGGCATCGTCAAACCTCATCGTGGGGAACAAGTCCCCGTAGGTAAAACTTACAACATCGACAGGAAGATCACCCCACGGAATGAGCACATGATCAGGTTCTGAATACCAGGACGACAACCATTCACATGCGCCAAGCGTCAGGTAATGGGGATATGATTGCAGCGGCTTTCCACCTTTGGCAACAAACTGCTCATAAGCTCTATGCTCAAGCGTTCTGCGAATTGCCATGTAATCTGCGGATCGCCGACTGGCAAAGTTCCTTCCCTGAAGACGGATCTGCTGAGTTACTGCTTCTGCTTCATCCGCAGACAGGCTGGAGAGATTTCTGAAAGGACCAAGACTTTGTTCAAAATAATGATAGGCATTCCAGTCGTTCAACCCTTCACTCCCTTTATTATTAATAAGGTAATTTTATCCAAAATATGATAAACTGGACATACGAGATTACTTCAATGATATGAATTACAACAGGAGGAGATCAACCTATGTTTGGCGTTAACGTGAAAAAAATAGAAGATCAACTGGTCATCCGCTGGCAGTTCTCCAAAATCGAAATCCCCATCGCACACATCTCATCGGTCACTCTGGATGATACGTACGGTGGCAGCGAACCATCCGCCATTCGGATCGGTCCGGTTAATGGCACAAGCGAGAGGATTCTGATCCGTACGGTTAATCAATCATATATCTTATTCACGAACAGTGTGAATTTATATCCCAATATCCGAGATATGCTACAACCGGCAAACTAGATTGTGGTCCGAAACAGATTATAATGTTTCTCCATAGGACAGCTCCATTTACATATGCCACCAGAAAGAAGCGTGAGTATTCGCATGAATTGTTACAGCGAATACCCGCGCTTCTTTCATCTCAACTCAACGCTCCCCTTAACCCACTACACCTGAGCGCTCAATGCTCTCCACGAAATAGCGCTGCACAAACAGATACAAAATAATTAGCGGTGCAATCGCCAGCAAAATACCTGTATCCACAATCATGGCCACATAGTTCGGATCGGCCTTAATGCCCGAGTTCGAACCAAAGCCCATCAGTTGCGGAATCAACTGATTCGCCTGAGCAGGCAAGGAAGCCACCTTCAGTGAGATCAGTGGACTTTCACTCATGAATAATGCCGAGTAGAACGTATCGTTGTACTGCCACACAAACGAGAACAGAATGACCGTAATCAGCGGTGAAATCGCATTGGGCAACATGATGCGGGCAAACGTCTTGAATCCACCTGCGCCGTCAATCAGTGCAGCCTCCTCGATCTCCTTCGGCATGCCCTTGAAGAACTGCCGGAAAATATAGATGAACAACCCCGCCTTCAGCCCTCCTGCTGTAGCCGCCGTAATCATGGAAGGCCAATACGTATTCAGCAGATTAATGCCATTCTTTCCGGTGAATAACTGGATGATGCCCATAAAGTCAAAGCTGCGGAAATGCAGATACATCGGCACCATGAGTGTGCTTGTTGGCACCAGAATGGTGAGAATCACCAGTACAAAGAGCACATTGCTACCTGGAAAAGAAAACCGGGCAAAGCCGTATCCGGCAAGTGCACAGGATATGGCTGTCAGAAGCGTTGTGATGGTAACGAACAATAACGTGTTCGCCAGCAGAGGCAGGTAATCCATCACTTGTGCCGAAAGCCGGATATTATCCAATGTAACGTGCTGAGGAATCATATAGATCGTTGGATTGTAGATATCCTGCTTATCCTTGAACGCAACTGACACTTTAAGAAATAACGGATATAAAATAATAAATGAAATACCAATGACCAAAGCATATCTGAATATGGAATAGAGAAGGTCCGATGTTTTGTTTCGCACCCGCTGCATGTGGTAATTCTGCTTCGGAACTACCACCATGCGATCGGTTCCTGATGCAGCCATAATCTGAAGCCTCCCTCAATGTGAACCGTCAGTTGTAATGAACGCGCCGCGATAACACCCAGCCCACTACGATCAGTACAAGGCCAATCACCAGCGTGTACAGCCAGGACATCGCCGAGCTTAAGCCAAAGTTCTGGGTTTTGAAAGCCGTCTGATAGATGGCCTGTGTGACCGGACTTCCGGCAAATGAATCAATGATTGTATAGATGACATTCGTTAGAATTAACGGACTGACCATGGGAAATGTAATTTTCCAGAACGATTCATAGGCTGTTGCCCCTTCGATCTTCGCAACCTCGTACATCGATCCCGGTACCGATTGCAGCGCGGCGAGAAAGATCAGAATCTGAACGCCTGAGCTGCTAATAATCTCATAGATTCGCATGATGGCTTCTACAATGTAATCCACATAGGCCATCGGCAATCCCACATCCGCTAGCATCCGCACAATGGAAACCACGTTGAACGAAGCACCACCATCGGCTGATGCATCCACCGCACTGGCATCCCCCATCAGATTGATTAATCCCGCAGACTCCGCTGCTGCAACTGCACTGGAAGCCAGAATAACCGGCAGGAAAAAAATCGCACGTGCCATCGTTCTGCCTCTAAACTTCTGATTGAGCAGTGTCGCCGTGAATAGACTGAAAAACAGAATCATCGGCACGTTCAATACCATCGCCCCTACCGAATCGACCAGAATCCGGTTAAACGTCGCGTCAACCAGAAGCGCATCCTTGAAATTTCTCAATCCAACGAAGTCCAGAACGTATCCGCCTGGAGCAACCGACAGATTACTCAGGCTGAACCGAATGGATTGCAGGAGCGGTGTGACAAAGAGGAAGATGAAACCAAGCAGCCACGGAGAAATAAATGCAAGTCCAAGCAGCGATCTCCGTGACTTCAACGATAATCGAATGGTTCTCATCGGTTCACTCCTCCCACCACATAGTCCATCCCGCCAATCGTTGTTCCATCGACACTTACTGCATCCGCATTGTAATTCATAAGGATGGATGTACCATCAGTATAGGTGACTCGGACCACACCATCCTGAATGCGTTCATGTCTGAGAATCTGCTCATTCCCCAGCTTTCCCAGTACTTCATTGGCCTGCTTATACAAGGCAATCGCGTCATCTACCCAATATTCATAGTCTGTTGCGTATGCCGAATCATAGTTTGTCAGCTTCAGCCTGGATGATGGTTCATAGGTCCATTGAAAATACGGAGCTGCCCCTAGCTCCAGACTACGGAGCAACTGTTTGCGGAGATCCTGATCCCCTGACGTGTTCATCGGTGCTGCCGCATAGTTCAAGTATCCATGAATGACCATCGCATAAAAAGGAACCTCTTCATCGGTAATATTGAACCGACTCGACCCTGCGGGTACATTCACAACATGTTGTGCATTTCCCCAAGCGTAACTATTGGCTGCGGATACCATCAGGTTCGGATAGGACTGTTGCAACTTGCCCAGCTGCTCCTTCACAATGTTCTTCGCCGTCTCTCGATGAATCACCCGACTATCCCGATAATCCGAGGTCAGAACCTGCCCAAGATCACGGAGGGATAATCCGCCGAGGTCCAGTTGATTGAATTTGTCGGCAAACTCACTCACCACATAAGGAAGCTTGGCCGCGGAGAGCAGATAATAGCTATCTCTACTCTGATCCATGCGATTAAGCGCAGGATTGTATGGATACAATTCTGCTGTCTCCTTTGTGACAAACCGTGCCGCATCCGAGGAAGGAGCAAAGCGCAGATCATCGTGATATATGTGCTGGAAAGCCACATCCGGGAACAAGGCTCCACCTGACTGCTCCAGCTTAGCGGACAACGCCTGAAGTTCGGAACGGTTACCTACTTCACTGTCCAACTTCACCTGGGTTGGCGTATGATGACTGATGCCACCCCCGAACCAACCCTGATACCGCATGTGTACGCGATTCACACCATCCTGCTGTAACTTCGCCGCCATTTCGGCAGCCTGTTCGTATGTCGTCATCGCTAAAGTGGAGCGGTAGGGCACGCTCAGGAATGAAGCCTTTTTATCTACTGCACCAAGTACATCCATATAGAACGGCAACTCTGTCTGTTCTGCGAGCGGCTTCAGTACGTCCTCCTTTATCAACTTCTGTTGATACAGGCGGGCCATACCCGAGTAACTGGCATCTTCTCCATGAAGAAAATGATAGCGAACCTGAACATCTCCACGGTAAGGCGCTTCGCTAAGCAGCTGGATCTCCTGCATTTTCTGCGAGGTGTACATCTCCAGTTCATCTTCACCCCGCAGGGAGAAGGTCGCATGCACATGGTTGTAACTGTTCTGTCTACCTCCAATATCCGCGGAGATACTGGCGATGCCGTCCCCTTTTTCAATGACTGCAAACCACGCATTCTCCCCGTTCTTCAGACCAAACACAGGCATATGCGCGGATTCACTAACCTGAGGACGACTGAGCGAATTATCATTCGGGTCTGCTCCATAGACACGCTGTACATACTGCTCTTCCTGGGTTTTCCCGTTGTTCAGGTGGATCAGACTACCCGAACCGTCAGGTACGAGCATGTAGCCTTCACCTTTCGTATCCGCAGCACCAAAATAAGCGAGCAAGTCAATACTTCGGATACGGTATTGCCCACTTTCCTCTATCTGACTCAGGGGCACGCTCACAACAAGCGCTCCCTTCTCCAATCGGTATTCCACAGAAATGACGAAGCTTGGCTTATCCGATTCACCTCCACCTTCGACCCCGTTCTCCTGATTGTCAAAAGCGAGATCATCCGCCGTGTAACCCGCCGTCTCAAAGGCACTCAACATCTTGTTCAGCACAAGCTGCTTCGAAATCTGTCCATCCAGCCTTTCCAGAATATCCGGATTGTTCTTGGTTGGATAATAACGGGCAGACGTGTATCTTGCGACAGTCGCGTCCAGCTTGGAAAGCACCTTCTCCTCGAGTCGCTGCTTGCTGATCAGCTTGGGCAGTGCATCAATCCCAAGTGATGTATCACCAAGTGTATAGTTGACCCGAATCCCTTGATCGATCTGGTCCACTGTGAATTGTTTGTTGCTTATACTCGAACTGAAATTTGGAAAGTTCTCCAAAGTGCCCATCGAATCCCGGAAAGACACGTTCAACTGGGAGGACAGTACTTCTTTCTCATACGCAGAAGCAAGACCATCCTCAGCCCGTTCTTTCGGGTTGCTGTACCAGACCTCTCCACTTTTCCCGTCACGTACTGCAATTTCCGTTGTCTCCTCGTTATAGTACAGAGCCAAGCCCTGATCTTCGGCGACCAATTGCATACCAGGCACCCCCTGCGAAGAGTCGACAAGGAACTTCAACGGTTCCTCCGTGACAGGCATAGCTCTGGTTGTTGTGTCCAGATAAGCCGCAGCTTCTACGGCAGGAATGCCCCTGTTGTTTATATACAGCAGCCCGGCTGCAATCATGATTACAGCTGCACCACCAGCCAGCACCGTATATATTCGTTGCCTTTGGTTCACGGATGCCGCCTCCTTTAGGTCCGAAAAATCAACTCGCGGTAGATGTTATAACCGAATTCGTACAACTGTTGCAGCATGCTGAAGACCAGTGCGCCAAGGAATACAATAATGCCCATCACAATGAGTGTCAGCACCATCGTAACGATCGTTTTAACCACCGTGTACTGGTGTACCGTCATCATGCCAATGAACAGGAGCAACACAAACCAGAAAAACGCGATACTATTGAACAGATAATAAAACGCAGTCTCCTCCTGCACCATGAACCGGCTCATCACGATCATTGGGGCATAGATCAGAATAACCGGAATGAGCGAGTAACCTGTTGCCAGAACGATTTCCCTGAACTTGCCTTCCCCTTCCATCAAGGTTGTTACTGCCCAGTTGGCCGTACACCATAGAAAGAAAGGCACCGCAACTGTGGCAATCTCAATGATGCTGTTAATCGTACGAGGGTCGGTGTAATTGACGAGAAATCCTGCGTACTGCTTTTGCAAAATCATCATCACAATCGTGAGCACCAGTGCTGCCAAAGCAACAAGCAGCCGACCACGGTTATCCGACTTGAGGTCCCAGAATGCATCAATAGGGTGAAAAATGAGATGCAGCGGAAACTTAATGAAATCCTGCTTCACGATCGACCTGCCTCCTCCGTCTCCATTTAGCCGCCACCCGGGTCAGGATCAGAATGACAATCAGCGCAATTACAGCGGTCAGGAATGTACCAAAATGTTCCTTCATCATCTCTCGCCGATGCCTCTTGAACGCGACAGAATAACTCTTGCGATCCATCCCAAGTTCGAAGTACCCCAGCGCCTCCTCGTTTTTCTTCTCCATTAATAAGGACTTGCCGATACCGATATAAGCGATGTCATAATTGGCATTCAGCTTCAGCACTTCTCTCCATATATTTACGGCCTCCGTGTCCTCGCCCCGATAGTGGAGTGCCACCGCTTCATTCACACGGGAACCAAAACGGGTTGGCTCGTAGACAACAAGATTGTTCTTCCCCCGGTCCAGAACCAAGTGGTGCTCACCCGATTGCTCAATCGCAACTGGCGTTTTGAGCGTGCCCACCTGATTTCCTTTACCGCCATATATGTAGAGCAGATGACCTTCGTCGTCGTACGTGAACACCCGGTTCTGTGTCGCATCTAGCACACTGTACATGCCGTTGCCCAGCACTTTCACATCAATCAGTTTGGATGGACCGGGATTGTTGCGGAACCGGATATCGCCTTTGACGTCGTAATAACCAAACCGCTTCAGTACATCTTCGCCAGACGGGTTAAGGCGTTTGATCGGTTCATTCGAACCTGGATCAATATTGGTCGCATAGACGAATCCTTTGGTGTCGATATCCGCATTGGAGAACTCTGTTGGCACAAACAGGACCATCTGTGCGCGCTGGGCTTTGGTGGATAACATGCGCCAGATATATTCGCCGTAGTCCCGCTCCACTTTGTTGGTACCGACGTATCCGATAAATGTCCCACTCTCGTCAAACTGCATAATGCCTTCGTAGACCCCTTGTGCCACAACATATACGCGACCTACATGATCAACCGTCAGTTTCAAGGGCTGGAACTGGAATTGGGTCGACAGGATATCCGACTCCGGCTTGGTTATGATATGAAGCAGCATCCCTTCTCCATCCAAAACAACCACTCGACTGTTGCCCGTATCGGCGATATATATGTGTTCTTCTTCATTCACGAACAATCCGCCCGGAAGATTAAAGCTCTCTTTGCTGCCCTCTGTCATGAATCCATCGATAACGCGCAGCAACTTAAATTCCGGGTCCAATACGACAATTCGATTGTTGCCACTATCCAAAATGTAGATCAACCCGGACGGAGAAACGTTCACATCACCGGGGTCTTTGAACTCACTAATGCCGAGGTCACAGCCTGAAATGGTGCGCTCGGGCAGATAGGCATCTGGTGAAGGAACAGCCTCTTTCCAGTAGTTGTAGTTATAACTCTCATACGGCGCCGGGGAGGCCGCCGCAGGCACGGCATTCACCAGCAGCAGAGATACTGCCGCCAGGAGAACAAGCCATCTTTTCACTGTGCGTGCCATATCGTTCCCCCTTAATCCTTCATGCCCGAGCTCGCCATCGTCTCAATGATTCGGCTCTGAGAGAAAATAAATAGCGTGATCGGCACACTCATCAAAATCAGTGCTACCGCAGCACCCGCTCCTGCCCGGGATATTCCGCCCTGAATAATCTGACCTGCTGCATAATGCAGGGTCTTGAGCTGCTCGCTGTAGATGTACCCATTGCCATCACTGCCCCATAACATCTGGAACAGCAGAATGATCAATGTAAGCCAGGCTGGCTTCACATTGGGCATGACAATGGACCAGAAGATCCGGTATTCACTGGCACCATCAATCTTGGCCGCTTCCAGCAGTGCATCCGGGATCTGCTCCATGAACTGTTTCATCAGATATAACCCAAGTGAATAGGCAAATGCCGGAATAATAACAGCCCAGTACGTGTCAATCCATCCGAGCCATGACATGATCATATAGTTCGGAATGGCCGTAACTGCCGGTGTGAACATCAGTGATAGCACGACCACTTGGAACATGAATACTTTGCCTGGAAACTTGTGCTTCGCAAGCGGGTAGGCGGCTGCGGAAGCCAGAAGCACATGACCTACAATTCCAATACCTGTAATAAATACCGTGTTAAATATATAGCGTGAAAACGGCACCCACGAGTCACTCAGCAGATTCAGCAGATCTGTAAAGTTGCTGAATGTGGGATTTTTGACAAACAGCGTTGGCGGAAAGGTGAAAATCTCATCCAATGGTTTGAATGCATTGTTGATCGCATAGATCAGCGGCAGCACCATGAAGGCACCAAATACGAGCAGAAGGGCAAACAGGGAGAGGCTTCCTGATAGCGAGCGATTCACCCGCTTTTTGCCTGTTGCAATTGCAGCCATAGGCTATTCTCCCACCCTTCGAAGCAGTTTCTGTACCAGCAAGTTGGTGCCCACCATGATCATGAACAGCACGGTCGCAATCGCCGATGCGTATCCCATCTCAAACCGCGTTGTACCAAAGTCGATCAAGTGGGTGACCACCGTCTCTGCCGCATAGTTCACGCTTGGGAACCCGGCCAGTGCAATCGACACATCAGCCACGGCAAACGAGGTTGTGAGCTGAATGACTGCGCCAAACATAAGCTGCGGGCGCATCGAAGGCAGGGTAATGTACCATAGCTCCTGCCAGCGATTTTTGATCCCATCCACCGCCCCCGCTTCGTACAACGTCCGGTCCACCGTCTGCAAACCAGCGATAAACGCCAGAAATCCGGTTCCCAGACTCAGCCACAACTGCACGAGAATGAGGATGGGCATAATGTAGGCTTCCGTCTTCAGCCACTGGATCGGTTCCAGCAGAAAACCCCATTTGATCAACAGCCCATTGGCAATACCATAACGATCCCCCGAGAAAATCATGAGCCAGATAAAATACACATTGCCCGAGATGGAGGGCGCGTAGAAGATGAGCGTCATGAACGCTCTCCATTTGGGTGTTAACTCATTAATGATCCACGCGAAGACGAAACAGGCAATATAACTGATTGGCCCGGTAATAATGGCGAACAGCAACGTATTCTTGATCGCAATCAGGAATACATCATCCTCCAGAAACAGGCGGGTATAGTTCTGCCAGCCAATGAAACGTGGAAATTCCAGCATATTAAAGTAGGTGAAGCTGAGTATGATCGAGATGACAACCGGAATCACGGTAAACATGACGAACAGCAGCATATAAGGTGCAAGCAGAACATAGGAATGTTTGCTGGCCTTCATTTCCTGGAGCTTCCAGCTCCACCACGATTTCATGCCCATCCTTGACGCTTTCTCAGGAGGACTGTTTTGTCCGTCTCGGAGTGATATATGTGGCACGATTAACCCTCCCTCTGCTTACGGAAGACCAAATTCATTACGCTTCACTCGAATCTCGTCCTGAATATATTGGGTATAATCCATAATGGATTCCCTGGCTTCCACTTGGCCAACAACGGTTTTGTAAAATGCATTGAACAGATGGCGGCCTGTAAAATAACCACCAGGTACTTCGGGAATACCCTTCACCGTTTCAAATTGCGCCTTCAGATTGGCGTAATCCTCGGCAGGCCACGGCAGGGAATCCAGTGCCTTGATGTTGGCCGTTGGATAACGAGCAGCGGCACCCATCAGACCTTCCATCTCCCGTCCGAATTCCGCCTGAATCGGTGCACTGGTCCACCATTTCATGAACGCCCACGCCGCATCCTGATCCTTGGCACCCTCCAGCATCATGACTGCACTGCCTCCACCTGGTACGTCCCGATTCAAGGTTCCATCCGTCTGAACGGTTCCCGGTACAGGAACGAATCCCCATAATCCCCGAATCTCCGGTGCAAATACGGACAACTGGTTGTACATGGTGTAATCCGTTAGCCCAATAGGCATCTGTCCTGTCCGGAAACGGTTGGCAAAATCATATTCCCGTTCCAGCTTGTAATCGGTATAGAACTCTGTCCACCGCTTAAAGGTCTCAATCCCGATCCGGGAATCCAGATCCGATTCCTTGTCATCATTCCGATAGAAGGCGCCTCCGTTCTGAAGCAGCATTGTGGCATACTGCGAGTTCGGTGGAATATTGACCCCCTGCATATTGGCCTGGGTTACAACCGGCATACCAAATTCCATATGGTTTTTGCTCAGAATCGCGAGCAGAGCCTCGACATCCTCCCAGTTCTGGGGCACTTCAAGTCCCAGTTCTTCGAGAACATCCTTACGGTAAAACAGCATGTTAAAGGTCTGCGTCTCCGGCAAGGCATATACGCCTGAATCATAGGCATACGGTACAATTGCACTTTCCCTGAACTCCTGCTCTACGGTGCCATAGTCACTGAATTGCGTCAGATCTACAGCCGAATTCCGCATGGCAAAATTCACGGGCAGATCATTGCCAATCTGCATGGCAATATCGGGTCCTTCGCCCGACAAGGTCGCTGGCAGCAAGGTTCCCATGTTGACCAGCTTCAGGTTCACGTTAATGCCACTGTCTGGTGTAAATGTCTTGTCAATCATCGCCTTCATCGTATTCGCCTGGTCACGCCCGCTGCCAATCCAGACGGTTACGGTGCGCTGATCTTCCGATGTAGCTACATTGCCGATCTGGTTATAATCAATGAAGAACGAATGATAGAATATCTTCGCTTCATGACCAAGCTTGGCGATTGGCCCCATGCCTGTACCGGGAATATCTTGGTCGATGGAAGTGACGTACAATGCGTCGATCTCAAGGGGCTGCTCTCGTGCCTGCTGCACCCATGTGCCGAGACCCCCTGTGTTGGTTTTGTATGCTCCAAGCCTTCTTGGTATGGTATTTGGCTTGTCAATCATCTCGTCCAGTTGCTGCGCCATCGTCTTGATCAGTGCTTCCTGATCGCTGGACTGTCCTGATAGAAGACGAAGCTGTGCGGCTACGTCTTTGAGTCTTTTAC
Source organism: Paenibacillus sp. FSL R5-0519 (assembly GCF_037974275.1). Taxonomy (NCBI): domain Bacteria; kingdom Bacillati; phylum Bacillota; class Bacilli; order Caryophanales; family Paenibacillaceae; genus Paenibacillus; species Paenibacillus sp. FSL R5-0519. The sequence continues at coordinate 4,756,093 of NZ_CP150234.1, forward strand.
TTTCTCCGCTGAACACTTCGAGCAGGTTCGGAATCTGCTGTTCCACCCGATAATCCCGGAATTCATCGGGCTTGGTACCTGTAATCATCAGAATGCGCCGGTACATGGAGTTCAAGTTGTACAGACTGTCCTCCACATTTCGGATGAGCGGCGCAAAATCACCCAGGCTGTTCTCCAGCCGCAGCACATGTTTTCCTTTTTCCAATTGAAACTTGTATGCTTCCTTGCCACCCATGACGTCAATGCGATAGTCACTTTGATAACGAAAATGCGCTTGGGCCATCTCTGCGAACGGAACTTCACCGTCAATGGTCAGTTTGCGAGTAGAATAGATGCCTTTGACAAAATTCTGCTGTGCGGTAAAACCGATATGATACATTCCGCTCTCCGGCACATCCACTTCCCATTCAATCCATTGTCCTGGCAGACGCCAGTTAAAGCCACCAATCGTATTGATGCGTACCTGGGAAGCACTGTAAGGAGATACCGCAGAACTTGACCTTTCGCTCGTCGGGTATAACGTAGGTGAAGATTTGGCAATAGCGGCTTCTCCTTCAATGCGAATAAGGACATCCTTCGGCTGCCCGGAGGAATCCGACTGTTGTGCCCCCGCAGTCTCTGCGTAAGGAACGGCTGTCTTCTCATTGAAAAGGCGTATGGACCGAATCACCATGGGTTCACGCGAAGATTTTAGCGTTAGGGTGTGTTCACCTTTTCCCAAATAAAACTTGAATGGAGCCTGCTCGTACCCGTCGGAGTCCTGAAACGTTTCTTCCATCCAGCGTGGTTGCTCCACTTGTCTAGGACGAAGGTCATTGCCTTGATTGTCCTGCTCCACAACATCTTTCTCATTGGCCCATACCCGATCAAACTGCAAATAGGCGGCTTCCGCAAAAGGAAGTTCACCGTCAATGTACAATGCACGTTCAATAGCTGAGCTCTTGCCTTCAACGGGATAATAGATTGCGGACAGGTTATACAGCCCGGTCTCCGGCACGTTAATGGTCCAATCGACTTGTCCGGTCTCTCCGGTATGGAGAGATACACCATCCATTCCCTCATAATTAGTGAGTTTGCGGACGTCTTCACCTTCGGCTCTTATGTAATTTCCCGCTTCAATGGTGATGTCCACACTTGGCTGTGAAGCCTGGTCTGTTCCAGAGCGATACTGTTCGTATCCCTTCTTCTGCCGGGTTTGCTGCAAGATCGCATCCACTTCAATGGCAGGCAGGCTGCCAGGTGGAACGTCTGCACTCTCATCAGCGCCGGAAGTTACATATAGAATGATGCAAGCTGCCGCCACGATGATCACTGTGGAGAATATCCATGTCTTACGTTGTAGAATTCCAGCCATCCTGCGAGTCCTCCTCATCAAGGCTGATGCCAGCAAAGCCGATTTGGTGGTTCAGGAAAAAAGGGCTCCGTGCAACATTGCCGACACGAGCCCCTGCCTGAATCGTTTGCTGGTGATAAGTGTTGTTATTGTTTGCCGAGTTTATCAATGGCAGCTTGCGCCTGTGCTTTGTATTTCTCAGCTGTTGCTGTGACGGAAGCATTGTCCTTGATGATATCGTTCACAAAATCCCCGAAAGGGTATCCCGTGTAGGCATCATCCAGCAAGATACGGCCTGTTCCAGCGATGTGCTCGCGAATGATGGCAATATCCTTCTCGTCGGTATAACGACTCTCCAGATAATCCTGACCTGGATACTCTTCGATCTGCGGGATGTCGAAGGTTTCTTCATAGATTTGGTAGACGATCTTAGGGTCCTCCACACCTTTTGGAATGAATTTTGCCGATGCCGCGTTGTTTGCATACGTTACCTCTTTGCTGCCCTGTGGTCCATTCGGAATGGGTACAACACCGACAGCAAAGGTGAGATCGCCCAACTGCCATTCGGCTGCGGTGAACAGGGCTACGTCTCCATCCTTAAAGGTATTGCTCTCCTCCCAGTTGGTTTTGTCACCGGTTTTGACCTTCACGACATTCTCCACGTTATACAGGCGTTTAACGAATTCGGTTGCTTCAATCGTTTTCGGATCAGATAATCCTTCCTTGCTATTGGCATCATCCACGATGGTTCCACCATTCGCAGCGGTAAAATGGCGAACGACATCAAGGGCCCAGCCAGAAAATCCATAAACATCTGTTTTGCCGTCATTATTGGTATCTTTGGTTGCCTGCTTGGCGAGTTCCATGAATTTGTCCCAATCCCATTCGCCCTGGTTATACAATTCTTGTGGATCAGGTAATGACAGTTTTTTGAACAAGTCTCGGTTATAGTGAAGTCCCAGTCCGATGCTGGTTGGCGAGTCGAAGGCATATTCATTGCCTGCAATAGCAGGAAACTTTGTAATCAGGTTTGCTTCCTGGTTAATGTTGTTCTCAGGTGTAGTGAATTCGGAGAGGGGCAACAGTTGCCCTTTGAGGATGGCGGGTAGTGCGGATTTGTATTCCATCTGAACGATGTCGGCGAATGGTTCGCCGGCCAGTGCAGACGTGGTAAATTTGTTCATGTATTCTTCGAAAGGTACGTTGACGAACTCCAGTTTTACGTTGTATTTCATCTCGACCTCTGCAATTTTATCGAGTCTGGCCTTATCGGAGGCCGTCTCTCCCGTCGGTTTTAGATCCCACCAGGCCGCAACCTTGATGACACGTCCACCCAGATCAGGCACACTCACGATAGCCTCTTCCGCTACGTCCTCGTTATCTGTTTCAGCGACTTCAGTGCTATTGCCTGAGTTCGTTGTTCCCCCTGCTTCGCTCCCCGTTTGCACGGGCTCCCCGCCACTGCAAGCGGATACAAAAAGCATCACGGCCAATAACATCAGAGGTACAACATTCCATCTTCTAATCATGTTTTTAACAACCTCCCCGAATGTGTATACCAATCATGGTTCACCCTAAATCGCTAACCCCACTCAGAAACCAATCAAAAATAAACAACCACCACCATTTGTTATTTTATCGTTTGTTTTTGACAAACAAAATTTAACACAGCAAAATGTAAGCGTCAACATTTTTATTGTTAACATTTTCTATTTATTCTGATAAAATGCTGATAATATGGTTCAAACCCTATTTTTACGCTTACTAAAATCCTTATTCCTAAGTACACCTTATTAAAACCATGAATATAACTTTTATTATTTTGTTATTTTTAAATAATAACAAAATAATAATTTTACAGACAAAATTCGTCATTCTATCTGCAAAATGTGCTTATCTTCACGTTGATCGCGTATCCTGAAATGCTGTGCTTCTCTAACATTTTGAATTCTCTGTCCGTTATTAGATTAAGAGAAATACATCATGCTATACTAGAATCAGTTGGATATCGCTCCAAACAAGGAATACGGCAGAATTACGAGTGTAAGGATGGTATGATGAAAACGAAGGTAACAATTCAGGAGATTGCACATTTTACGGGTTTGTCGAAATTCGCGGTGTCACGAGCTTTGTCTGGAAAATCGGGAGTCAGCGATCAGACGAGGGATGTCATTCTCAAGGCCGCTGGCAAACTTGGGTATTTCAAAGATAACAGCCTCTTGTCTGGTGAACTGTCTCACAACAGTGAATCACATGACTCGAAAAACACACGTTCAAGCGGTACCATCTTGATTTTGTTTCCCAATGTTCGATACCAAAATCAGGACTCCGTATACTGGGGCCCGGTCTTTAACGGGATTTCTTCCAAGCTGAACCAAAAAGGCATTAACATTCTAACCTTGACGGAACCATCCGCAGACCAGCTATTCACCCTACTCAACCCGGATGCCATTCGTGGAATCATTACCGTTGGCTCGATCTCGACCCCGATTCTGCTTGAAATCAAGCGGCTCAGTATTCCGGTTGTCATGGTCGATCATCTGGACCCTGTTTTTCACAGTGACAGCATATTCACCGATAACTTTGCATCCATGCGGGAGATCATGCTCTATTTGCTCCGCAAGGGCTTCAAAACGTTCCAGTTCGTTGGAAATATCGGAGATGCTCAAAGCTTCTATGAACGCTGGATTGCATACACTTCTGTACTTATGGGCCATGGGATGGAAATAAGTCAGATTCCCGAGCTGAGCAATCAGGCATTGGATGAGTTCCGCCAGACGTTCACTTCGGTAATCCATGAGGATAATCTGCCTGAAGTGTTTGTATGTGCGAATGACTTTTATGGGCTATATACCATAGAAGCCCTTGAGAGTATGGGGATTCGTGTACCCGATCAGTGCGTTGTCACGGGATTTGATAATCTATACGACCATATCCCATTACTGGCTACAGTCAATGTGAACAAGGAATTGCTTGGTGCGCGTGCGGTGGATCAGATGTTATGGCGCATAGCGAATCCAGAAAGCAACGTCGAGAAAAAGTTGATTCTTGCTGACGTCATCATCCGTGAACAGTTCGGCAGGCATAGCGGATAAAAGCAGAATATATGGTGGTAAATATGTGTGAATACACATATTGAAGCATGCATGAAATAAAGTTTGTGTCCACACAGAACCACACGCCAAACACCCCTTTAACCGTATTTGAGCGGCTATCGGGGTATTTGCATTGTTGTATGTTGTGTTCTACGTATCTGTACGCACATCATCCCACTCCTGATCCAGATAACAGATCAGCCAGTTCAAAGCACGGTGACGTTCATAAGCCACTCCACCATTCAAGCCGGCGGGAGGTGTTTTGTCATTGACACGACTATTCACACACACCCAGTTATAACGGTAGATCAGATCTGCTTCATCCAGAATCTCGCTCTTGCTACGCAGAGATGCACCGGAGAGATACTCGGCAAAGCTGTCCTTCTGTTGCAAATAACCGACATCCTTCCCTACGTTACACAACTCCGTTGGTGCACCCAATTTCTCCACATAACCGAGCGCCCACAACATCACGTGGTACGCCTCATATCCCCAAGAGAAGGCGATGATCTCCTGCTGCTCTGCTCCGTGCTGGTCGATAAACCTCTTCTCTACGGGTGAGAAAAAGGAGTCCGCCTCATACTTGTCGATCACTTCCTGAACCAGAGCTGCGGTATCGTCCGCGCTTTCGCCTGCTCCCAGACACTCTCCCTTCAGCGCGGCAAGACACAAGGCAACCGCACGGCGCGCGACTTCCTCTTTACTCCGAATGGTGGTGTGCTCTTCTCCGGCCCTTGCAGGCAAGTTCGCATTATAAGGAATGCCTTGTTCCGTCAACCGTTGCTCTGAACGGTCTTTACGTTGAATTGCAGACTCTGTCTGGGTTCCAGCATCGTCCAGGAAACTGGTGTGCGCTGTCACCGTGTAATCCTCCACTTCAGATTCTCCATTCACGTCCAGCAATAACTGGCCATGTGCATTCAGCAGAGATCCTCCTCCCCAGAAAATGACGGCATCCAGAGCATCCGCCAAGCGCAGCAATTCGCCGAAGAATTCTTCCGAGATATCCTCTTCTGTCTCAATACCAATCACCATGTTCAGTGTGGAACATTTAATCAATACCTTTTCCTGGAGCGAAGCATTGCGCCCCTCAATCTGACTCAAAAATCCAAGCATCCCCTGAATCATGGTCGTAAATTCCTCAGGATGTGTCTGGCTGGTCATGATATTGAAACCTTTGTTTTTTTTACTCAGCCATTTTTTCTGAGTCACTTGAATATGGGTCTTGTCTTCCCTGCGTTTAATCGTACCCTCAGGATAAATGGATTGAATCAATTCAAACAGCTGATCCAGGTCAAACTGAGAGCTGTATATTGCACAATTTCTCATGAAGTTCACCCTCTCCGTTATCGTGTAAATGTTCAGTTGAACATATATGACTAATCCTTATATGGATCGAATTCATTACCTCCGGCCATGGCGACACCAACGGGACGCAGTACATGGTTGATTTTCAGCGTATTCGCATGTGCGTTCAGTACGTCTTGCAGTTTCTTATACACAAACGGACTTTCGTCCGTGCCCGCTCCCCGCAGTTCAACGCCATAGGCGCGAATCGCCTCATGCATCTGTGCTTCGCTAATCTCACCGCCCATGCGTGTGCGGAGCTTGTAATTCATTTTGCCAGCCGCCTGGGTTCGACTCATCGTGCGCCCTGCTCCATGTACGGTGCTGCGGAATGACTCGGTATTCTCTTCGCTGTGGATCCCCTCCACAATCACCGAGATATCACCCATACTACCTCCGACAAAACCGAGCTGCCCAGGTGCCAGTGGCGTTGCACCTTTGCGAACCACGACGACCTCTTCACCCATATGCTGTTCTTTCCAAGCAAAGTTGTGATGGTTATGTACGGTGTATTCAGCATTTGCCCCGAGAATTCCAAGCACCTGTTCAATGACATAATCACGTCCTGCATAAGCGTATCTGCCCGCCAGAGTCATTCCATCCCAATATATATCACCCATTTCGCTGTTCAGGTTAAACAATGTAGGTGGCTGATCCATGGATTCACCCGGCGCTTTGCCACTGAACTGACGCCCTGCGGCAAGGTTAAGGAACCCACTCGCCACTTTGTGACCGAACCCGCGGCTGCCAAAGTGATTCGCGATCCACACCTTTCCCGTGGCCTCTTCTACAAAAATATCCACGAAATGATTGCCACTGCCTACGGTTCCAAGTTGGTTGCGTGCGAGCGTCTTCAGCTTATGCTGTAATCCTGGTTCAATGGTATCAAACAGCTTCCAGCTCGCGTCGTCGAACAGTTCATGATCCACGGGTGTTGGATTGTTACGACCCACGCCGAAAGATATATTCGAATTAATGTCATCCATAATCGTCACAATCTGATCCCGAATATCATCCCACATCAGGTTGGTGCGCACAGCCTTGTTACCACAGGCAATATCATATCCGACACCTGACGGACTGATCATATTCCGATAAGCGACAACACCACCGATGGGTTGCGAGTAACCTTTGTGGTGGTCGGCCATCAGAGCCACACCCAAGACATCTCCATATTGCGAGCAAGTCACCGCCTGACTTACGGCGTTCTCCAGCGGCTCCCCCCAGACTTTAATGTTATCTACGATACGCATGATTGTGTTAACCTCCTATGTATTATTTTGAATATTTCATCTTAAATTTTGATCTGATACTTTCATTAGTTTAACAAAGATCAGCGTAGCTCGAAACGTTATCATCCTTCAGATCACCAATTATTTACACATAAAAAAAGAGAGCTCGGCTCCCTTTTATCACACGGTTGGTACCTATTCACTTCTTGCTAATCTTAAACTTGAACGCCCAGGTCGCTGTGTTACCAGAATACCGACCTCTGTTCTCGGTCACCACCACAGAAAGCGTCTTGTTGGTTGACTTGGAGAACGAAGATAGTTTGACGTTGGTACTTTTACTCCCGTAATCGGGAATTTTGTCCTGTTCTTCAGCGATGGCCTCCAGTTTCAACGTACCTGTAGACTTCAGATTTAAGGTGACCGATGAACCCTCTTCCAGATCTTTTCCATTCACACTTGCTCCGATGGCCCACTCATTACCGACAGAGTTGTTCTCGACAAGCTCTGCGCTCACCAACGTCACGGTGACCTTAACCGTTTTGGCGGCAGCATGGGAGGTTGGGGAACATACGGCGAATACCAGACTCAGAATCATGAAAACATTAGCCCACTTTTTGAGCACGAGAGTGCCTCCCTCTTATTCGTTTCATTTGTTAAGACTATGCCTTATTCGCCATGTTCCTTAAGTAATCCTTCCACTTGTGTAAGAAATTATCATCCGCTTGGATATTTAAAGATGCTTCCGGTAACCCTGCACCTTCTCATCCCTGAAACCCAGTTTCTCATAAAATATATGCGCTTCCTTGCGCTGATCGCCAGACACCAGAATCATGTAACCACATCCCAGATCTTTCGCAATCCGCTCAATCTGGAGCATCAATCTCTGCCCAATGCCCTGCCTACGCACTTGATCCGATACAATCACATTCTCCACAACCATGAATGGTTTGCATGGACCCACCAGATCCATACACTCAATCCCCATAACAGACCCAACCAGTTTGCCATTGTAAAATGCACCAAGCACATGATAATGGGGATTCTGCTGTATGTAATGGAACATCTTTTTCATCTGCTGCTCATTGGTAGGCGTTCCCATCAACTCATTGTATAGCTGGCTTAGTGATGGTAAGTCTTCAAGTCCGATTTCTTTGATGGTAACCATTGTCATCCTCCTGATTTTGTCCTATTTCGCGTATGTTCTCTTACGTGAGGTCCTTCTTAAAATAATAATGACTGTGTCCAGTCGGTGCATTCTCGATCGTTGTGATCAATTGGTATCCGTGCTTCTTGTAAAATTCTGGTGCTTGATAGGAAAAGGTATTTAACATGACAAAATCACAAGATTTCTCTCGTGCAATTCGCTCAACTTCAAGCAACAACTGTGAACCATATCCCCGATGCCGCTGTTCAGAATCGACCCAGAGAATATCAACCTCCAGCCAGTTCCAGCAAAGTGTACTAATCACACCTGCAACAATCTCGCCAGTCTCATTTTTGATATTGAAATTCAACTCCTCGTAACGATGCCTTAATTCCTCGCCCACATGTGCAGCATTAAATGTAATAAGTTGCTGGCGAACATAATCTGAATCCTCTGAAGTACTTGGGTTGATATTTCCTTTAGACATCCTCTTCTCCCCTATCATCATTACTCACAGCCTCATTCATTTCTTGCATATTTTAACATAAAGTTATCTCACACAAAATAAAAACAACGAACCTTCCATATAGGAAGGCACGTTGATGTAACTTGCATTAGTTCACATATGCTGTTCTAAGTTACGCTACTCTATTCCTCTCAGATCAACGTACACGTGACCTACACCAGTTCTGCCCAGAGGGTCGGTAGCTTTCACCTCAATCCGAATAGGCTCACTACTCGTCCCCAGTGCAGTAACGTATAGTTTCTGTCCAATCATTCTGACATCTGCCAGTTGTGGATCAGGGGAGTCAGCCTCTAGTGTGAGAGTTGATCTAACGTCATCTTCATCCTCAAACATAAAGGACAGGTCAATCTCAACCTCATCCCCATGAACATAAGCGGTATTACCCGCAGGTGCCTCTACCAATACAGGAGACGCATCATCAAAATCATACCTGTCCAAACGTTGCAGCAACGTGTGATGCAGTGTGAAGTCAGGCTCTTCTCTCAGTGTTATGGGATTGTTACTCACATCCAGGTATTGCAGATCAGGCAATCCAGCAATTCCAATGGGTAAATGAACAAGCTCATTACTGTTTATATCCAGTTCTTGCAAGGAGTCTAGTCCGCTCACATCCAATAAAGCAAGTCGATTATTCGCAAGATTCAGATACTCCAGCTGATCCAGTCCTGTCACATTAATTTGCGTAAGTTCATTACCGGATAAATCAAGCCAATTCAAGCGATCAAATCCAGAGGCATCTGCTTTGCTTATTTCATTTCCGGAAAGGTCGATTTCAGTTACGTTCAGCCCTTTGAATATCTCGACACCTGTCAGATCGGAAATGCCCGCATTTCTGGCATACAATCCTCCATTGGTCTGAATGAGAGCTTCCACCAATTCATCTTTGGTCAGTGGATCATCCACATTCTTTTGCAACCAATACGCAATAGCTCCAGCCAAATATGGATCAGGAAATTGACGACTTATCGTATTGGCCTGTACCTTAACGTTGAGTTGTGCCGTGACACTGGCACCCTGGACGTCAGCTGCTTTGATCGTCAACGTTGTTTCTCCAGCAGCCTGTGGAACAAGTCGAATCACTTTTTCTACGACAGTAGAGGAAACAATGGTTGCATCTCCGGTTATGACACTGAATTGCAATTCATCACCATCTGGATCACTAAAATACGTGGAGACATCCAAGTCCAATGCGGCATGATCTAGTGTAAGTTCCTGATCGGGCAAACCGCCACTACTAACGAGTGGCGCCCTGTTCCCCGTACCTGGATTGGACGGAGTGGAAGGATTCGTTGGCGTAGTTGGCGCAGATCCACCTTCTCCACCCGTACTTCCAGTTCCATTCCCTGGTGTCACCCCGGAATTACTGTTTGCGTTCCCTATACCGTTCCCTGCGTTATTGCCGCCTAAAGTTGTACCCTGCACCTCAATTCCCTTTCCTGGCTCATCAGGTTTGGATTCCGAATTGGTACCCCCTTGGTTCGCAGCTTCATCAAGCACTTGAATGACTTCAGTTGTGCGTAGTGCGATCACAGCCATTTCCTGTCTGGAGGTAGAACGCTTCGGCGCAAAGTTTCCATTGTCCCCTTTCAAGATTCCCAATTCAACAGCCTGTTGTACACTTGGCAAAGCCCAGTTACTAATATCGGAAGTATCCTTAAAAGACAACTCTTTGGTCAAATTTAATGGTTCATCATATCCTTTAGCCTTCAGAGCCCGAATAATCGTCGTGGCCAGCTCTTCCCTTGTTACCAGACCGGCTGGACGAAACGTTCCATCGGGATAACCATTCATAATTCCCGCCAATCGAAGTGCATGAATATAGGAACCATTCTCAGCGTTATGATCCAGATCCCTGAATAACAGATCTGGAAGCTGGACTGAAGACAGCACGTCCATCTCCAATAGTTGAGCCAGCGTATACGCAAGGTCGCCTCTTGTTAACGTTGCGCTCGGGTTGAAATTCCCTGCTTTGTCCGCCAGAATCATCTGTTGCTCGGCAGCCCTTTCAATGGCTTGCTTGGCCCACGGTGCTGCCTGCTGCAAATCCCGAATGTTTACTGCATCAGTCGCTGCATGCACTGTCCCGGGAACAGAAATGACAGATAAAGACAGAAGGACTGCCCAATAAGGCGAGTCCTTACGGATCTTATTTTTCGTATGAACTTTACGTTTGGTTATTCGTGTTGACATCTTTTAACGTTACCTCCCACGTGAACATAACTCTGGTGTCAGCAAGGACTCATCAGCGTTATTTGATTATCTTCATTGTAGGAGAGACCTTAACTCGAAAATAGTCTACAAAAGAGTAGACATCGTTTCACTACATCATAACAATCCCCGTTGCTCCGCAATCTGTACAGCATGAGTACGACTACTCGCACCCAGCTTCGCGAACACTCGGCGAATGTGTGTATTAACGGTTCCGGGTGAAATGCCAAACTCGGCAGCAATCTGTTTGCTGGTCATGCCCTCAGCGATGTGACCGAATATTTTTTGCTCCATCGGGCTGAGTCCCACTTCCTTTGTATCCAGCTTCGCCTCTCTTACAGATGAGAGGCCTCGTAACCGTTTGTCTCTTGCGAAAGCAGACAATAACTGTTTCACATAAGCCATTTTCACACCATCATCGTGTATTGCCTTCGTGCGACGCAGAGACAGGTAGTCCTGTAGCAGCCGCTTCATCTGTTCACCTTCAGCAACAAATGAACGGATATACCCTTCGGGTCCTCCCAGCACCAGAGCACGGGATAACGCCATAACACCGGCATCTGTAGATGCCTGCTTTTGCAGCATGATTGACTCTAGCAGAGCACACTCTACCTGTTCAGCGAGCAAGTCCCGTTCTTCAGCCAGTTTACGGATTCGTCTCAATTCCTCTCGTGCATGATCATACTGTTCAAGGATGATCGTCGCACGTATGCGAACCATGGATCGGAAGATCTGGTCACAGCTGATCTCAACAGCTGCATCTCCTTTGTTTGCAAGCTTAATCAGGATGGTATGGGACGATTCCACCGGACTCATTTCAATTAAAATTCGGTGTTGATGTGCTTCCAGTACTGGTTGCCAGTATTCCATGTCCTTCACAGATAATAAACCTGATACCTGCTGAAGCAGCTTCAAACCTTCTTCAGGTCGGCCCAGTGTAAGTTCAAGTCTGGACTTGAGTACATACGCAGGAACGAGCAACGCAGCCACCTTGATCTGCAAAGCCACTTCAAGCGCTCGGTCCGCATAACTTATCGCTTCTGCAATTCGATCCTGTTCCATTAAAATCTCACCATATCCAACACCGTAATAGGACGTCACGTAGGCATGTTCAGCATACCAACGTTCCGTAATCGCCCCGAAGCAGGCTTCCCCACGCCTCAAGTAGCCATTAACACCATGAAAGCTGCGCAGGCGCATGCTCTCTCTCCGGTCATAGTCCATATACTGAAAGGCAATATCATCGGGATATCCCTGATCAATATAGGACACCAAATAATGAGCCAACCCCTCCAAATCTCTGTTCAGATAGGCCATATAAGCTCGCATTACACATATAACTTGCAACAAATACCCGATAATCTCAGGTTCCAGCTGCCCTTGAAGATGCACCCGGATCACATGTTCCAGTTCATCAAGTTGCTTCACCATCTGTCCATAAGGCATTTCAGGTGCAACAAGGAACAGATAAGACATATATAATTTGGGACGTGATTTCACGATCTCCAGTGGCACAACATCAAAGTATCGCCGGAGCGTCCACCACTCTCCCATAATAAAATGGGCGAACAACTCTTCCAGCAGTCTCGCTGCATCCTGCATATGCTGTCCGAGGATATAATGATCCAACGCTTCAGCCGTGTACCCTTGTTGCTCATACCAAACTGCAGCAAGAGCATGTAATTCATTTACTTGTTCTGTGCCACAACGATCCAGTTCACGCTTTAGAAATGCAGAGAACAAATGATGATAACGATACCAGTGTGCTTCCCGATCAAGTGGAACAAGAAAAAGATGCTCCTTCTCCAGTTGCCTTAACAATTGCGGAGCTTCCTGCATATTACTTAATACCTGACATAGACTGCTGTTCATTCTTCTCGTAATCGCTGTTCGGAGAAGAAATTGCTGCATTTGCGGTGACTGACGCTGGAATACCTCTTCGAGCAAGTAATCCGAAATTGTTCTCTCGCCAGTTGTTCCATAATCTTCACGAGACAGAGGTGATGATATCGAATTCATAGGGCTGACCGAAGCGTTTCCGCCCCATGCGTGAGATAAAGCGAGCAGCTTCAATCCGGCAGCCCAACCCTCTGTCTGCTGTACCCATCCACGCGCATCTCCCCCGGTAATATCCAGGTGCATGATCTCTTGGCAAAATTCAATGCCCTCTTCTGGCGTAAATGCCAGTTCCTGAAGTGTAAATTGCTTCAACTCACCTCTCAAACGCATCTTTTCAAGCATGAACGGAGGATATGTGCGACTAGACAGGACCAGATGAATGGATAGCGGAAGATTTTCAATAAAGTACTGCATCTGTTCATGAATCTCCGGCTGGGTAACTGCATGATAGTCATCCAGAATGAGTAGCGCATGTTGATTATTCTTGGCAACACGGTTCAGCAATACTATCAATGCCGACCTGGGATCTACCGGGTACCGTTGCAAAAAATGTGGCAGTATATCCCCGCAGAGGTCCTTAATGACTCGATCCAGTGCATGAATAATGTAGAGCCAAAACTGAAGCGGATCCTGATCTTTATCATCCAGGCAGACACAGGCTGCATGAATAGCTGCACTTCTCACCCAGCTACCTAAAAGTGTTGACTTCCCTGAACCCGCCGGGGCAGTCAACAACGTGACTTTGGATTGGAACAATTCTTCGTGTTGCAAACTTAGCCGTGGACGGTCCATTGTGTCCGCTGGCAAAGGTGGAAGTTCCAGTTTGGTTGTTAAAATCATAAATTGAAGCCAGTCCCCGTGGTGACCAGCGGTATGTTCCTGTTGCATGAGATCCTCCTGAATCAGCACCATGGTGCACTTTTTTCCGATTCATTATATGTACATTCAGATACTCTAAGTATACAAGGAACCATGACTATGCCCCACATATTTTTGAACAGAAACAACGACAAAGAAACCCTGTACATTGAATACAGGGTACCATTCGAATTATCAACCCATTATCCGATCGGCTCTTCTATTTTCCTGTCTGAAGCAACTTATAGTTCACTACAATATAATTCAATCCCGATAACAGCGTAACACCTGCTGCCAGCCACAATAGAATTACATCAACCCGCACCTCAGTCAGCAAACTGAACGGAACATTATTCAACAAAATTGCAATGATCGCTGCCACCTGAAGCACCATTTTGATCTTGCCATATCGATCGGCTGCAAGAGCGATACCCTGCTCTGTTGCTACCATTCGTAACGCTGTAATGACTATTTCACGCCCAATAATGATTACAGCAATCCATGAACTGATCATATTCTCCTGAACCATCAGGATTAACGCAACCGCAATCAACAGTTTATCCGCCAGCGGATCAAGAAGCTTCCCCAGATTCGTGATCTGATTATATTTTCTCGCTACATATCCATCCAGTTTATCCGTACCTGCCGCTACTGCAAATATAACTAGTGCAAACATCAAGCTATGCTGATTAAGGAAACAGATCATAAACAATGGAATCAACGCAATTCTAGCCAATGTGATTTTATTTGCCAGATTCATTGAACATCTCCTCTCGTTTCACCGTTATGCATGAATCAGAACCATGGACTCTATCATCATTTCGACCCAGTTCCATTATCATCCTTTTTTTATGAAGTAATATACTTACAAAAGAAAAAAGAACAGTCTGTATATATTACAGCTGCCCTCTACTCAAACTATTTTTGTTATATCAGCATACGCCCGATCCCAATTCTACAAAGCTTCCTTAATAACCCGTTTATAATACCACACGGACAACAGACCAAAGATCGAATATAACAACGTATACACAATCATCACAATGACTGTAGGTGTTGCCAGCTCTGTACCAAAGAAGAACCAACCTGATTTCACGGCAAAGTAACTATGACTCAATCCCACGATGAGTGGAATACCGAAGTTAAACAACTGCTTGATCTGAATGCCACGCAACAGATTGCCTTGCGTAAATCCGAGCTTTCGCAGAATGGTATAGTTGCCCTTCTCCTCTTCACTCTCATTCATTTGTTTAAAGTACAGGATACATCCTGATGTAATTAAAAACGTCAAACCGAGGAATCCAACAATGAACATAATTAGGCCCATCGTGTTACGTTGGTTATTTCTAAACTCAATCTGGGAGAAACTTGGGGCTTCCAACTGCTGCTCCTTATATACGGCATAGGCATCTTCAGCCTGCCCCTCGTTCACAATACGTACACCATAGTAGTCAGCCCACTCGGCTTTCTGCAGCTCGGGATCGATGTCCTGCTTCAGTTGCTGATATACCGTCTCATCCACGACCGCTACAGGTGTGCCCCTAGTATAGTACGCGGGAAGGACGCCTTGTTTGGTTGTTCCGATCAGTTGTTGTGCCAGCCTATGTTTCAACCCGTGCAAGACGATTGAACCTTTCTCCTGAATGGAAATTAACTGCTGAATGGCATTTCCGTATCCCATAAAGACCACTTCACCCGCTTGCACATCAATGTTATCTACCATGCTGTCACTCACCACACTGCTGAACAACAGCTCCCCCATTGCAGACTCATCCATCACTTCTTGAGCATCAATTTCAATATAAATCGGCTCTCTGTGATTCTCTACATATGGAATCTGTTTGTTATCCAACTCGGCTACAAAACGATTTTTCACATCCACCTGAGCAAAAGAGAAATCCTCCGGCAAGCTTTCCTTAGCCTGCGCGTCTGCTGAATAATAGGAAATGTAACTGAGCGACAGCATGCCAATAGCAAGCGCCGACACGGTTGTAATAATTGTAAGCAGCAATGCATTGGACTTCATGCGGAACATGATTGAAGATAACGACAACACCTCATGAATCGTAAGGTAGCCGTTTTTGCTTTTGCGAACCAGATTAAAGATAAAACTTACCGACCCCTTATAGAACAGGTATGTCCCCAGTATGACCGAGAACAGAATCAGGATCATCGTATACATCAACTGCTGCATATCCATTGCCTCGCCACTGAACAGCCGAGCAGACACGAAGTATCCATACACAATCAGGGCAATGCCCAAGACGCCAACAATCATCTGTCCAAACGACATCTTCTGCACCTGCTGCTCCGAAGTGGATGACACCCGAAAGAGCAAGAGAATACTCTGGCGCTTGATAAAAATGTAATTCATCAGCATGATGAGCAGATACATGATCGTAAAGACAATCACCGTTTGCAGCAGTGCCATCGGAGAGAAGTACAGTTTGGTTATCACATCCACACCGAGAATTTTGAACAATATCATCAATACCAGCTTGGATGCAAGAAAACCAATCAACACACCAATGGCCATGGAGCCAAAATAGAGAATACCGTTCTCCGCGCTCAAAATACCAAAAATTCTGCCCTTCGTCAGTCCAATCAATTGAAATAATCCAATTTCTTTGCTGCGTCGCTTAATAAAAATGGTATTGGCATATAACAGAAAAATACCGACAATACCGATTAATAATACCGAAGATGCGCCTATGGCCGCCGCACCTTTTGTTGAAGCAGCTACCTCATCCATGGAAGGATCATACTGTAACGTCACAAAGGAAAAATACAGAGCCACACTGAACACAAGCGCAAATACATAGAGATAATAATTCTTCAAGTTTTTCCTTAGATTGCGGATGATGATATAATTCAAGCTCATTGCTGTACACCACCCAACACGCCCTGGGTTTTAATAATATCGTTGAAGAACGATTGCCGGGACTCGTCTCCTTTATTAAGCTGGGTGTAGATCTGACCGTCTCGAATGAAGATCACTCTGCTGCAATAACTTGCGGCAACCGGATCATGGGTAACCATAATAATGGTTGCCTTTCGGGTACTGTTCATCTCACTTAACTTGCCGAGCAGATCGGAGGCAGACTTGGAATCGAGCGCTCCGGTTGGCTCATCCGCAAAGATGATACTTGGCTCATGGACAAATGCTCGTGCTGCTGAAGTCCGCTGTTTCTGCCCACCTGAAATCTCGGATGGATACTTGTCCTTCAATTCGTAGATGCCCAGTTCATTGGCAATCTGTTCAAACTTCCGGTGTGCCTCCTGTTTTGGAATGCTCGTGATCGAGAGCGGCAATAATACATTTTCCTTCACCGTAAGGGTATCCAGCAGATTATATTCCTGAAAAATAAAGCCCAGATGATGTTTACGGAACTCAGCCAGCTGTTTCTCCTTCATTCCGGTGAATTCCTTGCCCTCAATATCAATCGTGCCCTGGCTCACCCGATCGATGGAGGAAAGTACATTAAGCAGTGTCGTTTTACCCGAACCCGATGGCCCCATAATACCGACAAACTCTCCCTTGCTTACCCCGAGATCAATCCCCTTCAGCACTTCTTGTTTATTCAGTTTATTACCATAGACTTTATGAATTTTTTTGGCTTCCAGTATCCACATATCCCACTCACTCCTCTTTGAACTTCTGCAAAATGCCCATGTCTATATCATAGGCGGGATGTGCAATGTTATCGTGTGATTCACCGAACAAAACCAAAAAGCATGTGACATTGTTGTCACACGCCTGCAAGATGCACCATGTCGTTCTTCCGCGGAAAAGTAAGTGTGACGGTTGTGCCCTCGCCAAGAGAAGACTCTACATGAATGCTCATATGAAGGGTTTGGACCACCTGACGAACCAGATACAGCCCCATCCCGGTCGCCGATCCGTCCATCCTGCCTCGGGTAGACGTAAACCCTTTATCAAATATACGCGGCAGATCCTGAGCCTCAATCCCTCGCCCGTGATCCTGAATTAGGAGTATGATGTGTCCATCCTGTTCCCGACTTTCAATGAGAATGTCCGATGAATCGCTATATTTCACCGCATTACTTAACAATTGCCGGAGGATGAAGCCTAACCATTTGCTGTCTGTGAGCACACTGGATGCCATTAGCGAAACATCAAAGCCAATGCCCTTGGATATGCACCACGATTTCAGCGCTCGAATCTCACTATTCAATACCGGCTCAAATTCCGTCTCTTCGATGAACAGATCATTATGCATGAACGGAATACGCTTCTGATGAAGCTGCTGATCCAGCAACTGATGGATTCGTAACCATTCATATGTCATTTGGCTCTGCAACTTGTCATCTGGCAAACGCTCGATCATCAGTTGCAACGCAGTCAATGGGGTCTTCACCTCATGAATCCAGGACAACATCTCGTCCTTCTCCTGTTCCAGAGCGATAAAATGATGTGACGACTCCCTACGATACCGCTCTGTCTGGGAACTGACGGCCTCATGTATGATCTGCTCATATGGACTTTCGGCGATATCGAGTTCTCCCAGATCATAGGTTTGATCCCATGTGCTCAATTTTTTATAGAAACGAGTCTCTTTCAGGTATCTCGCCCAAATAAAAACAAGACAGACCACCACATTCAGGACTACGATATACACCACGGATTGGAATGGAATGGACGAGTCCATGTAGGCCACCAATAAAATAATAAGCTGCATACTTGTCAGTAGCCATAACCAACTAGCCCTTTCTCGTATGTACTTTCCGATCATGCTTCTGCCTCTTCCGTTGCCATGTACCCTTGACCTACTTTGGTTTCAATGTACCGCTCCAAGCCGATGGGTTCAAGCTTCTTCCGTAACCGATTCACGTTAACCGTCAGTGTATTGTCACTCACGAAATGCTCATGATCCCACAAGCTCCGGATGAGATCCTCACGGGTAACAATCTGATTTTTGTGCTCAATCAGCACTTTAAGAATGAACATCTCATTTTTGGTTAACAGGACGGATTCATCCCCACAGGTCAACGTATTTTTCACATATTCAATTGCAGCACCGCGCCAAGTCCGGAGTTCAATATGCTCTGTATTGTAGTTGTACACCCTCCGCAAAGTCGCTTGGATCTTGGCAATCAATACATCGAAGTGAAACGGCTTCTGGATAAAATCGTCTGCACCCAAATGCATGGACATGACCATATCCGCAGGATGATCCCGTGAGGACAAAAAGATAATCGGCACATTGGAGTGCGAACGAATGATCCGGCACCAATGGAACCCGTCATATTGGGGTAACTGAATATCAATAATGACCAGTTGCGGCTGAATTACGCTGTACTCCTGCAATACCTTGCCAAAGTCCTGCACACCATACACGTCATACGACCATTGGGACAAGCGTTCCTTAATTTCATTGAATAATGATTCGTCGTCTTCAATGAGCATAATTTTAAACAAGAGACTTCACCACGTTTCTGATCTTCTAAGGTTGATTGCATCCATCCATCCGCTCGATCAACTGTATCGCGACGTCTCGTGGCGATCTTAATTGGCCTGCTTCATATACTTGATTGAACATACCTGCAAGGGCGAACTCCTCTGTACTTTTGCCTCGTGCAACAGCCTGTAACTCCGTATCAACCATCCCCGGATCAAAAGCAATAATCTCAACAGGGTTCTGCTGGCCCGTTTGCTCCAAAGCTACGCATTGGGTGAACATGTTCAAGCCTGCCTTGGATGTACCATACACTGCCATGGATGGCGCGGGATAACTTGCCGAACCTGATGAGACATTGACAATTTTACGTCTGGCGGACAGGTGATTGGTATGTTGAATAAAAAATGAACTCAATATCATTGGTGCTGCAAGACTGATGTTAAGACTCCGACTTATCTCTGCCGCGCTGCATTGATCGATAGGTCTTAGAGGCTCCAGCATCGCTGCATTATTAATGAGTCCAATACAATCAGCTTCCTGAGAAGGGATTTCGTCCAATACACGTGTAACCATATCATCAATCCCCGTCAGGTCGGCTAGATCGTACTGAACATGATGGTAACGCCCGCTCCATTCCTCGCTTGATTCCAACTCGTGCGAATGCCCGCGTGAAATGCCATAGACCCAGTCTCCCCTGGCTAACAACAACTCCGCGAGCTGTTTCCCAATTCCTTTGGATGTACCTGTAATGATAAAATACCTCTGTCCCATATTCCCCCGCCTTCTCTCGCTCAATGCAATATTGGTTAAACTTCAACCTATGACTTTATAACTCTATAACTACACGCCAGGTTTTCTCCACATGGTCACCCACAAAATGGGTAATCCAAAACAATTCTCATCCTGGCCCATCGCCTTCATAGGACGTAATTCCACGCATTCAAATGGATCTTGCAGTAAATAACGGAGCTTTTCCTCCGTAAAGGCCAGTCCGCCTTTCATCGACTTCTCTTGATATACCTGCCAATCATCCATGACGCTCTCCGGCCCACCTTGACCGCCAAAACCAGGAGCAAAACAGCTCATCCCAAAGTATCCTCCGGGCTTGAGCGCTTGGTGAATCATCTCTATGTAAGGAATCCGCTGATGAGGTAGCAGATGATGCAGACAACCCGAGTCGTAGACAAGATCATATTCTTGCTGCGGGGCCAGTTCGAACACGGAGCGACATTCAAAATGTACGTCCAGTTGCTCTTCTGCCGCCCTCTCCTTAGCCCAGGCAATAGCTGTCTCGGAAAGATCATAAGCATCTACCTGATATCCTTGGCGGGTCAAATACAATGCATTTCTGCCTGGACCACAACCCAGTTCCAGTGCCTTGCCACCTGCCAGCAAACCTGCGTTCACATGCGCTACCAGATTCTCATCCGGTTTGTTTGGGAAAAAGGGTATAGGTCTGTTCCGATCCTCATAGAAAGGCTCCCAAAATTGCTTGGCAGATCTGAAGTCTGCATCGAGCATATCATACAGATCCTGTACACTTTTAATGGTCTTTTCCACAACACATTCCTCCTTAAATCCTCCATCCGAACCTTCAGTTCAGACCATTCATTCCTCGTCATTTTCATTAAATCAGCTACACTTTATTATAACATTTTTAACCATTAATCCTCTATTTTTCTTGTATTTTTCCACTTTGAAATATAAGATTTTTCCAACAAAAAAACGACCGACTTGGATGTCGATCGCTAACAATTGTAGCAGTTGTGAGTTACAGTTTACTTCGCCCGTTCCATGACTGCAAAGTAATTTTTTTCGTTATCAGCAAAGTTGAAGACACGTCCCGTTGGCATCTCGACAATCTCTCCAACCGTTACATGTTTTCCAGACAAGTCAGCATATAGTTGATCCAGATTTTCGGTAAAGAACATTAATGATGGTGTGCCCAGATTTACACCCGCCGACATCCGCTCGACAAACTCTTTGTCATGGAGAATAATGCTCGTCTGCGAATCTGGGGTAGGCGCAATCTCAATCCATCTCATGCCCTCGTCGAGGTTTACTTCATCCACAATGTGGAATCCTGCAACTTCCGTCCAAAATGCCAGTGATTCATCCTGATTGTTGACATACAACATAATTTGGCCGACTTTGCTAAACATGCATCATTCACTCCTCTGATCATCTAATCTCTCAACATCCTGCTTATCATTCCTCAACTTCCAATAGAGTATAACATGCAGGACAGCTTTTTCATTATCTTTCTTTGGCATTACACTGCTCTGGTGGAAGTTTCTGATCAGACCGTTGTTTTGACAAGAGCCAGCCTATGGAACCCCGAGGTATAATAATTCATATCAATACCTTCCTTTTGAAAATTCATTCTTTCATAAAATACGAGCGCTGCTTGATTTTCTGCATGATCAAGTTTGTAAAGCATGACTTCACCATTGCCGAACTCAGCTATTTTCATGCATATTTCAGTAATTAGTGTACGTGCTACACCTTGTCGAAGGTGTGATTTACACGTAACAACGCCAACGATTTCATATCGGTTAACCGTAGGCTGAAAGATATAACCAGCATGACCTATGACAACATCTGCTTCGTCAACCATGACATAATAAGCACTGATCCGTTCATCCATCATATTTAAAAATAAATCCCAGCGCGCAGGATACTGTTCCCGTATAAACGAAGGGAATCGAAAATGATGATCCGTCATCATTTTCAGAACTGCTGGTTGATCAATCGCTTGAAAAAGGCGAATAGTCATCTTTTTATCACCTCCTCCCCTTAAAGGTCACAGCTTCATAGAATCCAGCCAAATCCATGCTTGTCATTCTATCAAATAAAACAAACGCCTTTTTCATTACTGCCACCAGTCCTCTGGTACCCGAATAATAAATAAAGTGTTTGATCAAAAGATCAAACACTTTGCCCAGGCGTACGGCATATAATATATGTGCTTCCTCGTGGTTCACTCCACGTTTACGCCAGTCACACACAACAGATATTTAACAACCAGTATACATCACTCATACTTATTGTATGCCTCTTAACTTCTTCGTAAGATAAAGTACAACATCGTCGTCCATAATCGTTTCTTCACCTGGCTGAATATAATGATCGTGTCTGTGAACACCATGACCGTCCGGTATGTATCCGCGATGGGCATATAAAACTTGCGCCTTGCCATAATCGGTAAATACACCTACACCAATACCTGCTACATCCGTTCGTTCCGAAATAACTTCCTCTGCGCGGTCCATCAACCGTGAACCAATACCTTGGCGCTGGAACTTGATCAGCACATTGAAATCGTTAATTTCGGGGATGCCTTGTTCCCTGAAAGAAGGGTATTTGGAATGCCACAATACATTCACGTATCCGGCAAATTCTCCGTTCAACTCGGCTACCAAGGTTACACGATCCCCATTCTGCTGTTCAGCCAAGTAATGAGTATACTGCTCAGGTAATCTCCCCCAACCCTGCTCTTGGAACGCCTTGGATATAATGACAGGATCGTTCTCGTTTAATAGTCTGATATGTACAGTCATTAATGAATCCTCCTTAAAAAGGTATTACTCCTAGACTATATTCCCAACCGATCTCGAAGCGATATGATATGGGCAACATGGTGTTTGCCATGCCAAGCATACATGCCCAAATTGTAATCCAGTCTTGTCGTTTCTTCCGATGAGGGATGATAAAATTGCTTGGCATAATCTGCATCTGCCAACGCGTTTAACAGAAACACCCAACGACGATGGAGCGCATCCAGAATCTGAAGCGAGAATTCGACATCCAGGTCCCTTGAATCACTCAGTTCAGCCCAACGCTCTTCATAATAAGGTCGAATCGTAGGTGTGTCCTCTGTCAGTGCCAACTTGAAACGAATCATACTGTTCATATGGCTGTCTGCCATGTGGTGAATGACCTGTTTGAGCATCCATCCACCTTCTCGATACGGCAGACTTAATTGCTCTTCACTTAGTCCCTTTACCGCTTCTCGCGCGCGTTCAGGCAACTCAGCAATGTCCTGAATCCACTTCTCCCGCTGTTCCAAAGTAACTTCACCCGTGTGTACAAATGGTCCTATCGGAAATCGTTCATCCATCCATTATTCCTCCTTGTGTGTATGATTCAAAATAACGTTTAAAATTATCTAAGGAGTATATTCCATAAGCCAGCAGTCTCTCATCTGCCCTTCATGCTGCTCATGTTTCTCCAATAGCTTAATCCTTTGAAAACCACATTTCTCATAACAGGATATCGCTCGCAAGTTCCAGGATTGAGGGTCCATAACCACTTTACGGGCTTGTTTTTCATGAATGAGATAGGCCAGCATGGATTGCACCAGCAATGTTCCGATACCTTTGTTCCAATAATCTATCTCACCAATGAACTGATCCGTTCCATAGATGATCTCATCCGTGTCTCCATAACCATACTCCGTTCGTTCTTCTTCCTCAAGCTTATAGAACTGAATGTATCCTATGGGACTTCCTGCATACTCAACGATACAACGGGTAGCATCATCATCCTGATTGTAGAAATGCTCTCTTACCTGCTCCAGATCATGCGGCCGATCACGGCCTTCATAGTATTGAAGGACTTCCGGGTCAGTCAGCCACTTCACCAGCTGGTGTTCATCTTCTGTTTCCAAGAAACGTACGGTGATTCCGTTTGATTCATATACGCTCATCACTCTATATCCTCCTTAATGATCTCCAGATTTTCAGCCGTAACCCAACTTAGATCCTTCCCCAGCAACTGCTCGTTGTGAACATAATACACGATGGGATTTTCAAGCGGTTGAGTCGTTCCATCCAAGGATCTGAGCGTAAACCTCAACTTATAACTCCCCATCTCATCAGGGATTGCAAATCCTATCAGGTTCTCAGCTGATTTCCTCATTTTCCCCTGTGCCTTCAGATACTTTTCCAGAATGACTTGATCAAAATAGGAGGTGCCAACAGACGAAGGCATGAACCACGCGTCATCTAGTTCTTCAGTGAATGTGGCCCCTCCCCAGCCCGGGACAACGGGATACACCATATGTTGATCTTTGTCTTCTCTTTTTCGCATTATCTCTAACTCTACCTCAACTGCATTCGCATCAATCTGCCTGATGGTACCTGCCATCACAACATCTTTGGCATTCACACTTGGAATAACATAGCTATAGATGAGCAGAGTCACCAAGAATATGATCGTTATTCCCGTAATCCAAAATATTGTTCTTTTACGCATCTGTCTGCCTCCCTTCTGGTTAAACATACTTCTGGAGCAGCTCTTTCTCTGCTATAGATTGAGTTAACCTATCCAACTCAGGGGATGCCATCCAATCACTGGATGTATTCAATCCATGTTTGATTGTATGGATCGTGCTATGTGCAGACATATATATATTGTGGTGCACTCCAGGTTGGACAATAATAAGCTCCCCTTCACGCATCACTCGAATGGAAAACACCTCATCGTCTCCATAACTGGCATAAGCAATCCATCCGGATTGCACCACATAAAACTCCGTTAGACTGATATGTACATGACTGTTTTGCCATGCTCCCTGGGAAGAAGCAACGGTTCTGCAATAATAACTGCCATCCTCGGATATCATTTTATATTTCTGTTCCCCGTTCGCCATCTGCTCAAAGCTGGTTTTGACACCAGTCTCACCATATTTCTGTTCTGAAAATTCTGTGTTCAATTGTCTTCATCTCCTGACAAAAAATCCCTTTAATCTAACATTCGACATCGGCTAAGCGAATCTCCTGTTTGAATATGCGAATATCTTTGCCAAAATTTGAAACGCTTCTCTCCCAGCTTCCGTATTAAGGTCGAAGTCGTATGTATGCTTAATAATAAAACCATCTGATCTGGAGGTTGAGCGCATGTCATTTTTCAAAAAAATGTTAGCCAGTGTAGGTGTTGGAGCAGCCAAAGTAAATACGGAATTGC
Organism: Paenibacillus sp. FSL R5-0519; assembly: GCF_037974275.1. NCBI lineage: Bacteria > Bacillati > Bacillota > Bacilli > Caryophanales > Paenibacillaceae > Paenibacillus > Paenibacillus sp. FSL R5-0519. The sequence goes on from NZ_CP150234.1 coordinate 4,781,122, forward strand.
ATACACCAGAAGTCACGCCTGGAGGAATCATCTCAGGGGTTGTGTACATTGAAGGTGGAGATGTGGAACAGAACGTAGATCGAATCTATCTTTCAATCAAAACCCATTACATACGGGAGCACGATGATCGCAAAGTAAAAGAAACAGCCATTATCGCCAAATACCTGCTCACCGAAGGTTTTACTTTACAGCCTGGAGCCAAATTGGAGAAAGAATTTTCATTTGACCTGCCAGAAAACCTGCCAATTACACTGCATCGTGCAGAAGTTTGGGTAGAAACGGGGCTCGATATCTCAAGCGCGGTGGACCCATCAGACCGTGACAGATTGCATGTTGTTCCTAGCAAAGACATGAATACTGTGCTCGATGCGATCGATATTCTTGGCTTCAAGCTGCGTGAAGTGACCAACGACTATGCGCCGAAGCTTGGCGGAAATCTGCCATTTGTGCAGGAATTCGAATATGTACCAACAAACAAGTTCCGTGGACATCTGGATGAGTTGGAAGTCCTGTTCTATCCAATGGGCGATTCGCTCGAACTGTTATTACAGATCGACCGCCGCGCTCGTGGGCTCAGTGGAATCTTCTCCGAAGCCATGGGGACGGATGAAAGTTTTGTCCGCTTGCATCTGTATGAAAGGCATCTGGCACGGGGTGCACATTCTGTCGCTCAAGGACTGGAAGAGGTTATTTCCAAACATATCTAGTCTGTAGTCTGTAGTCTGTGAAAAAATAAAACCGTCCTCTATCAGATAAATCTGATGAAGGACGGTTGCGGATACACCTTCAGGAACGCTGTGTCCAGCGTTGCATTCCTGATCGAAGACCGTAATATGCAGCGGCGAGCAAAATGAACCCGGCAACAGCCATAATCATGGATGTTGTATCCCATCGAACCATAGTTCCAAAGGCAACCTTGGATTGCAATGGGGTAACGGAAGAAGCGGTGTTTGTCAGATCAGGTGCGTAATTCATGGTCATGATCATGCCTTGCACAACATTCCAAGCTGCAAAACCGATGATGAATAACAGGGTAACCAGAACGGATTCAGCTGCTAATCTTTTGTTCATGTTTGTCATTTCGCCCCCTATTCCCAATTCAATTAGACAAGAAATGCTGCATCTCCTTTTTCAGCAGACCTTTGTTGGCATCCACATACTGATACAGCAAGTCGAAGCTTTCCTCGTTATCTGCTTGCATGCTTAAATTCGCGGCTTCCAATTCAATCTCCTGCAATACCTCATGAATCTGTTCCCCATGCGTTTGCAGGCTTGTCGTAATGTCATCTTCAGACAGGCCATTCACATTATCTCGCAATTGCCCGTGCGTTACGCCGCTTTCGGACAACATCTGCTCTATCTTCTTCAGGATCACGGCATCTGCATCATTGCCGGTCCGTTCCATAGCTGTTATCGTCTCACTCAGATACTGCCCACTGGCATTCTCAAGGAAACCGGTCATCCCGTTCATGGACAGCTCGGTATCCAGATCGATGATTAGAATGATATCTCGCAATACTTGCGGAAGTTCCGGCCCACTCTCTCGAATCGTTGCGAATTCAGCCCGATAAAGGTCCATGGCAACACTCCCCACCACTTCTTCACCTGACATCTCTTCAAGCTGATCGAGTGGTAACAACTCCTGCAGTTCTTCTTGTAACTTGTTCATCGTTCTCTGCCTCCTGTATCTCTATCTATATATACGCCGACACGTTATTACATCATAGCAGAATACATTATATAAGTTGAACTTATAGTAGTTAGTATAGTCTATCCTGTTATCAATTTTACAGGGAATATCGCCAAGTTAACGTGCACTTGACCTCGGGAAAATGTTCCACTGTTATGATCTTGGCATCACGAGTCATGGGAGGGGTAATGATGCGCCTGGCCTTGTTCACAGACACCTATCTTCCGGAAACCAATGGTGTTGCTGGCACGCTCCACCGCTTGAGTAACCATCTGAACCGCAGAAGAATTGAACATCTGCTGTTTACTCCGAACTCCATCATTGAAGGAAGCCATGAGACTCAAGTCCGATCGGTTGCCAACATCCCTTTTTTTCTGTATCCTGAATGCCGCATTGCACTACCCAACAGAACAGACACTCATAAGCAGCTGCAAACCTTTCAACCCGATCTGCTGCATATCGCCACGCCTTTTAATATGGGGCTGCTTGGCCTGAGGTATGCGCTCAAACATCACCTTCCACATGTTGTCTCCTACCACACCCACTTTGATCGTTACCTCGAATATTACCGGTTGAAAAGTATGGTCCCTCTCTATTGGAAATATATCCAATGGTTCCACCGCACCTGTGATGCAACCCTTGCCCCATCTCGGGAAACGATAAACACCCTTCAAGTCCAAGGCATTCAGCGTCTGAAGCTCTGGTCTCGCGGAATTGATTGCAACCTGTACTCCCCTGATAAACGCAGCTCGGATATCCGTGAACGATACCACATCACCGCTCCCCTTATTTTACTCTACGTTGGACGCATTGCCCCGGAAAAAGGTATCGCTACGCTCACGACTACGATGCAACAGTTGCCCCAGGAAATGCAGTCCCGTGTACACTGGATTATCGTTGGTGACGGCCCCTCTCTTCCCAAAATGCGTCTGCACTCCCCACCAAATGTCACCTTTACAGGTTATATGCACGGGGAAGACCTTGCTGTTATGTATGCTTCGGCAGATCTGTTTGTGTTTCCTTCCGCTACGGAGACATTTGGCAATGTGGTGCTGGAAGCGATGGCTTCAGGGCTTCCTGTGGTGGCGGCCAATGCCGGAGGTGTAAAAGATCTGGTATCCCACCACCGTAATGGAGTATTGTTCGAGCCAGGTCAGGCTGATGCACTGATTCGGGAGATATGTCTCTGGGGAAATCACGTGGACCAATTGAGGATGATGGGACTGGAAGGCAGAAAGCTGGCTGAACAGCGGTCGTGGGAGCATATTTTTGATACATTGATCGTGGATTATGAGGAAGCTATCGAACATCGGAACAGACAAACAAAAGATCGGATTATTACAGCCTGATCTGGTCGTAAAGACTTCATTCGTTAAAGACATATTATATATTGATATTACGATATGGATATAAAAAGACATGATCCTATTGAACGGGATCATGTCTTTTATTGCATGTATCTATTGGTTGAATTTAGTGTATGGGACTTTGATATCTACAAATCCTTTAGCGTAGGGTGCAACCTCATAAGGATAGAATCGGATGACGATCCCTTTGTCATACAAAAAGAATTCAGATGTTTGATCAAGCTGAAAATCATAAATATTCTCTTCAAAAATAGAAACTCCAGCATTATACATGGCTAATAGACTGTTGGAGATGGATTTCTCTACCTTCTGCATCTGAATATCATCTTTAACATACTCGCTTAGCTTCAGTTCTTTCCCTGTTCTTAAATCATAGTTATATGATGTTGTTGCATCCATTCCATGTGCTCCGCCAGTGTATACATGATCTTCATATACTACAGACAACTTTTCTTTTGCATTGTATTTTACACTGGCCATGGTAGTGTAGAAATAAGCTTTGTTTGATTGCTTTTCTTCTTTGTCCAGGCGAGCTGCTTTCACTGCGTGGAGTTTAAATGTCTTGTTCAGTTTATCCGTCACAGATTTATTTCCACCTGTTAGATGTATGTATGGCTGTCCTTTGTAATATTGGACCTTCGTTTTCACTGTAATCGTGCTGCCTGCCTCTACATGACTACTCGGAAGAATGATAGCAATTAGTACAGTGATCAACAGGTAATTAATCCATCTCCATTTTTTTCTTCCAGTTCTATGTTTCAATATTATTGGCAACCCCCTTGGGCTCAAATGTTTTCGCTTCCTGCATCCTGTTCCATATGACCTGTGGAGTGCCCTTTAAGTCTGTTCCGCTCTGAACGTTGCCAATCCAGATGTCTTCTGCTCCCGGCTGTTGTAAATAGTGCCTAAGCGTCGCTTTGACCAAAATAGACGCATGTAAATCCAGTACGTCATCCAGTGGGATCCAGAATAACTCCCCTTCATCGGAGGGCACAAAATGTCGATGCTTCGTCTCTCCAAAATAGACAAACTGCTGCCAAATCTCACCACCGCTAACCTCTAACAGAATAGTTCGAAGTCGAAAGTGTTCGATATCCCCTGGCTTGAATCCGGTCTCTTCTTCAATCTCCCGATAGCTGGCAGTCATGGGTGCGTTCAGTTCCCCTTGCTCCAGATGCCCGCCTATACCGCCCCAAAATTCAAAATCAAACAATCTGCTGCCTGCCTTCTTCATCATCAGCATGTCTGAGCCATTGCTCAAAAACGCTGTAGCCATCTGTCTAATCTCCATATGTTCCTCGCTTTCCAGACCGTGATTATCAAAGTCTACTCCGTTTTGTGTAAAGGTTATATTTATTTAATAGAATCGCCTTCTACAGCAATTCCTTTAGCTCACTTAGATGTTCAATCGTATGTAAAGGACTAATCGTGATGCTGTCCTGCCAAGGCTGGTTGACCTTCATCCAGATGGTGCTCATGCCTACGCTTGCTGCACCTTGAATATCGTTCACCGGATGATCGCCAATGTAGATGCACTGCTCTGGGGTTAGACCGAAATGATCAAGTGCAAGCTGAAAGATGCGTGGATCAGGCTTCTTGACTCCTGCCTCTTCTGAAACAATAATATGGTCGTAGTTATCCCGGATACCGAGTTGATCGATTTTCCCATACTGAATATCAGTCTGCCCATTGGTAATTAACCCGGTTTGATATTTCCCCCGCAGATGCTGAACGACTTCTCGCGCCTGGTCCATTAGAACTGAACTTCGTACATACTCTCTGCCGTAGAACTCCATCAGTTCTGCATGTGGCGGATGCTCTGCCCATGGCAATTCATGCAACAATTCGTTGAACAGGAGGGGTTTGTCCTTATAACCATCCTGGTCTAGTTCAATAATTCGCTTGCTTATCTCTTCAGTTGACTCAAGGTGACCAAAATAAGTGTTCATTAAACGTTGCGTGAATCCGTCAAAAGTCATCGTTCTGTTTAGAATTGTATTGTCCAAATCAAAAATAACGGCTTTAATATGATTCATTCCTCTTCCCCCTGTTCAAGAATGTAAAGCAGTGCTTATTTTTTCTTTTTATGATAGTGATAACCCTTGCACAGACCCTTTTGCTTGGATTTGGCTGAACAGTTATGTCCACCGTTCTTATCCAGTCTGCCTGGATGAGCATAAGCGGAAGAGGATACACCAACAAGAACGACAAGAGACAGAATTACAATAACAACCTTTTTCATAAGTCACCCTTCGATAACCACCCTATGCTTTAGGACTTAATACGTGCTATATCATTCTACATGAAAATCCACAATTGGGATATCCTTCATCTTTTATTTTATGTGTGAATCCTCATATGAGCTTGAATTGCTCCAGCGCATGGGTGACGCCATCTTCACTTGCTCGTAGAGTAACATAATCTGCGGTTTGTTTAATTCGTTCTCCGCCATTACCCATCGCAATTCCGATTCCCGCATACGTGAGTAGATCCACATCATTCTCCCCATCGCCAAAGGCCATTGTATCCTCTCTGGATATCTTCAGGTAATTGAGGACTTTCTCTGCGGCTATCGATTTGCTGACTTCCCTTGCTTCCAGCACATTCACTACATACGGATGGAATCTCACGAATCGTAAAGAAGGAAATCTGGATTGGAATTTCTCCGTCTCCGCTTCATCCGCATATAAGCAGATGCAATATACGTCCTGTTCCAACGTGTTGATTTTCTCCGGGGAAACCATGAGTCCAAGCGTATCTCTTAAGGCATCAGTAACACGACCATCTGCTGTACACAACCCGTTCGTCTCAAATGATTCTGTAAAATATGAAATACTGTGCCCCTGCAACTCGGCAAACTCACTGAATGCTCTTACCATCTGTGCAGAAAGTACAGACTTATGTATCACTTCATTACCTGCTTTGATCAATGCCCCATTAGCCGAAATGATCGTCTCGATTCCGAGATTTCTGAATTCTTCGCATAGATTATAGGGTCTACCTGTTACAAGTACGACTTGAACACCTTTACGAATCAATTCCCGGATCGACTCTGCTGTACGCGGTGACAAACTCCGATCTATTTCGCTCAGCAATGTGCCATCCACATCAAAGAACACAGCTTTCAACAAAATATCCTTCCTCCTCTATTAAAAGAGCAAGTACAGAATAACCTGATGCGGTCTTCCTGCACTTGCTCTTGCGATTTACCGGGTCTGAACATCTTGGGTACGTCCCATGTACCATAATTGAAATGATTCCGCCGTATCCAAGGGAACATCATGTGCCCGATGATGCAGTACAGGTTTGGCACGGTTTACGGTATGAATGGAAGCTACACCGAACCAACGCTGTAACACATTACGGGTAATCTGCACTTCGATGACTTTCTCACGTTTGGAGATGAAGAGTGTTGAAGTGAGCGCACCGGTTCGAAGTTGAATGAAATTCTGATTCAGCATGTATCGGGTATGGAAAAAGTCCATCACTCTGCATGTTGCAATGCACACGAGCAGAATCGCGGAAATCATCCACCAGGCATGCTTCTGCCCCAGCACCAATGGTTTGAAGTTCCACAATAAACCTGTGATCACAATCCACCCCCAGCTTGGTTTGAGCAGGCGCAGCCATAGTGATATTCGTGGAAGTTTTTCCATCTCCTGCGTAACCCGATAGGATGGCAGGATCTCCTCAATCAGGATATAAGCTTGCTTCACAGGCAAGAAAGGATAGAGCGAGTTCACCTCCTGCTCGGATTCCCCCAGACTACCCGCAGTGGTCAGTTCTACTTCCGCTAATCCAAGCAACCTTTTCATCGGAGACTGTGTAATTTTCACGGCCTGAACGCGTTCTTTCAGGATTGAAAATGACGTTTGCTCCATCATTCCCTTCGTGATATAGATCCGCTTGGCATCCGAGGTGATCTGAAAATTTCCATATTTTACGAAGGTTCTGACTATGCCTAGAGCAATAGATATAATCAATAAAACCAAAATCATCAAACTGGCAATCCACCAGGAATTAAGCCAGGTTAACAATAAACTTTCCGTTACTTCTTCATCGGGGAAGAAATCTTTCACCCAGGAATACAGCGTGCCCAGAACCGGAATCAGTACGAGAAAACTGAGCGAGGTAAACGACGCTTTGATTATGTCCTTCCGCGTCGAATGATAATGAACAACCCGTTCTTGTTTCTCTTTTGCAGGCAGAGACATGGCTTGATCGGTTATAACAGAGTGGGATTTCGCCTCTCCCTCTTCCATATCTTTAACTGCATCCAACGGTTCATGTTCCTCTGTTGCTTCTACCGTTTCTGCTTCTGCATCTTCTGTCATATAACCCGCCACAATCTTCTCCAACTGTTCTGCTTCGGAAAGTGAAACAACATGTAACTGAAAGGTAGCATCTTCTCCCTTAATCCCGGTCTCAAATCGGATCGATGTCACATTGAACAGACGGTGAAATAGAGTCGTGTGGCGATTCACATTTTGCACTTTGGTATATGGTATCGTTCTTCGGGTGCGGTTAAACACACCACTATAGATGTGAAAGGCCGTATCGTCAGCGGTATAACGAGAGGTAAACCACTTCCAGATGATTGACACGATGCCGATGGAGATACCTGCATAAAAGGCGATCCTTCCATAGAAAAGCCATTTGGACTCTGAGCCCTGACGGAAAACAAACAAAAAAAGGATGATGGCAAACGAATTCTTCACCAGTCTCCACAGACTCCACAGTATGGTTAATGGATGATGTCGCTTCATATCAATCATTCATCCACCTCATTAATCCGTGCATAGGACGCAATCTGATGACGGAGCGCAAGCGCGACTTCCTCGGGCAATGCCGGGATTTCATGCGATGACCCCATCGTGCCAACCGATACGGAATAGAGTCCATATTTTCGCATCAACGGTCCCTGATTTGTTGTAACTGATTGTATCTTAGCCATGGGGATGATCTGATGTACCTTGGTTAGCGCCCCACGCTTTATTTGCAGAAACTCCTCATTCACATCATAGTACCAATGCTTATATAACCATGCAGGCTGGATGAAAATATCCCACGCCGCATAGAGCACGGATATGGCCGTAACCCCCCACAGGATCCAACTGACCCACGTCTTCCATCCATAGATGGAGTCGAGTATTAACAGTACGGCAAGGATCAGGAAACCTATCACATTCCATATGATGGCGCTGATTCTCCATAAGTTCACCGCATGAGGGGAAAGCCTTTGCTCGGGTATGTTCCACTGGATAGACATATGTTCACTCCTTTTCCTAACTGTAAATTAACAATAACAATTCTATATTTCAATATATTTTTATCGTTTATCAATAAATAATTATTGATTTTTATATTTCTCCCCCGTATATTAAGGTTAAGAGGCGGCCACTACACCTTCCTCAAACTAATTGTCAAAGGGGTTTATTATGAAATCAAATTGGATGTTTAGTGTTGGATCTAAAATTTGTAAGATCTTGTTTTATGCACTTTTTATTGTTACCTTCTTTATTATTATGGATCATGTCGCACATCTTTGGTTCCCAGACAGCGGGTTCACACAGAGCTTAGGGCCCTTTCAACCCATATTCAGTTATGGGTACATTACCTTTAATCAGGACCCGGTATTGTATACGGAATCAGGATTTATCGGACTTTCATTCCTCTCAAACATGAGTATGATAGTACTGGCTCATATGTTTCTATGGTATATGCATCGCCTTCTTCGTCATGTGGGGAATAACAGCTTGTTCATGTATGAGAATGTTGCCATTTTATCTCGACTTGGCCTCTTCATCATCGTGATGGGTTCCCTCTTTTCCTATTCCGACGATCTCCTGTTCTCCAAAGCATTGAGTAAACTAGACATCACCAATGGTCAACTGATGGTGGGTTCCCTGTCGTATATCGACTTTGTACTGGGCGGAGTGGTTCTTCTAATCATTGCTTCCGCACTGAAGAAAGCCGTTCACGCCGTAGAGGAAAATAAAAATACAATCTAACCGCAAAGTAGGCGATAACGTTGATTCGTATCAAATTGGATGTGATGATGGCAGAGCGGAAGATGTCACTGAACCGGCTGTCTGAAATCGTAGGCATTACTCCAGCCAATCTTTCGATCCTGAAAAATGAAAATGGTAAGGCCATTCGTTTCACCACCTTGAATGCACTCTGCAAAGCCCTGCAATGTCAACCTGGCGATCTGCTGGAGTACATCGAAGACACACATGATACACTGTACGAAGAATAGTCCACGATTGATGCAAAAGATTTGGCCATACAAGTTCTACTAAAAATATTTAGTTGGACTTAACCAGTAAAAGAGATGACCCCTGTACCATACAGGTCGTCATCTCTTTTGTTCATTTCATTTAACTATAAAATCCTGTACTTTACACAGCCATACCATATGATCTGTTCCTTCGCCCCAGTAGTTCTTTGCCACCACATAGGGTTCACCGAATTTGCGTTGCCACTTCTTCTGTGCAACTCGATAGCCGCTATCCAGGCAGAATTGCTGAATTCCCTGCTGCTGCAATTCGTTAACCAGTGCGACTATGAGCGCTGAACCAATCCCCTGACCTTGCACCTCGGGCATTACGTACAGGCTACCCAGTTCCCCGATATCGTTCAGTCGGCCCTCTGTACATTCTCGAATCTCCTCACCACAAGGTCCATACGAGATTGTGCCTACAATAACATCTCCCCTCTTGGCGACGAGGAAAAATACACTTGATTTGATGTTGTCCTTTGCTTGCAATGCCGTGTGAATCATCGCTTTTTTGTGTGTTATTTCTTCCTGAATATCATCCAGAAGCGAGCCTATTCCCTCCTGTTCGAATGCTGCGGGAATGGTTCTCTCAAACACCTGATACGCTCCATCTGCATCCAATCGTGTCATAGGTTCAATGGTAATTTTGTCATCCACAGGTTCTTCTCCGTTCCATATATCTTCTTAATCTGTACGTCGCTGAATCAGTCTTCTTAGTTGATTCGCATCCTCAAGAGGAATGCTATATCCGGTATGCGAGTCTTCCTGGTTTACTAACAGGCCTTGCATCTTCGGATCCATTCCTAATGAAAAATCATACCGTGTTATCGAGCTGTCCGCATTTGTTATGCTCATGACGTACTCTGTACCATAATCAAGAATGCCCGGCAAACGCACAGCCTTATGTATGGCCTCCATCATAATTTGAATCTCGTCAGGTCGATCAAACTTAACATCTTGGCATGGTTCCAAGCCATGGTTGGGATTACACGTTAAAATGATCAGTACAGGAAGCCCTTCTTTCACGTTCGATTCATTCGGTTTGCTGCAACCTGCAATGAACGTGGCAATGACAAATATGAGCAACACTCCTACATATTTCACCATACTGCGTGCCCCACTGACTTCGTGTTAAATAAATAGACAAGTAATGAACAGAAGTAATAGATACAGTTTCTAATAACTCAACTGCACTAAACTATCTGTAGTCATCTCCAGTTACTAACTCCGGATCCCATGAAGACAACAAAGCGGTCAGTCGCTCTACCGTCTCTTCCACAAATACCTGAACTCTCTCACCCGTAATGAACTCAGGAGTAATTCCCGGTTCTTCTCCATTAAGAAAAGAAAACGTATGGTCCCGCCAGCGTACAATCTCATCAGCAGTTAAACGATCCGCCATGTCATAACCCGGTGAGCAGTTGATCATCTGCCATACCTCTTCGCTCCAAATTGAACCTTGATAGAGATTGAAATCGATCTGGTCCGTCTCCTGATAATATAAACGTGAAAGTTCTTCCTTGGACCTACTAATGCCTGTATGTTGATCTTCCTTGTTGACCCGCTCGACGAATTCAGGATGCACACTCCGGAACCAGTAATAGTCTGTCAGCACATGCATAATGTATCCTCGCACAAACCACTTCCATCCTTCATCGGTAAGTTGTTGCATATAGAATGAATAGAGTTCCTTCAGTTCACCAACGTAATCTCCATTATCTTTCGGGTTAAAATGGGTGTATTCCTTATCCTCTCTGGTTGTACCTTCGCGCATATGTATGGAATCCGGGGCGATGTTCCCCAGATAGAATGAACCTCGATCAGTCTGCATTTGCAGCGAGTCTGCAATCAGATTAGCAATATTGAGATGAACCATAGGTAACGGCATAGAGTTAATCTCCTTTTATCGGGAAGTATTCTACTATACTTAGAAAAAATGATATAACCTACTGCTGCAACGTACAGATCACTTAAATAGTGAGACTCCGTTATGCTAGTCCTTTTTCATCGTAATTGCGTAATTAACCCTGTGTTCTCTCCAATTGCATTCGGTCAAACAGCTGCTCCAGATCCGTATGGTACTTCGGGTGCTCCTTCACAAGCAGACTAATGTATTCCGACCCACACTCATAGAATACTAGACGATTAAACGGAGCTGTATCTCCAAAATGATTGCTTTCCTGTCCAAATTTTGCCCGAATCAGATTCTCAATATAACGCGCGTAACCTTCGTTCCACTCCAACCAGCTCCAGTACTCGGCTTGCTCTTTATTTAATGAGCTAAACAACGCCTTTCTAGCTGTGTGTAGTTGTGTCAGGTCTTTACTCTTCAAAGCAGACAACAATGAGTTAATCCGCTCCACAACGATTTCATCTTCATACGGAAACTCATAGTCCAGTTCCCATTTCACACGCTTCAATTGCGTCATTTTATGTTTAATCTGAAGACGGTTCACGATCCGCTCATCATATTTCTCATATACATAACAATGAACATATTCGTGGAACAGATAAACTTTCTGCTCCAGATCTTTGAACGCTGCATCCGTTACGATCGCACACATTCGTTCATCCATATGATGCACCGGCATTGCGGCAAGACATTCATCAGGAATATATAAATCGTCCGGCACCGTCTTTACCCACTCGTATTGCTGCGTTTTGGACGAATAATCATAGATATATAATAAAGCTTCATAGGCTACAACCACTGGATAATGTTCTGCAAATAAAGGATGTATACTAACCAAGTCTTTCTGAAGTTCGTTTAACTTGTTAATTTGTTCTAGAAAAGCATCCATGTCATGAACCTCTCTTTACTGGAATGATGCGTTAATCATACTAGATTAGTAAAGATAAAACACTGAGAGAAAAATGATAATCCTGTTCGAATGTGATCTGGTGAATTTTAGAACCGCTCTCCGCGTTTCTCATACAGGTAGATATCCAGTGCCTGAATCCCACGCCGGGCCAGCTTAATAAACAGGATAAGCGCATACACACCCAGTCCGTATAACAGCACATTAATCAACATTGCAAATATCGTAACTATAGAACCAACCATCATTATTATTATTCCTCCTAATAAACCTTTTAAAATATCACTCCCTATTCTAGCATATTTTTCCTCAGTTATTCTTATGGGTATACATAAGGACCGCGAAAATCTTTAGTGGCTGAAAAATAAAAAAACTTCCACGTCTCTTTATGAAAGGTGGAAGATTTATAATCCGGTCTACCGTTTCCTAAGTTCGTTCACCACTGACTATATGCCAATGCTGATGCTTTGAATCTTGATAGCTGCCCAGGTTAGTTACAATCTTTGATGAGCCTGTCTGAGCTAACATGCCAGCAGCTACCTTTTTAATGACTTGCATCATTTCTAAGAGCAGCTCATCATTATTCTCTTCCTCTTCTGAACTGAAGGACTGAATATGTATCTTGGGAATTACAACAATGTGATGCTTGTAGTATGGCCGAGTGTGGTGATAAGCCATAACGTTATTGGTTTCCATCACAACTTTGACTTGCGTTTTACCACTTAACACCTCATCACAATAGAAATCCTGCGTCATTACATGCCCTCCATCTTCGAAATGCATACGTTAAAACGTATTTCTATGTTTTTCTCAAGATTTCCTGATCCACGGAGGTCTGAATAAGCTGCTGCGCATATTCCCACAATGTCTCGGAACCGTTCGCAATCTCACGGTTTCTGTTTAACACCTGTTCACTTGTAATGTTATATTTCTGCCACGTATCTCCCTCATTCTGATGATTATGGATAATCGGCTGCAACCGATCGAGAGAGGAGGCATATTGCGCTTCAGGCGTCTGTTTTGCCTCAAACTCCAACCACAGCTGGAGCAGTTCTTCAGCCTGTTCCTTAGGCAACATACCAAACAGCCGATGAGCCGCTTTGAGTTCACGATCATATTTATCCGTATTCCCCACCGTATCGTAGGCAAAAGTATCGCCGGCATCGATCTCAACCAGATCATGAACGAGAAGCATCTTAATGACTTTGAGCATATCCACATCCGTGTTGGCATGACTCTGTAAAACCAAAGCCATCATCGCCAGATGCCATGAATGCTCTGCATCATTTTCAAGTCTATCACCATGCATAATTCTCGTCTTTCGTTCAATCGTTTTCAATTTATCAATCTCAATGAGAAATTGAATCTGATCCTGTAATAATTCACTCATAGCACATCCTCCTTCATGTCAGTAATTGAATCTGATATTCATAGATTTTCGTCTCTTCATCATCAAGCAGATATCCTTTACCGATATAGGCAATGTTAATCTCCCTTCACTTGGATCTGATTCAACATATATTCCGCATACTCCAGAAGTACGGATTCACTCACATTCACATTTTCCAAATTACCATTGTACTTCGCAAGGCATTGTGAGATGACACCCTTGTATTTAGAGGGAAGCTCTGTGAGCGCCCATTCTCCTGCTTCTCGTTTGGAGTGAATGACTGAATCTCTCACGTATAAAAGAACACGGCACAGACTCAGTACATAGTAGACTGGGTTGTCCACAATTTCTTCCAAAGCTGAACTCGCGTCCGATGTAATTGAAGCAATCATATGTTCACGATTTTCCGGTTGGAACAGATCCTTAATGGGTGTACCATCCAGCACAATACCTCGATCATAGATGACCGCCATATGTGCTACCAGATCTGGATCTTCATATCCACCACATAGATATTGCTCATCCGTCCGATATTTCTCCCGGTGATAAGCAGAATAATGAAATTCGAAAGGTGTAGGGTAAGGCATAGCAACAACTATAGATTCCAGTACGATACTGAGTTCAAACCCTTTCGTAATGCGCATCTCATCTTCAATCTGCATTAACTTTTGTGCAATCCTTCGATAGGTGTCGGCAGATCGCTGTTCCCGGCTAACGACCAATATATCGATATCACTCTGATTCGGATGAAAGCATCCCATGGCCATAGAGCCGTGTAGATAGATTCCCACCAAGGCATCCGTTAATTCTTCTTTCAAGACACGAGTAACGCTATCTAAAACCGTCTTTTCATTCAACAGAAGCAACTCCCTTATGTATAGATCAGGTATCCAATTCAACGTTCAGTTCACGCACAAAAACAGCTGTCCCCTTCATTCTGACATCCATATCCTCTCCATCCCGAATTACGCTCACTTGAACCTTTCCATCTCTTCCAATCTCATGCCCCTGCTCTACCACAAACTGTACCTCATCGATCTCCGGTTTCACATAGGTTAAATAATAAGCACCCATCACCCCGGAGGCTGTTCCAGTCACTGGATCTTCCGTCGTACCTGAGTAAGGTGAAGAGAAATGTCTGGCATGCATCAACGCATCGGAATCACGAGTTTCGAAACAAAAGGGATGTAAGGAAGCTTTGGGATTCTCAATTAAAATTCCTGGGAACAGGGAAGAATCCGGTTTCATTTTCATAAAAGAGTTCAAATCACGAATGGGAATCAATAACGTCCATGTTCCCGTACTCCCATAAACGATTGGCTTAGAATGGTCCACATCATCCAGAGTGAGGTTTATGGCGCTTACCAGCTTCTCGATATCCCCCTGGAACGGTATAAACTGCGGATGATCCTGTTTCATCTCCATGTAAATGATGTTATCATTTCGCTCAAATCGAATAGGTAGTATGCCTACATTGGTTTCAATCGTGATTAACTCTCGGTCACCCAGCATACCACGCGTCTTTAATCCATACAGGGATGCCATTGTGGCATGTCCACACAGATTAATCTCATGGCCCGGCGTAAAATAACGTAATCGGACGTCAACTACTTCAGATTTCAACACAAATACCGTCTCATTAAAACCAACTTGATAAGCGATCTGCTGCATCTCCGCCTCACTGAAATGATCAGCATCAAAGACCACTCCTGCCGGGTTACCTTGACCAGGAACTGTGGAGAAAGCATCATAATGATAGACCTTAATATTACTCATCACTTGACCCACTTTCTCTGTAATCTACGAGACACACATTTCCATATAACTCTACGCTTGTACCATCAATTACAAGCCCGCCACCATCTTGGCACGCATAAACCGCCGTACGATTAACACGGGTATACTCTCTTAATGAATCCAGGGTGTCTTCCGAACCATCCCAGTGCGGTGCAAATTCAAAATCAACAAGCCCCAGTGCTTTCATATCTTTCAAACCCACTTCGTTCTCATCTGCATCTTCCCCATGCCCAGCGATCTCGATCGTAGGCGTAGTCAGAATACTACCTGCGCTGACCCCAATCAGCATGCCACCACTCTTCACATAGGAACGCAGCAAACCTAGCACATTTCTCTTCTGTAATAGACTTAGAAAATAAAACGTATTTCCGCCGGATAGATGAATTGCATCACACTCTAAAATAGAGCCAAATGTGTTCTCCTCGTACTGCAGATCAAGATCATAATATTGAATGTTATCTATTCCTATTTGGTTATAGTAACGTCTAGTGTGCTCAAAATAACTTCGCTCCGCGTCGGAACATGAAGGTATATAGCCGATGGAAGGCTGTTCACTGTGGAATAAGCTTCGTATTCTCTGATCCAATGTATCGTTAGATTCGAACACCAAATCACTTAGCAGAACCAAACTAGTCATCTGATTTCCTCCCGTATCTATTAGACTGGCTTAAACTCTCTATCCAAAATCGAGAAAAAATACTGGTCTGTCCACTGTTTGTTCCACCATAGTTCTTCCTGGAAGACGGCCTCCCGTGTCATACCCACATGCTGCATCAGTGCTGCTGAGCGGACGTTTTGTGAATTACACATGCCGACAACCTTATGAGCTTGTAACTCTTGAAATGCAAAATGTAGCAAAAGTCGGGTAGCTTCACTCCCGTATCCTCTACCTGCGTATTCCGAAAGTACAGCGAATCCAAGTTCCCAGCTTTTTCGGTGATCCACGTAACTCCACATCTGAACAATACCAATGGATGTATCCTCTGGATCATTCACGCGCCGTATAACGAAATCATAAGCATACGGTTTCTCATCTGCGACAGCAAAATGGCTGCGATATTTCTCACGGACCTTTTCCTCATCTGTTTCAACAGTTTCCTCGAAGCTCCATACGCTTGTGTCACATTCAAGTTGACCTATGAAGTTGAGGTCTTGTTCTGTAACTGTAGTTATTTTAATTTTCTGTCCCACGAATTCCATGTGAATTCATCTCCTTAGGATTATGCCACCATTCCCATAGACTACTGCATCAGCCCGTTAATATATCTTCTGTGGCTTGCAGATGCTTCTTGAACCCACAAGTCCAACTCAACTCTACTCACAAAAAATTGATCCTGAACCTTAATGAACGGAAACATTCTCCCATCAAAGAAACCTGCCACCTTGAAACTCCCTTGCTCAGCCTTAATAATACTCATCACCTGTTCTTCAGTCATACTCAGATACTCGGCAGTTTCTTGCATCGTCAATAATACTTTATCGTTTGGTACTACTTGCTCTACTGCCTGAGTGAGTTCACTATTTCTCTCATGAGTGGTTAAAATTATACAGCCAATGATAAAGCAGATACCCAAAACGACACTGGATAACAGGATAGAGAACGGAACAGATTTCATTGTTTGGGAATCTCCCACTCTGTATTAAGTACCCCTCTACCAATATTCCATTTGGCGAGCAAAGCTCTCTGTTTATTTTCCAGATCAAGGTATGGTGCTGCAACACAGGATAACGTGTCAAACATATGGATAAAATGAGGCCCTTCCTTGAAACGTCGAAGCCCTCCGTACTCTTCATCATCCGCTGCCCATACAATCTTTTTAATACCCGACATTAGTATGGTACAGGTACACATAGGACAAGGTTCACAGGTAGTATAGAGTGTCAGATCGTTCTTCGTGTATCTCTTCTTCTCCACATCCAGCAAATGTTGTCCAGCCCGACGAATGGCATCCACTTCAGCATGTGCGGTGGGATCACAAGCAGAGTAGACCCGGTTCCTGCCTTTACTCACGACATTCCCATCTACATCAACGATTATCGCACCAATCGGATACGTTCCTTCAATCAGTGATTGCTCTGCTTCTTCCATAGCCAAAGTTAAATATTCATAATCCGATAACTTCATTGAATATCCTCCCTAAGTACAGTTATAGTCGCTTATACAGCAGATTGCTTCTCCATAAATCGGGCACTTCCGGTTTAGCAAAATGTTCATACACAACCTTTCGGTCCGCAATGGTTAACTCCCGAAGGTGCAATCGTTCAGTCTCTATATTAGGAAAATAAGTCATGACCGGATCTCCTTGACTCGTTAAACGTTCCTCATTGTGTACTGACCTGCTTCACCAAGAAAATCACTTCTGGTTAATCCTATTTCTCCAAGCAACATCCTGTAGCTTGTAATCGTGCCATCGTGGGAAATGATAAACGTGTTGCCCCTCTGTTTCCTGCACCACTCCAGAAGCTGTTCAGCTAATATCTTGAATCGATATGCATCCATCTGATTAATGCTTTCCTTCCAACAATCCAGCCCCAAATCAAGCATTCTTATGCCAGGATACTTATGGCTGAGTTCTTCCTTGGAATAGGTCTGATCGCAGACATAAGCAACAAAATCCGGATTCTGAGGAAACATTCTTGGGCCAACCAGCGGGCTGAACGTAAGATTGATATTTTCAGCTAAAAGGAGTGCCGTTTCAATCGTACGTTTGGTTGGACTAACCAAAATGACGTCTTCAGGTGCAACAACCACTTGTTTACGTAACGCTATAACCTGACGTTTTCCCAATTCAGTGAGACCAGGATGCAGGCCATTTAATTGATAAGGGTAATCTACCAAGTGTTCACCGTGACCATGACGAATAAATGTAATGTCCATAATCCCTCTATTCCTGAAGCTTCTCATACGTATATTTTTGTTTTCTAAATACTCATCTTGCTGACCATCCATCGGACACTCCATCTATGAATCCCGTGATGAATGAAAAAATAACAAGTCCGAGCAATAAAATAAAACTGGCTATCCCCCATTTAAGCAATAGTTTCCTTTTGCTTTTTGCACCAATCCCTAACAATAAAGCTGTTACAACAATCAATGCTACTTCCAACAAAACCATGCAAATAAACCTCCGTTATGTATTATGCTGAGCAGTTTTCATATATGTTCTGACCTGTTCTGCAAACCGAACTGCTTCCGCCTCCGTTTCAAAAGATCGTTTCGGAATCACATGTGCACTTGCCTTATTAATGAAAATAAAGAAATATTGTTTTGTCTCATTGAAGCTTTCCAAACCTTTCCACTGCGTTACACCTGAAGTCATATCGTTGCTCCAGCGAATCTCCTGCTCTGTAATTTCAAGTTGATGACCACCCAGTATGCCTTTGCTCTCACGTGCCAATTTCTTAATTTTCCTTTTGGTTCGTATGTAGGTCATACCATTGGCAAAAATACTGCAAAGCAGCGCAGCAATAGTAGCTTGTATCCATGAAAAATCCAGTTGTCTAAATATGATGGCAATAGCCACAGGCAGCACACA